>CAWGKE010000012.1:0-11580 GCA_963823075.1 uncultured Planctomycetaceae bacterium
ACGACCGTTTCCGCGTCGTTGGGCAGCAGGTTCGTCACGTCGGCGATGAACTGCGCGGTGGGCGGCTTGTTGTCGCCGGGGCCGGGCTTCACGCCTGGCCCGGGGTTCTGCGTCATCGGCGGCCCCCCGCTGCCGCCCGGCGGGGGAGTGCTGGGCTTGGAGGAGCCGGTCGAACCGCCGCCGAAGAGCATGACGCCGCCGACGACCAGCAGCAGCAGCGCCAGCCCGCCCAGGCCGGCGCCCAGCCAAACCGTCATCGAGACGCCGCTTTTCTTCTTCTTGGGACGATCGTCCTCGTCCTCGTCGTCCTCGTCGCGGCGCCGCACGGCGGGCTTGGTCTTCGACTTGCCCGCGGCGACGGCGTCGAGTTTCCCGTTCTTGCCCGGCGCCGGGCGCCGGAGACCGGCTTGGCGGCGTCGGACTTCGTGGCTTTTTTGGTCGGCGCCGGCGTGTCGCTGGAGGACTCGTCGTCGTCCTTGGGCTTGCCCTTCGGCTTCTCCACCACGAAGCGGTACTTGCACTTGGGGCAGTCGATCTTGCGACCGATCAGGCCCGGATCGCGGATGGGAACCATCGCCTCGCAGCTCGGGCACTGCTGCTTGAAACTTGTCGTGGACGCCATGAAGGGATCTCCGCCGCGCCAGGTCCGGTCCTCGTCGGGCCGGGAAGAAAAGCAGGATGGTGGCAACTCTTGTTATGATAAACGAAAGGGAGGTAAAGAAGCAAAGATGAAAAAGCTGCGCCGGCGCGATTTTTCATCGACGGGGGACGGACGGACAGGGTGGGCCGAACCGTCCCATATAATACGGTGGACGGTCGGGCGCCTGCGGGACGGGCGTTCCCATGCCGCCTTTGAGGGCGAATCCGAATAGTCCATGAGGCCCGCCTCGGGGGATCGGATCGGTTGCAAGGAGTCCATCCTGTGTCGCATTCGCTTTCGGGGATGAGGGCGTTGCTGCTGGGCCTGGTGGTGGTCGGGGGCCTGGCGCTGGCCGGCGGCGGCCTGTTCCTGATCGGCGGCCGCGGCTGGTACGGCTCCGGCGCCTTCCACGTCCGGGCCTCCTTCCGCGAGGTCCGCGGCGTCGAGGTCGGCACGCGCGTGCGGCTCAAGGGCATGGACGCCGGCGAGGTAGTGGAGGTCGTGCCGCCGGCGCGGATGGAAGATCCCGTGGTTCTGCGCCTGCTCATCAAGGGCGACTACCGCGGGCTGCTGCGGCCCGACGCGGTGGTCCGCATCACGAGCGACGGCCTGGTCGGCGGCAAGGTGCTGGAGATCCAGCCGGGCGCGGCGGCCTCCGGCGCGGCGGCCGGTCCCGTGGCCGAGGACCAGATGTTGCAGGGCGATTCCAGCGACCTCCTCGCCGACGTGGGTTCGGCCGTGAGCGGCGTCCAGGCCGGCAAGGGCACGCTCGGCAAGCTCGCCGCCGACACGGCGGCGTTCGACTCCTTCGTGGACATGGAGCGCCAGGGCACGAAGACGCTGCAGAAAATCGAAGGGGCGGCGGACGCGCTGCGGGACGCGGCCGACTCGATGAAGCGTCTGCCCTACGTCGGGGCCTACCTCGAAGACCCGTCGGCCCTGCTCCAACGCTATAATCTCCATCGCAAGAGGCGCTTTTTTGCGGCTGGCGACCTGTTCGAGCCGGGCTTGGCCCTGCTGACGGCGGAGGGCAAGACGAAGCTGGACGGCCTCGCCCCGTGGCTGGAGGAGACGAAGGCCGCCGGTTCCGACGTGGTGATCGTGGCCTACGCCGACCCGAAGACGGCCGACGCGAAATCGGCCCGGATGCTGACGCGGCAGCAGAGCGCGGCCGTGTGCGACTACCTCAAGGCGCAGCACGGCGTCGAGAAGACCGGCTGGTTCTCCTCGCGCACCGTGACGCCGCTCGGCATGGGCGTCGAACCGCCGCCGACGCCGGAAACCGAGCCGCTGCCGCCGGATCGGGTCGAAGTGCAAGTGTTCACTCCGTGAACGCCGTGAGAAGCGGGCATGAATAGCGTCCACGCGACTCTGCTTTATCACTTTTGCCGGCTGCGCCTGCCGCGGGTGCGCCTGCCGGCCGACGTGTTCGCGCGGCACTGCGCTGCGCCTTCGACCTGTACCGGGCCAAGTGCGGCCGCGAGGGCCGCGAGCCGTCGTGGGACGACTTCATCGACAACCTGCACGCCCTCGACTGGTTCACGGCCTGCGCCTGCCTGGAGCGGCTGGAGGAGGGCTGGCGCGCCCTGTTCCACGCCCGCGCCAACCGCACCGACGCCCTGCTCATCGACGCCCTGCGCATCCGCGCCGTGCGGCTGTTCCCGCGCGACCCGGAGAAGCAGGAAGAGGCCGTCGCCGATTTCTGGGGCTTCCTCCTGGCCGGCGAACGCGAAGGGGCGACGCCCATCCTCGCCCGCTACGACGGCCAGCGGCCGCTCGTCCCGTGGCTGATCCGCGTGTTTCAGAATAAACACCTCTCCGACCTCCGCCATGACCGCGGCCGCCACGCCCTGCCGGAGGACGACCTGGACGAGCGCGACCTGCCGTTTCCCTCCGCCGGCGACGACCGCTGGCACGAGGAGTTCCGCCAGGCGGCCCGCGAATGGCTGGCCGACTTGCCCGACAACGAGTTGCTGATCCTCGGCCTCCGCCTCCGTTACCGCCTCAGCCAGCGCGAGGCGGCGACCGTCCTCGGCATCAACGAGGGCAACGTCTCGCGCCAGACCGCCAAGCTGCGCGACCGCTGTTTGGAGCGCATCGGCCGGCGCTTGCAGGAAGTCGGCTGGACCGGCGACGACCTCAGCGGCTACATTCTAAAGGAGATGGATACGTTGCTTCTGGACGAACCTCGCCTTTCCGCCGACCGTCTGGCCGCGCTCCTGGCGGCGCGGGGCAAGAAGAAACCGGAGGACAGAGGACAGAGGACAGAGGACAGAGGACAGCAATCAACCTCGGTCCTCTGACCCCGTCCTTTGTCTTCTGTCCTCTGTCCTCTGTCCTCTGTCCTCTGGTGATGAATGCGGCCGATCCCCACCCCCCCCGACGATCCCTGCGCTCCATTGCCCGGCGTCGTCGGCGCGTCGCCGGCCATGGCGCAGGTCTACCGGCTGACGCGCCTGGCGGCGCCGACCGGCGCCAGCGTCCTGCTCGTCGGCGAGACGGGCACCGGCAAGGAACTCGTCGCCCGCGCCGTCCACCAGCTCAGCCGCCGCGCCGACGGCAATTACGTCCGCGTCAACTGCGGCGCCCTCGCCGAAAGCCTGCTGGAAAGCGAACTTTTCGGACACGTCAAAGGGGCTTTCACCGGCGCGGTCGAGGATCGCAACGGCCGTTTCGAGGCGGCCCACGGCGGCACCATCTTCCTCGACGAAATCTCCAGCATGAGCGCCAAGCTCCAGGTCAAGGTGCTGCGCGTCTTGCAGGAGAAGCAGTACGAGCGCGTCGGCGACCACAAGACGCGCACCGTGGACATCCGCGTCGTGGCGGCGACGAACCAGTATCTGGAGGACGAGATCGAGGCGGGCCGGTTCCGCGACGACCTCTATTACCGCCTCAACGTGGTGCCGATCTACCTGCCGCCGCTGCGCGAGCGGCGCGACGACGTGCCGGTCCTGGCTCAGTTCTTCCTGGAGCGGCACAGCGAGGAGAACCGCCGCGACCCGCCGGAGCTGACGCACGAATTCCTCGACATGCTGCTGGACCACGACTGGCCGGGCAACGTCCGCGAGCTGGAGAACTACCTGGCGCGGGCGGTGGTGCTGGCCGGCGGCGGCCCGTTGCGGTCCGACCTGCTGGCGCCGCCGGGGCGTTTCGACCGCCCGTGGCGGCCGCTCCGGGCGCGAACCGGCGGCGGCGATCTTCAAAGCCTCATCCGCCAGCTGGTGCGGCTCGGCGTCGAAACCCTGCCGGACGGCGAACTCGATCGCCGCATCGTCGGCGGCGTCGAGCGCGAGCTGATCGAGCACGTGCTGCAGGAATGCGACGGCACCCAGGTCACGGCGGCGCGGCGGCTGGGCATCAACCGCAACACGCTGCACAAGAAGGTGGACGAGTTCCGCAAGGTCGATCAGGCTGGCAACGCGATCGAGCAGGGGTGAGCCGAACGGTTGCCGCTTGGCCACAGCACGGCAGTCAGCCGCCCCCGCCGCCCTGGCTGGCGGCCGGGGCGGCGACGACTGCCGGCCGGCGGCGCTTGGGCCAACTCGTTTGCGGCCCGGCGCCCAAATCCGCCCGGCGGTTCAGGGGTGGACGTGGATCGGGAATGCACCGCCGCTCGCCAGCGTCCTCTGCACGGGCGGCTGGACCCCAACGACCTCATAGGTGAAGGCCCCGGCCGGCCGGCCCGCCAGTACCCGCCGCTCACCCGGCGCTAGGATGTAGCCCTCCCCATCGACCACAATCGTCACGTCCGCGGGGTAGGTGTTCAGCAGCACGATGCTGCCCGTCCCCGACGGGGCCGGGTCCCCAGGCGGGCCGTAATTCGAGGTCCGGCTCTCAGCAGGCCGCGCGCCCCGCAGGCCGTCCAACGTCTTCCGGAGCTGGGCGACCTGGTCCTTCAGCTCTTCGACCTCCTTCCGGGCCGCCTGCAATTCCTCCCCGGTTCCGGCCGGCCCATACCGCGAGATCCCGTCTCCCGACTGGCGCAGGTCGGCCAGGGCTTGCCGCAGGCGCGCGACCTGCTCTTTGAGCGAGTCGATTTCCTTTTGCGCCGCCGGAGAGGCGCCGCCAGGCGCGGCCTCGACCCCCGACGCGGGATCGCCCTGGACGCCGACCGCTGGCGGGCGGGCGTTCCTCAGCTCTTCCAGGTCTTTCCGCAGGTGGGCGACCTCCTCGCGCAACGCGGCGACGTCTTTCTGGGCCGCCTGGAAGCTGTGGATCGTGTCGCTCCGGAACTGCTCCAGCTCCTGGCGCGGGTCGTCCGGCTTCGGCGGGTCGCCGGCTTGGGCGCGGGCACGGCAGGCCGCCAGCGCGACGGTCAGCATCCCCGTCAGCCCGAGCGTCCTCCAGGTGCGGTTCATGGACTTTCTCCATTAGTGCAGTTGGGTACTCAATGCTCGCCGTCCTTGTAGCCCCTCCAGAACGGGGCCGGGTCGATGACGTCCGGGAAGCCGTCGCCGTCGCTGTCCTTGAGGTACTTCAGGTCCAGCCCGTAGGCCGCCCGCACGTTCGTCAGGGCGAACGACGTGACCTTCTCGCCGTCGGGGTTCAGGACCGGTCCCTCGATCCGCCCTGGCACGTTGAACAGCCACTCCGGGTTGAACCGCTCGTAGCTGGTGTCCATGCCGGCCACCATGAAATGCTCGGCGATGACGCCGTCGCCGTCGAGGTCGCAGGGCAGGCGATCCGTCTGGTACAGCACCAGGCTCTCCAGGAAGTCGATGACGCGACGGCGGTCCTCCGGGCCGAGGGCCGTGTACGCTTTCCGGGCCTCCAGCGCCTCGCCGCCGTGCCGCCGGATCACGTCGTCGAGCGACAGGCTGGCCCCGTCGTGGCCGTAGGGCGCCGTGGTCCCCACGCCCCACAAGGGCGAGGTCCGCCACTTGCGTATGACCGAGCCGTCGAACTGGACCTGGTAGAAGTCCGCGCCCAGGTCGTGGTAGTTGAAGTCGGTGTAGATGCCCCGGACGGTGTACGCCCCGCGGCGGGGCAGCCACCGGCCGCCCTTGCGATCCGCCAGGTAGACCAGCTTCCCCTCCAGCCGTTCGGTCTTCTGGTTGTAGGCGACTTGCAGCTCGAAGAAGCGCCGGTCGCCGGCGTAGCGGTGGGTGTAGTCCCTCGCGTCCGCGTCGGCCGGCGCAGATGCCAGTCGGCGACGTGGCAGGCGGCGCAGCCGACCTGCTTGAACAGCGCCTCGCCCCGCCGCACCCCGGCCGTGACCTCGCCCCTGCCCGGCGCGGGGTGGTTGAGCAGGTACCACTCGGCCACGTCGAGGTCGCCCTCGCTGATCTCCTCGCAGTAGCCGTCGCCGTCGGGGTCGTCAAGGCTGATGCCCGTCGGGCCGCGCTTGCGTCCCCGGTCCTTGCCGGCCGCGGTGACGCACTGCTGGCAGCCGGCGTTGGAGACCTTGGAGAAGCCGCGGCCGTCCGGGTCGTCCAGCGTCGTCGGGTCGAACGCCTGTAGCCCCATGTGGATGTCGAAGGGCGTGGCGATGAACGACCGCAGCGTAGTGGAGACCGGCGGGTTGCCCGGCTCGGCCAGATGGCCGAAGCCGAAGCACTGGACCTCGAAGGTGTAGCCGGCCACGCCCGGCGAACGCAGGTCTTTGGCCTGGGCCAGCCGCTTTCCGTCCTTATCGACGTAGATGATGGAGAAGAGCGGGTTGAGGTCCGGTTTGCCGTCGTCGTCCAGATCCTCGAACGAGCCGTAGTCGATTTCGGCCCGGTCGCCCTCGACGCCCTCGGGCAGGTTGTGCAGGACGCAGCGCTTGCCCTTGGCCTCCTCCGGGCTGATCCAGCCGTCGCGGTTGTCGTCGGCAATGGCGAGGGCCTGGAGGCGGATCTGCTGGCCGATCATCTCCACGAGGCCGGCGCCGAACATGTGGGGCGTGTTGCGTCCGTCGCCGCCGTTCTTGGCCATCGTGGCGCCGGCCCCGCCGTCGCGGTAGGGCGTGTTGTGGCAGATGGCGCAGGAGTTGACGTGGCCGCGGGACATCATGCGCGTCTTGCCGTCCGCCAGTAGGGGGCCATCGAGCTTGCCCGCGCCGCCGTAGACTCCGTCGCGCTCGCGGAACTCGCGCTGGGTGAGGCTGCGGCCCCACTGGTAGCCGAGCCACGGGTCCGCCTGCTGGAGGTACATCGAGCCGCCGGCCAGGGCGGGGTCGGTGGTGTGGACCACGCGCACGCGGGGGTTCTTGATGGAGCAGCCGGACAGGTCGTGCGGTACGGCGACGGGGTCGTCTGTCGAGTTGCCGGGCCGCTCCTGGAGCTGGCCGCGGCAGGCGGCGACGGTCCAGAGGAAGGCGAGCAGGAGGGCGGCCGCCGGGACGCCGACGGGGCTGCGGAAGCGCGTGTGCATATGCGAGCCTCCCCACGCGGACGAGTGGCCCAACGGCCTGCGGCGCACCGGATCGGCCGGGGCGAGCCGCGGGCCTGTTCCTGTCTATGATGGGGCGTGCAGCAGGCCGGGGCCAGACCGCGGCGGCCGCCGGGCCGGCATCGCACTCACGGACGGGCAGGAGCATCCGGCACAGGCCGCAAAGTCGATCCGAACGGCCCGGCCGCCGCCTCTTGCCGGACACGGCCCGGCCGGCCGGCGGCGCGGCCGGGCCGACGCCGGCCCGCCGTCCGTCTGCGGCCAGGAAATCGACCCGGCGCGTGCCAAACCCCAAGCGAAATGGCCTCTTGCAATAGAACCATCGCCTCTATCCGCTTTCAGCAACCGGAGGAATCACGATGACGGCGCGGCCGTTCTGGCGGGACGCCAGCGGGCGTCTAACCTTTTCGACGGATTTCGTTCCCCGGAACCACTTCGCATCGGTTTGCAGGGAGGCTGCGGCCGCGCTCGGTCTTACACCAATGGGGAATCCGCTGAACCTGATCGAATTTCTCAACTGGGAACACCGGACGGATGGCGTTAAGGTTCTTTTCGAGTGGGATAGCTGGATGAGCTTCATGGCGACTGCTACGTCCACGGAAGCCGAGGCGCTGGTGCGTGAGAGCGGCGAATGGTTGCTCCGCAACCTCTCGCCGCCAGACAAGGCGTGAGCCGTCCACCTTGCACAAAAACTCCCCCATTTGCACAAAAACTAGCCCATTTCGGGCCGTTTTTGAGCAAAGCCCGCGAGGCCCGGAAAACTCAGACCCGCCAACAACTTAAGTGTGCGTCAAGGGCGAGCCGTTAGGCGCACGGTTTGGCGCCCACGGGCGCGGGAGCGGAAAACTCTCCCCAAGTTCGCGCCGGCGCTTGAGGCGGCGTGCGGAGTGACGTAAGCTATGGTGACTCGTTTTCATCACCCCGCGGGATTCTCCGGGCGGTTCCTCTCCCGTCCGGGATGCAACGCGGCCCAGGAGTTGCGCGCGGACTCGTCGCGCCGGCAGGGGATCTTAACGGGGGGGAGCAGAGAGACGCTGGGTACGGCCATGCGGATGGCGACGCCTGCCGAAACCGACCCTCTCGCCGTGCGGATCGCGCCTCCGCCGCCCGGCTTGCCATTACCCGCTCTTGGCGATCGCTTTTATCCTCCTTCGCGCCGCCTTTTCGCGCTTCTGGCGGCGGCCGCGCTCGTCCTGCTGCACGCCGGCAGCCTGACCGCCTGGGGTGAGTTCCACGGCCTGTGGGCGCCGGCCGCCGGCCTGGGTCTGGTCCTCATCGCGTGGTTCGGGCCGCGCCGGATGGCTGGTCCTCGCGGCCCGGCTGACCGCCGCGCTCCAGGCCCTGCTCCTCGTCGCCGCCTTCCCCGGCAAAATGGATCTGTATCCTCCGATCCTCGCCGTGGGCGATGCCGTCCTGGGGACGGCGGAGCTGCTGGCGGCCTGGTGGGCCTACCGGCGGCTGGGCGGCGCCCGCGCGCTGATCGACCCGCGCTCGGCCGTCCTGTTCGTCCTGGTCGTGCCGGGGCTGGCGGCCGCGGCCTTCGCCGGCGCCCGCGCCGGTCTGGCCTGCGCGGTCCTGGAGCGCTGGGCTGACTTCGGATCGTGGCTGGCGCAGATCTGGCTCGGCCGCTCGCTCGGCCTCTTGACCGTGGCGCCGCCGCTGCTGACGGCCGCGACGCCCTGGCTTGTGCGGCGCGGGCTGGTCCCGCCGGAGGTGGTGTCCGAAAAGCCGACCGCGGCCGTGGGCCACGCCGGGGCCGACCGGCTGACGCGCGGCGACGCCGTTGAGATCGCCGGCCTGGCGCTGGGGGCCGGCCTTCTCGCCCTGGTGTTGGCTTGCACGTATGGGCGGCACGAGTTGGAGGGATGGCAGCCGTGGGGGGCGCCGCTCTTGCTGGTCGTCTGGGCCAGCCTGCGCCAGGGCCAGCGCGGCGGCGTGCTGACGACCGGCCTGGCCGCCGCCCTGCCCCTGTGCGTCCTCACGCCGCTGTTCGCCGTCCCGCCGCCCTTCGCCTACCTCATCCAGGGCAACCTGCTGGCGCTGGCCGGCGCGGGCCTCCTGGCCGCCGCCGCAGCCGGCTGGCTGCGCATCAACGAGAGGCGCTACCGCCAGGTGGTCACCCACGTGCCGGTCGTCGTCTACAGCGGCCGCATTCTTCCCGGCGGAGACCGCCCCACGGCCGAGGTGACGCTGGTCAGCGACGCCAGCGGCGCCCTGCTTGGCTGCCCGCCCGAGCAGCTGCTCGGCGACCATCGCCGCTGGCTCGACCGCGTTCACCCGGACGACCGCGAGGTGGTGCTGGCCGCCCTGGCGCAGCTGGCCCGGCAGAAGGAGCCGGTGGCGTGTGAGTACCGTATCGCCCCGGCGCCCGGACCCGCGGCCCCTGCGGCGCCGCGAAAGCACGCCACTCCCATTCCCGCGCGCTGGGTCCGCGACGTGCTGGCGCCGCAGTTCGACGCGGAGGGCCGCCTTTTCGGCTGGGACGGCGTCGTGATGGAGGTGACGGAACAGCGGGCGATGGCGGTGGACCTGCGCCGCACCACGAGCATGTTCCAGGCGTTGGTGGCCAACTTGCCGGCCGGCGTCTTCTTCGTGCAGGGGCCGACGGGCCACCCGATCCTGGTCAACAACCGCGCCCGCCAGCTGCTGGGCCGGCGCGAGGAACCGGCGGCCGGGCTGGAGCACCTTTCCAAGGTCTACCACCTTCACCGACCCGATGGATCGCCGTATCCGGTGGAGGAGCTGCCCGTCTTCCAGGCGCTGCGCCGCGGCGCCACCGCCATGCGCGACGACATCGTCGTCCACCGGCCGGACGGCCGGCGCGTGCCGCTCGTCACCTGGGCGGCGCCGGTTCGCCTCGGCGGGCCGGGCCAGACGGACGCGGCCGTGTGGGTGCTGGAGGACTTGACGGCGCTGCACCAGGCCGAGGCCGCCCGCCGCGATACCGAGGGCCGGCTGCGCACGGTCGTCGAGACGATGGGCGAAGGCCTTATCGTCCAGGACCGCAACCGGGCCGTCGTCGATTGCAACGCCGCCGCCTGCGCCCTGCTCCGCCGCACGCCGCAGCAAATGCGGGAGACGCCGCTGGGCGAGTCCTGGTCCTACCTGCGCGAGGACGGCTCGGCCTTGCCCGACGAGGAGCATCCGGTCCAGGTGGTGCTGCGCATGGGCCGGCCGGTGCGGAACTTCGTGCTGGGCCTGCGACCGGCTTCTCCCTCCCCCCTGGCGGGAAAGGGCGGGGGCGGGGGGGAAGGCCGGCCGTCCGACGCGCGCTGGCTCCTCGTCAACGCCATGCCGCTGACCGGCGGCGCCGCTACGGCCGGGGTGGTGACGACCCTGTCCGACGTCACGGCGTACCGGCAGGCCCAAGAGGTGCTGCGGCTGTCGGAGGAGAAATACCGCGGCCTGATCGAGTCGATGCCGCTGATGCTGGTCCAAGCGGATCGGCGCCTGCGCATCGAGTACGCCAACCCCGCGGTGGGCGCTGTCACCGGATTCAAGATGGAGGAAATCGCCGAGCCGTCGGCGTGGGCGCGCCTCGTCCACCCGGACGACCTGCCGCGCGTGCATGCCTTCGCCGTCGAGGCCCTCGACGGCCGGCCGCGCCGCGTGGAGTACCGCTATAACGCCAAAGACGGATCGGTAAAGACCGCACTGGCCATCGTCCAGCCGCGCTGGCAAAGCGGCGAAGTGGTCGGGACGACGACGCTGATGGTGGACATGACGCGCGAACGGCAGCTGGAGCAGGACCTGCAGCGCTCGCAGCGGCTGGAGCTGATCGGCCGGTTGTCCAGCGGCGTCGCCCACGACTTCAACAACCTGCTGACCGTGGTGCTGAGCCTGACGGACGTGGCGCACGGCAGCTTGCCGCCGGACCACCCGGTGCATGGGGACTTGCGGCGCATCGCCGAGGCCGGGGAACAGGCGGCGAGCCTGGCCGGCCAGCTCCTGTCGTTCAGCCGGCAGCAGCGGGCGACGCCGCGGCGGGCCGAGGTCAACCGGGCCGCGCGGCGGACGCTGGACCTGCTGCACGGGGCCTTGCCGCCGGCCGTGCGCGTGGAGGCGTCGCTGGGCGAGGGCGAGCTGCTCGTGCCGATCGACGAGACGCAGTTGCAGCAGGTGCTGATGAATCTGTGTCTGAACGCCCGCGACGCCATGCCCGACGGCGGCCGGCTGCGGGTGTGGACGGAGACGGTCGCCGACCCCGGCGACGCGGCCGCGCCGTGGGTGCGGCTGACGGTGGCCGACGACGGCTGCGGCATCCCGAACGAGGTCAAATCGCGGATATTCGACACCTTCTTTTCGACAAAAGAGCGCGGCACCGGCCTGGGCCTAGCGGTGGTACGTCAGATCGTGGACGGCTGCGGCGGCCGGGTCGAGGTGCATTCCGAGCCGGGCCGCGGCTCGCGCTTCGAGGTGTGGCTGCCGACGCGGCCGCCGGCCGTCGCGCCGGCGCACGAGGTCGAGGCGGCGGACGCCATTGGGCATGGGATTTGAATCCCGGCTCGCGGCCGCCGGCGGGCAGGCCGCCTCGCCGTCGTCGGCCCCTTTATCGGAGTCCCACCCCA
>CAWGKE010000013.1:0-382295 GCA_963823075.1 uncultured Planctomycetaceae bacterium
TCCGTGAACGCAAAAGGGGTGAGCGGTGACCAAGGTAAACGTGCTGGGGATTCGATCCCCGCTTGTCGGCATCAAGGAAAAGGAGACAACTCATGAAACTCATCCGAAGGATGCTGATTGCGTCCACGCTGCTGGCCGCCTACTGCGTCGTCCTGTTCGCCTTTCTGGTCCCGTGGATGTGGGTCGTCCTCATCGGCGTGGCCATCGCCCTGTGAACAAGAAGCGAATCCATTTGGATGCTATGGGAACCGCGAGGTGGGCTGAGATCAGCGACCTAGGGGGCATGGTGGACGAAGGAAATGGTCTGATAATCGGGCAGATGAAGGATACGACCGGGATGATCGCGGCCACGAAGGGCCTGTTCGACCCATCGGTTCCCGATGAAGTCGCCTGCCAGCGGTTTCTCGGCTGCCGCCGGAAGAAACCGCCCAAGCTCGTGAGGCTAAACAACGCCATTCATACGGCAGTGTTTGCTCCCACAGGTGCGGGAAAAGGCGTGTCCTTTGTTATCCCGTTCTTGCTTACATGTGAGGATTCCTGTGTCGTTGTGGATCTGAAAGGTGAACTTGCCAGAATTACCGCCAATGCTCGACGGAAGATGGGGCACCGCGTCGTATTGCTGGACCCATTCCAGAAGATTACGGATCATCCGGATACCCTGAATCCCCTGGAATTCATCGATAAGGAGTCTCCCTACGCAATCGATGATTGCCGGGAGACAGCGGCGGCGATGGTGGAACGCAAAGAGGAAAAAGGCGATGGCGTTCACTTTCTCGACAACGCCGAGGGCGGCATTGCCGCAGTCGCCGCGCTGCTGGTGCAGTTCGGCGAGGAGGAGAACAAGTCGTTGCAAGCCCTGTGCGACATCGTCAGCAACCCGCAGAAGTGGGCGAAGGCCACCGAGTTGATGTGCGGATCGGACGCATGGCAGGGGATGTTGGCCAGGATGGGCGGGAACCTGACGCACCTGAAAGAGCGCGAGTTGGCATCGACCATGTCCACTATCGCGAGGTTCCTGCGGTTCCTGTCAACACCGGCCATTGCGGCGTCCACTCGGACCAGCACGTTTAACCCGGCTGACCTTACCCGCCAAAAGATGACCGTATATCTGATTCTCCCTCCGGAAAGGGCATCGGCGCTGTCGCAGCTTCTCAGGCTGTGGATCGGCTCGTTGCTCCGAGGGGTCGTCCGGGGAGGATTGCAGGAAAAACACAAGGTTCATTTCGTGTGCGATGAGGCGAACATTCTCGGCAAGATGGACCAGATTTCTGATGCCCTTACCGTAGGACGCGGCTTCGGCCTTCGCATGCAGCTGTATTACCAGGACTGCGGCCAGTTGAAAAAATGTTGGCCGGACGGTGCCGACCAGACCCTCCTCGCCAACGTTCTCAGGTCTTCTTCGCTGTCAACGACACCCAGACGGCGAAATACATCGAGGAAAGGCTGGGTAAATCCACCATTATCGTCGAAAGCGGCGGCACCAGTTCGAGTACGTCGCACCAGCGGTCGGAACAGGGGCAGTCGTCTGCGAGCTACTCAAAGAGCACCAACGACAACTGGTCTCAGTCTGGTCGCGAACTGCTCCAGGCAAGCGAGATCCTGAATTTGCCAGGGCGGATCGCCATCACCTTCACCCCCGGCGTGCCGCCTATCTGGACTACGCTGGTCCGGTATTACGAGGAATCGTTTACCAAGCGACCAGGCAAGTTCTGGCCGGCGGTGAGGGCGTTCGTTGAAGCGGCGGTCATCCTCGCCGGCATGGGATTGTTCGCCGTCCTCATGACGGTGTTAGTCAACCGGAAATTATCCGGCGAGGAGGGCTTCACCCCGGTGGCCGCTGAGCAGTGGCAGGAGAAGCGATGATAAGCGCCACGCAGCATCCCGACAACCATCCATCGCCCGTGTTTCCTGTTTAGGAGTTCGTCATGGCCAATGAAAAGCAGCAATTGTCAGAAATGCTCAAGCAGGGCACCCAGCCCGATCAGTCGATGGGGGCTATCGGGGCCGCCAAGGAGGCGATTCAGGCCATCGCGCCTGGATTATCCCTCAGCAACATCCTGTCGGATATCGGGTCGGAGCTGGGGCGGCTCGGTGTGCAGGGCCAAATGGAAATGGCCTCGGCCTTGTTCAACGGGAATGGCTTCGTGCCTTACGGGCCTGGGCAGTACACACCGACGCCGGAGCATGCCCCCGACCACGGCTTGCCCATCGAGGCGATGAAGCAGCCGGAGGTGGAGCAGAGCCGCGGCGGCCTTGGACTGTAGTAGTGACCGTCAACCACAACCTCGCCCTTTTTCAAGGAGTTCGTCATGTACCTGTTCGCAGAATCGTCCGGATGCGGTTCCTTCGGGTTCATCATCTTCATCGCTCATCATGGTGCTGGGCATCAGGCAGTGCTGCAAGTGGCTCAAGGGCAATGACGCCCTGAGAGGCGCGGCCAAGAAGGGTGGCGTTGCCATCCTTCGCAATCTCTTCAAAAAGTAAAGGAGCATCCAATGCTATTCGCAGACACCATCGGCGATCATCTCATCACCCTCTTGATAGGCGGCTGCCTCCTGGTGTTCTTCGTGGTCAAGATCGTCGCTGCCGTCGATGACGATGGCGAGATCAAGAAAACCGCGAGCGAGGGATTTGCCGCGTGCATCAAGTGCTTGTTCAAGTAACCAGGTAGGCGGGGTGCCCAGCCCCGCCCCTGCTTTAGGGAAAGAGCCCCAAGGCAGCATGGGGTGGCTGTTGCAAGGGGCCAGTGTCAATGGTGTCTCACGTTGGTTTCAACGGAAGGAGAAGTCAGAAGCCATGAAATCTGAATCCTGGTTTTCGTGTGTTGAGGAAGCAATCATCTCCGCCCTGTCGCCCGACGACAAGCCCGCAGAGCGGGTGTACTGGGTCGGCAGGGACACCTACGGTCGCCGCTACATCCTCACCGACACCGGCGGTGGCCGCTGGGTCCTGAAGGTCACCGGCGGCAGCAAGGAGGACCCGTACACGGGCCGTCAGGTCGAGCAAACGGAGGAGTTCATCGAGATCAAGCTCGACACGGGTCACGATGAGGATCGAGCGCGGATCTGCAAGGACAAGCTGCTGTTCGCAGCGAAGGACGCCCCCAGGGGGTGGATGGAGATGGCCAGGGGGCGGTGGATGCCAGCCTGATTGGTCGCTGGCTGGCTTGAATTACGTGGACGGCGGGGTGCGCCCAGACCCGCCCTTTTTCAGGAGAAGATCATGGAGACGTTTGTTATCGGTCCGGCGGTGGGTGCTGGGCTCACCTTGCTGGTCATTTTCACGCACTTCAAGGTGAAAGAGCGTGAGTGGTGGGAGGAACAAAAACGGGAGATGGAAGCTGCCCACACGTGCGCCGGAAGGTAGTGGCCGAGAACGTCAAGCTGCGGGTGGCTCTCGCAGTCGCTGAGATGACGCAGGAGGCAAAGGAAGTGGCGGCGGTGACAATGGCCGCTTTCGGTACCGGTATCGTTGGCGCGGAGAACATCGAGTAACCAGGCCGGGCGCGCCCAGGCCCGACTTTTTGAAGAGGGATCACGACATGGAACTTATTGCTCCTTTTCTATTGGGCCTGTTTGTTGGGGCTGGTGCAATTATCAGCGCTATCCTCCGGTGCTTAGATATTCGCAAGTTGGAGAAGGCCGCTGAGGAACAGCTCGGAGATGAGCTATGGAAAACACTGCTTTTCCTGGCAATGGCGGAGAACGCCCGGCTACGGGTGTCCATTGACGCAGGCGGCCCGACGGAAGACGGCAAGAAGATGGCCGCAATGACGGTGGCTGCCCTCGATGCCGTGCTTGCCCGTAAGAGAGATGAATTACAAGAGCTTCGGGTGAGCCGGGTCACTTCTCAGGAGCTCGTCTGATCGGGGCATGGAAAGGTAGGATGTGGCGATGACCGTGGAAGAACGGCTTGAAAAAATCGAATCGCTCCTCGTCGTCCTGGTCGAGCGGCAGACGGTCAAGGACTTCTACGAAATCGAGGAGTTCTCCAAGCTCGTCGGCAAATCCTGCTTCACTTGCCGGGAATGGTGCCGCCTCGGTCGTATCCGGGCTGAGAAGAAGCTGTCAGGGCGAGGGGCCTATGCCCGCTGGGTACTGCCCCATGCGGAACTTTTGCGGTATCAGCGGGAGGGTCTGTTGCCCCACCGGCGGCCAGCATAAGCGATAGGGATTGCGATATGCGAGTTGCTCGGCCCGGCCGACCTGTTTCGATGTGTGCGTGGCCGCGAGGAGATTGAAGGAGGCAGCTTGTGGACACGGAATTGTCAACTGTCAATGTGGCAATGACCGGCATAACTACATCCCGGTCGCAATCAGGAGAACTGGTATGTCTGAAAGAAGTTTCGGCGAGGAATTCAGCAGCGAGTTGGGCAAAGTGTTGGTTGGCAAGGCCGTTATGTGGGGGCCTTCCATCGCCGGTGTGCTGCTGTTGGGTCCGATCGGGTTGTTTCTGGGATTGGGGGCTTCGGTCGCCATCGTGAAGTCTGTCTGCGACGACTCACCGTCGCCGTCCGGCGACGAACAGCCCAAGGATTAGCCGGGCCCAGCACTTCCGCTGGAGCCGTGGGCTTTGGCTCCAGCGGGATGTTGCTTCCTATTCAAAGAACCCGCGTAATCGCCTCCTGCGGCTGAGAAGGGCAAAGACAGGGACATCGGAGAGGTGACGCATGATCTTTCACTGCCTGCGGTGCCGGAAGAAACTTCGGGGCAAGCACGAATGGCACGGCCGCAAGGTCCGCTGCCCGTTCTGCCAGTGTTTGATGCGCCTGCCCCGCAACAAGGAATGGATCGCGAGGATGACGTACAGAAGCAGGAACTGAGGCGGCCGGTCGCGGCACGATGCCAGGCAGGTCAGTCGCCACATCCGTGGTGTAGAAACGGAAGGAGGGGGGCGTCATGGAGAGGTTGACGGTCAAGGAAGCGGCGGGGCGGGCCGGGGTGTCGTCCGCCCTGGTCTACGAATGGTGCGATGAGAGGCGTCTGGCGCACTATCGCGTCGGCGGCGTGGGCAAGCGCGGGAAGATCCTCATCGAGCCGGCGGACCTGGACGTATTCATGGCCTCGCTGAAGGTGGAACCGAGGGAGGTCCCCGTCCGCCCAGCCCCGCAGAAGAAGTTCCGGCACCTCGCACCCTGACTCATCTCTTGAACGGGTCGAACCCCTCCAGCCGCTTGAAGGCCGCCTGGTGCTGGTCGATCAAGTGACCGTAATGCTCGAACAGCATTTTATAGTCCTTGTGTCCCAAAAGGACCCGCAGGTACTCGATCTCGTTTGGGTACTGTTGCAGGAAGTTCGTCGCGAAGGTGTGTCGCAGCCCGTAGACGACCAGCCCCTCCTGCCATTTCAGCTTTTTCGTCTCCTTGAACTTCACTCGCAGGTTCGTCAGGTAAATCTGCGGCGCGTCTGGCTCCCACGGGTCGCCGTGCGAGTTCCTGAAAATCGGACCCTCCGGGTACTGGGCGTTGAGGCGTTCCACGAGAGCGCGGGCCGCCTCGTTGAGCAGCCGGATGTGCTTCACGTACTTCTTCGTCGTGCTCCGGCCGCGGTACAGGTCTTCGCAATCCCACCGGCTCTGTCTCTTGTTGTAGTGCCTGGCCTCGATGCGGATGATCGTCGAGGGCCGGCCACCCGTCCACGCGAGGATGCGGACGAGGTCGGCGAAGGCGGGGCTGGCTACCCGCAGCACCTGCTCGTAGGTCTCCTGCGTCCAGACCGCGTCCTTGCCCCGGCTCTCGCCGAGCGGAAGGTGGAGCTGGCCGCGCAGCGGGTTCTCGTGGATAAGCTCGCCGCCCTTCCTGGTCCGGGGCCGAGCCGCCCAGTTCAGGCAGGCCAGGATGATCGACTTGTAGAGCCGCTCCGAGCCGCTGGTCAGTGTTTTCTTGGCGAGCCAGCCATCGACGTGCTTGGGCCGCACGTCCTTCGCCTTCATGCCGTTGCCGATGCAGTCCTTGAACTCTTGCAGCCGCTCCTTGCAGTGCCGGTAGCGGTCGCCGCAGAAGTTCTCCTGGACGAAATCGAGGTAGGCGTCGGCCACCTCGCCGAACGTGACGTTGGGGTCGGCCTCGACGCCGCGTTCCGCCTGACGCATCAGGAACTTGAACTGCGTCTCGGCCTCTTCCTCGTCCTTGCCGAGGCGGTGGAAGACGCCGCCGATCGTGCAGGTGTACTGTCCGAGAAAGGGGGTGAAATTGACCTTTGGCTTGGGACCGGGCACGGCGAGACTCCTGCCAGCGTCGGGGATGGCATGGCTCCCACGGAACCTTTGTGCCAACCTTTGTGCTGGTAGTGTATCACTTCCTTTGTGCCACGTCTATGTCGGTTGCTGGTTCAGGACTTACGGCGACACCGCTTTTGGATAGTGGATCATGCCCATGAAGCCCACGCCTGCGATCCCAATTCTCACCATAGTCGTATGTCCTTGTCCAGCGCGCCCGCTCGACGCCCGCCTGGTCGAGATTGTACAGCCGGCGGAGAGACGCCGCCACGTTCTCAACGGCTCGCGCCGTAAAACGGTCGGTTATCTTCCCAAGCTTTCTTGCCGTTTTACCGTCCCTTGGTACGTTCTCTTACGGGTCCTTTTACCAAAGCGAAAGGGGTAACGAATGGCAAAGAGCAAAGCAGCAGAGGCGCCGGCCGACAGAAAGAAGCCGGGCGGGCGCAGCGTCGGCAACTGGCGGACGGCCGCGCTGAGTGAGTTGGGCGGAACGGCGTCGGACCAGGCGATAGCGGAAAAGGTGAACGCCTGCGCCCGTGAACTGGATCTCGATTACACGACGACGGCGGAAGAAATCTCGGAGTGGCGGCGGAAGCAGCACAAGGGCGGACAAGCACGGCAGCGAGCCGAACCGACCGGCAAAAGCGAACCGACGCTTTCGGACCTGTTGGCGGTAAAGGATGCGAGGGAGAAGCTGGACCGGGAAACCATTCAGGCCGTGACCGCCCTGGCCGGCCGGGTGGGCGGCCTGGAAAACCTTCGGCGGTGCATCGAGGCGCTGGAGAAGCTGCAGGAGTAGCACAAGAGCATGCAGGAACGCGCGGAGGCGAGGGCCGCAAGACGGAGGCGACTGATCTCGTTTGGCCGTGCGAGAAGAAGCATTTTATGGGTTGTCAGAAAAGTAATGCACGGGCCGAGGGGCTAGCTGGGCGCCATGCTTTCACGGCCTCTTTTCCGCACCTTGTCCTTGGCAAGGCCGCCGCGAAAGCATGATGATCGCGGGGGTTCCCATGCTTTCGCGGCGGTCCCACCGGCGACCAGTCACCGACCGGGGCCGCGAAAGCATGGCACCCGGCGTGCATTACTTTCCTGACGACCGATAGCCGAAGGGTCTGTACCGGAAGGGCCGGGGTCTCCCGGCCCTTCCGGTACAGACCCTTCGTGCCGTTTTCGAGCGACCTCTTCCTCTCCCCCCGATTGCGCAAGTCCGCCGCCGTTTGCAGTTCTCTTCAACAGAACGGGACCGAGTGAGCCAGCCCCGGCGCCCCCCTTCCCGCCGACCCCACGGATCGCACTCCATGCAAGAAGTTCTATCGACCGCCGTCGCGCTGCATCAGGCGGGACGGCTGGGGTCGGCCGCCCCGCTGTATCGGAAGGTGCTGGCCGGCGAACCCGAGAACGCCGACGCCCTCCACCTGCTTGGCGTCCTCTACCATCAGCAAGGCGACCACGACCGGGCCGTCGAACTCATGGGCCGGGCCGTCGTCCTTGAGCCGAACGTCCCCGCGTTCCACGCCAACCTCGCCGAGGCCTACCGCGCCCTCGGCCGACACGAACGCGCCGCCGGCTGCTGCCGCGCGGCCCTGCGGCTGTTCCCGGACCATCCCGAAGCCCTCTGTAACCTCGGCCTGGCCCTGCAAGCGCTCGGCCGCCACGACGAGGCCGTGGAGCAATTCCGCGCCGCCCTGAGTATGCGGCCCGACTTCGCCCTCGTCCACAGCAACCTCGGCATCTCCCTCCGCGAGCTTCGCCAGGCCGATGCGGCGCTCGACCATTTCCGCCGTGCCGTCGAGCTGGACCCCGTTTCCGCCCCGGCCCGCACGAACCTCGGCCAGCTGCTCCTCGACCTCGGCCGAGCGCAAGAGGCCCTGCCGCACTGCCGGGAGGCGGTGCGATTGCAGCCCGATTGGGCCGCCCTGCACCACAACCTCGGCAACGCGCTGCGGTTGGGGCATGGTCTGAGACCATGCCCCAACACGATGCTCGTCGAGGCGCGGGCCGCCTACCTGGAGGCCCTGCGACTCGACCCGAACCTGGCCCTCGCCCACGCCCACCTCGGGCTGACCCTGCAAGCGGAGAACAAGCTCGGCGACGCCCTGGTTTGGCTGAAACGGGCCGTCGAGCTGGCGCCGGGCGACGCGACCATCTGGGAGCATCTGGCGGAGCTGCACGGCGAGCGGGAAGACCACGCCGAGGCCGTCCTCTGCTGGGAGCGCGTGCTGGCGATCAACCCGGACGCGGCGGGGGCGCATCTTTCGGTCGGCTGGGCGCTCCAGGAGGCAGGGCGGCTGGCGGAGGCCGGCCGGCACTACGAAGACGCCGCCCGCCTGCAACCGGATTCGGCCGTGGCCCGGCTCAACATCGGCGGGCTGCGCGAGGAGCAAGGCGACCTGGCCGGGGCCGAGGCCGCCTTCCGCGAGGCCCTGCGCCTGCAACCGGCCTACGCCTTGCCCCGCGCCCGGCTGGCGACGCTGCTGCGCGGCAAGCTGCCCGACGCCGACCGCGCCGCCCTGGAGACGCGGCTGACCGACCCGCACCTCGCCCCCGGTTTCCGCGCCCGCCTCCTCTTCGGCCTGGCCCACGTCCGCGACGCCAGGGGCGACTTCGCCGGCGCCGCCGACTGCCTGCGCCAGGCCAACGCCCGCGTGCTGGAGCTGACGCGGGGCCGGCGCGACTACTCGACCGAGGAACACGAGCGCTTCGTGGACGGCCTGCTGCGGACGTTCGACCGCGACTTCTTCGCGCGGATCGCCCCCCACTCCACCCTCCCCCACCCGCGGGGGGAGGGAAGGGAGGGGGGATTGGACACAAAGCGCGCCGTCTTTATCTTCGGACTGCCACGTTCGGGCACCACGCTCGTCGAACAGGTGCTGGCCAGTCATCCGCGCATCCACGGCGCCGGCGAGCTGCGCCTGGCCCGACAGTCGTTGGAAGCGATCCCGGAAACGCTGGGCTGGCCCGGCTCGCCGCTGGATGGCGCCGCCCACCTCGACGCGGAGGCGCTCGGCCGGCTGGGCCGACGGCACCTCGACGCCCTGCGGGAATTGGACGGCGGCCGGGCCGAATGCGTCGTGGACAAGATGCCGGACAACTACCTGTATCTCGGCCTCCTCGCGGCCATGTTGCCCAACGCCGTTTTCATCCACTGCCGCCGCGATCTGCGCGACGTAGCCGTGTCGTGCTGGATGACGGACTTCCGCAGCATCCGCTGGGCCAACCATCCCGACCACATCGCCCACCGCTTTCGCCAGTACCGCCGGGTCATGGAGCACTGGCGAACGGTGCTGCCCGTGACGATCCACGAGGTCGATTACGAAGAGACGGTGGCCGACCTGGAGGGCGTCGCCCGGCGGCTGCTCGCGGCCTGCGGGCAGGAATGGGATCCGGCGTGTCTGGAATTCCATCGCACCAATCGGCCGGTTCGCACCGCCAGCGTCGCTCAGGTTCGGCAGCCGGTCTACAAGCAATCAGTCGCCCGTTGGAAGAACTACGAGCGCGAGTTGGCGAGCCTGTTCGCGGCCCTGCAGGGCGACGAATCCCCGGCCTGGATGCGAAATGAAGGCGTCCGGGCGCAAGACAGAGACGAAATCGGATTCCCGCAGTAGAGAGTTTGGTTTCCCGCCGTTGGCTTCTCATCGGGTGCCCCATGTCCTCACGCAAGCACTTCATCCGCCCGGCCGCCGCCCCCCGGAAACCGTCCGTTCAGCCCTGGCTGGAGGAATTGGAAGGCCGTTACGCCCCGGCGCTCTTCACCCCGCTGCCGTCGGCGTTGGACGGGACTTCCCAGAGCCTGCGCAGCGCCCTTCTGACGGCCGACGCCAACGGCGACGCCTCCAACACCATCTCCCTCGCGGCCGGGACGTATAGCCTCACCGATGCGGCGGCCGGCAACCTCCTCATCCAGGACACGGCCAGCGGCGTGGCGAGCAAGACGTTCACTCTCGTCGGCCAGGGGGCATCCAGCACCGTCGTCGCCGGCGGCCCCGGCTGGAACGACCGCGATTTTCAGATCGTCGGCGCCAACGGGGCGGCGGTCACGGTGACGTTTCAGAATGTGGCGATCGAGGGCGGCGACGCCGCGAACGCGGGCGCCGTGGGCGGCAACGCCGCACTGGGCGGCGGCCTGCTGATCGACGGCGCGGCGGTGACGCTGACCAACGTGAGCGTGTCCAACAATGCGGCCCGCGGCGCGGCCGGGGCGGCCGGGGTGAACGGCGCCGCCGGCGCCGCGGGGGCGGCCGGGGCGGCCGGCGACCCGGCCGAGGGCGGCGGCGTCTATCTGGTGAATGGCACTTTAACCATCTCCAACTCGACTTTGTCCGCCAACGAGGCCGTCGGGGGGCCGGGCGGGCCGGGCGGCGACGGGGGCAAAGGCACCGACGGCGCGGCCGGGGCGGCGGGCAGCGACGGCGCGGCCGGGGCGAACGGCGCCAACGCGGCGCAGTCCGGCGCAGGGCGGCGACGGCCAACCGGGGCTGTCCGGTGGACCGGGCGGAGACGGCCAACCGGGGCAGGCCGGCGGCGCAGGCGGCGCGGGCGGCGCGGGCGGCGCCGCGCTGGGCGGCGCCCTTTACGTGGCCAGCGGACAGGTGACGATGAGCGGCGGCGCCATCACGCAGAACATCGTCCAGGGCGGGGCCGGCGGCCTGGGCGGTGCGGGTCACTCGGGCGGGGCCGGCGGCGCCGGCGGGCCGGGCGGCGGCGGCGGGGCGGGCGGCAGCGCCGGCCAGGGCGGTCCCGGCGGCAAGCTCGGCTCGGGCGGCGCCGGCGGCTCGGGCGGCAATGGGGGCAGGGGCGGGGCCGGGGGCGCCGGCGGGGCCGGAGGCAAGGGCGGCAAGGGCGGCGACGCGGCCGGCGGCGGCATCTACGTGGCGTCGGGGATCATCACCCTCGATGGGGTGAATATCAGCAACAACCAGGCTGTTGCCGGGCTGGGCGGCGTCGGCGGCGTCGGCGGCGCGGGCGGCAAGGGCGGCGTCGGCGGCAAGGGCGGCCACGGCGGCAAGGGCGGCGACCCGAGTTCGAGCGGCGGCGGCAGTTCAGGGGGCGGCGGCGGCACCGGCGGCGGGGGAAACACGGGTAGCGGCGGCGGCACCGGCGGCGGCGGGACCGGCGGCGGCGGATACACCGGCGGCGGCGGGACCGGCGGCGGCGGATACACCGGCGGCGGCGGGACCGGCGGCGGCGGGACCGGCGGCGGCGGATACACCGGCGGCGGCGGATACACCGGCGGCGGCGGGACCGGAGGCGGATACACCGGCGGAGGCGGATACACCGGCGGCGGCGGGACCGGCGGCGGATACACCGGCGGAGGCGGATACACCGGCGGAGGCGGGACCGGCGGCGGATACACCGGCGGAGGCGGGACCGGCGGCGGATACACCGGCGGAGGTGGATACACGGGTGGGGGCGGCGGATACACCGGCGGCGGTGGTCCTGGCGGCAGGGGTGGGCGCGGGGGCAACGGAGGGCTGGGCGGTCTCGCGGGGCCGGGCGGCAAGGCCGGTCTCGGCGGTATCGGCGGCCTGGGCGGCAACGCCGCGGGTGGAGGCATTTATCTATCGGGCGGCGCCCTGTCCCTTTCCGGGGCAAGCCTCTCGTGGAATGGCGCCATTGGCGGCGCCGGCGGGGCGGGCGGCCAGGGCGGCGTCGGCGGACTCGGCGGACTCGGCGGCGCGGGAGGGACAGGCGGCGACGGCGGGCCCGGCCTGTCGGGCGGCGACGGCGGCAATGGGGCAACCGGCGGACTGGGCGGAATCGGCGGCAATGGCGGGACCGGCGGGGCCGGCGGGGCCGGCGGCGCGGGGACCGGCGGTCTGCTTTACCTCGCCGGGGGAACGATCGTTTCGCTCGATGGGACCAGCCTGACCAGCGGTTCGGTGCAGGGCGGGATCGGCGCGCCCGGCGGCCAGGCCGGCGCGGCCGGCGCCGGCGGCCAGGGCGGCGCGGCCGGGGCGGGCGGCGCGGCCGGCGCCGGTTCGCCGCTCGGCGGCGTCGGACTGCCCGGCAACGCTGGTCAGAACAACGTCAGCGGCCAAGCCGGCGCCAGCGGCACGGCCGGCACAAACGAGCCGGCGAGCTTCCCGCTGACCAACGTCAGCACGACGACCACCTCGGTCGCTTCCAATACCAACCCATCCGCGCCCGGCCAGGCGGTGACGTTCACCGCGACGGTGAGCAACAGCAGCGGCGGCGCGGCGCCGACGGGCCAGGTGCAGTTCTACGACGGCGCCACGTACCTCGGCGCCGGCAGCGCCCTCAGCGCCAACGGCGCCGGCGCGACATCGACGCTTACGATTTCCACCTTAGCGTTCGGCAGTCACTCCATTCAGGCCGTTTACAAGCCGACCGGCGCCTTCGCGGGCAGCGACGGCTCGTGGACGCAGACGGTGGACGCCGGCACGACCACCAACGTCCTTTCCAACAACAACCCGTCCCTCCCCGGCCAGCCCATTACCTTCACGGCGACCGTGATGAACATGAGCAGCGGCATGACGCCCACGGGGACGGTGGAGTTCTTCGACGGCGCCACCGACCTCGGCGCCGGCTCCGCCCTCAGCGGCGGCGGGAACACCGCCTCATCGACGCTGACCATCTCGACGCTGACCAAAGGCGCCCACGCCGTCCGGGCCGTCTACACGCCGACCGGCAGCTTCCTCGGCGGCAGCGGCGCCGTGAGCCAGACGGTGGGTTCCCTCACCAGCGTCGGCGTCGCCTCCAACAACAACCCGTCCCTGCCCGGCCAGTCGGTGACGTTCACGGCCACGGTCACGAACACCACCAACGCGAACACGCCCACGGGGACGGTGGAGTTCTTCGACGGCGCCACCGACCTCGGCGCCGGCTCCGCCCTCAGCGGCGGCGGCGCCAGCGTCACGTCCACGTTCACGATCTCGACATTGGCGGTCGGCAATCACGCCATCCAGGCCGTCTTCACCGGAACGGGCGTCTTCGCCGACAGCAACGGCGCTCTGACCCAGGCGGTGGACGCAGTCACGAGCACCGCCCTGGCCTCCGCCGACAATGCCTCCACCTTCGGTGAGGCGGTCCTCTTCACGGCCACGGTCACGAACAACAGCGGCGCCGGCGGCGCGCCCAGCGGCACGATCGAATTCTTCGACGGCGCGACCGACCTCGGCGCCGGCTCCGCCCTGAGCGGCGGGGACAATAGCGCCACGTCCACGTTCACGATATCGTCCCTGTCCATTGGTGGTCATTCCATCCGGGCCGTCTACACTCCGACCAGCCATTTCGTCGGCGGCGCCGGCTCGCTGACGCAGACCGTGGACCCCGAAGTCGGCACGGCCGTCCCGAACGCCGACGGCTCCCTGGTGCAATTCGGCCCGACGGGCACGCTCCAACTGCTGTCGCCGGCCGGCACGATCCTGTCGATCAGCGCCGCGAACGACTCGGCCGGCAACGCCGACGTCTTCGCCGTCACGGCGGACCACCACCTGTGGGAACACACCCCCAACGGCTGGGCCTTGCTCTCCACCGGCTCGTTCCAGCAGATCAGCGCGGCCCGAAACGCGGCCGGCGACACGGTGGTTTTCGCCGTCCTCAGCGACCATTCGCTGTGGGAGCACGGTTCGCAGTTCGCCGGCGGCTGGGTGATGCTGTCGCCCGGTGGAACCATCCTGTCGGTCAGCGCCGTCACCGACGCCGGCGGTCACGACGACGCCTTCGCCGTCACGGCGAACCGCAACCTCTGGGAACACAGCCCGAACGACGGCTGGGTGCAACTGTCGATCGGCGCCTTCCAGCAGGTCAGCGCCGGCCTGAACGGCGCGGGCCAGGCCGTCGTCTACGGCGTGCTGACGGACAATTCTCTGTGGGAAAACAACCCGGCCGTCAGCGGCGGTTGGCGGATGCTGTCCGGATCGGGGACGGTCCTCGGCGCCAGCGCCGGCGGCGACGACGAGGTCTTCGCGATCACGGCCGACCATCACCTGTGGGACTACCAGCTCGGGGCGTGGTCGCTGCGGTCCACGGGGGACTTCGCATCGATCAGCGCTGCGGAGGCGGCGTCCGGGCGCAGCGAGGTCTTCGCCGTCCTGGGGGATTCGTCGGTCTGGGAATACGACCCGTTCCTGCCCGGCGGCCCGTGGGACGACCTGATCGCCTCCGGCGCGGCCGCGGTCGCCGCGCCGCGCTGAAGGTTTGAGCAGGGCGGATCGTGGCTCCGACGAGTTGAATAAAGGGGTGGGCGAGGGGACTCGAACCACCGACGCTTGGAGCCACAGTCTGTCCGTCCCTTTCCGCCCTGCGTAAAATGAGGGGTCGGTTTCGATGCACGAGATGAGGCGTGGCCGGCCCCCGGAGACGATGCGATGGACATGGAGAAACTGGTTTCGCTGTGCAAGCGGCGCGGCTTCATCTTCCAGTCGAGCGAGATCTACGGCGGCATCGGCGGCTTCTGGGACTACGGCCCGCTCGGCGTCGAACTGAAGAAGAACGTCAAGGAGGCGTGGTGGCAGGACATGGTGCGCAACCCGCCGCCGGGGCCGGAAGGGCAAGAGATTCAGATGGTGGGGCTGGACTGCTGCCATCATCATGAACCCGAAGGTGTGGGAGGCGAGCGGGCACGTCGGGGGGTTCGCGGACCCGATGGTGCGATTGCAAGAAGCTGCCGCAAGCTCTATCGGGCGGATAAGGTGTTCATATCGCTCGGCCTGTGAACGAGCCGAAATCTCGCCGGCCCTCTCACCTGAACATGCGGCTGGGCTGAGGAAGCCTGGCCCCTAACGACCCAAAGGAAAGGCACCTCAGGCGGTGTTAGTCTCTTGAGGCAGATCGGACGTCGCAGGAGGCTCGCAAACTCGCCCAAGTGGAGGTTGAGCGTCTAATCAAGACAGAAGAAGCATGCCCGCCGCCATGACTACGACATCTGTATGTCAGCGACCGCTCAGGACGAACTTCCGCGACTGGCAGCGTCCCTGCCCCGCAGGGCTGCGATGGTGAATTGACGGAACCGCGTCAATTCAACCTGATGTTCGAGACGTCACGCCGGTGCCGTGCAGGACGAGGCGTCCAAGGTCTACCTCCGCCCCGAAACCGCCCAGGGCATCTTCGTCAACTTCAAGAACGTCCTCGACAGCAGCCGGCTCAAGCTGCCTTTCGGGATCGCCCAAGTCGGCAAGGCGTTCCGCAACGAGATCAACCCGCGGAATTACACCTTCCGCAGCCGCGAATTCGAGCAGATGGAGATCGAGTTCTTCTGCCGCCCCGACGAGTCGATGAAGTGGTATCAGTACTGGCGCAACGTGCGCAAGAACTGGTACACGCAGCTCGGCATCCAGTCCGACAAGCTCCGGCCGCGCGAGCAGGGCAAGGAGGAGCTGGCCCACTACTCCATCGGCACGACCGACATCGAATACCTGTTCCCGTTCGCGGAGGAGCCGCAGGAGCTGGAAGGGGTGGCCCACCGTGGGGCCTACGACCTGACGCAGCACGCCAAGCACAGCGGCAAGGACCTCAGCTACTTCGAGGAGGAAGCATGGGCCAAGGCCGACAAGTCGGCGTTCGCGGGGGACAAGAAGCGGGAACAGGAAGAGAAGGCGAAGTACCGCTTCCTGCCGCACGTCATCGAGCCGTCGGCGGGGGCGGATCGGTTCACCCTGGCCGTGCTGTGCGAGGCGTACCACGAGGACGAGATCGGCGGCGAAGCGCGGACGGTCATGCGCTTCCATCCCCGGTTGGCCCCCATCAAGGCGGCCGTCCTGCCGCTGGTGAACAAGGAAGCCATGCCGGAAATCGCGCATAAACTGTATCGTGAATTGAAGCGCGACTTCAACGTCTTCTACGACGACGGCGGGGCGGTCGGCCGCCGCTACCGCCGTCAGGACGAGGCGGGGACGCCGTATTGCTTCACCATCGACGGCCAAACGTTGCAGGACCAGACGGTGACGATCCGCGACCGCGACACGACGCAACAGCGACGGATTCCGCTGAGCGCCGTCGCGGAGGAGCTGCGGAACTTGCTGCGGGCGTGAGTCGGTTGGCCGCGACGCGCCAGCGGAGCGCTCTGTCCCAAGCGCTCCGCTGGCGCGTCGCGGCTAACCGCCATGCACCCGATCGCCGGAACAGGTATAATACAGCGCAGGTTTCCGCCGCGAGGCGCGTCCCCAAGGAGTCCGCCGATGGCGACCGATCTGGGCCGGCACAAGTCCGCCTCGACCGCCGAGTACGAAAACCGCGTCCAGGACCAGCTCGGCCGCGCCGAAAAGCGCATCCGCACCCTCGACCTGGCGGCGGCGCTCCTGACCTTCGCCGCGGGGACGCTGGCCTACGCCGTGGTCGCCGTCGTCCTCGACCGCTGGCTGATCCTGTCGCCGGGCGTCCGTCAGGCCGGGTTGGTCGTCTACTTGCTGGCCGCGGCCGCCTATCTGACCGCGTTCGTCGTCCTGCCGCTGTCGCGGCGCATCAATCCGTATTTCGCGGCCCGCCAGTTGGAGCAGACGCTGCCCGACGCCAAGAACAGCGTCGTCAACTGGCTCGACCTGCGCGAGGCCAACCTGCCGCCGGCCATCCGCGGCGCGGTCGGCCAGCGCGCCGCCAAGGTCGTCGCCGGGGCCGATCCCGAAAAGGCCGTCAGCGGTCGGCGGGCCTGGACGGCCGGCGGTCTCGCCGCTATCTGCGCCGTCGCCTTCGTCGTCGCTCTGTTTCTCTTCGGCTTCCGGCCGTTCCTGGGGTTCCTCGGCCGCACCTTCGCTCCCTTCGGCGCCAACGATACGAACGCTCTGCCGACCGCCACGCAGATTCGCGTGGTCAAGCCGGCCGAGGGCAACGCCGTCGTGACCGGCGACCGGCCGCTGGAAATCCTCGTCCGCGTGGACGGCCGCGTGCCGGACCCCAAGGCCGACGACGCCCTCATGCTGCATTTCCGCTACAGCCCGTCCGCCCCCTACGACCGGCGGCCGCTGGAAGCGGACGACGGCGGCCGCTGGGGCGTCAGTCTGCCGGCCGTCGATGTCAAGGACGGCTTTTGGTACAAGGTGACGGGCGGCGACGCCGAGACGCCGGAATACCGCGTCCGCCTGACGCCGCGCGTCCTCGACTTCAAGGCCGTCTACACGTTCCGGCCGTACACGGCCAGGGCGAAGGAGACGCACCTGGAACGCAAGATTGAGGCCCTGCGCGGCACGCAGGTCGATGTAACGGTCCACACCAACCGCGACGTGAAGGACGGCTGGCTCCAGTTCGACGGCGCCAACGGCGCGACCGTGACGCACGGCGAGCCGCTGCCCGCCGACCCGCAGGCGTTCGCGGTTCGGCTGACGCTGGACGAATCCAGCCAGTACCGGATCTGCTTCACGTCGGCGGAGGGCGAGAACTTCACGGAAGCGCAGTCGTTCCCGCTGATCGCCGTGCCGGACAAGCCGCCGGTCGTGACGCTGACGCAGCCGGTGGAGCAGAAGGACAAGCCGGGCTGGGTCCCGCCCTTGCAGGCGGATGGCCTGTTGCAGCTGGAAGGCGTCGTGACGGACGACGTCGGCGTCGCGGAGATGGGACTCAACCTCCGCGTGGACAATGGGCCGACGTTGCCCAGGCAGGAGTACCGATCACCGAAGGAGCTGCAACTGCAGCACGGCGGCAACCCGACCCGCGTGGATTACAAGGATTTCGTGGATCTGACGAAGCTCAAGTCCACGGACGACCCGCTCTTCACGGTGCGGCCGGGCATGGTGCTGGAATACTGGCTGACGGCGGAAGACGCCTGCGACTACCCCAACCCGAATAAGCCGAACGTCGGCGAGAGCAAGCATTACCGCGTCCAGATCGTCGAGCCGATGAACAACCCGCCGGTGGCGAATCAGCAGAGGGCGCAGGCGGCGAACGACAAGCAGCAGAACGATCAGAAGCAGGATCAAAAGAACCAGGCCCAGGATCAGAAGAACCAGGACGACAACAAGCAGAAAGAGCAGAGCAACCAGTCGGGCGGCGACGGCAAAAGCAACCCGAAGAACGACGGCGACAAGGGCAACGACCACCAGGACGCCGGCAACCCGCAACCCAAGCCCGGCGACTCCAGCAAGCCGGGCATGGGCGAGGACAAGCCGAACGACAAGCCGCAGGACGGCGGCAAGCCCGGCGACTCCGGCAAGCCGAATCCGGCCGCCGGGGGACAGGAGAACAACCCGAATCCCGATCAGGGGAATACGGAAGCGGACAAGAAGAAGGAGCAACAGCGGATCAAGGACGCCATCGACAAGATTCGGAAGGATCAGGAGGGGTCCGGCAAGAACGACGCCCAGCAGCACCCGGCCGAGGCGAAGGACGGCGGCCAGCAACCGAAGCCGCAACCGCCGGCCGACGCGAAGGACGGCGGCGGCAAGGAGGGGACGAAAGACGCCTCTCAGCCGAAGGACGGCCCGCAGAACAAGCCCGGCGACCGCCACGACGAGGCGGCGGCGAAGGATCAGGGCCGTCCCGATCCGAACCAGCCGCAGCAAGGCGAGGCCAAGCCGGGCGGCGACCCCAAGGCGGGGCAGGACGCCAAGCCCGGCGAGAGCAAGGACGGCAAGGCGGAGGCGGCCCCGGAGCCCGGCGAGAGCAAGGACGGCGGCAAGCCGGACGATCAGAAACAGGCCGGCGGCGAGAAGCCGCCGCCCGACGGCGCCGCGGACAAGACGCCCAAAGCCGAGAATAAAGAGGGCAATCCGCCGAACCCGATGGGCGACGCCGGCCCAGCCGGCCAGGCGAAGGACAAGGCCCCCGCCGAGACCAAGGCGGAGCCGAAACCGGGAATGGACCCCGCCGACCAGAACGCCCCGAAATCCGAGGGCAAGGGCGACGGCGCCAAGGACCCGATGGACGGCGCCAAAGAGGCTTCGGCCAAGGACGGCGGGGACAACACTCCACCCAAGGAAGCGGCCAAGCCCAAGCCGGAAGCCGGGTCCGAGGGCAATCCGCCGCCGGACGAGAAGGCCAAGAACCTCGACGACGCCATGAAGCAGCTGCAAGACGATCTCAAGAGCAAGGAACCCCAGAAGCGGGAAATGGCCGAGGAGTTCATCCGCCGCTACATGATGAACGCCGACAATCCGCAGATCCGCGACCGCGCAAAAAGACGCTGGAGGACGCTGGACTCGACCCGAACCAGCGGCCCCTCGCCGCCAGCAAGCCGCAGGATGGGGGGGACGAGCCGCCGCCGGAGGCGAAGACGCCGCCGGCCGAGGGCAAATCGGGGCCTGGCAAGGACACGCCGCCGCAGACGAAGGACAACCCCCCGGACGATCCGAAAGACAAGAAGGGCGAATCGAAGGGCGACGGCCAAACGCCGAAGCAGCCGCCGACGCCGCCCGCGACGGCGAAGGACCGGCTGGGCGACGGCGAGCCGGGCCGTCACGACGGCCATCCAAACGACCCGGAGAACCCGCCCAAGCCGGAGACGCCGCTGGCGCAGCCGAAGACGCTGCTCCAGCTGTACAACTTCTGGCAGCGTGTGCCCAAGGACGTCCTCAAGGACGTGCTGGCCGATTCGGATCAGCGGAGGGTGCTGGAGCAGGCCGCGACCGACGGCAAGGAAGACCTGGCGGGCATGCAGCACGGCGGCCCGCTCAACAGCACGGTCGGCAAGACCAGCAACCCGAACGGCCTGGGGCCGACCGACGACCCCAACAACGGCGGCCGCGCCCAGCCGCCGCCCGGCTACCGCGAGCCGTACAAGGAGTTCACCAAGCTGCTGTCGCCCGGCGGCGATAGGAAGTAAGGAACCCTCCGGGGCGAGCCGCCGGGCTTGTCCCGGCGGGATAAACCCGCCGGCTCGCCCGGCTGTTCGGGCGGGTCGCATTCCCATGACATTCCCCCTCCGCTATCTCGTTCGTTTCGGCCCCAAGCAGACCACGCACGTCTTCACCGACGTGCTGGTGATCGGCGGCGGCATCGCCGGGCTGCGGGCGGCCCTGGCCGCGCCGCCCGACATGCAGGTGCTGGTCGTCACCAAGGACCGCGTGCAGCAGAGCAACAGCACCTACGCCCAGGGCGGCATCGCCGCCGTGCTGCTCGCCGGAAGACCGCTTCGAGAACCACATCGAGGACACGCTCACGGCCGGGGCCGGCCTGTGCGACCGCGACGTGGTGGACCTGGTGGTCCGCGAGGCGCCCGGCTCCATCGACGACCTGATCCGCTACGGCGCCCACTTCGACGCCGAGATCGGCATGGAAGGCGGCCACAGCCACCGCCGCATCGTCCACGCCCTGGGCGACGCCACCGGATGGGAGGTGATGCGGGCCGTCATCGACCGCGCCCGCAAGGCGGCGAACGTCTCCATTTGGGACCGCACATTCACCATCGACCTGCTGACGCACGACGGCCGTTGCGTCGGCGCCCTGGTGCGGCGCGGCCGGCGCGGCCACCTGCTGCTCTGGGCCAAGCAGACGATCCTGGCCAGCGGCGGCGCCGGCATGGTCTACCGCGAAACGACCAACCCGCCGGTGGCGACCGGCGACGGCATGGCCGCCGCCTATCGGGCCGGCGCCGAGCTCCGCGACATGGAGTTCATGCAGTTCCATCCGACGATCCTTTATGTCGCCGGTTCCAGCCGCACCCTCATCAGCGAGGCGGTGCGCGGCGAGGGCGCCTACCTGCGCGACCGGAACGGCGTCCGCTTCATGCTGGAGGAGGACCCGCGCGCGAGCTGGCCACGCGCGACGTGGTGGCGCGGGCCATCGTCCGGCGCATGGAGAAGACGCAGCACCCCAACGTCTACCTGGACCTGTCGCACCTCGACCCGGCCAAGGTGCGGGCGCACTTCCCCGGCATCGACAAGGTTTGCCGTGAGTTCGGCCTGGACATCACCACGGACCAGATCCCGGTTCGGCCCGGCGCCCATTACATGGTGGGCGGCGTGACGGTGGACCTGCAAGGCCGGACGACGCTGCCGGGCCTGTGGGCGGCCGGCGAGGTCAGCTCCAGCGGCCTGCACGGCGCCAACCGCCTGGCGTCGAACAGCTTGTTGGAAGGCTTGGTGTTCGGAACGGCGTGCGGCCGGGGCGCGGCGGCGGAGGCCGCCCGAATGCCGGACGTCTTCGCGGCGCCGCCGGTGCAGAGTGGGTTCACGCCCGAAAGCGGCGGCCCTCGGCTCGACGTGGCGGACGTGACCAACGCATTGCGGAGCCTGATGGTGCGCAACATGGGCATCGTCCGCGACCGGGCCGGGCTGGTGGAGGCGGAAAAGCAGGTGGCGTTCTGGTGCCGCTACGTGCTGCGGCGCGAGTTTGCGACGCGGGCCGGCTGGGAATTGCAGAACCTGCTGACGGTCGCCCGGCTGATGATCTGGTCGGCGTTGCAGCGCACCGAGTCGCGCGGCGTTCACTACCGGGCCGACCACCCGGAGCGCGACGACGCCCACTGGTTGAAACACGTCGTCTGTCCGGCGCAATTGCCGGTCCCGCCGACCGGGCGCGGATAGGTCGGTTTTCGTTGTTTTCGCGCCTTTCCTCGATTACACTCCTGTTGCGGTCCAACGACCTGTCATCGGCCGCCGGGGATGCGCCCTCATGGAATCCACCTCTTCCAGTCTGCTCCTGCACTGCGCCGTCCCGGCGAAGAGGCGGCCTGGCCGCGCTTCATCGATCTGTATACTCCTCTCCTCTATTACTGGGCTTGCCGCATGGGCCTGGCCGCGCACGACGCCGCCGATCTGGTGCAGGACGTGTTCGTCGTCCTCGTCCAGAAGCTGCCGCAGTTCCAGTACGACCCTGGCAAGAGCTTCCGCTCGTGGCTGCGCACCGTGGCCGAGAACCGCTGGCGCGACGCCCTCCGAAAGCGGGCCGCGGCCCCGACGAACGCCGGGCCGGCGGCGCTGGAGGATGCGGCCGTCCCCGACGGGGCGGCCGCCGTATGGGAAGGCGAATACCGTCAGCAGCTGGTCGGCCGGGCGATTCACATCATGCGAACCGATTTCGAGGAGAAGACCTGGAAGGCGTCCTGGGCGCTAGTGGTCGAAGGCAAGTCCGGGACGGCGGTCGCGGCGGAGCTGGGCATGACGATCGAGGCCGTGTATGCCGCCCGGTCGCGCGTGCTGCGGCGACTGCGGCAGGAACTGGACGGGCTGATGGACTGAGGAAGCGTTTTCGCGTCAGGTTTCGCGCCCGCATTCGTATCCGTTGGAAGCAAGGCATTCTCGTGCGCCCCGGAGTCCGCCATGAACACGATCTCCGCCTGTCCCGCCCCGGCAAACCTTCAAGACTACCTGCTGGGCCGCATGTCTGAAGCAACGGCCCTCTCGGTCGAAGCGCACCTGACGTCATGCCCCGAATGCCGGAAGCTCCTTCCCACAATCCGGGCCGAGGACGACTTGGTGGCGGACTTCCGCGGCCAGGCGGGCCGGCCGCAGCCGAGGAACGCCCTGCTCGACCGGCTGGCGGGCGATTTGCGCGGCCTCCTCCAGCGTTTGCCGGCTTCCCACGAGGCGACGCCGCCGGCCGACGCCGAGGCGACGCCGGCGGCCGCCGGCCCCGCCACGGACGCCGACGAGGACGTGCGTTCGCTGCTGGCCCCGCCGCAGCAGCCCGACGAGATCGGTCGGCTGGGCGACTACCGCGTACTGAAGGTGCTGGGATCGGGCGGCATGGGCGTCGTGTTCCTGGCGGAGGACGTGCGATTGCGGCGGCGGGTGGCCGTCAAGGCGATGAAACCGTCGCTGGCGGCCAACGCGAAGTCGCGCGAGCGCTTCCTGCGCGAGGCGCAGCTGACCGCGTCGATCACCCACGACCACGTCGTCGCCGTCCATCAAGTCGGCGAGCAGAACGGCGTGCCGTTCCTGGCGATGCCGCTGTTGGAGGGCGAGAGCCTGGACGCGCGGCTGAAGCGGGAGGGCCGGCTGCCGCTGGCGGAGGTGCTGCGCATCGGCCGGGAGACGGCGGAGGGCCTGGCGGCGGCGCACGAGCACGGGCTGATCCATCGGGATGTCAAGCCGGGAAACCTGTGGCTGGAGAGGCTGCCAAGCGAGCCGGGGGGGTTATCCCCCCGGTATCGGGTGAAAGTCCTCGATTTCGGCCTGGCCCGCGCGTGCGACGGGGACGGCGAACACCTGACACAGACGGGCATGGTGGTGGGCACGCCGGCTTACATGGCGCCGGAGCAGGCCCGCGGCGAGAAGGTCGATACGCGCGGCGATCTGTTCAGCCTCGGCTGCGTGCTGTACAAGCTCCTCACCGGCAAGACGCCGTTCGCCGGCGATTCGGCGATGGCGATGCTCATGGCATTGGCGACGGATACGCCGAAGCCGGTGCGCGATCTCAACCCGGATGTGCCGGCGGAGCTGTCGGATCTGGTGATGCGGCTGCTGGAGAAAGACCCGGCGCGGCGGCCACAGTCGGCGGGCGAGGTGATTCGGGCGCTCCGGGCCTTCGACGGCGCTCCAACCGTGGAAAGGCTTCCGGCTGCGCGGCCGGCGCCCGCGTCCGGCGGCAGGAAGCGGCGGCCGTGGGCGCTGGCGGCTGTGGCGGCGGGGTTCCTGGCGATGGTGGCCGTGGCGACGGCCATCGTCATTCGGTACACGAACAAGGACGGGAAACCGGAAGAAATCAAGGTCGTGTTGCCAGAGGGCGCGCACGACGCCAGCGCTGCCATAACGCCGAACGACGCCCCGCCGCCGGCCAAGGTCGATGACGCCTGGGTCAAGCAGGTCGCCGCCCTGCCGGCGGAGAAACAGGTGGAGGCGGTGGCGGCCAAGCTGAAGGAACTCAACCCCGGATTCGACGGCAAGGCGACGCCCGGGATCGAAGACAGCGCGGTGGCGCAGCTGGAGTTCCTCACGGACGAGGTGACGGACGTTTCGCCGGTGCGGGCGCTGACGAAGTTAAAGCGGCTGATTTGCCGGGGGAGCGCCATTGGGAAGGGCAGGCTCTCGGACCTTTCCCCGCTGAAAGGCATGAAGCTGACGCAACTGGACTGCGGTTACAACCAGGTGTCCGACCTGTCGCCCCTGGAAGGAATGCCGCTGGAGAACCTGTCCCTGTGGAACACGCCCGTCGCCAACCTGAAGCCGTTGCAGCAGGTCATGACGCTGAACTCCCTGGGCTGCACGGGCACGCGGGTTTCCGACCTGTCGCCGCTGCAAGGGATGCACCTGAAGTTCCTTTCTTGCCGCAACACAGCGGTGACGGACCTGTCGCCGCTGAAGGGGATGCCGCTGTTTTCGCTGGACTGCGGAGGAACGCAGGTGTCTGACTTTTCTCCGCTGCGGGAATCGAAGCTGATAGCAGTCTTCGGCGAGTTCAAGCCGGAACGCGACGCCGAGATCCTGCGCTCCATCAAGACGCTGGAACAGATCAACGGCAAACCGGCGGCGGAGTTCTGGAAGGACGTGAGCGCGCGGCCGCAGCCCATCGACGACGCCTGGCTGCGGCAGGTCGCGGCCCTGCCGCCCGCGAAGCAGGTGGAGGCGGTGGCCGCCAAGCTGAAGGAACTCAACCCCGGCTTCGACGGCAAGGTGACGCCCACGTTCCAACCAGACGGCGCGGTGATGGGTCTGGAGATCGTAACGGACGACGTGACGGACATTTCGCCGGTGCGGGCGCTGGCGGAGTTGAAGGATCTCGTATGCCGCGGAAGCGATCCCCGGACGGGCCGTCTTGCGGACCTGTCGCCGCTGAAGGGGATGTCGCTGACGAGCCTGGATTGCGGCGACACGCAGGTGGCGGAACTATCGCCCCTGAAGGGCATGAAGTTTATGACCTCTTTTAACTGTTCGCGTTCAAGGGTGATGGACCTGTCGCCGCTGAGAGGGATGCCGCTCACGGGCCTGGACTGCAGCTGGACGAAGGTGTCTGACCTCGCGCCGCTGAAAGGCATGAAGCTGACAGACCTGGCCTGCAGGAGCACTCAGGTGTCCGACCTGTCGCCGTTGACGGAAGCTCGACTCTACAGCTTGGGCTGCGCCGACACGGTCGTTTCCGACCTGTCGCCGCTGAAAGGGATGCCGCTGACCCAGCTGTACTGCCACGGAACCAAGGTTTCCGACCTGTCGCCGCTGAAGGGGATGCCCCTTGTCACCCTCGAATGCGGAGAAACCACGGTTTCCGACCTGTCGCCGCTGAAGGACGCGAAGCTGGCGGTACTGGCTTGCGGTTTTACGCAGGTATCCGACCTGTCGCCGCTGAAAGGAATGCGGTTGAAGGAGCTGACCTGCGGCAGCACAGAGGTTTTCGACCTGGAGCCGCTGAAAGGCATGCCGCTGACCAGGCTCGATTGCGGCCATACGAAGGTGTCCCAGTTGGAGCCGTTGAAGGGAATGCAGCTGACATCTCTGTTCTGCAGTGACACGCAAGTGGGCGACCTGTCGCCGCTGAAAGGGATGCCGCTGGAGACCCTGGCGTGCGACGGCACGAAGGCGTCGGACCTGTCGCCGCTGAAAGGGATGCCGCTGACGACCCTGTACTGTAATGGCGCGAAGGTGTCGGACCTGTCGCCGCTGAAAGGGATGCCGCTGCAACAACTCCATTGCGACTTCGTGCCGGAGCGGGACACGGAGATCTTGCGCTCCATCCCAACGTTGGAAACGATCAACAACCAGCCGCCCAAGCAGCTCCTGAAGTAAGCGGAAGACAAGAGACCGGACAAGGGGCCGTGACGCCTCACTGTAAACCGGCCCGCCGGCGCCCTCCATGACGACCGCCGGCCGACGGGGACCGCCCCCGTCGGCCGGCGGTCGTGGCATTTTTTTCGGAACTTCGATTTTTTCGCGTCAGGTCTCGGCAAGCCGTCCGTATCCTTCCACGGCAAACACATCCACGGGGCTTCGGCCCCGAGCCGAACAAGGGTCCAACGCAAACACCTGGAGGAGGGTCCGCCATGAACGCATTCCTGAACGCGCTGCGCCGAATGTTCCGATCCGCCTCCCGTCCGTCCGCCCCGCGCGGCGCCCGGCTGCGGCTCGAAGCACTTGAGGATCGAATGGTACCGTCCACCGTCGGGCTGGCGGATTCCGGCCAGGCCTTCGAGGCCTTCGCCGCGAACTCCGGGCTGTACGGGTTCAGCACCGGCGGGGCATGGCAGCAGCTGACGCCGGCGACGCCGAACCTGATCGCCGTCAACAACTCCGGCGAAATCGCCGCCGCCTTCGGGTCCAACGGCCTGTGGCGGTTCGAGCACGGCTGGCAGAAGCTGACGACGGCGTCCCCGAGCCTGATCGCCATCGACAACGTGGGCAACGTGGCGGCCGTCATCCCCGGCGGGGGGTTGTACCTGTTCCAGGACGGGAGCGGCTGGCAGCGGCTCACCGTCGCCACGCCGAACGCGATGGCCATGGACGTCGAGGGCGGGTTGGTCGGCGCCTTCGGCTCCCTGGGCGTCTGGGCGTACAACGCCGGCTGGCACGAACTGACCTCCGCCAACGCCAGCGCCGTGGCGATCGACAAGGCCCGCGACGTGGCGGCCGCAGTGCCCGGCGGGGGCCTGTGGGTGGACGTCGGGTCGAGGAGCTGGGAACAGGTTGCAACGGCCACGCCGAATCTGGTGGCCATCAACGCCACGGGCGGGCTGGCGGCCGTCTTCGGCTCCGCCGGCCTCTGGCTGGACTACCGCGGCTGGCGCCAGCTGACCCCCGCGTCCCCGAGCCAGATCGCCATCAACTCGTCCGGCGCGGTGGCCGGCGACTTCGGCGACCCGGACCTGTGGCTGCACACCCTAAACGGCTGGCAGGAGTTGAGCAACCAGCAGGGGGACGGCGGCGGGGGCCACATCAACGGTCAGTCCTTCACGCTGACGCTGAACGTCGATGTGCCCTTGTCTCTGCAAGTGTCTCCGTACGGCGGGGCGGACCTGAGCGGCCAGATAACCGTGCAGTTTACCAGCGACGGCGCGGGCGGCTGGAACTTCGGGGGAACGGGCACGTTACAGCAGGACACCCCCTTGCAGGCGGACGACTCGCAGTTCGCCTGGGACTATTCGGGGGTCTACTCGTTCCAGGGCCACGTCAGCAGCAACGGTACGGTGAGCAATTTCTACTTCAGAAGCTCCCAGCTGGCGATCCTCGCCTCCTACTGCGACTTTGAAATCTCGTCCGACGGCTCCGTCACCTTCGCGGGCAGCCTGTCGTTCACGGCGGGCGTACCGAATGGGGCCGTGGAGGGGAACGGCGGGTTCTCCAATTCGTGACCCCGGCGCGGCGCCAGACAGCAACGGGCGGCTGTGGTCGCATGGGCGTTTTCAACGAGGTGCATCATGGCATGGCGGCGTTGGCTGCGGACGTTGGTCGGCGGACGTGGGAAGCGGCGGACGTCCCCAATTCGCCCGCGGTTGGAGGCGTTGGAGGAGCGTCTGGCGCCCGCCGGATGGGTTCCCCAATCCTCAGGGACCACGCAGCCCCTAATTGCGGTGTGGGGGAGCGACCCCGGCGATGTCTTCGCCGTGGGCTTCGCCACGATCCTGCATTCCAGCAGCGACGGCCAGACCTGGGCTGCCCAGAACGCGGGGACCACGCAGTCACTCGCCGGCGTGTGGGGTAGCGGTTCCGACGACGTGTTCGCCGTGGGCGGCGACACCAGCAACGGCGTGATCCTTCACTCGGCCAACGACGGCGCCTCCTGGGCCACTGTGAACTCCGGCACTACGGCCTTCCTGTTCGGCGTGTGGGGGAGCGGGCCGGGCGACGTGTTCGCCGTGGGCGCAGGCGGCACGATCCTTCACTCGAATAACGATGGCGCCTCCTGGACGGCGCAGCCCTCCGGTACGACGCAATACCTCGGGGGCGTCTGGGGGAGCGGCCCCGGCGACGTCTTCGCCGTGGCCCCGGAGAATGGCGTGATCCTGCACCGCAGCGACCCGGAGCCTCCGGCGCAGCCCGACCCCGTCTTCGGCCTGTTCGCCGATCGCTCCCTGTGGGAGCGCACCAGCGCCGGCTGGCAGCAGTTGTCCCCCGGCGGCGCCATCTTGTCCATCAGCGCAATCACTGACGCCGCCGGCCAGGACGATGTCTACGCCATCACTGCCGACAGCCACCTATGGGAACACACGCCCACCGGCTGGACGCTGCTCTCAGCCGGCTCCTTCCAGCAAATCAGCGCCGCGACCAACAAGTCCGGCTACGCCGTCGTTTTCGCCGTGCCGACCGACGATTCCCTGTGGGAATACAGCAGCCTCAACGCCGGCGGCTGGGCGCAGCTGTCGCCCGGGGGCACGATCCTGTCGATCAGCGCCGTGACCGACGCCTCGGGCCGCGACGACGTGTACGCGATCACATCGGACCAGCACCTGTGGGAACACACGCCGGCCGGCTGGGCCTTGCTCTCGGCCGGCTCCTTCCAATCGATCAGCGCCGGCCTCAACGGCGCGGGCCAGCCGGAGGTGTTCTCCGTGCTGACCGACAATTCGCTTTGGGAGAACAACCCCGCCTTCGGCGGTTCAAACTGGGAGATGCTATCGCCGGCGGGCACGATCCTGGCTGCGGCCGCCGTGGGGCCGGATCAGGTTTTCGCGATCACGTCGGATCATCACTTGTGGCAGTACACGCTGGCGTCGGGCTGGTCCCAGACCTCCGCCGGCTCGTTCGCGTTCATCAGTGGGGAGGACAACGGCGGCTCCAGCGAGGTGTTCGCAGTGCTGGCGGACGGCTCGCTGTGGCAGTACACGACGGCCTGGGCCGAGCTGGACGCTGGCCTGCTGGCCGCGGCCGCGCCCCGACGGGGCTGAGCGGGCCGTCGCCGCAACCGCCTACCAACCTGGCACAGCAAGAGTGAATGTTTGTATCCTATCCCTTCCCATCAATGTCCCACGGATCTCCGTCGGGAGGGAGGGATCATGCACGCCGCCGCCCGTTCGCACGCCGAGCCGCCGAGGGACGCGACGCCGCCCGTCAAGCCGCCGTGCTGCCCCGTTTGCAACGGCCCGCTTGTCCCGCTGCGCAGCGCCTACCGCTGTTCGCGGTGTTTCTTCATCCTCTGTGTCGGCTGTGAAGCGGCGGAACCCGCAGCCCCGGCGGCCGGCGAGTAGCATCGCGTCCCGGCTCGCCCTACTGGTCTCGCCACTGCACCAGACCTTCCAGGGCGTAATACTCCGGCAAGCCCAGTTTGTCGTACAGCTGGGCGGTGCGGCGGTTGCGGTCCTCGGCCCGCTGCCAGAACTCGCGCCGATCCGTGCCGCCGGGGAACATCGCTCGGTCCTTCTGCGACTGGTGCCGGAAGATCGCCTGCTTCTTCCGCTCCAAATCGCCCGGGCTGAGCGGCACCACGCGCTCGATTTCGTGCGGCTCCCACTCCTCCCACGCCCCGCGGTACAGCCATACCTCGAAGTCCAGCCCCTCCTTGCGCACCGCCCGCACCGCGTCGAACACCGCCTCGGTGCAGACCCGGTGCGTGCCGTGCGGGTCGGACAGCTCGCCGGCCACGTAGATCTGCGACGGCTTCAGGCGCTTCAGCAGGGCGATAATGTCCGCGATGTCCTCCGGGTGGATCGGCGCCTTGGCGATGGTGCCGGTGCGGTAGAAGCGCAGGTCCATGAACTCCAGTCCGCTCCGGCGGCACGCCGCACGCCAGCGCCGCCGCCCGCGCCTCCGTCCGCCGGATCAGGCCTTTGATCTTGAGCAGGTCTTCCGAGTCCGGCTGGCCCGGCGCCTTCGACCGCAGGAACGCCTGGACCCGCTCCTTGACGCAGTCCGTGTGTTCCTCGTCGATGCCGAACAGGCGGTTGAACTCGACCACGAAGTCCGCGATAGCGCCAGGCGTCGTGGTCGAACACGGCGATGTTGCCGCTGGTCATGTAGGCGATGTGGACGGTGTGGCCCTGCTCGACGAGGCGGATCAGCGTGCCGCCCATGCTGATCACGTCGTCGTCGGGGTGCGGGCTGAAGATCAGAGGCGGTGCGACGGGTCGCCGCCGCCCGGCTGCGTTGCAGATCGTCGCCATCATCTCGTCGAAGACGCGCTGGCCCAGCGCGCTGGGCCGGGCCGTGCTCGCGCAGCAGCTCGTACAGCTCGTGCTCGCGGAAGTCGTCGTCGGAGAGTTTGAGCAGCGCCTTTTCGCACTTTGAGGCTCAGCCAGATGACCGCCTTGCGGATCAGGGCCGGCGTCCAGTCCACCGGGCCGACGCTCCACGGCGTGCGCAGGGCGGTCAGGTCGCCGGCCGCGGCGTGGTCGAGGAGGAACGTGGCGTCGGGGTGCTGCTGCAAGAAGCTGGCGGTGACGGCGTCGCTGACCGGCCCTTCGACCGCGCGCTGGACGATCGGGCTTTTGTGTTCGCCGAAGGCCAGCAGCACGACCTTGCGGGCGTCGAGAATGGTGCCGACGCCCATCGTGAGCGCCTGGTGCGGCACGTTCTCCTCGCCGAAGAAGCCGCCGGCTGCGTCGCGGCGCGTCACCGGATCGAGCGTGACGAGGCGCGTGCGGCTGTGGCGCGGCGAGCCGGGTTCGTTGAAGCCGATGTGGCCGGTGCGGCCGATGCCCAGCACTTGCAGGTCGATGCCGCCGGCTCGGCGGACCTTCTGCTCGTAGCGCTGGCAGTAGTCCTCCGCGTCCTCCGGCTTGATCGTGCCGTCGGGGACGTGGATGTTTTGCGGCGGGACGTTGACGTGATTGAAGAAGGTCTCCTGCATCCAGCGCCGGTAGCTCTGGGCGTCGTCCGGCTGCATGGGATAATATTCGTCGAGATTGAAGGTGACGACGCGGGAGAAGTCGAGGTCCGCCTCGCGGTGCAGGCGGATCAGCTCGCGGTAGAGTCCGACGGGCGTGGAGCCGGTCGGCAGGCCGAGGACGGTGGCGCGGCCGGCCGAGTTGTTCTGGCGGATCAGGCTCTCGATCATCAGCGCCACGTGGCGGGCCGCGTGGCCGCTGCTGGGGAAAACGAGCGTCGGGATCTTGGTGTGCGGAACGTAGTGGGAAGACATGGTAATCCGTAGTCCGTAGGCCGGTTCTCTCGACTCGCGGGGAGATAGAGATAAGGTATCAGTTAGGCGACGCACCGGAAACGGCGGATCACGACGGACAACGGACATGCCAACCTTAACCATTAACGGCGAGAGCCGCACGCTGCCCAGCCCCCTGACGACGGCCGAGTTACTGGAGCGCCTCGGCCACGACCGGCGCCGCGTCGCCGTCGAGGTGAACGGCGCCGTCGTGCCGGCGGCCCGGCACGCCGAGCACGCCCTGGCCGACGGCGACCGCGTCGAAGTCGTGACGCTGGTCGGCGGCGGCGCCCCGGACGAAGCCCCGGCCGACAAGCCGCTCGTCGTCGGCAAACACGCCTTCCACAGCCGCCTCATCACCGGCACGGGAAAATACCCCAACTACGAGGTCATGCGCGACTCCCTGGCCGCCAGCGGTTGCGAGGTGACGACGGTGGCCGTGCGCCGCGAACGGCTCATCGACAAGCAGGGCCGCAACATTCTGGATTATCTCGATCTCAAACGCTACACGATCCTGCCGAACACGGCCGGCTGCTTCAACGCCGAGGACGCGCTCCGCCTGCGCCGCCTGGCCCGCGAGCTGCTCGGCAACCTTGGCAACCCCGGCGCGGACTGGGTCAAACTGGAGTGCCTTGGCGACCCCAGGACGCTGCTGCCCGACCCGATCGACACGCTGCGGGCGACGGAGCAGCTGGTGAAGGAAGGCTTCCAGGTGCTGGTCTACACCAGCGACGACCCGATCATGGCCCGGCGGCTGAAGACGGCCGGCGCCGCCAGCGTTATGCCGGCCGGCAGCCCCATCGGCAGCGGCCAGGGCGTCCTCAACCCGAATAACATTCGCATCATTCTGGAGTATCTGAAGGAAGGCGATCCGGATTACCCGGTGATCGTGGACGCCGGCGTCGGCGCCGCCAGCGACGTGTCGAGTGCGATGGAGCTGGGCTGCGACGGCGTGCTGCTGAACACGGCGATCGCCCACGCGCGCGACCCGCTGCGGATGGCCTGGGCGATGCGGTACGCTTGCGAGGCGGGGCGATTGTCGTTCCTGGCGGGGCGGATTCCGCGTAAACTGTATGCGCAGGCGTCCAGTCCAATGGAGGGGCGCATCGGCTCGTCGGCGCCGTGAGAAGCTGGAGGGAGTACGGCATGACGGCCCCCGGCGATGGGGAGAGGTTTTTTGAGATCGTCGATGGGAGGCGCCGGCCGATCCCGCCGCCCGGCGTCCTCGTCGCCATCACAGCCTCGCGGTTGGGGGGCGCGCTGGGGAACTTCGCAGAACGTCACGACCTCGGACAGGCGATCGCCCACGCGCTCTTTCGGCTGCGCCAGGCTGGCGACCGCTGCCGAATGCCGGATGTGGCTTTCGTATCCTTTCAACGATGGCCGCGCAGGCGCCCCATGTCGCTGACCGACGAGTGGTGGGACGTAACGCCGGATCTGGTCGCCGAGGTCGTCACGTTGGAAGAGCGGGCGGACGACTTGATGGACAAGATCGCCGACTACTTCGAGGCCGGAGTGCGTCTGGTTTGGGTCTTGTATCCGTGGCTGCCCGTGGTTTACGTGAATGAATCTCTGACCCGGATTCGCGGCCTGACGGCCGCCGACGAACTCGACGGCGGCGCCGTGCTGCCCGGCTTCCGCACGTCGGTCGCGGCCCTGTTTCCCGAAGCGGCGCTTTCCGCACCGCCCGCGCTCAGCGGCCCTGGATAAGGGCCATGAGCAGCCCGTACACGACGAAGCCGCCGAGGGAGCCGCCCACGATGGTTACAATCATGGCCAGAACGACGGCCACTGGGCCGGTGGTGACGTTGCCCCAGCGGTCGTAGAGCGCCCGGTTCTTCACGGCGATGACGCCCATGAAGGCCAGCACCAGGGCGACGAAGACGCCGAACGCCAGGGCGCCGATTTTGACCAGGACGCCGCCCTCTTCCTGGTTGTCGGGAAGCCCTTTGAAACCGAAGGCGACGAGGGTGACGCCGAAGCTGACAAAAAAACTCGCGACGGCCGCGCCGACGGCGATCAACCAGGGGCCGTCGCCCGCCGACTCGCGCCCGCGCCGCCGCTTCCGCCGCATCGGTCGGTCGTCCCCGTCGTCGTCCCGCGGCCGCGCACGCCGGGGCCTCTCGTCCACCTCCTCCAGTTCGTCGAGTTCCTCTTCTTCGGGCGCTTCCGTGCCGCTGGCGCGGCTCGGACGGGCGCGCGGCTCGCCCGCCGGTTCCTCCGTCGTTTGGCGGATCTGGAGCACCGTCCCGCAGCTTGGGCAGCGGACTTTATCCTTGCCGGCCGGCGCCTTCAGACGGGCGCCGCAGCCGGTGCAGCGTAAGTGAATGGCAGGCATCGGCGATTTCTCCTCGAGAGCGCAGGCGCTTGGAGACGCATTGGTCCGGGGCGATCACTCCTCCGGCTTCAGCAGCCGCAGCCCGATTGGCAGCGAGTCGCCGAGCATCTGGCCCTGTTCCTCCTGTTCCAGCTCCGACACCTCCTCGACCAGGCGCACCCAGTGGTCCGGCACGCTCTGGCCGCGCAGCGCCGACAGCACGCTTTTGCGATGGCTGTCGTCCACGTCCAGGGCGCGCTGGCCGGTGCGGCGGGCCAGTTGCGCCAGGCAGAACGCCCAGCCCAGCCGCTCGCTCGGGTTGCCCGGCTCGAAGCCGAGGATCGCGTCCAGCCAGCGCTCCGCCGTCTGCGGATGCACCACCGCGTTCAGCGGCCCGTAGATCAGCGCCCGCGCCCCCAGCCGCGTCAGTGACCAGAAGCCGTAGGTCGGCGTCGGGCTGCGCTTCAAGGGTTTCAGCAGCGCGTCGCCCAGCGCCTCCTTCGCCTTCACGTCGATCCGCTCCAGGCTGGCCGCGGCCCGCCACATTTCCGCCAGCTCGTTCGGGTTCGGCTTGACCCCCGCCTTGCCCTTACCGGGGAGGAGCGCCGGACGCAAACGCTCATAAAGCGATCGCTGAAGCGTGGGATTGAGGCCGCCGGCCACCCGGCGCCACAGGATCCAGAAGTCGGCCCCGCCCTCCTGCACGCGCGGCGCCCCCGGCCGCGGCGGGGCGGCCGTCATCTTCCACAGCTGCTCGATGCGGAAGCGGTCCAAGGGGTCGCCGAATCCCGGACGCAGGCAGTAGCCGACCAGATTCGACCAGCGCGCCAGGTGGGCCGGCGAGCGTCGCCGCTCGTCGGCGACCTCCGACAGGAACTCCCACAGCCGACGGCACAGTCCGGTCGGCCATTCGTGCCGCGGGGCGTCCAGCGCCGCCTCCAGCGCCTTGGTCAGCTCCTGCGGCGTCGCCGTCCCCTGGCCCCCGTAGACCTCGCGGATCAGCCGCGCCGCTTCCTGCACTTGCGCCTCCGGCCATACGTCTGTCACGCCCGCTGAGTCTCCGGTCGCTGACGCTCCCGGCTCGCCGTCGGCCGCCTCCTTCGTCGGAGGCGGCTTTACAAGGTCCCGAATGTTGAATTCCAGCCGCCAGCGGTTGCCGCCCTCCTTGGCCACGCAGAACAATTCCAGCGTGCCGATGGCGGTGGAACGGGCGGCCAGCGTCACCGGCACGTGCTTGGCCCCCGCCCGCTTGCCGCCGCGAAGAATGGTGTGCAGCGGCGGCATCTGCAACAGCTGCTCCGGCGCCACCGCCAGCACGTCGCCGGCCTTGTCGTCCGAGCGCACCGTGGAGGTGTACAGGGGGAACGTCACCGGCTGGCCCAGCGCCAATTCCAGCTCCGGTTTCTCCAGTTCAATCTCCTGCCCCTCCTCCAGGTGCTGCGGTACGACGCAAACGACCGTGGCGAGTGGCGAGTGGCGAGTGGCGAGTGAAGAAGGTTCCGTTGCGGTCGGCTCCCCCTGTTCGTCCTGACTCGCCGCTCGCCACTCGCCACTCGCCACTCCGATGTAGTACGACCGCGCGATGCCGCCGCCGATGCGCCGGCCGCCGCTGTGCCGCAGCCAGGCGAAGTAGGCGGCGCCCCACGCCACGGCCAGGTCCAGCGACGGGTTGGTCAGCACCAGCGGCTGCCACGGCCGGCCGGGCCGGTCGTACCAGCCGTGCATCACCTCCAGCAGCTGCTCGCGCAGCGAGGCCGGCTGGAACACGCCGCCGTTGAACAGCAGCGCGGCCGGCCCCTCGGCCGCGCCGTCGTGCAACTGGTTCTTGAGAAACGCCGACAGGTGCCGCGTCACGGCCGGGTCGCTGACGTAGGGCAGGCCCATCTCGTGCAGTCCGGTTCGCGCCCCGCCGCCCGGCTCGGCGTCGCGCGGCGTCTTCGTGAAGAAGCCGTCAAAAATGACTTTGCGGACCTCTTCCGGCGACAGCGTCGTATGCAGCGTCCCGCCGATGACGGCCCGGCCGCGTCCGACCACCGTGACCGGCACGGTCGGCGGGGCGTTCGGCCCCAGCAGCGTCTCCTTGGCCTGCCGGCACGCCTGCGTCAAGAGGCCGTACTGCGCCGCGTCCAACCGGCCCGCCCCCGGCAGCTTCGTCTCGACGTATTTGGCCAGTGCCAGATCCATGTTGTCGCCGCCGAGCAGCAGGTGATCGCCGACCGCCTGGCGCACGAAACCGATTTCGCCCTTCTCCTCGACCGCCTGGATGAGGCTGAAGTCGCTGGTGCCGCCGCCCACGTCCACGACGAGGCAGCGGGCGCCCGGCTTGAGGGCCGCGGCTTCCTTGGCGGAGTGCGTCGCCAGCCAGCAGTAGAAGGCGGCCTGCGGCTCCTCCAGCAGCACGACGTTTTCCAGCCCCGCCTTGGCCGCCGCCTCGACGGTCAGGTTGCGGGCCACGTCGTCGAACGACGCCGGCACCGTCAGCACGACCGCCTGCTTTTCGAGGCGGTCGTCGGGCCGATCCTTGGCCGTCTTCCAGTTCCAGCTCTCGACGAGATGGCGCAGGTAGCGCGTGGACGCCTCGACCGGGGAGATGCGCGACACGTCGGGCGGGGCGCTCCACGGCAGCAGGGCGGCGGAGCGGTCCACACCGGAATGGCACAGCCACGACTTCGCGGAGCTGACAAGTCGGCCGGGCACGCGGCCGCCGTGATTGCGGGCGAACTCGCCGACGGCGTAGTTGCGGTTGGCGTCCCACGGCAGGGCGACCGAGCCGGGCGGCAGGTCGTGCGGCCCCGGCAGGTAGAGGAACGACGGCAGCAGCGGCCGCTCCTTCGTCTCGCCGGGGGCGACAAGCTGGGGCACAGGGAAGGGGCGAACGTCGATGCGGCCGTCGCGCGAGGCGTGGTGCAGGTCGATGGTGGCGAGGGCGCTGTTGGTCGTGCCCAGATCGATGCCGATGAGATAGCGAGACATAAGCGGGATTCCGTCGGTCGGGGCGGCCGCGGGGCCTGTTGCCATGATACGACCTGCAACTGGGGACGAGCCAGAGGAGGGACGGGCGCCCCCTGCCGCTCAACGGAATTTGCCAGATTTCGCTTGCGTCCGTCCGGCGGGCCGGGTAGCTTCCACTCTCAGTCCCTTCACCGAGCCAGCAACCGGAGATCGCCCCATGACGCCGCGCCAGAAAGCCACGAAAGCCCCCCCCCATGTCTCTAAAGCGGCGCGCAAGCCGGCGACCGTCAGGCCCATGCTGGAGCTGCTCGAATCCCGTTGGCTCCCCAACAACCTCCTCGGCGCGTTGCAGCCCGCCTTCGCGGACGCCGACGCCCCGATGGCCCTCTCCCTGACGACGGACGAGCCGCCGCCCCTGCGGAGTGCGCCCCCGAACGCCGGCGCGCCGGCATTCTCGTTCACTCCCGCCGTGCAGACCGTATCGCCGTCCGCCGCCGCGCCGGCCCCTGCCGGCATCGGCGATCCGGCGAGCCGGCCCACGGACGTCACCGCCAACGCGCCCTCCGGCATCGACGACCCGTTGGCGCAGATGCTGACGTTCTGGGACGCTTCCCAACAAGGGAGCGCCGTGGACGCCCTGGCCGGCGTCCTGCCCGCCTCCAACGGGTGCAGGGCGTGAAAGGCGATCCGCATGACCTCTACCCGTTAATGCCCGAGATCTGGAGTTTTATTGCCAACCTGGACAGAAGCGGTTGCGCCAGATGACGTTACGCAAAAAATGCTCTGGCAGTCGAAGTCGCCAATGGCAAACAAGCAATAATCGCCTAAGAGGGTGTCGATATGTCAATGACCTTACATAGTCTGCTATTCGCCCTCCCGCTGCTGTTCGCGCGGAGACGCCATGACACAGGAAGACCATGAGATCAGCGTTGGGGATCAGGCGAGGCGTTTCGAGTCGGCGTTGCCACCTGCTTATGAGGTCTTTAAGGGAAGCCGCCTCTGCCGCGACGGCGACCGTTGCTGGCTTCTGATGACGGCGCGGATACCCGGCAAACCCGAGTATGGTCCTAAGGTTTTGTCGTTCCTAAAGTTTAATACCTGGCTGCCGTACACCTGGTTGGTAGAGATCGACTCGACAGGCAAACTCATCGGTTCTCCAAGGAACATCCTCGAGTCCGACGCCCACGATTACGATGTAAGTGACTTGGGCGGCGTCTGCTTGGGCTGCTGTTATCACGAAGGAAAAATTATCTGCCTCAACCCCGAGGGGACAATCGTTGAAGTCTCAACAGAAGACAAATCAAAATCGACGCTTACCACCCGACTTGTCAATTCGCTTGATCCCGATAAGTTGGCGATCGAGTTCTGCGCCGATCCGTTACACGCCACATTCCATGCGCTGCGAACCGACGCCGCGGACAATCCGGAAGTTTACTTGGAGATTGAGCGGAAGAGCGGGCAGCGGCTGTTTGTCCGCCGCTCCTTCAAGTGGGGCGAACTATTGCAGGGACATTACGAGAAGCGCACAGCCTGGATTCCCACATACTACTACCTTGGACAAATTACGGTTGGTCGAAAGTTGTCAGCTGTTTACGATCAGGACGTCAACGAGTTGCTCTTAGTGGACCCTGCGCCATTCAAGGTCGTCAAGCGCGCCGCGCTGATGAAAAAAGAACAAAGCGATGATCTTAATAGGGATATCGAGCGCGAAAAACTGGAAATGCAAGAACTACTCAAGAGATTGAAAGAATTCAATAATCCGGCGAAAGAGCCGATCAAAATCGACTATACTTTGGAACTAAACCATTACGGCAAAATCAGTCTCCTTGAGGTGTATCGGTTGGATCTGCCAGGCTTGTTCCAGGTGGCGGAGATCGGCGACAAGCTCTACGGCCTGTATGTCGAGATGCGCGGGGGCAACGTGATCCTGCGGCCGTACGAAGATGGAAAAATGGGGGAGTCCATTCCTATTCCAAGCCCCAGCCGCGCCCGGGTGATCGATTATCAGACAGCGGTGGCTGGCGAACAATTGTTTGCATTCACGGTGGAAAAAGAAAGCGTGCCGGAACTAGCCAGCCAATGGGGTTACGTCCGGTCCTGGTTTTTCCGCACCTACCGTTTCGATGGGACTGCCTGGAAGCAACTCCCCGATTGGTGCAAATCCGTTAATGAGAATGATCTTCCGGTCGGTGACCATACCGAGGCGGGCGATCTAATCCCCATCTATCAGCCGGTGGTGCTAGGGGACAAGGTGTTCGTCTACTACTGCGCCACGAGACAATCCGCCGCCGTCCCGAAGGTCGAGCGATTCAGCCCAATGGAATAAAGCGGAAAAGAGCGCCATGCTCCCATGAGACGAGCCGGAATCTACGGACGGTGTACGCCACCGTCCGCTCACGGCTTCATGTGAGGGGGGAAAAGAGGACGCAGCTCGAATGTCCGACGGCACGGGAACGGAAGTGACGACATGGTCGATTCGCCCGCCCTTATCCGCGATGTGCCGTTCCCGTTTCCTTTCTCCGGCCGTCCTTTCCCGCGCGGCCGGCCGGCGACCGCCATCGGCGCTCATAGACGCACATTTCAACTCCCAATTGCCCTTCTCAGGCGCCCGTCCCGGTGGTATGAAGGAGGGGGGCGATCCGCCGCCGCCCCGGCGACGCTCCGCCCCTCCCCGCGGAGGACCGCCGATGCCGCCCGGCCCCCCCAGGCCCGACCGGATTCGCCCCCTTACAGCATCCGTTTCGGGGCCGAAACGCCCGATGCCGGACGGCGCCGGTGGCCGCCTCTGGACGTAAGGCCGACACACCCCCGTCGCGCGCCCGTGTCGGCCTTAGGAAAATGGTGTCAGTTCATAATAAGAGTCCAAATATGAAGTGGGACCATTTATTCATTTATTCCCCAGAAGGCAAGCGGCTTGCCCTGGTAGAGCGGCGGTTCAGGTGCCGCAGAGGCGAGGGCCGTGAGGAGGCCGACGGCGGCGAGAATCAGCGACAGGACGGGCGGAACAAAGCGCGGACGCATCGGAACGGCCCTCCGGCGGGTAGCGGGAACCGTCCGGCATCGTACCGCCTCGGGGACGCCCATGCAAACGCCCGGCCGCCGAAAAGCGCGCCCGCCCTACGCCTGCTCCTGCGGCGACGCGACGTCGGGAACGTCCTTGCCCAGCGCGGTGGCCAGGTCGATCTGGTGGTCCTGCTCCTGAACGAGGATGCCGCGGATCTGCTCGCTCAACGCAAATTCGCCGAGGGCCTCGCACTGGCGGACGCGCTCGCGGTAGTTGCGGATCGTCTCGTTCTCGTTGTCGAGGTCGAAGCGCAGCATGTCCTGCGCCTTTTCAGAGGTCCGAACGGGCTTGGCCGTCACCGTCGGCTGGCCGCCGAGGTAGTCGATCTGCTTGGAGATCAGGAGGGCGTGTTGCAGTTCCTGCGCAGCGTGCAATTCCAGCTGCTGGGCGATCGCCATGTACTCGGGGCCTTTGAGTACCTGCGAATAGACGACGTAGGCGATGATCGCCTGATACTCGCGGGAAAGGTCCTCGTTGAGCAGCGCGATCAGCTGCTGGCGGGAGACGGTCGCGGCGCCGTCCGACGCGGCTTTGGTCTGTGCGGCCATGTCATCCTCCGGGATTGCGTGATCCGATCCAACGCCCGTTGAGGAGCAAAAAGGGCGCCGCCGGAGGACGCAAACGCGAGGAAGATCATGCGTCGGGCGAACCTGGGCGCAGCGCCCCGGCAAACCCGTCTGTCCCGGCCGGGGACGCCGCCGATAGAATAGGAAGAGAGATGGCGCCGCGCTTCGGATGGCGCCGCCGTTCATCGACCCTTCCACCCGAGGCCCCCTCCCATGGCCCTGACCGCCGAACAAGTCGATCAGCAGCGCAAGCAGGCCGAGGAGCTGCTGTTTTCCGGCCCGCAAACGCTGGGTTTCGCCAAGGGGTTGTTCTTCGGCCGTTTCAACGCGCCGCTCCTCTTCCCCTACCCAACGCTCAGCCGCGAGCAGCAGGAGGAGACGGCCCGCGCCGTGGCTGAGGTGCGCCGCTACTGCGACGAACACATCGACGCCGCCGCCATCGACCGTAACGCCGAGATCCCGCCGGAAGTGGTCGCCGGCCTGGCTCGGCTGGGCGTTCTCGGCATGACGGCCCCGAAGGAATACGGCGGCCGCGGCTTCTCGCAGCTGGCCAACACCAAGATCATGGAAGTGATCGGCGGCCACGACGCCGGCGTCGCCGTCTTCGTCAACGCCCACCACAGCATCGGCATCCGCGGCCTGCTGCTGTTCGGCACGGAGGAGCAGAAGCGGCGCTGGCTGCCGCCGCTCGTCAGCGGCGAACAGCTCAGCGCGTTCGCCCTGACGGAGCCGGAAGCCGGCTCCGACGCGAGCAACGTGCAGACCACGGCTGTGCCGACGGCGGACGGCCAGGCCTACGTCCTCAACGGCGTGAAGCGCTACATCACCAACGGCGCCATCGCCCAGGTGCTGACGGTGATGGCGCGGACGCCCTCCGTTGTGGCAGGGTCTGGAGACCATGCCACAACGCGCAAGAAGGAAATCACCGCCTTCCTGGTGACGCCGGACCTGCCGGGCTTCGAGGTGGTGGAGGCGCGAATGCCGAAGCTGGGCATCCGCGGCACGGCCACCGCCCGGCTGGCCTTCCACGACATGCGCGTGCCGAAGGAGAACGTCCTGGGCCAGGTCGGCAAGGGCCTCAAGGTGGCGCTGACGGTGCTGGACTTCGGCCGCACCACGTTCGGCGCCAGCTGCACCGGGGCGGCCAAAACCTGTCTGCGGGCGATGGCCACACACGCCAAGCGGCGCGTGCAGTTCCAGCAGCCGATCGCCGATTTTGAATTGGTCAAGAAGAAGATCGCGTATGCGGCGGCCCACGTCTTCGCGCTGGAGGCGACGGTGGCCGAGTGCGCCGGCTTCATCGACCGCGGCTTCGAGGATTACATGCTCGAAACCGCGATGCTCAAGGTGTGGTCCACCGAGGCGCTCTGGCGGATCGTCAACGACACGGTGCAAATCTTCGGCGGCAAGGCGTACTTCACCGACGAGCCGTACGAGCGGATGCTGCGCAACGCGCGGATCAACCAGATCGGCGAAGGGGCCAACGACGTGCTGCGGGCGTTCATCGCCATGGTCGGCGTCAAGCCAGTGGCGGACCAGTTCCTCAAGGTCAAGGACGCCCTGTCGCACCCGATCGCGGGCCTCGGCACGCTGCTGGGCTTCGGCGGCAAGCAGCTGAAAGCGCGGTGGACGACGCCCGACGTGCCGGTCCAGGGCCGCAGCCTGCGGGCGCCGGCCCACGAGCTGGCGCGGCGGGTGCGCGATTTCGGCGTGGCCGTGGGCCGGATGCTGATGAAGCACCGCGAGGCGATCCTGTTTCGGCAGTACGTCCAGGAGCGGCTGGCGGACGCGGCGTGTGAACTCTATGCGTCGAGCTGCACGCTGAGCCGGCTGGACCACCTGCTGACGGTCGGCAACGGCCACGCGGAGGAGACGGCGCGCGACGTGGCGGCCGGCCGCACCTACCTGCACTACGCGAACCGGCGCGTCAAGCGGCTGCTGGCGGAGCTGGACGATAACGACGACGCCGACACGACGGCGACGGCGGACGCGATCCTGGCGCGGTATTGAGGCATTGGCGAGCGGCGCGGCGTCAGCCCGCCGGTGCGGAACGCGATCAGCGACAAGGTTCCGCACCGGCGGGCTGACGCCGCGCCGCTCGCCCCGATCTCGACGAAACGCAGCAGCTCAAATAAACGGCCCCCTCGATGCGAATGGTTATAGGGGGGGCGGCCCGTCCTCCGTGTCGTCGGCCATTGCTCGGAGCGCCCTGTGCATTCCCGCCTTCGATTGCTTGGATGGGCCTGTCTGCGAGCGGCGATCGTCGCGGCGGTCGCCGTCGCGCTGGCGGAATGGGCGGCCGGCCACAATGACGCCGGCCGGCGCACCATCCTGCTCACGGGCGTCGGCGCCGCCGTCGGCTGCGCCGCGGCCGGCTTCCAGCTCCACCCGCGCCGCAGCCTCGGACTCATTCCCGTCGCCGCGACCGGCCTGGCCGTCGCCCTGCTCACCGCGGCCCCCTCTCCCTTCCCTCCCCCCGCGGGTGGGGGAGGGTTGGGTGGGGGGTCGGCGACTTTTTGGATCGTTTTCGGCCTGTTCACCGGCGTCGCGGGGCCTGCATTGCGCGCGGCCGTTCAGGCGGCGGTCCCGCGCCGCCTGCCTGCCATGCCCCTGGACGCGGCCGGCGCCAGCCTGGCGTTGCTCCTGCCGCCGGCCGCGATCGCAACCGGGTTCGTCGTATCGGCGGCCGTCCTCGGTGCGGCCGCCGTCGCGGCGGGGGCGCTGCTGTTCGTCCCCACGCTGGAGCTGCTCATCGAAATCCTCGTCTGGCCGATGTACGACGTTCGGGTCCACGGCCCCGGCGCCGACCGAATGCCGCGGCGCGGACCGCTGCTCGTCATCGCCAACCATTCCTCCTATGCCGACCCCTTTTGGCTGGGCAAGATCGTCCCGCGCCGGGCCACGCCCCTGATGACCAGCGTCTTTTACGACCTGCCGGTCATCCGCTGGCTGATGGTCCATCTGATCCACGCCATCCGCGTACAGGCGTCGGCCTTCCGCCGCAAGGCCCCGGAGCTGCATGAGGCCGCCAACGTGCTTCGACGCGGCGGCTGCGTGCTGCTCTTCCCGGAAGGGATTCTGCGGAGGCGCGAAGATCAGGTGCTGATGCCGTTCGGGCAGGGCGCCTGGCACATCCTCAAGGAATTGCCGCAAACGCCGGTCGTCGTCTGCTGGATCGAGGGCGGCTGGGGCAGCTGGGCCTCCTACCGCGGCGGGCCGCCGATGAAGAACAAGCGCCTCGATTTCCGAAGACGCATTGACATCTATGTGGACGAACCCCGGCCGCTCGATGCGGACGCCCTGGCCGACCACCACGCCGCCCGCGCCCATCTCCGGCGCGCCTGCCTGGAGTGCCGCCGCCGGCTCGGCCTGCCGGCGCCGGATGAAGCCGAGCCGAGAAAGGAGGTGCAAAATGGGGAACAGCAGGAGGCGGCCGAAAACAATCCTCACCCAATCAACCCGTAAATGTTCGCCGATCCCTCACGAGCCGACGCTACTGTATGCGCAGGCGTCGCCCGCACACCGTCCATCCGGGAGGGTGCATGGGTCTTTCTGCGCCGCGTCCGCTCCGCCTGACCCTGGTGACGGAAACGTTTCCGCCGGAGGTCAATGGCGTGGCCCGGACGCTCAGCCGCTGGGTGGACGCGTTCCGGGCGCGCGGCCATGTGGTGCAGGTGATCCGGCCGCGCCAGCCGCCGGAAGGGCGGGCGCCCGAACGGGTCCTCGGCCTGCCGCTGCCGTTCTACCCGCAGCTGCGGTTCGGCCTGGCCAGCCCGCGCCGGCTCCAGTTCCTGCTGGAGCGGTTCGCGCCCGACGTGGTTCACGTCGCCACGGAAGGCCCGCTCGGCTGGGCCGCCCTGGTCGCTGCCCGCGGCATGGGTGTGCCCGTCGCCAGCAGCTTCCACACCAATTACGACCATTACCTCGCTCATTACGGCCTGGGCGTCCTCGGCCCGGTCCTGTTCGGCTACCTCCGCTGGTTCCACAACCGAACGGCCGTGACCCTGGCGCCAAGCGAGGCGACGCGCCGCCGGCTGGAAGCGGACGGCGTGCGGCGCGTGGCCATCTGGTCGCGCGGCGTGGACGGCGAGGCGTTCCATCCGAGCCGACGCAACCCGGCGTTGCGGCAGTCGCTCGGCCTGGGGCCGGACGACCCCCTGATCCTGTACGTCGGGCGGCTGGCGGCGGAGAAGAACCTGCCCGCGCTGCTGTCGGCCTTCGCCCGGCTGCGTCAGGGGCTGCCCGCGCCGCGGAACGAGCGGGCGCGGCTGGTCGTGGTCGGCGACGGCCCGCTGGCGGCGGCGCTGCGGGCGACGCGGCCGCCGGCCGTGGAATTTGTCGGCGCGCAGCACGGCGCCGACCTGGCGCGGTGGTACGCCAGCGCCGACCTGTTCGCCTTCCCGTCGAAAAGCGAAACATTCGGCAACGTGATCCTGGAGGCGCAGGCGAGCGGCCTGGCAGTGGTCGGCTACGACTGCCAGGGCGTCAGCGAGCGCGTGGCGCCCGGCGTGGACGGCTTGCTGGCGCCGCCGGACGGCGACCTGGCCGAGGCACTGGATTTGCTCTGCACGAATCCGCACATGCGGCGGCGGCTTGGGGCCGCCGCCCGGCTCACGGCGGAGCGGCAGGACTGGAAGCCGATCTTCGACGGACTGGAGCAGCGCTACGTTCATTTGGCCGCACTTCGACAAGCGGGCGTGCGCTCCGCGGCGAAATCGGATAAGATGGAGGGCAGCGCGGGACTTCTGGTGCGCGGAGAAATGGGACTGCGATGCACGCGATCCTTGCGTCAATCGGCACCGACGGCGACGTTATTCCCTACGTAGGGCTGGGAGCGCGGCTGCGCGCCCGCGGCCACCGCGTAACGCTGGCCGCCAACGAGAACTTCCGGGGGCTGGCCGAGGAGCACGGCCTGGCGTTCCATTCCCTGGTGACGGACGAGGAAACGCGGGCGCTGTTCGGCAATCCCGGCTTCTGGGACCCGCTGCGGGGGACATGGATCGCCGCCCGCTGGGGGGCGCGCCTGATCGCCCGGCAATATGAGGCACTGGCGGAGCTGGCGAGCGACCGGGACGCGGTGCTGGCGGCAGTACCGGCGCTGTTCGCGGCCCGTCTCGTCCAGGAGAAACTGGCGCGGCCGCTGGTCAGCGTCATCCTCCAGCCGTGGATGATCCCGAGCGCCATCAGCCCGCCCGCCATGCCGGGCGGCCTCTCCCTGCCGCCGGGAACGCCGCTGCCCATTGCCGATCTCTACTGGGGCCTTTTCGACCTTGCGGGCGCCGTGCTGGCCGGCGGCCGGCTCAACCGGCTGCGGGCCTCGCTCGGACTGAAGCCGGTTCGCCGCATGTTCCGCTGGTGGTTCTCGCCGCAGCGCGTCCTGGGCTTTTTCCCCGACTGGTACGGCCGGCCCGCGGCCGACTGGCCCGCGCAGATGCGGCTGATCGGCTTCCCCAACTACGACGGCCGGCCCGCGGCCGGCCTGCCGGCCGAGGTGCAGGCGTTTTGCAGGGCCGGGCCGCCGCCGATCGCGTTCACGTTCGGCACCGGCATGATGCACGCGACGGAGTTCTTTCGCTCCGCCCTCAAGGCCTGCCGCCTGCTCGGCGTGCGCGGCCTGTTCCTGACCAGATATGTCCGACAGCTGCCGCCGGTGCTGCCGCCGTTCATCCAGCACTGTCCGTTCGCGCCCTTTCAGAAGCTGTTTCCGCACTGCGCCGCGGTGGTCCACCACGGCGGCGTGGGCACGACGGCCCGGGCGCTGGCCGCGGGGACGCCGCAGCTGGCCCTTCCCCTGGCCTACGACCAGGCCGACAACGCGGTGCGGGTGAAGAACCTCGGCGTGGGCGACTGGCTCAACGTCCGCCATCGCAGCGGCGGCCACATCGCTCGGGCGCTGGCCCGGATCATGACGCCGGCGGTGCGGGAGCGCTGCCGGGCCGTCGCCGAACATTTCGGCAAGAGAGACGGCCTGGAAGAGGCGGCGGCATGGATGGAAGAGTTAGCGGAGAGCGGAAGAATGTGATCCGCCCCTGTCACTTCGGCGGGGCCGGCTTCTTGTCGCCGGGCTTTTCTCCGATCGCCTTGAACCATTCGCCGGCCGTCTCCGCCGAACCCTTGTCCGTCACCTTCTCGTTCTCGGCGGCCGCCTCGCCTTCCTGGGCGGCCCGGTGAATGTCGGCCTGCATGTCGCCCGGCTTGGTCGGCCCCTTGAAGCGGTCGTGCGGCCCGTCCGCGTCGCCGACCACCTGCAACGGGGCCTTGTCGTTCGGGTCGGAATGAATCTGCTGGTTCCGTTCGCCGGTCGGGGCGTCCGCCCCCTCCGGCCGATTCCCGGCGCCCGTTCCGGGCTTCCCCTGCGGGTTCGGCCCCTGGGCGGCCTGATCGCCCGGCTTGCCCTGCTGGTCGCCTTGCGCTGCCTGGGCGCCCGGCTTGCCGTCCTTGGCGTCCTGCTTGGCCAACCCTTGCGCCAGGGCCTGTTTCATGTCCTGAACCTGCTGCGCGTCGCGGGCGATGCGGTCGCGCTCGTCCTGCTTGCTCATCTGGCCCATCTGGTCGCCGGCGTCCTTGAGCTGCTGCGCCGCCTGGCCGTCCTTGCCCTGCTGCATCGCCTTCTGCGCCTGATCCAGCTTCTGCGCCAGGCCCTTCAGGTCCTGCTGCTGCTGTTTCAGCTCAGCTTTGTCCTTCTCCAGCTGGTCCTTCTCCTTCTGGAGCTGGTCCTTGTCGGCCCCGTCTTTCTTGGCCTGGTCGTCCAGCTTCTTTTCGTCGTCGTCCTTCTTCTTCTGGTCGTCCTCATTCTTCCGCGTTAATTGATCCGCATCGTCCTTGAGGTCCTTGAGTTGATCCGCCAGCTTGTCGCGGTCGTCCTTTTTGAGGCCCTCGTCTTCCTTTTTCTTCAGCTCGTCTTGCAGCTCCTGCTTCTTTTCCGGGTCCTTCTCCGCGGCGATCTTCTGCTTGAGTTCGTCCGCCTTCTGGTTGGCGTCCAGCTTGTCGGCCAGCCGGTCGGCCTCGCGCTGGGCCTGGGCGAGGTCGCCCTGGTCCAGGGCCTGGTTCAGGTCCTTGGCGGGGCCGTCGTCGCGCTTCGCCTGCTCGTCCTTTTTCCGAGCGCGTTCCAGCTCCTCCAGGCGCTCTTTCAAAGCCCGCGCCGCCTCGGCCGCCGCCTGGTCCTGCTTCTTGAGGTCGTTCAGAACATCGTCGCCCTTCTGGATGTCGTCGCGCACTTCTTCCGGCGTGTCGTGCCGGTTGTTTACCATCTTGTCGATTTCGGCCTCGATCTCCTTGAGGCGCTCCGACTTGGGCGGGTCGTTCTTGCGAGCCTCGCTCTGCTTCTGGAGCTGCTGCTGCACCGGGTCGATCGCGGCCAGCATCGCCGCGTTGCGCTCTTTCTGCGTGGGCGCGGCGGCCTGGGCCTTGCTGAAATCGGGATGGTAGAAGTAGATCAATAAGAGCAGCAGGACGGCCGCGGCGGGCGCCAGCGAGGCGGTCCACGGCACGCGGACAGGGAAGCGTTCGCCGACGCGGAGCGGCCGGACGCGCTGGTCGGCGTCGGCCAGGAGGGCGGCGCCGGCCGGGCTGGCGGCCTCGTCGAGGCCCAGCAGCAGCGACGTGGTGACGCGCTCCTTGAGGCGGAACTGCTCGTCCAGCGCCAGGGCGGCCTGCACCGGCGACGCCTTCCGCATCACCGCAAAGGCCACGCCGGCCGCTGTACCCGCGGCGACGGCGACGCCGAGGACCGTCCAGCGCAGCCAGGCCGGCGGCGCCGAGAAGAGCAGCGGCTCGATCAGGAACCAGACGACCGCCACGGCCATAGCGGCGAACCAACTCCAGGCCAGCGCTCGGATCAGGGTTTGCAGGAAGAGGCGGCGGCGAACCGCGGTGACTTGCCGGTGCAGCGCCGAGGGGGTCGAAAGGGACATGAAGGATCTCCCGAAACCGGCCGGCGGGCGAAGCGCCGCCGCTATCAGGACGCCGGGCTTCCTGTATTATAACCGTCGGCCCACGCGGTTCGCCAACATTGAGTTTGCCATGCGCCACTTCGCCGACCGCCTCGCCGACGCCGTCCGCGCCAGGGGCAACGCCCTGTGCGTGGGCCTCGATCCGCGCTGGGAATCGCTGCCGTTGCCCATCCGTATGCGCCACGGCGGCGATTCGTTGCAAGCCGTCGCCGCCGCCTATGAGGAATTCTGCGGCCGCGTGCTGGAAGTCGTAGCGCCGTTGGTTCCGGTCGTGAAGCCGCAAAGCGCCTTCTTCGAGGCGTGCGGCCCCGACGGCATGGCCGTGATGCAACGGCTGCTTCGCAAGGCCCGCAACCTCGGCCTGATGACCATCCTCGACGCCAAGCGCAACGACGTCGCCTCGACGGCCGCCGCCTACGCCGACGCGGCCTTCGGCGTGAAAGTGGAAGGCCGCGTCCATTCGGTCTGGGACGCCGACGCGATCACGATCAACCCCTATCTCGGCCGCGATGCGGTCGAGCCGTTCCTGCAAAGCGCCCGCCGCGTCGGGGCCGGCGTGTTCGTGCTGGTGCGGACCAGCAACGCCGGCGCCGGCCTGTTCCAGGACCTCATCGCCGACGGCCGGCCGATCTATCAGCACGTTGCAACGGCCGTGGCGGCGTGGGCGCGGGAGAACGTCGGCCAGTGCGGCCTCGGCGACGTGGGAGCGGTGGTCGGCGCCACTTACCCGGCGGAGCTGGCGGTGCTGCGGCGGCTGACGCCGGACGTGATTTTCCTGGTCCCCGGCTACGGGGCGCAGGGCGGCGGCGCGGCGGACGCGGCCCCGGCCTTCCGGCCCGACGGTCTGGGGGCGATCGTCAGCAGCTCGCGCGGCGTCCTCTTCCCGTTCAAGCCGGACGACCCGGCATGGGAGCGGCGCATCGAAGAGGCGACGCGGGCGGCGGTTGCGGCGGTGGGGCCGCTGTCGCGGCGGTGATTCGCCCCTATTCCTGCCCGAAATCGCTCCATTTCAACGCCCCGAGCAGGTTGGAGAAGTCGTCGCTCCACGACGCCGTTCCGTCTTGCGGCAACGCCCGTTGCCAGTTCCCTCCCTCGCCCAGCACCTTTTCCAACGCTTCTCGGTCCCGCGCCAGCACGACCCATTGCGACGGCGATTTGCCCGAGTCCTTCGGCGCGTCGCGGTCCTCCTCCGCATAGCACACCAGCGGCCCCGAGTCGCGCGCCAGGTCGGCCAGCACCATTTGCAGATCCAGATAGCGGTTGGAAATGTTGAAGGCCAGGATGCCGTCGGGGTCAAGGCGATCGAGGTACACCTTCATCGCCTCGCGCGTCAGCAAATGGACCGGGATCGCGTCCGAGCCGAAGGCGTCGATGACGAGCAGGCCGAACCGCTTTTGCGAGCGCTGCAGCGACAGCCGGGCGTCGCCCAGCACCACGGACTTCTCGGCTGGGCAGTCCGGGTAAAATGTGAACAGCTTCGAGTCGCAGGCGATGAATCGGACGGCGGGGTCGATCTCGTAGAAGGTCCAGTCCTCGCCGCGGCGGGCGTAGCAGCAGAGGCTGCCGGCCCCGAGACCGACGACGCCGACGCGGTTCAGCCTCGGATCGCGCTTTTCGGGATCGTTGTAATCCAGTGCGGCGAACACCTGGCCGATCGGCCCGCTGCGGTGGTAGTAGGTGAGAGGCTCATGCTCCTCGTCGGGCCGCAGGCTTTGCCGGCCGTGGACGGTGTCGCCGTGGATGAGCTGGCGGAAATGGCCGGTCGGGTCCACGGTGACGCGGTGGACGGCGAAGAAGCTGCGTATCCGCAATTCCGTCCTGCCGTACTCGCCGTGATACAGGCCGCCCGCCAGCAGCAGCGCTGCCACGCCGAGGCCGAACCGCAGCGGCCGGAACAGGAACAGGTAGCAGACCAGCAGCGGCGCCCCGAACATCAGGGCGATGCTCAGCGGTCCCGGCTCCACGCCCAGCGCCTGCACGCCGAAAACCAGCCCCGCCGTCAGGAGAGCCAGCCCAGCCGGCAGCGCCCAGTCCAAGGAGGAAGGAGGAAGGAGGAAGGATAAATCAGGCTTTCGCTTCTCTTGTTCCTCCTTCCTCCTTCCTCCTTCATCCTTGGACTGCGGCGTCGGCCGCAGCACGCACGCCAGCGCCAGCACGATGGGGTATTCCCACACGCCGGGGAACAGCAACGGCGCCACGAGGGCGTTGAACATGCCGCCGAAGACGCCGCCGATTGACAGCCACAGGTAGAACTCGGTCAGCCGCTCCGCCGGCGGCCGGTCGCGGGCCAGCTCGCCATGACAGACGAGGCCGATCCAGAACAGGGCCAAAAGGTGGACGACGATGTGCAGCAGGGGCGGCAGCTCGGTACCCTGCGACAGCAGCGTCAGCACGACCGGCAGCACCACCAGCGGCATCCAGCGCGTCAGCGTTTCTCGGGAGAACGGCGGCCGGCGGGCGAAGGCCAGCACGAACGTCAGCAGGTACAGCGTCAGCGGCGCCACCCACAGCAGCGGCACGGCGGCCACGTCGGTGCTGAGGTAGGCGGTGACGCTGAGCATGAGGCTCGACGGCGTGAACGCCAGCAGCACCCAGCGGAGGCGGCGAGCGGTCGTCGGGGCCGCGACCGTCGTCGGAGCCGCGACCGTAAGGGAGCGGGTTTTAGCGAAACCCGCTCCCTTACGGTCGTGGCTCGGATGTTCGCGGCTCGGATCGGCCGGCGCCCGCCACAGGCACACGGCGCACCCCGCAGTCAGCCCGATCAGGAGGACGTATCCCCCCGCCCACAGCCAGCCCTGGTGCGCCAGCGACAGTGTCGGCTCCAGCAGGAACGGATACGCCAGCAGCCCGAGGATGCTGCCGAGGTTGCTGGCGCCGTAGAGAAAATACGGATCGCGCGCGGCGGGCGCGGCGGTGCGCGTGAACCAGCGTTGCAGGAGCGGGCTTGTGGTCGAAACGACGGCGAACGGCAGCCCCGCCGACGCCAGCAGCAGGGCGATCAGCCACAAGATGGGGTGGAAATCATCCGGCTGCGGCCAGCCGTTCGGCAGGTGCAGCGGCAGCAGAAGCAGCGGGACCAGGCCCAGCACCGCCGTGAGCAGCAGCAGGTGAATCACGGCATGGCGGCGGACGCCGAGCCAGGCCGGGGCCGCGTGGGCGTAAGCGTAGCCAGCCAGCAGCGCGGCCTGGAAGAACACCATGCAGGTGTTCCATACGGCCGGCGCCCCGCCCAGCAGCGGCAGCACCATCCGCGCCAGCAGCGGTTGCACCAGGAACAGCAGGGCGGCGCCGACGAACAGCGTGCCGGCAAACAGAAGTCGCATCAGACCGTCGCCTCGCGGCCCTCTCGTGCCGACCGCGCCAGGGCGTCCAGGACCCGGAGCGTCCGCACCGCCTCTTCCGGCGCCGGCCGCAGCGCTTCGCCGAACAGGACCGCCCGGCTGAAATCGTCGATCATGCGCACGATCTGGTCCTCGCCCTCGACGGCGACTTCCTCCTCCGGCCGGCCCTCGCGCCGCACCGTGAACGTCGCCCGCGGCCCCGGCAGCCACAGGTCCGGTACGTGTACGACGCCCTCCGAGCCGGTGATTTCCATCCAGCCGCGCAGCGGCATCGTGAAGCCGCAGTCGAAGGCGCCGACTCGACCGTCCGACAGCCATACCAGACCGTTCATCTCCACATCGACGCCGTGGACGAAGCGGGCCGCGGCGTAGGCCCGCACCGGCTCGGCGCCGAACGCCCAGCGGATGCCATAGACCGGGTAGCAGCCCACGTCGAGCAAACTGCCGCCGGCCAGGTCGGAGCGCAGGCGGATGTTGTCCGGGTCGAGCGGCTGGAGCGGGTACGTGAAGGCCGACGCCACGCGCTCCACCTTGCCGATCCCGCCGTCGTCGAGAAGCTTCTGCAGCCGGGCGGTGCGCGGGTGGTGCGGCCACATGAAGCCGTCCATCAGCAGCACCTTGCGGGCGGCGCAGAAGGCGACCAGCTCGCGGGCTTCCGCCGCCGTCGGCGTCAGGGGCTTCTCGCAGAGAACGTGCTTGCCGCGTTCCGCCGCCCGCCGCGTCCATTCGGCGTGCAGCGTGTTGGGCAGCGGGATGTAGACCGCGTCCACGTCATGGTCGTCGAGCAGCGCCTCGTAACTTCCATAAGCGGTCGGGATAGACGCGGATCGGGCGGCGGCCCGCGCCTTCTCGGCCGACCGGCTGGCGACGGCCCGCAATTCCGCGTGGGTCGAGCCGCGGAACGCCGGCAGCAGGCGGTCGTTGATCTTGGCGACGCCGAGGACGCCCCAGCGCAGTTTCGTCGTGGTCGTCGGCATGAGCAGGTCGGTCCCACGGGCGAGGCGGAGGGGCGCAAGGCCGCGTTGCTCACTGTACAATACGCATGGCGCGTTGACCATTGGCTTGCCGCAAAGGAACGATGAATGTGTCTGCTGGCCCTATTTTACCGTGCGGTGGAGGACGCCCCCGTGGTGGTCGGCGCCAACCGTGAGGAGGTCTACCGGCGCGGCGGCGAACCGCCGCGGCTGCACGCCGGCGCCTGCCGCTGGGTCGGCGGCGTCGATCCCGCGGCCGGCGGAACGTGGCTCGGCGTCAACGAACACGGCGTCTTGGCCGCCGTCACGAACCGCCGCAAGGATCCCCGGCCGGCCCGGCCGCGCAGCCGCGGTTTGCTCGTCCGCGATTTGCTCGGCTGTCCCACGGCGGCGGCGGCGGCGGAGCTGGCCGTGCGCGAGCTGAACGCGAACCGCTACGACGGCTGCAACATCGTCTGCGCCGACGGCCGCGACGCCGTCGTGATCCACGGCGGCGACTGGCTGCGCGTCCGGCCGCTGCCGCCGGGGCTGCACGTCCTGACCAACGGCGACGTTCACGACGAGCGCGACGCCCGGCGCACCTTCGTGGCCCGCCTGCTCGGCCAGGAGGGCTACCGCTACCGCTCGTCGGCCGACTGCGTCGCGGTGCTGAAGGAGCTGTGCGGCCGGCATGAACCCGGCGAACCGCCGATCTGCCTGCGCGGCGAGGACCGCGGCACGACCTCCAGCACCATCGTCGCCCTGCGGCCTTCCCTGGCCGAAAGCGTCTATCTCCACGCGCAGGGGCCGTCCGACAAGACGCCTTATGAGGATTATTCGGAGCTGCTTCGTGAGATGGCAGAGGAACGAAGTTAGCCACAGAGATCACAGAGAACACAGCGAGGCAAGAACATTCGTTGCGATTTACTCTCTGTGTTCTCTGTGATCTCTGTGGCTAAGAGGTGTTTCCATGACCGCCGCCCTCCCGCCGGGGCCGAAAGGCACGTTCCTCGGCGGCAACCTGGCCGAGCTGCGCCGCGATCCCCTGGCGCTCTACACGCGCAGCGCCCGTGAGTTCGGCGACGTGTCCACCCTGCGCTTCGGCCTGCGCCGCGTTTACCTCATCAACCACCCCGACCTTATCGAATCCGTTTTGGTGACGAACGCCCGCAACTGGATCAAGCACTACGCCCTCAAGATGAACCGCTTGCTGCTCGGCGACGGCCTGCTCACCAGCGACGGCGACGCCTGGCTGCGGCAGCGCCGGCTCCTGCAACCGCTGTTTCACCGCGAACGCCTGGCGGGATACGGAGCGATCATGGTCGAAATGGCCGAACGCCTGACCGATTCCTATCACGAAGGCGAAACGCGCGACCTCCATTCCGACATGACGCGGCTCACCCTGGAGATCATCGCTCGGGTGCTTTTCGGGTCCGGTTTGACGGAAAAGGCCCGTGAGATCGGCGCCGTGCTGAGCGCGGTCGGCCGCTCGTTCAACCGCCGCGTTGCCAGCATAATCATCCTGCCGGAAAGCGTGCCCACGCCGGCCAACCTGCGCATGCGCCGGGCGGTGCGCCGCCTCGATGAGATCCTCTACGACCTCATCGAGCAGCGCCGCAAGGGCGGCGGCCGCGACGATCTGCTGTCCGTCCTCTTGCAGGCCCGCCACGAGGACGGCGGCCGCATGACCGACCGCCAGCTCCGCGACGAGGCCATGACCCTGTTCCTCGCCGGCCACGACACCACCGCCCTGACGCTGTCGTGGTGCTGGTACCTGCTGGCCCAAAATCCGCCGGTGTACGACGCTCTCCAGGCGGAGCTGGCCGCCGTGCTGGGCGGCCGGGCGCCGACGCCGGCCGACCTGCCGCGGCTGCCGTACACCGAGCGCGTCGTGATGGAGACGATGCGGCTCTACCCCGCCGCCTACATGATGGGCCGGCAGGCCGTCGCCGCCTCTGAGCTAGGCGGCTACCGGCTGCCGGCCGGCGCCACGGTGCTTATGGGCCAGTGGATCATGCACCGCGACCCGCGCTGGTTCGACGAGCCGGAGCGCTTCCATCCCGACCGCTGGGCCGACGGCCTGGCGAAGCGGCTGCCGAAGTTCGCCTACTTCCCCTTCGGCGGCGGCGGCCGGCTCTGCATCGGCTATTCCTTCGCGATGATGGAGGCGTGTCTCGTCCTGGCGACCGTCGCCCGCCGCTGCCGCTTCACGCTCGTCCCCGGACAAACGATCCGCCCCGCGCCGGCCATCACGTTGAAGCCGTCTCCCGGAATCCAGGCCGTCGTCCGCCTCACTGCTCAGCGGGGGGCCGCGTGACCCGCTACCCCCATCGCATTCGCCTGCGCGGTCCTTGGGACTGCGAGCCGCTGGAACGGCAGCCGCTCGGCGATCTGCCGCCGCCGCGGCGCATGACGCTGCCGTGCCGCTGGGCCGACGGCGGCCTGCCGGATTTCACCGGCCGCGTCCGCTTCCGCCGCCGCTTCGGCTGCCCCGGACAAATCGACGATTGGGAGCGCGTTTGGCTCACTTTTGAGGGCGCGCCCGATCGCGCCGTCGTCCGCCTCAACGGCGCCGACCTCGGCGAACACGCCGGCGACGGATCGTTTGAATTCGACGCGACGCGCTTGCTGCGACTGCGGAATGAGCTGGTCGTGGACGTGGACGGCACGGCGGAGCGCGGCGGCCTGTGGGGCGAGACGGCCCTGGAGGTGCGCTGCACCGCGTTCCTGCGCGAGGTGCGCGTCTGGGTCGAGGGAGCCGACCTGCACGCGGCCGGCCTGGTGGTCGGCGAGGCGGAACGGCCGCTCGATCTGTACGTCCTCCTCGACGGTTCGACGACGGCCTACACGACGGTCGCGGCCGCGCCGGCGGGAACGCCGTTCCATATCATCGCGGACAGGCCGCCGCCGCCCGGCCAACCCGCCGTGGTGCAGGTCGATCTGGTGAACGGAGCGGTGGTTTGGTACACCGGGGCGCTGGAATTGCCGGCATCGGGGCAGGCCGCCGCGGAGGGCTAAGAGGATTTCATGGATATTCAAACCCTTAATGTGTTCATATCCGAGGCGGAAATCCAGGAACTAGCGCGGAAGTTCCAGCCGAAAGACGCGCCGATCAAGGACCTGGCCGTGCGCGTCACGCCGGAAGGCGTGCAGGTGTCAGGCGAGGCGCCGACGCCGATGCTGACGCTGCCGTTCGAGTCGGTCTGGCGGCCGAGCGTGACGCAGGAGGGGCGGGTGGCGGTGCAGCTGGTCGATCTGAAGGCGGCCGGCTTCCCGGCCACGCTGTTTCGGTCGCTGGTGCTGGGCCTTCTCAAGGACGCCGTCAAGGAACCGTTCATCGAGGCGACCGAGGACGCCATCGTGGTGGACGTGCAGGAACTCGTGCGGCGGGAGAACCTTCCGGTGACGTTGCGGTTCGAGATGCGGGCGATCCGCTGCATCGAGCGCGGCGTCGTCGTGGAAGCGGGACTGCCCACGGCGACGCCCCCGCCTGGTTAGCCGCGACGCGCCAGCGGAGCGCTGCTGGCCCAAGCGCTCCGCTGGCGCGTCGCGGCTAACCAGCGCTTTGAACCCTCCGCAATCTATCCCTTCTTATCGTCCTTCCGCCCTTCCTCGCCCAGCGCGTTCTCGAGCGCCCGGATGGTTTCCGCGACGCCGCCGAGGTTGGGGTTGAGGCGCAGGGCGGTGCGGAACGACTTGAGCGCCGCCTTGTGCTTGCGGAGCTGCATGTAGCTCTGGGCCATGCCGGCCTGGGCGCCGAAGTGGTGCGGGTTGAGCTGCAGCGCCTTCTCGCAGTCGGCGATGGAGCGGTCGTACTGCTTGAGGCGGAACAGGAGGATGGCGCGCTGGTTGTAGGCCTCGGCGAATTGCGGCGCCTTTTCGATCAGCTGGTCGAGGCCGGTTAGGGCCTTGCCCCGGTCGCGCAGACGCACCAGTCGTTGCAGCTCCTGGTTGTTCTCATCGGAGTCGGCGCGGAACCACAAGCCCCACAGGGCGTCGGCCGCCATCTGCCGCACCTCGGCGTCCTCGTCCTGGAGGCGGCCGGCGGCGGCCTCGCTGGCCCCCATGCCGCCGACCTTGCCCAGCGCCAGCAGCGCCGCCCGCCGCGCCTGCACGTCGGGGCTTTCCAGCAGCCGCAGCAGCGTGCCCTCCGTGTAGCGAGCCTGGGCCAGGTGGAGGAAGCGCTGCCGGCCCTCTTCCTGGCGCTTCCGCCACATCTCGGCGTCGTCCTTGGCCCGGCGGGTCGGCATCCTTTGGTAGTATTCGACAAGCAGAGCGGCGCCCACTTTCGCACCTCGTTGGTTGAGAAATGGGGAGACTGCGTCAACGCACGTCGGCCTTCCCGGCCCCGTCCGTCTCGTCGGCGGACCAGCCTGAAATAGACCCGGCCCCGCGTCCGTGCGCCGCCGGCTGTATCGGGAGTCTATGACCCCGGCGGCCGAAAGACAAAGGCGAAAGTGGGCGCCGGCTCAAGTGGAATCGGCGCCAAGGTTTGCGGCGCCCCTCCCGCGCCGGCCGGCCGCGGGGCCGGCTGGGAGATGGGACGCGGCGGTTCGCTTCCCTTACGGTCGCGGCTCGGGAAGGTCGGGCTTCATCCCCGCGACCCACTCGCGCAGCATCCGCACGGCCTCCCGATCCACCTCCGACGTGGCCAGCGGCGGCATCTGGTCCTTCCCGCGGCGAGCGAGCCGTTGCAGCAGCACCGAACGCTCCGGCTCGCCCGGCGCGACCAGCAGCGGATCGGCGACGCCGAACGTCTGGTGCTGCGGCTTCGCCCCGAACAGGTGCGCCTCCTTTTTGGGAGTGGTAAACTCCAGATCCATCAGCGAATTGCCGCCGCCCGCTCCAACGTGGCACTGGGCGCAGTTGGCCTGCAAGTAGGAGCGGGCGCGGCGGTCGAGGTCGGCGCCGCGATCGGCGGGGTCGGCGAGGCGGCCGTACTCGCCCGGCCGCCTTGGCAGCAGCGTCGTGTAGCACGGCGCCTTCCGCAGCCCTTCCTCCAGCGGCCGCAGCAAATCGGGCGCTTCGGGCGCCGTTGCGTACAGATCGGACAGCGCCCGACCGGCCGCATCGAGCGCTTGCCGCACCGGGGCCGGCGCCAGCGCCCGCGGCGCGGCCGTCGCGCCCGCGCACACTCCGGCCAGCGATCGCCCCATATCCAGCCAGTCGCGGCCGCGGCGCCGGACCTCGGCGACATGGTCGAGCGCGTTCACCTTGAAGACGCCCAGATGCTCCAGCGTCCGCAGCTGCTCGTCCTGGACGCCGCCGTAATCGTGGATTTTGTTCATCTGCAATTCGGTCAGGCCCAGCACCCAGTTGGCCGCCCGGCTGTGGCACACCATGCACTCCGCCCGGCTCGGGTAGTGCCACGTCTGCTTGCGCTGGCCGCCCGGCGCTTCGGGATCGTGGACCTCATAAGTCCGGTCCTGGCCCGCCGCGGGGACCAGCTCGGCGTCGGTCTGCTCGTCGTTCCACAGGTAGGAATAGCCGTACCACTCGCCGTCCTGCCGCGTCAGCAGCCGCGTCTCGATGCGGCGCCGCGACGACGAGGCGCCCTCGACCGTGTCCAGCGAGAACGTCTTGACCAGCACCGTCCCATCGGAGAAGTTCCAGCCGCGCCAGGTCGTGAACTCGATTTGAGCGTCGTCCGGCAGACCGATGTAACGCTCCTTGAAGGCGCCGTCGGACCAGAGCGGGGCGTTCACGTCGTAGGGGATCAGGCCGGGGTCCACCTGACGCCCCTTGACGGAGGTGAAAATTCCGGTTTCGCTCAGCCGCGTCGGGAACGGCGCCTTCGGCGCCTCCTTCGGCGTCGGTTCCAGCGTGTACAGGCCGCCAGCGTGGTCCACGATCAGCAATTCGCCGTCCGGGTCGAGGCCGAAGCCGACGATCTGCAAGCGCGAGTCGGCCAGCTCGCGATCCGACAGCGTCTTTGTGCCGTCGTGCCGCGCCGCCCAGATTTTGCCCGTCGAATAGTCGCCGTAGATGTAACAGCCGTCGAGGTCGGGGTATTTCTTGCCGTAATAGACCACGCCGCCGGTCAGCGAGCGGAACTCGGAGTGGTGATGCTCCACGGCCGGCATGACGATCGGGTCGGGGCCGTGGTCGCGCTGCGGCTGGAACGGATGGCTGCCCTCGTTGACGCTCCAGCCGCAGTTGTCGCCCTTGTGGACGACGTAGGCCTGCTCCCACAAATCCTGGCCGTTCTGGCCGACCCACAGCATCCCGGTCTTCTTGTCGAACGTCATCCGCCACGGGTTGCGCAGGCCGTAGGCCCACGTCTCGGGACACGCCCCTTTGCGGTCCACGAAGGGGTTGTCCTTGGGCACGGAGTAGTTTTTGCCCGCGGCGGGGTGGTCCACGTCGAGGCGCAGCACCTTGGCCGTCAGGTGCGTCAGGTCCTGGCCGCGCAGGTCGCCGTCGGAGTCGCTCGTGCCGTCGCCGGACGTGACGTAGAGATAGCCGTCCGGCCCGAATTCGAGGTCGCCGCCGTTGTGGCCGTTCGACGCCCATTCGAGGATCACCACCTCGGATTTCGGGTCGCAGCGGTAGGGCGGCTCGCGGCCGACGGTGAAGCGCGAGACGCGGTCCATTTTGACCTTGGCGCCGTCGGGACCGTTGCTGCCGACGTAGAGGTAGCCGTTCTTCGCGTAGTCGGGGTGGAAGGCTACGCCGTAGGCGATGCGGTTCATGTCCAGAAGCGGCTCGGTTTTGTCCGCGTCCGGCCGATTCTTGAGGCGGACAAAATGGCCGGGGCCTTCGTAGCCGCCGCCGTGGCTGATGACGATCATGTCGTCGGTCCCCGGCTCCGTCTTGACGTAGAGCGGCTGGTTGAAGGTCAGCTTGGGGAAGGCCCGCACCGCGTGAAACGGCGGCGGCGGGTTCGGCGAGCCGACGACGCGCGAGCGCGTCCACGGGACGCGGTGGTCGATGCCGTAGGGCGGCTCGGCCGGGTCGTGCGCCGCGGGGGCGGCCGCCGGCGCGGCCAGGGCCGCCCAGCCGAGGACGCCCAGGAACAACACGTTCGGATATCGGAAAAGACGCATGGCGCCGTCCCTCGTTGCTTCGTCCGGTGATCGCCGCCTACAGGTTATCGAGGCTAGGGCCGCGAGAGGCGGCTGTCAATGAAAAAGCCATCGCCGCCGCCGCAGGATTCGCGCTGGCGGACGGCGCGACGGTGGGATAATCTCAGAGACGCGCCCGCTTCTCTCCGAGAGTCATCCATGATAATGCGCATCCTCTTTTCCGGCGTTCTCGCCTTGCCGGCCTTGCCGCTCGCCGGGCCGCCCGCCCGCGCGTCCGACGCGACGGACGCTCCGGCCGCGCCCTTCCCGTTCAAGGACGGCGACCGCGTGGCCTGGTTCGGCAGCTCCTCGACCCACATCGGCGTCTGGCCGCAAACGATGGAGTTCCTGCTGCGCACGCGGGACCCCGACGTCCACCTGACGTTCCAGAAGTTCAGCACGGGCGGCGGCACGTTCGCTACCGGCGTGGAGAAGCTCGACGGCTGGCTGGCCGATTTCAAGCCGACGCTGGTGTTCCTCAATTACGGCGCCAACGACGCCGAGGCCGGCGAGGCGGGCCTGCCGCGCTTTAAGGAGAACATGGCGAAGTGCGTCGCCAAGGCGGAGGCGGCCGGCGCCCGCGTGGTGCTGGTGACGCCGCAGGCCGCGGACGTGCGCAAGTCGGGCGAGGAACCCGCGGCCCGACGCCGGCTCTACGCCGAGACGATGCTGGCCTTCGCCAAGGAGAAGGGCTGGCCGGTCGTCGATACCCACCACCCGCTGGAGGCCCTCCAGCGCGAGGGCGAGAAGGCCGATAAGGATTACAGCATCCTTAAGGACAAAATCCATCTGACCGATCCGGCATATGTCGCCTGGGGCTTCTTCCTGTACGAACGGCTGACGCCGCCGGCGTGCGAGAGCAACGCGGTCCTGACGGCCGACGGCAAGGTGACGACGGCGACGCGGTGCGCGGTGGAAGACGTAAAGGCGGAGGCGGCTTCGCTGTCGTTCACGCGGCGCGACGAGGTGTTGCCGATCCTGCCGCCGGCCTCGGTGCAGCCGCCGCGGGGGCCGGTCCCGCTGGAGAAGCTGTCGCCGTACCTGCTGGCGGTGACCGGGTTGCCGGAGGGGAATTACGAGGTCCTTTGTGAGGGCAAACCGATCGGCGAGGCGGACGCCGGCCGGCTGGCGTCCGGCGTCAACCTCAATGCGCTGCTGCTGGACTCGGGCAAACCGGCGCCGTGGGCGGAGTTGACCGACCAGCTGTGGGCCGGCAAGGGGCTGGATCAGGTCGGCAAGACGCGCTGGCGGTTTGTGGTGCGCAGGAAATGAGCAAAGCCGTCTGACGTGCCAAAAATGGCCGTCCCCTCCCCATCCATCTGCCACAATGGCAGCGCCCCCGCCCCGCCCACGAACCGGCATCCCGCTCAAACCGTTTTCTACCCAGCAGTTGCGTCGCAGCGCCATCCTGGCACAAGCCTTGCTTTGGGATGGGCATAACCGGCAAGAGATTCCCTACCAAGGGTTGCGCGCGGCGTCTTCGGACCAAGCCCGAGGAACCGCCGCCGACGTTCTGAAGGCGCCACCGAAAGGAGATTCCCGGAATGGGAGCCAAGCAACTGACTTACAGCGACGAGGCCCGGCAAAAACTGCTGGCGGGCGTGTCCAAGCTCGCCCGAGCCGTTCGCTGCACCCTGGGGCCGCGCGGACGCAACGCCGTCCTCGACAAGGGCTGGGGCAGCCCCACCGTCACCAAGGACGGCGTAACCGTCGCCGAGGAAATCGAGCTGACCGACCCCTATGAGAACATGGGCGCCCAGCTCGTCAAGGAAGCCGCCAGCAAGACCAGCGACGTGGCCGGCGACGGCACCACCACTGCCACCGTTCTGGCCGAGGCTATCTACCGCGAGGGCCTCAAGATGATCGCGGCCGGCCACGACCCCATGGCCCTCACCCGCGGCATTCAGAAGGGCGTCGATCGCGCCGTCGAGGAACTGGCCAAGCTGGCCGAGAAGATCGACCCCAAGGATGAGAAGGAAATCACCGAGGTCGCCACCATCGCCTCGAACAACAACGCGGAGATCGGCAAGAAGCTGGCCGAGGCCATGAAGCTCGTCGGGGCCGCGAACGGCGTCATCACCATTGAAGAGGGCAAGACGCCGGAAACCGAGGTCGTCGTCGTCCAGGGCATGCAGTTCGACCGCGGCTACCTCTCGCCGCACTTCGTCACCAACCAGGACAACATGACCGTCGAGCTGGAAAACCCCTACATCCTCATCTTCGAGGAAAAGATCAGCTCGGCCAAGAACCTCATCCCGCTGCTGGAAATCATCTCCAAGAAGAACGAGCCGCTGGTCATCATTGCCGAGGACGTGGAAGGCGAGGCGCTGGCGACGCTGGTGCTGAACAAGCTCAAGGGCATTCTTCGCGTCTGCGCGATCAAGGCGCCGGGCTACGGCGACCGCCGCAAGGCCATGCTCGAAGACATCGCCACGCTGACCGGCGGCAAGGCGATCTTCAAGGACCTCGGCATCCAGCTCGACGGCGTTCAGCTGAGCGACCTCGGCCGGGCCAAGAAGGTCAAGGTGGACGCGGAGAACACGACCATCACGGAAGGGGCCGGCAAGAAGCAGGGCATCGAGGGCCGGGTCGAGATGATCCGCCGCGAGATCGGCAAGACCGACAGCGAGTACGACCGCGAGAAGCTGCAAGAGCGGCTGGCCAAGCTGGCCGGCGGCGTGGCCCAAGTCAAGGTCGGCGCCGCCACCGAAACGGAGATGAAGGAGCGGAAAGCTCTCTACGAAGACGCCCTGCACGCCACGCGGGCGGCCCTGGCCGAGGGCATCGTTCCCGGCGGCGGCGTGGCCCTGTTGCAGGTCCGCAAGTCGCTGGACAAGCTCCAGGCCGCGGGCGACGACGAGGCGGCCGGCGTCAAGGTGCTGCAGAGCGTCCTTGAGATGCCTTGCCGGATGATCGCCGAGAACGCCGGTCTGGACGGCTCCGTCGTCGTCAACAACATCCGCCGCAGCAAGGAGAAGAACTACGGCTACGACGCCGACAAGGCCGAGTACACCGACCTGCGCAAGCGCGGCATCGTGGACCCGGTCAAGGTGACGCGCACCGCGCTGCAGAACGGCGCCAGCGTGGCCTGCCTGCTGCTGACGACCGAGTCGATGGTCGCCGACATCCCCGAGAAGGGCAAGAAGGACGACCACCACGACCACCACGGCGGCGGAGGCATGGGCGGTATGGGTGGGATGGGAGGCATGGGCGGAATGGGAGGTATGGGAGACATGGGCGGCATGATGTAATTCGAGGGTCTAGCCGCGGTTCGCAGAACCGCGCTGCGGTTGAGCGCGGTTCTGCGAACCGCGGCTAGACCATCACGGATCACGCAAGGGAATTCCAAACATGGCGAAGGACAAAGAAACGAATTTGAAGGTCCGTCCGCTGGACGACCGCGTGGTGGTGGAGCCGCTGGAGGCCGAAGACAAGACGGCCGGCGGCATCTTGCTTCCGGACGCCGCCCGGCAGAAACCGCAGCGCGGCCGCGTCGTGGCCGTCGGTCCCGGCAAGCTCAGCGAAAAGGGCGACCGCGTCGCCCTGTCCGTGGTCAAGGGCGACGAGGTCATCTACGGCCGCTACGCCGGCAACGACGTCCAGGTCGAGGGCAAGGACGTGAAGATCCTGCGCGAGAGCGACATCCTGGCGAAGGTCGAGAAATAAGTGTTTCACCACAGAGTCACAGAGAACAGAGAAAAGCAATTCATTGTCTTCTCTGTGTTCTCTGTGACTCTGTGGTGAGTCAAATGGAGATACCCGAATATGGCAAAACAACTCCTCTACACCGACGAGGCCCGCAAGAAGCTGCTGGCCGGCGCCGACAAGCTGGCCCATGCGGTCGGCATCACGCTGGGGCCGACCGGCCGCAACGTCATCCTCGACAAGAGCTTCGGCGGGCCGACCGTCACCAAGGACGGCGTCACCGTCAGCAAGGAAATCGACCTGGCCGACCCGTTCGAGAACATGGGCGCCAAGCTGGTCAACGCCGTGGCCCAGAAGACCAGCGACGTGGCCGGCGACGGCACCACCACCGCCACCATCCTGGCCCTGTCGATCTACCAGGAAGGCCTCCGCAACATCACCGCCGGCGCCAATCCGATGGCCGTCAAGCGCGGCATCGACAAGGCCGTGGCCGCCGTCGTCGGCCGGCTCGACGAGCTGTCCAAACGCATCCCGGCCTACGAAAAGGGCGGCAAGGAACAGCTCCAGTTCGTCGCCAGCATCAGCGCCAATAACGATCCCAAAATCGGCGGCCTGATGGCGGAGGCCATGTCCAAGGTCGGCAAGGACGGCGTCATCACCGTCGAGGAGGGCAAGACCTCCGAGACGACGCTCGACTTCGTCGAGGGCATGCAGTTCGACAAGGGCTACATCTCGCCGTACTTCATCACCAACCAGGACATGACCTGCGAGATGGAAGACCCGCTGATCCTGATCTTCGAGAAGAAGCTGTCGAGCGTCCGCGACATGCTGCCGCTTCTGGAGAAGGTGGCGCAGGCGGCCCGGCCGCTGCTCATCATCGCCGAGGACGTGGAGAGCGAGGCGCTGGCGGCCCTGGTGGTCAACAAGCTGCGCGGCATCCTGAACGTGTGTGCGGTCAAGGCGCCGGGCTTCGGCGACCGCCGCAAGGCCATGCTCGGCGACATCGCCGTGCTGACCGGCGGCCAGTTCATCAGCGAGGACCTGGGCCTCAAGCTGGAGAACGTCCAGCTGGACCAGCTCGGCACGGCCAAGACGGTCAAGGTGGAGAAGGAAAGCACCACGATCATCGCCGACCCGGACAAGGAGCGCACGAAGAAGATCGGCGAACGGGTCGCTCAGATTCGCGCCCAGATGGAGCAGACCGAGAGCGAGTACGACAAGGAGAAGTTCAGCGAGCGGCTGGCCAAGCTGGTCGGCGGCGTGGCGATCATCCGCGTCGGCGGCACGACGGAAGCCGAGATGAAGCAGACCAAGGGCCGCGTCGAAGACGCCCTGCACGCCACGCGGGCGGCCGTCGAGGAAGGCATCGTGCCCGGCGGCGGCACGGCGCTGTTGCGCTGCGTCCAGCCGGTGAAGGACGTAGCGAAGACGCTGGAAGGCGACGAGAAGCTCGGCGCCGAAATCATCGCGCGGGCGCTGGAGAAGCCGGTGCGGACCATCGCGGAGAATTCCGGCGTGGACGGCGCGGTGGTGGCCGACGAGGTGCGTCTCCGGGGTGAAAAAACCCCGAACATAGGGTATGATGCCAACACGGGCGATTACGTGGACATGTTCAAGGGCGGCATCGTGGACCCGACGAAGGTCACGAAATCGGCCCTGCAGAACGCCGCCAGCATCGCCGGCCTCATGCTCACGACCGAGGTGATGATCACCAAGATCGACGAGGAGGAGCCGGCCAACAAGGTGCATGGCGCGGTGCGGTAAGCAAACAGTGTTCAGTGTTCAGTGTTCAGTGTTCAGCAAGACGCCCTGCTGAACACTGAACACTGAACACTGAACACTGTGAGCGGAGCGAGCGAATGGCCGGCAAACGCGACTACTACGAGGTGCTGGAGGTTGCGCGACGCCGACGAGGACGCGATCAAGCGGGCGTACCGACGGCTGGCCATGCAGTACCACCCCGACCGCAACCACGGGGACAAGGAGGCGGCCGACAAGTTCCGCGAGTGCGCCGAGGCGTTCGAGGTGCTGCGCGACCCGGAAAAGCGGGCCCGCTACGACCGCTACGGCCACGCCGGGCTGGAAGGCGTGAATCTGCCGCACTTCGAGGACGCCGACTCGGTCATGGACCTGTTCGGCGATCTGCTGGGTGGATTGTTCGGCGGGGGCGGTGGGGCGCGTCGGAGCGGCGGCCCGGCCGGCGGCCGCGACCTGCAAGTGGCCGTCGAGCTGGACCTCGTCGAGGCGGCCCGCGGCGTCACGAAGACGATTCACTTGCAGCGCGAGGAGACCTGCAACGACTGCGGCGGCAGCGGGGCGCAGGCCGGGTTCCCGCCCCGCGACGTGCCGGCGCTGCGGCGGCCGCGGCGCCGTCATCGCGGGCCAGGGTTTCTTCCGCATTCAGCAGACCTGCCCCGGCTGCGGCGGTCGCGGCGCCGTCATCACCGACCCCTGCCACAAGTGCCACGGCGCGGGCCGCGTCGAGGTGAACAACGACGTTCCGATCAACGTCCCCGCCGGCGTGGACAACGGCATGAGCATCCGCCACGACGGCTACGGCGATCTTGGCCGCCGCGGCGGCCCTGCCGGCGATTTGTTCGTCGTCATCAAGGTCCGCAAGCATCCGCTGTTCCACCGCGAGGGACTGGATCTGCATTGCGAGGTGCCGATCACGTTCAGCCAGGCGGCGCTCGGCGGTCCTATCGAGGCGCCGACGCTGGAAGGCAAGGTCGTCCAGCACACACTCAAGCGCGGCACGCAGACCGACGACGAGGTCCGCCTTGCCGGCTTCGGGATGCCGAACCTGACGCGCGACGGCCGCAACGACGGCCGCAAGGGCGATCTCGTGCTGCACCTCAAGGTCGTGACGCCGCGCAAGCTCACCAAGCGGCAGGAGGAGCTCCTCCGCGAGCTGGGCGACATCGACGGCGTGAACGTGCCGGCGGAGCGCAAAAGCTTCCTGGACCGGATCAAGGCGTTTTTCACGCCGGAAACGCCGGCGCAAGAGCGACCCGGAACGAGCTGATCGGGCGCCGGCACGCCGAATGCACTGAGGATGAGGATGGTCCGAGCCGCGACCGCAAGGGAGCGGTTTGGGATGAAACCGCTCCCTTGCGGTCGCGGCTCGGATCGATGGTCGGAGAGACGCGGAGAATCGAAATGGTGGAACCGAACAACCAGACAGACGGCCCGGCCGCTGGCGCCGCCCTGGCCGAGCTGGACCAGCTGCGAGCCAAATTGGCCGACGCCGAGCAAGCCCGCGATCAGAACATGGAACTCGCCAAGCGGACGCAGGCCGAGTTCGAGAACTACCAGAAGCGCGCCCAGCGCGACCGCGCCCAAGATCTGCGCTACGCCCAGGCGCCGCTGGCCTTCGACGTTCTCAGCATCATGGACAACCTGGATCGCGCGCTGGCGGCCGCCCAGCAGGCGGGCGAAACCGGCCCGCTGATGCAGGGCGTGGCGATGGTGCAGACGCAGATGCTCGACGTGTTCCGCCGCCACGGACTCGCGCGCATCGAGGCGAAGGGCGAGCCGTTTGACCCCAACCTGCACCAGGCGGTCATGCAGCAGCCGTCGAAGGACCAGCCGCCGGGGACCGTTCTCCAGGTGCTGGAACACGGCTATCGAATCCACGACCGCGTCCTGCGGCCGGCGCGGGTCGTCGTTTCGACGGCGCCGGCCGGCGCGTCCACGTGAGGACGCGGCCGATTTTCCGGTTACGAGGAAAAGCAAACCATGCCGACTTATGAATATGAATGCGAGGCGTGCGGCCACGACTTCGAGGAATTCCAGTCGATGTCCGAGGAGCCTTTGAAGAAGTGTCCGAAATGCGGCAAGAAGAAGCTGAACCGGCTGTTCGGCACCGGCGCCGCGATTCTATTCAAGGGGTCGGGCTTCTACGAAACCGACTATCGGAGCGAGTCGTACAAGAAGGCCGCCAAGGCCGATCAGGAATCCGGCAAGCCGAGCGAGGCCAACGGCAAGACCGATAAAACCGACAAAACCGCCGCGTCCGACGCGGCGCCCTCGTCTTCCGGCGAAAAGGGCAAGAAAAGTGCAACGAAAAAACCCAAGTCCGGCGACTGAGCAGCCGATGATAATGGCGTCCTGCCCGGTCTGCGAAAACAAGCTGAAGGGCCGGACGTTGGCCGAGTTGCCATACCTGCCGTTTTGCAGCGCACGCTGCAAACGGATCGATCTCGGCCGGTGGTTGGGCGAAGCCTACCGCATCCCCGCGGAGGATCAGGACGGTCTCCCGGAGGGAGAGGAACAGGAAGTCCCCTAAGCCGGCCGAACGCTCGGCCGTTCCCATAGAGAAGAGGCGCGGCGAACCGCCGCGCCTCTCTTTATTTCTCTTCCGCTTCATCTCTGCACGAAATCCATCGGAAAAGGCGAGGGGGTGTCCCTCTCGATTTTGGAGTGGCGGATTGTTAGAACGCCGTGCTGAGGGAATTGGGTTCTTTGGGAGGGATTCCGATGCCGGTGCTGACAATCGAATATCGCGATGAACGCGAGCGGCTCGGCCTGGAACAGGCCATCGCCTTTTTCACCCAGATGCGGCAGGTCGCTCAGACCGCCCCCGACGGCACGGTGCTGGCCGCCTGCGAGCAGGTCGCGCTCCGCGACGGGCCGGCGCTGCTGCGTGCCGGCCTCGCCGCCGCCGTGCAGAGACGCATCGAGGCGGCCGAACAAAAAGGGGGGCCGCCCGCGCCGGGGACTGCGCGTGCGGCCACGCCGGCCTCTCCAAGGGGCGGCACGAGCGTCGCGCCCTGACCGCCGTCGGGCCGATCGACGTGGATCGCCGGTATTTCACCTGCCCGGTCTGCGGTCAAGGCGATTTCGGGGCCGACCGCGTATTGGGCCTGGACGGCTACCTGACCGCCGCCGCCCGCCGCATGGCCTGCCTGGCCGGGGTGCAGCAGTCGTTCGCCCAGGCCGAGACGTTGCTGACGGAGTTGGCCCGTTGGGAGTTGGACGACGAGACGATCCGCCGCCTCTGCCACCAGGAGGCGGCGCGGGCGACGGCCCGGCGCGAGGAACGGGCGACGGCGGAGGCGTTCGCGGCCGCCCCGGGCGACCGGGAGTTGCACATCGACGCCGGCAAGGTCAACACGCAGGAGGGCTGGCGCGACGTGAAGGTGGCCGTCTTCGCCTGCCGGGAGCGGGGCGAGCCGGCCGAGGCGTCGGCCTGGGACAAGCGGGACCTGCCGGCCCCGTCGGTTCGCTCGGTGATCGCGGCGGTCGAGGAGGCGTCGGCGTTCGGCGAGCGTTGCGCGGCGGAGGCATGTCGGTTGGATCTGACGGACCCGACGCAGTTGAACGTGTCGGGGGACGGGGCGGAGTGGATCTGGAACCTGTCGGCGCGTCGGTTCGCCGGGGCGTCGGAGAACCTGGACATTCACCACGGGGCCGAGCACGTGGCGGAGGCGGCGCGTCGGGTGTTCGGGGAGGGGACGTCCCAGGCGCGTTTGGAGGCGGAGCGGGGGCGAACCCGCTTGCTGGAGGACGGCTACGGGGGGGTGGCGGAGTGGGTGGGCGAGTTGGGCGGACGGCTGCCGGCTGGCGGGGACGGGGCGGCGTTGGGCGAAGCCTTGAACTACTTCGCGGGGCATCAGGGCCGCCTCAACTACGCCTTGCGGTTGCGACGGGGCCAGTCGATCGGCAGCGGGCTGATCGAGGGCTCCATCAAGCAGTTGGTGAACCGGCGGCTGAAACAGACGGGAGCGCGCTGGAAGGTGGAACACGTGGGGCCCTTGGTGGAGTTCTGCGCGCTGGCCCACGGCCCCGAGTGGAACGCCTACTGGAACAACTGACCTCCAAAATCCAAAGGGGCACCCAGGCGAGGTCTCCAGCCGAGATCGTCTTGCTCCGTTTTGTTTCATGACGTAGAATTCATTCATTCAGGCCCCAGCAGAAACGGATGCGACCTTTCGCGAAGGGCCGGCGGTTGGCCTTGACCGCCTTGGGCATTCGTTTGCGTCACCGTTCTGCTGCCGGGACGGATCCCTCCGGGCCTTTCGTCGTGCAACGCCGCACCTGTTTCGGAGAGATGGCAATGTTTCGTGGCTTGTCCTCCCTGCTCGGTCTGTTCTTTTTCACCGCCGGCGTCGTCGCCGTCGCCTCGATGACGAAAACCCCCGCCCTGCCGCCCCCGCCGCCCCGTGGCTCCGACCGTTCGGACGCCCCCCGCAGCCGCTACCTCGCGCTGGCGGCCCCCGCCTTCCACGCGCGGTTCTCGCTGAACTGAGACGGCGCCGGTTCCGCCTCGCCCCGTGAGTTTCCCCCATGCACCGCAGCGCCCTTCGCGGCGTCGTCCTCCTTTTCTCTTTCGCCGCCCTCGCGCCCGCCGTCCGCGCCGACCCCGACGCCCTTCCGCAACAATTCCTCGACGCCCTGGCGCCGCGCCGCTCGGGCCCGGCAACATGAGCGGCCGCGTCAGCGCCGTCGCCGTCGTCGAAAGCCGGCCCGCTGTGATGTACGTCGCCGCTGCGTCCGGCGGCGTCTGGAAGACCGCCAACGACGGCGACTCCTGGGCACCCATCTTCGACGACCAGCCGGTCGCCTCCGTCGGCGACGTGGCCGTCGCCCCTTCCGACCCCAACGTCGTCTGGATCGGCACGGGCGAGGCCAACGCCCGCAACAGCGTCTCGCGCGGCGATGGCGTCTGCAAGTCCACCGACGCCGGCAAGACCTGGAAGAACATGGGCCTGCGCGACTCCTGGCACATCGCCCGTGTGGTCATCCATCCCAAAAATCCGGATATCGTTTTCGTCGCGGCCCTCGGCCACGTTTTCGGTCCCAACCAGGAGCGCGGCCTTTACCGCACCGACGACGGCGGCAAGACCTGGCGGAAGGTGCTGTTCATCAACGAGGACACCGGCTTCATCGACTTGCAGATGGACCCCAGCGACCCGGACACGCTCTACGCGGCGGCGTTTTCCGTGCGGCGCGACGGCTTCGCCGGCGGCAACCCGATCCATCAGTTCAGCCCCGACGCCGGCCTCTTCAAGACGGCCGACGGCGGCAAGACCTGGAAGCGCCTGACGAAAGGCCTGCCCGACCGCCCCATGGGTCGCTGCGGCCTGAGCGTCTGCCGCAAAGACCCGCGCGTCGTCTACGCCGTCGTTTCCACCGACAAGACGGACATCCAAAACGTGCCCGGCCAACCGCCGAAGACCGGCGCCGACCCCGCGACCGGCGGCGTCTTCCGCTCCGACGATCGCGGCGAAACCTGGGCCAAGGTCAACGACCTCTGCCCGCGACCGTTCTACTTCGGCCAGGTGCGCGTCGATCCGAACGACGACCAGCGCGTCTACGTGGGCGGCGTCAGCCTGTTCGCGTCGGCCGACGGCGGCAAGACCTTCCGCAACGACGCCGGTTCCGGCGCCCACGGCGACGACCACGCCCTCTGGATCGACCCCGCCGACTCCGACCACGTGATCCTCGGCACGGACGGCGGCCTCTATTTCAGCCGCGACCGCACCGCCCACTGGCGGCATCTGGAAAACCTGCCGATCGGCCAGTTCTACGCCATCGGCCTGGACACGCGCAAGCCGTACCGGATCTACGGCGGTCTCCAGGACAACGGCAGCTGGGGCGGCCCCAGCCGCACGCGCAGCCCCGACGGGATCAGCGTCGCCGACTGGTTCAAGATTTACGGGGCCGACGGCTTCTACTGCCAGCCCGACCCCGACGATCCCGACACGGTGTATTGCGAGGCGCAGTACGGCTTCCTCCGTCGCGTCAACGTCCGCCTCGGCACGGAAGCCGACGTTTTGCCCCGGCCGCCTGCCGACGCGCCGGCCTACCGCTTCAACTGGGACTCGCCGATCCTGATTTCGCCGCATGACTCGAAGACGATCTACTATGGAGGCAATGTCGTCTTCAAGTCGGTCAACCGCGGCGACAAGTGGGACGTAATCAGCCCCGACGTGACGCGCGGCAAGCCGGGGCCGAGCGACGACCGCGGCCACACCATCACCACGCTGGCCGAGTCGCCGCTGAGAGCCGGCGTCCTGTGGGTCGGTACGGACGACGGCCGCCTCCTCGTCACGCGCAACGACGGCGCGGAGTGGCGCGACGCGACTTCCCGCCTGCCGGGGTCGCCGACCGAGCGCTCCATCAGCCGCGTCGAATGCTCGCCGTTCGCCGAGGGCACGGCCTTCGTGGCCGTGGATCGGCACCGTTACGACGACCCCGACCCGTGCCTGTACCGAACCGACGACTACGGCCACAGCTGGATTTCGCTGTCGGACCAGCTGCCGCCGGGCGGCCATGTCCAGGTGGTCCGCACCGACAGCCGCAACCGCGACCTGCTGTTCGTCGGGACGGAGTTCGGATTGTTCGTCTCCCTCGACGGCGGGACGAACTGGACGCAGCTGCGGAAGGGGCTGCCGCCTGTGGCGGTGTATGACCTGGCCATTCAGCCGCGCGACCGCGAGCTGGTGATCGCCACGCACGGCCGTGGGTTGTTCGTGATGGACGTCGCCCCCCTGGAGCAGCGGACGCCGAAGACGGCGGCCGAAGCGCTGCACCTGTTCGACGTGAAGCCGGCGACCGAATTCCTCTACCACAACGGCCGCCAGCTGGACCCGAACACACATTACGTCGCGCCGAACCCGCCGTTCGGGGCGACGATCTATTACCAGTTCAAGGAAAAGATAGGCGACCCCATCCACATTCAGATCGCCGACGCCCAGGGCGGCGTCGTGGCGGAGCTGACGGGCGACGGCGCCGCGGGCCTCCACGCGGTGCAGTGGGGGCTGCGATCCACGAAAGCGGGGCCGGACGCCGGCCCGGTCCCGCCGGGGGAGTACGTCGTGCGGGTGACGGCCGGCGAGTGGACGGCCGCCAGGAGATTTCGCGTGGAGGCTGAAGAATAGGCGGATCGCCGCCACCGGCCGCGTTTCGTGAGCTAGGATTAACTGAGCGAAAGTCGAGTCGCCTGCCGGACCACCGCACCCCTGGCGGTCGGGCCACGTACGCCGCCGAGAGACACTGGACATGCCGAGCGCCGCCTGGGCCCGATTGCTGCGCCTGGTCCCCCCCAAGGACCAGGACAACCTCATGCTGCTGACCTCGAATCGCACAGAGTTCGCCGTCCAGGCGATCCTGCGCCTCGATCCCGATTTCCTCATCATCAAAGGCCGGCTCGCCGGCAGCCAGGACCAGGGCCGCGTCTTCTTCATCCCCTACGAGCAAATCGATCACATCGGCTTTTACCGAGCTGTCAAGGATGTGGAATTCAACCAGATGTTCGCCGACCTGGAAGCGCCGGTCGAACCTTCCGAACCGGCGGCCGCCGAGACCAACGGGTCGAAGACGCCAATGAAGTCCGCGGTGCTGGAGCGCTTCCGATCGCGGTCCACGACCATCATCGCCCCCAGCCCGCTGGCCCCGCGGTCTCCAGGCGGCTCAAGCCCCGTCTTGCCCGGCGGACAAAAGGACGAGGAATAGCCGCCGTCGGGCGCCTTGCCGGTCCGCTCCCACTCGTTATAATGCCTTTTTGGTCGAACGACCGTCCCGAACGGGTGATCGTGGAGAGGATCGATGCCGCACACGCGCAGCGCCGAAAAGAACCTGCGGAAGTCCGAGAAACGCCGTCTGCACAATCGCGCCGTGAAGAAGGCCATGAAGGCGCAGATCAAGCGCTTCACGGCCGCGCTGGAAGGCCCCGCCGAGGAGCTGCGCACGCAGTTCAACCTGGCGTGCAAGAAGCTCGACAAGGCGGCGGCCAAGCGCGTCGTCCACCCCAACCTGGCGGCCCGCAAGAAGTCGCAGCTGGCCCGCGCCCTGCACGCCAAGGAAACCGCTCCCAAGCCGGCGACGTGAGCCGCCCGCCGGGGCCGGCCCCGCGTCAGAACTTGACATAGAAGATGGACAATAAGGCCAGGCCGGTCAGTACGTAGACAATTCCGACCCCAAATAGAAACAGCGGCCGCCGGTCCTCGAGATTGAAGAGATTGAAGAGAAAATAATACGGCGACAGCAGCATCAGGCAGCCCGACCCGCCTTCCTCGGAGGCCGCGAGGCTGGCCCAGACGCGGGCCATGAGCATCAGCACGAAGCCGGCCGCGAACAGCCCGATCGAGAACCCGTTCTGCACGAGCGCCAAACCCAGCAGCACGAACCATAGACCCACGCTCCCGACCAGCAGCACCTTGTCCAGGTTCCACTGCGACAGGAAGTCGGGCAGGTTCGCTTCGCCCTTCCTCCTCCGGCGCCTCCGCCGAACCGGCCGCCGCTCCTCCTCCGCCTTCTCGTCGTCCTCGCCGGGCAGCGGCACGGGCCGCGGCGCGTCCGGCTCATCCTTGACCGCATAAGGCGTCGCCGCGTCCAGCGGTTCGTCGTCCTCGGGGAAGCGCGCCACGCCGAACGGTTGCTTGCACATGGGGCAGCGAACTGTGTCGCCCCGGCTCGATTCATCCACTTGCAGGATGCGTTCACACCCCGGACAGCGCATGCGCGGCATCGGTCGGCGCCCTCACAGCTTCCAGCCCTTGCGGTACTCCCGATGCGGTGGTGTGATTATCGACAGAACGCCGCGTGGGGTTCCGGGTTGTACGGGTGCGATCCGGTTGAGGTCCTGGAGGTACTGCGCCATTCCGCGGTGCCGGTGGGACCGGGCGTTGCATCCAATCAATGAACTGACGACGCGGCTACGACGCGCCGTTTGTCTTGGGCGGCGGGATCAACTCCTCCGCCGGCACAAGCACGACCTTGCCGTCGCGCCACATCACCAGGGGGTCGCCGGTGCGGCGGTGGTCCTCGATGGCTTCGGCGACGGCCTCTCGGAGTGCCATTTCTGCGCGGACGAACAATGGCAAGTCGCGCAGATTGCCGTTCGGTTCACTCATCGCTCTTGCTCCCATCCAGGAAGCGGGCGTAGCGGACGGCGTCTCGGATTTCCGGGCCGCTCCCCTCCTCCAGTCCAATTATAATCGGCGATTCACCGGTGTTCTCGAAAAGAATCCAGGAATCGAGCAGGGGGCGGTAGACCTCGACAAAGTTGCGCATCCCGCGCGTGACGGCGGCGAACGTCGTCTTCGGGGATGTGACGACCTCCGCGGCGCACCCGGTCGGCCACACGGGCTGCGGACTCTTGCGACATCGTTTATCCCTTCGCCCCCAGCGCCGCTTCCACCGCCTCCGCCCCCACCAGCGGCGCCTGACACGCGAAATCCCGGCAGATATACAGCATCGCCGTCCCCTTCGCCGGCTTGTCCGCCAGCAGCGGCAGCAGGTCGTCGCGCACCTCGCCGGTCGCCGGACGCAGCGCGACCACGCGATCCGGCTCGAACCGCCGCCGCACGGCCCGCAGAATCCGCTGCGTCTCCTCGGCCGTCGGGTCGCCGACCACGGCGTATTCCTCGACCGGCCCCAGGTCGAAATCCAGGGCGATCAGCATCTGCCCCATCGCGGTCGGATGCTCCTTCATCAGCCCGGCGTACAGTCGCAGCGTCGCCTCCGCCTTGTCGCGCAGCTCCGGTCGGCCAGTCAGCTTGGCCAGCCGCAACAGCGCTGTCGCCGCGGTCGCATTGCCGGACGGCGTCGCGTTGTCGTGCGGGTCCTTGCTGCGGGCGATCAGGGCTTCGTGGTCGCGGCCGGTGTAGAAGAAGCCGCCGCCCTCCGCGTCCCAGAACTGCTCGATCAGCACGCCGGACAGGTCCAGCGACGCTTCGATCCAGCGCGGATCGAACGTCGCCTCGTACAGCGCAATCAATCCCTCCAGCAGATACGCATAGTCTTCGAGGTAAGCGTTCAGCTTGGGCGGCGAGCCGGCGCTCCAGGTGCGGAAGAGCCGGCCCTCCGGCGTGCGCATCCGATCCAGGATGAAGCCGGCGGCGCGGGCGCCGGACTCGGCGTAGTCCGGCCGGTCCAGCGCCGCGGCGGCCTGGGCCAGCGCGCCGATCATCAGGCCGTTCCACGCCGTCAGCACCTTCTCGTCGCGCCCCGGTCGTATCCGCCCTTCGCGGATCGTGAAAAGCTTCTTGCGACAATCGGCGAGCAGACTTTTCAGCTCCGCTTCGGGGACGTGCGTGAGCCGGGCGTACTGGTCGAACGTCTTGGCCCGGAAGAGGATGTTGCGGCCGTGCTCCCAGTCGCCTTCCGGCTCGACGCCGTAGACCGCGGTGAAGGTCGCCGCGTCTTCGCCCAGCGCCTGTTCGATTTCGTCGGCGGTCCATACGTAAAACTTGCCCTCTTCGCCCTCGCTGTCGGCGTCGAGCGTGCTGTAAAACGGCCCCTCCGGGCTGGTCATCTCGCGCTTCACCCAGGCCAGCGTCTCCTCGACGATTTCCCGATAAAACGGCCCTCCCGTGATCTGAAACGCCTCGACGCAGCAGGGGACGAGCAGGGCGTTGTCGTAGAGCATCTTCTCGAAATGCGGGGCGAACCAGCGGGCGTCGGTGCTGTAGCGGGCGAAGCCGCCGCCGACGTGGTCGTACAGGCCGCCCATCGCCATGCGGTCGAGCGTGTGGCGGACCATGTGCAGGGCATGGTCGTCGCCGAAGCGTTTGGAGATCCGCAATAGCAGCCGGAGGTCCATCGGGTGCGGGAACTTCGGCGCCTGGCCGAAGCCGCCGTGGACCGGATCGAACGCCCGGCCGAGCGCATCCGCCGCACCGCGCAGCAGTTTCTCATCGAGTCCGCCCGGCTCCGGCCGCATTCCGGCCACGGCCTGGAGAAACTCGGTCATCTCGCCGGCCGCCCGATCGATCTCGGGCCGCCGCGTGCGCCAGGCGTCGGCCAGCATGAGCAGCACGCTGCGGAAACCGCGGCGGCCGTACTTGTCCTCGGGCGGGAAGTAGGTGCCGCCGGTGAACGGCCGCAGGTCCGGCGTGAGGAAGACGGTCAGCGGCCAGCCGCCCTGGCCGGTCATGCGTTGCACCGCCGTCATGTAGACCTGATCGAGGTCGGGCCGCTCTTCGCGGTCCACCTTGATGGATACGAAATGTTCGTTGAGGATTTTGGCGATGTCCTCATTCTCGAAACTCTCATGCTCCATGACGTGGCACCAGTGGCAAGCCGAGTAGCCGATGCTGAGGAAGATCGGCCGACCGAGCCGCCGTGCGCGCTCCAGCGCCTCCGCGCCCCAGGCGTACCAATCGACGGGGTTGTGGGCGTGCTGGCGGAGGTAGGGGCTGGTTTCGTCGGCGAGATGGTTCGTGAAGGACGCGGATGCGGTCATGGCGGCCCCTCTCGTGGTGCGTGGCCGGCGGCGCGAGAAAGATCGCACCGGCCGGCCCAGCGTCCACGGAGTCAGCCTATGAATCGCCCGTTTCCCGCGTAGAGGTCGTCAGCCGACCTCCCCCATCGCGGCCCGAGCGATGCGGCGGCCGCACAGCCGTCGGGCCAGCAGGCCCGCGACCGGAAGCGCCAGGAGCGCGAGCGTCAGGGCGCCCGGTTCCGGGGCGCCGGCGGTCGGCGAGCCGACCGCCCCCGGCGAGACGGCCGGCACGGCGTCGGAGGCAAGGAAAACGGACGCGGTTAGGTCTCCGGTCCACGTCCGGGGGGACCCTGCCGTTTGCCTGAAGCCGAAATCGACGGTGAAGTCCTGGCCCAGGAAATCGACCGTTTGCGAGCCGCTTCCTCCGGTGAAGGTGTTGCCGAGGCTCACCCAGTTCGACGTCACCGTGCCGTTGAACGCGCCCTTGACCGTCAGGACGTGCGTTTGGTGCGAATCCGGGTCGCTGACCGTGAAGGTGAGCGAGTACGCCGCGTCGTTGTAGCGGTCGGCGCCGCCGAATAGGGACGTGAAGGCGCGGAGGACGACCGGGGCGACGGCGGCACGGGCGACGGGAGCAGGGGCGACGGCGTCGCCCGGCAGTTCGAGGTTGATCGCGCCTTGCCGGGTGCCGCCGTTGGCGGGGACCGCGAACGGAGAGCCGCCCCACTCGTAGGACCAATCGGTGAAGCCGGCTCGGGCGCCGCCGGCCGCGAACAGAAGGGCCAGGGCCGCGACGACGGAGAGGCGCACTGCGATGGGAGGCATGGGTCGGATTCCTTTCCAGGGGGCGCTGCGGTTGGGGAGACAAGCCGTGGGACCGGAGATACAGGGACGTTAGAGAGTGTAAAACACGTTGAGGTGCAGCGCTGCGCCGAACGGGGCATGAAAGGCGGACTGCGGCGCCGATCGTATCGCCGACGCAGCGGCCGCATAGAAAGTAACCCGGCGAGGCGTGCAGCGTCAAGCCGATCTGCGAGGCCGTCTGAACGCGGCTCGCCACTCGGTCTTGTACCCATGCAAGGGGACGTTACGCTGTTGTCATGAACCCGTCGTCGTCGCTGCCGCCGTTCGCGCCCGGCTTGCGCGTGCTGGGCGTCGATCCCGGTCTGCAAACGACCGGCTATGCCGTCGTCGAGGCTCGGCCGGCGGCGCCGCACGTCTGCGAGGCCGGCGTCGTCCGCAGCGCCGAAGGCCGCGGCACAACGGACATGGCCCCGCGACTCCGCGTGCTGTACGATGGTATAGTGGAGGTGATGGAGCAGTACCATCCGGGCGTCGTCGTCGTGGAGCAGCTGTTCGCCCATTACGACCACCCGCGCACCGCCATTCTGATGGCCCACGCCCGCGGCGTCATCCTGCTGGCGGCAGGACAGCGCGGTCTGCCGGTGCAAAGCTATAACGCCACGCGCATCAAGAAGATCGTCACGGGCAACGGCCATGCGTCCAAGGACCAGATGCAGCGGACGATCCAGCGCGAGCTGGGCTTGCCGCAGCTGCCCGAACCGCCGGACGTGGCCGACGCGCTGGCGGCGGCGCTGTGCCATTACTACCTGCTGAAACGACCGGCCTGAGGGGCGGCGGCATGATAACGAAGATTACCGGCGTGCTGAATCGCGTCCTGGACGAGGGCGTCCGTCTCCAGGTCGGCCCACTGGAGTACGAGGTGCTGACGCCGGAGTTCGTTCGTCGCGCCTTGCAAACGCGGGTGGGCCAGGAGGTGACGCTGCACACCAGCCACTACTTCGACGGCAACCCGATGCAGGGCCGCGTCGTGCCGCGCCTCATCGGCTTCGCATCCGAGGCGGAACTGGACTTTTTCGACCTCTTTTGCACCGTGGACAAGGTCGGCACGCGCAAGGCGCTCAAGGCGTTCGTCCGGCCGATCAAGGAGATCGCCGACGCCATCCAGCGGCAGGACTCCAAATGGCTGACGACGCTTCCCGGCGTGGGCGGCGCGACGGCGGAGCAGATCATCGCCACGCTGCGGCGCAAGGTGACGAAGTTCGCCCTGATGCCGGCGGGTCAGACCGCGGGCGAGCCGGGCGCGACCGCACCGAGCATGGACGGCGACGTGATCGAGGACGCTTACCGGGCGCTCATGAGCATCGGCCACAGTCCGCAGGAGGCGCGCGCGCGGCTGGACAAGGTTTTCACCGGCGGACGGTCGTTCAAGACAGTGGAAGAAGTGCTGCTGGAGATTTACAAGCAGGCGTAAGGCGAGGACGCATTCATGGCCCGCGAAGCGATCGTCCATCAGAACCCCGACGAGCCGGCGCGCGAACACGACGCCGCCCTGCGGCCGCGCTGGTTGCGCGAGGTCATCGGTCAAAAGGCCGTCGTCCGCCGGCTCGGCATCGTGCTCAACGCCTGCCGCAAGCTCAAGGAGCCGATGTCGCACATCCTCTTCGACGGGCCGCCCGGACTCGGCAAGACCACCTTCGCCACCGTCCTGCCCAACGAACTCGGCGCGTCCATCCAGATGACCAGCGGCCCCGCCCTCTCCAAGCCGGCCGACCTCTTGCCGTTCCTCACGAACCTGGAACACGGCTCGTTCCTCTTCATCGACGAGATCCACCGGATGCCGCGCGTCGTCGAGGAGTTCATCTATCCGGCGATGGAGGATTTCCGCATCGACATCGTCCTCGGCGAGGGCGTCAACGCCCGGACGATCTCCATGCGGCTCAAGGCGTTCACGCTCATCGGCGCCACGACGCGCAGCGGCATGTTGTCCAGCCCGATGCGCGACCGCTTCAAGATGCACGAGCACCTGGAGTTCTACAGCGTCGCGGAGCTGGCCGAGATCGTGCGCATCAATTCGCGCAAATTGCAGACCGAAATAAGCGACGCCGCGGCGCTGGAGCTGGCGACGCGCAGCCGCGGCACGCCGCGCATCGCCAACGCCCGCCTGTGGTGGACGCGCAACTACGCCGCCAGCGAGTCGGACGGCCGCATCACCCTCGACCTCGCTCGTGAGGCCCTCGACATGGCCGAGGTGGACCGCGAAGGTTTGGACAAGCAGGATCGGCGTTATCTCGAAACGCTGGTCGGCGTCTTCGAGGGCGGGCCGACCGGCGTGGAGGCGCTGGCGGCGACGATGAACCTGCCGGCCGACACGCTGAGCGACGAGATCGAGCCGTACCTGCTGCGCGAGCAGTTCATCGTCCGCACGCCGCGCGGCCGGGTCGCCACGCCGCGCGCGTTCACGCTGCTGGGCAAGGTCCCGCCCCCGCCGCCGGACGCGCCGCCCGGGTTGTTCGATTGAGGCGAGCCGCCGGGCCGTCTTCACCAGATTTTCACATTTCCTACACATCTTCGCCCCGCTGCCTGCTTAGACTACCCCCGCAAGACGTAACAAAGAGAATGCCCTATAACGTTGAGGGAGGTGTCCGGTGCGCACAATCCTGCGGTCGATGTTCCTGGGAGCGGCCTGTCTGGCCGCAGCCTGTCTCGGTTGCGGCCCCGCCAAGCCGCGCATCAACGGCGGCGGGTCCACCTTCGTCTACCCCATGATGTCGAAGTGGTCGTCCGAGTACGACAAGGCCAAGGGCGTCGAGGTCAACTATCAGTCGATCGGCTCGGGCGGCGGCATCCAGCAGATGACCGCCAAGACCTTCGACTTCGGCTGCACCGACGGCCCCATGAACGAAGAACAGCTCAAAAAGGCCCAGGAGACCGGCGGCGAGGTCATTCACATCCCGCTCGTCATGGGGGCCGTCGTTCCCGCCTACAATCTGGAAGAGGTCAAGGAGCCGCTGGTCTTCAGCGGCCCGGTGCTGGCCGACATCTTCCTGGGCAAGATCAAGAAGTGGGACGACAAGGCGATCCAGGACCTCAATCCCAACGTGAAATTGCCCCCGAAAGACATCGGCGTCGTCCACCGCTCCGACGGCAGCGGCACCACCTACATCTGGACCGACTACCTCTCCAAAGTCAGCGACGATTGGAAGAAGGTCGGCAAGGGCACGTCCGTGGACTGGCCCGCGGGCGAAGGGGCGAAGGGGAACGAAGGCGTCGCCGGCCGCGTCAAGGAAACGCCCGGCGCCATCGGCTACATCGAGCTGATCTACGCCTTGCAGAACAACATCCCTTTCGGGAAGGTGCAGAACAAGGCGGGCACGGCCATCACGGCCGACCTCAAGTCCGTCACGGCTGCCGCCGACAACGCCCTGACGGACATCCCGGAGGACTTGCGCTACTCGATCACCGACGCCGACGGCAAGGATTCTTACCCCATCGCCGGCACGACCTGGGCGGTCATCTACGTCAACCAGCCGGCGGACAAGGGCCAGCAGGTCGTGGATTTCCTCCGCTGGTGCACCCATGACGGCCAGCAGTATTGCGAGGACTTGAAGTACGCCAAGCTGCCGAAGGGACTGGTCGAACGGCTGGACAAGAAGCTCGATTCGGTCAAGGTCGCCAAGTGAACCGTTCTCCTTATAAAGGTTCCCCGGTATGGCCGCGTCCGCAGGCGATCCTCCCGCCGTCCCGCTGACCCGACTGCCCTCTCCGGCCGCGGGCCGTCCCTCCCGGCCCGGGGCGGGACTTGGGGCGGGGGACGCCGTGTTTCGCGCCCATTGCCAGGCGGCCGCCGGCCTGGTTCTCATTATCGCCGTGGCCCTGGTCGCCGTCCTCGTGTGGCGGTCCTGGGACTCCTTCCGGGCCAACGGCCTCGGGTTCTTCATTTCTCCCGAGTGGGACCCCGAGCCGACGCATCGTAAGTTCGGGGCTCTGTTTCATCTATGGTACGGTGGTCACGTCCGTGATCGCCATGCTGATCGCCGTGCCGCTGGGCGTCGGCACGGCGGCCTACCTGGCGGAGATCGCCCCGCACGGCGTCCGCCGCATCGGTTCGTTCCTGGTGGAGATGCTGGCGGCCATTCCCAGCGTCGTCTACGGCTTCTGGGGCCTGTTCGTGTTCGCCCCCGCCTACAGCTGGTTCGTCGCCCGGCTGGGCGGGCCGGGCCAGGCGGGGACCGGCCTCGTTCCCGCCGGTCTCATCCTCGGCGTCATGGTCCTGCCCTACATCGCCGCCGTTTCCTTCGACGTGATCCGCGCCGTGCCCCGCTCGCAGCGGGAGGGGGCGCTGGCACTCGGGGCGACGCGCTGGCAAGTGATCTCGCGGGTGGTGCTTCCTTACGCCCGGCCAGGCATCTTCGGCGGCTGCTTCCTGGCCCTGGGCCGCGCGCTGGGCGAGACGATGGCCGTCACCATGCTCATCGGCAACTTTCGCGGCATCAGCTTCGATTTCTTCGGCAAGGGCAACTCCATCCCCAGCGTCATTGCCAACGAGTTCACCGAGGCGACCTATGACCTTTACCTGTCCTCGCTGGTTGAACTCGGCCTGGTGCTGTTGCTGGTCAGCGTGGCGTTCAGCGCCATCGGCCGCTTGCTCATCTGGCGCATGAGCGGAGTTCGGTCGCGCCCGTCGCTGTTCAGCCGTGCGGTGGAGTTCTTTCGGCCCACGGCGGCCGACGCGCCTCCGACGACTGCCGTGACCGATTCTCCGCCGCCGGCCCGCGCGCCGGATCGAACTCGGAGGCGCCTGGCGCGCATCGTCTGCCCAGCAACTACCTGCGGGCCGCCGCGACCAGCCACGTGATGACCGGCGTGCTGGGCCTGTGCCTGGTGCTGAGTGTGCTGCCGCTCTTTCTGATTCTCGGCTTCCTCCTCTATAAAGGCGGCGCGTCCCTGAACTGGGACTTCTTCACCAAGCTGCCCGCGCCCGTGGGGCAGACAGGCGGCGGCGTCGCCAACGGCATCTACGGCAGTGCGCTGATGGTCGGGATCGCCACGCTTTTCTCCGTTCCGGTCGGCCTGATGGCCGCCATCTATCTGGCCGAGTATCGCAGCGGCCGATTCGGCGCGGCGGTTCGCTTCGTCGCCGAATTGCTGGGCAGCGTCCCTTCCATCGTCATCGGCATCTTCGGCTACTATGTCGTCGTCAAGCCGGTCACGCATCACTTTTCCGCCCTGGCCGGCGGCTTCGCGCTGGGCGTGATGATGGTACCGATCATCCTGCGCGCCTCGGAGGAGGCGCTGAAACTGGTGCCCAAGACTCTGCGAAACGCCAGCCTCGCTCTGGGCGCCAGCCAGTGGCAGACCACGCTGCGCGTGACCGTGCCGGCAGCGCTGCCGGCGATCATCACGGCCGTGTTCCTGGGGATCGCCCGCGTGGCCGGGGAGACGGCGCCGCTGCTGCTGACCGCCTCCAGCAACGACTTCTGGCCGCGGTCGATCAACGACTTCACGCCGTCGCTGCCGGTGTACATTTTCAACTATGCGACCGGCCCCTACGACGACTGGCACCGCATGGCCTGGGCGGCCGCCTTCGTCCTGCTGGCGGCGGTGCTGATGCTGAATGTCTGCGTCCGTCTCGTGGCCGGCAAGCGCGTCCTGCAAGCCAGTGAGGCCGATTGAGCGGAAAGCCGGGTAGACGATGTTCTGGCGCCTCGCCATCCCGTTCGCGGTGCTGCTGCTGGCTGTCGCCGCTGCGCTCGGCCTGGGGATCGTCGTGTTCGCCGATCCGTCGGCGCGGCCGACGCTGCTGCTGCTGACGTTCGGCCTGGCCGTCGTCGGCGTCGGGATGGTCGTCGCCGTCGCCGCTCGCCTGACGCGCCGGTTGGGCCGGCCGCTCCGCGCCCTGACCCGCGCGGCCGAACGGCTCGGCGCCGGCGCTGAAGGGTCCAAGGTCTTCACTGAGGGCCGCGATGAAGTGGGGTCGCTGGCCCGCGCCTTCAACCGCATGAAAGACGCCCTCGCCTCCCGCATCGCCGCCCTGGAGGAGGACCGCCAGCAGCTGCGGGCCGTCCTCAGCGGCATGGTCGAAGGGGTCGTCGCCCTCGACGCCGAGATGCGCATCCTGTTCGCCAACGACCGGGCCGTCGAGCTGCTGGAATGCCCGTCGCGCAGTCCGGTCGGGCGCCGGCTCTGGGAAGTGGTGCGGCGCCGGCCGCTGCTCGACGTGGTGGAACGGGCGCTGAAACAGCCGGAACCCTGCCGCGAGGAGCTGCGGCCCACCGACGGCGGCGCCCGCAGTTTGACCGTTCACGCCGCGCGCCTGCCGGGGCTGCCCCCGCGCGGGGCGGTGCTGGTGCTGCACGACACCACCGACCTGCGCCGGCTCGAACGGCTCCGTCAAGATTTCGTCGCCAACGTCTCGCACGAATTGAAGACGCCGCTGACCGGCATCAAGCTCTGCGCCGAAACGCTGCTGGCCGGCGCCGTCGAGGACGCCGAACACCGAGGCCGATTCCTCGAACAGATCGTCGCCCAGAGTGAACGCCTGCACATGCTCATTCTGGACCTCTTGAGTCTGGCGCGGATCGAGGCGGGCGAGGAGCTGTTCGAGTTCGGGGCCGTGTCCGTGCGGGCCGTCGTCTCCGCCTGCGTGGAGCGCCATCGGCCGCGAGCCGAAGCGCACGGCCAGACGCTGGAGGTGGATGGGTCCGGCTCGGAAGGCGCCGTCGTCTGGGCCGACGAGGAAGCGGTCGAGCAGATCCTCGACAACCTTCTGGACAACGCCCTCAAGTATACGCCGGAGGGCGGCCACATCCGCGTCGGCTGGGGCGAGGAGGACGGTCAAGCGTGGGTGCGCGTCGCCGACGACGGCATCGGCATCCCCGAAGCCGACCTGCCGCGGATCTTCGAGCGCTTCTACCGCGTGGACAAGGCGCGCTCCCGGCAGATGGGCGGCACCGGTCTGGGCCTGGCGATCGTCAAGCATCTGTCGCAGGCCATGAAAGGGACTGTTCAGGCGTCCAGCCGCGTCGGCCGCGGCGCCACCTTCACGGTGCGGCTGCCCCGCGCCGGTGACGAGGGCCGGGCGGCCAGCGAGGGTGCGCCGCCGCTTACCCAAAACTCCCTTGGATCTTCATCAAACCTACACAGAGAATCCATAATATAGCCCCGCGATAAGGGCCGACCGTCGATGCAGCGCGGGACGCTTGAGGTGTCTTCCATGTCCACTCTGTCGTACTCGGCGATTCTGTCCGAGCGGAGCCTGAACGGCCGAGAGGTTTCGACCAAGCCGGGCGTCCGGAACAAATTCCTGGTCCGGGGAATGTCGTTCTGGTACGGCAAGAAGCAGGCGCTTTGGGACGTGTCGCTGAGCATCCCCGAGCGGTCAGTGGTAGCGCTGATCGGCCCCTCCGGCTGCGGCAAGTCCACCTTCCTGCGCTCCCTCAACCGCATGAACGACCTGATCGAGGGGACGCACCACGTCGGCGACCTCCTTCTGGACGACGTGGACATTTACAGCCGGGCGGTCAATCTCGTGGACCTGCGGCGCCGCGTGGGCATGGTGTTCCAGAAGTCGAACCCGTTCCCCAAGTCGGTCTTCGAGAACGTGGTCTATGGGCCGCGCGTGGCCGGGATAAACGACCGATCGCGCCTGATGGAGATCGTCGAACGCTGTCTCAAGAGCGCCGCCCTGTGGAACGAGGTCAAGGACCGGCTCAACGACTCGGCGCTGAACCTGTCCGGCGGGCAGGCGCAGCGGCTGTGCATCGCCCGGGCCCTGGCCACCGACCCGGCCGTGCTGCTGCTGGACGAGCCGGCCTCGGCCCTGGACCCGGCCTCCACCGCTCGCATCGAGGACCTGATCTTCGAGCTGAAGCAGGACTACACCATCGTCATCGTGACGCACAACATGCAGCAGGCGGCCCGCGTCTCCGACCGAACCGCCTTCTTTTTCCAGGGCCGACTCGTCGAGGCCGGCCCCACCGACCAGCTGTATACGCGCCCCCAGGTCAAGCAGACCGAGGACTACATCACCGGCCGGTTCGGCTGAGACGCGATTCCGGCGTGCAAGCCGGAGGGATGCGGCCACAACGTCGGGCTTGCGGGCCTGACCTGCGAGGTTTGCCATGCTGACAGCCACCAGGGAGCGGCCCGAGCAGAAACTGTATTTACACCGAAAGCAGAGCGTCATGGCGAAACATTTGCAGCGCGACCTCGACAGTCTGCAAAAGGACATGCTGGCCCTGGCCGGCCTCGTGGAGGGGGCCGTCCACAAGTCCATCCTGGCCCTGCAAACCCGCGACGCCGAGCTGGCCCGCGAGGTCATCGACGGCGACGGCCGCATCGACAACGAGGAGAACCACATCGACGAGGAGTGCCTGAAAATCCTCGCCCTGCACCAGCCCGTCGCCGTGGACCTCCGCCTGATCGCGGCCGCCATGCTCATCAACGTCGATCTGGAGCGCATCGGCGACCTGGCCGAGGAGATCGCCGAGCGGGCCATCCACCTGGCCGAGCCGCCGCTGCTGCCGATCCCGGAACGGCTGCAGCGCATGACCGACCTGACCACGATGATGCTGCGCCAGGCCCTGGACGCCTACGTCAACCTCAACAAGTCGCAGGCCCAGGCCGTCATGCGCATGGACGACGAGGTGGACCGCTACAACACCGAGATCATTCACGAAACCGTCGATCAGATGAAGCAGTCGCCCGAGCTGATCGAGGCCGGCCTGTCGATGTTCTCGGCCGTTCGCCACCTGGAGCGCATCGCCGACCACGCCACCAACATCGCCGAGGACGTGATTTACCTCATCGACGGGGAGATCGTGCGCCACCGGCCGCCGGCCGACCGAACTGAGGATCGCTGATATCATGATAAAAGAGGCAGAAATAGGCGCGAACCGCGTCGCCGCTCTCGGTGCGCCGACCGCGTCCTACCCAACGGGGAGAGTTGTGGCCATGAACGCCTCCGCGCCGGGGAGTTCCGTCCCCCCGATGGGCCGATTGCGCATCCTCCTCATCGAGGACGAGCGGGAAATCACCGACCCGCTCGCCTACAGCCTGGAGCGCGAGGGCTACGAGACGATCGTGGCCCACGACGGCACGGAGGGCCTGCGCAAGGCCCAAACGCTTCTGCCCGACCTCATCATCCTCGATCTGATGCTGCCCGGCGTTTCCGGCGAGGAGATTTGCCGGCAGCTGCGGGCCGGGGAAAAGACGCGCGAGATCCCGATCATCATCCTCAGCGCCAAGGCCGAGGAAACCGATCAGGTGGTCGGCTTCTCGCTCGGCGCCGACGACTACGTGACCAAGCCGTTCAGCGTGAAGGTGCTGCTGCAACGCATCAAAGCAGTCCAGCGCCGCTTCGACGCCGGCGGCGAGCCGCAGGACGTGATCGAACATCTCAACGTCCGCATCGACCGGCTGCGCCACCGGGCCTTCGCCGGCGAGACGGAGCTGGTGCTGACGCCGACGGAGTTTCGCCTGCTGGAGTGCCTGCTGCGCCAGCCCGGCCGGGCCTTCACGCGCCACCAGCTGATGGACGCGGCCATCGGCGACGGCGCCATCGTGCTGGAACGGACCATCGACGTTCACATCAAGACGCTGCGCCGCAAGCTCGGCGACATGGACCTGATCGAGACGGTTCGCGGCGTCGGCTACCGCTTCCGCGAAGGCGGTGAGTGACGAAGGCCGCGGGACTTGGGCCGCGCGTCCACTCAAATCAGCTCCGCTATCGGCGCGCCATACGGCAAAATGGCCATCGGCCGGCCGGTTCGGTCTGGGAAGGTCGTTTCCGTGTCGATGCCGAGGTGGCGGAACACGGTCGCCCACAGGTCGTTCGGCGTCAGCGGCCGGTCCTTGGGATGTTCGCCCTTGGAGTCGGTCGAGCCGACGGCCTGCCCCACGCGCAGGCCGCCGCCGGCTACCAGCATGGACATGGCGCTGGGCCAGTGGTCGCGGCCCGGCTGCTTCACCTTCGTCTGCGTGCCTTCCGAATAGCTGATCCGCGGCGTCCGGCCGAACTCGCCCGTCACGACCAGCAGCACTTTCTTGTCCAGTCCGCGGTCGTACAAGTCCTCGACGAGGGCCGTCACCGCCTGGTCGTAGATCGGCAGGCGGTACTTGGCGTCCTCGAAAAGATGACAATTGACCGCGTGCGAGTCCCAGTTGTAGCAGGACCAAATCGGCATCTGGGCGCCGGGCGGCGTGGGGTTCTCCAGCACCATCGTCACCCAGCTGCTGCCGGCCTCGACGAGCCGCCGGGCCAGCAGCGCCCGCTGGCCCCAGGGGTGCCGGCCGTAGCGGTCGCGGACGGCGTCCGGCTCGCGCGACAGGTCGAAGGCGACGCGGGCCTTCTCGCTGGTCATCAGCTCCATCGCCTTTTTGTGGAACTCGTCCATCGCCGACGCGACGCCGCTGCGGTCGGCCTCGCGGCGCATCTGATCGAAGTCGGCCAGCAGCCGCTCGCGGTCGTCGCGCTGGGCCGCCAGCGCCGCGCTCATGACGAGGTTCTGCACCTGGAACTTCGGCGAATTGGGGTCGCCGATGACGGTGAACGGCGTGTAGGACGGCCCGACATAGGCGGCGCCGAAGCTGAACACGTCCACGTCGCTGCGGCCCTGGTCCACGCCGGAGACGTAGTTGGGCACGCCGGCGTTGCGCCCTTCGCGCACCTTGGCCGCCATCGAGCCGACCATGGGGTAGTCGTTGACGAAGCCGGTCGGCTCCTTGGGGTCGCGGCCGGTGAGGAAGCGCTTATGGCCGCCGCCGTGGTCGGCGAAGTTATGGGAGATGGAGCGGATGAGAGCGTAGCGGTCGGCGATGCGGGCGTGCCGCGGCAGGTACTCACAGACCTGGACGCCGGGGACGTTGGTGGCGATGGGTTTGAAGTCGCCGCGGTACTCGGCCGGGGCGTCCGGCTTGAGGTCGTAGGTTTCCATGTGCGGCGGCCCGCCCGGCAGCCACAGCAGGATGACCGACGTGTCTCCGGCGGAGCGGCCGGCGTCCTGGGCCTGGGCGCGAAGGCGCAGCACGTCCGAGAGGCCGAGGCCGCTCAGGGCCAGCATTCCCGTTCGCAGGAAGGAGCGGCGCGTCGGGGCAGAGGGATGAGGTTCCATTGCGGAGCCTTCGTCGGGGTGGGAGGGCGAATCGCGGGGCAGGCGGGGCGGGCAAACCGTCTATTGATGAGGATATCACAGCGCGGGACGGGCAGCCACTGGATTTGGCGAATTCGACGCCGCCGGCCCCTTGCCTTCCGCTCCGGAATGGCGACAATGGAGCCGATTCATTTCCCCGACCCGCAACGAAGCGAGGAGCCGCCCCATGGCCAACGCAAACGGCGACCGCAATCTGCTATTCGGCATCCTGGCATTGCAGATGGACTTCATCCGGCGCGACGCCCTGATCCGGGCCATGCACGCCTGGGTCCTGGACAAGGACAAGCCGCTGGGACAGATCCTCGTGGAGCAGCAGGCCCTCGGCAGCGAGCCTCGGGCCTTGCTCGACGCCGTTGTCGAGCAGCACCTCAGGCAGCACGGCGACGACGCGGAGAAGAGCCTGGGCTCGGTCCGATCGCTCAGCTCATTGCGCGAGGAACTCAAGCGGATCGCCGACCCCGACGTGCAGGCCAGCCTGGCCCACGTTCCGCCCGCCGGCGACCCCGGCACCACGGGGCCTTACTCTCCCCACGCCGCAGGCTCGGACTCGGTGGGCGCTCCGAGTGAAGTGGGCCGGCGCTTCCGCGTGCTGCGGCCGCACGCCGAGGGTGGCCTGGGCAAGGTGTCGGTGGCGCGCGACGAGGAATTGCACCGCGAGGTGGCGCTGAAGGAGATCAAGGAGCATCACGCCGACCACCCCGAAAGCCGCGCCCGCTTTCTCGTGGAGGCGGAGATCACCGGCGGGCTGGAGCATCCCGGCATCGTGCCGGTCTACGGCCTGGGCGCCTACGCCGACGGCCGGCCCTTCTACGCCATGCGTTTCATCAAGGGTGACAGTCTCAAGGACGCCATCCAGCACTTTCACGAGACGAAGGGGCCTCTGAACGGCGGGCCGCGGGCGCTGGAACTGCGGCAGCTGCTGGGCCGCTTCAACGACGTGTGCGACGCGATCGGCTACGCGCACAGCCGGGGCGTGCTGCACCGCGACCTGAAGCCGGGCAACGTGATGCTGGGCAAGTACGGCGAGACGCTGGTGGTGGACTGGGGCCTGGCCAAGCCGGTGGGGCGACCGGATGAAACCCACGATGGGGAGGAGCCGACGCTACGGCCGGCGTCGGCCGGCGACGCGGCCCCGACGCAGTACGGACAGGCGATCGGCACGCCGGCGTACATGTCGCCGGAGCAGGCGGCGGGGAAGCTGGACGAGCTGGGCCCAGCGACCGACGTTTACAGCCTGGGGGCGACGCTTTACTGCCTGCTGACGGGCCGGGCGCCGTTCGAGCGCGGCGACTTGGGCGTGATGTTGCCGCGCGTGCAGCGGGGCGACTTCCCGCGGCCGCGCCAGGTGCGGCGGGACGTGCCGCGGGCGCTGGAGGCGGTGTGCCTCAAGGCGATGGCGCTGCGGCCGCAGGACCGCTACGCGACGCCGCGCGACCTGGCGGCCGACGTCGAGAAGTGGCTGGCGGATGAGCCGACGACGGCGTACCGGGAGCCGTGGCGGGTGCGGGCGTGGCGCTGGGTGAAGCGACATCGAACGGCGGTGTCGGCGACCGCGGCGGCGGCCGTCGCGGTGCTGGCCCTGGGGTCGGTGCTGCTGTGGTCGTTCCTGTCGCAGCGGTGGGAGCTGGTGCGTCAGACGACGGCGGAACTGGATTCGGTCCGCGACCTGCGGGACCAGGGACGATTCGGGGAAGCGCGGTCGGCCATGGCGCGGGCGGAGCATCTGCTGACCCTCGGCGACCCGGCGGGGGTGGCGGGACGCGCGCGACAGGCGCGGAAGGACCTGGAAATGGCCGCGGAACTCGACGAGGCACCCCTCCTGGCATCGCGGAGCACCCGCAAGGGAGGCTACGAGAAGGAGGCCGTGGTGCGGCGGTACCGCGAGCTGTTTCGGGGTTACGGTATCGACCCCGCCGTGCCGGATCCAGCCGAGGCGGCGTCGCGGATTCGGGCGTCGGACCTTCGCGAGCAGTTGGTCGTCGCACTGGATTTCTGGGCTTCGTGGCTGCCGCCCCGGGACGTGGAGTGGGCGCGGCTGGTGGAGACGGCTGGCAGGGCCGATGGGGACCAAGTGCGGCGCGGCCTGCGGGCGGCGTGGGCGCAGGCGGATGGGCAGGCGCTGCAGCGTCAGCTGGAGGGCAGGGACCTCTCCTCTCTCCAACCGACCACGTCCGCCGCCATCGCAGAGGTGTTTATGCAGCAAGGGTCCGTGTCCCGGGCCGAGCAGGTCCTGCGGGCCGTGCAGCAGGTTCACCCCAATGATTTCTATGTCAACCACGTGCTCTATGAGGTGCTGGATGAATCGCCGGCGCACCGGGACGAGGCGCTGGGATTCCTGCGCACCGCCGTGGCGGTCAAACCAGACAGCCCGGGTGTCCATAACAACCTCGGCACCCTGCTGGCCGAGGTGGGCCGTCGGGAGGAGGCGGAGGCGGAGTATCGCCGCGCCATCCGCATCCAGGACGACAACGCCCTGGCCCACAACAACCTCGGCCTCCTGCTAAATGGCTCGGGCCGTCGGAAGGAGGCCGAGGCGGAGTACCGCCGCGCCATCCGGATTGAGGATGACCTCGCCCTGGCCCACAACAACCTCGGCGTCCTGCTTTACTACACGGACCGTCGGGAGGAGGCGGAGGCGGAGTATCGCCGCGCCATCCAGATCCAGGACGACTACGCCGAGGCTCACAACAACCTCGGCAACCTGCTGGACGACGCGGGCCGTCGGGACGAGGCGGAGGCGGAGTATCGCCGCGCTATCCAGATCCAGGACGACCTCGCCCTGGCCCACTACAACCTCGGCCTACTGCTGGCCAAAGACGCGGGTCGTCCGGAGGAGGCGGAAAAGGAGTACCATCGCGCCATCCAGATCAAGGACGATTACGCCGAGGCTCATAACAACCTCGGGGCCCTGCTGGGCGGGCTGGGCCGTCAGGAAGAGGCGGAGCGGGAGGTCCGCCGCGCCTTGCAAATCAAGGACGACCTTGCCGAGGCCCACGTTAGCCTTGGCCAGTTGCTGGCCCGCGCGCCGTCCGGTGGAGGCGGAGAGGGAGTACCGACGCGCCATCCAGATCAGGGAAAAATACGCCGACGCCCACTATGGCCTCGGCACCCTGCTGGATGACATAGGCAGGTTTGACGAAGCGTTGCGGTGCTTCGAGCGCGCGCTGGAACTGCTTCCTCCCGAGGACTCGCGCCGCAGCATCGTCCAGGAGAACCTATCCCTAAGTCGCCGCCTCATGGAATTCGATGAGCAGCTGCGCGCCGTCCTCAAGGGCGACGTCCAACCGAAGGCCCCGGAGAAGGTGGCATTCGCTTTCTTTTGTAAGAGGTTTAAGAGCCGTTACGCCGCCGCGGCCAGGTTCTATGGTGAGGCGTTCGCCGACCAGCCCGCGCTGGCCGACGACCTGAAGACCGGCAACCGCTACAACGCCGCCAGGGCCGCCGCGCTGGCCGCCGCCGGCAAGGGCGAGGATGCCGACAAGCTCGACGACACGGAACGCGCCCGTCTGCGCAACCAGGCGCTCGGCTGGCTGCGCGACGACCTGGCCGCGTGGGGCAAGCTGAACGACGGCGGCCCGCCCCAGGCGAAGGCGGCCGTGCAGCAGACGCTTTCGCACTGGAAAGAGGATACCGACCTGGCCGGCGTCCGCGACGCGGCCGCGCTGGAGAAGCTGCCAGAGTCGGAGCGAGCGGACTGGCAAAAGCTGTGGGCCGACGTGGATGCGCTCCTGAAAAAGGTCAGTGACGGCGGGCAAAAGTAGGACATCTCCGAGCGCACGGCGCGAGCAAGTGCGATCCCTCAGCACTTGCTCGCGCCGCGTGCTCGGATCAGTAGATCAGTAGCCGCGGGGGTTCTCATGCCGGCGCTCGCCTACCACCTCACGTGGACCACCTACGGGACGTGGTTGCCCGGCGACGCGCGCGGCTGGGTGAAATGGGGCGAGGTCGGCGTCAAGCCGCCCGAGCCCGAACAGGAGCGCGACGCGCGGCGCCGCATGATGGAGTCGGCCGTGGTGTTGACCGACGACCAGCGCGCCATCGTCGAGCGGACCATTCGCGATCATTGCCGGATTCGCGGCTGGCTCCTGCACGCGGTGAACGCGCGCTCCAATCACGTCCACGTGGTCGTGACCATCGACCGCGACCCCGACGAGGCGATGAATCAGTTCAAGGCCTGGTGTTCCCGCAAGCTCTCGGATGCGGCGGGTCTCGTCCGCACGGTGGCGAAAAAGGCGGGCCGGCGCCACTGGTTCACCGAGGGCGGGAGCAAGGAGCGGATTGACACCGACGAGTATCTGGCAAACGCCATCACCTATGTTCTGGAAAGGCAGTGAGGACGCAGCGCAAGCAAGTGCGACTCCCCGGCTCATGCCAGCGCGTCCGCCTGCGCCGCCGGCCCATACGGCTCGAACCACTGGATGATCTCGATGCGGTTGCCGTCGGGGTCGTGAATGAAGAAGCGGTCGGCGCCGGGGATCGGCGTCGTCTCCTGCATCGGCACGCCGCGCTCGGCGAACCAGGTGCGCGCCGCCGCCACGTCCGCCACGCGCAGGGCGAAATGTCGGCCGCTGATCGTGTCCGGCCTGTCCTTGAGCAGCAGGTGGACGTGCATATTCCCCAGGTCGAACCACAGCACCACGAAATCGAACGTCCGCGGCTTCGGGATTTCCTTGAGGCCGAGGACGTCCCGGTAGAAGCGCCGGCTGCGCTCCACGTCGGTGATGATAACGGAGGCGTGATCGAGCTGCGTGAACTGCGGCGCCATGTCGGACTCCGGGGATTCCTTGCGTCTCACTTCTTCCCATCTTTGGCGACCTGCTCCACCTCGCGCATCACACGGAGGATGTTCAGGCCGAGGACCTTCTGAATGTCCTCCTTGCTGTATCCGCGGTTGAGCAATTCCTGCGTGATGTACGGGTAGTAGGACACGTCTTCCAGCTGCTTGGGCGTGGAGTTGATGCCGTCGAAGTCGGAGCCGAGGCCGACGTGGTCGATCCCGGCGACCTGGATGATGTGTTCGATGTGATCGACCACGTCGTGGACGCTGCCGGTCGGGATGGGATGCTCCTGGCGGTACTGCTCCATCGCCGCCTTGAACTCTCTCTCATCGGGGTACTTCTCCTTGAGGTCGCGGCCGACCTGGAACATGTCCCGCGTCAGCCGCGCCCCCTCCGGCGTGATGAAGCCGGAGTAGAAGTTCACCATCACCACGCCGCCGTTCTTCTTGACCAGCTCCAGCACGTCGTCCGGCACGTTGCGCGGGTGGTCCGCCACGGCGAACGCCGAGGAATGCGACGCGATCAGCGGCGCCTTCGACACGCGCAGGGCCGCCCGCATCGTGTCCGGCGAGACGTGCGAAATGTCCACCAGCATCCCCAGCCGGTTCATCTCGCGGACGACCTGCTCGCCGAAGTCGGTCAGGCCGTGGTGGACCGGCTTGTCGGTGGCCGAGTCGGCCCAGTCGGTGTTGTCCGAGTGCGTCAGCGTCATGTAGCGGACGCCCAGTTCGTAGTACATCCGCAGCACGCCCAGCGAATTGTCGATCGAGTGGCCGCCCTCCACGCCGATCAACGACGCGATCTTGCCTTCCTTGTGGATGCGCACCACGTCGTCGGCGGTATAGGCCATCTCGAAAGTATCGGGATACGTCTTGACCATGCGGCGGATGACGTCGATCTGTTCGAGGGTGTCGCGGACGGCCGTGCCCTTCTTGGCCGTGTCGGTGGGGACGTAGGCCGACCAGAACTGGGCGCCGAGACCGCCCTTGCGCAGGCGCGGGATGTCGGTGTGCAGGCCCTTTTGCGGCTTGTTCAGGTCGATCACCTGGAACGACAGATCTTTTTTTTCGCGGAACTGCCAGGGCAGGTCGTTGTGGCCGTCCCAGACGAGGCTGTCGCGCTGGAGCTTCAGCGCCTCGTCAGTCAGCACCACGGGGTCGCGCGAGGTCGGCGCGGGTTTGGGGGCGTCCTTTTTGTCTTCGGCGATGGAGGCGGGGCCGGCCGATGCCAGAAGGCCGGCGGCCAGGACCAAGATCAGCGTTGTTCCGGCGAGGGTTCGCTTCATGGTTCTCGGCTCGTGGGACCGCTCGTTGCGTTGGTTCCGTTCGGATGCAGAGTACTGGGAAGGGGCGGGATTGTCCATGAGGTTTGTCGGGCCCCTCGCCGGGATTGGGGAAGTCAAACGCCGGCCCAGCGGCAATAATCACATGGGGAACCGTCCGGGAGAGTCCTTCATGCCGAACCATCCGCTGGGCGCCGTCCTGAACCGCTTGCGCTCCGCCCTCGAACCGGCGGAAGCGGAGACGACGGATCGCGAATTGCTGAAACGCTTCACGGCCCGGCAGGAGCAAGCCGCGTTTTCGGAGCTGGTGCGCCGTCACGGCCCGATGGTGCTGGGCGTCTGCCGCCGCATTCTCGGCGATGCGCACGCCGCGGAGGATGCTTTTCAGGCGACGTTCCTGGTGCTGGTGCGGCGGGCGGCGCGGTCCCGTGGCGCGAATCGCTGGGCGGCTGGCTGCACGGCACGGCCCGGCGGGTGGCGCTGCGGGCCAGGCGAGCGGCCGGCGAGCGGCGCGGCGTAAGCCCGCCGGTGCGCAACCGGCGGGCTTACGCCGCGCCGCTCGCCGATCCCGACCCGTCCGAGGAGGCGGCGGCGCGGGAGCTGCGCCGCGTGCTGGACCAGGAGCTTCAGGGATTGCCGCCCAAGTACCGGGCGCCGCTGGTGCTGTGCGACCTGGAGGGCAAGACGCACGAGCAGGCCGCCCGCGAGCTGGGCTGGCCGAAAGGCTCCGTGGCCAAGCGACTGAACGGCGGCCGCGAGCGGCTGCGGGCGCGGCTGGTGCGCCGCGGCGTCGGCCCGGCGGCGGCGGTGTTGACGGTCTTCACGACGAAGGAACTCACGGCGGCCCCGTCGGCCGCGCTGGCCGCCGCGGCCCTGCTGGCGGCGCACGGCGGCGCCTCGACCAAGGCCGCCGCACTGGCGAAAGGGATGATTCAGACCCTGTGGATGACAAAAATGGTGACGGTGGTGGTGCTGACGACGGCGTTGGTCGTGACGGGAACCCTGGCCGGCGTCGAGTTGTATCGCGCCTGGCCGGCGCGGGCGGCGGCGCCGGCCGCTGCGCCGAACCCGCCGCCCCAGGCGGGTGAGGATGTAGAGGCCCTGCCGATCGACAAAGCCGTCGTCTACCGCATCAGCCCCATTCCGGAAGCCCCGCCGCCCGACGGGCTGTGGGAACAGGCGTGGGTCGTGAGCCAACGCCCGGAAGATCTAACGGGAAACATTCGGCTCCTCAAAAGTGCCAGTCGCGCCGTTCCCGCCGGGCCGAATCTGGCGATTCTGGCCGTCGGCCCCGTACTGGATTCGTCAGACTCCGTCGTCGTCGCCGGCCTGACCCGGCACGGCGACAAGCTGGAGTTGGTGATGACGTACACCTGCGCCGTCTTTGAACGGTAATCGTTCAACGCTACGAGAGCAGTGAGGGGCAGGGTTGGCCGGTGCGATGGGCGAGGACAGCCTCATGCAGGTAATCCAGGACATTCTTCGCCTGCAACCGCCGGGTTTGCACCACGGTCAGAATCCGCTCGACGAAGCGACAGCCGTTCCCACTCCAGCAGCCGAAACTCCGCCTGCGCCACAGCACCGCCCGACGCAGCAGTCGTTCCACGTGGTTGTTCGTCGGCTCCACTCCCTCCGTCGTCACGAACGTCCACAGCGCAGGCTCCAACGCCAGCACGTTCTCGCAGAACCGCACCACCGTTGGGTCGGCGCCGAGGATCGCGCCTTCCAGCAGCACCCGGTTCATCCGTCGCATCACCGGGGCCAGCCGCGCTTCCAGTTGTGCCCGCGTGACCTGTCCGTCCCGGAACCCGTGCCACGCGGCGAAGACCTTCCTGACCAGTCGCCGCCCCTCCCGTCCGACCCACTCTTCGGGGCCGCCCCGGTCGATGATCTTCTGGAAATCCCGTTTCAGGTGCGCCCAGCAGATCTGCCGCCGCTGGGGCGGCACCCGGTTGTACGGGCCCCAGCGGTCGCTGCACAGGATCCCCAGGATCTCCAGGCCCAGGATCGCCGTCAGGCCCGCCGCGCTTCGGCGGGCGTGGATCACGAAGGCCACCACCCGGGTGGTGGCCGCCGCCCACAGCCAGCACAACGCCCCCGCGAGTTTCCAACTGGTCTCGTCGGCGTTCTTGACCGCCGCCTGGCGCACCGCCGCCACCGCCTCCTGGTGGGCCGTCTCCAGGGCGGCGCCGACTTCTTGCTCGAGGTTGCAGACCGTGCCCAAGGCGATCGGGGCGTCGAAGACCGCGTCGGCGATCTCCTCGACGCCGCGCTTGCTCAGGCCGTGACAGCCGGAGAAGTAGGACAGCGTGCCGGTCAGCCGCGGCCCGACACTGTGGGCGCGAACCGCCGCCGGGATGACCGCATGCGTCCGGTGGCCGCAGCAGGGGCAGGTGCGGGCGTGGCCCTGGTACTCGGTGACCTCGGCTATGACCGGGGGCAGTTCGATGGTTTGGAAGCGGGTGGGCTCGGGATCGCCCGGCGAGGGCTGGGCGGGCAGGGCCGCGGCACAGCGCTCACACCGCTTGGGGACCAAGTGCTTGAAATGGTTGACCCGCTCGGCGGGAAGCAACCGCCGCAGCTGCGGGGGATGGCCCAGTTGTCCGCCGGCTGGACGTTTGGACTTCTTTTTCTGGACCGGCTTGGGTGCGCCGGGGGGATTGGCGGACGGCGGCAGCGAGGAGTTGGAACTGTTGGTGCCGAGTCGGGCTTCCAACTCGGCGACGCGGCGTTCCAACTCGGCGATGCGCCTATCGCGTTCGCAGCATCCCGGGCACACGGAAGCGTCCATGCCACGATTTTAGCAGTCGGCTCTCGGCGCAGCTGCGCTGCTTTGCGAATTCCGCTGGACGGTTACTTTGAACGCAAGCTGCCAAAGCCGAACGCGCCGTGGCGGCCCCTGGTCCAAGTTCCGATCGAGCTGAATGCGGGACGCTACACGCTGACCGTGCCCTGGCAGGTCCACTTTCACGTGACGCCGGCCGGCTTCGCCCAGAATGAGATAACGATCACCGCAGGGCAGGATTTCGCTGTCACCAGCGGCGGCCGCAAGGAGTCGAAACCGACGCGCGTCAACGGCGCCGAGTTCACGGCCTTTGCCACGGCACAATGGGTCGCCCCGGCGAGGGGCGCCACGCAGGACGTGGAACTCGGACTGCGCGTCACAAACATATCCGACAAGGAGGAAGATTTTAGCCTAACTAACCTGGACGCGGCTTCTCTGGCTCTCCCCACGCAGGACGCCCTTCAATGGAGGGGGGCTGCTTCTCTGGCTCTCTCCCGAGAGGACGGAGAGATCCTGCCATGCCGTTACGACTGCTCCGGTTCGTCCCCTGCTGGGTACGCCAGCCTGGGCGCCGGGAAGGACGCAACGGTCCCGTACTGGACGGTCCCCTACAACGGCCGCCTGGCGTGGTCCGACGACGCCAAAACGATGCGCCTCAGCGGAACAGACGACAGCCGCAGTCACTGGTGGTTCGACGGACTGCGGCCCGGGAAGTACCTGCTGACCGTTGAATATGAGAACACCAAAGCGGGCGCCTACTGGCAAGGCAAGGTCAAGACCGAGCCGGTGGATTTCGAGATCGTAAGCCCCTAGACAACGGTACGGGAGAGCGTCCCCCCGCCTCCCTTGCTGCAATCATCCCGGAACCGATGAGGGCCACGCCCCATGCGCACCGTCGTGCAGCGAGTCCGTTCTGCCCGCGTGATCGTCGGCGACGAGGTCGTCGGCGCCATCGACCGCGGCCTCCTCGTGCTGCTCGGCGTCGCCCCGACCGACACGGCCGCCGAGGGGCAATGGCTGGCCGATAAGGTCGTCGGCCTGCGCATCTTCGCCGACGACGACGGCAAGATGAATCGCTCCGTGGCCGACATCGGCGGGGCCGTCTTGGTGGTCAGCCAGTTCACGCTCTACGGCGACTGCCGCAAAGGCCGACGACCCAGCTTCGTCGGCGCCGCCCCGCCGGAAATCGCCGAACCTCTCTACGAAGCCTTCCTGAACGCGGTCAAGGCGCTCGGCGTCCCCACGGCCGCCGGGCGATTCGGCGCGATGATGCAGGTCGAGTTGGTCAACGACGGCCCCGTCACGCTGATTCTGGAAACGACATAATTCGGCCCTTTCCGGCCCGGCGCGCCTTGCCCTCCGCCGCCCGGCCGGGGATAATCCTCCCTACCCCGGCGACGGCCGGACGCGCGGCCGCTCGCCGTGACCCCTGGCCATGAGGTAGGGCATGTTCTGGAAACAGCTGTTCGCCAAGAAGACGCTGGAGACGCTGCACGCCGAGGCCGCCGGCGAGAACCGCCTGCGGCGCATCCTCGGGCCGATCAACCTGACTTCGCTCGGCGTCGGCGCCATCATCGGGGCCGGCATCTTCGTTATGACCGGACGCTCCGCCGCCCTCGACGCGGGGCCGGCCATTCTCCTGTCCTTCGTCGTGGCCGGCCTCGGCTGCCTCTTCGCGGCCCTCTGCTACGCGGAGTTCTCCGCCCTCGCCCCCGTCGCCGGCAGCGCCTACACCTACGCTTATGCCACCCTCGGGGAACTGCTGGCCTGGATCATCGGGTGGGACCTCATCCTCGAATACGCCATGGCCTGTGCCTGCGTGGCCGCCTCCTGGTCGAAATACCTGAATGAACTCCTCTACGTATTATTATCCTGGCGGGTTCCAGACTTCCTCTGTAACGACCCGTTCAGCACGCCGGGGGCCTGGCTGAACCTGCCGGCACTGCTCATCACCGTGGCCGTCACCGTCATCCTGGTGATCGGCATCCGGGAAAGCGCCACCTCCAACGCCGTCCTGGTCGCGGTCAAGGTCGGCGTCGTCCTCTTTGTCATCGCCGTCGGCGCGTTCTTCGTCAATCCCGACAACTGGTGGGGCCAATCGCCCTCCAAGCGCATCTTCGCCGAAGACGTCGGCACAATCCCCGACGTGGCGGAGAAGGCGGTCAAGGACGACGCCCTGCCGCCGGAAGAAGCGAGGAAGCGGCTCGACGCCATTCACGCGGCGGCGCAGTCCCTGGCGTGGCAGGCGGCCGAGACCGGTGCCAGGGCCGTGGCGACGCAGGATCAGCTGGAACAGGTCGATCGCCTTACGAGATCGCTGTACGAGCAAACTGCCCGGCTTCCGGAAAAAGAGGCCAAGGCCCGCATTGACCAGGTGATGGCTGAGCTGAAGGCAATGGACCGCGTCGAGCGGAAGCGCAAGGAACTTCAGCAGCAGATGGACGCGGGCACGATCACGGCCGCCGAAATGGACGCCCGGCTCGCGGAGTTCAAGAAAACGCTGGCGGAATCGCAGGTTCCCGCGGAGGAAAAAAGGCTGGACGCCTTGGTCGCCGATCACAAGCTGAACAAGGCCCAGGAGGACGACCTGCTCAATCAGCTCCGAAAGAACGACGCCTACCTCCCCGCGACTCCCGAGGAAATGGCGTACATCACCAGTCTGCTCCCGGAGGTGGAAAAGAAGGCGTCCCATGACGCTACGGACAAGTGGGGCATCCTCGGTTATATCGGCCTCAATAAGTATCTTGAATCGATTGACGACCGCGTTCGCTCACCTTTCATGCCGTATGGCTTCGCCGGCGTCATCTTCGGCGCCTCGATCGTGTTCTTCGCCTACATCGGCTTCGACGCCGTCTCCACACACTCCGAGGAGGCCAAGAAGCCGTCGCGCGACGTGCCCTTCGCCATTCTCGCCTCGCTCGTGGTGTGTACCGTACTCTACATCGGCGTCGCCGCCGTGCTGACGGGAATGGTGCCGTACTACAAGATCAGTCCGGACGCGGCGGTGGCCAACGCCTTCACCGTCAAGGGCCTTGAGTCGAACAATCAGGTGCTGCTGGGCGCTTCGGCCGTCATCTCGGTCGGCGCCCTGGCCGGCATGACCAGCGTGCTGCTTATCACCTTCCTCAGCCAGGCCCGCATCTTCCTGGCCATGGCCCGCGACGGCCTGCTGCCGCCGCGTATCTTTGCCGCCGTTCACCCGAAGTTCCGCACGCCGCACATTTCCACCATGCTCACCGGCGGCATCATTGCCGTCGTCGCAGCCGTCACGCCCATCCGGGCGCTGGAAGAAATGGTCAATATCGGCACGCTGATGGCCTTCGTGATCGTGTGCGCGGCGGTCATGATGTTGCGCATCCAGCGGCCCGAGGCGGCCCGGCCGTTCAAGACGCCTCTCATCTGGGTCGTGGGGCCGCTCGGCATCCTGGTCAACCTGATCATGATGCTGTTCCTGCCGAAAGAGACCTGGGGGCGGTTGGTCGGCTGGTTGATCATTGGGCTATTGATCTACTACTTCTATGGAATGTCCCGCAGCACGCTCGGCCGGCACATGCGGGGGCTGCCGCCGATGCCCGGCGTTGCCGCCGCGTCGGCCGCGCCCGAGCCGACCGGAGACAAGATCCTCGAAAAGAGCGTGCTTATGGCCGACCCGACGGCCGCCATGCCCGACGCCCCGCCGACCGGAGGTGCGTGATGCCTCCAGGTGCGGACTACCGCATCACGCGGATCGACTGCCGCCTGCTGAAAGTCCCCCTGTCCCGGCCGCGCGCCTCGCTCGACGAGGCCGCAGTCGGCCGGCACAACCACGTCTCCGTCCTGCTGGTCCGGCTCGGCGTGGAAGACGGCCCGACCGGGCTGGGCTTCGCCTGCACCCTCCAGGGCAGCGGCCGCGCCCTCCTCGCCGTCGCCGTGGACGACCTTTCGCCTCTGTTTCAGGGTGAAAACGCGCTCGACCACGAGCGCCTCGGGGTCAAGGTCTACTGGGCCTTGCAAACGATCGGCCGCCGCGGCTTGGTTCAGCAAGCGTATTCAGCGTTCGACGTGGCGCTGTGGGACCTCAAGGCCAAGGCGGCGAACCTGCCGTTGTACAAGCTGCTCGGCGGCGCCCGCGAGTCGGCGCCGGTCTACGGCTCCGACTCGGCCTGGCTTTGGATGAGCAAGGACCAGATCGTCGAGGCGTCGCGGCCGTACCTCGACCAGGGGATGATGGGCATCAAGGTGAAGGTCGGCGCGGGGCCGGAGGCGGACGCCGAACGACTGACCGCCTTGCGCGAGGCGTTCGGCGACGACGTGTGGCTGGCCGTGGACGCCAACGAGCGCTACGACTATGGCACGGCCCTGGCGATGGGCCGGTTCTTCGAGGAGGAAGTCGGCGTCGATTGGTTCGAGGAGCCGATCACCTGCGAGGACGTGGAGGGCCACGCCCGGCTGGCGGCGAAGCTGGACGTGCCGATCGCGGCCGGCGAGATGCTGTTCGGCCGCGACGAGTTCGCCGCCTACCTCGGCCGCGGCGCCCTGGACGTGGTGCAGCCGGACGTGACGCGCGTCGGCGGCATTACCGGATGGCTCAAGGTCGCGGCGTTGGCCGAGCAGCACAACCGGCCGCTGTCGCCGCACCTCTTGCCGGAGATCGGCGTCCATCTGGCGTGCGGCCTGCCGTCGGTCGCGTCGGTCGAGTACATGCCGTGGCTCTACCCGCTGTTCACGGCGCCGCCGCGGATCGAGAAGGGCCGGCTGGTCCCGCCGCCGGGTCCGGGGCTGGGCCTGGAAATCGATCCCGAGGCGGAGGCGAAATACCGCGTCGCGGCGGGATGAACCTTCACACAAGTAGGTCTTCCCAATCCCGGGTCGGCGTGATAAAAAGAAAAGGGTGAACCGTCGCGCGCGGGGTGGGGTCGTTTTCCCTTCTTCCGGCCGCGCTGGTGCGTGGCAAGAGTTTTCGTGTTATCCTTCCGTGAGTGCGGAAGGGAGACAAGTATGGAGGAAGCATGCCGCTGAGGATGCGCGTTCACGAACGAGAGCCGATTGGCCTGGCCTTGCGCCGCTTCAAGAAGCTGCTGGAGCGGAGCGGCATTCAAAAAGAACTGCGAAAACGCAAATACTACGAAAAGCCGTGCGAGGCCCGTCGCCGCGCCGAACTCCGCAAGCAGAGCGCCATCCGCAAGGCCAGAACGGCCGTGCGCAAACCCTGACCCGCCCCAAGCCCCTTCCCGGTCGCGCGACCGGGAACGTCTGATCCGCCACGGTTTGGCGAAAAGGCTGGCTTGCGCGCCCGAGGAGCGTCCCATCAGTACGGTTACTTCTTCCCCTGTTCGCCCCGGCGCCGGCGCCCTCCGTCGCCGACCACTTATCCGCAGCCGCGTACCCAACTGGTTGCTGTCCGTCCCCTTCATCGGGTTGCACGTCGCCTGCCTGGCCGCCCTGTTCACGGGCGTGAACGCCACCGCCCTGATCCTGCTGGCCGCCACTTACTTCCTCAAGATGTTCGGCATCACGGGCGGCTACCACCGCTATTTCGCGCATCGCGCCTACAAGACCTCGCGCGTCGGCCAGTTCATCCTGGCGTGGCTGGGGTGCAGCGCGTTGCAGCGCGGGCCGCTCTGGTGGGCCGCCCATCACCGGGGCCACCACCGCCATTCCGACACGCCGAAGGACCCGCACTCGCCCCATGAAACGAGCTTCTGGTGGGCGCACCTCGGCTGGGTGCTGACGGAGGAGTCCAACGACGCCCCGTACGAGTCGATCCAGGACTTCACGCGCTACCCCGAGCTGCGCTGGCTGAACGAGTGGCACTGGATTCCGGGCGTCTTCCTGGCCGTGGTCTGTTACACGATCGGCGCCCTGGTCGGCGGCTGGCGCGGCGACTGGAGCACGTTCTTCGTCCAGGGGGCGGGCTGGACCAGCTTCGTCTGGGGCTTCCTCATCAGCACGGTGCTGACCTACCACGCGACGTTCTCGATCAACTCCTTGAGCCACCTGTGGGGCAAGCGCCGTTACGCCACCGACGACGACAGCCGCAACAACCTCTTCCTGGCGCTCATCACGCTCGGCGAGGGCTGGCACAACAACCACCACCACTTCCAGAGTTCCGCCAACCAGGGGTTCTTCTGGTGGGAAATCGACGTCAGCTACACAGTTCTGCGGGGCTTGCAGTGCGTCGGACTGGTGTGGGACCTGCGAAAGCCGGGGGAGAAGGCGCTGGCGTTCCGCAACATGGACGAAGCTCCCAAGGCGGAAGAGCCGGCTGCGAAGGAAGCGGGTTGACGCTTCGCGATGAGCCAAAGAGAGAAGGGGCGGCGGGCGGCTGTTAGAAGCCTCCCGCCGCCCCTTCGATTTTGGCTTTCAGTCATCCCATCGTGGGCGGGTTGCTCGGCGGAACGGGCGGCTGCGTCGGCGGGGCCGGGGCGGGCGGCCCACCGGGCAGGTTCGGTGTGGGCGATGGATCGCCGGGACGCGGCGCCGGCGGCACCGGGGGGATGACGCCGGGATTCGGGTCGCCGGGTCCGCCCGCCGCCGGGCCGGGGCTGAGGTGGCGTGGATCGACCAGCCCGTTGGCCGGCCGATTATCGGTGGCTTCGTTCATGGAACGGTCCTCATCAAGGAGTTCGGGCGAACGCCTCTCGTGACCTCCAGAACGTGAATGCAAATGCCGGGCCGGACGAAAACAGAGCCGCGACCGTAAGGGAGCGAGGAGAAGATCGCTCCCTTACGGTCGCGGCTCTGAAATGTCTTCGTTATTTCGCGCCCACCTTTGGCAGGACGTTCTTGTCGATGCCCGCCTCGTCGGTGAAGTCCTCCACGTCCTTGACCAGCTCCCAGCTCTCGTGCAGCGTTGCTGTCTCACGCGGCTTGAGCGTCACGACCGGGCCGAGGCTCTCCATCTCCAGGAACTCCTGCTTGGTGAAGGTCTCGTAGTTGCAGCCGCCGTCTGGGTAGTTCGCCCCTTCCTCATAGCCGAAGCGCTTGACGAACAGCGTGCCGTCGTTGAGGTAGCCGGTCCAACCTAAGCGGTGGCTGAAACCGAGCTTGGTCGGTCCTTTCTTGGCGTCCTGCCGCAGCGTGATGTACTTGCTGCCGAGCGACCAGCGCGTGTCCGTAAAGTCGAAATACGGCCAGAGGATCATGGTCAGGCTGGGGCCGTAGTCGGCCGGCTTCGTCTCGGGCTTGACGGGGCCGGGGTGTGGGTGGTGCGGCGGCAGCGGGATGATCTCGACGCCGCCCGGCGCCATCACCGACGGGAGCCACGCCGCCAGGTCGGTCGGCTTGTCGGCGATGTTGACGATCTCGTATTCGAGTTGAACGGCGCTGCCGCTCGGCCCCAGATGCACGTCCAGTACCTTTTGAATCCCGTATTCTTTTTCCGGCGCCGGAGTGAAGCGAATCAGGAAATCGCCTTTGGCGTCTTTCTGCGGCACTTTAAAGTACTTCACCGGCCCATTGTCGGGGAAGTAGGTGCGCGTCACGTCCTCGGGGCCGACCCAGAGCCGCGTGCCGCCGCGGATCTGCCAGTCCTTTTCGCCGCTCTTGCCGAGCTGGTCCTCGAACTCCGCAAAGACGTTCTTGCCGCCGGTCAGCTTGTAGCTGATGATCCGCGGCCCCACGTCGAGCGTGACGATCAGCTCGGCGTCGCCGTTGCTGATCTTGAGGTTGTGCTTCCAGCCCTTGTACTCGATTTCCTCGACCGTGACGCCCTTCTTGGGGTCGGCGGCGCGGGCGGGGCCGGAGAGGGTCGCCAGGCTGGTCAGCGCGGCGCAGACGGCCAGCGCCGGCGCACGAAGGAGAGAGAAAAACTCACGGATGCGTCCTCGGGTGTGGGGTAAAGATACGCGGACACGCTCAGGGTCGGTCTTCGTCCGTGGGCAGGACGGGGGCTTCGTGGACCGTGTCCGGCGCCGGCGTGGCGTGGGCGGCGGCGGCCGGAGCGTCGGCGGCGTCCTGCGGCAGCTCCTTGCTGCCGACGATGGTGAGGTTCAGCCCGATCTGGACGGGCACCTTGACGCCTCCCACGTCGATTTCCGTCTTCTTGTTGAGGTACCAGCCGAGCGAGCCGGTCGAGAAGATCTTGACCGGAACCGGGATTTCCTCGTCGCCGATTTTGACCGTCACCGGCTTGGCCTTGGCGCGAAACTCGCCGCGGGTGATGGGACAGGTCGTTTTCTTGGCCATGTCGAGCCTCGGGTGTGTCGAAAGGTTACGCCGGCGTCGGCCGGACCACGGGGCGAATCATACCATGCCTTCCCCCTGCGCCGCAAGCGCGATTATGCTCCGGGAGAAGTTTTCAGCGATTCCGGCAGGTCGGCGCTCGCCAGGAACGTGGCCGCGTCCAGCGCTCCCCCGCCGGCGTCAATCGTCCCCGGACCCGCCTCCGCAAAGGCCCACGCCAGGGCGTTCCTCGCTTGCAGCACGGCCGGCCCGGCGTTGCCCCACGTCACGAAAATCAGCCGAGCGCCGTCCCACCGCACGGTCACCATGCCGTCGGCCGCGGCGACGCGGACCTCGCGCCAGCCGTCGGCCGGCTCCTCATCCGGGAACGCCGGCTGGCCGTCGATCATGCGCATCTTCACCGCCAGGCCACGCCGCAGCAGCAGGTCGCGCACCGCCGGCCAGGACGGGGGCCGACCGGCAGCGAAGGAGGCCGTCAGGTTCGGCGCGTGGTTTCCGGGAGATTCTAATCGCATTCCGCCGATCCTCCTTCATACGGCGCGATCGGTCACGACGCCTGCTTGGCGCCGTCGGCCTCGGGTCCGGGCTGGTGCTGCAATTCGCGCTCGATCTGCTCGATGACCGCCTCGGCCACGTCCACGCCGGTGGCCTTCTGAATGCCCTCCAAGCCCGGCGACGAGTTGACCTCCATCACCATCGGCCCCTCGTCCGATTCGATCAGATCGACGCCGGCCACGCGCAGCCCCAGCACGCGCGCCGCCGCCAGCGCGGTGCGGCGGTATTCGGAGCGCAGCCGGACTTTCTTGGCCTTGCCGCCGCGGTGCAGGTTGGAGCGGAACTCGCCGGCCACCGCCTTGCGCTTCATCGCCGCCACGACCTTGCGGCCGACCACCAGGGCGCGAATGTCGGCGCCCTTCGACTCCTTGATGAATTTCTGGATCAAGATGTTTTGCTCCAGGCCGTGGAACGCCTCGATGACGGACTCGGCCGCTCGCTCGCTCTCGGCCAAAACGACGCCGATGCCCTGCGTGCCCTGGAGCAGCTTGACCACGACCGGCGGCCCCTCGAGCTTCTCGATGCAGACGGGGACGTGGTCGGCCTGGCGCGTGTAGACGGTCGGCGGCATACCGATGTCGTGGCGGCTGAGGAGCTGCAAGCAGCGCAGCTTGTCGCGCGACCGGGCGATGGCCTGCGATTCGTTGATGCAGTAGACGCCCATCATCTCGAACTGGCGCACCACCGCCAGGCCGAAGAACGTGATCGACGCCCCGATGCGTGGGATCACCGCATCGACGCGGCCGACCGGCCGGCCCTGGTAGAGCAGCTCGGGATTGCGCCGGCTGAGATGGATATCAAATTGAAGCGTATCCAGAATATCCATTTCATGGCCGCGGCGCCGGCCGGCCTCCGCTAACATGCGGGTGCTGTAAAGGGACTCCTGGCGCGACAGGATGACGATTCGCATGGCTCAATCCTTCCGCAAGACGTATTTCCGCGCCACGTCCACGACGAAACCGCCGGCCAGGGCCTCGCGGCCCAGGATCATCGGGAACCTCATGCCGTGCCGGCGGGTGATGGTGAGGCGAATGCGTTTCTCCACGGGACCGAGACGGACGATCGCCTCGATCATCGGCCGCTCCTCGCGGCCGCCGCCGCTGTTGGTGACGTGAACCATGCGCAGCACCGGCGCCTCGACGAGCGTCGTCCGATCGGGCCGGCGCCGATTCAGGGCCAGCCGCAAGCGAACGATCCGCCGGCCGGCCGCGTCCACCAGTTCGCAGTCGTCCGCCCCGAGGGCCGACGTGTACGCCCCGGTGTCGATCTTGACGCGGACGTTGCGCAGCCCCCATTCGGGGAAATCAAGGCGCTCCTTCCATCCGATCAGGAGCGGTCGGGGCGTCGGTTCGGATGGCTCCGGCGTCATGAACGGCTGGCTCCTTACGGGGAGGAAGCGGCGTGTCAGGCGGCGGCGCGGCGGCCTGCCGCTGGCGGCGCCACTCGGTCACTTGCAGGGCCGCCAGCACGGCGACGATCAGGCCGGCCGCGAAGCCGATCGCCATCGGCCGCCAGTCCGGCCACGCGCCGGCGGACGCGGGCAGGGGGGCGGCGCCGGCTGCGGCGCCGGCGCTTGCGGCGCCGCGGCATAGAGCTGGTCGCGCAGCGCCATGGCCGTTTCGTTGGCCAGGTCCCCGCCGACCGGCGGCAGCAGCAGGCCGCGCGGCGAAACCGCCCACATCAACGGGTGAAAGTCCCTTCGGAACTTCGTCGGATCGCTTTGAACGGCATTTATCAGCTTGGCGGCCTCCGGCGCGGCCTGCTTGAGGAAGCTGCGGTGATCCCGGAACTCCTTGTCGCTGATCGTGCCCGCGAAGGAGATGTCCTCGAAGACTTGGGCGGCCTCCGCCACGTCGCCCCGGCAATTCAGCAGCTCACCCAGTTGCCAGTAAAGACGATCGTCATAAGGGGACCAGATGAGCAGCTGGGAGACGATTTCGTAGGCGTCCGGCGGCAGGTCGTCCCACAACTTCCATGGCACGATCTCGACCTCGTATTCGCTGGGCCGGCTCGGCGCCCCGAACAGCAGGTCCATGCCCTTGACGGGTTTCGGCTCATTCAGGCGCCACTTCAGCAGTTTAAGGTAATAGCCCTCGACGCGGCGATCCCAGGCCAGTTGGCCCCCCGTCCACCCGGCTTGGATGGACGGCCAGACGGCCAGGGCGTCGGTTTCCTTCTCGACGGCCCCGCGCAGCTCGTTGATGCCCTGGTAGGCGACGGCCAGGTTCGCCAGGACGAAGGGGTTCTTCTGGTCGGCTTCGCTGAGCACCCGGATGGCGTCGTTGGGCCGGTTCATGCGAAGATAGCACGCCCCCAGGTTGATGCGATCCGTGGTCGTCCAGGCGGCGGGCGCCTTTTTCTCCAGTTCCGCCGCCTGCTGTTCGTACAGGCTCATCGGCTGGTTCGGCTGGCGCGCGACGCCCGCAGCCCGCAGCGGCGCCAGCACCAGTCGAATCTGGTCACGGTTGGTCGGCAAGGGCGGATAGCGCGCCTGCAGCGGGTCGTCGAGGTCGTAGACCCCCGCCCGGCCGGCGCCGGCCGTCAGCGCGACCGCCAGCGCCGCGATGGCCATTCCCGTGCGCCGCATCGCTGTCACCTCGCTTCCCCTGCAACCGGGACCCTGGGGCCTGGTCCCTCTGCGGACGGCGGGCGGCCGCCGGTCAGGTTTGTCCACAGCGCCGCGCCGAGCCGATCACTCCCCACGGCACGCCCCACCAGCCCAGCAATAGCGTGACCAGGATATACGGCAGTCCACGCAGCCACGCCCACTGGCCCGGCCTCAGGACGTGGACGCGGCTGGTGCGCCACAACGTCAGAGCAAGGCACGAAATACAGTATTCAAATACCACGGCGCGCTCGCCGGCCGGCGATACGGCGGGGCTGTTGGTCGAGGCGTTCACCCTGTTCATTATACAGAGGAGCTGCGGAAACGCCTGCCGGCGAACCCTTGCCCCGGTCGCGTCCGCCGATGTAACATGCGGACAGGCGCTTCGGGCAACGGCGCGGGAGACCCGGCATGAGTACGGCGATCGTCTGTCACGGCTGTGGTGCGCGTCTGCCCGTTGCGGACGACTATCCGCGCAACAAGATGCAGTGTCCCGAGTGCGGCGTGATATGTCCGGTGCCGCCGCGGCCGGCCGGGAAAAAGAAGGCCGAGGAACGCAAGCCGGCCGAGGACGCGTTGGGGCATGGTCTGGAGACCATGCCCCAACGCGGGGACGAACCCGCGGCGCCGGCTCGCCCCGCCGCGCCGCCGCGGCCGGCGACGGTCGCGGAGGAGCCGACGCCGGCCGGCAAGGGCCTGGCGAATTGCCCCACCTGCGGCGAGCTGGTCCGCGTCCCGGAGCGCAAGAAGGGGCGGCGCGGCCCGTGCCCCGCCTGCGGCGCCGACTGGCCGGCGCCGAAGAAGAAGCCGGCGCCGCCGACCGCCGCCGTCCCGCCGCCGCCGGACGAGTTCGCCGGCTCGTCGCCGGACGAGGACCCCGAATCCGGCAACCCCTACCGCACCGCCGACGGCGGCGCCCGCCGCTGCCCCGGATGCAGCGACTTGCTGGGGCCGGAAATCGTCGTCTGCGTCCGCTGCGGCTTCGACCTGCGCATGGGGCGCAAGGTCGTCAAGGAATACGGAAAGTTCGAGCGGTCGTGGGACTCGGGCATGCCGCCGGCCACGCGCTGGGTGCTGTTCGCGCTATGCCAGGCCGTCGCCCTGATTGCAATCGCCGCCGCCTGCTTCGCGGTCGATGATTCGCCCTCCGTCGCCGTGCCGACGTTCCTGATTTCCTGGCTGATCTACACGGGCATGACGGCCTTCCTGCTCGGCTCCTACGACCACGTCTTCCTGAAGCGTTACAAGTCCGGCCGGGTCGATCTTGTCAGGACTTTGCGGATCGCTTTCATCCCGTTCAGGCCGAGGCCGATCGACGTGCGCGAATACTTCGGCGTCGTCGGCGGCCGCGAGGCGGGCGTCGGGACGTGGGAGTGGACGATCTGCGTGTTCCTGCTGCTGTCCGGCGTGTTTCCCGCGGTCGTCTGGTGGTATTGCACGATTTACAAGATCGTCTATACAGTCTCCCTGACCGGCCAGCATGGGGCGGTGGAGGTCCAGGTGTACCGCGGTTGGGGCGAGGAGCAGATGACCGAGATCCAGCACGCGCTGCGGGACGCGATGACGGTTTGAACGGCCCCTTCCACCCGGCCCGCCGACCCCGTAAAATACTTCGGCACGTTTCGGCGTCTCGGTCGGGGTCCGCTTTCTCGTCGCAGGGAACCACCGTCATGCGTCGCACCTGGCTTCCGGTCGTCTGCCTGCTCCCGATGCTCGCCGCCCTGGGCAGCGCCCAGCCTCCCGCGGCGCCGAATCCGCCGCCGGCGCCCGTGCCGCCCGGCGCCCCGTCGGCGACCCCGATCACTTCGACCACCCCCGCGGACGACGAACAAACGCTCAAGGACGCCAAGGTCGGCGTGGACGGCCCCGGTCTGCTGGCCTATTTCCAGCAGCACACCACCCCGGCCGATCAGCAGGAACGCATTGGCGGACTGATCCGTCAGCTCGGCGACGATTCCTGCAAGGTGCGCGAGAAGGCCTCGGCCGACCTGGCCAAGCTCGGCGCCGCGGCTGTCCCCTACCTGCGCCGGGCGCTGAACGACGGCGACGAGGAGATCAGGGAGCGGGCGGAAAACCTCACGAAGAACGCCGAGGGCGTCGAGAACCGGGCGGCCCAGAGCGCGGCCGCGGCCCGGCTGATCCGCCAGCGGGCGCCGAACGGGGCGGCGGCGGCGCTCCTGGCCTACGCCCCCGACGCCGACAGCGACGCCGTCGAGGACGAGGTCGTGGCCGCCCTGGCCGTTCTCGGCGTTCACGACGGCAAGGTGGACGCGGCCGTGGTCGCCGCCCTCAAGGACAAGGCGCCGGGCCGCCGCGCCGCCGCCGGCGTGGTCCTCGGCCGGTCGGGCACGGCCGAGCAGCGCGCCGACGTGCAGAAGCTGCTGGCTGACGCCGATCCGCGCGTCCGCTTCCGGGCGGCGCAGGGGCTGCTGGCCGGGCGCGACCGCGCCGCCGTCCCTGCTCTGATCGCCCTGGTGAAGGACGGGCCGCCCGACCTGGCCTACCAGGCCGACGAGCTGCTCAGCTGCGCCGTCGGCGCCCACATGGCGCACGTGCCCTACGGCCAAGACGCCCAGAGCCGACAGAACTGTCGGGCCGCCTGGACGGCCTGGGCGCTGAAGAACGCCAAACAGGTGGACCTCTCCCGCGCGGAGGTGGACTTGCCGCCGTTCAACCCGGCGCTGCGGGCGCGAGACGTGGCGCGCCAGTGCTTCGCCTCCCTCATCGCCGGCGACCTGGCTGCGTTCAAACGGACGACCGACGTTCCGTTCCACATGTTCGGCGAGCCGAACCACAACAAGCGCGAGGAGCTGGAAGGCGTCTTCAACGAGAACCCAATGGGCGTGCGCGGCCAGCCGTTTTATCCGCTGCTGGTGGGCGCGGCGCCGCTGTCCGAGTTTGGGCAGGCCAATCCCGGCCAGGCCGCCCAGCCGGCGGACGTCGGGTTTGTGAACAACTGCAAACCGGGCGATCTGGTCCTGTTCGTGGTGCAGCAGCAGCAGATCGGCGCGCCGAACCAGATCGACGCGACGCAGGGCAACCTCTTTCTGGTCCGCCTCAGCGGCGACCAGCCGCACGTCGTCGGGATCAATCAGAATCGTCAGGGGATAAAATATAACTGATATTCGTTTAGCCGCTCTTCGCAGAAGAGCGCTCTTCTGCGAAGAGCGGCTAAACGGGTTTCATTGATGCGCCTGTTTTTGCAGCCACGTTACGAGGTCTCGGAGGTGCCGTTCGGGGTCCGGCTCGAATTCCAGCGTGTGATGGGCCTCGGGGTACTCGACGACCTCCTTCGGCCCGGCGAATCGTTCGACGAAGCGGCGCGTCGCATCGTTGTCGATGATGCGGTCGCGGCCGGCCAGCATCAGCAGCACCGGCAGACGTATCCGCGGGCCAATGTCCCTCAAGTAAAAGTCGAGAAGGACGCTCCCAAACAGGAAGCGGGCCGTCGCCCGCCGCAGCGACAGCGGATCTTCGCGCAGGAACGCCAGCCATTTTTCCGTCGCCGTGAACAGGGCCGGGTCGCTCAGCGGGACCGGGAACGTCCGCGTCGGCCGGGACAGCCGCGCCCAGACGACGCCCCACTTCTCCCGCGGCGACAGCGACACCCGCGGCCGGAAACCCGGACAAAGAAGGGCGATTCCATCCATCAATCCGGGGCGATGCTTCTCCACGCCGACCGCCGTCTTGCCGCCCCAGGAAATCCCGACCACGAACGTCTTCTTCGCCGGCTCCGTGCGCCTTTTCTCCTCCAGAAACTCCGCCACGTCCTGCAAGAGGCGGCGGAAGCTGGGCGTATCGCCGCGGGCCTCTTCATTGAGGCCGGAGCCGCGGCGGTCGAGGAAGTACACGTCGAAGCCGGCCTCCGCCAGGCGCCGGCAGGAGTGGACGTACCAGCCGCCGTGGCTCTGGATGCCGTGGATGCAAACGATGCGGGCCGCCGCTCCCTCACCCCTACCCCTCTCCCCCACGATGGGGGCGAGGGGTGGGGGTGAGGGGGCGGCGTAACGCCGATAGCGCCAGCGATAGCCGTCGCTGGCCGTGTGGGTTTCGAGGGTGAAGCCGTCGCCGTTCAGACCAGCGTCTCCTTCCGCACCGTCACGCGCTCCAGGGCGCGGCCGTCGAGCGTCACGCCGAGACCCGGCCCCGGCAGCGCCGCCGCCCGACCGCCCCGGCCGAACGTCAGGTCGCGCGTGCCCAGCGCTTCGCGGACCAGATGGCGATCGTAGGAGCCTTCGAGATAGCGCAGGCCGCCGACGGAGGCGGCGAAATGCCGGCCGGCCGCCGACAGCACCGCCGTCTCGCCGACCTGGCAGCCGAGCTGGCAGCCGAGGCCGTGCGCCCTGGCGAACTGGGCCAGCCGCAGCGACGGGATGAAGCCGCCGCACTTCGACAGCCGCAGGTTGAACAGGTCGCAGGCGCCCAGGGACAACGCCCTTTCCGCATCCACCATGCCGCAGAGCGACTCGTCCAGCATCAGCGGCGCATGCACCCGCTTCCGCACCTCGGCCATGCCCGCAAGGTCCGCGTGCGGCGACGGCTGCTCTACTGAGGTGATGCCGAACGGCTCCAGCGCCCGGATGCGCTCGGCGGCCTCGGCGGCCGGCCACGCCTCGTTGGCGTCGATGCGCAGGTCCATGCCGACCCCGACGCGCTTGCGAACCGATCGCAGCCGGGCCGCGTCGTCCTGGCCGGCGATGCCGACTTTCACCTTGAGCTGGCGGAAGCCGTACAGGCGCATGACCCACGCGGCCAGCCGCAGCTTCCACCCCTTCGACGATGTGATGACTCCGCTGTACCGAACCGTGGGTTGCGGGATGTAAAGATCGGGCGCCAGGAGGCGCGTCACGTCGGACAGCGCGGCCCCGAAGCGCCGGCCGTAAGCATCGAGCACTGCCAGCTCGACGGCGCAATGGGCCGCGTTGCCGCCGCAGCGGCGGTCGTCGCCGCGAACGTCGGCCAACCGCAGCCGCTCGGCGAAGGCGACGGCCTGCGCGAAGTCGGCGCAGCTGGACAGCTGCGCCGCCAGGTCGCTGCGTTTCAGCAGGGCCAGGGCCGAATCGATGGTCTCGCCGGTGACGTAATCGCGCGGCACGCCCTCACCCCAGCCCTCCGTGCGGTCGTCCAGCACGCAGCGGATGAGCAGATTGTCGGTGTTTGTCCGGGTGTGCGAGGCGTGGCGGATCGGCTTCCGCAGGCGGATGCGGACGTGAAACGCCGTTATTTCCGCTATTTTCACGATAACCCTCTCTAGATTCCCGCCCATGCGGCCCGTCCTCGGCACTGTACGACCCGCGGGGCCGGCCGGCCACGCACGGCCCCCTCACCCCTTCCCCTCTCGTCCAGGGTGGAGGAGAAGGGAAGGGGTGAGGGGGCCGGAACTCCCCCGCAGAACCCCGAGTAGTTAATTTTGGAAAACTTTTCCAAAATCTGGTTGATCTCGGGCGCGCGCGGCTTTACGATAACAGGCGTTGATTGGTGCGACTGACGCGGGCCGCGCCGGAAGTCCCTCCAGACGGGGCTTCACTTCCTGACCTGCTCAGGAATCACCGGGACGCCTCCGGAAACAGGAATGTCCGCCGCGTCCGCAAGGCCAAGGACTTTGTCCTCTCTCCAACGGTTGCGGCCTCGCCGGTTCGCATCGGACTCGTTCGCAGAACAAAGACGTTCGACTCTCTCTCGGTTGTTTTGGAGGGGTTGGGATACCCCGGACAATCGCGTTCTTAGAGTGTCCGTGTCTGAGGAACCTTTTCCCATGTCCCCCACGACGCTGGAACCCTCACGCGCCTTCCAGGCCCTGTGCCGGAGTCCGCTTCCCGCGCTGCGCAAGCTGTCGCTGGAAGAGACGGACGGCGTGGTCGTGATCAACGGCCGCGTGTCCAGCTACTACCTCAAGCAGCTGGCCCAGGAAGCCGTGATGCCGGCCCTTGGCGGCCGGGAGCTGCGCAATCGGGTCGCCGTCGTTCCCGAGCCTGTGCTGCAACAGAGCTGAACGACGAGACGAAGCGCCGCGGCGAGCGGAGGCGCCCAAGAGCGGACGCCTCCGCCCACCGCGGCCCACGCTGTAACGTTCTCTCTCTCCTTTCGCTTCCGCCCGCCTCTCCCGGAATGAAGATTCAGTGTGCCTGATGCGTCCGCTTTGCGCGGAGAGCAAGCGAGGGTTGGGGCGAAAGCCCTCGCTTGCGCTTCGGGCTGGTCAGGACTTCATCTCCGCCCGGATCACGTTCATCGGCTCGACCACCTGATCGACCTCGTCCTTGAACAGGTCGCCGATGAGGAGGTCCGTCAGCAGTCCTTTGAAGTGCGGGTACTTCTTCACGAACCGGCCGAAGCTGAAGCCGTCGTAGTACTCGCACACCAGCCGTCGCATCCGGTCCATGCCCTTGACGAAATCGGCCTCCCACCGGCCCAGCTGCGCCGCCGACGTGTCGCCCTTCCGCAGCCCCTCCACCACGGCGTCGGCCGCGACCGACCCCGACCGCAGCGCCAGCAGCACGCCGGATGAATAGAGCGGATCGAGGAAGCCGAAGGCGTCGCCGACCAGCACCCAGCCGTCGCCGGCCGCCCGCTTGGAGCGATAGGTGTACTCCTTGGCGGCCCGGAAGACGTCGGCCCGTTTCGCGCCCTTGATCCGGTCCTTGACGCCGGGACAGCGCTCCACTTCCTCGAAGTAGATCGCCTCATGGTCCTTGTCGCCGCGGTTCTTGAACAGATAGTCGTAATCGGCGACGACGCCGACGCTGACGACGCCGTTGTGCTGGGGGATGTACCAGAACCAGCCCTTCTTGTCCTTCGTCTGGCAGACCAAAGTGGCGCCCTCGTCCTGGCCCTGACCGCGCCAGGCGCCTTCCCAGTAGGTCCACAGGGCCGCCTTCCTCAGCACCGGGTCCCACTCGCGCAGCCCCAGCCGGCTCATGATGATCGAACTCTGGCCGCTGGCGTCCACCACCACGTCGGCCCGCACCTCGCGCTCCGTCCCGTTCTCCTCCTGGATGCGCACGCCGACGGCCCGGTCGCCCTCGAACAGCACCTCCAGCACGCGGACGCCTTCCTGAACCTTCACGCCATGTTCACGGGCGTTGTTGAGCATCAGCTGGTCGAACTCACTGCGGATCACTTGCCAGGTCTGCGAACTCTCATGCGGCTTGTGTTCGACGAAATAGAACGGTTCGGACAGCCGGCCGTGCTGGCTGATGAACTGGACGCTGTACTTCTTGACGAACGGACTTTTCCGCATCTTGTCGAGCATGTCGAGGCGCTGCAGCACCCAGTAGGTCTCGGGGATGAGCGATTCGCCGATGTGGAAGCGCGGGAAGCGTTCGCGCTCGAACAGCTCGACGCGGAAGCCCTGCTGGGCGATGAGAGTGGATACGGTCGAGCCGGCGGGTCCGCCGCCGATGACGACGACGTGCGGCCGGTTCGCGGTGTTCTGCGACATGAAGGATTCTCCTATGCGAGAATGGGGTCAAAGCCAATCGCTGTTGGGGGGTTCATGCGGCCGCCGCGCCTTGCGGAGCAGGTCGTTCAGGGTGCGCAGGTCGCCGCGATCCAGGTGGCCGAGCATCCGGGCGTTGCCGGCGCGGACCTCGTCGTCGAGGCCGGCCAGCAGCCCGAGGCCGGCCGCGCTCAGGCCGACCTCGACGACGCGGCGGTTGCCGGGCGGCCGGACGCGCTCCACCAGGCCGCGCTCCTCCAGGCGGTCGAGCATCCGCGTGATGTCCGGCGCTCGCGACACCAGCCGGGCGGCCAGGGCCAGCGTCGGCAGCCGGCAGGGGTGGACGCCGCGGAGCAGCCGCAGGGCGTTGTATTGCTGCGCCGTCAGGTCGTGCCGGCCGAACAGCTCATCCTCGACGGCCCGCAGACGGTCGTAGGTCCGCCACAGATTGAGATACGCCTCCTGCTCCGGCGAGTCGAAGCGCCGCGCCCGGGCCGTCCGTCGTTCCGTTGGCGTGTCCATGTTGCTCATGATAATCGTCTGGACGATGGTTGTCCAAACAATATTCAGGGGCGTGGTAGGGCGCTTCCCTCAACGTTGTTCGGGATTTCATTTGATTCCCGAGGGCCGGCCGGTTGTAATAGGTCCCGGTGCGTTCGCCCCGGCGAACCGGATGAAGGCGTGGAGCGATCTTTTTTATCCTCCATGCCGTGATGCGCCCTGGAGCCTTCGCGATGGCTGCCGCCCAGCCCGACGCCCGCCGGCTGCCGGTTTACCTCCTCCTGGATTGCTCCGGGTCGATGGCCGGCGAACCCATCGCCGCCACGGAAATGGGCCTCAAGGCCCTGCTAAGCGACCTCCGCAACGATCCCCAGGCCCTCGAAACCGTCTGGCTCAGCGTCATCACCTTCGCCAGCGAGGCGGATCAGGTCGTCGAACTCACGCCGGTCGAAGCCTTCCACCCCCCCGAACTCTCCGCCGGCGGCGTCACCGCCCTCGGCCAGGCCGTCGAGCTGCTGGCCGACCGCATCGGCCGCGAGGTGCGGATCAGTGGGCCGGACCGCAAGGGGGACTGGAAGCCCCTCGTCTTCGTTCTGACCGACGGCGAACCGACCGACGACTGGCAGGCGGCCGTCGAGAACTTCCGGCTGCGCGGCCAGGCCACCGTCGTGGCGTGCGGGGCGGGGTCGGCGATCAACGAGGAGACGCTGCGCCGGCTCGGCGACACGGTCGTCCGCCTCAAGGACGCCCGGCCCGGAACGCTCGGCGCGTTCATGCGCTGGGTGTCGAGTTCCGTGACGACGGCCAGCCAGGTACTCGGGGCCAGCGGCGCATCCGGGCCGCGCCTGCCGGAACCGCCGGAGGGCGGCGAGATCCGAATCGTGACGTGATCGCGTCACGGCGGCGACGGGAATCCGTATCTCCAATCGAGGGGCGCCTCGCGGCGCATGCACTCAGCCCATGGACGAGAACGCATCGGAGCGGCCTCCGTGGTGGAAGCGCTGGTTCGGCTGGCTGCTCCGCCCGGACGCCGACGCGCCGCCGAACGCGCTGGGCGCCCGGCGGTCCACCCGGCCGCCGCTGCCGCTGGCGGACGCCTATGCGCGGCCCGGCCGCTCCCGGTCGCCGGGACCGCCGCCGGCGCAGGCCGAGTGGACGGTGCGCGAGCCGGCAGACCGCTCCGACCCGGTTCCGCATGAAGAATGCCTGTTCGCCCATCGGGACGGGCCGTGGCGCCTGCTGGCGGCCAGCGTGCGCGGCAAGTACCACGCCCACGCCGCGCTGTGGCGCGACGACGCCTTCGCCTGGGGGTCGGTCGGCCCGTGGACGGTGCTGGCCGTCGCCGACGGGGCCGGTTCGGCGCCGCTGTCGCGGGTCGCCGCCGCCGTCGCCTGTGCGGAAGGAGTGCGGGCCTTGCGCGAGAAGACGGCGGACCTGCCGCCCGATCCCGAGGCGACGGAAAGCCTGCGAGCGGCGCTGACCGTCGCCGTGATCCGCGCCCGCGAGGCCGTTCGGTCCACGGCCGAAAAGCGCGGCCGGCCCGAGCGCGAGTTTCACACGACCTGCCTGCTGGTCGTCCACGCTTCCGGCCCCGCGGGCGACGTGGTCGGCGCCGTTCAGGTCGGGGATGGGGCCGTCGGCCTCTACCATGAGGACGGGTCGTGCTTGATCCTGGGAGAGGCCGACCACGGCGCCTACGCCAGCGAGACGCGCTTCCTCACCACGCCTCGCATCGAAGAGAGGCTGGAGGGCCGAGCCGTCGTCGCCGTGCGGCCCGGACTGCGGGCCGTCGCGCTGATGACCGACGGCGTCGCCGACGACTTCTTCCCGGAGAAGACGCGGTTGGCCGAGCTGTTCGGGGCCGACGCTGTGGAGGGACTGACGGGGCCGCAGGGTGGGCCGCTGCCCGGCGTCCTGCGCGGCCCGGCCCGCGACCCGCGTGAGGGGCAGGCCCTGGCCGAGTGGCTGCGGTATGAAAAGCGCGGATCGTCGGACGACCGGACCCTGGTTTTGCTGTACCGGGCGGAACCGAGTGGCGAGTGGCGAGTGGCGAGTGAAAACAGATCTGGGAAGATGGAATGAACCTTCGCTTGGCATTTTCTCGCCACTCGCCACTCGCCACTCGCCATTCGCGGGCGGAGGGAGGCGCGGCGTGAACCCGCTGACCGCGACGCTCCTGGACGGCCGCCGGGTTCCTTACCGCCCGGAACAGATCGGCGAAGGCGGAATGAAGCGCGTCTTCTTCACGGCCGACCGCCAATCGGTCGTCTGTTTCTTCAAGGACCTGCGCCTCAAGACCGATCCCAACCGGATGGAACGGCTGAAGGCCATCCTCGGTCGCTTCAACCCCACGACGGACCCGCAAACGGGCAAATACTTCGCGGAGCTGTTCTGCTGGCCTACTGGCGTCGTCACCGACCCGCAGTTCGGCGTCCTGGCCCCGACCTATCCGAAGAACTTCTTCTTCAAGACGGGGCCGTGGCAGGGCAAGGAGAAGGAAGGCAAGTGGTTCTCCAGCCCCAAGCTGCGCAAGATGCTGCCGCCGGAGGAGCGCGGCGTCTGGTCGGACTACCTGCGGATGTGCGTGCCGATGGCCCGCGCCGTGCGGAAGCTGCACCTGACCGGCCTGGCCCACTCGGACCTGTCCAGCCGCAACGTCCTGGTCGATCCGCCGGGCGGCCGCTGCGCGGTCATCGACATCGACTCGCTGGTCGTCCCCGGCGTCTTCCCGCCCGACGTGCTGGGTACGCCCGGCTACATCGCCCCGGAAGTGCTGGCGACGCAAAGTTTGCCGGCCGACGATCGCAACCGCCGGCTGCCGTCGAACCTGACCGATCTTCATGCCCTGGCCGTGCTGATCTGCGAGTACCTGCTGCGGCGGCACCCGCTGCGCGGGCCGAAGGTCAACGGCCAAACCGCCGAGGAGGACGAGCTGCTGTCGATGGGCTTGAAGTCGCTGTGGATCGAGAACCCGCGCGACGAGTCCAATCACGTGGACGTGGCGGTGCCGTATCGCCGGCTGGGACCGTATTTGCCGGGCCTGTTCGAGCGCGCCTTCATCGAGGGGCTGCACCAGCCGTCGGCCCGGCCGGGGGCGGACGATTGGGAGTCGGCCCTGGCGCGCTCGTCCGACCTGCTCATCCCATGCGGCAATCCCGCCTGCGACGAGAAGGCGTTTCTGTATTGTCGGAATGAGGCCCCGATCTGTCCCTGGTGCCACTGGGAATTGAAAAGTCCGCTGCCGGCGCTCGAATTACATTACGCCCCTCCCGGCCGCAAGGGGCAGTACCGGCCGGAGGGGCATTGCGTGGTCGGCCATCACAACAAGCCGCTCTACCGCTGGCACACGCACCGCAACGTCCGTTTCGCCGAGGGCGTCGAGTCGGACGTGCAGGCCGTCATCCTGTTCCAGGAGGGCCAGTGGGTCCTGGCCAACTGCAACCTCCAGGGCATGGTGTCGCCGGCGGGGAACCCGGTGCCCAAGGGGCGCGGTTGTCCCTTGCGCGACGGCGACGAGGTGCTGCTGTCCGGCGACGACCACGGCCGGCTGGCGGTGGTGCGGATGATTCCCTGATCCTTGGAGCGGAGCGCCATGAGCGAAGAGAGCTTGCAGGACCGCCTCGACCGCCTCAAGGACGGCGACACGCTGACGCTCAAGCCGACCGACGAGGCGAAAGGGCCGGTGGTCCTCCGCAAGGCCCTGGCCATTGTCGGGGCCGGCGCCACCATCTGGGCCGCGCGCGGCCCGGTGCTGCGCATCGAGTCCGGCGGCGTCGTGCTGCGCCATCTGAACGTCGAAGTCACCGGCCGCGAGGCCGACCTGGAGGGCGAGGCGGCCTGCGCCCTGGTCGTCCGGCCCGGCGTGTCGGCGTCTCTCGAAGACGTGACGGTGCGCGGCGACGTGATCGGCCTGGACCGCGAGGAAGGCGTCTGGCGGCACCCGCGGACGCTGTCGTTGGGGACGCTGAAGGCGGGGACGGCCCACGAATTCGCGGTGATGCTGTCGATCCCGACCCGCTGCGTCGTGGAATGCGACATCGACGGATTGCACGTTCAGCCGCGCGAGATCCAGGGCGAGCCGGTCAAGATGACGCTGCGCCTCGACGCGCTGGCCGCGGGGACGCGCGTCCGCGGCCGGCTCACCCTCCGCAGCGCCTACCTGACGCGGCGCATCACGGTCAATGCCCTGGCCGCCGAAGGGGCGACGAACGTCGGCCACGGACAAGTGGTGTGGGCGCCGGAGGGCGTCGTCGATACGTCTCCGCCCCCTCCCCACCCTCCCCCGACGCTGGGGGAGGGCAGGGTGGGGGCAGCCCCGAAGACCGTCATCGCCGGGGCCGGCGGGTCGTTGGGCGCGTCGCTGCCCCTGGAACCGATCGAGGAGAGGCATCGGTCGCCGCCGACGGCGCCCAGCTCCACGCCGTTCTCGCCGTTGACGACGCCCGTGTCCGCGCCCGTCGGCGGCGGGGCGATCGTGGTGTCGCCGGACGAGGGCGGCCATTTCCGCACCATCGGCGAAGCGCTCCGCGAAGCCCGGCCGGGGACGAAAATCCTGGTGCGGCCCGGCGTCTACGCCGAGAGCCTGGTGCTGGACCGCCGCGTCGAGATCATCGGCGAGGGGTCCGCCGCCGACATCGTCGTCGAGAGCCAGGACGGCAACTGCCTGCGGATGCAGACCGACATGGCCCGCGTCCGCAGCCTGACGCTGCTCGGCTCCGCCCGCCGCGGCGGCCGCGACCGCTACGCCGTTCACATTCCCCAGGGCCGGCTCATTCTCGAAGATTGCCGCATCAGCTCCGACTCGCTGGCGTGCGTCGCCGTCTCTAACGCCGGCACGGCGCCGGTACTGAGGAGATGCTCGATCCGCAACGGGCGTTCCGTCGGCGTCGTGGTTTACGACCGGGCGGAGCTGGTGATGGAGGAGTGCGAAGTCGGCGAGAACACCCTGGCCGGCGTCGAGGTCCGCCAGGCCGGCCGCGCCACCCTGCGCCGCTGCCGGCTGGACGGCGGACGGGCGGCCGGCGTCCTGGTCCACGAAAAGGGGGAAGCGGTCCTGGAGGACTGCGAGCTGTCGGGCCACGCGCTGGCCGGGGTCGAGAGCCGGCGCGGCGGCCATCCGGTGCTGCGCCGCTGCGTGATCCGCGACGGCAAATCGGTCGGCCTGCGCGTCGCCGAGGACGGCCTGGCGACGCTGGAGGACTGCGAAATCCGCGAGCATGTCGTGTACGGGATCGAGGTGCGCCAGGGCGGCAACCCGTTCCTGCGCCGCTGCAAGCTGCACCACAACAAGCAGGGCGGCGCCTTCTTCCACCGCGACGCCAAGGGGACGCTGGAGGAGTGCGACGTCCACGGCTCGGGCCGGGCCGGCGTGGAGGTCCGCCAGAACAGCGATCCGGTGCTGCGCCGCTGCACCATCCACGAGTGCGACGAATCGGGCGTGGCCTTCCGCGACCGGGCCAAGGGCACGCTGGAGGACTGCGACATTTACGAAACGGGCCTGGCGGCGGTGGACGTGCGCCAGAACTCGATCCCGGTGCTGCGGCGCTGCAAAGTCCACGAAAGCCGCCAGGCCGGAATCGTGGTGGTCGGCCGCAGCGCGGGGACGCTGGAGGACTGCGACGTTTATAGCTGCCAGGGGCCGGGCGTGGCCGTTTCGCGGCAGGCCAATCCGACGCTGCGGCGCTGCAAGGTGCATGAGAACGCCCTGGCCGGCGTCGTGGTGTGGGGCGAGGGCCAGGGGACGCTGGAGCGCTGCGTGGTCAGCGACAACGGGCTGTCGGGCCTGGCCGTGCTGGCGGGCGGGGCGCCGGCCGTGCGCCTCTGCACCATCACCGCCAACGCCGACGCCGCCGTCTGGGCCGCCCGCGGCGCCGCCGGCTCGGTCGAGGACTGCGACCTGGCCGGCAACCGCCGGGGACCGCTCGACCTCCAGGGCGGCGCGGCCCTCCGCCTCCAGCGCAACCGCGACGGGTCGCCGTGACCGGCGACGCAGTTCCATATGTGTACATGTAGGATTCTTGATTGCTTGGAAAGATTTTCCTTGAACCGGGGCGAAGCGGGCGATTGAATACACCCTGCGAGCGGGAAGCGGGCCGGCGCGCTCTTGCTCTCCCGGCGCCGCGCCCGGTTCCCGCGCCCACAACGAGGTGACTCATGACTCGATCCGGTCAGGCCAACCGCGCCCCCCTTCTCCTCCTGGGCGGTCTCCTCCTCATCGTCGGCGGCGCGGTGGCGATCTACCGATACTGGCCGTCGGCCGACGGGCCGGCCAACCCCGCCAATCCAGGCCAGACCAATCCGGGTCCCGCCAACCCCGGCCCGGGACAGGTCAACGGCGGCGGAAAGCCCGTCGATGGGAAGCCCATCGAACCGCTGCCGCCCGGCGCGACGATTCAGGTCCCCTTCATCCTCTGGGGCGGCGACGTGGCGACCTTCCTCGCCAACGGAGGTCTGGAAACGGGCAAGGATTCCATCTTCGCCGGCCACGGCCTGAGCATCAAGCTCACTCCCGGCGACGATTTCGACAAGCAGGTGGACGACTATTTGGCTAACAAAAGCCCGTTTCTGCGCGGCACGCTGAGCATGTTGGGACAGGCCTCCGACAAGCTCACCGCCAAACCGGAGACCACGCCCGTCGTCTTCCTGCAACTCACGTGGTCGGCCGGCGATCATCTGGTCGGCCGCACCAACTTCGGGTCGCTCAACGACCTCAAGGGCAAGAAGATCGCGCTGCAGAAGGGCGGCCCGCACGTCGGAATGCTCAACGACTGCCTCCGCACCACCGGGCTGACGTGGAAAGACATCACGGTCGTCTGGACCGACGACGTGAGCGGCGACAAGGGGCCGGCCGCCCTGTTCCGCAAGGACGGGAGCATCGACGGCTGCTTCGCCATCTCGCCGGAGATGACCGACCTCAGCGGCGGCCTTTACTCGATCGGCGACGGGGAGAAGAAGTCCGTGCGCGGCGCCCACGTCGTCGTCTCGACGAAGGACATGAGCCATTCGATCGCCGACGTGTACGCCTGCCGCAAGGACTTCTTCGACGCGAACCGGCCGATCGTCGAGCGGTTCGCGGCCGGCTACATCAAGGGCTGCGAGGAGCTGGGCGTCCTGCGGGACAACCACGACGCCAAGGAACCCGACAAGGACAAGGAGAAACGCTATACGCCGCTGCTCCAGCTGGCGCAGGACACGTGGGGCAAGGACCAGCTGCCGGCCCTGGACGACGTGCATGGGTTGATCTCCGACGCGACCTTCGCCGGCCTGCCGGGCAATATGACCTTCTTCACGGCCAAGGGCAACTTGACCGGCTTCGGCTTCAAGCTGGCCCAGGCCCAGGCGTTGCCGGAGGACCCGGCCGTCCAGCCGTTCCGCGTCAATGCGACGCCCTTCCGCCAGGCCGACTTCGACTACGATCGGCTGCGCACCGTCGGCGGCCTCAACGGCAAGCCGATCCCGGTGCGCTTCCCGCCCGAGATCCGCCTGGACGACCTGAAGGAGAAGCCGATCTACTCCTTCAACATCTATTTCGACCCCGGAATATCGTCGTTTTCGGAGGCGCAGTACGGCAAGGACTTTCAGCGGGCGCTGGAGGAGGCGTCGCTGTTCGGCAACGCCGTCGTGGCGATCCGCGGCCACGCCACGCCCGACCTGCTCGTCAAGCGCACCCTCGACTCCGGCGTGGCGGCGGGCTACCTGAAAGTGAACGCCGGCAACTACACCCTGGCCAACGGTCAGCCGTTCGACCTCGGCAAGATCAGCACCGTCCTGGATTTCATCGCCGCCCATCCGATGCTGAAGTACGACGACGACGAGGGCCGCGGCCTGCTCCGGGAGTCCGTGACCGCCTTGCAAAAGCTCTCCGACGACCGGGCGGCTCAGGTGCGCAATGCGATCGTCGGCTACGCCAACGGCAAGAGCCTGGTGCTGGAGGCGAACCAGATGCGCTCGCAGGGCGTCGGCGTCAAGGAACCGATCTACCCGAACCCGGCAACCGACTTCGAGACGTCCCAGAACCGCCGCGTGGAGTTCAGCATCATCAAGCTGCCGCCCGGCACGGTGCAGTCCGGCGAGTTCGGCCTGTGAGTTCGTGTGCGGTGGTGAAAGGAGTGTCCCGATGAAGCGCATCCGATCGACGTGGGCCGCCGCCCTGCTGGGCCTCGGCCTGTTCGCGGCCGCCGCGCCCGGCGAGACCATCCCAGTCCCGTTCATCTTCTGGGGCGGCGACGCAGCGACCTTCGTCGCCAACGGGGGGACGGAAACCAAGGCCGGATCGACCTTCGACAAGCTGGGCCTGAAACTGCAACTGACACCCGGCGACGACTTCGACAAACAGGTCGCGGACTATCTGGATAACAAGAGTCCGTTCCTGCGCGGCACGCTGAGCATGTTGGGACAGGCTTCCGAGAAGCTCACCGCCAAACCGGAAACCACCCCGGTCGTCTTCCTGCAACTGACGTGGTCGGCCGGCGACCACCTCGTCGGCCGGGCCGCCTTCAAGACGCTCAACGACCTCAAGGGCAAGAAGATCGCCTTGCAGAAGGGTGGGCCACACGTCGGGATGCTCAACGACTGCCTCCGCACCGCCCGGCTCGACTGGAAAGATATTACGGTGGTTTGGACGGACGACGTGAGCGGCGACAAGGGGCCGGCCGCCCTGTTCCGCAAGGACGCCGGCATCGACGGCTGTTTCGCCATTTCGCCGGAGATGACCGACCTTTGCGGCGGCCTCGAAAAGGTCGGCGACGGGGCCGCGAAAACCATCAAGGGGGCGCACGTCGTCGTCTCCACGGCGACGATGAGCCACTCGATCGCGGACGTGTACGCCTGCCGCAAGGACTTCTTCGACAAGAACCGCGACGTCGTGGAGAAGTTCGCGGCGGGCTACCTCAAGGCCTGCGAGGAGCTGGTGGACGCCAAGCGGAAGGGCGCCCCCGCCTACAAGGCCGCCGTCAAGCTGGCCCAGGACGTTTGGGGCAAAGACCCCGCCTTCAAGGACGCCGTGGCCAACGCGGACGACGTGGATGGGTTGATCTCCGACTCCACCTTCGTGGGGCTGCCCGGCAACATCGCCTTCTTCACGGCCAAGGGCAACCTGACCGGCTTCGCCTTCAAATCGGCCCAGGCGCTGGCCCTGCCGGAAGACCCGGCCGTCCAGCCGTTCAAGACCAACCCCGCCGGCTTCCGCTCGGCCGACCTCGACTACGACGCCCTGCGCAAGCTGGGCGGCCTCAACGGCAAGGCCGTCGCCGAGGGCCGCATCAGCCCCGAATTCAAGTTCGACGACGTGAAGGAAATCACGATCTACTCCTTCACCATCAACTTCCAGCCGAACGAATCGGGGTTCTCCGAGGCCCAGTACGGCCAGGACTTCCAGCGGGCGCTGGAGGAGGCGTCGCTGTTCGGCAACGCCGTGGTGGCGATCCGCGGGCACGCCACGCCCGGCCTGCTCGTCGAGGACTTCCTGGAAGCCGGCAAGAAGGACGGTCTGCTCAAGTTCGATGCCGCGACCGGAACCTACACCTTCGCCGCCGACGGCAAGCCGCTCGACCTGAACAACATCCAGAATGTCCTCAATGCCGTGAAGAAGAACCCGAAGCTCAAGGTCACGGCCGAGGGCCAGCCGGCGCGCCCCTGAGCGAAATCGTGGACGGTCTGCAGGACCTGTCCGACGAGCGGGCCGTCGCGGTGCGCAAATCGATCCTCGCCTACGCCAAGTCGAAGGGCCTGGTGCTGGACGAGAGCCAGATGCGCACGCAGGGGGTCGGAGTGCGGGAGCCGGTCTTCGCCTACCCGCGGACGGACGAACAGGAGGCCAAGAATCGGCGCGTGGAATTCAGCATTATCAAGGTGCCGGCCGACAAGGTGAAGGCCGACGAATTTGGCTTGTGATCGATCCCGCAGGTCCTGTTTGTGAGCCGGACCTGCGGCCAAAAAGGGGATTTCGATGAAGCATCTGCGATCAACGGGGGCCGCCGCGGTCATCGCCGCACTGGCCGTTCTGCTCGTGCTGGCGCCGGCGCCGGCGGCGGAAAAGACCTTCGAGGAAGACCTCGGCGCCGCCCCGGTCGGCGACGTGCAGAAGACCGACGTGCTGCAAGTGCCCTTCATCTTCTGGGGCGGCGACGTGGCGACCTTCCTCGCCAATGGCGACCTGAAGACCAAGCACGACGACTTGACGACCAAACCCGGCTCCACGTTCGACGCGCTGGGCCTCAAGCTCAAGCTGACTCCAGGCGACGACTTCCGCGCCCAGGTCAAGGACTACCTCGCCGGCAAGTCGCCGTTCCTGCGCGGCACCATGAGCCAGATCGGCCAGGCCGCCGAGGTGCTGAACAAGGACCCGCGCACCCAGCCGGTCGTCTTCGTTCAGCTGACGTGGTCGAGGGGCGACCATCTGGTCGCGCGCCCGGAAATCAAATCGCTCAACGACCTCAAGGGCAAGAAGATCGCCCTGCAGCGCTACGGCCCGCACGTCGGCTTTCTCGACGACGAGCTGACCTCCCTCGGCCTGAAGTGGGACGACATCAAGGTCGAGTGGACCGACGACATCAGCGGCGACAAGGGGCCGGCCGAGAAGTTCCGCAAGGACCAATCCGTGGACGCCTGCTTCGTCATCACGCCGGACATGGCCGACCTGACCGGCGGCCTGGACAGCACGGGCACCGGCAAGGAGAAGACCGTCAAGGGCGCCCACGTCGTCGATTCGACGCAGTACAAGAACCACTCGATCGCGGACGTGTACGCCTGCCGCAAGGACTTCTTCGACAAGAACAAGGACGTCGTCGAGAAGTTCGCGGCCGGATACCTCAAGGGCAGCGAGGACCTGGCGGCCCTCCGCGACAACCACGACGACGCCAAGAACCGCAAGAAGGACCTGGAGACCCGCTACGTCGATCTGCTGGCGACGGCCCAGGACGTGTGGAGCACGCCGGCCGCCCCCCTCGGCCCCGACGACGTTCACGGCCTCATCACCGACGCCACGCTCGTCGGCCTGACGGGCAACAACAAGTTCTTCGTCACCGGCAAGGACAACAACATCGGCTTCCAGGGGATGCGGAAGGCCGCGGCGGAAATGGCGGTCAACGTCGGCTCCGCCAAGAAGGCGGCGGACATGCAGGACGCGGGCTTCAACTACGACCACCTCAAGGACCTCGGAAAGCTGGAATGGCCGCTCGTCAACAAGGACGAGCCTTCGCCGATCCCGCCCAAGGTTGCGGTGTCCGCGGGCGACGCCATCTACAGCTTCACCGTGGAGTTTCCCGCGGACGGCGCCAACGTGGACAAGACGAAGTATCAGGCGGAGTTCCAGAAGGCCGTGGAGGAGGCGTCGAAATACGGCCACGCCGTCCTCGACATCCGCGGCCACGTCGATCCGACCAGCACGCTGCTGAAGTTCGTCAAGCTGGGCCTGGACAAGGGGTTCCTCACGCGGAAGGCGAAATCGACCGGGATGGGCTATGACTATTCCCTCAACGGCAAGCCGTTCGACCTGGCCGACACCCAGGCGGTCATGGCGGAGATCGACCGGCAGGACAAGGCCGGCCAGTTCGCGGGCGTCTCCGCCTCGGACAACCCCGCGGTGATCGCGCAGGCGGCCAAGGACCTGTCCGAGAAGCGCGCCCAGAACTTCCAGGCGGCCATCCTCGAGTACGCCACGGCTAAGAGCGTCCACCTGTCCGACAGCCAGTTCAAGTCAGAAGGCGTGGGCATCGCCGAGCCGATCGTCGCCATCCCGCGGGCGGAGGCCGAGGCGGCGAAGAACCGGCGGGTCGAGTTCCGCATCCTCAAGGTTTCGCCGGAGGTGGTGCAGTCGAAGGATTACAAGGACATCTAACGCGGGGCCTAGTTGTCGCCGTCTGTTTAGCCGCGGTTGGCAGAACCGCGGTTCTGCGAACCGCGGCTAAACGAGAAGCAGACACACCCAACCGGGGTCGGGAGGAGGCCGGACGTGAAGAAGCTGCTCATCGTCGTCGTCATCTGGGGGCTGATCCTCGGCGGGGGAGCGGCCGCCTATTACTATCTGTTTCAGGGCAAGACGGATGATCCCAAGGTCGTAAGCGGGGGCGATAAGGACAAGGACAAGGACCACGCGCCGCGCACCAAGGTGAAGTTGGCGTTGGATTCGTTCTCCGGCTACTGCATCTTCCGCTCGGATGAATTCAAGAAGAAGCTGGCCGCGCAGGACTACGATTTCGAGTGGGTCGATGACAAGGCCGACTACCCGGCCCGGATGAAGGCGGTGCAGGCCGGCGAGGCGCCGCTGGCCGTGTTCACCATCGACGCCCTCCTCAACACCACGCCGCGCAGCGGCGATCCGCCGGCGACCATCATCATGGTCATCGACGAGACGCGCGGCGCCGACGCCATGATCGGCCTGGACCCGGGTATGAAGGACGTGGACGGCCTCAACCGCAAGGACGCGAAGATCGTTCTGGTCGAGGACTCGCCCAGCGAGACGCTGTCCCGCGTCGTCCGCAGCCAGTTCAAACTGCCCGACCTGCCACTCCTCAAGAGCGATTACCTGATCCCGGCGAAGGATGCCGATATTAACGATGTCTATGAGCAGTTTTTGAGCGCCGCGCCGACGGAGCCACAAGGCGTTCGTGCTGTGGGAGCCGTACGTCTCGCTGGCGCTCAAGCGGAAGGGGGCGCGGGTGCTGGTGGACAGCTCGCAGTTCAAGGGCTACATCGTGGACGTGCTGGCAGCGCAGACGGCCTGGCTGCGCGATCACCCGGCCGACGCGCAGGCGGTCGTGCGGACCTACTTGGAGCAGCTGCACGGCCTCCAGAAGACCGACGGCGCCATGGCGGCGCTGGTGCTGTCGGACGCCCACTTGGTGGGCGAAAACAAGGTGGGACCGAATGAGGCGGCGACGATGGTCAACGAGATCTGGTGGAAGAACACGGTGGAGAACTACGCCCAGATGGGCGTCCTGCCGGCGACCAATGCGGCGATGGGGTTGCAGACGCTGGACGAGATGATCCATAACATCACGACCGTTTTGGACCAGACCAAGCAGCCGGGCGAGCCGTCGCCGGGCGTCGCGCGGCCGGACAAACTGTATGACAGCAGCGTCCTGCGGGCGCTGTACGATCAGCGGCCGGCGTTCATGATCGGCGAGGAGACGGTTCGGGTGGACCCGGTCGCCCCGCGGCTGAGCGACGCCGAATGGGCCGGCCTGCGGCGCGTCGGCCTGTTCCAGGCGGACGTGATCCAGTTCAAGAAAAATGGAGCGGAGTTCTCCGAATTCGGCGACGTTCCGACGAAGCTGGCGATGGTGGCCGAAAAGATGCGACAGTGGCCGCAGTATTACCTCCAGGTGGAGGGCAACACTCTGGGGGACGACGTGCCGGAGAATCGGCAGCTGGCGCAGGATCGAGCGAACGCGGTCAAGAACTTCCTGGTGCAAGCCCTGGGCGCGGACCAGGAACAACGCATCCGTGCGGTGGGCAACACGCCGGGCAAAGGCTCGGACGTGGATTTCGTGATGCTGCAGCGTTGAGGCCGGGGAGGCGTGCGATGGGTCAGCCCGCCCCGCGGGGGTTCGTACATTTGCTGCTGTCGGCGCAGACGCTGGTCCCGGTGGTGCTGGGGCTGGCCGCGGCGCTGGCCGTGTGGGGCTTCCGCCTCGGCGGCGAGGCCGGGACGCGCCTGGCGATCTTCCTGGCCGTGGCGGGCGTCCTCGGCGGCGTGGGGACGCTGCTGACGCAGATGGTCTTCGGCGCCAGGGCGTCGGACCCGGCGGTGACGAAGAAGCGGCGCGAGCTGCTGGCCGGCCTGGACGCGCTGGCCGACGGCGTGCAGCGTCCGGCCGCCGCGGAACCGGACTTCGCCACGGCCCCCGCGCCCATCGAGCGGGCCTGAACGACCGGGCGCGGCCGTCCCGGATTACGGAGTGTTTCGATCCGCAACCCTGACAAGGAGTAGGCCCGTGAAGGTACGGACGTTTGTGGCAGCCGCGGCTTCGATGCTGGCCGCCGGAATGCTCGTGGTCGTCGGCTGCGGGCCGGGGACCACCAGCGGCCCGAACAATAACAGCGGCCCGAACAGCAACGGGCCGGGCAAGGACAATCCCAACGCCAGCGGCAAGCCGCTTACCATCGCCTACAGCGACTGGCCCGGCTGGCTCGTCTGGGAGATCGCGGTGCAAAAAGGCTTCTGCAAGGACGCCGGCGTCAACGTCGATTTCCGCTGGTTCGAGTACGGCCCGTCGATCGACGCCTTCGCGGCCGGCAAGGTGGACGCGGTGCTGATCGTCTGCGGCGACTCGCTCGTCAATGGCGCCAACGGCAAGCCGTCCGTGGCCATCGTTCTGACGGACTACTCCAACGGCAACGACATGATCATCGGCAAGCCCGGGGTGGGTTCGATCAAGGACCTCAAGGGCCAGCAGGTGGGCCTCGAAGAGAATCTGGTGGAACACATCCTGCTGACCAAGGCGCTGGAAGACAACGGCGTCAGCGACGCGGAGGTGAAGATCAAGCCCGTCTCCACCAACGAGACGCCGCAGACCCTGGCGTCGGGTGGGGTGGCCGCCATCGGCGCATGGTATCCGATTTCCGGGCAAACGCTCCATCAGGTGGCCGGCTCCAAGGCACTGTACACCAGCGCGAACGCGCCGGGCCTCATTTATGACGCCCTGCAGGTCAGTCCCGAAAGTCTCAAGGCCCGGCGGGACGACTGGAAGAAGGTGATCGGCGTCTGGTTCCAGTGCCTCGATTACCTCAACGACCCCAAGACCCACGACGACGCGGTCAAGATCATGGCCGCCCGCATCCAGGGCAAGCCCGAGGATCTGGAAAAACATCTCAAGGGCACGCAGCTGCTCGACCGGGACGCCAATCTCAAGCACCTGGAGAAGGGCGACACGCTGGAAAGCGTTTACGGGTCGCTGAAGTACGCCGATGCCTTTTACGTCAAGCACAAGGTCTACGATAAGGCGCAGGACGTGAGCGCCTACGTGGACCCGAGCCTGGTGAAGGAAGTCCTCAAAAAGTGACCATCGGGCGATCGAGCCGGCGGGCCGGGCCGAGGAAGACCCGCCCGCCGGCGTCGAGCCGCCTCGGGTCTTCGCGGTGTTCGGGAGGTCGTCGTGAAGCGCCGCTCGTTCTGGCTCGTGGTCCGCAGTCCCCTGTCGCCCGGCCGCGCCGCCCTGGCCAAGTGCGCCGCGTTCCTGCTGCCGCTGGCGCTGTGGTCCCTGGTGAGCTACGTGCCGTTCATCTGGCACCCCTATATTCACCTTACCGACTCCGGCGGCTCCGAGAGCTACGAAGCCGATCAGATGCTGACGCCCGCTCAGTTTGATGCGGAGAACGCCGATCTGCGCGCCCGGAACGAGGCGCCGATGGTCGGAGAGCGGGCCAACCCGATCTTCTTGCCGGCGCCCCACGAGGTCGCCGTCGCCTTCTACACCTCGCTGACCACCAAGCCGCCCCTGCCGGAAATCCCGTGGCTTCATGAGAGCCTTTGGCATAGTTGCCAGATCATTTTCTGGGGCTTCATTCTGTCGGCCGTCGTCGGGCTGCCGATGGGCGTTCTGTGCGGCACATACGACTTGTTCTCGAAAATGGGAGAGCCGTTCATCGACTTCATCCGCTACATGCCCGCGCCCGCCTTCGGGGCGCTGTGCGTGGCGATGCTGGGGATCGACGACGGGCCGAAAATCGCCATCATCTGGATCGGCACGTTTTTCCAGATGGTCTTGGTCGTGGCCAACACCACGCGGCAGTTCGACCCGAGCTTGCTGGAGGCCGCGCAGACGCTGGGCGCCAACCGGCGCTCGCTGCTGGTCAAGGTGATCCTGCCGGGCATCCTGCCCAACCTGTACAACGACATGCGAATCCTGATCGGTTGGGCATGGACGTATCTGATCGTGGCGGAGCTGATCGGCGCCAGCAGCGGCATCAGCTACTTCATCAACCAGCAGGGCAAGTACCGCCACTACGACAACGTGTTCGCCGGCATCATCATGATCGGACTGATCGGACTGGCCTTCGACCAGCTGCTGGCGTACCTGGCGCAGTTCCTGTTCCCGTGGCAGCCAGCGGCGGGCGGCGGTGGGCTGATTGGTTGGGTCATCCGCGCGATCGTCTACGTCCCGAGACGGCTGCTGGCCGGCCGTCGCCCCGCCGTCGCCGCCCCATGAGCCGGATGCTTTAGCGCGCACGCCGGCAGCGCTGCCGGGAGGAGACCGACATGTCGATCGACGTGAATCCGGGGATCGTGGAAGGGCCGGTGGTCGCCGCGTCCAAGGCCGCCGCACCGGAATTTCCGCACTACAAGGAGCAGGAACCGGACGTGACGGCGCGCTTCGGCCGCATCTACCAGCGGCCGGTCGTCATGGAAGCGCGCGGCCTGTGCAAGACGTTCCAGACGCCCGGCGGCCCGGTCGAGGTGCTGCGCGACGTGAACTTCTCCGTCCACCGCCGTGAGTTCATTTGCGTCCTTGGTGCGTCCGGCTGCGGCAAGTCCACGCTCATCCGCATCCTGGCCGGCCTGGAGGAGCAGACCGACGGCGCCGTCGAGGTGGACGGCAAGTCCGTCGCCGGCCCCGGCTCCGACCGCGGCATGGTGTTCCAGAGCTACACCCTGTTCCCGTGGCTGACCGTCAAGCGCAACGTCATGTTCGGCCTGCTGGAGAAGGGCATTCCCAAAAAGCGGGCCGAGGAGGAAGCGCGGGAGTGGGTGGAGGTGGTCGGCCTGAGCAAGTTCCTCGACGCCTACCCCTTCCAGCTTTCCGGCGGCATGAAGCAGCGCGTGGCCATCGCCCGCGCCCTGGCCAATCAGCCGCGCGTCCTGCTGATGGACGAGCCGTTCGGCGCCCTGGACGCCCAGACGCGCGGCCAGATGCAGGCGTACCTCAAGCAGATCTGGATGAACGTGGACGTCACGATTATCTTCATCACGCACGACCTCGACGAGGCCGTGTACATGGCGGATCGGATCATCGTGTTGCAGGCCAATCCGGGGCGCATCGGCGAGATCATCGAGGTGCCGCTGATGCAGCCGCGGGCGCCGGAAGCGCTGTTCTACCCGCGCTTCATCGCGACGCGGCTGCGCGTCGATGAGTGGATTCATCCCAAGGGGAGCCAGGCGGAAAAACATCCGGTCAAGCGCATGACGCCGCCGGGCGATGAGGTGCTGTGATTCCTTGTTCGGCTAGCCGCGACGCGCCAGCGGAGCGATTCTCCCCAAGCGCTCCGCTGGCGCGTCGCGGCTAACCGATGGAATCACCCTTCATTTCCCCGCCGCCCCGACCGCGTACAGCGCCCCGAACCCGTGCAGGTAGATGCGTCCGCCGGACACGGCCGGCGAGGCCTGGAACTGATCCGGCAGCGTGTTCTCCGCGACCTTCTCGAACGTCGGCCCCGCCTTCACGACCGTCACCACGCCGTCCTTGGCCGTCAGGTAAAGGTTGCCGTCGGCCCAGACCGGCGAGGCCCGATACCGCGAGCTGTGGATCCGCTTATTGTACTTCTCCTCGCCCGTCTTCGCATCCAGACAAACGAGAGCGCCGTCCTCCTTGCACAGGTACACCAGGCCGTCGCGGACCAGCGGCGACGGCACATCGGGCGTTCCCTTGGCCAGCCGCCACGGTTCGGACGCGCCGCCGGTTTCGATCATGCCCCTGGCGTCCGGCTTGACGGCGACGACCGGGCCGCCCTTGCACGACGGCACGACGATCAGGTCCGGCGATACGACCGGCGAGGCCACGAAACGCAGGTCCTGCCGATTCTTGTCGGTCAGGTCGCCGACGCGCCAGATCTCGGAGCCGTCCGTCAGGCGGTGGGCCGTGGCGAAGTCGTCGCCGTGCGCGATCAGATAGGCGTCGTCGCCCTTGCGGTAGATCACCGGCGACGCGTACGAAGTCTGGTTCTCGCCGCGGCCGCCGCCCTTGCGTTCCACCTTCCACACCTCCGCGCCGGTCGCCTTGTCCAGCGCGACGACCAGGTGGGCGCTGGCGTGGAGCAGCTGCAGGTAGAGGCGGTCGCCCTCCAGGAGCGGGCTGGAGTGAAAGCCCCAGAACGTGTTGAACTTGCCATACCTGTCCTGGACGTTGAATTTCCAAACCTCGTTGCCGTCGAAGTCGTAGCAGCCCAGTTCGCCGCTGCCGATGAAGACGTAAACGTGCTGGCCGTCGGTGCTGGGAGAGGCCGACGCCCCGTTGCCCTCGTCGCCGCGGACCTTGCCGCCGCCTGGGCCGACCGGCTTGCGCCACACCTCCTTACCGTCCGTGCCGATGCAGAACAGGGCGACGTGATCGCCGTCCTGGCAGGTGAGGAAGATACGGTCGCCCCAGACGACGGGCGTCGATTCGCCCATGCCGGGCAGCGCGAACTTCCAGGCGAGGTTGTCCTTGTCGCTCCATTTCGTCGGCAGGTTGGTTTCGTTGCTGATCCCGTCGTCGGCGGGGCCGCGCCACTGCGGCCAGTTCTCGGCGGACGCGGCGGCGGATGAGGCCAGGACGAGGGCGGACGGCAGGAAGAAACCAGCGGCGGAACGGAGCTTCATGGCGGATGGCCCCTGGCAGGAGGGATGCGGGGAGGACGGCCGGCAGTTCTAACCTCTATACCACGAGCCGGGAGTGGCGTCCAGAGGCGCGGCGGCCGCGAACCGTTCCAGGTTGGCGCCTCCGGGCCTTTTGGGAACGAGGAACACAAGGGCCAAGGCGGCTGGGGACGGTTCGCGCCGGGACTTGCCGCGCCGGTTGCGGGGGGTACATTCCTCCTCATGTCCAAACCAACGCGGAAGGCGGGCAAGGGGCCGGAAGAGATCGCGGTCGTCGGCGAGGTCGATGACTGGGAATCGGAGGTCGTCAAAGCCCTCCTGGAAGTGCCGCCGGGCGGCGAGTGCGTCTTCTACATCGACTCGGCCGGCGGCAGCGTGTTCGGGGCGCTGGCCGTGCTGACGCTGCTGAAACAACGGAAGCTCGGCGCCTCCGTCGTGGTGCTGGGCGAGTGTTCGTCGGCGGCGCTCTTGCTGTTCGCCGCCTGCCGGAAGCGGTTCGTGACGCGCTACAGCACGCTGCTGTTCCACCGGATGCGCTGGCAGAGCGAAAAGCGCGTCAACGCCCAGGAGGCCTTCCACTGGGCCAAGCACTTCGAGGACATGGAAAAGGATATCGACGAACTGCAAGTGAAGTTATTCGGCTCGGCGGAGCAGCAGGTGCGCGAGTGGACGGCGGAAGGGCAGTACGTCACGGGGCCGCAGATCGTGGCGGCGGGGCTGGCGGAGATGCTGGAGTTGGCGTGAGCGCCTCGTTCACGCCGCGCGATCCCGATCCGACGCTTCCAAATCGTCCACCAAACTCCGCCGCACGTCCTCGCTGAGCGGTGCGCTTTCGTGCGAGTAATGCCGCCGCGTCAGCGAGAAGTGCGCCGGGCGGCGGAAGTTCGCCAGCAGCAGCCGCGCCCCTGCGTCCAGCACGAATTGCACCCAGTGCGACGCCCCGATGCACTGGTCCTCCGGCCGGCAGGTCAGCAGGTCGGCCGGCAGCTGCGTCGGACCCAGGCACAACCGCAGGTCGCCGCCGCGCAGGTCGCGCCACGGCGCCAGCTCCTCCGTCAGCCGCGTCTCGTCCACTGTCAGCACGAGCGCTGCCTGGAGGCGGTCGCGCCCCGGCAATAACCGATTATAGATATCCAGTTCCCGTTGTACGCGGGCCGGCTCCGCCAGCCGGGCCACGCGCAGCACGTCTTGCAGCTGGAACCAAAGCGTCTGGCGGTTGGTGAACACGAGCGCCGCCGCGGGGCCGATGCGCACGCGGCGATAGCGGTCCAGGTAGCGGGCGTGGGCCGCGAAGAACTCGCCGCGCCTTCCGGCGAACTCCTCCAGCGGCAACAGGTCGTCGAGCGTCAGCGCGTTCATCGCTTCTCCGGCCGCACCTCTTCGTCCGGCGGCTGCAGCACGAACACGTACAAAAACCCGCCCAGGAGCGCCCCGACGATGGGGCCGACCCAGTAAACCGTGTGGTCGCTGAGGGCGTCGAAGGGTTTGGTCAGGAGCGTCATCTCCCAGACGACCGGGCCGAACCAGCGGGCGGGGTTGGCCGCGCCGCCGGTCAGGCGGAAGCCGAACAGCACCACCGCCGCCTGGGCGAGGCCGACGACCAGCCCGCCCAACGGCGGGCTGCGCCGGTCCAGCAGCGTGGCCCAGAAGGCGAAGGCGACAACGCAGGTAAAGAAAATCTCCATTCCGACGCCGCTGAATATCCCCGCCAACTCGACGTGGCCGTAGCCATTCGGGGCGAAAGCTCGCAGGTGCGGCGCGCCCAGGTACGAAGTCGCTGCGTCCCTGAAGAAGAGGATGCGCAGGAACAATCCCGCCAGGACGGCGCCGAGCAGCTGGGCGACGACGAAGCCCAGCAGCTTACGGCCGTCGATGCGGCGGAAGACCCAGAGCATGAGCGTCAGGGCCGGGTTGAGCCCGCCGCCCGAAGCGCGGTGCGTGGCGGTCAGGGCGACGGCCAGCGTCAGCCCCTCGGCCAGGGCGATCGCCGTCACGTCCAGCCGCGGCTGGTCGGCCAGCGCGGCGACGCACACGACGCCTCCGCCGACGAAAACGAGGGCGAATGTCCCGATCAGTTCCGCGAGGCAGGCGCGAAGCAGCTTGCTGTCCATGAATCCCCCCGGCCCTTGGCAATTGCGTATTCATACCCGAACGCCGTGGGGAGTCAATCGGTCCTTGGATGGGCGCGCAATTCCTCTATCCTTCCGCCCGGCTTTGCGGTAACTTCCCCCCTCTCTCCGCGCCGCCCCTGCCGGCGGGCCGGAGCCGGTCCCGCTTCGGAAGGGATTCTGAAAGGTGAGCGGCATGAACGTGCCCCGATCCGCGACGCTCGTTTTGTGTCTGTTCCTGCTCGGATGCAGTACGGGAACCTATCGCTATCAGATGGCGGACACGCAGGCGCGCCCCGTCGCCCGCCCCAAACCCGACGCCCCGCCGGCCCCTGACCTGCGCATCCCGGCCAGCGCCGTCGCCTCGGCGGCGGACGTGCCGCTGGTGCGGGTGCCGCCCGTGCCCCTCGGCAACGGCGCACCGCCGCCGCCGGCCGACGGTCCCCGGCCGAACCTCGCCCCGGCCCAGCTGCCGGTCCTGCCGCCCGTCCCCGCGCCGCCGGCCGTCGTCCGCCAGGCGTCCGCCGATGCGCCGTCCGCCCCGCCGTCCGCCCTGCCGTCCACCGATCTGGGGCCGAAGGCCGCCACCCTGCGCGAGTTGCAGCAGCAGGCCGCCTCCTGGTACGCCGGCGTCGATTCCTACATCGTCCGCATGACCCGCCGCGAGGTGGTCGGCGGCACGGCCAAGCCCGAAGAGGTCCTGATGCTCTCATTCCGCAAGGAGCCGTGGAGCGTCCACCTCAAATGGGTCGGCAAGGCCGGCCAGGGGCGCGAAGTCCTCTACGTCAAGGGCCAGCTGGAGAACAAGCTCCACACGCGGCTGGCCGCCGGCGACATGCCGTTCACGCCGGCCGGAATGCAGATGGCGCTGGAGGTGAACAGCCCCCTGGTGCGCTCGGCCAGCCGTCATTCGATCACCGAGGCGGGTCTCGGCTCCTGCATCGACCACCTCGGCGCCTTCCTCGACGCCCAGGACCACGGCGACAAGGGCCGCGGCGCCCTGACCGATCTCGGGATGCAGACGCGGCCGGAATACAAGGAGCGGCCGGTGCGCGGCGTGCAAGTGACCCTGCCGCCCGGCGCCGAGCCGGAGCTGCCCAACGGCGGCAAGCGGCTCTACTTCTTCGACCCCGATCTCCACCTGCCCATGCTCATCATCACCTACGACGACCGGAATCAGGAGGTCGAGTATTACCACTACGACCGTCTGATCGCCCCGGCCGGCCTCGACGGCGACGACTTCAACCCGGACAAGCTGTGGAGCGGTTCCAAGACGGCGAGCAAATGAGGGGGGCCTGAACATCAAACATCCCCCTGTCACAATGGCAGCGTCACCGGCCGGCTCTGGCAGCCGCCCGGCGTATTCTCGCCTTCTCTTGATTTTCCTCCGTTCCCATGTTCTACTAGCTTAAAGGCTTAGGTCGCACCGATTGCCGTGTGGCGTCGGCGGTACGTCCTTTGCATGAAGTGGGTCGAATCAATCTCGGTTCGCCGTGGCCCCGCCGCAGGCCTCCTGCCCCGCGAACCCGGAACGGCCACAGAGGTCCGCGGCAATGAACGCAACCAAGGAATCCAAAGAGCGTCAGGATTTCAGCATCCTGATAACGGACGACGACGATCGGTGTCGGGAAGCGCTGCGCGACATCATGGAGCCGGAAGGCTTCCGCACCTTGCTGGCGTCGTCCGGCGAAGAGGCGCTGGACATCGTCCGCGGCATCGGCGTGCATCTGGTGCTGCTCGACATGCACATGCCGACGCTGACGGGGCTGGAGACGTTGCAGCTGGCCCGGCAGATCAACGCCCTGCTGCCGGCCATCCTGATGACGGGCGACTCCAGCCAGAGCCTCATGCGCCAGGCCATCCAGGCGCACGTCTACAGCGTCATCCCCAAGCCGGTCGCCAAGAACGTTGTGTTGTATACCGTGGTCCGGGCGCTGGAACATTGCTACGGCATCCAGCGCCGCGGGACCGCGGAGGATAAAGAGGTTTCCCCCTGAAGGAGCACCGCGGCATGAAGGTCGTACCGCTGAATGACAAGATCGTGGTCAAGCGTCTGGAGGCCGAAGACAAGACGGCCGGCGGCATCCTGCTGCCGGACGCGGCCAAGGAAAAGCCCCGCCAGGGCAAGGTCGTCAGCCTCGGCGAAGGCAAGCGTCTGGAAAGCGGCAAGCGCGCCGCCTTCCAGGTCCGCGAAGGCGACCGGGTGCTGTTCTCGTCCTACGCCGGCAACGAAGTGACCGTCGGCACGGAGGAGCTGCTCATTATGACCGAGGACGACATCCTCGCCGTGGTGGAGTGACCGTCTTCGCACGAGCATTTCACCGCAGAGAACGCGGAGAGCGCAGAGAAGACAAGGAATAGCTCCGGGGCGTAATGTTCCCTTGGTGCTTGTCTTTGTCTTCTCTGCGCTCTCCGCGTTCTCTGCGGTGAAACGCCTTTTCCGCCTTGGCAAACGCCCCGTCTTGCGCCACAATCACCCCATGCACATTCAAGACATCTTCCGCCAGCACGGCACTACGTTCAGCTTCGAGTTCTTCCCGCCGAAGACCGACGCGGCGTCCGAGGAGTTGTTCGCCAACATCGCCCGCTTGCAGGAATTGCAGCCGTCGTTCGTCTCCGTCACCTACGGCGCCGGCGGCTCGACGCGCGAACGCACCCACGACCTCGTCGTCCGCATCCACCGCGAGACCAAGCTGACGGCCGTGTCGCACCTGACCTGCGTATGCCACACGCTTGACGAGCTGGCCGCCATTCTCGGCCGATACGCGGCTTCGGGGATCGTCAACATCCTCGCTCTCGGCGGCGACCCGCCGCGCGAGACGCCGAACTACGACCGCTCGAAGGACGCCTTCGCCCGCGCCGAGGGTTTGGTGCGCTTCATCCGCGCGCACGCCAACCCGCCGGACCCACGCGGCTTCGGGATCGGCGTGGCCGGCTTCCCCGAAGGCCACCCCGGCACGCCAAACCGCCTCAAAGAGATGGATTATCTCAAGCAAAAGGTGGACGCCGGGGCCGACTACGTCTGCACCCAGCTGTTCTTCGACAACCGCGACTTCTACGACTTCCGCGAGCGCTGCGACCTGGCCGGGATCAAGGTCCCGGTCCTCGCGGGGATCATGCCGATCACCTCGCGGTCGGGCATGGTGCGCATGGCGGAACTGGCGCTGGGGGCGCGGTTCCCGGCGAAGCTGCTGCGGGGCCTCTCCCGCTGCGCCGACGAAGAGGCCGTGGCCCGCGTCGGCGTCCACTGGGCCACCGAGCAGTGCCTCGATTTACTCAATAATCAGGTCCGCGGCATCCACTTCTACACGCTCAACCGTTCCGATGCGACCCGCCGCATCTACGAGAACCTCGGCGTCACGGATTCCGCGGCGCTGCGGGCGGGCTGACGGCCACCTCCATGAGCGGCGGTCCGACAGGTTCCTTCGCTGCGACGGGCAGGGCGTCCGGTTTGGCGGCGGCCGGCCTCAGCGGCCGGACCACCAGCCCCATTACCGATCCCGCCGCCAGCCAGCCGACCGCCTGCTGTCCCGCCTCGTACAGCACCGCCGGCCAGGGGTGATGAAACCAGATCGGCCCCTGGAGGCCGACCGCCACGGTCGCAAAGACGCCGACCACGGCGACGAACAGCACGCGCGCTGGGTAGCGCGGCAGGCCGGGCTGCGCCATGACCAGCAGGACGCCGGCCAGCAGCGACGCCGCCAGGAACTGGCAGAACCCGGCGACGTACCGCTGCGAATCGATCGCGTCCACGCCCTCCTTGCGATAAATGACCTCGACAATGGGGCCGCGGACGCGGCGCGAGTGGTACGCCGCCTCCCGCTGCGGGTCCGCCCCGCTGACCCCCTCGGGGACAGGGAAGGGCAGCAGGTACGTCCCCGATTCCAGGTTGGCGTTGCGCAGCGCCTGGGCCGCCTCGTCCTCGTTGGGCAGCGGGTGCGTAAAGCGATACGGCAGCCCCGAATAATCCCAGAAGAAGACCTGCCAGGCGAACAGGACGGCGGCGGACAGCACCGCGCCCACGACCAACCGGATCATGCGACCTTCCTCCGCGGAGTTTTGGCAGACCACGGCGAGCGGCCGGCGTAAGCCGGCCGGTACAACCTCCGGTCGGCGCCCGTATACTACACCGGCCGGCTTACGCCCGGCCGCTCGCCAATACCCGGAGTGCATCATGCGCCGTTGCCGCATTCTACTCGATTCTCTGAGCCGCCGCGTCCTGCATTTCCTTGGCCCAGGCGCCGCCGTCCTGGCGCTGACCGGCGCCCCGGCGACGGCGGACGACCGGCCCGCGAAGGAGCGGCACGGCATGGTCGTGGCGGTGTCGCCGGCCGGCGCGGAGGTCGGCCGCGACGTGCTGAAGCAGGGCGGCGACGCGGTGGACGCGGCCGTGGCGACGGCGTTCGCGGAGGCGGTGACGTGGCCGGCGGCCGGCAACCTCGGCGGCGGCGGCTTCATGCTCGTTTACCCCGGCGGCACGGCCGAGCCTGTCGTCATCGACTACCGGGAGACGGCCCCGCTGGCCGCCACAAAGACGATGTTCACGAAGAAAGACGACGGCTTCAGTCCGAAGTCGGTCGGCGTGCCCGGCACGGTCGCCGGCCTGGCCCTCGCCCACGCCCGCTTCGGCAAGCTGCCGTGGAAGGACGTGGTGGCGCCTGCGGTGAAACTGGCCGAGGACGGCTTCGTCATCGACGAGGCGCTGGCGTCGTCGCTGAATTCCGTGGTCGGCTCATCGAAGGACTTTCCCGAATTGCGGCGCGTGCTGGGCAAGGACGGCGGCGCCGGCCAATGGAAGGCCGGCGACCGGCTGGTGCAGCCGGACCTGGCGAAGACGCTGCGCCGCATCGCCGAGAACGGCGCCGACGGCTTCTACGGAGGCGAGACGGCCGAGCTGCTGGCCACGGAGATGAAGGCCGACGGCGGCGTCGTCACGAAGGAAGACCTGGAAAGTTACAAAGCCAAGGAGCGGGCGCCGATCCACGGCGTCTACCGCGGCTATGACGTGTACGCCCCACCGCCGTCGAGTTCCGGCGGCGTCTGCCTGGTGGAGATGCTGAACATTCTGGAGAATTACGACCTGCGAAAGCAGGGCCGCTGGTCGCCGGAGACGCTGCACCTCATGATCGAGACGATGCGCCGCGCCTACTGCGACCGCGCCCGCTATCTCGGCGACGCCGACTTCGTGAAAATCCCGGACTTCCTGACGAGCAAGGACTACGCGAAGAAGCTGGCCGCCGGCATCGACCCGGACAAGGCGACGCCGAGCGCCGACCTGGCCAAGGACGTTCCGCTGGCGCCGGAGGGCGAGGACACCACGCATTTCTCGGTGATCGACGCCGACGGCATGGCGGTGAGCAACACGTACACGCTGGAGAATCTGTACGGCTGCCGGATCATGGTGAAGGGCGCCGGCTTCCTGCTCAACAACGAGATGACGGATTTCAACTGGTTCCCCGGCCGGACGACGGCGAAGGGCCAGATCGGCACGGCGCCGAACCAGATCGCGCCGGGCAAGCGGATGCTCAGCTCTCAGTGTCCGACGATCGTGGCGCACGACGGCAAGGTGCTGCTGGTGACGGGCAGCCCCGGCAGCCGGACGATCATCAACACGGTGCTTTGCGTGGTGGTGAACGTGATCGACTTCGACATGGACGCGCGATCGGCGGTGGACGCGCCGCGATTGCATCACCAGTGGTTCCCGGATGAAGCGAAGTTCGAGGGGATGGCGGAGTATCCCGATGCGGTGAAGCGGCTGAAAGAGATGGGGCACGTCGTCGTGACGGGGAAGCAGGGCGACGCGCACACCATTGGGGTGGACCCGAAAACGGGCGAATACGTCGGGGCGGAGGACCGGCGCGTGGACGGCAAGGCGGCGGGGTTCTGACGAAGCGCCGCCGCTTGCCGCCCTCGGCAAACGGCGCGGCTCCCGAGCCAAACGCATCGGGAGCCGCACCCTGAAGACTCGGGTTACGCGAATTGGAGAGTCGAGGCGTCGGCGCTGGTGATTTGCATCCAGCCGCCGCCGTTGGAGAAGATCCAGATTCCAGCGCCCGGGAACTCGCCCGCCACGCGCCCGGCGTCCGCACTCGTGCCCGCGGAAGAAATGCCGATGCCGGTGGAATCGACCGTGGTGAGCTGTTCCCAGCCGCCGCTGTCCTCGTAGCGCCAGACGCCGCCGCCGGAAAACTCGGCCGCCACGTTGCCGTTGCCGTCGATGCGGACGAAGGTGGCGTCGGCGGTGGTGAGGTGTTGCCAGCCGGTGCTGTCCTCGTAGCGCCAGACGCCGCCGCCGGAAAACTCGGCCGCCACGTTGCCGGCGCCGGCGAGATCGAGGCTGGTGGCGTCGTCGGTGGTGAGCTGTCGCCAACCGGTGCTGTTCTCGAAGCGCCACACGCCGCCGCCGGGAAACTCGGCCGCCACGTCCCCGTTCTTGTCGGTACGGACCAGGGAGGCGTCGGCGGTGGTGAGCTGTTCCCAGCCGGTGCTGTCCTCGAAACGCCACACCCCGCCGCCGGTAAACTCGGCCGCCACGTTGCCGCCCGTCTTGATGTCCAGGGCGGCGGCGTCGGCGGTGGTGAGCTGTTGCCAGCCGGTGCTGTCCTCGAAGCGCCACACCCCGGCGCCGGAAAACTCGGCCGCCACTTCGCCGTTGCTGCCGCAGCGGACGAACTTGGCGTCGGCGGTGGTCAGCTGTTCCCAGCCGGTGCTGTCCTCCCAGCGCCACACGCCGGACCCGGAGAAATCAGCGGCAAGTGTGGACGGGACACAGCGGCTTTCGAGCTGTTCCAGCATCAGGCGGGGATGTTCCGCCTGGGGGGCGGGACGGGATTTCTTATAGCGCATTTCATTCAGCCAACTCATGACACAGGCCTTTCTGTGTTGCGGCGACGCCCTCGGGGGCGCCGCCGGGAACTCGGTGGGACATGGCGCGCATAGAGGGAACCTAACCTCTGGCGCCCGAAAGGTCGGCTCTGGGAAACGGGAGCAGGGCCAAGGCCGCTGGGAAAAGCAAGTAGCAATCGAGGCGTAATGGATTCCCTTTCTGTCCAGTGGTCGCGCCCACCCCTCGCCCTCGTCGGTGGGACGGATGCGGTCTCATCAGCAGCCTATTTCAGAAACGGGGAAAGTGCAAAAACCGGACACTCCGTTCATGGATTTTCTCACCGCATTCCATTGGAATGCGGAAACGCTACCTCTAGGGCGTGTCTGGTGAATCGAAAAAAGCCCGGAATTGTCGAGGTCCTACCCCCTGAAAACAGGGAGAATACCGATTCGCCAGACACGCCCTAGAAGAAGTTTCGACCATTTCGGCGCCTTCGGCGCAGGCCAGCGGACGGAGAGAACGGCGCGAGAACCTCGTGGACCGGAAGACACGCGCGCGTCAGGCGGTAGACCGGGGCATGGACGGCAAGGCGGCAGGGTTCTGAGGGCAAGTCCACCACGGCTCTCGTTACGCCCTTCGGCGGCGAGGAAACGTCCGTTCGTCAGCATGGCCGGTTCCCAGGGCTGGCGCGCACCGCATGCCTTCACCCCGCCGCGACCCTCAACCATCCGCCAAGAACTCCGGGCTGCTCGCCACGCCCGCCTCGATGCTGAGCAGGTCCGCAGACAGATAAACCCACAGGTCCGTCTCCGCCGGCGCGGGCGGCGTCAGCCGGTGCAGCAGCAGCGGAAACTGCGACGCCGTGGAGAAGGCGGACGCCGACCCGTAGCCGTACAGCTGTTGCACCGCACTGCCGCGGAACTCCGCCGACGCCAGGAAGTCGTTGACGACCGCGGCCCGGTTGCTCGTCTGCAGCGTGGCGATCCACCCGGTCGCCTCGGCGCCGCTGGGGATGCGGCCCAGCACCTTGAGGTACAGCGACATGATGAAAGCGCCGTCCGAGGGGTACAGCGCGGCGTACTCGGACGAGGCAGCCAGCTCGCCGATCAGCCCCTCGATGGAGCCGCCCGCCTCCAGGGTGGCGACGGCGCCGGCCTGCTCGGCGACGCTCGGAAGGCGGCCCAAGAACTGCTGGTACATCCCATCGACCGGCCCGACCAGCGCCTCCGGCGAGCGGGCGAGGGCGGCGGCGACGGCCGCCTGCGTCAGGGCGCCGCGGTTGAGGGCGCCGACCCAGTTGCCGGCGTCGCTGGCGTTGTTCACGTCGCCCGCTCGTTTGAGGATCTGGCCGTAGGCCAGGGCGACGAAGGCGGCGTTGCCCGTGAGGGCGGCGGACTCGTCCACATCGGTAAGGGCAGCCGCCTCGTTGCCGTCCCAGGTGACGGTCTCGGGGGCGACGCCGGCGGCGAAGACGTTCATGCGGGCTGCGACGACGCCCTGGGCGGGCGCCACGTTCATCAGCACGATGGCGCCGGAGGCGGCGGTCGCGGGGGCGGTGAAGCCGCCGAAGTCGTTGCCGCCCAGGCCGCCCAGCGCCCCGCCGCCCAGGTCGATGCCCACCGTCCGCGCGTGGGTGCTGTAGTCCCTCGGGCCGGTATAGTGCGGTGGATAGAACGGCACGCTCGACGCCACTTCGACGCCGACCTGGTTCCCGTGGAAGTCGTTCCCCTGCACCACCACGTTCACCACGCTATCGCCCATCGTGGCCTGGCCGAGGGTAATGCTCACGCCCGTCCCGAGGCCGTTGGTGCTGATCTGGTTGCCGGCGATCAGCGCGCTGGTGACCGAGTTGTCGGTCGCCGAGACGGACACGCCCGTGCCGGCGCCGCTCAGGCGGATGACGTTGTCGATGATTTGTGCGGTCCCGCCGGGGCCCACATTGATCGCGGTGCTGTAGCTGGACGTGTCCAGGAACGTGTTTCCCTCCACAAGGGGCGCTGAACTCCGGTCGAGGGTGAGCATGGTCCGGCCCCCGAGCGGCTGCAACACGGGGAGGCCGATGAAGGTGTTGTTCCGGATGAACTGTCCGCCGTGGACCAGCGTGCCTTCCACGTTCCCCACGAAGACGTCACCGGTGAGGACCGTGTCCCACGCGGTGCTGGTGACCAGGGTGTACACATCGACCCGACCGATCACCGCCGAGTTGGTGACGACGTCGCCGGCCCCGTTGAAGGTGATGGGGTCGCCGTAGTTCGGAACCTTGGGGGAGGCGAGGGCCACGACGGCCGAGCCGTCAATGGTCATGGCGGCGTTGACGGTGAGGGAGGCGACAGTCCCCGCGACGCCGTCGGCCCCCAGCGCGACGTTGACGTTCTTCAGAGCGAGGCCGGACTGGGCGGGCGTGACGATCACGGCGTCCAGGATGGTGAACGCCGGCGTGACCGGCAACAACAGCTGCGACTCGTAGTCCCTCACGGCGGCGGGCATGGCAACGCAGGCCGGGGTCAGCGCGGGCGCCGCTGCGGGGTCGCCCTGGATAGTCAGGTTCGGAACCTGCGGTAGGTTGGCGTTGACGATGTTGCCGGGCGCGGAGCCGGGCTCGATCTGGACCACGTCGCCGGCGTTGAGTCCTGGGGTCGCCAGGGCGGCCTGCAACGTGGCGAAGTTGGTCACGTTGTCGGCCAAGGCCGCCGCGACCACGAAGCGTGTACTCGGGACCGTGCGGTCTTCCAGCGCCTCCAGCCAGGGGTGGGCGGAAGGCCTGCGCGGTGAAGGTAGGGCGGGGCGGGCGTGAGAAGTGAACGAGCCGCGCATGGGAGTTTCCTCCTGTAACCGAGGGAGGAAGACGGGCGGCGCGCGGCTGCGAAGGAACACCCGAACGAACGGCTGCGGCCGTCGTCCTGAATCGCCGAGTTTTTCCCTCTTCAAAACATCGACCGACAGAGCGTGTGCAATTCTTGCGCCTTTGTCCTTCGGGTCTTGGGGAGGGCCGCAAGCGGCTCGGTGCTAACGGTTTCCGGCGGCCCCGTCCGCAGCCGGACGAGAGGCCCTCCCGCCGCAAGGCGGTGCGATGGGCGAAGCCGCACAGTCGCTGCCAGCATCGCACGGGCCGAGGCGATGACCAGTCGTTCGTCGCGGATGTCCCGGAGCTGCCGGGCCGCGCCGCGGATGGAGCAAGCTATCAGGGGGCAGTGGCAAACGTCGAGGTCGTGATTTGGGCGTGGATCGAGACGGCTCAGCAGCTCGGCCGCCCGATCCCAACGCCGCGGGGACGGCTCATGTACACTTGACCAAACTTGGCCGAATGATTTCTCCCGCCGGGGCTGACAAAACCACCGCCGCTCCCTAAGATGACTCTGTTCTCTCCCGCGGATGGATGGCGCCGGACTCATGCCGTCGCTCCATTATCCCGCCCCCCAACCAGCCCTCGCCCCGACCCGCCAGCTGCCTGAATTCGCGCCGGGTTCGACGGCCCCGCCGTCCGATCCGTTTGTTTGAACCATGCACCCTGGAATAGCCGTCTTTTGTGAATTGCCTGGGTTTCGCAATCGATTCAGATTGCCAAGCGGCCAATGGGGTGCGCATGATAGACGGGGAAAGGAGCGGCCGATGCCGCCCCCGTCCCGTCGTGGGCGCGATTCATTCGGGGTTGCCGATGCCCTCCCCCGTGGATATACTTCCACCTTTTAGCCGGATGATCGGCTGAAAGTGGTTGTGGGGAAATGAGTTGACGCCGGGCCGACCCTCATGCGTTTCCATTTGGTGGACCGAATTCTGGAAGTGCAGGCGGGCCGGAGCCTTCGGGCGGTCAAGAACCTGACGCTCGGCGAGGAGTACCTCGCGGACCACTTTCCGACCTTTCCGGTAATGCCGGGGGTCCTGATGCTTCAGGCGCTGGTGGAGGCTGGCGCGTGGCTGCTGCGGGCGACGGACGATTTCCGCCACAGCGTCATCGTCCTGCGCGAGGCGCGGGGCGTGAAATACGGCTCCTTTATGGAGCCGGGCCGCCAAATGTCGATAACAGTAGAGTTGGCCGATCACGACGGTGGTACGGCCACGCTCAAGGGCAAGGGCGAAGCCGAGGGGCAGACGACCGTTTCGGCCAAGCTGACCCTGGCCCGCTACAACCTGCGAGACCGCGATCCGGCGTTGCAGGCGGTGGATGAGGAATTGGTGCGCAAGTTGCGAGCGCATTACGCGCTGCTGCTGCTGTCGGAGCCGCGACCGTAAGGGAGCGGTCTTCGCTGAGAACGACGAAGGAATCAAGGAACTCTTCCATGCGGCTGAAGGAGCAGATCGCCCTTGTCACCGGCGGCAGTCGCGGCATCGGCCGGGCCGTCGTGAAGGCGTTCGCAGCTGAAGGCGCTAAGGTGGCCGTCGTCTACCGCGGCAGCAAGGAGGCGGCCGACCAGCTGGTGCAGGAAGTCGCGCTGGCCGGCGGCGCGGCGAAAGCGTACCAGTGCGACGTGGCCGATGCGGCCGCGGTCAAGGCGTGCGTGGAGCAGGTGCAGAAGGACCTGGGGCCGGTGAACATCCTGGTCAACAACGCCGGCGTCATCGCCGACGGCCTGTTCGTCCGCATGGAGTTGGAGGACTGGGACAAGGTGGTGAAGACGAACCTCGGCGGCGTCTTCAATTTCTGCCACGAATTGGCCTTTCCGATGATGCAAAAGCGGTCAGGCCGCATTATTAATGTCTCCAGCGTGGCGGCGACGCACGTGAACCCCGGCCAGGCCAACTACGCCGCCAGCAAGGGGGCCGTCAACAGCTTCACGCGGGCGCTGGCCGTCGAGCTGGCTGGCCGCGGCGTGACCGTCAATGCCATCGCCCCCGGCTTCATTGAGACGGACATGAGCGCCGCCGTCCGCAACAAGGCCGGCGACATGATCAAGAAATTCATCCCGATGAAGCGCATCGGGACGCCGGAGGACATCGCCAAGGTGGCGGTGTTCCTGGCGAGCGCCGACAGCGGCTACATCACGGGCCAGGTGCTGACGGTCGATGGCGGCCTCAGCCTCGGCGCCGTGGGTGCCGGATGACCCGTAAGTCGCGGTGCGGGGGAAAGGCCCCGCCCCATAACCCCGTGAGAGCGCCCCTCATCCTTTATGTGAAAGAGGACTGCTGCGATGCCTACTCAGGAAGAAATCTACACGAAGGTGTCCGACACCCTGGTCGAGGCCCTCAACGTGGAGCCGGAGGAGATCAAGCCGACCTCCACCCTCCAGGGCGACCTGGGCGCCGAGTCGATCGACTTCCTGGACATCGTCTTCCGCCTCGAGCGCGAGTTCGGGATCAAGATCCCGCGCGGCGAGCTGTTCCCGGAGTCGATCTTCCAGGGCGACCCGGACTTCGTGCAGAACGGCCGCGTCACCGACAAGGGCCTCCGCGAGCTGCGCGAGCGCATGCCGTTCGCCGACCTCGCGGGCTTCGAGAAGAACCCGGAGGTCAGCCACCTGAGCGACCTGTTCACGGTCGATCTCATCACGCGCTACATCCAGGGCAAGCTGCAGAACCGGAACTGATTGACGCTGGTTGGGGGGACGTCGTTTAGCCGCGACGCGCCAGCGGAGCGCTCCGACGACGCGCTCCCCTGTCGGGTCGCGGCTAAACGAGAGTCGTTATGCGCTGGATGTGGATCGACCGATTCGTGGAGTTTCAGAGCGGCAAGTCGGCGCGGGCGGTGAAGAACCTCAGTCGGGCGGAGGACCACTTCGCCGACCACTTCCCCGGCTGGCCGATCATGCCGGCCGCACTGATTCTGGAAGGCCTGGCCCAGACCGGCGGCATCCTGGTCGGCGAGGCGAACCAGTTCCGCGAAAAGGTGGTGCTGGCCAAGATACCCAAAGCGGTCTTCCACCGCGAGGCGACGGCCGGCGAGCAGCTGACCTATGAGGTCGAGGTGCTTGTCCTTCGGCCCGAGGGAGCGTCGGTGAGCGGCCGCGTCCTGTCGGACGGGGCCTTGGTCGCGGAGGCGGAGATCTTCTTCGCCCACCTCGATCAGGCGCGATCCGGCCAGCTGTTCGGCGACCGCAATTTCGTCTTCACCGGCGAGATGCAGTATCTGCTGGGCCGGTTGGTGAAGCCCGCCGCCGACTCGTCCGGTTGATGGAGAAGTCATGGCTGCATCTTCCCGCCGGGCGGTCATCACCGGCGTCGGCGTCCTCAGCCCCATCGGCCTGGACGCGGCCGCCTTCTGGCGCTCCCTCCGCGAAGGCAAGAGCGGCGTCCGTCCCATCACGGCCTTCGACCCCTCCACGCTGCCCGTCCGCTTCGCCGGCGAGATTCCCGATTTCGACGCCAAGAATTATGTCGATAAGAAGGATCGCCGCAACCTCAAGGTCATGGCCCGCACCATCCAACTGGCCGTCGGCGCCGCCCAGCTGGCCCTCCTCGATGCGGCCGTCGATAAGGCGAAGCTGGTCCCCGAGCGCTTCGGCGTCGAGTTCGGCGCCGGCCTGATCGCCACAGAGCTGCCGGAGCTGGCCGACGCCTCCCGCCTCAGCGCCAACGGCCGGGCGAACCGCATCGACCTGGACAAATGGGGCGCCGAAGGTCTGCCGGTCATTCAGCCGCTCTGGATGCTCAAGTACCTGCCCAACATGCTGGCCAGTCACGTTTCCATCCTGCACGACGCCCGCGGGCCGAACAACAGCGTCACCGAGGGCGATGCGTCCAGCTTGCTGGCGGTCGGCGAGGCGTTTCGCATCCTGGAGCGCGACCAGGCCGACTTCTTCCTGGTCGGCGGCGCCGAGAGCAAGATCAACCCGCTGAGCCTGGTGCGGCAGTGTCTCTACGAACCGCTGTCGCACCGCAACGACGCCCCGGAGAAGGCGTGCCGGCCGTTCGAGCGCAACCGCGACGGCCTCGTGGTCGGCGAAGGCTCCGGCGTGTTCGTCCTGGAAGACCTGGAGCACGCGAAGAAGCGCGGCGCCCGCATCTACGCCGAGGTGGTCGGTTTCGGCGCGGCGTTCAGCCCGGACCTCAAGGGCGATGGTCTGACCCGGGCCGTGCGGGCCGCCATGAACGAGGCGGGGATCGGCCCAAAGGAGGTCGATCACGTAAACGCCCACGGCCTGTCGTCGCGCGAATCGGACGTGTGGGAGGCGCGGAATTTGCAGTCCGTGTTCGGGTCGAGCAATACGCCGGTGGTCGCGGTGAAGAGCTACATGGGCAACCTGGGCGCGGCCGGCGGCACGACGGAGATGGCGGCCAGCGTGCTGGGCCTTTACCACGGCGAGGCGCCGCGGACGCTGAATTACGACGATCCCGACCCGGAGTGTCCGTTGGCGGTGACGGCGGCCGCACGACCGGCGACCCGTCCTTACGTTGTGAAGGTCGGCTTCACGCAGATGGGCCAATGCGCGGCGGTGGTCCTGCGGAAATGGCAACCCGGTTAGCCGCGACGCGCAGCGGAGCGCTATACCCAAGCGCTCCGCTGCGCGTCGCGGCTAACCTCCAACCCAAAGCAGCGACGTGTTATGAGACGACGTGTCGTCATCACCGGCATGGGGGCGATCACCCCGCTGGGACACAGCGTGGACGCGATGTTCACGGCCCAGGCGGAGGGCCGCAGCGGCGTCGGGCCGATCAGCCGGTTCAACGCCCGCCGCTTCCCGACGCAGTTCGCCGCCCAGGTCAAGGACTTTGACCTCGGCCGTTTCGTGGCTGACCCGAGCCGCTGGAAGCACTCCGGCGTCAACAGTCAGTTCGCCGCCGCCGCCGGGCGGCAGGCGCTGGAGCACGCCGGGTTGCTCGATCCGAGCGACGGCCGCGTGGACCGCACCCGCTTCGGCGTCTACCTCGGCTCCGGCGAGGGCGTCCAGGATTTCCACACGCTGATGTCGCTGATCGCGCGGTCCTACGTCGTCGAGGAGCGGCGCGTCGATTTCGCGGCCTTCGCGCGGGACGGCCTGCGCGAGTTCCAACCCGGCCCCGAGGCCGAGCAGGAGCTGCACACGACGCCCGGCCACCTCGCCGCCTATTTCCAGCTGCTCGGTCCCAATTACAACTGCCTGACGGCCTGCGCCGCCAGCAGCCAGGCGGTCGGCGAGGCGACCGAGATGATCCGCCACGGCGACGCCGACCTCATGCTGGCCGGCGGCGCCCACAGCATGATCCACCCCATCGGCGTCACCGGCTTCAACCTGCTGACGGCCCTTTCCACGCACAATGAAGAGCCGCAAAAGGCGTCCCGCCCGTTCGACCTCAACCGCGACGGCTTCGTCCTCGGCGAGGGCGCCGGGATGCTGGTCCTGGAAGAGCTGGAGCACGCCGAAGAAGCGCGGGGCCGTGATCCACGCCGAGATGACCGGCTACGGTTCGACGGCCGACGCCTTCCGCGTCACGGACAGCCATCCCGACGGCCGAGGCGCCATCGCCTGCATCGCCGAGGCGCTGCGGGACGCCCGGCTTAACCCGGAGGAGGTCGGCTACGTCAACGCCCACGGCACCAGCACGCAGGTCAACGATCGCGTCGAGTCGCTGGCCATCAAGAAGGTGTTCGGCGACGCCGCCTGCAAAACGCCGGTCAGCAGCAGCAAGAGCATGATGGGCCACCTGATCGCCGCGGCCGGCGCCGTGGAGCTGATCACCTGCGTCGAGGCGCTGCGCCGCGGCGTGCTGCCGCCCACCATCAATTACGATACGCCCGATCCCGAATGTGACCTCGACTACGTCCCCAACACGGCCCGCGAGCAGCGGGCCTCCCACGCCCTCAGCAACAGCTTCGGCTTCGGCGGGCAGAACGTCTCGCTCGTCGTCAGCCGCTTCATAAAGTAATGGGGTCGGGTAGCGTCTCCGTTCGCCTTATGAGCCCTATAGGGCCTATGAGTCCCATGGGACTCGATCCTGCGGTTTGCTGACTCCTGACCTTCGGAGGGCTGACGTGTTTCTCTTCTGGTTGGGATTGGGCATCCTGGTCAGCGCGCCGGTGGGCGTCGTGCTGGTGTTCGTCGTCCGCTTCATCGAGCTGCGGGTGCGGTATCTGCACCTCATCATCCGCATCTTCCAGGAAAAGCCGCTGTTTATCGTGCCGCGCGGCCAGCCGGTCCCCGAGGCGGAGGACGTGCGCTTCCCCGCGGCGGACGGCCGGACGCTGGCGGGCTGCTACCTCAAGGGCGCGGGGCGGCGCCGCGGCGTCATCCTGTTCGGCCTCGAATTCGGCTCCAACCGCTGGTCGTGCTTGCCGTACTGCGAATACCTGCTCGCGGCCGGCTACGACGTGTTCGCCTTCGAGACGCGCGGCCAGGGCGACAGCGAGCGCCCGCCGGGTTACGAGCCGTTGCAGTGGGTGACAGACTTCGAGGTTTCGGACGCCCAGGCGGCGCTGGCCTACCTCAAGGGCCGGCCGGACGCCGACCCGCGCGGCGTCGGCTTCTTCGGCATCAGCAAGGGCGCTGGGGCCGGCCTGTTCGCCGCGGCCCGCGACCCCTACGTCCGCTGCTGCGCGACCGACGGCGTCTTCGGCGTCTACACCACCCTGGTGCCGTACATGCGGCACTGGTTCCGCATCTACAACAGCCAGCTGCTGATTCAGGGACTTGTGCCCTCGTGGTTCTACGGATTGCTCGGCCTCGCCGCGCTGGGCAAAATCGAGCGGCTGCGCCGCTGCCGCTTCCCGCACCTGGAGAGCGCGCTGCCGCGCCTGGCGCCGCGGCCGCTGTTCATGATCCACGGCGGGTCCGATACGTACATCAAGCCGGAGATGGCCCGCGCCCTGTCCGCCTGCGCCCGCGAGCCGCGGGAGCTGTGGGTCGTCGAGGGCGCCAAGCACAACCAGGCCCTGCAAACGGCCGGCGACGAGTACCGCCGCCGCGTCCTGGAGTTCTTCGACAAGCATCTGGCGCAAGACAAAGATAATCTCACGCAAAGGCGCAAAGAACGCAAAGAAGAGCGGGAAGAGGATTTATCGGTCGCCGAGAGGCCGAGGGCGGCGGCCCTTCGCTCGTGAGTATTCTTGGCGTCTTTGCGTGAGATTCTTTGAGGGTCTCATGCCCAACCTGATCCGGCGCGGCGTCGATTCCGTGCTGCAATTCCTCCTCCGCCGCGTGGCGGGGAAGATCATCGCCGTCCCTATTCGCCGGCGACTGGCCCGCTTCGAGGCCGCCACCCTTCGGCCGCGCGAGGTGCAGGAAGCCCTCCTCCGCGGCATTCTCGCCCATCACCAGGACACCGCCTTCGGCCGCGATCACGGCTTTCCCACCATCCGCAATATCGCCGATTATCGGCGTCAGGTCCCCGTGGCCGGCTACGACCGCGTCGAGCCGTACATGGCCCGCGTCCGCCGCGGCGAGACCAACGCGCTCCTGGCCGATTCGCGCATTCACATGTTCGCGCTGACCAGCGGCACGACGGCGACGCGCAAATACATCCCCGTCACCGATCAGTATTTGGCCGACTACAAGCGCGGCTGGAACATCTGGGGCCTCAAGGCATTCCAGGACCGGCCCGCGGTGGCGATGCGGCCGATCGTGCAGATGTCCGGCGACTGGTGCGAGACGCGCACCGAGACGGGCGTGCCGTGCGGCGCCGTGACCGGCCTGACGGCGACGATGCAAAAGCGGATCGTGCAATTCCTATACTGCGTTCCGGCGGCGGTCGGCCGGATCAAGGACGCGGCGGCGAAGTATTACACGGCCGTGCGCCTGAGCCTGCCGCAGAAGGTCGGGATGATTATCGCGGCCAACCCCAGCACCTGCATTAACATGGCCCGCACCAGCGACCAGGAGAAGGAGGCGCTGCTGCGCGACCTGGCCGACGGCACGCTGGACGCGCGTTTCGACGTGCCGGCCGACGTGCGCGAGATCCTGCGGCCGCGGCTGCGAAAATGCCCGGAGCGGGTCCGCGAGCTGGAGGCGATCATCGCCCGCACCGGGACCTTGCTGCCGCGCGACTACTGGGCGCCGCACTGCCTGCTGGGCAACTGGACCGGCGGCAGCATGGGCGCGTTCCTGCGGCACTACCCGCGCTATTTCGGCGACCTGCCGGTGCGCGACGTGGGCCTGATCGCCAGCGAGGGCCGCATGACGATCCCGCTGTCCGACGGCACACCGGCCGGCGTCCTCGACGTGACCTCCCACTTCTTCGAGTTCACCCCCGAAGACGAGGCGCGAAGTCCGCAACCGACCGTCCTGGCGGCCGACGAGCTGATCGAGGGCCGCAACTACTATATCCTGCCGACCACGGCGTTCGGCCTGTACCGCTACGACATCCACGACGTGGTGCGCGTGGCCGGCTTCCACAACAAGACGCCGTTGATCGAGTTTCTGAGCAAGGGCGCCTATTTCTCCAGCGTGACCGGGGAGAAATTGTCGGAATATCATGTCACGCAGTCGATGGGGCGGGCGCTGCGCGAGCTGGACCTGACGCTGACGTCGTACAGCCTGGCGCCGTGCTGGGAGGGGGAACTGCCGTATTACGGCCTGTTCGTGGAGCGCGGCGACCTGGCCGACGCGGAGGCGGGCCGACGGCTGACGGAGCGGCTGGATGCGCTCTTGAAGGAGTGCAACATCGAGTATGCGTCGAAGCGCGACAGCCTGCGATTGGGGCCGGTGCGGCTGGAGCCGCTGGAGCCGGGGGCATGGCGCGAGTGGGACCGCGAACGGCTGAAACGCACGGGCGGGACGCTGGAGCAGTACAAGCACCCGTGTTTGATCGGCGACACTTCTTTCGCTTCAACGATCCGCAACGGGCAAAAGCATAACCCCAGCGAAAGCCCGGAAAAACCAAGCGTTTAGGCTTCTCCCCGTCCGCCCCGGCATCGGAGGGGAACGGGACAAAACCCATCTCATTCTACGCCGTCAAAGGTGCCCTGCCAAGCCCCAATGGTGCCCTCAATGGTGCCCTGGCGACGGCGAAGACCCCCGCCCCCCCCTCAAAAACCGGAAGCCCCCCCCTATCGTTCGCTCTGGTGCGTCCGCAAAACATTAAAATTTTGGTTTTTGGATTTTGGCAAAAAGCGGATTTTGGAGAGGGGGATTATTCGCCATACAGTTCGGCCAGCGTCCCCCACTTGCGGGGCTTCTTCGCCTTCGCCTTCCGCTCTTGCCACTCTTGCCACGCCCGACGGGAAGCCTCTTCGTGACGAGCCGCCTCTTCGGTATCGGGAGGCGGCCGGACGTGGGGGCGGTCATTTTGGGATATGGCGGAGAGGAAATCATCGTCGTCGAGGGCGACATCGTCTTCGGCTTTGGCTTCGGCTTCGGCTTGGGCTTGGGGGCCTTCGGCTTCAAGCGGGGCGTTCGGCGGGGGCGTAATGTCCGTGATTAGGACTCGGCTTCGGCCGGGAGGATGACAACCTCTTTCTTCTTTGGGTGAGATTGACGGCGATGGAGTTGCGTCGGACGTGGGGAGGGCGGTCGGTGGGTCGGCTGTCTTCTCCCGAACGGAAAGCCCACTTGTCGTTTTTTCAGAGGGCGACCCACCAACCGCCCTCCCCGTGATTGCGACAGAAGATTGAGATATAGGAAGGTTGTCATCCGCAACGCTCTCGCCGTCGCCTCCTCCGTCGCCGTCCGGCTTCGGCCCCGGATACCAGCACTCGGCCACGCCGCCCTTGCCCTCGGGCTTCACCAGTCGCTTGTGTGCCAGCCCGTTGCGTTCCAGGCGGGCAAGGGCTTCCGCAATCACGGGGGCCGGGGTCTTGTGCCCCGCCACTTCACGAAGCCCCGTGCGGTTGATGCCGGGGTCATTGCCGATGGCGTTCAAGAGCCGAAGCCAGAGCGGATCGGGTTCGGCCTCCTGCGATCCGCCGAAGATGTACAGGGCGGACGCTCGGCAGTAGGACCACAAGGCCAGAGCCGCCTCCAAATGCTCACGGCGGATGACGGCGGAGCAATCGGCAAGGGCGTAAATCATCGAGAGGCGAAGGACGTAGGGGCGTGCCCGATCCGTGTGCGGAACGCTGTCGCCGGAAGTGGCCAGAGACGGGTACTCCTCACGCCAGAGGGCTTCGGCTTCGGCGTCCCGTTTGACTTCGCCTGCTTGCTTGGCGAAGGCCAGAGCCGATGCCACCCGTTCCAGGTAGGGCTTCAACACGCCGATGTCGCCCCCGCTCGGCAGGAAGCGGGAGCGTTTGACGGCGGCCCACAAAAAGCGGTTCGCCCAGCCGTCGAAGCCCTCCGTCCCGCTCGCCATCAGTTTCCCCAGAACGCCGGGGGTAATGTCCCCCACTACGCTTATCGCATAATCCGAAGCCGACAGGCCGTTGCCCTTGCGGTTGGGGACGTGGATCGGATCGCCCTCCCACGCCTCCCGCAAATGCTCCGAGAGCGTGGCATTCTCCCTTCGCCCCAACTTGAAGCACTTTGACAACTCCGCCAGCCGAAGCAGACAGCGTTTGTCCGAAGCCCCCGGAATGGCTTGGGCCGTGCCATCCTTGCCAAGCACCTTTTGTTCGTCCGCCACCTTCTCGACCAGCCCTTCGCCCGACCCAACCCCGTTGGCGATACACCCCTTCGCCCACGCCGCTTCAACCGCTCGGAACGGCCAGAGGGAAACCGCCCACCCGTCGCCCTTGGCATCGCTGGTTTTGCCCACGACGCCGACGAACAGGCCGGGATAGTGAAGCCGTGGGCCGACCCGAAACCACGCCCCACGCCCGACCACGTTGCCGAAGCAGGCAAGCCATCCCAGTAACACGCCGGCGGGGTCGGCTTCGGTTTCCGGCTCTATGGCTTTGAGCATCTCGCCGAACAGGCCGTGGCGGGCTTCGGCGGGGAGCGTGGGCCGGTCGGGTTCGGCGGAAGGTTCGTGCCCTTCGGATGACAACCCCTCTTCATTATAAACTTTTGGGATTTCCGTAGGCGAAGAGGTTGTAAAGCCCTTCGCCCGATCCAGCCGGAGCAAGCCATCGACGTGCTTCCGCCATTCGTCGAACGCCGGCCGACACCTTGCGGCCCACGCTTCGGCCAGAGCGTATATCGTGCCTTCGCTGTCGCCTCGGGCAAGGTGAACGCCGACAAGCCGACAGAGGGTCTTCCGCCTCTCCCCCTCCGGCGATCCGGGATGCGTCGGCAAGTCGGGGTCGGCCGGAAGCACCACCCAAGGGTTTTCGCCTTGTACATCGGCCTTCGGCGTCGGCTTCGTGCCCAGCAACCACGCCGGGGCTTCGGCAATCGGCACGCCTTCCCACGGCCGCACTTTCCAGCCGTAATCCCTACCTTGATGCTCCGGTATGGCGATCCGGCTTGGCGGCACGAGGACGTAGCCCCCTTCGGCTTTGAGCGTGATGCTGTCCGGCTTGTTGGGCTTGTCCGCATACTCGGGCCGGTCGCTCTTGGCGATGCTCCGGCACTTTGTTCCGGGCGGACAGTGAAGGTAGTGGTGCCAGCCCCCGCCGCCAGTCAAGACCTTCGGCGTATCCGGCAACGCCCCGTGTTCCGCCTCTAATCGGGCAAGGTGGATATGTCCGTTGTGGCGTGGATCGCTGTCCAGAACCGCACGCTCGGCACTGGTAGGCGTCCCCCACGCACAACCGGGATGCTCCTTGTGCCACGACTCAATCCGTGCCCAGTCGGTTGTGGCGTCCTTGAAACCGTGTTCGGTGATGGGTTTCTTCGTGCGGGCCGAACAGGGGAAAAGCGGCCAGCTCATAGCCGTATAGATTTTCAGACAAGCAAGCATTATAATACCTTTGTTGGGGTTGAATGGGAAAAGGGGCGAGGGGCTACAACCCCCCGCCCTTGTCGTTTAAACTTTTGCTACATCGCCGGGGGCTGGCCGCACGATTGGACGCCGGGCTTGCCTCCCTGCGGGCCGGGCTGGACGCTCACCAAATAGGGCTTTCCACGGCACGCATCCACCGCCTCCTTGACGTTCTCGCCGACCACGATGTCCTTGCCCAGCAAGCCGGAAATGAGCCGTCCGCCAAGCGTGTTTTTGTTGATGGCCGGGTTCGTCAAGGCCGACGCCGACTCGCCCTTGTGCGGGCCGGACTCCACCTCCCAAGCAAACCGCCACTTGGTTTCTCCGCTTTGGAGCGTGTAGTCCTCAACCCCCTTGAAGGCGGCCGTGTAGAAGCCCACGGGAACTTGTGCCGTCTGCTTGGGTGCTTGAACCACCCACGGATTTGTGTTTTCTGGCATAATCTGTATCCTAAATGGACGAACCCGCATCCGGGCTTTTCGCAGGAAGCACCGGGGCGGGTTCGTGTGTGATTTCGTGTTTTGGACGCTGCGAAACGCCTTCGGGGACAAATGCTTTCCCCCATTACCGGAGTATTATGCCACAAGAAAAAGATACCGCAACGGCATTTTTTGCCGTCGGGGCGGGGCGTGGGGCAGGTTTAACGGTTTTGCCGACGCACCCGCCTTCATTCAGCAAGGAAAGAGTCATACAAGCCGGAGTTTTAGAGTAAAGGACTATTGCGGATACCTGTACAAAGTTTTTGCCGACCGCACCTTATTAACCGCCTGCGAACCAAACCTCGGCTGGGCATCCCGAACGCACGATGCCCCAGCGTCCACGGAACACGGGGGGCTTCACCTTTCGGCAGTGAGCAAGGCTGTTCCGCTCGCACCACGCCAGCGACCTTTCAATCTTCTCCGCCGGAACACTGTGCCCCGCCACTTCACGAAGCCCTGTCCGGCTGATGCCATCGGGGCTTCGCCAAATGACGTTCAAGAGCCGCAACCAGAGCGGATCGGGTTCGGGCTTCGGGGCGGGGCGTTGCGGATAGGGCGTGACAACCTCTTCTTTCTTCATCGTATTTCTCCTTTTAAGATTTGTAGGAACCGGAAGTGATAAACAGTTTATCATATAAACAGTTTATCAAATAAAAGAGTTGTCGCAAGTCGCTTTTGGTGTGAGCCGACGGGGGGACGTGGTCACCCACCGACCGCCCTCCCCACTTCCGCCGGGCGTGCGAACGGGGAGGCGATTACCGTCCTCCCTCCCTCCCCGTTCTCCCAAAGGCATTTTTTTAGCCTTTAAGAGATGTGAATGGGGGAGAAGAGGTTGTCATCCTCTCGGCTTGATGCTTCGGCTCTTGCGTGCGGGAGAGGGGAGGGAGGGAGGAAGGTCGATGCCGAAGCCGAAGCGGGGCCGATTATTTCGCATAGACCCAGCCGATTGAGCGACCATGCCCCACGCACGTTTTTTTCAAGCCTCTTGACCCTTTTTTCGCCACGAAACCCCCACCGTAAAGGCGTGGGTCTAGAACGCCAGCCCCAAGAGCCGTGCGTAAGGCCGGAAACGCCTCTAAAATCGCCTGTGGGGCATTGGAATCCCGGAAGTCGGCTCTTGCCCCGCCCCACGGCCAGCCCACGCCGAAGGTCAAGGCGTGGGCTTCTTGTCAGCCGATCCGCTTGCCGCTTCGCCAGTAGCAAAAAAGTCAACTTACTATCTCTATCCGAAAACCTCGGGGGCCGGTTCCATTGCCCCCGCCCTTCACAGCCATGACGGGTGTTCTTCTGTTTGTCTGTGCGTGGAGACGGCGATTAGTAGGGACACATCAGGGACATTTTGTTTACGGTTCTGGATAGAGTTTCTCGCTCGCCAGGGGTGTCCACGGCACAACGAAAAGGCCACCCCGAAGAGTGGCCGTGGGCGAGTCGAGCGATGAGCAGGGCTAAGCCGCTACCCGTTTCCGCCGTCGCCAGCCGTAGCCGACCAGGCCGACACCGCCGATGCCGAGCAGGGTGAGGGTGGAGGGTTCGGGGGCGGCAGTGTAAAGGAAGCCGTGGGAGCCTGTTCCGTCAGAGTAAGACCCGACGATGTTGCTGCCGTCGATGCCATTGGCAAAGGTGCCGCCAGTGGCCAACGGGTTATCCAGGGTCGTGTAGGCGTTCGTGCTTGTATTGTACACGAACCCGTCCCAGGACGGACTTGGTATGCCGTCGTAACTTCCTACGATGTTGCCGCCGCTGATGCCAGAGGGGTAGGTGGCAACCAGCGTCAACGGCTCATCCAGGGTCGTGTAGGCGTTCGTGCTTGTATTGTACAGGAAGCCGTGGACGCCCGTTCCGTCATGGTAGTTTCCGACGATGTTGCGGCCGTCGATGCCAGAGGCAAGGGTGCCACCCGTTGCTAACGGGTCAATCAGCGTCGTGTAGGAGTTCGTGTTGATATTGTACAGGAACCCGTGGGCGGCCCCTGTTGCGTCTAGGTAATATCCGACGATGTTGCTGCCGCTGATGCCATTGGCAATGGTGAATCCAGATCCAGTGGCCAAGGGGTCATTGGGTAAGTGCCACAACGTCCCGAACACCTGATTGCTCGCACGGTGACAGGTGCCAGTACGTCCCGAACAGCCTCGTTCAGTCCTGGAACCCGCGGTTGGGCAGCCGGTAGTCCACCTCCAGGACCTGCGGCTGAGTCTTCGGTTCCTTCCGTCGCAGGGTGAAGAACCGGATCTTGTCCGCCTCCAGGTCCACCTCGCAGCGGACCAGCCGGTTGGGCCACACCGCACTCACCACCCAGGTCCGTCCCAGCAGGGTCACCTCGCCCGCACCGTTGGTCCGTCGCAGGTAGACCAGCCGCCCCCGAGGCCGGGTCTTCAGGTTCAGACGCCAGTCCGCCGGGAAGGGGCGGCGGGCGGGGGCCGCCTCGATCCGGGCCGCCCGCTGCCGACGCAGGGCCTGCACATGCCTCTGCGAACGGTCTTGCAAGTGCTCCAGGTCGGGGTGCTGGAACCGTGCCCAGACCCGTGCCTGCCACCAGCCGTTGTAACTCTCGATCATCGCCTGGAAGCCGACTTCCCGCGGCGGCACGAACACCGGCGCCACCCCCAGGCTCAGGCACAGGCGGATGACCCGACCCAGGGCGTCGGGGTAGCGGTGCGTCCCCTGGAAGATCATGTCGTTGTCGAACTGGGCATACCCAGGGAGTCCGACCTCCCGCCAGTGTTCCGTCAACGATTCGACGGTCAGGACCGCGGTAACGGGGGCGGTCGTCGGCCAGGAGACGACCAGGCCGCCGTGCAAGGACACCCCGTTAAGCACCTCGACCTCGGGGCCCTCCTTGATGACCAGGCCCTCGACGATGTCGAAGCTATCCAGCTCGGCCCGGGCCGCGGCGACCTCGGGCAGATACCACCCCCGGGGCGGGGCCGGTCGGCGAGTCCTGACCCGTCCGTCGAGGGCGCCCCGGCGAGCCAGAATCCGGTTGATCGTCCGCAGCGACGGCGCCGCCGTGTCTCCCCGGTCGAGCAGGGCCTGCTGGATGGCCTGGGCGCCGACTGCCCCCAGGTCTCCGTGGGCCAGTTCCTTGCGGACGGTCAGGATCAGGTCCTCCGTGGAGGAGTCGATCCGCTGGGTCCTGTGCGGGACCGAGGACCGATCGGACCAGTCCACCCGATCGAGCCGCTGCCCACGGGCTCGCTCGACCCACAGAGTCACGGTAGCGACTCCGACTCCAAAGCGGCGGGCCACGGCTCGCAGAGACTGGCCACGGCGGACGGCGGCTACCATGGCCCGACGACGATCGGCTTGACGCTTTGCTTGCTCATCAGAAGACCTCCCAAGGGATCAGCTTTGGGGATATTGTAGCCCACGGTGTTCGGGACGTACTGGCACAAAACTGTTCGGGACGTACTGGCACCTACCCGGTCATTCAAGGCCGTGTAGGCGTTTGTGGTCATATTGTACAGGAACCCGTGGCGGCCCGTTCCGTCTAGGTAAAACCCGACGACGTTGCTGCCGTCGATGCCATTGGCAAAAACACCGCCCGTGGCCAAGGGGTCATTCAAGGTCGTGTAGGCGTTCGTGGTTGTATTGTACAGGAAGCCGTTGGAGATCGATCCATCATAGTAATACCCGACGATGTTGCTGCCGCTGATGCCATTGGCAGTAGTGCCGGACGAGGCCGAAGGGTCATTCAGGGTGAGGAAATCCGCCTTCGCCTGCCCCACGCCGCTCATGAGCAGAGCCAGTGCCGCCAGCATCAGAGTCGCACGCTTCATCGGTCGTTCCCGTGGGCGAAGGAGGCCAACCGGCCAACATCGCCGGTTGGTAGGCTACGAGCATTGATTGTAGGACGGCATTTCGGGAAAACAAGAGAAAATCTACAACTATAGGAAAAAAAGGGCAAAAGTCGGGCGAGAACGGCAGGGGTGGGTGAGAACTCCCGCCCGCTCGCCGGTTACTTCACCGCACCTTGCCCAACGCCTCCCGCAACGCCTGGCTTCGGGCGGTCAGGTGGGCGTAGTGGCGATGGAGCATTGCCGTCCCACTGTGCCCAAGCAGTTCGGCGACGTGTGCGTCCGGGACGCCGTTGGCGAGTGCGTCCGTGGCGAAGCCGTGGCGGTAGCCGTAGGCGACGGCCTTCGCCAGCCCCGCCCGCTTCCGCACGGCAATCATCGCCTTGACCAGTGCCTTTTCCGACCACGGCTTGCCGAGAGCATTGCGGAGCAACCGGCCTTCGCCGTGCTTCGCCTTCAACTCCCGCAACAGGGCGACGGCTTCGGGGCAGAGGAAGATTGTCCGGCTCTTGCCCTTGTGGGCCGACTTGTGTTCCTTCAACCGCACGCAAGAGGCTTCGGGGTCAAAGTTGTCGGCGTCTATGCGTGCCACTTCTCCCGGCCTTGCCCCCGTCAGGAACAAGAGCCGCAGGAAGGGCTTGAAATGCCCTCCGGCCGCATTCAAGAGCCGGGCGTGGTCTTCCGGGCTGACAACGGCTTCCGCTCCCCTGGACGCCTTCGGAGGGCGTTTCAGCCCCGCCAGAGGCGTGCGGTCGATGATGCGAGAACGCTCCGCCCACTTGAACGCCGTCGCCAAAGCACCCAGGAAGGCGTTGCGGCTGGAATCCGACCAGTGGGCTTGCTGGCGGGCGTGGGCTTCGGCGACGGGGGGCGTGAGTTCCGACGCTTTGGCCTTGCCGTGCCGCTTGGCGAAGGGCCGGAGGAAGTAGCGATAAACCCGGTTCGTGTTCGGCTTCGCACGGCCTTCAACGTCCGCCAGAAAGCCTTTGACCACTTCGGCCACGGTCGGCTCTTGCTTTGGCTTGGGCTTCGCCTTCTCCGTCACGCCCGCCATAAGCCGATGCCACGCCTTGACGGCTTCGGTTTCATTCTCCCTGCCCTTCACTCCCAGGCTGACCTTGCGGCCTTCCACGGTCGCATACCACGCCTGCTTGCTCGCCCGAAACCACGGCTTTGACGGCTTCGCCATTGGCGTCGCCCTTGCCGATGCCTCCCTTTGAATGGTGCCCCGAATGGTGCCCTTCGCACCCGCCGGGCTGGCGAAACGCCTTGCTTTCTGGGCTGAGGCGCACGGGCGGGACGCTGGAGCAGTACAAGCACCCGTGTTTGATCGGGGATACGGGATTTCAGGCGCAGATGACCAAGCGGGAAGCGATCCCTGGCACAACGCCCGAAAAATCAAGCGCTTAGTGGGTAGGTGCCAGTACGTCCCGAACAGTTTTGTGCCAGTACGTCCCGAACACCGTGGGCTACAATATCCCCAAAGCTGATCCCTTGGGAGGTCTTCTGATGAGCAAGCAAAGCGTCAAGCCGATCGTCGTCGGGCCATGGTAGCCGCCGTCCGCCGTGGCCAGTCTCTGCGAGCCGTGGCCCGCCGCTTTGGAGTCGGAGTCGCTACCGTGACTCTGTGGGTCGAGCGAGCCCGTGGGCAGCGGCTCGATCGGGTGGACTGGTCCGATCGGTCCTCGGTCCCGCACAGGACCCAGCGGATCGACTCCTCCACGGAGGACCTGATCCTGACCGTCCGCAAGGAACTGGCCCACGGAGACCTGGGGGCAGTCGGCGCCCAGGCCATCCAGCAGGCCCTGCTCGACCGGGGAGACACGGCGGCGCCGTCGCTGCGGACGATCAACCGGATTCTGGCTCGCCGGGGCGCCCTCGACGGACGGGTCAGGACTCGCCGACCGGTCCCGCCCCGGGGGTGGTATCTGCCCGAGGTCGCCGCGGCCCGGGCCGAGCTGGATAGCTTCGACATCGTCGAGGGCCTGGTCATCAAGGAGGGCCCCGAGGTCGAGGTGCTTAACGGGGTGTCCTTGCACGGCGGCCTGGTCGTCTCCTGGCCGACGACCGCCCCCGTTACCGCGGTCCTGACCGTCGAATCGTTGACGGAACACTGGCGGGAGGTCGGACTCCCTGGGTATGCCCAGTTCGACAACGACATGATCTTCCAGGGGACGCACCGCTACCCCGACGCCCTGGGTCGGGTCATCCGCCTGTGCCTGAGCCTGGGGGTGGCGCCGGTGTTCGTGCCGCCGCGGGAAGTCGGCTTCCAGGCGATGATCGAGAGTTACAACGGCTGGTGGCAGGCACGGGTCTGGGCACGGTTCCAGCACCCCGACCTGGAGCACTTGCAAGACCGTTCGCAGAGGCATGTGCAGGCCCTGCGTCGGCAGCGGGCGGCCCGGATCGAGGCGGCCCCCGCCCGCCGCCCCTTCCCGGCGGACTGGCGTCTGAACCTGAAGACCCGGCCTCGGGGGCGGCTGGTCTACCTGCGACGGACCAACGGTGCGGGCGAGGTGACCCTGCTGGGACGGACCTGGGTGGTGAGTGCGGTGTGGCCCAACCGGCTGGTCCGCTGCGAGGTGGACCTGGAGGCGGACAAGATCCGGTTCTTCACCCTGCGACGGAAGGAACCGAAGACTCAGCCGCAGGTCCTGGAGGTGGACTACCGGCTGCCCAACCGCGGGTTCCAGGACTGAACGAGGCTGTTCGGGACGTACTGGCACCTGTCACCGTGCGAGCAATCAGGTGTTCGGGACGTTGTGGCACTTACCCGCTTAGAGCCTATCCCAAAACCCCTGCCGCCCTCCAGGTGATCCAGGCGCAGGCGAAGTGGAGGAAGGCTTTGTAATTGGGGACTTTTTTCTCCCAGCGGATCAACAGTCGTCGGAAGCGGTTCATCCAACTATGCGTCCGCTCCACCACCCAGCGCCGCGCCCGATACCCGGGGATCTTCTCCCTCGACTCCGCCTTGGCCCCCCGGCGCTTCTTGACCGGGATGTGGGCTGTGTAACCCCAGCGGGCCACCAGCTCCCGCACCGAGGGGTAGTCATACCCCTTGTCCCCCAGGAAGTGCTGCGGCTTCTCCGGCGTGGGCTCGGGTCGCTCGATCGGGATGCTGTCCAGGGTGGCTTCGACCAGTTTCATGTCGGCCCGGTTGGCCCCGGCCACCTCCAGGCCCAGCGGCACGCCTCGGCCGTCCGTCAGCAGCGAACGCTTCGTGCCCTTTTTGGCCCGATCGGTGGGGTTCTTGCCCGTCTTTTTCCCCCCGAGCGGGGCCTTGGTCATGGTCCCGTCCAGGCTCTGCCATTCCCAGTCGATGCCGATCTTGTCGTCGTACTCGTGCAAGGCCTTTTGCCACAGCTGGCGGAACAGCCCCCGCTTTTGCCAGCGTTGGAAGTAGCGGTGCAGACTGCTGCCGGAGCCGAACTCGGGCGGGGCGGCCTTCCAGTGGCCGCCGGTACGCAGGACGTAGAAAATGCCGTCCAACACCTGGCGTTGGGGCAAGGGCGGCCGTCCCCCCTTGCGGGAGCGGCGCACCTTGGGCAACAGGGGTTCGATGCGTTCCCAGAGGGCGTCCGGGATACGGAAAGTATCGACAACCGTTTCACGAGAAGCGGCCATGACTCTGCTCCAGTTCGGTAGATAAGTGGCTACTTATATTATACCCTCCGACCGGGTTTTGGGATAGGCTCTTAGTGTTTGGCAGACGTGCGACCCTCCTGAAAAACAGGCTACCCATGAAGACCCTATGGAAACGCATCGAGACCTGGCTATATGAAAATTCGCCGGACGGGGCCATTTCTCTTCCTGGAGGTGCTTCAGAGGCCGATCTTCGCCATGCCGAATCGATTATTGGCTTGAATTTGCCGAAGGATCTGCGCGAACCCTACAAGATTCATAACGGAAGCAACCGCCTCTCGATTGTCCACGGAAAGATCATCGTCGGATACCTCATGCCCATCGTGAAACCAGGCGACCTTCCCCGTCGCCGTCGAGCGTTGCTGAGCGAGGTGGTGGGGACTTGGGAGAGCATGAAAGGAATGGCGGAAGAGGGATACTTCAAAGGCATGAAGAGCAATCCAAATGGACCCATCAGGGCGGACTGGTGGAACGGTAAAAGCCTATCCCAAAACCACCGTCGATCATGACGATTCTCGTCAAATTGGTGATGTTTCGACGGTTTTGGGATAGGCTCTAAGTGGCTGCCGATCACGGACAACGAATGTGGCGACAACCTCTGCATAGACTTGAATCCGAAAAGCAAAGGCACACCGGGCCAAGTCATCGACTGATGGCATGAGCAAGGTGCGACACAGGTCGTTGCACGCGGTTTTCGCGAATGGCTCTCGAAACTTGCCGATGACCTTGAGGCCGGACGGTATCGGTTTGAGAAAGGCGCGATCATATCAAAATAGTAAAGAGGTAGAATATAATAGAGACCGTCTGACTCAATATCTAGCCGGCCGCCTCGCCCTCGGCTTGCAGCAGATAATACACATCCGTGCGCAGCTTCGCCGGGTCGTCGTCCCAGTGGCCGTACACCTCCCAGCAGGGCCGGACGGGCGTGCGGCCATTCTCCTTGCACCACTTGTGAATGGCTTCATGCGCTTCCCCCAGGCGGTTGTACGGCCCGAAGTGCGCCGTCGTAGCGACCAGGCCTGCCGGCGTACGCGAACACACCACCGCATCGCCGTCGGGGAACGGCCGATCGACTTCCACGCCGACCTCGATGTTCATCGCGTCGTCCAGGTACAACGCCAGGTGCCGTCCGGGGCGCGGCAGGCCGGGCGAGCGCATGAACGTCCACACCTCGCCGCACGCCTGCGGGACCACCACGGAGAGTTCCTCCAGACGGGCGCGGCGACGCACCACCGCGGTCGTCTGCGCCTCGACCCGCTTCTCCTCGATTTGGTATTCCATCATCGCCTCCGGTTCGGCTCATCGACGCCGCCAGGGCCGCGCCGCAACGGCCGCCCCGTCCGGCTGCTCCGACCCCACGTCCGGCCGCGTTACCACCTCCGCATCCGCCGCCAGCAGCGGCATCGCGTAGTGACGGGCCAGCTCCAACGCCTCAGCCGCCGTCGCCCGCGCCGCCTCGGCGTCGCCGCACGCCAACCGCCGCCGCGTCTCGCTCAGCCGCGTCAGGCAGCGCTCGAACGGCAGCCCCGCTCGGTCATACGCCTCCATCAGGTCCCGATACTCCGTTTCCAGTTCCGCCGACGGCCCCCCCGTCACGCGCAGGTAGTCGGCCCGCATCCGCCGCCGCGCCAGCTCCGCCCAGCGCGTCTCCGCGGCGTGCGGCGGCCGGAACAGGACGCTTTTGATGTCGAGCGCCTCCAGCCGGCCGGCCCGCAGCAGGCTCTCGAAAACGTGGACCCACTCGTACACGTCCACGGGGACAAGCGACCGGGCCAGCGAAACCGCCTCGTCCACCCGGCCGGCGAGGCAGAGGGCGTGGCAGCGGTAAGCCCGCCACAAGTTCTGCCACGGGTGCGCCGCCTCGCGCCGCTCCAGCAGCGGCCCCAGCCGGCCCAGCGCGATCAGGGCGTCGCCGCGCAGGGCGGCGTCCGGCTCGCGGTAGGCGGCCAGGGCGTCGTCGAAGCGGCCCAGCATTTCCAGGCAGATCGCCAAACTCCGGTATCGTTGGAACCCCGGCCACGACGGCGGCCGCCGCCAGTCGCCTCCGGGGAAGAAGCGCAGGAGCAGGTCGCGCTCCAGGGCGGGGGCGAGGAAGCGGTGTTTCGGGTTGTCCAGGGCCGCGAAGGCGGCGTCGGCCTCGTCCCAGAGACCCGCGTCGCAGTAGGCGTGGAACATCTCCACGTCCTCGCGGGCCTCCTCCAGCGTCGCCGGCTTCCGCCGGTCGGGCCGGCCGCGCAGGAAACCCGCCCGCGCCCGCGCCCCCTGACGCCGCCCAGCCGGACCCAGCACGTGCTCGAACGCACGGCGCACCAGTGGATGGGCGTCGATCACAGGGGCTTCGCCCGCCGACGCCGGGCCGTACCGCCCCACGCGCTCCAGCAAGCGAAGATGAACCAAATCGTCGATCTGTTTTGCCGTCCATTCGATCGGCCGGACTGCGAACGGCTCATAGGTCCGGCCCCACGTGTCATGCAGCAGCGTCCGCACCGGCGGACTGACGAGATACTCGCGCAACCGGGCCTCGCTCGGCGGGTCGCGGAAGGCGGTTGCCAGGGCGATCACGTCCTGCGCCTCCGCCGGCAGCGCCCGCTGCCATGCCGCCAGGACGCGGGCCACGCGCTGCTCCTCGGGGCTGGCGCCCTCGGCGGCCGGCGGTTCGGGCAGCTCCCGCAGCGCCGCCGCGTCGCCGCCGTGATAGCGCGTCAGGTACGACCCCAGCAACTCGACCGCTTTCGCATGATAACCGCCGGCCGCCGCAACCGCGCTCAGCGTCTTTTCGTCGCCGTGAACCCCGAGACTGACGAGCAAGCTCGCGGGCGCTCTCCGCGTCGAGGGCGGACAGCGAGATCAGACGGGCGTACCGCCGATGCGCCAGCGTCGGCAGGTCGAAGCGCGTCGTCAGCACGACGACGCCGGGCAGCGGTTCCGACGCCAGCTCCTCCAGCAGTCGGCCGAACTCGGGGTGGACGAACCGCCCCTGCCACGGGCCGTCCTCGTACTGCGCCACCTCGGCGCCGTCGAAGACCAGCGCCCACCGTTCGCGGCCCAGGATCGGCAGGAGATGATCGACGCAGTAACTGGCGGAAGCGTCCGAGACGTGGGCCAGCCCCGCGGCGTAGGCGTACAGCTCCCGGAGGCACAGGTCGGCGTCTTTGCCACGGTAAAAACTCCACAAAAACACGCCGTCGGGCTGCGGTTCCTGGGAAAGCAGCCGTTCCAGCCAGTGCTGGACGATGGCGGTCTTGCCCTGTCCGCCGGGGCCGACCAGGGCCGCGACGCTCGGCTCGCCGCCGGCCAGCGCGGCGTCCAGCACGGCCAACTCGACGGCGCGACCGAAGAAGCGGTACGGCTCGGAGGTGCAGTGACGGATGTGAGGGGCACGAAACATGGCCGGACCCGGCAAGCGGGGGGCGTAAGCCCCCTGATGACAGAAAGTTGTCACTGACGGCAAGCAGCCATCGGGGGGCTTACGCCCCCACTCGCCTACCCCTGCGATTTCGCCGCTCTTTCGGGACGCAGCGACCGCACGACGGTCCCCGCCTGCCACAGCTCGCTGTCGGCCACCGCCTTCAGCTCCTTCTCCAGCTGCCGCCGATAGTCCGGCTTGCTGTTGGACTCCAGCACGCGCCGCGTCTCGTCGCCCTCCGCCACGCGCTTGTACAGCTCCTCGAACACCGGCTTGGAGGCGTCGCGGAAGCGCATAAACCAGTCCAGGGCGCCGCGCTGCGCCGTCGTCGAGCAGTTGGCGTACATCCAGTCCATGCCGTTCTCGGCGATCAGCGGGTAGAGGCTCTGCGTCGCCTCCTCCACCGTCTCGTTGAACGCCTCCGACGGCGAATGGCCGTGCTCGCGCAAGACCTCGTATTGCGCCAGCCACAGACCGTAAATGGCACCCATCAGCACGCCGCGCTCGCCGGTCAGGTCGCTGAACACTTCCTTCTGAAACGTCGTCTCGAACAGGTAGCCCGAGCCGATCGCCATGCCCAGCGCCTGCGCTCGCTCCGCCGCCCGGCCGGTCGCGTTCTGGTGGACGGCGAAGCTGGCGTTGATGCCCTTGCCTTCGAGGAACAGCCGGCGCACCGTCGTGCCCGAGCCTTTCGGCGCCACCAGGATCACGTCGATGTCCTTGGGCGGCACGACGCCGGTCTGGTCGCTGTAGACGATGCTGAAACCGTGCGAGAAGTAGAGCGCCTTGCCAGCTGTCAGAAGGGGCTTGATGCGCGGCCACAGCTCCTTCTGGCCGGCGTCGGACAGCAGGTATTGCACGATCGTCCCGCGCTTCGCCGCTTCTTCAATGGGGAACAGCGTTTGACCGGGAACCCAGCCGTCCTGCGGCGGCGAGGTCCCAGCTAGCGCGTCTTCTCGCGCTGGCCGACGATGACCTTGACGCCGTTGTCCTTCATGTTGAGCGACTGGCCGCGGCCCTGCACGCCGTAGCCGAGGACGGCCACTGTCTCCTTTCCCAGCACCTGCCGCAACCGCTCCGGCGGATAGTCCGCGCGCTCCACCACGGTTTCCTTGACGCCGCCGATCTCAATTTGTCGCATGATCGTCCTTTATTTGTTATCCTTGCGCCGCCGATTTCGGCGAGCGGCCGGCCCTCGTGTCTTTCTTTCTATCCTTCGTCGTTCCTCAGAAGTACAGTACGGATTCGCCCCCAACGGACAACGGACCCCGGACATGCTCATCATCGACGCGCATCTCGACCTCGCCTGGAACGCCCTGGACTGGAACCGCGATCTGCGGCTGCCGGCCGCCGACGTCCGCCGCCGCGAGCGCGAGCTCGGCATGACCGACAAGGGCCGCGGCGAAGGCACGGTGTCGTTCCCTGAGCTGCGCCGCGGCCGGGTCGGCGTCTTCATCGCCACGCTGCTGGCCCGGCTGATCCGGCCGAACCTTGTGCCCGCCATCCAGCGCTACGAGTCGATGGAAGCGGCCTATGCCGCCGCCCACGGCCAGATGGCCTACTATCGCGCTCTGGAACAAGAGGGACATCTCCACTGGATCAAGGACGCGCCGGCCCTGGAGGCGCACGTCCGGGCCTGGCAGGCGCCGGACGCCCCCCCACCCCAACCCTCCCCCGCCGCGGGGGGAGGGCAGGGTGGGGGGCCGCTGGGATTCATCCTGAGCATGGAAGGCGCCGACCCGGTACTGGCGCCGGAACAGGTGCAGGAGTGGTGGGACGCCGGCCTGCGCATCATCGGCCCGGCCCACTACGGCGTCAGCCCCTACGCCCACGGCACCGGCACGGTCGGCGGTCTCTTCCCGCCGGGCCGGCCGCTCCTGAAGGAGATGGAGCGCGTCGGCATGATCCTCGACGTGACCCATCTCTCCGACCAGTGCTTCGACGAGGCGCTGGACGTGTACGGCGGCCCGGTCCTCGCCAGCCATCACAACTGCCGGGCGCTTGTCCCCGACCAGCGCCAGCTCACCGACGATCAGATCAAGCGGCTCATTGCGCGGGGGGCTGTCATTGGAGCGGCGATGGACGACTGGATGCTCGTCCCCGGCTGGGTCCGCGGCCAGACGACGCCGCAGGAAACCGGCGTGTCGCTGGCCACGGTCGTGGACCACATCGACCACGTCTGTCAGTTGGCCGGCAATGCTCGCCATGCCGCGATCGGCAGCGACCTCGACGGCGGCTTCGGCCGCGAACAGTCGCCGAACGACCTCGACACCATCGCCGATCTGCAAAAGCTGCCAAACCTGCTGCGCCGCCGCGGCTACGATGAAACCGCCGTCGCCGGCGTCCTGCACGGCAACTGGCTGCGCTTCTTCCGCGAGGCGTGGCGCCGATAAGGGGATTTTTTCTAGGACGGCAAACTCAACTTGAGGCCCTCGGCGGACAAGCGATTTCTGGCGTTTTCCTGGGCCGCCCAGTTCAAGAACAGGCCGTTTTCGGGGCCTCTCAAGTTAAGTTTGCCATCCTAGATTTTTTACGCCTTTGCGCCCCCATGAAACTTCCGCCGCCGCCGCAAACGAAAACGCTCCGTCGCGGCAGAAATGGCCGCGCGGCGCTGGACTAGGCCGGGACGCTGGGTAGAATTACCTGCACCATGAGCCAGGGTAGGCTCCGCCGCGCAATGGGGCGCGACCCCTTCATCCGATGAGAACGGATGCTTCGCATCCTCCGCAACGTGCCCAGTGAGCGGCGCCCGAGCGGGCCGGTCGGCCCCTCCTCTGACGTTCCGTTATCCCTGGCGTGCGCGGCCTGGCGCCGCGCGCGGTCTGTGACAGGCGGACCATGCCCCCTCCCGGCGACTTGACCCCGTTCATCGTCTCCCTGCTGATCGCGGGCGGCCTCGGCCTTTTCCTCGTGCTGTTCTGTTTCGTCCTGTACTTCCGCCGCCAGGCGCTGCGGAGGCTGGCGGAATCGGAGGACCGCTTCCGCATCCTGTTCGAGCATGGCGGCGTCGGCCTGGCCCTGCTGTCGGCCGAGGGCGCCATCGTCCAGGCCAACCCCGCCCTGGAACAGATGCTCGGCTACGAACCCGGCCAGCTATGCGGCCTGCGGCTGTCCGACCTGTCCCACCCGGACGATCGCAGCGACGAAACCCGCCGCATGCGCCAGCAGGCCCCCAACGCCGGCGCCGACCAGTCCGAACGCGAGAAACGCTACCTCCGCAACGACGGCGGCGTCGTCTGGGCGCGGGTGGTGCGGGCGGTGGTGCGCGACAGCGCGGGGAACGTGCGCTACCACGCCAGCGTCCTGATCGACGTCACCGAGCGGCGGCGGGCCGAAAACGCGCTGCGACAGACCGAGGAAGTCCTCCGCCAGGAGCGCGACTTCATTTCGCTGGTGCTGCACACGGCCGACGCCCTGGTGCTGGTGCTGGACCGCGAGGGCCGGATCGTCCGCTTCAACGCCAAATGCGCCGCGGTTTCCGGCCGCACCGAGGAGGAGGCGCGCGGCCGGCCGATCTGGGAGTTTCTCCCGGAGCGCGTCGGGGACTCCGTCCGAGCGGGTTTCGTTCAGCTGGCCGGAGTGACCGCCGCAACCACCTCCTCGACGCCGGCGCTGATGGAAATCCCCTGGGCGGCGGCCGCCGGCGCGGAACGGCTCATCGTCTGGCGGCCGTCGCTGGTCTTCGAGCCGGACGGCCGGGTGCATTACGTCATCGGCGTCGGCCTCGACGTCACCGACCAGCGGCGGCTGGAGGAGCAAGTGCGCCAGTCCCAGAAACTGGAGACGTTGGCGACCCTTGTGGGGGGAATATCGCACGACTTCAACAACCAGCTTACCGCGGTGATCGGCAACCTGGACCTCGTTCTGGAAGACCTCCGCCCGGCCGGGGAGGGGGCGCCGCCGGACGACGACGTGCGGCGGAGCCTGCGGGAGTGGGTGGAATCGGCCGAGCAGGCGGCCCAACGGTGCGCGGCCATGACGGCCCGGCTGCTGACGTTCAGCAGCGGCCGCATCGGCTCGCGCCAGCCGCTGCGGCTGAACCAGCTCTTGCCGGAGGTGGTGCGGCTGCTGCGGCCGGAGCTGCCCGCCTCCGTCCGGCTGGAGGTCCGGGCGCCGGACGACGCCTGGCCGATCGAAGGCGACTGGCGCAGCTGCATCAGGTCCTCCACGCGCTGGCCGTCAACGCTGGCGAGGCCATGCCCGACGGCGGCGTGTTGGAGATGGCCCTGTCCAACCACGTCGTCGGGCCGGAGGAGGCGGCCGCCGACCTGGAGGCGCGGCCGGGCCGGTTCCTCGAATTGCTGGTGCGGGACGAGGGCCGCGGCATGACGCCGGAGGTGCGCGCCCGCCTGTTCGAGCCGTTCTTCACGACCAAGCCGTCAGGCCACGGCGTCGGCCTGGGGCTGTCCGAGGTGTATGGGATCATCAAGGGACATCAGGGATGGATAAAAGTGGAAAGCGAACCCGACCGCGGCTCGGCGTTTCGGATTTACCTCCCGACGGCGGGGCAGCCAAGCCCTGCCGCGCCGACGGCCCCGCCGGCGGGGGGCGAGGGCGGCGAGTGCGTGCTGGTGGTGGACGACGAAGACATGGTGCGCGACCTGGCCCGGCTGGTGCTGGAACGGCGCGGCTACCGCGTGCTGACGGCCTGCGACGGGGAGGAAGCGCTGACGCAGTACGGCGCCCACCCGGGTCAGATCGACGTCGTGCTGCTGGATTACACCATGCCGGGGCTGACCGGCTTGCAGGTGTTCGAGGCGCTGCGGAAGATGGATCCGCGGGTGTGCGTGGTGTTCTCCAGCGGCTACGGCCTGCAAGGCGACGCCACGCCGCTGCTGACCGCCGGCGCCCGGGCGTTCGTGCCCAAGCCGTACCGGCCCGACGAGCTGGTGCAGGCCGTCCGCGGAGTGCTGGCCGAGAAGGCGGACAAAAACGAGCCGGTCGGCCGCGACCCCGAGGGGAGCGCTCCGTCCCAGCGCTCCCCTCCCGGCCGCGGCTGAACGACGATTACTTCGACGTTTTAGCATCTTTGATAGCGTAGCGCCACAGCATCCCAAGATGGTCAAGGCTTGAACAGAACGAGTTCCAACCGATACAGGAGATAAAGGATCAAGAGAAACCATCCCGCCCACCGGACCACGACGCCGGAAGGCGGCCGGGTCCGAGAAAACCGCTGCGCGAAGAAAGGTGCATCGGCGAACCAAATAAGGCCGTAGGCGTGAGTATCCAGACGAAGACGATCCCCGCCGAATAACCGCCGCCGAACCAATACCCGAGGACGATGCACGCACACCCTGCGACCCCGGATGCAATCCAGTGCAGGGTACGGCGGCGCTGTTGCTCCGGCGTGTCGGGCTGTCCGGCTCGGACGCCTTCCCCGAGGACGTTGGTCACCACGGCCTCGGCGATCTCCGCGCTCAGCCCCCGGGCGACGAGCCGACGTTCAATTTCGGGAACCTTCACGCCGGCTCGCAGGGCGGCGCGGGCGTGGCTCCATCGCCCAGTCCACCAGCGGCGGTGGGCTGGACGGCCGACTCCCCGCGCGCAGCATCACGGCCCTGACCACGTCCGGGGCAAGTCCCACGGAGACAAGTCGCCGTTCCACTTCCGGCGCGCTCATGCCGCCGCGGAGCGCGGTTTGCGCTTGCTGGACCGCCCACTCCGGCGGAGACGGGTCGGAAGGCTGGCTCATGGCGCCCCTCCATATTTCACCTCACTTCCATCCGCATACTCAATGTTGTTGGCCTCGAACTCCACCCTCACTTTGTCCGGGTGCGCCTTCATGTACGCGACGGCCGCGTCGTCGAGGTTGGGGGGCGAGTAACCGCGCTTCACGGTCTCCCCCGCCTTGACGGGGCCGTACGTGTCGCCGATGAGGTAGATGTCCTTGCCCGCCTCGTCGTAGAACCACACGCCGCCCTGGAACAGCTTCATGTCCTTACCGCTGACGTTTCTCATATCCACTTCGATGGTATAAAACGGCTTCTTGTCGATCATGGTTTCCGAGAGGCGGACGAACTTCGCCTCCAGGAGCGACCGCCGTTGCTTCGCCTTCTCGTCGGGCGACGGCCCCGGCGGCTGCGGATTCGGCGGCGGGACCGGCGGAGTCGGGGGCGGCGGCAGGGGCGTCGGGTTCATGGGCGCCGGCTGCGGGCCGGGATTCGGATTGGCCTGCGGTGCCGGATTCGGCGTCTGCGCTGGGGACGAGTTCGGAGTCGGATGCGCGGGGTTGCACCCCGTCACGATCAGGGCCGCCGCAAGCGCGGCGGAGCAATAACGCAGCATGTCGTCTCCTCAGAGCCACCTCTTTCCGGGGAATCCGGTGCCGGAGGGGAGCGCGCTCCCCTCCGGGTGGCGGCCAAACGACGATTATTTGGAGTTCTTGGGATCCTTGATATCAAAGCACCACAGCATCCCGAGGTCGCGGACGTACAGCCGGCCGTTGGCGACCACCGGGTACGCCCACGCCTTGCTCATGCCGGAGTGCATGGGCGGGTCGGTCGGCGTGAAGCGACCCTTTTCGTGGTAGCCGTCCGGCGTCGCCTCCACCAACACCACCTGGCCGTCCTCGCCGTGGAAGTAGAGCCGGCCGTCGGCGCAGCATACCGAGCCGGCCCCCAGGCCCTTTTCCTTCCATTTCACCTTGCCGGTCGTGAACTCGACGCACTCCAGGCCGTTCCGCTGATTGGCACCGTACAGGTAGTCGCCGATCTGGACCGAGCCGCCGATCGCGTTGGGCAAGTCGGCGTCGAAGTACACGGGGTCGGCCGCCACTTCGCCCTTGTCGGTCTTCAGCTTGACGAGTCCGCCGCCGCTCATGCCCGCCGCGCTGTAGATGAAGCCGTCGTGGGCCACCGGCGTCGGGATGTTGGCCAGGCTCTTCTCGGCCGTCTTGCCGTACGTCCACAGGAGCTTGCCGGTCTTCGCCTCCACACCTACCAGATTATTCTGGAGGAACTGGACGTACTGCTTGACGCCGCCGACCTCGACGACGATGACCGAAGCATAGGCCGCGTCGTCGCCGCCCGGCAGGGGGCACTTCCAGACCACGTCGCCGGTTTTCTTGTTCAGCGCGACGATCGTGGCCTCCTTGCCGCCCGGCGTGCAGACCAGCACATCGCCGTCGATCAGCGGCGACTCAGCGTAGGCCCAGTAGCCGGGGTTGCCGCCGAAGTCGCCGCGGAGGTTCTTGGCCCAGCGGACCTCGCCCGCGGTGGTCAGACAGGCCAGGTCGCCGTCGGAACCGAGCGCGTACAGCATGTCGCCGTCCACGGTCGGCGTGGACCGCGCTCCGGGGTAGTTCACGCGCTGATTGGGGCCGACCTTGCCGATGTGCTTCGACCAGACCTGGCCGCCGTCCTTGGCGTCGAGGGCCTCCACGAACTCATCGTCCATGCCCTTGTTGCCGAGCAGGTAAATGCGGTCGCCGACCACGGCCGGCGTCGAGTAGCCGTCGCCGACGTCCTTGACCTGCCAAGCCGGCTTCGGCCCCTCCTTCGGCCACTCCGGCAGCAGGCCCGTTTCCTGCGAGACGCCGTCGCGCTGCGGCCCGCGCCACTGCGGCCAGTCGGCGGCCGGGGCCGCCAGGGAAAGGGCGATGAACCCGATGAGAACGATAAAGACGATCCGCATTTTCATCCTGCACCTCCGTTTTATGTTTAGCCGCGGTTCGCAGAACCGCGCGGTCCTGCGAACCGCGGCTAAACAGACGACTCCCTTTTACCGCGTCAGCGCCTCCAGCCGGCGAATCCGGTCTTCGAGCGGCGGATGGCTGGCGAACATCGTATGGGCGCGGGCCTCGAACTTCTGGATCGGGTTGGCGATGTACAGGTGGGCCGTGCCGCGGTTGGCCGTCTTCAGCACATTGGGGTCGGCTTCGATCTTGCGCAGGGCGCTGGCCAGGCCCTGCGGGTAGCGCGTCAGCTCCACCCCCGAGGCGTCGGCGAGGTACTCGCGCTGCCGGCTGACCGCCAGCTGGATGATCTGCGCCAGGATCGGCGCCACGATCGCCATGACGACCGCCAGCACCACCAGCACGATCACCAGGATTCCGCCGCCGCCGCCGTCCTTGTCGTCGCTCCGCCGGGAGCGCGAGCCGCCCGACGAGAAGCGCAGCATCTGCCAGAACAGGTCGCACATCATCACCACCATGCCGACCAGGACGGCCAGCAGCAACATCAGGCGGATGTCGTAATTGCGGACGTGCGACATCTCATGGGCGACGACGCCCTGCAATTCGTCGCGCGTCATCATTTGGCGCAGGCCGGTCGTGACGGCGATGGCGGCGTGTTTCGGGTCGCGGCCGGTGGCGAAGGCGTTCGGCGCCGGGTCGTGGATCAGGTACACGGCCGGCGTCGGCACGCCGGCGGCGATCGCCATCTCCTCGACGACGTTGAAGAGTTCGGGATCGTCGTCGTGCTGGATGGGGCGGGCGCCGCTGACAGCCAGGACCATCGAGGCGCCGGCGTAGTAGGAAATCAGGGACAGCACCAGTGCCAGCACAGCGGCGCCGCCCCCGACCAGCCCCACCTCGGTCCAGCGAACGGACGCCACGGCGCCGGGGTCGAGGTAGGCGGCGACGCCGAGGCCGATCAGGCCGGCCGCCGCCGCGATGAACAGGCAGAAGAGCAGCACGAGGAAGACGGTGTTGCGCTTGTTGGCGGCGATCAGGTCGCGGAAGGTCGGCTTCATGCGGCGATACCCGGACCCGATCGGGATACAACGGTCACTCCGGCAGGCTCCATAGGCGGATCGTCTGATCGTCGCCGCCGGACAGCGCCCGGCGCCCGCCGGGAGAAATAGCGACGGTGTTGACGGGACCGATGCCATGCCCCGCCGCTCCTTGGCGCAATGGCGCACGCCTCGTCGGCGCCGGCAGCCCGTCCGTCAGCCCTGCGGCCGCGCCTGTCCCTGCACCGTCACCGGCGCCTCGCGGTTGCGCTCCACCCGGTTCAAGAGGTCCTCGCCGGTCATGCGGAACGCCGCATCGTGCGGACAGGCGTAGACGCAGCTCGGCTGGCCGTCCAGCTCGGCGCACAGGTCGCACGTCGTCGCCTTCTGCTGCACCACCGGCAGCATCCGGCCCGGATGCGACGGGTCCTCCGCCTTCTCGCCGGTCGGGAACGGGTGCATGTTGATGTTGCCGTAGGGGCAGTTGTCGGCGCACTTGCCGCAGCCGATGCACCAGTCCTCGATGATGATCTCCCGCGAGTTCCTCCGCCGGATCGAGCCGACCGGGCAGCCCACCATGCAGTACGGGTCCAGGCACGACCGGCACGACGTCGTCACCAGGTACTTGTCGAAACGCAGCCCCTCCCGGATCAGCCGCGTCACGCCGTCGTGGGCGTCGCTGCACGCCTTGGTGCATTCGTCGCAGCGCGTGCAGCGCTCAAGGTCCAGCACCAGCAGGCTCTGGGCGTTCATCAGCCCTTGCTTCAGGAAGTCGCCCAGCGATTCCTTCTCGACCCGCTGCCGCATCTGGTCGTCTTCTTCCAGATGCTCGATGGCGATCTTCACCAGATGGTCCTTCACCGCCGGGAACCGCCCCAGGATGTGCTGGAAGTCCTCCGACTTGACCCGCACCAGGTCCACGTGGTCCAGGGCGCTGCAAGTCGCCGTGCGGACCCCGGCCGGCGCCTTGTCGCGCAGCTCGGGCAGGTGCGACATCAGGCCGATCTCGCCGAAATACTTGCCCGGCCCCAGGTACGCCAAGACCGACTCGCCGCCCGGCCGGCCCTGCGCCACCTTCACAAAGCCGATCCGTATCAGGTAGAAAGCGTCGGCCGGGTCGCCCTGGCGGAAGATCACGTCGCCGGGGTTGATCCGCAGCAGCTCCACCCGCGGCCGCAGGTAGTCCACGAACTCCTGGAACTGCGCCTCGTCGCCCATGAGGCTGGCGAAGATCGGCACGCTCCGCAGGTGGTTCTCGATCGCCCGCACCCGGTAGCGGTCGTCCAGCTGCGCCCGCGACGCCTTGTTCCGCTGCAGGATGTACAGCACGTTGCGGAGGATCTCCAGCACCGTGACATCCTCCTCGGCCCGCACCGTCGCCGAGCGGGGGTAGGAACTCATGCACGTCATTTCGCCGAAGATTTCGCCCTTGCCGATCGTCGCCACCGGGTTGTCGTAGCGCAGCGACACGGGGGCGTCGATGGGAATGTAGCGGGCCTGACTTTCTTCCTCCCGTTCGTCCTCGCTGCGCTTGACCAAAATGCTGGCGAAGCGGCGGACCAGGCCGAACGGTCCCCAGTTCACCTTGTCGCCGGCGCGGCGATTCTTCTGCCCCTTGACGTGCTTGAACGGCGTGCGGATGAAGATGGTGACCTTGCCCTGCTCGATGTAAAAGGCCGTGGCGCCGAAGTCGCCCTCGCGGCAGATGACGTCGCCCTTCTTGTAGCGGCGCCGCACCACCGACCCCTCGTTCCAGCGCAGGAAGGGGTGGGCCACGCCCTCGAACAGCGGGTGAGACGCCAGCTCGTCGGCCGACACCGCCGCGACCGGCGGCTTCTCCTTCTGCCACGGCTCGGGCCGCACGAAGTTGCGGTTGATGAGGGCGCCGGTGGGACACGACACCATGCACTCGCCGCAGGCCACGCAGCTCGAATCGCCCATCGGCGTGTTCAGGTCGAAGGCGATTTTAGCCTGGTAGCCCTTGCCCATGCGGCCGATGACCTGATTATTGCGGATGTCGTTGCAGCCGCGGCTGCACCGATCGCACAGGATGCAGGCGTTGTGATCGACGGCGATCACCAGCGACGAGTCGTCGTGCGGTCGGCGTTCGGGGGCCTTGGGCACCCGCACCTGCGTCAGCTCCAGCTTGCCGGCCAGCACTTCCAGCTCGCAGTCGCCGTGGGCCTTGTGCTTGGCGCAGGGCGTCGGGTGGTCGGCCATCAGCAGCTCGGTCAGCACCTTGACCGAGGAGCGCACGCGGGCGCTGGAGTGGTGCGTGTTGACGATCATGCCCGCCTCCGCAGGCCGGTAGCAGGCGGGGGCGAGGCGCCACTCGGCCGGCCGGCCCTCGAAGCCGACCTGGACGGAACAGACCCGACACACGGCTACCGGCGTCATGTATTCGCGGTGACAGAGGATGGGGATGTCGATCTTCGCTTGCTTGGCGGCGTCGTAGATCGTCGTCAGCCGCGGCACCGCCTTGCCCTTGGGATCGGCGGTGGCGGACACCTTGGGGACCTGGACTTTCTGCCCATCGATGGTCAGCGTGATGGGCGGCTGCTGCGCCAGGTCGGCCATCCAGCGCGGCATGGGAACCATCTGGCCGCCGAAGGGCGTTGGGACGAGATCGTCGGCGTCGTTCATGGCGCTTGCTCCACAGGGTGCTGTTCCGGGGCGGGCGTTTCATCGCCGCCGGTTAGCCGCGACGCGGAGCGGAGCGCTTTGGACGACGCGCTCCGCTGGCGCGTCGCGGCTAACCGGGGAGGCGTCACTTGGCGCGGCCCAAATACCTGTCCACCTCTTCCGGGAAGAACTTCAACACCGACGTGATGGGATTGGCCGCCACCTGGCCCAGGCCGCAGATCGACGTGATCGCCATCGCGTCGGCCAATTCGCCGATCACGGCCAGCTCCTCACGCCGCAGGGCCTTCGCCCGCAACGACACCAGCATCTCCACCAGCTTCTCCGAACCCATCCGGCACGGGACGCACTTGCCACACGACTCGTTGCGGTAGAACTCCACGCAATTGAGGGCCTGGTCCACCATGTCGGCGCGGTCGCCGTAGACCACGAACGCCGCCCCGAGCATCCCGCCCATCGCGCCGACCGTGTTCAAGTCCAGCGGCAGATCCAGAATGTCGTAATCCGCGGCCCCTGCCGCCAGGCGCTCCTTGACGAACTTTTCGGGCAGCAATTCGCGCTTGACGCGGGCCGGGATGAAACCGCCGGACGGACCCGACGGAGCGATCGCTTTGAGCTTCTGCCCGTCGCGCATCCCGCCGGCCGTGCCGAAGACGAGGTCGCGCACGGTCTGGCCGAACGGGACCTCGTACACGCCGGGCGTTTTCACGTCGCCGCTGATCGACACGAAGCGGAGGCCGGTGCCGCCGTTGATCCCCTGATCGCGATACCACGCGCCGCCGCGCATCACGATGGCCGGCACCCAGGCCAGCGTCTCGACGTTGTTGATGACGGTCGGCTTGTTGAACAGGCCGTTGGTGGTGGGGAAGGGCGGCTTGTTCCGCGGCTCGCCGCGGCGGTCCTCCATCGCCTCCAGCAGGGCGCTCTCCTCGCCCTGGATGTAGCCGCCGGGGCTGACGAAAACGTCCAGCGGGAAGGCGACGCCCGAGCCGAGGACGTTGGCGCCGCAGACGCCCTGGGCCTCGGCCGCGGCGATGGCCTCCCGGACGGCGTCGATCTCCTCCTCGTATTCGTGCCGGATATAGAGGGTCCCCTGTGTGGCGCCCGTAATCAGCCCGGCCAGGATCATCCCTTCGAGGACGAGGTGCGGCGTGCGCCGCATCAGCTCGCGGTCCTTGAACGTCCCCGGCTCGCTCTCGTCGGCGTTGCAGACGACGTATTTCACGTCGCCGCGGGCGCCGCGGACGGCCGACCATTTCAGGTGCGTGCGAAAGCCGGCCCCGCCCATGCCGCGCAGATCGGCGACCTTGAGCGCGTTGATGATTCCGTCGGCGTCGCGCTTCTCCATGAATTTCTTGAGCGCGTCGTAGCGGCGCTGGCCGCCGTAAGGGTCGATCTTCCAGCCGAGCGGCGAACGGTCGGCCCGCTGGCGCGGCAAGGCCTTGTCGGTCGCGGCCAGCTTCATGAGGTCGCGCAGCAGCTCTTCCGTCTTGCCGTGGTAGACGCGGTCGTTGATCGAGACGGCCGGGGCGTGGTCGCACTGGCCGAGGCAGGAGGCGCCGCCGACCACGGCCCGCGGCGGCTCGCCGCCCATCTCGTTGGCCTGCGCCGCCAGGCCGCGCTGCAGCTGCTCCGCCCCGCGCAGGTGGCAGGCCATGTCGCGGCACACCTTGACGTCCACCAGCGGCGGCGGCTCCAGGCGGTAGTGCGGGTAGAAGCTGGCCACCTCGTGAATCCGGTGCAGCGGCACGTTCAGCCGCTTCGCCAGCGCCTGCAGCGCCTCCGCGGGCAGGTAGCGATGCTCATGCTGGATCTCGTGCAGCGCCTGGACGATCATAACGGTTCTCACAGGTGCGATGCGGGCGCGGTGGTAATGCTCTTCCGCCGACAGTCACGGGGACTTCGCCGCGCCGGGGAGGTCGCCCGACAGGAACTCCTCAATGCTGCCGGGGCGGGGCGCGCTGCGTTCCTTGGCGCCGATGCCCGCCAGGAAGTTGTCGCCGTTATGATAGCGGTGACACTCGGTGCAGTCGAACCGGGCGCCGCCGTGGGCCGCGCCGCCCGACCCCGACCGCGGGGCGTGGCACTTCTGGCACGTCTCCACCTGGGGCAGCGACATGCCGATCTGGGTCAACGACGCTTCGGAGCCGGATTGTCCCTCCCCGGCGATTGGGGCGTGACACTGGAGGCAATCGACGGCGCGGTGAGCGGAGTGGTCGAAGACGGCGTGCGGGTACCACAGGTCGGGGACGTGGGTCGGGAGGATCGCATCCGGGACGACCTGGCTCGCGTCCCGCTTCTGGTACTGGTATTCGTGGCATTCAGCGCACGTCGAGCGGCCCAGGACGTATTGTTCCGCCGTTTTCGGATCGAAGATGTTTCCTTCCGCCTTCGCGGCGTTGGCGCCGATCTCTTTCCCGGCCTTGTCGGCGGCCTCGGCCGGGAGTTTGCCCGGCAGCGGGTAACGGGGGACGAAGCCGTCGAACTGATCGCCGTGTTCCTGGATGTACTGCCCCGTGTAATACTGTTCCAGGAAGGACGCCACCTGCGCGGGTTGGAGGCGGTGGGCGACGACCGCGTCTTCCTTCTTGTCAAACCGCAACGAGTGACAGGCGCGGCATTGGTTCTCGTAGGTGATGGGCAGCATGGCGGTGCCTGCGGTTCGCGTGGGGAGGACTGCGGCGGCCGGCACGTCAGCGAGCTGCTCGCGCTTGATTCCGAAGCCGCTGCTGTCCAGCTGGTGACAGGCGGCGCACTGGAGCTGAATCAGCCCGTCCTTCCCCACGGACTTCTCGTAGCGTTTGCGGTCCTTCTGGTCCATGTCGGTGAGCTTGAATTTCGGGTCGCTCTCCGCGCTCGCCATGCCGAGCGCCAGGTGCCGGGCGTGGTTGAATTTCAGGTGCATCGGCTCCTGAACCGCCTGGAACGCCGGGTGGGAGGCGAAGGCCGTCACCGTGTCCTGCAGCTTCGGCGATCCCGGAGTCATGTGGTCCTTCATGTCGCCGTGGCACTGGGTGCAGTCGCCGTCCGCCGTCCGCACCAGGGAGGCGTCGCGGCCGCGGTGGTCGTGGTGGCACGAGGCGCAGGCCAGGTCCGGGGTCGCGCTGGCGTGGTGTGGCGGCCCCGTGTGGCACGCCTCGCATTTCTGGTTCATGGCATGGGCGTCCGTGACGAAGCGCTTGGCCCACGCCTCTCCGCCAACCGGCGTGAAAGGCGTGTGGCAGGCCGTGCAGTCGGAGTCCCACGAGGCGTGGACGGCCGCCACGGGGCCGCGCGAGTAGTAGGCCTGGCCCTGACCGGCCCACAGCCAGCCGGTGGCCCACCAGCCCAGGGCGACCAGCGCGGCGAGGCCCAGCGCCCACCAACCCCGCCCCCAGTCGAGGCGCGTCGGGTGCTTGTAGTAGTCGAGAGGAATACGGGCCGCTCGCTGCCGTCCGGTTTGGGGAGGGGGCATGTCATCCTCGTTCGCTACGCCAGAAGTCAGGAGTCAGGAGTCAGGAATCAAGAAAACGGCGGGAGACTCCAACGTCCTTGCGGCGATCCTTTGGTTAGCTCAATTGCCGACTTCTGATTCCTGATTCCTGACTCCTGATTCCTGACTCCCGACTCCTGACTACCAGTACCTGAGGGCCGCCCAAATATGGACGAACATCAGCACGACCAGGGCGACCGACAGTGGGAAGTGGACCCAGAGCCAGTTGTGCAGCCAGAAGTGGATGCGGGCCTGCCGGTCCCACTGCCGGCGCTCCTCACACATGGCCGCCAGCGTGTCCGCGGCGGGGTGCGCCGCCGGCGGCAGGCGCGTTTTCAGCTCGGCGAAAAACCGCGTCGCCCGCTCGCGCAGACGGAGCGGCGAGCCGCCCCGCGCTTTGCCGCGCAGGAACGGGTCGATGGTTTCCTGGTAGAAGGCCCACAGGGCGTCGGCGCCGGGCACCGCCGTTGGGGCGACGCGCGTCTCCAAAACCTTGCCCTGAACGCGGCCCACGGAGCGGACGGCGCCGACGACCAGGAAAGGAGTCGCCGCCGCTTCCTCGGCCCCGTTCGACTCCGCCTCGCCGGCGATCGGGCCGCACGTGGCGCGGACGAGTTCGCGGGCCTCGGCGGCGAGCTGGGCGGCCAACTGGTCGATCTGGGAATAGATCGTCTCGGCCGGGATCTGTTCGAGGATGCGCGTGGGCAGCAGGTTCTGGAGCAGCAGCCCCCAAACGCCGCTGGCCAGAACGATCAGCAGCAGGACCATCAGCACGGTGCTGAGCGCCCCGCCCATGCGGAAGCCGCTATGGTAGATCAGCAGCGGCCCGCACAGGAGGCCCAGCCAGATGTCGGCGCGCAGCCACGTCTGCGCCCGGCCGATGCGCCAGACGCGGACTTTCTTGCGGAACCACAGCAGCAGCTCGAACAGGATGATGAGTCCGCCGAGGACGCCGAAGATCAGGCCGGGGAGGCTGCTGCCGCCCGGCCAGGCCGGCGGGTTGCTGGTGTACGCGAACCCGAAGTAGCCGACGGTCGCTGCCACCACGGCGAGCAGAACGAAAACCAGCCAGGGACGGTGCGGCGGCCAGCTATTGCGGTCGAACAGCAGCACGGCGAAGTTCTCTTCCCGAACACCAAGGCGAGCGGCCGGCGTAAGCCGGCTGATGAAGCTGCAATCAGCCGGCTCACGCCGGCCGCTCGCCGAGAAAGTCCAGGCGCCAGGGTCAGCCGGGAACGGGCTTGTTCTAACACCCGTCCGCCGGCCTGTCAACGATGCGGGACGCCGATATGATGATTTTTTCAGCAAGATCGTTGCAATGCGACGCCGGGCCGGTTATGTATTGAGCGCTCCCGCGAACGGTGGTACGGAGCCAAGTCTCCATGTGTACTCGGCAATGGTCCTTGTTGCTTGCGTCGGTTGCGGCCCTCGCCGCGCCGGGAATCTGGATGGCGTTGCGGGCCAATCCCGTCGCGGCGCCTCCCGCCCCGCCGTCGGCGCCGGCCGGCGCGACGGCCGTGGACGCGGCCCCTCTCGCGGGGACGGCCGGCTGCTCGGCGCGGGGCTGCCACGGCCGCATTGGGCCGGGACCGGAAGCCGTCCGTCAGAACGAATTCTCCCTCTGGCTGGGGCGGGACAAGCACGCCCAGGCGTATGAGGCCCTCCTGGGAAAGCAGGGCGGCGACATCGCCCGCAAGGTGTTTGGGGAGGGACACACCGCCTCAACGGAACCGGCCTGCCTGGCCTGCCACACCAACCCTCACGCCGCGGCCGGCGGTTCGGCCCTGCTCAAGGAGGAACAGCAGCAGGGCGTCGGCTGCGAAGCCTGCCACGGCGGGGCCGAGCGCTGGCTGCCGTTGCACACGAGCCAGGAATGGAAGCACTACACCCCCGAAATCAAAGCGACTTACGGGATGGCGCCGGTGGGAGATCAGGCGGCGCTGGCCGAGACGTGCGTGGGCTGCCACATCGGCGCCCCCGCGGATCCGGCCAAGGGGCTGCCGCTGCGCGACATGAACCATGACATGATCGCGGCGGGGCATCCGCGGCTGGCGTTCGAGTTCGGGGCGTTCCGGGCCAACCTTCCGCCGCACTGGGACGAAGCGGCGAAGAAGCGGCCCGCCGATTTCGAGGCGCACGTCTGGGCCGTCGGCCAGGTCGTTTCGGCGCAAGCGGCCCTGCGGCTGCTCGCCGACCGAGCCGGCGACGAGAAGCGGCCGTGGCCGGAGTTCGCGGAGTACGACTGCTCCGCCTGCCATCACGACTTGGAAGCCCCGAGCTGGCGACAGGATCGCGGCTACGAGGGCCGATCGCCGGGGTCGCTTCCGTGGGGTGGGTGGTACGCCGCCATGCCCCGCCGGCTCGACCCGTCCCTTGCCGGCGACTTCGACGGCATGGCCGCGGCGATGGCGACGCCCCTGAAGGAGGACCGGAAGAAGCTGCGCGACCAGGCGCACGCGCTTGCCGAGAAACTGCATCCGGTCAGCCCGGACGAGGTCGGCAAGACGCTCGCCTCTCTCAGGCCGCCGCCGGGCGGTCCCGCGCCCGACTGGGAGACGGCGGAACAGCTTTACCTGGCCGCCGCCGCCCTGAGCCAGGCTCAGGGCGATGACAGCTCCGAAAAGTTGTTGAACGACCTCTCCCGGAAGCTGGCCCGGCCGCGCGAGTTCGGCTGGCCGGAGGGATACCGGCCCGCCCTGTTCCTCAAGGATTTCGATAACGCTCTCCCAGGACCTGGAAAGTAGTACACAATCCGGCCGCACCCGGCCGGACCAGCACCCGGAGGCCCCATGAACGAGCCGCAGGGAATCGACCAGAAGTGCATCAACACGATCCGCACCCTCGCAATGGACGCCGTGCAGGCGGCCAACTCGGGGCACCCGGGCACGCCCATGGCGCTGGCCCCCGTCGCCTACTGCCTGTGGCAGAACTTCCTCCGCTTCGACCCCGAAGACCCCATCTGGCCCAACCGCGATCGCTTCGTCCTGTCGGTCGGCCACGCCTCCATGCTGCTCTACTCCCTGCTGCACCTGACCGGCGTGAAGGCGGTCAGCAAGGAGTACGAGTCGCTGGGCGACGTCTCGGTCCCCCTGGAGGACGTGAAGCGTTTCCGCCAGCTCGACAGCAAGTGCCCCGGCCATCCCGAATACCGCTGGACCTCCGGCGTCGAGACGACCACGGGGCCGCTCGGCCAGGGCGTCGCCACCAGCGTCGGCATGGCCCTCGCCGGCCAGTGGATGGCGCGCCGCTACAACCGGCCGGACTTCGAGCTGTTCGACTTCGACGTGTACGCCATCTGCGGCGACGGCTGCATGATGGAGGGCATTTCCGGCGAGGCGGCCTCGCTGGCCGGACACCTCCAGCTGTCGAACCTCTGCTGGATCTACGACAACAACCGCATCACCATTGAGGGCAACACCGCCCTCTCCTTCAGCGAGGACGTGGCGACGCGCTTCATCGGCTACGGCTGGAACGTCACCCGCGTCGGCGACGCCAACGATCAGGACATGCTCTCGCGCGCCTTCCGCACCTTCCAGAAGACGCCGGGCCGGCCGACGCTCATCATCGTGGACAGCCACATCGCTTTCGGGGCGCCGAGCAAGCAGGACACGAGCGGCGCCCACGGCGAGCCGCTCGGCGAGGAGGAGATCAAGGGCGCCAAGCGGAACTTCGGCTGGCCGGAGGACGCCAAGTTCCTCGTGCCGCCGGAAGTCCCGCAGCACTTCAAGGAAGGCATCGGCAAGCGCGGCCGGGAACTGAGCAAGGCCTGGTTCGACAAGATCAAGGCCTACAAGGCCAAGTACCCCGACCTGGCCGACGAGCTGTACCGGATGCAGCACCGCCAGCTGCCCGCCGGCTGGGACAAGGACCTGCCGCAGTATCCCGCCGACGCCAAGGGCGCGGCCGGCCGCGACGTTTCCGGCAAGGTGCTGAACGTGCTGGCCCGGAACGTCCCCTGGCTGATCGGCGGCTCGGCCGACCTGGCCCCTTCCACCAAGACGCGCCTCACCTTCCCCGAGGCCGGCGACTTCGGCCCGACGGACCACGGCGGTCGCAACCTGCACTTCGGCATCCGTGAACATGCGATGGGGGCGATCCTCAACGGCATGTCGCTGGTCAAGGTCCGCCCCTACGGCTCGGGCTTCCTGATCTTCAGCGACTACTCGAAGCCGGCGATCCGCCTGGCGGCGATCATGGAGATCCCCGTCATCTGGATCTTCACGCACGACTCGATCGGCGTCGGCGAGGACGGGCCGACGCACCAGCCGGTCGAGCAGCTGGCCGCCCTGCGGGCCATTCCGGGCCTCATCACGCTGCGCCCGGCCGACGCCAACGAGGTGGTCGAGGCGTGGAAGGTCGTCATGCAGCTGCACCACGAGCCGGCCGTGCTGGTCCTGTCGCGGCAGGCGATGCCGACGGTGGACCGGACCAAGTACGCCGCCGCGTCCGGCGTGGCCAAGGGCGGCTACGTGCTGGCCGACTCGGACGGGACGCCGGAGGTGCTGCTGATGGCGACCGGCAGCGAGGTGTCGCTCTGCGTCGGCGCCTACGAACAGCTGAAGAAGGAAGGGATCAAGGCGCGGGTGGTGTCCATGCCGTCGTGGGAGCTGTTCGACCATCAACCGGCCGAGTACCGCGACAGCGTCCTGCCGCCGACCGTGATGGCGCGGGTGGCCGTGGAGCAGGCTTCGACGTTCGGCTGGACGCGCTACACCGGCCTGACCGGCGAGTGCATCGGGATGCAGACGTTCGGGGCGTCGGCGCCGCTGAAGGAGCTGCAGAAGAAGTTCGGCTTCACGCCGGAGAAGGTGATGGAAGCGGCGAAACGGCAGCTGTCGCGGGTCCGCGAGGGGAGGCGAATCGGCTGAGCGATTGAACCCGGCACCCACGCTCTGCGTGGGCGCCGAAGTTCTCCTGGTTCCCACGACCCGCGTGGGAACCACGTCGGGACGCTCCGCGTCCCGTCCGGTCGGCGAATGGGACGCGACGCAGAGCGTCGCGGCTGGGTCCCCACGCAGAGCGTTGGAACCAGCAGACAAGAGGAGCGCCCCGCTACCAATCATTGCCTAAGACTTCGCCACCGGCCGGCGTTACGGCACCCCAGTAGGTAGCCGGCGACATGCCTACTGACAGCGTACGGACGCTGCCGTCCAGGAGGGCCACGGGCATCCCGCCGCTATACGGAGTCTGCGCCAAGCGCGGATCACACTGGGCGAAAGCAGGCTGGACCTGGAAAGTCAACCCCGCGACGGACCCGGTACTGACGGAAGGGTTGCCGCTCGTGATCGGGTACACGTCCCCTACGGCCTGGTCGGCGAAGGTTGCTCGGCGCCAAACGTTTGCAAAGGAAGGAGTGGCGGGTAGAGGAACCGTGATTGAGGGGGGGAATCCTTGGCACCACGTGTATTCGCTTCCGCTGCAGTTAAAGGAATAGTGTTCGGCGTATGCGATGGTATTGGACACGCCGTCGGGCACTCGGTCTATCTTCGCCCACGGGGCGAACGTCACCGCGTTGGCGGCGTAGCTAGACAAGCCCTTCCCCTGGCCGTGGAACGTCGTAGGATCGGCGGGACTCAGCAGCAGCTTATACAAAAAATCGCTGCCGCCTCCGCCGCCAGGGAACGCGTTCCTGTACGAGGCATAAACGGCCCCTTGCTCGACATAGGGCATCAGCGAGATAAAAAGGCCATCGTCCACAGCGTGGCTGTTATAATTGATTCCGGTAACGCACGGTAGGAACTGATTGTTCGTATCGGCGAAGTTGTGCGTGGCGAGCATTATCTGGTGAAGGTTGTTGCAGCTCTGTATTCGCGCCGCGGCCTCGCGCACCTTTTGGACGGCCGGGAGCAGCAGGCCGATCAGCACGGCGATGATGGCGATGACCACCAATAGCTCGATCAGCGTGAAGCCTTTGCGAGCCGTTTGAGAGATGAACCTCATCTTTCTTCTCCTTTGGATGAAGGTTGTCCGCGGGCATTGGGCCGCACCCAGGCGGTCGCTTTTTGGGACTGCATTCAGCCCGATCTTCACACCCACGACCAAAAATCCCTATAACCTTATGGCCAACTTGTATCCCTACGGGAACGTGCTCGTGAACCCGGGGACCGCCTGAGCCACATACCAACCCCTCTCCCCGGAGTACCGGGGAGAGGGGAGCGACATTCCCAATGCCGGACTCTGCAGGTTGGGCGATACTGGCGTCCATGCGTCCGAGTGGCCGCCTTACGGAGAGCCGGATATTAAGGCACAGTGAACTGCAGGGGTAATGCATTTACTTTAGTCATCATGTTGCCAGGCTTCGTTACCGATTCGGACGCAGTTGCGGTCCAGTTGCCCAGAGTCGTGGTATAGTTGAATGTCGCGGTCCAGTTGACGGCTGGCCCCCCTGCCGTCGGAATGGGGCAAGCAACGGCCGGGGTCTGGGGCGCGTTATTGGGATCATAAAACACTACAGTAATCCCCACGAATGTGTCGTTTGGGCCGAGCGTGACCGTGCCGGTTTGCACGATGCTGTACATGACCACCCCGCCAACCATCACCTTTGTGACGACGGGGTTGTTTGAGGTTATGCCAGACGCAGCCGCCGCCGCCTTCTCAGGCGTCCCGAACAGGCCGAAAGCGGTTGCGACGATGATCGCAACAGGGACCGCCCACTTGGTGTTCATGATGCATTCCTCGAGAGGCATCCTACCGGCGGCCGACGGTGCGAGTCCAGAGCGCCCAAGCACTATGGCAAGCAGGAAACGACAGTTTCTTCTCGGATCGTGGCTAGGCGGAATAATCTGCTCTTTGCCCGGCTTCCTTCCCTTTCGCGCCCCTGCGCCGTCGCCTGATAGGATGTGAGAGGCGTAATTTACCACCGCGGAGGGGCGCTGTCAAGAGATATTTGCGATTTTTCCCTCGTTCCCGAACTCCGGTTCGGGAACGCCGTCCGCGAAACTCCCGTTTCGCGCGGTTCCAGGCCGCCACTCCCGGTCCCAGGCCCTCACCGGATAGCACCCGCGCTCGAAACTCCGTTTCCTCCTATAACCGTCCTTATGCCCCGCAGCCGCTACCGCATCCGCGAGATGGAGTATCCCTACTTCCTGACCTGCACCGTCGGCCAGCCGCGCACGCCCACGGATCAGAAGTCGGGGTTGGCCCGCTGACGACAGGCGCGCGAGTGGTAGAATGACCCCGAGACGCAAGCAGTCGAGGCGCCGGAGAATCGCCCCGTGGCGGAAGAACACATCAGCCACATGCGCCCCTCCACGCGGGGAAAGCACCAGAAGGGGGCGCGGCGCAAGAAGAAGGATCGAAAGGAGGCGAGAAGGGCGACAAGCGCCGGCCGTACAAACGGTAGGGGAGGCGACAATGGCCAGCAATCGCATCGAAACGCGCATCGAATCCCTGCTCGCGGCCGGCGAGTGGGAGTCCGCCGAAAAGATCGTCACGAAACAGCTCGCCAAGGAGCCGGACGATCACTGGCTCTGGTCCCGACTGTCCGGCGCGAAGTACGAACGGCGGGACTACCAAGCCGCCCTGGACGCGGCCGAGAAGGCGCTGGCGATCGTTCCCGACTGTCCGCTGGCGCTGTGGAGCTACGCCGGGGCCGTGGAAATGCTGGGCCGGACGAGGGACGCGGTGAAGGTCTATTTGCAACTCATCCGGCGCGGCGTCGAAGAGCTGACGCAACCGGACGAGGACGCCAACGAGTGCTGGGAAGGGGCCGATTGGACCCGCGGCCTGGTGCTGGACTGCATCTTTCGAGTCGCCGGCTGCCTGGCCAAGCTCGGCAAGACGGGCGAGGCGGTCGAGTGGTACAGCCACTTCCTGAACGTTCTGCCGTTCGGCATGCAGGGCATCTACTCCCGCGAGGACGCGACGGCGAGGATGAAAAAACTGTCCCCCGGCAAGAAGGCGGCGCCCGACGTGATGGCGCGGATGCGGAAGCTGGAGGCCGTCATGGGCTGACGCGCGGCCCGACCCCCCGTTTCATGATGAGCAGGACGGCGCCGTAAATCACCCCTTCCAGGTCGTGCAAATCGTGTTCGATGTCTTCCGATCGGCCGAGCTTGCTGGTCCATCGGCCGCTCGGCAGTTGTCGGGCCGCGTGGGTCGGCAGGCCGTCCGCGTCAGCGAACAGGGCGATTTTCTCGCCGCCCTCTTCCGGACCCTCAACGTCGCAAACCGCGTAGCCAAGCGAAGTGAAGGCGGCGAGAAAGGCTTCCCGCGTTTGCTCGCGCGGCACGCCGGTCGGCCAGAAGATGGCGGTGGCCTGGGCGGGCCACCACCATCGCTCCGTGTCGCCCGCCGCCCAGGCGATGCAGTTGTACTTCTCCGTCGCCGCACTGGTGACGCGGTACGAGGCGGTTCGCAGGCCGGGGAAAATCACTTCGAGTTGTGCCATCGGTAGCCGTGGTCCTCGGCCCAGCGGAGCCAGCGTTCCGCGATCTTGTCCATCCTCCCAGCCTCTTCGGGACGGAGCGGGTGGGCGCCGGTGATGGCCGTCAGCGCCGTCGTCAGGTGGCCGTCTTTCGTTTGTTCCAGGTATCGGAACAGGGACGGCAGCGCCGCCAGCCCCAGCGCGATCAGCGCCTGATACGCCGGGTGGGTCGTCATTCGGTCGCTGTCCGACAGATATGCCGTCTCGTCGCGCCAGCGTTCCAGCAGGCGGGCCACCTGCTGCTCGACGCTCTCCACGGCCGGAGTGGCGGGAACCGGAGTCATGGGTGGGTCCTCCCGGGCGTCAACGTCCCATTATAACCCTCGCGCCGCACGCGCCTGCTTCCACTCGTCACGGCAGCGACGCCAGCGGCGCGATGAAGGGGAATTGAGAGAGGATGGCGGCCTACCCGACGGCAATTCTGCCTGCCGCTCCGCTTCTGCGGCGTCTGTGGAGGTATTGTCCCATGCCAGGCGCACCTGTCAACGCATCCTGACGCCTTATTCCCCCGGCCGAACACGACGGCGTTCCCGGCGACGGGCATGGGGTGCGCGCCGGCCCTTGCAATCGACTGCCGAATCGGGACAATGACGCCGTAATCCTCCACGGCCGTCACACGATCCAGCGACCGACCGCCATCGGCGGCTGTACGGCCCTGAAACAACGGTTCGACAGGGACCCACACCATGTCCGATGAAACCAAAGTCCAGCGCACCGTCGGCGAGCCGTCGAAGGGGACGACCTCCCCCGCGTCGCCCTGTATCCTCGTCATCTTCGGCGCCTCCGGCGACCTCACCAAGCGGCTCCTTATGCCGGCCTTCTTCAACCTGGCCTGCGACGGCCTCTTGCCCAAGCAGTTCGCCATCGTCGGCACCGCGCTCGACCCGCTCACCACCGAGCAGTTCCGCGCCCGCATGACCGACGACATCAAGAAGTTCAACACCCGCAAGACGTTCGACGAGCGACGTCTGGGCCGACCTCGTTTCCCGACTCCACTACACGCCGGGCAACTTCGGCGACCAGGATTCATACCTCCGCCTGGCTGAAGTCGTGAAACAGCTCGACGCCGAGCAGCAGGCCGAGGGCAACGTCCTCTTCTACATGGCCGTGCCGCCCTCCATCTTCGGCATGATCTCCGAACACATCGACAAGGCAGGGTTCAAGAAGCGCGAGAAGGGGTGGAACCGCATCATCGTCGAAAAGCCCTTCGGCCACGACCTGCCCTCGGCCATCGAGCTGAACCGCACGCTGCTGGCCCACTGGCGCGAATCGCAGATTTACCGGATCGACCATTACCTCGGCAAAGAGACGGTGCAGAACCTGCTCGCCTTCCGCTTCTCCAACGGCATCTTCGAGCCGCTCTGGAACAAGAACCACGTGGACCACATCCAGTTCACCGTGGACGAGACGGTCGGCGTCGAGGGCCGTGGCAAGTACTTCGACCAGAACGGCGTCCTGCGCGACATGATCCAGAACCACATGTTCCAGATGCTGGCCTACCTCTGCATGGAGCCGCCGGCGTCGTTCAAGCCGGACGCCGTCCGCAACGAGAAGTCGAAGCTCCTCGAAGCGGTTCGCGTCATGACGCCGAAGGAGGTCGCGCTGCACGCCGTCCGCGGCCAGTACGGCCCCGGCAAGAAGGCCGACGGCACGGCCGCCGTCGGCTACCGCCAGGAGCCGGACGTCAACCCGCAGTCCTGGACGGAGACGTTCGCGGCCCTCAAGCTCCACATCGACAACTGGCGCTGGGAGGGGGTGCCGGTCTACCTGCGCTCGGGCAAGGCCCTGTGGAAGCGCGGCACGGAGATCGTCGTCCAGTTCAAGAAGGCGCCGGAAGTGATGTTCCGGGACACGCCGGCCGAAGCCAGCCTGGAGGCCAACCGGCTGATGTTCCACATCCAGCCCGACCAGGGCATCGAGCTGCGCTTCCACTCCAAGACGCCGGGGCCGGCCATGTTCCTGCAAAAGGTCAACATGCGCTTCGACTACCGGGAGGCCTTCGAGGCGTCGCGCGGCACCGGCTACGAAGTGCTGATCTACAACTGCATGATCGGCGACGCGACGCTCTTCTCCCGCACCGACCTCGTGGAGGCGGCCTGGCGGGTCGCGCAGCCGCTCCTCGACGCCTGGGCCGCCACGCCGCCGCACGACTTCCCCAACTACCCGGCGGGATCGTGGGGTCCGAAGGCGGCCTACGACCTCATGGGCCGCGACGGCCGGGCCTGGATGGAGATCGTCAACCGCGACATCCTGGAGCGGGTGCCGCTCCTGAAGGGCGGCGGCCCCGTCCTGCTCCACAACCTGGCCATGATGCTCAACCCGGTGGTCTACGAGGCCGGCGAGACCATCATCCGGCAAGGAGAAATGGGCGAGGAAATGTATTTCATATCCCGCGGCCAGGCCGAGGCCCACGACGCCGCGGGGAAGGTGCTGCGCACCCTGACCGACGGCGAGTTCTTCGGCGAGATCAGCCTGCTGCTGGCGCAGCCGCGCTCCGCCTCCGTCCGCGCGGCCACGACATGCGACCTGTTCGTGCTGCACAAGGCGGATTTCGATCGGGCGCTGAAGGACTTCCCGCAGTTCGCCGAGTCGTTGCGCGAGCTGGTCAAGAAGCGCTACGGCCCGCCAGGGGCGGGGTCGTGACGCCTGATCCCGTTGACGCGATGCATGGTTTGGTCGCCGTCTCGCGTCTCGCGCCGCGCCAGCAAATTCCTCTTGCGGACAAACGCCGACCCTGGTATCTCCCCGCGCATCCAGGACCGTAGTTTGTACCGGCCGTCCCGAGAGCGGGACCGCGCCCACGCGCCAGGGGGAAGGACGATGAGCAGGACATTCCGGCGATTCTGTGCGGCGATCGCCCTGGTCGGCTGGGGCGCCGCGTTCGCCCTGGCCGGGGATGCGACGCCTCCATCACCAGGCGGCGACTTCCCGCCGGTGCCGCCGGCCGCGGTCATGCCGCCTGTTCCGGGACTGCCGCCCCAGGAGCCGCCGCCGCCGGAGCCGGTCGCGACGCCGCCGGAAAGCGCGCCGCCGACCGTGGCCGCGCCGGCCCCCGCGCCGCCGCCTCCGCCGCCTCAGGAGAGCGCGCCGCTGCCGCCCGTCGTCGCCCCGCCCCTGGCGCCGCCGCCTCCGCCGCCCGCGCCTCCAGAGAAGACGCCGCCGGCCCCGGTCGCTCCGCCGCCGGCCCCGGCGCCCACGCCGCTCCCGGAATTTGCGCCCCCGGCCGCGGTCGAACCGGCGCCGCTGGCGCCGCCCCCCGCCCCGGTTGCTCCGCCGCCCGCGCCGTCCCTTGAGATTGCGCCCCCAGCCGTCGTCGCGCCGGCACAGCCACCGCCGCCCGCGCCGCCCCCGGCCCTCATGCCGTCGGCCGCGGTCGAGCCAGTGAAAGCGGACGCGCCGATGGAGCTGCCCGGCCTGCCGCCCCTGCCGCCCGCGCCGACCGTCGAGACGGTGGACGCCGGCGTCCCCCTGACCGAGGCGACGTGCAGCCGCCCCTATGGCACGTTCTTCACCAGTATCGAGTATCTTTATCTGAAACCGTATCGCAGCAACCTGGACTTCGCGATCGTGTCTCCCAGCACCAACCCCGACCCGCAAGGCTCGATCCAGTCCGACCCGTGGCACACGCGCAGCGCCTTCCGCGTCGGCGCCGGCTACGGCCTGCCCAATGACGGGCCGGATGTCGCCTTCTATTACACCTATCTGCACGACGACCAGATCGGCGGCCTGTACCAGCCGGCCGGCGGCCTCCTCTTCGCCACGCAAACCCACCCCGGGACCGTCGAGCTGGTGGGCCACGCCGTGGCGGAGGCGACTCTTTCGTACAACGTTTTCGATCTGGAGATCGGTCGTCGGGTGGCGCTGGGCGATTCGCTGTCGTTGCGGCCGTTCGGCGGCCTGCGCTTTGCGGAGATCGACCAGAGCTTCAACATCCTCTACGACGGCGGCGACGCCAACCGGGACCTCGTGAGCAACCACCTGAAGTACGACGGCGGCGGCGTGCGGGCCGGGGCGCAGGTCGATTGGACGCTGTTCGAGCACTGGACCGTCTACGGCCGGGCCGCGGGGTCGCTGCTGACCGGCGACTACAACGCCACGGTGAGCGAGTTCAACAACAACGGCGCCACATCGCTGACCAACGTCAATCAGAGTTTTCGGAAGATCACGCCGGTGGCGGAAATGGCCTTCGGCGTTTCCTACCAGGGAGAGCACCTGCGGCTGAGCCTCGGCTACGAGATCACCAACTGGTTCGGCCTGGTCGATACGCCGAGCTTCGTCGATGACGTGCAGCAGGGGAAATACCTCCACAACGTCAGCGACCTGGGCGTGGACGGCCTGGCGGCCAAGGTGGAGTTCGTGTACTGATTTGGGCGGGTTTCCTCTGGCGAGGGGCGCGGCGGGAAGGTACGGTTGAGGCGGATCGTTCCGACCGCCCCATGGGACCGTGCTGATGTCCACCGCCGAAGACCCCCCGGTTTCCTCCTCCCCGACCGCCGACGTGGCCCAAGCCGCCCCGCCTCCGGTCAGCGGCGCCGACACGGGCACGCTGGCCGCCCGTCCGGACGACCTCGAGGCCGCGCGCAGCGCTCCACCTCGACGGGCGGGGCCGTCGTTCAAATTCCCGGCTATGAAATCCTCGGCGAGCTGGGCCGCGGCGGCATGGGCGTCGTCTACAAGGCCCGCCAGGTCGGATTCAATCGCCTCGTCGCGCTGAAAATGATCCTGTCCGGCGCCCACGCCGGCCCCGACGACCTGGCGCGCTTCCGCGCCGAGGCGGAGGCCGTCGGCGGCTTGCAGCATCCCAACATCGTGCAGGTCCACGAGGTCGGCGAGCATGAGGGCCGTCCCTTCTTCTCGCTGGAGTTCTGTCCCGGCGGCGCCCTGGATAAGAAGCTCAACGGCGCTCCCTTGCCTCCGCAAGAGGCGGCCCGACTGGTGGAAACGCTGGCGCGGGCGGTCCATGCCGCCCACGAGCAGAGGGTGATCCACCGCGACCTCAAGCCGGCCAACGTGCTGCTGACGGCCGACGGCACGCCCAAGGTCGCCGACTTCGGCCTGGCCAAGAAGATGGACGAGGCGGGTCGAACGCAGACCGGCGCCGTGATCGGTACGCCGAGCTACATGGCCCCCGAACAGGCCCGCGGCAAATCGAAGCAGATCGGTCCAGCGACGGACCTGTATGCGCTGGGGGCGATCCTGTACGAGTGCCTGACCGGCCGCCCGCCCTTCAAGGCGGCGTCGCACATGGACACGCTGAGGCTCGTGGTCGCCAACGATCCGGCGCCGCCGCGGCAGTTCCAGTCGAGGACGCCGCGCGACCTGGAAGCGATTTGCCTGAAATGCCTGCAAAAAGACCCGAAAAATCGTTATAACAGCGCCCGCGACCTGGCCGACGACCTGGGGCGTTTCCTCGAAGGAAAGCCGACTCGCGCCCGGCCGGTGCGCTGGCCGGAACGGTTGGGGCGCCGCATTCGGCGCAACGCCTCCTGGCTGGTCCTGGCGGCGGCGGTCCTGGTGCTGGGTGTCGGGCTGCTGTTGGTGGGCCTGCGTCGGCGCGCCCGGCCGCCGAGCCTCCCGCCGCCGAGCCGCCCGCCGACGACCTGCCGCAGGCCATCGCGGAACTCGATCACAGCGATCCGGGCTGGCGGCTGGACCAAATCGACGACGCGCGGAAAAAGCAGCCAATCCCCGACGGTGCGAACTCCGCCTTGAAGACGCAGGCCGTCAAGCGACTGCTTCCCGCCGACTGGCCCACGCCGCCCGTCCTGCAACTCCTCGACGCGATCCCCAACCTGCCGCCCGCCACGCGCCTTGCTGATGCGCAGGCTGCGACCTTGCGCACCGAATTGCAGAAGGTGCGTCCGGCGCTCGACCGAGGCCCGCGTGTTGGAGGGGTTGCGCCAGGGTCGGTACGATGTCGTCTGGCGGCGCGATATGTCGAGCACCATGGTGCAGCACGCGCAGGATTGCCGCCCCGTCGCCGCGTTGCTCACCCTGGATGCGGCGCTCGCGGCCCATGACGGCGACATGAAGCAAGCCCTGGCGTCCAGCTGCGGCGCCATCAACGCCGGCCGCTCGTTGGGAGATGAGCCGGTCGTTATTTCCCAGCTGGTTCGCCTGGCCTGTACGGCCATGGCCGTGCGGAGCCTGGAGCGGCGCTAGCCCAGGGAGAAGCGGACGACCCGGACCTGGCGGCCGCCCAGGAGCTGCTGGAAGACGAGGCGGCCCATCCGATGCTGCTGATTTCGGCGCGGGGCGAGCGCGGCGGCGACCACTGGACCATGACGGCCATTGAGGCGGGCGACATGCCGCTCCCGGAAGCCGGCCCCGAGAAGCCGACCGCCCTGGGCCTCCGCCGGGCGCACGCCTGGCTGCTGAGGCACTCCACGCGCCTCGTCGAGATCGCTCGGCTCCCGACCGAACAACAGACGGCGCAGGTCGCCCTGTGGGACGCGGCTTCGCGCAACGCGCCATGGGAGGTCCGCTGGTTGATCGTGAGCGGCCCGAAAATCGTCGCGGCGTCCCTTCGCAACCAGGCCGTGTTGCGGAGCGCCGCGGCGGCCGTTGCGGCCGAGCGCTACCGCCGGGCGCAGGGCCGATGGCCGGCGTCGCTGGCGGACCTGATCCCGGCACAGCTGCGGGAAGTCCCCGCCGACCCGTATGACGGTGCGCCGCTGCGCTACCGGCGGCTCGACGACGGCGTCGTGATTTATTCCGTCGGCCCGGACGGCAAGGACGACGGCGGCGTGATCGATTGGAAGGACAGCAACCGTGTGGGCGCCGACATCGGTTTTCGGCTGTGGGACGTGGCGCAAGGGCGCAGGCGCCGCAGCCGTGAGAGGGCGTGACGACAGCCGCGACGCCGCTGGCTGCGGCGAAGCCGCCCTGGTGGGGGAGGATCTCCTGATCCCGGCGCTCGGGGCCAACACGGCGCGGAGGATCGGCGCCGGCAGCACCTCAAGGACGCGGGCCTGCGGCGTCGAGGGCACCGGCACGCGAATGGCACTTTGTCCTTGTCGGCGTCTAGCGCGTCGGGTTATCTTGCCATCGACTGCTTTTCGCCGCGCCCCAAACGAACGGTAGGTGCGTCATGGTTCTCGATCGTGATTGGGAGACCTTCCAGGCCAACCTCCCCGCGCTTCTGGAAAAGGAGGCGGGCCGCTACGTTCTAATTCACGACGCCCAGGTCGTCGGCGCGTGGAACACTCGGGCCGAGGCGTTGGAGGAAGGCTATCGCCGCTTCAACCTGGAGCCGTTCCTCGTTCACCACATCGTCGCGGAGGAAAAGCCGATCTTCGTGCCGCGGGGATTCATCTGATGCCAAGGTTGACCGGCTCCATCACCGCGGACGGCGCCGTGGTCAGCGTCCTCATCGGAGTGTCGGAGGCGCGACGACAGGCGCTCTGCGCGTCGGCTTCCCCGTGCCGGCCCCGTATCCGATTTGCGCCGTGTTGGACACCGGTTCTTTCGTTACCCTCGCCGACATACTGGCCATCGCGCCGCTCGGCGTTGCTTCCCACGACCGGTGGCGGTTTTTCACGTCCGCTACCGGAGCGACGCCACACGTCCGAGACGTGTACAATCTGAGCGTCACCCTGCTGGACGACGCTGGCGGACAGTTGGCTTACTGGCCGTCTGTCGATGTCCTCCCCGCCGCGTTTCTCCCAACCGACGCGGTTCACGGCGTCATCGGCCGCGACTTGCTTGCGACGGGCGTTCTGCACTTCGACGGCAAAGGCGGGAGCTTCTCGCTGACGGTCTGACGGCCTTGGAAACCTACAACGTCCCTTTTGCTTGCAAGGGAAGAGTCGTCACGGCAGCAAAACCGATCGATCCGCGGAAGGCGATTGCAGTAGGCCGGAGCTTTTCCCGCGCCGCCGAGATTCTAATCGAGTGGCAGGGAAACCATCGCGGAGAAAACTTGCTGCATCCCATCGTCGTGAACTCGGTCTTCGCCGTCGAAGCGTTCTTCAAGAGCCTCCTTGCGATGGATGGAAAGCCGCCTCCGCGTTGCCACGAATTGAAAGCGCTCTCGCCAAACTCGACTCGAAGCACCGAAATGCCATCGAAGCTTCCTACCACGCGCTCGTGGCAAAGAGCAAGTACGCGAAGCGGATAGAGGCAGGGATTCCGCATATGAAGCACGTGGTCGGGCCAGTTCTGGACGCGGCCGACGCGGCCTTCGAGGACTGGCGATACCAGTACGAGGAGACGAAGCCCTTGCTCTACTACGGCTTCGAGGATTTCCAGAGGGCGGTAGAAAGCTATATCCTCGATCTCAAAGGAAAATGAACTCCGTGGGTCAGTGGCTTGCTGGCGCGGTCGCTATCGTCCAAGGCAGGTTTGCCTATTAGCGGGTCGCGTTTTCCCCTGGCATCCGCGGCGGCGCCGTCTTCCACATCAACGCCACTTCCTCCGCCGTCAACCCGTACGCCGCGTTCGCCAGTTCGGCGACCTGCCGTTCCAGGGTCCGCGCCTCCGCGGCTAGCGTTTGCAGCGGCACGATGCTCCGGCCGTGTTCCTCCCGCAGCCGTTTCAGGTCGGCCACGCTCAGCGGTTTCTTCTTGCCGAGGGCCTTTTTCACTTCGTCCACCAGCACGCCCGAGTCGAGGGCGGCCACGTCCTGCTACTTCTAACTCGGTTTCTCTACGGCGAATTCCACCCGCAGCCAGTCCAGCACCGCGCGGGTGCCATGCTTTCGCGGCCCTCCGGGACTGCCGGGGCCGTTCCGGGGCTTGTGGGCCGCGAAAGCATGTATCCTTCGGGGCGGCCCGCTGGACCCTGACATGCTTTCGCGGCCCGCACGCCGCGGTGGATAAAGGATGCCTCCGCGGGCCACGAAAGCATGGCACCCCCAAGCCCACAAGCCGTCTCGGAATCCGCCGCTGTTTGGCGGCCGCACCCATCCACCGATCCACCGCGCCGCAGGCCTTCGCCTTGACCCGCGGGCAAAGCGCGGGTAAATTACTTTGCGTCACAAACCAATTTGCACGGGAGGCGGCTCATGGACGCCCGGCAAGCGGCGCGCACGCTGGAAGTGATTCGGACGCTGATGGAGCGCACCTGCCAGTACCAGCTGCTGACGGCGCGGGCGGGCCTCGCGGCCGGCTGCCTCGCCGGCGTCGGGGCGCTGCCGTTCGCGTTCGGGTGGCTCGACGTCCACAACCCCGTCCACTTCGGCGTCGTCTGGGGCCTGGTCTTTCTCGGATCGCTTTTGGCCACGCTGATGGGCACGGCGATGCGCGGCCGGGAGCGCGGGGAGCGCATCTGGTCGCGGCAGGCGCGGGCGGTGCTGCTGGCCCTGGCGCCGTCGATGTTCGCGGCCCTGGCGCTGACCGGCTACTTCGTGGACCAGGGCAAGCACCTGTGGCTGCCCGGCGTGTGGATGCTGTGCTACGGCCAGGGCGCCCTGGCCACGTCGGCCTACGCCCCGCGGTCGATCCCCTGGCTGGGGGCCGCCTTCCTGGGGCTGGGGGCGCTGACCCTGTGGCTGGGGCCGGACGCGGCCGTGCCGATGATGGGGCTGGTGTTCGGCCTGGGGCACGTCGTCCTCGGCGTTTATCTCCTGATCCTGGAGCGGCGCGAGGCGCACCTGCGTCTGCATCGCTCCTTGACCGAAGCCGAGGGCCGCACGGCGTGAACGCCTTCAAGCGACTCGTCGAGGAACTCGACCCCGTGCTGCACGAGCGCGGCCGGCTGGCCATCGTCTCGGCGCTGGCGGCCGTCGAGCGCCTGACCTTCACCGAGCTGCGCGACGCCCTGGAGATGACCGACGGCAATCTCAGCGTGCACCTCCAGAAATTGGAGGAAAAAGGCTACGTCGCCATCGACAAGCAGTTCGTCGGCCGCCGGCCGCAGACGGGCTGCCGTCTCACCCGCATCGGCCGGCAGGCGTTCACCCGCTATCTCGACCGCCTGGAGGCGATCGTGCGCGAGGGGCGCGGTCAGACGCCGGCGTGAGCCTGGCCCAAAGAGCCAGCCACAGAGATCACAGAGGACACAGAGCAAACACCGCAACATGTTCCTTTTGGTCCTCTGCGTCCTCTGTGATCTCTGTGGCTAAGTGCTTCGATGGAGTTAATCGGGAACAGGGACGGACGGTTCCACGGAGAGAGGAGGAGCAGACATGCGAGTCCGCATGGCCGAGCATTACGGCATGTGTTTCGGGGTGCGCGACGCGGTGGACCTGGCGCTGGGACTGACGCGGCAGGCGCCGCTCACCATCCTCGGCGACCTCGTCCACAATCCCGACGTGGTCGCGCGGATCGACGCGGCCGGCGCCGTGCGCGTCCCGCTGGGCGGCGAGGTGCGGACGCCGGCGGTGCTGCTGACGGCCCACGGCACGTCCGACCGCGTCAAGCACCGCGCTGCGCGGACAGGGGCTGGAGGTCCACGACGCCACCTGTCCGCTGGTGACGCGGGCGCACCTGGCGTTGCGCAAGCTGGTCGCAGAAGGACGGCATCCTGTCGTCATCGGCCAGGCGAAGCACGTCGAAGTCCGCGGCCTCGTCGGCGACCTGGACGAATACACCATCATTCTCGACGAAAGCGATCTTTCTCAGCTGGACGAGCGGCTGCGGCGGGACCGCGGCGCCCGATTGGGCGTCGTCGCGCAGACGACGCAGCCGCTGGAGCATGTGACGGAGTTGGTGGAGGCGCTTCGGCGCGATTCCCGGACGCGGACGTGCGCTTCATCGACACGGTCTGCCAGCCGACCAAGGACCGTCAGCGGGCGCTGCGCGAGCTGGCCGACGGCAGCGACGTGGTGATCGTGGTCGGCGGCGCCGACAGCAACAACAGCCGCAAGCTGGCGGAGCTGGCCCGGAGCCTCAGCCGGCCGGCGCACCTCGTCAGCAACGCCTCGGAGCTGCGGCCGGAGTGGTTCGATGGCTGCGAGGTGGTCGGCGTGACGGCCGGCACTTCCACGCCGGAGCCGGTCGTCGAGGCCGTGCGGAAATGGCTGGAACGGCTGCCGGCGGCCGTCGAAGTGTGAGGATGTTCTCCTTGTCTCCCCGGCCCCGCGGCGAACGGACCACGCGCCGCGGGGCCGTCGTTTTTCATTTCTGTTTCAGCAGCTTGTGCCAATTCCTGGACAGCTCCGCCATTTTCGTGTACTTCGCCTCGTCCTCCGGCTTCCATTCGTCGCCCTCGCGCAGGCGTTTGGCCGCCGTGGCCGTGAAATCGCGGGCGGCCTCCACGAACTCAAGGGCGACCTGCCGGGCGTTCTCGGCCGTGTCGTCCTCGTAGGGACCGGCGTGGGAAAGGTCGTCGGCGAGCCGGCTGAGGCCGTCGCGCGCTTCGTCGAAGTCGCGCTGCGCACGGTCTTTTTCGGCGGCGGCGCGCTTGGCGGGCGCCTCTTGCAGGACGCCGCCCTCGTTCTGGTCGAGGTCGTCCGCCGTCTCCGTCTCCTTGTTGATTCGCGCGATGAACGTTTGCTCGAACGACTTCCGATCATCCGCGTTGTCTCCGCCGCCGAGCCGGCCCGGACGGACCTGCTTCCATTCCGGGTTCGTTTGCTGTTCGTAATGGATGAAGGCGTAGCCCAGCCACGGCAGCGGAATCAGCGCCGCCAGGATTCCCCATCGCCACGGCGACGGCCCGAAGCGCTGCACCTGCATCACCAGCGCCACGACCGCCCCGATCACGGCGCCGCCGAGATGGCCCTGCCAGCTGACGCCCGGCATCAGGCTGATAAACGTGATAAGCACTCCGTTAATCAGTAGATTACGGCGCAGCTCGCGGGCCAGCGAGCGCGGCAGGTGTCGGCCGTTGCACAGCACCCACACCGCTTCCGCCCCCAGGACGCCGCAAATGGCGCCCAACGCGCCGGCCATGACAACGCGCGGCTCCAGTCCCAGCGCCAGGCAGCTGCCGCCCAGACCGGCGAAGAGGTAGATGACCAGATAGCGCACGGACCCCCACATCCGCTCGACTTCGCCACCCACGCGGTACAGCGCGTACATGTTGGCGAGGATGTGCATGGCGCCGATGTGGATGAAGCACGAAGTGAGCAGCCGCCACCACTCGCCGTTGAGCCAGCCGGACCCATACACGCCGCCGGCCTGCGCGACGACCTCCGTGACCTTGCCGTTGCCCCCGCCGAACGGCGACAGCCCGATGAAATCCGACACGATTCCCAGGCGCGACGCCAGATACACAGTGTAGAGGAACGCCGCGGCGTTGACGGCGATCACCCCGAGGGTGGCGATCGGCCGGGTCCGCCGGCGGATCGCCTCGCGCACGGCGCCGCCCTGGTCGCCCGGCTTGACGGCCCGGCCCTCCTTGAGCCGTTGCAGCGCCGCGGGGTCTTCCAGCACCTCGCGGCCGGCCTCCGTCAGCGTCAGGCCGGGACCGGTCTCGGGCGACCCCTCCGCCTTCTCAACCAAGCCGTCCAGCCAGAGATTTTCCAGATAGTAATAGAGCTGATCCTGGCGGATGCCGGCCGACTGGGCGTAGGCGCGCGGGTACCACGGCTTCGGCCACGCCGCGGCGCACATGCGGAGAATGGCCTCGTAGGGGTGCATGGGTTTCGATCCTTGTTATCCTGGTTATCCGCGGCTCGCGGCGCCCGGCGTCTCCCTCATGATATCGGCCCGGAAACGGGGCGTCCCTGTCGTCCCAATCGTCGTCACATCGGCTGCAAGCCAACTTTGGCCCTCCATAGGGGGCGTAACCTTTCTCGACCCGTGACCTGGCACGATTCTTGCTTTCTTCCCGATCGAGGCCGCTCGCCTGCCACGCGGCCCGGAAGGAGAAGCAGCCATGTCGAGCCGTCTGGGACCGCTGGAAGTCGAATGCGACGCTCCCCCCTACACCGTGGTCTGTGCGTGCCGTGAAGTCGGCCTGGAGTCTCCCGAGGACGTGCGCTGGCGGCACATGAGCCGCTTTCAGCGGCGCTGGGAGACGCTGACGAGCCTGTTCGGGACCGGGTCTTGGGCGGCGCTGCTCGGCGGGAGGGAACCGCAGCAGGGAACCTGCTCGTGCGGCCAGCCCCTGCCCACGCTGGATACATGCACTTTCCAGTTCCGAAGTGGGAAGACGCAAGCCTACCGGCTCGGCCAGTGCCGGCGCTGTCATACCATCTTCTGGGATGAAGCGTGAAAGGGAGTTATCGGAGCCCCGACCGTAAGGGAGCGGTTTGGGCTGAACCCGCTCCCTTACGGGTCTGTGAATTAATTGCCGCTGAGGCTCTGGATGGGCGATGGCTACGCTCGTTCTTGGTCGGCGGCGATCCGGGCGACGGGTGCAGCGGGCTGCACCCGTCGCCCCACCCGCCCCGTTACACCGCCGCCGCGCGCCACCCTCCCCCCCACCGTAAGCCAACCCAGCGCCAATAGACGCTTCACGTTGTGCGCCAACGCCTGCCAACGCGCCTCCCCGCCGACCTTGGCCAAGCCGCGCAGGCGGCACCGGCGCCAGCCCCGCTGCACCGCCTGCGCATGAACCCCCTCCGCCACCGGCGCCCGGTCGCGATAGACCAAGCGTGCCGCCTCCGTCCCCATCCGGGACCGCCAAGCCGCCAACGCCGCCGTGTCCCGTCGCTTCGGCGCATGCGGGTCCCGTCCCGCCGCCCGGTCCCGACGCTCGTCGCGAGGCGGCATGTACACCGTCACCCCCTCCGTCTCCAGCACCTCCACGTCCTCCGCGTCGCTGTAGCCGGCGTCCGCGATCACCGCCTGCGGCCGCTGCCCCTGCTCCCGATGCACCTGCTCCATCATCGGTCGCAATTGCCCATTGTCCGAACCCTGGTGGACGACGGCCGTCGCCACGATCAGACCGTGGGCCGTATCGGTCACCGTCTGCACGTTGTAGGCCAACTGAAAGCCGCCGTGAGGCATCTTCATCCGAGCCGCGTCCGGATCGCTTTCCGACGCCCGTGCCTCGGCCGCTTCCGCGTCCGAACGCTTGGAGACGCGACGCTGCTCCTGCCGTTGCCGCACCTGGGCCGCCGCCCGCCGCAGGCGTTGCAGCCGCTCGTGCGCCGCCCGCTCCTGGGCCGCTTGCGACCGGCTGCGCGTCGCCGTCGCGCCCCGTTGCGCCTGGACGGCGGCCACGTGCTGCTCGGCCTCGGCCCAGTGCCGCTCCAGCGTCCCCTGGCGATGGAACGTGTCCTTGCCGGCGTCGGCCACGACCTTGCGGCCGTCCTGGGTCACTCGCCGCAACGCGATCAATCCCTGGCCCCGCAAGGCGGCGATGTGCTCGACGAACAGCCGGTCGAGGTCGGCGGCGTGGGCGGTGTAGAAATCGTTGAGGGTCCAGTAATTGACGGGTTCGCCGCCGCACAGCCATTGATAGGGCAGGTCCCGGCCGCAGCGTTCGTTCAGCTCGCGGCAGGAAGCGACGCCTTCGGTGGTGGCGAACAGCCAGAGGGCGAAGAGCAATTCCGGGGCGACGGCGGGAGCACCGGGCCGGCCCTCGACGGCGCGAATGCGGCCATACCAGGGCGTCCAGTCGAACAACTGGACGAAAGCCCAGATGGCGCGGACGGGATGGTCGGCGGGTAGTTGCTGCTCCAGCGAAACGCTGGAGCAGCGATTACGGTCAATGGAGCGGATGCGCGGCAACGGCGCGGCGGTAGACATGGCGAGCCAACCCAACGAACAAGAATGGTAACAGCTGCAACTCAGCTGTTACCATTCTACGCACCCGGAGTGCGATTAATTCACAGACCCTTACGGTCGCGGCTCCGAAACCGCCGGCCGAGGTTGAAACGTCGGGACCGCCCGCGGTATGCTCGTGAGGTGGAAGCCGGGGCCAAGCCACCCGCCCCTGGCTGGTTTCCGGGAGCCTCACCATGCCGAACGATCCTGCCCCCAAGGGCCGCGGATCGCACGTCAACCCGCCGAACCGCTTCGTCCTGCCGCTTCACGAACCCGATTTCGACCAACTCGAAGGCGACGCCGAGGCGCTGGAGCGTTTGCGGAACCCGGCCACCGAGTTCTTGCCGGATCGCTCCCGCAGCATCGTCAGCGAGAACCACAGCCCCGACATCCCCTTCCGCTACAGCCTCAACCCCTACCGCGGTTGCGAGCATGGCTGTTCCTACTGCTATGCCCGTCCCACGCACGAATTCCTCGGCTTCTCCGCCGGCCTCGACTTCGAGACGAAAATCGTCGTCAAGGAGGACGCCGCGGAGCTGTTCCGCGACTTCCTGGCCCGCGACCGCTGGCGGCCAGAACCGATCACCCTGTCTGGCGTCACCGACTGCTACCAGCCCGCCGAGGGACGCTTCCGTCTGACGCGCCGTTGCCTGGAGGTCGCCGTCGAAGCCCGCCAGCCGCTGACGATCATCACCAAGAACGCCCTGATTCTGCGCGACCTCGACCTGCTCCGTGATCTCGCGGCCGACAATCTGGTGCATGTCCTCCTCAGCGTGACGACGCTGGACGCCGGCCTGGCCCGCTCGATGGAGCCGCGCACCAGCACGCCGGCGGCGCGGCTGCGGGCGATGCGGACGCTGGCGGAAGCCGGCGTGCCGGTCATGGTGCTGATCGCTCCGGTGATTCCCGGCCTGAATGACAGCGAGATGCCGGCCATCCTGGCGGCGGCGAAAGAGGCGGGCGCCCGGAGCGCCTATTGGCAGCTGCTGCGGCTGCCCCTGACGGTCGGCCCCGTGTTCCTGGAGTGGCTGAGCAGGGAGCGGCCCGACGCCTTCCAGAAAGTGGAAGGGCGGATACGAGACGCCCGCGGGGGCAAACTCAGCAGCGCGGCCTTCGGCGAACGGATGCGCGGGACGGGGGAGATGGCCCGCCAGATCGGCGATTTGTTCCGCCTGTTCGCCCGGCGGCACGGGCTGGACGGCGATCTGCCGCCCTGCGACTGCACCAAGTTCCGTCCGCCCGTCTCGCGGTCGGGCCAGCGGCGGCTGTTCTGACTCGCCTGTCCCGGTTGAACGGCGTCGGTCCATGACGTAACCTGACCGGGTCGCCCTATCCGGCCCGGCGGTGTTCTCATGCGCGTGTTCGTGGTGTTCAACCCCAAGGCCGGCGCGGCCGGCGCGGCGGAAGCCCTGCGCGACCGGCTGAAAGCCCGCGCGGATGTCACCGTGGTGACGCCGGAGTCGCCGGAAGACACGCAAATGCAGGCGGCGCGCGCCCGTGACGAGGGTTATGACTGGATCGTGGCGGCCGGCGGCGACGGCACGATTCACGCCGTCGTCAACGGCCTGGCGCCGGACTTCGGCCGAGCGCGGCTGGCCGTGCTGCCGCTCGGCACCGGCAACGACCTCCGCCGGACGCTGGCCATCCCCGACGACCCGCTGCGGGCGCTGGAATTGCTCGACAGCGGAGCGGTGCGGCCGATCGACCTGTTCCGCGTGGAGACGCCGAAGCGGACCTTTTATGGCGTCAATACGGCCTGCGGCGGCTTCGGCGGCCGGTTGCAGGAGGCGCTGACGGATGAGATCAAGGCGACATGGGGTCCGCTGGCCTACCTGCGCGGGGCGGTCGCCCTGCTGCCCGACCTGACCGACTACCGGACGACGCTGCGGCTGGACGACGGCCCGGATGAACACGTCGAGGCGGTCAACGTGATCGTGGCCAACGGCCGCTACGCCGCCCACGGCTGGAAGGTCGCATCGTGCGCCGACCCCGAGGATGGCCTCCTTGATGTGATCGTGGTGCATTACGGCCCGCTGTTCGACCTGACGGCCGTGGCCGCCCAGCTGATGACCGGCGACTACCTGAAGAGCGACCACGTCACGCACCGGCGGGCACGGCGGGTCCAGATCCAATCGCGGCCCGAAATGTGGTTCAGCATCGACGGCGAGCTGACGGGCGAGGAACCGATCACATTCACGGCCGTGCCGCGCGCCCTGAGCGTCGTGGTCGGCCCCGACTACCAGCGGGACGTTGGTTAAGCGCGACCCGAAGGGGAGCGCTCTCTTGTGAAACGCCCTGCGCCCGGCTATCGTAGCCATCAGCCGGCTCACGCCGGCCGCTCCCCACGTACACCCACCCGCGGAGATCCCGCATGAGCCGCCTTGCCTCGTTCCCCTTCGCCGTTCTGTCCGCGCTCCTCGCCGCCGTGCCGATCCCGGCCGCCGACTGGCCGCAGTGGCGCGGTCCCAACGGCGACGGCGTCAGCGGCGAAACCGGACTGCCGCTCCACTGGTCCGAAGATTCCGGCGTCCTCTGGAAGCAGCCGCTCGACGGCCCCGGCTCCAGCTCCCCCGCCGTCGCCGCCGGCGCCGTCTTTGTCACCACCCAGGAAGGCGACGACCTTTATCTCCTGAAATTCGACGCCGTCACCGGCCATCCGGACTGGAAACAGAAGGTCGGCAGCGGCGACACGCCGCGGGCGCCCATCAACAAGAAGACCGACGACGAGCGGCGCCACCAGAAGTTCCACCCGCTGCAAAACCTCGCCACCCCCACGCCCGCCGCCGACGGCGACGTGGTCGTGGCCCACTTCGGCGACGGCGAAATCGCCGCCTACGACTACTCCGGCAAACGTCTCTGGCATCGCAACTTGCAGGACGACTACGGCCCCTACACTATCTGGTGGGGCCACGCCAACAGTCCCATTCTCTACAAGGACGCCGTCATCTGCACTTGCATCCAAGATTCCCTCTCCGACGTGCCGGGCGCCGGGTCGGAGAGCTACCTGCTGGCCCTCGACAAGCACACCGGAGAGCGCCAATGGAGGACGGTGCGCAAGACGAAATCCCAGGCCGAGGAGGGCGACGCCTATACCACGCCGGTCCTGCGGATCGCCAATGGACGCAAGGAACTGGTCGTGATGGGCGGCAACCAGCTCGACGCCTACGACCCGGACAACGGACATCAGCTCTGGTATTTGACCGGCCTCGTCGGCGGCCGCAGCGTCGGCGGGCCGACCGTCGGCGACGGCCTGGTCTTCGCCACGCGCGGCAAGAAGGGGCCGATGGTCGCCGTCAAGCCGGAAGGCGACGGCGAGCTGCCCGAAAAGGCCGTCGTCTGGACCACCGACAAGGACACGCCGGACAGCTGCTCGCCGGTTTACAGCAACGGCCTGCTGTTCACTCTCGTGGACGCCGGCTTCGCCTACTGCTACGACGGCCACACCGGCGATCTGAAATGGAAGGAACGGCTGCCGGGCGAGTACAAGGCGTCGCCGATCGCCGCCGACGGCCGCATCTATTTCCTTAACCGCGCCGGCCTGTGTACGGTGATTTCCGCGTCCGACAAGTTCGAGAAGCTGGCTGCCGACAGCCTCGACGGCGACGCCATTGCGTCGCCGGCCGTCGCCGGCGGGCGCATCTACATCCGCACCAGCAAGGCGCTGTATTGCGTCGGGGCGAAATGACCTCCATTCCAACGCCCGGTTAGCCGCGACCCGGAGCGGAGCGCTCGGGGAGAAGCGCTCCGCTCCGCGTCGCGGCTAACCGGGCGTTGCACAATTCCCGCCGTTTTTTCCTTCCCATCCCGCAAGCATCGTGCCATACTGAACCGTTGTCGTTTGCCGATGTCCCTCGCCCCCGACGCAAATCCAAATGCGCGGACGCGATCCCGGTGCGCCGTATCACGTCGTGTCCCGCCTGAACCAACCCGGAGGCTCCGCATCATGGCCAAGTCGCGCGGCGAATTCACCGACATCCTTCTGCGCCGCCAGGTCCTCAGCCCCGACCAGCTCGAAGAAGCCCGCTCCATCGCCCAGCAGACCGGCGCCAAACTGGCCGACTCCCTCGTCAAGCTCGGCTACGCCAGCACCGATCAGGTCATGAGCGCCCTCGCCGAGTTCCACGGAATGCAGTTCGTCGATCTGACGGAAGTGACCATCCCCGCCGCCGTCGTCGAACTCGTGCCGGAATCGGTCGCCCGCGAAAACGTCGTCCTGCCGCTCTCCCAGGAAAACGGCGCGCTCAAGATCATCATGAGCGATCCCAGCGATTTCGACACGGTGCAAAAACTTCAGTTCATCCTGAACAAAGATATACAACCCGTCCTGGCGCCGCGCGAGCAGATCATTGAGGCCATCAACCGCCACTACGGCCAGTCCGAAACCGAGTCGGTGGACTCCATGCTGGCCGAGTTCACCGACACCGCCATCGACTTCACCGAAACGGAGGGCACGGGCAACCTGGCCGGCGGCGGCGACGAGGGCGACGCTCCCGTCGTCAAGCTCGTCAACCTCGTCATTCAGGAAGCGGTCGTCCTCCGCGCCAGCGACATCCACATCGAGCCGTTCCAGGACCGGGTGCGCATCCGCTACCGCATCGACGGCGTTCTGGTCGAGCGCGACAGCCCGCCGCGCCGCCTTCTGGCGCCGATCAACTCGCGCATCAAGATCATGGGGTCGATCGACATCGCCGAGAAGCGCCGGCCGCAGGACGGGCGCATCAAGATGAACCTCCACGGCAAGCACTACGACCTGCGCGTCTCCTTCCTGCCGACCAACAACGGCCAGTCGTGCGTGATGCGCATCCTGGATCGCGGCAACATCCAGGTCAGCATCAAGGACCTCGGTTTCGGCGACGAGGACTTCGCGCGCTTCCAGCAGATCATCAAACGGCCCAACGGCATCTTCCTCGTCACCGGCCCGACCGGCTCCGGCAAGACGACCACGCTCTACGCCGCCCTCAACGAGCTGAACCGGCCCGATCGCAAGATCATCACGGCGGAGGATCCGGTCGAGTACTACCTGCCAGGCGTGAATCAGGTGGAGGTGAAACACCAGATTGGACTCGACTTCGCCCGCATCATCCGGGCCATGCTGCGTCAGGCGCCCAACATCATCCTGGTCGGCGAAATCCGCGACCATGAAACGGCTGAGATCGCCATCCAGGCGTCTCTGACTGGACACTTTGTTTTCAGTACACTGCACACGAACGATGCGCCCAGCGCCATCACACGCCTGATTGATATTGGGGTACAACCGTTCCTGGTCGCCTCGTCCATCGTGGCCATCATGGCCCAGCGACTGGTGCGCATGGTCTGCCCCAAATGCAAGGAACCCGAGGCGCCGTCCAGCGCCGAACTGAAGGCGTCCGGTCTGACGCCGGACCAGGTCAAGAACGCCAACTTCATGCGCGGCCGCGGCTGCACCCACTGCAACCACACCGGCTACCGCGGTCGCAAGGGCATCTTCGAGATGCTGCGCATGACCGCCGCCATGCGCGAGATGACGTTCAAGCGCGAACCGTCCCAGAACATCCGCCGCCAGGCCCGGCTCCTCGGCATGAGGACATTGCTGGAAGACGGCCTGCACAAAGCACTTATCGGCATGACCACGCTGGAAGAAGTGCTCAGCACGTGCCATCACGAGTCGTCGCTGTGAAGCCAGGCGCGCCGGGTTCATCGGGTGCCATGCCTTCGCGGCCTTGGGGCGACTGCTTCTATCCCCCAAAGTTGCGTGGGGCCGCGAAAGCATGATGCCGTCGCCGACCGCATCATGCTTTCGCGGCCGGGTCGGTTCCTTGAGGACAGGTGAGTCGCCGGGGGCCGCGAAAGCATGGCACCCGGCAACCGCTCGTCCGCCGCCCCGATTCCCGTAATTCGTCGCCCACACCGGAATCTTGGCGCATTTTTCTTGCTCGCCGATTGATCCGGGCCCTGGAAGTGGGATAATGCGGATAAGGAAGTCTTGCCCATCGTGCGTTTTCGCGCGGCCGAGAAGATATCGGTGACAAGTCGGTTTCAGGTTTCTCGCGGGCCGGCGCCCCTCGACCGGCCGGATCGTTCGTTTTGCCTTCGGCGACGTCGCACCATCGAGGACGGCCTACGTGCCAGCGAACAGCGTTCTCATTGACAAGCTGCTGACCACGGTCATCCAGCTCAAGGCCAGCGACCTGCACATCACGGTCGGGCAGCCGCCCGTGATCCGTCACCACGGTCGTATGCGCCGCCTCGACACCAAGGTGCTGGAGCAGGACGACACCACCGGCCTGATGAAAAGCATCACGCCCGACCGCTGCCAGCAGGAGTTGCAGGAGAAGGGCGGTTCCGACTTCGCCATCGAGTTCACCGACGGCGTCCGCTTCCGCGTCGCCATCTTCAAGCAGCGCGGCAACATCGGCATGGTGATGCGGCGCATCCCGAGCCAGTTTTTGACGTTTCGAGCAGATCGGCATGCCGGACGCCATCAAGCGGCTCATCACCCGGCCGCGCGGCCTGCTGCTCGTCACCGGCCCGACCGGCTCCGGCAAGACCACCAGCCTGGCGTCAGCATGATCAACTTCATCAACGACGAACTACGACCGCCACATCATCACGCTGGAAGACCCGATCGAGTACTACCACAAGCACAAGAAATGCACGGTCAACCAGCGCGAGATCGGCGTGGACGTGCCCGACTTCAAGGAGGGCATCCGCCGGGCGCTGCGTATGGACCCCGACATCATCCTCGTCGGCGAAATGCGCGACCTGGAGACGATTCACGCGGCCATCGAGGCGGCCGAAACCGGCCACATCGTCTTCGGCACGCTGCACACCAGCGGCGCCTCCAGCACGATCAACCGCATCATCGACGTGTTTCCGAAGGAGCAGCAGGACCAGATCCGCACGCAGCTGTCCACGGCCATGATCGGCGTGCTGTCGCAGGCGCTGATGCCGAAGAAGCCGGAGGGGCTGGTGGCCGCCTACGAAATGATGGTGATGACGCCCGCCATCCAGAACCTCATCCGCGAAAACAAGACCTACCGCATCGACTCCAGCATCCAGACCGGCCGCAAGCACGGCATGTTCCTGCTCGACGAGAGCCTGTTCAAGCTGTGGCAGCGACGGCCTGTGCGACAAGGAAGAAGTGCTGATGCGGGCGTCCAAGCCGGCCGACCTGGCGGCCAAGATCGCCCAGGCCGAGCGCGGCGTGTACGCGGACGAGGATGAGGACGAGGATGAGGACGAGGATGAGGACGACGATGACGACGATGAGGACGACGCCCCGCGCCGCAAGCCCGTCCGGCGGTGAGGATCCGAGCCGCGACCGTAAGGGAGCGGGGGAAGACCGGTCCCTTACGGTCGCGGCCCCGAGGATTTCCGACAGCGCCCAAGCGAGTATCCGCACATGGCGACGCCGAACGATCCCAACCCGGCCAAGAAGCCCAATCCGTCGGTCCCGCCGGGCAAGGCGCCTCCGCCCAAGCCGGCGCCGACCCAGGGCGTGAAGCCCGCCGCCGGCGCAACCGCCGGCCAAGCCCGCGGCTGGACAGCCCGCCGCGAAGCCGCCGGCCGGTAAACCGGCGCCGTCGGCCAAGTCCGGCAACGGCGCCCCCGCCGCCAAGAAGCCGGCTGGTCCCCCGGCCAAGAAGTCGGCCGCCGCCAAGAGCCAGCGCGACGACGGTTCCAGCCGCGGCGGCAAGCGGCGACTCGGCCAGGTGCTGATCGATCTCGGCTTCATCGACGACGACCAGCTCTGGGAGATCCTCGACGAGGCCAAGAGCACCGGCCTGCCGACCGGCCAGGTGGCCGTCAGCCGCGGCCTCATCAACGAGGACCAGCTGCTCCAAGCCCTCGCGCGAACAGCACGGCCTCAAGATCGCCAACCTTGCGGAGGTCAAGCCGCAGGCCGGAGGTCATCCAGCTCGTGCCCGAGACGATGGCCGACGTCTACAAAATCCTGCCCCTCACGCTCAAGGACAAGGTCCTGACCATCGTCGTCGGCGATCCGGCCAACCTGACGGCCGTGGACGACCTGCGCAACCTGCTCAGTCATCAACGAAGTGATCGCCTTGCTGGCGACCCCCGCGGCCATCGCGGAGGCCAAGGCCAAGTTCTACGCCGGCAAGGAAGAGAGCATCATGGACGTGATCCAGGAGCTGGAGAACGACCGAGAGCCTCGGCCAGCGCCGCGGCGAGACCAGCATCGACCTGGACAGCCTCGCCGAGATGGCCGACGCCGCCCCCGTCCGCAAGCTGATCAACATGGTGTTCCTGCTGGCCATCAAGGACCAGGCCAGCGACATCCATTTCGAGCCGTTCGAGGACGAGTACAAGATGCGCTACCGCTGCGACGGCGTGCTCTACGAAATGGTGCCGCCGCCGCGCCACCTGGCCATCGCCATCGCCAGCCGCATCAAGGTCATGTCCAACCTCGACATCGCCGAGCGGCGCCTGCCGCAGGACGGCCGCATCGAGCTGAACGTCGGCGGCAACCCCGTCGACATGCGCGTCAGCGTCCTGCCCACCATGTTCGGCGAGAGCGTCGTCATCCGCGTGCTCGACCGCTCCGTCGTCATCGCTCGACCTGAACAAGGTCGGCATGGAACCGGACATGCTGGCCAGCTTCCGCGAGCTGATCGCGCAAGCCCAACGGCATCATCCTCGTCACCGGCCCGACCGGCTCCGGCAAGACCACCACGCTCTACTCGGCGCTCAACGAGCTGAACGTCATCAGCGACAAGATCATCACCACCGAAGACCCGGTCGAGTACGACATCGACGGCATCGATCCAGGTGCCGATCAACCACGAGATCGGCCTGACGTTCGCCGCGGCCCTGCGCTCCATCCTGCGCCAGGACCCCGACAAGATCCTGGTGGGCGAGATCCGCGATCTGGAAACGGCCGCAAATCGCCGTGCAGGCGTCGCTGACCGGCCACATGGTCTTCAGCACGCTGCACACCAACGACGCCCCCAGCACCATCACCCGCCTGCGCGACATGGGCCTGGAGCCGTTCCTGATCACGGCGACGCTGGAGGCGATTCTGGCGCAGCGGCTGGTGCGGAAGATCTGCGAGGACTGCCGGACGGAGTTCGAGCCGTCGGCCGAGATGCTGATGGAGCTGAACCTGCGACCGGAGGACGTGCAGGGGCAAGAAGTTCTACTACGGCCGCGGCTGCGACCGCTGCAACAACACCGGCTTCAAGGGCCGCACAGGGCATCTACGAGCTGCTCATCGTCAACGACGACATCCGCGACCTGATTACGTCGGGCGCCTCGACCGACGAATTGCGGGCCGCCTGCCGTCGTCACGGGATGCGGCCGCTGCGCGAGTCGGGCCTGCGGGCCATTTACAACGGCATCACCACCATCGAGGAAGTGGTGCGCGAGACGGTGCTGGAAGAGGGCGATTAAGCAGAGGAGTCAGGAGTCAAGGGTCAGGAGTCAGAAAGACAACTCCGGGCCGCTGACTCCTGACCCCTGACTCCTGACTCCTGAAAGCGGAGCGACCTATGCCGACCTACAAGTACGAGGCGATGGACACCAGCGGCGGAGAGGTCAAGGACTCCGTCGAGGCGGGCAGCGAGGAAGAAGCGCAGCAGAAGATCCGCCAAATGGGCTACTTCGTCACCAAGATCGTCGAGGTGGCGGGCGGCCAAGAAGGGCGGCAAGAAGCAACGCGCCGGCGGCCGCAAAAAGGGCCAGATCTTCACCATCGGCGGCGTCTCCAGCAAGGCGCTCTGCACCTTCACGCGCCAGTTCTCCACGCTGCAGGACGCCGGCCTGCCGGTGCTGCGCAGCCTGCGCATCCTCGAGCACCAGATGAAGCCCGGCGTCCTCAAGAACGCCCTCATCGACGTGGTCGACGACGTCGAGTCCGGCAGCACGCTCTCGCGAGGCCTTCGGCAAGCACCCCAAGTGCTTCGACCGCCTCTACGTCAACATGGTCAAGGCCGGCGAGGCCGGCGGCGCCCTGGAAGTCATCCTCAAGCGCCTGGCCGAGTTCAAGGAGAAGTCGCAGAGCCTCAAACGCAAGATCACCGGCGCCATGATCTACCCGGTCGTGGTCATCCTCGTGGCCATCGGCATCCTGACCTTCATCATGATCTGTAGATCATCCCGAAGTTCGAGAAGATCTTCAAGGACTTCGGCATCAAGCTGCCCGACCTGACCGCAGTTCCTCATGGCCATGTCGCGCTGGTTCGTCCAGTACTGGTACATCCTGCCGCTGTTCCCGCTCGTGCTTCTGGCTGTTGCTCAAGCTGATACGCCTCAGCCGAGCGGGGGCCTACGCGCTGGACCGCAGTCTACCTGTGGATACCGATCATCGGCAAGCTCATCGAAAAGACCATCGTGGCCCGGACCATGCGGACGCTCGGCACGCTGGTCGGCTCCGGCGTGCCGATCCTGGAGGCGCTGAGCATCGTCCGCGAGACCTGCACCAACGCCGTCTTCGAGCACATGTACCAGCGCGTCTACGAGTCGATCCGCGAGGGCGACACCATCGCCCAGCCGCTGAAGGAGAGCCGGCTGGTGGACGACATGGTGGTCAACATGGTCGACGTCGGCGAGGAGACCGGCGACCTGGATACGATGCTTTACAAGATCGCCGACGTGTACGACGAGGAAGTCAACGTCCTGGTCGAGAGCCTGCATCAAGCTTGCTGGAGCCGATGATGATCGTGGTCCTCGGCTTCATGGTCGGCACCATCGTCATCGCGCTGTTCATGCCGCTGCTGTCGCTGTTGGACAACCTGAGCAAGTGACGGGCGTCTTGCTCCCTCCCCCCTTGCGGGGGAGGGTGGGTGGGGGGTCGGAGCCTCGGAAGTCATCACCCCCCACTCCCACCCTCCCCCGCAAGGGGGGAGGGAGAAAGAATACCCCCCACCCCAACCCTCCCCCGCAAGGGGGGAGGGAGCAGGAGGCGGGTCGGTGAATAAGGGAGACAAGCCATGATGCAACGACGACGCGGACGCAACCGCCGGCCCGCCTTCACGCTGATCGAGCTGCTGGTGGTGATCGCCATCATCGCCATCCTGATCAGCCTGACCGCCGCGGCGGTGATGCACGTGCTGGTCAAGGGGCCGGAGAGCCAGGCCCGCTCGGAGATCGGCGACCTCGACATGCAGCTGCAGAAGATGAAAAGCCAGTTCAACCTCAAGTATCTGCCGAGCCGGCTGCACCTGAGCAAGCAGAACAATTACAGCAACGCGAGCCAGCTGGACTTGGACAGCAAGGCGTTCCTCCAGGCTCGGTTCGGGCGGGACTGCTGCTACGGGTTCCAGAGTCCTCCGCCGGTCGCCATCGACTGGAACGGGGACGGCGTCGCCAACGAGGAGATCTACCTGGAAGGCGAGCAGTGCCTGGTCTTCCTGCTGGGCGGCATTCCGCTGGCCAAGCGGCGGCGTCATCGGCATGACCGGCTTCTCACAAGCAGCCGAACGATCTGCCCGGCGGGAACCCGGCCCTGCCCGGCGGCACGCGCCAGGGTCCGTATTTCGAGTTCCAACCGGCGCGGCTCACGTTGATCGCCACTCCCCCCGGCAACGGCAAGTTCCCGGTCTACATCGACGCCTACAACAACAAGGCGGCGCCGCAGCCCTACCTCTTCTTCTCCGGCTACGGCGCGGAGGGCGGCGGCAATTACAACAAGTATGGCGGCCCGGACACGAACATGCCTGTCGCTTCGGGGGTTCTCGTCCAGCCCTACGTCACGCAGGTCGGCCCGACGCCGGTCCAGTACGCCAGCCCTGGCACCTGGCAGATCATTTCCGCGGGCATCGACGGCAAGTTCGGCCCCGGCGGCCTGTGGAACCCCGCGGGGCCTGTGGTGCCCCTCCAGGGGCAGGACGACCAGAGCAACTTCTCGCCGCGCAAACTCGGCGCCCCGGCCAATTAAAGGAGACGGTCCATGCGAGCAACCGACCGAAACGCCCGCCGCCGTCCCGGCTTCACGCTCGTCGAGCTGCTGGTGGTGATCGCCATCATCAGCGTGCTGGTGTCGCTGACCGCCGTGGCCGTCTTCCACCTGATCGGCTCGCAGCAGGGCAACAACACCAAGTCGGAGCTGAGCCGGCTGGAGGGCGAATTGCAGAAGCAGTACCGCATCGCCGCAGACCAGTTCCGCAAGGAGACGCTCCCGCCGCCGGCAGGCCCGCTCGTCGGCGACGTATAGTTACGTGTTCGGCTCGATGGCCAACGGCGACCCGAATCTGGCAAGGGTCATCTGGGTAAAGCTCCGCCTCAAACAGACGTTCCCCAATAACTTTAACGAGGCGCTCAGCCCGGCCCCGATGCCGCCGCTCCCGTACTATCTGAACCTGCTCACCCCGCTGGGGTACACGGCAGCCAACACCACATCGCCGCAGCAGTGGGAGTCGTCGGCCTGTCTGCTGATGGCTCTCGGGCCGCGGCGGGGACAACGCCGGCGTCAAGCCCGAAGACATCGGCGTCAGCAGCTTCGTCCACAACTTCCCAACGCTCAACGGCGGGACCATCCAGGGCCTGGTGGACGGCTGGGGCAAGCCGCTCGCCTTCTGCCGCTGGCCCGTCGGCAGCACGGTCCTGAATCCGACCGGGCCTATGAAGGGCGACAACAACGATCCGATCGACCCCAGCGGACTTCTTGAATCGCCTTCGTGGCAGGGAACGAGCGGCTACAACCTGTTCGTAAACCAGTATGGCCATCCGCTGGGAAATCCCCCGCAGGGCAACAACGACGCGACCTCGTATCGAATCTTCCCGCTGATCGCCTCGGCCGGATCGGACGGCGTCCTCGGTTTAGACAAGGAGCCGTTGTCGGTGGTGACACCGCCCACACTCGGTCCCGCCCCCGTGAGGTATTTCTTCGCCCCACTGCCCCCCAGCCAGAACGGGCCGAACGGTGTGCCGTACTGGACCGACGATCTGTACCCGACACTGGCCCCCGCCCAGTAAGGAGGCGCCGCTCATGTCCGTGCTTCGATGCTCACCGCCAGGGCGGAAGGCTTTCACGCTGATCGAATTGCTGGTGGTGATGGTGCTGATCCTGGTGATCGCCGGCCTCGGCCTCGGCTACGTCGTCTTCGGCCAGGACAACCAGCACTCCGTGACCGCCGCCAACGCCGTCACGGGTGCCCTGCTCAACGCCAAGCAGCGCGCCCGTCGCGACGGCCTGCCGACCGGGATTCGCATCCTTTTCGGGACCGGCAAGGACAAGAACGGCAACCCGGTCGCCACGTTCGCCTCGCAGGTCGAGTTGGTGCAGCAGCCGGAGGACTACACCGCCGGGACTGTCAGGTGGGTGCCACGGCCCCCGCGACGATGAACTTCAGCGGCGTTGATTTCCTCGGCGGGGCCACAGTATCCCGGCGAAATCGACGAGGCTACCGTCCAGGCCGGCGATTACTTCATTGCACCCGGTCTTGTGGCGCCCCGCTTGATTACCCTTGTCACCAGCGCAACTCCCCCGCCCCCGGGGACCGCGACCATTCAACTCGGTTCGGCCGTGCCGGCGATGGCCCAAGGCGCCCAGGGCGCGCCGTACGCCATCGTCCGCGGCCCGCGGCGGCTGCCGAGCGAGGACTCATTCCTGCAGCCGCACTCGACCTGCCGCCGAGCATCGTCGTCGATGACAGCACGGTCGGCGGTATTCCGCTGTGCCAGAACTTACCGTTCCGCACGCTGGTCGATTCCAAAAACCTGAACGGAGTGCCCGTGGCGGAGATCGTGTTCGCTCCGTCCGGCGCCCTGATCGGCCAGGGCACCCAGGCCGACAAGGTGCTGCTGTGGCCATCGCAGCGAATCCCACGCAAATGGATCCCCGCCTCGGCGCCCCGCTGATCGTGTCCGTCCAGGTCCGCACCGGCCTTATCAGCGTCTACCCCGTCGCTCCGTGGAACGGCGGAGCCATCGGTCCGAACAACGACCCCTACGCCTTCGCCAAGGACGGCCGCGCCTCCGGCATGTGAATCTGCGCCCCCTGGAGTAGCCTCGCATGAGACGCCGCCGCGGCATCACGCTGATCGAAGTGCTGGTGGCCATCTTCATCATGGCCATCGGCCTGCTGGCCATCCTGACGCTGTTCCCGCTGGGGGCGCTGCGCATGGGCGAGGCGCTGCAGGACGACCGCACCGCCGCCTCGGCCAGCGCCGGCGCCAACACTTGCGACGCCTTCGGCGTCCGCAACGACGCGAGTTTCTTGAGCAGCGGCGATCAACATTGTACCTGGCCCCGCCCCCTGCCTCACAACCTCCAGGCGGTTGTCCAGAACGGAACGGGCTACCCGCTCTATGTCGATCCCTGGGGCTTGGCAGTGGCGACCGGATATCGTCGGCGTGCCGCCGAACGCATTTCCGCGGGTGGCGCCGTCGGTCTTTCCGCCGCCGTACAACACGGCGCCAAGCATGGCGATCCGCTATTTCTCCCTGCCTGACGACATGACCTTCTACGACGACGGCACCCCCGACACCGGCTCGCCGCCGGGTTCGACGCCCATCCAGCGCGGCGGCCGCTACACCTGGGCCTACCTGCTGCATCGGTCGCAGCCAGCGTCGCCCACCGCGCCCGTGGACCTGACTGTCGTGGTCTACGCCGGCCGAGCCACGTCGGTTCCCGGCGGCGAGAACACCTTCACGGCGGCCGGCGCCATTGGACGACACGGCCGTGTTGGTGTCCTGGGGCGGCGGCCAGCCGCCGAACATCAAGCGCGGCAGCTGGATTCTCGATACCAGCACCGACACGGACGCCAAGGGCAACTTTGTCGGCGTCCACGGCCTCTTCTACCGAGTCGCTTCCGTGTCGCAGCCGAGCAGCAACGCGATGAACCTGGAACTGCAGACCCCTCTGGTCAAGGCGCTCAACAGCATAACGGTGCTGGATAGTGTGGTGGAAGTCTTCTCGCGCGGGGCGGTCGACCACTCGAACCACTGGGAGTTTCGTAACGAGCAGTAGGGGCGTCACCCTCCCCGCTCCCCCGCTTCGGGGGAGAGGGGTTCACTCCCTCCCCCCTTGCGGGGGAGGGCCGGGGTGGGGGGTTTTTCTCCCTCCCCCCTTGCGGGGGAGGGCCGGGGTGGGGGGTTACGGCCTCCGAAATCATCACCCCCCGGCCTCTCCCCGCAAGGGGGGAGGGGAGAAAGACCTGCGGAGTACACGAACATGCGACGCCGATCGGGCTTTACATTGGTCGAAGTGCTGGTGGCGATGGCGCTGATCTTGTTCATCATGACCATCCTGGGTGCCGCCTTCTCGGCCGCCACGCAAACCGTCAGCGACCTCAAGTCAGCCGGCGATCTCGCCGAGCGGCTGCGCGGCGCGGCCACGGTCATTCACCGCGATCTCGAAGCCAACCATTGCTTCGACGCCAACGGCAACGTCCTCCGCCTCAGCACGATGTGGAACACCAACTTCAATCCCACTCCCCCGCCGCCGGCCCAGGGGTTCGTCCGCATTTATGAAGGGCAGTCCACGAACCGGCCCTTGTAGCGGGGGCCAGCCGGAGAGGACACCGACGTCAACGGCCTTCCTTCCTACTATCAAACGACCGCATCCCTGGCCTACACGATCTGTCTGAACGGGACGCGGCGCGACGACTTCCTGTCGGCGTTTGTGCCCGGTTCGCCGCTGCTCACCGACCCGACGCTCGGGCCGCCCGATCAGCGCTACCAGGAAGGGTCGCCGGGCACAACCATCCCTAATGTCTACAATTCGCCGTCCGCCGAGGTGGCCCTTTTCCTTGTACCGACGAACGATGTGACGGACGCCTCGGGGACGGGGCGAAGCCCCTCTTCGGCCTGTGCCGCCGCCAGCTGCTGACCGCCCCGCCCACGCAGCCGGTCGCGCCAGCTGCCGCCGCACTGGCGCCCGAACCGCCCGTCGCCGGCGCCCAGGAGCCGAACTATGTGGAGGTCAGCACCGTCCCGACGGCGGGAGAAGCCGCCGGCCTTCAACCGTCTGGCCGACCTCACCATGCCGGTGAAGCGATTCTGGATGAACCGGCACGCGGCGTTCCAGCCGGCGCCGCCGCTGCCGGCGCGGCCTACGCCGTTACGCCACGATGGGCGAGTGCAACGCGGGTTACCAGGCTGCCGACCTGCTGATGCCCGACGTGGTGTCCATGGACGTCCGCGTCCTCATCGCAGGGGATTCGGATTTCCGCGACCTGTTCGACCAGGGAGTGCAGCAGTACGCCAACGGGAACCCGAATTCTCCCGCTGGCGGCCCGCGGGTTTTCGACACCTGGTCCAGCCCGCGGACCCGTCAAGCGGCTTCAATTACGTCGAACTGGCAGGATGACGCCGGGGCGCAGACGAGCATCCCGCTGTACAAGAACGCAAACGGCCCGATCCCGAGATCAGCATAAAAGCGATCCAGATCACGCTGCGGGTCTGGGATTTCAAGACGAAAAAGACCCGTCAGGTGACGATCGTGCAGCAGATGTGAGCGTCCGCAGGTCGAAGCGCCCCCCGCCGTCCTGCCAACGTCAACGATGATGAAGACCGATCCGGCGCATGTCGCCGGGGGCGGCCGTGGAGATTGCGTCGCCATGAGAACCGAACAATCAACGTCGCCGTCGAGGGAATGACCCATGCGTCTCCAACGAACCCGCCGGACGCCGCCGACGCGGCATCATCCTGCTGGTCGTGCTGGTGATGCTCACGCTGTTCGCCATCGCCGGCCTCACCTTCGTCCTCTACGCCGAGGCCGCCTCCGAGTCGGCCCGCTTCAACCGCGACGCCGAAAGCAGCCGTCGGCAACGCCCCCGACATGGACCCCAATACGTCGTTCGATTACTTCCTGGGCCAGCTCATCTACGGCGTCTCCGACGACGAACGGCGTCTTCTCCGCGCTTCGCGGCCACAGCCTCGCCGAAACCATGTACGGCTCCTACGACTCCCTCGGCGACGTGCCGTCCGACGTGCCCTACAACGGCACGGGCCGGCTGCACTACACCAAGCCGACCTCGGCGGCCAGGATGATTACAATCTGGTCAATTACACCTATTTCCCGACCGACGGCTTCGTCCGCGACCCGTCCCGGATCGGCACTCGCGCCGAACCTACGCCGCCCCCGCCCCCGGCCAGTACACCGGCGGCCAGAACGCGCCCTACACCTATCCGGATCGCAATAGCATGTTCCTGGCCTCGATCAACGCATCGACCGGCCAGGTCGTCATGCCGTCGTACTACCGCGGCTGGATCTTCGACCCGACCGGCCAAGGGGCAGGCCGACCTGAACTGGACCAATCCCACGGGCAAGTACCTGAACCTGCGGCCACGGCCCGCCGACCATCTGGGCCTGACTTACCCCATGACGGCCAACGGGACGCCGGACCCCAGCAATCTGGACGTGAGGAACCTGCGGCCACCGGCCGGGCAATGACAGCATCTGGATCGACATCGACGCCCCCGATACTGACCACCGCATCCGGCCTCAAGTACAAGATGCTGGTGGCGCCGCTGTTCTCGACCTGGACAACCGCATCAACCTCAATGTCCACGGCAACGTCTTCGGCGCCAACGGCCCAACGCCCACGCCGGCAACCAGGGCTGGGGCGAGTGGGAAGTCAACATGGGCAAGGTCTTCGCCGTCAACGCCGGGGCAACGCCAACGAGTGGAAGAACCTCTTCCTCGGCAACGGCGGCGGCATCACCGGCCGCTACGGCCCGGGCGGGCTGCCGGCGGCCGTGTTCCCGCCGTTCACCCACCCCCACGCCGCACAACTACGCGCCGGCCGACCTCAACGGCGTGAACGACCTCGGCCAGCCGGGGCAGGTTCCCCGACCCAGGCCTACGTCCTGCCGGGTCAGCCGGCCAACCCATGTACCAGGTTCCCCCTCTTCCCCCCGCAGGGCTACGGAAACGAGCGGCGGCGTGGAACGATCAAGAACGGCGCCGAGCGGCACGTCGCCCACCCGATGTTCTACATCCCGCTCTACCCCGAACCGCCGGCAACCGCCTGTTGCCCCTGTCCAGCTATGCCTCGCTGATGTGGGCCGGCATCCCCGCCTCGCCCAACTCCGATCTGGTGCGACTCAGCCCCACCAACTTCAGCGCGGCCGACCCACGACGGTTCGCCGCCTCAACGAGACGACGCTCCTCGGCATGGACGTCGATCGGCCCGGCGCCACGCCCTACGTCTTCGAACCCGACCACGGCCCCCTATACGATATCAATGGAACGCGGCGACAAAACCTCACCCAGTACGCGAGCGCGGGGGCCACCACCGCCCCCCCGCCACTTCGCGAACCTGCCCGCGTCGCCCGGGGAGTTACCGCACGCCGCCACTCCGGCCGGCAGCGTTTTCGCCCAGCGACCTGGCGTTCAACGCCGCGGCCGAATCCGGCCGGCTGGACCTCAACCGGTTGCTGACGCCGTATCCGGCCTTCGACCACACCGGCCTCTACACCCGGCCCAGGCGGCGACTTGACCGGCAGAATTTCGCCCAAGACATCTTCAACCGTCTGGTCTACGTCGCCACCGGCGGCCCCACGCCCAGCCCGATCCCGGCGGCCGCCGGCCCAGCACAACACGCTCCAATGGCTGGCCCAGCTATCCGCCAACATGGTCGATTACATCGACACCGACGACGTGATGACGGCGTTCAACTGGGACACGACGAACGGGACCGGATGGGTCTATGGCACGGAACTGCCCAAGCTGGTCGTCAACGAGGCGTATGTCGAATACTCCAACGATCCCAACGACGCCGGCCTGAAGTTGCCGCCCTACCACGCGAACGGGCCACTACAACATGAATGCCTTGGTCGAGCTGCTCAACCCCCTGCCCTCCGACACGCGATGCCAACGGCAACCAGACCGACCCCAACGGCAGCAACCAGGCTGTGCTGCAATATCCGGGATCGCCGACGCCCGTCTATCAGGTGCTGCTGACCCAGAAAAACAACAACATTCGGCAAATGCCTGAATACCGACGGCAGCTTGCAGACCACCGGCGCCCCCGACGCCACGCCACGGCCAGGTTTACAAGACGGTCGACGACTTCAGCAACGGCGGCACGGCCACACTGCCGCAGCAGGTGATAACGCCGGCGGGCCAGCTTTACCAGCAGGGTCCGCCCAACGCCAATAGCACCGTCGGCTTCTACGTCCTGGGGCCGGTGACGCAGGCAGGCGGAAAGCAGCCGCAGGCCAGCACGACGGCGATCACGCCCACCTACCAGTCCGCCAACATGACATACCCCGTTGCTATACCGGCCTTGGGCGAGCCGACGGAGCCGCCGCCGACGTCCATCCTGCTGCAGCGGCTGGCCAACCCTCACCTGCCGTTTAACGCCGTGACGAACCCGTACATCACCGTCGATTACGTGGAAAACGTCCCGCTCCAGGACGTGCGGACGGCCACGACCACGCCGGCGCTGAAGCTGCTCACGGTCCCCTGGGCGACCATCACCTCGTTCGGCCGCGATCAGCCCTACGCCGCGGGAACCGAGTTGACCCCGCAGGCCCCGAACCCGGCCAACGCGGCGGCGCCGCAGCACACGTTCTTCCGGCACAACGCCGAGGCGGACGGCGTCATAAACCCCCCGCCGACGACGCAGGCCGGCAGCAAGACCCTCAAGGTGCCGTTCGACTGGCTGGTCCACTTGGACCGGCCCGCTCATCAGCCCGATCGACCTGCTGCAAGTGTCGGCGTACCGGCCGCACGAACTGACGCAGCAGTTCGTCACGGGCTGGGCTGGGCCCGGCAACTTCGGAACCTCCTTCCAGCACTTCGCCCCCTGGGGGAACGAGAACGCCCGACTCTACCGCCTGCTGGAGTTCGTCAAGGCCCAGAACGACGCCCTGGGCGGCGTCGCCGGCCGGCCGCGTGCCGGGCAAGATCAACATCAACACGATCGACCCGAGCGCTGTCGAGGTCTTCCAGGCCCTGTGCGACGCCGAGCCGGGCAACGGCTTTTACGGCCCCAACACCGGCAACCCGGTCGGCGACTTCAATGTGAATCAAGTGTTTGGCACCCTCATGGCACAGCGCACGCCGGGCGGCGCACGGGGCGAACGACCGTCCCTTCTGGGGCATGGCGATCGGCGCCGACCCGGGCGACGCGCAATACCCCAGCGGCACGGGCCTGGTCCAGACGCTGCTGTCGCCCGTCGCCGGAGGTGGCCCCACCTCCCCGCGGCTGCTTACGCCGAGCGCCTTGGCCACGGGGCACCCGTACCAGCAGTTGGAGCTGCTCAACAAGCTCTACAACAACGTGACCACGCGCAGCAACGTCTTCGCGGTGTGGCTGACCGTCGGCTTCTTCCAGGTCGTGGACGACACGACGCTGCCGGTAAAGCTCGGGCCGGAGGTCAACGCGGCCCAAGGCAGGGCCATCCGCCACCACATGTTCGCTATCGTGGATCGCACACAGATCCAAACTTTCGCCACGACAGCGCCGGCCGCGATCGCCGCCGGCAGTACCGTCAACGTGCCGCCAAGCCCGGTGTTCGATTCACGGACCGGCCGCAATTGGCAGATCCAGCCGGGTACGACACTGGTGTACGACCCCGGCGTCTATAATTTCACTCCCGGCCCGAATCCGGCGCCCAACCCCAACCTTCCCAACGAGGAGACGGTGGTCGTCCAGCCGGGCTTGACGGCGACTTTCCAGTACCCGCACGGCCAGGGGCCCGGTCGTCAGCCGCGGCAATCCGGGGCCGTGGACCGAAATACGACCCCGCGCTGGACGGGGCCAGGTCGTGCCGTACTGGGTCATCATTGACTGACGAACCTCGCCCTGTCGGAGCCGCGACCGTAAGGGAGCGGGCAAGGTGCAGGAACCTCGCCGCGCTCCCTCACGGTCGCGGCTCCGACCGCTCGCCGTTGAAAAGCGTTTGACTGCCCTCCCGGAATCGCTACCATCGCAGGATGCCCGGCCGCCCGGCCGGCGACGTTACGGAAGGACGGTAGCATCTTATGGACGCGATGGGCGCGAACGATCCCCTCCGCCAGCTGGCCGACTCCTGCGGGGTCGAACTCGGCTATCACGACGATCTCCGACAGTGGCGCGACTGCGACCCCGCCGCGGTGCTGGCGGTGCTGCGGGTGCTCGGCGCCCCGATCCAGCGGCGAGAGGACGCGGCGGCGGCGCTGCGCGAGCGGCGGCTGGCGGCGTGGCGCCGGCCGCTGGAGCCGGTGCTGGTGGCGTGGGACGGCCAGGGGGCGGAGGCGGTGCTGCGCCTGCCGGCCCGCGAAAACTCGGCCGCGCTCGCCTGCCGCTTGGACTTCGAGTCGGGCGAGACGCGCTCCTGGCCGGCGCGGGCCGGCGATCTGCCCGTCGTCGAGCGGGCCGACGTGGAAGGCGCCGCCTTCGAGGCGCGGCGGCTGGCGCTGCCGTCGCCGATGCCGATCGGCTGGCACAAGCTGACGGTCGAGTGGAACGGCCGTTCCGCGGAGTCCACAGTGATCGCGGCGCCGACCCGCGCCTACGGCCCCGACAAGATGATGCACACCTGGGGCGTCTTCCTGCCGCTCTACGCCCTGCGCACGGCCCGCGACTGGGGCGTCGGCGACTTTACGGATCTCGGAAACTTCATCGGCTGGACGCAGGACCGCGGCGGCGGCATCGTCGGCACGCTGCCGCTGCTGGCCGCCTACCTCGACGACCCGCTGGAACCTAGTCCCTACTCGCCGGCCAGCCGCCTGTTCTGGAACGAGCTGTACGTCGATCCCCGCGCGGCGGCCGAGTTCTCCGCCGCTCAATCGGTGGCGACTTCGGCCGAGTTCGCGGCGGAGCGGGACGCGCTGCGCGCGCGGCCGCTGGTGGACTACCAGCGCACGGCCGCGCTGAAGCGGCGCGTCCTGGAGGCGATGGCGAAGGCGTTCTTCGCCAACCCGGCGGCCGAACGGCTGACGGCGTTCCGGCGCTACACGGCCTCGCACCCGCTGGCCGAGGACTACGCCGCCTTTCGGGCGACCGGCGAGAAGCTGCGCCGGTCGTGGTGGACGTGGCCCGAGCGGATGCGCGGCGGCGTGCTGGAGGCGGGCGACTACGATGAGGCGGCGAAGCGCTACCATTTGTACGTGCAGTGGTTGGCCGACGCGCAGGTGAAGGAGCTGTCGGATCGGGCGACGAAGCGCGGCCCCGGCCTCTATCTCGACCTGGCGCTGGGCGTCAACCCGGACGGCTACGACGTGTGGCGCGCCCGCGAGTCGTTCGCCGTCGGCGCGTCGGCCGGGGCGCCGCCCGATTCGTTCTTCACGCTCGGCCAGGACTGGGGCTTCCCGCCGCTGCACCCGGAGAACCTGCGCGCGACCGGCTATCGCCACTTACGAGATGTCTTGAAGCACCATTTCCAGTACGCCGGCGTCCTCCGCATCGACCACCTGATGGGGCTGCACCGCCTGTACTGGGTGCCGCGCGACTTCGGCCCCGCCAAGGGCGTCTACGTGCGGCAACGCTTCGAGGAGTTGTACGCCGTCTATTGCCTGGAATCGGTGCGCAACAAGTGCGCCCTCGTCGGCGAGGACCTGGGGACGGTGCCGGAGGAGGTGCGGCCGGCGATGGCGAAGCACAACATCCACCGGCTCTACATCGGCCAGTTCGAGATGAAGCCGGATCGCAACGACCCGTACACCTGGGTCCCCGGCGGCTCGGTGGCCAGCCTGAACACGCACGACCTGCCGACGTTCGCGGCCTTCTGGACGGAAGAGGACATCAACGACCGCCTGAGTCAGAAACTCATCACGGAGGAGCAGGCGCGAAGGACCGGGAGTACCGCCGCGGGCAGAAGGCGGCGGTGCTGGAGAAGCTGCGCCAGGAGGGCCGGCTGGGCGGCGACGAGGACCCGAAGCTCGTCCTGCGGGCGTGCCTGACGCACATGGCTCAATTCGGCGAACCGCTGTTCGTCTTGACGAACCTGGAGGACCTGTGGCTGACGACGGAGCCGCAAAACCGACCGGGCACAACGTGGAAGCAGAAGCCGAACTGGCAGACGAAGGCGGCGCACCCGCTGGAGGCGTTCGACGGCCTGCCGGGGCTGCGCGACACGCTGCGGGCGCTGGACGCGGCGGTACGGTCGCGGCGGTGAGCCGCACCAGCCCGGAGCGCGAGCGAGGGGGTTCGCCGAACCCCCTCGCTCGCGCTCCGGGCTGGTGGGTCCAGCCGATCATCCCTTGCTGAAGTGCAGGACCGCGAACGTCCCCGCGGTCGGCGACGGTCGGCCGCCGTTGGGGTTCGGCGCGAAGTCCGCCGACGGCAGGAAGATGTCGTGCGTCTTCGGATCGAGCGCCATCGTGCGCGACCGCTCCTTGGTCTTCACCGTCTCGACCACGGCGTACTTGTCCGGCCCGTCCTCATGGATCACCGTCACCGTGCCGTCGCCGCAGGAGAAGTAGACGAGGCCCGTCTCCGGGTCGAAGGTTCCGGCGTCCACGCCCTGGCCGATCGGCTGGTGATCGACGACCTTGCCGGTCTCCGCGTTGACGACGACCATCATCTTGTTGTGGCATCCGATAAAGAGCCGATGGCTCTTGGCGTCGATGGCCATGGCCGACGGCTCCTCGCCGGGTTCGAGCGGCCAGCGCTCCGAAACGGTCATCTTCTGGGCGTCGATCTTGACGACGTTGCTCTTGTCCTCCAGATTGGCGAAGACGGCGCCGGCCCCGTCGGCCGCGGCGAATTCCGGCTTGCCGCCGAGGTCGATGGTCCCAAGAACCTTGCCCTCGGCCGCGTCGATGACGCTGGCCGTGCCGTCCCGACCGTTGAAGGCGAAGACGCGCTTACTGGACGGGTCGTAGATAATGCAGTCGGGGTTCTTGCCGGTCGCCACGGGGTCGCCGATCGGCTTGAGCGTTTTCAGGTCGAAGATGGTGACGTTATTGCCGCGGCCGTTGCTGATGAAGCCGCGGCCGAGGTCGGCGGCGACGGCGATGCCGTGGACGCCCTTGAGGTCGCCGATCGTGCCCGCGACCGTGTTGGAATCGGCGTCGATCACGTCCACCTGATTGCCGTGCGAGACGTAGACGCGCCGGCCGGCGCCGTCCACGGTGCAGTAGTCCCAGCCGCCGTCGCCCGGCACGGGGATGGTCTTGGTCAGCTTGTAGCCGTCCGCCGACGCGGCCGGGAGCGCGGCGACGAGGGCGAGCAGGGCCGTCGAGAAGGTTCGCATGACGCCTCCAGGGGTAATGGGGAGCTGCGGGGTCACTGTATTCGACCGCCCATGCGGAGCAAGGGAATTCTCCACCGCCGCGGCCTTTTCATGAAGTTCTCATTATTTGTGCTGATTCTCGCGCGCGGCGCGGGGAGGGCGGAAGGGAGGCGGACATGACCGACGAGCCGACCCGAGAGGAGATCGACCGGACGCCCGGGCCGGTGGTGCTGGAATTCGGAGCGGAGTGGTGCGAATTCTGCCGGGCGACGCAGCCGCTGCTGGCGTCCCTGTTGCAGGAGTTCCCGGCGGCCCGGCACGTCCACGTCGAGGATGGCAAGGGCAAGCCGCTGGGCCGGTCGTTCCAGGTGAAACTGTGGCCGACGTTCGTTTTCCTGCGCGACGGCCAGGTGGTCGGGCAGGCGGTTCGTCCGTCGGCGGAGGAGCTGCGCCAGGGCCTGGAAGCGATCGGGAGCGGCTGAATGCGCCCCCCATTCGGCGACGAACCGGACTGGCCTCCGCCGGCGAAATCGGATAACGTCGGCGGCCGAGGAACGATGCAGATTCCACGGTCGCCCGGCGGGTGGTCAGGACGATGAAAACCGAACGTCACGGATCGACGAAAGGTAGTATGCTCGCGCTGGCCTTTCTGGTCGCCGCGGCCGGCTGCGCCCGGGCGGAGGAGCCGCACGCCGACAAGCTCCTCTCGCCCCGCGCGACCGTTCAGACCCTGTTCGCGGCGGTCAACGCCTCCCACCAGAACCCCAAGTACATCGGGGAAGGGACCGCCTGCCTGGACCTGGGGGGCGAGACGGCCGACCGGCGCGACCCCGATTTGCTCGCCGTCGAGCTGGAAGCGGTCCTCCGCGCCGCGAACGTCAACACCGAGCGCATCCCGGAAGATGTGATCGGCGACGTTTACGCCCTGTCCGGCCCGGACGGCGGACGGATCGGCCTGCGCCGGCAGCCGGACGGCCGCTGGCTGTTCGACCGCGACACGGTGGCCCTGATCCCGCCGATGGCGGCGGCGGCGCGGAAGCTCCTCCAGGACCGAAACAAGGACGCGGCCGCCCTGAACGTCGCCCCCGAGGTCGCCTCACCGCGCGCCGCCTTTCGCACGTTCCTGACCTCCTATTTCCACGGGGATTCGGATCGCACCCTGCGCTGCCTCAACCTGGCCGACGTCCCGGCCGCCGCCCGCGAGGAAGTCGGCGAGCAGCTGGCCCACAAGCTCTGCCAGATCATCCTGCGCAACCGCTCCGTCATTTATCAAGACATACCGGATTCCAATTACAGCGACGCCTACGTCTGGCTGTCGCAGCCGGAGGGCACGATCGAGCTGGTGCGGCTGCCGGCCGGCGACCGCAAAGGCGAGTGGGTGTTCTCCCGCCAGACGGTTCGCTCCATCGACGCCCTTTACAGCGCGTTCGAGGATCGGCCTTATCACGAAATGCTGCTGGCCGTTTCCGTGAACCGTCTGCGGCCCGACCTGTGGCGGGCGCCGGAGCTGTGGCTGCGGGAGCGGACGCCGGCCTGGGCCAAGGTGAACCTGTCTCCAAGCCCCGTGTTGTGCGCCGAGCTGTACCAGCTGCTGGGCTGCGTCGCGCTGGCGGGGCTGGCCTTCGCCGTGAACCGGCTGGGGTCGCGGGCGCTGGCGGCCGTCGTCGGCGGCGCCCTGGCGTTGGGAGGCTGGAAGCTGCCGTCCGCGTTGGTCCTGAAACGCCTGCGCCCGGCCGGCCGGCTGCTGGGCTGCCTGACGCTGCGCTGGGGCGTCCTCGTGCTCGACGTGGACAAGACGTTGCTCGGCCCCATCCTCATGGTGCTGAATCCGCTGGCCTGGGTGCTGGCCACGTGGGCGGCATGCCGCCTGATCGACCTCATCGGCGCCGTCTCGGAGGTGCGGATGCGCGACAGCAAGAACCGCGTGCAGTTCACCGAAATGGTGTGGCCGGTCGGTTCGGTCGCCACCAAGATCGCGCTGGCCCTGGCCCTGATGCTGCACCTGATGGCGCTGTTCGCATGGGACGTGACGGCCGTGCTGACCGGCCTGGGCATCGGCGGCGTGGCTTTCGCGCTGGGCGCCCAGGACTCATTGCGCAACCTGTTCGGCTCCTTCACGCTGCTGGCGGATCGGCCGTTCGTGGTCGGCGAGACGGTGCAGATCGGCGAAGGCGGCCTGGGCGTCGTCGAACGGGTCGGCCTGCGCAGCACGAGCATTCGGACGGTGGAGGACACGCTGATGGTGGTGCCGAACTCCAACCTGACGACGATGAACATCACGAACTTCGGCCGCCGGCGTTTCCGCCGCTTCACCGGCAGCATCGCCGTGGTGTACGGCACGTCGCGGGAGCGCCTCGCCGCCTTCCGCCACGGCCTGCGGCGGATGGCCTTGCAGCTGAAATGGACGCGCAAGGACCAGTGCGAGGTGGCGATCCACGACCTGACGACTTCCGCCATCGAGATCCAGGTCAGCGTCTATTTCGACGTGACGACCAGCCACGAGGAGGCGGCGGCGCGGGAGGCGCTGCTGCTGGGCTGCCTGCGCGTGGCCGAGGAGATGCGGATCGACCTGGCCGTGCCGATGCACCCGGCTTCCTCCGCGCCGGAGGAGGAGGCCGGTTCGACGCTGGCCTTGCAGGTCGAGCCGGACGACGAGGGCGAGGCGCGGCACGCGGAGTCGGCGTAGCCGCCGCGCCTCACCCCGCCCGCGCCGCCTCCGCGGTGGGACCGACGCGCTTCATGCGCCGGTCCCGCAAGGCGATGGCGATCATCTTGCGGAACCGCCGAAAAACGGACTCTTGCACATAGGGAATCCCGTATTTCGCACAGAGCGCCTTGAGGCGCGGCTGCGCCCGCTGGTACTGCCGCAGGGTCAGGTCGGGCCAGACGTGATGCTCGATCTGGTAGTTGAGCCATCCGTGCAGGATGTCGTTGATGTCGCCGCAGCAGCGGTAGTTGACGGAGCCGACGATCTGGCGCAGGTAGAATTCGCCCTTGCCGTTCTGGACCGGCGCGTCGAAGCGGTAGAGGTCGTCGCCGGCGTGGTTGGGGACGATCATCAGGAACGAGTGGAAATTGGTGAGGGCCTCGGCCAGCAGGCTGTTGAGCAGAACGGACAGCCAGGCCCATGCGCCCAGGGGCAGGAATAGGGCGGGGACCACGGCGAATTTCCAGACGCCGTAGGGCAGCCAGCAGCGCAGCCAGACCTGCCGGCCGCAGGGGTGAAAGGGGTTCAGGATCGACAGGTCGCCGAAGGCGATCGGGACCGCCGACGGGTCGCGGCGGCGGGCGCAGGCGTTCAAGTGAAGCCGAAGCGTGTTGGGGCCGTAGTAGAGCGGTTTCCAGGCCGCCGAGTAAATCGCCACCAGCAGCCAGCGCAGCCAGCGCGGCCGCGGCCGGTCCTTCTCCACCAGCGCCTCGACCAAATCGGGATCGCCGGGATCCTCGTTCAGACGGCAATGGTGCAGCAGATTGTGTTCGTGCCGCCAGGCTTCCGGCGTCATCCAGTCGAACCAGTCCACGAGCCGCCGCCACCCTCGGGCGAAGCCGCCGCTGGTGTAGCGGCTCGGCACGCCGGGCGCACGGTCATAGCCGCGATGCAAAAGGTGGTGGGCCATCACGGCCCAGCGGATAAAGGCGCCGAAGCTCAGGGCGAAGGCCGACAGCGGATTGAGCCACAACCACGCCGTCGCATAACCGACGGCCGTGCATAGCCGGCCCCACCATTCGATCTTTTTGAGATGCTTGAAGTCATCCGGCCCGAGGCCGGCGTCGAGTTCGGTGCGCAACTGATCGACCTCGGCGCCGAAACGCCGCAGGTCGATGCGATTCCAATCTCCCATCCGTGACTCCAGCCGGGGCCGATTCGCCAGCGCCGTTGACCCGCGGCCGAGCCGCGAATGCACCATCTTATGGGAATCGGCCCTCGGCTGACATGCGATGGATGGGCGAGCCGCCCTCACGCTTTCGCCGCCGGCGACTCGCGGACGAAGATCGTGGTAGGCGGCGGCGGCCGGTCGCGCGCCACCTCCGGCACCCGCGTCGCCGCCTCCGTCATCTCCGGCAGGCCCAGCAGCTTGCGGGCGCGGTTCAGGGCGTCGTCGATGTGGGCCGTCACGTTGTCGGCGCCGAACTCCTCGCGGTGGCCGGAATGGTCCAGTGTGATGAACGGCTGCGTGTGGATCTCCGACAGGATCAGCGTGATTCCTTGTCGGTGCAGCTTTGCCGCAAGTCCAGCAGGGCGTGGAGGCCCGTGGCGTCCATCATCGGCACGTGACGCATTCGCAGGATGAACACTTTCGGCTTGCCCGTCACCGTCCCCAGCACGTCCTTCACCTTGTCCACCACGCCGAAAAAGAACGGCCCGTTGACCTCGTACACCTCCACGCCCTGCGGCACGATTCGCACCGAGATCGCGTTCGGGTCTTTCGGCTCGCCATTGTCCTTCATTTCGCGCGTCATCGCCTGCACGTTGGTGACGTCGGCCATCCGCTTGATGAACAGGGCGAACGCCAGCACCAGACCTACTTCGACGGCCACCGTCAGGTCGAAAATCACCGTCAGCAGGAACGTCACCACCAGCACGACGGCGTCGGCCCGCGGGCCGCGCAGCAGGGTAATGAATTTGTGGATTTCGGCCATGCTGTAGCAGACCACCACCAGCACCGCGGCCAGGACGCACAGGGGGACGTAGTAGGCCAGCGGGGCGCAGACCAGCAGGATAATCAGCAGCGTTACGGCGTGGATGATGCCGGCGACGGGCGTGCGGCCGCCGGTCTTGATGTTGGTCGCCGTGCGGGCGATGGCCCCGGTGGCGGGGATGCCGCCCAGGAGGGGCGACGCGATGTTGGCCACGCCCTGCGCCACCAGCTCCATGTTCGGCTTGTGCCGGCCGCCGGTCATGCCGTCGGCCACCACCGCCGACAGCAGCGACTCGATCGCCGCCAGCACCGCAATGACCATGGCGGAGCTGGAAAGATCCTGGATGCGCTGGAAGTTGAGCTGCGACCAGAGCGTGCCGAACTGCGGATCGACCGCCTTGACGGGAATGCCGCCGAAGCGCGTGCCGATGGTCTCGATCGGCAGTCCCAGGCCGCAGGTGAGGAACGCGGCCGCGACCGTGCCGACGAGCAGCGCGACGATCGGGGCCGGCACGCGCCGCGTCAGGCGCGGCCACCAGATCAGGATCGCCAGGCACAGGGCGCTGAGGCCGATGGTCGGCCCCGCGCGGCGCCAGTCGATGGCTCCCATGCTCTCGAAATAGGCGATCCATTTTTCGTGAAATACGGAAGGGACCTTGGCCATGCCGAGGCCGAGCAGGTCGTTGATCTGGCCGGAGAAGATGACGACGGCGATGCCGCTGGTGAAGCCGGCCGTCACCGGGTAAGGGATGAACTTGACGGCGCCGCCGAGCCGGGTGAGGCCCATGAGGACGAGCATGACGCCGGCCATGACGGTGGCCAGGACCAGGCCGTCATAGCCGTACTTGGCCACGACGCCGGCCACGATGACGACGAAAGCGCCGGTCGGGCCGCCGATCTGCACCCGGCTGCCGCCGAGCAGGGAGATCAGGAAGCCGGCGACGACGGCGGTGAACAGACCGCGCTCCGGCGGCACGCCGGAGCCGATGGCGAAGGCCATCGCCAGCGGCAGCGCCACGACGCCCACCACCATGCCGGCGATGAGGTCCTTGGTGAACAGCTGCCAGGAGTAATCCTTGAGGCAAACGATCGACTTGGGTATGAACACGCCGGCCTGTCCTCCTGATGGTCCACTAACCAGCGCAGGAGAGAAGGCCGCGACGGGGGACGCCGCGCTGCGCCCGGATTTCCTTGGGCCGAGTCGCCGGGGACGGGCAATGGCGTCTCAGCCGACGGCTGTAGTATAGTGTTCTCCACGAATCGAATCGAGTTCCCTTTTTTGGGCGGCGATCCGGACGCTCACTACGAACCGGAAACGAAAGCATTCGCCGCGGAGAACACGGAGAGAAGGGGGATATGCTTCCCCGGTCTTCTCTCCGCGTTCTCCGCGGCGAATGGTATTTCCGCGTTCACCTGGGTCGAGGCCTTCGGGGCGACGCCGACGATGAGGGTCGCGTCAGGGCCGCCAGGCGGGCGGCCGCGTCCTTGCGGACGTCGGCGTCTCTTCGGGACGGCGCCTTCGGAAGCGCCGCCTGCAAGGCCGGTCTCGGTTTAGCGGTCGAGGCCTCCGGCGCCGTTTGCAGGAAGAGCATCAGCAGGATCACGCCCGCCGACACGGCCACGCCCACAGCGACTGGCAGCATCACGTCGGGCAGGTGGACGAAGCGCAGGCCGATTCCCGCCGCTACAGCCACGCCGACGCCGAGCAGCCACTTGCGGGCCGCGCTCGAACGCGAAGGTCGGCTCGGTGCGGGGCGTGGGACGGGACGCTCCTCCGGCGAGGTCGGTTTCGTCGCCAGCCTGCCGACGGCGGCCGGCGGCGGGCGGAAAGCCGGCAGCGTCAGCGACGGGGCCGGAACCGACGCCAGGCCGGAGAACGTCGGCAGGTCCGGCTCCGGCAGGTCCAGGTCGGGCGGCGGTTCGATTTCCGCGACGTCGTCCGGCGCATCGGCCAGGGGCGCGGCCGGAATGGACGAGCCGCCGTAACCGCCGCTCCGCGCGGAAACGCCGACGGGTTCCAGGAGCGCCGCCGCCGCGGCCAGCAGCGCCGCGGGCCCGGCGGCCTTCTTGAGCGGCAGCGGGTCTTCCGCCAGTTTCAGCGCCTCGGCAAGGTGCTGATATTGCACCGCCGCTGGAGAATCCGGCGAGGCCGCAGCCAGAATCCGGCCCGTCTCAGCCGCCTGGCCGACCGCCTCGTCGTAGGGAATCGCCAGCGGCAGCGCCTTGCTGCCGAGGCGGCCGCGCAGCTCGCGCTCCCAGCGGCCGCCCTGGATCTCCCCGTCGGGCAGCGTCACCAGGACGCCGTGCGTCCGCACCGGCCGTTCCCCGCGCGACCGCTGTACCAGCTCCAGAAAGGCCGGCAAGGTGCGATGGGCCAGCGGCTCCGCCCGCGCCACGATCACCAGACCGTCGCACGCCGCCACCAGCTGGGCCGGGGTGGCCCCCAGGAACGGCGGCGAATCGATCACCAGGCAACCGTAACTGGCCGTGAACGGCGGTGCGTCGGTGAGGCGGAACAGGTCGTCAAGGTCCGCATCGGAACAGGGGCCGGCCTCGTAGGGGCTCAGCACGTCCAGGCCCGGCGCCAGGTCGCAGACCAGCACGCCGGGCAGGTCGATGCCGACCTGGCGAAGCGTCCGCCGCTGCGGATGCCCCGCGAGGTGCAAGGCCTCGGCCACGCGACTGAGCGGGTCGGCGTCCAGCAGCAGGACGCGCGTTCCGGCCCGCGCGGCGGCGGCCGCCAAGTTGATTGCGGTCGTCGTCTTGCCAACGCCGCCCTTCTGACTGGCGACCAGCAGTTTCCGCACGGGCTTCTCCAGCACGTTAATGTCCCGGGCGCGGATGGCCGTCGCCGCGAGGGATGGACCATCGCCCCGCAGCGACGTGGCCGATACCACAAACATAGAACGCAGTCGGGCCTGGCGCCGGGGAAAAACACGAGTGAGGAGTGAGGAGTGAAGGCCAGCGGCTTCCTCTCCTCACTCCTCACTCCTCACTCCTCATCTCCTCATTCCTCAAGGGGTTCCACTCAAGTCGCCTCGTCGGTTCGCCCGAGTTGTTAGGTATGCCTATCTTCGCCGAGGCCGTCCGGCCGTTGGGACCGTCGATCCTGCCGTCGCCCCGTACCGCACCGGGAGGAACCACCCCATGAGCGCAATCTCTGTTTCCTCCGCCGTTTCCGACAAGGCGGCCGGCGTGCTGGCGCTGGGTTTTCTGACCGTGCTGCGCGAGGCCAACGGCTATCTCGGCGGCTACCTCGTCGTCAACGGTTGGGGCCGGCCGCTGGAGTTCCGGCTGACCAGCGCCGTGCAACCCAACCGCGTGCAGCAAATCCTGTACGGCGGCACGCTGGAGCCGTACATTTGCGCCGACCTGATCGGGAAAACGCTGGTGGAAAAGGCGGGCATGCCGGTTCAGCTGGTGATAACGGATCGGGAGGAAGTGCTGGATTTGCGGCTGAAGCTGGAGGCGCCGGTGGCATGGCTGGCGCCGGCCGAGACGCGGGCGGAGTCGGCCGGCGTCGCACGGCCGGCCGCAGGCGCGCGCGGCCCCGTCCTCTGCCACCCCCGCTTCGCCGCCGACGCCGACGCGGTGCGCGGCGTGCTGGACCGGCTCGACGCGACCTTCGATCTGGCCGAGCCGTTCCAGCGCATCCGGGAAGCGATCGGCGAAGCCCGCAAGATGGGGGTGGCGGCACGGTGAATGCGAAGAATCTCACGCAAAGCCGCAAAGAGGCGATGAAGACGGAAGGCAGGGTTCCAGGGCGCGCCTGTCTCGAACCCTCCCTCTTATCTTCTTGGCCTCTTTGCGCCTTTGCGGCTTTGCGGCTTTGCGTGAGATTCTTCTTTTATTGCCCCGCCGTGCCCTCCACCGTGACCGTGATCGGATCGTCCTGGATGTCGGTCTTGATCTTCAGCTCGCGCTTGAAGTCGCCGGCCTGATCCAGCTGGCACTTGAACGACAGCGTCTGCACCGAGGCCGCAGGGCCGAGGTCGGAGTCCAGCGACACGCCGCCGCCGACGCCGTCCACGCCCAGCACCTTGAACGCCTTGCCGCCGCGCAGCACCACCTTCTTCGTCACCGCCGCGCCGACGCGCACGCTGCCAATGCTCAGCTTGGTCGGCGACACCGACAGCACCGCCTGCACCTCGCCCGTCGCCAGCACCGGCAACGTCGGACTGGTCGGATCGTTCGTTTTGAGGTAGAGGACCTCGCGGATGGGACCGGGGGCGGCGTCGGCCTTCAGCGTCACCTTGATCTGATAGCCCACCTTACCCGGCTTGCGATACGTCTCCGTCAGGGCCGCCTCGAACGGCTGACCCTTGGCCACCACCACCTCGGAGATCTGCCAGTCGAGCGGCCCGGCGTATTCCACGTCCACGGTCTGCGACATCGTCTGCCCGTGATCCACGGCGCCGAACTCCACGTCGCCGGGGTTGAAGACTACGTCGGCCCGGCTCGTGGCCGTCACCTTCACGTCGGCGCTGGAGGTGAACTCAGGGCCGACGGTGACGCGGACGATGACCGATTTCGGCCCGGTGAAGCGCCGGCCGTCCATGCTGACGTCGAGCGTGGCCGTCTCGCGCGGCTCCAGAACGCGCTTGGAGGCCGTGGCCGTCACGCAGCCGCAGCCGGGCGTGATGGAGGTGATCTCCATGCGCACGGCGTAGATGTTGGTGATGTTGAACTGGTGGAAGAGCTGGGCGCCGTGCGGCACGACGCCGAAGTCGTGCTCGAACCCGTCGGGGAACATCTTCTCCGCCCAGTTCTGGGCCGGGGCGGCCGTCGTCGCGGCGGCCGCCACGATGAGCGCCAGCAATGCCTTCCGTGTCATCCGTGAGCCTCCTCCATGAGCGCCTGGAACGATCCGACCGCGGCGGATTCTACCCCGTCGGCCGGGTTGGGTGAAGGCGGATTCGGTTGGATACGCGGCGCGGTTCGGGCTGGTTTGACCGGCGGCGGCGCGTTAGTCTGAATGTCTTCCCCAACGCCCAGGCGCCGCGCCATCGGCTTCCACGTGCGTTTCCACGAAATGGGCAGGACGGTTCCGCGAATGGCAATGGGACGGATGTGCGGGTAATCGAACGCCCCGCAGGACGATCCGAAGACAGGCATCCGTTTCGGGAGGGTACACCCATGTACTGGCTGGACACCACGATTCTGGTCCTGCTCATCGCCGGCGCGGGTCTGGGGGCGTGGACCGGCCTCCTCAAGCAGATCGTCCGCGTCGTCGGCCTCATCGCCGCGCTGGCCGCCGCGGTGTTCCTGCACAGCTGGGCGGCGGACGGCCTCCAACAGTCGGTGCTGCAAGGGTCGAACCCGGTGGTGGCCGACGGCCTGGCTTACGGATTGGTGTTCCTGGTCGTGCTGCTGGCGTTTCAGCTGACGGCGATGATGATCGACCGTTTCCTCAAGGCCGCCAAGCTCAAGTGGGCCGACCGCGTGCTCGGTTTCCTCGTGGGCGGTCTCAAGGCCGCTCTGATTCTGGGGGCGATCGCTCTGGCGGTCATGGTGTTCCCGCCGAACCAGGCCACGAAGGACGCCATTCAGCAGTCGCGCATCGCTCCGGTCCTGGCGGCCGGCGTGGACCTGGCGATCCAGGCCGTGCCTTCGACCTACACCGAAAAACTCCGCGACGGCTTCAACAAGCTCAAGCAAGACACGGACAAAAAAGCCAAGGAGCTCCGCGACAAGGAAGTGCCGGGCCTGCCCGGTGCGCCGGCCCCGTCGAATCCGTAACCCCGATGCACCCGGGGCCGCTAAACCACCCCACTCCCGAGGACCTCAACGTGATGCGTTCGACAAAACGATGGACCGTCGCTCTGGCCCTGGGCCTGCTGCCCGCGGCCCTGCTGGTCGCCCGGCTCGCCGGCGCGGCGGACCCCGCTTCCGCCCCCAACCGGCTCACCGACGACGAAGCGAAGGCTGGCTGGAAGCTCCTCTTCGACGGCAAATCGTTCGACGGCTGGCACAGCTTCAAGCGCGACGACGTCCGCCCCGGCTGGCAGATCAAGGACGGGACGCTGGCGTGCGTGGACCCCCATAACGCCGGCGACATCGTCAGCGCCGACAAATTCGATTGGTTTGAACTCTCCGTTGACTACAACATCTCCGAGGGCGGCAACAGCGGAATCATGTTCCACGTCACCAACGACGGACCCGCCATCTGGGCCACCGGGCCGGAGGTGCAGCTCGAAGACAACCAGAAGGCCAGCGATCCCATCCGCTGCGGCTGGCTCTACCAGCTCTACCAGCCCGACAACGACCCCAAGACCGGCAAGCCGCTCGACGCCACCAAGCCCGTCGGCGAGTGGAACACCGTCCGCGTCGTCATCGCCCCGCCGCCCGCCAAGTCCGAGGTGGACGTCAACGGCGTCAAGTATTACGACTTCGTCTACAACAGCGACGATTTCAAGGACCGCATCGCCAAGAGCAAGTTCAAAAAGATGCCGGACTTCGCCAAGCACGACGGCGGCTTCATCGGCCTCCAAGGCGACCACGGCGCGGTGGCGTTCCGCAACATCAAGGTCCGCCCGATTCCGAGCGATGGGCCGCCGAAGTAAACGAACCGCCAAGACGCCAAGAAGACGGGAATCGAGATTCGAGGTCGTTATGCTTTGGAACCCTGGCTTTTGTCTTCTTGGCGTTCTTGGCGTCTTGGCGGTCGGAAAGGAAGCGTCGATGAGCCGGGAACAGGCGTCGTCGTTCGCCCGCCTGGCGCTGCAGGCCGTCGAGAAGGAGTACCCGAACAAGCCGGCCGACGTACTCAACGACGAGAAGGACGCGCGGCCGCCGCGGGCGCTGCATCCCGCGTTCTACGGCAGCTTCGACTGGCACTCGTCGGTACACGGTCACTGGATGCTGGTGCGGCTGCTGCGTCTCTTCCCGGACTTGCCGGAGGCGAAGTCGATCCGCGAGGTCCTGGGCAAGCACCTGACGGCGGAGAACCTCCGGACCGAGGCCGACTGCTTCGCCCGGCCGAACGCCGCGTCTTTCGAGCGGCCCTACGGCTGGGCGTGGCTGCTGAAGCTGGCCGAGGAGCTGCACGGATGGGACGACCCGGACGGTCGCCAGTGGTCGAAGAACCTGCAACCGCTGACGGACGCGGTCGTCTCCCGTTTCCTCGCCTATTTCCCCAAGCAGACGTACCCCATCCGCGAAGGAGTGCATCCGAACACAGCGTTCGCGTTCGGCCTCGCCCTGGACTACGCGGCGGCGGTGGGGGACCGGAAGCTGCGGGAACTGATCGAGGAGCGGAGCCGCACCTATTTCGGCAAGGACGCGGCGGTCCCGGCGGCGTGGGAGCCGGACGGCAACGACTTCCTATCGCCGAGCCTGGAAGAAGCGGACCTGATGCGGCGCGTGCTGCCGCCGGAGGAATTCGACCCGTGGTTCCGGGCCTTCTTGCCGGATTTGGCGAAGGGGGAGCCGAAAAATCTGCTGGAGCCGGCGACGGTGACGGATCGCAGCGATCCGCAGCTGGTCCACCTGGACGGCCTCAACCTGAGCCGGGCGTGGTGCATGCGCAGCATCGCGGCCGCGCTGCCGAAGGACGACCCCGCCCGCAAGGTCCTGGCCGAGTCGGCCGCGCGCCACGCCGAGGCGGCCCTCGGCCACGTCGCCAGCGGCGACTTCGTCGGCGAACACTGGCTGGCGTCGTTCGCGGTGTACCTGGACGCGACGCCGGCGCCGGATTGAGTTTAGCCGCGACGCGCAGCGGAGCGCGGCTTTGCGGCTAAACGGTCTACGCCAACCTCCGCCTCCGCCCCCAGGCCCCGATCGTCAAATACATCCCATGCAAGCCGAATATCGCGCCCATTAGAAAGAGCAAAAGGCGCGTGGTTTCCAGCGCGCGCGAGGCGGTGCGGTCCCACTCCGGCAGCACGGCCGTCGTCCGGTCGATGCTGTCGCCGAGGTTTTGCAGCGAATCCTCCTGCTGGCGCAGCTGATCGTCCAGCTGCTCCGTCATCAGCGGCAGCGCGGCCGAGAAGGTGCGGGCAAGAAGGACGGTCTGATTCATCGCCTTATCGTAGTCGTCGCGGTGGGCCAGGGCGTTTTGCATTTGCCCCTGGGTGCGCGCAGCAACCGGGCCGAATCGGTCAGCGTCTTCCGCAGCGCCGGCCAGCGCACCGTCGCCGTCGCCAGTCCCTTTTGCGCCTTGCGCAGCAGGTCGGACGCCTCCTGCAGACGCTTGGTATCACGAAGCACTTTGGACAGATCCGCGCTGAGTTTCGGCAGCTCGTCCGCCAGGCGGGCGGCGTGTTCCGGCGCGTCCTTCAGCAGCCCCTCCGCCTGGTCCTGCTGACGCAGGGCCGGGCCCAGCGCGTCCCGTGTCGCCTCGGCGACTTTTCGGCTTTCGTTCAGGGATTCATGCAGCTTGGGAAGGTCCACACCCAGAGAGTCGAGTTCCGCATTGGCCTCCGAGGCCCCGCGCGACGCCCGCCGCAGCCCGTCGGCGATCTTTTTGCCGTCGGGCCAGAACGGTTGCTGATTGACGATCGGCGTCAGTCCCACCAGGCGCACCGTGGGGTAAGTGAGGTCCGACGCCCGTTCCACCTCGTCGGCGCCCGTGGTAAGCGCACCCTCGACGCCCGTGAAGCTGTCGCGCAGGGAGTCGATCCGATCCGCGTCGAGGCGGGCGTTGAGCCGGTCGAGACTGTCGGTGAAGCGGCCGAGTCCGTCGTGAATCTGACGGGCCGCCTTCAGGTCGATCGGGGCGGCTCGCAGCAACCGGCCCAATTCTCGGACGTCGGACCCCAGCGCCGCCGTGGATTCGTTCAGCTGGTCGGCGGCTCGAGCGGCGGCGGGGGCGACCTGATCATCCAGGAAGTCGGCGGCGCCCTTGAAGCCGTCGGCGATGCGCTGGAGGCTGTCGGGGTCGAGCGCGTCCGACAGGCCGTCCAGCCCCTTGGCCATGCTCCCCAGCGCGTCGCCCACCGTCTGGACGCCGCTGCAGTCGATGCGCTGGCCCTGGAGGTTCTTGGTGGCCAGGTCCATTTGCACCCGCAGGTTTTCCGCCATCGCGCGGAGTTTCGGCCGCTGCTCGCGGAGGGTATGCAGCTCCTCGCGCAGGCGCGCCACCTGGGCGCTCGTCTTTCCGGTGAGGTCCTCGACCCGCGCGGCGCCGTCATGGACCTCGGCGGCGCCCGGCATGGCCCCGGCGAAAGCCAGCAGCACGATCGCGGCCAGGCATTCCAGCACGCCCAGGATCAGGAACACGATGCGGCGGAACACGGCAGGCTCCCCCAACCGTTGGACGAGGGCGAAAGCGGCTATCTCCATTGTAGCATGGTGCGCGCCTGCTCTTATCTCTTGCAAGCCGCCGTCGCCCTGAGTAGTGTAATCTCGACCCGCTCCGGATAGGCGGGTCGATGTCATCCGACGCGGGGAGAATCCATGGCACGTCGCACCCTGAACCACAAGGCGCTCTGCGCCGACTTCGAGGCGGCCGAGCGGCGCAAGAAGGAAGCCCACGGCGAGGGCGAGGACAAGACCGACGATCAAGAAGAAGAGGAAGAAGAGGGCGCAGGCGCGGCGGAAGCCGAAGAGGGCGAGGAAGCCGAAGAGGCGCCCAAGAAGAAAAAGAAGCCGGCCGCCGTCAAGGCGCCCAAGCCGAAACGCACGCGCACGCCCAAGGTGGTGCGCCAGCGCGTGGTCTGGGGCGTCTTCAACAACTCCAACGTGCGCGTGCAGACCTTCTCTTACCCCCAGCGGAAAGAGGCGGACGACTACGCGGCCAAGATGTCGGCCGACAAGAACTCGACGTTCTTCGTCCAGCCCGTCAAGGAGCCGATCGAGGAGAAGAAAGAGTAAGCACGGCCGGCGGACGGGGCGCGAACGATTATGGACCGCAAGCACCGCGTCGTCATCGTGGGCGGCGGCTTCGGCGGACTCTACACCGCCCAGGCCCTGCGCAAAACGCCCGTCGAGGTGACGCTGATCGACCGGCGCAACTTCCACCTCTTCCAGCCGCTGCTCTATCAGGTGGCGACCGGCGGCCTGTCGCCGGCCAACATCGCGTCGCCGTTGCGCGCCTGCTGAGCCGGCAGCGCAACGCTCGCGTCCTGATGGGCGAAGTCGTCGGCCTGGACCTGGACCGGCGCGAAGTGCGCATGGCCGCCCCCTCACCCCTGCCCCTCTCCCCCGAAGCGGGGGAGAGGGGCAGGGGTGAGGGGGTCGTCGGCTACGACACGCTGATCGTGGCGGCCGGCGCCCGACATCACTACTTCAACCATCCCGAATGGGAAAAAGACGCCCCCGGCCTCAAGACGATCGAGGACGCGCTCGACATCCGTCGCCGCGTCCTGTACGCCTTCGAGGCGGCCGAGGTCAGCCCGGACCCCAAAGACCAGGAGGCGTGGCTGACGTTCGTCCTCGTCGGCGCGGGAGCGACCGGCGTGGAGCTGGCCGGGGCCGTCGCTGAGGTGGCGCACCGGACGCTGCGCTACGATTTCCGGGCCATCCAGCCGAGCCGCGCCCGCATCCTGCTGCTGGAAGGGGCCGACCGCGTTCTCGGGACCTACGCCCCCAGCCTGTCGCGCAAGGCCGCCGCCGCCCTGGGCCGTCTCGGCGTCACCGTGCGCACCGGCGCCGTCGTGACCGACGTGAAGCCGGATCAGGTGACGATCCGCTGCGGCGACCGAACCGAGGTCATCCCAACGCGGACGGTGATGTGGGCGGCCGGCGTCGATGCGTCGCCGCTGGCCCGCCGGCTGGCGGAAGCGACCGGCGCCGAGCTGGATCGGGCGGGGCGCATTACCGTGGCGGCGGACATGAGCCTGCCGGGCCGGCCGGAGGTTTTCGTGATCGGCGACATGGCCAACTACCCGCACCAGACCGGCAAGCCGCTGCCGGGCGTGGCCCAGGTCGCCATGCAGCAGGGCCGCTACGTCGCCGGCCTGATCCAGCGGCGGCTGCGCGGCCAACCGCCGCCGCGGTTCCATTACCACGACCGCGGCTCGATGGCCACGATCGGCGCCAATTCCGCCGTGGCCGACATCGGATGGGCGCGATTCAATGGCTACCTCGCCTGGCTGGCGTGGCTGTTCGTCCACCTGATTTTCCTGGTGGAATTCGAGAACCGACTGCTGGTGATGGTGCAGTGGGCCTGGAACTATTTCTCGCGCAACCGCTCGGCCCGGCTCATCACCGGGCCTCCGCCGCCGCCGACAGATAAGTGATTAGAGATCCGGTTAGCCGCGACGCGCAGCGGAGCGCTTGAGAGAGCGCTCCGCTGCGCGTCGCGGCTAACCGGGTAACGGCGGTTAGTACTTCACTTCCATGCCAAACGACAGCGTTTGCGCCCATACGCTGGTGGTTTGTGCGAGGAAAGCGGGCCGCGACGCACTTCCCGCGGCCGGGTTGGCCGGGGGGATCAGGCCGGGATTGATTCCCACGTCCACCGCCTCGCCGGGCCGCGCCACGTTCAGCAACCACAGGGCGGAATACCCCGTAAACACGTGGACGTTCGGCGTCAGGTCCCAACCGAGCTTGACGCCGAGTTCGGGCGCGGCCGTCAGCGTGTGGGTGGCGACGGTCCCGATGTTGCTCGAAAGGGCCAGCAACCCGCCCTGACTCGTGACGGGCGCGGCGCCCGGCACGCTGACCTGCTGCGTCCCCAGGGTGCTGACCGTCCGGCTCAGCGAACCCGCCGCCACTTTGCCGAGCAGCTCCAGCGACCAGGCGTCGTAGTGGAACTCGGTTCGGAAGCCGAGATCGACGCCATTGAAGATGTTCATCGTGGCGAAATCGTCGCGGGAGGTCAGCGTCGTCCCGGCGGCGAAGGGGCCTGACGTGGGAACGATGGCGCTCACGACCCCCAGCCGCTCGTCGTAGCGAAGGAACTGATAGCCGATCAGGGCGTCGATGCGGCAGAACGGCGTTTGCGTGACATTCCCGGCGAAGTCCGCGTTGATCCCGACGAAGTCGCGGCCGGAGTCGGAGACGCCCACCGAGCCGGTCGAGACGCCGGGGAACGCGACCAGGGCGGAGGCCTGGGCGCCGGTCGTCACGTCGAAGTAGGGCCGTGCGAGGATCGGATTGCCGTTCGACGAGGCGCCGAAGGCCTGAGTGCTGCTTTCCAGGGCGAACATGCCGGCTTCGATTCCCCACTGGCGGTCGGGGTCGAACCAGTAACCCACGTCCATGCGGACGCCCTGGCGGGTTTGGTTGTTGTCGGGGCCGCCTCCGAACAGGACGTTGACGCCTGGCGTGCCGAGGACGCCGGCCGACGTGCGCGCCGTGCCGGCCGGGCTGGTCGTCACCAGCGGCGGGACCGGATCCCCCTTCACCCAGCCGAGCAAGTATGCGGCGTCCGCCCACACCTGCCCGTCGTCCGCGCAGGGGGCGGCGTCACACGCCCCGAACACCGGCTGGCTGATGGGGGCGTCTGGATTGATCGGCGCGCCAGGCCCCCGTTGGGGCGTGGTCTCCGACCACGCCCCAACGGGGCCGCCGGCTTGTCCGAAGGCCGTGCCGCCAAGGGCCAGGGCCGCCAGGACGGCGATGGGGACGGTTCGGGTCATGTTTATCCTCCGGGAAGTAGGCCGGCAGCGCGGTGGTCGGCGGGTCGGCAGGAGCCGGACGGCTGTGCGGGTTCGCACGAGAATTATCGGCTTGCCGAGAAGACCGGCTTTGCCTTTCCGCGCGGGAGTTCGCGGTTTTCGGACGGCGCCGGTTGCGCCGTCCGTACGGGCAAGCGGGGGGAAAAGTCCCATCCGCGGGGGCCGGGCGGACAATCCGCTGAAGGAGCGCTGTCCCATTGGCCGAGAAATTGCAGGTAATCATTTGAGCGCCGCGCTCCTTGCACGCCTTTACCCAGCCGTGCTATATTGACTGGAACGAACGGCCGCACGCGGGACAAGCCCTACATGCTTTCACAGCCGAATGGATTCAGCCCCGCCCCCGCACGGTCATCCCCGGACAGCGAAGCCTTGATCGAGGAAACTCTCATGCGCCGAGTCGCGCGACGGTTTTGGGACCTTCTCACCGATCTCACCGACCGCCGCCCCCGTCCGGCCGCACCGCGGGCCAAGCGCACGGTTCGCCTGGAACTCTGCGCCCTCGAAGATCGCGTTACGCCCTCGGCCAGCACGCTCGGGACCGTGAGCGGCGTCGTCATCGTGACCAACGGCGTCAGCGCCCAGCAAGTCTCGTTGCAGGGAATCCAGGTGACGCTGACCGGCACGTCCAACCAGGGCGACGCCGTGAACCTGACCGCCACGACCGACGCCCAGGGCGACTTTGCCTTTCGCAGCGTCGAGGCCGGTTCTTACGATTTGGCGGCGACGGCGGACGCCACGCTGCTCCAGGGCGCCGTCGCCGGCGTGTCCGTGGTCGCGGGGCAAAACACGGTGGAGAACTTGGACGTGGGCGGCCTGGCCCCGCAGGTGATTTCGCTGCGCGACTTCCTCTCGACGACGACTTCCACGACGTTCGGGCTGCCGACCGCCGGCGCCACAGCCAACAGCCCGCCGGTCGTCAGCACGCCCATCGCCAACGTCGTCGTCGCCTCCGGCGGCAGCACCACCATCGACTTGGCCGCCAACTTCAGCGACCCCAACACGACGAACAGCCAGATCGTCTTCGACACCTCCGACGGCGCCATGACCGTCAACCTGAACGACGCCCAGGCGCCGCAGACGGTGGCCAACTTCCTCGACTACGTCCAGAACAGCCGCTACAACGACACGATCTTCCACCGCCTGGACACCAACCCGCCCGTCCTCCAGGGCGGCGGCTTCGGGTTGCAGGCGGCGTCCGGCGGCGGCTTCACGTTCCCGTCGGTCGCCAACTCCAGCGACCCGCTCCTGGCGAACGAGTTCAGCGCCGCCCTGCCGGACACGCTCGGCACCCTGGCGATGGCTAAGCTGGGCGGAAACCCCAACAGCGCCACCAGCCAGTTCTTCTTCAACCTGGCCGACAACTCGACCACGCTCGGTTCGGGGAACAACGGCGGCTTCGCCGTCTTCGGCGCCGTCGCCTCGGACGCGACGAGCCAGGCCGTGTTCAAGGCGCTCCAGGCCACGCAGGTCCAGAACGAGAGCACGACCAACTCCGCGTTCGGCACGCTCCCGATCAACTCCGGCGCCAACCTCACGAACTTCCCGACGAATACGAAACAGAGCGATTATCTCGTCGTCAACGACGTGCGCGTCGTCAAGCAGGACGAGGCGCTGACCTACACGGTCGTGTCCAACAGCAACCCGTCGCTGGTCAGCACGCAGTTTGTGACGGGTCATCCCGAGGTGCTGTCGGTGCAGCCGGTCGGCCAATCGGGCACGGCCACGATCACGGTGCAGGCCGCCGACCAGTTCGGCGCCAGCGTGCAGACGTCGTTCCAGGTGACGGTGGTTCCGCTGACGATCGGCTCGACGACCAACCCGGTCACGACCGCGAACGCGACGAAGACCAGCGTCTCGGGCACGGCCACGGCCGGCGCCACGATCTCCATCACGGCCACCGACGGGGCCAACACCAGCACGGCGGTGACGACGACGGCGGGGACCAACGGGGCGTGGACGGCGTCCGGCATTGACGTCAGCGGCCTGAGCGACGGCACGATCACCTACACGGCCACCACCACGGACGCGGCCGGCGACACCGTCAACGCCAGCAAGACGGCGACCAAGGACACAGTGGCGTCCATCGCTGTCACGTTGGTGACGGACCCGGTCACCATGTTGAACAAGACCAACGCCAGCGCCTCGGGCACGACCGAGGTGGGCGCCACGGTCATGGTGACGGTCACGGATGGGACGACGACCACCGCGCCGGTAAAGGCCACCGTGGACGGCTCGGGGAAGTGGTCGGTCACGGGCATCGACGTCAGCAGTCTGAAGGACGGCAGCATCACCTACACCGCGACGGCCACCGACGCGGCGGGCAACACCGGCACGGCGACCAAGACGGCCTCCAAGGACACAGTGGCCCCGAGCGTCTCCGTCACCACGGTGACCGACCCGGTCAATTCGTTGAACGAGACGAACACCAGCGCATCGGGCACGACCGTGGTCCGCGACACGGTCACGGTGACGGCCACGGACGGCACGACGACCACCGCCCCGGTGACGGCCACGGTGGACGGCTCGGGCAACTGGACGGCGACCGGCATTGACGTGAGCGGTCTGATGAACGGGACCATCACCTACACCGCGACGGCCACCGACCCCACCACCGGCAACTTCGGCACGGCGACCAAGACGGCGACCAAGGGGCCGTGAGAGTTCCCCCGCCCTGTCCGCTCCGGCGCCCTATCGGCCGCGGTGGTCCTTGTGGCAGTCCATGCACGCCGCCGACTGGGGGCTGAGTTTGGCCTGGGCGTCCTTGGCCTTGGCCTGGTCCTTGGCCTGGACGGCGGAATCGAGGGCGGTCGTCAGGGCCGCGAAGTCCTGGACGTGCTTGTCCCACGTCTCCTTGTTTCCCATCATCGGAGTGATCGGCGCCAGCGCCGCCGCCTGCTGGCTCAAATCCTTGGTCTGCGCCTGGAGGTCGTCCCACGGGGGCGCGTCCGCGTTCAGCTCCATGCCGATCTTTGCGGTCAACCCCTGCGGCCCGCGGAATTTCATCATGATTTGCTTGACCGGCGAGGCCGGCCCACCGGGCCCGCCGGGACCACCAGGACCACCAGGACCGCCCGGCGGCGGAGCTATGAAGACCGGCGGGGGGCCGTGGTTCTCGGTTGAAGTCGGGGAGCATCCCCCGGAAGCGACGGCGACGGCCAGCAGCGCCAGCGATGGCAGGGCGAGATTCGACCCCTTTGTCATGTCACGGACCCTTTCCAGAAGGGCATCCGAACCTCCGCGAGTCCGGACAGGTTCGGGACGCCGGTTTCCTCCACTACGCTGAAAGCACGGCGGCGGTTCACCGCGGCGGGCCGCCGACCGCCCGTGGATTGGCACGTTCAACCCGAAGGAAGACGGCGCGGCGGCGGTGTTCGAGTGACCCGCCGGCGATGCACCCGGCCTTGCCCCGCGTGCGCGGCCTTGGTATGAACCGCCCGCCCGTCCGGTCCCGGCGTCACGGAGGCGGCATGAACGAATCCCCCCTCAACAAGCAAGCCCACATTTCCGAGCGGATCAGCGGTCTGAGCCACCCGGATCGCCTGGAGCGCGTGCAGGCCGCTGTCGCCCTGGTGCATCTGGGCCGGCTGGGTTGGGAGGTGGTGGGGCCCCTGACCGCCGCCCTGAAGGACGCCCGGCCGGTGGTGCGGAAAATGGCCGCGCTGGTACTGGGCGACCTTGCCCCGGAGGCGCGCGGGGCGATCCCCGCCCTGGCCGCTTCCCTGGGCGACGCCGACGAGGGCGTGCGGCGACGTGCGGCCGTCGCGCTGGGCCAGTACGGCCCGGAGGCGACCGCGGCCGTGCCGGTCCTGCGGACGGCGTTGGCCGATCCCGACGCCGGCGTCCGCAGCTTCGCGGCGACGGCCCTGGCCCTTATCGAACCCGCGCCGAGGCGGACGGAAGCGGCCTGAGTGATATTCCAGACCCTTAATATCCGCTCGCCGGCTTTGCCTCTCCTTACGTCCTTCCCCCAAAAGTCTGTGCTATGTTTCAGCAGAGGAGTCGCATCCTTGCGCGTCGCCGCCGCGATGCGCCTGCGCCATCTGGATGGGAACAAGATATGCGCGGTAGTCAAAGTGTGTCGTTTCGCCTGGCCGCGCTGGCCGCGGCATCCTTGCTGTGGGCGGATCGATCCGCGGCCGCCGATCCTACCGACGACCTGGGGCCGGTCCTGGCCGCCGTCCAGGCGGCCGTCGCGGACGGCCGCGTCGCGCCAGCCAAGCTCCTCGGCTTTGAAAATCGCAAGGGGGACTTCACCGAATCCCCCTCCGAGCCGGGCGTCCTCGTCGGCTTCGACCTCGGCGTCGGCAAGTTCTTCGACATCGAAAACATCTATGCTTACCGTGCGGTCTTCATGACGGCGCACGGCGACGAGGCGCTCCCCGATCACGGCCTTTTCCGCGACAAGATGGGGCCAAAGAACCGGCGCCTGAAAACCAAGGTGCTGCGCACCGTACACGTGCGGGCGCAGCAGGGCTACGCGGTGGGCGCGATGACCTTTCGCTCCGGCCTGAACATCAATGGCCTGTCCGTGACGTTCATGCGGATGAAGGACGGCAAACTCGACCCCCAGCAGTCTTATGAAAGCGACTGGGTCGGCGATCGCACCGGCGGCGGCGAAACCACCGTGGGCGGAAGCGGCGCGCCCGTCATCGGCATTTCCGGCAGCCAGGACGATGAACATGCCAGCGCCCTCGGCCTGACGTTCATCACCGACCCGGCGCGGGCCGTCGTTCCGCCGGTGGCCGTTCCGCCCGCCGACCTGGCGCCGTTCCCCGCGCCGCCGGCGCCGCCCGAGCGTCAACCGCCGTTCACCCCGGCGCCGGTCGAGAATCCGCCGCCCGCCCTGGCCGACCCGCCCGCCGCGCCGCCGCAGCCGCCAGCTGACGCCGCGGAGGAACCGGCGCCCGTCGCCCCCCGGCAGCCCGTCGCGGCCGCCACGGAAAAGTCGCCGTTGGACATGCTTCTGACCTACGGCGTGCCGGGCGTGGCGTTCGTCGCTGTCACCGGCCTGGTCTTGGTGTTCGCGCTGACTTCTCTCAGCCGCAAGGGGCAACCCGTGCGCCGTCCAGCGAATCGGTCCACCCACCCGGCGCCGCGGCGGCTCGCGGCGACTCAGCCGCCCTCCACGGCGGTGTCCGCCAGGCCCGTCTCTCGACCCGCCGCGGCCGACGACGATGTGCTGGAGCTGGGGCCGGAGGATATCATTCCGACCCCGCCGCGCGGCGCCGACCAGCCGGACGCGCCGCGGGCCTCGCCGCCTTCCTCGGACGATTGGCCTCGGCTTGAATTGTAGGCGATCGAGGGAATCGTCAGACGGCCCGGAGGCGCAGAAACGCCAGCGCCCGCCGTGCCGTCTCCACCGCGTCATGACTGTGGCGGCTCAATTCGACGTGGACGCCGCCCGCGTAGCCGATCTCCTTCAGCGCACCCATCACCTCGCCGAAGTCGATTTCTCCCTCGCCGAACATCCGGTGGTCGTGGACGCCGCGCCGCATGTCCTCGATGTGGACGTTCCACAGCCGCTCGCGCCAGCGCCGCAGCTGCACTGCAATGGGGACTTCTCCCAGGCAATGCAGATGGCCAATGTCGATGGTGAGGCCGAAGAGGGGATGATCGACGCACTCGCGCAGCTCGGCGTAGCGGTCCATCGTGTCGATGAACATGCCGGGTTCCGGCTCGAACGCCAGGCGCATCCGGCTGCCCTCGGCGTACCGGCACAGCTGCAAGCAGCCCTCGGCGAGGCGGTCGAAATGCTCTTCCGGCGACGCGGCGTTCAGGGCGGTGCCCGACCAGAAGCTTACCGCCTCGCTGCCGAGTTCGGCGGCCGCGTCAACGGCCCGCTTGAGGAAGTCGAGCCGCTGGTCTCGCTCCGGCGGCGGGCTGAGCAGCGTCGGCTGATGCTTGCGACGCGGGTCGAGGAGGAAGCGGGCGCCGGTCTCGACGACCGAACGCAGGCCGTGCTTGTCCAGCAGCGCCTTCACCGCGGACAGCTGGCGGGCCAAGTAGGCGTCGAACGGGTTGAGCGCGTGATAATCGAGCGTGAGGGCGATACTGCGATATCCCAGCTCCGCCAGGATTGCGACGGCGTCTTCGAGGCGGTGGTGGGCGAAGCCGTTGGTGTTGTAGCCGAGGAGCATGGGCCTCATTATAGGACGTTCACGCCGCCATCCGCAGGGGAACAACGCCCTCCGCTCGCCCCGCCTTCGCCTGCTTGACCTCCCACGCTGTGCGGGCGAAGCGGCAGGCGCAGCCGCGCACCACGTCGTCCGGCGGCGCCCCGGCCCAGCGGCTCTGCGCGTCCACGTCGCACTGATCGTTCAGGTAGTCGATGGCCAACACCGGCCGCGCCTGGCCGTCGGCGGTCGGCGCCGTGAATCGGCTTTCCACCGGGCCGTCGCCAAGGCACAATTCCGTCGAGAACCATTCCAGACCCGACAACTCGCTCAGCATCCTCGCATAAGCCAGCACCGGTTGCAGCCGAAGACGCCAGACTTCGTGCGGCGTCAGCAGCCGATAGCTCGGCCGGCCCTGGCCGACGCTCTGCTGAGAACCCCACCAAAACGGCGTCAATTGTCCCAAATAGCTCAGGATGCGCCAGTACGCCGGCCGTTCGGCGCCATCGTCGCACGGCAGCAGCGGCGGCCGAACTTCGCGCTGGATCAGGTACGCTTCGCGCCGGTCGTGGTTGCGCGCGGCAGCCAGAGCGGCGGCCAGGCCGTCCGTATCGGTGCGGTCGATGCGCACGACGCCAAGGCCGGAGAAGCCATTGGCCGGCTTGACGTAGACGCAGGCGCCCGGCTCGTCCAGGCGCAGCCGGCGCCGCTCGTCCGCGGTCAGCGCCCGGTCGGCGGCCCACGGCCGGAGGATCACCGTCGCGGGCGTTCCCAGGCCGTGCCGCGCCAGCTCCGCGTGGGCCGCCGCCTTGTCGGTGAAGGCGCGCGACCGGGCGGGCGGGTTGACCGAACGGCCGCCGGCATCGACGACGGCCTCGGCCAGCCGGGCGTAGGGATCGTCGGCCACGTGCCACAGCGCGTGATAATCGAGGTGGTAGCCGATGGTCAGGCGGCCGGCGCCGAGCCGATGGATCGTTTCGTGGACGATCGGGTCGTGGATCAGCGCGCAGGACAGGCCGAGGTCGGCGGCGGCGCACGACAGCCAGCGGTCGAAGGCGGCGAACTGTGGGGCGTCCAGGGCCGGGTGGCTGATCGTCAGGTCGTAGTGGTCCGAAAGGTCCGAAGGGCCGGCCGGGGCCGGCAGGGGTAAGTAGGGGCGGGGTAACCCCTCCCCTACGTCTGGCTCGCCGACGACCTGCATGGCGTCCTCTCCTTGCGAATCCAGGGTTCACGCCGCCATGCGATGCTGCTTCCGTACGAAGGAGGCGCAGCTGCCGATCACGCGCCGCTGCTGTTCCGCCGTGATCTCCGGGAACATCGGCAGCGCCAGCACGCAGCCGCACGCCTCCTCCGCCGCCGGGAACTCGCCCATGTGATACCCGAGATGCGCCAAACATTCCTGCAGGTGCAGCGGCACGGGATAGTAGACCTCGCAGCCGATGCGCTCGGCCTTCAGCCAGCCGACCAGGGCGTCGCGCTGGCCGTCGCCCACGCGCACCACGTACTGGTTGAATGTGTGCCGGCGCTGCGGACGCACCACCGGCCGCCGGAGGAACTGGCCGAGGTGGTTCTCTTCGATCAGCGCGTCGTAACGGCGGGCCGCCGCCTGCCGGGCCTCGATCCAGCGGTCCAGGTGCGGGACCTTCACGCGCAGCAGCGCCGCCTGAAGCGCGTCCAGGCGGGCGTTCCATCCAAGGTGCTTGTGATAGTATTTCGGTTCCATGCCGTGGACGCGCAGGCACGACATTCGCGCCGCCCAGTCAGGGTCGCCGGTGACGACCATGCCGCCGTCGCCGAAGCCGCCGAGGTTCTTCGTCGGGTAGAAGCTCAGGCAGCCCAGGGCGCCCAGGCTTCCGGCTCGCTTGCCCTGATACTCCGACCCCAGCGCCTGGGCCGCGTCCTCCACGACGACCAGATCGTGCCGCTCCGCCACGTTCCACAGCGGTTCCATGTCGGCGCACTGACCGAACAGATGCACCACCAGCACGGCCCGCGTTCGTGGCGTGATTTTGCTTTCGACCTGAAATGGGTCGAGATTATAGGTGGCGGGGTCGATATCCACGAAAACGGGGCGCGCGCCCGTGCGGCAGACGGAGCCGGCCGTGGCGAAGAACGTGAAGGTGGGCAGGATGACCTCGTCGCCGGGGCCGATCTCCAGGGCGTGCAGCGCCAGCGACAGCGCGTCCGTGCCGGAGCCGCATCCGACGCCGTAAGCCGCCCCGCAGTAGCGGGCCACCTCCTCCTCCAGCGCTGCCACCTCGGGGCCGAGGATGACCTGCCCGGACTCCATCACGCGGGCCACGGCCGCCTCGAATTGCGGCCGCAGCTCACGGTACGAAGCCTGAATGTCGCACAGAGGGACGCCCGCCGTCGGGGATGCTGCCATGCGCCGACTCCGTTGGTAGGGGCGGGGTCACCCCGCCCCTACAGGGGGCGGCTTCCTCGCCGCCTCTTCTCGGGGCCGACGGTATGCCCGCCCGGCGTGAATGTCAAGGTCGGCCCGCACGGCACGGGCCGGCCAACCTCGCCTTGACCCCGCGGGGGCGCCAACCAATAATCCGCCCGCGGCATGGAAGCCCCGCGCTCGGTCCCCCAGGGGGGAATCACGGATGGTCGTTCACACCAACGGCACGAATGGGACGAACGGCGCCAACGGCCACGCCGCCAACGGCCACGCCCCGGAAGCCCCCGCATTCCTGGGGCCGCGAACGCCGACCGAGCGGCTGGCCCTCCTCCACCGCCTGCTCGGCGAACCGGCCTGCCGCCAGCTCGGCATTTACCCCATTCCGACCGGGTTCAAGCTTTCAGTCGTCATCCCCGTTTACAACGAGGAGCGCTGGATCCGCGAAGTGGTGCGGCGCGTGCGGGCCGTGAACATTCCGAAAGAGATCATCCTGGTCGATGATTGCAGCACGGACAAAACGCGCGATATTCTCAAGCAGATGGAGGCGGACGACGATTTGCGAGTGATCTACCAGCCGCGCAACCGGGGCAAGGGGGCGGCGCTGCGCGAGGGCTTCCGTCACGCCACCGGCGACGTGGTGATCGTGCAGGACGCTGACCTGGAGTACAACCCCGACGAGTACCCACGGCTCATCCAGCCCATCGTCGAGGGCCGGGCCGACGTGGTCTACGGCTCGCGCTTCATCGGCGAATCGCACCGCGTCCTCTACTTCTGGCACTCGATCGGCAACAAGCTGCTGACGCTGATGTCGAACCTGTTCACCGACCTGAACCTGACCGACATGGAAACCTGCTACAAGGTGTTCCGCCGCGAGGTATTGCAGGGCCTCACCCTCAAGTCGGATCGCTTCGGCTTCGAGCCGGAGATCACCGCCAAGATCGCGCAAGCGCAAGCCGGCCTGGCGCGTCTACGAGACGCCGATCAGCTACTCCGGCCGCACCTACGAGGAAGGCAAGAAGATCGGTCTCAAGGACGCCGTCAACGCGTTCTTCTGCATCCTTCGCTTCCGGTATTTTGACTGAGCGACATCGTTTAGCCGCGACCCGAAAAGGGCAAGCGGCGCGGATGGATGGATCGCACCGTCCAGCCCGGTTTGCAACGCTTCCCCGTCTTTGCGTCCTGCGCGCTCTGTCGGCCAGCTGCATCCCATCTTCCGCAGACCTAAAAGACTTGCATTCAAGGGCAAGAGGTTTACAATCGATACAGGACTGGATGCGTTCCGGTCTGCTTGGCGCGTCGTCTCCTCCGCGCTCCCTCCCCTCTGTGGACGCCGTCATGGTGCAGTACTACACGCTGGAACAGGCCGCCCGGATTTTGCAGACCACTCCCGACAAAGTCAAGGAGATGGCCAAGAAGAACGAGGTCCGCGCGTTCCAGGACCGCGGGAATCTGCGGTTCCGCGCCCAGGAAATCGATGAGCTGGCCCGCACGCGCGGCCTGGGCAGCGACCCCGCGCTGACGCCGGGGCAAGGCCCGAAAAGCCCGCCGCCGTCCTCCGCCCGACGCAAATCGAAGATCCCGCCGCAGCAGCCGATCGCCATGGCCGAGGACGATGAGGCCCCCATCGGCCGGGAAACGGCGGCCCCCGGCAGCAAGAGCGGCCCCTCGTCCTCCGGCCGCAAGGGCGCTTCGCCCGGCAAATCCGCTCCCCGCAAGCCGACCATGACCCAGCCCGGTTCCAAGTCGCCGCCGCCGCGCGCGGGCAGCGACAGCGACGTGCGTCTCGTTCCCGAGGGCGGCGACCTCGACTTCCAGGTCGCGGATGAGCCGAAATCCGCAGCTCCCGGCGCGCAGCGCCGTCCGGCAAGTCTGGACCCAAAAAGACGACCCGCTCGTCCAAGCACGGCAAGACCGCCGACCCGCCGGACAGCGGCGTGCGCATCGTGCCCTTGGACGACGCCAGCGACAGCGACGTGAAGATCGAGCCGGACACAGGCGGCGAGTCCGCCCTGAGCGGGCCGGCGTCCGGCAAGAAGCCGTCCGACAGCGACATCCGCCTGGAAGATTCCGCGAAGGACGTCAAGAAGGGCGCCAAACCGAAGTCGGGCGAGCATCCCATCACGGAGGAGATCGACCTGGACGAGGAGCAGCGGCGAGCCGACGCGGCCGCGCGGACCCGGCCCGGCCACGGCAAGACCCGGCCCAAGGCGAACCCGCTCAACCTGCCCACCTCCTCGCCGTTCGAGCTGTCGGAGTCCGACATCGAAATGGACGAGCCGGCCGCCAAGAAGCCCAAGGTGCGGCCGTCCAAGCCGGCCGCGAAGAAGGACGAGACGGACAGCAGCAGCGATTTTGAACTGACCCCGGCCGGCGACGTCGATCCGTCGCCGCTGGAGCTGGGCAGCTCGGAAGTGGAGGCGCTGCCGACGGACGACAGCGACGAGGTGAGCCTCGGCGGCGAGCTGACCGGGGCGGGGGCGGCCAAAAGCGGCATCAATCTGCAAGATCCCGCGGACAGCGGCATTTCCCTGGAACAGGGCGGCAGCGACGAGATCGAGTTCGAGCTGAGCCTCGACTCCGGCGCGACGCCGAAGCCTGGCCCGGTGTCGGAGAAAGAGGACTCGTCGAGCGACTTCGACCTGGCCGTGCAAGGGGAGGGGGACAAGGCCGAAGAGGAATCGAGCGAGTTCGAGCTGGCGCTGGACAGCGCGGACGCGCCTGCCGGCGAGGAGGAGTCCTCCAGCGAGTTCGAGCTGAGTCTGGACGTGGACGGCGGGTCCAGCGAGACGGAGGCGGCGGAAGGGGCCGAGCCGGACAGCGACAGCGAGTTTGAGCTGACGCTGGACGCCGACGGCGGGCTGGAGTCGTCCGGCGAAACGGACGCCCTGGCCGGCGACGACGAGGAAAAGGACATTTTCGAGACGGATTTCGAGGTCCCGGCCCTGGAGGACGAGGAATCCGGTTCCGAGGCCGTGGTCCTGGAAGACGAGGACACCGACCTGGAGACTTCCGACTTCGACCTGGCCCTGGACGAGGAAGGCAGCGGCGAGGAGGACCTGGAGAGCGGCAGCCAGGTGGTGGCGCTGGAGGACGAGGAAGACGTCGATGAGGGGGCCGAGACGGAGGCCCGTCCGCGGCGCCGGCGGGCCGCGGTGGAGGAGGACGAGGACGAGGAGAGCGAACTCGACCTGGAAATCGACCCGAACGCCGAGCCGGAGGAAGAGGAAGAAGAGGAGGCCGCCGTAGCGGCCGCGGCCGCCCCGCCGGCGCAGTGGGGTCCGCTGCCGGCGCTGCTGCTGATCCCAACGGTGCTGGTGATGTTCTTTGTCGGTCTGCTGGCCTTCGAGCTGGCCGGCACGATGTGGAACTACCGCCAGCCCGGCCACACATCGGGCTTCGGCATCATCCTGCATCCGATCGCCAAGCAGTTCGACAAAGACCTGCCGGACTGAGCATCCATGCGGCGAGCGGCGCGGCGTCAGCCCACCGGTGCAGCAGACGCCGGCGGGCTGACGCCGCGCCGCTCGCCATTTACACCTTGAAGATCCGCCGCGCGTTCTCGCGCAGCAGCAGCCGGGCCAGCTCCAGCGCCCCCGTCTCCGTCGTCGCGCCGCTCCGCACGAAGTCGTCGGCCAGCACCTTCGCCAGCACCCGCCGGTACATGTTGTACTTGGGCAGGCCAAATTCCAGCTTATACATATCGCTGTAATAGCCGATCTGCTTCGTCTTCGGGACCGCCTGGAGGCGTACGCGGGCGTCCTGTTCGATATAGGCCGGGATGTTGGAGTACCACCAGTGGCCGTTCGTGACGACGTTCGGGAAGACCCAGCTGTAGCTGGCGAGTTCCTGGTTCTGGCCGCTGGACAGCACGGAGACGCAGAACGTCACTTCGGGGAAGGCGTTGAAAAGCTCGGCGTACTGGATCAGCGACGTGCGCTGGTCGAAGAGGTCCTGGCCCTGATAGACGCCGTCGCGGTAGACGCGGCGGTTGACGCCGATCATCAGGTCGAACGGCAGGCCGAACTCGCGGCAGTGTTCCGCCAGCATCCAGAAGGCGTTGGGCGAGGCCCCTGTCGGCGTGAAATCCGGAGGCAATGAGATGGCGCAGGCCTTGGCCCCGCGGCCTATAAAGCGCTCGAACAGCGTGCGGACGGCCCGGCGCAGCCCGGCCGGGTCGCGCCCCTCTTCTCCGGTCGCCCGCGCCAGCCGCTCGCGCACCGGCGGCTTGTCGAGGTGAAACACGAGGTCGTCGGTGCGCAGGCACGGGACGTAGCGCGTCATGTCAAAGCCCGTCAGCGGATCGTCGAAGTCGTTGGTGAGGAAGACCTTATCCAGGTTGGAGCGCGCGAGGACCTGCGCCTCCCAGTCCGGCTGGCCGAAGACGCGCTCGGCGGCGTCCCACAGGGCGTCGGCGTCGTCCGCCGTGAGCCGCTCGCCCCGGAAGCCGAGGAAGGTGCGGGCGATCTCCAGGAACCAGCCGTATTGCACCGTGTTGTCGATGCGGTCCAGGTGGGCGAGCAAGGCGCGGACGCGCGCGCGCGGGGCCGCGTCGGCGAGGAGCGCCTTGTCCATGCCGGCGGAGTGGGCGAGCTCGGTGTAGTAGTGATAGCCGAGGATCTCGTCGAGCGACCGGGCCGCCGGGCGGTGCGGGTCGATGTGCGAGTGCGGGTCGATGAGCGGAATCTTGACGATCTCGGCGTAGAGGTCCCGAATTAGCTGGTCGCCGGCCATGTGCGCGTCTCCTGCAAGGACTTCCCGGCGCGTTTTACAATCGCGTGGTAAGAATTGCAACGATTCGCCCGGTTTTAGCGGCGGCGCCGGACGCGCCGCAAATGGCGCCCACGGATCGGGGAATCTTCAAGTGATTGCTCGGGCCGGACTTGCTTCCACGGAGACGCAAAAGTCGGCCCAGGCCCGACGCGATTGGCGCCGGGCGTGCTTGAGAGAACACCGTCTTCGGGACGCCTGCGAGAGGCAGAACCGACCGAATCGCTTCCCCCGGCGGTCGTCGGTTTTCCTGAAGCGGCAAGTCGAGCCGCCCGGTCGTCGCCGTCCCCCCGGCGCGACCGGACGTTGACTTGTGAATGCGTTCATGGGACGGCCGATCCTTCCCCCGGGATCGGTCGTCCCAGCCCCCTCAACCTCCCGCCAGATCCCCTTCCCCACGACCCCTGTTCGTCGGCAACCCTCCCTCCCCCGGAGGGTTGCCCCTTTTTCCGCCGGAGATAGCTAATCCAGCCGCAGCAGCCACCATGCCAACCCGAGAAAGGCCGCCCCGAACGCCGTCAGAACGCCGCACGCCTGCCAGACCAGCGTCAGGTCGGGCACGTATTTCGGATCGTCGCCGAGCAGCTCGCGGTAGGCGGCCAAGGCCCAGCCGTGCGGCGTGAACCAACTCAGCGCCTCGGCGCTTTCCGTCATCATCTCGCGCGGCAGGATGCAGCCGCTCACCAGCGCCATGACCAGCACCGGCAAGGCCCCGAACAGCGCCACCTGGATCTCGCTGCGCGACACGGCCGCCACCAGGAGCGCCAGCCCCATCGAGGCGAACGACGTGGCGACGACCACCGGCAGCAGGCAGGCGACCTGCATCCACAACGGCCACGATTCGGGACCCCAGGTCATCTGAAAGATCAGCCGCCCCGCCAGCAGCAGGAACGCCGCCAACCCCATCGACAGCACGAAGACCGGCAGCAGCTTGCCCGCCAGGATCTCCGCCCGCGACACCGGGGCGAAGCGCAGCCGCTTCAGCGTCCCCTGCCGCCGCTCGGTGACGAACACCCAGCCGACCACCATCGCCAGGAAGAACGGGAACATCGTCGTGAACGACGGCACCAGCTGCTGGTAGCGCTGACCGCCGAAGTCGGCCCAGCCGGGCGACGCCGGCGCGGCCGCCGCCTCGGCGGGCTTTTCGTCCGTCGAATTGGTGAGGGACGCCCACGTCTTGCCCTCAAGGTTGTACTTGCTGAATAGCTCATTCAGCGCGTCTTGTACTCCCGTTCCTACTTTTCCCCGCAAAGTCTCCAGGCGCTTGGGATCGCCGAGGGAATAGGTTTTCAGCAGCTCGCCCAGGGTGACGTCGCCGAGCGGTCCCGGCAGCTTCATGCTCTTTCCCAGCAGCTCGATGAACTCCGGCTTGCTGAGTCGCTCGAAGGCGCGACTGATCATCCAGGGCAGGATGACGCGAATCAGCGACACCTGGGCCACCTGATCGATGATGGCGGCGGCGCCGGGCTGTTTGGGATCGCGGAGCAATTCGGCGTCGATGCGGTCGAGGAAAACGCCGTCGCGGTGGAACGGGTTGATGCCGTCGGCGTCGGCGAGGAACGAGCAATGGTTGACGCGGTCGCTGAAGGCCCGCTTGAGGACGAGGACGGCCGCGACCTTATGCTTGCGGATGCGCTGCTCGGCCGCCTCCAGGCTGGGCACGTAATCGACGTGGATGCCGGCGGTCTGGTTCAGGTCCTTGCAGACTTCCTTGGCCCACGACACGCCGGGCGTGTAACCCTCGCCCTGGTCCTGGTCCACCAGAAAGATGCGCAGCTTCTCGTCGGCCGTCTTCTGGCCGAAGTTCTCGCCGAGCATCAGGCCCCACAGCAGGATGAAGACCAGCGGCATCCCCAAAAGGACGATCACCGCCATCCTGTCGCGCAGCAGCAGACGCAACTCCTTCTTCGCCAGCGCCCAGACGACCATGAGATGGACTCCTGCGGCGACCGCCGCCGTCGTTTAGCCGCGGTTCGCAGAACCGCGCTCGGATGCCGCGCGGTTCTGCGAACCGCGGCTAAACAGGATCGCGGTTAAATTCAATCCCGCAGCTCCCGCCCCGTCAGGTGCAGGAAGACGCGCTCCAGGTTCGGCTCTTCCGTCTCCAGGCTGATGAGTTCCACCTGGAGTTCGTTGAGGACCGCCACCACGCGCACCAGGGTCGCCTTCACGTCGCGGCAGTTCAGCTCCAGGGTGCGCCCTCGGGGACGGCCGGGGACGGCACGGCGCCGACGACGGGGTCCGCGACGATCCCCGCGCCGCGCTCCAGCCGCCAGCCGTCGGGGTCGCTGAGGAAACAGTCGGGCAGGTCCTTGAGCCGGTCGCGCAGCCCCGGCGTCACGCGCGGCACGCGGATGCGGATCAAGCCGTTCAGCTGGCGCAGCAGGTCCGCCACCTCGCCGCACGCCGCCAGCCGGCCGTGGTCCATGACGCCGACGCGCGGGCACAGCGTCTGCACCTCCTCCATGTAATGGCTGGTATAGAGGATCGTCACGCCGGCGGCGTTGAGGCGCCGCACCTCCTCGAAGATGTGGTTGCGCGACTGCGGATCGACGCCCACCGTCGGCTCGTCCAGAAGCAGCAGCCGCGGCTCGTGAACCAGCGCCGCCCCCAGGTTCAGCCGCCGCTTCATACCGCCGGAAAACGTCTGGACGCGCTCGTCGGCCTTGTCTAGCAGCGCCACGGCCGCCAGCACCGCCCGGACGCGCTCCCGCAGCGGCGCCCGCGCAGGCCGTACAGCTCGCCGAAGAATTGCAGATTTTCGCGGGCCGTCAACTCGCCGTAGAGGGCCAGCTCCTGCGGCACGACGCCGAGCAGCCGCAGCACCGCGGGGTCGCGGCGCTGGATGCGGCGGCCGCTGAGCCGCACCTCGCCGCTCGTCGGCTCCAGCAGACACGACAGGATGGACAGCAGCGTCGTCTTGCCGGCCCCGTTGGGACCGAGCAGGCCGAACAATTCCCCCTCGCGGACGGTGAAGCTGACCCCGTTGAGGGCCTGCACCGATCCGTACTGCTTGTGCAGATCGACCACTTCGAGAAACGCGGCCATACGCTCCGGCCCCGCGGCGGCGTCGGAGCCGCGACCGTGAGGGAGCGGGAAAGGAGCAGGGACCGCGCCCGCTCCCTCACGGTCGCGGCTCCGACGCCGCCGTCACTTGTCCTTCGGTTTGCTCGGCGGCAGCTCCTTGACCTCCGCCTTACGGACGTGGACGACGCTGCCCTCGTTGTGCTGCTGGATGGCGAAGTGGCCCTTGCTATATTTCGAGTCGTGCGTGTCCACGACCGTCTCGCCGTTGAGGATGATGACGATGTGGTCGCCGTCGGCGATGACTTCCTGCGTGAACCACTCGTTGGGCTTGTGCTTCTGCTGCGTCACCGGGACGATGCCCCACAGGCTGCCGGTTCGCTGCGGGTCGGCGTGGGTCGCGTCGATCTGAGCCTCGTAGTGGGCCGGCGGGAAGCCCTTGGCGATCTCGCTGCGGAAGTACTGGCCGCTGTTGCCGCCGTCGCTGATCATGGCCTCGATGCGGAAGTCGAAATTCTCGTAGTCGCCGCGCTCCGTGTAGAGGTGGCCGACGGGGCCTTCGCCGACGATGGACCCGTCCTGCACCGACCAGCGCGCCTTGTCCTCGGGGTGGACGACCCAGCCGTTGAGGTCCTTGCCGTTGAACAGCTGCACCCAGCCGGCGTCGTCCTTTTTCGGCTCGTCCGCGGCCGGCGCCCGCGTCGTGGACAGGGCCAGCACGGCCGCGAACAGGGCCGCGGCGACCGCCAGTCGTCGTCGCATGGGAAGAATCTCCTTGTGGGATTTCGGCGAGGAGTAATATCGTCGGTCAGCCGCGACGCGCCAGCGGAGCGCTCCGCTGGCGCGTCGCGGCTGACCGGCGCCGCGCGTTACTTCTTGACCGGCAGGTCGTTGGCGTTCGGCGTCACCTTGTCGATGTTCGCCGTCACGTCCGCATCGACGTGGCCGAGCGCCCAGGACAGGCCGCTCAGCAGCAGGCCCTGGAAGAAGTCGCTCTGCCACACGTCCTCGCGGTGGCCCAGCGACGTGAAGAAGACGCGGCCCTTCTCGTGCTTCCGCGCCGACGTCTCCGGGTAAGGCGGCCGCTGGTACATGTCGCCCTTCATGTCTTTCGTGTCCATGACCAGGATCACGTGGAGGTCCGGCGCGAAATTCTTCAGCGCGTACCACTCCTCCATGATGCCGGTGTTGCCCGAGCCGGGCAAACCCGCCCATTTCGAGTCCGCGACATCGAGATTCGACTTCTGCTGGGCGCCGTGGACGATGAACTCGCCGCCGAGCATGGCGATGTACGGGTCCACCTTGCCGCGCGGCTGGGTCTCGCTGCCGGGGCCGGGCGAGTGCCAGGTGTCGCTGGCGCAGTGACAGCCGACGAACGCTTTGCCGCCGGCCACGGCGTCGAGCAGGTTCTGCTTGCCCTTGGCCGTCACCGGCGGGGCGCCGTCGAGGCTCTTTTCGGCCGAGAGGTTGCCCTGCGTCTCGAAGACGAAGCCGTCGAAGCTGGAGAAATCCTTCGACTCGAAGACGCCGCCGTCCTTCTCGCAGACCACGTCGAAACCATTCTTGGCGCCCAGGTCGGTCACGATCTGCTCGGCCAGGGCAAGGCCGCCCCCTTCCGCGCTGACCACCTTGCCGCTTTCGACCTTGGCATCGGCCGGAGGCGGGTTCGTCAGGGCGGTCACGGTTTTGACTTCGACCTTGGTGACGTCCTTGCCCTTCAGGGTGACGGCGACCGCGTAGTCCTTCTTGACGTCTTGCAGCTTGCCGGGCTTGTCGTCGATCGTCAGGGCGGCCGTGGCGGGGACGGCGTAGGTCTTCTCCTGACCGTCCACCGTGGCCACCAATTTGCCGGGCTTCCGAGTGACGACGGAGTGCTGGAAGCCCTGCGAGCGGGTGTACATCAAGATCTTTTTCTTGGCCCCTTCGGACGGGGCAGCCCATCCGAACGGCAGGCGCGAGGCGCCGAGGGCCAGCGCGGCGACGCCGGCCCGTTGCAGCAGTTGACGACGATTCATGGTGAGAGGACTCCTTGTGACGGCCGGCCCGCGTGGAGGCGGGCCGATGCGGGGTGGTGCGCGTCAGTGTAGGAGTCGGAGGGGATTTCGGCGAGCGGCGCGGCGTGAGCCGGCCGCTCGCCAAGACGATGTATCAACTCTTGAGGATCTCGACCGGCTCGAACTTGCCGCCCAGCACGTCGGCGCTGTTGACGCCGAGCCACTGGTCGAGGACCGTGGCGTAGACGCGGCGGAAGTCCGTGGTATATTTCAGATTGCCCATCTCCAGATCGGCGACGCTGGGGTACTTGCCGACCGGGCCGGCGTTGACCTTGCCGCCGACGAACAGCATGGGGGCGGCCGTGCCGTGGTCGGTGCCCTTGCTGCCGTTTTCCTTGACGCGGCGGCCGAACTCCGAGAACGTCATCATCAGGATGCGGTCGCGGTGGCCGCGGGCCGCCAGGTCCTTGAAGAACGCCGTCATGGCGCCGGACACCTGCGTCATCAGGTTGGCGTGCGTCCCGGCCTGGGCGGCGTGCGTGTCGAAGCCGTCGATGGAGACGTAGAAGATGCGGGCGCCGAGTCCGGCGTCGATGAGCTGGGCCGCCAGTTTCAGCCGTCCGGCCAGCGGCGTGTTCGGGTACGGCGCCTTGGGCTGGTAGTTCTTGCCGATCTCTTGCAGGCGGCGGCTGCTGGCGTAGGTGTCCGCCGCCGTCTTCTGCACGAACTGCAACAGGCCGCCGTCGTCCTTCGGCTTGACCGACCCTTCAATCACGTCCCGCTGGTTCTTCTTGTCGGCGCCGTTCGCCGCGGCCGTCTGGAGCTGGAAATCCTCCAGCGTGGCGATCGACGGAACGCTCACCGGGGCGCCGGCCAGGGCCAGCGGCGCCTTCTGGTCGCCGTTCTTGAGATGGAACGACGGCGCGCCGGGCAGACCCTTGAGCGCCTTGCCGAGCCAGCCTTCCGTCAGCACGTCGTCCGGGGCGGCCGTCTGCCAGACGTCCATCGAGCGGAAGTGCGACTCGGTGTAGCCCGGGTAGCCGACGCCCAGCGCGACGGCCAGCGCATTGTCCTGGAGCAGCTCGGCCAGGCCGTCCATGCCGGGGTGGAGGCCGATCTGGTCGTTGATCTTTTTGACCTGCGAGCCGGAGATGGCCAGCGTGGGACGGGCCTTTTTGTAGTCGTCGTCGTTGTAGGGGACGACCATGTTGAGGCCGTCGTTGCCGCCGGTGAATTCGACGACGACGAGGACGGTGTCCTTGCCGCCGGGCTGGTCGGAGGCCGGCGCCAGGGCCGCGGCCCGGCTCAGGAAAGACGGCACGTTCAGCCCCCAGGCTGCTACGCCGGCGGAGGTCAGCTTCAGGAAATCGCGACGATTCTGGGACATGAGGGATGCTCCTTTCATCCGAAGGATGAAGGATGAAGGATGAAGGATGAATCAAGCATTCTCTTGTTCATCCTTCATCCTTCATCCTTCATCCTTCAGCTGAGTTGGTACTCCGGCAACGTCAGGACCAGATGACACAGGGCGCGGACGCGATGGTCGGCCGCCTCGTCCTCCGTCCAGTAGACGGGGATGGATTGCTTCTGAACCTGCCGCTGGTAGTCGCGCAGCCGGTCGCGCGAGTCCCGCGGCACGTCGTTCTGAAGAAACACGGTCAGGAAGAAGTCCAGGACCTCTTCGTCCGTCTTCTTGTTGTGCTTGCGCAGCAGGGCCGCCGGGTCGGTGCGCGCGCCGAAGCGCGGGTCCTCGGTGGAGGTCAGCGCCAGGGCGAGGTTTTGACGGAACAGCAGCGTTTGGCCGTTCAGCCACGTCGCGCCGCCGTCCCAGCCCTTGACCGACGGCGGGTTGAAGACGTTCTGGCCGAGCTGCTCCAGCACCGGAACCAGGGCGCTCGTGCCGATGTGCCCCTCCAGGCCGCGGACGATCCCCAGCGCGAAATCGACCGGCGGCTTGATCCGTTTGCGGTAGGCGAAGTCGGAGAAGAACAGGTTTGACGACAGCATCGTCTTGACCAGGGCGCCGAAGTCGTAGCCGTTCTTGCGGAACCGATCGGCCAGCGGGTCGATCAACTCGGCGGCCGGCGCCGCGTCCTCGGCGATCAGGAATCGGTACAGCTTCCGCATGATGAAGCCGGGCGCCGACTTCTGCTCCAGGCAGATGCGCACGACGTCGTCGCCGTTCCAATCGCCCGTCTGGCCGAGGACGGTCTTCTGGCCGTCGTCGTGCTGGGCGGCGTTGAAAACGGCGGCGTCGCCGCGGACCTCCCAGCCGGTGAAGGAGCGGGCGGCCTCGCGCACGTCCTTTTCCGTGTAGTTGCCGATGCCGAGGCTGAACAGCTCCATCAGCTCGCGGCCGTAGTTCTCGTTGGGGTTGCCTTTCTTGCTGTCGCGGCCGTCCAGCCAGACCAGCATGGCGGGGTTCTTCGACATCTCGCGGAGCAGCGCCGAGAAGTCGCCGAGGGCGTACTGGCGCATCAGCTCGTACTGGCCGAGCATGAAGCGGGCGTTCTGGACCTTGGCGTTGCTGGTGGCGAAGTGGTTGTGCCAGAACAGCGTCAGCTTTTCCTGCAACGGGTGCGGGCTGTAGAGCATCCGGTGCAGCCACCAGGCCCGCAGCTGGATGCCGTTGTTCGAGTCGGCGATGCTGCGGGCCATTTGCGTGCTGACTTGATCGTAGTCGTCCTGGCCCGGGCCGCCTTTAAGGAGATTGTCGATCGCCTTTTCAGGTCCGTCCTTCACGATCCGGTCCAACTCGGCGGCCGTGGCGCCGAACGCGGCCCGGCGCTGGAGGCAGCCGGCGCGGCGCACGTCCCACGGCGCCTTGTCCGAAGGCCGGTACGGCTCCCACGCCCAGGACGGATCGATTCTGCTGTTCACGGTATCCGCCATCGGAAATCTCCTCTATAAATGCGGCCGTCGCGGGCCGTTACTTCGCCGTCTTCCAGCGGAGGTCGTAGCGCAGCGAGTCCGTCGTCCAGGTCTCGTCCAGATCGATCTCGCCGAGGCCGCGGACGAACTGGATGAACGCCTTCACCTGCGACCGGGCCTCCGTCGGCGGAACGGCCTGGTCGAGGATGGTCTGCGTCACCAGCGTGTCTTCATAGGATTTTACGAGGTCGGCCGCGCCGTCGGCGAAGAGGCGGGCCTGCCGCACGGGCGCGGCGCCGGCGTCCTTCGGGCCTTGCTGCTCCTTCTGCAGCTCATCGACCAGCGACCGGCACAGTTCGACCGTGGATGCGACGACGAACTGACTGCCGACCCGCGTGAACGACGGCGTGAAGTTGAAACGGAGGTCGTCCACGTCGATCTTAAGAGGAGACTCCTCGGAGAACCGATAGCTGACGACGTTGCAGCCTTTGTACGTCTCCTCGGACATCTTGAGTTTCACCTGCGTCAAGGCGAACAGGCCGGCGCCGCGCAGCACCGTCTCGATGTTGTCGCCGAACGCCTCCGGGTCGCGCATCTCGGTGACGACGGCGAAGGCGGGAATGTGCGTCTTGGGAGTCTTTTTGTAGCCGGCGCTCGCCTGATCCACGACGACGACGCGCTGATAGGGGCCGGCCTCCGTCAGCAGCTTGCTCAGCTGCAGGCCGGACAGGAACCGACCCGAGTTCTTATCATTCTCCTCGATGGCCTTGGCGGTCTGCGGGCTGAACAGCTGGGCGCGGTCGGTCCAGAACGGGGCCGGGTCGAGATAGAACGACTCGGTGTACATCACCCCCTTCGGAGCAAGCGGCGGCCGACAGCCGGGCTTGCCCTCCGGCGGCAGGAAGATGGCATGGACCGGACCCATACCGTCGCGGCCGCGCGGCAGACGGGCCGTCAGCAGCAGACCGTCCTTGTCCTGACACAACGCGGCGCAAACGAAGGGCGAGCGGGCCAGGGCGTCTATGATCCCGCCGAAAATGATCGTCTGCGGCACGTCGCGCGGGGCGGCGTAGAATTCCTTGAACTCCGGCCTCTGCTTCACCGTCTCAAAGTTGAGCCACAGGCTGGCCAGCGGGTCGGCCGGCAGCAGGGCGGCGGCGTCCGTCACGGAGGCGACGTCGGCCATGCTCTTTTTCGACTTGCCGAGGTACAAATCGAGGGCGCCCTGCATGGCCTGTTCGTTGTTGCTGATAATCAAAGCGGAACCGGCGACGGCCGCGCGGAAGTCGCCGAATTGAATGATTTCCACGTCCCCCACGGTCGTCTTGACGGGGCGCTCCTGGACTTCTTGCCGCGCCAGCTCCTGGTCGATCACGTCCAGGGCGACGTCGGCGAATTTCTTCATCAGCTTCTCGTCTTTCCCCTGAATGACGAGCAGCGCAGGGGCCTTGTCGCCGAACTTCCCGGCCAGGACCACGCCGCCGCCGGCGAGGCGGTCGAGCAGCTCCAGCCGGTCGGCGCCGAGTTCCTTCTCGAAGTAGGCGAGCAGCTGGTAGTAGCGGCGGCCGTCGGTCGAATCGAGCAGGTCATGAACATAGGGAAATTGCTGGAGCTGCTTGACGGCGTCGAGGGTCGTGATCGTTTCGACGAGGCGGCGCGGGTTATGCACTTGCACCAGCAGGTCGGCCGAATCGGGCACGAGCCGCAGCGGCGAAGGCGTTTGGGCCGCGGCCGTCGCGGCGAGAAGGGCGACAAGGGAGAGGCCGGCCACGAACCGGGAGAGCAAACGCATGGGTGGGGAACTCCTGAAGGTGGACGGCGAGCCGGTTGACACGTGCTTCGCTCAGATATACTTCACGAGGAAGCAGTGGGTTTCAAAAAGACGCGGAGGGACTCCATGAGCTTGCGGATCGCCGTCACGGCCGACCTCCACTGGGGCCACCGCACCGGGGCCGGCGCCGTCGCGCTCTTGTCGTCCTACCTGCACGCGGAGCCGCCCGACGTGCTGGTGCTGGCCGGCGACCTCGGCGTCGGAAACCAATTGGACGAGTGCCTCGCGCTGTTCGCGGACCTGCCGGGCGCAAGGCCGTCACGCCCGGCAACCACGACATTTGGGTGTCCGAGGACGCCGGGCAGGATTCGCTGAACCGCTACGAGGAACAGCTGCCGCGGACCTGCGCCCGGCTCGGCTTTCATTACCTGGATCAGGGACCGCTGCTGCTTCCCGACGAGGGGCTTGCCCTGGTCGGCTCGATCAACTGGTACGACTATTCCTGGGCGCTGGAGGAGCTGCGGCGGCGCTTCCCGGAGGAGGAACACCGGCTGCGCAGCAAGCGCTTCACGCGCGGCCGTCACAACGACGGCAATTTCGTTCGATGGCCGATCGACGACATCCAGTTCACCGCCCGCGTCGTAGCCAAAATGGAGCAGGACCTTCGCGCCGCGCTGGAAACGACGACCCGGGCCGTCGTCGTCACGCACCACCCGCCGTTCCACGAACTCAGCTTCCCGCGGCCCGATTCGCCGCTTCCCCTGGACGGCCTGCTGTGGGAGGCGTTCTGCGGCAACAAGGCGATGGAAGAGATCCTGAAGCGCCACGCCGACCGCATCCCGTTCGCGTTCTGCGGACACATCCACCGGGCGCGCGAGGGCCGACTCGGTCCGATCCACGGCTACAACATCGGCGGCGACTACTCGACGAAGCGGCTGCTGGTGCTGGACTGGCCGAAGGGGACCGTGACGGCGCACGAGTTCGCGGACGACTGATACATGGTCCGGTTGGGTGTGTCCGTTTCCCGTTTAGCCGCGGTTCGCAGAACCGCGGTTCTGCGAACCGCGGCTAAACGGATAGCGACAACCGGACCACGTATGAGGCAGGGAAGGCTTACGCTTCGCGCGTTTTCCACACCTCCAGCAACCGCTCCACCAGGACGCGCGCCTCCGTCGGCGCCTTGATCGTGCCGTCCAGCTGCGCCTCGCGCACCGCGTCGAGCAGCCGTTTGTAGATCGGACCCGGCTCCAGGCCCATGCGCTGCAAATCGTGCCCGGTGAACAGCGGCGGCGGGTTCAGCAGGTCGGCCTCCGACCATTCCCGCAACAGCCGTTCGCAGTAGACGACATGCTCGTCCGACCGCCCGCTGGCCAGGGCGTCGGCTCGATGCAGGGCCAGCAGCTCGTGGATGCCGGGGTGGGCCAGCAACGTCTTGAGTTTGCTCGTCTTCATCGGCCGCGCGTCGGCGAGGATCTGGTGCTTCTCCACCAGCCATTCCACCCTTTCCCGCTCCTCATTCGACACTTTGAGGCGCCGGCAGATTTCCGACGCCATGCGTCGGCCGACGTGTTCGTGGCAGTAAAACGTGTAGCGATCCGGCGTCCGGCCGACGGTGCGCGGCTTGCCGACGTCGTGCAGAAGCGCGGCGAAAGCCAGGGGGAACGACGGCGCATCACCCAGCAAGTCCAGCACGCGCAGGACATGCTCCCACAGGTCGAGGCCGGCGGGGTCAGGGGCCGCAGGCCGCCCCGGCGGCGGCAGGGCCGGCCCGTCCGGCCGCGGCGCCCCTTGCGGCAGCCCGATCATCGGCAGCAGCTCCGGCAGCACCGGCGCCGCCAGGCCCAGTTCCATGAACAGGCGCATCCCCCGCGCCCGATGGCGATCCACCAGCATCTTGCGGAACTCGTCCGCGATGCGCTCGGCGCTGACCACCAGGATGCCAGCCGCCATTTTTCGGATCGCCGCGGCCGTGGCCGGTTCGATCGTCAGCTCGAAGCGCGCCGCCATGCGGGCCGCCCGCATCATGCGCAGCTTGTCCTCGCCGATGCGCTTCTCGGCGTCGCCGATGGCGCGCAGCACGCGATTCCGCAGGTCGTCCTGTCCGCCAACGTAGTCGATGACCCGATTCTCCAGCGGGTCGAAAAACATGCCGTTGATGGTGAAGTCGCGGCGCAGTGCGTCCTCGCGGGGCGTAGAGGCGACTACCTCGATGGGATGACGCTCGTCGATGTATTCGCCGTCGGAGCGGAACGTCGCGGCCTGGACCTTGAGCAAGCCGGCCTCGGTGCGCGGGCCGAGGACCTCCACGACGAGGAAGGACTCGCCGACGCCCACCGTGCGGCGGAAGAGGCGGCGCACCTGTTCCGGCAGGGCCGACGTCGCCACGTCGTAGTCCTTGGGCGTCTGGCCGAGCAGCTCGTCGCGGACGCAGCCTCCGGCCCACAACGCCTCGTGGCCGGCTTCGCGCAGGCGGCGCACCACCTCGACGGCGAACTCACGCTCCGTCGGCGTCGTCATGGGGTTCGCCCTCCTCGCCGTTTCGGTCAGCGTCGGCCGGCGCCTCCGACCCCTTGACCCAGACGAACAGCTCATTGCGGCCGTAGGTCCGCCGGTCCCAGTGTGTCCGCTCCGGCAATTCATCCAGGGGGACGCCGCGTTCCGATTGAAGCACGATAACCGATCCCGAATGGACCTTGCCCTGCAATTCGCCGACCAGTCCCAGCAGATCGTCGAGGCGGCGCCCGAAGTCGGCGAAGGGTGGACTGAGGAAGACCACGACAGGTTCGGCCGGCGGGCGGAAGCGCTCGATCCAGCGGTAAACGTCGGATCGGGCGATGCGCGCCGCCTCGCCGACGCCGAAAGCGGCGATGTGCCGCTCCAGGTCGGCGATGAGGCGGAAGTCGCGCTCCACGAACGTCACCGAGGCGGCGCCACGGCTGAGGGCTTCGAGTCCGACGACGCCGGTACCGGCGAAAACGTCGAAGAACGGCTGGCCGGGCACGGCGTCGCCGAGGATGCTGAACAGGGCCTCGCGCACCATCTGCGGCGTCGGACGGAGGGCGGGATGGAGGGTGTAGGACACCTTGCGGCCCTTGAGCGAGCCGGCCACGATCCGCAGTTGCGTGCGCATGAACAGACGCCTCGGGGCCATGAAGACCTTTTGAGGAAAGCACATTGGGCGGCAAAAGACAAGGGCCGAAAGAGGGGCGTTCGCTTTCGCCTTTTCGGCCCTCGTGAACACATTTTACCCCAGACATTCTTCCCATCTTCGTTTCCCTAAACGCCTCTTTTGTGTTCTAATTGGTGAAGACCTGTTAGGAGTTACGCACACCTTCGAGGTGGCAAATTATTGGCCTGATCGAAATCCTCATGGTGATATGGACTTATGGCGAAGGGAAGACATCGGTCGTCGCGGACCAGCGTGTTGGCCGGAGCATCACGACTGTTCCTCTGCCCTCATCATAAGTATACGCTCGCCATTGAGTTAGGACAAGCAGGGCAATTGCGGACCTCGCAGGTATGCGTAACTCCTAACCGTATAACTTCGGGCCGTGGGTTCGTTCCCTCAATCACGTGCGGCCGCCCCGAGGTTGCGTCATGAGGGCGTTGTCGATCGGAATTGGCAAGGAGACCGTGGTGCAAAGAAACGGACTTTGACTCTGGCGCTCAATGGTCGCCCCCCGTGTGGACGAAAGAAACCACGGAGCGACACGGCGAGCGCCGACGACAACCGACCTCCAACCGGCGGCGCGGCGCACTGTATAATATAACAGTGTTCACCCGTGCATTTGCCCTTGCACCCGGGAGGCGGTCGTGACCCAAACCATTCAACCCACCCTGTTCGGCTTCGACGAGCCGCCGGCGCCGCCCATTGCCGGCCTGTTCGCCGACATCGTTTTCGACAGGCCGCTCGACCACGCCTTCACCTACGCCGTCGGCCCCGACCTCAAGGACTCCATCGGGGTCGGCAAGCGCGTCCGCGCCCCGTTCGGCCGCGGCGACCGCACCACCGTCGGCTACTGCGTCCGTCTCACCGAGACGCCGCCGCCGCGCCCGGTCAAGGAGCTGACCGAGGTTATCGACGACGAGGCGCTGCTCGATGACCACTTGATGCGCCTGACGCGCTGGATGGCCGATTACTACCTTTGCGGATGGGGACAGGTGCTGAATGCGGTGGTCCCGTCCGGCGCCCGCAAGCAGTCGGGGATGCGCGTGCGGGCCTTCGTCGAGGCCGTGCCCGACGCCGAGGCGCCGGTGCGCCTGCCCGCCAAGCAGGCCGCCGTCCTCCAGCACCTTCGGGAGGCGCGCGTGCCTCTGGAAGTGCGTGAATTGTCGCGGCGGCTGCGCTGCGGCACTGGTCCCATCGAGGGACTCCTGGCGAAGGGCCTGATCCGCCGCCACATCCGCCGCGTGGACCGCTTCCTCGATTCGACCGAGGAGGCGACGGAGCCGGCGGGGCCGATCACGCTCAACGCCGACCAGCTCCGCGCCTGGTCCGTGCTGGAGCCGGCGCTGCGCCAGGGCGGCTTCCACGCCTTCCTGCTCCACGGCGTCACCGGCAGCGGGAAGACGGAGATCTATTTGCGCGCCATCGAGGAAGTGGTGCGCCAGGGCAAGGAGGCGCTGGTGCTGGTGCCGGAGATCAGCCTGACGCCGCAGACCATCGCGTGCTTCCGCGGCCGCTGCGGCGAGACGGCCGTGCTGCACAGCCATCTCGGCGACGCCGAGCGCGGCGGCCACTGGCGCCGCGTGGCGGCGGGCCAGGTTCAAGTCGTGGTCGGCGCCCGCAGCGCCGTCTTCGCCCCAGCCCGCAAGCTCGGCCTGATCGTCATCGACGAGGAGCATGAAAGCACGTTCAAGCAGGAATCCACGCCGCGCTATCACGCCCGAGACGTGGCGGTGATGCGCGCCCGCCTGGAGAACATCCCGATTCTGCTCGGCTCGGCGACGCCGTCGCTGGAGAGCTGGCACAACGCCCAGCGCGGCCAGTACACGCTGCTGACGCTGCCGCAGCGGGTGCTGGAGCGGCCGCTGCCGCCGGTGACGCTGATCGACCGGCGGCACGAGGAGCCGCGCCGCGGCCGTTTCCCCGCCCTGAGCGCGGGGCTGGAAAAGGCGATGCGCGACGCGCTGCGCGAGGGCGGCCAGGTGATCCTGCTGCTCAACCGCCGCGGCTTCTCGACGCACATCCATTGCCCGTCGTGCGGCCACATCGAGACGTGCCGCTTCTGCGACCTGGGGTTGACGTACCACCGCCAGCGCGACGTGATGCTGTGCCACTACTGCGGCTACGAGCAGGAGCCGCCGAAGAACTGCCCGCTGTGCGGCCAGGCGGCGGTGCGCTACCAGGGACTCGGCACGGAGAAATTGCAGACGGAAGTGGAGGAGCTGTTCCCGCATCACGTCGTGCGGCGGATGGACAGCGACACGATGCGCCGGCCCGGCAGCCACGGCCGCGTCCTGGCGGCGTTCCGCGAGGGGCTGATTCACATCCTTTTGGGAACGCAGATGATCGCGAAGGGGCTGGACTTCCCCAACGTGACGCTGGTGGGCGTGGTGAACGCCGACGTGGGGCTGCACGTGCCGGACTTCCGCTCGGCCGAGCGGACGTTCCAGCTCCTGTCGCAGGTGTCGGGCCGGGCGGGCCGCGGGCCGCGCGGCGGACGGGTGATGGTGCAGACGTTCACGCCGGATCACCCGTGCATCGCGCTGGCGGCGGCGCACGACTACGCCGGCTTCACGGCGGCGGAATTGCTCCATCGGAGGGCGCACAACTACCCGCCCTACCAGCGGCTGGCGCGGGTGATCGTGCGGGGCCGGGAGCAGCAGGCGGCGGGGGCGTTCGCCGAACGGCTGGCGGCGGCGTTCCACGAGCAGCTGAAAGCGATGGCGGAGAAGGGTCCGGCCGAAGTGCGGCTGCTGGGACCGGCCGAGGCGCCGGTGTTCCGGCTGAAGGGCTACTTCCGCTATCACTTCCAGCTGCAATCGCCCAGCCCGGCGACGCTGCACCAGCTGCTGCGCGCGGTGCTGCCGACGCAGCGACCGCCGACGGGGGTGGAATTTACGCTGGATGTGGATCCGTTTAATATGTTGTAAGCGGCGGTCGCATGCAGCCTGGCGTCGCGCCCGCCCGACGGGGTATGATACCGCCGGCAGCGACGGCGATGCAAGGAAATCGAAATGGACGAATTGACCCTGGAATCTCTCGCAAAACGAGTCGAGGCCCTGGAGGCCGCCCTGGCGGCGAAAGGGTCGAGCCGTTCTCCGAAGGACTGGCGCAAAGTGGTGGGCATGTTCCACGACAGCGATTTCATGCGCGCGGTGGATGAAGAGTGCCTGCGTTTGCGTGAAATGGAGCGCGAGGCGGCCCGCGCCGAGGTGGGGGCGGAATGATCCTCATCGACACGGATCACGCCACGTTCTTGAAGTACCCGGAGAGCGAACGGGGCCGCCGTTTCATCGAGCGGCTGGAGGGGCTTCCGAAAACTGAAGTCGTTGGCGTGGCCATCGTCACCATCGAGGAGCGCATGAGGGGCTGGTTGGCCGTGATCGCAAAGGAAAGAACCGCGCTTCGCCAGGTGGTCGGCTATCGGGAGCTGATCCTGCTATTTGAGTTCTATCAAGAGTTCGAGGTCGTACCGTTCGACGAGGCGGTCGCTCGGCAGTTCGACGACCTCCGCGCACGCCGTCTCCGGCTGGGCGTATGGACCTGAAGATCGCGGCAACCGCGCTGGTCCACGGCGCCCTCCTTCTTTCAGCCAACCGACGCGACTTTGAGCGAGTACCGGGACTGCGCGTCGAAAACTGGCTGGATTGATCGGCGCCGGAATCACGCGGGCCGAGGCGCCGGTGTTCCGGCTGAAGGGCTGCTTCCGCTATCACTTCCAGCTGCAATCGCCCAGCCCGGCGACGCTGCACCAGCTGCTGCGCGCGGTGCTGCCGACGCAGCGACCGCCGACGGGGGTGGAATTTACGCTGGATGTGGATCCGTTTAATATGTTGTAAGCGGCGGCATTCTGATCATCACAAAACATGTTTGTGACGTCCCCGCCAAGGAGGCCAAGAGTACCGTTTCCGGCGGCTCGTCGTTGGCGATATGGAGGCCTGGAGGAAGAGAATCGGGCGGTTCACCGCCCAGCGCGGCGCTTTTCGATCTGCGCCAACTCCTCCAGCGTCAAGAAGCGATAATCGGCGACTTCTCCAGTTTCATTCAGTAAGAAGTAGACCCACAAGTGGTTCGGCGCGACCCGCCCGTTGATCGTGTACCAGCCGCAGGGAACGACGACGTCCAGGACGGTCGCCCGCTGCTCCACCGGCACGCCGGCCGCCTCCGCAATCGTCGGCCGCGTGAAGCCGTCCGCCAGCGGGTATTCGGTCACATTGGGGATTCGTCCACCCAACTTGTCGTGCGCCCACGCCTCGACCTGCGCGCGCGTCGAGCCGATGGGAACCTCGTTGCGGATTTGCTGCTTCAGCCGATTGAGCGGCGTGTCTCGCGTGAAGACGTGGACCAGGACGGCCGCGGTCAGGCCAACGACGACGGCGGCGCAGGTGAGCCGGACCCACCATCGCCGCCTTCGGGGAGATTTTTTATTCTCTTCTGTTGACACGGCCGTGCCCTGCAAGCGCTGACGGATCACCCGGCCGATTTGCGCTCTTCCTGCAGCTTATTCAGGTCGTCACGACGCCTTCCGCTCCGCCTCCGGGTACTTGATGCGCGAGTGGTAGAGGGCGACCAGCCCCTTGCACAGGCTCTCCTCCACGACGTGCAGCTCCGTCAGCGTCAGGCCGCTCTCCTCGAACTGGCCGTCCAGCAGCCGTTTCATCAGCATGTCGCGCACCAGCTTCCGCAGGCTGCCCGGCGTCGGGTTGGACAACGCCCGGCTGGAACTCTCCACCGCGTCGGCCAGCATGACGATGCCGTTCTCGCGCGTCTGCGGTTTCGGCCCCGGATAGCGGAACGTCGGCTCCAATGGGTGCGGCTGGCCCTCGCCGACGCACGGGGCGTTGCCCAGCCCCTCCTGTTGTCGGAGCGCCTGGCGATAGAAATACTCCACAAGGGTCGTACCGTGGTGCTGACGGATGAAGTCGATGATCGGCCGCGGCAGGCGGTACTGCTCGGCCAGGCAAACGCCGTCCTTGACGTGGCCGATGATGATGAGCGTGCTGAGGGCCGGCTCCAGGGCGTCGTGGCGGTTCTCGCCGGTCTGGTTCTCGATGAAGTAGTGCGGCTTGAGCATCTTGCCGATGTCGTGGAAGTAGCTGCCGACGCGGGTCAGCAGCGGGTTGGCCCCGACGGCCTCGGCCGCCGGCTCCGCCAGCGTCGCCACGGTCATGCTGTGCGTGTAGGTGCCAGGCGCCCGCCGCACCAGCTCCTGCAACAGCGGGTGCGAGCCGTCGGCCAGCTCGACCAGGCTCACGTCGGTGATGATGGTGAAGCAGTATTCGACCAGCGGCAAGAGGCCGCTCACCAGGAAGCCGGCCAGCAGGCCCCACAGCAGGCCGCGACCGGCGTCCCAGACGATCAGCGGCGCCGACTGGCCGCTGTACAGCTCCGTCGCCACGGTCATGGCCAGGTAGGCCAGCCCGGCGATGCCGCCCACCTCGACCAGCCGGGTGCGCGTGCGGACGTTGCCGAGAATCAGCACGGCCGTGGCCTGGCCGCCCATCGCCACCAGCAGGTCGCTGAGCCGGCCGCCGACCGTGATGACCGTGGCCAGCGTCAGACTCAGCGACATGAGCAGGGCGAATTGGGGGTTGTAGGCGATGGTGAGAATGAGGGCGGTGACGGTGAGCGGCACCAGCACGGCGCACCACGGGGCGTGGTTGAGAAGCAGGCCCAGGACCAACGTCACCATCACCAGGGCGCAGACGCCGGCCACCTTGGGCAGGCTTCGAGCCAGACTGTGCTGGAAGCGCACGACATAAATCACCACCGTCATCGACAGAAGCGTGAGCAGCAGGAACAGGGCGACGCCGCGGCTGATCTGTTCGCTGATGCTGCGGCTGTCGAGGAAGGCGTCCGACTCGACTTCGAGCAAGGTGTACTGGGCCTCGGTGATGGGCTTGCCGCGTTGGACGAGGAGCGAGCCTTGCGGGTAGGGTTCGATGACCGGCTTCACGGCCTCGCGCTCGCAGGCGACGCGCTCCTCGGTGCGTTCGTCCGGCGGGATGGCGTCCACCGCGGTGCGCCGGGCCTGTTCGGTCTTGACCTCGTTGACGACGTCGAAGGCGACGCGGGCGCTCAGGTCGTGGGGGCAGATTTCGCCGACGCGGTGCGGCTGCGGCGTGCCCCACACGAAGGCCAGCAGCGTGGCGCCCAAGGCCGTCGCCAGCACGCAGCCCAGCCGCAGCAGCGTGCCGACGCGGTTGAGCTGCGACAGCAGCGGTTCCTCGCTGCGCGACGAACGCCGCCGGCCGTTCCACTGGCCGATGCGCGTGAGCTTCTTTTGGGGAGCAAACATATCGGAACAGGAGTCAGGAGTCAGGAGTCAGGAGTCAGTTGCGGACGCGATGGAATCGAAGACGAAACCGTATGTCAAAGGCGGAATCCATTCCGCAACTGACTCCTGACTCCTGACTCCTGACTCCTGACTACTCCTTCCTCTTGCGGGGCCTGTCGTCTTCGTAGGCCCGCAGGATTAGCTGAACCAACGGGTTGCGCACGATGTCGGCCTCGCCCAGATGTACGATGGCGATCCGCTCCACGTCCCGCAGCCGCTGCACGGCGTCGATGAGGCCGCTCCGCGTCTGCTTGGGCAAATCCACCTGCGTCACGTCGCCGGTGACGATGATCTTGGAACCGTTGCCCATCCGCGTCAGGAACATCTTCATCTGCGGGATGGTCGTGTTCTGCCCCTCGTCCAGGATGATGACCGCCTCGTTGAGGGTCCGGCCTCTCATGTAAGCCAGAGGGCAAATTTCGATGATGTCGTTCTCCATGTAGCGCTTGACCTGTTCCGGCTCCATCATGTCGTTGAGGGCGTCGAACAGCGGCCGGAGGTACGGGTTGACCTTGGCCACAATGTCGCCGGGCAAGAAGCCGAGCCGTTCGCCGGCCTCCACCGCCGGACGCACCAGCACGATCTTCTTCACCACCGCCTGCCGCAGCAGGCTCACGGCCATGCCCACCGCCAGCCACGTTTTGCCGGTGCCCGCCGGCCCTACCGAGAGCGTCAGGTCGTGTTCGCGCATGGCGCGGACGTAGCGGGCCTGGCCGTCGGTGCGCGGTCGGACATAGCGGCTGAAGCCCTCCGCCGCCTTCACGCCCGGCGCCGCGCTCAGCCGTTCGCCGCCGCCGGTCACCACCTCCAGCACCGTCTTGACGTCCTCGCCGGAAAGGCCGCCCTGGTCGCGCAGCATCTGCCGCAGCTGAGCGAAGACGCGCTCCGCCAGCGCCAGCTGGTCGTCGCCGCCCTTGATGATGATCTGGTCGCCGCGTCCGACCATCTGCAGCAGGCCGAGCGCGGAGCGGATCTCCTTCAAATTGCTGTCGCGGTTGCCGAACAGCAGGATCGCTTCTTCACGGCTGTCGAGGGTAATCGTGGCTTCACTCATCATTCGGCCCCATCCTAAAGTCGGGAGGTGTCTACCCGTTCGACACGCAAACCGCAAGGCCGGGTTCATGTCTTGCATAAAGAGGCAGTCGGCGGAAGACTGGTAGACAAGGAGACAAGGAGAAGAGGAGACAAGGAGAGGGGATGAAACGACAGCGGTTTCCGCCCCTCCTTGTCTCCTTGTCTCCTCTTCTCCTTGTCTCCTTGTCTACCTCACCACCGCAACCACAAATACGCCACCGGGGCGGCGAACAAAATGGAATCGACGACGTCCAGCACGCCGCCGAAGCCCGGCACCGTGTCGGAAGCGTCCTTGCGGCGACAGTCGCGCTTGATCATCGACTCGGCCAGGTCGCCCAGCACGCCGGCCAAGCCGACCGTCAGGCCGAAGCCGATCGCCGCCCAGTCGCCGCCGTGCAGCACCGTCTCGGGCTTGAAAACGGACGCGAAATTCCGATTGATCGCCTCTTTCAAGTAGAAATGATTGAATACCACAGCCGCCGCGACGGCGCCGACCATGCCGCCAGCGAAGCCCTCCCACGTCTTCTTGGGACTGATCGCCGGCGTCATGCGGCGCCGGCCGATCAGCCGGCCGGTGAAGTAGGCCGCCACGTCGCCGAGCTTGGGCACGAAGATCGCCATCGTCAGCGCTCCGTACTGCGGCGGCGGCCAGCGCAGCTGCAGCAGGAAGCTCGGCAGCAGACCCAGGTAGGCCACGAACCACAGCGCCAGCGCCACCCGCTGCACGGCCCCGCCCGACGAATCCCGGTAGCGCGGCATCTCCGCCACGAACGCCGTGAGGCACACCGCCGCGAACGTGAACGTCACGAACTGCCACGGATCCAGCCCGAGCGATTCCTTCGCCTTGCCCGCCCCGCCGAGAAGGTAGTCGAGGAGGTGCACCGGCCAGTTGGCGAGCAGCACCGCGAAGACGCCGCCGGCGCACAGCCAGAACGCCGGCCGATTCGGCAGGACGCCGATCAGGCCGTGCAGCTCCCGGCAGGCGGCCAGCGCCAGCACCAGGAGGACCAGCAGGAGCAAGGGATAGGCGGGTTCCAGGTACAGGTCGGCGATCAACATGCACGTGGCCAGCAGGGCCATGATCGTCCCGACGAGGATGCGCGTTCGCATAATCGAATCCGGTCGGCGGCCTTCACGTCAGCCCGCCGAAGCGCCGTTCGCGGGCGGCGTAGTCGCGAAGCGCCTGGTGCAGCGTCGCACGGTCGAAATCCGGCCAGCAACGGGACGTGACCCATAACTCGGCATAGGAGATCTGCCACAGGAGGAAATTGCTCACGCGCATCTCGCCGGCCGTGCGGATGAGCAGGTCGGGGTCGGGCGTCCCGGCCGTGTACAGGGCGCCGCTGATGGCGGCCTCGTCGATGGCGTCGGGGGCGAGCAAGCCGTCGCGGGCCTGGCGGGCGAGGGCGCGCACGGCGTCGATCAGCTCGGTGCGGCCGCCGTAATTGATCGCCAGACAGAGGCCCATGCCGGTGTTGTCCTGGCTGAGGCGGACGCTCTCGTCGATCTGCCGCAGCACCGGCTCGGGCAGTTCGTCGCGGCGGCCGATGACGCTGAAGCGGATGTTCTGGTCCAGGATCTCGCGCCGCTCCTCGACGAGGTACTTCTCCAGCAGGACCATGAGGAAATCGAGTTCCGTCTTGGGCCGTTTCCAGTTTTCGCTGCTGAGACAGTAGAGCGTCAGCTGCCCAACGCCGAGGCGGCAGCACTCCTCGACGACGGTGCGCACGCTGACAGCGCCGCGGGCGTGGCCCTCCACACGCGGCAGGCCGCGCTGCTGCGCCCAGCGGCCGTTGCCGTCCATGATGATGGCAATGTGTTCCGGCAGACGCGCGGGGTCCAGGCCGGCCTCGGCCAGCCGTTGCAGGGCGTCGGGGTTGAGCGTCGTCGCGGGCAAGCACGTCCCCTCTTCGGCGAGCGGGGGGCGTAAGCCCCCCCCTGATTCCGCATCGTGTCGGCGACTCTAAGAAGAATCAGGGGGCTTACGCCCCCCGCTCGCCGGTCACTTCATCATAATCGTCTGCTCCCGATCCGGTCCCACGGAGACAATCGAAACCGGCAGCTCCAGCAACCCCGCCAGCCGGTCGATGTAGCGGCGCGCCGCGACCGGGAGATCGGCCGGCCGACGGGCGCTGCTCACGTCCATGCGCCAGCCCGGCAGCGTTTCGTAGACGGGTTGGCAGCGCTCCAGCAGGAACGCATCGCTCGGGAAATGATCGATGCGTCGGCCGTCCAGCTCGTAGGCGACGGCGATGCGCAGCTCGTCCAGCTCGCTCAGCACGTCCAGCAGCATCACGGCCAGCTCATCGGCGCCGCTCAGGGCGGCGGTGTAGCGTGCGGCCACGGCGTCGAACCAGCCGCAGCGGCGCGGCCGGCCGGTGACGGTGCCGTATTCGCGCCCAGTGCGGCGAATGCGCTCGCCGACGCCGTCGGGTCCGTCGGTCAGTTCGGTGGGGAACGGGCCGCGGCCGACGCGCGTGGCGTAGGCCTTGATGACGCCGACGACGCGGCTCAGCTTCGTGGCCGGCACGCCGGCGCCGCTCCACACGCCGGCCGTCGAGCTGTTCGAGCTGGTGACGTAGGGGTAGGTCCCGTGGTCCACGTCGAGCAGGCTGCCCTGAGCCGCCTCGAACAGGACGCCCTTGCCGGCCCGAAGCCCGTCATGCAGGAGCTTCACAGCATCGACGACATGCGGCCGGATCTGCTCGGCGTAACCCGCGAACTCCTTGCACAGGGCGTCGGCGTCGAACTGCCGGGCGTCCGGCGACAGGCCGCGCAGCAGCCGGTTCTTGCGCGGCACGATGATCCGCAGCCGTTCGCGCAGATGATCGGGATAGAGCAGCTCGCCGACGCGCACGGCGGCGATGCGGCCGACCTTGTCCTGATAGCACGGGCCGATGCCGCGGCCAGTGGTGCCGATGGCCTGCTCCGCCCCCGCCTCGTTGAGGCGTTCTTCCTCCATGTGATAGGGGAAAATGACGTGGGCGTGGTCGCTGACGACGAGGTTCTGGCCGACGGCCACGCCGGCGGTGCGAAGGTTGGCGACCTCTTCGAGGAAGCGCGGCGGGTAGAAGACGACGCCGTTGCCGATGACGGAGACGACGTTCGGCCGCAGCACGCCGGTCGGCAGCAGCGACAGCTTGAAGGTGCGGTCGCCGTGGACGACGGTATGGCCGGCGTTGGCGCCGCCGTTGTAGCGGACCACGAAGTCGTGCCGGTCGGTGAGCAGATCGACGATCTTGCCCTTGGCCTCGTCGCCCCATTGCAGGCCGACGACACAGGTGCAGGCTGGAGACATGGGTTCAACCCATCAGGCCCGAACGAGCCGGAGGGGTCCTTTCCCGGGCGACATAAAAAACGCCTGCAGCCGCGCAGGCCACAGGCTGTCAACGTGTTACGGCCGCATCCAACCCTCAATTTCTACCGGCCGCCGCTCCCACCGTCAAGGGGGGCGTCCGGGCACGCGAAGGGGAGGGAAAATGTCTGCGCGACGAGGGCCGATGGGTGCGAGGCGCTCTTCACGCCTGCCCTCTCTTTACCGGCCAGAATCTCCTTACGTCTCAGGATTGGCGGGCAGCCGCCGGAGGTTGGCGGGTGAGCGGGAGGGCAAAGTCCGGTACAGCCGTTCACTCCTCTTGTCAAACCAGCGTCTTCTGGAACAGGAGCAGGTTGGCGCCGCGGTCGGGGTCCCAGCGGAGGCCGACGATGTCGTACTCCAGGGCGATGCCCAGGTGCAGCATCGGCCGATGCTGATTGTGACACTCGAAGCGGATCGACTCGTAGTCGTGCAGCCGCGCCCAGCTATGCACGGCCTCCATGAGCTGGGAGGCGATGCCCTGGCGGCGATGCTCCGGCAGCACGCCGTAAAACCACGAGAAGAACACCGACGGCTTCAGCTCGAAGCCGAGCGTAAAGCCGACCGGCCGGTCGTGGATGTGGGCGACCATTTGCAGCACGTTGTGCCGCCCGACGTAGCGGCGCTGGAACGACTCCAGGTTGCGGAACGGCCGGAATATCTGGTTGTACAGCGAGACAATAGCAGGCAGCTCCTCCGGCCCCACAATATCGACAATGGCGTCGGCCATGCGTAAGCCTCCCCGTCCCGCCCCCCTCACCCTACCCCGGGGAGAGGGTAGGGTGAGGGGGGCGGGCCTGTTCTCAACGTTCCGGCCGGTGGAGCGAGGCGATCAGCTCCGCCCACGTCGGCACATTCAAATTGGACAGGTCGTCCACCTCGTCCGCGTCGGCCGATGGCAGCTCTTCCCCCTCGATTTCCTCCGGTATTTCCTCGGGTTCGTCCCGATCGGCGCGCGGCTCATCTTCTCGCTCGGCCTTGCGGCCGCGCGACCGCCCGCGACGGCGGCGCGGGTCGCCGCTTTCCTCGACCGGCTCGGCCTCCGGCGGGGCGGCCGTCTCCGCTTCCGCCTCGGCGACTGGCGCTGCCGGTCGCGCTTCGCCTTCCCCTTCCGGCGGCGCGGCGCTTGCCGCCGCGGGCGCGGCCTTGGAACCTCGGCCCCGGCGGCGCCGACGCGATCGGCCGCGCGGGCCAGACCCCTCGGCATCCGTCTCCGCCTCAGCAGGTTCCGCGACCGCCGGCGCCGCCTCGGCTTGGGCCGGCGCTTCCGCGCGAACAGCGACTTCCCCCGCCGGTTCGACGCTGACCGCCACGGCCTCTTCCGCCTGCGGGGCCGGCGCGGCGGATCGGCGGCGACGCCCGCGGGAAGGCGACGGCTCCTCCGCCGCCGGTACGGGCGCGGATTCAGCGGGCGCCGCGACCGCGGCCGGCGGCGCGGCTGCTTTGGCGGCCGGCGCGGCCTTCGGTTGCTCGGGAGGCAAACCGAGTTCCGCAAACAGGTCGTCCCAGGAGTTCTGATTTTCCGGTGCGGTCATGTCGTTCCTTCCCGTGATCCGTCGAACGGCTTCGGCGCCCGACTCGCCGCCGGGCCCCGGATTCCTTCCTCGTTTCGTTGTTGTATTCTAGCAAATCCCCGCCGGAACAGCACCCGGACTCGGCCCCGGACCTACGGCCGACCCGCCGCCGTCCCGTCCGCCCGGTCGAGCAAGTCATGGACCTCCTCATCCGTCGTCTGCGTGAAATCGTCGTACCAAAGGCCGACTGCGTAGAACGGCTCCGGCGTGCGGGCGCATACTGTGTCGTCCGCGACCTCGGCCATCTCCGCGCAGGTTTCGGCCGAGCCGACGGGCACGGCCACGACCACGCGGGCCGGGTGCAGCTTGCGGAGGGCGGCGACGGCCGCCCGCATGGTCGAGCCGGTGGCCAGACCGTCGTCCACCAGCAGGACGGTGCGTCCGCGCACGTCGGGGGGCGGCCGGTCGTCGCGGTAGCACCGCTCGCGCCGGGCAAGTTCCGCCTTCTCCTTTTCCGACACAGCCTCGATTATCTCGTCCGGGATGCCGAGCGTGCGAACCACGTCCTCGTTCAAGACGCGAACGCCGCCGCTGGCCATCGCGCCCATGGCCAGCTCCTCGCGTCCGGGCACGCCCAATTTGCGGACGAGAAAGACATCCAATGGGGCGCCGAGCGCCTGCGCCACCTCATGGCCGACCGGCACGCCGCCACGCGGCAGCGCCAGCACCAATACGTCCGGCCGGCCGGCGTAGTCGGTCAGCTTCGCCGCCAGTTGACGGCCGGCGTCGGCTCGATCGCGAAAGAGCATCGCCGCCTCCTCTCGCATGGAAGTGGACGGAAGGGCGATTCCGGCGCCGCACGGCTTACGCCCCCGTCGCCGAGGTTCAGGATGAGCAAGAAACGCCGCCGTGGCCCGGAACCGGCGCCGCGGCCGCCCCTCCAGGGTAGCAAGAAGATTGAAAAAGATCACGGGCGTCTCACGCACGGCGGAGAGGCCGCGGGCGGCACGCCAGTTGCTGTGACAGGCGCGGGGCCGGAACCCTCGTTTGTTTCGGACTGGACTGGAAGGTTGGCAGGTCCCAACGGAGCAATCGGATAGAGAAGAATGGGGGGCATGCGGCGGACGGGGGCGGAAACGCTCACGTCCGCCGCCGCTTCTTGCCGCTGCTTCGGACCAAATCCAGAAAAAACAAATAAAAGGTCCGCAAACGAGTCAATATAAACCCTGGTCCCATTCGCGGATCGGAATCCCTGTTTCCGGCGGCCCGCGCCCTGTAGCGCAGGCCGCGGATCAGCAATGGTTGCGATTCCCCAATTGCGTCAACATCCGGGCATGGCTCACGGGAAGAACGGCGCCGCCGAGCAGCGTGCTGAGCTTGTGTTCCACCTGCTGAGCCGGCCCGACGTTGGCGCGGTGATCGACGATCAGCATCTCCTCGCATTCCGAACGGGCACCGTCCTGGGTGAGAAGGGAGTCGTCCACGGGAACGGCCGGCCGACGACTCGTGCTTCCTGACGCATCCTCATACGTAACCATTGCTTCTCCTCCGGTGCGATTTCCGTTTCGATCCGCTCATCCCACAGCAAGCATCATGCCAAGAGGTCAAGCCCCGCCATTTCTCCGTCGCCCCGCTTGAAATCCACGGATCGGCGATCCGCGCCAAGGTTGGGCGCGGCCCAATTCTTGCTCGTAATACTCGCGCCCCAACGGCCGTCCCATTGCGACATGGGCAAAATGGTCGCGGGAATGGGCGCACGGCCGCCCGTAGACGCTGGAGGGGCCAGGACTGAGCAACCGCGGACTCACCCGCAAGCACCCGGCTGCGCGGAGGCGGGAAAGGGGTCGCCGAACAGGGCCGCGACGCCCCCCGGGTCGGCCTCTCTGGATCTGCGTAAGAGGAAATCCCTCATGGACAATGCCTTGCATCCCAATGGCGCCAACGTTTCCCTTTCGCCCACCGCGACTGCGCGCCCGGAGTCGCCGTTTATGCCAAGACGCATCCTCATTGTGGAGGATCACGACCCGACGCGGCGAGATTTGCAGCGCCTGCTCCAGGAAAACCCGCAGGTGCAAGTGGATGCGGTGGCGGAGGGCCGGGAGGCGCTCCAGTTTTTGGCCCTGAACGATTACAGCCTCGTTTTGACGGACCTGCGGCTGCCGGGCCTTGACGGCATCGACTTTCTCAAGGAAGTGCAGCAGCGCAACCTGCCGGTCACCGTGATCGTCATCACGGGCGACGGCAGCATCGGCGAGGCGGTGCAGGCCCTGCACCTCGGCGCCTACGACTTCCTCACCAAGCCGATCGACTTCGAGCAACTGCGTGTCGTGGTGGCGCGCGCCCTGCGCGAGCGCGTGCTGCGCGACGAGCTGACCTCGCTGCGCAACCAACTGCAAACGCAGTACTCGTTCCACAACATCCTGAGCAAAAACCCCCAAATGCACGCGATTTTCGAGCTGATCAGCAACATCGCCTACACCAACACGACGGTGCTGATCGAGGGGGAAACCGGCACGGGCAAGGAGCAGACGGCTCGCGCCATCCACCAGGCGTCCCAAAACCGAACCGGCCCGCTGGTGGCCGTCAACTGCGCCGCGTTACCGGAGAGCCTGCTGGAAAGCGAGCTGTTTGGCCACGAAAAGGGCGCTTTCACCAGCGCCGTCAGCCAGCGGCGCGGCCGTTTCGAGATGGCCCACGGCGGTACGATCTTCCTGGATGAGGTTGGCGACGTGCCGTTGACCATGCAGGCCAAGTTGCTGCGCGTGCTTCAGGAGCGTCGTTTCGAGCGCGTCGGCGGTGCGCAGAGCATCGAGGTGGACGTGCGCGTCATTACGGCCACGAACCGAAACCTCAAGCGGCTGGTGGCGCAGGGCACGTTCCGCGAGGACCTGTACTACCGCCTCAACGTGGTGAAAATCGAGCTGCCGCCGCTGAGGGAACGGCCCGAGGACATCCCGCTCTTGGCGACCCATTTCATCAACAAATCAATGCGGTCGGGCGAAGCGCCCAAGCAGATTTCGCCGCGAGCGATGGAGGTCTTGCTCAGCTACCGCTGGCCGGGCAACGTCCGCGAGCTGGAGAACGCCGTTGAGCGGGCCTGCATCACGTCGCGCGACAACGTCATCCAGGTGGACAACCTGCCGCCGGAGATCACCGCGCCGTCGGCGCCGCGGCTGCCGTTCCAGATCGACCTCGACCGGCCGCTGCCGGAGCTTGCTGCGCGACGCCGTCAACAGCATCGAGCGGCAGTACATCAGCAAGGCCCTTAAGAAGACGCGCGGCAACGTCAGCCGCTGCGCCCGCATCTGCGGCATGTCGCGCCGCAGCATCACCGGGAAGATTTCCGAATATAAGCTCGACAAATCCGCGTTCAAATAGGGTTTACGGTGCGCGGCTGGCGCTTGAGGGCCGGCCGGCGGCCTGACGTTTGCATTGTAAAGGTAGGCCAAGGCGCCACGAAATTGGGACGTGGCGCGGTTCGTTTCCATCCCCATCGGTCAGGAGGAAAGCGATGCAACTGAACTCTCTGGAAGACCTGTTCGTCGAACAGCTGCGCGACCTGTTCGACGCCGAGAACCAGCTGGTCAAGGCGCTGCCCAAGATGGCCAAGGCGTCTTCGTCGCCGGAATTGCGGCAAGCCTTCGAGGGCCACCTGCAAGAGACGAAGAACCACGTCCAACGCCTGGAACAGGTGTTCAACGCGCTGGGCCAGAAGGCCAAGGGCCAGACCTGCGCGGCGATGGAAGGGCTGGTCAAGGAAGGCGGCGAGATGATCGGCGAGAAGGGCGATCCGAAAGTGAAGGACGCGGGCCTCATCGCCTGCGCCCAGCGCGTCGAACACTATGAGATGGCCGGCTACGGCTGTGTGCGCACCTGGGCGCAGCAACTCGGCAAGTTCGAGGTGGCGCGGCTCCTGGAGGAAACGCTCAACGAGGAGAAGCACGCCGACGAGAAGCTCAACCACATCGCCGAGAGCCTGGTCAACACGCAGGCCGCCCACGCCTGAACGGACAACAGCGGCGAGCGGCGCGGCGTCACGCCGCCGGCGTGTGCCTGCACCGGCGGCCTGACGCCGCGCCGCTCGCCGAGCGAGACCACTCACCTCATGTCCTCGCGCATTGAAGACTACGCCCTGATCGGCGACCTCCACACCGCGGCCCTCGTGGCCCGAGACGGCTCGATCGACTGGCTCTGCCTGCCGCGCTTCGACTCCGGCGCCTGTTTCGCCTCGCTGCTTGGGACGCCCGACAACGGCCGCTGGCTCATCGGCCCGGCCGGCGAGGCCCGCGCCGTGCGGCGCCAGTACCGCGAGGGCACGCTGGTCCTGGAAACCGAATTTGACACGAGCGAAGGCACGGCCGCCGTGATCGACTGTATGCCCGTGCGGACGCACTCGCCGCACTTGCTGCGCGTCGTCGAGGGGCGGCGCGGCCGAACGGCGATGCACATGGAGTTGGCGATCCGCTTCGACTATGGCTCGGCTGTGCCGTGGGTGCAGCGGGTGGACGGCGGCCTGTCAGCCATCGCCGGGCCGGATCGGCTTATCTTTCGCACCTCCGCTCCCCTGGTCAACAAGAACTTCAAGACCACGGCGGACTTCACCGTCGAGGCCGGCCAGAGCGTCGAGTTCGCGCTGAGCTGGCATCCGTCGCACCAACCCCCGCCGCTGCCCGTGGACTGCGGCAAGGGCGTGGAGGAGACGGAGCGCTGGTGGCGCGACTGGTCCGGCCGCTGCCAATACAAGGGGCCGTGGCGTGACGCCGTTTTGCGGTCGCTTATTACGCTGAAAGCGCTCACCTACCATCCGACCGGCGGCATCCTGGCGGCGGCCACAACGTCGCTTCCGGAGAAGCCGGGCGGCGTGCGCAACTGGGACTACCGCTACTGCTGGCTGCGCGACGCCACGTTTTCGCTGACGGCCCTGCTGGGCGGCGGCTACGTCGAGGAGGCCCGTGCGTGGCGCGGCTGGCTGCACCGCGCGGTCGCCGGCGACCCGGCCGCGGCCAACATCCTGTACGGCCTGGCGGGCGAGCGCCGCTTGCCCGAACTGGTGCTCGACTGGCTGCCCGGTTATGAGAACTCGCGGCCGGTGCGCATCGGCAACGCGGCGTCGAAGCAGTTCCAGCTGGACGTATACGGCGAGGTGCTGGACGCGATGTACCAGGCCCGGCGCAACGGCCTGGAACCGGAGAGGTCGGACTGGGCGGTCGGAAAGGCCCTGGCGAACTTCGCGGCCAAGGCGTGGAAGGAGCCGGACGAGGGGATCTGGGAGGTGCGCGGCGGCCGGAAGCACTTCACCCATTCCAAGGTCATGGCGTGGGTGGCCCTGGACCGGGCGGTCAAGGCAGTCGAGAACTTCGGCCTGGAGGGTCCGCTCGACCGATGGCGGCGGTCGCGCGATGAAATCCATCTTGAGATATGCGAGAAGGGGTACAATCGGGACCTCGGTTCCTTCGTGCAGTACTTCGGCTCGAAGGAGCTGGACGCCAGCCTGCTGATGGTCCCGCTGGTCGGCTTCCTGCCGCCGTCCGACCCGCGCGTGCGCGGCACCGTGGAGGCGATCGAGAAGGGGCTGATGCGCGACGGCTTTGTCCAGCGCTACGACACGCGCTCGGAGACGGACGGCCTGCCGCCGGGCGAGGGAGCGTTCCTGCCCTGCACGTTCTGGTTGGCGGATAATTACCATCTGCTGGGACGCCAAGACGACGCCGTGAAGCTCTTCGAGCGGCTGCTGAGCCTGCGCAACGACGTGGGTCTGCTCGCCGAGGAGTACGACCCGACGGCCAAGCGGCTTGTCGGCAACTTCCCGCAGGCGTTTTCGCACGTCGGCCTGGTCAACACGGCCATGAACCTGTCGCGGGTGGATGGGCCGGCGAAAGCCCGCAAGGAAGGTTAGAAGCTGTCGCCAGAATCCTCGGGGGCGAGCCGCCGGGCTTGTCTCGGCGGGATAAACCCGCCGGCTCGCCCACCGATCCGCCGTTCCGCTTCGCTGAAACTTCCGGCCCAATCCCTTCCCGCCTGTCCGAAGTCCGTGATCTCCCTGTGGCGGAACGGCCGCTCGTCCGCTAATCTGGAAGGCGGAGAAGGGTCCGTCCGCAACCGCGCCGGGACCGAAAGGAGCCGCACCGTGACAAAGCCCCGCAACTCGACCGGCAATTCCGGTCACCACGCCCTCAAGAACGGCGTGCGACTGTACACCCTGGACGTGGTCCTCGCCGAGGGTCCGGTCAGCGAGGACTTCCTGGAGCGCAACCCCGACGTTTCGCGCACCATCGAGATCCGCGGCGACCAGACGCTCCAGGACCTCCACGAGGCCGCCCTCGCGGCCTTCGACCGGGAAGACGACCAACTCTACTCTATTTATCTGGGAGCGGGCCGGAAGCGCGACGGGAAGGAGCTGCGCCCCGCATCGACCGTCGGCGAGCTGAACCTGCGCGTCGGCCGGCGCCTGCGCTATCACTTCGACCCCGAGGACGACTGGACGCACGACGTCAAGGTGGCGGCGGTCGGCGACCCCGCGCCGGGCGTGAAGTACCCGCGGGTGGTGCGGCGGGTGGGGGAAAGCCCGCCGCAATACACCGACGGACGGCGCGGCGCGGCGGCCCGGGAGGCGGCGCCGGCCCATCTGCCGGACGCCGCGGCGGACGTGAGTCTGCTCATCGGCGAAATGCACCTGAAGGAGGGGGAATACGCCAAGGCCATCGAGGCATTCACCCGCGCCATCGAAAACGACCCGAAGGCGGCCGACGAGTACGAGGGCCGGGCGCGGGCCTACCGGGCGCTGGCGGCCGGGGACGAGCGGCGGGCGCGGGAACTGCGTGCCGCGACGGAGGCGGAGGCGTTGCACCAGGGATGTGGAGGAGAACGATGACGAAGACGGCCCTGAACGATTATCCCATTCACGATCTTCTGAAGCGGCGTTGGAGCCCGCGGGCCTTCGCCGACCGGCTGGTTGAGACGGACAAGCTGCGCTCCCTGCTGGAGGCGGCGCTGGGCGCCGTCGTCGTTCAACGAGCAGCCCTGGGCCTTCGTCGTCGCCACGCGCGACCGGCCGGAAGATTACGACCGAGTTCTCGGCTGCCTCATCGAGTTCAACCAGGGTTGGGCGAAGGCGGCCCCGGTGCTGATGCTGACCTTCGCCCACCACGCCTTCGACCGCAACGGCCAGCCCAACCGCCACGCCTTTCACGACGTCGGTCTGGCGATGGCCAACTTGACCGTACAAGCCACGGCCGAGGGGATGGCCGTTCATCAGATGGCCGGCATCGTGCCGGAAAAGGCCCGCGCCGCGTTCGCCGTGCCGGAAGGATGGGAGCCGGTTGCGGCCGCCGCGATCGGCTATCCCGGCGACCCGGCCGCGCTGCCGGAGGAGCTGCGCAAGAGAGAACTCGCCCCGCCGAGCCGAAAGTCGCTGCGGTCGTTCGTGTTCACCGACGGCTGGGGCCGGCCGTCGCCGCTGCTGCCCGAAACGCCGGGCGAATGACCTCACTGTTTGTCGGCGCCCGCCTTGTCCGCCAGCAGCTTCATCACGGCGGCGGTCTTGTCGGCGCTGAGGGACTCGCCCTTTTTTAACACCAGTCCGGCCGTCTCGCGGGCGCGCTGCGACAGGAAGAAGGCGAAGCCGGCGTCCTCCACGTGGTAGCGCGCCAGGTCGGAGGCGCCGGCCGCGACCACCTCGACATGTTTCAGCATGAGGCCCTTCACCGCTTCTTCCAGCTTGGCCGCCAGGTCGTTGCGCGTCGGGTCGTCGCTCAGCAGCGCCAGGATCGGGCGGAGCTGGGCGGCTGGGTTCTTCTCGGTCGCGTCGTCGATGCGCTTGAGAAGGGCCTTGAGCGGGTCGCTCAAGGCGGCGTCTCGCGTGACGATGATCGCCGTGTTCTGCCGGCCGAACGGCGCCACGTTCAGGGCCATGATCGCCTTGACGTCCGCATCGGTCAGCTTGTCCTCCTTGGCCAGCACCCGGCTGCCCGTCACCTTGCCGCGCTGAAACAGGAAGAAGGCGAAGCCGGCGTCGTCCAGTTTGAACTTCTCCAGGTCCACTTTGCCGGCCAGGTCGATATCGACGTGCGGCAACTTCAGTCCATCGGCCTCTTGCGACAGCCTTTTGTCCAGGTCGAGGCGCAGGTCGTCGTCCTTGTCGTCGGCGCCGACAACTTCCGGCAGATCGTCGCTCTGCACCACGACGAAGGTGTGCAGCCGTGCGCTGGGGTTCTTTTCCGTCACGGCGTCGATCTGCGTGAGCAAGTTCTTCAACGGATCGCTGAAATCGACTTGCCGCGTGAAGATCATCACCATTGGTTCCAGGCCGTACTCGGCGATGCGGCTGTGGAAATGGCCCTTGTAGGCGCCGGTGACGTTGTAGGGGTGGAACGCCCCCGGCACGTCGGGCAGTTTGGGGTCGGTTCGTTCGGTCGTCGGCTCTTCGCCTCGGGCGGTGAACAAAAAGACGGCGACAGCGAAAAGGGGGAACAGGCGGCGCATCGAGGCAACCCTCACAGAGACCGGGACGGCGGCGCGGACCATCTCTTCAGCATGACCCGGCGCAGGTCGGGAGTCAACGGCGGGGGCCGCCGGCGCGATGCGGTGCGCGCCGAGCGGTTTGCGCCAACCGGATAATCGCTTAACCTTCAAGGGCGTCGAGCAGTTCTTGCAGCAGTGCGGCCGGCTACGACACGCCGCCGCGATATCCGCGAACACATCGCGCCACAGCGCGCCTACCCGACCGCATTCGCCACCGCCGCGCCCCGCCCGCGCAGCTGTCCCTTGACCCAATCGAGCCACTCGTCCGACGGCGGCCCATACGGCCGGAACTTCTCCAGCCGGCCGTCCTCCTCGCTGGCGAACAGCGCGCGGTGGACGCCCAGCTTGCCGGCCAGCGGGTTGTCGATCAGGTTGCTCGAATCGGCGATGCTCATCTGGAAGACCACGCGCATCGCCAGCTCGCGCAGACCCGATCGGTCCACGGCCCGTTGCAGATTCAGATACGTGTCGCACCACAGGAGCGTGTGGACGCCGAGGCCGGCCCCGTCGCGCAGCAGGTCGGCGAACTGTTTGGCCGGGTCGGGCGGCCCCTCGCCGGCGCGGCCGAAGCCGAAGTCGTCCTCGCGGCGCCGCAGGTCGCGGCAGCGCTGCAGGCCGTGGATCACCAGGAACACGGGCGGCGCCTCCGTCTCCGGCGCCTTCTGTCGTCGCTCCAGTTCCGCCGCCAGCTCGGCGACCACGGCGGCGGTGCCGCGCCAGCCCGCCAGCCGCACCGGTTGCGCGCAGCACGTCCGGCAGCCGCGACCACGGCCCGGCTGTCGGCGCTTCCGCCTGTCGGCCGTCGATGAGGAAGAATTGCGCGGCGGGGCTTTGCGCTGCCAGGCTGACCACGGCCGATGTGAGCATCCCCAGCGCGGCCTGGTCCTGCTGACCGACGACGAGAAGGTTGCTGCCGTTCTGCCGGCGGAACACGGCGGCCGTCAGGTCGTTGATGGCCAGCGCGTCGCCGAGCCAGGCGCGGAGCGGGGCCGACGCAGCTCCGGGCGCTGACGCAGCCCGGCTCGCCGACGGCGCCTCATGCAGCAGCTTGCGCAGCAAATGGTTGTCGCCCACATCCGCCGCGGCGTTGCCCTCGAAGACCACCGGCGGCGGCGTCTGCGTCCCGCGATCCGCCGCCATTTCGCGGACCTGGTTCAGGTACTCCTCGCGCCGCTCGTCCGACAGCCATACGACCTGGAAGGGGTTGTTGCCCTCGACGAGGCCGTTGGCGTCGTTGTAGATCGCTTCGCCGGGCCGCGACAGCAGCCGGGCCGCGGCGTTGTCGGCGCTGAGGATCAGCTGGGCGTCGGCCTCGCTGCACTGCAGCGCGATGCGGATCGCCATCTGATCGACGGTGCTGCGGGCCAGGCTGTAGGCGCCGCCCAGCGTCTGCGAGCCGAGAAGGACGTGCAGGCCGAATGCACGGCCCTGCCGCACCAGCCGGTCCAGCAATTGGGCCGCGTCCTGCGCGATGCGGTCGTCTTCCGTGAAAAACTCCTGAAATTCATCCACAATCAGCAGAATGCGCGGCGCCCGCGCCGATGGCGCCGCCTGACGGTAGGCGTTGAGGTCCTGCGCCCGGTCGCGCGGAAGCGCTCGCCGCGCACCTTCATCTCGGCGTCCAGCCGTTGCAGCACGCTCAGGCCGAACTCGCGCTCGCTCTCCACGGCGATGACGCGGGCGTGCGGCAGGCCGTGGGCGGCGTAGGCCTTGAACTCGACGCCCTTCTTGAAGTCCACCAGATACAGCTCCACCTCGTCCGGCGAGTAGAGGAGGGCCAGGTTCGTGATGAGCGCGTGCAGCAACGTCGATTTGCCGGACCCGGTTTTGCCGGCGATGAGGACGTGCTGGGCGGTGCCCTGGCCGAGCCGCAGGTGCTGCCGCGAGGTCGCGCCGGAGCGGCCCAGCGCCACGTCGAGGCCCTTGCGGCTGTCGGCCGTCCACCACCGATCCGGCGGCGGCGCGATGAACTCGAACGGCACCTCGACATGGCGGGCGGCGCGCGAAAGCCGGCCGACCCGGTCCAGGATTCGGGCCGCCAGCTCAGCGTCGGGCGGAGCGTCCGGCGTCAGTGGAAAGCGGCCGAAATCGGGGTCGTCCCAGACGAAACGGCCGTCGTCCCACGTCAGCCGCACGCCGGCCTGGCGCAGGTCCGACAGCTGGAAGCCCTCGGGCATCGGCTGCTTGCGGTCCACCGTGATGAGCGTCAGCACGCCGCAGCGCGGGCCGTTTTGGGCGATGCTCACCAGCCGACGGCAGGCGTCGGCGCTGAAGTTCGTCGGGAAATTGGCGACGACAAGGATGCGGAAAGGCTCCGCCACCTCGCCGGCCATCGCGTTGTAGTCGTTGATCGTCGGATAGCGGTCACGGAGGTATTTCTGGATGACGTTCTCCATGTGCGCGGTCAGGTCGGCCAAGCGCTGCTCGATGTGGGCCGTCTCCGTCCAGATGCGGCTCGTCACGAGCAGGTCGTCGTGGTCGGCCAGGTCCATGAAGGCCGCGAAGTTCTGGCCCAGGCCGACCGGGTCGAGAATGGTGAAGCGCACCTTGCCCGGCGGAACACACGTCAGCAGCCGATACAGCACGGCCTGTAACGCCTCGACCGCCTTCGCCCGGCCGGCGTCCTGCGCCAAAAACAGCATCGACGCCCGATCCGGGAACGGGCACGCCGCGGGCAGCGTGAAGTCGTCCACGGCCTCCGCCTGCAGCCGTTCGTCGAGCGGCGCGAGGTCCGGTATCTGCTCCTTTCCGACGCTGATTTGGCCGAATTGCAGCACGGGCGGGGCCGCGGCGGCCGGCGGACGGTCGGCCCAGCACGGGTCGGACCAGGCGGGAAAGAGCCGCTGGCACTCCGTCCGCACGGCGTCCACGCCGGAGCGCAGCTCGGCGACCGCACGGCGCCATTCGTCCGCCATCATCCGCCAGCCGCGCTCGAAGCCGCCCTCGATCTCGTCCAGCCGCGTGCGCCGGTTCGCGGTCAGCTCCTCCACCTCGGCGTCGTGGACCCGGTGCGCCTCGGCCAGCCGCCGATCGTGTTCGCGGTCCAATGCACGGAGGTCCGCCTCCAGCCGCCGCTCCGCGCACTGTTTGCGCGCCGGGAGGCCTCCAGCGCCGCCGGCACGGTTTCGTCGAGCCGCTTCTTGGCCGCCGTCCATTCCTGCTGCGCCTGCGTCCGGGCGTATTTTTGGGCGCGCCGGTGCCGCTTCTTGAGGACGGCGATTTGCCGCCGGCAGCGCGAGGCGGCGTTTTTCATCCGCTGGCGGCAGCGCAGGGCCACGGAATCCACGGCCCGACAAAAGCCCGGGTATATCCGAAATAGCGCCCGCACCTGCCGCCGCGCGATGAAATCCAGCACCAGCTTGGTCGTCATGCCGGCCGCCAGGGTCGCCACGGAGGAGGCGACCAGTCCGCCGGCCAGCATCAGCAGCAGGCTGCCGGAGCCGGTGAAGAGCGACAGGAGAAGACCCATCGGGTAAATCGCCAGTACGCCGACCACGGCGAAGATCATGGTGAGCCGGCCGCCCCGGAGCACCTTCGGCAGGGCGAGTTCCTTCAGGCGCTTCCGCAGGTCCGCCAGTCGCTCTTCCAGGGCGGCGAGGCTTTTGTGCAGGCCGAGCCGGGGGTTCCGGTCGCGCGGCCCCGCGGCGCTTTTCCAGGACGGATGAAGATAAGCTTCCTCCCATTCGTCCCAGAGGGCGCCGGCTTCCTGGCGGAGCGTGACCAGCCGGTCGAGGATGGCCGTCAGCCGCTTCTCGACCGCCCGGCGCCGCTCCTCCGCCTTGGCCGTATTGCGCTCCAGAACGGCGCTGAGCGTCCAACGGCCTTCCTGATAGGCGCTGTGCGCGGCCTCCTTCTCTTCTTCGCACTGCTGGGCCGTCGCCTCGCGGGCCTCGTCGAACGCGCGCGTCGCGGCCGCCAGTTCCTCGTCGCAGAGCGCCTGGATCTGGGCGCGCTCCTCCTCCGTTTCGCGCTCCACCGCGGCCAGGGCCGATTTCCGCTTCGCCTCGGCGTCGAGCCGGCCGTTCTCGAAGGCGGTTTCCGCCTGGGCCTTGGCGTGCGGCGCGGTCTGGCCCAGGAGTTTCTCATCGCGGGCGCGGGCGGCGGCTCGCTGCGCCAGGTCCCGGAGCAGCGTGCGTTGGCGGGCGACTAGGAGGGGTTCGTTCATGACTGGGTGCTTCGTGGCCGGGTTGGGAAACGGGTATAGGGTGAGCCGGGTCGCGTCGGCGCCCGGAGCGCGTCAGGTACAGTCGCGCCGCACCTGAGCGATCAGCACCGCCAGGCGGTCGATGGCGTTGACGGCGTCGTTGGTCTGCGCCTCCAGGGGGCGCCAGAAACGCTGCTCGAAATCCTGGGCCACGCCGTCGGTCCAGACGGCGCGGGTCGCTTCCCAGATTTCGCCGACCGTTTTTATCCCATCGGTCAGCTCGACGGCGGCGGCGGTCAGGCTCATGGCTTGGCCTCGGGGATCTGGGCGGGCCGGCTCGCGTCCGTGCCCGGAGCGGCGGCCGGGCTTGCGTCGGCGCCCCGCGCTGCCGGGGCGGCGGGCGCCTCCAGCGCCATGTAATCGTCCAGCGCCTGGATCTTGCCGTCGAGGAGCGCGACGGCGTGGCGAACGTCGCCGTCGAGGAAGCCGCCCAGCCGGCGCATCGGCAGCTCATACTCGTTCAGCGCCTGCGGCAGCATGCGTCGCCAGCGCTTGACGGCGGTGACCTTTTCCTCGGCGTCTCGCAGCCGCGCCTGCGCCCGCCGGAGGTCGATTTCGCGCTCCGTCACGGCCGACCGCCATCCTTCCGGGGCGGAGCGGGCGACGGCCAGCTCGGCCCGGCAGCGGTTGACCTCCTCGTTCCGCTTTTCCCACTCGCGCGTCCAGGCCTTCAGCTGCACCTCCAGCCAATCGAGCGTGTGCTGCACGTCCATCAGGGCGCCGCGAAGCGCCTCGCGGGCCTTCGCGCTGTATTTGGCGAGGGCCGCCTGGAAGTTGCGCAGGGCGTCGGTCGAAAGAACGCGGGCGGATTGCCTCATGGCGGAGGCCCTATCGCTGCTGGAGGTACTCCTCGATCCGCTCCGCCTTGCGGAGCAGGAACGGGATGTGTTCATTGGTCGAACCGACGAACTGCGAAAGGACCTGCATGGTTTGCAGGAACTCGCGGGCGAACTTTTCGTGCTCCTGGTCGCGCCAGGTGTCGCCGAGGGCGGAGAACTGGCCGTGCAGGACGGCGAGCTGATGCTGGAGTTCGTTGTTGAAATGTTTCAGCCCGTGGGCGAAGCGCCGCAGCTCGGCGGGATCGGCGACGGCCCTGGCCATGCAACGCTCCTTTGGGGGCGAACGCGGCGAACGAGAGAGGACCCCTTCACGATAGCACGGGGGTGGGCCGGTGTAAACCGGGAGCGCGAAGCAGGTTAGCCGCGACGTGGAGCGGAGCGCTCGGGACGAAGCGCTCCGCTCCGCGTCGCGGCTAACCCATCCGCCGGCTCAGGGCTTGGGCGTCTCTTTCGGAGCATCGCCCGTGGACGGCGACGTCAGGCCCGGCGAGGGCGTTTCTCCCGGAGAAATGTACTTGGTTTTTTCGGGAGAAAGATCCTTAATGGGGGCGATCATCTTGAGCTGAGCGGTCAGGTCCTTGGCCACGTTGACGCGCTTGAGGAACAGCACCGCCAGGCAGGTGTCCACGCGCGGACCGCATATGCCCTCCGTGGGCCAGCTGCCGTCGTCGTTTTGATTGACCACGAGGAGGTTGGCGCCCCACGAGTACCAGTCGCGGCCGGCCACGGTCTTGAGGTCGCAGACCATGCACAGCCGCTCCACGGACCACAGGCAATAGATGTCGTCGAGGTTCATCCGGTTGAACTTGCCGGGCTTCAAGAGGCGCCGGCCGCCTAGCCCCATCCCGAAGGGATTGAGTCCGGGGGCGCCGGCCTGGAAGACGACCGACTGCTGAAGGAGCTGCTGGAGAGTCGCTTTTTCCTTTTGCGTCGCCGCGCCGCCGGCTTTCATCTGCTTGATGTGGTCGTCGATCTCTTTCAGGTCCTTCAGCGCGTCGGGCGGCAGGTCGAGGGCGAGCGACTTCTCCAGCTCGGCCTGGAACGCTTGCAGGTCCTTCGTCCAGCTCTGCTTCTGCCCCGGAAAGGCGGGGACGACGAGAGCGAGGCCGAGGGGCTGGAGCTTGGCCGTCGCCTGCTGCAGGTTCTGCGCCTGCTTGGCGTCGCCGGGCTTCGGCGGTGAGACGCCGCGGTCGAACAGCTCGGCCAGGTACTGGATTCCCTTCTCGAATTGCGGATCCGCAGTCTCCGTTTTGCCGCCCTGCGGTTGACCGACCGCCCGGCCGACGGCCAGCTCCATGAGGCCGGAGCAGGTCATAGAGTCGGTGGTTCCCATCATGCCGCTGTAGGCCCAGCCGCCGTCGGCGGCCTGGCAGGAGCGGACGTGGGCCTCGGCCAGCAGCAGGGAGCGGTCCACCGGGAGATGGTGCTTGCGGGCGACCCACAAACCCAGGACGGCGAACTGCGTCAGCGACAGGTCGCCGGCGCCGAACATCATCATCGCGCCGGGCTGGCGGAGGTCGCCCGCCGTCGCCTTCTCGATCTTCTTGCCGCGAACGAAGTGACACACCGGCGCCAGGCGCTTCTTGGCCGGGATTTCCACGGACGGATCGTATTTGTCGAGAGTTTCCATCAGCTCCTTGAGCTGGTCCTGCGTCAGGTCGATGGTCCCCGGGCCGAAATTGAGCGGCGCGCCAGCGCCTTTCGCCCCTGGCACAGCGCCCGTCGGACAATTGTAAGTCCACTTGCCGTGTTCCAGCTGTCCGGCGATGAGCCGGGCGCCCAGGTCGTGGATCAGGTCTTCGTCCTTGGGATCGCCGAGGCGGTCGAGGAACCAGAGGCAGATCGCCATCTCGTAGGTGTTATTGCAGGTCGGTTCGCTGGAGCGGACGGCGTTCACACAGGCCGCGACGGCGGGGTCGTCCGCCGGGACGCCGGACTCCAACAGGGCCAGTCCGATCAGGCCCATTTCCCCCGTTTGCCGCCCCCCGAAACCCATCACAACGCCGCCCGCGGGGGGCTGCTGAGCGTTGAGCGCATCCTTCTTGAGGTAGGCGACCGCCTTGTCGATGGCCTGGTTGATCGGGTCGGCGGCCGGCTGCGGGGCGGGCATCGGATTCGCGTCCGGCGGCGCCGGCGGTGGGAGCGTCGGCGGCGCCGGCGGTGGCGCGTCGTGGATCGGCGGCGGATCATCCTTGGGTGGGGCGGGCCTCTTCGGCGCCGGCGTCGGCTTCGGGTCGTCGCCGACCGGCGGCTTGGGCGGGACAGGGTCGGAGGCCTGATCCGGCGCGGCCGGGGCGATCGGGGCGTTCACGGGCGCGACCGCCACGGCCTTCGGCTGGGCGGCGGGTCGCGGCCAGAAGTTCACGGCCAGGACGATGGCGGTGATCAGGCCGAGGAGGACGACGGCCAGCGCCCCGACCACGACGAGGCCGAGCACCAGCCGCGGGTTGGTCGCGGGGGTGGGTCGGGGCGTCGCGGGGACGCGCCGCGGGGCCGGCATGGTCGGGGCGTCAAGGTGCGCGAAGTCGTTGGCGGCGGCCGGGCGGCCGGCCGGAACCGAGGCGGCGACCGCAGCGGGTTTCGTCCGCACGCTGAAACTGGCGCCGCAGCCGGAGCAGGTTCGCCGGCCCGAATCGCCGGCCGTGGGGGTCAACGACCCGCCGCATTTGGGGCAGTTCCGGGTGGTGATGGCTGCCAAGGTCCGTCCTCCTGGTGGGATGCATCGGCAAAGAAGGGGCGCCGGTCGCTCGTATCAAGACGATCAATCCAGTGGAACAGATTGTCCCGAGGCGGGTCAAGGAAAAAGGGGAAAATGTGCCCCGGCCCCGGCGCGGGCAAGCAGCTGCAAAGCACGCCAGCGCCCGGGTTTGGCGGGCGAATCCTGGCGGAGGATCCGGTCGGAAGCGGTTCATGAGCGCCACCAACCCCGCGCCCTTTCTTCCGCCGTTTCGATGCTACAATCTCCTCAGGGTTCCGCCGGGCCGAGGCGGTGCAGCCTCGACGGGGACCCACCGAGGAGCGATCCCCGCCATGAACAAGTTTTGGCTCGCGGCGCCGGCCGCCGCCGTGCTGACCGCGCTGACGGCCCTGTTCCTTCCGGCCGCGGCCGACGATCCCCCCAAGTCCGTCAAGCCGGTCAACCTCGACTGCAACACCAAGCTCGACGAGGACGACCCGCACGTCTCCAGCAATGGCGCGATGCTTTACTACACAATCAACGGCAAGAACAAGCTGGACATCATGGCGTCCAGGCGCTCCGGCGGCAAGTGGTCGGCGGGGAAGCCGATCGATGGGTATGTCCAATCGCCGCCCAACAAGAAAAAGCCGGCCGACGACCGCAGCGTCTTTCTCACTCCCGACGGTTCCTATCCGCAATACCTGTATTTCGCCACCAACAAGGACGAACAGGACGAGAAGGGCGACAACTTCGACATCTACGTCTCCTACCGGGACGGGCCGACCAAGGAGTTCGTACCGCCCGAGGCCGTGGCGAAGGTGGACACCGCGGAGGACGAGCTGGACCCCTGGCTGACGAAGGACGGTAAGACGCTGTACTTCAGCCGCAAGACCAAGGACGGCTGGCGCGTCTTCACGGCTACGCGCGCCAACGGCAAAGCGGCCCAGGGCTTCGACGATCCGGTGATGGTGGACGACTTGCCGCTCGACTTCCACCACGCCACGCTGACGCCGGACGGCAAAACGATGGTCCTGCAAGGGCCGCTCGACAAGGGCCGATGGGGACTATTCATCTCGATGAAGTCGGGCAAGACGTGGGACAAGCCGGAGCCGCTGGACCTGCTCAACGACCCATCGGGGCCGACCGGCGACCGGTCGCCGTGCCTGAGCCGCGACGGCCTGACGCTCTATTTCGCCTCCGACCGCGACGGCGGCAAGGGGGGACTGGACCTCTATTCCGTGCCCGTGGCGGACCTGAAAAAGAAATGAGAAGATTCACCACGGACGGATAGGATCCCACCGGGATCGGCAGGTCGTCCATGATTTCGACGCGAACCGTCGTCCCGGGCAGCAGCTTGGCCACGCGGGACGCCCGGGTTACGCCGTCAACGTACAGAGGCTCCGAAGCGGGCGATCTGCCGATGAAGCTTGATCGGGTCGGCTACTTCTTGAAGGCGGCCCGAAATCCGGCTTGCTCGAAATGGCGATCCGCCGTCAGGGCCTCGGACAACCCCTGCTCGGTCATTACTCCGAACGAGATGCAGTCTGTCAGAGACCAGGCCTTGTCCGGGCGGGCGGCGAACAACTCGAAGCCGGCTCGGTACACGGCCAGATCGTACCCCACGACGTCAAACGACGGGTCCGCGCGAACGGCTTGCAAACTCCTCACCCCGTTCCGCGGCGATACCGCTGCCAGGAACGGGGTGAGAAGCCGTGGCGCGAGGCCTCAATGGAGGTTGGCGCTCCCACGAGTGGGATGGAAGTCGCGCTCAGCGCGGATGCCCTGACGCCCCGGGATGGTGACCTCAACCCGGTACTTGGGCCCGAGGTCCAGCGCGCCACGGGAATGCCTATCCTATCGGTGCGGGGCCGCGGGTCGAGGTGGCCGCTCGTGCCTTGGCGCTTCGTGCCCGAAAGCAAGCTTGGTCCCGGGAGTCTGCGACGACCGCATTGGCGACACGCCGCGGCGTGTTCCCGTTGGAGAGACTGCCTCCGTTACGCACTCCCGCGCCCGCGGCCCCTTCGCCCGTTGACCACCCGCACCCTCATCCCGAGGTCGCCATGACGCCACGCTTTCGCCAAGACGGTCGTATCGTCGCCTCCCCTGAGCCGCTGCGGGTCACCAACCCGCACGCCGCCGGCATCGACGTCCATGCGGCGCGCCACTACGTCGCCGTGCCGCCCACGGCGGTGGCCGCCGACCCCGCCGACCCGGCTGCCCACCTGCCGCCCCACGTCCGCGCCTTCGGCGCCTGCACCGCCGACCTGGAGGCGCTCGCCGATTGGCTCCAGGCCTGCGACGTCACCACGGTGGCGATGGAATCGACCGGCGTCTACTGGGTGCCGCTGTTCGAACTGTTGGAGCGGCGCGGCTTTGCGGTCTATCTGGTCGATCCGCGGCAGACGCGGCACGCGCCCGGCCGGCCCAAGAGCGACGTGCTGGATTGCCAATGGATTCAACGGCTGCACAGCTACGGGCTGTTGAGCGCGTCGTTCCGGCCGGAGGATCAGGTGGTGGTCCTGCGCGGTTACCTGCGGCAACGGCAGATGCTGATCGGCTACGCCGGCCAGCACGTCCAGCACGTGCAAAAGGCGTTGGAGGAGATGAACGTCAAGTTGACCGAGGCGGTCAGCGACGTGGTCGGCGTGACGGGCCTGGCCATCCTCCAGGCGATCCTGCGCGGCGAACGCGATCCTCGGGAGTTGGCGAAGTTGCGTCACGAGCGGTGCCGGCGGACGGAGGCGGAATTGGCGCGGGCCTTGCAGGGCAATTGGCGCGAGGAACACTTGTTCGCGCTGCGTCAGGCGTTGGCGTTGTACGAGTGCTACCACGCGCGGCTGCACGAGTGCGACGCGCAGGTCGAAGCCTACCTGGGGACCTTCACGGACAAGAGCGGCGGCCGGCCCCTGCCGCCCAAGCCTCGCAAGCGGGGCCGGGCGGCGAACGAAGCCCGTTTCGACGTGCGCGGTTCGCTGTTCCGGCTGGCGGGGGTGGACCTGACGGCGATCGAGGGCATCGACGCGGCGACGGCCTTGGTGGTCCTGAGCGAGTTGGGCACGGACCTGAGCAAGTTCCCGACGGTCAAGCGGTTCGTCAGTTGGCTGGGGCTCTGTCCGCAGCACCAGGGTTCGGCGGGGAAGATCAGGAGCCGGCGGGTGCGTCGGGGCTCCAACCGTGCGGCGCGGGCGTTTCGCCTGGCGGCGCAGGGCTGCCACCACGCCAAGAACGCGTTGGGGGCGTTCTACCGGCGGATTGCGGCGCGGGCCGGGGGCGGCAAGGCGGTGGTGGCGACGGCGCGGAAGATCGCGGAGCGGGTGTACCGCCTCTTGAAGTACGGCGAGGCATACGTGCGTCAGGAGCAGGGGGCCTGTGAGGAGGCGTATCGGTTACGCCAGGTGAAGGGCCTGGCGCGGAAGGCGGCGGAGTTGGGCTATCGTCTGGAGCCGGCGGCGCCGTGAGCGCGTCCCAACGCGACCGCGGCCCGACGGTAGGCGTGCCAGCAGTCCCAACGACGATGCGGGCAGATCTCGGAAAGCGGCGCGGGGAGGGGGTTGGTACGCGCACCGACCGTGTATAATGTTCTTTACGTCTGTGTTACGTCCGCAATTCTCGAAGAGAGTTCCTGGAGAGAAAGCCACGGCGGTAGTACGCGCCTCCGGCGCCGAGAGCGCGTCGGCCACTTCCATGAGCACCCATTCGGTCGTCACCAATCGCCCGGTGAAACCGTCGAGGTAAGCCGCCACAATCGCGTGGGCGTCGTCGCGAGGGTTGAGCCAGGCGATCAGCGCGAACGTATCGGCGAAGACGGTCATCGCTTCGGCGTCCCCAGGCGATAGTGGTCGTGTTGCTCGGCCAGGTCCGCCGGCAGACCGGGCACGGCGCCCTTGAACTGAGCGAACCGCTCGCCGAACGGTCTTGGCTTTTCGAGCGGAGCCGGGGTGATGCGCACGCGCATGCCCTCGGGCAACGCCGTCGCGTCGTCCGGCACGATGACGCCGTTATGAACCACGCCCTCAAGGTCCATGATCCACCTCGCTCACGATGGGACGAACTGGCTCCGCTTTGGGTGCGGCAAAGGCGTCAGGAACTTTACCCCTCGTAATTCTTGGGAAAGGTTCGGGACGCTTTCCCTGCCCATCACTTCATTGCTTCGAGCAGTTCGGCCGCGACTTCGCGATGGTCGCGCATGGCCCGCCGAATCATCTCGGGCATCTGCGCTGCCAGCTGCTCATGCAACTGCTTGATGGCCTCGGGCGCTTTCGCCGCAAGCTGGGGCGGCGGATTGGGGAGGTCGTCGATGGTTTCTTCCGGTGTGTTGACCAATGTGCGTTCGCCGCTGGCCACTTCTTTAAGGATTCTGAAGATTGCATCCGTCAGAATTTGGTTACCCTATGGTGGACCCCGTTGTCTAGACCAAAAAAGAGCTTTCCTTAGCTACCATCCTGGAGAACTCCGCTCTCCCACGTCGCGAAACCTCGGCACTGCTCCACGGCATTCTTTTTCGCACCGCACTCCCTTCACCGGGGGCGGAGGGAGTGCGGTGCGAAAAAGAATGCCTCCCCTTCACCCCGCCGACCTTCCCCCAGCCCGACCCTCCCGGTACACGGCCGCCGGCGTCCGGTAGTCGAGGGACTGGTGCAGACGCTCCTCGTTGTAGTACGGGAAGTAACGCCCCAGCCCTCGCCGCAACTCCGGCACGCCCTCGTACCGCCACAGGTAAATGTCCTCGTACTTCACCGTCCGCCACAGCCGCTCCACGAACACGTTGTCCAGGCAGCGCCCCTTGCCGTCCATGCTCACCGCTGCACCCGCCGACTCCAGCCGACCTGTCCACGCCTGAGCTGTGAACTGCACCCCCTGGTCGGTGTTGAACACCTCGGGCCGGCCCCGGCCCAACGCCTCCTCCAGCATCTCCAGGCAGAACGAGCCGTCCAGCGTGTTGGACAGCCGCCAGGCCAGGACGTAGCGGCTGAACCAGTCGATGATCGCCGCCAGGTACATGAACCCATGGGCCAGCGGCACGTAGGTGATGTCCGTACTCCACACCTGGTCGGGCCGCTCGATGCGCACGTCCCGCAGCAAATACGGGTAAATCCGATGCCCCCGGCCCGGCGCACTCAACTTCGGCTTGGGGTGGATCGCCTCCAGGCCCATGACCCGCATCAGCCGCCGTACCCGCTTGCGGTTGACCGCCTCCCCTTGCCCGATCAGCCACTTCGCCAGCCGCCGGCTGCCGAGGAAGGGGTGGGCGGTGTACTCCTCGTCGATCAACCGCATCAGCCGCAGGTTCTCCGCCGTCTCGGCCGCCGCCTCGTAGTACAGGCTCGACCGGCTCAGCCCCAGCAGTTCGCACTGCCGCCGCACGCTCAACGCCGGGTGGTCCGGCTCGAGCAGCGGCCGCAGCCGCTCAGGCGAGCGGTCCGACTTTTTTTTTCTAGGACGGCAAACTCCACTGGGGATTCATCGAGGTGCGTATAATGGAGGTAGGAACATCCCCGAGGCGGATTGCCATGCGTACCCGACCCCGTCCACGCCCCACCCCGCGCAGACCCTCACGCCCGTCCTGACGAACTGCCCGGTCTGCCAACGCCGCCTCTGCGCCGACTACGCTAACTTCCGCACTGTCAGCACCCTGGACGCCGTCACCCGCCTGACCGTCCAGGTGCGACGCTGCCACAACCCGGCCTGCAGCCGCTACCGCCGCCCCTATCGCCCCGAGGCGGAGCCGCACTTCGCGCTGCCGCACCACGAGTTCGGACTGGACGTCCTCGCCCTGGTCGGACGGCTGCGCCACGCCGAACACCGCAGCGTTCCGGAGATCCACCGGGAACTCACCCGACGCGGCGTGGCCGTCGCCGAGCGTTCCGTCCTCAACCTCCTGGACCGATACGACGAACTGCGAGCGTTGGCGGCGGCCGATCCCCAACGGCTGCGGCGTTTGTTGCAGGGTCAGCAGCGGGTGGTGTTGGCCATCGACGGCTTGCAACCCGACGTCGGCCACGAGGTGCTGTGGGTGCTGCGCGACTGCCTGTCCGGCGAGATCCTCCTGGCCAAAAGCCTGCTGTCGGCCACGGCCAAGGATCTGGCGGCGTTGCTGACCGAGGTGCGTGAGGCGTCGCCCGTGCCTGTCACGGGGGTGATCTCCGACGGCCAGGAGTCGATCCGCAAGGCCGTGGCGCAAGCCCTGCCCGAGGCGCCCCACCCGCTGTGCCAGTTCCACTACCTGCGGGAGGCGGCCCGGCCGATCCACGAGGCGGACCGCCACGCGAAAAAGGAGCTGAAAAAGCGGGTCCGGGGCGTCCGTCCGATCGAGCGGGCGGCGGAGGGCGAGGACGACGAGGAGGCGGAGATCGTGCGGGGCTACTGCGCGGCGGTGCGTTCGGCGTTGACGGACGACGGCCTGCCGCCGCTTTCGGCCTCGGGGCTCAAGCTGCACGAGCGGCTGACGCACATCGCCGAGAGCTTGGAGTGGTTATCCGATCGGCTCGGCGCCTTGCCGGGGGGCCTCGACCGGCTGCACCGGCTGTTGGGGCGGGGGCTGGAGGAGACGGCCGCGTTGTGGCCGCCGGTGCGGGCGGCCTACCGCTGGGTGCGTCGCGTGGCCCACCTGCTGGGGAACGAGGCGAATCGGTCGGCCCGGGAGGTGCGGCGGCGGTTGGGCCGACTCGTGAGGCGGATACGCCGGGCGGCGGCCGCGGACCCCGACGCCTCGGTGCGCGCTCAACTCGCCCACTTCGCCCGGGTGACGCGGAGCTATTGGCCGGGACTATTCTGGTGCTACGGGTCGGACGACGTGCCGCGGACCAACAACGACCTGGAACACCTGTTCGGAAGTCATCGTTATCACGAGCGTCGGGCGAGTGGCCGCCGGCGGGCGTCGCCGGGCCTGGTGGTGCTGGGTTCGGTGCGCGTGGCGTCGGGTCTGGCGACGCGGCTGCGACCGGACGAGGGCCTGCGTCTTCCGGAGGGCTACGTGGAACGCTGGCGGGGACTGCGCGGCCAGTTGGAGCGGCGACGGGAGGCGCGACGACGGCAAGGGCGCTTCCGCCGCGACCCCGACCGCTATCTCAATGAACTGGAGCAACGATGTCTCCAGCTATGTTTGCCGTCCTAGTTTTTTTCTAGGATGGCAAACTTAACTTGAGAGGCCCCGAAAACGGCCTGTTCTTGAACTGGGCGGCCCAGGAAAACGCCAGAAATCGCTTGTCCGCCGAGGGTCTCAAGTTGAGTTTGCCGTCCTAGTTTTTTTGAGCCACTCCAGCTCCATCTTGAGGCGGCCGATCTGCTCGAACAACTCCGCCTTCTCGGCCTCGCTGTTGCCCGTGGCTGCCTTGGCGCCGTTGCTGAAGACCTGATCGGCGCCGGCGAGCAGTTGCTTCTTCCAGGCGTGGATCAGGGTCGGGTGGACCTCGTACTGGCTCGCCAGCTCGTTGACGGTTTTGTCGGCCTTGAGGGCGGCCAAGGCGACCTGAGCCTTGAGTGTCGCCGTGTGCTGCTTGCGCTTGCCTGCCATCGTTCCCCCTTTCCTGGACCACCACAGTAGCTTAGCTGGTGGTCCAGCTTTCGGGGTCCACTATATGGATTGCCGCAGCGTTCAGGACGCTGAACTTGATCGAGGAACCCAAGATCGCCAAGTCACGAAACGGATTCGTCTCGCGAATGGCCTCCGTATAGGCACCAAAATCCCCCTTGAGCATCCTCGCGGCGAACTCGCGCGAGTTCTGCCAATCGGCTCTCGCCGCTTGATACTCCTCCACTGCTTGCTCGTAGTCGTGCTTGTCCCTGTGCCGTGCTTGGTCGATAGCGTCTTGCAGTGTTTGCCGCTTTGCTTCAGTCCGCCCAAAGAGTCGGTCCCAGATACTCGGGGTGTACCTGGCCAATGCCCGTCGGGCACCCCGCTCGTGATGGTCCTCGCGGGAAGGCGCCGCCGGCGGCCGTGCCGACTGGATCGCATGCCAACCCCATTCCGAGCCGCATTCCTTGTGGACCGAAGTCAGCAACTCGATTTGGTTCTCGTACAGTTCGACTTCGTGCCTGACCCGCTCGGAGTATTGCATTTGCGCGTGCTGCAGCTGTTGCTGCGCGAGCGCACGCTGACGACGGTGGGCTTGGCGCTCGGCCCGGCGCGAAGCTGCCTGGATGTTACGCAGGATGCCACGCCATCCCATCGCTTACCCTCCGCTTCCCCCCTCAAAAGTAGGCGTACACCGCCTCAGCTGGCGGTCAAAGCCTTACCTGCGAAACAGCACAACGGCCAAGGGAAAACCTCCCTGGGCGTGTCTTTGTCACAAGCCGCGCCCGCGCCGCCTCCAGTTCCGCCGCCAGCCGTAACGCCCGGCCGTTGAACTGGTCGGTCGGAGCGGACAGCGCCATTGCGTACGGCGTGTCCAGGAAAACCTCATCCCCGGGGTTGATCGCCGTCGCCATACAGGTAGCTGTCGAGGTTCGCGGACCAGTCCGCCGGGCCGTGCAATCCCAAGGAGCGCGCGGTGTGGAGGAACGACGCCGGGGCGGCTTCGGCGGGCGGCAGAACCTCCACGGTCAGGCGGACGCGGGTGTTCGGCTCCAGCCGGAGGGCCGTTTCCGGCCGCAGCACGGCGCCGTCGTAAACGGCTTCCACAGTTTGGGGCATCGCTTCTTCTCCTCCCCGCTTGCTATTCTATCCCGCGGCAACCTCCCGGCCGAAGCAGCGACGAATCCAAGTCGCAGTACCCGGCCCGATTCCTGGGCCGAGGCCGACTCCTGGCCGCCGGACAAGGCGCCTGCGCTCGTCCAGGTCGGCCTGCTCAACGGCAAGTCGATCGGTTTTCTCCCCCTGAAGGTACACCTCGCCGACGAAAAAGAAAGCAAAAAACATGGCCGGCCGCCAGAAACTCTTGTCATCGACGAATGGTTACTTCTTGAATATACCGTCTGCTTCCTCCGCCGTAACCGTCCAGCGGAATTCGCAAAGCAGCGCAGCTGCGCCGAGAGCCGACTGCTAAAATCGTGGCATGGACGCTTCCGTGTGCCCGGGATGCTGCGAACGCGATAGGCGCATCGCCGAGTTGGAACGCCGCGTCGCCGAGTTGGAAGCCCGACTCGGCACCAACAGTTCCAACTCCTCGCTGCCGCCGTCCGCCAATCCCCCCGGCGCACCCAAGCCGGTCCAGAAAAAGAAGTCCAAACGTCCAGCCGGCGGACAACTGGGCCATCCCCCGCAGCTGCGGCGGTTGCTTCCCGCCGAGCGGGTCAACCATTTCAAGCACTTGGTCCCCAAGCGGTGTGAGCGCTGTGCCGCGGCCCTGCCCGCCCAGCCCTCGCCGGGCGATCCCGAGCCCACCCGCTTCCAAACCATCGAACTGCCCCCGGTCATAGCCGAGGTCACCGAGTACCAGGGCCACGCCCGCACCTGCCCCTGCTGCGGCCACCGGACGCATGCGGTCATCCCGGCGGCGGTTCGCGCCCACAGTGTCGGGCCGCGGCTGACCGGCACGCTGTCCTACTTCTCCGGCTGTCACGGCCTGAGCAAGCGCGGCGTCGAGGAGATCGCCGACGCGGTCTTCGACGCCCCGATCGCCTTGGGCACGGTCTGCAACCTCGAGCAAGAAGTCGGCGCCGCCCTGGAGACGGCCCACCAGGAGGCGGTGGCGGCGGTGCGCCAGGCGGCGGTCAAGAACGCCGACGAGACCAGTTGGAAACTCGCGGGGGCGTTGTGCTGGCTGTGGGCGGCGGCCACCACCCGGGTGGTGGCCTTCGTGATCCACGCCCGCCGAAGCGCGGCGGGCCTGACGGCGATCCTGGGCCTGGAGATCCTGGGGATCCTGTGCAGCGACCGCTGGGGCCCGTACAACCGGGTGCCGCCCCAGCGGCGGCAGATCTGCTGGGCGCACCTGAAACGGGATTTCCAGAAGATCATCGACCGGGGCGGCCCCGAAGAGTGGGTCGGACGGGAGGGGCGGCGACTGGTCAGGAAGGTCTTCGCCGCGTGGCACGGGTTCCGGGACGGACAGGTCACGCGGGCACAACTGGAAGCGCGGCTGGCCCCGGTGATGCGACGGATGAACCGGGTGCTGCTGGAAGGCGCGATCCTCGGCGCCGACCCAACGGTGGTGCGGTTCTGCGAGAACGTGCTGGCGTTGGAGCCTGCGCTGTGGACGTTCGTGACGACGGAGGGAGTGGAGCCGACGAACAACCACGTGGAACGACTGCTGCGTCGGGCGGTGCTGTGGCGCAGGCGGAGTTTCGGCTGCTGGAGTGGGAACGGCTGTCGCTTCGTCGAGCGGATTCTGACCGTGGTGCAAACCCGGCGGTTGCAGGCGAAGAATGTCCTGGATTACCTGCATGAGGCTGTCCTCGCCCATCGCACCGGCCAACCCTGCCCCTCACTGCTCTCGTAGCGTTGAACGATTACCCTCCGCCTTTGGTTCACTCCCCATGCTCCACCTCCAGCACCGCCGTCGCCCACTCTTCCGGCTGCAGTCCCTGCACTGCCTTCTTCATCCGCGCCATGTTCCGCGTCGCCGTGTACGCCGACGACGGCGCCAGCTCCTTCCCCGACGCCACCGCCCGCAGGTCCACCTCGCGCAGCGGCAGCGGCCGCGCCGTCCATAACGCGAACAGCCGTTCCGTCCCCGTCGGCGGCAGCATCTCCACCTGCGGCGCCTCCACGGGCCGACCCGCCTGGATCGCCGACGCCTTCGCCGGGCCGCCCAGCTCCGCCGGGTGCAGCAGGTTCAGGTCGCCCGTCGGACCCACGTTGAACACCGTCACGTAACCCGGCCGCTCCGACTCCACCACCACCCGCACCACGTCGCCCGTCCGCAGCCGAACGCCCTCCGCCGGCGCCGGCGGTTGCTTCCGGACCATGTTCCGCGTCCGCGCCGCCGACGGCCGATGCGTCGTCGCCGCCCGCTGGAATCGGGCGCCCTCCAGCCGTTCCACCGTCAGGTGCAGCCACGCCGCCGGCCGCGACGCCAGGTCGTCCGCCGCCAGCCGGTTCAACGCCCCCCGCAGCGCCGTGCGGAAGGCGTCCAGTCCCGGCCGCGCTGAAGGGTCGGCCGTCAGGCCCGATCGGATCACCTCCTCCAGCGGACCCGGCACGCCGGACAACCGCGGGTCGTCCGCCGCCAGTCCGTCCACCGCCTGAGACGCAAAGTCCATCGGGCCGGGGCCGGGGTACGGTGCCGTCCCGGTCAGCAGCCGGAACAGCGTCGCCGCCAGGCCGTACACGTCCATCTTCGGCGACAGGCCGCCGGGGCCGAACGCCTCCGGGGCCATGTAGCGCAGCGTGCCCAGCACCGTGCCGTCGTCGCCCCGCGCCGCCGCCCCGAAATCGGTCAGCAGCGCCTCGCCGCGGGCAACGTCGAGCAGGATGTTGCCCGGCTTGATGTCCCGGTGAATGACGCCGGCCGCGTGGGCGTGCGCCAACCCCTCGGCCACGTCGGCCACGTACCGCGCCGCCTCCGGCCAGGACAGCGGGCCGTCGCGCTCCAGCCGATCTTCCAGCGACCCGCCGGTAACGTACTGCATCACGAGCCACACTTCCGGCCCGTTCTCGCGCCAGGAGTGGACGCGCACCAGATTGCGATGTTCCAGCCGGCCGAGAATGCCCGCCTCCCGAACCAGGGCCGCCAGGCGGGCGGGGTCGCCAGCGACGCGGAGCGTTTTCAGCGCCACGAACCGGCCGCCCAGCTTGATCTCTTCCGCCAGCCAAACGCGGCCGTAAGCGCCGCCGCCCAGCACGCGGAGGAAGCGGAACTCGGCGGGGAACGGGTTCGGCAGGGTCGTCGCCTCGGCCGCCGCGTCCGGCGAACCCAGCAACCCCGCCTCGCTCCCGAACGACGCCGTCGATTGTTCCAGCTGCCGCAGCAGGCCCGCCACCGGCGGCTCCTCCACCGTCTGCGCCGGCGCCACGCCGCGGGCCAGCGCATCCAGCAGCGCGAGCAGCTCTCCCTCGGCCGCGGTCAGCGGCGCCTCGCCCCACCTTTGCAGCTCTTCATTGACGTTCATGTCCGGTCCTCCTCCAGCAAGCCGCGCAGCTGCTCCAGCGCCCGGTAGAACAGCACCCGCGTCGCCGCCTCCGACGCCCCGAGGCGTTCCGCGATCTTCGCGTGCGGCAGCCGGTCGATCAGGCGCATCTCGACGACCTGCCGCCGTCGCTCCGGCATCCCCTCCAGCGCCGCCAGGACGCGCATGACCTCTTCGGCATGAAGCAGCTGCTCCGGGGGCGGCTGCGGCGCGGTCGGTTCCGACGCGCCGGGCCGGGAGAGCGGCAGCCCGTTCTTCCGCCTCCAATCGACGGCGGCGCCGTGCGCGATGCGACGGACCCAGGCGACCAGCTCGCCCGCGGTCGCCCCTCGAAACGCGGGGAACTGCTGGCAGATGCTGACGGCGGCGTTCTGGGCGACGTCCGAGTCCGCCTGGCGCTGGGACAGATCGGGGCCGAGCCACGTTCGTGCCAGGGCCTTGCAGTAGGCCCGCAGCCGGCCGACCAGCCGGTCGAACGCCGCCGCGTCGCCTTGCCGCGCCGCCGCCAGCAGCGCGGCCAAATTGTGGGCGTCTTCTGTCGCCATGAAATCTCCCCGGCACGCCTCGCGGAAACAGTCGGAGGTCGGCGCCGAAACGTTACACGACCGCCGAACCCAACGTGGAGGATAATCAACCGTCGCACGACATACAAACCCGAAGCGTCGCCGTTGCATTCACCGGGCGGCGGGGAAAGAAAAGAAGCCGGCGGCTTGCGGCCGCCGGCTTTGGGGAATGTGCTGGGGGAAGTGGGATCTTGGTATGGTTGCGGGCCGCGGGAAGAGGCCCGAAGGGTCGCTGATTTCAACGCGAGTGGATATTGCAACCGTCGTGCCAAAGGCCTTACGATCCGTCGCGCCATCGGCCCAAGGCCTTGTCCAAACGGTAGTTAAGATACGACCGGCGTTTTCGACCCCACCGGCCCCAGCCGGGCGGATTGTAGCATTTACAGCCGATGGGCGGATAATTGCACAATGCGGTACGGCGTGCTGCGCCGAATTCGGTTTCCCGGCCAGGAGGATTGCATAGTCACAACTTCTTTCGGGCTATGAGGTCAATCGCTTGCTCGACATCCCAGCCCAGGGCGTCGGCGCGTGCGCAGGGGCAGGTCGTCCTCCGGGTCGGCGGTCGCCCGCAGCACTGTCACGACCGCGTTGAGTAGCACGGCGAAGCCCAGCGCCACCCCCGCCTGGGTGCTATAGTGCCGGTCCTCGTCCCACCAGCGATCCTTGATGAAGTGCAAGCCGTTCTCCACCTGCCAGTGGCCGCGCACCGCCGCCAGCAGGCCGTCCGGCGTCACGCACCCCGGGTCCAGGGCGGTCGCGAAGTAGCGCGTCTCCGTTTTCGGATCGGCCTCGCCGCCCCGCGTCTCGCTATCGACCCGCAGCAGGATCCGCAGGCCCGGGAACGACAGCTTCTCCCGGGCGTAGTCGGCGGTCTCGACATCCAGCCACAGCCGCCGCGTCACCACCGCGCCCCCTTTTTTTCTCGCGTCCCCGCGTCGGCCGTCTCGGGGGTCGCGTCGGCGAACGCCGTTTGCGCGGCCTCGTGCAGATCGGGCTGGTTGTCCTTGATCGCGAACAGGTAGGCGCGGCCGGCCTCGACGATGAGCCGGGCCAGCGGCCGCTGGCAGAACAGGGCGTCGCCAGTCAACAGCCGCAGCGCCGGGTGGGCGGCGAACAGCTCGCCCAGGTGGGCCTTGAGGACCTCCGGCTCGGTCTCCTTGCCGTCGCCGACGGCCCACTGAGCCAGGCAGATATGGGCGTCGTGGGCGAAGACGTTGAGGACGTGGATGGGGTCGCCGTCGGCGTCGTGGCCCTGCTTGCTGGTCTTGCCGTCCACGGCTGCCGTCCGCACCGGCTCGCGGGCGAGCAGGCCGGCCAGCCAGCGGCACAGGGCGTCCTGGAACTCGGCCAAGGAGTAAGCGGCGGTGACGCGCGTCAGGGTGGTGGCGTGGGGGGCGTAGCGGCGGGTGAAGCCCAGGGCCGGGCGCAGGGCGTCCCAGTGGGCCTTGGCCCAGCGGGCGATGGTGGCGAAGTCCGTTTGCCGGCACAGCAGGCCGAGGAAGGTGAGGGCCAGGACGGCGGCGAAGGGGTGGCGGATGCCGCGGCGGCAGCGAGGATCGGTTAGCAGCTGCAAGGCGGCGAGAAGGGTCGTGGCGGGTGCGGCAGACATAGGAGTCCTTCCGGGTGCGGAATAGTCAAAGTGCGTCCAGTCAACAGGATAACGACCAAAATAGACTTTGCAATCGTCCTGGTTTCCCGGCCCCTGTGCTTTACTTCGCCTCCGGGGCCGCCTATTATGGGGCGTCGGGCTCCGACCCCTTGTGTCGGGGAAGAGCGCATGGCCGCCTGCGAGAGAGTCCTCCTCATGACCCAAGCCGTCGCGGAGATCCTGTCCCACATCAACACTCTCTCGCAGGAAGAGCGAGCGGAGGTGGTCTTCGCGCTCATCTGCTCGATGGAACCGGAAGAGGAAGGGGTCGTGGAAGCCTGGGACGCCGAGCTGTCGCGCCGCGTCGCCGACATTCGGGCCGGCCGAGCCGTCGGCAAGCCGGCGGAACAATTCTTTGCCGAACTGCGCGAAGGGCGATCATGAAGCCGGTCCTTGTTGACCAGGAGGCCCAGGCCGAAGTGCGCGCGGCCATCGCCTACTATGAGGGACAGCGGGCGGGCCTGGGGGAAGAGTTCCAGACGGAGGTCGAACACGCCATTCAGCGGATCGTCCAGATCCCGCAACTGTTTCCTCCCTGCGGCAACCAAGGGCTGCGGATGTTCGTGATGCGGCGCTTCCCCTACACGATCTATTACCTTGAACTGGACGCCAGCATTTGGGTCGCGGCCGTGGCGCATCAGCGGCGACGCCCTGGATACTGGGCGCATCGCAAACCGTAACCCGTGCCCCCTTCCTCCTTGTCCCTGGCAACCCCGCCCCCTCTGCGATAATCTGAATCGAACGACCGCCCGGTTGTTCCTCCGTGGTTCGACGCACATGATCGGCGCACGACTCGGCCCGTGGGTCCTCGACAGGGAAATCGGACGCGGCGGCATGGCCAGCGTTTATCTCGCGCACGCCGACGCCCCCCACCCCGACCCTCCCCCGCAAGGGGGGAGGGAGAAAGAAATGTTCCCTCCCCCACCCGCGGGGGGAGGGCAGGGAGGGGGGGCGCCGTCCGTCGTCGCCGTCAAGGTGCTGGCGCCGGAACTCGCCGCCGAGCAGGGCTTCGTCCTCCGCTTCGAGCGCGAGATCGAAATCGTTCGCCGGCTCAACCATCCCAACATCATCCGTTTCTTCGATTCCGGCGTCCACGACGGCCGGCCGTGGTTCGCCATGGAATACGTCGCCGGACCCAGCTTTGACGCCGTACTGGAGCAGCGCGGCCGGCTGCCGTGGCGCGAGGTCCTTGAGGTGGCTTGCCAGACGGCGCCCGCCCTCAAGCACGCCCACGACCGCGGCGTCATCCACCGCGACCTCAAGCCGTCGAACCTCCTCCTTGCCCTGGGGATCAGGAGTCAGGAGTCAGGGGCCAGGAGTCAGGAGTCAGGAGTCCCAGAGGGACCGTATTCCCGGACCCCTGACTCCTGGCCCCTGACCCCTTTGGAAGGCGTCGTCAAGCTCGGCGACTTCGGCGTCGCCAGCCTCTTCGCCGGCCGACACCTCACCGTCACCGGCGGCGTCGTGGGCACGGCCGAGTTCCTGTCGCCCGAACAGGCGGCCGGCAAGCGCGTCACCGCCCGCAGCGATCTCTATTCTCTTGGCGTCGTCCTCTACACGATGCTGGTGGGCCGGCCGCCGTTCGAGGGTGAGATCATGGACCTGCTGCACAAGCACCGCTACGCCCGCTTCGACCCGCCCCTCCGCTTCGTGCCGGAGATGCCGCAGGATTTCAACGACGTCGTCTGCGAGCTGATGGAAAAGGAGCCGGACAAACGGCCGGCCGACGGCGGGGTGCTGTTCCGGCGGCTCGACGCCATCCGCCGCAAGGCGATTCGTCGGGAGTCCGCGCCGACCCGCGCGGCCGTCGAGTCCGCCCCGCTGGTCCCGCCCGGCCCAGAAGAAGAAGTCGTGGGCGCCGGCCCGGCGACGCTGATGAGCCGGCTGATGCGCCGCGAGCTGGAGCAGCAGAACCGCGGCGGCTCGATGCGGCGACTGATCAACAAGCCCGTGGTGCTGCTGACGCTTTTTACGATCGTGATTGGAGTCCTCATCTGGACGTTCTGGCCGCTCAGCGAGGAGCAGCAATTCCAGCGCGGCGCCGCGGCGGCCGCCTCGTCCAACCCCGACGACTGGGACCGAGCGCTGGAGTATTTCGACGCCCTCGACCGCGACCACCCCAACCATCCGCACCGGGCGGAGGTGGACGACCTGCGCCGGCGAGTGGCCGACCGCGATGCGGCCCGGCAGGCGGCACGGGCCGCGCGAACGGCCGGGCCGATGAGCGAGGCGCAATGGTTCTTTCAGCAGGGGATGCGGCAGCGACAGCGGGGCCAGACGGAAGAGGCGCGGCGCACCTGGACGGCGCCTGCGCAGGCCTTCGGCCGGACGCCGGAGGAGGCGCCGTGGGTGGACCTGGCGAACAAGGAACTGCAACGGCTCGACGCGGCCCCGGCCGGCGAACGGGAGTGGGCCTCGGTGCGGGCGGCGGTCCAGAAAGCGAAGCTGCTGCGCGAGGAGGGCAAGGCGGACGAGGCCGACGCCATTCTGCAAGCGCTGCGCGACCTGTACCACGGCGATACGGAAGCGGAAGCGATCATCAACGGTTAAAGAGAGTGTTTAAGGGAACAAACTGCAAGGAGAAGATCCGATGACGACCAAGCCGGAAGCGCGCCTCCAGGAACTCGGCCTGACCCTGCCGCCGCCGCCGAAACCCGTGGCGAAGTACAAAACGGCGGTGCTGGTCGGCGGGCTGCTGTACGTGTCCGGCCACGGCCCCGCGCGGATCACCGACAAGACGCCGCTGACCGGCCGCGTCGGCGCCGAGTTGACGACGGAGCAGGGCAAGGAATGCGCCCGCGCCGTCGGCCTGAACATTCTCAGCACGGTGCGCCACACCCTCGGTTCCCTCGACAAGGTCAAGCGGCTGGTCAAGACGCTGGGCATGGTCAACTGCACCCCGGAATACAAGGACCAGCCGCAAGTGATCAACGGCTTTTCCGAGCTGATGGCGGAGGTGTTCGGCGAGGACGCCGGCGTCGGCGCCCGCAGCGCCGTCGGCATGGGGTCGCTGCCGGGCGCCATCGGCGTCGAGATCGAGTGCATTTTCGAGGCGACGAAGTAGCGGCGCGGGCACGGGTTTTGCAATCGGAGAGGGCGAGCCGCCGTCGCCCTTCCCGGTAGCCCGAGTCGAGATGATGCGAACCCACTACAGCCCCAAGCTCTGCAAGCGGCGCGTGCTGACCCATACCGATTACACGGTCTATGCGGTCAACGCGCTGACGGTGCGCAATGCCGCCAAACCGGATGAAGAATTCGGCAATTTCGCCACCGCCGACGACTTCCCCGATCTGATTCCCAAGGGGGAGATTTGGATCTCCGAAAAGCTGGCCGCCAAGGAAGGAGTGTTTTTCATCGCCAACGCCTTGACCCAGCAGGCGCGGCAGGCGGCCGGCGCCTCGCCCGACAGGGCCTACGAGGACGGGCTGGAGGTCGAGCGGCTGCTGCGGGAGAAGCTCAACGGCGTGGAGTTCCGCGACGGCAAGCCGCACCGCCAGGTCCCCAAGGAGATTTATCTGGAGCCGTACATCGAATTGCCCGACCCACAGGGGCCGGTGGAAGTCTGGCGGATCGACGGCAACCTGGCGCAGCTACTACAAGACGGACTACACCGAGGGCGGCCACGGCTACGTCTACCCCTGGGTGCCGAAGCCGCAAATCTGGATCGAAGACGGCGTGGATCACCGCGAGATGCCCTTTATCGCCGCCCACGAGTACCTGGAGCGGCGGCTGATGCGCGACGCCGGTATGGAGTACGACCCAGCCCACGAGGTCTGCTCGGCCGTCGAATTCGACCTGCGCAAGAACGAGCCGGTCAAAATGTTCCTGGCGCCCGGCCGGCGCAAGGTCCGCAAGACCGACCTGCCGGGTCTGACAAGTCGGGAGATATTCGATTACGTTCTTGAGCATTACGTGAAGAAGTGACGGCGCAAAGGCGCGTCCCGTTCAAGAACGGGCTGGACGCGCCGGCCGGCGGCGGGTATAGCCGCCGTCATGGCCCCCGCTGCATCCCACGAATATCAGGTCGTCCTCGACGCCTTTCGCGGCCCGCTGGACCTGCTGCTGTTCCTCGTCAAGCGCGAGGAGGTGGACGTCCGCGACATCGCGGTGGCGCGCGTGGCCGAGCAGTTCAAAGAGTACCTGGACGTCCTCACGCTGATTGACGTGGAGCGCGCCGGCGACTTCCTGGTGACGGCGGCCACGCTGATGGAGATCAAGAGCAAGATGCTGCTGCCGCGCGCCGAGGAGTCGGCCGAGATCGAAGAGGACCCGCGCCGCCAACTCGTGCAGCAGCTCATCCAGTACAAGCGCTTCAAGGATGCAACCGCCCTTCTCGAATCGCAAGCGGAGCGTCACGGCCTCCGCCTGGCGCGTCAGCCAGTTGCGGCGGGACCGACGAATTCGCCGCAGCGGCTGCAGCCGGTGGAGTTGTGGGATCTTGTTAGCGCATTTGGGCGGCTGATGCGCGAGACAATGGCGCAGCAGACGCACGACATCGTCGTGGACCAGACGCCGCTTCATGTGTACATGGCAATGATTCTGGATCGGTTGGCGCATGAGCCGCGGCTGCCGTTCGCGGCGCTATTCACGCCGCCGTACACGCGCGGACGACTGGTGGGCCTGTTCTTGGGGCTGCTGGAGCTGACGAAACAGAGGCGAATTGTCCCGGAGCAAGGGGAGCCGTTCACGGACATTTGGGTGTCTCTGGCGGAGACTTCCGAGCCGCGACCGTAAGGGAGCGGTCTTCTCCCCGCTCCCCTACGGTCGCGGCTCTGTTAGCGCCCACGGACGCCATGCCTCCGGCGCCGGCGCCGTGACCGTCAGCGGTTCGTAGCGGATCGGGTGCAGGAACGTCAGGCTGCGTGCGTGCAGCGCGATGATGCGGTCGCGCGGCAATTCCGCCGGCGGGCCGAACGGCAGCCGCGCCCCGTACAGAAAATCACCGCGCACCGGCCAGCCGCGCGTCGCCGCCTGCACGCGGATCTGGTGCATCCGCCCCGTCTCCGGCTCGATCTCCAGGAGCGCCCCGTCCGCCGACGCCGCCAGCCGCCGAAAGCGCAGCACGCGCCCGCTTCGCTCCGAGTGTTTCCGGGGCGGCGCGCTCCGTCCTTGCCTCATCCTGGATCTTCAATAACCAATCTTCCCACACGCCCGATTCCGGCGGCAGTCCGCCGTCGGCGTCGGGTTCCACGACGGCCCAGTAGACCTTGCGCACCTGGCGCTCTCGAAACTGCTCCGCCAGCCGCCGCGCCGCCTTGGTGTTGCGCGCGAACACCACCACGCCCGACACCGGACGGTCCAGCCGGTGCGGGACGCCGAGGTAAACGTTGCCCGGCTTCTGATAGCGATCCTTGATGTAGGATTTGACCATCGCCTCCAACGTCGGCACGCCGGTCGGCACGCCCTGCGTCAAAAGCGGGGCCGGCTTCGCCACGGCCAGGCAGTGGTTGTCTTCATAGAGGAGGGTTAATTCGGGAGTCACGGGATCGCCCATAACGCGAACGATCCGAGCCGCGACCGTAAGGGAGCGGTCTTCCCCCGCTCCCTTACGGTCGCGGCTCGGATCAGGCGTCGCGCCCTTGCGGCGGCGCCGGCGCGGCCGCCCCTTCCTTCTCGATCGCGCCCTTGAGGTAATCGACCGCCTTCTGCAAGACGCGATCCACGAACGGCGGCTTCTTGTCGTCCTTCTTCTCGTCCTTCGCCGCGCCGCGCACCACGTCGCGCTCGCCGCGGTAGTTCATGTACGCCGCCCGCTCCTCGTCGGTCAGCGGAACCTTGAATTCGCGCTCGGCGTGGTAGATGAACTTGGCCCGGTACTTGTTAAGCTCGTCGGCCGTCAGGAACTTGCCCAGTTCGGCGAGGTAGTCCGCGTCCTGGAGGAACGGCCGATCCGGGAAGCCCTTCAGCTTGGCCAGCACCTCGTCGGGCACGCCGGCCTTGCGCATTTCGTCGATCGCCGCCGGCGTCAGCCGATAGCCGCTGGGCAGGACGCCCCACTCGTCCGGGTCGATGCCGGCCGCCGTGAAGTCCTTGGCGTCCGGGAAATGGTGGATGTTCCGGCCGCTCGGCCGCCAGTAGCTCGCCGTCGTCAGCTTGAGGGCGCTGGCCCCATTTTCCATCTTGATTATGTTCTGCACGCTGCCCTTGCCGTAGCTGCGTTCGCCGACGACGATCGCCCGGCCGTGGTCCTGGAGGCAGGCGCTGACGATCTCGCTGGCGCTGGCGCTGTAGCGGTTGACCAGCACGACCATCGGGTGCTTGTCGGCGGGCAAGAGCAGCGTGCCCTCCGGCTTGGCCTCGTACACGTCGTCCTTGTGGTTGCGGCCCTTGGTGCTGACGATCACGCCCTGTTCCAGAAACAGGTCGCAAATGTCCACGGCCGAGAGCAGCAGGCCGCCGGGGTTGTTGCGCAAGTCGATGACAAGGCCGCGCACCCCTTGCTTCTCCAGCTCCTGGACCGCCGCGCGCGTCTCCTCGGCCGTCGTCTCGCCGAAGTTGCTGATGCGGAGGTAGCCGATCTTGCTGGCCGGGTCGAGCATGAAGTCCCAGTGTTCCGGATCGTCCGACTTGCGCAGGTCGCCCATCACCGTGGGAACGTGGATCTCCTCGCGGACGAGGTCGATGTCCACCGTGTCGGCGGCGCCCGGATGGCGGACGGTCAGCTGGATCGCCTGGCCGGGATCGCCCTGGATCATGTCCACGGCGTCGTTGAGGTGCATACTGGAGGTCGGCTTGCCGTCGATCTTGACGATCACGTCGCCGGCCAGGACGCCCGCCTTGTAGGCTGGCGTGCCAGGCATGGGGCTGATGACGGTGAGCTGGTTGCGGCTCTGCATGTCGGCGCTGACGTGGACGCCGATGCCGCCGAACTTGCCCTTGCTGGTCTTGCTGAACTGCTTGAATTCCTCGGGGTCGATGTACGTCGAGTGCGGGTCGAGCCGTTCCAGCCCGCCCTTGAGCATGTCGGCGACGAGCTGCCGCTCGCGCTCCTCGTCGATGGGCGTGACGTAGCGCTCGCGGACCTCGTGCAGCGTATCGACCACGAGGCGGACCATTTCATAGTCCTTGTCCTTCTCCTTGGTCGGGGCGCTGTAGAGGACGGCGGCGCCGAGCAGCGTCAGGGCGGCGGCGCCCAAGAGCCAGGCGAGAGTGCGGCGCGGCATGGGAACGGGTTCCTCCGGCGGGGACGCGGCGAGTTCGACCATCCAACGGGTGGATTATACAGCGGCGGGGGGCCTATAGGTCGTATGGGTCCTATGAGTCATATAGGACCCATAGGATCCGCCGCCCGCCCCTATTTCTTCACGGGCGCGGCCAGCGGCGGCGGCGCCGTCTCGACGGGCGGCGGCGGGGCGGGCCGCGCCAGCGGCGGCGGCGGCGGGGCCACGTGCCGGGCGATCTGGTCCTGAATGCGCGTGCTGACGGCCTCGTCGCCGAAATGGCCGACGCGCACCGAAACGCGCGTCGCCGTGCCGTCGGCGGGCACCGGACTGGTCAACATGTCCAGCGTGACCTGCACCTGGACGCCGTCGCCGGTGCGCGTCTCGATCAGGGTGCCGCCGCCCACCGGCTGCTCCTTGACGAGCGTGAATTGCAGGTCGGCAAGGGCGGCTTTCACGGCCGCCAACGTGTCGCCGTAGGAGGCGGGGTAGTCGCGCACCAGCGGGGCGGTGTAATAGAGATAGCCGGCGGCCCCGGCGGCCCCGGCGGCCGCGCCGACCGCGGCCACCAGGCAGCCGGCGTTGGCCAGGGCTGTCGCCGCCACGACGACGAAAGCCGCCCTTCCCACCCACCTTGTCCCCATTCGCGCCATGCCGGTGATCCTCCATGCCTCATCGTGCGGGAGGATACCGACCGGCCGCACCGGGGCAAGGCCACATTGGGCAGGCCCGGCTCGGCGCGAGTCAGCGCTGGACCTTCTCGATCTGGCAGGCGATCATGAATAGGCCGCCGCCCGGCGTGCCCGTCTCGAACCGCTCGGGCCGATCCCCGCCCTGATCGGCCGGCCGATTGCCGCACAGGATCACAAGGTCGCCCAACCGGACGTAGATGGCTGAAATCACGTGCGTCTCGCCGTCCCACACGTCCAGATGGCGGGGATTGTCTTCCGGGTCGATCACCAGCCGGCACTCGGGACTCGTTTGGTCTCGCTCCCGGTGCGCCCAGCTGTGTTCCCGGATGATCCATGACCGTCTTTGCCCGTCCTCGATGGGGCGGCCGGCCTCTTCGTAGCGGAGAATGTTCCAGACGCCCTCAAGGGCTTCGTATTCGCGCTCGCGCTGCCGCCTCTCCCGGTCCCATTCCCGTTGCCTCTCTCGATCCGCGCTCCGCTCGTCCGCGCGGGCGCCTGGCTCGAACGCCCGCCACGACGCCAGCAGGACAAGAGCGGCCAGAGCGGCCGCGACCACGAGCATCGAACGCTTCATCGTTGGTCCTCCTTGAGACTCCTCGCTTGAATCGGGGCCGGCCCCCAAGCGACGTTGACTGTACCCGGCCGCCGCGCCGGCGGCAAACCCATTCTCGGCCGGCGTCACTCGCCGAACTTCGCCGCGGCGACCTTCTTGCCGTTCTCGATAAAGGCGACGGAGTCGTACTTGCCCTTGTCCACCGACACGATCAGCGGCGTGGCGAACGTGGCCGTGGCGCTGCTCTCCTGCGGCGCGGCCGTGAACTGGAGCGTCAGAACGCCGTCGTCATTGGTGACTTTTTCGACCTTGTAATCGTAAACCGACTTGCCGCGCTTGACGACCGCGACGACCACCTTCGCGTCGAAGGCGTCCTTCGGAAGGAAGCGCGGCTTGTCGCCCATGACGCGGGCGACCCCGAAAACCGCGTCGAACGCCTTCTGGCTGGAAAAGGCCAGGTACGACGAATCGCCGGTCAGGCCCGATTTATTGGACTCGAAATATCCGCTGTGAACGTCGTAGTCCACGTCCTTGCCCTTGGCCTCGATCTTGTCGTCGGCCGGGGCGGGCGCCACGGCGAGGAGGGCCGCGAGGGCGGCCGTTGCGAACAGTGCAAGCCTCATGGCGGGTCCTTTCGTGAATGGCGAGCCGGGCCGCGCCAGCGCCCGGAAACGGCGAGGACATCCTACGGCCCAGAACTTCCGGCGGCCGGCCGGCCGCGGTCCTTCGCGGACGCCATCCCTTGCTCCTTGACACGTCGGCGGCCCGGAATTAAGGTTCACCCAGTCCTTTCCGGCGATTCGACCCTCTCCACCTCATTGGCTCATCCTATTCCGGGGAGACGATCATGACGGAATTCAAAAGAAAAAGACGATCCGGATTCACGCTGATCGAGCTGCTGGTGGTGATCGCCATCATCGCCATCCTGATCGGCCTGCTGCTGCCCGCCGTCCAGAAGGTGTGCGAGGCCGCCGCCCGCATCTCATGCGCCAACAACCTGCACCAGATCGGCCTGGCCGCCCATGCCATTAACGTAATCGTTCAACGCTACGAGAGCAGTGAGGGGCAGGGTTGGCCGGTGCGATGGGCGAGGACAGCCTCATGCAGGTAATCCAGGACATTCTTCGCCTGCAACCGCCGGGTTTGCACCACGGTCAGAATCCGCTCGACGAAGCGACAGCCGTTCCCACTCCAGCAGCCGAAACTCCGCCTGCGCCACAGCACCGCCCGACGCAGCAGTCGTTCCACGTGGTTGTTCGTCGGCTCCACTCCCTCCGTCGTCACGAACGTCCACAGCGCAGGCTCCAACGCCAGCACGTTCTCGCAGAACCGCACCACCGTTGGGTCGGCGCCGAGGATCGCGCCTTCCAGCAGCACCCGGTTCATCCGTCGCATCACCGGGGCCAGCCGCGCTTCCAGTTGTGCCCGCGTGACCTGTCCGTCCCGGAACCCGTGCCACGCGGCGAAGACCTTCCTGACCAGTCGCCGCCCCTCCCGTCCGACCCACTCTTCGGGGCCGCCCCGGTCGATGATCTTCTGGAAATCCCGTTTCAGGTGCGCCCAGCAGATCTGCCGCCGCTGGGGCGGCACCCGGTTGTACGGGCCCCAGCGGTCGCTGCACAGGATCCCCAGGATCTCCAGGCCCAGGATCGCCGTCAGGCCCGCCGCGCTTCGGCGGGCGTGGATCACGAAGGCCACCACCTGGGTGGTGGCCGCCGCCCACAGCCAGCACAACGCCCCCGCGAGTTTCCAACTGGTCTCGTCGGCGTTCTTGACCGCCGCCTGGCGCACCGCCGCCACCGCCTCCTGGTGGGCCGTCTCCAGGGCGGCGCCGACTTCTTGCTCGAGGTTGCAGACCGTGCCCAAGGCGATCGGGGCGTCGAAGACCGCGTCGGCGATCTCCTCGACGCCGCGCTTGCTCAGGCCGTGACAGCCGGAGAAGTAGGACAGCGTGCCGGTCAGCCGCGGCCCGACACTGTGGGCGCGAACCGCCGCCGGGATGACCGCATGCGTCCGGTGGCCGCAGCAGGGGCAGGTGCGGGCGTGGCCCTGGTACTCGGTGACCTCGGCTATGACCGGGGGCAGTTCGATGGTTTGGAAGCGGGTGGGCTCGGGATCGCCCGGCGAGGGCTGGGCGGGCAGGGCCGCGGCACAGCGCTCACACCGCTTGGGGACCAAGTGCTTGAAATGGTTGACCCGCTCGGCGGGAAGCAACCGCCGCAGCTGCGGGGGATGGCCCAGTTGTCCGCCGGCTGGACGTTTGGACTTCTTTTTCTGGACCGGCTTGGGTGCGCCGGGGGGATTGGCGGACGGCGGCAGCGAGGAGTTGGAACTGTTGGTGCCGAGTCGGGCTTCCAACTCGGCGACGCGGCGTTCCAACTCGGCGATGCGCCTATCGCGTTCGCAGCATCCCGGGCACACGGAAGCGTCCATGCCACGATTTTAGCAGTCGGCTCTCGGCGCAGCTGCGCTGCTTTGCGAATTCCGCTGGACGGTTACCCATTAACGACTCCTTCCACGCCCTGCCGCCGGCGACCGCCCCGGACGGCTGGAACCCGATCACCCGCGCCGCCACCGGCTACAACGGCTCCCCCTACACCTGCTTCTCCTTCCTGCTGCCCTTCGTCGAGCAGGGCGGCATTTTCAACGCCCAGACGAAGGGCCACGTCCCGCCGGGCGCCTACTGCGGCGGCCAGTACTTCCGCGTGGTCAAAACGTACCTCTGCCCCTCCGACCCGTCCACGTCGAGCGGTATGAGCCGAACCTCTAACGGCGGCGCCAACGGCTTCGCGGCCGGCAACTACGCCGCCAACTACCTCGTTTTCGGCGACCCCAACACCGCGTCGATGGAAGGCTCCGCGTCGATCCCGGCCACCTTCGCGGACGGCCTGTCCACCACCGTCCTGTTCGCCGAGCGCTACGGCGCCTGCGGCTTCACCGGGAACCTCAACGGCTCCTCCACCTATGGCAGCCTGTGGGCCGACTCGACCGACGTCTGGCGGCCGGTCTTCTGCGTCAACACTCTCACCCAGGACCCGTCCGGGACCGGCTACTCTCCGTGCGCCCTGTTCCAGGTGCAGCCGAACTACCTGACCGCCTGCGACAACGGGCGCGCCCAGTCCGGCCACGTCGGCGGCATGAACGTCTGCATGGGCGACGGCAGCGTCCGCTTCATCAACCCGGGCGTCAGCCCCGGCACCTGGGCCAGCGCCTGCGACCCGCGCGACGGCGTTCCCCTCGGCAACGATTGGTGAATCGACATGCGCTTCTGGGGGACGTGGTGGATCGCATTTGTCACGTTACTCGCGGCCGGCTGCGACGTGCCGAAGGCGCCGCGAACCTACCCGGCCGGCGGCAGGGTGGTCTGCACGGACGGCGAAGCACTGATGGGCGGCGCGGTGCAGTTCCGGCCGCAGTCGGACGATTCGCCCGCCGCGGTGGCCGAGGTCGGGAAAGACGGGAAGTTTACTTTATCGACGATCGTGAATGGGAAGAAAATCGCCGGGGCCGTCGAGGGGTCGTTCCACGTGACGTTCGTTCCCCCGGTCGGGGCGGACCAGACGGGCCGGCCAGTGGTCCTGCCGGACGTGTACACGGTCAAACCGCGGGGCGCGAACGACTTCACCCTCACGGTCCCGCGGCCGCGCTGACGGCGGTCTAATCGCCGGGCAAATCCTGGCGGCTGGCCTCGTCGCCGGCGAGGCGCACGGCGAGCTTGCCCGGCCGACCGATTCTCAATTCGATCCCCACACCCGGACTGCGGAGCCAGCCGTCGGCGCGGGCGGCCTGTTTCTTGTAACGGCCGCGTTTCAGGACGTGGATTTCCGGCTCTTTCGTGTCGCGGTGAATGATCCAGACTTCGGGAACGCCGAGTTCCGCATAGAAGGGCAGCTTCTCGTAGGCCTCGTCGCCGCGGCTGTGGATTTCGACAGCCACGTCCGGGCCGCCCTCGAAATACTCGTTGCGGTCGATGGCGAAGCGCTGTGGCAGTAGCAGGACAAGGTCGGGCACCCGAAAGTTCTTGGGCCAGCTGCTGGCCATGGGAGTCAAGGCTATCTGGTGATAAACCTTGCCGCCGCAGGCCGGCGCCCAGTGGAAGCGCAAGTAGGCTTCCAGTGATCCCTCCAGGTCCTGATGTTCACGGTTCGGCGGCGGCGGCATGTGCAAGTCTCCGTTCCACATTTCGTCCCACTGATCCGCGCCGATGTGTTTGCGCCACTCCATGACATCGGGCAGCGCGACTGGCATAACGGCTTTCATGTCGATCTCCTCCCCATTCACCGCGGGCCGCACCTACTGTAACGCCGCACGGCATACGGCGTCCATAGCGCCGGCCGAACCCGTGACCGCCGCGCCTTCTCTTGCTATGAAGAGAACAGAGGATCGCCCCGCAGCCGTGAGGACTCCGCACCATGGCCGACTCGCCGCGCTTCTTCCTGACCACCGCCATCGACTACCCCAACAGCCGGCCGCACATCGGCACCGCCTTCGAGAAGCTCGGCGCCGACGTGCAGGCCCGCTACCGCCGCATGGAAGGCTATGCGGTCTTCTTCCTCATGGGCAACGACGAGAACACCGTCAAGGTGTCCAAGCGCGCCGCCGAGCTGGGACTCGACCCGAAGGCCTACTGCGACGACATGGCCCGCCAGTTCAAGGAAGTCTGGCGCGCCCTCGACATCAGCTTCGACGACTTCATCCAGACCAGCGAAGCCCGCCACCACGACGCCTGCCGGAAATTCATCCAAAAGGTCTACGACAACGGCCACATCTACAAGGGCCAGTACGAGGGGCTGGTACTGCGAGGGCTGCGAGGCGTTCAAGACCGACACCGAGATCCAGGAGGCCGGCGGCGTCTGCCCCATCCACAAGACGCCGCCCGTCAAGCGCAGCGAGCCGTGTTACTTCTTCGCCCTGTCGAAGTTCCAGGATCGGCTGCTTGAGTTCTATCGACCAGAATCCCGACTTCATCCAGCCGGAAAGTCGCCGGAACGAGGTCGTCAACTTCGTCACGTCCGGGCTGAAGGACATCAACATCACGCGAGCCGGCGAGCCGTGGGGCATCCGCGTGCCGTTCGACGAGGAGTTCACCATCTACGTCTGGTTCGACGCCCTGCTCAACTACATCACCGGCATCGGCTACGGCACCGACGACGCGACGCTTCAGCACGTGGTGGCCGGCCGACCTGCACGTCATCGGCAAGGACATCACGCGCTTCCACTGCGCGCTGTGGCCGGCCATGTGCTTCGCCGCGGGCATCGAACCGCCGCGGCGCGTCTTCGGCCACGGCTTCGTCACCATCAAGGACGACGAGACCGGCGCCGTCCAGAAGATCAGTAAGTCGCTCGGCAATGTCGTCGAACCGATGGAGATCATCACGAAGTTCAGCGCGGAGGCGTTCCGCTATTATTTCCTGCGCGAGTGCCCGTTCCCCGGCGACGGCGAATTCAGCTGGAAGCGCTTCGAGGAGCTGTACAACTCCGACCTGGCGAACAACCTCGGCAACACTCTACAGCCGCGTCGTCAAGCTCATCAGCCAGCACTACGACGGCCGGCTGGTAGGCACCGCGGGCCTGGAACCGGGCGTCATCTACACAGAGGTGGACACCGAAACCACGGCGAAACAGGTGCAGACGCACATTGAGGCGTGCCAGTACAGCCAGGCGCTGCAGCGGATCTGGCTCCAGGTGCTCAACCCGACCAACAAGTACCTGGACGACACGGCCCCGTGGAAGCTGGTCAAGACGGACAAGACGGCGGCCAAACGGGTGCTTTACGACGCGGCGGAGCAGCTGCGGGCGGTGTCGATCCTGCTCAAGCCGTTCCTGCCGCGGGCGGCCGAGACCATCTACGCCAGCTTCAACTTCCCGGAACCGTGGGCGGAGGTGAGCTACGAAGAAGTGTGGTCGCACGCCCGGCAAGGGGAGGACCTGAAGGTTCTGGCGCCGCTGCACGACGGCAAGGTGAAGCCGCTGTTCCCGCGCATCGCGTCGTGATTCAGCCGACCACCTCGGCGATCTGTTTCAGCTTCGTTAGAAGCACGTCGGGCCGCAGGTTGGCGTCCTTGAACTGTTCCGCCGTGGCCTGGAGCGAGGCCCGGTCGCCGGCGAACAGGGCAGTGCGCATGCCGAGCCGACGGGCCGGCGCCAGGTCCTGCGTTATGCGCGAACCGACGTGCAGCACTTCCGCCGGCCCGATCCCCTTCTCGTTCAGTGCGTTGAGGGCCTGACGGAACAGCCGTTCCGACGGCTTCCGCCCACGCACCTCGTAGGAAAGCACTCTCAAATCGGCGTCCAGCACGTCGTCGAGCTTCACGTCCGGGTCTTGAGCGGCGAGGCCGCGCTGGAGCTGTACCGTCGTGAAGCATTGGCCGTCGGCGAGGAGGCCCTGCGTCAGGCCGGCGGCGGCGATGTGGCGCAGGGCGTCGGCGGCGCCAGAGTAGGCGGCCGTGCCCTGGAGGCTGGCGTGGAAGAAGTACGCCACCTTCCGGCTGTACTCGTTGAGCGCTCCGAAAAATCCGGCGTCGAACTTGTAGTCCTTTTGAAGGAGCCGTTTGAGGATCGCTTCCCAGAGTCGGTCGGCCGCGACCTCGGGGTGGCGTTCGCCGCCGCCGGGGCCGAGGCGCTGTTCGGTGAGGATCTGGCCGTAGATCTGGCCCATGTACTCGGACGGCTGGCCGGGCTTGCGCGACATCGAAGCCCACATCTTGAACTCCTGGATCGTCCTATCCAGGGCGTTGTTCATGACGAAGGCCGTCGGATGCTCGAAGACGAGATCGCCGCCGGGGACGGCGAGGAGCGTGCCGTAAACGTTCCAGAGCGACCGCGCGCACCTCGGGCAAGCGGACCAAATGCGGCTTGGCCTTGGGACGGTCCACCTCCGGGGCCGCCGGCCACGGCAGGTCGCGGCGGCTGTCGAGATAGGTCGCGTACTGTTCCAGCGTCAGGGCCATTGGGCGTCCGCTCCACCGGAGAGCCAGGAGACACCCTCAACAGTAGCAACGAGGCGGCGGACGTGCAAGGAAGGCCGGGGGTCGTACAATGGCCGTGCGGTCGCCGCCGCACCAATGAGGAAACCAGCCAGCCATGCCGATCGAACCGCTTCGCCAACGGGCCATCGCCTACTTCAGCGACCTGCAAAATCGGATCGTCGCCGCCCTGGAAGCGCTGGACGGCAGCCGCTTCCGCGAGGATTCCTGGCAGCGCGAAGGCGGCGGCGGCGGCCGGTCGCGCGTGCTGATCGACGGCGCCGTCTTCGAGAAGGCCGGCGTCAACGTCTCCGACGTCCACGGCGAGATGAGCGAGGAGTTTGCCAAACAGGTGCCGGGCGAGGGCCGCGACTTCACGGCCTGCGGCCTGTCGCTGGTGCTGCACCCGCGCAGCCCGATGGTCCCCACGGTCCACGCCAACTTTCGCTACCTCACCAAAGGCGAACGCCGCTGGTTCGGCGGCGGCGCCGACCTGACGCCGTATTACCCCTTCCGCGAGGACGTGATCCACTTCCACCGCACCTGGCGCGACGCCTGCCTCCGCCATCCGGCGCCGATCGACTACCCGCGCTTCAAGAAATGGTGCGACGACTATTTCTTCTTGCCGCACCGCAACGAACCGCGTGGCGTCGGCGGCATTTTCTTCGATTATCTGGAAGGCGACGTGGAACGGCTGTTCGATTTCGTGCGCGATTGCGGCGACGCCTTGCTGCCGGCGTACCTGCCGATCGCGGAGCGGCGGAAGAAGGAGCCGTATACGGAGCGGGAAAAGTTCTTTCAGGAGTTTCGCCGCGGCCGCTACGCCGAGTTCAATCTGGTCTACGACCGCGGCACGCTGTTCGGCCTGCGAACGGGCGGCCGCACCGAGTCGATCCTGATGTCGCTGCCGCCGGTGGTGCGCTGGCGCTACGACTACCGCCCCGAACCGGGTTCGCCCGAGGCGGAGCTGTATGAGGTGTACCTGAAGCCGCGCGATTGGGCGGCGGAGGCGACATGACGGCTCAGCGGCCGCGCCGGCGGCCGGCCCGTGCGAACAGCTGTTGGAGGGAGAGTGAGAACCCCGGCAGCACCGCTCCGCCGCCCAGCGACCCGTCTTCCACCACGACAGTTCGTCGCCGCGGGCGCGTGTAGACCACGGCGGTTCGGGCCGTCGGGTCGATCAACCAAACCAGGCGGACGCCGGCGCGGAAATACTCGCCGACCTTGCGATCCATTTCCTGTCGTGTATTGCCAGCGCTGAGGACTTCCACCGCCAGGTCGGGCGCAAGGTCCGGGATGGGTTCGGGCGGCAGCTCTCGGTTGGGGAATCGGTCCCAGGACACGAAGGCCACATCGGGAATACGGACCAGACCGGGCATGAGCCGGAATGGGCCGTCGGGGGCGCACACGACGCCGAGGTCGTGCGTATCCAAGAACGTTCCTAGTATATGGATCAGCACGGCGGCGATGTGTGACTCATACCAAGCCACGGTCTTCTCCACCAAGACGCCGTCCACCAGTTCACAAAGTCTTCGTTCCTTGTCCCGAAGTCGGATCACGTCCTGTTCGGTGGCGCTCCCCGCCGCCGGTCGCGCCAGGACGCGCTCAGGGGGAACGCCTCCCAGCTGCTCCAGCACGTCGGCCATGGTGGGGTAAGCCGTACTCTTTGCCAGCGCGATCATGGATGGACACTCCGGCTCACTTGCGATGGCGAATCCGCGCGCGCATCCGGCGCTTTTTGCGACCGACCTTCCGCCTCCCCGTTCCACGACGATTCGCCATGTCCCGACTCCTGTTCGATCCAGTGACCCGCATCCCGGCCCGCGCCGGGTGATGGATGGAAGAAGGATGTATTATAAAGGCCGGCCGCCGCGCGACAAGACCGCGGCAAGGCGCTCTGGCGGACCCGTCCGGGCCGCTGTAGAACGGTAATAGACGACATTCTCGTCGGCGAACTCTCTCGACCAGGGAACCGCGCATGAACGCCTTTCTCACGTTCGTCACGCACGACTGGTACTTCGCCATCCCGATGTTCCTGATGTCGCTCACCGGGCTGACGCTGGTCATCTGGCGCCTGTTGCTCAATTACAACGCCAGCGTCTCGATGGGCGAGTTCTTGCCGGCCTTCCAGCAGCGGCTCGAAAAGGAGGGACCCGAGGGGGCGCTGAAGTACTGCAAGGGCCGAACCGAGGTCATCCCGCGCCGGCTCTTCGTCGCCGGCCTGGAGGCGAACAAGCAGGGCCTCGCCGCCGTTCGGCGGGCCATGGCCAACGCCATCGAGCTGGAGATCCTGCCCGACCTCAACTTCCTGCTGCCGCCCATTCTGGCCATCGCCAAGATCGCCACCATGGTCGGCCTGCTCGGCACCGTCATCAGCATGATCGGCACGTTCACGGCCATTCAGGAGGCCGCCCACAGCGGCGGCGGAGGCGGCGTCTCCGGCCAGGCCGGGGCCATCGGCCTCGCCCTGTTCGCCACCGCGCTGGGCCTCGTCACCGCCATCCCGCTCGTCTTCGCCCACGTCCTCCTGAAGTCGTGGGTCGGCCGCTTCGAGCTGCGCATGAAAAGCGCCGCCCACCGGCTGCTGTTCCTGCTGCAAAACGTCAAGGCGCCGGCGGCCAAAGGTGCGGCGGCGGCAGTCCCGGTCGCGGCGGCCGATCAGGCAGGCGTCCGGCGCGGATAAATATCTGCAAGGTTGATCTCTCATGGCCGAAAAACGCCGCTTCTACGACGTCTGGATCATCGAGGCCAACACGGTCTATCGCGAAGTCCCCTTCGACGCCGTCGCCGACTGGGTGCAGCAGGGCCGGCTCCTGGAGGACGACATGCTGCGGCCGTCCGGCACGGCCGAATGGCGCCGCCTCGGCGATTTCATGGACTTCACCGTCTACGTCCCCAAACCGGCCGCCGAACCGGAACCGCCGAGCGCCGTCGAGCCGATGGAGCCGGTCGAGCCGGGCTTCACCTGGCGGCGCCGGTCGGAACTCGAAGACAACGAAGTCGATATGATTCCGCTCATCGACGTCAGCCTCGTCTTGCTGATCTTCTTCATGCTGACCACGAAGGACGTGAGCGGCGGGCCGCCGCCGGTGCCGACGCCGCCGGCCGAGAACGGCGTCGTCGCCGCCGCCACGATCGATTCCGCCTGGGTCGGCGTCGATCTCGAAGGCGAGGGACCCAACCGCACGCCCATCTACTCCTGCGGCGCCGGCGGCGCTTCCGCCAAGGACACAGATAGCAACCTCCATTCGCAGGCGGAGCTGCTGGCCCACCTGGAAACCCTGCTGGCGGGCCGCAAAAACATCGACCTGACGATCAACGCCAACCCCGACGTGAAAACCGGCGACGTGCGGCGGCTGACCATCGAGCTGTCCAAGAATCCGTACCGCTCCGAGATCGGCGCCTTGTACACCGGCGTGAGTGACAAAAAGCCATGATCTGGAAAGTGCGCGAGGAAGGGTCGCCTCGGGTCCGCGACGGCCTATCGCTGGAACAGGTCCTGGAGGGCCTGGAAGAGGGCGAATGGGGCCCGACCGATGAGGTGCGCGGCCCCGACGACCGCGACTGGACGCCCTTCGAGAACCACCCGCAGTTCGCCGACGCCGTCGCCCTGGAGCCGCTGCCGAGCCACGAGGACGAAGAGACGCACATCGACATGACGCCGATCATCGACGTAGCGATGGTGCTGCTGGTCTTCTTCATTCTGATCTTCACCTACTCGGTGCTGGAGAAGCGCCTGGAAGCGGCCAAGGCCGGCAAGGACGGGCCGGCCGTCGTCACGGCCGAGCAGGTGAAGAACCAGATGATCAAGGTGACGGCCACGCGCGAGAACGGTCACACGGTTTACCGCGTGGAGGACGATCCCAAGCCGGTGCCGGCGGACCAGCTCGGGGCGGTGCTGGGCCGGTTCGTGCGTTCGACCAGCCACACCACGCTGCTGCTGGCGGCCGGCGACGACGTGCCGCACGGCGACACGGTGTTCGTGGAGGACCAGGCCAAGGGCGCGGGCATGGACAACGTGATGCTGGCGGGGCTGGAGAACAAGGCGCCGTGACGCCGCGCCGCTCGCCCGGCTTCCCCGCCTTGATTCGCCTTCCCGCTCACACTACAATCACATGAGGGCTTTGGGGGCCGGCCACCCCTCACCCCCTCTCCTTACCCCTTTTTCCCTGGGGACATTCCTCTTTACTTCCCGGGAATGCCCTGCCATACCGTCGGGCCGCGCCGCCGATCGTCGGCGACCGTCCCGGGCGACCGGGGGCGGATGAGCAGAATGGGAACCACGAAACGACCGAACCGGGATCACCCCTTTGGCTCGTCCGTTCGCCCCGCCGCCCCCTCCCGCGTTGGGGCATGGTCTGACGACCATGCCCCAACGCGGGAGGGGGTAGGGGCCGCGGACTGTCGGAGACGGCTGGAATGTATGAACGTTTTACGGATCGCGCCCGCAAAGTGATGCAGCTGGCCAACCAGGAGGCCCAGCGCTTCAACCACGAGTACATCGGGACGGAGCACATTCTCTTGGGCCTGGTCAAGGAAGGCTCCGGCGTCGCCGCCAACGTCCTCAAAAACCTCGACATCGACCTCCGCAAGATCCGTCTGGAGGTCGAAAAAATCGTGCAGTCCGGCCCGGACATGGTGACGATGGGCAAGCTGCCCCAGACGCCGCGGGCCAAGAAAGTCATCGAATACTCCATCGAAGAGGCCCGGAACCTCAACCACAACTACGTCGGCACCGAACACCTGCTCCTCGGGCTGCTCCGGGAACAGGAGGGCGTGGCCGCCCAGGTCCTGATGAACCTCGGTCTCAAGCTGGAAGACGTGCGTGAGGAAGTCCTGAATCTTCTGGGGCACAATATGGCGACCGAAGAAAGCGGCGGCGGTGCGGGCGAACGGCAAGCCAGCAAGGGCAAGAGCAAGACCCCGGCCCTGGACAGTTTCGGCCGCGACCTCACCGAGCTGGCCCGCCAGGGCAAGCTCGACCCGGTCATCGGCCGGGCCAACGAGATCGACCGCGTCATCCAGATCCTCAGCCGCCGCACCAAGAACAACCCCGTCCTTCTCGGCGAGGCCGGCGTCGGCAAGACCGCCATCGTCGAGGGCCTGGCTCAGAAGGTCATCGAGAGCGACGTGCCCGAACTGCTGCGCGACCGCCGCATCGTCGTGCTGGATCTCGCCATGATGGTGGCCGGCACCAAGTACCGCGGCCAGTTCGAGGAGCGCATCAAGGCCGTCATGAACGAGGTGCGCCGCGCCAAGAACACCATCCTCTTCATTGACGAGCTGCACACGCTGGTCGGCGCCGGCGGCGCGGAGGGCGCCATCGACGCCTCCAACGTCCTCAAGCCGGCCCTGGCCCGCGGCGAGATCCAGTGCATCGGCGCCACGACGCTCGACGAGTACCGCAAGTACATCGAGAAGGACGGCGCCCTGGAACGGCGCTTCCAGCAGATCATCGTCAACCCGCCGTCGAAGGACGAGACGGTCAAGATCCTCGAAGGGCTGCGCGACCGCTACGAGGCGCACCACCGCGTCCAGATCAAGGACGAGGCGCTGCTGGCGGCCGTCGAGCTGTCCGACCGCTACATCAGCGGCCGCTGCCTGCCGGACAAGGCCATCGACGTGATCGACGAGGCCGGCGCCCGCGTGCGGCTCAAGGCGATGACCAAGCCGCCGAACCTCAAGGAGCTGGACGGCCAGATCGAGCAGCTCAACCAGGAGAAGGAGCAGGCCGTCGCCGAGCAGGACTTCGAGAAGGCCGCTCAGTTCCGCGACAAGGCCGACAAGATCAAGCGGGACAAGGAACGCATCACCCGCGAATGGAGCGACAAGTCGAAGGAGAGCGGCGGCGTCGTGGACGAGGAAGTCATCCGCGAGGTGGTCGGCAAGATGACCGGCGTGCCGCTGACGCGCATCAACAGCGATGAGACGGCCCGCCTGCTGACGATGGAAGACGACCTCCACAAGACGGTCATCAGCCAGCACGAGGCCATCCAGAAGATCGCCAAGGCGGTGCGCAAGAGCCGGGCCGGATTGAAGGACCCCAAGCGGCCGATCGGCTCGTTCATCTTCGCCGGCCCCACCGGCGTCGGCAAGACGCTGTTGGCCAAGCAGCTCGCCAAGTTCATGTTCGGCGACGAGAACGCCCTGGTGCAGATCGACATGTCGGAGTACAGGGAGAAGCACAACGTCAGCCGGCTGATCGGCGCCCCGCCCGGCTACATCGGCTACGAAGAGGGCGGCCAGCTCACGGAGAAGATCCGCCGCCGCCCGTACTCGGTGGTGCTGCTGGACGAGATCGAGAAGGCCCACCCCGAGGTCTGGAACATGCTGCTCCAGATCATGGAGGAAGGCCGACTGACCGACAACGTCGGCCGGACGGTGGACTTCAAGAACACCATCCTCATCATGACGACCAACATCGGCGCCGAGCTGATCTCGGGCCGGCAGGATTTCGGCCTGCACACGTCGGCCCGCCGGAACGAGGAGGCCACCTACGAAGCCATGACGCACAAGGTCACTGGCGAGATGGAAAAGGTGTTCCGGCCGGAGTTCCTCAACCGCGTGGACGAGAAGATCGTCTTCCGCAATCTGACCAAGGAAAACCTGAAGCACATCATCGACATCGAGCTGGAGAAGGTCATCAAGCGGCTGAAGGAAAAGAACCTGATGCTGGTGATGAGCGACGAGGCGAAGGAATTCCTGATCGAGAAGGGCACCAGCCTGGAGTACGGCGCCCGCCCGTTGCGCCGGGCCATCGAGCACTACCTGGAAGACCCGCTGTCCGAGGACCTGCTGCGCGGCACGTTCGCCGGCAAGGACACCATCACGGTGCGGGCGGTCGGCGAGAAGGAAGAGCGGAAAATCGCCTTCGATGTCACCGGCGCGGCGCCGGAGCTGGTGGCGGCCGGCGAAAGCACGGCGATCAAGGGCGTCTGATCGGTAGACCAGCCCGAAGCGCCCACGAGGGAATCAAAACCCTCGCGGCGCTTCGGGCTGGTTCGTTATTTCCCCGCGCCGCTCGTCGATTGGCCGATGCCCAGCGCCTCAAGTTCTTTAGGGTTCAACTCTTTATCCATGACGCCCGGAATGAACTGAGGCGAGTCGTCGCCGTCGGACGGCGCGTTCGCGCTGGCCAGGCGGCGGCCCAGGTACTCGCCGCAGCGCCAGCGGTAGTACTTGCCGTCGGCCTGGAAGACCAACCCATCCCCGTCGAGCTTAACCGCCTTGCCCCGGACGACGACGTTGCTGTAAGCGTCCACCACGCTGAACTCGTCCAGCACCGGCACCGAGCGGATGAACTTCAGCCGCATCTCATCGCCGCCCTTGCCCTGGTCGTAAATGGTGGCCTGCCAGTATTTGCCGTTGTTCCAGACCGACGTCAGCCGCACGGCCGACAGCACCGAGTCGCGCTGCTCCTTCAGGGGGTCGTTGGCGGCGATGCCCGTAAAGACGTTCTTGGCCAGCATGTCGCTGTAGTAAGGCCCCTTGTCCTCCGCGTCCGTGCTTCGCGCCAGAGTGCGGAGGTCTTTCAGGTCGCTGCTCTTGGGCAGCAGGTCGTCGCGCTTCTGCGCCGGCGACGAGCAGGGCCTCGACGGTCATGCTCACGTCCAGGTCGCCGCTGGCCGTGCCGCTCGGGGCGCCGCCCCCAATCCCCGGAAAGGCCGCTGGCGCGCCCGGCGCCCTGGGAAAGCCGCCGGGCGCGCCGGGGCGCCCGGAATCCCCGGAATAGCGCCCGGGGCGCCCGGAAACCGTGGGGCGCCTCCCGGCCCAGCGCCCGGCCCGGTCGGCCGCGCGGCGGTGCGGGCCGTCAGCGTCAGGTTGCGGATCTGGTGCAGCAGCGGCGCCTTGTAGAAGTCGGCCAGCATCCGCTCCACGGCGTCGAGGCGGCCCTGGGCCTGTACCGTAAACGTCATTCGCGTGTAGGCCGGCGTCTTGCCGCTGAGGATCGGCCCGCCCTTGCGGTCGGCCGCCGCCGCCGACACCTTGATCGAGCTGGGCGAGAAGCCGCTCTTGACCACCAGATTGTTCAGGAAGCGCTGGTAGTCCACCTGCAGCATGTCCTCGTGGCGCTTTCTCGCCTCGTCGGCGCTCCGGCCGCCTTTCATTTCCTCCGCGAGGTTCTTGTCCTCGGGAAGGCTCAGGATGTTCCAGTGCGCCACCCGAGGGTCCTCGCGCAGCAGGGCCTGCTCGTCGTCCATCTCCTTCTGTTTGTCGTCCTCCTTCTTGGAGATGTCGGCCTTGGCGGCTTCGATGTCGGCGTTGACGCGGTAGAGGCTGTCGAGGAACAGCCACTTGAACAGAAAACCGCCGACGGCCAGGATGACGACCGACAGCACGCCGACGGCGAGGATGCGTTCGCGTTGGTTCATTGGTCGCCTCCGAAGAGGTCGTCGGGATTGAGGGGGCCTTTGTTCTTCGGGCCGCTGTCGGGGCCGGCCGGCAGCGTCCGCGTGTAGCCGGCCGGCGGACGCCGTTCGACCTTGACGGACAGCGTGAACTGGTTGCCGATCACCTTGGGCGCCTCGGGGCTGTAGTAGCCGTCCTTCTTGAAGCCGTCGATCAGGTCGTCGAGGGCCTTGCGTCCGGGGTCGTCGTAGTAGTTCCCTTTCAGGGTGATGCGAGCGACGTAGCGGTCCTTGGCGGTGCGGGTCAGCGGCTCGGTGGTGATCTGGGTGATACGGAGCGCGTTGACGTTGGGGATGCGGTCGGTCAGGTCGTACAATTCGTCGAGCCAGATGACGCTGTCCCAGTCGGCCAGGGCCTTGGTCAGCTTGCCGTCCTGGCGAATGGCCGTCAGCTGCTTGTCGGCGTCGTCGCGCTGATGCTGTCTCGCGAGCAATCGGGTCCGGGCGCTGGCGAGGATCAGCCAGCAGCAGGTCACGCCGATGACGACGGCGACGGCCAGGACGACGGCGGCCAGGGCGACGCGCCGGTTCTTGGGGTCGCTGGGCGGCTTGGGCTGCCGCGGCTGGACGAAATTGATGGGCAGGCCGCGCGAGTCGGCGCGGGCGAACAGCAAACCGGCCGCCCCGGCGAAGGCGCCGCGCGAGCCGGCCGGCACGTCCAGGCCGAGGGCGCCGGCGAACGGGTCGAATTCCTGGATCGGCACGTCGAGCAGCTCGCCGAGCCGCTCGCGCAGCTCGGGGCCGCCGCCCGCCAGCTGGAGGACGCGAACCGGCGGCCGGCCCGCCTGGCCCGCGTAGACCGTCAGATTGCGCCGCACTTCGCCGGCCAGGCCCGGCCCCACGGCCATCGACCGCGCCAGCACCGGCGCCGACCCGCGGATAACGCAGAACTCGGCCCAGCGTTCGCCGATCACCGCCACCGCGGCGGCGCCGTCGGGGTCGTCGGTCGGGGCCGCCGCCTTTCGGAGCGCGGCCGCCACGCCGAACGTCCGCGGCGTCAGGGCCGCCAGCTTCAGGCCGGCCGCGTGACAGATCTTCTGGTAGGCGCCGAGGAGTTCGCGGCGGATGATCGGCGCCAACACCTGCTGTTCGCTGGCGCCAGGGGCGCTGGTGGTGACGTAGTCGATGACCATGTCGTCGGGAGAGTCGTTCAGCTCCTTGACGGCCTGGAAGCGGACGACGGCCGCCTCCTCTCCGGACGGCACGGCGGGGAAGCGCAGGTCCTTGAGGATGACGCGGTCGCGGCCGACGCAGGCCAGGACCGGCGCGGGGGCGACCCCGGCCGACTTGAGGCGGTCGCGCAGGAGGCGGCCCAGCTCCTCGGCCTCGGCCGGGTTGGGCGACTTCTCTTCCTGCCAGACCAGCGCGCGCTGGAACTTCACGCGGCCGCCGCCGGCCGTGCCGACGACGACGTGAAGCTGGTTCTGGTCCCAGTCGATCGCAAGAAAACGCGGCACAATGCACCCTCTCTTATCGGCAAGAAACGCCTCTCACTGCCCCGACAGCTGACTCACGTCGAACCCCGCTCCCAGCGAGGCCAGGTCGCGCTCGTAGATGATGCGCGGCTTGCCGTTGTTGACGTCGATGATCGCTTCGATCCGCGCCACCGGGCCGGCCCCGCCCTGGAAGTAACCGATCGACTGAAAATGGTACACCTGGCTGCGGGCCGTGATGTACGGCTCCAGCGCCTTCAGCTTGGCCAGCGGCAGGTTCGCCTCCGTCAAGAGCCACGCTGGCGTCTGGAAGATCGGGTCGGCCGGCTGGTTCAACGACGGGTCCGGCCGCGTGCTCAGGATGTTCTGGATGTCCTCGTCGGTGAGTTGCGATGCGGGATCCGTCGGGGCGGCGGCGGAAGCGCCGCTCGGGTCATTGGTCGATGAGCCGGACAGGGCCGCCGTCAAGGCTTGCAGCACCGTTTCGGGGGCCGTGTTGATGTTGACTCGCGGCGTCAGGTCCGTGTTCATCGTCGTGGTCGTCTCGTCCAGCACCAGCGGCAGCAGCGTCGGCAGCTGGCCGGGGTCGTTCAGCGGGCTGGGCAGCGAGATCGTTTTGGCGTTCGGCCCCGTGCCGTTCGGGACGTTCACGCTGCTGTTGACCAGATCGAGGAGCGAGCTGATTTTCTGGAGCTTTTGCTGACCGCCGCTGCGGGCCGTCGGCGTGCGGGCCGTTTGCAGCGACGTCTGCACCGTGTCCGCATCGGCGCCGGACAGCGGCTTGAACGGCGCCGCGCTGGCCGCGGGGGCCGCGCCAGCGCCGCCGGGTGCGGTCTTGGCGGTGGAGGCCGCCCCGTACAGCCGGTAGGCGATGATGTAGTTCGCCATGTCCTGACCGAGGACCGTCGTCAGGTTGTTGGCCAGCGTGTCGATGTCGGGGTCGTTCAGGTAGATCCGCGGGTTGCCGTTGACGTCGGTGTTCGGCTCGTGGCTGTAAACCGTGAGATAGGCCGACCAGCCGAGATCGACCTGGCCGCTGCCGTCGTCCTCCTCGGGATCGAGGACGCCGTTGCGGTTGCGGTCGTTGCCATAGACCATCTGCGGCGTGACGCCCTTGATGAGCAGCAGCTCTTCCAGGCTGTCAAGCGGCCCGTTTTTGCAGTGATACGGGGTAGGAAGAGACGAATAGTAGTCGTCTTCGGCGCCGTCGGTGCGGGGCGTGTCGTCCGGGTCGAGCCAATCCAGAATGGAGTTAGCCACGTCGTCGGTCATGTTCGGCAGCGCCATCAGAATGTTGTAGGCGACGACGCCCTGGCCGTTGTCCAGATCGAGCAGGGCGTTGATGTTGATCTTGCCGGCCTCGTCCACGAGACCGAAGCGATAGGGCTGCGACGCCTGAGTGGGGTCGTCCACCGGGACCAGGCCGACAATGGAAAACACGCCGGGTGGGCCGGGGCCGGTGCTTGTCACCACGACGTTCTGGAATATCTGCGGGTTGTCCCACGGGTTGCCGTTGAGCGGGTCGTTGGTGGAGGTCGAGGAGCCGCCGCCGCTGCCCGAGGCGCCGCCGGCAGCGCCGCCGCCGCCCGAGGCGCTGGAAGTGCTGGCGTTGGCGGCCAGGGAGCTGGCCAGCATGGCCGCGACGTAATGCACGCCGGACTCGGCCAGCGCATGAGCCTGGGCCGTGCGCGTGTAAGCGTTGGCGGCCTGGAACTCGGACGTCACCCATTCGCCGTACTGGTAGGCCGCCAGCGACAGCACCACCACGATCAGCAGCACCGCCAGCAGCACGACGCCGCGGCGGCGGGGAACGGGATGATTGCGGAGCAGCATCGGCATGGCTTCACGGCGAAACGCCGCTCCCGTTGGTGGTGGAGGCGCCGTTCGTCATGGACGAATTCGTCTGCGTGCCGGTCCCGCTGGCGAGCGCGGCTTGCAGCGTCGCCCCGTTGGCGGACGGGATGACGAGGACGTGGCGCACCGTCCGCAACGGCTCGTTTTCTTGCGGCGGGCCGGACGTGTGCTGCGGGGCGACGCTGATGGTGACGGCGATCGCCAGCGGCGAGCCGATCGGCGTCACGCCGTCGGGGCCGAGCATTGTCGAGTCCCAGCTGTCGTTCCACTCCATCCCATCCCAATACTGGAAATTCAGGTCGCGCACCTCGTCGGCGATGATGTACGAGGTTTCGTTGTCGATGCCGGGCGGCAGGTTCATAAGGGCGTCGTCGCTGGTGGACAGCGCCACCTCCTGGCGTGCCAACCCACCCGGACTGTCTTCCCCGCCGACCAGCCAGTAGCTGATGCGGCGGACGTCGCTGCTGGGCGGCAGAATGGTCGTGGCGTCCGTGTTGCCAAGGCTGTAGCCGGATGCGTAAATCTCTCGCGGCAGGTTGCTGACGAACAGGTGCAGCGACTGGTTGTCGCCCATGACGCCCATCGGCAGGACGATGTTGATCGCGCCTTGGCTGTTGGTGATCGCGGACGTGGATCCGAAGGAGGAGGGACTGTCCATCGTTCCGTTGGAGAAAGTCATGTTCGTCGTCGAGGAGGCGGTCGCCGAGGTCGCCGAGGTCGCCGGGGTCGCGGATGCCGTGCCAGCTGACGCCGCGGCGCCCGACGTGGCGCCGCCCGTCGTTCCGCCCGGCGTCGTGCTGGCGGCCTGGACGGTGTCGAGGCCCGCCTGAAAGCGGTAGCGGGCGGGATCGCTCAGGCCGATCACCTGGGCGGCGTCGGCGTCCATGCGCGCCATGATGGCGCGCTCCAGGGTGCTGCCCTGAATCGTATCGCGGGAATTCTGCGCGGAGCGGATCTGCAAATCCACGGCGAAATAAAGCGCGCCGAGGAGCAGCACGGCGATGGCCAGGGCCATGATGACTTCGAGCAGGGTGAAACCGCGCCGGGAACGCCGCCGGTGTCGCATGTCATTTCCCCTTGGTCGCGCTGGTCGGGGCGGAAGAAGCCGGGATCGCGGCCGCCCCGGTCGCGGGACTGCTCGACGATCCGCTCGTGCCGCTCGTGCCGCTGCTCGACGACCCGTTCGCCGTCGTGCTGCCGCTGGTGGTCGAGCTGGTGACGGGGATCACGTCCTCGTTGGATCCGACCACGGTGGGGTCGAGGACCATCTGCGTCAGGGTGCATTGCACCACGTCGCCGTTGTCGGACGCCGTCCGCTTGACGGTGACGGTCACTTGCCACAGCCCCTCCGTGGGGCCGGTCTCGGCGTCCAGCGACCACGTGTAATCCGGCTCTTCGTCGAACGGCGTGCCGTCCTGCGAGGCCATCGGCACGACGCCGATGGCGACCTCGTGCAGCTTGGACTGGCAGAGCCGCGTCGCCAGGTTCTGGCGCTGGATTTCCGCCGCGATGTCGCCGTTGCGGGAAATGATTGTCCCGAACACCGCCATCGCCAGGAGGAAAATGGTAAGGGCGGTGAGGACTTCCAGCAACGTGAACGCCCGCCGACGCACACGCCCAGTTCGGCCGGCGGTCGGGGTTCGGGCGGGGGACGCGATCACGCGAATTCATCCTCACGTCATTGTCGGTCTTCAAGGACTCTGGTTGGCCGGTATCCAGCGCGTACTCATCCCGCCCGTCAAAGCCCGCAGCTTGAGGGACAGAGGCCCCGACAGCGCGGAGCGGAAGGTGATTTCCTGGTCCTGCTGCGCCGTGCCGTCGGGCAGGAACACCGCCACGGTGGTCCACGATCCCGTCGCGGAAGCCGTGGCCGAAGCGTCCACCACTTCGCCCGTATCGGGGTTGGCGACAGCGGTCGGATCGTTGCCGCCGATCGAGGCGAAGCGGATGCCCCTGGGCAGCGAATCCTGCACCACCAGCGGGGCGTTGGGGTCGTTCGCGGAGACGGCCGGCGGGTCGCCGCCGGACCAGAACTCGGGAGCGTCCGGCGCCGCGCGGAAATCGCCCCCGCCCGACTGGACGGCGAACCGATACGACCGGCCTTCCGTGATGGCCCGCGCCCGCATCGCGGACCACTGACCGGCCACCTGGTCCGCCGCCGCTTCGAGTCGGGAGTCGGCGTACATGCTTTCGATGGAGGGGATGGATATCCCCGCCATGATAAGCACCAGCGCCACCACGATCACCAGTTCAAACAGCGTGTAACCGCGTCGCATGGTCCGCTCCGCGTTCGTCGCCCGGGACCGACTTACCAGTTGCCAACGGGTTCGCCGCCGCCGCAGTCGCAAGTCACGTCAAAGCCGTCCTTGCTGTTGTGCGCGCTGGGGGTGACGTAGTGGTACTGGCCGCCCCACGGGTCGCGGAGGGCGTCGGTATTCAGGCCGATCTTGGGGTCGTTGACGATGTCGTCCCACGAGCTGGGCGGCGCCCCGCTGGGGTTGTTCGTCTGGTCGTGCATGTACATGCGAACGGCTTCGGCCAGGTGCTTGCACTGGGTCTGGGCCAGGTCGCGCTTGGCGCCGTCCAGGACGTAGAGCGTGGTGGGCACCGCGATGCCGGCCAGCACGACGATGATCGCCACGACCACGAGCATTTCCGTCAGGGTGAACGCGACGCGTCGCAGCGAGCGTTCGGACTTCCGCAGGATCATGGGAACTTCCTCCTCGAATACAGGCGGGGGGTTTCAGGCATTCATGGTAAGGGGTGGGCGATTAAAGAATCATGAGGGTGTTTCCGGAGCGAGCGGCCGGCGTGAGCCGCTGATGAACGCCTCATCAGCCGGCTCACGCCGGCCGCTCGCCTCGAATCTCAATTCACCGCGCTGCTCATCTTGAACACCGGCAGCAGCAATCCGGCCACGACCAGCAGCACGACGCCGGCCATGACCAGCAGCATCATCGGCTCCAGCAGCCGGACGAACAAGTCCAGCTGCCGCGAGGTCCGCTTTTCCAGGCCGTTGGCGATGTCGATCAGCACCTTGTCGAGGTTGTTGCTCTCCTCGCCGACCGCGATCATTTCGACCACGTCGCGCGGGAAGTGCTTGCTGGCGGTCAGCGGGGCGGCCAGGGCGTCGCCGGCCGTGATGTTCGCGGCTGACTGCTCGATGGCTTCCGCCAGGACCTTGTTGCCGGTCGAATCCTTGCTGATGCGCAGGGCGTGGAGGATGGGGATGCCGTTGTGCAGCAGGGTGCCGAGGATGCGCGTGAAGCGCGACAGGGCGAACGACAGGTAGATTTTCCCCGCGACCGGGATGCGCAAGCGGATCGCGTCCACGATCTTGCGGCCCTTGGGCGTGGCGGACCAGCGCTTGTAGGCGACGACCAGGCCGATGAACGCCAGCACGACGGCCCAGCCCCAGCCCTGGAGGAAGTGGCTGAAGGCGATCAGGCCGACCGTAAGCGTCGGCAGCTCGCCCTTCTCCGCGAGGCGCTTGAAGACCGGCTCGAACTTGGGCACGAAGAAGATGATGAGGACGTTGAGGATGATGAAGCCGGCCGTGGCCAGGAAGATGGGGTAGGCCAGGGCGCCGAGCACCTTGGCCTTGAGGTCTTCCTGCTGTTCGGTGAAGTCGGCGATACGGCGCAGCACGTCTTCGAGGAAGCCGCCTTCCTGGCCGGCGCGGACCATGCTGACGGCCAGCTCGTCGAAGGCGCGCGGATGCTGGGCCATCGCGGCGCCGAGCGCCATGCCGTCGGCGACGCGGGCGCGGACCTCGCGCAGCACTTCCGAGAGGGCCGCTTGCGAACTCTGCCGTTCGAGGATGTCCAGGCAGCGGAGCAGCGGCACGCCGGAATGCAGCAGGTCGGCCATCTGGGCGTAGAAGGCGGCCAGGTTGCGGCTGCGGATGCGGCGTCCGCCCTTGCGGGTCGTCTTGGCCGGGGCGATGCGCAGCGGGAACAGCCCGCGCGCGTCGAGCATGGACAGGGCCTCGCGCTCCGTGCTGGCGACGAGGTTGCCCTGGCTGCGCGCCCCCACGTTGCTCATCGCCTCGAAGGTGTATTCCGGCACGTCGTCCCTCGCTGAAAAGTCGCTCGTCCCACGGCCGGGTTCGACTTCCGCGAGGGAATCGATCCGCCGGTTCAGCCGTGCATCATCCACCAGACAATCAGGCCGACCACACCGCCGGCCGCCAATCCCGCCGCAATCATCCACAGCCCGGACAGACCCCGGGCCGGCGCGGGCGGCGTTTCCGTCTCCGCCTCCTCCTCTTCTAGTCGCTCCGCCGGCGGCTCTACCGCCGCGGATTCCGGCAGGGAAACCACGGGCTTGCTCTTCGGCGTGAAGGCCCGCGCGTTCGACGTAAGCGCCTGCAACTCCTTGACCGCCTCGCCGATGTCCGCGTAGCGGTCTTCCGGCGCCTTCTGCATCAGCCGTTCGACCACGTCGGCCAGGGCCTCCGGCGTCTCGGGACTGAACTCCCGCACTGGCGTGGGGTATTCGTTCTGGTGGGCCAGCATCTTCTTGACCGGGTTGTCGTAGGGGAAAGGGTACCTCCCCGTCAGACAGCGGTACAGGATGCAGCCCAGGCTGTACTGATCGCCGGCCGGCGTGCGAGCCAGTGAATCCATGATCGACTCGGGGCTGGCGCAGTCGAGGCCCTTCGCCAGCGCCTTGCCGTTGGTCATCGTATCGAGGATCGCCTTGCCCCGATCGCTGGTCAGCAGGAAGCCGACGCCGAAGTCCAGCACGCGCACCCGCCGATCCGCCCCGATCAGCACGTCGCTCGGCTTGAGCAGCCCGTGGAACAGCCCGTGTTCGTGGTAGGGCTGCAAACCGGACGCCGCTTGCAGGGCGATCTGGGCCGCCTGTCGCGGCGGGATCTTTCCATGCTTTTTCAGCAGATCGTCGAGCCGCTGGCCGCCCTCCAGATACGGCCAAACCAGATAAATCTTGTCGCCGGACGCGCCGATGTTGACCAGGGCGCTGACGCGCGGGTGGCGGACCTGCTTGAGCGCCTTGACCTTCTCGGCCACCGACGCCAGGTTCATCACGCTCCGTCGCGGCACCACCTTGATCGCGTACCAGCCGCCGTCCTTCGCCGACTTCGCCTTGTAGACCGCCCCCATCGCGCCCGTGCCGATCACGTCGATCAGCGTGTAGGACGCCAGGGTCAGCTCTGCGATCCGGCCCTCGATGACGTATTCGGCCTGGAACCGCGTCAGTATCCCCTGGCCGACCAGGAACGCGGCCAGCTCTTTCGGCCCCGCGGCGGGCGACTTCCGAACGAACTCCGCCAACCGATCCCGGTCGTCCGCACCGACGAGGCCGGACTCGGAAACGGACTCCGCATATTCGCCGCACGTGGCGAACGCCGTGGTCATGGATCACCCTTCTCGGACGGGAATGTGAAAAGATTGCTCTTTCGAGTCTATAGCACATTCCCGCCGCGAAGGATTCCTTCGCCGTGCCGTGCGAACAGGCGTCCCCATCTCACGCAATCACGTCGCCGGCCGTCACGCGGGCCACCTCGTCGAGCGTCGTTTCTCCATTCAGCACCTTGCGCCAGCCGTCCTGACGCAGCGTCAACATGCCCTCCTTCACCGCCTGCTTGCGGATGTGCGAGGCGTTGACCCGCTCCACGCACATCTCGCGGATGCTGTCGCCGGTGACCATCAGCTCATAGATGCCGGTCCGGCCGCGGAAGCCGGTCTGGCGACAGGCCCGGCAGCCGACGCCGTGCCACAAACGCACCGGCTCGTCGCCGTTCCGCGGGAAGTCGGACGGCACCTCGTGCGGCACAAACTCCTCCTTGCATTCCTTGCAGATGGTCCGCACCAGCCGCTGGGCCATCACGCCCTCCACCGTGCTGGCGACCAGGAACGGCTCGATGCCCATGTCGATGAGCCGGGTGAAGGCGCTGGGGGCGTCGTTGGTGTGCAGCGTGCTGAACACCAGATGGCCGGTCAGCGACGCCTGAATGGCGCTTTCCGCCGTCTCCATGTCCCGCATTTCGCCGATGAGGATCACGTCGGGGTCGTGGCGCAGGATGCTGCGCAGGGCGGCCGCGAACGTCAGGTTGATCTTGCTGTGGACCTGAATCTGACTGATGCCCGGCTGCTGATACTCCACCGGGTCCTCGACGGTGATGATCTTCATCGTCTCGTCCTTGATCTCGTTGAGAGCACTGTAGAGGGTCGTGCTCTTGCCGGAGCCGGTCGGGCCGGTGACGAGGACGATGCCGTGCGGCAGGTCGATCAGCTTGCGAAAGAGTTTGTACGTGTCTTCCATCATGCCGACGTTGGCGAGGTTGAAGACCATGCGGCCCTTGTCGAGCAGACGCATGACGATGCCTTCGCCGTGGATCATGGGGATGATCGAGACGCGGACGTCCACTTCTCGGTTCTGGACGCGCATCTTGATACGGCCGTCCTGCGGCATCCGCTTCTCGGCGATGTTGAGGCGGGCCATGATCTTGATACGGCTGATGATGGCGGCCTGGAAGCGGTTGATCTCGGCGTGCAGCGACTGCGTTTGCAGGATGCCGTCGATGCGGTAGCGGATGCGGAGGGAGCCTTCTTCCGGCTCGATGTGGATGTCGCTGGCCCGCTCGTTGGCGGCCTCGACGAGGATCTCGTTGACCAGCTTGACGACGCTGGCCTCCTGGGCCATCTTGGCGGCTTCGCTGTCGTCGGCCTCCAGCCCTTCAAGCAGCTCCACGTCGTCGCGCTCGGCCATCATGGCGGAGACGGTTTCGCCGCCGACGCCGAAGTGCGTCTTGATGAGGCGGGCGATCTCGCGCGGGCTGGCCAAGACCGGCTGGATCTGCAAGCCGGTCATCATCTGCAATTCGTCGAGGGCGTACACGTCGTAGGGATCGCCGGTGGCGACGACGAGCGTGCCGTTGCTGCGGGACAGCGGCATGAGGCTGCGGCGGTGGACCAGCTTGAGCGGCATGGCCCGGAGCGTTTCCGGCTCGACCGTGATTTGGGTGAGATCGACCAGCTCCATGCCGAACTCATCGGCGAGGGCGGCAAGGACGTCTTCCTCCTTGGCGAATCCTTTTTCGATGAGGAGTTCGTGAAGCGGCTTGGTCGGGGCCGCAAAATGGGCCTCGGAAACGCGCGTCATTTCCGACGCCGCGATAACGCCGCGCTTGATCAGTCGTTGCACCAGTTGCATGCGGTCCTCGGGAGAGCGCGGGGCGGGCGGGCGACAGCGAGGCCCTGTGAGTTAAACCCCAGCCGTCCCTTCAAGGTAACGCGACGGTGCGGAATTGTCCACGCGCGAAAGCACGGCAAAAGGCGGGAAATGAACCGGACGTGCGACCGTTGCGGGATGCGCCGGCGGTAGGACATGGGCGCGATCCGCGGGCACCGCTCGTTGCGGTGCCCGCGGATCGCGCTAAGGCGAGGGGCGGGAAATACCTTACCCGTAGCCGCATTCGCCAGAATGCGGGTGAATGGCTGTCGGCCCGCATTCTGGCGAATGCGGCTACGGGTATCATGCCTGCCGGCGCTCGCCTAAGGTTTCGCCATTTCTGCAATCAAGGTCTTGTACGCCGGCTCCTCCCGAATCGGCGCCAGGTCGGGATCGGTCTTCCATGCGATCGCGTCCTTGAAACCCGCGTCGGCCGCGGCGCGCAACGCGGCGACGGCCTGCTCCACGTACCGCTGTTTCGCCGCGGCGTCGGCGGCCTGGTCCGCACAGACCGCGTAGCAGCGGGCCGCCATGAGCAGCAGAGGAACGGCCTTGGGATGTCCCCGGCGCAGGTCGTCGGCCTTCTTCACCGCCTCGGTTTCCTTGCCGCAGTGCGCCAGCGTGAGCGTGGCGGCCGCCTGCCACGTCCAGTTGGTCGGATCGACTTCGAGGAGCTTCTGGCGCAGCTGCAGGGCCTCCCGATAGCTTTGCCGCGACGCTGGCCCGTCGCCCTTGAGCGCGGCGACGGCCGCCAGGCGCTCGTCGGCCCGCGCCAGCAGCGCCTGGTAGTCCAGGTTGTCGGGGGTGTGATCCAGGGCCGGCCGCAGACTATCCAGAGATTCGCGGTAGCTCTTCTCCGCGTCCGCCCGCATTCCCAGCCGCAGCTGCGCGTCGCCCAGCGCACCACCACGTCCGCCACGTCGGCCTGGAACGAGAAGTCCTTGGGGTACTTCCGGGCCAGGTCGCGGCAGATGTCGAGGGCCGCGTCGAACGACTCCCGCGCCCCCTTGGCGTCGTCCAGCCGGTCGCCGGCCGACCCGCGCCAGTAGTACGCCTCCGACAGCCAGCTGCGCGCCGCAACCAGCTGCGGCGGGGCCTCAGACCAGGCCTTGCGCAACGCCGCCGCCTTGTCGAAATGGTCGCGGGCGGTCGAGGCGTCGCCCAGGTCCATGCAGGCCTTGCCGAGACCCATCTCGTAGTTCGCCAGGAGCCGCTTATTGTCCACGTCCGTGTAGTCGTGGCTCGCGGATGGTCGGCGATGTCCTGCTGCAGCGCCCGCGCCTTTTCGTAGTCGTCCCGCGCCGCCCCCGGATCGCCGTTCACTTCCCGCTCCATGTCGCCCCGCTTGTTCAGCATGAACGCCAGGTTGGCCCGCGTCTTGTCGTCGTCGGGTTGGTCCTCGGCGATCTTCCGGGCCAGGTCACACCCCTTCTGGTATTGCTGCATGGCCTCCTCGCCCTTGCCCAGGCGGCGCAGGAGATCGCCCATCTCCTGATACATGGCGAGGGTGGCGAAGCGAGTGGCGCCGGCGTCCTCCAGGTCCTTGGTCAGGCCCAGCATTCCGTCGCGCAGCTGGCTGAGGACGTCGTTGCGCAGGGCGCGGAGTTCCGGCGTCGCGTCCGCGGCCAGCACCCGGTTGTCCAGCCGCTGCTGGACCTTGCCGAACGTCTGGGTCATCCGCTGCACGGCCACGCGGGCGCTTTGATAGGCCGCCTCCTTTTTCTGCCGCGCCTCGTCGGCGCTGCGAACCGCCTCCACCGTTTTCGCCTCCGCGAGGGCGGATTTCTCGTCGGTCTTGTCCTTCTGGAGCTTGAGCTGCCAGGCCAGCGCCGACATGCTGACGGCCCAGGCGACGACGATCGCGGCCGTCGCGGCGCCGAGGACGGCCAGCCGCGGGTTGCGGCGGCACCACCGCCAGGCGCGCTCCAATCGGCCGACGCGGCGGGCCAGGATCGGCTCCTGGCCGAGGAAGCGACGCAGGTCCTCCGCCAGCAGGCCCGCCCCGTCGTAGCGCCGTTGCGGGTCTTTCTGGAGACATTTGAGGCAGATCGTCTCCAGATCGCGCGGCACGCCCGGTTGCAGCTCGACCGGGGCCACCGGCTCGCGGGTGCGGACCTGCTCCAGCGTTTCCAGCACCGACGGCGCCATGAAGGGCATTCGGCCCGTCAGCATCTCGTAGAGGATGGCGCCCAGCGCGTACACGTCGGACAGCGGCCCGACCTCGTCGTTCTTGCCCTCGGCCTGTTCCGGCGCCATGTATCCGGGCGAGCCGAGGATCGACCCGCTCCGGGTCTGGCCGCTGTTCTCCTGCACGCGCTTGGCCAGGCCGAAGTCGGTGATCTTGGGCGCGCCGTCGGTCGTCAGCAGCACGTTGGCCGGCTTCAAATCGCGGTGGACCACGCCCGCCTTGTGGGCGCAATCCATCGCACCGGCGAGCAGGTGGACGATGCGGGCCGCCTCCCGCGGCGGCTGCGGTTCGCCGTCGATCTTGCCGGCCAGGCTGCCGCCGTCCACGTATTCCAGGGAGAAGTAGGGCCGGCCGGACTCTTCGCCGATCTCATAAATCTGGACGATGTTGGGGTGCTGGATGCGGGCGACGGCCTCAGCCTCCGAGCGGAAGCGGGCGCGCTCGTCGCTCGCCGGCGTGATCGCCGCTCAGGATCATCTTGAGGGCGACGACACGGTTGAGGCCGACCTGACGGGCCTTGTACACTACGCCCATGGCGCCGCGGCCGAGCACGCCCAGGACCTCGTAGCCGGCGATGGCGTCCGGCGCGTGCGAGCCGGCCAGCTTGCCGGCCTCGGGCGCGACGGTGGCCTGGGGGTCGGCGACGGCGGGTTCGTCGCCGGTGGCGTCGGCGCCGCCGCCGCGCGTCGCCTCGGCCGCGACGCGCGGCGGATAATCCAACGTGGCGTCCGGCGTCGCGTGGGGCGCGGGCAGGAGGGCCGTGTCGTCGGGGCCGCGACGGCGGCGCCGACGGTCCTGCCCCGCCGACTCCAGCTCCAGGCGCAAACGGGATCGATCCGGCTCGGGAACGCGACTCAGATACGCATCCACGTCCGGCGGCGGCTGGTCTTCCAGGGACTCGTCGCAGGCCGCGAGGAAACGGCGCCGCGCCCACTCCACCGTTGAGACGGTGTCCCCGTCGGCGTCCGGTGCGTCGGAATGAGATTCATTCATGGGTTGCTCCTGCGTAAGCGCCCCTATCCGCGAACTATATTTGTCTTCTTTCTCGGCAGCCAGGTCAAGCAGATTCCAGGGTCCATTCCCGTTCTTGCAGCTGCGCCTCGGGCGTGCGATAACGGAGGGATGTGTGCGCCCTCCCCTCCCTGACCCTCGCAGGCCGCCATGAACCCGTCATCCCCCGACGCCGGCAACCGCCGTGAACAACTCCGCCAGCAGTGGCTCCAGCAAGCCGATGCCGCCTTCGACCTCTATTTCGACGGCGAAGCAGTCCCCGTGCCCGTCACCTTCGCCCACCGGGAGGGCCGCGCCTGCTCCCTCACCCGTGAGCTGGCCGCCTGGCTGCTGGAACAGGATCTGGCCGCAGACCCGGCCGTGCGTCCCGATGACGCCCAGCCGGCCGGCTGCCCCAAGTGCGGCCGGCCCGCCCAACGACGCACGCCGCCGGGGGAACCCCTTCCCCGGCGGCACGTGGCCAGCGACGCCGGAGAGGTGACGCTGTGCCGGGAGCAGTGGTACTGCAAGACCTGCCGGGTCTCTTTTTTTCTAGGACGGCAAACTCAACTTGAGACCCTCGGCGGACAAGCGATTTCTGGCGTTTTCCTGGGCCGCCCAGTTCAAGAACAGGCCGTTTTCGGGGCCTCTCAAGTTAAGTTTGCCATCCTAGTTTTTTTCCCTCTGGACCTCAAGCTGGAGCTGGGCACGGAAGGCTATAGCCCGACCCTGGTGAAGAAGGCGGTTCGTCAGGCCGCCAAGGCGGCGTCGTTCCGGGACGCCAGCGAGGACCTGCGCGAGTTGGCGCGGCTGACCGTCAGCCCGACCCATCTGCAGCGTCTGACCGAACGCGTCGGCCGCGAATGGCAACAGCAACGGGACGCCGACGTCCGGGCCCTGAAGGAGAACCGCCTGGCCCGGGGCTACGCCAAGGCGCCGGCGGTCGCGGCGGTCATGCTGGACGGCGGCCGTTACCAGACGCGGGCCGAGGCGGCGGGGCGTGGGGTGACGGCGCCGGCCTGGCGAGAGGACAAGGTGGCCTGTTGCCAGACCTACGCCTCGCGGGCGTCCGCGACCGATCCGCAACCGCGGCCGCCGTCGAAGTTCCTGGATCGGGTGCGCGTGACGCGTCTGGCCGCGGAACTGCGGTCGCACAGCGGCAAACGCGTGGGCCGAGCGGACCAGGCGCCGCCACCGCCCCGGCCGAAGCGGCGGCGGCGGCGGAAGGCGACGCGGCCGCGGCGTTTGGTGCGTACGGTGACAGCGACGACGGCGGACAACGAGGCGTTCGGCTGGCAGGTGGCGGCGGAGGTGCATCGACGCAGCCTGGATCGGGCGCGGCGGAAGGCGTGCGTGGGAGACGGCTCGAAGGCGGTGTGGGCGGTGTTCGAGTTCCACCTGCTGGCGGCGGGGTTCATCGGCATTTTGGACTTTTTGCACCTGTTGTCGCATCTGTATGCGGCGGCGTGTGCGGCCCAGCCGAAGGGGACGGAGGCGGCTTGGGCGTTGTACACGCAGTGGCTGTGCTGGGCGTGGTCGGGGAAAGTGCTGCTGTTGCTGGGCGGGCTGCGGGCGGTGTGTCAGCGTCTGGGGGCGGCGCCGGCGGGTGCGCAGGAGGACGACCCGCGGCGGGTGGCGGCGGACACGCTGGGCTACGTGGAGAACAACCGCGGCCGCATGAACTACCCGGAATACCGGCGGCTGGGCCTGCCGATCAGCAGCGCGCCGGTGGAGAGCGTGATCAAGCAGTTGAACCGTCGGGTGAAGGGAAGCGAGAAATTCTGGCTGCACGGCGGCGCCGAGGCCGTCCTGCAGGTGCGTGCGGCCTACCTGAGCGAGGACGAACGGGCGGAGCGGTATTGGGCGCGACCGCGGCCGCATCCTCGGGCCGTGGGCGGCGGCCGCTTGCGCCGACCGGCCGCCGCGCCGCAATAACGGGAATGGACCCCAGATTCCAGAGCCAATTCCGGAGCGGGAGCGGGCCGGACCCCGACCTGGCGGGCCGGATGCTGCTGTATAATGTCCTCGTGCATGACCGGTAATCGTTCAACGCTACGAGAGCAGTGAGGGGCAGGGTTGGCCGGTGCGATGGGCGAGGACAGCCTCATGCAGGTAATCCAGGACATTCTTCGCCTGCAACCGCCGGGTTTGCACCACGGTCAGAATCCGCTCGACGAAGCGACAGCCGTTCCCACTCCAGCAGCCGAAACTCCGCCTGCGCCACAGCACCGCCCGACGCAGCAGTCGTTCCACGTGGTTGTTCGTCGGCTCCACTCCCTCCGTCGTCACGAACGTCCACAGCGCAGGCTCCAACGCCAGCACGTTCTCGCAGAACCGCACCACCGTTGGGTCGGCGCCGAGGATCGCGCCTTCCAGCAGCACCCGGTTCATCCGTCGCATCACCGGGGCCAGCCGCGCTTCCAGTTGTGCCCGCGTGACCTGTCCGTCCCGGAACCCGTGCCACGCGGCGAAGACCTTCCTGACCAGTCGCCGCCCCTCCCGTCCGACCCACTCTTCGGGGCCGCCCCGGTCGATGATCTTCTGGAAATCCCGTTTCAGGTGCGCCCAGCAGATCTGCCGCCGCTGGGGCGGCACCCGGTTGTACGGGCCCCAGCGGTCGCTGCACAGGATCCCCAGGATCTCCAGGCCCAGGATCGCCGTCAGGCCCGCCGCGCTTCGGCGGGCGTGGATCACGAAGGCCACCACCCGGGTGGTGGCCGCCGCCCACAGCCAGCACAACGCCCCCGCGAGTTTCCAACTGGTCTCGTCGGCGTTCTTGACCGCCGCCTGGCGCACCGCCGCCACCGCCTCCTGGTGGGCCGTCTCCAGGGCGGCGCCGACTTCTTCCTCGAGGTTGCAGACCGTGCCCAAGGCGATCGGGGCGTCGAAGACCGCGTCGGCGATCTCCTCGACGCCGCGCTTGCTCAGGCCGTGACAGCCGGAGAAGTAGGACAGCGTGCCGGTCAGCCGCGGCCCGACACTGTGGGCGCGAACCGCCGCCGGGATGACCGCATGCGTCCGGTGGCCGCAGCAGGGGCAGGTGCGGGCGTGGCCCTGGTACTCGGTGACCTCGGCTATGACCGGGGGCAGTTCGATGGTTTGGAAGCGGGTGGGGCTCGGGATCGCCCGGCGAGGGCTGGGCGGGCAGGGCCGCGGCACAGCGCTCACACCGCTTGGGGACCAAGTGCTTGAAATGGTTGACCCGCTCGGCGGGAAGCAACCGCCGCAGCTGCGGGGGATGGCCCAGTTGTCCGCCGGCTGGACGTTTGGACTTCTTTTTCTGGACCGGCTTGGGTGCGCCGGGGGGATTGGCGGACGGCGGCAGCGAGGAGTTGGAACTGTTGGTGCCGAGTCGGGCTTCCAACTCGGCGACGCGGCGTTCCAACTCGGCAATGCGCCTATCGCGTTCGCAGCATCCCGGGCACACGGAAGCGTCCATGCCACGATTTTAGCAGTCGGCTCTCGGCGCAGCTGCGCTGCTTTGCGAATTCCGCTGGACGGTTACTCCCAACTCAGGCCCGCCTGCGCCCCTTCAAGAACCAGGAACTCGAACAGGAGTCGGTCGTCGTGGACCGGCACGCCCCATTCGCTGTCGTGGTACTGGACGTACAGTTCGGTTTTCGCCCAGGGACATCTGCCTTTGTCTCGCTGCCTCATCGCTCCTCGACTCCCTCGGCCTGTTCCTTCTTCCGGTAGCCGTCGCACCGGACCACGGGCTGCGGTGGGTACTTCGGGTACGCCGGGTCGGTCTGCGACAACTGGCAGAGCAGAAAGCGTGATCCCTTCGGGGTCACGACCTCTCGCATCAAGGCGCACGTCTCGCACAGCGAACGGGTCATGGCATTCCCGTTTTCGAGTGACCGGGGCGGGCCAGGAAGAACAGCAACACCCCGAACACTACGCCTCCTGGCCCCTCGGAGGCGGACCACCACCACGGCATCCCCGCCGCCAGATCGACGCCCGTGAACAGGATGCTCAGCACGATGAGAGCCAGGGCAAAGAAACGCACGAGAGGCCGGTAGCGCTCCAAATCGGACGCCATCACCAGCAGCAGAGCGCCACCAAACTCCTCACCCCGTTCCGCGGCGATACCGCTGCCAGGAACGGGGTGAGAAGCCGTGGCGCGAGGCCTCAATGGAGGTTGGCGCTCCCACGAGTGGGATGGAAGTCGCGCTCAGCGCGGATGCCCTGACGCCCCGGGATGGTGACCTCAACCCGGTACTTGGGCCCGAGGTCCAGCGCACCACGGGAATGCCTATCCTATCGGTGCGGGGCCGCGGGTCGAGGTGGCCGCTCGTGCCTTGGCGCTTCGTGCCCGAAAGCAAGCTTGGTCCCGGGAGTCTGCGACGACCGCATTGGCGACACGCCGCGGCGTGTTCCCGTTGGAGAGACTGCCTCCGTTACGCACTCCCGCGCCCGCGGCCCCTTCGCCCGTTGACCACCCGCACCCTCATCCCGAGGTCGCCATGACGCCACGCTTTCGCCAAGACGGTCGTATCGTCGCCTCCCCTGAGCCGCTGCGGGTCACCAACCCGCACGCCGCCGGCATCGACGTCCATGCGGCGCGCCACTACGTCGCCGTGCCGCCCACGGCGGTGGCCGCCGACCCCGCCGACCCGGCTGCCCACCTGCCGCCCCACGTCCGCGCCTTCGGCGCCTGCACCGCCGACCTGGAGGCGCTCGCCGATTGGCTCCAGGCCTGCGACGTCACCACGGTGGCGATGGAATCGACCGGCGTCTACTGGGTGCCGCTGTTCGAACTGTTGGAGCGGCGCGGCTTTGCGGTCTATCTGGTCGATCCGCGGCAGACGCGGCACGCGCCCGGCCGGCCCAAGAGCGACGTGCTGGATTGCCAATGGATTCAACGGCTGCACAGCTACGGGCTGTTGAGCGCGTCGTTCCGGCCGGAGGATCAGGTGGTGGTCCTGCGCGGTTACCTGCGGCAACGGCAGATGCTGATCGGCTACGCCGGCCAGCACGTCCAGCACGTGCAAAAGGCGTTGGAGGAGATGAACGTCAAGTTGACCGAGGCGGTCAGCGACGTGGTCGGCGTGACGGGCCTGGCCATCCTCCAGGCGATCCTGCGCGGCGAACGCGATCCTCGGGAGTTGGCGAAGTTGCGTCACGAGCGGTGCCGGCGGACGGAGGCGGAATTGGCGCGGGCCTTGCAGGGCAATTGGCGCGAGGAACACTTGTTCGCGCTGCGTCAGGCGTTGGCGTTGTACGAGTGCTACCACGCGCGGCTGCACGAGTGCGACGCGCAGGTCGAAGCCTACCTGGGGACCTTCACGGACAAGAGCGGCGGCCGGCCCCTGCCGCCCAAGCCTCGCAAGCGGGGCCGGGCGGCGAACGAAGCCCGTTTCGACGTGCGCGGTTCGCTGTTCCGGCTGGCGGGGGTGGACCTGACGGCGATCGAGGGCATCGACGCGGCGACGGCCTTGGTGGTCCTGAGCGAGTTGGGCACGGACCTGAGCAAGTTCCCGACGGTCAAGCGGTTCGTCAGTTGGCTGGGGCTCTGTCCGCAGCACCAGGGTTCGGCGGGGAAGATCAGGAGCCGGCGGGTGCGTCGGGGCTCCAACCGTGCGGCGCGGGCGTTTCGCCTGGCGGCGCAGGGCTGCCACCACGCCAAGAACGCGTTGGGGGCGTTCTACCGGCGGATTGCGGCGCGGGCCGGGGGCGGCAAGGCGGTGGTGGCGACGGCGCGGAAGATCGCGGAGCGGGTGTACCGCCTCTTGAAGTACGGCGAGGCATACGTGCGTCAGGAGCAGGGGGCCTGTGAGGAGGCGTATCGGTTACGCCAGGTGAAGGGCCTGGCGCGGAAGGCGGCGGAGTTGGGCTATCGTCTGGAGCCGGCGGCGCCGTGAGCGCGTCCCAACGCGACCGCGGCCCGACGGTAGGCGTGCCAGCAGTCCCAACGACGATGCGGGCAGATCTCGGAAAGCGGCGCGGGGAGGGGGTTGGTACGCGCACCGACCGTGTATAATGTTCTTTACGTCTGTGTTACGTCCGCAATTCTCGAAGAGAGTTCCTGGAGAGGCATAGAAGGCCGAGAGGTCACGGGCCAGGTACTCCACCACCGGGCCGGTCGGCATCTCGCCCCGCCCCAGCCAGCGGTGCGTTGCTGCCATCCATGACGTGGGCATGACCACGGCGACGAGGGCGAACAAGGAACCCACGCCCACGATGCGGAGCAGCAGCACCAGCGCCTTGTCGGTTTTCGTCATCGCCGGTGTTCCCCTACCATATGAAGACACGCTACCCCCTTGGAACGGTCGCATGACCTTACGACCCGTTTCCTTCCTTCGTCCGGCGGTCGGGATGGTGCCGCATCAGCCAGCCGATCAGCGGCGGGCCGAATAGTTCCGCCAGCGGCACCAGCACCCAAATGCGTCCTTGCAGCACGTTGTAGTCGGCCAGCAGGACTTCCCAGGGCTTCCCGGCGGCGTAGTGGAAGAACACAAACTCGAAGGCCAGCGTCAACGCCAGCCACAGCAGGCCGACCAGCCACAGGTCCGTGAGCGAGCAGCGAGGCCGGATGCGCCGCACGAAGGCAACAGTTATGCCGAGCAGCACGACGACGAAGGCGAGGGTGCCGACGACGTGTGCCCAGGGTTCCCCGATGGCCGGGGCGATGAGCAGTTCCCGCACGGCCCCCAGGCTGAAGGCAACGACGAACAGCAGCAGCCACACGGCGAGGGCCAGGAAGTAGACCCGTTGCTTGCCCATGTTCGCTCAGCCACCCCCTCCAGCGGTTGCCTCGGCGTGGGGTGCCTTCTGTTGCGTCCTTACCAGTTTCAGTCCCTCGAACCAGAGGATGCTGACCAACCCGCTGGCCAGGCAGAGGGCCAGGTCGTCGGGGTGCAGGGTCGAGAAGTGAAACAGGTCACGCAGGAACGGGACGTACAGGACCAGGCCGAGGAACAACAGCGTCCCGCCGAAGACCCACCACAGCGCCGGATTTGGAGTGCGCAGGGTGCCGACGATGGTGCGGGACCACGAACGGTTGGCGAAGATCAGCCCCAGGTTAGCGACAACGAGAGTGGTGAAGCAGACGGCCTTGGCATCCAGTTCGTTGTGCCAGCCGTATAGCGCCACCAGGAAGACCGCCAGCACGATCACCAGGACGCTGCCGCCCTGGAGCAACCCCAGGCCAAGGATGCGCCCGCCGAACAGCGGCTCCTGCGGGCTGCGGGGCGGGCGACTCATCACATCGGCCTCCTCCGGCTCGGCCTCGAACACGACCGAGCAGGCCGGGTCGATGACCAGTTCGAGGAAGAGGACGTGGACGGGCAGCAGCACCAGCGGCCAGCCGAACAGCACCGGGAGCAACGACATCCCGGCAATCGGCACATGGACGGCCACGATGTACGTCATGGCCTTTTGCAAATGGTCGAAGATGCGCCGCCCCATCCGCACGGCCCTGGACGATGGAGGAGAAGTCGTCGTCCAGCAGCACCAGCGAGGCCGCTTCACGGGCCACGTCGGTGCCCCGCCCGCCCATCGCTATGCCGATGTGGGCCGCTTTCAGCGCCGGGACGTCGTTCACCCCGTCGCCGGTCATGGCCACGACCTCGCCGTTGGCTTTCAGGGCGTTCACCAGCCGCAGCTTTTGCTCCGGCACCGTTCGGGCGAAGACGTTGACCTTTTCCACACGCCGTCGCAGTTCCGCCTCGTCCATCTTGTCCAGTTCGGGGCCGGTGATGATCTCGCCCAGGGGCTTGAGGCCCACCTGCCGGGCGATGCTCAGGGCCGTGGTCGGGTGGTCGCCGGTAATCATCACCACCCGGATGCCTGCCGTGTAGCACTCCTGCACGGCGGCGGGCACCGTCGGGCGCACCGGGTCGGCCAGCCCGACCAGGCCCAGGAACTCGAAGGTGAAGTCGTGCTGCTGGCCGGGCAGCGCTTCTTGCCGGAAGGTGCCCCTGGCCACGCCCAGCACCCGCAGGCCCTCCTGGGCCAGCGCCGCAATCTGTTCGGCAATGGCCTGGGTCTGCCCGGCGCTCAGGTGGCACAGGTCAGCGATGGCTTCCGGCGCACCCTTGGCCGCAAGGACGTACTCCTGGCCAGTCGGTGACTTCCAGGCGTGCGACAGCGCCAGCAGGTGCGGCGACAGCGGGTACTCTCGCACCAGGGTCCAGTCGGCGTGCAGATGTTCGGTGTGGGCCAGCAGGCGGTTGCCGAGTTCGTGAAACGCCTTCTCCATCGGGTCGAAGGGGTCACGCTGGCTCGCCAGGATGCCGAACTCGACAAGCCCGTGGAACTCCTCCGGCAGCGGTTGGTCGGGTCGCTCGCCCACGTCATAGGCCGTGCCGTCCGCCACCAGCTTGCGGATCGTCATGCGGTTTAGGGTGAGGGTGCCCGTCTTGTCCACGCACAGGACGGTGGCCGAGCCGAGGGTTTCCACCGCCGCCACCCGGCGGGTCAGGACACCCCGCCGGGACAGCCGCCAAGCGCCCAGGGCCAGGAAGACGGTCAACACCACCGGGAACTCTTCCGGCAGCACGGCCATCGCCAGGGTGATCCCCGCCAGGAACCCCTCCAGCCAACCGCCCCGGACGAGGCCGTAGAGGATAACGACCAGGGCGCACAGGGCCAGGCCCAGGACGGCGACCCGGCGCACCAGCCGCCCGACCTCCCGTTGCCGGGGCGTCCCTTCGACCTGCACCGTTTGCAGGGCCGTGCCGATCTTGCCCATCTCGGTGCGGAGGCCGGTCGCCCGTACCTGGGCGATGCCCTGGCCCTGGACCACCAGCGTCCCGGAGAAAACGAAGGGTAGGTCTTCTCCTCCGGGACGGCTCATGTCCAGCACGCCATCCCAGGCGACCTTCCTGACCGGCACCGATTCGCCGGTCAGGAGGGATTCGTCGGTGGACAGGTTGGTGCAGGAGAGGACGGCGGCATCGGCGGGCACCCGGTCGCCCTCGGCCAGCACGATCAGGTCGTCCCGCACCACGTCCCGGCCCGCAATGCGCTGGCGCTGGCCGTCCCGGATGACGAGCGCACGGGGGCTGGAGAGGTCACGCAGGGCCTCCAGCGCCCGCTCCGTCTTCCGCTCTTGGTACAGGGTGATGCCCAGGACCACGAAGACGAAGCCGAGCAGCATCAGGGCTTCCTGCACGTCGCCCAGCAGCAGGTAGATGGTGCCGCAGGCCAGCAGCAGCAGGAACATCGGCTCCCGCACCACGTCCCAGGCGATGGCCAGGATGCTGCGCCGCTGGGCCGAGGGGATTTCGTTGTAGCCTTCTGCCTGTAAGCGGCGGGCGGCTTCCGCATCGGAAAGGCCGGTGAGGGTGCCGACGCCGGGCTTGTCGTCCATCCGTGGGGCCTCCTGGTGCTGCCTGCGTTGGCCGTCGAGTTGGGGGATAATCCTCCACGGCATTCGTTAAGCGAACTTGCTGTCATCTTACGTCCGCCTTGGGGTAGCCGAAACCGGGTTCACCGTGCCGATCCCGGCCTGCGTCGTCCGCCCAGGCAGTTACCTCTAAAATGACCTTGAAGAAGAACGAGTCGAGAACTTCCGAGGAGCAGGCCATGCCAAACACCGCCGAAGAAATCCATGCCGCTGTGGAGCAGCGCTTCGCCCAGGTCGCCCGCTCTCCCGACCAGGAGCGGAAGTTCCCGGTCGGCCCCGCCAGCGCCAAGAAGCTGGGCTACGACCCGCAGGAGATCGACGCCCTGCCGCCCTCGGTGACGGAATCCTTCTGCGGCGTCGGCAACCCGCTCGGCCTGGGAGAAGTCCGCCCCGGCCAAACCGTGCTGGACCTGGGCAGCGGGCCGGGCCTGGACAGCCTGCTCGCCGCCCGGCGGGTCGGGCCGACCGGCAAGGTCGTCGGCGTCGATCTGTGCCCGGAGATGGTCGAGAAGGCCCGCCGCAATGCCGATCTCCTGGGGCTGCGCAACGCCGAGTTCGTGCAGGCCGGGATCGAGAAGCTGCCGCTGCCGGACGGCTCGGTGGACGTGGTGATCTCCAACGGCGTCTTCAACCTCTGCCCCGACAAGCCGGGCGTGCTGGCCGAGACGTTCCGGGTGCTGCGCCCCGGCGGTCGCCTCCAGATGGCCGACATCCTGCTGCACGACGACGTGAAGCCGGAGGAAGTGGCGCAGAAGGGCGAGTGGTCGGACTGAATCGCCGGGGCCGTGTGGGGGTGGTCGCTCCTGCAAATGCTCACCGAGGCCGGTTCTGTCGAGGGCCGCATCCACGTCTGGACCGGCTACCACACGTCCTCCTGCACGGAGGGGGCGCTCATCACCGCCAGGAAGCGAATGCAATCCTCATGAGTCAGACCTCCTCGCCGCCTGCCACCACTCCCCGGCAATCCCTGCCCCGCAACGTCAAGGTCTTGGGCCTGGCCAGCCTGCTCAACGACATCGCCAGCGAGATGATCTTCCCGCTGCTGCCCAACTTCCTGCTCACGGTCCTGCTGGGCAACCGCTTCTACCTGGGCGTGATCGAAGGGGCGGCGGATTCGGTCGCCAGTCTCCTGAAGCTCTGGTCCGGGGGCCGTTCCGACCAGGCCGGTCGGCGCAAGGGCTTCGTCCTCTTCGGCTACTCCCTGGCAGCCGTCACCCGCCCGCTGATCGGCGTGATCGTCGCCCCCTGGCAGCTTTTCGTCATCCGGGTCGGGGATCGCATCGGCAAAGGTGTCCGTACCTCGCCACGGGACGCCCTGATTGCCGACTCGACCGGCCCCTCGATCCGGGGTCGTGCCTTCGGGTTCCACCGGGCGATGGACCATCTCGGTGCCGCCATCGGCCCCCTCCTGGCAGCGGGGTTCCTCCTGCTGTGGCCGGACCATCTTCGGACGCTTTTCCTCGTGACCTTGCTGCCGGGGTTGCTGGTCGTCCTGCTGCTGGTTTTCGGCTTGCGGGAGACGCCAGCGACCGAGCCGCCACGGGAACGGCTCCGTCTGACCCTCCAGCCGTTCGACCGCAACTTCCGGCTCTTCCTGCTGGCCCTGGTGGTCTTCACCCTGGGGAATTCGAGTGACGCTTTCCTGCTGGTGCGGGCGGGCGGGCGAACTCGGTGTGCCCACGGCGCTGCTGCCGCTGCTGTGGTGCGCCTTCCATGTCGTCAAGAGTTCGAGCAACCTGCTCATGGGCCGGGCCGTGGACCGCTTCGGCCCCAGGCCCTTTATCTTCCTGGGCTGGCTCGTCTACGCCGGGGTCTACCTGGCCTTCGCCCTGGCGACGACCGCCTGGGAAGCCTGGGCCTTCTTCCTGGCCTACGCCCTGTTCTACGGGCTGACCGAGCCAGCGGAGAAGACGCTGGTGGCGAACCTCGTCGGCAGCGAGCGCAAGGGCCTGGCCTACGGCTGGTACAATTGCGCCATCGGGGTCGCCACGCTGCCGTCCAGCCTGATCTTCGGGGTGCTGTATCAGGTCTACGGGGCGCTGGCTGCGTTCGGGTGGGGAGCGGCGCTGGCCCTCGTCGCCGTGGCCATCCTCATGGGGGTGAGGGGAAGAGCGAAGACCCCGGCGCTGTGAGGTCGCCCACGCTGCTCCTTCCGCTGAAAGGAAAGGAGTTCTCCGTGCAACACAAGACGGTGAAGATCGACAAGCCCGACGACACCAACTTCATCCTGGGCCAGACGCACTTCATCAAGTCGGTCGAGGACATCCACGAGGCGCTGGTCGCCGCCGTGCCGGGCATCAAGTTCGGGCTGGCATTCTGCGAAGCTTCCGGTAAGTGCCTCGTGCGCTGGTCCGGCACAGACCCCGGCATGATCGAACTGGCCAAGAAGAATGCCACAACCATCGCTGCTGGGCACTCCTTCATCGTCTTCCTGGGCGACGGTTTTTACCCGCTGAACGTGTTGAACACGCTGAAGATGGTGCCGGAAGTGTGCCGCATCTTCTGCGCCACGGCCAACCCCACGGAGGTCGTTCTGGCCGAGACGGAGCAGGGGCGGGGCATTCTCGGTGTGGTAGACGGGTTCTCCCCGAAGGGCGTCGAGGACGAGGGCGAGATCAAGTGGCGCAAGGAGTTCCTGCGCAAGATCGGCTACAAGCTGTGAAGGAGATAGTCCCATGAAATCCGTCGAACGCCTGAAAGCCGAACACGACCTGATCGAGCGGGGCCTGACCCTGCTCGAAAAAGCGGTCGCCCGGATCGACGCCGGGCAACCGCTTCCCGAAGGCTTCCCGGAGTGGGCACCCCGGTTCTTCCAGCAGTTTGCCGACCAGTGCCATCACGCCAAGGAGGAGGACGTGTTCTTCCCCGTCCTCAAGCAGCGGGGCATCCCCGAACAGGGCGGGCCGATTGGCGTCATGCTGCACGAGCATGTCCTGGGCCGGGACTGCGTGGGCCGGATGCGGGAGGCGAGCCAGGCGCAGCCCCTCGACGCCCGCACGTTTGCCGACGCCGCCCGGCAGTACATCCCGCTGCTGCGGCAGCACATCTTCAAGGAGAACAACGTCCTCTTCCACATGGCCGAGCAGGTGATGAGCGAGGCCGACGATGCCGATGTGACGGGCCGCTTCTCGAAGGTCGAGCAGGAACGTGGGCTGACCAGCTTGCACCAGGGCTTTGCCAGCGAAGTGGCCCGGTGGGAGCAAGCGCTCGGAGGAGAATCACGGCCATGAGCGATTACACCGTGTTCCTCGATCTGGCGAAGGAAGTCCAGCCGCCCGACAAGGGCATCCTGAGCCGCACCCTGTTCAGCGACGACCGCCTCAAGGCGGTCCTGTTCGGTTTCGCCCAGGGCGAGGAGCTTTCCGAACACACCGCCTCGATGCCCGCCGTCCTGCACTTCCTCCAGGGCGGGGCGAAGTTGACGCTGGGCGACGACACGGTGGAAGCCAAGCCCGCCACCTGGGTCCACATGCCCAAGGGTATGAGGCACAGCATCCTGGCGAAGACGCCGGTGGTCATGCTGCTCTTGCTGCTGAAGTGACTGCCACCGCTCCCACCATCCGGCCCGGCCAGCCCCTTGACTAAATCACAATTACACCGTATAGTGTAACAGTGGAGCCATTGAGGGAGGCGGTGAGCAATGAAGCGAGAAAGGGCTGACGACGACTGCTGCACCAAACCGTCCCTGAAGGAACGCCCCCTGCTGACCCCGATCCAGGCGGGCGGTCTGGCGGCGGTGTTCAAGGTGCTGGCCAACGACACCCGGCTGCGGCTGCTGCACGCCCTGGTCCGGGCCGACGAACTGTGCGTCACCGACCTCGCCGCCTCACTCGGCATGAAGCCGCAGGCCGTCTCCAACCAACTGCAACGGCTGTCCGACCTGGGCATCCTCGCCTCCCGGCGGGACGGCAACAGCATCTACTACCGCCTCGTGGACCTGTGTGTGCGCTCGCTGCTGGACCAGGGCTTGTGCCTCGTGGAAGAGGTCAGTGAGCGCAGCCGGGGTCGGGGCCGGGCTTGCTGCGGCTGAGGACGGCCCCGGTCCTGGGGGCGTGCGTCGGCGTGCTGGCGTGCCGGTGCGCTCAAGCCCCCGGCGGCTGCAACGTCTTGCCGCCCCAAGAGGAGGCTTGCCGGTGAAACGGGTCGTCTTCGTGTGCGTCGAGAACTCGAACCGGAGCCAGATGGCCGAGGCGTTCGCCCGGACCCACGGGGCGGGCCGGGTCGAGGCGTTCAGCGCCGGTTCCCGTCCATCGGCTGAGGTCAACCCGAAGGCAGTCGAGGCGATGAAGGAACTCGGCTACGACCTGACGACCCACCGCTCCAAGGGCCTGCAAGACCTGGCGGGGATCGAGTTCGACGCCGCCGTGACGATGGGCTGCGGCGACGAGTGCCCCCTGGTCCACGCCAAGGAGCGGGTGGACTGGCAAATCCCCGACCCAAAGGCGATGCCGCCGGAGCGGTTCCGGGAGGCCCGGGACTTGATCGAGGCGAAGGTGAAGGAACTACTGCAAACGCTGTGACATTCTCGCCAAAAAGGTACATCCCATGTCCCAGGAAATCGAACAGGCGGTGCGGGCGAAGTACGGGGCCGTCGCCACGAGCGGCCTGTCCACCGAGCATTCGGGCGTGCGGGCCGTGGCCGAGGCGTTCGGCTACACCCCGGAGGAACTGGCGTCGATCCCCACCGAGGCGAACATGGGGCTGTCGTGCGGGAACCCCACGGCCACGGCCAACCTCCGGCCTGGCGAGGTCGTGGTGGACCTGGGCTGCGGCGGGGGCCTCGACGTGTTCCTGGCGGCGGCGAAGGTCGGGCCGACCGGCAAGGCCATCGGCATCGACATGACGCCGGAGATGCTGGCACTGGCCCGCCAGAACGCTGCCAAGGGAAACAACGGACAGCCGCTCACGAACGTCGAGTTCCACCAGGCGACCATCGACAAGTTGCCTCCGGCGGACGGCTCCGTGGACTGCGTGATAAGCAACTGCGTCATCAACCTCGCCCCGGACAAGCCCGCCGTCTTCCGGGAGATCTTCCGGGTGCTGAAGCCGGGCGGTCGGCTGGCGGTCAGCGACATCGCCCTCAAGAGGCCACTGCCTGCGGAGATCGGCCAAGACCTGATGGCCTACGTCGGCTGCATCGCCGGGGCCGTGCGGATCGAGGAGTACCGCCGCCAACTGGCCGAGGCGGGCTTCGCCGCCGTCGAGGTCATCGACACGGGGGCCGACCTCAACGCCTACGCCAAGGTCGAGAACCAGGGCGGGTGCTGTTCCCCGGCGTCCACGAGCCTGCCCGTGGCCGAGACGGGTTGCTGCTCGGCGCAGCCCGCCGACGACACCCTGCACCGCCGCCTGATGGACTTGCTCCGGCGGTACAACGTGAACGACTACGCCGCCAGCGTGCGGGTGTTCGCCGTAAAGCCGTGAGGGGAGCGCCAGACGAAGGGAGAGGAGAAGATGCGCAATGGACCCGCCAAACGTCTCACTTTTCTGGACCGTTACCTGACGCTGTGGATTTTCCTGGCGATGGCGGCAGGAGTCGCCGTGGGTCGGTTTATTCCAGGGATCGAGGCATGGATCAACGGCTTTCAGGTTGGCACGACGAACCTGCCCATCGCCATCGGGCTGATCCTGATGATGTACCCGCCGCTGGCGAAGGTCCGCTACGAGGAGATGGGCGAGGTCTTCCGCAACTGGAAGATTCTCGGCCTGTCGCTCGTGCAGAACTGGCTGATCGGCCCGGTGCTGATGTTCGCCCTGGCGATCCTGTTCCTGCACGACTACCCGCCGTACATGGTCGGCCTGATAATGATTGGCCTGGCCCGCTGTATTGCGATGGTGATTGTCTGGAATGAACTGGCGAAGGGTGACAGCGAATACGCAGCCGGGTTGGTGGCCTTCAACAGCGTGTTCCAGGTCTTGTTCTACAGCGTCTACGCCTGGGTGTTCATCACCGTCCTGCCGCCGCTGTTCGGGCTTCAGGGAAGCACGGTGCAGGTGAGCATCGGTGAAATCGCCTGGAGTGTCTTCATCTACCTCGGAGTCCCGTTCCTGGCGGGAGTGGCGACTCGGCTCGTGCTGCTGAGGGCCAAAGGGCGAACGTGGTACGAGCGGCGATTCATTCCGGCGATCAGCCCGATCACCCTGATCGCCTTGCTGTTCACGATCCTCGTCATGTTCAGCCTCAAGGGAAACCTCATTGTCCAGATTCCGCTGGACGTGCTGCGGATCGCCGTGCCGCTCCTGATCTACTTCGTGGTGATGTTCCTGGTGAGTTTCTGGATGGGCAGGAAGGTCGGGGCCGACTACTCCAAGACGGCCACGATTGCGTTCACGGCGGCGAGCAACAACTTCGAGTTGGCGATTGCCGTGGCGGTGGCCGTCTTCGGGATCAACTCCGGTGCCGCCTTCGCCGCCGTCATCGGCCCGCTGGTCGAGGTTCCCGTGCTGATCGGCCTGGTCAACGTGGCGCTCTACTTCCGGCGGCGCTACTTTGGTGCTGAGACTGCGGAAGTCGAGGAGCCTGTGACCTCTATTCCCTCAACGTGTCCAACTTCTACGGAAGTTGGGAAGTGACCTCGCTCAAGTCCCGCCCACCTGAATGGAGGACTCCCATGAGCCAGAACCAGCACGAAAAATGCTTCGGGACGATGTTCCCCGATGTCCTGCACGTCGAGAATGACCGACCACAGCGGGGCAAGGTGTTCTCGCTTCTGCTGGAGCGGGCGGGCGGGATGTACCGCTGCAACCGGGAAGTGAAGGGCGACATCGAGCAGTGGGACGTGTGCCGGAAATGCCCGGAGTTTGAGGACTGTTACCACTTCTCCACGGCGAAGCTGCTGCTGGCTTCCGCCATCGTGTCGGAGTGACGCACGAAAGATGAGCGATGAGGGAGCGTGTTTTGATCCTCTGCGCCTCGCAACAGGTGAACCGGCGGGGCAGGCGGGAGCGCAGGCCGTGCCCAAGCCTGGCGCTGGCAGAATAGCCCCGCCCGCCCGATTCCTCACGGCCACTTGCCAGGATGCAGGTGGCCGTCTTGCTTTTCCGACGCACCGGGTTGGACTGCCTTGCGGCCCGCCGTCCAGACCTCCCCCGGCGAAACGAGAACGGCGTGCGGCCCGGCGGAAACCGCTTGACAAGTCGTGATCTTCCGATATATTGGAGTATAGGAGGACCACGATGACCGCTACGGCCAAGACCCCGAAATTGCCCAAGCTCACGCCCCTGGAGGCGCTGGAGCAGGCGGCGGAATGCCTCAAGACCCTGGCGCACCCGCACCGGCTGCGCATGATCCAGATGCTCCTGCGGGGCCGTTACACGGTCGGGGAGCTTGCCGAGGCGTGCGGCATCCCCAGCCACATGGCCTCCGAACACCTGCGCCTCATGCAGCGCTGCGGCCTGCTCAAGAGCGAGAAGGACGGGCGCAAGGCGTACTACGGGATCACCGAGCCGCACCTGGCGAACATTATGGCCTGCATCGAGGGGCGCTTCGGCGGCTGATTTTTTTCGGGGAATATGTCGTACTGTCGGGATATTTCAATAAATGACCGAGCCTGCGAACCATCTGGCGGCAGCGAGTGACCAAGGAGCCAAGCCGATGGAACTCCTCATTCCTTTGGGCGTCCTCGTGGTCTGGATCATCCTTCAGGCGTGGGTGCTGCCCCGCCTGGGGGTCAAGACCTGAATGAGCGGAGCCTGCGGGTCGAGTTCGGCCCCGATCAGCGCCGAGGAGCATCAAGACCAGAAAGCCGATGAAAGGAGATCGCCATGAGCGTCACGACCATCAGCCCCCAGCAGCTTGCCGACCTCTGCAAGAGGGGCAAGATCGACCTCCTCGACGTGCGCACGCCGGTCGAGTACCGGGAGTTGCACGCCGTCCACGCCCGCAACCTGCCGCTGGACCGGCTGGACCCCGTGACGGTGATGCAGGCCCGCAACGGCTCGAAAGATGAGCCGCTGTACGTCATCTGCCGCTCCGGGAGCCGTGGGAGGCAGGCGTGCGAGAAGTTCCTGGCCGCAGGCTTTGCCAACGTCGTCAACGTCGAGGGCGGCACCCTGGCCTGGGCCGAATGCGGTCTGCCCGTCGTCCGGGGCAAAAAGGCCATCTCACTGGAGCGGCAGGTGCGGATTGCGGCGGGCCTGCTGGTGCTGCTGGGGGCCTTGCTCGGCTGGCTGCTGCATCCGGCTTTCGTCGGCCTCGCCGCCTTCGTCGGGGCCGGGCTGGTCTTCGCTGGCGTCACCGACACCTGCGGCATGGGGATGCTCCTGGCCCGGATGCCCTGGAACCAAGTCAAGGAGACGGCCAGCCCGTGCTGTGCCAGGAAGGAGGGCTGCCCATGAAACTGCTCATCGTCGGCGGCGTGGCCGGAGGCGCATCCGCAGCGGCCCGTGCCCGCCGTCTGTCCGAAGACGCCGACATCATCCTGTTCGAGCGGGGGCCGGACGTGTCCTTCGCCAACTGCGGCCTGCCCTACTACCTCGGCGGCGAGATCAGCGAACGGGACAAGTTGCTCGTCGTCACCCCGGAGCGCCTGCGGACCCGCTACAAGCTCGACGTGCGGGTGCGCACGTCGGTCGAGGCCATCGACCGGGCTGCGAAGAAGGTCCGGGTCCGTGATCTCGTTACGGGGCGGGAGTACGAGGAGAGCTACGACAAGCTGATCCTGGCCCCCGGTGCGGCACCGATCCGTCCGCCGCTGCCCGGCATCGACCTCCCCGGCGTCTTCACGCTGCGGAACTTGCAAGACATGGACCGCATCAAGGCGAAGCTGGACCAGGGCGTGCGGCAGGCGGTCGTCGTGGGGGCCGGGTTCATCGGCCTGGAACTGGTCGAGAACCTTGTGCGCCGTGGCATCACCACCACGGTGGTCGAGTTGCAGGATCAAGTGCTGCCGCCCTTCGACAAGGAGATGACCACGCCCATCGCTCAGGAATTGATAAGCAAGGGCGTGTCCCTGCTGCTCGGTCAATCTGCCGAGGCGTTCGAGCAGGGACCAGACGGCCTCGTGGTGCGCCTGAAGTCGGGTCAGCGCCTCCCGGCGCAACTGGTCGTCCTGGGCGTCGGCGTGCGCCCGGAAAACAAGCTCGCCGTCGCTGCGGGCCTGGAGGTCGGGCCTCGTGGGGGCATTCGGGTCAACGAACATCTCCAGACCGGCGACCCGGACATCTATGCGGTTGGAGACGCCATCGAGGTCAAGGACTTCGTGACCGGCGAGCCGACGCAGGTGCCGCTGGCCGGTCCCGCCAACCGCCAGGGCCGCATTGCCGCCGACCACATCTTCGGGCGGGACGCCCGCTACCGGGGCACACAGGGCACGGCCATCGTCCGGGTGTTCGAGCGCACGGCGGCGCTGACCGGGGCCTCGGAGAAGGTGCTGCGGCGGGCGCAGCGTCCTTACCGCAAGGTGTACGTCCACCCCACGCATCACGCCGGGTACTACCCCGGTGCCGAGGCCATGACGCTGAAGCTTCTCTTCGACCCGGAGACGGGCAAGGTGCTGGGGGCGCAGGCGGTGGGCGGTGCCGGGGTGGACAAGCGGATCGACGTGCTGGCCGTGGCGATCCAGGCGGGCATGACCGTGTTCGACCTGGAGGAGATGGAGTTGGCCTACTCGCCGCAGTACGGTTCGGCCAAAGACCCGATCAACATGGCCGGGTTCGTGGCGGGCGGGTTGCTCCGGGGCGACCATCCCCAGGTCGATGTCCAGACGGTCCTGGCCGCTCCCCCCGGTGAGCATCCCTTCCTGGTGGACGTGCGCACGCCGCAGGAGTTTGGCGCTGGTCATCTCCCCGAAGCCGTGAACATTCCGGTCGATGACCTGCGCTCTCGGCTGGGCGAACTGCCCCACGATCAAGAGATCGCTGTCTACTGCCAGGTGGGTCAGCGTGGCTACCTGGCGACCCGCATTCTGCGGCAGGCGGGATTCCCGGCAGTGAGCGTGGGTGGCGGCTACAAGACGTATCAACTTTTTCACCCGAAAGCGAACGGGCGGTAGAATCGAGGCGCACGCAAACGGGCCAGGTGGATAACCATGAGCTTCTTCTCGCAGGTGATCGTCCCACGCCTTTGCGACTTCCTCTTGAACAAGTCGCTCCTGGCCAGGCACCGGCGAAAACTGCTCGCCGGTGCTTACGGCGACGTTGTGGAGATCGGCTTCGGGACCGGCTTGAACCTGCCGTACTACCCTGAGCGGGTCCATAAGCTCACGGCGGTTGATCCGAACCCCGGAATGCACCGGCTGGCGCAGAAACGGATCAAGCAGAAGGGGATCGAGGTTGACCAGCAGGTTCTCGGCGGCGAACGGCTGCCCTTCGAGGACGGTCGCTTCGATTGCGCCGTCAGCACGTTTACGCTGTGCAGCATCGAGGAGGTCGCTCAAGCTGTGCGGGAAGTGTACCGGGTGCTAAAACCGGGCGGGAAGTTCCTGTTCCTCGAACACGGCCTCAGCCCGGAGCCGAGGGTCCAGAAGTGGCAGCGCCGCTTGAACTGGCTGCAAGTGCGCCTCGCCAACGGCTGTCACCTGGACCGGGACATGAAGGCCCTGGTCGCCGCCCAGCCCTTCGCCTCGGTCGAGGTCGAGGAGTTCTACCTGGCGAGGACGCCCAGGACGCACGGCTACCTGTACCGGGGCGTGGCGACCAAATGAGGCGGGGCAGCCTCAGTGGTGGGCCTTCATCGGCGCTTTCGACACGCCCGCCGGGCAACAGTCTCGCAGAGTTCAGGATGAAGGCCAGTTCCGAGGAGACGTGGATGAAGGCGGCGAACAGCGGGTTCAGTAGCCCGACCGCCGCCAGCCCCATGCCCAGGCTGTCCACCGCCAGCGTCCCGGCGAAGTTGAACCAGATAATGCGGCGGCAGCGGCGGGCGACCTGCACCGTCTCCACAAACTTGGCCAGGTCGTTGCCCAGCAGCACCACGTCGGCGCTTTCACGGGCCACGTCCGTGCCCGAACCCATCGCCACCCCGACGCTCGCTTCGGTCAAGGCCGGGGCGTCGTTGATCCCATCCCCGACCATTGCGACCCGGCGACCCGCCGCCCGCAGCGCCTTGATCTTCGCCACCTTCTCGTCGGGCAGCAGTCCGGCGTGAACCTCGTCCAGCCCCAGCCGCTTGCCGACCGCCTGGGCGATGCCCTCGGTGTCGCCGGTGAGCAACACTGTCCGCAGCCCCATCGTGCGCAGGGCGGCGACCGCTTGCACCGCTTCCGGTCGCAAGGCATCCTCGATGTGTAGCGACCCCAGCAGTAGTCCGTTCCGGCCCACCAGCATTTCGGAAGCTGCGCCAACGGCAGATACCGGCGTGGAAAGGTCCACTTGGCGCTCTTGGAGGAATGCCCGGCTGCCGACGACGATCTGCTCGCCGTCCAGCGAACAGGCGATGCCCTTGCCTGGGACGTACTCGAACCGCTCCGGCTCGGTGACGGGAAGGGACAGCGCCGCCGCCTTCCGCAAGACAGCTTTGGCCAGGGGATGCTCTGAGCCAGCTTCCGCAACGGCAGCGGCCCGCACGACGCTCTCCGGGGTGGCGTCGGCACAGGGATGCACGCCGGTCACTTCGGGGTTGCCCAGGGTCAGCGTGCCGGTCTTGTCCAGCACGATGGTGTCCACCGTGCCCAGCGCCTCCAGGTAGAGGCCACCCTTGATGATGGCCCCCTGGCGGGCGGCACGGCCAATGGCCCCCAGGACCGCCAGGGGCGTGCCCGCCGCAATGCCGCAGGCCCCGGCCACGATGACGACCGAGATGGTCGAGCGCACGTCACGGGTGACGAGGAACGTCAGGGCGGCGCAGCCGATGGCAAAGTAGACTAAGTACCCGGCCAGCCGGTCGGCGGTCTTCTGGATCGGCGCACGGGACCGCTCGGCCCGCTCTACCGCCTCGATGATCTTGCCAAAAGCGGTGTCCCGCCCGATGCCCTCGGTGCGGACCTCGATCACGCCGGACTGGTTGATGGTCCCGGCGTAGACGCTGCTGCCGGGCAGCTTCTCGACCGGCAGCGATTCGCCGGTGATCGGGGCCTGGTCCACGAACGAGTTCCCGGCCACCACCAGGCCGTCCACCGGGACACGAGCGCCGGGCTTGACCAGCACCACGTCGCCCACCTGGACCTCGGCAGCGCCGACCTCGTGGGTGCCGCCGTCCCGCCGGACGACCGCTTGCTGTGGCAAAAGGTCGAGGAGGTCTTTGATGGCCCGCCTGCCTCTACCTACCGTCAGCCCCTCCAGTACCTCAGCGACAAGCACGAAGAGGACGATAACCAAGGCCGTGAAGAACTCTCCGATGACCAGGGCCGCAGCCAGGGCGATGGTCATGGACAGTTCCATCGTCATGCGCCGGGCGACGAGGTTGGAGACGGCCTCCTTGAAGATCGGGTAGCCGCCCGCCAAGGTCGCCACCAGAGCGATCACGTCGAAGCTGGCAACGGCTTCCCCCAGCCCCAGCACACTTGCCAGCGACCTCCACAGCCCGAACCAACTGGCGACGACGGCCATCGCCACGAGGCCGATCCGAACCAGATCGACCCACTCCAAGGCGTGATCGTGGTCCTCGTGGCCATGTTCGTGGGCCTGGGCTTCCTCATGCGCCCTTCGGGGGTCGGCTTCTGCCGTGGCGAGCGTGGCCTGGTTCATGGTGCAACTCCTCTGGCCGGTCTACTTCAGGTACGCCTTCACCACGTCGATCAACTCCTGAGCGGCCTTCGCCTTCTCCGACGTGGGCTGGTGGTCGGGGTCAACGACGTGGAAGCGGATGTGGCCCTCGATGATCTCGGCCATCAGGCTGTTGATGGCACCCCGGCAGGCCGCAATGGTCAGGAGGATCGTGGAGCAGTCCTGCTCCTGGTCGAGCGCCCTCTCCACGGCCTCGATCTGGCCCCGGATGCGGCGGACCCGGTTCAGCAGCTTCTTCTTGTCTCGAATGGTGTGGGCCATTGGCTGCGGCTCCAGGCGAGAAAGTCGAACAAGGTCATTATACAATACCCCCGTAGGGTATAGGCAAGGCCGGTGCCGCCCTACAATACCCCAAGGAGGAATGACCATGACCACCGTACCCGACCGGACCACGTTCGAGAGCGCCTACACGGGGCAAGCGCCCTGGGACATCGGCAGGCCGCAGCAGGCGTTCCTCGACGTGGCCAACCGGATCATCGGCTCCGTCCTCGACGCCGGGTGCGGCACGGGCGACAACGCCCTGTTCTTTGCCAGCCGGGGCCACAAGGTCACGGGCATCGACTTCCTTGAAGAGCCGATCACCAGGGCGAGGCGCAAGGCGACCGAGCGGGGCCTGACGGCCACCTTCCTGGTCATGGATGCCCTGGCCCTCAAAGACCTCCCCGAAGTGTTCGACAGCGTGATCGACAGCGGCCTGTTCCACGTCTTTTCCGACCAGGACCGGCGGCGCTACGTCGAGGGCCTGGCGACCGTCCTGAAGCCAGGCGGGAGGTTGTTCCTGCTCTGTTTCAGCGATGAAGAGCCGGGGACGCAGGGGCCACGCCGGGTGTCGATGAAGCAACTGCACGATGCCTTCTCCCAGGGCTGGAGCGTGGAATCCATCCAGCCGTCGAGGTTCGAGGTCCGGCCCGATCTCAAGGATTTGACCTTCAGCGAGGGCGGGCCGAAGGCGTGGTTTGCAGTGATCCGGCGGCTGACGTGATGAAGCTAACTGGCCATTCGACATACTGGAACTGGATAATTCGCCAGTTCCTCCTGGCCAGTCCACGACGCCCGGCTCGACGCCGTTCTGATTTGAGAAGGGATAAGGCGTGGAACCGATGCCTGCGAGTCCCAAGGCGGTGTCGCCCGGCACAGGCAAGGCCCTACACGCAATTGAGCGATGTCGTGACCTCGTTCGTGGCAGGCGGGCGGGGCCTACGCCGTCCAGCAGCAGGCGACCCAACCAGGGGCGGGCCACCCCACAGCACCGGCGTTAGTAAGGAGCGAGCGGGATGACTTCGATCCGATTCTCCAGGCGCTCCACCTTGTCGAACTGATGTGCCACGACTTCCTGGGCGATCTGCTTGAGATAGTAGGTCGGTAGGCGGCCCCGCAGGACCAGCACGCCGCCCTGGCAGTCGCAGGAGACGTGCTTCAGGGCCGAATAGGGACTGCTGCGTAAGCCCTGCTCGGCCGCCGCTTGGATGCTGGTCGGGCGGTTGAGGGCAGGCACGGCGTTCTCCTTGCTGGGCCGAAACGACAAAAGACCTGTTGCAATCCCGTGCGCACGGCATGTTTCGCTGCCTCCGGGGACTACCGTGCCATCGCATGGCAACTGTTTCTGAGTTGTGAGCCTCACCCGGACATGCCACGCAGCGGAGGCATATGGGAAACCATGACAAATGCTGTGCCGAACCCGGTTTCGGTGGGGGAGAAAACGTAAGTTGAGAGAAGATTTGCAGTTGCGGAAACGTGCCGGGGCAGGGGCGGAATGCCTCTCCAGGGAGTGTGCTTCAGGTGCGGGCAAATACTGCCTGCGTTTGAGCGGCCGGGCTTTTCCGCCTTCCGGCTCTTACCGCTGGGTGCCGCTCCAGCCGCCTGTCGAGGATGAAGTAGATGACCGGCTCGCTCATCTTGCGGGCATGGATGAGCTTGCCGTGGATTGGCGGAAGGGTCGTGATGCACTCGCCTGGCAAGGTCGGCCTCCGTCACCCGTTGTTCCAGAACCAGTACGAGTAGTCCTTCAGCAGTTGCCGGTTGGGGCTGCCCTTTTTGGCTTCGCACTCGCCCAGCGGCACTTCGATCAACCGCCCCTCCGCTCTGGCCTCGCACAGCAGCCCGTACATCTCGTCCGCCCAGGCGTCGTCTTCGGGGTCGCCCAGGCCGGTGATCTTGACGGACTGCGCCGGCCCGTGTTCCGGCTCCCATTTGGCCTCGCATGGAAACGCCAGGTGCGCCGCCAGGTAGCGGTGGTAGGCCCGGAGGGCGTCGTCATCGACCTCCGGCAGCGGGTCGTCGCTCGTCAGTCCCAGGGCGATCCGCACACGGTCGTCCTGGTCCTTCTCGTTGAGCGGGCGGGCGACGATGCTCGTCGGCTGCTCGATGGCGGCCGGCACCCCGGTGTCCGCCTCGATGTCGTCCTCGCCCAGCCACATGCTTTCGAGTCCGAGGCCGTCCCGCTCGCAGCGCTTGCGGTAGACCGGGTGCATGTCGTCCAGGGTGTGCTTGTTCCATTCGATCAGGTACGTCGGCGGGGCCGATCTCTGGTCCACTTCCCGGATCGTCCCGGCCCAGCCGCCCAGCGGAATGTCCTCGAAGTCGGGTACGGTGATTCCCGGCTTCACACGCACCTGCGCCCGGCGGCGAATCTGGCCGGAGGCCGGGGTCTATTATCCTTCTTGTTCTTCCCTTTCATGGCAGCCCCTCCGGTGTCGCACGTTATCATCTTGCGGAAGGACCGGCTCCCCGGACAAGCCCCCGCAGGTATTCTCTCGGCGACAGGCACACACAGCCAGGCTGACCGCAGCAGGCTACAACGACTCCATGAAAATCCTCTTCCTCCACGGCTGGACCTCGAAGCCCGGTGGCGTGAAACCGACCTACCTGGCGAAGCACGGCCACGAGGTAATCAACCCGATGCTGCCCGACGAGGACTTCGAGGCGGCCGTGCGCATCGCCCAGGCCGAGTTCGACAAGCATCAGCCGCAGGCCGTCGTGGGATCGAGCCGAGGCGGGGCAGTCGCCATGAACATCAACAGCGGCGACACCCCGCTCGTGCTGCTATGTCCGGCCTGGAAGGAATTCGGCACAGCCAGGGCGGTGAAGAAGACCACGACGATCCTGCATTCACGGGCCGACGACGTGGTGCCGTTTGCCGACAGCGAGGAACTGCTCCGCAACAGCGGCCTGCCCGCAACGGCGCTGGTCGAGGCCGGCAACGATCACCGGCTGGCCGACCTGGAGCCGCTGGCGGCGATGCTGGAGGCGTGCGAGAGGGCCGTACCAGCACGGAGGGACTGACCGATGGACCAGAAGACCGTGGACAAGCTGGAACAAGAAGTCGAGCAGGCCATCGCCGGGGTCGTCGCCCGCCTCGGACTGAAAAGGCTGCCGCTCCTGCCTTCTCACCAGACCATGCGGATGATGGCCAAGGCTGCGGTCGCTGTCTACGAGGCGGCAGCAGATGAACCCCGACCAGAGGACAGAGAGCCGTAGCCGCTACTCGCCAAGCAGCAGCGCCTTCGCCCGCTCCACCACCAGCAAGTCGGCGGCGCAGCGGCGCAGGTCCGCCTTCCGCTCCATCTCGATGTCTTCAGGATCAGCGTCTTCGTAGATGCCGGGGTCGAACGGCTCCGCCAGCCGGGCTTGGTCCAGACATTCCGCCAGTTGCCACGGCTCGAAGAGGCGCTTGATCTCGGCGACGAAGGCGGGAAGCTCGGCCTGAAACGTCGAGTCCTTCTCGGCTGCTTCGAGGTAGTTCAGGAACTTCTCGCCCGTGGCGACCTGCGGCCCATTTTACGGGGCGGGGCCGTTGTCAGCCCGCATGTCGCCTCCAATAATGGAGATGTCTCTGCTTCATCCCGAAGGGCCGAGGGGTAGCTTCCCCCGACGACGCCCGCCAACCGGCTGCCCGGCAGTACGGTGGTTCCGAAGCGGCGGCGAAAGCCGTGACGATGGAGGCGGTCGGTGCCGCTTCTACTTCTTTGGCACAGAACCGCAAGGAGATGTCATGTCCTTCCCAACCCGACGCGCTTTTCTTCAGACCGCTGTTGCATCGTTCTTATTGCCCAAGCGCCTGCGTGCCGGAGAACACTCCAGGTCGTTCTGGTTTCTGCACACCCCCACCAGGGAAGCCTTGGCCGTGGACGATCCCGTGACCTGGGCGCTGGCAAATGCACAGCAGCCGATCTTGGAGCGGGCCTCGGCGGGCTTGCGGAAATTGACGCCTGCCGACGACCAGCGCATCGTCAGGCTTGTCACCCGGCGATGCGGGCTGAACCTGATCGAGATTCACCCTGGGCGGGTCGTCGTGCATTATTGGGGTCAGCAGGGGCAGGGCGATTTGCGCCCCTTCTTCAAGGCGCACGGCCTGGCGAGGAACGGCGTTCGTGTCACGTTGATCGACCGCAAACAAGAAACCAGCACAGCCCAGCACGGCGACGACTTCCTTTACGGGGAGCGGATGACCGAGGAATTCCCGCTCGACGTGTACCTGGAGAAGTGGCGGCGGCGAGCCATCGAGGAGCCGGGCGATTGGACGCCAGCGCCTTGCAGCGGGTCGAACTACTGCTGGGAGGGGGTCGAGCAGCGCCGGATTCCTTGGCGGGTCTTGAAGTCGGCCTGGCAGCACGAGAACGCCCCGCTCTGCCAGAACTGCGACCAGCCCACCTTCCTGACCGCCTTCGGCCACTTCGGCTGTGGCTTTTACAAGCGAGGGCCAAAGGTCGTGCGCGTCTGCCCGCTGTGTAGCAGCAGGTTCGAGGACGACTCGCCGTGGGATGGACCGGAATGAATGCGGGCCAACCTGGACGAGCCACTGCTGCCGAGCGCCGACCTCATGTTTGGCCATCCCGTGAAATGGACGCTTCCCTGGACAGCGGAAGGGCAGGCCCATCAACTGAACCTGCGGCAACAGGGCAGTAAGACGTAGGCGGTACGGCCTGCCGCTGGCCTGGTCAGCGAAGTTGCGCAGGACGAGCGATCCAAAGACCGCATGACCGCAGGACGCACGATAGAACCGCTTGGGAGAAGAGAAGCCTGGGACGCAAGGGCCACGGCGGGTGTCGAAGAAGGAACTGTACGACGCCTTCGCCAAGGGCTGGGTCATCGAATCCATCGAGCCGTCGCGCTACGAGGTCCGTCCCAATCTGAAGGACTTGAACTTCAGCGAGGGCGGGCCGAGGGCGTGGTTCGGGTGGTACGTCGGGAGGGGGAGATTTTGGCGGGTGGCTGAGTGTTCAGGAACGTCTCGAAAACGAAAAACCCCTCCAGACTGGCTTGGAGGGGTTTCGTCTCGACTGGCTTCCCAGATTTACACGTCCGTTTTACACGTCAGGCAGCCAGCCGATTTACACGTCAATCTGTCGTCCTAACTACTTGTCACTCCTTGACTTCCGA
>CAWGKE010000014.1:0-261874 GCA_963823075.1 uncultured Planctomycetaceae bacterium
GAAGATCGCCGACTTCGGGATCAGCAAGCTGCGGAGCAGCCCGGTGACTGGCTTCACCATGCAGGGAGCCCACTCGCTCCCCTGGGCACCGCCAGAGCAGAGAGATGGCGCAGTCGCCCACCCGTCTGCGGACATCTATGCGATCGGGCGTGTGATCGGATTTCTTCTATCCGGATCAGTTAAGGTGGAAGATTACGCGGGGCTGCCGGGCCAATGGGCTGCGATCATCAAACCTTGCCTCGCCGTCAACCCCGACGAAAGACCGGACGCACAGCATCTTCGGCCCAGGTCAGTCAACTGTGATCGACCGGGGAACAGGCAGGGCAAACGCACTAGAAAAGTCGGCCCCGTTTCCCGGTCATTTCACGCTGGGAAGAACAGGCAAGAAACGAGGCGATCCAGGAAAGAGTGACATAGCCATGTCACCAGCCGAAAATGAGGCCTGTTTCTGCAAACCATTGCCCCAGAATAGGTTCGAGATGCGTTTGCCCTGGGGGAACAGGCGAGCGGGCCAATGGAGGAGAGAAGGTCAGTATTCTTCGGGGAGTGACTACTGTCGTCCCGCCGCGATCCAGACAAGTGATGACCCACAGCCGCCTGCCTCGGAAGGTCGCCTACCCGCTGATGATCCGGTCGCGGCGGTTGAGGACGTTACTCTTGTTGATCTTGCCCGAATCGTCGGTGGCCTCCCAGCCCCGGCGGTGTTCATTCTCAGTCAACTCGATCAGGTCGAAGTGACCGTTCTCGCCCCAGTCTCCGCGGGCGTGGCGGGCAAGGAAGGTCGCGGCGTGCTGGCCAGCCTCCGCAAGGGCCTCGACCGCTCCCCCGGTGATCGTAACCTTGCCGAGCGGGCAGCGCCCCTCTCCCGGATCTTGCCGCAACTGGAGGATCTCGCTGCCGCCGTCGAGAAACTGCTGGTCTGTGCAGCCAGAACAAAGTGCGGCGGCAATGGCAGCCTCCGCGAACGTGTCCGCAACGGCAATCTCAATCGCCGTCCCGCACGCCGAACATTTTCCCTGCACTTTGGCCACGGACAGGTTTCCTTCAAAAGAATGCCGCTGCTTCTGTGATGGTCCTTGTCTATGCCCCGAACAGCCATTTCTTCAGCTTTCGCCAGGTGCTTTCCTTCGGTCTCGGTTCTGCTGGCCCTCCGACGCTTGCAGGCGCGTTAGGGCGCGGCCAGTACAGGAGGGGTGGATGGAGCCGGTTCGGTCGGGATGTCACTCCCATAGTATCTCGCCTTCGCCGCCGACTCAGCCGCTCTCCTGGCCTCGATCTTCCCGGGACCATCGCCCGGCCCATCTGGACCCTGTTGTGCCGTATCCAGTAATGAGACTGGCAAGGCAGATTCCAGCTGCCGATCGACGGATGGAGCGAAATCGACACGCCGTCAAAGGTCAGCTTCCAGTCCGTGGGCGAGAGTGGCGTGACGACCTCTCTTCCGCAGCCGCAACAGCACTTGTGGACTACGGTCGTGAACTCAATCGACACGTAGAGCGCCTTCCTGCAACTCGGTCGGGGACGCACTCGACGAACTCGTGGCTGAGGACGATCTCGGGCTTCATAAGGTGTCCCGTCGCCAGCATGTTGCAGTCGATGGTGTACGTGCTGATGTGCTCCTTCTCGTAATCCCGGTAGAACTCGAAATGCTTTTTCCACCGGATCACGGCAAGAGCGGCGTTCAGCGCGTTGAGGTCGGCGATCTGGATGTTGCTGGAATAGTCGTCGTCGCCCTCGCCGTCGGCGAATGCGAGCCGGGCGCACGTGGTCGCGCTTCCCGGGGGTCCCCGTCGTGACCCGCAGGATGCCGCCCAGCCGCCCATCGACCAGTTCGATGCCCATTCCGACGTCGGCAAACGGCACGCCCCACTCGATGAGCTGCTCGATGATCTGCCGCTTCTCCCTGCCCCTATCGAGGCACAGGAAGACGAAACCCATTCCGCGCAGATGATCGACGTTGGCCCCGTCGATGTAGCAGTCATGCGGGATGATGCCGCGACGCATCCTCGAATAGATGTCTGCGAAGTAGGTCACCTTCTGCTGCTTTTCCCTCAGTTCGCGAGCGTGGGGGCACCGGGCGACCTGAAGGCGTTGTGGTTGAGCAGCCGGTCGCCGTCGAATAGGTGGATCTCCGGCACGGGAGTCTTGGCCACCAGGTCCAGGACGTAGGACCCCGTTCCGCCCACCCCCACGATCGCCACTTTCCCGATGGCCAGCTTACCGTCGCGGCGGTGATCCCGGCCGGCTCGATGCGGTGTCGAAGTAGTTAAATACCGACTCGCCGGCCGGCACCGAGCGCGAAGGTCTTTGCGGTGAGCGAAGGGTCGATGGACATGGCGGGGTGGGAGATGATCTCGATGTACTTCCGTAATTTTCTCGTAATAGTCCTTGTAGCCGCCAGCGCGGCTTATTGGAGAAGGAATGGTTCACCACGAGGCCGTTGCCCAGGCCTTTTTTCGTGTTCAAGCTTGATCTGGGGATCTCCGACCCGTCCTTGTTGCACGGGTGGTCGCCGATGAACATCACGGTGTGGGTGCCGGGGGTGGTCGTCACCTCGCCGGCTTCGGTCAGTTCGGAAACGATAGTGCCGCGACAGACCACCTTCTGGGCATTGACATACGGAATGTCCTTGACCAGAAGGTGATTCGACTTCACTTCGACGGCATAGCCTTCGTCCCGCAGCCGCTTGAGGTCGGGGCTACGACTTACTCGTTGGTGTGACATTGAAGATCATCCCATCCTTGACCTTGACGGTGTCGGCCGCGACCAGGGTGCCTTCGGCGTTGTGGCGGCCCTTCTTGTAGGTGACGGTGTAGATCGTGTTCGCGTCGCCCGGGATGCCGGACAGGGCCACGATCTCGGCGAAGGAAACGACCTTGGTGGTCCACCTCCTTCGGCCGGCCGTTCACGATGATCGTGAAGACCTTCTTGTGGGGCTCAGCGCTGTGGAAGTGCTCGTCCTCCTCAAGGCGGACCTGCTCCTTGCCGTTGGGAATCAGCCTGTCCTCCTCGTTGCCCTCCACTTCCTGGTAGAGTGCGTAACCCGGCTTCACCTTGCCGAGGGCGTACAGGGCCTCGCCGTCGGTCGGGTTGGGCGACTTGTGCGGCGTCCGGTCGATGTGAAGCCGTGCCTCTTGCTTCGTAGCCAGTTCCAGTTGATTCTCAGACATCGGTGGATACCCTCCCAATGGGTTGGGCCAGAAAGGGCCATTTTGGAACCGATCCGAAGACCGGCTGGCAGCAACCAGCGCCGCCTCTTTGCCTGCATCTTTCCGCAGAGGAAGACACGATCCGTCGCTTGGACGTTCGGTCCTGTCCATCGCCCCCTTCCTTCTTGACAATGACGCCAAAAGGAACTAGAAAGACGATGGGCAAAAAAACGCTCCCCGTATAGTTAGTATACGCAACAGTGGCAGAAAGGGCAAGGCGGGTGTCAAAATCCAGGAAGAAAGGGCCGTGGTCTGTTGACCAGCGCCTGGAGTTCATCGACTTCCGGCTGTTCTGGGAGGGCCATGTCAACCGTGCCGATCTTGTCGATTATTTCGGGGTGTCCGTGCCGCAGGCATCCGGGGACCTGACTCAATACCAGGAGCAGGCGAAGGGCAACGCCGTCTACGACAAGACGCGAAAGACCTACGTCGCTGGCCCCAAGTTCAAGCCTGTCTTTTTCGATCCGTCCGCTGACGAGTATCTCGCCCAGCTCCGGCTGATCCAGTCCGGCCTGTTGCCCGAAGGGGAAGCGTGGGCGGTTCGGCTTTCCTCCTATTCAATCGTGCCGATCCTGCGGCGACGGCTCGACGCAGGGGTTCTCCGCAGGGTGCTGGAGGCGATCAGGAGCCGGGCTTCCATCCGAAGTGAGCTATCAGTCGTTCTCGCACCCGGAGCCGACATGGCGGTGGCTCTCCCCCACGCGCTGGGCTTCGACGGGGGGCGATGGCACGCACGGGCGTGGTGCCACACGCATCGCGACTTTCGGGACTTCGTACTGCGCGCTTCCTGGATGTCCGGGGCGTCGGCCCGGCGGTTGCGGACCCGGCCTGCGACAAGGGCTGGCACGGCGAGGTCACTTTCAGGATCGCCCCGCACCCTTCGTTGAAGGACGGCAGGCGTCGAGCGATTGAGCTGGATTACGGGATGGTTGGTGGTGTGGTCGAGGTCAGGACCCGTGTATGCCTGTCGTCCTACCTGGAGCGGCACCTTGGGCTGGACCTGGACCCGTCGCAGGTTGCACCGGAGCGCCAGCAGATCGTGCTGGTCAATCGCGACGAGGTTGAGGCCGCCAGAAAGGAAGCCGGGGCGTGCGAGCCGGCCGGTGACAACATCGCCGAGGAGGAATAGCAGCCCACAATCAAGTCTACCAAGGCGGGCGGCGATCCGACCCTGACCGCCGGCCAGAAGCCCCCCGAACTCGCATAATAGCCCCGGAAAAGCAGATCCACCCGCCCCCGCAGGCACAAAGGATAGGCACAAAGGTTGGCCTGAAAACGGGCGAAAACGGCCAGAATTCATGGGATCGGTGGAATCCATAGAAATCCACAAAGTCACTGAAATACAAGAGGATACGACAATGGTGCGGATCGGCATAGTCGGTCTGGGCTTCATGGGCATGATCCACTATCTGGCGGCGCGGCAGGCGACCGGCGCCCGCGTGACGGCTCTGTGCAGCCGCGATCCGAAGAAGCTGGCCGGCGATTGGCGCGGCATCCGCGGCAACTTCGGCCCGGCTGGCGAGCAGATGGACCTGAGCGGCGTCCGGCGCCACGCCCGTTACGAGGACCTGCTCGCCGACCCCGACGTTGACCTCGTTGACATCTGTTCGCCGACGAATCGGCACGCCGACATGGCGCGGGCCGCGCTGAAGGCGGGCAAGCACGTCCTGGTCGAGAAAGCGATCGCGCTGACGCCGGAGGACGCCGACGCCATGCTGCGCGACGCGGCCGAGGCGAATCGCCTGCTGATGGTGGCGCACGTCCTGCCGTTCGTGCCCGAGTTCGCGTTCGCGGCGGAGGCGGTGCGCGGCGGCCGCTATGGCAAGCTGCTGGGGGCCCACTTCAAGCGCGTGATCTCCAAACCCGACTGGTCGGCGGACATCGGCGACGCCGCCATGACGGGCGGCCCGGCGGTGGACTTGCACATCCATGACACGCACTTCATCGGCCTGATTGCGGGCGTGCCGGCGCGGGTGTTTTCGAGCGGCCTGGTCGGCGCGGGCGGCTCGGTGGACTACCTGACGACGCAGTACCTGTACGGCCCCGGCGGCCCGGCGGTGTCGTGTTCGAGCGGGGCCGTGGCGATGAAGGCCCGGCCGTTCGTCCACGGCTACGAGATCTATCTGGAAAAGGCGACGCTGGTCTTCGACGCGACGCCGCTGACGCTGCTGCACGCGGACGGCGCAATCGAGCGGCCGGACTTCCAGGCCGGCGAATTGACCGCGTTCACCAACGAAATCGATGCGGCGGCCGAGGGCGTGCTGAAGGGCAAGGCGCCCGACCTGCTGAGCGGCCAGCTGCGCGCGACGCCCTGGTGCTGTGTCACAAGGAGTGCGAGTCGGTGCGCACGGGGGCGGCCGTGGCCGTGGGGTGAACTCCCCGTTTCCCGCCGAAGATCCGGACCAAGAATTCAAAACAAAACAACGAGTAAAATCAGAAAATCTCTTGCGATCCGACCCTTTCTGGGCAATACTCATACACCCGTTGTAATCCAGCGCATTCGGTCCCCCTCTCGAAGACCGGCCGCGGTTCCGCCGAGGCTGCGGCCAGTGGTGCGCGCCCATGCGACACGTTGTCGCCTTCCCGGGCCGTCGCTTCTCTCGCATCGGCTTGAGGTTCGCATCATGAGCAGCCCGACATGGTCCGCGCCGTTCTCCTGGATGAAGCGTTCTCGCACAAACCGATTCCGGCGCATCCGCCCGGCCGCCCCGCGGAGGGTCGTGTTGGGCCTGGAGCGCCTGGAAGACCGCACCGTGATGTCGGTCGCGCTGTCCACCGGCTTCGCCGGCCTGGCCTTCGACCCCACCCAGGGGGCGACGCCGCCGGACACCATCGCCGCCGCTGGGCCGACCGAGGTCGGCGAGGCGGTCAACCAGAACCTGAACTTCTACAACAAGACCGGCGGCCTCGTCATCGGCGGGTCGTTCGCCAGTTTCTTCAGCGGCGTCCGCGCCGACGCCGGCGACGCGACCATCCTCACTGACCCCAGCCTGCACTACGACATTGACTCCGGGCGGTTCGTCATCTCGCTGCTCGACATCGATACGACCGCCGACAAGGCGTACCTCGACTTCGCCGTATCGCTGAACAACCACCCGGCCTCAGGGTCGGACTTCATCGCGGCGCAGATCGACGTCACCGAGACCGCGGCGGCGACGTCCCCGAACGCCGGCGCCACGCTCTGGACCGACTTCGACCGCTTCGGCGAGAACGCCAGCGCCTACGTCTTCACCTTCAACATGTTCACGTTCCCCTTGGGGACCCAGAGCCTCTTCGACCACACGCAAATCCTGACCGTCGATAAGAGCGCCATCCTCGCTTCCAGCCCGTCGCTCACGACGCACACCATCGACCTGCCCGGCTGGAACGGCTCGAACATCGTCAACGAGAACGTGGCGCCCGTGGACATGCACGGGGCCACGGCGACCGACCCGATGTATTTCGTGGAAGAGGCCAACTACGGCAGCGCGACCAACAACCAGCTGGAAGTCCTGAGCGTGGCGAACATCCTCCAGGCCTCCGCCAGCAACTTCCAGGTTTCGACCGTCACGGTCCCCTCCTACACGACCAACCCGCTGGTCGATTCCGCCCACCCGTGGAACTCCGGCGACCAGAACGCCAACGCACCGCAGCTGGGCACGTCGGACCAGATGCAGACCAACGACACGCGCGTCCTGAGCGCGGCCTGGCGGCGCGACTCGCAGGGCGTGGAGCATCTGGTCGCCACGCAGGAGGTTGGCGCGACGCTGGCGCGTGGGCGCTGGTACGAGTTTGTCACCACCCCCACGTCCGCCGTGCTCCAGCAATCCGGGGAAGTGGGCGCGCCGGGGGCCGCCAGCTACTTCCCCTCCATCGACATTTCGCCCAACGGCAACGTCGGCGTGAGTTACCTGGAGTCGTCCTCCAGCGAGTACGTGTCGATGTACGTGACCGGCCGAACCGTCGCCGATCCCCTGAACGCGCTGCAGACGCCGGTGCTGGCGGAGGCGGGCCAGGCGGCGTACACGCTGTCCGGCCTGGAGCCGTCCCCGCACCGAGCGGGCGACTACAGCGGCGTCAGCGTGGACGTCGATTCGTCCGGCAACCCGCTCAACACCTTCTGGGCGGCCAACGAGTACACCCGACCGAGCGCCGACTGGGGCACCTGGCTCAGCAGCTTCTCCGTCACCGCCGCCGCCGGCCCGGCGGGCGCGTCCGTGACCGTCAGCACGCCCAACGGGACCCAGCAAGGCCCGGTGAGCTCCATCACGTTCACGTTCAGCGAGGCCATGAATACGGGGAGTTTTTCGCTCTCCTCCGTGGACAGCTTCACCGGCCTCGGCGGCAACCTCCTCTCCCAGCTGACCGGCTTCACCTGGCTGGACAGCACCCATCTGCAGGTCACGTTCAACGCTCAATCGGCCGCGGGGGCCTACAGCATGACGATCGGCCCCAACATCCTGCGGGCCAGCGACAATGCCCCGATGGACCAGAACGGCGACGGGACGCCGGGCGAAGTCCCCGGCGACGAGTACACCGGCGCGTTCACCCTCAGCGCCCCCGCCGGGCCGCGGCTCATCGAGGGCTTCGAGGGGAGCGGCACGTATCACGTCGTCTTCGGGCCGGCGACGGCCCAGGTGTCCACCGCCGCCGCCCATGACGGCAACTACGGCCTCATCATGCACAACGGCGGGGATTACATCTACCGCGACGACCCGGCTGCGATCGTGCAGGAGGGCCAGACGATCTCGGCCTGGGTGCAGTTCCACCAGAAGGCGGACGGGCAGGCCTACTTCCTCTTCGGCGCCAACGCCGCCGTCGGCGCCAGCTATTCGCTGGTGCTCTCGGGCGCCACGAAGAAGATGTACTTTCAGGAGAACTTCTTCAGCTTCCCGATCAACTCCACGATCGGCGCGCCCGTCTCTCAGACCTACCAAGCGAACCACTGGTACCGGATCGAGATCGCCTGGCGAACCGACGGCAGCATGACCGGCCGGCTGTTCGACAGCAACGGGACGACGCTGCTGAACAGCGTCAACGCCTCGGCGACGCTGCTCAGCGCCGGCGGCATCGGCTTCCGGGGGACCGGCCACGACAAGTACTTCGACACCGTGACGGTGACGAGCGGCACGACGCCCCAGGTCGCCCGTTCCCTGGAGACGTTCGGCGATCAAGGGCCGGAGGACGCCATCGTCCTCGGCGGCCGGGACCACCACGGCCGGCACGACGGCTCGGACGCGGCGTTCGTCCGACTGGCCGACCATTCCGCGCCCCCGGACGCCGGCCGTCCCTCCGTCGGCTGGTGGGCCGACCTGATGGAAGAAGCCCTTTGGGGCGCGTCGGGCGACGCGGATGGTTCGCATAACCCGTTCCGGCTGGGGTAGGCCGCCACGGCCGCGCTGAGTGACCCCGTCTGTCGGCCCTCCGAAGCGATGAGCGCTTCGGGGGGCCGACGCCTTTTGGCCGCCGCGACCTGCGCGACCGCTTACGGACAAGGACCCTCCCGACTTCGCTCTCCTACCCCGCCGCCGCGGGCGGCCGGCGGCATCGTGCTTTCACCGCCCCGCCGATGGTCCCCATGCCAGGCGTCCACCGCGAGGTAGGATGGCAATCCGGGCGCATTGCGCGGTCTGGAAAAGACGCGCCCACCTGCGCCATGCGCTCCCGAAAAAACGGTCGTGCGTTTCTTGAAGGGCGCCGGGGAGCGCGGCCGATGAATGCGGTGGACTTTCTAGCCCCGACCGGCATACCTCGTCGTCGCCGGCCGCGAAGTCAAAGCGGCTGAGGCGGGCGCGCGGCCCCGTCTTGGAGGCCGGCCACGCACCACCAGAAGGGCGCGATGCGGATGAACGCGAAATACCCCCCTGGCCCGCGCGACGGTCTATTCGGGATCACGTTCCACCGCGCCCTGCAAGCCGATCCCCTGGGCTTCGCCCTGCGCGTGGCCAGGGAACACGGCGATTTCGCCTTCGTGCGCATGGGCTGGGTCCGGCTCTACTTTGTCAACCGCCCCGAGCTGATCCGCGAGGTGCTGACCACCCGCGTCAACAGCTTCCGCAAGCTGGGCCGCCAGATGAAGGCCTTGCGCAAGATCGAAGGGGAAGGCCTGGTCGTTTCGGACGGCCCGACGTGGGCCCGCCATCGGCCCGTCGTCCAGGGGAACTTCCACGCGCGGCGATTGGGGGCCTACGCGGAGCTGGTGGTCGAACACACCTTGCGCCGGCTCGCGCGCTGGGCGCCCGACGAGCCGTTCGACCTCGCCGCTGAGATGAACGAGCTGGCGCTGGAGATCATCGCCCGAGTGGTCTTCGGCGCCGATCTGGCCGAGCAAGCGGGCCGGCTGCGGGACGCGGTGCATGTCGCTCGCGCGGCCATGCAGAAAGACATCAGCAACCCGGCGCCCCTGCCCGACTGGCTGCCGACGCCGGGCAAGGTCCGCCAGCGCCGCGCCCTGCGCACGCTGGACCGGCTGGTCTGGGACCTGATCCGCGAGCGGCGGGCGGCGGGCGCATTGCGGGACGACATGCTCGGGCACATGCTGGCTGCGGCCGAACGCATGAACCTGGCGTCCCCCATTACCGACGCGGAGATCCGCGACGAGGCGGCCACGCTGTTCGTGGCCGGGCACGACACGACGTCGGCCTCGCTGGCCTGGCTCTGGTACGCCCTCTCGCAGAACCCGGAGGTCGAGCGCCGGGCCGCCCGCGAGGTCGCGGCCGCGCTCGGCGGCCGCACGCCGACCTTTGAGGACCTTCCACGGCTGAAATACCTGGAAATGGTCGTCAAGGAGGCGATGCGTTTCTACCCGGCGTCGGCGTTCCTCTTCGGGCGCGAAGCGGTCGAGGACGTCGAGCTGGGCGGCGTGACGTTGCGGCGGGGGGCCTGGGTCTTCATCTCCCCCTACGTCGTGCAGCACGACCCGAAAATCTACGCGGACCCGGAACGGTTCGACCCGGAGCGCTTCTCCCCGGAGCGCATCCACCAGATCCCGCCCTACGCCTACCTGCCGTTCGGCGGGGGGCCGCGCATTTGCATTGGGAGCGCCTTCGCCACAATGGAGATGGTCCTGGTCGCGGCGACCATCTTGCAGAGGTATCACGTGCAACTGGACCAGGCGCCGCCCGCGATGGAAATGGAAGTCGTGATGCGGCCGCGGGGAGGCTTGCGGATGCGAGCGACGTGGCGGGAAGAGCCGGCGCGGCTGCGGGCCGCGGCCTGATCGGGCCGGAGCGCGTTCACTTCTTTTCCACGTCGGTCGGCGGGCCGGCGGACGGCGGCACGCCCGCCGCCAGGGCGGCCAGTTCCCGCGCCAGCGTGTCCTGCGTGACCGAGTTGATCGGCGTCATGATGTGGAGCGTCACGCCGGGAATCTTGACGTTCTCCGCCCCGTCCAGGGCGTCGCCGTGCAGCAGTCCGCCGGTCGCCGTGACCAGGCCGCTGTCGCGGATATTGACGATCCGCACAGCGTTTTCGGGCCGTGACGAGGCGCGGTTAAATATCCAGCACCCGCCCAGGTAGACGAGCAGGTCCACCGTACAGCCTTCATCCTTCAGCGTGTGGCTCATGGCGCAGACCGTGTTGGCGCCCGTGCTGAAGCCGAGCAGCACGATGCGGGCCGCCGGGTCGGTCGCCCGAATGTGGCGGATCTCGTCGAGGAACTGGACCTTCGCGGTCATCTGGCCCATCTCGACGTGTTCGTAGCCCAGCGACCGCACGTAATCCGGCATCTTGTTGAACTGGCAGAAGAAGAAGGGGTCCAGCCCGTTCACCAGGAAGACGTACACGTGGTCGCGCTGGCACGCGGCGATGGGGGGCGCGGGCCTAACCGGCCCGGCGGCCGGCGCGCTCACGATCGCGTCCGACGCCTGCGCACAGCCGGCGGTCAGAACGCACACGCCCACGAATGCAAGTAAAAGCCGCTGCGCGTTCATGGCAAGAATCCCTCCCGAGGTGGAATGACCTGCGCGGGGGACGTATCGTGTCTCCTGGCGTCTCCCTCGGTTGCCGCGGCCCTCCCGCGATCCGTCGCGCGAGGGCTTGTTCATTCTATCGTCGTGAGCGCGGGGGCAGTGGAGAGGGAAGCCCGGGCGGCTGGGTGGCGCGGCCCGCTGCCATGCGGTCGGCGACGAGAAGGCGCGGCTTGCCGGCTGTAGGGAGGGGGGCGACGGGGATGACTCGGCCGGCAAACGGCGTTGCACGCCCGGAGCAAAAGCCGTATGACGCAGCCTGCGCAGATTTCGTGGCAGGTCGTCGCCGCCCACCCAGGAGGAGGTCATGGCTCACGCACCCGGCTGCTGGGTTCCGATGTCTCCGGCGCGACGGTTTATCGTGGACCTCGTGCATTTTGCGCAAAAGGTCCCGCTTTGTACCATGCAGCGGACCATACGCCTGGCGCCGGTGGCCGACGCCCGCGGCCGCTGTACGCCGCGGCCCGGTTGGTGCGCCCTCTTCCTCAAGGCCTACGGCATCGTCGCGGCCCGGCGGCCGCAGCTGCGCTGGGCCTACATGCCGCTGCCCTGGCCGCATTTCTACGAACATCCCGAAAGCGTCGCCAGCGTCACCGTGGAACGCCGCCTCGGCGATGAGGACGTCGTTTTCCTGGCGCACGTCCTGGGGCCACAGAATCAGTCCCTGACGGCGCTCGAGGGGCACCTGCGCCACTTCAAGACCGCCCCGATCGAGAGCATCGGGCTGTTCCGCCGCATCTGGAAAATGAGCCGCTTGCCGCGGCCGCTGCGCCGCCTCATGTGGTGGTTCGGCCTGAACACCTCGGGTAACCGGCGGGCGCGCCACATCGGCACCTGGGGCGTCAGCGTCACCGCCGGCCTGGGCGCGGTCGGCCTGCGGCCGCTGTCGCCGCTGACCACGAACCTCGGCTACGGCATGGTCGGCGAGGACGGCTCGGTGGACGTGCGCCTGACCTACGACCACCGCGTCCTCGACGGCGGGACGGTGGGCCGGGCGCTGGCCGATCTCGACGAGGCACTGAACGGCCCCATCCTGGCGGAACTCGAAAGCATGGCCGAGTGTGCGGCGGCCTTGTGCGAATTTCCATGACGGAAGGGAAAAGGATGGCGATCAACGAATCCGTGAACTACTGGCGCGAGGACGCCTGCGCCCGGGCCTTCTGGAGCCAGTGCGACATGCCGCCCTACCGCCGCCTGCTGGCCCGCACGGTCGAATGGCTGGACCCACGGCCGGGCGAGCGCTGGCTCGACCTGGGATGCGGCAGCGGCCAGCTCACGCGCGCCCTGTGGGAGAAGAGCGCCGGCGCCCTGGCCGAAATCGTGGCGACCGACTTCGCCGCCGTCAACGCCCGGCCCATCTCGAAGCTGCGCGAACGTCCGCCCTGTCGCGGCGCCGGAGCGGCTGCGCTTCGTCCACGCCGACTTCGCCGACGGCCTGGGTTTCCTGCGCGACGGGTGCATGGACGGCGTGGTTTCCGGCCTGGCCGTCCAGTACGCCGCGTCGTACTCCGAGGAGGGCGGCGGCTGGACCACCGAGGCGTATGACCGGGTGCTGTCCGAGGTGCGCCGCGTGCTGCGGCCGGGCGGCCGGTTCGTCTTTTCGGTCAACGTGCCGGACCCTTCCTGGTTCCTGGTCGTGGTGCAAAGCCTGTCCGGCGTCTTCACCGCGCCGCGCCCGCTCCACTTCCTCAAGAACGCCCGGCGGATGATGAGCTACGGCGGGTGGCTGACGCGGCAGGCGCGCCGCGGGCGGTTCCACTACTTGCCGCTGGAAACGGTTCGCGCCAAGCTGGCGAGCGCCGGCTTCGCCGATGTCGAGCACCGGATGAGCTATGCCGGCCAGGCGTACCTGCTGCGCTGCCGGGCAGCTGCGGTCCCTGCGACGTATGCGGCCTGATTATCCCTTCAGAACGTCCTTATACAATGGTCCGGCTGATGCGCGGTCCGGTTAGCCGCGACGCGCCAGCGGAGCGCTCCGACGACGCGCTCCGCTGGCGCGTCGCGGCTAACCCGCAGGCGAGCCGCCTGCACCACGACGGAAGGCCCAATAAGGCCCCTGCCGCGCACGGCCGGAGACTTGCTCAAGCGGTTTCTCCTCCTTATAGGGTAGGTGCCAGTACGTCCCGAACAGTTTTGTGCCAGTACGTCCCGAACACCGTGGGCTACAATATCCCCAAAGCTGATCCCTTGGGAGGTCTTCTGATGAGCAAGCAAAGCGTCAAGCCGATCGTCGTCGGGCCATGGTAGCCGCCGTCCGCCGTGGCCAGTCTCTGCGAGCCGTGGCCCGCCGCTTTGGAGTCGGAGTCGCTACCGTGACTCTGTGGGTCGAGCGAGCCCGTGGGCAGCGGCTCGATCGGGTGGACTGGTCCGATCGGTCCTCGGTCCCGCACAGGACCCAGCGGATCGACTCCTCCACGGAGGACCTGATCCTGACCGTCCGCAAGGAACTGGCCCACGGAGACCTGGGGGCAGTCGGCGCCCAGGCCATCCAGCAGGCCCTGCTCGACCGGGGAGACACGGCGGCGCCGTCGCTGCGGACGATCAACCGGATTCTGGCTCGCCGGGGCGCCCTCGACGGACGGGTCAGGACTCGCCGACCGGCCCCGCCCCGGGGGTGGTATCTGCCCGAGGTCGCCGCGGCCCGGGCCGAGCTGGATAGCTTCGACATCGTCGAGGGCCTGGTCATCAAGGAGGGCCCCGAGGTCGAGGTGCTTAACGGGGTGTCCTTGCACGGCGGCCTGGTCGTCTCCTGGCCGACGACCGCCCCCGTTACCGCGGTCCTGACCGTCGAATCGTTGACGGAACACTGGCGGGAGGTCGGACTCCCTGGGTATGCCCAGTTCGACAACGACATGATCTTCCAGGGGACGCACCGCTACCCCGACGCCCTGGGTCGGGTCATCCGCCTGTGCCTGAGCCTGGGGGTGGCGCCGGTGTTCGTGCCGCCGCGGGAAGTCGGCTTCCAGGCGATGATCGAGAGTTACAACGGCTGGTGGCAGGCACGGGTCTGGGCACGGTTCCAGCACCCCGACCTGGAGCACTTGCAAGACCGTTCGCAGAGGCATGTGCAGGCCCTGCGTCGGCAGCGGGCGGCCCGGATCGAGGCGGCCCCCGCCCGCCGCCCCTTCCCGGCGGACTGGCGTCTGAACCTGAAGACCCGGCCTCGGGGGCGGCTGGTCTACCTGCGACGGACCAACGGTGCGGGCGAGGTGACCCTGCTGGGACGGACCTGGGTGGTGAGTGCGGTGTGGCCCAACCGGCTGGTCCGCTGCGAGGTGGACCTGGAGGCGGACAAGATCCGGTTCTTCACCCTGCGACGGAAGGAACCGAAGACTCAGCCGCAGGTCCTGGAGGTGGACTACCGGCTGCCCAACCGCGGGTTCCAGGACTGAACGAGGCTGTTCGGGACGTACTGGCACCTGTCACCGTGCGAGCAATCAGGTGTTCGGGACGTTGTGGCACTTACCCCCTTATAAAAAGAGTAACCGTCCAGCGGAATTCGCAAAGCAGCGCAGCTGCGCCGAGAGCCGACTGCTAAAATCGTGGCATGGACGCTTCCGTGTGCCCGGGATGCTACGAACGCGATAGGCGCATCGCCGAGTTGGAACGCCGCGTCGCCGAGTTGGAAGCCCGACTCGGCACCAACAGTTCCAACTCCTCGCTGCCGCCGTCCGCCAATCCCCCCGGCGCACCCAAGCCGGTCCAGAAAAAGAAGTCCAAACGTCCAGCCGGCGGACAACTGGGCCATCCCCCGCAGCTGCGGCGGTTGCTTCCCGCCGAGCGGGTCAACCATTTCAAGCACTTGGTCCCCAAGCGGTGTGAGCGCTGTGCCGCGGCCCTGCCCGCCCAGCCCTCGCCGGGCGATCCCGAGCCCACCCGCTTCCAAACCATCGAACTGCCCCCGGTCATAGCCGAGGTCACCGAGTACCAGGGCCACGCCCGCACCTGCCCCTGCTGCGGCCACCGGACGCATGCGGTCATCCCGGCGGCGGTTCGCGCCCACAGTGTCGGGCCGCGGCTGACCGGCACGCTGTCCTACTTCTCCGGCTGTCACGGCCTGAGCAAGCGCGGCGTCGAGGAGATCGCCGACGCGGTCTTCGACGCCCCGATCGCCTTGGGCACGGTCTGCAACCTCGAGCAAGAAGTCGGCGCCGCCCTGGAGACGGCCCACCAGGAGGCGGTGGCGGCGGTGCGCCAGGCGGCGGTCAAGAACGCCGACGAGACCAGTTGGAAACTCGCGGGGGCGTTGTGCTGGCTGTGGGCGGCGGCCACCACCCAGGTGGTGGCCTTCGTGATCCACGCCCGCCGAAGCGCGGCGGGCCTGACGGCGATCCTGGGCCTGGAGATCCTGGGGATCCTGTGCAGCGACCGCTGGGGCCCGTACAACCGGGTGCCGCCCCAGCGGCGGCAGATCTGCTGGGCGCACCTGAAACGGGATTTCCAGAAGATCATCGACCGGGGCGGCCCCGAAGAGTGGGTCGGACGGGAGGGGCGGCGACTGGTCAGGAAGGTCTTCGCCGCGTGGCACGGGTTCCGGGACGGACAGGTCACGCGGGCACAACTGGAAGCGCGGCTGGCCCCGGTGATGCGACGGATGAACCGGGTGCTGCTGGAAGGCGCGATCCTCGGCGCCGACCCAACGGTGGTGCGGTTCTGCGAGAACGTGCTGGCGTTGGAGCCTGCGCTGTGGACGTTCGTGACGACGGAGGGAGTGGAGCCGACGAACAACCACGTGGAACGACTGCTGCGTCGGGCGGTGCTGTGGCGCAGGCGGAGTTTCGGCTGCTGGAGTGGGAACGGCTGTCGCTTCGTCGAGCGGATTCTGACCGTGGTGCAAACCCGGCGGTTGCAGGCGAAGAATGTCCTGGATTACCTGCATGAGGCTGTCCTCGCCCATCGCACCGGCCAACCCTGCCCCTCACTGCTCTCGTAGCGTTGAACGATTACTAAAAAGACATGTAGTCCGCGGGTCCACGCGGCCGGCGAAACCCTTTCCCATCGATCCCGTCGCTGTCCCGCTTCCGTGCCGGAGGCTCTTCGATCCCGACGATCGCAAGGAGACCGCACCGATGATCCGTCTCAAAGTCAACGGGAAGGAACATGCCATTGACGTCCGGCCGGACACGCCGCTGCTGTGGGTGGTGCGCGAAACGCTCGGACTGACGGGAACCAAATTCGGCTGCGGCATGGCTCAATGCGGGGCCTGCACCGTCCATCTCGACGGCGAGGCGGTGCGTTCGTGCGTCGCGCCGGTCGCGCGGGCTGCGGGCAAGGAGGTGACGACCATCGAGGGCCTGCCGCCCGAGTTCGGCGGCCCTTTGCAGCAGGCCTGGATCGCCGAGGACGTGCCGCAGTGCGGCTATTGCCAGTCGGGACAGATCATGGCGGCCGCCGAGCTGCTCCGCGAAACGCCCCGTCCCACCGACGACGACATCGACGACGCCTTGTCCGGCAACATCTGCCGCTGCGGGACGTACCAGCGCATGCGCCGGGCCATCCACCTGGCGGCCCGGCTGAAGGCGGAAGGGGGCGGCAAATGAGGGAGGTCGTGAACCTCAGCCGCCGCGGCTTCCTCAAGGTGGGTCTGGCCGCGGGCGGCAGCCTGGTCCTCGGCGTCCACGTCCCCGGACTCGGCCGATCGGCGGAGCCTGCCGGGCAAGCACCGGCCGACTTCGCGCCCAACGCCTACCTTCGCGTCGCCCCCGACGACAGCGTCACTGTCTTCGCCGGCCACTCCGAAATGGGGCAGGGCGTCTATACCAGCCTGGCGCTGATTGTCGCCGAGGAGCTGGACGCCAACTGGAGCAAGGTGCGCGTCGAAGCCGCGCCGGTCGATCCGGCTTTCAACCACTCCGTCTACGGCATTCAGATGACGGGCGGCAGTTCCAGCACCTGGAGCGAGTGGGACCGATTGCGCAAGGCCGGCGCGGCAGCGCGCACGATGCTGATCGCCGCGGCGGCGGATGCGTGGAAGGTGGAACCGTCGGCCTGTCGGGCGGAGAACGGCCAGGTCATTCACTCCGACACGAAGCGCAGCCTGTCCTACGGGAAGCTGGTCGAGAAGGCCTCGCATCTCTCGGCGCCGAAAGAAGTCGTCTTGAAAGATCCGAAAGATTTCAAGCTGATCGGCAAGGCGACCAAGCGGCTCGACACGCCCGACAAGACGAACGGCAAGGCGATCTTCGGCCTGGACGTGGCCGTGCCCGGCATGTTGATCGCCGTCGTGGCCCGGCCGCCGGTCTTCGGCGGGAAGGTGAAGAGCTTCAACGCCGACAAGGCGAAAGCCGTGGAGGGCGTGCGTCACGTCGTCGAAATCGAGCGCGGCGTGGCGGTCGTGGCCGACGGCTTCTGGCCGGCCAAACTCGGACGCGAAGCGCTGGAGATCGCCTGGGACGAAGGCCCGCTCGCCGCGCTCGACAGCCGCACGCAGGGCGAACAGTACGCCGAACTCGCGCAGAAACCCGGCGCCGCGGCCTGCAAAGAAGGCGACGTGGCGAAGGCGCTGGGCGACGCCGCCAAGAAGCTGGAAGCCGTTTACGAATTGCCCTACCTGGCCCACGCAACGATGGAGCCGATGAACGCCGTGGCCGACGTGCGCCCGGACAGCTGCGAAGTCTGGACCGGCACGCAATTCCAAACGGGGGACCGCGACGCGGCGGTGCGCGACGCCGGGCTGAAGCCGGAGCAGGTCCGCTTGCACACGACGCTCCTCGGCGGCGGGTTCGGCCGCCGCGCCGTCATCGACAGTCATTTCGTCCGGGAGGCGGTGCAAATCTCGAAGGCGATCAAGACGCCCATCAAGGTCGTCTGGACGCGGGAAGACGACATGCGCGGCGGATTCTACCGGCCGCGCGCCTATCACTCCGTGCGGGCCGGTCTGGACGCGGCCGGCGCCTTGACGGCCTGGCAGCAGCGGATCGTATGTCAGTCCTTCCTCGTTGGCACGCCGTTCGAGGGCCTCATCAAGGACGGCGTGGACGATACGGCAGTCGAGGGCGCGAAGGACCTGCCGTACCAGATCCCCAACCTGCTCGTGGACTGGCGGCAGGCGCCTGGCGGCATCCCGACGCTGTGGTGGCGTTCCGTGGGCCATTCGCACAACGCCTTCGTCGTCGAGAGTTTCCTGGACGAGGCGGCGCACGCGGCGGCCAAGGACCCGTATGAATTTCGGCGCGGGCTGCTGCCCAAGGAGTCGCGTCACAGGGGCGTCCTGGAGCTTGTCGCCGAGAAGGCCGGCTGGGGAAAGCCGTTGCCGGAAGGGCGCGGCCGCGGCCTGGCGGTGCATGAATCGTTCGGGAGCTTCGTCGCGCAAGTGGCGGAGGTCTCCGTCTCCAAGGAGGGCAAGCCGCGCGTCCACCGGGTCGTTTGCGCCATCGACTGCGGGCCGGTGGTGAATCCGAACGGCGTTCAGGCGCAGATGGAGAGCGGAATCGTCTTCGGCCTGACCGCCGCGCTCTACGGCGAGATCACCTTCGAGAAGGGGCGCGTGAAGCAGCGGAACTTCCACGATTACCGAATGCTGCGCATGAACGAAATGCCCTCCGTTGAGGTGCATATCGTGCCCAGCACCGACAAGATGGGCGGCGTCGGAGAAACCGGCGTGCCGCCGATCGCCCCGGCCGTCGCCAACGCTCTCTTCGCCCTCACGGGCAAGCGCATCCGCCGGCTGCCCATCCGGGCCGAGGACCTGAAGGAAGGTTAGTTTCAGCGGGCGCCTTCTGGGAGGACGATCGCCATGATACGAACAGCCTCCGGCCGGAGCGGTCGAGCAAGCCCGGTGGTCATGGGGACGGCGGCGGTCTGCGCCTGGCTGGCGATCGGGGCCGCGGCGCACGGCATCCTCGCGGACCACCTCCAAGGGACCGAACCGTCCATTGCACGGGCGGCCGACCCGAAGGACGACGCGGCTTCCCGGTCGGCGTTCCTGGCGGCGTACAAGGTCCTCATGTCCCCGCGCTGCATGAACTGCCACCCCTCGGGAGACGCGCCGCTTCAGGGCGACGACAGCCACACGCACACCCAGAACGTGAAGCGCGGCCCGGACGGCAAGGGCAAATACGCCCTGAAATGCGCCAACTGTCATCAGGAAGCCAACCTGCCCGGCGAGAACATGCCGCCCGGCAATCCGAACTGGCGTCTGCCGGCGCCGGAGACGCCGCTGGTGTTCCAGGGCAAGACTCCCGCCGAACTGGCGCGCCAGCTCAAGGACCCCAAGCTGAACGGCGGCAAGACGCTGGAGCAGCTGCTGAAGCACGTCTCGGAGGACAAATTGGTGATCGGCGGATGGGATCCCGGCGACGGCCGCACGAAGCCGCCGCTGACGCACGAAGAGTTCGCGCAAAAGATGCGGGAGTGGATAGAAAAAGGGGCCGCCATTCCAGAGTGAGCAGGTGGGATTTGCCGTCCGTTTAGCCGCGGTTCGCAGAACCGCGGTTCTGCGAACCGCGGCTAAACTCTCACTCTAACTCCGCGTAGTCTCAGCGCTGCAAGTTAATGTCCACGCCGACCAGATCCTTCCCGTCCAGCACCATCGCGGCGGTTTCGCCCTTGGTGCTATCGGTCGTCTTGTTGGAGGCAACGCGGTAGCTGCCGGCGGCCACGGTCTTGAAGATGTAGGCGCCCTTCGCGTCGGTCTTCACCGCGTCCTTGACCGCTCCCTTGTCGTCCAGCAGCCGCACTTCCAGGCCTGGCTGCCCCCGGCCGCCCTCCGCCACCGTGCCCGCGATGGAGCCGCCCTTCGGCCCCGCGGCCGCGCTCGCCGCGTCTTCCAGCTGGACCGTCACCGTGCTGTTGGCCGGCACGTTGGTGAACTTCACGAACGTGGCGGTGACGTCCACCTTGCCCTTCTGGTCGGTCGGGGCGGGCAGCACGGCCGCCCACAGCTTGTTCGTCGCGTCCCACGTTCCCTTCACCTTTACGGCCGTCGCCGGCGGGGCGCCGTCCGGGCCGGGCCGGCCGACGTAAAAGAAGACTCCCTTGATCTCCGAAGGCTTGTCGCTGCTCGTCGCCTGCACGGGCAGGTCGGCCCCGCGCTTCAGCTTCGCCGGGAAGGCCAGCTGGATGCCCTCCGGCGGCGCGGCGTCGAGCCGAACCGTCTTCTGGACCTCCGTCTTCGTCATCCACTGCTCGAACGAGGCGGCCTTGGTCGCGTCCTCGCTGTTGTAGAGGTCCACGGCCGACATGCCCTTGAGAACCTGCACTTGCAGCGTGTGCGGGCCGAAGACGTTGCTGGCGTCCCATTCCTTCTTCCAGTCCTGGACCAGCGGCTGCAGCAGGAGGGCGCCGTCCGCGACGCCCACCAGCATCCGCTGCTGACGGTCGCCGGCGAAGATCACGAGGTCGCCGTTCGCCTCCGAGTAGTTGTGGTCGTTGCCGCGGTCGAACGACAGGGCGACCTGCTCCTTGGCCGTCGAGTTGAAATCCACCTCCAGCGAGACGGCCAGCGGGGCGCCGGGGTTGGCGACCTCGGGCGCGTTCAGCCGCACCACGGGCACGTTGCGGATCGGCGTGGGCTGCCCCGCCTGGCCGCCGTCCGTGGGGAAGGTTGTGTAATAAGTGAACGCTCGCTCCCAGCCGTCGATCGTGAGATACACCAGGCCGTTCGTCTTGCGCACGCCCTCCTCGAATTGCAGGTTTTCGGCCTTCAAGGTGAGCGTCCCGTCCGGCCCGAGGAAGCCGCTGCGGACGCCCTCCTTGTGCGGCGAGTCGATCAGTCCGGGGATGCGGTCGGGGCGCAGCACGAGGTCCACGCGGGACGGCGGGCCGCCGAAGCCGCCCAGGGCCTTGACCTTGACGATCAGCGTGTTCTTGGGATTGCCCTCTTTCGCCTCCGGGTTGTACGAAATGTCCGTCACCTGGACGTACGTGTCGGGCCGGGCCACCGGCAGCGGGGTCGTGAACAGCGTGTCCTTGCCGGTCGCGTCGAGAACGGCCACTTGCAACGGCCCTTTCACCTCCTGCGGGACCGGCGGCTGCGGCGGGGCCGGCGGCGCGCCTGGAGCAGCGGGCGGCGCCGGCGGGGGCGCCGGGGCGGCCATCTTGCCAAACACCACCGGCGTCTTGCTCTTGGCCTTCACCGCCACGTGCTGCACCGTCCCGTCCACCGGGACGCCGCCGGCCTGCACCTCCACGGTGACATCCTCGATGTCTTTGTCCGAGGTGTTCAGCACCCAGACGAACAGGGGCTGCCGCACCGTGGGGCGCAGCTTGAGCGTGGCGCCGAGATCGACGCCGGCCTCGACTCCGAAATGGACGTCGATATTGGGGTTTTGCTCCGCGGGCGCAACGCCGACGCGGCCAGCAGGCCGAGGGCTATCGCAGCCAGCCGGTTCAGGGGAAAAGTCCGCAGGATCGTCGTCATCGCAAGCGTCTCCGGGTGTTGAGATCGCAGGGAGGGTTAATGTCCGTGAGAGTCGTCCAGCCGCTTCCAGGCCGCGCAGGCTCCCGGCCCAGCTCCGGCAGGGCCGTCTCGTCGGCGGGCTTTTGGGCCGCCCTGTCCAGGGCCGCCTGCGCCTTCGTCCCGTCGCCGCCGTCCAGGCTGAGCAGGGCCAGCGATACGCGGCCGCGCAGCAGCGCCCGCTCGCGCTCGTCCTTCTGCGCCTTCTCCCCGTCCGGCGGCGGCGGTCCCTGGTCCTGGGGGGGTCCGTGATCCTGGCCGGTCGCGTCCTTGTTCAATCGATCCGCCAGCTCCCGCCACGCCCCCCAGAGGGCGACGCGATCCGGCGCCGACAGTGCCGGCAGGCGCAGCAGGGACCGCATGTCTTCTGCATCGGCGGCGCCGGCCTTGGCGCTTGGCGGAATCAGTGAGGGCAATCGGGAATTCACCGGCCGCAGCAGATTATTCAGACCGTCCCGCAAGGACCGCGTTTGCGCGTCGGTTTCGCGGAACCATTCCGGCGGCGGCCCTTCCGCCGGCGGTTTCGCCAGAACGTCCCGCAGAATCCGCGTCTGCTCCACGGCCTGCTTCCATTCGGCCTCGCGCCCCGGGTCGTGTTCCAGGTAGGCGGCGTACCCCGGCAGCAGGGTCAGGGCGTCGTCGCGGCAGCGCAGCGCGGCCCGCAGGGAGGCGGCGTCCCTGGCGAGGCCCTCGTAACTGCGGCCGCCGGACTGGGCGGGGTCGAGCTTCTTCGCCGCTTTCGCCCGATCCGCCGGGTTGGCGTTGAGGAGGGCGTCCTCGGCGGCCTGGCGGATTTCGTCGGCCTTCCGGCCGGCCTCGCGCAGCCGATCCGTCAGCGGCCCCGGCGGGCACAGGTCCAGCTCTGCGTGGGCCTGCGCCGCTTCCTCAGCCAGTTCCACTGCCGGGCCGACGACCTCCCGCCACTCCTTTTGCGGGTCCTTCACGTCCAGGTTGGAAAGCAGCTCCAGAACATGCAGTTCTTCGTAATCGGGCGGCTTGCCCATCTCCGGCCGCAACAGACTCAGCCACAGCCGCAGCACGTCCGGCCGCGGATCGGGGTGTTTCGGGTCCTGCGCCGCCTGGACGACCATGAAGGCCAGCTCGAAGGGCTTGCCGTCGTAATCCTTGAGGAAGGCCTTCTTGCGCGCCTCCAGCTGAGCGGCGGCCGCCGGGTCGGGCGGAGGCGCCGGTCCCGTCTTCGGCGGCTCCGGCGGCAGCAGTTCCGCCATTTTACCGAGTTGAAATACCGCGTCTTCCACCTTGTCGCGGCCCGGCGGCTTCCGCCCCTCGATCACGGCCAGGGCCAACGAGTCGCGCACGGTCGCAGCGGGTCGGCGCCGGCGCGGGTCCGCCTCCAGCGTGTCCGTCCGCCCTTTCAGGATCGCTTGCACGTCCTCCGGCTTCGCGCCGCCCCGCCATTGGGCCTCGGCGCGGAGGGCGTCGCGCTCCAGGTCGCGGTACAACGCCGCCGGCGCCGGCGCGCGGAGATCGGCCTGCCAGCGGTCGCGCAGCTCCCAGGCGTCTTTCAGCCATTGCGGATAGGTCTTATCGAGGGGAGCGTCCGCGGCCGGCGCGGCCGACTGGTCCACCGTCAGCGCGAAGTCCATGCCCTCCGCGCCCAGCAGCACCGGCGTCTGGCGGCCGCCGCGGTTCTGCGCGGCCCAGCGGTCCACGTTCGCGGCCGTGTAGGCGGCCAGCTCTCGCACCGAGACGCGGTTGTCTTGAGCGCCGCCGCCCCAGCCGTCCGCCGCCCCCGACAGCCCCTCCAGCAGATAGTGGACAAAAACGCTATGCCCCATCTCTTCCGACGCCAATGAGGTCTGGCCCGGCGAACAGGAACACAGCACCAGCAGGTTCGGATCTTCGTCCACCGCCTTCTTCACGATCGGCCCCGCGCGGGCGGCGGCGTCGTTCGCCACGGCCCCGGCGCGGGCGTCGGCGAACGGCTGCGCCACGTCCAGCAGCAGCAGCTTCCGCTTGACGGGGCAATCCTTGACGAAGCCCATCACGTCCTGGAGCGGCAGCCAGGAGGTTTCGTCGTCGAGGTTCGCGTCGCCGGGCAGGACGGCCAAATCGCCCTTGCCGGTCGGCAGGGCATAGGCGCGGAGGTAGATCACGAGCGGCTGGTCGGCCGGCTGGTTGCGGCCGAGGTTGCGCAGCTCGGCGACGAGGCGGTCTTTCTGCTGGCTGGTGAAGGCGTTGGACTCCGGCCAGCCGCGGCCGCGCAGAGCTTCGCGGTCCTGGGCCGTCCACTGGTTCGGCGGGATGCGCGGGTCGGTGTACTGGTCGATGGCGATGGCGGTGAAGTTCGGTCGGGGGACGCCGCGGGGGTAGAGGACCCAGGCGACGACGGCCCCGGCCAGGGCCAGGATGACAGCCAGCAAGATCAGGATGGCGCGCAGCCGGCCGCCCGGCCCGCGGCGGGCCGACGAATGATACCGTCCACCCTGCCACGGCCGCGGCCCCGCCCGGCGCGGCGGCGCCGGCCGGGCCGCGGGCGGCGATCCGTCGGCGGGGGCGTCGCCGTTGGGCGGCGGCTGTTCGGCAGGCGGCGGGGGGGCGTCGGACATGGCAAGGTCTCCCGCTTTCTTGAATGATGAATGATGAACGATGAATCAAAGACCTTCTTGCCATCGTTCCCAAGCTCTGCTTGGGAACGCCTGCCGCGAAGCTCCGCTTCGCGTCCGGTCCCTCGATGGGACGCGAAACGGAGTTTCGCCGACGTGCGTTCCCAAGCGGAGCTTGGGAACGAGGGTGAAACACCTTCTTTATTCATCATTCATCATTCATCATTTGATTGGGTCGGGCGGCTGGCCCTCTCCGTGGATCGCTATCGGGGCCGGATGCACCGCCTTGATCTTCGCCCCTTCCACCGAGACCAGCTTGAGCTGCGTCAGCTTCTGGAGCTGGGCCGGCCCCACGCCGTAGAAGATCCCGGTGTACTTGTTCGCCTCCGTGTAGATCCGGTGCTCGCAGCCCGCCTGCTGGCCGGATTCCGTCTTCATCAGCTCGTCCGGCAGCTGCACGATGTACGGCTTGCCCGGCGGGTAGCGCAGCCGCACCACCAGGCAGTCCAGGTCCGGGGTCCACTGGTCGGGCTTCTCCTGGACATCGCGCCGCTCCACGCCCACGCTCTCCACGACGACCGATGAAACCGCCGGATCGTCCGGCAGAGGCCGCACGTCGATGGACTTGCCGTTGAGGTCCGACGGCAGCACATAGTCCTTCCCCGGCCCCTGGGCCAGCACCGTGACGGCGTCCGGCGGCAGGGCGTGCTCGACCCACCAGGCTTCCACGACCGGGGCGGCGGCCGGCTGCGGTTGATAGTCCGCCAGGCTCAGCCGCCAGACCGGCGCGGGGTAGTTGGGCCGCGGGTAGAAGCGCAGGCCGGACACCGGCGCCGTCCCGCCCTCCGGCAAGACGTCGAACCAGGCGAACGCCGGCCGACCCTGCCGAACCGTGCCCTCCGTCGCCACGTGGTCGTCCGTCGGCTCGACCGCCAGCGTCAGATCGCGGGCGTTCCGCGTCAGCCGATTCGGGGCCGGGTTGTTCCCGAGGACCGTCAGCAGCCAGTCGTTCCCCACCGCGATCGGGGCCATCACCGGCTGACTCAGCTGCAGCACCCGCGACCGGGCGTAAACGTCGCGCCGCAGCTCGAACGGCCGGTTCGGGTTGGACGACGATTTGAGGTCCAGCACCAGCACCTCGCCCGGCTCGACGCGGACGTGCTGGTCGGGAAGGTTGCGTCCCGCCCGGCTCTCGTTGCGGAACGCCTCGATGAGAACGTGATAATCGGCCGGGGCCGGCACGGGGATCGTCGGCCGAATGTTCTTGTTCGTGGCGGTGACTTGCATCCCCTCCCGGGCCGCCGCGTCCACCGGATCGCCGTTGTCGTATTCGACCCAGAAGCGCACCTGGAGGAAGTACTGCTGCAACTTGTCCGCCAATTTGTCGGCGTTCTCCTCGTCCTCGAACGTGCCGCCCACGTTCAGGATGGCGGGCTTGAACTCCCGAAGCCCGCGGATCTCGTCCGCGTTCCCCTTCGGGTCGTTTGCCAGCTCGTCCTCCTTGAAGCCGACGACGTGAATGCGAATGTCGCTGCCCTTGAAGGTCCGCTCCAGGTACTCCTTCATCGTCAGCTCTTTCCCCGTCCGCGGGTCGAAGCGGATGTCCTTGCCCGGGTCGCGGCCGTCGCCGCGAGGGTAGAACTCGTTGTCGCCGCCATCGGTGAGAATCAGGATCGTTTTCGTCCCCTGGAAATTGGGCGTAAAGTTGTCAGCCGCCTGTACGGTCGCCCGGACCAGGGGCGTGTCCCAATCCGGGTGCAGGGCGCGAAGGTCGGTCATCAGATCGCGCGACTGGCTTTGGCGCCACGCGCTTTTCTCGCGCTGTACGTGGATAAACTTGTTCTCCTTCGTGGAGAACGTCAGCACCGTGAGATTGACCCCGTCCGGCAGCTTGTCAAGGCATTGTTCCAGAGCGTCCAGCGCCTTGTCGATGCGACGCGGGCCGTTGGGCTTCGCCGGATCCACCGGATCGTTCATGCTTTCGGAGTAGTCGATCACGATCACCATCTCGCCGTTCTTGGCGGCGAACGCCTTGAGGTCGGCGGCGTCGGCCTGGACGGCGATCAGTCCCGTCTTTTCCTCCCTGGGTTGGTAGGAAATCAGGTCGGGCCGGTTGTGCAGGATCACCGGCGTGTCCAGGGTGCGGAACCGGCCGCGGAACAGGCCGTTGACCGCGAAATCCGTCTCCTCGCGCGGGGGCGGGACTTTGAGGGCGTCGTCGGGCGGCGGCCCCTCGGGGGGCGCTGCGGCGCCACGGCGTAGGTCACGGAGGCGTCCTCCGGCCGATCCGCGACGCGCGCCAGCGGTCGCGGCTGGCCGGCGTCCTGCGCCGCGACCAGCTCCGGGCCGGGCGCCGCCCAGACGACCGGCCGGCCGGCCGGCGCGCCCTTCGGCCCCGCCAGGCCATACTCGAACTGAATATTATAAACATCCGTGACATGAATTTTATCGGCGTCCGTCTTCCAGTCGCGGCCGTCGAGCCAGCGGAAGGCGAAGTCGTCCGGCGCCCGCAGCAGCGTCTCGACGCGCTTCACTTCGGCCAGCCGCGCCTCCTTCTCCTCGTCCTTGAGGTCCTGCGCGGCGGCCCCGGCGACGAGATCGCGGGCGTCGCCGGTCGAGACCAGCCCGGCGGCGCGGTAATACGGGTTGGCGGGATCGGTCGAGGCCCAGTAATCCCGGTACGTCCGCGTCGCTTGCCAGACGAGCAGGTCGTGCAGCTGCACCCGGCGATTCTCCGCCGCCGGATCGGCCGACGCCATCCAGGCATCCGCCTCGGCGGCGTCGAGGAAGCGCGTCGCCAGGGCGGCCTGGCGCAGCGGGGCAGCGGCTTCCGCAATCGGCGCCTTCCGCGCCTTGTCGGCGGCCTCGGCGGCGTTGCGGCCCAGCGCCTGGAAGCCGCGGCCGATCTCGGCGCCGGCCGTGTCGAGGTCGTTCTGCCAGATCTGCTCGTCGATGCGCTGCAGCAGGTCGGTCGCCCGCTTGCCGTCCGCGTTGTCCTTGCCCAGCACGGCCACGGCCAGACGGCCCTGCTGGAACGCCAGCGCCTTGGCGCGGCCCGCCGCGTCCGCGTCCGCGTTCTGGGCGGCCGCATCCGCCGTTTCGAGGTTGAGCGCCAGGCTGATCTTTCGCGCATTGCGGAGCAGGTTCATCCGCACGTCCGCGTCGATCAGCGGAACCGACAGCAGGTCGTCCAGGGTGCGCAGGTTGTCCTGCAACTTCGTCCATTGCTTGTCCTTGTCGCCGCACGCGGTCTGGAACTGCGTGCGCAGCGATTCCATCCCGGTGTTCACGGCGTCGGTCGCGGCGGACAGGGCGGGCGCCTTGGCATAGTCGGGCTTTTCGAGCTGGTCGCACAGGTCGTGGACCTTCGCCCACAGTTCCGTCAGCGGGCGCTCCTCGTCCGTGTTCAGCGGCCGCCGGCCGAGCCATTGCGTGTACCAGGGCAGCTCCGCCAGCGCCTGGTCCCGTACCCGAATCGCCTGGCGCACGATGAGGGCGCGGTCGCGTACGGCCTTATAGCCGAAGTCCGCGTCCGACTCGGCGGCCTTGAGCGCCTGGCCCCGCGCGTCGTCTTCTTTCATGGAGGCGAACAGCAGGTCCTCGCCGAGCCGCCGCTGCACGTCGGCCTTTTCGACCGCCGCCTCGATCCACGGCGCCGTCTCTTCGCTGTAGGCCGGCAGGTCCGGCTCCCCGGCGCCCAGGCCGAGCGCGGCGGCTTCCGCCGAGCGCCGCAGCGCCAGCGCCAGCTTGAGGTGGTCCCACGACGCGACGGCCCCGCCGGGCAAGTGCTTCTCGCCGTCGCGGACCATGACGGCGAAATTCGCTTCCGCCGGGGCCGGCGATTCGACCACCCTGGGCAGCACCTCGCAGACGCGCTGGTAGTCGTCGTGGGAGATCGCCGCCTTGTCGAGCAGCAGCCCGACCAGGCGGAGCCGCGTCAGCCGATCCGCCAGCCGCTCTCCTGTCTGGCCTGGGGCGTCGGGCAGCTTCGGAGCGTCCGCAAGCAGCCCCTTGAACTGATCCGCCGTCGCCGTCTTATCGCGCCAAAGCCGGTCGAAATCGGTCTTGAGCGGAGCGAAGGCTTCCGGCGGCGGGGACCAGCCGAACACCGCCGGCGCGGCCAGCGATCCGGCCATCGAATCGCGGTCCAGCCGGCGGGCCGCGGCGATCTGGTCGTGCAGCTTGTCGATCCGCTGGCGCAGGACGGAGGCCGCGGTCCCGGCCGGGTCGGTGCGGAGCAGCTGCTCGTAGCGCAGCAGGGCGGCCTCGTACTCGCGCCACGGCGCCGGCGTATAGGCGGCCGGCGGCGGCGCGCCTTTCGCCAGCTCGTCGTGGTCCTTCCACGCCTGGAGCAGCTCGCCCGGCGGCGACCAGTCGGCGAGGGCCGAGGCGCCCGGCTCCTTGTAGTCGGCGTCGGCGCCGCCCAGCTCCATGTCGGCCGCGACCTTCTCGTCTCCCAGCAGCAGCGGCTTCTGGTCGGCGCCGCGGTTGCGCCGCGCCCAGCGTTCCACCTGGAACTGGACGTAGCGCGCCAGCTCCAGGGCCGTGATGCGGCCGTCGTTGACGTTGCAGTCCGCCAGGTTCTCGCCGTCCAGGGGTTTGTCGGCCGCGCCTTTCAGCCCCTCGATCGCGAAATGGGCGAAGGCGGTCTGGCCGAACTCCTCCGATCCCCACGACTGCTGGCCCTCGTCGCTGGCGCACAGAACGACGCAATTCGGGATCTCCTTGATGCGCGGCTCCAGCTTCTTGACGGAGCGGACGAAGTCGTTGTGCAGCTCGCGCATGGCCCAGTCCGGCCCGTTGGAAGTGGCGTCGAGGAGGAGCAGCTTGCGCGTCTTGGCGTCCAGCCGTTTGAAGGCGTCGAGCGCCTTGTCGATGCGGTAGGCGGCGTCGAGGCCGCGCGGCCCGGCGTTCTCGGGCAGGATGTAGGCGCCCTGCTCGTCGCCGCCGCCGTCGCCGGTCAGAAAAACGACGACCGTGGGGGCGTTGGTGTTGGCGACCGCCTCGCCGACGGGATCGTTGTTTTCCTCGATGACCTGGCGCTTCACCTCGACGTTCTTGCCCTTCTCGCGGCCGAACGGCTTGTCGTTGTAGTCCTTGGCCCACTGCTCCAGACCGTCGAGTCCGCGTCGGCCGAGGGCGTTGGACGGCACGGCCAGGTCCTGGTCGTAGCCGGCGCCGACCAGCACGAGGCGGAACGGGTCGGGCGGCCGCGGCCACAAGTAGACGGCCACGGCGCCGGCAGCCACGAGGAGGAACAGCCCCAGCACGGCGCCGATCTTCACGCCGCGCGACACGCGCAGGCCGGGTGCGGCCTTCCGTTCGGCCTTCCAGGCCGGTTGGCCGACCGAGGGACGGGCGGAGGCGGCGCGTTCGCCGCGCCAGGACCGTTTCGGCGGCCGCGGGTTGTTGTTGGGCATGGCGCTCTCGCTGGAAAGAAGGGAAGGGGATAGGCCGCCTGAGACTCGTTTGTACTCCGGCCCCGCGCATAACGCAAGGGAGGGCCGCCGCGCCGCTCGCCGCGCCCCTCTCAACAGAATCCCGATTTCGCGCCCGGCCCGGACAGCCCGCCGCGTCCGCCGGGCGCCCGTCGGCCGCATACAATCGTACCACGACCGTGCGTCGTGTTCGCTTCGTCCTATTGCCGGAGACATTTATGCCGACGTACACGCAGGACGGCCGGCCGCTCAGCATTACTACGCCGTTGGGCAAGGATATCTTGCTCTTGGTTGGGATAAACGGCGCCGAGGCCGTGTCGCAGCTCTTCCACTTCCGCCTCGACGTGCTGGCGGAAAACAAGACGGAGGTTCCGTTCGACAAGCTGCTCGGCCAGAAGGTTTCAGCCGCGATCATATTGGCCGACAACAAGACGCAGCGCTATTTCAGCGGCCTGGTCCGCCGCGTCGCCCAGGGTGAGCGCGATCTGGTTTTCACCGCCTACCAACTGGAAATCGTACCGCCGGCGTGGCTGTTTACGCGGAGGACCCAGAGCCGGATATTCCAGCATGTGAGCGTGCCGGAGGTGCTGAAAAAAGTGCTGGACGGGATCGACGTGTCCTTCGAGCTGCAAGGGCAGTTCGAGCCGCGCGACTTTTTGGTGCAGTACCGCGAGACGGACTTTCAGTTCTTCAGCCGGCTGTGCGAGGAGGAGGGTTTTTTCTACTTCTTCAAGCACACCTCCGGCGGCTGTCAGATGGTGGTCGCCAACACGCCGCAGAGCCACCTCGACATGCCCGCGGCCAGTGCGCTGATTTACGACGCCGCACTGGGCGGCACACGACCGGAGGACCGCATCTTCCAGTGGCGCAAGGAGCAGGAGCTGCGCTCCGGCAAGGTGACGCTGTGGGACCACTGTTTCGAGCTGCCGCACAAGCACCTGGAAACGAGCAAGCTCGTTGTGGACTCCGTTAAGGTGGGTGAAGTGACGCACAAGCTGGCGGTGGGCGGCAACCAGAACCTGGAGCTGTACGACTGGCCGGGCGGTTACGCCAAGCGCTTCGACGGCGTGGACAAGGGCGGCGGCGACGACGCCTCCGGCCTGAGCGGAATCAGCCCGGCCGGGGCGCGGCTGGTAACGACGCTGATGCAGGAGGAGACGGCGGCGGGCCTCGTGGTCGAGGGGGCGTCGAAGTGCCGGCAGCTGACGAGCGGTTACAAATTCAGCCTTCAGAGACATTTCAACGCCAAGGGGTCGTACGTCGTCCTGGCCGTGGACCACGACGCCCGGATGCCGGGCGGCTATCGATCCGGCGAGGAGTCCGCGTTCAACTACGAGAACCGCTTCCGCTGCCTGCCGCTGGAGGCGCCGTTCCGGCCGCCGCGCGAGACGCCGCGGCCGGTCGTCCACGGCACGCAGACGGCCGTGGTGGTCGGCCCGTCGGGTGAGGAAATTTTCACGGACAAATACGGCCGCATTAAGGTGCAATTCCACTGGGACCGCCAGGGAAAAGGCGACGCCGACAGCTCCTGCTGGGTGCGCGTGGCGACGGCGTGGGCGGGACAGCAATGGGGCGTGGTCCACATCCCGCGCGTCGGCCAGGAGGTCGTCGTCGCCTTCGAGGAGGGCGACCCCGACCGGCCGATCGCCGTCGGCTCGGTATACAACGCCCAGATGATGCCGCCGTACAAGCTGCCGGACAACAAGACGCAGAGCGGCGTCAAGTCGCGCAGCAGCCTCAAGGGGAGCGATCAGAACTTTAACGAGATCTGTTTCGAGGACAAAAAGGGCGAAGAGCTGCTGTACATCCGGGCCGAGAAGGACCAGAAAATCGCGGTGGAGAACGACGAGGCCCACTGGGTCGGCCACGACCGCATCAAGGAAGTGGACCACGACGAGACCACCATGATCAAAAACAACCGGACGGAAACCGTGGAGGAGGGCGACGAGAAGATCACCGTCAAGAAGGGCAATCGCACGGTGGAGATTTCGATGGGCAACGAGGCGCTGAACATCAAGATGGGCAACCAGTCCACGAAGCTGGACCTGGGCGCCAGCACGACGGAGGCGATGCAGTCGATCACGCTGACGGTCGGCCAGAGCAGCATCAAGCTCGACCCGACGGGCGTGACGATCCAGGGGATGATGATCACGATCACCGGGCAGGTTCAGACGCAGGTGTCGGGCCTGATGACGACGATCAGCGGCTCGGCGATGCTGACGGAGTCGGGCGGCGTCATCATGATCGGATAAGACAAGTAAACCACGGAACACACGGAAAAATGACAAAGGACAAAACGGCTATTCGCGCCTTTCACGTCTTTTTTCCGTGTATTCCGTGGTTTATTTACGCCGCCTGCTTGCGGGCCGCTGCTTCGGCGAAGACTGCCAGCATCTGCCGGTAGTGATGCTCGAAGGTCCACTGGGCCGCCGTGCGCCGCGCCGCCTGGCGCAGGCCGAGCGCCGGGCCGGGTCGAGCAGCTCCGTCAGGCACGCCGCCAATCGCTCGTGGTCGTGTGGGTCGTCGATGACGTAGCCCTCCTGCGGCGGGTGGAGCAATTCGCAGGCGCCGTTGTAGCGCGACGTGACGACCGGCAGACCGCACGCCATCGCTTCCAGCACCACATTAGAGCAGGGGTCGTAGAAGGTCGGGTGGACGAAGAAGTCGGCCGCGAAGTAGGCGTTGCGCATGTCGCTGCAGTAGCCGCCGAAGCGCACGCGGTCGGCGACGCCCAGCCGGCTGGCCAGGCGCTCCCACTCCGCCGTTCTGGGGCTGCCGACCACCAGCAGCACGAACGGCCGGTCGTGCGGCACGCGCCGCACCGCATGAAGCAGCGGTTCCAGCCCCTTGAGACGGTAGTTCATGCCCGCGAACAGGGCGACGACGTCGTTGGGCGTCGCCCCCCACTTCTCGCGCCCCTCGATGCGGCGCCGCGGCCGGTCGCGCGCCTCGAACCGCTCGGGGTCGGTCGCCAGCCGCACCAGCCGAAGGTCGCCGGCGTCGAGGCCTAAGTAGCGCTGGAAATGGGTACGAACCATCTCGCTAATGGCGACGATCAGCGGCCGCGGCCGCGCCAGGTACTGGCGCCGCTCCATCATCAAAAACGACAGGTGGGCGGGGTCGAACACCTTGCAGACTCGCAGGACCTGGCGCAGCAGGCGACTGCGGTACTTGAGGAGGTTGTGTTCCGCCGTGGCGGCGCCGAGGCCCCCCTGGGGATAGAAGACGTCCAGGCCGGGCAGCTTGTCGAAGCCGACGGCCACCTGGCGCCCGCCGGCGGCCAGCTCGCGGCGGCAGGCGGCGGCGAAGAACCACGGCCGCAGGAAGCGTGGGCACGACGGCAGGATGATCCGGTGGTAGTGCGTGCCGGCCGGCAGCGCGGAGGCGTCCCAGCGGCGAGCGTACACGTGGATCTCATGCCCGTCCAGGGCCAGGCGGCGCGCGAGGCTGGCGATGTAGGTCTCGCAGCCGCCGCGGCTGGGCAGAACGCTGTCGTAGCAGAATGCGATGTTCATGGCGTGTCGCCTCCCGGCGCGGCGTTCGCCTTGTTGCGATCGTCATTCCGCAAGGCCTCGCGCGCCTTCCGGCGCGTGTTGTGGCGCCGGTAGCGCCCCCACTTGAACAGCACCAGCCGCACCAGCCAGCGGTCGGTCAGCCGCCGCGGCCCCGGCCCGCGGTAGCTCCGCCAAAAGAACAGGCGGTCGCGGGCGCCGATCCCCGGCACCTCCGTCGAATAAAGCAGTTGAGCGAGGTCTTTCATCCGCCACCACAGCCACGTCCAAGCGTGCCGGCCGAGGCGGTGCAGGTCGATCAGGGAGACCCGGCCGCGCCACGCCGGGTCGGGCTGGGCGACGTCGGCGCGGTGGATGAAGAAGTGGCAGAGATAGAGGTCCTTGTGGAAGCGGCGGCGGTCGTGGAGCAGGCGCGTGAGGCGGGCCACCTCGGCGATCAGTCCGCGCTTCCAGCGGCGGAAGTCGCCCGGGGCGAGCCGCGAGGCGGCCAGGGGCACGGCCTCGCTCAGCGGCAGCATGTCGTACAGCTCCTCGACGGCGAGGAAGCTGCGCAGTCGGCCCGCCGGGCCGATGAACTCGGCGGCGGCGACGGTGCGCGGGACGGGCACGCCGACGCTGCGCGCCCATTCCAGATGTTCCCACTCCTTGAAGGCGGGCGACCAGCCGCCGCCGGGCCACAGCGTCGCCAGCAGCCGGTCCCACCACGGCGCGGCGGAGTGGCGCTTGAGATAGACGGCCAGCCGGCCCGGCCCCGGCCCGTCGGCGCGGAGGACCCAGCGGCAGGTGGTGCGGCCCTGCTTGGCGTGGAAACGGTCGGCGACGGCCACGTCCATGACGCGGTCGGGCCAGTCGGGGCCGGCGAAGCGCGGCCAGTCGGGCTGCTGGCGCAAGCGCCGGGCGCCGCGCCACAGCCGCGACCAGAACGACTCGGCGGGGGTCGGCCCGGCTTCGGCCGGCGCGTCGGCCGCCGCCACAGGCGACACGGACATTTCGGAGTCTCCTTGCAGCGGAGGGGCGTCGGCCGTGCGATAGCCTGGCCAACGGGGCAGGGGAGAGGCGCCCGTCGCGTCCCCCGGGGCGGGCCGGCGATAGCCGACCAGGAAACGTCGGCGGTCGGCCGCACCGCAGCCCGCGCCGGTCAGGGCTTGCTCGACGGCGGCCACGTCGCGCCGCGCCCGGCCGGGGTGCGGCCGGCGCAGCGCCTGAACGCGCTCCACCTCGGCCAGCAGGACCGCGGGCCGGCTGCCGGACGTATGCCGCACCGCCAGCGCGTCGGCCGGGTGGTTTCCCTTGAGGAAGCAGGCGGCGGCGTGGAGCTGGTGCAGCACGGCGCCCGCCTCGGCCAGCACGCGGCGCCGGGAGGCCGAGGCCGGCCGCCGCGCCAGCCACGCCGTCAGATGTACCGCACCCGCCGGCGGCTGCGTCAGGACGAACGACTCCACGCTTCCCCGAGCGGCGCGGCGGCCCATCGCCAGCACGCGGGGCGCCTCGACGGCGTGCCGTTGCAGGCGCAGCAGCAATTCCGCCTGCCGCTGCTCCGGATCGGCCGGCGGCTGGCCGCACAGCCAGCGCCACAAGTCGGCCAGGGTGGAGCGGCGGCGGCGGACCAACAGGGCCGGCGCCCCCCGGCGGTCGTCAACCAGCGGCGCATCAGCGCCTGCCCCGGCGCCAACGGCTGGCGGTCCAGCGTCAGCCACTCTGGCGGACGCCCCGGCCAGGCGGCGGCCAGCGCCGGCGTCACGCATAGCGCCCCGCCCTCCAGCGTCGTCCACTCCTGAATCCCTCCGGCCAGCGGCGGCTGCCGTTTCTCGCGGATGTGCCGTCGGCCCAGCATCCGGCGGGCGTGCTGAAGGATCAACCGCAACAATTCGCGCCGCGGCGCCCTGCCGGCCGCGTACGCCCGGAGACACGCCAACCGCTCCCGCGGCCGGGCCAGGTCATTCGCCAGGGTCGCGTGCAGCGCCGCCAGGTCGCGGGCGCGCCGCGGTGCATCCACCGCGAGACGCCGCCGTGAGCGCTGCCAGTCCAGGAACTGAACGGATTCGCCGTCGGGCCCGACCAGGACGTGCTTGGAATAGAGGTCCGGGTGGGTGAACCCCGCCGCGTGCATCCCGGCCAGGGCCGCCCCGAGCGACCGCGCCAGCCGCAGCCGCGCCCCCGCGTCCGTCTCCCGGCCCAGCCAGGCGCGCAGGTCGGTCGCTCCAGGCGTCTCACGGACGAGGAGGAATGCCCGGCCGCGCTCGTCCTCGCCGGCGGCCAGCCACTCCGGACAGCCGACGCCCTCGCGGCCCAGCGCCTCCAGAATGCGGGCCTCGCGCAGCGACCGCGAAACCAAGCCGAAGCCGGCCGCCCAGCCGCGCACGCGCACGATCCAGGATACGCGATATTCCCGCTTCAAAAAAACGTTTATGGCGATGTCGCCGTCGCTCAGGGCGACGCGGGCGACGCTTCGACCGGGATGGCCGCTGACGACGACGGCGGAGAGGCCGAGGAAATGGTGGGGTTCGGTGAAGCCCTGGCGGCGCAGGAAGGCGCGCCAGCGCGGGGCGACTTCCACGAAGGCCCGCCCGCGACGGTGGGCGCCGCGCCCCACAGCAGACCGGCCAGGCCGAGGACGAGGCCGGCCGCCAGGAGGATCGGGGTGGAAGTCGTCGGCATCACGGCTCTCTCGTTACGCGGACTTCCCGAGCCGCAGCAGCCCTTCCGCCGCCGTCAGCACCTCGGCGGGGAGCAGCTGTTTCATGCAGCGGTGGTCCAGCGGGCAGACGCGCCGCTGGCACGGGCCGCACTCCACCTTCTTTTGCAGGTGGACCGCTCGCGGGTGGTGCGTCTCGGTCCAGGCGATGAAGGTCGGTCCGAACAGCGTGACGACCGGCCGGTCGAAGGCGGCGGCGAAGTGGCGCGGCCCGCTGTCGGTGGTGACGAGCAGGTCGGCCCGGCGGACGCACGCCTTGGTCAGCCCCAGCGACAGCGGCGGCCCGTCCGGTCGCACCGGCGTGGCCTGGTCGCCCAGCGCATGGACGGCGGGGTGACGCGCCTGCGCCGCGATCTCCTGCGACAGCGGCCGCTCGGCCGGGCCGCACAGCACCAGCACGCCGGCCCCGCGCCGCTCGGCCAGGTCGCGGGCCAGGGCGGCGAAATGTTCGACCGGCCAGTGCTTGGCCGCCCCGAACGCGGCGCCGGGATTCAGACAAATGACCTCCCGATACCGCAATAAGCCCGCGTTTTTCCACACGGCGTCGGCGTCGGCCTCGTCGGCCGGCGTCGTGAACAGCGTCATCTTGCGTCCGGGGTCGGGGCAGCCGGCTCGGACGGCGAGGAGGTTGTAGGCGTCGAGGACCGGGCTGGGCGTGCGCTTGCCGGCGGCGTCGCGGACGGGCGGCAGGGCGTCGGTGAGGAGGGCGGAGCGGCCGCCGCGGGCGTAGCCGACGCGGCGCTTGCAGCCGCCGAGCCAGGCCGCGAGGGCGGCGCGGAACGAGTTCGGGAAGAGGACGGCCAGGTCCACACCGATTTTGCGGAGCTTGAAAGCCGCTGAAGCCGTGCCGTCCTGCCACGACTTGCCGCGGAGGAAGACGGCGCCGTCGAACCAGTCGCAGCCGCCGAAAACGCCGGCGACGTTGGGCCGCAGCACGGCGAAGAGGCGGGCGCCGGGGTGATGCTCGCGGAGGGCGCGGACGGCCGGCGTGGCCATCACCGCGTCGCCGATCCAGTTGGGCAGGAAGACGGCGATGTTCATGAGGAAACCCATTGGTTGGACGTTTAGCCGCGGTTCGCAGAACCGCGCTTCGCCGAGGCGCGGTTCTGCGAACCGCGGCTAAACGCTAGGCCGCGCCCAGTCGCTGCAGCAGCCGCGTCGTCGAGTGCCCCTCGCGCAGCCCGGCGAGATGGACGCGACCGCCGTAGGACTCCACGAAATCCGCACCGACTACGTCCTCGCGGCGGTAGTCGGCCCCCTTGACCAGCACGTCCGGCCGCACGGCCTGGATCAGCTCCAGCGGCGTCGCTTCCTCGAAAACGGTCAGGTAGTCCACCGCCTCCAGCCCGGCCAGGACCAGCGCCCGCGACTCCACGGCGTTGACCGGCCGGCCCGGACCCTTCAGCGCCCGCACGCCGGCGTCGCCGTTCAGCCCCACCACGAGACAATCCGCCTGCGCCGCGCCTCCTGCAAATACTGGACGTGGCCGGCGTGCAACACGTCGAAACAGCCGTTGGTGAAGGCGACGCGCTGCCCCAGCGCCGACGCGCTCGACCTCGCGGACCAGCGCCTCCCGCACACGCACCTTGTCCCATCCCCGTTCACCGCGCTCGCCGCCGCGGAGCAGGTCGCCGATGATCTCCTCGCGCGTCACGACGGCGACGCCGACTTTTTCGACCTCCAATCCGCCGGCGACGTTGGCGAGGCGGATGGCCGGGTCGTAGTCGGCGCCGGCGGCCAGGGCCATGCCGAGAACGGCCATCACCATGTCGCCGGCCCCCGTGATGTCGTAGACCTGCCGCGGCCGCGTCGGGAAGACGGCGCGCCGGCCGTCGGCGTGGGCCAGGGCCATGCCTTCCTTGTCGAGCGTGACGACGGCCGCCTCCAGGTCGAGCCGTTCGCGCAGCTCGGCCGCGCCTTGCAGGGCGGCGACCGAATCGTTCAGCACGCGGCCCGTGGCGAGGCCGGCTTCCAGGCGGTTCGGCGTGACGGCGGAGCAGCCGTGATACTTGCGGTAGTCGCCGCCGCGCACCGGGTCGGCGAGGACCTTGACGCCGCAGGCCCGTGCCGCCGCGATGACCGAGGCCAACAGCGTCGGGGTGCAGGCGCCCTTGTCGTAATCGCTGATGAGCACCACGTCGGTCTGGCGCATCTGCCGGCCGATCACCTGGAGCATCTCACGCTCCAGCGCCGGCCCCAGCGGCTTGCGCTCCTCGTAATCGACGCGGATCATCTGCTGCGGGTGGCGGTGCTGCGCCCGGCCGATGTAGCGCTCCTTGACCGTGCTGGGCCGCCCCGAGTCGGTGAGGACGGCCTCGTCGCCAATGCCCTGGTCAAGCAGCATCCGGCGAACGCGGCCGCCGTCCGCGTCGGCGCCGACGACGCCGGCCAGCGCCGGTTTCGCCCCGAGGGCGCGGAGCAGCGTCGCCACGCTGCTGGCCCCGCCGAGTCGCTCCTCGCGGCGGTCGGCGCGCAGCAGAATCACCGGCGCCTCCTGACTGATGCGTTCGGCGTCGCCCCAAACGTAGCGGTCGAGCATCAGGTCGCCGACGACCAGCACGCGCGGCTGGCCGAGGTTCTGCACCAGCTCGATCAGATCGGCGGACATAGACGACCTCCTCTATCCGGGAGCGATGCCCGAGCCGCGACCGTAAGGGAGCGGTATTCTCCCCCGCTCCCTTACGAGCAAATTGCAGGCGCGGCTGCAAGGCTTGTCAGGAGAAGGAGTTGGCGTTCATAATAACCTTTGACGTAACCCGTCGGAGGTTGTTTCATGGAACACGAACTCTGGCTCTCCTTCGAGCGGCAGCTGGGGCGGCTGTCAACGCCTTTCCGCCCCCACTGTACCTTCCAGGACCGGGACATCGTCCGGGTCTTCTACTGGGCCGCCCTGCACGACCGCCCCACCTGCTGGGCTTGTGACAAGAGGAACTGGCCGTTGCACGCCCGCAAGAAGCCACTCCCCTCGCCCTCGGTGATGTCGCGTCGGCTCCGCAGCCCCTCGGTTCTGGACCTGTTGGGACATCTGGCGCGAGACGTTCTGGACCCGCAAGGCGACCCGCCGTTGCTCTGGCTGGTCGATGGCAAGGGCCTGCCCATCGGCGGCGCCTCCGGCGACCGCCAGGCCGGCTACGGCAGGGCCGCCGCCGGCAAGGCCAAGGGCTACAAGCTGCACGCCCTGGTCGGCTGCGACGGCTCGCTGCCCCTCTGGCGTCTGGCCCCGATGAACAAGGACGAACGCGTCATGGCCCGGCGGATGATCCGGCAGGCCGAGATCCAAGGCTACGTGGTGGGCGACGCCGCCTTCGACGACAATCAACTGCACGACGCCTGTGGGGCCAAGGGGGACCTCCAGTTGGTGACGCCCCGACGCTACAAGAATGCCAAAGGTCTGGGCCACCACCGGCACAGCCCGGGCCGGTTGCGCGGCCTGGAAATCCTGGACAGCCCGTTCCCCGCGTTCGGGCGCGGCCTGCTGAAAGGGCGGCAGGCGATCGAACGCTACTTCGGGAACCTGACCAGCTTCGGCGGCGGCTTGGCGCCGTTGCCGGCGTGGGTGCGGACGTACCGCCGCGTCCACCGCTGGGTCCAGGCCAAACTGATCTTTAACGCCCTCCGAATGCAATTGAGAAAACAGACTTACGTCGCTTGATGCAATTTGCTCTTACGGTCGCGGCTCGGAAGCGTCGTCCTCGGAATCTACGCCGCCCGCGCGGCCGGCAACGCGGCGGGGACGGCGGCGCGGGCCGCGACGGCCGCGTGCAGCAGCGGCAGCAGGATTTCGTGGTGCCCCGTCAGTTCCAGCCCCTCCGACGCCGGCCGGCTCAGCACGTTGACGGTGCTGCGGTAGCGCGACTCCTTGTCCACGTTGACCGCGACCAGGCCGTCCAGGCTGTGGCCGAAGTTGTGGGCCACGCTCACCGCCTTGAGGAAGACTTCCGGCAGCATGACCGCACTGCCGAGGTTCAGCCAGACGCCGTGCGCCAAGGTGGTCACCACGGCGCACAGCCGGCGGAAGTCGATCAGCGACGACTCGCCCAGCGCCGCCCCGGAAACGTGCGGGTGCATGTGGACGATGTCGGCCCCCAGCGCGACGTGGACGGTGCAGGGGACGCCGGCTTTGCGGGCGGCATGGACCAGACTGATCTCGGCAAACGGACACTGGCTCTCCGCAATGTAGTCGCCGAGCGCGGCGCCGAGGCCCGTTTCCTTGACCGCCCCGGCGTGGGCCGCCACGGCGAAGGCGTCGGCCGTCTCGCGGGCCATGCCGAACAGCCCGGCCTTGAGCTGCGCCCGACGTCCTCGCTCGTCTTGCCGGCCAGGGCCAGCTCGAAGTCGTGGATGGCCGCGGCCCCGTTCAGCGCCACCGCCTTGAGCAAACCCTGGTGAATCCAGTCGATCAGGTAGGGACCGCAGCCGGTCTTGATGACGTGGCCGCCGAGCGCGGCGACGACGGTGCGGTTCTCGTCGCGGGCGCGGCAAAGGTGATCGCGCACTTTCCGGAGGTCGTTCGCCGCCAGCTGGCGAGGCAGGCCGTCGAGCCAGTCGCCGACGGCGGCGGCCGTGGACGCGGCGGCCGGCCGGCCCAGGTCCTCGACGAACACTTTGGACGGCCGCGAGCGCAGCTCGTAGGTCGTCAAACCGTTCAGGTCCAGCGGTCTCATCGTCTTCCCCCCAGGGCCGCTTCCAGCCGCCGCTCCAGCTCGTCCGCCCCGGCCTCGACGTGCAGCCGCACGCGCAGCGACCACAGCGGCCGGTCGTCCAGGCGGGAAAGGCGGAGCTTCACCAGGTCCTTTTGAGTGACAACGACGTGACAGTCTTCCGGCAGTCTCCGCGCCCAGCCGCGCAGCTCGTCCACGTCGGCCCGCGTGTAGGCGTGGTGGTCCGGGTAGACGCGGAAGTCCCGCACGTCGGCGCCGCAGTCGGTCAGCGTGCGGCGGAACGACTCCGGGTTGCCGACGCCGCAGAACGCGGCCGCCGGCCGGCCGCGCAGCGCCTCCAGCGGCGCCGTGTCGCCGTCGGCGTTGACCAGACCGACCGGCCGGTGCGTCGTCTCGATCACCGGCACGCCGGGCGCCAGCCCGTGGACTTCCTGACGCAGCCGGGCCTTGTCCGCCTCGCCGACCTGATCGCAGCGCGTCAGCGCGACCAGATGCGCCCGCCGCAGGCCGGTCCTCGGCTCGCGCAGCAGGCCGCGCGGCAGCAGCCGGCCGTGGCCCCACGGCTGCGTCGCGTCGATCAGCACAAGGTCAAGGTCGCGGAAGAGCCGCCGGTGCTGGAACCCGTCGTCCAGCACGAGCAATTCACTTTCCAGCTCTTCAATGGCGGCCTGGGCCAGCGCCACGCGGTCCTTGCCTTGCAAATGCGGCACGTCGGGCAGGTTCTCTTCCAGGACCAGCGCCTCGTCGTTCGGCCCACTATCCGCCCCATAGCCGCGGCTGAGGACGGCCACGCGCACGTCGCGGCGGCGGTAGAAGCCGGCCACGTGTTCAACGAACGGCGTCTTGCCGGTGCCGCCGACGGTGAGATTGCCGACGCTGACGACCGGCGCCGCGACGCGGTGCGTGCGGCCCCAGCCGCGGTCGTAGCCGAGGTTGCGCAGGCGAACGGCGATGCCGTAGGGGATGCTGGCGGCGGACAGGCCAAGGCGTTGCAGCGCGGGGCCGAAACCGCGGGCCTCGCCGCGGACGACGGCGAGGTAACGCCGGCGGCGATCAGGGGAGGGATCAGGTGCGGAAGCGTTGGGTGCAGGCAACGGGGGTCCATCCCCTTGGGCGGCGCCGGTGGTTCGCTTCGCATGGCGCCGTCATCCGTGACGGCGGCGGCAGGTGGGGCGCCGGGCGACACAGGTTATAGCCCGGCCGTCGTTCGGCTGTCAACCGTGATCCGGCAAACCCCAACCGAGCCGCGACCGTGAGGGAGCGATCTTCGCCAAAACCGCTCCCTCGCGGTCGCGGCTCGGCAAGCTACCCCCGCCCTCCGCCGCGCCGCTTCAGCAGCTGGTCGATGATCGTGCCCAGCAGCAGGGCCACTCCGATCACGGCGTATTCGATCTCCGTGCTGAAACCGCCGAAGATGACCAGCTGACGCAGCAGCGGCAGCACCGCCGTCCCCAGAACCATGCCCACCACGGACCCTTCGCCGCCGCGAAGGCTGCACCCGCCCAGCACCGCCCCGGTGATGGCGTACAGCTCCATCAGCGAGCCGGCGCTCGACGCCGTCGCCGTCCGCGCCTCCAGGATGTAGAGTACGCTCGCCAGACCGGCCAGCGTCGAGCAGATCACGTAGGACAGGATCTTGTAGTTATCGACCGGGACGCCCGCGTAGCGCGCCGCCTCCTCGTTGGCGCCGAGCGCGTACAGGTAGCGGCCGTACCGGGTGCCGTGCAGGAACAGGCCCAGCAGCAACGCGATGAGGAGCATCACGATCAGCTCCTGCGGCACGCCGAACGGCGTTCCCACCGTCGTCCAGGTTCGCACGGTCTCAATGTGTTCCTGGAACGCCGGCGGGGCGCCGTTCACGGTCAGGCCGACGTTCTCGCCCGACAGCCCGCGGGCCAGTCCGCGGTAGATGAACAGGCCGCACAACGTCACCAGGAAAGGCTGCAGTTTCAGCTTCGTCACCAGCAGGCCGTGGAACAGGCCGATCGCCGCGCCGCCGGCGATCACGACCAGGGCGGCGATTTCCGGCGCGACCTGTTGCCGCAGCAGCAGCGAGAAGCCGACGGCGCCCAGGCCGATCACGGAGCCGATCGACAGGTCGATGCCGCCGGAAATGATGAGGACGCCGGCCCCCAGCGTGATGACGCCGTAAAAGCCCAGCCGGCCGGCAATGGTCTGCTGGTTGCGGAGGGAGCGGGCGTTCTCATCCATCAGCATCAGGGCGACGTAGAGGAGGAGCACCATCAAGGCCACGCCGAGCAGCCGGGTCAGCGCCGAGCCGGACGCCAGGCGACGCCATCCCGCGACGGGAAGGGTCATCAGCCGATTCATGCCTTGCCTCCGGGATTGGGAATGGCGTCGGCCGGGCGCGCGGACGCGATCGGCTCGGCGTCATCGCCGCCGGTCGCCAGGTGCATGACCGCTTCCTGAGTCAGCGCCGATCGCGGCAGCTCGCCGGCCAACCGCCCCTCGTGCAGCACCAGGACGCGGTCGCTCATGCCCAGCACCTCCTCCAGGTCGCTGGAGATCATGAGGATCGCCACGCCGGCGGCCGCCAGCTCGTCCATCAGGGCGTAGATCTCGCTGCGGGCGCCGACGTCCACGCCGCGCGTCGGCTCGTCCAGGATCAGCACGGGCGGCAGCCGGGCCAGCCACTTGCCCAGCACCACCTTCTGCTGGTTGCCGCCCGACAGCTGGCCGACGACCTGATCCGGCCCCGAGGCCCGCACGCGCAGCCGGCCCATGAGGTCGCGCGTCAGGTCCGCCTCGCGGCCCGGCAGCACCCAGCCCAATACGCTCAGGCGTTCGAGGTTCGGCAGGGCGAGATTGCGTTGCACGGTATGGCTCAGGACCAGCCCGTGCCGGCGGCGGTCTTCCGGCGCCAGCAGGAGACCGGCGGCGATCGCCTGGCGGGGGCTGTGAACGCGGAGCGGCCGGCCGTCGAGCAGCACCTCTCCGGCCGTCAGCCGCCGCAGGCCGAACAGCGCCTCGGCCAGCTCCGTGCGCCCGGCCCCGACCAGCCCGGCCATGCCCACGACCTCGCCGCCGTGCAGCACGAACGAAATCGGCCGGGCCGGGCCGCCGGCGAACGTGACGCCCCGCACCTCCAACCGCACCGGCCCCGCCGCCGCGGCGTGCCGCCGCGGGTAGAACTGAGTCAGGTCGCGGCCCACCATCAGCCGCACCATTGCCTCGCGGCCGATCTCCTCCCGCGCCAGGTCGCCGGCGTTGCGGCCGTCCCGCAGGACGACGACGCGATCCGCCACCCGCTGCACCTCCGCCAGCCGGTGCGAGATGTACAGGACGGCGATATGATGCCGATGCAGATCGTCAATGACCTCGAAAAGGCGATCGGTCTCGCGCTGGGTCAGGCTGGACGTCGGCTCGTCCATGATGATGAGGCGGGCGTCCTGGCCGAGGGCGCGGGCGATTTCCACCATCTGCCGCTGGCCGGGCGGCAGATCGCCGACGACGTGGTCCGGGGGGACGTTCAGCCCGACGCGGTCGAGCAGGGCTTTGCTCTCGGCCGTCATGCGCCGGCGGTCCAGCCAGCCGAGCGGGCCGCCGAACACCTCCTCGCGGCCCAGGAACAGGTTGGCCGAGACGCTCAGGTTCTCGGCGAGGTTCAGCTCCTGGTGGATCAGCACGACGCCGAGGCGCAGGGCGTCGGCCGCGCCGGAGGGGTGGACCGGCGCTCCGTCGATGAGGATCTCGCCGTCGTCGGGCCGGTACAGGCCGGCGACGATCTTCATAAGCGTGGACTTGCCGGCCCCGTTCTCGCCGACCACCGCAACGGTTTCGCCGGGGGCCACGCGCAGCGACACGCCGTCCAGCGCGCGAACGCCCGGGAACGATTTGCGGACATTGCGGACTTCAAGGAGAGGAACAACAGGATTCACGGCGTCCCATCGGCGGAGGGCCTGGGCGAGCGGGGGGCGTCAGTCCCCTGATGACGGGTTCGGTGACGGAATCGCGCATCAGGGGGCTGACGCCCCCCGCTCGCCGCACTTACCACGGCTTCCCCAGCATCTTGCTCAAGTCGTCGCGGAATTCCTTGACGGGGATGGTCGTTTTGACGCCGTGGACGGTGTCGTCGTAGTCCTTATGGCCGTCCTTCGTCACGATGCGGAACTTCTGCAGGACCTGATCGCCCACGATATCGACGTCGTCCCCCTTCACGCTCTCGACGGCCTTTTGCTTGTCCTCCCCCTTGGCGAGGTCGGCCATGATCTTCACCGACTTGTAGCCGAACTGGTAGGGGTTCTGCACGATGGTCCCGTAGATGCGGCCGTCGGCCACGCCGTCCAGGGTGCCGGGGGCCTCGTCGAAGCCGACGATCTTGACATGGGAGTCTTTCCCCGCCGCCGTCAGCAGCTGCGGCGGCTCATAGGCCCAAAGGCCGATAAGACAGACGTCCTTTTCCTTTTGGAGACTGGTCAGAGCGAGGTTGGCGTTTTCCAGGCACTGGGTCTCCTTCGTGGGCATGTCGAGATAGGCCGGGGCGTTGTACAGCCGGTAGTCGCCGAACTTCAGGTATTCCTTGCCGTCCACCGTCACCTTCTCGCCGGTCGCGTCCTTCTTGCCGGCCAGCAGGTCCAGCAGGCCTTGCCGCCGCTGGATGGCGTTGAGCGCGGACAGGTTGCCGACGAAGACGGCGATGACGCCGCCATTGGGCATGGCGTCTTTGACGAGCCTTCCGGCGGCCCGCCCTGCCTCGTAGTTGTCCGTGCCGATGTAGCAAACGCGGCCCGAATCCGGCGCGTCGTTGTCCTGGGTGAGCAGCGGGACGTGCGGGACGATGTCGTTCTTGAAGTACGGCGTCTGGTTGGTCGGGTCGGTGACGCTGACGGCGATGGCCTTGACGCCCTGGTTGAGGACGGTGTCCATGACTTCCTTCTGGGTGGCCGCGTCGCCAGGGTCGGGCATCCGAAAGACCAGCTCCACGTCGTTCTCGGCGGCGGCCTTGTCGCCGCCGGCGCGGGCGATGGACCAAAACGGGTCCACATTGTTGGATACAAAAGCGACCTTGGTTTTGCCCGATCCCTGGCAGCCGGTCAGCAGGCACAGCGCCAGCGCGGCCGCCAGGGTCCCGACGACGCGGAGAGATTTCATGACGCCACTCGTGGATTGCGGGAGAAGAAACCCGTCGGCCCGATAGGGCGACGGCCTTCGCTCTCATGAGGATATTCGTAAGCGGCGGCCGGGCAAGAGGAAAGTGAGGAGTGAGGAGTGAGGAGTGAGGAGAAAAGGACAAAAAAGGGTGGCTCTTCTCTTCACTCCTCACTCCTCACTGTGTCAAACCTCCAGCCCCACCGCTCGCATCAGGGCCAGGGCGTTGCTGTGCTGCACCACGCCCGGTTGCAGCCGGTAATCGAACGTCATCACGCCGTTCTCGAAATGGTCGGCGAAGTGGACGTTGGCCGCGCGCGGACCCAGCTGCTCGGCGATGTGCGTCAGCGACAGGTCGTGCGTCGTCACCAGGCCGAGGGCGCCCGCCTCGACCAGACCGCGCACCACCGACTCCGCCCCCTGTCGGCGGTCGTGCGAGTTGGTGCCGGCGAAGATCTCATCCAAGAGGAATAGAAGCGGCAGCGGCCCGCGCGACAGGTCCACGATCTGCCGCACGCGCAGGATCTCCGCGTAGAAGCGCGAGCGCCCTTCTTGGAGCGAGTCCTGGATGCGCAGCGTGGCGCCGACGGCCAGCGGCGACAGCCGCAGACGCCGGGCGCGCACCGGCGCCCCCGCCAGTGCCAGCACCGCGTTGACGCCGACCGTCCGCAGGAACGTGCTTTTCCCGGACATGTTCGAGCCGCTGACAATCAATACCCGCAATTCGCCCGTAAGGTGCAGATCGTTGGGCACGCACTTGGGCAGCAGCGGGTGGGCCAACCCCTCGCCGTCGCAGCAGGCGCCGTCCGTGGCGATCTCGGGAAAGGGGTCGTCGGGGTTCTCGAAGGCGTAGGACGCCAGCGAGCAGAGCGCCTCGAACTCGCCGACGACGCGGAGCCAGTCGGCGACGGCCTTGCCGGAGGCGGCGCGCCAGGCCTCGAAGGCGTAGGCGAACTGCGTGCCCCACAGCAGCAGGTAGGCGACCGGCGCGAACAGCATGTTGCGGCGCGAGTTGAGAAGGTCGATGAGGTTGCCCAGCCGTGCGATGCGCTGCGACGGCGGCACGCCGTCCGCAGCGTCGAGCCGCGCCCGCAGATCGCCCAGCCGCGGCGACGTGAACGAGGCGCGTTCCAGCCGGGCCAGGACGCGGGCCAGCATCGCCAGGTCGCGGCCGCGCGGCTCCACGGCCCCGAGCACTTTGCCCACGCGCGTCAGCAGCGTCCCGGCGAAAGCCCCTTCCGCCGCCAGCAGGACCAGGAACGGCAACGACCGGAATTGCGAGAAAAACGCTCCGGGAAGCGTGTCCGGGCCGAGCAGTTGGAAGACGGCGATCGCCCAGCCGGCGGCGCCGATCACGGTCAGGACGCCGAGGACGAGGGCGATCCAGCGCGGCCAGCGCGGCGCCAGGAGCGGCGCGGCGGCGCCCCACGCAGCCACCGCGTCGAAATCGACGCCAACCGGCACGTCGGCCCCGAGCAGGGCGAGGTCCTCGCGCAGGTCGAGCTGCGGCCGCAGCTCGGCCACGGCTTCTTGCCGCGCCCGGACTTCATGGGCCGACGCGGGCCGGAGCAGCCACGACGCCAGCGTCTCCTCGCCGGTGCGCGTGCGGGCCGTGCAGAGCAACTCGAACAATGAACCGGATCCGAAAAGGTCGAGATCGGCGGCGTAGGGGTGCTTTTCGTCGAGGAAGCGCTGTCCCTGACGGCCCTTGCCCTTCCAGGCGCCGGCGAGGCGGGCCAGGCCGTCGCGGTAGAACGCCGCCGCCTGCCCGGCCCGCCGCAGGTCGCGCGTCACGTTCTCATGCAGGAACAGCAGCACCGAAAAGACGGCGACCGGCGCCAGCAGCCACCAGCCGGAGAAGAGGTTCATCCCGAACGCGGGATACGTCATGGCGAGGCCGATCAGGAAGACCATGAAGCGGCCGTTGCCGAGCAGCCGTTCGCGCCAGGCCAGCCGGATCGCACGGCTGCGGCGGTCCTCCTGCCGCCGATCATACTCGGCGCGCGGCGATTGCTTCGTCTCGGATTCCACGATGCACCCCGACCTTCCGCGGGCGAGCGGCCTTCGGGGAGGATAGCGGAAAGACGGCGCGATCCGCAGCGCCGCGCGGCGCGCGGCCGACGACCCACGGCCGTTAGGCCGCTGTCCGGCAGCCATCGGCAGCGGTGACTCGCCAAATGGCGAGTCATTTGGCGGATCATAAGTCCTTTCGGCGTAAGGCTTATGACGGCTTTTTGCCAACCCGCCAAAAACTAGTCTGCGGACGGCGGACGGCCCAGAGCGATCACGGGCAGCAACAACGGCCCGGCCGCGGTCGCCGGCCGCGTTGCGGATGAGGTCGATTGCGTCCCCGGCCCGGCGTCGGCACGGCCGGATCGGGATGGATGGAGGTTGGGACATGACGCACCTCGACGTTTCGACGTGGCCGAGAAATGTCAAGTGTACCATTTTGAAAGGGGTGTCTGGGCAGTCCAAAAAGGAGGGGAAATATCTGTCTATAACGGTCTATGGGCGCCATCGGCGGGGCAGGTTTGCAACCTGCCGCGCGGAGGCAGGTTGCAAACCTGCCCCGCGCGTTTCTTACCGGCCCAGCGCGGCTCGCGCCGCGCGCGTGAGCGGCGCGTCAGCGGCGCCTTCCGCCCATTTGCCCAGGAGCGCCCGCGCCTCCGGCGTACCCGCCCAAGCCAGCGCTCGTACACCGCGGAGGCCGCGCAGCGTCTCCGCCGACGGCTCGGCTGGCCGCGACGCAAGCAACCTCTCGACGCGGCTCCGCTGTTCGGCGGTGAGGCTTCGCTCTACCAAGGCGTTGCGCAGGGCCGGTTCGGCCGCCTCTCCCATTTCCGCGAGCCGTTGCGAGGCGGCCTGGCGTACGTCGAAGTCGTCGTCGTCCAGCGCGGCCAGCAGGCGCTTAAACCGATCCGCTGGGACGCCCGCCGCCGGCCGTATCCGCTCGCGCAACAACGCCGCCGCATCGTCTGGGTGCGCCGCCAGCCGATCGACCGCCGCGTAGGCCCGCGCCGCGTCGTCGTCGGCCAGGTCGTCCCACAGGGCGTCGCGTTCCTTGACTGTCATCGGCACCGCCGGCGCGACGCGGCGGCGGGCCGACGACAAATCCCAGACGAGCGCGGTCGTATCGCTGCAGCCGACGACAAGCCGGCGGCCGTCGGGGGAAAAGGCGACGGCAATGCAGTAAGAACTGAGGTAATCGTTCAACGCTACGAGAGCAGTGAGGGGCAGGGTTGGCCGGTGCGATGGGCGAGGACAGCCTCATGCAGGTAATCCAGGACATTCTTCGCCTGCAACCGCCGGGTTTGCACCACGGTCAGAATCCGCTCGACGAAGCGACAGCCGTTCCCACTCCAGCAGCCGAAACTCCGCCTGCGCCACAGCACCGCCCGACGCAGCAGTCGTTCCACGTGGTTGTTCGTCGGCTCCACTCCCTCCGTCGTCACGAACGTCCACAGCGCAGGCTCCAACGCCAGCACGTTCTCGCAGAACCGCACCACCGTTGGGTCGGCGCCGAGGATCGCGCCTTCCAGCAGCACCCGGTTCATCCGTCGCATCACCGGGGCCAGCCGCGCTTCCAGTTGTGCCCGCGTGACCTGTCCGTCCCGGAACCCGTGCCACGCGGCGAAGACCTTCCTGACCAGTCGCCGCCCCTCCCGTCCGACCCACTCTTCGGGGCCGCCCCGGTCGATGATCTTCTGGAAATCCCGTTTCAGGTGCGCCCAGCAGATCTGCCGCCGCTGGGGCGGCACCCGGTTGTACGGGCCCCAGCGGTCGCTGCACAGGATCCCCAGGATCTCCAGGCCCAGGATCGCCGTCAGGCCCGCCGCGCTTCGGCGGGCGTGGATCACGAAGGCCACCACCTGGGTGGTGGCCGCCGCCCACAGCCAGCACAACGCCCCCGCGAGTTTCCAACTGGTCTCGTCGGCGTTCTTGACCGCCGCCTGGCGCACCGCCGCCACCGCCTCCTGGTGGGCCGTCTCCAGGGCGGCGCCGACTTCTTGCTCGAGGTTGCAGACCGTGCCCAAGGCGATCGGGGCGTCGAAGACCGCGTCGGCGATCTCCTCGACGCCGCGCTTGCTCAGGCCGTGACAGCCGGAGAAGTAGGACAGCGTGCCGGTCAGCCGCGGCCCGACACTGTGGGCGCGAACCGCCGCCGGGATGACCGCATGCGTCCGGTGGCCGCAGCAGGGGCAGGTGCGGGCGTGGCCCTGGTACTCGGTGACCTCGGCTATGACCGGGGGCAGTTCGATGGTTTGGAAGCGGGTGGGCTCGGGATCGCCCGGCGAGGGCTGGGCGGGCAGGGCCGCGGCACAGCGCTCACACCGCTTGGGGACCAAGTGCTTGAAATGGTTGACCCGCTCGGCGGGAAGCAACCGCCGCAGCTGCGGGGGATGGCCCAGTTGTCCGCCGGCTGGACGTTTGGACTTCTTTTTCTGGACCGGCTTGGGTGCGCCGGGGGGATTGGCGGACGGCGGCAGCGAGGAGTTGGAACTGTTGGTGCCGAGTCGGGCTTCCAACTCGGCGACGCGGCGTTCCAACTCGGCGATGCGCCTATCGCGTTCGCAGCATCCCGGGCACACGGAAGCGTCCATGCCACGATTTTAGCAGTCGGCTCTCGGCGCAGCTGCGCTGCTTTGCGAATTCCGCTGGACGGTTACGAACTGAGCAGACGCTCGCCCACCGGTTGGCGGTACAACTTCTCGCCCGTAACGGCGTCCCAGGCCCGGATTTCATCGTCGTCGATCACGACTACGGTTCGGCCGTCCGGCGCGAAGGTAGGGTAGCCGCGCGCTTTCTCGGGGATCAGCGCCATCGGCTTGCCGGTAGCCGATTCCCACACCTGAATGCCACGATACCTGTCTTGCGTGTCCCGCGCCGCGCGGAGCGGCGCCGCGAACAAGGACCCGTCCGGCGAGAAGGCGCCGTCGTCTCGGTCCTTTGGATCGCCCATCGCCTCCTGCAACTTCAGAGTCTGGCGTACCTGCCGGGTCTGCTCGTCGTACATTTCCCCGGTATCAAGAATCCGCAGCCGACCATCGGGGGAATAGGCGTCGGCGTCCGACGCGCGTGTCACGTCCCACCGCCGGCGGTCGCTCGCCGGTCGCCGCGTCCCATTCGATTTCCACCGCGGGGCCGTAGCGCTGCCGGTCGGAGGGAAGTAAGCTCAGGGTGAGCAGTCGCGCGCCGTCGGCCGTGAGCCGGAACCCATCCAGACGCAGGGGCTCCGTGTTGTCGCCGCGATCGTCGGCCCTTCCGCTCCAGACCGCCTTGCCCGAGGATGCGTCCCAGCAGTGGACGACGCCGTCGCCGCCGGCCGCGAAGAGCCGAGCGCCGTCCGGCGCAAAAACTAGCCAGTGGCCTCCGAACCACCAACGCTCCGACGCCGGCAGCGTGCGCAGCAGTTGTCCCGTCTCCGCGTCCCAGAGACACAGGCTGGCCTCAAAGCCCTGGCTCATCGTGGCGATGCGACTGCCGTCGGGCGACCAGGCGACGGCCACGATGGGGGCGTTGTGGCCGCGTCCGCTTACGTCAGGATAAACGTCCTTGCCGGTGGACAGATCCCAACGGTGCAGGGTTCGGCCGATGCGGGCCGTCAGCGTTTTTCCGTTCGGGGCAAAGGCGAACGGCTCGTCCGAATCGCCATCGACGCCCACGGGCAGGGTGCATTGCGCCCTCGCCGTCTTGAGGTCCCAAACCACGATCTCCGAAGGCATGCGCCATGCCAAGGCGCCGCCGTCCGAGCGGTACTTCAAGCCGATCGGCCCCGGTGGGCAGGGCAGCGGCTTCCGATCCGACGGCGTTCCGTCAAGGGCGTTGAGAAATCGAGCCTCACAAGACTCTTCCGCAGGTTTCTGGTGCTTGTCCTCGTTCTTAAAGTAAGTTTGCACCGCCAAGGTCTTGCCGTCCGGCGAGAATGCGGTCTCCCCCATTAGAGCCTATCCCAAAACCGTCGAAACATCACCAATTTGACGAGAATCGTCATGATCGACGGTGGTTTTGGGATAGGCTTTTAGGCCTTCGATCCGCCAGACCTCCTTGCCGGTCGTCGTGTCCAAACAGGCCGCCGCCCCCTCTTCCACTACGATCAGCCGCGAGCCGTCGGGAGAAAAAACGGCCGCCTCAGTCTGGTATTTCTTGTCGCTCTCCAGGAACTCTCTTCGAGAATTGCGGACGTAACACAGACGTAAAGAACATTATACACGGTCGGTGCGCGTACCAACCCCCTCCCCGCGCCGCTTTCCGAGATCTGCCCGCATCGTCGTTGGGACTGCTGGCACGCCTACCGTCGGGCCGCGGTCGCGTTGGGACGCGCTCACGGCGCCGCCGGCTCCAGACGATAGCCCAACTCCGCCGCCTTCCGCGCCAGGCCCTTCACCTGGCGTAATCGATACGCCTCCTCACAGGCCCCCTGCTCCTGACGCACGTATGCCTCGCCGTACTTCAAGAGGCGGTACACCCGCTCCGCGATCTTCCGCGCCGTCGCCACCACCGCCTTGCCGCCCCCGGCCCGCGCCGCAATCCGCCGGTAGAACGCCCCCAACGCGTTCTTGGCGTGGTGGCAGCCCTGCGCCGCCAGGCGAAACGCCCGCGCCGCACGGTTGGAGCCCCGACGCACCCGCCGGCTCCTGATCTTCCCCGCCGAACCCTGGTGCTGCGGACAGAGCCCCAGCCAACTGACGAACCGCTTGACCGTCGGGAACTTGCTCAGGTCCGTGCCCAACTCGCTCAGGACCACCAAGGCCGTCGCCGCGTCGATGCCCTCGATCGCCGTCAGGTCCACCCCCGCCAGCCGGAACAGCGAACCGCGCACGTCGAAACGGGCTTCGTTCGCCGCCCGGCCCCGCTTGCGAGGCTTGGGCGGCAGGGGCCGGCCGCCGCTCTTGTCCGTGAAGGTCCCCAGGTAGGCTTCGACCTGCGCGTCGCACTCGTGCAGCCGCGCGTGGTAGCACTCGTACAACGCCAACGCCTGACGCAGCGCGAACAAGTGTTCCTCGCGCCAATTGCCCTGCAAGGCCCGCGCCAATTCCGCCTCCGTCCGCCGGCACCGCTCGTGACGCAACTTCGCCAACTCCCGAGGATCGCGTTCGCCGCGCAGGATCGCCTGGAGGATGGCCAGGCCCGTCACGCCGACCACGTCGCTGACCGCCTCGGTCAACTTGACGTTCATCTCCTCCAACGCCTTTTGCACGTGCTGGACGTGCTGGCCGGCGTAGCCGATCAGCATCTGCCGTTGCCGCAGGTAACCGCGCAGGACCACCACCTGATCCTCCGGCCGGAACGACGCGCTCAACAGCCCGTAGCTGTGCAGCCGTTGAATCCATTGGCAATCCAGCACGTCGCTCTTGGGCCGGCCGGGCGCGTGCCGCGTCTGCCGCGGATCGACCAGATAGACCGCAAAGCCGCGCCGCTCCAACAGTTCGAACAGCGGCACCCAGTAGACGCCGGTCGATTCCATCGCCACCGTGGTGACGTCGCAGGCCTGGAGCCAATCGGCGAGCGCCTCCAGGTCGGCGGTGCAGGCGCCGAAGGCGCGGACGTGGGGCGGCAGGTGGGCAGCCGGGTCGGCGGGGTCGGCGGCCACCGCCGTGGGCGGCACGGCGACGTAGTGGCGCGCCGCATGGACGTCGATGCCGGCGGCGTGCGGGTTGGTGACCCGCAGCGGCTCAGGGGAGGCGACGATACGACCGTCTTGGCGAAAGCGTGGCGTCATGGCGACCTCGGGATGAGGGTGCGGGTGGTCAACGGGCGAAGGGGCCGCGGGCGCGGGAGTGCGTAACGGAGGCAGTCTCTCCAACGGGAACACGCCGCGGCGTGTCGCCAATGCGGTCGTCGCAGACTCCCGGGACCAAGCTTGCTTTCGGGCACGAAGCGCCAAGGCACGAGCGGCCACCTCGACCCGCGGCCCCGCACCGATAGGATAGGCATTCCCGTGGCGCGCTGGACCTCGGGCCCAAGTACCGGGTTGAGGTCACCATCCCGGGGCGTCAGGGCATCCGCGCTGAGCGCGACTTCCATCCCACTCGTGGGAGCGCCAACCTCCATTGAGGCCTCGCGCCACGGCTTCTCACCCCGTTCCTGGCAGCGGTATCGCCGCGGAACGGGGTGAGGAGTTGGCTATGCGCTCCGCGCGGGTGTTCAGGTTCCACAAGTGGATCGGGCCTCCGTTCCAGGACCAAGCAGCAAGGGCTTCGCCGTCCGGCGAGAAGGCGGCTTGGTCGCAAACGCATTTCGGGAGGCGGCCTACGATGACGCCGGAGGCAACGTCACGGACGATCACCCCACTTGAGTCGTCGCCGTTGATATAGCGCTTTCCGTCCGACGAAAAGGCTTCCGGCAGTGAATACGAGGTCGGCAGGGTGAAGACATCGCGCAGGGCGCCGTCCTCCGCGCTCCACCATTGGACGGTTCGGCTCTCGTCGTCGCGCGTGATGAGGGTTCGGCCGTCGGATGAAAAAAACAGGAGCGATGCGGACGACCGCAACCGGGTCGTGCCCAGGCGGAGGACCGCCCCTTCCGGCAGCGGGTCGCCATAGAGGTCCGCCTTCCCCTTGTCGGCGGCGCCAGCGGCCGGGGCGTCGCCGTGGGCTTGTGCGGCGACGGCGCCAGCGACCACGGCCAGCCAAACGATCGACGAGTGGGGAGTCATGGATTCCACCTGCGAAGCGTTCCGGGGGCGTCCGGTCGGAGGTACTATAACAGACGGCCGGACGCCGCTCCAACCACGAACACGGTCGTCGCGCTCCCCCACTGGGGCACGGCCAAACGGCTCGCTGCACGCGCCGCGCCCTTGCCCCGCGCCTACAACGGATACCAGACGTTCCCTCCCGGATCATCACGAAAGGACCACACCGCATGGGCGTCAACGCACCCCTGAACCGCAAGCTCCGCATGGGCCTGGTCGGCGGCGGCCAAGGCTCGTTCATCGGCCGCGTCCACAGCATCGCCGCCGTCATGGACCACCGCGCCGCTCTCGTCGCCGGCGCCCTGTCGGCCGACCCTGCCAAGTCGAAGGCCTCCGCCGGCGACTACGACATCCGGCCCGAACGCGCCTACGGCTCCTACAAGGAAATGGTCGAAGCAGAGAAGAAGCTGCCCGCCGACCAGCGCATCGACTTCGTTTCCATCGCCACGCCGAACAACACTCATTTCGAGATCGCCAAAGCGTTCGCCGAGGCCGGCTTCAATGTCATGTGCGACAAGCCGCTGACCTTCGACCTCGCCCAGGCCGAGGAGCTGGCCAAGGTCGTGGCCAAGAGCGGCGTCGTCTTCGGCGTCACCCACAACTACACCGGCTATCCGCTGGTGCGCCAGGCCCGCGACATGGTCAAGGCCGGCGAGTTCGGCGAAATCAAGGCGATCCGCGCCTCGTACATTCAGGGCTGGCTCAGCACGCGGCAGGAGCGCGGCGGCATGTTGGAGAAGCAGGCCGGCTGGCGCACCGATCCCAAGCGCTCCGGCGCCGCCGGCTGCTTCGGCGACATCGGCACCCACGCCTACAACCTTGGGCGCTTCATCACCGGGCTGCTGCCCGATCAGGTGTCGTGTCACTTCCGCACCTTCGTGCCCAACCGCGAGCTGGAGGACTACGGCACGGCTGTCATCACCTACGCCAACGGGGCGCTCGGCACCGTCACCGCATCGCAGATCTCGCATGGGCGGGAAAACGACCTGTGGATCGAGATCGACGGCTCGAAGGCGTCGCTGGAATGGCATCAGGAAGAGCCGAACAAGATGCTCGTCCGCTCCGGCGGCAAGCCGCACCAGATCTACTCGCGCGACCCCAACGCCGCCTACATGACGCCGACGGCGAAAGGCTCGTGCCGTCTGCCGAGCGGCCACCCGGAGGCGTTCTTCGAGGCCTTCGCCAACGTCTACAACGCCGCCTTCGACGACATGGTGCGGCGAGCCGCCGGCCAGAAGGTGGACGCCGCCCACAGCCTCTACCCCAACATCAGCGACGGGGTGGAAGGCATGAATTTCATCACGCAATGCGTGGCCAGCGCGCACGAGAACGGCAAATGGCTGTCGCTGAAACACGCGGCGATCCGGGCGTGAAGACGATGCGCCTTCCCTCATGGGACCTATAGGACTCATACGTCGTATAGGTCCCATGAGGGAGAACGCGCGAAACCCCCAGAAACACGACACCCAAGGGAGACGACACCATGCTGCATCAAATCCGAACGGCGGTGGTCGGCGCCGGCTTTATCGGCCCCGTCCACGTCGAGGCGCTGCGGCGCCTTGGCGTCACGGTCGCCGGCATCCTCGGCGTCGATGACCGCGAATCGACCTCGGCCCGCGAAAAGCTCGGCCTGCCGAAGGCGTACAAGAGCATCGACGAAGTGCTGGGAGACAAGGACGTTCACGCCGTTCATCTCGCCGTGCCCAACGTGCTGCACTACCCGCTGGCCAAGAAGGCGCTGCTGGCCGGCAAGCACGTCCTCTGCGAGAAGCCGTTGGCCATGAACTCGAAGGAGTCGGCCGAGCTGGTGGAGCTGGCCAGGGGCCGCAAGCAGGCGGCGGCCGTCTGCTACAACGTCCGCTTCTACCCGCTCAACCTGGAGGCGCGCGACATGGTGCGCCGCGGCGACGTGGGCCAAATCTACCACGTCAACGGCAGCTACACCCAGGACTGGCTCTACTACGACACCGACTACAACTGGCGCGTCCTGGTGGAGCAGGGCGGCGAGCTGCGGGCCATCTCCGACGTGGGGACGCATTGGATGGACCTGATCACGTCGATCACCGGCCTGGAAGTGGAAGCGGTGTTTGCGGACCTGCAAACGGTCCATCCCATCCGCAAGCGCCCCAAGGGCGAAGTGCAGACCTACACCGGCAAGACGCAGGCGCCGATGGAACACGAGCCAGTCCCCATCAGCACGGAGGACTATGGCGCCGTGATGTTCCGCTTCAAGGGCGGCGCGCGGGGAACGCTGCACGTCTCGCAGGTGACGGCCGGCCGCAAGAACTGCCTCCGCTACGAGATCGCCGGCGGCAAATGCTCCCTCGCCTGGAACAGCGAGGCGCCCAACGAGATCCGCGTCGGCCACCGCACCAAGGCCAACGAGTCGCTGATCCGCGATCCGTCGCTGCTGTCGGACCTGCGCGGCGCTTCTGCACCTACCCCGGCGGCCACAACGAGGGCTTCCCCGACGCCTTCAAGAACTGCTTCCGCTCGTTCTACGAGCATATCGACAAGGGCGACTTCTCCGCCGCGCCGCTTTACCCGACCTTCGCCGACGGGCACCACTCCATCGTTCTGTGCGACGCCATCCTCAAAAGCCACCGAGAGCAGCGGTGGACGCCCGTGGCATGAGCGACCGTTGGTTAGCCGCGACGCGCAGCGGAGCGCTCTTCCCCAGCGCTCCGCTGCGCGTCGCGGCTAACCAGGCCGGTTGCGCTGTCCGCCCCTGGCTCAAGCGGCCGCGGCTTCGCGCAGCGCTTCCGCCCCGGATCCCAGGCGCGAAGGAAGTCGGCGCCCCGTTGGGGCAAGCGTTTGAGAACCTGAGCGCATCTCCGGAAACAAGAAAGATCGCGGACAGCGCATCAGGCTCACAATAACTTCACCATCTCCCTGGACATTTTCTCACGCCGGACGCTACAATAAGAGGCTGAGTTGGTGATTCGCCCGTTCCGAAGCGCGCCCTGCGGGTCGTTTAGCCCGCGGGTCGCACCCCGCCGCTCTCCACCGCCGGTCGGACGCCCCCGGCGGAACCCACACCGGGAGAACCCCGTACCGTCAGCGCGACGCGCCCCAGCGGCCGAGTCGCCGGGGTGGGGAACTCGTTTCGCCAATCGGGCGGCGAAACGGGACGGCATGGTGCGTCGCTTCTTGGTCCTGTTTCAGGAGCCGCCGCAGTTGTGGCGTGGTCTGGAGACCATGCCACAACGGGGACTACCCATGCTTGAAAACCTTCGCAACATTGGCATCATCGCGCACGTGGACGCCGGCAAAACGACGACGACGGAGCGCATCCTCTTTTTCAGCGGCTCCAAGCACAAAGTCGGCGATGTGGACGACGGCAACACCACCACGGACTTCGACCCTCTGGAAAAGGCCAAGGGCATCACCATCAACAGCGCCGCCGTCGCCATCGAGTGGGGCGACACGCAGATCACCATCATCGACACGCCCGGCCACGTCGATTTCACGGCCGAGGTCGAGCGCAGCCTGCGCGTCCTCGACGGCGCCGTCGGCGTCTTCTGCGCCGTCGGCGGCGTCGAGGTGCAGAGCGAGACGGTCTGGTACCAGGCCAACAAGCACCGCGTGCCGCGCATCGCCTACATCAACAAGCTCGACCGCATGGGCGCCGACTTCTTCGCCTGCATCGACCAGATGAAGACGAAGCTCGGCGTCATCCCGGCCATCTGCGCCCTGCCGGCCGGCCAGAGCAGTGCCTTCAAGGGCGTCATCGACCTGATCCGCATGAAGTTCGTGCTGCAGGACGTGAAGGAAAAAGAGCTGCAGCTCGTCGAGATTCCCGAAAAGTATCGGCCGCTGGCCGAGGAGTACCGCAACCACCTGCTGGAAGCGGCGTCGCACGCCGACGACCACCTGCTGGAACTGGTGCTGGAAGGCCAGCCGGTGTCGGAGGAGCTGCTCCTCAAGGCGTTGCGGGCCGGCACGCTCAGCGGCAAGCTGACGCCGATCTACTGCGGTTCGTCGAAGAACTACCACGGCGTCCGCCTGCTGCTCGACGCCGTGGTGGACTTCCTGCCGTCGCCGCTCGACCGGCCGCCGGTCGTCGGCATCGTCCCCAAGACCAAGGAGGAGGCGCAGCGGAAGCCGGACCCCGAGGAGCCGTTCTCCTGCCTGGCGTTCAAGACCGTCAGCGAGCCGACCGGCGATCTGGTGTTCCTGCGCATCTACTCGGGCGAACTGCACCCCAAGGACGACGTGCAGAACACGACCATCAACCGATCGGAACGCGTGGCCCGCATCTTCCGCATGATGGGCGACCGCCGCGAAAGCCTCGACTCGGCCGGGCCGGGCGAGATCGTGGCCGTGGTGGGCCTCAAGGAGACGCACACCGGCAACACGCTCTGCGCCAAAAGCGCTCCGATTTCTCTGGAAGACATCCGCTTCCCGGACCCGGTGATTTCGCAGGCCGTCATCCCGGATCGCACCACCGACGAGACGAAGCTGGCCGACGCGCTGGGCAAACTGGTCCGCGACGATCCGACGCTCAAATGCCGCACCGACCCGGAGACGAGTCAGCTGATCCTCAGCGGCATGGGCGAGCTGCACCTGGAAGTGTCCGTCGAGAAGCTGCAGCGGACGCCGGGCGTCAAGGTGACGGTCGGCCGGCCGCAGGTGGCCTACCGCCAGACGCTGTCCAAGGCGGTCGAAGTCGAGACGCGCTTCATCAAGCAGACGGGCGGCCGCGGCAAGTTCGCCGTCGTCTACATGAAATTCGAGCCGCTGACCAAGGAGCAGGTCGAGGAGTGGACGACCTACCAGGAGGAACAGGGCGAGAAGCCGGACCCGAATAACCTCTATTTCATGAACAAGATCGTCGGCGGCGTGGTGCCGACCGAGTACATCCCGTCGGTGGAGGCCGGCTTCCGCGAGGCCATGCGCCCCGCAGCGCAAATCCGAAGAGGTCAAGTACCGCTTCCAGTGCGTGGATGTCCAATGCACGCTGCTGGACGGCAAGTATCACGACGTGGACAGCTCGCAGGACGCATTCAAGCTGGCCGGCGTCGAATGCACGCGCGAGGCCAAGGCCAAGGCGGGCATCACGTTCCTGGAGCCGATCATGAACGTGGTGGTGCTGGCCCCGTCGAACTACCAGGGCGATCTGATCCGCGACGTGACGCGGCGCCGCGGCGAGATCCTGAACCTGTCGTCGGACAAGGGCCGCTGCAACGTCCACGCCTACGTCCCGCTGGCGGAGCTGTTCGGCTACACCAGCGACCTGCGCAACTTCACCAGCGGCACGGCGTCGTTCAGCATGGAGCCGAGCCATTACGCCCCGGTCAAGGAGGAATTGGCCGACCTGCGGGCGGCGAGCTGAGGCGGAAAGGTTTCACCGCAGAGAACGCGGAGAGCGCGGAGAAAAGACAAAGGAATTCACTTCCCTGTCTTTTCTCCGCGCTCTCCGCGTTCTCTGCGGTGAAATGCTTGTGCGTAGAATAGATTCAGCCGCCCGATCACTGGAGCAGTCGCATGGAACCCGGGACCGAAGGGTTTTGCACCATCGAAGAGGCCCTGGACGAGTTGCGCCGGGGCCGCATGATCGTGCTGGTGGACGACCCGCAGCGCGAGAACGAAGGCGATCTCGTCCTGGCCGCGGACAGGGCCACGCCAGAAGCGATCAACTTCATGATGCGCAACGCCTGCGGCATGTTCTGCCTGGCGATGTCGCCGGCCATCTGCGATCGGCTCAACCTCGACCGGATGCCCGGCGCCGACGCCGACCCGTCCGTCACGCCGCTCACCCTCAAGATCGACGCGCGCACCGGCATCACGACGGGCGTCTCGGCCTTCGACCGCGCCCGCACCGTCCAGGTCGCCATTGATGAGAAATCGACGCCGACCGACCTGAAGCGCGGCTACGGCCACGTGGACGGCCTGCGCGCCGCGAGGGCGGCGTCCTGGTGCGGGCCGGCCACACCGAGGGCAGCGTGGACCTCGCCCGCCTGGCCGGCCTCAAGGAGGCCGCCGTCATTTGCGAGATCGTCAACCCCGACGGCCGCATGGCCCGACTGCCGGACCTCCGCCAGTTCTGCGACCAGCACGGATTGAAGATGTGTACGATCGAGGACCTGATTAAGCATCGCCGGCAGCGCGAGCGGCTGATCCGCCGCGAGACGACCGTGCAGCTGCCGACGAAATTCGGCGACTTCGACCTGATCGCCTACACGTCGGTGGTGGACCCCGAGCCGCACCTGGCGCTGTGCAGGGGCGGCGTCGGCGTCGAGGTCGGCGGCACGGTCCCGGTGCAGGACGAGGCGGTGCTGGTGCGCATCCACAGCCAGTGCCTCACCGGCGACATTTTCGAGAGCAAATTGTGCGATTGCGGCTCGCAGCTGCACCAGGCCATGCAGCAGGTGGCCGAGGCCGGCAAGGGCGTGGTGCTGTACATGCGGCAGGAGGGGCGCGGCATCGGCCTCCTGTCGAAGTTGCAGGCGTACAAGCTGCAACAGGAGGAGGGGCTGGACACCGTCGAGGCCAATCAGCGGCTGGGCTTCGCGCCGGACCTGCGCCATTACGGCATCGGCGCCCAGATCCTGATCGACCTGGGCGTGCGCAAAATGCGGCTGCTGACGAACAACCCCAAGAAGGTCGTGGGCGTGGACGGCTACGGATTGCACATCGTGGAGCGCGTGCCGATCCAGATCGCGCCCAACCAGAGCAACCGCCGCTACCTGCGGACCAAGAAGGAGAAGCTCGGCCACCTGCTCGACGGGCCGGAAGGGACGTGAAAGAGGCGAGCGGCGCGGCGTCAGCCCGCCGGTGACATCGCAACCGGCGGGCTGACGCCGCGCCGCTCGCCTCATCTTTATTGCTTCGCCCCGGCCGGCCCTCGGGGAAGGCCCGGAGGAGCGCCGGCCGTGCTTTTCGCGCTGAGCAGATCGAGCGACTCCACGCGCCAATCGTCTTTGGACGGGTCCCCGTGGCTGAGGTCCGCCGTCAGCACCAACCGGCCCTGAAACACGGCGTCCGGTTGTGGAGGAGGTTTGTCCGCAGCAACCTTTTCCATGGGCGGCACCGGCATGATCTCGATGCTGAAGCCAATGCGGGCCAGGTCGCCCTCGCGGTGGAACTCCGGCAAGGAGTGCGACAGGTCCCACTGCGGCGCCTCCGTCCGGTTCGCGGCGAATAGACCGCGCACTCTCTCCGCCTGGCGGTCCTGAATCTTCTTCCGATCCGCGTCGCTCCCGGCCCCTTTCGGTCCCACCCAGAAATCATCCGGGGCGAAATGGACGAAGCCGCCTTCGTGGAAAGCTTTCAGGCCGGCCTCAAATGGCGCGCCGCGTTCTTTCTTCTGGCGATCGCGATCCGCCGGCGGCAGCGTGTCGAGGTAGGCGGCGTCCCAGTCGCGGGTTTCCACCTTGTTCAACCAATCCTCGCCGAATTCGCGGGCCTGGCCGCCCCACAGCTGGAACCGCGTGCCTTCCTCGGTGAAGACGGGCTGCTTGAGCGGCTGCGGTTCCTTGGCGTACCACTGGCGGTCGCCGTTCTCGTCGTCCTCCCCCACGGCAGTGACGACCATCTCGGAGTCCATCGCCGGCGTGGTGACGCGGTACTCCAGAGTGACCGTGTAGCTCTTTTTCTCGTAGCCCCAGCCCTGGACGCCGAGGAACTCGACCTTGGCGGCGCCGGCGCCCTCCTCGAACTGGCGCACCAGTTCACACTGGCGGAAGCCGGTCAGCATTCCGCCGTGACCGCCCTGGCCGCGGTCGAAATCCATCTCCAAACGGTCGCGCAGATTGGCGTCGTCGGCCGGGCGCGGCGGCGGCCGCGTGTACAGGAACGCCTGATCGACCTGGCCCTTCTTGAGCAGGTCCATCCAGTCGTCCGTGAACTTCTTCGCCTGGGAGGATACGGCGAAGTAGCAGCCGCCGTAGTAGGCGGCGTAGAGCAGGCCGACGATGGCGGCGAGGCCGACGCCCCAGGTCGCCAGGCGCGCGCCGGTCAGGGCGCCCTCGGACTTGTGAATCCGGCGCGCGCGGCGAAGCAGACGGCGACGGCGACGAGAGGAAGGACGAGCGTCCAGATCGGCAATATCCACGGCGTGCGGTTGAACAGGGCGACGAGACCCCCCAGGCCGACGACCAGGGCGTAGAGGACGGACAGAACGAACCCAAGGATGGCGACGATCGACACCGAGCTGTATGCCCCGGGCGCCTCGTCGGCGGCAACGCGCGGCGGGGGAGACTCGGGAATCGATGGGGCGGCGACGTTGTCGGCGGGTCGGTCGGTCGCTTCGGCCATGGCGCTGCCTCTCTCGGAATGATGAATGATGAACGATGAACGATGAATCAAGCAGATTCATCGTTCATCGTTCATCATTCATCATTTGTTTAGTCGTCTCCGGCGCTGCTGAGATCGGAGGAGACGTCGCCGAGCATGGCGCGGCGGGCCACGTCGCCGGGGGCCATGCCGCGCGCCTGGACCGCGCCGGACTGGTCCAGGTAGATCTTGTCCTGCAAGATCTCCTGCACGACGACTGCCATCTTGTCGCTGCCGCGCACATCGACCAGCGGCCGGGCGCCCTTGTTCAGGGCCACCATGCGCTTCTGAATCAACGTGGACAGCTTGAAGCGGCCGCCCACCTTGTTCACGATGGCTTCCTCTTTCAGGTCGTCGAGCATGTCGTCCCCTTTTCAAACCGTTGGGCGATCAGGCCGCGCACCGCGGCGACGGCCGTGTCCAGGTCCTCGTTCATCACCTGATGTTCGTATTCGCCGGCCCGCTCCAGCTCGCGGCGGGCGGTCGCCAGACGGCGGCCGATCGTCTCCTCGTTTTCGGTGTGCCGTTTACGGAGCCGCTCCTCGTAGACCTCCCACGACGGCCCCATCAGGAAGATCGACAGGGCGCCCGGACATTTCCGCCGCACCTGCTCCGCCCCCTGCACGTCGATGTCGAGCAGGACGCCTTCGCCGCGGTCCAGCCAGCCGTCCACCTCGCGCCGCAGGGTGCCGTAGCGGCGACCGTGGACCTCGGCCCATTCCAGAAAACCACCCTGGTCGATCTCCTTTTGAAACTGCTCCGGCGTCCAGAAGAAGTAATCGACGCCGTCGGCCTCGCCTGGCCGCGGCGGCCGGGTCGTGGCCGAAACCGAGAGCCGCAGCGGCAGACCGGACTCGGCCAGCAGCCGGCGAATCACGGTGGATTTGCCGACGCCGCTCGGGCCGGACAGGATGATGAGCGGTCCCTGTGGCATTGGTGCGCCGCCGCGGGTCCCATAAGTCTTATAGGACTTATGGGTCCTATAAGACCTATACGACCCCTCTTACTCGATGTTCTGCACCAGCTCCCGAATCTTTTCCAGCACGCTTTTGATCTCCACGACGCGGCGGGAGATTTCCACGTCGCTGGCCTTGGAGCCGATGGTGTTGGCCTCGCGGCCCATTTCCTGGGTCAAGAACTCCAGCTTGCGGCCGGCGCTCTCCGGTTCCTGGAACACCTCCTGGAACTGGTCGAGGTGGCTGGCCAGCCGCACCACTTCCTCGGCCACGTCGCTGCGCTCCGCGAAGACGGACACTTCCTTGATAAGATCACTACGGTCGATCTTCACGTCCAGTTCGGACAGCAGGCCGCGCACCCGCTCCAGCAGCCGGTCGCGGTACTGTTCCGCGACCTGCGGTGTCCTCTTGCGAATATGATCCAGTTCGCGGCCGATCTGGTCGCGGTACTGCAACAGCTCGTTGGCCATCGCCCGGCCCTCTTCGAGGCGCATGGCCTGGAGGCGACCCAGCGCCTCCTGCAAAACGCGCTCGATGACCGGCCACTCTTCGTCCATGCGAAAGCCGCCGACGGCAGGGTCCGGCACGACGCCGGGCAGGGCGAGCGCCTGCGCCAGCAGCGCCTGACCCCCTTGCGCCAGGCTGAGTTGATCGCACACCCGCTGCACCTGTTCGATGTAGGAGCGGAGGGCGACGGCGTTGATCTGAAAATCCTGCGGGGAGTATTTCCGCTGGCAGCGCAGATGAACTTGAAGGGCGCCGCGCCGGACGGTGCGGCGGACCACCTTCTCGAACTCGGCTTCCAGGAGATTGTAAGGCTCCGGGGCGCGCAAAACCACCTTGAGATAGCGGTTATTGACCGAGCGCAGCTCAATGGCGACCTGGAGGTCGTCGCCCTGGTGGCTGGCGTCGCCGTAGCCCGTCATGCTGCACAGCACTGGGTACCTCGCTTCCGCGCCGCTCGGATCAGGGAGCTTCCTGGTTTTGCGGCGGGGGCGGCGTGGCGGGGGTCGTGGTCGTCGGGCCGCCGGCCGGGATCACTTCAGCGGCCGTAGCGCGGGGGGCTCCGGCTGCGTCGTCTTGATGAGGAGCATGATGAGCAGGACCCATCCGGCCGCGACGTAGATAGTGATCTTGGTGAAGGCGTCGCCGGCGCGGGAGCCGAAGGCGCTGGAGCCGCCGGCGCCGCCGAAGGCGCCGGCCAGGCCGCCGCCCTTGCCGCGCTGGATCAGCACGAGCAGAATCAGGAACAGGCCCAGCAGCAGCAGGGCCACGGCCAGGAACGGGGGCACCCAGCCCCACACGGCGGCGAAAAGGCCCAGGCTCGCGATGTTCACGGCGATTTCCTTTCGACTCGGTTAGAAAGGGTTATTATAGGCGGACGGGCCGGGGAGGGAAGGCGACTTTATGAGCCGCGCCCCTGTCTGGGGTGTCCCTCTCGATTTTGGAGTGGCGGATTGTTAGAACGCCGTGCTGAGGGAATTGGGTTCTTTGGGAGGGATTCCGATGCCGGTGCTGACAATCGAATATCGCGATGAACGCGAGCGGCTCGGCCTGGAACAGGCCATCGCCTTTTTCACCCAGATGCGGCAGGTCGCTCAGACCGCCCCCGACGGCACGGTGCTGGCCGCCTGCGAGCAGGTCGCGCTCCGCGACGGGCCGGCGCTGCTGCGTGCCGGCCTCGCCGCCGCCGTGCAGAGACGCATCGAGGCGGCCGAACAAAAAGGGGGGCCGCCCGCGCCGGGGACTGCGCGTGCGGCCACGCCGGCCTCTCCAAGGGGCGGCACGAGCGTCGCGCCCTGACCGCCGTCGGGCCGATCGACGTGGATCGCCGGTATTTCACCTGCCCGGTCTGCGGTCAAGGCGATTTCGGGGCCGACCGCGTATTGGGCCTGGACGGCTACCTGACCGCCGCCGCCCGCCGCATGGCCTGCCTGGCCGGGGTGCAGCAGTCGTTCGCCCAGGCCGAGACGTTGCTGACGGAGTTGGCCCGTTGGGAGTTGGACGACGAGACGATCCGCCGCCTCTGCCACCAGGAGGCGGCGCGGGCGACGGCCCGGCGCGAGGAACGGGCGACGGCGGAGGCGTTCGCGGCCGCCCCGGGCGACCGGGAGTTGCACATCGACGCCGGCAAGGTCAACACGCAGGAGGGCTGGCGCGACGTGAAGGTGGCCGTCTTCGCCTGCCGGGAGCGGGGCGAGCCGGCCGAGGCGTCGGCCTGGGACAAGCGGGACCTGCCGGCCCCGTCGGTTCGCTCGGTGATCGCGGCGGTCGAGGAGGCGTCGGCGTTCGGCGAGCGTTGCGCGGCGGAGGCATGTCGGTTGGATCTGACGGACCCGACGCAGTTGAACGTGTCGGGGGACGGGGCGGAGTGGATCTGGAACCTGTCGGCGCGTCGGTTCGCCGGGGCGTCGGAGAACCTGGACATTCACCACGGGGCCGAGCACGTGGCGGAGGCGGCGCGTCGGGTGTTCGGGGAGGGGACGTCCCAGGCGCGTTTGGAGGCGGAGCGGGGGCGAACCCGCTTGCTGGAGGACGGCTACGGGGGGGTGGCGGAGTGGGTGGGCGAGTTGGGCGGACGGCTGCCGGCTGGCGGGGACGGGGCGGCGTTGGGCGAAGCCTTGAACTACTTCGCGGGGCATCAGGGCCGCCTCAACTACGCCTTGCGGTTGCGACGGGGCCAGTCGATCGGCAGCGGGCTGATCGAGGGCTCCATCAAGCAGTTGGTGAACCGGCGGCTGAAACAGACGGGAGCGCGCTGGAAGGTGGAACACGTGGGGCCCTTGGTGGAGTTCTGCGCGCTGGCCCACGGCCCCGAGTGGAACGCCTACTGGAACAACTGACCTCCAAAATCCAAAGGGGCACCCCCCTGTCTGTCAGAGCCGCGACCGTAAGAGCAAATTGCAGGCGCGGCTGCAAGGCTTGTCAGGAGAAGGAGTTGGCGTTCATAATAACCTTTGACGTAACCCGTCGGAGGTTGTTTCATGGAACACGAACTCTGGCTCTCCTTCGAGCGGCAGCTGGGGCGGCTGTCAACGCCTTTCCGCCCCCACTGTACCTTCCAGGACCGGGACATCGTCCGGGTCTTCTACTGGGCCGCCCTGCACGACCGCCCCACCTGCTGGGCTTGTGACAAGAGGAACTGGCCGTTGCACGCCCGCAAGAAGCCACTCCCCTCGCCCTCGGTGATGTCGCGTCGGCTCCGCAGCCCCTCGGTTCTGGACCTGTTGGGACATCTGCGCGAGACGTTCTGGACCCGCAAGGCGACCCGCCGTTGCTCTGGCTGGTCGATGGCAAGGGCCTGCCCATCGGCGGCGCCTCCGGCGACCGCCAGGCCGGCTACGGCAGGGCCGCCGCCGGCAAGGCCAAGGGCTACAAGCTGCACGCCCTGGTCGGCTGCGACGGCTCGCTGCCCCTCTGGCGTCTGGCCCCGATGAACAAGGACGAACGCGTCATGGCCCGGCGGATGATCCGGCAGGCCGAGATCCAAGGCTACGTGGTGGGCGACGCCGCCTTCGACGACAATCAACTGCACGACGCCTGTGGGGCCAAGGGGGACCTCCAGTTGGTGACGCCCCGACGCTACAAGAATGCCAAAGGTCTGGGCCACCACCGGCACAGCCCGGGCCGGTTGCGCGGCCTGGAAATCCTGGACAGCCCGTTCCCCGCGTTCGGGCGCGGCCTGCTGAAAGGGCGGCAGGCGATCGAACGCTACTTCGGGAACCTGACCAGCTTCGGCGGCGGCTTGGCGCCGTTGCCGGCGTGGGTGCGGACGTACCGCCGCGTCCACCGCTGGGTCCAGGCCAAACTGATCTTTAACGCCCTCCGAATGCAATTGAGAAAACAGACTTACGTCGCTTGATGCAATTTGCTCGTAAGGGAGCGGTTTTCTCCCCGCTCCCTTACGGGTCTGTGAATTAATTGCCGCTGAGGCTCTGGATGGGCGATGGCTACGCTCGTTCTTGGTCGGCGGCGATCCGGGCGACGGGTGCAGCGGGCTGCACCCGTCGCCCCACCCGCCCCGTTACACCGCCGCCGCGCGCACCCTCCCCCCCACCGTAAGCCAACCCAGCGCCAATAGACGCTTCACGTTGTGCGCCAACGCCTGCCAACGCGCCTCCCCGCCGACCTTGGCCAAGCCGCGCAGGCGGCACCGGCGCCAGCCCCGCTGCACCGCCTGCGCATGAACCCCCTCCGCCACCGGCGCCCGGTCGCGATAGACCAAGCGTGCCGCCTCCGTCCCCATCCGGGACCGCCAAGCCGCCAACGCCGCCGTGTCCCGTCGCTTCGGCGCATGCGGGTCCCGTCCCGCCGCCCGGTCCCGACGCTCGTCGCGAGGCGGCATGTACACCGTCACCCCCTCCGTCTCCAGCACCTCCACGTCCTCCGCGTCGCTGTAGCCGGCGTCCGCGATCACCGCCTGCGGCCGCTGCCCCTGCTCCCGATGCACCTGCTCCATCATCGGTCGCAATTGCCCATTGTCCGAACCCTGGTGGACGACGGCCGTCGCCACGATCAGACCGTGGGCCGTATCGGTCACCGTCTGCACGTTGTAGGCCAACTGAAAGCCGCCGTGAGGCATCTTCATCCGAGCCGCGTCCGGATCGCTTTCCGACGCCCGTGCCTCGGCCGGTTCCGCGTCCGAACGCTTGGAGGCGCGACGCTGCTCCTGCCGTTGCCGCACCTGGGCCGCCGCCCGCCGCAGGCGTTGCAGCCGCTCGTGCGCCGCCCGCTCCTGGGCCGCTTGCGACCGGCTGCGCGTCGCCGTCGCGCCCCGTTGCGCCTGGACGGCGGCCACGTGCTGCTCGGCCTCGGCCCAGTGCCGCTCCAGCGTCCCCTGGCGATGGAACGTGTCCTTGCCGGCGTCGGCCACGACCTTGCGGCCGTCCTGGGTCACTCGCCGCAACGCGATCAATCCCTGGCCCCGCAAGGCGGCGATGTGCTCGACGAACAGCCGGTCGAGGTCGGCGGCGTGGGCGGTGTAGAAATCGTTGAGGGTCCAGTAATTGACGGGTTCGCCGCCGCACAGCCATTGATAGGGCAGGTCCCGGCCGCAGCGTTCGTTCAGCTCGCGGCAGGAAGCGACGCCTTCGGTGGTGGCGAACAGCCAGAGGGCGAAGAGCAATTCCGGGGCGACGGCGGGAGCACCGGGCCGGCCCTCGACGGCGCGAATGCGGCCATACCAGGGCGTCCAGTCGAACAACTGGACGAAAGCCCAGATGGCGCGGACGGGATGGTCGGCGGGTAGTTGCTGCTCCAGCGAAACGCTGGAGCAGCGATTACGGTCAATGGAGCGGATGCGCGGCAACGGCGCGGCGGTAGACATGGCGAGCCAACCCAACGAACAAGAATGGTAACAGCTGCAACTCAGCTGTTACCATTCTACGCACCCGGAGTGCGATTAATTCACAGACCCTTACGGTCGCGGCTCCGACGGCGACATTCATAGCGCCGCGCGCACGATCGCCAGGAACGGCTCGGCCTTGAGGCTCGCCCCGCCGATCAGTCCGCCGTCCACGTCCGGCTGGTGCAGCAGCGCGGCCGCGTTGTCCGGCTTCACGCTGCCGCCGTACTGGATAGGAAGGGCGCGGGCCGCTTCCTCGCCGAAGCGCTCCGCGATTTTCCGGCGAATGTAGGCGTGCGCCTGCTGCGCCTGCTCCGGCGTGGCGTTGACGCCGGTGCCGATGGCCCAGACCGGCTCGTAGGCCAGCACCAGGCGCCGCATTCCCGCGGCGTCCATCCCGGCCAGGCTGCCGCTCAGCTGGGCGTCGAGAACGGTCTCCGTGCGGTCGGCCTGGCGTTCCTCCAGCGTCTCGCCGACGCAGAGGATAACGTGCAACCCAGCTGCCAGGGCGGCGTGGACTTTGCGGTTGACGAAGGCGTCCGTTTCGCCGAGCTTGTGCCGTCGTTCGCTGTGGCCCAGGATGACCCACCGGCAGCCGACGTCCGCCAGCATCGTCGGGCTGACCTCGCCGGTGAAGGCGCCTTCCTTCTCGGTGTAACAGTTCTGGCCGCCCAGTTCCACCGCACTGCCGCGCAGGGCTTCGGCGACCACGGCCAGGTACGGCGCCGGCGGACAGACGGCGACGCGAACGCGCTTCTCAGCGCCGAGACCCTGCACCACGGCCGTCGCCAGCGCCTTCGCCGTGGCCGCGGTGGTGTACATCTTCCAGTTGCCGGCAACGAATTTTTCGCGCATCGCCACCCCCGCATATCCGTTTAGCCGCGGTTCGGAGAACCGCGGTTCTGCGAACCGCGGCTGAACGGGATCTTGAACCCCGTCAGATCGTCTTCCCCATCAGCGCCGCCAGCTTGCGCAGGTCCTCCGTCAGCGCGGCGTACTGGTGCGGCAGCAGCGCCTGCGGCCCGTCGGACAGCGCCTTCTCCGGCCGACTGTGGACCTCGATGTGAACGCCGTCCGCCCCCGCCGCCAGGCCGGCGCGGGCCATTGCGGGAATCAGATCGGGCCGGCCGGTCGCGTGGCTGGGGTCCACGATGATCGGCAAATGACTTTGCCCCTTCACGTTCGGCACCGCGCTGATGTCCATCATGTTCCGGGTCGAGTCCTCGAAGGAACGCACGCCGCGCTCGCACAGCACCACGTTCGGATTGCCCTCCGCCAGGATGTACTCCGCCGACATGAGCACGTCCTTGACCGTGGCGCTCATGCCGCGCTTCAGCAGCACCGGCTTGCGCGCCTGGCCGACTTCCTTCAGCAGATCGAAATTCTGCATGTTGCGGGCGCCGATCTGGAACATGTCGGCGTAGCGCTCCACCAGCGGCACCTGGCGCGGGTCCATCACTTCGGTGACGACCGGCAGGCCGTGCTTGTGGCCCACGTCGCGGAGAATGCGCAACCCCTCCTCGCCGAGTCCCTGGAAGCTGTACGGGCTGGTGCGCGGCTTGAACGCCCCGCCGCGCAGTAGATTGGCGCCCGCCGCCTTGACCTTGCCCGCGATGTCGTCGAGGATCGCCTCGCCTTCCACCGCGCAGGGACCGGCGATTAGCGCGAGATGGCCGGCGCCGATCCGCGCCGTCTTCGCACCGGGACCGCTGACCTCGACCTGCGTGTCCGCGGAATGGAATTCACGGCTGGCCAGTTTGAACGGCTTGAGGATCGGCAGTACCTGCTCGACGCCGGGGATGGCCTGCAACGGCTCGGCTTGGAGCTTGCCCTCGTCGCCGATCACGCCGATCAGCGTGCGCCGTTCGCCCTTGCTGACGTGCGGCTTGAAGCCCAGCTCCCGAATGCGCTCCAGGATGTGGTCGATGTGTTCGTCGGTGGCGTCGGGGCGGAGAACGATAATCATGGCGGTGCGCGGCGTTGGGATCAGGGTTCGGGGCGGGCATCGCTCGTTTTAGGACCGGCGGGTAGGTTTCGTCCAGTGCCGTCGCTCGCCGGAATCAGGTCCGTTCCAGCATTTGAAGCACATTCTGGATGGCCAAACCGAGCTTTTCCGAAGGCCGGTCCAGCTCCCGGAGCAGCGCGAAGACGTTCCAGCCCAGCCGGTAGAAATCGAACAGCAGCCGCAGCTCCGCCGGGTCGCGCGGCAGCAGGTCGGCCGTCCCCGGAGCGGCCCGATACTCCTTCAGGAAGGCGACCGACGCCCAGCGCTGCCAGAACCGCGCCCACGGCCGCAGCGTCGGCACGTCCTCGGCGCGCAGGCCGCCCTCCGCGAGCGCGGCCTCGGCGGCGTCCTGGAGCGACCGATGCAGGCTCGTCAGGTCGCGCACCGGCGAACGCTTACGGCGGCGGTGGCTCAGCGGCCGATCCGGTTCGCCGTCGAAATCGACCACCAGGAAATCGTGGCCGATCGACACCAGATGCTTGAGCTGGTAGTCGCCGTGACAGCGGATGCGCACCGCCGTGACACGATCCAGGATGCGCCGGGCTTGGCGCAGCAGCGCCTCCTCGCCCCGGAGCACCCGGTCGGCCGATTCCCGCAGCGCCTCCGGCAGTTCATGCCGTCGCCTCCGCAGCCGTTCCAGCGCCTGCCGGATTTGACCGCGCATCGACTGGTACAGCGACCGCTGGTACATCGGTGTGAACGGCTCGGGCGCGAAGGCCGCATCGGTCGGGTCCGAGGCCAGCGCCACGTGCAGCTCGGCCGTCCGCCGCGCCATGAGCCGGGCCGTCTCCAGGTAAGCGCCAAGCATCTCCCGCGCCTGCTCTGGGATCTCGCCCTCGCTCAGGTCCACGATGTTGCGCGGCCCCGCTTCGACCTCGGGCGGGGTCAGGCCGCCCGTCAGGACGCGCTCGAAGAAACGATGCAGGGCGTCCAGCGTCAGCCGTCCGGCGTCCGCCTCGCCAGCGATGAATTCCTGCGCCATGCCCGTCGTCATCGCCGATCCGGATTCGGGCTGATACTCCAGCACGCCCAGAAGGGCCGGCGTCTGCTTGAGGGCCGAGTGCGCGGCCAAAAACCGCAGCATTTCGACCTCGGGATGCGGCCCCTCCTCGACGCGGCGATAGAGCTTGAGCAAGGCCCGGCCGTCGAGCGTCAGGGTGGTGTTGTCGCCTTCGCGGAGCGCCGGCGCGGCGTCCGCCCCCGGCCCCTCCGGCGGCGTCTGGGCCGAGGCCGGCGTCGGACGGCCGTTCAGGTCGCCGGCCTCCCCCTCGAACCGGCCGCCCCAGATCGCGGCGTCGAGCAGCTCCGACACGAAGACGCGCTCGCCGCACGGATCGTACAGGGCGCCAGGGGCGGTCGCGCCGTCGCCGCGCGACCCCACGCGCAGCCGGGCCGCCACGACCGCGCCGGGCGGCGCTTCTCTGGCCGCGAAGGCCAGCGGCACGACGTACAGCTCCGGGTCGCCCTCGGCGTACTCGGCCTGCACCAGCGCGATGCGCACCGCCCCGCCGGGCCGGGGCACGACGATCGCGTCGCGCACTGCAATCGACGAGAGCGCTCGGAAACGTCCCTGGAACCACGGCCGTCCCTGGAGGTACGCCGGCAGCGCCTCCTCCAGGGCGATGCGGGCCTTGCCGCGGAAGACGTTCCCCCAGTCCGCCGGGCCGGCGCCGGCGACGGTCAGCGTCGGCGGCGCGGCCGACTCCGACGGTTGCGCCGCCCCGTGCGCCGCCAGCTGGAACCAGTAGAACGCATACGGCCCCAGCGTCAGGCAGTACCCCCCGTCGCCGATCAGCGGGAACCTCGCCCGCCCCAGCATCTCGACCGGGGCCATGCCGCGGTGTTCCGACAGGTCGATCCAGGTGCATTGGGCGAAGCGCGACAGGTTCGCCACGACCAGGATGCGCTCGTCTCCCCAGCGGCGGACGAACGCCAGCGTCTTGGGGTTGTCCGACGACAGGATGTCCAGGCCGCCCCGGCCGAACGCCTGATGGCGCTTGCGGAGATCGAGGAGGCGCTTCGTCCACCATAGCAGCGAATGGACGTTGTTCTGCTGCGTCTCGACGTTGATCGCCTCGAAGTGGTATTCGGGGTCGATGACGGCGGGCAGGTAGAGCCGCTGCGGGTTGGCCGTGGAAAAGCCGGCGTTGCGGGCGGACGACCACTGCATCGGCGTGCGGACCCCGTTGCGGTCGCCGAGGTAAATGTTGTCTCCCATGCCGATCTCGTCGCCGTAATACAGCACCGGCGTGCCCGGCAGCGACATCAGCAGGCCGTTCATCAGCTCGATCTTGAGCCGATTGTTCTGCATCAGCGGCGCGAGGCGGCGGCGGATGCCGAGGTTGATGCGCGCCTGCGGATCCTGGGCGTAGACGCGGTACATGTAGTCGCGGTCGTCCTCCGTCACCATCTCCAGCGTCAGCTCGTCGTGGTTGCGGAGGAACAGCGCCCACTGGGCGGCCTCGGGAATGGCCGGCGTCTGGTGCAAAATGTCCACGATGGGGTGGCGGTCCTCCATCTGGATGGCCATGAACAGGCGCGGCATCACCGGGAAGTGGAAGCACATGTGGCACTCCGGGCGCCGGCGTCGCCGAAGTAGGCGACGGCGTCCTCCGGCCACTGGTTGGCCTCCGCCAGCAAGAGACGATTCGGATACTTTTCCTCAACGTGCCGCCGCAGCGCTTTGAGGAAGACGTGCGTCTCCGGCAGGTTCTCGCAGTTGGTGCCCTCGCGCTCGTAGAGGTAGGGAATGGCGTCGAGCCGGAAGCCGTCCACGCCCATGTCCATCCAGTAGTCGAGCGTCTGGAAGACGATCTCCTGTACGAGCGGATTGTCGTAATTGAGGTCCGGTTGATGCGAGTAGAAGCGGTGCCAGTAGTAGGCCTTGGCGATCGGGTCCCAGCTCCAGTTGGACGACTCGAAATCCTTGAAGATGATGCGGGCGTCCTTGAAGCGCTCGGTGGTGTCGCTCCAGACGTAGAAGTCGCGTTCCGGGCTGCCGGGTGGGGCCCGGCGGGCGCGCTGGAACCACGGGTGCTGGTCCGACGTGTGGTTGACGACCAGCTCCGTGATGACGCGCAGGCCGCGGCGGTGCGCCTCTTCGAGAAAGTGTTTGAAATCGTCGAGGTTGCCGTAGATCGGGTTGACGGTGGTGTAATCGGCGATGTCGTAGCCGTCGTCGCGCAGCGGCGATGGGTAGAACGGCAAGAGCCACAGGGCGGTGACGCCGAGGTCTTGCAGGTAGTCGAGCTTTTCGAGGAGGCCGCGGAAGTCGCCGATGCCGTCGGCGTTGCCGTCCATGAAGGCGCGGACGGGAACCTCGTAGATGATCGCGTCCTTGTACCAGAGCGGGTCGTCGTCCAGGGCGACGACATCCGGTGTCCGTGCGCGACGGCTCACGATGACACACCGAAGCGAAGGATGAATGATGAACAACGAACGATGAACGAAGACAACCGGATGGTCCCTTGTTCATCGTTCATCATTGGGTTTCAGCCGACCATCGGCGCCATCGGGAACGACCCCAGGACGGTCAATTCTTCGACGTGTTCTCCGAGGGCCTTGAGGGCGCGGCCGGCTTTCGGGTCGTCGATGTGCCCCTCGAAATCGACGAAGAACATGTATTCAAACTTCGACATCTTGCCGGGGAACGACTCGATCCAGCTCAGGTTGATCTTGTTCTGCTTGAAGACGTCGAGCGCCTCGACCAGCGACCCCGGGTTATGAGAGATCCGGAACATGATGGAGGTCTTGTCGTGGCCAGTCTTGCCGCATTTTTGGTGCCCGATGACCGCGAAGCGCGTCTCGTTGTGCGGCGAATCCTCGATGTCCTCGAAGAGGATGCGAAGGCCGTAGCTGACGGCGGCCTGACGGCTGGCGACGGCGGCGGCGCCCGGCTCCATCTGCGCCAGCCGCGCGGCGTCGGCCGTGCTGGACACCTCCTTCTGGAGGGCCTGCGGCACGTTCTTGCTGAGCCAGTTGCGGCACTGCGACAGGACCTGCGACTTGCTGTAGACCCGCCGGATCTCCTGCTGCTCGCAGTTGGCCATCAGGTGGTGGTGGATGCGCAGCCGGACCTCGCCGCAGATGACCAGGTGCGGCATGCGCAGGAACATGTCGAGCGTGTCGGACACACGGCCGTCGGAGGAGTTCTCGACCGGGACGACGCCGAAATCGACGTGGCCGCGATCGACTTCCTCGAAGACGGTGGCGATGCTGCCGACGCCCATAAACTCGACCGACTGGCCGAAGCGCTCGACGGCGGCGAGGTGGCTGAAGCTGTATTCGGGGCCGAGATAGGCCACCTTGAGGATCTTCTGAATGGCCCGTGAGCCGCTCATGATCTCGCGGAAAATGGCGCGCACAGTGACGTCGGGCAGCGGCCCGCCATTCTTGGTGTTGAGTTCGAGGACGTTCTGGAGGACTTCTTCTTCCCGGGCGGGAGAAAAGACCTCGCCGCCCTGGTCGGCCTTGAGTCGGCCGATGTCTACCGCGAGGCTCGCGCGGTCGTTGATGAGCTTGAGGATCTGGAGGTCCAGTTTGTCGATGCGTTCCCGGAGGGTGCGAAGGGCGTTCGCCGTCTTGGAGGCGGTCACGCTGTTGGCGGCCGTCTGGGCGCCATCGGATTTGCGCCATGTCGGGTCTCTTGGCAGGGGGGTTCAGCGCCGTTCGCGTACAGTGTAGGAAGGACGTAGCAGAGCGTCAACGGGGACAAGCGTAACATCAAGCGGATGGACGACTTTCGCCGGGTCTGCCAGAATGTCCGCATCGGGACGGGGACGAAGCAGGAGGCTGCCATTGTGGCAGAAACGGCCCGGCGAATGGACGGCGAATCCGCCCTAACTCTTGACGCTATCAGGACATGGAAATCAGCGACCGAAGAGTCAGGAGAGTGGCACATGAGTTGCTCACTTGAGGGGCGAGGAATCCTGAAAACAAGAACGCGAAACACGAGAACTCAAGACAATAACGTCCAGCTACGGAGCGGTTTCGGGCGAGCGGCGGGGCGTTTGCCCCCGTCGGACGGCCCTTGCGACCGCTCCCGACGCAGCGTGTCAGCAGCGGCCGGGTGCGGCCGTTGAGAAAGGAGACGGGAATGGCAGAGGAAAAAATCATCGGCATCGACCTGGGGACGACGAACTCGGTCGTGGCCGTGATGGAAGGCAACGAGGTGAAGGTGATCGCCAATCAGGACGGCAACCGCCTGACGCCCAGCGTGGTGGCGTTCACCGACAAGGGCGACCGGCTGGTCGGCGACCCGGCCAAGCGCCAGGCCGTCACTAACCCGCGGCGGACGGTCTACTCCATCAAGCGCTTCATGGGCCGGCGCCGCAAGGAGGTGGCTGGCGAGGAGAAGCTGGTGCCGTACAAGATCATCGGCGGCCCCGATGAGCCGGTGAAGGTGGACATCGACGGCAAGTTCTACACGCCGCCGGAAATCTCGGCGATGATCCTGCGCAAGCTCAAGGAGGCCGCGGAGGCCTACCTCGGCCAGACCGTGCGCAAGGCGGTCATCACGGTGCCGGCCTACTTCAACGACGCCCAGCGCCAGGCGACCCTCGAAGCGGCCAAGATCGCCGGCTTCGACACCGAATGGGACATCGAAGGCAAGGACGGCCAGCGCAGCAAGCAGCGCATGCGCATCATCAACGAGCCGACGGCCGCCGCCCTGGCCTACGGTCTCGACAAGAAGAAGAACGAGAAGGTCGCCGTTTTCGACCTCGGCGGCGGCACGTTCGACATCTCGATTCTCGACGTCGGCGACGGCGTCTTCCAGGTCGAGGGCGTCAACGGCGACACGCACCTGGGCGGCGACGATTTCGATCAGGTGCTGATCGACTACATCGCCGAGGAGTTCAAGAAAGAGAACGGCATCGACCTGCGCAAGGACCAGATGGCATTGCAGCGGCTGAAGGAGGCCGCCGAGCGGGCCAAGAAGGACCTGTCGCAGCAGGCGACGACCGACATCAACCTGCCGTTCATCACGGCGGACGCTTCGGGTCCGAAGCACCTGCAACTGTCGCTGACGCGATCGAAGTTCGAGCAGCTGGTGGACCCGCTGGTCGAGCGCTGCCGCGGCCCGGTGATGAAGGCGCTGGCCGACGCCAACATGAAGCCGGGCGACATCGACGAGGTGGTGCTGGTCGGCGGCATGACGCGCATGCCGAAGATCCAGTGGCTGGTGAAGGACATTTTCGGCAAGGAAGGCCACAAGGGCGTCAACCCCGACGAGGTCGTCGCCGTCGGCGCGGCCATCCAAGGGGCGCAGCTGCTGCTGGGCAGCCAAGTCGTCGGTGCTGCTGGTGGACGTGACGCCGCTGTCGCTGGGCATCGAGACGCTGGGCGGCCGGCTGACACGGCTGGTCGAGCGGAACACGTCGATCCCACACAAGAAGACGGAGACTTTCTCGACGGCGGCGGACAACCAACCGGCCGTGACGATCAGCGTCTACCAGGGGGAGAGCGAGATCGCCAAAAGCCCGAGCAACCGGATGCTGGGCGAGTTCAACCTGGAGGGCATCCGTCCCGCGCCGCGCGGCGTGCCGCAGATCGAGGTGACGTTCGACATCGACGCCAACGGCATCCTGCACGTGACGGCGAAGGACAAGGAGACGGGCAAGGAGTCGCGCATCGAGATCAAGGGATCGAGCGGCCTGGACCCGGCCGAGGTCGAACGGATGCGCAAGGAGGCGGAGGCCCACGCCGCCGACGACAAGAAAAAGGTGGAGCTGATCGAGGCCCGCAACCAGGCCGACCAGGCGGTCTTCCAGATCGAGAAGCTGCTGAAGGAACACGGCGAGAAGATGGGGCAGCAGGACAAGGACGCGATCCAGTCGGCGATCGAGAAGACGAAGCAGGCCATGAGCAAGGAAGACGTGCAGGCGATCAAGCAGGCGACGTCGGACCTGTCCGTGGCGGCGCAGGCGCTGGCGGCCCACGTCCAGGGCGGCGGCGGTCAGCCGGGCGGCGGCGGCTTCCAGGGCGGGGCGCCGGGCGCCGACGGCGGCGGGCCGAAGGGCGGCAAGGACGACGTGATCGACGCCGAGTATGAGGTGAAGAAGTAAGCGCCGTCTTGACCAGTCCGAATCGCAAGCGAGGGCCGGCGGTATAGAATGGGGCGTTCATTCTACGGGATGAACGCCCCTTTGTGTATTCTGTCACGAACGGCGATGGAGGCCATACCGATGAAAGTCCAAGTAGTCGTTCACGAGGCGGAAGAAGGCGGCTTTTGGGCGGAAGTGCCCGCGCTGGGTTGCGTCACCGAGGGAGACACCCGCGAGGAGCTGCTAACCAACCTCCGCGATGCCGTCGAAGGCGTTTTTTGCTCGGCCCCGAGGGCCTGGTCGGCAAGGCCCAGGACGGCGGCGTGGTCGAAGAGGCGGACCTGTGAAGGCGCTCTCCCGCCGGGAGCGGTGTAATGTCTGTCGGCCCGTATAATACCTTCACTCACATGACGGGCGCCAACCTGGCCGTTGTCACGGAGACCTCATGACCCCGACAAGTGCCGCCTTGCCGGATTTGCTTCCCGCGATCCGTTCCCTCTCCCGCGCGGACAAACTCCGCGTGATTGAACTGCTTGCCTGCGACCTCGCTCGTGAGGAGGGTCCGCGCCTCCCAGAACGGGGTCCTTCATACGAAGTCCTGAACCCGATCGATGCGTTCGAGGCGGCGGCCGTCATGCAACGCGAACTGGAAAGGGCGAAGGAGACGCCATGACGCCGCAGGCGGAGCAGTATCCTTTCGTGATGAAGGACCCTTCTCTGGGAACGGCCAGCCTTTGCCCTCTCCTGCCGGTAACGCTCCAGATAGGTGAGCAAACCACCATCGTACTGGGCTACCTCGATACTGCGGCCGCCGTCAACGTGATGCCTTTCGACATGGGGCTTCAGCTCGGCGCCGTCTGGGAACAGCAAACGGTTGTGCTGCCGCTGACCGGAAACTTGGCCCAGCAAGAAGCGCGGTTGCTGGTGGTTTCCGCCACGGTCGGGAGGTTCCCATCGGTTTCGCTGATGTTCGCCTGGACGAGGAGCAGCACCGTTCCTCTCCTTCTCGGACAGACAAACTTTTTCATGGAATTCGACTTTTGCTTTTTCCGCTCGCGGGCCGTGTTTGAGGTGAAACCCAAGCAAGGGCCTTAAGCGAGCGAGACGATCGCCTTTCACTCAACTCCGCGCGAACCCGTTCAGCTGCAAAATGTGCGAGTACTTGCCCAGCAGCGTGACCATCGTCATGCGATTCCGTGGGTGGCGGGTCATCGTGGACCACAGCGCCTTCCAGAAGAACGACCGGGCCTTGCCCTTCTGACGAGAGAAGAAGGCGGCCAGTCTCAAGAAGGCCGTCACTTCGCCGCGGTTCGCCGACTGCGGACGAAACTTCGCGCCCTGGAACCGGCCGAGGTTGCCCAGGATGCGGTCCCGAAACGCTTCCGGCTCGTAGAGACGGCGGATGAGTTTCTTCTGGCCCTGCGTCAGCTCCTCCATCGTCATGCCCAGGGGGCGAAAGTTCGTTTCGCCCGGCTTGACCTGATGGGTAAAGTCGTCCTTCGTCCAGTCGTCGTCGAGCATCCGGCCTTCCGCCTTGAGCCGCTGCGCGAGGGGCGTCCGCGGCGAGGCGTTGAGCGTGCTGTTCATGATGATGGGGATCTGGGCCTTCTGACAAAATTCATATTGCTCGTCGAAAATGGCGGTGTCGTCGTTGTCGAAGCCCGCGATCATCCCGGCCATGACGAACATGTTGTGCGACTGGACGGTGTGGACCGCATCGACGAGATCGATCTTCACGTTCTGGGTCTTGTGCGTCTCGGCGAGGCTGGCCTTGCGCGGCGTTTCGATGCCGATGAAGACCTCGTTGAAGTTGGCGTCGCGCATGAGGCGCAGCAGCTCCTCGTCGCGGACCATGTCGATGCTGGCCTGCGTGTAAAACGCCAACGGCCGGCCCTGCCGGGCGTTCCACTTGGCCAGCGCCCGCAGCAGCTCCTTGGCGTAGGCGCGATGTCCGACGAAATTGTCGTCGGCGAAGAAGACCACGGGGACGCCCTTGCGCGCCCAGGCCGCCACCTCGGCCAGTACCTGCTCGACCGGCTTGAAGCGCATTTTGCGACCGAAGACCACGATGATGTCGCAGAATTCGCAGCTGAACGGACAGCCGCGCGTGCACTGCACGATGCCGTGGGCGTAGCGCCGGCGCACGAGGTCGAGGCGCGGCGGCGGCGAATCCGGGAGGTGGATCTTTTCGGTTTCCACGTAGCTGTCGGACCACTTTCCGGCGGCGTATTCGCGCAGGAAGCGCGGCCAGGTGTACTCCGCTTCGCCCTCGAACAGCACATCGCAATGGGGCCGGCACACCTCCGGCAGGAGGTTCGCCAGCGGCCCGCCGATCACCACCGTTTTCCCGCGCTTGCGGAACTGCTTCGCGTGGGCCAGGACGTCGGTTTTCTGCAACAAGTATCCGGTGATGCCCACGATCTGGGCCGGCGTGTCGTAATCGACGCGCTCCCCCGCGTTCTCGTCGCAGATCGTGACGTGGAAGTCTTTCGGCGCCAGGGCGGCCAGGGTGAGCAAGCCGAGCGGCGGGAACACCGCCTGGTATTGGGTCATCCGCAGGAGGTATTCCATGCCCCAAATGGTGGGGGGGAATTTCGGCTGGACGAGGTACACGGCTCGACGGTCAGCTCCATCCGAATTCACGATATTTATCCCCTAAAAAGGGTCTTTGGCACTGGCGCAATCTCCTGTCGGGCGGAGTCGCGGTCTGGACGGAACGTCTTCGTTGGCGCGGCGCTGCGCCCGCCCATTCCATCCTGCAAATAGCATACCCAGGCGTTTGGGGCAAGAGACGGTTCATCCGCCCGCACCGGCCGTCTTGGGTTTATGGAGAGGGGTCGAGGAGAAACGCTCTCGATCCTGCCCTGTCCCTATAATGCCTCCATTCGCGTCGAGAGCGCCCATTCCCCGGTATTGGATGACGCCGACAGGCGCCGGCTTGACCGACCCGTTCTCGGCGCTTGGCCGACCCCGGATGGAGGCGCGCGAAGCAGCGGCCGTGCCGCCACACGCAATGGAGAAGTTGAAGGAGAATCCGCCGCATGCCACTCATCCGGTGTCCCTCCTGCAAAACCGTGTTCTCGGCCAGCGACGCCGCTCGGGGGGCGGCGATGGCGTGCCCTTCCTGCGCACAGCTTTGCCGCATTCCGGTCAAATCGGCGACTCCGAAACCGCCGCAGCCGCGGCCGCCTGTTTCTCTTTCGCCCTCCCCAACGACCCATTTGCCGGAAGACGATCGGCTTGAAGAAGTCGATGAACTGGAGGAGGTCGAGGAAGTCCCGGAGGTCGAAGAAGTCGATGACGCCGACGATTCTCCTGCCCCGCGCCGGCGCCGCCGCGACTCCGAAGGATTGGCGGATGAGCCGGACGACGACGAGTCGGTCTCGCTGGAAGTGGTCCGCCGCGGCGGAAAGCGGAAGAAACGCCTGGGCCGCAGCCGCCGTGACGGCAACCTCGACCGGGTGAACCTGGGCCTCGGTTTCTATTACGCCAGTATCCTGGCCCTCCTCGCCGGCTTCGTGGTGCAACTGGGGGCGTTCGCGGCGCTCCTGACCGCCGGCGTCGCCGGCCGGGGGGCAGGGGACAGCCTGGGCCTGGCCTTCCTGCTGGCCGGCCTTGCCGAGATCCTGATTAACTGGGTCGCGCCCCTCCTCGGCCTGATCGGGTCCGTCCTATGCCTGTGGGCGCCGTCGGACGCCGGTGCGCGCGGTCTCAGCTTGGCTTCCGTGGCCCTCAATGCCACCGCCTGGCTGGCGGGCGTCCTGTGCCGCGTGCTGATGTTCTTGATCCCGGAGGCGGCGGCGATTGGCGCCCTTGGCATGATCCCAACCTTCCTGATAACTTTCATCGCCTGGTGTCTGTTTATGGCCTTCCTCCGCCAGCTTTGTACGCACCTTGGCGAAGAGACACTGGGGAGCGAGGCCATCGCCGTGATGTTCCGCGGCATCTTCATCCTCGTGATGACGCCGATCGCTTTCCTGTTCGGGATGATCCTCATCCGCGGGTTGGGGTGTACGGGCGCCATGATTTTCTTCGCCTGCATGTTGTTCGGCCTCTACGGCATCTTCCTGTTCCTGCGCCGGCAGCTCGACCTGATCGGCAGCATCCGCCAGGTGATCGCCTCGCGCTTTTGATTCGGGGACGGTTGAGGGGATGCAATCATGGGGTCCGACCTTCACCGCCCCGCGGCCGCGTTCGGCAAGCCGGTCTGCCGGCTCGGCCTGGCCTCGCACGGCGCCACCGCGATCACACCGGACGATGTCCATCACGCCCTCGACCGCGGCGTCAACTACCTCAACTGGGCCGGCGACGAGGATGTGTTCAGCCGCACCATCGCCGGCCTCGGCCGGCGCCGCGACGGCATGATCGTCTGCGTCCAGTTCGGAGCGCGCAGCGCGGCCGACGCGGCGGAGGAATTGCGATCTGTCCTGTCGGCGATCAACAGCGATTATGTGGACATCCTGACGTTCTATTATGTCGAGGAAGCCGCCGAGTGGCAGGAGCTGACGTCGCCCGGCGGCGCGCTGGAATACTGCCGGGCGGCCCAGCGCGACGGCCGGGTCCGCCGCCTGGGAATCACGACGCACCAGCGGTTGCTCGCCGCAGCCGCCGCCCGATCCGGCCAGCTCGATCTGCTCATGGTCCGTTACAACGCCGCCCACCGCGGGGCCGAAACCGAGGTCTTCCCCGCCGCGGAGGCGGCCGGGCTGCCGATCGTCGCCTACACCGCCCTGCGCTGGGGCGGCCTGATGCGGCCGACGCCGGACGACCCGCCGGGGTTCGCGCCGCCGCCAGCGCCGGCGTGGTACCGCTTCGTGCTGCAGAATCCCGCCGTCACGATGACGCTGGCGGCGCCGCACGACCGCCGCGAGCTGGACGAGGACTTGACGGTGCTGGACGCAACCGCTCCATTGAGCCAGGAGGAGTATGAACGGCTGGCGGAACACGGCCGGCGCGTGCGCCGGCACGCGGGCCAGTTCCCATGAATCTCAGGAGATGAAGGATGGCTGACCCAGAAAAACCCGTTACGCCGGAACGCATCATGGGGCTGGCCTGGGGCTACGCCCCGCCGTTGATCCTGGAGGCGGCCGTGCGTCTCCACGTCTTCGACCTACTCGACGCCGGCCCGAAGAACGTGGATCAGGTGACCGCGGCCACGGGTGCGTCGCCGCGCGGGCTGGCCATGCTCCTCAACGCCCTCGTCGGCCTGGAGCTGCTCACGAAAGCCGGCAGCCTCTACGCGCTGACGCCGGAGAGCGCGGCCTTTCTCGTCAGCAGCAAGCCGGGCTACCGTGGCGGCATGTTGCGCCACGGCAGCACCCAGCTGATCCCCCACTGGCTGAAACTCACCGAGGCCGTGCTGAGCGGCAAACCGCCGATCGCCGTCAACCAGGAGAACGCGGGCGGCGAGTTCTTCCGCGAGTTCGTCGAGGACCTGTTCGCCAACGGCTATCCGTCCGCGAAGGTGCTGGCCGACCACCTGCTGGCCAAGGCGCCGGCGGGGCCGTACCGCGTGCTCGACCTGGCGGCCGGCTCCGGCGTCTGGAGCATCGCCCTGGCCGAGAAGTCGCCGATGGTGCAGGTGACGGTCGTGGACTGGCCGGCGGTGATCCCGGTCTGCCAGAAGGTGACGGCCCGTCGCGGCGTCGGCGACCGCTACCGCTACGTCCCCGGCGACTTGCTCGCCGCCGACTTCGGGTCCGGCTTTCAGGCGGCGACGCTCGGCCACATCCTTCACAGCGAGGGCGAGCGCCGCAGCCGGGCGCTCTTGAAGAAGACGTTCGCCGCCCTCGCCCCCGGCGGCGTCGTCGCGATCGCCGAGATGACGCCGAATGAGGACCGCACCGGACCCTCTTACGCGCTGATCTTCGCGCTCAACATGCTGGTCCACACCGACGAGGGCGATACGTTCCCGTTTGGCGAGGTCAGCGCGTGGCTGCGCGAGGCGGGGTTCGTCAAACCGCGGCAACTCGAAGTGCCGGGGCCGTCGCCGCTGATTCTGGCGGATCGGCCGGCGTGAGCAAGAACGGGGACGGGAATGAGCGGACGAGCGCTTTTCTGGATTGCTTTCGGCGCCGCGTGCGTCATCGGCGGCGGCGCCGTGCCGGTTGCGCCGGCTTCCGACGCCGCTCCGCCGAGCGGCGACGCCGTGATCCGCGGCAAGGCAGGCCCGTCCGACATCGTTGTCACGACCACCGCCCGCCTCGCGGGGGCGATCCATTCGCTGACGTGGAGCGGCAAGGAGTTCTTGACTGTAGCAGCGGTCACTTCTACTATAAGGTCAGCGGTTCGCCGACCCCGTAGGAGTCACCCATGCGACGCGCCTATCAATACTCGCGGTTCTCAACGGAAAAACAGGAAGACGGCGACAGCCTCCGCCGGCAGACGGCGCTGGCCAAAGCCTACTGCGAGCGCCACGGCCTGACCCTGGACGCCTCCACGCTGGCCGACCTCGGCGTCAGCGGCTACACGGGCGACAATTCCACCGGGGGGAGCTGGGGGCCTTCCTGCAAGCCGTAGACGACGGCAAGATCGCGGCCGGCTCCGTCCTCATCGTCGAGAACATCGACAGACTCAGCCGGCTCCCGCCGAACAAGGCCAACAAGCTGCTCGAGCGCATCATCGACGCCGGCGTGTCGCTGGTGACGACCAGCCCCGAGCGCGAATACACGGCGGACAATATTTCCTCTTTCGGCATCTGGATTGAATTGCAAGTGAGCATGTTGCTGGCCCACGAGGAATCGAGCAAGAAGAGCAAGCGGCTCCGGGAAATGTGGATGGAGAAGCGCAAGGCGATGGTGGAGCGCAAGGTATCCGCCGTCAAGCCGCCCTCTTGGCTGAAGCTATCGGCCGACCGGACGAAATGGGTGGTGAAAGAGGACGTGGCCAGGATCGTTCGCCGCATGTTCGAGTTGGCGAAGGGCGGCCACGGCCAGGGCGTCATCGCCCGCATTCTGCACGAGGAACACCCGAAAGGACTGAGGGGCAAGGGCTGGCACACCTGGACCATCGGCGCGATACTGCGTTCCCGCGAAGTGCTGGGCGAGTACCAGATGCACACGGGGGGGCCAGGCAAGAACGGCCGGAAATCGACCCGCAAGCCATGCGGCGACCCGATTCCCGGTTTCTTTCCCGCCATCGTCCCCGAGGCCGATTTCTACGCCGTCCAGAACGCCGTCAGCGGGCGGCGGCATGGAGGCGGGAGGATCGCAGGGGTTCCCAATTTGTTCTCGTCCGTCCTTCACGACGCCCGCGACGGCAAGACGCTGGTGATGAACTCTTCCGATAGCAAGCGGCACCTTGTTTCATCCGGCGCCATCCGCCGTCAACCCGGTTCTGTCTACGTGTCCTTCCCCTATCAGGAGATGGAAGAGGCCATCCTGACGCGGCTCCGCGAACTGAAGGCAAGCGACATCCTGCCCAAGAACGGCCGGGAGGATCGGGTGGGAATCCTATCCGGCAAACTGGCGGCGCTCAACCACAAGATCGCCGTGGTGCGTCGGCGCGCCGACGAGGCCGACGACATCACGACCTTCCTGGACATGATCGCCGACTACGAACGGCAGAAGAAGGTGATGGCGGCCGAGCTGCAACGGGCCACGGCCGAGGCCGCGTCCGACGAGGCCGTGACGCTGGGAGAGACGCACTCCCTCATCGACCTGTTGCGGAAGACGAGCGGCCCGGAGAGGGATGCGCTCCGCCTCAAGATCAAGGCGCACATCCGGCAGCTCGTGAGCGACGGGTGGATCCTGACCGTCGCCCGCGGGCGGGACCGTCTCGCCGTGGTGCAGCTATGGTTCCAGGGGGGGGCGACCCATCGAGACTACCTTGTCGCCTATGTAGGGGGCGAATTATCGCAGGAGTCGGAGGCGATGCCCACCCTACCCCACGGGCTGGACTTGCGCCGCCCCGACCACGCCGCCCGGCTGGAGAAGGCGTTGCTCCGAACCCCCGCGGCCGACCGCGCGTAGAATAAGGCAACGGCACCCGCCGAGGATGGCCATCCGAAGCGGTGAAAAAGGCGTCCCCCCGCTCCCCGGAGCCTCACCGGGGGCGGCGGACGCTGGCCCCGCACCGTGAGGCTACCATGTCCAGCAAACGCACCGATACGAGCGCGGAGTCCGCGTCCAGCGAAATCCGCCCGCCGAAAGAGATTTTTGAAGCGTTGATGCGCGACGGCACCAAGCGCCTTGTGAATCCGGCTGCGCCGGGGGTCGAACTAATCAACTGCGTACTGAACACAACACTTCAGGCGGGCGGCGCCTTTGACATGTCAAAGGCCAAAAACCCGGCCGTATTCTACGACCTTACCGTGTACAAATTGCCCGATGGAAAGTACGTCACTCAGCAATGGCAAGGCGAACCGGGGGATCGCAAAGTCGCGTCTACAGAGGTGGTTCCCGCGCAGGCTGCCTCCAAACTGCTGAAAGCCGGTCTGCCCGTCCCGACGGGCCTCCCGCTGCCCGACCTGGCGTTGGTTCGGACAAACGAGGCGAGCGACGGCGACTACAAATACGAATTCAAGGATCTTGAATTGATACCAGCCGGGTTCGCCTATAAGAACGAGCCTTACGACCTAGCGGGTAAGCCGCGGGCGATGCTCAACGCGCTCCTGAAATCGCGCTACAAACGCTGCTCAGTGTCAGAATTGCGCCAGGCTCTGGCCGTGGATGACGCGGCCGTCGAGTACCCCGAGCAGGTGATAAGAGATGCTGCCAAGGCGCTGAATGCCGCACTGAAAAAGGCCATCAGGAAGCCCGCTCTCCGCTCAAAGGGCAAGGGAGCGGAATTGGCATACATCCTTGACCTGCCGTAACCCCGTCGGGGAACCCAGCCGCTTTTTCGCTTTTCTATTCTCGCGCCCCGTCTCATTCTACTGTGCCGTGTTCTCTAGGGGACATGGACACGACGATCCCACCCAGTGCCGAGCTACGAGCCGACATCCTGGCGCCTCCGCCGAGCTGCGCCTTACGGCGACTGCTGCGCCTGGCCGAGGCCGCCGAGGCTGTTCGCCAGGCGCGGGAGTCCCGTCAGGTCGCCACCGCCGCAATAGGCCGGCGAGAGGAGCCGGCCCATGCGTAATGTCGCGCGCGGTTCGACCGCCACTAAACCGACACCGGCCCCACGGCCGACGCCCGCCGCCGCCATCCTGGAGGCGCTGGCGAAGGACGCCGACCGGCTGGTGAATGAGTGGGCGGGAACGATGCTGCGCGGCGAGTCGGCGCCGGATAACCCCGCACCGGACGCGGAGGGCGACGCATGAGCTGCACGCCCCCTGACAGGCTCCGCCTCATCCGGCGTTACTTCCTGAACCGGGAGGATAGATTTTGCTTCATCGCCCCGTGGGGCAAGCCCTGCCCGATCGAGGGCGGCGACAATACCGACGCGGCGTTGCTGGCACACTTGCAGGGCGACGACGCCCCGGCCGTCACCGTCCGATGGATTACAAAGCGCGGCAAAAGCGGCACGGAAACCGGGCGCTTCCGCCTCGGCGCCTACTGCCCGGCGCCGGACGGCCGCACGATCTGCGCCGTGGTCGATTGCGACGGCGGCGGACGGCACGGCCACCCGCTGGCCGATCCCCTCGGCGTCGCCCTGCGCATCATCGCGGCGCTGCGGAAGGCCGGCATCGTGGCCCACCTGGAGTGTTCGGGGTCGGGGACCGGCTGGCACGTCTGGATTTTCTTCGAGACGGGCGTCCCCGCCGCTAAGGTTCGTCGCCTGCTGCTGGCACTCATGCCCAAGGACGCGCCGCTGCAAAAGGGAGGGTTCGCCGACGCCGCCTCTAACCGCGGCTTGGAGGTGTTCCCAAAACAGGATTTCATCCCGGAGGACGGACTCGGCAATCAGGTTTGGCTGCCGTGGTGGAGCGGAGCCGCCGAGCGAGGCAACCGCTTCTATCAGGTCGGACCGGACGGCGAAATCGCCGCCTACGACCCGGACGATTTCGAGACCGTTGCCGAGGCGGACCTCGACCGCGCCCTGGCCGACCTACCCGCCCCAAAGGCGAAAGCGAGGCGGACGCGCTTCACCTATCAGGGCGCGACGATCACCGACCGCGACCTGGCGCGCTCCGCCCTGTCGGGACTGAACCCAACCCGCGCCGACGGTTATGACGACTGGTTGCGCGTCGGCATGGCCCTGCACGCCGTGGATGCCTCCGGCGAGATGCTGGAATCGTGGGACCATTGGTCGCGGTCCTGCCCGGACAAATACCGCGACGGCGAATGCGCGAGGAAATGGAGCAGTTTCGACGGCAATGGGGTATCGCTGGGGACGCTCATCCACATGGCGCGGCAGGACGGCTGGACGCACCCCGGACAAACATCCGCCGCCGACCGGAACGGGCACACGCGCACAGCCACCGCAACGGCAACGGCAACGGCCGCGCGGCGGCGAACGGCCAACCCCACTCCGCAGACGACGGCGAGTCCGAGGAGGACGACGGGGGCGGCAATGCGGGCGGGAACGGCGCCCATGCGCCGGCAGGCGACCAGGATGCGGCGCACCTGACGGATCGGGGCAACGCCATCCGGTTGGCGCGGGAACACGGGGAAGACATCCGGCACGTCCACCCCTGGCGGAAATGGTTGTGCTGGGACGGCCGGCGCTGGCGCGTGGACGCCGAGGGGGCCGTGAACCTTCGCGCTAAGCGGATGATCGCGGCGATGTTCCGCCGCGCGGCGGAAGAGGTTCAGGCGATTGCCGCTCAACTGGAGGCGATGGGTGATGACGGCGGCGACGAAGAGTGAGCTGAAGATTCGGCTGAAGCAGGCGCAGGCGACGATGAACTGGGCGCTCAAGAGCGAGTCCGCCAAGAACATCAACGGGATGCTCGACCTGGCGCGCTCCGAACCAGGCGTCCCGAGCCTGCCCGATCAGCTGGATGCCGACCCGTGGCTGCTGAACTGCGTCAACGCCGCGGTGGACTTGCGGACGGGCCGGCCGCGGGAACACCGGCGCGAGGATTTGATTACTAAACTCTGCCCGACGCCCTACCTGCCCGACGCCAAATGCCCCGCCTGGCTGCGCTTCATGGAGGACGTTTTCAAGAAGCGGGAACGGCTCATTACGTTCGTCCAGCGCCTGCTGGGCATGTGCTGCACCGGCGACGTGAGCGAAGAGATTTTCCCGATCTTTCACGGCGCCGGCGCGAACGGCAAAACAACGCTCATCAATGCCGCCATGCGGACGCTGGGGACCGACTACGCCGTGAAGGTGCGGTCGGAATTACTGATGCAGGCCAAGGGCGAGCGGCACCCGACAGAGATCGCCGACCTGTTCGGCCGCCGGTTGGCCGTGGCGGAAGAGACGCCGGAGGGCGCGCCTTTGAATGAATCGCTCATCAAGGACTTGACCAGCCGGGGGCGGCAACAGGCCCGGCGGGTCCGCGAGGACTTCTGGACGTTCGAGAAGACGCACAAGTTGGCCCTCATCACGAATCACCGGCCGGTCATCAGGGGCCGGGACTCAGGTATCTGGCGCCGGCTGCGTCTCATCCCGTTCGAGGTGCAGTTCTGGGACCCGGAGAAGCATCCGGACCCGGAGGCGGAGGGGCTGGACCCCGCGCTCAAGCAGGACAAGCGCCTCGACGTGAAGTTGGCGGCCGAGGCCCCGGGCATACTGGCGTGGATGGTCCGCGGCTGTCTGGACTGGCAGCGCGACGGCCTGACCATGCCGGAGGAAGTGCAGATCGCCACGGATGGGTACCGCGATGCCGAGGACGTTTTCGCGCAGTTCCTCGGCGAGCGGTGCGTCCAGGGGACGGACTTCCGGTGCAAGTTGAGGGTGCTGTACCCCGCCTACAAGACGTGGGCAGAGGCGATGGGTGAGCGGCCGATGGGGAGCAAAACGTTCTCGCAGGCTCTGTTGGAGCGGCAGTTCCGCAGCACCATGTCGAACGGGACGTGGTACGTCGGGGTGGCGTTACGCCAGGACGGAGACGGCCAGGAGGCGGCCGGAACCGTGGAATCTTGGGACGAAATTCCAGGTTAATTTCTCCACGCCTGCGCGCGGGGAGACGATTAACCTGGATTTGACCTCCAAGCCTCCATGCCTCCGGCTGAGAAAAGGTGGATAAGTATGGCGACGACGACGCAGACTCTCCCCTTTGGCAAGCACAAGGACACACCGTGGAACTCTATCCCGTTGTCTTATCCGCGACATCGCCGCCGAGACGACGGTGCAAGAGGAGGCCCGACGATGAGTGCGACCACAGCACGAACGACGGCGACAGTCTTACCCATCGCACCGGATGATGGGCTGTTCCTGCGCGTGGCGCCGTCGGCTCGCCGCTCGCACAACGCGGCCCGACCGGGGGAGCGGTTCGCCGCCGCGTTCCGGCTGACGTGGGAGCGGTTGCCCGCCGACGTGCGCGGGGTGTTGCTGCGCTACTGGAATCGCCAGTCCCAGGCGCCACGAATCGAACTCGGCACGCATCGCATGGCGCACGGCCGCGGGCGGCGCCTTACCGGCGTCGCCGTGTGCACGGATTGCGGCTTCACGCTGCGTTTCCGCCCAGAATGGGATGCGTGTTCCGCGTCGTCATGCGGCCCGGTCATCGCCCACGAGTTGCGCGACGCCTACCGTTGGGCCACGGACAGCATCGATCAAGACACTGCCGCCGAAGAGGCCGCCGCGTGGCGACTGGCGAGCGAATGGGGATTTCCACTTTCGAGGGGAATATGACCGAACCCGAACGATTCCGCGTCGAACTGGAGGCGCGGCCCGACGCCGTACCGGCCGAAACGCGGCTGAAAAAGCTGTTGAAGAGCGCTTTACGGGTTTATGGCTTCAAGTGCCGGACCGCCGTGGCCGTCCTGCCCACAGCGCACGCCGCGGCCGACTTCGGCTCGCCCGGCAGCGTCGGCGGCGCGATCGCATTCACCCAGTTCACGGAGGCTTGAGCATGGCCGCCCTGAGCATCGAGTCCCGACGATTTGCCATCGCCCGCTTGCCGGAAAACGCGACGCTGCGTTTGTTCACGAACGACGTGGACGCAAGCGACCCCGGCTTGACGGCCGCCGACTTTATCGAGCCGACCGACGCCGCATACCGGCCCAAGTCGATCCGCCCCGGACAATGGGAATGGATCGGCGGCGCCGCCGAGGCCGAGGCGGAAGTCTTGATTGACGCACCAAGCGCGGCCGAGGTCAAAGGGTGGTTCCTGACTGGCGGCGAGCCGGCCGTTTTGATCGGCGCGAAGCGCGTAGAGCCGCCGCCCGCCGCCGCAGCGCCGCTCTGGGTGCTGACGGGCACGATTCGCCTTGGGATCGGCGCTGACCTCTTTGGAGACGATGACGCATGACCGTAAAGGAGTGGATCGACCAATTCGCCTCCCGTATGGCGGCCTTCGCCGCCGCCGCCGAGGCGCTGCAGAACGGCCCCTCGGCCCCGACGCCGACCACCGCCGAAGACATCGAGGCGCTGCGCGGGTTGCGAGAGCAGCTTGGCCTCGGCCGCCACGGCGCGGACGGGGCGCGCTGCACGACGCCGCCGCCAAGTGGGCGGAGCCGGTGACCGCCGCCGCACAGAAGACGTTGGACCTGCTGAACAGGTTCCTTGCCTCCGTGGAGGCGTTCCTGCGCAGCCGCGCCGCGAGCGATAACGAGGATTCGTTTACTCTGCTGAGCCTGCCATCCGGCGTCGTGGGTGTAGAGGACGGCCTGGCGCTGGTCTACTTGCAGCAGCCCGGCTGCCCGCAGTGGATCCGCCATGTCTTGGATTACGGCCAGTGTTTGGAGACGCGGTACGGCTACGCCCTGGCGTTGGGCCGCGGCGCACGCTCCCCACTCAGCGGATCGCCGATCGGCGCCAACCCGTGGTATGACACCGCAGCCGTGATTCGGTTTACCCGCGAGAAGTCCGCCATCCAGCGCGCGCAAAAGTCCGCCAGCATCGCGGCCGAGGAGCAACTGAACCAGGAAGCACTCGCCCGCCAGTGGGCGGAGCAGGCGGCCGACCTGCGCACCAGACTGGCGGCGCTGGAGCGGCGGTTGGAGCAGCTTGAACCGGCCCCCGCGGCGCCGTCGGAGCCGGCGCCCCCGCCGTGGTTCATCCAGGCCGGAGAGGCCATGCGCCGGTTGTGAGATTCAGTGACGTTCGCCCGCTGTTCCCTCTGCGCCGTGGCGTGCGGGAGGTCGGTCCTCCCGCCGCCGCGGTTTCACCCGGAGATGTTGAGATGAAGCAGCAGAACAGAAGGCCCAGCGTCCGCAAGGCCGCCGCCCCCAAGCCGCCCAAGGTCGAGGACACCCGCGTTTCAGTCAAGCCCGCCCGCATCGCGCTGTGCGAGGGCGGCGGCAAGCCCCCGCGGGTCGTCGGGACGCCGTTCGCCGGGGACGTGGACCAGCCCGGCGCGAAGGCGCCCGGCGCTTCGGAGGCGACCAGGGCAAGACCACGGGCGACTGACGAGGACCGATTACCCAGCGGACGGCGGATTGACCGCCGCCGACACAACGGAGAATCATCATGGCAAAAGGGTCAGTCTCCTTCAACTTCGGGGCAAATGCGCCGAAGCCCCAAGAAGCCCAAGAAGCCCAAGAAGCCCGGCGGCAAGAAGGGCAGTCAGTCCAACGCCTGGCGCGCCTACACCAGCAGGGAAGAGGTAAGCCCGATGGCCCGCTTCACCGTCCGCAAGCTGCCGTTCGGCCGCCGTCACGACGAGGACGGCGACGACGACGGCCAGGGGCTGCCGACGCCGCACCGCCTCAAGCTGGCGGCCCGCCGCGCCGCCGGGATTGCCGAGGCGAAGGCCGTGCTGTTGCACCTGCCGGGGCCGGGCGAGAGCTTACATGCGATTTGCACCGCCCGCATGGATCTTACCGACGTGATCGGCGCGATGATCGAACGGCTCGGCCGATGCGACCGGATGTGGATTGCGACCCTCGGCTACAACTCCGCCAACCTTCGCGCGATGCTTCGATGGACGGACTCCGGGGCCGTCGGGTCGCTTACGCTCTTGGCCTCCATCTTCTTCCGCTCGCACAAGGGCGACTTGTGGGCCGAGACGCTTGCCGAGTTCCGCAAGAGGAAGCAGCGGGCCGCGTGCTGTCACTCGCACTGTAAGGTCGTGGCGCTGGAGTGGACCGACGGCGCTAAAATGGCGATAGAAGGGAGTGCAAATTTGTGCGGCAATGGTTCCGGCAGGGAAAACCTTGCCATCGTTCACGACGCCCACCTGACCGATTGGCACGCCGCATGGATTTCGGACCTTGTGAGTCGCCATGAAGGGGAAGCCGACGAAAGCTGAAATGCAGCTCCGCACCGAGGAGATCCTGCGCATCCGCCTGGACGGGGCGGAGATTTGGGACGTGAGAGAGTACGTGCGTGAACAGGAGCAAGAAAAGGGTTCGTTGTGGGAGCTGGCCGAGGGCGACAAACCCTTGTCGGATAGCCAATTATGGCGCTACATCGCCAAGTCGGACAAGCTGATAGCCGAGAAGCTGCCGCGCATCAAGGAAAAAGCTGCTCCGGCGGCACCTGGCGCAGCGACGCAACCTGTACGCCAAAGCCGTGTCCTCGGGCGACCACCGCAGCGCCTTGGCCGTGTTACGCGACGAGGCCGAATTGCTCTCGCTTTACCCGAGCAAGAACCCGACGCCGCAAGGAGCCGACCGTGAAGACATGCCCGAGGAGGACCGCGCGGCCGCCCTCGATGCGCTGTATGCCCGCGTGGATTCAGCAGGCCGAGGCCCGATTGTTGACGGGGAAGACGACCCGGACGGATCGCTACCTGGCGCGCCCGGAGGCGATCCTGGCGGCGGCCGACATGACGCCGGACCCGTGGCAGGCGGAACTGCTTCGGGCGGCGCCGACGCGGACCTTGCTCCTCTGTTCCCGCCAGAGCGGCAAGAGCCAGACCGCCGCCGGCCTGGCCCTGCTGACCGCCCTGACGGAGCCGAATAGTCTGGTTCTGCTGCTGTCGCCGACCCATGCGCCAAAGTGGAGAACTGTACAGAAAGGTAGTTGACTTAGAGCCTATCCCAAAACCCCTGCCGCCCTCCAGGTGATCCAGGCGCAGGCGAAGTGGAGGAAGGCTTTGTAATTGGGGACTTTTTTCTCCCAGCGGATCAACAGTCGTCGGAAGCGGTTCATCCAACTATGCGTCCGCTCCACCACCCAGCGCCGCGCCCGATACCCGGGGATCTTCTCCCTCGGCTCCGCCTTGGCCCCCCGGCGCTTCTTGACCGGGATGTGGGCTGTGTAACCCCAGCGGGCCACCAGCTCCCGCACCGAGGGGTAGTCATACCCCTTGTCCCCCAGAAAGTGCTGTGGCTTCTCCGGCGTGGGCTCGGGTCGCTCGATCGGGATGCTGTCCAGGGTGGCTTCGACCAGTTTCATGTCGGCCCGGTTGGCCCCGGCCACCTCCAGGCCCAGCGGCACGCCTCGGCCGTCCGTCAGCAGCGAACGCTTCGTGCCCTTTTTGGCCCGATCGGTGGGGTTCTTGCCCGTCTTTTTTCCCCCCGAGCGGGGCCTTGGTCATGGTCCCGTCCAGGCTCTGCCATTCCCAGTCGATGCCGACCTTGTCGTCGTACTCGTGCAAGGCCTTTTGCCACAGCTGGCGGAACAGCCCCCGCTTTTGCCAGCGTTGGAAGTAGCGGTGCAGACTGCTGCCGGAGCCGAACTCGGGCGGGGCGGCCTTCCAGTGGCCGCCGGTACGCAGGACGTAGAAAATGCCATCCAACACCTGGCGTTGGGGCAAAGGCGGCCGTCCCCCCTTGCGGGAGCGGCGCACCTTGGGCAACAGGGGTTCGATGCGTTCCCAGAGGGCGTCCGGGATACGGAAAGTATCGACAACCGTTTCACGAGAAGCGGCCATGACTCTGCTCCAGTTCGGTAGATAAGTGGCTACTCATATTATACCCTCCGACCGGGTTTTGGGATAGGCTCTTATGGAAGTGCCTCGGCAAGCCCGTTGCGTCGGCCCGGCCGCGGGAAAGCGCGAGTCGGCTGGAGCTGGTCAACGGCAGCCGAATCGAATCGCTGCCCGGCACCGAGGGCACGGTGCGGTCGTTCTCCGCCGTCCGGCTGCTCGTGGTGGACGAGGCCGCCCGCGTGTCCGACCCGCTCTACTTCGCCATCCGGCCCATGCTGGCCGTGTCGAGAGGCCGCTTGATAGCGCTCTCCAGCGCATGGGCGAAGCAAGGATGGTTCTACGAGTCGTGGATCGGCAAAGGCGATTGGAACCGGGTCAAGGTCACTGCGCACCAATGCCCTCGCATCAGCGCCGACTTCCTCCGCGAAGAGGAGGAAGCGCTGGGCAGCCGATGGTTTTCGATGGAATACCTGTGCGAATTCGGCGACGCCGTTGAGGCGCTGTTCACCGAGGCGCAGGTGAAACGTGCGCTGGACAACGACTTGCAACCCCTGTTCGGAGCCTGACCCATGTCGTATTGCGACCCGCTTGGGCCGCCGCCGCGGTGGATCGAGCCGCCCAGCCCGACGACGTACATCCTCGGCCTCGACCTCGGCCAGGCCCAGGACTACACGGCCCTTTGCGTCGTCGAGAGGACTGAGACGCCCGACCCCGCCGACGCCGCCCGCAAGGTGCGGCGCTACGGCGTCAGGCACCTGGAACGCTGGCCCCTCGGCACGGACTACACCGACATCGTTGACGATCTGAAGGCGTTCGCCGCACGCAAGCCGCTGCCCGGTTCTCCTCTCGTGGTGGACGCCACGGGTGTAGGGGCCGCGGTCGTGAACATGATCGCCCGCGCCAAGCTGGGATTGAAGATGTTCCCGGTCGGCATCCACGGCGGGCACGACGTTTCCCGCGCAAGGGCGGCGGGTTCAGCGTCCCCAAGGTGGATTTGGTCGGCGTCATGCAAGCGCTCATCCAGGCCGACCGCTTCCAGATCGCGCCCGGACTGACGGAGGCTGAAACTCTCGGCCGCGAGCTGCTGCAATTCCGGGCGAAGATAAACCTCCAAACCGGCAACGAAACGCTGGAGGCGTGGAGAACTCGCGACCACGACGACCTTGTGTTAGCGGTTGCGTTGGCCTGTTGGTTCGGCCAGCATGGCCAGCGCAGGTTCAATATCCGGGTTGGCTGAGATCAATCAGTAACCACCATACCAGAGAGGAGAGACGCAATGGACGATTCGACCGCGCCGAGGCGGTGAACATCCTCGACAAGATCCTGCGCGGCCCATGCCCGCCGAGGCCCTGCGGCGCAAGCTGGAGCGCCGCAAGCAACGCGACGCCGACGACGCCCGCCGCGCGAGGGAGCGCGAGGCGCAGCGGCCGGAGCCGTCCCGCCGACGCGCCGTCGCGGCCGACCTCGGCAACGGCGCGAACCCCCCGCCGATCGTGCAGAAACTGCTGGCCGCGCCGGCGTCCGATTACCCCCTCTCCGTCGCGCTGCACATGGGCGGTACGACGGAGCTGCGCACGCGGAAGGAGTTGACGGACTTTCTGCACCGCTTCGCCGACATGCCTTCGCACATCGAGGCGTGGTACGGGCCGCGGGCGAAGATTCTGCCGAAGGGGAGCGCAACCCTCGGCTACCACACGAAGGACATGAGGCCAGCGGGTCGCAGCTTCGCCGGCGCGTCCTACGTCCGCAAGGCCATGTAACGAGGGGTGCCATGAACACCGTGAACGAGTGGGCCGCGCTGGCGAAGTCGGTCCCGCCGCACGTCATGGCGGCGGCGCGGAAGCACGCGGCCCGGACGCTCCGCCAGGCCGAGGCCGAGCAGGGCGTCGCCTTCGCGCGGGCCGCCGCCCGGTCGATGTTCGCACAGCTGGCCGCGCCGTTGCCCCACGAAGACCTCGCGTCGATGGCCGCCGTGATTGCGACCGCGGAGATGCTGAAGAGACGTTGACGAAGGGCCGTGTGCGTTCACACGATCCGACCGCCCACTACTTCGCCCCAGCCGAACGAGGAGTACGCTTATGTCGTGGAGGCCACCGCCTGTCATCAAACCCGGCGAAATCACGCTGACGGAAGCCAACGAGCTGAACCGTTGGTTCGTGGACATCAGCCGCTTCCTCGGCGGCATCACGGCCGCTGCGCCGCTGGGGGTCACACAGGACCGGGCAGGGGTAAGGTTCAGCGTCAACCCGAATGCGTTGATGCAGATGATAACGAATCTGACCATCAACGAAATCACGGTCGATAACCTCTTCGTCGATAACTTCTTCGTCGATAACTTCGTCATCAACAACACGACGGTCAACATCACGAACGTCATCACGACGGTAAACGTGACTGGCGTGTCCAAGCTGTTGCTTAGGACGCCCGAAAGAACAACTTGAGCAAGTTTTTCTGAGTTCGTAGTCTGTGAGGATGCACGATGCAACCATCCTCCAAGGACTGCGGACCAAGTATGGAACTCTTCAGCCGATCATGGACGAGCGTCTCCGTCGCCAGTGGGCTGCCACGGAAGCTCTCGCCCTGGGCTGGGGTGGCGTCTCGGCGGTTGCCAGCGCCACCGGGCTGTCGCGCAATACCATTGCCGCCGGCATTGCGGAGATCGGCGAGCGGTCGCGGCAGACCACGCCCGTTCCTCCCAGCCCGCGGGTGCGGCGACCGGGCGGCGGGCGCAAACCGCTGACCGAGACCGACCCCGGTCTGGCAGAGGCGCTGGAGGCCTTGGTCGAGCCGGTGACGCGGGGGCACCCCGAATCGCCCTTGCGCTGGACGTGCAAGAGCACAGCGAAGCTGGCCGAGGAGTTGCACCGGCAGGGGCACGCGGTCAGCGACCGAACCGTGGCCAAGCTGCTGTACGAGGCGGGCTACAGCCTCCAGTCCAACCGCAAGACCCGTGAGGGGTCGGCGCACCCGGATCGCAACGCCCAGTTCGAGTACATCAACGACCGGGTGCGGCTGTTCCAGTGCCAGGGGCAGCCGGTGGTGTCGGTGGACACCAAGAAGAAGGAATTGGTCGGGGATTTCAAGAACGGCGGCCGGGAGTGGCGGCCCAAAGGCCAGCCGCAAGAGGTCCGGGTCCACGACTTCCAAGATCCGGCTCTGGGCAAGGCGATTCCCTACGGGGTCTACGACCTGACCCACAACCAGGGTTGGGTGAGCGTGGGCATCGACCACGACACGGCGCGGTTCGCGGCCGAGACGCTGCGGCGCTGGTGGGCAGGGATGGGCGCCAAGAGGTTCCCACGCGGCCGGAAGTTGCTGATCACGGCGGACGGCGGGGGGAGCAACGGCAGTCGGTCGCGGCTGTGGAAGATGGCGTTGCAAGGGCTGGCCGACGCCGTCGGGCTGCCGCTGAGCGTGAGCCACCTGCCGCCGGGGACGAGCAAGTGGAACAAGATCGAACACCGGCTGTTCTGCCACATCACGCAGAACTGGCGGGGACGACCGCTGGTGAGCCATGAGGTGATCGTAAGCCTGATTGCCCATACCACCACCGAAGCGGGACTCGAAGTTCAGGCGGCGCTGGACACCAACTGCTATGAGACAGGAGCCAAGGTGAGTGACGAAGAGATGGCATCCCTTCAGATCACCAAGGCCGACTTCCACGGCGATTGGAACTACACCATTGCGCCCAACTGACACTTGCTCAAGTTATTGTTTCGGGCGTCCTTACCGAATCGGGAGGCGGAACCTACGAAGTGCAGCACCTGACGGGCGGCACGGTCGGTCAAGTGCTGTTCATCCTGAACGTCGGCGGCGCCATGCTGTCCCTGGTTTCGACAGCCAACGGCGGCGACTTCGATACACCGCTGGGCTACAGCTACGACCTCTGGCCGGACAACGGCGTGATGGTCGAGTACATCCAAGACCCAGGCAGCAGTCCGGCGACGTACCGCTGGCGCTTCGACAACCCGACCTTCGGCGCCATCAATTACGACTCATCCGAACTGGTATATGCCTGTCAGAAACTCGTGCCAAACAACGATCAAGGAGCGTATGCCTATGGCCGCTTAGTTGGCACGGCCATGAACCAGGGGGAGATGCAGCTTGATTGGCAAGGACAGCTTGGCACAGTGGACGGCATAACGTTCGTTGGACCGCAGCCGGACACATGGCTGCAAGCGCAGACGGGCATCAACATCTCAGTGACGAATGACACCAGCACGCACACGATCCGGTACAGAATATCGGCGGTCGGCGTGGAGTTGGAAAACGCTGATTCAACCCAAGTAACAGACCCCTTGACTATTCTGTACGCCGACAACACCACCCTCGGCAGTTTAACCTATGGCACATCGGCGTTCGGGCGCATTTACACCCAGGCGCTCGGCGGCGGAAGCGCTCTGCTTGACTGGATGGGGCAGTATGCGTTTCACAACGGCACCTCCCATATCGGTCCAGAGCCTGACTATGACTTCGAGGACTCCGCGACCGTCACCTGGACACTCACCGACGATCCGACCAACAGGCGGCTCAAGGTGTCGGCGGCGGCGGCGGGCGGCGGCCTGACGACCTACAGTAAAGGTCTTGCGTCGGACTATCTGGCGACCAGCTCATGGGCCGACACGGGATTAAGCCCCCTGCCAATCGCCGCCACCGGCACCTACCGCTTCTTCGTGCAGGTCAGCGGCTACATTGCCATGACCGAGAACTGGACACCCCCCAACACGCCCAACCCGGCGGTCCTGATGGCCAGGCTTTACGACGGCGGAGTCATCGCGGGATCGCGAGTGGTGGTGGTGATTTCGGACACTCCGAACGCTGGCGTGCCGAGATATGGGACGGCTACAATCGTGGTGGATTACGTCGTGACCAGCACGCCGGCGACCATCGAGCTGCAAGCGGCCATTATCAACTATGGAATTACCGGCTTGGGCAAAATCACCAAAAGCGGAAGCGCCGATCCCTACGGCGACACCTACTTCACATGGCTCAAGATCGCGTAGCAGTACGGTGATTCAGGTCTGGGCTGCCGAGGTCAACGGAGACGGATCGCAAACGGTGGAAATTTTGGGCGTCGCTGGCGGCGTCGGCTCGACCTTGACCTACCTCGGCCCGTTGTAAGGCTTGCGCGTTGGAGCGGGCGATCAGGCGGAGCGCGACGAGAACACCTGCCGGAAGGACTTTACGCCGACGGAGGCCGTAGCCGTCAAGCGGGAGATCGAAGGGAAGATCCGGGAAGAATCCGCATGGCGACAGCAACGCGGCGGCGAGACGGCCGGCCGAGGACGGCCCAAGGAAATAGGTGGTGCAGAATCTGCACCACCTAACGGCAGCGCCGGTAAGACCCGCGACAAGGTAGCTGCGGCCGTGGGCATGAGTCACGACACGCTCAGCAAGGCCGACGCGGTGATAACGGAGGCCGTAGCCGTCAAGCGGGAGATCGAAGGGAAGATCCGGGAAGAATCCGCGTGGCGACAGAAGCAGCACGGCGGGACCGCACCCGGACGGAAGAAAGACACTGGTGCAGATTCTGCACCAGTGAACGGCGAGTCCGGCGAGACGGCCGGTCGGGGACGGCCCAAGCGGACAGGTTCCGCAGAATCTGCGGAACCTAATGGCGAAGCTGGCGAGACGCGCCAAAAGGTAGCCGCGGCCGTGGGCATGAGTCACGACACGCCCACGGATTGCATTACCGCCCCGCTGGCGCGTTCAGACGGCCGCGGCGGGGGTTCGGGCCGTTTTGGCCGTCCGCCGCGCCAGGCGCGATTTTACGCAAGGGAAACGGCACGAGCCGAGGTTGCCCTCGGCCCGTCCGTACTCGACTCCTCCCTTGACGCGGGGGGGATGGCGGCATTCTATCCCGCCGCCCGTGGCTTGTCATCCGGTCGCACCGGGGCGTCCTCCCGCATCTTGCGGATGAACTGCACCAGCGTCATGTTGTCCCAGCGAACGAGCTTCCGGGTGAACCTGTACGGTTGCGGGATGAGGCCCTCGGCCGCCATGCGCCTCAGGGTGCGCACGCCGACGGCCAGCATCCGGGCCGCCTGAGCCGGAGTAAGCCAGCCCTCGGCGTCGGCCGCCAGCGGTTCGGCGTCGGGCCGAGGCCGACGCGGCTCGGGCGCCAGCTTCACGGCCGGCGGGTTCGCCTTCGCCGCCGCCTCCAGCGCCCGACAGTGGGCGCAGTGGTCGTAACGATTGATGCAGGTGCAGCGGGACGCCGCCCCGTTCGTGGTCAACGTGGACATGGGGATTCTCCTTTCGGGGCGATGGGTGGATGGGTTCACGCCGACTCGCCGGCGCCGCACACGCCACAGCACAGCACGAGGCGGTAGCCCTCGGCGCCGGGACGGTGGAACGGTTTGGCCGCCATGCGGGACGCGCACGCCGGGCACTTCGAGCGGCGGAAGGCGGTCAAGTCGGCATAGCGGGCCACGCGGGACAGCGCGGGCGGGAAGCCGGGCAGGAACCCGTCACGGCGGGCATCCGCTTCCAGGGCGGCGGCGGTACGGACGACGGGTGCGCGCACTTCGGACGCAGGGTCTGCGGCATGGGCAGCCTCCATAGGGGCGAGAACGGGGATGGTGAACACAGTCCGGCGCCGCCGACTGCCACGGCGGATGATCGTCTGCGCCGGCCGACCGTTGGGGCCGTCGTCGCCCGCCCGTGGTTTGCGTCGTCGGGCCGACGGGCCTGTATCGCCAGGTTCCCCGCGTCATGACTTCGCCGGCCGCGCCTGCCGGGCCTTGTCGGGCGGTTGCTCCTGAGTCTCGGGCGGCGGGGCCTCGGGCGGCGGGGTCTCGGGCGGCAGCCGCTCGTACACGCCGTTCACTTCCATCACTCGGGCCGCCCGGCCGACGATCTCCTCGTTGCCCGGCCGGCCGTCCACGAAAGGCCGCACGCATACGACCGCTTCCCCCGGCCCCGGTGCGCCCGGCTCGGCCATCGACCGGGCGAAGTCCAGCGCGGCGGCCGCCGACGTGAACAGCCGCAACGGCGTCATGCCGGGAGGCCCTTGCGTGTAAACGAGGTAGTGGTTTTCCATTGCCGCCCCTGTCGGCCGTGGTTCAGTGCAGCACCGCCGCCAGCACGGACAAGAGCGCGACCAGGCCGAGGGCGACCGCGTAGTGAATCGGTTTGGTTTGCATCGCGGGTTCCTCCCGAGGGGAGGCGTGGGCGCCGCCTCCCCCGTCGCCGTCACGCCGCGTCTTCATCGCCAGCCGAACCGGGCGCCACGGCCAGCACGCCCAACTCCAGCAGCGCGAACGTCGTCTGAAGGTGTTTGCAGCCGCCGGTGTAGGACCAGCCCGCGCAGGTGCAGCTGGAGTCCGTGCCGCTGGCCAGCACGTCGTAAGACTCGCCGCCCGAGCGGAACCACCGGAACGCGGCCCCGCCGAGGTCGGTGGACAGCGGCACGAGTTCGTAGGCGTCGGCCTTGCGGCGCGAGGACAGCAGGACGTGGACGGCGCCGACTTCATCCGTCCAGTACGTCGTCTGCGGCGGCGCGACCAGCGGGCGGAAGGGTTGCCGTTCGGGGTTGACGGAGCGGGCGTTCTCGGGGAAGGTGTTCATTGCGACTCCAGCACGTTTGGGGTTGCCGGGGCCGGGAGTGTAACCAGCACTCGCCGGCCCATTGTCTTCGTCGGGCGCTCACTGACCCAACACACTCATTCTAGTGTAGTTGTTATAGTACGTCAATCCTTTCTTGCAAAAAATCCGATGCCAAACTAACCAAATAGCGTCTTGCATTACTGGAATACGGTGCCTAGAATGGTTGTGAGTGAGAAGGAGGGTAGCTGATGGCATTTAGCGACCGACTACGGGCGCTGCGAATCGCGGCGGGCCTGACCCAAGAAGGTCTCGCCCGCGCCGCCGATCTAAGTACCACAACCGTTGCGAAGCTGGAGCGGCTGCCGATGGGGCCGGCCTGGGAAACCGTCGTCAAGCTGGCCGAGGCCCTCGGCGTGAGCCTGGACGCCTTCAAGGACGCGCCGGCGGCCGACCCCAGCATCAAGCCGCCCCCGGCGGAAGAGCCGAAGCTGAGGGGCCGGCCGCGGAAGAGGGGATGAGCCGGCGGGATAGCGGTGCCGCTCCTTTCTGACAAGTGAGGCGGAAGAGAAAGGGTGATCGCTGTGCTGCCGGGCATTCCACCCGCTGGGTCTGCGGAAGCCAACGCCTTCTGGATGGCCTTTTACGCGGGCCTTTACTCTGGCATCCTCTACAGCCTCGTAACAGGCGTGATTGTCGGTTTGATCGTGCTGGTCGCCCAGCGCCGAGGGGACGCTCGTCGTTATCGAGCCGGACTGGAAAGGGAAGTGTCGCTAGCCCGCGAGCAGATGCGCGCCGTACTGCTTCAGCCAGAACCATTCATGATTGCCGACGACGCGGCAATCTGCGGGTCGCAGGCCGCTCGCGTCATCACGGACAGCGTCGTGCAGGGGCAGCCGATCGACCTCTGGACCGACCATCTACCTCGAAATAGGCATTTTTTCGATGCGCTTAGGAGGTTGCAAGCCACCCACGGACGTCTTCTTGTCACCGCCAACGCCGTGAATCTCCACCTGCGAAACCTCATCCGCATCCGCCTGCGCGAATGGCAGCACTCTTTCGACGGAGAACACATCAAATTCATTCTCGCCCGCATACGAGGTTGCGGGGTGAAAGAGATCCTACCTTGGATTCAGGCCCCCGGCCTTAACACAGAACGCGCACTGTTAGACACCTACGACAGCGTAGAAGCCAACGGCTCCAGCCAGGCGGTGTTTGACGCCTACCTTGAAGCGATCAAAGCTGAACGAGAATCTGCCGAAATCCTCCGACGCCTACTGAACTCCGCGACGCCCCAGCAGACAACCGCTCGTCTCCCGATCGGATTCCTGAATGTACTATCGCGGCGCGCGGCTGAGATGTATGAGCGGACATCGAAGCGATTGCTCGAGGAATGGAAGAAACGGTGGCGGCCTCGACAACAAGACCCTTCTCGCCGTGGGTGAACGACGCGCGGCACGACGACGCCCGATGCCTTGAGCCGGCGGCGTAGGACGGCTTCTATGAAGACAAAAGCCACCTTTCTTTTCTTCCTTGTGACGACAGCGTTGGCCGTCGCGTGCGGGCCAGCGTTCACGGCCGACGATCCACCGCCGAGCGGCGACGCCGTGATCCGAGGCAGGGCCGGTCCATCCGAAATCGTCGTCAGGACCACGGCCCGCTGCGCCGGGGCGATCGATTCGCTCACGTGGTCTACTTCTACTAACGGAAACGCAAGGAGTTCATCGACAGCGCTGACCACGGCCGGCAGCTCCAGTCGGCCGTCAGCTTCGACAACGACCGGGACCACGGCGCCGAGACGTTCAACCCGACGGAGGCCGGTTCACGCGACGACGGCGCCGGCGACCGCTCCTCCAGCAAACTGCTCCGTCTCCACGCCGAGGGTTCGGAGCTGGAAACCACGACGCGCATGGCCTTCTGGCTGGTCCCCGGCGAGAAGTCGGACGGTCAACTCGCGCGCAACGACAAGACGCTTTCGGACGTCTTACTTTCCAAACGGGTCCGCATCGGACACAAGGACTTGCCGCACGCCATCGACTATCAAGTCACATTCACCCTCCCCGAAGGAGAGAAGCATACCTTCGCTCAGTTCGAGGCGCTGACCGGATACATGCCGGCCGAATTCGACCATTTCGAGGTGTACAACACCGACAAAGGCGCCCTGGAAGAGCTGAGCGAAGGCCCGGGCGAGCAGGGCCGGCCCGTCGTGTTCTCTACGGCCGACGGCGCCCATGCGCTGGGCGTCTATTCTCCTGACCCGCCTGCTCCCGGTTTCGAGCGTCCGGGCTATGGCCGCTTCCGATTCAAGGAGGAGAAGGTGAACAAGTGGAACTGCGTCTATCGCCTCCGCGACCCCAAGGGCGTTGCTCCCGGCGATTACCGCTTTCGGATGTTCGTGGCGGTCGGAACGCGCGAAGACGTGAAGACGACGCTAGCCGCCCTGGCGGAGGAGTTCACGGATCGCTGACCGCGCCGTCATATCGCCGGCTTGTCGAGTCCTTTGAGCACGCGGAACATCAACCCTGCCGCCTCGCGGGCCTCGGCTTCCGTAAGGATCAGCGGCGGCGCGATGCGAACCACCTTTTTCGCCAGCGGTCCCATCAGGTGGACGCCGTCGTCGCCGTCCTCGCCGCGGTAGCACGCCAGCACGACGGCGTTGGCCCATTCGGCTGCCGTGCGGCCCGCATGATCGCGCGTCTCCACGCCCCATACCATGCCGCCCTTTTCTCCTCGAATATGGGCGATGAACGGCAGCTCTTTCAGCCGGACCAAGCCCTCCTCCAGCACGGCCGACGCCCGCCGGCTCCCGCCCAGCACATCGCCGGTCGCGAACTCCTCCAGCGTGGCCAGCACCGCCGCGCAGCAGAGCGGGTTGGCGCTCCAGGTGTCCGACGCTTCGCCGTAGTCGAGGCTGGCGAACACGGCGGCGCTCCCCGCCGCCGCCGCCACGGGGACGCCGTTGCCCAGGCCCTTTCCGAGGACCACCATGTCGGGTTCCAGGCCGTAGGTTTCGTAGGCGAACAGGTCGCCGGTGCGGCCGAAGTTGGATTGGACCTCATCGAGGATGAAAATAAGGTCATTTTCGCGGCAGAATGCTTGCAGCGTCCGCAGGTACTCCGCCGGCGGGTGGAAAGAGCCGCCGCCGCCGAGGTACGGCTCGGTGATTAGCACGGCCAATCGCCGGCCGAACTGGTGTAGCAGGGCGTCCAGTTCACGGCGGTACGGCGCCGGGTCGAACGGCCGGCCGCGCATGCCCACGTCCATGCACTCCGCCGTCGGGAAGCGGATGAAGCGAACGCGCGGGTCGCGGTCGTGGTCGGTTTCCGATCCGGTGACGGCGCCGGCCAGGCCCTTTTTGCCGTGGAAGCCGTAGCGCGTGGCGATGATCACGTCCCGCGTCCGGTCGCGCGCCAACGCGGCCCAAAGGGCCTTCTGGATCGCCTCGGAGCCGGACGCGGCCCACATCACCTGTTCCAGCCGCCGCCCGCCGGGTCGCCCTTGCAGCGTCTCGACCAGCAGGCGCGTCGCTTCGATCTCGACCGGCGTAACGGCGTTGTAGGCCGTCATTGGAAGCGCGCCGCCGGAGGGCGCCGGCCAGCCCATGTGTCCCATGAATCGCCGCATCCACCCGCTCGGATTGTGACCCAGGTTGGCGACCAGGACGCCCGAGGTGAAGTCGTAGAGCCGTCGGCCTTCCGGCGTCCAGTGAAAGGCGCCGGCGCTGCGAACAAGCACGGCCTGAGTTGGCGTGTAGGTGCGCGTGGAGCGCGGCTCGAACCGGGCGGCGCCGGCGCGGGCGCGGTTAGAAGCTTCTTCGTGGGGATGTTGGATGGGAGAAGTCATGAATCCTCCTCGGCGTCACACCGCCGGCTCGTACAGCACGGTCGGCGCCGTCTCGCCCGGCGCCCACAGCACCAGGCCGCCATGCGACCCGTTGACCACGGCCTGGCAACCCGGCCGGCCCTCCGCGTGTCGCCGAAGGATCGCCTCCATGGCCTGCACCGCCGCCACGACGGCTCGGTCGGCCGAAACGTCGTTGTACTCCAGGTCGCGCATCCGCCGCAAGCGCTGGTCCCGCCCATCGGCCGGGCCGCCGAACTCGACGTAGCCGACCTCCTCGAAGAAGCGATGAATGACCTCCAAACCGTAGCCGCGGCGGCTCCGATTCTCCCGATCGTCCCACGGTTCCACGAACGTCGCACTGTAGTGGTGGTTGGGCGTGTATTTGTACTCGCCGGGCGAGCGGCCCTCGACGGTGATTTCGACGCCGCGCTTGCGCTGGTGGGCGTTCCAGACCCCGTTGTCGAAGCGGAACTGCACCTCCTGTTCGACGTAGCCGGGGAAGTCGTCGGGCGTCACCCAGCTGGTGTGAATGTCGAAAGCCGCCTCACGGCCGTCGGGGTAGGCGTAGACCGTCTGGAGCTGGACCGAGTCCCAGGTGGGGCCGTCGGCGGCGCCGACGAGGCCGCGCTGGCCGGTGGCGGCGACGCGGGCCAGGCGGGCGTTCGGGGCGCCGAACGTGAAATCAATCAATTTGAGATAGTGGACGGCGACATAAGTTCCTGGATTGCGTCCGGCGATCCACTCGGCGAACTGCTTGCCGCTGATCGATTTCGGCTCCAGCAAGGAGCAATAGCCGTTGTTGACGTGCCGCAGCACGCCGTCGAGGACGTGGGTGCGGAGCTTCTTGTGGTCGGGGTCGGCCAGCTTGTGGTAGACGACCTTGGCGAGGACGCCGTTCCTCCGGGCTAAGGCGTCCAATTCGTCCAGTTCCTGCAAGCACAGGACAGAGGGTTTCTCGATCAGGACATGCTTTCCAGCGGCGAGGACCTGCCGGGCGCCGTCGAAGTGGCGGTCGTCCGGCGTGGCGATGCAAACGACGTCCACGCCCCGCGCGAGCATGTGGGCGATGGCGTCCGGCCCGGTGCAGCTGAGGAACGGGCCGAAGCGGCCGGACTGGCGGAGGCGTTCGGCGCGGCTGCCGGTACGGCTGGCGACGACTGCCAACTCGACCTCGACGGGGTCGAAGTCGCGGCGTCGGCGGGCGTCGGCGTGCAGCTGCTCGATGACGTGACAGTAGGTTTCCTCGAAAATCATGCCCAGCCCGGCCATGCCGACCTGGAGACGACGGAAAGCAGGGGAAACGTTCATGGCGGCATCATAACGGCGGATGCGGCGAAGTGAAAGGGGGCGAAGTCGGAGTCGGTCCCGCTGTTGTGCGACAATAGAAATGGGTTCTCCCGCACTCTTGGTGACGACGTACTTATCCCGCACGCCGGCCCGTCGGGCGGGGCGCCTTACGCCGCCCGCAGGACTCTGGCCCGCAGCAGGGCGAACCCGGCCCGGCCGTACATCTGCCGCTTGATCGTCTTGAGCCGGTTCACCTGCCCCTCCACCGGGCCGTTGCTCCACGCCTCCGTCAGCGCGGCCCTCACCGCCGCCTCATCCTGCCCCAGGCCGGCCGCGAATGATTGCAGCTCGCCGCACGCCGACCGCTCGACCGCCGCCAGCCAATCCACGAAGGACGTCCTCCCCGCCTTGCGGACCAGCGCCGCGAACTCCGCCGCCAGGCCCAGCCCCTCCCGCAACGCGGCGTCGCCGGACCGCAGACGGTCCAGCCGTTTTTGCTCCTCGCCGTCACGGTCCTCCGGCCGGTGGATGAAGTCGAACGACAACTGACGGGCCGACGGCGGGGACGGCCGGGCGGGCGGCTTCCGCGGGTCGGTGCGTCGGCCGGGCCGGCCGGTGCTTCCCAGGCGGCGGGCCACAAAGCGGCGCACCGCGTCGTAGGACGCCCGGCAGCTCCGCGCCGCCAGATGCCGATGCAACTCCGCCGCGTTGTGGCCGCCGCGGCCGATCCAGTCGTCCCTGAGGGCGGCGAAGGCGTCCCGTTGCGTCGGCGGTCGCCGCTCCGGGTTCCAGTCGGGCCCCCCCTTGCGGACGGCCTCGTCATCGACGCCGACGTAGCGAGGCGATGGGGTCGGTTCCCCTGACCAGGCCTTGACTCGCCGCAGCCGGGTGTCGGGGCGGGTCGGCATGTCCAGCAAACCTGACACTCCAACAGTCGTTTGCTTGACTGCTCGCCTTTTTTGAGTATTCTGCTTTGGGCAGAGCCTGCTGTTTTGACCGCAAGCCTGTGATGCTGCGCTTGTCCGGTTTCTTTCCAGGAAGGACCGGGAGTCGGACCCGGTTCATGCCTGGCTTCAACGACGGCGGCAGACATCGAAACCATCGTCCGGCGCGCTTCTTTCGGGGCTGAACCGGGACAGCTCGCCCGGCACGAGGGCCGTCCCAACGCCGCGAAAGAGCCGCAGTGGGACATGATCGCGGTAGACGAGGCGCACAAGCTGTCCGCCTACGAATACGGAAAAAAGGTCGAAAGCAGTGACCGTTGCCCAGGCCGTCGCATCCGTCCCCTCCCCTCACGCCCACGGAGTTCCCCATGTTCAATCGTCTCTGGCGTCAATGGCAGCGCTCCATCGTGGAGTCCGTGCGGCGTAACGCCCTCCGGGGAGGGAAGCGGGCGCGCCTGTCGTCCTTCCGGCCGCGGTTGGAAGTTCTGGAAGGACGGGCCCTTCCATCGACCCTTGGCGATGTCTTTTATATAGACATGGAGAACCACAACCTGACTTCAAACCCTGCAACCGTGGTGTTGCCGGGCCCTTATGCAATACAGCAGCTCCTCGGCAATCCCGCGGCCTCCTATCTGAACAGCCTCATCACCCCTGGCAACCCCAACGCCGCACAGACCTCCTATGCCAGCAACTACCAGAGCGTTGGCGCGGGGGTCCATCCGTCGGAGCCGAACTACATCTGGCAGGAAGGCGGCAGCAACTTCGGCGTGGTCGGCAACGACCTCGACCCCTACGCCAACAACGGCAACCCCAACCCGAACCTCAATACCAACGTCAAGCTGATCGCCGCGACAGGGAACAACCCGGCCAACCTCGCCGCGTTGCTTCAGGCGCAATATGGCGCCGCCGGCTGGAAGTCCTACCAGGAAGACATGCAGTACACCGGCTTGAGTGTGCCGACGACGAGCGCCGCCGGCGCCATACCCGGCGGCGGGACGAATCCCTACAACGGCAGCACTCTGTACAACTTCCAGGTCAAGCACGACGGCACCCTCTTCTACACCGCCACGAATGGCGGCACGCTCAACGGCCCGGGCCCCAGCGACTCCACGAACACGGAAGCCCCGTTCTACGAGCCGCTGGTGCCCGTGCAGTTTGGCATGGACCTCATGAACAACAGCGTCGCCAAATACAACCTCATCACCCCGGACCTGTACAATGACATGCACAGCGGGTTGCCCGGCGGCTTCACCTACAAAGGCGTCTTCTACCCCAACGCCAACCCCGATGGATCCCCCAACGATCAAGAGGCGGTCGCGCAGGGCGACAATTTCCTTTCCATGATCATCCCACAGATCATGGCTTCCCAGGCCTACCAGAACAACGGCGCGATCGTGATTTGGTTCGACGAGACCGAAGGTGGAGACACGAGTGCATTCACCCTGCCTGAAATCGTCATCTCGCCGCTGGCCAAGGGCAACGCCTACGACAGCGCCGTGCCTTTCACCCACTCTTCCGACCTGAAGAGCATGCAGGAACTCTTTGGCGTGTCGCCGCCAGGTGGAGGGTTCCTGGGCGGTGCGAACACTCCGAGCACGAGTGACCTGGGCGACCTGTTCAAGCCCGGCGCGCTGACCCCGCCCAGCCCGGCGCCCGTGGCCGTGGAAATCTCCGGCGCGGGCGTGTGGCGCTACGAGGACGCGACGGGCTGGAATCACCTGACCACGGCCAACGCCTCCCTGGTGAGCGTCGATCCCAGCGGCGACGTGGCGATCGAGATCCCGGGCGCGGGCGTATGGCGCTTTGAGGACGCGAGCGGCTGGAAGCAGCTGACCACGGCCAACGCCTCGCAGGTCAGCATCGCCGGCAACGGCTTCGTGGCGATCGAGATCCCGACTGCGGGCGTGTGGCGCTTTGAGGACGCCAGCGGCTGGAACCAACTGACCACGGCCAACGCCTCCGCCCTCGACATGGACGCCAACGGCGACGTGGCAATCGAGATCCCGACTGCGGGCGTGTGGCGCTTTGAGGACGCCACCGGCTGGAACCAACTGACTACGGCCAACGCCTCGCAGGTCAGCATCGCCGGCAAGGGCTTCGTGGCGATCGAGATCCCGACTGCGGGCGTGTGGCGCTTTGAGGACGCCAGCGGCTGGAACCAACTGACCACGGCCAACGCCTCCGCCCTCGACATGGACGCCAACGGCGACGTGGCGATCGAGATCCCGGGCTTTGGCGTCTGGCGCCGCGAAGACGCGACCGGCTGGGCGCAGCTGACCCCGATCGACGCCTCTCTGGTGGCGATCGACGCCCTCAGCGACGTGGCCGTCGAAATCCCCGGCGTCGGCGTGCGGCGCTGGGATGGAACCGCCGGCTGGACGCAGCTGACCACCGCTGACGCCTCCGCCCTCGACGCCTGAGCGCCGTTCCGTCCCGGCAGCAGGTCCAGCACCTGAGCGCGTTCGAGGTCGATCAGGATCGTTCCGTAGCGCCGCCCCTTGCGGACGGCCTCGTCATCGACGCCGACGTAGCGAGGCGATGGGGTCGGTTCCCCCGGCCAGGCCTTGACCCGCCGCCGCCGGGTGTCGGGGCGGGTCGGCATGTCCAGCAAACCCGCCAGCCGGCTGCCCGCCTCGCCGCCCAAGGCGAAGCCGAGATCCCGGTGGGCCTCGGTCAGCCGGGCGGTGGAGCGGGCGTGGGCAGGCAGCCCCTGCGCCAGACGCTCGCAGAAGATGCGCCGGGGGCAGTCCGGCCGGACGCAGTGGAACCTGCGCACCAGCAGACGCAGGGCGACGCCTCGCCCCGGGGCGGGGAGGTCGGCGACGGTGCGCCGGTAGTGGCTGTGGACGCGGTCGGAGGCGGTCCCGCACCGGGGGCAAACCGCCGCCGCTGCGGTGCAGACGAGCAAGGCGACGGCAGTCGTGGGGGTCAAAACGAGGTCCGCCAGGCGCAGGCTGGCGCCCGAGAACAGGTCGAGAGGCGGCAACGATGGGTTCCTTCAGGCGAAGCCATGAAGGGGAGTCGATCCCTCCATTATAGGGCAGCTGCACCAACTTCGCGGGAGAACCCATTTCTATTGTCGCCTGACACCTGCCAGCAAATCTCCTTGTCCCCGTCGCGTTCTCCCGTTACCCTGGCAACATCCTGGTATCGCGGAGGACTTCGCGCACCACGGGACGGACCCCGACCGCGCCCTTTCTTGCATTTTTCATGCGGCGGCAATCCGGCGCCCCGAATCCCTCGTCTGTTAGGGTGACGGTATGACCAGACCTGCCACGACTGTGTGTGCCCGTCCGACAACCGAGGTCGCGCCGGACGCCTCTCCCGGTGAGGTGCTGCTGCGCACCTTCAACGCCCTTCGGGACGAGCTGGTCAGCACGCTCTGGTTCATGCTGGGAAACCCCGACGACGCCCAGGACGTCGCCCAGGAAGTGTTCCTGCGCTGCTCGCGCGCTCAGGACGGTATCCCGGCCGTGCAGAACCTGCGGGCCTGGATCTTTCGCGTGGGAATCAACGCCGCCAAGGACGTCCAGCGCAGCGCCTGGCGTCGGCGGGTCAAACCCCTGGTGGGGGCCGACGCCATGCCGATTGTTGACGCCGTTCCGGCGACGCGGGGCCTGGAAGACCAGGAAACGTTGCAGCAACTCCGTCAGGCGCTGACGCACCTGCGGCCCGAGGAAAAGGAAGTCTTTCTCCTCCGCCAGAACGGCGAGCTGACCTACGAGCAGATCGCCGAAATCAAGGAACGCCCCGTGGGGACCGTCAAGACCCAGATGCGAAGCGCTCTCCAGAAGCTCCGCCAAGTGCTTGCTTGAAGAGAAACACCCTCCGCGTTATCCCCACCGGCCCCGGCCGGCGCGGGACCGAATGCAGTGGAGACCGCCATGCACACCTGCCCATCGTGCCAAGCCCAGATGCTCGAATACCTCTACGACCTGCTCGACCCCGCCGAGCGTCAGGCGGTCCAGGACCATCTGGACGCCTGCGCCGCCTGCCGGGCGGCGTTGGAGAAGGCCCGCGAGCAGCAGAACTTGCTGGCGGCCGCGGCCCGCATAGAGTTCGCCGACGTTCACTTTGCCGCACCCGCGGAAGCGCCCGCTGTCGTGCCGATGCCGGCGCCAGCCCGGAGGAAGGCACTGCCCTGGCGCCGCTGGGCGGCGGCCGCGGCCGTTCTGCTGGCCGTGGGCGGTCTGGCGGTCCCCGGCTGGTGGGCGCAAGAGAAGTATGCCGACGCCGGCCGAATCGTGCAAAAGCAGCAGGCACGGGAGAGCGACGCTCGCCAGCGTATGATGGACGCTCTGGCGCAGCGGCAAGAGGTGGAGCAGGGAAAGCAGAAAAAGATCGAAGACATCCGCGACGCAGCCCAGGCGGCTCAACTCAAGCTTGCCGTCGTCGGTTCGGATACGGCCATCGCCGGGGCGCCGGCGACCTACGAGGTCCAGACGACCGACCTCAACGGTCAGCCCGTCGCCGCCAAGGTGACGGCGCAGGTGGCGACCGCCGACCGCCAGCCCGTCGGCGATCCGATCCCGGTCGTCAAGGCTTCCGACGGCGAGTATCGGCTCACCCTTCCGCCCGACCTGCCGGTGAAGCCCGACAGCCGGCTGACCCTGGTGGTGTCGGCGAAGCGCGAGGAAACCGGCGTGCAGGCCCAGGTCAGGGGGGATTTCGATCTCGCGGCCCCGGTCTACGTCACCCACCTCGACACCGACAAGCCGATGTACCAGCCCGGCGAGATGGTGCATTACCGCTCGCTGACGCTGGACCGCTTCACCTTCAAGCCGGCCGAGGAGGCCTTGCAGCTGACCTACGATCTGGTGACGCCCACCGGCGTGCGCCGCACGCTGGTTCAGGGAACCGACGACCTCCGCGACGACACGGGGGCCGCGGTGGTCGGGCCGGACAAGAAGCCGATCCGCGGCGTCGGCGCCGGCGAGTTCATTCTCGATCCCAACGCCGTCGGCGGCGAATACACCCTGATTTGCCGCGAGGACGCCAACCGCTTCCCGGAGCAGAGCCGCAAGTTCATCGTCAATAACTATCCCAAACCACAGCTGAATAAGCAAATCGACTTCAGCCGTTCGACCTACGGCCCCGGCGACGAAGTGTCGGCCCGCTGCAAGGCCGTGCGTGTGGCCGACGGACAGCCGCTGCGCAACCAGCCGGTCGAGGCGACGGTCCTGATCGACGGCAAGAAGGTCGGCGACGACGGCAAGGAGACCCAGCAGCCGCTGCGCTTGCAGACCGACGATCAGGGGACGGTTGTGGTGCGCTTCCAGCTGCCCGCGACGATCGAGCGCGGCGAAGCGTCGCTGGGGGTGAATTTCGCCAGCGTCCCCGAGACAATCAGCCGGCCGCTGCCGATCGTGCTGAAAAAGCTGAACGTCGAGTTCTTCCCGGAGGGCGGCGACCTGGCGGGCGATCTGCCCAACCGCGTCTACTTCCAGGTGCGCACGCCGCTGGGCAAGCCGGCCGACCTCAAGGGCCGCCTCCTGGAAGACGGCGAGCCGCTGGCGGTGGCCGTGGAGACGGTCCACGACGACAAGGAACCGGGCGTCAACCAGGGCATGGGCCGCTTCGAGTTCACGCCGAAGTCCGGCAAGGTCTACGCGCTGCAAATCGACTCGCCGGTGGGGATCACGGCGCCGGTCGCCTTGCCGAAGGTGATCGACGACCGCGTGGCGCTGAGCGTGCCGGACGGCGTGGTCGAGGCCGGCAAGCCGATCAAGGTGGTGGTCCACAGCAAGACGGAACGCGCCCTGATGGTCGGCCTCTACTGTCGCGGCCGGTTGTTGCAGTCGGTGCAGCTCAAGAAGGGCGAGACAGAGGCGGTGCTGAACCCGGAGGCCGGCGCGGGCGGCGTTTGCCGCGTGACGGTGTTCGAGGAGACGACCGGGCCGGCCGGTTCGCGGGAGCGGCCGCAGGGCCGTGAACTGAAGCCGGTCGCGGAACGTCTGATCTACCGCCGCCCCGCCGAGCAGCTGACCGTCCACCTTCACCCCGATCGATCGTCCTACGTTCCGGGTGAGAAGGCGACGCTCCAGGTGGCTGCGGAGAACGAGAAGGGCGAGCCGGCCCCGGCCGTGGTGATGCTGGTCGTGGTGGACAAGAGCGTGCTGACGCTGGCCGACGAGAAGACGTATCGGTCGATGCCGACGCACTTCCTGCTGACCAGCGAAGTGCGCCGGCCGGAGGATTTGGAGTACGCCGACTTCCTGCTCGGGCCGCAGGACAAGGCGAAAGACGCGCTCGACCTGCTGCTGGGCGTGCAGGGCTGGCGCCGCTTCGCGGAGCAGGACCCGGCCAAGTTCCGCGAGAAGGACATCGACAGGGAAGAGGCGGAACGTCTGCTGGTAATGAGCGGCCAGTCCACGCCGCGGAAGGCCGACCTGGGCGAGGAAGAGATCAAGAAACTCCGCGACGACGCCGAGGCGCGCGAGGTCGCGCTCAAGGAGCAGTTCGATCAGGCGTCGGCCGAGGCGGACGCCGCCGGGGCCGACCCCGTCGCCGCGACGGCGGTCGCCACGCGGGCGTCCTACGACGGCGTCCTCGAACAGGTCCGCCTGATCGGCATGCCGCTGGTCGGCGCGGCGCTGCTGGTCGCCGCGTTGGTCTTCCTGGTGCTGGGCCTGCGAAAACACGGACGGCGGGCGGTCCCCTGGTATGCCGCCGCGGCCGCCAGCGTCGCGCTGATGGTCGCGGCGGTGCAAACCTACCGAACCGGCGCGACGAAACTCGCGGTCGGCGGTGAGGCTCAGTTGGCCTGGGTGGATAGCTCCCACGCCCCGGAAGGGCTGGACGCGGCGCCGGCGCCGGCCGACGAGGGTGCGGCGGACCTGGACAGAGCGGCCGCGGCCGGCGGTGTGGGCGGTCCTCTCGCCGCGCAGTTCGACCGCCCGTTCGGCGCGCCGGCGGCCGCGATGAAGCCCGGCTTCGCCCCGGCTCCCGGCCTGCCGCCCTCCGCCCCTCCACCGCCGCTGGCGGCTGGCGGGTTCGCGGCCGCCAGGACCGCCGCGACTGTTCCCGCCCCCGCCAATCGGCCCGACGAGAAGGCCGACGCCAACCTCGCTCTCCGGGACGCATTCCGCGACCAGGCGCGGAAGGGGGCGGACGACCGCCAGATCGTCCCGCCGGAGGAGGAACGCGCGGGGCAAATGCGTCAGCTTGCGGAACTGCAGAAGAGGGCCGATGGGTTGGCCCTGGGGGCCGACGGCGCCAAGCAGGAGGCGAAGGACAAGGATGGGAAGGACGTGGTGGAACGCGACCAGCTAGGCCGGCGCGCCTTGTGGCAAAAAAACATGGACGCCCTCAACCGCCAGCGCGCTTTTGGCTACGTCAAGGGCGGGAATGCTCAGTTGACTCTCGCCCCAAGCCTGGTGGTGCGCGAGTACGCCCATAGCCACGACGAAACCGCCGGGCTGGGCACGCGCTCCGACTTTGCCGAGACGCTCTGCTGGCGGCCGGTGCTGGTGCTGCCGGACGGCAAGGCCGAGGTTGCGTTCGACCTGTCCGACTCGGTGACGACCTTCCAGGCGACGGCCTTCGCCCACACGCCCGACGGCCGGCTCGGCGCCGCCGTCGGCCTGCTGGAATCGCGGCTGCCGTTCACGCTCCAACCCGCGACGCCGCTGGAAGTGACCGCCTCGGACAAGATCGACGTGCCCGTCACCGTCTCCAACAACACGGCCGACAAGCGCGACGTGCAGCTCAAACTGATGACGCATGACAACCTCAAGCTGCTCGACGGCAAGGAACTCGACGAGTTCCCCATGGACGGCGGCAAAACGGCCCGGCCGGTCTATCGCTTCCAGCCGACGGCCGAGGAAGGCATGGCGACGCTGGAATTCGCCGGCCGGGCCGACCCGTTCGCGGCCGACGCCGTGACGGCGCGGTTCCGCATCGTCCCCGAGGGCTTCCCGGTGACGGAATCGCGCAGCGACCTGCTGGAAGGCACGGCGTCGCACGTCGTCGATCTGCCTGATACATGGGTGAAAGGCACTCTGAAATGTCGGGTGCATGTCTACCCCTCAACGCTGGCCGATCTGCAATCGGGCCTGGAATCGCTTCTCCGCGAGCCGAACGGCTGCTTCGAGCAGACCTCGACGACCAACTACCCCAACCTGCTGATTCTCGACTACTTGAAGGAGAGCAATCAGACCCGGCCCGAGGTGGAGGCGCGCGCCGCGAGCTGCTGGCCCGCGGCTACCAGCGGCTGACCTCCTTTGAATGCATCAAGTCCCCCTCCCAACCCTCCCCCGCCGCGGGGGGAGGGCAGGGTGGGGGGAGCCGCGAGGGCTACGAGTGGTTCGGCGGCACGGCGCCGCCGCACGAGGCGCTGACCGCATACGGCCTGCTGCAGTTCCGCGACATGGCCCGCGTGCAGGACGTGGACCCGGCCATGCTGAAACGGACGCAGGACTACCTGCTGTCGCGCCGCGACGGCAAGGGCGGCTTCCAGCGCAACCCCCGCGCCCTGGACTCGTTCGGCCGCGCCCCGGATGACGTGACCAACGCTTACATCGTCTGGGCCTTGACCGAGAGCGGCAAGGACGACGACCTGACCACCGAGCTGAACGCCCTGGCCGACCAGGCGAAAGCGTCGAAAGACCCTTATTTCCTCTCGCTGGTCGCCAACAGCCTCATCAACCGGGCGCGGACGGACGAGGCGACGGCGCTCCTCAAGACCGTGGCCGCCGCTCAGCAACAAGACGGCCATCTCGACGCGCGGACGAGCATCACCGGATCGGGCGGCCGCGATTTGCAGATCGAGACGACGGCGCTGGCGGTGCTGGGCTGGCTGAAAGCCAACCCCGGCACGTTCGCCGACAGCCTGCGGAAGGCCGTGACGTGGATCGGCAAACAGCGCGGCGGCTACGGCGGCTTCGGCTCGACGCAATCCACGATCCTGGCGCTGAAGGCGCTGATCGCCTACACGACGGCCAACAAGCGGACGGCCGAGGGCGGCGAATTGCGGCTGTACGTCGGCGACAAGGAAGCGGCGAAGCTGGCCTTCCCGGCCGGGGCGTCGGACGCGCTGACGCTGGAGCTGAAGGACGCCGAAACGGTGCTGCACCCCGGCCGCAACGACGTGCGGGTCGAGGTGACGGGCAAGAACACCTTTCCGTACACATTGGCCTGGTCGTACCAGACGCTGAAGCCGGTCGCGGCGGAGGACTGCCCGGTGCGGCTGCGGACGGCGCTGTCGGAAACGAAGGTTCAGGAAGGCGATCTGGTTCGTCTGAATGTCACGCTGGAGAACGTGAGCGACAAGGGCCAAGGCATGGCGACGGCCGTGATCGGCCTGCCGGGCGGCCTGACGCTGCCGGAGGACCTCAAGCAGCTCAAGCAGCATTGCCGTCAGCCGGAGGACGGGTCGCGCCCGCTGGTGAGCGCTTTCGAGATCCGCGGCCGGGAGCTGGTGCTGTACTGGCGCGACCTGTCTCCGCGACAGAAGATCGCGGTCCCGCTGGACCTGATCGCCCGCGTCCCCGGCGAATACAGCGGACCCGCCAGCCGCGGTTACCTCTACTACAACGCCGACCACAAGGACTGGGTCGATCCGCTGCGCGTGACCATCGCCGCCAAGGAAGAGTGATAAAGATGTCGGAGCCGCGACCGTGCGGGAGCGGTCTTCGCCTTCGCTCCCGCACGGTCGCGGCTCGTCTCCGCACGCCTTACGCCTTCTGCAGCTCCTCCAGGATCATTTGCCGCACCGTGTCGGCGTTGGCCCCGCCTTTCGTCTCGCGCATCACGACGCCGATGAACGAGTTGGCCGCCGTCGTCTTGCCCTTCTTGTATTGCGCCACGGCGGTAGGGTTGGCCGCGACGGCCCGCCGTACCACGTCGCGCAGCGCCTCGGCGTCCACGGATCGGATACCGAGCTGTGCGATGGCTTCGGTCGCTGAACAGCCGTTCTCCAACATGCGATCGTAGACTTCCTCGGCCGTCTGCTTGCTCAGCCCGGCCGCCTTCTGCTCCGCGATCAGACCGGCCAGCCGTTCCGCCGTCAGCGGGAAGTGGCCGATCTCCTGCTTCCGCTCCTTCAGCGTGGCCAGCACCTTGTTGGCGATCCAGTTGTTCGCCGCTCGGGCGTCGCCGGTTCGCCGGGCCGCTTCCTGGAAGTAGGCCACGGTCGCCCGGCCCTGCCGCGTCAGGACGCCGGCCTCGTAGGCCGACAGGCCGTAATCCCGCGCCAGCCGTATGCGCTGGACGGCCGGCAATTCGCCCATTTCGGACCGCACGCGCTCGCGCCACGCTTCATCGACCACGATCGGGACGAGGTCCGGCTCGGGGAAGTAGCGGTAGTCGGCCGCCTCCTCCTTGCGGCGCTGCACCACGGTGACGCCGCGGGCCTCGTCCCAGCCGGCCGTCTCCTTCTCGCCGGGCGCCAGCCGCCGGCCGTCGCGGAGGAAGGCCTCGTACTGCCGCCCCGCCTCGTACCGCATCGCCCGCTCGACCGCCCGGAAGCTGTTGAGATTTTTCACCTCGACGATGGGCGTGGCGGCAAATGAGCCGTCGGGCTGCGGGACGTGGACGTTGACGTTGGCGTCGCAGCGGAGGCTGCCCTCCTGCATCTCGCAGTCGGAGACGCCGATCTCGCGCAGCAGCAGGCGGATTTCCTCCAGGTACGCTTTGGCCTCTTCCGGCGTGGACAGGTCCGGCCGGCTGACGATCTCCAGAAGCGGCGTGCCGGCCCGGTTGAGGTCCACCAGGCTGTCGCGTCCGGCGCCCGTTTCGTCGTGCAGCATCTTGCCGGCGTCCTCCTCCAGGTGGGCGCGGATGATTCCGACGCGCTTGGCGCCGGCGGTCGTTTCGATCTCCAGCCAGCCGTCCTTGCTGAAGGGGAGGTCGTACTGGCTGATCTGGTAGTTCTTCGGCAGGTCGGGATAATAGTAGTTTTTGCGATCCCATTTAGTGAAATCAACGACCTGGCAGTTGAGGGCGAGGGCGGCGCGGAGGGCGAGATCGAAGGCGCGGCGGTTCATGACCGGCAGCACGCCGGGCATGCCGATGCAGACGGGACAGGTGGCCGAGTTGGGCGGCAGGCCGAACTCGGTGCTGCAGCCGCAGAAGAGCTTGGTCCGCGTGAGCAGCTGGACGTGGACCTCCAGGCCGATGACGATGCGATACGGAAGGTCCGCCATGTGCGCCTCGCAGGGGACGGCCGGTCGGGCGCCGGCCGGCGGGGGAACGAAGTGGTCAGTTTACGGGAGGCGGGCGGGGGAGGGAATGGCTCGACGAGCGCCGCGCCGCCTACGCGCTTCTTGACGGCGGCGGCTCGTCGAACAGGGTCGGATGCCCAGATACGGGCGCCGCCCCGGTCGCGCGCCGATCCGGCGGGCGGAGCGAGCGCGTAGGCGGCGCGCAGTTCCTCGGCGGTGATCGTTCGGCCGGAGCAGACCCGTTCCAGCAGGGCCGCCTGCGACGGTTCAATGCCGACGAGCAGGCCGATCACGTGGAGTACGTCCAGCAGTTCCGCCGTGTATTCCGGGAGCCAGTGATCGGGCTGGACCTCTCCTAGCGGGGACGGCGGCCGCCGGTCGCCGATCATCGGTCGTTCGCGATGAGCCTTGCGGTAGCTGAACCACTGCCGCAGCACCTGCTTGCCGGAAACCTCGTAGTCCCACATTTGGGGAAATACATTCTCCACATATCCGCGCCCGACCAGCAGCCGGCGCTTGGCCAGGTCGTAGTCGATGGCGTCGGGCATGGACGCCGCATCTTGCGGGATGGTGCCGGCCGCGGGAATGCGGGGAGCCTCGTTCCGGGGGAGCCGCGGCGGTTGCGCCGGGCGACCGCCGCGGGGATCGGTGAACCTTTCTCCGAATGTGTGAAGCCAGAGGACGGTTCGCCCCAGTTCGCCGGCGGCGGCGAACGTCGCGCCGCTGGCGGTGAGCGGAATCCGCAGGCCCGGCCGCACCAGATCGGATCGGAACCGGGCGGTGAACGCGGAGTGCGCGGCGATGGCGGCGATGTAGGCCATCAGGTCCTCGGCGCTCACCACCCGGCGATACCTCCGGCTGAGAAAGATCAGCAAACCGGGAGGTATGTTGGGCTGGTCGGCTTCTCGATTGGCCCAGAGGGGAAAGGCACGGCCGCCTCGCCCGTTGTAGTGATGCAGGTCGGGGATCAAGGCGGTGAAGGTGAGCGCAGGCCCTGCCGTCGGGGATCGGTCGGCGGGCGCCGTTAGATACACTTGGCGCCCCGAGTGCAACGCCCACAACGTCGGGTTGGGCTGATTGATCAGCCGGTTGTCGGGGATGATCCACTGTCGGTCGAAGGAGCGGAATCCATAGCGCACCGGCGGGATGCAAGGCCCCCGCTCCGCGGCGATGGGCGTCGGACGCGCCTCGTAGCCGGGCAGTCCTCTCTCCACCACCTTCGCGGTGTGTTTGTCGCCGGGCTGTCCACCGCGGAGATGCGGATGGAATAGGTCCTCTTTCCGGTCGCTCCGCGCATGAATCAGCGTCTGCCAGCGCCTCTCCAGAGACTCCGCGTCCGGCGCGATGACCCAGGTGCGGCCCGGCATCACGCCGGATCCGTTATAGAGGAAAAGATCGTCGAGTGCGGGGTAGGTCGCCCACGCTCCGACGGACTGCGGCAGGAAAGGGGCGCGCCATTCCGAAGGACAGTCCACCCAGCCGTCGCCGTCGAGCGTGACGGCGGCCAGGGCGTCGAATTTCTCCTGCCGGCGCCCGGCGGGCAGCGCGCGGAAGCGGACATGGGCCGGCGTTTCGGGATCGGCGTCCGGCGAGCGCGAGACGAGCATGATGCAAATGGGCTGCTGCACGCCCTCGAAGATCCGCGTGGCGACCTCGGGCTGGTGGCCCTCCGGCGAGCAGTCGATCACCCACACGTCGTCGGCGGTTCGGCGCAGATCAGTCGCGCATCCGCTCGAAGCCCGGCCCATTGAGGAAGCCGGACACTGTGATGAAGCAGACGATTCCCGTGTTGGCGTGCGGGTCGTGGTCGAACACCTTCCACGTCGCCCAGCGCCAGAAATAGACGTAGAGGTTGCGCAGGTGCTTGGCGTGCGCCCCAACGCCCCACGCGCGCGGCGGCATCCACGCCTGGAGCGGCGCCGCCGTGTCTCCGCCGCCCGACTCCACCCAGCCGCCGCGGCCTCTGGCTTTCTCCTTGTACGGCGGGTTGCCGATCACCACCATGATCGGCTCCTGCCGCTTGATGGCGTTCGCCTGCCGCCGCGACTCCGCGATCGGCTCCAGCATCGCGGGAATCCACTCCTGCTCAACGTAGGGGTTGCCCAGGGTGTCGGTGACGAACATCCGCGGCGGCGTGGTCGGCGCCGCTCCCGTGAGGTCGGCCAGTTCCGCGAGTAGGCGCAGCTGGGCGACCGCGAACGGCCCTAGCTGGATCTCAAATGCGATGAGACGTTGCACCGCGTCGTTGATCGCCGCCGGCACGGCGCCCGGCCCCTGGTCGGCCGCGACCCAGTCGGCGATCCGGCGCAGCACGCCGAGGAGGAACGTGCCGGTGCCGACCGCGGGGTCCGCCAGTCGGACCGCCGGCGAAGCCAGGCCGCTGTGGAGGTTGAACCGGGGGCTGCGCAGCGCCTCGTCCACCAGGCGGACCATGGCCCCGACCACGGCGGGCGGCGTGTAGTACGAGCCGGTCTGCTTGCGCAGCTGGTTATCGTAAACCGCCAGGAAGTGCTCGTAGAAATAGAGCCAGGCGTCAGGATCGCCACGGCTGATGACCGGCCAGTGGACGGCGTCGAGGACGCGCGTGAGCGTGCCCAGCGAGGTCTTGAGCGTCGCCTGGTTGGCCGCATCGTCGGTAAGGAGACGGAGAGCGTTGCCGATCAGCGAGTTCGTCTCGCCGAGCTGCCGGGCGACGCGGTCGAGGCCGTCGCCAAGCGGGATCTGCCGCGCCCGGGCCATAAGCAGGCCGAACGTGACCGCCTGGGCGTAGCCGTCCGCGAACTCGGCGTCGGAGGCGTCCGGGAAGAGCAGCTTGCGCCAGTCGGCCGCGAGCGCGGTGAGCGCCGGACTTCCGACTGCGAGCTGCTCCGTGACCTCCTCGCGCAGCAGCCGACAGAGTCGGGCGCTGATCTCGGCCAACTGCTTCGCGTCGCGCGGCGGGATCGGCTCCCAGCGGAAGAAGTCCTCAAACAGGCCCAGCAGGCCGGGCGGGGCGTCCAGGTCGGCGCCCGACGCCGCCACGTCGCCGTCGAGGCGCACGACGGCGCCGATCGGCTCTCCGCTGCGCCAGAGGCTGAACTCGTTGCCGTCGGTATAAAGGAGATTGGGGAGCGATTGCAGCTTTTCCCACTGCTCCTTGTCGTGCCGATCGCGGAACCGCCGCGGGTCGGCGCCCTTGCCGGGGGCCTTGATCTCGATGAAGCCGACCAGCGCGCCGCGCAGGGTGATCGCATAGTCGGGGCGCGTCTTGAACTCGGCCACCGCCCATTCGCCGACGGCGGCGATTGCCGAGCGCGGCAGCCCGCACAGCTCGGCCAGGTCGGCGACCAGCCCTTCGAGCGGGGCGCGGAGCTGGTCCTCCGGCTCGCCGGCGGCGGCGAGGTTGGCCAGTTTCGCGGTGGCGCCGGCGCCGAAGGTTGCGACGGCCGAGCGAAGCGTCGGGTTCATGGGACGGTCTCTGGAGGCGTGGACCGCCTGGAACGATACCCGGCAAGGGGGGGAACGTGCAACCGCAGGAGGCGAGGATCATCACAGCCGCGTCACGTCGTAGCGGTCGAAAAGGGGGGCCGGCGCCGACGAGTTGAACCCTTCACTTCCGATCCTCGATCTTCTTCGTGATCGCCAAACTCCGCGCGATCCCTTCCACTTCCTTCTGAAGCGCCTCCACGTCGTCCGGCATCAATCGCGCCGCCAGCGTCGCCCCGCCGTTCGCCTGCCGCGCGACGTAATAGTCCATCACCGCCTTCTGGTCCGCCGCCTCCGTCTCCAGCGTGAAATGCTCCAGCCCCGGCGCCACCGTCTTCGGCGCATCGACGCGCGGCACCTTCACCTTGCGGCCCTCCAGCCAGCTCCGCGACTCGTCCAGGAACTGCGCCCCCGTCGGCGTCCGCGCCGGCGTGTCCAGCGTGATGAGCAGGCCGCTGCCGTCCGCCCCGTCCAGCGCGACCTGGCTGCCGCGCACCGCCCCGACATGCCAGCGCCGTGGGTACAGGAACCGCACGCCCAAGTCCGGGTTGTCGTACAGCAGCCGCGTGTCGTCGGCGTTCGGCTCCAGCGCCACGCCCTTCAAAGCGTCGTCGCCCAGGTCGCGGCTCGTCACGTCCGCCTTCCGGCTCAAGACGTACCGGCCCTCGATTCGGCCCATCTCCTTGCCGTCCGGGTCCAGCAGTGAATGGGCGCCCTTGAGGTAGACGTAGCTCAAATAGTTCGATTCGAGATCGAACAAGTACCAGCCGTCGAGCTGCTGGCGGTTGGGGCCGTCCTCGTTGCCGCCGCGCACCGCGCCGCTGAACGTTACCCGCGCCTGGCGCCGGCCGTCCTGCTGCGACACCTCCTCCAGCCGGCATTCGATCTTGCCGTCGTCGATGTGGTCCATGTCGGTCAGTTCGCGCACCGCGTCGGTGGACACGCTCCAGCGGTCGCCGACGTGGACGGCGTGGTCGGGCAGCATCCCGGCCAAGGCCGGCGTAAACACGTCCGTCCGCACCAGATCGATCTCACCCCACGTCAGCGGGCCGTCCGGCGAGAACGGCGCCTTCGTCCCCTTCTCGCGCATCACTACCAGCCGCCGCACCGCCGGCCGCAGCGTCCCCTCCGACGGTCGATCGGCCAGCGTCTTGTGGAAGTCCATGCGGCTGTAGAGGCGGATCGTCTTCCGCACCTCGCCGTTGTCGAGGGTCAGCAGACGCTCGTCGTAGTCGATGGCGCTGTCGCCCTTGACCGACACTGGCTTCGGGGTCGGATGGTCCTTGTCGGCCGGCGGCGTCAGCGCGCCTGACAGGTCCACGCGCGTGCTGATCCGATAGGTCCGGCCGTCACGGAACGACTCCGCCATCGAAATCGAGTCGTCCGCCAGGGCTGGCAGGGACGACGCCAGGACCGCCAGCAACGCCGCCCAGCCCGTCCGCGTGAGAAGGGACGCCATGCGCTCTGCTCCTTGATTGGGGCGAGCGGCGCGGCGTCAGCCCGCCGGTGAACCCAGCACCGGCGGGCTGACGCCGCGCCGCTCGCCGCGGCCGTTCTTTTTCGATTCTACCCGTCTCCACCCCTCGAAATGACGCGCAAGATCCGTTCCCGACCGCGCTCTTCTTATACAGGCGGCGAAAAATCCGGCCTGGCGGGCTTTGCTACGTTTTTCTTCCCAGACCCCGCATTCCGTAACAGCCGCCAGGGTTTCGTAACAGGACGGCGGGAGGGGAAGAAGTTGCCCAGGCTGGTCAACAATTGGCGCACGTCCCGGCCGGCCGACTTCGTGAAAAATGGCACAAAGACTACCACTCGGACGCCGGGGTCGGATAGAATTCAGGCAGTGACGTTTGTAGTGCGCCCTGAAATGAGACCACCAAGGCACGTTGCCTATGGTACAGTCGTCACGATCAACGGCGATCTTCTTCGCCTCCCGCCTCCCGGCCTCAGCCCCGGTGAAGGCCGGGAGGCGGGAGGGGAAGAAGATCGTTGGAGAGCCATCAGGCGGGTTGCTGGCTCCGCCACTGCTGCTCGAACTCGGCCGGCGTCAGGTAGCCCAGCGCCGAGTGAATGTGCTTGTGGTTGTACACGGCGTCCAGGAAGCGCCCGAGCTGGCGCAAGGCGTCGGCATAGTCGAGGTACTCCGACAGATCGACTTCCTCCTCTTTGATGGTCCGCATCAGCCGCTCGGCGAAGCCGTTCTCGCGCGGCTCGCCCACGGCGGCCATGCTGACCCGCGCCCCGACGCCTTGCAGTCGTTGCACGTAGCCGTCGGCGGCGTACTGCACGCCTTGGTCGGAGTGGTGGATCTGGGGGCGGCCGCGGGCCAGCGCCCGCTCCAGGGCCGTGAGCGTCAGGCCGCCGTCGAGGCCACGGCCGAGATGCCAGCCTCGGATCAAGCGCGTAAAGACATCCATAACCACCGCCAAGTAGACGAAGTCGCGTCGGAGGCGGATATAGGTGATGTCGGCCACCCACACCTGGTCAGGCCGCACGACCTCGAGCGTCTCCACCAGGTTGGGCCAACGCGGGAAATCGTGGTTGCTGTCGGTGGTTCGCTTGCGTCGGACAGGCGCCGCGCCGTGGAGGCCGAGGTCGGCCATGACGCGACGGACCCGCTTGGCGTTGACGTCCCAGCCCTCGCGGCGGAGCATGGCGGTCAGTCGGCGGTAGCCGTAGGTGGGCCACTCGCCGGCCAGGCGGGTCAGGGCCTCACGCAGCGGGGCGTCCTGCTCGCCGGGGTCGGCGGGCGAGCGGTACAGTTGGCAGCGTGGGAAGTCGAGCAGGCGGCAGACCAGCCGCGCCGGGTAGTGTTGGGTCAGGCTCATGACGACCTCCCTGCGGCGTTGGCCAGTCCATTCATGAGCCTGGAGGCTTTTTTTAGGATCTCCAGCTCCAGGGCCTGGCGGCCGACCAGCTGCTCCAGGTCGGCGATGCGTTGGCGTTCCTGGCTGCGCTGCTCGTCGGCCTGGAAGACGAGCGGGAGGCGTTCGAGGAAGGCGTCCTTCCACAGGACGAGGAGCGAGGCGCTGAACTGGTGCAAGCGGCACAGTTCGGCCTGGGAACGCTCTCCGCGGAGCAGGTCGAGGACCACTTGGGCTTTGAACTCGGGCGTGAAGCTGCGTCGTGCGCGTCGAGGCATGATTCAGAGACTCCCTCCGGGGCCAGTACTTCATATCGTACTGGTCTCACCCGAGGGGCGCACTGCAGTTTGCACCACAACGCCGTCGGCTTCCGGGTCGGCGGCGTTGTGGTTTGACCCACGCTGCCGGGCTGCATAGAATTTAGTGTACGGAAGAGAGGGGCGATTTCCCCGATCCGTGATTGGCAAACGTCACTGCTTGCCACTCGCCGTTCTGGCGAACATCCCCCACCACAACCTGATTCGGCGACCGCCCTCTGCGCTGCCTTGCGCGGTGGGGGCTGCAAGGTCGCGGCCGTCGTGTCCGACGTGCCGCCAGGAGATGGCGTATGGCGACGTTCACTGTGCGAGTCGAACTCCGCAACAAGCCTACGGGGGAAGACTACGAAACACTGCACAAGGCGATGGCAGCCGAAGGCTTCGGCCGCACCATCACGGACGACAAGGGAATCCAGTACCAACTGCCGATGGCAGAGTACAGCACCACCAGCAGCCTCGACAAGCGCGGGGTTCTTCACAAGGCGAAGAGCGCAGCCGCGAAGACCGGCAAGAAGGCGTCTCTGCTTGTGACTGTGTCCCAGGGGAGGACGTGGGACAACCTGGACACAGTGAAACGGACCTAACCACTGGCAGTTGAATCATCCAAGTCGCCGCAATCGTCGGTCGGACGTGAAACCTCGATGGAGTAGCATCCGTCGAGGTTTTGCATCTGCACGTTGAGCAGGTCTTTGGACGCCAGGCAGCGCTCCAAAAGTGCAAGGGCGACGCTCTTGTCATCCGTCCTTACGGCTTCCATCTTGATCTCTCCTTCAGGTAGCGGGCGGGTAAAAGTCCAACACCTACCCGAAGGATGGTAGCCGCGTCAAACACGGCTGGCCGGGAACCGCAGCGTGTCGGCCCCGGCCTCTTCCGTCCGGTCGGCTTCCGGCCAGAAGATCGGGTCGATCCCCAACTCGCACTCTTCCTGAATCAGCACGCACAAGTTGTGGCACAAGAACTTGCACAAGACCTCGTTGACCATCGCCGTGTCGGTCTTTGACCGCACAGAATCCCCGAATTTCCTTTTGACCATGCTGAACGTCGATTCGACGTTGGAACGCAGGTGGTAATGCTTCATGTACTCTTCCTGCTTGAACTGGAAGTAGTGGAACATCTTCTGGAACAGCCCGCCGACGCCGCCGGTCGTGTTCGCCTTGAAGGCCATGAAGCCGGTCCCGCCGCACTCCGCGACGGCCTCAAAATTCTCCAGGCTGGCGTAAGCCTTGTCGGCGGACACTTCTCCGATGGTGAAGTTCTTGGCCGTGTCCTTGACCAGCGGGACGAACTGCGGGCAGTCGGCGGCGTCCTTGTCCAGAATGCGGACGGCCGTGACCACGTTCGTCTTGACGCCCGTGGCGATATGGACCTTGACCCAGGTGCAGGACCGGCGGGTGACGCCGTACTTGTGGTCGAACCAGCGCTCGAATTTGCTGCTGGAGAAGCCGCTGCTGTCGATGGCGAACTTCGTCTCGACCGACCGGAGCGGCAGACTGCTTTGGACGATCATCGCCTTGAGGATCGGCGTCAGGGCCGCGTTCTCAAAGAACTGCGGAACCTTCATGCCGGGGATGGGGGCGGACAGGTAGCCGCGTTCGCGGGACTCGTTGAGGTCGCAGGAGAAGCGGCGGCTGCTGACAGTCGAATAGACCTTGAACGTCGCCGCGAAGATCGAATCTCTCATCGTATGCGGCTTGCGGCCGACGCCCTTGCGTTCGGGTTCCTCCAGCCCACGGCAGAGGTCGTGCAGCAGTTCTTGGAGGCGGTCCTTTTCGATGCTCTGCGCGTAGTTGTAGGCGGGCCAGTCCTGCTTGTACGTCACCTTCTCCGTAAAGGTCACGGAGCGCGTGTCGGTCACGCTGCCGTCGGGGTTCACTTCCCGCTTGATGGTGAACTCGACGGCGTACAGGTGTTTGCACTTGAACCCGGCCTCCTGGTGGTCCGGGCAGGTGCAGGTCTGCTTTTCGACGTTCACGCGGTAGATCGTCTCGTTGGACTGCGACGGGACCAGCCAGCCGTCCGGCGTCCGGTTCAGCTTGCACAGGGCCGCGATGACCAGGCCGCGTTCTTCCCGAGCGTTCATGTCTGACTCCGGTTGCCTTTCTTGACCGGAACTGTATATTGGCAGTATAGACTTGTCGCCTTGTCGTGGCAAGGTTGGAAGTCTATATTTACGGTATATTCTTTCGGGGGAGGGACGGCCATGAGCAAGGAAGAGAAGCCTATCGGAATCGTGCCGGGTCAGATAGCGCGCTGTCGCTGCGGCCACGAGTGGTTGCCGCAGAAGTTGCCGGAGCGGCCCCGCGTGTGCCCGAAGTGCAAGAGCGCGAACTGGGACCGGCCGAAGAAGTGGGAGAGGAAGGGGAAGTAGCCGGGTGCGTCAGAAGGGGAGCCGCACGGGCTGACCGGCGATTATCTGCGCCTGCACGTCCGACAGCGTTCCCTCAAGGGAATTCATTTCCTTGTCCAGCTCGTGAATGCCAAGGTCGCCGTTCCAGCGACTATGCCAATCCACAAAGTTGTTAAGAGTCGGCCGCTCCGCCGGGCGCGCTGCCGGGTGGTGGTAGAGTTTCGAGATCGCATCCCGCTTCGCCTGCGGGAATTTTGGGATGCGGAGATAGTGGAAGTATTCCGGGGAGAAGTGGCCGCCGGACCCGCCCACCGCCATGAGGTCGATCAGTCCGACCGCCCTGTACCAATGGAAGATGCACCGGAAGAACACCGTTTTTTGGGCGTCGCCGTCCGCCCTCCTTGCGTACAGGCCATGCGCGTTCGTGGTGCAGCGGCCCACATCGTCAAGCAGGACGATAGATCGCCCCTTGTGGAAGCCGGCCTCCCCGAAAACGATGTCGCCCTTGCGGAGCAGAGGCAGATCCTTGGCCGTGCCAATGTAGGGGACGGCGTTCATCGTGCCGTACACGGATATGTTCGTGGGCAGGATGAGCGCGTAGAAGCCCGGCTTGGGCGTTTCCGAGTCGATGCGAGTGCGCAACAGCTTGATTTCCAGGCTCGGCCCAGGCGTCACGGTGAACCCTTCTTCGTCCGGCGTTGCGCAGCCGGGCCGGTAGTTTTCGACCAGCCAAATCTTTGACTTGTACTCCCGGTCGTAGATTCCCGCGTCCAGACGGCCCAGCGCGCGCAGGTCGCGGAGGTTCGGATGGTCGAAGGCGAAAGGCGTTAGCTTCTGGTTGGCCTCCAGCTCGGCCTGTATCCCGGCAATGATGGCGTCCGAAGAGTCCCGGATGGCCCGCTCCTTGTCTATGATGGCACGCGCCAGCGATGCGACGTAGGCTATTACTCGTTCGGCGTCCGGTTGCCTGGGGAAAGGAATCAGGCAGTCCAGCCACAGCGTCTTGGCGTGGGCTATGGTGGCGCCCGCGCCGTCATGGCTTCCAGTTGCGTCTTGAAAATCGGGTGTTTGAGGAACGCGAATAGGTAGTGTCGATCCGCGCTCGGGTGCAAGCGGACTACGCCGCCGCTGAACATGAAGTTTTTCCAGCGGTCGCCGTCCACCATCGCGCACTCACCGACGTTGGAATCCTTCGACATGAGGATGTCGCCGTCCTTCAGGCCCATGTCGGTGAAGGCACGCGGGTTCAGAGGCGCAACGGCGTCCCCCTTCGGGTACATTAAGGACGCCCGAAAGAACAACTTGAGCAAGTTTTTCTGAGTTCGTAGTCTGTGAGGACGCCCGAAAGAACAACTTGAGCAAGTTTTTCTGAGTTCGTAGTCTGTGAGGATGCACGATGCAACCATCCTCCAAGGACTGCGGACCAAGTATGGAACTCTTCAGCCGATCATGGACGAGCGTCTCCGTCGCCAGTGGGCTGCCACGGAAGCTCTCGCCCTGGGCTGGGGTGGCGTCTCGGCGGTTGCCAGCGCCACCGGGCTGTCGCGCAATACCATTGCCGCCGGCATTGCGGAGATCGGCGAGCGGTCGCGGCAGACCACGCCCGTTCCTCCCAGCCCGCGGGTGCGGCGACCGGGCGGCGGGCGCAAACCGCTGACCGAGACCGACCCCGGTCTGGCAGAGGCGCTGGAGGCCTTGGTCGAGCCGGTGACGCGGGGGCACCCCGAATCGCCCTTGCGCTGGACGTGCAAGAGCACAGCGAAGCTGGCCGAGGAGTTGCACCGGCAGGGGCACGCGGTCAGCGACCGAACCGTGGCCAAGCTGCTGTACGAGGCGGGCTACAGCCTCCAGTCCAACCGCAAGACCCGTGAGGGGTCGGCGCACCCGGATCGCAACGCCCAGTTCGAGTACATCAACGACCGGGTGCGGCTGTTCCAGTGCCAGGGGCAGCCGGTGGTGTCGGTGGACACCAAGAAGAAGGAATTGGTCGGGGATTTCAAGAACGGCGGCCGGGAGTGGCGGCCCAAAGGCCAGCCGCAAGAGGTCCGGGTCCACGACTTCCAAGATCCGGCTCTGGGCAAGGCGATTCCCTACGGGGTCTACGACCTGACCCACAACCAGGGTTGGGTGAGCGTGGGCATCGACCACGACACGGCGCGGTTCGCGGCCGAGACGCTGCGGCGCTGGTGGGCAGGGATGGGCGCCAAGAGGTTCCCACGCGCCCGGAAGTTGCTGATCACGGCGGACGGCGGGGGGAGCAACGGCAGTCGGTCGCGGCTGTGGAAGATGGCGTTGCAAGGGCTGGCCGACGCCGTCGGGCTGCCGCTGAGCGTGAGCCACCTGCCGCCGGGGACGAGCAAGTGGAACAAGATCGAACACCGGCTGTTCTGCCACATCACGCAGAACTGGCGGGGACGACCGCTGGTGAGCCATGAGGTGATCGTAAGCCTGATTGCCCATACCACCACCGAAGCGGGACTCGAAGTTCAGGCGGCGCTGGACACCAACTGCTATGAGACAGGAGCCAAGGTGAGTGACGAAGAGATGGCATCCCTTCAGATCACCAAGGCCGACTTCCACGGCGATTGGAACTACACCATTGCGCCCAACTGACACTTGCTCAAGTTATTGTTTCGGGCGTCCTAAGTAACTGTGATCCTGTAGGGCTTTTGTCCTGATAAAGTAGTGCGTGGACCTCTGCATGTACCAGACCGACCCCGGCTCGGCACCCTTGTCGTAAGGGCGCTGCGAGTCCAGGAGTTCCCGCACCGGCCGGACGTTGCCGTTCGGGATGATGACCTTGCGATACATGCCGGCCGACCACGAGGTTTTTTTGGCCAGCACGTCCGAAAGGGCCACTTCGGTCGGCACTCTGAGGTAATTCAAGGCCGCTGATTCTCCCCCAGAAAGAGGCGCTGTAATTCGCGCTCTTGCGCAAGCGCCCACGCCTGGAAATCACCGAACGCGCCGCCGAAGTCCTCGTCGCGCACCAGACGCCCCTCCGCGTCCGTCTCGACTTCGAACGTGGCTTCGTCGATGCGGTACACGGGGTTGAAGATCACGTTCCGCGCCTTCGTCCGCTTTTCGTAGCCGACCGCGTGGATGTCCCGAACGAAAACGCTGTAGCCGTCGGTGTTCAGCCGCGCCAGGTCACGCGGCTTGGGCCGATAGGCCACGATGAGGCTTGTGTTGACGCCCGTTTCCGCGAAGATGTTCGCGGGAAGGTCGAATAGTGCCACGATCCTCATCCGCTCAATCAGCCACTTGCGAACCGGCTCGTAGCGGTCGATAGAGGCGATGGAATTCGACAGGACGATGCCGAGACGCCCGCCCTCTTTCAGACAGTGGTAGGCGTTCTCCAAGAACACCACGCCCAGGTCGATGTTGTCGCCGGAACCGGCAAGGCCCCACGTCTCGTAACATTCAATGAGCCGACGATCCGCCTCCGACGCCGGCCGGTAAGCCCGGTCCTCCCCGAACGGAGGGTTCGTCAGAACGACATCGAATTTCATTAGGCGGGTGCGGTCGGGGCGGTCGTCCCATTTCCCTTCCTTGTTGTGATCCGGCAGCAGTTCCGCCAGTCCGGGCGGGTTGCCGGCGGCTATTTTCCACTGGATCGACCCCTTGTCCGGCTTCTGGAAGAATTTAGCCTGCCCGTCGCCGTTAAGCAGCATGTTCAGGGTCGCCAGCATTATCATACTGTCGTCAACATCGACCCCGAAGATGTTCGCGTCATCCAGGCGCTGCGGCTCCGCCTTCTCCTGCGAACGGACGAACGACAGCGACAGGAAATCGCCGATGCCGCAACACGGGTCTAGCACCGTGTCCGCGTTTCGGGGATTTACAATCCGAACGAGGAAGTCGATCACGGGTATGGGCGTGAGGAACTGAGCCGACTCGCCGCGCTTGAACTCGTTGGCGAAGTTGTAGAAAACGAGCTGGTACAGGTCGCTCTTGGTGGACCGCGCGAACGAAAAGTCCTGAAAGGCGGCGCAGACGGTGGCTACGCACCGCACGTCGTTCTGGTCCTTCCAGTTGATTCGCCTCTCGCCAAGGATTTTTGAGTATTCGTCCTCCGCCTCCGCCAAGATGCTTTGCATCCGCGCGATGAAGACCTGCGCCTGCCGCTGCGCGAGCGTTGAAAAGCCTTGCTCCTGGTCCGTGATGTAGAAATTCAGCTTGTTCGCGGGGTTGTCCTGGCTCCGCTTTTCGTCGAAGATTTTCAGCGCGAACGTCTCAATCAGAATGTGGTAGCCGCGCTGGTTGAACCGACCGACCCGCGTAAGTTCACGCAGCACCGTGGACAGGGCCGCCTGCACCTGCACGGTGGTTATCGACGTGATTACCTCCAGGTCGTTCACGCTGCGGTTGGCGCGATTCACGGCCGCAGGCTTGTGGACGCGGTTCCTCAGTTCGTGAAAGGAAGGGATGTAGGCATACGGGTCCGGCAGATGAAGCGACAGGTCGCCCGTCGCGCTGGACTCGGCTTTCTGGTTCTTGTGTTCGTCATAGCGGAGGTATCGGCCGCCCCGGCGGTGGAACAGGTACAGCCGCGTCCGGTCATAGTAGACGCCAAGGATGTAGGCGTCGCTGGGGTCTTTCTCCCGCATCGCGGGCTTCACCTGCTCAGAAAAGGCGCGCTCGACTTCGCGGCCTTCGCGTTTGAATTCGACCACGGCGAGCAAGTGGTCATTCAGCCATTCCAGGTCCGCGCGCCTGCTCCTGTCGGCCCAATACGCCCGGTAATGGTCGATCCATGCAGCGTCGTCGAAGATGGCCGCGTCGATCCGCAGCGTGGTTTTCCCCTTCGGGTAGAAGACTTCGGCCCCGATGTAATCCTTGGCGTATAGCCCGCTGTTAATCAGGGCGTAGATGAATTGCCACTTGTAGTACTCCTCCAGCGGCGAGCCGCCCGCCCCGACCAGAGGGATATTTTCCGTGTACTGACCATTTACGGGCACGAGCGATCGCGCAAGGGCCGGCCGCTTCCCGATGGTCGCGTCAAAGGTCTGTCTGGCTTCCCCGAAGCTCGGCGCAGGATTCGGCGGCGCCGGTACGGTTCTGTTGCTCACAGGACAGCCTTGCTTATCGGCGGCGGGCGGGCGCCGTCACCGTTACGGGCGACACGGAATGCGCCGGCTTCCGGGCGGGGTGGAAAATCTGGAATCGGCAGGCGGATGGCAGGAGGTATCCACCCCTACCATCGGCGGGAGGTCGCCCTGGACTTGAGGCAGAGTCGGCGTCATCGGGTCAACCCCTCCCTACTTGGGATGGACGCGATTGTACCTGAGGCGCGATCCGCGCAAGCCCCCTGGCTTGTCCGGTATTTGGCCGGCGGGATGGGCATTCCGTAACAGACGTGCCGGATGCGCGGCATTCCGTAACAGAGCGCCAAAACGTAGCAAAGCCGGCCTGGCGGGCTTTGCTACGCTTTTCTTCCCAGAGCGCCCATTTCGTAACAGCCGCATGGATTTCGTAACAGGACGGCGAGAGGGGAAGAAGTTGCCCAGGCTGGTCAAGAATTGACGCGCGTGCGGCCGGCTGGTCCACCAGCCGGCCGCACGCGCGTAGCGGTTAGGCGGGCGGCAACAACCGGCCGTCCTCGGTCATCTTTACGGCGTTGGCGACGTTCACCGCCGCCACGGACGCCGCTCTCTGGCACTCCTGAAAGCCGCGGCTGTCCTCCCTTTCGATCTTCTCCTGCGCCAGCAGTTCGGAGAGGCCGACTGTGAGTAGTTCTCGCAGGGGGAGGTTGTCGCGCAGGTTGGCTTTCGCCGGAAGACCCAAGCGGCGCTTTACCGCAGAGGTGTCCCCACCGAGAACCGGGATGTAAACCGCGTTCGTGAGGCGACCGTATTCCCATCGCTCGTTGATGCCATGCGCCTGAAGCGTGTCGGTGAACTGGTGCCGGGCTTCGATGCCTTGCTCGCGCTTCTCGATCCATTCGGGGGACAGGCCAAGCTGCTGATAACGTTGGCGCTGCTTGGCCCGGTAGGCGCCGGTCTTGCGGATGGAGGGGAGGACTTCGGACGTGATCCACTTCTTGAACGCCTTCGCCTCTTCTTTCCGGGACGTGAGGATCAGCGAGTAGAGGCCCGATTCGTAAACCACGGCCATTCTTTGCTTTCCGCCAGGGGTATCAACAGTGATGATACCCTTCTCGTCGTCGTCCAGACGTTCCAGGGCTTGGCTGACGTTGGCGAGCGCCGGTAGTGTCCTAGGATTGCGTTGCTGGCGGCGTCAGCGCCGCGTCGGGCTGGAATTCCGGGTGGAACAGTACGGTCACGTCTTCGGGTCCGAAAATGATCGTGCGGCCGGGCTGGTCGGGATGCGGAATGGCGAATCGCATTCCGCCGAGACAGAACTGGAATCGGTCGCCGACGGTATAGCACCGGCTGTAGTCAAGCGGGAGAACCTGGACGCCGCGTTGGAAGGCCATGTCATTTCCCAGCGTCAAGGCCGATGGCCGCAGCGGAGAAGAGTAACTTACGCCCGCATGTTTGACAGCACACTACAGCGGCAACGTCGGCAGCGGAAATAGGCATCGGCGTCCGAATGTATGGATCGGGCTGCGTGAAACCCTTAATCAAGTTCACGCCTTGCAAGATAACGAGTCCACCCGGTTGCCAATCCGGCTTATCGCATATTCCGCACGCCAGTTTTCCGCATTTCGTGGCGATGAAGTCGGCGATGACGGCGCGCTGGTCCTTCTCCTGCGGCTGATTCGGCGTCATGATGGAACTCCATGCCGAGATTGCCCGTCTCTCGCCTGCCGGGAGTTCGACAGCGGCGAGAGACGGGCCAGTAGGTTCATGAGGCCCACTGTCCCGGTTGCGGGTAATTATGTCACACAGCCGGCGCTCTCGTCAATGCGGGCGCTTCCCTTGCCCGCTCCAGCAACTCCGCCACCGACCACACCCGATCCGTCAGCCCGGACGCCATCGCGGGCGTCGTCTTCGCTCCCGCCGCCTCGGAAAGCGTCATATGCGGTCGGCAATAGTTGTAGAACGCGAAGAAGAGCGCCATCGCCGCTTCGTGGTTCTCCCATTTCTTGCTGAAAGCGTTCGTCAGCCGCGTCATGCGGCGCACGGTCATCCGGGCGGTAAGATTGGACCGCTCGATATGGCTGGTGCAGACGCGGCTCATGTTCGGGTTGCCGTGGGAAGCAGTTGGTATGGCCGCTATTACCTGCGGCGGTGTGTACCGCCGCTCTTCGCCCTCCGGGAACCCGTAGACCTTGACCAGCCGCGCGAAATCGACGCGGAACCCGAGTGCGGCCGGGATCGCCGTCCTATACGGAGTAAACCCGTCCGTAGTAAGCTGGAACCGGCCGCTCGTCGCGCGGGCCAGTTTCTCCGCGAACAGGTCCGTGTCGGCCGGCGAGCGCTTGCCCAAGTGCCAGGTGATAATCAACTTCGTGGACCGCTCGATAGCGGTGAAGCAGTAGGCGTCGCCGAACCACTCCGCGTAGCGGCGCCGCTCCCGCGTCTTTTCTTTGCAGCCGATGAAGCTCCACACTTCATCCGCCTGTACGTCCTCAACCGGCACGCCCACAAGCGCCCGGTCAAGGAACGCCTGGCAACGCTCGCCCGCCTCAACCATCGTGGCGATGATTGTGTCGCGGTGGATGCCGGTCAGCCGCTCGGTGGATCGGATGGACATGCCTTCCAACAGCATCCGCAAGCAGAAGACGGTCCGGTCGGCGGAGAGTTGCCGACGATCCGGCGGGCGCGTTTCGCCGTCGGTGAACGTGCGGGCGCAGGCGTTGCAGCGGTAGCGCTGAGAGCCGTTGCGGTTCCGGCCGAAGCGCCGGGCTGGGAACTGGCAATCAGGGCAGAACATGGGTACGGACCCTTTCCCGTAAGGGCGGGTCCGCTGTAGAATGCTGCTTGCTACGGCCGCATTCGGCGTAACCCGCCGGACTGTGGTTGCCCTGGGAGGCGTTACCAGCGCCTCCCAGGGTTATTCGCTCGCCACGTCAGTATATCGGAAAAATATCTACATTTTCAGGTCAGTAGGCGTTGACCGGAGTATTTTCCGGGTATACAATCACGGCATGGCTACCAAACAAAAAAGACGCGGCCGGCCGCGTAAGGGTTCGGTCGAAACGAAAAGTGAGAGCGTGCTGCTCCGCATGGAGAAGCGCGAAAAGGAAGGGTTCGCGGCGGCGGCGTCGCTAGCGGGCGCGCCGCTCGCGGTGTGGATGCGCGAACGGATGCGGAAGGCGGCCGCTGCGGAGTTGGTAGAGGCGGGTCGGGAAGTGCCGTTCCTCAAGACGCGGAAGGACGGGTAGTGTGGCGTCGCCAATGTCAGAAAGGATGTTGAGGTTGCTCGTCAAAGTCGAACGGGCCGACCAGCACGTCCGCGATCTCTGCGCGCGTCTTAACGCCTTCTTTCAGACCAACCCATACCAAGTCATCGTCGAGGATGATCCGAAGACGGGAGACAGGGTGTTCCGGGTTCGCAAAGTTTCCGAGGTTCCACTGGACATCGTCGCCGTCTTCGGAGACGCGATCCACAACCTGCGATCCGTCCTTGACCATCTCGCCTACCAGCTTGTTCTCGCAGGCGGAGGGACGCCAACCAAGGCGACGGCTTACCCGATCTTTGATGATGTCCAGAAATACAAAACCGGACGCGCGAGAATGGTAGAGGGAATGAGCAGCGCCGCGGTAGACCTCATCGACGCGACCAAACCATACAAGGGAGGGAATGACGACTTCTGGCGTCTTCATTATCTCGACATTGTGGACAAGCATCGGCTGCTGATTGCGGTCGGCGGCTTGTGCCCGATCATCGCTCTTGACTTCACGGCCCTTGCTCGGCATCAACATCCGGGCAGGCCCGATCTTCAGTTGCCCGTCATCCCCTTGCCCACCCGAAATCAGTCCATTGTGGAAGACGGCGCAGAAATCCACCGGATTCCCCGATTCGCCGAACACCCGGACATGCACACGCAGCCACAGTTCCCCCCGGATGTAGCGATCAGCGAACCGGCGATTGGTCAAGCTGAGTCCGTCGCGCAAATGCTCCAGAAATTTTTCCATCTCGTCGGCGGCGTCATAGGGCGCTTTGAACACCTGCTCTGACGTTTCGACGGCGCTCATTTGCGTCTCTCTTTATCTTTAATCGGTGGTATTGCAACGCAATCCTAGGACACTACCCGAGCGCCAGAATGTCGCAGGCATCCTTGGCGATGAACCACGGCTTGTCGAAAGTGCCGCCACAACGCATATGCGCTTCGCCGTAGTCGTAGACGAGAACCCCTTGCTTGAACCGCCGCCGACCGACCGGGTTTTCTGACACGCTGACCTCTGGTTCGGGTTGATGATGTCGAGGCGTGTCCTTGCCCTATGGCGCATGAGTGTAACGCGCTATACGTTGGTTCACAAGGGGGAAATCACCCCGTCGGGAACCGCACCACGTCCGGCCCGCTCTCTTCCGCTCGGTCGGCGTCCGGCCAGAAGATCGGGTCGATGCCCAGCTCGCACTCCTCCTGAATCAGCACGCACAGGTTGTGGCACAGGAACTTGCACAGGACTTCGTTGACCATCGCCGTGTCGGTCTTGCTGCGGACGGAATCCCCGAACTTCCGCTTGACCATGCTGAACGTCGATTCGACGTTGGAACGCTGGTGGTAGTGTTTCAGGTACTCTTCCTGCTTGAACTGAAAGTAGTGGAACATCTTCTGGAACAGCCCGCCGACCCCGCCCGTTGTGTTCGCCTTGAAGGCCATGAAGCCGGTCCCGCCGCACTCCGCGACGGCCTCAAAATTCTCCAGGCTGGCGTAAGCCTTGTCGGCGGACACTTCCCCGATGGTGAAATTCTTGGCCGTGTCCTTGACCAGCGGGACGAACTGCGGGCAGTCAGCGGCGTCCTTGTCCAGAATGCGGACGGCCGTTACCGTGTTCGTCTTGACGCCGGTTGCGATATGCACCTTGACCCAGGCGCACTTGCGACGGGTGACGCCGTACTTGTGGTCGAACCAGCGCTCGAATTTGCTGGTCGCAAAGCCGCTGCTGTCGATGGCGAATTTCGTTTCCACCGACCGGAGCGGCAAGCTGCTTTGGGCGATGAGGCTCTTGAGGATGGGCGTGCAGGCCGGGTTCTCAAAGAACTGCGGCACCTTCATACCGGGGACGGGGGCGGACAGGTAGCCGCGTTCATGGGACTCGTTGAGGTCGCAGGAGAAGCGGCGGCTGCTGACGGTGCTGTAGACCTTGAAGCACGCCGCGAAGATCGAATCTCTCACCGTATGCGGCTTGCGGCCGACGCTCTTGCGTTCGGGTTCCGGGACGCCACGGCAGAGGTCGTGCAGCAGTTCTTGCAAGCGGTCCTTTTCGATGCTCTGCGCGTAGTTGTAGGCGGGCCAGTCCTGCTTGTACGTCACCTTCTCCGTAAAGGTCACGGATCGCGTGTCGGTCACGCTGCCGTCGGGGTGAACCTCCCGCTTGATGGTGAATTCGACGGCGTACAGGTGCTTGCACTTGAACCCGGCCTCCTGGTGGTCGGGACAGGTGCAGGTCTGCTTTTCGACGTTCACGCGGTAGATCGTCTCGTTGGACTGCGACGGGACCAGCCAGCCGTCCGGCGTCCGGTTCAGCTTGCACAGGGCCGCGATGACCAGGCCGCGTTCTTCCCGAGCGTTCATGGCGTCGATCCCCCTTGGTCTTTTCCCGCTTGACACTATTAGGATACGCTGGTAGAATGCTAAAGTCAACAGTATTCATACGATGAATGCTAAGAAAATTAGCATAAAACATGGAGAGGGCGAGATGACTAAGAGGTCGAGGAAGGAACCAACTTGGGAACCGTCGGCGAAAGACTTCACGCAAGTTCTCGCCGAGCAAAATCCCTGGCAGGAGACGGGGCAGGTTCCCGACGTGTGGGCGCACAAGGTGGAGCGGCCCCTGTCGAAATACCTGTGGCAAAGGATACAGTCCGACGAACCGCGCCGTTACGAACTCATCCTGGGACCGCGACGGGTCGGGAAAACGACGTGCATGTACCAGACGGTGCGAAAACTGCTCGCGGAAGGCGTCTCGGCCTCACGCCTCTGGTGGCTTCGGCTAGACCACCCCATCTTGATGCAGTTCAAGCTGGGGCAACTGGTCCGGTTCGTCGTTGACGCTGCCAAGGCAAGCGCTGAGAGTCCGGCGTACTTGTTCCTGGACGAACTCACCTATTCGGACGAATGGGACTTGTGGCTCAAGACCTTCTACGACCAGACGTACCCCGTCCGCATCGCCGGCTCCTCCAGTTCGACGGCGGCCCTCCACGACCGCAAAATGGAAAGCGGCGTCGGCCGCTGGGAGGAACAGTATCTCGCGCCCTACCTGTTCTCTGAGTACCTGGAACTGGTTCAGGACGCGAGAACCGTCCCGGTGGAAGGAACGCTGTACGAAACGCTTGTGTCCTGCATCAGAAACCCGCTAGGCCGAGAAGGGTTGGCGGAGAGGCGGCGCAGGTTCTTGTTGACCGGCGGGTTCCCGGAACTGCTGTTGTCGGCGCAAGTCAACGGTCAGCAAGACGAATCATCCGCCCTGCTACAGTCGCAGCGCATCCTCCGCAATGACGCCGTGGAGCGGGCCATCTACAAGGACATTCCCCAGGTCTTCGGGGTTGATAACCCGCTGCTCTTGGAACGTCTACTCTATACGCTCGCCGGGCAACTGGCGGGCATCCTTTCGCCGAACGCCATATGCTCCAAAATGGACAGCTTGTCGCAGCCGACGTTTGACAGGTACTTGTCCTACCTGGAAAGGGCATTCGTCGTGTTCACCCTCCCCAACTATTCGGGGAGCGAAGCGTCGGTTCAGAGGCGGGGGAGGAAACTGTACTTCGTTGACGGGGCGATCCGAAACGCGGCCCTGCAAAGAGGTCTAGCCCCGTTAAGCAACCACGAAGAGATGGGCCTGCTGATAGAGAACATGGCAGCCGGGCATCTGCACGCGCTGAGCCAGCAAACGCAGGTCAGGCTATACCACTGGCGCGACAAGGACGACGAAGTCGATCTTATTTACGACCATCCAGACGGCCCCTTAGCGTTCGAGGTCGCCAGCGGCGGCGCTCACCACCGGGCTGGCCTGTACGCCCTGATGGAGCGCTATCCCCGGTTCCAGGGCAAGTGCTTCATCGTCACGCCAGACATTGCGCCGCAGGAGCCGAAAATCGGCACGTTCGATGAAGTGGGGCGCATCCCGCTGGACATGTTCCTGCTGGCCGTGAGCGCTCAAGCGGAGAAGGAGTTGAAAAACAACTTGCGGCCCCGCCTGGCGCAAGCATAGCAGGTCAGAATTCGTCGGTGTCCGTCGGCTCCGGTTCGACGACCCGGATGCGCTCAGGACATTCCGTCGCTGCGATAGGACAGAACCCGCATTCGCGGCGGATCGGCACCTTCCGGCATTCATCCGGGCCACCCACCCGACGAAGGAGGGCCTTCAAACGATCCTTGAAGTCGCCGTCAATCTCTTCCGGTTGGATTTTCACCTTGTGGTCGCGGTAGACGACTCGCCCGCCAAAAACTCGGCCTTTGTGTTCTGACGCCGCGAGCGGGATCACCCACATGTAGATCATCACCTGGATAGCGTGAAAAGCCTGCGGCTCGCCCGTCTTGATATCCACGATTAGGGCGGTTTTGCCTTGCAGAGCGATTAGGTCCGGCTTGCCGCTGAGAATGACGCCTCCACTGCCGCGCAGCTTGAACTCGTTCTGTCCTTCGATGGAAACCGCGTAACCCGTCGTCTCCAGTTTGTCACGAGTCTGCGTAAGCAGAGGTGTGTGATTCATCTGCCAAGCGGCCGGGTCGAAATCGCTCGGCTGCTTGTCATAGCGGGAGTGGTGCGCCCGAAACCATGCGGACCACTCGCACATGTCAGAACCAGCAAGCAGTTTCGGAAGCCATGTCACCCAGATGTATGGATCGTTGCGTGGTGTGGCCATGCCGAACCCCGTTGGTCGGAGATTGCGGCACTGTAACAGGGGCGTTGGCAGAGTTCAACTGTTTTCTTTTTCGCAGAACCAAGGTGGCGAAGTCTTTTTCCCACTCTTCGTCGGTCCCGGCGTCGTCTGGAACAAGGTGGTAGTCGCCACCTTCGTTCCCTCCACGGCTCTGGTCGCTCTGTGCGGCGTCTTTGGCATGTTCGCTGGCTTTGTCGTCGGCCATTTCGCTGCGGCAGGCTTCCTCCGCAATGCAGTGATTGTGCGGAATGCCTTTCGGCAGGTCGGTCGGTTCGCCGCACAGCGGGCAGTCGTGTTTCTTGTTCTCACTCATGACGTTCTCCTCCGTTCATGTCTGTAGGGATGTATAGCATGACCCAGGGTGCCGTACAAAGTCGGTAGTACCAGGCCATGCGTTTTTTTCAGAGGCCAATCCGGCGTCAGCGCCAGCTACACCGGCTACGCCATTTCTCACACAGTCGCCCTTGGCCGCGAGAGATGAGCTACCGCCCATTCATCCATTCCGTAACAGACGTGCCGGATGCGCGGCATTCCGTAACAGAGCGCCAAAACGTAGCAAAGCCGGCCTGGCGCGTCTATTCGGTGTAACGAAATCGCGGCGCCGGCGGTATTTACAGGGTAGGAAGAAAGGAGGGGCGATTCGCGCAGCGGAGGGCGGACTTCGCGGCCGTCTGTCATTGCCGCAATCCGGGCTGCCATCCTTGCAATTTTGAACAGATTTCCTGTAAAAGTATACAGGAGATCATGACAGCCTGGCCGGCTCGGCCGGCTCTTTCCGGCTGGAAGTGCGGCGAGTGCCTCGTCATAAAGGCAAGGAAGGCAAGCAATTGTGGAAACGAATGAAAGGAAAGGCCCCCACGAGCGTCTAGTAGAAGGAGAGGCGGCCCGGCTTTTGCAAGACCAATAGCACGCCGACCAGAAATCGTGGTCGGCCGAAAGCCGCCCGGCCGAACGGCGAAGTACAGGGCGGCGACCGCACGGATGTCTTTACCCTCCCCCGAAACTCCTGTCCATACGGGAATGGAACGGTTCCCGGGTCGGTAAGGAAAGGAAAAGCGGTGCGGGCACCGGATTTGCCCGAACCGGCGACCGGCCAGGCGTCTCTGAAGTGTGCTGTATCCGAAGGATCGGCCGACGCGGCGCGCGAACTTTCCTCATTCTTTCCCAGCTTCCAGCGCGCCGCGTAAGGGAGGGTGTCGGCGGGACGGTCCCGTCGCGTCTTCCGGGCGCCGGATGAGGACGAAGGCGAGGATTTCGAGGCGTCGGAAAGGGTGGAACCCGGCAAAAGGAGTATGGCTGTGACTGGCTTTACGCATCCGGCCCTGAAGCAGTTGACGGATCAACAAGTGCGGTTCGCCCCGCCGGCCCGGCGTCTGGACCAGGCGGAGCAGGCCCGGCGGCTCCTTTCCGAGATCGAGGCGGATAAACGCTACCCGTACCAGTTCGTCTGTTTCCGCGTCACCGGCTTCCGCCCCGACGCCCACGCGGATTTGCTGATCGACGGCGCCGATCTGGCGGGCGATCTCCATGAGATGATCCGCCTGCTGGACGACCGCGTCGTCACGCTGGAGGAGCTGAGCAAAAAGCTGAATGTATCGACCAAGACCGTGCGGCGCTGGCGGAGGCTCGGCCTGGACGGCAGAATCGTCCTGGTCCACGGCAAGCGCCAGCTGGGGTTCAAGCAGTCCGTGATTGAAGATTTCCTGCTGACGAACGCCGACCGCGTGGAGCGCGGCGGCCGGTTTTCCCAGATGACGGACGCCGAGCGCGAGGACGTGCTGCGGCGAGCCATGCGGCTGTCGCGCGTTCGCGGCGGCACGCTCACCGAGGTCAGCCGGCGCATCGCTCAACGGCTCGGCCGCTCCGTGGAGGCCATCCGCTACACCATCAAGAACTTCGACCGCGAGCACCCCGACCAGGCCCTGTTTCCGAACCTGACCGGCCCGCTCAACGCGGAATCCAAGCAGATCATCTATAACTCTTTCCGTCGGGGGATTACCGTGGACACACTTGCCAGACAGTTCCAACGCACGCGGACCTCGATGTACCGCGTGATCAACGAGGTGCGGGCCCGCCGCTTGCTGGAGCAGCCCCTCGACTACATCGCCAGCCCCGAGTTCGACGACGTGGTGCGGGATTCGGTCTTCCTCGCGCCCATGCCGGACGCCGAGGCGTATGAGGCCAAGCGCCACTCCATGCACGCCCCCAAGGACGTGCCGCCGGAGCTGGCGTCCTGCTACGAATACCCGCTGCTGACCAAGGACCAGGAGCAGCACCAGTTCCGCAAGATGAACTACCTCAAGCACAAGGCGGCGAAGCTGCGGGACCAGCTGCGCAAGGAGGGCGACGAGGACGAGGTCGATCCGACGCGCGTCCGCATCCAGACGCTCAAGGAAATTGAGGACCTCCAAGCCGAGGCCAACGCGGTCAAGGAGATGCTCATCCAGGCCAACATGCGGCTGGTGGTGAACATCGCCAAGAAGCACTCCGGCCAGGCCGAGAACTTCTTCGAGCTGCTGTCCGACGGCAACATGTCGCTGATCCGGGCCGTGGAGAAGTTCGACTACTACCGCGGCTTCAAGTTCAGCACGTACGCCAGCTGGGCGATCATGAAGAACTTCGCCCGGAGCATCCCGGAGGACAAGCACCGCCGCGAGCGGTTCATCACCGGCCATGAGGACGTGTTCGACGCGGCGCCGGACAGCCGAACCGACGAGCACGAGATGCTGGCGACGCAGGAGCGGGCGACGCACAGCGTCAACCGGCTGCTGGAGTTCCTGGAGCCGCGCGAGCGGGAGATCATCCGGATGCGGGCCGGCATGGACGAGAATGGCAAGAACATCACGCTGGAGGAGATCGGACGCAAGTTCGGTATCACCAAGGAGCGCGTCCGCCAGCTGAACGCCCGGGCGATGAGCAAGCTGCGGCAGATCGCCAAGGAGAAGGACTTCGACGGGGTGTGAGGTAAAGAGGATCTCACGCAAAGACGCCAAGGCGCAAAGACCGCAAGAAGAATTGCTCTTCCTTGCGGTCTTTGCGTGAGATCCTCCGAGGTCAGGTCGATTCCTCGTCCTTTTGCTCTTCGAGTTCCACGTCGGCCGGTTCGTCATCCGCCTTGGCGCCTTCCTTGTTGAATTCCAAATCGATGCCGCGCCACAGGGCGTCGTCGTCCTCGCTCGCGTCCGCCGGCTGCGCCGTTGGGACCGGCGGGGCGGCCGGCGGTGGAGGCGGTGGAGGCGGCATGTGCATCGCCGGGACGGGCGGAATCGGCGGGACCGGCGGGATCGGTGGAGGCGGAGGCGCCTGCCAGCGCGGGACCGGCGGGATCGGCGGCGGCGCGGGGGGCGGCGGGGCGACGGGGATCGGCGGAGCGATTTGCACGCCGTCGGCCAGCGGCTGGTTGATGCGCTGGCCGTTCACGTCGAGCGTGAAGTAGCTGGCGCCCGCAGGCATCTCGAACTCCAGGTAGGCCGGAAGTCCAGAATCCGAGTAGTCCTTGACGACCCGGCCGTTGGGGTCGAGGATGCGGCCGTGGTCAGACACGCGGGCGTTCTTGTCCACGACCTCGGCGAAGATGTCCTGGAGGACGCGCATCTCGGCCGCCAGTTTGTGGTCCCACAGGTCCACGTCCACGCCGGCGTCGAGGTCGTCCAGCTCGGTCATCTGGGCCTCGTTGACGCTGGTCCCGATGCCGATCAGCACGAACTTGAGCGGATTGCGCCGGCCGGCCGCGACTTCGCGGGCCAGGCGCTTGCTGTAGTCCATCACGGCGTCCAGATCGTGCAGCTCGCCGTCGGTGATGAAGACGTAAAAGCCCCACGGCGCGTCTTTGAAGCGATCCACAAAGTACTTGACGGCGGGCAGCAGCTGGGTGCCGGTGCCGAAGTCGCGCGGCGCGCCGAAGACGTGCTTCTCGGCCTGGTCGGCGGTCAGATCGCCGACTTCTTCAATTTGGCCGCCGCCGGGTCCGACGGCCCAGTAGATGCAGGTGGTGCCGCCGTCGGCGTCGATCTTCTTGGCCAGGTAGGCGCAGAGCTGCTGGGCGACGGGCGTGATGTCGTTGTGCAGCTTCTTGGGGCCGCCGAAGATGGACGACAGCACGCGGCTGCCGTCCTCGACGCCGTAGAGCTTGGCCATGGAGCCGGAGCCGTCCAGGGCGATGCCGGTCTGGGCGCCTTCCTTGTGCGGCTCCATGAGGATGGTGGCGACGACGCGCGTCCGGCCGCCGCCGGCCGGGTAGACGTTGACCTCGCCGAACGGATCGACGACGCTTTTCAATTGCGACATGACACCTCTCCGGTGCGGGCCTCGGGACGGTCAATGGTATCTTCGCCGCAGAACGGCCGTCATTTCACCACAAAGGCGGAACGGACGCAAAGAATCCTGGCAAGCCGCCTTCTACGGGCGGCACCGGTCCGCAAGAAGTTTTCGGATGCCGTCCATCGTCACATCGTTCACCTTGCCGAAGCTCTTGACGACGATTCTCTGGGAAAGGTTGTAGATCTTGTCTACTCGAACTGTCCCAGGATGGTTGAGCGTACCGGACGCAAGGTCCGCAGACGTGATCGTGAAGCTGTACGGATTCTGGGGCGGGGTGGAGGTCATGGCGACAACCACCATGTCGGTCGCGGCTCGGTTGTACTGGTCGTTGGAGACGACGATGACCGGGCGACGGCGCGTTGACGGCAGGTCCGTGAACGGAACGGGGACGAGCACGATCTCGCCCTGGCTACGCATTGTTCCACTCCTGGTCGTCGGCCGGGTTGTCCCAGAAATCCGTGCTGGAGGCGGCCGCTTCGACGAGGTCCGTCGCTTCGTCCGCCTCTGGCACGATCACGAGCACTTCCACTCGGCAGCCGCCCGGCAGCGGCGTCGTCAGTTCGACCTTGCCGCCCGGCAGGACTTCCGCCTGAAACTTGTACGTCTTGAAGGACATAGTATACCTCGCCCGTTTACAGCGTCGGCCCGATGGCCCACGGGGCGAACTCCTCCTCGCCGACGCCGTTGATCTCGCTCTTGGTCTTCTTGCCGCTGGCCACGGCGAGGATCTCCTCGAAGATCCGCCGGCCGACCTTCTCCACCGGCGTCCCGCTCAGGATCACGCCGGCGTCGATGTCCATATCGTCGATCATGTGTTCATACATCGGCGTGTTGGTCGCCACCTTGATCGACGGCGCCGGCTTGCAGCCGAACACCGAGCCGCGGCCGGTCGTGAACACCAGCACGTTGGCGCCGCCCGCCACGATGCCGGTCATGCTCACCGGGTCGTAGCCCGGCGTGTCCATCACCACGAACCCCTTCGTCCTGACAGGCTCCGCGTAATGCACCACGTCCATGAGCGCGGTGCTGCCGCCCTTGGCGATGGCGCCGAGCGACTTCTCGTAGATCGTCGTCAGGCCGCCCTCCTTGTTGCCGACCGACGGATTGTTGTTGATCTCCGCGCCGAAAATCCCGGCGTACCATTCCCACCACTGGATGCGCTCGACCAGCTTCTCGCCGACGGCCCGGCTGATCGCCCGCCGCGTCAAGAGATGTTCCGCCCCGTAAATCTCCGACGTTTCGCCGAGGATGGTGGTCCCGCCCTGCGCGACGATGAGGTCGGACGCGACGCCGAGGGCGGGGTTGGCCGTGACGCCGCTGTTGCCGTCGGAGCCGCCGCAGTTGGTGCCGAGGACGATCTTGTCGGCCGACAGCCGCGTCCGCCGCGCGTCGTTGACCCGCGGCAGCAGCTCCGCCACCGCCCGGACGCCGGCCTCCACCGTCTTGCGAATGCCGCCGCATTCCTGGATGGTGATGACGAGCGGCTTCTTGCGCGAGCCGTTGAGCTGGATCAACCCCTGACTCTCGACTAAATGGATCGCCTGCCCCGTCTCGCAGCCGAGGCCGATGAGGATGTAAGCGGCGACGTTGGGATGTTTGGCGAAGCCGGCCAGGGTGCGGTCGAGCTGCTTGTGGTCGGGGCCGTCGTACTGCATGGCGCAGCCGGCCTTGTGCGTGATGGCGACGACGCCGTCCACGTTGGGGTATTGCTTGAGGAGGTCGGTCTGGCGGAAGCGCTCGGAGACGTACTTGCTGGTGGAGGCGGAGCAGTTGACGGTGCTGATGATCGCGATGGTGTTGCGGGTGCCGTAGCGTCCATCGCCGCGGTCGTAGCCCATGAAATAGCGGGCTTCGGCGCGGCCGGGCGGCGGCGGGCAGTCGCGGCAGAAAGCGTAGTCGCGCTCGAAGGCGTCGGCGGTGACGTTGTGGACGTGGACGTGTCCGCCAAGAGGAATGTCGGAACTGGCGAATCCGATGATCTGGCCGTACTTGCGGACGGCTTCCCCCTTGGCGATGGAGCGAACGGCTATCTTGTGGCCGAGGCCGATGCGGCGGTCGGGCGCCAGCAGGACGGCATCGAAGACGAACTCCTGGCCCGGCAGCAGCGTCCGGGCGGCGACGGCGACGTTGTCCTCCGGGCGGAGGTGGACGGCGACCTGGCTGAGCGGTACAGCTGGCATGAACCGGACTCCGCATCGGAGGGCTGGGGGCGTGAGGTCACGATATCGCAGAGCGGCGCGGTTTGCAAACGGCAGTCCGCTCGGGTCCATCCATCAGCGCAGCCTCTCAATGGCCTCGTCCAGCCGTGCCCGGATCTCGCCATATGCCGCCATGCTCTTCGGCTCGCGCTCGCCCAACTCAAATCCACCCATCACGTCCGCAATCATCTTTTCCGCATCCCGCGCGGCCGGCGTCCCCGCCTTCTCCCGGGCCAGCCGCGCCAGCGTCCGCAGCCGCCGGTAATCGCCCAGCCCCTCGCGCAGCCGCTCGAACTCCACCGACGGGATCAGCCGGCCGTCCGGGCTGGAGTTGCACCAGGCGTAATCGTCCTCGCGGCAGTCCAGCGCATAATACGGGTCGCCGGCTACGGCGTTCCAGTGCCACGCCAGCCGGAACTTCATGCCGTATTCCTTCGCGGCCTTGTACATGTAGACGCCGTACGTCCAGCGGTTGCCGCCGTTGTAAAAGGCCCAGTCGCCGCCCGCGTCGTGCAGCAACTTTACTCCCTCCTTATCGTGCAGATTCCACTCGACGACGTGCAGCGCCTTCGCCAGCCGGAAGTGCGGGTCCTTCGCGTCGGAACCGGCGAACGAACTGGCCGCCGTGAACCAGGGCGGCCCCGTGGGGAACGCCTGGCGGTACGCCTCGGCGTTGTCGGCGGAGCGGATCACGTCGTCGCCGGTCGGCTCATCGCCGATGTTCCAGTAGACCGGCAGCCAGCCCGCCTCGTCGGCGTGCTGTTGCACCGCCGTGAATATCGCCTTGATGAACGCGCTATAGTCGCTGAAGCCGGCCGCCTTCATCGCCTCCTCGTCGCGGTGATAGGTGTCCAGGCCGTTGAACGCGCAGTAGCTGACGACGGGCATCGTGAAGCCGGCCTCCTTGAACCGCTTCATCTGGGCGTCGCCGTCGGTGAAGTCAAGCTGGGGCTTGCCGTTCTTGAAGCCGTTGCAGGTGACCACCGGCAGGCCGCTCGCCGTGGTAAAGCCGTATTCGCGGAGTTTCTTGAGCGATTTCATCGCCATGTCGGCGTTCCAGGCGGCGGCCTCGTCCGCAAACCAGGGCAGATCGATGGTGTGGCTGAAAGGGCCGGCCGGCACGTCCACGGGGTCGAGCGTCCCCTTGCGAACCGTGAATTTCAGCGGCAGCGTGAGCGAATCGCCGCGCTCGGCCGCGACGCGCACCTCGCCGCTGTACACCCCGGCGGGCGCGTCGGCCGGCGTCTTGACCGTCAGCCAGAAGGTACGCGCCACGCCCTCCGGCCCGGCGGCGGACGCCTGCGGAATGACCAGACGCGGCGCGATCGTGTAGACGCTCCCCTCTCCCGTCACGCGCGTTATGCGATACTGGACATATCCGACATCGATTGCCGAGGAAGGGATCGTTCCGGGGCCGCGCAGCTCGGTCGCCGTCAGCGACAGCTTGCCCATGTCGCGCAGCGGCAGGACGGACACCGTCACCGGCTCGTATTCCCCCTGAAACGCCGAGCCGGTCAGTTCCGCGACGGTTTCGCTCGGCAAGGGGCGGTCATTGACGTTGATGTCCTTCATCCAGTCGCGGTGGAAGGCGACGAAGCCGCGCTCCTTCTCTTCCGCCGTCGGCCGAGGCGCGTCGCCGGTCGGCCTCGGCAGGATGCGCTTGAAAGCGTTGTCGAAGTGGGCGCGTCGGCGGCCCTTCACGAAGTCCAGGAACTTCCGCCCCTGTTCGGCCTTGGCATCCGGGTAGACCACGATGGCCGAGACGGAGCAGGCCCAGTTCTCGCCCTCGAAGCCGATGCTCAGGCGGCCGTCGCGGACCTCGACCTCGTATTCCTTCTCGCTGAAATAGGGGACCTGGTACTTGTCGAATGTATTGTCAGAAGGGAGGTCTTCCTTGTCCCAGTTGCGGAAGTAGCGGGCCTTGAACGATTGCAAGTCCATCGTGTCTTCGTGGCGTTCCCCGTTGAGGATCGACGCCCGCTTGCGGTAGCGCTGGAACTCGCCCCAGAAGCCGGACGGCGAATCCATGTTGACGAAGACGTGGTACTTGCCGTTGGGGAGGTCCATGGCCAGGCCGCCCTGCTCGATGCAGATGAAATCCTCGTAGAGCGGGTCGGGTTGCAGCACGTCGAAGGCCCGCCAGAAGTGGGCGTCCTTCCAGCCGTAGCCGCGGCCCTTGCTGTAGGTCTTGCCGGGGTCGAGCGGCGTGAAGCCTTCCATGACCGGCGAGCCGGCGGGACCGACGTCGAAGGCGTACAGCCCGTCGAAGAGCACCTTGGCCGTCTCTGTATCGCGCTCCAGGCGGACGTTGTCGATGTACAGCGGCGCCTGCGGATTGTCGCCGATCGAGAAGACGAGCCGCGTCACGGCGTCCTTGAGGAGCGACCGGCCGGGCCGCGACTTCTCGCCGACGTAGAGCGCCGTTGGAACGACCAGCGTGCTGGCGCCCGGCGGGATCACCGTCGTGTAGTTAACGCGGGTCCAGTAATCCCGCGATTCCCGATCGCGCACCTCAATGGTCAGCTCCATCGGGTCTTTCGCGTCCGTGTAGACGTCGGCCTTGAGCGTGTCGTAGCCGGCCCAGCTCTGCGGGCCGTCCATCGCGGCGAAGCCGCGGTCGATGCGCAGCGCCTTCTTGCCGTCGGTGGCGTGCTCCTCGACCACGGCGCCGCCGTCAAACGGACTGCGCTCCTCAAAGGAGGCGATCACCTTGATCGGCGGCCCCGTCTCCTCGCCTTTCCCGGCTTCCAGGGCCGCGCCGCAGGCGTAGCAATGTCCCCACGATGGATCGTTGAGGTAGCCGCAGTCGGCGCAGTGGACCGCATGGGCGCCGGCGTCGGCCGGCGGCGCCACCGGCTTCTCTTCCTCCCCGATCACCGGCTCCGGCGTCAGCGCCGTGTCGTCGCCGAGTTTCTCCACCGATACGTCGTCCACCCAGAGGTAGCCGGGCGCCAGGAGGCCGAAGCTCGGATAGCTCGCCTCGTCCTCCCGCTTCTTGACCTCGCCGACGTAGGTGAGCTTGCTCCAGCCGAAGGTTCCGTTCTTCTTGAGCGGCATGTAATCGCCGCCGAACATGAACTCCGTCGCCTGTCCGTAAGCTCCCTTTCCGATGTCGAGTCCGCGGAGGTAGGCCGTGACGCGGTAGCGGCCGGGGTCGAGGCCGAGCTTGGCCGGCCAGGCGCGGACCTTCGGCCCGTCGGACCCGGTCATCAGCAGAGAGTGCTTGCCGCTGTGGGCCAGGTCGGAGACGAGGAACTCGCAGGTCCCTTCGTAGATCCAGCCGGACCAGTGGGCGAAGACGTGGCCGAAACGGTCCTTCGGCTGCGGTTCCTCGAAGGAGGGGTCGGCGACGAGGTTGTCGCCAGCGCGGGCGGCTGCGGCCAGGAGCAGAAGGGCGGTCAGCGCGTGGGAGAGTCGGCGCGTCATTGGGGACATGGCGGATGCATCTCAAGATGGAGGGAGGCGGAATTCAGCTCGCCGCACATTCCAGCCCGAACGTGGCGGCCACGGCGGGGTTCGTCACCTTACCTTGGCGGACGTTGACCCCCTGTCGCAGGGCGGGGCTTTCGGCGACGGCCCGGTCGAAGCCCATGCGGGCCAGCTGGAGGACGTAGGGCAGCGTCACGTTGGTCAGGGCGTAGGTGCTGGTGCGGCCGACGGCGCCCGGCATGTTCGTGACGCAGTAATGCACCACGTCATCGACGATGTAGGTCGGCTGGCTGTGCGTCGTCGGCCGCGACGTCTCGACGCAGCCGCCCTGATCGATGGCCACGTCGATGATGACGGCCCGCGGCAACATCCGCTTGAGGTCGGCCCGCTTGACCAGATACGGGGCCCTGGCGCCGGGGATCAGCACGGCGCCGATCAGCAGGTCGGCCCGGCTCAGGCTGTCGCGGATGTTGTGCCGGTCGCTGTAAAGCGTCGTCACGTTGCGCGGCATCACGTCGTCGAGGTAGCGCAGCCGATCGAGGTTCACGTCGAGGATGGTCACGTTGGCGCCGAGGCCCGCCGCCACCTTGGCCGCGTTGGCGCCGACCACGCCGCCGCCGAGGATCACCACGCTGGCCGGAAGCACGCCCGGCACGCCGCCCAGCAAGATGCCCCGGCCGTCGAACGGCCTTTCGAGATATTTCGCCCCTTCCTGAATGCTCATGCGCCCCGCCACTTCGCTCATCGGCGTCAGGAGCGGCAGGTTCCCGCGGGCGTCCTTGATCGTCTCGTAGGCGACGGCCGTGACGCCGGAGGCCATGACCGCCCGCGTCAGGTTCTCGTCGGCGGCGAAGTGGAAGTAGGTGAAGACGACCTGGCCGGATCGCATGAGGGGCCATTCGACCGGCAGCGGCTCCTTGACCTTGACGACGAGATCGGCGTTCTTCCAAACGTCCTCGGCGGACGCCACGATCTCGGCGCCCTCCTCGGCGTACTGGGCGTCGGTGATGCCGCTGCCGAGGCCGGCGCCGGACTGGATCAGCACGCGGCAGCCGGCCTTGGTCAGTTCCTCGACGCCGACGGGGATCATCGAGACGCGATACTCGTGCGTCTTGATCTCGTTGGGCACTCCGACCACGTACTGGTTCGCCGCCATGCGATCACCCTCCGGTCGGCGCTCACGTCGTCGCGGCCGGTGGACTCGCCGGGGCCGGCGCCTCGGTCGCCGGGGCCGCTTCCGGCTTGGGCGCGGCGGCCGGCGGCTGTTGGCCGGCCAGCAGGATGTGCTTGACGCGCACGGCCGTGTACCACTGGCGGTGGCCCTTGAGCCGGCGGTAGTTCTTGCGCTTGCGGAAGTGCTGGATGTACAGCTTGATCGAGGGGTGATCGACGACGTCGCCGACGACGCGGGCGCCCTCGACGACCGGCTGGCCGACCTGGAGTTCGCCGCCGTTGGAGTAGAGCAGGACGCGGCCGAACTCGACGGCGCCGCCCGGCTCGACCTCGCGGTAATCCACCTTGACGGTGTCGCCTTCGCTCACCTTGTATTGACGCGAACCGTCCACGAAGACTGCGTACATGTTTCAATCCGTGTTGACGAACCGGGCGCGAGGCAAAACGGTATGGTAGCAGCCGGGGGCGGGGATGGCCAGGGTTCGCGGCAGTTAGTCATGCCGGCGGATAGTCCTTAAGGAGAGATTCAAGGTCCCCATAATCGTATGGCGGGCACTGCGCACCGCCAGTACGTCCACCACCTCGTCCGCTTCCGTGACGGCGTATACAATTCGCCAACGATCCAGTCGGAGCCGTCGCACCTCGGATTGGAGACCGGGCACATCGAGCGCTTTGCTCTTCGGAGGACGCGGGTTGTCGGCCAGAGCCTCGACGGCCTTGCGCACCCGGTGCCGTACCTGGCCCGGAAGGCTCTTGATCTCCTTCCATGCGGCCGGAGTGACGTAGACGCGGTAGCGGCTCACTCGAGTTCGTCCTTCACGGCGTTCCATTCCAGCCAGCCCGCGCGGCGACGGTTGCCCTTGGCCGCTTTCAGCTCGGCGGACGCCTGCCGCGCGATCTGGACGTCCTCAACCGTTTCCAGCCACTCGATCAGGGCCTCCCAATCTTCCGCGCTCAGGACGGCGAGGCGTTTTCCTTTCTTGGTAACAAACTGCACCGATTGCAGCGCGTCCAGTCCCGTCATGACGGATCCCCTCCGCTTACCATCCGGTTCTGCGAGCTGGCCACGGCACATTCTACCACTTCAGACAGTGGGTCATGCCAGCTTGCGGGCGATTTCTTCATCAAGGATCTCGCGGACGGTGAGCGGGATGATGACCTTGCCCGACTTCCGGAAGAAAGCGTCGATCTCCGTGACGGCGTCCGACGTGAAGGCGAAAGACACGAAGAAGCCTTTCGTCCGGTCCTCCCGGTGCATGACGGCTTCAAAGGCGTCAATGTCCGGGCGGCCCGCCTTGTCCTTCTGCTTCACTTGAACCGGATACCAGATATCCATGAAGTCGAGTTGGCCCGGCTTCTTGCCGAGCCTCTTGGACGCGGCCGAAACAGGGTAAATGCGGCCGTCGATGCCCTTGTCGCCAACCTGGGCCTTGTTGGGAATGCCTCCCAGCGCGATGACGGCCCAGTTTTCAAACTCAAACGGCGGCATCGCCCGCAGCTGCTCCTCGCTGCGCGGCAAGTCGCGGACGACGAAATTCTCCCCCTCCCGCAGCTTGCAGGCCTTTTCCAGCCGTTCCGCCATGACCCGGCAGGCGGTCGGAGAAACGTCGATACCGACCCAGCGCCGGTCGAGCCGCTCCGCGGCCACCACGGCCGTTCCACAGCCGCAGAAGGCGTCCAGCACCACGTCGCCGGGGTTGGTGCTCGCCTGGATGATGCGCTCCAAGAGGGCGAGGGGCTTCTGCGTTGGGTAGCCGAGGCGCTCTTTGGCCGTCTGGTTCAGGCGGTCAATATCCGTCCACACGCTGCCGACTTGCACCATGCGCACCGTTGCGACGAACGGAGACTCATCGCGTAAGCGCGGGAAGCCGCCCGCAACACCCGGCTTCTTGGGCCAATGGATGCGCCCGGCCTTATCCCATTCGTCCAGTTGCAAGTGAGCATAGCCCCAATGCCGACCGAAATCCGATGGGTTGAAGTTCTTCCACGGTCTGCCGGACTCCCCGTCTTTGGTAAGACCGGGACCGGTCAAGTCCTTTGTGTTGTACTTTTGGCCGTCCGCCCCGGTTATCAGAGTGTGCGGCATTCTTGATTCCGGGCCGGGTAGGAGCAACGGATGGAACGTGTGTTCTCCGCCTCCGGTATATACAAAAATCGTATCGTGAAGGCGCGGCCACTGATCCCTCTCCGTCCGCGAGTTCGTCCTTCGCCAGATAATCTCGTTCAGGAAGTTGTTTTCTCCGAAAATCTGATCCAGCATGACTTTGACGTAGTGGCTCGCGTGCCAGTCGCAGTGGTAATAGAAGCTGCCGGTCCTCTTCAGGACACGCGCCAGTTCCACGCAGCGCGGCCGCATGAAGTCGATGTAGGCGCGGGTCGATTCGTGGCGGTCTTCAAAGGCCCGCCTCTCCTTCGTCTCCCCCCAGAAGACTTCGTAATTGCGGTTGGAGTTGAACGGCGGGTCGATGTAAATGAGGTCGATGCTGGCGTCCGGCAGCCTGGGCAGCTGAGTGAGATTGTCGCCGCAGTAGATGACTTTGGAGGTCGTCATCGGGTCTTTCGTCACTGCTTCCCTTGCCACGGCGACACCTGCGTCTTGGGTTTCAGGAGCGGACCTTGTCTCGCCTTGTCCTAGACTAACCGATAGGAATGCGTACCTCAAGAAGTCGTCTCCCATGAAACCCGACCTCACCCCCGCCGTCGAGCGCGCCCTGGACTACGCCCGCCGTCTCGCCCGCGCTTCCGGCGCCGACGACGTGCGCCCCGCCCACTGGCTGCACGGCCTGCTCGCCGAGGAGGAAGGCCGCCCTGCCGCACTGGCCGTGCAAGCGGGCCTCGACTGGACCGCCTACACCCGCGACCGTCCCCCGCCGCCGCCGGACGATCCCGCCGACCCCTCCGTCCCGTTCCAGCGCGCAACGCGCGTCGCCCTGTCCGAAGCGACCGGCTGGGCGCGGATGCAGATCGCCGGGGAGGCCACGGTTTCCGGCGACCTGACGCTGATCGCCCTGCTGCGCACTGATGACGAATCGCGTCAACGCCTGGAAGCGATGGGTCTGCGCATGGACCGGCTGGAGGCGGCCGTCCTGCCGGAGCCGGGGCCGCCCATCCCGGTGGAGGAAGAGAAGTCGGCCCGAAACCCAACCGAACGGATCGACATCCTCCGCATTCTAGACGCTTGCGCCAACCGCGCCCGCGAGGGGCTGCGCATCGTCGAGGACTACTGCCGCTTCGTGCTGGACGACGCCCTCCTGTCCGGCGAATGGAAGCGGCTGCGGCACGACCTGGCGGCCGCCCTCGCTGGATTACCGGCGGAGCATTTACTGGAGGCGCGCGAGACGCAACGCGATGTGGGCGCCGGTATGTCCACCGAAGCGGAGGGCGAAAGAGCGTCATTAGCCGCCGTGGCAGTGGCTAACGGGAAGCGCGTGCAGGAGGCGTTGCGCAGTCTGGAAGAGTTCGGCAAGGTACACGACCCCGATCTCGGCCGGGCGCTGGAGCAGTTCCGCTACCGCAGCTACACGCTGGAACGCGCGGCGGGGCTTGGCGCCGCGGCGCGGGACCGGCTGGCGGAGGTGCGGCTGTGCGTGCTGCTGACGGCGGCGCATTCCGCGGGATCGCCGGAGTGGACGATCCGCGAGGCGGCGGCCGGCGGCGCGGGCATGATCCAGCTGCGTGAAAAGGAGTTGTCCGACCGGGAATTGCTGGAGCGGGCGCGGGAGGTGCGCCGCTGGACGCGCGAGGCCGGCGTGCTGTTCATCGTCAACGACCGGCCAGACGTCGCCCGTCTCGTCGAGGCCGACGGCGTTCACCTGGGACAGGAGGATCTGCCGGTGAAAGAGGCGCGGCGCGTCCTGGGGCCGGATGCCCTGGTCGGCGTCAGCACGCACAACATCGAGCAGCTGCGGCAGGCGGTGCTGGACGGGGCGAGCTACCTCGGCGTCGGGCCGACATTTCCGTCGCGGACGAAGCATTTTGGAGAGTTGGCGGGCCTGGATTATGTGCGGGCGGCGTCGGCCGAGACGGCGCTGCCGGCGTTCGTGATCGGCGGCGTGAACCTCGATACGGTCGGCGCGGCGGCGACGGCCGGGGCGCGGCGGGCGGCGGTCAGCGAGGCGGTCTGCCGGGCGGCCGACCCGCGGACCGCGGCGGCGGCGCTGGTGCGGGCGCTGGCGGGGGGCGCATGAATTGTTTCTGATGTCTTTTGGGAGAGAGTTTGTGGGTGCCATGCTTTCGCGGCCATCCCACGCCTCGTTCCGTCTCCCAGGACGTCCCTGGCCGCGAAAGCATGTCGGGGACGTCATGCTTTCGCGGCCCATGCAGTCCGGGGAGACCGGTCCCGGTCCCCGAATGGCCGCGAAAGCATGGCACTCTTTAGCTCCCCTTAACATCCTGATTTAACTCGTGACCGAAATAGAGGGATGATCTCTCTGCGGCGGGCCGTATAATCTCCCCGCCGCCCCCGCGCTTCCGGGAAGATGGACATTAACTCCTAAGAGGATTTCTCATGCGACCCAATCCGGTCAAGCAGGCGTTGAAGGCCGGCCGCCCGTCCGTCGGGACGTGGCTGTCGCTGGGCAGCATCACCGCGTCGCGCTTCCTCGCCCGCAGCGGCTTCGCCTGGCTGACCGTGGACGTCGAACACAGCCTCGTCGATTGGGAGACGGCGACGCACATGTTCGCGTCCATCGCCGACGCCGGCTGCGTCGCCCTGGCCCGCGTGCCGAGCGGCCGGCACGACCACATCAAGCGCGTGCTGGACAACGGCGCCCACGGCATCGTCGTGCCGATGGTCAACAGCCGCGAGGAGGCCCTGGCCTCCGTCAGCGCCGCCAAGTACCCGCCGGTCGGCGACCGCAGCGTCGGCGGCGCCGTCCATGCGCTGAACTTCCAGACTACCGCCGTTGACTACTTCGCCCACGCCAACGACGAGGTGCTGGTCGTCCTCCAGTGCGAACACATCAAGGCCGTCGAGAACGCCGACGCCATCTTCTCCGTGCCTGGCATCGACGCCATCTTCGTCGGCCCCAACGACCTGGCGGCCAGCATGAGGAGCAAGGACGGCAAGCCGCCCAGCGGCGAGGCCACGGCCGAGGCGATGAAGCACATCCTGGCCACCTGCCGCAAGCACGGCGTCGCGCCGGGACTGCACTGCATGAACGCGGAGGAAGCGCGTCACCGGATCGAAGAAGGGTGGCAATTTGTGGCCGTCGTCAGCGAGCTGAAGATGATGCTGGACGGCGTGGCCGACGTGGTGCAGAAACTTGGTCTGAAGCGGTCGGTGGAAACCACGGCGAAGTATTGACCAGCGAGCCGGATCGGTTCGCCTCATTTGCCGCGCGCCGTCAGGCCCACCACGATCGCCGCCACGACCTCGACGATGAGCAGCAGCCCAAGGCCGGCCAACAGCGCGATCAGCCACACGGGCGGCCGTTTGCGCGGCCGGCCCGGCGACTCCCGCGGCGCCTCGTCCTCGGTCGTGGCCTGCTTCCAGTCCACAATGCCGAGGTTCGTGAAGGTCACGTCCGTCGATGGTTCGGCGGCCTGCAGCACGGCCACCGCCTCCCGGAAGTCGGCGTCCTCCGGGTGGTCGGGCGGCTGCACGGCTTCACCCGCCGCCCAGGCCCGCAAGTCGTCCTCCACCGCCCGCGCCGTCGGGTAGCGCCGGGCCGGGTCCTTGGCCGTCATCTTCCGCACGATCTGCACGAACTCCGGCGGCAGCGACGGGTTAAGGTGCAACAGAGGGACCGGCTCCTGCGTGCGGTGGCAGTGGATCTTGTCCACGTTCGTGCCGCCGGGGAACGGCGGCTTGCCGGACACGGCGAAGTAGAGGCAGCAGCCCAGGCCGTACACGTCGGCGCGGCGATCGACCTTCACCGCGTCGGTCGTCTGCTCCGGGGCGATGTAGTCCATCGAGCCGACGATGTAGCCGCGCCCGCCGACGATGGCCGGATCTTGCACTTCTTCCCCCTGAATAATCGCCAAACCCAGGTCGAGGACCTTGGCATGATCGTGGGGCGTCACCAGGAGGTTGGACGGCTTGAGGTCGCGGTGGACGAGGCCCTGTTCGTGGGCGTGGTGCAGACCGGAGGCGACCTCGGCGAACAGGCGGGCGGCGCGGGCGGTGCGGAGCGGTCCCTCGGCCTGGACGAGGCGGAAGAGGTTCTTGCCGGGGATGTATTCCATGGCGATGAAGTGGGCGCCGTGGTACTCGCCGGAGTCGTAGGTGAGGGCGACGTTGGGGTGATCGACTTTGCGGCTGATTTCCATCTCGCGGCGGAAGCGGGCCAGCATCCGGCCCTCGGCCTTGCGCGGCGACAGCACCTTGAGTGCGGCGAGCTGTCCGTTGCGCTGATCGCGGGCCAGGTAGACCACGCCCATGCCGCCCTTGCCGATGGGCGCCAGAATCTGATACGGCCCCATGAGCAGGCCGAGGAACGCCCCTTTGAGCAGCTTCTGGGCCTGGTAGCGCGACAGCCGGCCGGTGCGGACCAGATAATCGGCCAGCGCCGGAGCGTTCTCGCGCTGGCCCACTGGAGCGGCCGCCAGTGCAGCGTCCAGCCGGGCGCGGTCGAGCAAGCCGCTCTTCCGAACGGTGTTCACAAAGTCTTCCAGCTTCGGGGGGGCGGCGTCCGGCATGGGAAGTACCCGGTACGAAGGACCAAGTACAAGGTACCAAACGGGGTGGACGAGCGGCTGCGATTTTTCTGTCCGAGCCGCGACCGTAAGGGAGCGGTTTTGGGCCTAACCCGCTCCCCTACGGTCGCGGCTCGGATTAATCTTCCCCGCGGATTTGCGCCTTGAGGACGTGCCGCAAACGGTCCTGGATCTTCTTGTGCGCCTTGTCCACTTCCTTATCGGTCAGCGTGCGGTCGTCGGCCTGGTAGGTCAGGGCGTAGGCCAAACTCTTGACTCCGGGCCCGATGCTCTCGCCGCGGTACAGGTCGAACAGCCGCACGCCGCGCAGCAGGTCGCCGCCGCCGGCCCGGATCTCGCCCTCGACCCGATCGGCCGGCGTCGCCTCCGGCACGATCACAGCCACGTCGCGCAGCGCCGCCGGGAAGCGCGGGACCGGCGTGTAACCGTGCCGCGCCGGCGCGGCCGCTTGCAGCGCCTCCAGGTCGAACTCGCCGACCAGCACCGCCCGGCCTGCCAGGTCGAAGGACTCCGCCGTCTTTGGGTGCAATTCTCCGAAATAGCCGATCGCGCGCCCGGCCGCCTCCAGCCCGGCCCCCTTGCCGGGATGCAGGCAGGCGATGGAGGATTGACGATAGGCCGGGGTCGGTAGGTGCAGGTCGGCGGCCAGCGCCTCCGCGACGCCCTTGAGGTCGAAGAAATCGAGCGCGGCCGGCGCCTTGTCGGCTTCGCCCCAGAAGTCGGGCTGGCGCCGGCCGCACAGCACGATCGCCAACCATCGCGGCTCGTCGGGCAGCTTGGCGCCCTCGCGCGGAATGTAGATATGCCCGATCTCGAACAGGCGCACGTCCGATTCGTGGCGCAGGTTCGCCGCGGCCGTCTCCAGCACGCTGGCCAACACGCTCTGCCGCATCACCACGCGCTCGCTGCTGATCGGGTTGAGCAGGCGGATGTAGTCGGCCGGTTTGACGCCGAGAAGGGCCTCGCGCTCCGGCGTGGTCAGGGCGTAGTTGATCGTCTCCTGAAGGCCGAGGTTGACGAGCAGGTCCTTGACGCGCTCCTCGAACTCCAGCGCCGGATTGCCGGTCTGCGGCGGCAGGCGGTCGGCCAGCAGCGTGGCCGGCAGACGGTCATAGCCGTGCAGCCGGGCCAGGTCCTCGATCAGGTCGGCCGCGCCTTCCTGGATGTCGAGCCGGTGCGGCGGCGCCGTCACGCGCAGCACACCCGGCCCCTGCTCCTCCACCCGGAAATCCAGCGCCCGCAGGATACGCGCCGCCTCCCCAACCGGCAGCTCCATGCCAAGGACGCGCCGGACCTCCGACATCTTCAATTCCACCACCTGCGGCGGCGGCGGGGCCGGGTACACATCCACGATCCCGTGGCAGACTGTCGCGGCGGCGAACTGGCGCATCAGCTCCGCCGCGCGCTCGGCCGCCGGCCGAACCACCTCGGGGTGGATGCCGCGGCTGAAGCGCATGCTGGCCTCGCTCGGCAGGTTGAGCGCCTTGATGGTGCGGCGGATGTTGAGAAAATCGAAGTTGGCGGATTCCAAAAGAACGTTGGTCGTGGCGCCGGAAACCTCCGTCTCGGCGCCGCCCATGACGCCAGCCAGCGCGACCGGCCCCGCCTCGTCGGCGATGACGAGCATTTCCGGCGTCAGCTTGCGGTCCACGCCGTCGAGCGTCTTCAGCATCTCGCCGGCGCGGGCCGGGCGAACCGCGATCGTCGGCGCCTTGCCCCCGGCGCGGGCGACCAGCTTGTCATAATCGAAGGCGTGCAGCGGCTGGCCCCACTCCAGCATGACGTAGTTGGTGATATCGACGACATTGTTGATCGGCCGCATCCCCGCATAGGTCAGTCGCCGCTGCATCCAGCCCGGCGCGGGACCGATCATTACGCCCCGGAGCAGCATCGCGGCGTAGCGGGCCGACAATTTCGGATCTTCAATAGCAACTCGAACCTTGCCCTCGATCGGCACGCCCCCACCCTGCCCTCCCCCGAGCGCTCGGGGGAGGGCAGGGTAGGGGCGAGCGGCGGCAGCTTCAGCGATTGCCCTGTCAGCGCCGCGACCTCGCGGGCCACGCCGATCATCGACAGCGCCCGCGCCAGGTTCGGCGTCACCTCCAGCTCCAGCACGATGTCGCCCATGAAATCGGCCAGCGCCGTGCCGACCGGGGCGTTCGTCTTCGAGGAAGATGATGCCCTCGTGTTCCTCATCGACGCCCAGCTCGAAGGTGGAGCAGACCATCGCGTCGCTCGGCTCGCCGCGGATCTTGCCGGGCTTGAGTTCCGCCAGCTTCTTCGGCGTGGCGTGGCCGTCGAACAGCACGGCCCCGGCCAGTGCGAGGACGACCTTCTGGCCGCGGTCGCCGACGTTCAGGTTCGGGGCGCCGGTGACCATCTTCTTCGTGCGGCCCTGGCCGTAGTCCACGGTCGGCAGCTTGAGCTTGTCGGCGTTGGGGTGCTTCTCGACGCTGACGACTTGCGCGACGACGACCTTGTCGCGGTCCCATACCGGCCCGGCCTCCTCCGACTTGACACGCAGCCCGGGCGGCGGCGGCACGCCGATCAGGCGCACGCCGGAAACCTCCAGACCGGCCAGCGTCAGGCGCTCGGCCAACTCGGCGACGGGCAGCGTCAGGGGGACGTAGTCCTCCAGCCATTTCAGCGGTACTTTCATGCGTCCCTCTCGCGGCGGATCGTCGGGTTCAGGCGGCGTTCCGATGTTATAGGAGGCGCGCGCCGTTGGGCGCGGGCCGCCAAAACGGAGACGCGGCCGTAAGGGAATGCGGAAGGTTCCTCGACCTCCCCGCTCCCTTACGAGCAAATTGCATCAAGCGACGTAAGTCTGTTTTCTCAATTGCATTCGGAGGGCGTTAAAGATCAGTTTGGCCTGGACCCAGCGGTGGACGCGGCGGTACGTCCGCACCCACGCCGGCAACGGCGCCAAGCCGCCGCCGAAGCTGGTCAGGTTCCCGAAGTAGCGTTCGATCGCCTGCCGCCCTTTCAGCAGGCCGCGCCCGAACGCGGGGAACGGGCTGTCCAGGATTTCCAGGCCGCGCAACCGGCCCGGGCTGTGCCGGTGGTGGCCCAGACCTTTGGCATTCTTGTAGCGTCGGGGCGTCACCAACTGGAGGTCCCCCTTGGCCCCACAGGCGTCGTGCAGTTGATTGTCGTCGAAGGCGGCGTCGCCCACCACGTAGCCTTGGATCTCGGCCTGCCGGATCATCCGCCGGGCCATGACGCGTTCGTCCTTGTTCATCGGGGCCAGACGCCAGAGGGGCAGCGAGCCGTCGCAGCCGACCAGGGCGTGCAGCTTGTAGCCCTTGGCCTTGCCGGCGGCGGCCCTGCCGTAGCCGGCCTGGCGGTCGCCGGAGGCGCCGCCGATGGGCAGGCCCTTGCCATCGACCAGCCAGAGCAACGGCGGGTCGCCTTGCGGGTCCAGAACGTCTCGCGCCAGATGTCCCAACAGGTCCAGAACCGAGGGGCTGCGGAGCCGACGCGACATCACCGAGGGCGAGGGGAGTGGCTTCTTGCGGGCGTGCAACGGCCAGTTCCTCTTGTCACAAGCCCAGCAGGTGGGGCGGTCGTGCAGGGCGGCCCAGTAGAAGACCCGGACGATGTCCCGGTCCTGGAAGGTACAGTGGGGGCGGAAAGGCGTTGACAGCCGCCCCAGCTGCCGCTCGAAGGAGAGCCAGAGTTCGTGTTCCATGAAACAACCTCCGACGGGTTACGTCAAAGGTTATTATGAACGCCAACTCCTTCTCCTGACAAGCCTTGCAGCCGCGCCTGCAATTTGCTCTTACGGTCGCGGCTCCGACGGGGCGCCGCCTCAGTGGCGATGTTCCTCGTCGGTGAAATGGCTGGGCATCGCCAAGCAGGCGAGGTAGCGGCCGACGTTGTTGAGTATGAAAAAGATGTTCACGAAGAACGAAACGAAGCCCCACCAGCCCGTCGCCAGGGTGAGTCCCGTGTATTTCCAGAAGTTTTCGTGGATGCACGACTTGCACAGGTGGCCGCGTATCCCCCGCTGGAAGCGCACGACGAGGGCGCCGATGTTCTGGTAGAACTCGACGTACTTGGTGGGGGCCTCTCGGCCGCAGGCCTGGCAGTATGGGGATGTGGACATCGCGGTTCTCGCTTCTCGGAGAATGGAGGCGACGGGGCGGCTATGCCGCCGCCCCGGTTAGAACTGGCTCAGAAAGCGAAGGTCGTTGGCCCAGAACTGGCGGATGTCGTCCAGGCCGCAGCGCAGCATGGCGATGCGCTCCGGCCCCATGCCAAAGGCGAAGCCGCTGAACCGCTCCGGGTCGTAGCCGCCGTTGCGCAGCACCACTGGATGCACCATGCCGGCGCCGAGGATCTCCAGCCAGCCGCTCCGCTTGCACAGGGAACAGCCCTTGCCGCCGCACACGATGCAGTCCATGTCCACCTCAATGCTCGGCTCGGTGAACGGGAAGTAGCTGGAGCGGATGCGTACTTGGCGGTCGGCGCCGAACATCCGCCGGGCGAAGGCGATGAGCGTACCCTTGAGGTCGGCCATCGTCACGCGCTCGCCGACGACCAGGCCCTCGACCTGATGGAACATGATCTCGCTGCGCGTGGTGATGGCCTCGTAGCGGTAGCACATGCCCGGCAGGATGACGCGGATCGGCCCCGGCGCCAGCTGGCGCATCACATGAATTTGCCCCGGCGACGTGTGCGTCCGCAGCAGGACGCCAGGTTTCGTCGTGTGGAACGTGTCCCACATGTCGCGGGCCGGGTGGTGTTCCGGCATGTTGAGCAGGCCGAAGTTCGTCTCGTCGTCCTCGACTTCGGGGCTGCGGTATATCTGAAAACCCATGTCGGCGAAGACGGCGCAGATGTCGCGCAGCGTTTGCGTGGAAATGTGCAGCCGGCCGCGCGGCGCCGGCCGGCCCGGCAGCGTCACGTCGAGCGCCTCGGCCGTGAGGCTATGCTGCAGCGCCCGCTCCTTCTCGGCGGCGAGCGCGGTTTCATACGCCTGCGTCAGCGTTTCCTTGACCTGATTGGCCTTCTGGCCGTAGGCCTTGCGCTCGGCCGGCGGGATCTTGCCGATCTCACCGAGCGCCTGCGGCACGGCCCCCTGCTTGCCGAAGTAGCGGGTGTGCCAGGCGCGCAGGGCGGCCTCGTCGCTGCACGTTTGCAGCTCGGCGAGGGCCTGCTGTTCCAGGGCGGCAAGGTCGGGCATGGCAATTCGCGGTAAGAAAGGATCGATCCGGGAAGGGTTAGCCGCGACGCGCAGCGGAGCGCTCCGACGAAGCGCTCCGCTGCGCGTCGCGGCTAACCCTACCTATCCACGCGGACTATTTCGATCCCGGCGGGAGGTTGGCCCTGGCCAACTCCACGATCTTGGTGAATGTGTCCGGGTCCTCAATGGCGAGGTTGGCCAGCGTCTTGCGATCCAACTCGACCATGGCGCGCTGCAAACCGGAGATGAGCTGGCCGTAGCGCAGGCCGCGCATCCGGCAGGCGGCGTTGATGCGCACGATCCACAGCCGGCGGAATTCGCGCTTGCGGACGCGGCGGTCGCGGAAGGCGTAGACGCGCCCGCGCATCAGCGTCACCACGGACTGGCGGTACAGATGGTGACGACCGGCGCGGAAGCCCTTGGTCAGCTTTCGCATCCGTTTGCGGCCCCGAAGGACGGTCTTGCCGTTGGTTGCTCGTGTCATGACTCTCGCTCCTGGCGGCCGGGGTCGGTTACGCTTCGCCGCCCATCATCTTTACGTACTTCCGAGACAGCTTGCCGCCGTCCACGACGCTGCCGCGCAGGTGGCGCTTGCGCTTGGCGGTCTTGGGGCTGTTCAGATGTTTCTTGCCTGCCTGGCTGCGCTTCAGCTTGCCGGTGGCGGTGACGCGGAAGCGCTTCTTCGAGGCCTTGTGGGTCTTCATCTTCGGCATGGCCGCACCGTTCGTTGCTGCGTTTCAATCGGCGCCCGGCCCGGAGGCCGAGCGCAAAAAAGTATCTTAGGGACTGCGACGGTCGCGGGTAGGGGGAAAAACTTCCAAGGCGACATGGGAGCCGCGACCGTAAGGGAGCGGAGCGAAGACCGCTCCCTTACGGGTCTGTGAATTAATTGCCGCTGAGGCTCTGGATGGGCGATGGCTACGCTCGTTCTTGGTCGGCGGCGATCCGGGCGACGGGTGCAGCGGGCTGCACCCGTCGCCCCACCCGCCCCGTTACACCGCCGCCGTGCGCACCCTCCCCCCCACCGTAAGCCAACCCAGCGCCAATAGACGCTTCACGTTGTGCGCCAACGCCTGCCAACGCGCCTCCCCGCCGACCTTGGCCAAGCCGCGCAGGCGGCACCGGCGCCAGCCCCGCTGCACCGCCTGCGCATGAACCCCCTCCGCCACCGGCGCCCGGTCGCGATAGACCAAGCGTGCCGCCTCCGTCCCCATCCGGGACCGCCAAGCCGCCAACGCCGCCGTGTCCCGTCGCTTCGGCGCATGCGGGTCCCGTCCCGCCGCCCGGTCCCGACGCTCGTCGCGAGGCGGCATGTACACCGTCACCCCCTCCGTCTCCAGCACCTCCACGTCCTCCGCGTCGCTGTAGCCGGCGTCCGCGATCACCGCCTGCGGCCGCTGCCCCTGCTCCCGATGCACCTGCTCCATCATCGGTCGCAATTGCCCATTGTCCGAACCCTGGTGGACGACGGCCGTCGCCACGATCAGACCGTGGGCCGTATCGGTCACCGTCTGCACGTTGTAGGCCAACTGAAAGCCGCCGTGAGGCATCTTCATCCGAGCCGCGTCCGGATCGCTTTCCGACGCCCGTGCCTCGGCCGCTTCCGCGTCCGAACGCTTGGAGACGCGACGCTGCTCCTGCCGTTGCCGCACCTGGGCCGCCGCCCGCCGCAGGCGTTGCAGCCGCTCGTGCGCCGCCCGCTCCTGGGCCGCTTGCGACCGGCTGCGCGTCGCCGTCGCGCCCCGTTGCGCCTGGACGGCGGCCACGTGCTGCTCGGCCTCGGCCCAGTGCCGCTCCAGCGTCCCCTGGCGATGGAACGTGTCCTTGCCGGCGTCGGCCACGACCTTGCGGCCGTCCTGGGTCACTCGCCGCAACGCGATCAATCCCTGGCCCCGCAAGGCGGCGATGTGCTCGACGAACAGCCGGTCGAGGTCGGCGGCGTGGGCGGTGTAGAAATCGTTGAGGGTCCAGTAATTGACGGGTTCGCCGCCGCACAGCCATTGATAGGGCAGGTCCCGGCCGCAGCGTTCGTTCAGCTCGCGGCAGGAAGCGACGCCTTCGGTGGTGGCGAACAGCCAGAGGGCGAAGAGCAATTCCGGGGCGACGGCGGGAGCACCGGGCCGGCCCTCGACGGCGCGAATGCGGCCATACCAGGGCGTCCAGTCGAACAACTGGACGAAAGCCCAGATGGCGCGGACGGGATGGTCGGCGGGTAGTTGCTGCTCCAGCGAAACGCTGGAGCAGCGATTACGGTCAATGGAGCGGATGCGCGGCAACGGCGCGGCGGTAGACATGGCGAGCCAACCCAACGAACAAGAATGGTAACAGCTGCAACTCAGCTGTTACCATTCTACGCACCCGGAGTGCGATTAATTCACAGACCCTTACGGTCGCGGCTTGGATCGGTCGGCCCCTCACGCCTTGGGCGCCAGCATGGCCGTCATCCGCTTGCCTTCCATCGACGGGGGCTTTTCCACCTTGGCCACGTCCACGAGCTTTTCGAGGATGGCGATGATGATGCGCCGCCCCTCCTCGATGTGCTGCAACTCGCGGCCGCGGAACTGCACGTTGACCAGGACCTTGTCCTTGTGTTCCAGGAACTTCCGCGCCTGGTTGATCTTCGTCTCCACGTCGTGATCGCCGGTCTTGGGGCGGACGCGGATCTCCTTGAGCTTTTGCTGGTGGACCTTCTTGTCGGTCTTGCGCGACTGCTGGTAACGGAACTTGCCGTAGTCGAGGATCTTGCACACGGGCGGCCGTTCCTGGGCCGCCACCTCGACCAGATCGAGGTTGGCCTCGCGCGCCAGTTCCATGGCCTGCGACGTGGGCACCACGCCCAGCTGTTCGCCGTTAGCGCCGATCAGGCGCACGGGACTGATGCGGATTTGCTCATTGATCCGCTGGCCGCGCTCGTGCTCGCGCTGCGAATGACGATCGGGAGGAGGAATGCCTGAGTCTCCTTAGTGATGCGGAACGCACGCCCAAAGCGACGCTCGCCGGGGACGAACGGACCCCCAAGGACGGGGCGCCCGGCCGCGGTCGTCCGCGTCGCCCGGCGGTTGCGTTCCTGGGATCCTGATTCCGTCGGACGCCCCTGGGGTGGACACGGCGGCGCCCGCCCGGGGTTCGCCTCCGTTCCGCCTCCAATGTAGCATGAGAGCACGGCGCAGGGAAGGGGGTTCCCATGCGCGGCGGCGCGGCGGCGCAGGGCGCGGAGCGCGAAAGGAAATGGGCGTCACAAGGCGGCCCGACGCGCGTATAGTGACGACAGGGAAAAACGATGAACGCCGCGCTCCGTTCGATGCGGACCACCGAGGCTCACCCGCATGGCAGACAGCATCTTTTCGATCCTCTCCTCCTGTGCCTGCAAATTCCTGGGGGCCGACGGCGTCGAGCAAATCGTCGGCTGCCTCGGCGAACACCTGTCCGACCAGGGGCAGCGCGTCACCAGGGCGCTGAAGGAGTCCAACGAGAAGGCGTGGAAGGCGCTGGAGATCGCCCTGGCCGGCGAGACGCTTTGGAACAAGTTCGACCGGGCCGAGGACCGCGCCTTCCGGCAGCAGCTCGCCGCATACCTCCGCCAGCTGCCGATGCCGGAGCTGCAAGACAAGCAGCCGTATCGGAAGAAGATTCTCCAGGACATCCAGGACGCCCGGAAGAAGGCGGTCCTCTTTGGCCGGCTCGCGCCCGAGGAGCTGCGCGGCGCCGGACCCATGGTGGATCGCACCGACCCGCAAAAAATGCTGGCCGCCGAGAAGCAGGCGCTGCGCGACATGGCCGCCATGATGAAAGAGGTCCGGCTGGAGGCCCTGGCCTGGCTGCTGGAACAGCAGCCGCAGCCCGACCAGTCGGTGCTGGTCGTCTCGGTGCGCTACTACTTCCAGCGCCAGGTCGAAGAGGACGCGCAGCTGGCCCGCCGCCTCCAGTTCACGGCCCTGGAGGGCCTGACGGAAGCGCAGCAGCAGGGCTTCCAGCAGCTGGACGAGGGCCTCAAGGTCCACGCCGGCCGCGTCGAGCAGGCCCTGACCGACCTCCTCGAAATCGCGGCGGAGCTGCGCGGCCTGGCCGGCGACGTGCGCGACGCCGCCCTTGATATGCGATCCGAAATGGAGAAGATGCGCGGCGACCACCACGACCTGTATGCAAAAGTGCTGCAAATGCTGGAGCAGCAGCAGATGCACCAGCGGCCGGTCCACGCCGGCGACAGCCTGTCGATCCGCTCCGACCACGAGCGGGCGAAGGTGAAGGACTTTTTGGCCCGTTACCGGCAGATGCCGGAGGAGCAGCGGCGGACGGCCCCGGCCCTGCTCAACGGCCTGGGCAAGCTGCAGGTGGCCACCGGCGACTACCAGAGCGCCCAGGAGGCGTTCACCCGCGTCGCCGAGATTTCGCCGGACGCCCAATCGCGGGCCGAGGGTCATTACAACGCCTACCACGCCGCGCTGGAGCGCGCCGCCGTCGAAAACGGCTCCTATCAGGTCGCCCTGGCGGAGCTGAAGATGGCGCTGCGCTTCGACCCGGCGCGATTCGCCCCGTTCCCGCTGGAGGATTACGAACCGCAGCGCATCCTCGGGGCCGGCGGCTTCGGCGTCACGTTTCTGTGCAAGAAACGGCTGACCGGGTCCGACGTGGCGGTCAAGGCGTTGCAGGCCGACGGGTTGGAACGGGACGTGACTGCGGTCCTCCAGGAAGCCAGCACGCTCGACCAGCTGGCGCACCCGGCCATCATCCGCCTGCGCCACTGCGGCTACGCCGACCCCCACGCCCGAACTCGGCCGTTCATCGAAATGGACTATTTCGAGAGCAATACGCTGGAAGAGTACGTGCGCAAGAACGGCGTATTGTCGGTGGGCAACGTGCTGGCCCTGTTCAAGACAGTGGCGCAGGCGCTGCACGCGGCGCACGGCAAGGGCATCCTGCACCGCGACGTGAAGCCGGCCAACCTCCTGGTCCGCCGACCGGAAGGCCGGTGGGAGGTGCGGGTGATCGACTTCGGCCTGGCGCTGAAACAGTCGCTGCTGGGGTCGGGGACCGGCAGCTCGAGCGGCAACCGCTCCATGACGGGGGCCGACGTGGCCGGCACCCGGCACTACGCGGCGCCGGAGCAGATGGGCGAGCTGCCCGGCGCCCGCGTCGGAACGTGGTCCGACGTGTACGGCTGGGCCAAGTCGTGCTGCTACGCCCTGTTCCAGAACACCGAGCCGACGTACCTGGATTACAAGAAGGTCCCGGAATTGCTGCGGATTCTGCTCGGCCAGTGCCTGTCGCGGATGCCGAACACCCGGCCGTCCGGCTTCGCCGAGGTGCTGGACCAGCTGGCGAAAATCCGCCCGGAACAGAAACCGCCTCCCCCGCCGCCTCCCCCACCCCCGTCCCCGCCGCCCAGGAAGGCGGAGAAACTGCCCGACGCGATCGAGATCGTCCCCATCAGCCAACTGGACGAGGGGCGGAATCCGCACCCGACGGCGGTCCCCGTATATCCCCAGGCGATCCCGACCGGACGGTCCTCATCGGGCTACCCCAAGGCGCCGACGCGACCGCCTCCGCCCCCGCCCCGCCTGCCGATGGCAGCGAGTGACCCCGGCAAGGCGGTCGTGGCCCCAGGGTTGGCGGTTGCCCTCATCGGTATAGCGTCGATCCTGCTGAACGCGGTGTGCCTCATAGCGGTGATGGTCGCCGGGGACCGGGCCGAGTATGTGATGGTCGATCTGACCCTTTTTCTGGTGTTCCTGGCGGCCAGCATCGTGTCCACGGCCTGTGGCTTCCTGATGCTCAAGCGCAAGATGTTCACCCTGTCGCTGATCGGCTGCTTCCTGTCCATGCTGCCGATCGGCGTTTGCTGCATCGGCGGCCTGCCGATCGGCATCTGGGGGGTGTTCACCCTGCTGCGGCCGGAGGTGCGGAACACCTTCACCTGATCGCCGGGTGACTGATCGGCTCCGCGTCCCCCGCCGTCAATCGAAATGGTCGTCGCCCTCCAGGCTCGCCAGCTTGTTGAATCCGGGGGCCCGCCGCGTCCAGGCCGTGGTCTGCCAGTTGTCCACCGCGTACTGCTCGCGCACGAACGGCGGCAGCGTCAGGAACAGGAAGTGGGCCAGCGCGCTCACGAACGGCTCGTACATTTCCCGCAGCCGCGTCAGGTTCGCGTGCAGCTTCGGCCCCTCGCGCAGGCGGAGGCCCGCTTCCGCCAGGAGGGAACGGAACCGCTCCAGCGAGACGTCCGCCAGCCGCGCCGGATCGGGCGGCCTCGGCGGCAGCTGGAAAACGAGGGCCAGGTCCACTACCGCATGCCGGGCCATCGCGAACGTCAATTGCGCCTGGTACGAGTCCACATCCTCCACGCCGGCGATGACGACGGCGCAGGCGTCCAGAACGGTCGTCAGCGCCGCCAGCCACGACTGGTTGTCGTGCTGCGATCGGTAATAGCTCAGGATCGGGTAGGAGAGCTGACCCTCCAGCACCTCGGCCGCCCAGCGCCTCCCACTCCACCAGGAAGGGCGTCAGCGCCGCCAGGTTGCGCGCCTGCGCCAGACGCAGGAGCAGCTCCGAGGCGCTGGGGGCGAACCGGCGCGGGCGTCCAGCAGGGAGATCGTCAGCTCGCGCCGCGAAAAAGACTGATACAGCACAGGCAAGTAGCTGATGACGCAGGCCAGGAAGCCGAACCCCCCTCCCGCTTCGATCACCGTCAGCACCCGGCCCAGCGCGGAGAACGGCGTCACGTCCCCCAGGCCCAGGGTGAAGAAGGTGGTCCCACTCAGATAGAGGTAGGCGCCGAAGCCGGCCAGGTCTTCCTGCGTCCCGTGCAACGGCGCCCCGAGCGACCATTCCAGCAGAGCGAACCCGCAGATCAGCCCCACGGCCCAGCTGGCGAACAGGCCGAGCAGCGACAACGGACCAAAGACGCCGAGGAAGGTTTCCCGGCGCTTGCCGGGGCGAAATAGGCCGGCGGCCAGCCGCCACAGCCGCCACGTCTGCCGGTAGTAGAGGCGGGCGAAACGGTAGGGCCGGGTCACGCGCCGCGGCAGGATCATCGTCTCGAAGGCGTCCACGAGGAACAGCAGGATCAGCGCGACGCTCAGCACAGCGACCAGAATGTTCACGCATCGCCCTCCGCACGACGAGCGCCGGTAGGGGCGGGGCAACCCCGCCCCTACGCGCGGCCGTCGATGTTGCTCAGGAACCACTCATAAGTTTCGGCCAGGGCGGCGCGGAAATCGGTGGACGGCTGCCAGCCGAGGCGGCGGAGCGGCTCGGAGTCCAGGCCCTTGAGCGGCATACCGTCGGGCTTGCTGGCGTCGAAGACCAGCCGGCCGCGGTAGCCGACCACGTCGGCGACGGCCTCGGCCAGTTCCGCGATCGACAGGCTGGGACCGCCGCCAAGGTTGATCGGCCCCGGCCCCGCGTAACGGCGCATCACGAAGAGGCAGGCGTCCGCCAGGTCGCGGGCATAGACGAACTCGCGCCGCGCCCGCCCCGTCCCCCAGACGGTCAGCGACGGTTCGCCGCGGCGCTTCGCGTCGTGCATCCGGCGGAGGAGGCCCGGAATCACGTGCGAATCGCGTGGGTCGAAGTGGTCGTGGGGGCCGAAGCTGTTGGCGGGAATGACCGCGATGAAGTCGTGGCCGTGCTCCTGCCGGTAGGCCTGGCACAGCGTCAGGCCGGCCAGCTTGGCCGTGGCGTAGGCCTCGTTGGTCGGCTCCAGCGGGCCGGAGGTCAACGACTCGACGGCCAGCGGCTGCGGGGCCAGCCGGGGATAGCAGCAGGAGCTGGCGAGATAGATCAGCCGGCGAACGCCGATGCGGTGGGCCGCTTCAAGGACACTCACGATCGCCAAAAGATTATGCTGCATCAGCGCGGCCGGATGCGCCTGGTTGGCGGCGATGCCGCCGGAGTCGCCCGCCGCCATGAACACGTATTCGGGCCGCTCCGCGGCGAAAAAGGCCTCGACCTGGCCGCGATCCGCAGGGTCCGGCTCGGCCGGCGGCGCCCCGACGATGCGGACGTCCTCCGCCCGAAGCCGCTCCAGCAGGGCGGCGCCGAGGAGCGTCGCCCCGCCGGCCGTGAACACCCGCGCTCCCGCCGCCGGTCCTTGCTCGTCCATTCGCATCGGAACATTCCCTCGAACCGAATCGGCGCCGCACCGCTTGATTTCGGCCGGTGAATGACACGGCCGCCACGGCATTCTATACCGGCCGGCTTACGCCCGGCCGCTCGCCGCCTATAACTTCCAGGACGACCACGACAAGCGGAGGACGGTTCATGCGCATCCTGGTGACCGGCGGCGCGGGCTACATCGGCAGCCATGCGGTCAAGCTGTTTCTGGCGCACGGCCACGACGTATGGGTTTATGACAACCTGTCGATGGGCCACCGCGCCGCCGTGCCGGCCGAGCGGCTGGTCGCGGCGGACCTGTCGGAGGCCCAGCGGCTGGATCATGTCCTGGTGCTGCACCGCATCGAGGCCGTCGTCCACTTCGCCGCCTTCGCCTTCGTCGGCGAGTCGGTGACGCAGCCCGCCAAGTATTACCACAACAACCTCATCAACACGCTGAACCTGCTGGACGCGCTGCGGCGCCACCGCATCGGCCGCTTCGTCTTCTCCAGCACCTGCGCCACTTACGGCGTCCCAGAAAAAGTGCCGATCACGGAGGACGAGAAGCAGAGGCCGATCAACCCCTACGGCCATACCAAGCTGGCGGTGGAGTTCGCCCTGGCCGACTACGCGCGGGCCTACGACTGGGGCTACGCCGCCCTGCGCTACTTCAACGCGGCCGGCGCCGCCCCGGACGGCCGCATCGGCGAGGATCACGATCCGGAAACGCACCTGATCCCGATCGTCTTGCAAGCCGTGATGGGACAGCGGCCCGCCGTCGAGGTCTTCGGGACGGACTATCCGACGCCGGACGGGACGTGCATCCGCGATTACATTCACGTCGATGACCTGGCCGAGGCCCACCTGCTGGCGCTGGAGGCGCTGGCGCCGCGAAAGCAGCTGCTTTACAACCTGGGGACCGGCCGGGGTTACAGCGTGCGCGAGGTGATCCGGGCCGCGGAGGAAGTGACGGGCAAGAAGGTCCCCGTGAAGGAGGGGCCGCGCCGGCCCGGCGACCCGCCGGCGCTGGTGGCCGCGTCGGAGAAGGTGCAGCGCGAACTCGGCTGGAAGCCGCGCTACACGGACATCCGGCCGATCATTGAGACGGCCTGGAACTGGCACCGGGCGCACCCGAAGGGGTATGATGATTGACGCCGGCCGATTCACTCCGTTCCGGGGCGTTGGTGGAGGATGGCTTTCGTGAGACGCTACCTCACAGCGGCGTTGGCGCTTTGCCTAACCCCATCGATCCACGCCGAACTGGAACGCATCGACATGGCGCCGGGCCTGCCGGTGCGCGAGCTGACGGTTCGGTCGGAAGCCGTCGTTGTCGCCGTGCCGACCGAGTCAAGACACGCCGAGCAGTTTCGGGTCCGTCGCGTCCTTATGGGGTTGGGCCTCAAGGCTGGGGACGTCGTCATGGTCGATGGCCTATCCTCCTATGATCTGACGATCCCGCCCTCGGAAGACGATGCGCATAGAAAAACAGCTCGTCCGACGGAGGTGTTGCTTTTTCTCGGGCCGCCGACCGCCGATCCGGCGAATCCACATCGCCCACTCGTTGAGTCGGGTCTGCGGATTCGGACGGCGGAGGGCGCGGTGTACCACCTACAGCACGAATACTCCAAGCACCTACTGTCCGACAGCAAGTACTTTTTGGCGCCGTACCGCGCCTCGCTTCGCTGGGAAGACTTAGTGCAGAAGGTCGCCGCGGACGCAGCGGAAGTGCGCCATATCCGATCCCTTAAGACAATTCCCGATCTCCACCGCAGGAATGAGGCGCTGCTTGATTGGGTGGAGCGCCGCCGCGCGGAATTCGGCGCCGGTTTGACAATGGAGGAGGGCGAAGAACCGTCCCATGGATGGGGTTCACTAGAAGTCGATGTTTTCCAATGGGTCTTTGAAAGCGGCGTCCCCACCGACTGCTGGGCGGCCGTCAAGCAGTACGCGGAACTGAATCACGGCGACAACCCCTGGCTGCGGACGCCTGCCTTTGGGACAGCGGCGGCGCACCGGCTGTTGCTGTCCGTCGCCGCCGATGACAATGCCTTGGCCGGCAACCGAACCCGCGCCCTGAAACTGCTGGCGCTTCCCGCGACGCTGTGGCCGCCGCCGGCGCCACTCGGACCGCCCGGCCCCACCGAGCCGATTGACGGGCAGGAGCAAGGCGTCCTTATCGATGCCGTGTCTCCTCTGCTCAAGAGTGCGCATCCGCCCATCCGCGCCGCGGCCGCGGGAGCGCTCCTCGAAATCAGTTCCCCGAAATCGGACTCCCTCAAGTCGTATTGCACCGATCGCGCCCTGTCCGCCCTGAGGGGGGCCTACCGGAGTGAGCCTCCCGGGGGAACGCGGGACGCTTTGGCCGAGGCGGTCGCCGTCGTCGCGGGGCCGACGCGCTGGCGCGAGCTGTCAGGGAATGCACATGGCGTCGTCGCCGTCCTGGAACCTGATTGCGGCGTCCAAGCCGACCTGGGTTGTTGGTTGGCGGTGCTGGGAACACGGGACATTGACGACATCCCCACGCTCGTCCTGGAACGACTGGACGATAAGCGTGCGGTCGTCGAAAAGAAGGAACAGTCGCTGGACGCTCTGCACTTGTCTCTCAATGAGGTGGTCAGTGAACGCATACCCGATTATTCAGGATACTTTAAGTTCGCGATGACGAATCTCACGCCGGGCCTGTGGCGGATGACGGTCAAAGGCGTCGCCGGCCCGGACAAAGCGCCCTGGACCTCCGAGCCGCGCCTCCTCCATCTGGCGCCGCCGCCCCCCGTCGGCCAGCCGAACGTCGATCCGAAAACCCCCCGCATCACTTTCGATCCCTGAGCGCCATGCTCGAACTGACCGCCGCCAACGCCGCCGACTACCTGCGCCGCAAGGGGTGGGTTCGTCCCGGCCCCGTCGAGGTCGAAACGCTCAGCGGCGGTGTGTCCAACGCCGTCCTCCGCGTCCGCACGCCGGAGCGCGTTTTCGTGCTGAAGCAGTCGCGGCCGCAGCTCCGCACCCGCGACGCCTGGTTCAGCGACCTCGACCGCGTCTACCGTGAAGAGGCAGTAATGCGGCTGCTGCACCCGCTGTTGCCGCCGCAAACGGTCCCCGAAGTCCTTTTCAGCGACCGCGACGAGTATGTCTTCGCCATGTCCAGCGCCCCGGACGGCGCCAGGACGTGGAAAGAGGCGCTGCTGGCCGGCGCCATCGACCTCGACATCGGTGAACGGGCGGGCGCCGTCCTCGGTCGGATGCACGACGCCACGGCCCGCGACCCATCCCTCATCGACGCCTTCCGCGACCGGGCCGTCTTCGTCCAGCTGCGCGTCGATCCTTTCTACCACCGCGTTCAGGAGCGCCGGCCGGAAGTCGCGCACGCCGTCGCCCCGTTGATCGACAGCCTGCTGTCATCGCATGAGGCGCTCTGCCACGGCGATTACAGCCCCAAGAACATTCTCACGCATGAGCACGGCTTTACTCTTGTCGATTATGAGACGGCCCACCAGGGCGATCCGGCGATGGACGTGGGCTTCTTCCTGAGCCATCTGCTGCTCAAGGCGGCGCGGCGGCCGGCCGACCGGCGACGCTATTTCGACCTGACGCGGGCCTTCTGGCGCGGCTACGCCAACGAGGCGACGTTCGCCCCCCAAGCCGAATTGCAGACGCGGGGCATCGCCCATTGCGGCCTGTGTCTGCTGGCCCGCATCGACGGCACAAGCCCCGTCGAGTATCTGACGGAGGAAACGCGGCGCGAGGCGGTGCGGCGGCTGGGCCGCGCTCTGCTGCTGGACCGCCCCGCCCAGTGGGAAGAGGTGACGGCCCGGGCGGACGCGGAGGTTTCCGCATGAGCGCAACCATCGTTCGTATCCATGCGCGGGAGGTGCTGGACAGCCGCGGCCGGCCGACGGTCGAGGTGGAAGTTGCGTGCCGCGGCGGCACCTTCGGCCGGGCCATCGTGCCGTCCGGCGCCAGCACCGGCCGTCATGAGACCGTCGAGCTGCGCGACGGCGACCCGACCCGCTACGGCGGCAAGGGCGTCCGCAAGGCCGTCGCCAACGTCCGCGACCTGTCTGACTCCGCGATTGATCGGCATGGATGCGACCGACCAGGCGCGCATCGACCGCGTGCTGTGCGAGATCGACGGCACGCCGGACAAGTCGCGGGCCGGCGCCAACGCCATCCTCGGCGTCTCGCTGGCCGCCGCCCGCGCCGCCGCCGCGTCGCGGGGCCTTCCGCTGTGGCGCTATCTGGACCCCGAAGGCCAGGCCTGTCTGCCGCTGCCGATGGTCAACCTCATCAGCGGCGGCCTCCACGCCGGCGGCAACCTCGATTTCCAGGACTTCCTCCTGCTGCCGATCGGCGCTCGCACTTATTCCGAAGCGCTGGAAATGACCGTCGCCGTCTACCGCGCCTTGAGCGGCGTCCTGACGCGGCACGGCTTCGAGGGCGTGCTGGTCGGCGACGAGGGCGGTTTCGGCCCCCGACTGCACGGCAACGAGCAGGCCGTCGAAATGATCCTGGAGGCGGTCGCGGACACCGGCCTGGCGGCGGGAAGGGACGCCGCCATTGCCATCGACGTGGCCAGCACGCATTTCCACCGCGACGGCCGCTACCACCTGCGCGAGGAAGTCGGAACGTCCCTGACCGCCGACGAGATGACGGCGCGGCTGACGCGCTGGGTGGAGACTTATCCGATCCTCAGTATCGAAGACGGCCTGGCCGAAGACGATTGGGACGGCTGGCGGAAGTTGACGGCGGCGCTGGGCGGCCGGGTGCAGTTGATCGGCGACGACCTATTCGCCACCAACCCCGTGCGACTGAAACGAGGCGTCGAAGAAGGCGTCGCCAACGCGGTGCTGGTGAAGGTGAACCAGATCGGCACGCTGACGGAGACGCTGGAAGTGGTGCGGCTGGCGCGGGAATCCGGCTACCGGGCGGTGATCTCGGCGCGCAGCGGCGAGACGGAGGACGCCTTCCTGGCCGATCTGGCCGTGGCGACCGGGGCGGGGCAAATCAAGATCGGCTCCGTCGCCCGCAGCGAACGGCTGGCGAAGTACAACCAGTTGCTCCGCATCGAGGAGGAGATGGGGGCGGCGGGGCGGTTCGCGGGCGCCCTCAATCCACGAACACAAACTCATTCGTATTGAACAGCGCCCGGCAGAACGCCGCCAAGCCGTCCGCCCGCACCAACTTCTCGGCCGCCGCCGTCTCCTCCGCCGATGGGTCGCGGCCCAGCGCCAGCCGGAACGCCCGCCGCACCTGGTCCGGCGCGGCGTCGCCCGCCTCCTTGCGCAGCCGGGCCGCGAACCGCTCCGCCTGGTCCAGCATGAAGGGGTCGTTCAGCAGGTTCAGCGCCTGCAACGGCGTCGTGGACGCGGGCCGCCGCGGCGCCGCCGCCGTCGCGTCGGGGCAGTCGAAGACGCCGAACGTCCGGTCCTGCTGCAAACGCGGCTTGAACTGGTAGACCATGCGCCGGAACTCCTCCGGTCCCAGCTCCTTTTTGGGCGTGAACACGATCACATATCCCGAGTATTCCCAGAGGTGATATCCGGGACCGCCGCGCTTCGGGTTGAGCGCGCCGCTCGTCGCCAGCACCGCGTCGCGCACCTCCTCCGCCTCCAGCCGCTGGGGCCGGCGCCGCCACAGCAAGCGGTCGTCGGCGTCCGCCGCCGCGGCCTTCTCGTCGTAGCGCGTGGACTGGCGGTAGGCCGCCGACAGCACGATCAGCTGGTGCAGCGGCTTGAGCTTCCAGCCGTTCGACTGGTACTCCGCCGCCAGCCAATCCAGCAATTCCGGGTGCGACGGCCGATCGCCGTTGAAACCGAAGTCGCTCGGCGTCCGCACGATCCCCTGGCCGAAGTGCCAGTGCCAGACGCGGTTGACCATCACGCGGGCCGGCAGCGGGTTGTCCGGGCTGCCGATCCAATCGGCCAGGTCCAACCGCCTTTCCGACTCCGGCGCGTCCGGTTTCAGCTCGAACGCCGGCGCCACGGCCCGCACGCCGGACGGCCCCACCTCCTGCATCTTCTGCGTCGGATCGCCGCGCTTCAACACGAACGTCGGGTCCGGTTTGCGGAACGTGCCGGCGTAGATCATCGTCCCCTTTTCCAGCGACGTGAGCCTCTCTTCCATCCCCTTGCGCCGCTCCAGCAGCCGGGCCAGGTCGTCCGGCGGCGCTGGCGCGGGTCGGCCGAAGGGCACGCGGTCCCACGAACCCGCCACGGCCGTCCACTTGTCGCCGTCCGTCGAAACCTCGATGCGGTAGTCGCTGGCAAGGCGGTCGGCGAACTTCTGCTCCCGATCGCGGCCCCAGACGATGCGGTCGATGGTCGCGGCCTTCGGCAATTCCACCTGCGCCCATCCCTTGCCGCGCTCGTTGGAGATCCAGCTCCAGCTGTTGCCGACGCGGCCGTCGATGAGATGGTCGATCGTGTGGAAGGGGTTGTTGGGGTAGACCGACGAGGCGGTCGCCTTGCCGCCCCGGCCGGCCAGGGCCAGGTCGTCGGCCGGGGCGTCGGGGCCGTACACCTCCAGCTCGTCGATGCACGGCTCCGTCCCGTCCACGGTGCCGGCGACGGTAAAGCGGACAAAACGGGCCTCGATTGGGTGGAAACGCTCGACGTTGCGGCGCGACTGGACCGGCGGCCGTTTCGGCGGCGCCGGCGTCTCCCGCCGCCGGCTCCTGTTCGTCGATCTTGGCGTCGAGCCGGGCGAGGTCGGCGCGCAGCGCTTCGACCTCGCGGCGGCGATCCGTGGAGTCGGCGGGCTGCACCGCGCGCTCGCCGTGCTCCACGCCTGCGAATACCGCCTGGAGACTGTAGAAATCCTTCTGGGAGATCGGATCGAACTTGTGATCGTGGCAGCGGGCGCAGCCGACCGTCAGGCCGAGGAACGTCGCCCCTGTGAGGGAAACCATGTCCGCCATGTCGTCCATGCGCTGTTGCAGCCGAGCCTCGGGGATGGCGTTGCCGACCAGATCGTGCGGGCCGCCGACCAGGAAGCCGGTGGCGGCCTCGGTGATCGCATCGCCCTTACCGACCACGTCGCCGGCCAGCTGCTCCCGGACGAATCGCGGATAAGATCGATCCTCGTTGAACGCCTGGATGACGTAGTCGCGGTAGGGCCAGGCATTGGGCCGCAGCGTGTTCATCTCGTAGCCGTGGCTCTCGGCGAAGCGCGCCACGTCCAGCCAGTGGCGGCCCCAGCGCTCGCCGTACTCCGGCCGGGCCAGCAGCCGGTCCACCAGCTTCTCGTAGGCGTCCGGCGCCTTGTCCTTGACGAAGGCGTCGATTTCGTCCGGCGTCGGCGGCAGCCCGATCAGGTCGAACGTCACGCGGCGGATGTACGTCCGCCGATCCGCCTCGGGGGCGGGCGCCAGGCCCTTCGCCTCCAGCCCGGCGAGGATGAAGGCGTCGATGGGGTTGCGCACCCAATCCCGACTCTTTACATCTGGAATGGCCGGCCGGCGGATCGGTTGCAGCGACCACCAGTCGGGGCCGGCCCGGCCCTTCTCGACCGGCGGCTTGAGGGCCTCGCCTTGCCACGGTACGCCGGCGTCGATCCAGCGGCGCAGCAGCTCGACCTCGGCGTCGGCGAGCGATCCGTCCTGCGGCATCTTGCCTTCATGCACCTTGGCGTAGAGCAGGCTGTCGCCCGACTTGCCGGGGACCACCACGACGCCGGCCTCGCCGCCCTTGAGCAGCCCGGTGCGCGTGGTCAGGTCGAGGCCGCCGCGCAACTTGACGGGGTTGTGGCATTTGAGGCAGTGCGACTGCAACAGCGGCGCGACCTGCGTCTCGAACGACGGGGCGGGGTCCGCGGCGCCGACGACGAGAAGGGCGGACAGCAAGGCGGGAGTCATGGAGGGAACACATCCGTTCTGGCGAGCGATGAATGGAGTTTACGCGGGTTTCCGAACGGACGCAATCAGAAGAGGGCCGGAAATGGGAGCCTTGGCGACGTTCCTCCCTTCTTCGTCGCCCCCGCTTCTCGGGATAGATTACAGGCGCAAAAAAGGGCTTGCAGGCTGCATCATGCTCCTTGACAATGGGCTGGCCAGAGCAGGCCCAATCGAATCCCTTTCCTTGCTCAATGAAGTGCAGGCAGGAATGGCGCAGCACAAGGTCGATCCGCCGGGGGTGGAAGAGCTGCAGACTTACAGCCTGGGCAAGTGCGAACCGCAACGGAGCATGGAGATCGAGGCGTTCCTGGCCGACGGGCCGGATTGCAGCACGATCCTCAAAGCCGCGCCCGACGACGCCCTGGTCCGGTATTTGCGGCACGGGGGGGAGCCTTCCACGGTGGATGCGGCGCCGCCCGGAGTTCCCGGCTACGAAGTCCTCGCCGAACTGGGTCGCGGCGGAATGGGCGTCGTCTATAAGGCCCGCTGCCTGAAACTCAACCGCCTGGTCGCGCTCAAAATGGTCCTGGCGGGCGGCCATGCCGGACCTGCCGATGTGGTCCGCTTTCGCCACGAAGCGGAGACCGTGGCCCGGTTGCAGCACCCCAACATCGTCCAAATCTACGAGGTCGGCGCCCACAACGGCCTCCCGTACCTCGCCCTGGAATATGTCGAGGGCGGCAACCTGGCCCAGACGACGGCCGGCGCCCCGCAACCGGCGCGGGCGGCGGCCGGCCTGGTCGAACTGCTCGCCCGCGCCGTGGATCACGCTCACCAAAGCGGCGTCATCCACCGGGACCTGAAACCGGCCAACGTGCTGCTCACGGCCGACGGGGCGCCGAAACTCTCCGACTTCGGCCTGGCCCGCCGGATCAGCGACGCGCCCGGTATGACGGCCACCGGCGCCATTCTCGGCACGCCCGGCTACCTGGCGCCCGAACAAGCCAACGCCCAATCGACGGCGTTCGGCCCGCACACCGACGTGTACGGCCTGGGAGCGATCCTGTACCACCTGCTGACCGGCCGCCCGCCGTTTCAAGGCGCCGCCTTGGCGGAAATCGTCCGCCAGACCATCGAGCGCGAACCCGTGCGCCCGACGCAGCTGCAGCCCCGCATCCCGCGCGATCTGGAAACGATCTGTCTGAAATGTCTGCAAAAGGCCCCGTCGAAGCGCTACGCCACGGCCCTCGCGCTGGCGGAGGACCTGCGCCGTTTCCAGGCCGGAGAGCCGATCGCGGCGCGGCCGGTCGGGGTCGGGGAGCGCGTCTGGCGCTGGGGCCGGCGCAACCCAGCGGTGGCGGTGCTGAGCGCCGCGGCCGTGCTGCTGCTCATGGCGGTTTCGGCGGTGTCCGTCGTCTTCGCGGTGACGGAGGGCGACGCCGCGCGGACCTTGCAGGTTGAGAAGGACAAAACCGACCGCGCGGCGGGCCAGTTGCGCATGGAGAACGATCGGGCCGAGGCGGCGTTGAAAGAGTCGCGCCGCAATGAAGCCCTGCTGACCGGCGATCGGGCCATCGGGATCTGCGAGGAAGGGGAAGACGGCCAGGCTTCCGACCCCTACCGCGGCCTGCTCTGGCTGGCGCGGGCCGCCGAGCTGGCGCCGGAAGACGACGAATCGCTCCAGCACCTGCTGCGCGCGAGCTGGTCGGCCTGGCGGGCCGAGATATGCCCCCAGATGGGAACGCTGACCGTGCCGCAGAATTCCAAGGATCGTTTCGCGGTCTGGTCGTCGGACGGCAAACACGTCCTCGTCGGCGGCGACGATGGTCTGGAGATATGGGATGTCCGCGAATGGCGGAAGGTGCGGACCCGGCCGCTGGAAGGGAAGACGACCGTCGTGGCCTGGAGCCACGACCACCGCCGCGCGGCCTGCGGCGGGCCGGCCGGCGCACCGATCCGCGTCTGGGACCTGGGCGACGACACGGTTCGGGAGCTGAAGGTTTCCGCCGCGGTCAACGACCTGGATTTCTCGCCGGACTCGAAGCAGCTGGCCGCCGCCTGCGGCGACAGCCGGGTCCGCTTCTGGGACGCCCGCACCGGCGACGCCCTGGGCGACCCGCTTCCCCTGGAAGCGCCGGCGACCTCCGTGGCCTTTCACCCCGGCGGCGGCCGCTTCGTGACCACGGCCGGATCGAGCCTGCAGCAGTGGGACGCCGTGAAGCACACGGCGATCGGTTCGGCGGTCGCATTCCCGGATAACGGCCTGCGCTGCACCACTACTCGGCCCGCGGCGATCGCTATTGCGTCACGTGGTATCGCCCGGGGGACGAGAGCGGCGTGCTGGTCTGTGCGACGGAGACAGGCGAACGCACGGCGGCGGTTTCCATGACGGCGGCGAGCATCGACCTCAGCCCGGACGGCGAGCGGTTCGTGGTCGGGATGAACGCTTGCCGGGCGGAGGTCTGGGACGTCGCCGGGCCGACGCGGCTGTTCTCGATTACCGGATACCAGCGCGAGGTGGTGGTCGCCGCCGTTTCACCCGACGGCCGCGCCGTCCTGACCGCCGGGAAAAACGGCCAGGTGCGCGTTTCCGCTCTCGCCGACGGGGTGTCGCTTTCACCCTTTCCCCTGCCGTTCTCCGGAACGCCGGAGCCTCTCGGCGTCAAGGACCGGTATTTCTCGGCGGACGGCGTCCGGTGCCTGGCCGTCAGCGCGGACGGCCGTCTGCTGTTCGCCGGCGGCTGGGACCACGGCGGCGTGCTGCTCGGCGCGACGGACGGCGCACGGCGGGGCGACCTAACGGGACATGAAAAACCCATCACCTCGGCCGCCTTCACGGCGGACGGAAAGAGGTTGCTCACCGGCGGCGCGGACAAGACGGTTCGCCTGTGGGACGCGGCCGCCGGCGGTCTGCTCCGGACGTGGACCTTTCCCGCCCCGATCCGCTACGTCTGCCTCGCCCCGGACGGCTCGCGGGCCGTCGTCCAGGCGCAAAACAAGGGTCGGCTGCTGGACCTCGTCGGCCCCGGGGGCGCCCCGACCGACGACTTCTGGAGCATAAGCCGCGGCGGCGCCATCCTGCCCGACGGCAAGGGCGTGCTGGTCGGGCTGCCCAATGGGGCAGACTTATGGGATGCCGATAAGCGTGTTTTCACGGGCCTTTCGCTCCCGCACACGAGCTCGGTCAGCGCCGTGGCCGTGGACGCCGAGGGCCGACGGGCGGCGACGGGAGCGTGGAACGTGGGCCACGTCTGGGACCTGCGGACGGGCGCCCCGGTCGGGCCGCCGCTGCTCCACAGCGGTGGGTCGGGGCACGAGGAGCGGTTCCGGGCCATGGCCTTCTCGCCCGACAGCTGCTTCGTGGCCGGCCTGGCGTTCGACGGCGCGATCCGCCTCTGGGACGCCGCCACAGGCCGGCCGGTCGGGCCCGTCATGCAACAATCCGGCGCCGGCGCGCTGGCCTTCCACCCGGACGGCTCGGTGCTGTTCACCTCCGGCCGCACGGCGTCCGTCTGCCGTTGGCGCGTGCCCCGGCCGGCGGAGGGGAAAGCCGAGCTGTTGACGCTCCAAACGCAGGTGCTGACCGGCATGGAGCTGGACGCCGAGGGGGTTGTCCACCTGCTCAGTGCGGACGCGTGGCGCGAACGCCGGCAGCGGCTGGAAGAGCTGGCGCCGGGCACGATTCGATACCTGGAACCTTGACGATGGAGTCGTCCAGAAACAGATTGCACGGTTAGCCGCGACGCGCCAGCGGAGCGCTCTCCCCGAAGCGCTCCGCTGGCGCGTCGCGGCTAAGCGCGGTTGATCTTGGACAGGTCCTATGCTTGCCACGTCTCAAAGTCTGCTGGAGCGCCTGCGCGACCGCACCGACGGCCAGGCGTGGCGCCGGCTGCTGACGATCTACGAACCGTTGCTACGCGGTTGGCTGAGCCGCGCGGACCTGCAGCCGGCCGACCGCGACGACGTGCTGCAAGACGTTCTCGTGGTGGTGAGCGAAAAGCTGCCGGACTTCGTCCACAACGGTCAGCCGGGAGCGTTTCGGACCTGGCTGCGCGCGATCCTGACCAATCGCGTCCGCCATTTCCAGCGCGGGAGACGGAACCGGCAAGCCCTGATTGCACTTCAGCCCCTGGATGAATGGCTGGATCAACTGGCCGACCCGGACAGCGCCCTCAGCCGGCAATGGGACCAGGAACACGACCAGCACCTCGCCCGCCGGCTGCTGACAAGCATCCAGGCGGAGTTCAACGCGAAGACCTGGCAGGTGTTCCCGCTGCTGGTGCTGGAAGAGACGCCTGCCGGCGAGGTGGCCCAGCGTATGGGGATCACGCCGAACGCCGTCTACGTCGCCAAGGCCCGCGTATTGGCTCGGCTGCGGGAGGAGCTGCGCGGCTTGATGGACGTCTGAGCACCGGGCGGCGGCCGAACTTTTCTCGCGCTTCCGAACAGTATCTGTAAGATTCCGTCGTTTGCTGCAATTCCATTTCCAGCGAGTGCGCGTGACGCGGTGGACCGCCCAGCGAATGAGGCGTGCCCGCCGAGGCGACGGCCCGAGTGGGCAGGTCACACCGCCCCGGCATCCGCTGGGCGAAGGCTGGCACGATCACAAGGCTCCGAAGGGACGTGCAATGGCCCAGCGCTGGCACTACATACGGAACGGGCAGGAGTGCGGCCCGGTTTCCACCGCGGACTTGAGGCTGCTTGCCGATTCGGAGAGGCTGCTGCCGACGGACACGGTTCGTGCGGAAGGATCAGCCCGGTGGGTCCCGGCCAGCAATGTCAAGGGGCTTTTCTACGCGGGGCCTCCCACCCGGCGGGGGCCACGGCGCGTCGCCGCCGTTCTCGCCGTCCTGGTCGCCACGGGGCTGGCGGCGGGCGGCGTCGTGTTGTACGCCTCGGGCCGGTTTCGCGGCAACGGTCCCGTCGCCGGGCCGGCCGCCCCAGGCCCCGCTTCTACGGCTGACCAAACCCCCGGCGCCAAGCCGGGCGACGCCGACCCGCCAGGCCCGGACACGACGCCGCCCGGCATTGATGACACCGGCGGCGACGCGCCGGGCCATCGGAAGTCGCGCACGCTCTGGCGATCCAGCAGGGGGTACTTCGAGAACACGGGAGGGGACAAGTGGGTGGAAAAGAACGACGACGGCGTGTTCAACTACGTGGAGCGGGAACGGACGGCGAAGTTTATCGAGTTGTTCGACTTCAGCCGGAACATCACCGTGCGGCTGCACCCGGACCACTATGACGTGAAGACCAACAACAGGTTCGAGCGGAAGACCGACGGGACGTGGGAAGTCCCCCACGGGCCGGACCCGTGAGGTCAGCCGTCCGGCTCGGCGACGCGATTCGTCGGCCGGGCCGAAGCCTGCTGGCGGGCGTCCCCGGGCGCTGGCGACTGTCAAGTTCGCCGACGAGAACGGAACGCCGGCCTGACACCCGCGCCGCGGCCCGCCGCGGCGCCCTTTCACGGGAGCACCGATCATGCCGAAGTCTCTGCCTTTGCTCGCCGGCCTGCTGCTGTTCGCTCCGCCCCTGTTCGCCGAAAACGCCGAAGACAGGGCCGTCGATGCCGTCATGAAGCTCGGCGGCGAGGTCGTCCGCGACGACAATGATGCCGCCCATCCCGTAATCGCCGTGGCCTTCATTAACAGCGACCAGCTGACGGATGCGAGCCTGAAGGCGCTAGTCCACTTGAAGAGCCTGCGGAAGGTGCAAATCGTGAACTGCCCGGGTGTAACCGACGCGGGGATGAAGCACCTGGCCCGCCTGAAGGGGCTGAAAGAATTGCGCCTCAGCCTCGCCCCTGGCAGCCCGGGGGTGACGGATGCAGGCCTGGAGGACTTGGCCGAGCTGAAGAGCCTGCAGACGCTGGATCTCGGCAGCATGAAGGTGACGGACGCGGGCCTGAAGGATCTGGCCGTACTGCAGGAACTGCAGACCTTGAGCCTCGCCGGAACCCCTGTCACCGGCGCGGGTCTGGAGGAGCTGGCCGCGCTGAAGAACCTGAAGAGCCTGAACCTCGCCGGCTGCATGGGTGTGACGGACGCGGGCCTGAAGGAGTTGTCCGGGCTGCAAGGGCTGGAGACATTGAACCTCAACACCTGCAATGGCCTGACGGACAGGGGCCTGAAAGAGTTGGCCGTGCTGCCAGCGCTCAAGGAATTGGACCTTGACAACTGCAGCGGGTTGACGGACGCGGGCCTGAGAGAGTTGTCCGCCCTGCCGGCGCTGAAGAGCCTGGGTCTGAGCGGGACGTCCGTAACGGACGCGGGCCTGAAGGATGTGGCGGGGCTTACGGGGCTTCGGAAGCTGGACCTCACCGGCTGCGACGGCGTGACGAACAAGGGCCTGAGGGAGCTGGCGCCGCTGAAGGAGCTGAAGAGGTTGGCCGTCGGCGGGACCAGGGCGACGGCGCCGGGGATCGTCAGGCTCCGGAAGGCGCTGCCCGACTGCAAGATCACGACGGAGTTCGAGTGAGCGGCCGCGTCCATTGACCTCCGCGGACGCGCGGCGCGTCGCTGGTCTTTGATCAGAACCAGCCCCCCGTGATCGGCAGCGTCTGACCCGTGATGTAGCCGCTTTCCTCGCAGGCGAAAAACAGCACGGCATGAGCCACGTCCGCCGGCGCGCCGACGCGGCCGACGGGGATCTGCTTCTCGTACTCCGCCAGCACCTCCGGCTTGAGACCGGCCAGCATCGGCGTGCGGATCACTCCGGGCGCCACGGCGTTGACGGTGATGCGGCGCCGCGCCAGCTCCTTGGCCAGCACCTTCGTCAGCGCGATCACGCCGGCCTTGGCCGCCGCGTAGTTGGCCTGGCCGTGGAAGCCGACCACGCCGGCGATCGACGCGATGTTGACGATCCGCCCGCCGTCCCGCAGCAGGTCGGCGCCGAGTTTCGAGGAGTAAAAGACTCCGTCCAGGTTGGTTCTCAGCACTGCGCTCCACTCTTCCGGCGTCATCTTCTTCACGGTGCGGTCGCGGAGGACGCCGGCGTTGTTCACCAGGATGTCAAGCCCGCCCGCCTCGTCGGCGACCCGCTGCATCAGGTGCTCCACCGATTCGTATCGGCTCACGTCCGCTTCGATCAGGTGAACGGCCGGGGCGTTCAGGGCGCGGAGTTGCGCGGCCGTCTCCTCGGCGTCGCGGCGATTCTGGCCGTCGGGGTCGTCGAAGTAGTTGACGATGCAGACGGCTTCGGCCGCGGCGAACGCCTCAAGGATCGCCGCCCCCATGCCGCGCGAACTGCCCGTCACCAGCACGACCTTGTTGGGAAAACTGTAGCGGACCATCCGTCGCTCCCTCCCGATTTCCCGTCTCCACCCTGGCGAAACCCGCCTCTCGCTGGTAACGTAGCGGTGATCCCGTGCGCTCCCACAGGAGGTCGTGCCGTGCAGTCGCGTTCGTTCTCCCGCTGCGTGCTGTTGCTCCTCGCGCTGGCGGCCGCCGGCTGCGGCCTGGCGGACTACGAGAACAAAATGCAACTCGCCGACGCCCGGCTGCACCGCTTCGACGAGGAGAACCGATTGCTGGGCGATCCGCTCGTCTTGCCGGCCGGCGACGCGCCGCCGGCGGCGGACGTCTTCCTCCGGCCGCCCAAGGGCATCACGCAAAACCCCATCAACGCGAAAGAGACGCCGTTCCGCTATCCGGCGACGGCCGGCGCCTGTGCGGAGCTGGACCTCTGGATCGGCGGCACGGACGACGACAAGGACAAGCTCAAAAAGCGGATCGAGAACTGGCTAAGCCCCACGACGGCGACCTGGCAGCCCGCCGCCGTACAGCCGCCGAACGGCCAGCCAGCGCTCACGTTCGAGTCGGCGCTGTTCGCGCCGGCCAACCTCCCCGCCTACCGGGTGTACCTCCACACGGCGCCCAACGCAGTCCCGGTCGCCGTCGGGTTCAAGGTGGCGCAGCAAAGCACCGCCGATGAGGCCATCAAGATGAGTTTGGAGACGTACACCGACTCGCCGGCCGATATCCTCAAGGAGCGCGGCGATTACTCCCGGTGGCGGGGCCACTGAGCGGCCGCCCCGACGCTCACTTGTTGGGGTACGGCTTTTGCCAGAAGTTTTCGCCGGTCACGTTGAAGGCCGGCTTCGTCTCTATGGTACAGTCGCCGTTGACGCGCACCTGACAGGCCAGCCGCATCTCGTCCTCGTGGCCGATGGCGGCGAACATCGTCAGCGGATGGGCGGCCAGGTTGGCGCGCTCGATCAGGGTTTTTTTGCTGAGGTTCTCCATGCCCTTTTTGACCAGGACGCGGCAGGTGCCGCACAGGCCGAGGCCTAGGCAGTTGAGGTAGCGGTTGACGCCGGGGTAGAGCACGACGCCAGCCTTCATCGCCTCACGTCGCAGATTGGCGCCCTCGGGGACCTCGACTTCCTGTTTTTCGTTGACAAACGTGACCTTGGGCATGGAAATGGAACCCTTGTGCGGACGAAGGAATGAATGAGACGCCCCATCGCCGTCGAGGAGGTCGGGGCCATTGTACTCGCAAAGGGGTCAGGAGTCAGGAGTCAGGAGTCAGCAAGAACGCCAAGGGGTCACGTCCTACCCTGTCCCTGACTCCTGACTCCTGACTCCTGACCGCTGATTAAGGAGCCTGGCGATTAACTCGGAAGCCCCTAAGGCCGTCCGGCTGGCCCACATCAGCGACATCCACGTCACGGCGCCGGCCTGCATCTGGCGGCGCGAGGACTGGTTCAACAAGCGCCTGTCCGCCTGGATCAACCTGCGCTTCCTCGGTCGCGGCTACCGCTTCCGCCGGGCCGACCACGTGCTGAGCGTCCTGGCCGACGAACTGTGCAGCGGCGGCTTCGACCGCATCCTGTTTTCCGGCGACGCCAGCGCGATGGGGTTCGAGGAGGAGGTGGCGCGGGCGGCGCACCTGCTCAAGATCGGCCGGCCGAACGAGATGCCCGGCCTTGCCGTGCCGGGCAACCACGACTACTGCACGAACGCGGCGGTGCGTGCGGGCCATTTCGAGCGGCTGTTCTCGCAGTGGCAGGCCGGCGAACGGGTCGGCGACGCGGTTTACCCCTTCGCCCAGCGCGTCGGCCATGCGTGGCTGATCGGGCTGAATTCCTCGACCGCCAACCGCTGGCCGTGGGACGCGCGCGGCGGCGTCGGCCGCGATCAATTGCGACGGCTGGAGGAGCTGTTGCAGCGCCTGGAGGGGGGGCCGCGCATCCTGGTGACGCATTACCCAGTGTGGCTAGCGAGCGGCCGGCGCGAGCCGCGCATCCGCGCCCTGCGCGACCTCGACGCCGTGGTGGAAGCAGCCCACCGCGGCGGCGTCGGTCTGTGGCTGCACGGTCACCGGCACAACGCTTATTACCACCCGCCGTCGGACTTCGCCCCGTTCCCCGTCGTCTGCGCCGGCAGCGCGACGCAGAGCGGCCGCTGGTCGTATAAGGTCTACACGCTGGAAGGTTATCACCTCCGCGCCCAAAACCGCGTCTACTACAAAGCGGGTGACTGCTTCCGCGATGGCGAAGCGTTCGAGCTGGATTTGACCGGCGGGGCGTGCGCGGCGCGGGGAGCGTCATGAATGGTTAGCCGCGACGCGCAGCGGAGCGCTCCGCTGCGCGTCGCGGCTAACCGTCGCCCTATGAAAAGTCGAACGGGCTTCGGGACTCCAGGAGCGCGGTTTGAGCCTGCCGTACCTCGGCGGCTTCCTGTTGCAGGTCCGCCGCTTCGAGAACGCCCTTCCGCTTGAGGGCGTCGATGAGGGACAGGACCGCCTGCGCCAGGAGCAGCACCGGCGCCTCCAGCTTGTGGCGCAGTTCGTCCGCCGACTCGATCGCCCGCTTGGCCCGCGCATCCGCCTTGGCCGCGTCGCGCCGGGCCTGCAAGTCCATCTCGCTCAAGGCTGGCCCCCGCCTACTTGAAAGGCTTCACGTCGGTGACTTGCACGTCCCACTTTCGCTTCCCTTCGACCGTCACCAGGAAACTGGTCGCCTCAATCTTTTTTTCCATCTCGGCCTCGCTGAGGTTCGTGCGGGCCTTCTCCTTGCGGGCCAGCTCGTCTTGCAGCTCCGTCCTCATAAACGCGATGATGACCGGCGGCCGTCCTTTCAGGCCAAGAGGCCCTGCGAGATCCTGAATGTCGTTGGATTCGGCGATGTACCACCAAATGCCGCGGTGCAGGGCCTCCAGGTCGGCCTTGCCGCCCTCCATTTGCGATCCCGGTTTGGACAGGTCGATGATGGTGAAGCGCGCGTTGTCCAGGTCGTTGGGGTTGAAAGGGACGGCCGGGATGGCGAGAACCGTGTCGCTCATCTGAAGGCGGGTCAGAAAATCGCCGCGCGGACCCGTGGTGATCGAGATGTTCTTCCAGCGGCGCCTTTGCGCCTCGCTCACCGTCTTTGGCGTGGGCGCCTGGCCCGCGCCCGGCCCCGTACCGGGTCCGGTTCCGGGTCCGGTTCCGGGGCCGTCGCCGGTTCCGGTCCCCGGACCGCCGGCGCCCTTACTGGGGTCGAAGTTCTTGCCGCTGAGGGCCGTGTCCAGGCCCATGATCGCTTTCAGCGCCTGGGGGTCCGCGTTGACGTAGTGAGGCGGCGTGAAGGTCGGGTCGTCCGGTTTCTGGATGACGTCGGGGAGGTCCGGCCGATTGCTCTGAGCGCCGGGATTGGTCGTGTTTCCGGGGTTGTTCTTGTCGGCGTGGACGCCCTCCGACAACGGGGCCTTGGCGCCGTGGTCCTGGCCAGCGCCGCTGGGGTCGCCGCCTCCGCCGCCGTCCGAGAACGTGACGGCTTCCACCGGGATCTGCTTGCTGGTCTTGATCCACCCCCAGGCGTAGGCGAGGACGAACAGCACAGCGACGCCAATGATGAAGGCGTGAATGGCCCACGAAGCGATGTGCCCCACCAGCCCTTCCATCCACGGATGATAGCGCAGCCAGACGGTGTCGGCCGGCGGCTGCCGCGATGCCTTCTTTGGGGTCGGGGCCTTGTCCGGCTTGGTTGCGGTTGCGTTCGTCATGGCGGCGCCTGCACGATGGGACATGGAGCGCGCCTCGCCGGCGCGGGAATGGTCTTACCTTCCACCTTATCCGATGCGCAACGTCCCCGGCAACCGGAAACTGGGACGAAACTTCATGAAGCGTCCCCCCGTCAGTCCGCCTTGACCGCCCGCCCGTCTCTCTGATATAAGCGCTGGGAGAAGTGGCGCGGCGCAAAGTGTACGCGCCAACCGACTTGCGGGACGGAAGGAGGAGCGGCATGGCGGGCAAACCGGGCGGGCGCCGATGGCGCCGCGGCCTGATCCTCACGGCCGGGCTGGCGGCGGGGCTTACCCTGGCGGGGCTTACCCTGGCCGCGAATCCCAACGAGCGCGACGTCAAACCGGCGCCCAACGTGCAGGATCCGGACGAGATCTACGCTTCCGATCCGAAAACGGGCAAGCCCATCCTGGACGAGAAAGGCGATCCCGTTCTCAAGGCCGACAGCAAAATCTGGGTCCTCGACTTCCGCTTCAAGGACCCGCGCCTCATCAAGGTGGACGTGCCGGGACGCGGCCAAAAGGTGTGCTGGTACCTCTGGTATCAGGTCATCAACCACACCAAGGAAGCCCACACCTTCATCCCCGATTTCGAGCTGGTGACGCACGACCGGCACACCGTCCATCACGACCAGGTGCTGCCCAAGGTGCAGGACGCTATCAGCCAGATCGAAGACCCGAGCGGCTACCTCAACATCAAGAATTCCGTCACGATCGCCGCCGAGCCGATCCCGCCGTCGCGCGACAACGCCAACCCCAAGGCCGTCACCGGCGTGGCCATCTGGGACGACGTCGATCCCGACTCGAACAACTACAGCATCTACGTGGCCGGCCTGTCCAACGGCTGGGCGCAGACCGACAACCCGATCGCGGCCGACAAAGAGCCGGTCGTCCGGCGGAAAACGCTGGAACTCAACTTCAAACGGCTCGGCGATCGCTATAACATGTTCTCCGAAGAGATCCAACTGGACAAGACGCGTCCCTACCAGTGGATCTACCGGGCTTCCGAGCTGAACGCGGCGGCGCTGACGCCGGACAAGCCGGAGGACAAGGACAAGAAGTGACCCCGGTTGTGGCATGGTCTGAGACCATGCCACAACGGCGGCAGTTGGTTCGACACCCTGAGGAGCAGCGATGGCTCATAAGAAAGGTCAAGGCTCAGTCCGCAACGGCCGCGATTCGCACAGCCAGCGGCTGGGCGTCAAAATCTTCGGCGGCGGCTCCGTGACGGCCGGCGGCATCATCGTCCGCCAGCGCGGCACGAAGTATCACCCCGGCCGCAACGTCGGCCGCGGCAAGGACGACACCCTGTTCGCGCTGGTCGAGGGCGTCGTAAAGTTCGACCGCGAAGGCTGCCGCGTTAACGTGACGGCCAAAGAATAAGATTTCACGCAAAGACGCAAAGGCGCAAAGAAAGATACAAAGAAGAGAAGGATTGGTTCAAGAGCGTGAAGCCCCGGAACCCCTCCTTCCGTCTTCTTTGTATCTTTCTTTGCGCCTTTGCGTCTTTGCGTGAGATTCTTCTTTATTCGACCGTCACGCTTTTGGCGAGGTTGCGCGGCTTGTCCACGTCGCAGCCGCGCAGCAGGGCCGCGTGGTACGCCAGCAGTTGCAGCGGCACGACCGACACCAGCGGCTGCAAGTAGTCGGCCACTTCCGGCACGTAGATCACCTCGTCGGCCCGCGCCGCCACGTCCTCATCGCCTTCGCAGGCCACCGCGATCACCGGGCCGCCGCGCGCCTTCACCTCCTCCAGGTTGCTCATCACCTTCTCGTACATGGCGCCGCGCGGCAGCAGAAACACCGACGGCGTTTGCGGATCCACCAAAGCGATGGGGCCGTGCTTCATCTCCGCCGCGGGGTAGCCCTCGGCGTGGATATAGCTGATCTCTTTCAGCTTCAAGGCGCCTTCCAGCGCCACCGGGTACTGGTACTGCCGGCCGAGGTAGAGGAAGTTGTTGCAGCGGTGGTAGCGCTCGGCGATGCGCTTGACCTCGTCGTGACAGGAAAGCGCCCGCCGCACGGCGTCGGGGATGGAACGCAGGTCGCGGATCATCTGCGTCCCCTGGATGCTCGACAGGTGGCGCATCCGACCGAGGTACAGGGCCAGCATGGCAAGGACGGCGACCTGATTGGTGAACGCCTTGGTGCTGGCCACGCCGATCTCGGGGCCGGCGTGCAGGTAGACGCCGCCGTCGGCCTCCCGCGCGATGCTGCTGCCGACGACATTGCAGAGAGCAAGCGTCGGGTGCCCCTTGCGCTTGCTCTCGCGCACGGCGGCCAGCGTGTCGGCCGTCTCGCCGGACTGCGTGAGGGCCAGCACGATGGTGTTGCGGTCCAGCGGCGGGTTGCGGTAGCGGAACTCGCTGGCGTACTCCACCTCCACCGGCATTCGCGCGAACTCCTCGAACAGATACTCGCCGACCAGCGCCGCGTGATAGCTCGTGCCGCACGCCGTCATGACGATGCGCTCGGCCTGCCGCAGCCGCTGCACGTCGAGATTGAGGCCGCCGAAATGGGCCGTGCCGTCCGAATCGATGAGCCGGCCGCGCAGGGCGTTTTCGAGCGCCTCGGGTTGCTCATAGATTTCCTTGAGCATGTAATGATCGAACACGCCCTTGTCAGCGTCGGCGGCTTCCCACTCGATCGCCTCGACCGACGCCTCGACGCGCATCCTTTCCGGGTCGAGAATGTGCCAATCGTCCGGCGTCAGAACGCAGAGCTGATGGTCTTGGAGGTAGACGACGCGGTCGGCGTTGCCGACGAGGGCGCCGGGGTCGCTGGCGAGGAAATTCTCCTCGTCGCCGATGCCGAGGACGAGCGGGCTGCCCAGGCGGGCGCCGATCACCACGTCGGGGAAGAGGCGGCAGACGACGGCCAGGCCGTAGGTGCCCTTGAGCGGGACCAGCGCCTTGCGGACGGCGTCGATGAAGTCGTTGACGTCCGGCCGATCCGCGACGGCCGGCCGCAGGTGGTAGGCGATGAGCTGGGCCACCACTTCCGTGTCCGTGTCGCTGCGGAAGGCGACGCCGTCCGCGGAAAGTTGTCTTTTCAGAGCGGCGTAGTTCTCGATGACGCCATTGTGGACGACGGCGATAAGATCGTCGCCGCCGACGTGAGGATGGGCGTTGCGGTCGTTGGCGGGGCCGTGCGTGGCCCAGCGGGTGTGGCTGACGCCGACGCAGCCGGCGGCGGGTTGATCGCGCAGGTGTCGGACCAGATCGGGAATGCGGCCGGCCTTCTTGCGGAGGTGCAGCCGCGAGCCGGTGACGGTCGCCAGGCCGGCGCTGTCGTAGCCGCGGTACTCCAGCCGACGCAGGCCCTCGACGAGGACGGGTTCCGCTTCCTTGCGGCCGGTATAGCCGACGATTCCGCACATGGGAGTTCCTCCGTGAATGGCAGCCGCCCGTCCTTGGGCATGATTGTAAGGGAGTGAGTCTAACTCAGAACGGTTGCGTGCGACAAGCCCGGTCAGGTTAGCCGCGACCCGACAGGGGAGCGCTTGGAGAGGAGCGCTCCGCTGGCGCGTCGCGGCTAACCGTCCGTGCGCCGCGCGGACGGAATCAGCCGTCGCGCCCGACGCACACGATCGTCAAATCGTCGTTCTGCGGCCTTCCCGCCGCGAAGCGCCGCACGTCGGCCAGCACCGCCGCCCCGAGCGCCTCCACGTCTTTCGGACTGCCAGCCACCACCTTGGACAATCGTTCCAGCCCGTACTGGTCGTTGTTCGGGTTGCGCGCTTCCGTCACGCCGTCGGTGTAGAACAGCAGCACGTCGCCCGGTTCCAGCCCGAACGACGTTTGTTCATACGGCTTGTCCATCACGCCCAGCGGCAGACCGACGATCGGGTCGCCGACCTCCTCCACGCCGGGGCGGCCCGGCCGCCGGCGCAGCGGCGGCATGTGGCCGGCGTTCACCAGCGTCACGCCGTACGTCGCCAGGTCGAGGATCGCGGCCGCGAATGTGACGAAGCGGTCGTCGGCGCCGGTCTGCGTGAGGGCGACGTTGAGGCGGCGCAGGGCCGTCGGGGCGTCCGCCTCGGAGGCCAGCGAGAACCGCGCCGCCGCCGACAATCGGGCCATCCAGAGCGCCGCCGCCACGCCCTTGCCCGACACGTCGCCCAGCGCGACCGCCAGCCGATCGCCGGGCAGCGGGATGTAGTCGTAGTAATCGCCGCCGATCTGCCGGGCCGACGAGTAATAGTCGAAGAAACGCAGCTGCGGCACGCGCGGCCGCACCGCCGGCAGAAAGCTCTTCTGGATCTGCGTGGCCGCCTCCAGGTCGCGCCGCTCCTGGTGCAACCGGGCCAATTCCACCGCGTGCGCCGCCTGCGTGGTGGCGCTGGCCAGCACCTCCAGGTCCTCCTCGCGGAACGGCGTCCGCACGTCCTCCGTGTCCAGCTGGATGACGCCCAGCACCGCCCCCGAGGAGCTGAGCATGGGGGCGCACATGATCGACTTGATGTGCAAACGGCGGATGCTCTGGTTGGGGTCGAAACGCGCATCGGCGCCGGCGTCGGCGCTGAGGACGGCCCGGCCGGTGGACGTCACCTGATTGAGGATGTTGCGGCTGACGGCCGGCGTGTCGGCGTCCGGTTCGCGCCGCTTGCGGACGGCCTTCGGGGCGAATTGGCCCGTGTTGGGATCTTGCAAGAGGATGAAGCCGCGATCGGCCTGCGGGAAGACCGCGAACAGGCATTCCAGGATCTTCGGCAGCACGTCCTTGAGGTCGAGCGCCGTGCCGAGGTAGCGGGAGATTTCCAGCACGGCCCGCAGCTTCACCTCCGGCTTGACTTCCAGCCGGCCGCCGCCCATCGCCACGGTCGTCACGCCTTCCTGCAGCGGCGGGGTCGGCGCCGCCGTCTGCAGCGACGCGGCGAAGCCGGGAATCTCGACCCGGTCGCCGGGCCGCAGCGGCGTGCGGCCGCGGATGCGCTGACCGTTGACGTAAACGCCGTTGACGCTTTCGAGGTCCTCGACGGAATGGGAACCGCCGGACTGGACGATGATGGCGTGGCGGAACGAAGTCTGGTCGGTGCGGACGACCACGTCGCAGGCAGGGTCGCGGCCGATAAGCGTGACCTTCCCGCGCAACGGGTGCTCTCGGCCGCCGGCCAATTCGCGCAGGACGGACATGACCATTTCCCCGGCTCGCCTCCGGGCGCTGACGCGACCCGGCTCGCCTACTTCGCTTTGAACGCGCGAACCGCCTCCTCGCGCGTATCGAAGATTTCACAGATCCGGTGCAAGCGAATCAGCTCGAACGTGGTGCGCACCGGCCGGGACACCCGGCACAACTTCAGGTCGCCGCCGGCTGAGGTGACGTTCTTCAGGCACGACAGAATGGCGCCGCAGCCGCTGCTGTCCACGAACCGGACCCGGTTCAGGTCCAGGACGAGCCGCGAACACGTCTGCAGGACCGGCGCGACCTCCTGTTTGAAGTCGTCGGCGTTGCTGGCGTCGAACTCGTCCACGTTCACCGTCACGATCGTCACGTCCTCGACTTTATCGACCGTCAGCGGCATGTCCTGGTTCCCCCTTTACGGCGCGGCGCGGTCCCGCGCCTATCATACCCACCGACGGGCCGCTGTCATAGCGTCTTCAGGTACTCGATGACCGCCCGCCGCTCGGGGTCGGTCAATCCGTCGCCGTAGGTGTGGCCGCTGTTGCCGCGGCCGGGCTGCGTCGTGTCGTAGACCTTGCGCCGCTCTACGGCCGGCGTCTTCTCCGAGTCGGGCGGACCATCCAGCACTTCCACCCGCCAGCCCAGGTCCGCCGCGTCGTAGGCGTCGAGGTCGGTTCGGTACGACCGCGTGAACACCTTCGGCCGCGCCTTCGAGTTCAGCACGCCGTAGACCGTCGGCACGGAACCGTTGTGGAAGTACGGGGCGGTGGCCCAGATCCCGTCCAGCGGCGGCGCCTGATAGCCGACCGACGGCAGGGCCTTGTATTCCTCGGCGAACCAGCTCCGATTATAGTACTCGCCGAACTTCTTCGAGAGGCCGTCGAAGCGCTTGCGGTCGGTGCCGATTTTGTCGATCGGAATGATCTTGTTCGGATAGGTCCAGTTCTCGCCGTAGGTGCCGTGACAGCGAGCGCAGTTGGCGGTGAACAGGACCTCGCCGCGCCCGGCCAGCTCCGCGTCGATCGGCAGCGGGTACTTGGGCGCCTCAATGCTGAGAAGGAACTCCCGTATGTCCTTGAAATCCGGCTCGGCCGTCTTGAAGGCGGAGGCGAAGTTGAGCGGACTCATCATGAACTGCATCAGCGAGCGCACCGAGCGCTGGTCGCCGCCGCCCTCGTAGTACATGGTTTTCTTTTTCTTGAGCAGCCACCAGGCCGGCGTGTCCTCACAGGTGTCGTCGCGGAGGTCGAGGTCCAGCCGGCGGAGGCGCAGCGACAGGTCCGGCTCTCGGTAGCCCAGGAGAAAGACGGCGAAGCTGCTGGCCTCGACGGTGCCGCGCACATTGGAGAACGCAAAAGGCGTTTTGCCCGATCGGCCCATCGTGCGGCTGAGGTCTTCCGAGAAGGTCTGGAAGTCGAGCGTGGAGTTGCCGAGGCCGACGTAGGACTTGCCGAAGATGGAACCGCCGTGACAGAGCATGCAGTCCTGGGCGACGCCCTTGCCGAGGCCGAGCGGCAGGTCGGCCTCGCGGAAGCCCATCGGGTAGCCGTTGTTGGGGTACGGCGCCACGTGGAAACCATAGCGCTCGCGCATCATGCGGGCATAGTCGTCGGGGGCCGGCTTCTCCGAGAGTCCCCATTGCTTCCAGAGGTTTTCCCAGGCGTCGGCGGGGACGGCGGGCGGATTGTAGGCCTGGCCGAGCAAGTGGGCCTTGCCGCGCTCCGCCGGCGTCGGCTCGTCGGAGCGGGCGGGGGCGAGGAACAGCAAGCCGGCCAGCAGCGCCGTGGCCGGCGCGAGAACTCGTTTCATGCGAAGGGACCTCCCGATCCGCGAGGCGCCAAACTTCTCCCTCATTGTAACATAATCAACCGCCAAGACGCCAAGGACGCCAAGAAGCCGCGGGTGTTCTTGGCGTCCTTGGCGTCTTGGCGGTTCGCTCCCCCTTGCGGATCGGACGGGAAAAACTTAGGCTTAACCAACACAGGCCGAAACGCCTCCCCGCCACGGCCGTGCGCCTCGCCCCGGATGCGAGTCCCGCCAAAGGACGCAATGCAGTCATGACGATCCGAACCTTCACGGCCGGCGACGACGCGGCGCAGGTCGGCATCTACAACGAGACGGCCGCCGACCTGCCGAAATTCAAGGCCGTCACGCTGGACGAGCTGCGCCGCCGCCTGCGTGGCCCGGATTTCGACCCGGCCACGCGCTTCTTCGCCGTCGAGAACGGCCGGCCGGTCGGTTACGCCACGTTCCACGCCAACGGCCGAATCAGCTTCCCCTGGTGCCGCAAGGGCCGCGAGTCGTGGGCCGGGCCGCTCCTGGACGCGGTGCTGGAAGCGATGCGGCGCCGCGGCATGGGCGCGGCCTTCGCCGCCTACCGGGCCGATTGGACGGCCCAGCGCGACTTCTTCCTTGCCCACGGCTTCCAACAGACCCGCGAGGTCGTGAACTTCGTCATGGCCGTGGTCGAGATGCCGACGCCGTCGGCGCGCGGCCACCGCCATTGATCCGGTGACCCCGGCCGACGCGCCAGCCGTCCTCGCCCTGGCGCCGAAGGCGTTCCGGGTCCGCGACGCGGAGGAGCTGGAGCGCCGCCTCCTGCACAACCCCTATTTCCCTCCGGAATCGGCCCAGGTGTTGCGGAGCCGAACGGACGGGACGCCGGTCGGCCTGAGCATCCTGGTGCAGAACACCGCCTACGCCAACCCGCGCGAGATCGACGCCGCCATGCCCTGCTTCCGGCTCGGCGCCGTCGGCACGGAGGACATGCAGACCAAGCGCGTCAACGGCCTGTTCAGCTTCGCCGCCGCCGAGGGGCGCGACCTGAATGTGATCGGACTTGACCTGCTCGGCCACGCGGCGCTGCGGCTCCAGGACGCGGACGTCGCAGTCCTGGCCGCCCAGGCTTCCACCGACGCGCCGCACCTGCTGCGCTTCTACCAGCAATACTTCCGGCGCCAGGGGAGCTTTCCCATCTTCGAGCGTCCCCTGGCCTAGGACGCCTGCAAGAATAACTTGAGCAGAGCCGCGACCGTCGGGGAGCAGTTTGGACTAAACCCGCTCCCTCACGGTCGCGGCTCCGATGGGTCGTAAGGGAGCGGCCTTCGCTCCGCTCCCTCACGGTCTCGGCTCCGACAGCCCGCTGTCAACGAGGGCCTCGCCATGCCGTTCGCCGCCGCCATGTCCACCGCCGCGCAGGCCGACGCCGCGCTGGAACAGGTTTGCAACGAAGCCCGCTCTCGCCTGGCCGGATCCATCGACCTGGCCGTCGCCTTCTTTTCCACGCAGCACGCCGGGGCCGCCGAGCGGATCGCCCGCGGCGTCGCCGAGCGACTGGCGCCGCGCTGCCTGCTGGGCTGTGTGGCCGAGTCGGTGATCGGCGACGGCCGGGAGATCGAAAACGACCCGGCGCTGAGCCTGTGGTTGGGCCGATGGGAGCGGCCGGTGACTCTGGAGCCGTTTCACACCGTCCTGGAACGGACGTCCGAAGGCCCCAGCCTGCTGGGCCTGCCGGACGGGCTGGTCGGGGCGGCCGCCGCCGACTCCGCGGTGCTGCTGCTGGGCGACCCCTACACGTTCCCGGTGGACCTGTTCCTCAACCAGATGAACGAGAACAACCCGGGCTTGCGCGTGCTGGGCGGCATGGCCAGCGGCACGCGCGGCCCGGGGCAGTGCCGGCTGCTGTTCAACGGCGAGGTGCGGACGGACGGCGCGGTGGGCGTGCTGCTACAAGGGCCGATCGGGCTGCGCTCGATCGTGTCGCAGGGCTGCCGGCCGATCGGCCGACACATGGTCGTCACGAAGGCGGAGGAGAACATCATCCTGGAGCTGGGCGGCAGGCCGCCGTTCCAGCTGTTGCAGGAACTCTGGCAGAGTCTCGACCCGCAAGACCAGAACCTGTTCCAGCAGGGGCTGCACATCGGCCGCGTCATCAATGAGTACCGCGGCGACTTCCAGCGCGGCGATTTCCTGGTGCGAAACGTGCTGGGCCTGGACCGATCGAGCGGCGCCCTGGCGATCAACGAGCGGGTGCGCGTCGGCCAGACGGTGCAATTCCACGTCCGCGACGCGGCGACGGCCGACGAGGATTTGCACGCCCTGTTGCAGCTGGACGTACATGCCCACGAGAAGCGGCCGGCCGCGGCGCTGCTGTTCAGCTGCAACGGCCGCGGCGCCCGGCTGTTCGACCTGCCGAATCACGACGCCGCCGCGGTGCGCGCCGAGGCCGGCGAAATCCCGCTGGCCGGCTTCTTCGCGCAGGGCGAACTCGGCCCGGTCGGCGGCCAGAACTTCATCCACGGATTCACGGCCAGCGTCGCCCTGTTCGAGGAATGACAGGTTAGCCGCGACCCGAAGGGGAGCGCCCATGATTGACGCTCACTTGCACGTCGTGCGGCCGAACCTGCCGGGTGCAGGGCCGTTAAGTCCGCTGCTGGACGCCGGCCCCGACCGCATCGCCGACGTCCTGCGGGAGGAGATGCGCGCCGCCGGCGTGACGCACGCGCTGGCGATGGGCAGCTGCCACACCACGGTGGACGACCCGCTCGGCGTGGACGGCACGCTGGCCGTCGCCCGGCTCGTACCGGGACTGCACGCCATCGGCGTGGCCGACCCGGCGCGGCGGCGACCCGGACCACATGCGCCGCGTCGAGGCCGTCGTCGCCTCCGGCGGGGTGCGGGCGCTCAAGGCCTATCTCGGCTATCTGCATTATCCCCCGACCGATCCCGGCTACCGCCCCTACTACGAACTGGCCGAGCGGCGCCGGCTGCCGGTCGTTTTCCACACGGGAGACACGTATTCTCCGCGGGCGAAGCTGCGTTTCGCCCACCCGCTGGGGATCGATGACGTGGCGGTCGATCATCCGAAGGCGTGCTTCGTGCTGGCGCATCTCGGCAATCCGTGGCTGACCGACGCGGCAGAGGTGGTGTACAAGAACGTGAACGTCTGGGCCGACCTGTCGGGCTTCGTGGTCGGCGGCGTTGAAGAATTCGGCGCGGAGGAGCGGAAGGAGATGCTGAGCGAGGTGCGGTCGGCGCTGGGCCGGGCCTACCGCTACGCGGAGCGGCCCAACCGCTTTCTCCATGGCAGCGACTGGCCGCTGGCCCCGATGACGGCGTACCGCGATTTCATCGCGTCCGCCATGCCGGAGGCGCATCATCCGCTGATCTTTGAGGAGAATGCGCGGCTGCTGTTCCGGCTGTGAGGGTCCGAAGCCCGCCGTGAGGGAGCGGTTTGAGCGAAGACCGCTCCCTTACGGTCGCGGCTCCGACAGCCCGGCGGTCACAGCGACGCCAGCAACGCCTGAAAGCGGGGATGGCCGTGCAGCGGGTTGAAGTCGGCGTCGTTCTGAATCCACTCCTTGTGCGCGAAGCCCAGCTCGGCGGCCCGGCACAGGGTGTCGAGGGCCTCGTCGATCCGCCCAAGCAGGGAGTAAACGCAGGCCACGTTGTACAGCGTCATCGGCTCGTCCGGATCGACGGCCAACGCCCGCCGCGCCCACTCCAGCGCCCGCTCCTGGTCGCCGAGGCTGCACCAGCCCGTCGCACCGAGGCACAGGGCCCGGGCGCCGTCGGGGTACAGCCGGAGATGCTCTTCGGCCGCCTTCAGGCCGCGGCGGTAGGCGGCCTCCGACTCCGCCTTCCTTCCCAGGGCCGCCAGAACCGGGGCGCCGAGCAGCAGCGCCTGGTAGTCCTCCGGCCGCACCCGCGACGCCTCCTCGAACAGCCGGGCCGCATCCTCCGGCCGTCCCTCCGCCAGGCACGCCCGGGCGTAAAAGTAGCGGGCCTCGAACAGGGCCGGGTCGAGCCGGATCGCCGTCTCGAATTCCTGCCGCGCTTCCCCGTGGCGGTGGGCGATGGACAGGGCCACGCCGCGCGCCGTGTGGGCCTCGCCGGACTCGGGGTCGAGTTCGAGGGCCTTCCGGCTGGCGGCGTCGGCCCGCGCCAGCGTGTCCTCGCGGACGCCCCAGTTCGTGAACAGCAGCGAGTAGCAGTCCGCCAAGCCGGCGTAGGCGCGGGCGTACTGCGGATCGATCTCGATCGCCCGGCCGAACATCACCACGGCCGCCTCAAGGGTGCGCCGCCGGAACTGGTGGAAGAACTGCCTCCCGCGCAGGTAGCAGTCATACGCCTGCACATCGGTTTTCGTCCGCTGTTCCAGCGCCTGCTGGTCCTTCTCGGTCAAGAAAACGCGCAGCGCCTTGGAAATGCTCTGGGCGATCTCGTCCTGGATGGCGAAGACGTCCTCCAGCTGGCGGTTGTAGGTCTCCGCCCAGAGCTGGAAGCCGTCGGCCACGTTGGCGAGCTGGGCCGTGATGCGCAGCCGGGCGCCCGATTTGCGCACGCTGCCCTGGAGGACCGTGCGGACGTTGAGCTGTTCGCCGATGCGGCGGACATCCTCGCTCTTGCCCTTGAAGGCGAAGGCGGAGGTCCGCGAGGCGACGCGCAGGCCCTGCACCTTGCTCAGGACGTTGATCAGCTCCTCGGCCAGGCCGTCGCTGAAATACTCGTTTTCCGGGTCGGAACTCATGTTGACGAAGGGCAAGACGGCGACGGAGGCGGCCGCCGACGGCCGGGCCGGCGCCGGCTCCACGCGGGTGTCGCCCGGTTGCTGGCGGACGCTGTCGTGGAGCGCGTCGCCGACGACGGCTCGCAGGGCGGCTGCCAGATCGACCGCGGAGGGGAAGCGCTTGGCCGGGTCTTTCTCCAGGCAGCGGCCGATCACGCGGTCCAGCCCGGCCGGCCGCGAGCGACCGGACTCCGACAGCTGCGGGGGCTCGCCGTGGAGGATCTCGGCCATGACGTCCGCCGTCGTGTCGCCGGCGAACGGCCGGGCGCCGGTCACCATCTCGAACAGAACGCAGCCAAGCGCGAACACGTCGCTGCGGGCGTCCGCGTGCTGGCCGCGGACCTGCTCGGGCGCCATGTAGTAGACGGTCCCCAGGATTACGCCCGGCTGCGTTTCGAGCGTCAGCGTGATGGACGGACTCGGTTCCGCGGACGCGGCTTTCTCCAGCCGTGCCAGGCCAAAATCGAGGACTTTGACTCCTCCGCCAGCGGTCAGAAAGATGTTTTCCGGCTTGATGTCCCGGTGGATGATGCCCTTGGCGTGTGCGGCCGCCACGCCGTCCGCGACGGCCGTGGCCAAGGGCAGCGCACCGCGCCAGTCCAGGGCGGCGCGCTTCAGGCGGCGGCCGAGGGTCTCGCCTTCCAGCAGCTCCATGACCACGTAGGGCAGGCCCCGTTCGATGCCCGTGTCAAACACGGCCACGATGTTCGGGTGCGACAACGCCGCCACGGATCGGGCCTCGCGCTGGAAGCGGGCCAGGGCCGACGAGTCGTCGATGAGCCGCTCCGGCAGAACCTTGACGGCGACGTCGCGCTCCAGGCGGACGTCGCGGGCCCGGTAAACCTCCCCCATCCCGCCGCTGCCCAGGACGCTGAGGATCTCGTAGGGACCGAGCCGGGTGTTGGCAGCCAGTGTCATGGCGAAACTCCTCAAACCGAAATGCCGACGGGCCATCGAGACGGCTGAGTGTGATAGGAGGTATGCTAACGCCGCGAGGAGGCGAACGCAAAGAAAAAATGGCTCCGGCACAGGTCACATTCCATTATTTCGTTTCCGGATCCCGCGGCGTGTACATGGCTGCAGTTTTGCCTGTAAACCCGTACACCTAAACCAGTTTAAGGGCAGGGCGGGAGGTTTAGGGGTGGGGTGGAATTGATATAAGCACGCGCGGGTGTGAATCTTTTACTTGGGTGAGATTTAGGCCGCGCGGCGGCGCGGCTGGGTCCAGAAGCCGTCCCAGACCTTGCCGCCGCTGACGTACAACGCACGCAGGGAAGCCACCGTGGCCGCGCCGTCCTCCACCCAGCGCATGCCCGATCCCTTCAGGCGTTCCCCGATGATCTTGCAGCCCGCCTCCGTGGGACCGCTGCCGATGTCCCAACCGTTGCGCCGGTACGTCGGGTAATCCGTGCGATGCCGGTTGTTCGTAAAGTAGCCGATCAGCTTGCGCAGGCCTCCCGCGCCGGCCCCGACGCGCCGGCCGGCAACGCCAACGCTTGCAGATAAGTCAGCAACGCCTCGCCCCCTTGCTCGTACAGGATGTCCTTGGCCTGCGTCTGCCATTGCGTACGCGCCGCCTCATCGTCGCCGTGCCAGGCCTTCGCGAAGTCGCACAGGTGTTCGGCCGCGTGATACCAGTCCAGGATCGTCCGCAGGTCCTCTGCCAGGTGACGCTGCAACGCCTCCTCCAGCCCGTTGCCCCCGTCGGTGATCGCGATCAGGTCGCTGACCTGGGCGACGCCCAACGCCCGCGCCTGCGACCGCACCTGCTCCGCCAAGGCGTCCAGTTCAAAATCGACCAGGTAGCGGGTGTGTTCCTTGCCCGGCGTATACAGCAAGGCGGTGTAGAGCATCCGATGCTCGGCTTGGCTCGCTCCGATGCCCTGCATCGGCACGCTGAAGGCATCCAGGCCCACGTACGCCGCCGGTTGCTCGCCCTCCCGCGCGGCGGTCCAGTCCGGCTCCGGCTGCGTCGGCGCGACCATCCGACCCGCCTTCTGCTGCGCCCGCAATCGCTCGCCTTCCCCTTCCGTGTCGCGCAGCACCGTCGAGGCCGACAGCCGCACCCCGGCGAACCGCCGCAGCAGGTCGTGGGCCGCCTCGGCGAACGGCAAAAGCGTCCCCGCCAGAGCCACCAGCGGCATCAGGCCGGGGCTGACCTCGTCCACCAGCCCCAACGCCTCGTCGTACGGAAGGAAACTCTGCTTGCACCGGCCGCAGTAGTAGTAGGCCCGCTGCACCCAGACGGCCCCATGAACCGTCACGAGCCGACGCCGCTGGTACGAGTGGAACTTGGCCGCGTACGAGCACTGCTCGCACGTCACGCTGCAGCCTACGTACCCCTTTTTTTCTAGGATGGCAAACTTAACTTGAGAGGCCCCGAAAACGGCCTGTTCTTGAACTGGGCGGCCCAGGAAAACGCCAGAAATCGCTTGTCCGCCGAGGGTCTCAAGTTGAGTTTGCCGTCCTAGTTTTTTTCTAGGACGGCAAACTCCACTGGGGATTCATCGAGGTGCGTATAATGGAGGTAGGAACATCCCCGAGGCGGATTGCCATGCGTACCCGACCCCGTCCACGCCCCACCCGCGCAGACCCTCACGCCCGTCCTGACGAACTGCCCGGTCTGCCAACGCCGCCTCTGCGCCGACTACGCTAACTTCCGCACTGTCAGCACCCTGGACGCCGTCACCCGCCTGACCGTCCAGGTGCGACGCTGCCACAACCCGGCCTGCAGCCGCTACCGCCGCCCCTATCGCCCCGAGGCGGAGCCGCACTTCGCGCTGCCGCACCACGAGTTCGGACTGGACGTCCTCGCCCTGGTCGGACGGCTGCGCCACGCCGAACACCGCAGCGTTCCGGAGATCCACCGGGAACTCACCCGACGCGGCGTGGCCGTCGCCGAGCGTTCCGTCCTCAACCTCCTGGACCGATACGACGAACTGCGAGCGTTGGCGGCGGCCGATCCCCAACGGCTGCGGCGTTTGTTGCAGGGTCAGCAGCGGGTGGTGTTGGCCATCGACGGCTTGCAACCCGACGTCGGCCACGAGGTGCTGTGGGTGCTGCGCGACTGCCTGTCCGGCGAGATCCTCCTGGCCAAAAGCCTGCTGTCGGCCACGGCCAAGGATCTGGCGGCGTTGCTGACCGAGGTGCGTGAGGCGTCGCCCGTGCCTGTCACGGGGGTGATCTCCGACGGCCAGGAGTCGATCCGCAAGGCCGTGGCGCAAGCCCTGCCCGAGGCGCCCCACCCGCTGTGCCAGTTCCACTACCTGCGGGAGGCGGCCCGGCCGATCCACGAGGCGGACCGCCACGCGAAAAAGGAGCTGAAAAAGCGGGTGCGGGGCGTCCGTCCGATCGAGCGGGCGGCGGAGGGCGAGGACGACGAGGAGGCGGAGATCGTGCGGGGCTACTGCGCGGCGGTGCGTTCGGCGTTGACGGACGACGGCCTGCCGCCGCTTTCGGCCTCGGGGCTCAAGCTGCACGAGCGGCTGACGCACATCGCCGAGAGCTTGGAGTGGTTATCCGATCGGCTCGGCGCCTTGCCGGGGGGCCTCGACCGGCTGCACCGGCTGTTGGGGCGGGGGCTGGAGGAGACGGCCGCGTTGTGGCCGCCGGTGCGGGCGGCCTACCGCTGGGTGCGTCGCGTGGCCCACCTGCTGGGGAACGAGGCGAATCGGTCGGCCCGGGAGGTGCGGCGGCGGTTGGGCCGACTCGTGAGGCGGATACGCCGGGCGGCGGCCGCGGACCCCGACGCCTCGGTGCGCGCTCAACTCGCCCACTTCGCCCGGGTGACGCGGAGCTATTGGCCGGGACTATTCTGGTGCTACGGGTCGGACGACGTGCCGCGGACCAACAACGACCTGGAACACCTGTTCGGCAGTCATCGTTATCACGAGCGTCGGGCGAGTGGCCGCCGGCGGGCGTCGCCGGGCCTGGTGGTGCTGGGTTCGGTGCGCGTGGCGTCGGGTCTGGCGACGCGGCTGCGACCGGACGAGGGCCTGCGTCTTCCGGAGGGCTACGTGGAACGCTGGCGGGGACTGCGCGGCCAGTTGGAGCGGCGACGGGAGGCGCGACGACGGCAAGGGCGCTTCCGCCGCGACCCCGACCGCTATCTCAATGAACTGGAGCAACGATGTCTCCAGCTATGTTTGCCGTCCTAGTTTTTTTCTAGGACGGCAAACTCAACTTGAGACCCTCGGCGGACAAGCGATTTCTGGCGTTTTCCTGGGCCGCCCAGTTCAAGAACAGGCCGTTTTCGGGGCCTCTCAAGTTAAGTTTGCCATCCTAGTTTTTTTTGAGCCACTCCAGCTCCATCTTGAGGCGGCCGATCTGCTCGAACAGCTCGGCCTTCTCGGCCTCGGCGTCGTCGCCGCCGGCCCTGGCCCCGTTGCCGAAGACCTCATCGGCCCCGGCCAGCAGCTGCTTCTTCCAGCCGTGGATCAGGGTCGGGTGGACCCCGTACTGGCTCGCCAACTCGTTGACCGTCCGGTCCCCCTTGAGGGCGGCCAGGGCCACCTGGGCCTTGAACGCCGCCGTGTGCCGCTTCCGCTTGCCTGCCATCGTTACCCCTTTCCTGGGCCACCTGACTAGCTTAGGACGCCCGAAAGAACAACTTGAGCAAGTTTTTCTGAGTTCGTAGTCTGTGAGGATGCACGATGCAACCATCCTCCAAGGACTGCGGACCAAGTATGGAACTCTTCAGCCGATCATGGACGAGCGTCTCCGTCGCCAGTGGGCTGCCACGGAAGCTCTCGCCCTGGGCTGGGGTGGCGTCTCGGCGGTTGCCAGCGCCACCGGGCTGTCGCGCAATACCATTGCCGCCGGCATTGCGGAGATCGGCGAGCGGTCGCGGCAGACCACGCCCGTTCCTCCCAGCCCGCGGGTGCGGCGACCGGGCGGCGGGCGCAAACCGCTGACCGAGACCGACCCCGGTCTGGCAGAGGCGCTGGAGGCCTTGGTCGAGCCGGTGACGCGGGGGCACCCCGAATCGCCCTTGCGCTGGACGTGCAAGAGCACAGCGAAGCTGGCCGAGGAGTTGCACCGGCAGGGGCACGCGGTCAGCGACCGAACCGTGGCCAAGCTGCTGTACGAGGCGGGCTACAGCCTCCAGTCCAACCGCAAGACCCGTGAGGGGTCGGCGCACCCGGATCGCAACGCCCAGTTCGAGTACATCAACGACCGGGTGCGGCTGTTCCAGTGCCAGGGGCAGCCGGTGGTGTCGGTGGACACCAAGAAGAAGGAATTGGTCGGGGATTTCAAGAACGGCGGCCGGGAGTGGCGGCCCAAAGGCCAGCCGCAAGAGGTCCGGGTCCACGACTTCCAAGATCCGGCTCTGGGCAAGGCGATTCCCTACGGGGTCTACGACCTGACCCACAACCAGGGTTGGGTGAGCGTGGGCATCGACCACGACACGGCGCGGTTCGCGGCCGAGACGCTGCGGCGCTGGTGGGCAGGGATGGGCGCCAAGAGGTTCCCACGCGCCCGGAAGTTGCTGATCACGGCGGACGGCGGGGGGAGCAACGGCAGTCGGTCGCGGCTGTGGAAGATGGCGTTGCAAGGGCTGGCCGACGCCGTCGGGCTGCCGCTGAGCGTGAGCCACCTGCCGCCGGGGACGAGCAAGTGGAACAAGATCGAACACCGGCTGTTCTGCCACATCACGCAGAACTGGCGGGGACGACCGCTGGTGAGCCATGAGGTGATCGTAAGCCTGATTGCCCATACCACCACCGAAGCGGGACTCGAAGTTCAGGCGGCGCTGGACACCAACTGCTATGAGACAGGAGCCAAGGTGAGTGACGAAGAGATGGCATCCCTTCAGATCACCAAGGCCGACTTCCACGGCGATTGGAACTACACCATTGCGCCCAACTGACACTTGCTCAAGTTATTGTTTCGGGCGTCCTTAGCTGGTGGTCCAGTTTTCGGGGTCCACTATAGGCTTCTTCAGCTGCACGCCGTAAATTGCCAGGAAGGTGCCAGGGCAGGCAGCCGAACGTCTTTTTCCATGCCTTGCTGTACGCCGAACTTAGCGGGTTTATCAGGGCAAGTAGCCGCCCTGGAAAAGAGGCCATCGAAGCAACCCGATCCAGGTTGCCAACTAATCCTCCCGCCACGGTAACTAATTCTCGGCCGCTCCAAGATTTGCCCAATTGGCGATAGGAAAAATCGAGTTTAGTTAGGGAGGATAGCTTGTAGTCAGGCATGATCCGCACCATTTTGGAAACGACGTGACTACCCCTCGACCGAACCTTCGCAGCAGGGCTGCGTCATCAGATAGAGGCGACAACAGGAAAACGCCCTATGTTCCGCCCCGCTTGTCACTTTTGCTCTTGGCCAGCTTGCGCCGCGCCGCCGCCAGCAGGAGATCGCGCGCCGAAGCTGCCATCCCCTCTGGCTCGTCGGCCGTAGCCCGGTCGATCAGCGCCTTCTGCTCATCCGTCACCGGAATGCGCAGGTGGATATCCATGCGCTGCTCGCCATACTTTCGTGGTCTGCCCATAGCCATGCGAGAATTTTAGCCAAAAAAGCCGCCGCGCGTCAACTACCAAGCTACATTCGTGGCTAAATAAGTGCTACGATGCCGGACGTAAACTCCGTGGCACGTGGCAGGTGCGGCGATGGACGCGAGAGAAGTGAAGGCGTGCGAGATGACGGGCGACTCGCGGATATCGTTCCGGGACGGCTCATGGCACGTCCACAGCCAGAGCGCCAACCGCTTCTACCGCGTCAACCCGTCCGCGACGACGCCGGCGTGCGAGTGCGAGGACTTCGCCCTACGCGGCAAGCCGTGCAAACATATCCTCGCGGTGCGCATGCTGCTGGAGCGGCAGTTGAACGGCGAGCCGGACCCGAAGCCGGAAGAACTCCCGGCCCGCCGCCGCGCCCGAGTTACAGTCAGGACTGGCCGAACTACAATTTGGCGCAGACCCGCGAGAAGGACCACTTTCAGGTTCTTCTCGCCGACCTGTGCCGCGGCATCATCCAGCCGCCGCCGAAGGGCGGGAGCAAGGGCGGCCGGCCGGCGAAGTCGCTGGTCGACGCGATCTACGGCGCCGTGTTCAAGGTCTACTGCCTCACGTCGGCCCGCCGGTTCATGTCGGACTTCCGGGAGGCGCAGGAGCGCGGCCACGTCGGCAAGGCGCTGTGCTACAACTGCGTCCTGCGCGTGCTGGACGAAGAGGACACGACGCCGATCCTCATGGCGATGATCCGCCAGTCGAGCCTGCCGCTCCGCTCGGTGGAACGCCAGTTCGCCATCGACTCCAGCGGCTTCGCCACGTCCCGCTACGTCAAGTGGGTGGATGAGAAGTACGGCGTCAACCGCCAGAAGGCGGATTGGGTCAAGGCCCACCTGTGCATCGGCGTGAAGACGCAAACCGTGACGGCGGTGTTCATCGACGAAAAGAACTCCGGCGACTGTCCGCAGTTCGACCCGCTGACGAAGGCGACGGCCGAAAACTTCCGGGTCGAAGAGATGACGCGGACAAGGCGTATCTCAGTAACGACAATCTGGAACTGGTGGTCGGCATGGGTGCGGTCCCGTTCATCCCGTTCAAGTCGAACAGCCTGCCCGGCGGCGCGGAAGTCTGGCGCCGGATGTTCCACTACTGCCAGTTCCGCCGCGAAGAGTTCCTGACGCACTACCACCGCCGGAGTTTGATCGAGAGCGCGTTCAGCATGATAAAGCGGAAGTTCGGCGACGCCGTGAGGGCGAAAATGGACACCGCCATGCGGAACGAAGCGCTCTGCAAAATCCTCTGCCATAACATCGCCGTTCTGATATCGGCGTGGTACGAATTGGGAATCGAGCCGGCCCACTGGATGCCCAAGGCCGGGCCGGAGAAGGACGAAGGGTTGCGCGACGTGCTGCGGTTCCCGACGGGTTGACGGGTCCATTCCCGTTATTGCGGCGCGGCGGCCGGTCGGCGCAAGCGGCCGCTGCCCGCCGCGCGGGGATGCGGCCGCGGTCGCGCCCAGTACCGCTCCGCCCGTTCGTCCTCGCTCAAGTAGGCTGCACGCACCTGGAGGACGGCCTCGGCGCCGCCGCGCAGCCAGAACTTCTCGCTCCCCTTCACGCGACGGTTCAACTGCTTGATCACGCTCTCCACCGGCGCACTACTGATCGGCAGGCCCAGCCGCCGGTACTCGGGGTAGTTCATCCGGCCCCGGTTGTTCTCCACGTAGCCCAGCGTGTCCGCCGCCACCCGCCGTGGCTCGTCCTCCGCCGCATTCGCCGGCGGCTCCCCCAGACGCTTGCACACCGCCCGCAGCCCGCCCAGCAACAGCAGCACCTTCCCTGACCAGGCCCAGCACAGCCATTGCGTGTACAACGCCCACGCCGCCTCCGTGCCCTTGCCCTCCGCCGCGCACGCCCCCGCATACAGATGCGCTAACAGGTGTAAAAAGTCCAAAATGCCGAGGAACCCAGCCGCCAGCAGATGAAACTCGAACACCGCCCAGACCGCCTTCGAGCCGTCGCCCAGGCAAGCCTTCCGCTTGGCCTGATCCAGACCACGCCGGTGAACCTCGGCCGCCACGTGCCAGCCGAACGCCTCGTTGTCCGCCGTGGTCGCCAGCACCGTTCGCACCAACCGCTGCGGTCGCCTGGTCCGACCCGGCCGCCGCCGCCGACGCTTCTTGGGAGGCGGCGGCGAGGGCCGGTCGGCACGGCCCACGCTTTTGCCGCTGTGCGACCGCAATTCCGCCGCCAGTCGCGCCACCCGTTGGCGGTCCAGGAACTTCGGCGGCGGCTGCGGTTGCGGATCGCTCCGAGCTTCCCGGGAAGCGTAGGTCTGACAACAGGCCACCTTGTCCTCGCGCCAGGCCGGGTCGGTTACCCCGCGTCCCGCCTCCGCGGCGCGCGTTTGATAGCGACCCCCATCCAGCATCACAGCCGCGACCACGGGCGCCTTCCCGTAGTCGCGTGCCAGACGGTTCTCCTGCAACGCCCGGACGTCGGCGTCTCGCTGTTGTTCCCACTCCCCGCCGATCCGTTCGGTCAGACGCTGCAGATGCGTCGGACTGATCGCCCACTTGGCCAGTGCCCGAAGGTCCTCGCTGGCGTCCTTAAACGAGGCCGCCTTGGCGGCCTGACGAACCGCCTGGCGCAGCAGGGTGGGACTATAGCCTTCCGTCCCCAACGCCAGTTTGTGGTCCAGAGGGAAAAAAAGAGACCCGACAGGTCTGGCAGTGCCACTGTTCGCGGCTGAAGGTCACTTCCCCCGCGTCGCTGTGCAGTTGCCGCCGCGGCAGGGGTTCCCCCGCAGGAGTATGCCGCCGAGCCGGTCGGCCGCACCGCGGACAAAGGATCGGTTGGCCGTCCTCCGGTCGCACGGCCGGGTCGTCCGCGATGTCCTGCTCCAGGAGCCAGGCGGCCAGCTCACGGGTAAGAGAGCAGGCGCGGCCTTCCCGCTGAGAGAACGTGACCGGGGGTGGATTCGGCCCGCCGTCGAAATAGAGATCGAAGGCGGCTCCCGCCTGTTCGAGCCACTGCTGGCGGAGTTGTTCGCGGCCGGTGTTCACGCTGCGTGAAGATTCGTTCATAGCTGCCTGCCGGGGATTAAAAGCCTATCCCAAAACCACCGTCGATCATGACGATTCTCGTCAAATTGGTGATGTTTCGACGGTTTTGGGATAGGCTCTAAGGAACAACGTGTCTCGCTTTCCTGGTTATCTCATACCGGAGGCGCAGCTGCAATAACGGGAATGGACCCGGGTTGACCGTCCGTTTTGCGTTTCAGATTCGGCGGTGGTACAATCGCGGCACCTCACCCGTGCGCTCCAAGGACGGGGCCGCGCCCGTGTTCGGAAAGGGAGTGTCGGTATGTCTCTTGAAAAATGGCTGGCGCTGAGTCAGGTCGTTTGTGGCCTGGGGCAAGCCGCCTGTTACATAGGCTTGGTCATCGTTTTTGTGAAAATGGGCAGGCTACTTGGGGCAAAGCGCGACCACCCCAATCACAGTCTGCGCGATAGTGAATAATGCCGCGATGGCGGCCAGAAAGACGCCGACCCTGGTAAGCCATAAGAACTGCCGTTGCAGCCGGTCGTTCGACGCCGCCATCGCGTCGTTCGACAGGGCCACCCTTGCCATCATGCTCACCATGCGTTTCTGGGCGTGCAGCATGGCCTGCGTCGGGTATCCGCCCATGTCGCCTCCCGGCGAACCGCGTTCGGCCATGTCGTGAAAATCACACAGGAGTTGCTGGATGGGTTTGGTAAGGTCGCGGTCAGCTTCCTTTTCGGCTCGCTCCTGGGTACTCATGCTTTTGGAAGTGGCTGGTAGTTTATTCGCTCCCAAGTGTGCGGCGGGTCGGGTTGGTAGCTCTCGGTGCTGGTAGACATGGCGGCGACTCCTTCTTCAGTGGCTTTGGCCGTGGCCGATGTGACCACGGCCAGTTCCCACGCATCTTCCAGTCGCCGTCCGCCCGACGCAAGGAAAATCCGACGTGTGAGCGCGTGCTGGGTGTGCAGCTGTTACTTGGGTCGGAAATATGCGTCGGCCCGTGGTAGGCTGAACGGCGGTCGGAAATCCACCCCTCGTTTTCACCCCAGGAGTTTCGCCATGTCTGCACGAACGACTGCCGCCGCAACCACCGAGAGCCGCGAGGAACGCATCGAAGCCATCCTGAAGGAGCTGCGTCCGAAGATCGAGGCGACGGTTCGCCGCATGGTGGAGCGGGCCGTGGACGTGCCGGAGGCACAGGAGTTCGGCGCCATCGACTTCGAGTTCCGCGACGCGGGACAGGAGCTGGCCAACGAGGTCCGGCAGGCCGGCGTGGCGAGCCGGAAAAAAACTAGGACGGCAAACATAGCTGGAGACATCGTTGCTCCAGTTCATTGAGATAGCGGTCGGGGTCGCGGCGGAAGCGCCCTTGCCGTCGTCGCGCCTCCCGTCGCCGCTCCAACTGGCCGCGCAGTCCCCGCCAGCGTTCCACGTAGCCCTCCGGAAGACGCAGGCCCTCGTCCGGTCGCAGCCGCGTCGCCAGACCCGACGCCACGCGCACCGAACCCAGCACCACCAGGCCCGGCGACGCCCGTCGGCGTCCACTCGCCCGACGCTCGTGATAACGATGACTTCCGAACAGGTGTTCCAGGTCGTTGTTGGTCCGCGGCACGTCGTCCGACCCGTAGCACCAGAATAGTCCCGGCCAATAGCTCCGCGTCACCCGGGCGAAGTGGGCGAGTTGAGCGCGCACCGAGGCGTCGGGGTCCGCGGCCGCCGCCCGGCGTATCCGCCTCACGAGTCGGCCCAACCGCCGCCGCACCTCCCGGGCCGACCGATTCGCCTCGTTCCCCAGCAGGTGGGCCACGCGACGCACCCAGCGGTAGGCCGCCCGCACCGGCGGCCACAACGCGGCCGTCTCCTCCAGCCCCCGCCCCAACAGCCGGTGCAGCCGGTCGAGGCCCCCCGGCAAGGCGCCGAGCCGATCGGATAACCACTCCAAGCTCTCGGCGATGTGCGTCAGCCGCTCGTGCAGCTTGAGCCCCGAGGCCGAAAGCGGCGGCAGGCCGTCGTCCGTCAACGCCGAACGCACCGCCGCGCAGTAGCCCCGCACGATCTCCGCCTCCTCGTCGTCCTCGCCCTCCGCCGCCCGCTCGATCGGACGGACGCCCCGCACCCGCTTTTTCAGCTCCTTTTTCGCGTGGCGGTCCGCCTCGTGGATCGGCCGGGCCGCCTCCCGCAGGTAGTGGAACTGACACAGCTGGTGGGGCGCCTCGGGCAGGGCTTGCGCCACGGCCTTGCGGATCGACTCCTGGCCGTCGGAGATCACGCCGGTGATGGGAACGGGCAGGGCCTCGCGCACCTCGGTCAGCAAGGCCGCCAGATCCTTGGCCGTGGCCGACAGCAGGCTTTTGGCCAGGAGGATCTCGCCGGACAGGCAGTCGCGCAGCACCCACAGCACCTCGTGGCCGACGTCGGGTTGCAAGCCGTCGATGGCCAACACCACCCGCTGCTGACCCTGCAACAAACGCCGCAGCCGTTGGGGATCGGCCGCCGCCAACGCTCGCAGTTCGTCGTATCGGTCCAGGAGGTTGAGGACGGAACGCTCGGCGACGGCCACGCCGCGTCGGGTGAGTTCCCGGTGGATCTCCGGAACGCTGCGGTGTTCGGCGTGGCGCAGCCGTCCGACCAGGGCGAGGACGTCCAGTCCGAACTCGTGGTGCGGCAGCGCGAAGTGCGGCTCCGCCTCGGGGCGATAGGGGCGGCGGTAGCGGCTGCAGGCCGGGTTGTGGCAGCGTCGCACCTGGACGGTCAGGCGGGTGACGGCGTCCAGGGTGCTGACAGTGCGGAAGTTAGCGTAGTCGGCGCAGAGGCGGCGTTGGCAGACCGGGCAGTTCGTCAGGACGGGCGTGAGGGTCTGCGCGGGTGGGGCGTGGACGGGGTCGGGTACGCATGGCAATCCGCCTCGGGGATGTTCCTACCTCCATTATACGCACCTCGATGAATCCCCAGTGGAGTTTGCCGTCCTAGAAAAAAAAAGTCGGACCGCTCGCCTGAGCGGCTGCGGCCGCTGCTCGAGCCGGACCACCCGGCGTTGAGCGTGCGGCGGCAGTGCGAACTGCTGGGGCTGAGCCGGTCGAGCCTGTACTACGAGGCGGCGGCCGAGACGGCGGAGAACCTGCGGCTGATGCGGTTGATCGACGAGGAGTACACCGCCCACCCCTTCCTCGGCAGCCGGCGGCTGGCGAAGTGGCTGATCGGGCAAGGGGAGGCGGTCAACCGCAAGCGGGTACGGCGGCTGATGCGGGTCATGGGCCTGGAGGCGATCCACCCCAAGCCGAAGTTGAGTGCGCCGGGCCGGGGGCATCGGATTTACCCGTATTTGCTGCGGGACGTGCGCATCGAGCGGCCCGACCAGGTGTGGAGTACGGACATCACCTACGTGCCGCTGGCCCATGGGTTCATGTACCTGGCGGCGATCATCGACTGGTTCAGCCGCTACGTCCTGGCCTGGCGGCTGTCCAACACGCTGGACGGCTCGTTCTGCCTGGAGATGCTGGAGGAGGCGTTGGGCCGGGGCCGGCCCGAGGTGTTCAACACCGACCAGGGGGTGCAGTTCACAGCTCAGGCGTGGACAGGTCGGCTGGAGTCGGCGGGTGCAGCGGTGAGCATGGACGGCAAGGGGCGCTGCCTGGACAACGTGTTCGTGGAGCGGCTGTGGCGGACGGTGAAGTACGAGGACATTTACCTGTGGCGGTACGAGGGCGTGCCGGAGTTGCGGCGAGGGCTGGGGCGTTACTTCCCGTACTACAACGAGGAGCGTCTGCACCAGTCCCTCGACTACCGGACGCCGGCGGCCGTGTACCGGGAGGGTCGGGCTGGGGGAAGGTCGGCGGGGTGAAGGGGAGGCATTCTTTTTCGCACCGCCCTCCCTCAGCCCCGGTGAAGGGAGGGCGGTGCGAAAAAGAATGCCCGGGGGCAGGGCCGAGAGGATAGTGACGTAGGAGAGCGGAGTTCTCCAGGACTGTAGCTAAGGAAGGCGCTTTTTTGGTCTAGACAATGGGGTCCACCTCAGCCTATTGGTCGATGCCGCCCGAAGTCTTTGCGGCGGGCGAACGGATTACACCGGGCGAACTGGCTTCGCTTGAAGGATACGTGGCACATGGGCAGACGAACCTTGAGTGGGGGCTGGCCACGCTAGAGCAAGAGGCGTGGCTGGCCGGCGATTACATCGGCAACGCCATCGAGGCCATGCTGTCCAGCATGGTAGTCGGAACATGGACCGCATTTGAGACCGTGGCGGGAGATTTATGGGTCGCCACCATGAACGCCCACCCGCGCGACCTGGATCGACTGAAAGGCGAAGAAAAGCGTATCAGCAAAGAGGCAAAAAAACTAGGACGGCAAACTCAACTTGAGACCCTCGGCGGACAAGCGATTTCTGGCGTTTTCCTGGGCCGCCCAGTTCAAGAACAGGCCGTTTTCGGGGCCTCTCAAGTTAAGTTTGCCATCCTAGAAAAAAACAGAGGGAGGCGAATGCCAAGGGCGGCGCTGCGCCGCCGGACAAGCCGAACAAAAGACAACAGGAGGGCGAGAAAGAGATAGAGATAAGAGCGATACATGATATCACGGCGGGTGGCTATGATCTAACCTGCCGAATGGGCGAATTGCTGACGGCCAAGGTGGAGTTCACATCACTTTGGGAAATCCGGCGGGCCTACAGCCTCGCCTTTTACCATAAGCTAGTCGGCAAGAAGGTCACAGACGCCGTAGATACTGCGCTGGCGGACAACGCCCTGGACGCACTCTCTCAGGTCCGAAACATCATAGTTCACAAAGCAGGCGTCGCCGACGCGGACTACGAAATGCATCGCACCACCCTGCCCACAATGCCGCAGGTTGCAGAAGGCCAGCCCGTGCGGCTGGACGGCGAGATAGTGAAGGGCCTCATGAATCCAGTAATCGCCTGTTGCGTCAAGCTCGTTACGTCAATAGACGCATGGCTGGACGGAGAGTCGGTTCCGCCCGAACGCAACTTAAGCGCCGGAATCTAGCCGGGCGCGGCGCCGGACCAGCGCTAACACCTTCTCGCCGAACTCATACACAAACCCGGTAGTTCTGTCTCATTTCGCCTGGCGTGACAGTCGCTTTTCCAGCAGCGTTTTGACCTTGCCGCGCATGGTCTGGAAGTAGCAGAGGCTGGCCCGGAGCGACTGCTTGAGGTCGGCCAAGGTGTCGAACAGCCGGTTGTGCGTCGCCCGTCGCCGCAGCTTCTTCCAGAAACGCTCGATCGGGTTCAACGGGGGGCTATAACTGGGCAGACGCTTGAACTTCAGATGCGGGTACTCCGCCAGCGCCTGGTCCACCGGCTTGCCCCGGCGCCACGGCGCGTTGTCGATCCGCAGCACCACTTCCGGGTGCTTGTCCCGCGGGTACACCCGACCGACGTGGCGCAGGTGGTCCGCGAACGCCTCTTGCAGGCGCCGCGTCTTGCGGATGCGGATCACGTCAGGTCTGGTTCCTCCTTCGGGTCATTCGACCCAATTCATTCTACGCAATCAGACAAGCCTATCGGGTTTGTGTACCAGGTCTGGAAGGAAGGCCGCTCGCTCTCCTTGGGGTAGTTCAGCTTGCCGAAAGTGCCCCGGAAGTTCTGCGCCACCACAAGCCGGGGCAGAGCGAAGTTATTCCAGACGTTGCGGAAGGTGCTGATCTCCTTCCGAATCGTTCTTGCCTTGATCTGACCTCTGAACCCCGGCTCTGTCGCTCGCTGCTTGATGTACCTTTGCAGATCGTCCGAGGTAAGGTCGGCCACTGGCGTTGTGCCCTTGAGAATGCGGAGCAGGTGATTGAAGTGCCCCTTCTCGGTCTTCAGGGACGACTCCTCCTTTGCCCCTGTCGGCAGGGAGGCCAGATAGTCGTCCCACAGTTCCTTGAGGGACGGGACGGGACGTTCGTGCGCAGTCGGCTTGCAGCCTTCCTTGCCGCCCGTCAGGACGTACAGCGGCACGTCGGCTCCGGGCGGTGGTGGTGGAATCAGGTTCACCTTGATACGATGCAGGTTGACCTCGACCTGCTTCCTCGTGTCCTCGGCATCCTCCCTGGAGGCGATGCCGAGCGAGCGGCGGTAGGGCCGACCGTCGAAGCGAAATCGGATGTAGAAGACGTTGTTGATGGATTGCAGGGTTGCCATCGTCGTGACCTCCGAGAGCCAGGGTAGCGCCCGGTCGGTTGCCGACAAAGCTGATCCCTTCAACCTCCCTGCAAGACCACGAAGCGTGGCAAAAAAGTGGCAAAGCCACGCCAGGAAAAGCAAAAAGGACTCAGGGCGATTTGCCCTAAGTCCTTTCGCTTCAAGGTGCCGGAGACAGGACTTGAACCTGCACGGCCATTACAGCCACCAGGCCCTCAACCTGGCTTGAGTGCCAACTCGTGAGGTTGCCGTGGTGTTGGGGTGATGCTGCAAGTTTTGAAAGAACAGTGGCTTACGACGTGTAAGCACTTCGGTGATATTGTACTCATGCAGTGGTCATATTGCCAGTGTCTTTACCAAATTTTTACCATTTTTCTTTGCCAATGGTAAAGGCAGGCGCGGTTCATCCGGGCATCTTGCCTGTCGTTCCTGCCTCAGCAGAAAAAATCCGCCAGGTGCGCACGTCCGTCCACTGGTCGCATATAATTAGAGAGGGGCGTTGCCTGCCCGCACAGGAAGCCGCAGGGGCGGCGACCCGGAGGGTCCAGGACGTGGACAAAGACGTTCAGATCGCGCTAATCAGCGCCGGCTCGGCGATCATCGGCGGCATCATCGGTGCCCTGGGTGCCTGGTGGGGTGCCAGCAGCACCAACAAGATTCAGAAACAGATCGCCGACAGCAACTCGAAGCTCCAGAGGGACATTGCCGACAGCAACCTAGCCTTTCAGAAAAAACTTGCCGAGGACACCGCCAACGCACAGCGCAGGGCGTTGATCGAGGCGATGGTCCTGAAGCTGAGCGAATTCGCGATCGCTTATCCGACCCTTGAAAAAGACGCCTACTGCGATGCCTACCCGAACTGTCCCGGGGACCCGAACGGGAAGGAGCGGTACGAGAGCTACTGCGTTTACGTGTTCAACACCCTCGGAGCGGCATTCGATTTCTGCGGCGGTGACAAGAAAAAAATGAGCGAGTTCATCGGTGTCGAGGAACTGGTCCGGCGGCACCACCGGTGCTGGCTGGCCGACCGTGACAACCTCGGCCACGATGAGCCGTTCCGGCAGTACATCCACGGGGTCATTGACGATCTGAAAAAGCGGGGGGAAATCAAGTGAAACGGTATGCGTTGCTGATCGAGGCGTCCGAAGTTCCTGATGAGGACGTTCTGGCGGGTGCCAAGGCCGACGTGCAGGCCTACTGGGAGTGGCTGTATTCAAAGCCGGGCGGCGACTGGTTCGATAGCGAAATCAGGACTCTGCACACCCCGACCGTCAGCGAGGTGAAGAAGTCGCTCCAATCGGCAGGACAGGTCGATTATGCCTTCGTCGCGTTCTCCGGCCACGGATTCCACAGCAAGGAACTCGACCTGACCAAGCTCTGCCTCCGCGACGGGCGCATGACGGTTCGGGACATCATCCCGGATGCGGCCAGATGCACGGTGGTGGTGGACGCTTGCCGTAACGTGATGCCCGAGATTTTCGAGAAGTCCTTTGAACTCTCCCTAAACGAGGCTAAGAGGTACGCCAAATTCGCAGAAGCACGGAATTTCCGGCAAGAATTTGAGAACCAGGTGGCGCTAGCCGAGAAAGGCCCTGTCTTCCTTTACTCCTGCGACCTCGACGAGTCGGCAGGCGAATCTCGTCTTGGCGGCTACTTCAGCCGGTTTCTCGTGGACGCGGGAAACGCCTTCGGCGACCGGAACACGGACGGCAGCAAGTGGTTTTCCGTGAAGGGTGCCTTCAAGGATGCGGCTGAAGCTACAACGCTCAGGAACAGGCAGCAGCACCCGAAATTCGAGCCTGGGCGGCGGTTGGTGCATTTCCCCTTCGGTGTTTAGCGATTGACGCAGGGCAGGAACTGGCCCGCCTGCTGAATATCCTGCGTGCGGCCCGCCCGGATGCCAGCCGGCTCCCTGCATGACGCACCTGATGGCGGGCAGGGGCCTGACGCCCGAGTGAGCTACCACTTTCGCATATCGGCGAGCCTGTCCACCAACCGCTTGAGGGCCGCGACGCCACCGCACTGCTGGGCCAGGTCGAGCGCCTTGTCGATCAGGTCCACCGGGTTGGCCGATGGTGACGCGGCCGCAGCTGGCCGGGGTGCTGCTGATGGGACTGTGCTTGCCTGGGCGCCAGCAGCCCGACGGCCGCCTCTCTTGCCACCGCCGTTCCCGGCAGGCTGACGGTGCGGACGATTCGCCAGCCTTCTTCATCGCCTGCTTCTGCTGGGCGATGTCCTGGGGCGTCACCTTAATCTTGTCGTCCATGCGGTCATGCGAGTCGTTGATTAACTCCGCGATTTCCTTGTTGCCCTTGTTCGGATGGGCCTTGATCGCATCGCGGATGAGCAGCGACTTCGGGCCGAGCGGTTTCGCCATCGTCTGGTCCCTCCCTTTACGCGGAAGCTTACCCGCTCTTTGTCGGGTGGGAAAGTACGAGGAATGGAGAAAGCGTTCCGGTGGGCAGACAGCGTACCGATCTTGCGGGGAAGGCGGATGGGAGGGCCTTGGGCAACAGGGAGGGGACGGCTATTTTTCGTAGATGGCCAGCACGTTCATATCCGGCTCGGATTTCAGCGTTCCAACCAGCCGGATGCCGTGTTTGAACCCGCGTTTGATTAGGTAATAGGCAAGGTTACCGGTGTCATACATGCCGCCTGGGCATATGTGCAGGTGCAGGGTGTCCCCCTCCTTGGTCAGCGGTAGGCGGTAGTCGATCCAGTGGATGCGGCCGTGCTGCGTGGCCGCCGCCTCGACGGCGAGCATCGCCTGCGTGGCACGAAATTCTCTTGAACCAGCCCCAGTAAGCCTTGCGCTCTTGCATGCAGCTCGTCGGCCTTCGGGAACCTGTCTGGCTCGGGGTACTCCGGCGGTCGCTCTCCGTTCTTCTTAGTCAGCGTGGGGTAGAGGAGTGTGATAGCCCCGTCGGAAAACTCGGCGGCGGTGGGAATGAATTTCACGCCTGGGGGCAGGTCCAGGAAGGCGAGGGCGCGGGGCAGCGCCGACGTGGTCTCCGGGCGTGCGCCAAGCTGTGTCTTCCGGCCGAGCAGCCAGGAACAGGCGGTCCGCCAGGTTGACCATGTAGTGAATGGCCAGCTGCACGAGTTGCCGCGGCGGGTTGGAGATTGGTGAGAATTCGATGCCCTTTTCCTCGCTTGTCCCGGTGCCGGTCTTGCCCGCGGCCTCCCCCTCTCCGTGAACCTTGAACTGAAGGAAGGGGAAGACCGTAGCGAGAGCGGTGAGCAGGGTCGATGGCGTCATTTCCGCCCCGCCGCTGACCTTGGCCGCAATCTCCTTCGCCGTGGAACTGCTGACGCGGATAGATCGTCTTTCCCTCGACGCTCTGGGGGCGCACTACGGCGTCATAGAACTGAGCGACTTGGCCGCCGTCGATGAAGAGGGGCGCGTCGGCGAGCCAGAGGAGGTCCTGGGGGAAGGCGGTAGCCAGGGGGGTGCTGTGACTCATAACGGCGTCCCTTGGGTGCCGGGTTAGGGGCGTGCGTGGGACCGAACCTAATGTGCATTATCGCCACCGCGCGGCCCGCTCTGCAATGACAGATGCGTCTGTATGCAATGAAATCCCTCGATCCGCAACGAAAATCGCCTTCCGGGAGGAATTACGAGGCGCGGTTGCAACGAGAGGTCGCCTCTCGTTCCGGACTGCCCTATGCCTCGGCTGATCCTGGGGAGGATGCCCCTCTCGGGGACGATCTCCTTCACGAGGTGGCCGAGTTCGACCTCAACATGCACCAGCCTGACACCTCATGCTAGCTGGCCGCCTCCGTCCGGTGTTCGCCGGCCCGCTTGCTGAGGGGACGGAGGACCACCGGGAAGGTTCAGCCCACAATATCACTCTGATCCCGCCGTTGCTCCAGCCTCTTTACGAGCAGGCAGAGCCAGCCAGGCGTAAAGACTTCCAAACCCGCTGCCTCGACAGCTGGGACCGCTTGCTTCAGACGCGCGTCGGCGGGGTCCGAGAGTTGACGCTTTCTCTTGCTTCGGGATGGGTAGACTCATCGCCGCTTGCGCCGCTCACTCCGCCTCGCTGGCGAATGGCCCGAGGGTCCGTTCTACGATGCCGGCGTCTGGACAAGCACGGGACACTGGTTGCGTCCATGCTGAACCGGCATCCGTCCGGAATGGAAACTGTCAGAAAAACGTGGTCGATTTTCTGACAGGAGATTTCCGCAAGTATTGGCCGAATAGCAACTTGTTTCAAATAAGCACCATCAGAAATCATGAATTCATGTCTTGCCTTCTGTCAGGAAAAGAGGTACACTTTTCTGACAGGAGATGAGCCTATGGACGCGAGTATTCAGGACACAATCGTTGATCGACTGCACCGCCAGGGGCGGGGTAAGGTATTCACACCAAAAGACTTTCTGGACATCGGGAGCCGCGAGGCGGTCGATCAGGCCCTGTCGCGGCTTGCCAGGGCGGGGACGGTGCAGCGGCTCGGCCGCGGCCTCTACTGCTACCCGAAGATCAACAAGCGGCTGGGGATCGCCATTCCCCCAGATGTCGATGAGATCGCGGATGCGCTTGCCCGCCAGACCGGAAGCCGGATCGCTCCCTCGGGAGCGACGGCCGCGAACCGCCTCGGGCTTTCAACGCAGGTTCCTGCGAAGCCAGTGTACCTTACCGACGGCCGAAGCCGCCGGGTGCGGGTCGGCAACGTCGTCGTCGTGGTCAAGCACGTGTCTCCCAAAGAACTGCCGGTCGGCAACCGAACCAGCGCGACGGTGTTGCAGGCGCTGCGGCATCTCGGCAAGGACGCGGTCGATTCAACCGTCGTCAGCCGAATCCGCAAGGCCCTGTCGCCCAGGAATCGGTCCCGGTTGTTGCAGGATGCCCGTTATACGACCGACTGGATCGCGGATGCGGTGCGGAAGATCGCCGGGGAGCAAGTGGAGGCGGTGAGTCATGGATGACGTTGCCCGACTGCCGGCCAGCGACCGAACGGACCTGTTCGCGGCGACTGCTGATCGGCGCGGGCTGAACACTGAAATCATCGAGAAGGACTTCTGGGTCTGCTGGACGCTCAAGCGGCTCTTCACCCTGCCCAACCCGCCCGCAGGCTTGCTCTTCAAGGGCGGCACCTCGCTGTCCAAGGTGTTCGGGGTCATCGAACGGTTTTCGGAAGATGTGGACCTGTCATTCGACCGGGCCGGGTTGGGCTTCGGCGGTGAAAGCGACCCGCTTAACGCTACTACGGGAAAACAACGCAAGCACGGCCTTGAAGCGCTGACCGAAACTTGCCAGCGGGTCATCCGCGAACGGTTCCTGCCCCAACTTACGGTCGTGTTCCGCGATGCCCTGGGTGAACCGCCCTCGACGACGTGGGGTGTGGAACTGGCCGAAGATGACCCGGACGGTCAGACACTGCTGTTCCGCTACCCGGCGGCCATGCGGTCTCGCTCCGCCGATGAGCCGGCCTATATCCGGCCGGTCGTGCGGCTGGAGATTGGGGCGCGGTCGGACCACTGGCCGGCAGTCGAGGCGACGGTCACGCCTTACGCGGCGGCGGATTTCCCCGATGTGTTCAAGGAACCGGCGTGCAAAGTTCACGTCCTGGCCGCCGAGCGGACGTTCTGGGAGAAGGCAACGGTGCTGCACATGTGGCACCACGCCCCGGCGGACAAGAAGTTCCGGGATCGGCAGTCGCGGCATTACTACGACGTGGTGCGGTTGTACGAGCACGAGTTGGGAAAGGCCGCTATCAAGGACACCGACCTGTTGCTGAAGGTCGCCCGGCACAAGGAAGTATTCTTCCCCGCGGCCTGGGCGCGGTACGCCGATGCCAAGCCGGGCACGCTGCGAATCGTGCCTCCGGACGCCCGCCTGCCGGAGTTGGAGCAGGACTACCGAAAGATGCAGGAAATGATCTTCGGCGAACCGCCTGCCTTTGAGCACCTGCTCGAAGTGCTGCGGCAAATCGAACGCGATATCAACGGCTAGCGCTACCAGTAGCGAGAAGCGTGGCCTGGTGTTAGACGACCGTCATCCGCGCGGCGGCGCATTTCCGCGCGGGGCCTGCGCGAGGCGACATCGAGAAGGATTGCTTTGTCAAGGAATCCCTGTCAAGGCTGTTCCGGAGGCGGTATCGGCACCCGGACCCCGTGGCGTGCCTACTCTGGCATATTGACCCGCGATCGGCTACTCTTGCGGGATGGAGGGCAGCCCATGTTCGCCTGATGAGGACGTTGAGCAAAAGGAAAAGAGTGAATGAACGAAAAGGCGATCGTGATTTATTCGGGCGGCCTTGACTCGACGACCCTGCTCTACCACCTTCGTAACGCCGGGTACGAGTTGAAGGCCTTGTCGGTCAACTACGGTCAGCGACACCTGCACCGCGAGTTAGGTGCCGCCACGGCCGTCTGTCGCCGAATCGGCGTCGATCAGAGCGTCCTCGACCTTACCTCACTCGTGAGTTTCTTCGGACAGAACAGCTTGACGAATCTTTCGGTGGATGTGCCGGAAAGGCCATATGCACAGTCCACCATCCCGCTCACGACCGTGCCAAACCGGAACATGATCCTCCTGTCCGTGGGGATCGCTTGGGCGGTGAGCCTCTCGTTCGACGCGGTGGCCTTCGGCGCTCACTCTGGCCCGCGGACTAACTACCCTGACTGCTCGCCTGGCTTCGCCGAAGCGATGGATGGTGCGGCACGCCAGTGCGACGAGCGGAATATCTCCGTACTCGCCCCATTTGTCACTTGGGGCAAGGGCGACATCGTGCGGCGAGGGGTTGAATTGGGCGTACCGTTTGAGTTGACTTGGTCCTGCTACAAGGGTGGAGAGAAACACTGCGGGCAGTGCGGAACATGCATCGACCGCCAGGAGGCCTTCAAGAAATGCGGACTTACGGATCCTGCGGAGTACGAACGCTGACCCACAGGCGAAGGCTCAATTGGACGTAGGCTCTTCGTCGGCAAGATGGTCGAGTTGATTCACGTCGATCAGGCCCATTCCTTCATACCAAGGGATTTCCGCACGCTTGTTCCTCGCGACGAGCGACAGGGCCTCCATAACGAGATCTCGACCAACACGCGTGTCGAGGCTGCTCGCTGTCCAACCGACGGTCCAGAACTGCTCCTCCTGGAAAGTGAGCAGTTGATTGACCCGTTTCCGCACAGCATCCGGATCGGCGATATCGAGTTCGCCCCAGTCGTACGCGGACACCAGAGCGTCGGTGAGGTAGGCGGACATGCAGACGATTCCCACCTTGCTCAAGAGCCGCGACTTCGTATCTGGCGTCCACGGCTCCGGCCACTTCAGACGAACCGTGTCCCAGATCGTGAAGAAGTACGTGACGACCGTTTCCTCGTCGTTGAATTCACGAACCTTCCGCCGCTGAATGTCGGCAACCGCGGCTTCGATGGCCGCAGGCTTCACCACTTTCTGATCAGTGCGGTTTGACGGCCAGTCGATGAACCCGCGGAACGGACTGGCCTCGTCATTGTCAGCGAAGCCGACGTACTCGTAGCGTGGATCGAGGTTCAGCCGGACTTTGCGCAGGCGATCATCGAGATCCTCCTTCTTGTAGTCGAGGGCAAGCGCACGGATGTGGTCGGTCGAGACCTTGGAAGCCTTGTTGTTTATCACCAGGAACTGGAACGCGATCTCCATGTCATTCGCGCCGAGCAGGGCGATGACGTTCACCCGCAGGTTCGGATCGAGTTCGGTCATGCCGAGAACCCTGTGCTGTCCATCGACAATGAACCCTGGCTTCTTGCCCTCTTCATACGTGATTGTGAGTAACTGGAGTTCAGGTGGAGCCTTCTTCCCCACCGGCTTGAACGCCTCCGGTGGGAGGTTCAAGTTCACGATGATGCCGCTGGGAATCGTGTTCCGTGGGTCGAGTTCGAGGAATCGGCGCACCGCAAGCAGCTTCGACTTGTTCACCGCCCGCTGCGGGGCACCGGGTTGATCGGTGAGCCTCTTGATGTCTGCCCACTTGAGGATGTCGCCGACGTGCGCGGCGAAGGCGCAGAATTCAGGGCTCTGTTCCCCCGCACGTTGAGAGTGAACGATGCACGGATAGATGATCGACTCAGGCATGGGGTTTGCTCCTTCAGACCAATGGTACTTGTTCGTCGTGGTTTTCGAGGTTGAAGAAATCGCCAGCATCGTGCTGGGTTACAATCCGGACGTCAGTCCAGGGACCAATCTCCATGAAGGCCGTTTTGAGAGTCTTGTTATGCAAGGCGGCGTACGTCTGTGCGGCCCGATAGTGCATGGCGAATTTGTAGATATTGTCGATCTCCCGGAGGTTGTTTGCCTTCGGTCCAACGCCCAGGACGAGCGCCTGCACGTTCACCTGTGACCAGCTGGCGAAGTCCCGTTTGATCCGTGAATTGCAGTCGGCGCAGCAGGGCAGGAAGTTGTCTTCGATGCTGTCCCCGCCGTACATTCGTGGCCAGACGTGTTCGCACGTATATGTGAAGCGTTGGTGCGTTCGGGTGAAATCCAACGCGGCCTGACACATGTAGCAGTGCGGGTGCTGACGCTGAGCCCACCTCTCGAACCGGTTGAGGAGACCATCAGACGCGGGCCGCCGCGCGACAACGACGGCTTGTTCTGCCAGACGGTAGACGCGGTTAACTCGCTCCCCCCTCTGTCCGATCGTGTCCTGGATGAAGTCCTCATAGGCTTGTTGGAACAACGGATCGCTCACCGGGTTCCGATCAGCGAACGACGACCCCGCGACGACCAACCGACCGGTGAGGTTCACCGCTGCAATCTGCTGGAAGAGATCGATAAGTTCTAACGCTCGGCCGGTCGCTTTAAGCGTTTCCCGCGCTTCTTCCCAGGCCTGCGTGTCGATGAATTCGGAGCGCAGATGGAGGTAGAGTTTCTCGCCAGCAGTGACGCCGTCGTACCGGTACAGCAGTCGCTTCAACCGCATGGAACACTTCCCATCTTGAAGCAGAGACTCAGCGTACCCTCAGATGCTCACGGACGGCACGCAGCAGGCTCGCTGCTCCCTTGCCACTCGGGCGAAGCGTCGGCCTGTCTTCGGGCCGGTTCGCGGCAATGCAGGCCGTCGCGGCGTGTTTCGCGCTGCCGATCGCGACGAGGAAGAGGTCGGCCTGCCGAGCAAGCTGCTTGAGCCGGCTGGTCGCCACAAGGTCATGGCAGAGGTTCACCCGCACGCCCGGAGCCCGCGATTCCAGGACGGTCTTGAATTGCTTGCCCGCGCTCTCGGTGAGTGTGTATACCGCAACTGACATGGTATTCAGGGCGGCGAGCATGTCACCGGCCTGAACCGCTTCGGCTGGAGCGGCGGCCGGCAGGTATTGACCGAGGAGGTCCGTCTCACCCAGGTCCGCGGCCGAGAGCCGCAGCAACTCCCATTGTTCCGGTTCGACATACCGCATGAAGGTCGTCACGCGATCAAGGAGCGCGACGAAGAACGAACGCCGCGCCATCGTGTCGGCGCAAGGATGAGAGACGAGCAGCGCCAGTGCGTCGATCGCCCAGTCAAGCGTCACCGGAGCGGCGAACCTCGCCCACAGCTCCTTCAGGTAGGTTACGATTTCGCCGTACTCACCTTGGGCGGCCGTGCCGAGCGTGAGTGCAGCGTCGAGCAGTTCGTTCCACACGACGAGGTCGGCACGGCCTCCCTCAGTGCTAAAGAAGAGGAGGTCGAGGAGATGGCGGTATACGGCCTTCAGCGCGGGGTTGGGCCAGGCCGAATCCTTCTGGAAGAAGGCAAGCAGATGGGGAAGGCACTCACGCAGCACGTGCTCGGCGGCCTGGGACCGCGCCTCCCCGAGTTTGGCCGCGAGTTGGCCCGCGGCCTCCGGCTGTGCAAGGAACTTGGCGACCGACCATTCATCCGCGGCACGACGGGCGATCTCGTGCGAGCCATTTCGTCCTCCGTGGCGGTCGAGGTGATCGAGCCAGGAAGTCCAGTCTACCGGCACGGGCTGGGATTCACCCTCCTCGGTGGTTTGGCCCGACGCATCCTCCTGCACGTTGTCCCAGAGTTGTTGATTCACCCGCCTGGTGAGAAAGGCATCTCTTTCCGCCTCGCCCAGGCCGTTCACGGCCGCGACGGCCGCTGCCTTCGCATCCAGTGTCCCCAGTTCAAAGGCACATTCACAGAGTAGGCGGGCTTGCAGGGCCGACGGGGGAGCAGCCTTGGCCAGCGCGAATGCGCGGTCGAAGTTGCTTCGTAGCGCTGCCTCGCCTGCGAGGGCGAGTACGTCGCCCTCGACCATGGGGGCGGGTGCGGGGCCAGCCAGCGCCCCGATCTGTTTGAGATATTCCCGGTCCTCGGAGCCGAGATCCGCGAGTGTGAGGAGTTCGTCGCGGAGGAGCAGGTCGGGAGGATCCTGGCCGACCGACAGGAGCATGAATGCCTTCACCGTTTCTGGCGAATGCATTCCGGCACGGGATGCCAGGAGGAAGCCGAAGCGACCGACAACATCGGTGCGGAACGCCGCCACTGCCCCTGGCGGGTCGGGCGGATCCTCGAAGCGGGCCAGGTGCGTGTGGTAGACCGCTCGCAGCAGGGCCTCTGTGACCGCGGCAGGCCGGCGGAGTCGCAACAGATCGGGGAGTTCGGGGAGCGCGAGCAGGTCGGCCCAACGGCGAAAGGCCGCGAGCAGCTGCACCCGAAGGTAGAGCAGGTTCACGCCGTCGAGGTGGTAGTGTTCACGCAGCCGAGTCAGGCACTCCTCGGCGGCTACGATGTCCCCCGCGTGCAGCGCCATGTAGAAGTCGCGCAGCACCCGGCCGACAGGGGCCGGTGTCGCCCGCTCGCGTGGCTCCGCGCCGTTCCCAGACCTTGCGCATCCGCTCAACCGCTCGCCAGATCTCAACCGGGTCCCCGCCGCGGAACTTGTAGGCCCGCCCGGCCGTGAGATCCTGCACCGCCTGGTCGATGGGGTCGCTGAGGTCGAGCCGCGCCACCTGCCCCCGGAAGGTCGTGTAGGTGGGACCGACGAACGCCGTCAGGCTCTCACCGAGCGCGGTCAGCTGCCGGTCGTCGAAAGCAAGCCCATACCAGTCCACCACCTTGCCCTCCCGCCAGCAAGGTAACACGGTCGGGATGGACTCGGCGCGGGTGAGTCGCTCAGCCCAGATGCGGATCTCCGGCTTGCTGTCCTGCCGTAGTTGGTTAGGGGCGGCGAAGAATCGCCCCAGGAAAGCCTGGATCTCTGGGCGCTAGCGGGTCGCTCATCGGACTTCCCCTCCCCAGCGGTTGGCGAAGAGGATGCGGTTCTCGGCGACGAATGGGGGGTCCACGCTATAGTGGATCGCCTCCTCGTTCAGCGAGATGCCGCTGAAGGTGAAGTTCATGGATCCCGAGAGGTAGAAACCGTCGCCGAGGATCCCCTTCTCGTGGAGTTCCTGGGCGGAGTGCAGCCGTAGCGGGAACCCCTCTGGCTCGGCAATGCGCCGCATGCGGTCGAGGAATGCGTCGTTATGGTCGTCGGGCCGGGTTGCGATATGCACCGTGGTCCCAAGCTCCAGGAGCTTGCCCAGCACCTGGCTCAAGCCGACCTGCATCTCGCCCAGCTTGGCTCCAGGGACAGGAATCCGTTGGACCGGTTGTCGATCACGGGGATATCCGAGACCCACGGGGAAACGAGCCAGAGACAGCCGCTTGGGCAGAGCAACTCTGCGGTGAACACAACTTGGAGCAGGTCAGGCAGCCTGCCGCGCACTGGCCCGCGTGTGGATGATGCGGCTCCGTGCCGTGGTCATGGCATCACCTCCCGGAGGTCGAGGGTGATGGCGACCTGCGCCGGATCGTGGGCGACGCTCACCACATTTGGATGCAGGTGGAGGAAGTTCACCTCGATGGGCTCCGCCGCGAGGCGGAGGAGCGCCTCCTTGAGCGTCCCGCGGTCGGCGGGCACCGTGGTGAGACAGACGGCCCCGCGGTCAGTAAGCACCTGTGCTACGGCGGCTTCCCAGCCCGCAGCGAGTGCCACCGTGGTCTCGCCCGCCCGCAGCAGGTCAAGCAAGAGATCGCGGTCCGGTAGCGGGGCCTCGGCGAACGGATTATAGAACGACAGGCCCTGTGCGCGGACCAGGCAGCCGCGGGGCCAGAGGAGCCCGTAAACGGTCTGGAACCGCCAGAATGGGTCGTGGGCAGGAACGCCGCCCACCAGCGCCAGGTCTGCCTGGACTGCTGGCAACTGTGCGGCTACGTAGGCGTACACACGGGGGTCTATCTCGATGCCCAAGCGGTCCTCGGCCGCATTCCAGTCCTGGACGAGCCTGCGGAGCAGGACGTCGGTGGCCGGGGAACTGCCCGGGCGGAGGATGCGGGTGTGGACTGCGCTCATGACCGGATGGTTCACCACGATTCCCCGGCGCGAGGAGTCTGCGGAGGGTGAGCGTGGCGACAGCGAGACCTGCGTGATCCGACGCCGAGCGCACGGCATCCAGGGCGACGTTGAGTTCGGCGTCGGTGGCGGTGAGAGCCAGGAGTCGGGTGAGTTCCCGATCAACGATCTCGAAGTCAGTCGCTGCCAACGCGCTCTCCGCGATCCGGAAAAACCGCCGCGGATCGGCGGCGAAGGTCCGGAGGATCTCCTCGACCACGCCGCCGCCACCGATGGTCGCCTCGGTGATCCACACCTCCTCGCATCCATCGGGCACGGGCGGCGATCCCAGGGGACGGGGACCGGGATCGATGTCGAGGTAAAGGTCGCCGGCCTCCATCTGCGGACAGGACTGCTGGCACGCTTCGAGGAGGGCACCGCCGAGCGTTGCCTTGTAGCGCCCTCGGCCCACCTCCGCCAGCCATCGTCCGGCGGCTGCCACAAGACAGGAGCGATGGACCCGAGGGCACCGGTCACGGCCGGCGTCCGGCAGAGAGCGAGGAATGTGTCGTGGACCTTCTGGCGCACCTGGCCTCCGCCCGGGAGGTCGATCGCCTGGAAGATGACGCCCAGGACATCCGCGAGGGTGCCGCCGATGTCGCCCGCGTGCAGTCGGCGCTGGGCTTCCTCGACCGCGACCTCATCACCTACTGCCCGCGCCACCAGCGCCGAGAGGTAGATCTGCGCGAGCCAATCGCGCTGGAAGGCGTTGGCGAAGGCGTCCAGGGTGGTGTCGCTCTGCACCCGTTGCCGGAAGTACGCCGCGCGAAAGGCCCGCACCTTCCGGCGGTTGGGGTGGGTCGGGGAGAGGCCGAGGTCGGCGGGGATCGCGAAGCGGAAGACGATCCCGTCCGACTGCTGGGTGAAGCCAACGGCAGCGGGTTCGCCCGTCGCCTGCTCGACGAAGCGGATCGTGAGGTCAGCCTGGTTGCCGTTGCGGAAGGAGATGTTCGCGTGCGAGGCGACAGCGAAGCGCCGGACCTCGACATGGTTGCGCCGTTGTGGGTGTAGAAACGGATCTCGCCAATGACGGACTCCCACGCCGAGCCTCTGGGCGGCTCGAATCGCAGCCGGTCGTCCTCGCGGGCGGGGGCGAGTTGGCTGCGCCACTCAAGCTGGGCGTTCGAGGTGATGGCGACGTTTCCCGGAGGCTGGCGCGGGTGAATCTTCCAGGGACGGACACAGCGCACCTGTCGGACTGCCCCGCCCTCACGGACCTGGAAACTGCCTGCCTCCTCGAACTCCTCGCAGAACACCTCGACCGGGATTGCCTGCAGCGGCGTCTGGAGGCTCTGCGGCGGCATCCAGTGGTGGGCGAATGCGTGGCGGTAGCCGAACCGGCGCGTCACCCGGCCTGGGGCGAGGGTGCGCAGGGCCTGCACGATGGACAGGAAGAACGACTCCCGTGCCTGCCCCTGCTGCTGCGGGTCGATGATGATCTCCACCTCGGGGAGGTTGAGGTCGCCGAAGAGTTGCTGCGGGATGAAGTCCGGGAGCGGGTGGTCCTTCACCAGATAATCGCGGCGTAGTCTCATCGGGATGCGCAGGCATGCGCCGCCAGCCGGATTCGAGCCGCCGCAGCAGGGTCGGGATAACCGCCGTCATTACCGGCCGGGGCGGGTCCCAGAGGACGGCTTGCGTGTCCTCGGCGGAAAGTGCCAGGGCGGCCCGGAGGTATCGCTCCAGGGAACGACACCGCGCTTCGTCACCGTCGAGGACCTCGGCCAGGATCTGCCGTTCCGCCTCTTGCCTGCGACGGCCATTGTCCGCCCACCAGCCGGTGCCTTCGGCGGGGGCACTGAAATCCTTCCAGACGCTCTCCGGCGGCAGGTTGGGCGGGAGTTCCCGCGCCACCCAGTCCATGAGGGTAAAGGCTGCCTGCATTCGCAGCACGTAGCGGTTGCCGACCGGGAGTGAGCGCAGCGGCAGCTGCGGGTCGAAGAGCTGGTCGTAGGCTTGGTAGGCGAGGCGGTCGCGGCCGTAGTCGGAGAGGACGACCGCCGTCCACGGGCGCATTGGCCTCGGCCGCCCGGCGCGACCCTTGCGTTGAATGAAGGCGGCCCAGTCCCGGGGAGCCTTGTGCTGCATCACCCCGCCCACCTCGGGATCGTTGTAGCCGACCTCCAGGGCTGCGGTGGCGACGACGACGTCGCTTCCTTGCTCGACGCCGACGTCCTGCGAGCTGGTACGACTGATGCGCAGAGGTTGGGCCAGCCCGAACGGGTGGCCGATGTCTTCGCAGAGCTGCCACGACTGGCCGAGGAGATGGCGCAGGTTGTTGTCGGGTTGCACGGTCGAACGGAGCGAGGCGAGTACTGTCCCGCCCGCTTGGGGCCGGCCCCAGCTGTCCAGTCCTTCGGCGTCCTGGAGATTGTTGTAGAGGCGGTTAGTGACATCCAAGTCATCGGTGAAGAGGAAGACGCGCTTCCCGTAAAGGCCCTGCGCTCGGGGAAGTGTTGGCGGGGTCGAGGATGCGGCGCAACAGCATCGCCGTTTGGATGCTGGTCGAGAGGAGACTCGTCCCCGCAGCCGGATCGCCGCGCAGGGCGAGCACGTACTCGACACTCTCTGGGATCGGGTCGAGTTCGATGTCCTTGGGGGACACCTCCTCGACCGTTCCCGGTCGCAGGCCCACGAGTTGACCGAAGAACTCCGCCGCGGTGCGGAGGGTCGCGGAGAGGCCGGTGAACTGGACTTTCGACCCGACGGCGTGCTGCCAGCGGCGCAGCAGGAGCGCCACCTGAGCGCCCGAGGTGCCCGAGTAGGTATGCACCTCGTCGAGGAGCATGATTTGCGGCCGGCGGATCGATGGGCCGAGGCCGAAGATGTGGCCGTACTGGCTGTTGCTCATCTGGCGGTTGAGCATCTCCGTCGTCGTGAAAAGCACGTCGGGAGGGGTCTTGGCCATGCGGGCGCGGGTCAGGAGCACTTCGTCACCGGAGACGGTCGCGCCACAAGCAGGCGAGGCGCAGTGGAGGGCCTCGACGCCACTGTCGGCATCGGCGATCCGCCACAGGAGATCGCCGTCGCACCGGGGGCAGCGGAGGAACGGACAGACGTAGCCGCCGGCGCGGGCGCGCCCCAGCTCTGGAAGCGCGCGAGTTCCCGGGCGTCCCGCGGTGTCGGCCCGAAGAAGGCACCAATCGTGAGTTTCCGCCCGGCCTGCCGCAGGAGCAGGGCGTCGAGGCGCCGTGCCTCCGCGTAGGTCTCCGAGAACTGGTCCTTGAGCAACTCGTTGCGGGGGTAGATCGCGATCGCCTTCGTCCAGTGGGAGGACTGTTCGACCAGGCCGGCTAGGTGGGTGAGCGCCGGCAGGTAGAAGGCCAGCGTCTTACCCGTGCCGGTCCCGGCTCCGATGATGAGGCCTCGGCTCGCCCGCGCCTCCAGGTCTAGGAGCATCCTCCGTGTCGCCTGGTACTGGAACTCGGCGAGGCGAAGTGGCTCGGGTTCCCCGTCCCGCAGGAGGCACACGATCGCCTGGCGGCGGAGCGGGGAGAGGCGTAGCTCGGTGCCCAGGCGTTCGAGTACCTTGGCCGGATCGATCTCCCGGCGCGGGTAGCGGCGGGGTCGCCGGGCAAAGCGGTAGTCCGCTACGAGGGTCGGGGCGAGTTGCCAGGGGCGATTCGGGAACAGCTGCCGCAGCCGGGCGAAGAGCCGGACTGCCTCGGCCATGCGTGTCCGGAAGGCGTCGGACAGGTTCATGCGGAACGTGAAGAGGAGCCGCCGGTCGAGGAGGTCCTGGCGCAGTTCCTCCGCGGTGAAGTCCACGCCGCGTTCATTGATGACCTGCTGCGCGATTTCCTCGATTTCCGCCGCGCTGAAGGCACCGTCCACAACGCCCCAGGAGAGGAGTTTCTCCTCCTCCTGCTCCAGCCGGTCCAGGATCTCGCGGACGACCGCGTCGCGCGCCTGACTCATGAACCACTCCCTTCTACAGGCCGAGGCTCGCGACCCTGATGGAGAACGAGCGCGCGATGCCGTGCTGGGTGAGCCAACGATGTACCTCGTCGGTGAGGAGGTCGAGTTGTGCCCCCGCCGGAGCCGCCGCCGCCTTGAGGAAGGCGACCACGGCCGCCGGCACGTCACCGCCGCCCAGCTGGCTCCAGGCCCGCTGCAGTTCGCCCACTTCGGCGTCGAATTCCCGGAGTTCTTCTGCACTCTTCGGTAGTGTGAGGCGGGTCAGGCCGAGTTGCTCTGCTCGCTGTCGGAGCAGGCGCACCTCCCGAGGGAACGCCGTGGCGAGGACATCGAGCACCTCACGGTTCGTGCCGGGGATACTTCTCTCGGTGTATTTCAGCCAGGCGGCCTGAAGTTCGGTCTCCAGCCGGTCCGCGATGCCAGCGACCGACTCGCCGAACTGGGTGGCGGCAAACGTCCGCTCGTCGATGAGCGACTCGGCCTTGGCGCGAAACTGCCCGCGGACTGCGGAGACCTGAGCGACAAGCCGCCGGGCGTCTTGGCCCATGTCAATGCGGGCGAGCCTTGCGGCACTGAGCGTCCGCAAGACAGCGAGGAGAGGAGCAAATCGGCTGACCTGATGGGCGAACTGGTCGCGCACTTTCTGAAACCGCTTGAGCTGCTCGACGTTCAGCCTCAGTTGCTTCTTCTCGGCGATTTGCTCGCTCACGTTCCGGCACTGGTCAAGGATCACGCATCACCTCCTGCGGAGCCGCTGGCCGCGAGTTCATCCGCAAGAGCCTGTAGCTGGTCTAGGCTCTGGGCGATGGCCTGCTGTGCCTCTTTTAGCTCTCCTGCGCCTTCAAGCTGCGTGATCTCCGTTGCGACCCGCTTGCGGGAGCCCTCCAGGAACTGCGATGTCAGGGTCATGAAATCCTCCGCCGTCGCCATCAACTCGCCGTAGTCACGGCCGAGTTCGACGAGGAGGGCGGCAGGGTCGGTCTCTGCACGCATCCGCCCGACGGCTTCGAGACACTGGTCGAGCCTGACCCTGGCGAACGCGTCGAGCGCCAGTTCAAGCCGTTCTCGGCTGACGCCCGCGAACACGCCTTCGTCCCGCGCCGCCTGCATGATTTCTCGGACCATTGCGACTAGATCGTCGCGGGTGGTGTCGGCTCCGATCACCTCCCGCACTCGGGCGAGCCACACAACGTGTCGCTCTCGTTCCTCCTGACCGCCTTGGTGAGCGAGAGAATCGACCTTCTCTCTCGCCTTCCGAATCGGAGCGTACATGTCCCACATGTCTTCAGGAATGGTCTCCTTCGGTCGCCAGTCCTTCCGCAGCGCACGGAGAGGTTCAAGGATTTGGGTCACGTCGATGACCTGCACTTTGGGATGCCCCCTTTGGTGCAGCCGATGTGAAACCGGAGAATATCTTTCAGCCCTTGATGGTTCGCCTGGAACACCTTGAAAAGCTCCTTCCAGGACGCGGAACGGTGGTCACACTCGATGCTCTCGATTCTCTCGAAGAGTGCGCTCAACTGGTCGTCCGTCGAGGTCTTGCTCGCTAGGCGGTCGATTCGCCATGCGGGCCGCCAGCGCGAGGAATTCCGCCGCGGCCGGCGCCGGGTTCCACGCTCACCCCAGCCTTCGTCGGCCGGCGGAGTTGGTCGAGGACGGTCTGCGCCCAGCCATCGAGTTGCTGGGCGTATTTCCGCAGGTAGTAACTCCCGGACTGGCCGCCGTACTGGAACCGCCAGCTGCCGTGGTGGACGAAGAGCAGCATCCCCTGGAGGGCGAGGGCCGCGTCGGTGAAGGACTTCTGGTCTGTCGGGATGGTGAGCTGCACGATGGCCTGTGTGCCGCTGCGTACTCTGCCGCTCGAAGTTGAGCTTCTCTGCCGGAACGGCTTCTTCGGTTCTGTGGGGCCGCTGAAGTGACCCTTCGACGAGGATCTCAGCGTCCCAGTTGATTCGCGACTTGACCGCGTCGAAGACGGCCTCACGCAGAGGCGTTGACCAGGTTCTGGGGCCAGCGACCACGCCGTTCTGCCACTCGACGAGTTGACGGAGTTGGGTCTCCAGCTTCTCGGGCAAGCTCTGCGTCGGCACAGGGCGATTCTGTTCTGGTGCCGGCCGATCCGGGGTTGGCTTCGGCGTTGGCGGCACAGGCTGCGGCGGAGCGGCACCGATGAGCGGCAGACCGAACGCCTCATGTACTCCGGGGTGCAGGTCGATGACGCGTTCGCTCGTGGTCCAGAGGTCGATAAGCGTGAGACGGCGCTCACGGGTCGCCGGGTTCGGGTCGCGCCGCTTCAGGTCATCCTTCAGCGCTCGGACTCAGCCTGGGGTTCTTGAAATGGTCGAGGAGGGCCGGAGGCGGGAACTGGCCCGCGCGCAGGTCATCGACGTAAGTGGCCAGCACGGCCTTCAGGACATCTTTGATGACGAACCGGGGGTTGAACCCTTCCGGGCTGGCCCGCTCGACCATCCGCCGCACCGCAATCGGGTTGAAGGGGTAGAGCCCAATCCCACCTCGTTCGCCGAACGCCTCGTGGCACTTGGCCCGGTGCTCGCAGCCCGAGCAGGCGATCGGTGGCGGTTCTGCGGCGTTGTTTCCGGTCGAGTGAGATGATTCCAGCCACTGGGTGAGGTCGGTCTCCGGGAGTCGCGCCGCGTTCAGGTAGCGGGCCACGAACCGCTCGATCTCGGCCTCCGTTATCACGTCCCCGCTATCGCCGGGCGGGTCGAGCGTCACGCAGAAATCGACCCGGGTCTGGACCGTGTCGTATAGCGTCCCGAAGTAGCCCTTCGTACAGGCGAGCACGGTCCGCATCGGACACAGCCGCGGGCGTCCCTCCTGGTGCGGGCGGGCGATGATCGCCTCCAGGAGTTGCATGTCGATCCCCTGGAGCTTGGCGAAGTCCTCGATGAGCAGGATGAGTTCGGTGCCCTGAGCGGCCAGTGCCTCACGCACTTCGAGCATGAGTCTGAGGAGCGCGTCGCCGCGGAATTCCAGGAGTTCGGTGACGGCGGTACTCAGGTGGAGGTTGAGCCAGTTCACCACCTCGGCATGCAGGGTCTTCGTGGTGTCCCCGACGAGTTGGCTAAAGAACGAGCGGGCCTTCAGACTCGCCCGCTTGATGTCGCTCACCCGCAGCGGCAGGTCCTCCTCCTTGAAGCCGCGCTTCTCCTCCAGTCGCTCGACGGCGGCGGACTTGCCGATGGTATGCTGGACCAACCGGTCGATCACGCCCCCGTCATGGAGAAGCGCCTCGCGGAAGAACGGATCGTAGAGCAGGTTCGGCAGCTGCTGGGCCAGGTCCGCCTGCACCTCAGTCAGTCCTTGCATCTTGTGCGGGCCGTTCGGGCCACAGGCGACAGCCAGGTTGTTGAGCAGCTTCTCGCGGGCCTCCTTCTCCGAACGTAGTTCGCTCGTCGCACGCCGCAGCCGCGAGCGGTAGTCGTTGAATCGTGAGTCATCTTTCACGCCGGGGAGCTTCAGCACCCGGTCGAGGACATCCCAGAGGTTCGTATCGACCTTCGGCACGAGGAGAACATGGCGGTTCGGTGACGGCGGGATGTTGACCGCGAGCCAGCGGACCAGGTGGGACTTGCCCGTTCCGGCGTTCCCCAGCACGGGGACGAAGGCGAAGTCCTTGGGCCGGAGGAGTTCTTCCAGGAACTGCCGCTCGCTGTAAAGCGCCGCCGCGCGCTCCACCGACTGGCCCTTGTAGAGGGCGGTGAGCGTGGTGCGGAACATCTTCACCGGATGGTGGACCGCGAGGAACACGTGGGTCGGCGGCTGAAGCGCCTCGGTGTTCATCACCCTCTCGGCCCAGGCCGGTTCCCAACAGACGAATTGCTGAAACGGCATCGTCCCTTTCCCCCTACACAGCCCGTAGCAGGATGACGTGCGACACGGGTTCGACGCGGTCACCGTCCGGCAGCAGCAGTGTCGTCGCGTCCGAGTCCTGCGCGAGTTCCACCACGCCTTCGTCCCGCAGCCGGAGCCAGGCGAGGGCGGTCGTACTGGAGAGACGGCCTGGCTCACGGGCGAGCACCCGATCGATGTCGGCCCGCAAAAACCCGCCCTCGAAGACCGGGCAGACCTGGGTCAGACGGCTCATGACGTCCGGCAGAGGGTGTCGGGTTTTCGGCTTCCCGGGCATGACCTCCGAGAGCCGGAGCTTGAGGTGGGCGGTAGGGTCTGGTGTGAGGACGCTCTTCCCGCCCCGCACGTGCATCCATCCGAACCTCAGAAAGCAGACCCAGTCCTCGAAGTTGCCGTAGCGGGCGTTGTTCGTCAGGCCGAGCCGGTCTTCGCCGAACCTCTCAGAGACAGCCTTCTCGACCTCGGGCCAGGTGCCGGGAGCATCGCAAGGCATCCTGGGCGAGGTACCAGGCGATCTGCCGACCCAGGTCGTGGTTCGCATCCCGCTCGGTCACGAAGAAGAGCCGCGCGAGCGTGACCGGAAGCATCGCCTCGGCTGTCGCCGGGTTACGGGCCGAGTCTGGGAGTGCCGGGTTGAGCCGGACCTGCCCGTCCGATTCGGTGAGGAGTCCCATCGCGACGCACTCGTTGACGGTCTTGCGGACCATGTCCCTCCCGCCGCCCTCCCGCTCGGACTGTCCCTCCCCATCGTCGGTGCGGACTAGCGACTCGGGGGAGAGCGTCCTCTCGATGACATCGCTGGTCTCGCTCCGCCCTTTGGTCCGTAGGAGGAACCGGTAGACGCCGATCAGGCGGCTCGGCACCGCGTAGGCTTCTGTGATGACGCTCATACTCCGACCCTCGTGCAGAACTCCTCGATGGGGTAGCTCGTCCAGCGGATAGTTTGGGCGAGCATACAGTGCGGTTTCTCCGGGTCGCGTGTGTCCGCAGGGAGCCAGAGTATGCGCGGGGCGTCCAGGTCTGTCGCGCACCCGACCGAACGCAAGATGGTCGCGAGGACCGCCGTCGGTGGGCGGATAATCAGCGCCGGCACCGGCGGCAGGTGGAGCGGCCGCCACTCTTCATCGAAGAACACCGGCGTGCTCGGCGGCGTCGAGAAGAGCGGTCGCAGCCGCTCCAGTTCCTCGGCGGGGGCCACGACCGATCGCACCCCCTTTGCGACGAGGAAGCGGACCAGGCGTTCCCGCCGCTGCCGGTCGCTGCCGGTCGCCCGGTCCATGAGGTCATCGAACAGCACCGCCTCCCCGGCGGAGCCTAGCAGCCGGGAGAGGTCGGCAGGAAGATCGGATCGCACGTTCAGCCATGCCGGTCGCGGTGTGGGCATCACCCCCGCACTGGACCGGAGACCGTGCCGACGGCAGGCCGGGCACCCGCCGCAGCTTCGGGAGACGAGGCTCGCAGCCCGTGGCTGCTCCCCGGCCCGCAGCGGGATCTCGTAAGCCTCGGCGAATATATCGGCGAAACACCGGCTCCCAGCGAGTGCTTCCGACATCAGGTCGAGCCCGCGGCGGGTTGCGCGAGCGGTCTTTCCGCGAGAATGCTCGACCGTGTGCCGCCAGGTCGCCTCCATATCCAGATGCACCTCGTGGGCGATTCGCAGCACCCGCTGGTTGCGGTGCCGCTCGAACTCACTCTGGAACCGCTCCTCATCGAAGATTCCGTCCTCTCCGAGGAACTGGTCGCGGCGCGGCGGCGGCTGGGCGTCCAGGTCGATGACCTCGCTTCGCGCAAGGAGGGCGAGGGTGTGAACATTCCAGGCAACGTGCGCGCTGTTGGAGAAGTCGCCGAACCTGTACTCCGGCACCACGTCCACCGGAACGCGGATTCGGCCGTCGGGCAGTTCCTCTTTGCGGAAGAACATGGCTTGCCAGCGCCCATAGCCTTTCTCGGTGGTGATGATGGTCTTCTGGTTCAGGTCACGGGCGACCTCGCGGTCCTCTGGCGTGTGCAGCAGGAGCGAGACGCTCGCCCGGCCGTCGCGCCCGCCCCGGCCCACCTCCTGGTAGAATCGGTCGATGTGCTCGGGGACGCAGGCGTGGATCACGGCACGGACGTTGTCTTTGTCCACTCCCAGCCCAAACGCGGAGGTGGCGACCACAAGATCGAGATCGTCGTCCTGCCAGGCACGCACGACCTCTACCCGTTCCTGGGGGCGGCTCGCGCCGGTCACTGCTGCCGTGCGGCGGAACCCCGCGCCCCGCAAGCGTTCTAGCCAGGCCTGGGCATCGGACACCTTGGTGACGTAGAGGATGAGCGGGCGGGGAAGGTGCCGGACGGCCTCGAACAGGTGCCCCTGACGGGCCGCCTCATCCTCGCAAGCCGCGACCCAGTACGAAGGCTCCGGGCGGAGCTGCACGGCGGAGAGCACGGCAAAGGGCCCCGGCCTGCCGAAGAGGGTTTCCAAGGTATCGAGGCAAGCCTCCGTCATCGTGCCCGTGAGCAGGACCGTCTTGAACGGCTCCCCGCGCTGCCGGAGCAGATCCTGCCGCAGGCCCGCCAGTTCCTGGAACTCCGGACGGAAGTCGTCCCCCCACTGATCGACGATGTGGGCCTCGTCCACGGCCAGCAGGCGGAGTGAGCCGTGGGTCGCGGCGGTGTAGAGCGGCCCTGCGAGCGACCGGAGCAGGCTCTCAGGGGACGTGAACACAATCCGCTGGCTGCCGGCGCGGATGCGCTCGCGGATGCCCCTGTTCCGCTCCTCCGTCATGCCGTCTCCCCCGCCGAAGTACGCGGTTGCGTGAGGGACGTAGTGGGCCAGCACTCGCTCCTGGTCGATGGCGAGCGCGGTCGTGGGGACCACCACGACACTGAAGCCGGCAGGGTCGATGAGGGCGGGAACGTACCCACAGAGGCTCTTGCCGGCTCCCGTGGGCAGATTAACCACGAGAGTCGAACCGGGTGGCGCCATAAGCACGCCCCGGACGGCCTCTCGCTGCCCGGCGCAGCGGTAGTTCCGCCATGCTGCAAACGGGTGGAGGAAGGGATCGCCAGGGAGAGACTCTCCGTAGTCGCGGCGGGTGTCCGCGGCAGCCGCCGGTCCATCGACCGGGTAGCAAGCCGCTTCCGGCAGCCACCCTGGCGTCCAGGTACGGGCGCGAAGGTGGATGGAGTGGGCGGACTCGTTTACGATGTCGATGCCGAACTGATCCCAGGCAGCCGGGCTCGGCCAGGGGGCTGCCCTCGGCACCGTGAGGATTGGGGAGACCCCGGCCTGCTTCTCCTGCTCGCGGCGCAGCGCGTGACGGGTCAGGACAGCCAGGTCGGCCGGCCCGGGCCCCATCGCGGTGGCTCAAGCGCGCGAAGGAGTCGCCGGTTGCAGGCTTCGGCAAACGACGAGACATCGGCTGGCTGCGGGTGACGCCCGGACACGACCTCGTGGAAGAGTGCGAATTCGTCAGTCATCGCTGCTCCTCTCCGGGGGGGCGGCGGCCGGCGGTCGTCCGGAAACGACGATGAACCCGATCGAATCGAGTCTGAGTTGCGGCGCACGAATTCCGCGCACGAGCGCCGCACCGACAGCCTTTTCGATGGCGATGTCGCTGGCGTTCACGGTGCCGCCCGACAAACGCTGTCCCTGCTCACGGCTCAGGCGTAGGCTCATCTGGGCGAGGCGCAGGCTGAACTCCCGCTCCGCCTGTGCGGCGTACCCTTCACATCGCTCGCGGAGCGGCGGCTCGCCGCGGGCGAGTACTTCAGCCTGCGCGGCGGTCCGGGCTTGGATGCAGAGGTCGGGCCAGCGGGAGGGAGGCACGATCGGGTCCATCGCCGTCAGCCGCTCGTTGGCGAGGTTGTAGTCACTCCCGCCCTTATCGTGCGCGAGGTACGGGTGGGCGAGGACTTCCAGCAAGGTCGGGTCGGCGGCCGGACGGCCGTCTGCGTCGAGGAAAACCACCTCAGTAAGCGGCGGGAGGAGAGCATCAGCACGGCGCTGCAGGGAGCGGATCGCAGCGCGCGGCAAGCCTACCTCGGCGAGCACCTGCCGCGCCTCTCGGAGGTCCGGCGCTGACCACGTAGTTGCAGCGGAACCCGACCCACTCAGCCCCCTCGGCCGGGCTCCACTCCGGCACCTGTCGCCATAGGGCGAACGCCTGACCGCGGTCGTCCCAGCCGACGTAACTTGCCATCGCATCGACGAACCCTTCGCCGATCCGGAAGACCGGCGTGCCGCGCACACGCAAGGCGACCCGCCGGTCGAATGCCCCAGGAGTCTGGAGGTGCCGACTCAGCCGCTGTTCCAGCCAGTCGCTGGGGACCAGCGTGCGCAGCGCCCCCCAGCGGTCGATATCCGGTCCATAGAGCGTCGTCCGCTCACTGCGGTAGAAGTCCGGGTCGCGCCGGAAGTGCAACGCCTCCCCAACCCAGGCGTGGAAATCCTCCTCCAGTTCCGCGTGGGCGGCCTCCAGTTGCTCGATGTCCTCGTAGCAGGCAGCGGCGTTCTGCTCGAAAGCGTCGATCGCGTCCAGGGCGTCCTGCTCGTCAATCCTCGCCTGCTCGTTAACGATCCCGTTGCGAATGTCGGGTACTCGCATGCACAGCCCGGTGGAACCCTCGTAGAACAAGGTGCTCGTGAGCCTGGGGAGTTGCTCCTCGACGAAGAACTGCAGGCTCGCAATGGAACGGTCGAAGACGTGAAACCCCTCGTCGAGCACGCGGTACCACGCCTCGAACAGAGAGTGGTCCACCGGCGGTCCAATGAACACCGTGGAGCGAACCGGGCGGTCACGGCCGATCCGGTCCAACCGGCCGATGCGCTGTTCCATCCGGTTTGGCGAGAAGGGGAGGTCGAAGTGGATGACCCGCTCGGCAAACTGCAGGTTCCGCCCCTCCTCGCCGGCGCGGTCGCAGACCAGGACGAAGCAGGCCGGGTGGTTCCGGAAGCGGGTGATAGCCTGTTCGACCTGGCCCCGGTCCAGGCCGGCGTGGTATCCGGCCGCGGCCTGCGCGCCGAACTCCTCATGGACGCGGCGCAGGATTTCACGGCAGACGCGGCTGTGGCTGGTGAACACGACGCACTTCGGCGGCGGCCCGCCCTTGCCGGCCCGGCGCAAATTCTGGAGCGCGTACTCCAGGAGGCGAATCCTGTCGCCCTCCTCGGAGGGCGAAGCGAGGAGTTCCGCGACGGCTTCGAGCAACTCCCGCTCGCCCGGGAAGAGCGGCGTTTCCCGGAGCGTGCGCAGGTCTCCCGCGGCGAAATCGGCGTAGGGTGCGCGGCCTCCGGGCGCAGCCGGCAGCGGACCAACTCCGCGAGCAGGTCCAGCCATGTTCCCGCGGCCTGAAAGAAGAGGATGAAGATCGGCGCAGGCGCCTCCGCAGTCGCCTGCCGCGCTTCCGGATGGCTATCGTCCCGACTGAGGAACCCGGCCGCGCTGTCCCGCCACTCTTCGAGCAGGGCGTGGACCTGCGGCGACCGCTCGTCGATGTCGTGCTCCAGAATCCGGGGTGTGGGTTGCCCGCTCGGCATTGCCCGACCCGCGAGGGCGCTCACATCGACCGCGCCACGGCGGTTGCGGAGCATCCTGCGGTGGATCCGGTAGGTCTCGCTGATGTGGACGCGGGTCGCGCGGATGGCCCGGTCCCGCAGGGCTGCGTCCGCCGGCGTCGTGGCGAGCGACCGTTCCAGGTCGTCCGCAAGGCCGGCCAGCGTGGGGTCATGGGGGAAGTGCTGGCGGAGGCGCTGGATGCTCGACCGCAGCGCGAACGCCCCGCTCCCCTCCTGCAGCGAGAGGAGCAGGTGCCCAACCTCCTGGCGGTTGCGTACCCGCTCGCGGAACGTGACGAGGTCGTCCAGCGCGTACATATGCGGATCGAGCAGGTGGAGCATGGCGAGGAAGTCACGCTCGTTGTTCAACACCGGCGTTGCGGAGAGCAGCAGCAGGCGCTCGGCGGACCGGCAGAGGCGGCCGATACTCCGCGAACCGTTCCCGCCGGTCCTGGCGTTCGGCCGAGGCGCAGGCCGCGACGTGCTGGGCCTCGTCGATCACTACCATGCCCCACCGGTCGCTTTCCAGCGCGCGGCCGACCTCGTCGGCCCCGAGAACCTGGACACGCTCTGCGCCGAAGCGCGAGATCTGAAATTTCTGTTCAAGTTCCTCGGCCCACTGATCGAGGAGCAGCGGAGGCACCAGGACGACCGCTCGCCCGGCCGGTTCGTCGAGCAGGAACTGGCGGAGGACGGCACCGGCCTCAACGGTCTTTCCCAAGCCGACTTCGTCTGCAAGGAGGTAGCGCTGGATCGGGTCTTCTAGGACGCGGCGGACGACCTCGACCTGGTGGGGGAAGAGTTCGATGCGCGAGGAGATGAGCCCGGTCATCCCCCGGCAGGATGCCCGCTGACGGATGACGGAGCGGACGAAGCGGAACCGGCGATCATGGAAGTAGGGCGTCTCGTGCGCCTTGAGGATGAGCGTTTCGGTCGGGTCGTCGATCGGCGCGAGGCAACGGACGTGAATGGCTTTCGGCGGCAGGAACCTCGCCTGCCCCTGGCGGAAGAGGACTTCGTACTCCCCCTCGAAGATGCGACCGATGCGGCCCATCTGCCATCTGTCTTCACCCAGGCAGACGTAGCAACGCGTCTGTGGCGCAAGTCTTTGTATCGTATGGACTTGCGACTCAGAAACGGGTTCGGGTTGGCGTCGGCCGATGGAGAAGAAGAACTCGACGATGACCTGTCCCGGCGCGCAACCGACCACCTTGCCGATGCCCAGTTTGCTTCACGCACCGGAAACCCAGACGAACGGGCCGAGTTCGGGTTGTTGACGACTCATCAGTCTCCCCACTGCACCGGCGGTGCATCGGGGATAGCCGATGTCACTGGGGGCGCGGGAATCTCAAGGAGCGCGACCGTTTCGCATCGTCCGCTTATTGTACTTGGAACGAAGCGGCAGGGTGCAACCGTTTTTCCCGAGTGGCGCAAGTTGACGGGCTTTCCGCTGGCGGAGACGGCACGGTAGGCAAAAACGACCGACCCTCCTATCTGCACCTTGCCGAATACCATTTGTAGCGCGCTGCGGAGAAATCAGTGGCGGGGGGCAACCGTTGAACCGCCAACCTATTAAGATAGGCGCCATGAGACGATCCGTGGCCATGCTCACGAGGGACTGGATTGGGCGGGGAAGTGCTTGTCCTGGTCACTTGTACGAACCGGAAGACGGTCTGTCCGTCAGCCGCGCTCACGCTCGCGCCGTCCAGGGTCGCACTACCGCCGCGCGCGCTGAAACTCTGGGTACGCCACTTACAGAGCGCCAAGGAACAGCGCCTTCCGGCGGTGTCGCTCTACGCCGGGGACCACTGGCACGTCGTCCGGTCGATCCAGCAGGGTAGACGCCACAACGGGCGGCGGGTGAGCGTCTGGGTGTGTTCCGCAGGGTACGGTCTGATCCCCATCGAAGCAACCATTGCGGCGTACGCCGCGACATTCGCCCCGAATCATCCCGACTCAGTCGCACGCGGCGTGTCAAACGGCGAGGCGAGCGCCGCACGGAGGGAGTGGTGGGGCGTGCTTGCAGCGTGGTCCGGTCCTGTGCCGGGTTCACCTCGGTGTATCGCCGACCTCGTCAGTGGACGGAAGAACAACATCCTTCTCATGGCAGCCTCGCCGCAGTACCTCGACGCAGTCACGGACGATCTTGAGCGGGCGGCAGGAATGCTTGGCCCAGAGCGGCTCGCGATCTTCAGTGCGGGTACGGCCAGACATGCGACTCTTGAGAGCTATCTCGTCCCTTGCAACGCCAGCTTGCAGAACACACTTGGAGGATCCCTAAATTCCCTGAATGCCCGCTGCGTGCCGCTATGCCCTTGCTCGCCTTGGCGAGGACGGCCAGCGGTTTACCGCGATACGCAAGGTCTTCTCGCGGCTTCTGAGCAAACGACCGGAGCACAAACCCCCGCAGCGCACGCTCCTCTCGGACGAGGAGGTGATGCGCGTTCATCGCGAGAGCCGTGGCAGCTGATGCAGCTGTGCGGCCAACGCCGCTCTTGCGCCGCCTCCGAGAGAACGGTCTGGCCTGCGAACAAGCCCGCTTCAGCGCGCTGTTCCGCCGCGTGGATGGAGGGCGGCATGGCTGAGAAACGGCGCAGGCTCCTGCGGAAACCAGCGCTGCGGCTGGACCAGAATCGGAGCCACCCCCTCTACCTCCTCAGTTTAACGGCAGAGGAGATCCGCGATGTCTCGGACATCTCCCGACTCTCCCGGAGTGAGGGCGGTAAACTGCTCGGCTACCAGCGCGGTGAAGTGCGGCACCACATCCAGGACATCGTCGCCTATTTGAACGGCGAGGACATTCTCTTCCCAAACTCGATCATCATCGCGTTCTCCTCGCAGGTCAGCTTCCGGACGGTGAAGATGGCGGAAGAGGTGGACGAACTGGCGACTGTGGGAACGCTCACGATCGCGGTCCCAAGAGAGGGGGAAGCGAAACCTGGGTGGATAGTGGACGGCCAGCAGCGCGAGGCAGCGTTGCTCCAGTCCAAACGGACGAGCTGGCCCATCCCCGTGAACGCCTTCATCGCGGACGAAGTGGACCTCCAGCGCGACCAGTTCCTTCGTGTGAACAACACCAGGCCGCTGCCTCGGGGGCTCATCCTGGAACTCCTTCCTGAGTTGTCGCTCCCGCTGCCGCGCACGTCTGGGCCCCAAGAAGACTCCCATCCGCGTTTTGCGACCTCTTGAATCGCGACCCTGCTTCGCCTTTCCACGGACTCATCCGCCGGGCCTCGACCCCAGCCGTTGGACGGAAGACAGCGGTCGTGGCCGACGCGTCGGTGATCAAGATGCTTGAAGAGAGCCTCACGACCACTGCAGGGTGCCTGTTTCCCTACCACAACCTCTCAACCGCCGAGACCGACATTGACAGTATCTGGGCCGTCCTCATGGCCTATTGGTCTGCGGTCCGGTCCACCTTTCCGGAAGCATGGGGCAAACCCCCTGCGCAGAGCCGCTTGATGCACGGGACGGGGATCCGGGCGATGGGCCGTCTGATGGACCGGGTGGTCGCGGGGTTTCACCCCCGGGAGCCGAACCTCCGTGCGCGTCTGGAGCAGGAACTGCGAAAGGTCGCTCCCGTGTGCCGTTGGACTGCGGGCCGCTGGGACGAACTGGAGCTGGAATGGCGGGAAATCCAGAACGTCCCCCGGCACCTGCGCCTCCTCTCCAGCCTCCTTGTGCGAGCGTACCTGCAGGCGCGGGGGGCGGGCCATGAAGTTCTTTTTCCCCGACAGTCAGGACCTGGTCGATCCGAGCTTCGATTTCCTAACGGAAACCCGCTCCGACGCCCGCGTGCGCCAGCGTGACGACCAGTACCCGCACGAGATCTTTTCCGTCCCGCCGTATGACGGCATGCTCGTATCCAAGGGCATCGTGGATGGTACGGGTGGAGACGGGAGCAGTCGCTATACCCTGGCCCAGCGCCACCGTCTTCTTCGTGAGGGGGTGCGGTCGTTCTTCCGCCTGGGCGACCTCCCCCTGGAGACCATGGGAGACTGCGGGGCGTTCTCCTATGTGCGCGAGAAACGCCCTCCGTTCACCGTTCAGGAGGTGATCGACTTCTACGTCCAGTGCGGCTTCGACTATGCCCTGTCCGTCGATCATGTGATCCTGGCCTTCCAGCCCGACCTCGACCAAGTGATCACCGGCTTGGACGTTGTGCCCGAAGAGTGGCGTGAGCGGCAGAAGATCACACTCGAACTCGCCGAGGAGTTCCTCGCGCGTTCCAGCGAGCAGAAGTGCCGCTACACCCCGGTCGGGATCGCCCAGGGATGGAGCCCGGGTTCGTATGCCGCCGCCGTGGCGGAACTCCAGAAACTCGGCTACCGTTACATCGCCCTGGGAGGAATGGTCCCCCTCAAGACGGCTGAGATCCTCTCCTGCCTACGGCGCGTTGGGGAGGTGCTCCGCCCCGGCATCCGCCTGCACCTGCTCGGTGTCACTCGTCTGGACAGCATCCAGCAGTTCGAGGATCTCGGCGTCGTGAGCTTCGACAGTACCTCTCCGCTCCGCCAGGCATTCAAGGATGACAAGGACAACTATTACACCCCCGAACGCACCTACTGCGCCATCCGCGTACCCCAGATCGAGGGGAATGCTAAGATGCGCGGCCGCATCGTCGCAGGCGAGGTGAACCAGGGCAAGGCCCGCCGGCTGGAGCGGGCCTGCCTGGACGCCCTGGAGCGGTTCGACCGGGACGAGTGCGAGGTTCCGCAGGTGGTGGGCGTGCTGCGTGAATACGAGCAGATGCACGACGGCCGCACTGACCGCACCGCAATCTACGCCGAGATCCTGCGTGACCAGCCCTGGAAAAACTGCCCCTGCGAAATCTGCCGCCGTCTCGGGATTCACGTCATGCTCTTTCGTGGAGCGGAGCGTAACCGCCGCCGCGGTTTTCATAACCTGTTCGTCTTCTACCGGAGGTTGCGCCGCCAAATCGGACAACCCGCACACACCGAGGAAGGATAATGATCTGATGTCACACCACGCGAGGAACGGCGGCCGGAATGGAGCGAGCGCTCAGGCACTGCGACTCCCGGCACTAGCGGTTACCCAGGGGCCGAAGTGGACGCTCTACAGCTTCGCTGTGGACGGGAAACTGCTCTCGCAGTTTACGACGGTCTCCCGCGTCCGCCGGGGAGCCCAGTCCTCTATCGAAGGATACCAACGGCCGGAGGTTCTCTCGCACATCGCCGAGATTCGAGCCTACCTTGAATCCGAGAATCCAATGATCCCCAACGCGGTGGTGGTCGCGTTCGACCGGCGAGTGCGCTTTGAACCGGCCGACGGGCTGCCAGAATCGGAGTGCGCGCGGTTCGGGACGCTCGTGATCCCCGTCGATCCTGCGGTTCCTGAGGAGGAGCGGCCGGGTTGGGTTGTGGACGGGCAGCAGCGGATAGCTGCTATCCGCGACGCGTCGATCGACCAATTCCCGGTCTGCGTCGTAGCCTTCGTCACCGACGATGACCAGGAGCAGCGCGAGCAGTTCATCCTGGTGAACTCCACGAAGCCGCTCCCCAAAGGGCTCATCTACGAACTGCTGCCGACGACGCGGGCCAAGCTCTCCATCCCTCCTACAGCACCGCCGATTCCCGGCACAACTCCTCAACCGCCTGAACCACGACGTGGGCTCGCCGCTCCGCGGCTTAATTCGGACACCGACCGTCGGAGAGGGGCTCATCAAAGACAACTCAGTCCTCAAGATGCTTGAGAACAGCCTGAGCGACGGGGTGTTGTACCGCTTCCGGAACGCGAAGGATAGAGGCGGGGACACGGAGACAATGCTGCGCGTCCTGCACGCATTCTGGAGGGCCGTGGCGGAGGTGTTCGAGGACGCCTGGGGGTTGCCGCCACGACGCAGCCGGCTCATGCACGGGGCGGGGATTGTGAGTATGGGCTTTGTCATGGACGCGATCGCTGATCGCTACAGGCAGACAGGCCTTCCCACCGTCGAGCAGTTCCGGCAGGATCTTGAACCCCTCCGCGAGGTCTGCCGCTGGACTGACGGCTACTGGGACTTCGGTCCTGGGGACCAGCGGAAGTGGAACGAGATCCAGAACACGCACCACGACATCCAAATCCTGGCAAACTACCTGCTTGTCCAGTACAAGGCCCTGGTCTGGAACCAGCCCCAGCGCTCGTAGCATGAGGAATCGTGGCTCAACAAACGGATAGAGGGGTCCCCAGCACAGCCTTATTCAGCAGTCCCTGGCTGAGGTCCGCCGGGTCACGCGGAGAACAGCCAGCCTGAACAGCACGGTTGGCGGCGGAGTGAGACGGGTAGGAGCGATCAATACGACAGACTTTTTCAGAGGTGGGGCACATGCAGCTTACCCTTGCCATGCAACAGCGTCTGGAACCGCTGCGGGCGAAGCCCGCAGGGCACCTTCTGGTCCATGAAATCTACCGTAGCGTCCAAGGCGAATCCACTTTCGTGGGTCTGCCATGTGTCTTCGTGCGGCTGACCGCCTGCATGGCCCGCTGCTCCTGGTGCGACACGCCCCACGCCTTCAAGGAAGGGTCAGTCCTACCGCTCGACACCGTCCTTGACCGGGTTCTCGCCTACGGATGCCCGCTCGTAGAACTCACGGGGGGCGAACCCCTCCTACAGCCGGAGGCGATTGCGCTGATGACGACCCTCACCGATCGAGGGCTTACGGTTCTTCTGGAGACCAGCGGACTCGTCTCGATTGGGGGCGTTGACCCCCGCGTCCACATCATCATGGACCTGAAGTGTCCCGACAGCGGGGAATGCGAACGGAATCTCTGGCCGAATCTTGAACTGCTCAAGCCCTCCGACCAGATCAAGTTCGTCATCGCCTCCCGGCGCAACTTCGACTGGACAGCCGAAGTGATCCGGCAGCATCTTCTCGACCAGCGTTTCATCGTGCTGGTCAGCGCCGTGTTCGATCGCGTGCCGCCAATTGAGTTGGTCGGCTGGTTACTGGAGTCAGGTCTCCAGGTGCGGGTGCAGCTGCAACTGCACAAGTACATTTGGCCTCCGGATACACGGGGTGTATGAGAGCAGTTGACGCTCGAATACGGTTTTGTGGCCGAATATGTTGTAGGTCAGGAAGCTCTTGGGGTGGGCAGTGGCCTTCGTGGCTGTGGCTGGGTGGATCACTTTGCTTCCTAACATCGCTCTCCGGTTGGGCTCGCACGGACGCGAGCCTGCCCCGTGCAGGAGGCACATGCTGACCGGCCGCCGCCTGCCCATCGCCCCGAATTTTCGGCGCAGGTCCCAAGCTGCGGTCACGGATGCCGCAGCTTGGGCAGCCGGAAATTCGAGAAGGCGGCCACCGCATCAAGCAGACGATGCTTGCCGTCTTCAAGGCACGATGGGGATCGGGTTGCGTTTGGGCAAGCCCGTCTTGATGCTTTCTTCAATTGGATTGGCTGTATGAGCTGCGGAAAGGAAAACCGTGCCGCTTAGCCTATTGCCGCGCCTTTACCAGTTTCGCCATTGCCTTTAGCAGTATTGGCTTTGGCTACATCTACAGTCGTACCAGCCTTGCTCGAAGCCATTTGATCTTGAATAGTGTGTTCAACTGTGGCAAGGCCAGCCAGCGTCCCTTGATAGCGTCGCCTAAACCAGGAATTTTGCTGAATTCTGACGCAATAGCCTTAGCAGCATCCGCAATCTCCTTTTCCGCCATTGGCCCCTTAGCCATATCATCTATAGCTCTCACAGAGGCTTTTCTGACATCAGCAACAGGCTCACGGATAACGTCGCTTATCGCCTTCGGCTGCACGACCGCAGGCTGTTTAGAAAACTCCGGGTCGAGGTCTGTGATCATCCCCGGCTGAGCGGTCGTAAGCCCTTTAGGTGAGAATCCCGGGTCGATATCTTTAGTGTCCTCTTTTGGTTTGAGAGTCATTTTCGGGTCTATATCTACATCGTTTCCTGTAGGTCTCTTTGTCATCTTCGGGTCAATGTCTATAATCGCCTTTGGTGCGGGGCGAATCTTCAATCCCACAAATGGCATCGGTTATCTTCCTCGGCTGCACGACAGGGGCCTCTTCAAGCAAATTGATGATTGTCCTCGGCGGCGATTTCACGGGACCATTCTCACTCTGGAGCTGGTCATTCATGTCTCTTAATGCCTGAAGCTTTTTCGGTTCCTTGCTGATAGCTTCGCCCATCCATCGACGGCATCTTTCACACCTTTTTCGCTCTGATCTAATCTTCCCTGTTCCTTCCCAAAGCATCCAATTCAGCCTGCATGTCAACTGCAAACTTGACACCCGCCATCGGGTCGGTCGATGCTACTACTGTTCTTAGATTGAAAGCCGTTCCAGCAGGTTGTGGTGAGGCGGCAACAGGCTCACGCGGTGCTTTTGGATCGGTTGGCGGAGTGTTTTTTGCAACAGTGGTATCCGGTTGTGGTTGAGCGGGTGCGGGAACGTCGGCGGGCTTGCCTCCTACATTAAAAGCGACTTCGGTGTCCTTATGACCGACCCCAACCGTGGTCTTCCGTCGGGACCGACCTTGGTAGAAATCTCGTCATCACCCATTTTTCCGGCCACTGTACGCGCTTTGCCGTCGGTGGTTATTTTTACAGTCTTATCGCCAACGCCGCCATTCAAAGCAACACCTTTGCCATCGACTGTAACACCTCCATGTGCCCTTTCTTGTCGCCAACCTCAAGCTTGCCAGCAATGTTTCCATCAAGATTCATTTCGCCTTCAAGGTTTACTGCCTTGCCTACGTTGATGCCTGCATTCACACCACCAGGACCTACTCCAGCATGGAATACGCTCGCATCAACTTCGACCCCGTCCCCGCTCACCTTGACATGTTTAAGCACATCCGTAATTCTTTTGGCATTGTCGGCTATTTGTTTTGCTTCTTCTGCGGTCTTTTCCGCTTTCTCTATAGTGTTAACCACTGTTCCAGCGTCTTTAGCCACTTCCTCGGCTTCTTTGACGCCCTCCGCCGCTTCTTTTCCTGCTGGAACAAAGGCCATGCCTGCCTGCAATAATTCCCCACCGACTCCTGCTACGTCTTTTAGTTCCACTTGTTTACCGTCTTTAATGGCCTGCGCAATATCATGCATAGGCCCGAGACTGGTCAAATCCTTTGGCCCTGCTTTGCTGATGTCGTATCCCATCGAACCAAAATCATAACCTGCCGTAAAGACAGCATCTGCTCCGCTGACGACCTGACCAACAACCGGAATATGGTCCGTAACAACTTCTACTGCTTTTAGTGTACCTTTTACTACAGTGACCGTCTTATCGATGGCCACGACAGTCTGATCTGCCCCCTTTACGATGTTATTTGCAGCTTCGGAGCGCTCTCCAGCTTCCTTTACCATTTGCTGCAGCTCTTCATGGCTTCTACGCTCTGGACCCTTATTATTGTCTCCACAGACAAATGCGCGATGGAAGTCATCCACAGCTTTCTTGGCGACACCTTCTGCCGTCCCCTGTGCTGCTTGTTCTGGGGTTTGTGGGGGTGAAGTATAAGATATGAAAGGCTTGCCAGATTTTTTATCTGCATCTTGTTGAGCAATTGCGTCAGCATATGCTTTATCATGTGCCGTCTTATAAAGTTCTTTGGTATAAGCCTGAACCTTATCGCTATTGTATTCGTCTATTTTTGGCTGGTGTTCTTTGAACCATGACTCATGGTTAGCATCACCCGGGGGCGGTCCTCCAAAGCCATACTCTTTCGCGCCGTCTTTATAGGCGGTTTCCTCGGCTTTGTTCCCGAAAGCCTGCACAGTATTTTGCACGGTCTTCACAGTATTGTCGATAGCCCGCTTAGTGTTATCGACTGCTTCTTTGGTTTTATCCTCAACGGCATGTACGGCATTATCGGCGGTTTGCTTGACGTTGTTAACCACTTCGTTAGTTTTCTCCTGAACAGCATGCACGGTATTATCGATAGCCTGCTTGGTGTTATCTACGGCCTGCTGAGCTGCATGTACGGTATTATCAACGGCCTGCTGGGTTGCATGTACGGTATTATCGAAGGCCTGATGGGTTGCCTCCGCAGCCCTTCTGGCGGCGTCCCCAGCTTCTCTGGCTAAACGCGCAGCTGTTTCCCACGGCCATTCACCCATAACCAATCTCCTCTGTTACCTAGTGTCGCCTGATATGTTAATTATACATGACAAATGTTAACGTTTTGTGACAACACACGGGAGAAGTGTTACGATTATATGACAAAATTGTGGCGGTTTGGTTACATAAACAGCAGATACCAGACGACAATCTATTGATTCACTTATGTATTTGCAGAAATGCCAGTAGGCTGGCAAGAAACCTGTATAGAGAGGCGATGGCCTGCTGCTCTATCAGGACGAACCCGGCAATTCGCACTGCGAAAGTGACAAGGCTCGCTTCATTCCCATGAGCCGAGGGAAGGGTTCGGCGGCCAGAAGTCCACCCGGTCGGCAGCCTGTCGGCCGTTTGCGTGTTGCTCTCCGTCGGTGCAGGTTAAGGGCCAATGGCCGGCCCCTCCCTCGGCGGCAGCATGCAGAGCCGCAGCACAGCGCCCACAGGTAGATGGCAGCTTCGGAGTGGAAGCTGGTTATCGTCCAGCAGGCCGTGGGCCATCTCGTTCCGCAGGTTCGACCCGTGGTGCTCGGTCAACAGGCCGCGCAGATCGAAGATCAGGTCTGTCATCGTTGAAGATCGTCATCAGCTCCTTCATGCGGAGCGTCGTGTTCAGGTCGTACTCGTTCTGGCGGAACTGCTTGTCGTATCCCGAGGTAATCGCACCGATGGCCTCCAGGCTGAGACGGATCGAGTGCTCGATCTGCGGGATCAGCAAATGCGTCGAGACGATAAAATCGAACGTGAACCCGGCGTACAGCCCCTTGGCGAAGATCAGCTCCCGGCCCGGTGGCACGAATGGGCACGCCACAGCAAGCTGGCAGAAGTCCTGGAGCCGGACATTGTGCTCGGCCTGGATCTTCCGGATGGCCGGCAGGATGTACCCGATGGTGACGCACTGCCGGTGCAGCACGGCGTTACCGTACATCTGAGCCAGGATGGCTTCTTCGGCACCTTCGGGAGTGGAGTCGAAGTGCGGGGCGTGGGCGGCGACCTTGCCGGTCCCGCTTATCCTGGTCGTACCCATGAATCCCATCAGGGGAGAACGGAAGGCTTGCAGGGCCTGTTGTCGCAGGTATGCCACGGAGGGTGGCTTGCAAAGACCCGCGAGGTTGTGGAGGCGCATGCGCGAACGTCTGCCCCGTGACCTGCTCTTCTGCAAACCTGGCACCGTCGGTCATGTCCAGCGAGTGCGAGAATCGCGGCAGTTCGGCCCTGGACTTGTTCTGGTATTCGGTGAGCCGGGGGTACAACTCGTCGTGGCGGGCGCGTGCCGCAGGCGTGTTGATCTTCTTCAGCGCCAGCACGGCCCGCTCCATCCGCATTGCCGCCTGAAGGTTCGGCGTGGTCTCCGGTGGCCGGCCGGCGTATTCCTCCGCGTCCTTCGCGTGGGTCTCGGCCGAGCGGATCATCGCCGCTTCCGCCGCGGCAGTATCCTTGGCGATGCCGTGCCAGCCGGCGGCGATCTGCCATAGCTTGCAAGCGAGATCAAAGCTGAATCCGCCTTCGGCCTCGGCCCGCTCCGCCGCCTTTTCGGCAAGCGCGGCGTACTTGGCAGGATCGCCCCTCTTGAACTCCAGCAGCAGCTCCATGCAGGATGCCGGTCAGGAACCTCGGGTCTTCGCCGTTCATCCTGGTCAACACGCCCTCGGTGTGGGCAATGGTGGCGTCGAAGAGCGACTCGGCGCCCCGGAGGGACCGGGCCAGCCGGACCGCCCGCCTGATTCGGTAGGCACATGGCGGCCAGTTGTCACCGTCCTCCAGCGTCCGGGCGGATTCGAGATAGGCTTCGACCGCGGTTCGGGCCAGGCGATGGTTCCGCTTCACGACCCATAGAAGGTCGCACAATCTGGCCCGCATCTCAGCATCCTCAACGGCCGATGCCAGTTCGGCCACGATCGTGTAGTGCTGGTCCGTAAGGTCTTCCGGGATGGTGCCGCGGGCGGCTATGGCGACGAATCGCGGCCCGAACGGCTGGTGAATGTTGTCGGGATCGAGATGAACGTCGGTCACGATGAACAGCACGGTGAAGACGGCGTCGGCGACGCTGTCGGAGGCAGCCCTTGCCTGTGACGCTTTCCCGAGAAACAGGCTGCTGTACTCCTGGCAGTCCTTCCTGACAGACCCGGCGATAACTTCCTCCCAGCGACAGCGCTCGAAGTCGCCGCGGCTCAGAACCTGATCGAAGGCGGACATGGGCTTTCCCTCGTTGATGCCGTATCGCTCAACGCTCCATGCTAATCAAACGAACACTCCCTGGGTAGTTCGACAGGCCGCAGGCCATTGGGGTTCGCGCACTTGACCTGATCAGGTGGGTGGCTGTTCCATGCGGTTCATCAGGCCAGCTTCAACGAGTTGTAGGCACCGGGACCTAGTGGTTTTGCTGTCGAGAGTCAGGCAGCGGGTAGCTGGCGGCGACGCTGGAGGAAACAGGCCGTTATTGACCCGGCCCCTGCGGTCCTTCACTCTTCTTAGCCCCCCCAGGAGGCGGTGGCACCGGATCGTGATGATTATGGTTGGGGTCCCACGCTATGCTCTTTCGTACCTCTTCCAATCCTTTCATTGCTTGCCTGCCAAGCTCCATTATTCTTTCCCCGGTAGTTTGCTCTGCGGCTGGTTTGGGCGCCGCTGGCGTGGGATTCGCTGGCCTTATGTCAGGCTTATTCATGCGAGCAATAACCGATTCCGGCTCATATGCCCTAGGTATTGCTGTCACTTGTTTCGCATCCACACCCTCCATCGCACTCATTATTTCAGCACGCTGGGCGTTCGTGTCAAAAACCTTCGTTGCCTTGATCAGTTCGTCCGAGTGAGACGAGATGAATGCGGGGACCTCTTTGGCTCCCCTTACGCTGGTATCGAGCAATTCGCCGACCGTGATGTGGCCTGCATCATCCCTGTGGAGGGTGGCAGTAGCCATATGGCCGGTATCCTTGTCCGCGAACTTGACGATGTAGTCCCCCTTATCGTCCTTGCCTGTCACCTGAAAAGACACTGCTGCGTCGAGGGCCTTTTCTAGCGGCACAGCAGCCATTATTTTCCTGATCTCTTCGGGTGTAAGTGTTATGGGATTAAGTTTGTCGATGGTTACATCACTCATCTTCACGTCATTTTCCATTGCTTTAAGCATCTCTTCTTGAGCATTTTTAGGTGACAGTTTTCCGATGGCCTCTACCAAGGCATCCTCCGCCTTCCCCCGATTGTAATCGGGAATAGCTTTTAATCCCTTGTCGTCATTCAGCATGTAAAGAACTTCTTTAAGCCGGAACGTCAATTGATCTCTACTAAGTTTGCTGGCTAATTCCTTGGCCTGCACGTCTACAGGCTTTTCCTTGGTCTCAGGCTCAGGCAGTGGCTTATCGCCTTTTGTCTCTGTGCGTGGTGGCGCGTCGGTCTTTACTTCTTCGCGTGGCGGCACAACTGTAGCTGTGACTTCCGGTGCCTTCTCGACCGTGGATCGAAACTGTGTTTCGGCGACAATCTTGCCATCTACAACATTCATGGCAATATTATTCTTAACGTCCTCAACAGTGAAATCGGATTTACTAAACACGGTGACCGAAGCGATAGGCGCTGCATTTCCTTCTTTATCAATGCTGCGTATAGCTTGTATCCGCCCCTTATCATCCACCTGAACGGTAAAATGCTCCGGAATATCAATGCGTGCAGTACGCATTATCATCCGGGCGTCATCGAGAATCGTCGGATCTTTTGGGCTGAAGTTATCTGGGTTGCTGTCTATTACTGGCATGGTGTTCTCCATTACGTTGATGAATAAGAGCCTATCAGTGAATACTATACCAGCATATGGTTAATGAACGGATAAACACAAGTTAAGTTTTTGTGACAAGCGTCGGCTGTTCCGGCATAGGGTCAAGTAAATCAATGTGTTGCCCTAGGCACCTCCACGCGGGCTGGGCCGCTGGTGAGAATATGATGTCAGTCGGCGAATGATCGACCGTCGCTGACCACTTGCACCACGCTGCTCGTAGTGTTCCCTGCTTCACAGGCTTGGTTCCTGGTCCTTGCCTTGCTGCTCCATTGCGATGCGTTCCTGGAACGTCATCTGCGGCTTGGTGGCTGAATCCTGCTCCGGTGCCGCCGTGTCTGGCGGAGCCGCTGGGTCAGAGGCGTGAACTGCCTCCGTCCGCCTGCGGATGCGGGCGGTGACGGGTTCCTCGGCCGTGGAATGCTTCTGCCGGGCGCGCTGCGGCGTGGCCTCGATGCTGTGTGCGGCCTTGAGCGCCTTGATCTTTTCGGCAAGTTCGGAAACGCTCGGCCCTTCCTCGCTGTCTGGCTCATGGGCCGTGCCCGAAAGCCCGGCCTTGAGCTGGTCACGCAAGGTGGTGAGTTCGGACAGGTAGGCGTCGTGAAGGAACGGCTTGCCGAGGCGGGCCTGGTAGTCACGAAGCTGGGACTCGGCGATGGCGAGGTCTTGCCGGACATGGGCGCATTCGGAGCCGTAGGCCCCGGCCAGGCGTTCCAGGGCGTTCAGGACGGCACGCGGCCCCTGGTGCTCCCGCGACAGCATGGACTGACGGATAATCGCACCTTCCAGGTAGACGTCGGGCGCGAATTGCGGATGCAGGACCATGCCGAAGCGCAGGCCCCGGTAGGTGCCAAGCGGCACGCGGGTCGTGTCGCGGACGCTCCGGGGCAAGGCGTCGAGCTGGCCGGCCAGGACGGCGGGCGCGTCCTCGCGTGACCAGGCACGCTTGCCGATGGTGATCGGGTCGCCGGCGTGAGCAGTGGCCGTGGCCTCGTCCGTGGTGAGCTTCGTGAGCCGTTCGGACAGGCTGGCGATGGTCGCCGGCAGGTCGCGCACGCTGCGGCGGGCGACGTATTGTTCATCCAGGTGGTTCTTCTTGAGCAAGGTGAGGCGTTGCAGCTCGGCGTCGGCCTCGGCGAGGGTGAGGACCGCCGGGTTGCCCGACGCAATGGCCTTGACCTCGGCATAGGAGAGTTCCTGGCCGCCGATGTCCTCGGCCCGCCGGTGCGGCGTTGTCGCCGGTGATGACCTGGCCGATGAACCGGGCCTTGGTCTCCAGCGCCTGCCACATATAGGCGTCGAATGACCCTTCCGTGACATAGCGGTAGATCGCCACTTCCTCGTTCTCGTTGCCCTGGCGCAGGATGCGGCCGTCGCGTTGCTCGACCTCGGCCGGCTTCCACGGGGCATCGAGGTGATGCAGGGCGACGAGGCGTTTCTGGACGTTGGTGCCGGTGCCCATCTTCTGCGTGCTGCCGATCAGCACGCGCACCGAACCTTGCCTCACCTTCTCGAAGAGGGCCTGTTTCTTGGCGTCGGACTCGGCGTCGCCCATCGCGGCGATCTGGTCGCGGGGAATGCCGTGGGCGACCAGCTTTTCGATGATGTCATCGTATGGCGAGTAGCCCCATTGCGTCGGGTTCACGCCCATGTCGCAGAAAATCATCTGCGTGCCGCGTGTCGCCGCGGTGCGGTTCCAGGTGGCGGTGACGTTCTCGACCAGCCGGTTGACCTTCGATTCCGGGAAGTCCGGGGCTGTGGGAGAGAGCATCCTCGCATCGGTGGCGAGCTTGCGTCCGTCGGTGGTGATGTTGAGCGCGTTATCGACGCGCGGGTCCACCTTCTGCGAGCGCAGCCGGTCGTAGCGTTCGACCAGCTCCTGCTGGAGGGCGTGCTGCTCGTCGGACATCGGGCAGGCCACAACGATGGGCTTGCCGCCTTCTAAGGCGGGACGCGGCAGGTTCAGCATCTCGGCCGTCTGCACGTCGGAGAAGGCGCGGAACATCTGCTGGAGTTCCGGCAGGTTGGTGAAGCGGGCGAATCGGCTTCGCGGCCTCAAGCCCGCACCGTCGGGGGAGATTTCCATCGTGTCGATGACTTCGCCGAACGTGGCGGCCCAGGCGTCGAAATGCTCCAGGCCGCGGCTCTTGAGGCCCTCGGGGTCGAGGAAACGCTGCATCGTATACATTTCCATCATGGTGTTGCTGATCGGGGTGCCGGTGGCGAACGTCACCCCGTGGCCGGCGTGCTGCTCGCCTAGGTAACGCGCCTTCATATACACGTCGAAAGCCCGTTCACTGCCGCCGGTCTGGATGCCGGAGACGCGATCCATCTTGGTCGGCGTCTCAAGGTTTTTGAAGTAATGGGCCTCGTCGATGAAGACGTGATCGACGCCGAGTTCATCGAACACCAGCCCGTCATCCTTCTTGTCCTCGGCCAGCAGGTCTTTCAGGCGTTCGCTTCTCGCGGCCTTTTGCTTCTCGATGGTCTTGATGAGGTTGCGGCCGGCGCCTTTGGCTCCGGCATGTTCGCGTAGCAGCTGGTCGTACTCGGCGATCTGCTCGCGGAGGAACTTCTCCTGGTAATCGCGCGACATGCCGATGCGCTCAAACGATGAATGGGTCACGATAATGCCGTCCCACTCGCCGCTGGCGATCTTGGCGGTTAAGAACTTGCGGCGGTCGCGGCTCAAATCCTCCTTGGCGGCGACAAGCAGCCTGGCATTGGGATACAGCTGCATGAACTCGCGGGAGAACTGCTCCAGCAGGTGGTTGGGGACGACGTACATCGGCTTGTGGATGAGGCCGGCCTGTTTCATCTTCATGCCGGTGGCGGCCATCGTGAAGGTCTTGCCCGCGCCGACGGCGTGGGCCAGCAGCGTGTTGCCGGAACTCATGCCGCGCCACACGGCGGCGTCCTGGTGCGGCCGCAGGTGGATGGTCTGGTTCATGCCCGGATAGTCGAGATGCCAACCGTCGAACAGGCGGGGGCGGAGGTTGTTGTAGGTGTCGTTATAAATCCGCACGAGGCGCTCGGTGCGTTCGGGGTCGGTGAACACCCAGGAGCGGAACCGTTCCTTGATGAGCTTTTGCTTCTCGCGGGCGGCCATCGTCGCCCCCTGGTTGACCACGCGCTTGTCGGGATCGTCCGGGTCGGGGTCGTAGATAGTCGGCGATTTCATGTTCAGTGCCAGCTCCAGCAGCCAGGTGCCGTTGGCGCGTGCCGTGCCAAATTCGGAGGTGGCCCCTACCGACGCTTTCGCGGCGTAGTCGGCCTCAAGGCTCCAGACGGCATCTTCTTCAAATGGGCAACCGGCACGCTGGAGGGGTTGACGCGGAAAAGCTCGGCCGCGAAGCCCTGGATGTCGCGCTCTGGTATCGACGGGCGCCTAACCCGGCGTCGATGTCGCCGGGCAGCACGTCCTCGGGCTGCACTTTCCGCAGTGCCTCCACGTTGCGGGCAAAGGCCGGGCCGGCGATTTCTGCCGCGGCGAGCTTGGCACGACGTCCCCGACAAATAGGCGTCGGCCGTTTGCCACTTCTTGGCCTCCGGGTCGGGGAAGATGAGGTCGCCCAGTTCGGCAATGACCTCTTTGCGGGGCTTGCCGTAGAGTTTCCCGATGAACGGCAGATCGACCGCACCACGTTGATTGAGGGAGACCAAAACCCTTCCTCGGCACTGGCAACTGATGTGATGGGCGGGTTTCTGCCGACCACGTCCTTCTTCATGATGGCGGCTTTGGCGGCCTTGCCGGTCACCT
>CAWGKE010000015.1:0-15638 GCA_963823075.1 uncultured Planctomycetaceae bacterium
GAAGAATGGAGGCCGACGGGCACGTTCGGCCCGTCGGCCGCGTCTTCACGGCAGCGCCAATCCCACCGGCGGCGCCCACAGGCCCAGCTTCCCTTTGCACGGAAACGGCTTCGCCAGCGGCCGCGGGCGCTCCAGCACCCATTCGTAATCGCCGTCGTCGCCCTCGCACGCGACCAGATCGACCACGCCCAGGATGGCGCTGCAAACGAGCAGGGCCGGGTCCAGGTCCGGGTACTCCGCCATCTCCGCGGCGTCGGCGCGGCGGGCGGCGGCGTGGATGAGCAGCGGGCCGCGGTAGCGCGTGGCCCAACTCCGAAATTCTTCCGTCTTGAGGCCCGCCACGATGGCGGCGGCCCACGGCTGGCGGACAGTCAAACAACGCAGCATTTCAGACATTCCAGAGAGGGTGAAAGGGAAACCGGGCCGGGAACGCATCCCGGCCCGGCGGTTCGGTCAGGCGGTGGGCGGCGCGCACCGCCGCGTCCGCCCGCATCTTGCGGATGAACTGCACCAGCGTCATGTTGTCCCAGCGGACGAGCTTCCGGGTGAACCTGTACGGTTGCGGGATGACGCCATCGGCCGCCATGCGCCACAAGGTGCGGACGCCGACGGCCAGCATCCGGGCCGCCTCGGCGGCGGTCAACCAGCGCCTCCGCATCGACCGCCGACGGTTCGGCGTCGGGCCGACGCTGCCGGCGCGGCTCGGGCGTCGGTTCGGGCGCCGGTTTCACGGCCGGCGGGTTCGCCTTCACGGCCGCCTCCACGGCCTGACAGTGCGGGCAGTGGTCGAATCGGTTCAAGCAGGTGCAGCGGGACGCCGCTCCGTTCGCGGTCAACGTGGACATGGTTCATCTCCTTCGGGCGATGGGTGGATGGTTCTTCGCCGACTCGCCGGCGCCGCACACGCGGCACGTCAGCACGAGGCGGTAGCCCTCGGCGCCGGGCCGATGGAACGGCTTCGCCGCCATGCGGGAGGCGCACGCCGGGCACTTCGAGCGACGGAATGCGGTCAGGTCGGCGTAGCGGGCGACGCGGGACAGCGCAGGCGGGAAGCCGGGTTGGAAGCCCTCACGGCGGGCCTCCGCTTCCAGGGCGGCGGCGGTACGGACGGCGGGCGCGCACTTCGGACGCTGGGTCTGCGGCATTGGCAACCTCCATAGGGCGAGAACAGGGATGAAAATGGGCGGTAGTCCCTCGCCGCGGACTGACACCGCCGGCGGGTCGTTCTCCGAGGGAGGACTGCGCGTCAGTCAGCGCTGTCCCATTCCGGCAGGCCGTAACCCTTGCCGTGCTTGTCAGCCCGTCGAGCCGACCGCGCGGGCGGCGGCCAGCGCGCGGGCCAGCGGGCCGCTCGCCTTCATGCGGAGCGTCCGCGGGTGGCAACCGAGCCGGCGCCCGGCCTCTGAGGCGTTGCCGCCCGCCTCCAGGTAGGCGCAGAGGATGCGTCGGTGGGCCGGCACCACGGCCCGCAAGATCGCCGCCACGCGGCCGACGGACTCACGCTCTTCCGCGGGACGGGCGGCCAGGCCGGAAAAGCGGTGGGCGGAGCGGTGACGCGGCGGCGGTTCGCCTTTCCGGCAGCGGCGGTAGTCCAGCGGCGTGACGCCGTAGTGCGACGCCAGCGCCAGGCGGCGCATCGCCAGCCGGGCGGTCCCGTAGGCGAAGGACCGCACGCTGCCGCGGACCGGGTCGTGCCGCGGCAGCGCTTCCAGGGCGGCGGCCACGCCCTCATTCACGAGGTCGTCCACGTCGGCCGGGCAGCGGCCCGCGCCCGCGATGGACTGGCGAACCCGGAACGCCAGGCCGCGAAAGTCGTCGATCATCAGGGCCTCGGGATAGTCGGCCCGCTTCGCCTTGCTCATCTTCACGCCCTCCGCAGGGCCGGCGCGGGCGCCGCCGGCCGGTTCGCCTCACGCCGCGTCGTCTTCGCCGCCCGCCGAACCCGGCGCCACGGCCAGCACGCCCAGCTCCAGCAGCGCGAACGTCGTTTCGATGTGTTTGCACCCGGACGTATAGCAGAAGCCGGGACAGGTGCAGCTGCTGTCCGTGCCGTTGACCAGCACGTCGTAAGACTCGCCGCCCGACTTGAACCAACGAAACGCGCAGCCGCCCAGGTCGGTGGACAGCGGCACGAGTTCATAGGCGTCGGCCTTGCGGCGGCCGGACAGGAGGACGTGGACGGCGCCGACTTCATCCGTCCAGTAGGTCGCTTGCGGCGGCGCGACCAGCGGGCGGAAGGGCAGCGGTTCGGCCTTGACGCACGAAGGGCGATACGGCACGGTAGACATGCGATCCACTCCTTAACCAGTGGGTTGCCAGGGCCGGGCGTCTTGTACACGCGCCGGCCCACTTTGTTCCGAGCGGCGATTGGCCTCTCACAAGGGTATTCGTCGCTCACCGGCTCTTATTGTTGTCTCTTGACCGGATTAAGTCAAGGTGGAAATCCAGTCTGCCGACCGCTTTTCCCAAAATGTTCCTATACTGAGGGTGAGGCCTTTTCTCGCAACAAGAGATGGGACTATGGATGATGGCGCTAAGGCAGTTGCGTGGTTTGCCGGCCGACTTCGGGAACTGCGCGAGGGGGCCGGCCTGACACAGCAGGAACTCGCCGGCAAAGCGAACTTGACCCGCGATGGCGTGGCCCAAATGGAGACGGGCCGCCGCTCACCGTCGTGGGATACCGTGCTGGCGATTTGCTCCGCCCTCGGCGTTTCGTGCGAGGAGTTCCGCCAGGCTCCGGCCGACGCCCCGAAGAAGGGGCCAGGACGGCCGCCCAAGGGCAAGGCCGCCGATGCAGAACCGCCGCCCCAGAAACAGCCCCGCAAGCGTAGGGGCGCGTGACCCCCGACCCTCAACCCCCCGAGGTACGAATCATGGCGAAGGGCAATAACGCTCAGGGCAAAGACAAGAAGAAGGCCAAGGCTGCACCGAAGAAGGGCGCCAAGGGAGCGACTGTGAAGCCCCAGGGGCCGAAGAAGTAGGCCCGACGTGGCCGAGGGGCCGCCGCCGGGGGAGAAGCCGAGGAGGCGGAAACCGAAGGAGCAAGCCTGTTCCCACTATTGTATTCGCAGCCGACTATCAGGGACTCTTTACGCATCGGCCCTGTTGGGCCGGAGTGAAAGGGTCATATCATGAGCGAAGTGACGGAAGCGGCCGGCGAACACGACACGCAGGCGTATACTCACCGTGGAGGCGGAATGCCCGCCCCTCTACCCAACCCGGTCTTCATGGAGGCCTTCCCCAGCTACGACGGGTCTGGCTGGGTGGACGTTGGAAGGCTTCTGACGTTCAGTGAGGCCGTGTTGCACCGGCTGGCCGGGGGGAGCGTCGTGGTCTGCGGCGACGACCACAAGACCAACAAAGACCTCGGCTGGAGCGTCGAAAGCGGCGTGGGGCCTGCGTCGAGAGTCCAGTTGCCGCACAAGGGAAGCGCCGGGCCTCACGCCCTACCGCACTACCATCAACTGTCACGTGTGCCGCGGGGGCACACTTTCTACGAAGTCCCGCCGAAGCTTCGGGCGCGGAGGTAGGCGATGAAATACATGACCCCGGAACTGCTCGCCCGCTACCAGTCGGCCAACGACGAGGCAGCCCTCGCGGCGTATGACGAGTGGCAAGCGGCAGGGGAACGCTACCGGGCGGAATTGGATGTCATCCGTGACAAGCTGCCTCCCGCTGCCCTTTTATTGGTGGACCGCTTCTGTCTGCATGACGCGCGAGTCGTGGGTGTGGGAGTCGGCGCAAACGCCCTGGCATTCATTCTCGTGCTTGACGGAGAAGGCGGGGGCTTGCATCTCGAGTACGACTTGGTGCAGCCGGTCGCCCTGACGCCGCACCCTGAAATCGCGGAAGATTGCCCGCTGGAATGGTTGTATGACGAATTCGCCCTTGGCGGGGAGGAGGGTGGCGGAGCCTTTGTCCACTCGATCCTATTCACGAACGGTTCTGAACTGCGACTGGTCTTCCGCAGCATGCGCTGCGGACACTACTCAAAGACGCTGTTCATGGGCGGTGTCGCAATGGACGCAAGCGACGCCGGCCGCAAGTTCGCCGAACTGCTGGTCGCTTGACCGGAGCAAAAGGAGGCGAATGCGCATGGCGAACGACGACGGCCGCAAGCGTTCCGACGCGGACCACGTCCAGGCCGACGGGGAGCAAGCCCTCGAAGCGGCGATCTACCATCTTCGCCGTCTTTATGCGGAATGGGTGAAGGAACGGCGCCACGGCAAGCTGTCCCTGGATCTGACCATGCGGGAGGGCTGGCTGGCGCAGGTGGACGTGCTGCCCAAGCAGGTCATCAAGATCAAGTGAGGGAGAATGGCCCTGCCGCCGCAACCCGCCCATGACGCCCCTCGGCCGGCGGGATAGAATGCCGTCATCCCCCCGCGTCAAGGGAGGAGTCGAGTTGTCACGGTCGGGCCGAGGGAAACCTCGGCCTTTACCGTTCCATTGCCCAGGATCGCGTACAGAGCGTCGGGCGGCTGAAAACGGCAAAGAACCCCGCCGCGGCGGTCTGAACGCGCCAGCGGGCCGCTAATGCACGCTCACTGTCCCGCCATGAAGGTTATCTGGTCGCATCTGCCGTTGGTGAACCAGACATTCACCGAGGCGTCCGTCTTGCCCGTCTGCTCGTTCACGGTGCGGGCGTTGTAGGTCCAGTACCCCTCGTTGCCGTCGTGCTGGGCCGACATGGGCCGCATGATCTCGTCGGGCATCCCAGCGTGAACCGAACCGCCGTGGCGTCCATCCCCAGGATGCGCTGGTTGAATTGCGCATGGGTGTACGGCATGTGCGACCACCAGAACCAGCCTCCGCACGAGAGCAGGATGGCTGCGATGACGCCCACGATGACGGAGCGCGATTTGAGCCATGCGAAAGGCGACGTTGGTTCGCTGGCGGGCAACTCTCCGGCTGGACCTGGCACGACTATGTGATTGCCGCATTTGAGACAGCGGAAAGTCCCGTACTGTCCGTGGGCCAGGCCGAACGGCGCTTTGCAGTGGGGACAGGCGGTTTCTGGCATGGACACGACCTCGGGGGGTTGGGTGCGCCTCCGATTGTGGCCGCGGCTGATTGTGAAGGCAAGAACAAAGCGGCGCCGGCCGCTCCCTGTGTGTGAGTAGATCGACTACGACAGCGCCTCGCATAGCGCGATGAGCGGCGCCAGGTCGGCGAGCGATTCGCCCGGCAGCGGGGGCGACATCTCCTCGATCAGCTTGAGTAGGGTGGCCCGCGCCTCCTCGACGCCGACCTCCGTCTGAAACGCGGACCAGTGGGCGTAGGCGAGTTTCCGGGCCGCGGCCAGCGTAGGCTGCGGGACGGACCTCGCCAGCATGGCGAACTGCTTGACTCGTTCACCCGTCACATGCTTACCACCGACGGAATACATTAGCGGCTCCTCGGCGCATGGCGCGTCCGGTCCTCGTATTTTTCTTGCCTTCCCAATCGGGCGAGTCCACAATCGGGGGCGCACCCAACTCAAGGACAAGCCCATGCGAGAAACAACGTGCCCCCATTGTCAAGCGCCGCTTGCGTTGGGCCAGGGACAATCCGGTGCATTCACCTGCCCGAACTGCAAGAGCCAGATTGTCGTGCCGGCCGCCGCATCGCTTTTCACGCTACTCGACTGGACCAGACGCCTGCGTCTGGTCGCCTGGCTCATTTGCGGCGTCGGCACGCTCGTTGTCCTGTCCCATTACGCCAGTGTCCGTACCGCCTCGGCGGTCCAGGAGGGCGGGGCGGCGGCCGACGCCGGGGTGTGGGTCGTCGGCCTGTACGTCGTGGCCCGGTGTGTGGACGCCGTCACCCGTCACTTTGACCGGCCAGCGTGACGCCTTGCGGCCGGTCGCTGGCGGACCACTCGACGAAGACCGGCGGCGCGGTCCGCACGTTGCGGACGCCCATCAGGTCCGCCGGCCGTGCCGCCGCTCGTGGCCGTGAACCCGCCGGAGTTGGTGGAAGGCGCGGACGATCCGGTGCCGAACGCTCCGATGGCGTCCACGCTGGCCGTGTCGGTCTGTTGCAGAGAAATGGACATGGTGGATCCCAGTTAGGTCGGACTGCCGCTCAGCCTTATTTCGGGCGCACTTTGCATCGTGCTTTGCGAATCTCCCCTATTTGCATCTGCATAGGGCCTCTTGGCTCGTCCGCCGAGGACGCCAGCTCGCCCAGCACCCGCTGCATCAAAGCCAGGATCGCCGTCAGCTCCTTGGCGGGGCGGTCCTGGGCCCTCGCCGGATCGACGCCTGCGTCCAGCAGGTAGCGAATCAAGGCCGTTGCGGCGGCGGGGTCGATGCCGTCTGTGGCGCAGGCGACTTCGGGCAGCGTCGGGGCGCCGGCCGCCAACTTGAACTCGGCCAGGTCCAGGCGATCCGGGTCGGGGGCCGTGCGGGGCTTGCCGATGAGGTAGGACAGCACGAGGGCGGCGGCCGCCATGTCGCCTTTTTTCGCTCGCACCCAGAGCGAGACGGCGAGGGACTGCACGCTCTCGGGCGTCACGGCCGCTAGAAAAGCCTGGTGCATTTCGGCCTGGCGACGGGCGAACGGGTTGCCGCGACCCAGCTTGTTGCCCTTCTGAAATCGCCCCGTCCTCGGGTCCTTGCCCTCGGCGGCGCCGAAGAACACCTGTTCGGCCGCCGGCGCGGGCGGACGTGGCCCGTCGCCAACGGCGTCTAACGGCGACGGGGCGGACCCGTTCCCGGCGTGCGGCGCGTCCGCCTTGCGGCGGCGGGGAATGCCTCTGAGTCTATTCACGGTCATGTTTCTTTCTCCTCCATTCGGGGTATGCTGCTGCCATTAGTGGACATAGCGGGCCTCCTATTGCGCGGCCGCGTCGCGTCCCGATGTGGCCACGCCACAAACTCGGTGTAGTGGGCGTCGTGCAGGGCCTTCTCGCCGTCCTCGCCGACGCGGCACACGGCGGGTTCGGGAACCCGCGTCCAGCCGTCGCGGTGGGAGAAGGCCCACGCTTGCAACGGCTCCGCGGGCGGGGCGTCGTCGGGCTTCGTGTGACTATCCATTGGTCAATCTCCTTCCGTCGGGCGCTGGGGCAGGTATCGCAGGAACGTGCGGCAAGCGGCGCACTCCGCGCGAACGTCCTTTCCAGGGTCGGGTGCGTCGTCATCTACTAAACTCCCTAAAGTCTCAGTAAGTGAACCATTGTGAATGATTTTCCCAAACCACCCTCTACGCGCATGCACGACAGCACTCTGGGAAAACTATTCACAATGGTTCACTTTCCTCCCCGGCAGGTAGACCAATCCCGTGGTAAAAGCAGCCGGTGCCCTGCCGCTTACTCTCGTAGCCATTGTCCTGCATTCGTTGCCCGAACGCCTTGGGGTTCATGAGTTTATCGCCGGACCACTCGATGTAGGCGGCGAGCAAGGCCGACGCCTTGATGCGGGCTTCGCGGAGGAAAACGCAGCACTCGTTCAGGAACTCCCTCACGCTGTCCTGTTCGGCCTGGTATGCCTCGGTGGCCAATCGCACCACTTCGGGTTCCGCCAGCCCCTCGCGCTGCCATTTGAGGCATCCCGCCAGCGCCCAGTTGAGGACGCCGGACAGCTCGGCCTTCAGTTTCTCGGGGAGGGATTTGTCGCGCTCCTCCTCCGGGATCGTCACGGTGAAGGGCACGAGTTTGATGCGGCGCCACACCGCATGGTCGGTCCCGCGGATGACGGGCTTGTGGTTGGCGGCGAGCATGATTTTGTGGGTCGGGCTGAAGTCGAAGAAGTCCTTGTACAGCTTCCGCGCCCTGATTCGGTCGGCACCGGTCAGCTGCTTCATCAGCGCCTCGGCCATCCTTTTCCCTTCCTCGGTTTCGATGGTGCAGACCAGCCGTCTGCCGAACAGGTCGGCCCGCTCCGTCGGGTGGGACTCGTGGTGTTTGACCATCAGAAGATCGCTCACGGCTTGCATCCCGTAGTCGCCCAGCATGTCGAGCAGAACGCGGAGGTAGGTTGATTTGCCGTTGGCACCGCAGCCGTGCAGGAACCAAAGGATCTGCTCGCCCACGTCGCCGGTCATGCAGTAGCCGGCGACGCGCTGCATGTAGCGGATGAGCGATTCGTCGGGCAGGATGCGGCGCAGGAACTTCATCCACAGCGGACATTCCGCCTTCGGGTCGTAAATCACCGGCGCCAGCTTCGTGATGAGGTCTTCGCGCCGATGCGGCAGCAGTTCGCCGGTGCGGAGGTTGATCGTGCCGTTTTGCACGTTGAGGAGCATGAGGTCGCGGTCAAGGTCTTCGGGCACAATGGGGATGCCCGGCTCCGATTGCGCGTGAGACAGGCTGGCGGTGGTGCGCTTCCAATCCTCCCATTTGAGGACGTGCGCCATGATCGCCTTGAGCGTCCCCTTTCGTGCCTTCAGCGCTTCGTCCTCTTCCTCGTCGCCCTCGCCCGTCTGGCCGCTCAGCGCTTGCAATTGAGCCGACGCCCAGCTGTAGAGGCTGTCCTGCGTCTCCTTGACGCGGCGCAGGGCCTCGCCGGTGAAGTCTTCGGCCCATCGCAGTTCATCCCACACCTGCCAGGATTTCCAGGGGTGGCAGTAGTGAAGATCCTTGCCGTGCCGCTCCACTACGCGCCGAGCATTCCCCTTGTCGGTATTGTGTTTGTCCGGCGGCTGGTTATTGGCACCAGGCGTGGGCGTCGCGTCGTGCGAGGCATGGCCGTTGCTCCCGGGCGATGCGCTTCCGTTGCGGGCGTGCCCGTTGCGGCTGGCCCTTTCTCTCGGGCTGTAGAACTCCGTCCGGCCCGCGAGCACCTTGCCGATGGTCCGTTTGCGGTAGTCCTCTCGGTTCCATTTCGATCTGTAAAGTCCGCTTTGCGCGAACAGGTCGGCGATGCGGTTCTCGTTTGGTCCGCACCAGAATGCCAGGTGATTGCAGAGCGCAAGGTCCGCCTCGGAGGCGCTGTTATGGCCGACAACCTCCCCGCGCCATAGTTGGGAAAACTTGGCGCCGTTCTTCGCCGCGCTGGCGCACCGGACCAACTCGGCGTCGTCCATGTCGGCCTGGCGCCAGTCCTTCGCCGGCCCCTGGGCCTCCGCCTTCCCGTCGCCGAAAATGCGGGAATGAACGCTCCGCAGCTGCTCCTGGCGGTGCTCGATGGCGAGCGGCGTCCCCTCGATGTGCTGGCCCGTGACGGTGACGTACCGGCCTGACTGGTAGTTCTCGTAGTTGCCTTTCTTCCGGCCATGCGCGGGCAAGTCGCCGCGGAGGAACAGCCGGACGCCGGTCCCGGACGGCGACGCCTCGGTGTAGGTGTCCAGTTCCCGGATGATTTCCAGCCCCAAGGGGCGATCTCGCCCGTCTCCCGGTCGCGGCAGTGGTCCAGGTCGATGCCGACTCCGCCGCCCGGTTTTTCCTTGCCGTCCTTGCCCTTCTTGCGCATCAGCACGAAACCGAGGCCGTCCAATCCTCCACGTTGGTAGGCGGCAAGGGCCACGGCGAACGTGCTCCACGTCGCCTTGTTCGTGCTGCTGGCCAGACCCCCGGTGCGAGCGTTGACCGGCGGCTTGTCGTAGTCCACTTCTCCGGTTTCCGAGTCAACCTCCTCGACGTAGCGCCACACGACCCAGCGGGGCGCCGCCTTCAAATCGGCGGGGATGCAGTCAGGGCGGACGCAGAGGGCGTTGGGGCGCGGGGTAGCGCTGGCCTGTCCGCTTGAGGAGGCGGTCATGCGTCGCCCTCCCGCTCCCCCTGCGGGGCTTGTCGTTCGGTTCGTGTGCCGGATACAATCACGGTATCGAGTCTCCGTTGCGGCCCTGGCGTGTCACTGCTGGGGGCCGTGGCGCTTCCGCCGGCCCCTGGCCGCATTTCCTCACTCTCTTAACCGACCCCGTTAGGGGTAATAGTCCACGAGCACTGTTTTCGTCGCCGCCGCTGCGGTTTGGGCGGCGGGCCGGCGCCGCGGCCGCTCTCGAACGCGGCCAGCGCCTCGGGGGCGATCACCCAGCGCGGCCGCGCGCACCGCACGGCCGCCGTATTGACCGCTGTTAATTCGCCTTTGGCTATCCACAGACGGATCTTATCCGGTGACACCCTGAGCCGGGCGGCCACGTCGGCGACGGTGTAACCGGCGGTAGGCTCACGCATGGCCCGGTCCCCTGAACGCGCCTGATACGGCCGGTACGGGATCACGCGACGCGGCAATGGACAAATTCAAAAGCCGCTTTAGGAGTGTGAGTTCGCGCGACAACTGACCGATGCGCTGGTTTATGGCGCCAGGCGCCGGCAGTTGCGTCAGGGGGGATTCGGTTGTTGGGACGGCCAAGGGGTTACTCCTGACTCATCGGCCACGCGGCCAGTCAGAAGTATTTTTAGATAGGTTTTGGCGACAAAATTGCAGTATCTTTGTCGCCGTTTTGTCGCCGACCTCCTGGCCGGCCGGCATCAGGTGGAAATCATCTGGAGCGTGTCGCCACCAAGCTCAATCGTCAGTTTGTGTCCCTTGGAGGGCAGCAAGGCCTTTGTTCGTCCGACCAGCGAGAGAAATGACCTGCGGGCTTTTTGCGTGAAGGCTTTGCGGCCATGCACCGCACGAAAGGCGGCGGCGAGGGACACCTTTTCTTTGCCGTCAAGGAATTGTAACAGTTTGCGGGGCTTAACCGCGAACTCCGCGAACCGATCGACGACTTCGGCGGACGGGGCATCTGGAAGCCCGACGGCGGTAAGAAAGTCAGCCCGTTGCTTCAGCTTCAACATCCCAGCTTGGATTGCGTTGGTCGCCGCCCGGAGGTCCCATTTGTGACTTTCCACCCAGGCCCATAAGGCGGGGCGCAACGACGCCATCCAACCCATTCGTGTGACCTGGCCGGTCGGGCTTGTCATCAGCGGACGGGTCGCCCCGATTAGGTCCCATTCCGAGGTGAGGTACAAAGCCCACTCGGACGCCCCCACGTCGTGGCCTGCCGCGCATAGCCTTTTAACGAGGTCGGCCCACGGCAGAGAGGTCTTGACGCTCCCGCTTTCGTCGGGCTTCTTTTCGGGGGCCGCTGAGACAATTGCGCAGATGGCGGCCCCGACTTCGGCAAGGTCGCTCGGAGGTTGGCAGGAGGGCAGGGGCGCGAACAGGGGTTCGCGCGTGAACGGGTTGGACATTGCGGGTCGCTCCATTTTCGGGCCAGCGCCGGCCGTCCGGGGAATGGAGCGTCCCCGGACGGCCGGACGCCTTTTCGACCGCCGGGTGTTGCAACACCGCGACGGCTGCCGTCATTGCCATTGTACCCTGGTCGATTACTTGCCGGCCGCTTCCTCCTCGCCGAACAGCCAGGCCCGGACGTGGTCGCTCACGGCCCTCAACCGCTCGTCGTCGATGCCCTCCCGGTACACAGACGACATATGGGCTACCTCATGTCCCATGATGAAATCGGCGGCGGGCTGGTCCTTCGCGCCGTCGGCCACAGTGCGGAACGTGTGACGAAGCGTATAGAAATTCAACCCTTTCCGGCTGTTGATGCCGAGGGCGCGGAGCAGTTTGGCCGTCGCGGTTGACAGCGGGTTGTCCGTCGTGCCGGTGTGCCAGCTGTTGCCCCGCGGCGTCAGGAACGCCAGCCCCGCGTCGGCCGCGTCTTTCGGCGCCGGCCGAACGGCCAGCGCCTCGCGGGTCGCCGACACTGTTTCCGGCCAGAGCGCGCATCGCCGGTTAATCTCGGTTTTCGGCCGGGGGTAGTTCACCCATCCGCCGTCGAGGTCGAGGGCGGAAACGGGCAGCGTCCCCACGTCCGCGTTGCCGAGGCCCGCGTCGATCGCCAGCAGCAGCATCGCCTTCAATGGCGGGCCGGCGGCGGCGATGAGTCTGCGGATTTCCTCTGCCGTGAAGAGCTGCGCGCCCTTCTCGGCCTTGTGCAGGCGCAGCACCTTCAACGTGGGCCGTTTGAAACCCGGCCCGAATCGCATGGGCCGGTCGATCAGCCCGGCGTCGAAAGCGTGCTTGAACGCGGAGCGAACGGCCTGGATCATCTTCTTGAGCCGGTGCGGTCCCCAGCGCTTCGCCGCCTTGTTGCGCAGCGCGGCGAAGTCGGCCGGGTCGAGGTCGGCCACGAGCCGGGCCTTACCCACCTGGGCGACCAGGAGGTCGCACGCCTCCTTGTAATCGTCCCATGATCGGCGGGCCAGCTCGCCGCCGTCCACGAGGGCCTGCTTGGCGACGAGGAAGGCGTTGGCCACGTCCTTGACTTTCAGCGCGTCGGGGTCGGGGCGCGGCTTCACCGGCGTGCAGGGCGTCCTTCTGTTCCAGGTACTTGGCCAAGGCGGCGTCGGGATCGGCCCACGGCCCGAAGTAGTGCATCTTGCCGCGGATCTTCTTGGCCCAGACGCCGCCGGCGTGGGGGAACAGCGGGAAGTCGGCGTAGGGCTTGGTCGGCCTGGCGGCTTTGCCGGGGGCGGCGGGCGTGGTAGGATGATCCTCGGACATGGTGACACTCCTTCAACCTTTGGCGTCACTGTGGCCTCGGCCGGGACGCGCGAACGTCCCGGCCACTTCTCTCCCCCGATTCTACCGGGTGTAGAGCCTGGTGTAAAGGTTGGCAGGGTGGGGCGCATGGGACTGACGCAAGTACCTGTTCCTACAAAGACTAACGGCTGGGAGCTGGCCGCCGAAACCATCGCCGTCAAGATCCGCTGGTTCGGCCTCCTCGTCGGCTGCGTCCTCGTCAACGTCCAGGGCCGACCCGTCGATCGTCTGATCCTCCTCAACGCCCTTCTGGCCGTCGGCGCCGTCTACACCATCCTCAACACCTGGCACGACCTCCGCGGCCGCGTCTTCCTCGGCGCCTACCCGCTCGGCGTCTCCCTCATGGAGGCCCTCTTCATCGGCCTCCTCTGTCACTTCGACGTCGGACTCGAAAGCCCCTTCCGCTATTACTATCTCCTCTCGCTCATCTGCTGCGCCGTCCGCCACCCGCGCACCGTCACTTACGCGACCTGCATTCTCCATTGCATGAGCTACGGTCTTCTGTTCCTGGCGACGCCGCCGGACCAGCGGCCCTTGTTGCCGTTCGTGCTGACGCTGGTCGTGCTGGGCTGGGTGACGTGGGCCGGCGACGCCATCGCGCACCTGCTCAAGCGCATCAGCGACCACCTCGGCCATCTCAACGCCGCGCTCCAGGAGAACCAGGCCCAGCTCGAGGCCCGCATCGCCGAGCGCACCGGCGAGTTGCAGGAGGCGCAAGCCCGTCTATTGCATCAGGAAAAGATGGCCGCGTTCGGCCTGCTCGCCGCGGGCATCGCCCACGAGGTCGGCAACCCGCTCACGTCGATCAGCTCGCTGGTGCAGCTGCTCCAGCGCCGCACCGACGACCCGTACACGCTCGATCGGCTCGGTTTGGTCAGCGGCCAGCCCAGCGCATCCGCACCACCCTGCGCGAGCTGATCGAGTTCAGCCGGCCGGCCAGCACAGAGAAGACCCGTTTCACGCTCTCGGAAGTCCTCGACGAGGCGCTCAGCATCGCCAAGTACTACAAGCGGACGCGCGGCCGCATCGCCACGCCGCCGCTGCCGCCGGACCTGCCGCCGCTGTTCGGCGTCCGCGATCAGCTGGTGCAAGTCTTCCTCAACCTCGTGCTCAACGCCATCGACGCCGCGGGCCGCGACGGTCATATTGACCTAGCCGTCACGCTGTTGGGGCGTGGTCTGGAGACCACGGCCCAACAGGAGGCCGTCGAGGTGGCCGTGCGCGACGACGGCTGCGGCGTCGCGCCGGAGAACGCCGGCCGGCTGTTTCAGCCGTATTTCACCACGAAGAAGCACGGCACCGGCCTCGGCCTGTTCGTGACGCGGCAGCTCGTGGCCGACCACGGCGGCACGGTCGATTTCGAGTCGCGGCCGGGAGAGGGGGCGGTCTTCCGCGTCCGCCTGCCGCTGGCGGCGGGTGTTCCCCCCACCCCTACCCTCCCCCGCAAGGGGGGAGGGAGAAAGACCGGTTCCCTCCCCTGCCGGGGGGAATGGAGAAAGATAGACTCCCTCCTCCCTCTGCGGGGGAGGGTAGGGGTGGGGGGCAGCCCGTCGTCGAAAGGAACGGTGCGCCATGGTAGAGGGCCGCGCCCGCCGGGCCGCCCCGGCCGCCTCCATCCTCGTCGTCGATGACGAGGTGCTGATCCGCGACACCCTGGCCGAGTACCTGGGCCAGGAGGGCTACGCCGTCGCCGCTTGCGCCACCGGCGAGGAGGCGCTGGCGCTGGCCGCCCGCCAGCGGTTCGACGTGGCGCTGTGCGACGTGCAGCTGCCGGGCATGGACGGATTGCAACTGCTGGAGCGGCTGCACCGGATCAGTCCGGAGACATTCGTCCTGCTCATCACGGCCTACGCCACCGTGGAGAACGCCGTCGAGGCCTTCCAGCACGGCGCCCACGATTACCTGATGAAGCCGATCCTTTTAGACGAAGTTTTCGGCAAGGTGCGGCGGCTGATGGCCCACCGAGCGTTGCACCTGGAGAACCAGTGGCTGCGGCGCGAGCTGAACCGCGCGCACGATCCCGGCCAGATCGTCGGCGCCAGCCCGGCCATGCAGCAGGTGTTCGCCGTGGCGCGCAAGGTGGCGCCAACGCGCTCGACGGTGCTGATTACCGGAGAAAGCGGCACCGGCAAGGAGCTGATCGCGCGGGCGGTCTTCAAGTGGGGGCCGGAACGGCCCGCTCCGTCGCGGTTCATCGCCGTCAACTGCGCCGCCATCCCGCACGACCTTTTGGAAAATCAGCTTTTCGGACATCGCAAGGGCGCCTTCACCGGGGCCGACCGCGACCAGGCCGGTGTGTTCGTCCACGCCGGTTCCGGCGTCGTGTTCCTGGACGAGATCGCCGAGCTTTCGCCGGCCGTGCAGGCGAAACTGCTGCGGGCCATCGAGCAGAAGGAGATTCTGCCGGTCGGCGCCGACGAGCCGGTGCGCAGTGGAAGCGCGGGTGCTGGCCGCCACCAACAAGGACCTCAAGCAGGAGGTCGAAGCCGGCCGATTCCGCGAGGACCTCTATTACCGGCTGGCGGTGGTGACGATTCACCTGCCGCCTCTGCGCGAGCGGCGCGAGGACATTCCCGATCTGGTGACGCACCTGCTGAACCGGCACGCGCAGACGCTGGGCAAGCGCCTCCACGGCGTGACGCACGAGGCGATGCAGCTCTTGCTGGCGTGCCGCTGGAGCGGCAACGTCCGCGAGCTGGACAACGCGCTGCAGCGTGCGGTGATTTTGGGCGAAGGCTCGCTGATCGCGCCGGCCGATCTGCCGCCGGACCTGGCGCCGGTGGAGGGCGACCGGCGCTGGTGGACGATCTCGGCGAGGCGGTGCGCCGCTTCGAGAAGCAGCACATCGAGCGCATCCTGCGGCAGATTTCGGATAAGCGGGAGGCGGCAAGGCGTCTTGGCGTGGGCCTCAGCTCGCTGTACCGCCGCATCTCCGAACTGGGGATTCAGACGCAGACGGGGTGAATGGGGTAAGATGTTCGGTCCTATCGGTCCTATGGGTCTCATAAAAGCCTATCCCAAAACCACCGTCGATCATGACGATTCTCGTCAAATTGGTGATGTTTCGACGGTTTTGGGATAGGCTCTAAGACCCATAGGTCCTATGGGACGAATGGAGACGCCGCCGGCCCCCCTTCCCGCTTGCGATCCGTGCGCCATCCGGTACGCTAGGATCGTCGCTGC
>CAWGKE010000016.1:0-11455 GCA_963823075.1 uncultured Planctomycetaceae bacterium
AAAGTCTGTTCCATAAGGCCCTACGCGGCCGATTTGGGCCGATGACCTTTGAACCGGAAACGCTGGCTCCATGCCTTCCGTTTCGGTTTGAGTCGCCGGAGCATGTGATGGATGGCGCCGAGTTGCACCATGGCTTCACTCGACTCCGGCAGATGCTCGTAGTCCTTGCTCAGCCGCCGGTAACGCCCCAGCCAGGCGAAAGTCCGTTCCACCACCCAGCGGATCTTCAAGGGCTTGAACTTCCGCTCGCCCTGCGGCCGGCTGACCACTTCCAGCCGATAGGGCCGGCGGTGAAGACGCAGCCAGTCATACAGGGCATAGTTGTGATACTTGTTGTCCGCGAATACGACTTCCAAGCGGGGGAAGTCCCGGCCCCGCGCCTGGGCGAACACGTCCTGGGCGGCGCGGCCGTCGTCCACGTTGGCGGCCGTCACCCCAACGGCGATCAGCAAACCCAGCGTATCAACGAGGATATGCCGTTTGCGACCATGGACCTTCTTGCCGCCGTCGTTGCCAATCTCCCGTCCGCCCTCGGCCGTCTTGACCGACTGGCTGTCGATGGCCGCGGCGCTGGGCGTCGGCTGCCGGCCGGCCTTGCCACGCACGCGTTCCCGGAGCGCATCGACGAGACGCTGCCAGGCGCCGTTCCCCTGGAACCCCTGGAAGTAGTTGTAGACGGTCTTCCAGGGCGGGAAGTCATGGGGCAGCGCCCGCCACGTGCAACCCTGGCGGGTGACGTAGAACAAGGCGTTGACCACCGCACGCACGTCGGTTTTACGGGGTCGTCCTCCGGGCCGGGCGGGCGGGATCAGCGGCTGGAGAGTCGCCCATTGGTCGTCCGTGAGGTCGCTCGGATAGGGTTTGTGTTCCATACCCTATTCTATGGCCGACACCCCCTTATGGAACAGACTCTCAGTGGGAAGCGGCCGTCCGACGACGGCTGTCGTGCGCACAGGGAGCCGCAGGCTCCGCATCTATTGAGAACGAGGAGGATGGTATGTCGAGAACGAGTTGGTTCGCTGGCGGCGCGCTGGCCTGCTGGATCACCGCAGCGGGAGTGAGCGTCAGCATCGCCGCCCCGCCCGCCCCGCCGCCCGTACCTCCGCCGCCGGCGAACCGGGTGGCGCCCCTGCGGATCGCCCGGCCCCACCCGCCGACGCCCGGCCCGCCCAGACGATGCGGGCCAAGGATGTCCTGGGGTCCAAGGTGAGCCTCAAGGACGGCCTGGCCATCGGGACCGTTGATGACATCATCTTCGACGACGGCGGCGACATCGACTATCTGGTGGTGCGGAACGAGGGCAAGGACGTGCTGGTGCCCTGGGACGCTGCCAAGTTCGACTTCAGCAGTCGGGCGGCGACGGTGGACGTGACGCAGGAACAGTGGAAGACGATCCCCACCTACGCGCCGACCGAACTGCCGGCCGACGTCTACGAGCCGGCGTTCCAGACGAAGATCTACGGCTACTACAACCTGAAGCCGCGCGAACGCCGGGAGATCCGGCGCGACCGGCCGTGACTGCGTTAGGCGAAGGGGCGGTCGAGCCTTCCGTGCTTGGGAGGCCCGGCCGCCCTTCTTGTTGCGCTTCGGCGCGCATGTCATTGACATGGCCGGTCGCCGAAGGGAGAATAGAAGAGGTCCGCGGATCGCCTGCTCGGGAGAGGACGCCATGAGTCAGCGGCCGGTGGTGGTCGGGCTGTTCCTGTGCGAGAACGTGATCGTCGAGGAAGGGACGCACAACATCACCCTGGTCAACTGCTTTTCCATCCGAGCGGCGGAACGGTTTCCCTCGGAGCCGCTTTCCTTCCTCTTGTTCGCCACGATGACGGACGGCCTTGGGGAAATGACGTTCGACGTGATGATTGAACGCCTCGCGGATTTGCAGGAAGTGTACCGTCGATCCTCGGTCGTCCGCTTGGTGGACCGGCTGCAGGAGGTGCGGTTCAAACTCCAGATCGCCGGCTGCTCATTTCCCTCCCCTGGTGCGTATCTTGTCAGCCTGCTCGCCGACGGAGAATTGATCGGGCAACGCCGGTTTCTCGTAGTGTGAAAGGAAAAGGCGGCATGAGCGCTCCACAAGAATCGGAAAAACCGGCTCGCCGACGATCCGGTTTCGACAGTTCCGACACCCTGCTCATTGAAGTCGATGGGCCTGGGGACACGACCATGCGCCCCGTCAGCCCCCAACACATTGCCGCGGTAAAGCGCTACTGGGAACGCCTGGGGAGGACGCCGCCGCCGCCCTATGACAAGCTGTAACGCCCCGACCGCTCGCGGCCGGGGCGTTCGATCCCCGGACCGCGACGCCCCGCATCACTCGTCCTCGCGGGATCCGATGGGTACTCGTTCAGGGCGGCCGGTCCCGCTATTTGAGTATCACGGCGTTTTCCAGACTGACGGTGCGGTTAGGCGTCCCGACAACCGCTTGCCCCTTCACTTTCAGGGCCTGTCCTTTCTGGATCGTCGCATAATACGCCGCCAAGCGCTGGGAGGCCAGGCACCCGCATTCGGCTTTCACCCGGTACGGCATCGCGGCCTTCTCGTCATACCCCTCCAAGGTGATCGTGTAGAACGTCTTGCCGTCGTTGGGCTTGTTGTCCACGACGATCCCATCGACGACTAGGGCGTGTCTGGCGAATCGGTATTCTCCCTGTTTTCAGGGGGTAGGACCTCGACAATTCCGGGCTTTTTTCGATTCACCAGACACGCCCTAGGACTTTGTCTTCGTATTTCTCATGGGCCGCCGCCTCGCCTGCGGCGAGTTCCTTGGTCAGGTCCGCCGCCGAGATTACGACGGCCGGGTCCAGACCCTGATCGACGATCTTGCAGCCGAAGACGGGCACGCCGAGGCCGAACCAGTCCTCTCGGATGGCGCCCTGAATCTTGACCGACTGTCCCTTCGTAAGGCGGTAGACCGCCTGTTCGTCCTTCGGGTCGAAGTAACACTGCACCCACGACAGCACTCCCGGGCCCGCCTTCAGATTGACTATGGGCTGCTCATGCACGTTGTCGGTGTCAACCATGTCCAGGGGGCCGGTCACTTCGACGGTCTTGCCGTGGTATTTGCTGTTCGTGGCCTGGCGATCTGCATTGTACTCCTTGTACAGGTCCTCCGCCGTGACGGCCACGACTGTGGGCGGCTCCGTCTTCGGAGGCTTGTCCTGGGGATTGGTCCCGGCGGGAGGGGTATTAGCGGACAGGCCTGCATCCTTTGGACTGGGCGGGGCTGGATTGCATCCGCTTAAGATGGCGATGAAGAAGAGGAGAAATATCGCTGCGAGTGGGTTCGCAAACATTCGGCGATTCATAGGGCCTTCTGGTGAAACAGCGGCGAGATAGAAGTCCTATGCAGTCGGGGCGTCGGGGGCTACCGTCGAATAGCCCGCCCGACGCCCCGGCCCGGTCCGCTCACTCGTCCTCGTCGGCCCCGACCTTGGCCTTGCTGACGATCTGCTGCTGCACGTTGCCCGGCACCAGATCGTAGTGGCTGAACTCCATCGAATACGAGCCTTGCCCCTGCGTGATGCTGCCGAGCTGGGCCGCGTACCGCGCCACCTCGGCCAGCGGCGCCCTGGCCGTGATGACCGCCAGGTCGCCCGGCAGGCTGTCCTGGTTCTCCACCCGCGCCCGCTTCGTGTTCAGGTCGCCCAGGATCGCGCCGGTGTACTTCGACGGCGCCGTCACCTCCAGGTTGACGATCGGCTCCAGCAGCACCGGATGGGCCGCCAGGAAGGCGTTCTTGAACGCGATCCGGCCGGCCGTCTTGAACGCCGCTTCCGAGCTGTCCACCGGGTGGTCCTTGCCGAAGTAGACCTCCACCGCCACGTCCTGCATTCGGAAGCCCGCCAGGGCGCCGCGCTCCAGCAGCTCCTTGCAGCCCTTTTCCACCGCCGGCACGAACTGGTTCGGGATGGTGCCGCCGACGATGGTGTCGATGAAGGCGAAGTTGTGCTGCGGGTCGTAGTGGGCCGAGCGCACCTTCTCGAAGTGGTCCTTGTTGGCGAACTGCTCCAGCAGCTTCTCCTCGCTGTCGATCTCGCGCGGCAGCGGGTAGACGCGCAAATGCACCTCGCCGAACTGGCCGCGGCCGCCGCTCTGCTTCTTGTGCCGGTGGCTGGCCTCCGACTTGACCGTCACCGTCTCGCGGTACGGGATCTTCGGCTCGTGCGTGATGACTTCCAGGTCGAAACGCCGTTTCAGCCGGTGGCGCACCACGTCCAGGTGGAGCTGGCTCATGCCGGTGATGACCATCTCGTGCGTCTGGGCGTCCCGCGTGACGTGGAACGTCGGATCTTCATTGGAGATTTTGGCGAGACTGCCGGAGATTTTTTGCTCGTCGCCGCGGGCCTTGGGTTCCACGGCCAGGCCGAACATCGGCGTCGGGAACGTCGGCGCCGGCAGCTTCGGCGGGTGGGCCTGGTTGCCGACCGTGTCGCCGATGTGCAGGTCCTCGACCTTCGTGACCGCCACGATATCGCCGGGCACGGCGTCGGTCAGCGGCGTCGTCTTGTTGCCCTGCACGTCGAACAGGCCGCCGGTGCGGGCCGACTTCTCGGTGCGGCCGTTGACTAGCGGCTGGTCGGCCTTGTACGTCCCCTGGTAGACGCGGAGGAAGCTCATGTTGCCGACGAACTTGTCGGTGACGGCCTTGAAGATCTGGCCGACGAACGGGGCGGCCGCGTCGGCTTTCAGCGGGATTTCCTCGGCCTTGTCGCCCGATCCCTTGACCGCCTTCTTGCCCGGCCCCTGGAGCGGCGACAGGGCGTAGGCGGCCAGCGCGTCGAGCAGCTCGGCCACGCCGAGGTCCTTGTCCTTTTTGGCGGCGGTGCAGAAGATCGGGATGACCGTGCCGGCCGCCAGGGCCTTCGGCAGGGCGGCGGCCAGCTCGTCGGCGGTCACCGCGCCCTCCATCAGGTACTTCTCCATCAGCGCCTCGTCGGCCTCGACCACGGCGTCCACCAGCTGCGACCGGGCGGCGGCGAGGTCCAGAGGGCAGCCGGCCGGCTGGGCGGCGGCCGAATCCAACGGGTTGAGGACGCTGACGACGCCGCTGAATTTGGGGCCGGGATTGACGGGCGCGTTGAACGGCACGCAGGCTTTGCCCAGCGAGTCGCGCATCACCTTCAGCAGAGCCAAAAAGTCCACATTGTCGCCGTCGAGCTTGTTGACGACGAGGAAGCGCGCCAGGCCGCGGCGGCCCGCCTCGGAGAACATGCGCCGGGTGTTGACTTCCACGCCGTTGACGGCCGAGACCACGACCACGACGTTTTCCACCGCCATCAGCGCCCCGAGGGCGGCGCCGACGAAGCTGGGGTCGCCGGGAGCGTCGATGAGGTTGAGGCGCTTGCCCTTCCAGTCGAGGTGGAGGACGCCGGAGTCGATGGAGAACTTGTGTTCGTGTTCTTCATCGGCGAAGTCGGAGACGCTGTTCTTGTCGTCCACGGAACCGCGGCGATCGACCGCCTTGGCCGCAAAGAGGAGGGCGTCGGCAAGCGAGGTCTTGCCCGACGCCCGATGTCCGGCGAGCGCGATGTTCCGGATGTCCGCCGTTTGATGTTTGCTCATGGTCGCCGTCCTCAAAATGATGAATGATGAATGATGAATGATGAATGATGAATGATGAACGATGAATCCATCTCGCGTCGTTGATTCATCATTCATCATTCATCATTCATCATTTCCAATTGCGATCGCCGCCGCCAGGTCGATCCGCCCTTCGTACAGGGCGCGTCCGATGATGCACCCGGCCAGGCCGCATCGCGCCAGGCGGGCCACGTCGTCGAGCGTGGTCACGCCGCCGGAGGCGATCACGGGCACGCCGACGGCCGACGCCAGCTCGGCCGTCGCCTCGACGTTCGGCCCCTCCAACATGCCGTCGCGGCTGATGTCCGTGTACACGATCGCGGCCGCCCCCCAGCCGGCGCACTGCCGGGCAAAGTCCAGGGCCGTGCGGTCGGAGTCGTGCAGCCAGCCCTCGACGGCGACGCGGCCTTCCCGCGCGTCGATGCCGACCGCGACGCGGCCGGGGAAGCGCCGGCACAGGCTCTGGCACCAATCGGGATCGCGTAAAGCGCGTGTGCCGACGACGACTCGCGTGACGCCCCAGCCGAGCGCCTCCTCGACGTGGGCGTCGGAACGAAGGCCGCCGCCGAGCTGGCAGGGCAAACCGGCCGCCCGGACGATGGCGCGGACGCTGTCGCCGTTGATCGGCCGGCCCTCGCGGGCGCCGTCGAGATCGACGAGGTGCAGCCAGCGGGCGCCCTGTTCGACCCAGCGGCGGGCCGTGGCGGCGGGGTCGGCGCCGAAGACCGTTTCCCGGGCGTAATCGCCCTGACGCAGCCGGACGCACTGGCCGCCCCGAAGGTCGATGGCGGGCAGAATCAGCACGCGGAACTCCTTCCGTCCGAGGAGAATCGACCGACGCGGAATTGCTTCTGGCGCCACTGTAGGCGTCCGCGGGCCGAATTGCAAGCGCCCGTGAAGATTCGTGGAAGGTCGGGAGAAGGGCCGCCCGGATTCTGGCCGGGATAGCGTTCAAGATCCGGCCGCGGCACGGTAAGATAAGCCAGGTCAGGCGCTCGCCCGTCCCTCGCCGGAGACGCCGCAAATGACGGATCGCGCTCTGTTCCTCTCGCTTCTCCTATCGATCACCCCACTCGCCGTCTGGGCCGCCGACCCGCCGGAGCGGCCGTCGCCAGAGGAAAACATCCTGCAAAAAGCCGGCGTGGCGGCGGACGACGCCGGGATGCTGGCGTTCTTCCGCGGCCGCACCCCGACCGATGCGGAGAGCAAACAGGTCCGCGACTTGATCCGCCGCCTCGGCGCCGACGACTTCAACGACCGCGAACGCGCCTCCGAAGCGTTGCGGAAGTTCGGCGACCGGGCTGTGCCGCCGTTCCGGCCGGACGCCGAGGGCTTCCTGACCGTGCCGGACAAACCGGGTCTTGGAATCGAGCTGAATCGCGAGGCGTTGAAGCGGTTCGGCGTGTAGACCAAACCGGGCGTCGTCAATCATCCTTGTCCGATTTCCGAGCCGCCGCATGAGAAGGCCCGAGCGGCTATTGCTGCATCGGCAAGCCTGGCCAGACACTCGCCTGTACCGTTGTTCACGTTCTCCACTTGTGCCGGTGTGCATAGCCGGGTAGAATTCATCAGAATGTTCAGTAGTGGAAAACGAAGAACACAACGAAGAGGTGCCGCATCGCGGCTGTCCGCTCCTCATGGCGAGACCCCTCATGCAGAACCAGCTCAAAGTCTCGGACGCTCAGATGGGACGGATGCTAAAAGCGCTGAACGCCTTGACGCACAGCAACCAAAACGAGGGTTGCGACCTTACCTTTCTCTCCTTGTCGGTGAAGATGCCCAACGTGGGAACTGCGAAACACGCAGCCCTGCGACTCGAATGCCGCGGCTTCGTGCATTTCGAGCGAAGCCCCGCTGACGGCAAGGTGTTCATAACACCCGTTGGCGTGGAGGAAGCGAACCGGCTGGAGACGCCGGCTTGGAAGCGCTGGCTGGCAGACAAGACCGTGGTAGTCGGCGTGGTGGTCGGTTTCGGTAGTGCGATAATCACTGCCGTCCTTTCCAACGTCATCACTGGCCTGTTCGCGCTGCTGGCAAAGTAGTCGGTGATTCTCCTTGAAGCCAGTTGATCCGCCGTCCTTGCGAAATGCGTTCACGCTGCCGGCGGCGTTCGGCTGCGGACGAGGAGGAGCGACGAGCACCAGGTCGCCCGCTCTGGGAAAGCCGTATTCCATATGCTACCTCCGCTGGTTTCGATGCTCCTTGAACAAGCCGCGGGGTCGGAGTATGGCCGATCACCTTCGGAAGAGAAAGGCGCGAGAGGTCAAAAATCCTCTTTCGCACACACATCCTGAGATCGCCACCGAGTGGCACCCGACAAAGAACGGGACCCTGCGGCCGGACGACGTCACCGCAGGAAGCCATCGGAAGGTGTGGTGGAAGTGCTCAAAGGGAGATGATCACGAATGGGAGGCGTCCATCGCCGAGAGGGCGCGCGGGAACGGGTGTGTCTGCTGCAGTGGTCACAAAACGGTTCCCTCGAATTGTTTATCAACAACCCATCCGGCCCTTGCAAAGGAATGGCATCCAATCAAGAATGGAAGTCTAGCCTCGTCCGCTGTCACTGCGGGCAGCAACAAGAAGGTCTGGTGGCGGTGCCACCTCGGCCATGAATGGGAAGCAACGGTAAGCAACAGGACGCTGGGCCGGGGCTGCCCCTATTGTGCGAACAAGAAAGTCGATCGCTCCAACTGCCTGACCACCACACACCCGCAGTTGGTCGCCGAGTGGCATCCGACGCGGAACGGGGATCTGCGCCGGACAGCGTCACTGCCGGCAGTGGAAGGCGGATCTGGTGGAAATGCCCCGCCGCAGACGACCATGAATGGGAGGCGGCGATCCGTGATCGGGGCCAAGGCTACGGCTGCCCTTATTGCAGCGGCAGAAGCGTCGCCAAATCGAATTGCCTTGCGACAAAGCATCCGGAACTTGTCCAGGAATGGCACCCGACGAAAAACGGCGACCTCACGCCGTGGGGCGTCACCCCTGGCAGCGGCAAGAGAGTGTGGTGGAAATGCCTCGCGGCAGAGGACCACGAGTGGGATGCCCAAGTCGTCAGCAGGACGCACATGCGCAGCGGTTGCCCCTGCTGCGCGAACCTCAAGGCAGTGACATCCAATTGCCTCGCGACCACGCACCCCGATCTAGCGAAGCAGTGGCATCCGGTAAGAAACGGAGATCTCACACCCGACAAGATCACGGCAGGATCAGAGCGCAAAGTGTGGTGGAAATGCCCGGTGGCGGATGACCATGAGTGGCAGGCGGTGATCGTCAGCCGCACCCGACTGGGGGCCGGCTGTTCCTGCTGCACCAACTGGACCGTGGTGAAATCGAATTGTTTAGCTGCTACGCATCCCGATCTGGCTAAAGAATGGCATCCGGCGAAGAACGGCGATCTCACCCCTGACCTAGTCGCGGCGGGGTCTGAACGCAAAGTGTGGTGGAAGTGTCCGAAGGGTCCGGACCACGAATGGCAAGCCCGAATCGACCAGCGAGCAAGCCTTGCCACCGGCTGCCAGCGCTGCAACACAGGTTGGACGGTACAGGCCATCCGCGCTTTCGTAGAATCCCTCAAAGACCATCTCCAAACTTTTACACCCGCGGAACTTTACCTGATCTTCCTGCATAACCGCCTGCTTCAGACCTATGGCAAAGGCAAAGCCTTCGCCAAGGCCCTGGCCACCGGGCGGTTCCCGGAAGAGGAGATCGAAAAGTTCGTTCACGGCGAGCCCTCCCTGGTTGATCGGTTCGTCGAAGACCCCGCCCAGACGCTGGAAGCCCTGGCAACGAAGGAGGCCAAACCGGAAGGGGCGGAAGACGACGCTCCCGATCGGGCCGATGCGACAGTCGAGGCGGTGCATGAAGAAGGAGAACCCCAGCTTCCGGTCATCGAAACCAAAGACGTGCTCGTATCGCTCGGCCTCCACGTCGTCAGTTCGGCAGACGAGGAGGCGGTCGAATTCCTCCTCGCCTCTGCCGTCGCAAAGCTTTGGAAGCACGCCTACCGCGACGAAGAGGCGGCGGTGTCCCAGGCCAGCGCGTTCGCTGGAGAGGGATACGCAGAGCAAGTGCGTTCAGGTTTCCTTGGCGAATATCGCCATGTGAACGACCTTGCCATTCCGCAAGGCTATGCTTTTCAGGTCAACGGCAGGCCGGCGCCGCCGAACCTGATGCAACGGCACTTCGCCGTCCGCGTCCGGGAGTGGAAGCGCGTGGGCAACTGGTCGGGCACTGGGGCCGGCAAGACGCTTGCCGCCGTCCTGGCCTCTCGCGTGGTCGGCAGCCGGTTCACCGTCGTCTGCTGCCCGAACAGCGTCGTCGAGGGCTGGGGCGAGAAGATCCGCGAGGTTTTCCCCGACAGCATCGTCGCCGCCAAGACGTTCGCCCCCGCCTGGGCCGCGACGGACCCGGAGTCGCACCGTTACCTGGTCCTCAATTACGAAGCGTTCCAGCAGCCCGATTCGGCCCAGCGCGTCCGCAGTCTCGTCGAGCGCGAGGCCATCGACTTCATCGTCGTGGACGAGATCCACTACGCCAAGCGGCGGGGCGAGAACGTCTCGCAGCGCCGCGAGCTTGTGCAAGCCCTCATCTGCCACGCCGGCGAACGCAATCCCGCCCTGCATGTCCTGGGTATGTCGGCCACGCCCGTCATCAACAACCTGCACGAAGGCCGCAGCATGGTCGAACTCGTCACCGGCGTGGTACACGAGGAACTCGACGACCGCCCGACCGTGCCGAACTGCATGGCTCTCCATCAACGGCTCGTCTCGCTCGGCATTCGCTGGATGCCCGAGTACACGTTCCAGTGCGACGAGAAGCACGTCGAGGTAGATTGCAGCGCGTTCCTCGACGAGATCCGCGTCCTGGGCAAAGGGAGCAACCCGCTCGCTCTGGAGAAGATCCTTACACGCGCCCGTCTGCCCGTGATCCTCGACCATATCCAGCCGAAAACGCTCCTTTATACCTACTACATCGACGGCATCGACCGATTGCTGCGCAACGCGCTGGTCGAGAGAGGGTGGAAGGTCGGCTTCTACACGGGCGACGACAAGGCCGGCCTGAACGGCTTTCTCAACGGGGACGTGGACGTGCTGATCGGCACCAGCGCGATCGGGACCGGCGTGGACGGCCTGCAACAGGTCTGCAACCGGCTGATCGTCAACGTCTTGCCCTGGACGCGCGCCGAGTTCGACCAGCTGCGCGGCCGGATCTACCGCCAGGGCCAGAAGCAGGACAAGGTGACCGTCGTACTTCCTCTGACCTATGCGATGGTCAATGGGCAACGATGGTCCTGGTGCGAGTCGAAAATGCACCGCCTGGCCTTCAAGAAGTCCATCGCGGACGCCGCCGTTGATGGAGTCGTTCCGGAAGGGCAATTGCGTTCGCCGCAGCAAGCCCTGCAGGACGTGATGGCCTGGCTGGAACGGCTCGACGCGGGGCAAGTGCAGGTTATCAGCCGAGAGCGGATCACTGTTCCGCTTCCGGAGGCCGACTCGGCGGACGTCGAGCGCCGCCGGGTCCGCTACGGCGATTTCTCGCAGATGAACCACCGCTGGAACCAGGGACGCAGCGATGCCACGCATTCGCGGCTGCGTGAGAACCCGGAAGAGTGGGCGCAGTACCATACGCTGTACCGGGAGGCGCGCAAGGATTGGACCGTCGTGCCTTACGAAGAAATGATCCGCTGGTGTCAGAAGCGCGGCGGACTGGTCATCGGCGACTTCGGCTGTGGCGAGGCCAAACTGGCCGACGCCCTCGCGGATCGGCACACGGTACACAGTTTCGACCATGTCGCCGTCAACGACGCCGTGGTCGCCGGCGACATGGCCCAGGTCCCGCTCGGGGACGAGACGCTGGACGTGGCGATCTTCTC
>CAWGKE010000017.1:0-12697 GCA_963823075.1 uncultured Planctomycetaceae bacterium
ATGTGGCCGCCGGGGCCGTGTTCTCCGGCGACGGCGCCGTCAACGCCAACGTCAACAACGCCGGCGAAGTGGACACCGACTCATCCGGCAGCCCGCTGGCCGTCTCCGGCGCCTATACCCAAACGGCCGGCGTCACCAACGTGGTCAGCGGCTCCGCCCTGTCCGTCACCGGCGCCCTGGACGAGCAGGGCGGCGTCCTCAACCTGGAAGGCGGCAGTCTCACGGTCAACGGCGGTTACACGGTCGAGTCCGCGGCGTCGCTCAACGGCGACGGCCAGATCACCGCCAACGTGGCCAACGCCGGGACCGTGACGCCCGACCAGTCGGGTAGCCCGCTGGCCGTCTCCGGCAATTACACGCAAACGGCCGGCGTCACCAATGTGCTATTTCAGGCCGCCCTGTCCGTCACCGGCGCCCTGGACGAGCAGGGCGGCCTCCTCAACCTCGTCAGCGGCGGCTCTCAGGTCAGCCTTCAGGTCAACGGCGGTTACACGGTCGAGTCGGCCGCCTCCTTCTACGGCTGCGGCATGATCCAGGCCAACGTCACCAATAACGGCACGATCCAGGTCGGCGGCGACGGGAACAACACCGTCGCCAAATTGCAGATCCTCGGCGACTTCATCGAGACGGGTACCTCCGCCCTGGACATGGCCCTCGCCGGCTCGACGGTCTAGTACGACACCCTTTCCGTGTCCGGCTCGACCACTCTCGCCGGCATCCTCAACGTCCAGTTCTTCAACGGCTTCACGCCGTACGCCGGCGAGTCGTTCGAGCTGATGCCCGACACGACGAGCGGCCAGTTCGCGATGGTGAACGCGCCGACGGTCAACGGCGTCACGCTCGTCCCCGAGTACAACGCCCCCGGCGAGGGCGGCTTCATCCTGCTGGCGGTCAGCGGGCCGAGCGGCCCAAGCGGGCCGACCGGGCCGACCGGGCCGACGGGTACGAGCGGCCCCAGCGGCCCGTCCTACGTCAGCGGCCCCAGCGGCCCGAGCGGCCCCAGCGGGCCGACGGGAACCAGCGGCCCCAGCGGACCCAGCTGATCCGGCGGGCCGACGGCAACCATCGGGCCAAGCGGAACTGACCGTGATGATCCAGTCACGACAGAACTTCCAGCGACCCGAAATTCGCGGCGCGGGGCGTCCGACTTCCCCCGGTTTTAAAACAGCCGACCTTTATCCCGCTTCCTTCCGCGCCTCCCGTTCGTCGTCCGGCCAGTCCTCGAACCGCACCGCAATCCGCCTCGACACGCCCGATTCCTGCATCGTCACCCCGTAAAGCACGTCGGCGCAGGCCATGGTCCGTTTCGAGTGCGTGATGAGGATGAATTGCGATCGGTCCAAAAACTCGCGCAGCACGTTGGTGAACCGGCCGACGTTGGCCTCGTCCAGGGCGGCGTCCACCTCGTCGAGGATGCAGAACGGACTCGGCTTGCTCTGGAAGATCGCCAGCAACAGGGCCACGGCCGTCATCGTCTTCTCGCCGCCGCTCATCAGCGAAATACTCCGCAATTCCTTGCCCGGCGGCCGGGCCACGATCTCGATGCCGCTCTCCAAAACGTCCGTCTCGTCCTCCAATAGCACGTCCGCCATGCCGCCGCCGAACAGCTTGCGGAACAACTCCTGGAAGTGCGTCCGCACCACCGTGAACGTCTCCAAAAAGAGACGCCGGCTGTCGGTGTTGATGCGGCCGATGATCTCCTGCAACGACTTCTGCGCCGCCGTCAGGTCGTCGTACTGCATCCGCAGCGACCCCGACCGGATTTCCAGATCGTTCAACTCCCGGATGGCGTCCATGTTGACGCCCCCCAGCCGGCTCAGCTTGCGGCGCAGCTCGGCGATCTCTTCCTCCGCGGCCTCGGGAGTGAGGAGTGAGGAGGGTTCGCCGGGCGACTCCGCCTGCGCATACAACTCGGCGAGTTCCAATTGGTAATCCTCGCGCAGCCGGTCGCACAGGGCGTCGCGGCGGTGCCGCAGGTCGTTGACCTCCAGCTCCCGCGCGTGGGCCTGTTCCTGACGCTCGCGCCAGCCGCCGCGGTTGGCCTGCGCCTCGTCGGCCCGCCGACCCTTCTCCCCGCGCAACCGGTCGCGTTCGCCGGCCCGTTCGGTCAGACGCTTTTCCGCCTCCTCCTTGTGCATGTACCAGGTCGCCAGCGACGCCGACGTTTCCAGCAGCGACCGCTCGTTCTCGTCCCGCCGCGCCCGGGAGCCTTCCAGCCGCCCCGCCATTTGCAGCCGCTCGCCCTCGCGCTGCCGCAGGTCCGCCTCCAGTCGGCCGTGCCTGGCGCGGAGGCCCGTCAGGCGCTCGTCCAGCTGCGCCAGCGCCACCTTCGCCGCCGTCCCTTCTTGCTGGCGCCGCAGCCGCAGGTCATCGCCTTCGCGGATCTCCCGTTCCGCCTTTTCCAGCCGCGCCTGCAACGCCTGCACCTGTCCCTCCGCCCGCGCCGCCTCCCCCCGCGCCCGGTTCCACGACTCGTCCAATTCCCGGATCTCCTGCTCCAGCCCGCTGATCTCCTCCCGGCTGCCCTCGACCTCCGCGTGCAACCCCTCGCGCCGCTGCCGACGCTGACCGATCCGCCCCCGCAGGTCGGCCGACTGGTCGGCCAGCACGTCGATCTCCAGCCGCTGACGGCCCATCCGGTCATCCAGCGCCGCCGCCCGCTCGCGCAGGTCGGCCACGTCGCGGTCCAACTCCGTCAGCCGCCGGTCGAGCGCGGATTGACGCTCTCGCAGGTCGCGCAACTCGCTTTTCCGCGACAGGATGCCCGCCCCGGCGTGCGGCTCGCCCACCGTCAGCGCCCCGTCCGCCTCCAGCAGTTCGCCTTGCAGCGTCACGCAACGACAGCCGGCCGCCCGCGCCGCCGCGGCCCGCGCCGCCGCCAGGTCGCTCACGATCAGCGTTCGTCCCAATAGCCGGCGCGGCAGGTCGCCCAGGCGCGGATCGTCGCAGCGCACCACCCGCTCGGCCGGCGCCACGACGCCCACCGGCAAGGCGTCGCCTTCGGGGGACGCCGCACGGAGGGCCGAGGTCGGACGTTGCTCTTCGGCCGCCGTCGGCCCTGCCGACAGCGGCAGAAAGCTGACCCGGCTGGAAAACGGCCGCGTCCGCTGGCGCAGGGCCTCGGTCAACATCTCCGTGTTGCTCACCAGGAAGCGCTGCGCCCGTTCGCCGAGGGCCAAGTCAATGAGTGGGGCGTATTCGCGGCGCACCGTCAGGAAGTCGGCCACGATGCCGGCCACGGTACTCCACGGCCCCGGCTCCGACCGTTCCACCAACTCGAACACCTCCCGCGCCCCGGCGCCGAGGCCTTCCCGACTGCGCTCCAGCCCCTCCAAAACCTCGATCCGGCTCGCCAAGCCGCTGCGCTCCGCACGCAATTCGCCGGCGCGCCCGGCGGCCTCGTCGCGCGCCCGGCTCAGCCGGTCGTGGTCCTCCAGGGATTCCGCCAGCGCCCGCCGGGCGGCGGCGAGACGCGCCTGCAACGCCTCGTCGGCCGCCGTCAGGTCCTGCAATTCCACGTCCAGCGACGCCAGATGTTCCTCGGCCTGCTCGCTGCGCTGGCGCAGGCGGTTGTGCTCTCGCGCCAGGTTGTCCACCTGCGCCCGGTAGCTCACGGCGTCGTTCTGCAGCCGGGCCGCCTGACGCATACATTCCAGGTGTTCGTCCTTCTCCAGCCGAACCTGCTCGCGCAGCCCCGAAAGACGACTGTCCAGTTCTTTCAACTCTTCTTCCAATCGTTGCACTTCCCGCCGCTGGATGGCCGCCTCGCTCTCGGCGGCCCGCACTTCCCGGCCGGCCTCGCCGACGGCCGCGCCCAAAGTCGCGGTGTGCGTGGTCAGCTCCGCCAGGAGGCGGCGCGTCCGCGACAGCTCACCCTCCAGGTCGTCGGCCTGCGTCCGGCCGTGGGCCAGCCGCGTCTCGTCGGCCGTGATCTGCTGCCGCGCCGCCGACAGGTGCGTCTCCTGCTCGCGCACCGCCGCGTCCAGTCGCGCCAGCGCTTCCTCCAACGCGCGCAGCTCGCGCTCCCAGGCGTCGGCCTGCTCCGTCTCCGCCCGCAGCGCCGCCCGCAGTGCTTCGAATTCACTCGTCCTGGCGTCCAGCGTTTGCGTGAGCTGGTGGTACTCGCGCAGTCCCAGGGCGACGCGAAGTTCCTTGAGCCGGGCGGTGTATTCCTGGCTGCGCTGGGCCTTGGCCGCCTGCAATTGCACCGAGCCGCAGTTGCTTATCGACCTCCTCGACGATGTCGCGCAGCCGTTGCAGGTTCTGATCGACGCGCTCCAGCCGGCGCAGCGTCTCGGTCTTTTTGGCCTTGAAACGGCTGACGCCGGCCGCCTCCTCGAAGATGGTGCGGCGGTCCTTGGTCGAGGCCTGAAGCAGCACGTCCACGCGGCCCTGCTCGATGATGCAGTAGGCGTCGGAGCCGGCGCCGCTGCCCAAAAAAAGGTCTTTTACGTCCTTGAGACGGCAGGCGCGGCCGTTGATGAGGTATTCGCCCTCGCCGCTGCGGTAGACGCGGCGGCCGATCTGCACCTCGTCCGCCTCCGTGGCGAGGGCGCGGCGGCCGTTGTCGAAGGTCATGGTGACTTCGGCCATGCCAAGGCTGCGGCGCGTGGCCGAGCCGTTGAAAATGACGTCCGTCATCTCGCCGCCGCGCAGGCTCTTGGCGCTTTGCTCGCCCAGCACCCAGCGCACGGCGTCCACCACGTTGCTCTTGCCCGAACCGTTCGGCCCGACCACGCCGGTCACGCCGGGGGCGAATACGAACTCCGTCTTGTCGGCGAAGCTCTTGAAGCCCACCAGTTCCAGGCGCTTGAGCATGCGGCCTCTCCATGCCGTCCGAGCCGGAAGCGTAAGCGACGGAGAAAAGCACCGTCGCTCACGCTTCCGGCTCGGATTATTTCCCGCCGAACAGCGTCGGCGTGGCGCCGAGGTCCTGCGGGGCGGCCACGACTTCGCCCTCGGGGTTGAGCAGGTTTTCGCCGTTCTTGCCGGCCTTGGCCAGGTCGAACACCGTAACCGCCCGCGGCAGGGCGTCGCTCCGCACCCGGCAACTGAGGCAGTCGCAGCGGTTGGCCTGCTGCAACAACTCGACCGCGTCGGGGTACTGCGCCCCTTCGGCCGCCATCGCCCGCAACACGTTCTCCAGCTTCAAGGAACACTGCTTGCGCTGGACGGCGCCGCGGTGCGGGAACCGGCTCACCGTGCATTGGTCGTCGTCCGACGTGGCCGTGATCGCGTACTCGCCGGCCAGCAACGAGAACGGCGGCTTCATCGTCGGCTCCTCGCCGAAGAGCACGATTTCCGCCCGCCGCGTCGTGGAGTAGTGGACCAGCGGCGCGGTTTCCGGCGCGACGCGATGCAGCCAGAACGACTCGTTCAAAAGGTCGCCCCGCACCATCGGGTCGTGTAGGTCCAGGGCGCGGAGGGCGCGGAAGGCGCCGTAGCGCGTCTCGTCGTCGGTCGAGGTCGTCAGCAGGTCGCGCAGCTGGATGTGGGAAACCGATTCGTCCATCGACGCCAGGGCCGTCAGGCCGAAGGCCCGCAGCATCGGCTGCTTGGCCACGGCGCGGCCGAGTTCCTCGCCGCCGGCGGGGCTGTCGAGGTAGGCCAGCGACTCGGCGGCGCAGAGCGCACCAGCGGGTGGCGGATTGCAGGGCGGCCTTGAGGGCCGGGATGCTTTCCTGGCCCAGCGCCTCCAGGCGCAGGGCGGACGTCACGGTTCGCGCCGGGTCGAGCAGGTCGGCGGCCAGCTTCTGACGGTAGGATCGGATGTCGCCGTTCTTGTCGCCGGGCTGGTCGGGCGAGCCTTCGAGCGGGATGAACCGGACCACGCGCAGGAAGCGCGGCAGGTTGAGCTTGTAGCCCGGCGGCACGTGCAGTTCGACGGAGAGGTTGTCGTTGGCCGTGGCGGTGGAGCCGTCCGGCGTGTCGGCGGGGCCGCCGCGGAAGGCCTCGGTGATGCGGTCGGCCACGACGCTGGTGACGCGGGCCTGCTGGTATCCGGCGTTCATCAGCAGCCGCAGCGGGTTGGCCTTGAGGCAGCGGCCGCCGCTCCAGATGCGACCCTGTTTGACGCGGGCGGCCTCGTCGCCTTCGCCGAGGCCCACCAGCACGGCGCCTTCGCACTTGGCGCATTTTTCGCCCTTGAGCGCGATGTTGGAGCCGCCGTAGTTGGGATCGAGGTGCTTGGTGTAGTCGTAATTGTAGAGCTTACATTCGCGCAAATAGCCGCCGCGCAGACTGGTGGCTTTGCCCGCCTGCGGCGGCAACGCCACTTCCACGTCGATGGGGTCGCCGACGGCGGCGCCGGGCGGCAGCAGGGCCGTCACCACGACCAGGGCGTGATTGGGATTTGTCAGCTCTTTTTTGATGTCATTAATCTTTTCCCGGCTGAGGTCGTCTTCGAGGTTGGTGCGGTAGTTGGAGTTGGCCGGCTCGCCGCCGGTGCCCTCCAGGCCGACCACCAGGCCGACGTTGCCCAGCGCCAGCGGCTCGGCGTTGCCCACCGTGGTCACGTCGCCGATGGTCTTGACGCCGTAGCGCTCGGCGTCGGTCTCCTCGCCGGATTGCAGCCGGGTCTGCGGGCCGACGCAGCCGACCACGCCCAGAAGCGCCGAGCCGAGCAGCGCCCCCAGAGCGCCAGGCCGGCGGTCGGACGCGGCCTATTCCCCCAGACGCGACGGTTCATGGTATCGGTCCCCGAACGATGGCCTTCCGCGCGATCCGGGCGCCACACCGGATCGCATCGCGACGACGGCAGAGAGAGACGGTTGAGGGGCGGGAAGATAGGAAGCGACGGCTTTTGTGTCAAGGCCGGTTCGGCGCGCGGCGGCGCCAAAATTCGGAGGAGACGGCTTCAACGAGGAATGTGTTCTGTCAATTCATCTCCACCGCCTCCTCCCAGTGCTCGTACAGCCGGGCCAGCTCCGCCTTGACCTCCTCGAACGCCTTCGTCGTCTCCTTCACCTTGTCGCCGTCCCGGTACAACTCCGGCGACGCCATCCGCTCCTCCAACTCGCGCAGCTCCGTCTCCGCCGCCGCGACGTCGTCCTCGATCTCCGCCGTTTTCCGATACGGAAACTTCCGTTTGCGCTTCTCCTTTTTTCCGCCCCCCTCCGGTCGCTCACGCTCCCGGCTCGCCGACGCCTTTTCCGGTCGCCCGCGCTCCCGGCTGTTTGCGGCCGCCTCCTGTTGCGCACGCATCAGCTCGTAGGTGTCGTAATTGCCGTGGACCACCTGCGTCCCGCCCCGGCCGTCCAGCACCAGCAGCAGGTCCACCACGCGGTTCAGGAAATAACGGTCGTGGCTCACCACGATCACCGTGCCGTCGAACGCCGTCAACGCCTGCTCCAGGGCGTCGCACGCCCACAAGTCCAGGTGATTCGTCGGCTCGTCCAATACCAGGACGTTCACGCCCTGCGCCACCAGCCGCGCCAGGGCCACCCGGCTCTTCTCGCCGCCCGACAGCGCCCCCACCCGCTGGTAGACCTGATCGCCCATCAGCCCGAACCGCCCCAGCAGGTCGCGCATTCCCTGCTCCGCCGCGTCCGGGTCGGCCTCCGGCCACGCCGCCCGGATCACCGGCAGGTCCGGGTCCAGCGACTTCAAATGCTGGTCGTAATAGCCGAACTCCGTCAGGTGGCCGCGCTGCACCTTGCCGGAGTCCGCTTCCTCCTCGCCCAGCAAGACCCGCAGCAGCGTCGTCTTGCCGCTGCCGTTGGGGCCCATGACGCCCAGCCGCCGGCCGCGCGGCAGGCCGAAATTCAAGTCCTTGAACAACGGCCGGTCGTAAGCCTTGCTCAAATCCTCCACCGCCAGCACCACGTCGCCCGAACGCCGCACCTCGCCGAAGTGCATCCGCGGCGATTCCACCAGCGTCGGCCGTTCCAATCGTTCGATTTTGTCGATCTGCTTCTGGCGCGACGCCGCCTGCTTGTGCAACTGGCCGTAATGCACCCGGCGAATGTACTCCTCCTGCTTCTCGATGTACTCCTTCTGCGACTCGTACGCCTTCAATTCCGCGTCGTAGCGTTCCTGGCGCAGCCGCCAGTACTGCTGGAAATTGCCGGGGTACGACGTGACGCGGTGGGCGTGCAGCTCGAAGACCTTGGTGACGACGCGGTCGAGGAAATAGCGGTCGTGGCTGACGATGAGCATGGCCTCGGCCTGCTTGACGAGGTAGTCCTCCAGCCAGCGCGTGGTGTCGATGTCGAGGTGGTTGCTCGGCTCGTCGAGCAGCATCACGTCGGGGGCCGACAGCAGCAGCTTGGCCAGCATCAGCCGGCTCTGCTGGCCGCCGCTGAACGTCTCGACGGGGCGATGATAATCCTCGCGGCCGAAGCCGAGGCCGTCCAGCACCTGTTCGATGCGATGGTCGAGGTTGAAGGCGTCGTGGTGGTGGAGCAGTTCGTGGAGGCGGTCGTAGCGCGCTTCCAAACTTTTACGCTCCGTTTCATCCGTCGCTTTCGCCAGCGCCTCGGCGGTGCGGATCATGTCGTCGTGGGCGGCGAGCAGCTCGTCCAGGGCGCTCTTGGCCTCGGTGAACAGGGTGCGGCCGGGGGCGAAGTCCGGCTGCTGGCGCAGCAGGGCGACGCGCGCGCCGGCGTGGAAGCGGAGGTCGCCGTCGTCGGGCTTGTCGAGGCCGGCCAGCAGGCGGAGCAGCGTGGTCTTGCCGGCGCCGTTGGGGCCGACGAGGCCGACGCGCTCGCCGGCGTGCAGCTCGAAGCCGACGTTCTCGAACAGCGGCCCTTCGTCGAAGCCGCGCGACAGGCGGGAGCAACTCAGTAACAGCATCGGCAGACCGATCTATGGACAAGGAGACAAGGAGACAAGGAGACAAGGAGACAAGGAGTGGCCCAAACGGCTCGTCGTTTCATCCCTCTCCTTGTCTCCTCTTCTCCTTGTCTCCTTGTCTTTCTACGAAGCGGCGCGAAGAAAGCGCCGCACCATCGCCGGGTAGGAAGAACCGGGCAGCGCCTTCTGGAACAGCGGCCGGGCGTCGGCCTTGCGGCCGTCGAACCAGAGCAAGCAACCGCGGAGGAACAGCAGGTCGGGGTCGCCCGGCCGGCGGCCGAGGGCGTCGGTCAACGCCTTCTCGTGGTCGGCGTAGTCGGCGGGGTGCGGGCCGTAGAGGTCGAGCGGCGCGAAGTGGGCGTCGGGCCAGTCGGGTTGCAGCAGCATCCCGGCGTGGATGGCGTCCACGGCGTCGTAGTACTTGCCCTGGGCGAAAAGCGTCTCGGCGAGGAGGAATTGCGGCGTCGGCCGGTTCGGCGTCAGGTCGGCGGCCTGACGGAAGCGCTCGGCGGCCCGGCCGTATTCGAGGTTGGCGAAGGCGGTGCGGCCCAGGCCGACGAGGCGGTCGGACTCGGCGTTGGGGTCGGCCAGGGGCGCGGGCGGCCTCGGCAGCTCCGGGGCCGGCCCCGGCGGCGCGACGGGCGGGGCCGGCGGCGGCGGCTTGGGCGCGGGCGGCGGCGGGGCCGGCGGGATTTGGGGCTTCGCCGTGGGCGGCGGCAGCGGTTCCGGCGGGGGCTGGTCGGCTTGCGGACGCCGGCCGTGCGGCTCGATCTTGTGGAAGCCGCCGAAATGCTGTTCGCCGTGCGGCGGCCGATCCGCGTCGCGCCCGGCCTCGTCGTCGCGCAAACTCTGCCGCAACATCTCCTGGGTAATGTCATCCGGATCTTCCCGCGGCGGCGCGACCACGATCACCGGCGTCGCGGCGTAGACCACCGTCACGCGGTTGGAGGTGTAGCCGTAGCCGTAGCCGTAGCCGTAGGGGCCGAAGCCGTAGCCGTAGAAGCCGCCGACGGACAGGGCGAAATGGCCGTGGCCGTGGCCGTGAAAGCGGGCGTAGGCGAACGACGCGCCGCCGGCGGGAAAGGCGAAATAGGGATCGGAATAGGGGATGAAGAATCCCTGGGCCGGCGCGGCGGCCGCGGCGAGGGCCAGGCCGAGCAGCGCGGCCGCCCAACGTACGCCCGTCATGAGGGTCCGTCCTTTCCCACGAAGGAAGTCGGCCGGGCGGCGGCCGTGGCCTGATGAGTTTTGACGACCAAGATCGGTAAGCCGTAGCCGCGTTCGCCAGAACGCGGGTTGGAGTTCACCCGCGTTCTGGCGAACGCGGCTACCGAACTCGAACGCGGGTTGGAGTTCACCCGCGTTCTGGCGAACGCGGCTACCGAACTCGAACGCGGGTTGGAGTTCACCCGCGTTCTGGCGAACGCGGCTACCGAACTCGAACGCGGGTTGGAGTTCACCCGCGTTCTGGCGAACGCGGCTACCGAACTCGAACGCGGGTTGGAGTTCACCCGCGTTCTGGCGAACGCGGCTACCGAACTCGAACGCGGGTTGGAGTTCACCCGCGTTCTGGCGAACGCGGCTACCGAACTCGAACGCGGGTTGGAGTTCACCCGCGTTCTGGCGAACGCGGCTACCGAACTCGAACGCGGGTTGGAGTTCACCCGCGTTCTGGCGAACGCGGCTACCGAACTCGAACGCGGGTTGGAGTTCACCCGCGTTCTGGCGAACGCGGCTACCGAACTTGCCCGTCAAATCTCATTATACAAGGGCTTACGGAATTATCGGACGCGGGCGGGGCGAGTGCAAGCGGGAAGTGGAAAGAAGGCGACCGATGTGCTTGCATTCTCGCTCCGGCCCTTTACCATTCATGGAAGCTCCCTTTCCCGCCCGGAGGCAACGCCCCGTGTCGCTCGTCGCGCAACTGGTCGGCTTCGGACTGCGGCAGGTGATCGGCGACTTCGCCGACAACGCCGTCCAGATCGTCGCGGCCGTCGAGCAGCGCTTCCGCGATCATAGCCAAACGCTACCGAAAGCCCTGGACCAGGCCCACAACCGGGCCTGGCAAGCCCTCGGCGTCGCCCTGGCCGGCGACGGCCTGCTCGACCGCGTGAAGGTCTTCTTCGCCTCCGGCGACGACAAGGGCGTCCGCGAGCAGGTCCAACTCTTCCTGACGAGCAACGCCGTCTCCTTCGACGGCGCCCCCGCCGACTTCCGCCGCGATTGCCTGGACGAACTCAAACGCCTCCGCAAGTCGGGAATGCTGTCCACGGCGGCCGGATCGTCCGCGGAGATCGCCCGCCAGGCGGCCGGCTTCCGGCGACACGCCGACCCGCAGGGGCTGATCGAGGAGTCGCGGCGGGCCGTGGCCGGGGTCGCCGACGCCCTGGCCGAGGGCTACCCGAACCTGTCCCGGCTGCTGCGGGCGCCGACGCCGGCCGGGCCGCCGCTGTTGGCCGCGGCCTTCTGCTACTTCTTCCGCCGCGAGGTCGAGACCAATGACGAGCTGGCCCACGGCCTCTTCTTCGACGGCCTGCGGCAGCTGTCGGCGTCGCAGGCCAGGGCGTTCGGCGAGGTGGGCAAGGCGCTGGCCGCGCTCGGCGGACAATTCGACGCCGTTTTCGAGCAATTGGACCGGGTCGAGGCGGCGGTGGTGGAGACGCACGCCGTCGCGGTCGAGACGCACGGGGCGGTGCTGGACTTGCAGGCCGAGTTGCAGCGGCTGGGCGGACTGCACCTGGCCAACGCCGGCGAGGTCCGCACGCTGCTGGAGCAGGTGCTTTCGCACCTCGCCCAGGCCGGCATGGCGCGGGGCGAGGTGCGTCCGGGGAACAGCTGTTCCATCCGCGGCGAGGACGAGCGGCGGGCGGTGAAGGCGTTGCTGGCGCGGTTCCGCCGGCTGCCGGCCGAGGAGCAACGCCGGGCGCCGGCCCTGCTCAACGGGCTGGGCAAGTTGCAGGTCGGGGCCGGCGACTTCGCGGAGGCGCGGCAAACCTTCACCGAGGTCGTCCAGGCCGTCGGCGACCCGTCGGGCAAGGCCGAGGCGTCGTTCAACGCCTACCGGGCGGCGCTGGAGGAAAAGCAATGGGACGCCGCCCTGGCGGCCCTGCGCGAGGCCGGTTCACTCGACCCGCAGCGGTTCGCCCCGTTCCCGCTGCACCGCTACGAGCCGAAACGCATCCTCGGAGCGGGCGGTTTCGGCACGGCCATCCTTTGTCATGACCGCAACTTCGACGAGGACGTGGTGGTCAAGACGCTGCACGCCGCGGACCTGGCGCGCGGCGTGGACGACGTGTTCCGCGAGGCGAGAATCCTCCACCGGCTGTCGCACCCGGCCATCATCGGCGTGCGCGACTGCGAGTACGCCGACCCGGCCCACAAGGCCCGCCCCTACCTGGTCATGGACTACTTCCCCGGCGGCACCTTGCAACAGTTCGTGGAGCGAGCGAGGTCCGCTGGGCCTGGAGCAACCTGCTGGCGATGGCCGTCCAGGTGGCGGAGGGCATGAAGGCGGCCCACGCCCAGGGGGTGTTGCACCGCGACCTGAAGCCGGCCAACCTTCTGGTGCGCAAGGAGGGGGACCTCTGGCAGGTGAAGATCATCGACTTCGGCCTGGCCCTGCGGCAGCAGACGGTCGAGACAAGCAAGGTCAGGATCGGGGCGACCCAGAAAAGCATGCTGGATTCGAGCGTGGCGGGGACGTTGGACTACGCCCCGCCCGAGCAACTGGGCAAGCTGCCGGGCGTCCAGCCGGGGCCGTACTCCGACGTTTACGCCTTCGCCCGGACCTGCTGCTACGCGATGTTCAAGGCGACCGAGCTGCGGCGGAAGCAGTGGGACAGCTTGCCGGGGCACCTGGCCGATTTGCTGGAAGCGTGCTTGGACCCCGACCCACGGCAGCGGC
>CAWGKE010000018.1:0-71466 GCA_963823075.1 uncultured Planctomycetaceae bacterium
GCTCGGTGGTCAACCACGTCCTTGACGGGATCATCACCATCGACAGCCGTGGCACGGTCACGACCTTCAACCCTGCGGCGGAGCGCATCTTCGGCTTTGCGGCCTCGGAGGTCATCGGCCAAAACGTCAAACTGCTGATGCCCGAACCCTACCACAGCCAGCACGACGGCTACCTCGCCAGCTACCTCCAGACCGGCCAGGCGAAGATCATCGGCATAGGGAGGGAAGTGGTCGGGCGGCGCAAGGACGGCTCGACCTTCCCGATGGATTTGGCGGTCAGCGAGTTCCGCTTGGGTGATGAACGCTACTTTACCGGCATCGTCCGGGACATTACCGAGCGCAAGAGGGCTGAGGCCGAACTGCGCCTTCTGAACGATGTCGTCGAGCAATCGACGGAGCCGTTCGCCATGACGGACCTCGGCGGGCGCATTCTCCGGGCGAACGGGGCGTTCGAGCGCCTGACCGGCTACACCGAGCAGGAGTTGCACGACCTGACCTATCAGCAACTCACGCCGGAACGCTGGCACGAAATGGAAGGGAAGTTACGTCGCCCACACGCTCGCGACCGGCCAGGCCGCCCGCTTCGAGAAGGAATACCGGAAAAAAGACGGCTCGCTCATCCCCATTGAAGTCGTCATGGATTTGCGCCGAACAGCGCCGGGAGAAGCGCAGCTGTTTCTGTAAATTCGTCAACGACATCTCCGAGCGCAAGCGTGCCGAGGCCGAACTGCGGGAAACCGCCGACGAACTGGCCCGCTCCAACATCGACCTGCAACAGTTCGCCTACGTCGCCTCGCACGACCTGCAAGAACCGCTGCGGGCCGTGGCCGGGTGCGTGCAGATTCTCCAGAAGCGCTACCAGGGCCAACTGGATGCTCGTGCCGACGAGTTGATCGGCCACGCCGTCGATGGCGTGCGCCGGATGCAGACGCTCATCAACGACCTGCTGGCGTATTCGAGGGTCGGCACCCGTGGCAAGGGCTTCGAGCCGACCGACGCCAACGCCGTGCTGAAGGCGGCGCTGGCGAACCTGTCGGCCTCCGTCACCGAATCGCGGGCGGTCGTCACCCACGACGATCTCCCGACCGTGATGGCCGACGGCGCTCAACTGACGCAGGTGTTTCAGAACCTCCTCAGCAATGCGATCAAGTTCCGGGGCGGGGAGCGGCCCGAACTCCACGTCGGCGTCCGGCGAGGCCAGGGCGAATGGGTATTCTCGGTGCGGGACAACGGCATCGGCATCGAACCCGACTATTTCGACCGCATCTTCGTCATCTTCCAGCGGCTCCACACCCGGAACGAGTACCCCGGCACGGGCATCGGCCTCGCCATCTGCAAGAAGATCGTGGACCGCCACGGCGGGCGCATGTGGGTCGAGTCGGAACCCGGCAGGGGTTCGACCTTCTTCTTCACGATCCCTGCCGGGGGAGGGACGCCGCCATGACTCTGCCGGAAAAACTCAGGCCGGTTGAAATCCTGCTGGTGGAAGACAGCCCCACCGACGCCATGTTCGCACGGGAGGCGCTGGAATTCTCCAAGGTGTGCAACAACCTCCACGCCGTCACGGACGGGGTGGAGGCGATGGCCTTCCTGCGCCGGGAAGGCAAGTATGCCGACGCTCCTCGCCCGGACCTCATCCTGCTCGACCTCAACCTGCCGAAGATGGATGGCCGGGAAGTCCTGGGCAAGATCAAGGAGGACGAGCGCCTCAAGGTCATCCCGGTGGTTGTCCTCACGTCCTCGAAGGACGAGGCCGACGTGTTGAAAGCCTACGGGCTGCACGCCAACTGTTACATCGTCAAGCCGGTGGACTTCGAGAAGTTTGCCGAGGTCGTCAAGACCATCGAAAGTTTTTGGTTCGCAGTGGTGACGCTGCCAACGGGTGCATGACATGGCTACTGAAACTCCTCTGGACATTCTGCTGGTCGAGGACAGCCCGACCGACGTGCTGCTGACCGAGGAGGCGCTGTCAGAGGCCAGCCAATTCCGACTGCGGAGCAGCGAACGGTTGGCCGAGGCGCTGCGGCTGCTCTCGGAGGCGCACTTCGACGTGGTTCTCCTCGACCTGGGGTTGCCGGACAGCCAGGGGATTGACACCCTCCGAAGGCTGCGGGACAAGCACCGAAAAGTCGCCGTGGTCGTGCTGACCGGGAAGGACGACGAGGAGTTGGCCCTGCGGGCGCTTCAGGAAGGGGCGGAAGACTACTTGGTAAAGGGGCAGGCCGACGCCAGCCAGTTGCGCCGGTCGATCCGGTACGCCCTGGAACGGAGGTCATCGGAGAACGAGCTGCGGCGGAGCGAGGAGCGGTTCCAGGAGTTGACCGCCAACATCCAACAAGTGCTGTGGTTGATCGACGCCAAGGAGGCCAAGGTGCTGTACGTCAGCCCGGCCTACGAGTCGATGTGGGGTCGTTCATGCCAGAGTCTTCTCGACGACCCCGAATCCTACATGGAGGGCATCCACCCTCTGGACAAGGAGAGGATGATCCGTGAGAACGCCGCCATGTACCAGACGGGCTACATTGACGCCGAATGCCGGGTCGTGCGCCCCGATGGCTCGGTGCGGTGGGTCTGGATCAAGGGGAACCCGATCACGCAGCAGGGCCAGATCGTGCGTCTGGTGGGCGTAATCAGGGACACCACCGACAGACGGCGGCTGACGGCGGAGCGGGACGCCCTGCTGGCAAGGCTGCAACTGCAAATTCAGCGGATGCCTCTTATCTACATTCTGTTCGACGCCGACTTTCGCATCACCGACTGGAACCCTGCGGCGGAGCAGACCTTTGGTTACACCAGGGAGGAGGCCGTTGGGAAAGAGCCGAACGACCTGATCCCGCCGTCGTTCCGTGCAGGGGGGGCCAAAATCCTGGAGCGGATTCGGTCGGGAGACATGGCAGCCCACTCGGTCAACGAGAACCTGACGAAAGACGGGCGCACGATCACCTGCGAGTGGTTCAACACGCCCCTCGTGACGGAGGACGGACGATTCGACGGACTCCTTTGCCTCAGCAGGGATGTCACCCGGCAAAAGGCGCTCCAGGAGGAGCAGGCCAGGCTGGCGGCGGCAGTCGAAGCCTCCGAGGAGCAGATGCGCCTGCTGCTGGAATCAACCGGCGAGGGCATCTACGGGATCGACATGCAAGGCCACTGCACCTTCATCAACCGGGCCGCAGCGGCAATGATCGGCTACGACCCCGCAGAGGTCATCGGCCAGGACATGCACGCCTTGATCCATCACCACCGGCCTGACGGCTCCCCCTATCCCGTCGAACACTGCCCCATCTACCAGGCCATGCAGACTCAGAGCGGCGTGCGGGTGCGTGATGAAGTCCTGTGGCGAAGGGATGGCACGTCCTTCGCTGCCGAGTATTCTTCCTTCTCGATCATGAAAGGGGTAGAAAGCCAGGGGGCGGTGGTCACGTTCCAGGACATCACCCAGGTCAGGCAACTGGAGGAACAGTTTCGACAGGCGCAGAAGATGGAGGCGGTCGGCCAACTGGCGGGCGGCGTGGCCCACGACTTCAACAACCTGCTCACCATCATTTCGGGCTACAGTGAAATCTTGCTTGACACGCTGGGGTCGAGTGACCCGATGCGGGAGTCCGTCAGGGCCATCAGCGAGGCGGGTGAGCGGGCCGCCTCACTCACCCGGCAATTGCTTGCGTTCAGCCGCAAGACGGTGCTGGAACCGAAGGTGCTGGACCTGAACGTGGTCGTGCGGGAAACCGAGAAGTTCTTGCGGCGGCTGATCGGCGAGGACATCCTGCTCACCGCCGTCCTCGACCCGGCCATCAGCCGGGTGAAGGTCGATCCCGGCCAGTTGGGGCAGGTGTTGATGAACCTGGCCGTCAACGCCCGTGACGCCATGCCCAGGGGCGGCAAGCTGACGGTGGAAACCCGCAACGTGGAACTGGACGAGGAATACGCCCGCCTGCACGCCGAAGTCAAGCCGGGCCGGTACGTCCTCCTGTCGATGGCCGACACGGGTACTGGCATGACGCCGGAAGTGAAAGCCCGCATCTTCGAGCCGTTTTTCACGACGAAGGGGGTCGGCAAGGGGACCGGGCTGGGTCTGGCCGTTGTACTCGGCATCGTCAAGCAGAGCGAGGGGCAGGTGCAGGTCTACAGCGAACCGGACATCGGGACGACCTTCAAACTGTACTTCCCTGCCGTGGAGGAAGAGGTATCCGCACCCAAGGAACTCGACTCCGGGAACGGCGGGCGAGGAACCGAGACGGTCCTGCTGGTCGAGGACGAGGACGGGGTGCGGGGGCTGGCGGTTCTGGTCTTGCAGACCTACGGCTACAAGGTCTTGGCGGCGGGTGCCGGCAAGGAAGCCCTGCGCCTCGTGGAGAAGCGTTCGGGCGGGATTGATCTCCTGGTGACGGACGTGGTGATGCCGGGGATGGGCGGGCCGGAATTGGCCGACATCCTGCGGCCCCGCTTCCCGCAGATGAAGGTGCTTTTCTCCAGTGGCTACACGGACGATGCCGTGGTCCGGCATGGCCTGTTGCAAGAAAAGGTCGCCTTCCTTCAGAAGCCATACACGCCCGTCGCCCTGGTCAAGAAGGTGCGACAGGTTTTGGACGAGAAGTAATACTCCGATGCTTCAACATGTCGTCCCATCTAGCTGTCGTCTTGCGCGCTCCGATCCGACACGCCGAAGCCATTTGGGGCGAAGCTCACATGGGCGCCGGAATTCGTTGCACCTTGGCTGCCAAATGTATCCGGAGAGCAGGAGATAACTCGCCGCCTCACCCCCAACCCAGAGCCGCTCCCACCCGGTCTCTGCCGACGCCGCCAACCCGCTGCCGCGTTCCCTCCACCTCCGCCCGCGCAATCCGCGGCGTCCCGCCCACCGACGCCGCCACGCGCGCAGCCAGCCGGTTGGCGAACGCCGCCGCCGCCGACAGCGACCGCCCCTCCAGCCAGTACGCCGGCAGCCCCGCCGTGAACGTGTCGCCGGCGCCGACGCGGCTGACCATGACGGCGGCGTGGCCCCGCTGCCAGCAGTGGAACGCGAAGTTGAAAGGCGCCCCGCCGAGCTTGCGGCCCTCCGGCAGCAAGTCCCACAGGATCTCGCCCAGGCCCACGATCGCGCCGCCGGCCGCTCGCCTGCGCCCCTGTTCCCGCCCCGGCGGCCGCGGTAGGATCATGAGATGGAAGAGACGAACGAACCCCCCGAACTCGCGGCCCGGATCGCGCGTCTGGTGGAGGAGCGCGGCTGGAACCAGGAGGAGTTCGCGCGGATCGCGCGCGTCAACCGCCACACCGCCCGGCAGATCCTCCTGGGCGCCGCCGGCCGCAGCCTGCGCAACTCCACCATCCTCGCCTGCGCCGGGCGCTGGGGCTGTCGGTCAACGACTTGCGCAGCCTGCCGCTGGAGAAGCTGCTGCCGCTCATGCGCGACGCCCAGCCGGACGACGGCGAAGCCGGCATTCGCCGCCTCTACGAACAGGCCGCGCAGCCGGAACTCGTCGCCTGGCTGGAACGCAACCCCGACCGCGCCCGCCGCCTCTCGGCCGAGGAACGCAACGAGCTGCTGGCCCTGCAAGGCGCGGCCGGGCCGCTCAAGACCTTCGGCGTCGAGGGCTTCGTGCAGAGGCTGGAGAGGCGCCGCCGGATCGTGGAACGCATTCACGCCATCGCCGGTACGGAATATCTCGATTTGCTGGAGCAGCTCGTGGACCTCATCCATGAGAAAGTGCAGCCCGGCCGCGACCGGCCGTGAAATCGTCTTGACCAGGCCGGGCCGTGAGTTAGTGTACCATCATGTCGTCGAACGTCGCACCCGCGGAGGCGCCGACCGTCCTCCACCCCGCCGCACCGCCTCTGTCGGCCGCACCGCAACCGCGGCCGAACCGCACCTTCCGCGCCCTCCGCCACCGCAACTACCGCCTCTATTTTGCCGGACAACTGGTATCGCTCACCGGAAGCTGGGTGCAGACGACGGCCCTGACCTGGCTGGCGTGGGACCGCACCGACAAGGCGCTGTGGGCCGGCCTGGTCGTGGCCGCCCAGGTGCTGCCGATGCTGCTGCTGGGGCCGTGGGGCGGCGCCCTGGCCGACCGCCTGGCCAAGCGGCCGCTCATCATGTGTACCCAGGCCGGCCTCCTGGTCCAGGCCCTCGGCCTCGCCGCCGTCGTCGCGTGCGGCTGGCTCAACCCCTGGTACATGCTGCTCTTCTCGGCCGCGGCCGGCGTCGTCAACGCCCTGGACGTGCCGGCCCGCCTGGCCTTCGTCGTGGACATGGTCGGCCGCGACGACCTGCACAACGCCGTCGCTCTGAACTCACTCATGTTCAACGCCGCCCGCGTCGTCGGCCCCGCCCTCGGCGCCCTGCTGCTCTTCCTCGTCGGCCCCGCCCTCTGCTTCTTCCTCAACGCCCTCAGCTTCCTCGCCGTGCTGGCCGCCCTCGCGCTGATGGACGTCAACGGCGACGCGCCGCCGGCGCACCGGCGCGGCCGGGCCTGATGGACGGCGTCCGCTTCATCCGGGGGCGGCGCGACCTGCGCCTGGTGCTGGTGCTGACGGCGGCGGTGGGGCTGTTCGCCTGGCCGATCCTGTCGCTCCTGACGGCGGTGGCCGGCCGCTGCCTCGGCGCCAACGCCAACGGCTTCGGCTATGGGATGCTGCTCTGCGCGTTCGGCGTCGGCGCGGTGCCCTCGACGCTGCTGGCCGCCTCCTGCGACAGGCCGGCGACGCGGCGCTGGTTCCTCGCCGCCGGCGTGGCCCTGGCCGCGGCCGGACTGCTGGGGCTGGCCGGCGCGCAGCCTGCCCGCGGCCATGCCCTGCTGCGCTCTTATGGGAGCGGGATTGATTCTCTTTAACGCGACTGGCCAGACCATCATCCAGCTCGGCGCCGACGAACACAACCGCGGCCGCGTGCTGGCGATCTGGTCGATGATCGTCTGCGTCACGGCGCCGGTGGGCGGCCTCGTCGCGGGCTGGGCGGCCGATTTGCTCAGCGTGCCGGCGGTGCTGGCCGGCCTGGCGGCGGGCGTGGCGGCGGCGGCGGGGGCGGCGTCCCTGATAGGATGGGTGGGGCGCGGCAGGCGCGTCGGTTAGCCGCGACGCGGAGCGGAGTGCTCGGGGAAGAGCGCTCCGCTCCGCGTCGCGGCTAACCTCATTCACGGATCACGCGGGCAGTTCCACCGCCCGGAAGAACCCCAGCGCCGCCCAGCGCCGGAACCAGGCGTGCAGGTTCGCCGCCAAACCCTCCAGGTCGGCGCCCGGCGACTGCGCGACCTCCTCGATCGCCTCCCCCACGGGCCGCCCCGCGACCAGGGCGCCCAGAAGGCGATATTCCGGGGCGGATAACGGGTACGTGTGGACGATGTAATGCCGCCGCACCAGGGCCAGGCAAGTCTCGGCCGGGGCCGGCAGCGACGGGGTCTTTTCCGCCCGCACTTCGGCGTAGTAGTCCTGGACGGGGAAGCGTACGGTCAGCAGCCGCAGACACGGGACCGCCGCCAGCCGCGCCTCCGGCCAGCGCTCCGCCGGCACGGCCCGCACCTGCGCCTCGTCCAGCACCTCGCCGCCTTCCACGCCCGGCCCGTCGAAGACCTCGCTGAACGTCCACTCGAACGTCGCCAGGTCGGCGAGGAACTCCGGCCAGCTCACCTCCGGCTCGCCCTCCTCGCGCGGCGGCCGGGTCTCCGTCAGGAAGCGCGAAAAGTGCGCGCCAGGCGGCAGAGCGTGTAGCTGCGCGACGGATAACTCTGGAGATAGGCGACCGCGAAAGAGTTAAACGTCTCCTCGCCCAGCGCGTGGGCCGTCGCCGGGAACTCCTCGCGCAGGCACTCCATCAGCCGGGCGTAGTAGGCGTTGCCGTAGATGGACAGCCGCTCCTCGGCCGTCAGCGCCTTCGAGCGGGTGACGACCTCCTCCGCGGCGCCGGCGTCGATCGCGGCTCGCGCCTCGGCGGAGCGCACCCCTTCGACGACGCCGTCCGGGTGCATGACGGCGGCCTGCATCCATTTCTGGATTTTGTCGAGGGCGGGCATCGGCTTGTTCGTCGGGTTCATGGCGGGGGGGCAGCTCCGGGGGTCGCGGTCGCGCAGGAGTCGGCGGCCGACGCCACGAGGAACGACACGGGGTTGGAGACCGCGCCCGGCGCCGCGACCGGAGCGGACGCCGGAGAGGCCGGCGCCGGAGAAAGGCGCGCGCTCATGTAGTGCTTCGCCTTCAGAACCTCCGCATGGACCACCGGGAACTCCGGGATCTTCGCGTCCCACTCCAAAAGCGTCGAGGCGCCGCCGGTCAGTCTATGCGCCAGCCGGTACAGCTCCCACACCGGGTCGATCACCTCGCCGTCGTGCGTGTCGATCCGGTGCGTGCCGCAGTCGGTGTGCCCCGCCAAATGGAACTGCACCACGCGCCGGTGCGGCACGTTGCGGATGTATTCCACCGGGTCGAAATCGTGGTTGACGGCCGAGACGAAGACGTTGTTCACGTCGAGCAACAGGCCGCAGTCGGCGCCCTCCGCCAGCCGCGTCAGGAACTCCCATTCCGGCATGGTCGAATCGGCGAACTGGACGTAGGTGCTGGGGTTCTCCAGCACGAAAGGCCGCTCCAGGAAGTCCTGCACGATGCGGAGGCGGTCGCGGACGTGGGCCAGCGTCTCCTCGTTGAGCGGCACGGGCAACAGGTCGTGGGCGTTCAGCCCGGCCACGCCGGTCCAGCACAGGTGGTCGGACACCCAGCGGGCGTTGACGGCCTTGGCCAGGTTTTTGAGCTTTTGGAGATAGTCGAAGTCGAGCGGGTCGGTGCTGCCGATGGAGAGCGAGACGCCGTGCATGACGACGGGGTAGCGCTCGGCCACCTGTTCGAGGACGTAGCGCGGCCGGCCGCCGGAGTCCATGAAGTTCTCGGAGATGACCTCGAACCAATCCACCTGGGGCTGCTGGCGCAGGATGTGGGAGAAGTGGACGGTGCGAAGGCCGACCCCGAGGCCGAGGTTGGCGTAGCCGAGACGCGGCGGGAGCATGGTTCTTGTTCCGAAGGGTTTCGTCCGAAGCCCGCCGTAAGGGAGCGGTCTGTCCGGGCCGCGACTGTAAGGGAGCGAGGGAGAGGACCGCTCCCTCACAGTGGCGGCTCGGCGCGGCTCACTTGGCCGGCGGGGCATCGGCGATCTTCTTGTCGGGGAAGGCCTTCTTCATGTCGGCCTCGAAGCTCTTGCGGGCCTTGGCCCAGATCTTCGCGTCCTTGATCGGCACGTTGCAGCCGCCCATGCCCTTGCACTTGTTCTCGCCGGGCATGTTCTTGTCGGCGTTGCAGCCGCCGAGGCCGGCGCAGTCGTTGTCGCCGGCGCAGGTGTGGGCCTTGGCGGTGGCGCAGTCGCCGGCGCCGGCGCAGTCGTTCTTGCCGCCGGCGCTCTTGCCCTTGCAGGTGTTCAGGCCGCGGCAGATGTGCGGCTCCTGCGACATCAGCGGCTTTTCCTTGTCCTTCGCCTTCGCGTCGGCGGCGACGACGAGGCCGGCGCCGGCCAACATGCCGCCGAGGGCGGCCGCGGCCAGCTTACCGAACGAGCGGCGATTCAGGTCCTGCGAATCCATGGATTCCCCTTGTTGTGAGATGAGCGGCCGCCGCCCCCGGAACGCGACCGGCGTTGGGGTGGTTCGGCCCCTGACCATCGAGAAGCATTCTAGGCGCACCGAGCGGACTCAGCCACAAAAATGCGGACGAAAGATTCGAGAAGGCCGCCGGCTAATACTTGTTCAGCTCGATGACGTCCGGCGCCACCACGTCGGGGGCCTTGACCTCGACGACGATGGGCGTCTTTCCTTGGGCGAATTTCGCGTTGAGCGCGTCGTCGCCGTAATGGGCAATGGCGACGCGGTACTTGCCCGCCTCGACGCCCTTGCCGTCGAGTCCCGTGGTGGTGAATTTCCCCGTCGTCGCGTCGTAGGTGCAGGGCGTCGGATCGGAGGCCTTGGACGCATCGCCGAAGTCGGCCAGCAGTCGGACCTGGACGGGGAGTTCGCCGGGCGGCATCGGGCCGGACGGAGCGGGAAGGGGTTTGCCGTCCAGCAGGATCGTGCCGACGGCCTTGCAGCGAGGCGGTCCCGAGGGGCCGCACCCCGTCAGGAGGAGGCACGCCGGCAGGCAAAGCCCCAGCAGAGCGGATGGTCGGGAGAGCGCCTTCATCGACGGGAATCCCCGGGAAAAGGGAGGCGGAGGTTGACGACCGGATCATCAGGGATGTTATTCGGGGGGCGGAAGCGGGTCAAGTCGCCGGCGCGGCCGCGCCAACGAAGCCGGCCCCGTCGGGGTTATCCCTGGTAGAGCGGCGTGAGCGGGCGCCCTACCGGCCCCCGCACGGACGCGGTACAATCGAGGGGTTTCTCTCCCTGTCGCGCCGGGCGGACGGCGCGAGGCCCGAGGACCCGGTGCGTGGCCTCTCCAGGTGATTCCCCTGACCGGCCGGCCGAGGAAGAGCGGCTGATCCGCGCCGCCCAGAAGGGCGACCGGCCGGCCTTCGCCGCACTGATCGAAGCCTACTGGGATCGTCTGTATCGCTGGCTGTATCACCTGGCGCACGACCGCCATGCGGCCGAGGACCTGACGCAGGAGACCTTCCTCAAGGCGTTCGCCGGGCTGCATCGCTTCCGGGCGGGAACGAACTTCGCCGCCTGGCTGTTTCGCATCGCCCACAACAACTTCGCCAACCAGCGCCGCGCCACGGCCCGCGGCCGCGAACCGCTGCCGGAGGACGTGGCGGCCCCGGACGCCGGCCCGTGCGAGGAGGCCGAGAGCCGTGAGGCGCTCCAAGATTTGGCCCGGCGCTGGGCCGATTGCCGGCGGAGTTCCGGGCGGCGCTGCTGCTCCGCGCCGAACAAGGGATGTCGTTCCGCCAGATCGCCGAGGCGCTCGACCTGACCGAGGAGACGGCCCGCTGGCGCGTCTTCAAGGCGCGCCAGAAGCTGCTGGCGCTGCTCGCCCCCCGACAGGAACAGGAGAAGCCATGAACTGTGACGCCGCCCGGCGCCGCCTGCTCGCCGAGGAGCAACCCGACCGGCCGACCGACGACGACGTGCGGCGCCACGTCGCCGTCTGCGCGGCCTGCCGCGCCCTGGGCCGGCGCCTCGCCCTGGTGGAGCGGCAGCTCCCGCGCCTGCGCGTGCCGGCGTCGTCGGCCAAGTCGGCGTTCGTGCGGCGCTTCCTGCGGGCGGGCGGGCCGGTCGTCAAGCGCGTGCCGCTGCCGTGGACGACGCCGCCCCGACAGCGCGGTCTGCAAAAGCTGTCGCTGGCCGTCGCCATCGCCGCCGTCCTGGCCGTGTTCACGCTCGGCTGGTGGACCTGGCCGCGCGTGCCGGCGCCGGCGCCGCATCCGGCGCCGGCGTGGGTCGCCGAAATCTACAAGGAGCGCGACGGCATTCGCGCCCTGCCCGAGCCGCGCGACCGCGTGGAACGGCTGACCGCCCTGGCGGCGAAGCTCCACGACCAGGCGCGGGCGCTGACGCGCGACGGCGACGCGGCAAACCTGGCCCGCCTGGCGAAGGTGTATCGGGAGCTGGTGGGCGGCGACCTGATGGATCACGCCCGCGCCCTGCCCGCCGCGCAGCGAGCCGACGCGCTGGGGGGCGCCCGCGACGAATTGATTCGCGCGGAGAGCGATTTCACGCGGGCCGCCGCCGACGCCTCCCAAGCCGGTTCCTCCACGGCCGGGCCGTTACAGGAACTCGCCAGGGCCGCGCGCGACGGTAAACAGAACCTCCAGACGCTGCTCCCGGCGGCGTGACGCCGCGCCGCTCGCCATTCCTTCCTTCCCCGTTTGCCCCACCGATGCTTCGCCTTCTCGCCCCCTCGTTCCCAAGCTCTCAGGGTTTTGCAAGGATGTCTGCAAGGTGCTGATTTGAAAGGAGTTCGCGTTCTTGGTTTCCTTCAAGAGGAAAGCAACTCTTGAGGAGGTGAACCATGGAACGCGAACTCTGGCATCCGTTATACCGCTTGCTGAAGGAGGTCGCCAAGGACTTCCGTCAGAAATACGTGCAGATGCAGCCGTGGGTGCTGGTCGCCGTGATGCTGTGGGCCGCCCTGCACGACCGCCCCGTCTCGTGGGCCTGTCAGCGGCGCCACGGGAGTACCACGACGCTCAAGCCCTGGCGGCTGCCCTCGCCCTCGACCATGCGCCGGCGCATCGACGGCGTCGCCGTCGGCCTGCTGGGGCGGGCGCTGGAGCGGCGCCTGCGCGACAGCGGCCGCCCGGCCCTCGTCGCCTTCGTGGATGGCAAGCCCTTGCCCATCGGGGGCAACGGCAAGGACCCCGACGCCCGCTTCGGCCGCGGCGCCGGCTGCCTCGCCAAAGGCTATAAGCTGCATACGGTTTGGTCGAACCGGGCCATGCTGGAGGCCTGGGAGATCACGCCGCTGAACGCCGGCGAGAAGGCGGTCGCCGAGCGGTTGATCGGCCGGCTGGAGTACGGCGGCTACCTGGTGGCCGACGGCAACTACGACGCCAGCTACCTGTACGAGGCGGCCTTCGACCACGGCTATCAACTGGTTTCGCCGTGCCGCGAGGCCAAGACGCCCGGCTGCGGCAAGCACTACCCGAGCCCGCACCGACTGCGCGGCCTGGCGATCCTGCAAGGGGGTTTTGGCAAGGCGTTGTTCAAGGCGCGGACGGCGATCGAGCGTTTGTTCGGGAATGCGACGTCGTTCGGGGGCGGGCTGGGCCCGCTGCCGGCGTGGGTGCGGGGTCTGGAGCGGGTGCGGACGTGGCTGTGGGCCAAGCTGCTCATCAACGCCGTCCGCATCCGCTACGGATAAGGACTTACGACCATCCTTGCAAGATGTTGGGAGTTTGGGAACGAGGCCAAGACGCAAAGGCGCAAAGAGCCGCGGAAGACAAAAGGCAGGCTTCCGCGGCTCTTTGCGCCTTTGCGTCTTGGCGTGAGATCCCTTTATTTCTTCGTCCGCACCTGCTCGAACAGGAACGTGCCCTTCTTGTTGGACACCACGACGTCGGGCAGGCCGTCGCCGTTGACGTCGGCCACCGCGAACTGGGTGCCGATGCCGGAGTCGTCGTCGATCTGGTGCGGCGTGAACGTGACGATGCCGCCCTTGTCCTTCTTCGCCTCGAACCAGTAGAGCACCGCCGGGGCGTTGGGATCGGCGTCGCCGTGCGAGCCGTGCGCCGACCAGCGCTTGCCGGTGACAAGGTCCTTCAGCCCGTCGCCGTTGATGTCCACGCACTGCATGGCGTGCGACTCGGAGAAGAGCTTGGGAAACAGGTCCGTCTTGAGAAAGACGGGGTCGTTGCCCTTCTCACCCTTTTGAATGTGCGCCCAGATGCCGTAGTTGTGGGCCGAGCTGTGGATGATGTCGGCCTTGCCGTCGCCGTCGATGTCGTAGGCGAACATGTCGGCGCTTTCGGGGCCGAGGTCGGCGGGGTGGAAGGTCCACGGCTTGTCGGTCGTCTTTGCGTCGGCCGGCTGCTCCCACCAGCCGCCGGTGCAGATCACGTCCTGGCGGCCGTCGCCGTTGACGTCGCCGACGCCGAGGCCGTGCGAGAAGCGCATCGTGCCGGGGACCGGCTTGCCGGGTTCGCTCGGGGGGCTGATCGGGTGCATCTCCCACAAGGCGGTGGGGTCCTTGCCCGGCGCGAACCAGGCCATCTGGCCCTCGTTGCCGTCCGGCTTCCCGTCCTTCGGCTGGAAGCCCATGATGAGTTCGCGTTTGCCGTCGCCGAACAGGTCGGCGTACTGCGGCGTCTCGTTGCAGGCGCTGTGCCAGATGATGTGCTGCTTCCACATCGCGTTCACGTCGCCCTTGGGGTTCTCGAACCAGTAGCAGGGGGCGCCGGGGAAGTCGATGACAAGGAGGTCGGGATAGCCGTCGCCGTTGAAGTCCTCGGCGGCGCAGACGAAGCTGTGGCTGTAGGGGCCGTCGCCGTTCTTGTAGTCGCCGAGTTGACGGATCGGGTGCATCTTCCAATCCGGCGCTTCGTACCACGCTTCGCCGTTGATGATGTCCATCTTGCCGTCCTTGTTGACGTCGGCGACGGCGACGCCTTCGGAGCGGAAGACCTTGTCCAGGACCGTTTTTTTCCAGGTGATTTCGTCGGCGGACGCGGCGGCGGGGGCGGTGCGCACGGGGTCGGCCGCGCCGGCGGCCAGGGCCGCGACGAAGGGCGCGGCCAGCAGTCCGGCGGAGAGCCAGGGACGGAGACGCATGAGAGTTCCTCGGGGCAGGGGTGTCGGTTGGGGCGCCACGTGGGATGATTATGCGGGTTGGAGGGGGCGAGTGCAAGAAAATGAGCCGTTTAGCCGCGACCCGACAGGGGAGCGCTCTCTGCACGCGCTCCCCTGTCGGGTCGCGGCTAAACGGCGCCGCCCGCGCCAACGAAACGCCGGCCTCATCGGTTGTACCTGATGAAGCGGCGGCGCGGGGCGGATCAAATCCGTCGGCCGGCCGGTTGACACCCCGCTGCGAACCATGATACGGTAAACTTTTACGTCCACGCACAGTTCCCGACTTAATCCGCGCGGTCCGGCGGCGACTGACAGCCTTTCCCATCCGGTCGGCCGCGGCGCGGCAGGTGGAGGTTAGAATGGCCACGAATCACGACGACGACGCGCCCCCGGCCGAAAGCGAAGCCAGGACGACCCCGGACCCCGCGCCGGAGCCGCCGGCCGACAAGCCGGCCAAGCCGTCGCCGGATCGGCCGGCCAAACCGGCCGCCGCCAAACCGACCCGACCGGCCGCTCCCAAGCCCGGCGCCCCGAAGCCTGCTGCCAAGCCACCGGTCCCGGCCGCGAAGGAGGGCAAGCCGGCCGCCGATAAGCCCGTCAAGCCCGCCGGGGAAAAGCCCGCCCGTCCAGCGGCCGACAAGGCCCCCCCCGTCCTGACCCTCCCCGAAAAGCGCGCCAAGCCGCCCGCCCCCAAGGCAAAAACGCCGGCGGACGAGTCCGATGAGGAAACCGCGCCCGTCGGCGAGAAGGAGGGAGCGGGGGACGACGGCGACAAGGAAGAAAAGGCCGCGGACGAGGCGGCCGTTCAGACCGAGGCCGCCGTCAAGGGCAAGAAGAAAGCCAAGGCCAAAGCCAAGACCGAAACCGGCATCGCGACCAAGCCGGGCCGCTCCTTCTTCAGCTTCAGCAAGGCGGCCCCGACCGGCGTCTGGGGCGTCGATCTCGGCCAGTGCGCCCTCAAGGCCATCCGCCTCGAAATCATCGAAGGCGAAGTCACCGCCACCGCCTTCGATTACGTCGAGCATCCCAAGATCCTCAGCCAGCCCGACGCCGACCCCGACGAGCTGACCCGCGAGGCGCTGCAAAAGTTCCTCTCGCGCAACGTCCTCCGCGGCGACAGCGTCGCCATCAGCGTCCCCGGCCAGAGCGGCCTCGCCCGCTTCGTCAAGCTGCCGCCGGTCGAGGAAAAGAAGATCCCGGACATCGTTCGTTTCGAGGCCAAGCAGCAGATCCCGTTCAACCTCGACGAGGTCGTTTGGGACTACCAGAAACTCGGCGTCGGCGAGCTGGCCGCCGGCTTCGTCGAGACGGAAATCGGCCTGTTCGCCATGAAGCGCGACATGGTCAACCGCTACCTCCAGCACTTCAAGGACGTCGGCGTCGAGGTGCATTTGGTGCAGATGGCGCCGCTGGCCCTGTGCAACTTCGTGGCCTACGACCTGCTCGGCTGCGAGTCCGCCGCCGCGGCCAGCGACGCGGAGGGTCGGGCCAAAAAGCATTGCGTCTCGGCCCTGGACATCGGCGCCGACAGCAGCAACCTCGTCATCACGGACGGCGCCCGCATCATCTGGCAGCGGCCCATCCCGCTGGGCGGCAACCACTTCACCCGCGCCCTCACCAAGGATTTGAAACTCACCTTCGCCAAGGCCGAGCATCTGAAGCGCAACGCCGTCAAGTCGCCCGACCTCAAGAAGATCCTGGCCTCGCTCAAGCCGGTGCTGAGCGATTTCGTCGGCGAGGTGCAGCGGTCGCTGAGCTACTTCACCAACACGCACCGCGACGCCCAGATCGAGTACATGATCGGCCTGGGCAACGCCTTCCGCCTGCCCGGCCTGCAGCGCTTCCTCTCCGAGAAGCTGCAAATGGACGTCCGCAAGCTCGGCAAGATGGAGCGCTTGACCGGCGACGGCGTCGTCGCTTCGGCGACGTACACCGAGAACATCCTCAGCTTCGCGGTGGCCTACGGCCTGGCGTTGCAAGGGTTGAAGCGGACGAAGCTCCAGACGAACCTGCTGCCGGGCGAGATCCGGGCGGAGCGGGCGGTGCGCGGCAAGAAGCCGTGGGCCATCGCCGCCGCCGCCCTGCTGCTGCTCGGGCTGGGCGGCTTCGCCCTCACCGGCTATTGCAACCTCAATTCCTACGCCTCCGAATCGGTGGTGGCCGCGGCGAAGAACGTCACCGACGTGGCCGGGAGGGCGAAGACCGCCCAGGACACGTTCGATCAGACCAAGAACGCCGCCCTCAAGGAGGAGGAGGCCGTCAAGAGCATCATCGCCGGCCAGGCCGAGCGCAAGAACTGGCTGGAGATCACCCACTATCTCTTCGCCGACGCCCTGCCCCGACCGGACGGCTCCAACCTGTCCCCGGACGCCCAGAAGAAATACTACGACGACGGGCACGGCAAGGAGGCGTTTGAGGACCTCAAGAGGCGCTGGCAGGGCCAGCTCGGCGGCGGCGCCAAGGACGCCTCGGGCAAGCCAAGCGATTCGGGCGACGAACTCGACGCCAGCGTCGATAACCTGATCCAGGTCGATATCGATTTCTTCGACCAGCGCTACTGCGACGACCTGGGGGCGGCCTGGAAGCAGATCAAGGAAACGGCCCCCCTCATCAAGGGCGACGACGGCGCCTTGAAGACGTACACCCGCACGGGGGACCTCGACAAGCCGCCGGACGGCAAGAAGGGCTGGCTCGTCGAGGTCCACGGCACGACGTACCACAAGGACGCGGACGCCTTCCTCGCCGACACGCTGGTGGAGAACATCTACCGCCTCAGCGTGAAGCCCGGAAGCCCGCCGGCCTCGACCACGCCGCCCATGGGAGCGCCGCCCCCGCCGCCGCCCAACGGAACGCCGCCCCCGCCGGCCGGCGCGCCGGCGGCCCCCGCGAAGACGGAACCGCCCTCGGACAAGGACGTGTACCTCAACCGCATCAGCAACGTCGTCCTCTTTGACATCAACCAGGGCAAGGGGACCAGCATCGTGGGCAAGTCCGTCCTGGACGAGCTGCTGCCCAAGACCGGCGGCGGCGCGCTCGGCGGCATGTCCAACGGCTCGGCCGGCGGTCAATTGGCCCCCGTGGGGGGCGCCGGCGGCCCGGCCCCGGCCGGCGGCCCGCCGCCGGGAGGCTCCAACGGCCCTGGTCCGGGCGCTCCTCCCGCTCCGGGTGCTCCCGGGGCGCCGGCCGCGGGCGCTCCGTCCGGCGCCCCGGCGGTGACGATCATCCCCCGCGTTTGGGAACCGCTGTCCGACTTCATGAAGTCGTCGAAATCCGGCGGCCTGGGAAGCCTGGGGAATCCGCAAGCCCCGCCCGGCTTCGGAGAGGCCAAACCCAAGCCGGCCGGGGCTTCCAACCATACGAAGACGGAGTTCGTCATCGTCTTCTTCTGGAGGGAAGACACGCCGTCCGACATCCTGCGGGGCGAGGACCCCAACGCCAAGCCGCCGGCGCCGCCGACCACCGGCTCGCCGATGGGCCAGCCGCCGATGGGCCAGCCGCCGATGGGCCAACCGCCGATGGGCCAGACGCCCGGCGAGGACAAGCCGCTCAGCCCTCGCAGCGACCTGGGGCCGTGACCAACAGGCCGGATGACACGTACGGGTGGGGCCGTGAGGCCCCCCTTCCCGAAACCGAACTCCCGGCCCCGTCGCCGGATCGAGCTTACACCCGCGGGGGAATCACCCGATGAAGATGGATAAAGAGTGGATCTTGAAGCGCAGGTTCTGGCTGCTGCTGGGGACCTTCGGCCTGTTGTGGTTCGTCTGCCTGCTCACGCTATGGATAATCGGCGGCGGCCCCATCGAGGCGGCGAAAAAGGTCGTCACGGACGCCAACGCCGTCATTCAGCCGTACACCTCCAACTCGGGGCCGAACCGGCCCAAGAACGACTCCTTCCTGCCCAAGTGGAAGGAATACGGCAAGACGTTCAGCGATCACAAGATCACGGTTTGGGGAATCGCCTGGTACGGCGACAAACCCAAACCGGACGACCCGCCCGGCAAGCTCCTCTGGAAGGGCCAGGGCGGCATGTACACCTGGCCCACCACCGACGATCATCCCCTCAACCAGGTCGCCCTCGTTCCCTCCAAGGAGATCGACCCGCTGCTTCGCAAGTGGTACAAGGGGAGCGACGATTTCTCGCCCTACCGGAACCAGTTCAACTCTCTGTATTACGAGGTGAAATCGACCGCGAACGAGGCGGAGGCGGCGAAGCCGGGGCCGCCCGGCAGGCCCCTGGACCCCGTTGTCTTCAAGGGGGGCGATCGCGCCAAGGGCGGCGACTACCTGGGCGTCATGAAGCAGGTCGATATCAATTCGGAGGCGGTCACCAGCGCCCCCAGCACCGAGGAATGCTGGCTGATGCAGGAAGACTTCTGGGTCAAGCGCGAGGTGCTCTACGCCCTCTCCGACGCCATGAACATGGCCGCCCACATGGTCGAAGGCGCTGCACCGGACGCGGCGGACGCCCCGGCGGACAAGCCCGAAGCGGACCAGAAGGTCCTCGGCCGCCGCACCTTCCACAACGACAGCTGGGAAGTGACGCTGCTGTTCGACCAGGGCGGCAAGGACGCCAACGGCCTTCCGATGTGGCGGGTCCGGCCGGACAGCGCCATCAAGAACGTCAGCGTCGGTCACCGCGATCAGGACCTCGGCACGCCGGCCCTCAAGAACGGCGGCGTCTGGTTCCGGCTGCGTCAAGGCTCCGCCGTCTGGCCCATTGCCTTCGAGGGCACCCCCGTACCATGGCGTCAGAAGCACACCCTCGCCGACGGGGCGTACAAGGACGGCTGGAACTTGAAGGGCAACCCGGACCCGTCGAGGCCGATGACGCTGGAGCAGGTGTTCGACGCGACCAACACGCCGATCGCCGAGATCGACGAAATTGCGATCTCCAAAGTCTCGCACAAGAACGCCAACCGGCTGCTGGTGGCGGCGAAGCCGGAGCGCTACGGCCAGAAGCCGCCGCCGGACGCGAAAGCGCCCGGCGCCCCGGCGCTCCTCCCGGCCCGGCCGGCCCCAACGCGCCCCCGGCCCCCGGCGGCTCGGGCGGCGGCCCCAGCAGCATGGGCGGCCCCACCGGGACCGCGGCCACCGGCGGCGGCGCGCCGGGCATGGGCATGGGAGCGCAGTCGGCCGCCAACCTGACTCCGAACTACAAGATCGATCGCAACCGCTATCTCTTCGTCACGGACCAGAGCCGGCACCTGCCGTTGGCCGTCACCCTGAACGTCGATCAGTCGCACTTGCACGAGGTGCTGGCGGCGTTCGCCAACTCGCGGCTGCGGTTCCAGACGACGCAGGTGGAGTTCCGCCGCGTCCCCGCCGTCCCCCACTCCTCCGGCTCGACGCAGCCCAACGGCTTCAGCGGCAATCCCCCGCCGGGGGGCGCGACCCCGCCGATGCCCAACGGACCCCCGCCTGGCGGGAGCAGCGGGACGGGCGCGACCTCGCTGGGCGGCCCCAGCAGCGCGGGCGGCCCCAGCAGCGCGGGCGGCCCCAGCAGCGCAGGCCCCAACGGGCCCGCGACCGGCCAGGCGCCGGTCGAAATCGACAACCCCAACCTGATCGAGGTGACCATCTACGGCATCGCCTCGCTGTACGAGCGGCCGCCCGACGCCAAGTGAGCGGCGGCGTTGCACTGGACCAATGAGTCGCCAAGCGGGCGCCGGCGGGCGCCCTGGGAAGGAACGATTTCATGGGTATCAAAGACCTGAAAAGTATTAATTACAAGCAGCTTCTTTTCGACTACGGCGAGAAGATCGGCCTGGGCGCCGCCGGGGTGGTCGCGCTGTTGCTGGCCGTCTGGCTGTTCGTTCCCGGCTCCGGCCTCTTCGTCGAGTCGGCCGGCGTGCGCGCCGGGGAACTCAACAAGACGGCCGACGGCGTGAGCGCGGCGTTGAGCAGCAATAAGCCGCTGTCGGAGGAGAGCGGGGAATCACCGGCGACCAACATCAAGGGCAAGCTGGTGGCGTTCAACTTCGACGTGCTCTCCGACGCCAAGATCGAAGAGGACTATCGGGTCCCCGGGCTGTTCGACGGCCGGAAGTCCGGCCCCGGCGGCCGCCAGACGCCGACCGTCAAGCCGCCGGTGGAGTCCGACCTGGCGGTGGTGCATTTCCAGCTGCCCGGCCTGGTGTACACCCCGGACGGGGAGTACATCATGACCCTCAAGGGCGCCCCGATGGGCGGCCCGGGAGCTGGCCCCGGCCCCGGCGGCACCAACGGGCCGTCCCCGTCGATGCCGAACCCCGGCATGGGGGGGTCCTCCGGTTTCAACCCCGGCGGGTCGTTTAACACCCGGTTCGGACAGAGACTCCAGAAACATGGCCTCATCAAGGGCAAAAACGACCCGGACGCGGACAAAAGCGCAAGGACTACGACATCGAATACAAGAAGGTGGCCGATGTCAAGGACCTCACCGGGGCGAAATTGGCCACGCAGCTCGTCCCGCAGCGGGCGGCCGAGATCGTGGCCTCCTTCCCCTATAAGGAACAGATCGAAGAATTCCAGGAGAAGCTCGGTCTTCCCAGCCCCGAGGCGGTCCTCGCGGAGGTGGCGGCCAAGGACGACAAGACCCCGGTCCACACCTTCCGGTTCCTCGGCTTTGTCGTCGAACGGCGCGCGGTGGACGGCCAGGGGCGCCCGATCGACGACCAGGGCGGTGTGATTACGACCTCCGACGGCGGCTGGGGCGAGCCGCTCGACCTCCAGGACGCCTACGCGCCGCTGATCGTCCTCAGCGGCGGCGAGGCCCGGCTGGAGAAGGAGACGCGGTTCCTCAAGGTCGCCTTCGCGGGCCTGACGCTGCCCAAGCTGCCGACGGCCGGCGAGCTGCTGCGGCAGCCGCCCGTCGATGAGTACCCGGACCTCGAAGACAACCTGGCCACCCTCAAGAAGACGGTGGACGATCTCGACAAGACGCCGGACGCCGGCGTGGCCAAGCCCGCGTTCAGCCAGAAGCCGGGGAACATCTTCGACCTCCCGCCCGGCGTCGGCACGAGCGGCCCCAACGGCATGGGTCCGGGTCCGGCCGGCACCGGCGGCCCCATGCCGGGCGGCACCGGCGGCCCCATGCCGGGCGGCACCGGCGGCCTGGCTCCCCTCGGCCCGCCGCCCGGATCGACCGCCCCCCCTGGCGTGGGCAGCCCCATGCCGGGCGGCAACAACCCAGGGGGCGTCATCCCTGCCTACTGCCTGATCCGCATGTTCGATTTCAACATCGTGCCGGGCAAGACCTACGAGTACCGGATGAAGGTGCGCATGGCCAACCCCAACTTCGGGCGGAAAGACGTGGCCTCGCAGGGCATCGCCGTCGATCCGGAGCTGACGGCGAAGGACTGGTACGTTCTGCCCAAGAAGCTGGTGGTCCCGTCCGACCTCTACTTCTACGCCGTGGACCAGGCGAAGCTCGACGCCAAGGACAAGGACAAGGAGAAGGACAAGGAGGCGAGACTGCCGAGCTATACCCAGTCGGTCGCGGTGGGGACGCAGACCGTCCTGCAGATCCAGAAGTGGGTGGACTACCTGACGCTCAAGAGCCGCACGGAGCTGCCGGTCGGAGATTGGGTGATCGCGGAGCGCGTGGTGGCGACCCGCGGCGAGCCGATCGGCCGTCAGCGCGTGGAGGTGCCGTATTGGCGGAAGGCGCAGGACCGTTATACGATGGCGACGGACCAGCCGCCGCCCAGGGCCAACGACAAGAAGCACGTGGACTCGGTGGACGTGGCGTTCGCCCCGGACGGCCAGGAGCCGATCCTGGTGGACTTCGTGAAAACCGGCCTGCCCTATACGCGCACGCATCCCAAGACGGACGACGCGACGGCCCCGGCCGCCGCGCTGCCGCCGGTCGAGGACACGCAGGCGCCGGAGGAGGTGCTGCTGTACACCCCCGAGGGCAAGCTGCTGCTGGCCCAGAACGCGGCGCGGGATGCGGTCGATCCCCAGCGCGTCAAGAGGCTGGAAGACGTGCGCAACTGGATCGATCTGGTCAAGAAGACGAAGGGCGGCAAGGACGACAACCTGTTCCCCGACCGACCCGGGCAGCCCAAGACGCCGTGAGCGCGTCCTTAAAGGAAGGCGAGCGGCGCGGCGTCAGCCCGCCGGTAAGATTGCACCGGCGGGCTGACGCCGCGCCGCTCGCCCATTTGCTCATCCCGCGGCCGGGTCCTTGCCGTTGACCCACGGGCCGGCCAACTTCATGTAGTCCGGCGGCGTCAGGCTGCTGCCCGCCGGGCCGCCGGTGTAGCCGGCGATCTCCTTCGGCTTGCCGCGCTCCTTGCTGCGCTTCTCCAGCCGCGCCGCCCAGCTCGGATCGGCTTCCACCACTTTCCGCTCGTTTTTGTCCCAGAAGAAGGCCTTGCCCTCGCGGTAGCTCTTGACGCCCATCGACACCGTGGTGAAGGCCGCCGCTCCCAAGTCCGGCGGGCAGAGCGTGTCGCGCTTGCCGGCCCGCACGCACTCCAGGAAGTGGCCCCACAGCGCGGCCGTGTCGAAGTTGGCGCCCCACTCGTCGCGGGTGTAGCCCTCGATGCCCGCCGTGACCGTCTCGTCGGGATCGACGGTCTTTTCCAGCCGGGCCGGCTTGCCGGCCTGCTGGCTGGGGTCGTCCTTGAGGACCTGGAAGCCGCCCTGCACGAACTTGATCGTGCCGAGGTGGCCGCGGATCACCTCCTCGATCGGGTAGGAATTGATCATCGTGGCCGTCACCATCAGCTGGCAGCCCTCGTCGTAGTCGGCGACGATGGCCGTCACGTCCGGCACGTCGCGGCCGTCGTACTCCAGGTAGAGGCCGCCGCCCGCCGCCACCCGGCCGGGGTAGCGCACGCCCATCGCCGTGATGATGTGCGTCGTCTGGTGGACGAACAGGTCGGTGAACATGCCGCCGCCGAACGGCCAGTAGCAGCGCCACTGACCGAAGATCGCCCGGTCGAACGGCTGGTCCTTGGCCGTCGGTCCCAGCGGCACCCCCTTCATCACCTCGAAGTCGTGGCCGAGGAACATGTCCCAGTTGACCGTGCTGGGATTCATCTCCTTGTAGAGTCGGTAATAGCGCCATTGGCCGACGTTGGAGTTGCGGTAATAGCTGGTCTGGGCCTGGGCGAGGTGGCCGATCTTGCCGGCCCGGATCATCTCGTTGGCCTTGCGCCAGGTGGGGTCGGCCATCGACTGGACGCCGACCGTCATGACGGCGTCGGCGTTCTTCAGCCACGCATCGACGACCGCCTGGGCCTCGTCGATGGTCTTGGTCATCGGCTTTTCGCAGTAGACGTGCTTTTTCTTGTTTATCGCGTCGATGCTGACCTTGGCGTGCCAGTGGTCGGGCGTGGCGCAGACGACCACGTCCACCTCGTCCAGGTCGAGCAGCTGCCGGTAGTCCTTGACGACGTGCTTCTTGTCGTCGGGACTGAGGCCGACCTTCTTGGCCGACGGGAAGAGGCCTTGGCCGTAGTGGCGCGTGGTCTTTTTGCCGTCCTTGCCGGCGACCTCGTAGTCGTCCTCGTGGCCGTCCCACACGTCGCAGACGGCGACGGCGGCGACGGTCTTGGCCTCTTTCTGCATCTTGGCGATGATGTCGAGGTGGGCCTGGCAGCGGCCGCCGACCCCAATGAAGCCGACGCCGATGCGCTCGTTGGCCTTGTAGACCCGGGCGTAGGACGCGGCGGGCAGCGACAGGACGGCGGCGCCGGCGGCGGCGCCCTTGAGGAACGTGCGGCGGTTGAGGTTTTTACGGGACATGGTGAATCTCCCTTGTGATGTTCAGCCGCTCTTTGCAGAAGAGCGCTCCCGGCCGGCGCGTTCTTCTGCGAAGAGCGGCTGAACGATTGCTACTTGTGCTGCTGGAACAACCACTCATACAGCCCCGGCGTGTTGTACGCCATTTCCCAGCTGTTGTGTCCGACGCCGGCGTATTCGGTGTATTTCGGCTTGCCGCCGGCGGCATTGAGGGCCTCGACCATTTTGCGCGAGCGATCGACCGATACGGACTGGTCGGCGTCGCCCTGGAAGACCCAGCAGGGCAGGTCCTTGATGTCCTTCGCCTTGTCGGGATCGCCGCCGCCGCACACCGGCACGATGGCGGCCCAGCGGTCGGGGTACTTCTCGGCCAGGCTCCACGTGCCGAAGCCGCCCATCGACAATCCGGTGAGGTAAAGGCGCTTGTCGTCGATCTTGTACTCCTTCTCCACCGCGTCCAGCATGGCCAGGGCGCGCTGGGCGTCCTTCGAGTCGGCCTGCCAGGTGCGCTCCTGCGACTGCGGGAAAAGGACGAAGCAGGGGAAGCTCTTCTCCTGCATCCGCAGGACGGGACCGAGGCCGACGTAGGTCTGGCGCTTGCCGTCGGCCCCGGTCTCGCCGGAGCCGTGCAGGAAAAGGATGAGCGGATACGGCTTGTCGCCCTTGTAGTCGTGCGGCACGAAGAGGGCGTACTTCGCCTCCTTGCCGTCGGCGTCGGTGAAGGTGCGGTCGAGCAGGCCGGTCTTCGGCTCGTCGGCCCGGACCAGCGACGGAACGAGAAACAGCAGGGCCGCCCCGAACAGGGCGGCGAGGCGCGGCGGAGACATGGAGAGACCCTCGGAACCAGTGCGGCGGTGAATGGCGGGCGGTGAGGGATAACCTATCAAAGCGGCCGGCGCTCCGCCACCGAATCCGGTTCATTCCCTCTGGACAAAAGAACAGGCGGCCGCCAAGAACCCTTGGCGGCCGCCTGACATTGGATAGGGCAAATAGGCGAAGAGAAGATCATTGATTCGGATTGGGCCGACCGGGCCGGCCGCCAGGAGGACCGAAGCTCAGCTCGAACTTGTCGCCGGTCAGGTCCTTCCACGTCTTCTTCTGGTCGTCGGTCAGGCCCTTGACGATCTTGTCCATCGCGTCGGATCGCAGGGTCTGAACCTTCTTCATGGCGTCGGCCATCTTCTCACGGTCGCCTTGGGCGCCCTGGAAGGCGTCCTGCGTGTCCTTTTGCAGGCCTTCCGCCGCGTCCTTGATTTCTTTCTTCTGGGCGTCGGTCAGTTTCAGCGCGCTCTGCACGTCGTCCAGCGAGAAGGCGGCGAGGCCGGCGGCCTGCACCTGGATCTGCTTGAGCCGCTTGCTCTGGTCGGCCTTGAGGACGCCGGCGAGCGCCTTTTCCAGGTCCTCGTTCTGGCTCTTTTGCAGCTCGCCCATCTTCGCGAAATCCATGTCGGCGCGGGCCTTGTCCATGTCGTCCTTGTACTTCGCGCGCACCGTGTCTCCGGCCTTCTGAACGTCGCTCTTCTGGTCGTCGGTGAGTTTCAGTTCCTCCTGCACCTTGTCGTTCCGCAGCAACCCGCCGACGCCGAAGGCCCGACCCGGGCCGCCGCCGGGGCCGAAGGCGCCGCCGCCGGGGCCGCCGGGGCCGAAGCCGCCGCCGAAACCGCCGGGACCGAAACCACCCGGACCGCCGAGCGCGACCGCGAACTTATCGCCGGTCAGGTCTTTCCACGTCTTCTTCTGATCGTCGCTCAGGCCGTCCACGATCTTGCTGAGAGTGTCGGTGCGCAGCGCCTGCACCTTCTTCATGGCGTCGGCCATCTTCTCGCGGTCGCCCTGGGCGCCCTGCATGAGATCGCGGATGTCGTCTTGCAGGTCCTTGCCTTCCTGCTTGACGTCGTCTTTCTGCTTGTCGGTCAGCTTCAGGGCGGTCTGCACGTCGTCCATCGAGAACGCGGCGAGGCCGGCGTTCTGCACCTGGATCTGCTTGACGCGCTTGGTCTGCTCAGGCTTGAGGACGTCGGCCAGGGCCTTTTCCAGGTCGGCGGACATCGATTTCCGCAGCTCGCCCATCTTCGGGAAGTCGCGGTCGGCGCGGGCCTTGTCCATGTCGTCCTTGTACTTGGCGCTGACCGTGTCGGTCGCTTTCTTGATGCCGGCCTTCTGGTCGTCGGTGAGCTTCAGCTCTTCCTGGACCTTGTCGTTGCGCAGGAGCATCTCGATGCTCGGGGCCTGCTGCATCATGCCGCCGAAACCGCCGGGGCCGCCGGGCCGCGGCGGCTGCGCGAATGCGGGGGAGGCTGCCAGCACGATCGCGCCGGCGGCCAGGACCTTGGCGTATACGCTACGCATCATCCAACTCCTCGGGACGGGGAAAGGGGGAACCCTTGCGAGTACACGAGTAGAAACTCCGCAACCGCCCCGGGGTATCGCGGCCGGGCGGCCGGCGGGGGTGGGGCGCCCGGCCGGGCAAGCCCGGCCGGGCGACGCGGGTCTCCCCCCTCCGAGGAGGGTACTCGCACGACCCACCTACCCCGGTAGTCGCGGCCGGGGCCGTGGCGCCGCCGCGCAATCGTGGTTTTTTCTGGAACGAGGAACCGGCAAGAAGGGGACGAACCACAAGGAGTCGGGCGAGCCCGCAGCGCCAAGCAAGGGCGAGACCGCCCCGCTCGCCCTCTCCAGGAACTCTCTTCGAGAATTGCGGACGTAACACAGACGTAAAGAACATTATACACGGTCGGTGCGCGTACCAACCCCCTCCCCGCGCCGCTTTCCGAGATCTGCCCGCATCGTCGTTGGGACTGCTGGCACGCCTACCGTCGGGCCGCGGTCGCGTTGGGACGCGCTCACGGCGCCGCCGGCTCCAGACGATAGCCCAACTCCGCCGCCTTCCGCGCCAGGCCCTTCACCTGGCGTAATCGATACGCCTCCTCACAGGCCCCCTGCTCCTGACGCACGTATGCCTCGCCGTACTTCAAGAGGCGGTACACCCGCTCCGCGATCTTCCGCGCCGTCGCCACCACCGCCTTGCCGCCCCCGGCCCGCGCCGCAATCCGCCGGTAGAACGCCCCCAACGCGTTCTTGGCGTGGTGGCAGCCCTGCGCCGCCAGGCGAAACGCCCGCGCCGCACGGTTGGAGCCCCGACGCACCCGCCGGCTCCTGATCTTCCCCGCCGAACCCTGGTGCTGCGGACAGAGCCCCAGCCAACTGACGAACCGCTTGACCGTCGGGAACTTGCTCAGGTCCGTGCCCAACTCGCTCAGGACCACCAAGGCCGTCGCCGCGTCGATGCCCTCGATCGCCGTCAGGTCCACCCCCGCCAGCCGGAACAGCGAACCGCGCACGTCGAAACGGGCTTCGTTCGCCGCCCGGCCCCGCTTGCGAGGCTTGGGCGGCAGGGGCCGGCCGCCGCTCTTGTCCGTGAAGGTCCCCAGGTAGGCTTCGACCTGCGCGTCGCACTCGTGCAGCCGCGCGTGGTAGCACTCGTACAACGCCAACGCCTGGCGCAGCGCGAACAAGTGTTCCTCGCGCCAATTGCCCTGCAAGGCCCGCGCCAATTCCGCCTCCGTCCGCCGGCACCGCTCGTGACGCAACTTCGCCAACTCCCGAGGATCGCGTTCGCCGCGCAGGATCGCCTGGAGGATGGCCAGGCCCGTCACGCCGACCACGTCGCTGACCGCCTCGGTCAACTTGACGTTCATCTCCTCCAACGCCTTTTGCACGTGCTGGACGTGCTGGCCGGCGTAGCCGATCAGCATCTGCCGTTGCCGCAGGTAACCGCGCAGGACCACCACCTGATCCTCCGGCCGGAACGACGCGCTCAACAGCCCGTAGCTGTGCAGCCGTTGAATCCATTGGCAATCCAGCACGTCGCTCTTGGGCCGGCCGGGCGCGTGCCGCGTCTGCCGCGGATCGACCAGATAGACCGCAAAGCCGCGCCGCTCCAACAGTTCGAACAGCGGCACCCAGTAGACGCCGGTCGATTCCATCGCCACCGTGGTGACGTCGCAGGCCTGGAGCCAATCGGCGAGCGCCTCCAGGTCGGCGGTGCAGGCGCCGAAGGCGCGGACGTGGGGCGGCAGGTGGGCAGCCGGGTCGGCGGGGTCGGCGGCCACCGCCGCGGGCGGCACGGCGACGTAGTGGCGCGCCGCATGGACGTCGATGCCGGCGGCGTGCGGGTTGGTGACCCGCAGCGGCTCAGGGGAGGCGACGATACGACCGTCTTGGCGAAAGCGTGGCGTCATGGCGACCTCGGGATGAGGGTGCGGGTGGTCAACGGGCGAAGGGGCCGCGGGCGCGGGAGTGCGTAACGGAGGCAGTCTCTCCAACGGGAACACGCCGCGGCGTGTCGCCAATGCGGTCGTCGCAGACTCCCGGGACCAAGCTTGCTTTCGGGCACGAAGCGCCAAGGCACGAGCGGCCACCTCGACCCGCGGCCCCGCACCGATAGGATAGGCATTCCCGTGGCGCGCTGGACCTCGGGCCCAAGTACCGGGTTGAGGTCACCATCCCGGGGCGTCAGGGCATCCGCGCTAAGAGTCTGTTCCATAAGGGGGTGTCGGCCATAGAATAGGGTATGGAACACAAACCCTATCCGAGCGACCTCACGGACGACCAATGGGCGACTCTCCAGCCGCTGATCCCGCCCGCCCGGCCCGGAGGGCGACCCCGTAAAACCGACATGCGTGCGGTGGTCAACGCCTTGTTCTACGTCACCCGCCAGGGTTGCACGTGGCGGGCGCTGCCCCACGACTTCCCGCCCTGGAAGACCGTCTACAACTACTTCCAGGGGTTCCAGGGGAACGGCGCCTGGCAGCGTCTCGTCGATGCGCTCCGGGAACGCGTGCGTGGCAAGGCCGGCCGGCAGCCGACGCCCAGCGCCGCGGCCATCGACAGCCAGTCGGTCAAGACGGCCGAGGGCGGACGGGAGATTGGCAACGACGGCGGCAAGAAGGTCCATGGTCGCAAACGGCATATCCTCGTTGACACGCTGGGTTTGCTGATCGCCGTTGTGGTGACGGCCGCCAACGTGGACGACGGCCGCGCCGCCCAGGACGTTTTCGCCCAGGCGCGGGGCCGGGACTTCCCCCGCTTGGAAGTCGTATTCGCGGACAACAAGTATCACAACTATGCCCTGTATGACTGGCTGCGTCTTCACCGCCGGCCCTATCGGCTGGAAGTGGTCAGCCGGCCGCAGGGCGAGCGGAAGTTCAAGCCCTTGAAGATCCGCTGGGTGGTGGAACGGACCTTCGCCTGGCTGGGGCGTTACCGGCGGCTGAGCAAGGACTACGAGCATCTGCCGGAGTCGAGTGAAGCCATGGTGCAACTCGGCGCCATCCATCACATGCTCCGGCGACTCAAACCGAAACGGAAGGCATGGAGCCAGCGTTTCCGGTTCAAAGGCCATCGGCCCAAATCGGCCGCGTAGGGCCTTAAAGCCTATCCCAAAACCACCGTCGATCATGACGATTCTCGTCAAATTGGTGATGTTTCGACGGTTTTGGGATAGGCTCTTATGGAACAGACTTTAAGAAACTCCCCATCCCATCCGCCCCAGGCCCATGCTGCAGACTGTAGTGCGCCCTGAAATGAGACCACCAAGGCACGTTGCCTATGGTACAGTCGTCACGATCAACGGCGATCTTCTTCCCCTCCCGCCTCCCGGCCTCAGCCCCGGTGAAGGCCGGGAGGCGGGAGGGGAAGAAGATCGTTGGAGAGCCATCAGGCGGGTTGCTGGCTCCGCCACTGCTGCTCGAACTCGGCCGGCGTCAGGTAGCCCAGCGCCGAGTGAATGCGCTTGTGGTTGTACACGGCGTCCAGGAAGCGCCCCAGCTGGCGCAAGGCGTCGGCATAGTCGAGGTCCTCCGACAGATCGACTTCCTCCTCTTTGATGGTCCGCATCAGCCGCTCGGCGAAGCCGTTCTCGCGCGACTCGCCCACGGCGGCCATGCTGACCCGCGCCCCGACGCCTTGCAGTCGTTGCACGTAGCCGTCGGCGGCGTACTGCACGCCTTGGTCGGAGTGGTGGATCTGGGGGCGGCCGCGGGCCAGCACCGCTCCAGGGCCGTGAGCGTCAGGCCGCCGTCGAGGCCACGGCCGAGATGCCAGCCTCGGATCAAGCGCGTAAAGACATCCATAACCACCGCCAAGTAGACGAAGTCGCGTCGGAGGCGGATATAGGTGATGTCGGCCACCCACACCTGGTCAGGCCGCACGACCTCGAGCGTCTCCACCAGGTTGGGCCAACGCGGGAAATCGTGGTTGCTGTCGGTGGTTCGCTTGCGTCGGACAGGCGCCGCGCCGTGGAGGCCGAGGTCGGCCATGACGCGACGGACCCGCTTGGCGTTGACGTCCCAGCCCTCGCGGCGGAGCATGGCGGTCAGTCGGCGGTAGCCGTAGGTGGGCCACTCGCCGGCCAGGCGGGTCAGGGCCTCACGCAGCGGGGCGTCCTGCTCGCCGGGGTCGGCGGGCGAGCGGTACAGTTGGCAGCGTGGGAAGTCGAGCAGGCGGCAGACCAGCCGCGCCGGGTAGTGTTGGGTCAGGCTCATGACGACCTCCCTGCGGCGTTGGCCAGTCCATTCATGAGCCTGGAGGCTTTTTTTAGAGGCTCTAACAAAACCTCCGAAAACCTTGAAAAACAGGCCGAATTCGAGGTTTTGTTAGAGCCTCTTAGGATCTCCAGCTCCAGGGCCTGGCGGCCGACCAGCTGCTCCAGGTCGGCGATGCGTTGGCGTTCCTGGCTGCGCTGCTCGTCGGCCTGGAAGACGAGCGGGAGGCGTTCGAGGAAGGCGTCCTTCCACAGGACGAGGAGCGAGGCGCTGAACTGGTGCAAGCGGCACAGTTCGGCCTGGGAACGCTCTCCGCGGAGCAGGTCGAGGACCACTTGGGCTTTGAACTCGGGCGTGAAGCTGCGTCGTGCGCGTCGAGGCATGATTCAGAGACTCCCTCCGGGGCCAGTACTTCATATCGTACTGGTCTCACCCGAGGGGCGCACTGCAGACTTTCGCAAAGGCTCATTTCAAAAATGCGCAGCCGCCGGGAATTTCGCAGCCGCCCCAGGGAAACGGCCTCCCGGTCCCCAGCTACGAGCTTGTGCGGCCCCACGAATAAAGTAAAGCCGCCGGACGCCTGTTAGCCCGTCTGGTCCGGTTTGATTCTTGCCGGTCATTGCTCGACTCCCTTCTTCTCCATCCTGTTCACGATCTCCAGAGCTTCCTGGCGGCTGCGCTCATCGGCTTCAAAATCCGTATAAAAGCCTTTGGCGACCAGCCAGCGCAGCAAAGGCTTGCGGCTATGGAGGCCCTGACGATAATGAATCTGAATGTCCACAGGCTCTCCCATGATCTCCTCAATATCTGGCCGGATGGCCTCGGTCACGTTGCTGGTCCAATTGCCGAGATAAACCCAATAAGGCTGGAAGTTCTCGTTGAGACTCGGCACATGAATACCTAGACCCAGGAGATGTCCCCGATTCGGCAAGATTTCCTTGTCGCCATGTTTCTTAGTAATCGTTCAACGCTACGAGAGCAGTGAGGGGCAGGGTTGGCCGGTGCGATGGGCGAGGACAGCCTCATGCAGGTAATCCAGGACATTCTTCGCCTGCAACCGCCGGGTTTGCACCACGGTCAGAATCCGCTCGACGAAGCGACAGCCGTTCCCACTCCAGCAGCCGAAACTCCGCCTGCGCCACAGCACCGCCCGACGCAGCAGTCGTTCCACGTGGTTGTTCGTCGGCTCCACTCCCTCCGTCGTCACGAACGTCCACAGCGCAGGCTCCAACGCCAGCACGTTCTCGCAGAACCGCACCACCGTTGGGTCGGCGCCGAGGATCGCGCCTTCCAGCAGCACCCGGTTCATCCGTCGCATCACCGGGGCCAGCCGCGCTTCCAGTTGTGCCCGCGTGACCTGTCCGTCCCGGAACCCGTGCCACGCGGCGAAGACCTTCCTGACCAGTCGCCGCCCCTCCCGTCCGACCCACTCTTCGGGGCCGCCCCGGTCGATGATCTTCTGGAAATCCCGTTTCAGGTGCGCCCAGCAGATCTGCCGCCGCTGGGGCGGCACCCGGTTGTACGGGCCCCAGCGGTCGCTGCACAGGATCCCCAGGATCTCCAGGCCCAGGATCGCCGTCAGGCCCGCCGCGCTTCGGCGGGCGTGGATCACGAAGGCCACCACCTGGGTGGTGGCCGCCGCCCACAGCCAGCACAACGCCCCCGCGAGTTTCCAACTGGTCTCGTCGGCGTTCTTGACCGCCGCCTGGCGCACCGCCGCCACCGCCTCCTGGTGGGCCGTCTCCAGGGCGGCGCCGACTTCTTGCTCGAGGTTGCAGACCGTGCCCAAGGCGATCGGGGCGTCGAAGACCGCGTCGGCGATCTCCTCGACGCCGCGCTTGCTCAGGCCGTGACAGCCGGAGAAGTAGGACAGCGTGCCGGTCAGCCGCGGCCCGACACTGTGGGCGCGAACCGCCGCCGGGATGACCGCATGCGTCCGGTGGCCGCAGCAGGGGCAGGTGCGGGCGTGGCCCTGGTACTCGGTGACCTCGGCTATGACCGGGGGCAGTTCGATGGTTTGGAAGCGGGTGGGCTCGGGATCGCCCGGCGAGGGCTGGGCGGGCAGGGCCGCGGCACAGCGCTCACACCGCTTGGGGACCAAGTGCTTGAAATGGTTGACCCGCTCGGCGGGAAGCAACCGCCGCAGCTGCGGGGGATGGCCCAGTTGTCCGCCGGCTGGACGTTTGGACTTCTTTTTCTGGACCGGCTTGGGTGCGCCGGGGGGATTGGCGGACGGCGGCAGCGAGGAGTTGGAACTGTTGGTGCCGAGTCGGGCTTCCAACTCGGCGACGCGGCGTTCCAACTCGGCGATGCGCCTATCGCGTTCGCAGCATCCCGGGCACACGGAAGCGTCCATGCCACGATTTTAGCAGTCGGCTCTCGGCGCAGCTGCGCTGCTTTGCGAATTCCGCTGGACGGTTACCATGACCGCTACGGCGAACCGGTGCATACGGTTCTGGTGCTGCTGCATCGGCGGGCCGACCGCTCGGACCTGGCGGCGACGCCCTGAAACGTCGGCGGATTTCCCAGAATAGGACGGCCCCGGCGCGCAGGGGTTTGATACACTATCCAAACCAGCGGACCAGAGCATCCCTCGCCGAACCGCGTTCCCGCCGACGCCCTGACGACGCACCGATAGGAGTGGACCGCATGACCGCCGCGTCGCGCTTCCGTGGTCGTTTCCTCATCCTGATCGCGCCGCTTTGTCTTGCGGCCCTCACGCCGCCGTCCGCCGTCGCCGCCGACTCGCCGAAAGCGACGCCGAAGATCGACTATGACCGCGACATCCGGCCCATTCTCGCCGACAACTGCTACGCCTGCCACGGCCCCGATGAGCAGCAGCGCAAGCGGAAACTCCGCTTCGACGTGCGCGCCTCCGTCGTCGCCGAGCTGGGCGACGGACTGCACGCCGTCGTCCCCGGCAAGTCGGCCGACAGCGCCCTCATCGACCGGGTGACGGAAGAGAATCCTGACCGCCACATGCCGCCGGCGAAGACCGGCAAGACCCTGACGCCGCAACAGATCGAGTTGCTCCGCGCCTGGATCGACCAGGGGGCGCCCTATGCCGTTCACTGGGCCTTCGTCGCGCCCGTCAAACCGGCGCCGCCGAAAGTCGCCGACGCCGCCTGGGTTCGCAGCCCCATCGACGCCTTCATCCTCGCCCGGCTGGAACAGGAAGGGCTGCGCCCCTCGCCGGAAGCGGATAAAACCACGCTGCTTCGTCGGGTGACGCTCGATCTGACCGGCTTGCCGCCGACGCCGGCCGAGGTGGACGCCTTCCTCGCCGACAAGGGCCAGGACGCCTACGAGAAGGTGGTGGACCGTCTGCTGGCCTCGCCGCGCTACGGCGAACACATGGGCCGCTACTGGCTCGACGTCGCCCGCTTCGGCGACACGCACGGCCTCCACCTCGACAACTACCGCGAAATCTGGCCCTACCGCGACTGGGTGATCAACGCCTTCAACCAGAACCAGCCGTTCGACCGCTTCGTCGTCGAGCAGCTGGCCGGCGACCTGCTGCCCAACGCCACGCTCGACCAGAAAATTGCGACCGGCTACATCCGCTGTCACGTCACCACCAGCGAGGGCGGCTCCATCGAGGAAGAGGTCTACGTCCGCAACAACGTCGAGTGCGTGGACGGCTTCGGCACGGCGTTCCTCGGCCTGACGACCGGCTGCTGCCGCTGCCACGACCACAAGTTCGACCCGATCAAGCAGAAGGAGTATTACCAGTTCTTCGCGTTCTTCAACAACCTCGACGGCCCCGCCCTCGACGGCAACGCCTCCCTGCCGCCGCCGGTGGTCAAGGCGCCGACCGCGGAGCAGAGGGCGGCGCTGGAGAAGTTGAATCAAAAGATCGCCGACATCCAGAAGAAGATCGCCGACGAGGCGGCGAAGACCCCCTACGACGAGGCGGCCGACGCCACGACCAACGCGCCGCCGCCGGCCGCGGCCGACTACGTTTGGATCGACGACGACCTGCCGCCGGGCGCCCAGCCGTCTCCCGAAGGCGGCTGGAAGTGGGTGGAAGGCCCGGATCACCCCGTATTGAGCGGGAAAAAGTCGCACACTCAGAAGGCCTCGGGCCTGGCCCAGCATTTTTTCACCGCCGCCAGCCCCGGCCTGCGCTGCGGCGACGGTGATAGACTGTTCGCCTATGTGTACCTCGATCCAGCCGACCCGCCCAAGGAGGTCATGCTCCAGTGGAACAGCGGCGACTGGAAGCACCGGGCGTACTGGGGCGACAACCGCATCGACTTCGGCAAGGACAATACGACCGAGCGCGTCCACCTGGGGCCGCTGCCCAAGGCCGGCGAGTGGGTGCGGCTGGAGGTGGACGCGGCCAAGGTGGGGATCACGCCGGCCCTGGTCCTCAACGGCTGGGCGTTCACCCAGTTCGGCGGCACGGTCCACTGGGACAAGGCGGGCGTCCTCACGCGGACGCCGCAGGGGATCGGCCAGTTCTTCGACACGCTGTCGGCGTGGCTGCAAACAGAGAAGGCGCTCGGAGGGGCCGGGCTGCCGAAAGCGATTCAGGAACTCGTTCAACTCGACCCGGCGAAGCGCACCGACGGTCAGCAGAAGCAGCTGCGCGATTACTTCGTCGGCCACGCCTGCTCCAAAACGCGCGACCAGTTCGCGCCGCTGTTGCAGCAGATGGCCGATGTCGAGAAGGAAATAGCGGAGCTGGACAAAGAGGCGCCCTCGACGCTGGTGTTCAAGGAGCGCACGGACATCAGACCGGCGTACATCCTGAAACGCGGCGAGTACGACAAGAAACTGGACAAGGTCGGCCGCGACACGCCGGCCTTCCTGCCGCTCATGCCGTCGGACGCCCCGCGCAACCGGCTCGGCCTGGCGCAATGGCTGGTCGCCCCGAACCACCCGCTGACGGCCCGCGTCGAGGTCAACCGGCTCTGGCAGCAGGTTTTCGGCGTCGGCCTCGTCAAGACCGCGGAGGATTTCGGCTCGCAGGGCGAAGCCCCGAGCCATCCCGAGCTGCTGGACTGGCTGGCGGTGCAGTTCCGCGAGGATGGCTGGGACGTGAAGAAGACGATGAAGCGACTCGTTATGTCCGCGACGTATCGGCAGTCGTCGCACGGCACGAAGGAGCAGCTGGCAAAGGACCCGGCCAATCGGCTGCTGTCGCGGGGGCCGCGCTTCCGCCTCGACGCCGAGGAGCTGCGCGACCAGGCCCTCGCGGCGAGCGGCCTGCTGGTGGAGAAAATCGGCGGGCCGAGCGTCAAGCCGCCGCAGCCGGCCGGGCTGTGGGAGGCGGTCGGCTACTCCGGCAGCAACACCGTCCATTTCACCGCGGACACGGGGGCGGAGAAAGTCCACCGCCGCAGCATGTACACTTTCTGGAAGCGCACCGCACCGCCGCCCGAGATGAGCATCCTCGACGCCCCGTCGCGCGAGTCCTGCACGGTGCGGCGCGAGCGAACCGACACGCCGCTCCAGGCGCTGATGATGCTGAACGACCCGCAGTATTTCGAGTGCGCCCGGGCGATGGCGGAGCGGGCGATGCGCGAGGGCGGGGCGACGCCGGAGGAGCGCGCGGCGTATCTGTTCCGGCTGGCGACGGCCCGCAAGCCGGACGCCGGCGAGACGGCGGAGCTGCTCGCCAACTACAAGGACCAGCTGGCCGAGTACGCGCGCGACGCCGAGGCGGCGAAGAAGCTGATCGCCGTCGGCGAGACGAAGGCGGACGGGAAGCTGGACCCGAGCGAGCTGGCCGCGTGGACGATGGTGGCGAACTTGATCTTGAATCTCGATGAAGTGATTACGAAGGGGTAGCGCCCGTTAGCCCCGGAGGGGCGGCGGTGAATAGCCAGGTGTGAAACCCCTGGCCGGCCGGGACCGGCCCAGATGTCGTTTCATCAGCCCCGGAGGGGCGGCGGTGAATAGCCAGGGGTGAAACCCCTGGCCGGCCACGGCCCGCCGGACATCCCCGGAGCGAGCGGCCGGCGGAGGCGCTGTACACGCCGGAAACCAGGGGTTTCACCCCTGGCTATTGACCGCCGCCCCTTCGGGGCTGGAATACCATCGTCATGCAAGGCCTGGCCAAACGGAGAACCAACGTCATGCACCCAATGGAAGCACGCCTCCAGACGATGACCCGCCGGCACTTCTTCGGCCGCACCGCGCTGGGTCTCGGCACGGCCGCGCTGGCGTCGCTGCTGCCCGAACGCGGCCGCGCCGAAGACGCCTCGGCCCACGGGGGCCTGGCGGGACTGCCGCACTTCGCCCCGAAAGCCAAGCGAGCCATCTATCTGTTCATGGCCGGCGCCCCGTCGCAGATCGACATGTTCGACTACAAACCGAAGATGGCCGACCTGTTCGACAAGGACTTGCCCGATTCGATCCGCCAGGGCCAGCGCCTCACCACCATGACCAGCGGCCAGACGCGCTTCCCCATCGCCCCGTCGAAGTACAAGTTCGCGCAGTACGGCCAGTCGGGCGCCTGGGTGAGCGAGCTGATGCCGTATACGTCGCGGATCGTCGATGACGTGGCCTTCATCCGCACGGTCTGGACCGAGGCGATCAACCACGACCCGGCCATCACCTACATCTGCACCGGCCACCAGCTGCCCGGTCGCGCCAGCCTCGGCGCCTGGCTGAGCTACGGCCTGGGCACGATGAACGCGAACCTGCCGGCCTTCGTGGTGATGACGGCGTCGTGGACCGGCCGCAAGGAGGCGCAGGCCCTCTATAACCGTCTTTGGGGATCGGGATTTCTGCCGAGCAAGTACCAGGGCGTCGCGCTGCGCGCCAACGGCGACCCGGTGCTGTTCCTCAACAACCCGCCCGGCGTGGACGCCCCGGCCCGGCGCCGCATGTTGGATTCGCTCGACCGCCTCAACCAGAAGGAGTTCGACGAGGTCGCCGACCCGGAGACGCAGGCCCGCATCGCGCAGTACGAGATGGCGTTCCGGATGCAGTCGTCGGTGCCCGAACTGGTCAACCTGGGGTCGGAGTCAGACCGCGTGCTGGAGATGTACGGCCCCGACGTCCACACGCCGGGCACGTTCGCCGCAAGCTGCCTGCTGGCCCGGCGCATGATCGAGCGCGACGTTCGCTTCGTGCAGATCTTCCACCGCGGCTGGGACCAGCACCTCAACGTCGCCGGCGACCTGCCCAACCAGTGCCATGACGTGGACCAGGCGTGTTACGCCCTTATCACGGACCTCAAACAACGCGGATTGCTCGACGACACGCTGGTCGTCTGGGGCGGCGAGTTCGGCCGGACGATCTACTGCCAGGGCGGGCTGACCAAGGACAACTACGGCCGCGATCATCACCCGCGCTGCTTCACCGTCTGGATGGCCGGCGGCGGCGTCAAGCCGGGCCTGATTTACGGCGCGACCGACGACTTCAGCTACAACGTGGTCGAAAACCCGGTCCACATCCACGACCTGAACGCCACGATCCTGCACTGCATGGGCATCGATCACCGGCGGCTGACCTACAAGTTCCAGGGCCTCGACATGCGGCTGACCGGCGTGGAGGAACACGAGCCGGTGAAGGCGATTTTGGCGTAGAGGTTAATTGCGAGCGACTTTCATGATCCCGGATCTCTCCGAACACAGCGGCCCCATCGGCTCGTTTCTTTCCCTCCCCACGTCGCGGGAGGAGTGGGACCGCCATCGTCTCTCCGACGAGCAGGTGCGCTTTTTCCACGAAAACGGATACCTGAAGGGCGTTCGCATCCTGTCCGACCAGCGGGTGGAAACGCTGCGCGGCGAGCTGCAAGGGCTGTTCGACCCGCATCACCCCGGCAACGGCTTGTTCCACGAGTACCACACGAACGAATCGGCCGACGCGACGCGCGTGCTGTTCCACGCGCTCGGCGCCTGGCGGATCGCGCCGGGCTTCCACGACCTGCTCTGGCATCCGGCGTTCACCGTCCCGGCGGGCCAGCTGCTCGGCGGCGCCGTGCGCTTCTGGCACGACCAGCTTTTCTGTAAGCCGGCCCATCACGGCGGCGTCGTGGCGTGGCACCAGGACTATTCCTACTGGACGCGGACGAAGCCGATGGCCCACCTGACCTGCTGGATCGGCCTGGACGACGCCACGAAGGATAACGGCTGTCTGCAATATCTTCCGGGAAGTCACCGCTGGAGTCTGCTGCCGATCACGGGGCTGGCCGGCGACATGGACGCGATCCGCAAGGTGCTGACGCCAGAACAGGCGGAGACGTTCGCGCACCCGGTCGCGGTGGAATTGAAAAAGGGCGAGGCGGCGTTCCACCACCCGCTGATGATCCACGGCTCGTTCGCCAACTCGACGGATCGGCAGCGGCGGGCGACGGTCCTCAACGTCTTCCGCGACGGCGTCGTCTCGGACTCGGATCAGCCGCTCTTGAAGGGCGTGCCGCCGGTCCCGCGCGGTCGGAAGATGGAGGGGCGGTTCTTCCCGCTGCTGTACGACCCGCGTGGGGCAGGTTTGTAACCTGCCACCTGGAGATGGCAGGTTACAAACCTGCCCTACGCTAGTGGTCCGTTGCAGCTCAATTGTTGGCTCGGTGGGACCGGCGTCCCGCCGGTCTGTGGGGCAGTGGACCGGCGGGACGCCGGTCCCACCGGACATTTCAGCTGCAATGGGCCACTAATGCAGCGTATTTCCGCCGTTGACCGATAGCTTTTGCCCTGTAACGAACCCCGCGCCGTCCGACGCCAGGTAGGCCACCGCCTCCGCCACGTCCTCCGGCTTCCCCATCCGCTGCATCGGCACCGCTGCCGCGTAGGCGTCCTTCATTCCCTGCGGGTCGCCGGCGTGCCGCTCCGTCGGAATCCAGCCCGGCGCCACGAGATTCACTGTGATCCCCCACGGCGCCAGTTCCAGCGCCCACGACCGCGTCAGGCCGAGCTGCGCGCCCTTCGCCGAGACGTAGTTGGAGAACTCCGGCACGCCGCGCTCGAACACCTCCGAGCCGATGTGGATGATTCGGCCGTATTTACGCTCCTTCATAGGGCCGATAACCGCTTTCGCCAGCAGCAGGGGGCTTTTCACGAAGAACTCCAGCATGTCGAGGCAGTCGCGCCACGTCAGCTCCTCCAGCTTGATGAACGGCTGCGGCCCCGTCGCGTTGAGGACGAGAATGTCGATGGGACCGAGTTTCCCCCGCACCTGATCGACCAGGGCACCGACCTGCTCCTCATCCCGCACGTCGGCCCGGAACGCCTCGGCCGCGCCGCCGGCCTTCCGTATCCGCGCGACGACATCCTGCGCCCTTTGCGGATTGCCGAAATAGTTGATGGCCGTCCGCGCCCGCAGGCGGCCAGCTTCAGCGCCGTCGCCTCGCCCAGGCCGCGCGACGCCCCCGTCACCAGCGCCGTCTTCCCGCTCAGGTCGTGTGTCATGGTCCCTTCCCGTGAAAGCCGCGCCGCCCGACCGGACGGACGGCGTGGCTCATGATATAGTAAGGAAGGTCGGCCGCCCTCCCGCCCTGCACAGCCCGCCGCCCCGGCGGGAGTCGATCCGAAAAAGACGGCCCTTCCGATTGCGTCGCCCCTATTGCCGCGGGTATGTTGGAATGACCCGCCGGCCGCCCGCCGTCCCGCCTGGCAACGACTGGATGGACGCCATGACCTTCCCCGCCTTCCTCGGCCGCCTGACCGGCGCTGCCGTCGCCCTCGTCCTGCTGAGCGGCGCCGCGATGGCCGCCGACGCCGACAAGCCGGCCCCGGCGTCGCCGGAAGCGATCCAGTTCTTCGAGGCGAAAATCCGTCCCGTCCTGGCCGACAACTGCTTCCGCTGCCACGGCCCGTCCAAACAGCGCGGCGGCCTGCGGCTCGACAGCCGCTCCGATATGCTGACCGGCGGCGACAACGGCAAGGCCGTCGTGCCCGGAAACACGGCCGACAGCCTTTTGCTCCAGGCGGTCACGGAGTCCAACCCCGACCTCAAGCCGATGCCGCCGCCGCCCAACGCCAAGCTGTCGGCCCAGCAGATCGCCGACCTGACGCAATGGGTCAAGATGGGCGCGCCCTGGCCGGGCCAGGAAAAGACCGTCGCGGCCGCTACCACCATCCGCCGCGGCAAATTCGAGATCACCGACAAGGACCGCGCCCACTGGGCCTTCCAGCCGGTCAAACGGCCGGATGTGCCTGCCGTGAAAAACGCGGCCTGGGTCGCCAACCCCATCGACGCTTTTATTCTCGCCAAACTGGAGGCGAAGGGACTGCGACCCGCCCCGCCGGCGTCGAAGCGCGAACTGATTCGCCGCGTCACTTACGATGTTACCGGCCTGCCGCCGTCGCCGCAGGACGTGGAGGCGTTCGTCAACGACCCCGATCCGTCCGCCTACGAAAAGCTGGTGGATCGGCTGCTGGCGTCGCCGCGCTACGGCGAACAGTGGGGCCGGCACTGGCTCGATCTTGTGCGCTTCGCCGACACCAACAGCTACGAGCGCGACGGCGACAAGCCCAACGCCTGGCGCTACCGCGATTACGTCATCCGCTCCTTCAACGACGATAAACCCTACGATCAGTTCGTCCGCGAACAGCTGGCCGGCGACGAGCTGCCGAACGCGAGTTCCGACGCGATCATCGCCACCGGCTATTACCGTCTCGGCATCTGGGACGACGAGCCGAGCGACCGCGACCAGGCCCGCTACGACAACCTCGACGACGTGGTCGCCACGACGGGGCAAGTCTTCCTCGGGCTGACGGTCGATTGCGCCCGCTGCCACGACCACAAAATCGATCCGATTGCTCAGAAAGACTACTACGGCCTGATGGCGTTCTTCCACAACGTCGCGCCGTACACCAACGGCGGCCCCGCCGACCAGGCGCCGGTCTTCACTGACCCGTCCGAGAAGCCTGCTTATGCGCAGCGGCTGCACGAGGTGGAACAGAAGCGTCGGGAGCGCACGGACGAATTGCTGGCCATCGAGAAGGAATTCCGGGCGTTGGCCGACAAGGAGGAGGACGGACCCGGCGGGGCCGGCAAGAAGGCGCTCAATTTCTACGAGCGGATGGCGGCCGACGGCCCGCGCCTGATCGGCAAGGAGAAGGTCGCGCGCTGGCGGCAGTTGCAAATAGAGATTGCGGAACTCATCCCGCCGCCGGGGCCAGCCGGCCAGGCGCTCTGCGTCACCGAGTTGGGCCGCACGGCGCCCGACACGTTCGTCCTGATGCGCGGCAACGCCCACGTCCCCGGCGACAAGGTCGAAGCCCACTTTCCGCTAATCCTGACTTCAACGCTCCCGATTATGCCCGAACCGCCGCCGGACGCGAAAACCTGCGGCCGGCGGCTGGTCCTGGCGAACTGGATCACGTCGAAGGACGACCCGACGGCTGCCCGCGTGATGGCCAACCGCCTCTGGCAGTACGATTTCGGCCGCGGCATCGTGCGCTCGCCGAACAACTTCGGCCTCCAGGGCGACAAGCCGACGCATCCCGAACTACTGGACTGGCTGGCGTCAGAGTTGACAGCCGGCGGGTGGAAGCTGAAGCGCGTGCAGCGGATGATCCTGCTGTCGAGCGCCTACCGCATGTCGTCGCGGGGCGACGCCGCTGGACTGAAGGCCGACCCGGTGAACGACCTGTTCTGGCGCTTCGACATGCGGCGGCTGACGGCGGAGGAGTTGCGCGACTCGGTGCTGGCCGTGAGCGGCAACCTGAACCTGAAGATGTACGGCCCCGGCGTTTACCCGGAGATGCCGAGGGCGGTGCTGGCGACGCAGTCGATGCCGGGCCACGGCTGGGGCCATTCGCCGCCGGAAGAGCAGGCGCGGCGGAGCGTGTATATCCACATGAAGCGATCGCTGTTGACGCCGATCCTGGAGAACTTCGACCTGGCGGAGACGGATCGCACGTCGCCGGTGCGCTTCGCCACGACGCAGCCGACGCAGGCGCTGACGCTGCTCAACAGCGATTTCATGCAGAAGCAGGCGGCGCTGTTCGCGGATCGGCTGCGCCGGGAAGCCGGGTCGGACGTGGGCCGGCAGGTGCGGCTGGGGCTGTCGCTGGCCGTGTCGCGGCCGCCGACGGACGACGAGGTGAAGCGCGGTCTGGACTTGATCGACGCGCTGCAGAAGAAGGACGGCATGACGCAGGAAGCGGCGCTGCGGACGTTCTGCCTGATGGCGATGAATTTGAATGAGTTTATGTATTTGGATTAGCCGCTGGGATTGTGTCCGTGTGCCACGGCCGTGTCGGCCGTGCGGAAGGTGCAGAGTCCAAACACGGCTGAAACAGCCGTGGCACACCACCCGAGGAGACTGGCCATGACCGCCGAGAGAGGCTCCTTCTGCCGCCGCACTCGCCGCGAATTTCTCTGGGAGGCCGGCGCCGGTTTCACCGGCCTCGCCCTGACGGGCCTGCTGTCGCTCGACGGCTTCTTCGGCAGGGCCGCGGCCGCCGAGACGGCGCTCAAATTCGCCAACCCGCTCGCGCCCGAAGCCGCGCCGCTGCCGGCCAAGGCAAAGAGCGTCATCTTCCTCTTCATGTACGGCGGACCCAGTCACGTCGATACCTTCGACTACAAGCCCAAGCTCTACGAACTCGACGGCCAGACCATCCCCGTCAAGACGTTCGGCCGCGGCGGCAAGAAGAACGAGGGCCGCGTCGTCGGCCCCAAGTGGAAATTCAAGCAGTACGGCCAGTGCGGCAAGTGGGTCAGCGACCTCTTCCCGCACCTATCCACCTGCGTGGACGACATCGCCTTCCTCCACTCGATGACCGCCGATTCGCCGATCCACGGCTCGGCCATGCTGCAGATGAACACGGGCAAGATCCTGTCCGGCAGCCCGTGCCTCGGCTCATGGGTCAACTACGGACTCGGCAGCGTCAACGAGAACCTGCCCGGCTTCGTCGTCATGCTCGATCCGACTGGCGGCCCGATCAGCGGCGCCAAAAACTGGTCGAGCGGCTACATGCCGGCCACCTACCAGGGGACAGTGTTCCGCTCGGCCGGCGACCCCATCCTCGACCTCGATCGGCCCGACGGCCAGAGCGAGGACGCCCAGCGCCGCGTCCTCGACACGCTCGACGAATTCAACGCCGCTCACCTCGCCGAACGCGCCGACAACAGCAACCTGTCGGCCCGCATCGCCAGCTATGAACTGGCCTTCAACATGCAGCGCTACGCCCCGGACGTGGTCGATATGAGCGAGGAGCCTGAAACCGTCAAGCACTTGTACGGGTTGGACGATCCGAAAACGCAGGAATTCGGGCGGCGCTGTCTGCTGGCCCGGCGGCTGGTCGAGCGCGGCGTGCGCTTCATCCAGCTGTACGCCGGCGGCGCCCACAACGACGACAACTGGGACGCCCACGGCGACCTGGAAAAGAACCACAGCTTCCACGCCGGCCGCACCGACAAGCCGATCGCGGGCCTGATCAACGACCTCAAGCAGCGCGGGATGCTGGACGACACGCTGATCGTGTGGGGCGGCGAGTTCGGCCGGCAGCCGACGGCCGAGTACGCCAAGGGCACCGGCCGCGACCACAACGCCTACGGTTTCACGATGTGGATGGCGGGCGGCGGCATCAAGGGCGGCGTCAGCGTCGGCACGACCGACGAACTCGGCTCGGCGGCGGTGGACGACCGCTTCCACGTCAAGCACCTGCATGCCACCGTCCTGACGCAGCTCGGCTTCGACCCGAACAAGCTGACGTACTTCTACAACGGCCTGGACCAGAAGCTGGTCGGCGTCGAGGGGGCCGACCCGATCAGGCAAATCATTTAGCCGCAGAGGTCACAGAGAACACAGAGAAAGAATCGCCGATTGTCGCGGCCGAATAGCTTACCTTTTCCTCTCTGTGTCCTCTGTGGCTGATCTTTGGACAGGAGACCATTCGTGACACAACAGCGAATTCTGGCGGTCGGCCTTCTGCTTCTTTGCGGCGCCGTCGCGCGGGCGGAGACGCACATCATCGTCGCCGACCACGAGAACAAGACGGTCATCAAGATCAAGGAAGACGGCACGCTCCTCTGGAGCGCTCGCAATGACAACGGCCACGACGTGCAGCTCCTGCCCAACGGTAACCTGCTCATCGTCTGCGGCCCCACCGTGCAGGAGATCGACAAGGACAAGAAAGTCGTTCACGAGATCGGCAAGCCGACCGTCCAGGGCGCCGAGTCGGCGCAGCGGCTCGCCAACGGCCACACCGTCGTCGCCGACAACGGCAAGCATCAGGTACTGGAGCTGGACGAGAAGGACCAGATAATCTGGACCTTCGACGTGCCCAACGACAACAAACGGCCGACGCCGACCATGCGCCAGGTCCGCCGCCTGGACAACGGCAACACGCTGATCTGCGCCAGCACCGAGGACAAGGTGATGGAAGTGTCGCCGGACAAGAAGGTGGTGTGGAGCTACGACCTGCCGTTCCCCTACCTGGCGACGCGGCTGGCGAACGGCGACACGATCATCAGCAGCGGCGACGGCTACGGCAGCAAGCAGGGCTTCTTCGTGATCGAGGTGGACAAGGACGGCAAGACCGTCTGGAAATACGGCGGCGCCGACGCTCCGGACGACCAGAAGCTGAACTGGCCCAGCGGCTTCCTGCGCCTGCCCAACGGCGACACGCTCATCTCCGAAGCCCACGCCGGCCAGATCCGCGAAGTGTCGGCGGACAAAAAGACGGTGAAAATCATCAAAAGTCCGGCGATGAAACATCCCTGCACGCTCGTCGTGGTGGACGAATGATGCGCGGCCGCCCCATTCTTGACAACCGCCGCCGGCCCCACTATGAAAGAGAAAGTGATGAAAGGCCCCCATCGTCTAGTGGCCTAGGACATAGCCCTCTCACAGCAAGCAGACACGAAAAACCCCTTGGAAACAAGAGGTTTTTGCATTTTCCACTACACCAGCCGCCCCCGGAAAACCCTGTCAGCGGGTGTAGTCGGGTGTAGCTGGCGCAACCGCGTCGTCATCGGGATGGCCCGCGCGGAACTGTCGGCTGTTGCATCGCCCCGCGCCGCCGGTTGCACTCGCCCCCATGAACCGCTACGCCCCGTCGCTCCTAGTCGCCGCCCTCGGTGCCGGCTTCCTGCTGCTGGTCCTCGTCACCGTCGGCCCCCTCGCCGGTGGACGCGGCCGCCCCACGGAACTGCAACCGGCCGAACCCGCCGCCCCTCCGGCCCGGCCCGTCGCCAATGCGCCCTCGGCCGACGCGGGCCAGCCGCCCACACCCGCGCCCGAAGTCGTCGAGGTCCACGATCTGGCCACGCTTATGCCTGTGGATGCCGACCGGCTGAACGGCAAGTCAACGCTGTCCGGCGTCGTCATCGGTGGGCCACGCCACTGGAACTATTAGTGGGCAGTGAAGCCTATGTCGTCTCAGCGTCGGCATCAGAAATGACTTCCTCGTCTCGCTCCAGCACTTCGATCTCACGGACAAGCAAGGGGAAGGTTTGCCGGCGTGTCGGGTCGCGGCGACGGGTTCCCACCACCAGAACCCGATGATCCAGGCCGGCCTTGGCAATCTCAAGCAAATCGGTCGCTTCCACATCGATCGCGCACCGCATTTCGCCACTGTGATCCAGTTCGCGCAGGATAAACGAAAACCCGTCGAGGTCGATCTCCCGCAGCGTCCCTTCAACTTGCACTACGTCTTCATGGACAGCGCGGCTGATGGCGGTGCGAACCCGATCCCTGCTCTCTCGACGCAGTTGAATGGAGCGCGCGGTGCCATCCGGCCGGACAGTTCGACAGTGTCCAGCCCGCCACGGGGGCGCGGGACCAATCGCGCCACTTGGTTGAGAATCAAGCGACGCTGCTCGGCGTTGGGTAGCATCGCCTCCAGCTGCCCAACGCCTTCATCTGACCCGACCCAGGCCGCAGCCTTCAGGTATAGGCCAAGGGCTTCTTTCGCTCTGTACCCGACGCTCTCCGCGTCAAAAAGTTCCGACGGTTGTTCGGGGAGACGCAGGCCGATCTGGAGGCTGCCCGGCGCCCAACCGGCGAGGCGCAGGTCGCACGCCTGCTTCAACTCCGCCGTGGGCCTGGCGCTGACGGCCCCGCGATGCCGGTACTCAGCGATGGCTTGAATGCCTACCCTCAAGATGTCGATTATGGCCGTAACGATGCTGCTCGGAGTGTCGCCGAGTTCGATGGTCGGCCCGCTGAGCCGGAGCCACAGCGGGACGACCTCCTTCTCGGCGTTAGCAACGCCAGTGTACTCGTCTACCTCCCGACGCAGGCGATGGATGTCCTCCAGCAGCGGTTCGACCATGAGCGCGAAGCGATCCGGGTGAATGCTCGCCTTATCACGACTCAGGGCCGTGACAGCGGCCTCCAACGTCCGGAGCGCTTCCTGGGTGCGCTGAAGATGGCCGTCGGTACGGATCATAGGTTGATCCTCGCCAGCCCTTTCGTCGGACGGCTGGTATAAGGCTCAGGCTCATCCGGCTTGACCTGAGAAAACCATCGCACGGCCTCCAAGTATGCCTCGCTTTCGTCAACGGCCATCCTCGCGTCGAATCTGAACTGCTGGCGGATCATGCGCTTCGACTGCACGTTGTACTCGAAAGGTCGAAGTTCTTGCCGCAGGTCGAAGTCCTTCCGATATGCCACCACCAGATCAACATCCGAGGGCTGCGCCTTGACGCTGGCGTAGCTGCCGTCGATCACCACGGCTGCAATGATGCCGGATCGCCGGGCCTCTTCCAGATACTCGCGTAATTTCGCGGTAAGGTGAATCCGCCGATCTGTCCTCCAGAATCGGCCGAAAACCGCATCGACATCATCAATTGTACAGAGATGGACGCCGTCAGGGAGGACGCCATCGACAAGTTCAGGGAGCATAGCGCCCGGCTCCTCCGCCTCGCGGTGAAGAGGCGGGCGTAGAAGTGTCATTGTGCATCCGCTGTGGAGGAGATGGTACGACACCGAACAGGGGAAGGCAAGGGGCACGGTACCGCTCCGGCAAAGTCCGCGCCGACGGCGCATGGGCGCAGCTGCACGGGACCTTCTCCCCGAACTGCCGGTCGCCCCTTGCTGGTCGTACCCGTCCAGGGTAGACTCCCTTCACGCCAGCAACAACGGCCGGAATTGACAGTTCCGGGCCGACGCCTGCCGACCGGGGTTCGCGGGCGGCCCAAAGCGGCCGCTCAGCTTGGAATCCTTGATGCGAGCGACACGGCTCATTACGAATGGCAAGGCGGTAGGCACCGGACAGGGCAGCCATTGCCCTACTTCTTTTGGGTTCCGCGACGGTGCCACGAGCATCCATACCAGCCGCACGATGATGCTGGAGGGGTTGTCGCTCGTCCTGGACTGCGTGCCGACGACAGCCAAGACAGCCGCCTACTTCGCCGCCATCGTCGAGGACAACGCCCTCGGCAAGCCGACGCAGACCACCCGGAAGCGGACGGCGCAGCGGCTCGGTGAACTGTACGGTCTTGACCCTGGTTGCCCGCTGTTCCGGCTGCTGCGGCACTTCTGGCCGACCGACCCGGCGGCCAGGCCGATGCTGGCGTTTCTCACCGCGGCGGCGCGTGACCCGCTGCTACGCGAAATGACGCCGTTCGTGGTCGCGGTCGCGGTGGGGACCGGCGTGAACGCGGAGGCGGTCGCCAATTACATGGACGAGAAGTATCCGAATCGGTTCAAGCCAACGACGCTACTATCAACCGCTCAGAACATAGCTTCATCCTGGACGCAGGCAGGTTTTCTGAGCGGCAAGGTGAACAAGAGGCGATCCCGACTCGTGGTGACGCCGGTGGCGGCGACCTTCGCAATGTTGCTCGGCTACCTGTGCGGACTGCGGGGCAAGCTGCTGCTGGACTCCGCCTGGACCCGGCTGCTGGACCGAACGCCCGCCGAGGTCGCCGACCTGGCCGTGGAGGCGTCGCGCCAGGGGTGGATGAACTACAAGGCGGCGGGAACGGTGGTTGAGATCACCTTCCCCGGCCTGCTGAAGCCGCAGGAGGAGAAAGCCGCCCATGACCAGGATTGACCTGCTCAAGAAAAACTATCAGCGGGTGTGCGGCCTGCCGTGGGACCGGAACGTGTCCGGCGCAGCGGGTGTGGCTGGCCGTGTACGACAAAGAAGACGAGCGGAAACTCCGGCTGCGGCTGGGGCTGTTCGAGGAGGCAACCCAGCAAACCGGCCACCACTGGCACGCACTGAACCTGACCGACGCTTTCGCCGCCTGGATATGCAGCCCGGAAAACGCCTCCTACGCGGAGAGCTATTTCGAGTCTTCCGACCTGCTCGACGACGCCGTGCTGGCGGATTTCAAACAAACGGTGGCGTCGCAAGTGCAGGCGGCGTTGGATCAGCCTCCGCATGGACCGGACGCCGTGCTGGCCCTGTACGGGGTTGCGTCGCTGTTCGGGTTCTTACGGATTTCGGAAATCCTGCCGATGGTCGAAGGCCACATCCGAGGGCGGCTGTTGGTTTTCTTCCCTGGCGTGTACGAACAGGACAACTACCGGCTGCTCGACGCGCGAGACGGGTGGAACTACCACGCCGTTCCGATCACGCCCAGCGAAACGGAGTCCCGGCGATGACGAACCTTGAGGTTTACGAGAAAGACCCCCGGACCCACACCCTGCTCAACCAGGGCGTCGCCAAGGTAACGAGCGGCCAGACCGCCGCGGAACTGGAGACGCTGCGGTACGAGATTACCAACTTCGTCTGCGACGGTCAGTACGCAGACGGGCTGGCCCGCATCCTGTCCACCTTCCTCGGCCACCTGGACAAGCCCGAGCAACCGGGCGTATGGGTCAGCGGGTTCTTCGGCTCCGGGAAGTCGCATTTGGTCAAGATGGTCCAACACCTGTGGACTGACTTCGAGTTCCCGGACGGGGCCAAGACCAGGGGATTGGCGAAGCTTCCGACCGCGGTCAAAGACCTGCTGAAAGAACTGTCGAATGCGGCCAAGCGCCAGGGCGGACTGCACGCCGCTGGCGGCGACCTCCGGACAGAGGCCAAGGACAGCATCCGCCTGGCCCTCTTGGGCATTCTCTTCAAGTCCGTCGGTCTCCCCGGAGATTACACCCGCGCCTGCTTCCTCCTGTGGCTCCGCGAAGAAGGACTGGAGAAGGAGGTGCGCCAGTTCGTCAGCGACGGGGGCGGCAGCTTCGAGAAAGAGCTTGCCAACTTGTACGTCAGCGACCTGATCGCCAAAGCCATTTTCAGCGTTCGCCCCGAGTTCGCCGCCAAGCGGTCGGACGTGACACTCCTGCTCAGAAGCCAATTCCCGCCGGACCCTAAAGACGTTTCCATAGACGACATGATCGCCCGGATCATGCAGGCCGTCGGTCGAAGGGGCAAACTGCCGCTTACGCTGATCGTACTCGACGAAGTCCAGCAGTACATCGGCGACGACGTGAACCGATCCAAGGCGGTGCAGGATGTGAAAGAGCAGTGCTGCGCCCGCCTAGGTGCCAACTTCATGCTGGTCGCCACGGGCCAGAATGCCCTGTCCGGCACGCCGCACCTCCAAAAGCTGATTGACAGGTTCCCGGTCACGATCGAATTGCAGGACACCGATGTCGAGCAAGTCACGCGCGAAGTCGTCCTCAAGAAGAAGCCCTCGGCGGAACCCGGCCTGAAGAAGCTGCTCGACGAGCATAGCGGGGAGATCGAGCGGCAACTCTCGAACACCAAGATCGCCTTCGCCAGCCGCGACCGCGGCTTGCTCGTCAAGGACTACCCCATCCTGCCGGTGCGTACGGCGTTTTTGGGAGCGCGTGCTGCGGGCCGTGGACAAGGCCGGCACGGGGGCGCAACTCCGCACCCAACTCTGGATCGTTTACGATGCTGTCAAGAAAACCGCCGACTTGCCGCTCGGCAACGTGGTCGGCGGGGCGTTCTTGTACGAACACATCAAAACGCGGGTGCTTCAGTTGGGCATCTTGCTACAGGAAATATCCGAAACCATCGCCCGCCAGAACCAGGAGGAGGAGGGTGAACTCCGCTACCAGCTCTGCACCCTCATCTTCCTCATCGGCCAACTCCCCCACCAGGGGCCGGCAGACGCTGGGGTCCGGGCGGACGCCGACACTCTATCCGACCTGCTCGTCACCGATCTGACCAGGAGCAGCGCCGAACTCCGCAAGAAGGTGCCGGACCTCCTGGAGAGGCTGGTCGGCGCCGGGGCGATCATGAAGGTCGAGGACGAGTACCGGATGCAGACCCGTGAAGGGTCGGAGTGGAACCAGGCGTACTTTGAAGCGAAGAACAAGCTGCTCGCCGATGTCGGCAAGTTGGGCAGCGAGCGGTCGCAGCTGCTCCGGTCGCAGTGCAGCGAAGTCCTCAAGAAATTCAAGCTGCTGCACGGGGTCAGCAAGGAACCGAGGAAGATCGACCTGCACTTCGGGGACGCGCCGCCGGCGGTGGATGGCGGCGTGATCCCGGTATGGGTCCGGGACGGTTGGGAGGTCGAGGACAAGACCGTACTAAGCGATGCCCGTGCCGCGGGCGACTCGGCGGCGGTTGTGTACGGGTTCATCCCCAAGAAACAGGCCGAGGAACTGAAGCAGGCCATCGCCGGCTACTACGCCGCCTCGACCACCCTCCAGGCCAAGGGGACGCCGACGACGCCGGAAGGCATCGAGGCCCGCAGGGCGATGGAAACTCGCCAGGAACAAGCCCAGCGAACGCGAGACGGCCTCATCACCGACATCTTGAACGACACCGCGATCTATGTCGCGGGCGGCGATCCGATGGGCGGCACGCTTCTGGACCAGAAGGTCCAGGACGCGGCCAGGGCGTGCCTGGATCGGCTCTACCCGCAGTTCCACCCGGCCGACTCGCCCGACTGGCACAAAGTCATCGAACGGTCCCGGAAAGGGGACGGGGATGCGCTGTCCGTGGTAGGCCACAAGGGCGACCCGGAATCGCACGCGGTCTGCAAGGCCGTCATGGACTACGTCGGCAGCGGTAAAAAGGGAACAGAGGTTCGCAAGCAGTTCGGCGGCGCGAAGTATGGCTGGCCCCAGGACGCCATCGACGCCGCACTCATCGTGTTGTTCCAGGCCGGTGCGGTGCAGGCCAAAGCCGGCGCTGAGCCGATCCTGAAGGGCAAGCTGGACCAGAAGAACATCGCCGCCGCCGAGTTCCGTGTCGAAGACATCAAGCTCACCGCAGGTCCAACTCATCGCAATCCGCGTGCTTTTCAAGAATATCGGGTTGAACACACAGCCGGGGCAGGAGTCGGTCCACGCCGCCGAGTTCCTGAGCCGGCTGAACAAGCTGGCCGAGGCGGCCGGCGGGGATGCGCCGCTGCCGAAGTTTCCGGACGCCAGCCACTTGGCCGACATCGCCAATCGGGTCGGCAACGACCAGCTGAAGGTGATCCATGAGAACAAGGACCGGCTCGCCCAGGAAATCGCCGACTGGCAAAAGCGGCGCGACCTGATCGCCCAGCGGCGGCCCCGGTGGATCCAGATGACGGCGCTGCTGGGCCACGCCGCCGACCTGCCCGTCGCCGCCGAGGTCCAGCCCGAAGTCACGGCCATTGAACAGCACCGGAGCCTTCTCGCCGACCCGGACCCGGCGCCGGGCATGGTGGAGAAGTTGACCGCGGCCCTGCGGATGGCGCTGAACGAGGCCCACGCCGCTTGCACCGCCGGCCAGGAACGTGGCATGTCGGCCCTCAACGCCTCGACGGCCTGGCAAAAGCTGACCCCGGAACAGCGGTATGAACTCCGCACCAAGCACGGGCGCGCGAGCTTCCGTCGATTGCCGTGGGGACGCCGGAGGAGGTTCTGGACACCCTGCGGCAGACCAAGCTGAGTGAACTCAGGGCGATCAGCGACGCACTGCCGACGCGCTTCAACAACGTCTTGACGGCGGCGGCGAAGCTGCTGGAGCCGAAAGCCCAGCCGATGTCGTTGCCGGGCGGCACGATCAAGACGGAAGCCGACCTGAAGGCGTGGCTGGCCGACGCAGAGCAACGTATTCGTGAGAAGTTGAAGGACGGCCCGGTGATCCTGTAAACGCGGCCGACTGAGGAGTGACCGACGATGCCCGCTCTTGCATCCGACCTGCGGCGGCAACTGGAGAACGTCGTCATCCAGGCCCGTGACGTGGCCGAGGCCGCGGCCCGGTCGGCGTTGCAGAAGCGAGCCGTGGACGCCGCCGAACCGTTCCCGCACTTCAACGCCGCCGAGAAGGAACAGCGGAACCGACTCCGGGCCAGGGGCCGGCAGGTCGGCGACGTGCGGGATGCAGACAAGAAAGCAGACCATCGACCAACTCACCCAGGAACTCGCCTACGAGTTCTGGCATCGAATGCTGTTCGCCCGGTTCCTGGCCGAAAACAATCTGCTGATGCACCCGGACGGCGTGGCCGTCAGCCTGGAGGAGTGCGACGAGCTGGCGCCAACGGCGGACCCGCCCGCCCTGAACGGCTTCGCCCTGGCGGCGCGGTACGCCGGCGCCATGCTGCCGCAGATTTTCCGCACCGACGACGTGCTGCTGGAGATCGAGTTCGCCCCGGAACAGCGAATCGCACTGGAAAAGGAGTTGTCGAAGCTGCCCCGTCAGACTTTCTTGGCCGACGACAGCCTCGGCTGGGTCTACCAGTTCTGGCAGACCAAGAAGAAGGACGAGGTCAACAAGAGCGGAGCCAAGATCGACGGCCGCACCCTGCCCGCGGTGACGCAGCTGTTCACCGAACACTACATGGTGCAGTTCCTCCTGCACAACACCATCGGGGCGTGGTGGTGCGCGCGGCACAACATCAAAGGACCATCGGGCGGGGCGGGTGTGCCGGCGGGAAAAGCGCCGGTCGAGATGGAATACCTCCGCTGGCGGGACGATGGCACGCCGGCGGCCGGGTCGTTCGACGGCTGGCCGAAAACCCTGGCCGAATTCACCATGCTCGACCCCTGCTGCGGCAGCGGCCATTTCCTGGTCAGCGGCCTTCAACCTGCTCGTGCCGCTTCGGATGCACGACGAGAAGCTGTCCGCCCAGGAGGCGTGCGAGGCCGTCCTGCGGGAAAACCTGTTCGGCCTGGAACTCGACCCCCGCTGTACGCAGATCGCCGCCTTCGCCCTGGCCCTGGCTGCGTGGAAGTACCCCGGCGAGGACGGCCAGCCGCTCGGCTACCGCCAACTGCCGCCGCTGAACATCGCCTGCTCAGGGCAAGGCGTCGTCGGCAAGCGCGAAGAGTGGCTGAATCGCTTGCCAACGGCGATCCCAATCTGCGAATCACGGCATCGGCAACGCTGTACGACCTGTTCCTCAAGGCGCCTGACCTCGGCAGCCTGATCGACCCGCGAACCGAACTCGGGGCAGCCGGCTTCACCGGCACGTTGGCCGATGTTACAGCCCTTGCTCGCCAAGGCGCTCGCCAAGCAGGCGGGAGATGCGGACCTCTCCGCCGTCGGCGTGGCGGCTCAGGGGATCACCCGTGCGGCGGAACTGCTCACGGGCCGGTATACGCTGGTGATGACGAACGTGCCGTACCTCGGTCGCGGCAAGCAGGCTGACGTGGTGAAGGACTACCTGGAGGAGCACTACCCGCTTGGCAAGGCCGACCTCGCCACGGCGTTCGTCCTGCGGTGTCTGGAACTGTGCCGGCCCGGTGGAAGCCCGCCCTCGTCACCCCGCAGAACTGGCTCTTCCTGACCACATACAAAAAGCTCCGTGAGAAGTTATTGAAGGAACGGACGTGGAACGCCGTGGCCCGGCTGGGGGCGCGGGCGTTCGAGACGATCGGCGGCGAAGTGGTGAACGTGGCCCTGCTGGCGATCGAGTCGCAGTGCAGCCGGCGGACGCAGGGACTATGGCCGGGGTGGACGTGGCAGAGGCGAAAACCGCCGCCGACAAAGCGGCCCGGCTGGCCAACCGCGAGCCGACGCCGGTGCAGGTCGCGCGGCAGGCAAACCAGTTGCGGAACCCGGATGCGAAGATCATTCTCACCGAACTGCTGAACGGAACACGGCTTGGAGACGTTGCGATTGTTTCGGAAGGGCTTCACACTGGCGATTACCCAAGATTTGGTCGTAAGCATTGGGAACTGGTACTACCACGCAAAGGCCGTGGGCGCTTTCAGCAAGGTGGAACAGGCGATGACGACGGTGTTGGCGGACTGCGAACACGTTCTGTTCTGGGAAGATGCCAAAGGTGAATCTAGTCGCATTTGTTCAGGAACGGCATCAGGCAGTCAAGCACTGTCAATGTGGATCAAGCGGTGAAGCAGTGTGGGGCAAGTCTGGATACACAGTCGGCACGATGAATGAGCTAAAGCACTTCCAGTCTACACAGGCACTTTGTTACACGTACACGGCGTGGTGGCGGTTGTGCCGAAGTCCGATGGCGTAATTCACGCCATCGCTTGGCCTACTGCTCAATCCGAAGATTTCGTGAAGATGTTCGAGGCAACTGATCAGAAAGTATCGGTTACCCGCGCCAGCTTCGAGAAAGTTCGCTTCGACCTCGCCCACTGGCAGGCGGTCGCCGCGGAGAAGTACCCGAACGGCCTGCCCGAACCGCACTCGGACGACCCGACACAATGGCTCTTCAAAGGCGACATCGCCGCCAGCACCGACCCGCTGCAAGTGGCCGTCGCCCGGCTGCTCGGCTACCGCTGGCCGGACCAGCCGAAGGAACCCGACGCCGTCGATGCCCTCGTGGAGGCGGAAGGCATCGTCTGCCTTCCCGGCGTCCGCGCCGAACCCCCAGCTGCCGAGCGGTTGCTGGAAGTGCTGCACGCGGCCTACGGCGAGAAGTGGTCCGACGCTGTCCTGCCCACGCTGCTGACGGCCGCCGGTTGCAAGGCCGGGATCACCCTGGATGACTGGCTCCGCAATCAGTTCTTCGACCAGCACTGCAAGCGGTTCCACCAGCGCCCGTTCATCTGGCACATTTGGGATGGGCGAAAGGACGGCTTCTCGGCCCTGGTGAACTACCACAAGCTGAACGACAAGACGCTGGAGAACCTGACGTACTCGCTACCTCGGCGGCTGGATCGCCGCCCAGGCCGCCGACGCGAAAGGGGGCAAGACCGGGGCCGAAGGTCGCCTCAAAGCCGCCCAGGACTTGCAGGAGAAGCTGAAGGCGATCCTGGCCGGCGAGCCGCCCTACGACATCTTCGTGCGGTGGAAGCCGCTCTCCGAGCAACCCATCGGCTGGAATCCGGACCTCAACGACGGCGTCCGAATGAATATCCGCCCGTTCGTGGAGGCCGACATTCTGCGCAAGGTCCCGAACATCAAGTGGACCAAGGACCGCGGCAAGGAGCCGAGGCGGGACAAGGACGAGTACCCGTGGTTCTGGAATGGCGATACGTTCACGGGGGAGCGCGTGAACGACATCCACCTGACCAACGCCGAGAAGAACGCGATCCGAAAAAGGAAAGGCGGCGGATGATCGTGGCGTCGATCCGGGCGAAGGTGTAAAATCACCCCGGTCACCCGTGTCCGTCGGGAGTGGAAGTCATGAGTACCGTAGCCGCTGCCGCGTCTAACGAAATGGCCATCTTCCGCCGCGTCGTCGATCCTGAGCAGCCGTTTCTCAGCCCGGAGGCGGCGACGGCCATCCTCCGCCTGGATTTCAGCCCGGCCGACCGGGAACGAATGAACGCCCTCGCGGAGAAGAACCGCCGGGGGGCGCTTTCGATGGAGGAAGAGGAAGAACTCGCCAATTACATCCGCGTGGGGCAGACGCTGGGCATTCTGCAATCCAAAGCCCGTCGGTCGGTGAACCAGTCGAAGGCTGCTCCCCCGCGGAAGCGGCGCAAATCATGAACCGGGCATTGCCGCGGCAGGTCCGCGCGGCGGCCGGCGGGCGATGCGAATATTGCCACATGCCGGACGCGCTGGACCCATTGCCGTTCCAGGTCGATCACGTCATCGCCGAGCAGCACGGCGGGCCGACGGTGTTCGAGAACCTGGCGTGGAGTTGCCTGCACTGCAACAAGCACAAAGGGCCGAACATCGCGGGCATCGACCCCGACACCGGACGATTGGCGGGCCTGTTTCATCCGCGCCGACACCGCTGGGAGCGGCACTTCGCCTGGGACGATGCGATCCTGGTGGGTCGCACGCGCAGCGGCCGGGCGACGATCCGTGTACTGGCGATCAATGATCCCGATTTCGTTGCGTTTCGGGCCGAGTTGATGGAAGAAGGCGTGTTCGGGCTGCCAAACGAAGAACGGCGACGGCGATGACTGTGTTCGACGCATTACTGGCCTCGCTCCAAAAGGCCGCGGACTACAACCGCGACGACACCGTCCGACCCGCCGCCGTCCTCTGGCCCGACGAGAAACGCGAGTGGGAGAGGTTGGCAGCGCGCCTCCGCGCGGTGCTGCCTCATTTCTTCGTCTTCGGCCCCTACGACGCCGCCAACCGCACCGGCCCGGCCATCTGGCTTCGGTGCGTCCTGGCAGGAAGGATTCCCGACGCCGTGATTCCAGCCGGGACGGCTCCGATCCTGTACCTGCCGGGCGTCAGCCGTTCTACCCTGCGCGCGACCGATGAATGCCCGAACGAGTTGAAGCCGCTCGCCGAACTGCAATACCGGGGCGTCTTCTGGTCGCAGGCGAACGCCAAGGATTGGACGATCTCCGCCTTCCTTCAGACTGAAAAGGGCGGGTTGCACCTGACGGTCGCCAAGGACCAGGCGACGGCGACCTCGATCCGCCGCGCCGTCGAGAAACTGGCCGACGTGCCGGTCGCCGACCTCCAGGCCAAGTCGGCGGCTGGGGAGCTGAACGGCGCCTACTTCGACGCGCTCATCAGCGACGACCCGGTGGACGACCTGCTCTCCTGGCTCGCCGACGCGAAGGGAACGCGGAGCCGGTGGGAACCGGGCCGCTGGGAAACCTTGTGCAGCCGGTGTGTCGCCAATTACGGATTCGACCCGCCCCACGCCGGCGAGCTGGTCGGCGCCGAGAAGCTGGGGACGCAACCGAAGACGGCGTGGAAGACGGCGTGGAAACGGTTCGCAGCCGCACCGGCCCGGTACGCCGGCCTGGTGGACCTGCTGCGGAGGGCCAAGCCGCATCCGAAAGGGTCGCCTCTGTTTTCCCACGAAGAGGAGTTTTGGCCGCAGGACAACGAGGCTGCGGAAACTTCTCTGCGGCAAGCCCTGGTCCACCTGCCGTCCGAGCCTGTACCCGAGGCCCGCAAGGCCCTGCTCGCCCTGGAGGGCAAGCATGGGCCACGTCGGGAATGGGTGTGGGCGAAGCTGAACCGCAGCCCACTCGCCGGGGCGCTCCAGCACCTTGCCACGCTTGCCGAGGTCACGGCGATCCCATTGACCGGGGCGACGACCGCGGACATGGTGAAGGCGTACACGGATGGCGGCTGGAAGGCCGACGCCGCGGTGCTGGACGCCCTCGCCGCGGTCAGCGTGTCCGCCGACCAGGAGGCCGTGAAGGCGGCGGTGGCCCATGTCTACGCCCCCTGGCTCCGGGACGCCGCCGAGTTGTTCCAGAAGCGCGTGAAGGACGCCCCGCTGCCGGGCCGGGAGACGCCGCGCCTGGACAACGTGCCGGCCGGCGCCTGCGTTCTGTTCGCCGACGGCCTGCGGTACGACGTGGGGCAGAAACTCCTTGCCCTGCTTTCGGGCCGGGTCGGTTCGGTCCAGTCGCGCCACCAGTTCGTGGCCCTGCCGTCCGTGACGCCCACGGCCAAGCCCGCCGTCTCGCCCGTGGCCGCGAAGATCAAAGGCACGACAGCGGGGGAGGAATTCCGCCCCTGCGTGGCCCCCGACGACAAAGACCTGACCCCGGATCGGTTCCGCAAGCTGCTGGCCGACGACGGCGTTCAGTTCCTCACCGCGAACGAAGCCGGCAACCCCACGGGGAGAGCGTGGACCGAGTTCGGCAACGTGGACAGGACCGGCCACGATGAAGGATGCGGGCTGGCCCGCCGCATCCCGGAGCTGCTGACCACCCTGGCCCAGCGGATCGAATCGCTCCTGACAGCGGGGTGGCAGGAGGTCCGCGTCGTCACCGACCACGGCTGGTTGCTGATGCCGAAGGGACTGCCCAAAAGCGAGCTGCCGAAATACCTGACGGCGACCCGGTGGCGGCGGTGCGCGGTGGTCAAGCCGAACGCCGCCGTCGATCTGCCCTGCTTCTCGTGGTTTTGGGCCGACGACGTGCGGATCGCCTGCCCTCCGGGGATCGCCTGCTTCATGGCCGGCGAGGAGTACAATCACGGCGGGCTGAGTTTGCAGGAATGCGTGGTCCCGCAGTTCGTCATCCGGCCTGGCAACGCGGCCACGATTTCGGCGAGAATAGAGTCGATCAAGTGGTCCCGGCTCCGCTGCCGGGTCCTGGTCGGCGGGGAGTTCATCGGCTGCACAGTCGATCTCCGGGACAAGCCGGTGGACCCGGCTACCTCGTTGACGGGGGCCAAGCCCGTGGGGCAGGACGGGACCGTGTCCCTGCCCGTCGCGGACGACAGCCGCGAGGGGACGGCGACGACGGTGGTGTTGCTCGACCCGACAGGAAACGTCATCGCCAAGGCCGCAGTCACGGTGGGCGGATAAATGGCCGACATGGAACTCGATCACCTGGACCGACTCGCCGCCGACGGCTTCGACGGCTACATCGTGCGCAAGGACTTGGTGCGTAAATTCGCCCGCCAGTATCCCGTGCCGACCTACGTTTGCGAGTTTCTGCTCGGCCGATACTGTGCCAGCACGAATGAAGAGGAGATTCAGGAAGGCTTGCAGATCGTCGAGCGCCAGCTGCGCGACCGGGCCGTCCGCAGCGGCGAAGAGGAACTGTTCAAGGCCCGAGCCAAGGAAACCGGGTCAGTCAAAATCATCGACATCATCTCAGCCCGCCTCGACGCCCGCACGGATTCCTACCTCGCCAGCCTGCCCAGCCTGCAACTGAAAGACGTGAGCATCGAGGGCAAGCTGGTCAGCGACAACGAACGGATGCTGACGGGCGGGTTCTATGCCGAGGTCGATCTCACCTACGACGCCGTCATCGCCCAGGAGAAGAACGGCAGGCCGTTCGCCATCGCCGCCCTGCGCCCTATCCAGTTGTCCAAGCGGGACGTGCTGACCGCGCTATACGAGGGGCGGTCTCGATTCACTACCAGCGAGTGGAAGCACTTCTTGTTGCGCGGCATCGGCCTGGAGCCGACCGCCATGACGGAGCGGAACGCGGACATGCTGATTCTCCGCATGGCCCCGTTCGTGGAGGCGAATTACAACCTCGTGGAGTTAGGGCCGCGCGGCACGGGCAAGAGCCACCTGTTCCAGCAGATTTCGCCCTACGCCCACCTGGTCAGCGGCGGCAAGGCCACGGTCGCCCGGATGTTCGTGAACAACGCCAGCGGCCAGCGGGGGTTGGTTTGCCTGTACGACGTGGTCTGCTTCGACGAGGTTTCCGGCGTCTCCTTCGACCAGAAGGACGGTGTCAACATCATGAAAGGCTACATGGAGTCCGGCGAGTTCAGCCGCGGCAAGGAGAGCATTCGGGCCTACGGCGGCATCGTGATGGTCGGCAACTTCGACGTGGACGTACAGCACCAGCAGCGGGTGGGCCACCTGTTCAGCCCCATGCCGCCTGACATGCGGAATGACACCGCCCTGATGGACCGCATCCACTGCTACTTGCCCGGCTGGGACGTTCCGAAGATCAGCGAAGTCGTCAAGACGAACCATTTCGGTCTCGTCAGCGACTTCCTGAGCGAGTGCTGGAGCAGGCTCCGCGGCCAGAGCCGCATTTCTGCCCTGCAAGGCCGGGTGACGTTTGGCGGCGCGCTCACTGGCCGCGACCAGAACGCCGTGAACAAGACGGTCAGCGGCCTGTTGAAGCTGATCCACCCTTCACCCGAGCAAAAGGTTCCCGACGAAGACCTGGAGTGGGCCGTCCGGCTGGCCCTGGAGTGCCGCCGGCGCGTCAAGGAGCAACAAAAGAAGATCGGCACCGCCGAGTTTCGCAACACGCAGTTCAGTTACACCATCGGCAACGACGGGGTCGAAAAGTTCGTTGTCACGCCAGAACTTCAGAGCGAAGACCATGTGGGCCGCGACCCGCTACCCCCTGGTCAGGTGTGGGGCATCAGCCCCGGTGGGGCCGACGAAGGGGCCGGCCTGTACCGCATCGAAGTGACCGAGAGTCCGGGCAGCGGCGTTCGCATTCTGAACCGGCCTGCACCACAAGCGTTCGCCGAGTCGGTCAAGTATGCCGAGGCGAACCTGTACGCCCGCGGGGCCGAGCTGGTCGGTGATCGCAACCCGCGTGAACACGAATTCTCCATCCAGCTTCGGGCCTACGACGCAAGCAAAGGCGGGCGCTCACTTGGAGTCGCGGCCCTCCTGGCCATGTGCAGCGCCCTCATCGGTAAGAGCCTGCGGGGCGGCCTGGTCGTTGTCGGCGGTCTGAACCTGGGCGGGTCCATCGACCTCCTGCCCAACGCGATCGACGTAGTGGAAGTGGCGGTGGAGAAGGGCGCGTCCGTGGTCCTGATGCCGGTGTCCGCCCGGAAGCAGCTGTTCGACCTGTCCGACGACATGGCCACGAAGGTCAACGTGCTGTTCTACGGAGACGTGCGGGAGGCATTCATCAAAGCGATTGCGGACTGAGCGTTGCCGGGGTTGGCCAAGTCCGAACTGTCTGGCCCGCTATCGCCGTTTCCCGACGCTGTCCATCGCCCTCTTCACGGTGTCGAGGTCGTAGCCGGTCCCTTCGGCCAGCAAGCAATAGACGCTATCCTACTTGTGGCTCTCTTGGCAGCTGGTGTAGGTCAGGTCGTGGCAGGTCCGACAGCCGAAGTAGCGACCCGAGGGCGGCAGGTAGAGCTTGCCGACGCGGCGGCCGCACGCGACGCCCTTGACGACCAGCGGGCAGACGAACCACCAGCGCAGCCCGCCGAAGCGTGGCCGCGTCGCCGTCAGCGCAACGTGGTAGTCTTCCGACTGCGGTTGTGAATCGCCGTTCCAGGTCCACGAATAGAACAGCCGCAGCAACGGCCGCCCCATGTCCATCGTTTGGACCTCGCAGTCCACGCGGAACGTGCTGCCGCTGCTGTAGGTCCACTGCCGCGATCCCAGCAGGTGGACCCCGGCCCGGAGGATGCCCTCGCGCATCCAGCGGTTGGCGTCGATGCGGAGGCTGTCCTCGACCGTGGTTTTCTTGGTTCCCCGCCACCAGTGGTAACGGTTGCCGCTTCCGAACCCGCCCATGACGCCCCTCACGCACCGCCGGATTATTCCTAAATCATCAGCAATTATCAATCTCCCGGCCCGCCCCGACAGCCACCTCGGCCAAGCGCGGCAACGACTTGCGGCGATTGTGAAGACGGCGATTATGATTCAACAACGCCGCTCCGAAGGCCGCCTTTCGGCCCGTTCGGCGTCGAAATGCGGCCCCGGACCCGCGATTTCCTTCGCTGGCGCCGTACTTTTGCCGTCCTTTCACCCCGTCGGTTAGAGGGGCAAAATTCGCATCCCGGCGCAACTGGTTGTCTGCTGCCGAGCCGCCGCCGACCGCCCGTCAGCAGCCCCTCATCACGCGCCGGCCGCAGCCGCTACAGCCGATGCTCTTCCGACTGTGCGACCAGAAGCAGGGCGCCCCGCAGCGGTCGCAGTCCCTTGGCGCGCGCGGCCGCCAGCTGGCCCAAGGGCAGAGCGGCCAGCGTCCACAGCGCCAGAACCGCAGCTTGCCGGGGGCGGTGCGGACGGCGACACGGGCACTGCACAGCGGGCAGTCCCGACGCCATCGCACCTTCGGCCGCGGCTCGCTCGGGGGGAACATCGCGTAGTGGATGCGGCGCGCCATGCGCTCCGCCTCGCGCATCCGCTCGCGGAAGTCTGTGTCGCCGGCCTGCCAGCGGCAAACGGTGGCGATGTGGACGCCCACAGCCTCGGCGCACCGCCGCAGGGTGTAGCCGGCCTCCCGGAACCGCACCAGGCGCTCAAGGACCGGCACGTCATCGAGCAGGCTGTCCATTCGCCTCTCCTCATTGGACGCGCCCGACGCTTCAAGCCGCGCCGCAGAAGTCACCCGCAGGCCCGGGTGCCCCCCTCGACGGGAAGGGCCGGCTCGTCGGGTTCGTTCACCCGCGCTTCCAGCTCCCGCCACACTTCTTCGGTTTGTTGCTCGACGGGCGGGAGCCCCTTGTCGTTGTTGAACACGTCGTCAAGCGGGCCGGGGGCGCTCGCCCGCCTCTTCGAGACGATCGCGGCCACGATCGCCCCCGGGTCGGTCGGCCCGATCCCCGCTGACCCGCCGGGGAGTTGCACCAAGCGCAGGATTTCGGTCGCGGCCTTGAGTCGGTGCGGGCTGTCTGGGTTTTCCAGCTCGACCGCCAGCGCGTCGAGGGCAACCGGGATGAGCGACCGCAGCCGGTCGATCCCGGCGGACCAGACTTCGGCCCGCCGGCGGTTCAACGCCGCCTGGAAGATCGGGTCGTAGAGCCGCCACTTGGTGATGCAGGTGCGGGACAGGTTCAGCAGCTCCGCCGTCTGCTTGTCGGTCTTGCCGCCCGCCAGCAGGTCGATGGCGTTCAGCTGGGGCATCGTCAGCCCGCCCTTGTGTTGTCGCTGATAGACGACAGTTCCATTATTCTTCATCGGACGCCTTTCGTGCGAGGATGACGCCGCGAGCCCGCCGCGCCGGCGCTGACCAGCGCCACGACAAGGGCCGCCCTGTCATCTTCCCGTGCGCTCGCCATTCACCCCTTATTTTACCCGCCATTGGCGGCGGTTTCCGGCCGCACTGTCGCCTGTCTCGCTCATGTGGGGTGTCGCGCCGAGCCGCCAACGCCATTGCATTCCTTTTTTCGTCGCCACCATTGGCGTTTCCGTGTCCACCCGCCCGTTTTTCGGGGCAAGAATGACAGGACAAAAGGACGGCCCCAGGCTGCGACCGGGCGTTGAGCGCGTGGACGCGGGCCGGATGCACTGGACATAGTTTTCCGCGCTTGACGTGTAAAATCGGGCGGGCGGCGGATAGCACGGCGGCGATGCTGCGGTTTACGCCGACTTCGGCACGCCACCGGACGACTCAGGTAGCCAGGACTTCAGCAGCGGGCGCCGGGAGTTGGGGCCGGCCGGCGCTGTCGTCGGCCGGTGGCGCTGGGAGCTGGCGTGCGGCGTCCAGCCGTGCGGCGTCGCGGTCGGCCTGGCGCATCATCTCGAACGCCTCCGTGTAGGGGGCGAGCTGGGCAGCCAGCTCGGCGGCGGTTGGTTCAGGACGCAGCGGGGCGACGACCGGGCCGGAGTGGGACAGGTTCACCTTGTCGCCGAACAACTCCGGCCGGCGCGCCTTCAATATCCGCTCCAGAAGCCGGTCACTGTACCGCGTCTCATGCCCGATGCACTGCCCCCCGAAGTACACGGGCACGCGGTAGCCGTTGACGGCCCGCTCGTAGGCTTCCCGCTCCGCTTTGTCGGTGCTGTCCTGGTACGCCTCCTCCATCCGACGCGCGAACCACTTGGACCGCTGCTTCCACCGCCACACGGTCATCCGACTCACCCCGGCGGCGGCACTGGCGTCGCGCATCGTGCCATGCTCCCGGTACGAAGCGAGGAACGCGGCCATCCATTTCCGTCGCTGAACACGGTTTCGGGCCGCGGCGGCTGGGAGAGACGGCGGGGGCGCGTCGGTCCCCGCCGGCTGGCCCTGGGACGCGTCAGGAACCGATGGCCGCGACGAGACGACACCGGCGGCCTCTTGGGCAGCGGGAAGCGTTGGGAGCGATCCTGGGGCCGTGGATAGGGCATCGTGCGGCGGGGAAACTGAAACATGCCGAATCGCGGGGGTCTGCATGGCTGTCCCTCTGTACGTCGTGCGGCGGCGGCCGGCGGCCACCAACGAGGTAACATTAGGTATCACCGAAGTCATGACGCCGGGGCAATCGCAGGAACGGCGTCGGCGTCGCCTACAACCGCCCAGAAACGGTTGGACGGCCAAAACTGTGTTCAGGGCACTCGGAGCGCCTGCCGAGGCTGGTGGCGCGCTACAGCGGCTCGCCGACGTTGCCGTTGAGCCGCCGGCCGCACAGAACACAGCGGGCGATGAAGGCGCTCCCCGTCGGCCTGCCGCAGTCGGCGCAAGCGCGATAGCCGCACCGCCAGCAGCGGCGCTTGGCGTCGAGGGCGCGGCCGCACTGGTCACAATTGCCTTGCGGGCCTCGGATCAGCGCCAGGACGGCGGCCTTGTTCGCGGTCAGGTCCGCCAGCAGGTCTTCCGGCGGATCGGCGTCGGCCTCCCACAGAAGCCTCGCCCCGCCCGCGGCAACGCCCAGCTCGACGCCGGCGGCGCGGCAGCGGGCCAGCAGCTCGACGGCAGCAGTCACAGCACCCCCCTCCGCTGCTTGTGCGGCGTCGCAGTATGCTTTGGCGTCGTAGGGGACTCGCTCCCCGTAGGGGACCGTCCGAACCGTCCGCCGACCGGGTTTTCCGCTGGTTCGGCGGACGGTTCCGGCGGACGGTCGCCCCCGCAAACGCCGGAACCGTCCGCCGAACCGTCCGCCGAAACCGTCCGATTTTCGTGCGTTTCATCCGGCTCGGAAGCTGCGGCGGACGGTTCGGACGGTTCCCGATGAGATAGAGCGTCCCTGTGCAGGTGGACGACTTCGCGGTCCTTGACCCCCTCCAACGTCCGCCGAACCGTGTTCCGCTGCCGCTTCTCGTCCCAGCTCGCCAGCCGCCCCCTCTCCTTCAGTCGCTTGTGGAGCGTCCGAGGGGCTACGGGCAGGCTGTCCCCCTGCGCCGCGCCAACTCCTGCGCCTCGGCGAAGGACGCCTCCGGCTCCAGGTATAGGTCGTCGCCGTCCACCCAGCCGACCCGACGGCCCATCGGCTGCCACGCCTGGGAATCGGCGCCGGCGGTGGACCGCCAGCCCCACCGTTCCGCTTGCGAGGGGGTGCCGCCGTCGGCCCCGGCGACGTGAGCGCGGCCGCTCGCCACGGCGGCGGACAGCAGCCGTAAGAACAGGCCGGTGGGTTCGGCGGCCGCGACGTGCGCCGCCTGTTCCGCCGCGACGTGCAGGAGCGCCGACCAGCAGCGTTCCCACAGGCGCGTCGCCTCGTCGGGCGTAATGGCGCCGACCCCGCGGGCGAAGTTGAGAAAGCAGCGCAAGCCGAGGGCGAGGTCGGCGGCGATGCCCGGCGTCCGGGCGTGCTGTCCCTCGATCCGCGCCTTGTCGCGCAGCTCGGCCGCTTCCTGGCGCAGCCGGCCGCTCACGTCCACGTACCGCGGAGCCAGCCAGCGCACGAAGCCGGCCAGCGCCTGCGTGTACAGGCCGGCGGCCGCGTCCAGCTGGCACTCCGTCAGCCGATCCACTCGCACGTCGCCGGGCGAGACTTCGACGACAAACATCCGCGAACGCAGGGATTGCCCGCGCGGCACGTCCTCCCCGGTGGACAGGATCAAGCCGCGCGGCGGTTTGGCGGGTTGCGGCGTGCCGTCGCGCCGACAGCGGCCGCGGCCGGAGCGGTTGCCCTGCGCGCAACAGGCGGTCGGCCTCCCGGTGGAAGCGCTGCACGTCGGCCGTCGATCCCGTGGGGGCGAAATCGTCCACCACCAGCAGGGCGTCCTTGGCGGCGAAGGCGACGCCTTCCAGGGCGTTGCCGGTGCTGGACCAACTGCCCGGCAGCTGACGGGCGTGTATCTCGGCCCCGTAGTGCTGCTGAGCCAGGGTCGCCAGTTCGGTCTTGAAAGTGCCGGTGGGGCCGGACAGGTGCGAGGCGAAGTCGGCCGGCCCCAGGACGGCCCGATAAACGGCGGCCCACACCGGGAAGACGATTCGGTCAGGGGCCAGCCCGTCCAGCATTCGGAGGCTCGCCCGGATCGCTTCTGCCAGGGCGGGGCCGTCGGCCGGGTCCGGCAGGCGGAAGCCGGCCAGGGGGTCGGGCAGGGCGACCTCGACGCCCACGGCCGGGCCGTCCGGCCCGATCGCGCCGCCCCCGTGCAGGTAGTACCAGTCGCCCTCGATCTCACGCCATCCCGTGTGGCTGTACACCACGCGCCGCGGCACGTTGCCGGAGAGCAGCTGCAGCGCCACGCGCGTATGGTCGGCCGTCGCTGCGCCCGCGAAAACGACGGCCCGCGGCCCCCACGCCTCGACGGGCCAGCGCATCCACCCGAACTGATCGGCCGGCACGTCGGCCCGCGGCAGCGGCGTCCCGACGGCGAGCGTGCCCTCGACGGCGAACGTCCGCCGGCGCTCGGCGCCGTCGTCGATGACGGTTTCCTCGACGATGCGGCCCGACCAGTTCGCCAGCGGAACCTCGACGGCGCCGTCCTTAGTCGGCACGTCGCGGACGATCCGGCCGGCGCTGATGCGGTAACAGCCCGCGGCGTCGAGGGCCGGGCGGTCGCGGCGCAGTCCTTGGCGGAGCGGGGCCAGTGCCTTGTCCAGGTCGCGCAGCTTGACGCCGGCGCGCTGAAGCTGGGCGCGGCGACAGGCGTACTCGGCCGGATCGCTCTCGGCGAGTTGGGCCAGCCCCCGCAGCAGCTGCACGGTCGCGGAACAGCGCCTCGGCGCCGCCGTCGGCCAACACGTCGGCCAGTCGCTCCAGTGGTCCCGGCTCCGTCGGCGGATCGCCGGCCGTCGCCGCGGCCAGAATCTCGCGGATCGCGGCCCGCGCCTCCTCCCCCGCCAGGACCTCCGGCGTCTTGCCGGCGGCAAACAGGTCGTCGATGCCTTTGCCGTCCGCTCTGTCCCATCGCTCCAACTCCAGAATCATGGCTACTTCGTCGAGGCGGCCGCCGCAGTCGTACATGGCGCGGGCGACGCGCTGATTGTCGAGGGCGTCGGCGTCGAAGGCGAGCCGCACAGCGTCACAGTGCAGCAGCCGCGCGACATCGAGAGCCGGCCCCCAGGCCAGTCCGGCGGCGCCGATGGTGGGCAGGCCGGACAGCGCGTAGGCGATGTCCGCTTTGAGCGCACCCTCGGTCAGGCGGCAGGTGCGCCAGCAAGGCGTCACTCCTAGCGGCGCCAGCGGGACGTGCGGCGGCGAGCCAGGGCCGGGGCCGCCGACTTTCGCACTCGACAGATAGCTGTATTTCCCTCCATCGCCGGCGTCATCGCGCCGCACCAACAGCGCCACGATGCGCCCGGCCGCGTCCCGGACGGGCACGAGCAGCCCGGCGGCGCCGGCGATGGTGACGTAAGGACGGCCCGAGTCGCCCACCTTGGCGATGAAGCCTGGTACGGACAAGAGGGCATCGCCGAATCGTTCTCGCAACTCGCGGGCCACGCGGGCGCGGCCCTGGATGGGCAGTGTGCGGTAAAGGCGGTGGTCGATCTCAGCGTCGGGCAGCCCGCGGCGCTGCAGCCTCTCGCGGTGAACCTTCGACAACGCGAGCAGCGCCAGCAGCGCGGAGTAGATGCTGTGCAGGGCGTCGGCGCCCGCCCGCTCGGGGCCAGGGCCGCTTGGCGGCGGCGGGGCTGCGGACGCGCCGGTCGCGCCATTGAGGCGGTGCAGGTAGTATTCCGCACCGTTTTTATCCGTCTTTGTCATGAACGTGCCCTCGGCGACGCGCATACACTTCGCCACGGCGCCGTCGGCGGTTACGCTGCACCAGTCCCCTTTGCAGATGGGGCAGGGGCTTTTCGCGCCGCACCGACGCCACTTGTCTGCGCCGCGGCCGGATGGTATTGTCATTAGATGTATCTCCCCAATCTCGCATCATGAGCCGCCGCCGCGCTGACGACGCGGCGGTCGGCGTTTTGGGCCTAATCGGGGTAATAATCGACCTGTACCGCGCGCCGGCGGCGGCGCGCCGGCTTGGGCGGTGGTCCCGCGCTGCGGCTGCGCTCAAATGCGGCCAAAGCCTCGGCGGTAATCCGCAACTGCGGCCGCCCACAGAGGACTGTAGCGGTATTGATTGCCGCTAATTCTCCCCTTTTGACCCACAACCTAACCTTGTCGGGGGAAACCCGGTAGCGGCGGGCGACCTCGCGCACGGTCATACCGGCGGCGGGTCCGTTTGCCAGCGTGGCGGGAGTGTGCAAGTGGGGGGGCAGGCTATTCGTCATCGGCGGCCCCTTTCTGACAACGTCGGGCGTCGATGGCGTTCAGTTCGTGGCGCACCATCGCCACGGTGCGGCGGGTGTATAGGCGGAGCGTTCCCGCGCGAGCGGACGGGCGGATGTGAGATCGGGTCGCCAGCACGCGCAGTACGCGATGCAGAGGCGCGTGCAGTTCCGCGGCAATGACGCCGGCGGTGATTAGCTGCGGAGTAGGATCGGCGGCAGGCACGTGCGTAGCCCCTATCGGTGAATAGGTTGTCCCTCACCGATAGAAGGCGCTCACTGGGTCCGCATCTGAAGTGGTTTCAGGGGCTAGGGTTATGGTTACAAGCGCTCAAGTGAGCGCTCACAGGGCGTCGGCGCGGTCACAATCGCTTGCGGCTATGGACGCGCTTCGGGCGGGCGTCAGGCGGGTCGGGGTCCAAGGGGCTTGGTTCAAAATCGGTGTCCTGGCCAGCGATGAGTTTCTCCAGCACTTCCTCCCGTCGGCCCTCTCCGATCACGCTTTCGAGTTCGTTCGTAAGACTGACCACTTTCGGCGGGGCAGCGCCTTTGCGCTGCTGGGGCCGCCCCGCTTTCGGCCCTGTCCACCTTGCTTGTGTGAAGAACGGCGCCCTGCGCCAGGTCGCCCAGCTGCAGCCGATCCACCTCGCCTGTTCCCTCCCCGAAAGCGTATAGAAGCGGGCGTTCTCCCTCGCAAGATTCCGGGCCTTTCGATCCGCTTCCTGCCACGACATGCCGTTTGCCGAATCGCCTTCGGCCGGCGGCTTGGGGGGCGGTAGCCTGTTGTCAATCCGAAAAGCGGCTGCGTGAAGGAACTCTCGCCGCATCTCCTCAGCCGCTTCGTCGGCGAGTAGTTCTCGAAGGAAGTCGTAAACGCCCTCCACGATCTCTACGATTCGGACGCCTGCCAGGGCCGCAGCCGCGTCCGGGTCCGCGATAAGCTCGTCCGCCCGCTCGTCGGCATCGGAGGGGGAGAGGCCGGCCGTCTTGGCGTGATACACCCTCACTAACTCTTCAAATCCATCGTAGGTCAGGAGCGTTCTACAGTGGCAATCCATGATCCGGTAAAGCGCGAGCGTCATGCTGTTGCATTGGTAGCCCAGAACCTCCGCCGGACCCGAGCGCGTCGCGGTCAGCGCCCAAGCGCCGGATGGATGCGCTTGAAGGGGTCGCTCGCGTAAAAGTGCCAACAGAAACCCGCTTGCTCCCACGCGAACTGGTTGAGCCGGCGTTTGTATTCCTGGCGGCCTTCTTCCCGCTCATATTTTTCCCACGCGGAGATGGCTTCCTCGACGCGACGACCGGCTTCTTCGCCTCCCTTCGCTCGCGCCCTTAGGATCGTCGCTCGCGTCTGTCCAGACCGTTCGTGGTCCTTGAACGCCGAACAAAAGCTGTGGAGCTGCGTCGCGTCCACCAGGGTGAGTTCAAGGCACTCCGCCAAGTTGTTGGCGACCCGATACGCTGCGTCCAGGTCGCCGCCCGCGATCTCTTCCCGAAGAGTCGGCCACTTTAGGCCCAACGGGTCAAAGGTCCCGCCTTCGATCGCCGCCTTGTCTTTTCGCTGACGCGCCTTGGACATGTTGTTTGCTCCATCCCCGGGCCGGCCCAAGCCGCCCGCCGGGATGGAGCGGTCGGCGGGCCTGCTTGCGGACCACCGGGGTAGCTGCACGCCGGCAGCCGCCCGATTTGTAAAGTGTATATCGGTCTTGCAAGACAGCACAAGGCCGGCCGGCTACTTGGCTCCCGTGAACAGCCAGGCCCGGACGTGATCGCTCACCGCCTTCAACCGCTCGTCGGCGATGCCCTCGCGGTACACAGAAGACATATGGGCTACTTCATGGCCCATGATGTGGTCGGCGGCGGGCTGATCCCTCGCCGCGTCCGCGACGGTGCGGAAGGTATGGCGGAGCGCGTAGAACCCCAGCCCCTTCCGGCCGTTGACGCCGAGCCGGCGGAGCAGCTTGCTGAATTCCCTGCTGAGAGGGCCGTCAGTGGTGCCTGTGTGCCACGAATCGCCGCACCGCGTCAGGAAAACCAGCCCGGCGTGTTCGGGCTTCATCGCTTCGGGCCGCTTCGCCAGGGCGTCGCGGAGAGCCGCCGCGGTTTCCGGCCAGAGCGCAAGCGCCGGGGGATGCCTGTTTTGGGACGTGGAAAGTCGATGATGCCCGATTCCAGGTCGAGGGCGGCTTGGGGCAGGTTGCCGCAATCGCTGTTGCCGAAGCCGCAGTTGACGCCGAGCAGGATCATGGCCTTGAGCTGCGCGCCGGCGGCGTCCAGCAGGCGGCGGATTTCGTCCCCGGTGAACAGCTTCGCTCCCTGCTTGGCCCGGTGCAAGCGGAGCGTCTTCTTCGACGGCCGTTTGAACCCCGGCCCGTAGCGGATGGGGCGGTCGATCAGGCCGGCGTCGTAGGCGTGCTTGAATACACAGCGGACGAACTGGATCGTCTTGCTCAGGCGATGATGGCCCCACTTCTTGGCCATGCGGTTCCGCATCGCGGCGAAATCGTCTGGCCCCAGGTCGCTCACCAGCCGCGTCTTGCCGAAGGCGACCACGATTTCATCGCACGCGGTCTTGTAATCGCCCCAGGTCAAGGGGGCCAGTTCGCCGGCGTCCACGAGGGCTTGCTTCGCGCCGAGGAACTGGTTGCACAGGTCCTTGGCCGTCAGGGCCTCCGGGTCGGGCCGGGGCTTCCGCCCGGCGTGCAGGTCGTCCTTCCGCTCCAGGTACTTCGCCAGGGCGGCGTCGGGGTCGGCCCACGGCCCGAAGTAGTGCATCTTGCCGCGGATCTTCTTCGCCCACTGGCCAACCGCGTGCGGGAATAGGGGGAAGTCGGGGTAGGGCTTGGCGGGCTTGACGGGCGGGGCGGGCGCGGTAGGATGATTCACGGACATGGCAACGGCTCCTCAGAACAGGTGTTGCTGCGTTCACGGCCGGGACGGTGAAGACGCCCCGGCCATTTCTACCCCTGATTGTATCGGGTGTAGAGTCGGGTGTAAAGGATGGTAGGATGGACGGAAAGGAATCGACGCAAGTGCAACGGCTGTAGTTACTTGCCCCCATCGTCTAGTGGCCTAGGACATAGCCCTCTCACGGCTAAGACAGGGGTTCGAGTCCCCTTGGGGGTAG
>CAWGKE010000019.1:0-309866 GCA_963823075.1 uncultured Planctomycetaceae bacterium
GATGCCCAGGAACTACTGGCTGGCGGCCGCCAAGGAACACAAGGATCCGTGGGCGTTGAAGGCGCTGGGCGAGATCGGCCGCGGCGATCCCGAAGCCGTCCAGGCGTTGGCCGATGCTCTGCCGAACAGCACGGAGCTGGGGGACGTGGGGACGACGCGGGCCGCCGCCCGCGCCCTGGAGAAGCTCGGCCCCGACGCCAAGGCGGCGCTGCCGGCGCTGTCCGCGGCGCTGACCCATAAGGACGCCGCGATTCGGCGGATCGCGGCCTCCGCCGTCGCTGCGATCGGGCCGGACGAGGCCCTCGAACGCCTGCGCAGCCGGCTGACCGACGCCGACGCCAAAGTTCGCGCCCAGGCCGCCGAGGCGATCGGCGTGCTTGCCCCCCATTCCGAAACGACCGTATCCGCACTGGCTGCGGTGCTCGACGACAAAGACGAAACCGTTCGCTATTACGCGGCCGAGGCTTTGGGCGAAATCGGCCCGGCCGCGGCGAGCGCCGTCCCTCGCCTGATTCATGGAAGCGAACGCCCAATTCGAGTGGTCATCATCGCGCTCGGCAAGATCGGTCCCGGCGCCGCGGCGGCGGTCCCCCTTCTCATCAAAGAGCTGGGCGACTTCTTCGACGGCAAAGACGCCAGCCAATCGCTGGCGGCCATCGGCCCCGACGCCGCTCCGGCGCTGGTCGCGGTCGTTTGCGACACGGAGGCGACGAAAGACGCGCGGCAGAACGCAGCGGCGGCCCTGCGGCGGATGGGGGCGCCGGCGGTGGGCGCGGTGGTCGCACGGCTGCACGACGCCGACCCCAAGGTTCGCGCCGCGGCGGCCGACGCATTGGAGTTGCTGTCCGATCAGGCGGACACGGCCGTTCCCGACCTGCTCCAGGCCCTGCGGGACGACGACGCGGCGGTGCGGGCGCAGGCCGCCCTCGCCCTCGGTTTCTTCGCCCGACGGGCGGACGAGTCCGCACCGGCGCTGGCGACGGCGCTGGCCGACCCGGACCCGCTGGTGAGCGCGGGCGGCGGAGAGCCTCGGCCACTTCGGCCGGCGGGCCAAGGCGGCCGTGCCTGAGTTGCTGCGGCTGGTGCGCGAGGGCCTTCCCGGTCCACGTTACCACGCCGCCCAGGCGCTCGTGGAGATCGGCGAAGAGGTTGAGGCGGCGGTCCCCGCTCTGGCCGAGGCGCTGGCGGCGTCCGACCGGCGCGTGAGGGACGAGGCCGCCGAGGCGCTCGGCCGTATCGGCCCCGCGGCCGCCCCTGCCGTGCCGGCGCTGCTGCGGTGCAGCTGGGAACACCTGGGCAACGAGGTCAACCAGGCCGATGCGGCCCTCGGCCAGATCGGTCTTCAGGCGGCCCTGCCCTACCTGACGAAGGCGCTCAAGGACAAGGACTCCGTGGTCACCAGGAAGGCCGCCGAGTCGCTCGGCTCCTACGGCCCCGCCGCGAAGGAGGCGACTCCCGCCTTGCGCGAGGCGCTGGGCGGCGGCGATCACGCCCTCCGCGTCTTCGCCGCCGAGGCGCTGTGGAAGGTCGAGACGCGCTCGCCGGAGGCGCTGGCGGCGCTGAAGGAACTCGTCAAGGACTCGGACGACTACGTCCGCCAGCAGGCGGCGAGGGTTCTCAAACAACTGGACCCGGCAGAGGCGGCCGGCGCGCCCTGAACTGTTGACGGCCTACCTCCAAGAGGGAGTTCGGTATGAAACGCAAGAACCTCGGTTGGGCGCTGCTCACCGCGGCCGTGGCAGGCGTGCTGATGCTGATTCCTTCGTGCCGGCTCACGGTCGTGGGCTTGCTTCGCGGCGAGCGCTTTTACGATGGCCGGCCGATGGGCTACTGGCTCGACCTGCTGAAGAACGGGCAGCCTGGGGAAGCGAAGCAGGCCGTCGATGCGCTGGCAGCGATCGGCCCGGATGCAGCGCCGGCCCTCGTGGACGTGTTTATCTATACGGGTTCCGGGTACGCCGCCCGCGCCTGGGGAAGATGGGGCCTGCGGCAGGCCCCGCGGCGATTCGGGAGCTGGCGAACGCCGTCCGGAATGCGCCGGAGCAGGGCTACGGCTATGACGCCGCCGACGCTTTGACGGCGATGGGCGAGCCGGGCGCCGCGGCGCTCCTCCCTCTGCTCGACGACGCCGACCCCAAAGTGCGACGCCGGGTCGCTTCCCAGCTCGGGGAGATGGGGCCGGCGGCAGGAAAGGCGGTTCCCAAACTGATCGAGATGCTGCGGACCGAAGACCGAGACGACCACGTGGATTCCATCCGCAAGCGGTTCGGCGCGTCCCTGGTGAAAATCGGCGCCCGGCCGTGCCGGCCCTGACCGAACTGCTGCACAGCGGCGACGTGGTGCTGCGCGCCTGGGCCGTCATCGCCCTCGGCCAGATCGGCCCGGAGGCCCGCTCGGCCGAACCCGACGTGCTGCCCCTGCTCGACGAGGGATACGACTTCGTGCGCGTCTACGCGGCCGAGGCCCTGTGGAGCATCGACCCGAAGCAGGGGGACCGCGTCCTGCCGGTGCTGCGCGGCGGGGCTGGGGAGGCGGGAAGGCTTCTTCCAAACGACTTCAGAGGCCGCCGACGCTCTGAGCCGGATCGGCAAGCCGGCCGTGCCGCTGCTCGCGGACGTGCTGAAGACCGGCGCGACGGACGCCCGTTGCGACGCCGCTCAGGCGCTCGGGAAGATCGGCCCGGACGCCGCCGACGCCGTGCCGGCGCTGACGGAGGCACTGCACGACCGGTCCTCGGCGATCGGCCCCGTTCTCGATGGTCTCGGCGGGGTCGGGCCGGCCGCGGCGGAGGCGACCGACGAGTTAATCGCGATCTACAAAGAGGGCGACGGCTGGACGATGGGCCGGATCATCCCGGTCTTTGCGAAGATCGGCCCCGGCGCAAAGCGGCCGTGCCCCTTCTGATTGAGGCGCTCAAGGATAAAAAGGAGGATGTAAGGCGTGAGGCGGCGCGGCGCTGCGGCGCGATGGGGCCGGAGGCGAAGGACGCGGCGCCGGCCCTGACCGAGGCGCTCGCGGACGACTCCACACGCGCCGTTGCGGCCGAGGCGCTGTGGCGGATCGACGTCCGGAAGGAGCCGCTGCTGGAGTTGCTCCAGGACGAGAAGCACAACGGCGCCGCCGCCGACAGCCTCGGCCGGATCGGACCGAAGGTGGATTGGGTGGTCCCGGCCCTGGCGAAAGCCCTGCGGCGGGAAGTCGCGTCCGGTCGCCTGTCCTACCTCTCGTCGGACCGGATCGTCGGGACGTTGGCCGACTTCGGCCCCGAGGCGCAGCCCGCCGTCCCCGCCCTGGTCGAGGCGATCAACCGGGACGGCCGCTACAGCAGCGACGGCGACAAGCTCGCCGAGCGCCTGGCCAAGATCGACCCCGAAGCGGCCGCCGCCCTGGACCGGCCCAATTACGGCCTATATGCGGCCGTGGGCGGCGGACTCGTCGTCGCGGCGGTCGCGTGGATTTGGTGGAGAAGAAGGCGCAAGAAGCTCGCCGCGCGGGCCGCTGCGGCGTCGGCCGCCGTCGGGCCGCGTCCCGCGACGCCATTGGTCGCGCAGCCGACCGCCCCTGACGGGGCGGCTCCGTCCGGGAACGCATGAGGAATCGCAGGTGTACCCTTCCGGCGTCTGGCGCGGCTACTGGGAACAGCCCGCATTCGGCCGTCAGCCGATGAACGACTTCGTTCTGCGCTTCGCCGGCGGCGCCATCGAAGGCGAGGGCCGCGACCTTATCGGCCGCTTCACCTTCCGCGGAACCTGCGACGATCAGGGCAACGTCGTCATGGTCAAGCAGTACCTCGGCAGGCACCGCGTCCTCTACCGCGGCCGCTACGACGGCGAGGGCACGATCTTCGGGACATGGTCCATCGGCGAGGCCTGGTCGGGGCCGTTCGCGCTCAGCCCGGTCCGCACGCCGCCGGCCGCGGATTCTCCGATTCAGGACATCTCTTGATGGGATTTTACGTCGGCCCTTCCGGCGGCAGCGGCGTCGCCCCCGGCGGCGGCGTGCCCTTGCCGGCGCGGACGTAGGCCGCCCGGCGGCGCTCGTACTCGGCCGGCGTCATCCGCTCCAGCTCCGTCGTGTCGCCGCCCTCCACCGCCTGCTGGTGCAGCTGCCGCAAGAACGGGATGCACCAGCCGCAGCCGGTGCCGGCGCCGCCGCATTCCGACAGCTGGCTCGGCACGCGCGGCCGCTCCCGCCGGATGAAGTTCACCAGCTTGCGGCGCGAGACGTGGAAGCAGTAGCATACCTGGGCGTCGAGGTCCATGGTGCGCCTCGGGACGGCAGGGCCTTCTCTCCCTCACCGTATCCGGGCGGCCGCGCCAACGCAAGCCGTCCGGCCGGAGCCGACATGAAGCGTCCCATCATCCTGTGCGGCCTCGGCCGTATGGGCGCCCGCGTCATGGAAACCCTGCGGGACGCCGACCTGCCGGTTGTCGTGGTGGACAACGCCTGCCGGCCCGACGATCCGCGCCTGCTCGGCGCCCGCCTGGTGTGCGGCGACTGCCGGCGGCGCGACCTGCTGGAGGAGGCCGGCGTCGCCGACTGCGGCGGCGTCCTCGTCGTGACCAACGACGACCTTCTCAACGTCACCACGGCCCTGACGGTTCGCGCCATCCACCCGGAGGTTCGCGTGGTGGTGCGCATGTTCAATCAAAACCTTCTCGACCGGCTCGGCGGCGCCGTCCACAACGTCTTCGCCCTCAGCACGTCGCTTATGACCGCCCCGATCGTGGCCCTGACCGCGCTGACCGGCCAGGCCCTCGGCGCCTTCCGCCTCGAAGGCCGGGCCGACGATCGGCGGCAGGTCGCGGAGCTGACCGTCCAGGCCGGCAGCGAACTGCGGGGGCGGACCCTCGCATCGGCGCTGGCCGACAAGGACGCCCTGGCGCTGGCCCATTTGCCGGACAAGGCGCCGCCGCGCTTTCTGCTGGAAGTGGATCCGGAAACTCCGCTGGAGGCCGGCGACCGGCTGGTGGTGTGCGGCGAGCCGGGGGTCGTGGCGGCGCTGATGACCGCCGGCGGCGACGGCGACGCGCCGCACCTGCGCTGGGCCGGCTGGCTGCGCCGCTTCGGCCGCATGACCTGGGGCACGATCGGACAGATCGACCGGGCCGTCCTGATTTGCACGCTGGTCCTGCTGCTGGTGCTGCTTGGCAGCACGCTGCTGCTGCACTCCAGCGCCGGCGGCCGGCTGAGCCTCGGCGCCGCGCTGCTGCGCACGGTCGGCGTCATGGCCACTGCCGGGCAGTTCCATGAAGACGACCTCGGCGATTCGGAATGGATGCGATTCTACGTCAGCTTCCTGCGCATCGCGGGGGCGGCGCTGACCGGCGTGTTCACGGCCATCGTCACCAACTACCTGCTACGCGCCCGGCTGCACGGCGCCCTGGAGGTGCGGCGCATCCCGGACGGCGGCCACGTGGTGGTCTGCGGACTAACCCCGGTCGGCTTCCGTGTGGTGAATGAGCTGGTGCAGCAGGGGCACCGGCCGGTGGTGATTGAGATGGCCGCGGACAACCGTTTCGTGACGACGGCGCGGCGGCTCGGGGCCGCAGTGATTATCGGCGACATGACGGTGGCCCAGGTGCTGCGCCAGGCTCACGCCGCCACGGCCCGCGCCGTGGTCGCGGCCACGAACCATGATCTGGTCAACATCGAGACGGCGCTCTTGCGTGCGCGAGCTGAACCCGAAGCAACGGGTGGTTCCGCTGGTATCCGATCCGCAATTGGCGCGGGTGATGCGCACGGCGGCCAACATTCAGCTGGCGGTGTCGCAGCCCGGCCTGGCGGCGCCGGCTTTCCTGGCCCGGCTGTACGGCGATCGGGTGCCGAGCGTATTCTTGGTGCGCGGCCGGTTTTTCGCGGTGATCGACCTGGTGGTGCAGCCGGGGGACGCGGTGCTGACCGGCGAGTCGGTGCGGGCCGTGGCCGTGGACTATCGGCTCCTGCCGATCGCCGTGCTGCCGCCGAAGGGCCCGCCGCCGAACTCGCCCCTGGCGGCGCGCCTATCGGCCGGCGACCGGCTGGCCGCGATCATCGCGTTATCCGACCTGGATAATCTCTTGAACCGCCGGCCGCCGCCGCGGGATTGCGCGGTGGAGGCGACGGCGGTCCCTCCGCCGGCGCGGGCATGGCTGGCCGGGCTGGTGCGGACCCTGCGCGGCGTGGGACAGGAGGAGGCGGAGAAGATGGTGGGGCGGCTGCCGCTGCGGCTGGCCGACGGTCTGACGCGCGGGCAGGCGGAGGATTTGCTGGCGATGCTGGCGCGGGAACGGGTGACGGGGCGGCTGGCGGATGCGGCGGATGCTGGCGCCGCGGGCAGAGGGGGATAAAATAACTCCTCACATGCAAGGCGCCGGGCAAGGCGGTGCCAGGACGCATGAATGGCCAGGAGACGCACTCATGGCGCAGAGCAGGAATGAAAGGCGGAAGCAGAAGAAGCGCAAGGCGCGTCGAGAGAAGAAAGTGCGCATGCAGCGCGAAGCCCGCGGCGGTGAAGTGGTTGTTGTTCCGGGCGACGGGCGCGTCAGCATGTCTGAGGCGCTCATCGACTTTATGGAGATCGATGACCGCGACTGGCCGGACGAGGAAGAACTCCGGAAGACGCTGACCATCGGCATGGTGGCATGGAACGCGGCCATCGCTACCGGGGCTGCACGGAAAGATCTCATCGAAGGCACGCTTGCAGCGCTGCCGCGCGAAATGCGTGTGGAAGGCCGGCACTGGCTGGATGTGCTAATCAAACGGAAGGAGGCGTTTTTCGCCGACAACAAGCGACTGATGTTGGACTATGAACTAACCATGACGCCCTCGGGTCCGCATATAATGGTCATGTCAACTCTCGATATGCCATAAATGCGCTCGTGTGCGCGGACGACTCTGGGCAGGCTGTCGTTGTGACCGGCCGACCCGCCCTCCTTCTCCGTCGGCCCGATAACCTGGGGGCGTTCCTGTCGTCGTTGCCTCGACTCAGGGACGCGGAAAGACGTGGCCCCAGCCTAGCAGCTGCGGCTCTTTCAGGGAATCGGCCGGCTTCAGGAAGCCGGAAATGATGAGGATTCCTACCTGAAAATACGTCGCGTCGGCGTCCGACGGGCTGCCGGGGTAGTGGCCGAAGCCGCCGTCGGCATTGCGGCACGTCAGCGCCCACGCGGCGGCCCGGTTGATCGCCTTTTTGACCTCCGGTTTGTCGCCGCCGAGCTGCGCCAGGCAGAACACGGCGTCGAACGTGGCGTGGCGGTCGCGGGCCAACGGGTTGAGCATCCAGCTGCCGTCGGCCTTCTGGTCGTGCAGCGTCCGCGTCACGATGGCGTCGGCCTTCGGCGGCGCGGCGCCGATCAGCCGGTAATAGTGGACGAGGTGGAACGTGGACGCGACGTGATCGTCGAGGTAGCCGTCGTCGGTCTGCGTCATGAGGGCGCGGATTTTCTTGTCCTGCTCGGACGGAAACGGCTTGCCGCAGCAGGCGTAGGCCAGCGGGAAGAAGCTGGTGGTGTACAGCGGCAGCTTCTTGTAATCGCCGTTGAGCGCTTGCTCGAACACCGGAAGCGGATCGTATTTGGGCTTGACGCCGAGGGCGTGCAGGGCGACGACGGCCTGCGTGGTGTTGTAGACGCGCGTCAGCGGCGCCTCGGGGTTGCCGGTGCCGCCGACGTGGTAAAAGGCGCCGTCCTCCTTCTGGCGGGCCAGGAGGTTCGCCGTCGTCTTCGGCTCGTCGGGCAGGTCCCAGCCGAACGTCCGGTGCAGCACGACGGCGTAGGTGAGCGGCGCCATGTCGCTGAGGGCGCTGTCGGCCATTCCCCGGTAGTCGGGATCGACTCCGGGGCGGAAGGAACCGTCCGGCAGCGCGGTCTTGTGGTAGAACGCCTGGAGGCCGTCGAGAACCTCGCGCGGCGTCGCCGTGGGGGTGGGGGCGTCCTCCGTTCGGGCAGCTGTCGCGCAAACGACAAGCGCCAGGGTTGCCACGAGTTGGATTCGGTGAAGGATGTTTGGCATATGACGACTCATTGTGGATCGGCGAGCGCGGCGTGTCAACGGGCCGGCAACGACCCGCGAATTCTTTTGCCATTCACCGGCCGGTCGCGGTATGCTTTCAATCGCGGTCGCCGGACTGCGTTCCCCCTCGTCGGACGTATCGTCGGCATCGTCCCTCGCAGTGGAGTTTCGCCATGTCGATTCATCGTCTCCTGCTCGGCCCGGCCGTCCTGGTCACGGCCGGCCTGTTGGCGTACGCCCTGTCGGCGGCGGAACCGAAGCCGGCTGCGGAAGGGGCGGGGGAAAAGGAGGAGATGTTCGATTACACGATCGAGGGACAGACGAAGCATGGGACGCGGAAGGTGCTGACGCTGGACATCGGCGGCGGCGTGACGATGGAGTTCGTGCGTATCCCGCACGGCACGTTCCTGATGGGATCGCCGGACTTCGACAAGGATGCGTTCCCCGAGGACAAGCCGCAGCATGAGGTGGAGATCACGAAGGACTTCTACCTGAGCAAGTATCTGGTGACGAAGAAGCAATTCGCCCGGTTCGCGGAGGCGGCGAAGTACCAGACGGAGGCGGAGGCGGACGGCAAGGGAGGCTGGGGGTACGACGGCAAGGATGTCAAGCAGGACCCGAAATTCACCTGGCGCGACCCGGGGTTCGCCCAGTCGGACGACCACCCGGTGGTGGAGGCGTCCTGGAACGACGCGACGGAGTTTTGCAAGTGGGCGAGCGACGTGACCAAGCGCCGGATCGTACTGCCGACGGAGGCGCAATGGGAGTACGCCTGCCGGGCGGGAACGACGACGCGCTACTTCACGGGGGACAAGGCGGAGGGCCTGGACGGCTCGGCGAACGTGGCGGATCGCACCTTTAAGAAGAAATTCCCCAAATTGGAGATCGCGGACATCGATGATGGGTACGATTTCACGTCTCCGGTGGGGAAGTTCCGTCCGAACCCGTTCGGCCTGTGCGACATGACGGGGGATGTCTGGGAGTGGTGCGCGGATTATTACGACTCGCAATACTACACAATAAGCGATAAAAAAGACCCTGAAAATCTTATTAAAGGCGCCTCCCGTGTGCTGCGCGGCGGGGCCTGGGACACCAACCCGGCGAACTGCCGCTCCGCCTCTCGGGGCTGGTTCGCGCCCGGCTTCCGTGCCGGCATCGTCGGCTGCCGCGTCGCCCTGTGCCTGGACTGATTGACACGATGCCCTTTGTTCTTTTCCCCTTCCGAGGCGCTTGCCCATGCTGACATCGTCCACCCGCAGCTGCCCCGCGCTGCTCCTTCCCCTCGGCGCCATTGCTTTCGCCGCCGAACCGGAGGCGCAAACCCTCACTGGCCACGACGGCTGGGTCGCCGCCGTCGCGTTCTCCCCCGACGGCAAGCTCCTGGCCACGGCGAGCGCCGACAAGACCGTGCGGATGTGGGACGTGGGCGCTGGCAAGGTGAAGGCCGTCCTGACCGGCCACACCGACGCAGTCGCCGCCGTCGCAGTCTCGCCCGATGGGGCGACACTGGCCACCGGCAGCTTCGATGCGACCGTGAAGCTCTGGGACGTGGAGACAGGGACGGTGCGACGCACGCTGACCGGCCATCGCGGTGTGGTCCAGGCCGTGGCGTTCGCTCCCGACGGCGCGACACTCGCCTCGGGCGGCGTCGATACCGTCATTCGGATTTGGGATATCGCCAAAGGGGCGGAAATCGCTCGCCTGACCGGACACAAAAGCTGGGTCAACGGCCTGGCCTTTTCCGGGGATGGCAAGGTTCTGGCGTCAGCCAGCTCCGACGGTACGGTGCGGCTCTGGGATCCGGTCAGGCATGAAGAGAAAGTCTCCTTTGATGTCGCCAAACTCGGCGAAGTGCGATCCGTCGCCGTCTCCCCGGACGGCAAGACCGTCGCTGCCGGCCTGCGTTACGGGACCGTAAAAGTCTGGGATATCGCCACGCGCAAGGAGACGACGTTCACCGGCCACGCCGGCGACGTGTGGGGCGTGGCGTTCACTCCCGATGGCAAGACGGTGGTCAGCGGCGGCGGCGACTGGAACCGGCCCGGCGAGGTGAAGCTCTGGAACCTGGAGACGGGGAAGGAGCGGGCGTCGCTGAAACACAGCGGCGAAATCCTGTGCGTGGCGGTCTCGCCGGACGGCAAACGCCTCGCGGCCGGCGGCTGGGATAAGACCGTCCGCCTGTGGGACCTGACTCAAGTGATTCCCGAGAAGAAAGAGAAAGAATAGAGGCCATCCCTCGGAAAGGACCGACCATGCACCCCGCGCTGCTCACCCTGGCGCTGGCGTTGACCGCCGGCGACGCTCCCAAGTCCGAACCGCTCTGGCCCAAGGCGGCGCCGGGTGCGATGGGCGACAAGGACGCCGACGTTCCCACGCTGACGCCGTTCCTGTCGCCGCCGGACAAGGCCAACGGCACGGCCGTCGTCGTCTGTCCCGGCGGCGGCTACGGCGGCCTCGCTATCAGCTACGAGGGCATGGACGTCGGCGCCTGGATGGCCAAACGCGGCGTGGCCGGCTTCGTGCTGAAATACCGTGTCGCCCCGTATAAACATCCCATTCCTCTCCAGGACGCCCAGCGCGCCCTCCGCACCGTCCGCGCCCGCGCCAAGGAGTGGGGCGTCGATCCGAACCGGATCGGCATTATGGGCTTCTCCGCGGGCGGCCACCTCGCTTCGACGGCCGCCACCCACTTCGACGACGGCAAGCCCGACGCCGACGACCCGATCGAACGGGCCGGCTGCCGGCCGAACTTCACCATCCTGGCTTACCCGGTCATCACCCTCAAGCCGCCCTTCGCCCACATGGGGTCGCGCAAGAACCTCCTGGGCGACAATCCCGATGAAAAATTGGTGGATAGCCTGTGCAACGACGAGCAGGTGACGGACAAGACGCCGCCGACCTTCCTGTTCCACACCGCCGACGACAACGCCGTGCCGGTCGAGAACAGCATCCTGTTCTTCGAGGCGCTGCGCAAGGCGAAGGTGCCGGCCGAGCTGCACGTCTACCGGCACGGCAGACACGGCGTCGGCCTGGCGCCCGACATCCCGGCGCTGGCGAGCTGGCCGGACTGCCTGGAGGCGTGGATGAAGGATGGTGGGCTGCTCGCGCCGAAACGATGAATGATGAATCAAGACAATTCATCATTCATCGTTCATCATTCATCGTTTATTCTTCCAGCCGCTCGCGCACCTGATCGATCATCTCGGCCAGCCAGTACTGGACCGTGCGCAGCGACTTGCCGGCGCGGCGGGCCATCTCGTCGCGCCGGACGCCCTGCGCCCACCATTCCCATACGCGGCGCCATTCCGGCGGGAAGCGGGCCACCGTCGCCTCGATCCGCTCCAGCGTTTCCCGATCCGGCGGCGGCGGTCGCGGATCGGCCAGCTCGCCGTCCGGCAGCGGCGTCGTCAAGTCGGTCAGCCGCGTCAGGTCGATCGCCCGCCGGGCCGCCACCACCGCCAGCCACTTGCAAAACGGACAACGCTCCTCCCACTTGGCCAGGTTCGTGAACGGCGCAGGAACACGGCCTGGCAGGCGTCGTCCCACTCTTCCCGCCGTCCCGGCCCCAGCACGCGCTGCACGATGCTCCGCACCAGGCCGGCGAACTTGCGGGCCAGGGCGTCGCCGGCGGCGCGGTCGCCCGCCAGGTGCAGCCGCACCCGGCCGGCGCAGTCGTCGGGAGGGCAGTCACACTGAAACATCATCCGCACCTTTGCGGAGGGGAGAAGCGGCCCGCCGCCGCAGCAGCACCAGGGTGATGTCGTCCTTCTGCGGGCCTTGGCGCAGCGCCTCCCGCAGCAGCCCCTGCACGTCGTCCAGCAGGCTGGCGAACGCGGCGCCCCCACCCATTCCCTCCCCCACTCGCGGGGGGAGGGCAGGGAGGGGGGGACGCCCGCCTCGTCCAGGTGGTCGAACGCGCCGTCGGTCCCCAGAAGCAGCTCGTCGCCCTCGGCCAGCGTCCACGACTTCTGGTCGGCCGCCGACGGCGCGATCAGGCCCAGCCAGCCGCCGCGCAGCTTCAGCAGGTGCGGCGCCGCGCCGCGCGGCGCAGGTACATCCGCGTGCCGCCGGCCGGGGCCACCACCGCCTCGCCCCTGGGGTCCAGTCGCACCAGCGTGCATTCCGCGTAGACGCCTTCCGGCAAGCACGTCTCCAGCAGGTCGTGCATCGCCCGCAGCAGGTCGGCCGGCTGTGCGTCCGGCGGCGCCGCCCGCCAGCAGGCCTCCCAGACGTGCGGCAAAGCGGACGCCAGCAGATACGCATGGTAGCCGTGGCCGGTGACATCTGCGACAATGACCCACAGGGCGTCGTCGCCGGTCTTGCGGCCTGCGTACCAGTCGCCGCCGTACCAGAAGCCGCCGATGCGCTCATAGGGGAGGAAAAAAGTCTCGTTTTGATAGACGTTGCAGGGGGGCAACGGCGCGGGGCCGTCACCGGCGTCGGGGGAGAGTTGGGAGGCGGGCCGGCCGCCGAACGGTGACAGCGACAGCCGGGCGACGTGAAGCACGACCGCGTTGCGGAACGCCTCCCACGACAGCCGGTCGAACTCGCGCGGCGGCCGGGTGCGCAGCCAGGTTTCGGCCAGATGCAAGGCGTGCAGCGTCAGCCGGTCGCGGTCCTGGTCGAGCCGGCGGCGGGCCATCACCTCGCCCATGAGGCGGTCCAGCGGCGCCCGCACCGCCTCCCACAGCCGACCGCGGGCGCCGTCGGCCCGCTGCTGCAAGCCCTCGATCAGGTCCCGCGGGGTGCGCCAGCGCGGTTTCATGAGCGTAAGCATTCCTCTCCGTTCCCGGCGCAAGCCCGATCCGACCGGGCGTTCCCTGGTACGGTTTTCCGTTCGATCTCGCTCCCCGGCTCCGCCGGGAACGAGTGTGCTACCCATGATACCAACAGCGACAGGAGGCGGCATGTTCCGGTCCACCATCGGCAGGGCGCTGGCGGCGGTCCTGGCCCTCGGCGCGGCGAGCGGCGCGGCCCATGCGGACGCGGCCTTCCAGAACGGGCTGCCCGAGGGCGCGATCCACAAGCTCAAGGAGCTGATCCGCAACGACTCGCGCATCAAGTGCATCGCCTTCACCTCGACGGGCGGCTGGGTGATCCTCTTCGACGACAACGGCTTCATCGCCCGCGGCATCCCCGACGACGCCTTCGACAAGCTGAAGGAGCTGGCCGACGACGACGCCGTCCTGCGCTGGATCGCCTTCACGCCGACCGATGGCTTCGTCATCCTCGCCAACAAGAGCACGTTCTTCGCCCGCGACATCCCTCTCGCGGGCCTGCGCCGCCTCAAGGCGGCCAGCGACGACGGTCTGGAACTCAAGAGTATGACGTTCTGCGGCAGAAATGGTTGGGTGCTGATCTGGGACGGCGGCTTCCTGGCGGACGGCATTCCGAGTGACCTGTTCCGATCGATGCAAAAGCTGAACCTGGCCGGCGAGCACCTCAAGAGCGTCGCCTTCGCGCCCAGCGGCGGCTGGGCGCTGTTGCTGAACCGCGACGGGGCCTTGGACAGCAGCATCCCGGAGGGCGCCTTCGCCAAGATCGACGAGCTGCAAAAGCTGGGCGGCTGCCGCTTCCACTGCATCGCCTTCCCACCCAACGCCGACGAAGCCTGGGTATTGATCGCGGATTGACGGCCGATGGGGCGAGGGAAACGCATGGTTGCCGCGGTGCGTGTGCTGTGCGGCCCGGCCGGGGCCGGCAAAACGCGACGGATGATTGAGCGCTACCGGGCCTGTCTCGCCGACACGCCCGGCGGCGTCCTGTGGCTGGGGCCGACCGTCCGCGCCGTCGAGGCGCTGCGCGAACGGCTGCTGGCGGAGACGGCCGCGCTCTGCTGTCCCCGTCTTTCCACCTTCCATGACGTGCTGCAAGAAATCGTCCGGGTCAACGACCCGGAAGCGCGACCGTTGACGGCCGTGCAGCGGCGGCTCCTGGCGGAAGATTTGGTCGCTGAGCTGTCCGGCGGCGGCCGGCTCGCGCACTTCGCCGGAGTGGCCGACACGCGCGGTTTCACCGACGGCGTCCTCGGCCTGCTGACCGATTTGCAGCGAAACGCCGTGTCCACCGAGGGATTCACGCAGGCGGCCGATCGCAGCGACAAGGAACGGCAGTGCGCTCGGCTCTACGCCCACTATCGCGCCGAATTGGGGCGGCAGAACCTGCACGACGCGGACGGTGTGGCCGGTCGGGCCTGCGACCTGCTGCGCCGCGGGCTGCGGCGGCCGTTCGATGCGGTCCAGGCCGTGTTCGTGGACGGCTTCGGCGACTTCACGCGGCCGCAACAGGAGTTTTTGGAGCTGCTATGCGGGTGGGTGGCTGAATTGTGGGTGGCGCTGCCCAGCGAAGAGGACGGCCGGCGGGCGGACCTGTTCGCCCGGCCGCGCGAGACGATGGAACGGCTGCGGAAATTGGGGGCGGAGGTCAAGTTCTTGGCGAGCGGGGGGCGTCAGCCCCCTGATTCGGGATCGAGTCGGCGACCGGATGCAGTCATCAGGGGGCTGACGCCCCCCGCTCGCCCCGCCGGCCTCGTCCACCTGGAACGTCAGCTCTTCCGCCCCCTCCGCGCCGTGGAGCGCTCTCGACGACCCCGCTGGCGTCTCGCTCATCGAGGCGCCCGGCGTCCTAGGCGAGGCCCGTCTCGTCGTGCGCCGCATCAAGCGACTGCTGCTCGACGGCGCCACGGCCGACGACATCCTCGTCGTCCTCCGCGACGTATCGCCGTATGCCGACGTGCTGATGGAAGTGTTCGACGAGTACGGCGTGCCGGTGGAGGTGGAGGGCGTCGAGCCGTTGACGCGCAACCCGGCGGCGGCGGTGCTGCTGCGGGCGGTGCGCCTGCCCGACGACGACTGGCCCTTCGCCGGCGTCACGGCCCTGCTGCGCAACACCTACTTCCGCCCGCTGTGGCCGGAGGCCGACCAGCCGGACGTGCCGCAGCGGGCCGAGGCGCTGCTGCGTCTGCTGGCCGAGCCGCGCGGCCGCGATCCGGTGTTGCGAGCGGTGCAGCGCTGGGCCGAGCAGCAGCAGCCCGGCCTGGAAGATGAACAGGCCGAGGAATCGCGCCGGCGCCGCACTCACGAGCTGGCCAAGGAGTGCGGCAATTTCGTCCACCGTTTCTTCAAGGCTTGGGACGACGCCCCCGCGACCGCGCCGCTGGCGGAACACGTCGCCTGGCTGCAGCGCTTCGCCGTGGACCTGGGCGTGATGCGAGCGGCCGAGGAAGACGTCCGCGATGAGTCGGCCCTGGAGCAGTTAGGGCAGGAACTCGGTCAATGGCTCCAGCGCGAGGAGCGGCGGCACGGTCGCGGGGGCCGGACGCTCGACCGCAAGACTTTTCTGCGCCGCCTCACCGCCCTCGCGGCGGAGGCCAGCCAGCCGCGGTCGCCCCTCACCCCCACCCCTCTCCCCTCGGGGGAGAGGGGTGGGGGTGAGGAGGCGGCCCGCGTCCGCGTGCTGTCCGCCAACCAGGCGCGGCACCTCGACGCCGACCACGTCTTCATCCTGGGCCTGGGTGAACGCGGCTTCCCGCGCCTGGCGCCGCCGCAGACCCTGTTCGACGAGCAGGAGCGGCAGGCGCTCCAGGAGGCCGGCCTGGACCTCGGCCCCGGCGACCTTTTGCCCGAGGAAATGCTGCTCTTTTACGAGGTCGTCGCACGCGCCCGTCGGCAAATCGTGTTCAGTTATCCCGCCGTGGACGAGCGCGGCCAGGAACTGCTGCCGAGTTCCTTCCTCCTGGCGGTGCGCGACTGCTTTGGAAAGAAAGTCCTGCCGATCGAGCGGCAGCGGATGCTGATCGAGGGGTTTTACCGCGAGGCGCCGCTGTCGGCGGCGGAGTATCGTGTCCGGGCGGCGGCCGCCTGGCAGTCCGGCGGGCTGCACGACCCAGCCCTGTCCGCCGATCTGCGGGCGAACCTCCAGGACGCGGCCGACCTTTACCGGCTCCGCTTCCGCGAAAAAGAACACAATCCCTACGACGGCCGATTCCGCGACCCGACGCTGATCGGCGAGCTGACGAAGGCGTTCGGCCCCGAGCGCGTATTCAGCCCGACGGCGCTGGAGGAGTACGTCGATTGCCCGTTCAAGTTTTTCTTGCGGCACGTCCTGCGCCTGGAGCCGCTGGAGGACCCCAGCGAAGAGATCGAGGTGACGCGGCGCGGCCAGGCCTTTCACCGGGCGCTGGCCCGGTTGCACCGCAAGCTCAAGGAAGCCGGCCTTCACCACCCCGCGGACGAAGTGACGGGCCGTGCGACGCGCGAAATGGCGGAGGCCGTCGCAGAGGACGTGCGGCGGGCGCCGAGTGCGGCGGCGAAGGAGCTGTGGCGGTTGGAGGGCATGAGGCTGGTCAAGCTGGCCGAAAAGTACGTCGAACAGTGGCGGAAGTTCGTGAAGCCGTGGGACGCCGACCGGGCGCCGCGGCCGCACCTCTTCGAGGTGGACTTCGGCCTGCCGGCGCCTGACGACGGGACCGGCGAGGTCGCCCCGCCCTTGCTGGTCCGCATCGACGACGTGGAGGTGCGCGTCAGCGGCCGCATCGACCGCGTGGACATGACCGAGCTGCCCGACGGCGTCGGCTTCTGGATCATCGACTATAAGACCGGCCGATCCGAACATTACACGGGCGCCGCCCTGGCCAAGTATCGCCGCTTACAGCTGACATTGTACGCCCTGGCCGTGGAGGAGGTCTTGCTGGCCGGCCGGTCGGCCCGGCCGCTGGGATTGGCCTACTGGCTGGTGGGCGAGGCGGGGCCGAAGATCGCGCTGCCGGGCCGGTCGGCGCTGCAATGGCTGGAAGACGGCCGGCTCTGGCGTACCGTGCGGGAGCAGTTGCGGGGGTGGGTGGCGAAACTGGTGCGGCACATCCGACAGGGGAATTTCGCCTTGCAGCCGCGCGACGAGCATTGCACGCAGACCTGCGCCTTCGGCCAGGTCTGCCGCATCACCCAGGCGCGCGGCGTCGGCAAGGTGGGGATGCTGCCGCTGCCGCTGGCGCCGGACGTGGACGGCGGCCGTCCGGCCTGAGCCGAAGTCAGCCGCCGGCGTCCTTCTCGGTGGTGAAGCGCGATCCGTCGGGCGCCGGGGGGGCGTCCTGCGACAGTCGGGCGGCCGTCTGCTCCATCAGGGTCTTTCGCCGCAGGCCGCGGTAGACGAAAAAGCCCACCACGGCGAAGCAGGAGTAGGGCGCCGCTATCATCAGGTAAATGCTGTCGTTGTAGCCTTCGGCCTCGCGCTGCATGTCGGATTCCTCCGCACCGGAGGAAGAAGTCACGGCGTCCGCTCAGGCCGGACAGGCGTAGGAGGCGCGCGGCAGGGCCAGCAGCACGAAAGACAGGATAAAACCAATCCACAAAGTGCGCAAACGCATGACCGCCTCCTTTCAGATCAGTGTAGGTGGTCGGGGGAGCGGCGGCCACGCATTTGGTCGGGGCCGCGAACGGCATGGGTCGTATGGGTCCTATGGGACCCATACGACCCATGCGACAGCGAGGGCCAAACCTCCGTTCATTTCGGCTTGGCCGGCATGAGTCGCAGCAGGGCGCCGCTGGCCGCCCGCCGCACGTCGCCTTCCGGGTCGGACAGGGCGCGGCCCAGCGCCCGGATCAGCTCCTGACGTTGCGGCGCCGCGGCCATCGGCCCGGCGCGGCCGATGAAATCGGCGGCGGCCTGCCGGACCAGCGCGTTCTGGTCTTCCAGGGCGATTTCAGCCTCCGGCAGGGCACGGACCGTCTCGTCGCCGTTGATCGCCTCCAGGGCGAGGAAGGCGTTGACGCGGACGGACGGGTCGCCCTTGACGAGGTCGGGGTCGGTGTCCGCGGTCGGCACGATGGCCAGTGAGGCGTCCGTCTGCGAGCGGTTGAGCATGCGCGTCAGGATCGGCGCCGCGGGCCGGGCGCGCGACCCGAAGTGCTGCAGCGCGGTGAGGGCGGCCAGGCGCACCCCCACGTCCTCGTCCCGCAGCAACTCCGCGATGCCGCGCACGGCGTCGTCGGCCTGGGCCGGCGTGAACTTCTGTTTGTCCGTCTCCGCCTGAGCCAGCTCGCCCAGCGTCCGCGCCGCCGCCCAGCGGACGAACCGATCCGGGTCGCGCAGCGACGCCGTGACGCCGCCCGCGGCCGGGAACGCCGCTGGGCCGAGGATCTCCAGAACGTCAAGGGCCGTCCGCCGCGTCTCGGGGTCCGGCGCCCCCAGCCGCTGCACCAGGGGGCCGATGGTCTTGTCCAGCCCCCGGGCCAGGTCCTCGAACGCCTGCTGCTGCGCCTTGTCGCGCGGCGGCTCGTCCGCCGCGACCAGGATCAGGGCGGCGCCGAGGGTCCGCGCCGCCTCGGGAGGGATTTTCTTGCCTTCCGTCGGGGTCGGCCCGCCAGGGCCGGGTTCCGGGCTGGGCAGCGGCGTGCCGCCGGTCGCCAGGCCTTGCAGCCGGTCCCGCACGTTGGCCAGATCCACCAGAACCAGCAGCGCCGTCTGGCGCAGCTCGGGGTCGTTGTCGCGGACGGCGTCCGCCAGGGGGGCGGCGTTCTTCGAGAGGTCGGCGAACACGTCCGCGAGGCGACGGAAATAACGATCCTGGCCTTCCTGGATTTTCTGGAGCAGCATGGGATCCAGTTCTCGCGCAGGGGTCTCGTTCGTCTGCGGGATGACGGAACTGTCGAGCATCTCGGTGGTGATGCGGCCGAAGGCGCGGAGGCAGGCCCGCCGAACTTCCAGCGGCTGGTCGGCCGACAGACCGTGCTTCAGCACCGCCGACCACACCGCCCGGGCGAAGTCGAGAAAGCGATCGCGGATGTTGTCGTCCAGGCCGAGCGAGCGCTGCATCTCCTCGGCAGCGGCCTGGGCCAGTTGGTCCATCGCCTCGGCGGCGGTGAGGCGGAGGTCGAGGGAGTTGTTCTTGTCGGCGAGGATTTGTCCCAGGGCGTCAACGACCTGGCCGGGGTTGGCCGGCTGGATCTCGCCCAGCGTCCGGGCGGCGGAGCGGCGCACCAGGGCGGAGGCGTCCGGGGCGGCCTTATCACTGAACTTCGTCAGGTCGATCAGGTCGGGCGTGAGTTCCGAGAGCTGCCCGGCGAGGTAGCCGATCTGGCTGGCCTGCCCGCGGGGGCCGCGGGCCGGCCATCTGCGAGAGGTAATCGAGCTTGCGGCCGGCGGCGGCCGTTTCGCCGATCAGGTCGGCCGTGGCCGCCTTGCCGAGGTCCGCGGCCGTGCGTTCCTCCAGCGTGGTCCCGGTCGGCGCCTCCTTGGCGGCCTTCATCGCCTCCTTGGCCTTGTCGCGGAAGCGCTCGGCGGCGTCGCCGCGGGCCTGCATATCGCCCTGGATGCGGGTGCGCTCGGCGTCGGACTTCGGCACGGCGCTTTCCAGGGTGCGCCAGTCCGGCAGCAGCAGCACCCGGCTGAGTTCTTCCAGGTTCATCTGGGCGATCAGCTGATTGATCTTGGTTTTGCGGGCGGCCAGGTCAGGCCCGGCTTCCTGACGGAGGATGTCCTGGAGGACGGCGACGGGGCCGCCCGGCGGAGGCGGCGCCTGAGCGGGAGGCTGGCCAAAGGCGGCGCCGGCGAAGACGGCTGCGGCGAGCAACCCCGAGGCGACCGGCCACTGCCTCCGGCGGCGCGTGGCCGCGCCGGGGAGGGGAATCCTGGTGGAGTACATGATGGGATCGTGCTCCAGAGAAGAAGATATGGGCGCTCCGCTGGGGAGGCGCGGGGATTCGCTCCCCGCAGGCAATATGCCTTCCCCCCTTCATGTTGGCTGAGCGAAAGGCGATCCGCAAGCGGGAAACCGCCGCCGGCCCCGCGCCACAACCCGTCCGCGCCGCCGGGTCTTCCCCGACCGCCAGCGGTGGATGGGGGAAACCTTGCCGGCGGTGCGGGCGGCGCCCTGGCGAGCGGCCGGCGTGAGCCGGCTGATCGGACGGGCATCAGCCGGCTCACGCCGGCCGCTCGCCAAAATTCGTCCGATCCTTCTCGGGAAATGATTGACGACCGCCGCCCGCGTCCATTATAGTGCAAGGTGAAGACGACGCCGCCCGCCGCGCCTGCCTGCTGACTGTACTCTCCTTCCTTCCGCGAGGTCCCACCATGCTTGTGATTCCTGGACGCGCAGGCAAAGACACCTGTGACGGCGTCACGCGCCGCGAACTGCTGCGCGTCGGCGGGTCCGCCGTCTTCGGTTTCAGCCTGGCCGGCCTGTTCGGCCTGCAAAAGGCCACCGCCAAGGAGGCCACCTACGGCGGCCCCGGCTTCGGCAAGGCCAAGAGCGTCATCCTGCTCTACCTCCAGGGCGGACCCAGCCACCTCGACCTGTGGGACCCCAAGGACAACGTGCCGGACAACGTCCGGAGCGTCTTCAAGCCGATCGGCACCAAGGTACCCGGCGTCCAGTTCACGGAACTGCTGCCGAAGCTGGCCTCGGTGAACGACAAGTTCACCATGATCCGGTCGATGAGCTACACGCCGGTCGGCCTGTTCAACCACACCGCCGCCATCTACCAGATGCTGACCGGCTACACGGCCGACAAGGTCAGCCCGTCGGGCCAGCTCGAGCCGCCCAGCCCCAAGGACTTCCCCACCGTCGGCTCGCAGCATCATCCGGCTCAAGCCGCCGACGGTGCCGATGCTGCCGTTCGTCATGATGCCCCGGCCGCTGCAGGAGAGCAACGTCGTCGGCAAGGGCGGGACGGCCGGCTTCCTCGGCCGGGCCTACGACCCCTACACGCTCTACCCGCCCGGCGACGACATGGACATGAAAAAGATGGACGGCATCAAGACCGACGACCTCACCATCCGCGAGGAGGTGACGCCGGTGCGGCTGGAGCGCCGCGGCAAGCTGCGCGACCTGATCGACGAGGGAATGCCGGACATCGAAGAGGCCACAGCGAAGTACAGCCTCGACGAATACTACAGCAAGGCCCTCAGCCTCGTCATCTCCGGCCGGGCGCGCAACGCCTTCGACCTTGGCAAAGAGCCGAAGGAGATGCGCGAGAACTACGGCATGAACACGTTCGGCCAAAGCTGTCTGCTGGCCCGCCGGCTGATCGAGGCCGGCACGCGCTTCGTCGAGGTCAACTGGCCGAAAGTCGCCAACTCGGACAACCACTCGTGGGACGTCCACACCGGCCTGACCCACCGCATGAAGGACCAGTCCGCCCCGATGCTCGACGCCGGCCTGTCCGGCCTGATCGAGGACCTCGACCAGCGCGGCCTGCTTGTCTGAGACGCTGGTGGTGGCCGTCGGCGAGTTCGGCCGCAGCCCGCAGCGCGGCGTCAGCACCTCCGGCAACGAGAACAACGACGACGGCCGCGACCACTGGCCGTACTGCTACACCGGCGTCATCGCCGGCGCCGGCGTCAAGCGCGGCATGGTCTACGGCAAGTCGGACAAGACTGGCTCGGCCCCGCTGGAGAACCCGGTCCATCCGCGCGACCTGCTGGCCACCATCTACCACAGCGTCGGCATCGACCCCGGCACTATCGTCTACAACCACCTCAACCAGCCGCGCGAGCTGGTGCAGGGGGAGGCGGTGACGAGCATTCTGTCGTAACGCCGTGGTTAGCCGCGACGCGCAGCGGACCGCTCCGCTGCGCGTCGCGGCTAACCGATGCGCTTGTAACCATGTCATCATCCGCGTTTCGGCGCCGGGACCAACTTCGCAGCCTTTACGGCTTCGCCTTCCCGGACGACCTGTTCCGCTTCTGGGAGTTCGTCAACCGCCTGCAACCGCTCGACCCATTGCACGCCCTCTTCGACCCCCTGGAAATCGTCCTCGTCGGCCCGTTCGAGGTGCTGTCCGGGCGCTTCGACGGCCGATCGCCGCGCCTCAGTGCGCTCCTGCACTGGCGTTACTATCTCGACCCGCCGGAATTCTTCACAGTGCTGCTCGGCAACGTTGACCGCCTCCACTGGGGCTGCTACCTCGACGACCCCGCCGACGGCCGCGGCTGCGTCGCGTCCTACTACGCCAACGACGCCTTCGAACTGTCCGCCGACGGCGACGACCTTTTCCAGGCCGTCCGCCTGGAGCTGGAGGCGCAGCACCACGACTGCGAGGAATATCTCGGCGAAGACCCGGAACACGCCGTCGATTACGAGGCACGGCTGAAACGCCTGGACGCGCTGCGGAAGGCGGTGCTGGCGTATGCCACCGCCGACCGGCCGGAGCAGGGCGACGCCTATGGCGAGAAGTACCGTTCGGCGATCGGCCGCAACGCCGCCGTGATCGCGTCCACGCCGGAGGGCATGGGCGTCGTCGCACCACCGGAGACGTATCGGCCGCCGTCGCTGCCCGACAAGAAACTGCGTTCGCTGCTCCGCAAGGAGGACGATCCGCTCGTCGTAGTCGAGGAGGCGCGCCAGGCCCTGCGCGACGGCTTCCCGGCCACGGCCCTGAAGCTCGGCAAGGAGTTGTGGCCGCAGCACGGTCAGCGGAAAACGGAATACGCCTATGAGCTGCTCGACGCCGCCTACGCGGCGCTGGGCCGTGAGGCGCTGCGGCAGGTGCTGCGGACGCACCGCGCCCACCGCGATTTGCCGTCGGTCGATATCTTCGCGGCGGAAGGAGAAACGGGCAACGGAGAGGCGTAATCACGCCGATTTCGCGGCGGGCAAATGAATGGTGAACTTGCTGCCGCGGCCGACCTCGCTCTGCACTTCGATCGTACCCCCATGGGCCTCGACGATCTTGCGCGTCGTTGCCAGGCCGAGTCCGGTGCCCCCCTGCCGCGTCGAGAAGAACGGCCGAAACACCTTGGCCGCCACTTCCGGCGTCATCCCCTTGCCGGTGTCGATGACGCTCAGGGACACGCCGCTGTCGCCGGCCGACGCCTGGAGGGTGATCTCGCCGCCGTCGGGCATCGCCTGCTGGGCGTTGAGCAGCAGGTTCAGCAGCGCCTGCTTGAACAGGTCGGCGTCGAGCGCCACGGCCGGCAGGTCGGCGGGCAGGTAGCTCTTGATCTCGATGGCGGCCGCCCGCGCCGTCGGGTTGAAGAAATCCACCACCTCTTCCACGACCTCCGCCAGGTCGGTCGGCTTCAATTCCAGGTCCTGAATGCGCGGCGAAGCGCAGGAAGTCGTTGGACACGTCCACCAGCCGCTGACACTCGGATTGAAGGCGCTTGACGCGGTCGAGGGCGCGGCGTTCTCGCTGCGTTTGCGGATCGGCAAAGTCCTCAGTCAGCAGCTGGAGATTGAGGCCGAGCGTGCTGATGTGGTTCTTGATCTCGTGGATGAAGCCGCCGGCCAGTTCGGCAAGCTCGGCGTATTGTGGGTCGAGCACGGCGGCCGACGCCTCCCATTTCATTTCGGCAACTTCGTCGCCCGAATGCCGGTCGCGGTCCAGATCACTTCACCGGCGTCTAGGTTTTCGGTTAGGCCGACATTCTTCCATTTAAGCCTATCCCAAAACCACCGTCGATCATGACGATTCTCGTCAAATTGGTGATGTTTCGACGGTTTTGGGATAGGCTCTTGAAGTCGGTGGCCATGCATTCCTCGACCAGGGTCCTTCCTGGCGTGCCGCCGACCTCTTTCCATTTCAACTCCACGTTCGGCGGCGCGGCGAAGGGCGTCGGGAAAGCCACCGGGCCTTCCTGCTTGAGAACACTATAGAACGTGCCCGTCTCTTCAATCGGCCGCTGAAAATCCACGCCGGGTCGGGCGGAACTCCCCTCGCCTCGTAGGTGAAATCCTCGTATTCGACGCCGGGCTTCTTCGCCAGCTGATCGAGACGCCCGTTTTGCAGGGCGGCCGCGATCTCCTTGACGTCGCCGACGAAGTCTTCGGCGATGCTGTCGGCCTCCCAGGCAAAGCCAAATTCATCCTGTTTGACGATCCGGTAAATGCGATGCGGCGCGCTCAGCGTCAGGTGCGGGGGCGCGCCGTAGGGGTACTCGTAGAATACCTCCCCGGCGGCACGGCCCTGAGGCTTCACGGTGTCCTTCTGCACGCTCGGCATCGGCGCCGTGCCGGTGAGCGCGGCGACGACGGAGGGCTGACCGGGCGCGGCCGGGGCGCCGGGCCGGGCGGATGTGAAATAAACCACGGCCATCACAACGGCCATCACAACAGAGACGGTTATGGCCGCGGTCGTGGCGATTGCCAGGATCAGTGTGGTTGCGGGGACGCCGCGCGACGGCGGCGGATTCGGAGAAGTGTCGTTCATGAGCGTCGCTCTGGAAGAGGGATGGTCACTTCGACGGTTTCGCCGCCCGCAGCCCCTTCGCGGTCCACGTCACTTCGCCGGCGTTGTTGCCCGGAAAGGGGTTGTCCGTACCGGCGTTCTTCCATTTGAATCCGCCGGCCGTCGCCTCCGACACGATCGTGGTCCCGTTGTGGCCCGACAGTGTGATTTGCGGCGGCGAGGTGTAGGGGACCGCGAAATACTCCTGCCCCTCCTTGCCGAGGACGCTTTGAAACGTACCGGTCTGCTCGAACGGCAGGCCCATGTCCCCGGCGGCGCCGGCCGGGACACCCGTCGCCTCCCAGGTGAAATCCTCGTAGACGATGTCAGGCTTCCGGGTGATTTGGCCGCCAAACACCGCGTTCAGCACGTTGTGGTCCCGCAGGGCGGTTTGGATGGCGTTCAGGTCGCCGGCGAAATCCTCCGCAATGTCGTCGGCGGTCCAGCTGAAGCCGGTTTCGCTCTGCTTGACGATCGTGTAGGGCCGGTGCGGCGCGGTCAGCGTCAGGTGCGGAGGTGCGGCGTAGGGGAGCGGATAAACGACCTCGCCGGACGCATGGCCCTGCGGCTTGACGGCGTCCTTCTGGACGAACGTCTGACCGCCCGCGCTAGAGCCGGCGGGGCCGGCACTGGTGAAGTGCAGCACGGCCAACACCACGGCGGCCGCGATGGCGGCCGCCAGCGCCACGGCAAGGATCAGCGTCGTCATGGAGACGCCGCGCGGCGCGGCGGGATCGCAGAAGCGTCGTTCATTGGCGTCGCTCTGGAAGAGATGGGAGGACGAGCCGCCGGGTTTATCCCGGCGGGTTTCGCCCAAACGGCGGGGATAAACCCCGCCGCTCGCCGGGTCGTTGTTATTCGGGGGGGCCTTCACGCCGCTCGGGCCGCCGCTCGCGCGGCGGGCCGTCGGGGCGCCGCTCCCGCCGTTCGCCGCCGCGGTCCCCGCGATCGCCCCGGTCGCCGCCCTCGCGGCGTGGCGGCGGCGACGACGGCGGCGGCGGCTCGCCGCCCTCGCCCTTCTGCTCGCGCAGCAGCGCCTTCCGCGACAGCTTCACGCGGTCATGCTCGTCGATGGCGATCACCTTCACCTGAAGATGGTCGCCGACCTTGCACCACGTCCTCGACCTTGCCGACGTACTTGTCGTCCAGCTCGCTGATGTGGCACAGGCCGTCGCGGCCGGGCAGGATCTCGATGAACGCCCCGAAATCCTTGATCGACGTCACCTTGCCGTCGTAGACCTTGCCGACGCGCACCTCCTCCGTCAACGCCTCGACCTTGCGCTTGGCGGCCTCGGCGCCGGCGGCGTCCGAGTGGGAGATGTAGACCGTGCCGTCGTCCTCGATGTCGATCTTGGCGCCGGTCGCCTCCTGAATGCCCTTGATCGTCTTGCCGCCAGGGCCGATCAAGCAGGCCGATCTTCTCCGGGTTGATCTTCACCGTCAAGAGGCGCGGAGCATGCTGGCTGATGGAGGGTCGCGGCGCCCGCAGGGCCGTCGTCAGCATCGTCTTGAGGATCTCGCGCCGGGCGTCGCGGGCCTGGTCCAGCGTCGCCTTGATGATCTCCTCGCCGATGCCGTCGATCTTGAGGTCGAGCTGGATGCCGGTGATGCCGCGGCCGGTGCCGGCCACCTTGAAGTCCATGTCGCCGAAGTGGTCCTCGTCGCCCATGATGTCGGTCAGGAGCGTGAACTTGCTCTCCTCCTTGACCAGGCCGATCGAGATGCCGGCCACCGGCGTCGTCGATCGGCACGCCGGCGTCCATCAGCGACAGGGTGCCGCCGCACACCGACGCCATGCTCGACGACCCATTCGACTCCAGAATGTCGGAGACGAGGCGGATCGTGTAAGGGAACACGTCCGTGGCCGGGATGACGGCTTTGAGGCTGCGCTCGGCCAGGGCGCCGTGGCCGATCTCGCGCCGGCCGGGGCCGCGGATCGGCCGGCACTCGCCGACCGAGAACGGCGGGAAGTTGTAGTCCAGCATGAACTTCTTGCTGTACTCGTCCATCAGGCCGTCCACGCGCTGCTCGTCGCTGGACGTGCCCAGCACCGTCGTGCACCAGGGCTTGCGTCTCGCCGCGCTGGAACAGGGCCGAGCCGTGCGTCCGCGGCAGCACGCCGACCTCGCACTCAATCGGCCGGATGTCCTTGGGGCCGCGGCCGTCGATGCGCTTGCCTTCCAGGATCATGTCGCGCACCACCCGCTCTTCCAGGGCGGAGAACGCGGCCGACACCTGCTCCGGCGTCACCTTCGCCTCGCCGTCTTCCGGCAGGTACTCGGCGACGATGCGCTGCTTCAATTCGTCGATGGCGGCGGCGCGATCGGCCTTGCCCGACGTCTGCTTGCGCTGGCGGAACTCGGCGCCGAACTTGGCGCGGAACTCCTCGATCAGCGGGTTCGGCGCCGCCGCGGGCGGCAGCACCTTCTTGCCCAGGCCGGCCTTGTCGCGCAGCTCCTCAATCAGATCCACGATCTCCACGATAACCTTGTGGCCGGCGAGGATGGCCTGGAGCATCTGGTCCTCGGCCATCTCCCGCGCGAAGCCCTCGATCATCGTGATGGCCTTGCGCGTGCCCGACACGATCAGGTCGAGGTCGCTCTCTTCCAGCTGCGAGTGCGTCGGCATCACGATCAGCTCGCCGCCGACGCGGCCGATGCGGACGCTGCCGGTCGGATGCAGGAACGGGATCGGCGACAGGTGCAGCGCGGCGCTGGCGCCGATCATGCAGAGCACGTCGGGGTCGTTCTCTCGGTCGGCCGAGAGGGCGCTGCGTCATGATCTGGACTTCGTTGATGTAGCCGGCCGGGAAGAGCGGGCGGATGGGGCGGTCGATCAGGCGCGAGGTGAGAATTTCCTTGGTGGTGGGTCGGCCCTCGCGCTTGATGAAGCCGCCGGGGAACTTGCCGGCGGCGTAGGTCTTCTCCCGATAATCCACCTGGAGAGGAAAGAAATCCTGGCCGGGGCGGACGCCGCCCTCGACGGCGGCGGTCAGGGTGACGGTCTCGCCGAGGCTGACGACGGCGGCGCCGTGGGCCTGCTTGGCGAGCTTGCCGGTTTCGAGGATGAGGCTTTGGGAACCGATGGGGCGTTCAACGCGAACGGACTGCACGGATGATCCTCCTGTGGCCGCGCAACGCGCGGGCCTCAAGCAGGGTTCAGCCGGCCGAGCGGGGACGACGCCCCGCCGGTCGGCGGGGAGGGGAAAGCGAGACGCACGGGGCGGTCGGGGGCGTCACTTGCGCAGGCCAAGCCGGCCGATCACGGCCAGATAGCGGGCGCGGTCCTTGTTGCGAAGGTAGTTCAACAAGCCGGACCGATTGCTGACCATCTTGAGCAGACCGCGCCGGCTGGCGTGGTCCTTCTTGTGCGTGCGCATGTGCTCATGCAGCTCGTTGATTCGCGCCGTGAGCAAAGCGATCTGCACTTCCGGCGAGCCGGTGTCGATGGTCTCGCGCCGGAACTGATCGATGATTTGCGTTTTGCGGTCCTTCGTGATGCCCATCTCGCTCTTCGTCGCCTCCGCCGGGTACTGCTCCTGCCTGAACAAACTAAGTGTTCCACCTTCATTACTTCTCGACATGTTAGCAAGGCCGGCGGCGATTGCAAGGGGGGTGCGGCAAGAATTGGCGAGCGGCCTAGCGCCGGCCGGCCGGCGCCGACTCGTAACGCAGATTGATATAGATGAACACGTTTGCAACCATGAGGTAGCACAGCAGCGGCGCCGCGGCGAGGCCGGCCAGCACCCAGCGCGTGAACATCGCCGCCGTCTCCAGGCGGACGTCGGGCGAGTAGGCGACCAGGGCCAGCCACGGCAGGGCCAGCAGCAGCGTCGCCGTCAGGCCGAGGCCGAGCGCCAGCGCCTCGTACAGAAACACCCGACCCAGATCGACGTTCAGCAGACGCAGCCACAGGCTCAGCCCGCGACCGACGGAGCAATCCTCCACCACGAGAAGGGGCGGCAGGAGCAGGCTGAAGCCCATGATCGGCCACAGCACCACTTCAAAGACCATGCCCACGGCGGTCGCGCTGGCGGCCAGCGCCTCGCCGCCGAAGCGTTGATCCATCAGCCAGCCGGGCAGCAGCCGCAAGAGGACGATCAGCCCGCCGGCGACGCCAGCCGTCAGGAGCAGCGTCGCCGCGATGCGGAACGTCGTGCCGGTCAGGCCGGTGAAGCCTTCGCGCCAGCGGGCCGGCCGCATCCTCGACAGCTCGAGGAACGTCATGCGTGTCAGCATGCCCGCGGCGGCGGTGACGATCGCCAGCAGCAGCACGCCGGCCACGACGTAGCGCGCCCACGGGACGGCGTTCTCGAATTCCATCATCGGCAGCTGCATCCAGGCCAGGACGAGGCCAGCGAACAGACCGGCCAGGGCCGCCGCCGCCAGCTTCTTGCGGACGAGCGTGGAGTCCAGCGCCGCCAGGAGCTCGTGCATCATGCCGCGGACGCCGACGGTCGGCAGGCGCGTTCGGTCGAGCCGCGCCGAGAGGCCGCCCGCGTGCGCGGACTCCGGCGCGGGGCGGGGTTCCACCCCGAGGTCCACGCCGTTGTCGGCGTCCTCCGTCCTGCGGTGTTCGCGGGGGGCGGGGAGATGGTCGAGCAGGTCCGCGAAGTCGCGCGTCCATTCCAGCGCGGTCCACTCGTCCTCGGGCGAACGGCGCAGCCGAGCTGCGCGCGGGATCTTGCCGGAGGTTATTTGGTGGCGAACGACGCCGGTGTTGGCGGCCCGGACGACATGTCCGTCCGGGAAGCGGATATACCAGTGATCGGAGACTTCGCTCATGGCGTAAGCCCGCCTGCGTCTGCGGGAGTTCCGCACGGAACGGCCTATCCCTTCAGATTACGACGGCGCCTTCCGCCGCGCCAAGCAGTAATTGGGCGTGCATGGATGGGATCTAGGCAGGCAAGACGTCGCAGACGGCCCCTTCGGAATGCGCGGAGGTTGCGGCAGCCCATACGCGGTTCATCCGGGATTCAGGAATCATTCCTATCCGATGATAGCAGCGCCTCGAAACCCTCTAGTGGTCCGTCCAACGTCATTTGACGGCTGAGTTCGTAGCCGCATTCGCCAGAATGCGGGGATTTCACCGTCGCACCCGCATTCTGGCGAATGCGGCTACCTGCCAGAATGCGGGGATTTCACCGTCGCACCCGCATTCTGGCGAATGCGGCTACCTGCCAGAATGCGGGGATTTCACCGCCGCACCCGCATTCTGGCGAATGCGGCTACCTGTCCAGTGAAGATTGACGGAGCACTAGCGATCCAGCAACTCGCGGACCCTGCCGGCGAGGACGGCCGGCGTGAACGGCTTCTGGAGGAAGGCCGCCGTCTCCTCGGCCACCCCGTGGCGCAGCACCACGTCGTCGGTGTGGCCCGACATGTACAGCACTTTCAGGTGCGGTCGCCGACGCCTCAGAGCGTCGGCTAACTCTCGCCCTCCCTTCTCCGGCATCACCACGTCGGTGACCAGCAGGTGGATCGGCCCCGCGTGCCGTTGCACAAGCCGCTCGGCCTCGACCCCGTTCCGAGCCTCGATTACCGTGTAGCCAAGCTGTTGCAGCATGAAGCGAGCGAAGGCCCGCAGGGCGTCTTCGTCCTCGGCCAACAGCACGGTTTCCGACCCGCGACTCATAGGACCGCGCGCCGCTTCAGCCGGTTGCGGCCGCTCGGCAGGCTCCATCTGCGGCAGGTGGACGGTGAACACCGAGCCTCGCCCCAGCGCGCTCTCCACCTCGATGCGCCCTCCGTTCTGTTTCACGATGCCGTAGACGGACGCCAACCCCAGGCCCGTTCCTTTGCCAACCTCCTTGGTCGTAAAGAACGGCTCGAAGACGTGGGCGCGCACCTCCGCCGACATCCCGTGACCCGTGTCGGCCACCGACAGCCGGACGTAGGGCCCGGGCCGCACGTCGGAATCATCCCGCACGCAGGAGGCGTCCAATTCGACGTTGGCCGTCGTGATCGTCAGTTTTCCGCCCTTGGGCATGGCGTCCCGGGCGTTGACCGCCAGGTTCATAATGACCTGGTGCATCTGCCCGGGGTCGATCTTGACGCGGCCCAGAGGGTGCTTCAGCACGTTGGTCAGCTGGACGTCCTCTCCAATCAGGCGGCACAGCATCTTCTCCGCCTCGAGGACGAGGTCGTTCAGGTCCAGCACCTTGGGGGCGATGATCGTTTTGCGGCCGAAGGCGAGGAGCTGGGCCGTCAGCTCCGTGGCGCACCGCGCCGCCTTCTGAATTTCCCGGAGCGGCGGCTGCAGCGGGTCGGCCGCGCACAACCCTCCCTGGATCAGTTCGCCGTAGCCGGTGATGACGGTGAGCAGGTTGTTGAAGTCGTGGGCCACGCCGCCCGCCAGCCGGCCCAGCGCCTCCAGCTTTTGCGCCTGGCGAGCTCTTCCTCCGCCCGCTTCCGATCCTCAATTTCCTTCCGCAAGGTTTCATTGGCCGCGGCCAGCTCCGCGGTTCGGTCCCGGACGCGCTCCTCCAACGCCTCATGGGCGCGGTGCAGCGTCTCTTCCGCCCGTTTACGCTCCGTAATATCGAATGCAAGGCCCTGGAGGAACAGGGGGCGGCCCGCCTCGTCGCGCACCACCTGGGCCTCGCCGTGGACCCAGACAATGCGCCCGTCGCGGGCCACGAAACGGTACTCGGAGCGGAAACGCTCCCCGGCCGCGCAAGTGCGGGCGAATTCCGCGTGCCAGCGCTCGCGGTCGTCCGGGTGCAGGCGCGAGAACCAGAGGACAGGGTCTTCCAGCCATTCTTGCTGGGTGTACCCCAGGAGCGTCTCGATCTGTGGACTGATGTAAAGGTCGTTGACGCCGCCGTCGAGGGCGGCCATGAAGGTGACGACCGGGAGCTGTTCGACCAGCGTGCGGTAGCGGACCTCGGCGTTGCGAAGTCGCCGTTCCACGATCCGGCGGGACGATTCGCGGTCGGACGCGGCGCCGTTGGTTTCGCCTTCCTGCCCGTCTCCGGCGCACGACCCGAGCGTCTCCGGGCCGACAGGGCTGTAGGCCCTGGCCAGTCCTTCCAGGACGGCTTCGGCCTCGCGGGTGGAAAGCTCTTCCCCTTCCGACCACCCGGGCCGGATTCCGCCGTCGGCTTCTTTGCCGACGCCCCAATGCAACGCTGCATGAGCCATCTTTCGCATCTTCTCCTGAGCCGGGACCATCCGATCACCGGCGCCGCGCCGTTCCCGCACCGTTCGGGTTCAATCGGCGGCCGGTTTGGGTGCCGCCGCGGGGCGGCCCCTCCAGGCCGGCTCCTTGTTGAGCGAGGCCTGGGTGAATTGCCGCAGCGCCCGAATGGTCCGGCCGTACACGGCGATGGCCGCCGACGACAGCTTCGCGCCGGGCGGCTCGTCCATGAACGGCATGAACTTGTCGGGAAAGCCCGGCATGGTGCAGCCGATGCAGACGCCGCCCACGTTGGGGCAGCCGCCGACGCCGTTCATCCAGCCGCGCTTGCCGACGTTGCACTGCACTACGGGGCCCCAGCACCCCAACTTTACAATACATTTGGGCGAGCCGTATTCCGTGGCGAAGTCGCCCTGCTCGTAGTAGCCGGCCCGGTCGCAGCCTTCATGGACGGTCTGGCCGAACAGCCACGTCGGCCGCAGCTCGCGGTCCAGCGGGATCATGGGGGCCAGGCCCACCGATTGATAGAGGAGATAGAGGAGCGTTTCCGTGAAGTTATCCGGCTGCACCGGACAGCCCGGCACACACACGATCGGGACGCCCGCCGCCGATTTCCACCCCGCGCCGAGGTAGTCGCCCAGGCCCATGCAGCCGGTGGGGTTGCCTTGCATCGCGTGGATGCCGCCGTAGGCGGCGCAGGTGCCGGCCGCGATCACGGCCCAGGCCTTCGGCGCCAACCGATCGATCCATTCACACGTGAGGATCGGTTGGCCCGTGGCGCAGTTCACGCCGAGGGCCGCCCAGTAGCCCTCGCTTTTGTTCGTCTCGTCGGGGATCGACCCTTCCACCACCAGAAGGAAGGGGCCAAGTTTGCCCTCGGCCGCCTGGTGGAAGGGTTGCAGGAAGTCGTCGCCGTTCTGGTAGGCCAGGATCGGGTTGTGCAGACGCACCTTCGGCACCCCGGGCAGGGCGCCGAGGATCAGGTCCTCGATGGCCGGTTGCGTGGCGGCCGTCATCGCGATCGTATCGCCGTCGCAGCCGAGGCCGGCCGTGATCCAGAGGACGTCCATTTCCTGGATGGACCCGACCGCCGGCCTCTTCCAACCGCCCGATTCCGCTGTTGGCGCCACTGAACACCCCCCTGCGGGACGAACCGCACTGTGCGTCGCCGATTGCGGGTATTGTACACCATCCCGCACGGTGGGTGTTCAGGAGGTTCGTGGCTTTCGACCGCGGTTCCGTTCACTTCGCCAGGTCGATCTGGTCCGTCACGTCGCCGGCGCCGTCGATCACGAAAAGCATGTCCTCGCCGGGGTTCGACGTGGTGAAGATCGCGTCCAGCGACTTGGCGCCTTTGACCACGGCCTTCTTGCCGTCGGGCGATGGGTAGATCATGAAGAAGCCGGCGTCGTCCATGAGCGTCTTCGGCTCCTTCGCTCCGGGCTTGACCACCTCCAGGCGGTAGCGGCCGAACTGCGGGCCGTCCGGGGGCGGTTCTTTCTGGTAGCGCTTCGTCAGTTCCACGGCCCGTACCACGGCGCCGCCGGCCAGCTTCACCTGATCCTGAATGACCTTGTCGTCCGCGCTCATCGCCGGCTTGATCGTCTCCAGCGTCGCGGTGAGTTTCTCCGCGTCGATCTTGAGCCGCAGGTCGTCCCAGCTAACGACCGCGGTCGAACCGTCCCAGTGCGACGAGTGCATCAGGGGGAAGAACACCATGCCCGCCAGCGCGTCGCCGTCGTGGTTCTCGAACGCGTCCTTGAGCGGCGGCTGGATCGGGTGCTTCTTCCCGTCCCAATCGACAAAGACCAACTCCTTGGCTTGGTCCTTCGGGACGGCCAGGAAGCCCTTGCCGTCCGGACGGATCGGCGTGTTGCGGAACGTGGAAACGCTCACGTCGAAGAGGGTATTGCTTTTCGTCTTGAGGTCGTAGAACCCGGCGACGCCATCGGTGTCCAACAGCAGCTTGTCCTGGCCGGGGACCCAGAACGCCTGGGCGGCGACCATATCGGGACCGCCCATCGCGTCCACCCACTTCATTTTCGCGGAGCGGTGCAGCTCCTTGCCGTCGCGGTCGAAGACGATCACTTCGAGGGAGACGGCCATCTCCGCCTTGGTGCGCAGGGCGACGGCGATGCGTTTGCCGTCGGGGCTGACGGCCGGCCAGGCGGGGCCGGCGCCCTTCTCGACCAGGACGCGCGGCGCCTTCTTGGCCAGATCGTAGAGAACCAGCGCGTCCTTGTTCTTGCCGCCGGTATAGACGAAGCCGCTCGAATCGGGCAGCCACGTCGCGTTGGGCAAGCAGCCGGCGCAGCAGCCCAGCAGGACCGCGGCCAGCAACGGGCGGGGGAACGATGTGCGCATGGGTGGACTCCTCCCGGATGGAAATGACTCGGCTCGCCGTCAGACTACCCGAAGACGCGGAAATAGTACAGCGCCCACTCCACCAGCAGCAGCGCCAGGGCCGCCAGCGCGGCGAACGGCCACAGGTCGATCGGCTCGCCGTGGTGCGGCGCCGCGGTCGCCTGCAGCACCTCGGCGCCGACCTTGACCTCGTCGCGCGGCCGCACGTCGCTCTCGTTCTCGTCGAGCAGGTTGACCGCGAAGGCGCGCCGTCCGCCCGGCTCCCAGGTCGCCAGGTATACGCCGATGTCTTCCGTATCTTTAACCAGGAAATCCCTGGAAGGGCCGGGCGCCGCGTCGTGCCAGGTCTGCCGCGCCTCGTCCCAGACCCGGACCTCCCTTGGCCCCGCGGCCGCCGGGCCGGCGTCGATCCCGGTCGCCTCCGGCCGGATCGACTTGAGCTGGCCGGGCTGCGGCGTCCCTTCCGCCGCCCCGTCGCTGACATTGCCCAGCTGGTACACCACGTTGCGCAGGAATTTCGGAAAGCTGTAGCGTTTCATCCAGTCCGTCGTCCACTCGCCCTTGTCGTTGACCAGGGGGAACGTCTGCACCAGGTCGGTGAATCCCTCCCGCGGCAGGGCGAAGAGGACCGCCCCGGCGCCCTGGATTTCGAGCAGCCGGGGGACGCGCGGCGGCACGCCGGGATTCTTGTCCGGGTCCAGCTCGAAGCGGAACGCATCGAAGACGATGATCTCGTCCAGCCCCGACGCCCCTTCCATCAGGGGGTGCTTGCTGGTCGGATTGCGGATGTGCGCGTCCTTCAGCTCCGGCATGTCGGCTTTCTTCCAGGGCGGCGGCACGTCGTCGATGAAGTAGGTGTTGGACAGAGGCATGCCCGCCGCGTCGTCGGGGCGGCAGCGGTCGAACACCACCAGATCGAACGCTCCGATCTGGGCCGGTCGGAGATATTTCGCCTCGTCTTTCAACTCCGCCGTCTTGATGAAGGTGACGACGGCGACCTTTTTTGTCGCTTCCAACCCGAAGAACTTTTTCAGCACCTCGTCGTCGTCGGTGACGACCAGCACGTGCGCCTTGCGGACGGCGCCGGCCGCCAGCCAGGCCGTATCGTCGGCCGGGAAGACGTCCTTGTTGTCCACCAGACTGGCGCGGAGGACGCGGTTGGAGCCGTCGCCGGCGTCGGAGACCTCGAAGGTGACGTCCTCCTCTCCCGGGTTCCGCACGGGCGGCTCCTTCCGGGCGGCGTCGCCAGCGATCACGGTCAGCGGCCCGACGTCGATCGACTTGATGTGCGAATCGACGACCTGCAGCTGGTTGTCCTTGGTCCAGTCCATCTCGTCGAGCTTGACCTGCGTGTGGGCGCCTTCGCCGCGGAAGTTGAGGACGCGGAGAAAGACACGGAGGCTGCCGGCGCTCTTGTCGTCGCGCTGGGCGTTGAAGGCGACGATGGCGAGGTTGTCGGACTGGCCCTCGGCGCCGCAGCGGTGGTAGCGGATGTCGAGGTTGCCGGCCGCGAAGTCGGCCACGTCGGCGAAGCGGCCGTCGGAGAACAGGTGGACCTCGGCCGGCACGCTCCCCAGCTGAACGTCCACGTAGGTCCGCGCCTTGGTGGGATCCTGGCCCTCCGGAATGACGGCCTGGTTCGCGGTGGACTTGGTCGGGTTGGCGAGGCTGTCGGCCAGGTTGAGCGCCTCCTCCAGGTGCGTCGCCCGGCTGGTCTGCTGCACCGCGCCCACGGCCCTGCGCAAGGCCTCGACGTCGGTGGTGTATTTTTGGCGGACCTCCGCAACGGAGTTGAACTCGATGACCATGCCGACATCGCCCTCGCCGTGGGAGCTGATCGTTTGGAGGGCCGCCTTTTTGGCCGCGTTCAGGCGCGTGCCGCCGTCCGCGTCGGCGACGGCCATGCTGGCCGAGCTGTCGATGAGCAGGATGTAGTGCTTGCCGCTGCCCTGGGCGGCGTAAGCCTGCAAGGCCAGGACGCCGTAGATGAGGATGAGGACGATGAGCAGCTGCACCAGCAGCAGCACGTTGTCGCGCATCCACTGGAAGAGGCTGTTGACGTGGAGGTCCTCAATGCTCTTTTTCCAAAGATAGGTGCTGGGCACCTGGAGCGGCCGGCGCTTCATCTTGAGGAAGTAGAGGAGCAGGATCAGGAAAGGCGTCAACAGGAGGATGAGGGCGGCCCACCAGGGGACGGGGATGTGGTACGTCAGGCCGAGGTGGTCTTTCATCCAGCCGTTGACGGCGTTCTCCTTGCCGAAAAGGCTGAGGGCGAGGAAGACCATGCCGGGCACGGCCAGCAGCAGGAGGAAGCCGAGCAGCAGGGGGAACCAGATCCCCTTGCGGGCGCGCGGCGACGACGGCTTCCCGGCCACCGGGATAGGGATATTCATGAAGGCCGCCAGGAGCCGGATCCAATAGCGGACTGGCGGCGTCCACGACAGCGGGTCGGGGCGGCGGGGGTCCATAGCTTCACTCCAATTTGAGCCACAGTGGACACAGAGAACACAGAGCAAAGAATTCGATTTGGCTTTTCTTCTCTCTGTGTTCTCTGTGTCCTCTGTGGCTATTGTCTTTCTCAGCGAACCAACCCGCGCTGCCGCAGGTAGGTGAGCACCAAACGGTCGAACGGGACCTGATTGCTTGTGAACAGACACGCCACGCCGCGGCGGGTGCAGAAGGCGTGCAGGGCCGCCCGGTAGGCGTCGAGGTTCTGCTTGTAGCGCCGCAGCAGCGCGGGGCTGACCGTCACCTCGGCCGCGTCGTCGTCCTCGGCGTCGGTCAGCGTGAGGTCGCCGGTGACATCCGGCTCGATCTCTTCTTTCGACAAAATCTGGATCGCGTAAATGTCCATCTGGCGGGCGATGACGTAGCGAAGGGCGTCCTCGTAGCCGCCCTTGTCCATGAAGTCGCTGAGGATGATAAGGACGCCCTTGCCGCTGCACTTGATGCTGAAGGCGCGGAGCGCCTGCGACAGGTTGCTGGGGCCGGCCGACTCCAGCTTGCCGAGGAACTCCAGCACGCGCCAGAAGCTGCGGCGGCCGCGGGCCGCCGGCATCGACTGCGTCAGGCGGTCGTTGAACGCCTCAATGACGACGCGGTCGAGGTTGACCAGGCCGATGAAGGCCAGGGCGGCGGCCACCTGCTTGGCGTAGTGCAGTTTGGTCGGCGTTCCGAAGTCCATCGACAGGCTGTTGTCGATGAGGATATAGAAATGGAGGTCTTCTTCCTCCATGAATAGACGGAGGAAGAGGCGGTCGAGGCGGGCGTAGAGGTTCCAGTCGAGGAAGCGAAGGTCGTCGCCGACGACGTAGTTCTTGTAGTCGGCGAACTCGACGCTCTGCCCCTTCTTCTTGCTGCGCCGCTCGCCCTTCATGCGGCCCAGGAAGATCTTGCGCGACACCAGCTCCAGCTGCTCCAGCCGGGTCAGGAACTTGGGGTCCAGCAGCGGTTCAGATTGCGTGTCGGCCATGAAAGCCCACCGTTCGCTCAACGCCGCGGGTCGATCAGCAGCTCGAAACCGGGCAGTAATCTCGTTGTATACACCGTCCCCGGCGCGTGTTCCCGCACACTCCAACCGCCGCGGTAGCGACGATGCACGGTCAACGTGGGCCGATCCGGGTCCTCGCGGGCGTCCAGGACCCAGTATTCTCGGATCGTGGGAACCCGCAAGTAGAGTTCCACGTTTCGGACCAAGTCCTTGTGCGGGTCGTCGGAAGTGAGCCACCTCCGCCGCCAGGATGGGGCTTACGTCTTGCCAGCGAACGGCACGGATCGGTAAGTGCAGTGGGAAGTCACGGAACAGCGAGACGTCCGGCTCCGGGCAGGTCGTGCGCCGACGCCCGGGGACGAAAACGCGGCCTTTGTTGGTCGCGTAGTTCGCCACCTGGGGGTGGGCTTGCGTGTAGTAAAACAGCTTGAACAGGAGCCACATTTCGACCCGGTTTTCGGGCAAGTTGGGCATCGGGGTCACGTAAAGCTTCCCGTCAATGAGTTCGTATTTGTACCCTTCCTCGTAATCGCCCGCCATGAACTCGTCGTAGCACATCGCCCGGCCGTGGTCGGCTGGGCCGAGCAGTTGCACCGTCGCCATGTCTGTTCCCCCTGTCGTCAAGGCCGCGCCGCCGGTTCGCCTGATTTCGCCGGCGTCAGGTCCGCCTTCTCCTTTACTTCCTTCAGCACGTTTTGCAGAACCGCGTCGGCCGGGATGTTCTCCGCTTGCGCCTCGAAGTTCAAGAGGATGCGGTGCCGCAGCGCCGGCAAGTACACCTTGCGAATGTCCTCGAAGCTGACATTGTACCGCCCTTCCAGCAGCGCGCGCACCTTGGACGCCAGCACCATCGCCTGGGCGCCGCGCGGGCTGGCGCCGATGCGGATGAACTTGTTGGTTTCCTCCGCCGCGAACGGGCCGCCGGGGTGCGTCGCCAGCACCAGCCGGATGGCGTAGTCCTGCACCGGCTGCGCGATCAGCACCTCGCGCACCAGCTGCTGCCACTGCCGGATCTCCGCCCCGTCCATCACCTTCTCGGCCTTCGGCCATTCGCCGCGCGTCGTCCGGTCGAGGATCGTCGCCATCTCCTCGCGGCCGGAGTAGTTCACGATCAGCTTGAAAAAGAAGCGGTCGAGCTGGGCCTCCGGCAGAGGGTACGTCCCCTCCTGTTCGATCGGGTTCTGCGTCGCCATGACGAAGAACGGCTCCTCCAGCTTGTGGATCGTCCCGCCGACCGTGACGCTGTGTTCCTGCATCGCTTCCAGCAGGGCCGACTGCGTTTTCGGCGTGGCCCGGTTGATTTCGTCGGCCAGCACGATCTGCGCGAAGATCGGCCCCGGCTGGAAGCTGAAGACGCGCTTGCCGGCGGCGTCCTCGTTGATGATGTTGGTGCCGATGATGTCCGACGGCATCAGGTCGGGCGTGAACTGGACGCGATTGAATTGCAGATCGAGCACCTGGCTGAGCGTCCGCACCAGCAGCGTCTTGCCCAGGCCGGGCACGCCCTCCAGCAATGCGTGGCCGCCGACGAACAGGCATGTCAAGACGCCGTGGACGATGTCGGCGTGGCCGACGATGACCTTGCCGATCTCGCGGTGGACCTTGCCGTAGGCCTGGCGGAATTCCTGGGTCCGTTGCTGCATTTCGGTTGCTTGCGTCATGGAATGGTTTGGGGTTAGTGGTCGGCGTTCATCGTTTAGCCGCGGTTCGCAGAACCGCGGTTCTGCGAACCGCGGCTAAACGAATCGCGTGTTACGGGATCGTTCATGGTTTATCCGGATCTTCGCCCCTGGCGCGCCGCTTGGCACGCCGCAGCGCTTCCAGCGCGTCCGCGGGGGCCGCCTCCGGCCCTTCCGGCGCCGGCGAATCGGGACGCGCCGCCGGCCGGCCGCCCGGCGCCGGCGGCGGGCCGGTCGCGTCCGCGCCAGCAGGGGCGGGGCCGTGTGCGCCCGTCGCCTCGAAGCGCCGCGCCGCCCGGCCTCGGTCCAGCGCCGCGGCCGTCTGCGCCTTTCGGCCCTGCAACCTCTCTAAAATATCCGGATTGTCCGGCGGCAGCGGAATGCCGCGCAGCCGCGCCCACGCCCGCCAGGCCGCCTCCTGGGCCTTCGGCACGTCCAGCGACACACGCCGTACCGCCACGTCCAGAAACAGCAGCAGCGCCGCCAGCAGCAGCAGCCATTGCCAGGCCGGCTGCATGCTCCTGTCCACCTGGCCGGCCGGCCGGAACACCTCGCCGTCCGCCGCCGCCTTCGCCAGCGCCTCGTCCGTGTCGGCGTAACTGGCGCCGCCCGTGATCTCGCGCAGCCTCTCCAGGAGCGGCGCGTTCGTTTCCGGCTCCGAGAACTCCGGCGAATAGGGCAGCGTCACCCCGGCCCGCACGCCGTCCACCGCGCCGTCCTTGTGGACCGCCTGGGCGTTGACGAAGTAGGAGCCGGCGTCCTCGGCGCTGACCGTCGCCTCATACCGGCCGCTGTTGGTCTGCACGAAGCGCAGCTGCCGCTTCCCCGCCGCGTCGTCGGCGCCGGGGTTGGGCGGCGTCACGCCGCCGCGCACCGTCAGCTCCGTGTCCGGCTCGCCCTTCTCCGTCTGAGCGTCCACGGTAATATGAATTTTCCCGTCGCGATACTCCGTGAGCATCCGCAGCCGGGAGCTTTCGGTCGGCCGCAGCGACCAGTCCACCACCTGCTGCCAGAACCGATCGTACATGCCGCCCGGCCCCTGCCAGTCGCGCGCCCAGTGCCTCGGCTCGCCGGAGTCGCTGGTGAAGGCCACCGATTTGCCCAGGCCGAAGTGCCAGTCGGCCAGCAGCGGGAACTCCTGATCGGGAAACTTCGGCGTGTGGATGGGGATCTCCACCAGCGCCGACGGCTTGGGCGTCGTGCGGACGTAGCCGTTGAGCGGCTGCACCGGATCGGGCAGCCCCTGCGTCGGCCCGCGCCGGAACTCCACCAGCGGCTGGAACAGCTTTTCCTCCATGAACGACTGGCTGACCAGCCGCGACTCCTTGATGTAGATGGCCGGCAGCTGGTTGGGGTTGGTCACGTTGTAGAAGTGGCCCTTCTTCTCCCCCTTGGGCGGGGCGTGATCGGCGATGTCCTGCATCCGGTTGTTCTCGATGCCGCCGTGCGTCGCCACGCCGACCGTCGTGACGGCGATGCCGCTGTCCTTCATCGGCCCCAGAAGGGCCATCGTCACCTGCGGGTCGCCGTCGCTGATGATGATGACGTGCTTGGTCGCCAGCTTCTTTTCCGGATTGTTGTCGTCCTGGTTGAGCGCCTGCGTGGCCATCTTGAGGCAGTTGTCGAAGGTCGGCATGTCGCCCGGCTGGAGCTTGTCGAGCTGGGCTAGGATCTTGTCGCGGTTGTCGCCGATCTCCTGCAAGGGGATGTGCCATTGCTCCATGCCGTCGATGACGCCGATCTCGTCGGCCGGCCCCAGCCGCTGGACGGCGAGTTTGGCGATCTTCTTTTCCCAGACGTTGCCGTCCTGCATCTCGCAGCCGTGCATGATGAGCACCAGGCCGCCCTTGCCCTGCACCTTGAGCGACTTGATGTCGCAATCGACCGGCAGCGCCTTCTCGACCGGCGTGTCCTGCCAGCCGCCGGCCCCGAAACTGTCGGGGCCGCCGACCATGATGAGGCCGCAGCCCTGATCCTCGGTGTTGCTGCGGAGCATCTTCTGCTGGTCGTCGGTGACGAGTTCCTCCGGCACGTCGGCCAGGATGACGCAGTCGAAGTTGCTCAGGAACGTCCCCAGCTCGCCGTTGGTCTTGTAGCCGTTGAGGACGCCGACCGGCTTGCGCGCGACCACGAACTTGGATTCGCCGGCCGCGGTCAGGGCGCTTTCGAGCCGCTGCTGCTCGCCCTCCTTGCCCTCCAGGATAAGGATGCGGCGCCGGCCGCGGGCGACGACGTGGGCCGACGCCTTGTTGTTCTCCGGCCGGTCGCCTGGCGGCTTGCCGTCGTGGCGGGCGCCGGAAGCGTCCTCGTACCACTCCGGCTGGAACTCCGCCTCGTAGGTGTACGACCGCTGCTCCTGGCCGACCGGCTGGGGGAAGGAGAAGGGGTTGAGTCCGTACTCCAGCGGGGCGACCTTGTACTGCTTCTTGTCGTCGTCCCACTCGCCGACCTTCAGCTCGCCCACGGTCGTGGTTCCGTCCTCGGTGATCTTGCGCAGGGTCAGCGTGCCGCCGACGCGGCGGGGGTTGTAGCTGCGGATCAGGACGCGCACGGGCACCTTCGCCCCCTGCTCCGTGAGCGGCGGGGCCTGGACGCGCTCGACCAGCACTTCCTCCTCGTTGCGCTGCCTGGCCGCCAGCGGCACGACGTCGATCTGCACGCTCATCGACCGGGCGAGCCGGGCCTGCTCCTCGGCGTCGCCGCGGTTCTCGTTGCCGTCGCTGAGCAGGACGATGCGCTTGGCGGTGTCCTCGGGGAAGGAGGCGAGGGCCATCTTGATGGCGGCGCCGATGTCGGTGTAGTTGCCGTCGTGCGCGGCCGGGACTTCGGGGAGGTTGAAACGCGGCGCGTCGTTGGGCGGCAGCTCCAGGCGCGGCTGCTTGCCGAAGACGATCAGGCCGGCCCGGTCGCGCGGGTGGCCCAGGTCGTTGCGGCGGGCGACGGCGTCGTTGAGGAAGCGCAGGATGCGCTTCTGGCGCAGGTCCACCAGCGCCTTTTTGTCTCCCTTGCCCTCGACCTCGTACTGCGTCGGAACGCTCAGCGAGCGATCGACGACGAACAGGACCGTGACGTGCTCGCCGGCCTGCCGGACCTTCGGCTCGGCCAGGGCGAGGGCCAGCAGCACGATCCCCAGGGTGCGCAGCGCCGCCGCGACCCAGGGCCGCGCCGACTCGAAGTGGAACAGCGGCCGCCAGGCGATCAGCACCGCCAGCGGCGCCAGAAGCAGCAAAAACAGCCACAACGGATGGACGAACTCGACAGTGGTGAGAGTCGTGAACCAATCGGCGAGCGCCGCCCCCGTCGGATCGAGCGCCCAGCCGCCGAAGCCGAGCAGAGCGACGCCGCCGGCGGCCAGCGCCGCCCACTTCGACCACCAGCCGGTCAGCAGCAACAGCACCACCAGGACGAAAAACACCGTGGCGCCGGCCAAGAGGAGCCACAGACCCCAGCCGAGATAGACCGGCGCCGCCGCCAGGAGGTCCGTCAGCGCGACGGCGCCGACGCCCGGCAGGGCCAGGCCGGCGCAGGCCAAAACGGCGGCCCGGAACCAGCGGCCCAACCGGCGGCGGTTCAGGAAAACCAGAAGGAACGCGACGAGGGCCGCGCCGATGAATCCGAACGCCAGCCAGTGCCCGGCGAGGATATCCAGGGCGGTCTTCATGGGGCCTTTCCGTTACCAGGGCGCGACGCGCTGCACCCGATGGTTCTCCGTGTCCACGACGTGAACGGCGCCGCGGCTGTCCACGGCCAAGGCCCACGGCCGATTGAGCCGGCCCGGCTCGCGGCCCGAACCGCCCCACGTGCCGAGCGGCTTCCCCTCCGCGGTGAACTTCTGCACGCGGTCGTTGCCGAACTCGACGACGTACAGGTCGCCGTTTTTGTCGAATGCCAGATCGTATGGGTATTTCATCTGCCCCGGCCCCTTGCCCGGCTCGCCCCAGACGCGCACGAAATCGCCGTCGCGGGTGAAGACTTCGATGCGGTCGTTCACCGCGTCGGCCACGTAGAGATAGCCGTCCTTGGGACCGAGCGCCAGGCGCGGCGCGGGAGAGCTGACCCGGCCCCGAGCCTTCCGACCCCCAGCACTTGACGAATTTGCCGTAAGGATCCAGCTTGGTGATGCGATAGTTCTCGCCGAACTCGGCGACGTAATAATAGCGGTCGGAGTCCTGAACCACGTCGCTGACGTATCCCAATTGTCCGGGACCGCTGCCGGCCTCGCCGCCGAGATCGCGCAGCTCCTTGCCCTCCGGCGAATAGATGCGAATGATGTGGTAGTGCGAATCGGAGCAGATGAGGTTGTCGTCGCAGTCGATGCTGAGGCCGCTGGGCCGGCCGTTGCGGTAGTCGGGCGTGGACCACGTCTTGCCGAGATAATTGCCGTCGCGGTCGTAGACCTGGATGCGGGCGGTGAAATCGACGATGTAAAGGCGGTCGTGGGAGTCGATGGCGATGGTGCGCGGCCGGGACAGGTCGCCGTCCTGGACGCCCTGCTTGCCCCAGACCACCTCCGGCGCCGCCGGGTCGGCGGAGCAGCCCGCGCAGACGACCAGCGCCAGGGCCAGCAGGGCCGCCGCGCGGCGCAGGACGCTTCGCACCGGCGGCCAGGGTCGAGGGGTCATCGGTCCACGCCTCCTCCGCGATCATGCAGCTTCGGGGTGTAGGCTATCACGTCCGCGAGGACTACGCCAGGGGCTTGCGGACGCGCGGCGGATTCGTCCGAATGGACGTGCGTCCGTGAGACTTTCGCCCCGGCTTTCGCTACACTTTCAGAAAACCGTCCCGCCGGCCGATCCCGACCGGCCGGGGGCGTGCGCCCGCGTCTTCCGCCAATCCCCCATGGAGTGGGCCATGCCTCCTGTAGCGCTGTTCGACGCATCGCAACTGGACTTCGGCCGCGTCGTGGCCGACCGGGAGGAGATCCACCGCTACAATCCGCAGCGCTTCGAGATGGAGCAGTTGACAGCCATTGTCCACCTCGACCCGGACCAGCACCTGATCGTCGGCTACAAGGACGTATCGGCCGACGAGTTCTGGGTCCGCGGCCACATGCCCGGCCACCCGCTGATGCCCGGCGTGCTGATGTGCGAGGCGGCGGCGCAGCTCTGTTCGTTTTTCTGCCACAAGGCCGGGCTGTTGCAGGGCGACTTCATCGGCTTCGGCGGCATGGAGAACGTGCGCTTTCGCCGTCAGGTGCAACCTGGCGACCGTCTCGTGCTGGTGGCCAAGGGTGTGAAGCTCCACCGCCGCAAGACGGTGTTCAACGTGCAGGGCTTCGTCGGCCCGGTCATGGTCTTCCACGGCGACATCATCGGCGTGCCGATGTCGCGCCAGTCCGGCGCGGCTGACGCCGACGGCGGGGAGTCATGAGCGTGCGCCGCGGTCCCCGCCTGTCGCCGGAGGAGCTGGCCCCCTACCTGCTGGAGCTGCCCGACCCGCCGGCCGCCTTCGACTGGGCCGCCGTGTTCGGCGCCGACCGTCCCGTCGAAATCGAGATCGGCTTCGGCAAGGGCCTGTTTCTGCTGACCGCCGGGCAAGCCAGGCCCGACGTGAGCTTCGCCGGCGTCGAGATCGTCCGCAAGTACCAGCTTTTCACGGCCACGCGCCTGGCGAAGCGCGGCCTGGGCAACGTGCGCGTGGCCTGCGGCGACGGCCTGGCGCTCCTGCGCGACCGCGTCCGTGCGGCGTCGCTCCAGGCGCTGCACGTCTATTTCCCCGATCCGTGGTGGAAGAAACGGCATCACAAGCGCCGGCTGTTCACGCCGGAATTCGCGGCCGAGTGCGGCCGGGTGCTGCGGCCGGGCGGCCGCCTGCACTTCGTCAGCGACGTGGAAGACTACTTCCAAATGGCGGTCGGCCTGCTGGCGGCGCAGCCATCGCTGCGCCCCACGCCGCCGCCGCAGCCGGACGACCCGCGCCACGACCTCGATTACCTCACCAATTTCGAGCGCAAATTCCGCAAGGAGGGCAGGCCGATCTGGCGGGCGTGTTACGAGCGAAGGGAAGTGTCGTCGCCGTAAAGGGTTGCGTCGGCGGCATCGGAGAAGTGTTCCGGGGCGTGAAGCTGGGTGTTACGTGAACTGTTACGTTGAGGCCCCAGGACGGCCTCTTCCACCGCCGCGTCCACGTTGACGTAGTAGTCCATCGTGGTCTTGATGTTCCGGTGGCGCATCAGCTTTTGCAGCACTTGGGCAGGAACCTTCCCGGCATACCGACACCCGAACCCCTTCCGCAGGCTGTGCATGGTCAGGCGGACGCCGGCTTTCTTCGCAAGGGCCGCGACGCGATCGGACACGGCCTCCGACGCCAGGGGCCGGCCCGTGCGACGGCTGATGAACCGGAAGACCTTGCGACCGTGCCGCGGCAGGGCCAGCGAGCTCCGACTTCAGCGCCGGGTCGAGGGGCACCCACTGGTCCTTGACCGCCTTCACGATCTCCGCCGGCAGGACGACGCGGTTACGGGCGAAGTCGATGTAGGCCGCTTCGTCCGTCTCCTCCCACTCCAGCAGGTACGCCTCGGAGAGGCGCAGGCCCGCCAGCCAGCCGCACAGCAGGTAGGCCCGCATTTCGGGCGTGCTGGCCTTCTCCAGCATCTTCTCAAACGCCTCCGCGGGGATCGGCTGCGGCGTCTTCTCGGGCACCTTGATCTTGGGGAACTTCGGGCAGGACGGAAGCAGCTTTTGCTCGACGGCCCAGCGCAAGGTCGTCCGCAGGTATTGCAGCCGGACCTTAATGGAGCTTGGCATCATGCCGTCCCGCCCTCGGGTTGGCTCCTTCCGCATCGCCCCGACGAAGGCGGACACCACGCGCTCGTTGATGGAGGCCAGCTTGCCAGGGTGGCACAAGCGCTCGAACAGGTCGAATGTGTCGCCGTAGCCCTGCCGCGTGTTCCACCGGGCGCCGGACAGGTACTCCGTCTCGAACAGCTCGCGGAACGTCTCCCACGTCATCCGCGACGGCTCCGCATGGAGGCCGTGGTTCAGCTCGTACTCTTTGTCGGCGCGCTTTCGCTCCGCCTCTTCCGGGTCGGCCGTCTCGGCGCTCTCGCTTCGGCGCCGCCGGGTGAGGGGATCCACCCATTGCAGCATCAGGTTCTTGCGGTCCTTGAACTGCTGCACCCACACGGTTACTCGCTTCTCTGGCATCTGTCACCTACCCTTTCCGTCGTGGTTTGTTTGCCGTCGCGGGTTCTCCGGCCGGCACCTCTTCGTCCAAAAAGTCGTTCGGGCTGACTCCCAGGGCTTGGGCCAGCTTGACGACGGTACTCCAGCTCGGGTCCAGCCCGGCGTGTTCCAGCCGGGCCACGGTCCCGGTGGACACGTCGGCGGCGCGGGCCAGCTTCTCCTGGGAGAAGCCGCGCTCCGTCCGCAAGGCCCTTAATCGGTCGCTGAAAGGCATGGCGATCGTCTCCATTTCTCCCTCTCCTTTCTCCCCCGCACTATTCTAGGCATATCAATCTAGGCTGTCAAGACAAAATCTTTAGGACTAGGCGTAAATATCTAGTCCCGTCGGCGAATTACTTGGTAGAGAGGCGCGTCGCCTCTCAAAAGAAGTGGGCCGGCGGTGCTGCAAACACCCCGGCCCCGGCGAACCCCGAGTAAGCGAGGTCCACGATGAACACCACTATCGCAACCCCCGCCCCCCGTCAACGCAAGCCCCGCCCGAAACCCGCCCGGTCCATCGGCCTGTGCGTCCGCCCCTCTCCCGAGACGGCCGGCGTGGTGCGCATCACGGTCGGCAATAAGTCGGATGACTACATCCTGACCACGATCCCGGCGGACTTCGGCCGCGGCTTCAAGCTGGTCAAGCTGCTGGGGGAGCATGAAGGCTACCACGTCAACGTCAACGGCCCCGCCAGCCTGTGCGATTGCAAGGGCCACGGCGCCCACGGCCATTGCAAGCACGCCGACGGCCTCGCGGCCCTTGTCGCCGCGGGCCGGCTGTGAGCAGCACGGCGCGGGGCGGGACGCCCACCCGCCCCCCGTTCGGAGGGCAATCTCCATGCGAGACGCGAGAGGTCGCTTTCTTCCCGGCCCCGACCCCGACCGACATGAGTTGACGCGCGAGGAGAGGCGTCGCGGCTACCGCAACGCCGTGGCGGACCCGCGGGCCGGCGGCCCATGCGACGACGCGCGAGTCCTGGCCTGGGTCTGGCGGAGGGTTCGCAGCTACTACCGGCGCCGGGTTGGCTGACGCAACGCGACGGAACGGGGAAGAGGCGTCGCGGGGCAAAGACCGGCGGCGGGCCAGAGGGTCGGGCATCTCCCTGTGCCGGCTTTGCCGGCTTTGCCTACCAACCTACTCTTTTGAATCGGTTCGTGGGCAAGATTCGTCTTGCCCACGAACGGGTGCGGGAGCCGATTGGCAACTGACCTCACAGCCGGCGGGGGCGGTTGATTCGGTGATCGCCGTCTGGCAAGGAAAAGACGTATCGGCCTTCTTCTTGATCGAAATGCGGATTTCGCAGCTGCCGTCGGGCCGATGATCGAAAGTGCCGTCAGGCTGCTCGACGCTCTCTACCCCGGCTTCTAGCTTCACGTCAAAATCCTTCTGGTGCTGAAGGGCCTTTTGAAGCTGCGTCGCCACGCTAAGGACGGTCATGAAAGCGGCGTTCGTCATACGAGGCAAATCGTAGTTCATGGCGGGCCTCCGGAACCACAGAAGTTAGCCAGACCGTGAGCCGGGAAGTTTTCCTTGATGACGATGATGAAGGTCCGGCCGTCATGGAGGTTCAACTCGCCGCTGTCCGGCTCAACACAACATCCCAGCGGGTAGGTAAGTTGCCCACCCCACTCGCGCTGCCGAACCCAGAAGGTCACGCTGACCATAGGCGCAACAAGCGTGCCACGTTGGAAGAGGTCTCCGGTAAAGGTCATTGGTCTTACTCCCCTGCCGAGATGCGCCCGCCCTCCGGCCCACGCTGGGAGTCTGACGCAAGCCGGAGGGCGGGTCGGCCGGTAGCTACTCCGGCCGTCCCGGGCAAGAGGGGATTGTACCAGTCTCTTGCCTTCGCCGTAAGGGGTTCACTCACTGAGGTTGCACCAGAGAGGCTGCTGTCGGGGGCGGCGCGTCGGGCTTGGGTCCGCGGCTACTACCGGGCGCGGCGAAACGCCGGCTGACGCAACTGCAGGCGGGAAGCGCCCGCCCGCCCCCTCGGGGGCATTCACCCTGCGAGATGCGAGAGGGTGCTTTCTGCCCGGCCCTTATGCCGACCGACGCCGGCTGACGCGGGCGGAGTGGCGCCGCCAGGTGTAGCCGAGCAAGCTGACAGCACCGATGCCGAGTAGGCTAAGGGTTGAGGGTTCGGGAACGGGAGCCACGTTGGGCTGGTATAGGAAGCCGTGGGTTCCGCTTCCGTCCTGGTAATACCCAACGATACTGCTGCCATCAATGCCAGTCGCCTGCGTTCCGAACGTGCCCAAGGGGTCATCCAGGGTCGTGTAGCTCGTCCCATCGTAGACGAAACCGTGTGAGATGCCATTACCGTCAACGTAGGTCCCGACGATAGTGCTACCGCTTATCCCCAAGGCTCGCGTGCTGTTCGTACCCAAGGGGTCATCCAAGGTTGTGTAGCTCGTCCCGTTGTACACGAAACCGTGCGAGACGCCATTCGCATCATCGTAGTAGCCGACGACGTTTATGCCGCTGATTGCGTTGGCAAAAGTACCGTTCGTGCCCAAGGGGTCATTCAGGGTCGTGTAGCTCGTCCCGTTGTACAGGAAACCGTGTCCTCCGGTACTGTCATAGTAAGTCCCGATTATGTTGCCGCCGCTGATGCCAAAGGCCTCCGTCTCACCCGTGGCCAGGGGGTCATTCAGGGTCGCGTAGCTCGTCCCGTCGTAGACGAAACCACTGTAGCCGGTTCCGTTGTAGTATGTCCCGACGATATTGGCACCGCTGACGCCCAAGGCAAACAGGTATGACGGAGCCGCGGGGTCATTCAGGGTCGCGTAGCTCGTCCCGTTGTACAGGAAACCGTGGGTCTCGACCTGCTCGGGTATATAGTAATATCCGACGATGTTGTTACCGCTGATGCCGGTGGCATATGTGCCGCCCGTGGCCGAAGGGTCGTTCAGGGTGAGAAAACCTGCCTTCGCCTGCCCGACGCTACCGAACAGCAGGACCAGCGCCGCCAGCACCAGAGTCGCACGGTTCACGGTCCATCTCCTTCGGCATGGGTGGGTGTCCGTCGCAGTGAACGAATCAAGGCGACGGTCAGCACCCCGGGTCGGTGTAAGGAACGAGGTTTGAGGGTAGCAGGAGATTTTGGGAAAGCCAGAAAAAAGAAGGAAAAGTCGCCAAAGTCGGCCGGCACGCGACAGCTTCGGGTCGCCAGGCGCGGGTTCCAGGAATGGACCCCGCGCCTCGCGTCAGCTGTCGCCGCTCTGAGGGTCGCGGCCGACCAGCCGCTTGATGCCGTCTGCGATGGCCCGCAACGCCGTTTCATCCTTGACGTTGTCCCGCACCAGCAGCCCGATCGCTGTTATCAGCGCCAGGGCTTGTTGCTTTGTCATGCACTCCTGCAAATCCTTGATCCGCCGCCACTCCCGGGACGCCAGAACGGCGTGCAACTTCATCGCCTGGAATATCTGATTCCAGGCCGCCTCGTCGCTGGCCCCGCGGTCGATCAGGTCCCCGACCCGGCCCAAAGCCGCCTCCTGCGCGTCCGGGCTTACCGTGCGGTACGCCCGCCAGGCGGCCTTCAGCGCCGCCCACAGGCCGCCCGCCTCGCCGGTGTCAAGGCGCCGGAGCAGCTCGCAGACGCGCACCCGCACGAGCGCGACCTCCTCGCGCAGCGACAGCAGCTCGGCGTCGTCCTGGGCGAGCCAGTAGTCCTCACCCAGCCGCACCGGCAAGTCCTTGGAGTGGCCCTTGCCGCGGAACCCGCGATGCGCGACGCCGCGGGCCGCGTTGCCGCGGTGCATCCGGCAGCGCTCCCGGCCCTGAACCGGGTGGGCCGGACAGAAGCCGCCGGCCCGCTCGCCGCGCAGCTTGGCCCCGCAGTGGCACCCGCAGGCGCCGGCCCGCTCGCGGCAGTAACTCGCGTCATTTTTCCGTCGGGCCGCGCAGTATCCGGCGGCCCGCAGGCGTTCGGCCTCCGATTGCAAGACTGTGTTGCCATTGCATGGCTGTGCCAGAAGGGTTGTCGCCGCCCCGGAGCCTTCGCCTGGCGCGTCCGGCGGCATTGGGGCATAGTACGACGTGGCCATCGGTATGACTCCGGCAACGGGCTGTGGGCATCCGCCGATTCTACCACGGATCGCCTCGGTTGCCATTGAAGCGATGCCCGCAGGCGACGCAGCGTTGAATGAATGCGATCCCGGTAGGCCGGCCGCAATCGACGCAGGGGCGGTCGCAGCAGCGGAGGCAGCGGCGCTTGTCGTCGAGGGCGCGGCCGCACTGGTCGCAGTTCCCGTGCGGGCCTCGGATCAGCGCCAGGACGGCGGCCTTGTTCGCCGCCAGGTCCACCAGCATGCCGGCCGGCGGATCGCCGCGGGCCTCCCAGAGCAGGGAGGAACCGCCGGACCCGACGCCCAGCTCGACGCCGGCGGCGCGGCAGCGGGCCAGCAGTTCGACGGCCGCGGTCACAGCGCGCCCCTCCGCCGCTTGCCGTGCGGCCCTGGCGTGTTTGGCTCCGCGGCGGGGGCCTCTACCCCCGTATCCGACCCGACCAACCCGACCACTTGGCCGTTTTCCGCTGTGTTCCGGTCGGGTTCCGTGGTCGGGTCGCCGGTCGCCTCGGGTGCAACCTGACCAGCGACCCGACCGCCAACCCGACCATTTTCTTCGGGGTTTGGGCCGTGGTGGTCGGGATGGTCGGGTTTTTCAGCGGACAGGGAAGCCGCCCGCAGATGCAGCACTTCGCGCCGCCGGCTCTCCAGGGTCCGCCGAACCTTCAGCACTTCCCGCTCCCGGTCCACGCTCGCCAGCAGCCCGCGCTCGTGGAGGCGCTTCCGCAGCGTCTGCGCGGAGACGGGCATCCCGTCGCCCTGGTCGCGGGCCAACTCCTGCGCGGCCGCGTAGCTCGCTTCCGGCTCCAGGTAGAGGTCGGCCCCATCCACCCAGCCGACGCGCCGGCCTTGGGCCAGCCACCTCGGTTCCGTGTCCGCACCCCCCTGCGCGCGGAAGGCGCATTCCCGCCAGCCCCAGGCCTCGGGTGCCGCCGGCGTCTGCCCGTCGGGGCCGGCGACGTGCGCCCGGCCCGACGCCACGGCCGCCGTCAGCATGCGCAAGAAGTGGGCCGCCGGTTCGGCGGCCCCGACGTGTTTCGCCTGCGCCGCCGCGGCCTGCTGCAACGACTGCCAGCCGCGGTGCGCCAGGGCGTCCCGATCCGCGTCCGTCAGGGCGCCGGCGGCCACGGCGAAGTCGAGAAAGCATTTAAGCCCAAGGGCCAGATCGGCAACGATCCCCGGCGTGCCGCGCCGACCCCACGCCGGTAGTCGCCCGGTCGCGCAGCTTCTCGCGCTCGGCGGCCAGGCGGCCGACCGCCTCGCCGTACCAAGGCGCGACCCATCGGACGAAGGCGGCGAGGGCCTGCGCGTACAGGCCGGCCGCGGCGGCGTGCTGGTGGGCCGTCAGCCGGGCCAGCGGCACATCGCCGGGCGCGACTTCCAGGATCAGCAGCCGGCCGCGGAGCGACTGACTCGGCGGCGTGTCCTCTCCGGTCGAAAGGAACAGCCCGCGGGGCGGCCGCGGCGGGCGCAGGGTGCCGTCGGAGCGCATGCGCAGGCGTCCGGCTTTGTTGCCCTGCGCCCGCAGCAGCCGGTCGGCGTCGCGTTCCAGCCGCTGCCGGTCGCCGGCCGCGCCGCGCGGCGCGTAGTCATCGACTACGAGCAGGGCGTCCTTGGCGGCGAACGCCAGCCCCTCCGTCGCGTTCGCTGTTGAGGACCAGCTTCCGGGCAAGTGTCGGGCGTCCAAACCGGCGCCGAAATGCTGCTGACACAGGGCCGACAGTTCACTCTTGCCGACGCCGTGCGGGCCGGCCAGGTGCAGGGAAAGGTCGATGGGGCCGGGGGCGTCTCCGAGGGCGGCCCGATAAACGGCCCCCAGCAGCGGCAAGACGATGCGGTCGGGTGCCAAGCCGTCCAGAAGCGCCAGGCTCGCGCGGACGGCCGCGGCCCGCGCCTCGCCGTCCGGCGGGTCCGGCAGGCGGAACCCGGCCAGAGCCTCCGGCGGGTAAACCTCGACGCCGGCGGCCGGGCCGTCCGCCCCGATCGCGCCTGCCGCATGAAGGTAAAGCCAGGCGTCGCCGACCCGCCGCCAACCCGTGTGCGCGTAGACGGTTCGCCGTGTGCGGTCGGGGGAGAGGAGTTCGATGGCGGTGCGCAGGTGGTCGCGCGTCCCCTGACCGGCGTAGACGACGGCCTCGCCGTGCCAGGCGGTCGTGACCCACCCCATTCCGCCGAAGTCCGCCGCGGGCACTTGCACGGGGGGCAACTCGCGGCCGCCGGCCAGTGAGCCGGCCACGGTGAACAGGGCCGTTTGCTCGGCGCCGTCGTCGCGCACGACGGCCTCGGTTATGCGAGCGGTGAAGTTGCACAATGGCGTCAGCGCCGCCCCCCCGTCCCGGGTGGCGTGTTCGCGGCAGAGACGGCCGCCCTCGACGCGGTATCCGGCTTCGGCCAGAAGGGTCGGTGGTGCGCTGCCGGGCCTGTTGGCGACGCAGAGGCTTGAGGGCGGCGTCGAGGTCGTGCTGCGACACCTTGCCTTTGAGGTTCGGCGCACGGCCGCGAAGCCAGTGGGGTCGGCGTCGGCCATGCGGGCGAGGTCTTGCAGCAGCGGCCGGTCGGCGAACAGTGCGGCCGCGCCGCCGGCGGCCAGCAAGGCCGACAGGCGCTCCACGATGACGGCGGCGTTCGGGGGCGGATTGCTACTCGCGCTCATAGCTGGTAAACTTCCTCACGGGCGTCAACCCTGCTTCCGCGACGCGCCCGGCATCAACGGCCGGGCGTTTCGCTTTTGGTGGGTGGAGCGGCCCGGAGGCTGCGCCGGAGGCGCGAGGGGCGTCAACCCTGCGCCGCGACTGCGCCCGCCCCAAACTGCTTCGGCCGTCAGCTTTTATTGACCTTGCATACCGCCGTTGCTCGCGGTTGCGGGCCGGCGTTGCGGCAGCTCGCCTGACCTTAGCCACGCCAAAACATCCTCGCCGAGTATGAAATACTTGCCGCACCTTTTATGCACTTTCAAGCGCTGCTCCCTGACCTCGCGGCGCAAGGATGAAGGCCGCAGGCCGAAAATGCGGCTGAAGGTTTCCGCCGTGTAGATGCCTGTGGCCTCGATGACGTGGACGACGGAAGCGGTCGCGGGATCGGCGGGGAGCTTAGTGCGCGGCATGGTCGGCTCCCTTCCGCCGCATGTCAATGCGGTCAACCTCGTCTTGAACCTGCGCGATAGCTGCGGTGGAGTAGACGCGGACGGTCCCAGCACGGGCGGCGGGCCGGATGTGCGGGCGAGTCGCCAGAATCCACTGGACGCGCCGCGGCGGCTGTCCCAGACGCGCGGCGATCTCGGCCGCGGTTACAAGGCGGACAGGCGACGCTGCAAGCATGAGAACACCTCACTTAGGTCGAGGAGGATTGCCCTTCCGGCCTAAGCAAGGTGTTCAGAGACGGTAACGGAATGACGCGGCTTTTCCCAGCGGAAATGAGCGCTGAGTGTTCAGTGAACACGCCAAGAGTGTTCAGAACTTTTTCCGGACACGAACCGTACCACGGCGGCCTTTGTCCAGGGGCGACGGTTCGTAATCGGCTGCTTGCTCCCTTGTCAGCTCCTGTAGCCGGACATCCTCAACGGCCGAATCTATCTTGGCCGTGAACGCCTGCGCTTTTTGTCGTCGCGGTCGCCTGGACAACCCTTTCTTTTGCAGCTCTTCCTGAAGCGCTCGCCAGGCGGCGGTTTGCTGAACGGAACTCAGCGGCACCCCGGTCTTTTTGACGACTTCTCGGATGCTCAGCTTGCCTTTTGCGGCGCGGGTCCGGTGCCTATGAAGGTACTCACGCACGCAAACCTCGGCCTCGGCTTTCGACCACAGCCTCTTGACCTGGGGCGGCGGTGCTTTGTCCGGCAAGGCGGCGCGGGAAGCCGACAGCGGTTCTGGCGGGAGGGCGACGTGTTCCGGCGCGATGTCGCCCGTGTCCAAGATGTCGCCGGTATCCAGGTCCACGACCCATCGGCCCGCCTGGTCGTCAATGTCAGGATCGGGCTGAGCTAATAAGCACTGCACATCCCGCCACGACTGCGCCAGGTAGGGATTGTCAGGATAGACCTGCGGTTGAGCGGCCGCGCGGAGCGCGACGTAGGCGGCCCCGAGTTCTGTAGACATTTGAGCGGTTCCTTTCTCAGAACGGCCGGCGCCGCCTCCCCGGTTCTGAGGACGGCTCGGCGGCGCACGGCCAAAGGATCACCCCTATTCTATCCGGCCGGCGGCGTCCCACACAGGCGGCCCGCGGATCGGTCGCCTGCGTCCACGCCGCGGGTGTTACGCGACCTGTTACGTTGCCGTCCCGATTTTACCCGCTTTTCATCCGCCTTCCAACCGGGTACACTCCGCAAAGCCCTGAAAAACAGCTGGTTTCAACCCGGTTGAAAGGCGGATTTAACGGGTAGATTTCGAGCGCAAATTCCGCAAGGAGGGCAGGCCGATTCACCGGGCGTGTTACGAACGGGGGGAAGCGTCGTCGGAAGACGGCGTTCCGGGAACGCGTTGACGGCCGGCGCCAGTCGCTGTACCCCACTTCATCCCATCACTTCTCCAGCCGGAACGGCTCCTTGGCCTGGTACATCTGCAGCCGCGCCCGCACCCGGTCGCCCGCCGACTTCTCGAATTCCGGCGATTCCAGCGCCTTTTTCTCCCATTTCACCGCCTCGTCGAAGTCGCCCGCCTCGGCGTAGGCCGCCGCCAGCGTGTCCAGGCGCTTCGGGTCCTTCCACTCCGCCAGCTCGCACGCCCGCCGAGCCGCCTCCACCGCCTTCTTGCCGTCGCGCATCTTGTCGTCGGGACTGGTCGCCAGCAGCCACGCCGTCGCGTTGAGGGCGTCGGTGCAGTCGGGGTCGAGGCGCAGCGCCTCCTGATTGTCCGTCATGGCCCGGGCGTACTCCCGCTTCGCCGACCATGCCACAGCCCGGTCGTGGAACGTCGGCGCGTCGTTGGGATCGAGCCGGATCGCCTCGTCCAGGTCGGCGATGGACTTGTCGTAATCCTTCTTCGCCCGCCAGGCGAGGGCGCGGTTGCGGAACGCCTGGACGTTCTTCGGGTCGAGGCGGAGGGCGTCTGTGTCGTCGGCGATCGCCTTGTCGTACTCGCCCTTCTGGCGCCACGCCCAGGCCCGGCTGGCGTAGGCGGCGGCGTAGTTGGGGTCGAGCCGAATGGCCTCGGTGCAGTCGGCCGTCGCCTTGTCGTAGTCCCCCTTGCCGGCCCGGGCGTTGCCCCGGTTGTGGAACGCGATCGCGCAGCGCGGGTCGAGGCGGACCGCCTCGTTGCAGTCGTCGATCGCTTTGTCATAGTCCTTCTTGCCGTACCAGCAGTTGCCGCGGCTGACGAAGGCCTCCATGTACCTGGGGTCGAGTTTCAGGGCCTGGCCGTAGTCGTCGATGGCCTTGTCGAACTCCTGGCGGGCGAAATAGACGTTGCCCCGGTTGTCCCAGGCGACGGCGTCCTTCGGGTCGAGCTTGAGGGCCGCGTCGAAGTCGGCCAGCGCCTTGTCGTAGTCCTGCTTGGCGAACCAGACCAGCCCCCGATCGACGCGCCACGCCGCCGACTGCGGATTAAGACGAATGGCCTCGTCGTAGTCCTTCAACGCGATGTCCAGCTCGCCGCGCTCCTTCCAGGCCCAGCCGCGCGTGGCCCAGGCGTAATCGTCCTTGTCGTTCAGGTGGATGCGGTCGGTGAAGAAATCGACGGCGTCCTCCACCCGCACGAGTTCGTCCCGGCCAATCCAGCCGACCACGCCGCGCTGACGCAGCTGGACCAACAAAATCCCTCTTTCTTCCTCCACCGTGTAGACCATTTCATCGAGAACGGCCACGTCCACGATGCGGCCGTTCTCGTCCGTGGCGGTGATCTTCGCGCCCGCCTTCTTGGTCATGACGCGCTTGCCGGCCCAGGCGTCGTCGGCTCGCGCCGGCGCCGCCGCCAGCGCCGCGGCGGCGACCACGCAGCAGACCGCCCATCCTTGCAACCGTTCCATGATGCTGCCTCCACCGGGCGAACCCGATCCGAACACAACGGCGAGCGCCGCAATGCGCCGATCACTTCGGCTCGTGAAACGGCTTCTGGTCCTGGTATTGCTCCAGCCGCTTGCGGGCGGCGTCGCCGCTGCGTTTCTCGAAGTCGGGGAAGTCCAGCGCCTTGCCCTGCCACTTGACGGCCCCGTCGAAGTCGCCGGCCTCGGCGCAGGCGGCCGCCAGCGTGGCGAGATAATCGGGATTCTTGTAGGCGGTCAATTCGCAGGCCTTCTTCGCCGACTCCACCGCCTTCGCCCCGTCGCGAACCTTCTCGTCGGGGCAGGCGGCCAGCAGCCACGCCCGGCCGTCGAGGGCTTGGGCGTCCGACGGGCTGGTTCGGACGACCGCGTCATAGTCGGCCGCGGCCTTGGCGTATTCCTTCTTGGCCTTCCAGGTTTCGGCCCGGTTGTGGAGCGCCCGGCCGTAATCGGGGCTGAGCCGCAGCGCCTCGGTCAAGTCGTCGATCGCCTTGTCGTAGTCGCCCTTGTCCTTCCACGTCACGCCGCGGTTGTTCCAGGCCAGCACGTTCTTCGGATCGAGCCGGATCGACTCGTTCAGGTCGTCGATCGCCTTGTCCAGTTCCCCTTTATCCTTCCAGGTCAGGCCCCGGTCGTTCCAGGCGATCGAATCCTTGGGGTTGATCTTGATGGCCTCGCTGTAGTCGTCGAGCGCCTTGTCGTATTCCTTCTGGTCGTACCAGACGAGGCCGCGGCTGACGTAGGCGTCGCCGTAACGGGGGCTGAGCCGGATCGCCTCGTCGCAGTCGGCGACGGCCTTGTCGTACTCTTTCATGTGATACCAGGCGAGGCCGCGGTGGACGAAGGGCAGAGCGGAGCCTGGGTTCCGCTCGATCGCCTTGCCGAAGTCGTCGATGGCCTTGTCGTACTCCTGCTTGGAGTACCAGGCCAGGCCGCGGTCGGTCCAGGCGTTGGCGTCCTTCGGGTCGCACTGGATCGCCTCGTTGTAGTCGTCGATGGCCTTGTCGTACTGCTGCTTGGCCAGCCAGGCGTTGCCGCGGTTCTTGTGGGCCGCGGCGTCCTTGGGATCGATTTTCAGCGCCTGGTCGAAGTCCTCGATGGCCTTGTCGTACTCGCCCTTGTTGTGCCGGGCCAGGCCGCGGTTGGTCCAGGCGATGACGAATTGCGGGTCGATCTTGACGGCCGCGCTATAGTCGGCGACCGCCTTGTCGTATTCCTTCTTGCCGAGCCAGGCGTTGCCGCGGTCGTTGAAGGAGAAGGCGTTCTGCGGGTCGATCTTGACGGCCTCGGTGTAGTCGTCGATGGCCTTGTCGTAATCCTTCTGGTCGTAGTGGGCCAGGCCGCGGTTGCGAAGGGCGGTCGCGTCGCGGGGGTCGAGCTTCAGGGCCTCGCCGTAGTCGCCGATCGCCTTGCCGTACTCCTTCTTGCCGAGCCAGGCGTTGCCGCGGTCGATGTAGGCGTCGCGGTCTGTGGGGTCGAGCTGGACGGCCTGGTCGAGGTCGTCGAGGGCCTTGTCGTACTCGCGCTTCTGATACCAGGCGTCGCCGCGGTTGCGGAAGGCGAGGGGGTACTTGGGGTCGATGCGGAGCGCATCGGTGAAGTCGGCGATGGCCTTGTCGTAGTCCTGCTTGGCGTACCAGGAGTTGCCGCGGTCGTTGTAGGCGATGGCGTAGTTGGGTTCGAGCTTGAGGGCCGCCCCGTAGTCGGCGATGGCCTTGTCGTAGTCCTTCTTGGCGTGCCACACGGCGCCGCGGTTCACGAACCAGGCCGCCTCCTGCGGGTTGAGGCGGATGGCGTCGTTGAGGTCCTTGATGGCGGCGTCGAGGTCGCCCTTCTCCTTGCGCGCCAGGCGCGGTTGCCGTAATTGGAGTCGTTATTGGGGTTATTGCGGATCTCGTCGGTGAAGTAATCGACGGCGTCCTCGATGCGCACGAGGTCGTCGCGGGCGATCCACCCGGCGACGCCGCGCTGGCGGAGCTTGATGAACTTGCCCTTGGCTTCCTCGACGGTGTAGACCATTTCGTCGAGGACGGCGACGTCCACATCGCGGCCGCTCTCGTCCGTGGTGGTGATTTTTTGGCCCGACTTCCTGGTCATGACGCGCTTGCCGGTCCAATCGTCGTCGGCCCGCGCCGCCGCCAGCGCCGCGGCCGCGACCACGCAGCAGACGGCCCATCCGTGCAACCGACCCATGATGCCACCTCCGCCGGGCGAACCCGGTCGAGCGGGACGTGAGGCGCGACCTGCGCTCCTGGTGCGGGGCCGCCGGTGACAGGGTTATAGTGCGGGGGTGGGCGCATTGTCAACGACCGGCCCGGCTCGCTCTCGCCGCGATCACGGATTCGGCTTGTCGTGGTTCACCGATTGCTCCGCCGCGCACTGCTTTTTCCAGGCCAGCACTTGTCTCGTCTGGTCGCTCGGCCGGCTGGCGAAATGTTCGAGGTACGTTTTGATCGGCCCGGAATCGCCGCAGGCCTTTTCATGGTCTTCCGACTTCGACGATTCCATGAGCTTCTTTGCCTGCCCGTACAACTTTTCCGGATTGAGCAGCGAAGTCCGGTGGGCGTCGGCCAGGACGCCCCAGTCTTCGTGACCGGCTCCGGCGACGTACTTCTCTTTCATGTCCTGCCACAGCCGAATGGCCCCGGCCACGTCGCCGCTCTCTTCCGCCTTCGCCGCCGCCAGCGCCTTCTCCTTCGGCGCCGCGTTGGGATCGTCCTTGAAGATCCGCCGTCCGCCCACGAGGTCCTGCAACATCGCCTCGTCCTGCTCCACGGCGTACTGCTGTCGCCAGGCGAGGAGTTGTTTCGTCTCGTCGTTCTGGAGGCTGGCGTAGTGGTTGAGGTAGTTGGCGATGGGACCGTCCTCGGCGTTGGCCTTGTCATGGTCCTCCGCTTTCGACGACTCCATCAGCTTCTTGGCGTGAACGTACAGCGAATGGGGGTCCGGCGGTTGCAGGACGACGAACAGCACGCCGGCGATCAGGGCCAGCACCGCCAAGATGCCGGCCGCCTGGAACCAGACGCGGCTGTACCACGCCTTCTCCTTCCGCTTCTTGCGCTTGCCCTTCTTGCCCATCAGAGCGCGGGCCGCGTCCTTGTCCTCCTGGTCGGGGTTGCGCGTACCGTGCGCCCGGTCGATCATGCGGCCGCGCACGGCGTCGGCGCCGGCGCTCTGCTGCGCCTCGACCTTCTCCTGAATGCTGCCCAGCACGTCGGACACCATCTTGGCGTTGAGCGGCCGCTGGTCCGGCTTCTTCTCCAGCATCTGGCAGATCAGGTTGTCCAGCCACACCGGGATGTCCAGCACCAGGCGCGACGGCCGCTCGAACTTGCCCTGGACGTGCATGAGGAACATGTCCATCGCGTTCTCGGCGTTGAACGGCTTCTTGCCCGTAATCAGCTCGTAGAAGACGACGCCAAGAGAATAGAGGTCGGATTTGTTGGTGATGTCGCGTTCGCCCTTGCACTGCTCCGGCGACATGTACGACGCGGTGCCGACGGTGCAGTTGGCGGAGGTCAGGGCGGTGACGTCGAGGTCCTTGGCGATGCCGAAGTCGGTGAGCTTGAGGGTGTTGTCGGCCAGGACCATGAGGTTGGACGGCTTGAGGTCACGGTGGACGACGCCGGCCTCGTGGGCGTGCTGCAGGCCGTCGCAGAGCTGGCGGCCGAGATCGACGACTTCTTCCCAGCTCATGCGACCGCGGCGGGCCATGACGTGGTCGAGCGATTCGCCTTTGACGTATTCCATGGCGTAGTAGCGCGTGCCCTGGAACTTGCCGCGCGCGTAGAGCCGGACGATGTTGGGGTGGTTGAGCTTTTTGAGGATGTCGGCCTCGCGCTCGAAGCGCGCGACGGAGCCGGGGTTGTTGTCGCCGAGTCCGGGGGCCATGACCTTGATGGCGACGACCAGGACGGTCTGGTCGGGCTTGACGTAGCGGGCGCGGTAGACGGCGCCCATCGCGCCGGCGCCTAGCTCCTTGTCGATCTGGAACGGCCCAAGTTGCTGTCCGACCAGCATAGGCGCACCCCCGCGTCGGTCTGTCGTGATGGAACGGAATGTATGGTAAAGGGTGCGAGGGGGTGCGGGCAACTTGTTTTCGGTCAGACGGCGATGCTGCAAGGGCGAGAATAGGCCTGTCACTCGCGGACGGGTTCGGCCAAGGTCCCCGCCCCGTCGGGGGCGGGGACGGCGGGGGCAGGCGGCAACGAATCCAGCCAGGCCGCGAGCTGGCGCAGCTCCTTCTCGACGCCGGCTCCTGTCGGCCCCAACGGGGCGGCGAATCGGCACCCGGCGTTCAGAACCCGGTCGGCCTCGGGGCGGCGCCGCGCCTCGCCCCAGGCGGTGACGGCCGCGTACAAATCCGTCCAGCCGTCCGGGTCGTGGGCCTCCAGCAGTTCCACGGCGCGCTCTTCGTGCAGCCGCGCCATTTCCAGCAGCTGCGGCAGAGCGGCGGGGTAAACGCCCTTTGGGCGGAGGGCCTCGACCTCCCCGAAGAGCTGTTGGGTGCGTTCGACGCGCGGGTCCATGACGTTGCTCCTTAGCGAGCGGCCGGAATCGAATCCAGGGCCGTGGCGGCGACGGGCGCGAAACGGGTGACGGCGACGAACCCGTCCTTGGAGTGAGGCGGCCGGTGGTACGGGCTTTCGCGCAGCTGTTCCGCCTTCTCCCGGCGGCGAGAGACCAATGAAGAAGGCCCTGCCCCGAACAGGGACAGGGCCTTCTTCGTTCCGGCTAAAACTTTTTCTTGAAAATCATGCGCAGACCTATTCCCATACCGCTCATTATGCGTATGATGATCGTAGACAGCAAGGATGGAGAACCGGAATCTGAACAAAAGAGCAGTTCAAGCAGCATCACCTTGTTCCAGCGAAAGGGGAACTCATGCCGGTCAACGCAATGCCTGTGGCCATCCCGTTTGAGCAGCACGGCACCTGCCAAGTTGCTCTGGTGGCACTGGAGCGGTACTTGGGCAAGCGCCACGTTCACTACTCCAAGACGCTCGGGGAAGAAGAAAGCTGGGCGCTTAGGGACTACACCAACAACCTGATTCTGCGGAGCGGCCAAAGCCCTCTGACCGCTTCGGAAATCGAAGCGGAAGTGACGCACCCCGTCGAACCCGCCTACCGCTCGGTTGAGCAGAAAGAGCGATGGAAGAAGGACTGCAAGGAAGCCTCCGAAAAGGCCTTCGGGGTCAACAACGTAGACACCATCAGCCCGGCGAACGGCCCGAACATCGGGACGTGGCGCAAGATGACCAACCGAGCTTCCTAAGCAGCAGGAAGCACCAGAAACGCAGGAAAGGTCGGGGCAAGCCCCGGCCTTTCCTTTGCGCCCGGCCCCGGCTGGGGCCTTCTACTCGCCCGGTGTACCTTCGGGCTGATCCACAGCGGGAAGGTCAATCTCGGGGTCTTCCCCAAGCACGGCCAGCACTTCACCCCGCTGAATCTGCCCCTTGCCCTTCAGAACGCAGAGGCACAGGAACGGGGTGTTTTCCACCCCAACCCCTTCCGTGACTTCGTAGCCCTTGCCCTCCAAGAGAACACGCAGGTGCTCCATGTTCGGATTGCCCCGGCTGTTGGGGGTTTCCTTGAACTGAATTTGCACCCCTCTGGGGTTGCAACCGCCCTGCCGGTTGCCCTGTTCGACCCTGCGGACGGTAATCTTGCTGCCGGTATTCTTTGGTGCGCTCATTTGAGGTTTCTCCGTTCAGGCCGCTGTAACGCGAAATAACCGTGCGTCCGCCCCGAACCGCTGGGAACTCCGCTCTTCTGAGCTGCGTTCGTATGCGGCAAGTCTGCCCTCAAATAGTTGGGCGTAGTACGAAGCGACGCGGCTGGCGTCCCGGTAAAGGAAGTCATACAGGGCGGCTTTCTGTCCTTCTGGCGCCGCGGCTAATCTCCTCTCGCCCATATTGCTGCTGCTTGTAGTCGTCAGCCCGTTTCTGCACCTCGTCAGGCAAAGCTAGGCCGTCGCCCGACGCCTCTTCCACAAGGGTCCGCATGTTCTGCCGGAAGGCCTCCAGACTCCGCTGTTGCTCCAGCCGGAACCAACGCGCGCACCAGTACGCCACGGCCAAACCAGCGGCCGTGGCGGTGAGAGCGCCAAGCAGCGAGACAACGAATTCGTTCATTTTTTCTGCGCCTCCCGCAACTGCTTTTGGAACGAGTCCTTTTCCTTTTGGAGAACTTCTTTGTCAGCGACCAGCCGAGCGATCTCCCCATTCTTCTCCTGTAGAATCCGCGCGATCTCTTGGTCCCTGCCTTCTATGGCCGCTGTGTGCGCTTTCTCCAGCTTTCTCTCGCGCTCCTTGCGCTCGGCCTCCAGTTGTTTGGCATCTCTTCGTACAGCGACTGAAGCTTTCGCTCCTGATCCCGGTGCAGCCTTCCCATGTACCACGCCACCAGGCTGCCTACGCCGGCCGCGACGGCGACCACAGGGAACTGCGAAAGGAGCAGCTTTAGAGCGTCCTCGGCCCAGGGCGGCATAGCCCCTCCTTGCCTGGCAACCTCAACATGCCTCCCCGACCGACAGGCGGCGCCGCCCGGCCATCCGTCAGTTTACCATGAGGCGGCACGGAAGTAACTCTGGTGCTTCAAAACCGTATGAACTCAAGCCCTTCACTTGCCCGCCTCGCATCAATGGGCCGGACTTACGGCCCGCGCTCGGTGCGCAGGACGAACCGCTGGCCGCTGATGAACGTCTCCACCACGATCCCCGTCGAATGGCTGCGAATCGTCACCGCCCCATCGGCCCAGGTGCTGAGGAAGCGCGCCCCCTTCGCGGTGTACGGCTCCTGCACGCCGCCCGGCCCGCGCGGCGGCCCCTGGCTCGACACGGCGACGCGCGGACGCGCCCAGTCGGCCAACTCCGGCACGTTGGCGTACTTGCTGCCGTGGTGCGGCGCCTGGAAGACGTCAATGGGCCGACGCGGCAGGCCCAGCACGCGCTCCAGCCCCGGACCCTCCAGGTCGCCGGTCAGGAGGATCGTGTGGTCCGCGTGCCGCAGCTCCAGCACCAGGCTCCGCACGTTCTCGACACCCTCCGGCCCCACCGCCGGCGGGTGCAGCACTTCCAGCCGCACGTCGCCGGCGCTCAGCATGTCGCCCGCCTTGACGATGCGGATCGGCACGCCGTGGTCCCGCAAGGCGTCGTGCGTTTCCTGCACGCCTTCGATGTTCTTGTCCGCGAAGCTCGGCGTACAGGTGACTTGACCGACCGCGAAACGATCCAAGATTTCGATCAGCCCGTTGAAGTGGTCGAGGTCGGCGTGGGATAGGAACACTTCGTCGATGCGGTGGATTCCTCGCTGCCACAGGAACGGGGCGATCTGCCGCCGCGCCACGTCGGGGCCGCCCAGCGCCCCAGCGTCGTAAAGCAGCGTCCGGCCGTCGGGCGTCTCGATCACCGTGCAACCTCCATGTCCGACGGCGAGGAAGGTGCAGCGCAGCTCGTCCGCCGGGAAGCGGGCGGCGCCGCACAGCAACCCCACGCACAGCCAGCCCAGCCCCGCCGCCGCGCCCCAGCGCCAGCGCCGCCGCAACGGCGCCTGGGTCAACAATGCAATGAAAGAGGCATAAAAGACCCATAGCCACCAGGCCGGTACGTCGCCGACGTAGAAGCGGGCGCCCGGCCAACCGTCGCACGCGCCGACAAGCCAATGACACACGGCCAAACAGCCGTGGACGACGGGGCCGAACGCCGCCGTCAGCGGTGGGCAGAGCGCAGCCGCCGTCAGCAGCAGGAAGCCGGCGATCAGGGCCACGGCCGTCAGCAGCACCAGCGGCGGGCAGAGCAGCACGCCGATCGGCGAAATGAGGTGGTAGTGCGCCGCCGTCAGCGGGGCGACGGCCAGCCAGATAACCAGGGTAAAGAGGTAGCCTTTGAGGATGAAACCGCCCAGCCCACGGAGGAAGCGCAACCACGCCGGCCTCGCCTCGTCAATCAGCCGTTGCAGCGGATCACGCTCGCGCTCCAGCCACGGCCGGACGCCCCAGTACAGCACGGCTACCGACAGAAAAGAAAGCTGACATCCCGGCGTGAAAATGTCCGTCGGATCGACCAGGGCGACGGCCAGCCACGACAGGGCGAACAGGTTGGCCGGCAGCGTGCGGCGGCGCAGGGCCAGCGCGCCGCAGGCGGCGCAGACGGCGACGGCGGCGCGCAGGGCCGGCGGCCGGCCTCCCGTCAGCAGGGCGTAGGCCAGCACGAAGGCGGCCACCGCGACGGCCCCACGCCGCTGCCGCACGCCGAATCGCCGCAGAACCCACCACAGCGCGACCGCCAGAATCATGAGGTGCTGGCCGGAGATCGCCAGGGCGTGGACGACGCCGTTGCGGATGAATTGGTCCCATTCCGCCTGCGTCATGGCGGAACCTTCGCCCAGGATGAGGGCCGCCGCCGTGCCGGCCGTCTCCGGCGGCAGCGCGTCGGCCAGCGTCCGCCGGCCCCAGCCGCGCACCGCCGCCGTCCACCCGGCGAACGACGCCGGCCAGCCGCGCTCCAGCCGCGTCACGCCGTCGGCCGTCTTCGCCGTCACCAATTCGGCGCGGACGCCTTTGTCGCGCCACGCCGCGGCCATGTCGGCCTCGCCGGGGTTGGCCGGGCCGCGGATCGACGACAGCCGACCCACCACCTCCACCTCGTCGCCGGCGTGCAGGTCGAGCGGCGGCCCGGAGATCATCAGATGGACGCGGCCCGAAACCTCCGTCCAGTCGTCGCCGCGGCGCAGGGCCGTGGCCCGCAGCACGGTCGCCGTCGATTCGCCGGCTTCGATGGAGCGCAGCGGGTCCGGCCGCTCCGGCGTGTGCAGCGGCTCCTCGTCGAGGAAGCCGCGCATCTCCACCGGCCGCGGCTCCGCCGTGGCGATTTCGCCGACGTCGTCGGCCGGGTACACGTCGCGGCGATACTGGTAGTAGGCGGCGCCGAACGCGGCGCCCGCCAGCGCCAGGAACGCCAGCGGCAGATGCGTCCGGCCTCTCAGCCGCGCGACCAGCCAGCCGACCATCGCCCCCGCCGTCAGGAGCAGGCTGACGGCGATCGGCACGGCGGCATAGCGGTCGAACACGACGCCGGCGGTGTACGCCAACGCGGCCGGTACGAGCGGCGCCCGCCAGACGCTGTCCGGCGGCGCGGCCCGAGCCGGCAATGGGGGAGAAGGTGCGGTTGCCATGTCCGCCAATTGTCGGGTCCGGCCGGGCGCGCCGCAAGGGGCAACTTGGGTAGCGGCCTGATTTGGTTTTCCGTCCTGGCGCAGGCGGCTCGCCTGCTCTGCAATTCATCCAGGCAGGCCGCCGACGGCGTCGTGCAGCTGGTCTTCTGCATGGCGGTGGATGTCTGGCAGTTCCTGTTGTTGGGACGCCGCGCCCGCATTCTCCCGGCCAGTCCAAACGGACGGCCCGGCGAGACGAGCCGCCGCTATCATGAGAGAGGAACGAGTCCCGCACCCCGGATGCGCCGCAAATGGGCTACCGCAACTTCCGCGCCTGTCTCGCCGACCTGGAGCGAACGCGCCAGCTGGTCCGCATCAACGCGGAGATCGACCCCAACCTGGAGATGGCCGAGATCCAGCGGCGCGTCTATGCGGCCGGAGGACCCGCCCTCTACTTCGCCAACGTGAAGGGCTGCGCCTTTCCGATGGCGAGCAACCTGTTCGGCACGATCGAGCGCACGCGCTTCCTGTTCCGCGACGCCCTGACGGCGGTGCGCCATCTCGTGGAACTGAAAATCGACCCGTCGGCGTTCTGGAAGAACCCGTGGCGCTACCGCGACGCGCCCGGCGCCCTCTGGCACGGCCTGCCGAAATTCGTGAAACGCGGCCCCATCCTTGACCACCAGATGACGATCAGCCGGTTGCCGCAGCTGAAATGTTGGCCGCGCGACGGCGGAGCGTTCGTCACATTGCCGCAGGTTTACACGGAGGACGCGGACCATCCCGGTTGGCGACATTCCAACCTCGGAATGTACCGTGTGCAGCTTTCGGGCAACCAATATCAGCCGGATCGCGAGGTCGGTCTGCACTACCAGATCCATCGCGGCATCGGCGTCCACCACGCCAGGGCTTTGCGTCGCGGCGTGCCGTTCCGCGTCAACGTCGTGATCGGCGGCCCCCCGGCGCTGGCCCTGGCCGCGGTGATGCCCTTGCCGGAGGGAATGCCGGAACTGGCGTTCGCCGGGATGCTGGGCGGCCGGCGCGTGCGACTGGTCCAGCCGAGGAGCGACGGGCCGGGGCCGAACCCCTTCCTGCCCCTGCCGGCCGAGGCGGATTTCGTCATCGTCGGTACAGTCGATCCGACGCGCCAGCTGCCGGAAGGGCCGTTCGGCGACCACCTCGGCTATTACAGCCTCGCCCACGACTTTCCCGTGCTGAACGTCGAGCGCGTCTACCACCGCGAAGGGCCGGTGTGGCCGTTCACCGTGGTCGGCCGGCCGCCGCAAGAGGACACTTGTTTCGGCAAAATCATCCATGAGCTGACCGGCCCAATCATCCCCACCGTGGTTCCCGGCGTCCACGCGGTCCACGCCGTGGACGCGGCGGGCGTCCATCCGCTGCTCTTGGCGATCGGCAGCGAGCGTTACGTCCCCTACGCCAAGGAGCGGCGGCCGCAGGAACTGCTCACCAACGCCAACGCCTTGCTCGGTCAGGGCCAACTTTCCCTCGCAAAATATCTCCTCATTGTCGCCAAGGAGGACGACCCCGACCTCGACATTCACGACATTCCGGCGTTCTTTCGGCATCTATTGGAGCGCGTGGACTGGCGGACGGACCTGCATTTCCAGACGCGCACCACGATCGACACGCTGGATTACAGCGGCACGGGGCTGAATGAGGGATCGAAGGTCGTGATCGCGGCGGCGGGGCCGATCCAGCGGCAGCTGGCGGCGCGGCTGCCGGAGAGACTGTCCTTGCCGGAGGGGTTCGACGATCCGCGCGTGTGTCTGCCGGGCGTGCTGGCGGTGCAGGCGCCCCCCTCCCACCCCTCCCCCGACGCTGGGGGAGGGCAGGGTGGGGGCGGCGATGAAATGCCCGCACACGTGCGGCGGTTCTGCGAGGCGTTCCGTCCGGGCGACGCGCTGAGCGGTTTCCCGCTGGTGGTGCTGGTGGACGACAGCGAGTTCACGGCGCGGACGCTGAACAACTGGTTATGGGTGACGTTCACGCGGTCGAACCCGGCGGCGGACGTGCATGGCGTCGGGGCGTTCACGCGGCAGAAGCACTGGGGATGTGAGGGGCCGCTGGTGATCGACGCCCGCATCAAGCCGCATCATGCGCCGCCGCTGGAGGAGGACCCGGCCGTCAGCCGGCGCGTCGAGGCGCTGGCGGCGCATGGGGGGCCGTTGTATCGGATTATTTGAGAGCGGAATCGATGTGGGCCAACCTTTGGAGCCTGACGTTGTGACGGCATCGGTCAGGCTCACGAGTTTTTCTCCACCCCCCCCGCCCCAACGGCCGATAACACTCCCGACGCCCGCGCGTCCTCCGTTCTCGCGGCAATGTCCCGCGGTCCCGAACATGCAGCCGATCCCGTCCATCCCCGGTTACGAACTGCTCGAACCGCTCGGCGGCGGTCCCATGACCGCCGTGTACGCCGCCCGCGACGCCGCCACCGACGCCGCCTGCGCCGTCAAGGTGGTGCGCGACGACTGGGACGACCCGACCACCGCGGCCAAGCTGCTCCAGCGCGAGGCCCGCGCCGGTCTGAACGTCCGCCACCCCCACCTGGTCCGCGTCACCCACGCCCACGTCACCCGGCCGCCCTATTTCCTGGTGATGGAATGGCTGCCCGGCGAGTCGCTGCGGCAGCGGCTGCGGCGCGACTATCGGCTTGACCCCGCGGGGGCGGTTTGGACGGCCCGCCAGACGGCGGAGGCGCTGGCCGCGCTGCACCGCGCCGGCTTCCTCCACGGCGACGTGAAACCGGACAACCTCCGCCTCACGACTGGCGGCCGCGCCGTCCTCATCGACCTCGGCTTCGCTCACCGGCCGGGAGAGAACGCCGCCTTCCTGCGCGAAGGTTACGTCCTCGGCACCGCCGACTACCTGGCGCCGGAGTTGTGCGACCCCGAGCCGCAGGAAGACCTGAGCAGCGATTGGTTCAGTTTGGGAGTGATGTTGTTTGAAATGCTGACCGGCCGACTGCCGTACCCGCCCGGTTCGCTGCGGCAGACGTTTCGCCGTCACCACTGCGATCCGCCGGCCGACGTGCGCCGCTTCGCCGGGCCGCTGCCCGCCGCGCTGGCTGGACTGGTCGAGCGTCTCCTGGCCCGTCGGCCGCAAGACCGGCCGCGGGCCGCGGCCGTCGTGCAGCAGCTCATCCGTCTGGAGATCGCCGGGCTGCGGCGGCGGTCGGCGTAGGCGGGGCGACCCCGCGCCTACCGTCACGCCAACCCGCCGTCCTCGTCCGCGAAATCCTTCTCCGTGAACAGCACGAAGCCCAGCCGCGACAGCGTCTGCACCGCCGCCTCCAGGTCTTCCACGTGCAGCGCCAGCGCCGCCGACCCCTGCGGGCCGACCAGCAGCGGGTAGGCGTAATGAATGCTGATCTCCGCCGCCAGCAGCGCCTTGCAGATCTTCAAGAGCGGGTTCGGCGGTTCCGGCAGCTTCACCACCAGCAAGTCGCTTTCCGTCACCGCCAGTTTCCCCAGCTGGAAGATCTCCAGCGCCCGCTCGGGGTCGCTCAGTACCATGCGGATGATGGCGCAATCGGCCGAATCGACGACCGTTAAAGAGACAATGCGGATGTCCGTGGACTCGAACCGGCGCACCACGTCCAGGAGGCCGCCCAGCCGGTTGGCCACGAACACGTTGAATTGCCGCACGCTCGGCCAGTCGCGGCCGCGCACCGTGGCGAAGCCGATCGACGAACCCGAATCCTCGTCTTGCCCGCCGCTCATGCGCTGGTTCCTTTCTGTGCGGAGAGGTTGGAGTGTACGCCGCGGGGCGAGCGGGCGTCAATGCGGATCGCCGCAAACTATTTCAACTCCCCTTTCTCCACAATCACCTTGCCGTCCACCGCCAGCGTACTGCCGGGCAGGAAGCAGCCGAGGCCGAACGGCGAGTTGTCGTCGCCCCCAGCCCAGGTGTCGTTGCCGATGCTCAGCGACGCCATGCCGGCCTGCATGTACGTCAGCACCTTGCTCCCGGCCGGCGGCCGCACGTTCGGGTTGACGCCCACGTCGATCACGCCGCAACGGTCCTTGCCCTCCGCGGCCGCCTGGAAGTCGGCCCGCAGCTCGTCCGCGTTCGCCTTGGCCTCCAGCGAAACCACCTTGCCGCCCTTCACGTCCAGGACCAGCTCGTCGATCTCCTTGCCCTTGTAGAGCATCCGGTCCACCACCACTCGCCCCTGCGCCGTGCCCGCCGCCGTCGAGACGTAGACCTCGCCGGCCGGCAGGTACGTCCAGCAGGCGGCCCCGCCCTCCTTCCGCTTCTCGTCGCTGATAACGCCGTCGCTCACCAGCACCGGCCGCTTCTCGACGCCGGCCTTCAGGTCCGTGCCGTTCGGGTTGGTAAGGCGGATTTCTTTGCCCTCCGAAATCGCCTTTTTCAGCTTCGCGCCGGTCGCCTGGAGCTGGGCGTAATCCACGTTCACGCCGTCCCAGAACAGCCGCGACAATTCGGCCTCGCTCAGTCCAAATTGTTTGGCCCGCGACGCCGTTGGGTAAAGGCTGTTGCCCAGCGTGATGAGACGGACGTTGCGCTTGCGCATCTCCGCGAACACGGGCTGGAACGTCTTTTCCCGCGCCGCCACGCGCTCGGCCGTGACGCCGGACAGCGCCGCCTCGTCGCCCGATTCGACCAGGAACTCCACGTCCATCAGCCCCGCCAGTTTCAGGTCCCATGCGGGAGGCTGCGCATCGTATTTCGCCAGTACGTCGTCGTAGAGCCGGCGATTCAGCCGGTCGCTCGTCAGGGCGACGAGCGGATGCGCCCCTGCTTCCGCACCTGCACGGCAAGGTCTTCCAGCACTTCGGCGTCCTTCGGGTCGCCGGAGATCACCACCAGTTCGCCCTCGCCGACGCGGGCGCTTTGCGTCACCAGCTTGGCGGCCAGCGCGTCCAGGTCGCCGCGCCGGTCGGCCTTCGGCGCGTCCCCGGCCGGCAGCAACGGCGCCACGGCCGCCACCGCCAGCAAGCATCCCACCGCCCCATCTCTTGCTCGCATCGACGTCTCTCCCCTTGCTCACCCTGGGAATCGCGGTTCGGTCCTTCATGGTACTCGGCGGCGCCGGTGGAACCAAAGCAATCTTCGCCCGCGGAGGTCTCGTCATTTTATGACCGCCAGATTGCGGCGCCCCAGTTCTTCCGCAAGGAGGGGATCGCCCGTCGGCGCCTACCGCCCCGCGTCGTCCAGCCACTTCCCGAGGGCGGTCGCCGGCCGCCACCGTTCCAGCGCGTCGAGCAGCTCGTCCGGCTCCGCCGCGGTCAGCACCAGCGCCCGGTGTTCGGATCGCAGGAAACGTTCGCCGACCATGTGATCGAGCCAGTCTAACAGCGGATCGAAAAAGGCGGCTATATTCAGCAAGCCGACCGGCTTGGCGTGGAGGCCCAGCTGCGACCAGGTCGAGCGCCTCGAACAGCTCGTCGCCGGAGCCGAAGCCGCCGGGCAGCACGGCGAAGGCGTCACTGCGGTCGGCCATCACGGCCTTGCGCTCGTGCATCGTCTCCACCACGACGAGTTCGGTCAGGCCGCGGTGGGCCAGCTCCTTCGCCTCCAGGAAGCGCGGGATGACGCCGACGGCCGTTCCGCCCGCCGTCAGCACGGCGTCGGCGACGGCGCCCATCAGGCCGACGTGACCGCCGCCGTAGACCAGGCCGAGTCGGCGGCGCGCCAGGGCGGCGCCGAACCGCTGGGCGGCGTCGGCGTAGACGGGGCGGCCGCCGGGGCTGGAACCGCAGAAGACGCAGACGTTGTGCATGAAGAATTCCTCGACGGTGCAACGGCGCCAGGGCGGCTTTATCGTCTTGTCCGCCGATTTCGTTCTATAGTTGCACGTCGGCGGATGCTCCGTCCCGTCCGCGTTCCATCGTTGGCAGGGAGAATTCCATGCGGATGCACATGCTTTGCGGCTGGGCGCTGCTGGCGGCGGTCGGACTGGTCGGCTGCAGTAATTCCCAGGTGGACGTCACGCCGGACGCGCCGCGCCCCCGCCGCCGGAAGCGCCGCCCGCCCGGCTCGGCGACCACACCGCCGTCAGCCTCGCCGACTGGCTCAAGACGCCGCGTTCCGAGTTGGCCCAGCTGGTGGCGGAATGGTCGGACACCGTCCAGCAGCAGCGGCAGCACGCCGCGGAGTATCCGCTCTCCCTCGACCTCCTGCCGGGATTGCAGCCCCCGCGGACGATGCCGGTGTTCGGCCAGGCGGCCTATTCGGAGAAGGCCGGCTTCAGCCTGCCGCCCTATGTCAAGGCCGGCGACCGGGACGCCGCCGTGGCGCTCCACCTGGCCCGGCTGGGCGATCGCGAAGCCGCCCTCAAACTGGCCGATCGCTCTGATAAGGACCTTCTTTATTGCATCGACGGCCGACGCACAGATCGCAACTATCCGCTGGAATGGACGCAGCTGACCGCGCTGGCGTTCCAGTCGGCGGAGTGGAAGCTGGCGAGCGGCGAAGCCCAGGGCGCCGCCGATCTCGTGCAGATGCACAAGCAGCTGCGGGCGCTGCTCGACGACAAGGCCGCCGCGGGGCCGCTCGGCGCCGCCCTGTTGCCGCTCGGCCGCCGCGCCCTCGCCGAGGCCGCTGCCGCGTGGAAGAAGTCGAAAAACAACAAGCAAGACCTCGCGCAGGACATCGACGCCGCCCTCAAAGACTGGGGCGAATCGCCGCCGCCGGCCCCCGCCCTCGCGCCGGGCGCCAGTGAGTCCGAGGCGGTCCGCCTCTTCGGACGCCCCGCGGTCGGACAGGCCGTGGTCGCCGACAAACCGGAAGCCGTCGGCCGCGCCCTCGACCTGCTGGAACTGCCCGCACCGGCCGACGGCGCCCAGGCCGTCGCCGCCTTCTTCGGCTCCGACCGGCGGCTGACCGAGACGCTTGTCCTCTACCGGCCGCGGATCATTCAGACCTTTCCGGACGCCGTCAACCTGGCGAGCCGCCTGGTCGATCACGCCCTGCCCGGCGACGATCCGGTCAAGGGCGTCGGCCTGACGCGCCGCACTTACTCCGGCGATGGGTTGAAATATGATGTCGTGCTGCTCAGCCGCGGCGACGTGCTGGGCGGGTTCGTGCGCGTGGCCGGCGCCCCCCTCACCCTGCCCTCTCCCCAACCCGGCGGAGAGGGCAGGGTGAGGGCGACGCTGCCGCCCGAGGCCCGCGACTTCGGCGCCGTCCACCTCGACCGCACCTTCGAGCAGAACCGCGTCCTTTGCGCACGAGACCAAATCGCCCCCGTCGTGGATCTCGATTGCCGTAAATCACCCGGCGCCCTCCGGCTGCCGCCCAACGCGCCCGTCCCCGACTTCGCGCGGCTGGAACGCGAAAACGCCCTGAATCTGACCTCCTCCCTGACGCTGAATTGGACGCAGGATTCGCCGACGGTCCTGGAGAAGCTGGTCGCGCCGATGCTGGCCGCCTACGGCAGTCCGCGCATCGACGGCGCCCAGGAGGCCGACGGCGACTTCCTCGCCCTGGTTTGGGAGGACGGCCGGACGCGGCTGACGCTGCGGTTGCCCTACGAGGCCGACCCGATCGTGTTCCGAGCGGAGAACCGCCCCGGCGCCGAACCGGCCGACGCCCGCGTCCATGCCGCCGAGGCGTTCGATCTGGCCGAGCGCGAGGCGCGGCTGAAGGCCGGCCGGCCGCTGGCGTGGCTGCCGCGCTCTCTGGAACTGCCGGCGATCCACCTGGGCCTGACCAAAGAGCAAGTACAACACCTACCGCGAAAGGATTCGATCGAGCAGCACAACCTCGGCGACGACCTGACGCTGCTCTTCCACGACGACCCGCCGGCCGGCGCGGCTTACGGCGCCCGCCAGATGTTCCTGCGCTTCGGCGGCGACGGCCGGCTGGCCGAAATCCGGGTGCGCTACCAGGAAGGGATGGGCAAACCCGACGAGCATCGCAAATCGCTGCTTGCGGTGCTCAAGGAGGCCGGCGGCGAACCGCTGGCGCTGCCCGCGCCGTGGGCCGGGCTGTGGCCGGACCTGCCGGCGCAGGGGCCGAAGCCGGCGCTGGTCCGCTGGGCCGACGACGTGACGGTGCTGACCTGTCAGCGCGACGGCGGGGGCGCGGAAGTGATCCTGCGCGACTGGCCGGCGGCGCTCACGTTGGACCAGGCCAGCGAAGCGCTGCCGCCGCTGCACTTCTGCGACGAGGGGGCGGCCGGCGTGCGGCTGGGGCAGACCCGCGCCGAACTGCTGGCGAAGTTCCCGAACGCCAAGCCGCTGGAGAACGAGGACGCGGTTGCCGTGCCGGCGCCCGCGGACGGCCCCTATGAGACATTGGCGGTCTGGTTCGACGCCGGCAAGGTGGTGCGCGTCGTGGCCCAGCACCAGGCCCGGCCGAGCGACGCCGCCGACGTTGCGGCCAAGCTGAAGGAGGCGTGGGGCCGCGACTTCGACCGGCTCGGGGCGCCGTGCCGTGTGGACGGTCCATCGGGGCCGATCCTGCAAGCCTACGGCTGGCACGACGACCGGGTCCGCGTGCGAATGGCGGCCCAGCAAACGGCCGACGGGCCGCGCCTGTTCACCGAATGGCGCTACTGGCCGGTGGCAGCGAAGCGATAGAAGCCAATTCAAAAGTGACGGAAGGCGAGCCGCAGGGCTTGTCCCGGCGGGATGAACCCGCCGGCTCGCCTCATGGGTCTTACGGGTTCTGTAGGCCCTATGCATCCCCACCCGGTCGGGAAAAACCGTGCGCACTTTCTGCTTGACACTGCGCAGCCGGGGGAGTAGCGTATCCTTCCGATAGAGTGAAGGATTGCGCAGCCTCCCGCGCGGTCCTGGACCTTCCCTCGCCTGCACGGCCGGTCCCGCCTTGCCGCCGGCCTCCTACCTGAAAGGACTGGTCCCGCCATGCTGACTCTCTTCGGCCACAAGACGCGCCTGTGCGACGGCGTCAGCCGCCGCAGCTTCCTCCGCATCGGCGCGCTGGGCGTGGGGGCGAGCTGTCTGACCCTCGCGGACGTTCTCCGCGCCGAGGCCCGCGCCGGCTTAACCGGCACGCGCCAGAAAGCCGTCATCAACGTCTTCCTCGGCGGCGGCCCGCCGCATCAGGACATGTGGGACCTCAAAATGGAGGCCCCCGCTGAGATCAAGGGCGAGTTCAAGCCGATCGCCACCAGCGTGCCCGGCATCCAGATCTGCGAAGTCTTCCCGAAACTCGCCGCACGCATGGACAAGTGCGCCATCATTCGCTCGATGGTCGGGTCCACCGGCGGCCATGACGCCGTGCAGTGCATGTCCGGCTGGGACCACAAATCGCTGTCGGCGATGGGCGGCCGGCCCAGCCTCGGCGCCGCCGTGGCGCGCGTTGCAGGGGCCGGTCGATCCGTCCGTGCCGCCGTTCGTCGGCCTGGCCGCCCCGACCCAGCACATGCCGTGGTCCGACTCCGGCACGCCCGGCTTCCTCGGCGGCGCCTACGGCCCCTTCAAGCCCGACGGCCCCGGCATGGCCAACCTCACCCTCAAGGACGTCACGCTCGATCAGCTCCACGAACGCAAACGCCTCATGGACGGATTCGACGGACTCCGCCGCGAGCTGGACGCCGATGGGAAATACGGCGCCGCCGACGCCCTCACCGACCGCGCCCTCGGCGTGCTCACATCCAGCAAGCTGCTCGACGCCCTCGATCTGTCGAAGGAAAGTGAGAAGGTGCGGGAGCGCTACGGCGACGGCAAGCCGTACAACTTCCAGTACGACGGCGCCCCGACGGTCAACGATCATTTGCTGGTGGCCCGGCGATTGGTCGAGGCCGGCGCCCGCGTGGTGACGCTGTCCTACGGCCGCTGGGACAGCCACGGCAAGAACTTCGACCTGGTGCGCGACCACGGCGCCAAGCTCGACCAGGGCCTCAGCGCCCTGATCGACGATCTGGAAGCCCGCGGGATGCTGGACGATGTGACGGTCATGGCCTGGGGCGAGTTCGGCCGGACGCCGCGCATCAACAAGGACGCCGGCCGCGACCACTGGCCGCAGGTCAGCTGCGCCTTCCTGGCCGGCGGCGGCATGAAGACCGGCCAGGCGATCGGCGCGACGAACCGCCTCGGCGAGTACGCCAAGGAACGGCCGGTGACGTTCGGCGAGGTCTTCGCCACGCTTTACCACAACCTCGGTATCGACCCCGAGACGACCACGATCAACGACCCCACCGGCCGACCGCAGCACGTCGTCGATGGGCCGGTGATCCGGGAGCTGGTGTAAATCCCTCCCGTTCAGCCGCTCCTCGAAGAGGAGCGGCTGAACGGGCTTTCCGCTGACGAGGTCACAACGGCGGCCGGACGCCGCGCACGCTGAACCCCTTCCCTTCCTCGTAGTCCGCCTTCAGATCGCCGTAGCCGGCGTTCTCCCAGTAATCGAGTACGTCTCGGGCCTCGGCGAGCGACAGGCCCGACGCCTCGACCGCGGCCGGCTCCTTCATCTCGCGCCGGATCACGCGGAGGAGTTGCGACGCGTCCACCGGCTTGGTCATGTACGTCTCAAAACCGGCCTGCTCCGCCCGTTTGCGGGCCGAGGAATCCGTGATTCCGGTCAGACAGTGGATGTGGATGCCGCGGGTGCGCGGGTCGGCGCAGCTGGCGGGCCGCCTTGCAGCCGTCCATCCCCGGCATCGCCAGGTCCAGGATGGCGCACCGGGGCAACGAGCGCCGGGCCATCTCCACGGCGGTTCGACCGTCGTCCGCCTCCTGGCAGTGATAACCCTCCGTCTCCAGAAGCGTGCGCAGGCTCTGCCTCATCAGGGCGTCGTCCTCGGCAATGAGAACGTCCACGGCAGGCGACCCAGCGGGCGGCGCTGTCATTGCTGTTCCTCCATCGGACGGGAGGGGCACGAACGGGGAAAGGCGAACCGGAAACACAAAAAGGGGGCCGCGCCGGCTCCGAAGCCGGCTCGCCCCCTTGTTTCACCGTCATCGATTGGAAAAGAATGTCACTTATTCATACGTCACAAATTCACGCCCGTCAAATGAGCCGCCGGGGTTTTTTCCACGCGGCGGCCCTCGGGCCGCCGCGGCGGGACCGGCTTCAGTCCTTCGGCTTGCTCTCCCCTTCGTCCTTTTTCTCCGCCGGCACGATCACGAACGGATAGCCCTCCTTCTTCGCTTCGTCGTTGAGCTTTTCCAGGTCGTGTTCCTTCAGACTTTTCCACTCCTCCTCATACTGTTCCAGCAGCTTTTTCTGCTCCGCGTACTGGTCGCGCAGCCCCTGCGTCGGCGGCCCGTCGGCGTCCTTGGCCGTCTCGAACAGCAGCGCCAGCTGCGAATAGAGCCGGGCGCCGCCCTTCTGCGCCAGGATGTCGTAGGACACCTTCGCCTTGGGGTTCTCCAGTTTCTCGTCCATGGCGTCGAGCTTCGTCAGCAGCTCCTTCGACGCCTTCACCAGCGCCTCGGCCTTCTCGTCGCCCTTGAGCAAGTCGTCGCGTTCCGTCAGCTGCTTCTTGACCGCCCGGAGCTGTTCGACGGCTCGGGTCAGCCGCGTAATGCAGTCGCGGATCTGCAGGGATTGTTCAAGGTCCCCGTCCAGTTCCGCGTCGTGGTCGCCCTTCAGGCGTGGGTCCGGCTTCACCTCGAGCTTCGCCGTCTCCGTCTTGCCGTCGGCCGTCAGTTTGACCGTGTAGGTTCCCGGGGCGGCGAGCGGCCCCGTCTTCAGATCGCCGCCGTCCTCCTTCGCCTTCTTGATCCTTTCCGGTCCTTCATAGCGCAAATCCCAGACGACGCGGTGCAGCCCCTCCCCGACAGGCAGCGGCTCCTTCTCCTTTTTCTTCTTGTCGTAGTCGCCTTCTTCCTCGTCCAGCCCTTCTCCCTTATCTTCTTCCTCCTTCTTGCTGGTCAGCTTGCGGACGCGGTTCCCCTTTTCATCCAGGATTTCCAGCGTCACTTCGCCGGCCGGCTTCTTCACGAAGTAGTGCAGGATCGCCCCCTCCGGCGGGTTGTCGAACGTGCCGCCCGGCGCCACGTCCTCGAACGAGCCGGAATAGCGGTAACGGTACGCCGCCCGCGCCGGGAACAGGTGGACCGCCTTCGCCTCCACGTCCGGCCCCATTTCACGCAGCGGCGTCAGGTCGTCGAAGATCCACAGCGATCGGCCGCTCGTGGCGACCACCAGATCGTCGTCCTTCACGACGAGATCGCTCACCGCGACCGTCGGCAGATTCAGCTTCAGCTCCTTCCAGGTCGCTCCGTCGTCGGTCGAAAACTGGATGTCGTGTTCCGTGGCGAGGTAGAGCATCCCCTTCTTCTTCGGATCCTCGCGCACGGCCCGGAGGTACGTGTCCTGCGGCAGCTTCGCCGACAGGCTGGCCCACGTCTTGCCGCCGTCGGTCGTCTTCCACAGGTACGGCCTCATGTCGTCCAGCCGGTGAGCGTCCACCACAAGGTACGCCGTCTCCGCGTCGAAGGGCGACGGTTCAATACAGCAGACGGTCCCCCACTCTGGCAGGCTCTTGACGTTGGCCGTCACGTCGGTCCAGGTCTTGCCGCCGTCGTGCGTGACGTGGACCAGGCCGTCGTCGCTGCCGGCCCAGAGCAAGCCCTTCTGCTTCGGCGATTCGGCGACGGCGAATATCGTGCAGTAGATCTCCGCCCCCGTGGTGTCGCCGCTGATCGGGCCGCCGGACCACTTTTGTTTGCTCTTGTCGTTCCGCGTCAGGTCGCCGCTGATCGGCTTCCACGATTGGCCGCCGTCGTCGGATCGGAAGAGTACGTTGCCGGCGTGGTAGATCGTCTTGGGATCGAACGGCGAAATGAGGATCGGAGCGGTCCACTGGAAGCGGTAGCGCAGGTCCTCGCCGCCGTGGCCGGACGTGTCGTAAGGGTAAACGCTGATGTTTGCGGCCTGGCGCGTGCGGTGGTCGTAGCGCGTGATGTAGCCGGCGTATTCGCTGGCGTAAACGATGTCGGGGTCGGCGGGGTCGGGCGCGGTGAAGCCGGCCTCGCCGCCGCCCACGTCGAACCAGTCGGCCAGGCCGATGCCTGGCTCCTTGAGGCTGTTGCTCGGCCCCTCGGCGGAACCGAGATCCTGCATGCAGCCGGAGAGGTAGTAGGGGACGCGGTTGTCGGCCGCCACGTGGTAGAACTGGGCGATGGGCAGGGGCGGTGCGTACCACATCTCGCCGCCGTTGCTGCTGACGTCCACGCCGCCGTCGTTGCTGTCGATGATGCGGTTAGGATCTTTCGGGTCGAACCAAATGTCGTGGTGATCGCCGTGGTGCGGGCCGTCCACGCGCTGGATCGTCTTGCCGCCGTCGATGGTTTTCAGCAGCGGCACCTGGGGGAACCACACCACGTCCGGGTTCTTCGGGTGGACGGCCATCGTGGAGAAGTACCACGCCCGCTGCCGCAGCGCGTGGTTGTCGCTGGCCAAATCCCAGGTGTCGCCGCCGTCGTCGCTGCGGAACAGGCCGCCCTTGTCCGCCTCGATCATCGCGTAGACGCGCCGGCCGTCCGACGGGGCGACGGCGACGCACACTTTGCCCCAAATGCCCTCCGGCAAGCCTTCGCAATACTTCTTTCCGGCCGGCGCTTCCTTGTCGGCGTCGGGGGCGTCCGGCTTGGGCGGCGGGACGAGCTGCGTCCAGGAGTCGCCGCCGTCGCGCGAGACGTACAGGCCGCTGCCGGGGCCGCCGCTGGTCAGCTCCCACGGCCGCCGCCGCGCCTGCCACATCCCCGCGAACAGTACCTTGGGGCTGCTCGGGTCGAAGCAGACGTCCGAGGCGCCAGTGTCCTTGTCCTTGGACAGCACCTTCTGCCACGTCTTGCCGCCGTCGGTGGTGCGGTAAACGCCGCGCTCCTCGTTGGGGCCGAAGGCGTGGCCCAGCACCGCCGCATAGGCGATATCCGGATTTTGCGGATGGACGATGATCGTGCCGATCTGGCCTTCCTGCTTCCAGACGTGCTTCCACGTCTTGCCGGCGTCCACCGATTTGTAGATCCCGTCGCCGACCTCGACGTTGCCGCGGATGTTGCCCTCGCCGCTGCCGACGTAGAGGACGTTGGGGTCGGACGGCGCCACGGCGATCGAGCCGATGCTTGAGACGGGCTGGTCGTCGAAGATCGGCTCCCAGTGGACGCCGCCGTCGCTGGACTTCCAGACGCCGCCCGCGGAGACGGCGGCGTAGAAGGTATGCGGATCGCCGGAGACGCCGCAGGCCCGATCGACGCGGCCGCCGGCGGCCGGGCCGATCGACCGGAACTTGAGGCCCTTGAGTTCGGGCGGCCCGCCTTTCGGCTCGTCGGCGTGGGCCGGGCCGACGAAGGCTGCCAGAATGAAGAGGAAGAGGACGCCGTGCCGGATGCAAGCGGGTGCGCGCATGATGTTCCCCGACCGAGGGACCAAGGGGCCGTTGGAGGATCATCATACGATCCCGGCGGGCGGCCGGCGTTATCGCGCGCCTGCGCCGCAGCGGCAAGAACGAGAAGGGGGAAATGGACCCTCGAAAGCAGGCCCCTTGGACGGCTCATGCCGCGGGTCCTATCTCTCGTTCCCAAGCAGAGCTTGGGAACGAGGGGCAAAAGGGGAAATGGACCCTCGAAAGGAGGCCCCTTGGACGGCCCGCGCCACGGGTCCTATAATCCCTCTCAGTTCTCCAGTCCGGAATGACAGATGAGGGGATTCATTCAACCCGCACGGCCGTCAGCGCCGGCGGACGGAAACCACATCGTAGGAGGACAATGGTATGAAGCTCGCTTGGACGGCAGCCGCGTTGGGCCTGCTTCTCGGAGCGGCGGCGCTGGGGGCGGACGACGAACCCGACTCGGCGCGAGACCAGGCCGTCGCCTGGATCAAGGCCAACAATAAGTTCGGCCCCAACAGCCAGCTCGTGCGGGACATGACCGACCAGATCGACTCGCAGATCGACAAGGTCAACAACCTGTCGCTCACGTTCGGCGGCGGGCTGACGAAATCCGACAAAGCCTGCCAGCTGAACATCTGGGCCGGCCAGTTCTTCGTCTTCGAGCTGACCGACGACCAGGCCAAGCAGCTCGGCGTGGGGGACAAGAGCGTTGACTTCACGACGGGGACGAAGCACCTGGACAAGCGAAAGACGCCCGCCCTCGTGAAGCTGCAAAATCCGAAATTGGACGGCGGCGCGAATGTGGACGGCGGCAAACCCGTCGCCGGCAAGGTGAAATTCAAGGTGACGACCAAGCCGACGGAGCAGCTGGCGCTGCGCCTCTCCTATGCGGTCGGCGAAAGCACGTCGTCGAGCTTCACCTACCTGGACGCCGGGCTGCCGGACGACGACGCCATCAGCTTCTCCTTCTCACCCATCAACAAGGACAGCAACAAGGCCTACGCCGGCCCGCTGGTGCTGTTCGTGGATCTGGTAACGGTCAAGAACGTCGATAGCGACGTGCAGGTCACCATCCTGAGCAACACGACGGCCGTCCTGGTCGATGTGGGGAGCGGGGACAAATAACCGCCTCGGGGCGCCAGCCCGAAGCGCCCGCGAGGGAGGGACGCATCCTTCCCTCGCGGGCGCCCTGATGATTCCGTCCCCATTCTTTGGACTTGCTCCCGAAATCCTTCCGCTGCGCCATGGACCGCTCCCGATGGCGTTTCGCGTGCATCGCCGTCTGAACCAGCGCCTCCGCCATACCGAGGACACCCGGGAGGAAGAGCGCGCCCACTCGGGCACAGGTTTTGCTCGGTTTGGCTTGTCCTCACGGTCGGCCGGGGCGGCCGACTTTCTGATCTTTGATAAAGGAGCGAGCAATGAAACCCACCCTGATCGTCGGCCTGATCCTCACGATTCTGGGCGTCGGCCTCCTCTTCTGGCAGGGCGTCGCCTTTTTCACGACCCGCGAGGCGGTGGCGCAGGCCGGGCCGTTCACCGTGTTCGCGCCCGTCCAGCACGCCGTCTGGCTCGGCCCGATCATCGGCGGCGTCCTCCTGGCGGTGGGCGTGGTGCTGATGCTCGTCGGCGCCGCCAAGAAGGCGAACTGAATGGCCTGTCGCAATCGAGTTGCTCCGTCGCTTGTGTGCCACGGCTGTGTCAGCCGTGTTTGAGCAGTCCAAACACGGCTGACACAGCCGTGGCACATATACGGGATGGTTTGAATCGCAATCAATCGACCAGCCCGTCCAGTTCGCGCCGCAGCCGTTTCAGCACGCGGCTCTTGGCCAGCAGTACGGAATTCAGCGACAATCCCAGCTCCGCCGCCACGTCCGCCGCGGCGACGCCCTCCAGCGCGTGGCGAAGGAACGCCTGCCATGTCGCCGGGGCGAAGTCGCCGCGCACCCGGCGCATCAGCGACGCCGCCACGTGCCGGTCGTGTTCGCGGTCCCATTCCCGGCTGAGAGCGCCGTCAGGGTCTTCCAGCTCGTCGAGCCGCCGCAGGAAGTCGCTGTCGCCGGTCGCCGTCGGCCGGGACTGCCGGGCGCGAAAGAAGTCGCGCACACGGTGGGCGAGGATGGTGCGCAGCCACGCCCGGAACGCCCCTTTGCCGCGCCGCGCAAACCCAGCAACCTCGCGGAACACCACCAGCAGCACTTCCTGCGTCAAATCGTCGGCGTCGGCGTCGGGGACGCCGAAACGGGCGAGCCATGTGCGCAGCAGCGGCTGATACAGGTCGTGCAGCCGCCGCCAGTCGTCGTCGGTTGGCTTGCCGCCGAGGCGCTCCAGCAGGCTGACGGAAGTTTCCATGAGCGGCACGTCCGTTTGTCAGGGATCGTCCTTGGCCGCGGGCGGATCGGGCAGGCGCCACAACCGAATCGTCTTGTCCTCGCTCGTGGTCGCCGCATACTTTCCGTCCGGCGAGAAGGCCGCTCCGTAGGCTGTAGCCTGATGGCCAACCAGGCGTCCGACCACCTTGCCGGTCCCGAGTTCCCACAGCTCCGGCGTCGAGAGCGGGGCGGCAATGAGTACGCGGTGGTTGTCCGGAGCCAGAGCAAACAATAACGCTCCCCCTTTCCACACGGGGGCCTGCACCGCCAACAACGAAGCGGGGATCTGCACCGATAACAGCGAATCCCCCGTCTCGATGTCAAATACTTTGAGGATGCGCTTCCAGTTGCCTGTTACAACCCGCTTGCCGTCCCGCGTGAAGGCCGCCTGGACGACCTCGAAACCCGCAGGGGGGAGCCACTCGCGAACTACTTTCCCTGTCTCCGCTTCCCAGACTGCAAGGTGATTCATGTTGCCGCTGACGATCCAGCGCCCATCCGGCGACCAATCGGCCGAATAGACTTCCCCCGGCCACTGGTGCATGATCGATTGCACCTCTTTGCCGGTTGCTACGTTCCAGACTCGCGCGGACCCATCCCAGTGGCTGCTCACCGCCTGCTGATCGTCGGGACTGAAACGGACGGTGCTGATGCCTACGGCCGGAACGGGGAACTCCCGAACGACCTTGCCCGTGGACAGATCCCAGAGTCGCAGATGGGGATGCGTCACCTCGCCGTCGTCGCCGGTCGAGAGCAATTGCTTGCCGTTGCGGGACACCGAGACGTCGAAAAAGCGCCCCGAGGGGTTCGTGAGGCGGCGGCTAACCACCTCGTCGCCCGTCTCGATGTCCCAAAAGCGGATGGTACCGTCATCGCTGGCACTGATGAGGAGCTTACCGTCGGGGGAAAAGATCACATGCCTGGGCAGTTTTTCGTGGCCTGTGAAAGTGCGCAGCGCGCGCAACTCCTCTACGGCTGGCTGTGATTGGGCTTGTCCCGCCGGCTTCGGCGCCCGCTCGATCTTCGCCAGCACCGTCTCGCCGCGCTTCAGCGTCGCCTTGTCGATGTTCAACTTCAGCCCCTCGCCGGCATCCTTCAACTCCAGTTCGTACTCGCCCGACCAGAGCGTGATGCTCTTGTCTGTCTTGGTATCGATGACGCGGACCTCCTTGCCGTTCTGCTTGATGACCACCTCCACATCGTCGCTCTCGGTTGTGATGACCAGCTGGCCCTTGTCGGTCTCCACGCGGTAGACGGCAACGGCGGCCGCGGTCAGGCCAGCGAACAGCACGGCGGCGGCGACGGCGAGCGGCCAACGGCGGCGCGGCCGGACCACTCCTTGCCCCGTGAACGGCGCCAGCGCCGCGGCGACCTCGGCCGGCGTCTGGTAGCGCTGCGCCGGGTCCTTCGCCATCATCCGCGCCAGCACGATCGCCAGCTCGGTCGGCACGTCCAGGCGCAGGGAGCGAATCGGCGCCGGTGGGCGAGTGCGATGGGCGTCGAGCTTGCGCAGGACCGAGTCGCCGGGAAATGGCACGCGGCCGGCGAGCATGTGGTAGAGGGTGCAGCCGAGGCTGTAGACGTCAGAGCGGATGTCGGCGGCGCGGGCATCCTCGGCCTGTTCCGGGGCGATGTAGTCCGGCGTGCCGACCACCATGTTGACCCCGGTAAGGCGCGAGGCCTCCTCCGATCCCTCGGCCAGGGCGGCCAGGCCGAAGTCGAGGATCTTCACGCCGCCGTCGGCGGTCACCATGATGTTGTGCGGCTTGACGTCGCGGTGAACTAAACCGTGTTCGTGGGCGTGCTGCAAGCCTAGCGCGGCGTCGCGCGCCATCCGGCACGCCTCGGCGACCGGCAGCGGGCCGGTTCGCTCCAGATGCTCAGCCAGACTGACGCCCTCGACGTATTCCATGACCAGGAAGTGCGTCGTTCCCGCCTGGTCCGCGTCGTGGGCGGTCACGATGTTCGGGTGGTGCAGACAGGCGGCGGCGTGGACCTCGCGGCGGAAGCGCTCGGCCGCGCCAGGCCGGGCCAGGTGTTCCGGTCGGATCACCTTCAGGGCAACCTGCCGGCCCATCACACTATGTTCGGCCAGCCACACGGCGCCCATGCCGCCCGCCCCGAGCTGCCGGAGCAGCCGATAGCGAGTGTGGCCGGCCAGCTCCGCCGGGGCCGACGGCGCCGACAGGTCGGTCGGCGACCACAGTATCGTTCCCGCGCCGACGGACGGCGCCGGCGTGTCCTCCGAAACCGTCGGCCGGGCGTGGGCGCTGCGCAGCAGCTCGACGAGCGTGTCGGCCGGCGCCCCCGCCGCGCGGGCCTGGCAGGATGGGCAGTCCGTCAGGTGAGACTCGACGGAAACACAGGAGGCGCCGTCGAGCGTGCCCAGCGTGAAGGCTTGCAGCGCCGCGTCGGTGGGGTGAACGTCGATTGCTGGCATCGGACATCTCCGCGGTAGGACAGGGAAGGCGTCCTTCAGGAAGTGCATGGCGCGGCCGATCCTGTCAGGAATCGGGACATGGATTTAGTTTATGGGGGAAACACGCCGACCGTGCCGCGCAAAGAAAAAGCGGGACGACGCCGCCCCGCTTCTCCAAACCTGGCAAGACCGTCTCACGCCGACCGTCGGCCGCCGAGCAGACCGGATCGGAACAGGAAGTACAAGAGCGTCAGTACGCTCGTCAGCGTCGCCGCCACGTAGGTCAGCGCCGCCGCCCCCAGCACCTTCTTGATCTGGGCGTCTTCCTCATACGACACCAGGCCGGCGTCCAGCAGCGCCGCCCGCGCTCGCCGGCTGGCGTCGTACTCCACCGGCAGATTCACCAGCTGGAACGCCACCGTCGTCGAGAACACGATGATGCCGACGTAGATCAGCGGCAGCAGCGAGAACACGAACCCCGCCAGCAGGATCACCCAGGCCAGGTTGCTGCCCAGGCTGGCCACCGGCACCAGGAAATTCCGCACCACCAGCATCGGGTCGTGCCGGGCGTCCTGCATCGCATGGCCGCACTCGTGCGCCGCCACGCCCACGGCCGCCAGCGATCGGCCGTCATAGACGTCTGGACTCAGCCGCAGCAACTTCTGGCCGGGGACGTAATGGTCCGAAAGGAACCCCTCCGCCGGCTCGATCGCCACGCCCCGAATCCCCGCGTGGTGCAAGAGCGCGTTCGCCGCCTGCGCGCCCGATAAGCCGCCATCGGACGGGACCTGGCTGGCCTCGTGAAACGCGCTCCGCACCCGGTATTGCGCCCATAGCGCCAGCAGCATCGCCGGCGCCAGGAACACGAAATAGATAGGATCAAACATGAGCCACATGGTGGTCTCCTCTCTCCGGATCGCCTCTTCTCTCCTCCTTGTTATTCTACGCAGGGTAGGAAGGCATTTGCCGTGCCGCCGCGTCCCTCAAGGAAGACAGCGCGCCGCCTTCCCTTCGCCGATACAATAAAACAGCAGGCCGCGTCGGAACGACAGGATGGGCAAGCGGCGCGGAAGGGGAAGGATTCTCGTCCGAAATCCTTGTGCCAATTTCGGTAGGGCCTGGGTTGTAGCGACGGTCCCCGTCCGTATAACAGCCCTCTGATACCGGGCCGCTGTTGGGGCATGGTCTGGAGACCATGCCCCAACTCTGGCCCTCCGTATAACGGCCCTCTGATACTGAGCCGCCGTCGCCTCCCCGCCGTCCCTTCGGAACTGGAAAGAGGTTCGGCCTGTGCCGGCTGGTCCGGCCCTGCCGATCGTGTCAGGCAAAGAGCCTGTCTCCCGAGCCGAGACCGGATTTTGGCCCAGATACACTACAGTCAATCCTTCGCATCGGTTAAATTTAGACAAGATGCGTGGAGTTGGCTGTTTTGGGGATCTGTGCGGGAGAGCGAACGTATGAGGCGGGACCTCCGCGGTTCACGCATGTTGATTACCGGCGCGTCGAGCGGCATCGGCCGATCGCTGGCGGAGCAGGCGGCGCGGGCCGGCGCCCGAGTGATCGTGACCGCCCGATCTGCTGATCCGCTGAACGAGCTGGCCGGCCGGCTCGCCGCCGAAGGGTGCGAGGCGGCGCCGCTGCCGGCCGACCTGACCTCCGCCGCCGATCGGCGGCGGCTGGTGGAAGCGGCGGCCGAGCGCTTCGACGGCCTCGACGTGCTTGTCAACAACGCGGGCGTCGCCAGCGCCGGCCATTTCGCCGACGGCACGGAGGCGGTCCTGCGCCAAGTGATGGAGGTGAACTTTTTCGCCCCGGCCGAGCTGATGCGTCTGGCCGTGCCGGTCCTGACTCGCGGCCGGCGGCCGGCGGTCGTCAACGTCGCGTCGATGTGCGGCCGGCGCGGGATGCCCGCCTGGACGGAGTATTCGGCCAGCAAGTTCGCGCTGTGCGGGCTGACGGAGGCGCTGCGGGCCGAGTTCTCGCGGTTCGATATCGACGTGCTGCTGGTCGTGCCGGGCATGACGCGCAGCGACCTGGCCGGCCATATGCTCCGTAACGAGGCGCGGATGGAGTTCCGCTTCGACCGCGGAATGCCGGTGGAGGATGTGGCGCACGACGTGCTGAAAGCCCTGCGGTGCAACCGGGCCGAGACGGTGCTGGGTTCCGACGCCCGCTGGATGTTGCGGTTCAACCGCTTCTTTCCTCGCTGGCTGGACCGGCTGATCGCCCGGCGGGTGGGGCGGCTGTACGCTTCTTGACGGGTGTACGGTTTAGCCGCTCTTCGCAGAAGAGCGGGGGGGAGAGCGCTCTTCTGCGAAGAGCGGCTAAACGAGAGACGATCTGATGTGCGGGATCGCTGGAATCGTTGATCTGTCGGGCAAGCGTCGGCCGGCGCCGGCGGGGGCCGTCCGCGCCATGGCCGACGCCATCTTCCACCGCGGACCGGACGAGGACGGCTATCTCGAACGGCCGGGCCTGGCCTTCGCGTCGCGCCGGCTCAGCATCGTCGGCCTGTCCGACGGCCGGCAACCCGTCTTCAACGAGGACCGCAGCGTCGCCGTCGTCTTCAACGGCGAGCTGTTCGACTACCCCGAGATGAAGGCGGAGCTGGAACGCCGCGGCCACCGCTTTACCACCCACTGCGACACCGAGATCGTTCCGCACCGCTGGGAAGACCACCAGGAAGGGATGTTCGAGCATCTGCGCGGCCAGTTCGCCGTCGCCCTGTGGGACGAGAAGCGGCGCCGGGTCGTCCTCGGCCGCGATCGCGTCGGCATCTGTCCGCTGTACTGGACGCGCCAGGCGGGGCCGGACGGCGAATGGCTGCTGTTCGCGTCGGAGATCAAGGCGCTTCTGGCCTCCGGAATGGTGGAAGCAAGGCCCGACCCGCTCGGGATCAACCACCTCTTCACATTCTTCGGCCAGCCCGGCCCCGTCACCTGCTTCCAGGGCGTGCAGGCGCTGGTCCCCGGCCACTACCTGACCATCCAGCTCGGCGGCGACGGCGAACCGGCCCGCGTCAGCGAACAAACGTACTGGCGGCTGGATTTCCCCGATTGGGGGCACGAATACTCCGGGAGCAGCCCCCAGGCACTGGTCGAGGAGTTCGAGGCGGTGCTGCTGGACGCCGTGAAGCGTCGGCTGCGGGCCGACGTGCAGGTGGTGTCGTACATCAGCGGCGGCGTCGATTCCAGCATCGTCGTGGCCATGTCCAGCAAGGTGCGCGGCGAGCCGATTGCGTCGTTCACCATCAGCATCGACGACCCGACGCTCAACGAGGTCGCCCAGGCCCAGGTGACGGCGCGGCACGTCGGCACGCAGCCCGTCATCGTGCGCGTCGGGGCGGACGAGGTGCTGAACACCTACCCCCGGCTGATCCAGGCGGCGGAAGCGCCGGTCGTCGATACGTCCTGCACCGCCCTGCTGCTGCTGGCCCAGCAGGTTCACCGTGACGGCTACAAAGTGGCGCTGACCGGCGAAGGGGCCGACGAGTGGCTGGCCGGCTACTCGTGGCACAAGGTCAACCGCCTGTTCCGCAAGCTGGACTTCATCCCCGGCCTGTCGCTGAGCGCGGCGTTGCGGCGGATGCTGATGGCGATGCTCCAGGCGCCGCCGCTCACGACGGAATACATGGACCGGGCGGATCGGGCGGTCGGCGGCCACAACGGCTGGCACGACATCTACACGCTGATGAGCCTGTCGAAGGGGCGCTTCTACAGCCCGTGGATGCGCGAGGCGACGAAGGACCACGTTCCCTACGAGGACCTCGGTCTCGACCCCGAGCGGATGCGGCGCTGGCATCCGCTCAACCGCGAATTGTGCCTGAGCGGCCGGTGCCACTTGCCCGGTCTGCTGCTCAACGCCAAGGGCGACCGCGTGGCGATGCACAACTCGGTCGAGACGCGCTACCCGTTCCTCGACGAGGCGGTGGTGGCGTTCCTGTCGAAGCTCGATCCGCGCTGGAAGCTGCGCGGCCTCCGCGAGAAGTTCCTGCTGCGGAAGGTCGCCGAGCGCTGGCTGCCGCACGAGGTGGCGTGGCGCCGCAAGGGCATGTTCCGCGCTCCGTTAAATAGCTTCCACCTGGACCAGGCGCCGCCGTTCGTCGGCCAGTTGCTCAGCGAGGAATCGCTGCGCAAGACGGGCTATTTCGATCCGAAAGCAGTAGAATACTGGCGCCGGCGTTACAGCCGGCTGCGGGCCGGCGGCCTGGCGCGGACCTCGGTGGAAATGGGCCTGGTCGCGGTGACGGCGGCGCAGATGTGGCACCACACGTTCATCGGCGGCGGGTTGGCGGATCTGCCGTCTTATCGAGTGGCGAGTGGCGAGTGGCGAGTGGCGAGTGAAATGCAGAACGGCGCGGCTTCCCCGACCAACGGGGTCGATGCTCGCCACTCGCCACTCGCCACTCGCCACTCCTGAAAGAGGGCGGCTCGATGGCGTCGTATTCCCTGACGACCTTGTGGTACGAGCGGGCGCGCTACCTGCCGGGCGTGCTGGCCGTCGCCTTCAGCTCGCTCTTGATCGCGCTGCAGTGCGGCCTGCTGATGGGGCTGTTCGCCATCACGTCGATCCCGATCGACCACACGCACGCCGACGTCTGGATGGGGGCGCCCAAGGTGCTGAGCGTGGACCTGGGTGAGCCGATCCCCGAGGGACTGTTCGCCCGGCTCCAGAACCAGCCGGAAGTCGAGCGCACGGAATTCTACATCCAGGGCTTCAGTTACTGGTCCAAGCCCGGCGGCGGGCGCGAGCTGTGCATGATTATCGGCTCCAACCTGCGCGAGGACTCTCTGGGCCGCGTGGACGAGCTGGACCCCGACCTGCGCTCCAAGCTGTCGGAGCCGGGGTCGGTGGTGGTCGATGAGTCGGACCTGGGACGGCTTGGCGTCAACGGCGTCGGCGACACGGCCGAGATCGCGGGACCGAAGGGGCCGCGGGCCGTCAAGATCGTCGGCCTGACGCGCGGCCTCAAGAGCCTGGCCGGCCCCTACGTCTTCTGCTCGCACGCCACGGCCTGCGAGCATCTGTCGGTGCTGGACGACCAGACGACCTACGTTCTGGCCAAGTGCCGCAACCCGGCCGAGGCGCCGGCCGTGGTGGAGCGACTGCGCCAGAAGTACCCAGATCAATCGACATTCACGAGCGACGAATTCTCTTTTCGATCACGGATGCACTGGCTGACGAAGACGAAGGCCGGCATCGCGCTGGGCTACGCCGCGGCCCTCGGCCTGCTGGTCGGCGCGGTGGTGACGTACCAGACGCTTTCCGCGGCGACCAAGGCGTCGCTGCGCGAGTACGCCGTGCTGCGGGCGCTGGGCATCCCGCGCTGGCGCATGGCCCTGGCGGTGATGTCGCAGTCGTTCTGGGTGGGCCTGATCGGCGTCGGCCTGTCGCTGCCGGCGGTGTACGGCCTGGCCTTCATCGCCGACCGCCTGGGCCTGCACGTCGAGCTGCCGTGGTGGCTTCTGACGACGGCGGCCGGCGTGACGCTGGTGATGGCGCTGCTGTCGGGCCTGCTCGCCCTGCGGACGCTCCGCCAGGTGGAGCCGGCGATGCTGTTGCGTTAAAGGGAGTGTTCAGTGTTCAGTGTTCAGCGACCAATCGGCTGAACACTGAACACTGAACACTGAAACGGATCTCCAATGAAGGAGCCGCTGCAATGACGGCCGATCAAACGTCGGAGCCGACCCTGCTCGGCAGGCATTTGACGCGCGCCTTCGGGCAGGGCGAGATGAAGACGACGGCGCTCAACGACGTCTCCATCACGCTGGAGCGCGGCCACGTCGCGCTCCTCATGGGTCCTTCCGGCAGCGGCAAATCGACCCTGCTGGCTGTGCTGTCCGGTCTGCTCCGGCCCGACGGCGGCCAGGTCATGTCGCTGGGCCATGACATCTGGAAAATGTCCGAAGCCGAGCGCGAGCGGTTCCGTCTGAAACATTGCGGCTTCATCTTCCAGGGCTACAACCTGTTCGCCGCCCTCAGCGCCCGGCAGCAGCTGGAGATGGTGGTCCGCTGGGGCGAGGGCGCCTCGGCCAAGGACGCCCGCCGCCGGGCCGACGAGATGCTCATGCTGCTCGGCCTCGGCAAGAAATCGCACCTTCGGCCCTCGGAATTGTCGGGAGGCGAGAAGCAGCGCGTGGCCATCGGCCGGGCGCTCATCAAGGAGCCGGAGTTCTGCTTCGCCGACGAGCCGACCAGCGCGCTGGACTGGGCCCACGGCGAACAGGTGATCGAGCTGCTGCGCAACGCCGCCCACGAACGCGGCTCGACGGTGCTGATCGTGGCCCACGACGCCCGCATCATCCCCTACGTGGATCGGGTGTACAACCTGGAAGACGGCTGCCTGCGCGACGGCGACGACGAAGCCCATCATGGGCCGCACGAACACGCGGACGGCCGCAACGGCGACCTCGCCCCGCGCTACCCCAGCATTCACTGAGGAGACCCCGCGATGACCCCTCCCCGCATCGACCCGCCGCCGTCGCGGCCGCGCCTCCGCATGAGCCTCTGGCTTGTCGGCGTCCTGCTGGCCGCGACGGCCGGCCTCACGGTCTGGGCGCTCTACTCCCGCGCCGATTCGCCGTCCGCCCCCTCCGCCGCGAACACCGCGGCGCCGGCGGTCCACTCGGACCTGCACTACAACTTCCTCGGCTACGCCGATCTGGAGCAGGGCGTCACGCCGCTCTACCCGCTGCAACCCGGCCGCGTCGTCAAGGTGCTGGCCCACGACGGCGACGCCGTCGAGGCGGGGACGCCGCTGTTCGCCCTGGATTCCGAGGCCGCGACGGACGTGATCGACGAGGCCAAGGCCGACCTGAGCGGCGCCCAACTGCAAAAGGAGGATGCGCAGCTGCAACTGGAGCAGGCCAAGAAACTGGAGGCGCAGCACCAGGCGCAGCTCGACGGTCAGCAGCAGGCCGTCGAGGCCCGCAAGCAAGAGGCCGCCGCCGCCCACGCCAAGGCCGATCTGGCGCAGCGGCTGAACAAGAGCGAGACCCACGCCGTCAGCGACGAGGACGCCCACGCCGCGGAGGCGCAAGCCAAGGCCGCCGACGCCGCCGCCAAGGGCGAGGAGGCGAAGCTGCGCCTGCTGAACCTGGACGACCCGTCGATCGCGGTGCGGCGGGCGGAACACGCGATTCAGGAGGCCGAGGCGCTCGTGTCCGGCAAGCAGGCGCAGCTCCGCAAGGCGGAACTCGGTCTGCGGGAATGCACCATGTCGGCGCCGGTCAAAGGCGTGGTGGAGCGGATGCTGGTCAGCGAGGGCCAGGCGCTGGGGCCGAACCCGCAGATGCCGGCCGTGATGTTCGCGGCCGACGGCCCGCGCATCATCCGGGCCGAGGTGGAGCAGGAGTGGGCCAACCACGTCGTCGTCGGCATGACAGCCACGGTGCAGGACTTCTCCGCCACCGGCCCGACCTGGCACGGCCGCGTCACGCGCCTGTCGGACTGGTACACTCACCGGCGGTCGATCCTGCTGGAGCCGCTCCAGTTCAACGACGTGCGCACTTTGGAGTCCATCATCACGCTCGACCCCGGCCAGGCGCCGCTGCGCATCGGCCAGCGCGTCCGCGTCACGATGGAAGGCGGGAGCTGAGCGATCTTCCGCAGCGCTTACCAGCCCGACGCGCAAGCGAGGGATTCGGCGCGAATCCCTCGCTTGCGCGTCGGGCTGGTAAAGACTGCCCCTTGTATCCGCCCGCGCCTCTGCGATAATCACGGAAGAGATCGCACCGCCGGCCGAACGCTCCTTCCCCTCTCCCGCAGTGGGCAGGCCGCCATCGGGACACCCATGCCACCCGCCGTCGAACCCGCCTTGCCCAAACCGACGCCGTTCTGGCGCCGGGCGCTGTCCAGCCCGCTGCTCGTCGCCGGCGCGGTCCTGGTCGGATTGCTGATCCTGCTGGCCTTGGCCGCGCCGCTCATCGCCCCCTACGAGCGGGCCGTCAAACAATACGACCGCGGCCTCGACCAGGACGGCATGCCGCTGCCGCCCTCCTTCCAGTTCCCCCTCGGCACCGACAGCCTCGGCCGCGACATGCTCATCCGCGTCCTTTACGGCTCGCGGATATCGCTCACCGTCGGCGTGGCGGCCGTGCTCGCCGCCGTCGTGATCGGCGTGGCGATCGGCCTCTACGCCGGCTATTACGGCGGCTGGGTGGACGTCGTGCTGATGCGGTTCACGGACGTCATGATGGCCGTTCCCGCGCTGCTGCTGGCCCTGGCCCTGGCGGGCTTGATTCAAGAGGCCCGGCCGATCTCGCTCACCTTGCCCGGCATGGCGTCGCCGCTGTTCAACTACAGGTTCGAGCAGGGTCTGGTCAGCATCCTGCTGGTCATCGGCGTCGTCAGCTGGACGGGCATCGCCCGCGTGGTGCGCGGCCAGGTGCTGGCGCTCAAGGAACGGGCCTTCGTCGAGGCGGCCCGCGCCATCGGCTGTTCCCACACGCGCATCCTCTGGCTGCACATCCTGCCCAACGTGCTGCCGGCCATCATCGTGCTGAGCGCCATGCGCACGGCCGGCACCATCGCCCTGGAGGCGGGCCTCGGCTATCTCGGCGTCGGCGTCCCGCCGCCGGCCCCGTCGTGGGGGACCATGATCTCCGATGGTCAGGCCTACCTTACCGTGGCGCCGTGGCTGGTGCTGGCGCCCGGCGCGGCGATCGTGCTGGCGGTCCTCGGCTTCAACCTGCTCGGCCAGGGCTTGCAGGACGTGCTTGACCCCTACCAGAAGAGGAGGCAGTGACGTGGCGCGCCGTTCCTCGGTCGCCTGGTTCGGCCTCGTACTGGCCGGCTGCGTGCTGGCGGCGGGCTGCTGGGGCGGCGCGACGCCGCCGCCGCCGACCGCGGGTTGGGTCCCCGGCAGGCTGCGCATCGCCCAGAAGTCCGACTTCCGCAGCCTCGACCCGGCCATCGCCAACGACACCACCCTCATCCCCGTCGAGCGCATGATCTTTCAGCCGCTGCTCGACTACGACGCGGAATCCAACCTCGTGCCGCTCGTCGCCGAGGCGATGCCGAACCTCTCGGAAGACGGCAAGAAGTATACATTTCATCTCAAGAAAGGCGTCCGATTCTCCAACGGCCGCGAGGTCACGGCCGGCGACTTCCTTTACGCCTGGACGCGCCTGATCGACCCGAAAACGAAGTCGCCCGGCGCGAGCTTCGTCGTGGACCGGATCGTCGGGGCGCACGACTTCGCCGACGGCAAGGCGGACAAAGTGGCGGGCCTGCACGCCCCGGATCGGTACACGCTGGAAGTGGACCTGGTGCAGCCGGACCTCACCTTTCCTTACGTCGCCGCGATGCCCTTCCTCGCCCCCGTGCCGCGCGAGGAGGTCGAAAACGAGAAGGTCAAGCCGGAGGACCGCAACGACGAGTTCGGCGTCCACCCGGTCGGCGACGGCCCGTTCGTCCTCAAGGAATGGAAACGGGGGCTGCGGATGCGGCTGGAGCGCGACCCCCACTACTGGGGGCCGCGGCCCGGCCTCGACGCCATCGACGTGAAGTTCAACCTGGACGACCTGACCAAGCAGATGATGTTTGAGCGCGGCGAGCTGGACCTGACCGACGTGGTCCCGGCGCCCGACTACGTCCGCCTGCGCAACAACCGCGCTGGAAGCCGTACTTCGAGAAGCTGACCGTCAACGGCGAGTATTACCTCAACCTCAACTGCGAGATGGCCCCGTTCGACGGGCCGAGCGGCAAGCGGGTGCGCCAGGCGTTCAACTACGCCATCGACAAGGAACGCATCGTCAAGGTGAGCAACGAACGGTACACCGCCGCCGACGGCGTCGTGCCGCCGCACATGGCGGGCTACCACTCTCGCGTCAAGGGCTACCCCTACGACCCCGAAAAGGCCAAAAAACTGCTCGCGGAAGCCGGCTACCCCAACGGCCTGCCGGACCCCCTGGAGCTCTGGATTTCCAACGAGAGCAGCAGCGGCATCCGCATCGCGGAGGTGATCGAACAGAACCTGGCCGACGTCGGCGTCACGGTGAAGCTCAACGCGGTCAACTACAACGTGTTTCTGCCGGCGGCGGGGATGCGCAAGAAGCTGGCCTTCTCCTTCTCCGGCTGGTATCAGGACTACCCCGACCCCAGCGACTTTCTCGACGTGCTGTTCTCCAGCAGCGTCATCACCGACACCGAGTGCAACAACATGGCCTTCTACAGCAGCGAGAAGGCCGACCAGCTGATGGACGCCGGCGACAAGGAGACGGACCCGGAGAGGCGGATGCGCGATTACGAGGAGGCGGAGCAGGTGATCGTGGACGACGCTCCGGTCGTGCCCCTGGTCGATTCCGTGGAAATCTGGATGCGTCAGCCGTGGTTGAAGGGCTTCAAACTTCATCCCGTCTGGCTGGTCCGCTACGAGGAACTGTCGATCTCCCCGCCATGAACCGACGCCTTCTCCGCATCGTCAGCCGCCTGGGCCAAAGCGTCGTCACCCTGCTCGGGGTGTCGCTGCTGGTGTTCTTCATCACGCATGCCATCCCGGCCGACCCGGTGGCGGTCGTGGCCGGGCCGAAGGCCGACAAGGAGACGCGTGAACGCATCCGCAAGGAACTCGGCCTCAACGACCCGCTCTGGGAGCAATACGGCCGCTACCTCTGGGGCGTGCTGCACGGCGACCTCGGCAAGTCCTTCGTGACCGACGAGCGCGTGACTACCGCCATCCTGATCCGATTCCCCAGCACGCTGTTTTTGTCGCTGGGCGGCGTGGCCATCTGGCTGCTGGTGGGCGTGCCGCTCGGCGTGCTGACCGCGAAGTTCCGCGACAAGCCGATCGACCGGTTCACGCTGGTTCTGGCCATGATCGGCATCTCGCTGCCGACGTTCTGGCTGGGCCGGCTGTTGCAGTACCAGTTCGCCTACCGCGACGGCGTCCTGCCCGTGGCTGGCTTCTTCGACTGGCAGAGCCTGGTCCTTCCCTGCCTCACGCTCGGCGTGGTCGGGGCCGGCTATTACGCCCGGCTCGTCCACAGCAACATGGTGGAGGTCTTGAATCAGGATTACATCCGCGCGGCCCGCGCCCGCGGCCTGTCGGAGCGGGTGGTGCTGTTCAAGCACGCCCTGCGCAACGCCCTGATTCCGGTGCTGACGGTGCTGGGCCTCGACATCGCGGGCCTGTTGGCAGGCGTCGTGTTCACCGAGAGCATTTTCGCCCTGCCGGGCCTCGGCGCCCTGGCCCTCCAGGCGGTGCTCAACCTGGACGTGCCGATGATTATGGGCACCGTGATGTTCGCGGCGGTGCTGGTGGTGGGCGCCAACGTCGTCGTGGATCTGGTGTACGGGCTGGTGGACCCGCGGATTCAATAGTAAGATGATCCGGTTAGGATCTCTTTCCCGCCTTCGGAAACAATTCTCATTGCACGTGCCGCTGCTCGGGCCGCCGCGCGGCCCGAGCAGCGTGCGGCGGCCCGACCACGGCCGGGCCGTCGAGCCGCACGGTCTCCGGCAGCGGCGTCGCCGGCGCTTCGCCTTCGGGCCGACGGAACGGCAGCAGCACCGGCCCGCCCGCCGGGCCGGTTCGCTTCGTGCGCCGGCCGGATTGCTGCCGGCGGCGGAGCAGCTGGAACTGGTGGTCCTGCCACAGGCGGCGGAAGCGCGGGCTGCGCGGGTTGCGGAACAGGCCGGCCCGGACGGCGGCGCGGGCCTCGTCGGGGCGGTCGGCCAGCCGCAGCCCCTTGACCAGCTTCCGCAGCGCTTCCACGTCGCCCGGCGCCTCTTCCACGGCCTGGCGCAGCCGGGCCAGGCCCTCCTCCGTCCGTCCCAGGCGCACCGCCAGAAGGCCGGAGTCGCTGCGGCATTTCACCTGTTGCGGATCGAGTTCGAGCGAACGGCGGTAGTGCTCGTCGGCCCGTTGCAGGTCGCCGCGGTCGTCGGCCTGGAGCGCCGTGGCCAGGAGCAGGTGATAGCGGGCGGAATCCGGCCGGTGGGCCAGCGCGGCCGCCAGGCAGCGGCGGGCGCGGCCGTACTTGCGGCGCCGCAGGTGCAGCTCGGCCAGACGGGCCTGGGTCTCCTCGGCGGCGGCGGCCGGCAGCTCGCCGAAGCCGGCCAGCCGGCCCAGCACGCCTTCCGCGTCGGTGAAGCGGCCGATTTCCTGGTACTTGCGGCCCAGGGCCAAAAGGTGATCGACGAGATTCAACGTGGTCGTCATGGGGCTGCCTCCATGCAGCTGAGGGGATGTGCTCCGGCACATGCGACCATCATAAACGCCTGGCCGGTCCTGACAAGCTGAAACAGCGTCCACCCCCCGGCGTCAGGGGTCAGGGGTCAGGGGTCAGGGGTCAGGGGTCGGGGGTCAGGAAATACAGGATCTGGGCAGGAAGTGACCTTCGGGCGCTCCGGCTGACCCCTGACTCCTGACCGCGGGGATCAGCTCTCTTCCGCAGCCAAGGTGGGCGCGCAGCTTTCGCACCGCCTTGTACTTCTCATCGCTGACGCGCTCGGGCGGCAATTGCAGCTCGTCCGCCATCTCGTGAACCGACCAGCCCTCGCAGCTCATTTGCAGGATGCGCTGCTGGCGGGGCGTGAGCAAGTCCTCGGCGATCTCACGGACGACGGCCCGCTCGGCGTCCACCGAACGGCTGTGCAACTCGCGGCGGTCGGCCACGCCGTCGAGGCTCCCGGACCACTTGCGGCGCGCTGCGTCCGCTTCTTGACAGCGTCGATGGCGCGCAGGAACTCGCGGCGCTCTTGCCCCTCGTCCTGGAGGACGCGCGTCCAGGCGTCGGTCGGGACCCGTTCGAGCATTCGGCTGAAGACCTCCTGCGTGCAATCGCCCCAGGCGTCGAGGGGCAGATGGGCGTTTCGCCAGCAGGTGGTGCAGTAGCGGCCCATGTCGGCGACGGCGCGGCCGGTCGCTTCCGTCGCCTTGGCGGCGGAAGCCGGCCCGAACGCCGACAGGGCGGCGCCTAGCGCCATGGCCACCATGTACGGCCGCTTGGATTGGCTTTGCATCTCGGACCTGTCTCCTGTTAACCGGGACATGGATTCGCAACCACTCCCGAGGTATAGGACGCGCTGAAGACCGCGAAAATCGCTCGCCAAGACGCAAAATCGCCAAGAATTCTTCGCATCGCTGGCGGCCCTTGCGTGATCTATCTCCATTGTACCACCGGAGATCAAGCCGACATCGGCTGTTCCGCCGCCGTCTCCAGACGCTCCCAGAACCGCCGCACCTGCTCCGCCGCGGCCGCGGGCAGCGGGCTGTAATCGTACACCGCACGGGCGTACAGGCCGGCGAAACGGCGGACGTCCGCCTCCAAGATGGGGAACTCCTCGCCGAGCCGGGCGGCGAACTCAAACGGCGTTTCTTCCGGCCGCCGTTCGACGCCGTGTTCGCGCGCCCAGGCCTCCAGCGCGGCGAAGGTGTAGCGCACCACTTCCTTGATCGGCCGGCGGCCGGCCGAACCGTCACGAAACGGGTTGTCGTAGGAGGAGAACGGCCGCACGGGCCGCGACCGTGAGGGCGCGGTTTCGTCTTCCGCTCCCTGGTGGTCGCGGCTCGTCCCGCCGCGGAACAGCCCGGCCCACAGATTGCGAAGGGCGTTGAGGAGGTTGCGCGCCCAATCGGTGAACTGAGCGAGGAACTTCAACCCTTCCCGCATCAGGAAGACAATCACCGCCAGGATGAGCAGCACAAAGACGATCCATTTCAGGATCGTCGCCACGGTCGCCAGGAGCGCGGTCCAGTCCCACGACGAACGGTGCTGCGCGGTCCTCTGGGAGTCGGATTGCGGGTTCGATTTCTGCGAATTCTGCTGGGCCGTCTTGTCGCGCGACCCATCCTTTTGCTGCTGCTGCTGGGGCTGCGAGTCGGGCTTTTTCTGGCCCGAGTCGGCCGCATCATCCTTTTTGGGGCCATTGGCCTTGTCGCCCTTGTCCTTGTCCGCGGAACCCTGGTCCTTGTCCTGCCCCTTGCCAGCGCCGTCCTTGTCGTTGTTCCCGGCCGCGTCACCCTTGTCTTTGTCCTTGGTCGGCTCACCCTTGTCGTTGCCGGTCGCCTGCCCATTTTTGTCGGCGGCCGATGGGTCGGCTTTGTCCTTGGGCTGGTCGCCGATGCGCCTGCCCTCGTCCTGGCCGGAGCTGCCGCCCTTGCCGGCGAAGTCTGACGCCGACTTCTTGCCGGCGTCGCTGGAGGAGAGCGTAAAGAGCGAGTATTCCGGTCGCGGACGCGGCAAAAGGGCGCCGACGACCAGCAGCGCCAGGATCAGCCCGCCGCCCGCCGTCATCCAGGCGGCCGTCATGGCGGCCGGCATCTGCAACCGCCGCTGGCGCAGGTAGCGGCGCAGCCCCAGGAAACACGTCGTCAGCAGCAACCCGAGTCCGCTGCCGACGTAGGCGCCCATCAGCCAGAAGGCGAACTGGCGCCGATCCGCATCCTCCGCAGGGATCAGCGCCTCGCCCAATCCGAACAGCGGCAGCGCCGCCAGCGAGAAGTAAATCAGCCACGCGCCCAGCACGCGCTTCTTTTTCTTCTCCTCGCGGAAGCGCTGATAGCGCTCCCACCAACCGAGCCGCGGCCCCCCCGATTTTTCCTCTTTTTTCTCGTCCTTCGCCGCTTCGTCGTAGTCGCCGGCCGGCTTTTCCAGGCCGGTCGCCTGGAGCAAGCCCTCGCCGTTGACTTCCATCTCCTCGTGGACGTCGGTGCAATCCAGCGTCAGCTTGTGGGCGCACCACCAGACGACGCCGACCAGGAAGAGGTTGATGAGCGGGGCGAAGGCGACCATCGCCCCACCCTTCGGGTAATCGACGTAAATCTGCATGCCGAGCCAGGTGAGGCCGGCGAGGACGAGGCCGTACAGCCCCGCCCGGCCGGCGATGCCCTGCGTCAGCGAGATCCGGCCGACGAGGACGGCGCCGAACACGAAGAAGAACAGAATCCACTGAAGGCGATCCTTGTACTCCCCCTTGTCGGGGTACAGCACTTCCAGCAGGAAGAAGACGAGGCTGCCGACCAGGCCCATGATGAGGACGGGGCTGATCGCGATGGCGACGTAGTCGGCGAGCGTCTGGTTGGGTCGGTCGGATGCCATGACAAAACCAGCTTCCTGGCAGCGCCTTGAGCCACTGGATTGCCTTCGGTACGCCTCCTTTATCATACCGTCGTGGCGTCCGCCCCGCTCGTGATTATCTTTGCAACGAGCTTTCACGCCCGATCGGCCGTTGGCCCGCCTCCGCGCAGACCGGCGCCACGGCGACGGCGCTCTCCTCACACCGCCATCTCCGCCCGCAGCTGCTTCAACGCCCGCAGCCCCGCCGGCGTGATGCGGTAGCACGCCGGCGCCTCGCCGCGACGCAGCACTGGCGTCAGCCCCGTGTTCTGCTCCAGCCAGCCGTAAGCCAGCAACTCGCCGTGCAGCCGCACCAGTTGCCGCCCCTCCACGCCTTCCATCTCGCGCAAACGATCCTGCCAGAGTTGACGATCCGGCGCGGCCAGCGCCGCGTAGTGCGTCAGCAGAGTGCAAAGGGCCTTCTCGTCGCGCAACCGCTCCATCTCGTCGAACATGGTGCTAGTCCCTGGTGCCTTCGGTGGGGTGGACTGCAAAGGTAGATCGAACAGGGAAGCAGGGAACTCCAGCGAATTCGGCCGGCGGCGGGGCGGCTGCGACGGCGGAGGGCTGTGCGAATCGTTTCCTCTCCCGGCGCTGACGCGACCCGGCTGCGCCGGCTCGCCATTGCTCTTGACCTTGCAGGGAGCCGTCGCTATGGTTCCGCCGCTTTTCATCCCTTGTCTTGAGCGAAAGAAAAAGTCTCAAGGTCTTCCGGCCCCGGCAACGGGCGGCGGAAGGGCTGTCGGGGGCATACGGGCGGCGGCGGGTCCGGCGGGGATGGCCGCCGGGGGCTTGCTATCGGAGCAGGGGTCGGCCGCCGTTTGGGGGGTCGCTTCGAGCGGAACGGGGCGCATTGCAAAGGAGGCCAGGGTGGCTAGGGCACATTTCGGAACCGGGTTCTTCGTCGTCGTCGGCCTCGTCGCGGGCGCCGCGACCGCCGCGGCTCAGGCGCCCAGCGTCGCGCCGGCTGCCTGGCCGCCAGTCCAGCGGGCCGCGACTCCTCACGCCGCGCTCAACGACGCCATCGAGGCGCAGCGCCGCGGCGACTATGAGAACGCCGCCCTCCTTCTTCAAGGGGCCGCAGCCGGGCAGGCTCTCCTGACCACCACCGAACAGCAGGAGCTCACGCGCCTGCTCAAAGACAACGGCGCTGCCCTCGACGCCCGCCGCGCCGCCTCCGAGCAGCTGCGGCTGGCCGTCAACGCCCTCCGCGACAAGCGGCAGACCGACGCGGTTGATCTGCTTAAAAAGGTCGCCGTCAACGAGCAGTACCTCACCGCGACCGACCGCCAGACGTTCCGCCAATGCAGCGTCGGCCTCAACCTGCCCGGTGTCGCTGCTCCGAGCGCGAACGCCACCCAGCCCGCCGGCGCGAACGCAACGCGGCCCGCCAGCGTGGACCCGGCCGCGCAGGCCCGTTTGCTGGTGCGCCAGGCCCGCGCTCAGCTCATCCAGGGCGATTTCGACAGGGCCGACCAGGAGGCCCGCGAGGCCGTCGCCCTCAAGGTCGAGTTCGCCCGCAACGAGGACTCGCCCGCCCGGATCTTCGACGACCTGGCCAAGGCTCGCGCCGACGCCAGCGCCCTCCTCAAGGCGTCGCGCAGCGCCCTGGCCCGCAAGGACTACGACCGGGCCGAACAGTACGCCCACCAATCGGAAAAGGCCAGCTCCACCTGGTCGATGACTTTCTTCGGCGACACGCCGGCCAAGGCGCTCAAGGACATCGACGCCGCCCGCGCCGCCGCCCATGTCGTCAAGGCGGACGCCGGCAGGGGCCGGTTAACCCCGCCCGTACAGCCGGCCGCGGTGCAAACCGCCAAACCGGACGCGGTCAAACCGGCTGCGGTGCAAACCGCCGCCAAGCCGGACGCCCAACCGGCCGTCGTGCAGGCGTCCAACTCGCCGCCCGCCGCGGCGCCGGCCGCGCCTGCGCCGGTCAAGGACGCCAAGAACACGGAGCAGGCCCGCGCCCTGCTGGCCCAGGCCCGCAAAGCCATCGACGCCGGCGACCTCATCAAGGCGCGCCAGCTCATCGACCAGGCGCGGTGCTCAAGCCCGATCTGCAATGGTTCGAGGACAACCCCGACAAGCTCCTGGCCGAGGTCGCCCGCGCCGAGGCGCGGACCAACCCGGCCTCGTCCGTGGTCAAGAGCAAGGACATGACGCCGGCCGAGGCCAAGGCCCAAGCCGTCGCGCTGCTCAAGCAGGGCCGCGGCCAGCTCGCCGACAGCAAGATTGACGACGCGGTCCATACGTTGGCCCAGCTGCGGGCGCTGCCCGGCCTGACCTGGGGCCTGTTCGAGGACTCGCCCGAGAAGCTGCGCCAGGACGTGGAAGCCGCCCGCCAGAAGCAGGACAAGGAAGAGTCCGTCAAGCTGCTGGCAGAGGCCCGTCGGCTGATGCAGCAGGGCCAGTACGAAGAGGCCCAGCGCGCCGCCTACCGCGCCGAGCAGCTGCACGGCGGCTACGGCGCCTGGGACTTCGGTGATCGGCCGCAGGCGGTGCTGGCCGACATCGAGGCGGCCCGCCTCAAGAGCAAGGGCGCGCCGACGCAGCCGCCGGCGCCGGCCGTCGCCGTGAACACCAAGCCCGACGACAAGCATCCCGCCGCGGCGCGCGCCGAAACCGAACGACGTCCACGTCGCCGTCAGCAAGCCAGCCGATCCGGCGCCGCACCCGGTCCAGCCGACGCAGCCGACGGCCCAGTCGGTCGCCGGACTGCCGCCGGTCGCGGGGATGTCCGCCGGGCAGAGCGCGACGCCGCTCGTCGGCCCCGCCGCGGACCCGAACCGGGCGCGGGCGGACCAGCTGTTGGCCGAGGTCGGCCGGCTGGAGCGCGAAAATAAGCTCCTGGACGCCCATCAAAAGGCGCTGGAAGCGGTCCAGCTTCACGCGACGTTCGGCCCCAACGAGGAGTCGCCGGACTACGCGGTGCAGCAATGCGCCTTCCTCGCCCACCGCGAGATCAACCGGCTCATGTACCACGCCACGGAGACGATCAACTACGGCGAAGGCGATCCGCTCAAGCGCTGCACGCAGGCCGAGCAGGAGCTGCTCCAGGCCCGCGAGCTGACGACCGGCTTCGGCCAGGACGCCCAGCCCGTCGAGGCGAAGCTGACCTGGGTGCGCCAGTGGCGCGCTGTCGTCCTGAAGCAGCCGGCGCCGCCCAGCCCGACCGCGCCGGCGGCCGGCCCGGGGGCGCAGGGGCCTCCGCCGGAAGGGGTGGCCAAGCTGGACATGGCCCGTCGTGAATTGAGCCGCGGCTCGACCGCCACCGCCCGCAAGATCGCCGAGGAGGTCTGCGCCGGGCCGTACAACCTGCACGCGGAGGCCGAGGGCCTTCTCCGCAGCATCGACGCCGAGGACTTCGCCCAGCAGTGCCGCCAGGACCAGAAGACCTTCGACGCCGCCAACTCCGCCTTCAACCGCCGCGAATACGCCAGCGCCGGCCGCCTGCTCGCCGCCATCGACGTGCGGCGGCTGGACCCGGCGCGGGAAGCCCGCTGGCGCGAGCTGATGCAGGAGCCGGGCATGGTGCAGACCGACAAGGTGCAGCTGGCTTCGGCCGACGGCGCTGGCGTCGGCGCCCGCGAGACCGCCCCCATGCTCCAGCCGACGCCCGGCCACTCGCCGGACGACGCCAACGCTGGCCACTCCCGCGCCACCGACGACGCCGGGGCGGGCCTGCTCAAAGCGACCGAGGCCATGCGGCAGGTTAAGTTCCAGCAGCTCCGCAAGGACGGTCTGGACGTGCAGAGCAAAGCCCAGGAGAAGGTCGGCGTCGGCCAGACCGACGTCGCCATCGAAATGCTGGAGGACTACCTGGCCTCGCTGGACAAGGAGCAGATCGACGCCCAGCAGGCGGCCCTGCTCCGCGCCCCGGTCGAGAAGCGGCTGCAGAAGTTCAAGATCCTCAAAATCGAAGAGGAGCAGCACATTGCCGAGGCCAGCAAGAACCACACGATCGAACAGCACCGAGAGGAGACGCACACCGCCCAGGCGACCAAGGAAAAGAACGTCGCCGAGGCGATGAAGCGGTTCAATGATGCCTTCAAGGAGGGCAAATACGCGGAAGCCGAGACGGCCGCGATGGAGGCCCACGAGCTGGACCCCGACAACACCACCGCCGTGGCCGCGATGAGCATCGCCAAGACGCAGAAGAACCTCAAGGACTACAAGGACCTCAAGACGCAGCGAGCCGACACCGCCCTGGCGGCGCTCAACGACACGGGCAACATGGGGCCGTTCGATCCCAACAAGCCTCTCATCATCGATCCCGAAACCGAGAAGAGACTCAAGGGCCGCACCGTCGGGATGTACACCGCCCCGATCAAAAGCGAGAAGGAGCGCGAGATCGAGCGCAAGCTGACGTCTCCCGTCCCGATGCTGAACTTCAACGACGCCCCACTGGAGAGCGTCATCACCGACCTGCGCGCCACGATGGGCGTCAACATCTACGTCGATCAGCGGGCGCTGGACGAGCAGGGCGTCAGCCTCAAGCACCCGGTTTCGCTGGTGCTGGAAAACATCTCCCTGAAGTCGGCGCTGAACCTGATCCTCAAGCAGGTCCACCTGACGTATATCATCAAGGACGAGTGCTTGCAGATCACGACGGAGGGCGAGGCCAAGGGCAAGATGCAGCGCGTCGTTTATCAGGTGGCCGATCTGGTCATCCCGGTCCCGAACTCGGCGGGCGTCCTGCCGATGGGGACCCCCTCCACCCCGGTCCTCGCGCCGCCCTACGCGCCGACTCCGATCACCGGGCCGTACGCCATCGGCACCGGCACGCCGACCGGCACGCCGAACGGCGCCCCGTACGCCCAGGACCAGAACGGCGCCACGATGACGAAGACCGGCCCGTCGGCGACGCGCGAAGCGGAACTCATGAAGCTCATCACCAACACCGTCGAGCCGCGCAGCTGGAGCGACATGGGCGGCCCCGGCACCATCGACTACCACCCGCTGACGATGGGCCTCGTCGTCGATCAGACGCCGGACATTCAGGAGCAGATCGTGGACCTGCTGAACTCGCTGCGGCGGCTGCAGGACCAGGAAGTGGCCCTGGAGGTGCGCTTCATCAGCATCTCCGACGACTTCTTCGAGCGGATCGGCGTCGATTTCGCCATGAACATCACGAACCAGAGCGGCAACGCGAACTACGGGCCGCAGCTCGTGTCGGGGCAGTTCCAGCCGTCGGGGTTCATCAACGACTTCAACCCGGCCCGGCTGGTCACGGGCCTGTCCGGCCCGAACCAGCTGACGTCGGACCTGGGCATCCCGATCAACCAGGTGGGCGGCGCCAGCACGTTCACCAACACCATTCCGCAGTACGGCGGCTACATGCCAGGTTTCTCGCTGGGCCTGGCGTTCCTCAGCCAGATCCAGGTCTTCCTGTTCATGGAGGCCGTGCAGGGCGACAACCGCGTCAACGTCATGCAGGCGCCGCGCATCACCGCCTTCAACGGCCAGACGGCGACCTTGCAAGTCCAGGACAGCCAGACGTTCGTCACCAACGTGAACATCACGATCGCGCCGAACGGCAACCCGATCTTCCAGCCGGTCATCACGAACTCGGGCAGCTCGGTGTCGCTGACGCTCCAGCCGGTGATCTCGGCCGACCGCCGCTTCGTCCGGCTGAACTTCGGCAACCCGCTGGGCATCGCGCAGGGCCAAGGCACCAACGGCGTGACACTGACCAACCTGGTGCCCGGCGTCGTCGGCACCTTCCCGGTGGTGGTGCCGGTCTTCTCCGGCAGCGCCCTCCAGGACCCGACCGAGCAGGTGGTGTTCACGCAGCTGATCCAGCAGCCGGTCGTCAACACCATCACCATCGACACGACGGTGTCGGTGCCGGACGGCGGCACGGTGGTGATGGGCGGTCTGAAACGGCTGTCGGAGTCGCGGAGCGAGTACGGGCCGCCCATCCTGAGCAAGATCCCGTACATCAACCGTCTGTTCAAGAACGTCGGCTACGGCCGCAGCGCCGAGAGCCTCCTGATCATGGTGACGCCGCGCATCATCATCCAGGAGGAGGAAGAGGAGCGCCAGACCGGCTTCCATCTGGAAGTGCAGGCGGGGCAGTAACGTCATGCCGCATTGATATTACACGGCACGGCGCCGGTTAGCCGCGACGCGGAGCGGAGCGCTTCCTCCCAAGCGCTCCGCTCCGCGTCGCGGCCAACCGGCGCCGCGTCGATTCTTTTTCGCAATTCGGGAACTCTCCGCGAAACGGCCTCGTCCAAGGTACAATGACGGCACGCGGCGAACGCGATCGAACAGATAATCCTTGACACCGAACCAACTTCGGGCGATGCTAAGAAAGACGGCTCCGGGCTTGCGAGCAGGCGGGCCGATCTTCACGCACAGGGGGGAAACCATGATGAAGGGGATGAGTCGGCGGCACTTCCTCACGCACGTCGCGGGGGCGTCCGCCCTGGCGGTTCCGGGCCTGCAGTTCCTCAGCGGCCTTCGGGCGGCCGAGCCGACGCTCAAGAAAGAAAACAAAAGCCTCATCATCCTCTGGATGGGCGGCGGCCCCAGCCACATGGATCTCTGGGATCTCAAGCCGGGCAGCCAGAACGGCGGCGAGTTCAAGCCGATCAAGACCAAGGCGGACGGCATCGAGATCTCCGAAGTCCTGCCGAGCATCGCCGACCAGATGCCGCACCTGTCGCTCGTCCGCTCGCTCGTCACCAACGAGGGCAGCCACGAGCGCGGCACCGTGCTGATGAACACGGGCAAGCAGCCCAACCCGGTCGTGCAGTTCCCGGCGATGGGCGCCGTGGCGTCGTCGCTCTTGACCTCGAAAGACCTGCCGCTGCCCGGCTTCATCGGCGTCGGCAACGTGGCCCAGCGCATCGGCCCCGGCTTCCTCGGCATGGCCTACGCTCCCTTCACCGTCCAAAACCCCGGCCAGCCGCCCGAGAACATCGCGCCGCCCGGCAGCCTCGGCCAGGACCTGGAGCAGGAAGAACGTCTCCGCCGCCGCCAGCGCCTGTTCAGCACGATCGAGGACGACTTCGGCGACGAGGCCTTCCCGACGGTCAAGGGTGCCGAGGCGCGCGAGGCCGCCGGCAGCGCCGCCCAGGCCCACCAGTCCATCTACACCAAGGGCTTCGACCTCACGATTTCGCCGCTCCGCAAAGTCTTCGACATCAAGGACGAGAAGAAAGAAACCATCGAGATGTACGGCGGGGCGAAGAACAACTTCGGCATGGGCTGCCTGATGGCCCGCAAGCTGGTCGAGAAGGGCGTCACCTGCGTCGAGGTGGACCTCGGCGGCTGGGACAACCACGCCCAGGTCTTCAACGCCATCAAGAACGGCAACGGCCCGCGCCTGGACAAGGGCATGGGCGGCCTGGTCAAGGACCTGGTGGACCGCGGCATGTGGAAGAACACCGTGGTGCTGTGGATGGGTGAGTTCGGCCGCACGCCGCGCATCAACCAGAACAGCGGCCGCGACCACTGGGCGCGGTGCTGGTCGGTCGCGCTGGGCGGCGGCGCCATCCAGGGCGGCCAGGTCTACGGCAGCACCAGCGACGACGGCACCGACGTCAAGGAAAAGCCCGCCAGCCTCGGCGACCTGTTCGCCACGGTCTACAAGGGCATGGGCCTCGACCCGACCACGCAGATCCGCGACAACCTCGGCCGGCCGCTCTCCATCGCCGAGGGCAAGCCGCTCCAAGGCCTCGTGTGATTCAGGCGCCGCGATGAATCGAGAACGCCCCGCCTCCCTTTCGGGAGAAGCGGGGCGTTTTTTGCGCGCGGCGAGCGGCGGGCTTTATGCCCGCCGTTTGGACCGAACCCGCCGGCATGAACCCGGCGGCTCGCCTTCTCTCACCACCCCCGCATCCGCGCTATCGCCCATCCATAAAGTTGCTGATACGCCCGCGCCGACGACTCCCACGAGAAATCGCTGGTCATGCCCTTGATCTGGATGGCGCGCCAGCTGTCGCGGTCGTTGCGGTAGACGAACAGCGCCTCGCATAGAGTGTTCCAGAAGTCGTCAGCGCTGTAGTTGAGGAACGTGAAGCCGGTGACGCCGCCGCGGACGGTGTCGGCCAGGCCGCCGGTGGCTCGCACCACGGGCGCACAGCCGTAGCGCATGGCGATCAGCTGGCCCAGGCCGCACGGCTCGAACAGCGACGGCATCAGAAACACGTCGCTGCCGCCATAGATCAGCGGCGCCAGCTCGGCGTCGTAACCGATGAAGACGCTCATCTTGCCGCCGTGGTGGGCGGCGAGATGACGCAGCATGTCCTCGTAGCCCGGCGCGCCCGCGCCCAACACCACGCACTGGGCCTCGCCGGCATGGCCGTTCATCAGCAGGTGCAGGACGTGGCCGGTTATGTCGAGTCCCTTCTGCCAGTCCAGGCGTGTGATCATGGCGACCAGCGGCACGTCGTCGCGCTCGGGCAGACCGGCCCGGCGTTGCAGCGCCCGCTTGTTTTCGACGCGGCGGTCCAGCGAGCCGGCGTCGAACGGGACGGCGAGGCGGCGGTCGGTCGCGGGATCCCACACGGAATAGTCCAGGCCGTTGAGGATGCCGTGAACGTCGAAATGGCGCCAGCGCAGCAGGCCGTCGAGTCCGCAGCCGCCCTCGTAGGTCAGCACTTCCCGCGCGTAGGCCGGGCTGACGGTGCTGATCATGGTCGCGTGGTAGACGCCGCGGGCCATGAAATTCACCTCGCCGTACCGCTCCTCGAAGAGGCGGTGCGACTGGACGCCGAGGTAATCGAAGACTTGCCAGGGGGAATAACCCTGGTGCGCCAGGTTGTGGATGGTGAAGACCGTCGGCAGGGCGGCGTAGCGGGCGTCGGCCCGGCCGGACGTGGCCAGCCACGCAACGGCCGGCGCCGCGTGCCAGTCGTGAGCGTGGACCACGTCGGGCCGCCAGTCCAGGGCCGCCACGACGAAATCGAGCGCGGCCCGGCTGAAGAAGGAGAAGCGGTACGGGTCGTCGCGGTAGCCGTAGAAGAACGGCCGGTCGCCGAAGAGGTGGCGTTCGGCGATGAAATAGATCGGCACGGCGCCGCCGGGCAGCGTCGCTTCGAGGACGCCGGCCGGCACGGCGCCGAAGCCCATCGGCACGCGCAGGGCGGTTGGGTTCGGCCGGACGCCGTGCGTCCCGGCCCGCGCGGCGGCCTCGACGGCGGCGTAGGCCGGCATGGCGACGCGGACGTCGTGGCCCAGGGCGGCGAGCGCCTTGGGCAGCGAGCCGCACACGTCGGCCAGCCCGCCGGCCTTGGCGAACGGGGCGACTTCCGCGCTGAGAAAGAGGACCTTGAGCGGCCGCATCCGGGGCCTCCTGGGGCGAGGGCGTTCCGACAGGCCAAGTCTACGCAAATCCGGAGCGGGCGGTGCGGGCGATCATGGGACTTATGAGACCCATGAGACCCCTGAGTCCCATGATGCCCGGCGCCGCGCCAAGCGGCGCTTGCGTTCGGCCGGCGCATCGCTTACGCTGGGGGACAAGAACGAATCCCTGCGGAGACCGGCCATGTCGCTCACTGCGCCGCCGTACGGCCCCCGACCGCGCCCCGAAGTCCTCGCGTTTCTGGCCGAGATCAAGGACCGGCCCGAGGACGACGCCCCGCGCCTGCTCCTGGCCGACTGGCTGGAGGAGCGACGACGACCGCGCGGCGAATTCATCCGCCTGCAAGTGACGCGCGCCCGCCTGGCGCCGTGGGACTCCCGCCGGAGTCCGATCGAGCGGCGCGAGCAGGAGCTGCTGAATCAGTTCGGCGCCGACTGGCTTGGCCCACTGGCGAAGCTGCCGGAGCCTTGCCGCTTCGAGCGCGGCCTGGTCCGCATCGCCGTTCACGCGCCGGCCCAGCTCTGTCTCTTCGCCCCGGATTCGGCCCACACCGAGTCGTTCGCCTGGATCGACGGCGTGACGAGCATTGGAGCGCTGTCGGCCGGCGCCGTGGAGAAGGTCGCGTCGTCCTCGCTGCTGTCGCACGTCAATGCATTCTGCCTGAACGCCCTGCGGCTCGGCCCGCAGGGCGCGGCGCGGCTGGCCGCCCTGCCGGCGCTGGTCCGGCTGGCGATCCTGTACCTGTGGCGCGGCGGCGTCGGGCCGGAGGGGGCCGCGGCCCTGGCATCGTCGCCGCACCTGCGCAACCTGCGGATTCTCCGCCTCAACGGCCATCACATCGGACCCACCGGAGCGGCGGCGCTGGCCGCTTCGCCGTATCTGACGCGGCTGGCGGTGCTCCAGCTGAGCCACAACGACCTGGGGCCGGAAGGCGCGGCGGCGCTGGCCGCTTCGCCGGTCTTGGCGAGCGTCGCGGAGCTGAACCTGAACGTCAACGGGATCGGCACACAAGGAGCGCGGGCGCTGGCCGCCTCTCCTCACCTGACGCGGCTGTCGGCGCTCCACCTGGCCGACGACACGATCGGTTCGATGGGGGCGGCGGCCCTGCGGGCGCGCTTCGGCCGCCGGGTGCATCTCACCCAGCGGAGCTACGCGCGGCCGACCGAGCCGGCGGACCCGCTCAACGGGTGGTGGTCGCTGCCGGCCTTTGGGTCGCCGCAGCATGGCCCGCGGGCCGCCGGACAGGGCGAGCGGCGCGGCGTCAGCCCGCCGGTGTAAAAGTCTGTTCCATAAGGCCCTACGCGGCCGATTTGGGCCGATGGCCTTTGAACCGGAAACGCTGGCTCCATGCCTTCCGTTTCGGTTTGAGTCGCCGGAGCATGTGATGGATGGCGCCGAGTTGCACCATGGCTTCACTCGACTCCGGCAGATGCTCGTAGTCCTTGCTCAGCCGCCGGTAACGCCCCAGCCAGGCGAAGGTCCGTTCCACCACCCAGCGGATCTTCAAGGGCTTGAACTTCCGCTCGCCCTGCGGCCGGCTGACCACTTCCAGCCGATAGGGCCGGCGGTGAAGACGCAGCCAGTCATACAGGGCATAGTTGTGATACTTGTTGTCCGCGAATACGACTTCCAAGCGGGGGAAGTCCCGGCCCCGCGCCTGGGCGAACACGTCCTGGGCGGCGCGGCCGTCGTCCACGTTGGCGGCCGTCACCACAACGGCGATCAGCAAACCCAGCGTGTCAACGAGGATATGCCGTTTGCGACCATGGACCTTCTTGCCGCCGTCGTTGCCAATCTCCCGTCCGCCCTCGGCCGTCTTGACCGACTGGCTGTCGATGGCCGCGGCGCTGGGCGTCGGCTGCCGGCCGGCCTTGCCACGCACGCGTTCCCGGAGCGCATCGACGAGACGCTGCCAGGCGCCGTTCCCCTGGAACCCCTGGAAGTAGTTGTAGACGGTCTTCCAGGGCGGGAAGTCGTGGGGCAGCGCCCGCCACGTGCAACCCTGGCGGGTGACGTAGAACAAGGCGTTGACCACCGCACGCATGTCGGTTTTACGGGGTCGTCCTCCGGGCCGGGCGGGCGGGATCAGCGGCTGGAGAGTCGCCCATTGGTCGTCCGTAAGGTCGCTCGGATAGGGTTTGTGTTCCATACCCTATTCTATGGCCGACACCCCCTTATGGAACAGACTCTAAAATCTCGTCGCCGACCATGTGCGGAACCGGCGGGCTGACGCCGCGCCGCTCGCCGTTTTGGTAAAACCTCCTTGATGTCGGCATCTCACTGGGACGTGATCGTGGTCGGGGCCGGGGCGGCCGGGCTGATGGCCGCCATCCGCGCGGCCGAACTCGGTCGCCGCGTGCTGGTGCTGGAAAAGAACCGCAAACCCGGCGTCAAGATCCTCATGTCCGGCGGCACGCGCTGCAACATCACCCACGCCACCGACGAGCGCGGCATCGTCGCCGCCTACGGGCCGCCCGGCCGCTTCCTCCATTCCGCCCTCGCCGCTCTCGGCGTCCAGGACACGATCGACCTCTTCGAGGCTGAGGGCGTCGCCGTCAAAGTGGAGGAAACCGGCAAAGTCTTCCCCGTCAGCAACAAGGCCCTGCGCGTCCTCGACGCCCTGCTGCGCCGCCTCCGCCGCAGCGGCGCGGCGCTGGCCCTCGAAGAACCCTTGCGCGACCTCCAGGTGCGGCCGCCTGGCTTCGCCCTGACCACGCCGCACCGCGTCGTCTCGGCCGGGCGCGTCATCCTCACCACGGGCGGCCAATCGTACCCCGGCAGCGGAACCACCGGCGACGGTTACGCCGTCGCCGCCCGCTTCGGCCATACAATCGTCCCGCCTCGCCCCGCCCTCGTGCCAATCACGGTGGACGCCCCGTGGGTCGCCGAGCTGCGCGGCGTCACCTTGCCGGACGTGGGTGCGCGTGTTATGGAAGGGAAGGTGGTCCTGCAAGGCGGGCGTGGGTCGCTGCTCTTCGCCCATTTCGGCCTGTCCGGCCCGGTCATTCTCGACCTGAGCCGGGTCGTCAGCAGTCATCCGCAACCGCGCTCGCTCGCCCTGGAACTGGATTTCCTGCCCGGCTGGAAGGAAGCCGACCTCGATGAACACCTGCGCGTCGAGACGGCCGCGGCCGGTAAGAAGCAGCTTGCCGCCGTGCTGTCCGTCCACCTGCCGCGGCGGCTGTGCGACACGCTGCTGCCGCGGGCCGGGTTGCCGGCCGACCGGCGGGCGGCCGCCCTGAGCCGGCCGGATCGCGCCCGACTGGTCGGCTGTCTGAAACGGCTGGCGCTGCCGGCGACGGGAACGCTTGGCTTCGGCAAGGCAGAGGTGACGGCCGGCGGCGTCGCCCTGGCCGAGGTCGATTCGCGCACAATGCAGAGCAAAATCGTTCCCGGTCTTTACATCGCCGGCGAGTTGCTCGACCTGGACGGGCCGATCGGCGGCTACAACTTCCAGGCGGCCTGGAGCACGGGCTGGCTGGCCGGGGGCGCGGCGGCGGAAGCGGCCGAATGAGCGGAACTTTTCCGGGCCGGCGGGGTCTAATGGGATGGATTTCATGCTCGCCGCGTTCCCGCGTAAGGAGTGAGCGACGATGCGAAGCGGAAGATGGGCCGCCGCCCTGCTGGGCGTTTGTTTTCTGGCGCCGCCGCTGTTCGCGGCCGATAAGAGCGCCTCCAATCCCCCGAAGGACGTGGACGGCGACAACCTGCCGCCCGGCCAGTTCACCGGCAAACTGGTCAGCACGCCCGGCACGGACGGACTGTTCACCGTGAACGTCGAGTTCGACAAAGTGGTGCTGAAGCCCGGCGCCGGCCGATCCGAGAACCGCGACGTGCAGCAGCTGACCCGCGATCAGAATCGCATCGAGCAGACGCAAAACGAACTCGCCAGCGCCCGCAATCCGAGTGAATACCGGCGTCTGTCCCAGCAGCTCGGCAACGAAAGCATGAGGCTGCAAGAGCGGATCGCCAGGCTCCAGCTCAAGGAGAACGGCGATTACAGCGTCCAGAAGGACTACAAGAACGTGGACTTCCACACGGCCGACGCTGTGAAGGTGCGGATGATTAACCCGCCGGTCCAGTTCGACGACAAGGGCAATCCGAAAACGTACACGAAGGACGAACTGGCGACGATGAAGGGCAAGGACAAGGACCTGCCCGGCTATGAATCGACGCTGGACAGCCTCAAAATCGGCGACAAGCTCACGGTGACGCTGGCGGCGCCGAAACCGGCCAAGAAGGACGACAAGGACAGCGATCCGAAAACGGACCCCGACGCCAAGCCGGCCAACACGGTGACGCTGATCGTCATCGTCTCCGAAGACAGCAGCGACAACGGCAACGGCAAGGGCAAGAAGAAGTAGCGCGACGGTTTTTGGCGAGCGGCCGGCGTGAGCCGGCTGATGAACCTCATCAGCCGGCTCACGCCGGCCGCTCGCCGTTACAGATATTTCTGCTCCTCGGTGGCGGGAATGATCTCCTGACTCGGCGGCGGCTTCGGTGCCAGATCGCCATCGGGAGCGGGCTTCTCGCCGGAGACCGCTTCCGGCGCGGCCGGCTCGGGCCGGAACGCGATCAGAAACGCCAGCGTGCTGACGACCAGGATCGCCACCGGCACCAGAAACGTTTTGTGCCAATCGTGATCGAAATAATCGTACACCCGGCCGGCGATGAGCGAGCTGATGAGCATGCCGATGCCGTAGGTGGCGAGGAGGAACAAACCCTGGGCGCTGGCCCGCACGTCCTTCGGCGCGATGCGGTCGCTGTAGATCATGCAGCCGGCGAAGAAGAAGCCGAAGCCGAAACCGTGCAGCGCCTGGGAGACAATCACCGCCCATACCGGCTGGCCGAAGGCGAACATGCCGTACCGCACCGCCCAGGCGGCGATGCCCAGCCCGATCGTCCAGGTGAAGCCGAGGCGCCGCAGGGCGAGCGGCAGCAGGGCGAGGACGCCGATCTCGGCGCACTGCCCGATGGTCAGCACCCGAATGGCGTTGGCCTCGGACAGCCCGAGGCCGCCCCGGTCCAGGGCGTGGTCGTCGAAGGTCGCCAGCGATTGCTTCGCCAGGCCGTCCAGGGGCCGGACCTTGTCCACGAACGCGCCGACCTGCGCCGCGCTCACCTGCCTGACGCCCGTTCCCCCCACGGCGGCGATCAAACGCCCCGCGTCCTGGGAAGCCAACCGATCGACGACGTCGGGCGGCAGGGGCCAGCGCGTCTCGCTCTTCCACTCCTTCGCGAAAACCGATTTCAGCTGGTCCTGGTCCAGCGGCGCCGAGTTTTGTTCCGCCCCGCCTTCCGCCGGCGCCTCCGTCAAGGTGCGGCGAACCGCCTCGGCCTTGTCGATCTGAATCGCGTAGGCGGCCAGTTCGTCCTTGTTGAGCTTGTTGTCGCCGTTGGCGTCCAGCAGACTCATCAGCAACTTGGCCTGATTCTCGTCGCCGCCGGATGCGGCCTGCAACTGTGCCAGGGAAAGGGAGGGGCCGGGGGCGTCGGCGAAGAAGTTCTGGGTGAGCACGTAGTAGAACTGCAGCTCCGTGGAGACGATCAGGGCGATGACCAGCATGATCGCGAACGACGGCTTGCGGACGAGCTTGAGGGCTTCCAGGAAGGCGAAGGGGTTTGCAACCGTTTTGGCCGGCGGCGTGTGCGGCAGCGTCAGGCAATAGACCGCCATAATGAGGCTCAAAACGCCGGCGAAAAGGAGGCATTGGCCGACGTTGGCGCCGGTCGCCCAGTCCAGCCAGGAGCCGAAGGCCCAGCCGATGGCGATCCAGCCGATGGTGCCCCAGAGGCGGACGGCGCCGAAATCTTTCTCTCCATTCCGTAGGTGGTGGAAGGCCAGCGAGTTGGTCAGGGCCACGGTCGGGGCGTACAGGAGGCAGTGTCCCAGGATGAGCCAGAACATGCCCGCGAAGTCGGTAAGGAAGGAGGCGGCGAGGATGAAGACGCCGCCGACCAGATGGCTGAAAGCCAGAAAGCGCTGGGTCGAGAAGTAGCGATCCGCCAGCTGCCCCGCCACGAACGGCGAAAGGATGGTGGCGAGCGGCATGGCCAAGTAGATCCAGGAGATCTTGTCGCCCATTTGTTCGCTGAAAGCCGGGAGCTTTTTGAGGTAGAGGGACAGCGTGGGTGCCCACACGCCCCAGATGGCGTACTCCAGGAACATCATGATCGACAGTCGGACGCGCACCGATCCCATCGCAGCCTCTCCCGTCATGTTCGTGGCAGGGCAAGATAGGTCGCACTGTAGGGCGCGGAGGCGGCGGAGGCAATGAAAAAACAGAGCCGCGACCGTAAGGGAGCGGTTTTGTCCCCGCTCCCTTACGGTCGCGGCTCCGACTTTCGCGTCATCCCCGCCCCTGCCGGATCACCTCCTTCATGTCGCGCACCGCGCGTTCCATGCCGACCAGCAGCGAGCGGGCCACGATGCTGTGGCCGATGTTCAGCTCCTCCACCTCGCGGATCGCCGCCACCGCCTGCACGTTGGTGTAGTTCAACCCGTGGCCCACGTGGACGTGCAGCCCCTGGTCGCGGGCCAGCAACGCCGCCTCGCGCAACTCCTCCAGCTGCTGCTGGCGATCCGCCTGCGTCTTCGCCTCCGAATAGCGGGCCGTCTGGATCTCCACGGCGTTCGCCCCGAGCATCCGGGCCGCGTGGATCTGCACCGCGTTGGGGTCGATGAACAGCGACACTTGCACGTCGCACGCCTTGAGCCGCTGCACGATGCGTGCGACCGCCGCCTCGTGGGCGACCACGTCGAGGCCGCCCTCGGTGGTCAACTCCTCGCGGCGCTCCGGCACCAGCGTCGCCTCGTCCGGCTTGATTTCGCAGGCGAAGTCGGCGATGGCGTCCACCGCGGCCATCTCCAGGTTGAGCCGGTTCGTCACCAGCGGCCGCAGCAGGCGCAGCGTCGCGCTCCTGGATGTGGCGCCGGTCCTCGCGCAGATGGACGGTGATTCCGTCGGCGCCGCCGAGCAGGGCCAGCACCGCGGCCGCCACGGGGTCGGGTTCGTGCGCCCGCCGGGCTTGCCGCAGCGTGGCGACGTGGTCGATGTTGACGCCGAGCCGGATCATGTCGGAACTCCCTTCCAGGCCGGTCACAGCCGCAAACGCGGCGGCAGGTCCGGCGCCGTCTCACGGTAACGCCGCGCCTCGTGGGACAGCAGCTTGAACAGGATGTACGCCAGGATCAGGTCGCCGATCTTCTCGATCACCAGGCCGAGAATCGGCAGGCTCGTCGCCGGCATCCAGACGCCGGACGTGAGGATCAGGGCCACGATCACCAGCGGCCCCAGCCGGCCAAACCAGGATAAGCGGTATCGCGGATCGAAATACATCCAGTACATCGCCCGCAGCTCGGTCAGCGCGTCGAGGAGCATCCAGGTGCGGCGCACGCCGGGCGGGACCACCGACGCCAGGTTGTCCGGCCGGGGCGGGGGCGCGGCGGGGGCGGACGGGGCCAGCAGGCGCTTGCCGACGCCGCCCCAGAAGCCGCCGGGTTGCCGGACGACCGACGTGGCCGGGTTGGGCGGCGCATCGGCCGGCCCGGAGCGCAACCGGGCCAACTCCGCTTCCAGGCGGTGGAGACGGTCTTCCAGCGGCACAGAGGCGGTGGGCGACGGCAGCAGGGGAGCCACCGGGGGCAGGACCGACGCGACGGGGAAGTCGCGCCAAAGCGGCGGGTCCGAGGGAACGGGCGGTGCAGGTTCGACGGCCGCCTCTTCCGGCGGCGACGGCGCATCGTCCCCATCGATCCCGGCGCACTCGTCCGGCGCCGGCGCATCCGTCGGCCATTGCGTCTGAGTCTTGCGCTTGCTCAAGTCCCGCCCGCCCCCGTCGTGTCCAAAACCCCCGTCCAGCATAGCGGGCGTTTGCGGGGAGGGCCAGACCGTCCGGCGGGAGGATGGCGCGTCCCGGCGAGCGGCGCGGCGTCAGCCCGCCGGTGCGTCACGCTATCGGCGATAGGAGGACGCACCGGCGGGCTGACGCCGCGCCGCTCGCCAAAGCGGAATTACTGCACCAGCTCCTTGAGGGCCTTGAGCGCCCGCGGCCGGATCACATTGCGGGCCGGTTTGGCCTTGATTTCCATCATCTCGCCGGGCTTGAAGCGATTGGGGGCCATCCGTTTTTTGGTGGCGGGCATGCGCTTCAGCTTCAGCTGGAGCAGGCCGGGGATGACGTTGACGGTGCCGGGGCCTTTCTTGCCCAGCTCGCGCTTGACCAGATCGGTGAGGGCGTCGAAGAACTCCGCGACCTGCTTCTTGGTCAGGTTCGTTTTCTCAGACAGCGCCTGGAAGACCGCGGACTTGGACATCGGCTTGCCGGCGCCGTCGGCCTTGGGGGCCTTGTTTTCGGCCATCGTTTTCCTCTCAAATAGACTCGGGGACGAGAAAAGCCGCGTAATAAGGGGAGAGAGTAGATCCCGCGGGCGCGAAAGTCAATCGGATTCCCCTGAAATACAGGCGTTTTTTCACAAGTCAGGGGAAAAAGCCGCCGCATCGCCCGCAAAAAGCCGTCCGCGGGCCGGTCCCGGGTGTCTTTTCGGCCTCCCGGTGGGTATCCTGGACCATCCTCCGGGAGATCGTTTAGCCGCGACCCGGAGGGGAGCGCGGGAGCGCGGGAGCGAAAACATGGCGGATTTCGTGGTGATCGCGACGTGGCCGTTCGGCCAGACGGCGGTGAAGGCGGCGGCGGCCCTGCTGGCGGACGGCAAGCCGGCCCTGGACGCGGCGCTCGCGGGCGGCCAGGCCGTGGAGGACGACCCGACGGTCCACTTCGTCGGCTACGGCGGCCTGGGCAACGCCGTCGGCACGGTGCAGCTGGACGCCTGCGTCATGGACGGCAAAACGATGACCTGCGGCGGCGTGGCGGCGCTGGAGAACGTGCGGCACGCCGCGGCCGTCGCGCGCCGCGTGATGGAGAAGACGCCACACGTTTTGCTGGTCGGCGCGGGCGCGCAGCTGTTCGCGGTGCAAGAGGGCTTTCCCCTGGAGACGCTGCTGACGCCGGACAGCGTGGCGGAGTGGGAGCAGAAGCGGCCCAAACCGAAGGCGCCGGATCGGCCGCCGGAGCCGCCGCCGGGCCACGATACGGTGACGGTCCTGGCGTTGGACAAGAAAGGCTCGCTGGGCGGCGTCTGCACCACGTCGGGCCTGCCGTTCAAGCTGCCGGGCCGCGTGGGCGATTCGCCGCTGATCGGATCGGGCCTGTACGTGGACGACGAGGCGGGCGCGGCCGGCGGCACGGGCGTGGGCGAGGAGATCATCCGCATCAACGGCAGTCATTTCATTGTGGAGGCGATGCGGGCCGGCAAGTCGCCGCAGCAGGCGTGCGAGCTGGCGGTGCGGCGGGTCAACGCCCTGGCGGTGCGGCGCGGCGTCCACCCGGCGCAGGTCGCGTTTATCGCCCTGGACCCCAAGGGCCGCATCGGCGCGGCTTGCACGGCGATGACGGGCTTCCAGTACGCCATCGGCCGCCCCGGCGGCGTCGAGCTGGTCAAGGCGCCGGAGATTGGGCCGGAGGGGGAGTGAGGAGACTTAAAGCCCGTGCAGCCGCGGCCCGACGTCGGCCAGGTCGTCGGCCAGCAGGCGGTCGATCAGCTCCACCACGCCGGCGCCGTGGTCGCGGCGCGTCACGAGGTCGGCCCGTTCCTTGACGGCCGGCAGCGCGTTGGCCACGGCCACGGCGCATTCGCAGGCGGCCAGGAAGGCGTGATCGTTCTCGGCGTCGCCGACGCCGACGATGTTGTGGGCCGACAGCTTCAGCTCGTCCAGCGCCGCGGCCAGGCCGGTCGCCTTGTTGACCTGCGGCGGCAGCACCATCACGGCGCCCTTGTTGAAGACGACGTGCAGCTCCAGGCCGAGCTTGCGAATGGCGTCGAGGACCGTGGCCTGGTGCGGCTCCCGCGTGGCGACGATGGAGCGGCCGACGGAGATCGGGACGCCGCGGGCGCGCAGCATTTCCAGGAACGACCGCGGCGGGGCGGCGCCAAGGACCTTTTCCTCTTTCGCGGCGGGCCGGTAAAGCAGGGCGCCGTTCTCGGCGACCACGCGGTCGAAGAGATCGAGACGCGAAAATGTCTTTTGAAGGTCCTCCAGCTCGCGGCCGGTGACAAGGATGAGCCGTCGGCCCGACTGGCGCAGCCGTTCCAGCGCCGCCAACGTCGCTTCGTCCACGCGGCCGTCGTGGGCCAGGGTTCCGTCGTAGTCGGTGGCCAGGGCGAGGTAGCGCATGAGGTCGTCCCCTTCGTAAGACCGCCGACGGTGTGGATGCAAATGCCGCGCCCGGCCCTCGCGTCCTCATCCGGTCTTCACCTCGCCGGAAGCTGTATCGATTTCCACGCGGCGGCCCTCGGTCGCGCTCCGCCGCGCCGCTCGCGCCCATAGCAGAGCGCGATACGCATCTTCCAGACGTGGCTCTGGCGGCGTCCCCTTCGCCAGCGCGTTGAGGAACCGTTCCAGCAGCAGCAGCGGCACGGGGCCGCGGCGCCCGGACGGTGTGTGAACCTTCGCCGTCAAGCCATCGGAGGGTGCGCGGCCGTTCGGCGGTCGCGTCGCCGGCCTCCGTCACGGCCTGGAAACAGCAAGCCGAGCGGACGCCGCTCCCCCTCCAGAGGTTCAGCTGCGCCGCCTTGCCGCCGGCGAACTCCAGCAGCACCGAAGCCGCCCGCGCCGCCAGGGATGCGGTGGCCCATACGCCCGTCGGCGCGCCCCCGAGCAATCCGGCGCAGGCGTGCATGAGTGACGGCAGGACGCGGGCGCCGGGCAGTTCCGTCGGGCGCCCCGCGCCCCGTCCGCACCAGTCGCAGCGTACCAGCCGGGGAGCGCCGAGCCGCGCCGCCAGCAAGTCGCGCAACCGCGTCATCGCCGGAGAGAGCGCGGGCGCCAGCGCCGCCAGGATCGGCAGCCCGGCCTCGCGCACCCGGCGCATCACGTCATCGGCGTGGGCGTCGTCGGTGGAAAGGGGCACGGCGCACAAAACCGGCTTGCCAAGCCGCGCCGCCTGCTCCAGCGGCCACAGGCCGAACCACTGGGCGTCCAGCAGCAGCGCCGCCTCGACTTCCTCGCGGTCGAGCAGATCGGTCGGCCCCGCGGCGGCGGTGCAGCCGAGTTCCCGCGCCGCCCGCTCCGCCCGGGCTGGCCGCTGGTCGCACACCGCCCGCACCAGGATGCGATGGCGCAGTTCGTGGAGCGCCGGCCGGTAGCGCTGCCAGCGGCGACCCAGGCCGATAATTCCGATCCGCAAACGCAGCGGCATGAGTCGCCTTCGCGCCCGTGTCAACGTGAGGGAATCCGCGCGGGCCGAAACCATTCGCCCTCGTCAGTGTAAGGGGCGCTAACTTTTTGGCGAGCGGGGGGCGTCAGCCCCCTGATGACGCCCCCCGCTCGCCGTTTCATTTCCGTGCGTCGCCCGGCCGCACTTCCACAACCGTCGGCCGGTCCTCGTGCAGCGCCTCCCCCAGCGCCGTCTCGAATGCGTCGTCGGAATCCCCGCGCGCATAACGGACGCCGAAGGACCGCACCAGGGCGTCGAAATCCGGGTTGCGCAGATCGACGCCGATGAACCGGCCGCCGTAACGTCGCTCCTGCGTGGCGCGGATCAGCGTCAGGCTGTTGTCGTTGACCAGCACGACCACGATGGGCAGCCGCTCCTGCACGGCCGTCGCCAGCTCCATGCCGCTCATCAGGAAGCCGCCGTCGCCGGTGACAGCCACGACGGTTCGATCCGGGAACGCCGCTTTCGCCCCGAGCGCCGCGGGCAGACCGTAGCCCATCGCCACGGACCCGGCCGGGTGCAGGAAGGTGCGCGGCCGCGACGCCGGAAACTCCGCCATCAGGATGTAGGCGAGGCGCGTCACGTCGGCCGACACGATGGCGTCCGGGGGCAAGACGCGCCGCATCGGACCGAGAAGGTCCACGCCAGGCAACCGCCACGGCTCGCCCTTCGGCCGCGGCGGCGCCCACGGCGTCCGGGTTTCCGCTGGCAGCAGCGGGAGCAGCCCTTCGAGCGCCAGCCGGGCATCGGCGGCCACGCCCTGCGTCACGGGGTAATGCCGGCCGATCTCGTCCGGGTCCACGTCGATGTGGGCGACAGACGGCGGCAGGCGCAAGGCCCAGCTGCCGGTGGCCAGCTGTGTGAAACGGCAGCCCACCGCGAGCAGGCCGTCGGCTTCAGCGAATAAGGGGGAGAAAAAGTCGCTCATGCCGGTCAAGTCGGCGCTGGCCCGGCGCCAGGGCATTCCGGCTGCCAGGGGGTGGTCGGCCGGGAAGGCGCATTTGCCCATCGCCGTGTGGAAGACCGGCGCCCCCAGCCGCTCGGCGACCAGCCGCAGCGCCGCCTCCGCGCCCGCGGAAACGACCCCGCCGCCCGCCAGGATCACCGGCCGCCGCCAGCCCGCGACGAGGCGCGCCAACGTTTCCATGTCCCGCGGCGACGGCGCCGAGGGCGGGGCTGGCGGGGGCAGGGCCGGCCAGGGGTCGCTCGTCGTCTCGGCCCGCAGCACGTCGAGCGGCACCTCAAAGAGGACCGGCCCGGGCCGGCCGCGCGTCAGCTCGGCCCAGCAGCGGTCGAGCGTCGGCACCAGCGCTTCGACGGAATCCGCCCTGCCGCGGTGCTTCGTCAGCGTGGCGCAGGCGGCGAGCTGGTCGTTCTCGTGGTAGTAGCCGGAGCGGAGGCCGCGGCCGGCCGTGGGGACCTGGCCGCTGACGAGCAGCACCGGGATGGAGTCGGTGAAGGCGGCCGACAGCGGCGTGGCGGCGTTGAAGACGCCGGGGCCGCACACCGCCAGGCAGACGCCGGGCGCCCCGTGGCGCGGGCGCAGCCGTCGGCCATGAACGCCGCCGCCTGTTCGTGCCGGGCCAGGACGTGGCGGATCGCCGATTGCCGATACAAGGCGTCGTAAATCGGCGTGAGCTGGCCGCCGGGGTAGCCGAAGACGCGGCGGACGCCGTGCTCAGCGAGCCTGCGCACCAGCAGATCGGCGGCGGGAACAGGTCTTTGCGGGTCGCTCATGACGCTTTCCTCGGGTGCGGCGAACCGGCTCGCCGCTCGCACTCGCTCCTCTGCCGTTGTATGATGCCAGCACGCCGGCCGGAACGAGCGCCGGTAGAGATTCCACAGGGAGAACCGCATGAACCGGAAACGCATGGCATGGGGCGCGGCGCTGGCGGCCGCCGCGGGATTGGCCGTGGCGGCGCTGGCCGCCGTCGCCGACGTTGATCCGTACGACCAGTCGGGCGTGCCGCTGGAGAAGCAGCCGGCCGACCCGTCGCTGAGCAAGATCGTGCTGGTGGCCGGCCACGCCAGCCACGGGCCGCGCGAACACGAGTTCTTCGCCGGCTGCGCGGTCCTGATGAAGCTGCTCCAGGAGAACCCCGGCGTCGCCGTGGTCATGGCCCGCGACGACTGGCCCAAGGACCCGGAAGCGACATTCAAGGACGCCAAGGCCGTCGTCTTCTACATGGACGGCGGCGACCACCACCCGCTCATCAACACGCCGGAGCATCAGGCGACGATCCAGAAGCTGATCGACGCCAAGGTCGGCTTCGTCTGTCTCCATTACGCCGTCGAGTTCCCGAAGGCCAAGGCCGACCCTGTGCTGAACTGGCTGGGCGGCTACTACGAAACCGGCTATTCGATCAACCCCGTGTGGACGGCCGATTTCAAGTCGCTGCCGGACCACCCGATCACGCGCGGCGTCAAGCCGTTCTCCATCAAGGATGAGTGGTATTTCAATATCCGCTTTGACCCCGACATGAAGGGGATCACGCCGATCCTCCAGGCCGCGCCGCCGGACGACAAGCGCGGAACGCCGGCCGCGAAGGAGCATCCCGGCCGCGAGGAGATCATGGCGTGGGCGTTCGACCGCCCCGACGGCGGCCGGTCGTTCGGCTTCACCGGCGCGCACTACCACGACAACTGGGGCAATGAGAACTTCCGCCGTCTGGTGACCAACGCCGTGCTGTGGTCGGCGAGGATCGACGTGCCGAAGGAGGGCGCCAAGGTGGACCTCGACCCGGCCGAGCTGAACAAGAACCTCGACCGGAAGGGCAAGCCGAAGTAAGCCGTACGCGCTTGGTTTTGGCGAGGGGCGTGGCGCCAGCCCGCCGGTGCGGCGCTAACATCGCGCCGCACCGGCGGGCTGGCGCCACGCCCCTCGCCGCTTCAAAGTCGTAGAACAACCCCATGCGCGATCCCATCCAGGAATTCATGGACTTCAACCGCCCCTTCGCCCGGCGCAACCCGGAGCTGATCCGCTTCAAGATCGCGCGGATGGCGGAGGCGCCGTTCGCCTTCTTCCGCGGCACGTTCCACCTCTTCGCTCGGGACGTGCTGGTCAAGGCGCACGACCCGTTGCCGCTGTTCTCCGCCGAGGGGCCGGAGCTGGACCTGATCGGCGACATCCACAGCGAGAATTACGGATCGTTCAAGGCGACGGAAAGCGTCGTCCACTACGACGTCAACGACTTCGACGAGACGACGACCGGCCGCTTCGACTTCGACGTGTGCCGGGCGGCCGTGAGCTGGTTCCTGGCGGCGCGGGACGGCGGCGACGCGCTGGCCGACGCCGTGGCGGCCACGCTGTCCGGCGTCGCGGCCTACGTCGAGACCGTCACGCGCCTGGTCATGAAGGGCAAGGCCCCCGACCTCGACGTGAGCGAGGCGCGGCCGTCGGGCTGCGGCCCGGTGGACGAGCTGGTTCACGCCGGCGCGGCGGCGAAGCGGCCGGCGTTCATCGGCCGTCTGACGGAGCGGGTCGGCAAGGGCCGGCGCCTGCTGCGGTCGCCCCGCTACTTCAACCTGCCGGACGACGAGCGCGCCCGGGCGGAGCGGCTGCTGGCCGACTATTTGCGCCGCCGGCCTCCAACCACGGTCAAGGGCTATTACAACGTGGAGGACGTTTGCGGCCGGGTGTCGGGCATCGGCAGCATGGGCCGGATGCGTTACGTCCTTTTGATATCGGGAAAGGGCAGCGAGGACGCCCGCAACGTGCTGCTGGAGTTCAAGGAGGCGCGGCCGTCGGCCTACGACCTTTACCGCCAGCGCGACGCCGACGCGGCGGCGCTGGCGGCCCGCGCCGAGCGCGTGATCGCCGTACAGAAGCTGTCGCAGGCCGCGAGCAACGGCCACCTCGGCTTCGCGGTGGACGGCGGCGTGTCGTTTCAGGCCCGCGAGATCGGCCCGGCGGACGCCCGCGTCGATACCCGATCGCTGAAATCGCCGACGCTCCTGGCCGGGGTGATACGGGTGCAGGCCCAGATCCTGGCGCATCCACGCCCGCTCCGCCCTGCGCGCCGTCGGCCCGGCCAATCCGCTGGCCGAGCTGGCCGACGCCGACGCCTTTTGCCAGCGCGTGCTCTGCTTCGCCCTCGGCTATGCGGACATCGTCCACCGCGATTGGTTGCGTTTCGTCGGCGCCCGCGCCGATCTCGACAACGTCAGCGGCTGGGCCACGTCGGAACGATGAATGCTGAATGATGAACTAAAGACCTCTTGATTCACATTCATCATTCAGCATTCATCGTTCCGAGTGAGCCACGACCAGCCGCACCACGCCCACAGGCCCAGCAGACAGAACGTGTCCCACGGCCAGGAGTGCATGTTGGGATGCCCCCGGTTCGTCATGAAATCGACGCCGTCGTTGATGTGCGGCAGGAGGAAGAACAGCGTCGTCAGGGTCACGGGGGCGGAGTTCCAGAACCAGCCGCCGCGCGGGCCGGGCGGACGGACGTAGACCGGCCGCAGGAAGCGGGCCGGTTCGGCGAACAGTACGCACAGCGGCAGCCCCGCCAGCAGCGCGTCGTAATACATGAAGTGGAAGCAGCTCAGGTACGCGCCCAGCAGGAGGAACGCGGCGGCCGTCCCGGTCGTCCCGGCGGGGCGCCGCCAATGCCACAGGGCCACGGCGGCCGTCAGCAAGGGGACGGACAACCACAATCCCACTCCGATAATGTTGATGAACGGGTCCACGCCGTCGGTCGGGTTGCCCTGAGTGAAGTGCAGCCAGCGGCGCGGCAGGCCCTGCAAGTCGCGGCTGAGGAAGATCCAGTTCTCCGAGCTGCCGTACTCGCCCGACGCCGTGCGGCCGACCTCCAGCCAGTCGAACCAGGCGTGAACGCCGACGAACGGGAGCGTCCATAGCGCCAGGGCCGCCCCGGTGAGCAGCATGGCGACGCAGACGCGCCAGCGGCCCGACAGCAGCGGCGCCAGGAAGAGCGCCGCCGCCCAGACCGGCTTGAACGCCAGGAAGCCCCAGGCGACGCCGCCGAGCCAGGGCCGGTCGCGCGCGACGAGGAGCCAGCCCAGCAGCGCCAGGGCCAGACTCAGCGGCGAATTCTGCGCGAGTCCCAGCGCACCGTTGTAACCGGGCAACGCCAGCACGGCGGCGGCGCCGACCGCGGCCCAGATCCGGCCGCGCGACAGCATCCAGGCGAGGAAGCCGGAGGCGAAGGTCAGCAGCAGGTTGATCGCCTGCGCGATGCGATAGGCCGGCAGCGGCGGCAGCAGCCCCAGCGGGTAGAAATAGAATGCGTGGATCGGCGGGTAGAGCGCCCCCCGACGTTGGGATGTTCGGGCGACGCGACGAGCCAGGAGAAGACGTTGTCGGCATCTTGCCGGTCGCCGGCCTCGGTGCGGCGCGGGTCGCAGGGGTAGGCGTCCAGGAGCGCCTGGTGCAGGTGGTCGCGGTTGTAGAGGTAGGGGCCTTCCCCGCGTGCCAGCATTCGGCCCATGAGCCACTGGCCGGAGAAGTCGATGTAGATGTAGCCGACCGTGCGCTCGGGTCGGCCCTCCTCGTCGTAGCCGGTCCAGGCGAGGTACGACGCGGCGGCGGCCGCGATTAGCACGGCCGTCCACGCCAGGACCGCCCGGGTCCGGCGCTGAATCAGGAAGCGACCGACGTGGATCGGGTCGAGCGCGTTGAGGAGCGATTCCGGCGGGACGTACCATTTCCGTTGCATGGTCGTTGTTATAAGGAAACGACCGGGGCGAGCGTCAGCGAGGGCGACCGTGGCGGACGTGGCGACGCGACTGGTGGATCGGGTGCGCCGCCGGGTGCGGTCGCTGCTGGGGCGCAACCGCGGCGTCGTGGCGGCCGTTTCCGGCGGGCCGGACAGCGTGGCGCTGCTGCGCGCCCTGATCGCGGCGCGCGACCCGGCCGCGCCGTTTCTCGTCGTCATGGCCCATCTCAATCACCAGCTTCGCGGCGCCGAGAGCGACGCCGACGAGGCCTTCACGGCGGCCCTCCACGCCCGGCTGACGGCGGCCGATGTCCCGGCCCTCGGCCTGCGCGTGGGCCGCATCGACGTGGCGGAGCGGGCGCGGGCTGAGGGCGCCAACCTGGAGGCGACAGCCCGGCGCGTCCGCTACGCTTGGCTGGCGGAAACCGCACGCGACGGCGGCGCGCTCTGGGTCGCCACGGGCCACACCGCCGACGATCAGGCCGAGACCGTGCTGCACCGATTGCTGCGCGGGACGGGGTTGCAAGGGCTGCGCGGCATCGCGGCCCAGCGCGAGCTGGCGCCGGGCGTCGGCCTGGTGCGGCCGCTGTTGCAGACGACGCGGGCCGAAATTATCGCTTATCTGAACGTCCTCGGCCAGCCGTTCCGCGTCGATTCCACCAACAGCGATCCCAAGTTTACGCGGAACCGCATCCGTTCGGAGCTGCTGCCGCACCTGGCCGCCTGTTACAACCCGGCCGTGGCGCGCGTCCTGGCGCGGCTGGCGGAGCAGGCGGAGGAGGCGCACCGCGACGAGGCGGTTGCTGCTGTCAGCCTGCTGTCAGCGGCGGAGCTGCCGCGCGCCGGGGCCACACTGATCTTCAACCGGGCGCGCCTGGCCGCCGCCCCGCGCCGGCGGACGCGGGCCGCGCTGCGGCTGGCCTGGGCGCGCGAAGGCTGGCCGCTCGACGCCATGAATTACGACGCCTGGGAGCGCCTGGCGGGACTGGTGTACGGCGAAGGCCGCGCTGCGGACCTGCCGGGCGGCGTCCGCGCGCGGGTGCTCGAACATGTCTTGCAAATGGGCCGCTCCCTGGGATAGTTGGAGGGTTCCTCCTCACAAGCAATTCCCATTCCGAACCGATGGTATAATGAGGCGAATCGGAACGTCATCCTATGCCTGCCCGCAATTGGCACACGATTGCAGCTCAAGCGCGAGCTGGCGCCGACGAATAATGGGGTAGAGCAACTCATCCAGGAGCAATACGGGGACGACAGACCCCATCGAAACGAACCGGCGTCGCGTGTCGGCCGCCCACCGTGCGCGCGCTCCAGGCTCTTCAAAGGAGAACGACCGTGGATTGGTATTCGATGGACACGTGGGTCTTTTTCGCCGGGCTGATCGCCGCGGCCGCAGCCCTCTACTTTGTGGTGCGTGGGCCGGGCGCCGGCCGCAAGACCGGCCTCACCGGCCTGGCCGTGCTGGGGACCATCCTGCTGCTGTGGTTCCCCGGCGTCTGGCTGTTCGACTGGTGCTTCGCGCGCGTCGAGGTGCCGCCGGGGTCGTTCCTGGTGCGCATTCACCGCTGGGGCGACGACCTGCCCGAAGGCGCGACCTACTCCGACGGCGCCGTCCTCGCCCCCAGCGAGAACTGCAAGGGCGTCATGGCCGGCGAATGGGGCGAGGGCCGCTACTATCTGAACCCGTTCGTCTGGAGTTACGAGATCCATCCGATGGTTGAAGTGCCGCCCGGCAAGGCGCTGGTGCGAACGCGGCTGTTCGGCGCCCCGATCCCGGCGGAGCGGCTGGCGGCCGGCGACTTCCTGGCGCGGGACGGCGAGCGCGGCGTCGTCGGCGAGGCCTCGGGGCCGGGCAGGTACCGCATCAACCCCTACGCCTACAGCTGGAAGCTCGAGGACGCCGTCGATGTCAAGGCCGGCGAGGTCGGCGTTTGCACGCTCAAGGTCGGCCGTGACCCCACCGGGCTGCCGACGCACACCCTGCAACCGACCCGCGCCACGCCGAGGGAACTCGCCCGCCTGGTCGCCGCGGAGGCCGGCGCGTGCGGCGCCGGGCCGGCCCCCGCGCTCCTCAACGCCGGCGCCTTTTTCGCCGCCGGCCTGCGGGTCCGCGGCCCCTTCGTCGTGCCGGAGGGATACCAGGGCGTTCAGGAGAAGCCGCTTTCCAGCGGAACCTACTACCTCAACCCCTACGTCAAGAGCATCGCCGTGGTCGATACACGCAGCCATCAGGTCGAGTTCCGGGACATCGAGTTTCCGTCGCGCGACGGCTTCCACATCAAGCCGCATGTCACCGTGACCGTGCGGGTGCTGGTGGAGACGGCGCCGGAGCTGTACGTCACCCTGTCGGATCGGGGCCAGCTGCCCTTGAAATACGACACGCAGGCGGACATCGACGGCAATCCGGTCCTGCAAAAGGTGGTGTTGCCGCTGATCCGCGGCTACGTCCGCATCGAGGGCAGCAAGATGGCCGGCCGCGATTTCGTCGCCCAGTCGGCCGCGCCGCTATCGGGCGCACCGGGCCAGAACCCGCGCGAGGAGCTGCAGCAGAAGCTGATGGACAAGGTGGCGCCGGCCTGCGAGGAAATGGGCGTCGCCGTCGAGTCGATCACCGTCAGCCAGAGCGAGAAGGACGCCGACCTGGAGGGGCTGGCCCAGCAGATTTCCGACCGCGAGCAGGCGCGGCTGGAGAGGGAGAAGAACCTGTCCCTGATCGACCAGTACAAGGAGCAGCAGGCGCTGGCGGGCAAGAAGGCCATGCAGGACCAGGAGACGGAGAAGGTCGCCGCCCAGACGAAGCTCAAGACGGCCGTGATCGAGGCCCAGCAGAAGCTGGAGGTCGAGCAAAAGAAGCTGGAACAGGACCTGAAAAATGCGCAAACGAACCTGGACGCGGCGAAGGAGCAAGCCGAGGCGGTGCTGGCCCAGGCCGCGGCCGACGCGGAGGTCGTCATGAAGGAGAACGAGGCCAAGGTGGCCGGCCTGCGGACCGCGGTGGAGGGCTTCAACAGCCCCGATCAGTTCGCGCAGTACCAAATGGTGATGCACCTGGCCCCGGCCCTGAAGGAGATCTTCGCGTCGGACACCAGCGACTTCGCCAAGCTGTTCTCCGCTTACATGACGCAGCCGCCGGCCAAGGCGCCGACGGCCCACGCGGCCAACACGACGGAGCCAGCCGCGCCGGTCATGCCGCCCGCCGGCCCCGCCGGCAAGTGACGAAGCCCCAGGCTTTCAACGACGAAGGGAAAAACTATGTCTTCTCAAAATACCTCCAATAGCCCGAACCCGTTCCTCCGGCCCGGCCGGGCCGGCCGCTGGATGCGCCGCGGTCTGATCCTCGCCGGCCTCCTCGCGCTGGCCGCCGCGGCGCTCACCGCGCTCTGGAACACGTTCTACCACTACGTGCCGCCGGGCAAGATGCTGGTGGTCATCTCGAAGAACGGCAAGCCGCTGCCGGCCGGACACCTGCTCGCCGAACCCGACGAGAAGGGCGTTCAGAAGACGGTGCTGGGCGAGGGCTGGCACTGGGTCGCGCCGGTGCTGTATGAGGTCGAGCTGAAGGACGACGTGGTCGTCGAGCCGGGCATGGTCGGCCTGGTGACGCAGCTGGGCGGCGACAAGGCGCCCGGCGCCGCCGTGCTGGTGGACAGCGACACCGACCAGGGCATCCGCCGCCAGGTGCTGCCGCCGGGGCGCTATCGCATCAACCCCTACGGCTACCGGGTGGAGTCCGTGCCGGCGGTCGAGGTCAAGCCCGGCTTCGTCGGCGTCCGCCAGCGGTTGCTGGGCAAGGACGGCTCCGGCCGCTTCGCCGAAAACGACGACCAGAAGGGCATCCTTCGCACCGTGCTGCAACCCGGCGCTTACTACCTCAATCCCAGGGAATACGCGGTCATTCCGTTCGAGGTGGGCGTCTACCAGATGACGTATCACTACTTCACGGACCCGAAACAGAACACGGCCATCACCTTCCAGGCCCGGGACGGCAACGTCATCAGCATGGATTGTACCATCGAGTGGGAGGTCGAGCCGGGCAGCATCCCGGATCTGGTGGCAGAATTCGGGTCGCTGGACAACGTGGAGAAGAACGTCGTCGATCAGCACGCCCGGCGGATCAGCCGCGACCGCGGCTTCAACTTCGGCGCCCAGGACTTCCTGGAGGGCGCCAAGCGCGAGAAGTTCCAGAGCGACTTCCGCAAGGAGCTGGAGAAGGCCTGCGAGCTGCAGCACGTCCGGGTCCGGTCGGCGTTCATCCGCAACATCGTGATTCCCGAACCGTTCCTGAAGCAGCAGCGCGACCGGCAGCTCGCGGTAGAGACGACCACGACGACTCAGGCCCGCGAGGAGACGCAGGAAAGCGAGAACCAGACGCAGGCGGAGCAGAAGAAGATCGATCAGGCCGAGCAGCAGGTGCGGGCCGACACCAAGCGGCTCGTGGCGGGCATCGACCAGGAGCGCGAGAACGTCGGCTCGGAGGTGGACGCCCAGCTCAAGGAACTGCGGGCCAACTACGCCAAGCAGATGGCCCAGCTGGACGCCGAGCGGACGAGAGTAAGCGGCGACGCCAAGAATGAAGCGGTCAAGATGAAGGAAACGGCCGAGAACAGCATCCACAAGATGCGGCTGGAGGTTTTTCAGAACGACGGCGCCGCCTACCTGCGCTACACCCTGGCGGACCAGCTGAACAAGGACGTGGTGCTGCGGCTGTTCCAGGCCGGGCCGGGCACATTCTGGACGAACCTGGGCGACAAGAACATGACGCTCATGCTGCCCGCCACGGGGGCGGCGCCGCCGCAGAAGTGAAACGTCCTGGAATCCGTTGCATGGGACGAAGATCATCTGCCGGGGCGCTGCAGTGCTGGCCTCTTTCCGTTGCAGGGAAAGGCCGTCATGCAACAACCGCTTGACCGCACCATCCGACTTGTGGCAATCTCTAAGTATAAATACACGTAAAAAGGCATGTCCAGAAAGCTGACCATCTCCATTGACGACGCCGTCTATGACGGCGTGCAGGCCGCCGTCGGCAAGGGTGACATCGGGAAATTCCTTGAAGACCTGTCCCGTCCCTTCGTCGAAGGCCTGGCGCGTCCCTTCGTCGTGACCGACAGGTCGAGGCGGCCATGCGGATTCAGGTAGTGTCCTAGGATTGCGTTGCAAAACCGCACAAAAAAGATAGATAATCTGAACTGTTCAGATTCTTGAATTCGTTCCCGAACCACTGGTGTACCATGTCTGCTCATGATACCATCGCGCCTGTCCACGAACCATCCGCCCGGTCGGGTGCGGCCTACGCAACGCCAGTGGACCCTTCGATTGCCGGCGGGCCTCCGGCCCGCAAGCGCCGTCTCTACGCACCGGGCGAGCTAGTGAGCCTGTGGGACATGCTGCGCTTCAACGCCCGCGCATTCGTCGGCCTGATGAGGGAACTGACGAGACTTGAGGCGAGTCTTGCCCAGCGGCAACGGGAAATCGCTCAGCAGTTTGCCGCCCGCAGCGTCAGCGCGCAGGACGCCGCAAGGTTGTACCTGCGCAATGAGGCCAGCGACGAAATGAGAAGCCTCTTCCGAGAAATGCAGGAGAAGGTGGATGGCCTCCATACCTACTGGCAAGTGGTTGTGGGCCGCATTGAAAAAGCCTGTATGCGGCTACGCATAGACTCCGCATTGGACCAAATACCCAGGGCGCGTGAAGCAGCGGACGCCGCAACGGGATGGGACTACGGCGACTTTCCATCCCTCGTCAGAGACCTTGGGAATCGCATAGAGGACGCTCTCCGCAGAAAAACGTTCATGTTCGTCCCGTCGAAGAAGGCCAAGTATTTCGACAAAAAACAGCCATCTTTCGGCGAGAAGGTCCGGGATAAGTTCCCGGAACTGAGTGGCGACATTCGTGATGCAAGCTGGTGTCTCGGCACCGGCCTTCCCACGGCTGCCGTGTTTCACCTGATGCGCGTAACAGAGTTCGGTATCCGTCGCTTAGCAAAGCGCCTGAAAGTGCAGCCGAATAAGGTGAAACACAAGACATGGGACAGGATTTTCGCAGAAATCAACCAAAAGATAGACGCATTGTCCAAATTGCCATCCCTTAGCGCCAGGAAGAGGGAATGGCGAGACCGATGCGCCGAAGCAATGGCGCACCTCAACAACGTTCGTATTGCTTGGCGAAACCGGGTCATGCACGCCGAGTGCGACTACGTGCAAAATGAGGCAAAGGATATTTTTGAGAACGTCAAGGCGTTCACAAACTACCTTGCGGATAAAGTCTTCTGAGATTCGCCGTCGGTCAGGTTAGGAACGGCACTTCCCGGCCTGCCTTCTCCAGTTCCGCCGCCGCCGCCTTCCGCATCCGCTCTCGCATCCACACGGCGAGCGGCGCGCCCGCCAGTTCCGCCGCCGCCGCGAACCCTTCCTTTTCGCGCTTCTCCATGCGGAGCAGCACGCTCTCACTTTTCGTTTCGACCGAACCCTTGCGCGGCCGGCCGCGTCTTTTTTGTTTGGTAGCCATGCCGTGATTGTATACCCGGAAAATACTCCGGTCAACGCCTGCTGACCTGATAACACGGATATTTTTCCGATATACTGGCATGGCAAACGAATAACCCTGGGAGGCGCTGGTAACGCCTCCCAGGGCAACCACAGTCCGGCGGGTTACGCCAGAATGCAGCCTACGCAAGCAGCATTCTACAGCGGACCCGCCCTTTCGGGAAAGGGTCCGTACCCATGTTCTGCCCTGATTGCCAGTTCCCGGCCCGCCGGTTCGGCCGGAATCGCAACGGTTCCCAGCGCTACCGCTGCAACGCCTGCGCCCGCACGTTCACCGACGAAGAGACGCGCCCGGCCGACCGGCGACGGCTGGCGCCGGATCGGGCCGAACTCGTCTTGCGGATGCTTCTGGAAGGCGTGTCCGTCCGGTCCACGGAGCGGCTTACTGGCATCCACCGCGACACGATCCTTACCGCGATGGTGGAAGCTGGCGAGCTATGCCAGGGTTTCCTTGACCGGGCAATCCAGGGTGTCCCGGTGGAAGACGTACAGGCGGATGAAGTGTGGAGTTTCATCGGTTGCAAGGAGAAGACGCGCGAGCGGCGCCGCTACGCCGAGTGGTTCGGTGACGCCTACTGCTTCACGGCGATGGAACGATCCACGAAACTGATTCTCACCTGGCATTTGGGCAAGCGCTCGCCGGCCGACACAGACCTGTTCGCGGAGAAGCTGGCCCGCGCGACGAGCGGCCGGTTCCAGCTTACTACGGATGGGTTTACTCCGTATAGGACGGCGATCCCGGCCGCGCTGGGCGTGCGCGTGGACTTCGCCCGGCTGGTCAAGGTCTACGGCTTCCCGGAGGGCAATGAGCGGCGGTATACACCGCCGCAGGTAATAGCGGCGATAGCAACACCCGCCTTTGGCAACCCGGACATGAGCCGCGTCTGCACCAGCCATATCGAGCGGTCCAATCTTACCGCCCGGATGACCGTGCGCCGCATGACGCGGCTGACGAACGCTTTCAGCAAGAAATGGGAGAACCACGAAGCGGCGATGGCGCTCTTCTTCGCGTTCTACAACTATTGCCGACCGCATATGACGCTTTCCGAGGCGGCGGGAGCGAAGACGACGCCCGCGATGGCGTCCGGGCTGACGGATCGGGTGTGGTCGGTGGCGGAGTTGCTGGAGCGGGCAAGGGAAGCGCCCGCATTGACGAGAGCGCCGGCCGTGTAGATAATCCATACAACGGGACGCCGGGAGTAGCTACCCGGTAGGCCGGCCCGACGCGAGCGGCAGCAGACTCCGCCGCCGCGTCGGGCCAGCTTTGCCCGCCAAGGAGTCTGAATATGCTGGAAATACGCTTCCTGCACGGGACGTTTTGGGTGCTTGAGGCGGACGGCGAACTTGCGATTGCAACGATGGACGACGGTTCTACGGCTTTGCTGGTGTTCAGCGACGACGACTTGGCCACAACCTACGCGGAGCGAAGCGGCGTGGCTGGAAAAACCGCGAAGCCGATCATGGGCAACCGCAACGTCCTGGCGTTCCTAGAGGACATGAAGCTGGCCGGTGTGACGTGCTTGGCGGCGGACCTGACGCACGGCAAGACGGCAAATACTATAGAGATCGACAATGCAATACGATACGTGCGAGAAGCGTGCGGATGACGTACTCGTCCTGCCGCTCGCCGAGCAGAAAACCGTTCTTTCTATCGGGTCGCTTTCTTACCGCGACAATCCCGCACTCGTCGTGCTGCTCGGCGGCGCGACGACTTCCGAAGCGGCGACACCGCCCGCATCATCCGAATCGCCAGCAACGCAATCCTAGGACACTACCCGGATTCAACTCGGAATCGCGGGCTGACGCCCGTTTAGCCGCAAAGCTTGGCTGCTGCGGTCTCGCCGCCGTGCAGACGCGGATCGGCGAGCGGCGCGGGAACACGAGGAGGTGGAAAATGAATTGCTGTTTTCTGCTCAGGTGGAATGGCCCAACCATTGCGGCCGGCGCGCGTGCCAATCCGTCGCCCGCTCATACATCCGCGCCATGCGCAGCAGCTTCTCCTCCTCAAACGGCGCCCCCAGGATTTGCAACCCGATCGGCAGGCCGGACGCGGTGAAGCCGCATGGAACGCTGACGCCGGCGATGCCAGCCAGGTTGCCGCTGATCGTGTAAATGTCCGACAGGTACATCGCCAGCGGGTCGTCCGTCTTCTCGCCGATCTTGAACGCCGCCGTCGGCGTCGTCGGCCCCATCACCACGTCGCACTCCGCGAACGCCTTGTCGAAGTCCTCGCGGATCAGCCGCCGCACCTTCAGCGCCCGCAGATAATAGGCATCTTTATAGCCGCTGGAAAGGGCGTAGGTCCCGAGCATGATGCGGCGCTTGACCTCGGCGCCGAAACCTTCGCCGCGCGACCGCTGGACCATGTCGATCAGGCGGCCCCCACCCTGCCCTCCCCCTCCGGCGGGGGAGGGTTGGGAGGGGGCCCGGTGCCCGAAGTGGACGCCATCGTAGCGGGCCAGGTTGCTGGACGCCTCGGCCGTGGCGACGAGGTAGTACGCGGCGACGGCGTAGGGGCTGTGCGGCAGCGAGATTTCCCGAACCGCCGCACCCATCCCCCCATAGACCTTCAGCGCCTCGCGGACGGCCTTTTCGACCTCGGAATCCAAGCCCTCCGTGAAATACTCGCGGGCCACGCCGATCACCAGCGGCTTGACTGCCTCGTCGATGGTCTTCGTGTACGGCGGGACCGGCTTGTCAACGCTGGTGCTGTCGCGGCGGTCGTGGCCGGCGATCGCTTCGAGCAGCCGGGCGGCGTCGGCGACGGTGTGGGCGAACGGGCCGATCTGATCGAGAGAACTGGCGTAGGCGACGAGACCGAAGCGCGAGACGCGGCCGTAGGACGGCTTGAGGCCGACGACGCCGCACAGGGCGGCCGGCTGGCGGATCGAGCCGCCGGTGTCGGTGCCGAGCGCCAGCGGCGCCTCGCACGCGGCCACCGCCGCCGCCGAGCCGCCGCTGGAACCGCCGGGGATGCGCTCCAGGTCCCACGGGTTGCGCGTCACCTGATAGGCGCTGTTCTCCGTGGACGAACCCATCGCGAACTCGTCCAGGTTCGTCTTGCCGATCAGCACGGCGTCGGCGGCGCGCAGCCGCTCGATGACGTGGGCGTCGTAGGGCGGCCGGTAGTTTTGCAGGATCTTGCTGCCGCAGGTGGTCGGCCGGCCCTTGATGCAAAGGACATCTTTAATGGCGACGGGCAGGCCGCCGAGGAGGCCGAGAGGCTCGCCGTGCCGGCGCTTCGCATCCACGGCCTGGGCCTGGCTCAGGGCGTCGGCCTCATCGACGTGGAGGAAGGCGCGGACCTGCGGATCGCGCTGCCGGATGGATTGCAGGAACTGGCCGGTCAGGGATTCGGCGGAAACCGCGCCGGACGACAGTGCGGCGAGCAGCTCGGAGGCGTTTTGCTCAATCATGGCGAATTCATTCCAGCACGGCGGGGACGCCGTAGAACTGCTCGCCCGCGCCGCGGCTGCGGCGGTCAGGGGCGTTGGCCAGCGCCTCCTCGACCGACAGCGACGGGGCCGGCTCGTCGTCGCGGAAGACGTTGGAGACGGGCAGCGCATGCGCCAGCGGCTCGACGCCTTCGAGGTTGAGCTGCTGCAACTGGGCGACGTAATCGAGAATGGCGCCGAGCTGGCGCGTCATGGTCGCCAGCTCGTCTTCGGTCAGCTCCAGCCGCGCCAGGTGGGCGACGGCCTTCACTTCCTCCGGCTTCAACGACATGACGGATCTCGCATTCAAGCGCTGGTCGGCATCTGGAACGGCCGCCGCTTCTGCGGCCGCTGCACCCGGCCGCTGCGGATGCACTGGACGCAGACGCGCATGCGCTGGACGGAGCCGCCGACCTGGCACTGGAGGCTCTGCAGGTTCGGCGAGAAGGTGCGCTTGCTGCACCCGCGGACCTTGCGGCCGACGCCGCCGAGGTACTTGGCCTTGCCGCTGCGGACGTATTGATTGCCGACGCTCGGCTTCTTGCCGCAGACGGCGCATTGCATGCCCATGATACGGACCTCCTAACGGGGCGCTGGCGCTTGCCAAAAAGGCCATGATAGCGGCCGGGGTGATTCTGACAAGGCGGCGGCCGCTCATTTGGCCGGACTGAATTTGCCGTCGTAGTCGGCCCGCAGGGCGGAGATGGTCGTGTCCTCGTCGTCGCCGTCGTCGTAGGCGATGTGGACCTTTTCGTCCTTGCGCCGGGTGATCTTGCCGGGGTAATAGGTCCCCTTGCCCAGCCAGTTGCCCTGGACGTGGTCGTCGAACGTCGGCTGATAGCCGACGACCTCGCCCTTGTCGAGCCAGGCCTGATCGGTGTCGTCGAAGCGAATCAGATATTTTCCATCCTTGATTTCCTTGACCGTGCCGGAATACCAGTAGCCGTCCGCCGCCCAGCGGCCGAAGACGCGGCATCCGACCTCCTTCGCGGCCGAGTATTCCAGCTTCAGGCGGATGCGGGCGATGGTCGTGTCCTCCTCGTCGCCGTCGTCGTACAGGATGTGGATGCGGTCGCCGCGGCGGCTCGTCACCTTGCCCGGATAGTACAGGCCCTTGTTTTCCCAGTTGGCGTACACCTCGTCATCGACGCGGACGTTGGCCGGCCCGACGCGCCAGGTGGGCGCCCACTCTTCCGTTCCGTCGGAATAGCGGATGAAGTATTTGCCGTCTTGTTCTTTTTCGATGGTGCAAGGGTAGCTGAAGCCGTCGGCCTCCCAGCGGGCGAATTGGTGCGTGTCGTTCTCGGCGCGGGCGGAGGCCGACGCGGCGGCCAGCGCGACCAGGGCGCCGACGATCGTTGTCTTGCGCATGGTGGAACTCCTGACGAATTTTGACCTCTATTCTCTTCTAGCCCACGGCCGTGGGCGCCGCAAGCGAATTCGCCTCAACGATTTCACGGCATCGGCTCGGTCAACGAGAAGAAACCGTCTGCCATCAGCCAGCACCGCGCTTCGCCGCCGGCCGGGGAGAAGGGCCGCGACAGGCCGACGCGGATGGCGATCAAGTCGCCCATCGCGCGAACCGCCTCCTGCACAAACCGCAACCGCCCGTCCATGTCCGGCGCCGCCGCCTCCGCCCGCGTCACGAGAAAATGATCTTTCAGCGGCAGCAGACGTCCGTCGAAGCCGGGCGCCTCCAGTCGCACGCGCAGCTCCGGCTCCGGCCGCCCCGGCCGATCTGTCACGCAGAACCGAACGCCGTTCGCCGGCAGGACGACGGTGGTGAGGCTGCGTTCGCCGGTTCCCGGCGTGAGAAAGGCGCTGGTCGTGGTGCGCGTCAGCGGCGATCCGAACAGCGGCCGGCCAGTGCCGGCCCGCGTCGCCTCCAGGATCGCCCGCCGCTCCTCCACGGTCGCCAGCCGGCCGCGCGGCTTCAGGTCGCGCACCCACACGTCCTCGCAGTGCGGCGGCTGGAGCGCGGCCGGCTCGGGACCGACCAGCTCGAACGCCTCCCAGCGCGACCGGCCGTCCATGAGGAACGGCGACCAGCCGGTGTTGCGCACTGGGGCGTTGCGGTGGCGCACCCACAGCGGCCGGACCACGCGCCGGACGCCGCCTTGCACGATGGCCCCGGCCACGCAGTAGGTCGATCCCATCCGCGTCCAGTCGATCAGGATCATTTCCACGGTTGGGGCGCCTCCCCGGCATGTGGTAGGATGCGGCCATCATCGCGCCGCCGAGGGCCGAACGCAAATGGAAAACGACGCGCCGCCTCCCCCAACTCCCGTACTGGCCGGCCGGCTGTTCAGCGTCGGCCATTCCAATCAGGAATTGCCACAGCTGATCGCAATGTTGCGGCGGGCCGGCGTCACGGCCGTGGCCGACGTGCGCTCCAGTCCCTACAGCCGCCGCCTGCCGCAATTCAACCGGGAGTCGCTGGAGCGCGAGCTGAATCAAAACGGGATCGCTTATGTCTTCCTCGGCGACCTGCTCGGCGGCAGGCCGCGCGACCGGGAGCTGTACGACGCCGACGGCCGCGTGGATTACGAGCGCGTTCGGGAGACGGCGGAGTTTCGGTATGGCCTGGAGCGGCTGCTGCGGGGGTTGGAAAAGTACAGCATTGCGATGTTGTGCGGCGAGGACGACCCGCTCGACTGCCATCGCGGCCTGATGATCTCGCCGGCGGCGAAGCAGGTGGGCGCGTCGCCGCTGCATTTGCGCAAGGACGGTTCGGTGGAGGCGACGGAGGCGATGGAACGGCGGCTGCTGGCCGAGACCGGAACGGCGGAACGGATGGCGCCGCCGCTGTTCGCCCCGCTGCTGACGGACGAGGATCGGCAGGCGGCGCTGGCGGAGGCGTACCGGATCATGACCCGACGGAAGGCGTTTCGGTTGGAGATGGATTGAGCGCGGCCCATCCTGCCGATGGAGGACCCGTTTCTCGTGCTTCGCCTGTACCACGACACTGATCTTGCCAGGGCGAATGCTGTAATCCGCCCTGGTTCCCAAACTCCTGTTTGGGAACGCCTGGGTCGATCGCGGCGACCGACGGAGGGTGAGCCGCCAAACAGGAGTTTCGCGGACGGCGTTCCCAAACAGGAGTTTGGGAACGAGGAATGGCGGCAAGATCGAGCGCCGGGCAGAACAGATGCGTATCGACTCCATCGCGAAGGGCGGAGGCGGAATCCACTGCATAACCCAGCATCGAGCCGTCAGGCCAGAAGCCGTCCCAGTGGCCCTGATGGCGTATCCCTCACGAAGGACAATCTGATGCCATCGCCGTTCCCAGGCATGGACCCGTTTCTCGAAACGAACCCCATCTTCCAGGAACTGCACACGCAGATGCTGGCGGAAATGCAGGCCTTGCTGCAGCCGCAGCTGCGACCCAAGTACGTCGCGCGCCTGGAGCGTCATCTCTCCGAGGGCACGGTCTGGGACGCACCCCACGGCGCGATCTCCCTGGAGCGGAAGGAACCCGATATCACGATTGTGAGCCGCGGAGCCGCCCGCACGCACGCGGGTTCCGTGGCGGTGCTGGCGAAGCCAGCTGCCAGCGCCGCGGAAGAGTTGGATGCAGACGAACTGGCCTTGCGCAAGCAGCGTCGGATCGTCATTTACGTGCAGGACCGTCCGCGTCTGGCCGTCACGGGAATCGAGCTGCTCAGTCCCGGCAACAAGCAGCCGGGCGCCGTCGCCCAGGAGCGCTACCTGGAGAAACGGGCGTCGGCGCAGCACGGCGGCTTGCACTGGGTCGAGATCGACCTGTTGCGCGGCGGCGCACGGCCGCGGATTCCGGTCCCGCTGCCTGAATCGACGGACTATCTCAGCTACGTGGCGCAAGCGACGCCGACGGGTTGGAACCACTTGGTGTACGCCTGGGCGCTGCGCGATCCTCTGCCGCTGCTGCCGATCCCCCTGCTGGGCGCGGACCAGGCGCAGCTCGATCTTGGCCGCTGCTTTGCGGTGGCGTATGATCGGATCGCCGCGGACGATGAAGTGGATTACAGCGCGGCGCCGCCGGCGCCTCCGCTCAGCAAGAGCGACGCCGCCTGGATGGGCCGGTTGCTGCGCGAGCGCGGCCTTCGCAAGAAAAAGCCCCGCGGCGGGCGGCGGAGGTAGTCGCCAGGATCGTGCCCACAAGCTGGACGACGGGCCGCGGGGCGTGCCGCATGAGGCGGTGGTGACGGGCGTCGCGGCCTTCGGCGCCTGGACTGACAACGGCTCGCCACTTCCCAGAGGGCTTGACGGCATGAAGAAGCCCGAGAACCCGGTGTTCTTTCTGCTCGTCCTGTGGCTGCTTTGCATCGCCCTGGTGGCGCTGATGTGGTACGCCCTGGCGGCCTTCGTGGCCCGCTACCGGGGATGAAACAAGGCGAGCGGAACAGGCCTCTTCTCTGTTCCGTTCGCCTCGTCATTCCAGCCACGCCGTTCCGTGACAGGGCTACTTCTGATCGTTGACTGGCGTGCCGACGGCGCTCATGTCCCACGCCACTACCGGGGCCGGCACGGCCGCGGACGCCCGATCGCCGTCGCCCTTCGACAGGGCCAGCTTGGCCGTCGTCTTCTCGCCGCCGCGGACCAGCGCCACGTCGATCTTGTCGCCGGCGCAGCAGTCCCAGAAGGCCCGCTCCACGTCGAAGCGGTTCGTCACCTTGCGATCCGCCACCTGCCGCAGCACGTCGCCCTTCTTCAGGCCGGCCGCCGCCGCCGGGCTTTTCGCCGCCACCTCATCGACGACCACCTGCACGCGGTCGTCGCCGTCCTCGGCCGTCACCACCTCGTGGCAGGTCAGGCCGTGGCAGACGTGGCCGATCTTGCCGGCGCTGAGGTCCTCGGAAAGCACCTGCTGTACCATGTCGGCGTTCAGGGCGAAGGCGATGCCCTGGGCGTCCTGGCGCACCGCGGAGTTGATGCCGATCAATTCTCCGTTGATGTTCAGCAGCGGGCCGCCGGAGTTGCCCGGGTTGATGCTGGCCGTCGTCTGGATGCAACCCGCCAGCACGTCGCCGCTCGGCATCGACACCTCGCGGTTGAGGGCGCTGACGATGCCCGTCGAGACGGTGTTCGTGTAGCCGTAGGGGTGGCCGATGGCGATCACCTCTTCGCCGACCATCAGATCGCTGGCCGGCGCGAAGGTCAGTTCCTGATATTTTCCGGAGGGCAATTTGACCACGGCCATGTCGTGGCCCTGGTCCTCGACCAGCACCTCGCCGCCGACTTCCGAGCCGTCCGGCAGGATGACTTTCAGGGCGCTGCCGCCGGCGACCACGTGGCGGTTGGTGAGGACATAGCCGCGGGAGTCCACGATGACGCCGGTGCCGGTGACTTCGTTGGAGTGGTACGTTCCGTGCTTCTCGACCTTGATGGTGACAATGCTGTTGGCGGCCTTCTTCACGGCCGTCACGACGGGATTCTCGCGGGTGTGGTTGGCCCTGGCCTCCGTTCCGGCCCCGGCCAGCAACGACGCCGCGAACACGGCCGCGGCCGTGCAGTTCCACTGGATGCGCATTCGATTCATCCTTTCGGCGGCCTGGCGACCTCGGCGGTGCAAGGGGTGAAGGGGAATCGCCGTTGGGGGATGGGCTGCGATCAGCCCGGGAGCGGCGCGCTTCAGGGGCCCTTGCGTGGGAGGCCCATGGCTTTCCGTCCCCGCCTCGCGACGGGTTTGGCTTTTCGGGTTGATGAAACTCCCGACGTGTGGGGAGGTGGGCCGTCGGGTCAACAGAACCGTAGCACGAAAACAGCGCTTGTGCGGATTGTGCGGATTTATTTCGGGGAAGGGGTTCGGCGGGTAATTCGGTTAGCCGCGACGCGGAGCGGAGCGCTCTACCCCAAGCGCTCCGCTAGCGCGTCGCGGCTAACCGTCATCGCTTCACGACCCCGGCGCCGCCGGCTTGCTGACGGAGACGGCCCCGCCGCCGACCAGCGGCTCGATCCGCACGTCGTCGAAATAGACCGTCCCCAGGCCGGTCAGGGCCAGCGTCACGTTGACGACGCCCTCGACGGGGACCTTGCGGTAGAGCGTGATTTTCTTCCACTTCATCGGTCCGGTAATGCGCACGGCCAGCGGCTCGCCGCCGACGCTGTCGTAAAACAGCGCACCGTCGGTCGAGCCCGTGATCGCCTCCGGGACGCGCACCCAGGCGCTGACGGCGATCGGCGTCCCCGGCGGCAGGTGGACGGCGGGGCTGAGGACCGCCACGAACGACCGCTCCAGCGCCAGCGGCGGCAGCAGCTTGTCCTTGGGGCTGAGCTGGAGCATCAGGCACTGCCGGCCCTCGTGCGGCTGGTCCGTCACGCGCCGGGCCGCGGCCGTCACGTCGTCCAACGACGGCGGCTCCTGCTTGAACCAGCCCTTCATTTCCTTGTCGGCCGCCGTCTCGAAATCGCCGTCCGGCAGCACGTTGGCGCCGAGTTGAAGGTCCTTGATCTCCTCCATGAAGCGCCAGTGCTTCGGCAGCGTGTAGAAGCTGACGGCGTACGGGCTGGCCGTCATTACGCCGTCCAGCGGCTTGACGGCCTGCTCCCACTGGGCGCGCATCAGGATTCGGAGGGACCGCAGGGCCGCCTGCGCCTCCTCAAAGGCCTGTTCGTGTTCGCCGTCCTGCCGCAGCCGGGCGCTCTTCTCCACGGCTTCGCGGGCCTTCCGCAGCAGGTCGGCGCCGTCGGGCAGGCGGCGGCCGGCCTGCTCCAGCTCCGCGTTGATCTTCTCCACCTTGGCCAGCTCTTCCACGGCCTGGTCGTGCGCCCACTGCGCCGCCGTCGGGGCCATTTGCCGCTGCTGCTTCTGGAACTGGACCACCATGCCGCCCAGGTCGCCCGTGAACACCACCGCCGCCGTCAAGCTGAAGTCGTGCAGCGACACCCGCGTGCCGCCGATGACGCGCTCGAGCTTCAGCGACCGCACCTCGGCCGGCGAAACCTGCCACCCTCCCCACGATGGAGGAATCATCGGTACGGTCACGCCGAGTTCCGAGATGGCGTCCTGGCCGGGAACGTATTGAGCGCCATTGCCGATCCACATCGGCAGCACCAGGCAGGCCGTCTTGGTGCGGATGACCGCGGCCTTGACCTCCGGCCGCGACGTGTCGATCCAGACCGGCTCGCTGACCTGCACGTCCGTAAGGATCGGCTCCAGCATCTCGATTTCCTGGTTGAGCAGGGCCAACGCCAGGAGGCGGTCGCGGCCGGTGTGGCTGTCGGCCAGGAAGCGGTCGGACCAGAAGCCGAGGCCGCGGTAGCCGCAGCCGATCGCCGCGTACGCCATGAGCCGGACCTGCTCGGCCTGCGGCCCCAGCGGCTCAGTGTAGGCGCCGCTTTGGTCGCGGTCGTAGGCCGTCGCCAGGAACCAGTCCGGGACCTGGGTCTGAATCCACGTCCAGCAGAAGGCGCCGGGCTGCGCCAGCTGCCGGCGCTGCGTCAGAAAGTCGCGGTAGGAGGTCAGCTCCATGCCGGTGAGCAGCGGAAAGCGATGGACGCCGAGCATCACCGGCTCGATGCCGCGGGAGTAGGCCTGGCAGCCGTCGCTCACGTCCACCGCGATGGGACGCATCGGGTCGGCGGCGTGGAAGGCCTGGGCGGAGCGGGAAACGGCCTTGAATTGATCGTAACTCAGGCTGCCGCCCATGTCCCACGACAAAAGAGAGCCTTCATCGAGGAAGCGCGACATCCGCTTGCCGAAGTTCTGGTTTACGGTGAGCAGCCCGTCCGGCCGGCCGTTGAAGTCGTCAGGGGCCGGCGGCGGCGACACCGACGGCATGACCTTGAAGCCCAGGGCGACCGCTTCTTCGAGGACGCCGGGCGGCGTAGTTTCGTCCAGGGCGAGGACGTTGAAGCCGGCGTCGTAGAGCGTCTTGGGCGGCGTGCCGGTATGGCGGATGATGCGGGGGAAGAACGGCTTGCCGTCCACGAGGAGTTGCTTGCCGTTGAGTTCGACCATGTCGGCGCGGCGGGCGGCCACCGGCTTGCCGGGCGTGGGAGCGGCGGCGATGGGGTCGGCCGGGCGCTTGACCTCGTCCACGGGGCTGACTTCGAGGTCGTCGATCCAGACCTGCGTGTCGCCCTTGCCGCTCCAGACGTTGAGCACCAGCCGGTCGATGTAGGCGCCGGCGCCGATCACGTCGCGCTTCTGGCCGGCCCGCATGAGCTGCAGCTGCTCGCGCAGCCGCTTCATGGGCTGCTTCAGCGTCAGCTGTTGCCAGCGGCCGGTGATCTGATACTCGTCCGCCTTGATGAGCGTGGTGAGGGGCTGGTCGAGGTTTTGCGGGTCGTGCTCCTGCGGCAGGACGACGCGGCAAAGGAGCTGCACGCCGGGCCGATTGGCCTTGAGATAGAGGCTGACGTTGAGCACGTCGTCCAGAGTCGCTTTGCCGATGTCGTAAGTGTAATAAATGTAATTGCCGGCCTCGGCGTTCAGCTCGATGTACTCGGAGCGGCGGCCGCCGCGGGCGAACTCGTCGGTGATGCGGTGGGCGGTTTCCTTGTAGGCGGCGTCGGCGGTCCCGGCGGTCCAGAGGGGGTCGGGGCCTTCAAAGCCTTGCTGGAGCGTTTGTTGCCCTCGGGCGACGCCGAGCAGCAGCGCGGCGCCCACCCCGGCCGCCAGCGCCGCCGCCGTCCATGCGATGCGTTTCATCGTGCCTGCTCCTTGGGCCTGCGCCCGACCACGCCGCGCGGAAACGGGGCGACTCTCTATCAAACGGCGGCCCGGCGGCCAAGGGCAGTATTCGGCGGGGCGCCCGCCAAACTCGTCTTGGCCCACCCCGGATCGGCCGATATAAGACCCCGCTCATGGCAGCGAGGGCGCCCGCCCGCCGCCGCGATCGCCCCATTTCGCCCGCCGGAGGAATCCGAATGGTCCGTGGTCTGCATGGCCGTCCGCGCCGGATGGTGCGCGGAGGGTCGTTCGTCGTGGCGACGGCCCTGTGTCTGTATGGCGGCGTCCGCGCCGCCGCCGCGGAGGCGGAAACGCGCGACTTCGCCGTGATGGTGGACGGCGACAAGGCCGGCAACGTCCACATGACCATCAGCCGCCAGGACGACGGCGCCATCGCCTTCTCCTGCGACACCGACGTGCGGGTCGGCGGCATCATCACCTTCTACAAGTATTCCTATCGCGGAAAGGAGTTGTGGAAGGACGGCCGGTTGCAGCACTTTGAGAGCAAGTGCAACGACGACGGCAAGGTCTTCGCCGTCTCGGCCAGCGCCACGTCCGACGGCCTGCGCATGCGCGTCAACGGCGCCGAACACACGGTCCCCGCCGAGGCGTGGCTGAGCAGCTATTGGTCCCAACCGGACACGAAGCTGGACGGCCAGACCGTGCCGATCATCGACGCGGACTGCGGCCGCGATTTGCGGGCCAAGGTGGAGTTCGTCGGCGCCGAGAAGGCCAGCCCGGCCGGCCAGGAGCAGACGGTCCAGCACGTCCGCCTCACCGGCAAGAACATCGGCATCGACCTCTGGTACGACGAGGACCAGCGGCTCGTGCGCCAGGAATGGGTCGAGGACGGCCACCGCACGGTGGTGCAGCTGAGCGGGGTTCGTCGCTGAAACGGGCGGCGCCGTTTAGCCGCGGATCTCCGATCCGCGGCTAAACGAAACTGATTCCCTCTTGCCAAAATCCCCCGAAGATGGTTTCCTATCCCCTCGGAGTTTGCCAGGGAGGACTCAGATCACCAGGAAGGTGTACCATGCGAGACCGCGCATCCATCCGCCAGACCCTTATCGAGCTGCTCGAGGCCGACACCGGCGAGAAGCATGAAAACCTTGCCGAGGACGCCAACCTCCGCGAGGGCCTCGGGCTCGACTCCGTAGACGTCGTCAGCATTGTCTCGCAGATCGAGCGCCGCTTCCACATCCGCATGTCGCAGGAGGAGCTGGAAAAGCTCTCCACCGTCGCCGACATCCTCAACTTGCTGGAAGCCAAGCTCACCGCGCCTGTGGAATCCAACGCGGCATAAAGAATTAGCCACAGAGATCACAGAGAACACAGAGAGCCAAACAGTGGTCGGGCCGGGCGCGGGGGATTCTTACATCCTCGGCCCCCGGCCCTAACTGTTTGGCTCTCTGTGTTCTCTGTGATCTCTGTGGCAAGATGCTACGCCGCTCGGCGCGGGGAGGCCGTCGGCAGCCGCACGGCGCCTTGCAGCGCCTTCATCGCGTCCAGGAGGCCGGCGATCGACTCCGGCCGGTGGTTGGCGTTGACCTGGATGCGCAAGACGCCGCCGTGGTACGGCACGGCCGGGAACACCACGGATTGCACGTAATAGCCATTCTCGAAGAGGAATTGTCCCGATTTCAGCGTGTCCTCCTCGTCGCCGGCCAGCACCGAGAGGATCGGCGTTACGCCGCCGCTCACCACCAGGCCCAGCGCCTTCAGTCCGCTGGTCAGATGGGAGACGTTGCGGTCCAGCCGGGCGCGCAGCAGCTCATACTCGCCGGACGCCAGGATGTCGCAAACCACGCAGACGGCTTCCAGATAGGGCGGAACGACGGGACCGCCGAAGATGTATGTGTTCGAGCGCATCTTGAGCAGGCGCTTGAACTCCTGCGTGCAGCCGATGAAGCCGCCGGCGCAGGAAAAGCCCTTGGACAGCGAGCCGACCACCAGCGTGTTGTCGTAGTCGCCCAGGGCGTCCAGCACGGTGCCGCGGCCCTGCCGGCCGATGACGCCAGTGCCGTGGGCGTCGTCCACGTACAGCACGGCCCGGCGGGAGCGGGCCACGTCATTCAACTCGGCCAGCGGCGGCAGCTCGCCGGTCATGCTGTAGACGCCGTCGATGGCCACGACCGCCACGCGGTAGTCGCCGGCCTCGTCCAGGACTTTCCGCAGCCCGGCCGGGTCGCAGTGCGAGAACGCGACGACGGGGACGCCGTTGGCCTTGGCGATTTTGGCCCCTTCCTGGATCGAATTATGGGCCTGTTCATCGACGACGAGCAGGTCCTGCCGGCCAACCAGGCCGGGGATGGCGCCCAGGTTGGCCAGCGTGACCGACGGGTAGACGAGCGCCGCCTCCGTGCCGAGCCAGGCGGCCAGCTTGTCCTCGGCGACGGCGTTGGCGCGGACGCTGCTGAAGGCCCGCGAGGCGCCGTTGTGGGCGCCCCACGCCTCGACGCCCTTTTGGATCGCCTCCAGGACGCGCGAGTCCTGGTCCAGGCCGAGGAAGCTGTCCGAGCCGAAGTTGACGACGGTTCGCCCTTCCACGTCCATGATCCGGTCGGGGCCGATGCGATCGACGACGAGGTCCTTGAGGTGGCTGCCGCTGTTGGGGAACAGCTTGTTAAAATGGTCGAGGAAGCGCACCAAACCGCTCTGCCGCAACGCGCTCGCCAGGAGCCGCATCGGGGAATCGCTCATACCGAACCTTCTCTCGTACCGGAACGGTGGATCGTCGCAGCCAGTCGGAGGGGGTAGCACCCGAAGCGGCGACATGAAACCACAAACGCGCAGGCGGGACAATCGCAATCGGCGCGCGTCCTGTCAGAACATATCGGATGCGCGGGCGCCGGCGTTGAGGGGGGTGTGCCTCCCGATTTTGGACCTGGCCCGTCCCGCCGTGAACGGCGGGCCTACAAGCCGAAGCCCGGTGAACCGGGCTGCCAGGGATTTCAGCCCGGTTTACCGGGCTTTTGCTTGTAGGCCCGTGCTTCAGCACGGGCCGGCCGGCCCACGCCGCCTCCAAATTCGAGAGGCACACCCCGTTGAGGGGATTTCCGATTGTGCGGGGGCGGGCGGAGGATACAATGCAAAAGGCGAGCGTTCCTCTCGCCGGCCCCGCGCCGCTTCGATGGGCTTGATAACGGCGCCTGAAAGGATGAGAGACAGCAAACTGCGGCAGGCGATCGCGCTCGAGGCCGCCCGCCTGATGTACGAACGCGTCGAGACCGAGTACTTCACCGCGAAACGCAAGGCGGCCAAACGGCTGTGCCGCCAGTGGGTCAAACCCGAAGACCTCCCTTCCAACGCCGAGATCCGCGATCAGATCCAGCTTTTCGCCCGCATCCATGAGGGTGATCGCCGCACCGAAAACCTGCGCGACATGCGCCTGGAGGCCTTGCGCATCATGCGCCTCCTGCGCCCTTTCAAGCCGCGGCTGATCGGCAGCGTGATGACCGGCCACGTCCGCAAAGGCTCCGACATCGACGTCCACGTCTTCAGCGACAGCCCCGCCCTGGTCTGCGACCTGCTCCAGCAGGAAGGATTTCAGTACGACGTGGAGCGCAAGCAGGTGGTCAAGCACGGCGAGAGCCGGGTGTTCACGCACATCCATGTCTTCGACCGCTTCAACTTCGAGTTGACCGTTTACGCGGAAGACAAGGCGCATTACGTTTTCAAAAGCTCCATCACCGGCAAGGCGATCGAGCGGGCGTCGATCCGCGAGCTGGAGGAGTTGATGACGGCGGAGTACCCGGACCTCGACCTCGACGGCGAGCTGGAGTCGGCGGGCGTCGGCGCCGAGGATCCGTATCTGGTCTTTCGGATGCTGCTGCTGCCGCTGGAGAAAGTGGCCGGCTCGCCGGTCCACCACCCGGAGGGCGACGTACTGTACCATTCGTTGCAGGTGTTCGAGCAGGCGCGCGACCGCCGGCCCTACGACGAGGAGTTCCTGTTGGCGGCCCTCTTGCACGATATCGGCAAGGGGCTGGACCGCTCGCGCCACGTCGAGGCGGCGCTGGAAGTGCTGGAGGGGCTTATCACCGACCGGACGCGCTTCCTGATCGAGCGCCACATGCAGGCCCACGATTACCGGGCCGGGACGCTGGGCGCACGGGCGCGGCGCGAGCTGGAGGCGTCGCCGGACTTTGAGGACCTCATGCTGCTGCGCGAGTGCGACGACGCCGGCCGCGAGCCGGGGGCGGTCGTCGGCACGGTGGACGAGGCGCTGCACTACCTGCGCGAGCTGGAACGCGAAAACGGTGGGTGAGGAGGGCGACGGATGGCGGACACGGAAACTCTGTTGGCGGGCTACCCGGTCGTCGTCGAACAGGCCGTGGTCTGGGGCGACATGGATTCGTACCGCCACGTCAACAACGTGGTCTATTTCCGCTACTTCGAGAACGCCCGCCTCGAATACTTCCGCCGGCTGGACTGGTTCGCCTTCGAGAAGGAAGCCGGCGTCGGCCCCATCCTCGCCGCCACGCAGGCCCGCTTCCGTAAGCCGTTGACGTATCCCGACGTGATCCTGATCGGCGCCCGCGTGTCGGAGGTGGGCCGCGATCGGCTGACGATGGAACATCGCATCATCAGCCGCCGGCTCGGGGCCGTCGCCACGGAAGGCGAAGGGACCATCGTCACCTACGATTACGGCCGCGGCGCCAAGGTATCGGTGCCGGACGAGCTGCGGCGGCGCATCGCGGCGCTGGAATCGACGGTTGGCGAGCGGGGGGCGTCAGCCCCCTGATGCGAGGTTCAAGGGTTGCACCTCGCATCAGGGGGCTGACGCCCCCCGCTCGCCGTCTGTATATTCAACGCCGTCCGCCCGCCCGCATCCCGAGGTCGTCGTGAACACACCCGAAACCCGCATCCACATCGTCGGCGTCGGCCCGGACGGGCTGTCCGGTCTGACGACCCGCGCCCGCGAACTGCTGACCAACGCCGACGTGGTCTTCGGCTCCGAACAAGTGCTGGCCCTCGTGCCGGAGCTGCGGGCGGAGCGGCGCGTCCTCGGCGGCGACCTGCACGAGGCCGTCAACGCCCTCACCGGCGTCCTCGGCCGCAAGCGCGGGGCGATCCTGGCGGCCGGCGATCCGCTCTTCTACGGCGTCGCCCGCTACCTGTGCGAGCGGCTCGGCCCCGACCGCTTCGAGGTGCTGCCGCACGTCAGCTCCATGCAAATGGCCTTCGCCCGGGTGAAGGAAACCTGGGACGACGCCTACTTGACCGATCTGCAAACGCACCCGCTGGAGACGGTGCTGGATCGCATCCGCACGGCCGAGACGGTCGGCCTGTTCCCGAGCGAGACGGAGGGGCCGGCCGTGGTGGCGCGGGCGCTGCTGGCCCGCGGGCTGGACTACTTCCGGGCTTATGTCTGCGAGAACCTCGGCGGCCGCGACGAGCGCGTGACGCAGGGTGAATTGAGCGACATTCAGGACATGGAATTCGCGCCGCTGGCGGTGATGATCCTGCGGCGCAAACCGGGCCGGCCCGACCGCCCGGCGCCGGCGGCGCGGCGGCGGCGTTTCGGCAACCCCGACGACGTGTTCGCGCAGAGCCGGCCCCAGAGCGGCCTCGTCACGCAGGCCGAGGTGCGCGCCATCGCCCTGGCCCAGCTGGCGATCCCGACCGGCGGCGTGGTGTGGGACGTGGGCGCCGGTTCCGGCTCGGTGGCCGTCGAGGCGGCCCAGCTCAGCGAACCCGGCATGGTCTACGCCATCGAACAGGACGCGGCCGACTACCACCTGATTCTGGCGAACGCCGAGGCGTTTGGCGTGCGCAACCTCAAGGCCGTCCACGGGGCGGCGCCGGCCGTGTTCGCGGGTCTGCCGGCGCCGGACGCGGTGTTCGTCGGCGGCCTCGCCCACGAGATCGGCCGGCTGCTGGAGGCGGCGTGGAAGGTGCTGCGGCCGGGCGGGCGGATGGCCGTCAACGTGGCGACGCTGGAGAGCCTCAGCACGGTCTACGGCGTGCTGAAAGGCCTGACGCGGCCGGTCGAGGTGCTGATGGTGAACGTCGCCCGCGGCGCCGAGCAGCTGGAGACGCTGCGTTTCGAGGCCGTCAACCCGACGTTTTTGCTCACGGTGGGCAAGCCGGCGAAGGAATAATCGGCGCCGGGCGGGCCGGGTCGCGGCGCCCCAATAAGTCCGCCTTCTTTGAAAACGGGGTGAACGTATAATGGAAATGAGGGATGTGTGCGGCGTGACGGTTTTGCCGCCGCACGGGCCGCTCCTTGACAGGGGTCGGTCGCCGCATCCCCCCGGATTGGGAAGGCCCGGACCCGGTCGGCGCTCACGGTTCGGTTTTTTAGTGCAAAGGAATACTCCCCCACGGTTTCCGGCCGATAACAAGAGACGAGACGGCCTACCCCGGCGAGCCGCACAGGGCCTGTGTGAGAAGGTCAAGAAGGCAAGACTCCCCCTCCCCGGCAAGGACGGCCTGTGGTAACTTCCGTCTTCCGATCCCCCTTTCCAGGCGGATCGGACGAACGTACTCCGAGGAGGAAGTGCATGCCGAGCAACGGCGAGACGTTCGGAGGCGACACGGTCGCACTTCTCGCTCCCAAGGTGTTCAGCGGGAACGAATCGCTTTCCGCGGAGCGCTGCCTGGACATTCACCGCATCATGGCGCGGACCCGCGCCATGGAAGAGCGGATGATCAAGATGAGCAAGTCGGGGCAGGGCTATTTCTGGATCGGCGGCCCCGGCGAAGAGGCGTTCAACGCCTGCCTCGGCCTCCAGGTCAAGAGGGGCCAAGGCCCTGCCTACGACTTTTTGCACCTCCATTACCGCAATAGCGCCACGCTGGTGGCGATGGGCATGCCGCTCGTGGACGGCATCCGCCAGATGGCGATGACGGCGACCGACCGCCATTCGATGGGCCGCAACTTCGCCGGCCACTACGCCCGCCGCGACTGGAACGTCCTGCCCGTGACGTCCGTGATCGAGGTGCAGTACGCGATGGCGCCGGGCACGGCCCTGGTGCAGAAACGCTTCGGCGGCGACGGCGTCACGATCGTCACCGGCGGCGAGGCCGGAACCGCGGAAGGCGATTTCGCCACCTGCCTGGTGTGGAGCACGCGGCCGGGCAACGAACTGCCGGTGCTGATTATTGTGACGAACAACGGCTACGGCATATCCACCACGGCGGCCAGCCAGCACGGCGAGCGGCACATCATCGACCGCGGCAAGGCGTTCGGCATTCCGGGCGAGGTCGTGGACGGCAACGACCCGGTGGCGAGCTGGCACGCCATCCGCCGGGCGACGGCCTACTGCCGCCGGGAGCGCCGTCCCTACATGCTGGAGGCGATGGTGTCCCGGCTGCACGGCCATTCGTCGTCGAGCGGCGCTGCGCTGGTGAAGGACGAGCCGGACGCGCTGGTGCTGTTCGAGCAACGGCTGATCGACGCCGGCGTCCTCGACCCGTCCACGGCGGAGCAGGTCCGCGACGACGCCTACGCCGAGGCGGAGGCGGCGCTGGAGCAGGCGTTGTCGGAAGCCCAGCCGACGGCGGACGACGTGTACACGCACACCTACGCCCCCAGCACGGTGGACGCGGTTTACCCGGTGGACTATACGGGGCTGCCGCCGGCGACGGAACCGCGACCGTAAGGGAGCGGTTTGGACTGAATCCGCTCCCTTACGGTCGCGGCTCGGAAAGTCAACTCTTATGGCCACGCTGGTTCAAGCCGTTCGCCTCGCCCTCCACTACGGCGAGGAAAACCTCGGCGTCACCGACGTGTTCGGCGAGGATGTCGGCCCGCCGCTGGGCGGCGTCTTCACCGCCACGCAAGGTCTGAAAACTGCGTGGAACTCGCCGCTCGACGAGCGCGGCATCATCGGCACGGCGATGGGCGTCGCCTACGCCGGCGGCCGGCCCGTGGCCGAGATCCAGTTCTGCGACTACGGATTCAATACCATCGACCTCCTCAAAGTGGCCGGCAACCAGCGCTGGGCGGGCGCCGGCCAGTACGATCTGCCGATGGTGGTGATGACGCCGAGCGGTTCCGGCATCCGCGGCAGCCTCTACCATTCGCACTCCTTCGAGAGCTGGGCCACGCGGCTGGCGGGCTGGAAAGTCGTCATGCCCAGCAACGCGCTGGACGCCTACGGCCTGATGCTGTCGGCCATCGCCGACCCCAATCCGGTGCTGGTGCTGCTGCCCAAGGCGCTCTTGCGTGTGCGCGGCGCAGAAGATCCCCGGCGAACCGGAGGACGAGAAGGAGTTGACCGCCCGCATCGACGCGCCGGTAGGCGACCGCAGCGAATGGCGGCCGCGCTGGCCGGACGTGCAGCCGCATTTCGTGCCGCTGGGCGTGGCTTCCCTGGCCCGCGAGGGCGACGCCGCCACGGTGGTCAGCTACGGCCGGACCCTGCCGCTGTGCGTGCAGGCTGCCGACGAGCTGGCCGGCGAAACCGGCAAGCATTACGACGTGCTGGACCTGCGCAGCATCTTTCCCTACGACTGGAAGGCGATCAGCGCCAGCTTGCGGAAGACCGGCCGGCTGCTGATCGTCAACGAGGACACCGAGGTGACGAACTTCGGCGAACACCTGCTGCGGCGAGCGATCGACGAGCATTTTTACGATTTCCTGGCGCGGCCGCGCCTCCTGGCGGGCAAGCACGTCCCCGGCATCGGCCTGAACCACGAGTATGAGCAGAACAGCGTGCCGCAGCTGCCGGACGTGAAGGAGGCGATGCGGGCCGTCGCCGACGAGGCGGCTTAGAACAAACCTCATGGGACCCATAGGTCTCATAGGACCTATGGGTCCCATGAGGTTAACATCGTCCGCGGGGATTGGTCATGGATTTCGCGTTGCCCGAGATTGGCGAGGGCGTCTATGAAGCCGAGCTGACCGCGTGGCTGGTCCAGGCCGGCGACGTGGTCAAGCGCGGCCAGAACCTCATGGAGATCATGACCGACAAGGCCGCGATGGAAGTGCCGGCCCCCTTCAGCGGCGCGATCACCGCCCTCCGCACGGAACCCGGCCAGAAGATCCAGGTCGGCGAAGTCGTCCTCACTTACACCGCCGCCGAACAGGCCGCGTCGGTTCGGCCGTCGGTCGCCGCCGCGCCGGCCCCACCACCCCGGACGGCCGCGCCGGTGCTGGCGAACGGCCCCGCCTCCGCTCCGGCGCGGGATCGCCTGCCGGTCAAGGCGGCGCCATCGGTTCGGCAAATGGCCCGCCAGCTCGGCGTCGATCTCGCGTCCGTCCACGGCAGCGGCCCCGAGGGACGCATCCTCATAGACGATCTCGCCTCGCGCATCCATCCGGCGCACGAGGCGCCAGGCCCGCCGCCGCCGAAGCCGCCGGACTTCGGCAAACCGGGCACGCGCATCAAGTTCCAGGGGCTGCGGCGCAAGGTCGCCGAGCACATGGTTCAGGCCAAGCGCGTCATCCCGCACTACGCCTACGTCGATGAATGCGACGTTACGGATCTGGTAAAGCTGCGCGAAGACCTGAAGGCGACCTACGCGCGGGCCGGCGTCAAGCTGACGTACCTGGCCTTCATCGTCAAGGCCGTGGTTCACGCGCTGAAAGAAGTGCCGCTGGTCAACGCCAGCCTGGACGAGGCCGGCAACGAGATCGTGCTGCACGACCATTACAACATCGGCGTGGCCGTGGCGACGCCAGGAGGCCTGGTCGTGCCGGTGATCCACGACGCCGACCAGCGCGACCTCGGCGGCATCGCCCGGGAGATCGAGCGGCTCGGCAACGACGCCCGCGCCGGCCGCCAGCGGCTGGAGGACCTGCGCGGCGGCACCTTCAGCGTCACCTCGCTGGGCAACGTCGGAGGTCTGTTCTCGGCGCCGATCATCAATCACCCGGAGGTCGCCATTCTCGGCGTCGGCCGCGTCTACAAGCGGCCGATCTTCGACGATCGCGGCCAGGTGCGTCCGTCGGATCGGATCTACCTGTCGCTGTCGTTCGACCACCGGGTCGTCGATGGGGCCGTCGGCGGCGCCTTCGCCAACGCGATCATCGCCTGGATGCAGAACCCGGCGCGGCTGCTGCTGCCGGACAAGCTGTGAACTCCAAAACGGCGGCGCCCGGTTTGCATGACCGAAGGTTCCCTACGAGACGTCGGTGCGAACCGGATCGGCGTTGTATCCGCCTCCGTATTGTGTCATTATAAGCGCCGCCGCCCCGGCGGCGGAGCGCGTCCGGTTCGGAAGGGAATCCGATCCGCGTCCCGCCCCCTCTCAGGGAAAATGTCATGCGGAACATTTTGCTGGCGGTTTGCGCGGCCGCCGTGTCGCTCGGCGCCGCGGCCCCCGCCCCGCCCGACGACGAGGCCCAGGCCGTCATCGAGCGGGCCGTCAAGGCCCACGGCGGTTTCGAGCGCCTCTCCCGGCTCCGCGCCGACCGGGTGACGACCCGGGGCGTCCTCATCGTCAAGGACGTCGAGACGCCGTTTGAGACCGAGACGACCGTTCAGCTTCCCAACCAGTTCCGCAACGTCATCCATCTGCTGGGCGATCACAAGACCGTCTTCGTGAACATTCTCAACGGCGACAAGACGTACTTCACGCTGGACGGCCAGCCGGAGAAGGTGAGCGATACGCTGGCCGTCGAGCTGCGCGAGACGATGCAGCTCAACCAGGCCGTCCGCCTCGTGCCGCTGTTGGCCGACAAGTCCTACACTCTGGAGGCGCTGGGCGAGGTGAAGGTCGATGACCAGCCCGCCGTGGGCGTCAAGGCGACCGCCAAGGGCCGCCGCGATCTGCGCCTGTTTTTCGACCGGGAGACGGGCCTTCTCATCAAGACGGAACACACCATCGACGACGGCGCCGGCAAGGAGGTGGTGCAGGAGGAGATGTACAGCGACTTCCAGGACGTGGAGGGCTACCGCCGGCCGATGAAGCTGGCCGTCTTCCGCAACGGCAAGAAGGTCATGGAAGCGGAAGTGATCGAGGTGAAATATCTGGATAAGGTGGACGACGCCGAATTCGCCAAGCCGTGACGATTGACCTGCTTCGGTTAGCCGCGACGCGCAGCGGAGCGCTGGGGAGGAGCGCTCCGCTGCGCGTCGCGGCTAACCGGCGCTGAACTGACACCCGGATGACCGCCCGAACGTACATCGTGGGACGCACCGAAGCGGGTCGCACCGTCGTGGACTGGCTGCGCGCCCGGCTGGCGCTGCCGGCCGGCGACGTGCATCGACTGCTCCACGGCCGTTGCATTTACGTCGGCAAGTCGCCCTGCTCCGATCCGTGGCAACGCCTCCGGGCCGGACAACGCCTGGTGGTGCGCCCTCCCTCCACCGCCCGCAAAGGGAAACCTCCGAGAAACAAGACACCCCTTCAAAACCAGGGCGAGCCGGCGGGATCATCCAGCCGGGACAAGCCCGGCGGCTCGCCCGGCCCTCAGCCCGTCGTTGTTTTCGCCGACCCGCACGTCGTCGTCGTGGACAAGCCGCCGGGACTGACGACCATGCGCCACGCCGACGAGGCGGCGGAATTCGGGACGCGGGCGCGAAGGTTCCTGCCGCCGACCTTGGCCGACCTGCTGCCCGGCCTGCTGGCGAAGGGCAAGCACGGCCGGCCGGGTCGCGTCCGCGCCGTCCACCGCCTCGACAGCGACACCAGCGGCCTCGTCGTCTTCGCGCGCACCCCCGAGGCCGAGCGCGAACTGGGCCGACAATTCCGCGCCCACTCGACCGATCGGGTTTATCTCGCTTTGGTCCGCGGCCGGGCGAAGGACGGCCGCATCGAGTCGGTGCTGGTGCGCGACCGCGGCGACGGCCGGCGCGGCAGCGCGACCGATCCCCCACCCAACCCTCCCCCAGCCTCGGGGGGGGGCAGGGTGGGGGGCCAGCGAGCTGTCACCCACGTCCGCGTCGTGGAGGACCTCGGCGACTTCACGCTGGTCGAGTGCCGATTGGAGACGGGGCGCACCCATCAAGTCCGCATTCACCTCGGCGAGGCCGGTACGCCGCTGTGCGGCGAACGGGTCTACGACCGGCCCCTGCACGGCCCACCGATGTCGGACGGCAGCGGGGCGCGGCGCACGGCCCTGCACGCCGCGACGCTCGGCTTCGACCACCCGGCGACCGGCAAGCGGATGCGCTGGACGGCGCCGCTGCCGCGCGACATGCAGGACCTGCTCCAAAAGCTAAGGCGCCAGGCCGCCCCTTGATTCCCGCCGCGCCGGCGGATACCGTGGCGTGCGCCTCCCTTCTCCCGAGGACACGACCATGACCCCGCACCGCCTCTTCCTGCCCGCCGTCCTGCTGGCCCTGGCCGGCCCCGCATGGGCCGCCGACCTGCCCGCCGCGAAAGTCGAGATGCAACCTCTCGCGGCCCAGGCCCGCCGCGTCGCCGACGCGCTGGAGTTGCTCGGCGCCCCGCTGTCCGCCGAGGAGCGCAAGGCCCTTACCGACGCGAAAGACGTGGGCGCCGTCCAGGCCGTCCTCGACAAGTATTGTCTCGCCGCGGTGCATATCGCGCCGCCCAAAAACGGCGAGGTGGGACCGGCGGCCAGCCGCTGGCTCGTCGCCGCGCAACCCGGCCCCGCGAAACCCGAACTGGCGGAACAGGGCTGGCGCGTCTTCCTCGTCAAGGTCTACAACCCGGCGGGGGCGGACAAGCTGGAGCTGCGCGCCGCCAGCCCCAACGCCGCCCCGCTTACCAGACGCTCCAGCGGCAAGGCCGACCCGCAAGTCCCGCCCGTGCCGGACATCGATAAGCGCTTCCTCGACCTATCGATGTTCAACGGCCAGCCGCTCGTCCGCGACCTGTCCGGCCTCGACGTGGAATACCGGGTCTTGCAAATCTACTGCCGGGACGCCGGCCGCAAGCAGGCGTCGATGACCTTCGGGCTGTGGCGCGAGGGCGACAAGGACAAGCCGAGCGCCGAGAGCGGCACGGTGGATGTCGTCTTCACCTCGCAGCCGGCCGTCCAGGTGAAGCTGCGCGTACGCGACGACGACGGCCAGTCCGAGCGCGACGGCAAGCCGATCATGGCCGCCTTCACCATCACCGATTCCGGCGGCCGTATTTATCCGGCGATGACGCGCCGCCTGGCGCCCGACTTCAACTTCCACCCGCAGATTTACCGCGCCGACGGCGAAACGGTCTTACTCCAGCCCGGCGCCTACACGTTCACCTGGACGCGCGGCCCGGAATACCTCGTCGGCCGCCGCACCGTCACGGTCGCGGCCGCGGAGAAGGGCGCCGGGCAGGAGGAGACGTTCGACCTCAAGCGCTGGGTCCACCCGGCCGCCAGCGGCTGGTACTCCGGCGACCACCACATCCACGCCGCCGGCTGCGCTCACTACGAAAGCCCCACCGAGGGCGTCACGCCGGAGGACATGATGCGCCACGTCCTCGGCGAGGACCTCAACGTCGGCTGCTGCCTCAGCTGGGGTCCGTGCTGGTACCACCAGAAGCAGTACTTCGAGGGCAAGGAAAACGGCCTTTCCACGCCGGATAATCTGCTCCGTTACGACGTGGAAGTGTCCGGTTTTCCATCGAGCCACTGCGGCCACCTCTGCCTGCTTCGGCTGAAAGAGCAGGACTATCCCGGCACGAAGCTCATCGAGGACTGGCCGAGCTGGGACCTGCCGATCCTTCGGTGGGCCAAGCAGCAGGGCGCCGTGGTCGGCTTCGCTCACAGCGGCTGGGGCCTCGACGTGGGCGACACCAAGGATTTGCCCAACTGCAAAACGCCGCCCATGAACGGCATCGGCGCCAACGAGTACGTCGTGGACGTGACGCAGGACGCCTGCGATTTCATCTCCACGGTGGACACGCCGCCGGTGTGGGAGCTGAACGTGTGGTATCACACGCTGAACTGCGGCTACCGTTGCCGGATCAGCGGCGAGACGGATTTCCCGTGCATTTTCGGCGAGCGCGTCGGCATCGGCCGCAGCTACATCCACCTCGACGGCAAGCTGAATTTCAACGACTGGGCGGAGGGCGTCAAGCGGGGGCGGTCTTATGTCAGCGACGGCAAGAGCCATTTGATGGACTTCACGGTCAACGGCCTCGGCGTCGGCGAGCAAGATAGCGAAATCCGCCTGAAGGCGCCGGATTCGGTGGAGATCAAGGCCCGCGTCGCGGCCCTGCTGGAGCCGAAGCCGACCGACGCCACGGAGCGCGTCCGCAAGACGCCGCTCAACGCCAAGCCCTACTGGGACCTGGAAAGGGCGCGGATCGGCGACACGCGCACCGTGCCGGTCGAGGTGGTGGTCAACGGCGTGGCCGTGGACCACAAGGACGTTGTCGCGGACGGTTCGGAACAGGACGTGGCGTTCGGCGTCCCGATCAAGGAGAGCAGCTGGATCTGTTTGCGGATCTTCCCGTCGAGCCACACCAACCCGGTGTTCGTGCTGGTAGGCGACAGGCCGATCCGGGCGAGCAAGCGCTCGGCGGAGTGGTGCCTCAAGGCGGTGGATGCGTGCTGGGAGCAGAAGAAGAAGGCCATCCGGCCGAACGAGCTGGCCGGCGCCGAGGAAGCGTACAACAAGGCGCGGGCGGCGTACAAGAAGATTGCGGAGGAAAGCACGGCGGATTGACTACCAGCCCGCAGCGCAAGCAAGGGCTTTGGTTGAATCCCTTGCTTGCGCTGCGGGCTGGTCAAGCAACGGTGCTGTTCACCGCGGGACCACATGCGTCCCCGCCAGCCAGTCGTGCAGCGACCGCCGCGGCAGCCACACCGCCAGCGCCGCATACACCGGCAACAGGGCAAGCCCCGCCCACCAGGCCGCGGAGGACGCCGCCAGCATCCAGGGTTGCGCGGCGGCGTCGGGCCACGCCGACCAGTAAGCGGCGTCCAGCCACACGGAGGCGACGGCCAGGCCCACCACGGGCGTCCATACCAGCAGCGCTCGCCAGGCGCACTGTATCCGAAGCGCGGGCCGGCCGTTGCCGCGCACCAACGTCAGCCCCATGAGCAGGAAGCTCAACCCGCCGCGGAAGAGGAACGCCCACACGACCCAGACCGCTGGCCAGAACACAAGCATGATCGTCTGGACCCACGCGGCCCCCTCCTCCTCGTCCCTGGCCGCTGTCTCGCTCGCTTCGAGCTGGACCATGGAACGAACAAGATAGGGCTTGGAAGCCGGCGGCAGGGCCAATGCCGTCCCTGCTGGCTGCTTCTCCATCGCTTCCACCTGCTCCAGCATCTGCTCTTCAATCGCTCGTGCAAAAGTGCGGCTCATGCCGTCCAGGGCCTCGAGCCGCGCCGTGTGCTCCCGCTGGGTGCGCTCCAGCTTCCGGTCCAACTCGGCCGCGAGGCGCTCGTCTTCCTGGAGTTGGCGGAGGGCCGTCTGACGCTGGACCGGATTGGCCGCCTGCGTGCCGGCCTGGTCTTGGGCATGCACCTCTTTCAGGCGCTCGCGGAGCGCTTCCTGCTGTCGGATGCGGAGGACGAGGCTGGCTGCATGGCCGGCGGGAAAGAACCCCGTCGGCGCCAGACCGGCGCAAAGGCCGAACGAGAGGAACGCGGTCAGCAGGGCGACGTGGGCCAGCCGCCGCGGCCGGGTCGTCTCGGCCGGCTTGTCGGCGACGGCGGCCAGCGCGGCCCGAAACTCCTGGAGGTTCGCGTACGACCGGCCAGCGCCGACGAGCCGGCCGAGGATGGCGATCGCGTGCCCCGGCAGTGGGACGCCGACGCCGGCGGTTCGTCGGCCCCGCTCCGCCGCCCTCCCGCGCAGGGCCAGCAGCGCCGTCTCGCCCACTAGAGTAAGCGGAGAGTTGTGCGTCGGGGCGTCGGCCGGCCCCACTGCCATGTCGAGCAAGTGGACCCTCCCGTCAGGCCGCACCCATACTTGCCCCGTCCCCAGGGCCGCCGGCAGCGTGCCGCCGGCCTCGGCTTCGGCCAGTTCCTCGGCGAGCAGGCCGAGCAGCTGCCGCGTTTCGCTCCAGGACATGCGACCGGCCCCTGCCAGCGGCCCGCCGTCGGGGGTCAGGAAGGCGTCCCATTGCCACTCGCTCTCCATACCGCCGGCCGGCCGTTGCGGCGCGCCCGGCGCGGCGGTTGTACTCTCATTGTGCGATCCTTCTTCTCGGCCGCCGGCCAGCCAGCGCAGCCGCGTCGTCCGGCTGAGGTCGCGCCGAGCCGCACTCAGAGGCGATTCGTCCGCAGGACGCAACCAGATCCAGGCGCGCCGCCCGAGAGCGGCGTCGTTGCCGACAAGGAGCCGGCCCCTTCCCGCCCGTGGCAGCACGCCCACGACCTCGAACGGCCCGATCCGCCCCGGCAGCCCCTCGGCCGGGGACGTTTCCAGCTCCAGGTGGCGACCAACGAGGGTGCGGCGGCGGACCACGTCGGGCAGGCGCACGACGCGGGTGCCGCTGAGCACCTCGTGCAGGCCGCGGTAGCCGTTGCGCGCCCGCATCGTGCAGAGGAGAAGCGCGATCCCCAAAGCCTCCAGCGGGTAGAAGGCGAGGGTGATGAGGCCGACCCGGATCTGCTGCTCGGGATTCGATGGGTCCCATTGGACGGACAGCATCAGCACCTGAAGGGCCAGCGTCCCCAGGTTCAGCAGGAGGAAGAACAGGCTGGTCCGAAGCGCCACGGCTGCGGCGCCCGGCCGTTCCCCGCCCGTCGCCCTGTACACCCGCAGGCCCAGCCAGCGTTTGCCGGGCGTGCAGCCCCACAGGGCCTCGCACCCGCCGAAGTACAGCCCCCAGATCAACAAGCCTGCCAGCGTCTGAACGAGCAGCCGTCCTGCGTGAATGTGGGGATCCCACGGGCTGCCGCCGCCCGTCAGGGCCACGGTCAGGAAGAAAAGGGGGAGGCTCAGGAGCATCATGAAAAAATAGTCGATCAGGAAGGTGCCGAAGCGGACTCCCAGGCCGCCGATGGAGAGTCGGCCTGGCACGAAGGGCGCCAGCGCCGCCTGGAACTCCGCGAGGTCGCGCCAGCGCTTGGCCGGGTCGCGCTCCAGGCCGCGCAGAACCGCCTTGTCCAGCCCGGCCGGCAGGTCGCGCCGCAGCGAGCGCATCGGCGGGGCCGGGTCGCAGACGATCCGCGCCAGCGTCGCCGCCGGGTCGCCCCCCTGGAACGGCGCCCGGCCGGTCAGCAGGCAGTAGAGCGTCGCCGCCGTCGAATACACGTCTGACTGCGGCCCCACCGGATCGCCCTTGATCTGCTCCGGCGCCGCGAAGAGCGGCGTGCCGATGAACGTGCCCGTCCGCGTCAGGGCGTCGGAATCGACCAGCGACTTGGACAGGCCGAAGTCGCCGATCTTGACGCGCCCGTCCGCGTCGAGAAAACAGTTGGACGGCTTGACGTCGCGGTGGACGACGCCTTGACGGTGGGCCTCACGCAGCCCTTCGATCACATCGAGGATCTTGGAAAGGGCCTGTTCGACAGGCATCGGGCCGTCCCGGTCCACCACGTCTTGCAGGGTGGTTCCGGGCATGAGTTCCATGACGATGTACGGCCGGCCGGCGGCCTCGTCGGCGGCGAGGACGAAGACGCAGCGCGGGTGGGAGACGCCGCTGGCGAGGCGGCCCTCGCGGCGGAAGCGCTCGACGGCGGCGGGGGAAGCGGCGAAATCGGCCGAGATGAGCTTGAGGGCGACGCGGCGGCCGGCGGCGTCCTCGGCCTCGTAGACACGGCCCATGCCGCCTTCGCCGAGCCGGCGCAGCAGGCGGTAGCCGCCGACATCCGAAGGGTCCGCCCCGTCTGGAGGCTCCGGCGCCACGTCGCCGTCGAAGGCGGCGGTTTCCATCTCGGCGGCGGGCGGAAGCGGCTTGCCGCAATAGGCGCAGAACGCCGGCCGTTGGCCGGAGAACGAGATGGTCTGGCGGCAGTTCGGGCAGATGAGTTGCATGAAGCGGCCCCGGCGGTCGGTGCAGTGCCGTCGTCGCGCGGTTGATTGTAAATGAGTTCGGGCAAAAGGGGAAGCGGCCCTCGCGCCAAGCTATTTCCCGCCGCCCACGGAGAACGTCCGTTCGATCACCGCGGCGTTGCCCTGCCGGTCTTTCACCGAAACGGTCAACTTGCCCTTTTGCAGAGCCGTTATGGGCTTATCCAGCCTCAATTCCCACACACCCGGCGCCGCCGGCTTGAACTGCGCCGCCAGGTTCTCGCCCGCCGAGGCGTCGGCCATCACGAAGTCGGCCGTCACGCGGAACGTGTCCATGTCCAGCCCGGTGCAGGCGTCGCACATGCCGACGAGGACGCGCGACAGCTCGGCGTTGGCGCCGGCCCGCGGGTAGGTCAGCGTCAGCGTCGGCCGCTGGTCGTCCATCATCCAGCCGTGCCCGCGCCGCTCGGGGTCGGCCGGGTCGAAGTCGAGGTCGATGGGGCAGCCCAAATCGACCCAGCGCACCAGCGTCAGCCGGTCCTCGGCCGTCAGCGGCGGGACCTTCACCTTCTCGCCGTCCGGGCCGACGTACGTCCCGTCCACGGCGTCCGGCGGCGGCATGATGCTACCGGTGAAGTCGAGGTCGGCCCGGTCGCGGTTTTGCGGCGTGTTCGGGATCGGCTCGCCGTTGAGGTGCAGCGTGTTCGGATCGCCCGGCGTCGTCTCCGTCGGAAAGTCCTCGTTGGTCCAGCCGTCGCAGCGGCGCCCGAAGACTTTCCAGATCAAGAGACTCCGCCGCGACTGAAACTTGCGGATGTACCTCGAAGCGTTCGTTTGCCGCCACTGGCCGTTGTGGATCACCGGCTTGAGCCCGTAGCGGGCCTCCGAGTCTTCCGCCAGCCGGTAATAAGTGCCCGGGACCTCCGGCTCGTTGCCGAAGCGTACGAAGGCGTCGTCGTCCAGCACGAGGCCGGCCGGCGCCTTGCCGTGCTTTTCCGTGTGGCAGACGGCGCAGCTCCGGTCGAGGATCGGCTTCACGTCGCGGAAATACTCGACGTTTTTGATCCCTTTATCAAAGCGCAGCCCGGTTTCGTTCTTCGCGTCCCATTTTTTGCCGGACTCGTCCAGGGCTTTCGCCGTCAGGAGCGGCGTCTTCTGGGTGAGATCGAAGACCTCATAATCCGGTTTCGCCGCGGCGGTCCTCTCGAACGGCGTTGGCTTCTGGCTGTGGGCGTGGCAGCCGCCGCAGTCGTTGCGGACCTCGCCCGGTCGCAGCTGGTGCCACGTCTGGGCCATGTTCAGCACCATGCCGTTTTTGTCCAGCGTCTGGAACGTGAACGCGGTGTCGGCCGGTATCTTCGCCAGGAACGACGTGTCCGGGTTGCCATCGGGGTCGGCCGGCTGCCTGTCGCCGTCGAACTTGCGCACCGGGATCTCGCCGAGGATGCGCATCCGCTCCATCGCGTGGTTGAGGAACAGCCGGCCGGAATTCGGGCCGCGGTTGCGGTCGGTAGTCGGCTCCAGGACGAGGATGCGGATTGCAACGATATCGTCGTTGCTGTAGCGACCGGCCTCGGCGCCCTGGTTGAACCAGTTGAGCGAAGCGCCGTTCTCCGACGTGTTGAACGGATCGAGACCGCGGTAGCCGCCGGTGTGGTCGTCGCCGCCGCGCCAGCCCGCCGTGACGCCGTCCTTGGGCACGGCGCCGTTGGGATAGCTCTCGCGCTTGTACATGCTGGACGTGCCGACCAGGCCGAACGGCGTCCCCTCCGGCAGCGATTTCGACAAGGAGCCGTCGTTGGCGAGCGGCGGCAGGTGTTCTGGTTCGTCGATCCCGTAAATCCGTTTATAGGAGACGAGGGCGCGCGGCCACTGTTCATTGTATTTCGGATCGTTTTTGATGAGAAGCATCTGGCCCGGCTCGTCGATCGGCTTGCCGTCCTTGATGAGGTAGATTCCCGCATCGACGGTCGGCAGCTTGAGCGAGTTCTGGTGGTTGGCAGGGCCGGGCGTCCAGACGGTGAGCAGGCCGTCGTCCGGGGCGGCGGACGGATGGGTGAACTTGCCGACGGCCGGCGAATCTTCCTTGTTCAGCACGGATGGGTCGGCCTGGCCCTCGCCATTGTTGGCGAAGCGCGTGAACGACTCGATGCCGGCAGGACTGAAGCCGAGGCGATAGTACTTGCCCTTGCCGTTGTAGAAGCGGCCGAAGCGGAGCGGCGGGTTGCGCGGGTCGTCCCGATAGGCGGGGCCGAATGCCGGGTAACCGCCCGGCGGCGACGGCGGCAGCTTGAGATAGCGCCCAAACCGTCGTTGTTTTGGTTGTAATACTCCTCGGCGATGATGCTCCCGTCGGAGAGCTGCGTCTGGAAATGGAAGGCGTTGGGGGCGTCGCCGGAGTCGAAGGCGCTGATGACCGGCTGCCAGTGCGTGCCGTCCGGCCGAATGCTCCACAGGCCCCAGAGGATCGAGTTGCGCAGCCCCTGCGACTCCAGCGAGCTGAAAAGGATGCGGCCGTCCATCAGCACCGTGGGATGAAGCGCCATGCCAAGATTGAGGTGGCCGATGCACTCGACGTTGGCGCCGTCGTCGTCCATGACGAAGAGCTGCAAAGTCGGCGAAGGGTGCTTGGGCGGCCGGAAGGCGTTGCGGTTGCTGACGAAGGCCAGCCGGCCGCCGGGCAGCGGGCACGGCCCCAGGTTGAGGACGCCGTAGGCCAGCCACGTTTTGCCTTCCTGCGGCGTGCGGTAATCCGTTGACCAGTCGGCGGCGCCGGTGTTCGGCGTGAAAGTCTGGTCGGTGAGGCGGACGATTCTGCGCGTTTTGACGTGGATCTTGTAGATGTCGGCGCCCTGGAGCGGAGACAGGCCGAACTGGCTGGTGCCTTTGAGGCCTTTAATGTGCGAATAATAGACCCATTGGCCGTCGAAGGAAACGGCGGGGTCGGCGACGGAGCCGTCGTCGCCGCCCGCGACGAGCAGCTCCTCGCGGCCGTTGGGGTGCAGGAGCATGAGGTCGCCGCCCGGGTCCATGAGGGCGGGGTGGGCGATCTCGGCCCACCGGCTGGGCTTGTCGCCGCCGGGGCGCGGCGTGCGGACGTAGACGATGTCGTAATCGTACTTGACGGAGGGATCTTGGGCGATGGGCCGCGGATGGACGTTGATCGGGTCGAGGAAGAGCGGTTCCTTGTCCTCGGCCGGGGCGGTCGCGGCGACGAGGACGAGGGCGGCGGGAAGAAGGAAGATAAAGGCGTGGCGGAGCTTCATGGCGGCGGCCTCGGCTGGGGAGCGGACGGCGGGATGCTGGAGATTATACGGCGGAGAGGGGCTGCCGGCCCAGATGAAGCGCGACCCGGCCGCCGAGTTGCTGACGCATTGGAGATAATAACGCGGCCGAAATGGGTCTGGAGCCAACAGGGATGAAAAACACGGACGCGGCCGCGCAGGCCAAGGAAATCAAGGCCGGCGACCACGTGACGAATCGACTCGACGCCAAGTAGCGGCCGTCCGAGCTGCGACCGTGAGGGAGTGGTTTTGGGCGGCGCTCCGCGCCCTCACGGTCGCGGCTCGTGTCAGATCCGCACGAAAAGCTTGCGGCGGTACATCCAGTAGCACGCCAGCCACAGCACCGCCAGGATGACGGCGCACTCCACGGTCGGCATCCACAGCGCGCCGAGGCGTTGCTCGATCCACCACTCGCCGACGAGGTTGCGGAACGTCCCCTTGATCGGCCCGCGCAGCAGCTGGGACATGAGGTAGATGGCGATGGAGTTCATGCCCACCACGGTCAGCGGGAAGGACCAGCTTTTCCATCCTTTCAGATCGCACACCGCGTAAAAAGCCGCCAGCATCAGAAGAACCCAGCCGGCGCTGTAGACGGCGAACGACGGCGTCCAGATGCGCTTGACGATCGGGCAGACCGTCCATCCGGCGACCAGCCCCACGACCAGGCAGACGGCCCCAGCGGCGACCAGCCAGCCGAACTTGGCGACGGCGCTCTTTCGGCCGCGCAGCAGCTCGCCGGCCAGCAGGCCGAAGATCATCGTCGCCATCGACGGGATGAAATTCAGCGTCGCGTAGCCCCCTGGGTTGAGGACGAATTCCTTGGCGTGGTAGGCCGGGAAGAGGTTGAGCAGCAGCTTGTCGAATTCGGCGGCCGCGTTCGTGTGCTTCTCCCAATGGGCGAAAAAGCCGGTCTGGAACGTCCAGTTTTCATTCGTCAGGCCGACCGAGCCGTAGTCGAAGCCGGCCGGCGGCAGCGGGTAAAGAACGAACCAGAGCCAGTAGCCGACCAGAATCGCGGCGGTCGTTCCCAGCTGCACGACCAGGCCGCGGCCGCGCAGCAGGTAGACGAAGAAATAGCCCAGACCGATCTGCGACAGCACGTTGACGAGGATGTGGCCGCCCCCTCCGGAAAGAAAAACTCCCAAAATGACCAGCGCCAGCGACCGGACGGCGACGTGGAAGAGGATTCTGGCTTCGGAGTCGCCCTTGGCCTTGCGGCTGGCGTAGGAGTAGGGAATGGCGACGCCGGCCATGAACATGAACGCTGGCTGGATGAGGTCCCAGAAGCCGCAGCCGACCCAAGCGACGTGGTCGGTGTGGTAGCCGATGAAGTCCCAGACGGGGTTGCCGGTGAAGTGCTTGGCGACCTCGGCCAGGGCGAAGCCGCTGGACGACGCCATGGCCAGCATGATGAAGCCGCGGTAGGCGTCGAGCGACGTGAGCCGGGCCGGCTTCTCCAGCGACCGCGGCAGTGCGACCGGCGCGACGGGCGGCGGCGGGGTCGGCCTCTCGACGGGCGGCGCTGGCGTCAGGAGCGTGGACATGGCTGACATCCCGAGGGACGGGCGAGGACGAAGGCACGTCCGGGATAGCAAACCAGCGCCGGGCCGCGAAGTCAACGGCCGTCAGGATTGAGCGGCGGTAGGCCGGGCGGCGCCGGCGGCGCGGGGGGGTTCTGAAACCCCGCCTGAACCGGGCCGACGGCGGCCGCGCCCGCACCGGCCGGGTCCACCTTCGGCTTAGGTTTCACGATAACGTCGGCGTGCCGCTTTTCCAGGATACGACTATCCTCCGGAATATAGATTTTATCACCCTCCGCGGCCGTGCCGTCGTGGCGCAGGGCGGCGCTGTGCGCGGGTGGTTGCGGTTGTACATTTGCAAGGCGACGGCGTAATCCTCCGTGCCGTAGGCGCGCCGCGAAACAGAGGCGAAGGTGTCGTCCTTCGTCCAGACGTACACTTTCTCGTCCCAGCTGTCCACCTGCTTGTCGGCCGCGGCCGGCGGGTTTTGCGGCCGGGCCGCGCCCGCCGGCGTGGCGGCGATGACGCCGGGCGCGGCCGGGATGACGACTTCGTGGCCCGGCTTCGCCGGCGCCCCTGGCGCTGGGGGAAGGTTGATGTCGGCAGGCCGTGGCTGGTCGTTCCTTGCGGGAGCCGGCGGAATACTCACGCTGGGCGGCAGCGTCGGCGGCGGATTGTCTTTCGGATCGGACGGCGGCGCTACCGGCACCGGAGGCGGGGGCGGATCGCTTATTCCCGGCGGCGAGGACAGAGGCGGAATGACCACCTCCCCCGGCTTCGTGTGCTTCGTGGGTTTCTCCACCTGCGGGAGATTGTCGTCCTTGTGATTCGGTTCGGCGGCGGGCGGCGGGGCCGGCGGCTGCGGCGTCGGGTCCGCCATCGGGGGCGCGGGCGGCGCAGGCGGCGCCGGAAGCATGGGGTCCACCATCGGCGGGTCTGGCGGAGGCGGCGGCAGACCGGGTAAAGACTGCGGCATGGGGTCCACCATCGGCGGTCCCGACGGCGGCGGCGGCGACGGCGGATCGACCAGGGGCGGCAGCGTCGGCGCAGCGGCCGGTTTGGAAGGATTGTCCGGGTCGGGGACGACTGCGGCAGCCGGGGTCACGCCACCTCCCGGCGGGACTGGCGCAACCATCGGGGCCGCGGCCGGGGGGTCGGGCGGCTTCGGCGGCGGCGAACTGGCCGCCGGCGGCGGAAGAGTCATGGCGGGATCGGCCGGCGCAGGATCGTCTGCGGACGGAGGCGAAGCCGCAGGAGTGGGATCTCCCTTATCCGCCGGGGTCGCGGTGGGGCTGGCCACGGCCAACGTCGGGCTGTTCGGCGCGGCCGCCGTGGAGGCGGCGGGCTCGTGCATCTTCAGCGCCGCCACGGCGCCCACGAGGCCCACGAAACAGACGCAGACCGCCAGGCCCACCTTGTTTTCCCGCGTCATTGGCCTCTCCTTGAATAGTGGCGAGTGGCGAGTGGCGAGAAAGGGCAGATTGTCTTGCCTTCACTCGCCACTCGCCGCTTTGCGTTAGTCCGAACCGGCCCCCGCGGCGCTCTTGGCCTGGGTGTACTGCTTCCAGCGGGCGGCGTCCCACAGCTCGAAGTGGTCGTCGATGCCGACCAGCACCACTTCCTGGCTCAGCCCAGCGAACTGGGCCAGCCGGTCGGAGACGGCGACGCGGCCGTCGGCGCCGACCTCGGCCTTCTCGGTCTGGGCGTAGTACAGCCGCTTGAATACTCGCACATCGACTTCGCGGGCCGGCGAATGCTCCAGCCGCTCCGCCAGCCGCTCCTGATGGGCCGGGTCCGTCACCCACAGGCACTGGTCGGGGCCGGGCGACACCAGCACCACGTCGGCGTCGCCGAACTGGTCGCGGACGGCCCGCGGCAGCGTGATGGTGCGCTTGTCGTCCAGGTTGCAGGGGTACGTCCCGGTCAGCGCCATCACGGCTCGCGGTTTGGCCGGGGCCGTCGTGGGCCGCATGGCCGGCAGCGGCTTGAGGCCTTCCACTTCATCGACGGGCAGGCAGGCGTCCGACGGCAGGTGGACGACGGTGCCGGCGGCCAGCGTATCTTCGGCATGGAAACCGGGGTTGAGCTTGTACACCTCGGTGCAACGTTCGCCCGTGCCGAGCGTGTGGCGGGCGATGTCGCGCATCGTCTCGCCGTTGCCGCGGACGCGGTAGGACTGGAGCGGTCCCATGCCGGCCAACGGCGGCTCGCCGACCTGGCTGGCCTGGACGACGGCCGGCGACGTGACCTTGATCGCGTCGGCCGGCGGAGGCGGCGTGGCGAGCCGGGTAGCGTCAGCGCCCGCGGGCGCGGTCGGCTCGCTCCACATGGGCGGCAGGTGCGCCGCGGCCGGCGGGAACTCCGGCCCACGCGCCGGCTTCATATCCGACGGCGGGGACGACACGGGCGGCGGCAGCGTCGGCGGAGCGTCCGCAACAGGCGGCACGGCGGGCGGCGTTGAGCCGAGCGGCGGCTGCGGGGGCTGCGGCGGAGGCGTCGGGTCCGCGACCGGGGGGGCGGGCGGCTTGGGGTCGGCGTCGGCCGCCGGCGCGGCGGTGGGCAGGGCGGTCGGTGGAATGACGACTTCGGGCTTCGCCTTTGATCCTGCTTGCGGCGGGTCGTCCGGAGCGGCAGGCGGCGCCGGCGGCGGCGGGGGATCGGTCTGGGCCACGGCCGGGTTGCCCTCCCGCAACTTCAGCGCGACCACTCCGCCGCACAGGCAGAGAATGCCGCCCAGCACCATCCATCCGTATTGGCTCTTCCGTGTGAGCATCCATGCTCCTATTTTGAAGGGGTCAGGGGTCGGGGGTCCGGCGCACGGCCGCCCGCAGCTTGGCGCTGCGGGCGCGGGTTGCGGGCGATTTCCTCCTCGCCGGCCTGAACGGGCTTCCGCGTCAATTCCTGCCACCGCGTGCGGTCGCGGAAAGCCTGCTTGACGCGGCGGTCCTCCAGCGAATGGAAGCTGATGAGCGCGACCCGCCCGCCCGGCCGGATGCAATCCGGCAGGGCCGCCAGCAGGCGGTCGAGCGCGCCCAGCTCGTCGTTGACCGCGATCCGCAGGGCCTGAAACACCCGCGTCGCGGGGTCAATCGGCGGCCGCTTTCGACCGCCCTTGCGGGGCGGTCGCGGCACGCAGCGGCGGACCAGATCGGCGAGCTGCTCGGTCGTCTTCAGCGGTTGCAGGCGGCGCGTCTCGACGATGCGGCGAGCGATGCGGCGGCTGAAGCGCTCCTCGCCATACCTCCAAATCAGGTCCGCGATATCGCGTTCCGGCAGCCGCCGCAGCAGATCGGCGGCCGTCTCGCCGCAGGTCGGGTCGAGCCGCATGTCGAGCGGGGCCGGCTGGCCGAAGCTGAAACCGCGCTCCGCCGCGTCCAGCTGGTCGGAGCAGACGCCGAGGTCGGCCAGCAGCCCATCGACCGCTTCCATGTCGAGTCGGCGGATCACAGGGGCCAACTCGTCGAAGCCGGCCTGGACCAGCGTGACCGGCGCCAGGGGCGAGGTCGTCCCGCCCCCACGCAACCGCGGCGCGGCCAGGGCCAGCATGGAGGCGTCTCGGTCCAGCCCGATGAGGCGGCCGGCCGGCCCAAGCCGTTCGGCCAACAGACGGGCGTGTCCACCGGCGCCGACCGTGGCGTCCACGAACTCTTGCCCCGGCTGCGGGTTCAGCAGCGCCAGCACTTCGTCCGGCAGGACCGACACGTGACGCGGTTCACCGCCGGCGGGATCGCTCATGGGGTACGTCGAGGGAAAAAACGAGATGCTCTTCTCGGGTGCGTTCCGTACTCATCCGCGAGGACAAATATACTCCGGCGGCCCGCCGAATCAAGGCGGACCCCGGCGCCGCGCGTAATCGGACAGGCCTGGCCAAGGCGGCCAGGCCCACGAAGGATTGTCCAGCGAGCGCGGCCGGCTCAGTAGCCGCGGCCGGCGCCGCCGTAACCACCGCCGCCGCCGCCGCCGTAGCCGCCGCCCCGGCCGCCGCCGTAGCCGCCGCGGCCGCCCCCGCCGCCGCCCCCGCCGCCGCGGTCCTCACGCGGCCGCGCCTCGTTGACCGTCAGCGGCCGGCCGCGGAACGGCTGACCGTTGAGGGCGTCGATGGCCTTTTGGGCCTCGGCGTCGTTGTTCATCTCCACGAAACCGAAGCCGCGCGACCGGCCGGTTTCCCGATCCGTGATTACCTGGGCCCTGGCCACCTGCCCGTGCTCCTGGAAGAGCGCCAGCAGGTCGTCGGCCGTGGCGTCCCACGTCAGGTTGCCGACGTAAATATTCTTCGCCATCGCAGAACCTTTCCGTGCCCGCCCCCTCGCCCCGGCTGTGGCACGGTCTGGAGACCGTGCCACAGCCGGGGCGAGGGGAAGCGATCTGCCGCCGGAGGAGGAAACCGACGCGAGCGCCGCCGCACGGCGACCTCACTCGCGCCCCGACGGGGCACACAACAAAAAACCCGTTTCGACCCACCCCAGCCGCGGCCAGGGCCTCTTGCGTTGTCGGAGCCATTCGGGAGAGGCCGGCGGCCCGCGTCCCGCGGCATCGGGCGATAGAGTGGCGAGAGGCCAGGACGGAGCCGGCCGCGTCCGGCCCGAGCGCCGCGGAATGCGCGGCAAGCCCTCGGCCGGGTGGAACCCGCCTTCCTTCTCTGGCTCTTTCGGAAGGGATAACTCACGAATCGGAGTACACGGCCATCGAAATGCGGAGGAGGAAGGGTTGTCGCTGCGAACGGACTGTGGACTCTCCTTGAATCGATCCGGCCCGGCCCCGGGGCCGGCGCCCGCGGGCAAGGACGCACCTTGCCACATTAACCCCGATTTATAGCAACATCAGAATCCGCTGTAAAGCCGTTTTTCGCCGCCGCGGCCAAAACGCCGCCGCGGATACAAAAAGGAGCCTTCATGGGGGCGCAACTGAAAGCGCTGCTGGCCGGCGGGCGCGTGCTGCGCGTCTTCGCCCTGGGCCATTTGTGTTCTCCGAAGCTCGTGGAAATGATCGGCTGGGCCGGCGGCTTCGACGCCGTTTGGCTTGACCAGGAACACGCCGGCCTGACGATGGCGCAGACGGAGGAGGCGGCGCGGGCGGCCCGCGGCGTCGGCCTGGACAGCTTCGTCCGGCTCAACGCCACGGACTACGCGACGATGATGTGCGCGCTGGAGGCCGGGGCCGGCGGCGTCATGGCGTCGATGGTGAAGAGCGCCCGCCAGGCGGAGGAGATCGTCTCGTGGGCCAAGTTCCACCCGCGCGGTTGCCGCGGCGTCAACGGCACCGGCGTGGACGGCCGCTACGGCGCGACGCCCGGCCCGGAATACTTCCGCCGCGCCAATGCGGAAACCATAACCGCCGTGCAGATCGAGCATATCGACGCGGTGGCGGACGTGGAGCGCATCGCCGCCGTGCCGGACCTGGACTTCCTCTTCGTCGGCCCGGCCGACCTGAGCCAGTCGATGGGCATTCCGGGCGAGTGGGAACATCCGCGCATGTGGGCCGCGGTGGAGCGGACGGCGCGGGCGGCCGCGGCGAACCGCGTGGCCTGGGCGATCCTGCCACGCGACGCCGCCCACGCCCGCCGCTGCGTCGAGCTGGGCTGCCGGATGCTGTCGATCGGCATGGACGCCTGGGCGTTTCAGAAGGGGATCGCCGCCGTGCGGGACGATTTTGCGGAGTTCTTTACGGGATGAGAATCAGGCGGTCCCCCGTTCACTTACCCGCCGGCGGGGGCGGCTTGTTGGCGTCGGCCAGGGTCGCCTTCACGTCCGCCCAGAATTTCTCCCACCCCTCCCGCTCGGCGGCCGGCAGCTTCGCCAGCGCTTCGGCGTCGCGCACGCCCGACAGGTCTGTGTCCTCCAGCCAGTGGGAGAGGGAGGCGGCGGCCGAACCGCGCTTCGGAGGCGTCTGTCGAGGCGGCCTGTTTCCGCCAGAGGTCCAGGTCGTCGCGGAGCCAGCCCAGGGCCTTGTTCCGCAGGGTCGCCCGGCCCGGCGTGTCCGCCGGGGCGTCGATGCCTTCGTCGGCGGCGGCGCGGCAGGCGTAGCAGGCGGCGTTGTAGCGGCGGCTGGCCTGGAGGTCGGCGGCCAGTTTCTCGTCGGCCGCGAAGGCGCCTTCGTACAGTCCGACCGCAGCTGCGAAGCGCTTCTGGGATGGAAGGGCGCAAAGCTCAGCGAAATCGCATGCTTCCGCGGGGCTTTGGGGCTTGGCCTTTTTTTCCAGAACCTCGGGCAGCCGCGCGAGCAGGGCGCGCGTCCGCTCCGCCCCGGGAAGCTGGGCGAGGGCGTCGGGATCCTTCGGGTCGATGCGGAGGGTTTCCTTGTACTCGGCGACCGCCCCTTCCGGGTCCCCCTGGTCCAGCAGCGCCGAGGCGAGGCCGCTGTGGGCGGCCGTATCCTCGCCGCCGAGCTGGAGGAACCCGCGCCACACGGCCGCGACCTCGCCCGGTTTGCCCCGGGACCGTAGCAGCGCCACCAGCGCGTCGATGGCCGCCCCGTGGTGCGTGCCGTCGAGGCGAACCGCCTCGCGATACGCCTGCTCGGCCCCGTCCAGGTCCCCCGCCCCTTTCCGCGCCCGCCCGAGGTTGTAATGCGCCACCGCGTCGTTGGGCTTGAGGCGGACGACCTCGGAGTACTCCGCCTCCGCGCCCGCCGTGTCGTGCCGGTCATAAAGCAGGGCCCCCAACTTGTAGTGCGCCTGGATGAGCTTGGGTTCGAGGCGGACGGCCTCGCGGAACTCCGCCTCCGCGCCTGCCGTGTCGTGCCGGTCTTCCTCCAGCACAAGCCCCAGGTAGTCGTGCGCGAGGGCGTCGTTGGGTTCGAGGCGGACGGCCTCGCGGAACTCCGCCTCCGCGCCCGTCGTGTCGTGCCGGCCCCGCAGCAGGCCCCCCAGGTCGATGTGCGCGAGGGCGTCTTTGGGTTCGATGCGGATGGCCTCGCGGTACTCCGCCTCCGCGCCCTCCGGGTCGCGCCGGTCCCGCAGCAGGTTCCCCAGGCTGTGGTGCGCCACGGCGTCGTTGGGTTCGAGGCGGATGGCCTCGCGGTACTCCGCCTCAGCGCCCGCCGTGTCGTGCCGCTCCCGCAGCACCAGCCCCAGGTTGAAGTGCGCCGGGCGGTAGTTGGGGTCGATGCGCACGGCCTCGCGGTACTCCGCCTCCGCACCCGCCAGGTCGTGCCGGTCGTACAGCAGGCTCCCCAGGCCGATGTGCGCCGAGGCGTCCTTGGGTTCGAGGCGGAGGGCCTCGCGGTACTCCGCCTCCGCGCCCGCCGCGTCGTGCTGGTCGTACAGCGCGTTCCCCAGGTTGCTGTGCGCCACGGTGTCCCTGGGGTCGAGGCGGAGGGCCTGCCGGAACTCCGCCTCCGCGCCCGCCGGGTCGTGCCGGTCGTACAGCAAGGTCCCCAGGCCGTTGTGCGCCGGGGCGTACTCGGGGTCGAGGCGGGCGGTTTCGCGAAACTCCGCCTCCGCGCCCGCCGGGTCGTGCCGTTCGTACAGCGTTCTCCCCAGGCTGTGGTGCGCGGCCGCGTTGTTCGGTGCGGCGGCGACCGCCGCCTGGTACCAGCGCACCCGCTCAGCGGCCCCCTCCTTCTGGTTCATCGGGTAGGCGCCGCCCAGGGCCATCAGCAGCCCCAGGTCGTCCGGGCGCCGCCCCAGCGCCGCTTGCAGCAACTGCCGCCGCCGATCCAAGCCGACCGCCCCGCTCTCGCCCATGAAAGCTGTGAACCCCGGCGGCTGCTCCAACGCCTCCGGCCGCCCCGCCAGCTCCGCGACCTTCCCCCCATCCCTGTCCCGCACCGCGTCGCGGACGGCGTCCCGGTACGAGTCCCCATCCACCGCGCGCAGCCCGGCCCGCACCCCCGCCGTCCGCTCCTGGCGCAGCAGCCAGTCCCAGGCCGCCACGATCCGGTCCCGCGCCGTGGAGGCTGAGGCCCGTCCCGCCGCCTTGTCGGGCGGCGCCGCGTCGGGGTCCGCCCCGTGCCGGCCCAGCGCCTCCCGGAAACGCGCCGCCGTCGCCTCCCGCTCCGGGTATTTCCCACCCTCCAGGGTCCAGCGGAACTGGTCCACGGCGTCCAGGTCGGTCAGCAACGCCAGGTCGTCGGCCAGCGCCTCCAGCCGGGGCGCCGACCCTTCGGCCCCGCCCTCCGCCGAACGCTTCCTCGCCGCCTCCAGCGTCACCGCGGCCCGCGCCGCGTCGCCGCCGCGCAGCGCCTCCTCGCCCTGGTCCAGCAGCCCCTTCACCGCCTCCGCATTCCGCTCCTGCCGCTCACGCACGGCCCGGGCCTGGGCGGCGGACCACCAGGCGAACGCCCCGCCGCCCAGCAGCAGCAGTCCCACCGCCGCGGACAGGGCCAGCTGCACCCGCCGACGCTTCTTCTGCTCCGCCGCCTGCAACTGCGCGGCGGCCTTCTCCCCCTCCGCCTTGACCCGCTCCAGCTCCGCCCGCCGCGCCCGCTCGTCCGCCGCGGTCCGCAAGTCGGCCACCGCCCGTGCCACCTCGCCGGCGTCCGCCGGCCGCTCCGACGGCGACGGGCTGAGGCAGCGCCGGCACAGTGCGACCAGTTCCGGGTCGGCCCTGCAGCCGTCCAGCCGCGCGAAGCAGTCGTCCAGCTTGCCCTGCGCCGACAGCACCCGCACCGTCTCCGCCGACCCCGCCGCGAACGGCGGCTTGCCCGTGAGGATCACGGCCAGGACGGCCCCCAGGCCGAACACGTCGCTGCGGGCGTCCACCTTGCCCACCGCCCCCGCCGCCTGCTCCGGCGGCATGAAGGCCGGCGTGCCCAGCACGCTGCCCGCCTGCGTGAACGCCTGGTCGGAATCGCGCAGGCTAACCACCCGCGTCTCGCCCGCCGTCTCCTCCGGGTCGCCGTCGGGCGCCGGCCGGTCCGCCAGCACCTTGGCGAGTCCCCAGTCCATGACCTGGACCTCGCCGAACGCCCCCACCATGATGTTGGCCGGCTTCAGGTCGCGGTGGATGACGTTGTGCGAGTGGGCGTAGGCCAGCGCCTGGCAGACTTGCTCGAAGACGGCCACGAAGCGGCCGCGCTCGGCCGACGGGTCGGGCCGGTCCTCCAGCAGCCGGTCGAGGGTGGCGCCCTTGATGAGCTTCATGGCCAGGAACGGCCGGCCGTCGGGCAGCGCGCCGAGGTCGTGGACCGGCGGGATGGCCGGGTGCTGCAACTGGCCGGCGATGCGGGCCTCGTCGGCGAACCGGCGGGCGGCGCCGGAGTCGGGGCCGTACTTCTCTTGCAGCACCTTCACGGCGACTTCGCGGCCGAGCGTGGCGTCGGCGGCGCGGTAGACCACGCCCATGCCGCCGCGCGCGATCTCGTCGCCGAGGGTGTAGCGCTGCGTGCCGGCCGGAGCAGCGGCGGTCAGGGTTGCACCGGGATCAACGCCCGCGGTCGCGTTGGGGTAGGCGCCGGCGACCGAGTCGTTCACGGGATCGGGGGCGGACATCCGGCGGCTCCTTGGAAGTTCCGGGGGCGCCCGGTTGGCATCTCAAGCGTACTGCACGCATCTCTTCAAACGCTACACGGGGCAGGGAGTGAGTATACCGCCCCACCGTCCAAGGAACCTTCTTTTATCGCCGAAACACCCGTCGTCCGTCTTCCCCGGCCGCCCGGTCGCGGTGACGGGCCGCGTCGGCCGCTCACTTCTCCGCCAGCGGGGATGGCTGTCGAGCTGGGCTGCCGGATGCTGTCGATCGGCACGGACGCCTGGGCGTTCCAGAAGGGGATCGCGGCCGTGCGGGATGATTTCGCGGAGTTCTTTACGGGATGAGCATCAGGCGGTCCCGTTCGACCGGCGAGGCTTTTTGCCTTTGCCGGCGGGTTTCGTCGGCGCCGGGATCTCGGCGAAGACGCGGCGGAGGGGCAAGGCCAGGCCCGGCAGCACGTCGCCGCCGGTCAGGGTCTGCTCTTCGGTCAACGTGACGGACTGGTCGGGCGCCGTATAGACGCGGACGGAGCGCGCGGTCAGGGAAACGAGCCAGACCAGGCGGACGCCGCATAGGAAATACTCGCGGACCTTGCGGTCCATCTCCCGTTTGGTGTTTCCCTTGCTGAGAACCTCCACGGCCAGGGCGGGCGCCAGGCCGGCGATGGGGTCGGTCGGGCGCTGGCGCTTCGGCAGGTCGTCCCAGGAAATGAAAGAAATGTCCGGGATGCGGACCAGGCCGGGCATCAGACGCACGGCGCCGTCCGGGCCGGTCAGAAACCCTAGCGGATGTCTGTCCAGGAATTCCCGCATCATCCAGATCATATCGCAAGTCAGCGCTGACTCGGGGAAGCTCATGATCTTCTCCACCAGCACGCCGTCTACCAACTCATAGAGTCGGTCGGTGCAATCGTGAATGCGGATGACGTCCTTTTCCGTCGCCTGGCCGGGCGGCGGGTAGGCGCGGATGCGGCGGGCGGAGACGCCCAGTTGTTTCATCATCTCGCCGATGTTGTCGAAGCGAACGGGTTTCGGCACGGCCGACATGTGCGATCCTCCTCTTGCTGCGCGGGACCGACATCGTTACGCGCCCCCTGCGTGCATCTTGACCGGAATCCCCGGCTTCGGCAACGTCAACCGTCGCTGATGCAACTTGCCGACATGCTGCGCCGGCGGGCTTTCCGGCGCGTGGCCCTTCTTGCCGTAATCTTCAAGCACGCCGATGAGGGCCATTAACACCACGCCGGCCAGCAGGGCGAGAAAAAGAGGTACGCGGTCGTGTCGGTGGAAATGCACCTCGGGCAACAGGTCGCTCAGGGCGATAAAAAGAAACGTCCCCGCCGAGAAGCCCAGGGCCGCGCCGGTGATGACGTTGTCCATTCCCTGCTGGGTCAGCAGGAACGTAACTGCCCCGATCGGCACCATCATGGCGAAGCCGAGTTGGACCAGCCCGATGACGCCGGGCGATACACCCCTGCGGCGCAGCACGGTGGAAATGGCCAGCGCGTCGGCCGGCTTGTGCAGCACGATCGCCAAGAAAATGGCCAGACCTGGAAACGTCCAGGAACCTGGGTTGTCGAGATCGTACTTCACCGCGCCGGCCATGCCCACGCCGTTCATGAAGGTGTGCAGCGTCAAGCCTAGCACGGTGGCCCACCCCGCCACCGGCGGCGCGACGGGTGCATGGGAACCCTGGTTGTGAGCGTGATCGTGGCCGTGGTCGTGTGCATGGTTATGCGCGTGTTCGTGGGAATGAGGTTCCTTGGCCTCGGCCTTGGGACCGCCGGGTTCGTGGGTGTGCGGCGCCAGGAAGCGCTCGATGCAGAACAGGCCCACCACTCCCAGGGCGACCCACCAGCCGTAGGAATCTTGCAGCCACACCACGGACGACTTGGCGCACGCCTCCACCGCATCGGGCAGGACGTGGAAGCAAGCCGCTCCCAGCATCACGCCGGCGGACAGGCTGAGATAGAGCTGAAGGCGATCGTGGCTGACCTTCTTCAGCAGCGGGATGCTGCCGCCGGCCAGGGAGAAAACCAGCACCGCGAGGCTGTACACCGCCACCCAGGCCCAGGCGTTCATGTCGGCTCCTTTCGCGCGGGGAGAAAAAGGATAACAAAGTAATACCGCGGAAAGGGGTCGCCGGCAAGGGCTTCATCACGGCTTGTCCGGCGCCTTCGGCGACGTGCCGGCCAACGTCAGGCCGAGACCCATCACCGTCGTCTTGTCGCCGACGCGCACGTCCTGCTTGACCATCAGCACCCAGCAACCGCCGCCTTTCTCCACCAGCTTCGGCTCGTCCGACGTGTTCTTGCCGGGAAACAACAACAGGACCGCCGGGTGCTTGCCGGTCGTCTTGCCGCTGAGCTTTTCCAGCTCCTTGTGTTCCATCGGGTCGGGCTTCGGGTCGTCCGCGGCGGGACTGGCCAGCAGGAACTCCGGGTAGGGCGTGGTGCCCTGGTGGTCGTCGGTGACGGGCTGGAACGCGAGCCGGAGGGTATAGACTCCGGTAGCGATCTTTTGACGGCGGTAATCGGTGAAGTCGCCGACGATGCGCAGTGCGCCGAGCAGGGTGGTTTCCGGGATCTCGCGGTAGGTCAGGCCGTTCATGATCTGCACCTCGACGGCGTCGCCGGGCGCCTCCTTGCGGAACCAGACCTCGGCCAGCGGCTTGTCGCCGCCCGCGAAGAACTGGACGCAGCGGTCGGCCAGGAGCGCGCGAACCGGCGCGGCCAGCTCCGCCGGCGGGGCGGCGTCCACGGCCTTGATGGAATAGGGGGCGTCGCCCGGAGCAGGCGAGCCGAGAGCGTCAGCGACCGGAGGAACCATCAGCGCGACGACAAGAATGCGGACGACGTTCACAGCGATCTCCGGTTCAGGCAGGCGGCGACGCGGTTCGGGTCGGCGCCAGGGCGGTGTCGCGCTCCAGGTATTTCGCGCCCCAGAGCCAGAAGACGCCGGCCAGCAGGATCATGATCGAGACGACGCAAAAGCTGAAGTCCCAGCCGCCGCGGCTGGCGAGGAGGCCGGCCCACCACGATCCTGGCGGCGCCGTCGCAGCCGCGGCGCTCGCCTGGTCCGCGATGAAGCCGATGGCCGGAGGCGACGATACGTCGCCGAATAGGTGGATGACGAGGATCACCAGGGCGAAGGCGCTGGCGCGGACGGCGGGGTGGGTGACGTTGGCGACGATGGTATTCACCGGGCCGGTGTTGAAGAACAGACAGAAAACGGTCAGAAAGACGAAAACGTAATCCCACGGGGACGGGGCGACGAGGACGGCCAGCATCAGGGGGAACGCCAGGAGCATTCCCAGGCCAGACACGAGGAAGTACGATCCGGGAAAACGGCGGCGCAGCGCGTCGCCGGCCCAGCCGCCGACTAGCGTCGCCAAGAGGCCGGACGCGGCGGTGATGACGCCGAAGATGAGGTTGACGGTCCCGAGATCACCCTCGTGGCGGACATCGCTGAAGTACTTGGGCATCCAGGCGCCGACGCCGCCCACGGCGAAGGTCGTGGCGGTGTAGCCGAGGGTGCAGAGGACGAAGGACGGCGTTTTCAGGATAATCAGGTAGTCGGCCCACGACGCGGAATGCGGCCGGCTGTCGGGGTCGGATTGCCCCCGCGGCGGCTCGCGCATGAACAGACAGAAGGCCGCCAGCAGCAGGCCGGGCGGCACCACGACGTAAAACGCCCAGCGCCAGTCGTGGGTCAGCGTGAACATCAGGCCGCCGAGGACGTAGCCGAGGGCGCTGCCGACGGGGATGGCCGCGTAGAAGTAGGCGAGGACGGCGCCGCGGCGCTCGACCGGGTAGAGGTCGGAGAGGACCGCCGGGGCCGCGGGGCCGTAGGCGGCCTCGCCGACGCCGACGACGGCCCGCGTGGCGAGGAGCATCAGGTAGGTCGTCGCCAATCCCGAGCCGCCGCTGGCCAGGCTCCACACGGCCACGCCCAGGGCCATCAGTTTCCAGCGGGACGTGCGATCGGCCAGCAGCCCGAACAGCGGGGCGGCGACGGCGAAGGTGATCATGAACATCGAAGGGAGAAGCCCCATCCAGAAATGCACGTAAGCGCCGCCGGCGGGGAATAGCGCCTTCTCGATCTCCGGTTCGACCGCTACCAGCACGTAGCGGTCAATATAGTTGAACATGTTGATGAACAGCAGCAAGACGAGGGCCGTGGTCGCTCCGGGGACGAGGCCGGAGCGGAGGGCGGAGCCGGCGAACGGGCCGTGCGGCTTGTCCGGCGGGGGCGTGGTGATTCCGTTCTCGGCCATGGCGGCGGCCCTGGGGGAGCGTGGGGAAGGAACCGCGACATGGTAAGGGTGCGCGGCGGCGGCCGCAAGGCCGGGAAGGGGTGCGTATGAGGGGCCGACGCAGCACGCCGCCGGGCGCGCACCGCCCGGTCCTGCTCGACGAGGTGCTGACCGCGCTCGCGCCGGCCGAGGGCGCCGTCGTCGTGGACTGCACCGTCGGCTGGGCCGGCCACTCCGTCGAGCTGCTGCGCCGCGTCGGGCCGGCCGGCCGGCTGATCGGCCTCGACCTCGACCCGGAGAACCTGCCGCGCGCCCGCGAACGCCTGGAGGCCGTCGGCTGTCCGTTCGCCCTTCACGCCTCCAATTTCGCCGCGTTGCCGGCCGTGCTGGCCGCCGAGCAAGTCGAAGCCGTGGACGCGGTGCTGGCCGACCTCGGCATGTCGTCGATGCAGGTGGACGACCCGGAGCGCGGCTTCTCCTACGTCCGCGACGGCCCGCTGGACATGCGCATGGACCGCACGCGCGGCCGGCCGGCCGCCGACCTCCTGGCGACGATTTCGCCGGAAGAGCTGGCCCGCGCCCTGCGCGACTTCGGCGACGAGCCGGAGGCCGAGCGCGTGGCGGCGCTGCTGGTCGAAGCGGCGCGGCAGGGAAAGCTCAAGCGGACAACGGATGTCGCCAAACTCCTCGTGGAAGCGGCGGGGGCGAAGAAGGGATGGCGGTTGCACCCGGCGCCCGGCAAATGGAACCTCCACCCCGCGGCCCGAACGTTTCAGACATTACGCATCCTGGTCAACCGAGAAATGGCCAACCTGGAGCATCTGTTGCGTGTGCTGCCGGGGCTGTTGCGGCCGGGCGGCCGCGCGGCGATCATCAGCTTTCACAGCGGCGAGGACCGCCAGGTCAAGACGGCGTTCCGCACCGGGCACGCCGTCGGGGTCTATGACGCGATTTCCGACGAGCCGATCCGGCCGACCTTCGCCGAGCGCACAGCCAACCCGCGGTCGCGGTCTGCGAAGCTGCGCTGGGCGCGGCGTTCCGGCGCATGAAATCGAAAGGACCGTCATGAACACCTTCGTCACTCACCTGGAAAGTGCCCTGGACGGCACGCGCTTCCCGGCCGGCCAGGTCCACACCGTCCACCAGGGCCGGCCGCTCTGGGTGCGCTACGACCTCGCCGCGGTGCGGGGCGCCGTGACGCCGGAGCAAATCGCCCGCCGCGCTCCCAGCCTGTGGCGCTACCGGGAGCTGCTGCCGCTGCCGTTCGACGCGGAGCCAGTGACGCTCGGCGAGGGCATGACGCCGCTGTTGCCGTGCCCGCGCCTGGGGCCGGCGCTCGGCCTGTCGCGCCTCTTCATCAAGGACGAGTCGCAACTGCCGACGGGCAGCTTCAAGAGCCGCGGCATGACGACGGCGGTCAGCATGGCGAAGCACTTCGGCCTGCGCAAGCTGGCCATCCCCACGGCCGGCAACGCCGGCGGCGCGCTGGCGGCCTACGGCGCGCGGGCGGGCATGGAGGTTTACGTGTTCATGCCGGAGGACACGCCGGCCATCAACCACATCGAGGCGCGGCTGGCCGGCGCCGAGGTGACTCTGGTCAACGGACTCATCACCGACTGCGGCCGGATGGTGCGCGAAGGGGCGGAGCGCATGGGCTGGTTCGACGTGTCCACGCTGAAGGAGCCGTACCGCCTGGAGGGCAAGAAGACGATGGGCCTGGAGCTGGCCGAGCAAACGGACTGGCGGCTGCCGGACGTGATCCTGTATCCGACGGGCGGCGGCACGGGGCTGATCGGCATGTGGAAGGCGTTCGCCGAGTTGCGCGAGCTGGGTTGGCTGCGAACGGAACGGCTGCCGCGGCTGGTGGCGTGCCAGAGCGACGGCTGCGCTCCGATCGTGCGGGCGTTCGAGGCGGGGGCGCGGTTCGCCGAGCCGTTCCCGAACGCCCACACGATCGCCAGCGGCCTGCGCGTGCCGGCCGCGGTCGGCGATTTCATGATGCTGGACGCGATCCGGGCGAGCGGTGGCTGCGCCGTGGCCGGGCGCGAGGGACGCATCGTGGAGTGGATGAAGCAGGCGGCAAGCCTGGAAGGGATTTCGCTGTGCCCGGAGATCGGCGGTGTGTCTGGATTGCCTCGAAACGCTGCGGGCGGACGGCCGGGTCGGGGCGGACGAGGAGGTGGTTGTGTTCAACACGGGGGCGGCGCAGAAGTATCCGGAGGCGGTCCCGCTTTAGAGGCGCATCGTTTAGCCGCGACCCGAAGGGGAGCGCGTCGCCTTGCGGGAACCACGAGGCTTCGCGCGGGTTGAGGGCGTATCTCGGAACGTCCAGATGAGTTCCTTGCCCAAGGCGTCCGCGTACCGCAGGATCGTATCGATGGTCGGGTTGGCCTGCTTGCCATTTTCCAGCCTGCTGATCGCGGCGGGGTCGATCCCCGAGCGCTCGGATACGTCCGACAGGCTGAGTCCCCGCCGCTCGCGCTCGGCTTTGAGCGCGTGCATGGCCTCAAGAAAACTCAGGTAGGCCCCGTGCCCCAGCGGGCCGACGTAGTCGCCGCTGGCCAGCAGTTCATCTAAAGACGGCCGGTCGCGCTGAAACTGCTCTCGAATCGCCTTGTGACGCGCCCGGTCTTCCGCCGTCCAGTTGATCGGAGGCGTTTTGGTCTTCTCGGTCATTTTTTCTTCCTCTGGGGCGGGTTCGCCGGGTATGCGGTGATTGGGTAAACGACGCGCGGATTGTTCTGGATCATCTCCCACACGACGGCGAGGTACTGTCCCGTTGAGGTCCATCCGAAGGTGATCGGGTTCCCGCTGGATCGGCTGATCGCCGCTTTGCCGGAAGGGCTGCGAAGCACTTCGTCTACTTCTTCCCGAGTGACGCCGTGGCCTTCGACGACAATGTGCCAGTAGTTACCTTCCGGATCGTCTTCCAGGTCCCAGACAATCTGCACGTCGGCCATCGTTGCCTCGTAACAGACATCGGACGGCAGGCGCCCTTCCCTTGATGTATATTACAAGGCCTTGCGTTTTAAGTCAAGGGCTGACGTCGGGCCCATTCCTTGACGCCCGCGGATAGCGTCGGTAGCATCCGAAGAGGCCCCCGGTCGCCCGGCGGAGCAGAAGCCTCATGGCGCACCCCACGCAAATGTCGGCGGCCGACACGGGCCTGCTCGTGATCGACGTGCAGGAAAAGCTCCTGCCCAAGATTCCCGACGCCGCGGCGCTGACCCGGAACATCGCCTTCCTGATCGACGCGGCCCGGCTGCTGGACATGCCGGTTCAGGCCACGGAGCAGTACCCGCGCGGCCTGGGCGCCACCGTGCCGGAGCTGGCGGGGCGACTGCCGGAGCGGCCGGACAAGGTCGCCTTCAGCTCGTGCGCCGTGCCGGCCGTCGTCGAGCGCTTCCACCGCGAGGCCCGGCCCAAGGTGGTGCTGGCCGGCATCGAGACGCACGTCTGCGTCCTGCACACGGCCCTCGACCTTTTGGCCGACGACTTCCGCGTCTTCATCGCCGTGGACGCGGTCGGCGCCCGCTACCGCATCGACCACGAAACGGCCTTGCGCCGCCTGGAGGGGGCCGGCGCCGTGCTGACCACGGCCGAGGGCTGCGCCTTCGAGTGGATCGGCGGCGCGGGCCACCCGAAATTCAAGGAGATCAGCCGCCTGGTGCAGCAGCGAATGCAACACCTGTCCGCGCCCTGAACCCACCAACCCTCGAGTCGAAATGACCCTTCCCGGACCTCTGAACCCTCCGACCCGCCTGCTGCTCGGCCCCGGCCCCAGCGACGCCCACCCGCGCGTCCTCCGCGCGATGGCCGCCCCGCTGCTCGGCCACCTCGACCCCGCCTTCCTGGAGATCATGGCCCAGACGCAGGAGATGCTGCGCCAGGCCTACCGCACCAAGAACCCGGTCACGTTCCCCGTCAGCGCCACCGGCATGGCCGGCATGGAGGCGTGCATCGTCAACCTGATCGAGCCGGGCGACAAGATGGTGGTCTGCGTCAACGGCTTCTTCGGCCAGCGCATGACCGACGTGGCCGGCCGGGCCGGCGCCGCGATCACGGTGCTGGAACAGGCGTGGGGCGACGTGTTCGACCTCAACCGCGTCCGCGAGACCCTGCAAAAGGTGCGTCCCAAGGTGCTGGGCATCGTCCACGCCGAGACCTCGACCGGCGCCTGGCAGCCGCTGGAAGGCCTCGGCGCCCTGTGCCGAGAATTCGACACTTTGTTGATCGTCGATGGTGTGACCTCGCTGGGCTGCGTGCCGGTGGAGGTGGACGCCTGGGGGCTGGACGCCGTTTACAGCTGCTCGCAGAAGGGGCTGAGCTGCCCGCCGGGGCTGTCGCCGGTGACGTTCGGCCCGCGGGCGTTGGAGGCGGTCAAGCGCCGCAAGACCAAGGTGCAGAGCTGGTATCTCGACCTGACGATGATCCAGCACTACTGGGACCAGGAACACAGCTACCACCACACCGGCCCGATCAGCATGGTCTACGCCTTGCGGGAGGGGTTGTGTCTGCTCCACGAGGAGGGGCTGGAGGCGCGGTGGGCGCGGCACCTGCGCAACCACCGGGCGCTGAAGGCCGGCCTGAACGCGCTCGGCCTGCAATACACGGCCGTGGAAGGGCATCAGCTGCCGCAGCTCAACGCGGTGCGCATCCCAGCCGGGGCGGACGACGCGGCGGTGCGGAAGCGGCTGCTGACGGAGTTCGGCATCGAGATCGGCGGCGGCCTCGGCGACCTCAAGGGCAAGGCGTGGCGCATCGGCCTGATGGGCCACAACAGCCGGCCGAACAACGTGCTGCTGTTCCTGGCGGCGCTCGAGCAGTGTCTGGTCGGCCAGGGCGCGAAGATCGCGCCGGGGTCGGGCGTGGCGGCCGCCAACGCCTTCTACGCGGCGTAAGGCGCGGGGCGGGAAATACCTTACCCGTAGCCGCATTCGCCAGAATGCGGGTGAACGGCTGTCGGCCCGCATTCTGGCGAATGCGGCTACGGGTAGCATTCCTGCTGCCGCTCGCCTAACTGCCCTGTGCCGCGGCTTTCAACCGCGCCCTTCCCCTTGCCCCCTCGTCCCCCTCGTTCCCAAGCTCTGCTTGGGAACGCACGCTGCCGAAGCTCTGCTTCGCGTCCGGTCGAGGGACGGGACGCGAAACGGAGTTTCGCGGAAGGCGTTCCCAAGCAGAGCTTGAGAACGAGGGTGCGAGGGCAGCGCTCCCTAACGGTCGCGGCTCGGACATAAGCGATGAATCCCACCCTTTTTCTCGGCATTGAAACCTCCTGCGACGAGACGGCCGCCGCCGTCTTCACCGACGAGCCGGCCGTTTTGGCGAATGTCGTGGCGTCGCAGACCGATCTGCACGCCCGCTTCGGCGGCGTCGTGCCGGAGGTGGCCGCTCGCGCCCACCTGCAACGGCTGCTGCCGGTCATCGACGAGGCGCTGCGGCAGGCCGGCGTCCGCCTCGATCAGATCGCCGGCGTGGCAGTCCACCACACGCCGGGTTTGGTGGGGGCGCTCCTGGTCGGCGTCAGCGCCGCCAAGATGCTGGCCGTGGCCCTTGACGTGCCGCTGCTCGGCGTCAACCACGTCCACGGCCACGTCTACGCCTGCCGCATGGCGGCCGGGCGGGACATATTTCCCTGCGTGGGCCTCGTGGTCAGCGGCGGCCACACCACGCTGTTCCACTGCCGCGACGCCGTTTCGTTCGAGCGGCTCGGCGGCACGCTGGACGACGCGGCCGGCGAGGCGTTCGACAAGGTCGCCAGCCTGCTCGGCCTCGGCTTCCCCGGCGGCCCCGCCGTCGAGCGCGAGGCGGCCGCCGGCGACCCCGGAGCGGTGCGTTTGCCCCGATCGTTCCTGCATGAGGATCGGCTGGATTTCAGCTTCAGCGGTCTGAAAACGGCGGTTTTATACGCGCTGGCGGGGCAGAACGAGCCGAGGCCGGCTCCGCTCCCCCCCGGCAAGCGCCGCGCGGACCTGGCAGCGAGCTTTCAACAGGCGGTGGTGGACGTGCTGACGGCGAAATGCCGGCAGGCGCTGCGGCGCACGGAACTGAAGCGCCTTGCGGTCGGCGGCGGCGTGGCGGCCAACGGCCGGCTGCGTGCCGCCCTGGAAAAGATGACGCGCGAAGAGGGCGCCGAGCTGTTCATCCCGCCGGCGGCCCTCTGCACTGACAACGCCGCGATGGCGGCCGCGGCCGTCGAGCTGTGGCGCCGCGGCCGGCGGTCGTCGCTCGACCTGGACGCCGTTCCGACCCTCGCCTGACGCTGGCCGCGACTTGAATGCTTCCTGTCATTCCGCCGCGTTTTCTCCGCATTTCCATTCAGTTCGTCGGCTCGCAACGCCGGCAATCAAGGAATTGGACTTGCCGCCCCGGCCCATCAGCTTTCGGGCGAAACCGGCGGCCGACTGCCGCCGCGCCGCGACCGGCGCGGGTACAGTTGGGTGACTCCCAGGGCGTGCGCCCGCCGTCAGGATGGCGGCAGCGGCCGTGCGCCCGGTTCCCGAGACGACCTCCCGCCATGAAAAAACTGCTGTTCTCCTCGATCCTCGGTTTGGCCGCTCTGGCACTGTCGGCCGCCCCGTCGCACGCCTGGACGTTCGGCCTGATCCCCCACCACTGCTGGCCGTGCAGCTGCTTCGGCTGCGACAAATGCTGCGGCACCGTCTGCATCCGCCCCTACAACGCCTTCAGCCCGGTGGCCTCCGGCAGCATGTGCTTCGACGGCTGCAACCCGTTCTGCTGCGGCGGCTATCCCGGCGGCAACCCCGGCTGCTACGGAGGCGCCCCCGTCGGCATGGCGCTGCCCGCCTGTGACGGCTGCCCGACAGCCGACGCCCCGGCCGCCCCCGTCGCGCCGACGACGCAAGCCGCCCCGCCGCCCGCCGCCAATCCCGGCCCGGGCGCTCTGGTCCTGCCCTACGGCGGCCCCGTGCAGGCGGCCGGCGCTTACGGCTACGGCCCGATGGCGCCGCCGAACGCCGCCCAACCCTACTACGGCGGCTATGGCCGGTAAAGGAATCTTAAAGGATAGGAAAGGTAACACGACGGGCCGCGGGCCGGACGGCATGTCCGGCCCGCCGGCCCGCAGCCGTTGGCGACATGGTTCGGGCCTACCGCTTGGCTTCCAATTCCTTGACGACCTCGGCGACGAGGGCCGGATTGTCCTGGGTGCGAAGGTGATCGATGCGCGACTGCGGCACGCCGAGCTTCTGCATCGCGGAGACGACGGCATCCCAAGCGCGCTGCCGCTTCTTGCCGCTGCTCAGGTACAGCTCGCTTACCAGTTCCGCCAACCGCTGCTGCTGGATCGTGTCGCTGTTGTTGTAGTAGCGCTTGATGATCTTCTGCTGATACGGCGTGAAATCGGCCATGACGCCCTCGGTTCCGATGCGTGGTTCGTCGCCCGCCGTTAGGGTGGCTTGTGACAGAGTTCAGGTCAAGATCGGTTTTCTTGCTTGCTCGACGGCCCGGGCAACGCAGGTCGCGCGGCCGCTCCAGGCCTACAAAAGGTGTAACCGTCCAGCGGAATTCGCAAAGCAGCGCAGCTGCGCCGAGAGCCGACTGCTAAAATCGTGGCATGGACGCTTCCGTGTGCCCGGGATGCTACGAACGCGATAGGCGCATCGCCGAGTTGGAACGCCGCGTCGCCGAGTTGGAAGCCCGACTCGGCACCAACAGTTCCAACTCCTCGCTGCCGCCGTCCGCCAATCCCCCCGGCGCACCCAAGCCGGTCCAGAAAAAGAAGTCCAAACGTCCAGCCGGCGGACAACTGGGCCATCCCCCGCAGCTGCGGCGGTTGCTTCCCGCCGAGCGGGTCAACCATTTCAAGCACTTGGTCCCCAAGCGGTGTGAGCGCTGTGCCGCGGCCCTGCCCGCCCAGCCCTCGCCGGGCGATCCCGAGCCCACCCGCTTCCAAACCATCGAACTGCCCCCGGTCATAGCCGAGGTCACCGAGTACCAGGGCCACGCCCGCACCTGCCCCTGCTGCGGCCACCGGACGCATGCGGTCATCCCGGCGGCGGTTCGCGCCCACAGTGTCGGGCCGCGGCTGACCGGCACGCTGTCCTACTTCTCCGGCTGTCACGGCCTGAGCAAGCGCGGCGTCGAGGAGATCGCCGACGCGGTCTTCGACGCCCCGATCGCCTTGGGCACGGTCTGCAACCTCGAGCAAGAAGTCGGCGCCGCCCTGGAGACGGCCCACCAGGAGGCGGTGGCGGCGGTGCGCCAGGCGGCGGTCAAGAACGCCGACGAGACCAGTTGGAAACTCGCGGGGGCGTTGTGCTGGCTGTGGGCGGCGGCCACCACCCGGGTGGTGGCCTTCGTGATCCACGCCCGCCGAAGCGCGGCGGGCCTGACGGCGATCCTGGGCCTGGAGATCCTGGGGATCCTGTGCAGCGACCGCTGGGGCCCGTACAACCGGGTGCCGCCCCAGCGGCGGCAGATCTGCTGGGCGCACCTGAAACGGGATTTCCAGAAGATCATCGACCGGGGCGGCCCCGAAGAGTGGGTCGGACGGGAGGGGCGGCGACTGGTCAGGAAGGTCTTCGCCGCGTGGCACGGGTTCCGGGACGGACAGGTCACGCGGGCACAACTGGAAGCGCGGCTGGCCCCGGTGATGCGACGGATGAACCGGGTGCTGCTGGAAGGCGCGATCCTCGGCGCCGACCCAACGGTGGTGCGGTTCTGCGAGAACGTGCTGGCGTTGGAGCCTGCGCTGTGGACGTTCGTGACGACGGAGGGAGTGGAGCCGACGAACAACCACGTGGAACGACTGCTGCGTCGGGCGGTGCTGTGGCGCAGGCGGAGTTTCGGCTGCTGGAGTGGGAACGGCTGTCGCTTCGTCGAGCGGATTCTGACCGTGGTGCAAACCCGGCGGTTGCAGGCGAAGAATGTCCTGGATTACCTGCATGAGCCTGTCCTCGCCCATCGCACCGGCCAACCCTGCCCCTCACTGCTCTCGTAGCGTTGAACGATTACCCTCCGTCGTCACGAACGTCCACAGCGCAGGCTCCAACGCCAGCACGTTCTCGCAGAACCGCACCACCGTTGGGTCGGCGCCGAGGATCGCGCCTTCCAGCAGCACCCGGTTCATCCGTCGCATCACCGGGGCCAGCCGCGCTTCCAGTTGTGCCCGCGTGACCTGTCCGTCCCGGAACCCGTGCCACGCGGCGAAGACCTTCCTGACCAGTCGCCGCCCCTCCCGTCCGACCCACTCTTCGGGGCCGCCCCGGTCGATGATCTTCTGGAAATCCCGTTTCAGGTGCGCCCAGCAGATCTGCCGCCGCTGGGGCGGCACCCGGTTGTACGGGCCCCAGCGGTCGCTGCACAGGATCCCCAGGATCTCCAGGCCCAGGATCGCCGTCAGGCCCGCCGCGCTTCGGCGGGCGTGGATCACGAAGGCCACCACCCGGGTGGTGGCCGCCGCCCACAGCCAGCACAACGCCCCCGCGAGTTTCCAACTGGTCTCGTCGGCGTTCTTGACCGCCGCCTGGCGCACCGCCGCCACCGCCTCCTGGTGGGCCGTCTCCAGGGCGGCGCCGACTTCTTGCTCGAGGTTGCAGACCGTGCCCAAGGCGATCGGGGCGTCGAAGACCGCGTCGGCGATCTCCTCGACGCCGCGCTTGCTCAGGCCGTGACAGCCGGAGAAGTAGGACAGCGTGCCGGTCAGCCGCGGCCCGACACTGTGGGCGCGAACCGCCGCCGGGATGACCGCATGCGTCCGGTGGCCGCAGCAGGGGCAGGTGCGGGCGTGGCCCTGGTACTCGGTGACCTCGGCTATGACCGGGGGCAGTTCGATGGTTTGGAAGCGGGTGGGCTCGGGATCGCCCGGCGAGGGCTGGGCGGGCAGGGCCGCGGCACAGCGCTCACACCGCTTGGGGACCAAGTGCTTGAAATGGTTGACCCGCTCGGCGGGAAGCAACCGCCGCAGCTGCGGGGGATGGCCCAGTTGTCCGCCGGCTGGACGTTTGGACTTCTTTTTCTGGACCGGCTTGGGTGCGCCGGGGGGATTGGCGGACGGCGGCAGCGAGGAGTTGGAACTGTTGGTGCCGAGTCGGGCTTCCAACTCGGCGACGCGGCGTTCCAACTCGGCGATGCGCCTATCGCGTTCGTAGCATCCCGGGCACACGGAAGCGTCCATGCCACGATTTTAGCAGTCGGCTCTCGGCGCAGCTGCGCTGCTTTGCGAATTCCGCTGGACGGTTACCAAAAGGTCAAGGGGTAGGTGCCAGTACGTCCCGAACAGTTTTGTGCCAGTACGTCCCGAACACCGTGGGCTACAATATCCCCAAAGCTGATCCCTTGGGAGGTCTTCTGATGAGCAAGCAAAGCGTCAAGCCGATCGTCGTCGGGCCATGGTAGCCGCCGTCCGCCGTGGCCAGTCTCTGCGAGCCGTGGCCCGCCGCTTTGGAGTCGGAGTCGCTACCGTGACTCTGTGGGTCGAGCGAGCCCGTGGGCAGCGGCTCGATCGGGTGGACTGGTCCGATCGGTCCTCGGTCCCGCACAGGACCCAGCGGATCGACTCCTCCACGGAGGACCTGATCCTGACCGTCCGCAAGGAACTGGCCCACGGAGACCTGGGGGCAGTCGGCGCCCAGGCCATCCAGCAGGCCCTGCTCGACCGGGGAGACACGGCGGCGCCGTCGCTGCGGACGATCAACCGGATTCTGGCTCGCCGGGGCGCCCTCGACGGACGGGTCAGGACTCGCCGACCGGCCCCGCCCCGGGGGTGGTATCTGCCCGAGGTCGCCGCGGCCCGGGCCGAGCTGGATAGCTTCGACATCGTCGAGGGCCTGGTCATCAAGGAGGGCCCCGAGGTCGAGGTGCTTAACGGGGTGTCCTTGCACGGCGGCCTGGTCGTCTCCTGGCCGACGACCGCCCCCGTTACCGCGGTCCTGACCGTCGAATCGTTGACGGAACACTGGCGGGAGGTCGGACTCCCTGGGTATGCCCAGTTCGACAACGACATGATCTTCCAGGGGACGCACCGCTACCCCGACGCCCTGGGTCGGGTCATCCGCCTGTGCCTGAGCCTGGGGGTGGCGCCGGTGTTCGTGCCGCCGCGGGAAGTCGGCTTCCAGGCGATGATCGAGAGTTACAACGGCTGGTGGCAGGCACGGGTCTGGGCACGGTTCCAGCACCCCGACCTGGAGCACTTGCAAGACCGTTCGCAGAGGCATGTGCAGGCCCTGCGTCGGCAGCGGGCGGCCCGGATCGAGGCGGCCCCCGCCCGCCGCCCCTTCCCGGCGGACTGGCGTCTGAACCTGAAGACCCGGCCTCGGGGGCGGCTGGTCTACCTGCGACGGACCAACGGTGCGGGCGAGGTGACCCTGCTGGGACGGACCTGGGTGGTGAGTGCGGTGTGGCCCAACCGGCTGGTCCGCTGCGAGGTGGACCTGGAGGCGGACAAGATCCGGTTCTTCACCCTGCGACGGAAGGAACCGAAGACTCAGCCGCAGGTCCTGGAGGTGGACTACCGGCTGCCCAACCGCGGGTTCCAGGACTGAACGAGGCTGTTCGGGACGTACTGGCACCTGTCACCGTGCGAGCAATCAGGTGTTCGGGACGTTGTGGCACTTACCCGGTCAAGGAACAACGACCCTGAATCATGGAGCCGCCGATGGCGATCAACGTCACGTTTCTAGAGCAGGACAAGCAAACGCCGGCCCAGGTCGCGGACCAGTTGGCCGACTTCCTGAACGTGGCGAAGACCAGTCTGCACGTCGCCATCTACGACTTCCGCCTGAGCGACGCCACGGCCGGTCCCGTCGTCCAGGCGCTCCAGGGCCGCGCCGCCGCCGGCGTGGACGTGCGCATCGCCTACGACGCCGGCAAGCCGAACGCCCCCATGCCCGGCAGCGGCGCGGACCCCGCACCGCCCGGAACCGCCGACTTCGTCCGCCGTCTCGGCGGCAAGATTCAGTCCAAACCCATCACGGGCGGCGACCCGCAAATGCCCAAGCTGATGCACCAGAAGTACGTCGTCCGCGACGGCGGCACGCCCGCGGCCGCCGTCTGGACCGGATCGACGAATTTCACCGACGACTCGTGGCGCCTCCAGGAAAACAACATTATCTGTCTCGATTCGCCGGAATTGAGCGCCTACTACGAGACGGACTTCGGCGAACTGTGGCAGAAGGGCGACATCGCCACGACCGGCGCCCGCGACGTGGGCACGGTTTCGGTCGGCGACGTTCCGGTCAAGGTCGCGTTCTCGCCGGGCGAGGGGCGCGCCATCGACCAGGATGCGGCCCACCTGATCCGCGGCGCCCGGCGACGACTCCTGATCTGTTCCATGCTGCTCACCTCCGGCGGCATTCTCTCCGCGCTCAAGGACGTGCTGGACCGGGGCGGGATTGAGTTCGGCGGCATCCACGACGCGACGCAGATGGCGGATGTCAAGAAGCAGTGGCAGGACGGCCCGTCGGCGTGGAAAATCCCTGTGTTCGAGGCCGTCGCGGCGCGGCTGGCCGGCAAGCGGTCGCAGCCCTACAGCCCAACGAGCAAACATGATTTCATGCACAACAAGGTCGTGGTGGCCGACGATGCGGTGCTGACGGGCAGCTACAATCTGTCGCACAGCGCGGAGCAGAACGCGGAGAACATCCTTGTCGTCCACGATCCCGGCCTGGCGGATCGTTACGCGGCGTACATCGACGGGTTGGTGAAGCGGTATAAGGGGTAGGATTGAGGACAGGCTCAACTCACCGTGGTGCGGGGCTCTTGTCCACCACCGCGGTATCTACCCCCTTCCCCTGATCGGCCGTTTGCAGCGCTTTTTGGAGCAGCGGGTAGACGGAAAGCCGCGCCAAAGTGTCCTCACACAGATCGTCGAACGTCATCGAATGGATTTGCTTGCCGTTGACGGCAATGTGCTGGTGACGCCAGTGAAGCCGCTCCCGCTCACGGGGCCCGAAATCTTGCCCCCTGCCGACGACGAGCAGACCGCTGACGTGGACGATCCTGTCCCCGAACCTTTCCTCGAAGTCGGCCGCCTGTCTCTGTGTGTCGAGCTTGTAGAACCAGTCCAGGATCTGGCTGAAACCGTGTTCGTAGCGATGGGACCATTCGGGGGTGTTTTTGTGTTTTTTCTTAACGAAGACGCTCTCCGGCTCGGCGTTCTCGAACTCGACGAAGACGTAAGCCCGCTTCGACCAATCTCCTGCGACCAAGTCGCACGTGAAATCCCCGAACAAGGGGTATTCATGGGCGACGCGGTCATACTGGATCGCCTGCGAGTTGTTCACGGCCAGAAAGGCGGAAAGGTGCTTCCTCGCCTTGAAGAAGGGGAGAATCTCATCTCTCTCCTTTAGAGAACCGTGACTGCCGAGGAAGGCCTTAAGTTCCTGCGCCTCTTTGAAACATTGGTCATAGCTGAAGGCGAGGGGCTCGAGCATCATGGCTTCGAGTCCCCTTCCCGGCTCGTCTTGGCGAACTGATCGAGTGCGGCCTTCCGAACAATGTCCACGATCTCGACGCCCTTGTCCTCCGTCTGAGTGATAACCACTCGCAGGTCATCGCCTGCTCGCACGACGAAGGTGAGGGGGAGTCCCTCAATTGCGCTTGCCCCTGCCGCCGTCCATTTGTCCCGTTCGACCCCGCGGAGAGGCGCCACCGCCCTGATGACCGCCAGGCGGCCTGACTCCGGCAGGGTGTCGAACAGCGGCTGAGCGCGGCGGTGGATCACGATTCCGGACCTGTCAAGGAAGGGACGGATATCCTGCCCAATGACCCTCCCTACTTCCTCGCCGCCGCAGTACGCCGCGATCCAGAACCGATCGGGCGACAGGCTCGTAGCCGTCAGAGCGACGCCTTCAAACATGCCCATCGGCAGGAAGTAGTCGCGCGAACGCCCTGGCGGCAGGAGAACCCTCTTAGTCCGGGGGTCGCGCGGGCAGAAATCGACGCTCCCCCCGATCTGCTGGGCGGAAGCGCCCATCTTCGTCGTGAAGTCTTGGGGCTCCTCGAACTCATGTACAAAGGCCACCCTCTCGATCTCGAAGGGAACCGTCCCGACGTTTTTGACAGCGACGGCCAGTACGTATCCAGGCCCGGCCTCGGCGAATTCAAAGACGGAGAGCTGCGCCTTGCGGGTCATTAGACCCACCCGCGTTTCCACAGGCGAACCTACCAGGCTGGCCTCGCCGCTGAAGGCCACCTTTTGCTTCAAGACGATGAGCTCGGCCGCGTCCGGGCTTTGCCGCACGTCCACAACAACGTCGATCTCATTCATTGGCTTTCCCCGTCGCTCGCTCGTTCCAGAACCGCCGAAGCTTATGGGGCGCGAGATTAATTATACCAACTTGGTTCAGTCGCTTCACGATTCGCACAGCGCGGAATTGAACGCGGAGAACATCCTCATCCTGCAAGACTCCGGGCTGGCCGATCAATACGCGGCCTACATCGACGGATCGGTGAAGCGCTACGGCCAGCCGGCTTGAATCGCAGGCTCACAAGAACTGCGTGCAGAACGGTCGCAGCGTCTCCTCCGGGTACAGGCAGAAGGCGTAGTCGCGACGGTGCAGCACGGCGTTCGCCGCCAGCCGCCGATCCGTTTCGTCCAGCTCCGTGCGCAAGCGCTGTTCCTCGGCGGCCAGCGGCGCGCGCAAGGCTTCCGTCGCGGCGCGCAGCGCCTGAAAGCGTTCCCGTCGGCCGGCGTGGTCGGCCGGCGTCTCGGCGATCAGAGCATTCTTCCGACTTATCAACTCCTGAATACCACCGTCATGGGGCGGTCGGTGTCGCTGCGGGTTCCAGTGCAGGTCGCGCAGCTGGCGAACCAGCCGGCGGTGGTCGTCGGGCTGGACCGGCGGCGCCGGCAGCGGCAGCAACCGCGTCGCGGACAGGATCAGGTATTCCGGCGGCTCGTGCTGATAGAAGCGCCGGATCAACTCGTCGGTCAGCTCGTCGTACTTGCCGCCGCCGATGCCGTGAATGAACAGGTCGGAAAGGAACAGCCGGGCGTACAGCGTGTTCGTCAGCGCCCGGCTGCGCACCTTGAGGCCCTGGCGCTCCCGCTCGGCCCACGCCGCAGCGGGTTCGTGAGTCGGGAGCGCCGGCCAGGTTTCGCCGCCCACGCGGAGTTCAATACGATCCGAATGCGCTCGGGCGAACAGCCGACCGCGCCGCGGCGCACCAGCACGCCAGCCCCAGAACGGCGCCTCCAGCCAGCCATCCTCCCCTGCCAGGTCGGGCACCGGATGATTGCGGCTGCGGATGCCGTGACGGCGGCGGTACTCATGGACGCTGGCATTGTAGACGGCGTGGAAGCGCGGCAACTCCGTCAGGAGATGAGCTGCGAACCACGCGAACGGCTCCGTCCGGCACAGGACGCTGACCGGCAGCTCCAGGTTGCGGCAGCCCCAGCGGCGTTCGTAAGTCCGCCGCGCTGCGGCGAATCGCTCCCCCAACAGCGGCGTTCGCTCCCCCTCCCGACAAACCAGAGTCCAGAAGTCCGCCAGCATTGGCGTATAGCCCCACTCCCGCAGCACGGCGGAAGCGCGGCCGCCGAAGTCGGCGAACAAGGCCGCGTCGGCGACGGGCCGCTCCTCCCAGGGAATCTCGCCAGCCAGGCGGTCGAACGGCATCGTAACGGCGTGCGGGTTCTCCGACCGCACCGCCGCGACGGTGGGCAGACGCAGGGCGGTGGTCTTGACGGTGTCGTTATCGACGACGAGGTTGATCGGCGTGAGGCCGTGCCGGCGGGCGAGGCCGTTCAAGGCGAAGTTCTTCACCCACACGCCAGGATGGAACAACTCGGGCTGATGGCCCGCCACGATGAGGCGTTCGCCCGAAGCGTCGGGGACAGGCTCGCCGCGGCGGGTCAGGTACTCGCGCGCCGCATCGACGGCGGCTCGCCGGGCGTCGCGCTGCAGGTCGGTCCACGGCCGGCCGGCCAGTGGGCGGCCCCGCTCCAGGCGACGGTTTTCGGCCAGCAGACGGCCGGCCTCCACCAGCGGCGGCTCGGCCGTGACGGCGCCGTCCTCGGCGGGGGCATGCGGAACGACGCGGCCGCTCAACGGCAGGTCCTCCGGGGAAACGCTCCAAACGGACACGGGGTCGATTGCGGCGCGGGAAGGGCCGGCCGCGACGCGGCCTCGGCCTCGGCGATCACGCGCCGGTAATACGCCAGTCGTTCCGAGGCGTCGTCGAGCATGCCGCCGAACGCCCGGTTCGGGTCGAGGTACAGCCGCGGCACGCCGATCTCCTTGATGCGCAGGCCGGCCCGCGCGGCCTGAACCCACAGCTGCAACGGCATCCCCCATCCCGGTTCCGTAATGTGCAGTTTTTGCAGCGCCTCGCGGCGGTAGGCCTTGAAACCGCAGAAGGCGTCGGTCAAATGCAGGCCGTGGCGGGCGTTCAGCTCGGCCGTGATTTCCTGGTTGATGCGGCGGCGGTCTTGCGGGGCCGCGGCGTCCTGGTGGAAGTCGCGCAGGTAGCGACTGCCGGATACGATGTCGGCGTCGTGGATCGCCTCCAGCAGCACCGGGATGCGGCCCGGCTCGTGCTGGCCGTCGCAGTCCATCGTCACCAGAACGTCGTAGTCGTGCGCCAGGGCATGCTCGAAGGCCGACATCAGCGCGGCCCCGTAGCCCCGGTTTTTGGGGTGGGTGACGACCTCGACGCCTGGCTGCCGCGCCAAAAGCTCCGGCGTTCGGTCAGTGGAGCCGTCGTTGACTACGAGGATGTGCGGGCTGGTGCGCCGCACCTCGTCCAGCACGCCTTCGACGCTGCGCTCTTCGTTGTAAACGGGCACGGCCGTGAGGAATTTCATGGGGAGCCCCTCGGGGTGGGGTGCTTGTCGATCTCCATCGTTCCTTCATTGTAGGGAGCGCGGAATCGTCAAGTCAAAAGCGGGCCGTCTCGCGGCGGCTGGAATGATAGTTCGCCCGACCCTGGACGCTCGGCAGCGCAAGCGCCGGGGAGCCTTCCCTGCCGTTTTCCCCTGGTCGGGCGCGCGTCTTTGTGGTGAATTGGCGGCATGGGACCGTCCGACGCCGACCTTGTTCGCCGGGCGCTCGACGGCGACCGGGACGCCTTCGACGCGCTGGCCGACCGGCACCGGCCGTCGCTGCTGCGCGCGGCCGCGCTGCTGATTGGCGACGCGGACGAGGCGGAAAGTATCACACAGGAGGCGTTGGCCCGCGCCTTCGCCGGTCTGGCCGGGTACCGCACCGAGTTGCCGTTCGGCCCCTGGCTGCACGGCATCGCGCTGAACCTCTGCCGCCGCCACGTCCGCGACCGGGGCCGCCGCGCCCGGCCGGTCGATCCGGCGGACCTGGGTGGCGCCGCCGACCCGTCCGGGCGCCGCGACGGCGTTCTGTCTGCCGTCCTCCGGCGCGAATGGAACGAACGCGCCCTATCGGCCATCCGGCAACTCCCCGAAGCCTACCGCGAGGCCTTCGTGCTGCACTACATTGAGGACATGGGCTACGACGCCATGAGCCAGATCACGGGCGTCGCCGCCGGGACGCTGCGCATGCGCGCCCGCCGCGCCCGCCTGCTGCTCCGCGAGAGCCTCGGCTCCGTGGTGGACACCTGGATACGTGGCGATCCCGACCGCGACGCGAATGCGTGAGGCATTCTGTAACAAATCGTCAACTCAGGGTAAGTTAAAGAAGAGGAGCGCGTCGGCCCGCAAGGGTTGGCCGCTGCGCGGCGCCCAACGGACCTGTCGCAATCCGCCCGGAGACGACCCATGCTCAGCACCGCCTCGCTTGCCTTGATGGGCGGTTTGACCTTGGCGGCGCCCGCGCCGCCCGCGGACGTCGTGAAGCGGCTCGACGCCGCCATGCAAGAACACTGGAAGGCCGCCGGCGTCGCGCCCGTCGGCCGGGCCGACGACGCCGCCTTCCTGCGCCGCGTCTGGCTCGACCTGGCCGGCGTCACGCCGCCCGCCGAGGACGTGCCGGCGTTCCTCGCCGACAAGGACCCGAACAAGCGGGCAAAGCTGATCGACAAACTCCTCGACAGCGACGAGTTCGCCGACCACTGGGCCGCCGTCTGGACGCAGCAGCTCCTGGGCGGCCGGCGGCCGATCAAACAGGACAAGTACGACGGCCGCGTCCTTCGCGGCTACCTGCGCGACGCGATCAAGGCCGACGTTTCCTACAAAACGGTGACGACGGAGCTGATAACGGGCCAAGGGGCCAGCGACGCCAGCGGCCCGGCCGATTTCCTGCTGCGCTACGAGGGCCGGCCGACCGATCTGGTCGGCGCCGTCTTCAAGAATTTCCAGGGCGTTTCGCTGCAATGCGCCCAATGCCACGATCATCCGTTCACGCACTGGAAGAAAGACGACTTCTGGGGCGTGGCCGCGTACTTCGGCCGCCTCCGCCTGCTGGCATCCGACGACGGCGACGATTCCATCACGGCCATTATGGAGGCGCGGCGCGGCGACCTCAAAGTGCCCGACCCGACGGCCAAGCCGAACGAGGACGGCAGCCCGGCGATGAAGGTCGTCAAGCCGCGGTTCCCCGGCGCCGCCCGCCCCGGCGCTCCCCCGCCGCGAGCGGAGGGAGGCCGTCGCGCCGCGCTGGCCGCGTGGATCACGGCCGACGACAATCCCTACTTCGCCACACGCGCCGTCAACGACGCCTGGACGCGCCTGTTCGGCGCCGGCCTGATGCCGCCGGTGGACGGCGTGGACCGCGGCGGATCGGACGATAGGACGGCGATGGTCAACCTGCTCGCCGCCGACTTCAAGGCCTCCGATTACGACCTCAAAAGGCTGGTTCGGACCATCGCGCGGAGCCGGGCGTATCAGCTGAGTTCCGGCGATGCGACGCCGGTGAAGGGCGACAAGGCGGCGGAGACCGCCGACTTGCAGGTCCGCAACTTCGCGCGCTTCCCGGCCCGGCCGTTGTCGGTGGACCAGCTGTACGCCTCGGTCGTGCGGGCCACCGGCTGCAAGGGCGATCCGCCGCCGCCCGATCCCGCGACGCCGAATCCGCCGCCGGCCGACGGAGGCGCCGATGCAGCCGCGCCGCCTCCGACGGCTCCCGCAGCCGACGACGACCCGCCCCCGGACGACCCCAGCGACCGGCCGGTGGACGTGCTGGAGGAACGCGCCAGACGGTGCAGCGCGCCCTGGCGCTGCTGAACGGCGACTATATCCATCAGGCCGTGCAGGCTGGCGCCAAGGCGCAGCTGAACGGCGCCGACCGCGCTCCGAATGCGGCCGACGTGGACCGGCTGTTCCTGGCCACGCTGTCGCGCCGGCCGACAAAGGATGAAGCGAAGGCGATGCAGCAATTGCTCCACGGCGGCGAAGGCGCGGCGGGCCTCGAAGACGTGCTGTGGGCGATCTTCAATTCCGCCGAGTTCAACACCAACCACTGAATCAAACGAGGAACGATGAACGATGAACGATGAATCAAGCAAACTCACCGTTCATCCTTCCGAAGGGAACCGACCATGTTCTACCCGCAATACCCGCGAATGATGAACCGCCGTCAGGCGCTTGGCGCCGGCCTGCTCGGCACGATCGGCCTCGCCCTGTCGCCGGCCGTGCAGCGCATCCTCGCGGCCGACGGCCTCGCACGGCGGGCCAAGGCTTGCATCCTCGTCTGGCTCAACGGCGGCCCCAGCCACCTCGACACCTGGGACCCCAAGCCCGACGCGCCGGACGACTACCGCGGCCCCGTCAAAACCATCGACACGGCCGCCGCCGGCGTCCGCCTCAGCGGCTACTTCCCCAAGCTGGCCGAGCAGGCGAAGAACTTCGCCCTCCTCCGCTCCATCACCTCCAAGGAAGCGGACCACGACCGGGCCAACTTCTTCATCCACACCGGCAACCTGCGCAGCGAGACGGTGGACTATCCCGCCCTCGGCGCCGTCGTGGCGAAAACGTGGTCGGAGGACAAGGACGACCTGCCCAACTTCGTCTCGATCAACGGCAACAACGGCAGCGACGGCGGATTTTTCGGAGTCGAGTTCTCGCCGCACGTGATCGGCGACCTCGCCAACCCCATCGACAACATCGCGCTGCCCGACGGCGTGGACGAGGACCGGCTGAAGCGGCGGCTCAAAGGCCTCGACGCGCTCAACAAGAGCTTCGCCGGCCGAACCGACCCCGCTCGCGTCGCCGACCACGAGCGCTTCCAGGCCAAGGCCCAGCGGCTGCGCACCAGCCCCGCTCTCAAGGCGTTCGACATCAAGGCGGAGAAAAAGGAGACGATCGACGCCTATGCCGCCGGTCCCGACGACGCGGTGTTCCAGAAGTCGTGCCTGATGGCCCGGCGGCTGGTCGAGAACGGCGTCAAGTTCGTCGAGGTGACGCTGGACGGCTGGGACACGCATGGCGACAACTTCAACGCCGTGAGCAACCTGGCCCAGGTGCTCGACCCGACGCTCTCGACGCTGGTGCGCGACCTTGCCGACCGCGGGATGCTGAACGACACGCTGGTGCTGTGCATGGGCGAATTCGGCCGGACGCCGAAGATCAACGGCCAGACCGGCCGCGATCACTGGTCGGAGGCGTTCAGCGTGCTGCTGGCCGGCGGCGGCGTCAAGGGCGGCCAGGCGATCGGCCAGACCGACGACAAGGGCGAGCAGGTCAAGGATCGGCCGGTGACGATCCCGGACTACTTCGCCACGCTGCTGACGGCGCTGGGCGTGGACCCGGCGAAGCAGTATCGCACGCCGGGCGGCCGGCCGATCAAGTTGGCGGACAAGGGCAAGGTGGTCGGCGAACTATTTTCGTGAAGCACGGCCTCCGGGCCGAACGGGGCGGCGCGGGTCGAGTGGGGACCGCGCCGCCCCGGTGCATTTGCAGAGGGATCAAGGGGCCGAAGCCGGAGCGGCATGGAACGCCTGCACGGCCAACGCTATCAACCACCACACGCCCACGATCATCAGGGCCAGGAAGACCGCGAAAGCCAGGCCCACCCCGATGACGAAGAACCAGTGTTTCCGCGTGGAAGGCCGATCGCCTTCGCCGCGGCCGGCATGTTCCATCAGCAGACGGACGTTGCGCGTGTCGGCCTTGAACCAGAGATTGAACAGATCGCCCAAGATCGGGATCCAGCCGATCACGGCGTCGATGAGCGAGTTCATCACCATGCGGGCGGCGACGATGCGCGGCACGCGGAAGTTGTTCAGGCCGATCATCAGGATGGCGGCGCTGACGAAGCTGGTGAAGGCGTCGCCGACGATCGGCAGGATCAGCAGCAGCGTATTGAGGCCGAACCGGATTTTCGTGCCCGGAACCTCGAACAGGCGGTCCATGACGTAGCTCGTCATGTCGAGCAGGGCCAGCATCGACTGTTCCCGTGTGGCCGGCGGTGGGCCGAACAGGACCTCGCCCTGGAGCGGTTCGCCCGGCGCCGGCGCGGCCTCGGAGGCGGGAATGATGGGATAGTTGGACATAACGACTCGCTAAGCGTGTCTATGGGGGCGTGGGCGCCTCGCTATTATCGGCAATTCGCGTGCCGCGCCGTCACGGCTGGTCGATCAGCAGGCTGTCGCGCGGCGCCCAGCCGACCTCGCCGCCCGTCAGCTCGATCTGCACCCAGCCGTCGCGCTCGAACAGCCGCCGCGCCTCGACGCCCCGGTTGAGCGGCGTTTCGTAGCGCGGCGGGTAGGTCGGGCCGTCGCCCTTGCGCAGGACCACGCCGTCCTCGGACACCACCACCAGCGGCCGATCGCGCTCCTCGCGCTCCGATTGCACCGCCAGAACGACCAGCGCCGTAAGGCCGGCCGCGGCCGCGCCCACCACGAGGCCGGCCGCCAGCAGCCGGCCGCGCCGCGTCATCAGCCACCGTGTCAGGAGGAAACAGGCGGCGACGTAGCAGACGGCGGCGCCGGCGAAGAACCATTCCGAGCCGACGCGCGGCAGCCACGGCGGCCGGTGGTCGTCAGGCGGCCGGCCGAGACCGCCGTCCGAGGCGTAATTCACGCGCTTGCGCGCCTCGTCCAGGCCGGCTTGAAGGTCGGCGTCGGTCGGGGCCAGGCGAAGGCCGCGCCGGTAAGACAGGACGGCGCGCGGCAGGTCGTCGGCCAGCAAACAGGCGTTGCCGAGGTTGCGGTACAACTCGGGGTTGTTCGCCCCGCGTCGGCGCAGCTCGTCGAAGCAATCGGCGGCGGCGCGGAAATGCGGCACGGCCCGGTCGCGGTCGCCGCGCTGCTCGACGCCCTGGCGGAACTCCTCTTCGGCGCGTTGAGCGATCTCGAAATTCGACAGGCCCGCCGGAACGGCGTCGGCGGCCGGCGCCGCCGCGGCGAACATCAGGAGCGCGACGCGGACCACGTTTCCGCCTCCACGGCCAGGATAAAGCGGGCGGCGGCGTCCGTCAGGTCCGGCTGGGGCGGCCCGTCCGGCGCAAACCGGGCGGCGTCGCAGGCGCGGAAGAAGGCGGCCGCCTGTTCCGCAAGAACGGGGGAGCAACCGGCGCGCCCGAGACAAGCCGCGGCCTCGGCCGGCGTCGGCTCCTCCGCGGGCGCGTCGAACCGGCCGCGCAGGTAGTCGGCGGTGACGGCCGCGGCGCGCGGCCTGTTCGATCGGCTGCAGTCGGCCAGCCGCTCGCAGCGCCTGCAAGGCGCGACGGGCGGCCGCGCTGCGTCGCCGCTGCGCCAGCCGGGCGGCGTCGGGGTACAGCCGCCGCCAGCCCAGGTACCAGCCCAGGCACAACAACGGCGGCGCCGACAGCAGCGCCGCGACGGTCCACGATCCGGGCGCCGCCCCTGCGCCCACGTCGCCGCAACCGCAGGACCGCGGGCGCAGGAAAAGAGGACCTCCGGCCCCGGAACCGGAACGACGTAAACCGCGGGCGGCTTCACCGTCAACGCGATAGGGTCGGTGTAAGCCACCTGAAAGCCCTTTCGAGGGTACTGAATGTCGGGATTGTAAAAGACGAAGGGAATGCCTGGCACGGCGGTCACGCTGTCGCCCTTCGGATGAAGCCGGTAGACGAATTCCCAGTTGGGGCCGGTCGGGGGCTCGCCGCCGGCGTCCATTTCCTCGAAGGTGAAACGGTCCTTGAACGACGGCAATTCGCGCAGGTCGATGCGCCGCGGCGGATGCAGGACATCCGAACGGGCCTCGACGTGCAGCGTGAGGGTCAGGGGCGTCTGGGCTTCCAGCGTTTTCGGCGCGGCGTCGGCCCAGACGCGGAAGTCGCCGCTGGCGCCGCTGAACGGCAGATCGGCCGGCCGGCCGACGGTGGGAATGTCGGCGCCGGCCTCGTCGGCGCAGCGCGGACGGCGACAGCAGACACAGCAACAGAATCCATTGCGTGCGGAATCGGGGCATGGTCCAGGCGGCTGCAGGGTGATACGAATCGGGGACGACGCCTCCATCTTACCAGAGCGCACCCTGATTCGCTCCCGTAAACTCTGCGGCTTGCGCCGTCGGCGCAGGGCGCCCGGTCGCCATTCTGGACGACAGAGACGTGTTTCCGCTTGCAACCGCACGGCCTGGTAGCACAATTCCCCGTCGGCCGGGTTTCTGCGATCCGGCCCGGAAGGAAGCCGTGCGATCATGAAGGAGCAGCAATGTCTCGATGGATGCCGGCCTGCCTCGCGGCGGGCCTTTTGCTTGCGCCGGCCGCGCGCCGATGAGCCGATCGGCCCGCCGAAGGACTTGCCCCCCGCGACATCCGAAACGCCGCCGGCCGCCCCTCTCGGCTGCGCCGCCCCATGCCGGACGATTTCGGTTCCGGGATTCTACCTGCAAGAGGTCCAGTCTGCGACCACGTTGCCGCGGATGTTCCTGCGGGACGAAATCGTCGGCGCCCAGTGCGGCGGCCCCGTCCTCGACTTCATCGAACAGCGCCAGACTGTAACCGTCCTCGAAATGCGGCCGCACCCGGCCGAGCAGGAAGTGACCTGCCTGACCAGCCAGCCGACGACGACGGTGGACGCCTGCGGCAAATGCTGCACCGTCTACCAGCAAGTCCCCGTCGTCAAGAAGGTGACGATCACGGTTTTTGAACCTGTGAGCGTTCAAAAGGAGGTCATCGTTCGCGTGCCGGTCCTGAAGCCGGGCAAGGAACTCCTCGTCCAGCGGCTGGCGGTCGATGCGGTGACGATCCCGGCGATCGAGTCGCGCTTCAACCTGCTGACGGTCCCCAACGACGTGGCCGCACCGGAGCCGCCGATGTGTCCGCCGCCCTGCGAGACGCCCGCCTGCCCGGCGAAGTAGGGAATCCCAGGGGCGCATTACGGCTGGCGTCGGTCTCACGCGATCCATCCGAGCCGCGCACGCAGCGCGGCTCGGCGGCTTCTTGACCAACTCCACAACCTGGAATGGGACGAAGGGGCAGGCGCCCTTCTCCCCGTTTTTCCTTGAAGCATCGGCCGTTTCGGGTATCGTTGAGGGAGAGAGAATCCGCCCCGCCTTCCCTCCCGAGCGCTCCCATGACGCCGCTTTGGACCATCCTCCTCGCCGCCGTTCCGGCCGAGGCCCCGCCCTCCGTGGATTACACGCGCGACGTGAAGCCGATTCTGCGCAGAACTGCGTCAAGTGCCACGGCCCCGACAAGCGCCGCAACGGCCTCCGCCTCGACACCGCCGCCGGCGCGCAAGGGCGGCGAGTCCGGGCCGGCCGTCGTTCCCGGCGACTCGACTAAGAGCCGCATCATCCTCGCCGTCACCGCGGCCGACGGCGTCAAACCCATGCCGCCCATCGGGGCGCCGCTCGACGCCGCCCAGGTCGCCGTCCTCAAGGCATGGATCGATGCCGGCGCCGCAGCCCCGTCCGATGAGGTCGCCGCCATCACCACGCACTGGTCGTTCCGGCCGGTCGTCCGGCCCGCCGAGCCAGCCGTGAAGAACGAGGCGTGGGTCCGCAACCCCATCGACCGCTTCATCCTCGCCCGGCTGGAGAAGGAGGGAATCGCCCCGTCGCCAGAGGCCGATCGGGCTGTGCTGATCCGCCGGCTCAGCCTCGACCTGCTCGGCCTGCCGCCGTCGCCCAAGGAGGTGGACGACTTCCTCGCCGACCAATCGCCCGACGCCTACGAGAAGTTAGTGGATCGCTTACTGGCGTCGCCGCACTACGGCGAGCGCTGGGGCGCCGCTGGCTCGACCAGGCCCGTTACGCCGACTCCAACGGCTACAGCATCGACGCCCCGCGCTCGATGTGGCCCTACCGCGATTGGGTCATCAACGCCTTCAACAAGGACATGCCGTTCGACCAGTTCACGGTCGAGCAGCTGGCCGGCGACCTGCTGCCGAAACCGACGACCGACCAGCTCATCGCCACCGGCTTCCACCGCAACACCCAGATCAACGAGGAGGGCGGCATCGACCTGGAGCAGTTCCGCGTCGAGTCGATCGTCGATCGCGTCAACACGACCGGGAGCGTCTTCCTCGGCCTGACAGTCGGCTGCTGCCAGTGCCACGATCACAAGTTCGACCCCATTTCGCAGCGCGAATATTACGAATTCTTCGCCTTCTTCAACAGCGTGGACGAGCCGAAGCTGGAGCTGCCGACGCCGGAGCAGACGGCGAAGCGGGCGGAGGTGGCGGCGAAGATCGACGCCGTTGAGAGGCGGCTCAAGGAGCTGGACTCCGTGACGCCGGAGAAGCTGGCGGCGTGGGAGGGGTCGCTGTCCCTGGAGGACAAGAAGCTGCTGCCGGAAAAGGTGCGAACGGTCCTGGCCATCGCCGTCAATGGCCGCGACGCGAAGCAGCAGCAGATGGTGCTGGACGCCTACCGCAACGCCGACCAGACGCGGCACGTCGTCGCCGCGCTGGGCGGCATCGACCCATTGACCGCGCCGGTCCATCTGAAGATGCTCGACGCCCGCCGGGACCTGGAAAAGCAAATCGCGGAGCTGAAAAAAGACCTGCCCGTGATCCCGACCACGCTCATCGTCCGGGAGCGCGCGACGCCGCGCGAAACGCACATCCACAAGGGCGGCGACTTCCTCCGCAAGGGGGCGTTGGTGACGCCAGGCGTGCCGGCCGTGCTGCCGCCGCTGAGCAAGGGCGGGGCGACCCCGCCCCTACCGACGCGGCTGGATCTGCGCGCTGGATCGTCGATCCCAAAAATCCGCTGACGGCGCGCGTGGTGGTCAACCGCATGTGGCAGGACCATTTCGGCCTGGGCCTGGTGGAGACGGACAACGACTTCGGCACGCAGGGGACGCCGCCGAGCCACCCGGAACTGCTGGACTGGCTGGCGTCGGAGTTCGTCGTTCGCGGATGGAGCATGAAAGCGATGCACAAACTCATCGTCTGCTCGGCGACGTACCGCCAGTCGTCGAAGGCCAGGCCGGACCTGGCGACGCTCGACCCGCGCAACCGGCTGCTGGCCCGCCAGAGCCGGCTGCGGCTGGACGCCGAGATCGTGCGCGACGCGGCGCTGACGGCGAGCGGCCTCCTGACGCCGACGGTCGGCGGCCCAAGCGTGTATCCCCCGCAGCCGCCGGGGGTCTACGCCTTCACGCAGGTGCCGCGCGAGTGGAAGGCCAGCGAAGGGCCGGATCGCTACCGCCGCGGCATGTACACATTCGTGTGGCGCTCCGCTCCGCACCCCGCGCTGACGGTGTTCGACGCCCCCGACGGCGGCTCGGCCTGCACGCGCCGCAACCGCTCCGACACGCCGTTGCAAGCGCTGACGCTGCTCAACGACCAGGCGTTCGTCGAGTGCGCCCAGGCGCTGGCGGGCCGCATGATGAAGGAGGGCGGGACCGGCGACGAGGACCGGCTTGGCTACGGCTTCCGCCTCTGCACGGCGCGGCGGCCGAATGCCCATGAGCGGGAAGTCCTGGCACGGCTGCTGGCGAAGCAGCGCGCGAAGAATGCGGCGAAGGGCACCGACGCCGAAACGACGGCCTGGACGGCGGTAGGGCGGGTGCTGCTTAATCTGGATGAGAGTATTACGCGGGAGTGACCAATCGGGGGTAAGAACTGTGGCATCGGTTCTGCCGGAGTCTGAACCGCGACTCCTCTTCACCGCTCCGTGGGAACCGGTGGTGGTGCGACGGGGCGATGCGCTGGGCCTACGTGCGCTGGCCGATCAGTTCGCTGATGCGCTGGCGCCCGACCTGAGCAATCGGGTACGCGATGGGCGGTGGGTGACGATTCTCGCCTGGTGCCTGGCGCGGTCGCAGGAGGTGTTCCACGCAAGTGGGGGACGCTCCGTGGCAACACGCGCCGAGCAGCGCGAGCGGTATGCCTGGCTGCGTCCGGTTGAGTTGATGTGGGTCGCGCGCACAATCGGCCTCGCCGAGGACTGGCGGGATCGATCACTAGCAGGACAGCGTAGTGTACGGCCCTGGTACGAACACGACGACCAACGCACGGATCGTTTCGGGATGTCGGCGGACCAGTTCCGACGCTACCGGCAGACCGGAATGTACGGAGGGTATCGGCTCGCGTTCCGCAAGTGGCCGGGCATGACGGTGTGGGGTGACGGCTGGACGCCGGGGCCGGCGACGATTCAGTTAGCAAGTTGGCTTGATGAGAGACTCGGGGCGGCGCGGCCGGCTTGGCCGCTCCACGCTGGCGATGGTGAGGAGGACAATCTCTCCACGCGTAGCGCCAAACTCGGTCGTGGCGAGGAGCACCGATGGTGGGGGCGGCAATGGACGACCTTTGATGAAGGTGGAAAAAGCGCCGACGAAAACACACTCCCTCGCCGGAAGTCCGACTTCGCGATCCTGCCCGAGGCCAAGCTGATGAAACCGCTTGTGTTCGGCGGCGACGGGAACGGACTGCGGCGGCAGGAAGTGGCTCGGGAGGTGGCAGGATCAGCGGCTACCGATCACATCGGCGTGTGCAAGCACCTGGGCCGCGCGTTCGGCAGCGACCGCACCATCACGCTACTTCCTCAGTTCTCCCGGCTCGCGGATGCGGGCATGGCGGCGATGGATCTCGTCGCCAATTCGTTGCAGAACAAGATCCGTGTTCAACTTGCCGATGTGGCCGTACTGCCGGATGCAGCGCCCATCTGCGAAGAGCTGATGGCGGCGGCGCAGGAGTGGCGCAAGGATACGCAGATGCAGCTTCGCCACATCGAAACCGCGCACCGCTTCGCTCTTGCGATTCCAAATGGGCGACCCGTCGAGTGCCTGAGCGCGCTGCTCCATTATCACGAGATGTACGGCGGCGGCCTGCGCTGGTTTGTGCTCCGCAACGGCAGCGTCGAGCCGCGCACGCCCTGGCGCGGGGGTTCATCGCTCTATCGCTTTCGCCTGTGGTCGCTTTGCCGGCTCGCCACGCAATGTGGCGTCCTCAGCGACATGCCGCGCGCCCTGCGCGACGACGTTGATGTGGAAGAGGACGAGACCTCGGAGGCCGCCAATGAGTAGCGCTGATTTCGCGTGGCAACCGCTGCTTCACACCGACGCCCCGCCGGCGAGCAAGCTACAGGCCGCGCTGTTCACCACCTATGATCGGGCCGATGAGCGACTCTTGGCTGAGCACCTCCTGCCGCTGCTCCTGAAACTCGGCCGCGAACCCGACGGCGAGGGCGCGGAGCGGCAGTACTTCCTGCTTGAGTTGGATCAGCGTTTGAAGCAGTTGCACGACTGTCTCGTTGTGGTGTCATCGGCGGTGCGCGAGGAGCCGGGGCACGCGGAAGAAGGTGAGAGCGGCACATACGGGTGGATTTGGCGTTCCATCCGTTATCTGACCGTCGGGCACAGCGGCAACGCTGTGCAGCACGCAAAGCTCTGGATGCTCCATTGGGGGCCGGACGCGGACGGCGGCGAACACCTGGAAATCGTGGTTTCCTCGGCAAACTTGACCCTCGCCGCCTTCAAGGGCCAGTTGCAGGCGGCCTGGAGGGCGTGCATCCAACTCGGTCCGAAGCGCTCGGAGGATCGCCTCAAGCGCTGGGGTGTTTTGCCCGACTTTCTGCGGGAGCTTGCCGCGTCAGCCGGCGAGGATATGCGTCTCAACCCGTTCATAGAGCTTCTCGCGCGCGCCGATTGCCCCGACGGCGTAGTGTTCGTCGCCAGCGTCCCGGGAAGGCACTCTTGGCAGGCGCTGCGCCGCACGCCCTGGGGCGCGGCCGGCCTTCAGAGAATTACGCCTTCGGGCAGAGGAACGGTCAGCGTTGCCATTCTCTGTCCTTTCGTCGGGTCGTGGACCGCCGACGCACTGCATCGCTGGTGCGCCTCGTTCGAGGGCTTGCCGGATCGCCTCGCGCTGGTCTGGATCGAGAAGGAACATCCGTGGGCGCGCGCCGAAAAGTGGCTGTTGCCCGAAGCCACATGGAAAACGCTCACCGAAGCGGGCGCCCGCTTGCTTCATTTCCGCTATCAAGCCAACGACCCCAACAGGACCGACGTCTTCCACGAAGAACACCGGCCGCAAGACCCCCGATGGAGCCATGCGAAGGTGTATTTATTCAAGCGGGGCAACTCGCGCCGTTTGCTCCTGACCTCTGCCAATTTCAGCCCGGCGGCGTGGGGACGGCGGAATAACGACGGCGAACTCGCCATCGAGAACTTCGAGCTGGGCGTCTGCGTCGAGCAGGCCATCTGGCCGTTCGACGATCTGGAACCATTCGAGAGTGCGCAGGATGCCTATACGGTTTCGGAACTGCGGAGCTGCGGCCCCTCCCTCATCGCGTGGGCGCGAGCCGTGTGGGACGGGAAGAGGATCGCCGTCGATTGTCGATGCGAGGCAAAGGGAAATCTCAAGGGGGAAATCAAGAGCGGCGGCGAGTGGGCCGCGATACCCAACTGGATGGTGGGTGCCGGCGGCCTCCGCTCGGCGCGGGTTCCGTGGGAGGATTCAACGCGGCCCCCGATGTTGGTTCAGCTGACATGCGAGCAGGAGATGGTCAGCGTTCCTATCTTTGATGAAAGACCTCTGCGGGATAGGGAAACCACTCTCCCGCCCGAAGTGGACGAGAATGTGGCCCAGATAATGCGCGATGAACTGCTTTTTGAACAATGCGGCGGCCGTGTCGCCGCCGACGCTGAGGGCGAAGTGGCGACCGGCGGCGACGAAACGCCGCCCGAAGAAGACGAGGCCGATGGAGCCGGACCTTCAGATAGTTACGCGGTTCCGGCCTTCGTTCTCGCGCGACGGCACCTCGGCGTTGTCGATAACTGGGCCGATCAGGCGAAGCAGGCGGCCGCACGCGATACGGAGGATTTTGAACGGCGTTTACTCCTGCGCGACGGAGAACTGCTGATCGACGCTTTCCAACGGCAGGCAGACCGCGACGGCAAGAAGGAATCGGCGTGGGCGATCGGAGCCAAGCTAGCCGCCGAGGAGCTAACCCTCCGGCTGAAGCATTTCTAGGAGGCGTGATGCTACCCATCGAATCACTCGGACTTTCCGCCAACCAGTGGCGCTTCCTTTCGGTGCCGGACAGGTACGTCGAGACGAGCAAGCGCTTGGAACGCCCGCTCGTCCTTGAGAGCACGCGGCGGCAGTTCCTGACGGCGCACGACATCCTCGCGCGCCTCAACGGCAGCAATGGCGAAGAAGCACGGAGGGGAGTCCTTCTCGCGGACGACGTGGGTCTCGGCAAGACGACCGTGGCCGCGCTGGTCGCTTGGGTCGTGGCTTCCGCCGGCCAAAAACGCGGAGTGCGCATCCTCGCCCCGAACGACGTGATGATGCGGCGTTGGGTAGAGGAACTCCAGTCGCACGTGGAGCCTCTGCAGGAATGCGCGAGGCATCTCGGCGTCCGGGCGAACCGAGTGAAAGCCGGAAGGGTCGGCCGGCTTTCGGCAGGCTCGATTCAGGTCGTCAAGCACTCCTACGCCGCGTCGGACTTCAACCTGGCCTGCGACCTGCTGATCGTAGACGAGGCGCATCGGGCCAAAGGCGAGAACACCGCGTTCAGCGCCGCGCTGAAGCGGCAGAAAAGGTACGCGCGCCGCGTCCTGATCCTGACGGCAACGCCATTCAGCATCCGTCTTGATGAGCTACAGCGCATGCTGACGCTCATCGGAGGCGAAGCGACGCATGGTCCGGTACGCTCGTTCAGCCGCGCCCTCGATGTTCTCTATTCAGGGAACACGGCCCGAAGCCCCGAATTGGTGGCCGAACGGCTCGCCACGACGGCCAAGGCGGCGGTCGCCGCGCTCAGTTCATTCGTGATCCGTCATGGCATCAATGACCTGACGGACGAGCAGTCGTCGTTCGGCCGCCATGAGGATTGGAACATCGACGTGCCACGAGCGACGCCCGAAGAGTTGGAACTCATGATGCGCATGGACCGCGTGCTTCGCGTGGCGAAGGACGGCGGTTCCGAGTTGTCGAAGGCTACCAACGACCCGCGCTTTCACGTGGGTTGGCGACATTTCGATGCGGAACGGGCGCGTCTGAAAAGCGAGGCGCCGCGACTCGCTGAACCGGCCAAGGCCGTGGTCGAGAGTCAGCTCACGTCCATCAAACGACTCCGCGATGCAGTCGGAATACATTCCAAGATGGCAGCTGTTGCCAAGAAGGTGAAGACCGCGATCGAACGGGGGGAGAAGGTAGTTCTCTTCTGCCACCATCATGCGACCGCGCAGGAACTGACGGCACGCCTCGACTCGGAACTGCCGAAGGCGATAGCTACGCAATCGCCCGCTCTGTCCACCTGGAGTCAGGCGTGGGATGAGGTGTTGGATGCCGCTGATGAAACGCCCCATGAGAAAAGTCTGCGTGACACGTTCATTCAATGGCTCTGCGCAGACCTGATCCGCGTACAGACCTGGGGTTGGCTCTGCGCGGCGTCGGCGTCGGAAGCCAACCTGGCGGAGGCGTTGGTAAAAACGAACGGTCGCCGCGGCAGGGAAACCATCTCCGCGGCGGCGCAGCGCCTTTACAGCACACTGATCCAGTCCAAATCGAGCCGAGCGGTCTTGCAGGAGGCAAAGGACCGCCCTGAACTCATCCCCGGAGCGAACGGCGCCGGACGAGTGTTGGGGGTTTGCACGCCGAGCGAGAACGAGGAAGAGGAATCGCTCTTCCTCCACAACCAACAGCCGGACACCGTCATTTCCATCTTCAACAGCCCCTTCGGCCCGGACGTACTCGTGGTCACCGACAGGCTCTCCGAAGGGATCGACCTGCACCGCTACTGCCGCCACCTGATCCATTACGAACTGGATCCAAGCCCAGTTCGCACCGTGCAGCGCAACGGGCGGCTCCGTCGGGTGAACAGCTGGGCCGCTGTGACTGGTCAACCGATCCGCTATGCCTACCCGGCGTTTCGCGGGACTCGGGACCATCGACTCGTACAAATCATGAAGAAGCGGATCGACAGTTTTTCCCTGCTGCTGGGAGGAGTACAGGATTTCGACGTGGAGGAGGTGGTGGGGTCGGACGAGGCGTGGAGGAACCGCGTAATCGCGGTTGCAAAGGAACACCTCGCCGCGGCCGGAGGGCAACTCCGCGCGAGGGAACCCGGAGGAACATAGCATACGCGCTCGACAGGACATGCCCAACGGGAGCTGCGACGCGAGTAACGGCGTCATTCGGTCTGTGCCAGCGCGAAAGCGTTGCTTATGATAGCCAGAGGTCGTCGGCGTCCCCGAGCCCCCTTCCCCCATGGGCGGGCAGCGGCTGAATCTGGACGAATCCACCATTGAGGAGTGCCGTCATGTCCGAACCGAATCCGCTGTTGCTCCAAACGCGCCGCCACTTTTTCGGCCAATGCGGCCTGAGCATCGGCGCCGCCGCCCTGGCCTCGCTGTTCAACGAGGGCCGCGCCGCCGCGGACGACGGCGCCCTCGTCAACCCGCTGGCTCCGAAGAAGCCGCACTTCGCGGCGAAGGCGAAGCGAGTCATCTTCCTGTTCATGGCGGGCGGCCCCAGCCAGCTGGAGCTGTTCGACTGCAAGCCGAAACTGAACGAGCTGAACGGCAAACCGATCCCCGACGACTTCATCAAGGGCAAGCGTTTCGCCTTCATGGACACGTTCGCCAAGGAGCCGCCGAAGCTGCTGGCCACGCGGCGCAAGTTCGCCCGGCGCGGCCAGGCGGGGACGTGGGTGTCGGAGTGCCTGCCGCATATCGCGGGCGTCGTCGATGACATCGCCGTGGTGCGGTCGATGGCGACCGATGTGTTCAACCACGCGCCGGCGAAGCTGTTCGTCAACACCGGGTCGCCGCAGTTCGGCCGGCCAAGCATGGGAGCGTGGGTGACCTATGGCATCGGCAGCGAGGCGCGCGACCTGCCGGGGTTCGTCGTGTTGCAGTCCGGCCCGCGCGGCCCGCGCGGCGGCGCCCCGCTGTGGGGCAGCGGATTCTTGCCGACGGCCTACCAGGGTGTGCCTTTCCGCAGCGGCGGCGAGCCGATCCTGGACCTCGCCAGTCCGACGGGCGTCGCCGCCGACCGCCAACGCGACGTGCTGGACACCGTGAAGGAGTTGAACGAGACGCACCTGGCCGACGTCGGCGACCCGGAGATCGGCACCCGCGTCGCCGCCTACGAGATGGCCTACCGGATGCAGACGAGCGCCCGGAGCTGATCGACCTGAGCAAGGAGGATAAAAAGACTCTGGATATGTACGGGGCCGTCCCCGGCAAGCCGTCGTTCGCCAACAACTGCCTGCTGGCGCGGCGGCTGGTGGAGCGCGGCGTGCGCTTCGTGCAGCTGTACCACACCGACTGGGACCACCACGGCTCCGGCAGCGAGAACTTGACGACGGGGCTGGACGGGGTATGCCGCGACGTGGACCAGTCGTCGGCGGCGCTGGTGACGGACCTCAAGCAGCGCGGCCTGCTGGACGACACGCTGGTGATCTGGGGCGGCGAGTTCGGCCGGACGCCAATGGGCGAGGTGCGCGACAGCGTCGGCCGCAACCACCACATCGACGCCTACACGATGTGGTTAGCAGGCGGCGGCGTGAAGCCGGGCCTGAACCTCGGCGCCAGCGACGAGTTGGGCTTCGCCGCCGTGGAGGACCGCGTCCACGTCCACGACCTCCAGGCGACGGTGCTGCATCTCTTGGGCCTGGACCACACGAAGCTGACGTTCCGCTTCCAGGGCCGCGACTTCCGGCTGACGGACGTGAGCGGAGAGGTCGTGCAGAAGCTGCTGGCATAGGGAAGCAAGCCGTGCCGTTTCCATCGGTTTTCGCGGCAGCAGGTCTGTCTTGAACACATGCCAACCCGCGAAGAACTCGAACAGTGGGACCGCGACCACGTCTGGCACCCCTTCACGCCCATGCAGGCGTACGCCGCTGAACCGCCGCTCATCATCGCCGAGGCGCACGGCTGCTTTCTCGTCGATCTCGACGGCCGGGAGTACCTCGACGGCGTCTCGTCGCTGTGGTGCAACGTCCACGGCCACCGCGTCCCCGAGATCGACGCCGCCGTCCGCGAACAGCTCGGCGCCGTCGCCCATAGCACGCTTTTGGGGATATCCAACGTCCCCGCCATCCGCCTCGCCCGCCGCCTCGTCGAGCTGGCGCCGCCGGGCCTGAACCACGTCTTCTACTCCGACGACGGCGCCACCGCCGTCGAGGTCGCCTTGAAGATGGCGTTTCAATACTGGCGGCAGCGGCCCGAACCGCGGCCGAACAAGACGAAATTTCTCGCCCTGCAAGGCGCCTACCACGGCGACACCCTTGGCGACGTGAGCGTCGGCGACCTGGCCCGCTTTCACCACCTGTTTGCGCCGCTGCTGTTCCCGACCCTGCGAGCGCCGAGTCCGTACTGCTACCGCTGTCCCCTCGGTCTGGAGCGATCGCGCTGCGGCATCGACTGCGCCGACGCCCTGGCCGACCTCGTGCGCGAACACGCCGACGAGCTGGCCGCCGTCGTGATCGAGCCGCTGGTGCAGGGAGCGGCCGGCATGATCGTCGCCCCGGAAGGCTATCTCCAAAGGGTGCGAGAGGTCACGCGCCGTCATGGCGTGCTGGTCATCGCCGACGAGGTGGCGGTCGGATTCGGCCGCACCGGAACGATGTTCGCCTGCGCCCAGGAAGGTGTGGCCCCCGATTTCTTGTGCGTGGCCAAGGGACTGACCGGCGGCTACCTGCCGCTGGCGGCGACGCTGACCACGGACGAGGTGTATGGCGCCTTCCTCGGGCCGCCGGACGCCGGGCGCACATTCTTTCACGGCCACACCTACACCGGCAACCCGCTCGGATGCGCCGCCGCGCTCGCCAGCCTCGACCTTCTGACCGCGCCCGCCGGCCTGGCGGCGCTGCCGGCCAAGGTGGAGAAACTGCGTGCGCACCTGGACCGGCTGCGCGACTTGCCGATCGTCGGCGACGTGCGGCAAAAGGGTCTGATGGCCGGGATCGAGCTGGTGCGCGACCGGCGAACCCGCGAGCCATTCGCGGCGAAAGAACGGATGGGGGCGCGGGCGTGTCGCATCGCCAGGGAGCAGGGCGTCCTGCTGAGGCCGCTCGGAGACGTCGTCGTGGTCATGCCCCCGCTGGCGATTGATTATTCTTTGCTGGACCGACTCGGCGACGTTCTGTACCATTCGTTAATGACGCTCGCCAATGGGTAAGTCCATGCAGGGGCTGTTCATCACCGCGACGGACACTGGCGCGGGAAAGACCTTCGTGACGGCCGTGATCGCCCGAACCCTGCGGGAGCTGGGGACGGCGGTGCGCGTGTGCAAGCCGGTCGCCACGGGGGCGAACCGCGTTGGCGGCCGGTGGGTCAGCGACGACACGCGGGCGCTGGCCGAGGCGGCGGACGACCCCGATTACGAGGCCATCACGCCCTGGGTCTTCTCTACGCCGGCCGCGCCGCCCGTGGCGGCTCGCCTGGCCGGCGTCGCGTTGCGTCTGGAGGACCTGGCGGACGCCGTGCGGCGCAGAGGCCCGCCGGGGACGCTGGTTCTGGTGGAAGGAGTCGGCGGTCTGTTATGTCCGCTGACGGAGCGGGAAACCGTGGCCGACCTGGCGGCCGAGCTGGGTCTGCCGCTCGTGATCGTCGCCCGCCGGTCGCTGGGGACGCTCAACCATACCTTGCTCACCCTGGAAGTCGCCGGCGCCCGGGGCTTGCCGGTGGCTGGTGTAGTGGTCACCGAAACGGCGCCGGTGAACGGGCCGGCCGAGGAAACGAACGTCGAGGAGCTGCGCCGGCGGATTCGGGCGCCCCTCCTCGCCGTCATCCCGTACCGGCCGGATCGCCTGGCGCAGTCCCTGCCCGGCGGCTTCGGCGGTGGACTGGCGGCGGCTGGCGGTGGGCGCGGATCGGGAACCATTCCGATCGGCGGCCGTCTATCCCTCGTGATTCGGGACGCGGATACGGGCCTTTCGGAGCGCGCGGCGGCACATGCAAACCGTGAATTTCCAGTGCGGCAACTGCAATAATCTCATGGCGGTCGGCGCCGAACACATCGGCCAGCAGGTGCGCTGCCCGCACTGCCAGGCCGTCGTCGTGGCGCCCGCCGCGGCCGATCCTCCGCCGGCTCCGGTCTCCGCCCCCCCGCGCCCGCCCCGGTCCCCTTCCTGTCGCCGACGGTGAACGAACAGGAGGACATCTTCGCGCCGCCGGAGCCGAGCGACGATTTGTTCGGCCGGCCGGAAGCCCCCCGCGTCGAACTGCCGCCGCCGCAGTCGATGCCGCCGACCCTGTCCCTGGACGCCCCCGTCATCCCGGCCGCCGCCGAGCCGATCGGTTCGACCATGACCTACTCCGCGCCCGAGCCGCCTGCCCCGACCGGCGACGCCACCCTCCCTGCCTGGATGAGTTCGCCTGCGTCCCCCGCCCCCTCGGCGGAGGCGCCGACGGAGGAGGCGGCCGGCCTGGCGCATGGCGACGCCCTCGCGCCGGTAATCCGCAAGCCCCGCGACAGCGGCGGCTGGTTCATTGGCCTGATTTTCATCCCGCTTGTCTCGTATTCCGTCCTGGTGACGATCCTGGCCGGCTACCTCTTCTACCGGTTGTCGCAGGATGCGACGCCGACGCCGCCGCCCAGCCCGCTGGAAAAACTGCCCTCCTTCGACCCCAACGACGAGCAGCACAGCACGCACATCAAGATCGCGCCGAACAAGCTCAACCGGGCCAGCGGCATCGACGCCAAGGCGCCCCTCTCGCCGAATCAGATTATCCGGCTGGGGCAAAAGCTCCGCCTGGGCGACCTTGAGATCGAACCGCTGGCCGTGGACCGGGAGGTCGTATCGGTGATGGCGCCTCCGCCCTCCACGAGCGCGGAGCCATGCGCCTATCCGTCGCTGGTGCTGACCCTGAAACTGCGGAACGTTTCGGACGACGTGGCCTTCCAGCCGATGGACACGCTGTTCGACCGCTACTGGGACGCGAAGGGCGATCCGCCGCTGACCATCCTCGAACTCCTTGGCAAGGACCCGCCGGACTTCTTCTACGGCGGGCCGGCGGAATACCGCGGGAAGGAAAAAGGCGGCTCGGATTGGGTGGTCCGGCCGGACAAGGACCCCGATCTCACCAACCGGGACGACGAGGTCGTCCTGAACCCGGGCGATGAGAAGGAGTTCTTCGTCTGCACGGACGGGGGCAAAACGACGAAGGACAAGAAGGCGCGGGACACCGCCGAGGCCATTGACAACCACCACGGCAAACTGCTGTGGCGGGTCCACCTGCGCCGCGGCCTGGAGGTCGTCAACGCGAACCGCTACGTGCCGATTTCCACGGTGATCGGCGTGGAATTCAGCGACGAGGACTACCGCAAAAGCAGTTGATCGCCTCCGGCCGCCGGGTCGCCGCGGCAGATTCTTTCCCAAAAAAACCTGCAACGGCCATCTTCCCCCTTGCCGCTGCGTTTACTCCCGGATAGCATCAAATCCATATTCGGATGATGAATAGTGGGATTGCCAGTGGTCGGCGTTCGGATATAAATGAACATAAGGGATCGCCCTCCCAAGAAGCCTTCCCCGCGAGCCTGCCGGCCTGGCCGCGGGGCGCCTGCGTGACCCGGCCTCGTTTGTGTTCGCCAACCTTTTTAAGGAGTTGTGTCGCTCGGAAACGGGCGGCCGTGTACGATCATGAAACTGACTCGTGCGTCCAGCTACGCCCTCCACGCGGTGGCCTACATGGCCCAGCAAAAGGTCCAGGACAAGCCCACGGCGTCGCACCACATCGCGGCGGCCCGCAACATCCCGGAGCGCTTCCTCCTCAAGGTGCTCAAGCCGCTCGTGTCCGCCCGCGTGCTGCTGTCCATCAAGGGGCCGAACGGCGGCTACCGCCTGGCCAAGCCCGCCGAGAAGATCTCCATGCTGGAGATCCTCGAAGCGGTGGACGGCCCGATCCGCGGCATGGCACCCTTCAGCGAAGAGAGCAACGGGCCGCTCAACCACAAGCTCGAAACCATTTGCAAGGACGCCGCCACCGCCACCCGGAAGCAACTGGAGAAGATCACCATCTCCGACCTGGCCAGCGGCAAGAAGTAGGGTACTGGACAACATAGGATGGGGGAACCTCTGGGGAAGGCGCGGCGGGACGCCGCGCCTTCCCCAGTTCGCTTCCATCCGTCGGAGCCGCGACCGTAAGAGAGCGGGCTTCCCTTCGACCGCTCCCTTACCAGTAGTTTCAAAGTTTAGGAGTGGCGCATGGCTTGCTTCTTGAAAGAGTTGCGCTCAAACAACCTTTCGGAGGAGCCAACCATGCGCCACTCGTATTCTAGCATCACCCCGTCGCTTGTCCGCGCCACCGCCGCGCGTGGCCTGGCCGCCGCCTTGGCCTGGCACCCCTTCGGGCGAACCGTCCCCGTCGCCGCCCTCCTCGATCTGCTCCTGCTCGCCGCCGCCCTGCGCTCGTCCTTGTCGGCCGTGGCCCGACGCTTTGCCTTCGGCTTCAGCCATGAGACGGCCCGCCGGGCCCTCGACGCCAACCTGCCGCCCGTGGACGCGCTGGCCGAGGGCCTCGTCGATGCCTTGCACGGCTACCTGCCCCGCGCCCTGCGGCGGCGGCCGCGGGACGTGGCCGTGGACCTGCACTACGTGCCCTACTACGGCGCCGCACGCACGCCCGGCACGCTGGGCGGCCCCAAGAAGGGCGGCACGCACCGCTTCTTCGTCTATATCACCGCCGTGGTCGTGGAACGGGGCCAACGCTGGTGCGTGGCCCTGGCGCCCGTCCCCACCACGCGCTGGGAAGAGGCGGTGGAGCGCGTGCTGGATCAGCTGCAGCGGCGCGACCTCCGCCTACGCTGCGTGCTTTTGGACCGGGGCTTCTTCTCGGGCCACGTCGTGCGTCTGCTCCAGCAACGACGCGTGCCTTTCGTGCTGGGCGTCTCTCGCAAAGGGGGGCGGCTGAACCGCCTCTTCGAGTTGGCCAGCGGACAGGTGGTGGAACACGCCTGGAAGACGGAACGGGGATCGCTGCCGGTGCGCGTGCGCGTGACGGCGGCGCGGCGGCGGGTGCGGGGACGCTGGCGGCGGGAGGTGTACGCCTTCGAGGGGGTGGCGCCGGAGGGGGCGGTGCGTCGGCATCAGCGGGCGCGGTTCTACCGGGCGTTGAACGCCCGGCGCTTCGGCATCGAGACGAGCTACCGGCAGATGAACGAGGGCAAGGCGCGAACCACGACGCGGGACGGTCGGCTGCGGCTGTTGTGGCTGGGCCTGGCGCTTTTGCTGCGCCAGGCCTGGGTGTGGTTGCAGCAGCGCCTGACTCCGCGCGGCATCAACTGGCGCTGCTGGGCGCCGAGCGCGGCGTTGCGGCTGGCGGCGTTGCTGGAGTGGCTGGCGGAGTGGCTTAAAGGCCGCCACCCCGCCCAGCGACGCATCCCCCTGCCCCAGCCGCTCCAATTGCCGTTCCCCGCAGCCGTTGCGGGTTGAAACTACTGTTACGGTCGCGGCTCCGACGGAAGAGACGCCGAATGACATTGCGCATTTCCGACGTCCGCATGGCCGTGGACGAGCCTGAGGCGCGACTGCCCGAACGGCTGGCGGCCGTGCTGGGCGTGTCGCCCGCCGACCTGCTGCGCTGGCGCATCCTGCGCAAGAGCCTGGACGCCCGCGACAAGGACGCCCTGCAATTCGTGTACACCGCCGAGGTGGCCGTCCCCGACGAGGAGCGCCGTCTCGCCGCCCGCGCCGCGCGCTGCGCGGCCCGGGTGGACCGTTACGAGCAGGAGCCGTTCGTCGTGCCGCCGCCCGGGACGCGGCCGCTGCCGCACCGTCCGGTCGTGATCGGCTCCGGACCCGGCGGCCTGGCCGCGGCGTGGTTCCTGGCCGAGCAGGGATACCGGCCGCTGGTCCTGGAGCGCGGCCGGGCCGTGCGCGACCGCATCCGCGACGTGCGGGCCTTCGACGCCGGCGGCCCGCTGGACCCCGAAAGCAACTACCTGTTCGGCGAGGGCGGCGCCGGCACCTTCAGCGACGGCAAGCTGACCTGCCGCAGCAGCGGCCCCGACGTGTACCGCATCCTGCAACTCTTCGCCGAGAACAAGGGCAAGCCGTCGGTGCTGTACGACGCCCGGCCGCACCTGGGCAGCAACCGCTTGCCGGCCGTGGTCAAGGCCCTGCGCCGTCGCGTCGAGGCGCTGGGCGGCGAGGTGCGCTTCAGCTGCCGCGTCGAGGACCTCGATCTGGCCGACGGCCGACTCCGCGGACTGGGGACCTCCTCCGGCCACATCCCGGCGTCCGTGGCGGTGCTGGCGATCGGCCACAGCGCCCGCGACACCTACGAGATGCTGCTGCGCCGCGGCGTGCCAATGGTGCGCAAGCCGTTTCAGCTCGGCGTGCGGATCGAGCATCCGCAGGAGACGGTCAACCGGGTGAAGTACGGCCCGACGCCGCTGGAGCGGCGGCTGGGGGCGGCGGACTACACGCTGGTGGCCCACGGCCGGCACGACCTGTTCACGTTCTGCATGTGCGCCGGCGGCTACATCATGCCAAGCGTGTCGGAGCCGGGCGCCTTCTGCACCAACGGCATGAGCCTGTCCCGGCACGATTCCCCGTTCGCCAACAGCGGGCTGGTGGTGACGGTGCCGGCCGAGGCGTTCGGCGGCGGCGACGTGCTGGCGGGCGTGCGCTTGCAGCAGGTTCACGAGCGGCGGGCGTTCGAGTTCGGCCGCCGCGACTACCTGTGTCCGATCCAGCGGGCGGCCGATTTCCTGGCGGGCCGGCCCACGGTCGGCGTACCGGACAACAGCTATCCGCGTGGGGCGGTGACGGCGGCCGTCGCGGAGCTGGTACCGCCTCTGGTGCTGGAGGCGCTGCGGCACGGCCTGCCGATCCTGGACCAGCGCTGGCGGGGCCGCTTTCTTTCCGAGGCGACGCTGGTGGGACCGGAGGCGCGCGGCAGCGCCCCGGTGCGCATTCCGCGCGACGACGCCACGCGCGAGACGCCGGGACTGGAAGGGCTGTATCCGGTGGGCGAGGGGGCGGGCTACGCGGGGGGCATCGTCAGCGCCGCGGTGGATGGGCTGCGCACGGCGAAAGCGATCGTGGCGAAGTACGCGCCGCTCGTCGAAAGAACTACCGCCTCTTGACGCCATCGCATTCGTGTACCGGGCAAGGCGCCGGCCACAGGCGTACCTCGTCGGCCTGCGAGCCGTGGGCCGACGTGATGAGGGCGGCGCCGTCGGGAGTGAAGCCGAGCGCGTCCACGCGTCCCTGATGGCCGGGGAGGACGGCCAACTCCTGACCCGTCACCGCGTCCCACAGGACCACCCGATGGTCGGCGCCGCCCGTGGCGATCGTCCTGCCGTCGGGGGCGATTGCGATCGCCAGGACGGCGTCGGTATGGCCGAGCAGGCCGGCTTTTTCCCGTCCCGCTCTGCACGTCCCAAAGCTTCGCCGTCTGGTCCTCGCTCCCCGTCGCCAGGGTCTTCCCGTCGTCGGCGAACGTCAGGCAGGTGACGGCCGCCCGGTGACTCCCCAGCTGCTGTTGCTGCTTCCCCGTCCGCCAGTCGTACAGGATCACCGCATACTCCTCCTTCAGCGCCACGGCGAGCAGGCTTCCGGTCGGCGAAAACGCCAGGCACGTACACGCCTTGCCGGGCGTCACGGGCGAAGGCAGCGCGCCTCCCGTGACTGCGTCCCATAGTTGCACCGATCCGTCCTGGGCCTGACATGCCAGGACGCCGCCGTCGGCGGAAAAGGAAATCGCGGCGAACGTCACGGCGGTTTTGGAACGCAGCAATCGAGGCCGGCGCTCCGTCATGTCCCAGACGATCACGGTCCCGTCGCCGGTCTGCGCCGAGTCGCCGGCCGTCGGCGGAATAGGCAAGCGCGACGACCGGAGACTCGCCCTGCGGCGGCAATACGTCCGTCGGCCCGTCGGCGTGGATCGGCCGCAGGCGGATGCTCCCGTCCGCCAGTTCCGAGAGCCAGAGCGTCGCCGCGCGGGCTGACGGCGACCGTCCCGACGCGCGCGCCGTCGGTCGGCAGAAGCTGCGAATCTTGCCGCTGTTCCGGGTTCCACAACTTCACCACCCGGTCGCGCCCCGCCGAGGCCAGCGTCTTGCCGTCGGGCGAGAACGCCACGGACCAGACCCGGTCGCCGTGCCCCCGCAAGACGATTCGCGGTGCGCCGCTCGCCAAGTCGAACAGTCGCACCAGATGGTCATTGCCGCAACTGGCCAGCGTCTGACCGTCGGGCGAAAACGCGACGCCCTGCGCTTCGCCCTGGTGCGCGTCGAGCGCGGGCGCGCCGTCCACGTGTCCGCGTCCCAGAGCCGCACCATCCCGTCGCCGCAGGCCGCGGCCAGTCGCCGGCCGTCGCGCGACCACGCCACAGTCTGAACCGCGCTCGCCTCCGCGTCGAGCTTGCGGGAAAGCGCCATCCGATCCATGTCCCACACCAGCACGCCGCCGTCGCGCCCTCCCGACGCCAGGGCGCGGCCGTCGCTGTTGAACGCCACCGATTCCACTTGATCGGTGTGACCGGCCAGAGGGGCCAGCTGCCGTCCGGTTTCCACGTCCCAAAGATGAATTAGCTGATCGCGGCCTGCCGTGGCGATCAGACGGCCGCCGGGCGACCAGGCCACGGTCTGGATGGGATCGCCGGAGTCCTGCAAGCGGCGCTGCTCCGAACCCGTTGCCAAGTCCCACAGGACGATCCGGCCGTCGTCGCCGACGGATACCAGTCCGGCGCCGTCTGGCGAGAACGCCGCCGAATTCACCTCCTCGTTGTGGCCGTCGAGGGTGTGCAGGTCGCGGCCTGTCGCGGGGTCCCAAAGGTGCAGGACGCCGTCCCGTCCCGCCGAGACGAGCCGGCTGCCGTCGGGCGAGTAGGCCACGAAATAGACGTCGGACGTGTGGCCCTCCAGCGTGCGGCGGTCACTGTGACAGAGGCGCCACAGGTAGCGCCACGTGAACTCGCGCGGGTCGGAATCGCCGGGCGCCGCATAGGGCGCCAGCAGCTCGCGCATCGGGGTCAGGTCCGCGTGATACCAGAGCTGCTGCGCCTGGCGGACCTGAACGGCGTACACGTATTCTCGGACGAGCCGCTCCCGCTCCTCAGCGAGGTCCCTGGCCCCCAGCGAGGCGTCGCGCTCGGTCTGGGCGTCGATGCGGGCGCGATCAGCGGCGGCCAGGGCGTCGTGGAGCTGAAGCGTGTGCCAGGCGCCGCCGGCCATCATCAGCAGCAGGGCCAGCAGACTCACGCCGAGGCCGGCCGCCGCCGCCGGCCGCCGCCGCGTCCACATGACCAGCCGCTCCGCCGCCGCCGCCGGACGCGCCTGGGTGGGCCGGCCGTCGAGGAAGCGCTCCAGGTCGTCGGCCAGCGCCGCGGCCGCGGCGTAGCGCCGCGGCGGCTGCTTTTGCAGACATTTCAGACAGATGATTTCCAGATCGTCCGGCGGCCGGCGCTGGAGCTGGTTCGGTGCGATGGGTTCCTCGGAAAGAACTCGCTGCAATGTGACCAGGGGCGCGTCGTCCTGGAACGGCGGCCGGCCGGTGAGCAGCTCGTAGAGGATGGCGCCCAGCGAATACACGTCGGTGGCCGGGCCGACCTCCTCGGCCCGGCCCGCGGCCTGTTCGGGGGCCATGTAGCACGGAGTGCCGAGGATGAAGCCGGCGGTGGTCTTGACGCCTTCGCCGCGCCTCTTGGCCAGGCCGAAGTCGGTGATCTTGGGCGTGCATTCCCCGAGGGGCGCGTTCGGCGCGCCTGCCAGCAGGACGTTGGCGGGCTTCAGGTCGCGGTGAACGACGCCTTGACGGTGGGCGGCGTCCACGCCCCACGCCAGGTCCAAGATCAGCCGGGCCGCCTGCCGCGGCGGCAACGGGTCGGATCCGCGCAGGCGCTGGGCCAGGCTGCCGCCCTGGACGAACTCCAGCGAGAAGAACGGCCGGCCTTCGGCCTCGCCGATTTCGTGGATCTGGACGATGTTGGGGTGGTTGAGGCCGGCGATGACCTCCGCTTCGGAGAGGAAACGGGCGTATTCCTGGGGTCGGTCGGGGCGATCGTCCAGGATCATCTTGAGGGCGACGACACGGTTGAGCTGGAGCTGGCGGGCCTGGTAGACGACGCCCATGCCGCCGCGTCCCAGCTCGCGGAGGATCTCATAGCCGGCCACCTGGGGCGCGTCGCGGCAGCCGCGGGAAAAGGCGCGCAGACGGACGGTTGGATGGTCGCCCGGCAGGGAGTCCGTTGCGTCCGAGCCAGCGGCATTGTGTTCGCTCAGACGGACCGCCGCGATGGGACCGCACACGGGACAAACGAGAAGAGAGGACGCGCCGGCACGGGCGTCGGGGAGCGGCCAGCAGTGGCCACGGGGGCACGACAGATGCGCGTCCATCGGTTTCCATCCGCCCCCGGCTCTGGCGCCTGGGGGGTCCTTGGGCCGGCGGATCGTCCTGTGATGCTATTATGGCATATCTTATCGGGTTCGGACGGAATCGGATGGGAATGGAGCCAGGCCGCGCCCATTGGAATGGGAAGTGCAACCACTATCTTTCACGCAACCTGTTCGACGCTCTCGGGAGCGTCAGCGCTTTCCCCTTGGATATGGAGGCACGCCATGACGCACTGCAAAATCGGGCTGCTGCTGGTCGGCGGCTGTCTGCTCGGCTTGCCCGGATCGAGTCCCGCCGACTCCGTGAACAGCGGGACTCGCGATTCCCATGCAGTGAGCGGGACGCTGCTCGCGGCGCAACAACCCACGCCGCCGCTGCCGCCGACGGCGAACCCGCCCAACCCGACGCCGCCGGCGATCCCGTCCAACCCGCCGCCCCCGCCGACCGCGCCCAGCCCGCCGACGCCGCGCCCGCCGATCAACCCGCCGCCCAGCCCGCCGCCGGCAAACCCGCCGGCGTCGCCGCCCAACCCGCCGCCGGCGAATCCGAACCCGCGGCCGCCGGCTCTCGGTTAATGACGGCGTCGGGCAAAGGCAAGGCCCTCGGACGCTCAGGCGGCGCTGGGGGCCTTCGGGGGGTGATGATCGCGCCGATGTGGACGGCGGCTTACGCCTTCTTGCCCTTTTTGTGATGATGCTTGCCGCCCGCCTTCGCGCCCTTGTTGCCCTCCTTTCCGGGGCAAAATGCGAACCTTGGACATTTTGACGCTATTCCGCTCTGCTCCTCTCCGCTATTCTTGTGGGGGAGGCGCCGCTCGGTCTGTGACGCCGCATCCTGCGCCCCGCTCGTTCGCCACGGACGGCTCCCCGGCTAACCTGCCACGCGATCGAGCGCATAGGTGTAACCTTGCGCGTGAGGTGCACGAGCGCGGTTCCTGTTTTGCGCCATAATCTGCACCGTAAAGACCTCGGAGGACGCCGTGGCCGATGCCCAGACCATCCACCCTCATCTTTCTGGCGTACTTGCGCCGGTGCGCAGCGAGGACAATTTCGAGATGAAGGTCGTGGGCCGCATCCCGGACGCGCTGGCCGGCGCCTATTACCGCAACGGACCCAATCCGCAGTTCGACCCGCAAGGCGCGTACCTCGCCATCTTCGGCGACGGCATGATCCACGGCTTCTTCCTCGAGCCGAACCAAGAGGGGGGCCGCGCCCACTACCGCAACCGCTGGGTTCGCACGCCGAGATGGCAGGCGGAGAACCAGGCAGGGCGTCCGCTGTTCGGCTTCCCGGGCGCCCCGAGCGATCCTTCCGTCGCCGACGTCCCCCGCGGCGCGGCGAACACCAACGTCGTCCACCATGCCGGCAAGCTGATGGCCCTGCACGAGCAGAGCGAGCCGTTCGAGCTGGATCCGCAAGGCCTCGAGCGCGGCGGGTTCATGAACACGGGCGGCAAGTTCACGGCCCACCCGAAGATGGACCCGGAAACCGGCGAGATGGTCTGGTTCGGCTATTTCGCCGGTCCCCAGCGCTTCAGCAACCTGATCGACTACGGCGTCACGGACAAAACCGGAAAGGTGACGCGCCGCGACCGTTTCGCCGCACCCTACGCGTCCGTGATCCACGACTTCATCGTGACGCGGAACTACGTGATGTTCCCGGTCCTGCCTCTCACCGGCGATCTCCAGCGCGCGACGAAGGGCCTGCCGCCGTGGGCCTGGGAGCCGACCAAAGGCGCCTTCATCGGCGTGATGAAACGCAACGAAAGCGTGGATTCGATCCGCTGGTGCGAAATCGAGCCAAGCTTCGTCTTGCACGCGATGAACGCCTGGGAAGACGGCGCGAAAATCCATTGCGAGCTGATGGAGTATCCCAACGCGCCGGTCTTCCCCAACGCCGACGGATCGCCGGGCCGGGACGCCCATGCCAAACTGACGCGCTGGACGATCGACCTGGCCGGCGACACCAATCGGACGAAGCGCGAGCAGCTCGACGATCTCACTTCGGAGATGCCGCGCTTCGACGAACGCCTTGCCGGCCTGCCCTATCGCCACGGCTGGTATCTGGCGAGTATCGGCAGGAAGGACCCGCTAATGTTCAACGCCATCGCCCACATCGACCTCAAGGCCGGCAAGCGCGCCAGCGAGTCCTCGCCCCCGGCGATACGGCGGACGAGCCGATCTTCGTGCCGCGTTCGGCCTCGGCGCCGGAAGGCGACGGCTACGTCATCGCCCTGGTCTATCGCGCGGCGACCGACGCCAGCGAACTCCTGATCCTCAACGCCCAGGACATCGCGGGCGAACCCGTCGCGGTGCTGAAGCTGCCGCGCCGCGTGCCGGCCGGTTTCCACGGCAACTTTGTCCCCGCCTAGGTTTTCTCCCCGGCTCGCATCTGCGCGAACAACGTCGAAGCAGCGCCGGCGACGCCGAATCTGGCGCCGCCTCGGTCGGGCGGGTAGACTGGCGCACGTGTGAATCTCCCATCGTCAGGAAGCCCTTCCGACTCGTCGTCGGGGCCGGAGACGTTGGGGCGTTCACGGACTAAGGAGACGGCCATGCCGAATGCCGCGCCGACCCCGCAAGACCTCAAAGCCGCCTTGAAGGCGTTCAAGAAGCGGTTGAAGCTGACGTGTCTCGACGCCGAGTCCAGCATCGCCGGAGGGCCGTTGAGCAGCGGACGGGGGGCGGGCATCGTCGCCATCACGCCGCCGAACCAGTTTCCGCCGGAGGTGTGGGCCGAGCTGGTCAAACAGGGCAAGCTCAAGAAAGCCGGAGGGGGCATGTACGAACTCGTGAAGGAGTGACCGAGAGGGCCGGCCGTCCTCCCGCTTCCTCACCGCGGCGAAAGGTGCTTCTCGTGGCCAGACGCCATTGGCTCCGGTACGAATCCAAGAACCAACCCCTGTTGCCGCGGAAGCAGTTCGTCCTCCGCCTGGGCGGTCATTTCGGGGTCGCTTGCCTGCTCATCGGCGCGTCCCTCCTGGGAGGGATGATCGGGTATGCCTGCTTTGAAGGAATGGGTTGGATCGACGCCTTCGCCAACGCCTCGATGATCCTGTCGGGGATGGGGCCTCTGACATCGCTGCAGACGCCCGGCGGGAAGGTTTTCGCGGGCTTCTACGCCCTGTTCAGCGGTCTGGTGCTGATCGTGGCGACGGGTATTCTCCTCGCTCCGGTCCTGCATCGGATGCTCCACCAGTTCCACGTCGAAGCGGATGAGAAGGAATGACCGGAGCCGACGCGCCGGACGAGATGGCGCCTGAGCCTGCCTCGCACTCGCACCTGCCGTCAAGGAATGCCGCCCGAACCTGCGGGATTGAGCGCCGGCGGTGCGTCGGCCCGGCGCAGCCAGACCCGGTTGCTCTGGAACGTGCTCTGGCCGGCCAGGTCGCCGAGCGCGTCGGACGTGGTCCAGTTGACGTTGCAGCCGCCGGACAGCTTGGCCCAGCGGCCCTTGGGCGACGCCAGCACGCCGGGCCGCACCGCGTCCGTGACGACCGCCCGCAGGCGAAAGGCGGCGGCCCTCACGGCTTCCTACGGGCGGAAGAGAGGCCGGTTTAGCCCAGCCCGTGACGCCCCGCTCCCCAAAAAGATATTCACCATGGATTGTCGCTTGATTAGCCAGCCGGCCAACGGTACGCTGATCGAAGCAACCGTCCGTCAACACATCCCTGGAAAAAGGGAACGAGCCATGAGTGAGCGATCCGTCGGTGCCGGCCGCCGTTTCTTCCTGCCGGCTGCCCTCCTCGTCGTCCTCGGCCAAGCGGTTGGGACGACTTGCGCAGCCGGGCGGCCCAGGGGATGCCGTCGCGAAGGACGAAGAGAAAGGCAAGACGGTCAAGTTGCAAATGGACGGCAAGCCGTGGAGCGCTGTCTTCCGCTGGCTGACCGATGAGACGGGCAAGCCCGTCGAGCGCGGGACCATCGATCTCCCAGGCACGTTCTCATTCATCGGACCCGATAACAAGACGTACACTCTCCCGCAGGTGGTCGATATCGTCAACGACGTGTTGCTCGCCCCCGGCGAGACGAAGCATTACTATCTCAGGGAGGGGCCGCGTTCGTTCACCCTCACCGAAGTCGATGAAAACCACGAGCGGCTCAAGCAGATCAAGTTGCAGCTGTCGCTCCGTCTGGGCGGGGAAGCCTCCGTTTTCACGAGGCCCGACGTGATCAAGGAATTGAACTTGACCAGCGACCAGCTGGCGCGAATCAAGGAAATCCAGGAAGACGGGCGACAACAGCTGTCGCCGCTGTTCCTGGCGGGCGAGGCGTACGCGGAGATCGAGAAGAAAGTAACGGCCCAGGCGAAGGAGACGTACGACCAACTCCTCGCGGTGCTGACGCAAGGGCAGCGGACGCAACTGCAAGACATGATGGGTGAGCCGTCCTGCTCGTTGCCGCCCCGGAGCGACGTTCCGCTTCCCTCCGCCCCCGGCCCGGGTTTGCCGAGCCGCACGTTACGGCTCCTTGGGGAAAAGGCCGTGCAGCAGGAACTCAAGCTCTCGCCGGAGCAGGTCGCTAAGGCGACGGACCTGGCGCGGCAATGGCAGGAGCGTACCAAGCAGCCGGCCCCGCCGCCACCGGGCGGATTCGATGGCGGCCGCAGGGGCAACAGGGGACCGGGGGGATTTGGTGCTCCGGCCCGCGACCCGGTTCAGGCGCCCCAGGGCGGATTCCCGACCCCGCCGCCGCCGGGCGGATTCGATGGCGGCCGCAGGGGCAACAGGGGAAACAGGGGATTTGGTCCTCCGCCCGGCGACTCGGTGCAGGCGCCCCAGGAGTGGTTGGACAAGGCCGTGGCCGACATGCTTCAGCCGGAGCAATTGAGGCGCCTCCGTCAAATCGATCTACAACGTGCGCTAGCGGAAGACGGCCTCCGCAAACTCCTTCGCAGCAGCGTGCTTGGGATCATACCAGGCATTGAACAGCTCAACCTCGATCTGAATGAGGAGCAGCGCACGACCTTCACTATGGACAGCGAGAAGATGCGGCGCATCATGCTTTACCGGGACAGCGAGAAGATGCGGAGCCTCATCCGGAGCGAACTGTATCGCCTGGACGACGGGAAGCTTGCCGCGGACTACAGCCGGACGCTGGACGAGTACGAACGAAAAACGGAGCAAACGTTTCTGACGGCCCAGCAGCAGGAACAGCAGAAGGTGCTGCTGGGTGAGCCGTTTACCGGTGAAGTGTCAAGCGGTACGGGTCGCTGACCGGCATCCGGTCAAGTCGGTTCGGTGCCGGCCTTCCGCAGCCACACATGATTGCTCTGGAACGTGCTCTGGCCGGCCAGGTCGCCGAGCGCGTCGGACGTGGTCCAGTTGACGTTGCAGCCGCCGGAGAGCTTGGCCCAGCGCCCCTTGGGCGACGCCAGCACGCCGGGCCGCACCGCGTCCGTGACGACCGCCCGCAGCCGCACCGCCCCGCGGCCGTTCTCGACCACCACCTCGTCGCCGTCGGCTATGCCCCGGTTGGCGGCGTCGTCCGGGTGAATTTCCACGAACGGCTCGCCCTCGCCGCGCAGCAGGCCGGGCTGACTGGCCAGGCTGCTGCTCACGAAGTGATGCGACGCTGGCGTCAGCAGCACCAGGGCCTCGTCCGGTCGGCCGGCCGCGCGGCGATCGTCTGTGCCCCATGCCCCGCCGGGCAGCGGGTCATATCCCATTTGCGCCATCCGCTTCGAGTACAATTCCACCTTGCCGCTGGGCGTCGGGAATCGGCCGTCGGCGAAGGGCGCCGACTCTTCGACGGTCAATGGTACGGCGCCCTCCGCCCGCAGCCATTCCGGCGTGACGCCGCGCAGGAACGGGTTGTGCCGAGCCGTCGCCGTCAGCACCTCGTCGATCACCTCGTCAGCCGTCTGATGCAGATGGGGTTCGTGGAATCCCAGCGCCGTCGCCAGCAGGCCCATCACTTCCCAGTTGCTCTTGCACTCACCCAGCGGGGCGATCGCCGGCCGGTTGTACGTGAGGAGCGTATGGCCGTAGGCCTTGTGCAGATCGACCTGCTCCAGCTGCGACGTGGCCGGCAATACGAGGTCCGCATAATCCGCTGTGTCGGTCAGGAACAACTCATGGACGACGGTGAACAGGTCGTCGCGCCGCAGTCCCTCGACGATGCGGCCGGCGTTCGGACTGGACGCGGCGGGGTTGGCCCCGAAGACGTAGAGCGCCTGGATGGGCGGGTCGGCCGCCTCGCCGAGCAGTGCGGCGCCGAGACGGTTCATGTTGACGACGCGGCCGGGCCGCGGGCAGCCTTCCCAGTGGTGGACCGCGCTTTTATCCCATTGCAGATAGCCGCTGGTGCTGTAGGCCAGGCCGCCGCCGCGGACGCCGTATTGCCCGGTCAGGGCCGGCAGGGCGCAGATCGCCCGGACGTTCTGGCCGCCGTTGCGGTTGCGGTTGATCCCGTCGGCGATCTTGATGAGGCCGGGACGCCGCTCCGCGTACAGCCGCGCCAGGCCGACCATTTCCTCTTGCGCAAGACCCGTGATCGCCGCGACGTAATCCGGCGGGAAGTCGGCGAGCCGTCCGCGCAGCTCCGGCCAGCCGACCGCGTGGGCGGGCAGCCAGGCCTCGTCCTGCCGCCCCTCGGCGACGAGGATGTGCGCCAACCCCAGCGCCAGGGCGCCGTCCGTGCCGGGCCGCGGCGCGAGGTGCAGGTCGGCGCTGCGGCGCTCGGCGTCCGCCGCGGGTCGATGACAACGAGTTGACACCCGGCCTGCCGCGCCTGCTTCAGGAACGGCATGAAGTGCGGCGCCGACGCGACGGGGTTGTGGCCCCAGAGGATGACGAGCTTGCTGTGGGCCACGTCGGCGTAAGGCGGACTCCAGCGCTTGCCGAGCGTCATCTCCACGGCGAGTTCGGCGGCCGCCCCGCAGATGCTGCGCTCGAGCTGGCTGGCGCCGAGGCGGTTCCAGAGGCGAGCGCTGGAAACGCTCATCTGCACCAGGCCGAGCGTGCCGCTGTAGCTGTAAGGGAGGATGGCCTCCGCGCCGAAGCGAGCGATGATTTCCTTCCAACGGCGGGCGATCTCGTCGATCGCTTCTTGCCACGAAACGCGCTCCCACTGTCCGCCGCCCTTGGGGCCGACGCGGCGCAACGGATGCAGCACGCGGCCGGGGTGGTAAACGTGATCGAGGTAGGGGCGAACCTTGGCGCAGAGCCAGCCGCGCGTTACGGGATGGTCGGGGTCGCCGACGAAGCGGACGGCCCGGCCGTCCTCGACTTCGGTGACGATCCCGCAGGTGTCGGGGCAGTCGTGCGGACAGGCGCCCCGCACGCGTAACGGCGTCGTCATGGGTAGATCACCTGCCTCACCGGACCTGCTCCTCGCGCAACTCTTCCAGCTCGCGCTGAAGATGTTCCTGAAGCAGCCCGGCGGCGTCGATCAGGGCCTCCAACGTCACCTCGGGGTCGGTCCCCGGCTGGAGCGGCAGGACGGCGTCCATGAGCGTCTTGAAGAACAGGTCACAGAGCCGATGCTCCACCGGGGAAAGCGACATGGCCGGACTCCTCTGCGGCGCGGGGCGTCTTCTTAGAGCCTATCCCAAAACCGTCGAAACATCACCAATTTGACGAGAATCGTCATGATCGACGGTGGTTTTGGGATAGGCTTTTAGGCGAGGGGCGGGAAATACCTTACCCGCAGCCGCATTCGCCAGAATGCGGCTGAATGGCTGTCGGCCCGCATTCTGGCGAATGCGGCTACGGCTATCATTCCTGCTGCCGCTCGCCTTATACTTTAGAGGCTCTAACAAAACCTACTCCAAGTGGGGGTCGTCGTGCAAGAGGCGGAAGCAAATGACTATGGTGGACCCCGTTGTCTAGACCAAAAAAGAGCTTTCCTTAGCTACCATCCTGGAGAACTCCGCTCTCCCACGTCGCGAAACCTCGGCACTGCTCCACGGCATTCTTTTTCGCACCGCACTCCCTCCGCCCCCGGTGAAGGGAGTGCGGTGCGAAAAAGAATGCCTCCCCTTCACCCTGCCGACCTTCCGCCGGCGCGCCCCTGCTGATACACGGCCGCTGGCGTCCGGTAATCCAGGGCCTGGTGCAGACGCTCCTCGTTGTAGTACAGGAAGTAGCGCCCCAGCCCCTGCCGCAGCTCCGGCACACCCTCGTACCGCCACAGGTAGATGTCCTCGTACTTGACACTCCGCCACAGCCGTTCCACGAACACGTTGTCCAGGCACCGCCCTTTGCCGTCCATGCTCACCGCCACCCCCGCCGACCCGTCCACGCCTGCGCCGTGAACTGCACCCCCTGATCGGTGTTGAACACCTCGGGCCGCCCCCGGCCCAACGCCTCCTCCAGCATCTCCAGACAGAAGGAGCCGTCCAGCGTGTTCGACAACCGCCAGGCCAGGACGTAGCGGCTGAACCAGTCGATGATCGCCGCCAGGTACATGAACCCACAGGCCAGCGGCACATAGGTGATGTCCGTGCTCCATACCTGGTCAGGCCTCTGGATGGGCACGTTCCGCAGCAAATACGGGTAGAGCCGATGCCCTGCCCGGGCGGCACTCAGCTTCGGCTTGGGGTAGATCGCCTCCAGCCCCATGAGCCGCAGCAGTCGCTGCACGCGCTTGCGGTTGACCGCCTCGCCCTGGTCGTTCAGCCAGGCCGTTAGTCGCCGGCTGCCGAGGAACGGGTGGGCGGTGTACGCCTGGTCGAGCAGGCGCATCAGCCGCAAGTTCTCCGTCGTCTCGGCAGCCGGCTCATAGTACAGGCTGGAGCGGCTCAGCCCCAGGAGTTGGCACTGCCGCCGCACACTCAATTCCGCGTGGCCCGCCTCGATCAAGGGCCGCAGCTCGTCAGGCACTCGAGCCGACTTTTTTTTTCTAGGACGGCAAACTCAACTTGAGACCCTCGGCGGACAAGCGATTTCTGGCGTTTTCCTGGGCCGCCCAGTTCAAGAACAGGCCGTTTTCGGGGCCTCTCAAGTTAAGTTTGCCATCCTAGAAAAAAACTAGGACGGCAAACATAGCTGGAGACATCGTTGCTCCAGTTCATTGAGATAGCGGTCGGGGTCGCGGCGGAAGCGCCCTTGCCGTCGTCGCGCCTCCCGTCGCCGCTCCAACTGGCCGCGCAGTCCCCGCCAGCGTTCCACGTAGCCCTCCGGAAGACGCAGGCCCTCGTCCGGTCGCAGCCGCGTCGCCAGACCCGACGCCACGCGCACCGAACCCAGCACCACCAGGCCCGGCGACGCCCGCCGGCGGCCACTCGCCCGACGCTCGTGATAACGATGACTTCCGAACAGGTGTTCCAGGTCGTTGTTGGTCCGCGGCACGTCGTCCGACCCGTAGCACCAGAATAGTCCCGGCCAATAGCTCCGCGTCACCCGGGCGAAGTGGGCGAGTTGAGCGCGCACCGAGGCGTCGGGGTCCGCGGCCGCCGCCCGGCGTATCCGCCTCACGAGTCGGCCCAACCGCCGCCGCACCTCCCGGGCCGACCGATTCGCCTCGTTCCCCAGCAGGTGGGCCACGCGACGCACCCAGCGGTAGGCCGCCCGCACCGGCGGCCACAACGCGGCCGTCTCCTCCAGCCCCCGCCCCAACAGCCGGCGCAGCCGGTCGAGGCCCCCCGGCAAGGCGCCGAGCCGATCGGATAACCACTCCAAGCTCTCGGCGATGTGCGTCAGCCGCTCGTGCAGCTTGAGCCCCGAGGCCGAAAGCGGCGGCAGGCCGTCGTCCGTCAACGCCGAACGCACCGCCGCGCAGTAGCCCCGCACGATCTCCGCCTCCTCGTCGTCCTCGCCCTCCGCCGCCCGCTCGATCGGACGGACGCCCCGGACCCGCTTTTTCAGCTCCTTTTTCGCGTGGCGGTCCGCCTCGTGGATCGGCCGGGCCGCCTCCCGCAGGTAGTGGAACTGGCACAGCGGGTGGGGCGCCTCGGGCAGGGCTTGCGCCACGGCCTTGCGGATCGACTCCTGGCCGTCGGAGATCACCCCCGTGACAGGCACGGGCGACGCCTCACGCACCTCGGTCAGCAACGCCGCCAGATCCTTGGCCGTGGCCGACAGCAGGCTTTTGGCCAGGAGGATCTCGCCGGACAGGCAGTCGCGCAGCACCCACAGCACCTCGTGGCCGACGTCGGGTTGCAAGCCGTCGATGGCCAACACCACCCGCTGCTGACCCTGCAACAAACGCCGCAGCCGTTGGGGATCGGCCGCCGCCAACGCTCGCAGTTCGTCGTATCGGTCCAGGAGGTTGAGGACGGAACGCTCGGCGACGGCCACGCCGCGTCGGGTGAGTTCCCGGTGGATCTCCGGAACGCTGCGGTGTTCGGCGTGGCGCAGCCGTCCGACCAGGGCGAGGACGTCCAGTCCGAACTCGTGGTGCGGCAGCGCGAAGTGCGGCTCCGCCTCGGGGCGATAGGGGCGGCGGTAGCGGCTGCAGGCCGGGTTGTGGCAGCGTCGCACCTGGACGGTCAGGCGGGTGACGGCGTCCAGGGTGCTGACAGTGCGGAAGTTAGCGTAGTCGGCGCAGAGGCGGCGTTGGCAGACCGGGCAGTTCGTCAGGACGGGCGTGAGGGTCTGCGCGGGTGGGGCGTGGACGGGGTCGGGTACGCATGGCAATCCGCCTCGGGGATGTTCCTACCTCCATTATACGCACCTCGATGAATCCCCAGTGGAGTTTGCCGTCCTAGTTTTTTTGAGCCACTCCAGCTCCATCTTGAGGCGGCCGATCTGCTCGAACAACTCCGCCTTCTCGGCCTCGCTGTTGCCCGTGGCTGCCTTGGCGCCGTTGCTGAAGACCTGATCGGCGCCGGCGAGCAGTTGCTTCTTCCAGGCGTGGATCAGGGTCGGGTGGACCTCGTACTGGCTCGCCAGCTCGTTGACGGTTTTGTCGGCCTTGAGGGCGGCCAAGGCGACCTGAGCCTTGAGTGTCGCCGTGTGCTGCTTGCGCTTGCCTGCCATCGTTCCCCCTTTCCTGGACCACCACAGTAGCTTAGCTGGTGGTCCAGCTTTCGGGGTCCACTATAAGCTGAATGCGAACGTGCCGCTCTCAACGCGGCGGCGCTGCTCGCGCCTTGCGGACAGGCGGGCAACGCATTCCGCCGTGCTGGAGGTGTTGCGGACAGCACCGAGGTCGCCGGACGAGCGGGCATCTGTTGAAGACACGGCATTCATGCGATGCGCCCAGGCAGCGATTGATCTTGCGGCCTCCTACGAGCTGGACCCGCGGGACGCCGTTTTTGCGTACTTCCAGGAACTCGCGGCCATGAGGCCCCGGCGTCGGGCGATGCTGGAGGCTTCAGTCACCGGCGCGCTGGTCGGCGTGGGCATGGGAGGATGAGACCATGCTCACCCCGAAACAGGTTGCCGAGCGCGTCGGCGTATCGGATTCACTCGTGTACGAATGGTGCGCACAAGGGTTGCTCAAGCATTACCGCTTCGGCGGCAAGGGCAGACGCGGCTGCATCAGGATCGAGGAGCGCGATCTCGGTGCTTTTCTGGCTGCGTGCCTTCACGAAGTCCAGCCGCAAATCCCGCCGCTCAAGCACATCCAATTGAACCACGGGTAAGCCGAGAGGCTTACTCAGCCCGGCCCTGCCTGTCAGGAACACAGGTGGGGCCGGTGCGTTTCCTTCCTTTAGTTGCATCAGGTCTCGCAACCGCTATAGTGTGTGCGAAACAGGCAGAAATGATGTTGTACTTGGACCCGCTCGCAAAAGCGATTGAACAGCTTGCCGCCAGCCTCGAATACGGCGCTTCGGATCTTGCCGCAGGCGATCCCTCGCTTGCCCGGCAGTTCAGGGCGGCGGCCATTCAGGCGTTCGAGTATACGTTTGAACTTTCCGTCAGGATGCTGCGGCGGCGCCTGAAGGAAATCCTCTCTGCCGCCGAGGTGGATCGCCTCTCCTTTCGGGAGTTGATGCGGATCGGCGCGGAAAAGGGATTCATCGACGACCCGGTTCCGTGGTTCCGGTTCCGCGACATGCGGAACATCACGTCCCACACCTACGATGAAGCCAAGGCGGAGCAAATCGCCTCGGTGCTCCCTGGATTCCTCGACAAGGCAAGGTTCCTCCTGCGTGAACTGGAGCGGGGTTCCTCGTGAAGCTGACTCTTGCCGAACTCCAATTAGTTCGCCGTATTTTGCAGAAGAACCTGCCCGGCTACCCGGTCTGGGCCTTTGGATCACGGGTCCACGGCAGAAACTTCAAGCCCTTCTCGGACCTTGATCTAGCGGTGATTTCTGAAAAACCACTGAGGCTGGATGACCTGATTGCCCTGCGAAGGGCGTTTTCGGAATCCGATCTCCCCTTCCGCGTCGATGTGGCAGACTACGCCGCCGCCGATACAGGCTTCCGTTCGATCATCAGGGCCGAACATGAAATCGTGACGATTGGCTCAGAGAACTGATCGTCTTCGCTCCCGCTGCGGGGCATTGATCCTCTCGACCTGGCAAACCGTCCGTGAACGGAAGAGGGCCGGCGTCCCTGGCCGGCCCCTCCCCTCGTCTTGCGTATACGATCAGCTATTGCCTGCGGCCTTCTTCGCCACCTCCCGCATGTGCTGGACGTTCCCGGCCAGATGGGCGTAATGCTCGCTCACCATGCTGGTGTTCACGTGCCCCATCAGCTCGGCGACCTGGGCGATGCCGACGCCGTTGACCAGGGCCTGGGTGGCGAACGAGTGGCGTGCGGTGTAAGAAATCACCCCCTTCAAGTGGGGCAATTTTTCTCGGAGCCGCCTGAACCGGCAGCGGACGCCATTGCGGCTGAACCCCAGCTTGTTCCTCGGCCCGCGGAACAGCGGCCCCACGGGGTGCTTCTCAACGAGCTTCCGCGTCAGCTCAACCATCGCGGCGTTGAGATAGATGATCCGCTGCTTGCCGGTTCGCTTCGCGGTCTTGTGTTCCTTGAACACCCAAATGCCCAGTTCGAGGTTGACGTTGGCGGCGGTCACCTTCCGCACCTCGCCGGGCCGGGCACCCGTCTCCATCATCGCCAGCACGAAGTCGCGGAACGGCTGGTCCCTGATCGTGGCCAGGATCTCCCGGCGCTCCTGGGGCGTCAGGACGCGGTCGCGGCGATGCTGGGGCGGCTTCTTCACCGCCTTGATCGGGTTCGGCTGGAGCAATCCCTCGGCGTCTGCCCAGTTGAAGGCTCGCTTGACCGCGACAACGGCGTTGCGTCGGGCACCATTCCAGCCGGGGTGGGCATCGAGCCAGCGGGTGACGTGCAGCGGCTTGAGATCGCGGCCCAGGAGCGAGCCGTACATCTGGCAGAAGTCCTGGAGGAAGTCCTTGTAGCCGCGGTAGGTGGCGGATTCGTGGTGCTGCTGCGAGTAGTCGAGGAACAGGTCGCAGACCTGGCAAACGCGGAGCGTTTCCGCCGCGGGCAACTTGCGGTCGGCGGTGGCCATCAGGCGGAAGTACGCCTGCTCGATTTCTTGAGGGGGGCGGGGCGGCGGATCGCCCCGTTTACGTTTGCGGGGCGGCGGTACACCCTCGGGGTGCTTGCCGAGCAGGTTCTGCTCGCCGTTGATCTCGACGTACCACGAGCCGTTCGCGGCACGATACCAGGGGTGATGCGGACGCATGAGCAGCCTCCCGTTTCCACGGGTAAGCCGGTCAGCTTGCTCAGCGAGCCATCGGTGGAACCATCCGCCGAAGGTCTCTTGCGTCGTTTCCTGCAGAGTTTCCTGCAAAACCATTCTAGGGGCATAGACAAGGGCCGACGCAACTCATTGTCACGCCAGCCCTTGCGATGTCGGGGCGAGAGGATTCGAACCTCCGACCTCCTGAACCCCATTCAGGCGCCTACCGCACGCAACCCTCTTTCGGATCAAGCAGATACGCCGACGACGCAATCCGCTTGCACCACTGCTTGCACCAGCAAGGCCGAAATCCCACACGTCGGGAACGTCGAGGCCCTTGCCGCGGCGCTGTTCGCCTTGCCGCCTGAAGACCGCGCCAGGCTCGCCGCAATGCTGCTCACGCCGCCGACCGGACGAGCCGACGGGGAGGCCGCTGGACAGGGTACGGACGCGCTACAATCACAGCAGGCAAGCCCGAAGGGGTGACATCGAGGCAAAGACGGTTCGCGGCGTGGGGGTGTAATGACGCCGTGGGGGCCGCCGGATCGGAGGGAGTGGCTGCCCCGGCGCACCGTGGCCGACGAAACACGCACGAGGCTGCGGGGCGTGGCGTAGCGCAGGGCGCAGTGACGCCGTGGTGATGAACCGGCTGTCTGTTGCAGGCTACGCGGCCCGCAGGTAGGGATCAGAGTATGGCCACGAGTCCAAAGAAGCCGGCGCGAACCCGAACAAACCGAACACCCGTTCGGCCGAACGGCGAGGATTGGGCGCCGGCATTCCTCAAGGAGTTCGCCGCCAGCGGCGTGGTCGGCCGGGCCGCCAAGAAGGCGAAGGTGGGCCGAACCACGGTCTACGAGCGCCTCAACTCCGACCTGGACTTCGCCGCCGCCTTCAACGTCGCCGGCGAGGACGCGGCGGACGAGATGGAGGACGTGGCACGGCGGCGGGCCAGGGCCAAGTCCGACCGGCTGATGATGTACTTCCTCAACCTGCGTTACCGGCCGCCGACGGAGCGCAAGCGCGGCAAACTGCATCTGCACCTGCACCAGCATGTCCATCAGGAGCAGCTGACGCAGAAGTATGAGGCGATGCCCGATGACGAGCTGCGCCGCGAGTATCAGGCAGCGATTGAATCGAAGCTCGCTGCTGGAGCGGAAGCCGGAACTCCGGCCGCTGGAACTGGCCCTGTGCCGGCGTGATCCCGTCCATTGGGTCAACGCCTGGTGCTGGACCTACGACCCCCGGCTGGCCACGCCCGTCGTCCCCTTCGACCTCTTTCACAAGCAGGAAGAATTCCTGATCTGGCTGGCCGAGCGGGAGGCTCGTCAGGAGGGCGGCCTTGTCGAGAAGTCGCGCGACATGGGCGTGACGTACCTGTGCTGCGCGTTCGCGCTGCACCGCTGGCTGTTCCGCCCCGGCCACTCTATCGGGTTCGGCAGCCGGAAGCTGGAGCTGGTGGACCGGCTGGGCGACCCCGATTCGATCTTCGAGAAGGTCCGCTTCCTGCTCTACCGCCTGCCGGAATGGATGCTGCCGGACGGCTTCGACCGGCGCGAACACGACAACCACGCGCGGCTCATCAACCCCGATACGGAAGGAACGATCACGGGGGAGGGCGGTGACGAGATCGGCCGCGGCGGTCGGAAGTCGGCCTACTTCATCGACGAGGCCGCGTTCCTGGAGCGCCCCCAATCGGTGGACCGGGCCTTGTCGCAGACCACGAACGTCCGCATCGACGTTTCGACGCCGAACGGGCAGGGCAACCCCTTCTGCACGAAGCGCCATTCGGGCAAGACGCCGGTGTTCACCTTCCACTGGCGGGACGACCCCCGCAAGGGTGAGGCATGGTACGAGGAGCAGAAGCGCCGCTGCGACCCGGTGACGCTGGCGCAGGAAGTGGACATCGACTACACGGCGTCCCTGGAGGGCGTGTGCATCCCAGCCGCCTGGGTTCGCGCCGCCGTGGGCCTGCCGCTGCCCGCCGGCTCCCCGACCGTCGCCGGCCTGGACGTGGGCGGGGAGGGGTCGGCGAAGTCGGTGCTGGTCGCCCGCGCCGGCCCCGTGGTGCGCCCGCCGGTCGCCTGGGGCAAATGCAACACGACCGAGACGGCCTGGCGCGCCCGCGACGCGGCGGCCCGGTTGGGGGTGACGGTCGTGGCCTACGACGCGGGCGGCGTCGGGGCCGGCGTGAAGGGGACGTGGGACACCGCAGAGGACCGACTACCCTTCGAGGCGCTGGCCGTCCTGTTCGGCGAGTCGCCGGGCAATGACGTTTGGCCTGACGGTCAGACGAGCGCGGAGAAGTGCTTAAACCTCCGGGCGGAAATGTGGTGGAAGCTGCGCGGGCGGTTCGAGCGGGCCTTCGAGTTCAGGGAGAAGGGCGTCCGCCACCTGCCGGAGACGATGATTTCGCTGCCCGACTGCCCGGAGCTGATCGCCGACCTGTCGCTGCCGCTGGCCGAGCGGACGGAGAAGGGCAAGATCAAGCTGGAATCGAAGGACCACATGCGCGCCCGCGGCGTGAAGTCGCCCGACTACGCCGACGCCCTGGCACTGGCGTTCCATGCGGAGGGGCCGCCGCCGGTTCCCGGCTTCGAGGCGGTGTTCGCGTTCGGGCGTGGTGACCTGCGCGGCGACCGCCCTGCGTGGATGAGAGGGTTCGGGTTCTGATAGCGCAGTACGATTATCGCTGTGAGACGACGCCCTTGATCCCCGACCAAGCGGCCGCCGGCCGGAGAGCCAGCTGATCCTGCGTTCCTCGCCAGCTTCTTGTCGGATTACGATTGTCACGCCATATACCTTATCCGGCTAGTTCTTCGCGCCCACCCAAACAAAGTTGTCAGTGCTCAACGTCTGCTCACCCTGCCATCGGTAGGCGCACAGGAATTCACCCTTGGCGACGCTGTAGTCCAGGCACGCCACGTTGTCGGCCAGGATTTCGGGCCGCGGGGCCGAAAGCCAGTAGTGGCCGACGAACACGGGCTTCGCCGTCGCGGGGTACGGGGCGGCCTGGTCGATGACGGATTGCGCCAGCGGCAAGTCGCAGACGACCTCGTCGGACTGGAGGGCGTAGGTCCGGTAGGTCTGCCCGCGGGGCGACAGGTACCAGCGCGTCCGCATCTCGGTGCGAACGCTCCCGTCCCCGTCGGGGAACGTCATGCCTTCCGGCAGCGGTGCTTCCTTGCCCTTGAGGACGACTTCGACCGCGGTGAAGAGGGCGTTTCCCTTCCTGCAGGCGGACTGCAAGAATCCATTCGTGACCCCTCCCCGCCCGTCCAGAGCCGGGGCGATGGCGGCGACGGCCCGCTCGTCCCAGCAGGCGTGAACGACGCGGAGGCCGTCCAGGTCCAGCCACAGCGGCAGAGTCCGGAACCACGTTAGGTATCCCGCCAGTTCGGCGGGCGTCAGCTGCTCGGCGGTTTGGAGTCGCTGTGTCGCATTCTTGGGTATGTGGGGGCGAAGGAACTCGCCGGGGCGTTCCGGGTCTTCCGTGTGGTAGGCGAGGGTGTTCAGTTCGTGGTTCCCCATGACGGCCAGCGCCTTTCCCTCCTCGATCATTGGCCGGACGATTTCCAGCGCCTCCCGGATTTTCGGGCCGCGGTCGATGAAGTCGCCGAGGAAGATTACGCGGCGCTCGGGATGCCCGTGCACACCCCGCGTTTTCCGGTAGCCGAGGGCGTCCAGCAGCCGAACGAGTGCGTCGGCGTGGCCGTGGATGTCGCCGATCAGGTCGTACATGCCGTCCTCCTATCCGACCGCGCCTCGAAACGCTTTCAGATTGTCTGGCAACTACTCCCCATGTCCCCGGTCAACTACACACGCGCCGGCATAGCGGCCGTTGTCCGTTGTCCGGGACAGAGCGGCCAATAGTCTTCAATAAGGAGCCTCTACGTCAGGTTGCGACTCGTCATGTCCATCAGCTGTCGCCAAGCTACGTAGTCGGTAGGCCCGTGACTCCGTGCTGCAATCAAAGCGAAACGAACTGTTTCACCCCTTCGCCACCTGTCCCCCTTCAGCCAGTCTTGATGGGCAAGATATGGGCCGCTCTGGAGCTTGAGCAGACTGCCGTATGCGGCGGGCAGGCCCGTGCGCGAGATCCCAATGCAGCGGTGACAACCTCCGTGTAGAACTGGGCGATGCCCTCAATGACCTCCGGGCGCTTTTGCCGAAGGCGCTGTCGTCCCATTGGGCGCCGTCGATGTCCCTTCCGAGGTGCGTGTAGCCGTGAGACAACTCGTGGATCAGCACCACCACCGTGAGGTCTTCGATGCTCACGTCCAGCATGGCCGCAACCATCGCAATTGGGAGCCAGTAGAGGGTGACGCATGGCCCGTGCGGCGGCGCGCTGATAGGCTCCAAGGATGTCTTCGTGGATTTTCTGGATCTGCTGGCGAATCTGCTCGGTTATGGCGGCTTGCTGCAGGGACAAAGCGATCGTCAAACAGCTCTCCAGGGTCGGCCGGCCGTTCCGGGCCGTAGGCGGCAAGGAAGGCCATGCCTCCAACCTGTCCCAGCTTCGGAGCAGAAACGCCAGGCCGTCCGCGAGTGCGCCCAGCTTCGGCTGACCGATGACCAGCCTCCAGACCACCGGATCAGGGTAGTCGTCGATGAGCGCGGCCAGTGGCACAGGGAACCCCTGGTCAACCTTGACTGGAATCGAGAAGCGGCTGTCGCCGTCTGACAACCGCAGACCTGTCTCGCTGCGAATGTGATCCCTGACGATCTGGTTCCATTGCTTGTACGAGCGAGTCACCCGCTCTTCGGCGTCTGGCGGGACCAACGGCGTGACGATTTCCGTCGCCCGATCCTGTGGCGTGGTCTCCTTCATGTTGCTGTCCCCTGGAGGCTCGAACCTGACCTCATCCCCCCGCAGCAAATCAGTGCGCATGGGCGCGTATAGGCAGCGGCCCTGGCTGCGGCGACATGCGCCCCGCATGTAGCTGGTGCCGTGTGGACCGTCGGCTGGTCACCACTCTTGGGACAATTGACCTTATTTCTCACCCTGTAGTCCGATTTCCGAGGCTGGGATTTGTATGCGGGGCCGAGGAATCGGGTCATGGGTGCCGCCAAGGGGGGAAAAGAAACGGAGTCGCCGGACACGAGGCCGCTCCAGAGGCCCCCGCAAGGGGCATGATCGAACAGCACCCGGCCCGATGCCCCTTGCGGTGCGTGGCTCAAGGCACTGCTTTTGCTGAATACAAGGGCCGAAGCCCAGGTTGGCGGTTTCTGTGGAAGCAGAGCTTGTCACACGCAACAAGTTGTCGCCGCGGCCGTCCCTGCGGATGCGTCTCGTGTTGGCCTCTCCGGTGACGGGGGCGACGGCGACCGGCCCGGTGCCGGATCGCTCCACCTGGGAGTCTACACTGGGCGGGACGGCCCTACCAGATGCTGGCAGGGGTTTTTCGTATGGGCGGTCGCCCTCAACGGGTAGCCGGCCCGGTTCCCTTTCGGGAAGATCCTGGGACCGCAAACAGTCGCGCCTGCCACGTCCGAATATGGCGAGCCGGCCCATCCCGACCGGCTCGCTAAACGCGAACGCTGACTACCGAGCTACCCGTCGATTCGGTCGCCCGGCTACTATCCTCAAGTCGTGCGGGGTGGTAAACTGCTCATCTGTTACCCACCCCCCTGTTCGACAAGCGCTTCAACCGTTCCGCTCACCCCGCGCGATCCGCCTTTGTCGCCGGCCGGCCGAGCGGCTGGGCAGGCTTCAGAGTCGGCATTTATGGCGACACATCGTCTGACACCCGTGGCAGGCCGCCAGGTTTCCCTACCCGGCCATTTCGACACGCTGGTTACGCTTGAAGACGCCCGGCCCCTCGGCTTGGACGGGGCGAACGGTTTCGAGTGTCGCGTGCGCCTCCCCGACGGAACCCTTGAAGAAACGGTTTTGTCCCCTGCGGAGGCCGCCGCTCTGGCCAGCGCCGACCTGGCGGGCGCGGCGGCGGTTCGCACCGTCGATCCGGCCAAGCTCCATCTGCTGGTCGAATCCGCCCGCATTCGGCTGGCCTACGCCCACGACCGGCAGTTCGCCGTCAGCCTCTCCGGCATCCGCACCCTTCCGCACCAGATCGAGGCCGTTTACCAGAAGATGCTGCCGCAGCCCCGCCTGCGTTTCCTGCTGGCCGACGACCCCGGCGCGGGCAAGACGATCATGGCCGGACTGCTGATCAAGGAAATGAAGCTCCGCGAGGCCATCGAGCGAGTGCTGATCCTCTGCCCGGCGCCGCTGACGATCCAATGGCAGGACGAACTGCTGCGCTGGTTCGGCGAGACGTTCGACATCATCTTCGCCGCCGTCGATCAGCAGCAGCTCGTCAACCCCTGGCAGCGGGCGACCCAGGTCATCGCCTCGATCGACTACGCCAAGCAGGACGACGTCCGCGAGCGCGTCTGGCAGCAGCACTGGGACCTCGTCATCATCGACGAAGCCCACAAGTGCTCCGCCTACACCAAGGCGCAGTCCGGCCGCGCCGAGAGGTAGCTGAAACGAAGCGTTACCAACTGGCCGAGCGCCTGACGGCAGACGCCGACCACGTCTTGCTGCTGACGGCGACGCCCCACCACGGCGACGAGGACCGCTTCGCCCACTTCCTCCGCCTGATCGACCCCGACCTGTTCCCCGAGCCGCACCGCCTCGGCAAAAAGGCCGACGACATCCGCAAGGACGTCTTCCGGCTCGGCGAGGATTGCCCTTGGGCGCTTCGGCGGCTCAAGGAAGACCTGAGGGACCTCGATGGCCATCGGCTGTTTCCCGACCGCCACGCTATCACCGTCCCCTTCCGCCTCAACAGCGAGGAGTACGCCCTGTACAAAGCCGTCACCGACTACATCAACCAGTTCCTGCCCAACCAAGCCGGGCGGCGCAAGGCCAGCGCCGCCCTGGCCCGGACGGTCCTCCAGCGCCGGCTGGCCAGTTCGACCTGCGCCATCCACGAATCGCTCAAGCGGCGGTTGGAGAAGCAGCAGGACCTGCTCGACGAACTGGAGGGACTTGCCCCCCGCCCAGCGGGCGAAACGGTTGGCGGCTCTTCAGGGGCGGCTGGTCGACGCAGAGCAGGACGAGGACGACCTGGACGATGCCGACCGCGAATCGCTCATCGACGAATTCACCGCTGCGGCCGAACTCGACCAGCTCCAAGCCGAGATTGCCGCGCTGCAGGATCTGGTGGAGCAGGCCCGCCGGGTGCGCGAGGCGCCGGCGACTCGAAACTCGCCAGCTCTGAAGGAGTGCCTCCAAACGGCCGCAGTTCGCTGAACTGAAGGACGGCCGCGGCAAGCTGCTGATCTTCACCGAGCACCGCGACACGCTGACGTACCTGAAAGAGCCACCTGGAAAGTGGGGCTACTCCACCTGCGAAATCCACGGCGGCATGAACCCGCACGAGCGGAAGCAAGTCGCAGGAGGAGTTCCGCACCCAGGCTCAGGTCTGCGTGGCGACGGAGGCGGCCGGCGAAGGGATCAACCTCCAGTTCTGCCACCTGATGATCAACTACGACCTGCCGTGGAATCCGACGCGGCTGGAGCAGCGCCTCGGCCGCATCCACCGCATCGGCCAGAAGCACGACGTCTACGCCTTCAACTTCGTCGCCACGGAGTCCGAGGACGGCCAGCCGATCATCGAGGGCCGCATCCTTGCACCGGCTGCTGCAGAAGCTGGACCAGATGCGGGACGCGCTGGAAGGCCGCGTCTTCGACGTGATCGGCGAGGTGCTCTCCCTCAACGACGTCAACCTGCCCGAGATGCTCCGCGAGGCCGCCTACGACCCGCGCCGGCTGGACGAATACATCGAACCAGATCGACCGGATCGACCCCGACCGGCTCAAGAGTACGAGCAGGCGACTGGCATCGCCCTGGCCCGCGCCAACGTCGATTTCTCCGGCTTCCAGCGGCGCAACCTGGAGATCGAAGAGAAGCGGCTGATGCCGCGCTACGTCGAGGGCTACTTCCTCAACGCCGCCCGCGAAGTTGGCCTGCGGGTCGAGCCGCGGGCCGACGGGCTGTGGCGGATCGAGCACGTCCTGGCCGACTTGCGCTCCGAACGGCTCCAGGCCGTTCGCAAGCTCGGCAAGGCGGAGAGCAGCTATCGCAAGGTCACCTTCCACAAGGAACACCTGGAGGAAACGGCCCACGTCGACGCCGTCCTGATGGGGCCGGGCCACCCGCTCTACGCGGCCGTTGACGAGAAGCTGAACGAGCGGCTCGCGGCGCTTCGGGCGGCGTGGCCGTGTACGTCGATCCAGGGCCGCCGCGCCGTATCGGCTGCATTTCTTCGAGATCGCCGTCCGGGGCAAGGACGCCAAGGGCGCGAAGTGCCGCTTTACGGCGAGGTCGTCGCCGTGCGCGAGGAGGCCGGCGCCTTCGAGGTGGTGCCGGCCGACGTGCTGCTCGACCTGCCGCCGCACCCCCACCCGCCCGCCGCCGTCGAGCCGGTCGACCCGCAGCCGGCCGCCGACTTCCTCAAGAGCACCTATCAGCTCGAATGTCGCAACCGCTGCCAGGAGGAGCGGGAGCAATTCGCCCGCATCGTCCGCGAATACCTGGAGCGGTCGTTCACGGCGCGGATCAACAGGGCCCAGGAGCGGTACATGGGCCTGCCGGGGAAGCAGCGAGCAAACCCGAGTACAAGCTGGCCGCCGACGAAGCGAAGCGAGACCTGGCCGACCTGGAGCGCGCGCGCGAAGACGCTGGCCGGGCTGGACCGGCTGGAGATCGCCCGCACGGGGCCGGTGCAGCACGTCGCCACGGCACTGGTGCTGGCCGCCGGCGCTGAAGCCGCCGACCAACTGGCGGCACTGGCAGGCGAGCCGGACACCGAGCTGCGGAAGCGAAAGGAGTGGCGGCCGAGGATGCGTGGTCGACGACTGGTCGCCGAGGGCTTCCCGGGCGAGCGGATCGAGCGGGTCGGTTCGCAGAAGCTCGGCTTCGACATCCGTGCCCACCGGGTCCGCGACCCGGCGACGGGCGAAATCGAGGTCCGGCGGATCGAGGTCAAGGGCCGCACGCGCAACAAGCCGATGCAGTTGACCGACAGCGAGTGGCGCAAGGCGCAGCAGCTTCGCGAGACCTACTGGCTGTACGTCGTCTGGGACCCGCTGACGGGCAAGGATAAGCCGTTGCGGGTGCATGACCCGGCGGCAAAGCTCGACTACGCAAAGCGGGAGATCGTGGCGATCCGCGTCTTCGAGTTCCCAGCCGACGCCCTCGCCGCGGCGGCCCTGCCCACGGGATGATACGGATGGCGAAACACCTTCACGAAATCCGCGACCCCATCCATGTGTTCGTCCGCCTGAACTCGGACGAGCGCAAGGTCCTCGATTCGCGGCCGTTCCAGCGCCTCCGCCACATCCACCAGCTGGCCCTGTCCTACCTCGTCTACCCGGCTGCGACTCACGGCGTTTCGAGCATTCCTTGGGGGTCATGGAGTTGGCCGGCCGCGTCTTCGACATGGTGACGCACAAGGACAGCGTCTCTGATCCCATCCGCCAGTCCATCCCGGAAATCGGCGACGACGACGCCCTGGGCTACTGGCGCCGCGTCCTTCGCATGGCCGCACTCTGCCACGACACGGGCCACCTACCCTTCTCCCACGCGGCCGAGAAGGAGCTGTTGCCCGCGGGCTGGAACCACGAACGCCTCACGCGGGAGATCATCCTCTCGCCCGAAATGAAGGCCATCTGGGACGGAATGACGCCGCCGCTCCGATCCCTGGACGTGTAAACTCGCCGTCGGCCCTCGGGAAGCCACGGACCTGACCTTCACCACATGGGAGGCAATCCTGGCGGAAATCCTTGTCGGCGACGCCTTCGGGGTGGATCGCATGGATTACCTGCTGCGCGACTCCCATCACACAGGCGTCGCTTACGGCCGATTCGACCACTTCCGCCTGATCGACACCCTGCGCATCCTCCCGTCCCCACAGGCGGCTGCGGCGGGGCGGTGCCGGAACCCGCCCTCGGCGTGGAAGAGGGCGGCGTGCATTCCGCCGAGGCGTTAATGCTGGCGAGGTACTTCATGTACACGCAGGTGTACTTCCACACCCACCGCCGGGTCTACGACATTCACCTGAAAGACTTTCTGGCGGCCTGGCTGTCGGGCGGGAAGTTCCCAACTGACCTCGATTTACACCTTCGCGGAACGGATAATGAGGTGTATGTGGGGCTGCTGGATGCAGCGCGGGATCCGGCAAGCAGGGCCATGAGGCGGCCCGCCGCATCGTCGAGCAGCACTTCAAAGTGCTTTATGAGCGGAATCCCGACGACGTTGCCAAGGACCCGGAAGCCGGCCGAGCCGTCTTCGAGGCGGCCGCGGCCGCCTTTGGCGCCGAGAATGTCCGGCACGACCGGGTTCCCTCCAAGGAGGGGGGGTCAGCGACTTCCCCGTGCTGATGAAGGACGGTCGGATCGCTTCTGCGGTCGCCCTTTCCGATGTATTGCGGAATTTGCCGGTCCTGTCCGTTGACTTCGTCTTCGTCGCCGAAAAGTGGAAAGAGGCCGAAGCGTGGCTCCGCGACAAGCGAGAGAGCCTGATTCGGAAGAAGGAAACGCCATGAACCGACTGCAACGGGCCGCTGTTCTCACGGCCTTGGCCGATGAGTTGCGAAAGCGCAGAAGCTGGTGCGGCGAGACCCACCTGCAAAAGGCGACGTACTTCCTCCAGGCGCTGCTCGGCGTGCCGCTCGGCTACGAGTTCATCCTGTACAAGCACGGCCCCTACTCGTTCGACCTGCACGACGAGCTGACGGCACTGCGCCGACCAGTTGCTGGAACTTCGCCCGCAGCCCTACCCTTACGGCCCTTCCCTGCTGCCCACCCCGGCGAGCGCCGACTTCCGGGCGCGTTCCTCGCGCATTCTCGGTGCCTACCGGCGCGAGCTGGACTTCGCCGCCGACAAGCTGGCCGACAAGGGCGTCGCCGACTTGGAGCGGCTGGCCACCGCCCTATTCGTCACGCGCGAAATTCCGGACGGCGACGCCGAGGTCCGCGCCCTTCGGATCAACCAGTTGAAACCGCACGTCTCTCTTGACGAAGCACGGACCGCCGTGGCGACCGTGGATCGGGTGATTCAGGAGGCGAAAACGCTGGTTCCGGCATGATCCAACAGGCGCCCGCAGACTGGCCATTTCTCCCCTTCGGAGTAAACTTTCAGGTGCGAACAGAGGAGAGGAGGGCGAACTCGGCGGCAAGGGCAACTCGGCGGATCGTGCGGGAAATTCCTATGGCCGCCCAACTGGCTTCCCGGTATGACCCGCCCCCGGCCAAGGAGGGCTGGGACATGAGCAGGGATGCTCGCCGACTGATCGAGGACTACCTGCCCATCGAGGACGTGAGCAAGGAATCGTCGCGGGAAAAATCCCTCCGAAAAGGCCACATCTCGACGCTGCATCTCTGGTGGGCTCGCCGCCCGCTGGTCGCTTGCCGGGCCGCCATCTACGGCGCGCTCGTGCCGATCGGTGCCTTCCAGGCGAAGGCGACCGTCCACAACCCTCCCGCAGACCCACAAGAATTGGCGTCCATTGAGGAAGCCCTCGCCCGCATTTACCGCCGGGCATGGCGGGGGAGTTCATCTCGGAACTCTGCAAGTATCCGGGCGACCCGCGCAAGATCGAAGAGGCCCGGACGCACATCCTGGCGGCGCACGCCGCCAAGTTGTCCGCCGAGAACAACGTGGAAGTTTCCGTTGAGGACATTCTCCAAGGCGATGCTCCGCGGCCGCGCATGCTGGACATGTTTGCGGGCGGCGGTTCGATCCCGCTGGAGGCTCTTCGCCTCGGATGCGAGGCTTACGCCCTCAACCTGAACCCCGTCGCTCACATCATCGAACTTTGCACGCTGGTTTATCCGCAGAAATACGGGCCGCTGGATCCCTCCGAAAAAGGTTCGGCCAAGGGTGGAACGTGGGCCGGGCTTGCCGCCGAGGTGAAGCATTGGGGCGAGTGGGTGCTGAAGCGGGTCAAGGCGGAGATCGGCGACCTCTACCCGCCCATCCCGGACCCACACGCACCCCCGCAACCGATGACCGGCGAAAGATTCCTGCCAGGCATGGAACCGGAAGGAATCTTGACGCTTCCGGGGGGCTTCCTCACGCCAGTGGCCTACCTGTGGACGCGCACCGTCCGCTGCAAGAACCCGTCCTGCGGCGCCGTCGTGCCGCTCGTCCGCCTGACGTGGTTGTGCAAGAAGCAGAGCAAGAAACAGAGCCGATACGTCGCCCTGAGAATGGTCGCGCCGAAGGGGCAAAAGCGCGTGCGGTTTGAAGTGGTCGAAGCTGCGTCGGAGGCTTCCCTTGGATTTGACCCTGCCGGGTTCTCCAAAGGGGGGAATGCAACTTGTCCCTTCTGTGCGACGGTGGCCGCTTCAGACTACGTCCAGGCGGAAGGGATGGCGAAACGGCTTGGGCATCAGCTGATGGCCATCGTCTGCACCCAGAAGGGAGAGAAAGGGAAAGTCTACTTACCCGCCCCAGAAAACGAGGTTAGTGCCGAACCGATCTCGGCCGAGCAGCGAACGCCGCTGTTGGATCGCCTGAAGGCGTTCTGTGAGCGCACGGGTTTGACGCCGCCGGAGGAGCCGATCAATCCCGACCGTCCTTCTCCTAATTCCCGAGGGCTGTCCCCTGTCACCCGCTACGGCATGCGGCAGTTCGGCGACTTGTTCTCGCCTCGGCAACTCCTCTGTCTGCTGAGTTTCGCTCGCGCTGTTACTAACCTGGCGGACCACTTGAAGAGTCGGGACCTAGACCCTGACCGTGCCCGTGCGGTTATAACCTATCTAGGCCTCCTGACGAGCACGCTCGCCGATTGGAATTCAACATTTACCCGCTGGGTTTCAGACGGGGAATTCATCGGCGACACGTTTTCCCGCCACGCGCTTGCGATGGTCTGGGACTACGCCGAGCTGAATCCGGTTGGAAACGCTTCTGGCAACGCCGCAGACCGCTTGAAGCGCACCGTGGCCGTCATCGACCAAATCGCTCCTTCCATCCAGCGGCCTGCGGACTGCCAACGCGGTTCGGCCTTAAGCCTCCCTTGGGCCGACGCCGTCATGGACGCCGTGATTACCGACCCGCCATACTACGACAACATCCCCTATGCGGATGTTTCGGACTTCTTTTATGTGTGGTTGAAGCGCGCCCTCGGCTCGCAGTACCCCGAACACTTCGCCGCGGACCTGACGCCCAAGAAGGCGGAAATCACGGCCCTCGCCTCCCGCCACGGCGGCGACATGGCGAAAGCGACCGCACAGTATGAGGAAATGATGCTGGCGGCCCTGCGCGAGACTTCGCGCGTCCTGAAAAAGGCGGGACAGCTGGTGGTGGTATACGCTCACAAAACCACTCTGGCTTGGTCCACCCTCGTCGATTCGATACGGAACGCCGGGTTCATCGTCCTAGAAGCGTGGCCGCTCAGAACGGAACGGAAGGCCCGGATGGTGGCGATGGATGCAGCCGCGCTCGCTTCCAGCATCTTCCTCGTGGGCCGCAAGCGCAACGGCACCGGTGTGGCCAGCTATGAGCAGCAGGTCCGCCCCGAACTGGAGCAAATCGTCCACGAACGGGTCGAAACCCTCTGGAAGATGCGCATCATGGGGGCCGACCTTATCATAGCCGCGGTCGGGGCCGGGCTGCGGGCCTTCACCCAACACGCGCGCGTCGAGTACGCCAACGGCGAAGAAGTCCCCGCCACAACCTTCCTTCAGGAAGTCGAGGGTCTGGTTCACGACGTTCTGCTGGGGAAGATCCTCGGCGTCTCCGACACGCGCATCACCGCCGTGGACAGCGCCAGCCGGTTCTACGTCCTCTGGCGCTTCACCTACAAGACGGCCGAACTCGCCGCTGGCGAGGCGATCGTCTTCACCTACGGCCTCAACGTGGAACTCGACAACGGCCTCTCCTCCGGCGCCAAGGCGCTTGTGCAGAAGAAGAAAGACAAGTATCGTCTACGGGACTTCACCGAGCGCGGCGACGACCCCAAGCTCGGGCTGACGCCCGATCCGACCAAGCCGGCCCCGGTCATCGACGTGTTGCACCGCATCCTTTGGCTGATCGAGAACGAGCCGCGCACCTTGCCGCGCTTCCTTGACGAAACCGACCCCGACCGTGAGGGCATGCGCGTCGTCGCCCACACCCTTGCCGGTGCGGGCCTGAAGGGCGCACCGGAGGCAGAGGCACCGGCCGTCGTCACCACCACGCCGAAGGAGCAGGCGGCGCTCGGCAAGCTGCTGGCCAACTGGAAAAACCTCATCGACGCGCACGACCGACCCTTGTTACGCAACAAACCGCACCCATGAACACCCACATCCTCCGGCCCTGGACCGATTGCGTCAAGCTGCACGACGACGTGGAAACCGGCGCGCTGACCGAATCCACGTTTGCCATCGACCTCGGGGCCGTCGCCGCCGGCGACCCCGACATTCCCGCCGTCTACCGCGACCCGGCGGCATTCTTCCGGGCCACCTACCTTACGGCCGAGCTGCGCAAGTTGCTCGACGAAGTCCTCGCCTCCCTGGCCGGCCGCAAGGGTTACAACCGCGTGCTCAAGCTGCGCTCCCCCTTCGGCGGCGGCAAGTCGCACACCCTCGCTGCCCTCCTGCACGCGGCCCGCGACCGCAAGGCCCTCAACGGGCTGCCCGAGGCCGCCGGCCTGACCGACCCTGGCCCCGTGGCCATCGCCGTCTTCGACGGTGAGAAGTTCGGCACGACCGGCAAGCCGGTCGGCGGCGGCCGGACGGTCCAAACGATGTGGGGCTGGCTGGCCTGGCAGATCGACCCGGAACGCGCCTACCCCCTCGTGGCCTCGCTGGACCGCGACCGCGTCGCCCCCGGCGGCGATGACGTGAAAGCCCTCCTGACCGAAGGGGCGGGCGGCCGGCCTGTCCTGATCCTTCTCGACGAAGTGCTCAAGTACATGGAGCGGGCCGGGGCCGTGGCCGTCCACGATTCGACGCTCCAGCGGCAGGCCAAGGATTTCTTTCACAACCTGACCGTTGAGGTCGCCAACAGCCGCAACGCCGTCCTCGTCTACTCCCTGACCTCCTTCAACCGCGAGGCGTTCAGCAACATCGCCCTGCTCGAAGAACTCGACAAGGTGGCGGCGCGTGTCGATCAACTCCGCGAGCCGGTGGGTGGCGACGAAGTCCTGCCGATCGTTCAGAGGCGGCTGCTCGGCGCGCTGCCGCCGGCCGATTCCGCCGAGGCCGTCGCCGACGCCTACGCCGGCGTCGTCACGGCCATGCGCCGCGCCTACGCTTCCTCCGACCGGGAGAGGTGCGAGGCCGACGAAGCAGGGCTGGTGCTGCGGGATCGCATCCGTTCGGCCTACCCGTTCCACCCCGCTCTCATGGACATCATGAAGGAGCGCTGGACCAGCGTGGAGAACTACCAGCGCACGCGCGGCGCCCTGAAGTTCCTGGCGGTTTGCCTGCGCGCCTGAAGCGGAACGGCGGAGCCGGCGCGATCCTCGGCCCCGGCGACGTACTGCTGCGCGACGCCGAACTGCGGCACTGTCTGCTCAACGACCTCGGCGTGCAGCACGACTTCGACCCCGTCATCACGGCCGACATCGCCGGCGCCAATGCCCGTGTGCGGCACATCGATGAACGGCTGGCCCGGGAGAACCCCCACCTGGCCAGCTTCGCCCCGCGGCCCGGCTGGCGACGATCATTCTTCTCTGCTCCTTCGGCGGCCTGAAGCGGGACGCCAAGGGCGCCGCCGAGCCGCTGCCGCCCGGCGTCAGCGAAAGCGAGCTGCTGACGGCCGCCGTCACCCCGGAATTGGACAGCCTCACGGCGGCGGGCGTGCTGACCAAGCTGCGGAACACCTGCCTGTACCTGCACTACGACGGCAGCCGTTACTGCTTCAAGAAGGACCCCAACGTCACCAAGCTGGTCGAGGACGCCGAGCAAGCCGTCGGGCGGGAAGAAGCTCAGGAGGCGGAATCCGGGCCGGTGCGGACGCGCATCAAGAAGATGCTGGAAGAGCGGCTGGCGAAGCATCCGGCGGAAGCGTGGCCGGCGAAGAGCCAGGACATCCCCGACCGCGAACCGCAGTTTGTGGTCGCTTACCTGCCGCTGGAGTTCGCTTCCCTGTCGCCGGCGGACCAAGACCGCGGCGCCGAGGAGCTGCTCTACCAGTACGGCGACAAGCCGCGGACCTACCGCAACGCCATCGGCCTGGCCGTTCCTGAGCGGAAGCCGGTCGAGACGCTGCGGCGAGCGGTGCGTTACCTGCTGGCCGTTGAGCGCGTCGAGGCGAACAAGCTGCAACACCGACTCACGAAGGACCAGCTCGACCAGCTGAAAGAGAGGAAGCGGAGCGAGGAGGCGGCCGCAGAGGCGTCCATGCGGGAGCTGTACCTGTCCGTTTGGCTGCCCCGGATGGAGAAGGGCAAGGAGTCGATTGAGAAGGTGGAAAAGGGCGGCCGGCCTCTCCAGGCGACGGGCCTGCACGACCGGATCATGGAGCTGCTGACGGTCCAGGGCAGCCCGAAAGTGCATAGCACCGTTACGCCGCGGAAAGTCGCCGAACGCCTGAAGCTGGGTGAATCCATCGGGGCAGAGGAACCGCCGCGGGCCGGTGTGAAGCTGAACGACGTGCAAGACGCCTTCTTCGCATTCCTAGAGCCGCCCCGTCTGACGGCGTTGGACGCCTTGCGGGCGGCGGTCGTCCGGGGCGTAGGCGACGGCACCTACGGCTACCTGAGCGGCCCGACGCCGCAGCTGGGCGGCGACGGGAAATATCAGGTCCGCCGAGACAAAATCCGCTTCGGAACGGTCCTGGCAGGCGATGAAGTGGATTTCGAGACGGGCTTCCTCATCGCACCGGCCGCCTTGCCTGACGCGGGCGACAACAAGGCCGAACCGAAGCCGGACGGAGGGACCGGCGGGCAGCCTGTGGGCGATCCATCGCCCACAGGCGAGAGCGACGGCGCGAAGCAAGACGAGGGCGTCGTCGCACGCACCAAGGCGTTCCTATTCCATGCCAACCGCTCCCAACTATTCAAGGCGTTCCAGGCACTTGCCAACCTGGCTGACAAATCGGAAGGCGGGAAGGTGACGGTTCGCATTGAGGCGACCTCCGCCGCGGCGGAAGGCTTCGACGCAGCGTGGCTGCGGAACGCCGTGGAAGAGCCGCTGGACGAAGCGGGAATCGACCTGGAGGCGTGAGGGCGGTGCGCGGCGGCGAGAGCGGCAACGCGGTTGGGACCTGCGGACGCACGGCGGGCGACGGGGCCCTTCACCGCGAATGCAAACTCAAGGTGATCTGCCATGTGGAAGCGGCTCGGGGATCTGTTGAAACGGCTTGGGGGCGGGATCGGCTGGCTCCTGTGGCACGCCACTGTCACTCCGGTGCTGCTGATCTGGCGGTTCCTGAAATGGGCGGGGCGCTGGATCAGGTGGCTGTGGCAGACGGCCGTGGCGCGACCTTACCACTGGCTGGCGGTGAAGCTGTATAGGCCGCCCGCGCTGCCGGACACGATTACCCCCTATGGGATCCAATACACAGCCCCTGCCGCCTTCAGCTGCCAAGCGGTCAAGATCGGCGATTACCGCGGTCTCCTCTTCGCGCATGTCGTGAAGGACGCCAGGAGCGGAGAGCTTCGCATCCTGACGGCCTGGCAGAGCCGGGACGCATTCGTTGCGAAGGGCGGCGACTTCTTCGACGCCAGCGGCCTTAAAGCGGCGGGCGGAGCGGTCGCCTGGGAAGGCGTTCTCGGCGATACCATACAGGCCAAGAAGCCCTTGTGGTCCTATTTCACCCCCGCAAGGGTCATCGCGGTGATTTCCGTCGTGTTCCTCGTGCTGAGCTGGCTGAAGGAGATCCGGGACGCCTCCGGCTGGCTGTTGGGCCCCGAAGTCGAACCTATCACGGCCTCTGAGCCAGTCAATATTCTTGTCGGTGATGAACCAATTAAGTTCACGATGGGCGTGCGGAACGCGAAGCCGATCGGAGAGTGCGAGATCCAATTCAAAGAACTGAGGGCCGACCCGCCAGGCTTCATCCAAGTCGGCCCGCTGACCGTGAAGCAGGTTCCCGCGCTCGCGCCCAATGCCCCTGCGGAGGAGCGGGTGTCGGTCACGGCCGTCAAGCCGGGGAACTGCGAAGTTAGGCTCAGCGGAGAAGCGACCTCGGGCCTATGGCCGCAAACGCGCCCGTTCTCCTCAACCTTCCCGGTCCACGCTTGGTCGGCGATCGCCGTCGGGAAGCGCTCTCTACAGACTAGCAATCCGAAGTTCTGCGAGGGTGAGTATGAACTGCTAGTCGGCAAGCGGTTCCCCTCCGGTCTAGAGATTGAAGCGAAGATCGAGCATGTTCCCGCAGTCCAGCTTCTTAAGGTGCGCTTTCCAGGGACTAAGCAGTGGGTCCCCGCCCACAACTGGGATAAGCCGCAGAAGGAGGTGGCAACGCTCGTCTGGCAGACGAACGAGATCGAGGCGTTCCGATCCGTTCCGTTCTCGATCCTCTTCGGCAACGAAGGGAAGAAACTGGAAGCGAACGACTGGGAGTCGCTGGTCCGGCAAGTTCAGTTCACATTCGAGGAAGCTCACTAGGAGGTCTCAAATGCGCTGCAGATGGGTGGTTTCGGCCGTCGCTTTCGCTCTCCCGGCCATTTTGGCAACGTCCCCTGCCGCCCATGCCGGCTTGATCACCGGCACCGTGCGTGACGAGGGAAAGAGCCCGCCCAACGGGATCTCGGGCGTTAGGGTGCAGGTGCGAAACGGGGATGGGAAGATCCTTGACATCATGGTGATCACGGACACCGACGGACAATTCACGCTAAAGGAGGTGCCGGCCGGGGATTACACGATCGTGCTGAACAAGGTCGGTTACGTCCCCCGCCCGGACGAATCGAAGAAGCTGACGGTGGCGAAGGAACAGGAGGACGCAGGCGACATCACGTTGATGCGCGCGTACGCGCCAACTGACACCGCGAGCGCTTACTACGGCGTGGTTGCGAGCACCATCGTCAAGAAAGCCTCCGACGATAGGGACCACGAGAAGGTATATAGGATGGAGTGGAGAAGACTGCTGTTCATCAACCTGCCGCCGTCCTCGAAGGCTTACGTTGCTGAGGGGGTGGAGAAGCAGGACGACACGGCCAAGGGCTACATACCGAGCATGAAGGCGTACCTGGCGGCCAAGCCCGACGATATACACAAGGCGGAGACGCTGTTCTTTATGGCACTGATTGGCAAAATGCCTCTGCCCGAAAGGGAGGCAATGAGTGACTTGAAAGTTGGTCCAGAGGTCGTCGCGGACATCGCCCTCATGATGGCACGCAACGGCTCCGTGCCCGCAGAAATGCGGACGGCTTTTGTGAAGGAGTTCATGGGAAAGTGGGATGACACAGAGGCGGCAACGCTTTTCACCGGCTACCAGAAGGACGGGCTTGACAAGGTTCCGGCATCCTTACCTTTCGAGAAGTAAACGCATGATGGGGTAAGCATCATCGCGCGCTCTGGAAAACGCGACGAAAGCACTCCGTATACACTCTGCCGCTTGGTGAATGACCTGGAGGCTGGCGGGGACGCTTTTCGGCCCGATAAGAAGGCGATGCCTGGGATCGACCGGCTGACGCTGCTCTGCGACCGCGCATTCGACGGAACGGGCTTGACGGCACAGAACGCTCGCCGAGCGCGCGCCGATCTCTGCAAGGAGCTTTGCTGCTCCCTCGAATTTGCAAACGAATTATCCTTGCATGACGTGGTCAACGTCCTCGAAGGACTGCGGCCTTCGGCCCTTCCACCCAGAATCGAGGCCAAGGACTTGCGGGCCTATCCCCTCCTGACCCTCGATTACCTTGAAATAATGCCCGGAAACTCGCCTATTCCAATCTATCCGGCGTCGTGCCGGGTGGTCCACGGCGACGCGCCAAGCGTTTGCCCCCACGCAGCTCCTCCCCTACCGCGAGACTACATACCCCACGTCGAGAAGGTGTTCCGCGAGTTCGGGCAAGTCCCGGACGGATGCACCGTTCACTGGATCGGACATGAGGCGTGGAAACGCAACCTGTGCCACTGCTTCCCGGTGGAGGAGAGCGGTGGCGTGCAGGTGCCAACCGCCGAGCAAGCCGACGACCGATCGGGGCCGGGCGACCGTGAAACAGAAATTCTAAAGGCCTTGCTGCTGCTGAATGCGGAGGGCCAGCACCGGCGCGTTTCCCGACCACAGGCGGCCCACAAGGCTGACCCGCAATGCAAGCCAAGTTCCTACGCCCATGCTGTCACATCGTTGGCACGCCGCGGTTTCGTGCGCAGTAAGAAGGGGCCGAACGGAGGCATCTGGCTCACGCCCGAAGGGACAAAGGCTGCCAAAGAACTGACGACCAACCGGATCCCCGAATAGCTGGAAAAAGTGCGCACCTATCCCCACCTATTGGCACCTATACCCTCCACTACAGTCATAGACTCCTAGTGTCAGGCGGCAACTGCGCCGCCAGCAATCGACACTGTTACAGGAGTCTCCTCAATGACCACTTCTCCTACGCCGCCGGCCCTGGAAGCCGCTGCGAAACTCGAAAGCGCAACGTACACCGTCGAGCAGCTTGCCGGTCTTCTGCAATGCTCGACGCGGCACGTTTGGCGCATGGCCGACGTCAACGCAATCCCTGGCAAACTGCGCATCGGCAAACTGGTGCGTTTTCACCGCTCCGCCGTTGACGCCTGGCTTGCGGCCGGGTGCCCCACACGGATGGGGGGAAAGCAGCGATGACAACACGTGGTCAGTGGCGGCGAGTCAGCCGGACGCATCCCTGCCGGGTGTGCGGCCGAGCGGACTGGTGCCTTTACGCAGGCCCCGACGACGATCCCACGGCCGCTATCTGCGCCCGCACCGAAGCCGCCAAGCGCTGCGGCGAAGCGGGCTGGCTACACCGACTGAAGGCCGCCCCCTGGCGGCCGGAGCGGCTGCGCGTGGGCCATGTTCCCCTGGCGACCGGCGGCGGCCCGGACCTGGGACGGCTTGCGGATGAGTTTCAGCGGGCCGTTGACCCCGGCCGGTTGCACCAGTTCGCCGTCTCCCTCGGTCTGTCGGTGACGAGCCTGTGTCAGCTGGGCATCGGCTGGTCGGCGGAACACCGGGCTTGGTCCTTCCCGATGAAGGACGCCTGCGGTGTCGTGCTGGGCGTCCGGCTGCGCCGGCCGAACGGATTCAAGTTTGCCGTGCAGGGCGGCCGTGAAGGGCTGTTTCATCCCTCGACGGCCGGCGACGGTATTTCCCCTCTCTACATCTGTGAAGGGCCTAGCGACACGGCGGCGCTGCTGGAGATGCGCTTCCCCAACGTCGCGGGCCGGCCCAGCTGCACGGGCGGCGTCAAGCTGTTGGTCGAGTTGGTGCGCCGGCGGCGGCCCCCCGAAGTCGTCATCGTCGCGGACGGCGACGAACCGGGCCGGCGCGGGGCGGACAACCTGGCTTCGGTGCTGGTGGTGTACGGCCCGAAAGTGCGGGTCATCGTTCCGCCCGATGGGACCAAGGACGCGCGGGACTGGTTGAGGGCCGGCGGGACGCGGGAGGACGTGGAGCGGGCAATCCTGGCGGCGCCCGTCCGAGCGCTGCAGGTTCGGGCGAGGAGGGTGTCGTACTGTGGATAACGACAACGGCATGTCACTGGACTGGCGGCCGATCGGGCGCAGCGGCAAGGCGGTCCTGACAGCGCGCTGCCCCGACGGGGCCAGCTACACCGACAAGGCGGACCTGACCGACCCCGGCGCACGAAAGGAACTGCTGGCCCGGCTGTGCAAGCACCGAAAGGGCATCGACAAAAAGGCCGTGGCGGCGGAACTGGAACGCATTGCCGGCGATCTGGTCGGCAAGGCCGACGAACAGCAAGGCGGCCGCCGGCCGTCGCAAGCGGACGCCCTGGTCGGGCTGGCAGGCGCCGCCGAACTGTTCCACACGCCCGGCGGCAACGATTCGGAGGGTTTTGCGACCGTCGAGGTCAACGGCCACAAAGAGACATGGCCCGTGAACGGCAAGGGTTTCCGGCGCTGGCTGTCGAAACGGTTCTACGATGAAGTCGGCAAAGCTGCCTGTTCACAAGCGGTGCAGGACGCCCTCACTGTCATTGCAGGCCAAGCCGTGCATGACGGTCCAGAACACCCCGTTGCCGTCCGCGTGGCGGAACACGACGGGGCGATCTACCTGGACCTGGCCGACGAACAATGGCGCTGTGTGCGTGTCACCGCAGTCGGCTGGAAAGTCGTCGCCGACCCTCCGGTGAAGTTCATCCGTCGGCGCGGGATGCTCGCCTTGCCCGAACCCGTCCCGGGCGGCAACGTCGAGGAACTGCGGTCGCTGGTAAACCTGCCCGACGACGACGGCTGGATTCTCTTCGTGGCCTGGCTGCTGGCGGCTCTGCGACCCGGCCGGCCGTTCCCACTCCTAGCGGTCAATGGAGAACAGGGATCCGCAAAGTCAACGCTGTGCCGGATGGGCCGCCGTCTAATCGACCCGAACACGGCAGACCTGCGCCGCCCGCCCCGCGACGAGCGGGACCTAATGATCGCGGCGAACAACGGCTGGATTGTGGCCCTGGACAACCTCAGCGGCTTGGCGCCTACTCTAAGCGACGCGCTCTGCACCCTGGCAACGGGCGGTGGATTCGCCACGCGAGAACTGTACACCGACGGCGACGAGAAGCTTTTCGACGCGACCCGGCCGATCATCCTCAATGGCATCGAGGACGTGGCGACGCGGCCCGACCTGTTGGACCGGGCGGTTTGCCTGACGCTGCCCGAGATCCATAACGATAATAGGCGCGACGAGGATGAGCTTTGGAGCGTGTTCACGGCCGTCAGGCCGCGCGTCCTCGGCGCACTGCTGGCTGCCGTAGCTGCGGGCCTGCGGGAACTGCCGTCCACGCGGCTGGCTTCCAAACCGCGCATGGCCGACTTCGCGCTGTGGGTCGTGGCGGCGGAAACGGCCTTGCCGTGGGGACCGGGCGCGTTCCTAAACGCCTACGCTGGCAACCGGGGCGCGGCGAACGAGCTGGCCATCGAAGCGTCCATCGTCGCCGCCCCCCTCGCCGCCCTGTTGACAGCTGAGGACGGGCGCTGGGAAGGCCCGGCCCGCGAGTTGCTCGACGCGCTGGAGAGCCACGCGGCCGAGAACGTCAAAAAACATCGGGACTGGCCGGCCGGTGCGGGCGCCGCCCGCAAGCTGGGGGGCGAGTTACGCCGCCTCGCGCCGAACCTGCGAAGGGCGGGCACGATGGTGATTTTCGACCGCGAACCGGGAGGAAAGCGACGGCGGTTGATTCGACTGGAAAACACCTGCGAAACACCGTCCCGACCGTCCCGACCCTGCCAAAGCCCAGAAAACGCTGGAGAAACGCCGGGACGGTCGCGGGACGGTCAGAACGATGGGGCGATGCCTACCGTCCCCGACCGCCCCGCCGAATATACCGTGAATTCCGGTGTTCGGGACGGTCGGGACGGTCGGGACGGTCTTTCGCCCCGATTCTGCGTTGGAGGAAGCCGAATGGACGGCCTGACCTTGCTTCGGAAAGCATGGGCCGCCGGGCTGGCCGTGCAGGCGGACGGTGAGCGGTTACGCATCCGTGGGCCGCGGCAGGCCGAACCGATCGCCCAACAGCTGATTGCCCACAAGGCCGCGGTGCTGAGCGCCTTGACCGCGAAACCGGCCCTCACGCCTGACGCGCCCTCGGCACGGACCTTCGGCATCCGGGTGGAAGACCTCAACCCGGACTGGCGCGTCGAGTGGGAAGAGCGGGCCGCCGTCATGGAATACGACGGCGAGCTGCCCCGTGAGCGCGCCGAGGCCCTGGCGCTGGCAGAAGTCGTCCGGGGGATGGAACGGGCCGCCGTTTCTCTCCGCGGCGATACTTGACATTCTGGCAAGTGGATGGATAGAATGCACGGCATGGCCGAGCGCCGGATCAAACTGAGCGACCAGCTGCGCCAGGCGGTCGAGAAATGCGGACAAACCCGTTACGCCATCAGCAAGGCGACCGGCATCGCCGAATCGACTCTCTCCCGATTCATGGCGGGCGAACGCGGGTTGCCGATGAAGACCCTCGAACCGGCTGGCCGATTTCCTCAACCTCGACATAATCGCCGGCAAGCGCCGGCGGCGGAAAGGGTAGGTGAACGATGGGGACCGTCTTCAAGAAGACCTTCACGAAGCCCGTTCCGCCCGGAGCGGAAACCTTCGTCCGCAAGGGCGAGCGCTTCGCCCGATGGAAGGATCGCAAGGGCAAGACCCGGACGGCGCCGCTGACCGTGGGCAAGGACGGCGGGCGAGCGCGTCATCATCGAATCGCCGTACTACGTCGCCAAGTACCGCGACGGGGCCGGCGCGGTTTGCGTCGTGGCGACGGGATGCCGCGACGAAACCGCCGCCCGGCAAGTGCTGGCGGACCTGGAGCGGAAAGCCGAGCTGGTGCGCTCCGGCGTCATGACCGCGGCCGAAGCCGCCGTCGGGGAACACCAGGCCCGCGCCGATCGCCGAACACCTCGACGCCTTTGACGAACACCACCGGGCGAAGGGGGTGACGAAGATTCACCGGGAGGACACCGGCCGATACCTGCGCCGGCTCGCCGCCGACTGTGCTTTCGGGACGCTCGCCGACCTGCGCCGCGAAACCCTGGAGCGCTGGCTTGCGGCGCGAACGCCGGAAGGCATGTCGGCCCGAACGCGAAACGCCTACCGCAACGCGCTGGCGACTTTCTGCAACTGGTGTGTCGCAGACGAACCGGCTGGCCGTGAATCCGTTCGACGCCGTGCCGAAGGCGAACGAGAAAGCCGACCCGCGCCGCCAGCGCCGGGCGATGACTGAGCCGGAGTTGGTCAAGCTGCTCGCCGTCGCCAGGGAACGGCCGCTGCTCGAAGCCCTGACCGTCCGCAAGGGGCCGCGGAAGGGTGAACGCTACGCCGATGTTCGCCCCGAAGTGCGGGAACGGCTGGACTGGCTCGGCCGGGAACGGGCGCTGATCTACAAGACGCTGGTGCTGACCGGGCTTCGCAAGGGCGAGCTGGCATCCCTCACCGTGGCGCACCTGCGCCTTGACGACGCCGTACCCTTCCTGACCCTCGACGCCGCCGACGAAAAGAACCGGGAGGGAAACGATATCGCGTTGCGGGATGACCTTGCCGCGGACCTGCGCGATTGGCTCGCTGACAAGCTGCGCCGGTTGCAGGCCGAAGCGCTGGAGTCGGGCGCCCCGATTCCGTCCCGGCTGCCGTCGGATACCCCGCTATTCGACGTGCCGAGCCGGCTGGTGAAGATCCTTGACCGTGACCTTGTTGCGGCCGGCATCGCCCGCCGGGTGAAGGTAGATGGCAAGTGGACCATCGACAAGCGCGATGACCGCGGCCGCAGCCTCGACGTTCACGCCCTGCGGACGACGTTCGGAACGCTGCTCAGCAAGGGCGGGGTTGCCCCGCGAACGGCGCAAGCCGCTATGCGGCATTCCGACATCCGATTGACGATGGGAGTGTACACCGACCCGAAGTTGCTCGACGTGCGGGGAGCGCTCGACGCCTTGCCGGCGCTGTCCCTTCAAGGCGAGCAGGCCCAAGGGGAAGCCGTTCGGGCGACGGGGACGGACGGGGCGGCGCGAACGCTTGCACCAACGCTTGCACCAACTCCTGACAATCTGAGGACAACGCTGTCACTTCCTGGCAATCCGGCCAGCGGTGGCGTTCTGAACACCCTCGCCGTAAGTGGAAGTCCTGACAAGAGAAAAGGCCCGCTGACAATTCCTGTCAGCGAGCCTCTTAGTCGGGGCGAGAGGATTCGAACCTCCGACCTCCTGAACCCCATTCAGCGCGCTAGCCAAACTGCGCCACGCCCCGAGTATTCCTAACAATCGCCCGATCCACGCGAACGTTCCGTGGGGTGAGCCGGCTGGCCTTGGAACACCCCGCGCATTTTACGGCCTTCACCACGATTTGCAACCATGTCTCCGAGGCGGTGACCGCCTCCGATCGGCCTCAGTAGACCAATCGGAGGCGCGCCCCGGGAGAGGCTCAAGCGACGGACGTTACGCCGCAGCCGTTTCGCCCACCTTGTAGCGGACGAACTTGACCAGCTTCAGTCCAGCCGAGCCGAGCAACTGGCCGACCGTCTTCGTCTCATCGCGGACGAACGGCTGTTCGACCAGAACGTTTTCCGCATACCATGTCTTCATCTTGCCTTCGGCGATCTTCTCGACGATGTTCGGTGGCTTGCCCTTGCCCTGCTCGGCCGCCTGCGTCTGCGCAATCTCCAGCTCCTTGGCGACACGGTCAGCGACCAGGTGTTCGCGCACCGCCACCAGCGGATTGCGAGCGGCCACGTGCATCGACACGTCCCGCAGCATCGGAGCGTCGCCCTTGGCGCCCTCGACCTGCACCATCACACCGACCGAGCCGTCGTGGTGGACGTAGCTGCCCAGCGCGCCGGTCAGCCGCGTGAAGCGGGCCACCCGCATGTTCTCGCGCACCAGGCCGACCGTCTCGCCGATCCGTTCGTGAACGGTCTGGCCCGGCTTGTCCACGAACGGCTGCGTGACCAGCGCCTCGACCGACGGCGGATCCTTCAGCGCGATCTGCTTGGCCAGGTCGTTGGCCAGCTGAATGAACAGCTCGCTCTTGGCCACCGGGGCGCTCTCGCAGCGCACTTCGACGATGGCCCCGATCTGCGCGGCCGCGTCGATGTAGACGCCGATGCGACCCTCGGCCGTCTCGCGGCTGACGAACTTGTCCTGCGCCTCCTTGTTGCTCTTGCGCAGGATCTCGACCGCCTTGTCCATGTCGCCGTCGGCTTCGATCAGGGCGGCCTTGCACTTCATCATCTGCATGCCGGTGCGCTGCGCAGCTGGTCCACGGCGGCGGCGGTGATCGCCATGTCGAATACCCCTCCTCGCTCATTCGATAGATGCGACACGCCCGCCGAGGGGGCGGGCGCTTCGGTTCGTTAGACTCCGCGGGCTGCTTCCCGGTTCACGTCATTCGACGCCGGCGGGGGACGTTCGGGGTCCGCCGGACCCGACGGGCTGGTGCGGCCGCGGCCGCGGCCCGGTTTGCTGCGGCTGCTCGGCCGGCAGCGCGGCCTTGCCTTCCAGCACCGCGTCGGCCAACTTGCCCAGCACCAGCTCGATCGAGCGGATGCTGTCGTCGTTGCCGGGGATCGGCAGGTCCACCACGTCGGGGTCGCTGTCGGTGTCGATCAGGGCCACAGTGGCGACGCCCATGCGCTGCGCCTCCTTGACGGCGATGTGTTCGCGCTTGGGGTCCACGACCACGATGGCGTCGGGCAGCCGGGTCATGTCGCGGATGCCCGAGAGGTTGCGGTGAATCTTGGTCAGCTCGCGGTTGAGCGTCGCCACCATCTTCTTGCTGTAGCCGCGAATGGACGCCGTCTCGGGCGACTTGCTCAGCTCCAGCTTGCCGGACTCGTTGAGCATTCCGCGCATGTGGGCCGGCAGATCGACCTTGGCCGGGTTCTCATGGGCCGGCAGCCACATCGCCTCGAGTTCCTGCAACCGCTTGAGGCGGTCGCGGATGGTGCGGTAGTTCGTCAGGCAGCCGCCCAGCCAGCGCTCGCTGACAAACGGCATGCCGCAGCGACGGGCTTCGCGCTCGACCGCTTCCTTGGCCTGGCACTTGGTGCCGACGAAGAGGATGAGGCTGCCGTTGCTGGCGGTCTTGGCCAGGTAGCGGTAGCCGCGGAGCAGACCGCGCACCGTCTCACGCAGGTCGATGATGTGGATGAGATTGCGCTTGCCGTAGATGTACGGCCGCATCTTGGGATTCCAACGGCTGGCCCGATGCCCGAAGTGGACGCCGGCCTCGATCAAGTCTTTCACCTGGACAATGGCCACGCACTGCCCTCCTGCCCGCAGGCGGATACATCGGTTTGAGAGAATGCCACACACCTACCCGGCCGTCGAACCGGGCGCAACCGCCCTCCCTTGGTGGAAAGGGTGAAGAAGGTCATCGTATCAGCGGAAGGGGGGAGGGTCAAAGGGTATTGCGCGGAAATTCCGGGCGCCGTGAATAGGCGCAGGCGCGAACCGCGGGTACGGGCGGGGCCGGGCAGTGTCTCCGTTTGTCCCATAAATCCTATAGGGCATATGGGACTCATCGGTCAAACGGAGACGTCACCGGGGGCCGGGCCGCGATTACGGCAGCGGCGGCGTCTCCGGCTGCGGGTTGTTGAACTTGAAGTAATTGTCCCAGGTCCAATCGAGCATTTCCAGCGCCTTCTCCAGCGGCACGGCCCGGTAGTGGTCGCCGCTCTTCTGGACGATGCGCATCCGTTCCAGCTTCGCCAGGGCGTCGCCGATCTCGAAGTCCACTTTCAGGCCGGCCGAGCCTTCCAGGTACATCTCGACGTAGTCGTCGAGCTGGGGCGGCGTCCAGCCCTGCGGCGGCGCGTACAGCCACAGACAGAAGTAGGCCAGGTACGTCTCGCGGCACTCCTGTTCCTCCGCCTCGTCGAACAGCCGCATCAGGGCGCCGGTGTTGCTGTCCAGCGCCTTGAAATAGAGGCTGCGGACCAGCTGCAAAACATACGCCTGCCGCTTGACGTGGTAGGCGTGAACCGATCGGTAGGCGTAGCCGCAGAAGCCGGCCGCCAGGCTCAGCGACGCCACGCTGGCCAGGGCGGTAACGTCGAATTTCGAGAGGTCCTGCCCGAGGACCTGCGTGAAAAGATGGTAGAGCAGCAGGCCGACGCCGAGCAGCAAGGGGTAGAAGATCAGGGCCTTGTCCATCCGCGTCATGCGCGGCCGACCGCACGGCAGCTGCATGTCCACGTCCGCCTTGGGCACTTCCTTGAAGACCTTGAAGTAGAGCCGGTTGACGTCCAGGTTCGGATCGACATGGCGGCTGGGGCGCAGCTTCAGGATCAGGGCCAGCCGCTGATAGGTCGGCACTGCGTATTTCTCCCGCCGCCACAGCGTCCGCCATGACCGCCGCGACTGCTCGCGGACCACGTCGCCGCGGACGTAGACCTCCAGACGCTCGAAGACGGTGTTGAGGTCCAGGTCCAGGTGCAGGCCCCAGTCGCTCGGCTTTTGCCGCAGGGCCTGCTCGATTTCCTCTCGCTTGAGTTGCTTGAAGTTGGCCCGCTCCATGAGGGCGCCGAAGGCCGCGAACACCTTGTCCTCGCGCTCCTTGCGCTCCTCGGCGTGGAGCGGCTTGCACGGCTTGGTGTCGGCGTCGGGGTCGAAGAAGGCGTAGGCGTCCTTGAGATCGTCCAGCTTCGCCAGGTACTCGAAATGGAAGGTGGCGCTGACCAGCCGGCAGAACTGGCGGAACGGCTCGCGCTGTTGGGCCGGCAGCTGCTTGTCGTGCAGCAGCAGCTCCATCAGGTCGTGCTTGCGCAGCGGGATGAAGTGTTCGCGGTCCTGGTACTCGGCCACGGAGAGAACCTCCCCAGACGGTTAGCCGCGACGCGCAGCGGAGCGCTCGGGGGTGGAGCGCTCCGCTGCGCGTCGCGGCTAACCGGATACCATCCCCCTCACCTTGTCATTCTCTTCCCGACACATCGCATTTGAAGGAACCTCACCACTCCAGCGCCTCCAGCCGGTCCTCCGGCTTCTGGACCAGCTCATCGACGATATGATCCAGCGCCCCCTGCACCTCGCTCATGCGTTCGGGGCGGCGGTTGGCGTCGTAGGACAGGCAGCGGTGGACCAGATCGCACAGCCCCTTCGGCGCCTTGCCGTTGAATTCCGACACCGGCTTGAAGAGGTTTTGCCAGATTTTGCTCGTCACCGGCAGGCCGCCGTCCTCCTGCGACACCACGCACGGCGGCAGCCGGAACGTCAGCATTCGGTACATGGTCGCGCCGAAGTTGTAGATGTCCGTGCGCTCGTTGACCATGCGGTGCTTGGCCTGTTCCGGCGCGATGTATTCCGGGGTGCCCTGGACGCGGTCGCGGACCTCGCCCTTGATGCGAGCCAGGCCGAAGTCGATCACTTTCACGTCGCCGGCCCGGCTGACCAGGATGTTGTTGGGCTTGAGGTCGCTGTGATACACGTTGCGGCGGTGCATGTGGACCATGCCGTCGGCCACGCGCTCGAAGACCTGCACCAGCATGGGCAGCGCCAGCGGCGGGCAGGCGTCCAGGGTCTTGCCGTTGACGTACTCGATGAGGAGGTGCGCCTTGCGGACGCGGAACATCCAGTCCTTGACCGTCTCCAGGGCGTGGACCTTGATGAGATTGGGGTGTTCGAGGAGCTGCGCGACGCGGAACTCGTGCTGGGCCTGTTCGAGGTACTTCTGCTCGTTCGGCCCGCCGATGGGGACGACCTTGAGGGCGTAGTTCTTGCCGTCGGCGGAGCGGCGGACGTGGAGGATCTTGCTGTGGGCGCCCGAGCCGAGCGTCCCAACCACCGTGAATTTGCCGATCTGCAATTCGCTCATGGGCTTCACGTCCGCGCCGGAGAGTAGGGCCGATGGGAGGAATGATACCGCGCCGGCCGGCGTCGGACAAAGCAGAAGCGCGGGCGGCCCACTGGGATTCGGGTACAATAACAGCGCCATCCCAGGAGCGGAGTTCGGAGATGCATGTCTCGATGAATTACGGCCTTGCCCGGATCGAGCTGGAGATCGCGGACGGCCGCGGCGTCGTCCGCCGCCACGGGCCGCCGCCGCTGGCCGATCCGGCGGCGGCCGTCCGGACGGCGCTGCGGGCGCCGCACGAATTCCCGCCTTTGTCCGCGGCCCTGACGGCGGACGACCGCGTCGCGGTCGTCGTGGACGAGCGTCTGCCGGATCTGGTCCGGCTGCTGACGCCGGTGCTGGAGGAGCTGGCGGCCGCGGGAATCGACCCGGCCAACGTGACGCTGCTGTGCGAGTCGTCGGCGTCTCGGCAGCCGTGGCTGCTCGACCTGCCCGAGGCCTTCGAGGAAGTGCGGCTCGAAATCCACGACCCAAAGGACCGCAAAAAGCTGAGTTATCTTGCCGCCACGCGGGGCGGCCGGAGGATCTACCTCAACCGGACGGCGGTGGACGCCGACCAGCTGGTGGTGCTGTCCGGCCCGCGCTACGACCCGCAACTCGGCCGCGGCGGCGCGGTCGGCGCCGTGTTCCCCGCGCTGAGCGACGAGGCGACGCGGGCCGAGCTGAACGGCCGGCCCAACCTGGACGGCCCCGACGCCGCCGAGGAAACGGCGGCCCAAGCGGAGGCGGTGGAGACGGCCTGGCTGATGGGCGCGCCATTCTTCGTGCAGGTGATTGAGGCGACCGGCGACGGCGTCGCCGGCGTCGTGGCCGGCACGGCCGCCGCGGCGACGGAAGGCCGCCGCGCCCTCGACGCCGGCTGGCGCTGGGCGGTCCCGGCGCTGGCCGATGTGGTCGTGGCCTCGCTGAGCGGCGACCCGGCCCGGCGGACGTTCGCCGATCTCGCCGCCGCCGCGGCCTGCGCGGCCCGGGTGGTGCAGCCGGACGGCCGCATCATCCTGCTCAGCCAGGCGCGGCCGGACGCCGCCCAGCTGGCGGCCGAGGCGCAAACGCTGCTGCGGGCGGAGGACGCCCGCGCCGTCCTCGACCGGCTGCGCCGCCGGACGACGCTGGAACAGGTTCCGGCCCTGCGCTGGGCGGCCGCCGCTTGCCGCGCCCGCATCTCGCTGCTGAGCGGCCTGGAGGACGACACGGTCGAGGAACTGTTCGCCACGCCGCTGCACGGCGGGGGTGAGGTGCAGCGCCTGCTCGACGCCGGCGGTACAATCTTATTCCTGGACGACGCCCACAAGGGGCTGGCGGTGGTCGAAGAGTGAGGGATCCGCTGGACAACGCGAAGGGCCGGCCGCGGACCTCACCGCGGCCGGCCCTTATCCTATCTGAAATCCCTCGCTATTTGCTCGAATAGCCAAAGACGGCGATGTGCGCGTTCTTGCCGCCGGCGTCCTTGCACTTTTGCAGGGCGGTGTCCTTGACGGTCTCCTCGCTGTCGCCGTAGGCCCAGCCGTAGGGGCCGTTGTCACTGATGGCGAGGGCGCACCAGGCGTTGCGCGCCCAGACCACGATCTTGGCGTCGTCGCCCTTGCACTCGCTCAGCGCTTGCTCCTCGGCCGCCGCGCACGTGTCGAAATTGTAGCCATAGCCGTAGTGGCCGGTTTTTTCCGAGTAGGCGATGGCGGCGTAGGTGTCGTCCGCCCGCGCCTTGGCCGGGGTCGCCAGCCACAGCACGCCGGCGGCGGCCGCCGCGACGCACAGGAGAACCGAACGATAGGAGCTGGTCTTTGACACGGTGCTTCTCCTCTCGATGCCTCTTGCCGGCCGCTTTGAGCCGGCACTCATATGTTCATTCTACACACGCCGCCTCGCCGATTGAATGGCGAACCAGCCGGTCACTACGACCAGCGCCGCGGCCGCGATCACACCCCCGATCAGCCAGGGATCGGGGCCGCCGGGCGGGACGCTCCCGGTCGGAGCGGCGGGACGGGCCGGCGCCGGCGGCAACGGAGTCAGCGGGACCAGTTCGTCGGAAGAGATCGGCGCCGCGGCCGTCTCCTCCGGCGTCGTAGGCGTGATGACGCTCCAGTCCGCGCTCAGCAGCAAGTCCACGCCGGGGTTCTGACGCTTCACCGTGCAGGAGCAGCCGCCGACCATAAAGTCGAGGACGTGCCGCACCGTTTCCGCGTTGATTCCCGCTCCGACAAGCGAGTATAGCACGCGGCCGCGGCCGAACACCGGGAACGCCATCGGCTCGTCGCGGCCGTGCAGGTCCGGCTCGGACGCCAGCAGCGTCTCCACCAGCAGCTTCTCCGCCGGATCGCCGCGCGACACCCGTACCAGCGAGCAGGTCAGCGGCGGTGTTCCGGGCGCCGACGCGACCCGGCTCGCCTCCGGCCGCTTCAATTCCTCCTCGATCCGACCCGCCGCTGCGTCGTCGGCGTCCTTGCGGCCTGTCTGCACCAGCACCCACACCACGGCGTCGCCGGCCAGCAGTCGCCGGGCGATCTCGGCGCGGCACGGCGAATCCCTCACTGCCGCGACGGCGTCGGCGTCCAGCCGCCCCTGCCACGCCACGCCGCCGACCTGCGACCCGGCAGGAAACCGCACCACCAACCGCGGCCCGTCGCCGCAGGGGATGGATTGGCACATTTCCCGCTCCGAATCGTCCGCTGGATGTTCGGCGTCGATCCTCTTCACGATGAAGTTGCCGCGCAGGGGCGGGGTCTCCCCGCCCGTCCCTCCGCGGGCTTGCTTCTCCAAACGGTCGGCGAGCGTTTGGCTTGCCGCATCCATCGGCCCCTGGTGCAGGATCACCACCGGATACAGATCGGGGGTCCAGTGTTCCAGCGCGTACCGATAGACCGGCACGTCACAGGCTCGGGCGGCCATCGCCACCCCCGCCAGCCACAGCAGCGCCGCCGTCAAGACGCGGCGGACGGATCGGAGTGTATTCACCATCCCTCCGCCTCCACCTCGACGCCGCACAGCAGCGGGGCCGCCGTCGTGTCCGCCCCGGACGGCGTCAGCGTCACCGTCAGGTCGCGGCCCGCCCGGACGCCGCGGAAATCCCGCCGGACGATTCGGTTCACGCCGCCGGCCTCGCGGAACGGCTCGAATTCTTTCATCATCATCTGACCCTGCAACGCCACGTCGAACACGCGCCGGCCGCCGCGCAGGTCGTCGGGTTCCATGAACCACAGCGATACCGTGTAGGACCGGGCCGGTCCCGGGTCGCGCGACAGCGTGACCGTCAGCGAGCGCAGTCCCTTGCCGCCGGACGCTCCCACCCAGGCGGGGCCGTCGCCCTCCACCTGCGACGAATGGCGGCGGAACCAGTCCACCTGATTGGGCGACACGGACACGCCCGGCCGCTCGTCCGTGCCGCCGACCGGCGGGTACTCCACCCACAGCACGCCGTCGTCGGCCTTGCGGCAGCCGGGCGCTCCGAGGTTGACGCCGACCTTCCGCACCACGCCCTTGACCTCGCGCGGCGGAAAGAACGTCCACTCCTCCGCGTCCGGCATCGGCGCCAGGGCCAGCGAGGCCTGGTTCTGGTAGCTGCACGTGCAGCCGCGCGTGTAGTCGGGGGCGTTGAGCAGGCCGTCGGCCACGATCAGGTTGTTGGTGCAGCTGGAGCGGAAGCCGCCGAGGTTGCCGGTGCCGCCGCAGTCGGCCAGGTCGTAGTAGCCCGCGGCGCCGGAGCGGAAGGTCAAGAGGTTCTCGGAGGCGGCGGGCGTGTTGCAGCCGTAGTTGCGCGACCACGCCCATTCCACCGCCGTCCCCGTCAGCGGATCGGGCTGCATCGTCGGGGCGCCGGTGCGCAGGTCGCAGCCGCCGCCGTCGCGCAGCACCATGTCGCCGTGGATCATCGCGGGGCCGCTGTAGTTCGGCTGCGACCAGAGCGGCTTGCCGTCGGAGGCGCGGTAAGCCCGCATCCCCTTCGGCTCGTCCGACAGCGTGTCGCGCGGCGTTGCGCCCCGCCTCCACCAAGATATCGTATTTGTCCGAATAGCTCAACCACGAGCCGAAGACGCCGTCCGTCCGGGTCCACGACGGTTTGCCGGTGTGCAGGTCCACGGCGACGAGGCGCGGCTTGGCGCCCGGCGTTTCGCCGCGCCGCTTCAGCAGGTCGGCTTGCTCCGCCGAAGGCCGGTCGATGGTGTACAGCCGGCCGCCGCCGATACAGACGGCGTTGTGACGGAAGGCCGTCTGCGCCGTCAGCGTCCAGCGGAGTTCGCCGCTGTTGCGGTCCAGGGCGCACAGGCGCTTGCTGGCGGCCACGGCCGTCGCACCCCCTCCCTGCCCTCCCCCCGCGGGTGGGGGAGGGTTGGGGTGGGGGCCGGGGTCGGCGCCGCCGATCAGCAGGTCGCCGTCGAGCGTCACCCAGTCCCATACCGGAGGGGTTTTCTCGCCCGGAAACGGCGGCATCGTGAACGTCGCCGTCCGCCGCCCGGTCGCGGGGTCGAGACGGACGCAGGTCGTTCCGTAAGCGACGTAAACGCCGTCGGCGGCCGAGACGTAGTTGGAGCCGCCGGCGTTGGCGCCGGGCTGGTGGAAAGCGTTGTCGTAGGCCTTGCCGACGCCGGGCAGGCTGGCCTCCCAGAGCAGCCGGCCGGTGTAAACGTCCACGGCGCGGAGGATATCGACGCCCTCGATGAACAGCCGGCCGCCGACCACCTGCGGCTGGGGGCCGTGGCCGTGGCGCGGCAGGATGCCGTCGTGCGATGGTCCGCCGAACCAGAGCAAGCCGAGCGGAGTCCGCACGATCCGGTCGCGCGAGACGCGCGTGTTGGCGGCGTCGGCGTGTTCGTGGGTCCAGTCGGCGGCGCCCGGCAGCGGCCCTTCCCGCGACAGCAGCACCCAATCGCCGGCCATGCCGATCCGCACGTTGGCCAACCCCGCGCCGGCCGCCAGGTCCGACAGCGCGGCCTGGTCGTCGAGTCCCATCGGCAGGCAAGCCGTGCCGCCGTAAGGCCGCAGCGCGGCGAACGCCTGGGACAGAAACGGTTTCCCGACCACCGCTCCAACGCCGGTGAGGTCTTCCGAAACCATCAGCTCGGCCAGGTACGGCGGCAGCTCCGCGAACTCCGGCGGCGACTGGATCACGGACACGCGCTCGCCGTACAGCCCGGCGTCGCACATGGCGTCCCGAAACGCCTTCGCCCGGTCGGCGTCCGGCTCGACGACGATTATGTGGAGCCGACTTTGGCGCAACAGTTCTTCGACCAGTCGGCCGGAGCCGACGCCCCAGGCGACGCCGTAGCCGTCGCGGGCGCCGGTCGCGTCGAGGAGGTCGCGCGCCCGGTCGGTCCAGCCGTCGTCCGGCGGCGGGTCGGGCGGCGGCGGCAGCGGGTGCGTCAGGATCTCGCCGCCCGCGGCGCCGAAGCAGTAGAGGCGCCCCTCGCGCGTGGACACGAACAGTCGGCCGTCGGCGGTCAGCAGGTGGATCGGCCGGCCCTCGATGGCCGCCTCCCAGGAAATTCTCGGCGGGCCGGCCGCCAGCGGGCGGTCCACCGCAAAGACCCGGCCCACTGTCCCGACGTAGACGCGCGAGCTGGTCGCCGTCAGCGCTTCAATGCCCGGCAGGGGGACGACGGCACTCACGGCGAGCCGGGTCGCGTTGGCGCCGGGAGATGGGCCGAACCGCGCCAGATCATAGGCCCGCAGCTCCGTCGGCGTGGCGGTCAAGAGCCGGGCGCCGGCGAGGACGGCGTGATCGCCGACGGCGCCGAGGTAGCGTTCCGGTCCCGAGGTCGAAGGCGCCCCCGCCGCTGACGAAAAAGTTGGGGCCGGCCACGACCTCGGCGCCGCCGCCGAGCTTGGAGTCGTCGGCTAGCCGGAAGTGCAGCAGCTTGCCGGTACGGCGGTCGTAGCACGCCGGGATGGATCGGCCGCAGGGGACGAGCAATCGGTCGCCGACGACGGCCATGCGCCCTGCGGCGCGACGCCGCCGAAGGCATCGACCATGTGCGGCTGCTTGATGTAGAGCGAGCCGTCGCCGCCGTTCGTCCAGCGGACGGCCCCGGTGCGGGCGTCGAGAGCGTGGATGAAAACGCCCATGAATGGCCAGACGCCGGCGCCGAAGTAGACCACCGCCTCGCCGTTCGGCTCCGGCGCCACGACCGGCGCTCCGCGGGCCGGCCAGGCGGAAATGAGCCGGCCGTTGCCGAGGACTTTGCGGTCGGAGGGGGCGCCGCGGAACTTCCAGAGCAGGCTGCCCCGGTCGGCGGAGACGCAGTAGAGCCAACCGTCGTCGGAGGCGAAGTAGACCTTGTCGTCCCACACGGCGGGGGCGAAGCGAACGGGGCCGTCGGTGAAGAAGCGCCAGAGGGCGGCGCCGGTTTCGGCGTCGAAGGCGGCGACGCCGTCGGCCTGCGAGGAAGCCAGGAACAGGGTCTTGCCCGCGACGACGGGCTGGTAGGCGATATCGAATTGCAGCAGCGGCTGATCGGGCCACGCCGGCCGGAGGACGGGCAGGTCGCGCACCCACTCCAGGTAGAGCTGCGGGGCCAACTCGGCCGGGGCCGCTTCCGGGACGGCCGGCCCCGGCGCGGCCGTCGGCGCGGCCGGGTTTCCCAGCGGGAAAAGCACCACAAAAGCGGACAGCGTCAGTCCCAGACAGACCGTCGCCGCGGCGGCGCGTGGGGAGAGCATGGTCGTCGAGAACTCAGGGATCGGGACCTACCTCAAGGGGGCGGGACGGCGCGAAGCGGGTCCGGCCGTTGTCAGCATTGTGCGCGACGGAAGCGCAAAGGGAAAGAGGAATCCGTGAGGAATCGGAGATATTTTGGACACCCAAATGGGATAGAAGACGGCTGCTTACGCACTCGGTTCCGGCGGCGCGACGTCCTCATAGGCGAACGGCGTCGCCGCCGTGAGGTCGGCGACGCGGAGCGCCCGGCGGCCGTCGAGGACCGCCAGCAATTCCGGCAGGATGGTCGCGGCGCGCCAGCCCTGGGTGAGCGGCGTGTCGTCCGGCAGGGGGCCGCCGAGGAAGCGCGCCCGCACCAGCCGTTTCACGTCCTGGTTGCTGGCGACGAGGTTCGGCGCCAGCCGGAGGCGGCTGCACACGTCGCCCAGCACGGCCGTCAGCACGGCGGCCGTCAGCGTCACCTGCGGCGGATCCTGGTCGCGCTCCGCGGCGGCCGGCCATTCTTCCGGTGGCAGTTTCGCGGCCTCGGCCACGGTTTCAACGATGGCGTCGAGGTCGCGCCGCGGCAAGCCGCGCAGCGTCTGGAGGTCGCGCTCGCGGGTCGGGTTGCGGCGGGCGATTTCCACGATCAGGTCGTCGCGCACGATGGTCCGCGACGGCCGGTTGGTCCGATCCGCCGTCTCCTCGCGCCAGTTGTATAGGGCGCGGACCACGGCGAGCCTTCGGCGATCGAGCGAGCCGAGGCCGCGGAGCTTGCGCGCAGCTCCTCGGCGGCCGGCTCCTCCGGCGACGCCGCCCGCGCCAGTCGGCCGAACTCCTCGCGCGCCCACTCGGAGCGGCCCAGCTTTTCAAGGCGGCCCGACAGCTTCTTCCACGCCGCCAGGAGGCAGCGCACGTCATCGAAGGCATAGCGGATCTGTTCCGGCGTCAACGGCCGCCGGCGCCACTCGGTGCGCGTCTCCCCCTTGGAAAGGTGGACGCCGAGCAGCTGACCAATCAGCGGCCCGTGGCCGAGCGGGTAGGTCAGGCCGACCAGGCCGGCCGCCAGTTGCAGGTCGAAGAGGTTGCCCGGCGTCCGGCCGGTCCAGAGCCGGCACAGGCGCACCTCCTCGCGGCCGGCGTGGACGATCGTTGCCAGGGCGGGGTCCACGACGAGACCCCAAAAGGCGTCGAGCGGCCCGGCCGAGAGCGGGTCGATGAGGAAGAGCCGATCCGGCGCCGCCGCCTGGATGAGGCACAGCCGCGGGTGGTACGTGTCCTCGCCGACGAACTCGGTGTCGAAGCCGAAGTGCGGCTGGGCCGCCAGGTGGGCGCAGCAGGCGGCCAGCTCCTCGGGGGTGGAAACGATCTCTTCCGGCAATTCAGTCATATTTCGCATATCCGATGAAATTTATCCGGGTTCGCTGACGGACCACCCACCGTCCACCGGCAGTACGACGCCAGTGACGAGCCGGGCGGCGTCGCTGCACAGAAAGACGGCCGCGTCGGCGCAATCCTCCGGCCGACCGGGGCCGCCGGCCAGAGGCTGCTTGCCGCGCAGGTACGCGACGATGGCCGGGTCGCCGACGGCGCGGGCGGCCATGGGCGTGTCGATCAGGCCGGGGGCGAGCATGTTGAAGCGGATACCGTCGGCGGCGTAGCGGGCGGCGCCGTAGCGCGTCAGGGCGACGACGCCTCCCTTGGCGGCGGAGTAAGCGCACGTATCGAACCAGCGCGGCGCCGGGTCCAAGGCCAGGACGCTGGCCATGTTCAGCACGGCCCCCGGCGTCCCCCGGGCCAGGAACGCGCGGACGGCGGCCCGGTTCGTCAGGAACGCGCCGGTCAGGTTGGCGTCGAGCGTCCAGCGCCAGCCGTCGTCGGTGCATTCGTGCAACGGCCCGTCGCCGTGGCGCCGGCCGCTGGCGCCGGCGACGTGATACAGCACGTCGAGGCCGCCCAGCGCAGTGCATGGTTTGCGCGAATAGGCGATCCACTTCTTCCGGCTGCGTGGCGTCGCAGGCGACGAAGTCGGCGCCGGCGAGGCGCGTGGCGTCCGCGCCCGGCAATCCGGCCACGACGACGCGGGCGCCTTCTTCCAGGAAGCGCAGCGCCGCGGCCCGGCCGATGCCCGACGTGCCGCCGACGATGAGACAACGCTTATCGACCAATCGGGGAGTCACGGGGTCGCGCTATCCCCTTGCCGGGCGTACAACGGCGCAATGCGCCGCGCATATTGAGCGTAGAAGAATTCCAGTTGTTCCTCGACCGTGCGGCTGCCGACGAACTGGTGGCTGGGCAGGAACACCGGCTCGATCCCGCGGTCCACCAGCCGTTGCGCCACCTCGCACCGCAGCATGTTCATCACCAGCGCGCCGCCCAGCGTGCTGAACGGCCCCGTCTTGCCGGGCGAGCCGTCCAGCGTCAGCAGCGTGTCGCCCACCGGGGCGCCGTTGTCGAGGATCACGTCGGCCACGTCGGTCAGTTTCCGGCCGGACGGGTGGGCCGGCTTGGCCTGATCGCAGTGGGCGCGGCTGACCACGCCGATCACCTTGAGGCCGCGCCCCTTCGCCCCCTCCGCCATCTCTATGATGACCTCGCGGATGCCGCTCGTCGAGATCACAATCAGCACGTCCTTCGGGCCGAAGGCGAAGTTCCGCAGGATCTGCTCGGCGTAGCCCGGCGTCTTCTCCAGATGGAGGCTCTGACGCAAGCCGTTGGGGCCGACGATGAGGTTGTGGAAGGTCAGGCCCAGCTCGACGATGGTGTGCCAGCCGACGAAGCAGCCCTGGCGCGGCGTCATCTCCTCGCACATCATCCGGCTGTGGCCGCAGCCGAACAGGTGGACCAGCCCGTCGGCCGCGATGGCGTCGGTGCAATAGGCGGCGGCGCGGTCGAGGCTTTCGCGCTGCGAGTCGAGCAGGGGTTGCAGACGGGACATCGCTTCGCGGTAGAATCGTTCGGCGGCGGGTAGCGTTGGCGTCGTCATGCGAGAGCCTGGCGAGCCGGGTCGCGTCAGCGCCCGGAGACGGCGGCGATGTCATTACAGTAGGGAAAGCCGCACGGGGCGGCGAGGAAGCGCCATGCTGGAAGAGATGATCGGCCTGAAAGTCGTCGTGGACATGCGCGATCGGTACGTCTGCCTGGGCACGCTGAAGCGGATCGACCCGCATTACCTGGAGCTGCGCAACGCCGACCTGCACGACCTGCGCGACACCGACAGCACGCGCGAAATCTACGTCGCCGAGGCCCGCGCCACCGGCGTCAAGCGCAATCGCAAGCGCGTGCTGGTGGTCCGCGCCGATGTGGTCGCGGTCAGCCGGCTGGACGACGTGGTGGACGAGTAGGGGGATCTCTCATGCGATGGAAACCGCTGTTTCGCGTTCTGCCGGCCGGCTTGCTGGCGATTCACGCCGGCCTGTTGGCTTACGGCGCCGCCGTCCACAGCCCGTGCATCGACGAGGTCGGCCACATGGCGGCCGGCCTGAGCCACTGGCAGCTGGGCCGCTTCGACCTCTACCACGTCAACCCGCCGCTCGTCCGCATGGTCGCCGCCGTCCCCGTGCTGTTCGCGCAGCCCAAGACGGACTGGAGCCAGTATTCCGACGCGCCGGGGCGCGGTCGGAGTTCCCCATCGGCCGCGACCTCATCACGGCCAACGGTGAGCGCTCCTTCTGGTTCTTCACCTGGGCCCGCTGGGCGTGCATCCCGTTCAGCCTGCTGGGCGGCTACGTCTGCTATCGGTGGGCGAAGGAACTGTACGGTGAGTGGTCGGGCCTGCTGGCGCTGACGCTGTGGTGCTTCGAGCCGAACATTTTGGCCAACGGGCAGATGATTACGCCAGACATGGGGGCGACGGCCTTCGGCGTGACGGCGGCCTACGTCTTCTGGAAATGGCTGAGGCGGCCCGGCTGGCCGCTCGCCCTCGGCGCCGGGTTGGCGCTGGGGCTGGCGCTGCTGACGAAAACGACCTGGATCATCCTGTTCGGCCTGTGGCCGGCATTATGGCTTCTCTGGCAGGGGAGCGGGGGGCGTAAGTCCCCTGATGCACGCCGACCTTGGCTGCGACACGGCCTTCAGCTGGCGACGACGCTCCTGCTCGGCCTGTACCTGCTCAACATGGGCTACGGCTTCGAGGGCTCCCTGCAGCGGCTGAGCGACTTCCAGTTCGTCAGCGAGAGCCTCGGGGGAGCGCAGGAAGCGGGGGTGACGGTCGGAAAGAACCGCTTCGCCGGAACCTGGCTGGGGTCGGTCCCCGTGCCGGTCCCACGGAACTACCTGCTCGGCATCGACGTGCAGAAGCACGATTTCGAGTCGCGCTTCTACTCCTACCTGCGGGGTGAGTGGCGCAGGGAGGGGTGGTGGTACTACTTCCTGTACGGCCTGGCGGTGAAGGTCCCGTTGGGCGTCTGGGCGCTGGCCCTGCTGGCGGTCGTGCTGGGCCTGGCGCGGCGCGGCTACGCGGCGTCCTGGCGGGACGAGCTGACGGTGCTGGCGCCGGCGGCGGTGGTGCTGACGCTGGTGAGCGCGGAGACGGGGTTCAACCACCATTTGCGCTACGTGTTGCCAATATTCCCGTTCGCCTTCGTCTGGATGAGCAAGGCGGCGCGGGCGTTCGAGCGGAAGCGCGCTGGACGACCGTCCTGGTCGGCGGGGCCGCGGCCTGGGCCGTGACGAGCAGCCTGTGGGAGTACCCGCACAGCCTGTCGTATTTCAACGAGCTGGCCGGCGGGCCAGAGAACGGCTCGGAATATCTGGTGGACAGCAACATCGACTGGGGCCAGGACCTGCTGTTCCTACGTGACTGGCTCAAGAAGCATCCCGAGGCGCGGCCGTTAGGGCTGGCGTACTTCGGCTATTTCGACCCGCGCGTGGCGGGGATCGAGTTCACCCTGCCACCGAAGGGACCGACGAGTCCCGAGGAGGCCGCCGGCCCGGATGCCAAGGATCTCGGGCCGCGTCCCGGCTGGTACGCCGTGAGCGTCTCCATGCTGCGCGGCTACCAGTACCAGCTGCCCGACGGCCGGGGCGGCCAGCCGTGGTTCCCCCTGAACAGCTTCTCGTACTTCCAGCGCTTCCGCCCCATCGCCCACGCCGGCTGGTCGATCTACATTTACCACATCACGCCGGAAGAATGTAGTAAGATGCGGCATACGATGGGGCTGCCCAAAAAGGGTCGATCCTGGCTTGCCGCCGCCCTGAAACTATTCTTCTCGGATTCTTCATCATACTGTCCTTGACAAGCAGATGGGCAGGCTCCGATAATTCACCCCTAAAGCATCCAGTCGTCTTTCCGTGGGATCAACGACGTGCGGGCGTTCCCTGGTGGCATATAGTCCGCGGAACGTTGCCCTAGGGTTGTGCCGACGGCGGGAGAACATTCATACCCAGGGCCGGCCGCTTGCGCGTGGAAACGGCAGAATGCTTTATCCAGCCGAAGGAGGTTGGCACATGAGGCTATCGTCACGGCGCACGGTGGCGTTGGTCGCGGTAGTGGGGCTGCTCGGAGGTCTGGTAATGGCCCCTTCCATCGCAGCCGCGCAGAATGACCGCACAAAGGATTTAATCGACCTCATCGTCTCCGGCAACCGTCTCAATTCCTCTCAAATACACTCCCTACGTGCAGAGTACGAAGATACACTTGAGAATCCCGACGTACCCGACGGGCCCCCGACGACCCGGAAATACACCAAGGATGACGGCGTGACGGTCGAGTACACCGTGGCCGCCAAGAGCATGGACGTACTCAGCTGTATCTTCAAGGGGGACAAGCGGCGCTATGATCAGTACGCCGATGGAGGAGCGGGGCCGCTCGGAACTTGGGTTTACGACGACCGCGGCGTTCTTCAGTATGTCCCAGAGCGGCAAATCGCCTGGCTGCGACCGCACATTCCCTCAGTTACTAAGGCGCTGCCGGTTCTGGACCCGCGGGACTTCGGCTTGCCCGACGGCAAATGCGGCCTCAGCGACATGCTCTTGCACGATCGGATCATCGAGGCACGAACCACCGCCGACGCCTCCGGCCAAGATGTGGTGCGAGTGGAGTTAACCAATGCATACGGCCAACGTGTCACGCTTACCTTTTCGCCACTCAGAAACTGCTTGCCGTCAAGCATTACATATCACCATCCCGACGGCAGTGTGGCATTCTCAACGGACTACGAATATGCCGAAGTAGCTCCTAACGCCGTGTGGTTTCCAAGCCAAGCCACATGCCGCTTTTACTCCATAGGACAGGCCAAGGTCGGCACAGAGGACGGGTGGAAACAGCGCCACTCCATTCACCTACGAGGCAAAATCGTGCTAAACCAGGACGTCAACGACGACGAGTTCAACATCACCTTGCCAAAGGGAACCCTGCTGCACGACGACGTGTCACATAAAATGGGCGTCCTGGGAGAGTCAACGTCCGGGATCAACCCCATTCAGCCAGCCAGATGGACTCTGATTTGGATGGCGCTGGGAATCGGCCTGATCGTCTCCCTCGCTCTCGGCGTCTACTTGGCTCGACGGCTGCGCCGCAGGTAGCCGTTTGGGGGCGGCCGCCGATTGAGCTTTGCTCCTTGCCCCCGTTGTCAACCTGCTGCGTCTCATTCACCATAGGCACCGGAGAATTTCCTCGATGAAAAGGCACCTTGTGCGCATCCTGTTTGCGGCGAATGCCGTAAACCTGCTGGCGCTTCTAACCCTATGCGGCCTATTGCTGACGCCAGCCACGGCCGACGTCACTTTGATCCCCCAGTCGTGCTGCAACTACATTCCGGCCCCCAACACGTGTTCAGGCTGCATCGCCATCAACGACCCTACCGGCTTCGTGTCCGTGCCGAACACAGCGGTGTATCGATGCAACGCTTCATCGACCATGCCCCAAGCGTGGCAATGTGGCAGCCAACGTGTGACGTGCTTCTCTAATCCAAGCAACGAGACGTATTACAGCGATCAGAACTGCACCATCAAAAGCGGCGTTATTATGGGTCCCTTCACCCTAACGTTGCTGGAGTGTTCTATGCCGCCCTCGACGAGCTGCGAAACCGGTGAGTAAGGCGGTCCGCCCCTCGGTTTAGCGTTTGGGCGGCATAGCGACTTCTCTCGCCTCCCATTCACGGTGAATCGGCGGCGAGAGAAGCGTCCTTGGAAAGGTGCCGGTGTCATGGCGAAGAGTTTATCTGCCGCGCTGTGGGCTCTGGCCTGCATCGCCGCGCTTGTCGTGGGCGTTTCTTGCACAGTGGCGGTCTATAATTGGATTCCTCGGCCGCATAAACAGGCGGAGGATGCACCGCCGCAGGTGTCTTTTGACGAGGCCGAGTTGAACTTGGGACGGGTTCCGACCGGCACGGACGTGGAATGCACCTTGCATTATCGTAACGAGACAAAGTGCGTGATAAAGCTGACGAACGTGAAGACGTCTTGTGGCTGCTTGGCAGTTGGTGACTACCAAGACTCCATATCGCAAGGCGAAGCTGGCGCGGCGCATTTTCGGCTCTCTACACGTGGGGTCGGATCAGGCAACACGCTCCGGAAACGGATAACAATGTCGTTTACGGCGTGCGGGGGGAGCCAATTCGTGCGGGAAGTTGACGTGACGGCCTCCGTCGCACCCGATGTAACCGTTTCACCCGCATCCATGCAATTTGATCGTGCTTCGGGTGCGGATGCAACGTCGCAACTGATAGTTAGGCGTGAGTTGGCGTCTGTTGAACTGTTCTCGTCGCTTAAACTTGAAGCGCCGCCATTCATACAAGTAAGGGAGGTGTCGCGCGATGCGTCTCAGGCGGTTTTCGCGCTGACCATCCCAGCCAGCGAGCCTTCGGTAGTGTCGTCTTCGGTCGAAGTTGCGTTTGCCGACACTTTCGGACGGCCGCGCGTTTCGGTCCCTGTGGAATTGTCTCCGGGGCGTCGCGACGTGGTGGTCGAACCGGAGGGTTGCATAATCGTGGTGCCACCGAACGCGGAGTCGTCCGCCCTCAAAGACTTGACGACGCGAGAATTTACGGTGGAGTCCGCGGACAAAGCGCCCGTTGAGGTTCTCGACATCCAGGGGTCCGGCGAAGTGTTGGGATGGCAGATCATAGGCGCGGATGGGTCCAGGCGGCGAGTAAAGTTGTGGCTCAAAGCCGTGCCCCAGCCCGCCGTCTCCACGTTCGCGGTGACGTTGAACTATCGGACTACGGACGGTAGACGCTCCGGGCAGTTGCCCCTTGACGTGCATATCTACCGAAGAAAATAGTGGCCCCCGCTAGACGGCGGAAACTGGAGGGTGGTGCTATGTCGGCTCTCAATACTGCGCGAAGGACGGCATTTACGCTGCTCGAATTGCTTGTCGTCATCGCCATCATCGCCATCTTGATCGGTCTCTTGCTGCCTGCCGTGCAGAAGGTGCGCGAGGCCGCGGCGCGTATTAGCTGCGCCAACCACCTCAAGCAAATCGGCCTCGCCTTCCAGATGTACCACGACAGTCGCAACGCCTTCCCCAACAACGGCGGCTGGGACGGACAGCAGTCCATCCTCTCCACGGACGGCACGCCCACCTACGTCTACACCAAAGACCTCGTCCTGCCCAACCCCTTCTACTGGGGCGTCGGCGACCCCAACCGCACCGGGCCCGACCAGACCGGTTCGTGGGCCTTCGCCCTGCTGCCGTACATCGAACAGCAGAACATGTCCAACACCCGCACGTGGACCGACCCGGTGAAGGTCTACGTCTGCCCGAGCCGACGCCAGGCCGTCGCCCTGCCGGCCCACGACGACGACCGCGGCATCTACAACGGCGGCGGCTGGCCCTGGGGCAAGACCGACTACGCCGCCAACGCCCTCGTCGTGCCCAACCGCGGCCTGCCCCTCGTCTCGATAAGCGGGATCACCGACGGAACCTCCCACACCCTTCTCGCCGGCGAGAAGGCGATGGACCCGGACTACTATTCCACCGGCTCCTGGTACTGGGACGAGCCGTTCTTCCTCGGCGGCTCCGACAGCACTTCCCGCAAAGGCAACGGCCTGTTGCCCGACAAGAAGGGCGACTTCCTCGCCGCCCGCGAGAACTGGGGTTCGGCGCACGCGGCCGGGGCCAACTTCCTCTTCTGCGACGGCTCCGTCCACCTGATCGCCTACGGCACGTCGGCGCAGACCATTCAGGCCCTCATGACGCCGGCCGGCGGCGAGGTCGTGCCGGACTATTGAAAGGACCGTCATGTCGCCCGCCGCGCTTCCCGTCGCCGCCCCTTCCGCTGCCGAGACGCAACGGCCGACGCTGACCGTCCTCATCCCCGTCTACAATGAGGAGCGCACCGTCGAGGAGTTGCTGCAACGGGTGGCGGACGGGCCGTACCCCGGCAAGGAAATCATCGTCATTGACGACGGCAGCACCGACGCCACGCCGCGGTTGCTGGAGGCGTGGGCCGGCCGGCCGGGATTCCTCTTCCTCCGCCACGACCGCAACCGCGGCAAGGGCGCGGCCGTGCGAACCGGGCTGCCGCACGCGCGCGGCGAAGTCACTCTCATCCAGGACGCCGACCTCGAATACGACCCGGCGGACTATCCCCGATTGGTCGAGCCGATCCTTCGCGGCGAGGCCCGGGCGGTCTACGGCTCGCGCTACCTGGACCCGTCGCGGCGGCTGCCCTGGACGCGGTTCCGGTGCGGCGTGGTGGTCTTCAACCTGCTGGTAGGGCTGCTGTACGGCCGGCGTCTGACGGACGAGGCGACGTGCTACAAGGCGGCGCGGACGGACCTGTGACGCGAGTTGGACCTACGGGCGGAGCGCTTCGAGATGTGCCCGGAGATGACGGCCAAGCTGTGCCGTTTGGGCGTCCGAATTGTCGAAGTTCCCATCGCCTACCACCCGCGCGGCGCCTCGGCGGGGAAGAAGGTCGGCTGGCGGGACGCGGTGCAAACCGTCTGGACGCTGTTCCGCTGGCGGCTGACCGCCGGATAAGCCTCTCTTCCGATCGCTCTAGTATTCCGCCGTGCCGAAATCGCACGCCGCCACGCCCAGCAGCGCCAGGCCGCCCAGCGCCGACGCCAGCAGCGACAGGCCCGGCGCCCACGCCCCGCGCACCACGACGCGGCCCAATCCCAGCGTCTGCGACCAGCCGCCGTGCGCGCCGTCGGCCAGCGCCAGCTGGAAGTCGAGCGGCTTGGGCAGCATCCAGTAGCCGGCGTCGATGACCCAGCCGAACGCCGGCGCAACCGTGTGCGGGCCGAGGACGCCGATCGCCGCGTGCCGGCCGAAGTTCATCGCCCAGCAGAGCAGCCAGAACAGCACCGTCCCGAACGCGCAGGCCGCCCCGCTCCGCGTGACCGAGGCCAGCATCGCCGAGAAGCCGAAGAAAACCGCGAAGTGCAGAACCATCAGCGGAGCGGAAAGCAAGTAGGTCGGGTCCCACGCCCCGGATCGCGCCGCCAGCGCCAGCCATGATCCGCCGACCAGGACGGCGGCATGGACGGCCACGAAGGCGATCACGCCGAGGCACTTGCCGGCCAGCAGCAGGGGACGCGGCGCCGGCTTGGCCAGCAGCACCGCCGCCGTGTGCGGGGCGAAAAACGCCGGCAACATCCCCGCCGTCGCCGTCAACGCCACCAGCAGCCCGGCGACGTGGACCACCCAGGCCGCCAGCTGCTGCTCGACGGCATGGGCGTCAGCCGGGCCGCTCAGCGGAGCGACGAGGCAGCCCACAATGCAGGCGGCGGAGCCGGCCAGCATCAGCCACGACGCCCCGGATCGCAGCGCCTGCCGCACGGTGTCGCCGATCAGCCAGCGCAGCGCGTACCATGAGGAAGCGATGGTCATTTCCTATCCCCCATCGTGAATTGCTGCAACGCCTGCTCCAGCGAGCGGGTCTTGTCCCGCGTCGGGTGGCGCAGGAACTCGCTCATCGGCCCCACGTGGGCCAGCCGGCCGCCCGTCATGACGCCGACCCGATCGCATAGCGATTCGACCTCGCCCAGGACGTGCGACACCAGCAAAACGCTGCCGCCGCGCTCCGCGCACCTCCGTCACGGCCTCGCGGAGCAGTTTCCGGCCGTCGAGGTCCAGCCCCTCGGTCGGCTCGTCCAGCACCAGCAGCTGCGGCTCGTTGAGCAGGGCCTGCGCCAGACCGAGCCGCTGAATCATCCCCTTGCTGAAGCGGGCGATCGGCTCGCGGCCGCGGTCGGCCAGGCCGAACCGCTTCAACAGCTTCGGCACGCGCTCGCGCACCGCCTCGGGGGAAAGAAGGGTAAGCGCGCCGTAATACTCCAGAAGACCCGAGGCCGTGAGGTAGTTCGGGAAGGCGTGGTTCTCGTGGACGTAGCCGACCCGCGCCAGGGTGGAGCGGTCGGCGACCGGCGCCCCGAGCCGCGACGCCTGGCCGGACGTCGGCCGGCACAGCGACAGCAGCACCTTGAGCAGCGTCGTTTTGCCGGCGCGGTTGGGGCCGATCAGGCCGAACGCTTCGCCCGGCTCGATGCGCAAGCTCACCTCGCGCAGCGCCTCGACCTTCCGGCCGCGGAACAACGGGTGCGAGTAGGTCTTCGAGACGCGGACCCACTCGGCCGCGGCGGCGGGCGCAGCTGCGGCGGACGGAGGCGGCGCGGTCTGAAGTTGGGTGGACATGGCGGTTTCTCTAAGGGGTTGCAGGCGTCCGGGGAGTGGAAACGCCCCGGAATTGCTGGCAAGGGTAGCTCACGATTCAGGCCGGGGCAAACAGACGCCCCGGAATTCGGCCGACGGAAGAAATGTCACCCGTCGCCGTTCGGCCCGCGCCAGGATTTTTCCCCCTGCCCGGATTCTTGACCTATAGTTCACACGAACGGCGGCGCGCCCTGCCCCGCACCCCCTCCGTACCCCTCGCGGCGGCGGCCCGTCCCCGGCCCAGGCGGCTCCCGTGATTTCGTCCCGAGGTCGTTGGCTAACCCGAACGGATGTTGCACCCATGATCCAACCCATCCATCGACGCCAAGGGCGCCGGGCCGTCGCGGCCGTCGAGTTCGCGGCGGTGCTGCCCATGATCCTGACCCTGCTGCTCGGCATCTGGGAAGTCGGCCGTCTGATCGAGATCCAGCAACTCCTCCACAACGCCACGCGCGAAGCGGGGCGGCAGGCGGCGACCGGGCAGCTGACCGACGCCCAGGTCCAACAGGTCGTCATCAACACGTTGGCGGCGGAGGGCGTTCCGACCACCAACGTGGTCGTCACTGTCAAAGACCTCACGACGCCGAGCGCCGACGTTTCCGCGGCCAACTACCTCGACCAGATCCAGGTGACGGCCACCATTCCGTACTCGGACGTCAAGTTCACCCTCATCTCCATGGTCACCACGCCGGGGCAGCTGATCACGTCGCAGGTGCTGTGGATCAGCATGGTGGACAAACCGTACCCGAGTTCGCCGACCCCGCCGCAAGGCTGAGACAGGTCCGCGACCCCAACGCACTCCAACGACGAGGCTGACATGATTCGGAACACGCAACGGCGGAAGCGGCGCGGCGGCGCGCTGATCGAAATGGCCTTCATCTCGTGCATCTGCGTCGCCTTCATGTTCGCCATTTTTGAATACGGCCGCGTCATCATGATGCAGCAAATCATGGAGAACGCCTGCCGGGCGGGCGCACGGCTCGCGGTCGTCACGCCCACCAGCTACACCGACCCAACCACCGACACGAACAACGTCGTGGCCCTCGTGGAGGACCAGCTGGCCAGCCTGCCGCTGTCGAACGTCAACGTCACGCTTTACGAGGCCGACGCCAACGGCAACAAGATCGGCCCCTGGACGAGCGCCCCGTTCGGACAGAACATCATGGTCCAGGTGGACGCGGACTGCCCCAACCTGTTTCCCACTGGCCTGCCGACCGGAATCCCGAAGTCCGGTCAGCCCTCCGTAATGGTCAATTTTCTGCCCAACAGCAGCACGGCCATGCCCAACGCCATCCACCTCACCGCCAAAACGATGATGCGCGGCGAGGCCAACTAACGCCGGCCGACGGCCGGAGAACCCTCGGAAGAGGAGAACGACCCATGATCCTGAACCAACGACGGCCGCGGCGGCGCGGGGCGATCCTGCCGCTGGTGGTCCTGACGCTCGTGGCCATGTGCGGCTTCGTGGCCCTGTCCATCGACCTCGGCCTCATCGCCGTCGCCAAGACCCAGTGCCAGAACTCCGCGGACGCCGCAGCCATGGCCGGCCCGCGCCCTGGACGGCAGCAGCACCCAGAACGTCGGCGACACGATGACGCCCGGCACGTCCAAGTACATCGCCCAGAGCGTGGCCACGTCCAATCTCGTGCTGAACTCGGCCATCCCGGCCGCCAACGTCACGCTGCTCTACGGGGCGTGGCACTATGACACCACGAACCAGCTCTTCACGCCCAATTTCCCGCCGGTGTCGCCGGACAACTACAACCTGGTCCAGGCCAACGTCTCGTACTCGCTGCAAACGTCGTTCGCGGGGGTGTTCCAGTACATCAACCCCAGCTTCAACTCGCTCATCACGGTCCAGGCCCAGGCCCAGGCGGCCCACCGGCCGCGCGACGTGGCCATCGTCCTCGACTATTCGGGGTCGATGAACAACGAAAGCGACCTGTGGAACTGCGAGTCCTACCTGGACAACGGCAAGAACAACAGCACCAATGGGTACACTTGGCCCCAGACCAGCAACCCGGGCTGGACCTCCAACAATACCGAAATCGTGTATCCGCTTTTCGGCGGCTACTCCGGCACCAGCTCCACGGCCCAGACGGCGGGCAATGCGGGCAACGACTACACCGATTACAGCGCCAACCCCAACCTCCTCTGCCCCGCGGCGGTCACCGGCAACACGCTCAACAACAACCAGAGTATCGGCAAGTCGAACGTGGCCACCGACCTGACGGCCACGGAAGGCATTCCGGCCATGGTCGGCGACTTCTGGAAGAACAATCGCGGATCGGCGGCGACGGCCGCCTTCGCCTCCGCGGGCAGCGGCAACGCCACGACGCACATCGTCGCCGGAGACGACTATCTGCACATGAACTTCAACACGGGGAAGCCCTACGCGGAGGAGGTGGCCGACCTCTTCAGCGGCGTGACCACCTACAGCAAGCAGTGGGAAGTCGGCACCGTGTCGAACCCGCTCATCGGTTACGATTACGGCTACAAGCAGGAGGGCCTGACAGGCACGACGTTCCAGGGTTACACGGAAGGCCCGAACTACTGGGGCAAGACGTTCTTCATCTGGCCGCCCGACCCGCGGCCGAGCAAGGACTGGCGGCAGCTGTACTTCAAGAACTCCACCGGCACCGCCGCGCTCACGGACAACACCAAGCTGTTTCAGAACGGCGCCAACTTCAGCGGCAACAAGGGCGTCGGTTACAACGACCCGGCCGGCAACTATGAAATCAACTACAAGGCCATCCTGAACTGGATCCAGAACGTCGGCCCCAACCCGTTCCCCTCCCAGATGCGGTCCGGCAACGTGACGCTCTACGGGTCGATCCCCAGCGACGTGCCCGCAGCGGCCTACGATCATACGCAGCCGAACTCCAACATCACCAACGCGGACCAGCGCTTCTGGAAGGAATACATCGACTGGACGCTGGGCGTCTGGCGCGACCCGACCGGCAACATCCAGCACACCTTCTCGCCCTCGTGCAGCATCGGCCCCGACTTCATGTACGGCGGCGGGAGCAGCGGCGGAAAGATCACGGCCAGCTCGGCGCAATTCGGCGGCGGCGGGGCGACCGTGCAGATCAGCTCGCCGCCCTCGGCCCCTCAATACATGAACTACCAGGACAACCCCTGGCGGCCGCGCCATCGCATGTGGTTCGGCCCGATGACCATGATCCAGTTCATGATGGACTGCGGCTACCTGCCGGGCACCACGCACGACATCTCCATGTTCCCTATGAAGCAGGGCGTCGGCGGCGCGCTGACGGACATCCAGAACAACCACCCCAACGACCTCGTGGCCATGCTGCTGTTCAGCCGGCCGGTCTACGGCAACGACCCGCCGGGCTGCGGCGATTTCAACGTGCCCCAGTACAGCCTGACCAACGATTACGCCTCCATGCTCACCTCGCTGTGGGTGCCCCCCGGCAGCGGCAGCCTCAGCAGCGACGTCCGTCTCTGGACGGGTGCGGCCTCCTCGATCCCCAGCGCCCACGCCGACTACGACGCCAACACGGCCAGCAGCTTCGGCTTCATGCAGGCCTACAACCAGTTCAGCGGCAACCAAACGTCGCTGGTGAGCCAGGTCGGCATGGGCGGCACGGGCACCGTCACCGTCGGCGGTCTCGGCCGCAAGGGCGCCACCCGCCTCGTCATCTTCGAGACCGACGGCATGGCCAACGAAGACAGCCAGCCCCAGGGCGGCACCAACGGCATCACCAGCAGTGGAGCGTACAACTCCTATTACAACATCCGCCCGGCCGATACGGTCAACGGCGCGGGGTACAGCCAGAGCAACCTGCTGGGCGTCGTGGAAACCATCTGCAACCACGACGACACGACCTACAGCTACACGGTCCCCAGCGGCGCCCCGACGCCGGCCGCCGTGCCCGGCTACGCCACGGTCAACAAGCCGGTCATCGTCCACTGCATCGCGTTCGGCGCCATCTTCGAGACCAGCAATAGCGCACAGACCAGCGCCGTGCCGCTCTTGCAAGACATTTCGACGATCGGCGGCACCACGTTCCCCAGCTCGGCCACGGACCCGGTCAACGGCTTCAAGTGGTGCATCGGCACCCTGGCGCAGCGCCAGTCGAAGTTGCAGCAGGCGTTCCTCAACATTCTGGACAGCAGCGTGCCGGTGTCGCTGATCCAGTAGCGTGTGAATGCTCCGGCGAGCGGCCGGCGTGAGCCGGCTGATGTGCTTCATCAGCCGGCTCACGCCGGCCGCTCGCCGCTTTGTGTGCTATGACTTGAACATCCCCAACTCGCCCCCGAACGGAAATGGTGCCATGAACTCCCCCACGGCCATCCGGGTCGTCCGCTGCATGATCCGGGACACCGTCCGCCAATCGCTGGCCTCGCGCGGCTTCTGGCTGCTGCTGGGCCTGAGCGGTCTGTGCATCTTTCTGTGCCTGAGCGTCTCCGTCGAGGGCGCGACCGCCGTTCGGCCGCCCGGCGAGATCGAGCTGTTCGGGGCCGACCGCCAGCCGTTCACGGGCTTCAACGCCGGCCGCGGCATGATCTCTCTCGGCTTTGGGGCCGTCCGCGTCGAGCAGTGGCGCGACCCCGAATCGTCCGTGCGAATGCTGGAAGTCCTGCTGGCCCTCCTCGTCGGCGGGGCGGTGGGCATGTTGCTGCTGCTCCTATGGGCCAGCGGCTTCCTGCCGGAATTCCTGCGGCCGCGGGCGGCGTCGGTACTGCTGACCAAGCCGATCCCGCGCTGGGCCTTGCTGGTCGGCAAGTTCCTCGGCGTGCTGGCGTTCGTCGCCTTCCAGGTCGCGGTCTTCGTCCTCGGCACCTGGGCGGCCCTCGGCCTGCGGACGGGCGTCTGGCATCCCGGCTATCTCGCCTGCATCCCGCTGCTGGTGCTGGAGTTCGCCGTCCTCTACAGCTTCTCGACCCTGCTTGCCGTCTGGACGCGCAACACCGCGGTCTGCGTGGTCGGCTCGCTGGTCCTCTGGGCGCTGTGTTCGGCGGTGAACCTCAACCGACTGGCGGCCGTGGCCCGGCCCGACGGTTCGGCCGTCTCGCCGGTCGCCGGCGCGCTGCTGGAAGCGGGCTACTGGGTGTTGCCGAAGCCGGTGGACCTGGACGCGGTATCGCAGCAGGCCGTCGGGGCCGAGAAAGACTTCCGCCCGCTGCCGGAGCTGCGAGCGCTGGAGACCGGCCGTTCCAGCCTCCTGCTCTCGGTGCTGACCTCGCTGCTGTTCAGCGCGGCCGTGCTAGGCGCCGCAAGCCGGCGGCTGGCGAAGACCGATTATTGAACGATAAACCCGGCCTTCCGAGGAGGTGATTGGCGATGACGGTCCCCCGACGTGTTCGATTCGCGGCCTGGCTGCTTCCCATCGTGCGTCCTGGCTTCCGTGGGTGCGCTGCGGGCCGACGACGAGTACCAGAAGATCATCTACTGGCAGGTCGGCGACCCGGCCCCGGCGTTCGACCTGAAGGACGATCAGGGCGGCGTGTGGAAGTCCAGCCAGCATTACGGCAAGAAATACGTGGTGATCTACTTCTACATGGGCGACTTCATGCCGGACTGCACGCGCGAAGCCTGCGCGTACCGCGACGCCTCGAACGCCATCAAAGCCGAGGGGGCAGAGGTCGTCGGGATCAGCGGCGACGAGCCGACGGGGCACCAGCGTTTCCGGGACAAGTACCAGCTGAAGCAAACGCTCCTGGCCGACGACCAGGGCGACGTCGGCCAGGCGTTCGGCCTGGCGTGGTCGGGCGGCGGCGAATGGTCCATCAAGGACGACAAGGGCAAGAACGTCACGCTGAAGCGCGGCATTACGGAATCGCGCTGGACCTGGATCATCGGCAAGGACGGCAAGATCGTCTACAAGAACATGTCCGTCAACCCGGACGAGGACGCCAAGCAGGTGCTCAAGTTCCTGAACGACCGGAACAACAGGGAGCGGGACCGGCCCTGACGCGGCGCCTCGAATCGAACTGGCCGCGCCCGCCCCGGATGTGTTAGCATTCGGGGAGGAGGCCCACCTATGGCGCGCAACCCGAAAAAAGGCGAAGAAGACGGAATCCAGGTAATCTGCCGCAACAAGCGGGCTTTTCATGAGTATGAGATCTCCGAGCGACTGGAATGCGGTCTGGTGCTGACCGGCACGGAGGTCAAGAGCCTGCGCGACGGCCACGCCAGCCTGGAAGACGCCTACGCCCGCATCGAGGGCGAGGAGGTCTGGCTGATCGGCAGCGACATCCCGGAATACGCGATGGGCAATCGGATGAACCACAAGCCCAAGCGTCCGCGGAAGCTGCTGCTGCACCGGCAGGAGATCCGCAAGTTCGCCGCCAAGGCCGAGCAGCGCGGCCTCACGTTGGTGCCGCTGCGGATGTATTTCAAGGAAGGGCGGGCCAAGGTCGAGCTGGCGGTGGCGGCCGGCAAGAAGCTGTACGACAAGCGCGAGGCGGCCAAGAAGTCGGCGGCCCAGCGCGACATCCAGCGGGCGCTGCGCGAACGCCGCCGTTAGGACAGGGCCGCGACCGTGAGGGAGCGGGGAAAACCGCTCCCTCACGGTCGCGGCTCGGACGCCCCGGTCACGGAGGACCGTCGTGCATCTCACCGCGTTGGTCGAAAGTCCCGATCACGTCTGCTGCCGCTACCGCCTTGCGGCGTTCCGCCCCTTGCTGGAGCGGGCCGGTTGCTCCCTTGACCTCGTGCCGTTGCCGGATCGGTGGTGGGGCCGCCTGGGGCTGTACCGCCGCCTGCACGGCGCAGCCGTGGTGCTGCAGCGCCGGCTTCTACCCGCCTGGGAACTCGATCGACTTCGGCATGCGGCCCGCCTGCTCCTCTTCGACCTCGACGACGCCGTGTTCCTGCGCGACTCCTATGCTCCCCGCGGCCTGCATAGCGCCCGCCGCCTGCGCCGCTTTGCCGCCACGGCACGGGCCTGCGATGCGGTGATCGCCGGCAACGCCTTTCTCGCCGCGCACGCCGCTCGCTGGGCGGGGGCCAACCGCGTCCACGTTATCCCCACCTGTGTCGATCCGGCCGCGTACCCGGCGGCAGACGGCGGGCACAAGGCCCGCCGCTCGCCGGGAGGCGTGCAACTGGCCTGGGTCGGCTCGTCCAGCACGCTGCGCGGTCTGGAGGCGATCCGGCCGACGCTGGAGGAAATCGGTCGGCGCATACCGGGAGTGCGTTTGAAGATCATTTGCGACCGCTTTTTGCACTTCGATGCGCTGCCGGTCGTGGAATGTCCGTGGGACGCCGCGGCCGAGGCGGAGGCGATCGCGGCGGCGGACGTGGGGATCAGCTGGGTCCCCGACGACGACTGGAGCCGCGGCAAGTGCGGCCTGAAAGTGCTGCAGTACATGGCGGCCGGCCTGCCGGTCGTGGCCAACTCGGTCGGCGTCCACGCGGAGATGGTGCGGCACGGAGAGACGGGCTTGCTGGCGGACACGGCGGAGGAATGGGTGGACGCCGTCGGCCGGCTGGCGCGCGACGCGGAATTGCGGCGGCGGATGGGCGCGGCAGGGCGGCGCCTGCTGGAGGAGCGATACAGCGTCGCGCGTGGGGCGGCGCGGTGGCAGGCCGTGCTGGACGAGCTGCGGCGCGGCGAAAGGCGGGCGGGATGATGCGGGAAGCGCGAGACGCGGCGGCGGCCGTCGCCCTGACGGCCGCCGGCGTCCGCTGGCAGGCGGCGCCGGAATTGATCGACCACGGCGTCCTCGGCCCCGACGGGTTGCGGCTGTCTCGCGGCGCGACCGTCGTCAAGCAAGGTCCGCATTGTACGGTTTATCGCGTCGTGACGGCGGGGTTGGACGTTCACGTCAAGCACTACCATCCCGCCGACGCCCGGGCGCGGGCGCGGTCCCTGCTGCGGGCGAGCAAGGCGCGGGCCGAGGCGGCGCGCGCCCGGGAGACGGCCGCGCGGGGCGTACCGACCCTCGAACCGCTGGCCGTCGGCGAGGCGTCCGCCGCAGCGGCGGCGCCCGGGTCTTTCCTGGTGACGCGAACGCTGGAAGGCGCCCGCCCCTTGACCGCCTTTCTGGAGGAAGAATTGCCTCGATTCGTCCCGCCGCGGCGGGCGCGCGTCCGCCAATCCCTGGCGGTCGCGCTGGGCCGACTGCTGGCCCGGATGCACGACGCCGGCGTTGTCCACGCCGACCTCCATCCCGGCAACCTGCTGCTGCGGCTCGGGCCGCACGACGAGCCGGGCCTGTATCTCATCGACCTGTACGCCGTCCGCCTGGGGTCGCCGCTGGGCTGGCGGCGCGGCCGCGACAACCTCGTGGTCCTCAACCGCTGGTTCATCCTCCGTGCGACGCGCTCGGATCGGCTGCGCTGCTCGCGCGCCTACCGGGAGGCCCGCGCGCTCCCCATCGGCTCGCGGCCGAACGCGGCCGGGGGGCGGGAAGTCGAGCGCGATACGTTGATCTCCAATCTCCAGTTCTGGCGCTCCCGCGACCGCCGCTGTCTCGGCGGCAACCGCTGGTTCCGCCGCGTTCGCTCCGCCGCCGCGGCGGGACAAGCCGTGGCGGACGTGGACCCGGCCGTGCTGGCGCCGCTGCTGGCCGATCCCGACGAGCCGTTCCGCCGGCCCGGCGTCGTCGTGCTGAAGGATTCGCCGTCGTCCACAGTGATCGAGTTCGACCTGCTGGTGGCCGGCGCCTCGCGCCGCGTGATTTACAAGCGCTTCGCCGTCACGCGCTGGACGGACCCGTGGGCGTCGCTGTTCCGCCCGCCGCCGGCGCTGCGCTCCTACGTCATGGGACATGGGCTGCGCCTCCGCGGTTTGCCGACGCCGCGACCGCTGGCGGTGTGGCACCGCCGCCGCTTCGGCCTGGCCCGCGAGGGCTACTTGCTCACCGAAAAGGTTCCCGGCGCCCGCGAGCTGCCCGATCACGTCGCCGGCCTGGCACACCTCCACCCAGCGGAGCGCCGAGCGGCCTTGGGCGCCCTGATTCGCCACGCCGGCCGCCTCCTCGCCGTCCTCCACGACCGCCGACTCTCCCACCGCGACCTCAAAGGCCCCAATCTCCTCGTCAACGCGATCCCATGCACCGTCTCCTCGCGCGGGGTCGCGGAGGGGCAGGCGCCGGCGGACGTCGCCTCTTCTTTACTTCAACAGATCTGGTTTATCGACCTCGTCGGCGTGCGCCGGCAGGCCGTGCTGTCGCCGGGGCGGCGGGTGCGCAACCTGGCCCGCCTCTGCGCCAGCTTTCGGGGTCGCGGGACGCTGACGCGAACCGACCTGCTCCGCTTCCTGCGCGTGTACCTGGGCTGGGGCCTGCGCGGTTGGTCCGACTGGAAGGCGTGGTGGGCGGCGATCGCGCGGGCGTTGCACGCCAAGGTCCGCCGCAACCGACGCAACGGACGGCCCCTGGGATGAGCGGGCGGGTACGGATGCCGCTAGTTTTCGGTGGCGGTAGTTGCCTGTTGGGAGTGGTTGTGGGCGCCATGCTTTCGCGGCCCTCCCGGATCGGGCCTGGTTGTTCCGCGGCGCACGGGCCGCGAAAGCATGAGTCCTCGGGGGCGTCCGGCGGACCCCGACATGCTTTCGCGGCCCGCACGGTTGGGGAAGCAACAGACGCCCCCGCGGGCCGCGAAAGCATGGCACCCCCCAAGGCTCCAGGTTCTCGCGGAATCTGCCACCGTTTAGCAGCCGCACCCGGCGGGTACGGCCGCGCCGTTTTTGCACTGTTGAACGACAATAGAAATGTCCGGTCTTAACGCAATAGAAATGTCCTCCTTGGTCAGGCCAAGGAGGAGCCATGTCTATCGGCGTGCTTTCCACAGACCGGATCGCTATGAGTCAGAAGGAACGCGATGTCCTCAGGGTCCTGCACTCGGTGCAGAGCGGCCAGCGGACGCAGGCCGAGGCGGCCCGGCTGCTCGGCCTGTGCGTCCGCCAGGTCCGACGCATCCAATGCAAGCTGGAGGCCGAAGGCGACGCCGCCCTCGTGCACGGCCTGCGCGGCCGGCCCTCCAACCACCGGCCCGACCCCGCCTTCCGCCGGGCCGTGCTGGCGGCCTACCGCACCCGCTACGCGGACTTCGGCCCCACCTTCGCCGCCGAGAAGCTGGCCGGGGAGGGCCTGACGGTCGGCCCGCAGACGCTGCGCCGCTGGCTGATCGCCGAGGGGCTGTGGCAACGCAAGCGTCGCCGCGACCCGCACCGCAGCCGCCGGCCGCGCCGGGCCTGCTTCGGGGAGCTGGTTCAGATGGACGCCTCGGTGCATGACTGGCTGGAGGGCCGCGGCGAGGAGATGGTCCTGATCGGCATGATCGACGACGCCACCAACCGCACCCTGGCGCGCTTCTACCCGGCCGGCACGGTCGAGGCGCATATGGACCTGGCCGGCCGCTGGCTGCGGCGTTTCGGCCGGCCGGTGGCGTTGTACACCGACCGGCACAGCATCTTCGAGCCGCAGGACAAGGGCCGCGCCCTGCCCGACGCGGAGACGCAGTTCGGGCGGGCCCTGCGGGAGCTAGGCATCGAGCTGATCCGGGCGCACAGCCCGCAGGCCAAGGGCCGCGTCGAGCGGTCCTTCGGCACGGCCCAGGACCGCTGGGTCAAGGAGCTGCGCCTGGCGGGCGTGACGACGCTGGCGGGGGCTAACGCCGTGCTGGAGCGGCTGCTGCCGACGCACAACCGCCGCTTCGTCAAGCCGGCGCGCCAGGCGGCCGACGGGCACCGGCCGCTGGGTCCGGGTCACGACCTGGCGGCGATCCTGAGCATCCAGGAGGGGCGGGTGGTGTCCAACGACTACACGGTGCGCTTCCGCAACCGCTTCTACCAGTTGCTGCCGCCGGTGCATGCGGGGGAGCGGGGCGGTCGGGTGGTGATCGAGCTGCGCCTGGACGGGACTATGGCGATCCGCTTCCGGGGCAAGTACCTGAAGTACCGCGAGATCCCGCCGGGTTGCGGCCCTGGGGGCTCCGCCCCCAGACCCCCGGAGTTTAACGCATCGGCGGCCGACGCCAGCGGGGGAAAAGCGAACCGGGACCCCTCTTCGGGGTCCCGGTCGCCTGGCGTACAGCCGACCGACGGGCGCTCGGGTCGCACTCCTGCGGAGCCCTATCCTCCCGACGGCGGGGCGGACGATAACAAGAAGGGGCCACACCGTCCAGCCGAGGACCACCCGTGGAGGAAGCCGTTCAAGCGGAAGAAGTGACAACGTCCGGACACCGGACATTTCTACTGTCGCCGAAATGCGGACATTTCTATTGTTGCCTGACACCGCGCCGTTTTTGCACTGGCGGCCGGGGGTGCGACTCCGCACAATGACAGAGATCCCCTCGCCGAACGAGGACGTGATTTCCTCCCCTGGTTGAAGTGAGGACCAGCCACCCATGTGGGCGCCACTTGCCGTCACCGTCGTGTTGGCCGCCGCCCCCGCCGACGCGGGGCCGCTCCAGATCAAAAATGATCATTTCACCTACGGAATCTTCGGATCCGAACGCAAGGACGCGGAGGTGATCCCCGGCGACATCCTGATCCTGGCCTACGACATCGAAGGCCTCACCACCAAGGACGACGGCACGGTTCGCTACACCACCTCGATGGAACTGCTGGACAAGGACAAAAACTCCCAGTTCAAGGAAAACCCGATCGAGCGCACAGCCGTCAACGCCCTGGGCGGTTCGCGCCTCCCCTGCTGGAGCCGCGTCAACATCGGCACCGACACCCCGGCCGGCGATTACACGGTGCGCATCACCGTCACGGACAAGGCCGCCGCGAACGCCCAGCCGGCCACGGTGGAGCGCAAGTTCACGGTCGGGGCACCGGGGTTCGGCATCATCCTGCCGGGCCTGGGCTACGACAAGCCGCCCACCGCGCCGCCGCCGGCCCCGCCGGTGGCCGTGCCCGGCCAGCAGCTATTGCTCTTCTTCGGCGTGGTCGGCTTCGCATCCACTGCCGGCAAGACCCCGCAGGACGACCTGACCACCGACCTGACCGTCGAACTCACCATTCTCGACGAAAGCGGCAAGCCCACGCTGCCCAAGCCGTTCACCGGCGTGGTCAAGGGAGTACGGGCGGATGCCAAGGATTTTTGGCCGGGTCAGTTTCCGCTGATGCTGAACCGGAGCGGCAAGTTCACGATCGTCGTGACGGCCACGGACAAGCAGGGCAACAAGACCGCCAAGCTGGAACTGCCCTTAACGGTCGTCGATGTGAAGTGACGCGAAAAGCCCTCGCCCCTACCCTCTCCCCTCGGGGGAGAGGGTAGGGGCGAGGGGCCTGGAGACGCTTCGATGAGTCCGCTGCAAGATCGCATCGCCCAGTTCCGCAAGATGGCCAACGACGACCCGGACAACGAGTTGGGCCACTACCGCCTCGGTCAACTGCTGATGGAAGACAAGCAGTACGGCGAGGCGGTCAACTCGTTCCGCCGCACGCTGGAGCTGAGTCCGACCTTTTCCAAGGTGTATCATCTCCAGGCCCTGTGTCTGCTCCACGACAACCGGCGCGACGAGGCGATCCAGGCGCTGCGGCAGGGTTTCGAGGTCGCCGACGAGCGCGGCGACAACATGCCGCGCGACGAGATGGCCCGCATGTTGGTCGAGCTGGGAGAGCCGGCGCCGGCGTCGAAGCGGACGGCGACGGCCCCGGAGGCGGGACCGGGCGGCTTCCGCTGCCAGCGGCCGGGCTGCCCGTTCGGGCCGCAGGCCCATCCGCTGAACGCCCCACCGTTCAAGGACGAACTCGGCCGGCGCATTTTTGAAACGGTCTGCGCGGACTGCTGGAATGAATGGAAGAAGAACTACAGCATCAAAGTCATCAACGAGCTGCGCATCGACCTTAGCACGGAACGCGGGCAGGACGAGTACGACCGCTACATGCGGGAGTTCCTGGGGATCGAGTGAAAGCGCCGGCGGCTGCCACTCCCCCGGGACCGAAGCGCACGACGATCAGGAGTATATCGCCGGCCTGCTCTAACCCCCACGGATCGAATCCGCCATGTCTTCCGCCGTTTCCGACGGCGCGTCCGCACCGGCCAAAGTCGTGGTCCGCACTTCCGACCTGTGCCGCACCTACGGCGGCAAGGCGGCCCCGGTTCACGCCCTGCGCGGCGTGTCGTTGGAGATACTCCGGGGGGAAAAGGTCGCCCTTCTCGGCCGATCCGGCTCCGGCAAATCGAGTTTGCTGAACATCCTGGGCGGACTCGACCGGCCTACGTCGGGCGGCGTCGAGGTCGGCGGCAGCGACCTGACGCGCCTCGGCGCCCGCCAGCTCGCCCAGTACCGCTCGACGACAGTGGGCATGATCTTCCAGGCCTTCCACTTGATCGCGTCGCAGACGGCGCTGCAGAACGTCGAGCTGCCGATGGTCTTCACGGGGCGACGGCGGCGCGAGCGGCGGGCGGCGGCGCTGCAGGCGCTGGACGCCGTCGGGCTGGCGGAGTGCGTCGGGCGGCGGCCGGGCGAGCTGTCGGGCGGCGAGCGCCAGCGCGTGGCCATCGCGCGGGCGCTGGTCAACGACCCCGCGCTGCTGCTGGCGGACGAGCCGACCGGCAATCTCGACACGCTGACCGCGGAAACCATATTCAAGATCCTGGATGAGAACTGCCGCCGCCGCGGCGTGACGCTGCTGCTCGTCACCCACGATGAGGAGTTGGCCCGCCGCCACGTCGATCGGGTGCTGCGGTTGCAGGACGGGCGGCTGCTGGAATGAACCCCCCGGAGGCCCGCCATTGCGCACCGCCGACGTTCTGCGACTCGCCCTCACCGCCCTGGTCCAGCAGAAGGTCCGCACCGCCCTGACCACGTTCGGCGTGGCCGTCGGCGCGTTCGTCCTCTTGCTCAGCCTCTCCATCGGCGTCGGCATCCAGGAGGCCGTCGTCCGCGAGTTCCACCGCCACGACGAGCTGCGCAAGATTGAGGTTCGTGCCGGATACGGGAAGGTCGAAGAACACATCCCGCCCGCGGACCTTGCCGTAAAAGGCGACGTGGACGACGCCAAGCGGCGGCGCATCCGCGATCGCCTGATCCAGCGCTGGATCGCCGACCACGGCTTTCCGCCCACCACGCCGCTGACCACCGAGCGCCTCCAGGAAATCCGGGGCTGGCCGCACGTCGCGTCCGTCACGCCGCTCTACACCGACTGGGGCCGCGCCTCCCTCGACGACCGCGCTCAGGACGTGGAAACCGTGTCGGCGACGGCGCGAGAAAGGCGCCTGACGCGCCGGCTCGTCGCCGGCCAATGGTTCGGCCGCGACGACGACCGCTCCGTTGTCGTCAGCGAATACCTCCTTTACGAATGGGGCATGGCGTCGGACGACGAGGTGCGGTCGGCCCTGGGCCGGACGCTGCGCGTGGAGTATCGCACCGGCGCGTCACGGCCGATGATGCTGCTGTCGCTGTTCAACGTGGACGCCGCGATGGTCGGGCCGAAGCAGCAAAAAGTCCTGGAAAAGGTGCTGAACAAGCTGCCGGAGCTGGTCCAAAAGCTGGACCTCACGCCGGACGAGCTGGATTCGGTGCGCCGGCTGCTGGACGGCCCGGCCCCGCGGAAGACGCTCCCGCCCGAGCATCGGATCGCGGCGGAGCTGACCATCGTGGGCGTCGTGCGCGGCCCGGAGAAGGACGACCCCCCCGGCGACTCGCTCATCGACCGCTTCCAGCCGGACGCCGACGTGATCCTGCCCGCGGACACGGCCCGGGACCTGTACTTCCAGAACCCGCACCACGCCGACCGCGGCCTGGAATTCGCCGACGTGACGGTGGACGACGAGAGCCACGTGCAGGAGGTGGTGGACCGGATCGAGGCGACGGGCCTGGCGCAGTACTCGCTGGCGGATTTCGCGCAGCGGGTGCAGACGAACGTGCGGCTGCTGATGGGCGCCATGAGCCTTCTGGCGCTGACGGCCCTTCTGGTGGCGGCGCTGGGCATCACCAACACGCTGGTGATGAGCGTGCTGGAGCGGACGCACGAGATCGGCGTCATGAAGGCGGTCGGCGCCCGCGACGGCCACGTGCTGGGGATGTTCCTGGTGGAGGGGGCGTTGATCGGCCTGCTCGGCGGCTGCCTGGGGCTGCTGATGGGCTGGCTGGCGTCGTTCCCCGGCGAGGCGTTCGCCCTGTCGGTGGTGAAGCGCCAGGGTGAATTGCATCCGGACCAGGCGCTGTTCGCGTTTCCGCTCTGGCTGGTCGTCGGCGTGCCGTTGTTTGCTATGCTCATCACCACGCTGGCGGCCCTGTACCCGGCCCGCCGCGCGGCGCGGGTGAACCCGATCGAGGCGCTGCGGCACGAATGACCGGCGACGCCGACCCCATCCTTCGGGCCAAGCTCTTGCGCCGATGCGCCAAATGGCGCATCGCCGCTGCCAATTGGCGCAAATGAGGGCCGGTCGCCTGCGAGCCGTCGCCGTCCCTCTTGCGGCGCCGCGGCCTCCTGCGATCATCCGCAGCAACCCCACCCTCCCGATCGAGCCGCCGCCATGAACCTCTGGCACGGAATGAAAAGGAAACGCTCACTCGCCCTTGTCCGGCGCGACCACCATCATGCTCGCCGACGCCGCGGGCAGCGTCAACATCACCGTACCGTCCACCGCGCCGCCCTGCTCCACGACCTCCACCACCATGTCGCCGATGTCCTGATCGAAGCGCCACACGCTCAGCTTGCCCTTGAGCTTGCCAAGATCCAGTTTCAGCTCGCACGGGCTGTTCAGGTTTTTGTTGACGGCCACAACCGTCGCCGCCCCGTCTTTCGTCCGCTTCGCAGCGAAGATCGAGAGGTCCGGATTGTCGCTTTGGCAGTCCAGCCATTCGTCGCCGAATCGGCCCCGCTTGCCGTCGTAGCTGCGGAACAGCTTCCACGCCAGTTCCTGCGTCCCCTCCGGCGCGTACCAGATGAACGCCAGGTCCACGCCCTCCCGCGCCAGCACGCCGAACACCTCCGCCTGGGCCAGGCCGCCCGTCACGTTGTCGCCGCCGCCGAAGTTGTACTCGCCGATGCACAGCTCCATGCCGGGGTTGCAGTCCGCGATCCACTGCTTCAGCCGCGGAATCAGGGCCACCGGCGTGTAATTGCCGGTGTTCTTGATCCACGATTCCTGCTCATATTTCGGGTCCCACAGGTCGCGCGTCGAGCGCATCCGCAGGTCGCACAGTCCCTGGCTCATCCCCTTGCCGAGGTACGGACCCTGGCCCTTGAACTGACATTGCGGATACCAGTGCATGTCGAAAACGTCCACCAGCGCCTTGTCGTCGTGGGCCTTGTTGTATTCGCCGCACTTGCGGATGAACCACTCCGCCAGGCCGACCTTGTCGTGCGCCTTGAAATCCGGCAGGGTGCGGTAGTTGTCGCCGCCGGCGTCCGCGGCCGAGTAATACAGGTCCATCCAGCCCCAGCCGCAAAAGCCGGCGACCTTCGCCGTCGGGTCGGCTGACTTGATCGCCGTGGCGTAGTTCTCGGTGCGCTCCCACAGCTCGTCGTAGCCGAGCGGCTTCGGACGGATGTCGCGGTGCGTGGCGTGCCACAGCATCGGCTCGTTGTCGAGCGTCCAGTATTTCACCCCGGGCGAGCCGTCGGAACCGTCCGCCTTGCCGGCGTTCTTGACCACCAGGCGCACGCCCTCGGCGATGAATTCCGGCGGCGCCTCCACCGACGTGTCGTGCGGGTCGTTGCCGGCGACGAGCGAGCCGTCCGGCTTGACGCCGTCGCCCACGTCGGGATGGCCCGGCTCCGTCGCCTTCTGCGGGCCGTACTTCGCCACGGAGAAACCGCAGCTGGAGGCGTCCTTCGCCACCCATCCAATCATCGGCACAGTCTGATAGGTGGTGGCGCCGAAAGCCTGGTTGCGCTCGATGGTCTTGAGCCAGCCGGTGTCCGCCGGCCGCTCCAGGAGATGGCCGCGGTTCTTGAAGTACCAGTCGGCGGCGCCGTTATCGACGCCGAGTTTCCAGTTGTAGCGCGTTCGAGGGGTTGCCGCCCCAGCGCGTGATCGTGATCCCGTATTCGATCAGCTTCTCGCGCGGCAGGTCGCAGACGCCATAGATGCCGTCGCTGATCTTGCGGCCTGGCTTGTCCGCGTCCACGCGGGCCGACGCCGAATAAGCGGGGCCGGCCTTGAAGTGTGGCGGCTCGACTTTTTCGACGGCGAAGCCGAATTTGTCGATGCTTGTGTAGGCGGCCAGGAAGATCAGAAGCAGGCCGGCCGTAAGCTCTCGCGGTGCGGCAATCATGGCAAAGTCCTTCGACGCGAAACGGGACGCCTCGGAATCCATGAGTGTCCTGCCCACTGGAGGCGCTGTCAATCGGTATTGCCCCGGCGACGAGAGATGCGGTACACGTTGAAGGCCCCGTGGTGAAGGGATCCGCCGTGAACAGACGCCCCTGGCTGCGAATCGGTACGTGGTTGCCCCTGCTGGCCGCCGCCGCGCTGACGGGCTGCGACGCGGACTCGCCGCTGACGCCGCCGCCCGCCCCGCCGGTCGAGGCCTCGACGCAATTCGACCCGACGACGGCCGGCGGGGTTGCGGGCCGCGTGACATGGGCCGGCGACATACCCGTGGCGCCGCCGTTCCAGGCCCCGGTCAGCCCGCTGTGCGAGCAAGTGCGCGGCCCGAAACACGACTGGCCGAACCCGAACGCCCCCGCAATCGATCCGCAAAACCGTGGCGTCGCCAACGCGGTCGTCTTCCTGCGCGGCGTCGATCCTCGCCGCGCCCGCCCCTGGAACCTCGATCCGGTGCGCGTTGAATTGCGCGATTACCAGATCCGCATTTGCCAGGGCGACGCGGGCGGCTACGTCGGCTTCGTCCGCCGCGGCGACCGGATCGAGCTGGCATCGAAACAGAAGGTTTTCCAAGCGCTCCAGGCCCGTGGCGCCGACTTCTTCGCACTGACCTTCCCCGACGAGGGCACGATGCGTGAACGGATTCTCGACCGCGCCGGCGTCGTGGAGTTGTCCAGCAACGCGGGGCAGTTTTGGATGCGCGGCTACCTGTTCGTGGACGACGATCCCTACTACGCCCGCACCGCCGCCGACGGCCGGTATGCGCTCCAGCAGGTCCCGTCCGGCGATTACGATCTCGTCTGCTGGACGCCCGACTGGCGCGAGGCGTCGCACGAGATCGACGCCGACACTCGTCTCGTCACGCGCCTGACGTTCCGGCAGCCGTTGCAAGTGGTGCGGCGCGTCCACATCGACGCCAGGGCGACGGCGACGGCGGATTTCACGCTGTCGCTGGAGCAATTCGATTGCGTCAAACCGAACGCCCCTTGAACAGATGCCGATTCAACACCGGATCGCGATCCGTGAACGGCCCCTCGGCCCGGTCGCGGCTGAGGCAGCGGACGTACATCTCCAGCTTGGCGTCGAGGTCGTCGGCGTGGTGGATGATGAGCGCCTCCGGCACCAGCGGCAGGCGCGGCGATCCCCACTCCGGCAGGCCGAGGTGCGTCAGCACGATGTGTTCCAGAACCTGCACCAATTCCGGGTTCGCGTCTCCGAGTTCACGGGCGGCGTCGCGCACCAGATCGCGGCCCAGCAGTAAGTGGCCCGCCAGGCGGCCTGGGACCGTCACGGCCGGCGCCGTCGCCTCGTCGCCGAACTCCAGCACGCGGCCGATGTCGTGCAGGATCGCGCCGGCCGCCACGAGGTCGCGGTTCAGCGGCGGTTTCAGCTCCGTATAGTGGGCGGCGTAGCGCTCCGCCAGCTGCACCGCCGAGCGCGTCACGGCCAGCGTGTGTTCCAGCAGGCCGCCCGCGAACGGGTGAAAGCGGTCGCGCGTGGCCGGCAGACGCTTGAGCGGCCCGGCGTACTTATCGAGCAGCGTGAGGACCAGCTTTCGCAACGGCTCGTCGGCGATTTGCGAAGCCGCCAACGCCTTCAACTCGGTGAACATCGTTTCGGGATCGTAGCGCGAGCTTTCGACGAGCTGGGCGGGGTCGAAGCCGTCGGCCAGATCGGCGTCCGAGGCCGGGCGAATGGCCACGAGATCGATGAGTTGCGGCCCATAGCGTTCGTGCTCGCCGTAGACGGCGCGGAGCTTGTAGAAATGGCCGGGCTGCCAGTCGTTTTCGCAGGCGGCGAACCACGGGCCGTCGCCCCAGACCATGAAGGCGACGGTGCGGCGGGCGTCGCGGAAACGGCAGGCGTAGTACGGCTTGCCCTCTCGCGTGGCGCCCTTGTTCTTCTCGGCGAGGAGCGCGAAGAAGTCGCCGAGCTGGCCGGGGGTGAGGTCGCTGAGGCGGGCCTGGATGGGCTTGGGTTTGGCCATGACGACGACTCCGCGGTCAGGGGATGTGTCCGATCGATTGGAGGTAGCGCTTCGCCCCGGCGGCGATTTGCCCGGCCGGGACGGAGGTAAGCACCGGCTGGAAATCATGTATGATGCCGGGGCCCCCTTTACCCATGGGAAAGCCTGAGCCTGGGGGAAACTCCGGCCGAAGTCGTAATCCGCCCGCGTGCGGGCGCTGCGCAGGTTATCGATCCTTCCAGCGATCCCGGCTGCCGTGGCGTCGCCGCAATTCCGCAACCCGGCGTACAGGTTGAAATGACTCGTTCCCGCTCGCCCGATGTTGACGCCGTGGGCAAGAAGAAACTCGCGGAAGTAGTGGAAGACCCCATAGTAGGCGCGGCTGGCAGCCGACCGCCAATCCCCTTCCGTCGCCCCGCGCACCAATCGATTCGCTGTGTCCAGGAATTCATTCCAGCGCATGGCTACTCCGGCGGGGACAGATAGCTCGTGACGAACAACATGTCTTGAGGCAAGGGAACTCGGTCCACGCGGCGCTCGTGATACCGCCGATGCTGGTCAACCCAGATATCGGGGGGAATGGAGTCCGGCAGCGTGACGCCTACGACCACACGCCACCAGCCCGGCTCGTCGTGGTCCTCTTCCAGCTGGCCGTCGATGGCGAGCGTCTGCGGGAAGCACTCGCGCAGGATCTCGCAGATCGTCTGGAACGCCGCCTCCGCGTCGTTCTTCCGCAGGAATTCCTGCACGCCGGGGCCGATCGTCACGGTCGGCGAGGCCGAAACGCTCATTTTCTTCCTCCGTCCGGGGGCCGAAGCAGCTTACCCCTTCGTGATCGTCTCGTCCAGATTCAGCAGCACGTTGGCCACCACCGTCCACGCCGCCAGCTCCGCCGGGTCCACGCCCGCCGGCGCCGCGCCGCCGTTCTTCACCATCGCCGTCGCCGCCGCAATGTCCTTCCGATACTTCTCCAGCGACGCGCCGTACAGTTTCAGGAGCAGCTCGCGCTCCGCCGCCGTCGGCGTCCGAGCCGTACACAGCCGGAAGCCGTAGGCGACGCGGTCCTCGGGGCCGCCGGCCGCCTCCGACGTCATCCGCCGCGCCAGCGCCGCCGACGCCTCCACGTACACCTTCTCGTTCAGCACCGCCAAGGCCTGCAACGGCGTGTTCGTCCGCGGCCGCCGTTCCGTGCAGACTTCGCGGCTTGGGGCGTCGAACGCCGTGAACTCCGCATACGGGGCGGTTCGCCGGGCGAAGGTGTACAGGCCGCGCCGGTGCTCGTCGCCGCCCGTGCTAGTCACCCACTTGTCGCCGCTGTACGGGTTGAACCACACCCCGTCCGGTTGGTACGGGAACACGCTGGGGCCGCCGATCTTGCGATTCAACAGACCGCTGATCGCCAGGGCGTTGTCGCGCACCATCTCCGCGTCCATGCGGAAGCGCGGGCCGCGGGCGTACAGCCGGTTGAACGGGTCGCGCTTCGCCAAGTCCGCCGAGACCTTCGACGACTGGCGGTACGTCGCGGACAGAACGACGATTTTGTGCATCGCTTTTATGTCCCATTGGCGATTCATGAACTCCACGGCCAGCCAGTCGAGCAATTCGGGGTGGCTCGGCGGTTCGCCCTGCGTGCCGAAGTCCTCGCTGGTTTCGACGACGCCCCTGCCGAAGTGCTGCGCCCACATACGGTTCATCGTCACGCGGGCGGTGAGGGGGTTGTGGGGGTCAATCAGCCACTTCGCCAGGCCCAGGCGGTTGTTCGGCGCGCCTGCCGGCAGCGGGTGCAGCTTGGCCGGCACGCCCGGCTGCACTTCGTCGCCGAGGTTGTGGAAGTTGCCGCGGAGCATAATGTGCGTCGGCCGCGGCTGCGGCAGCTCCTTCATCACCAGCGTCGTGGCCGGCTTGATCTCCGCCGCTTCCTTCTCCAGCGCCGCCGCCCGCAGCCGGGCCGCCTGGGCGCCGGCGCCGCCGAGCGCGGCGGCCAGGTCCGCCGCCGCCTTCATCGCAGCGGCGCCGTCCCGCAGGGCCTTGATCTTGGCCGCCTGTTCCGGCGTCGGCAGCGGCAACTCCGGGTCGTTGCTGCGGCCGTGGTCCTCCGTGCTGTTGAAGAACGCGAACAGCTGATAGAACTCCTTCTGCTTAAACGGATCGAATTTGTGGTTGTGGCACTGCGTACACATGGTCGTCGTGCCCATCCACACGGTCATCGTCGTGTTGACGCGGTCCACCACTGCCGCTACGCGGAACTCCTCTTCGTCGGTTCCGCCCTCGGTGTTGACCATCGTGTTGCGGTGGAAGCCGGTGGCGATCTTCTGGTCCGTCGTGGCGTTGGGCAGCAGGTCGCCGGCGATCTGCTCGACCGTGAACTCGTCGAACGGCATGTTCCGGTTGAAGGCGTTGATGACCCAATCGCGGTAGGGCCAGGCGGTGCGGCGGTCGTCCTTCTCGTAGCCGTTGGTGTCGGCGTAGCGGGCGAGGTCGAGCCAGGTGCGGGCCATGTGTTCGCCGTAGGCCGGGGACGCCAGCAGCCGATCCACGACCTTTTCGTAGGCGTCCGGCGAATCGTCCTTGAGGAAGGCGTCCAGCTCCGCCAGCGTCGGCGGCAGGCCGGTCAGGTCGAGACTGACGCGCCGCAGCAGCGTCGCCTTGTCGGCCTCCGGCGACGGCGTCAACCCTTCCTGCTCCAGCCGGGCCAGCACCCATCGGTCAATGCCGTTGCGCGGCCAATTCCTGTCCTTGACCTCGGGGAACGGCTTCTGCACCGGCTTGACGTAGGCCCAGTGTTCCTCGTACTTCGCCCCCTGGTCGATCCACGCCTTGAGCTTGACGATCTGTTCCAGCGTCAGCGGATCGCCCTTGGGCGGCATCCGTCGCTCCGTCGCCGTGACGCGCTGGATCAGGGTGCTTTTGGCGCTGTCGCCGGGAACGAAGGCGGGGCCGTCGTCGTCGAGCTTTTTCGTGGCCGTCTCGAACGTCTGGAGGTCGAGTCCGCCCTTTTTGAGGTCCGTTCCGTGGCACTTGAAGCAGCGGTTGGAGAGGATGGGCCGGATATCCTGGTTGAAGTGGATTTCGGATTTCTCATCCGCCCGGAGGCGGCCCGCGGCACCGAGCCACGCCAACACGGCCAGGGCGACATTCAGGTGCATGAGAACCTTCATTCCGGCAATCCCCCTAACACGGAACGGCGCGCGCGGGAGCGCGGCGGCCGGGGCGAACCTGGCGGCGACGAAACGTCTCGCCTTGTAGATCATACCCGGAGGCGCGGCGGCGTGCATCAAGCGAATGGCGGCGGACGGAGGAGAGCGGGCTGCGAGTGCTGGCGGTCGTCAAGAACTGCTTCACAGATCCAAGAAGGAACTTCTGGAACCAAAGTGCGAATCGAAAGGTCCGCCAGGGGCGCCCCCAGCTGTTGGAGCAGCTGGCGGTGCCTTTGGAGGCGAAACGTGCAACACTTGTCGTAACCTATTGGGCGGCACAGGATTCGAACCTGTGACTTCCACCGTGTGAGGATG
>CAWGKE010000020.1:0-160109 GCA_963823075.1 uncultured Planctomycetaceae bacterium
CCGACCGCCTGGCGGTCCTTGCGCGATGTTCGCTTGAGGGCCTGCATCGGCGGGTCGTAGTGTTCGGGGTCGGGCTTGCCGATCTTCTCCTTGAACTGCTGCCAGCCGCGGCCGCTGCACGAGCTGTGGAAGCAGTGTGCGCTGAGCTTGCCGCTCGGGTCCTGCATGACGCAGGCGTCCCCGCCCGTGTGAGACGGGTCGAACGGGCAGGGGATGAGGTAGACCGTCCGGCCGCCGGACGCAGGCGCGTCCTTGATGCGGAAATCCACACCACGGGCTGCCAGCCACTTGCCCACCTCCAGCCGGTGCTGATAGCCGTGGCCGTTCGTTGAGGGCGCGGGTCCGGGCGGGGCGCGGCCTTCGTCTCTTCCTTCGCCTCGGCGGCAAGCGCCTCCAGCAACTCCGTCGGCACGACCCGCACGTCGGCCGTGGCCGTGTCGCAGGGGTCGGGACTGCCCGGTATTTCCAGAAGCTGCGAGCCGCGATGCACGCGGGTGAGGAAGGAAACATCGTCCCCCTTGCGCACGACCGTGCCGTACAGTTTCGTGAGGCGGGAGGAGTTGTGGACCGCCACGTCGATCATCACCGCGTCACTGGTGAACCGCTGGGAGAGCGCCGTCAGCACGCGCTGACCAGTCCGCCGTCGTCCGCCGGGAGGTCGATCCGATACAGCAGGTGATAGCCATTGCCGCTGTCGGCCAGGATCGGAGCGGGCCAGGCGAGGCCCGCTAGGAATCTGCGCAGCGAGCGGACAACGGCCAGGGCCTGTGCCTTCTCCGCGTCACTGGAGCTGATTTTCGCGTCGCGGGCGGGGTCCGCGTCCACGAGCAGCCAGCGGCGCCCGGTGACGTGCTTGTCGGCCGCACCGTCCCCTTCCCCCGCCCGACCCACCCGGTTCGCACGACGGGCCAGCAGCCGGGGGCGACGGGGTTCAGGACGAAGTAGACGCCCTTGGCCTTGGCCTGCACGGAAAGTCGAACAGCTTCCTTCGCGGCGTGTTCAAGATGGTCATAGTCGAAATACCCCGATTCGACATACGGCCGGCCGTACTCGCCGGGATTTCAACGGCCCGGACCTCGGTGACGGTGCCGGGGCCGACGACGAGGCGGAGCCAGCCGGCGACGATGCGGATGGCGTCGGCCATAGTGTGAAGGGCATTTGCGTCCGGCGTATGGTCTTGTTTGGCCATCGGTGGTATAGTTACCGTTGGTGACAGTCTTGCTCCGCGACACGCCCGGCTGTGAACCGGTCGTGTCGCCCGGTGTCTGCGTGGAGCGGCCCGGAGTTGCACCGGGAGAGCTGGAGTGACAGTCCTGCTCCGTGACTTGCCCGCCCCGATCACCACCCCTTGGTCAATCCGGGTAGTAGTCAATCATCTCGGGCCGGCGACGCCGGCGCGGCGGCTGTGGCGGAGGGGCGAATGCTTCGTCGCCGCTCGAACCGCTCGACGGACTCCGCGGTGATTCGCCACTGTGGGCGACGGCCAGGTTGGTCGCCATGTTGACGCCCACCAATTCCCCACGAAGAAGGAAGCGGCGGATCTTGTCCGGGCCGACTCGCCAGCGGCGGCACAGGTCCGCCACGCTAGAGCCTGGCGGTGGGGGGTCGGCGTTGTGGGTCGGCTCAGACACTGGCCACCCCCTGCCGTTGGTCCATCTCACGGACGCGTCGCGCACCATCCTCACCGCAGCCGGGCTGTAGAGCCGCAAACAGCCCGCACGGCCTATCGGCTTGATGAGGTGGCCCCGCGTCCGCAGGACGTACAGGACGCGGCTGAGAGGTGCGCTTAGCTCGGCGGCGATGACGCCGGGGGTTCGGAGTTGGGGAGTTGTGTTTGTCATTGCTCGTGTTCCTTGTGGCCGCTATTGCGGCTCTTTGCAGGAACGCGAGCGTTTGCGGTTATGGGCGAAAACGCAAGGAATGATAGAGGCAAATACACCGCGAACATTTGCAAACGTTCGCGGCTAGACCCGCGGGAATGCCTTCGGCCCGCTGTCGGGGTTGTTCAGGAAGGCGATCTGGTCTTCGACGGCCAGCGCGAGAAACCACGCTTTAGTTTCGGGTTCGGCTTGCTCGACAAACTCGCGGATGGCGGCATCCACCGCCGGGTCAAGTTCCCGCCGCTGGGGTGTGCGGTCGGTCACCACCTCGCTGCTGCTCTGCGCCTCGGCGCGGCTCTGCCTTTCGGCTTCGCCCAAACCTGCAACGAGGGCCTCGCCCGAACAGCCCTGTTGACCGTCGCGGACGAACAGCCCAATTGCTGGGCCAGTCTACCCTGACTGGTGAACCGCTCACCTTGGCGCGAGCCGTTCCATCCGCTCCGCTGCGTCCTGCCAGGACATGCCAACCTGTCCCCCGTTCATCGTGACGGCCGAAATCTCCTGCCGCCCGCCGCCCTCGGCTGTGGAAACGGTCGCCTGGGTGGGATGGTCGGCGGTTGGGGCAGCGGCCTGGGCGGACTGGCCGGCGGCCAGCGTCGCCCGTTGAGCGGCCTCCGCCGTGTTCAGCACATCGTCGATGCGGTTGGCCAGGCCGATCCGCGGATTTCATGTTCGCCGAAGTCTTCCGTTAGCGATCGGGTAGCCTGCGCCGGCCCATCCAGTAGAAGCCTACCGGCTGCGTTCACCAGCTGGCGCGTCAGGTCTCGGCTTCCACCGCCGTGAAACCGGCCCGCATCATGGCAGGGCGGACGTTGCCGACGTTGGTATGGAGGAGACGGATCAACTCGGCGATCCGCTCCGCGGGAGGGGCGTCGCCCCGCGCGTCGCCGGGAAGCGGGGCGGCGGCGGGCTGGAACCCCTGTCTGCTTTCGCCGATGATTTGTGCGACGAGCTGGGCCAGGCGCAGCCGTTGCTCCTCATGGATAGAGGGCCAGCCGCCGGCCGCTGGCGGCCTGACGGATTGAAGCGCTCTGAGCAGAGCAACGGCGGCGTCGCTCGCCTCGGCGTAGTTCGTGCAGATGGGCTTGTCTGGCCGCACCGTATCGGGAAGCAGTTCATCCCAGCGCTTCCACAGGCGATCCACGCCCGCTTGCCAGTTGAAGCTGTCCTGCAAGTAGGGTCCGCTCATTGTCCGTTGCACTCTTCGCTCGCGCGCGATTACCGCCCGCATCCTCTCCACGGGATTGGTGGGACACGCCGCCCTCGCATCGGCGAGCGGCACCGCCTTGTTCTCGCACCAATCCAGCGCGGCTTCCACGTACCACCGCGCCGCTTCTTCGTCCTGGGTGTCAGGGGGAAACATCGGGGCAGGCTTGCTGAGCAGACGGGCCACGGCTTCGGCAAGAACGGGCAGGGTTCGCACAACCGCCCGGTAGGCGGGGATTCGTCCAACGACATTCGGCGGCGTCGGCTTGTCCAGTGCATGAAGGCGGCCGCGCAGTCGCCACGCAGTGTTGCGATAGGGTCTGCTTCGCAGTCCGACGGCAGGGGCCACCAGATACCGTGGACCTCGCTGCCCAGAATCGTTTGGCGAAAGCGGTCGCGCGGATGCTCGCCAGCGTGCACCTTCAGCAGCCTGCGCAGCCTGTCTTTCTTCGCGTCGGCGACAGCGCTGCAATTGCGGCCGGTCCCGCGCTGCCTGGGGCAACGCTGGTGTAGACGGAGGGACGGCGCCGGCCGGCATCGCTTGCGCCGCCGCGAGTGGCGGTGTGGGCTGTAGCGCGTTGAGGCCGCGAATAAGGGCGTCGGTGGCTGCCTGGGCCTCCGCCTCATTCCACGCAGGGGGCCGGTGAGGCGGCGGCGGCGGACAGTTCTCGGGCAGGCAGCTGCGCCACTCGCCCCACATCTCCACCGCCAGGGCTTCCCAACGTGCCGGGCCGAAGGGGCGCCGGCGGTCGCGCGAGATTGACGCCTACCCAGGTCTGTGCAAGTAGTCCCGGAAATCGCTGACAATGCGGACGAGGGACGGTGCAGGCACGGCCGAAAACCTCTTTCGGCTACCTCATCGGTGGAAAAGGGCGGGCGGAGGCAACCCGTGAGGTTGCGGGGGTTCGGACCGTCGTCCTATCCCCCGCCCGCTAACGCATTGTACCCTCTTCCGGCGCGAAGCGGCCCCGCCTTGCGCCTACTTCCTTTCCGCCGCAGGGTCCGCGGCGGCCTTCTTGTTGCCGCGGGCCGGGATGGTGAACAGCCATTTGCGCACATGTTCGGCGACGGCCCTCAGCCGTTCGTCGCTGATCGTCTCGCGGTAGACCGACGCCATGTCGTCGCGGGCATGGCCCATGATGAAGTCGGCGGCGGGCTGGTCCTTCGCCTCGTCGGCGATGGTGCGGAAAGTGTGCCGGAGAGCGTAGAAGTTCCGTTCCGGCCGTTGATGCCGAGCTTGTCAGCAGCTTCCGCATCTCCTTCGTGATGGGGCTGTCCGGCGTGTCCTTCGCCCAGGCCCGCCGTACTTCGTGATGAAGAACAGGCCGGCGTCCGCTTCGTTCTTCGGCCGGGGCGCTTCGCCAGCGCTTCACGCAGGGCCTCGACGGTTTCCGGCCACAGAGGGCAGCGGCGGGGGATGCCGGTCTTCGGCCTGGGGTAGTCGACCCATCCGCCGTCCAGGTCCAGGGCGGCCAGCGGCAGGTTGCCGCAGTCGGCGTTGCCGAAGCCGCAGTTGATGCCGAGCAGGATCATCGCCCTCATCGGTGTGCCGGCGGCGGCGAGCAGCGCGGCGGATTTCCTCCGCGGTGAACAGCTTCGGCCCCTGCTCCGCCCGGTGCAGCCGGAGCGTTTTCTTCGTCGGCCGCTTGAACCCGGGCCCGAAGCGAACGGGCGTCGATCAGGCCGGCGTCGAAGGCGTGCTTGAAGACGGAGCGGATGTGCTGGATGGTCACGGCCAGGCGGTGCGGCCCCCACTTCTTCGCCATCTTGTTCCGCAGGGCGGCGAAGTCCTGGGGGTCAGGTCGGCCACAAGCCGCGTCTTGCCCATGTGGGCCACCAGCGGTCGGCGGCCTGCTTGTAATTCGCCTAGGTGTGCGGGCGACAGCTCGCCGGCGTCCAGCAGCGCCGTCTTGTGGTTCAGGAAGGCGTTGGCCACGTCCTTGACGGTCGACGGCCGTCGGGTCGGGCCGCGGCTTGCGGCCGGCGTGCAGGGCGTCCTTCTGCTCCAGGTACTTCGCCAGCGCGCCGTCGGGGTCGGCCCACGGGCCGAAGTAGTGCAGCTTGCCGCGGATCTTCTTCGCCCAGCGCCGGCGGCGTGCGGGAACAGGGGGAAGTCGGGGTAGGGCTTGGCGGGCTTGCCGGGCGCGGTGAGGCGGTAGAATCTGTCGGACATGGTGACGGCTCCTAACCGGGTGTCACTGCGTTCACGGCCGGGGCGGTGAAGACGCCCCGGCCATTTCTACCCCCTGATTGTAGCGGGTGTAGAAGCGGGTGTAAAGGATGCGTGACGGCGTCCCAGAATTGGCGGTAGGTGGCGCGGTAGTTCTCGGCGCAGAAGACGAGAGCGTCGCGGTCGCCGTGGCGGCCGACGGCGGCGCGGAGGTCGTCGCCGATGGTCCGGCCGAGGAGCGGGGTGCGGCCGGCGCCGTGGGAATACGCAAGGGCGGAAGAGGGGTCGGCGTCCATGATATGGCCCAGGATCGCAAATCCACGAACGCACCGCAAGCCGACCCGGCCGGATTGCCCTGCGGCCCCCTCTTGATGCGAACGAACCCCCGCCCTAAAATCGTGTCAGACAGGGGAGGATTGGCGGCGTAGCTCAGCGGTTAGAGCAGGGTCTTCATAAGGCCAAGGTCGCTGGTTCAATTCCAGCCGCCGCTACTCGAACGGCCTCCGGTCGGCGACGACCGGAGGCTCTTTTTTGATTCTCTCTTTTTTGGATACGCATAGGGTTCCAATCGGCCCGGAATCGTTTTTTGCTTGGCCCGGCGCTGGCCGTGGTGTATCGTGGGCCAATCGAAGGGCGGAGCCGCTCGCAGGCGCACGGCGCCGGGGCCGGCGGGTTCGCCCCACCCGTCCGAGGGACCTCTCATGAGCATGCGCCGCCTGCCGGTCTATTTGCTCCTCGACTGCTCCGAATCCATGGCGGGGCCGGCCATCGAGGCCGTCGAGCAGGGGGTCCAGGCCCTGGTCGGTGAGCTGCGAAGCAATCCCCTGGCCCTGGAAACGGCCTTCCTCAGCGTCATCACCTTCGCCCGCACCGCCAAGCAAGTCGTGCCGCTGACCGAGCTGATTCAGTTCCAGCCCCCAAAACTCTCCGTCCGCACCGGCACCAGCCTCGGCGCCGCCCTGCGGCTGCTGCTCGACTGCCTCCGCCGCGAGGTCGTCCGCACCACGGCCACCACCAAGGGCGACTACAAGCCGCTCGTCTTTCTCCTCACCGACGGCCAGCCCACCGACGACTGGGAGCCGGCCGCCGAAACCGTTCGCCGGGCCAACAACCCCAAGATCGCCAACATCTATGCCATCGGCTGCGGACCCGACGTGGACACCGACGTGCTCCGCTCCGTCACCGACATCGTGCTGTCCATGCCGGACATGTCGGCGGACGCCTTCAAGAAATTCTTCGTCTGGCTCTCGGCGTCGGTCCAGACGGCCAGCACGCGCCTCGGCGACGGCGACAAGCCGATCGAGACGCCGCCGCTGCCGCCCAACCTGGAGCTGGCCCCGGAACATTCGTCCCGCGCCGACGGCGACGCCCCGCGTCAGGTCTTCCTCCAGTGTCGTTGCAGCAAACAGCGCAAGCCGTACCTGATGCGCTTCGGCCGTCGGCCCTACGACGGCGCCTACGAAGCCATCGCCAGCCACGTCCTGGAAGTCATCGAACCGGGCGACGCCGACCTGCTGCCGCCCATCAGCTCCGCGCAGCTGGACGGCTGCCCGGCCTGCCCCTATTGCGGCAACCCCGCCGCCGGGATGTGCCCGTGCGGCGCGCTGTTCTGCAACGACCCGGCGCGGCGCGGCCCGATCAACTGCCCCGCCTGCAACGAGCAGCTGACCACGAGCCGAGGCGGGCCGTTCGATATCAAACGGTCGATGGGATGAACCAAAAAGTGGCGAGTGGCGAGTGGCGAGTGGCGAGAAAAGCCCAGGTCGGGGGTGAGAATCGCGGATTGCTTCTGTCTTTTCTCGCCACTCGCCACTCGTCACTCGCCACTGCTGAATAAGGAGACCTTCTATGGCTGAATTCGTGGGACGCCGGCTGCCCGTCTACCTCGTGCTCGACACGTCCGGCTCCATGACCGGCGAGCCGATCGAGGCCGTGCGCCAGGGCGTCAAGGCGCTCCTCGCCGACCTGCGCAGCGACCCGCAGGCGCTGGAGACGGCGTACCTGTCCGTCATCACCTTCAGCAGCTCCGCCCAGCAGGTCATCCCGCTGACGGAGCTGACCGCCTTCAACGAGCCGAACCTCGCGGCCAGCGGCGGCACCGCCCTGGGCGAGGCGCTCAAGCTGCTGGAAAACTGTCTCGACCGCGAGGTGCGCAAGTCGTCGCCGACCCAGAAGGGAGACTGGAAACCGCTGATCTTCCTCATGACGGACGGCCAGCCGACCGACCCGAACTGGGAACAGGCCGCGGACCACTTCAAGGGCCGTCACGTCGGCAACACCATCGCCTGCGCGGCTGGCCCCGGCGCCAACTCCGCCATGCTCAAGCGCATCACGGAGATCGTCGTCGAGCTGAGCAACCTCCAGCCCGACCAGCTTAAGGCCTTCTTCAAGTGGGTGTCGTCGTCGATCAAGACCACGTCGCAGAACGTGGCCCAGGCGCCCGCCGAGGGCGCGCCGGTCGGCCTGCCGCCGCCGCCGCCCGGCATCGTCATCGTGCCCTGAACCCGATGGTTCGTGTGGCATGGCGAGCGGCCGGCGTGGGCCGGCTGATCGACCTCATCAGCCGGCTCACGCCGGCCGCTCGCCGAAATCGGAGGTGATATGCAGCCGCTCAAGGTCACCCCAGACGAACTCATCAAGGCCATTCGCTGGCGCCTCGGCATTCCGGCCGACGCGGAACCCGGCCGCTCCGACCACATCCTCGATCGGATGTTCTCCTCCTCCGATGCGGGCAATCAGGAGCAGGTGCGGCGCATCTGTCGCTTCCTCAACGACGCCCTGGAAACGGCGGTTCGCCAGCAACTCGGCCTGTCGTCCACCGCCATCACGAGCGTCGAGGAGCGGGAGTTCCACGAGTCGCTGTGGCGGGCGCTACAGGGCTGGGTCCGCCAGGACGCTGCGCGGCGCTCGCCGCGCGTTTCGCGCCTTCTGGGCGAGGCCGTTTCCGGCAAGAAGATCCCGGCGGCCGCCAGCCGACCCGCGCCTGCCGCGGTCCCGAATCGTACCGCCTCCGTCCCCGCTCCTCCCCCGACGCCAAGCCCCCCGGCCGACATGAACAAACCCGCCGACAACCCCCGACCCACCGGCCCACAGTGGCAGTACCATCCCGTGCCGCCGGGCGAACCCGACCCCCACCCGGAATCCGACGCCGTTGAACGGATGACGCCGGAGGAAGGCCGGCTCCTCGCCGCGCGCGTGCGCGGCAAGAAGCACAAACACGAAGGCACCAACGGCGACGACTGGTACGAGGTCGCCGCCGCCGGCCCGTGGACGGTCATCGCCGTCTCCGACGGGGCCGGCTCTAAGAAGCTCTCGCGCGTCGGCGCCAAGGCTTCCTGCGAGGAGGCCGTCCGCATCCTGACCGGCGCGCTCGCCGATCACCGCCTTGAAGCCCGCGCCGGCCCCGCCGACCTCGGCCGCAAGGACGACGGCCGCGCCGCCTTCCTCGACCCCGCCGTGGACTTCGTTCAGAAGAAGATGCACGAGGCCTTTCAAGGGGCCTATTTCGCCGTGGAGAAGGCGTTCAAGGAGCGCGTCGATGCGGCGCCCTATCAGAAGCTGCTCACGCGCAAACTCGTCGTGGAGGACCTGTCCGGCACGCTGCTCGTCGCCGTCCACGCCGCCGTCCGCGTCCAGGGCCGCGAGCAGAGCCTCGTCGTCGCCTGCCAGATCGGCGACGGCGTCGTGGCCGGCCTCGACCCCAAGGGCGGCGTGGTGGTGCTGGGCGCCCCGGACTCCGGCGACTACTCCGGCGAAACCGATTTCCTGACCTCGCGGCGCCAGCTCGACCCCGCCAACCTCCAGCGCAAGACTTTTGGCTACTGCGGGCCGCTGCGGGCGCTGCTGGTGATGAGCGACGGCGTGGCCGACGATTATTTCCCGGCCGATCCCGGCATGGCCCGGCTCTACGCCGATCTGGTGCTCAACGGCGTCCTGCCGCCGGCCGAGCGCGTCGGCGAGGAGGAGGCCCTGGCCGAGGTCAGCGAACATACCGGGCCGAAGTTCGACCCGTCCAGCCTGGACATGGATGCGGAGGCGGTCACGGCCAACGGCCCCCAGAGCGTGAAGCTCCGCTCGGCGGCCGTCTACGCCTCCGAGCTGGGCCGCGACTTCGGCCGGGTGGCGGGGTCGCCCGCCCTCCTCGCGGCCGGCGCCCGCAACACCCCGCTGGCGGCCGCCGTCCCGAAGTTGGCCGACCGCCTGCGCGTCTGGCTCGACGCCTATCAGGTCCGCGGCTCTTTCGACGATCGGACGCTCGTCGTCCTCCACCACGAAAGGGCCAGCTGAAATGGAGAAGGCGACGCTCAAAGACGGCCGTACCATCGACTACGTTCCCGAGGTCATCGGCAGCGGCGCCATGAAAGAGGTCTATTTCACGCCGGATCGTCAGTCCGTGGTCTGCTTCTACCTCGATCCCAAGGCCGGCCACGACATCGCCCGCCAGCAGCGGCTCGACAAGATCCTCACCAAGAACAACCCGACCGTTGCGAAGGAAAAGGGCGGCGCCGCCGCCAACGAGGTCGAGGCCGCCTACTTTCGCAACCTGTTCTGCTGGCCCACGGCCGTCGTCCTCAAGCCGCGCCTCGGCATCGTGGCCCCGGCCTATCCGAAGCACTTCTTCTTCCAGACGGGGCCGGACTACATCAAGGGCAAGGAAAAGAACGGCATGCGGTTCATCGGCCCGCGGAACCGCGCCCTTTTGGAGAAGTTCGCGCCGGCCGAGCTGGGCGATTTCCGCAATTTCTTCTCCCTGTGCGTGCAGATGGCCCGCGCTGTGGCCCGCCTGCACAACGCCGGCCTGGCCCATTCGGACCTCAGCCCCAACAACGTTCTGGTCGATCCGACGCGCGGCGTCAGCATCGTCATCGACGTGGATTCCCTCGTCGTTGAGGGGCTGTTTCCGCCGGACGTGATGGGCACCAAGGGCTACATCGCCCCGGAGGTGCTGTCCACTGCCCACCTGGCGATCCGCGACCCGCAGCGCAAGCACCCCAACGCCCGGACCGATCTGCATGCCCTGGCCGTGCTGCTGTACCAGTACCTGCTGCGGCGCCATCCGCTGGACGGCAAGCGCATCCCGCCGCAGGCCAAGACGGCCGAGGAACAGGAGCTGCTCAGTTACGGCAGCGAGGCCATCTTCACGGAGCATCCGACCGACGCCAGCAATCGGCCCGAGGAGAAGAGCTACGTCCCCTGTACGACGCTGGGACCGCAGTTGCGCGACCTGTTCCAACGCGCTTTCGTCAAAGGGCTGCACGCGCCGAACGATCGGCCGTCGGCCCTGGAGTGGGTGCGTGGGCTGGTCAAGACGTGGGACCTGCTCTACCCTTGTGCGGGCCAGTCGTGCGGGCACAAGTGGTTCGTGCTGGGCGACGCCAAGGCGGTGAAGTGCCCCTTCTGCGGGACGAAGCCGCACGGCCCGATTCCGCTGCTGAACCTCAAGACGCAGCGCGGCGGTCAGTCGCTGGCGGACGGGCAGCTGGCCGTATATCACAACCTGAGCCTGATGCGCTGGCACGCCTTCAGCGACGTATGGCCCAGCCCGGAGGCCGACCGCACTCCGCAGGGCTATTTTGTCTTCCACCTGGGTCAGTGGCTGCTCGTCAACCAGCACCTCGCCTCGCTGACGACGCCGGCCGGCAACCCCGTCCCGCCCGGCCAGGCCGTCGTGCTGCGGCCGGGCGAGACGATCCGTCTGGGTTCGGAGCCGACGGCCCGCCTCGTCGAGGTGGCATTCACGCCGGGCTGAACCTGCGGAGACGCGCTCGATGCTTGACTGGATCTCGAATTTCTCGAATATCTCGAATCTCTTTCAGATCGCCGGGTCGGCGTCGCTGGTCGTGACGGTGCTGTTTTTGTTCCGCGAGCTGCGGGAGAACAACCGCCTGACGCGGGCGGCCAACGTCCAGGCCCTCGTCGGCCTGTCGGGGCCGTTCTACATGGCGCTCGTGCAGGACCGCCAGCTCGCCGAGTTGTGCGCCAAGGGAGTCCGCGGGGCGGACTTTGACGAGGTGGACCGGCAGCGCTACCAGAACCTGCTCATCTGCTGGCTGACGTTTTACGAGAACATCTTCTACCAGCGGCGGCAGGGCCTGCTCGACCGGCGCGCCTTCGAGCCGTGGCGCCGCGAACTGGAGATGTTCGTCCGCCGGCAGAAGGTGGCCGACCACTGGGGCGACATACGCGATCTGTTTCAGGAAGAATTCGCCGTTTACGTCGTCGCCGTGCTGGGGGGCGACGGGGGCAAGGAAACGGACGGAATTGGGTTGTGACGGGGAAGGAATCGCTCCATTCGAGCATCAGGGGGTACGCGGCCATGCGGCATGTGCGATCGGCGCTGGGAATCGTCTGTCTTTTCCTGACCGGGGCGGCGCGGGCCGACGACCCGGCGCCGGCGGACCACACCGGCAAGGTGACGCCCGTGCCGAAGGAGCTGCGCGACGCACTCAACCTGGCGCCGTTCTACAAGAAGTACACCGACGCGAATAGTTTCCCCATTCTCAGCTCGGAAAAGGTGTCGGATGAGGCCCTGCTGGAGGCGGCCGCCGTCGTCAACCACATGCTGGACGGCCGCGACGACGTTCGGCAGGCGATCATCAAGAACAAGGTGCGCCTGGCCGTCATGGCGCCCGACGAGCAGACGACGGACGTGCCCGAACACAGCGACCTGAAGCCGAAGGCGTACTGGGACCGCCGCGCCCGCGGTCTCGGGGCGACGGCCGCCCGGCCGGCCGTCAGCTGCGGCGAGGAGAACCTGCTCAACCTCAAGGGCGACCGCTACGACAAGGAAGACATCCTCATCCACGAATTCGGACACGTCATCCACGAAATGGGGATGAACAGCATTGACCCCGATTTCGACGGCCGGCTCAAGGCCAGCTACGACCACGCGCTGGCCAAGGGAACCTGGAAGGACACCTACGCGGCGACCAACTACAAGGAATATTGGGCCGAGGGCGTGCAGGCGTATTTCGACTGCGCCGCGCCGCCGCAGCCCGGCAATCACAACGACATTAACACGCGGGAAAAACTGGAGAAAAGCGACCCGGAATTGTTCAGCCTGATCGACGGGGTGTTCAAGCAGAACAAATGGCGCTATGTCCGCTACGACAAACGGCATGCCGCCGCGGCCGAGCCGCCGAGAGGGCCGGCGCCGGGCGGGACGGCGGCGGACTACGAGCGGGCCGCCAAGCTCCGCGCGCTGACGCAGAACAAGGTGACCAAGGCATCGGTCGCGCCGCACTGGTCGGCGGACGGCGACCGCTTCTGGTATCGCAAGGACCTGGCCGGCGACGACCGCGAGTTCATCCTGGTGGACGCAGTGAAGGGCGAGCACAAGGCCGCGTTCGACGCCGAGAAGCTGGCGGCGGCGCTGACGAAGGCCGGCGGCAAGGACTACCAGGCGGCCCGGCTGCCGATCGACGACCTGCGCTTCGATGTCAAGGGCGAGGCGTTTTGGCTGAAAGTCGGCGGCAAGACGTGGAAGTGCGAGCGGGCGGATTACACACTCGCGGAGGAGGGATTCCCCAAGGACGCCCCAACGGCTCCGCCCCAGGACGACGCGTCGCCTCCCCGGCCGCACCGCCCACGCGGCCCGAACTCGCCGGACGGCAAGTGGGCGACGTTCGTCAAGGACTTCAATCTCTACCTGCGCGACAGGGCAAGCGGCAAGGAATTCCAACTCAGCCAGGAGGGGAAGGAAGGCGACGCCTTCACCGGCGAGGTGTTCTGGTCGCCCGACGGCCAGAAGCTGATCGGATTACGGACGAAGAAAGGCGACGAACGCAAAGTCTACTTGATCCAGTCGTCGCCGCCGGACCAGGTGCAGCCGAAGCTGCAATCTTACGACTACCTCAAGCCCGGCGATCAGGTTCCGATCACAAAGCCGCATCTATTCGACATCGGCGCGAAGAAGGAAATCCCGGTCGGCGATCAGCTGTTCTCCAACCCTTGGAGCAACGACGAATGGCGTTGGTCGCCCGACTCTCGCCGCTTTACCTTCCTCTTCAACCAGCGCGGCCATCAGGTGCTGCGGATCGTCGCGATGGACGCCGAGACCGGCAAGGCGAGTGCGGTCGTGGATGAGCAGAGCAAGACGTTCATCGACTACAGCGGCAAGAAGTTCGACCAGGTTCTCGATTCGTCGGATGAAATCCTGTGGATGTCGGAGCGCGACGGCTGGAACCACCTCTATCTCTACGACGCGCTGACCGGCCAGGTGAAGGACCAAGTGACGAAGGGCGAATGGGTGGTTCGCGGCGTGGACCGCGTCGATGAGCGGAAGCGCCAGGTCTGGTTCCACGCCGGCGGAGTCCACCCCAATCAGGACCCTTATTACATCCATTACGGCCGCGTCAACTTCGACGGCACCGGGCTGACGTGGCTCACCGAGGGCGACGGTACGCATTCCGTCGAGTATTCGCCGGATCGCCGGTTCCTGATCGACACATACTCCCGCGTGGACATGCCGCCGGTCACGGAGCTGCGGCGCGTTGGAGACGGCAAGCTCGTCTGCGGGCTGGAGAAGGCCGACGCGGGCGCCCTGCTGGCGACCGGCTGGAAACCGCCGGAGCGTTTCGCCGCCAAGGGCCGCGACGGCAAGACGGACATTTACGGCGTGATTTATCGCCCGATGAACCTGGACCCGACGAAGAAGTACCCGGTGATCGAAGACATTTACGCCGGCCCGCAGGATTCCTACGTTCCGAAGCGGTTTTCTTCCTATTACAGCCAGCAGGCGCTGGCCGAGCTGGGCTTCGTCGTGGTGCAGATCGACGGCATGGGCACGTCGAACCGCTCCAAGGCGTTTCACGACGTCTGCTGGAAGGACCTCGGCGACGCCGGGCTGCTGGATCGCATCGCGTGGATGAAGGCGGCCGCCGAGAAGCACCCCTATATGGATCTCTCGCGCGTCGGAATCTACGGCACGTCGGCGGGCGGCCAGAATTCGCTGCGGGCGCTGGAGGCGTACCCGGACTTCTACAAGGTCGGCGTGTCGGCGTGCGGCTGCCACGACAACCGCATGGACAAGATCTGGTGGAACGAGCAGTGGATGGGCTGGCCGGTCGGCCCGGAGTACGCGGAGCAGTCCAACGTGACGAACGCGGCGAAGCTGCGCGGCAAGCTGCTGCTGATCGTGGGAGAGATGGACCACAACGTCGATCCGGCATCGACGATGCAGGTGGTGAACGCGCTCATCAAGGCGGGCAAGGATTTCGACCTGTTGGTGGTCCCCGGCGCCGACCACGGCATGGGCGGCGCCTACGGCGCCCGGCGGATGCGCGACTTCTTCGTGCGCTGGCTGATCGGCGTGGAGCCGCCCGACCGGAACGCGGTGAGTGTGTCGGCGGACGGCTCGGAGGACGAGGATTACGCGCACGGAAATCGTCGGAAGCAGGGGCGGGCGCTCTGGAAGGATGCGGCCCCGCTCTTCGGAGACGTGCGAATGAGGAAAACGGTCGCACCCCCCCGAATGCTGCTGTCCCTGGCGCTGGCCGGCCTGGCGGCGCCCGCGGCGTTCGCCGAGGCGCTGGGGACGCCCCCACCCGCCCTTTCTTCCTCCTTGCGAGACCGCCTGGATGGCCTGGCCCTGCACCTTCCCGGCGACACGGTCGGCGGGGACGTGGTCCGCGCGGTCGAGGAGATTCCGGAGCGGATGTTCGCATTAAACGAGCTGGCGCCGGAGGAAGAAGTCCGCCGCGCCGCCGCCGCAAATGCACGGCGCCTCGGAGGCCATTCGGCCGCCGTCGCGCCCGACGCCGCCCTGTGCGTCTTCGCCCGGCTCGTCAAGGAGCTGCCGGCGCACCGGAAGCCACGCGCCTTCCACTACCGCCTCACCGTCCTCGACCGGCCGGGCCGCGACGCCTTCACCACCGGCGGCGGCCTGGTTTATATCACGCGCCCGGAACTGGACGGCCTGCTCGCCGACCGAGGCCGCGGCGAGGCGGCGCTGGCCTTCGTCCTGGCCGACGAGATCGCCCACGACGCCCTCGGCCACACCCGCCGCGGCTGGCTGTGGCAGGGCGCCGTGGACGGGGCCGCGGCGTTCCTGCCGCTCGCCGCGGCGCGCGGCGTCATCGCTGACGCTCTCGGGGCCGGGGCCGGGCCGGGCCGGTTCACTTACACGACGGCCGAGAAGGAGGAGGCGGATTGCTTCGCGCTGCACCTGTGCCGCAACGCCGGCTTCGACCCGGACGCGACGCTCGACCCCGCCCGCCTCGCCGCCCTTCCCCATCTGAATGATAAAAGCGATGGACTAACGAATAATATCCCAAATGATGACACGCTGTTTCGGCTGAAGCGGCTGCTGATGGAGCGCGATGGGCGGTTCGACGACGAGACGACGCACGGCCTGTTCGTGTACGACCGCGCTTCCGGCCGGCTGGTCCGATGCGGCCCGAAGCAGGTGGGGCCGGGCGAGGCGCCGATCGTGTTCGTCCACGGCCTGCGCGGCACGCGGTACGCCTTCGACGCCTATCTCGCCGCCTACGGCAAGCGGCCGGAGCTGGCGGGCCGGCCGCTGCTGGTCTTCCACTACCCCAACAACGAGAGCCTGTCGCGCTGCGGCGAGTTCCTGGTCCGCGAGATGCGGCGCTGCGTCGCCGACCCGGATCGGGCGGTCTTCGTCTGCCACAGCGCCGGCGGCCTGGTCGTCCGCTGGTACGCCGAGGTGCGCGGCGGCGGCTTCGACCGCGTGATCTTCCTCGCCACGCCGCACGCCGGCACGAGCCTGGCCGGCCTCAAGGTCTTCGTGGACGTCCTCCGCTTCGGCCTCAACCTGCCGCGCGGGCTGGACTTCGCCCTGGCCGACGAGTTCGGCGAGGGCCGCGGCGCCGTCGCTCTCGACCTGGAGCCGGACAGTCTCTTTCTGCGCCGCCTCGGTCGGGCGAAACCACCGGTGAAGAAATATACGATCTTCTATGGTCAGATATTTGATTTCTTGCAGGGCCTTCAATATCAGATCGAGTTCGGGCTGGCGGTGCAGTACGCGGCCGAGTTCGCCGGCGATTTCGTCCCCCTTCCCGATTGCCAGGTCCGGGTGCGGCGCCGGGTGGCGGCGCTGACGCTGCCGGACGAAATCGCCCACGGCGACCTGGCGGTGTCGGCGACGAGCGCTTGCCTGCCCGGCGTCGAGAAGGCGACGAGCACGCCGCTGACTCACGAGGCGTTCCGTACCAACCCGGAGATGATTCGGCGCGTGCTGGAGGCCATCCTCGAACGGTGACGCGGTCGTCCGTTGTGCATGGGGAGAGCGCGACAAGGCTCAGGCCCGGCCCGCGGCGTCGCGCAAATGGCCCATCGCCGCTGCGATGCCCCCGCCGTGCGCGAACACCGCCGACCCCGCCACCAGCACCCGCGCCCCCGCCGCCACCACCTGCGGCGCCGTCTCCGCGTCGATGCCGCCGTCCACCTCCAGCTCGACGTCCTTCTTGGCCGCGTCGATCATCTGCCGAACGCGCCGGATCTTGCCGAGCGTGTTGGCGATGAAGTGCTGGCCGCCGAAACCGGGGTTCACGGTCATCACCAGAATCAGATCCACATCCGGAAGAATCTCCGCCAGCGTCACCGGCGACGTGGCCGGGTTGATCGTCACGCCGACCCGCTTGCCCAGCTTCTTGACGTGCTGGACCGTTCGGTGGAGATTCACCGCGTTCTCGACGTGGACGATCAGGCCGTCGGCGCCGGCCTCCGCGAACGCTTCCAGAAAGAGATCCGGCTCCTCCACCATGAGATGGACTTCCAGCGGCAGCCGCGTCACCGGCCGCAGCGACTTCACGACGCACGGTCCCATCGTCAGGTTCGGCACGAAATGGCCGTCCATGACGTCCACGTGGATGCGGTCGGCGCCGGCCGCCTCCGCCTCGCGGACCTGTTCGCCCAGGCGGGCGAAGTCGGCGGCCAAGATCGACGGGGCCAGTTTCACGGCGGGGCTTGTCACGGCTTCATCCTCCCGTTTCCGCGGCGGCCGGCGGCTGCGTCAGCCGCGCCGCCGCCTGGCGGTCCACGTACCAGGCCAGCAGGCCGTTCGTCGGCCGCACCCGTTGCGACGGCAGCCGGTGCGGGTCGGCCGGTCCTTCCAGGACCTCGACCAGCCGCTCCGCCTTGTCGGCGCCGGCCACCAGGAACAACACCTCATGAGCGCTATTCAGAATCGGATAAGTCATGGTTAGTCGATCCGCCCCGAATTTCGGCACGTGGTTGACGACGACCCAGCGCGTCGTTTCCTCCAGCGCGGCGGTGTTGGGGAACAGCGAAGCGGTGTGGCCGTCCGGCCCCATGCCCAGCAGAATCAGGTCGAACGCCGGCGGCGGCCCGTCCGACGGGACGCCGAAGATGCGGGCGACGACGGCCTGGTAGTCGCGGGCCGCGGCGTCGCGGTCGGGCCGCTCCGCCTCCATGCGGTGGACGCGCTCCGGCGGGAATCGCAGCGGCGACAGCATCGCCTCGCGGGCCGTGTGATAATTCGAGTCCTTATTGTCTGGAGGGACGCAGCGCTCGTCGCCCCAGAAAACCTCGACGCGGTCCCAATCCACCTGCGACCGCAGGGAAGGCTCGGCCAGGAGCTCGTAGAGCCGTTTCGGCGTGGAGCCGCCGGACAGCGCGACCGTGAAGCGCCCCGCGCGGCGATCGCCTTGGCGGCGCGACGGATGAACTCCTCCGCGGCCGCCCGGCTGACCGCCTCGGCGTCGGGAAAGATGCGAACGATGGGTGCGCTCATGAACGCGGCTCCTCTCGAAAGGATGAAGGATGAAGGATGAAGGATGAATCACGCAGAGGTCTTGTTCATCCTTCATCCTTCATCCTTCATCCTTTCTCACACCAAACTCTGCGCCATCCCCTGCGACACCGCCATGCTCTCGCGGAACGCGGCGTCGCGCTCGCGGTCGGACAGCTGCCGCCCGATCAGCTCCGCGGCCGACGACGCCGGGACGCTCATGCTGCGCGGCGACGCATCGACCCCCTCCAACCGGATGGACAGGCGCCGGCCGCTCTCGTCGGGGACGAGGTTCATCGCGGCCGGCCTGCCGTCCAGCGTGCAGGCCATGTGGACGCGCTGCACCTCCGACGGCCCCTCGTCCAGCCGGCGCACTGCGCACGAACCGCGGGCCGTGCGGCGTGGAAAACACCCAGGCGATCTCGACGCCGTCATGCGCCTTGCCGGTGTGCAGCCGCCAACCGAGCCGGCGCGACAACCAGGCGCACAACTCCCACGCCTGGATGACCGCGTGCGGCCCGTGTTCCACGACCACCTCGCTCACCGACTCCGCCGCGCCCGGCGCCGAGGCCGGGTCGAGCGCCTGGTTCAGCAGCCGCCGCCAGTACTTCAGCCGCCGCCAGTTCAGGTCGGACGCCACGCGCCAGCGCCCGCCGCTCACCTCCCGCTCGATCCGTTCCAGCCACGACGCCGTCGCCGCCATGCCGCGCACGGGGTTTTCCCAGCCCAGGCTGTCGTACATGATCTGCTGAGCGTTTTCGGAGAGGTCATAGAGCAAAGGCCCGGCCAGCGGCGGCGGCTGCGGCGCCGCCCACCACAGGTTCGTGGGCAGGTCGCCGATCAGCAGCGCCCGCACGGCGAACGGCAGCCGCTCCACCGCGGCCCCGGCCGCGTGCAGCGTCACCTGCTCGGCGCAGGCGTGGGCGCGGCCGCCGGCGACGTGCATCGGCCGAACCGTCACCCGGGCCGTCACGTCGCACTCCTCCCGCGACGGCTCGCCCACCACCAAAATTGCCCGCGCCGGATGGACGGCCTCGATCTCGGGTATCTGGGCGTTGATGGCGATGGCGGTTTCCAGGCTGTTGCAGAAGATCACCAGATTGGCCATGCGGGCGCGCTGCACCGGCGCGGCCCCCGGCCCCTGCAGCGCCTTCATCTGACGGGCCAGCGTCCGCTCCACGTCGCGCAGCGGCACCTGATAATCCGGGTCCGAAGTGAGGATTTCGGCCGTCATAAGGTCCTCCACTGCCGCCCGTCCGGCTCGATGATCCGGTCGGCCTCGATGGGGCCCCACGTCCCGCACTGGTACTCGGGAATGTCGCGCGCCCGATGCGTCTCCCAGTGGTCGAGGATCGGCATCACGAAGCGCCACGCCGACTCCACCGCGTCGCGTCGCATGAACAGCGTCGCGTCGCCGGCCATCACGTCCAGGAGCAGCCGCTCGTAGGCTTCCGGCGTCTGGCCGCCGAAGCTCGACGAATAATTGAACTCCATTTTCACCGGATAGATGCGGACCTTCGGCCCCGGCAGCTTGGAGGCGATGCGCATCGACAGCCCCTCCTCCGGCTGCACGCGCAGGGACAGCACAGTCGGCTCCAGCGGCACCTCGGGATGGTCGTTGAACAGGACGTGCGGCACGTCCTTGAACTGGATGGCCACCTCGCTGGCGCGCTTGGGCAGCCGCTTGCCGGTGCGCAGGTAGAACGGCACGCCGGCCCAGCGCCAGTTGTCGATGAACATCTTCATCGCCACGAACGTTTCCGTCGTCGAGTTGACCGACGACGACGGCAGCGCCTTTTTCATCATGGCGAAGGCGTCGCGCACCTCCTTGCGGTAGCCGGGCACGCGCTTGCCGTCGGCGTCGCCCTCGATGTACTGGCCGCGGACGACGTTCTTTTCCACGTCCTGCGGCGTCATGGGCCGCAGGCAGTTGAGCACGCCGACCTTGGCGTCGCGCACCACGTCCGGCCCCAGCGACCAGGGCGGTTCCATCGCCACGATGCACAGCACCTGGAGCATGTGGTTTTGCACCATGTCGCGCAGGGCGCCGACGCCCTCGTAGTAGCCCGCGCGGGTGGCGATCATCTCCCCGGTGTTGGGGTCGTACTGGGCCAGGCCCTCCTCCTCGGCGACCGTGATCTGGACGTGGTCGATGTAATTGCCGTTCCAGAGCGGCTCGAAGATGCTGTTGGCGAAGCGCAGCACCAAGAGGTTCTGGACCGTCTCCTTGCCGAGATAATGGTCGATACGATACGTTTGGCTCTCCGCAAAGGCCTGGGAGACGGAGGCGATCACTTCGCGGGCGCTGTTGAGGTCGCGGCCGATCGGCTTTTCGACGATGACGCGGGTGAAGGCCGTCGGCTCGTCGGGGTCGTTGACGAGGCCGGCGCTCTTGAGGCGGCCGACGCACAGGTCCACGAGGGTCGGCGGCACGGCGAGGTAGTAGACGCGGCTGGCGGGGATGCCGAATTGCTGATCGATCGCCTCCATGCGGGCCTTGAGGCGGACGTAGGCGCTCGCGTCGTTGAAGCTGCCCGGCACGAAGAAGAGGGCGCGGGCGTAGTCGGCCCAGTGACTTTCGTCGAGGTCCTGGCGCGAGAAGCGGTTGATGCCGTCGCGGGCGCGGTTGCGGATCCACTCGTCGGGGTCGCCCTTGACCTCGCCCTCCGCCGGCAGGCCGAAGCCGACGACGGCGAAATGCGACGGCAGCACGCCGTCCACGTTGAGGTTGTAGACGGCCGGCAGCAGCTTGCGCCAGGACAGGTCGCCGGGCGCCCCGAAGATGACGAGCTGGCACGGCTGGGGCAGCATGGCCCGCGTCGCGGCCTCCGTCAGCTCGCGGGCGGTGGCGCCGGTTTCGAGTTCGATGGCCATCGATCCTTCTCCAAAGTGGCGAGTGACGAGTGACGAGCGGCGAGTGGCGAGCAAGGACTGGCGAGTCTTTTCTTCTCTCGCCACTCGCCACTCGCCACTCGCCACTGTTCTGTTAATGGCCCCCGAACTTGCGTCGCATCGCCTGCTCCACCTTCCAGGCGAAGCTCTCCTCGTTTCGCGAGGTGAAGCGCGAGTAGAGCGCGGCGCTCAGCACCGTGCAGGGCACGCTCTCGTCGATGGCGGCCTGCAAGGTCCAGCGGCCCTCGCCGGAATCGGGCACGCCATGCTCGACCACGGTCTTCGTCTCCTTGGGCAGCTCGCCGTTCTCCAGGAACGCCTCGGCGGTCAGGTCGAGCAGCCACGACGCCACGACGCTGCCGCGGCGCCAGAGTTCGGCGATCTCTTGCATGTTGAAATCGTACTGGTAGTGTTCCGGCTGCCGCAGCGGCGACACCTCGGCGCTGGCGTGCTCGCGGCCCTGCTTGCCGACGTTGGCGTGCTTGAGGACGTTGAGGCCCTCGGCGTAGGCGGCCATGAGGCCGTACTCGATGCCGTTGTGGACCATCTTGACGAAGTGGCCGGCGCCCGACGGGCCGCAGTGGAGGTAGCCCTCGACCGCCGTGCCCTGGGCGGTTCGGGACTCGCCGGTCGGCTCGCCCTTGTCGTTGAGCGCCTTGACCGTGGTGGCCGGCGTCTGGCCCTTGCCGGGCGCGAGGGCCTTGAAGATCGGGTCGAGCCGCTTCACGGCCGCCGCGTCGCCGCCGATCATCATGCAGTAGCCGCGGTCCAGGCCCCAGACGCCGCCCGACGTGCCGACGTCGAGGTAGTGAACGCCCTTGGCAGCCAGCTCCTTGGCGCGGCGGATGTCGTCGATGTAGCAGGAGTTGCCGCCGTCGATCAGGACGTCGTCCTTCGACAGCAGCGGCGCGTAGTCGGCGATGACGCGATCGACGATGCCGGCGGGCACCATCAGCCACAGGGCGCGCGGCGGCTTCAGCTTGGAGATCAGGTCCTTGGCGGACGTGGAGGCGACGGCCTTGCCGGCGCTTTCCTTGACGATCTGCTGCTTCACGGCGTCGTCCCGGTCGGCCACCACGCACTCGTGGCCGGCGCGGGACAGCCGAACCACCATGTTGCCGCCCATGCGGCCCAGACCGATCATACCCAGTTGCACGGCTCACGCTCCTTTGCCAGGTTCCACGCTGCGGCCGGGCGCGGCCGCGCCGCGCCGCCTCTCTTCGATCAATCCGAACTGGTCGTCGCCGACCAGCACCCTGTCCGCCATGCCGAGAAACAACCCCGTCCCAACGACTCCGGGGATCGCTTTTATCTGTGATTCCAGTCCGGCGGGATCGGCGATGGGGCCGACGCCGCAGTCCAGGATGGCGTTGCCATTGTCCGATAGAAAAAGCTTGCCGTCCGCTTCATAGGGGACCGGATGCAGCCCCAGATCGCGCAGTCGGGCGCGGCAGAGCGGCAGCGCGAACGGCACGACCTCGACCGGCAGCTTGCCGCGCGCCGAGGACGGGGACCGTTTTGCCGGGGCCGACGAGGATGACGAGCATCCGCGACGCGGCGGCGACGATCTTCTCGCGCACCAGGGCGCGGCCGTAGCCCTTGATGAGATTCAGATCGGGATCGACCTCGTCGGCGCCGTCCACGGTGAGGCTGAGCGGCATCCCTGCTTCAAGGGAAACGAGCGGGACGCCGAGGCTGTCGGCCAGCTCGGCCGACTGGCGCGAGGTCGGCACGCCGCGGACGCGCAGGCCGGCCCGGACGCGGGCGCCGACCAGCCGGATGAACTCGGTGGAGGCGTGGCCGGACCCCAACCCGACGGCGCTGCCGTCGGCGACGAACTCCAGGGCGCGTTCGTAGATCGTCATGGCGCTCCAGGGGGTCAAGGGTCGGAGACCGGCCTATCTGCAATAACATGCGAGGATTGGTTTATCCAGCGGCGGAGGGGGGGGCAACGGGAAAGAATGAGTTTGGTTGGCGCGGGTGGTCCCCGGACTCACGAGTACGTTCGCCCGGGGCTTTACTTCAATCGCGCGAAGCGGGCTCAAAGGCATGTTCTTGGCCCGTGTCTTTGGAGCCCCTGGGGCGACCGAAATAAAGCCCCGGGCGAACGTACCCGTGAGTCCGGGGATGAGGTCGCCGTGCCCTTGTCATCGCTCAAGCCGCCGCCGATATTGAGTCTGACTCTGGAGCCGTCATGAAGAAAACCCCGGTCGTCCGCCTGGTCCTGCTCGTCGTCCTGGCCGCGGCGGGCGCCGTCGCCGCATGGTTCTTCCGCGACCGACTCGGGCCTGTGTTCGCGTGGGTTTCCGGCCTCGGCGTCTGGGGCTTGATTCTGCTGGCCGCGGCCTACCTGCCGTCCGCGCTGTTCGCCTTCCCTCCGGCGATTCTGCTCACCATCGCGGCCGGCGGTTTCTACGACGTCATCCCCGCGACCGTCGCAATCTCTCTCGGCAGCACCGGCGCCGCCACGGCCGCCTTCCTTCTGGGCCGCACTCTCGCCCGCGGCTGGGTCGAGGCCCGCGTGGCCGAGCGCCCCCTCTTCCGGGCGCTCGATGCGGCCGTCGCCGAGGGTGGTTTCAAGATCGTTTTGCTTACCCGTTTGTCGCCGCTGCTGCCGTTCTTCCTGCTCAACTACGCCTTCGGCCTCACGCGGGTCAAACTGCGCGACTACGTCCTGGCGTCGTGGATCGGCATGTTGCCGGGGACGCTGCTCTACATCTACATCGGCTCGACGCTGGGCGCGGCCGCCGCGGCAGTCGGCGGCAAGCCGCCGGATACGGGCGCGGCAGGGCAGGCGCTCTGGTGGGTCGGTCTGGCCGCCACCGTCGTCGTCACGTTCCTGGTGACGCGGCAGGCGCGGCAGGCGCTGCAGCGGGCGCTGAAGTCGGCGGACCACGCGCGGTCGCCGGCGCCGACGGAGGAACGGATGCCGGAGCGACGGGTCGTTTCCCCGCCGGATGCGTTCAACCAAAAGCTGTTGGAGGCCGTCCACCCCTCCGCATGGGTCAACTCCGAACCGCCGTCGCGCTACAACCTGCTGGTCGTCGGCGGCGGGCCGGCCGGGCTGGTCGCGGCGGCCGGCGCGGCGGGCCTCGGTGCCCGCGTCGCCCTGGTCGAGCGCGACCTGCTCGGCGGCGACTGCCTCATCACCGGCTGCGTGCCGTCCAAGGCGCTGGTGCGCGCCGCCCGCGCCGCCGCGGAGGCCCGAGGGGCCAGCCGGTTCGGGGTGCGGGTCGGCGACGTGGCGGTCGATTTCCCGGCAGTCATGGAGTGCATGCGGCGGCTGCGGGCCGAACTCAGCGGCGCCGACTCTGCCGCCCGCTTCCGCGATCTCGGCGTCGATGTGTATCTGGGGAGCGGCCGCTTCACCGGATCGGATACGTTCGAGATCGCCGATCAGGTATTGCGATTCCGGCGGGCGGCCATCACGACGGGGGCGCGACCCGTCCGGCCGGACGTACCGGGCCTTGCGGAAGTCGGCTGCCTGACGAGCGAGACCGTGTTCAACCTCACGGAGCTGCCGCGCCGTCTGGCCGTCGTCGGCGCCGGGCCGGTCGGCTGCGAGCTGGCGCAGGCGTTCGCCCGCTTCGGCAGCGGAGTTTCCCTGATCGGAAACCATCCGACCGTCCTGCCGCGGGAGGACGCCGACGCCGCGGATCTGGCGGCGCAGGCGCTGGAACGGGACGGCGTAAAGCTGCTGCTCGGCGTCCGGGTCGCGCGGGCCGAGAGGGTCGGCGACGACCGCGTGCTGTGGCTGGAGGACGGCCGGGAGGTGCGCGCCGACGCAATCCTGGTCGGCGCCGGCCGGGCGCCGAACGTCGAGGGCCTCGGACTGGAAGCGGCTGGCGTCGAATATGATCTCAAAAAGGGCGTATCGGTGGACGACCGCCTTCGCACCACCAACCCGCGCATCTACGCCGCCGGCGACGTTTGTTCGCGTTTCCAGTTCACGCACGCGGCCGACGCCATGGCGCGGATCGTCCTTCAGAACGCCCTGTTTTTCGGCCGCGCCAGGGTCAGCCGCCTCATCATTCCGTGGTGCACCTACACCGATCCCGAAGTCGCCCACGTCGGGCTGTACGAATCGGAGGCGCGGGAACAGGGAATTGCGGTGCAAACCTTCGTGCAGCAGTTGAACGACGTGGATCGCGCCGTGCTGGACGGCGACACGGACGGCTTCGTCAAGGTCCACGTTCGCAAGGGGACGGATCGCATCGTCGGCGCGACGATCGTGGCCCGCCATGCCGGAGAGATGATCGGCGAGGCGACGCTGGCGATGGTCGCGGGCGGCCGCCTGGGAACGCTGGGCCGGACCATCCACCCGTATCCGACGCTGGCCGAAGCGCTGCGCAAGGTGGCCGACGCCTACAACCGCACGCGGCTGACGCCGTTCGTGAAAGGGTTGTTCCGCCGCTGGTTCGCGTGGACGCAATGACCACTTTCTCCCCTCTCCCCGGCACTCCGGGGAGAGGGGAGAAAGAAGAATCACACCCGCAACGGCTCGGACTTTTCCTTGATTGCCGCCCGGCGGGCCGCGATCTCGTCGCGGAAGAGGGCGCGCACCTTGCGGCGCGCGATGAAGTCCACCAGCCGCGGCAGGAACCGGCTCACCAGCACCAGCAAACGGCCCTGCAACGTCAGCGTCACGTCGTGCCGCCCGCGCCAGCGACTTTAAGGTCGCCTCCGCGACCATTTCCGATGTCATTCCACGCAAATGATCGAATTGCAGCAGCGCCTTCCGTTCGATCATGTTCTGAGAGAAATTCGTCTGCGTCAGGCCGGGGCAGACCACCAGTACATCGACGCCATCCTTGTCCAGCTCGGCTCGCAGCGCCTCGCTGAACCCCTGCACCGCGAACTTGCTGGCCGAGTATTCGCTGCGCCGGCAGGCCGCGCCTGCCGGCGATCGACGAGACGTTGACGATAGCCGGCGTCACGCCCTGGCGCAGCAGCGGCAGGCAGACGCGCGTCGTCTCCGTCAGGCCGAAGAAATTCACCTCCATGATCGATCGCAAGCGCTCGGGCGACACGTCGGCGAAGTGGCCGGTCGCTCCGATCCCCGCGTTGTTCACCAGCACGTCCAGGCCGCCGTAATGCCGCACCGCCGCCTCGGCCATGCGGCGCCGATCGTCCGCCGAGGTTACATCCGCCTGGACCGTTTCCAGCGCCCCGCCGGCGGCGCGGGCCTCGCTGGTCAGCTCCTCCAACAGCTGCACCGACCGCGCCGCCGCCAGGACTTTCATCCCGCGCCCCGCCGCGGCCAGCGCCAGCGCCCGGCCGATGCCCTGCGAAGCGCCCGTGACGAGAATGCGCAACCCGTCCAGCTTGCGACGCCGACCCATGATTTCGCCCCCGTTCCGCGGTTCCAAGCGAGATGACCGAAAGGGCCGCCGCCCCGTCCCCTTCCATTCTGCGCAAGGATGCGCGGCCGGGACAATCGCGGAAACGTGGGGAAGGTGCGGGGCCGGCGGCGGAGGCACCGGATGTAGCGAGTCTGCGGAAAAGGCATGCCTACGAAACCAGGGTGAAGAACAGCTCCTCCAAATCCTGCTGGCCGTGGCGCTTCCGCAACTCCGCCAGCGTTTCACAGGCCACAACCTTGCCGCGGCTCATGACCGCCACGCGGTCGCACAGCCGTTCGACCTCGCGCATGATGTGCGTCGAAAACAGGATGCACTTGCCCATCGCGCGGAGCTGCTCGATGTTGTGGAGGACGGCGCGGGCCACCAGCACGTCGAGGCCGGCCGTCGGTTCGTCGAAGATCAGCACCGGCGGGTCGTGGACGAGGGCGCGGGCGATCGACGCCTTCTGGCGCATGCCGGTCGCTCATTTTGGCCCCCAGCGTATCGCGGAAGTCGTTCATTTGCAGGGAGGTGAAGACCGTCTCCATCCGTTCGCGGAGCCGCTCCCCGGTCAGGCCGTACAGCCGGCCGAAATACTCGACCAGCTCCCAGGCCGACATGCGATCGTAAATGGCGGTGTTGGCCGAGAGGAAGCCGATGTGGCCCCGCACCTCGCCCGGCTGCGTCGCCACGTCGTAGCCGGCCACGAGCGCCCGGCCGCCGGTCGGCCGCAGGACCGTGCAGAGGATGCGCATGGTCGTGGTTTTGCCGGCGCCGTTGGGGCCGAGCAGACCGAAGATCTCGCCCGGCCGGGCCGTAAAGCTGACGTGATCGACGGCGTGGACGAGGCCGCGGCGCAGGTCGCGGAACGACTTGGTCAGGTTTTCGACCTGGATCATGCGGCGGACCTCCCCCGGACGGCGCGGCGGGCGTACACGGTACTTTACAACGGAACCGGGCGAGCGGCGGGGTTTATCCCCGCCGGGACCAATCCGGTGGGGATAAACCCCGCCGCTCGCGGGCGGAACTTGACGCCGCCCGCCGGCCCGGTTAGTTTGCGTGGTTAGTGGGCACTAGCGCCCGCCGCCCGAGTCCCCGCGTGGAGTCCCTTTGTGGCAGATCCCTCGGCCGCCCTGGCGTCGGCCCCCGTCTTGTTCGCCGACCTGTCCTTGTGGAACTGGGCCGTCCCGGCGGGCGTCGTCGTCTTGGTCCTGGCCGTGATCGGACTCGTCTGCTGGCTTCGGCCGTACTGGCCGTTGCGCGCCCTGCTGTGGACCCTCGCGCATTCCATCTACTGGGTGCGGGTGATCGGCCGGTCCAACGTGCCGAGGAAGGGGCCGGCCCTGCTGGTGTGCAACCACGTCAGCTACGTCGATTGGCTGCTGCTGCTGGCGTCGCAGCGACGTTTCATCCGCTTCGTCGTCTGGGCCGGCTTCACCAAGCGCTGGGGCCTGCGCCGCCTGCTGCGCTGGGCCGGCTGCATCCCCATCGACGGCGCCTCGGGGCCGCGCGCCATCGTCAAGTCCCTGCGCGGCCAGCGACGCCCTGGGCCGCGGCGAACTGGTGTGCATCTTCGCCGAGGGCCGATTCACGCAGACCGGGATCATGTTGCCGTTCCGGCGCGGCTTCGAGCAAGTCCTCAAGCACTGCAAGGCCCCGATCATCCCCGTCTGTCTCGATCAGGTGTGGGGCAGCATCTTCAGCTTCTTCGGCGGCCGCATCTTCTGGAAGATGCCATTGGAGGTCCCGTATCACGTCACCGTGGCCTACGGGCCGCCGCTTCCCGACGACACGAGGGCCGCCGACGTGCGGCAGGCGATCCAGAAACTGTCGGCCGATTGCGCCGTTGTGCGCGACGCCCAGCGCGTTCCGGTCCACCGCCGTTTCGTCCGCACGGCCGGCCGACGCCTATTCCGGCCCTGCCTGAGCGACAGCCTATCCAAAGGGAAGGTGCGTCGTTACGGGGAGACGCTGGCCGCCGCCATGTGCCTGGCGCGGGCGCTGCGGCCGACGCTGGGCGAGGCGCCGATGGTCGGCGTCTGGATGCCGCCGAGCGTCGGCGGGGCCGTCGCCAACATCGCGCTGGCCCTTCTCGGCAAAACGTCGGTCAACCTCAACTACACGGCGGGGACGCAGGCCGTCAACTCGGCCCTGCGCCAGTGCGGCTGCAAGCACGTCCTCACCTCGAGGCTCTTCACGCACCGGGCCAAGCTGGAACTGGAGCCAGGCGTCGAGCCGGTGTACCTCGAAGACATGAGGAAGGTCGTCACGAACGGCCGGCTGATCCGCGCGTTCCTCACCGTCCTGCTGACGCCGGGGTGGGTCCTGGAGCACTGGGTGCTGGGGCTGGGCAAGCACACGACCGCCGACTTGGCCACGGTCATTTTTTCGAGCGGCAGCACGGGCGAGCCGAAGGGCGTGATGCTGACGCACGGCAACATCGCGGCCAACGTGGAGTCGATGATTCAGGCGGCCACGTTCGGGCCGAAGGACCGCCTGCTGGGCGTGCTGCCGCTCTTCCACAGCTTCGGCTACACGGTGACGCTGTGGGCGCCGCTGCAAATCGGCGCCTCGTCGGTCTACCACGCCGACCCCCGCCAGGCCAAGGAGATCGGCGATCTCTGTAAGTCGCGGAAATGCACCATCTACGTCTCGACGGCGACGTTCCTGCGGTTCATGCTGCGGAAATGCGAGCCGGACGATCTCAAGACGTTGCGCATCCTGATTTGCGGGGCGGAGAAGCTGCCGCAGTCGGTGGCGGAGGATTTCGAGAAGAAGTTCGGCGTCTTGCCGCTGGAGGGCTACGGCTGCACGGAGCTGTCGCCGGTGACCGCGACGAACCTGCCGGACAAGGTGATCGACGGCTTCCGCCAGATCATGAACAAGCCGGGCACGGTCGGCCAGCCGATCCCCGGCGTGGCGGCGCGGGTGGTCGATCCGGACGCGCTGCAGCCGTTGTCGGTCGGTTCCGAGGGACTGCTGCTGATTCACGGGGCCAACGTGATGAAGGGCTACCTCGGCAAGCCGGAACTGACGGCCCAGGTGGTGCGCGACGGCTGGTACGTCACCGGCGACATGGCGAAGATCGACGACGACGGCTTCATCACGCTGACCGGCCGGCTGTCGCGCTTCGCCAAGATCGCCGGCGAGATGGTCCCTCTGGAACGGGTGGAGGAGGAGCTGAACGAGGTGCTGGCCACGAGCGAGCGGGGCGGGGCGGTGACGTGCGTCCCCGACGATTCGCGCGGCGAGCGGTTGGTGGTGCTGTACGTGGAGAAGCCGCTGGCGGACCTCGGCTACGACGTGGCGAAGTGGCAGCAGGGTCTGGCCGGCCGCGGCCTGCCGAACCTGTGGGTCCCGTCGCCGCGCGACTTCTACGCCGTGCCGGAACTGCCGCATTTGGGGAGCGGCAAACTCGATTTGAAGCGGCTCAAGGACATGGCGGTGGAGCTGGCCAGAAAGTAGGGGGCGGCGCGGCCTGGCCCGGACGCGACAGCATTAGGCCGCTGCTGAATCGGCGGCGTCCTTGAAGCGGCGCGGCCGGCCGGGTTATGATGGGAAGGTGAAGTTCCCCTGCACCCGGGAGTCTCCGTAATGAACCGCACGTTCGCCGCCCTCGCCGCCCTCGCCGTCCTGCTGGCGGCCGCGGCCGCCGCCCCCGCCGAAGACAAGCCGCCCGTCCAGATTATTTGGCACGGTCAATCCTTCTTCGAGATCATCTCCAGCGAAGGCACGCGCGTCGTTCTGGATCCGCACGCCATCGAGTCGTACGGCCGCATCGAGGTCAAGAAGGCCGACCTGATTCTGATGAGCCACCTCCACAGCGACCATACCCAAGTGCAGGTCGTGGACGACTACAAGAAGGTCAAGACGTACAACGCCCTCAAGGACGTCAAGGGCGACGGCCGGCGCGTCGAGTTCGTCCCGGTGGACGACTCCGTCAAGGACGTGAAATTCCACGACGTGTCCGCCTACCACGACAACGCCGGCGGTATGATCCGCGGCCGCAACGGCATCTGGGTGATCGAAATGGACGGCCTGCGCATCGTCCACCTCGGCGACTTGGGCCACCTGCTGACTGACGACCAGCTCAAGGAGATCGGGCCGGTGGACGTGCTGATGATCCCGGTCGGCGGCGTCTACACCCTCAACGGCACGGACGCCAAGAAGGTGATCGAGCAGCTCAAGCCGAAGCGCTACGTCATCCCGATGCACTACGGCATTCCGAAAATCTTCGAGGACCTGCTGCCGCTCGACGAGTTCCTCGACGGCATGAAGCCGCAAGTCGTCAAGAGGTTCGACACGACCAACGAGCTGACGGTCGATCCGGCCGCCGCGCCGCCGAGCGAACCGCTGATCGCCATCCTGAACTGGACGAAAAAGGGATCGTGAAGGATCGCAAATCGGTTAGCCGCGACGCGCAGCGGAGCGCTCCACCCTCAAGCGCTCCGCTGCGCGTCGCGGCTAACCTCGCGCCTCACGCCACATACGGCAACACGTACGGCCCCTTGGGGATGACCGCCACGCGCGCCCGCGGCCCGTACTGCTCCAAGCACTCCGCGACGGCCTGCTCCACCGTCGCCGCCGGCTCGACGTGGCAGCGCCGCAGCGTCTCGGCCGGCACGCCGTCGCTCACCACCTTCACCCGGCACCGCGCCACGACCTTGGCCAGCTCCTCCAACTGCCACTGGTCCATGACGAAGTAATCCGACCCCATAATGCGCTTTTTGAACGCCGCCAGGTCGGGGTTCTCTGCCAGCACCTGCTGGAACTCGGGGCTGCCGAGGCCCTCGCTCAGGCTGGCCGCCAGGACGATCGTGCCGCCCTGCTTCACGATCGGCAGCGCCCCCGTCAGCCCCTTCACGGCCTGATACCATGTCGCGTCCAGCGGGTAGCCGGCGCAGCTGGTGACGACCACGTCCACCGCCTCCGCCACCGGCGCCTTGACCACCTGCTCCACGAAGCGCACGCCCTCCTCCCACGCGCGGATCATGTCGCCGGCCCCGACCCACGTCACGCGCCGCTGGCCGTCGAGGCAGACGTTGACGATGAAATCGCAGCCGGCCATCAGCGCAATGCGCGTGTTCTCCTCGTGGACCGGGTTGCCTTCGACGACGCCGCAGTCCGCCTTGGGATGCTCCAGGAATTTTGGCCCATGCCAGATCTTCACGGTGTCCAGCCCCGCGATGCCGGGGCAGATGACCTTGCGGCCGCCGCTGTAGCCGGCCATCAGGTGCGGCTCGATCAGGCCGGTCGTGATTTTGAGGTCGGCCCGGACGTAGCGCGAATCGAGCCACACCGGCACGCCGTTCGGCGTCGTGCCGAGGAAGTCGTGTTCCTCGCGCGCCTTGCCGTTGTGGTTCTCGATGCGGTAAGCGCCGGCGATTTCCGGCCCGACCAGCTCGACGAGTTCGGCGCCCTCGTTGGGGCGGTGCAGGCCGGTGGCGACGAGAATGAGGATGTCGCGGCGAGCAATCCCCTGTTCTTCCAGGGTGCGCAGGATCGGCGGCAGGAGCAGGCGGTTCGGCACGGGCCGCGTGAAGTCGCAGATGAGGATGCAGGCGTTCTTGCGGCCGCGGGCGACCTCGGCCAGGGAGCGGGCGCCGATGGGGCGGCGCAGCGCCTCGGCCACGGCGGCCTCGGGGTCTGCCAGCGGCGCGGCCGGCCGAATCGCCAGGGGGCCGACCAGCCGGTCGTCGGGAAGGTTCACGTCGAGTCCGGTGCGGCCGTAGTCGAGATGAATGCGCATGGCGGGTTACATTCCGGAGCAAGTTCGGGGTGAAGGACGGCAGAGGTTATTGTCGCGGGGTGGAGCCGGGCTTTCAACGGCGGTTTCCGCGGCCCGCACCCTGCGCTCAATACCGCACGAACATCAGCCACGCCACGCCGATCGCCAGCGTCAGCAGCGTCAGCGGCACGCCGACCTTGCAATACTCCACGAAAGACACCGAAACGCCCTCGCGCCGGGCTTGCTCCACCACAATCAGGTTGGCCACCGATCCCAGAACGGTCAAATTCCCCGCGAACGTGCTGGACATGGCCAGGGCCAGCCACGCCGTCTCGCGGGTCGCCGCCGGCATCGCCTGCACGACCGGCTCGAACAGCAGCACGGCCGGCACGTTGCTCACCAGGTTCGACAGCGCCGCCGACGCCAGGCTCAACAGGTCCACCGGCCGGCTCAGCAGCCACGTCCACCCCGCCACGTTCCACGCATCCACCACATGAGTTTTGAAGGCCTGGACGACCAGGAACAGCCCCGTGAACATCACCAGCAGCGCCCAGTCCACTTGGCGATAGATTTTCTCCGGTTTAATGCGGTCGAGCAGCACGATGGCCGCCGCCCCCAGGGCGATGATCGGCAGGTCCGCGCTCGGCAGCACGAAAAACAGCACCACCGCCGCCAGCGCGACCAACACGCTCTTGCCCTGGAGCCACGTCTCCGTCCGGCGGGTCGGATGCGGTTCCCCCGGCGACTTCGCCTCGGCGCCGTCCGCCGCTGTGGGAGCGGCCAGCCGGCGGCGGTAGACGAGCCACGTTGTCAGGAAAGCAAGAACGAGGCCGGCCAGCGCGGGCGGCGCCAGCCGCATTGCGAATCGGAGATACGAAATATGGGAATGAGAACCGATGAAGATGTTTTGCGGGTTGCCGGTGATGGTGGCGGACGAGCCGATGTTGGCTGCCGTCGCCAGGCCGATCAGCTGCGGCACGGGATCGTACCGGAGCCGCCGCGCCAGGTGCAGCACCAGCGGCGTCAAGGCCACGCAAACTACGTCATTGATGAGGAACGCCGACAGCCCGCCCGACAGGACGATCACCGCGGCCAGCAGCCCCACTGGGCCGCGGACGCGCGCCAGGGCGAAGTCCGTCAGCCGCCGGAAGAAGCCGGACAGCCGCAGCACGCCGACCACCACCATCATGCCGAACAGCAGGAAAAGGGTGTCGAAATCGAGGGCGTCGGCCAGCGTTTGCTTCGTGAAGTCCAACAGCCCGAACGCCAGCATCAGCGCGGCGCCGACCAGTGCGACGCCGGCCCGGTCCACGCGCAGGCCGGGAACCTTGCCCAGCGCCAGGCCGACGTAAGTGATCGCGAACACGGCTGCGGTCAGCCAGAACGCCGCGGGGCCTTCCATGGTCTTTACCGTCCAGCCGGCGAAAAGCGAGGGTCCGGTTCGTGGTGGACGACCGCACGGGCGTGGGCCTGCAACACGGCGACCTCCGCCAGCAGCGCCGACACGGACGCCGCCGTATCGGCGACTTCGAGGCTCCAGCGACTCTCCCATCGGCCGCCCGGCGGCAGCATGCGGACGCGGCCCTGCTTGCGCTCGAAGCCGCGGAAGTTCGGGTAGTTGGTCGCCGGCTCCAGGCCGGTCACGTAGCCGTCCTCGAGCGCGCCGGTGTTTTTCCAGACCGTGAAACAGGGCAGCTCGTTGCGGCTGAAGCGCACGGCGACGGCCCGGTCCTGGGCGGCGTTGACCAAAACGGAGAGGGTATGGCCGCGAGGATCGGCCAAGAGATCATAGAGATAGACTTGCTCGGCAAAACCGGCGGTGGGGCCGGCGCAGGTTTCGCAGGAGTCGATCCCCTCGGCGGCCCGCGGCGTCTGCGGCGCCATTTCGCGCACCGGAGCCAGCACGCGACTGCCGGCCTCCAGGAACGGCGGGCCGAGGTTGCAGTGGTAGAGCATCTGCATCTCGGCCGGCTGGGCGGAGCGGTTCTCGACCACGTCGTGGACCACCACGCGATTGGAGCCGGGCGCGGTGGTGCAGGTCGCGGTCAGCCGCAAATGCGGACAAAACAACGCTCCTTCATCCACTTCGCCGCGGACGCTCAGCTCGAAAGGCGGGTCGGGCGAGACGGACACCTCGACGAAGGCGGCGGGCTGATTGGCGAGACGGCCGTGGAGGGTCAGCTGGGCGAGGCCGCCGCCGCCGTCCTCGCCGGGGGGCCCGTTGGACGCCAGGCCGCAGCGGCAGAGCAGCTCGTCGAAGCCGGACAGCCAGCCGAGTCCGCCGCGGTCGGCGAGCTGCACGAACTTCGGGTGGACCGGGCCTTGCACCGGCGAGCGCCAGCCGAGCGGCAGGCCGTGGTAGTCGCCGCGCCACAGCCCCATGCCGCGCGTCGGCAGCACCGAGAACGACAGGGCGCCGTTGTGGACCTCGATCAGGTCCACGCCGTCGCGCAGGCCGCCGCGCAGCGTCCGCTTGCGGATCGACCAGTCGAACGCCGTCGGCAGCCGCAGGGCGTCGTTGCCGACGGAAAAGGCGTCCAGCCACACGTCGCCGCGCACGTCGGTCAGCGTCCAGGATTTGAAGCGCGTCATGGTCCTACTTGACCCCGTGCATCATCCCCTTGATCGCCCGGGCCAGCACGAACAGCACCAGGGTTCCGGCCGCCAGGGCGGCCATGATGTAGAGAAAGTAGTTGGTCGGCGTCACCGAGTCGTAAAACTCGCCGAACATGCCGGCCGCGAAGTTGCCGAAGAAGCTGGTCAGGAGCCACAATCCCATCAGCATCGTGGCGAACTTGGCCGGGGCCAGCTTCGACACCATCGACAGACCGACCGGCGACAGGCACAATTCGCCGATCGTGGCCAGGATGTAGAACCAGAACAGCCACCACGAGCTGACCTTATACTTGGCCGACTCCATGTACAGCTGATCGGCGGCCTGCCGGTACGCCGGGGCGCCGCCGGCCACCAGCAAACCCTTGACGTCCTTGTCCGCCAGGTGGGCGTTCGTCACGGTCAGCGTCTGCGTCGCGGCGTCGTAGGAGACTTCGCCCGCGGGGAGGCCGGCGTAGCGCAGGTCGAAGCCCGGCGGCGCGGGATCCAGGTGAACCGAGGCGACGCCGGCGACCTTGCCGAAGGCGTCTTCGGGCAGGGCGACGGACTTCTTTTGCAGCTCCTTGAGCGCGGCGACATAGGAGTCCGGCGCCGTCTCACGCACCATCTGGTCGTGTTCGGTGTCGGACAGCACGCCGTGCAGGTGCAGGGTGTGCGTCGCCGCGTCGTAGGTCAGGCGGCCGGCCTGGAACGGCCGGCCGGCGTCGGTCGATACCAGTTCGTTTTTATCGTTCAGATGTACTTTTTGGGGCAAATCGCCGGCCAGCTTCACGTCGGTGGGGCCGTCTTCCCACTGGGCGGAGAAGATCATCAGGCCGCCCGCGGCGCTCATCAGCAGGAGGCCGAAGGCCATCTTGATCGGCGTGGAAGGGTTGATGCGGCGCCGCTCCAGCCAGACCCACAGAAAGGCGAAGGGGGGCGCCAGTACGAATATCGCCAGGGGATTGATCGACTGAAACCACTCGGTCGAAACCGGGTTCCACAGGCCGACCCACCAGTCGTACCAGCTTTGGTTCTTCTGGGCGGCCACCGGCTTGAGCTGCCACATCGTGACCCAGCGCATCAGCCCGCCTGACTGCGCCGGCGCCGCCGCCGCGGCGCCGCCCCCGTTCGCGTCCGTGTTCGCCGTCTCGGGAAAGACGGAGGGGGTGGGGGCGGGGTTGCTCAGATAGCGGTCGGTGGTTTTGTCGGCCCACAGGTTCATGGCGTTGCCGGCCTGTTCGGACGCCGCCCAAAAAAGGGCGACGAACACGCCGAGGGCGTAGATGGTCAGCACACGGTCGCGCTCGGCGTTCTTGACGTTGTAAAGGACCCAGGACGAAATGAGGCTGCTGACGGCCACGATGCCCAGGCCGATAAGGGTGTCATTGGCGATCCAATCGTTGAGAGAGATCGCCTGGAGAAAGCCGGCGCCCGGCGCCAGGGCCAGCAGACGGATCAGGGTCAGAATCAAGGCGCCGCCGCCGAGAATGCAGCCGACGACGGCAAGGAGGCCCGGCGAGATCCAGTTGAGCCACGGCAGGCTGGAGCGCGTCTTTGCGGCCTGGCCTTCTGACATCGGAGCGCCGTCGGGCGGGGCGGCGCTGGCGTCGGCCGCCCCCAGCACCGCGGCGATTTGTTCGTCCGTCAGCGGCGCCGTCGCCGTGAGCATCTTCGCGGCGGCGTCGTAGCGGAGTTGTTCCGCCGTCAGCCCCGCCAGGGCCGGGTCGAAAGCCGGCGGCGGTTCGGCGAGAGGGGCCTGCACGACGCCCGTATCGCCGCCCGCCTTCTGCAACTGACGCAAGGCCACGGCGAAGGCGTCGGGCCGGCCCGCCGCGCCGGCGGTGGAGTCGGCGGCCTGGGCGGCGTCCTTCGTCTTTTCGCCCTGATTCAGCTCGACCACCCACGGCATGCCGACGACGTAAATGATGAGGCCGCAGACCATGCCGATGCCGGCCATCGTAAAGCCGGTGTGATAGCCCCCGACGGTGTTGTCGGCCAGCCAGCCGCAGACCAGCGGCGAAAAGAACGCGCCGAGGTTGATGCCCATGTAGAAGATCGTGTAAGCGCCGTCGCGGCGGGCGTCGTTCTGCGGGTAGAGCCGGCCGACCTGGGTGGACATGTTGGGCTTGAAGAAGCCGTTCCCGATGATGAGGAAGACGAGCGCGGCGATGAACACGTCAAGGGCCTCGAAGGCCATGAGGAAATGGCCGATGGCCATGAGGACGGCGCCGATGATGACGGCCTTTTTGTTGCCGAGATAGCGGTCGGCCAGGTAGCCGCCCAGCAACGGCGTGAGATAGACGAGGCTGGTGTACCACTTGTAAATGGCGGACGCATCCTTCGGCATCCACTTGAAGTAGTTGACCATGTACAGCACGAGGAGGGCGCGCATGCCGTAATAGCTGAAGCGCTCCCACATCTCCGTGAAGAACAGGATGTAGAGTCCGACGGGGTGTCCCAGGAAGGTCCGCTGTTTGAGCGGGACGGCGGCTTGACCGCCTGTGGCGCCGTGCATGGTCCGCGTCCTCGTCCTGCGATGCGTCCTTGGGCAGGGTGGATTGTAACGGCGGCGGCGCGGCGGGGAAAGCGGAAAGCGGGGCGCCGTTCCGGGTTATGAGGACAAGAAGTGACGCTCTTTTTCGGCTCGGACGGAGGACGTTGGCTCAGCAGTCCGTCGGCGGTTTGCCGCGTTTGGGGGCGCGCTTCAGTCGGCCCTTGTAGTTGCCGCGCTCGATCGTCTCCTGGGCGGCCAGGTCGTTCATCTTGCGCTGGGCCTCCGGGTCGTTCGGGTCTTCCTGGAACACCTGGCCCCACAAACGCAGGGCCTCCGTGAACTGCTCCTGCCGCTCGAGCAGGCGGGCCAGGCTGCGGAGGGGAGCGGCGTTGTGCGGGTCCTGCGCGAGCCTGTTCGATCAGCCAGGACGCCAGCCGCGGCAGCCCCAGCGCCTCAGCCGCCTCCGCCATGATCAGATGCACGGCCATATCTTTCGGAGTGACGGCGATCGCTTCCTCCCCGTACTCCAGCACCTTGAGATACTCGCCTTTCCGCAGCGCCGCCTGGAGCCGCGCCTTGCCGGCCAGTTTGCCCAGCGGGGCCGTCAACCGGCCGAGGAGGGCTGTCCGTTTGCGCCTGAGTTGGCGCAGCGCCTGCCGGTAACGCAGATTGGCCGGGTCGAGCCGGCAGCAGCTGAGCAGCAGGTGGCGCGCATAGTCGTCGTTGGCGCCCGCGGCCGCCACTTCGCTGGCGCGCTCGAACTGACCGGCCGCGGCCAGGCGCTGATCCGGCGTGGACAGTACCGAGTCTGGGTCGTCTTCCAGGCCTGGCGATGAACGGTCGTCGGGCCGCTCGCGCGGCGCGACGGGTTCCTGCCGCTTCGCCGTCCGCCGCGCGGAAGGAGGCGGCTCCGGCTGCGCGGCCGACCCGTCGGGGGCCCGGCTGGGGAGGTGCAGCAGGTCGTGGAGCAGCGCGGCCGGCGTCTGATAGCGGGCGCCGGGCGCCTTGGCCAGCATCCGCTTGAGGACGGCCCACAGGCCTGGCGGCACGTCGGGGTTGAATTTGCGGATATCCGGCGGCTCGGTGTGCAGATGCTTGTAGATGCGCTCGCCCAGGCCACCCTCGGAGAAGGGAGGCTCCCCAGCCAGCATGTGATAGGCCGTGCAGCCCAACGAGTAGATGTCGCTGCGGATGTCCGCCAGGCTGCTGTCGCGCGATTGCTCGGGAGCGAGGTAATCGACCGTGCCGACGGTCGTTCCGTCGCGGGTGACGCGGAATTCCTCGTCGGAGACGGTTCGCGACAGGCCGAGGTCGGTCATCTTCACGACCAGCTCGCCGTGCTGGCGAGCCAGCAGGAAGTTGGACGGCTTGACGTCGCGGTGAACGACGCCCTGGCGGTACGCATGGTCGAGGGCCTGCGTGGCTTGAATGAGGATGGCGCGGGCCTCCGCGACTTCGAGCTTGCCCTTGCTGAGGATGTAATCGGAGAGGTCCGGCCCATCGACGAATTCCATTGCGAGGTAGTAGGAATCCTCGACCTTGTCCCACTCGTACAAGGCGACGATGTTGGGGTGGTTGAGCCGGGCGGCGTTGCGGGCCTCGCGGCGGAAGCGTTCGAGGGCGCCGGGATGGGCCAGGAGGCGGGAGGCGAGGACCTTGAGGGCGACGACCCGGCCGAGGCTGACGTCCACGGCCTTGTAGACGGCGCCCATGCCGCCGGTGGCGATGTGCGTTAGCACCTCATACTTGCCGACCCGGGCGGACGGCAGAAAGGGGTGCGACGACATAACGGCCTCCCGCGGCCACAGGTCCAGGGGAGCAAACGGGCGAATCAACGAGACGCCCTTGTCTCCCGGACGCGCGGGCGGGAAGGTGGGCGCTCCCCACAACTCCTATCATACGCGGTTCCGGGAGGAACGGTTCAAGAAAAGCCGGCAGCAGGCCGTGGGTCGGGATGTCGATCCTGACCAGGGAATCGCCGGTCAGGATTGGAATCTTGACCCACCACCCGACAGGAGGCCGCCCCCGCCGCCATTATTCCCGCGGTCGGAAAAAGATGCCACGTCATTCCATCTCTTCACGAGGCGCTGTTGTCTGATATAGCCCCGGAAATTCCTTGCGATCCGGCGCGGCGGGGCGTAATCTTCAGGGAGATCCATCGTCCCGCGCCCATGTCCTCCGCGGAGGAGCGCCGATGGTCCGCCGCAGGTTCCGACCCTGGCTCCCCTTCCTCGCCCTGGCGGCCGTCGTGGCCGTCCTCGCCGTCGTTCACTTGTGGCGCCGCGCGGCGACGCCGGACGCCGCGCCGTCTCTCCCGCCGCTTGGGACCGTCCCCGACTCGATGCGGCCGGCTTTCCTCGAAATGGAGTGGCGGAGTCGCGGCCTCAGCGTCACGGCCGTGGCCTGTGCGGATCGACTCGACGCGACGTACCTCTTCGCCGGCGCGCCGGACCCCGCCCTGGTGGAAGGGTTGCCGGCCGAGCGCGAGTACGCCGACTGCTGGCGCGGCGTCGTCCTGTTCGACCCCCACGGCGGCGGGTCGCTCATCGACCACGACCCCTACGAGTTCCGCCTTTCCTCGTTCCGCATATTCGGCGACCCGACCCTGATCGAGGCCATCCGCCAGGAGCCTTCTCGCCTCGCCCGGTCGCAGCGGCTCCCGCCCGACCTGGCCGGCGCCGTGCCGGAGTGAGAACCGGGCGCGAGAATCGCCGCCGCCGTTTGCATCGGAAGTCGCAGCTTCCCAGCAGCTTGCGGCGACGGACCATCGAAAATCCCGCCGCGCGACGAAGGAAAGTGTTGCATTCCGAAACGCGGTCGGTGACAATGCCCTATGCTGCCAGTATTCCTGCCTGATGCTTCTCGCCACTTTGGGGGGTAACCAATCCATGACACGCCTTCGCTGGCCCGCGCTGCTTGCAGCCGCGGCCTTCGCCTGGCCTGCCGCACTCCTCGCCGGAGACGTTTACGGCGACAAGGACGGACCGAAACAGGAGCCGATGGTCCTGCCCAAGCCCGCCGACGTGCAGACCTTCACCGTCTCGCCGGACAAGATCGCCCTGCAAAACGGCGACGACGCCCAGCAGCTCATCGTCACCGCCGGCCTGGCTGGCGGCCGGCTCCAGGACCTCACCGGCGACGTGCAGTACACCGTCGCCGATGAGAAGGTGGCCAAGATCACGTCCGCCGGCCGCATCCTGCCGGTCGGCAACGGCGCCACCACCATCCAGGCGACCTACGGCGACAAGACGCTGACCATCCCCGTCACGGCCGTCAACTGCGACGTGAACCTGCCGATCAACTTCGGCAATCAGATCGTGCCGATCTTCACCAAGCTCGGCTGCAACTCCGGCGGCTGCCACGGCAAGGCCAGCGGACAAAACGGATTCAAGATTTCGCTGCTCGGTTTCGACCCCGACCTGGACTACAACGCCATCGTGAAGGAGGCCCGCGGCCGGCGCGTCTTCCCGGCCGCCCCGGACGGCAGCCTGCTCCTGCTCAAGGCGTCGGGCGGCATCGCCCACGGCGGCGGCAAGCGCATGGAGGTCGGCTCCGACGAGTACCGCCTCATCCGCCGCTGGATCGCGGCCGGCACGCCGTTCGGCAAGCCGACCGACCCGGTCGTGACGACCGTGTCGGTCTTCCCCGACCATCGCGTCCTGACGCGAAACAACAAGCAGCAGTTCGCCGTCTACGCCCACTACAGCGACGGCTCCATCGAGGACGTGACGCGCCGCGCCCAGTACGAGAGCAACGATCAGGAGATCGCCGTCGTGGACGGGGCCGGCTTGGTCCGCACCCTGCAAATGAGCGGCGAGGCCGCCATCATGGTCCGCTATCAGGTCGCACGTCTCCGTCTTCCGCGCCACGGTGCCGCTCGGTCTGCCCATCCCCGCCTACGCCTTCGAGCCGCGAACCGTGGTGGATCAGTACACGTCGGCCAAGTGGAAGGAACTCGGCCTTGTGCCCTCCGATTTGTGTACGGACGAGCAGTTCATCCGCCGCGTCTCGCTCGACCTGACCGGCACGCTGCCGACGCCGGCCCAGGTGACGCAGTTCATCGCCGACCCGGACCCGAACAAGCGCGACCGGCTGATCGACGCGCTGGTCGATTCGCCGGATTACAGCTACTATTTCGCCAACCAATGGGCGGACATCCTGCGCGTCAAGCGGCGCGGCCAGCAGGACCGCGCCCGCGGCACCTTCGCGTTCCACGACTGGATTCGGGACGCGATGGCGACCGACAAGCCCTACGACCAGTTCGCCCGCGAGATCCTCGGCGCCAGCGGCGACGAGGTGAACAGCCCGCCGACGGTCTGGTACAAGGAATTGCAGGAGCCGCAGCAGTTCGTGGACGACACGGCCCAGGTGTTCCTCGGCCTGCGTCTGGCGTGCGCCCAGTGCCACCACCATCCCTACGAGAAGTGGAGCCAGGACGACTACTGGGGCATCGCGGCGTACTTCGGCCGCATCGGCCGGCGCAAGATCCCGGTGCCGGGCGAGTTCGTCCAGCAGCCGGTGGTGCTCGACGCCGTCTTCAACCTGCCGCGCGGCAACGTCATCAACAAGCGAACCGGCCAGCCGGCCGTGATGAAGCCGCTGGACGGCCAGCCGGTGACGGTCGGCCCCGACGACGACCCGCGCCAAAAGCTGGTCGGACTGGATGACGGCGCCCGACAACCCGTTCTTCGCGCGGGCGGTTGCGAACCGCTACTGGGCGCACTTCTTCAGCCGCGGCATCGTCGATCCGCTGGACGACATGCGCGTCACCAACCCGCCGTCCAACCCCGAGCTGCTCGACGCGCTGGCCGACGACCTCGTGAAAAACCACTACAGCCTCAAGCATCTGGTCAAGACGATCGTCAAGAGCCGGACGTACCAGCTCAGCTCGACGCCCAACGAGTTCAACAAGCACGACAAGCAGAATTACGCTCGGTATTATCCGCGGCGCATGAGCGCGGAGGTGCTGTTCGACGCGGTGAATCAGGTGACGGACAGCCCGGCGACGTTCAGCGGCTTGCCGACGGACCGCTTCGCTCCGAAGCGGGCGATCATGCTGCCGGACGAGTCGTTCCCGTCGTACTTCCTCGACGTGTTCGGCCGGCCGCAGCGGATCAGCGCGTGCGAGTGCGAGCGGGTGAGCGAGGCCAACCTGGCCCAGGCGCTGCACCTGCTGAACTCGGACGAGATCCAGGGCAAGCTGGCGCGTCAAGGCGGCCGGGCCGAGGCGGTGGCGAAGGACCCGCGCCCGGACGGCGACAAGGTGGACGAGCTGTTCCTGTGGGCGCTGGGCCGCAAGCCGACGCCGGAACAGCGCGACCTGGCGCTGGCCAACATCGCCAAGAACGCCGCCAACAAGAAGGCCGCCTATGAAAACATCCTCTGGGCGCTGCTGAACACCAAGGAGTTCGTGTTCAACAAGTGACATCCGCGGACTCCACGAAACGCCGGCCGGAGCGCTTGCCCAGGCGCTCCGGCCGGCGTCATTTTCGCAACCGGCGCGTCGTGAATTCGTCGCCGAACCGGAACAGCTTTGCAGAGGTGGTCGGATTCCGGCCGTCTGGCCGACGCCGGCCTGGGTCTCCCTCATCCGTGCGCGGGTAGACTGATACGTCCTCCCCCCGCGACGGAGCGCTGCACCATGATGGACCGTCCGCCGTCCAAGCCCTTGCTTGCGCTTCGGGCTGGTTGGCTCTTCTTACCCCTTCTGCTGACAACCGCTTTCGCCGCTGCGCCGGCGGACGAAACAACTCCCGCCGCTCAGCGCGCCCGGCTGCTGGCAGACATGGGCGTTCCGGCGTGGGATGCTGCGGGCTGGCGCGGGCAGGGCGTCAAGGCAGCGGTGTTGGATTCCGGTTTCCGGGGCTACAAGGTCCATCTTGGCGAGGCCCTGCCGGAGCATGTCACGGTGCATTCCTTCCGCGACGACGGCGATCTCGAAGCAAAGGACAGCCAGCACGGCATCCTGTGCGGCGAGGTGGTCCACGCCATCGCCCCGGACGCGGAGTTGCTGTTCGCCAACTGGGAGCCGGAACGGCCGGAGCGCTTCCTGGAAGCGGTGCGCGTGCGGCGCGCGGCAAGGAGCGCGGATTGTGAGCTGTTCGGTCATTATGCCGACGTGGAGCGACGGCGAGGGCGGCGGCGAGGTGCATCAGGCCCTGGCGGACGCGCTCGGAAAAGGCGACAAACCGGATGATCTACTGCTCTTCGCGGCCGCCGGCAACACGGCGCAGCGGCATTGGGGCGGCCGATTCCACGACGGCGGCGACGGCTGGCACGAATGGGCGCCGGGCCGGACGGAGAACCGAATATCGCCCTGGGAGGGCGAAACGCCGTCGGTGGAGATGTGCTGGCCGCCGGGCGCCGTGTATGAGCTGTCGGTGCGCGACATGACGGCAAATCGGGAGGCGGCGCACGCCGAGGCCGTGGAATGCGAGGGCCATTGCTGTGCGGCGGCGCGGTTCGAGCCGGAGGTGGGACACTCCTACGCGGCGCGGGTCCGGCTGGTTCGCGGGACGCCGGGGACGTTTCACCTGACCGTTCTGGGAGGCGGATTGGAGGAAAGCACGGCCCGCGGCAGCGTGCCGTTTCCAGGCGACGGGGCCGAGGCGACCGCCGTGAGCGCGATGGACGGCGAGGGACGGCGGCCGGACTATTGCTCGTACGGCGCCGACGGGAAGCCGGAACTGGCCGCTATCGTGCCGTTCCCGAGTCTGTGGCGGCCGCGGCCGTTCTCGGGGACTTCCGCCGCGGCGCCGGAGGCCGCGGGCCTTGCCGCCGTGCTGTTGTCGCGCCATCCCGCGTGGACGGCTGTGCGGGTGAGGGCATCGCTGGAAATGGGGCGCGGGACCGTCCACCTTCCTTGATAGAACCCGCGCCCGTAGACCCCGCGCCGGCGTCAATCCTTGTTCACCGCCGCCAGCACCTTCGTCACCAGCTGGTCCTCAAAATCCTTCGGGAACTTCTTGCCGTTGCCCAGCCGCACGAACACCAGATCCAGGCTCGGCACGACGTAGCCGTGGTTGTTGTATGCCCCGGCCGTCTGCACCATGTCCCTCGGCGCGTCCTTATGCCGCGGGTAGACCCACCACAGACCGCCGTACTCCGGTTTGATTTCCTGACCCTTCCAGGCGAAGTCGTAGTAGTCCGCCGGCGCCAGTCGCTTGCCGGCCCACTCGCCCTTGTGCAAGGCCAGCCACAGGAAGCGGGCGTGCTCGCGCGGCGTGGTCATCAGGCCGCTGAAGCCCTGGCTGTACGGGCCGATCTTGCCGCCGCCGATCTCCTTCCACGTCACGTTATTCATACCGATCGGGTCGAAGATGCGGTCCTTCAGAAACGGCATGAGGTCCGTGCCGGTCGCCCGGTGAAACAACAGCACCAGATGAGCCACGCCGGCGTTGGAGTAGTGGAACTCCTTGCCGGGGTCGGCCTTGAGCTTGGCGAACGGCGACTTCTCGACATGGCCCAGCGCCCACTCGAATGCGGTCGCGTCTTCCGGCATTCCGTCTTCGCCGAGGCCCGACGCCATGTTCAGCAGGTTACGCACGGTAATGTCGGCCTTGCGCGGGTCGGGCAGCGGCAGCGATTCCGGCAGCCACTCCTCATTGCAAACCTTCGTATCCAGCGTCAGCTTCTTGCCGCCGGCCGGCAGGGGCGGGGTCGCCGTTCCCCTTCCCGCTTCCCAGTCGGCCAGGATCAGGCCGTAGGCCAGACTCGTGTACGATTTGGAGCTGGAATAGATGTTAAAGGTCCGATCGCGGTCGCCGTCCTTGTACCACTCGCCGACGACGTAGCCGTGGCGGATGACGAGCAGGCCGGTCCCGCCTTCCACCTGGGCGTTGTAGTCCCACGCCTCCTTGAGCTTGTCCCAGTCCACGCCGCCGGTCTTGGCGATTTCGGTCTTCTGGTCGGCCGACGGCTCGCCCGCGTCCGGCAGCAGGCTGCGCCAGCCGCCCTTGCTTTCCGGCGGCGGGAAGTAGTCCGAGATTACGGTTTTCGTGTCCTTCGGCTGGTCGGCTTGGCCGAACCCGGCCAGGACCGTCGCCAGCCCCACGGCGGCGATACCAACGAGTCTGCGCATGGAGTCCCCCTTGTTATTCGTGGTTGGTTCTCTTACGCCAGCAATTCCTTGACCACGTTGCCATGCACGTCCGTCAGCCGGTAGTCGCGGCCCTGGGAGCGGTACGTCAACTTCTCGTGGTTCATGCCCATCAGGTGCAGGAGGGTGGCCTGCAGATCGTGGACGTGGACGCCGTTTTCCGCGACGTAATAGCCCAGCTCGTCGGTCGTGCCGTGGGTATAGCCGGGCTTCGAGCCGCCGCCGGCCATCCAGATCGTGAACGTGTGCTGGTGGTGGTCGCGGCCCAGCCACTTCGAGCCGTTGCGCTCCTCGTTCATCGGCGTCCGGCCGAACTCGCCGCCCCAGACGACCAGCGTGTGTTCCAGCAACCCGCGCTGTTTGAGGTCCTTGATGAGCGCAGCGATGGGCTGGTCCGTCTCCTTGCAGCGCTCGACCAGGCCGTAACGCAGGTCGGTGGCCATCGACTCGCCGTGGCTGTCCCAGCCCCAGTGGTACAGCTGCACGAAGCGCACCCCGCTCTCGACCAGCCGGCGCGCCAGCAGGCAGTTGTTGGCGAACGCCTTCTGCCCCGGCTTGACGCCGTACATTTCGTGGGTCTCTTTCGTCTCCTTTGAAATGTCCATCACGTCCGGCACGCTGGTCTGCATCCGGTAGGCCAGTTCGTATTGGGCGATGCGGGTGGCGATCTCCGGATCGCCGACCGCGTCGGCCTGGAGCTGGTTGAGGGCTTGCAGCGTGTCCAGCGACTGCCGTCGGCCGGCCGCGTCCATGCCGTCGGGATTGGTCAGGAACAGCACCGGCTCGCCCTGCGACCGCAGCTGAACGCCCTGGTGGATGGTCGGCAGGAAGGCGCTGCCCCACAGCGACGCCCCGCCGTCCGGCGCCGCCGTGCCGGAGACCAGGACGCAGAAGCTCGGCAGATTTCGGTTCTCGGTGCCGAGTCCGTAGGAGAGCCAGCAGCCCATGCCCGGCCGGCCGAGGCGCGCCGAGCCGGTGTGGACGAACAGCTGGGCCGGGGCGTGGTTGAACTGCTCGGTGTACATCGACCGCACGATGCACAGCTCGTCGGCCACCGTCTGCAGGTGGGGGATGATCTCCGACATTTCCTGCCCGGATTGGCCGTACTTGGCGAACTTGTGCGGCGTGCCGAGCAGCTTGGGCGTGCCCTTGATGAAGGCGAATTGCTGGCCCTTGATGTACGAATCGGGGCAGGGCTGGCCGTTGAGTTCCTGGAGCTTGGGCTTGTAGTCGAACAGGTCGAGCGTGGACGGGGCGCCGGCCATGTGCAGGTAGATGATGCTCTTGGCTTTCGCCTCGAAATGCGGCTTCTTCGGCGCCAGCGGATCGTCGGCGGGGGCCGGCGAGTCGGCGAACAGCCTTTCGTTGAGCAGCGATCCCAGGCCCATCGCGCCGACGCCGACGCCGCAATCGCGGAAGAACTGCCGGCGGGTACGATATTTGAGATACTCTTCGTGCAGGCTCATGCGACCCTCCCCAGTCGGCGATCCGCAGGCAACAGCGCTTTGCCGGCGTCACGCCAAAACGTCCTTCACCACCACCCCGCTCACGTCCGTCAGCCGGAAGTCGCGGCCGCTGTAGCGGAACGTCAGCTTCTCGTGGTCGATGCCCATGCAGTAGAGGATCGTGGCGTGCAGGTCGTGGACGTGGACCGGCTTGTCCGCCGCCGCGTATCCGAAATCGTCGGTCGAGCCGTGGACCATGCCGCCCTTGATCCCGCCGCCGGCCAGCCACATCGAAAAGCCCTTGGCGTTGTGGTCGCGGCCCTTCTGGCCCTCCGACGTCGGCGTCCGCCCGAACTCGCCGCCCCAGATCACCAGCGTCTCGTCCAGCAGGCCGGTTCGCTTCAGGTCGGTCAGCAGCGCCGCGATCGCCTGATCCGTCTGCTTCGCGTGGTTGCGGTGGTTCAGGATGTCGGCGTGGTCGTCCCACGGCTGGCCGTTGCCGAAGTAAATCTGCGTCATCCGCACGCCGCGCTCCGCCAGCCGCCGGGCCATCAGACAGGCGTTGGCGAACTGCCCTTCGCCGTAGGCCGTGCGCGTCTCGGCCGTCTCCTTGCTCAGGTCGAAGGCGTCCTGGGCCTCGAATTGCATCCGAAACGCGATCTCCAATGAGGCGATCCGCGATTCCAGCTGGTCGTCGTCGCCGCGCATCTTGAGATGCTCCGCGTTCATCTGCTGCAACAGGTCGAGCTGCCGCCGCTCGACGGCTCGCGGCACGTTGCGGTTGTTGATGTCCTGAATGAGCTGTTTGGGGTCCGTGTTGGAGTTGTTGATGTGCGTGCCCTGGTAGACGCCGGGCAGGAAGCTGTTGCTCCACAGCTGCGGGCCGACCACCGGCTGACCGGGACACAGCACCACGAAGCCGGGCAGGTTCTGGTTCTCGGAGCCGAGTCCGTAGGTCAGCCACGAGCCGAGGCTCGGCCGCGTCGGCTGCGTCTCGCCGGAGTTCATCATGAGCAGCGACGGCTCATGGTTGGGCGTGTTGGTGTGCATCGAGCGGATGACGCAAATGTCGTCGATCACCTTGCCGACGTGGGGGAACAGCTCGCTGACCTCGATGCCGCTCTGGCCCTGCTTGCTGAACGAGAACGGCGACGGCAGCAGGCCGCCGCCCTTGGCGCGGTCGGTGGGCAGCGAGGCGCCTTCGGGGCGCTGCCCTTTATACTTTTCCAGACCCGGCTTGGGGTCGAAGGTGTCCACCTGCGACGGGCCGCCGTTCATGAACAGGAAGATGACGCGCTTGGCCCGCGGCTTGAACATCGGCGGCTTGGGGGCGAGGGGGCTGCCGGTCTTCGGGGCGTCGTCGGCCCTTACGAGGCCTTCGCCGGCCAGCATCGTGGCCAGGCCGAGCGCGCCAAAGCCGCCGCCGATGCGGCAGAGCATGTTACGGCGGGTCATCGGTCGCGGCGGGTGGAAAAACATGGTTGCGGCCCCCTGAGTACGGTGAGGGGGTCATCCTATCCCCCGGCGATGCCATTGTCCCTTCATCGTAACCGTTGATCGGGCGTAATCCAGCGCGATTCTCATGGCCCGGCCGTCGTCTTGCATGGCGGCGCTCGCGGCATGACGATTCAGCCGCGTCCACGACCGGCACTCATGGGCGCCGACACGGTGCGCCAAGCATTGCGCCGAATGGCGCAATGCTTGGCGCACACTTAAGTCGTTGGCGGATAACACTTTTCCGGGCCTTGCGCGTAAGCATTCGGCTAACCCGTCCTTGAATCTTGTGATCGTGTGCGTCGGTGGACGGTGGGGAAGGGGTTTGCTAGGCTTGCAGCTGCATGGAAGCCCTAGCGACCATTCCTGTTCCCGGCCCCGCCTGCTCGGCACCGCCCGTGCCCACCGGACCGTGCCCCGTCTGCCCACGCCTGGCCCACGAGTTCGCGCCGTGGCGCGAGACCGCCTTCTGGCAGGCCATGCACCGGCGGGCCGTCCGGCGCGAGCAGGACCTGCGCCAGGAGAATCAGACGCTGCGGGCCCGCATCCGCGACCTGGAAGGACGCCTGTTCGGCCGCCGAACCGATGCCGTCGCCGTCCCGGCCGAGGCCGACCCCTCGCCTCCTGCCTTGCCGTCCCGGCCGCGCGGCCAGCAGCGCGGCCGACCCGGACCCAAGCGACGCGATCACTCGCACCTGCCGGCGGTCGAGGAGATCATCGACTTGCCGAGCGACCAACGGCAATGCCCGCGGTGCGGTCAGGCGTTCGTGCCCTTCCCCGGGACCGACGACAGCACGGTACTGGAAGTCGAGGTCCGGGCCCATCGCCGGCTGATTCGGCGGCGCCGCTATCGTCCCGCCTGCCGCTGCGGCTGCAACCCCGGCGTCGTCACGGCGCCGCCTCCGCCCAAGGTCCTGCCCAAGAGCATCCTGGGCGTGTCGATCTGGGTGCGGGTCCTTCTGGACAAGTACCTGTTTTACCGCCCCACCTACCGCCTGCTGGCCCAGTTGGCCACCGAAGGCCTGGACCTGTCGCTGGGCACGATCACCGACGGCCTGCGTCGGCTGTTGCCGCTCTTGGAACCCTTGTACGACGCCCTGGCGGAACGCTCCCGCGCCCAAACGCTGTGGCACGCCGACGAGACGCGTTGGCTGGTGTACGCCAGCGTCGAGGGCAAGGTCGGTTACCGCTGGTTTTTGTGGGTCTTTCACTCAGCCGACGTGGTGGTGTTCGTGCTGGCCGACGGCCGCGCCCACGACGTGCCGGAGGAACACCTGGGTCCGCAGGCGGAAGGCGTCCTGGTGGTGGATCGCTACGCGGCCTACAAGGCGTTGCCGCAGGTGAAGGAGGGCCGGATCGTCCTGGCCTTTTGCTGGGCGCACGTCCGCCGCGACTTCCTGGAGGCGGCTCGCGCCTGGCCGCCGTTGAGAGGCTGGGCCCTGGGCTGGGTCGAGCGGATCGGGGCGTTGTATCGCGCCAACGACGCCCGGCGGGCCGTGCGCGACGACCCGGCCGCGTTCGCCCGGGCGGACCAGGCGTTGCGTCGGCACATCGCCGCCCTGGCGCGGCAAACCGAAATCGAACTGGACGAAGACGATCTGCATACGGCCCGACGCAAGACCCTGCAAAGTCTGCAAGAGCACTGGCCGGGCCTGACCGTGTTCGTGGATCACCCCGACGTGCCGATGGACAACAACACGGCCGAGCGGGCGCAGCGGGGCCCGGTGGTGGGCCGCAAGAACTACTACGGTTCGGGCGCCGAATGGAGCGGCCGGCTGGCGGCCCTCCTGTTCTCGCTCTTGCAAACGCTGGCGTTGGCGAACCTCAACCCGCGTGTGTGGCTGACGGCGTATCTGGAGGCTTGCGCCGCCGCGGGCGGCCGGGCGCCGGCGGACGCGACCGCCTATCTGCCCTGGAACCTGACGCCGGAACAGAAGCGGGCGTGGCGCTACCCGCCCCCGCCGCACAACAGCTCGTAGCCCGACGCCGGCCGTGCGGCCGCCGCCACACTCCGACCAGCCACCCCTACCTTGCCCACAGGCGAGCGGTCTCGGTGCGCACCCAATCCAGCCTTCGCTGAAAGACGAGCGACGCGGGTTAACCGAATGCTTACCCTTGCGCCACTGCGCCAAGGTAGTCGGCCCCCCCATTGCTTCTCCTTGCTCGCACTCCGGCGCGGAAGCCGTTGTCGCACCGGATCGCCGGCGTGGGCTGCCAGCCCGCGGTCGGCGGTCGGTGGGCCGCAGTGAACGAACGATTCGCCATGATGCACCCGACATTGCTGGGACCTGGGGCGAAGGACGAGTGTACCACGGCCGAGGGGCGTCTGGGCAGGGGAAGAGGAGGAGAAAGAAGGAAGACGGAACGCCGGAGAGGACGGAATACTCATTTGCGATGCCCGTTGGCGTCTATTGAGGCCGGCTGTGTATTCTTTTTGCTTGCTATTGCGTCGATAAGGTGTACCTTGAAGGGCAGAAAATCGATCGACTTGCCGTTGAGCAGGCCGGCCTGGACGGCGGCGAGCCGTAATCGGCATGCGAAAGGAGAAGGCGACACAATCTGATTCATCAACGCGGCGTGGCGTATCCCGCGTTGGGCTGTAATCTCGCATCCGGCTGCAATGCCGGAGTCCCTATGGCGGGGAATGCACGGGCGCTACGTGCTGCCTCTCGGGGACAGGCGCCTCCCCTGGTAGACGGGGGGAGGACGCGCGAATCCATGCCTGCCGCGAGTTCCGGGCAAGGGCACGTCCGGGCGGGCAGAGGTCTACCGACCCCTTGCAGACGGGGAGATCGTCTGCACGTCTCCCAGCCCCGGATCGACAGCCGGGGCTGGCGGTATCGTCAACGCCAGGTCAAACAGGCCATGCCGTGCCTGAACCAAACGGCGGTCCACCTTGCCCGACCGGGGGCAAGCCATCGGTCGATGGTCCGGGTTCGAGTCCCGGCGGGGTGGCTGTGGGATTGAACTGCTGATTCACCGGGGCCGGTCCGCCCCGGCCTAGCGCGCCGGTGCCGCTCATATGCCGACCGACGGGTGATATGCTGACCGGGCCGGTCAGCATACTCACCAGTTCGATGAAGTAGGAGGGCGTTCGTCCCGGCGCAGGCGTCGAATAAGTTCCTGACACCTTTCCTCTCTGACGAAGGACACCTTGGCCGATGAACAGCCGCACCCTAAACCGGATACTGTGGCCTGTCGCGGGTGCCACCATCGGCTTCCTGGCCTCTGTTCTCGTCTGCGGCGTCCAATGCACCGAGAGCTATCAGAATGCCAAGGTAGAAGTTGTAATCTTCGGTCATGTCATTCACGAAGAGTCCGGACCTCCGAACAGCGGGTTCTCCGACCATGTGGCTCTTACCTGGGGCAGCGGCTTGAATGCCGCGTTTTCTGTCCTCGGAGCCGCACTGGGGTTTGGGATTGCCGTGTTGGTCAACCGCGCCAGCCGAACCACAGCAACGGGGACTGGCGTTGTCGCCGAACCTCGATGGCCGATCAGGCGCTTAGTGGCGGCGATCACTCGTCCCGAGTGTGTCCTCGCAGCTGTCGCCACGGTGACGTTCCCGCTTGCAGTGCTGCTGCCCTTCTTCACCCTGTCGCCAAGTTTCGGGGATGTGATGGTGGATGCCATTCTGGCCTATCTCTTCCCCGGTTCCACGGACCCAAGAACCTACTGCGTTCTGGGGGGCATTGCCGCACTGTTTATGGACGGGGATGTAGTCGTCGCCGTCGTTCTGTTGCTATTCTCGGTCTTATTCCCGTCCGTCAAGCTCGCCTTGCTCTGGGGCGTTCTATTCCGACCCCAGCGCCCCAAGCTATCGCTAGTCCGTAAACTCGAGGCCCTCGGACCCTGGTCAATGGCCGACGTCTTTGTGGTGTCAGTGCTAGTCGTGGCATTCAAGGGATTCCCCGGAGGAACCGCCTTCACCATCGAGATTGGCTATTACGTCTTCCTTGTGTCAGTAGTCACCGGCCTATTGGCCACGTGGCTCGCCAAGCGCCGCCTCGAACGATGCCAGACGCAACGACAAGAGGCGATGGTCCCGCTCAAGGCCGCGGCATGCGTTAAAGCGGCCGATCATGTCCGGATCCGACGGCCCGCGCGTCCCAGCCGCCACCGGCGGCGCACCGCCAGACGGTTGTCGGACGGGTGGCAGCTATTGAAATGTGCCTATACTCACCCCTCACCGGGTGTTCGCGTCCTGCACGTGTCACTGGCCCGATCGGAGGACTACGCATGAAACGCCATGTAACGTCGGTCGTCGCTGCCGTACTGCTCGTGCTGACGAGCCTCACAGGGTGCGTCAGGCACGACGTCAAAATTGACGAGGCCCAGTTCGACCAAGCCATCGACAGAATTGATGGCCTGATCGGGGCCGTCAACGGGGCCGTGGGTGAGATTACGAAAGAATCGGCATCGTGGCGCAAGGCCCTGGCCGACTTGGAGCAAAAGATCAGGGACGACGGGCAGGACTTGCTCGCCAATGAAGTGCATAACACACTCACGGCCTTTACCGTAGACATCGGGGACCAGCTGAAGGCGTCCGCCGATTACATTGAGGCCAAGCTGAAAGACAACCTGAAAGCGTTTCGTATCGCTCTCGAGGCGCGCGGGCGAAGGTCATTGAGGCGAAGGGAAAGAAGGATAGCAACGGCATTAAGGTTGCGCTTGATGAATTGGCGAATGTCAAGGTGTTTTCGGACCCGGTGGTCACCGCGTTCATTCCTGACCATGTCGAGCTGGATTGGAAGGACCCTTCACAAAGCACCGGGTACACAGTCCGCGTCCCCCTAATTCAAATCCGCGGGTGGGGGTTTGAACGGCCCGAGGAGGAATTGCGCCAAGGGCCCCGCTTCAGCATGTCCATAGTCAAGCGAGACGCCAACGGCAAAGTGATAAAGGAGCGGGCGCTGCCCCAAAATGCGATTTTCGCTCCCACCGCTCGTTACGAAATGCAAGTAAAGCTTGACGCCGCAGGCGTCGAATTCACAAAAGACGACGATGCTCTAGTGTTCAAGCTGGGCCCAAGTTTGGCCGACTTACGCTTTCTGCCAATCAACCATAAGCGCCCCGAACCACCTAAGGCCGATTCCACGCCGCCTGAAGTTGTCACAACGGTGGTTATTTCCGTGCGTCCCAATAATATCGTTAACTTCAAGACCGGCGGAAATGTTCAGCAGTCGATTCTTGTCAACCAAGAGGAGTTGTCCAAACAGGACTATGCGTTTTTTAGAACGCGCCCAAAGCCAGGTGAAAAGGTTATCCTGGGCATGCCCTTAATCTGGCCGCAGGACGATATGGAGTTTTCCCTAAAACATCCAGTCGAGGTTGATAAGAAAAACTCGGGTCGTCTTATAATAGACTGCCCCGTTCTTGATGGACATGTTGAGGGCTTTGTGGAAATGAGAGCGACAACCAATCGGAATAGGACCATTCGGTACGACCAGCAATGGCGATTTCGGCTTGAAAAGGGATCAACACAATTGGCGTTTGACTTTTCGTGGTAGGGCGGAGTTGGGTGTTAAGAAGGGGGAAAATGGAGGGAAAATAAAATAGTGTCGCTTCATTTATTCCGCGATCACGCATAGGCCGGGCCGCCAGCGACTCTCCGGCAGCGATTCCCGGCCCTTGGCGCGTCCGTCACGCCGACCATACGGCGGCAGCAACGGCATGGTGCCCCGCGGCGCTGGCGGCTCCGGCGTTTCTGGCAGGCCGGAAACGGTACAATAGCAGCAAGACCAGCGGAGGAAGCCGAGCCATGAAAAGAGATGACGTACTCCGCATTCTGCGGACGAACGAAGCGACGCTTCGCCGGGATTACTTCGTGAAGTCGCTGGCCCTGTTCGGCTCCGTGGCCCGCGACGAGGCGGGGCCGGACAGCGACGTGGACTTGCTGGTTGAGTTCGCCCGCCCAACGGGCTATTTCGGGCTGGTGCGCCTGCAATTGCTGCTCGAACAGCTGCTTGGCTGCCAGGTCGATCTGGGCACGCCCGGCAGCCTCCGGCCAACCATGCGTCAGCGCATCGATAAGGAGGCCATCCGTGTCGCCTAGGACCGGGGAAGAACGCATTCAGGATATTCTGGCGGCCATTGCCGAAATCAAGACTTTCATCGCCGGCCTAACCAGGGACCAATTCGTGGCAGACGCCAAGACGCTCAAGGCGGTGGCGGCGGACCTGACGATCCTTGGAGAAGCGGCGTCCCACGTTCCCGCGGCCGTCGTCCAGGGGCATCCTGAGGTTCCCTGGGCGTTGATGACGGGAATGCGTCACCGCATCGTCCATGGCTATTATCAGGTCGATCCGGTGATCGTTTGGGATACTTGTCAGAACGATCTTAGCCCGCTCATTCAGCCGCTGCAAGCACTCTTGCAGCAAAACCCCTGACGCAGGTTTTGGCATTCAGGGTCAGCGGCCGCAGAACCGAAAGCGGATGATGGGTAAACATTGTCGCCCCTTTATTCCGGGATCCCGCACGGACAGCCAGCGACTCTCCGGCAGCGATTCCCGGCCCCTTGGCGCGTCCGTCACGCCGACCATACGGCGGCAAGCGCGGCACTTCGCCCCACGGCCCCGGCGGCAGGCCGCGCTCGCTCCGCACCTGGTGGATCTTCGCTGCGGCGTACTTCGGGTCCGCCGGCCCGGCGGCGTCGCCGTCGAAGGGAGTACAATCGGCGGAGGGCAAGGAGGGCCGTCCGGTGGCCGACGATCACGCCCGGTTCCTCCTCGTCCGGCCGGATCTTTCGCTCCTCGGCGCCGCTGAGCGGGATACCCTGTACCTGGCGGGTCAGGTAGGAAGCGGCCTGAGCAGCGCCGTGGCGGATCGCTGCTCCTTCGTCTCGCAACAGGAGATGGACTCGTGGCTGACTTCGATCGCATTAACTGGGTCCTGTATCACCCTTCCTTGACCTCTTACCAGGCCGCGCTCAGCGGCTTCGATGAGTTCATGGGCTTTCTCTCGACGCCGTTCAAGCGCCTGGGTTTCTCGGGGTGGGTCGATCCGCATATCGCGGCCGACGGCCGGGACGCCCCGTACGGGACGCCCAGCACTCCACGGACGGGTTCTGGACCATCGACTTTCGTCTTGAGTTCTTGCGTGTGGAATCCTTCGTGCGCTGGGGGCCGAACTTGTATATCCGCCTCGAAGTGGAACCGGGCACGCGGGCGCACATGGTCTGCACGGCGCACCGCGTGAGGTCGTCCGACTGCATCGCTTTCCGAGGGCCTGTCCTGCTGGATACCGATGGGAAGGGGTTCCTGGAGGTCCATCCCACGGACCTCTGGATCCTCAGGCGCAGCGATCGCAATACAGCCAGCCCGACTGGGACGGCGTGACCTCGCTGAGGGAGCAGCCGGGGCGGAAAAGGGCGCAGGGGACACGGGTTCCCGCGGAAGCGCGGGAACCCGCGTCTCTCAATCCACAAACAGGAACTCATTCGTCGCCAGCAGCACCTGGGCGTACTGCTCCCAGTGGCTGAGCTTTGGTTTCGCCTCGTTCGGCCCGAGCGCCGACTCCGGTGCGGCCAGGAAATCGAGGCCCATTTTCACTTCGCGCTCCGTCGCCGGCCGTCCGTACAGCCGCAGGAACGCCTTGCGAATCCTCGCCGCGTCGTCCTTCTCGCCGGCCAACTGCTTCACCAGGCCGCGCGCCTGCTCGGCCATGAAGTCGCTGTTGAGGACGAACAATTGTTGCAGCGGCACCGTCGTCACGGGACGTTTTTCCGCCATGATATTCGGATCGGGAAAGTCGAAAAGACGGAGCAGGCTGTTCAGTTCGTGCCGGCTCACGGCGCCGTAGAGCGTGCGGCGGTGGTTGCCGGGGGTGTTGAGGTCGGCCGAGGGGCCGCCGATCGCCGGATCGAGGTTGCCGGCGGCGGACAGCAGGGCGTCGCGCCACGATTCCACGTCCAGCCGGCGGCGGTTCATGCGCCAGTAGAACTGGTTGGCCGGGTCGATCGTACGGTCGGCGTCGTCGGCCGTGCTGCTCAGCTGGTAGGTCGCCGACAGCAGGATCTCGCGGTGCAGCTTCTTGATCGACCATCCCTCCGCGATGAAGCGCGTCGCCAGGTGGTCGAGCAATTCGGGGTGCGTCGGCGGTTGGCCGAGTTTGCCGAAATTGCTCGGCGTGGGCACGATGCCGACGCCGAAGTGCCATTGCCAGACGCGGTTGACGATCACGCGGGCCGTCAGCGGGTTCTTCGGGCTGGCGATCGCCTGGGCCAGCTCCAGCCGGCCGCTGCCAACGGTGAACGGTTTGGGATCGCCGTCCGAGAGGATGCGCAGGAAGCGCCGCTCGACGACAGGACCCTCATTGTTGGGGTTGCCGTGAAGGTAGACGGGCATGTTCTCGCCGGGGCCGTCGGCCAGCGTGTGGACGACCGGCGGCTTCGGCGGCGCCGACTTCTTGAGCTGCTCCAGGTCGGCCCGCAGGGCGGCCAGATCCTTCTTCGCGTCGTCCGGCAGCTTGACTTCGACTTTCTTCGGCGTTTCCCCCAGCTTCTTGGCCTCGACATCAAAGAAGTCCTTGACCTTCGCCTCCTGCTGCTTGATTTTCTCCTGCGCCTGGTTGAATTTCTCCACCACGTCCGCGGGGGCCAGCGGCGTTTCGACGTAGCGGCTGCTCTTGAACACGCCGGCCAGGGCGTAGTAATCCTGCGACGTTATCGGATCGAATTTGTGGTCGTGACAGCGGGCGCAGGCGACGGTCAGGCCCAGGAAGCCGCGGCCCAGCACGTCCACGCGGTCGTCCAGCTCCGCCGCCTCCGCCGCCTTGACCTCGCCGGCGTCCATGTAATAGTGCGGCCCCAGCGCGAAGAAGCCCAGCGCCGGCAGATGGTCCGTCGGGGCGCCGGTCTTGAGGAGATCGCCGGCGATCTGCTCGGTCACGAAGCGGTCGTAGGGCATGTCGTCGTTGAACGCCTGAATCACCCAGTCGCGGTAGCGGTAGCCATAGGGGTAGAGCCGGGCCTGAAAGGTGTGGGCCTGGTCCTCGCCGTAGCGGGCCACGTCGAGCCAGTGCCTGGCCCAGCGCTCGCCGTAATGCGGCGAGGCCAGCAGGCGGTCCACCACCTTTGCAAAGGCGTTCGGCGAATCGTCGGCGAGAAAGGCATCGACCTCTTCCGGCGTCGGCGGCAGACCGATGAGGTCGAACGTCGCCCGGCGGATCAGCGTCCGTTTGTCGGCCGGCGCGACGGGGTGCAGACCTTTCGCCTCCTGTTTGGCGAGAATGAAACGGTCGAGCGGCTGTTTGCACCAGCCGGGATCTTTGACGGGGGGCGCCGGCGGGTCGGCGATCGGCCGGAACGACCAGAATTGTCGGTCCTCGGGGCGGATCACGTCGCCGGCCGTGCGGATCGCGGGGCCGCCAGCGCCGGCCGCCCAGGGGGCGCCGCGCTGCACCCATGCGGCGAGGACGGCGATTTCCTCGTCCTTGAGTCGGTACTTCTTCGGCATCTTCACCGCGTCGTTGTAGCGCACTGCGACGATGAGCGGGCTGCGATCCGGGTCGCCGGGGATGACGGCGGGTTGGCCGGAGTCGCCGCCCTTGAGGAGGGATTCGCGCGACGCCATGCTGAGGCCGCCGCGATCCTTGCCGTTGGCGTGGCAGGAAAAGCAGTTGGCGTCGAGCAGCGGCCGGACCTTCGACTCGAAGAAATCCAGGTCGGCGGCGGTGAACTCCGCAGCAGCCGCGCGACCGGCCAGCAGGGCAAGGACGGCAAGGACGGTGCCAATGCAAGGGGATCGCTTCATGGAGGGTCGCCTGGTGTCCTGAAACATCATCCAAACCGCGGAAGCAGGCACGGGCGGGGGGCAGGGAGACGACTCGTCGGGTCGTCCTCGTCGGCGGCAGGTTATAGCGTACCAGACGCCGCGCCGCCGCGGAACCGAAATTCTCGGCAAAACGGGGAGTCGGACGCCCTGATTACGCCAGGGATGGCCGCGTCCTCCTTCCGCGGACGCTGTGCGGAAACAAGGCCTCCTGCCGCAGATTCCCCGCCTCATCGAACGGCAGCGGACGCGCCTCGCCCCCGACCTCCAGGTGCGGCCGCGACCGCGCCTCCTCCGCCAGGGCCGGCGACGCCCACAGTTCCGACACCTCCAGCGTGTTCGGGATCACCACCAGGCGCAGCCGATCCGACAGCGGCTGCCAGCACGTCTCCCGCCCCATATCGATACATTCGCGATCCGTCGGGAAGGCGAGCGGCAGCTTCGACCGACACAGAGAACACGCCGTCAGCGTGTTCATGCGGAACGGCGCCGGATCGATCGCCGCCAGCAGCCGATCCGTCGTCAGGTCGGCGATCCCGACCCCGACGCCGTTGCCGTGGCTCTCCGGCGATAGATCGAGAGCGCAAATGCGCGTGATGCACGGCGACCAGGCCTCCGGCTGCGTCTCCATCAGCAGCCGGCCCACCACGTTCGGATCGATTCCCGATCCGCTGTAGTTCTTGCCGATCTCGCCGATCACCAGCAGGTCCAGCTGCTCGAACGGCAGCCGGCCCATCAAGGCCCGCGCCTCCTCCAGCAGCCGCGGCTCCACGTCCAGCAAGTCGTCGCGGTCCACCACTTGCAGGCGGGCCGTTTGTTCGTGGGCGTTCTCCAGCACCGCCAGGCCGGCCCGGAACGGCGTTTTCTCCAGGACGACGCGCACCGTCTCCGGCATCATGTCGCGCAGGCCGCGCACGCCCCAGCGGTGGTGCTGGGCCGCCCCGTCGCGCTTGCCCAGGCCGATCACCAGCATCTTCACGACGCCGCTCTCGAAGCGGCCGCGGAAATCCGTGTGCGGCTTCACACGTGAAATCGTGATGACATGATCCGCCGCCAGGGCATTGCGGTCCCAGTAGACCGGCTCGCCCGAGGCGTTGAGGCCGATCCGCTCCGCGTCCATGTCGGTCTTCACCGGAGCGCCGAGCGCGGCCTCGGTCACGCCGTATTCCGCGAGCAATTGCCGCTGTCCCTCGGCCGTCGCGCCGCCGTGGCTGCCCATCGCCGCCACGACGAACGGCCGGGCGCCGAGGTCGCGCAGGCAGTCGAGCGTGGCGCGGACCATCACCGCCAGGTTGGCGACGCCGCGGCTGCCGACGGCCACCGCCACGCGGTCGCCGCGGCGGACGCGGCCGGCGAAGCGCGAACCGGACCACTGCCGGCGCACCTCCGCGGCTACGTCGGCGACGACGGGTTGCGGGGCGGTTTGACGCAGCGGCGCGACAAGCGGTAGGTCCACGGCCGGCGGCTCCGGGGGCGAGAGGCGGGGATGCGGCCATTATAAGCAAGAAAACGGGACATTCTTAGAACGCCATTAAGATAAGCGGGAATCGTGCCAGCAACCAGGGCGAAGGCGTCTTCCCTGTCCATCCGCGTCGCCAACGCCGCCGGCGGGACGCCGGCTACGCCGCCGCACATCTACCCAATGGGCTATCTATGAACTCCGGTACGCTCGGCGCCGGCAAGGTTCGGGGTATGCCAGGGAGGCCGGCTCAATGCGCCCGTTCCCAGCGCACCTCGGTGACGCCCGGCTCGACGTCGATCCGGCTGGTCAGGTCTTCCATCGCCCGGTCGTTCCGCGACGCCGAGAACACCTCCATCGTGACAATTCCCTGGTTCGGCTTGCCCGCATCCTGAGTGGCGATGCCTTGCAGGACCAGACCCGGATGCGAGCCGACGTGCCGCGTCACGATCGTGCGCACGACCGCCTCTTGCCGCTGTTCGCATACTACGCGGATCCGATAGATCGTTTCAACGTCCGTCGCCTTGCGGGTGTGGGCGTCGATCCACCGGCCCACCGGTGCAAGCCCAGGTGCAGGCCGACGACGGCCAGCGTGCCGATCGCCGCGTACAGGGGGAAGCCGGCCCCGCTCAGGGCGCCGACCGCGGCGCTGCACCAGAGGGTGGCGGCGGTATTCATCCCCTTGATGGTCATCCCCTCGCGGAGGATGACGCCGCCGCCCAGGAAGCCGACGCCGGTGATGATCTGCCCGGCGATGTGGTCGGGGCCGACGTCGTGGCCGTACAGGTGCGGCAGCAGCACGAACAGCGCGGCCCCGACGCAGACCAGCGCGTTGGTGCGCAGGCCGGCCGGGTGCTGGTTGTACTGCCGCTCGACGCCGATGACGACCCCCAGCAGCAGGGCGGCGCCCAGGTTCGTCAGGAACACGATGTCCATTACGGCGCCTCGTGAGGCCTCATCGAACGGCCCAGGAATGGAGGGTGGGTTGGAGGGCGGCCAGGGCGTCCTCCAGGGCGGCCAAGGCCGGCTCGGCCTGAACCAGGTCGCCCGAACGGGCCATCGTCTCCAGGCGCAGCCCCGCCTCGAAAGCGGGGCGGGCGCCAAAAGTCCCCACCGCTCCCTTGAGCGTGTGGGCCAGGCGTTGCACGGTCGGGCCGTCGCCGCTCCTGACGGCCGTCCGCAGCTCGGACACCTGCTGCGGCAGGGAGTCGAGGAACATTCCGGCCAATTCCTTGAGCAGTTCATCGTCGCCGCCGACGCGGGCCAGCGCCTGCGCCCGGTCAGCGACCTCCAGGGGCGTGCGCCGCCGGGGCGGCCGCGGGGGGCGCGACCAGCGCGTCGATGGCCTCATACAGTTCGTGCGGTTGGATCGGCTTGGCGACGTAGCCATCCATTCCGGCTTCGAGGCAGCGCTCCCGGTCGCCCTTCATGGCATGGGCGGTCATGGCGAGGATGGGGATGTGCCGGCCGGTCCCCTGTTCCAGCCGGCGGATGCAGCCGGCCGTCTCGAACCCATCCATTGCGGGCATTTGCACGTCCATCAGCACCAGATCGAACGGCCGCCGCGCCAGGGCGGCCAGGGCTTCCTTGCCGTCGCCGGCGACCACCACCGAGTGGCCCTGCTTCTCCAGCAGGCGCACCGCCAGCTTCTGGTTGACCGGGTGGTCCTCGGCCAGAAGGATGCGCAGCGGCGCCGGGCGACCTTTCTTTCCCGCCGCGGCAGGGGGAAAGCGACGCGCGGCCGGCGCCTGGGCGAACCGCAACGACTGACCGAGCGCTGTGAGAACGGCTTCCAACAATTCGGATTGCTTGACGGGTTTCATCAGGTAAGCGTCAATGCCCAGCGCGCGGCAGCGGGCGACGTCCTCGGGATGGCCCGCGGACGTCAGCATGACAATGGCCGTCCCGGCCATCGCCGAGACCCGGCGGATTCGTTCGGCCAGATCGAAGCCGTCCATCTCCGGCATGTGGGCGTCGAGCAGCACCAGCGGGAACGGCTCTCCGTCGTCGGCCGCCTGTCCGACGGCGGCCAGCGCGGCCGCGCCGCCGTCCACCGCCACGCCTCGCAGCCCCCAGTTGCGCAGCACCTCTTCCAGAATGCGGCGGTTGGTGGCGTTGTCATCGACCACGAGCGCGCGGAGGCCGTGCAACTGGGCCGGCTGCGCCGCCGGCAGCCGCGTCGCCAGGCCCTTCGCCCGGCCGAAGCGGGCCGTGAAGTGGAAGGTGCTGCCCTGGCCGACCTCGCTCTCGACCCAGATCCGACCGCCCATCATGGGAACCAGCTGCGAGCAGATGGCCAGGCCCAGGCCGGTGCCGCCGTACTTGCGCGTGGTCGAGGCGTCGGCCTGCGAAAAGGCCTCGAAGATCAGCCGCCGCTTGTCGGCCGGGATGCCGATGCCGGTGTCCTTTACGGAGAAATGCAGAATGATGAATGATGAATGATGAATGCCAGAAGACGTCACCGGGGGGTCTTTGTCTTCATTCATCATTCCGCATTCATCGTTCATCGCTTGCACATCGACGACCACCTCGCCGCGCTCCGTGAATTTGAGGGCGTTGCCCACCAGATTGACGACGACCTGGCGCAGCCGCGTGGGGTCGCCGATCAGGGCGTCGGGCACGTCCGCGGCGACGTGGCAGGCCAGCTCCAGTCCCTTCTCCTCCGCCCGCATCGCCAGCGCCTTGAGCATGTCGCCCAGGCAGTCTCGCAACGGGAAATCGACGGCCTCCAGGTGGAGCTTGCGCGCTTCGATCCGCGAGAAGTCGAGGATGTCGTTGATGACGGCCAGCAGGGAGTCGGCCGACGCCTTGACCATCGTGAGGTACTCGCGCTGCTCGCGCGTCAGGTTCGTCTCCAGAGCCAGCTCGGTCATGCCGAGGATGCCGTTCATGGGCGTGCGGATCTCGTGGCTCATGTTGGCCAGGAACTCGCTCTTGGCGCGGTTGGCCGCCTCCGCCGCCTCCTTGGCCTTGTGGAACGCCTCGGCGGCCCGCTTCTGGTCGTCGATGTCGGTGCAGGCGCCGAACCACTTCACGACCCGGCCGGCGTGGTCCCGCACCGGCACGGCCCGGTCCAGGTGCCAGCGGTAGGCGCCGTCCGACGCCCGTTTGAGGCGATACTCGATCTCGTAAGGCTCCTCCGTCCGCAGCGCCTCGGCCCAGCGCTCGCCGCACCGTTGCAAATCTTCGGGTTGGACCACCGGCGCCCAGCCGCTTGCCTCGGTCTGCTCTTTGCTCATGCCGGTGTATTCGGTCCAGCGCCGGTTGGTGTAATCGAGCGCGCCGTCGGGATCGGCCGTCCAGACGATCTGCGGGATGGCCTCGGCCAGGGATCGGTACTGCTCCTCGCTGGCCCGCAGCGCCTGGAGGGACTCTTCGCGCGCCTGGACCGCCGCCTCAGCCTCGGCCCGCGCCGCCTGCTCCCGCTCCAGCAGTCGCGCCCGTTCCTCCTCCGCCTCCTTGCGCTCCGTCACGTCGTGGCTCATGCCGACCAGGCCGACGATTTCCCCGGCCCCGTCGCGGAACGGCGCCTTCGTGGTCAGCAGCCATTTCCTCTGGCCCAACGCATCGATCATGAGTTCTTCGCGGTTGAACAGGGTCTCGCCGGTTCGGAGGACCGTCTGTTCGTCCGCGTGGAACTGCTGGGCGAAGCTCCTGCGGCAGGAAGTCGAAGTCCGACTTGCCCAGGACCTCCTCCAGGGATTTGGCCCCCAGCGTGTGGACGGTGGCGGCGTTGGCCGTCACGAAGCGGCTGCGCGTGTCCTTGACGAAGATGTGGTCGGGCAGGTGGTCCATCAGGGCGCGCAGCAGGTGGCGCTCCCGCGCCAGCGCCTCTTCCGACCTTTTGCGCTCGCTGATGTCGTGAACAAAGGCGCTGAACAGGTGCGTCCCGCCCAGCGGCACGGGGGTGATGGTCAATTCCACCGGGAACTCGCGGCCGTTCCGGTTCAGGGCCGCGACCTCGATGCGCTTGTGCAGCAGAGGCCCTTCGCCCGATATCAGGAAGCGCTGCAGCCCGTTGCGGTGCGCCACCCGGTGTCGAGGCGGGATGATCGTCTCCTCCAGGAGCCGGCCGACCGCCTCGGCGCGAGTCCAGCCAAAGGTGGCCTCGGCCTGCTGGTTCCAGTCGATGATGACGCCGGCGGCGTCCATGCCGACGAAGGCCTCATGGGCGCTGTCGAGGATCAGGCGAAAACGCTGCTCCACCAGCCGTCGTTCGGTGACGTCGGTCAGCACCCCGTCCAGCCGGTGCGGCCGCCCCGCCGTCCCGTCACGGCTGACCAGTACGTTGTCGCGGACCCAGCGGACGGAGCCGTCCGGCCGGACGATGCGGTATTCGTCCTGGCTGGCCTCACCCGCGCGGAGCCGGGCCAGCGCCTGCGCCCATCGCGGCCGGTCCTCCGGGTGGACGACGTCGGCCCAGCGCTCCGGGCCGGCGAGGAAGTAGGCCGGCGGCCGCCCCGTCAGCCGCTCGACCACCGGCGACAGATAGCGGTACTCCCATCGGCCGGCGCCGTCGAGGCGGGCGCTCCAGAGGCAATCGGACACCGAGGTCAGCACGCGGCGCAGCTCGCCCTCCGCTTCCTGCAGGCGGGCCTGAGCCTCGTGCCGCTCCCGAACGTCGCGCGCGGTGATGAGAGCGAGCGTCCGGGGCTGGACGTGCAGCCGGGTAACGGTGATGTTGACCGGGACCCAGACGCCGTCCTGCCGGGTGCGCAGGTAGAAGCCGTCTTGCGAATGAAAGACCATCGTCTCGTGACAGGCCTGGCGCAGCCGCTGCATCCCTCCTTTGCCGCCGTAACGGAACAGGTACGTCGCCTGAAGGCGCAGCATCTCAGCGCGCGGATAGCCGGTCAGGCGCTCGGCCGTGGGGTTGACGTCGAGGAGCTGGTCGGTCTGCGGGTCAAAAAGAAGCAGGGCGTCGCCAGCCTCGACAAACAGGGCGCGAGCCAGTCCTTCCGAGTCGTTGGCGTTCATGGCGCTCGCCGCCTTCCGGTCGGGACCGTGCGGGAAGGGTGTGGGGGCACCGTGGGGCGGGACGGGCTGCGGGTCCGGGATTCATCCGACGGAACAACGCTCAGCTTACCCTGCGCTTCCGGCGCAGGCAACCGGGTTTGGCCCTCCGGCCCCCCGTCGGGTGTGCGTCTGATACTTGGGTGGAAAACTCTTCTCGTCTCCGCTGTCCAAAAGGGAATGAGGGGTGCCATGCTTTCGCGGCCTGTTGTCGCAACCTTTGCCCGCGCGAAGCCGCCGCGAAAGCATGAATGCCGGCCGAGGCAACCATGCTTTCGCGGCGCCCTTGCGGCGGCCTCGGTTCCGAAATGGGCCGCGAAAGCATGGCACCCCGCCTAAAAAGTCACCCAAGTAAGAGACTCACGGCCCCCCGTCAGGCGCCCGCGGCAGGCGCCGGACCCTTCACCTTGATGACGGTGGCGGTGATGTCGTCGTACTGCGGCAGGTTGTGGCCGAAGGCCCGGACGGCGTGATAGAGGTTCTCGACGATGACGCGGGCCTCCTCCCGCCGGCAGGTCCGCACCAGATCGAGGGTGCGCTGCACGCCGAAGCGCGTGCCGTCGGGGCGCGGGCGTCCATGACGCCGTCGGTGACGAGCAGCACGAGGTCGCCGGGGGCCAGCTCGACGTCTCCGATCGCGGGAAACGTCGCGTCCGGGAAAATGCCAAGCGGGGTCCCTGTACTCCCCAGTGTGCGCCGCATCTGCCCCGCCGCGTCGAGAAGAAAGCCGGGCGGATGGCCGGCGCTGGCGTAGCTGAAGCGCCGGCTGGAGGGGTCCAGACGGGCGAGCAGGAGAGTCACGAAGCGGTCGTCCTCGATGTCCGACGCCAGCAGCGGATTCATCAGACCGAGAATGGCGCCGACGTCCGGCTCCTTCTGGGCGAAGGCGCGGAAGAAGGCGCGGACCTCGGCCATCAGCAGCGCTGGGCCGACGCCGTGGCCGCTCACGTCGCCAATGGCGACGCCCAGCCCGCCGCCGGGCAGGGACACGAAATCGTAGTAGTCGCCGCCGATGGCCTCGGCCGGGTACGAGGCGCCGCCGATGTCGAAGCCGAAGGAGGCGACCGCGATGTCGAGTCCCGGCAGACGGGGGACCGTCCTCGGGAAGAGCCGCTGCTGAATCCGCCGCGCCACGCCGAACTCCGCCGCCGCGCGCCCCGCCTCGGCCTCGGCCCGCTTGTGGGCGGTCACGTCCCAGTAGAGGGCCTGTACGCCGATGACTTGCCCCTGGGCGTCGTGCAGCGGCGCCTTCAGGATCTGGACGTAGGTGTCGGCGCCGTCGGGGTCCTGATGTTCCTCGATGTCCTCGAAAACCTCTCCCATTTGGAGGATTCGGCGGTCGTCCTGGAGGTACTTGCCGGCCAGTTCGGCCGGATAGAAGTCGAAGTCGGTCTTGCCGACGACCTCCGCGAGGGGCTTGTTCAGCGCCGCGCAGAAGGCGCGGTTGGCGAAGGTGAACCGGCCTCGGACGTCCTTGCGCAGCAGACAGACGGGCAGGCTCTCCACCAGAGAATGATAGAGGGCCTCGGAGTCGCGCAGGGCTGCGTCGGCCCGCTTGCGGGCGGTGATGTCCGTGGAGATGCCGCAGACTGCATACGGCTTGCCGCAGGCGTCGGCGAGGACGAACTTCACGGACAGATAGGTGTGAAGCCCGTCGTCCTGGGAGACCACCTCCTCGAACTCCAGGGGGCCGCCGTCGCGCAGGACGCGAAGGTCGTTGGCCCGGAGCGCCTCGGCCTCCTCGGGCGGGTGGACGTCGGCCGCGCATTTGCCGATGACTTCGCCGCGGCGGAAATGGAACAGCTTTTCCCAGCGGCGGTTGACGAGGAGGTAGCGCCCATCCAGATCTTTGACGTGGCCGACGACCGGGGCGTGGTCGAGGATGTCGCGCAGCCGCGCCTCGCTGGCTCGGAGGGCGGCCTCCGATCGCCCCAGGCGGAGCAGCGCGCCCACGTGGGTGAGCAGCTCGTGAGGGACCGCCGGCTCGAGCGGGAACCCGTCCGGGCTTCCGCCGCGCCCAGCGCCTCCGGCCGCGGAAGGGAGACGGCGCTCGCCCAGGCGAAGCAGCGGGACCGCGGCCGTCCGCGGGTCCGCCTTGATCCGTTCGCAGAACTCGTCCAGGCTCAGGCCGGGCAGGGTTTCCGCGAGGATAATCAATTGCGGCTCGTCCCGCACCAGCTCCAGCGCCTTGTCGCCCGTCGCGGCTTCCCGAACGTGGAAGCCGGCCGCCCGGAGCGCGTCGATGAGGAAAGGCTGATCGGCGTCTCCTGTCCCCACGAACAGGATCATCCCGCGTTGGTGCTGCGACAGGGGAGAATCCGTGTCTGCCATTTCGTGCCGCCGCCTCAGCTCCTTCGGAGAACTTCCTTTACTATATGCCGGCGCGTTCTCCGTGACTCTGAATGACAGGCTCCCGTCAGGGGCCGCGCCGGGCCTCCAACTCCTGCCAGCGGGCGTACAGACGTTCCACGGCCTTCTGCGCTTCCTCCAGCGCCTGGCACGCCTCGGCCAGGGCCGCATGGCCGGCGGACGCGGCGCGTCCGACCTCCGCCTCCCGGCCGGCGACGGCCTCCTCGGCGGCGAGGATGGCGGACTCCATGCCCTCCAGCTCCCGCTGCTCGTGCCAGTTGAGCTTGCGCGGGCGAGCGGCGAGGTTCATCCCCGCCGGCGGCCCGGCCGGCTTCGTCGGCGGGGACGAACCCCGTCGCTCGCCCTCGACCGTGCGCTCGTAGGCCGCCAGCCACTGATCGACGCTGCCGTACACCGCCGCGCCGCCCCGGCCGTCCAGCCCGACGATTTCCGTACAAAGGCGGTCCATAAGATCGCGATCATGGCTGACGATCACCAGCGCTCCCGGATACTCCGCCAGGCTCTCCTCCAGCACTTCCAGGGCCGGAATGTCGAGGTCGTTGGTCGGCTCGTCCAGGAGCAGCAGATCGGCCGGACGCAGCATGAGCTGAGCGATGCGGACGCGGGCCTGCTCGCCGCCGGACAGGTCGCCGACCGGCACGTCCAGCTGCTCGGATCGGAAGAGGAACTGTTTCGCCCACGCTGCGACGTGCAACCGGCGGCCACGGACCAGCACCTCGTCGCTGTTGGGGCAAAGCGCCCGCCGCAACGTCGCCGCCGGGTCGAGCGCCGATCGGCCCTGCTCGAACAGCACCGTTTGCAGTCCGTCGGCCCGCGTCACGGCGCCGGCGTCGGGCGGAATCTCGCCGGCCAGCACGCGCAGCAGAGTGCTCTTGCCGCTGCCGTTGGGGCCGAGCAGGCCGAGCTTCACGCCGGGGACCAGCGCCAGGTCCAGCCCCGAGAACAGCGGCCGGCCGCCGAGCGCCTTGGCGATCCCGGCGGCCGTGAGCAGCTTGCGCGTCTGACGGCCGGAGGCGACGAAGTCGATGCCCGCCGCCCCGGCCGCGGCGTTGCGATATTTCAGCTCCGCCAACTCCTGTCGCCGTTTGGCGGCGTCGTCGATGCGCGAGGCCGACTTGCTGCGCTGGGCCGACTCCTTGCGCGACAGCCACTCGGTTTCGCGGCGCACCTGATTCGCCACAGCCTCCTGCCGCCGCGCCTGGGCCTCCAGGAACTCCTCGCGCCGTTCGGCGAATTGGTCGTAGGAACCGGGGGCGCGGAAACAGCCGCCGGGATAGACGCGGCTGATCTCCACGATCTCGTCGGCGACCGCCCGCAGGAAGGCGCGGTCGTGGGTGGCGACGACGCAGGCGAACGGGGCCGCCCGCAGCAGCCGCTCCAGCCAGACGACGCCCGGCAGGTCGAGATGGTTGGTCGGCTCATCCATGAGCAGCAGGTCGGGCCGGCCGACGAGTTCGCGCACCAGCGCCAGCCGCTTGCGCCAGCCGCCGGACAGGACGTCGGCCGGTTGATCGGGGTCGGTGAAGCCGACCTGAGTGAGAGTGACGGCGGCGCGGGTTTCGCGCTCGTGTTCCTCCAGCGTCTCGTCGCTAAGCGGCGAGCCGGGTTGCGCGAGCGCCCGGAGCAGCACGTCGCGGACGCTTTGTCCGGGGGGAAAAACGTCGTCCTGGGCGACGTAGCCGAGGCGGACCGTGCGGCGGAGCGAGCGGACCCCGGCGTCCGGTTCCTCGCGGCCGGCCAGCAGACGCAGCAGCGTCGATTTACCGGCGCCGTTCGGCCCGATGAGGCCGACGCGCTCGCCGGCGCGGAGATCGAGCGACAGGTCGGAGAACAGCGGCCGGGGGCCGTAGCCCTTGGTCAGCCCCTGGACGCTCAGCAGAACGGTCATGCGCGGCCCCACGGCGGGACGGTTCGGATGGGGCGGCCCGCAACGCCCTTTGATATTGGTCCCACAACCAGGCCGGCGCTCAGAAGACGATCCGCACCATCGAGAAATCGTCCCCCAGAACTTCCGCTCCGCGCAGCCGGCGCGCCTCCGCCAGCAGGCGATCGATGCGCCCCGGCCCCGGCGGCCCGCCCGCTGCGAATTGGGCGAATTCGTCGAAGGTCCACATTTCGCCGTCGGGCCGCTCGACTTCGTAGACGCCGTCGCTGAACAGCAGCAGCTCGGCGAACGGGCCGAGGTCGCACGCGCTGCTCTCGAAGGGCATGTCCGGCATCAGGCCGATCACGCCGCCCTGCGACTCGAGCGGCTTCATCGCGGCGCCCGCCGCGTCCGGCCCGGTGAAGAGCAGCGCCGGCGGGTGCGCGCCGCCGGCCCACGCCAACCGCCGAACGCTCTGCTGATAAACGCCATACCAGATGGTGAAATATTTGCCGTTGTGCCGGTCCATTTGGAAGGCGTTGTTGAGGCCGGCCAGCACCTGGCCGGGGTCGCGGAAATCGACGCTGGGCAGCGCCTGCGAGCCGAGGACGTTCATGGCCGACACCGACATCAGCGACGCGCCGACGCCGTGGCCGCTCACGTCCAGCAGGTAGAAGGCGAAATGATCGTCGTCGAGCCGGTGATAGCCGAACGAATCGCCGCCCAGCTGCGTCGAGGGGATGAAACGCCATTCCACCTGAACCGGACCTTTGTTCAACGGCTCCGGCAGCAGCGACGCGACGTAGCGCGCCGCCTCGGCCACTTCGCGGGCCAGCTCCGCCTGGCTCTCGGCCAGCTTGCGGTACGCCTCGTTTCGCTCCAGCTGCGCGACGTAGCCCCGCGAATGGTAACGGACGCGGGCGAGCAGCTCCAGCCGATCCGGCAGCTTGACGAGGTAGTCGTTGGCCCCAGTGGCGAACGCCTGCGCCTTGGTCTCCGGCTCTTCCTTGGTCGAAAGGACGATCAACGGGACCTCGCGTGTCGCCGGGTTCGCGCGGTAGAACTTCACCAGCGTCAGGCCGTCCACCTCGGGCATGACGAGGTCTTGCAGAATCACCGTCGGCCCGACTGCGTTGGCCTGCTCGATCGCCTTGGTCGGGTCGGAACAGAAGTGGAAGCGAACGTCCGGCTCGGCGGCCAGCATTCGCCGAACCGCTTCGCCGACGATCGGCTGATCGTCCACCAGCAGCACGGTGACGGGGCGCTGCGCGTCGGTCAGGCCCATCTTCCACCCCCTCGGCGACGCCGTTATGGAGAATGCGCATTGTGCGGGCCGCCGTCCGCGCCCACCGGGCGACGACGGCCGTTTTCACTGGTCAATCGCCTACAGGGGCAAATATACTGATAACGGCAATCTTCGTTATCCCGGCAATCCCGAAACCGGCGCGTCCCTGAACTTCGAGGCGCCTGTGAGCGGCAAGTCCACGCTCGATCCCGCGCTGTTGGATCTGTTCCGCGCGGAAATGGAAACCCACCTTCCCGCCCTGAGCGAAGGACTGCTGGCGCTGGAGAAGGATCCTAACCAGCCGAAGCGGCTGGAGGCGCTGATGCGCACCGCCCACTCCATCAAGGGGGCGGCCCGCATCGTCGGCGTCGAAGCGGCTGTGCGCGTCGCTCATGCGATGGAGGATTGTTTCGTCGCGGCCCAGAAAGGCGCCATCGCCCTGAGCAGCAGCGCGGTGGACGTGCTGCTGGGCGGCGTGGACGCTCTTCAGCGCATCGCTCCCGCGGACGGGGCGGCGACCGGCGACGGGGTGACGGAGGACAGTCTGCGCCCCTTGCTCGACGACATTGCCGCGCTCCGGGCCGGTCGCGGCCCGGCGGAGGCGGCTGCCCCGCGCGCGGACGGCGACTCGCGGAGCGAGTCGCCCACCCTCCGACCCCGCGGCGACCTCAACGGGGCGGAGGCGGAGGCGGTGCGCGGCCAGCTGGCGGAGGCGCTGGCCGGCGGCGCCCCGATCGTCCGCCTGGATTTCGCCGCCGTCGGGGAAGTGGGGCCGGACGGCCTGGCGCTGCTGGCGCGAGCGGCGCGGGCCGCCGGGCGTCGTCAGCCGACCGCCGCCCTCCAGATCGTCAACGCCTCCGCCCCGCTCCACACGCTGCTGCGCCTGACGCGCCTGGACGCCGCCTTTCCCGCGGACGACGAGGGGCGCTGACCATGGCGGCCGAGCGCACCCTGATGTACGAGTTCGTCAGCGAGGCCAAGGAGCATCTGGCCAACATCGGCGACGACCTGCTGGCGCTGGAGCAGCGCAAGGACGATTCCTCCCGCTACCGCATCGACCGCCTTTTCCGCTCCGTTCACTCCGTCAAGGGTGGCGCCGGCTTCTTCGGCCGCCAGGCCATCGAGGAGCTGGCCCATGCGATGGAGACGGTCCTCGATCATTTGCGGTCGGAGAATGCGTCTCCGTCCCCCGCCGTGATTGACGCCCTGCTCGCCGGCGCCGACCGCATCCAGGCCCTGCTCGACGACGTGGAGCGCAGCAACGACGCCGACGTGAGCGGCCCGCTGACTCGCCTGCGCACGTTGGCGCCGGCCGACGCCGGTAGGCCGCTCGCTCCGCGAGCCGCCAGTGAAGCGCGGAGCGAGTCGCCCTCCTTCGCGCTGACCGAATCGCCGCTGGCGGAGCGGCCCGCCGGCCACGCCTTCCTTTACGGCGTAAGGGCGGACCTGGCGAAGTGCCAGCGCGGTCACGGCCTTGGCCCTCTTGCCGTGATCCAGCGCATCCAGTCGGCCGGCGCCCTGCTCAACGCCGCTCTCGACGTGGACGACGCCGACCTGACGGCCCCTCTTTCGACCGGGCCGGTTTGGTATCGGGCCGTGGTCTCGGCGTCTCTGCCGCCGGAGCCGTTCGCGCGCGCCCTCGACCTGTCCGGGGCCGAGATCGTCCTGCTCGAATCCGCGCCGGCGCCGCATCCCGCCGCGGCTGTACCTCCGGAGGCTGACGCCCCAGGCTCGCCGGTCAAGTCGCCGCGGCCAACCGACGCCGCCGACAGCATCCGCATCCCGGTCGGCTTGGTCGATCGGCTGATGACGCTGGCCGGCGAGCTGGTCCTGGTCCGCAACCAGGCGCTGCGCCGCCGCCACGCCGCCGACTCCGGCCTGCGTCCGATCGTCCAGCGCCTCGACGCCGTCACCGGCGAGCTGCAAGCGGTCGTGCTGCGAACGCGGATGCAGCCGGTCGGCAATCTCTTCGGCCGCTTCTCGCGCATGGTCCGCGACCTGGCCAAGCAGTTGGGCAAGCAGATCGACCTGGAGCTGTCCGGCGCCGAGGTCGAGCTGGACAAGACGATCCTGGAGTCGATGTCCGACCCGCTGACGCACCTCGTCCGCAATTGCTGCGACCACGGCCTCGAACCGCCGGCGGAGCGGGCGCGGGCGGGCAAGCCCCCTACGGGGCGCGTGTCGCTGAACGCCCGCCATTTGGGCGGGCAAATCACCATTGAGGTGCGCGACGACGGCCGGGGACTCGATCCCGAGAAGATCCGCCGCAAGGCGCTGCAGCAAGGGTTGCGGACCAAGGAGGAGTTGGCCCGCCTCGGCCCGCGCGACCTGCTGGCCCTGATCCTGCTGCCCGGCTTCTCGACCGCCGCGGAAGTGACCGACGTGTCCGGCCGCGGCGTCGGCATGGACGTGGTCAAGACCAACCTCGACCGGCTCGGCGGCGTCCTGGAAATCGAATCGGAGCCGAGCCGCGGCACGGCCTTCACGCTGCGGCTGCCGCTGACCCTGGCCATCATCCCGTGCCTGATCGTGGTCGTCGGCGGAGAGCGCTACGCCCTGCCGCAAAAGGATTTGGAGGAGCTGGTTTGTCTGCGTCCCGGTCAGTCGTCGATGCGGGTGGAAACCACGTTCGACCAGGAAGTGGTGCGGCGCCGCGACCGGCTGCTGCCGCTGGTGCGGCTGGCCGAGGTGCTGCGACGACCGACGCCGTTCACTGCCGCGACGTGGGCGGAGATCCTGAGCGAGCAGCGAACAGCGAGCAGCGAGCAGCGAGCAGTCCGGGGCCAGGATTCGGCTGGTTCTTCTCCGATCCAGGACCACTCGCCGCTCGCCACTCGCCACTCGCCACTCGCTCTATATTTCGCCGTGGTCAAGGTCGGGTCGCGGCGTTTCGGGCTGGTCGTCGATGACATCCTTGCCACGGAGGAAATCGTCGTCAAGCCGATGCACGCCGCCGTCAAACCGCTGGCCTGCTTCTCCGGCGCGACCATTCTCGGCGACGGCCGCGTCGCCCTCATCCTCAACGTCGAGGGCGTCGCCCGTCACGCCGGCGTCCGCTTCGATTCGGCCGAACGCGCCGTCGATGCGGCCGGCGTGAACCGGCCGCCCGAATTGCAGGCGCTGCTGCTGTTCCGCTGCGGCCCCCACGAGCAGTTCGGCGCGCCGCTCGCACAGATCCGCCGCGTCGAGCGCGTCCGCATGGACCGCATCGAGCGCGTCGGCGATCGAGAGTTTCTCACCGTGGACGGCGTGCCGACCGCCGTGCTGCGGCTGGATCGCGTGCTGCCGGTTTCGCCGGGCGCGGACCAAAAGGAGATGTTCCTGCTGCTGCCGAAGCGGGCGCGGCTCCCGCTGGGCTTGTTGCTGTCGGAGCTGATCGACTCCGACGAGTTGCCGGTCGAGCTGTACCGTGAGTCCTGCCCGGCCGACGGCCTGCTCGGCTCGGCGGTGATTCGCGGGCAGATGACGCTGATCCTCGACGTGCCGCGCGTGGCGGAGCTGGGCGCGGCGAGCGGCCGGCCTGAGCCGGCTGATGAAGGTAGGGGCGGGGTTACCCCGCCCCTACTCGCCGGCCGCTCGCCCGGAGCGCTGCGGCGCGTGCTGCTGGTCGAGGACACCCAGTTTTTCCGCGAGGTGGTGCGCGGCTATCTGGAGTCGGCCGGCTTTGAGGTGGAAACGGCCGTCAACGGCCGCGACGGGTTGAGCAAGCTGGACGCGGCGGCGTTCGATCTGGTGGTGTCGGACGTCGAAATGCCGCTCATGGACGGTTTCGAGTTTGCGCGGGCGGTGCGCCTGCGGCCGGACGGCGCGGCCCTGCCGCTGATGGCGCTGACGACGCTGGACAGCCCGGCCGACCGGGAGCGAGCGCTGGCGTGCGGCTTCGACCGCCACGAGGCGAAGCTGGACCGCGAGCGCTTCCTCGGCGCCGTGGCGGCGCTCATGCGAGAACGGGCGCCGGGAGGTTCGCTATGACGCCGCTGTTGCCGGCCCCGGCGTCGTCGCAGGCGCGGACGTTCTGCACCTGCCGTCTCGGCGACGAACTGTTCGGCGTGGACGCCACGCTCGTGCAGTCCGTCAACCTGCCGCCGCCCTTGACGCCGCTGCCCCACGCGCCGGCCTGCGTGCGCGGCTGCGCCAACCTGCGCGGCCAGATTCATCTGATTCTGGATCTAAAAAAAATGCTGAATCGGGGAGCGACCGAGGCCGGCCCCGACACGCGCCTGATGGTGTTCAAGGCGGTCCTCGGCGACCCGTTCGGCGTGCTGATCGACGGCGTCGGCGGCGTGGCGGCGCTGCGGCCCGACCAGATCGAGGCCGGCCGGACGCCGGAAACCGATTCGCCGCTGGACGGCCTGGTGTGCGGCGTCGGCAAGCTGGACGGCGAACTGATTACCCTCCTCGACGCCGGCAAGTTGCTGCCGGCCGTCGAGCAATTGCTGGCGTCCCCTCACGCGACGGAGACGGCTTCATGAAAAACCTGCGGCTGCGGACCAAGCTCGCGCTTCTCGTCGGCCTGTTGGCGGCGACGGCTGTGATCATCGCTGCGGTCGGGTACTATCAACTCGCTGCGGTGAACGAGCGGCTGCAGCACATGGTCGAGGCCACCTCGAAGGAGGCCGACCTGTGTTCCCAGCTGCGCCTCGACCTATTGTTGATGCGCCGCAATGAGCTGGACCTTATCATCACAACGGACGACGCGGAGTCTCAGTCCTACGCGGACAAGGCCCGCCAGGCCGGCCGCGACGTCGATCAGGACCGGCAGAAGCTCTCGGCGATGATCGACCAGAACCCTTCGGCCGAGGACCGCCAGGCGCTACAGGATTTCAACCGCAGCTGGGAGGAATACCAGACTGTGCAAAAGCAGATCCTCGCGCTCGGAGTGCTGAATAGTAACTTCCATGCTCATGCGCTCCTTCGCGGCGAGCTGGGGGCAAAGCTCGGGGAGTACCGGGCCGCCGTCGAGGCGGCCCTCCACAAAGCCGACAAAGATGTCGCCGACGCGGTGCAGACCAAGGAGGCGGCCGCGGTCGCGGCCGCCGTCGCGCGGCGGCGCACGATCTTCGACCTGCTGCCGGACGTGCTCGATCTGCACCGCGAGTTCGGCGGACACGTCGTGACCACAACCGACGAGGAGATGAAGCCCGTGGCCGACCGAACGGACGCCATGAAAAAGCAGGTCCAGGCCCGGCTGGTGGAGCTGACCGCGGCCGCGGACGACAAGGACCGACGGCTGTTCGATCGCATCGCCGTGGCGTTCGCGGAGGTGTCCGCCTTCGACGACCAGCTCATCAAGCTGCTGCGGGCCAACACCAACAGCCGCGCCGGCGAAATCGAGCTGACCACTTCCATCAAAGCCGTCAACGACTGCCTCGGCGCCCTCGACCGGCTCAACGACAGTCTTCGCAACAAACTGGTAGCCGACATGACCGTCAGCCGCGACAGCTCGACCGTCGCGCAGCGGCTGATGATCGGTGTGGCGGTCGGGGGCCTTCTGGTCAGTTTGCTGCTGGCGCTGGTGCTGGCGCGGTCGATCACCGGGCCGATCGGTCGGGGCGTCGAGCTGTCGGAGGCCATCGCGCGCGGCGACCTGACGCAGCGGCTGAACCTGAAGCAGAACGACGAGATCGGGCGCCTGACCCAGGCGATGGACAAGGCGGCCGGGGCCTTCTCCAAGACAATCGGCGACATCCGCGGCGCGTCGGACGGCGTCGCCGCCTCGGGGTCGGAGCTGACGATGGTGTCGCACCAGCTCTTGGCCCAGAGCGAGGAGATGTCGGCCCAGGCGGGCCACGTCGCCGAGGCGGGCGCCGGCGCGTCGGCCGCGATCGAGTCCATGGCGGCGGCCGCCGAGCAGGTCAGCGTCAACGTGGCGTCGATCTCGTCGGCCAGCGAGGAGATCAGCGTCAACGCCCGCGCCGTGTCGGCGTCGGCCCAGACGACGGCGCAGAACCTGGCGGCCGTGGCCGGAGGCGTGCGACAGGCCATCGCCGCCTTCGAGCAGATCAGCCGTGACGCCCGCGAAGGTTCGCAGGTGGCTTCCCAGGCGCTGCAAATGTCCGGCCAGGCCACCACGGCCATGAACGCCCTCGACCGGGCCTCCGGCGAGATCAGCAAGGTGACGGAGACGATCAAGATGATCGCGCTGCAGACGAACCTGCTGGCGCTGAACGCGACGATCGAGGCGACCTCGGCCGGCGAGGCGGGCAAGGGGTTCGCGGTGGTGGCCCACGAGATCAAGGAGTTGGCCCACCAGAGCGGGCAGGCGGCCGGCGACATCGCCCGCCGCATCGAGGACGTGCAGGCCGGCACGCGCGAGGCCGTGCGCGTCATCCAGGGCGTGGCGGAGATCATCAGCCGGATCAACACGTCGGCGGGGCGGATCTCCGAGGCGGTCGGGCAGCAGACGCAGGCGGCCAACGTCAGCGCCGGCAACCTCAGCCAGGCCAGCGGCGGCGTGGAACACATCGCGTCCTCGATCGCGGAGGTGGCGCAGGGGGCGACCGACATGTCGCGCAACACCGCCGAGGCCGCCCAGGGCGCCAACGACGTGTCGCGCAACGCCGCCGAGGCCGCCCGAGGGGTCAAGGACATCTCGACCAACATCCAGGGCGTCAGCCAGGCGACGCGCGACAACACGGCCAGCGCCCAGCAGGTCAGCGCGGCGGCCGAGCGCCTGGCCGCCGTCGCGGCGAAACTGAAGCAACAGGTCGGCGTGTTCCGGATCGAGGGATGATGCGATGCCCGAGCCGGCGCGGGTGCTGATCGTGGACGATTCGCGCATCTTCCGCGCCGCGCTGGCCGAGGCGCTGGCTGGCGAGGAAGGCGTCGTCGTCGTCGGCTCCGTCTTCAGCGGCGAGAAGGCGCTGGAGTTCCTGCGCTCGACCCCGGCGGACGTGGCGACGCTGGACGTGGAGATGCCGGGTCTGGATGGTCTTCAAACCCTGGCGGAGATCCAGCGGCTCAACGCCGCGCGGCCGCCGGCGGCGGAGATCGGCGTCGTCATGGTCAGCGCCTTCACGCGCCGCGGCGCCGACGTGACGGTGCGGGCGCTTCAGGCGGGCGCCTTCGACTTCGTGACTAAACCGAGCGGCCCGTCGGCCGACGCCAACCTCGTGGAGCTGCGCCGGCAGCTCGCCGCCCGGATCCGGCTGTTCATGGCCCGGCGGCGAGTCGAGAGCGACGCCCCGGCGAGCGGCCGGCGTGAGCTGGCTGAAACGCGCCATCAGCCGGCTCACGCCGGCCGCGTCCCGCGCCTCGCCCGCGCCGTCCTGATCGCTTCCTCCACCGGCGGGCCGCGGGCGCTGGACGCGCTGCTGCCGGATCTCCGCCGCCGCATCGCGCTGCCCATTCTGATCGTGCAGCACATGCCTCCGCCGTTTACCGGCTCCCTGGCGGAGAGCCTGTCGCGGCGTGTCGGGGCGCCGGTCGTCGAGGCCGCGGACGGGGCGCCGGTGCGACCCCGAAACCGTGTACATCGCTCCGGGCGGCAGGCATCTGGTGCTGCGGAGACAGGGAAACCAGCTGCGGACGGGGTTGAACGACCAGCCGCCGGAAAACCATTGCCGGCCGTCGGCCGACGTGCTGTTCCGCTCGGCCGCGGCGGCGCTGGGAGGCGAGGCCGTGGCCGTCGTGCTGACCGGCATGGACTGCGACGGGACGGCCGGGCTGCGGCCGCTGAAGCGGGCGGGGGCCTACGTTATCGCGCAGGACGAGGCGACGAGCGTGGTCTGGGGCATGCCCGGCAACGTGGTTCGGGCGGGGCTGGCCGACGAGGTGCTGCCGCTCGGCGAGATCGCGGCCGCGGTGCAGGCGCTGGTCGGCGAGCGGAGGGCGCCCTGACATGGAACTGTCATCGGCGGTCTTCGACGAGCTGCGCCGGCTCATCCACCAGCTCTGCGGCCTGGTGGTCGGCGAAGACAAAGCCTATCTGATTCGGCACCGACTCGCGCCGGTGGCGCGGGCCGCCGGCTGCCGCTCCTTCAAGGAGCTCGCCCAGAAACTCCGCGGGCCGCAAGGGGCGGCGCTGCACGCTCCCGTCGTGGAGGCGATCACCACGGCCGAGACCTCCTTTTTCCGGGACGGCCATGTCTTCGAGGCGTTCCGCGCCACCTGTTGCCACAGCTGGGGGAGCGGGCGGGCGGCGGGGCGAGGGTCCGCCTGTGGTGCGCGGCCGCCGCGACCGGCCAGGAGCCGTACAGCCTGGCCATGCTGCTGGCCGACGCCATCCAGGCCAACCGCGGGCTGGGCCTGCGCGAAGACGACTTCTCCATCCTGGCCACGGACATTTCGGAGAAAGTATTGGCGAGGGCGCGGGCGGCGGAGTACAGCGACCGCGACGCGGCCCGCGGCTTGACGCCGGCCCTGCTCGCCCGCCATTTCGAGCGGCGCGGCGGCGCGTGGGTGGTGCGGGAACCGATCCGCCGCCTGGTGGAGTTCCGCCGCCTCAATCTGACGGCGCCGCCGGCCGACTTAACGCCCTTTGACGCCATCTTTTGCCGCAATTTGCTGATCTATTTCGACCTCGACACGCGGCAGCGCGTCTGCCGGCAGTTGCATGCGCTGCTGCGCGACGGCGGGTGGCTCGTCCTCGGCGCCGCGGAGAACCTTTACGGGGTCAGCGATGCGTTCGAGACGCTCCGCTTCGGAGACGCCCTGGTGTTCCGGAAATCGGCCCACAGGGGACGAGGAGACCTCGCCCCTACGGAAAGACCGCGGTAGAGGCGGGGTTTCCCCGCCCCTCTGGAGCAGACTCTCATTCCTTCGCGGGGTAAGGCTCGGCCTTCGCCTGCCCCTGCACGATGCGGTAGTAGCGATCGCCGGCCAGCCCGTCAAAGGTTTGCCTGGCGCCATTCGGCCACGCGATCGTCAGCCGGCCCGGCGTCGTCTCCCGGCCCAGGCCGAAGAGGAGCCGTCGATCGCTCGACGAAAGATAGGAGCCGCCGCCCTTGGCGAAGCGCGTCAGCATCCGTGTGCTTGTCTGCAATTCCGCCTTGGACCCTACCATATCGGCGAAATCTTCGCCGACGAGCTGCACGCCCAGCCAGTGGCAGTCCTGGCCGCCAATGCCGCGCAGCACCGCCGCCGGCTCGTTGATGTGGCTGATGACCAGGTCCGTGCGGCCGTCGTTGTCCAGGTCGCCGAAGGCCACGCCGCGCGCCAGGTGGTCGGCGTCGTGGTAACTGCCGATCTGCCGGCTGACGTCCTTGAACGTGCCGCCGAGATTGCGATACAGCACAGCAGGCTGTTTGCGGCCGGCGCCGGTCTCCGAATGGTAGCGAACGACGTGGCCGTTGACGAAGAACAGGTCCTCCCAGCCGTCCAGGTCCACGTCGAGGAAGGCCGTGCCCCAGCCGACGTATTTCTGGCTGCCGGCGGCGAGACCGGCCTCCGCGGTCTGGTAGTGGAAGAACGGCGACCCCGGCCGTGTTTCGTTGCGGTACAGGCCGGGCAGCTCGTTCTCGTAGTTGGTGACCCACAGCGACGGCCGGCCGCGGCCGTCGTAATCGCCCGCATCCAGGCCCATGCTGCCGTTGGCGTTGCCGCGGCCGTCGCGGGCCGCGCCGCTGCGCTCCCCGACCTCCTCGAAGCGAATCTTTCCCGGCGTCGAGCGGTTGAGGTACAGGAACTTGGGCGTCGTGTCGTTGGCCACGTAAACGTCCGGCTTGCCGTCGCCGTCCACGTCGATCAGGAGCACGCCCAGGCCCTTGCTGGAGTCGGGGCCGGCGGGGACCAGGCCCGCCTCCGCACTCACGTCCACGAACTTCCGCGCTCCCCCCGCGTTGTGGCATGGTCTCCCCGCGTTGTGGCATGGTCTCCAGACCATGCCACCGTGGGCAGGGGGACGTTGCGATACACCTTGTGCGGCAGGCCGTCGAAGTTTTTGGGCGGGCAGACGTCGTTTGTCTGGCTGTGGTAGCTGCACCTGGGGTTGTTGTCGAACGACCAGTTGACGTACTGGCAGACGTACAGGTCGGGATAGCCGTCGCCGTCCAGGTCGCCGAAGGCCGCGCTCGTCGCCCAGGCGATCCCGTCGCCCAGCCCGGCGGCCGCGGTCACGTCCTCGAAGCGCCGACCCTTCGACGGGTCCTGCGGGTCCACCGGGACGTTATGGAACAGGGCCAGGCCTCTCCAGCCCGTCACCAGCAGGTCGGGCCAGCCGTCGCGGTCGTAGTCGGCCACGGCCGCCCCGTGGCTGTAGAACCACGGCTTGCCGCCCGCCAGCTTGTCCAGCCCGACTTCGGCGGTGACGTCTCTGAACTTGCCGCCGCCCAGGTTCTTGTAGAGCCGGCACGGCAGGCCGACGATATCCGTGTGGTCCAGACCGGCGTAATAGCCGCCCCCGGTCAGGAAGACGTCGAGAAGGCCGTCGCCGTCGTAGTCGATCAGGGCCACGCCGCCGCCGAGCGATTCGAGGATCGACAGGTGATCGGCCGTTTCCTCGCCGTTGCGGTAGGTGAAGGAAACGCCCGACGCGGCGGTGACGTCCTCGAAGAACGGCGGGCCGGCTGGGTCATCCGGGCCCGCCAAGGGGCTTGGCGCAGCCGGCTTCGGGTTGCACGCCGCCGGCAGAATGCAGAATGCGGAAATCAGAACGCGGAATGCGGAATGCGGAATCGAGAGCCAGCTGTCTCGATTCCGCATTCCGCATTCCGCATTCCGCATCAGACCAGGGCTCCGTCAATCTTCACTTGACAGGTAGCCGCATTCGCCAGAATGCGGGTGCGGCGGTGAAATCCCCGCATTCTGGCGAATGCGGCTACGAACTCACCCGTCAAATGACGTTGGACGGACCACTAGCTCACCAGTCGTTGCCGAGCACGTTGCCGTCGGCGGGCTGGACTGCGTTCGCCCAGGTCGTGGCGGAGACGCTGGAATTGACGAGGCGGCACGATCCATCGCCCAAACCGACCAGAATGCCGCCCGCATAGGTAGCCTGCAACATGCAGGGGTTGCAAGTGCTGAACGGGTTAGGCTGGGGCTGCGGGGGCTGTGTGATAGTGTAGAAGCCGGGGATGGAGCCGTTGCCGCCCTGACCGCCCGTGCGATTGCATGCCCCTCCTGTTTCGCCCCAATAGAACGTGGCGACGTTGTTGGAGGAGTTGCCGCAAACCGCATACTTCTCGGCGAAGAAGATGGTTTGGGACAAGCCGTCCTGGATGGTGCCCGGGATTCTGGCGAACGGCGCGCTTTGCCCGTTGGGACTGCTGCCGTTTCCCGGGAGCTGCGTGTGGTTGGCGAGGGTGGCAAAGTTGGGGTTTGAAGGATACTTTTGCGGGTCGAACACCCATTCGTTTGGTGCGTAGCTGGTGCCAAAACGCGGCGAACCGGTGTCGATTTTCCCACTGGTAGGTTCCGTCGGATCGGCCGGGCCGATGTAGGTCTTGATGCCGTAGACGCAATACCAGGTGTCGTAGTGATTGACGGCCATCTGGTTGTAGGTGTTGCCCGCTTCCATGTACGGCAGGATGAAATACTGGGCCGTCCCGAGCATCACGGGCCGGGGGCCTACCCCCGCGCCCTGGCTGGGATAGTTCCCGACCGACGCGGGCAGCACGCCGTTGGCGTCATTTGCATTGTGGGTCGCCAGCACCATCTGCTTGAGGTTGTTGGTGCTGCTGATGCGTGCGGCCGCCTCGCGCACCTTCTGGACGGCGGGCAGCAAGAGGCCGATGAGGATGGCGATGATGGCGATGACGACCAGCAGCTCGATCAGCGTGAACGCTCGCCCCGATTTGAAGAGGCGCAATTGTGGCATCGACGTACCTCCCCTGATTGAAAGATGACGACGTCCTGAGAACGCGACAGGCGGTTCAGGAATCAGGCCTCGACGCAACCCATGCGAATCGGCTTCTTCAGCTGCGTCCAGACTGCCTATTCTGACCCGTATCGCTTAGAATACCCCGTCCTTCATCCGTGTCAATGAAAAACTGGTGAGATTCGGCCTTTTGGCCTTTTCCGATTTCCCCCTCGTTCCCAAGCTCCGCTTGGGAACGAGGGGGAGCGAGGGCAACGAGGGCGAACCGAGGGCGAAGTGTACCACTGTCTCGTCCCGTCAACGCGGGGCGGCGCTCCTTCCTTCCGGGTCGCCCAGAATGGAAACTTGTTCCGTATCGGGGCGCGCCTACAATGACCGGGCGCGGCGAAGACCGCTCCCTTAGGCGAGGGGCGGGAAATACCTTACTCGTAGCCGCATTCGCCAGAATGCGGGCCAACAGCCATTCACCCGCATTCTGGCGAATGCGGCTACGGGTATCATTCCTGCTGCCGCTCGCCTTACGGTCGCGGCTCCGACGACCCATGGTGCAGTTCCATGACCCTGGAATCCGTCCCTTCCCCTCCTCCCGCCTCTCCCGGGGCCGGTGATGGACCGGATGCGGGTAGGGGCGAGGCGACCCCGCCCCTGCGTCCGCCGGTTGCTTCCGAGCTGAATCCATTGCCCGAGACTTCCGTCTTGCCGCCCACTCCAGGATCGGGACCGCTCGATTGGCTCTTTGCCGGGATCGTTTGCGCGCTGGCCTTCCTTCTGGCTTCCACGCCCTCACACAATAGCGATCTGTGGTTGCACCTGGCGTCCGGTCGGGCGCTGGTCCACGGACAGGCCCCGTTCGGAACGGACCCTTTTGCTTCCACCACCGCGGGCGTCTATTGGGTCAACCACTCCTGGCTGAGCGACGCCGCCCTTTATGTGCTTTACGAGATCGGCGATGGCATGGCGTTGGTGCTTGCCAAGGCCGCCCTCGTGACGGCGCTGGCGGGATTGTTCTTTTGTTTTCGGAGGCGGGGAACGCGGGCGGGGATGGCCGCCCTCGCCGCCGCCGCCGCGGTCCTGGCGCTCGGCCCCTGGCTGCTGCTCCAGCCCGTTCTGGCGTCGCTGTTCGGGACGGCGCTGACCCTCTTTTTGCTCGAACGGCCGGCCCTGGTCGAGGATTCGCGGGTCGCGCGGCGCGCTCGCTGCGGTGGCTGCTCGTGCCGCTGTTCGCCCTGTGGGCCAATCTAGACGCCTGGTTTCTCCTCGGGCCTGTTCTGGTGGGCCTGTACGCGCTGGGCGCGCTGGGCGACGCGGTGCGGAGTCATCAGGGAGGCTCACACCCCCGCTCGCCTGGCGAACTCCGCTCGCTGACGCTGCTGGCGCTGGCCGGCCTGGCGGCCTGTTTCCTCACGCCTTTCCACTACCACACGTTGGCCTGGCCCATCCCGCTGGGCTTGTCGCACGCGGAACAGGCCTGGATGCGCGATCCGCTCGGGCAGGGGTTGGTCGTTTCGCCGTTCGCCCCCACCCAACCCTCCCCCAGGGTCGGGGGAGGGTTGGGTGGGGGCGCACCGGCTTTCGCCAGTATTGGAGGTTGGGCCTACTGCCTGCTCCTGGCGGTCGGCGCGGCCTCCTTTGTCCTGCGCGGCAGGAGCCTGCATCTCGGCCGGTTGCTGGTCTGGCTGGCCCTGGCCGCGCTCAGCGCCTATCAGGCTCGGGCCATTCCCTTCTTTGCCGTGGCGGCCGGGCCGATCCTGGCGCTGAACCTCCAGGAATGGTCCCGCACCGTCGTACCCACGGAGCGCGGGCGCCGGCTGGCGGCTGCCGGGCGCGGCGTCGGGGCGCTGGCCGGGCTGGCTCTGCTGATCGCGGCCTGGCCCGGCTGGCTGCAACCCACGCCCTACCAGCCGCGCGGCTGGGCGGTCGAGCCGGACGAAACCCTAGTCCGGTTGGCTCGGCGCATCGACCAGTGGCATTCGGAACACCCGTTCCGATCCGATCGCGTTGCGTTGACCTTCAGCCCCGAGGTCGCCCACTACCTGGCCTGGTTCTGTCCTTCCGAAAAGGGCTTCCTCGATTCCCGCTGGTCCCTCTTCGACCGCACGGCCGACGATTTCGTGCAGATGCGGCGCTGCCTTCTCCAGCCCGACGGCTCCGGGCCGGCCGGCGAGCTGGGGCCTTTGCTGGACGCCCACCAAATCGATCGGATCCTTCTGTACGATCCGGACGCGGGACGAACGCTCCAGGCCTTTCGCTGCCTGCTGCTGGACCGAAAAGAGTGGGAGCTGCTCGACGTGCAGGGCGCCGCCGCGCTGTTCGGCCGGCGTTCCGGCGCCCCCTCCCAACCCTCCCCCGAGGCTGGGGGAGGGCAGGGTGGGGCGCCTGGGAAAGCCCTCGATCTTCGCGTGGCGGCCTACCATCCCGACGCGGATCGTCAGGCGCCGCAGACCGCCCCGCCCATGCCCCAACCGCCGGGGCCTTTCGACGCCTTCTGGCGCGCCCGCAACGAACACTCCGCCGATCGAGGCGAGGCGGCCCTCTACCTGATTGTCTTCGACCTGGAGGCCGAACAGCAGCGGCAAGAGCTGTCGATGCAATGGCTGCTGGCCCAGGCCACGGGCCTGGTCGGAACGGGACCGGGAAGGGAACCGGCGGGGACCGCGGGCGCCCTGGCCGTGCGCCTCCAGCTGGCGCCTTTGCTCCCCGACAGCCAGGGGGTGGGCGGCCAACCGGCGGCGGAGGCGTTCGCGGCCGGGTTCATGGCGGCGCACGACAGCGGCCCGCCCGAGGCGCTGCTGCTGGCCGTGCGCGCCGCCCGGCGGGCGTTGGCCGCCAATCCCGACGACGCCGGTGCCTTCCTGCTGCTGGGGGAAGCCTACGTTCGCCTGGCCGGCCAGACGCGCGAGCAAAGCTGGCAGGTCGTTCTGCCCGCGCTCGCCGGCGCCCGTCACGCCCAGGCGCTTACCGCCCTGGAAGAGGCGGTCGTCCTTCGGCCGGACCTCGACCGGGCGCACGCCTTGCTGGCCCAGCTCTACTATGAAGACAATCAGCTCGATCGCGCGCTCGACCATCTCCGCGCCCGGCTGCGGATTGCCGAGCAAGAGGCCGCGGCCGCCGATCGACGCGATGCGCTGCGCGCCGACGTGGACACGATGGAATCGCTGGTCGAACAGGCCGAGAAGATCTACGAGGCCAACACGGCGGACAAGAGCGATCCCTTGAAGGTCTTCGAGCGAGCCAGCCTGGCGGAACGTCACGGCCTGTCGCGCCAGGCGCTCGAGATGCTGCTGGAATCGCATCCCGCGATCTTCGGCCAGGCGGGCACGGAGCTGGAGCTGGACCTGATGTTGCGGGCCGGGCGGGCGTTCGAGGTCCGCGCCTGGCTGGAACCGCAGCAGGAGGCCGCGCTCGGCTTCGCGCGCTATCATTCGCTGCGGGCCGAGGCGGCCGCGGCCTGCGGCGACTATGCGGGCGCCGACGCGGAGCTGAACGCGCTGAGCGAAAGAGTGCGTCAGGTGGGCGTCTCCACGGAACAGCTCGCGCCGGTGCGTTCGGCCATGGCGCTTCGCATCGGGGACGCGGTGCTGGCCCGTCCGTGCCTCGCCGCCGGTCCCGCGGGACTGGCCGGCGCCGTCTTCCGCCAGTTCGATGCGCTGCGGCCCCTCGGAGGCCCGGCCGATCTGCTGCGTCAGGAGGCCGACATACGGGTGCTGCGCGGTCTGCTGGCCCTGGAGTCCGGCGCCGTGGACGCCGCCCGCGGACACTTCCATGCCGCCCTGGACGTGTGGGGGGACGACATTCAGGCCGACTCGGGCGCCGGGCTGGACTTCCCCACGCGGCCGATCGCTCAGCAGATGATGGGCTTGCTTGAAGGGCCGTAGTCCGTGGTCCGCAGCCCATAGCGAAGACAAGCCGCTATGGACCATGGACTATGGGCTACGGACTATGGACCGCTTTCATGTCCGCTAAACCCCCATCCCGGCGCCTTCTCATGCTGGCATCGGGATTCGTTCTGCTGGCCGGCCTAGGCGCGTTGGGCGCCTGGCTGGCAAGTCGGGGCGCGCCGAACCGGAACGACCCGGTTCCGGCCGCGCCGGCGGCGCCGACCGACCCGCGGCGGACCTACGCCGGCCCCTATCGGAACATCAATCCCGAGGTCCGCTATGTCGGCGACGCGCAGTGCGTGGGTTGCCACAAGGACATCGCCGACAGCTACGCTCTGCATCCCATGGCCCGTTCCCTGGTCCCAGTCGCGGACCTGCTGGATCGGCAGCGCTATTCGCCGGACGTGAACAACCCCTTCGCCGCCCTGGGCCGCCGCTTTCAGGTGGACCGACAAGGGAACGCCGTATGGCACCGGCAGGCCGTACTCGACGATGCGGGCAAGCCCGTGGTCGAGTTGGCCCAAGAAGTCCGGTGGGCGATCGGCTCGGGCACGAAGGGCTATTCCTACCTGACGGAACAAGACGGCTACCTGCTGCAAACGCCGATCAGCTGGTTCACGGGGAAGCAGCGCTGGGACCTGTCGCCGGGGTTCGGGCCGTCGGCCCTGGCGGGGCGTGCGGTGTCGGCCTCGTGTCTGTTCTGCCACGCCAACCGCGTCCGCGAAGATCCCGAACACCCCGATCGATTCGAGCCGCCGGTGTTCGAGGGGTGCGCGATCGGCTGTGAGCGCTGTCATGGGCCGGGCGAGCTGCACGTGCGGGGGGACGTGGAGAGCGCCATCGTCAACCCCGCCCGGTTGGCCCCCGTTCTGCGCGACGCGGTGTGCGAACAGTGCCATCTGGAAGGCGAAGCACGCGTCCTTCGCGCGGGCCGGGGCCTGTTCGATTATCGGCCCGGCTTGCCCCTGTCCGAGTTTTGGGCGGTGCTGGTCCAGGCGCGGCAGAGCGGCCAGGACGCGAAGGCCGTCACCCACGTCGAGCAGATGGTTCAGAGCAAGTGCTTTCAGCGCCCGGTGGGCGCGTTGCAGCTGGGCTGCATCACCTGCCACGACCCCCACGTTTGGGTCGGGCCGGCTGAGCGGGAGAGCCATTATCGCAGGGCGTGCATGAAATGCCACGATGAGGCGAAGGGCCAGCGCGGCTGTTCGGAGACGCCGGCCCGGCGCGAGCAGACCAGCCCGCACGACAGCTGCATCGCCTGTCACATGCCGCGCTACAGCAATTCGGACGTGGTTCACGCGGCGGCGACCGACCACCGCATCCTGCGCCGGCCGGCCGACCATCCGCCCGGCCCGACCACCGACCTCGACGAAGCCCGCTTCGTCGATTTCTACCAGGATCGCTTTCCCCAGAGCGATTCACAAGCCGAGCGCACGCAAGGGCTAGGGCTGGCGAAGATGTTAAGCGCCGGAATGCTGTCGCCGCAACGGCACGGCCAGCAAGCGCTGGCGTCCCTGGAATCGGCGCTCGGTCCCGATCCGCAGGACATTGAGGTGCGCGCGAGCAAGGCCCAACTCCTGCTGCTGCTGGGCCGGCATTCCGAGGCACTGGCGGAAGCGCGTATCGCCCTGGCCAAACGGCCGGGCGACTGGCGGCTGCTGGCCTGCGCGGCCAGCGCGGCCCAGGCGGAGGGGCAAACGGACCTGGCCCTCGACTACTGGCGTCATGCGGTGGAGATCAACCCCCTGGCGCCGGAGCACCAGCTCAGCCTTATTGAACTGCTGATCCGCGCGGGCCGGCTGGACGAGGCGGAAACGCACTGCACGAAACTCTTGCAGGTCGATCCTTTCAACGTGCCGGGGCGGCAGGCGCGGGTCGGTTTCTTGCTCCAGCAGGGCAAGAAAGCCGATGCGCGCCGGGAGTTCGACGTCATCCGCCGCCTCCAGCCGCCGGACCTGCCGCAGCGGGAGGAGTGGTTCCTCGAAAGGATGAAGGATGAACGATGAAGGATGAACCAGATCGTTTGCTTGATTCATCCTTCATCGTTCATCCTTCATCCTTTCGGACAGCTGCCGTCGCTGTTCCTCCGCCTTGTCCGGGTTATTCGTTCGTTCGTAATATGCGATGAGCGCCCGATGGCTGGCGGCGTGGCGGGGGTCGAGCGACAGGGCGCGGTTCAGCCAGAAGAGGCCCCGCTGGTCCTCTCCCAGTTGCATAAACAGCTCCCCGGCTTCCTCCGCGAGGTCCGCGTCGTTGGGCCTGGCGTCCAGCTCGGTACGCACCAGGCGCGTCAGCCGATCGCGGGTCCGACGATCCTCCTGCCAGCGCGCCAGCTCCTCCTCGGCTTCTTTTTGTCGATCCGGCTGCCCCTGGAGGCTCAGGTACAGCGAGTAGCGCGCTTCCGGGTCGTGGGGCCTCTGCTCCAGCGCCTTCTTGAGCCAGCGCTCGGCCTCGGCGAAATGGTTGCCGTCCATCTCCAACTTGCCCCGCTGGACCAGGGCGTCGAAATCGTCCGGGTGGCTTGCCAGGACCGAGTCGAGCAGGTTCCGGGCGTCGTCCGTCCGGGACTGAACCATCCAGCAGCGGGCCAGGGCCGTCAGCACCTCCGGGTTGGCCGGCTGCTCCGCGCAGGCGATCCAGATGAACCACGGCCTCCCCGTAGCGGGCGTTCTCAATCAGGAGCTGGGCCAGGCGGAGCCGAACGGCCGATAGACCCGGCCGCAGCTTCAAGGCTTGCTCGTAGTCGCTGACGGCTTGCACGCGGTTATCGAGCTGGTTGTTCACCCAGCCTCGCCAGTCGAAGGCGCGCACGGAATCGGGCGCCAGCTCGACCCAGCGATCCAGACAGTGCAGGGCCTCCGGATAGCGGGTTTGCCGCATGTAGACGGCGGCCAGGGCTTCGAGAATGGCGGCCGACTCGGGATTGCGGCTGTCCACTGCGGCAAGCAAGCCGGGCGAAAGTTCGTCCACGTCGCCCTGCTGACAGCGGAGCAGCAGCCATTCCAGCTGGACTTGCTCGCTCATCCCGTCGAGTTGACTGGATCGGGTCAGATGCCGCTCGGCTTCGGAATACGCCCCCCGCAGTCGGGCGATCCGGGCGGCCAGCAAGTGGGTCGAAGCCCATCCATCGCGCACCAGCAGGGCCGAGTCGATCCGCTGTTGGGCCTCGTCGAATTGCTCCCCGGCCATCGCCTGGCGGGCCGAGCGCCTCCTGCCAGTACGCCCAGCCTTCGACGGCCAGAAACCCGCCCACCAGCAGCAGCACGCCGCCTGCCAGGATCAGCCGGAATCGGCGCCGACGCACACGACGGGGCGCCAGCGGCGGGGCGGCAGGAGGTGAAACGTCGGTCGAGGCCATGTCGGAATCAAGGGGCCAGGGGTCAGGGGTCAGGAGTCAGGAGTCAGGGGTCAGGAGTCAGGCGCCCCTCGTATCCCTCGTACCCCTCTACCCCTCGTTCCCAAGCAGAGCTTGGGAACGAGGGGTATCGTCTGACTCCTGACCCTTCTCTTCAGGGTCAGTCCGTCAACTCCAGCTTGAGCGTCTGGTCGCCCGCCTTGATGGTGCAGGTCAAAGGGGTCGTCTGCGGCTGTCCTTCCGCCGCTGGTTTGTATTTATCCGGGAACGGGATGGTGGGCGTCGTCTTCATTTTGTCATATTGCTCCTGCATCTTCTGGTCCGCGCCCTGCGGAGGGGGGGGGCATGCCGTTCGTTCCTGTGGAGCCTTGCACGACGACTTTGTAGTCGCCCAGCGGCACGTCGGCCGTGCTGAAGGCGCCGTCCTGGCCGACGGGAATCGGCGTGTAAATGTCCCCCCCGGCGGCCGGGTACAGGAGGAGCGTGGCGCCGTTGACCGGCTGGCCCTTGTAGGTGATCGTTCCCTTCACGATGCCCTTGCCGTGGCCCGCGGGGCCGCAGCCGGTCAGCAGGAGAAGCCCGATCGTGACCAAGACGCTTCGCCGCATGGAACACCCGAGGGATGGAGAGGCGCCTCGCCGAGAGGGCGAGGCAGGGACACGAAGAAACGCGTTGCGAGATTCCGCGATGAACGCCGGGCGCCAACCACTGCTCCCTAAGCTACGGGGGACGTAAACCCCTGTCAAGCTACTCTCCGACTAGCGCAATCCTCTATGGCGGGCGCGGCATGGTCGTTGGCGGCGCCGGCTTGCTGGAGCCACTGCTGGCGGAGTTGCTCACGACGGTTGCGGGCGTCGATCGCATGTCTGTGGCGCAGCTGCAATAGCGGGAATGGAACCAACGCCGCTTCGTCGCTTGCGAGGCGCGGCCGCTTCCTCTAAGGTAATGGCAGCCGCTGCATCGACCGCACCCGCCGAGGAAGAGTCCGTGTCCTCGCCGACGCACCCTCCGCCGAGCCGCTGGAAACCTTCGCCAACCCCAACCCCGGCCGCGATTACACCATCGAAATCGTCTGCCCCGAGTTCACGTCGCTCTGTCCCAAGACCGGCCAGCCCGATTTCGGCGCGATCACCTTCACCTACACGCCCGCCGCCCTCTGCGTCGAGCTGAAGTCGCTCAAGCTCTACCTCCAGCGCTACCGCAACCAGGGGGCCTTCTACGAAACCGTCGTCAACCGCCTCCTCGACGATTTCGTGGCCGCGTGCCGGCCGAGGCGCTGCCGCGTCGCCGGCGCCTTCACGCCCCGCGGCGGCATCACGACGACTGTAACCTGCCTGTATGACGCGGAGGCCCGGTGAAAATCGCCGGGCGGCCGGATTCCAGTAGCAATCGGGAAAAGCCTCGTTATCGTAAATGGGGTACCCTGGGAAAACCTTGCAGGATGCCATGCGCGTCGGGCCGGAAAGCCCGGATTGTGTCTCCGTTCATTCTTATTCAGAAGGTGTGTACCGTGATCCTGCGCAAACACATCGGCACGGGCGGCGTGGCGGCGCTCGTGCTGGGGCTGTTGCTGACCCCTCCGGCCGCGCGGGCCGAAGACAAGACGCGCGATCAGCAGATCGCCGACCTGGAAAAGCAAATCCAGGACCTGACCAAGAAGCTCAACGACCTCAAGGCGCAGCCCGCGACGTCGCCGGCGCCCCCGGCGCCGCCGAAACCCGCCCTGCCGGACGACTGGGTCGGCGCCCTGAAATGGCGCTGCATCGGCCCGGCCGCGATGGGCGGACGCATCGTCGCCTTCTCCGTCTTCGAGGCCGACCCTTCCACCTACTGGGTCGCTACCGCCTCCGGCGGCTTGCTCAAAACCACCAACAACGGCGTCACCTTCGAGCATCAGTTCGACCACGAAAGCACCGTCTCCGTCGGCGACGTGTGCGTGGCCCCGTCCGACCGCAACATCGTCTGGGTCGGCAGCGGCGAAAACAACCCGCGCAACTCCGTCTCCTACGGCGACGGCGTTTACAAATCGACCGACGGCGGCAAGACCTGGCAGAACATGGGGCTGAAGAAGTCTTTCCAGATCGGCCGCGTCGTCGTCCACCCCAAGGACCCGAACATCGTCTACGTCGGCGCCCTGGGCCGGCTGTACGGACCCAACGAGGAGCGCGGCCTGTTCAAGACCACCGACGGCGGAAAGACATGGAACAAGGTCCTTTATATCGACGACAGGACCGGGATCATCGACGTGAAGATGAATCCGGCCGACCCGGAGACGCTGCTGGTCGCGGCGTGGGAGCGGAAGCGCGACGAGTTCGACAGCCACCGCGGCGACCCGCCGGTGCAGGACGGCTACGACGCCTACGACCCGGACGTGAAATGGGGCAAGGGCGCCGGGATCTACAAGACCACCGACGGCGGCAAGACCTTCCACAAGATCACGAAGGGCCTGCCGACCGTGCCGCTGGGCCGCATCGGCTTCGACTACTACCGCAAAGACCCAACGAGGTCTGGGCCTTCGTCGATTCGCAGAAGATCGGCATGGGCACCCCGCCGAGCCAGGTCTTTCTCGGCGTCCAGGGCGAGGACGCGCCGGACGGCGCCGGGGCGAAGCTCACCCAGGTCAGCGACGACACGCCGGCGGCGAAGGCCGGACTCAAGGCCCGCGACGTGGTCAAGGCCGTCGATAAAAAAGAGATCAAAACGTACAAGGAGCTGGTCGATCAGATCACGTCGCACAAGGCCGGCGACAAGCTGGCGCTGACAGTGCAGCGCGACAAGGACACGCTGGACGTGACGGCGGAGCTGGGCAGCCGGCCGGCGCCGATCGAGTCGCCGAACAAGAACCGGCCGTGGGGCTTCTGGTACGGCGGCCAGCGCGAGAACGCCCAGGAGCAGCAGGGGCCGGACTCGTTCGAGTACGGCGGCGTCTACAAATCGACCGACGGCGGCGAGTCGTGGGCGCGCGTCAACAGCGTCAACCCGCGGCCGATGTACTTCAGCCAGGTCCGCGTCGATCCGACCGACGACAAGTACCTCTACGTCCTCGGCATCAGCCTGTACCGTTCGACCGACGGCGGCAAGACGTTCAAGGGCGACGGCAACAACGGCGTCCACCCCGACCAGCACGCTCTGTGGATCGACCCCAAGGACGGCCGGCACATGCTGGTCGGCTGCGACGGCGGCTTCTACGCCACCTACGACCGCATGGACCACTGGGACTTCCTCAACCAGATGGCCATCGGCCAGTTCTACAATGTCTGCGTCGATTCCCGGCAGCCGTACTGGGTCTACGGCGGCTTGCAGGACAACGGCAGCTGGGGCGGCCCGAGCCGGTCGCTGAGCGGCGGCCTGCTCAACGAGGACTGGATCGCCGTCCTCGGCGGCGACGGCTTCGTCTGCCAGGTCGATCCGTCCGACTCCGATGTGGTCTACGCCGAGTCGCAGGACGGCGCCATGGTGCGGCGCAACCTCAAGACGGGTCAAACGGCCGGCATTCGCCCGAACGCCCCGATGGACAAGCCGGCGTACCGTTTCAACTGGAACACGCCGTTCATCCTGTCGCACCACAACCCGCACATCTTTTACAGCGGCGGCGAGTACGTCTTCCGCTCCGTGGAGCAGGGCGACAACCCGAAGATCATCTCGCCGGAGATCACGCGGACCAAGCGCGGCACGGCGACGGCCCTGGCCGAGTCGCCGAAGAACCCCGACGTGCTGTGGGCTGGCACGGACGACGGCGCTCTGTGGGTGACGCGCGACGGCGGGGCGACCTGGAAGAACGTCGCGGATAAAGTCGGCCTGCCGGGTCCGCGCTGGGTGGCCAGCATCGAGCCGTCGCGCTTCCACGAACGGCGAGCCTACGTCGTCTTCGACGGCCACCGCTCCGACGACGACGAGCCGTACGTCTTCGTCACCGAGCGATTACGGCGAGACCTGGAAGCCGCTGCGGGGCAACCTGCCGACCGGCTCGACGCGCGTGCTGCGCGAGGACATCGAGAATGAGAATCTGCTTTATCTCGGAACGGAGTTCGCGGCATACGCGTCGATCGACAAGGGCGCGACGTGGACGAAGATCAACAGCAACCTGCCGACGGTGGCGGTGATGGAGTTCGCGCAGCATCCCACGTCGGGCGAGCTGATCGCGGCGACGCACGGCCGCAGCCTGTGGGTGCTGGACGTGGCGGCGCTGCGGCAGTTGACGAGCGAAACCGTGAAGGCGAAGGCGTTCCTGTACAAACCGAACGACGTGATCCGCTGGCGGTCGGAAGCCCAGCACGGCACGATGTACGGGGCCGGCAGCCGGCGCTACGTCGGCGAGAACCCGTCGTTCGGGGCGCACCTGTACTATTCGCTGACGGCGCCGGCGAAGAAGGCGCGGATCAAGGTGCAGGATTTCGCCGGCCGGACGGTGCGCGAGCTGGACGCGGGGACGGAATTGGGCCTGCACCGCGTCGAATGGAACCTGATGATGGAGGAGCAGCCGTCGCTCCTGAGCATGGTGGCCGGCGCCGAGAAGCGGAACGTCCCCGCCCCGCCCGGCATGTACACCATCGTCCTGACGGTGGACGACGACACGTACAAGCAGGGGCTGAAGATCGAGCCGGACCCGACGACGCCGAACGCGCTCTTCACGCCCGACCAGGAGGGCGGCGACGAGGACGAGGACCGGCCGAAGGACCACCCGGTGAAGATTGACGATTGAGCGGCGCGGAGTCGCTATGGGACCTGTAGGACGCATGGGTCCATAAGGGCGGGGAAACCCCGCCCCTGCGGCGGTTGTTCCGTAGGGGCGGGGTTTCCCCGCCCTCCTCTACTCACTCCTCGAACAGCGGCGGCAGTTTGCGGTCGGGACGCTGGGGCGGCGTGGTGAAGTCGAGGTGCAGGCTCTGCTCCTGGGCGTAGCGGACGAAGTCCCAGTGCGTGTCGAAACGCCGGCCGTAGCGGTTGCCGAGCTGGTCGAGGACGACGCATCGGCATGGGCCGACGCCTGGTTCGATCATCACCTTCCCGGCGGATCGAAATTGCGGTAGGGTAATGAGGTGCTTTGCGGAATACACCGAAGAGATCGACGGAGGCGTCTCGTGAACGCGTCACTGGCGGAGGCGCTGCGGCACTGCGACTTGCAGCCGGGCCAGACTTACCGGGAGACGGTCAACGGTCGGACAGTCGAGGTGCGGGTGCTGGACGACGCCCCGACGCCGGAACTGGCCGACCAGGTGATGTTGTTGCCCTGGGTCGAGTTTCCGTTTACCCCGGTGGTAACGGTGACCGCCAAGCAAGGGTCGCTGCAGCTCCCGGAACCGTTCGTCCTGACTGAATCCGATTTGGCCCCTGAATGATCTACCACCTTCCAGCCCCGGATGCGGCGATCGACCAAGGCGACCTCATCGACGGCTGTCCCGTGGTCCGGGTGGGCGGGTTTCACCCCGACCAGCCACGCACGGCCAAGCTCGAGTTGGACTTCCATCGCGTCGTCGTGCTGACACAGACGTGTGACCTCGCCAACGAGAAGGCTGAAAATGCGGTTCTCGCGTCCGTGTTCGAGGCCCAATACTTGGTCGATCAGAAGATACTCAAGTCGGCCGACGTCAAAGGGCCGCTGCGAGCCGGCCGCATCTGGGGCTGGTATTATTTGCCAGCCGACGCCCGCCAGGGATTGAACGAGATGATCATCGACCTCCGCCGGCTGCATACCATCCGCATGGAATTGCTGCGGGAACTCTGTCGCACCGGCAAGCGCCGGGCAAGGATTCAGACGCCCTACCGGGAGCATCTCGCCAAGCACTTCGCCGACACCTTCAGTCGCATCGGCCTGCCGCGACCCTACGAAACGCTCTGAGAATAACAAGCCTCACTCCTCGAACAGCGGCGGCAGCTTACGGTCGGGGCGCTGCGGCGGCGTGGTGAAGTCGAGGTGCAGGCCCTGCTCCTGGGCGTAGCGGACGAAGTCCCAGTGCGTGTCGAAACGCCGGCCGTAGCGGTTGCCGAGCTGGTCGAGGACGACCCGGCGCACCGGGCCGACGCAGGTGGGCATCTTGAGCAGCTCGACGAGGTCCTGCGTGCCGAGCCGGCAGGGGAGCGGTTCGCCGGCCGCCGGCAGCAGGGGGAGGGCCGGCGCGGGGCCCAGGGCCGAGATGCCGAGGGCCGCCGCGATGGCGGCCGCCCGCCGCTGGACCTGGGGGCGCGTGCGGTTGGTGAGCAAACATTCCAAAACCTCAGGGTGAAAGCAGTGCGACCCACCGTCTCCGTCAGTCTTGAAACAAGACAAGAGTTGTCAGGGTCGGAAACCATCCGCATGAGCTAAGGACGCGTGCTGCCTGAGCGGCAGCCCTCACTGTCCTGACCTTGAAGCAGTGTTGACACGCGTTCTACACAGAGGGGCCAGGCGTATGGGTCGCGTCCCTGATCCAGGGCCTGGTTGTACGGCCGACCCGCTTCCGCACACAGGTGGTCGGCCTCGGCGGGGTCCAGCCGCTCCGCCACTGCCGCCAAGCCCTCCGCCAACTGCGGGCGGGCATAGGCATCCTTCTCCTGGGCCAGCGCCTGGTTGAGCAACCGAGCGGCCTCGGCGGGCTCCATCCGCGCCGCCACCGCCGCCAGGCCCGAGGCCAACTCCCGGCGGGCGCTGGCATCCTTCTCCTGGGCCAGCGCCTGGTTGAGTACGCGGGCGGCTTCGCCACAGACGCGGGCGGCCTCGGCGGGCTCCAGCCGCCCCGCCACCGCCGCCAGGTCCTCGGCCAACGGCCCGCCGTCCAAAGCTTGCAACTGTCCAGACTGTCCCAACTGCTCCTGGGCCAGCGCCTGGTTCAGCATCCGGGCCGCTTCCGCCACAGACGCGGGCGGCCTCGGCGGGCTCCAGCCGCCCCGCCACCGCCGCCAAGCCCTCGGCCAGAGTCTGGCGGGCGCGGGAATCCTGCTCCTGGGCCAGCGCCTGATTGAGAACCCGGGCCGCTTCGCCACACACGCGGGCGGCCTCGGCGGGCTCCAGCCGCCCCGCCACCGCCGCCAGGCCAAAGGCCAACCACTGGCGGGCAGAAGCATCCTTCTCCTGGGCCAACGCCTGGTTGAGCAGTCGGGCCGGCTCCGCACAACGCGGGCGGCCTCGGCGGGCTCCATGCGACCTGCCGCCGCCGCCAGATCCTCGGCCAAATACGAGCGGGCCCGGCCATCCTTCTCCTGGGCCAACGCCTGGTTCAGCAACCGGGCGGCCTCGGCGGGCTCCAGCCGCCCCGCTACCGCCGCCAGGCCCGCGGCCAAATTCTCGCGGGCATAGGCATCCTTCTCCTGGGCCAACGCCTGGCTCAGCAACCGGGCCGCTTCCGCACAAACGCGGGCTGCCTCGGCAGGCTGCAGCCGCCCCGCCACCGCCGCTAGACCCTCGGCCAACTGGCGGTTCCCGACGAGATAAGCTCCTGACTGCTCCTGGGCCAGCGCCTGATTGAGAACCCGGGCGGCTTCGCCACATACGCGGGCCGCTTCGGCCGGCTCCAGCCCCGCCGCCACCGCCGCCAAGCCCTGGGCCAGAGTCTGGCGGGCGAGGGAATCCTTCTCCCGGGCCAACGCCTGATTTAGCAGCCGGGCTGCCTCCGCGGGCTCCAGCCGCCCCGCCACGGCCGCCAGGCCCTCGGCCAACACGCTATTGGTAGTGTCATCAATTGGGACGCCGAGATAGCCATTCTCCTCCTGGGCCAACGCCTGGTTCAGCAACCGGGCGGCCTCCGCGCACGCGCGGGCGGCTTCAGCGGGTTCCAGGCGCCCCGCCGCCGCCGCCAGGCCCTCCGGCCAACTGGTCGCGGGCCATGGCATCCTTCTCTTGGGCCAACGCCTGGTTCAGCAACCGGGCGGCGTCATCCGCCGCGAACTCGTCCGCGTGTGCGAGCAAGTACGCTCGCCACGTGTCCCGAAGCTGGGAATTCTCCTCGGCGGCCCATCTCTGACTGATGACCTCCGCACTCGCTCGCTGGATCGGCGATCCTCGTTCCGACAGTTCCAGGGCAATCCACGCGATTTCGCCGCGCAGGCGCAACGACCTGTCCGGGTCCCTCATGGCTTCGGCCAGGAGTTGTTCCGCCCGCTCGCGCCGTTGCGGAGTCCAGCCCGACGGCGGCGTGGACGAACCACGGCGCCCGGCCCCGCAACAGGCTCGCCGTGCTCCTCCGTGCGCAGTGCTTCCTCGAGAAAGCGAAAACGCAGCCGCTCGTTGCTCGTGCCGGCCAGTCGCCAGGCCGCCTCGACTTCCGGCTGGTTCAGCATTTCCGCGCCCTTGGGGTCCAGCGGCCCGATCAGGCTCAGGGCCGTCTCCTTCTCCAGGTCGTCCTCGGCGGCCTCGGCCCGCTGCCGTGCGGCTCGCTCGGCATTGGCCCGCTCGTTGGCCGCGACCGCGAAATACGCCGAAATCACGATCCCGGCCACCAGCGACGCGGCCACCGCCCCCGTCAGCCCGGCCACCACCGGGTTGCGCCGGCACCAGCGCCGGAACCGCCCCACCGACCCCACCGGACGCGCCAGGATCGGCTCGCCGCGCAGCCAGCGCTCCAGGTCGTCCGCCAGCGCCGCCGCCGACTCGTAACGCTTCCCCGGCTCCTTCTGCAAACATTTCAGGCAGATGGTTTCCAGGTCGAGATCGACCCGCGCGTTCAGCGACCGCGGCCGGGCCGGCTCCTTATGCAGCACCTGCATCAGCGTGTCCAACGGCGTGTCGGCGCGGAACGGCGGCCGGCCCGTCAGCAGCTCGTACAGGATCGCGCCCAGGCTGTAGACGTCCGCCCGCGTCGTCAGAGCGCCGCCGGCCGGGTCGCGGCGCGGGGCCGCCTGCTCCGGCGCCATGTAGCTCGGCGTGCCGATCACCGCCCCCGATGGCGACAGCGTTGCCTCCTCCCGCACGCGCTTGGCCAGCCCGAAGTCCGTAAGATGCGGCTCGCCCTGCGCGTCCAGCAGGATGTTGGCCGGCTTGAGGTCGCGGTGCAGGATGCCGCGCTGGTGGGCGTAGTGGACGGCCCGCGCGACCGTGGCCAGCAGGCCGGCCGCGGCGCGGAGGTCGCCGGGCGGCCGGTGGGCCAGCGACGCGCCTTCGACGAAACGCATGGCGTAGTACTGCTGGCCTTCGTGTTCGCCGACTTCGTAGATGGGCACGATGTGCGGGTGGTCGAGGTTGCCGGCCGCCTCGGCCTCCAGGCGGAAGCGGGCCACGTCGCGCGGCGTGGCCAGCACCCCTTGCAGGATCATCTTGAGGGCCACGACGCGGTTGAGGCTCGTCTGCCGGGCCTTGTAGACGACGCCCATGCCGCCGCGGGCGACCTCCTCCAGCAGTTCGTAATCGCCGAAGTACCGGACGCGGGGCAGGTCGGCGGGCTGCCCGGCGCCGCCGGTCGTGCGATCCGGGTCGCCGGAGAGGCGCAGCTCGCCGGCCTGGCGGTCGAGCCGGTCGTAGTCGGCGAAGAAGGCGCGCAGGCGGTCGGCCAGCTCGGGATGGCGGGCCAGCAGCGCGGCGCGGTCGGGGACGGCGCCGGCCTCGACCTGCTGGAGGTATTCGGCGATGACGGCGTCGAGCGGGTCCGGCTGCGAACCACTGGGCTGGTCGGGGCGCTCATGGGTCTACTCCGAAGGCGACAGCTCGATGTCGCAGGGCTTCCAGGCCGCGCCGCAAAAGCGAGGCGACCGACGGGACCGTCTTGCCGAGATGGTCGGCGATCTGCTGGAGCGTCTGGCCGCGGCAGTGCTTGAGGATGACGACCTCGCGCATCGGCTCCGGCAGGTCGGCCAGGGCGTCGGCCAGGCGCAGCAGTTCCTCGTTGCGGGCGGCGGCCAGGCTCGGCGAGGTCTGGTCGGCGGCCAACCACCCCGCCAGGCCGCTCGATGATTGGTCCAGATCAGCCTCCAACGAGCGTTCCAGGTTCACGTCGCGGCGGTCGCGGTGGTAGTGCTTCACCGTGTCGGCCAGGGTCCGGGCCAGGATCTTGCGCAGCCAGGCGGCCAGGACCTCCGGCGACCGGCCGCGCATCTCGGGCAGGGCCGCGCAGGCGCAGCAGCGTCTGCTGCACCAGGTCCGCCGGGTCGAGCTTGCCGCGCAGCCGGGAATCCAGATGCACGCGGGCGAGCACCTCCAGGTAGCGGCGGAACGGCTCCAGGGCCTCGGCATGGCTCGGGGACATTGCTCTCCTACCGGGAATAGACGACATCCGCGACCGACGAACCATGCGAAAAGGCCCGGCGGTCGAAGCGATGTTCGCGGCAGGAGATCGCGTAACCGTTCGAGGGTCGGGGACCGCTTACGTCGGACTTCCCTCAATGTCCGTGGTCAGCCCCTGCGCCATCTTCACTTCCGTGCCGTGGTTGACGGTCCACGCCGTCTTGTGCGTGACGACTTCGACCAGTCCGGCGGCCGACGGATGGCCGTTGCCGCTCTTCTTGACGCCGCCGAACGGCAAATGCACCTCCGCCCCGATGCACGGCAAATTGACGTAGCCCATGCCGTAGTCGCACTCGTCGCGGAAGAAGCGCATGGCCCGGTAGTCCTCCGTCACCACCGCCATCGACAGGCCGTATTCCGTGTCGTTATAGATCTTTACCGCCTCTTCATTGGTCTTGAATGGGATCAACGCGAGGTGCGGGCCAAACACCTCTTCATGCAAGACGCGCACGCCGGGTCGGTGTTCCATGCGGTAGATGAACGGCGCCAGGTAGCAGCCGGCGCCGCGGCCGTTGTCGCTCAGCCGGCCGCCGTCGAGCAAAACCTGGCCGCCCTCCTTGCGGGCCAGCTCGTTGTAGGACGAGCACCTTTTCAAGGGCGGCTTTGTGGATGACGGGGCCGGTGAAATTGTGGGCGTCGAGCGGGTCGCCGATGCGGAGGCGGCGGGCGGCGGCGACCAGCTTTTCGGCGAAGCGGTCGAAGATCGACTCGTGCGACGATCGATCCGGCCGGCCGAGACGCAGCGCTGGCCGCTGGTCTTGAAGGCGCTGATGAGGGCGCAGTTGACGGCCAAATCGAGGCGGGCGTCGGCGCAGACGATGACGGCGCTCTTGCTGCCCATCTCGCAGGCGGTGATGCGGTCGTAAAAGGAGGCGGAAACTTCCTGAATGTGCCGGCCGACGTCGTAGCTGCCGGTGAAGCAGACGACGTTGACGTCGGGGTCGCGGACGAGCGCCTCGCCAGTGTCGGCGGCGCCGTGGACGAGGTTGAGGACGCCGGGCGGGAAGCCGGCCTCGACGAACAGCTCGACGATCCGCTGGCCGATGGCGGGGGTGTCCTCGGACGGCTTGAAGACGACGGTGTTGCCTTCCAGCAGGCTCGGCCCGAGCATCCAGAGCGGCACGGCGAAGGGGAAGTTCCACGGCGTGATGACGGCGACGACGCCCCACGGCTTGCGGCGCATGAAGGCGTCCTTCTCGGGGATCTCGGAGGCGACCACGTCGCCGATCGGCCAGCGGCCGGTCCCGAAAACGTATTGAATCATGTGCAAGCCTTCGATCACCTCGGCCTTGCACTCGGTGACGACCTTGCCGCACTCGCGGGCCATGAGCTTGGCGAGTTCGTCGGCGTCGCGCTTGACGAGCTGGGCGAGGTTGTCGAACAGCTCGGCGCGACGGATGCGGCTCTCGCGGCGCCACAGGGGGAAGGCGGCGCGGGCGGAGGCGACGGCAAGCCGGGCCTCCTCGGCGGAGGCGGTGGGGAAGCGTCCGATCACCTCATCGGAGTGGGCGGGACTGCGGCTGTCGAAGGCGGTCCCGTCGGCGGGCCGCCACTGGCCGGCGATGAGGTTGCGTCCGGCGATGATGGGTGTGGACATGACGGCTCGGCTCCTCGGAAAGAGAAGGCCGGGCGGTCGCGCCGCGGTGCGTGAGGGGATGGGGGCCGTCCCGGCCGGTCCTCTATCATTATATAGGCGACGGCCGCGCGGCCCGAACGGGGACGAGGGGCGACGCGGCTATCCGCGCGGCGACTGCCAAGGTAGGATGTACAGGGGCCGCCGAAAGCCCTGTCCTGCGATCATCGTCGAATGAGTGGCCGCTAACATGCACGCAGCAATTGCTCCTACCCTGGCGATCGGCTCCGTCGAGTCGCTGCGCCGCGTCACGGACCATCCGTGGGGATCGGACGGGGACCGTCACGAAGCCGAGCTGCTCGCCGGCCACTTCTTGTATTCGCGCGGCTTGTTCCAGGAGGCAATGCGGACCTTCCAAGGATGGCTCTCCGAAGGCGCCGACGCACGCCAGATTGGCCGCGACGCCGAGATGACGCTGGAAGCCATCGACTCGTATCTGGTGATTTTGGCCACCAGCCTTCCGCCGCACGATGCCCCGCCTCTACCGCAGACTCATCTCTTCGCCGGCCTTCCCACCGACAGGCTCCGGGAGCTGCGCGAGGCTTACCTGCAAGTACACGAAATCCGGGTGTCTCTCTCCCGCTTGCTCGACCTGCTGGGGGCGCCGCGGCCGCCCGTTGACTGGCAGCGCGTCCACGCGGCGGAGGCGGAACTCGACCGAGGGGAGCGCGAGGACCTCGCGGACATCGTCGCCCGGCTGGAGGCCGGCGAGGATCTCTGAGCGGAGGACGGGCCGTGGCCTACAAGGTGGACATACCGCCTTCGGTAAAGCAGTATTTTCGCGGCCTATCCCTATCCCGGACGGTGGTGGTGAAGCTTTTCGCCTGCATCCACTCCGTAATCGCTGAAACCAGCGACGCTTACCGCGCCGATCCCGCGAACCGGCCGACGCCGGGGCAACCCTATCTGCTATATCAGCACGTCATCATGGACGAGGACCGCCCCCTGCACCTGTTCGATTTCATCGTCAGCGACGCCCATGCGGCTTACGGCGTCCTTGGCATCGTGTACGCGGAACACACGGCGGGCGGCGTATTGTAGCCCATCCCGGCTCTCCAGAAACCACCGCCCGCCTGAGCGGCCGTGGATCTCACCCCTCGCGCAAATCGCGCAGGTTCTCCTCGATCGCCTGCACCTGCTTTTGCAGGTCCTCCACCAAATCGCGCTGCTGCTGCACCACCTCGACCGGCGCCTTGTCCACGAAGTTGCTGTTGTTCAGCTTGCCGCGCGCCGCCTGAAGGTGCTTGAGTTTGTCCGCCTTCTCCTTGTCCAGCCGGGCCGTCTCCTTGCCCACGTCGATCAGCCCGGCCAGCGACACGAACGACGCGAATTCCGGGGCCACGTGCGTCGCCGACTGCTTCGGCTTGGGCGTCGTCGGGCCGTAAAGGAGCTTGCCCACCCCCGCCAGGGATTGGATGAACGGCGTCAGCGCGTCAAAATCCTGGGCCGCATCCTCGGAACAGCGTACGCTCACGTCCAGTGGCGTCCGTGCGTCGATCTGGTAGCGGTTGCGCACCTCGCGCACCACGCCCACTAGCTTCTGCATCCGGGCCATGCGCGCCTCCATCGCGGCGTCCTTCCACGCCTCGGGAAACACGGGCCACGGCGCGATCACCACGCTCTCGGCCGCGTCGGTCGGCAGCGGCAGGCCGCGGTGCGGCGCCGCCTCGCCGAGCGCCTGCCAGATCGACTCGGCCACGAACGGCATGACCGGCTGCACCAGCCGCAGCACCGCGTCCAGCACGCCGATCAGCACGCGCTGCACCAGCGCCCTTTGGGAAGGATGAAGGATGAAGGATGAAGGATGAACAGAAGAGTCGGGGCCTTCGGCGGCTGGTTCATCCTTCATCCTTCCGCCTTCATCCTTTCGGAGCCGGCCCTTGCTCATCTCCACGTACCAGTCGCAGAATTCCGACCATGTAAAATCGTAAATGGTGCGGATCGCCTCGCTGAAGCGGTAGCCCTCCAGATGCTCCGTCACGGCGGCCGTGGTGGTGGCCAGGCGGCTGAGAATCCAGCGGTCCTCGATCGGCAGGCCCTCCGACGGCAGCGGCGCCGGCGTGTAGCCTTCGAGGTTGAGCAGCAGGAAGCGAGCGGCGTTCCACATCTTGTTGGCGAAGTTGCGGCCGGTCTCGAAGCGATCCGACGCCTGCTTCGCCGTCGGCAATTCCGGGTCAGGCGCCGGCCACGGCCCGCCGGGGCGGAACGGCTTCTTGCAATTCGGACACGTCACCTTGCGCGTCCGCATGTACATGTGCTCTTGCTTCACCGGCACAAGCGCGTCGCAGTGTGGGCAGACGTTGGCCACCGGCATCCGACTGTCCTGGTTCTCGGTGGCCAGGAACGCCATCTGGAAGCGCAGGGCGTCGGTCCCGTAGCGGTCAATGATGTCGAGCGGGTCGATGCCGTTGCCCTTGCTCTTGCTCATCGTCTCGCCGAAGCCGTCGAGTATCTTCGTGTGGATGTACACATGCCGGAACGGCTCTTTGCCGAGATTGTAGATGCCCGTCATCACCATGCGGGCCACCCAGAGGGTGATGATGTCGCGGCTCGTCACCAGCACGCTGGTGGGGTAGTAGTAGCGCAGCTCCGGCGTGTCCTCCGGCCAGCCGAGCGTCGAGTGCGGCCAGAGGGCGGAGCTGAACCAGGTGTCCAGCACATCGGGATCCTGGTCAAACGTCATGAGTTGTTGGTCGAACTCATTAGCGGCCGGCGTCGCGCTGCTAAATCCTGGGACCTCTGTCAGGGCGCTCCCCGACGGCTGCTGGGGGGTCATGATCCAGCTCGCTCTGTACGTTTCAAATGCCCGCAAGGCTCTCTCGGCTCTGTCCGAACCAGGACAACACAGGATGGTCTCGAACTGGTCAGGGTGCGCCGTTGTCACATACTCTGCCCTGGGAATGCCGGCCGCTTCCATGAACTGATGGAGTTTTTCAGTCCCAGAAGTCATGGTGCCGCCGGAACCGATGGCCGCTCTCCACACCGGAATCCGATGTCCCCACCACAGCTGCCGGCTGATGCACCAGTCGCGCTTCTCGCCGAGCCAGTCGAGGTAGGTGTTCTTGTAGCGCTCCGGGAAGAACGTCACCCGGCCGTCGTGTACGGCGTCGATGGCCGTCTGCGCCAGCGACTCCATCTTTACGAACCACTGGTCCGACAGGTACGGCTCGATCGGCGTCTTGCTGCGGTCGCTGTGGGCCAGCGGGATGTCGCGGTCCTCGCGGCCCTCGAAGAAGCCGAGCTTATCCATGTCCTCGGTCACGCGCTCGCGGGCCGCATAGCGGTCGAGGCCGGCGTAGGGGCCGCCGTTGGCGTTGATCGTGCCGTCGGGGTTGAGGATGTTGATCATCGGCAGCTTGTGCCGCAGGCCGCAGGCGTAGTCGTTGGGGTCGTGGGCCGGCGTCACCTTCACCGCCCCGGTGCCCAACTCCCTGTCCACCAATAAGCCATCCGCGATGATCGGAATGTCGCGGCCGAGCAGCGGGATCGTCACCGTCTTGCCGATGAGATGCTGGTAGCGATCGTCGCTGGGATGCACCGCCACGGCCGTATCGCCGAGCATGGTTTCCGGCCGCGTCGTCGAGAAGTGGATGAACTCGTCCGAACCCTTCACCGGATAGCGAAAGGTCCAGAAGCCGCCCTTCACGGTCTCCGTGTACGTTTCGTCGTCGGCCACGGAGGTTTGCAGCTGGGAGTCCCAGTTCACCAGACGCTTGCCGCGGTAGATGAGTCCGTCGCGGAACATGCGGAAGAAGGTGGTCCGCACCGCCCGCGCGCATTGCTCGTCCAGGGTGAATCGCGTGCGCTCCCAGTCGCAGCTGCAGCCCAGCTCCTTGAGCTGGCCGAGGATGCGCTTCTCGTACTGGTCCTTCCACTGCCAGATGCGGCGCACCAACTCCTCGCGGCCGAGGTCGTGGCGCGTCTTCTTCTCCTCGTCGCGGAGGCGGCGTTCCACGACGGCCTGCGTGGCGATGCCGGCGTGGTCCGTGCCGGGCATCCAGAGGGCGTTGCAGCCCTGCGCCCGCCGCCAGCGGATCAGCACGTCTTGCAAGGTTTCGTTGAGGGCGTGGCCCATGTGCAGGGCCCCGGTCACGTTGGGCGGCGGGATGACGATGCAGAACGGCTTGCGGTCGGGGTCGGGTTCGGAGTGGAAGTAGCCGCGCTCGTTCCAGAATTGCAGCCAGCGCGCCTGGGCTTCCTTCGGGTCGTACTGCTTGGGAAGATCGGTCGCCATCGCGTCGCCGTCCTTGTCACAAAAAAGACCGGAAATCACCCGCCCTCCGGCGGACACGTTCAGGGGGCGCCGGGGTTCGCGGGGCCGCCCCCGCCGCGGAGACGTTGCAGCTCGGCTTTCAGTTCTTCGGCGCGGGCCTCGGCGGCCTGCGCATGCGCCTCCGCGGTCTGGCGGGCTTCGGCTTCGGCCCGTGCGTGCGCTTCGGCCTGGAGCGCCGCCCGGACTGATTCGACATGATCCATGAGGCGCCGGCCGTTCTCGTCGTAACAAGCGACCGCATCGCCTTCGGACCCGAGCCAAAGGCGGATCGTTTCGAGCCAGAGCCGGCCGTCGTCCTCCGGCGGTAGGCCGACGTACCCCTGACGGTTCGCCGGATCGCGGCGGTAGCCCAGGAGGCGAATTTCCTGGCCGCCTCCCGGCCGCGGTCGCGGATCGACGATGGCATAGATGGGGACGCCGGCGCGGAAATAAAGGTCCACTTTATCGTTCAAATCGACGTTCCGCGTCGTGGGAGAAGTCACCTCGACGGCCAGCAGCAGCCGCGCGCCCAGGGGGGCGACCTCGAACGTCCCCCGCGACCGTTCCCAGGGCGCGAAAACATTCTCCAGCACCGTAAAATCGGGGCCGAGCGGCTGCACGCCCGACACGCCCCAGTCCACGCGGCAGTCGTGGAGGACGACCGCCCCCGGCCGCCCCGCGAAATGGGCGAACAGCGCGTTCCGCAGGTAGGTGCAGACGTCATCATGCACGGGGTTGTTCACGACGAAATCTTCCTCCTGCGGATGAAGCAAATCCTCCGGGCGGAGGGGAGTCTGGACCATACGGACTTGGCCGTCCGGCCCCTCCTGCCGGACGTAACGCCAGCCGTAGCGCCACGGGTCCTCCTTCTCGACGGCAACCGTCGGGTTCGGCGGCGTCGCGTCCGTTTCCGTCGTCGTACTCATGTCGTCGCCTCCTTCTTGCCCGCGGCCGGCGTCTCGCCGTCCTTGAATAACTTGTACTCGACCGCATCGGCCAGAGCCAGCCAGCTCGCCTCCACCACGTTCTCGCTCACGCCGACCGTGCCCCACACCGTTTCGCCGTCGCGCCACTCCGCCACCACCCGCACCCGCGCCGCCGTCTCCGCCCGCGCGTTCACCACGCGCACCTTGTAGTCCGCCAGGTGCATCTCCGCCAGCCGCGGATACGTCGGCTGCAACGCCTTCCGCAAGGCCCCGTCCAGCGCGTTGACCGGACCGTCGCCCTCGCTGGCCGTATGCATCACCTGTTCGCCGACGCGCACCTTCACCCGTCGCCTCGGTCCGCGCGGCGCCGTCGGCCTCCGCCTCGATGGTCACCCGGTACGACAGCCGCTCGAAATACGGCCGATACAACCCCGCCGTCTTCTGCACCAGCAGGTCGAACGACGCCTCCGCCGCTTCAAATTCGTATCCCGCATTTTCGAGATCCTGAATCTGGCTCAGGATCTTGAGCATCAGCGGCCGGTCGTGCGTGATGGCGTACTTCGTCGTCTTGGTCAGGATCGTCGATTGCCCGGACAGCTCGCTCACCAGGATGCGGCGCTCGTTGCCGACGACGGCCGGGTCGATGTGTTCATAGCTGGCCGGCGTCCGGGCGACGGCGTGCGTGTGCATCCCGCCCTTGTGAGCGAAGGCGCTGGCGCCGACGAACGGCTGGCCGTTGCGGAAGTTCATGTTGGCCGTCTCGTAGACGTAGCGCGACGCCTCCGTCAGCCGCGCCAGGCTGCCCGGCTGCAACACCTCACAGCCGCGCTTCAGCGCCAGGTTGGCGATGATACTTACCAGATCCGCATTGCCGCAGCGCTCGCCGATGCCGTTGACGGTCCCCTGCACCTGCACCACGCCCTTGGCCACGGCCGCCAGCGAGTTGGCCGTCGCCATGTCGCAGTCGTTGTGGCAGTGGATGCCGAGGTCCACGCGGAGGGCGCGGCGGGCCTCGTCCACGCCGGCCGCGATCTCCTCCGGCAGCGTGCCGCCGTTGGTGTCGCACAGGATGACCACCGACGCCCCGGCGTCCTGGGCCGCCCGCAGCGTTTGCAGGGCGTAGTCGCGGTTGGAGCGCAGGCCGTCGAAGAAATGCTCGGCGTCGTAAAACACCTCGCGCCCGGCCGCCTTGCAGAAGGCGACGGAGTCGGCGATCATGCGCAGGTTCTCTTCCGGGCTGACGTTCAGCACCTCGCGGAGGTGCATGTCCCACGTCTTGCCGACGATCGTGACGACCGGCGTGTGGGCGTCGAGGAGCGCCTTGAGGCCGACGTCGTCCTGGGGGCCGATCCCTTTGCGGCGCGTCATGCCGAAGGCGGCGATTTTGGCGTGGCGCAGCGGCAGCTTGCGCACCTTCTGGAAGTACTCGAAGTCCTTGGGGTTGGACAGCGGATAACCGCCCTCGATGAAGTCCACGCCCAGTTCGTCGAGACGGCGGGTGATGTTGAGCTTGTCGAGCAGGGAGAAGTTGACGCCCTCGCCCTGGCTGCCGTCACGAAGCGTGGTGTCGTAAAGCACGATGCGCATGGCCCCTCGCAACGAAAAAGCCCTGAAGCGGGAGGCTCCAGGGCCGGTACGGTCGGACTCAAAATGGCGAGCGACCCCGGCCTCAGCCCCCCGGAACCGAAACGACGACGGCGCGGCGCGGACGCCGCGCCCTGGTAATTGCGATCGTCGGTCGAAGGGCCGAGAAGCTCAACACGCCGGGAACCTCGTCGCGGGCCGGGATCAATCCCCTTCATTGTAGCAAGAAGACGAGAGGCTGGACACGCCTTACCGGACGCGGATGTTGGGCATCCGCTCGTTGGGCACGTGCAGGCTCTTGGTCTGGTCGGGCAGCGGGATGAACTGGAACGGCTGCACGGTGGCTTGTGGCACCGCGTCCGGCGCGTTGGCCGCATCGATCAGGCCGCCGCTCGGCAGGAACTCGACGTAGTTGCTGGCGTCGATCGACGCCGGCCGGCCGTCCACCAGATCGCGGTGCTGCGGGATGCGCACGACGCGGAAGACGCCGAGGCCGGGCAGCTCGACCCGGTCGCCGCTGGCCAGGTCGTCGCGCACGGCCGGGCCGAGGGCGGTCAGCACCTTGACGACGTCTTCTTCTTTCAGTTTCGTCTCGGCGGCGATGCGGCCGGGAATCGTGGTCGGCCTTTCTTTCGGCTTCTCCTTGTCCTTCGCGGCCGGCTTGTCCTTGTCGGCCGGCTTGTCCGGCGGGGCCGCCGGCTCGGCGAAGGCCAGCCCCGCCACCACCGCCGTCAGCACCCCCGCCGCCGCCCACCCGTGCAGTTTGCGCATGGCGTCCCTCTCTTCTCCGTTAGACAACGACCCGTAATCCCTGATCGGCCGCCGCGGCCGTTCGCATCAGCGATTCCCGACGGCGGCCCACAGAAAAGTGTACCGCGCAACGGGGCGGAAGGGGAAAGGATTTCGCCGACCTTGCGCTCGGTCCCGAGGGCGGTTCGGCTGGCGCCGCGGCGCGCCAAAACGGAGTGAACGTATCTCACTTTGTCTGAATCTTCTTGACGGCCTCGTTGACCGCCTGCTTGAACGACTTGTCCTTCTTCACCTTTTTGTCGCCGGCGGCGTCCTGGAGGGCGGTCACCGCCTTGTCGCCCGCCGCCGGGCCGATCTCGCCCAGCGCCACGGCCGCGTCGGTTCGCACGGCGGCGTCCTTGAGGGCGTCGATGAGGGCCGGCACGGCCGCCTTGGCGTCGGCGCCGATGCCGCCGATCGAGGCGATGGCGATCTGACGGACCTCCGGGTCGCGATTGCCGTCTTTCACCACCGCTGCCAGCGCGTCCACCGACCCGGCGCCGAACTTGCCGAGTGTGGCGGCGGCCGCCTCCTGCACCTCCTTGTTGTCCTTGCCGGTCTTGAGAATGGCAGCCAGGGTCGGGCCTGCCTCCTTGGCGTCGAGGCCGATGCTGCCGAGGGCCTGGGCCGAGAAGCGGCGCACGAACGTGTCGTCGTCCTTCAGCGCCTTGGTCAGAGCCGCCACGGCCGTTTTGGCGTCGGGGCCGGCGTCGCCCAGGCTCTTCGCGGCCGCCCGGCGCGTGTCGGGATCCTTGTCCTTGAGCTGAATAATGAGGCTGTCCACGTCGGCGGCGCGAACCGTCGCCGCCAGGCACAACACCGCCGTCACGACCTTGACCAGCGTTTTCATGGGTTTCCCTCGAGGAATTGAACGAATGTTCAGGATAGGATGCGGCGGTCGCCGCTTGGGGCGCACCGAATTCTAGCAGATGAGACGCGGCGGTGAGTTGCGAAGTTCCGCGAATCCCTTGCATTCGCGGCCGCGATGCGGTTTGCTAGGAAGACCCCCGGAAGGTGCGGGGGCCAGGAACCTCCAAGGAGATCGCACGTGAAACGACTGCTTTTCGCCGGCCTGTGTCTCGGCCTGCTCGCCGTCGCCTCGAAGGCCGACGCCGCCAACCCCGTCGTCGTCATGGAAACCTCGAAAGGGACGATCAAGATCGAATTATTGCCCGACAAGGCCCCGATCACGGTCAAGAACTTCCTGACTTACGTGGACGAGAAGTTCTACGACGGCACGACCTTCCACCGCGTGATACCCGACTTCATGATCCAGGGCGGCGGCTTCACGCCGGGCCTGACGGCGGCCAAGTCGGGCAAGGACGTGCAGGCGCTGGAGAAGAAGACGCACGACCCCATCAAGAACGAGGCGACCAACGGCCTGCACAACGAGGCCGGCACGATCGCCATGGCCCGGACCAACGACCCGGACACCGCCACGGCCCAGTTCTTCATCAACACCGCGGACAACACCCGGAAACTCGATCCGGGCGGAGTCAGCCCCGACGGCTACGCCGTCTTCGGCAAGGTCATCGAGGGCATGGACGTGGTAGACAAGATCAAGGGCGTGGACACCACGGAAATTCTGGGCGGCGCGATGGCCGACGTCCCGGTCAAGGACGTCATCATCAAGTCCGTCCGGCGGGCGGATAAGTAGCCCATCGCAATGCTGCATTCGGTTAGCCGCGACGCGCAGCGGAGCGCTGGGGGAGAAGCGCTCCGCTGCGCGTCGCGGCTAACCGAGGAATATGGTTTTGCACAGATCCCCCAAGGAGACACTCATGCCGGCAACGCAGGTGGTTCTGGAAACGTCGCACGGCGCGATCACGATCGAGCTGGACGGCGACAAGGCCCCGATATCGACGGCCAACTTCCTTGCCTACGTCGATGAGAAATTCTACGACGGCACGATCTTTCATCGCGTCATCCCGACTTTCATGATCCAGGGCGGCGGCTTCACGCCCGGCATGGCGCAGAAGAAGACTAAGGCGACGATCAAGAACGAATCGGGCAACGGCCTCAAGAACAAGCGCGGGGCCGTCGCCATGGCGCGGACCAACGACCTTCATAGCGCCACGTCGCAGTTCTTCATCAACGTGGTGGACAACGACTTCCTCGACAAGAACCAGTACTGCGTCTTCGGCAAGGTGGTCGAGGGGCTGGACGTGCTGGACAAGATCAAGGCCGTCACGACCGGCCGCAAGAGCGGCCATGACGACGTGCCGGTCAAGGACGTGGTCATTCAATCGGCGCGGCGCGCGTAGCCCGCCGCGCCGGGGAGGTGCGGCATGGGTGCGACTCGTGCGGCGTCCGCGGCCGTGGTCGCGGCGGGCGTGTGGGCGTTTGCGTCCCTGGCGGACGCGCCGCCGGCCGTCGATCCCGCGCAGGCGCGGCTCGACCAGACCGTCAACGGCTTGGACGGTCCCGGCCTGGCCGTGGCCTGCCAGGAGGAAGGCGGCCTGGTCGTGGCCGGCTGCGAAAAGGGGTCGTTGCAGTACTGGCGCAAGGACGTGGTGATGGGCGTGCGCGTCGGCGACACGGCGCCGCACACCATTCCCGCCCACAACGGACCTGTTTTATCCGTTGCGGCGTGCGGCGGCCTGTTCGCCTCGGCCGGGGCGGACGGCAAGGTGCGGGTGTGGGACCTGGCGGAAGAGAAGGCGGTGCAGACGCTCGACGCCGGCGCGACGGTGCGCACCCTGGCGGCGACGGCCGACGGCAAGGTGCTGGCCGGCGCGGCCGACGACGGGGCCGTCCATCTCTGGAACCCGGCCACGGGTGCGCCGGGGCCGAAGCTGGCCGGCGCGACCGACTGGCTGCTGGCCGTCGCCCTCAGTCCCGACGGCAAGTCCGTCGCCGCCGGCGGCTATGACGGCCATCTCCGCATCTGGGACATTGCATCGGGAAAGCCGCCGATCGACGTGCCGGCCCAGCCGCCGCCTCCGCCCAACACGCCGCCGCCGCCGGCGAACATCGTGACGGCGCTGGCGTTCAGCCCGGACGGCAAGCTGATCGCGCTGGGCGGGGCCGACGGCGTCATTCACCTCTTCCAGGCGGCCGACGGCAAGTTCGTGCGTTCGATGCCGGGCCACACCAGCGCCGTCGCCGGGCTGGCGTTCCACCCCGGCGGCGCCCTGCTGGCCTCCGCGGGCAAGGACCGCACGGTGCGTCTGTGGAACCCGACGACCGGCCAGGCGCTCAAGACGCTGGAGGGACACAACGCCTGGGTCCAGGGCGTGGTCTTCGCGGCGCGGGGGGCGCGGTTGGCGTCGGTGGGGGCCGACGCGACGCTGCGCTTGTGGGATTTAACCGATCCGACGAAGAAGTAATCATGGGTTCGTTTAGCCGCGGTTCGCAGAACCGCGCGGTTCTGCGAATCGCAGCTAAACCATTTTCTTTTCGGGATCGGCGATCGGCGGGGGCGGTGCGGGCGCGGGCAGCTGCGCCGCCAGCCCCATCGCCGTCGTCACGAGAAGCAGCACCGCGAAATTGTCGAGCAGGCTGACCAGATGCCACTGGACGAAGGTGGCGCGGGCGTCCTCCGCCTGTTTCACCAGTTCCGGCGGGGGATTGTCGCTCTTTAGCACCTTGTCGGTCAGGTCGTCGCGCGGCCGGCGCAGGTCGGCGACGACGTGTTCCATCCACCAGCCGACGCCCACCCCCGCCAGCGCCAGCGCCAGCAGCACCGCCCGGATCGCATTCAGGCGCGACCCGCGGCGCCAAATCCACCATCCCAGGGCCGTTATCAGCGCCGCGACGCCGCAACCGACCTGGATGCCGTAGTACCAGGGGAAGATCGGCCCCACGGCGGCGCCGGCCGCGCGCGAACCCTGTTCCTTGCGCAGCGGGTCGGGGAACCTGTCGCTCGGCGGCTTCTGGTTGTACTCGGCGGGCAGCGGGAACCACGGCTCCCGATGCTCCTTGTCCGGGAGACTTTTCTCATCGAACGTCTGGAACAGGAGCAGGCCGACGATGGTGAAGAAGACGACCGTGCCGAACCACAGGCCCAGTGTGAGAACGTGGACCGTTTTGGAGAAGAGGAGCATGGCGGGAGTGTCCTTGAGGCGGCTTTCGGAACCGTGGAGCAGACGCCGGATATTGCCGGCGTGGCGGAGGAAGACGAGCAAGGTCCCAAAAAGACAGAATGCCGTCACGACGACGTTGTCGCGGGACCACGGCTCGGGGGTGAGGACCAGGCGGAGGGCGGACAGCAAGACGGCGGCGGTCAGCGAGGCCGCGGAGACGTAGCGCGAGGCGGCCAGCATGACGACCCAGGCCGCCAGCACCATCAGCGCCAGCCACGGCGCCAGGACGGCGACGACGCCGACGCCGGTGGCGACGCCCTTGCCGCCGCGGAAGCGGAGATAGAGCGGGAAAAGATGGCCGAGGAACGCCGCCGCGCCGGCGGCCACGGGCAGGGAATGGGGCGGCAAGCCCTGTTCCGGCAGGAACGAGGCGGCCAGCACCGGCAGCGCCCCCTTGGCGAAGTCCAGCGCGAACACCAGGGCGCCGAAACGCCGACCCAGCACGCGGCCGACGTTGGTGGCTCCGATGTTGCCGCTGCCCTGGCGCAGGATGTCCACGCCGCGCCCGCGCCACGAGCCAGCCGAACGGCACGCCGCCGATCAGGTAGCCGGCGACCAGGACCAGGCCGAGCAGCAAATAACCCATGAAAGACCCCCGTGGGGCAGGTTTCCAAACCTGCCGTCAATGCGGCAGGTTTGGAAACCTGCCCCACGGTCGATTCTATTTCGGCGCCGGCAGGATTTCGATCTTGGCGGTCGGCTTGACCTTGGCGACCACCTGATCGCGCAGCCGGTCGCAGAACTCGTCCTTCACGTCGTCCTTGATGTCCTCGTATTTCACGTCCACGAAGCCGGCCTTGTGGTCGGTGACGAGAATGAGGTGAACGCCGAACGGCGTCTGCACCACGTCGCTCATCTCGAACGGCTTCAGCGCGAAGGCCGCCTTCGAGAACGGCTCGACCATCTTGCCGGAGCGCTGGAAGTAGCCCACGTCGCCGCCCTGCGTCTTGCTCGGGCACTGGGAATACTTGCCGGCCGCCTCGGCGAAGGCGTCGTCGAGCAGCTTCCGCCGCTGCTTCTCGCGCCAGCGGGTCGGTCTCCTTGCAGTCGGCCATATTCTTCTCGACCTGGTCCTCGATCTCCTTCTTGATGCCGCGCAGCTGGCCGGCCGACGTCTCGATGGCCTTGGGGTCGGTCATGACCGGCGTCAAGAGGATGTGGCGGGCGCGGACCTGCGAGCCGTTGAAAACGTCTATTTCGGAATCGAAGAGTTGCTTGAGACGGGCATCGGTGGCCTCGGCGTCGCAGAATTTGTTCCAGCGAACGTCGGCGGCGATCTCCTGGCGCAGCTCCGCCTCGGTGAATTTCATCTCCTCCAGCCACTTGGCGAGGTCCTTTTTCTGCTGCTGCAATTCGGTGCGGACGACTTCCTCCTTCTTGTCGATCTCCTCCTTGGTAGCGGTGAATTGCGGCAGTTGCAGGACATACTGATCGACCAGGACGGTTTCGATGATGTGGTCGAGGATTTCCTTGCGGGCCTCGTCGCGCTTGGCGGGCGGCACGTGGTCGAGGGCGCGTTGCACGGCCGACTCGGGGATGGGCTGTCCATTGACGCGGGCGGCGACTCCCGCGGCGTTCGCCGTCGCGGCGGACGCGGGCTGCGCCCGGGCCGACAGGCACGACAGAACGAGGGCCGGGACCGCCCAGCCAAAGCGCTGTATCTTGCGCATCCGTATCCTCCCTGTTCCGAACGAGGGCGACAGCGGGCGGGATTGTAGCGATGCGGCCGGTGCGGTCCAAGACGAATCGTAGACGCGCCGGTCAACCCTGTTTGTCGCGCCGAGACGGGATGATGTAGCGCAGGAATTGCAGAGCGAGGAAGATCACGAGCAGCGCGACGATCAGCCACCGGATCGGCGGCGCCCAGTACGACACGACAAGAAGGATCAGCATCCCCCAGATCAGACCGCAACCAACCAGCGTCATCGTGCCCTTGAAGCCGGTTTCCTCGGACGCCTCCTGATACTCCAGTACGGAGGAGCGGCGCCGCTCAACGCTGCGCCGGGCCGCGTCGTCCAGCTCCAGGCCGCGCACGGCGTCCAGCCAGCCGGGATAGCCCGCCTCGCCCGCCACGGCCGACTCGAACCGCGCCGCCAACGCCGGCCACGGATCCCACGCATCCCACGCCTCTTCCCGGAATTCGCCGGATTCGTCGGTCCAGTCCAGAAAGGCCGGCCCCTGCCACCCGACCGGGAACACCAGCTCCGCCCGGCCGCCGCCGCCGACCACGGCCAGCCGCGTTTCGCCGTTGGGCCGGCCCGGCAGGAACGTCGCCTGGAACAGTCCGCCGGCCTCGAACCGTCCCGACGCCAGCACCGGCTCGCCGGTCTCGGCGTGTTCCCCGGCCGCCAGCGCGGACACCTCGGCGATGTCGCCGCCGAGCGCGCGCAGCAGGTCCCAGCCGGGGAACGTCGGCCGGAGGCCCGTTCCGCCGGGCGCGGGCTGATCCATTTCGAGGAGGCGGAAGGCGCCGACCGGCGAAGCGACGGCCTCTTCCTTTCCGCGACGCCGGATGAACTCGGCCAGACGGCGGACGGCGGGGTGCAGCGCCCCCGGCAGCAGCGGCAGCAGGACGCGGCCCACGTCCTTGCGCACCATGTCCATTTCATAAGCGATATCGGGGGTGTCTCCGGGAGGATAAATGCAGAGGACGTGTCGCTCGGACTGCAAGGCGCGGCGAAGCTGGGCGGCCAGGTCGTCCGCCCGGCCGGCCACGATCACGGCCTCGACGGCCGGGTCGGCCAGGACCTCTTCCGTGTCGGAGACGCGGCGGGCGCCGGACGCCCAGCGGCGCAGGTCGGCGTCGGCAGCGGTGGTGTAGGCCGTCAGCTCGTGCCGGCCGCCGGCCGCGAGGGCGGCCGCCGCCGCCCGTCCGTCGGGGTGGTCTCCCAGGAGCGCGAAACGCATGAGTCGTCCCAAAAAAGACAATTCACCGCGGAGAACGCGGAGAACGCGGAGAGAAGACAAGAGATGGTTCCAAAGGGATTGCACCGTTCCCTTGCTTGTCTTTTTCTTCTCTCTGCGTTCTCTGCGTTCTCCGCGGTGAAACTTTGAACCGTGTCAACGGGGCTTGGTCGGCTTCTTCAGCAGGCCGAGCTGCGCCAGGTCGGCGCCGGGCGACATGCCTTCCTTCGACTTCGGCAGCGCCAGCCGGTCGAGCGGCCACGGGGCGGCGTCGAACAGCTTCACCAGCGTCACGTCGGCCGCCGGGTGGTCGTCGCCGTAGGAACCCCACAGCCGCGTCCACACCGATCGCCCCTCCTCCTTGTCCGGCAGCGCCGAAGCCGGGGCCGCCGCAAAAGTCATCCGCTTGCCGAAGGCGTCGCCGTCGCCTTGCCAGACCAGCAGGCCGTGGGCCAGCGCCGACTTCTCGAAGGCCAACATCCCCGACGGACCCGGTTTGTCCGCGAAGGGATGCAGGAAGGCGCAGCGCGGCTGCGGACCACGAACGGGTCGGCCGGCGGCGCGTCCGTCGGACGATCCGCGTCCTCCAGGTGGACGACCGACCGGCGGGCGGCGATGGTCGCATGGTCCAGCACGCATTGCGCGTTGGCGCGGCCGGCCCAGTTCGGACCCGGATCGAGGTGCAGGGCGTCGCCGCCCGCGACCAATACGCTGTGCCGCAGGAGCAGCCAGGCGCCGACGCCGCGCAGCCGCACGCCGTCGCCGCCCGAAACCAGCACCGATTCGTTGATCGCGGAGGCGCAGGCGGCCGTCGAGGCGGGGTCGCCGGAACCCTGCAAATCGATCAGACCACAATACGGATCGGAAAGGTTCTGCTGTCCCCCCTCCAGCCGGCAGCGGAACAACCGCAGCTGGCCGCGCACCTGGAGCGCGTACTCGGGCGCCGCGGCCCCCGGAAAGTCCGCCAGCTTCAGGCCGACGTTGATGAGGTCGAGTCCGCCGTCCTCGATCTCAATCAGGCCGTCCTGCCCGACCGACCCCTGACCCGCCCACGTCAGCGTCACCGGCGCGGCGGCGTCCTTCGGTGGCTCCGCATACAGCACCAGCGTGCAGCCGCGGAGGTGGAACGGCGTAATAGGGTGTTCGCCGGGGCCGGACAGCAGCAGCACCACGCACGGCGCCAGCTGACGCCGCTCCGCGTAGTCGCGCAGCAGGGCGCCGAGGTCCACATCCGGTTGACTCAGATCGATGGCGCCGCCGTGATATAGAGCGGCGGCGGCGGGATTGACGGCCGGCGCCGCATCGGCTGTGATCGGATTGAACGGCGGCATGACGAAGGCCTCCGCCGTCAGCGCGCGCCAGTCGTCCCGCGTCGGCGGCAGGTCGTCCGGGTCGCAGCCGAGCGGGCCGTCGGGCGCGGCCGTGGCGGCGAAGCCGACCGGCGCGCGGCGGTGCGGTAGGTGGAGGCGGGCAGCACCGACGGGTCCTCGCTGGACGACGGCCAGGCGTCGCGCACAACCGAGTCGCCCTCGGCTCGCCCCCAGTGCGCGCGCCAGCCGACCGCGTCGGTCCCGCCGATGTTCTCCGGCCCCGCCATCAGGTTCTTCCAGCCGGCGTAGAGGCAGTTGAACGCCTGCCACTTCATGCCGCTGGTGTTGACGCCGTCGCCCGTCGGGGCGCGGACCATGTCGCCGTCCGCCTGATCGCTCGACCGGCTGAGCAGGCTGTCCCAGCCCAGCCCGACGACGGCCGGCTTGCGGTCGGCGTCCGCGCTCCGCCGGATGTTCAGAAGGTTTTGGCCGCACACCAGGGTCGATCGGACGACCGTGAGGAAGGTGGCCCGGGCGTCGCTCGCGCGGACCTGGATCAGCGACGCCTCGCCGCCGACCACCAAGGATCGGTCGAACAGCACGCGAGCGCCGGGGGCGTCCACGTCCACGGCGGTGAGAGCGGGGCCGCGGAGATAGCAGCGCGAGAAGCGGCAGAGGGCGGCGTCGGGCCGCGTCCCGTGGAAGCGCGCCACGACCGTGGGCTCGCGCGGCCTGCCGGACGCCGAGAAGGTGCAGCCGTCCGCCCATAGATTGGCGTCGCGGGCGTCCAGCAGGGCCAGGCCGCCGCCGCTGGCGTCGCGCAGGGCGCAGGCCACGTCGAGGTTTTCCAGGCGAAGCCCGCCGCGCTCGACGGTGATGAGGGCGGGTTTGCCGGCGTCGGCTTGCGAGCGCGGCAGGTCCCAAACGATCAGCGGCCGGAAGCCGGGGCCGGGGCAAATAATCAAGGAACGATCGGCGAAGGCGGTGGGAATCTCAAACAGAGGGCCGTCGTCGTCGATTTCGACGACGCTGAGGCGGTCGGCCGGCGCGGCGGCGACGGCGGCGGCCAGGGTGGGGTACAGCATCCCCGGCCCCCCCACCCCACCCTCCCCCACCCGCGGGGGGAGGGAAGGGAGGGGGCGCGGGCGACGTGGAAGACCGGGGCGTCCGCCGGCCGCTGGAACTGGCCGGCCCACGGCTGCTCGATGGTCTTGCGAAGTTCAGCGGCGTCCACCGGCGCGGCCGTCGGGTCCAGGACCGGCCAGCGCGGCTTGTCGGGTGGCTTATCCGGCGGCTTGTCGGGTGGCTTATCCGGCGGCTTCACTTCCTGCGGCCCTGGTCCGGGCGGAGTGGCAGCGGCCGGCGGCGGCGCGACGGCGGCTGTTTCAGGAGGCGTCGGATCGGGATTATGGGCGTGCAGGCGCTGCCCCAGCACCACGGCGACGACGACGGCGACCAGCAGCGCGGCCGCGGCGCCTCCGAGGATGTACCAGCGGGCGGTGGGAGCGGGCTTGCGCGGGGCCGGGTCAGTGGTCCGGGCCTTGACGGCGGAGGAGGAGCGGCGGCCGCGGCGGTCGGCCCGCGTTTTCGTGGAAGCGAGCGCGGCGGTCGGCGCGGCGTCGGCCGGGCCTTCGTCGTCGTTGAGCAGACCGAGGAGCAAAGCCCGCCGGCCGGTCGGCGCGCTGCCGCCCACGAGGTCGGCGAGGTCCTTGAGCAGCTCGGCCGGCGTCTGGTAGCGGTCGGCGGGGCGCTTGGCCAGGAGGCGGCGCAGCACCGCCGCGGTGGCCCGCGAGACGCGCGGGTTGGCCGTGCGCGGGTCCGGCGGATCGACGTTGAGGTGCTTGTTCAGCCGCTCGGCGAGGCCGCCCTCGGCGAACGGCGCCTTGCCCGCGAGGAGATGATGCCAGGTGCAGCCGAGCGAATAGAGGTCGCTGCGGATGTCGGCCGTGCCGCTGTCGCGTGCCTGCTCCGGCGAGATGTAATCGACCGTGCCGACGGTGGTGCCGGCCCGCGTGACGCGGAACTCCTCGGCCCGCGCCTCGCGCGACAGGCCGAGGTCGGTCAGCTTGACAATGAGCCGGCCCTTCTTGCGCGTGACCAGGAAATTGGACGGCTTGATGTCGCGGTGGATGATGCCCTGCCGATGGGCGTGGTCGAGGGCCTTCGTCGCCTGCGTGATGAGGCGGAGCGCCTCCTCCGGGTCGAGCGGCCCCTTGCGTTCGACGTACTCGTTGAGGTCGATGCCCTCGACGAACTCCATCGCAATGAAGAAACAGCCGTCTGCTTCGCCGAAATCATACACCTGGACGATGTGGGGATGGCGGAGCTTGCTGGCGTTCTTGGCCTCCCGGCGGAAGCGCTCGATCATGATCGGCTTGGCCGCCATCTCCGGCGTCAGCACCTTCAGGGCGACGTCGCGTTTCGCCTCGGTGTCGTAAGCCTTGTAGACGGCGCCCATGCCGCCGGTGGCGAGGTGGGCCACGACATGGTATTTTCCGATCCGGACGGAGCGTTGCGGCCCTTTGGTGAAGGGGTCCGGGGACATGACGACTCCAGGTGACGCCGCGGCGTTGCGCCCGGCGCCGGATCTCCTCCAGGGCGGTCGGGATGAGGTGATTCAGTATAGCTTGTCGGGCGGGGGAGCGTCAATGCGCCGGGCTGGCAGCGGGCACGCACGCGGATCTTGGCGCACCGTATGCCCCGGACTCACGAGTCCGGGGCATCAGCCGGGGCGACGGAATCCGCGCGGAGTCCGTCCGACTCACTTGTCATTGCCGGGCGGCGCGTCCGCCGGGAGTTCCCTGATATAGATATTTTTGAACCACAGTTTATCGCCGTGGTGCTGCAGCTCGATCGGGCCGGTGGACGGCAGCGGCTTGCCCTTGTCCCAGTAGTTCGCCAGCGGCGCGTCGTCCACGACCTTCTTGTCGTTGAGGAACACCGTCACCTTGTCGCCGATCATGATGATGTGGAAGGTGTTCCACTCGCCGGTCGGGTTGTCGGCCTTCAGCAGCGGCTGCTTGCCCTTGCTTCCCTTGGCGTTGTTCCACAGGCCGCCGGAACCCTTGCCGCGATCCTCCGCCAGGTTGTCGGCGAGGGTGTCGGATTCCCAAATCTGCACCTGCGGATTGCCGCGCAGGTAGATGCCGCTGTCGCCCTTGGGCGGTATCTTCCAATCGACGTACAACTCGAAGTTGCCGTAGTCCTTCACGGTTTGCAGGTTATTGCCCTTGCCGTCGTGCAACAGGATGCCGTTTTGGACGCCCCAGTGCGGCAGGACCAGTTCGTCGGCCTCGATCTGCATCTTCAGCAGGTCCTCGCACGCCGTGGGCCGCTTGTTGATTTCGATCAGGCCTTTCCAGTTTTTCAGGTCCTTGCCGTTGAACAGGGCGGTGAAGCCCTCCGGCGGCTTGTTGTCGTTGGGGCCGGCCTTCTCGTCGTCGGGGGTCGCGGCGCCGGCCAGGGCCGCCGTGACAAGAATCAGCGGAAGGGAGAGGAATCGTTTCATGGCGTCTCCTTTCGAGTGGCGAGTGGCGAGTGGCGAGTGGCGAGTGGCGAGAAAAGACCGATCCGGATTTCTTGTCTTCTCTCGCCACTCGCCACTCTCATTTACGGCAGGGGATGTCTCTTAAAAAACTCCCAAATGACATCATTGGCGATCAGGCGGTCGGCCGGCCGGCCAGCCAGCCTCGGGTTGAACTGGCCGCGACCGCCGGGCCAGTGGTGGCCGAGGCCGCGGATGATGCGAGCGGTGAACTCCGTTCCTTCGCACCCCGGAAAGGCGAGGGTGCGGACGCCGTCTTCTTCACGCTCCACGGGCGGCCCCGGCGGACAGCCGAGGGCAGCGGCCCAGCGGCGCAGCGTCTGATCCAGCGGCGGCCGAGAGACGGGGCCGCTTTCCCACGGCGTCCCGATTTGGCCGCCGGCCAGCGGGAACAACGGGTCGTCGCCGCCGGCCAGGAGCAGCGTCGGCGTCGGCCGCTCCGGCCGCGGGTCGGTCAGCCAGCAATGCCCGGCCACCGGCGCCACGGCGGCGTAGCGCCGCGACCGCTCCGCCGCCAGCCGGAAGGCCATGCCGGCGCCGTTGGAAAAGCCGGTCACGTAGAGCCGCCGCGGGTCCACGGCGGCGTCCTGGCCCACCGCGTCGAGCATGGCGTCGAGAAAGCCGACGTCGTCGCCCTCCGGCTCGTTGGGGACCAGCTTCGGCGAGCCGTCGTTCCAGACTTGCGGGTTATCGACGAAGTGCGGCGGCTTCGCCAGGTCGGGCCGCAGTCCGTCGGGGACCAGGACGAGGAAACCCTCGCGGTCGGCCTTGTCGGCCCAGCCGGTGTCGCCCAGCGTCCACGAGGCGGTGGCGCCGGTGCCGTGCAGCACCACCACCACCGGCAGCGGGGCGCCGTCGTCGCGCCCGGCCGGCCGGTGGACCAGGAAGCGGCGCGGCCGGCCGTCGTGACGCAGCGCACGCGCTTGATCCTGTGGAGGCCGACTCATCAGCGGCTGCCTCACGCCCGGTTCAACTCGCTCCATAGCGCCTTGTAGTACCGCAAAAGTTCGATTCCCGAGTCCAGGTCCGGCGGCGTTTTGCCGACCTCGCACATCGTGACGCGGTCGTAGCCGTTCTCGCGGAAGAGGCGGAACAGTTCCCGGTAAGGATACACGCCGGCCGCGTCCTTGTAGAGTTCGTTGATATGGCATGACCGTATCCACGGCCACAACAGCTTGAAATACTCCGCGACGGACCCGTTTTGCACGTCCTGGGGGTTGGAGTTCCAGGTCAGGCCGACCTTGGGGTGGCCGCACGCCTCCATGATCGTCTTCATATAGGGCGGGTGGGCCGTGCCCTGGCCGTGGACCTCGACCCAGATTTCGATCCCGGCGCCCTCGGCCGCCTCGCCGCAAGGGATCAGCGCCTTGCCGATCTGGTCGAGCGTCTTGGGGATCGCGTCCTTGTCCGGCAGGCCGTTGGGCCGCACCTTGACGCCCTTGCCGCCGATGTCGGCGACGAGCTGCACGAACTGCTTGCACGTCTCGATGTTCTTCTGCACGACGGCGGGGTCAAGGCTCTGGAACTCGCAGACGCTGCCGCAGCCCCAAATGTCCACGCCGGCGTCGGCGAAGCGTTTCTTGACCTCTTTGCGCTGGTCCGGCCCCAGCGACGGCTCGACGCCGTGCTTGTGAGTGGTGCGCAATTCGACCGGCGAGACGCCCGTTGCCTGACATGCCTTCAGCAGAGAAGGCAGGTCCCAGTTGGCGGCGAGGTTGTAGGTGACGAGGCCGAGGCGGAATTTCGGCTTTTTGTCCTCGTCTTTGGCGGCGGATGGTTCGGCGGCGGGCGTGGCGGCGAGGCCGGCGGCGCCGAGCGCTCCGGCCGCGAGGAAACGGCGGCGGTCCATGACGGACATGATCGACGGCTCCTGGGAGGGAAGCGGAGGGCGTGTCGCTATGATGATGCGCGAAAGCGGGGCGGGACGCCAGCAGAAATCGCGGATGGGTTAGCCGCGACGCGCCAGCGGAGCGCTCTACCCCCAAGCGCTCCGCTGGCGCGTCGCGGCTAACCCATCCACTAACTTTGACTCGCCGAACCCATCCGGGTATGATGACGAATAGGAACAGGAGAGGCGAAGCAGCTCTGAAGGCCGCCCCGGCACTGCCGGCTCTCCCCACGGCACGCCTCCGGACGACAGCGTCGCCGCCCGCGGAAAAGGACGCGGACCCATGTGGCAGGTGCTGAAACGCACGGCCTTCCAGCTGCTCGACACGGCGAAGCGCTCGCTGCGGCGGACGCGGCGGCTGCCGGCGCCCCTGATCGGTCCTCCCCCGGCGGCGATTTCCTACTCACCGCTCCGCCGGGTGCTTCTCTGCGACGGCGTCGCCCATACGCTCTTCGAGGAGTACGCCGCGCATCGGGCGGAGGCCCGCGGCGATGAGGAAACAGGCTGGGTGCTGCTCGGTTTGCGGGCGGCCGACGAGGCTGTGGTCCTCGCCACGCTCCCCGCCGGCGCCGAGGCCGACGCCGGCGTCGCCCACGTCCGCTTCAACAGCGAGGCCCAGGCGGTCGCCTATCGGATCGTCCGGCAGAAGGAGCGGCGGCTGACCATCGTGGGGGTGGTCCATACGCACCCCGGCAGTCTGCGCCACCCCAGCGACGGCGATTTTCACGGCGACAGCGAATGGGTGGCCGGTTTGCGGGGCGGCGAAGGCCTGTTCGCCATCGGGACCGCCGACGGCCCCGACGGCGCCCCGACGCTGTTCGCCCATCAGCCCAAGCCCAACGTCCAGTGTCTGGGAGATTTGCGATTCTCATGGTACGCATTGGGCCGCGGCGATTCGGACTATCGCCCGATGCCCCTGGAGCTGACAATCGGTCCTGACTTGGCGCGCCCTTTGCATCCTCTCTGGCCGACGCTGGAGGCCCATGCACGGCGCATCGACTTCCTGTATCGACAGGTTGGGGGCGTCCGGTTCGAGGCGACAAACGATGAACACGGCCCGGGGCTGATGCTCACCCTGCCCCTGGCCGTCGGCGGCGAGGCCGTTTGCGTGATGGTTCGACGGAAGGAAGTTCGCTACCACGTGCTGCGCGGCGGCGAACTGGCCGTGGCCGACGTCAACGACGACAGAATCGACCGCGGCGTCTACCAGCTGCTCGCGGAACTGGCCGGCCGTGAGTGAGGGTGAGAAGATTTCGGCTGTGTGCCGGAGTCGTCCTGTCCTTCTTGGTTCCCGGAGAGGAGTACTGATCATGGACTTCCGTCCCCTGAACGACCTGGAGCGGCGGCAGCTCATCAACGCCCTCCGCGGCAACGCCGAAAGCGACCGCGCCATCCTCATGAACCGCCGCGACACCGGCTTCGCCGGCGCCGCCGAGGAAGTGCCCGAAGAGGAGGTCATCAACGCCATCCGCTCGGTCCCGTGCCACTACTGAGAGGAACGATGAACGATGAACGATGAACGATGAATCAAGACAATTCATCATTCATCGTTCATCATTCATCATTTCGGCCATGAGTCTTCTCGACAGCGAGGCCGGCAAGCGCCGCCTGCTCACCATCGAGATCCCGGTCGTCGAGCGGTACAATGAAGGCCGCGACCCCGCCTTCCGTATCCGCGTCCACCGCGTCGGCGGGGCGCTGGTACTCAGCTACTGCCTCAAACCCGGGCACAATGTTTACCAGCTGGAGACCCGGCTGGTAAGCAGTTATCCCACGGTGCCGCCGGAGACGCGCGTCCTGACGGCCCTGAAACACTGTCCGCACCTGCTGGAAGGCCAGACGCTCTGCCTGTGGCGGCAGGGCAGCACCCGCGCCACCAGCCGCTGGGATCCGGCGCGCTTCACCTGCATCTTCGCCATCCAGGCGGCTTGGCGCTGGCTGGCGTGTTATGAGATCTGGCACGAAACGGGGGAATGGCCGCTCCCGGAGGCGAAATAGTTTTTGCGTTTAGCCGCGACCCGATAGGGGAGCGCGAGGCGCGACGAATGGAGGGGCGACCGCATGGCCCATCTGGTCCAGGTCGGCGCGGGCAGCGGCGGAATGCCGGTGCTGGACATGGTCTGCCGCGACCCGCACCGGGTGCCATGCTTTCGCGGCCTCCAGCGACGCCTTGCATCTCCCTCGATGTGCCGGGCCGCGAAAGCATGAAGTCGGGGACGACATGCTTTCGCGGCCCGGCACGCCGCGGAACACCGGGTAAGTCGGGGAGGGCCGCGAAAGCATGGCACCCGGCACCCGACGTTTTGACGGCGAGTCTTCTTGCGGAGGGTAGGCATGGCCCATCTCGTCCAGGTCGGCGCGGGCAGCGGCGGAATGCCGGTGCTGGACATGGTCTGCCGCGACCCGCGCATCACGCGCGTCACCCTCATCGAGCCGGACGTCTACAAACCCCACAATGTCGAGCGCCATTTGTTTCCTTGCTCCGCGGTCGGTCAGCGCAAGGCCGATCTCGCCGCGGGCTGGCTCCAGGAACGCCGGCCCGACCTGGAAGTGCGCCTCCTCGTCTGCGACTTGATGGACCGTGAACGCCAGGCCGATATCGGCGACGCCGTCGCGTCCGCCGACATTGGCGTATGCGCCGCCGACAACGAGCCGGCCAAGTTCCACTGGGACGCCCTCATGCGGCGCCACGCCAAACCCTGGACGCTCGGCGAAGTGCTGAGCGGCGGCATCGGCGGCTTCGTCCACTGGTTCGCGCCCGGAGGACCCTGTTACGGCTGCGTCGCCGGCCACCTGCAACGCACGGTCGTGGTGGACAACAGCCCGCCGCCGGACTACGCCAACCCCGGAGGCGCCGTGCCGGAAACCACCGTCCCCGCGAGCATGGCGTCGATCCACGCCATCGCCTCTCTCCACGCGCTGGTGACCCTCGCCCTGCTGGGGGAACCCAAAACCTACGCCCCCGGCTTCACGAGTCTGTTGCTCGCCCTGCAGCGGGCGCCGGACGTGTTCGAGGAGGCCTTCCGGCCCTACCGCTTCCGTGTGCCGCGCGCGGCCGACTGTCTGATCTGCGGACCGCCGGCCGCGCCGTCCTCCGTGGAGGATCTCGATGTGGCTCTGGGTGAAGCGTTGGCGCGACTGGGCCATGAATGATCTCTGGCCGCTGTACCGGATCAGCCCCCAGCCGCAGGCTCTGCACTACAGCTATGAAAAAGCCGGCCTGACCCTGCACGACCAACCCATTCCGTGGAATGCGGAGGCCGTCCTGGTCGAGGCCCTCCTGCGCCTGCCGCCCAGCGCCAGCCGGCGCAAAGGCGATTTCCTCCTCCGCCTGCCCGGCCAGCCGCCGATCGCCGCCGAGCAGCTCCGCCGGCAGGAGGGCGACGAGCGCTACGCCATCCTCTTCCGTCTGCCGCCCCCTTCCTCAACCGTCGCCGCCGAAATCCTCTACCGCAACCACGTCCTCGGCCAGCTGACGCTGCCGTTCCTCGGCCGCGAGGAGTTTTTGCAAAACCTCCGGCTGCAACTGTCCACGCTGTTCGTCCGCGTCGGCAGCGACAACGTGGCCTGCCAGACCTTCGTCGCCAGCCAGTGCCGTGGGTTGCTGGCCAACGCCGTCCTGCTCAGCCCCACCAGCCTCGCGCCGATTCTCGACATGGACCTGGCGGTCGAGTTCCGCTGCGAGCGCGGCGGGGCGGTCCACCGGACGCCGGCCCGGCTGTGCAGTTCGCAGCTGGCGGGGCGTCAGGCCCTCGTCGCCGTCATGCCGCGGCGGCATCCGCGGCGCATCGGGGCGTGGACGGCGACGTGGTTCCTCGGCGATCGGCCGCTGGCGACGCAGCGCCTGCGGGCCATTTCGCAGAACCACTTCCGCCGCTCGCTGCGCCTCTCGGACACGCGCTTCGTGGTTCAGGCGCCCGACGGGCCGGTGCGCCTGGCCCGCCAGGCGCCGCCGCTGGAAGGGTTGGCCCGGCTGGGACCGTGCTTCCTGGTCAGCAGTTCCGAGCCGGGCATGGCCGGCCTGTGCCCGGTTCGCGTGGCCGCCCAGGTTCCCGGCGCGGTGCAGCCGCCGCTGTTGCAGGAACAGGAAATCCTCATCACCGACGGCCCGACGATGATCGCTCCCGGCACGCTCGACGTGGCCGACCTGGCCCAGGTCAGCGGCTTCGAGATCGGCGTCCGCGGCCGCACGCTCGGCGTCCTGTCGCTGTGCCCCGCCCCGACGGCCGCGTTCACCAGCGAGGGCGGCTTCAAACCGCCGCACGACTTCACCTGGACCGCCGCCGCCGAGGAAGAGATGACCGAGCGCCTCAACCGCCTGCTGGAAGGCAAGGGCAAGGGCGAGTGACGACCGCGAAAGCGCCGGCCATGTCCGACACGCTGGTGATCGGCTGCGGCTACCTGGGCCGCCGCGTGGCCGCCCTCCGCCGCGCCGCCGGCCGGCGCGTCTTCGCCACGACGCGCTCCCCTCTCCGCGCCGAAGAGTTCCAGCGCCTCGGACTCCAACCTGTTCTCTGCGACGTAAACGATCCCGACAGTCTGCGGGCGCTGCCGGCCGCGCAGGAAGTGGTCTGCGCCGTCGGCTTCGACCGGGCGGCCGGCGCCGACATGCGCACGGTGTTCGTGGACGGCCTGGCGAACGTCCTGGACGCGCTGGAGGGACAGGGGCGGTTCGTCCACGTCTCCAGCACCGGCGTCTACGCCCAGCGCGACGGCGAGGCGGTGGACGAGACGGCGGCGACGGAACCGGCGTCGGAATCCGGCCGCGTGGTGCTGGAGGCGGAGCGGCTGCTCCGCGAACGCCGGCCGGGCGCCGTGGTCCTCCGCTTCGCGGGCATTTACGGTCCGGGAAGGCTGATTCGGGAGAAGGACGTGCGCGCCGGCGAAGCCCTGTCCGGCGACCCGGAACAGTGGCTGAACCTCATCCACGTCGAGGACGGGGCCGCCGCCGTCGCGGCCGCCCTGGAACGCGGCCGGCCGGGGACCGTCTGCAACGTCTGCGACGATCGGCCGGTGCGGCGCCGCGACTTCTACGCGCGGATGGCCCAGCTGCTCGGGGCGCCGCCGCCGTGGTTCCCGTCGCCCGTGGAGGGCGCCGCGGCGGATCGGGTCAATCGCCGGATCGTCAATCGGCGGATGCGGGAGGAGCTGGGCGTGGCGCCGCGCTACCCGAGTTACGCGGAGGGGCTGCCGGCGTCCATCGATCCGTCCTCAGGGTCTGTCCCATAAGGCGAGGGGCGGGAAATACTTTACCCGTAGCCGCATTCGCCAGAATGCGGGTGAATGGCTGTCGTCCCGCATTCTGGCGAATGCGGCTACGGGTATCATTCCTGCTGCCGCTCGCCTAAGAGCCTATCCCAAAACCCCTGCCGCCCTCCAGGTGATCCAGGCGCAGGCGAAGTGGAGGAAGGCTTTGTAATTGGGGACTTTTTTCTCCCAGCGGATCAACAGTCGTCGGAAGCGGTTCATCCAACTATGCGTCCGCTCCACCACCCAGCGCCGCGCCCGATACCCGGGGATCTTCTCCCTCGGCTCCGCCTTGGCCCCCCGGCGCTTCTTGACCGGGATGTGGGCTGTGTAACCCCAGCGGGCCACCAGCTCCCGCACCGAGGGGTAGTCATACCCCTTGTCCCCCAGAAAGTGCTGTGGCTTCTCCGGCGTGGGCTCGGGTCGCTCGATCGGGATGCTGTCCAGGGTGGCTTCGACCAGTTTCATGTCGGCCCGGTTGGCCCCGGCCACCTCCAGGCCCAGCGGCACGCCGCGGCCGTCCGTCAGCAGCGAACGCTTCGTGCCCTTTTTGGCCCGATCGGTGGGGTTCTTGCCCGTCTTTTTTCCCCCCGAGCGGGGCCTTGGTCATGGTCCCGTCCAGGCTCTGCCATTCCCAGTCGATGCCGACCTTGTCGTCGTACTCGTGCAAGGCCTTTTGCCACAGCTGGCGGAACAGCCCCCGCTTTTGCCAGCGTTGGAAGTAGCGGTGCAGACTGCTGCCGGAGCCGAACTCGGGCGGGGCGGCCTTCCAGTGGCCGCCGGTACGCAGGACGTAGAAAATGCCATCCAACACCTGGCGTTGGGGCAAAGGCGGCCGTCCCCCCTTGCGGGAGCGGCGCACCTTGGGCAACAGGGGTTCGATGCGTTCCCAGAGGGCGTCCGGGATACGGAAAGTATCGACAACCGTTTCACGAGAAGCGGCCATGACTCTGCTCCAGTTCGGTAGATAAGTGGCTACTCATATTATACCCTCCGACCGGGTTTTGGGATAGGCTCTAAGCCATTAAAACACGGCTGACACAGCCGTGGCACACTGAGGTTTCCTGTGTGCCACGGCTGTGTCAGCCGTGTTCGACTCCCTTCCGGGACAAACTTTCAGACAAGTGATGCACTCTCACCCGGCGTCCCGCGGCCGCGGCCGTCGCGCCGCCCATATTTCCTATCCGGTACAGCGTAACGGCTGAACCGAACCATTTGGGTCGGCTAAGATAATTTTTTTCATTGCAGCGGAGCGGCAAACCGCTTATTACTAAAAGTGAGTTGAGGAGGCGCGCCGCCGACGCCATTCTGGGCGCGCAAACGCCACGGCATGAGAAGAGACGTGGGACGTCGCCGTCCCGCGGCGCCCGGCCGGAACGCCGGGAACCGATGCGATCGGGCACGGAGCCAATCCCGCCCAATCCGCAGCGCCCCCGATGATTCATCCTTCCTCCCAAGGAGATCGAGCCATGCCCGTGCTGCTGAACGACGCCGACCCGAAAGAGGCGGCGGCCGCCCGCGATCGGGAACGGTTGCAAGGCGTTTGGCATTTCGTCACCGGCCGGCGCAAGGTGCAGCTCGCCGTCCACGGCGACCACTTCACCGCCCGTTTCAACAACGGCGACGTGTACGAAGGGACTTTCGACCTCGCCCCGACCAAGAAGCCCAAGGCGATGGACATGGCCGTCACCGACGGCCCCGCGCCTTACAAGGGCCTCACCGCCCGTTGCATCTACGCCATTGACGGCGATCACCTCGTCTGGTGCCCCGCCCAGCCGGGAGCGACCGAGCGGCCCCAGGCCTTCCCCCCCAGCGACAGCCATGAGTTCCTGTGCGTCGTCCTCCGACGCAGCCCGTAGCGTTCGTGGCGGGGACGGCCCGGCGTAAGGCGAGGGGCGGGAAATACCTTACCCGTAGCCGCATTCGCCAGAATGCGGGTGAATGGCTGTCGGCCCGCATTCTGGCGAATGCGGCTACGGCTATCCTTCCTGCTGCCGCCAGAATGCGGGTGAATGGCTGTCGGCCCGCATTCTGGCGAATGCGGCTACGGCTATCCTTCCTGCTGCCGCTCGCCTAAACGCCGGGCCTGCAACCAAAAGCCCCGTGAACGGGGCTGCGGCGCCATTCAGCCCCGTTCACGGGGCTTCGGCCTGTAGCCCCGCCGTTTACGGCGGGGCGGACATCGGCCCAAATCCGCGACGCCAAGCAGTAGCAAACGGCGCGGCGGCGCGTTAGGATGCCACGAGCTTCCGTCCCCCAACGCCTTCCGTGCCGAGGTCCCGTCATGGCCCGCCAACCGCGCAAAGCCGCGTCCGCCGTCCCCACCCACCGCGACTTCCGCCACTCCGAACCGGCGACCGGCACCCCCGAAGTCGGCCTCGAAGACGAGTTCCTCCGCCGTCATCCGCGCCGCGCCCCCGGCCAGTACGCCCGCGATTCCGCCCTGCCGCCGGAGCTGGAATTCGACCCCGACAACCCGGCCCGCGCCCGCGGCGAGAGCCTCATCGCCCGCATCCTCAACGCGACCTCCCTCGAAGACGCCAGGGCCGCCGCCGAGGAGCTGCGCCGCCTGTCGCGGCCCTTTCTCGGCTGGCACGGCAAGAACGAACGGCCCACCCTCGACGTACCCACCCAGCCGCTGTTCGTCCACGAGCGCCTGTCCACCCGCGCCGTCTTCGAGACCCTGCGCGGCCATCGCAAGCCGGTGCAGATGGACCTGTTCGGCGATCCGCAACGTCCGCTGAGCGAGCAGCTCCGCGCCTACGAGTTCCGGGACAAATGGGTCAACCGCATGATCCTCGGCGATTCGCTGCTGGTCATGCAGTCGCTCAAGGAGTATCAGGGGCTGGGCGGCCAGGTGCAGATGGTCTATATGGACCCGCCCTACGGCGTGAAGTTCGGCAGCAACTTCCAGCCGTTCGTCCGCAAGCGCGACGTGAAGCACAACGACGACGCCGACCTGAGCCGCGAGCCGGAGACCGTCCAGGCCTACCGCGACACCTGGGAACTCGGCCTGCACAGCTACCTCGGCTACCTCCGCGATCGCCTCATGCTCTGCCGCGAGATGCTCCACCCCAGCGGCAGCATCTTCGTGCAGATCAGCGACGAGAATGTGCATCATGTGAGGGAGGTGATGGATGAGGTGTTCGGGGAGGAGAATTTCGTCAACCTTATTACGGTTAAGAAAACCAGCAGCGCCTCAAGCGATCTTCTTCCTACAGTATCCGACTATTTGCTTTGGTACGCCCGCGATCTGAGAACGCTTAAATATCGGCAAATCTACTTTACAAAAGCGGCCGGGGGCGTCGGAGCGAGCCAATACACTTGGGTAGAAAGCGAAAACGGCGACCGTCGAAGTCTTAAATCCAATGAGGATCCAAACGACCTGATGGGAAAGGCGCGGCTATTCTGTCATGACAATTTGACGAGTCAAAGGCCGCCAGGCGACTTCCCAGTACAGTTCGACGGACGGGTGTTTCGTCCGAATAAGGGGTATTGGAAGACAGGCATGGAGGGCATGGAAAGGCTGAAGGCCGCGAAGCGACTAATGGCTGTTGGAAATACCCTCCGGTACGTCCGCTTTCTCGGTGATTTCCCGGTCTTCCCTTTAACTAACTTCTGGGAGGACACCGTTACATCTGGCTTTTCAGATCCTAAACTGTACGCAGTTCAGACCAATACGCGCATCATAGAGCGCTGCATCCTGATGACCACCGACCCCGGCGACCTCGTGCTGGATCCCACCTGCGGCAGCGGCACGACGGCCTACGTCGCCGAGCAGTGGGGCCGCCGCTGGATCACGATGGACGTGTCCCGCGTCCCGCTGGCCCTGGCCCGGCAACGGCTGCTCACCGCCACCTTCCCCTACTACCAGCTGATGGACGAGGAACGCGGCCCCGCCGGCGGCTTCGTCTATCCAGCGGAAGCAGAACCGCCGCGGCGAGGAGGTCGGCGGCCTGGTGCCGCACGTCACCCTGGAAAGCATCGCCAACAACGAGCCGCCGGAAACCGTCACCCTGGTGGACCGGCCCGAGGTCAACGACCGTTACGTCCGCGTGACGGGGCCGTTCACCGTCGAGGCGACGATGGCGCCGGCGCGGGACCTGAACGAGCCGCCGGCGGCGCCGGCCGAGGACGACCTGCCGACCGAGGAACGGCTGTTCCGCGCCCTGACGGCCAGCCCGGTGCTGCATCTGCCGGGCAACGAAAAGCGCCCGCTGACGCAGATCCAGCGGCTCCGCGGCGCCGGCCTGCTGGCGGCCGAGGCGGTCGATGAACAGGGGCGGCGCGTCGCCTTCAGCTTCGGCCAGGCCGACAGCCCCATCGGCCAGATGCAAGTCCTCAACGCCGCGCGGGACGCCCGCGCCCGCGGCCACGCGCAGCTCTACCTCGTCGGCTTCGGCATCGACCCGCACGCCCGCAGCCTGGCCGATTCGTACCGCGACGGCGACCTGCCCGTCACCTACGTGGCGGCCACGCAGGACCTGCTCATGGGCGACCTGCTCAAGACGATGCGTTCGAGCCAGGTGTTCAGCGTCTCCGGCCTGCCGGACGTGGCGCTGGACCAGACGGCCGACGGCCGACGGCCGCTGGCGCGTGGCGCTGCGCGGCGTGGACGTGTTCGACCCGGTGCTGAACAAGGCGGAATCGGCCGGGGCGGCCGACGTGCCGATGTGGATGCTGGACACGGACTACAACGGCACGTGTTTCCACGCCTGCCAGGTGTTCTTCCCGCGGACGCAGGCGTGGGACAACCTCAAGCGGTCGCTGCGCGGCGAGTTCAACGAGAGCGTATGGGAGCATCTGGCCGGCACGGTGAGCGAGCCGTTCGACGCCGGCGACCACAAGCAAGCGGCGGTGAAGGTGATCGACGCGCGGGGCAACGAGCTGCTGGTGGTGAAGGCGCTGGCGGGGGCGAAGAAGCGAAATGGGGAGAACGGATAGCTCCTGGCAGCCCATCGGTCCCACGGTGCGCGTGGGACCGAGGAGGCCGGGAGGCCGGGGAGGCCGATTTTCCCCTCCTGTCAGGATGACGGCGTGAGGTATAATGTTCGGCGGCTCAAGACCGTGAACAGGAGCCTGTCCATGTCAAAAACCATCCGCGCCGTCTTTGAAAACGGCCTGTTCCGCCCCACCGAGCCGGTGGATCTGCCCGATCCCTGCGAGGTCGAAGTCGAAGTGCGCGCCGTCCACCAGGGTTCGGGGACGCCCAGCCTGGACGACGTGTACGCCCTCCTGGGCCGACGTTTCGATTCCGGCGAACACGACGTGGCCGCTCGCCATGACGAGCACCAGCCATGAACGCCGTTTTCCTCGACACGGTGGGGCTGCTGGCGTTGTGGGACACGGCCGACCAGTGGCACGCCGCAGCCGAGGCGGCGTTTCGGCAAGTCCAGAGTCGGCGGTCAGCCCTTTTGACCACGACCTTCATCCTGCTGGAATGCGGCAACGCCGCGGCCCGGCGCGCCTATCGTCTCGACGTGTGCGATCTGCGGCGGCTCCTGGAACAGCGAAAAGAAGTGGTCACACCCACCACGCAGGACTGGACAGAGGCCTGGCAAGCCTACGAGCGGGGCGACTGCGGCCTGGCGGGGATCGTCGATCACATTTCTTTCTCCGTCATGCGCCGCCTGGGCCTGACGCAGGCGTTCACCAACGACCGTCATTTTCAGGCGGCCGGGTTCCAAACGCTGTTCTGAAAACCGCGCGGCGGGACGCTCTGCGTCCCGTCTCCCCAGGTAATCAGACGCGACGCAGAGCGTCGCACCCTTGCGGTCCCACGCAGAGCGTGGGACCGAGGATGTACGAGGAAAGGAAGATGCCCATGTCTGCCGACGCCGCCAGTCCGCCGTCCGACCCGATCAATGACAAAGGGCCGATCCAAAACAGCCCCTTTGCGGAGCCGCAACGTCACTGGTTCATCCAGGAAGGCGAATCGCCCCAGCTGCGCACCGGCCGCCGGCCGTCCATCGTCTACCCGCCGCGCGACGACCGTCAGGAGCGCCGGGCGGTCTGGACGCTGGGCGACACCCTGGCGGAGTCGAAAGAGTACGCGCCCGGCTTTGAGATGCGCCTGGTCAACCTGCTCCGCCAGCGCGTCCGCCAGTGGCGCGAGGCGGGCTACAATGGGGCGACGGCCGCCACGCAGGGGTTGCTGCGCCACTGGCGCCGCGAGGGCCGCAAGCAGCGCCTGTTCTTCGCGCAGATCGAAGCGGCGGAGACGATCCTCTTCCTGGTGGAAGGACGGGCCGACCTGCTTCAGGGTATTTCGGTCCCGCTCGACGAGCCGGAGCCGCGGGAAGGTCAGCCGGGGGCGACGGCCCTGCGCCGCTACGCCTGCAAGATGGCGACCGGCGGCGGCAAGACGACGGTCATGGGGATGCTGGCCGCGTGGTCCATCTTGAACAAGGTGCGGGCGCCGCAGGACGCGCGCTTCAGCGATTTCGTGCTGATAATCTGCCCCACCGTCACCATCCGCGACCGCCTCGGCGAGCTGGACCCCGACCGGGGCGAGTCCAGCCTCTACCGCACCCGCGACCTCGTTCCGGAAGCGGACATGTCGGACCTGAGGAAGGGCCGCGTGGTCGTCGCCAACTGGCACACGCTGGAGCTGCGCTCGGCGACGGCCGAAGGCAAATCGGCCCGCGTGAGCCGGATGGGACAGCCGCGGCCCACCCGCGAGACGCTGCGCATCGGGACGGAGCGCGGCAAGCGGCAGTCGGGGCGCATGGTCAGTCCCGAGGTCTTCGCGGCGCAGACGGCGAGCGGCGGCCTGCGCGTGGTCCCCGGCAGCGAGGAGCGCGACGCGGACGGGGAGCTGACGGCGGTGCAGGTCGAAGCGGTGGAGTACGTCGAAAGCGATACGGCCTGGATTCGCCGCGTGATCGACCAGCCGGCCGGCGGCGCGCAGAAGCAGAACATCCTCGTGTTCAACGACGAGGCGCACCACGCCTACCGCTTCCGCACGGCGCCGGGCCAGCGCGGCCGCGAGGAAGACGAGGAGCTGGACGACGCCGACGCACGGCTGGCGACGGTCTGGATCGAGGGGCTGGACCGCATCAACCGGGCGGGGCGGCGGATCAACTTTTGCGTGGACATGTCGGCGACGCCGTACTTCCTGGGTCGGGTGGGCCAGGAGACAAACCGGCCGTTCCCGTGGGTGGTGAGCGATTTCGGCCTGGCGGACGCCATCGAATCGGGGATGGTGAAGGTCCCGCAAATCGCGGCCCGCGACCCGGCCGGCCAGGACCGCGCCCGCTACTTCAACATCTGGGAATACGTTCGCACTCAGGTCCGCGGCCGGGAGCTGGACGCGCGCGGCCAGCCGCGGCCGGAGGCCGTGCTGCGCTACGCGCAGACGCCGCTGCAAATCCTCGGCGGCGAATGGGCCGAGGCGTTCCACAAACGCCGGAACAACCCCGACGACCCGCGGCCGCCGGTGTTCATCATCGTCTGCAACACGGTCAAGCTGGCGCGGGCGATTCACGAATGGATCGCCGACGATCGGCCGCCGTCGGCCAACCTGCCGTCGCTGCACCTGCCCGATCTGGTGAACCAGCCGGGACAGGCGCCGGTGACGATCCGCGTGGACAACCAATCGGCGGGCGAGCAGGACGAGACGAGCCAGGACGACGCCAAGCGCTGGCAACGGTTCGTCCTGGACACGGTGGGCAAGCCCGACTGGCCGCGCGACCTCCAGGGCCGGGCGCTGTTGCCCGAAGGGTTTGAGGAGCTGGCCCGCAAGCTGGATCGGCCGTTGCACCCGCCGGGGCGCGACATTCGCTGCCTTGTGAGCGTGGCGATGCTGACGGAGGGGTGGGACGCCAACACCGTCACGCACATCGTCGGCTTGCGGCCGTTCCGCTCGCAGCTGCTGTGCGAGCAGGTGGTCGGCCGCGGCCTGCGGCGCCGCAACTACTCGGTGGACGCCAACGACCGCCTCGACGAGGAGAACGCCCGCGTCCTGGGCGTGCCGTTTGAGTACATGCCGGTGCGCTCCGTGGCGGCGGGGCCGCCGGTGGACAAGCCGCCGCCCAAGCTGATCCACGCGCTGCCGGAACGGCAGTCTTTCGAGATCCGCTATCCGCGCGTGATCCGCTATTCGGCCCAGATCCGCAACCGCGTGACGGTCGATTGGGAGAGCGTGCCGCCGCTGCGGCTGGAGCCGGAGCGGATTCCGCCGGAAGTGGAGATGCGCGGCCTGAGCGTGAACAACGAGGGCCGGATGAGCCTGTCCGGCCCCGGCGCCGTCAGCGAGGCCGACCTCGGCCAGTTCCGCGGCGCCAACCGCGTGCAGAGTTTGACGTTTGAAATGGCGGCGGCCCTGACGCGCCAATACCTCAACGACAACCCGGAGACGCTGCCGGCGCACGTCCTGTTTCCGCAGCTGCAGCGGATCGTCGCGCGCTACGTCGAGGAATGCGTCGAGGTGGTCCCGCCGGCGGAGCGAATCGATCTGTTCCTCGCCCCCTACTACGGCTGGGTGGTCGAGCGCTTGGTGCAGGCGATCCGCCCCGACACGAGCGAGGGTGAAGCGGCGGAGATCGCCCGCTACGACGAAAGCCGGCCGGAAGGGACGACGGCCGACGTGCGCTTCTGGACGACGCGGACGATCTATCCGGTGAACAAGTCGCACCTGAACGGCGTGGTTTCCGATACGACGATGTGGGAGCAGTCGGCGGCCTACCGCATCGACCGCAGCCCGGCCGTCGCGGCCTTCGCCAAGAACGCCGGTCTGGGTTTCGAGATCCCCTATGTCCACGACCACGCGCCGCACGTCTACGTCCCCGACTTCCTGATTCGGATGACCAGCGGGCGGATGCTGATCCTGGAAGTGAAGGGCTTCGACCCGCTGACGCAGGTGAAAGAAGCGGCGGCGCGGCGCTGGACGGCGGCGGTCAACGCCGAGGGCGGTCACGGCCGCTGGGACTATGCCCGCGCCGACTCGCCGGGGGACGTGACGCGGGAACTGGATCGGTTCAGCGGCGCCTAACCGCCGAACCGCCGGCACGCCGAACCGCACGGCGGCCCGCTGGAGTTGCACCCCATCGGCAGCGACGCCGCCTCCCTCCCTTCCCTCCCCCCGCGAGTGGGGGAGGGTTGGGGCGGGGGGGCGGGCGCGCTCAATTGCTTCTCGACCTTGGCGCTCTCGCATTTCGGACAGGTCGTCTCGTCCGCGGCGCCGAAGACCAGCGCCTCGAAGGGATGATCGCACTTGCGGCAGACGTATTCGTACAGCGGCATCGCTTCTGCTCCCGTTGGCGTCTCATACATGGTCCGGTTGGCGTTGTCCGTTTAGGCGAGGGGCGGGAAATACCTTACTCGTAGCCGCATTCGCCAGAATGCGGGTGAAGGCATGTCGGCCCGCATTCTGGCGAATGCGGCTACGAGTATCATTCCTGCTGCCGCTCGCCTTAGCCGCGGTTCTGCGAACCGCGGCTGAACAACCGGACCATGTATCAGCTGCGCCGGCGCCGCAGGATCTCGCTGGCGCGGCGCAGCACGTCCAGGTCGTCCGCGGTCAGGTTGTCGCGGCCGACCCGCGAGATCTTTTCCAGCACCGCGTCCATCTCGGCCTTGATGCGGTCCTCTTCCGCGTTCGACGCCACCGCCGCGGGCACGGCCGTGATCGCCTCGCTCCGGCGCGGCGGCTCCTCGCGGTAAACGCGCAATCGCGGCCGCGCCGCCCGCTTCCGCCAATACTGCACGTTCGGCCACAGCCCTTGCAGCGCCGGGTTGATCCGCCAGTTGAAGCGGTAGTAGACGAAGGCGAACGCCGCGCCGCCGAGGTGGACGGCGACGGCGACCATGCTCTCCTGATTGGCCAGCAGCGTATAAGCGTCGTAGGCCACCGAGGCGAGGACGAACAGCCAGATCGGCACCGGCAGGAAGAACATGAGGTAGAGGATGCGCCGCGGGTAGTGGAACGCGGTCAGGACCAGCACGGCGGTGACGGCCCCGGAGGCGCCGATGCAGAGGTTGGCCGGGAAGCCGATGAGGTGAGCGACGGAAAAGGCGACGGCGCCCGCCACGGCCGAGACGAGGTAGAAAACCAGGAACTCGCGCGGCCCGTACAGGTCCTCCATGTCGCAGCCGAACCAGTAGAGCAGCAGCATGTTGAAGAGGATGTGGAAGATGTCGCCGGGGTCGTGCAGGAAAGCGTAGGTGAGCAGCCGCCAGACTTCGCCGTGGAAGACGACCCGATCGACGTTCAGCTCCAGGGCGCTCGTAAAAGGGCTTTGGCCGTGTACGCCGGTGAGCAGCTCGATCACGAAGACGACAATGTTGATCCCGATCAGCCACTTGCAGATCGTACCGCGATCGACGAACGACCCCAGGAAACTGGGGCCTCCTCTGCGGACGTAATCGCGGTCGTTGATGCCCATGACCGTCCTCTGCTGGGTGGAAGGGACTTCGTTTTGCCGCCATCCACCCTTCTATTCTTACCACATTCGGCCGGCGCCGGAAAAGCCCCGGTCGCGTCAGCGCTCCCAGGGGAACTCGTCGTCGCGGTAGCGCGGCCGCTGCGGCATCTGAGTTTGCAGGGCCATGATGCTCTGGGCGCAGAACAGGGCGAAGAAGATGGCCAGGTACAGGTGATCGAACGGCAAGTCGTCCGCGAGCGGGTAGTTGCGGTTCCATATCACCAGAAGGCAGTGGATCGCCAGGAGTCCCGCCACGACCGCGGATAGAGCGAACGACAAAAAGACGCCGTTGCGCGGGGAGGCCCCGACCAGCACCTCGCGGGCCATTTGTCCGCCGTCCAACGGCCAGATCGGCAGCAGGTTGAGGAGCGGCCAGAAGAGATTGATTACCAGCAGGAAATCCAACGTAATCTGCACCGGCTGGTACCAGGCGGGAGCGCGCGGCGGCGGCGCGCTGTCCGGGACGAGCGCGAACATGGCCAGCAGGACCAGGCCAAGCAACACGAACTGGATGAGCGGCCCGGCGAACGAAACGAGGAAGCGCTGCCAGCCGCGGTTGAGGGCGTTGCTGCCGATGGCGAGGCCGCCGAAGCCGTGCAGGACGATGTGCCCGTGGCTGCCGAACAGCTGGCCCATGAAAACATGGCCCAGCTCGTGGACCAGCACCGAGACGAACACGCACGCCACCCAGACCACCAGATAGATGAGGCCGAGGCGGGTATTGCCGAATTCCCCCACGATGCTCCATCCGAGGATCGCGCTTATCAGCCAGAAGAAGGGGTGAACGCGGACATGAACGCCGAACAACCAGAAGCGCAGGTCGGCGGGTGTTTCGGCAGGTTCGCTCAGGAACACGGCTTCCGGCCCTCGGGTGCGGGGTTGCAGGCCCCTTGATTGTGGAGACGGATCGGGAACGGGGCAAGAGGAATCCTTATAACAAGGATGAAGGATGAAGGATGAAGGATGAACGAGAACGTCGCTGATTCATCCTCGTGGAGACATCCATGCCGCACGCGCTCGATTGTCACATCGCCGTCTATCCCGGCATGTTCGACCCCGTTCACCGCGGCCATCTCGACGTGATCGAGCGCGGCAGCCGGATCTTCGACCGGCTCGTGGTCGGCGTCGGCATCAACCCGGAAAAGGCGCCGTTCTTCAAGCTGGAGGAGCGCGTCGATCTGCTGCGCGAGGTCGTCGCCTCGTTCGGCAACGTGACGGTGCAGCCGTTCACCGGCCTGGCCGTGGCGTTCGCCCGGCAGGTCGGCGCCCGCGTGATGCTGCGCGGCCTGCGGACCACCAGCGACATGGAGAACGAGTTCACGATGTCGCTGATGAATCGGAGCCTCGATTCGGAGATCGAGACGGTGTTCCTGATGGCCGGAGAGGCGTATTCGCACCTCAACAGCACGCTGTTGCGGCAGATCGCCGGCTTCGGCGGCGGCTTGGACAAGTTCCTGCCGGCGGTGGTGAAAACGGCCCTGGAGGCGCGGGTACGGGAACGGGCGGGGGGAGGGTAGCGGGAGTCGTCGGGTGCCATGCTTTCGCGGCCCTTCGGAGACTGGGGCGGGGCCGTCCAGACTAATCGGGCCGCGAAAGCATGATGCCGTCGCCGACCTCATCATGCTTTCGCGGCCCACTTCATTGGGGAGACGAAAGGAGTCGTTGCCAGGCCGCGAAAGCATGGCGCCCAACAACTCGGGTGCGGCAAAGAGAAGGAAGGGAAGGCATCATGAATCTCACAGACAAGGCGCCGGACGGCCACGGCTACGAGGAATTCATCCGCTCCCTGGGCGCCGACCTGCGCGCCGGCGACGTAGCGCCGGCCGACCGCCGGGCATGGGAGGTCCGCCGGGAGGGGCTGCGCGGCGCCCTGTTCGCCGCGATGGGGCCGTTCCCGGACAAGCCGTGCGACCTGGCGCCCAAGGGGGTCGGCGTCCTCCAGCGCGACGGATACCGGATCGAGAAAATCCTCTTTCAATCGCGGCCGGACGTGTGGGTGACGGCGAATGCGTACGTCCCCGAGAAGGCGACGGGGAAGCTCCCGACGGTGCTGGCGGTCCACGGCCATTTCGCGTGGGCGCGGCGCGACCCGGTGGTGCAGGCCCGCTGTCTGGGGCTGGTGAAGCTCGGCTTCTTCGTGCTGGCGCTGGACGCCTTCGGGGCCGGCGAACGGCACCCGACGCCGGGAGCGGGCGCCTATCACGGGGCGCTGCTGGGCGCGTCGCTGTGGCCGGCCGGGCAGACGCTGCTGGGAATGCAGGTCTACGACAACCGCCGGGCCGTGGACTACCTGCTGACGCGGCCGGAGGTGGACGGCGCCCGGCTCGGCGTCACCGGGGCGTCGGGCGGCGGCAACCAGACGATGTACGCCGGCGCCCTCGACGAGCGCTTCCAGGCCGTCGTCCCCGTCTGCTCCGTCGGCAATTACCAGGCGTACCTGCGGGCCGCCTGCTGCGTCTGCGAGGTGCTGCCGGGGGCGCTGCGCTTCACCGAAGAGGGGGACGTTCTCGGCCTGGTCGCCCCGCGCGCCCTGATGGTCGTCAACGCCACGATGGACTCGTTCCAGTTCAGCGTCGCCGAGGCCGACAAAAGCCTGGAGCGGGCAAGGGCGATCTTCAAACTCTACGACGCCGCGGACAAGGTGGTGCATCCGACCTTCGAGTCGGGGCACGGCTACCACCAGCCGATGCGCGAGGCCATGTACGGCTGGATGACGCGCTGGCTCAAGGGCGAGGGCGACGGCAAGCCGATCCCGGAGCCGAAACACGATATCGAAAAAGTCGAAGATTTGGCGTGCTGCGAGGAGGGCAAGCGGCCGGCGACGTTCGTGTTCCCCTGCACCTGCGCCGGCGCGAGGGGAAGCGGCTGCTGTCGGCGTTCGACGGCCACGTCCGCGACCACCGGGAGGCGTGGGAGGCGACGGCGGTGATGCTGCGGGCGCACCTGCGCACGGAGGTTTTTGGCGGGTTCCCGAAGGCGCCGCCGGTGGGCGGCAAGCTGGGCGACATCGACGAGAAGGACGGCGTTCGCACCGCGCCGCTGCAATTGGAGCCGGAACCGGGAATGCCGTTGTCGGTCCTGCTGCGCTGGAAGCCAGGCTCCAAGGGGAAGCTGCCGGCGTGTCTGCTGCTTCACCTCGACGGCAAGGCCGAGGCGCTCAAGCATCCGCTGGCCGCGGCCCTGATCGACAAGGGCGTCACCGTCGTCGCCCCCGATTTGCGGGCTACCGGCGAAGGGAAGATGGAGAACGACGTCGTTCACGGAACGCCGGACCATACCAGCAGCGAACGGGCGGTGTGGGTCGGCCGGCCGCTTCTGGGACAATGGACATTCGACATCCATTGTTTGCTTGATTGGATGGCCGCGCAACCGGGGCTGCAAGCCGGACGCTTTTCCGTGGTCGGGATCGGCCATGCCGGCGTGGTCGTCCTGTGCGCGGCCGCGACGGCCGACGAGCGCATCTCCGCGGTCGCCGCCATCGACGCCCCGGCCACGCTCGTCACGGAAGACCCCTACGGCGCGGGGATGCGGATGGCGTTGCTGGCGCCGCGGCTGTTTTCCGTCGGCGACGTGCCGCACCTGGCGGCCCTGGGCGCGCCGCGGCGGCTGGCGATCGCCGGCGGCGTGACGCCGCAGGGCAAGAAGCTCGGCCGCAAGGAGGTTCAGGAGGCGTTTGCCTTCCCGCGCGAGGTCTACGAGCTGTACAAAGCCGGCGACAGGCTGTCGCTGCTGGAGGAGGCGAAGCCGGAGGAGCTGGCCGCGATGCTGGTGGGATAAGCACGAAACCGGCGGCGAGCGGCGCGGCGTCAGCCCGCCGGTGAGGTTGCACCGGCGGGCTGACGCCGCGCCGCTCGCCATCGACTTCAGGGTTCGCCCACCGTCTGCCGCTGCAAGTCCCACGAGAACGCGCCGAGCAGGTCGCCGCGCTTCGCGTCGTGGCACTCCAGGCACTGCTTCGCGGCCCGCAAGGAACCCATCATGCGAATGCGGTCGCCCGACGACTCCGTGACCAGATCGTCGCCTTCACGGAGAGTCTTCAACGCTTTTTCCTCGAAGGCCGTCAGCGGCCGCGTCTCCGGCCGGTTGGCCTCAATCATGCTCGGCAGAACGTTGCTGGAATAAACGACGGGCCGGTCGTGCTTGAGCAGGCTGACCAACTGGAGGCGAACCACGGCCCACTTCTCCGTGCGGCACGCGCCGCGTTCCGTCGGCGCTTCCGGCATGTGGCGGAACTGGTGCGGTTCAAAGCCCGCGACGTGTTCGCGGTCCCGGACGTAGCCGAAGCCGGCCGGGTCGAGGAAGTCGAACAGGGCGTCCGCATGGAGCGCCGCCAGCCGGTCGAGCTTCGGCGGCGGTGCGTCGTCTTCGGCCGGCGTCCGCACCGCTTCAAAGGCGATTAGCGCGGCCCCCGGTAGTTCCAGCTTCTCCGGCGTCAGGCCGTCCGACGCCTGCGAGCCAACGACGGGGCCGCTGAATTGCGGCGTGCCTATTCGGCCGAGGCCGTTGCCAGGGCTGTTCCCAAAGCGCAGGACACGATCCGTGTGAAGCTGCAACAGCCGCAGCATTCGCGCGGTGGGCATTCTGGATTTGAAGCGCTTCTCCAGGGCAGCCAAGGATTCTTGGGTTTCCGCGGTCATCCGGGCGGGCGCTCCGTCGTCCGCCTGGCGCTTCCGGGCGCCCGTTCGTAGTCCAGTCGATCGGTCACGGACTCCAGAGGAAAGTGCATACGCAGCTCCTCATCGGCCTGCGTCACCATCGTTGTTCCCAACTGCGAGCCGATTTGTCCTAATTGCCCCAATTGTCCGAATTGCATGCCGCCGGTCGCCGCCGGGGTGGGAGGCGCCGGACTCTCGGCCGGCGGGTCGGCGTGCATGGGGTTCGGCCGTGCGCGGAACGGCGCGGCGGCCAGGCCGACCAGCCACACCGCAGGCACGCAGCCGACCATCAAGCCCAGGACGCCGGCCCGCAGAGACGCCCGATTCGTGGAGGACATGGCTTTCTCCTTTCGATCGACCCGACCCTTCCCCGATGGGTCGTCCCCCACTCTAGCCGAATGGGCGGCCGGGTGCTGTAACGGGTTTGTAACCCCTTGCCGCCGCGCGGCGCTTGCCGCGGCGGGTCGGCGGCCGTAGCTAATGGGTATTACCCGTCCTCCAGGAAGCCGAAAATGAGCGCCTCAAACGACGCGGGCCGGCTGCTGGCCCACAACGTTTTCTTCTCGCTGCACGACCGTTCCGAGGCGGCCCGCGGCCGCCTGATCCAGGCGTGCCGCACGCTCCTCGCCCCGCACGCCGGCGTCGTCTTCTTCGCCTGCGGCGAGCTGGCCGCCGACCTCCGCCGCGAGGTCAACGACCTCGACTTCGACGTGGGGCTGCACGTCGTTTTCGCGGACGGGGCCGCCCACGACGTTTACCAGACGACGCCGGCCCACCTGCGTTTCATCGCCGAGAACAAGGACAACTGGAAGCGCGTGCGCGTCTTCGACTCCGTTGTGGCCCAAACCCCGGCGACGTGAAGCGCGGGCGCTTGCCGCGCATTCCCTCATTTCCATCGGACCACTCAACTCGGAGAAGCCCATGAGCCAAGGAACCGAACACCACCTCGAAGAAGCCGAACACGCCCAGCACGCCAAGCACAACCCGTTCGACAAGCGCGTGGCCCTGTCGATGGCCATCGTGGCGGCCGCGCTGGCCAGCGTCACCTTGCTGAGCCACCGTTCGCACGCCGAGGTCCAGGTCAAGAAGACCGAGGAAAACGACCAGTGGAACTTCTACCAGGCGAAGAAGAGCCGCAGCCACGCCTACGCCGCCGACGCCGAGATGCTGGCGGCGCTGTCCCGGGACGCCCCCGACAGCGAGGCGGGCAAGAAGGAGACGGCCCAGGAGAACAAGTGGGTTGAAGCGGAGAAAAAGTATGAAAAGGACGCGGAAGATATCAAAAAGGAGGCGGACAAACTGAAGGACGAGGGCCGCATCGCCCACGACAGCAGCAACTTCTTCGACCTGGGCGAGTTGGGCATCGAGCTGGCGCTGGTGCTTTGCTCCGTGGCGATGCTGGCCAAGAGCCGGACGCTGTGGATCGCGGGCATCGCGATCGGCGCGCTGGGTTTCGCCGTGGCGATGTGCGGCTTTTTCAGCGAGCCGATCCTGAACGCCCTGCACCAAATCGGCGTGACTCGGACGTGAGGCGGTAGGCCGGCCGGCTCACCGAGTCGGCGGCGCCTGGGTTTCGGCCTTGCGCCGTTTGCGAGCGGCGATGAAGGATTTGACGCAGAGGCCGACGAAGGCGCCGCACAGGACCGCCATCGTGGCCGTACTCATGCCGGCCGTGGTCGCCACGTTGCCGCCCGTGAAAAGCACGAAGAAGAAGCGACCGGCGGCGATCAGGCAGCCGATCAGGGCGACGGCCGCCGCCGCATGCATGGCGTGTTTGCGCAGGGCCTCCCGCCGCGCCAGCGCTCCCAGCAGGATCAGCACGAGACCGAAGCCGGCGGGGATCAGGGCCGTGAGACTGCGCTTGTCCGCCTCCGCGCCGAAGTAGCCGTAGGCGCCAAGGATGGCGAGCAGCGCTCCGAAGATGATGGATGTGTCAGCCATGGCGCCGCCCTTCTGTCCGGGAGAATCGTCCTTCTTTCGCCAATTGTAGGGCCGCGGGCCGGCGCGGCCACTCGCGGCGAGTCGGCCCTTGAAACGCGGCTCGGCCCGTGGTAGAGTCGATGGGTCGGGCCGGAGACGGTTCGGCAAAGCCTCTGCGGTGTTCGTGAATTGGACGAATCTTTTGACGAACCGATGGAGTACCCGCTGGGAGCCGATCGAGTTTCGGGGCTTGCAAGCCCACCCAAGTAGTGGGATCCAAAAACCGGAGCTGAGGCGCCCCTGTACATTGCGGGTTCTCAAAAGCGTCTAACACGGCACAGGCGGAGGCTTTTTCCCTGCGCCCATCCGGCCCCGTCGCCTCAACCGGGTGAGCAGGGTCCGGGATTGTGGTTCGGCGCGAAAACAACGGCGAAGTTTTTTCCCTCCTAGCGACCTGTGGACTCGACCGCAAGAGAAAAAAAGTAGATTCGCGCAAGCACTTTCGGCACAAGAGGTTGTTCTCACGGCGCGAACCGCATTGATAAGGGAATTCGGATGCGACGACGCCGACGGCGCGATCCAAGAAAAAAGGCCGGACGCCGTTGTCCATTGCACGGCAAAGGCTTCCGCCGGTCGCCGAAACGGCGCGAGACCCCGCCCGGCTTTTGGAGTTGAAACCCAGGAGAAACTCGTTATCCTGTCCCTCGTGGTTGTGGTTGCTTCTCTCCGACGCACCTGGGGACGAGTCCCCTTGGACCTTGAGGTTCCGCCTCCATGCTGCACGTGCGTAACCGCCCGACAAGTCATCTGCGGGAGAGAGAAACCGATCGGCCGGGCCGGCGGGACGGCCTGAGCCGTCGAACCGCCGCACCGGGGGCCGCCGCCCAACCCTAGGGCGGCCCCGCGGCGGACGCGGGGCAAGATTCCGTTCGCTCGCAGTCGCGGCACTCTTTATTTCCTTTTCGCCTGGTTATTGTCGCTTTTCCGTCCGCGCCGCGGCCGGTCGAGCGCATTGGAGCCTGGCTTCAGCGATCCGGTGGCGCCCGCCCGGGCCAGGGAAGGCCCGCGATAAGCCATCATGGATTCGGTGGGGGTCGAGGGGCGGCGCCTTCGGGCGGCGCCTCGCAAGCGGCGTCGCCGGATCGCTGAGGTCTTGATGCTGGCCCGGGCCGAATGGCCACGTCCCGGGCCGTGGGAGCTGGACCGCAGGGACGTGTAAGGCCCCACACAGGGCCGGCCGCTCGAGGGAACGGGCGGCCGGCTTTTGTCTTTTGCTCCGGAACGGCCCTGGTACAAAAAAACGACGGCCGGGCGCGATCGCCCGGCCGTCGTCTTATCGTCGCCCTCGCGGGGTCACTTCTTCGCGTCCTCGACGACCAGCTCCACCGGCGCCGCCGTCGCCCGGTGTTCCGGCGTGTAGTACTCATACGCCGTGCTGGAAGGCGTCTTCGCTTTCACCGGGTACTTGGGACGCAGCGTGTACTTGAACTGGTACTCCCGGTTCGGTTCCACGTCCCCCAGGTACAAGAGCGCCTGGCGCTCCGTCAGACTGAACTTCTGCACCTTCCGCGCCGACCATCTCCGCGAAGTCGCCCGCGTCCACGCTGAAGCCCGGCGGCACGCCCAGGTCCAGCATCACCATCGCCGTCGGCTCCTTGCCGTTGTACTTCAAGGTCGCCGTCGCCGTCAGCACGTCCGACGTCCGAAGTTCCGTCCGGTCGTAGTCCACGGAGACTTCCAGCAACGGCTTGGCCGGCGCCTCCTTGGGCCACGGCTCGTAGTGCCGGGACACGATCTGGTACATGGCGCCGGTCTCGCCCCGCACGTCGATCGCCACCGCGTTGGCGCCCGGCTTGACGAAGTCCTTGAGGTCGAACACCTGCATCACGTCGGAGTTTTGCTCGGTGATCTCGCCCCTGGCCGCCTCCTTGCCGTTGACCGCGATGGTGAACGTCGCCGTCCCCTTCGGCTGCGACCCGCCGGCCGCCCGGATCAGGGCCTTGAGCGACAGCACCGTCGCCGACGTGCTGCCCCACGTCCCGCCGGCGCCCTTCGACTTGACCAGATACACGAGCGCCTTGTTCACGTCGTTGGGGAACTGGCCGCTCTTGAGCATCGCCAGCACCGCCAGGGCCGTCGTCTCCACCGTCAGGCTCTCGCCGCGGGCGTAGGCCAGCGACTGGCCGCTGGTGGGGAAGGCGATGGCCTTCCACTCGGGACGCTCCTGCTGCATCGCGTCCAGCTTCTTCAGCACGCGCACCAGCACGTCGTGGGTGCTGTCGTCCTGGGCGTCCCACGCCGCCAGCGCGTTGGCCGCGAGGGCCAAGACGTAGGCGTTGTCCGAGTCCTTGGCGTGATCGCGGATGTAAGCGATCGACTTCTCCAGCTGCGGCGACTTCATGCCGCTGTCCAGCAGCGCCCAGGCGACGTAGCTGGTCAGGAGCAATTTGGGATCGCCCATGCTGGCGATGGTTTCGTTGTGCGTCATGCCGATCTTGTCCCACGTGCCGTCGGCCGCCTGCTGCTTCAAAAGCCACGCCTGCGTCCGGTCGATGACGCCGTGATCGACCGGGTAGACGCGGGCCATGTCGTTGAACTCTTGCAGGCCGTAGGCGCTGACCCAGATGAGCGGCTCGTTCGACTCCTGGCCCCACCAATCGAAGCCGCCGGTCTTGTGCTCGAAGGTCAGCAGCCGTTGGTAACCAGCGTTGAGGTACTGCTCGGCCTTCATCATCGCGGCCGGGTTCTCGGTGTGCGTCCGCTTCATGTAGTCCACGGCGAGGACATTGGGGTAGGCCGAGGACGAGGTTTGCTCGAAGCAGCCGCCGGGCATGCGCAAGATGCCGTCGGCGCCTTCCATGACCTGGCTGAAGACGCCGGGGTGGACCTTGACGAACAGCTTCGAGGCGTCCGGCAGGGCGTTCTCGGGGATCACCATCGTCTGCTCGATGTGTCCGTTGAGGCGGTCCGCGACGACCTGCTCGACGGGCCGGCCGTCGGGAGACACGTCGATGGTCCGCCTCACGGCGTCGGACATTTTCGTTCCGGCGGCCTTGACGGTGAGGGCGAAGCGTCCGATCTTGCTCGCGCGGATGCGGTACTTCACCGACGTGACCTCGTTGGGCTTGAGGTCGAGGGTCCGGGTGAGTCCCTGGCCGTCGGCGAGGGTGAACCAGTCTTCCTGCTGGAGGTCGAGCGTGACGGTTTGAGGATTTTTGAGGTAGTTATAGACGGCGACGGGGAAGGCGACCTCGTCGTTCTGGGTCAGGGCGGTGGGCAGGTCGATATCGACGAAGAAGTCCTGGAAGACGCGCAAGGGGGCGGTGACGCCGCCGAGCGCCGGCCCGGGAGGAGGCGGAGGCCGTGAGTCTCCAGGTGGTGATGGAGTCGGCGAAGGTCAGGGGCATCTCGACGCGCCCCTGGTCGTCGGTGATGAGGTTGGGCTGCCACAGCAAGGTCTCGGGGAAGTACTCGCGCGTCCGCACTGGGGCGCCTTCGCTTCCCTGGCCGGCGCCGTTGGCCGGCCCGTTGGTGGGCTTGCTCGCGGCCAGCGGCACGGGAGGGAATGCGCCGCCCGTCCCGGCCGCCGCACCCGGTATGGCAAGGCCGGGCGGGAACCGCGCCGCGCCGTCCTGGACCATCGCGCCTCTAGCCCCGAACTGTTCGCGCTCCATCAGGGCGCGGTTGCGCAGGTTCCCCGCGAAGCGCACGTCGGCGTCCTTGGCCTCGTCCATATCCTGTTCCCACCAGAACTGGCCGTAGCGCCAGGGGTTGACCGTCCCGGCCGACAGCTTCACGTCGTCCTCGGTGCCGAATTTACCGTCCGGCCCGGCCGAGACGATGTCGTACTCCTCGAACTGCGTGTTGCCCTGCGGGTCGATCCGCTTCTTGTCCAGCTTGACCAGCTTCAGCGGCTGGCCCCAGGCGTCCTTGAGCCACTCGGCGCCCAGGCCCTGCTGCTTCGCCGTCGCGGCCAGCAGGTCGTCGGACAGGACCCAGTGCCCGTCCTTCAGGTACTGCTTCTGGCGCTCCGGCGCGGACGTGTAGTTGATGACGCTATTGCGTAGCTGCCAGATGCGGTTGTTCGTAATCGCCGCCCCCAGCTTGTCGGCTGTGAAGTCCTTTTCGACCTTGGCGATCGCTTCCAGCGTCAGCTCGGCGCCCAGCGGGTCGGTAAGCACCGATGGGTCGATCTTCTTGTGCTTCGTCAGCGGGTCGTACTTCTTGAGCTCCATCAGCGCCTTGAACTGGTCAGGTGTCAGGTCGGGGTACATAGCTGCCATGTCGATCTGCTTGGCATCCACCAACTCCTTGAGCAGGCCCGGCTTGAACGACAGGCCCTTGCCGTCCTCGTCCTTCGCGAACACCTGCTTGTTTTGCTGGGCGTAGTTGTAGACCGCCCAGCCGATCTGCCTCAGCATTGGCTGCATCTTCTGGCGGCGCTCCACCACCGGGTTCACGTCCCAGCGGGCCGGCGGCTTGGGCTTCACCGCCGTCAGCAGCGCCTCGGCGATCTGCTGCTGGCCGTCGCTCAGCGCCGGCTGACGCACCAGCGTATCGATCGTCTCGCTCGGCTTGTACAGCACGTGCGCCTGCGGCTTGAGCAGCTCCTCCTGCAACGTGAAGTACACCTTCTCCAGCCCCGGCTGCATGTCCTGCAAGGCGTACACCGCCTCGTCCACCACCAGAACGCCCAGCGCCGCCGCCGCCGGCTTGCCCTGTGCATCCGTCACGCGGAACGTGATCTTGCCCTGCGCGCCCGGCAGGTACACGTCCCGATCGGCCTGCACGTCGATCTTGAGGCCGTCGGCCGGCTGCACGTAGACCACCCGCGCGTCGCGGATGATCTCGCCGCTGGCCAGCATTTGGTAGGCGTGGATCTCCAAAGTCCCAAACAGGCTCTGCGGCAAATCCAGCGTGTAGTCGGCCTTGCCGTCCTTGACGTCCAGCCATTTGGTCAGCACGGTCTGCCCGGAACGCACCACATCGACGTAGACCGTCGGCAGGCCCGCCGACGAGCGCACGTCCAGCTTGACGGCCTGTCCGGCCTGGTAGACCGCCTTGTCGAGACGCAACAGCACGTTCTCGCCGAGCGGCTCGGTGTTCAGCGTCACCGCCGTCTTGGCGGTCGCACCTTTCGCGTCGGCCGCCTCGGCATACAAATCGAAGAGGTTCTGCTGTCCCCACACCTGGGTCTGCTGGCCGCCCAGCATCTCGATGCTGTGCTGGCCCCAGTCGCCCGGCCGGATCTGCTCCGGCTTGGGCGTGACGCGGAACTCGGCCAGGCCGGCTTCGCTCGTCTGGAGCGTCGCGAACGGCTTGTCCTTCGCCTCCTTGCCCAGCCACAGCTTGACCTCGCACGAGGCCGGGCTGCCGTCGGGGTAGGTCGCCGCCGCGAAGACGCGGTTCTCCAGGCCGGGCGTGATGCGGCCGCCCTCGGGCAGCAGGCTCACGCGGATCGGCTGATCGCTGACCGGGTAGGTGCGCGTGATCGTCTCGGTGTGGTCCGCGGTGTCCGTGATCTTGACTTCCAGCTTCACCAGCGCGTTGCCCTTCTGCAACGGCTGGCCGACGAAGTAATCCGGCAGCTGGACCTCGAATTTGACGTGCCCGGCGGCGTCGGTCTTGGCGTCGATGGTCTGGAAATCCTTGAAGGCCACGTCGAAGGTGCTGGCGACGACCTTCACCTTGGCCCCGGCCACCGGCTTGCCGAAGAAATAGTCGCTTTGCAGGTCCGCCTTGATGGTCTCTTTGGGCAGGTAGAAGCGTTTGTCGGCGGTCACGTCGGCCTTGAACTTGGGCAGGACGTAGGGCTTGACCGTCACGGTCTTGTCGGCCGTATGGTCGGCCAGGACGGCGCGGATGTGGTAATCGCCGGCGTTGACCTCATCGGCCAGCTGGAAGTCGGCGGACGCGACGCCGAAATCCGACGTTTTCATCTCCTTCTTGAAGACTTTATTGCCCTTGCCGTCCTCGACTTCAAAGATCAGGCTGGCGCCGGCCACAGGCTTGAGATCGAAGGATTGCAGGGCGAGCGCCCGCAGGTGCATGAGCTGCCCGGGCTGGTACAGCGGCTTGTCGGTGACGAGCAGCACGCGCGGGGCGGTCTTGATCTGCACGTCGCGCTCCAGCTTCTCCTCGCCCAGGTCGGATTTGGTGACGACCTGCATCTTGTACGACCCGGCGGGGAGGGAAGGCGTGTCGAAGCGGGCCTCGGCGACGCCGTCGGCCCCGGTATGGCCCTGGAACAGGGGAATCGGCTTGCCGTCCTTGCCGGTGAGCTGAATGGTCACGGAGGCGGCCAGCGGGACGGTTTCGGTGAAGGACTTGACGCCGTGGACCTCGCAGCGGAGGGAGGCGGGGGCGCCGGCGAAGAACTCCTGGCCGCCGCTGAGCGCGGTTTCATGGGCCTTGACCAGCAGCACCCTGTCCAGCGGCGTTTCCATCTTTTCCTTCCCGAAGGTGCAGCGGAGCGTCACCTTTTCGGCCGGCAGTTTCGGCGACATCAGCTCGAAGCGGTAGGCGTTGGGCGCGTCGCCGGGCTGGGCCTGCTGCTCGCCGGAGTCGATGATCTTGCCGTCGGGGTCGATCAGCTCGACGCGGAGTTTGTCGGCCGGCTGCGTCTTGCCGGCGGTGGGGAGATTGACCGTCAAGACGAGCTTGTCGGTGGTCTGGAATCCGGCGGCGGCCTCGGGAGTCAGCACCGGGGCGGCGTGGGCCTGCTGGACGGGAGGCCCCGCCAGCAGCAGGACGCCGACGGCGGCGACGACGACGGCGCCGATGCCGAGCGGCGCCCAGGGGTAGTACCAGGGGGAACGGCTGCTGGCGGACATGGTCGCCTCCTTGAAAGGCAAGGTCTGCCGACGCCCCGGAGGGGCTGGCGAGATACGCACGGTCGGTGCGGAGAGAAGTCGTCAAAGTATCAGACGAGACAGGCGGCGAAATGGTTGTTTCGTTCGCGCAAGGGGGGCGTCGAGAGTGGGAAAATGTTGCCGGCGGGTACAGGAAGAGGGAGAGCGGGATACGGGAGTCGAATAGAAGGAAAACTGTCAACTGACTGTCACCGTCCGCTCCCGTCCGCTCACGTCCTTTGCCGCCAAGGGGTTACGGCACAAGACGGCCACCCGCTCCGGACCCAAGAGGACGCCCGCAGACGGTTGCAGAACATGCGGTGGTACCCCCCTTGGTACCGCCTCTCACCCATTCAAGATACCAAACCGCTTCGTTGCTGCACCCGCCAAAGTCAGCCCATCTCCCCGAGTGAACATACGTCAACCCTTTGCACAATTGCAGAGCGACTTACCGACCTAAACGCCTGTACCGACTCCCCGGCCTCCCCAGCAAAAAACCCCCAGACCTCCAAGAGTCATTGACCCTGCCAAGACCAGACCCGCCCGGTTACATTGGGACCGTCACGAATCCACCGGCCTCCAAGGGTATATCCGATGACCCAAGCTGACGCAAGCCCCCCACCTGTCGCTTTGGACGACCTGCCCGAAACGTTGACTTCCGCCGACGTTGCCCGGGTCCTGAAAACGACCACGCGCACCGTCCGCCGCCTCGTCGTCCGCAACGAGCTGCCCCAGCCATCCCGGTTCGGCCGCCTCGTTCGGTGGTCGCGCGAATCCATCCGCGCCGCCCTGCTCGCGGCCGCCCTGTAAACCAACACCACCCAAAGGACCACACCCATGCAATACCTCGTCAAAAAAGCCTTCGACGCGAACGGCCGGTTCTTCCCTCCGGGCGACGTCTATGAATGCGATCCCGAACTCGCCGGAGTCGGCCTGGAGCGCGGCATCATCCAGCCCTTGGACGAAATCGCCGAACTCCGCAGCAACGCGGCACGCAAGGCGAAGGAACACCTTTCGGATCGGCTTGCCGAGGCCACCGCCGACAGCCTCATGCCCCCGCCCCGCCCGCGCTGGAGGATCGACGCCGACGTGCCCCGCCACCTGCAACTCGAAGAGGCGTGGACCGACTTCGTCCAGTGCGTCTCCCACCGCCACGCCAAACGGCTCCACAAGGTCTACGGCTCGCACAAGGTGGACCCCGGCAACGACGGCCGGATGCCCGACCTGACGCCCAAGCAGAAGAGCGCCCTCGCTGAATCCGGCGGCGGCATCGGCGGCTACACCGTGCCGCCCGAGCTTATACGCCAGCATCGCGTCCGCCCCCGCCGAGCAGAACTTCATCCGGCCGCGGGCCCACGTCGTTCCCATGGGCATCCGCCACGCTCCTCTATCCGTACCTGGACGTGACCACCGTGCAGGCCGCCGGCGTCACACCCTTCGCGGGCGGGATCAACCTGCAGTGGACGGCCGAGGGGCGCCGCGCACCGAGACGGAGCCGCAGTTCAAGCAGATGGAGCTGAAGGCCTGGGAACTCTCGGGCGCCATGACCATCTCCCGGCCGCTATTCGACGACGCCAGCGCCCTGGCGGCCCACCTGGCGACCGTCATTCCCTACGCCGTCGCCTGGTACGAAGAGTACGCCTTCCTGCGAGGCGCCGGGCAGGGCAGCCCACAGGGCATCCTCGCGGCGCCGGCCACGCTCCCGATCGCCCGCCAGACCGGCGGCACAATCACCTTCCAAGACGTGGGAGCCATGATGGCAACCCTACCCCCGGACTCCATCGAGAGCGCCATTTGGGCCTGCAGCCCCACGGCGTGGCCGAAGGTCCAGCAGCTCCTCGACGGCGCCAACCGCGCCGTGGTCATCCACGCCGGCGTAGCCGAGGGACGGGTCCGGCCCCGCCTCAGCCTGGCGGGCCTGCCCGCTCAAGGTCACCAAGAAGTTGCCGGCCCTGGGAACGAAGGGCGACCTCATCCTCCTGGACCCGAGGTACTACGTAATCGGCGACCGCGGCACGATCGAGATCGCGTTCTCCGACGTGCCCTCGTTCCAAAACAACCAGATGACGCTCCGCGTCGTCGCCCGGCGCGATGGGCAGCCGTGGCTCGACAAACCAATCACCCTCCAGGACGGCGCCACGCAGGTGTCGCCCTTCGTGGTCCTCAACTGACCCTCCTCCCAGGCGGCGCCGGTGGCGAAGATGTCGCCGGCGCCGCCCCCGCCTCTTACCGGAGACCGAGATGAACCGAACCCAGGAAATAGCCCTGATGAGCAGCCCGAGCAACCAGGCCGCTCTGGACGCCGCCGTCAACGCCGCCACCGCACGCCGCGACGACTTCATCGCCCGGCTTCGCCAGAGCGAGCAGAACAGAAACTCCGTCGTCGCACAGACCCAAGCCAACGCCGCTCCGTTGCTGGCGGCGTTGGCGGCGCTCCGCAAGCAGGCGGCCGACATCGCAGCACGCATCCACGAGCTGCACGAGCAGGCCGAGGTCCAACCCTCGCGCGACATCGTCGCCGCCCAGCGCAAACACACGGAGACGGCCCGCATTCTCCAGCAGGGAATCGACGAGCAAGCCACCATCCTCCGGGAGCTGCGCGGCTAACCGCCGCCTTCGGGAGAACGCCCATGCCACGAAAACACCGTCTGCGGCGACGCCGCGGCCAGAGATCCCGACTCAAAGCCTCCGGCTTCTCCGCCGCCCAGCGCAGAGCAGAGCGCAACTGGCAGGCGCTCAAGGACTCGGTCGAGGCGCCCGCCGAGGCGTGGACCTACATGCAGATCGTCGGCGCCCTCTGGATCGCACGGACGGCAGTCGGCCCTTCCCAGGCTGCCTGACCGACACGGCTACCGCCGGGAGGAATGCACCTTGAACGACCAGGCCCCCAAGTTCTGGAAGCCTATCCCGGCCTCGCAGCTCCAGCCCGCCGCGGACAACACCATTCCTTGGGGCCAGCTCATCGACCGCCACCCGACGTTGCAGCAGCCCCTCATCGAGGGGCTGCTGCGTCGGGGTGAGACGATGAACGTCATCGCCAACAGCAAGGCCCGCAAGTCCTGGCTGCTCGTAGACCTCGCGGTGGCGATCGCTCACGGCCGCCCCTGGCTGGGCAAGTTCCCCACCCCCAGGGCAGCGTTCTCCTCATCGACAACGAGCTGCACGCCCCGACCATCGCCAGCCGCCTGCGAACCGTAGCCGCCGCCCGCGGCATTGACGTTGACCCCGACGACCGCCGCATCCGCGTCTGGCCGTTGCGGGGCCGGTTGCTCGACATGGGCAACATCGCGGCCACGCTGGCCAAGCGGGAGAAGGGAGAGTTCGCATTCATCATCGTGGACGCCTTCTACCGCACCTTGGCCGAGAAGATGGATGAGAACTCGAACGCCGACATGGCGAGGATGTACAACACGGTGGACGCCATCGCCGAGGCCACCGGGGCGGCGGCCGCCCTCGTCCACCACGCCAGCAAGGGCAGCCAGTCGGACAAGGCCGTCACCGACGTTGGGAGCGGGGCCGGGAGCATATCCCGTGCCGCGGACACGCATCTCATTCTCCGCCGCCACCAGGAGGAGGGGGCCTATGTCCTCGACCTGGTGATGCGGTCGTGGCCGCCGCTCGAACCCTTCTGCGTTCGCTGGCATCACCCTCTATGGGAGCTTGCCGAGGACTTGGACCCGGCCGACCTCTGGAGGCCCGCGCCGGCCCCGCAGCAGCCAGGCCAAGACCCCCTTTGATGCGTGGGACGCCAAGCGGTTCGCCGACGCCTGCCCGCCCGACATGACGCCCGCCGCCGCGGTGATGCTGCGAGTGCGTCAACAATCGGGGCTGTCGCAAGCCACAATCAAGGGCCTGCTCGGCCGACGCCACCGACCAGCAGATCAAGCACGAGGCCATGGCCACGGCGGTTCCAAGAACGCGGTGTGTGTGTATCGCGCCCGCCGCCCGTGTGGGAAGCGATGAACGTTCCACACGGGTACGGCTAACGGGCCAACGAGACACACCCGGCTCGGACCGCCCGACAGTCGTAACGCACCCAGCCAGGCGAAGTGACGCCCAAGTGTCACCGGGGGGACCGCCAACGGCCCCCGTACCGGCGCCTGTCGGCACCGAGCGTACGTCGCCTCCGATGCACGTCGGGCGCACAGCCGTCCCATCCACGCATTCGCAAGCAACGCTGCGATTACATGTTCATCCGGTGATCCTTTGTACACCAAAGGCCTTTGCCGGACAGAGGAGGAAGGGCGCGTTTGGGTTTGGGGGCGGTTTTTGGCCCCGGCTTGCGGGCGTGAACCGGGGCGCGTTCACCGGCCCGTGCCGCTCCTGGCGCCCGCCAGCTGCCCGTTGTCATGGGCCACGCCGCCCCTGCCGCCTACAATCTCCCCCGGTGAAGTCGGCGGCCCCGACTGATCCACGTCGGCTCGGCGGGGCCGCCTATCCCCCTGGAGTGTTCGCCATGATCCGCATCGCCGTCGCCCTGCTCGCCCTGGCCGCAGTCGCCGCCGCCGACGATCCCAAGCCGCCTGCACCGCCCACCGCTCCCGCCGTCGTGAAAGGCCGACTGCCGATCCACTACAAGGCCCTCGGCTTATCGGACGCTCAGAAGACCTCGATCGAGGCCATCACCGGCGCCGCCGCCACGAAGATCCACGACCTCGAAGCCGCAGCTCGCCGCCTTGAAGGCCGGGGAAAAGAGCGATTGCTTGGCCGTTCTGACCGCCGATCAGAAGGCCGCCTTGGAGAAGCTGGCCGCCGGTGAATCGGCGACTCCGGCCGCTCCTGGTGACAAGCCGCTGTCACCGCCGAAGGACAAGTAGCGGCCCGCCGCTGCTCACCCGGCGGCGACGGGCGATCACCGGGCCGCCGGGTACCATTGCGTCTCCCGCGCGTTGCTGTGCTACCGCAGCAATGCCCTCGCCGGGCAGGCCCCCTCAACCGCCGGGGAGGCTCCCAGGAGGTCGAGCCGACGTGCCTTTCGTCTCTCCGGCTTCCGCGAGTCCGTGCCGTGGCCTTCGGCCCGGCCCTCATACGCCAGGCCTTCGGCCGGCCCCACGCGTGCCGCGTCCTGCCTCGCTTCGCTCGGCCTCGAACTATCCCGTCGCGGGCGGTCCTTCGCGCCACGGGCTGCCCCGTGCGCCCGCGGCTTTCTGTCCGTCGTTGTTCTTCTGTAGGGTTCGTTCCAGGGCCGGGGGGGCGTTTCCGTCGCGCCGTCGTTCCCGGTTCGTTCCAGCCCCCCCGGCCTAGTCGTCGCGGCTGGCGCCGCGTCCGCGTTGCTCGCGTTCGATCGTCCGCGTCTCTCGCGGCCGGGTTGGGACGCCTCTCCGAACGCACCCACCACCACGTGCCGCGGGCGGCTTGCACTCGAACAAACGGGGCGAAAGCAAGGCAACTCCAGACAAGAAGACAACCGGGGCGAAAACAAACAACCGAAGAAGCAACCGCATCCCGGCAAACAACCGCGGTCCACGCGAAGAAAGCGGCTCGTGCCGCAACACAACGCGGTCCTCGCGTCCGGGCACCACACGACCCGTTGGTCCACACGCCGCGAAAACCGGCGTGCCGCCGGCCGCTCGCCGCGGAAAGGCGGCCTCGGGCCGGCAGGCCCCGGTCGCGTTGCTCGCGGCCACGGGGATTCTCGGCGCCGCCGCAGAGGAGACTATAGCGCAGTCTCCACCCTTCTCCCCGCCTGATCGAAGCATTTTGCACTCGCACGATCGTGCTACCTCGACATGCCGCTGCGCCACGTCCTCCAGCGCTCCCTTCCATCCCTCCGGCTCTTCTCGCTCTCCCTCCCCCCTGCAGGGGGGCCTTCGGCAGCCCCCCTGCACCCCCCCGCCTCCCAGGACACCCGACCATCACGCCTCGTTGCTCTTCCTCTACCTCTTGCCCCCATACCGTTCCGCGGCGGAGACCACCAACCATCGCCGTCGCCGCCGTCGCCCCCCGCCAGAGTGCGGGGCGACGGCGGCGACGGCGATGGTTGGTGGTTGGTGGTGAAGACCGCCGCTCCACTGGTGCAAACAGGTGGACCTCGGCAGCGGTCGCGTTCCCCCCAGGCGAACGCCGTGCCGTGAGTACACGTCACGGCGTTCGACGAGAGGGGGGAGCGCGGCCGCGACCAAGGTTAGCGGGGACTCCGGACGGGCTTCCGGCTCCGGTTGGTGCTTCTAAAGATCCCCCATGTATCCCTTGTCTCCGTGCCGTCCCCCGCGTCGTGGCCGTTCAACGTCAAAGCCTCCGGCGGCCTGGTCGGGGCCTCTTGGCCCGCCCCTTTCTCCCTCCCCCTTGTCCGTCTTTCCGCCCCCGTGGCGCCCCGCTGCCGCCCCGCTGGCGGCTCCGTCCCCCGTCCGTATCCCCAGTCGTCCGCGCTCCGCCTTCCCTGGCGCCCCCCTGCCGCCCCGCAGCCGGGTCGCCTCTTCCCCCTTGTGCCCTCCCTTTTCTCTTTCCTGTCTTTGAGAATCCGCCTGTTTTTCCGGTTTTTCTGTTGACAGCGGTGGTAGGCTTTTGTTACGATCTACCTAATGAAGTGGGGAGGGTCGGTTGGCGCCGGCCCTCCCCTGGTCCCAAACCTGTTTTGGAGGTCCGGTCCCATGTCCATGCTACTCCACGTCTCCATCCGCCGCAACCTCTCCTCGATCTGGAGGCTCGGCATCAGCCCCGCCTTCGCCCAGGGCGCCCGTGCCGAGTGCTGGTTCTGCTCTCGCTCCAAGAGGGCGTGGGCCATCCAGCACGTCGCCGAGCGCCATGATGTGCCCCTCTCCGAGGTCGTCGTCTTCCGCGTCAACGTCCCCCGCTCCCGCCTCGTCAGCCGCCGCCGTGGTCTGTGGACCTGCGACACGGTCGTCAAGTCCATCCTGTCGGTCGCCGTCCCCTGCGCCGCCGCCGCCTGATCGCCCCGCAGCTCCCGCCGGCGCGTGGTGCGCCGGCGGGTCTTCCCTCTTTTCCAGGAATCAACATATGAAGCCCCGTACCTGCCGTGTGGTGATCGCCATCGCCAACGACCGTGGCGCGTCCGCCTCCTACAGCCTCTCGCCGCTGCCCGCCGCCGACCTCGGCCAGTCCGTCGCCGCCTTCCGTCTCGTCAACCTGACCGAGCCGCCCTTCCCGGTCTATACCGTCCGGTTGGCCCTGGCCGGCCTTGCTTCCTGCGACTGCCCCGCCTACCTTCGCGCCGGCCAGTGCAAACATGCCGACGCCCTGGTCGCGGCCGGTGTCCTGCCGACCGCCTTCCTGTCCTTGCTGCAAGACCGCGATCGCCTTCTTGCCGCCGCCGAGGCCGAATGCCAGCGCCTCGCCGAAGCCGCCATGATGGAGCGGACGGTCTTCGAGCATGACGCGGCGGCCGCTGCCGAGGAGCTTGCCGAGGTCCGCGGCGAGCTGGCCGCCGTGGCCGCCCGCGCCGTCCAGGCTGCAAACCGCCCTGGCGGCCCTGCCGCAGCCCCGCCGGCGCGTCCGGCGTCAAGCGGCCTGATCCCATCCGGGCGGGGCCTGCGGCCCCGCCCGCCCCTTCACGGAGCGCCATATGGCAAGAATCCGGCCGAGTGTGGAAGCGGCCAGGCAAGCGCTGCTGGACGCGGCCGAGCGGTTCGTCATCCTTCGCCCCGCCGCGGTCGTCCTGGTGGCTGATCGCGGTGCGGAAATGGTCCGGGCGGCCGCCGGCGCCACGCCTCCCGAGGGCCTCAGCGCCTACGACCGCCGCATCGTCGCCGCCCTGACTAACACCCCGGTGTCATCGCGCCGCCTGGCGGCCCGAGCCGGCCTCCCCTCCCACAGCTACTTCCGGGAGCGGTTGAGCCGACTTGTTGAAGATGGCCGTGTACGCCGGACGCGGCGGGGCTACAGCCGACCGCCGGGCCGATAATCCGGCGCCGCCCAACCCGATGAAAGGACGATAACACCCAAGAAGGAGAAACCCCGATGGCTTCCGTCTTCCGCCCGTCCGGCCGCCGCATCTACCGCATCAAGTTCCTCGATCAGCACGGCGCCCCACAAGTCGCCGCATCCGGCATGACCGACCGCCGAGCCGCCGAGGGCCTGGCCGGCCTCATCGAGCGCGACGTGGACCGCATCCGGGCCGGCCTCCAGCCCGAACGGCCCGACATCACCGGCTCATTCCTCGGCCTAGAGACGATCGCCCCCCAGCACCTTCCCATCGGCCAGGTCGTCGAGTCGTACATCGCCGACCTCGGCCGCCAGGGCATGAGCCCCGCCACGCTCACGCACCGAAAGAAACAACTCACGTTGCTGGCCCGCCGCGGCGCCTGGAAGACCCTGCACGACATCACGCCGAGCCGGATCACCGCCAGCTTCGCCGCCATGGCCGCCGCCGGCCGTGCCGTGGCCACGACCAACGCCTACCGCGACAGCCTAAACGCCTTCATGCAGTGGTGCATCACCCAGGGGTACACCGACGCCAACCCCGTCCGCAAGGTCAAGCCCGCCAAGGCCGGCCCGTCCCGCCCTCGCCGACGCCGGCCCTTCTCGCCCGACGAGTTGCGCCGCTTCGTGCTTGCGCACCCGCGGTACCAGGATTACTACCTGACCGCGGCCCTGACCGGCCTACGACTACACGAACTATCCCTGGTAGAACGGCGCGACTTCGACCTAGAGAAACAAGTTTGGACCTGCCGCGCCGAGGTGGACAAGATGAACAAGGCCCACCGCCTGCCCATCCTCCCCGACCTGATCCCGACGCTGCAGCGCGTCTGCAAGGGCAAGACGCCCGCGGCCCGGCTGTTCCCCGAGCAGCAGTCGAACGCGACGTTCAACGTCCACCTTGGCAACGCGGGCATCGTCAAGGTCGGCGAGGACGGCCGCCGCCTCAACTTCCACTCCCTGCGGTATACATTCTGCACGTTGCTGGCCGGCAAGCTGCCGCTCAAAGCGGTCCAACGCCTCATGCGCCACGCCAGCTTGAAACAGACGGCCGACCTATACCTCCAGCTCGACCTGGACAGCCTCATCGACCAGGTCATCGAACTACCGCCGCTATTCAGCATCAAGGAAAATGAGGCGGAACGACCGCAAGAAACCGGTCCGGCCTGATGGTACCGTTCTTGGTACCAAGCGAAAACCCCCTCGCCGTAAGTCCTTTCGGCGAGG
>CAWGKE010000021.1:0-210083 GCA_963823075.1 uncultured Planctomycetaceae bacterium
CGAACCCGTCTAGCAGCCTTGGGAAGGCTGTGCACAGCCGATATGCCAATCCCGCGTATTGGGGTTTATCCTACCGGCCCGTCCCGGCCTTCGCAAGAGTGTTCGGCGGGACTTTTCGGTCGCAAATCCTCACTCCGGCAGGGCGATCTTTTCCGGGGCGGAGTCGTGGCGGACCAGCAAAACCAGCCCGCCGCCCAGGCACAGCGCCACGGCCATGAACAACGAGCTGCCCGTGAACCCGCCGGTGTAGGCCTGCGCCAGGCCCATGATGTTGGGTCCGAAAACGCCGCCGAGGTTCGCCACGGAGTTGATGAGGGCGATCCCGGCCGCGGCCGCGGCGCCGCTGAGGAACGCGGTGGGAAGCGTCCAGAACGTCGGCAACATGCTCTTCATGCCCAGGGTTGCCAGCGCCAGGCCGGCCAGGACGAGCCACGGCGACGGCATGAGAGCGACCATGACCCAGCCGACGGCCGCCAGGAAGGCCGGGACGGCGACGTGCCAGCGCCGCTCGCCGGTGCGATCCGAATGCACCCCGAACCCGACCATGCCGATCATCGCCGCCACGCTGGGCAGCGCCGCCAGCAAGCCGATCGCCGACGGGGACCAATCCTTGAAGCCGGCGGCGAGGATTTGAGGGAGATAGAAGCCGAAGGCGTTGTCCCCCAGGGCGACCGTGAAGTAGACGGCGATGAGCAGCCAGACGCGCGGATCGGCGGCTGCCCGGAACAGCGTCATGCCGTGGCGGCGTCCCCGTTGCGCCTCCTCTCCTTCCATGCGCCGGGCCAGCCAGTCGCGTTCGGGCAGCGTCAGCCACTGGGCCTGGGCGGGGCGGTCGGTCAGGTAGAACAGCGTGACGACTCCGAGAACGACGGAGGGAACCCCTTCAAGGAGAAAGAGCCACTGCCATCCGCTCAGGCCGCCGACCCCGTCCATGAATTGAAGGATCGCCCCCGACACGGGGTTGCCGATGATCCCGGTGATCGGCCCGGCGACCATGAACAGGGCGGTCGCCCTGGCCCGCTCCCGGAACGGGAACCAGTAGCTGAGGTAGAGAATGATTCCCGGAAAGAAGCCGGCCTCGGCGACGCCCAGCAGCACGCGCAGCAGACCGAAGCCCACCGGACCCGTCACGAACATCATGCCCGAGGAGACGAGGCCCCACGTCACCAGGATGCGCGAAATCCAAACGCGGGCGCCGGTCCGCCGCAGGATGAGGTTGCTCGGCACCTCGAAGAGGACGTAGCCGACGTAGAAAAGGCCCGCCCCAAAGGCGTATTGCTCCCCCGTCATGTGCAAGGCGGTCAGCATCTGGAGGCTGGCGAAGCCGATGTTCGTCCGGTCGAGGATGTTGACGACGTAGAGCAGGAACAGGAAGGGGAGGAGGCGCACGGCCACCTTCCACATGGTCGCCGCGTCGGAAGGAGGAACGATGAACGATGAAGGATGAGCGGAAACCGCCTGCGGTTTGGATTCATCGCTCATCGTTCGCCCTTCCTCATCCGCGTGGACGCCGATGGAGGCCTCGGTTGGTCTGCTCCCGCGCGTAGTCTACCCGGCCGCAAGCGCCGACGCCACCAGTCGCGGCGCTTGACCGCCCGCGCAATCCGCATATATCCAGTGGCGAGGCCGCTGTTCCCCGCCGAGGCGCCGTCATGAAAGTCGCCGTCACCGATTACACCTTTGACTCGCTCGACACAGAAACGGCGGTGCTGGCGCCGCTCGGCTGCACCGTCGTCGGCCGGCGCTGCAAGACCCCGGAAGAATTGAAAGAATTGGTGTCCGACGCCGATGCTGTCCTGACGCAGTTCGCGCCGGTCAACGCGGCGGTGATCGCCGCCATGAGCCGCGCCCGCGTCATCGTCCGCTACGGCATCGGCGTGGACAACGTGGACCTGGAGGCGGCCCGTACCCGCGGCATTCCGGTCTGCAATGTCCCCGATTACTGCACCGATGAGGTCGCCGATCACACGCTGGCCCTGATCCTGGCGCTGACCCGGCAGGCCGTGGCCACTTGCACCCATGTCCGCTCCGGAAAATGGTCTTTGCCCGTTCCGCTGGAAACGATGCACGCCCTCAAGGCGTTGATCGTCGGCGTCGTCGGCTTCGGCCGCATCGGCCGCGAGGTGGTCCACCGGCTGCGCGGATTCAAGTGCAAGCTGCTCGTGTTCGACCCCGCCGTATCCGGCGCCGAGGTGGAACGGGCCGGCTGCACCCCAACGGGGCTGGACGAGTTGCTGCGCACCGCCGACATTGTCACGCTGCATTGTCCGTCCACGGCCGCCACGCGCGGCATGATCGACCGGGCGGCGCTGGCCAACATGAAGCCCGGCGCCCTGCTCATCAACGTGGCCCGCGGCAATCTGGTCGATACGCCGGCCCTCATTGAGGCCCTGCGCGGGCCGACTCGGCGGGGCGGCCCTCGATGTGTGCGACCCCGAGCCGGTCCCGGCTGACAGCCCCCTGCTCGGCATGGGCAACGTCTTGCTGACGCCGCACGTCGCCTCGGCCAGTGTGCCCGCGGTCCTGGCCCTGCGAACGCAGGCAGCGCAGACGGCGGCCAGGGCGCTGCGCGGCGAACCGCTGCCGAACGTCGTCAATGGGGTGAAGGGGTGAATCGGTTAGCCGCGACGCGCAGCGGAGGCGCTGGGTGCCATGCTTTCGCGGCCTCGGTCGATGCCTGGTTGCCCGGAGGACCGCCGCGAAAGCATGGGAACTCCCCCGGATGTCATGCTTTCGCGGCGGCCTTGCCGAGGACAAGGTGCGGCAAGGAGGCCGCGAAAGCATGGCACCCAGCCATCCCCTTGGCCGTGCATTACTTTTGTGACTCCCTATAGCCGCGACGCGCAGCGGAGCGCTTGGGGAAAAGCGCTCTCTTGAGATCCCTGGAGGATCAATCGTGACTGTCGCCGCCGAACTGTCCGGCGTCATCCCGCCGCTGCTCACCCCCACCGACGCCCAGGACCGGGTGGACGAGCCGGCCCTGCGCCGGTCGATCCGTCGGCTCATCGACGCCGGCGTCCACGGCCTGTTCGTCGGCGGCACCGCCGGCGAAGGCCCGCTCCTGACCGACCGGGAATGGTCCCGCCTGATGGAGATCGCTTTTGACGAAACCGCTGGCCGGCTGCCCCTCCTCGGCGGCGTCCAGGACGTGTCCACGCGGAAGGTGGTGGACAAGATCGTCCGGTTGGGCGCGATCGGCTACCGCTGGTTCGTGGTCACGCCGACCTTTTATATCCCGGCGCGCACGGCGGACGAGCAGCTGCGGCTTTTCGCGGCCTGCCGGGATGCCGCAGGCGACATGGAATTGATCGGTTACAACATCCCGCAGGTGGTCGGCGTGCCGGTGGCCGTCGAGACGTTCTGCGAGGCGGCCCGGCGCGGCTGGATGCGCTGCTGCAAGGAGAGTTCGGGCGATCTGAAATATCTGAGACGCCTGGTGGAGGAAGGCCGGTCGGTCGGCCTGCGCGTGCTGATGGGCGACGAGCGGACGGCCGCGGACGGGCTGCGGGCCGGCGCCGTCGGCCTGGTCAACCTGTGCGTCAACGTCGAGCCCGAAACGTACCTGGCGCTCTACAAGGCCGTGGTCGGCGGCGACGACGGGGAGGCGACGCGGCGCCAGGAACGCATCAACCGGATCGTGGACGAGGTGGTGCTGAGCGGGCCGTGCTTCGTGGCGGGGCCGAAGTACGTGCTGCGCCGGCTTGGCATCGGCCGTGGCCAGCCCGTGTCGCCGCTGCAACCGGCCGATGAGGCGCAGGCGCGGCGGATCGATCGGTTCCTCGGATTGCCGCTGGCCACGTCCGGGTAGGCGGGGCTACGGCAGCCGTTGGGCTTCCACGAGGATCTTGATCGGCCGGGACGTGGTTACGACCTCCCGCCGTCCTCCCGGCGCATCCGTCTCCACTGCCGCGCGCAGCAGGACGGTCAGCGTGTACTCCCCCGGTTCGGTCCAGTAAAGGTAGTGCACCGCGCCCGGAGAACCGCTGGCGAGTTTGCGGATCGGAATAGAAAACGATTCTCCGGCGGCGAGGCGCACGGCGCAATCCCGCCAGCGGGGCCGGGGCGTGCGGCGCCGGCGCGTCGAGCGCGCCCGGCCCTTGCAGATCCAGGAGCAGCTCCGTCTCTTTATCCTCCAGACGGAGCGACACGGCGTCCCGGCCGGGGTTGCGGACGGTCAATTCCAGGTCCACGGCCGGCGGAGGCGGCGGGAAGCCGCTCCGGGTCGCCGCACGCACGTCGGCTCGGAACGCGGCCGGCGTTTTCCCGCCCAGGTCGAGCGGGTACACCACCGCCTGTTTCGCCAGAAAATCGTTGCGCGCCATCATCGCCTCGGGCGGGCCGGGGGCGAGGGCCGCGGGCGGGGGCTTCAGCACGGCCGCGAGCTGCAATCCGCGGGCGGCGCCCGGCTCGCCCGGCCCGAGCCAGCCGAACAGGCCGAACGTGAGAAGCACCGACGCCGCCAGCGCAGCCGCACGCCACAGGGCCAGCCGCACCGGCCGCCGCGCCCGCTTCGGCTCCGCCTCCAGGCGCGACCAGAGCCGTTGCAGCCGCTCCGATTCCTGCAACTTCTGGTCGAGCAGGCCGAGGAGCTGCCGCGCCTGCCGGTGCGATTCCGCGCACGCCGGGCACGCCTGGAGATGGCGGCCGACGGCGGCGCGCGTCGGGCTGTCGGCCTCGCCGGCCGTGTACAGGTCGATCCAGTCCTCCACCCGATCACAGGTCCAGTCGCTCATGGCCGCCCTTCCCCCGCCGGGGCCAGCGCGGCCCGCAGCAGCTTGTACGTCCGCGACAGCAGGCTCTTGATCGTGCCCACCGGCCGGCCCGTCTCCGCGGCGATCTGCTCGCACGTCTTTTCGCCCCGGTGTTTCATCTCCAGCAGCCGCCGCGTGTCCTCCGGCAGCCGCGCCAGCGCCCGGTCCAGGTCGGCCAAGCGCTTCTGCTGCTCCTCCTCTTCCTCCCGCAGTTCCGCCTCCGGCGGGACCGCGCCCACATCGGGCGCCGCCGACGGATCGAACAGCATCGGCCGCTTCCGTCGCAGCCATTTCCCACAGCAATTGTGGGCTATGCCGAACAACCAGCTCGAAAAGTGGTCCGGCAGGCGGCCGGCCTTGAGGGAGCGGAACGCTTCGAGGAAGGTTTCCTGCACGAGGTCCTCGACGAGGTCCGGCCGCTGCACGCGCTTGAGGACGAAGCCGCCGACCGGGCGGTAGTAGCGCTGCGTCAGACGGCGGAAAGCGTCGGCGTCGCCCGCCGCGGTTCGCCGGGCCAGCTCCGCGTCCTCCGCCTGCGACGATTGTCGGTCCAACGAGCGCGCGTCCATGACCGGCATTGTGCCGCATTCCGCGGGGAATTGCATCCCCACCGCCCGATGCGCGGCAAAGCAGTCAGGCGCCGGCGCGCCTGACTGCTTTGCCGCGCGTCGGGCGAACCGAGGTCACAGGCTCTTCGCGCGGGAAGCGGGCGGAATAACGAGGCGTTCCAGGCCGTCGTGGCGGCCGTCGTAGGGGACGTTATTCACCGCGAACACCACCGTCACCTGCACCGACAGCTCCTGCTGGCCGGCGGCGACGGCCAGGGCCGCTTCCTTGGCGGCGGGAGCAGCCATCGCATCGAACTGGTAGCGAACCGGCAGGTAGACCTGGCCCTCGCTGATCGACTGCACCAACCCCACGCCGCAGCCGAGGCCGCTGGCATAAATGTCGGCCTTCTTGCGGGCCTCTTGGGCGGCCTTCAGCCGGGCCTCGTCCATCAGCTTCTCGGGGTCGGAAAAGCCGAAGCTGACTCCCATGTTGCGGTTGGCGCCGTTGGCCGCCAGACCGTCCAGCACCTTGCCCATGTCGTCCAGCTTCCGCACCGTCACGTTCAGGTCGTAGCTGGCCGTGTAGCCGATCAGCTCCGGCGCCTTGTCCTTCGGGGTGACGTACCGCGGCTCGACGCGCAGGCCGGTCGTCTGCATGTCCTTGGGATCGACGCCGTTCTCCTTCAGCACCGCGAACAGCTTCTGCACGATCTCGGCGTTCTTCTGCCACGCCTCGGCGGCTGTCTTGGCGTCCGAGGCGACGCCGGCGTTGACGGTCCCGATATCGGGCGTGTAGGTGACTTTGCCCTGTCCGGTGACGGTGATGTCGGCGGACGCCACGGCGGCGCACAGCAACAGGGACAGGGTTGCGAGGACGGGTTTCATGGGAGATGCTCCTTTTGATTCGGCCCCGGAAGGGGCGATGGGATGGCGCCGGGCGGGCCATCCGCCGCGGCGGCGAGAGGCGGCCCCGACGTACTCGCGTCGGTCGGCCGCGTCGCTCTTCGGCAAGTAGGTAGCGCGAGAACGGAGATGGTTGCAGGAAAAGCGGAGATTCTTCTGCGAAGGGCGTCGAGAGGGCGCCGCGCAAAAAACAGGCCGGCCTCACGAGGAGACCGGCCCTGCCGTGCTGTCGCCCAATCAGCACGACGCTATTTTGATAGCAAGAGGGCGGAGGGGCGTCAAGTCCCTCGGGAAAGCCGCTTCATCGTTTCCTTGCAATCCCTTCCGGGCGGCCCTAAAATGAACCGGGTTGATCCGCGCCGTTGGGCGGCCGGGAAGATTCCCTTCGCGCGGCGTCCCCGTCGGAACGCTTCATGAACAAGCAACTTGGACGGCTGTTGCTGGCGGGCGTCTGCTGTCTGGCCGCCGTGTCCGCCGCATCGGCCCAGCCGTGGCCTTCTCCCGGCGACAACGGCGACGACGCGGCCCATCCTTCGCATCGGCTGCTGACCGGCGGCGTCGGCGACCTGGCCGGCGCGGAAGACCAGCTCGCCCGCCGCCTACACCACACGCAGGACGTTCAGGAAATCCAGGACCTCGTCAAGAACCTGAACAACTCTGACTTCCGGACGATGCTCAAGGACGTCAAGAACCTCAGCGACGACGACATCAAGGGCCTGAAAGAGACGATCCGGAACAACCCGCAGCTCCTCGACGACCCGAAGCTGCACGACATGCTCAAGGACATGGAGAAGTTCAAGCAGGGCGGCGCCGACCTCCACGACCTGCCGCAGGAAACGAAGGACGGCCTGGCTCAGCTGGCCAAGGACATCATCGCCAAACAGAAGGCGCCGGACCCCGCTCCCGGCAACCCCATGACCGGCGACCCCAGAGGCCTCACGCCGCCGGCCGCGCCCAAGTCGGTGGACCTGCCGCCGCCGCTCCCACCGCCCGACAGACTTTCGCCGCCTTCGCCCCAGACATCCAAACCCGATTGGATCACCCACAATCTCACTCAGGGAATGGCGGGCCTCATCAAGGACATCGACCGGACGCCCGAAGGGGAGGCGCTGCGCACCGCCGCCCTGCGGGAACTGGCCAAGCTGGAATCCACCTCGTCCAGCTCGTCCTCGGGCCTGGCCGACTTCCTCAAGAGCATTCTGTCCTCCGATCAGGCGGCCTGGCTGGCGCACGCCGGGAAGACGACCGGCGCCGGTTTCAGCAGCTGGGACGCCGGTCCCGTGGCGTCATCCGCGCCGGCCTTCGGCGCCTCATCCGACGGCTTGTTGGACGGCGTCGTCTGGATCGCCGCCCTGGCGCTGCTCGTGGCGGCGGCGTGGATGGCTGTCGCCATGGCGCGGCGGCAAGCGGCGGCGCGCCGGGGGGCCAGGCCGTGGTCGCCGGGGCCGTGGCCGGTTCGCCCATCCCAGGTGTCCACGCGCCGGGATTTGATCCGCGCCTTCGAGCATCTGGCGTATCTGCTGCTCGGCCAGCCCGCCCGCAGCCTCAACCACCTCGACGTGGCCGACCGCCTGGGCGGCGACGACGACGGCCGCGCCCGTGCCGCCGACCGTCTGGCCCATCTCTACGAGCAGGCGCGCTATGCGCCGCCGGATGAGGTGATGCCCCTCCACGAACTGACGGCCGCGCGCGGCGACCTCGTGGCCCTGGCGGGAGCGGCCGCATGAGACGCCGGTGTGCCACGGCCGTTTCGGCCGTGTTTGCTCTTTGCATCTTCCTCACGGCCGAGACGGCCGTGGCACAGGACGCCCAGAAACAACCCCCGTCCCCCGCCTTTCTGCAAGGCACCGAGGCCTTTCGGCGCATCCTCTTCGACGCCGGCAAGGACCTCAACAAAGACGGCGTGACGCCGCTCAAGACCTTCAGCGATCTGGATGATCCCCGACACACCCTGCTTATCGCCTTCGGCAACGTCGGCCGGCTCAAGGAAGTCCCCGACGGGGTGGAGAATTTCGTCCGGCGGGGCGGCGCCCTTTTCCTGGCGACCGACCGGCCGCTGCTCCCCCGGAATGTGGAGTCCGCCGTGGGCCGGATGACCGGGTTCGCGGTGTCGGGGGACTCCATGGTTTGCGGCGACGGCGACAGCTGTTACCGCGGACTGGACTACTGCCCTTTCCTCCAACCTGAGAGGGACGCGGACCCGAACCTGTTCCGCAACCTCGTCCCGCCCGGCGCCGGCGTCTCCACCGTGGCGACCAACGCCCCGTCGTGCCTCACCTTTGTGCAACCCTCGAATCTGTCGGTGCTGGCGTGGCTTCCCGAGCGCAGCGGACCGGAAGGGACCGGGGCGGAGAGCTTCGACACCCGCTTCGCCGTCGGCGGAGACGTGGGAAACGAGGGCGGCCGCGTCCTCCTCCTGGCCGACCACAGCATTTTCATCAACGAAATGCTGATGCAGCAGGACAACGGCAACGTCGAATTCTCCTATAACTGCCTGAAATGGATGGTCAGCGGGCCGGACGGGCCGCGCACCAAGGTCCTCTTCGTCGAGGACGGCAAAATCAACAGCAAGTTCGACGTGCCGCTCAAGGAGGTTCCCGGTGAGCTGCTCGACCGCATCCTGGACTTCCTGGCGAACCGCCTGGAAACGGCCGCTCGGCGCCGGACGGAGAGCCTGGAGGAGAAGGTACGGGAGTTCGACGAGCGCGAATGGTTCTACGACCACCACGTCTCGCCGCAAAACGTGCTGCAAAGCCTGGTGATCGTGCTGGCCGTGCTGGTGGTCCTGTACGGCTGCTGGAAGGTCGGCTGGAAGGCGCGGTATCGATCCGACTTGCAAGGCCCGCTGCTGGCGACGACCCTGCACCGCCTGGCGCCGGCCGGGACCGTCGCCGAGCAGCGGCGGCTGGCGCTGATCCACGGCGACAACCTGTGGGAGCCGGCCCGCGACCTGGCGCGACAGTGCCTCGGCGAAACCGGGGCCAGGCCGGGCGCGGCGCCGCCGCCCGTCGCGGTGCGCGGCGGCTGGAGGCGGCGCTGGACGACGGCCGGCCGGCTGAAGCGCCTGTGGCGGCTGGCCTACGGGCCGCCGGTGCGCGTGCCGCTGGGGGAATGGCGACGGTTGCTCCGCGAAGTGCAGGAGCTGAAGGGCGCCTTCGCCGACGGCACGGTACAATGGCGGTAATGCGACTCAGTGTTCAGTGTTCAGTGTTCAGGAAGACAGGCGACTGATTGTGTGTTCGCTCCCGTAACGGGACTTCTTCCTGAACACTGAACACTGAACACTGGAACCCGGGAAAGAAGCGCCATGCAGCAACCCCCGCCCGTCACTGTGAACCATGCACCCGTCCCGCCCGGCGGCGTGCCGGTGCGCGAACTGGCGCAGCAGATGCGCACCCTGCGCGACCGCGTCCTGGCCGAGGTCGCCGAGGTCGTCGTCGGCATGGAGGCGGTGACGCACCAGTTCCTCGTCGCGCTGCTGGCCGGCGGACACGTGCTGCTGGAAGGCGTGCCCGGCGTCGCCAAGACGACGCTGTCCAAAACCTTCGCCCGCGTCCTCGGCACCCAGTACCAGCGCCTCCAGTTCACGCCCGACCTGCTGCCGTCCGACGTGACGGGAACGTACATTTTCGACCGCAAACAGAATGAATTCGTGCTGCGTCGCGGCCCGATCTTCTGCCAGGTGCTGCTGGCCGACGAGGTGAATCGGTCCCCCGCCAAGACGCAGTCGGCCCTGCTGGAGGCGATGCAGGAAAATCAGGTGACGATCGAGGGCACGACGCTGGCGCTGCCGCGGCCGTTCATGGTGCTGGCGACGCAGAACCCCATCGAACAGGAGGGCGTGTACCGCCTGCCGGAGGCGCAGCTCGATCGCTTCCTGCTGCGCGTCGATATGGGCTATCCCGGCCGCAAGGGCGAGGTGGCCATGCTGCGGCTGCACAGCCACCCGACGCGCGAGGTCCGCGCGCTGTTCAGCGCCGACCAGATTCTCGACATTCAGGACCGCGTGAATCAGATTCACGGCGAGGACGGTCTGCTGGAATACATCGTGGAGCTGGCCGAGGCCAGCCGGACGCATCCCGACGTGGTGCTGGGGGCGAGTCCGCGGGCGTCGCTGTGCCTGCTGCGCTGCGCCGCGCCCGCGCCCTGCTCGACGGCCGGCACTACTTCACCCACGAGGACGTTCACGCCGTCGCCCCTGGCGTGCTGGGCCACCGCCTCATCGTCCGGCCGGAGGCGGAGGTCGAGGGCAAGCGCGCCGTCGATGTGGTGCGCGATCTGATCGAGTCGGTGCCGGTGCTGACTAGTCGTTAGAGGACAGAGGACAGAGGACAGAGGACAGCTTGGCCCGAGCGAGGATCAAGGACACCTTCGGTGACCCGTCTTCCTGTCCTCTGTCCTCTGTCTTCTGTCCTCTGCGAGCGAAGCGAACATGCTCACCCCCCGCGCCTGGTGGTTCCTGGGCGTCAGTTTGCTGGTGCTGCTCCTCGGCTTGGGGATCCGCTCGCCGGCGCTTACGCTCACGCCGCTGACGCTCATCCTCTGGTTCGGCGGCGAATGGCTGGCGTTCGCGGTGCGCATTCCGCTCGCCGTCCAGCGGCTCCGCGTGGTCCGCGAAGTCCGCGACGGGCGCGGCCCCGTCGCCACGCTCTGGGCCGCCCGCACCTTCGAGGTCGTCGCCCGCCTGGAAGGCGGCGGCCCGTTGCGCCTGCCCTACGCCGCCGTCGCCGACCGGCCGCCCTTCGCCGTCGATCCCCTCGGCGACCCGCCGGCCGCCGCCGGCCCCGTGGGACGCGGCGACGCGCTGGAAGTGCGCTACCCGATCCGCTGCCGTGGGGCCGGTCTGGCCCGCTTTGAAGGGCTGCGCGTGCAGATCGCCGACTTTCAAGGGTTCTTTTATCATGTGGCCTTCGTCCCCGACATCGTGATCTACCGCGTGCTGCCGGTGCTGGTCGAGGGCGGCGAACCGACGCCTGCCCTGAAGCGCGACAATCAGCTGCCGCCGCCCGGCATCCACCGCCTGCGCCGCCCCGGCTCCGCCAGCGAATTGCTCGACCTCCGCGACTACCGGCCCGGCGATCCGCCCAAAACCATCGCCTGGAAGGTGTCGGCCCGCCGCGACCGCCTCGTCACCAAGGAGTTCGAGAGCGAGGCCCCGGTTCGCTGCACCCTCTTCGTGGACGCTTCCCACTCCGTCCGCGTGCCCTCGATCCACGGCAAGGCGCTCGGCCGGATCGTCGAGATCGCCGCCGCCGTCCTCCAGGCCAACGCCGATGTGCGCGACCTCACCGGCCTCTGCCTGTTCGACGACCACGAATCGAAGACGATCCGCCCCGACCGCAGCCCCGCCCACGTCACGCAAGTGCTGCAAACCCTGGCCGACGCCGCGGCCCTCGCCCCCGCCTCGGCCCGCACCGACCCCGACCATCTCATCCCCGTCGCCTACGCCTTCGCCCGGGAAGTCTACCCGCACTTGATGCGGCCGGCCGTCAACGACGTCCCTTTCTGGCAGGAGTGGTTCGATACGTCCCCCGGCTATTCGCGCCGCAAGGACTCCGTGATCCAGTACCTGTTCCGCCGCAAACGCGACTTCTACTATCGCTTAGCATGGAAAATCCCGACCGGCCTGCTGGCGGCCGACGTCGCCCTCATGGCGTTCACCCTTTTCGTCTACCCGCTCCCGCTCCTGGTGCTGCTCCTCCTGCTGCTGGCCTCCGCCTGCACGTCGGCGCTGGCGTTCTTCGGGGCGCCGGCGCTGCTCCTCCTGACTCTGGCGATATCCGACCATCACCGCCGACTCGGCCGCTACCGCAAGCAGCTCGCGGCCCTGCTGGCGGCGCGCTACGGCCTGGGGCCGGGCGGTCTGTCGGCCCTGCTGGAAGACGACGACGCCTTCGCCCTGCTGGCCCAGCGCTTTCTCGGCGAGCACCACGTCCCGTACACCCTGCCGCTGTACGACCGCGACGGTCGCTACCTGTTCGCCTCGCCGGCCAAGGTCGGCGTGCTGGCGTCGGCCCTGCTGCGGGCCGTCGGCCGGGGCCGCGACAACGAGCTGTTCGTGCTGCTGGCCGACCTGCTGGAGCTGGACGACGCCCTCGACCCGCTGCTCAAGGCGATTGGCGTGGCCGTGAGCCGGCATCATCAGGTGGTCCTCGTGACGCCGTGGCCGTCCGGCATGAGGCTGCCGGCGGAGGAGGGTTCCGAAGACGACGACTCATCCGGGGCGGTTTCGGCGCTCATCGGCCGCGCGACCACGCGGCGCTTCCATCGCGCCTACCACCGCATCCGCCGGACCTTCGCCCGCCTCGGCGTGCAAGTGGTGTGCGCGGCCGGCGAGGCGCCGGCGGCGCTGATCCTCGACCGTCTGAACCGGCTGCGCGGCGCGAGGAGGAGACGATGAAACCCGCCGCCGACGCCCCGACGCCCCCCACCCCAACCCTCCCCCACCCGCGGGGGGAGGGGGGAGGCGTGAGCGCCTACACCATCCTTTGCCTGACCGCCCTGATGGGCATGGTCCTCGCCCTCATGGAGAATGATCGCGATCTCCTATGGATTCTGCTGCTGGCCGCGATCGGGGCCGCGGCCGCGATCGCCCGTTGGCGCATCGGCCCGCCGCTGCTGGTGCTGGGCCTGGCGACGCTGGAGGTGTTTCACATCGCCTCCGGACCGGGATACGGCCGTTCCCCTTTCTGGCAGGAATCGCCGTTCATGGACGCCGTGCTGGCCGCCTCAGTGCTGGCCTACGCGGCGGGGCACTACCGCCTGCTGTCGCTGACCCACTCGATCTTTCCAGTGGACATGCGGCGTCCGCCGCCTCCGCCGGGCGGAGGGAAACCGCCGAACCCGCGCGGGCAGCGACGGTCGGCGGAACTGCCGGGGCCGTGGGAGCTGCCGATCCTGACGACGGCCGCGGGCGTGTGGGCGGTGGGCGTCGCTCTGTTCTGGCTGGCGCTGCCGGCGGTCGGCCCGCCGCTGGGTCTGTCGCGGGGCCTGTGGCAGGCCCTGCTGCTCATCTTCCTGGTCGGGCTGACGGCGGCCGTGCTGGCGGGAGCGGCTGCCTATCTGCACTGGGCGACGGCCAGGCCGGAAGAGCATCTCCTTTACTTGCAGGACCAGGCGTGGCGCGAGACGCGCCGCGAGCAGAACCGCATCAACCGTTTCCTGACGTGGGCGCGGCTGCGGGCGCAGCGGCGAAAGGAGCAATCATGATATTCTGGGTGCGGGAAATCGCTGGATGGGCGCTGCTCCTCTTGGGGCTGGCCGCATTCGCCAAGGTCTACGAGTTGGCGTCGGAGGCGGAATACCGGATCTTTGAAATCATCATTATGACCGTCGTCGGCGTCTTCGTCTTCCGCGGCGGCATCCACCTGCTCAAGGTGGCGGTGGCCGCGGGTCTGCCGCGACGCCCAGAAGAGGCTGTACCCCGAAGCGCGAATCGGCTCGGCGCCGCTGCCGACGGCCCGGCCGCAGGGGCGAGCCGCCTGGCGCTCGTGACCGCTTTTCCGTCCCCTTCCGCCCGGTGCTCCGGGGAGAGAGAAGGCAAACTCGGCCGCCGCCGGCCTTGCCGGGCTTCCCTGTTTCGCCGCCACCGCCCAGACCACCTGGCCAGGCCGCTCGTCAGACCGACTGTTGAACGACAATAGAAATGTCCGGTCTTAACGCAATAGAAATGTCCTCCTTGGTCAGGCCAAGGAGGAGCCATGTCTATCGGCGTGCTTTCCACAGACCGGATCGCTATGAGTCAGAAGGAACGCGATGTCCTCAGGGTCCTGCACTCGGTGCAGAGCGGCCAGCGGACGCAGGCCGAGGCGGCCCGGCTGCTCGGCCTGTGCGTCCGCCAGGTCCGACGCATCCAATGCAAGCTGGAGGCCGAAGGCGACGCCGCCCTCGTGCACGGCCTGCGCGGCCGGCCCTCCAACCACCGGCCCGACCCCGCCTTCCGCCGGGCCGTGCTGGCGGCCTACCGCACCCGCTACGCGGACTTCGGCCCCACCTTCGCCGCCGAGAAGCTGGCCGGGGAGGGCCTGACGGTCGGCCCGCAGACGCTGCGCCGCTGGCTGATCGCCGAGGGGCTGTGGCAACGCAAGCGTCGCCGCGACCCGCACCGCAGCCGCCGGCCGCGCCGGGCCTGCTTCGGGGAGCTGGTTCAGATGGACGCCTCGGTGCATGACTGGCTGGAGGGCCGCGGCGAGGAGATGGTCCTGATCGGCATGATCGACGACGCCACCAACCGCACCCTGGCGCGCTTCTACCCGGCCGGCACGGTCGAGGCGCATATGGACCTGGCCGGCCGCTGGCTGCGGCGTTTCGGCCGGCCGGTGGCGTTGTACACCGACCGGCACAGCATCTTCGAGCCGCAGGACAAGGGCCGCGCCCTGCCCGACGCGGAGACGCAGTTCGGGCGGGCCCTGCGGGAGCTAGGCATCGAGCTGATCCGGCGCACAGCCCGCAGGCCAAGGGCCGCGTCGAGCGGTCCTTCGGCACGGCCCAGGACCGCTGGGTCAAGGAGCTGCGCCTGGCGGGCGTGACGACGCTGGCGGGGGCCAACGCCGTGCTGGAGCGGCTGCTGCCGACGCACAACCGCCGCTTCGTCAAGCCGGCGCGCCAGGCGGCCGACGGGCACCGGCCGCTGGGTCCGGGTCACGACCTGGCGGCGATCCTGAGCATCCAGGAGGGGCGGGTGGTGTCCAACGACTACACGGTGCGCTTCCGCAACCGCTTCTACCAGTTGCTGCCGCCGGTGCATGCGGGGGAGCGGGGCGGTCGGGTGGTGATCGAGCTGCGCCTGGACGGGAGTATGGCGATCCGCTTCCGGGGCAAGTACCTGAAGTACCGCGAGATCCCGCCGGGTTGCGGCCCTGGGGGCTCCGCCCCATAGGCATCAACTTAGGGTAAAGCGGAGGGAACTCCTTTGTTAGCATGGGGTTGACCATAACACCGTGCCAACGGGAAGGAGTCCCCTCCATGATCCGTACTGTAACGCTGTGTGCGGCCGCTTTGCAAAGCCTTTTGTTCGCCAAGGCCGAGGCGGCGGCCCAAGCCGTGGGCCTGGTGCAACGCCGCCGCCGCCTCAGCGGGGCGCAATGGGTGCAGACGCTCGTGTTCGGCTGGATGCGTCAACCCGACGCTACCCTGGAGGACCTGACCGACGAGGCGGCGCGGCTGGGGGCGGCCATCACGCCGCAGGGGCTGGACGCCTGGTTCGTCCCGGAGGCGGCCGAGTGCCTTAAGCGCTTGGCCGCGGAAGCGGTCGGCGTGCTGCTGGAGACGACGGCGGCGGCCATCCCGTTGCTGCGACGCTTCCGCCGCGTGTCGGTGGAGGACTGCACGGTGGTGGCCTTGCCGGCCTGCCTGGCGGAGGCCTACCCCGGCTGCGGCGGCAACGACGCGGAGGGCCGCGACCAAGCGGCCCTGAAGATGTACGTGCGCATGGACCTTACGGACGGGGCCGTGACCGACCTGGCCTTCCAGCCGGGCAAGCAGCCGGACGTGGCGGCGGGTCAAGAGGCGGCGCCGTTGCCGGCCGGCTCGCTGCGGCTGAAGGATTTGGGCTTCTTCGACCTGGACATGGCGGCCCGGGACAGCCGGGCCGGGGTGCATTGGGTCAGCCGGCTGCCCAGCGGCGTGACGCTGCGGGAAGGCGACCGGCCGGCCGAGTCGATCGCGGCGTTCCTGCAACGGCAGGTCGAGGACGCGGTGGACGTGGGGGTGCGCGTGGGCCAGGAGAGGCCGTTGACGTGCCGGCTGATGGCGGTGCGTTGCCCCGAGGCGGTGCGGCAAAAGCGGCTGCGGAAGCTGGGCCAACGGGCCCGCAAGAAGGGGCGGCCGGTGAGCACCCGCCAGCGCGAGTTGTGCGGCTGGACGGTGCTGATCACCGACCTGGCGGCAGGAGAACTGACGTTCGACGAGGCCTGGGTGCTGTACCGGGCGCGTTGGCAGATCGAGTTGTTGTTCAAGCTGTGGAAGGGCCGGGGCGGGCTGGCGCGGTCGCGAGGGCGGCGGGGCGACCGGGTGCTGTGCGAGGTGCTGGCCAAGCTGGTGGCGATGCTGGTACAACACTGGTTGCTGCTGACGGCGGGCCCGTGGCTGGACGGGCGGGCGGCGACGCGCAAGGTGCGTCGGCTGCGTCGGCTGCTCACGGAGTTGGTCGAGGCCTTGGGCGAACGCGCGGCGTTGGAGGCCGTGCTGCGCAGGATCGGGGAGGAATTGCATCGCCTTCGTCCTCGCAACCGGCGTAAGAAAAAGCCGGGGACCATCGAGCTACTGAACGAACCGGGGCGAGCGAGGTTAGGCGTAAGTTGATGCCTATGGGGCTCCGCCCCCAGACCCCCGGAGTTTAACGCATCGGCGGCCGACGCCAGCGGGGGAAAAGCGAACCGGGACCCCTCTTCGGGGTCCCGGTCGCCTGGCGTACAGCCGACCGACGGGCGCTCGGGTCGCACTCCTGCGGAGCCCTATCCTCCCGACGGCGGGGCGGACGATAACAAGAAGGGGCCACACCGTCCAGCCGAGGACCACCCGTGGAGGAAGCCGTTCAAGCGGAAGAAGTGACAACGTCCGGACACCGGACATTTCTACTGTCGCCGAAATGCGGACATTTCTATTGTTGCCTGACACCGCTCGTCAGACCGACTTGCACGCATTAGAATAGGACGGTAGGATGATAATAACGGTGCAACGGCGCCCGTCTTCCTTCCTGTGGCGAGACGCGGCCGTTCGGAGCCGAACGGAAGGGTGAGGGGGTCTTCCCATGGAAGTATCCAGCGTCTTCGTCGATGGAGAGCAGGAGGCGCTTCGTTTCAAGTGGATCGAGAGCGAGAAGGCCGGCTTCGATCTGGGCGAGGCGGCCATCCGCCGCTGGGTCCAGTGTCACTGGTGGGGCTATCTGCGGGCCCGCTGGTTGGAGCACCTGCAAGGCAACCGCTTCTGGGTCGAACTCGACCGCGGCGACTTCGGCCTCCTGCAACGCAAATTCGTCGAAAACACCGTCCTCCTCGACCGCATCCTCGACCGCCTCAAAGCCGGCCAGGAAAACCTCGACATCATCTGCTGGGCGCACCATTGGGGCATCTCGATGGAGCCGGTCCTGAAAATCCTCGAAGCCCTCGACATCAACAGCCGCCGCCTCGCCGCCCGCTTCGATCCCCACCCGACGTGCTGATTCTCCCTGGTTCTCGGGGCGCTTCCGCGACTGCGCTTGCCTCGTCATCGCACCGCCCCGCCGTTCACCCGGATCACCTGCCCGGTCAGATACCGCGCCGTCGGCCCCGCCAGCCAGCGCGCCGCCGCCGCCACGTCCTCCGGCGTCCCCCAGCGCCGCAACGGCGTCTCGCGCCGCACGCGCTCCTGCCACCCCTCCGACGCCGCCTCCCCCCACGCCGTCCGAATCCATCCCGGCGCCAGGCAGTGGACGCGCACTTCCGGCGCCAGGCTCAGGGCAAGGCTCTTGCTGAACGCCATGACCGCCCCCTTGGCGGCCGCGAACAGCTCGCCGCTGTCGCCTTCCATGCCGGTTTCCGCTTGGTCCCAGCCCATGTTGATGAGGACGCCGCCGGCAGCCGCCTTCATTCGCCGGCCTAGGTCCCGCGACAGCAGCATCGTCGCCGTCACGTCCACGGCCAACAGTTCTTCCAGCTTCCGCGCAAACGGCCAGCGCGCCGCTTCGCCGGTCAGCGTGTCGGCGCCGGCGTTGTTAATGCAGACGTCCAGCCCCTGCCATGTCTCCCATGCCTGCTCCGCCAGGCGAGGGCGTTCCGCCGAGTCGCGCAGGTCGGCGAGCAGGACCGCGCTCCGGCCGCCCGCGCCGAACCGCGGCGGCTGTCTCCTCGGCCGCCGCCCGCGAGCGCCGGCCGTGGACGATCACGTCGGCGCCGCCCGCCGCCAGCTCCAGCGCGATCGCCCGGCCGATGCCGCCGGTCGAGCCGGTGACGAGGGCGCGCAGGCCGGTCAGCTCGCGCCCGGCGCCGGGCCGGCGGGACGCACGCCGAGAAGATCGCTCAGCAGATCCGCGATGGTGCGATGGAGGACTGGATGGATCAGCCCCGGCGCGATCTCCGCCAGCGGTTGCAGCACGAACAGCCGCCGGTGCATCCGGGGATGCGGCAGCATCAGTCGCGGATCGTCGCTCACCACGGCGTCATAAAGGAGAATGTCGAGGTCGATCGTGCGCGGGCCATCCTTTTCCGCTCGCACGCGCCCCAGGCCGCTTTCCACCGCGAGCAACGTTCGCAGCAGGTCGGCGGGGGCGAGGTCGGTACGCAGCTCCGCGACGGCGTTGAGATACGGCCCCTGTCCCGGCGGGCCGCCGACCGGGGCCGTCTCCCAGACGGATGACATGCGTAACACCGCGACGCCCGGCCGGCCGCGCAGCTCCGCCAGCGCCCGGTCGAGCGCGGCCCGGCGGTCGCCGAGATTGCTGCCGAGGCCGATGTACGCCGTCGCGGCCATGCGCTCACTTCTCGTCGAGCCAGTGGGTGATGATGGCGGCGTAGTAAACGCCGGAGGCGCTGCTTGGCTTGCCCTTGGCGACGCCGTAGCCGCCGTCGTCGTTGCGGCAGGAGTCGATGTACGCCAGCAGCCGGCCGGCGTCGGCGGGCGGCGCCTGCAGCATGTGCAGGGAGCGCACCACGCGATAGCACGTCGGCAGGTCCGACGAGGGCGAATCGGCCGGCCCGAAACCGCCGTCGGCGCGCTGGCCGTCCTGCATGGCCTTGATGACCGCGTTCGGATGTTCCACCTTGGCGCCCAGCCGCAGCACGGCCGCGACGGCCGAGCCGGTGTCGCGGGCCGCTCCGTCTCCCTTGCCGTAGGTCCCATCCTCATTGCGGAGTTTGGCGATCTGTTGCAGCCAGGCGTCGGCCTGGGCCGGCGGCTTGCCCAGCGCCTCGAAAGCAGCCGCGGCGATGCGGACCTCTTCAAACGTCTTGACGTTGTCGCCCAGGTACTTGGAGGCGCCGGCCTCAAAGGCGTCGCGGGGCACGTCCAGCTCGACGGCCGCCAGGACGCCGACGGCGGTGCTGTTGACCGTCGCCTTGCCGCCGGGCGCTTCGGCGAAGCCGCCGCTGTCCTTGTCAAAGCAGCTCTTCACGAAATCGGCGGCCTCCTGTTTGTTCGGCACGTCGGCGCCCATGTACTTGAGGGCGCGGACGGCGGCGTTGGTCGCGCTCACGCTGGATTTCGTCGCCGAGGCGTCCGGCGTGAAGCCGCCGTCCTTCTGCTGGAGCTTTTGCAGATAGGCGATGGATGCTTTCTGCTGCAATCGAATCTTTTGGAGATGGACATTGACGTTTTTCTGGGTCTCGGGCGTCTGGCCGCGAACCGGCAGCGCGACGAGGAACAGGCCGAGGCCGATGGACAGGACTCGCTTCATGGCGGACTCCTCCAGGCGGGCAGTTGGGTGCCATGCTTTCGCGGCCCCCGGAGACTTAACAGGTCTTCCGAGGTATGCCGGGCCGCGAAAGCATGATAGCGTCGCCGACCTCATGCTTTCGCGGCCCGGCACGTCCGGAAGGACATGAGACGACGGGGACGGGCCGCGAAAGCATGGCACCCACTTTCCCACTACCCTCGAAACGCCGGAACGATTCAAGCATCACCTTCTCGTGGTATAGGCGAACGCGGGGTTTTGGCGAGCGGTCGGCCGTTGCAGTCTCCTGGGATTCCCGTAGCATTTCCCGGACGCCCGTTTCGAGCAATGCAAAGGAGACGTGATGCAGCGAATGGCTTTGTGCGCGGCGGCGCTGGGCGTGTTCGCCCTGGCGGCGCCGCCGATCCGGGGGGACGACGCCCCGGCGGAACACACGGGGATCAAGGTCGGCGAAAAGGCCCCGGACTTCACTCTCACGGATCAGGCCGGAAAACAGCGCTCGCTGAGCGAGTTCCTCAAGAACGGCCCCGTGGCGCTGGTCTTCTTCCGCTCGGCGAACTGGTGACCGTTCTGCAAAAAGCAGTTGGTTCAACTGCAAGCGGACAAGAAGGAGATCGAGTCTGCGGGACTCCAGATCGTCGCCGTCAGCTACGACGACCCGAAGGTGCTGGCCGAATTCGCCGACGCCAAGGGCGTCCAGTTCCCTCTCCTCTCCGACGCCGACAGCAAGACCATCGAGGCCTACGGCATCCTCAACAAGGAGGCCGAGGGAAAGGCGAAGGGGATTCCCTACCCCGGCACGTTCGTCATCGACAAGAGCGGCGTCGTCCGGGCGAAGCTCTTCAAGGACGGCCCCAAGGAACGCCACTCGACCGCCGAGCTGATCGAGGCCGCCAAGGTTGTGAAGTGACCGAACGAGGGGGCAGGGACGCCCCCTTTCCCACTCCGCTAACGGCGATCACGGTTCCATGCGCTGCCGCCGGTGCGCCCTCCGCTCCTCGCGTTCGCGGTCTTGCTGGTCTCTCTGCGCCATTCGCCACAGCTTGTATGGACTTCTTCCAACCAGCGCCAGGACGCCCGCCGTGAGGAGCAGGCCGCCGCCCACCGCGGCGCCTCCGGCCGGGATGAACTGCCCGAGGCTTGCATACAACGCCACCCCGCCCAACCCCAACAAGCCCAGGATGATCGACCCCACGCCGTTGCCCAGCGTGTCGCGGGCGGTGCCCCGAACGCTCTGGACGCCGACGAATAGGAACGCGGCGCCAATCAGGCCGACGAAGGCCAATCCGCAGAGGGTGCCCGCTACCACGGCCCCGGCCGCGTCGCCCTTCGCGTTGGCGGCCACGGCGAAGATTGCCAATAGGACCACTACCAGATCCAGAAACACCAGGCAGCCGTACACGATCCAGATGACGCCCGCCGCGAGCACGGTCCCCGGGAACGGCGCCGCCGTCAGGAATTCCGAATCCGGCCCGTAATCGTCGTCTTCGAGCGGCGCCTCGCGCCGTGGAGGAACGGCCCCACCCTGGATGTCTTCGCTCATCGCCCCACCCCCAGCACGTCGGCCACGCGGTTGATGTAATTGAACCACGCCGCGATCATCGTGATTTGCAGGATCGCCCGGTCGTCGAAGCCCACCGCCCGAAGCTTTTCCAGATCCTCCGGAGTCGTTTTGTACGATTCCTTGGTCAGCTTGGCCGTGAAGTCCAGCATCGCCCGGTCTTGCGGCGTCAGGTCGGCCTCCCGATAGTCCCGCCGCAACGCGGCGGCGAGTTTCGGCTCCGGGCTGCTCCGGGCCAGGAACTCGGCGTGGCTCTCCGTTCAGTACACGCAACGGTTGAGCGCCGAAACCACCGTCGCGATCATTTCCTGCTGGCTCCGGGTCAGCGGCGTGTCCGGTTTCAGCAGAGCGGCGTGGGCGGAGAAGACGTCCAGCATCGCATCGGGCAAAAGGCTGTGCGCCTGCACGATGCTGTCGCTGGTCCCGTCGGGGCGCTTCACCGCATCGACTTCCGTGTGGTACTCCGGCGGGTACATCCCATAAAGCGTCTCGTAAATCTTTTTCAGCTCGGGTCCGGCTTCCGCCGGCGGGACGATCCGAATCCACGTCATGACACGCCTCCCGTGGTCCTTTGGGTGCCATGCTTTCGCGGCCCCACGACGACTCCTTCCGTCCCCTTCGATGGAATGGGCCGCGAAAGCATGATGCGGTCGGGGACGGCATCATGCTTTCGCGGCCAGTGACATCCACGGACGCAGGACGAGTCCCGGAAGGCCGCGAAAGCATGGCACCCAAGGCTTATGACACGCCTCTCGCCGTCGCGGCCGCCTCGCGTCGCAGCAGCCCCGGCGCCGACGTGCGGCTGTGGTCGTGACCGCGGTAGACGCCGAAGTCGTTGAACCAGTAGCGCTTGGCCAGGCGGTACAGCCAGCTCTTCTCGGGGACCTCGTTGCCGGGGTTGTACTGCGACGTGCGCACCTCCATCGCCTCCAGCTCGGCCAACGCCGTGCCGCGCACCGTGGCGTCGCGGGCGCCGTGCTTCTCGACGAGCTGTTTCAGCAGGTCCGGCCGCTCCAGCACGATGCAGCCGCGCGTCGTCGATTGGGCCAGCGTACGGAAGTCGCGCAGGAACTCCGATTGGAGGAACTTGTCGCGCAGCGGCCGCTGGTCGGCGTCGCTCGAATGGATGGATTCCTTCGTGAACTGGATGACGGGGCACGGCTCGATGTCGCCCCACGGGTTGATGTGGTTCGTGATGCCGTTGGCCGCGGGGCAGAGCGCCCGCCCCTCGCCGTCGAAGTAGGCGTCCACGATCACGATCGGTTTTTTCGCCCGCATCTCCACGACGAACCGCCGCGCTTGCAACTGCTGCTCCGGCGTCAGGCACAGCTGCGGGTTGGCCTCCGGTCCCATCGGCCGGTAGACGTGGAACCACGTGTACAGCACGCCCATCTCGATCAGCCGATCGACCCATTTCTCCGTCAAGAGATCGTCGATGTTCGTCTGGCAGAGGCTGGTGCAGACGCCGGTGAAGACCTTGTTGTTGAGGCAGTTGTGGACGCCGGCCATCGTCTTGCTGTAGACGCCGGCCCGGCCGCGGCGCTCGTCGCTGACGATCTCGTTGCCCTCGACGCTGATGAGCGGCGTCACGTTGCCGAGGCGGCGCAGCGCCTTCGCCTTGGCGTCGGTGATGAATTGGCCGTTGGTGAAGACCTGGAAATAGCAGTCGGGGTGCGCGGCCAGCATCTCGATGAGGTGCGGGTGCATGAACGGCTCGCCGCCGACGACGCCGAAGAAGACGTTGCCCATCGCCTTGGCCTCGCGGACGAGCTTGTCAAAGGCGTCGGGTTGGATCGTCTCCTGCTTGGCGGCCACGTCCACCCAGCAGCCCTGACAGCGGAGGTTGCAGCTGTTGATGACCGAGACGTAGAGGAACGGCGGAAAGACTTCGCCGCGCTTAAGGCGGCGCTTGTGGCGCTCGACGGAGAGCATGCCCTTGAAGCCCATGTTCCACATCAGCTTCCACAGGAGGCGCTTGTCGGTCTCGAACAGCATGCGCTTGGCGAGCTTCAGGAGCATTGGCGGATCTCGTGATGGCAGGCGGGGACGACGGCGGCTGAGGTTCAGTGTACGGGAGCGGCGGCGGGGACGCCAGCATGGATCGTGTGGTACACTAGCCGGAAGCGCGAGCGGCTTTGTGCCGGACTGACTACCGGACGGGAACTCGGACCAGGCGAAAACCCAGAAGGTAGTCGCGGCCGTCCGGCCCAATCGCGGCGCGGGATGTCGCCTGACAGTCCTTGGCGTAGCCAAGCCAGGGGCCGCCCCGGAGGGCACGCATAGTCCCGACCGCGTCCGCGCACCACTGGGCCACGTTGCCCTGCATGTCGCACAGACCCAACTTGTTGGACGGATAAGCGCCGACTCGCGTCGTCCGCGCTAGGTATTTCCCTTTCGGCGCGTTGCCGCCCGGATAATTGCCGTTGAAGTTGGCCCGCTCGGAAGACAGGTCGTTGGTGGGCTGGTCGAAGTAGAAGTGGTACGAACATTCTTCTTCAGAAGTGGCCCCGCCACGACAGGCATATTCCCATTCCGCCTCCGTCGGTAAGCGGTATAAATAGCCACGCCCTCGCTCTTTTTCGTTCAGTTTCCGGATGAACTCCTGCGCGTCGTCCCACGACACCTGCTCGACGGGAAACAGCTTCAATTCCTCGTCCGAGATGTCCGTCACTTTGAGCCGACTTGTGCCGAAATGCGAAAACGAGCTCGGGTTGTCGTCCATGATCGCCTGCCACTGGGCCTGCGTCACGTCGTGGACGGCGATCTCAAAGTCCTCTGAGATCTCCGTCTTCGTACCATTCGTAAGGAGTTTGCCCTTCGCATCATAGCCGCCCCAGCCCATGTAGAAGGTTGCCCTGGGCAGCCGCACGAAGGTCATCATTAGGTCGTCGCTGCGTTTTTCGACCGCGTCGGCCGGATCGCAGCCCTTACGGCGGACGGCGGCTTCCCGTCCTGAGCGCAGCCATTCCTGGTGCAGGTCGGACAGCACCACCAGCCGGACCTCGGCGTCCCTTCCCACGCTCAGGCGGTCTCCCGCATACAGCAAGGCCTGGGGAACCGCCCGTTGATCGGCGTTGCGGGGCGATTGCAGTTTTACCACGCCGCCCACCTCCAGGATCATTGCCAGCGGAGCGTCGCGCGTGATTTCCGCATACACCCGGTCGATGGCTGCCTGCAACTCGATTTGCAGCTCCGGCTGATCCGCAAACTCCGTGGGGATGCGCTTCTCGGCGTCGTCCAGGATCTGGCGGGTTGACATGAGGCCCCCTTGAGTCCTGGGGTTGGAGCGTTTAAAGATGCTGACGAGGAAGTCGCGCACCTTCCTCGCCTTCTCGGCTTCCTGCCGCGCCTCCTCTTCCTTTTTCTGGGCGAAGGCCTTCTGTTGTTCCGCATCGAGGTACTTCCAGACGATGCCGGCCGCGCCCAGCACCGTCGCCAGCAGCACCGCCGCCGCCAGCGCCGAGACGACCGCGTGGCGGCGCACCCACTTGACCGCACGCTCCGCCGCCCCCACCGGCCGCGCTCGGATCGGCTCGTCCGCCCGGAAACGACGCAGGTCGTCGGCCAGCTCCTCGGCGCTGGCGTAGCGCCGGGCCGGCTCCTTGCTCAGACACTTCAGGCAGATCGTCTCCAGGTCGCGCGGAAGTTTCGGCGCCAGGCGCGACGGCGGCGGCGGCTCCTCACTCATCACGCGGGCCAGGACGACGTGCTGCGGCCCGTCGAACGGCGGCCGCCCCGTCAGGCACTCGTAAAGCAGCGCCCCCAGGGCGTACACGTCGGCCGCCGGCCCTGTGTCGCGCACCCGGCCGGCCGCCTGCTCCGGGGCCATGTACGCCGCCGTGCCCATCACCGCGCCCGACTTGCTCACGTCGCGCGCCTCGTCGTCGATCCGCTTGGCCAGGCCGAAGTCGGTGATCTTGGGCGCCTTCTCGGCCCCCGCCAGCAGGACGTTGCCCGGCTTCAAGTCGCGATGCACTACCCCGCGCAGGTGGGCGTAGTGCATCGCCCGCGCCAGCGTCTCGATCAGTTGCGCCGACTCCCGCGGCGTCGGTCGTTGTTTCTTGAGGTGGTCGGCGAGCGTGCCGCCGTCGCAGAATTCCAGCGAGAAGAACGGCCGGCCGCCCACCTCGCCGACCTCGTACAGCGGCACGATGTGCGGGTGCTGCAACCGCGCCACGGCTTCGGTCTCGATCTGGAAGCGCAACCGGTCGTGGACCGTGGCGTGCTCGACGGCGCGGATCATCTTGAGGGCGACGATGCGGTTGGCCTTGAGCTGCGCGCGCCCGGTAGACGACGCCCATGCCGCCGCGGCCGAGGACGCCGAGGACCTCGTAGCCGGGCACGTCGGGGTATTCCTGGTGTTCGCCCGGCAGGCCCGTCGAAACGGCCGCCGTGTTGCGCGTGTGCTTGGCCGGAGTTTCTTCCGGCACAGGAGGGGGGCGATCGGCCGAAGGGGTCTCGTCCACGAGGGCGCCTCGAATCCGTCGGGGTGGGAATCGTCCAGTCCGTTATATCCCGCCGTCCGCCGTCACGGCTTCTTCTCCGGTTTGAGAAACCGCTCGAAAAACCGGCACATCTGCTCATTCGATTCATCGGTCGGGTTGTGGCCCTCGCGGTTGGTCATGGCGACGCGGTCCTTGTAGCCGAGGAACCGGTTGACCTCGACGGCATGGTTGAGCGCCTTCCAGCGCTCCGGCCGGTCCTCCGATCCGCCAGACACCAAGAACGGACGCGGCGCCATCAGGGCGTGCAGCTCGGTCAGGTCGTGCCCCTCCGCGATCAGCTTCCTGTACGGCCCGGTGCGGGGATTCTTGTCGTCGGGAATGCCGGGCTTGCGCTCGCGATCCGGCTCGTATCCGAGATACCACGGCTCCCAGTAGTTGACGTTAGAGCGCTTCTCGTCGAAGACGATGCCGGGGTCGGACCAAACGGCGCAGGCGAACTTGTCGTAGAGGCAGGAGGCGAACATCGCCCACTTGCCGCCGTAGGAATGGCCGACGATGCCGATCCGCTTCGGATCGACTTGCGGCAGGTTGGCCAGTGCGTTGTAACAGTTGGCGGCCATGTAGGCGTGGAAGGAGAGCGGCTGGAGCTGGGCCTTCTCCTTGTTCGGGAAGTAGGAGTTCGGGTCGCTGCCGAGCGACAGGGCGACGAAGCCGCGCTTCGCCAGCTGGCGGGCGAAGTCGCGCTGAGGCTTGTCGCCGAGGCCGACGCCGGTCTTCGCGTCGTAGAACACCACCACCACCGCCGGGAACGGCCCGTCGCCGTCCGGGAGGAGGAGGTAGGCGTCGTCCGTCGTCCAGCCCGGCGCCACTTCGAGGCGGATGTGATTCTGCGTATAGCCGTGCTTCGTTTCTTTCTCCAGGTACTCGATCTTCGGCCTCTCGATCAGCGGCGGCCACGCGCCGAGGGCGTCCGTCCAGTATTTCAGGATTTCGGCCCTCCGCTTCGGCCAGTCGGCGGGCATCTTCACCGGGCTGCCGTCGTAGAATTTCAGCGGCGATTTATAATCTCCGTAATCACCCTCGTACTCCTTCGGCGGGTGAAAGAACGGCGCCAGCCTGTCATCGCGCGCCGCCTCCGGGAACTGCCACCGCTCGTTGAAGAAGTCGGACTTCACCAGGGTCTCATCAAGCGGCTGCGACGGGTCGTCCGGCTGCTTGTCGCCGACTTTGAACACGGCCCAGTCGCCCAGGCGCGGGAACAGCAGATAATTCAACGACGCCAGTTCCTTCTCGTGGAAGGTGTGGCCGCTGTTCAGCACGGCGTATCGGCCCCGCGCCAGCGGATTCGGCTGGATCAGCGCGGCGCGTGGTCGCCGGCGGCGTAGCGCTCCCCTCCGACCTCTAACTCATCCCGCGTCCAGTGGATCGGCAGCTTGGGCAGCACGCGCTCGATCCAGCGGTTGCTGCCGGGGTCGCCGAACAGGATCAGGTTGCACCGCTTCACGTCTTCCTCGGTGACGGCCGCGTCGTCCTTCACCGGCAATTCGCCTCGGAAATAGCGGTTCCACTCATAGGCGAAGCGCTTCAAGTCGGCGTCGGCCCACGCCTGCACGGCGGGGTTCCAGGCCTTGCCCGTGCCGCGGACGCAGAGGAACGGCGTCGTGAAGGCGTCGTCGATCGGCCCCTGCAAGCCGGGCCGCTTGCCGGAAGCGCCGTCGTCCTTCGCACCGAGATACGCCCATTTGCCGTCGCGCCGGCCGATTATCACCGGCCCGTTTGTCGCCTCCGGATCGCGCACCCACACGACCACATCGGTCCCGCCCACGCGCAGCTTTGGCCCCCCTTGCAGCATCGGCGGGAGGATCGCGAAGCGCGTCACGTTCTTCGGCTCCTTGACCTCCACCGTCCCGTCGCCGACGACCTCCGCCTCGATTTCGGCGCGGGCGTATTCCTCCCCCATGCCGAGGATTTGCAACCAGTGACAGCGGCTGTACTTCAGCGTCCAGGTGACGAAGCGGAGCTTTTTCGGCGCATGATCCAGTCCCTTCGCCGCGATCTCGCCGATCCGGCGCATCTGCTCCTTCATCGTCTCCGGGTCGATGACGTGGCCGGTGCCGTGGGAGACGAGGTTGACCATTTTGAGGCCTTCCTTCTCCATCGCCTCGCCCATCAGGACGTGGCACTGGAAGAAAGGGTCCTTGTCGCCGATGCAGGCAATGGCCGGGACCATGCCGGCGTTGGCGGCGTAGTCGATGGAGTCGAGCATATGCAGCGTCTTTTCCTGGTTGGGCGGCAGCGGCCCGACCTTCACGAAGTTTGGCAGCGGCGTCTCCGAGAAATGATGCGTGTCCACATAGCCGCAGTACGGCCCCAGCGCGACGAAGAAGTCCGGGCGCTTCAGCCCCAGATGCCACGTCCCCGACGCACCCATTGACATGCCGCGCAGGACGATGCGGTCGCGGTCGATGGAATAATTGCGACAAACCGCCTCGATCGCCTCGAAAACGTCCGTTTCGCCGGCCCAGCGGTAGCCGTTCTCGACGCGGCCGAGCGGTGCAGCTCGATGTAGTCCGTGTCCGGGGCGGCCTTCGCCTCGCCGTCGCCGTCGTCGAATCGGTTCATGAATCGCAGCTCGCTCATGCCGACCGGCTTGCTGCTGCCATGCAGAACCACGTCGAGGCGGATCGGCTTTGCGGGGTTGTACCCGGCCGGCACGATGACGCCGAAAGGCTGCACCGAGCCGTCCACGGCGGAGACGAAGCCGCGCACCACCTTGCCCTTGCGCTCGGCCCAGGGCCGCTTGCCGGCCTCCAGCGCCGCGGCCCGCTCCTTGCCTCGCTCCAACGCTTTCTTGAGCAGCGCCGCGTCGGCCGGCTCGAATTGCGTATCGTAGCGCAGCGCCCAGGCGACGCCCTTGGCGAAGACCTCCGCGTCGGCCCGCTCTTCCGTCTTATCCGAGGGCAATCGGGCGAGTTGATTCGTCAACGCCTTCAGATCGGCTTCGATCTCCTTGCGGTCGCCGTCGGACAAGGCGGCCGGGTCGGCGGTGACGGCGCCCGAGCCGAGGCCCGCCGTCAGGACAGCTGCGACCGGCAGCAGGCAGGCGAGGACGGCGAGGCGCTGGCGCATTGGCATGGGTGCGGCTTCCTCAAGAAGCGTGGTTGCGTTATGTGTTCAATGGCAACGGCGAGCGGCGCGGCGTCAGCCCGCCGGTGCGAACCCTAACCAGAGTAGCGTTCCGCACCGGCGGGCTGACGCCGCGCCGTTCGCCAAAAAGTCACACGCCGCGGCGCCGTCAATACTTGTCCAAGTCGATGGACAGGTCTTGCTTGCCGCTCTTGACCGTCCAGGTAATCTTGGAGGTGGTCGGATCCTTGAAGTTGGCGGGGATGTTCACCTTCTTGCCGAATTCGGCCCCCGTCGGCACGGGGCTGCCAGTCCCGCCGGCCGGCGGTCCGGTGGGCACCGTGTCCGTGGTGACGGCGACGTCGTAGTCGCCGGGGGGAATGTCGGTTCCGATGAACGTGCCGTCCGGCTTGATCTGGAAGCTAGGAGCAGCCCCGCTGGCGGTCTTGGGCTTCAGCGTGATCATTCCGCCGGTGACGGGTGCGCCCTTGTACGTCACCTTGCCGCTGACGGTGGATTTGGTGCTGTCTTGGCAGCCTGCCAGGGCTGCCAGAGCCGCCGCAACAGCGACGGCGGCGACAGACCTCGTCGCCCACAATGATCGAATCCTCTGCATGAGTTCTCCCGATTACAGTTGTCCTCGCCGGGGGCCGACCTCGAAGAGGGCGCCACGAAGGAGCAACGGGGTGACCAACGCGAACCGTTTCCCCAAGGAAGGGACAAGGACCCGGCAGAACCATCCCTTTATGGACTGCAAAACATTGGCGAATGACGCGGCAGGATCACGAGGAGAGTCGCATGAGGCGCTGAAAAGACTCGCCCGTGCGCCAGGCGATCCGAAGAACGGATCGTCGCCGCACGACGATGGGCCGGACCTTGTGTGACAACATCCCTCGCCTGCGAAGCCTATCGTTTCATTGACGGCAAAGCTTGTCAAGCAAAAAACGGGGAGGGGGCAGGCGCGCCGGATTCCCGATTCCGGGACATGCCTCCAGCAGGTCGGTCGCCGGAGGGTAAGGAACTCATGGCGCTTCAGCCCGTTTTCATCGTCGGCGCGCCGCGCTCCGGGACGACGCTCCTGGCGGCGCTGCTGACCGCCCACAGCCGCTTCGATTGCGGCTCGGAAACGGACTTCTTTGCCTTCTGGCGCGGCGCCGACCAGCGGCAGATGCTCGGCGACCCTCAATGGCCGAACCGGGCCGTCGCGTTCCTGGCGTCGCTGCCCGCCGTCGGAGGCAAGGTCCATGAGGCGTTCGGGATCGGCCTGCGTGAGGTCCACGACTTCCTGGCCCCACGGCGCCCGCGGGCCGGCCTTCTCCTTGAGGCCCTGACGCAAACCCACGCGCAGCGGGCCGGAAAGCCGCGCTGGGTGGAAAAATCGCCGATTCATCTCGTCCACGTGCGCGAAGTACGGCGGGCGTTCCCGCAGGCGCCCATCCTCCGCCTCGTGCGAGACCCGCGCGACGTGGCGCTGTCGCTGCAGGCCGTCCCGTGGGGCGCTCGTTCGCTGCTGGCCAACGCCTACCGCTGGCAGAGCATGGACCGCGTCTCCGCGGAGTTTTTCGCCGCGGACGATCATAGCCGAACCGTCTTCTACGAGCAGCTGGTCACGCGCCCCGAAGACGAGCTGCGCCGCGCTTGCGCTTTTCTCGGGGAGGAGTTCGAGCCGGGGATGCTGGACACCCGGCGTTCCGTGGGGGGTCTGTCGCGTCCGGGCGAATGGTGGAAGGACCGGGCGGGAACGCCGGCCGAACCCTCCCGGGCTTTTGCCTGGAAGCGCGGGTTCCCGCCGCAAGACCTGACCGCGCTCGAGGTCGTCTGCCAGGAAGGGCTGGACCGCTACGGCTATGAACGAACCGCCCGGGCGACGAAGACTCATGACGTGTACGCGCTCGACGCCGGTTCGGTGGAGGCCTGCGCGGAGTTGCTGCGCCGGGCCGCCGCGGCGGGGGTCCGGTTCTTGCCCCTGCGCTACGAGAGCGTTTCCGCGGCCGGCCGGCCGGCCGATTGGCCGGGGCCGCTGGTGTTCCTCGGCGACTCGATTCCGGGGCGCCGGCCGGCGCAGCGCGTCGGCGACCTGAAGCGCCTCGCCCACACCCTGCTTCTGCGCCGCCTGCGGGGCAAGAAGAACATCCGGGTTCCGCACGTTCCTGCCGGTCCCGGATCGGCGGACGCCGTCGCCTTGGCCGCCCGCTTGCTGCTGGCGATGGGTTGCCGCGCGGCCGACCTGCGCTTCCGACCTTGAGCCGGTCGCTCTCGTCCATTCGGCTGCCGCGGCGCCGCTCGGATCGACGACGGCCTGCGTTCCACAGGGTCTGGCCCAGGGCAGGAATCGCGCGCCGTGCTTTACAAGCCGATTACGGAGCAGTTCAAAGGGGTGGTCAGTTTTTGGATGAAGGCTTCGGGGTCCGCCGCAAGCGCCTCGAATAGGCAGGATTCGATGTCCGCGTGGTCGGCGACGACGTGGCCGTAGTAATTGTACGAGCATGTGGAACGCATGGCAAACTTTCGGGATCCGCAACCGTGGTGATAGAAAAAGTGGGCATAGATCGCCGCGAGGAGGGGATGGGGGTTGAAAACATTCGTCCTCAAGAGAGGGTAGCAGGCGCCAAGCGGAATGCGACATCCCACGTCCTGTACCCGCTGCTGAAGGAGGTTGGTGCAAGGGCCGACGCGAAAATCAAGTTCCGGGCGGCGCACGTTCTCGCCGCGCACCAAGAAGGCGGAGGGATGAGGAAAGAGGTCGAGGTTTTCCGTCCGGACGGGGGCGGCGAAAGGGCATTGGCCCATCTGCGCCACGAGGCGGGGAAGCCAATCCCGCGTCACCGGGAAGGCGTCGCTGTCGAGGAACAGGTAGTAGTCATAGGAAACGGTGCGTGCATATTCCAGAAGGATTTGCAGCAATTGCCCATGAATCTGAGGGACGGGTCGATCGCCGTCGATGGACCCCAAGACCCGGCTGCGGGGAAACAAGGACGGTTCGGCGCGATGCAAATAGACGACATGATCGTAGCGCGGACAGGTCCGGTCGAGGAAGTGATACTGAAAGTCGATCCAGCGATTGTTCCGCGGTGATTGTGCGAAAACAGAGAGAACGAGGAGCTTCGCATCGCCAGGAACCATAATCCAACCCTTTCCGTCTGGCGCCTTACTGCGCCGAATCCATCGGCGCCAAGGACGTACCCGATTGCAAGTACCCGCCCCGCTCAAGCATTCCGCTCCAGAACGGGAACTCGAAGTGGTTTTCGTCTTTCTTCCATTTGCCGAGGCTGTTTCTATGCACTCCCACCGGCTTCAACGGCCTTCCCAGGTACTCTTCCAGCCGTTGCAGCTCGGCCTTCTGATTGGTGCAGAAATCCTCGTAACGAATGCGGAGAAAGTTCCTGGGACGAGGCGTCTTTTCCACGATGTCCCATAAATACTTGCAACCGATGGCGGATCGAATGCGGGCCGCCTCGACGCCCCTGTCGAGCCAGGGCTGAATCAAACGATTGGGCGCGGGCATCCTCCAGCGAGGGAAGTCGTCCGTCAAGTGCCCGCCGAGGTCTCGGGGGTCGCGAATCCAATGAATGAACTTGGCGTCGGGATACATTTTGACAATCCACGGATAGCAGAGCGTCGTTTCCGGCAATTTGAAATACCGCGATTCCCCCTTGTTTTCCAGACAGCTCAGGTACATCCTGACCAGCCGCTGAAACAGAGGAGTAATCCTACCCACGTAGAAATCCCACTCGTAATCGCCCACCAAGCGCACCTTTTCACCAAACAGTTTGGCGGCGCAGTACATTTCTTCCGGTGGAATCAGATCATAGCATGGGTTGATCGGGCCTGTTGCATAGCCATTGTTGTAAAGCAGTTGGCTGATTACGCGCGTACCTGAGTGACCTCTGCCAATGATGATTGCCATGTCATTGCCTGGCAGGGAAGATCGCGTTCGGCGAATCATCGTCTCGTCTCACCCATAAGAGGCGGCCGCCTTTCCGTCCGACCTGGATCACGCAGCCGGCAGGGGGGAGAAGGCCCATTTTTTGGATTCTACTTCCCGCACTCAGCCGGGGCCACAAAAACCCATCGGCATCGACGAGCAGGAGTAGGCAGCTGAATAGCAGGTGGATTGTTCGTAGCGTAAAGCCGGATGCCGAAGGGTTTTGAAAATCCACCCCCGTCGTTTCACGCGGAACTGCTCATGATCGACCTTGCTCTCACGCCGGAACAGGAACGCGGTCGGCGGCGGACGAGGCCTTGTCCAAGCCGTGTGGAGCGCGTTACCTGGCGGAGCTGTACGACCTGGAAGAGTTGGGTCTGCAGATGCGTCGGCAGGGGGCGCGGGTGGGGATGGACGCGGCCCAGGAGTGGATCGCCCTGACGGACGCGGGCAACGGGCTGGATCATTTCGTGGCCGTGAACTTCCCGCGCGCCACGCGGATTCTGGACTTCCAGCACGGGGCGACGCACCTGGCGGGCAAGAACGTGGGGCGGATGGATTACCCCCTGTACTTGCGGAACGGCTGGCAGATCGCCAGCGGCGCGGTGGAGTCGGCGTCCAAGACGGTGGTGAACCAGCGCCTGTGCCTGGGCGGGATGCGTTGGGGCGAGGACGGCTCCGATGCGGTGGCGCACCTGCGGGCGTTGTACCGCAGCGATCCCGACCAGTGGGAGGCATTCTGGGGCTACGCCATGGCGGCGTGAGGCAAAACCTACCTGCAAATGTAACGCCTACCCTCAGAATGCGACGTGTACTCACTCTCCCGACTCGACGCTCACCACCTCGATGGTCGTCTTTCCCAGTATACGACGAACCGGCAGCAGCGGCGTGAGGGATTCCACGGCGTGCCAGCTGTGATCGGCCACCTTCAAATGGTCCGCCCCGACGAATCCCTGTCCAAGCGTGCCGTCCAGCGCAAGCCACTGGCCGTCGATGAGCACCTCCGTCCACATGTGAAAGCCGAACGACGGTTTGCCGGCCTTTTCTACATAAATCAGGCCCACCGCGGTGCGCGACGGCACGCCCTCGGCCCGACACAGGGCGGCGGTGAGCAGCGCGTAGAGGCGGCAGTCGCCGCGCAGATCGCGCGCCGCCTGGCTGGCCGGCCCCATCGGGGCGGCGTCGTCGGGCCGCATGTTCTGCTTCATCCAGCGTTCGATGTGCTGCGCTTTCTTCCACGGGTCGGTTTCGGCGCCGACGGCCTTGTGCGCCAGCTCCTTGACGTGGGGGTCGTCGCAGTCGATGAAGTGAGAAGATTCCAGGAATTCGGCAGGCGCTCCCCCTCCCTGCCCTCCCCCCCCCACCCCACCCTCCCCCCCCCGCGGGGGGAGGGAAGGGAGGGGGGAGGGTTGGGGTGGAGGTCGCCGCGCCGCGCCGGGTGGACGTGGATTTCGAGCGCACCGCCCTGGACCTTCACGACTTCCTGGTGGCCGTCGTTGGCGAACGCCGTTTCCGGTTCGGGATCGTCGCGCAGCGCAATCCGGTAAACGGCGGATCGCGCTGCGTGCGGCCGGGCGATGGCGCGGTTGAGCGGAACGAGGTTTTTTTGATTGAGGTCGGGGAGCTGGCCGCCGGCCGTTTTCGCCGCGTCCGGCGTGGTCCGCGTCAGGATCAGCGACCCGAGGCCTTCCAGCTCGATTTGCCGGCGCACCGGCGTGAAATCGGCGTCGAGCCACCAGACTTCCGGCGGCAGCTGCACGCTGACCCCGGACCCCTCGATCTTGTCCGGGCGGATTTCCACCCGCAGCAGGGGCGGGCTTGCCCCGCCTCTACCGCCGCCCAGTGGGACGCTTTCCGCGTCCATGACGAGAACCTGCGTCGGCACAACGGCGTTGAGCGTTGGCTGATAGGCCGGGAATGAAAAGTGGTCGCCCGGCTTCGGCTTGTGGTCCTGGAAGAAGTGCTCCAGCCGGTAAATGCCGACGACATCGTCGCCCCAGCGCAGGCGGCGGTCGATGCGGCCGCCGTCGATCTGGACGTGCATCCGGCCGTCTTCCAGCGCGCCGGCCAGGTCGAGCTTTTTTTCCTGGCCCTGATACTGGCGCATGAAAACCGCGACCACGGCGCCGTCCACCGTCTCCTCGTCGCCGCGCTCCATGCGCAGCTGCACCGTGGCGTTGTGGCGCTTGAATGTCAGGTCCAGGGCGACCGTGACGCACAATCGCTTCGCGCCGTCGGCGTCCACGGCCTGAACGCTGGTGTGGACCGTGCCGACCTTGGAGCCGTCGAGCTGGGCGGATTCCCAGATTTCCTCGACGATCTTATCGGGCGGATCGGCGACCGCGGCCGTCGTTCCGAGCAGCAGGAATCCCACGCACCATCCGCAGCGCCTGTGCATGTTCTCAGTCTCCCGGAAGTCGCGGGCGGCCGCAACCCGAAAGCGGCCGGCGCCCCGCCAAGCATACCCGCTGCGGCGATGGAACCGGCGGGAGAAAGGGAGAAGAAATGTCCGGGCGGGTCGTCGCGGAAACGAGTAGGATCATGGCGCGGGACGTACCGCAGGGGGAAGCAGGCGAAGCTGGGGAATGCGTACGGCGGATGGAGAGAAAGGAGGGTGAAGCATGCCGGTGTTTTCTCTGGGGGTTTCACCAGCGGCGAAACGCGACATGGCAAGAATCGTGAGTAGCGCTCCGCCGCATCTCCAAAACGCGATCACCGCCACGCGCGACCTGCTGATGGACGAAATCCGAGTCGATCCTCACCTGAAAGGCGATCCCGCCCCAATGCTCGGCTACCCGCATTTGCGCCGGCTCGATTCGCCGCCCTTGCGCATGTTTTTTTGGGTCCGTCAGCCGCCGCTGATGGACTTGTATGTTGAAGTCCTTGGCTTCAGCCGCATTTGATAGGTTGCGACGCCTATTCCGGCTCCTCTTCGGCGAAGAATTCGTCCAGGTCCGTGTCATCGTCGATCAGGATGGCCGGCTCCGGCGATTGCAGGCGCCTCTCCAATTCCTTGAGGAACTCCGGGTCCGTCGGCGGATCGTTCGGCGACGCATGGCATTCCGGTAGAAAGAGGCAGCCGAATGTCTTACCTTTCTCGTCGCGGATCATCAAATTCTCATGGTCGGGTTGCTGTTTCAGAATCATCACCACTTCCAGGAACGCGCGCGCCTGTTCCGGAGTGAGAACGTCCGTGATCGACTTGAACTTGGCGACGGCCGGCGGCTTCATCGCTGATCCCCCTAAAATGAAGACGGATGTGGAGGGCGCCTCCGAGGAAACCGACACCTGTATTACACTATACCCTCGGCGCGGCGCCTGACAACGCGACCTGGACCGGCCCCCGGTGGGAGAAGCAGCAAGGATGACTCCATCCGCCAAAACCGCGGAACGCGAAGACCTGACCCGCCGCTACGGCAAGGAGATCTTCGCGCGCCTGGAGGGAGTGGGGCCGTTGCCGTTCGGCCCGGCGTGGTGGGACGACCGGCTCATGGAAATGAGCATGGGCGACGAAGCGGTCAAGCTCCAGCTGTTCCGTTTCGTCGATGTCTTGCCGCAGCTGCGTTCGCCGGCCGACGTGACGCGGCGCCTGCGCGAGTATTTCGCCGCGGCCGGCGACCGCGTGCCCGGCTGGATGCGCCTCGGACTGCGGCTGCTGCCGAGCCGCGGCCTGCTCGCCCGCCTCCTGGCCTGGACCGCCCATGTTTCCGCCCGAAGACTGGCGCGCAAATTCATCGCCGGATCGAACCTGCAAGAAGCGCTGGCGGCGGTCGCCCGGCTGCGGCGGCGGTCGCTGGCTTTCACGGTCGATCTGCTCGGCGAGGCGACGATCACCGAGAAGGAGGCCGACGAGGCCCGCGACGAGTACCTCGAATTGATCGACGGCCTGAGCCGCGAGGTCAACGCCTGGCCGGCCAACGACCTCATCGACCGCGACGACCGAGCCGCCCTGCCGCGCGTCAACGTGTCGGTGAAGCTGTCCGCGCTCTACAGCCAGTTCGACGCCATCGACCCCAACGGCTCGACGCGAGCCGTGTGCGACCGTCTGCGGCCGATCCTCCGCGCCGCCCGCGAACGCCGGGTGTTCGTCAACATCGACATGGAGCAGCATTCCGTCAAGGATCTGACATATCATATTTTTCGGCGCGTCCTGGAGGAGGACGAGTTCCGCGACTGGTCGGACGTGGGGCTGGCCGTGCAGGCGTACTTGCGCGACACCGAGGCCGACCTGGGGCGGCTGGCGGAGTGGGCGCGGCGGCGCGGGGCGCCGGTGTGGGTGCGGCTGGTCAAGGGCGCCTACTGGGACTACGAAACGATCATGGCCGGCCAGTTCGGTTGGCCGACGCCGGTCTGGTCGCACAAGGCGGAAACCGACGCCGCCTACGAACGACTGACCGATTTCCTCCTGGAGAATCGGGAGTGGCTGCATCCGGCTTTCGGCAGTCACAACGTCCGCAGCCTGGCGCACGCCCTGGCCACGGCGGACCTGCTCGACGTGCCGCCGACCGGCCTGGAGCTGCAAATGCTGTACGGCATGGCCGAGCCGGTCAAGGATGCGCTGGTCGCGCTCGGTCGGCGCGTGCGCGTCTACACGCCCTATGGCGAACTGCTTCCGGGCATGGCGTATCTGGTTCGTCGCCTTCTGGAAAACACCGCCAACGAGTCGTTCCTGCGGGCCAGCTTCACGGAACATACGCCGGTGGACGTGCTGTTGCGGGACCCGGCGGAGCGAGTGGCGAGTGGCGAGTGGCGAGTGGCGAGTGAGGAAGAAACCATGAAAGAATCCGCGACCGCGCCTCCCTTCTCCGACGGCTACCCATCGAATTCTCGCCACTCGCCACTCGCCACTCGCCACTCCTTCCAGCCCGAACCGCTGACCGACTTCAGCCGCGCCGACGCCCGCCAGGCGATGGCCGCGGCGCTGGAACTGGTCGGCCGCCAGTTCGACCGCACTTACCCGCTGGTCATCGCGGGCCGGAAGGTTTCGGCGCCGAAGACCATCGACTCGATCAACCCGTCGCACCGTCGGCGGATCGTGGGGAGATGCGCCGCCGCCACGGCGGAGCAGGCGCGTCAGGCCGTCGAGGCGGCCGCCGCGGCGTTCCCGAACTGGCGCGACACGAAACCGGCCCGGCGGGCGCAATACCTCTTCGACGCCGCGCAGGTGATGCGCCGGCGCCGTTTCGAGCTGGCGGCCTGGCAGGTTTATGAGTGCGGCAAGCCGTGGCGTGAGGCCGACGCCGACGTGGCCGAAACCATCGACTATTGCGACTTTTACGGCCGCGAAATGCTCCGATTGGCCGTGCCGCGCCGGCGCGACGCCCCCGGCGAGGAGAACGCCTATTTCTACGAACCGCGCGGCGTCGCCGTGGTCATCGCCCCGTGGAACTTCCCGATGGCCATCCTGTGCGGCATGACCACGGCCGCCCTCGTCACCGGCAACACCGCGGTCATGAAGCCGGCCGAGCAGTCGTGCGTCATCGGCGCCAAGCTGATGGAGGTGTTCGAGGAGGTCGGCCTGCCGCCAGGCGTGGTGAATTTCCTCCCCGGCGTGGGCGAGGAAGTGGGGCCGACGCTGGTGGAGCATCCGGCGACGGCCGTGATCGCGTTCACCGGCTCGCGGAACGTCGGCCTGCACATCAACCGCGACGCCGCCGAACCGCGGCCCGGACAGGACCACGTCAAGCGCGTCATCACCGAGATGGGCGGCAAGAACGCCGTCATCATCGACGACGACGCCGACCTGGACGAGGCGGTCCACGGCGTCGTCGCCAGCGCCTTCGGCTACGCCGGCCAGAAATGTTCGGCGTGCAGCCGGGCGATCGTGCCGGCGGGGCTGCACGACGCCTTCCTGGCGCGGCTGGTGGAAGCCACGCGCAGCCTCAAGGTCGCCCCGGCCGAAGACCCCGGCTGCACCGTCGGCCCCGTCATCGACGACGAGGCGCAGGCACGCATCCTTCGCACCATCGAGCAGGGCAAGGGCCAGGGCCGGCTCGTCTACGCCGGCGACGTGGGACCGCTGGCGCAGGAAGGTTGTTTCGTGGGTCCGCACGTCTTCGCCGAAGTGGCGCCGTCGGCCCCATTGGCGAGCGAAGAAATCTTCGGCCCGGTGCTGACGGTGCTGCGCTCCGACGGCTTCGAGCAGTCGCTGGAGATCGCCAACGGCTCGGCCTACGCCCTGACCGGCGGCCTCTACTCGCGCAGCCCGGAACACATCGAGGAGGCGAAAAGGCGGTTCCGCGTCGGCAACCTGTACATCAACCGCAAGATCACGGGCGCCTTGGTGGACCGTCAGCCGTTCGGCGGATTCAAAATGTCCGGCATCGGCTCCAAAGCAGGGGGCCCGGATTATTTGTTGCAATTCGTCCAGCCGCGCACTATCACGGAAAATACTCTGCGGCGCGGCTTCGCGCCCGGCACGGCCGACGGCCCCCCCGAGTTGTAGGCCGCCCAAACCCTGCACCGAGGTTCCTCCATGAAGCTCCCCGCGCTATCCGTCCCATTGGTCCCATTCGTCCTATTGGTCCCATGCGCCGCCCTGGCCGCCGACCCCCCTGCGCCGCCCCCACACCCGGCGAACTGCACGGCCACACCGCCCTCGTCTACAGCGTGGCCTTCAGCCCGGACGGCAAGCAGCTCGCCACGGCCGGCTTCGACAACCTCGTCAAAATCTGGGACCCCAACGGGTGGAAGGAAATTCGCACGCTGACCGGCCACACCGGCCCCGTCTACTGCGTCGCCTGCAGCAAGGACGGCGCGACCATCGCCTCGTCCAGCGCCGACAAGACGATCCGCCTGTGGAAGGCGGCCGACGGTTCGTTTCTCCGCGAAATCAAGGGCCACACCGACATCGTCGATTGCGTGGCGTGGAGTCCCGACGGCAAGTTCGTGGCGTCGGGCGGCGGCCGCGACGACAAGACCGTCCGCCTGTGGAACCCCGCCGACGGCAAGGAGATGAAGAACCTCGGCGCCCACGCCGGCGCCGTCTACGCCGTCGCCTTCAGCCCCGACGGCAAGTTCCTGGCCTCCGGCAGCGCGGACATGACGATCAAGATCTGGGACGTCATGGCTCAAAAAGAGCTGAAAACGCTCAAAGGGCCGACCGGCGCCGTTACCGCCGTCGCCTACACGCCGGACGGCGTGCTGCTTTCGGTCGGCCAGGACCGCGTCTTCCGCGTCTGGGACGTGAACGCCGGCAAGGAGTCGAAGGTCCTCCAGCAGACGCCGGACAAGCAGGATGATTTATATGGCCTGTCGGTGTCGCCGGACGGCAAATCGGTCGCGACGAGCGGCTACGCCGGCTGGCTGACCGTCTGGAACCTGGCCGACGGCAAACCGACGTGGTCGAAGAAGCTGCCGGCCCCGTGCGCCTTCTGCTGCGCCTTCACGCCGGACGGCAAATCGATCGTCACGGGCCACGAGATCCTGCCCAACCTGAAGAATGCGCCGTGTTACGTCACCGCGGTCGGGTCGCCGTGATCCGAGCCGCGACCGTAAGGGAGCGGTCTTCTCCCCCGCTCCCTTACGGTCGCGGCTCCGACGAGTCACGACAGCCGCAGCCGCGTCACGGCGATGCGCCCGCCGAAGCAGACGTCCACGTCGCCGCCGGCCAGCCGGCGGCGCGCATGATAGTCGCCGTCGTAGCGCAGGTGCCCGCCCTCGTTACGGAAACTGAGCGGCAGTGGATGAGGATCGAGAGGGCAAAAGACGACTTCCGGCGGCGGGGCGCCCGGTTCGAGGTGCGGCAGGTTGACGTTCCAGAAGGCGCCCGCTTCCGCCGGCCGGGCCGTCAGGTCGCGCAGCACCGGCAGCAGCCACTCCGCCGCGCGATCCCAGTCAATCGGCATCCCTTTTTTCTTGTATTGCGAAAAGGCGGCGCCGGTCCAGCCGTGCAGCACCGCCTCGCGCACCGCCGCCACGGTGCCGGAGTGATGTACGTCGGCGCCGAGGTTGCCGCCGTCGTTGACGCCCGACAGCACCCACGCCGACGCCGGCCCGAAGCGGTGCAGGGCCACGCGCACGCAGTCGGCCGGCGTCGCCTCGACGGCGAAGCGGTTCGGCCCCGCGGCGTGAACGCGGATGAGGGCGTTGGTGGTGACGCGGTGGCTGCAACCGGAATGGGCCTCGGCGGGGGCGACGACGATCACCTCGCCGATCTGGCGGGCGGCCGTCTCCAGGGCGCGAAGGCCGGGAGCGTCGATGCCGTCGTCGTTCGTTAGGATGATGCGCATCTTCTCAGCATATCAGGGCCGCGGTCGTTGTGGCGTCCCGCGTCTGGGCATCGGCGAGCGACGTGGCCGGGAGACGGCCCTTGCCCTTGCCAGGCAGCACACGGGACGACGGAAACGGGACGACCCGGGATCGTACAAGTCGGTCCTTGCGTCGCGCCGACGGGGCCGGTACACTCGTTGGAAGTCTTGCATTGCAATGGGAACCCAGCCCGCACGTCGTGGCTCCAATCGCGGGTCTGTACGACTGATCGCTGGACTTCCCGACCGCGCCTCGCGCCCGGCTTCCGTCTCGCCCTGCCGCGCCCCGGAGGTCCGTCCCTCATGGAACCGCACACGTCCGACGCCCCCGCGGACCCGGTGCCCAGCTCCTCGCTCCGGCAGACCCGGACGCAGGACCCGAGCGGCCCGCGGCCGTCGTCCTTTCCCTTCCTTGCCCCCGCGCAGTCCCCCGACGAGGTCGGCCGACTCGGCGGCTTCCGCCTGCTGCGGCTGCTCGGCGAGGGCGGCATGGGCATCGTGTTCGAGGCGGAGGATTCCCGCCTCGGCCGCCGCGTCGCCGTGAAGGTGATGAAGCCGGACGCGGCGCGCAATGAAGAAGGCCGGCGGCGCTTCCTGCGCGAGGCGCGGGCGGCCGCGGCGGTGGAACACGACCGCGTCGTTCCGATTCATCAGGTGGACGAGGACCGCGGCACGCCGTACCTGGTGATGCCGCTGCTGCGCGGCGAATCGCTTGACGCGCGGTTGCGAAAGCGGCCCCGGCTGCCGGCGGCGGAGGCCGTGCGGATCGCGCGGGAGGCGGCCGAGGGGCTGGCGGCGGCGCACGCGGCGGGGCTGGTGCATCGCGACGTGAAGCCATCCAACCTGTGGCTGGAGGAGACGCCGCACGGCGAGCGCGTCAAAGTGCTGGATTTCGGCCTGGCGCGGCCGATGGAGGTCGAGGAGGAGCTGACGGGGCATGGCGCGTTCCTGGGCACGGCCGGCTACACGTCGCCGGAGCAGGCGCGGGGCGAAGCGCTGGACGGCCGGGCCGACCTGTTCAGCCTGGGCTGCGTGCTGTACCGGATGCTGACGGGGCACGGCCCGTTTCAGGGGAAGACGCTGAGCGCGGTCGTCCGGCAGGTGGAGACGCACGACCCGCCGTCGCCGCACGACGTGGACTCGTCGGTGCCGGCGGAGCTTTCGGATCTGACAATGCGTCTTCTGAGCAAGGCCCCGTCGGGCCGGCCGGCGTCGGCGCGGGACGCGGCCGAGGCGCTGCGGGCGATTGAGGGATCTCTCCTCACGGCCGCGCCCGCGGCCGTCGCAACCGAGAAGTCGGCGAAGGCCGACGACGCCGAGGCGACCACGACGCCCGACAGGGCCAGACCGACGAAGCGATTGCGGCGCCGTTCGGTGCTGACCTGCGCGGTATCGATCACGCTGACCTTTTGCTTGCTGGTCGCCGCAGGGATTTCCCTGGTCAATTACAACCAAGGCAATTACAACCAAGGCGGCAAATACCGGGCGGGTCCGTTCATCGCATCCCCGCCGCCGAACGATACGATCACTCCGCCGCCGAAACCATCCGCGTGGAAGGGCTACATCGACGTGTTGATCTCCGACCCGACCGACCCGAAGCGGCAGAACGTGCATCTGGGCGATCCCGACGTGCTGCCGCTGAAGCCAGGCGACAAGATCACGGTGGAGGCGCAGCTGGTCCGGCCGGGGTACTGCTACGTCCTGTGGATCGACGCGGACGGCACGGTCGATCCGGTTTATCCGTGGAAGCCGGGCCACTGGGACGAGCGGCCGGCGGAGGAGCAGCCGGTGCTGCGTCCGCCGGATCGCTCCGCCACGATCCATGAATCCGTCCCCGGCATGGAGACGCTGGTGCTTCTGGTGCGGGACACGCCGTTGCCGCGGGACGTGGACTTGCGGAAGGAGCTGGGTCCGATCCGGCCGCAGGTCCAGCAGACGCTCTACTCGACGGTGTGGTTCGAGAACGGCGAGGTGGTGAAGGGCGAGCCGGGCCGGTCGGCCGCCGGCTGGAACGAGGAGAAGGTGGACGACCCGGTGCGGGCGACGCAGGAGCAGATCCGGTCGCGGCTGGGGCCGGGTCCGGGGAAGCTGTTCCAGTACACGCGGGCGGTGAGCTTCGCGGATCGGGGGAAGTGACGGCAATGTGAATCTTCAAAGGAGAATTACCATGACCGAAACGACGCAGGCGGGGAGGGTCAGGCGGCTGGTCGTAGCATTGGCATTGCTGGCGTTGGGCTGCATCGGGTGGCCCGCGCCAACCCGGGCCGACGAGCCGACGAAGGAACTGACGGCGGAGGCACGGAGGAAGCTCGAAAAGGAAGCGGCCGCATTGAATGAGAAGGCGGTGGAACTCTATCAGAAGGGCAAATACGCCGACGCCACGGAACTACTCGAAAAGGCCCTGGCGATGCGCCAGAAGCTCTATGCCGCCGACCAGTACCCCGCCGGCCACGCCGACCTCGCCACGAGCCTCAACAATCTGGGCGTGCTGCTACAAGCGCGAGGCGAGTACGGCCAGGCGGAACCGTACTACCGCGACGCCCTGGACATGTACAAGAGGCTCTACCCGGCCGACCAGTACCCCGCCGGCCACCCCGACCTGGCCAGGAGCCTCAACAACCTGGGTGCCCTGCTGCGAGAGCGCGGTGAGTACGCCGAGGCGGAGCCGTTCTGGCGCGACGCCCTGGACATGTACAAGAAGCTCTACCCGGCCGACAAGTACCCCGCCGGCCACCCCAACCTGGCCAGGAGCCTCAACAACCTGGGTGCCCTGCTGCTAGCACGAGGTGAGTACGGCGAGGCGGAGCAGTTCTACCGCGACGCTCTGGAGATGCGCAAGATGCTTTACCCAGCCGACAAGTACCCCGCCGGCCACCCCGACCTGGCCTTGAGCCTCAGCAACCTGGGCATCCTTTTGCAGGCGCGGGGCGAGTAAGGCCAAGCGGCCGACGTCCAGGCCGACGCGTCCGCGATGTACGACCGCCTGACCGTCGCCTTCGCCCGCGCCGGTGCTGAGGCCGAGGCGCTGAATCTCGCCGCGTCCCTACCTGGCGCGCGCCAGGTGTTCCTCGCAGCCACCTCCCACGCGGAAGCCAACCACCCGGATACGCAGTACGCCGTATTGTGGCAGGGCAAATCTGCTCTCGCCCGCACCATCCAGCAGCGCCGCCGCCTGCTCAGCGCCGCCGCAAAAGCCGACGAGGCCACGCGACGTAAGCTTCAGACGTTGACCGACACGCGGCAAGACCTCGCCCGCCTCCTGGTGGCGCCCGCCCGCCCCGGCGACGCCGACCGCGACGCGCTCCTGCAGCAACTCACCGACCGCAAGGAGCGCCTGGAAAAAGAACTCGCCGGCGTCCTGCCCGCCTCCGACCGGGAGACGCCGCCTTACACCGAGCTGGGCCTTGCCCTCCCCGACGGCGCCGCCTTCCTCGACTTCTACCGCTACCGGGACTGGGACGCCAAGGCGAACAAGTGGACCGACGCCCACTACGCCGTCTTCGTCCTCCGCAAGGGCCGGCCCGTTCGCCGCGTCGAATTGACCGACGGCGACGCCATCGACAAGGATCTCGGGCAGTGGCGGCAGGACATCGACAAGGGCTTCGCCAGCGACGCCGCCGCCCGGCTGCGGAAAAGCGTTTGGGAACCGATCACCCAAGCCCTGGGAGACGGGGTCGATACGGTCTACGTCTGCCCGGACGGCGACCTCGCTTCCCTGCCCTGGCCCGCGCTGCCCGGCGACAAGGACGGCCGCGTCCTGCTGGAAGACCACGCCTTCGCAACCGTGCCAAGCGGCCTGTTCCTGCTGGAGCAGCTGACCCGCCCCACGCCGGCAAACCGCGACGCCGGGATGCTGCTGGTCGTCGGCGGCGTCCGCTATGACCGCGCCGGAACGGCCGCCGACAAGGCCGGCAAGCCGTGGCCGGCCCTGCCCGCCACGGAGAAGGAACGGGCCGCCGTGGCCGCACAGGCACGGAAGATGGTGAAAGCCCCGGAGATGATTGACCGCGCGGGCGCCGACGCCGACGTGGCGGATCTGCTGAAGGACCTGCCCAAGGCGCGTTGGGCGCACCTGGCGACGCACGGCTTCTTCGCCGCGAAGGACACGCAGGAGCGCGAGCACCTGTTCCGGCCCGACGACTTCGCCTTCGGCATCACGCCCCAGGGCGGCCGCCTCGACCGCCGCGGGGCGGCGGCGCGGAACCCGTTGACGCAGTCGGGCTTGGTGCTGGCGGGGGCCAACCAGCCCACCGATAAGGACACGGGCCTCCTCACCGGCGAGGCGATCGCCGGCCTGGATTTGGACAATATGGACCTGGCCGTGCTGTCGGCCTGCCGCACCGGCCTGGGCGAGCAGTCCGCCGGCGAGGGCGTCTTCGGCCTCCAGCGCGCCTTCCACATCGCCGGGGCGAAAAACGTGGTCGCCAGCCTGTGGACGGTGGACGACGACGCCACGGCGGCGCTCATGAACCTCTTCTACTACCACCTGTGGGAGAAGGGCGAGCCGCCTCTGGAGGCGCTTCACCACGCCCAGCTGGAGCTGTACCGCAACCCACTGGCGCTATCTAGCCTGGCCAAGGGCCGCGGCGCTGCGGACTGGGACGATGCCGTGAAAGTCGTCACGAAGCCGCCGTCCGACCCGAAGGGGTCGCCGAAGCGTCCGGCGGCCGTCCGCGACTGGGCCGCCTTCGTCCTCTCCGGCGCCGGGCGGTGACGCCGGCGCGTCTGGGGTAGGGAAGCCTTCCGAGGAAAAGAAGCTCTACCGAAACCCTCCGCGGCGGGAAGGCGCGACGCGGGCTACCACCGCCCTTGGCGGGTTGGCGGGTGGAATGCAAGTCCTTGGGACGACAGGACTTTTACCCGCCAACCGACCCGCCGCCGCACCCGACTTGGCGGGCGAACGTTGGCGGGGAAGCCGGCCGGAAGCGGCCCATCAGTAAGCGGAAAAGGGGACGAAGCGGAATGCCATTAAGATAAGGCCCAAGTCGTTACGCAATAGCTACTTATGGCATCGGCGATGCGTTCGTCTCGCACTTTGCCCGACCGACGCCCCCATGCCAACTCCTGAAAACAAGGGAGCCGCACAGGGGCGTCCCGTTGGAGTGCTGGACAAGCAGCGAAGCGTAAGCGACGCAAGTTACTACGTTGATACACGTTGCGCCTTATCTTAATGGCATTCGGGACGGGCACATTTATTATCTGCATAGGCCACAAAAATGTGCCCGTCCCGAATGCCATTAAAGCCTATCCCAAAACCACCGTCGATCATGACGATTCTCGTCAAATTGGTGATGTTTCGACGGTTTTGGGATAGGCTCTTAAGTTAAGCGGGGAATCCGCGAGCCGCAGCGCCAAGCAAGGGCGAGCAGCGCGATTTCCAGGGCGTTCCCGCTCGCCCTTGCGTGGCGCTGCGGGCTCGCGGGGCGCGATTCCCGCTTATCTTAATGGCGTTCGTGCCCGTCCGCTTTTCCGCTCCAGGCTCCGCGCCTTCGCGGCTTCTTCTAGCAAGGCGCGGTCGGCCTCCGTCTGCGGTTTCCGGCGGGGTGAACGGCCCGTCTTTGCTGTAGCCGCGCCTACGCATTAGAATACGGCTATGCGGGAGGCTGGGAGTAGCTACCCGGCCGGCCGCCTTGCCCGGCCGGCGTGTCGTTGCCTTGCACGCCGCCGGGCGGGCGGCCCCGTCCAGAGGCAACGAGCATGATCCGGGACTTCTTCCGGGCGATGTTCGCCCATTGGCTTACGGCTATGGGCAGCGGCGTCGCCGTGGCTTTTTGGGCCGCGAGTGCCATACTCGCCTGCTTCAACGTGTGGATACCCCTCCAGATTGGCTTCGCAGTCTGCGGCGTCATTGCTACCTTCGTTGCGTCCTATGGCGTCTGGCGCAAGGCGACCTTAGACGGGGTAGCAGCGATGGACGCTACCACGGCGCGCAGCGATAAGGCGGCGGCCGAGTTAGAGGCGCATTGGTCCGCCAAGTACGAGGCACTTGAACGCCACACGAAGGAACTAGAAGCAACGGCAACCGACCTTGCGGCAAAGGCTGAGCGCCGCCGAGCAGATTACCGGCTGACAGAGGGACTGAACCGGCTAATCAGCGCCGGTAACGCGATCCGAGCCAAGCTACTTGCGGGCGGGAACGCTACGGTAGATGTCGCCGCATGGGAACAAGAGGCCGGGGTATTCATCGACGCGCAGATTCCGGCTTATTCTGCGCACTACCGTAGTGACGCTGGCATCGCATCAGCGGGGTATCCGGGCGATCCAACGGCCCGCGCGATGACCCACCTGGACCGGCGGCTGACACGCCTGAGCGAGATACTGCACAGAATCGTGGAGAAGGGCTGAGCGAATCCATCCGCCAACCACCCGACCTTTCCGCCAAGCCACCATCCTGCGGACAAACTACCCCCGTCTGCGGATAAACTCGGCTGGGCGGATCGGTTTGTCCGCAAAGCCCTGGCGGTGGTGGAAAACGCGGCAGGTGAGGCGGAATGCGACAAGGGATTGTGGCGAAACGCCGCAAGCGGCGGGGCGTCGGCAAAAGCGGCGCATCCCGCACAGGCGAATCTCCGAGATGCAAGTTCTTTGATGCGAGCGAGTTGGGAACAATCCGACGACGGGAAACGCGAATTGGCGCGCCGAGTGCCTTGGAGGAGAGATGCGGAAGGGTGGTAGCGAGTCCCATCCGACCGCATGTTCGACACTCCTCCCATCCTCCTCCCACACGGGGCACGGGGTCCGGCTGGTATGCGAGTCCCAGCTAGACCTCGTGCCGCCACCTCTTTCATAGAAGCTTTTTATCCCACGAATGGACGCGGCGTGCGCCGGCGGGGAATGCGCTGCGCTCACGCCGTCAGCCGTTCCCCAGCAGCGCCGCGACCGGTGTGCCTTCGCTGAACCGCACCGTTCGGCCGATCGGCGTCTGGTTCACCTTCCGCGGATCGACGCCCACCGCCGTCAGGACGGTCGCGTGCAGGTCGGGGACCGTCACGGGGTCGGCCGGCTCCGGCTTGCCGTCCGGGTCGGTCGCGCCGATCACCCGGCCGCCGCGCACGCCGCCGCCGGCCAACGCCACGCTGAAGCCCGTCGGCCAGTGGTCGCGGCCGCCGGCTGGGTTGACGGCCGGCGTCCGGCCGAACTCGCCGCAGCACAGCACCACCGTCCGCTCCAGCCGGCCCCGCTCGCGCAGGTCGCGCACCAGGGCGCTGAAGGCCGGGTCGAGCGTCTTCAGCAGGTCCCGGACGATCGCGTGGTTGTCGGCGTGCGTGTCCCAGCCGCCGAGCGTCACCTCGACGCAGCGCACGCCCACCTCGGTCAGCCGCCGCGCCGCCAAACAGCCGCGGCCGAACGGCGTGTCGCCGTAGGCGCGGCGCAGCTCCGCCGACTCCTGCGACACGTCGAACGCCTTCAGCTGCTCCGAACTCATCATCTTCAGCGCCCCGGCCACGCCTTCGCGGTGCAGCGTCGCGCCGGCGCGCTTCCGCCGGCCCGCCGCGAACGCGCCCTCCACCACGTCCAGGTCGTTCAGGCGCTCCCGGTCGCGGTCGGCCGGCGCGAACGACCGCGTGTCGGGCACGGGGTTGGCGGGGTCGTCGGTGCGGAAGGCGTCGTACTGGTCGCCGAGGTAGCCGCCGCGGCCGGGCCACTGGCCGGGCAGGATGCTGATGTGCCGCGGGATGTCGGCGCCGGCGGCCGGCAGCTCGTGACAGACGATCGCTCCGATCGACGGGTACACCACCGTCGGGTCGGGCCGGAAGCCGGTCTTCATGTTGTACGTACCGCGCTCGTGGTCCCCCTCCTTGCTCACCACCGAGCGGACCAGCGCGATGGACCCCATCTCCTCGGCCGTGCGCCCCAGGCCGGCCGCGAGTTGCACGCCCTTGACGGCCGTATCGACGGCCCCGCCGCCGCCGGCGATGCGCGTGCCTGGCTGGGGGTCGAACGTCTCCAGCTGGCTCGGCCCGCCCTGGAGCCACAGCACGATGATCGACTGGGCATGGTCGCGCGGCTGGCCCGGCGCCTCGGCCGCGCGGGCCAGCGCCAGCTCGCCGGGGTCAGCCAGCTGCGCCGGCCAAGCCGGCCATCCGCAGGAATCCGCGCCGGTTCAATGGTTCCATGAGAATTCCGTCGAGTTGATGAGCGCCCAGAACAGGTCTTCGAGCCGCTGCTCGCGCTTCCGGTCGTGGTCGGCCAGCGCGTCCCGGAAGTGCGTCTCCTCGGCGGGCGTCGGCCGGCGGGTCAGCACGGCGAGGTACGCGGTTTCCACCGCCTTCGGGTCGTCCGGCGCCATCCAGGCGATGCGCGTCGAGGCGTTCCAGAGGTCTTCCTTGATTTTTTCGTGGACCAGGGCGCCGTTCATCATCAGCAGCCGCTGCGGGATGGTGCCGGTGCGGCCGTCGAACTCGTCCTCGCCGCCGTCGCCGTAGCGCTTGACGAACTCGTTCTCCTGCCCGTAGCGGGCGAGGCGGGTGAGCAGGTCCGACTGGGCGTCGATCGCAGCGACCGATGACGCCTGCAACACGCCGCCGGCCACTTGCTCCGGCCGCAGCCGCGTCAGGGGGAAGAGCGCCCACGCCTTCTCCGCCGCGTCCTCGTCGCCGTCGCCGTCCGAGGCGCTGTCCAGGCGGAACGCCTCGGAACTGGCGATGACGCGGACCAGGCGGCGCAGGTCGCAGCCGTGCGCGGTGAAGTCGTCGGCCAGGATTTGCAGCGCCGGCGAGATCGGCTCAGTCGTTTCGAGGTTATCGACCGGATCGACGAGCGGCCGGCTGAACAGCAGCGCCCAGACGCGGTTGACGGTCGCGCGGGCGAAATAAGGATTTTTCGGATGCGTGACCCAGGCCGCCAGCTGCTGGCGGCGCGTCCCCTGGTCGGGCAGCAGCTCCGGGGCGAACGGCACGCGGGCTTCGACGGTCCTCTCCGCCTGCGTCTTGCGGTCCTGCACCACGTACTCGCCGGCGCCGTCGTAGATTCCGGTGAATCCGACGTGCGTTTGTCCGAAGAACGCGGAGAGGCCCTCGAAGTCGGCCTTCTTCCAGGCGGCGAACGGGTGGTTGTGGCACTGGGCGCAGTCGAGGCGGAGTCCGAGGAAGGCGCGGGTGACGCGGCCGGCCAGGCGCACCGGGTCGGGCTGGTTCTGCTTGTCCGGCTGGCAGGTGACGCTGACGAAGTTCGTGGCCGGCCGGTCGGTCCACAGCCCCTCGTCGGCGATCAGGTCGCGGACGATCTCGTCGTAGCGGCGGTTTTTGGCCAGCTGCTCGCCCATCCAGGAGACGAAGCGGCGCCGGCGGTAGAGGAGGAACGGCCCATCCTCGGCGCCGACGTAGGCGCGGGCCAGCCGCTCGGCCCAGTAGTCTGCGAAGCGGCGGTCCTGGAGGAGGTGGTCGAGCCACCAGGGCAGGCGCTGTTCGGGCGGCAGCGCTTCGATCTGGCGGACCTCTTCGAGCGACGGCACGGCGCCGACCAGCCCCAGCGCCAGGCGGCGCGCGACCAGCAGATCGGCGGCCGGCTTCGCCGGGTGTACTCCCGCCGCGGACCACTGCCGATGGAACGACTCATCGACGCGATCGACCGTCGCGCGGAATTCCCCGTCGTTGTAGGCGGCCGCGTCGTAGGAGGTGACGGGCCGGGGCGCTCGCGGCGGCATGAGGCCGTAGCCGACGGCGAACAGCCCGCCGCCGACCAGGCCGAGAAACAGGATATTGCGCATCCACATCATGAGGCATCATTCCGGGGGCGTTTAAGCTAATCTACCTTGTGGAAGCCGCGGCGGTTTCATACGGGGGGGAATGCTCCCGGAGCTGGATGCGACATTTTGGCTACGCGGGGAAGGAAATCGGGCGGCATTACCAGGTGTGGATAGACGGAATCCGTGATTCGGCCAAGAGATTGTCGTTCCCCGACATTTGCGGGGAGAAATGCCCACGCGGGATGAACTTAGGTCGTTGATAGGGGCGTTCAATGAGACTCGTCGCCCGCCCCGGACCTGCGGGCCCGCTGCCTGGCAGCAAGATTTGTGCAATACCCCTAAGAGCCTATCCCAAAACCGTCGAAACATCACCAATTTGACGAGAATCGTCATGATCGACGGTGGTTTTGGGATAGGCTTTAAGGCCCCGACGATCCTCATTTCTCACTTACGTGAACTTGCGCCAATTGGCGCCCCAATGGTCCGTCTAGTTGTCCAGGCGGCGCCGGGGATCGTCGCAACGTCGGCGCACGCTTCCCGGCTTGTTCTCGAACGGGCCGATGATCCACACGGGGCCGTCTGGACCGAGTCGCCTGAACGAGAGGCGGCCTTCGTAGAGGTTGGGCGCCGTTCCGGCTTCTGCTGCCGACTTGGCGGCCAAGCAAGCGAGGAGCGGTCGGACAATCCGCTGCGACTGGCGGTCGGCGGCGTTCCCGTCGAGGACGAATTCCTGTCCTTCCGGAGTCCGCTGCACGGCGATAGCGCTGAGGATTTGCTCAGCAAGCCCCTCAACCGTCCAGTCGGCGTCGAGCGGGGCGGAAAGCAGGTTATTGACGAGGTTGTCGGCGCTCACAATGGGATCACCCGTTTGATGAGATGGGGCCATTCGGCCCGCAGATCCGTCAGCCCACTTTCCGGCTCGAACCGGATCTCGCCGCTGCGTGCGAGGCCGGCCGCGATGGGGTCGGCGTACAGAATCGCCATGATCCAAGCCGGCACGACTACTTCAAGGATAGCCGGCCCTCCCTCGGCGGGGAAGAGCGCGTGCTTGTTGCGTGCGGCCATTTCCGGCGTGCCGGTGCCGCAGCGCCTCCCGTCGCCGACGACCGTTGAGAACCCTTCGGCGGGAGGGAGCCGCCCCGTCCCCGGCTCGCGGAACGCCGGGTCTGGACCATTCGCTTCGATGAGCCGGGCGCGCTGCAGCGTGGTCCCGTGATGCAGAATGGTCGATGGGGGATCCGGCGCCAAGGGAAATCACCTGCGTGGGGTACGGTCCTGTACGGTCAAGGTTGGATGAACTCTAATATGGCGGCTGGGGGGGAGCGGAGCAAGGTCGCCGCAGGCTGGACACGGAGCGGCGGTCGCGCGGAAAGCTCCCAGCAAAGGACCCGGCCGGCCTCGCGTCGCGGCGTTTGTGCTAATTTATCCTATCGGGCGCCGCGGTTTCATCCGGCGGTGCCCGAAACCGCGACCGCCCCCCGCGAGTACTGTCTGTCATGAGCCACCCCGCCGAAACGAACCGCGACCGCCCGGCCCCTTGCGGCGTCGCCGTGCTGGACGACGCCGTAGGATTTCGGGCCATGCCGCCGGTCGCCGACGTGCAGCTGCTGAGGCGCCCGCCCGCGCCGACCGAAGCGCCCGCGCCGGGTTTCCTCCGCCGATGCCTGTCCGACATCGGCTCGGTGCTGGAGTGGCTGTTTGGCGCCGCCACGCTGTTCGTCGGCCTGGCGGTGCTGGCGTCCCTGCCGGTGCTGAACCTCCTCAGCCTCGGCTATCTGCTGGAAGCGGGCGCGCGCGTGGCCCGAAGCCGGCGGCTGCACAACGGCTTCATCGGCGTTCGATCCCCAGGCACACTGGGCGGCTTGGTGCATGCCGTCTGGCTGGTGCTGCTCTTGCTGGTCCTCTTCCTCGCCGAGATGCGCGACGGCTTCATCGGCGTCCGGAAGGCGGCCCGGCTCGGCGGCGCGGTTCTGGGATGCTGGTTGTTTCTGTGGCCGGCCCGCATCGTCGCCGACCTGGCCCGCGCGGCGGAAATCATCGACCCCAACGGCCGGACGGCCGGCGGCTGGCGCACGACTCTTTTCGTGCTGATCGGCCTGACCTTCGTCCACGTCGTTTCCGCCTGCGCCCGCGGCGGCCGGCTGCGCACCTTCTTCTGGCCGTTCAACTTCCTCTGGCTGATCCGCCGGCTGGTGCGCGGCGGCTACTACGCCGAGGCCCGCGACGCCGTCTGGCAGACCGCGATATCGCTGCGCCTGCCGTACTACTTCTGGCTCGGCGTCCGCGGCTTCATCGGGGCGTTCGCCTGGCTGGCGCCGCCGATCACGCTGCTGGCCGTGGGCCGCGCGCCGTTCCCCGCCGCGCCCCTGGTCGGGTTGGCCGGGGCGCTGCTGCTCGCGGTCGTGTTGCTTTATCTACCGTTCCTGCAAATGCGGCTGGCGGCGACGAACCGGCTGCGGGCCGCGTTCGACCTGCGGGCGGCGCGGGCGGCCTACTGCCGGGCGCCGTGGGCGTTCACGTTTTCCTTCATAGCAACGCTGCTGTTCGCCCTGCCGCTCTACCTGCTGAAAATCGAGATCGTGCCGCGCGACGGCGCATGGCTGCCGAGCCTCTTTTTCATCGCCTTCATTTTTCCGGCGCGCCTGCTGACGGGCTGGGCGCTGGGGCGGGCCGGCCGCCGGCCGACGCCGCGGCACTGGTTCTTCCGCTGGACCGGCCGCCTGCCGCTCTTGCCGGTGGCGCTGTTCTACGTGCTGGTCGTGTTTTTCACGCAGTACACCAGCTGGAACGGCGTCTGGAGCCTGTACGAACAGCACGCCTTCCTGACGCCGGCGCCGTTCTTCGGGATGTGAAAGCTTTGCACATTTAGCGTCTTGGAAAGCGGATTATTTGCGCAGGCTCCCTCCCGCCATTCTCTGCGGCAAGGGTAATCCAACCTTGGCTGCCCCTTCCCCTCTCCTCCCTTCTCTTGCCATGGCCGCGGCCCTCCCCCTTGACCCGCGCCGCCCTCCCGGCGACCATAGGGGGCGGTGCGGCTGGCGGCGGCGGGGTACTCTCATGAGCGATGACCGAATCACCAACGCTCCGAAGCCCGGCAATTCTCGGCACATGACGACGGACCTACCGCCAGCGCCGCCGGTCACCGCCTGGCCGGGCGATCCGGCCTATCCACGCAGGCGGTCATCAGCCCTCTGGTTGTGCGTGCGCGTGGTCTACACCGTCGCCGCCGCGGCGGCCTTTGTCTACGTCTGCTGGCTGATGAGCGACAGCGTCTATCCCGAACCAAGGATGCTTTCAGGCCCGGTCTGCCTGTTTCACGGACAGTGGAGTTGGGGCTGCGATGCAGAGCTTGGGCTTGGGATGCTGGTCGTCTTGCTTCCGTGCATCTTCGCCGTGGGCGTGTGGAGGAACGTGGCCACAATCACGCTGTCCATCCTCTCTTGCCTGGTTTGGGCGGCAATCGGCTTCTGGATCGAGGTGATCGCGTCCATTTGAAATGGCCGTGGCCAGCCTTCGACCCCCTTCCCTCCCCCTGATCCCCGCTTGCGGGCCGGGGAGGGGGCGGTAGGATGGTGGACGCGGGGATAGGAAATCGGTGGTTCGGCGAAGAGAGGCATTGGTGGAAGAAGTGATTGCGACATACGACGCGGACACGGGCCGGCACCGGGCGCGAGTGTTCCGTACTTCCAGCGGCGTCTACCGGGTCGAGGTCGAGCGGCTGATTGACGCGGTGGACGCGGGCGGCGAGAAGCGCGGAGAGTTCTGGTCTGCAATCCGTGGGTTCACGTCGTACACGGACGATTTGGAGCGGGCGGTGACGTTGGCCGAGGAAAGCCTTCGGTGCGGGCAGGCCATCGACCCATGACCGAGGCCGACCGAGGCACCCACCGCAGCAGACCAGCCACGCGGCTGACGCCCTGCCACTCTGGCATTTAGCCGCAGACCGCCGGCGCGATTAAACGTGCAGGTCGGATTTGTTGTGCAAAGCTGGATGTGAAAGGCGAGCGGCACGTTGACACGGGCCGCTCGCCAAAAATCGTCTTACCCAAGCACCACACGCGCGGCCTGCCACGCCTGCTGCACGGCCGTAAGCCGCGCCGGGGTCGCCTCGTTCCGGGACGCGGAAGGATTCTTGCCGACGAGACCGCCGAGACCGCCGCAGCCGTTCCGGAGCAGGCCGCCGCAGCCGTTCTTGAGACCGCCACAGCCATTCAACAGACCACCGCACCCGTTCCGATCGTTCTTCGCCATGGTCAGCTTCTCCGTGTCCAGGTGTGAGAGTCAAATGGGTCGGGTCGCCTACGCCCGAACTCTGGCGGAGAGAAGTTGCAATTGGCGGGCCGAAATGGCGAAAAGATGAGGGATTGGCGGACGGGCAAGGTCCGTTCGATTCCGCAAATCCGATACAGTCATTCCTCGGCGCCCGGTTTCCGCCGCCCCGCCTTGCGCTGGGTCTGCTGCCGCTTGGCGGCGAGCCGCCGCTCCTTCGACCCGCGTGAGGGTTTCGTCGGCCGGCGGCGCTTCGGCGCGGCCAGCGCGTCGAGCACCATTTCGCGCAACCGCTCCCGGCAGTCTTCGATGTTCTTGGCCTGGTCGCGGAAGCGCTGGCCCTGGATGACCAGCTCGCCCTCGGTGGTGACGCGCCCCCGCTGCCGGGCGCGGAGCCGCTCGCGCACGTCCAGGGGAAGGGAAGTGTTGGCCGCGAGGTCCCAGTGCAGGACCGCCTTGCTGGCCACCTTGTTGACGTTCTGGCCGCCCGGCCCGCCGGAGCGGGCGAAGGTGAAGTTCAGCTCCCCGTCGGGGATTTGCAGCGTATCCGTGATGTCCATGAGGCGATTGTAGCGGGCCGTCTCACCGTTGCGACCCCGCCGCGATGTGGTCGCCGTCGGGGTCCGTCCAGAGCGGGTCGCCGCTTAGAACCGAATCCCCGTTCGACTCCGACTTCGGCTCCGGCCCGTCCACGGCCGCCGGCCGCGGCGGCGTCCGCCGGGCGGTCAGGCCGCGGACCACGTAGAAGAACACCGGCGTCAGGAACACGCCGAACAGCGTCACGCCGAGCATCCCGCTGAACACGGCCGTGCCCAGCGTCCGCCGCATCTCCGCCCCGGCGCCGCCGGCCAGCACCAGCGGCGCCACGCCCAGGATGAACGCGAACGATGTCATGATGATCGGCCGCAGCCGCACCCGGGCCGCCTCCACCGTCGCCTGGAACAGCGGGACCCCCTCCCTCTGGCGGTCACGCGCAAACTCGACAATCAGGATCGCGTTCTTGCTCGCCAGGCCGACCAGCACCACGAAGCCGACCTGCACGAAGATGTTCAGGTCCATCGACGCGATCCAGACGCCGGCCATCGCGCACAGGAGGCACATCGGCACCACCAGGATCACCGACAGCGGCAACGACCAGCTCTCGTAGAGCGCCGCCAGCACCAAGAACACCAGCACCACCGCCCCCACGAAGGCCGTGAACGGGTTCTGCAGCAGGTCGCGCAGCTGCTCGATGCTTGCGTCGCCTGCTTCTGCATGTAGGTCAGCTCGGTCCACTCGTAGGTCATGTTGCGCGGCAGCTGGCGGTCGGCCACCCGTTCCATCGAGTCGATGACCGTGCCGGAGCTGACGCTCGGCAGCACGGCCCCGTTGATGGCCGTGGCCGTGTTCATGTTGTAGCGCAGCACGAACACCGGGCCGACCTCGTCGCGCACCGTCGCCACCGACCCCAGCGGCACCATGTCGCCGGTCGGCGTTGCGCACCTTGAACTGCTTGACGGTCTCCGCGTTGATGCGGAACGGGGCGTCGGCCTGGATGTTCACTTGCCAGGTCCGGCCGAACTGTTGAAGTCGTTGACGTAATAGCGACCCTAAAAAGGCCTGCAAGGTGGCGAACACGTCGTTGAGGTCCACCTCCATCGTCTTGCACCTTGACGCGGTCCACGTCCACGTAGAGCTGCGGCGTGGTCGCGCGGAAGCCGCTGAACAGGCCGATGAAGCCCGGCGTCTTGCTCCCCTCGGCGGCACAGCTTGGCCGTCTCGGCCTCCAGTGCGTCGCAGGTCGGCGCCGCCGGTGCCCTCCAGCATCAGCTTGAAGCCGCCGGCGTTGCCCAGCCCGTCCACGGCCGGCGCCCCGAACACCAGGAGCTGGGCGCCCTGGATTTGCTCGCCGAGTTCGCCGCGAATTTTGGCGGCGATCGCCTCCGAGTACAGCTCCGGCGAGCGGCGGTCGTGGAACGGCTTGAGGATGATGAACAGCGAGCCGAAGTTGGAGCTGACGGCGTTCATCACGAACGACTGGCCGGGGATGTCCACCGTGTGCGCGACGCCCGGCTCGGCCTTGGCGATTTCCTGAATGCGGTTCATCACCGCCGTGGTCCGCTCCAGCGAGGCGGAGTCGGGCAGCTGGATGTTGACGATCAGGTAGCCCTTGTCCTGGATGGGGATGAAGCCGCCCGGCAGGATGAAGAAGCCGAAGCCCGTCGGCGCCGAGCAGGAGGGCGTAGAGCAGCAGCACGGCGCCGCTGAGCCGGAGGTTCCAGCCGACCAGCCGGGCGTAGACGCGGGTGATGGCCTCGAAGAAACCGTTGAAGCCGCGGAAGACCCAGCCGAGCAGCCAGTTGACCGGCCGGATGATGAGCCAGCCGACCGCGCGCGCCGATCACGGCGCCGGGGAGGAAGAGGGCGGCGTAGAGCGCCCAGGTGAGGACGGCGGCCCGGAGGCTGCCGGGGTCGCCGAGGGGGCTTTCACCTTCGCCTTCCAGGCCGAGCAGACGGGCGGCGACCGGCCAGAGCAGCCAGAAGGAGAGGGCCCCGCCGGCCAGGATGAAGAACCACCACGGCAGCGCCTCCCGGCCATCGTTCCCCCCACCCCAACCCTCCCCCGCAAGGGGGGAGGGAGCCAGTTTCTCCCTCCCCCCTTGCGGGGGAGGGTTGGGGTGGGGGGTGTTCTTCTCCCTCCCCCCTTGCGGGGGAGGGTTGGGGTGGGGGGATGCGTGCCTCCGCCCCTTGAAGATGGCGGCCGCCCGCGCCGGCGTCATGCGTCATGGCGTTGACGGCCGAGATAATCATCGACACCGAGATCGTCAGCGCGAACTGGCGGAAGAACTGGCCGGTGATGCCGCCCAGGAACGCGCTGGGCATGAACACCGAGCTGAGCACCAGCGTGATGGCCAGGATCGGCCCGGTGATCTCGTCCATCGCCTTGATCGTCGCGTCGCGGACGCTCAGGCCCTTCGCCAGCCAGCGCTCGATGTTCTCCAGCACCACGATGGCGTCATCGACGACAATGCCGATCGCCAGTACCAGGCCGAACAGCGTCAGGTTGTTGAGCGTGAAGCCCATCAGCCGCATGACGGCGAACGTGCCGACCAGCGACACAACCACGTCGATGACGCGGCAGCAGCAGCGCCTTCCAGTCCTGCAAGAACAGCAGCACGACGACGGCCACGAGCAGGACGGCGATGACGAGGGTCTTGAAGACCTCATCGACCGACTCGCGGATGAACGGCGTGGTGTCGTAGACGATGGCGTATTTCAGCCCCTGGGGGAAGCGGCTGGCCAGCGACCGCACCGAGGCCTGGAGGCGGTCGGCGGTGTCCAGGGCGTTTGCGGTCGGCAGCAGGAAGACGGCCATGCCGACCGACGGCTTGCCGTCCATGCGGCAGCGCGTGTCCATGGCTCCGGGCGCCCAGCTCGGAGCGGCTCACGTCGCGGAGGTAGGTCACCTCGCCGTCCGAGCCGGTCTTGAGGACGATGCCGGCGAACTGCTCCGGGCTCGACTGAGCCGGCCCAGCGTGCTCATCGTGTACTGGAAGTCCAGGCCGTTCGGCGACCGGCGGCTGGCCGATCTGGCCGGCCGCCACCTGGACGTTCTGCTCGCGCAGGACCCGTTGATCACGTCGGTCGCCGTCAGGTTGCGCGACGCCAGCTTGTCCGGGTCGAGCCAGACGCGCATGCTGTAGTCCTGCTGGCCGAACTCCAGCACGTCGCCGACGCCGTCCACGCGGGCCAGCGCGTCCTTGACCTGGATCGTGGCGTAGTTGCTCAGATAAAGCTGATCGTAATAGGGCTTGTCGCGTCGCCGGGTCGTCGTCGGAGTAGAGGTTGACGACGAGCAGGATGCTGGGCGACCGCTTCTTGACGGCGACGCCGGTCTGCTTCACCACGTCGGGCAGCGTCGGCAGGGCATGGCGAACGCGGTTCTGCACCAGCACCTGGGCCGTGTCGAGATCGACGCCGAGCTTGAAGGTGACGGTCAGGCTGTACGAGCCGTCGTTGTTGGACTGCGACGACATGTACATCATGTTTTCGACGCCGTTGATCTGCTGCTCGATCGGCGCCGCCACCGTGTCGGCCACGACCTGGGCGTTGGCGCCGGGATAGCTGGCAGGCGACCTGGATGGTCGGCGGCGTGATGTCCGGGTACTGGGCGACCGGCAGGGCGATCAGCCGCCATCATCCCGACGAGGACGATGACGATGGAGATGACCCACGCGAAGACGGGGCGGTCGATGAAGAAACGGGCCAGCACGTCGCACCCTCCTGCAAGACAAGGAGACCGGGAGACCGGGAGACAAGGCGACAAGGAGACAAGGAGACCGGGAGACAAGGAGAGGCCGAAATCCTCCCCGCTTCATTCTGTCTCCTTGTCTCCTTGTCTCCCGGTCTCCTTGTCTCCCGGTCTCCCGGTCTCCTTGTCTGTTGAAGGCATGTCCACCAACGTCGGCGTGACCGGCGCCCCGGCCCGCACCCACTGGATGCCCTCGACGATCACGCGCTCGCCCGGCCGGACGCCGGACTCGATCTCGCGGAGTCCTCCGTGCAGGCCGAGCAGGCGAACCGGCCGCTTCTCGGCCACGTTGTCCGGGCCGACGACGTAGACGACCTTCTGGCCCTGGTCCGTGTCCACGGCGCGGTCGGCGACCAACACGGCTTTATGCTTGCCGCCGAGTGGCACGCGGACCCGCGCGAACAGGCCGGCGGTGAACACCCCATCTTTATTGGAGAATTTGCCGCGCATCCGGATGGTGCCGGTGCTGGGGTCCACCTGATTGTCCACGAAATCGATCGCGCCGTGATGGGGGAAGCCGTCCTCGTTGGCCAGGCCGAGATCGACCTGCGGCGCCTCGGCTTCCGAGTGGATCTTGCCCTCGCGGAGCAGCTGGTTGACGCGCAGGAACGTGAGGTCGTCCACGTCGAAATAGACCCACATCGGGTCCACCGACACGAGCGTGGTGAGCAGGGTGCCGCCGCCCTGGTCGCCGGACTGCACGAGGTTGCCGACGGTCACCATGGCGCGGCCGACGCGGCCGCTCACCGGGGCGATCACGTCGGTGTAGGTCACGTTGAGCTGGGCGGAGTCGAGCGCGGCCCGGGCGGAGCTGACCGCCGCGTCGGCCTCCTTGAGGGCGCCCTGGTCCTGGATCAGCGTCGCCTTGGGCGTGCCGGCGAGGGACGCCGCATCGCGGGCCACCACGTCGGCCATGCTGTCGCGGCGGGCCTCGGCCTGCTTCAGGAGGGCGTCGGCCTGGGCCTGGGCGGCCTTGTAGGTCCGCGGGTCGATCTGAAAGAGGATTTTCCCCTTCTCAACCTCCTGACCCTCCGTGAAGTTGATTTTGTCGAGGTAGCCCCAGACGTGCGACCGCACCTGGACGGACTCGACGGCGGCGGTTCGGCCGGTGAAGGTGTTGTAGTCGGTGACTTGCTGTTCCAGGGGGAGGCTGACCTGGACGGCGGGCGGCGGCATGGCGCCGTTGGGGGCGCCCGGCGCAGCCGGCCAGGCCGAGGCAGGCCGCGGCGAACAGCGTCCACGGGGCGGCCGGATGCGACGGGTTCATCGTGAAAGCCTCGCGAATGGGTTGCCGGACCTTGCCAGCGTTCGCTTGTTCTTGAGTTCTTTATGGCCTGCTCACTCGTCAAACCAACTTGCACGCTTCCTCAAAGCTGAGGCGCGGCGAGCGGGGAAAGAGCTTGCTCGGATCGCCGTAACCGAGGTTGCAAAGGAAGTTGGATTTGACCGTCGTGCCCGCGAAGAACGCCTCGTCCACCTTGGCGTTGTTGAAGCCCGACATCGGGCCGCAATCCAGCCCCAGCGCGCGGGCGGCCAGCATGAAGTACGCGCCCTGCAGTGAACCGTTCCGGAGCGCGACGTACTCCAGCACGTTCTCCGGCAGGCTCTTGAACCACGCCTTGGCGTCCGCATGCGGGAACAGCTTGGGCAGCGCCTCGAAGAAGTGGACGTCCATGCCGATGACGGCGGTGACGGGCGCCTTCATCGTCTTGTCCACGTTGCCCGCATCGAGTGCCGGCTTCAGCCTCTCCTTCGCCTCCCGCGACTTCACGAAGACGATGCGCATCGGGCACATGTTGGCCGAGGTCGGCCCCATCTTCGCCAGGTCGTAGACCTGCTTCAGCAGCGCGTCCTCCACCGGCTTGTCCAGCCAGGCGTTGTGAGTCCGGGCGCCGCGAAAAAGGAGGTCCAGGTCTTCGCCGCTCAGCACCTTGGTCATGTCGATTCCTTCCCTTTGGAGCCTATCCCAAAACCGTCGAAACATCACCAATTTGACGAGAATCGTCATGATCGACGGTGGTTTTGGGATAGGCTTTTGGTGGAGAGTTGAGGAGGACCGATTGGCGAAAACCGATGCCCTTGCAGATTCATTCTCGCCCGGCGAAATGGCGCCGGATTCTTCGGCCCGCCCTCGCGCCGGATTCGGGCGATTTCCCGCTCCGCGTAGGCGTCGGCGGCGGCGTTCAACCGCCGGCCGCCGACGGCGCGAGAGAGCCAGAAGACGGCAAGGGCCGCCGCGGCCACGAACAGCGTAATCCCGCCTGCCCAGATGCCTGCCATGAGACGCTTCCTCTTGAGTGGGTACTTACACACTTTCTTCACGAGAAAAAAACTTATCTTGTGAACAGTGCCAGGGCTTTGGGGTTGTAGTAGCGGCGGATGACCTCTTCCTTCAGGCCCATGCCGCGCAGGGCGAACCAGACGGCCTGCTCGACAAGCTTGTCGCGCGGGACGCCGTAGTCCACGACAGGCTCGGCCGGCAGCAAGTTCGTGGCGAGCATAGCCGCCAGGTGGTGGGCGAACCAGCCCCGTAGGCCCGGATGGACCGGCCCTTGCACGGCCTCGCCGGCGGCGACGGCTGCCTCGATGCACTCCTCGACCTTCGGAATCCAGCCGGACGCCAGGTGGCCCAGCCAGCTGCGGGCGAAGTCACCGTCCTCGGCGAGGCTGCGCAGCATCAGCCGGCTCGGGATCGTCTGGTCCTCGCCGCCCGACGCACGGCCGGCCACGATCTTGGAAACCAGGAAATGCACGAGCAGAACGAGCGTGGAGGCCGACGGGTCCAGGGTCGTCAGCCGCTCGAACAGGCCGACGTCCTGCTCGCTGCAACAGGACTCCTGCATGGCGGCGAAAAGCGCTTCCTTGTTGGGGAAGTGCTTGAACAGAAGAGCCTCCGAAACGCCGGCCGCGTCGGCCAGCGCGCGGGTGGTCGTGCCGTCGAAACCCTTCTCAGCGAAGGTGCGCTGCACGGCCTTGATGATGGCCGCTCGCCGTTCTTCGCCGGACAGCTTCGCGGTGGTTTTCATAACTGCCTGCCTTTCCTCGTGTAGTGAGTGTATACTCACTTACTTCTGGAGTCAAGCCCGATTTTACGGCCGGCCCGAAACTCCGGCGGCGGAGGCGGCGCCATCCCCCTTATGGCCCCTTGGTATTCCCTTGCAGCCCTTGCCAGGCTGCTGCTACGATCGGCTGAAGAAGCGATAGGCGGCGTTCAGGGACCGATTTCACCATCGGCGCAAGGGCGGAGGAGCGTAACCATGCCGGAGCTTATGCAGCGTGCCTCTCCCAACATGAGCCGGGACGACTTCGCCCACTGGATCGCCGTGAAGCACTTGGCCATCGACCCCGAAATCCGCGAAATCCATTATTTGCCGACCAACGCCGCTCCCCGCGAGGTGCGCCTTCTGGAAGTCAACGCCCGGCTCGCCCTGCCGAACTCGCTCGGACCCGTCGAGCCGGTGGACTTTATGCCGGACATCGACGGTCTGGATTTCGCCCTGCTGGTCGCCGACGTGACCCCCGACGAATGGGACGCGATCCGGCGGCAGGAGTTGCGTCTGCCGGATGGGTGGGTGCTGGACGAACACGCCCGGGCGTTCGGGCGCCAGCGGCCATGAACGCCCGTCAGCAAGCCTTCTTGCGGCAGGCGCGATCCGACTGGGACATGTACCGCAGCCTGGCCGGTAGGAATGCGTCCATCGGGGGAAGGGCGCTCGCCTGGCTTCGGCGCAAACTTCGTCTGCCGCCAAGCCCCCGTGACTGGCAGGCGAAGCCCGTTTGCCACAGCCTGCACTACCTGCAAATGGCCACGGAGAAGCTGGCCAAGGCGTACTTCACGACCCTGCCGAAAAAGCACCTTGGGCTCGATGAAACTCCTTGCCGCGCTATCCACCAATGCCAGGGCCGTGGCGCCCCTCGGGTTTGGCAGCCTCGCCGACCTGGACGCCTGGGCGACGAGCGTCGCCTCTGTGGGAGACGGTGTAGAAAAGTTGGCTCCCGCTTGCGCCGGAGTCGGACCCAACCCCGAATATCCCTGGCCTCCGGGAGCCGAAACCACCGCTCCGGTCGATCACACCTTCCAGGCCGAACTGTTCACGAAGCTGGCCGCCCAGGCCGCCTCGGGGCGACCCCCCTTTCTGGAAGTCGTGGAACGGATGATGGCCACACTGGGATCGTGGTGTCAGTAAGAACACCGCTCCCTTACGAGCAAATTGCATCAGGCGACGTAAAGCCATCGCGGGGCGGAACTTAGGCCGTTCGATAGCTTGTGCCGTAAGCTATTGTTCGTTAAAGGCCTACATCGCCAACTGCAATTTGCTCTTACGGTCGCGGCTCCGACGACCCTAAAGCAGATCGTTGAAGTCGTCGTGGAACGGGTCCGGGTCGTCGTCTTGCGAATCTCGGTGAGGAACCGTTTGCGCTCGGGATACTCCTCCTCCAGCGGCCGCTTGTAGACGACCAGCCGGTGCAGCATGGCGCCGGCGTCCACCACGTCGCCGCTCCAGTTGCTCGGCAGCTCCAGCGGGTCGAACCAGCCCAGCAGCGTTTCGCCCTCCGCGATCTCCTCTTCGGTGAAACCCGCTCTTGTGTCAGCATTTTGTCTCAAGTCTATTGACAAGTGTCAGCCACCTGCCTAGAATGACCCTAGTGAAAGGAGGACGACATGGCCCGCTCCGATGCACGCTACTCGGTTTATCCCGCTCCCAAGGCCGTCGAGATCGTGGGCGATACCGCCCCGGCCCTCAACCAGGCCGTCGAATGCTGGGCTGCGCTGCTGGCGCGGGCAACGGCGGATAACAGTAGGAAAATCGAGCAGGCAGAAGATTATCAGATACGCCAGTTGATGGGCAAAGAGTGGCAGATGAACGAGTGGTCCCTTTTGGCGGAAGCTCTCAAGGGCATGCGCTTCGATCCGGGGTTTGCCAATCCAGGTCAGCTAATAGCGGCTGCGGTCGAGGACGCGCATAGGCTCGAATACATCGGCGCCGAGTGCCTTGACTGGGGCTGCTGCGACTCAAGCGTAATCAAAGACAAGCACATAGACGCTGAAGTCGGAAGAGTCGTCGAGAAGCTGCGCAACCTGGACTACGTCCACGCCTGGGCCGTGATCGTCGTGGTCCAATGGTTCTGGGAGCACCACGACGAGGGAATTGACATCAAGAAAGATCCGTGGTGGACGCTGGGGTTCCGCCGCCAGTGGCGCCAGAAGCAATCGGGGAACAAGGATGGGCCAACGACGACGAAGCAGCAAAGGGAAGGGAAGCGCAGGAAGAGGAAAACCTCCTCCGACCAGTAACGCCTGGTTGGGCCAGCTCACCGGTGCGCCGGCGGCCGCTTACTGAAACAGGGCAGGTAACAAGGGAGATGCACCATGAGTGACATCGAAACGAATCTACACGAGATCCTCAGGGACCACTGCCGACTGCAACGACTACTTATGCTGGAAAAGGAGCGCCGCGGCGTGCCCAAGGATGCCTTGGTCTTCGTGGGCATGGCCAACGTGGCAAGCCACTGGTGGTGTACCCAGCAGGCGGTGCTCAAGAGCCGCGCCAACGAGCTGGAGTTCTTCCGTGCATGCCTATCTGATCGGGTCGGCTACGCGCGTCACCTGGGCATCGTCAGCAAGCTGCCCTCAAGTGATGATGCCCTGCTGGACTTTGGTAAAGAAATCACACTCGCCGAGGTAGAGAAACTGCTCAGGGAAAAGGAGCAGAAGATCGAGGAACGCCCCAAGCGCGTGGCAAGCACCCGTGCGACCCTGGCGTGCATAGACGGTGTGGACAGCTCCGGCAACCGGACTCGGATATTCAACCCAGACCTGCGGCCCGAGGAAAGGAAGTTCCTGGAAGAGCAAGCAGCAGCGAAGGGTATTCGGGTCATCGACCTTGAGGAGGATCCCAAGCGCCGGGGGGTCCTACCAAGCATCACGGGCCGAACAGTACCCGTCCATCCGCTGGAACTTCTCCTGGCGCCGATACACCGTCGTCGGAGTGCCGGACGGGATCACGGGCCAGTTCGTCTACGAGTACAAGACCACCCGGCGTCAGTACTACCTGCGCGAAAAAAAACCAATCGCGTTTGCGCAGGCCGACCTTTACGGGTTTTTCTTCCACCGGCCCAATAAGCGCGTGCAGATTCATGTCGTCGAGGACGAGGCCACGCAAACCTGGGATGAACCAGTGGACGCGGCCAACGCCGAGAACACCCTGGCCGCCTTCGCTCGCGTGGACGCCGGCGAGTTGCCCCTGGCACCGCCGGCCTGGAAATGTCGCGCGTGCGACTTCCGGGCGACGTGCCCCATCAGCCAAGCCAAGTAGTGAGGGCTTTGCCATGTTGACGAACACCTTCTGCCACATCCCCGGCATCGGCGAAAGCACGGAGCGGAGCCTATGGGCGGCCGGCGTCACGTCATGGGACGCCGCCGTCCAGCAGGCATCGGGCCGGCCGCTGCGCTCTTTTCGAGAATCCTGGACTCGCCATATCCAGGATTCAGTCCGCAACTACGAGGAGCGGAACATCGGTTACTTCGCCGGGAATCTGCCAAGCAACCAGCAGTGGCGACTCTACCGGGACTTCCGGGACGCCTGTGCCTTCGTAGACATCGAGACCACCGGACTTTACTGGTCCGATGAGATCACGACCGCCGTGCTGTACGACGGCCGATCCGTCCGGTACTACGTCAACGGCAAGAACCTGGACGAGTTCCCCCGGGACTTGAAAGACTACCCGCTGCTGGTGACATACAACGGCAAGACCTTCGATGTCCCCTTCATCGAGCGGTATTTCGGCATCGGGCTGCCCCAGGCCCACATCGACCTGCGGTATCCGCTCGCGAGCCTTGGCCTCAAGGGCGGCCTGAAAAGCTGTGAACGGCAGCTGGGCATGCACCGGCCAGGGATGGAAGACGTCGATGGTTTCGTTGCGGTGCTGCTGTGGAACGACTACCGAAACAAGAAGAACGTCAAGGCGCTGGAAACCCTCCTGGCGTACAACATCCAGGACGCCCTCGTCCTCCACACGCTCATGGTGTATGCCCATAATGAGAAAGTGAAGGCGACGCCGTTCTCGGGCAGCCACTCTTTACCCGCGCCTTTGCTCCCGGAACCCGCGTTCAAAGCCGACGACGATACCGTGGAGCGAGTTCTTCATCGGCGTTTCGGGTCAGGCATGGTTCGCCCTTTTCTTTTCACAGCAGATCGTTGAAGTCGTCCTTGAACGGGTCCGGGTCGTCGTCGAAGCGCTCCAGGTCGGCGTCCGTCCAGCCGAAGTGGTGCGCCAGCTCGTGGATCACCGTCTTGCGAATCTCCGTCAGGAACCGCTTCCTTTCGGGGAACTCCTCCTCCAGCGGTCGCTTGTAGACGACCAGCCGATGCAGCATGGCGCCGGCGTCCACCACGTCGCCGCTCCAGTTGCTCGGCAGCTCCAGCGGGTCGAACCAGCCCAGCAGCGTTTCGCCCTCCGCGATCTCCTCTTCGGTGAAACCCGCCCGCCGCAGCGTGCGCAAGTCCGGCTCTTCCTCTACGTCCACCACGACGTTGTCGAGGTGCGGCCGGAACGCCGCCGGCAGCGTCTCCATGACGCGGGCCACGATCCGGCCGAACTGTTTCAGGCTCATGCGCTTCATGGATTCATCGTCCCCAGCGGCCCGGCCATTGTCAACCGCCGCGGGGCGGGCGAGAATGGGTGAGTCCCGTGCCGGAGGAAGCCATGACCGCCGACGTGCAGGAGATCAACCGCAAGGCGGCCGAGCTGCGCCCCGCCTCGACCCGCTCTACGCCGAGATCGCCAAGGTGATCGTCGGCCAGCGGACGCTGATCGACCGGCTGCTGGTCGGCCTCTTGACCGGCGGCCATCTGCTGCTCGAAGGCGTGCCCGGCCTGGCCAAGACGCTGGCCGTGCGGACGCTGGCGCGCGGCCTGCGCCTCAGCTTCAGCCGCATTCAGTTCACGCCCGACCTGCTGCCGGCCGACGTGATCGGCACGCAGATTTACAACCCGCGCACGGGCGAATTCAGCGTCAAGAAAGGCCCCATCTTCGCCCAGGTGGTCTTGGCCGACGAGATCAACCGGGCGCCGGCCAAGGTGCAAAGCGCCTCCTCGAAGCGATGCAGGAAATGCAGGTGACGATCGGCGACGCCAGTCATCGCCTCGAACAGCCGTTCTTGGTGCTGGCGACGCAGAACCCCATCGAGCAGGAAGGCACCTATCCGCTGCCCGAGGCGCAGGTGGACCGCTTCATGCTCAAATTGAAGGTGACGTATCCGAATAAGGAGGAAGAGCTGGCCATCCTCGACCGCATGTCGGCGATCGAGCCGCACATCCTCGTCGAGCCGGTGCTGGGGCCGGACGACCTGTTTGCGCTGCGGGAGGGCCTCGACCGCACCTACCTGGACGACAAGATCAAGCGCTACATCGTGGACGTGGTCCACGCCACGCGGCGGCCGGCCGAGTACGGCCTGGACATCGGCCCCTACATCCAGTACCCGGCCAGCCCGCGGGCCACGATCTTCCTGGCGCGGGGCCAAGGCCCAGGCGCTGCTCGACGGCCGCGGCTACGTCACGCCGCAGGACGTCAAGACGATCGGCCCCGACGTGCTGCGCCACCGCGTCAGCGTCACCTACGAGGCCGAGGCCGAGGAAATCACGTCGGAAAACCTGCTGCAACGGATCTTCGATCACCTCAAAGTGCCGTGAGGGAGCGCCCGCCGATGTCCGCGCCGCCGTCCGCCGAACTCCGCGACTTGCTGGCCCTGCACCTGACGCCCGGCGTCGGCCCGCGCACCGCGGCCGCCCTGCTGGAGCAGTTCGGCTCGGCCGCCGCCGTGCTGCGCGCCTCCGCCGGGCAGCTGCGCGACGTGCCGCACGTCGGCCCGAAGATCGCCGAGGCCCTTCTCGCCGCGTCGGCCAACCCCGAAATCAACGCCGAGCTGGAGCGCCTCGCCAAGGCGCAGGTCCGCCTCATCGTCAAGGGAACTCCCGATTATCCCGCATCCATTGCATCCATTCCCGACCCGCCCTTGCTGCTGTACATGCGCAGCGCGCTGACTCCGGCCGACGCCGGCGCCGTGGCGCTGGTCGGCTCGCGCCAATGCACCGATTACGGCCGGCGTACCGCGGCGCGACTGGCGGCCGGACTGGTGCGGGCGGGCGTCACCGTCGTCAGCGGGTTGGCGCGAGGGATCGACGGCGTTTCCCACCGGGCGGCGCTGGAGGCGGGCGGACGGACGGTGGCGGTGCTGGCCGGCGGCCTGTCGCGCATCTACCCGCCGGAACACAAGGGGTTGGCCGATCAGGCGGCGGCGTCGGGGGCGCTGCTGACGGAATCGAGCATGATGCAGGAGCCGATGGCCGGCCTGTTCCCGGCGCGGAACCGGCTCATCAGCGGCCTGTCGCGCGTGATCGTGATCGTGGAGGCCGGCGAGGGGAGCGGGGCGCTGCACACGGCCCACCACGCCGCCGAGCAGGGCCGCACTGTGATGGCGGTCCCCGGCCCGGCCGACGCGGAAACCAGCGCCGGCTGCAACGCCCTGATCCGCGACGGCGTCGTGTTGTGCCGCGGCGCCAACGACGTGCTGGAGGAATTGCACGGCGTTTCCGCGGTCAGCCAGGCCGCGAAGGCCGCCGGCGCGTCGGCCGCCTCCGCGGAGAAGGCGCCGCCGCCGGGCCTGACCGACGAGCAGCGGCGCGTGTGGGACTTCCTGGCCGGCGGCGTGCGGACGGTGGACGAGTTGGCGCAGCAGCTGGGGCTGACGGCGCCGCAGCTCGGGGCGGCGCTGATGATGATGGAGATGAAGCGGGCGATCCGCCGGCTGCCGGGGAACCGATATGAGCGATCGTGATCGGGAAGTCGGAGAACCGATTCTCTTTACTCTATGCGGACGCGAGAACTCGACCGAGTGTTTGCTGCCCCTTTCCAGTCGCCGCAACCCGGAGGCGCTCAGATTTCATAGTACACAGGTCTAAGATAACCCTGGCTCTCTAAGGACTCGATTATGGCATAGGCAAGATCGTACATCACATCGCCGGCGGCGTTCTCGAACTCTTGATAGGTCGGCAGATCGGCGATGATCAGCTTTTGACCATGAGCGATTCCGTTGCGCCTCCCGACAAGGCCTTTGAGTCGAAGTTCATGGTTATCGACAGTGGCATGAGGCAGGCAGACATTTTGGAGGTTGGTCCTCAGCAGAGCGGGATAGAGGTTAGACTCTCCTTCGAGGGCGATTTCCCCTTGCTCGTCCATCTCGTAGTCTATGACTTCATGCAGCTTCTGTGCGAGCGATTTGGTGTAGAAATCCCAGCAATCAGGCGTCGCGTAGCTCTTCGCCTCTCTGAACGCCTTCTGTAGAGAAAAGATCGTTAACGGCTCTCTGCATTCTTCGCGCCGCACGCCTGCGGCCCTGACCGCGCAGGTAGAGCCGAACCGCAGTCTTGCAGAAGCCTTCGTAGTGCGCGTATAGCATCGCGCACAGCGCCCGGAGCAGCGCCTGCTGTAACGTTGAGCCGTTCGCCGCGCGGGCCGCCTGAAACTTGAGGGCCGCGAGTTCGGCAAAACGCCAGTCCAAATCATGTTCCAGGTCGTTTTGCCAGCTCATGGCGCAAGGCTGGATAGAGCGTTCTGGATGACTTCGACACGGCGCCTCAGCTTTGACATCGAGTTCGCCCCTGGCCCCACTTGGGAGCGGAATCCATCGTCCTGGACCGTTTCGATGATCTTTCCCTTCACCGCCTCCCTGGCGACCGTGTTCTCTATCCGGTCCAGAGCGCGCCACGTGCCGACGCTAACCGCCTCGAAGTACGCTGGGGCGAGCCCTCCGATCGGCTGGTCGTTGCGGTACTTCACGAACGCCCCATCGCCTATTGAAGAGTTAAGATACCGGAATAGTCGCGTGAAATCTCGCTCCTCGTTCGCGTACACGAATGGGACTTTTTGGAAGATGACTTCCTCCATGTAGTCGTCAAGCCAATCTCGGATACTCCCTTTGAAGAGGGCTGGCGCGTTCTTGAGTGCGAAGAACCGCAAGACGAGTTCCTCATCTTGTCGCTGATCACGATCCGATTGAGAGAGGGGCTCTGTGCAGGCCGTGAAGTCGGGTTGTTCTGCACACTTCTGTAGGAATGCGTAGAATTTGGCGCCCTGCTCGCCTGCCATCCGCGAAGTACAGTTCCGAATCTCTTGCGCCGACAGTTCAGACCCGCCCGTGTTCAGCCGCTTGAACATCGAGTAACGGAGGGTCGGAGTGCTTTGGCGCTTGATGACGACGGCGCGAACCGACGATCGCTTGATACGCAGCCTCAGGCTTAAAGGGAGGTCCTCGTACCCCTTGTCGTTCAGGTCGGCGATGATGTCGCAGCCATGAAGTTTAAGAGGCTCGTTGTTCGGTGCTTCCAAGAGCGTCGGCTCGATGAAGTGGATGACCGAGCTGATGCGCTGCAGTCCGTCGATCAACTCGATCACCCCGTAGTCGGTCTCAATCACAAAGATCTGTGGGATCGGCAGCTCGAGTAGAATGGACTCGATTAGGCGGGACTGCTGCTGTTCAGACCAGCGAAAGAACCGCTGGAAGTCTGGCGAGATCTCGAACTCCCTGGGTTCCGCTTTGAACAGGCTGATGATTTCCCCGAACGAGAAATCGACGGCGTCAGTTCGGACTTCCCCGACTTTTTCTTCAATCAGGCTCTCAATAGTTGTCAATCGCTTCCTCCCCATCGAAGCCTCCCGCGCTGCTTGCGCTCATGACGCCAGCGGGGTGCCGGAGTCTGCCGTAAAAGTGAACGACGCCTACCGTTGCATTCTACCTTCCTTCCGTGGTATTTCAACTACGAGATCCGCGCGGACCACCCCCGGTTGAGAAGGCGCCGCCGCCGGGCCTGACGGACGAGCAGCGGCGCGTCTGGAGACTTCCTGGCCGGCGGCGTGCGGACGGTGGACGAGCTGGCGCAGCACCTGGGGCTGACGGCGCCGCAGCTCGGCGCGGCGCTGATGATGATGGAGATGAAGCGGGCGATCCGCCGATTGCCGGGGAACCGATATGAGCGGTCGTGACGGGAAGAATAAGTGCCTTCCCGATTCGATGACGTGCGGCACGCTCGCGGCTTGTCAGAAGAAATGGAGAAAAAGGCGTAGCGCAAAAGGCCTTGTGGGTGAGGGGAGCGACGATGGAGAACGACCGGATCGAGGCGGTAAGGCGAGGGGCGGGAAATACCTTACCCGTAGCCGCATTCGCCAGAATGCGGGTGAATGGCTGTCGGCCCGCATTCTGGCGAATGCGGCTACGGGTATCATTCCCGCTGCCGCTCGCCTAAAAGCCTATCCCAAAACCACCGTCGATCATGACGATTCTCGTCAAATTGGTGATGTTTCGACGGTTTTGGGATAGGCTCTAAGGAAGCTTCTGCTCCGGCAGGGAACGAGAAAGTTCGGACCACTGGACGACGCCGTAAAGGAGACGATCGAGGCCATCGCGGATTTCGACCGGCTGGAACGAATGTGCATGGATTTGCTGGAAGCCCGCAGCTGGTGGGACCTTCTGCCCGAACTGTGACCCGCTCGACGATCATTTACAAGTCCGCCGCCATCCGCTATATCCAATCCAACGGCCCAGCGACCGCCCGCACCCGCGAGATCCCCGATGAAACGCTGCCTCCTCTTGCTGCTCACGGCCGCCTTCGCCGCGCCGAAACCGCCGGCGGAGGTCTTCCTCGACGCCGACAAGGCCGGCCCCGACTTCGCCGTCCAGGGCGAGTACGTCGGCGAAACCGCCGCCCACGACAAGCTCGCCGCTCAGGTCGTCGCCGAGGGAGACGGCAAGTTCACCATCTATTTCCTGGCCGGCGGCCTGCCCGGCGACGGCTGGGACGGCCGGGCCAAGGTCCAGGCCGAGGCCCAGACCGCCGACGGCAAGACCCCCTTCGACGGCGCCGGCTGGAAGGGCGACATTGCCGATGGCAAACTCACCGGCACGCGCGGCGACGGCGCCGAGTTCCGCCTCACGCGCGTCGTTCGCAAGAGTCCGATGGAGGGGGCGAACCCGCCCAGCGGCGCCCTCGTCCTCTTCGACGGCACGAGCGTGGACGAGTGGAAAAACGGCAAGATCGTCGCGGACCATCTGCTCGGCCAGGGCGCCACGACCAAGCGGACCTTCCGCGATTTCCATCTGCACGTCGAGTTCCGTCTGCCGTTCAAGCCGGCGGCGCGCGGCCAGGAGCGCGGCAACAGCGGGATCTACCTGCAACGGCGTTACGAGATCCAGGTCCTCGACAGTTTCGGCTTGCCCGGCGAGAAAAACGACTGCGGCGCCGTCTACGAGCAGACGCGGCCGGCCGTCAACATGTGCTATCCGCCGCTGTCGTGGCAGACCTACGACATCGACTTCCAGGCCGCCCGCTATGGCGCCGACGGCAAGAAGACGGCCAACGCCGTCGTCACCGTGGTCCACAACGGCGTCAAGGTCCACGACAAGCAGGAAATCCCGACCAAGACCGGCTACGGCGACCCGGAGGCCGACGCGCCCGGCCCCATCAACCTGCAAGAACACGGCAATCCGGTGTATTTCCGCAACGTCTGGGTGGTCCTGCCGAAGGATCAGTAGTCCCACGCCCGCCTCGGAGGGGCGCCCCATGAAAGTCGTATTGGTCCCGTCCGCGACCGGCGCGGGCCGCTCGTACCACTATCTGTCGAGCTACGTGATCGACGGCGCGATCGCCGTGGACGCCGGCGCGCTCGGCCTGTACGGCCCCCTGGAGGAGCAGGCCAAGATCCACGATGTTTTCCTGACGCACTCGCACATCGACCATCTGGCGACATTGCCGATCTTTTTGGAGAACGTGTACAGCGCCCACCCCGAGGGCGTCTGCGTCCACGGCAGCCAGGCCGTGCTGGACAGCCTGCAACGCGACCTGTTCAACGACCGCCTCTGGCCGGACTTCCTCCGCATCTCCAAGATGCGGACGCCGCCGTATTTGCGGCTGTCGCTGTTGGAGGACGGCAAGACGGTGGAGGTCGAGGGGCGGCGCGTGACGCCGGTGGCCGTCGCGCACGTCGTGCCGACGTTCGCCTTCATCGTGGAGGGGCCGGACGCGGCTACGGCGATCGTGACGGACACCGCGGCGACGGAGGCGGTGTGGGAGCGATGCCGGCGGACGCCGAACCTGAAGATGGTCTTTTTGGAGGCGTCTTTTCCGAATTCCGGCGCCTTCATGGCGGGGTTGGCGATGCACCTGACGGCCGACCAGTTCGTCCAGGAAACCGGCAAGATCGCGCCGGGAACGCCGGTGATCGCGATGCATCTCAAGGCCCGCTGGCACGACGAAACGGCGGCGGAGGTGCTGGGGCACGGCCTGCCGAACGTCTGCATCGCGGAGCCGGGGAAGGTGTATGAGTTTTAGCGAACGCCTGCGGTTGCCGGCCCGTCAGACCCGGCCCTGCCAGTAGCCGGGCGATCGACTTGAATGCGCCACGGCGATCACGGACACTTGTCCCGGTTGAACCTGATACACCACGCTGTAGGGGAATCGCCGCAGCACGGCGAAGCGATGCTTATCGTCGTAGTTTGGGAACATCTCCGGACTCGTGCCGATCAAACCCAACGTGCGTTCCACCTCCCCCTCGAACCGCGAAGCAGCGCGCGGGCTGCGCGCCTGATACCAGGCAAGCGCGGCGTCGTACTCGGCCTGGGCCTCCGGGTGAAACAGGATGTCAGCCACCGCTTTTCTCCCGCGCCTGCCGCTTCACCTCGGCCCACGGGACCGCCTGGACGCTGCCGGAGCGCCAGCTCCGTCGAGCGCCGCCGAATCACCTCCCGCCAGGACTCATCAAATGGCGGGCGGTCGTCGGGCTGAAAGGAGGCGATGAGCGCCTCCACGAATTCCACGCGGTCGCCGTTGGGAAGAGCCAGAACGGCATCCAGCAGCTGTTCGGTCGTCGAGTTCATGCGGACACCTCCGGGAGCCATGCCGCCATTCTACCGCACAACGAATTGGCTTGACACGGCCTATCCGCGCGACTATATTCAACCATGTGGTTGAACATCTAGCCGAGCCTCTGAGTCGGGTGTTTTTCGCCCTGTCCGATCCCACGCGGCGAGCCATCCTCGCGCGGGTCGCGGTCGGGGAGGGGACGGTCACGGCCATCGCGGCGCCGTTCGCCATGTCGCTGGCGGCCGTCTCGAAACACATCCGCGTCCTCGAATTGGCCGGCCTGCTCGAGCGCTGCAAGCAGGGCCGCGAACACCACCTGCGCCTCGTCGCGGAACCGCTTCGGGACGCCGCCGACTGGGTCGAAGGGTTCCGCAAGTTCTGGACCGACCACCTCGACCACATCAAGGAGCTGGCGGAGCGCAAGGCGCGGGAACGTGGGCAGCAGAAAAACCATCACGACAAGGAGACCGATCCATGACGACCGCCGAAGTGCAAGAAGCCGTTCAGACGCTCCACGTCACGAAGGACGTGCGGATCGCCGCACCCCCCGACGTGGTGTTCGAGACGCTGCTGGAGTCGCCGGGGATGCCGGCCGGGCTGTCGTTGAAGCTGGAGCCGTGGCCCGGCGGCCGGTGGTACCGCGACCTCGGCGACAACGCCGGCCACCTGTGGGGCCACGTGCAGGTCATCAAGCCGCCGAGGCTCCTGGAGCTGTGCGGGCCGATGTTCATGTCCTACCCCGTGGCGTCGCACGTGCAGTACCGGCTGACGGAGGAGGGAAACGGCACGCGCCTGACGCTGATCCACCAGGCCATCGGCCTGATCTCTCCCGAGCACCGGACAGGCGTGGTCAAGGGCTGGACGGAAATCCTCGCCGCCGTTCAGACGGCAGCGGAAGCCAAGCGCACGAAGCGATGAAGGCGCGGGAAGCTCCGCCGAAACCGCATTCCGTGAGGTCCCAGCGCATTATGGGAATGGTGTTCCCGTAGTGCATAATCCCATGATTGGAGGTCGAGCATGAAGATCCGTACCATGGCGTCCGTCCTCGTCGCGGCGGCGTTCGCCGTCGTCGTACAGGCCGAGGACAAGAAGCCGTCGCAGACCGGCGAACGCTTCGAGCAGTTCAAGCAGCTGGCCGGCGACTGGGTGGGGACGGCGACCGGGCACGGGCCGGACGAGAAGGACGTGCACGTCCAGTTCAAGGTGACGGCTGGCGGCAGCGCGGTGGTCGAGACCGAATTCCCCGGCACGGACCACGAGATGGTCACGGTCATCACCGAAGACGGCGGCGACCTGGCCCTGACGCACTACTGCATGTTGGGCAACCAGCCGCACATGAAGGCCGACGGCAAGGGCGCGACGGACAAGGTTCCGTTCAAGTTCGTCAGCGTCGGCAACGCGAACCCCGACAAGGACATGTTCATGCACGACGTGACGTACACGTTCGTCGATAAGGACACGCTCAAGGCGGAATGGACCCACTGCCACGAAGGCAAGGTGCAGGGGACGGTCGTCATTGAGCTGAAACGCAAGAAGTGATGTGCGCCGCGGAAGCGTCAGCCGGCCTATCCTTTTCCATCGGCGCACCCCGGCCCCGCTATAATAGCGGGGCCGGGGTGCGCATTTTTTCATGCTGGGGTGCGGACCATGCCCAGGGCGGCGAAGTGGACGGCCGATCGGGCCGTCATTGACCGCATGGTGAAGCGGATCGTGCGGAAGTTTCACCCGCAGCAGGTGATCCTGTTCGGCTCGCAAGCGCGCGGCGACGCCGGGCCGGACAGCGACGTGGACCTGCTGATCGTGATGGATTGCGAGGGCGGCACCCGCGAGAAAGGGTTGGAGATCATGCAAGTAATCCTTGACCGCGAGCTTCCCGTGGACGTGATCGTGACTCGCCCGGAGGACTTCGCCTGGCGAAAGAATGTCGTTGGTACGATCGAATGGCCGGCGGCGCGGGAGGGGAAGGTGTTGTATGCCGGCTCGTGAGGCCCGTTGGAGTATCCGCGGGGATGATGAGCGATGCCTGTCAAACCGATCCGAATCAGTGGACACGCGCGCTTTGAGATGGGGCGGCGCGGCATCAGCCAGGCCGATGTCCTCCAGACGATTCGCAACCCCGGCCAAGTGCTGCCGTCCGTCAAAGGGCGGAACGTTTATCAGAGACTCGTCGGTCGCGCGCGGCGGCTCTTGCTGCGCGTCATCGTCCGGGAGGATGCGCTCGCCTACCATGTGGTGACTGCTTACAAGACCGCCAAGATCGCCAAATATTGGAGGAAGTCGTGAAAGTCATTTACGACAAAGAGACCGATACGCTCTCGATCATCCTTCGTCCGGGCAAGGTGGCCGAAAGCGATGAAGCCCGGGCGGGGCTGATCCTCGATTACGACAAGTCCGGCGCGCTGCTTTCCATCGAAGTCCTGGACGCCTCGGAACAAGTCAAAACGCCCCAATCGGTCGAGTTCGCCTTGGCCGGAGGGGAATGAGCGCCCGCCCCGCCCTGTCCACCCGCTCTCCCCGGCCCCACAATAGCCGCAACTGGGGCCGGGGGGCGTTTTTTCATGAGCAAGGAATCCGACCTGCGCCGCGTGCTGGACTGCGGCGTCGTCGCCGTCGTGCGGTCGCCGGACAGCCAGCAGCTCGTCGAGGTCGCGCGGGCGCTGGCCGACGGCGGCGTCTCCGTCGTCGAAATCACCATGACCGTGCCCGACGCGCTCGACGTGCTGCGCCAGGTCCGCCGCGCCCTCGGCGACCGCCTGCTGCTCGGCGCCGGCACCGTCCTCGACCCGGAGACCGCCCGCGCCGCCCTCCTCGCCGGGGCCGAGTACCTCGTCGCGCCGACCGTCAACCTCGACGTGATTCGGCTCTGTCAGCGCTACGATAAGTTGGTCATGCCGGGGGCGTTCACGCCGACCGAGATCCTGACGGCGTGGGAGGCGGGGGCCGACATCGTCAAGGTGTTCCCCGCCGACGTGCTGGGGCCGGCCTTCTTCAAGGCGCTGCGCGGGCCGCTGCCGCAGGTGCGCCTCATGCCGACCGGCGGCGTGGACTTGACCACCGCCGCCGACTTCCTCCGCGCCGGCGCCTGCTGCCTTGGCGTCGGTGGGCAACTCGTCGATCCCAAGCTCGTGGCCGCGCGCGACTTCGACCGCATCCGTGACCTCGCCCGCCGCTACGCCGCGGTCGTTTCCGAATTCCGCCAAAAGAAGACCGGGTAAATCCGATGCCGCACGACATCGTCACGTTCGGTGAGGCGATGGTCCGCCTCAGCCCGCCGAACTTCCGCCGCCTGGAGCAGACGCGCAGCCTCGACGTGCAGGTCGGCGGCGCCGAGCTGAACACCGCCGTCGGCCTGGCGCGGCTGGGCGCTCCGCCGCGTGGGTCTCGCGCCTGACCGACAACCCGCTCGGCCGGCTCGTTGCGAACCACGCGCGCGAGGCCGGCGTCTCGACGGAACACGTCGTCTGGACGCCGGAGGACCGTGTCGGCCTTTATTTCGTGGAGTTCGGCGCCGCCCCGCGCCAGCGGCGTCCTCTACGACCGCAAGGACGCGGCCATCGCCCACGTCCGGCCGGGCATGGTTCCGTGGGCCGACGTGTTCCGCGGCGTGAAGTGGTTCCATACCAGCGGCATCACGCCCGCCCTCAGCGCGACCGCCGCCGAGGCGACGGCCGAGGCGCTGCGGGCGGCGAAGGCGGCCGGAGTGAGCGTCAGCATCGATCTCAATTATCGAGCGAAGCTGTGGACGCAGGCCGAGGCCAACCGCCGCATGACGGAGCTGATGCAATTCTGCGACGTACTCATCACGACGGAGGAGGACGCCGAGAAGGTGCTGGGCGTCGCGGGCAAGGACCACGAGGACACGGCCGTGCAGCTGACGCGCCGCTTCCCCCTGCGGGCCGCGGCGATCACCATCCGCGACAACCCGCTGGTGTGGAAGAACCAGTGGACGGCGATCGCCTGCGAGGGAGGCCGCATCCTCAAGACGCGGACTTACGAGGTGGAAATCGTGGATCGGGTTGGGGCCGGCGACTCGTTCGCGGCGGGGCTGATCCACGGCCTGCTCGACGGCGACCTGCAAAAGGGCCTCGATTGGGGCGTCGCCGCCAGTGCGCTGAAGCACACGCTGCCCGGCGACTTCGCCTGGATCACGCCCGCGGAGGTCGAGAACCTCCTCAAGGGCGGCGGGTTGCGGATCAGTCGGTGAAGACGTGACACGGTGACACGGTGAGGGGGTGAACTATCCGCTCCCTCGTCATCCCCTCACCTTGTCACCTTATCACCTTGTCACCACAACGGGGGTCGGAATCGATGTTCCTGACCAGAGAGCAAGCCAGGGCGCTCGACCGGCGCGTCATCGAGGAAATCGGCGTTCCCGGCGTGGTGCTGATGGAGAACGCCGGGCGCGGCTGCGCGGAGCTGCTGTTGCGGCTGGGGGCGCGGGGGCCGGTCGTCGTCTGCTGCGGCAAGGGCAACAACGGCGGCGACGGCTTCGTGATCGCCCGCTGGCTCGACAACGCCGGCGTCGCGGTGCGCGTGCTGCTGTTCGCCCGGCCGGAAGAGCTGACCGGCGACGCGGCGGTGATGCACCGCATCCTCGCGCGGAGCGGGCCGCCGGTTGAGGCGCGGCTGGACGTGGACGAGGCGGCGCTGCGGGCCGAGCTGGCGTCGGCCGCATGGGCCGTCGATGCGCTGTTCGGCAGCGGATTGCAAGGGCCGGTGCGGCCGCCGTTCGACCGGATCATCAAGGCGATCAATGCCAGCGGCGTTCGCGTGCTGGCCGTGGACATTCCCTCCGGTCTGGATGCGGACACGGGAGAGCCGGTTGGTCCAACAATCCGGGCGACGCACACGGCGACCATCGCGGCGGCGAAGAAGGGCTTCGCCCGGCCGGAGGCGGCGGCATGGCTGGGCGAGGTCCACGTCATCGACATGGGGGCGCCGCGGCGCGTGCTGGAGCGGTCATGAATCCGTCCCTCCTCGAAATCAACACCCGCGTTCTGCTCCGCGAAGTGGGGCCGTGCGCCGCACTGGACGACGTTCCCGACGCGCTGCTCGACCACCTGACGGCGCCGAGCTTCGACTGGATCTGGATGCTCGGCGCCCGGCAGACGGGGCCGGCGGCGCGGCGAATCTCGCTCGGCAACCCGGAGTGGCGCCGCGGCTACCTGGAGGCGCTGCCGGACTGCACCGACGACGACGTTTGCGGCTCGCCCTTCGCCGTCTCCGCGTACGCGGCCCACGCCGACTTCGGCGGCGACGCCGCGCTGGCCCGGTTCCGCGCCCGGCTGCGCGACCGCGGCGCCCGGCTGCTGCTCGACTTCGTGCCCAACCACACGGGGCTGGATCACCCCTGGACGCGGACGCACCCGGAATACTACGTCCACGGCTCCGACGACGACCTGGCCCGCGAGCCGCACAACTACCGCCGCGTCGAAACCGATCGCGGCCCTGCCTGCTGGCCCACGGCCGCGACCCGTACTTCCCCGGCTGGCCCGACACGCTCCAGCTCAATTACCGACATTCGGGATTGCGTCGGGCGATGATCGAGGAAATGAAGTCGATCTCCGGCCGCTGCGACGGCGTGCGCTGCGACATGGCCATGCTGCTCCTGCCGGACGTGATCGAGCGCACCTGGGGCGGCCGGTCGCGGCCGGCCGACGGCACGGCGCCGGTGGACGCCCCGTTCTGGCCGGAAGCGGTCGCCGCGGTGCGCCGCGGTCGGCCCGATTTCCTCTTCCTGGCCGAGGTCTATTGGGACCTCGAATGGGAATTGCAGCGGCAGGGGTTCGATTACACATACGACAAGCGCCTTTACGACCGGCTGCATTCCGGCGACGTGGCCGGGGCGCGCGGCCATCTGAGGGCGGGACTCGACTTCCAGGGCCGCTGCGCTCGCTTCCTGGAGAACCACGACGAACCGCGCGCCGCGGGCGTGTTTCCGCCGGGGATGCACGAGGCGGCCGCGATCGTCACGTTTCTCACTCCCGGATTGCGCTTTTTCCACGACGGCCAGTTGGAGGGCCGCCGCGTCCGGCCGTCGATCCACCTGGGCCGCCGCGCCGCGGAGCCGGCCGACGCCGCGCTCGCGGCGTTTTACGGCCGGCTTCTCGAATGCCTGAAGCGGCCGGAGGTGCGCGGCGGCCGATGGCGGTTGCTGTCGTGCCGGCCGGCGTGGGACGGCAACTCGACATGGGATCGGTTCATCGCCTTCGCCTGGGACGACGACGCCGGCCGGCGGCTGCTGGTCTGCGTCAACTACGGTCCGACACAGGGCCAGTGTTACGTCGGCCTGCCGGCGGAGGAATGGCGCGGCCGGCGCTGGCGGCTGCACGACCTGCTGGGCGGCGCTTGCTATGAGCGGGACGGCGACGACCTGGCGGTGCGTGGGCTGTACCTGGACATGCCGGCGTGGGGAGGGCACGTCTTTGAGGCGACGGGGTAGGCGTGGGACCTATGGGACCTATGAGTCCCATAGGTCCCATAGGTCCCACGCTCGGAAATCTCTGGCGTTCCCCGCCGCAGCCGGTATGCTCAGGTTACGGGAATCCATGGGTTCCGATTGCGGAGGCGTTCATGAAACGGGCGCTGTTTGTGGGTTGTGCGGCCGTCGCGGTATGGGCCGCGGCGGGGTCGGCGGCGCGGGCGGTGGACCAGGAGGCCATCGACAAGGCCGTCGATCGCGGCGTGGAATTCATCCGCGGCGACGGCGCGATGACCGGCTTGGACCAATCCATGCAGCCGGGCGCCACGGCGCTGGTCGGCCTGACGCTGCTGGAGTGCGGCGCGCCGGCCGACGACCCCGCCGTCCGCCGCGCCGCCGAGGTGGTGCGAAAGGACCCCTGCACCGCTTTCTATAAAACCTATTCGCTCTCCCTTTCCATCCTTTTCCTCGACCGCCTCGGCGACCCGGCCGACGAGCCGCTCATCCAGTCGATGGCCGTGCGCCTGCTGGCCGGCCAAAACTCCAGCGGCGGCTGGGTCTACGACTGCCCCGCCGCGGACGACCCCGAGGTCCGCCGCCTCGTCAGCGCCCTCCACGACGCCCCCAAACCGGACAAGGGACCCGACGGCAAGCCCGCCCGGCCGACCATCAAGCAAACGAAGGAACTCCAGGACGCGTTCGCCCACACCATTCCGACCGCGCAGGCGGAGGTTTTGACGGGAGTGGGAGACAACTCCAACACGCAGTTCGCCGCGCTGGCCCTGTGGGTGGCCCGCCGGCACGGCGTGCCGACCGACAAGGCGCTGGCCCGCGTCGAACAGCGCTTCCGCGCCACGCAGAACGCCGACGGCGGCTGGTCCTACATGCCGGTCGCGCCGGCGCCAGGGCCGGGGCCGGCGCTGATGGAAGGCTCCACGGCGACCATGACCTGCGCGGGCGTGCTGGGCCTCCTCGTGGCGCACGGGACGGCTGCGGAGGCCGCGGCGGACAAGGGCAAGGCCGCCCCCGATGTGGACGCCGACCCCTTCCTGAAGAAGGCCCTCAAGGCGTTGGGAACGGCCGTAGGCGCCCCCACCGACGACAAGGACGTTCCGACCGTGGGCGGCAAATCGTACTACTTCTTCTGGTCGCTGGAGCGCGTGGCCGTCATCCTCGACCTCGACACGATCGGCCGCCACGACTGGTACGCCTGGGGTTCGCAGGTCCTCCTGGCCAACCAGCAGGCGGACGGCTCGTGGCACGGCGAATACCCGGCCGTGGCGGACACCTGCTTCGCGCTGCTGTTTCTGAAGCGGGCCAACATGGTCCGCGATCTGACGTCGGCCCTCAAGGGCAAGGTCAAGGACGCGGTGACGCTCCACAGCGGCGGCCTCGGCGGCGACGCGCTCAAGGGCGTGGAGCCGAAGGACAAGCCGAAGCCCGACGGCGCGGCGGCCCCGCCGCCGGCCGATGAGACGGAAGGCGCCCGGATGGCCCGCGAGCTGGTGCAGGCGCCGGCGGAGCGCCGCGACGAGCTGGTGCAGAAGTACCGCGACGGCAAGGGCGTGACGTACACCGAGGCGCTGTCCGGCGCCATCCCGCAGCTGGGCGGCGACGACAAGCGCAAGGCACGCGACGCCCTGGCGGAACGGCTGACGCGCATGAAGGCGGACACGCTGACGCGCTATTTCCAGGACCAGGACGCCGAGATCCGCCGCGCCGCGGCCCTGGCCGCCGCCATGAAAGAGGCCAAAACGCTCATTCCCGACCTGATCCCGCTGCTCGCCGACCCCGAGCCGATGGTGGCCCACGCCGCCCACGCGGCGCTGAAGGACCTGAGCGGCGAGAGCCTGGGGCCGTCGGCGGAGGAGTGGAAGGCGTGGTGGAAGAATCGGGATCGGTGAACGTGGGGCAGGTTTGTAACCTGCCGTTTGACAATGACGGGTTGCAAAGCGGACGTCCTGCCGGACGGCGCGAGTATAATGGTGGTGACGAAAGGAGGGGGGCGTGAACGACAGCTCGACAAAGAAGCCGCTCCGCGTATCGGACCACGGCGCCGGGGGGCCGTACCTCTGGGTGCCGTTGAGTCAGCTGACGGAGGTCCAGCGCTTGCTTGATGCGAATGGGGTGAAATACTGGGTGGACGAGGTTGCCATTTCGCTCGACGACGACCCGGAAGAGATCGTCGTCAACTTCGGTCGCGACGGCGACGGTGAGGCCGTGCAACGGATTCTAGACGCCGCCCCCTAATCTCTGAGACGACGCCATGCCCTTGGCCGACGAGATCGCAAGGCTGCGGGACGCCGCCCTCGCCGACCTGGACGCATCTCATGACTATTACGCGAACACCCAGGCGGCCTGGCGGTTCGTTGTGCAGTACATCAAGCGCGGCGGCAAGGCGCGGGTCCACAACACGGCGACCGGGAACTTGACCACCGAGAAGGAATTGCCCGGCAAGGCGCAACTGTACGTCACCGAATACTTGACGGCGGCCACGTTTCAGCAGTTCGTTTCGCTGTTTGAAGATTTCATCTTCGGCGTTCTGCGGCAGTGGCTGTTGACTTACCCCCAGAGGTTAGAGCGGAAGCAGATCCCCGTTTCACTGGTCCTGGACGCGGCGGACCTGGGGTCGGTGAAGCTCGCGGTCGTCAACCGCGAGCTGAACGAACTGAGTTACAGGAAAGTCCGGGAGTGGTTTGCCTACCTGGAAGACCTCGTGAAGTTGGGATGCCCGACGGCCGACGAGATCGACCGCCTCGCCGAGATCAAGGCGACGCGGGACGTGTACGTCCACAACCGCGGCGTGGCCGGGGCGGCTTATGTGGAAAAGGCGGCCAATAAAAGGCGGTGCGACGTGGGGCAGAAGCTGGACCTGCCGGAGCCGTATCACCGCGAGAGCTGGCGGCTCATCCGCAAAGTCGTCTCGGAGGTCGCGGCCGCGGCCGTCGCAAAAGCGTGACCGAAAACCCGTGGGAGAATCTGGATCGTTGAACGTGGCGAGCCGCCGCATGAGTACGGACATCACCCGCGGCCCGAAACTCTGCCCCTCGTGCGGCCGGGAGAATCCGCCGACGGCCGCCCACTGTTCCCTGTGTTCGACGCCCCTGGACGCGGCGATTCAAACGACGCCCACACCGGCGTGGAGCGATGTCCGTCTTCCGTCCTTTCCCGACGAGGACCAAACCAGACGGCCGCCTCTGAAGGGGCTTGCGGCGGTCGCGGCCGCCGTCGGCGTCGGCCTCCTTGTCCTGGCCTCCTTCGTCGTGACGTTCTGCACGGTCTGCATGGCCACGGCGGCCACGGTCAGTCGATTGAGTCCCTACGGGAATCCCGTCGGCGGGGGCCTCGTGGGAATCCCCGTGGGCCTCCTGGCGGCCGTGTTCGTTGTGATCCTCGTCTATATCATCCTCCGTCGCTGCGGCTGGCGTTGATCGCCTGGTCCTCCGCCTCCCTCTTGCGGAGTCGCCCGTCATCCCGGATGATGGGGCGATTGATCCCCACAAGATCCCTGGAGGCCGCCCATGAGCGCCCCCGCCGCGACCGACCCGGCCGCCGACCGACCGTGGTTCATCGCCACCCGCTGGGAACAGTACCAGGCCGAAGGACGCGCCAACCTCCTCCGACTCATCGCCCTCTGCCTGTTCTACTCCGTCGAGGTCGCCCGCTATTACGGCGTGCCCCTCGACTTCCTCGAACTGCCGCCGGCCGGCCCGAACGAGGCCGCGTTTCACTGGGCGATCGCATCGCTCACCGCCCTCTGGGTCGTCGAAGCCGCCGTGGTGGCGTGGCTGTTGCGCTTGCACTTCTTCCCGCGCTGGCTGCCGTACGCTTCCACAGCCGCCGATCTGGTGCTGCTGACGACGGCCCTGATGATCGGCCACGGCCCGCAAAGCCCGCTTCTGGTGGCGTATTTCGTCGTCCTGGCGATGGCGGCGCTGCGGGTGGATTTGCCGCTGATCTGGTTCGCCGCCGGCGGCGCCGCGGCCGGCTACCTGTTCCTGCTGGGATACGCCCGCTGGTACGCCCCCGAGCGCGACCTGCGCGTGCCGCGCTTCCACGAGCTGCTGTTCCTGGTGGGACTGGCTCTGACGGCCGTAGTGCTGGGCCAGCTGGTCCGGCGGGTGCGCCGCCTCGCCGCCGACTACGCCCGGCGCACGGCGAGGCGAAAGGGGGCGCGGCGTGAGTACGGACATCAGTCGGGGACCGAAGGTGTGCCCGTGGTGCGGCAAGGAAAACTCGCCGACGGCCGCTCGCTGCTGGTTGTGCTTTACGCCCCTCGACGGAGCGATTCAAACCACCTGGCCCGCGCACCATGCCACTGAAGCGCACCTTCCGCTGGCTCCCAGGGACGTACGCACGCAATCCCGCACGGCGCTAATGACGGGAATCATCCTCGTCGGCCTATGCGTGCTGATCGGCCTCCTGACCTATGGCCTCGGCCTGCTGCTGCTGCTGCCCCTGGCGCCAGCCTTGATCCGCCTTTTTCGGGCGCCAGGCGAATACGATTCTGTCGAACGGGGGTGTCTGGGCCTGATCGCTGCGGTCGGCGGTGCGCTGCTTATCGCCGTCTCCTTCGCCATCACGTTCCTTGCCGTTTGCTTTCCCGTCGGCTATATCGGCATCCAAAACGCGACGAATCCCTTCTCCGGCACCGTCGCTCTCGTTCTGGCGGTGGCGATCGGATCGCTGGCCGCCGGCTTCGTCGCGTGGTTGCTCGTCCGGCGCTTCTGGCCGCGCGGCGGCCGCCGATGAGCGAGTCTCTCATCCGTCACGGACGCGGACGCGCCCTGTCAGAACCCTTCTCCTCCCTCGTCGTCTCCTGGGTAGCCTCCCCTGACCTTGTGCCGTTTTCCCCATCTCGGCACAATGGACGTCGTTCGTTCGACCTCCCTTCCGGAGACTGTTCATGCTCCGATCGCACCGGCTGGTTCGCCCTTTCCTCGCGTTCCTCCTCTTCGGCTGCGTCGCGGCAGCCGTGCGGGCCGGCGACAAGTGGCCGGTCCCGGTCGGGCCTTCCCACGAGCCGAACCCCTTCCACTACGACGCCAAACTCTGGAAGAACGTCCCCAAGGACTACCTCGACGACGCCGCGGCTTGCATCCTGCACGCCAGCACCAGCTGCCTCGTCGAGCCGGATGGGACCGTCGAAACCGTCGTCACGGACGTGACGCGCCTGAATGGTCGAAAGGGGATCGAAAAACTCGGCGAATACCGCAACCTCAGCTACGACCCGGCCTACGAGACGCTCACCCTCAACACGGCCGTCATCCACAAGGCCGACGGACACGACGCGCCCATCGAACCGCGCGACGTGCAGCTGCGCGACGTGGCCACCGACTACCAGGTCTACGACCACGACAAGCAGCTCATCATCAGCTTCCCCGACCTCGAAGTCGGCGATGTTTTCGAGGTCAAATGGACGGTGCGCGGCAAGAACCCCGAACACGCCGGTCAGTTCTTCACCCGCTACACCTTCGGCGACGCCACTTATCCCTGCGTCTCCGACGAGCTGCGCGTCCGGCTGCCCAAGACGATGCCGCTGAAATACGCCTCGTTCGCCGGCGCCGTCGAGCCGATCCGCACCGAAGACAAGGACGACATCCTTTATACCTGGAAGTCGGAACTCAACCCCCAACTGCCGCAGGACGAGAACCTGCCGTCCCGCGAAACGCTGCAAAAGGGCGTCGCCTGCTCGACCTTCCCGTCGTGGGAGGCGATCGGCCAGTGGAAGCAGAAGCTGCGCGAGGACTGCTGGCTCTGCACCGGCGACGTACGCCAGACGGCCCACGACGTAACCAAGGGGCTGAAAGACCCGATCGCCAGGGGCCGCGCCCTGGTCTACTGGATGCGGCGCAACATCCGCTACGTCTCCACCGGCGAGGCGCACGACTATACGCCCCATCGGCCCTCCGAAATCCTGGCGAACCGCTACGGCGACTGCAAGGACGGCACGCAACTCCTGGCCGTCATGATGCGCGAGGTCGGGATCAAGGTGGAGCTGGCGACGCTCGGCGCCCGCGACGACGGCCAGGTGATCGAGTCGGTGCCGTCGCCGTGGGGCACGCACGCCCTGCTCGTGGCCACCATCGACGGCAAGGAACATTGGGTGGACACCACCTCCAGCCTGGCCGGCTGGGACTTCCTGCCGCACGACGACCGCGACCGCCTCTGCTACGTCGTGGACGACAAGGGGACGATCCGCCTGACGCGGACGCCGCCGCTGGCGCCGAGCGACAACCGCATGGTGCAGGTGACGAACGTCTGGGTCGGCCCCGACGGCTCCGCCCGCTGCGAGCGCGACGCGACCTCCTACGGCAGCGCGGCGCTGGTCGAGCGCGACGCCTACCTGGAGGCGCCCGCCGGCGAACGGCGGCGGCAGGTGACGGCCGAGCTGCAGGACGCCAACAGCAAGAGCCGGCTGGTCCGCCTCGACATCGACGAGGAGTCGCTGCGCGACTTCGACCGGCCGGTCAAGGCCCACGTCGATTTCATCGTCGATGACCAGTTCAGCGGCGACCCGGACAAGGAGGGCAGCGTCGCCGACAGCAAGGTGTGGGGCAAGTTCGTCGCCTACAACCTCGACTACGACCGCCAGCCGCCGCTGGAGTTTTATTCGATTTTCGAGACCCATCATCTCTACATCGTCCACATCCCGGCCCTCTTCGCCCTGGAGGCCACGCCGAGCGACCAGACGCTGACTTCGCCGTGGGGCGAGTTCACCCGCAAGGCGACGCTGTCGCCGGACGGCCGGACGCTGTCGGTGGAATTCACGATGCGGCTCGATCAGGCCCGCGTGGAGCCGGCCGACTTCGACCGCTTCCGCACGTTCCACGAGGGCGTGAGCCGGTACTACCGGGCGTGGCTGACGCTGAAGCCGACGACGGAGCTGGCCGACGCCAAACCGCTGGAGGCGCTGCTGGCGACGGCGCCGGACGACGCCGACGTGGCGGCGGCGCTGGCCCGCGTCGAGCATCAGCACGACAAGGACGCCGACGCCCGCCGCGTACTGCGCATCGGCCTGTACTATCACCCCGACGACGAGGAGCTGCTCAAGCTGAGCGTCAAGGCGGCGGCGACGGCCAAGGACGAGACGGCGGCCCAGCGCGAGCTGGTGCGCCGCTTCCCCGACGACGACCTGTACGGCGTGGAGCTGGGGGCGCTGCTGGTGGACCAGAACCGGCACGACGAGGCCCGCAAGGTGCTGGAACCGCTGACGCAGCACGGCAACGACTCCCACCGCGGCCAGGCTTTCTACCACCTGGCCCGCGACGAGTACCGCACCGACCACGCCGCCGAGGCGGACAAGGACCTCGATGAAGCGATCAAATACGATCCGGATATTCTCAATACGGTGCGCGGCAACGTCCTGCGCGGCCTGGTGTACGAGGACCTCAAGCGGCCCGACGACGCGGCGCGGTCGTATCAGCTGGCGCTGACGGTGGACAAGGACGCCGCGCAGCCGCTGGAGGGGCTGGTGCGGCTGTCGCTGGCGGCCGGCAAGACGGACGAGGCGCTGACGTATTGGCGCCGCTGCACCGCGGCGGTCGGCGACGACTTCGACGGCCTGCTGACGGCGGCCGACTTCGCGCTGCGGTTGCAGCACTGGGACGACGCCTTCGATCTGGCGTCGAAGGCGCGCGACCAGAAGTTCCACGAGAAGGAGCAGCGCATCCTCGGCCTGGTGGAGCTGCACCGCGGCGACTTCGCCAAGGCGGCGGAGCATCTGGCCAAGGCCGACCCGGACGACGAGGTGCTGACCGGCTTGATCCGGGCGGACCTGGCGCTGGGGGCGCTGCGCGAGGCGGGCTACCAGGCCGACAAGGCCGGCAAGCTCGATAAACAGAGTCCCGAACTCGCCGCTTCCCGCGAGCGCGTCCTGCGGCTGCTGCAACGGCGGCAGGCGCTGGCGAAGGGACAGGAACCTCCGGCCGGCAAGGAGGCGGACTGGGCGGGGGCGCTGGACCGCATCGTTTGCGCGGAGGATGCGCTCGACGAGGAGGCGGCGCCGGACGCGGCGGCCGCTTTGCTGGAGCCGATCTTCGCCAAGGAGCTGGAGCTGGGACCGGCGTTCGCCCTGCGCGGCCGACTGGAGCTGGGCAAGGGCCGGCTGACGGCCGCGCTGGCCGACGCGGAACGTGCCGTGAAGCTCAGTCCGCGCGAGGCCGGCGGTTACTACGTCCGCGGCGAAGTGCGACTGGAGCGGAACGACGTGGCCGGCGCCCTGGCCGACCTGGAGAAGGCGGGCCAGCTGACGGAATCGCACGACGCCGACGTGCTGCACGCCTGGGCGAAGGCCCTGGCCACGGCCGGCCGGTTGACCGACGCCCTCGACGCCCAGCAGAAAGCGGTGAAGCTGAAGCCGAAGGACAAGGAGATGGCCGACCAGCTCAAGGCGCTGCAGAAGCTGGCGGGGCATACGGGCGGGGCGAAGTGAATCCCGGCGAGCGGGGGGCGTCAGCCCCCTGATTCTTCCTGCGGTCGCCGACAAGATGCGGTTATCAGGGGGCTGACGCCCCCCGCTCGCCGGTTCCGAAACATGAAATGGTACATCGCCGTCCTCCTGATTCTGCTGGCCGCCCTGCTGCTCGACGCGGGGCTGCTGGCCTATTCCATGTACGTCTTGCTCGGCCTGCTCCTCCTCACGCGCTACCTGGCCCGCACCTGGATCAACCACCTGTCCGCCTCCCGCGCCTGCACGGCGCCCGAATCGGACTCGTCGGAAGAGGATGACAAGGATCGGCATAATCTCACGGCGGAGATCGGCGACCGGATCAAGGTGCGCGTGACGGTGACGAACGGCGGCCGACTGCCGGCGCCGTGGGTGCTGCTGGAGGACGTGCTGCCGAGAGACGCCCTGGACAGGCGCTTCCCCAAGCTCAAGGTGAAGGGAAAGCGGCTGCGCATCGCCATGCTGTCGCCGGGCGGCAAGGTGGACGTGGACTACTCGGTCGAATGTCTCGGCCGCGGCTGCTTCCAGATCGGCCCGCTGGTGATGGAAACCGGCGACCTGTTCGGCCTGCACCGGCGCTTCCGCGTGGACGCGGCGCCGGCGTTCCTGATGGTCTACCCGCGCATCATCCCGCTGGAAGGCTACGACCTGACCTCGCGCCGGCCGATCGGCGACGTGCTGCTGACGCACCGGCTGTTCGAGGACCCGACGCGCGTCGCCGGCGTCCGCCCCTACGAGCGCGGCGACCCGCTCAGCCGCATCCACTGGCGCGCCACCGCCCGCACCGGCGCCCTGCACAGCAAAGTCCACGAGCCGTCCACGCTGGCCGGGGCGACGCTGCTGCTCGACTTCCACACGGCCGGCTATCACGAGCGCGGCGAGCCGTTCCGCTCCGAGCTGGCGGTGACGGCGACCTTGGCGCTGGCCAACGCCGTTTATGAGATGGGCCAGCAGGTGGGCCTGGTCACGAACGGCCGCGACGCCGCCGACCGCCTCCGCACCACGGCAGGGGCGGGGTCGCCCCGCCCCCACGCGACCGACCCGCGGACGCGCCAGGCGGCCCGCGACGCGACGGCGGTGAAGGAGGAAAGCCATCGCTTGCAGCCGTTGATCGTGGAGACGCGCCGCGGCGTGGAGCAGCTGCACCGCATCCGCGAGACGCTGGCCCGCGTGGAGCTGACCGACGGCCTGACCTTCGCCGAGCTGACAACGGAGACGACGAGCCGGCTGCCGCGCGACGCGACCATCGTGGCGGTGCTGCCGGACGTGCCGGAGGAAACGGCGATCGCGCTGGGCGGCCTGCGCCGGGCCGGCCGGGCGCTCACGGTGGTGCTGATCCAGCACGACGAGAACGCCGTGGAGACGAGCTACGGCCGGCTCATCGCGGAAGGGATACGCGACATTCGGCATCTCAAGAGCGAGGCGGAAGTGCCGGAGCTGTGCCGCAAGCAGGTGGATCGGTCGGCGCCGTATGCGGTGGTGTGAGGAGCCTGCTAAGCCGACAGTCCGGCGAGAAATGCCTGCGGCGTGAGAATGGCGATTCCGCGGAACGGATCAAGCACAAGGAGATCGGCGTCCCCGCTGATGATGTGGCTCGCCTGACCGCTCACAGCCAATTCCAGGAACTTGTTATCTTTGGGATCGCGGCACGCCGTAATCGTTTCGTTGACTTTGACCTCCTCGGCCGTCAATACCAGCGCGGCGAAGAATTCCAGCCGCATGACTTCAGGAACATATTTGTCAAACTTCGGCCGGCGCAGCACGTCGTCCAACTCAGCCACCGTGGCCTCGGACACCAACAGGCTGCCGCGCGAGGCCGCGGCGTCGAACGCTTGACGGGGCACGGAGCGCGGAAGCAGCAGGGCGCTCACAACAACGCTCGTATCGATGACGATCCGCATTTCACTCGTCGCGCAGAAGCGACTCCAGGATTTCCGGGGTCAGGCCTTGCGCCTCGGCGTGCCGGCCGATTTCGTCCATGACCTCCTTCAGCGGGCGCGGCGGCCGACAAGTCAACTCCCGCAGCCGAAGGCTGAGCAGCAATTGCAGCTTGCGCCGGTCCTCCTCGGACGCGGCGGAATAGGCGCGGGCGGCGTCCGCATCGACTTCGAGAGAGAGGGTTGTGGTAGCCATTATGCACTCACATCAGGGGCGGATGCCCAACTGCTCGCTGTACCAACGCCCTGGCAAATGGACCCGGTAAAACAAGATGGGCAGATTGCGGCTCGCCAGCGCGCTCCATCGCAGTACCATCAGGCAGTTCGAGTCCTCACAGGTCGTGACGGACAGAACCCGCCACTGGATCGAGATGCGATCCTCATCATCAGGGGCCTCCGACTCCAGCCGTAGCTCTTCGTCTCCCTCTTTGTGATACCAGCACCCGCGATCCGCGCGCTCGAAACTCGGCTCACGGTGGACGACGCGCTCATAAGTTCCGTCGGGATTCAAGAATAGGCGAATGTCGCAGCGCTTGCCGCTCACGGTGTATGTACTTGCCATCCCGTCGCCGATGAAGGGACTGTCTACTCCCATCGCCTTGACCTCCGCCAGCCAACGAGTGCGCGCATGATGGTAGTATACCCGCAAGCGGGAGTTCTCACCGGCTATACCACGCAATCAGCTTCGCCAGCTCCCCCTGCCGCGCCAGGATGCGGAAGCCGGCGCGCTGCCGGTACGTCGCCAGGATGCGGTTGAAGCCGAAATGATCGTCCACCACCGTCAGCGCCTTGGCAATCGCCTCCTCGCGCGAACCGTCCCGGTACATCCGCGACACCCACAGCACGATCGGGTACGTCAGCGCCAAAAGCTCGAACCCCTCCCAGAACGGCATCCCGAACGACGCCGGGCCGCAGAACTGTATGGAGCCGACCTTCAACGTGTAATAGCGCTCCAGAATCGCTTCCATCTCCAGCGGCATCGGGCCGCGCGGCTTTTCGACCTCCTCGAAGGTCGTTTCCGGCAGGCCGGCGTGCATCCGCGGCACCGGGCCGGTCCCGCGCGCGAAACGCCAGGCCGCGTGCATCAGCGCCAGCCGGCCGCGGCGGGCCACGCCGCGGTTGGGGCCGTGGTCCTTGCGCGTGAACAGCGCCGTCGCCTGGCGGAACAGCACCCGGCCGATCCAACCCGGTCGCGGCACCTTCATCAGGTTGTCCGGCGTCAGCGTGTCGGCCGACCGCCGCAGCACGTCCAGCAGGTCGCCCAGCCGGGCGGCCGTGACGTGCTTGAGGTTCGCCTTCCGCATCTGCTCGCCCACCGCCAGGCACTTGCGCAGCCGCCGTTCCAGCGGCTCCTTGCGGTTGCGCAGCAGCGCCAGCAGCGCCTCGACGACGCGATGCACGTCGGGCCAGCTGACCTTCTGGCCCGGCTGCAACGGCGGCGGCGGCGTCAGCGAACCGTCCGGCCGCGGCGTCAGCTTCTCGCGCTCGGCCAGGCGGGCGGCGAACTCCTTGAGGGCCGGATCGTGTTCGGGCAGCGGCCGGCCCTTGTTCGCCGCCGCCGAGGGGCAGGCGTACCGCAGGCCGACGCTCCAGTGGTCGCCGGTCGGGATCAGCACGAACGGAAACAGCCGGCACGCCAGCGGCTTCGTCTCGTAGCCGTGCCGCTCGTGGACCCGGCAGCGGCCGTTGTCGCCCAGGAAGACGCAGCTGCCGTCGGGACGGTGGTTGAGGCGCCATTTCCGCGCCCACAACGGCCCGTGGCGGACGAACGGGACGAAGCCGCCGAGGTCGGCGTCGCGGTCCCAGCCCTGGGCGTCGATGCGCTTCTTCTCCTCGTCGGTGACGGTGACGACGTATTCCTGGCAGCAGGTGCCGCAGACGTGGCAATCCCAGTTTTGCAGGACGGGCAGGTGACGAATGGGGAGCGCCATGACCGACCGGGGGATGGAGTGCGGAGCGGGCGGCCTCCCGCCATTGTACCCGCCGCCGCCCTCCGGGGAAACTTCTTGCAGTCCGGCGAGCCCGCAGCGCCAAGCAAACTCCTCACCCCGTTCCGCGGCGATACCGCTGCCAGGAACGGGGTGAGAAGCCGTGGCGCGAGGCCTCAATGGAGGTTGGCGCTCCCACGAGTGGGATGGAAGTCGCGCTCAGCGCGGATGCCCTGACGCCCCGGGATGGTGACCTCAACCCGGTACTTGGGCCGAGGTCCAGCGCGCCACGGGAATGCCTATCCTATCGGTGCGGGGCCGCGGGTCGAGGTGGCCGCTCGTGCCTTGGCGCTTCGTGCCCGAAAGCAAGCTTGGTCCCGGGAGTCTGCGACGACCGCATTGGCGACACGCCGCGGCGTGTTCCCGTTGGAGAGACTGCCTCCGTTACGCACTCCCGCGCCCGCGGCCCCTTCGCCCGTTGACCACCCGCACCCTCATCCCGAGGTCGCCATGACGCCACGCTTTCGCCAAGACGGTCGTATCGTCGCCTCCCCTGAGCCGCTGCGGGTCACCAACCCGCACGCCGCCGGCATCGACGTCCATGCGGCGCGCCACTACGTCGCCGTGCCGCCCACGGCGGTGGCCGCCGACCCCGCCGACCCGGCTGCCCACCTGCCGCCCCACGTCCGCGCCTTCGGCGCCTGCACCGCCGACCTGGAGGCGCTCGCCGATTGGCTCCAGGCCTGCGACGTCACCACGGTGGCGATGGAATCGACCGGCGTCTACTGGGTGCCGCTGTTCGAACTGTTGGAGCGGCGCGGCTTTGCGGTCTATCTGGTCGATCCGCGGCAGACGCGGCACGCGCCCGGCCGGCCCAAGAGCGACGTGCTGGATTGCCAATGGATTCAACGGCTGCACAGCTACGGGCTGTTGAGCGCGTCGTTCCGGCCGGAGGATCAGGTGGTGGTCCTGCGCGGTTACCTGCGGCAACGGCAGATGCTGATCGGCTACGCCGGCCAGCACGTCCAGCACGTGCAAAAGGCGTTGGAGGAGATGAACGTCAAGTTGACCGAGGCGGTCAGCGACGTGGTCGGCGTGACGGGCCTGGCCATCCTCCAGGCGATCCTGCGCGGCGAACGCGATCCTCGGGAGTTGGCGAAGTTGCGTCACGAGCGGTGCCGGCGGACGGAGGCGGAATTGGCGCGGGCCTTGCAGGGCAATTGGCGCGAGGAACACTTGTTCGCGCTGCGTCAGGCGTTGGCGTTGTACGAGTGCTACCACGCGCGGCTGCACGAGTGCGACGCGCAGGTCGAAGCCTACCTGGGGACCTTCACGGACAAGAGCGGCGGCCGGCCCCTGCCGCCCAAGCCTCGCAAGCGGGGCCGGGCGGCGAACGAAGCCCGTTTCGACGTGCGCGGTTCGCTGTTCCGGCTGGCGGGGGTGGACCTGACGGCGATCGAGGGCATCGACGCGGCGACGGCCTTGGTGGTCCTGAGCGAGTTGGGCACGGACCTGAGCAAGTTCCCGACGGTCAAGCGGTTCGTCAGTTGGCTGGGGCTCTGTCCGCAGCACCAGGGTTCGGCGGGGAAGATCAGGAGCCGGCGGGTGCGTCGGGGCTCCAACCGTGCGGCGCGGGCGTTTCGCCTGGCGGCGCAGGGCTGCCACCACGCCAAGAACGCGTTGGGGGCGTTCTACCGGCGGATTGCGGCGCGGGCCGGGGGCGGCAAGGCGGTGGTGGCGACGGCGCGGAAGATCGCGGAGCGGGTGTACCGCCTCTTGAAGTACGGCGAGGCATACGTGCGTCAGGAGCAGGGGGCCTGTGAGGAGGCGTATCGGTTACGCCAGGTGAAGGGCCTGGCGCGGAAGGCGGCGGAGTTGGGCTATCGTCTGGAGCCGGCGGCGCCGTGAGCGCGTCCCAACGCGACCGCGGCCCGACGGTAGGCGTGCCAGCAGTCCCAACGACGATGCGGGCAGATCTCGGAAAGCGGCGCGGGGAGGGGGTTGGTACGCGCACCGACCGTGTATAATGTTCTTTACGTCTGTGTTACGTCCGCAATTCTCGAAGAGAGTTCCTGGAGAGGGCAAGCAGCGGTCGCGCCGCACCGTTCTCATTTCTCCCAAACGTTTTTAATAAAATGGGCGCCAGGGTCTTGCAATCGGACCCGAACCTTGTCAGACTTTCCCCATGTGGGCGGTCGCACCGCCTGGAGGCGAATTCCGCCGCCGGGCAAGATTTCTCCCCCTCCCTTCCGCCCCCGAACTATAGTTGCTATGGTAAACGAACCGCTCGACAGCGTCGTGGGTTCTCCTTGCGTCAGCCATGGGTAGGCCGATGCCGGCGCCAGCCACTAATGATGAACTCCTCGATCTGGTGCGCAAGTCCGGCGTGCTGGACGAGAAGCGTCTTGACGCCTACGTCGCCAGGACGGCGTCGGCCAACGCCATTCCGCCGCAGCCGTCGAAATTCGCCGGCGTCATGGTGGCCGACGGCCTGCTCACGAACTTCCAGGCCGAGCAGTTCCTCCAGGGCAAATGGCGCCGCTTCACCATCGGCCGCTACAAAGTCCTCGAACGCCTCGGCGCCGGCGGCATGGGCAGCGTTTACCTCTGCGAACACAAGCTGATGCGGCGCCGCGTGGCCGTCAAGGTGCTGCCCACCGCCAAGGCCGACGATCCCGCCTCGCTGGAGCGCTTCTACCGCGAGGCCCGCGCCGTCGCCGCGCTGGATCACCCCAACATCGTCCGCGCCTACGACATCGACCAGGACGAGAAGCTCCACTTCCTCGTCATGGAGTTCGTGGACGGCGCCAATTTCCAGGAGATCGTCAAGCGCACCGGGCCGCTCGACGTGCTGCGGGCGGCCCACTACATCCGCCAGGCGGCGCTCGGCATCCAGCACGCCCACGAGGCGGCCGGGCTGGTCCACCGCGACATCAAGCCGGGCAACATCCTGGTGGACCGCAACGGCATCGTCAAAATCCTCGACATGGGCCTGGCCCGCTTCTTCCACGACACCGACGACATCCTCACCAAGAAATACGACGAGAACGTTCTGGGCACGGCCGACTACCTGGCGCCGGAGCAGGCCCTCGACAGCCACGGCGTGGACATTCGGGCCGACATCTACAGCCTCGGGGCGACGTTCTATTTCATCCTGACGGGCCGGCCGCCGTTCGCGGAAGGCACGGTGGCGCAAAAGCTGATCTGGCACCAGACGCGGCAGCCCAAGTCGGTGCGGCTGCTGCGTCCCGACGTGCCGGAGGAGCTGGCCGCCGTCATCGAGAAGGCGATGGCCAAGGACCCGGCGCAGCGCTACCAGACGCCGATCGAGGTGGCGGAGGTGCTGGCGCCGTGGACCCAGACGCCGATCCCGCCGCCGCCCGAGGCGGAGATGCCGCAGCTCAGCCCGGCCGCGATGGGCGCCCCTGCCGGCGGCAGCGACGTGTCGCGCGTCGGCGCCTCCAGCGATCCGCCGTCCGGCACGCGCAAACCGTGGCAGGTGTCCAACGGCTCGCCGTCGTCGGCCGCCCCGACCGCGGCGCCGGCCCCGGCCGTCGCGCCGTCGGCCCCGGCCGTCAATCTGCGCAAGAGCGGGCCGATGCCGGCCCCACCTCCCGCGCCCGTGGCCGTCCCCGCGCCGCCGCCCCCGCCGCCGGCGTCGGCCCGGCCGGTGGCCACCGCCGCGCCGCCGGCGTCAGCCCGGCCGGTGGCCACCGCCGCGCCGCCCGTCGCCAAGGCCCCGGCGCGGCCGGTCCTGTCGCCCGTGCCGCTGCGTCCGTCGCCCGCCCCGGCCCGGCCGGCTGTCGCCACGACGCCCGCCCCGGCCGCCGCCCCGCCGGAAGAAGAGGAAGCCGCCTCCTGGGACAAGCTGGTTTCCGACACCGCCGACCCCGCCGGTCAGATGGACACCGCTCCCAAGTCCGGGAAGCGCCCCGGCCCGTCGCGGACGGGGATGAGCGGCTGGGCCTTGACCGTGCCGTCCCTGGCGAACCGCCGCCTCTGGATCGTGATCGGCGCGGCCACGGCCGTGGTGGTTCTCCTCATCGCCGTCGGCGTCTGGATCGCGATCGCCTTTTCGTCCGGCGGCCGGCCGGACGGCCCGACGGGGCGCGAGCCGCTCCGCGTCGATCCCAGCCGCGCCAACAAGGCGTTTCCCACCCTGAAAGAGGCGCTGCAGCACGCCCGCGCCAACGATCGCATCATCCTGGCGGCCGACGTCCAGGAAGACGACCTCACCGTCAGCAAGGTCGAGAACCTGACGATCGAATCGGCGCCGGAACGACGGGCTGTGTGGAAGACCGCGGGCCGGGCGGTGGACAAGCTCCTGCACGTCAGCGACGCCCCCGGTTTTCATCTGAAGGGGATCACCTTCGACGGCGACGGCAAGACCCATATCCTCGTCCAGCTGTCCGGCGCCTGTCCGGGGCTGACCCTGGACGCTCTCAGCTTCACCGGCATCAAGACGTATGGCCTCGTCGTGGCCGACTGCGACGGCGCCGACAGCCGGCCCGCGGTCCTGTCCAATCTGAGCTTCAACACCACCGACGACGCGCAAACGGCCGTGTACTTCTTCTTCGGCCGCGAATTGGCGGCGCCGAAGGCCCTGATCGTCAAGGACTTCACCTTCGGTCCCAAGGGCGTCCACGTCCAGTCGGACCAACCTGACCTGCTCAAGCAGCTGGAGTCGGTGAACGCCCTGTCGCCGATTTCGGCCCCATTCCAGACGAAGTAGCGTCCTCATCCCCAATAGTGTTCGGCACGGCGTTTGAGAGGGGACGTAAGTGGCGATCCCCCCGTGGTTAACGGCAAATGAGCGGGTGAGCCTCGACCAATTGTTCCAATGGGCACCCATCAGCGCAACTCTCAATTGCCATTAGACTTATGCGCTTCCTCAAATCGTGTGCCGAACACTATTGCCTCATCCCTCGTTATCCTCGTCTCCCTCGTTCCCAAACTCTGTTTGGGAACGAGCGTCGGCGAAGCTCCGCTTCGCGTCCCGTTCGGGGGCCGGACGCGAAGCGGAGCTTCGCGGCAGGCGTTCCCAAGCAGAGCTTGGGTACGAGGGAAGCAGGGGGCGGACGCCCCCCGCTCGCCTCGGGATCTTCCTTTTTCCGAATCCATGCTGCCCTGTTTCTCCGAACCGGGTAGAATGACGGAGAGGACGCCGCATGGTGAAGCCGCCGATTTACCTGGACAACCATGCTACGACGCGGGTCGATCCGCGCGTGCTGGAGGCGATGCTGCCGTATTTCAGCGAGCAGTACGGCAACGCGGCCAGCCGCCAGCACGTTTTCGGCCAGCGCGCGGAAGAGGCGGTGGACCGGGCGCGGGAGCAGGTAGCCGGCCTGATCGGCGCCGAGGCGCGGACGATCGTTTTCACGAGCGGCGCCACGGAGAGCAATAACCTCGCGCTCAAGGGCGTCGCGGCGGCCTACCGCAAGAAGGGCGACCATCTGATTTCGGTCGCCACGGAACACAACGCGGTCCTCGACCCGCTGCGCCGGCTGGAGCGCGACGGCTTCCGCGTGACGATATTGCCGGTGGACCGATTCGGCCGCGTGACGGCGGAGCAGGTGGAGGCGGCGATCGCGGAGCGGACGATCCTTGTCAGCGTGATGGCGGCCAATAATGAAATCGGCACACTGCAGCCGGTGGGCGCGATCGGCCGGCTGTGCAAGCGGCGCGGCGTGCTGTTCCACACCGACGCCGTGCAGGCCGCGGGCAAAATCCCCCTCGACGTGGACGAAATGGGGATCGACCTGCTGAGCCTGTCGGCCCACAAGATGTACGGGCCGAAGGGCGTCGGCGCCCTGTACGTCCGGCGCCGCGAGCCGCACGTGCGGCTGGAGCCGCAGATCGACGGCGGCGGCCACGAGCGCGGCTTGCGCAGCGGCACGCTGCCGGTCCCGCTGATCGCGGGCTTCGGGGCGGCGTGCGATTTATGCCGTTCGGAGATGGCCGAAGAGGCCGAACGGCTGCGCGACCTGCGGGAGCGGCTGCGGGCGGGCATCCAGGGCCAGTTGGAGGACGTGGTCCTTCACGGCCACCCGACGGAGCGGCTTCCGGGCAACCTGAACCTGGGTTTCGCCTGCATTGACAGCGGGGCCTTGATGACGAGAATGCGGGACGTGGCGGTCAGCTCCGGGTCGGCGCTGCACGTCGGCCAGCGTCGAGCCAAGCCACGTTTTGCGGGCGATCGGCGTCGCGGACGAGCTGGCCCACGGCAGCATCCGCTACGGATTGGGCCGATTCACGACGCCGGACGAAGTGGACTACGCCGTCGAGGAGACGGTGCGAGCGGTGCAGTACCTGCGGGCCATCAGCCCGGATTTCGCGCTGCACCGGGATACGATGGTTTGACCCCCGCCGCGACCGCGGTGGGATTTCATGGTGTGACAAGAACAGGAGAACGGATCGCATGTCGATTCAAATGGCCGACCAGACGACCGTCGAGGCGCCACCCACGGCGCCGCTGGTGGTGACGGAGAAGGCGGCGTCGAAGGTGAAGCAGATCATCGCCGAGCAGCAGCCGGCCAACGGCGCCGCGCCGGAGAAGCTCTATCTGCGCATGCGCGTGGTGGGCGGCGGCTGCAGCGGCTTCCAGAACAAGCTCGACCTCGACCCGCAAGTCAACGAGAAGCTGGACGAGGTGTACGACTTCCACGGCATCCAGGTCGTGGTGGACAAGCGGAGCCTGATGTACCTGGAAGGCGCAGTCGTGGACTACCACGACGAGCTGCACCGCCAGGGCTTCAGCATCACGAACCCGCAAGCCAAGAGCACCTGCGGCTGCGGCAGCTCGTATTCGATGTGAGGACGTACTTGCCCGCCTGTTTAGCCGCGGTTCGCAGAACCGCGCGGTTCTGCGAACCGCGGCTAAACAGAATGTCATTTGCAACGCAGGGAGGACGACATGGCCGTCAAGATCATCAGGAAGAAGGGCATGCTGCTGCTCGGGATCTGGGTGATCCTCCAGGGGTTGACGCCCCTGGTCAAGTGGCCGGACCCCATCGGGTCGATCCTCCCGTGGGCGTCGGCGATCCTGGCGGTGGTCGCCGGGGTTCTGCTGATTTTGGATATGTAAGAGCGTTTTGGGCGATTGGTGAAACGGCATCACGCCTTGCTTACACCGAGGAGTCGTGGGTTCAACTCCCTCATCGCCCACTTTTCCCATTCATCGGCGGTCCAGCAAAGAACGGGGTCATGGCGGCGGCGGGTCGGTGATCGACCGGGAATGTCGGATCAGCGCCTCCGATCCGACGTGAGAGACGAGCCTGATGAACACGGCTGCGCCCGCGATTCACGACCTGGCTCGGCGATTGATCGCCCTGGAGGCGGCGCGCGACCCGTCCGTTGGGATGATCGACGAAGCCGTGCGGGCCTGTGAGAAGCTGCGGTCGCCGCTCGCCAAGCTGGCGGGAACAGCCGGCTTTCGCTCCCTCATGACGCGGGCCATGGCGCTCGCAACGGCGGAGGCGCCCTGGCTCGCCTCGCTGCAAGTCCGGGCGGACGGGTCGTTGGAGGGATTCGACGCGGCCGGGCGCCAACAAGGTGCGGCAGCCGGCGGTGAGGCGGGGACCGTGGTCGTGGCCCAACTGCTCGGGCTGCTGGTGGTGTTCATCGGCGAACCCCTGACGCTGCGTCTGGTGCGCGACGCCTGGCCGGACGCGCCCGTGACCGGAATGGACGCGGGAGCCGGGGAGGGATCATGAGCGCGGAAGACCGAGTAGCGATCCGGAAGCTGCCGACCGGGGTGCCGGGACTGGACGAGATCCTGGGCGGCGGCCTGCCCGAGTACTCCTTCAACATCATCGCCGGCGCCCCCGGGTGCGGGAAGACGACCCTCGCCCACCAGGTGATGTTCGCTGCCGCGACCCCGGAGCGGCCGGCCCTGTACTTCACCGTGCTGGGCGAGCCGGCCATCAAGATGCTCCGCTACCAGCAGCAGTTCCGCTTCTTCGACCAGGCCAAGTTGAACACCGCCGTCCGGTTCATCAACCTCAGCGAAGTGGTGCTGGAAAAGGACCTGAACGCGGTCCTGGAGGAGATCGTCAAGGAGGTCGAGGCGGTCAGCCCCGGCGTCGTCGTCGTGGACTCGTTCCGGACGGTGGTGCGGAAGGCCGGCGGCGGAACCGGCGACGTGGAGCTTCAGGCCTTCATCCAACGGCTCGCCCTCCACCTGACGAGCTGGCAGGCGACCACCTTCCTGATCGGGGAGTACACCGACGGGGAGATCCGCGACAACCCGGTGTTCACCGTCGCCGACGGCCTCCTCTGGCTCTACCAGCACGTCGAGCGGAACTCGATCGTGCGGAAGCTGCAAGTCGTGAAGCTGCGGGGCCAGGAATCGGTGCCCGGGCTGCACACCTTCCGCATCACGGACGCCGGCCTGCAATGCTTCCCGCGCACCTTCGGTCTTTCCCAGGGGTCGAATCACATCCGGGGCCGGCGGCGTCTTTCCTCCGGCATCCGGGAATTCGACGCGCTCATGGGCGGCGGCATTCCCGAAGGCGACAGCCTGCTCCTGGCCGGCCCTTCCGGATCGGGCAAGTCGGTGCTGGCCTCGCAGTTCGTCGCCGAGGGCCTGCGCCACGGCGAGCCGGGCGTCATCGCCATCTTCGAGGAGCTGCCGACCGCGTACGTCCAGCGGGCCGCCAACCTCGGCATGGACTTCGACGCGCCCCAGAAAGACGGCAAGCTCAAAATCATCTACCTGCGGCCTCTCGACCTCTCGGTGGACGAAACCGTCCATGCGGTCATCCACGCGGTCAAAGATCTCGCCGCCAGGCGGGTGGTGCTCGATTCGCTGGTCGGCTTTGAAATGGCGCTGGCCCCCGACTTCCGCCACGAATTTCGCGAATCGCTCTATCGCATGATCGCGGCGCTGACGCGACTGGGCGTGACGGTCTTCAGCACGGTGGAGGTCGAGGAGAGCTTCACCTCCATGGGCCTGAGCAACTTCGCCATCTCGTTCCTCGCCGAAGACATCGTGCGCCTGCGGTACATCTCGATCAACGGCCAGCTCCGCAAGATGATGCTGGTGGTGAAGATGCGCGGCAGCGAACACAGCATCGACATGTGGGAATACCTTATCACGCCCAAAGGAGTGGTCATCGGCGAACGGCTGCGGGGCTTTCGCGGCCTCACCACCGGCATCCCCGGGCCGTGGTCCGTGGAGTCCGGGCAGAATGATCCCGACCCGCGAACCGAGCCGGATCGAAAAGAATAGAGGTGGACCATGGGTGCGGAACTCGACGTCAACTCCGCGGAGCAAACGCTCAATATCAAGCGACTCTGCCGGTACCTGTCGGAGCGGTCGCCCCAGCCGATGGTCGCCGTCGAGGGAACGACGCACGTCGTGACGTATGTCAACCCCGCCTTCGCCCGCTTCGTCGGGAGAGAGCGGAAGGACCTCGTCGGCCGTCCCTTCGCCGAGGCCGTGCCGGAGAGGGAAGGGAACGGCTGCCTCGCGCTCCTCGACCGGGTCTTCCGCACCGGGATTCCCGAGAACCTGGCCGAGCAGGAACACCGTCACACGCAACCGGGACCCGTTTACTGGTCGTACGTGGTGTGGGCGATCCTCGGAGAGGACGAGCGGCCCGCGGGCGTCATGATCCAGGTGACGGACGCGACGGAAACCGCTGTCTTCCGCCAGCGGGCGACGTCGATGAACGAGGCGCTTCTGGTCTCCGCGGCTCGACAGCACGAGCTGGCGGCGGCGGCGGAGTCGCTCAGCGCGCGGCTGGAAGCCTCCGTTCAGGCGAGAGACCACTTCATCGCCGTCGCCAGCCACGAGCTTCGCAATCCCGTCGCCGCGCTGAGCAGCGGGCTGCATCTCCTCCAGCTGGCCGGGACGGAGCCGGTCGCGGCGGAACGGTCCCGGGCCCTGATGGAGCGGCAGTTGAAGCAGTTGGTGCGGCTGGTGGACGACCTGCTCGACGTCAGCCGGATCACAACGGGCAAACTGCAGCTCCACAAGGAGCGGGTGGACCTCGCGTCGGTGGTGAGGGACGCCGTGGAGGCGAGCCGCCCGATGATCGACCGCGGGGGCCACGAGCTGACCGTCAGGTCGCCGTCCGACCCGGTCCTGCTGGACGCCGATCCGACCCGGCTCGCCCAGGTCTTCCTGAACCTGCTGAACAACGCCGCCAAGTACAGCGAGCGGGGCGGGCGCATCCGGCTGTCCGTCGAGCGCGAGGGGAACGAGGTCGTGGTCCGCGTCCGGGACACGGGGATCGGCATCCCCGCCTCCCACCTGCCCCACGTTTTCGAGGTCTTCGTGCAGGTGGACGCGGCGTGGCGGCGGGCGCAGGGCGGGTTGGGGATCGGGTTGTCGCTGGTCAAGGAATTCGTCGCGCTGCACGGCGGCAGCGTCGAGGCCCACAGCGACGGCCCGGGGAAAGGCAGCGAGTTCGTCGTCCGCCTGCCGGCGCCGGTCGCGGCGGCCGCCGTCGAGCCGCCGACCGCGGCGGCCGAGAAGTCGCGGGGGCCGCGGCGCCGCATCCTCGTCGTGGACGACAACAGGGACGCGGCGGACGCGCTCGCGATGATCCTGGAAATCCTGGGGCACGAGGTGCGTACGGCCCACGACGGGGCGGCGGGGGTGGCGGCGGCGGCGGCGTTCCGGCCGGAGGTGATCCTGATGGACCTCGGGATGCCGAAGCTGGACGGCTACGAGGCCGCCCGCCGCATCCGGGCCGAGACGTGGGGGGGCGAGCCGTTCCTCGTGGCCCTGACCGGGTGGGGGTCCAACGACCACCGGCAGCGGGCGCACGACGCCGGGTTCGACCGACATCTGGTCAAGCCGGTGGAACTGGACGCCATCACGAGAATGATTGCCAAGATGCCAAAGGACAGCGCCACGTCCGAGCCGCGACCGTAAGGCGAGGGGCGGGAAATACCTTACCCGTAGCCGCATTCGCCAGAATGCGGGTGAATGGCTGTCGGCCCGCATTCTGGCGAATGCGGCTACGGGTATCCTTCCTGCTGCCGCTCGCCTAAGGGAGCGATTTGGACTAAAACCGCTCCCTTACGGTCGCGGCTCTGAAGCATCCCCGAACGCCCCGCACAGCCGCAAGTGCTGCTCCACGTCCAGCGCCTCCGCCCGGATCGTCCCCTCAATTCCCAGCTCCGCCAGCTTCGCGTCCACCTCCGCCTTGCCGAAACGGCCGGCGGGCAAGCTGACCAGCGCCCCGCGCAGGTTCTTCCGCCGGTGGACGTACAGGTCGCGGAGGAAATGGCGGAAGCGGGTCACGTCGCCGACGTGTTCGCGCTTGGCCGGGTTGGGCCGGATCAGCACGATGGCCGAGTCCACCTGCGGCCGCGGCCAGAACACGGCCGGCGGCAGCCGACGCACCACCGTCACGTCGGCGATGCTCTGCATCAGCACCGCCAGGGCGGCGTAGGCCTTCACGCCCACCGACGCCGTCAAACGCTCCGCAATCTCCCATTGCACCGTCACGACCAGTCGCTCCGCGTTCAGGTCCGACAGCAGCACGTTGGCGATCACCGGCACGGCCACGGAATACGGCAGGTTCGCCACGACCTTGAAGTACGGTGCGCCGGTGCGCCGCTTGAGGTCCGCGACGGCGTGAATCACGTCGGGGTTCAGCTCGTTCTTGTTCTTGAGGGCGTCGCCGTGGATCAGCGCGACGCGATCGCGATGGTCGCGCACGGCCTCGTCGGTCAGGGCCGCGAAGGCCGAATCGACCTCGACGCTGACCACGGCCGCGGCCCGCTCCAGCAGGCGCACCGTCAGGCCGCCGGTGCCGCTGCCGACTTCCAGCACCACGTCGTCCGGCGTCAGCTCGGCGGTGCGCACGAGCAGGGCGAGCAGGTTCAGGTCGATGAGGAAGTTCTGGCCCAATTTGTTCTTGGGCTGGAGGCCGCGCTCCTCGAAGAGATTGCGGAGGTAAGACAGGGTTTGTCGTGAGGACGGGTCCATTTAGGATTTCTGCGCCGACAGGTGTTTTTGAACGTACTTCGCCAGCAGGTCCGTTTCCAGGTTCACCGGGTCGCCGGGCCGCTTGAATCCGAGCGTCGTATGGGCCAGCGTGTGCGGGATCAGCGCCACGCTGAATCGGCCGTCCTCCACGTCCACCAGCGTCAGGCTCACGCCGTCCACCGCGACCGACCCCTTGCTCACCATCTGCGCCGACAGCTCCGGCGGACACACAAACCAAATCATCACCCACGCGCCGTCCGACAAGATGCGCTCGATGCGGCCGACGCCGTCGATGTGGCCCTGGACGATGTGGCCGCCGAGCCGGTCGCCGACGCGCAGCGACCGCTCCAGGTTGACGCGATCGCCGGGACGCAATTCGCCGAGGTTCGTGCGGCGCAGCGTCTCCGGCCCCGCCTCGAAGCGGCACGTCTCGGCATCATGAGCGACGACGGTGAGGCAGCAGCCGTTGACCGCCACGCTCTCGCCGAGCGCCAGCTCCGCGGCGAAGGCCGGCGCCTCGATCGCCAGAAGACGACCGGCGCCGTCCGCGTTCAGTTCGCGGACGGCGCCGAGCGCCTCGACCAATCCGGTAAACATGGGTGTGCTTTTCGCGACACATGCCGCCCTGTAGCACAAGCTTTAGCTTGTGCTACGGAACACAAGCTAAAGCTTGTGCAACATTAGTCCGTCGCTTACGTCCCCTGTTCCCACCCCGTCATGTACGCCTTCTGTTCCGATGTCAGCTCGTCGATGTGGACGCCCATCGACTCCAGCTTGTGCCGGGCGACGTACTGCTCCAGCTCCGCCGGCAGCACGTGGACGGCCGCCGTCAGCTTGCCCTTGTTCTGAAGGCAGTATTCCGTCGCCAGCGCCTGCGTGGCGAAGCTCATGTCCATGACGCTCGGCGGATGGCCTTCCGCCGCCGCCAGGTTCACCAGCCGGCCCTGGCCGAGGACGTAGATGCGCCCACCGCTCTTCCGCTGGTACTCATCCACGTGCTGCCGCACGTCGCTCACCACCTTTGCGGATAGTTTTTGCAGGGCCGGCAGGTCCAGCTCCACGTCGAAATGGCCGCTGTTGCAGACCATCGCCCCATCCTTCATCGCGGCGAAATGCTCGCCGCGGACGATGCCGGCGTTGCCCGTCACCGTGATGAAAATGTCGCCCACCGGGGCCGCATCCGCGATCGGCATGACCTGGAAGCCGTCCATCGCCGCTTCCAGGGCGCGGATGGCGTCCACTTCCGTCACGATCACGTTGGCGCCGAGGCCGCGCGCCGCAAGGCCACGCCCTTGCCGCACCAGCCGTAGCCGCACACCACGATCCGGCGGCCGGCCAAGAGCGTGTTCGTCGCGCGGATGATGCCGTCGAGGGTGCTTTGGCCGGTGCCGTAGCGGTTGTCGAAGAAGTGCTTCGTCTGGGCGTCGTTCACCGCGATCACCGGGAACTTGAGCACGCCGTCGCGCTCCATCGCCCGCAGCCGGTTCACGCCGGTGGTCGTCTCCTCCATGCTGCCGACCACCTGGCCGATGACGCGGTTGCGCTCGGCCGGCGACAGCTTCTGCGCCCAGCCGCGCACCTGGGCATGAACGTCGTCGAGCCGGCCCAGCGACACGAACACCATCGCCGATACGAGGTCGGCTCCGTCGTCCATCGTCACTTGCGGCTCATGCTCCAGGGCGGCGACGACGTGCTTGTAATAGGTGTCGGTGTCCTCGCCGCGGATGGCGAAGGTGGAAATGCCGAAGTCCTGCACGAGGCTGGCGGCGACGTCGTCCTGGGTGCTGAGCGGGTTGGAGGCGATGAGGACGAGGTCGGCGCCGCCGGCCTGGAGGGCGCGGGCGAGGTTGGCGGTTTCCGCCGTGACGTGGAGGCAGGCCGCCATGCGCAGGCCGGCCAGCGGCTTTTCCCTGGCGAAGCGCTCGCGGATGCGGGCCAGCACCGGCATGTCGCCGTCGGCCCAGAGGATGCGCTTCTTGCCGTGAGGCGCCAGTTTGAGGTCCTTGACATCCGAACGCTGCTTCGTGGCCGTGGTCATCGTGGCTCCGTGGTGTGGGACGGGCCGCTGTCCGGTGCGGCCGATGGGCATGTTTTACGGATTCGCTGGGCAACGGCGAACGGCCGGCTTACCACACCCGGACGACGCCGTATGGGTCGAACGCCCCGTCCCCGCTGACAATCGGAATCGCGTCCACCAAGGCCTGAGCGATCAGGAGCCGGTCGAACGGGTCTTTGTGGTGTACGGGAAGTGTGGCCAGAAGAGGGTGTGAGTGTCGAGCAAGAGCCTCACGGCAAGTAGTCCTCAAACCCTTCGGGGATGGCGTCGAAGTCCGGGGCGATGGACAGGATCGTGCCCTTCAGCGTCCCGAGTCGCGGCGCTTCACGGGAAGCCGGCGGCACGGCGCGAACCATCGCCACCGGCTTTTGATCGCGGGTGATGACGATCTCCTCGCCCGGCTGAAGCCGTTCGATCAGCTGCGGCAGGTGGGCCTGGGCTTCTTCAAGGGCGACGGTGGACACGACGCGGCTCCTGGGGTTCGGGGTGAAGTTATTCTACTGCTACAGCTTCGCCGCCGCCTCCCGCGCCGCCGCGATGAACCGCCGCATCTTCTCCACGTCCTTGCGGCCGGGCGCGCTCTCCACGCCGCTGGCCACGTCCACCGCATACGGCCGCACCACGCGCACCGCCTCCGCCACATTCTCCGGCGTCAGTCCACCCGCCAGGATGATCGGCACGCCCGGCCGATACGCCGCGATCATCTCCCACGGTGCGGTCCGTCCCGTCCCGCCGTACTGCCCCGATGCGTGGCCGTCCAGCAGCACCGCCGCCGGCAGGCCGCCCGCGGCGCGGCAGGCGTCGAGGTGCCGCGTCACCGCTTCCAGGCTCGTCGCGTCGCGCACCGGGAACGCCGGGATCAGCCGGAACGGCCGGCCGTCGCCCGGCTCGCAGCCCTCGCCGTGCCACTGGACCGTACGCAGCCGGCGCCACGGCCCGATCCAGGCGAAGATTTCGCATAACGGCCGATTCACGAACACGCCCACCGTCTCCACGAACGGCGGCAAGGCGTGCAGGACGTTTTCGACCTCCGATGGGTCAATCCGGCGCGGCGACTTCTCGTAGAAGTTCAGCCCGACGGCGTCGGCGCCGAGCCGGGCCGCCTCATGGGCGTCCGACGCCGTGGTGACGCCGCATATTTTGATGCGAATGGGGTGCGACATGAGCGTCCAACCGTTCCCTTCTCTTGCACTCCGTCGCAATGCGGTTTACGATACTTTCATCCATTCCTGAAAAGGATAAAAGTCATGAAACTCTCCCGGCGGAACCTGAAGCAAACCCTGGACGAGGTCGAACAGGACTTCGTCGGCCTGTGGCGGCAGATGAGTTCGCTGTGGGGCGTCAGTCCGACCATGGCGGAGATCCACGGGTTGCTTTATATCACGGGGTCGGCCCTGTCTATGGACGACATCATGGCCCGGCTGAAGATTTGCGCGGCAACGTCAGCATGAACCTGAGCAAGCTGGTCGAGTGGGGCCTGGTCCGCCGCGTCCACCAGCGCGGCGACCGCCGCGATTACTATGAATCGCTCAGCGACGTGTGGGAGATGTTTACTCTCGTGGCCGCCCAGCGGAAGCGGCGCGAGATCGACCCCATCGTCAACACGCTGCGCGCCTGCCGCGAACAGCTGTCGCCGGAGACGCTCGGCGCCGCGGCCGAGGACGACGCGGCCGCGGAACGACGGCGCCGCGTCGGCGAATTGCTATCGTTTTTGACGCTGATGGACGGCCTGGCGCAGCGGTTCTTCGACAGCCGCCGCGGACTGCGCGAGGCGGTCGATCTGCTGGCGAAGCCGGGCCAGCGGGGAGGGTGAAGCAAGAGAAGCTTTCTTCGCGCCGCCTGGTTCGGCGCCGATAGTCCACCTCACAAGTCGTCGGGTCGCAGCCCCGTCCGCTTGGCCATCCGCGCCGGCATCCGGGGGCCGGTCTCCTCGTCCTCGGGGAACGCAAACACGAAGTCCGGCCGACCCGACCGCGCCAGCACGCAGTGCGACCCCCCGCTCCGGCGCCGGATGCTCCAGCCGATGCGCAGCAAGGCGGCCAGCACTCGCCATGCCTTGGTCGCAGGCCACTGGCTCATACCGGCCCCGCGAACACCTGGCCCAGCCCCGGCACGGACTCCCCATGGTCGAGGCGGTCGGCGATCACTCGCAGGGCCAGGGCCTGGACGTGGGTGATGGCTTCGGAACGGGTCGGCCCATAAGCCAGGACGCCCGGCAGCTCCGGAACTTCGGCCAGCCAGCGCCCATCGACTTCCTGCTCGATCTCTACCGTCAGGCCCATGGTCGTGCGCTCCTCGGCAAAGGCGGTTCGGGGGACGCCGCCATCATACCGTTCCTCGCATGGGCCAATCAACCCGCGCGGCCGGTGTGCCGCAGCGCCCGATTCGGCCGCGCGAGTTCCCCCCTTGCGGGGCCGGGCCGCCGGAGTCCGCATGTGTGTTGGGTGCGGCTCGTCCGCGGCCTGCGGGGCCAGGAGTCGCGCCTGCTTTCGATAGCCAAGCCGGGTCGCCGAGGTCGTATCCTCCCCACCGCCGCCGTCACCCCGGAGAAAAGGCGTCCAGAGAACGCCGAACCCCCGTGGCCATGGAAAATATTCTCTCTTGACGGCGAGAACCTTATGTGGGTTTCGGCGAGAAGCGATCTTCAATGGCCATGGTGGCCGCCGCCGGCCAGGTGCAGGGCGATAAACAGCAGCACTCCGCCGATGGTCCCCAGCAGCACGTACAGCCCCCAGCGCGGGCCGGTGGTCGGTTCGCGGCGGATCCTGCCCCACGGCTTGTACACCGACAGCGCCGTGGTGACGAGCAACACCAGCAGACCCCCTCCGGCGTGGATCACCTCGGCCTGTACGCCGGACCGGCGGGCTACCGCCGGCATGTGCATCAACAAGATGGTGACGGCGCCCAAGGTCAACACGAGTTTCACCACGACCCAATAGAACCGGAACAAGCCCCACTCGGTGCCGAGCGACTGGACAAGCCCGGTGAACAGCGCGGCGAGGCTCAAGGGGACGATGACGAACCAGCCGGTCAATTCCATCGTGGAATAGCCGGAATTCATCACCTGAGCATCCTGGCTGACCAGGCCGGCGATGGCGACGGCCAGGTAGGCGGCGACCGCGCCGAGCCAGCCGACCGAGAAGGTGACATGGGCCGTGAGAGCGAACTTGCGAAGGCCGGGCGTCATGGTCATCACGATAACTGTCCCTCCTGTTCGCCGAACGACCAAGCTCCGCCGTTTTTCGACTGGCCACGAGACCGGGAACGTATGGGTATCGGGACCGGCCGGGGCGTGTTCCCCGGCCCAGCCGCCTGGCCCTGCGGGGACGGGCCGCCGGAGTCCGTATGAGCGTTGGGTGCGGCTCGTTTTGGCCCCTGGGGCCAGGAGTCGCGTCCGCTTCCGATAGGGCAAGCCGGGTCGCCGACCGATGGCCTTCGCCGCCGCTGCCATGACCCCGGAGAAAAGGCGTCCAGAGAACGCCGAACCCCCGTGGCCGTGGAAAATATTCTCTCTTGACGGCGAGAACCTTATGTGGGTTCGGCGTCTTCGTCGCGGTCGGCGAGTGCGCCGTCCAGGTCCCAGGGACACTGCTCCGGGAAGACAGCGCGGGCCAGCCCCGTCTCGGCCGCGGCTTGCTTACGGGCGTCCGCATAGGCGTCGGCGAACACCACCGTGGCGTGGTTGCGGAGTGTGCCGCTTTCCAAGAGTTGCCGCAACTCGCGCTGTTGCTCCAGGATCGTGCCGCGCCAGGACCCCGAGCGGCGATCCGGCTGGTACTGCCACTTCAGGAACTGGGACAGCAACACCACCAGCCGACTGAACACCTCGCGGCGATCCCGCTTGGCCATGTCCGTCAGATACTCCGCCAAGGTGTCGCGTTCGACCTCATCCAACCGCCCCTGCCGGATCAGTTCGGCCGCGGCCTCCAGCCAGGCCGTCTCGTCCGCCTCGTACAAGGCAGCGGTCGCTACCGGAGTCCGTTGCACCATAAGGAGCGCTCCTCTCTACGGCCCCGTCTCGCGCGAGGCCCCACCGCTACCGTACCAAAACGCGCCGGGACACGCTACCAGCCTCCTTTGCCGAACAACTCGCTCAGCAGCCCGGCCCGCCCCGGGGAGCTACGGGTCACAGAAAGCGAACATGGGGGCCGGGTCTGCTGCAGCGGATGGTTCGGCCTTTTTGTCGCGCTCCGGCGTGACCTTCGCCTTCGCGCCCGATTCCGGGCCTACCGCTTCTTCCCCCCGACACCGGGCACGGCCGCGACTTGTTTCATCCACGCCGCGATCTGGCGTTCGTCGAGGTCGTCCACTGATTTGAGTTCCACGCCGCGCGTAGACTTACCCATCCCCACAGGCATCACCGGCGGTACCGGATTGAGCGCCGCACCGTTCACGAACATGAGCTTGACGTGGCCGGCGAATCCGCCGCAACAGAAGCACCAGCCATCTCCGACGCCATAGTATGACATGCCCCATTTCACGGAGCGCTGCAGGCCCGGAAGCGTCTTGGCCGCTAGAGCATCGACACTTTCCGCGATGCCGCGCTGCGGCTGTGGCAGGCTGGCGATGTATGCGAAGACCGGCTTGTCGCCGACCGCGGCCTTCGCGGGGCTTGCCCTGCCTGTCATGGCCTCCGGCAGCGTCGTGGCAGTCTTGGTTTGTGCCGCCGTGCGCTTGGCCGACTTCCGGCCTGCGGGTTTGGAAGTCTTGTCAGTCTTGCGGGCGGGCATGGTGGTCTCCTGTGCCGTGGAAGTCCGTCGGCCGAACACCAAGCTCAGCCGCCGGGGCCGCGGGGCCGACTGCGCCGCGCGAGGGCGTGATGCGGCCCCGGTGGGCTGCAGCGGATGGTTCGGCTTCAGTTGTCTTGAATGTCCGCTTCTCCGCTCCCCGGCCCGATAATCTTGCCTGTCCCGAATGCCATTAAGTTAGACGGGCAATCCGCGAGCCCGCAGCGCCAAGCAAGGGCGAGCAGCGCGATTTCCAGGGCGTTCCCGCTCGCCCTTGCTTGGCGCTGCGGGCTCGTGGGGCGCGATTCTGGCTTATCTTAATGGCATTCTTGCCTGTCCCCTTTGTTTTGCCCAGACAAACGCCTACCAGTAAGTAACTCCTTCTATCCCTTATATCCCTCTTCGGAAAAAGCCATCGCAACACTGCAAGCGACGGAAGCGATGCCCAACAACGCCAGCACCGGACCCCCAAGGACAAGCAGGACCCCACCACCTCGTCCGTCGGACGTAGGCTGTAGCCCGATGACGAACATGGCGCTGCCGACGAGAAAGACGATGGCCCCCATGCCGCCAGAAGCCGCCACACCAGCCCTGCTTTTCCCGGCCACGGCAAAACCGGCAAAATATAAGACGGAGCCGATTAGTGGGGGAATCACGATAATGGGAATGTCGGGGACCACGTCTGCCCCTGGTATCACCATCTTGGCGAGGGCCGGATTAGCTGCCATCATGACCAGCGAAAGGGCCCCACCACCGAGAGTAGTTCCGAGGCCGAGGATCATGAGGGCGACACCACCGGCCGCCCGGATTAGGTCAGGCTTCAGGGTAGAGTTCCCCCGTTTTTCGGTCAGCACCACGTTGTAAGAACGAACCATATGCATCCCCGTTGGCCTTTTGAACACTCCCTGTCGCCGAACACACCGCTCAGCCGCCGGGGCCGCCGGAGCGACGTTAAACTCTGGAAAGCCTAACTGCGGCCCCGGTCTGCTGCAGCGGATGGTTCGGCGATCTCGACGTAGACGGACTCGCTTCGTGGAGCCTGGGCCGAGTAACCTTCGGCGGACATGCCCTCCAGGTGGAACGCGATTGCCTCTTGCATGAGCGCGATCGTCTCCTCCCGGTCGTCCCCGGCCGCCACGCACCCGTCCAGGTCCGGGCAATAAGCCGAGTAACCCGTCTCGGTCGGCTCCAGGATGATTAGGTATTTCATGGTGCAAGCCCTGCTTGGCGAAGGATGCTCTTGAGCGTCTTCGGGGCGAGCGCCTTGGGCGGGTGCCCGGCCACTGTCACCAGTCCGGGTTTGGTCGGTGCTTGAACTGCCGGTGGCTGGAGGCGCTGGCGGGCCAGATACCAGCCATCGGCCTCGATCAGCTTGATGACCTCGCGGACGGTCACGGCGATGCCCTATCTGCCCCGAACGCCGATCACGAGGGCATTGTCGCAGCGACTGGGTCGGAACGCAAGACGCCTTCGACGGACGGGCTACAGCGGCCGCCGAACACCAAGCTCACCTGCCGCGGCAGCTCGGGGACCTTCGGACCTCGAACAACTTACACGCCGCCGCGGTCAGGTGCAGTGCCTGGTTCGGCCCGGCTCGGCCTCAATTCGACTCCGGACCCGCTTGCGCCTGCCGGCAGAGCCGTCTTGGCCAGAATCCACTTTCCAAGGGCGGGGCCCAGTACGAGCAGGTGGATATAGCCGATCAGCGTCGCCCAGAATCCCAGGAACATGCCCACGGACACTTCGATGCTGAGGTAGCCGGCCGCGACGGTGAGAGCAACGAATATGACGAAGAGTCCAGCGCTCCAGGATGCGCGTTTCCGGACGAGCCAGAGAGGAGCGACGCTGCCGAGGAAAAGCACGGCCCAGAAGCTTGCGGCTTCCAGGCGCCACGGAGGAAAGAACGAAACGACGCTGATGATCAGACAGGCAAAAGAGAGCCATCCCAGCAGCAGCCGAAGCACCCGGAGTCGGCCGCCGACCCTACGCCGTGCATATACCCAGAGCAGCAGCCCGGACCAGTCCACCAGCATGCTCCCCACTGCGACCAACCCCACCCCTACGCGGATCCCGTCGGCGCCCCGATACTCGACCCGGCCATGTGTCTGCGCCGCCCCGATGTCGATAGGACCCAGACCTACGCTGCTTGTCCCTTCCCAGTTCAGGTCATAAGACTGCTGCTCAATGGCTCCGGCCCCCACAAGCAGCAGGGTGGCGCCAGCCAGCCCGAGCAGCCCCGCGACTATGAGAACTAAGCAGCCATCGGGGATTGAGCAGCGCGCCGATTTAGGCTGTTCAGAAGGCGGCGCGTGTTGTTTGAGCCCCATCTCGCAACTCCGAGCCAGGGAGTTGAGCGGCCGGCCGCGCCTTCGGGGCGTGGCGCCCCGCCGGGACGGGCGCACGGCCGATCCGCTCCGACGCACGTTCGGTCGCCGCCGGACAGAGAGCGGTCACCGACCTTGCGGCCGCTCGACTCCCCGGTTCGGCCGCCGCCCACCCGCGGCTCAACCCCTCCGTGTCAACGCCCGGCCCGGGGTGCGGCGCGGCGCCCTGCGACCCACTCGAACCCGGGGGGACGCCTCCGGCGGGGACTTCGCCTGCTGGTGGGCGCCCCGCGCCCCATCGACTCCGCACCCGCGAGAAACTCGCCGTGCGGAGGCCGAACGCCCCGCTCAGCCGCCGGGGCCGCCTGGGAAGACCTCACACCGCGCGAGGGCCTAACGGCGGCCCCGGTCGGCTGCAGCGGATGGTTCGGGCGGGGTCTCCTCCCGACGTGACAAGTCGGTCGCAAACCGTTCAACGGCGGCGGCGAACTCCCCGTCTTCAACGTCCCAAAGGTTACGACCCGTCTCGTCTTCGGCGAGTTGTCCGATGATCGCCACGAGCTGCCCGAACCGCAACTCCGGGCGCAGGCGGCGAATCGCGATGAGTCGATTCAGTAATTCGATGGATGATGCCGTCGTCATAGCGCGTCTCCGACTCGGCGCGCCTGGGCCTTCGGCCGCCGCAGCTTTCCAAGCACCTCGACCCGAACCGTCGTTCCGGGCAAGAGTTTGGCTACCCTGGTCGCGCGAGTCACCCCGTCCGCCAACTCCAGCACGCCGTCCGACCCCTCGTACACCAGCAACGGCGGCATCCCAACCACCGATGTGCCATGCCGGCCGATCTGCTGTTGGAGTTTGTACGGATCGGCCCCCGCGGATCGGGATCCGGGCAGGCGCAATTCGGCCGGATCGACATCCCGGAAATCGGCTGGCATGTCGTCAGAATAGGCTAGCCGGTCGGCGAACACAAGAGGCCGAACAACCCGCTCAGCTCTGCTGCAGCGACTGGTTCGGCGGGTTACTTCTCCTCCTTGATGGGCACGTCCTTGCATTCCACCTTCAGGGCGTACACCTTGCCGTCCTGGGCCGCCCCGAACCCGCACCAGCCGTAGAAGCGCCATGTGACCGCCACGTCGTTCCCGGCGATGGAGATCGTGTCCTTCTCGCTGCGGTCCTCCTTGCCGAGCAGGTCGCTCACCGCCTTGAACGGGGTGTCCTTCTCCGCGGTCGGGATCTGGAAGAAGAAGTAAGACTTCGGGTACTGCTTCGCGACCTCCCGCGCGGCCTGGGGCACCAGCTTGCCCATGTCGATCTTCTCGATCTCCTTGGGGTGGTCCTCCAGCAGCTTGTCCGCCAACTTCACGACGTCCAGGGAGTCGCCGCTGTAGTTGAAGCTGTACTGCGCGGTCGCGCGGATCGCCGACGCGAGCTTTTCCTCCCGCTCCTTCGGCGTGCCGCGCTTGGAGAAAGGCGTCTCGTCGTCGGCCCGGCCGACGCCCGCCGCGAGCCCGAGCGCCGCCAAGGCCAGAATGGCCGTCAGCGTCGTTGCCCTACGCATCTTTGTCCTCCTTCCGGAATCGAGAAGACCATCCGACATGGCCGCCCGCCGCCGAACACCCCGCTCAGCCGCCGGGGCCTACCGCGCGGAACACATGAAAGCCGCAACGACTGCCCCGGTCTGCTGCAGCGGATAGTTCGGCGCTTGACCTACCTATCGCGCACCTGCGATGCGCGCCGCGGGCCCGCTACATGACCTCGCCGAACGAACACTCCCCGCTGACGGCATCTACCTGGACGACCGAGAAGCTTGGATCGATCTCGTTGGCGAACGGGGGCAGCAAGTCGAAGAAGACCCAGTACGCCCCGCCCTCCAAATGCGTCCCCGGCAGCAACCGCGAGAGGCCGGACGTGTAGTCCACGCTCGGCACCGCTGGCCCAGTGATGAACGAGCCGCCGTTCATCGCGAAGAAGGCGCAGGCCCGCTCAATGGCTTCCTGTTCCGTCAGCATCGCTTCTCAAGTGCGCCCGTCGCCGAACGACAAGCTCACGGGCTGGCTCACGCGGGAAAGGACGGCGCGCCGCGACAGAACGTCAGTCGCGTGGCCGGTCCCGTGCAGCGCCTTGTTCGGCGCCGACACTTGGCACAGGCCCCAACAACTCGGCCGCCTGCGCAATCGAGAACGACAGCGGGACGGGGCGACCGAACACGCGCATGGTCACAAGGACGGTGCAGGCCGGCTCGTCCAACGCGACCACCTCCACCTCGTAGCCCTCGAATTGACCGCACTTGATGCGGGCGCCGCCACCGAGGCGCAAGCGGGGCGAATCAGGCCCGGCGCTTGCTCCCATCCCAGCCTCCACTTCGCCGAACGACAAGCTCACGGGCCGGCTCACGCGGGGAGAGACAGCGCGCCACGAGCAATCTCGTATCGCGTGGCCGGTCCCGTGCAGCGCTTTGTTCGGCGCCTCCGCACCGGATCGGCCCGCAGCGCGAGACCGAGACGGCGGCCCCGGTCAGCCACAGAGCCTCGTTCGGCCTCGCGCCCTTTGGCCCGCCTTGTGTTCTCGCGCGCACTCCTTCTGCTCAGCAAGGTGCCGTAGCAGCTTCGCATGCCGACTCAACCACTTCGGGTCGTCGGCAGGGTCGGAAAACCCCGAGCGGCGTTCCAATCGGTCAGCCCAAGCGTGCAACTCCTCAGATGTCTTCGAGTCCATTCCGGCAAAGCCGCTGAACCTGGGTCGCACAACTACGACCCGGCCTCGGAAGATTTTCGCCATCGGAGCGCCCTCCGTCGGTCGGGTAAGGGAGTGACGTTGCCGTCACCCCCTCCCCTAGAAACTGCACGGGCACGTTTCCGCGCATGCAGCTTGAGCCTTGCAAACGCCCCTCGCGGAACGCGGCGCGTCCGCACCGGGCGGACACACCTGCACGATACTCCTCCGGGGCCGCTTCCTGTAGTCAGGGGAGGCCGCACCAGCAAGCGTTGCCGCTGCCGACATCTGCTTGCCTCCGCCAGCGGTTGACCGACCTTTCTCGTGCCGCAAGACCAGAGGGAAGTCTGCTCCCTTGCGGGTGGGTAATGTTGCAACCCTATCCGCCCCATTACCGAGCGGCGTTCGCTTGCTCCCTCTTCCTCTGCCCGCCTCCGCATCGGTCGGCCTTGCGGCTTGCCTACCCCAAAGGGACGAAGACGGGTTTACCACGTTCCGCCGATGTACCGTGAGAAGGTTAGGTCGCGCCTCTCCGCCGAGGGAGCGTCGTCTGCGTGCGGCGAGTTCGGAATGCCGCAGCTTGTCCCCTTGCCTTTTGGCCCAGGCCTGTCAGCCCCTTTGGCCTGTCATCACTAACGGCGTTTATCAGCGCTTCACCTGCGTTGACCGTACTTCTCGATCCTGGTTCCCGACCGCCTTGAGGCTGGCAGTCGCGGCGTCGGCTCACGCTCCCGCCGCCATCCCGTGGGATGAGGTTACGTTGTCCCGAGGGCTTCGCACCCCGCCGTTGCCAGCGACGCACGCCCCGGTAGGATACTGCCGGCAGAACAGCAGGTAATGTCCGTACTCCGACGGCATTACAGCTACATCGACGACCTCGTGTCGCACCCGAACACCCCGCTCAGCCGCCGGGGCCGCCTGGGCCGACATCCTGCCGCGCGAGGGCGTCAAGACGGCCCCGGTCGGCTGCAGCGGATGGTTCGGCCGGTTTTTACGCCAACCAATACTCCGGCAGCCAATAGTAAAGGCAGATCGTTCCAGAATCCTTGACGGCCTGCCATTTTTGATGATCCTCTTGCGAGTCCCACTTCAGATAACGGTCACGCGCAGGCTGCAACGGTCTCCATGCTAAATTTTGCTTTTCCGACTCAATCGGCGCGCGAACATGACCTTTGATCCGCATCTCGCAGGCACCGAACGCCGCGAAGTTTTGCTGCCCCTCGATCAGGGAACACTTGTTTGCGCCACCCGTTAGGTCTGGAAAGGCAAGTTGAACGATGTCGTCTTCCCAGAAGCAGATCGGGCAGATGTCGTAGGAGCCGGCCGGCTCGCCGAAGACATCGTAGCCGCAACAAGGGCATGGATACATCGCATGTGTACCATGTAGCCGAACGACAACGCTCAGCAGCCGGGGCCGCCTGCAACGACTCAATGCCGCGCGGGACGAGAAGGGCGGCCCCGGTCTGCTGCAGCGGCTTGTTCGGCCTGCTTGGTGAACAGTCCTTCAAGCAGACGCTTTGCCCGTTCCAGGCCTTCCTCGGTGAAGACCACCGACTTCGCTTTGCTTCGCGGATCCGTGATGTACCCCTGTTCGTGCAAGCGGTTCATGGCTTCCCAGTCGAAGCCCTTCCACGCTCTCGCTCCGTCGTGCAAGCCAAGGTAGAGCAGAGCAAGGACTGCATCGTCGATCTTGTTCGTATCGAGTTCCATAATCCACCCGCCCGCCGTTGACCTTCACGGATTGATAATGACCTCGCCGGCAGGACCACGGAACAGGATCTCCAGGCGGTTGAGTACATCCCGTCCGAGGATTCGCTCTTGACCCGCGAAGTCTGCTTGAAGTTGGCAGGGATATTCCTGGCCATCCAGCCAGACCCAGGCCGGGAAGCCAATTGTTGCCGCTCCGGCGCCGCCGATCCCGCTCATCAGGCCGGAAACGCCCAAGGCGGGATCGAGGTGCAGTTGCTGGCAGTCGGACCACGGCAAGACGCTCACGTCGGCGCCGGTGTCAGGGATGACCCGATCCAGAACCAACCCCGCCGAGCCGCTCACGGAGCGAAACTCGGCGCTGAGCAGCGGCAACGCTTGGCCGGGATAGGCAGGGTCGTAGGCGAAGGTCGCACGGCGGATGCGATACGGTTCGTGTTCTCGCCCGACGCAGATCACGAACGGATGGCGCTCCACCACCCCGGGCGTGTGGAGCACCTCGAGCGAGGTCTTGCAGGCTGCAAGGACGGCGCCATCGGCAAAGGCAATCCACTGTCTTTGGTATTGCCCGAGGAGCTGGTCGCGGACGGCCCAATAGGCCGCTTCGTTCTTGCGCCAGTCGGGGTGGACTTGGCGGGCGATTTCGGGGGGCAGGGCGTCAGCCAGACTTTTCATGCGTCACCTCGGGTCGGGCGCGGGGTCGCTTGTCATTGTACCGGCCTCCGACCGGTCGGTGGAGCGCCACGGTCCGGTGCAGCGCCTGATTCGGCCCAGGCGACGACCAGAAACTTCCGCCCTCTTTGCGCCTTCCTGGACTACGATCTGTTCGCCAGAAAGTACGTTTTGCCTGGTAGGGTAATGCCTCGATTCGGGAAAGTAGGATTGTCGTCGGTGTTTCGAACGCCGATCCACTGCTCAGGCCGCTCCATGATGCGGAGCTTCCAGAGCGTGCCGAAGAATAACGCGGCTTGCTCGTCGCTCTGACCATGACGCTCCCAGATAGGCTGCCACGGTGTGCCGCTCCAATCTCCCGGGACTCCGGTGAAGGGATTAACTTTGCCGCCCTCGATCGACGTGTTCATGATCGATCCCCAGTTGGGGTCCGGGTCGTTAATGAGTGCGTCCAGCAGGCGGTTGATTTCGATGTCGATAGCCCGTTGCTCCGCTGCCGTGAACTCGCTCCACTTCCTGTCGAATCGTTCGCGATAGTCGATGTCATGCATCTCGCGAACGCCGCCATTCTCGTCGATATCCCTCAGCATCTGGCGCTCCCGATTTTCTTTTCTGCCGCCGAACGACCAGGATCAGTTGCCGGGCCGGCTGGAAAGAGTTCAAGCCGCGCAATGGCGGAATGCCGGCCCGGTCAACTGCATCCGTTTGTTCGGCCCGGCTCATTTCTGACGTCCCCTCTTCCGTCCCTGCGCCCAACTCCAGAACGACCATGCCAGAGTCGAAATGCCGCAGACGATCACACCGGCGCCGAAGCCGACCATGGAGGGTCCGCCGGAGTTGTCGCCTATCATATGGCCGGGGCCTACTCTAACGGGGTCCGCGATTGTGGCAGCGATCCCGCCTGCAAACAATCCCACCCCAAGGGCCGTCGCCACAACGCCAAAAACGCGGGCAGCGATTTGGACCCAGGTCGTCCTAGTCGCGTTGCGTTCTGACGGCGAGTGGTTCGGCGTTGCCTGGTTTTCAATCTGTGCAGGCATGGACGTTGTGAGAGTGGTTACGGCCAGGCTCGCCAAGGCATCATTGAATTGCCGTGCGCTCCGAAAGCGCGCCTCCGGCTCCTTGTGCAGGGCCTTGAGCAAGATCGCCTCCAGCCTCGCATCCAAGTACGGCCGAAAGCGGGAAAGGGCCGGAGGCGGCTCGTGCAGAATCTTGCCGAGGACGGCCAGGGCGCGCCTTCAAAGGGTAGCTGTCCGGTTAGCATCTCGAAGAACACGATGCCGACGCTGTAAAGGTCGGTCCAGGGCCCTGTGCTTTCCGGCTGTCCGGCTGCCTGTTCCGGAGCCATGTAGGCCGGCGTGCCTACGACGACACCGTCCGAGGTCAGGCGCTGGGACTCCTGTTCCGGTCGTGCCAGGCCGAAATCCGTCAATACCGCCCGGCCGCCGGAATCGAGCAGAACATTACTCGGCTTCAGGTCCCGGTGGATGATGCCGTGCTCGTGGACGGCTGCCAGGCCGTCAAGCAGCTGCCGGATCAGCGTGACCGCCTCGCCGATGTCGTCGAACCGCCCGTGCTGGGCCAGCCGCTCGGCCAAGGACTGCCCCTCCACGTAGGCCATGACGACGAACGGCCGCCCGTCGTGTATCCCCACGTCGTAAATCGGGCAGACGTGGGGGTGCCAGACCTGGGCAGCGGAGCGAGTCTCGCGCTGAAAGCGCTCGAGCCGCTTCGCTCGGTCTTCGGGCAGCGTGTCGATGCGGGGCACCTTGAGCGCTACCGTGCGGTTCAGATGCGGGTCATGAGCCTTATACACCGTGCCCATACCTCCGGCCCCAAGGCGCCCCAGGATGTCGTAACGACCGATCTTTTCGGACAACGGACCCGCCGCTGAATGATCTGTGGTTACCAGTTGGTCGGCGGCAGGGGACTCCATCTTGCGATTCCCTCGTTGGCAAGCGCGGTTCCTGTACCCGGAGAAGACAGCAAGCCGAACTTGTTATTAGATTGCGCGCCCTATCCCACCGGATCGCGCGCACCGCGCAACCTATCCCGGACGAACCGCTCGCCCGGTCGAAGCCCCATTCCCTTACCCGGCAATCCGTTACCCGCCGCCCCGCATCGCCAAGCCGTCGGGATAGGCTACGCCCCAAATCCCACCCGGCGCCGGACGCCGCGGGCTTCAGCCCCGTCCGTCCAGCGGGCTGCGGACGCCCTTGCCGCCTTTGTTCAGCACGTGCGTGCAGATCATCGTCGTGCCGACGTCCGCGTGGCCCAGCAGCTCCAGCACCGTCCGGATGTCGTCTCCGGCTTCGATCAGGTGCGTGGCGAACGAGTGCCGCAACGCGTGGGCCGTCGCCCGCTTGCCTCGGCACGGCGTCTCCCAGCCGTGCCGTTCGGCCAAGCCTTCACAGCCCCCGCGGCATTCGCCGCGCCCCGTGAACCACCGCCACGACATCGACTCGATCCTCGTACACGCGATACACGATCCGGTACGGATTCTCAAGCAGTTCTCGCAAGGACTCGTCTTCGTATTCGGGAACTTCCGCTCCCAACCGGGGGTGGTCGGCCAACTGCCCCGTGCGGGCGAAGATCCGCTCGACCGTGCCGCGGCCGTACTGCGGCGAATGCCGGGCGATGTACGCCTCGACGGCCCGCGGATCGGCCAGCGCCGCCTCGGTCCCGTTCACGATCATGACGCGGCCAACCCAAACCGGCGCCGGGCCTCTTCCAGGGGCACGACACGACCCTCTTGCGAGTCCTTCAGCCCAGCCTCGACCGCCTGGCGGAAATAGATCTGATACTGAAGGTCTTCCCAGGTGGCGTCCTCCGGGAGGCGCTCGACCAGGCGGCGCGCCTCGTCTTTAACGGTCGCGGTTGCCATCGCACGCTCCTCGACAATGGAATAGCAGGATGAAGGAAGTATACCCAATCCACGGATAGAAAGAAACAGGCGCTAGTCGTCCACCACTGTTGCATTGCCGAGTTGGTGGGGCCGGCGTCCCGCCGGCCTCGGCTCCCAAGGACCGGCGGGACGCCGGCCCCACCCGTCAACTCGTCAGGGGCGGTCCACTAGCCTTGAGAGTCGAACCCGCCGCGGCGTTCATCTCAGTCCGTCCAGCGGGCTGCGGACGCCCTTTCCCCCCTTGTTCAGCACGTGCGTGTAGATCATCGTCGTGTTCACGTCCGCATGGCCCAGCAGCTCCTGCACCGTCCGGATGTCGTAGCCCCCTTCGATCAGGTGCGTGGCGAACGAGTGCCGCATCGAGTGGGCCGTCGCCCGCTTGCCCAGGCCAGCCCGCGCCCCCGCCTCGCCGATCGCCCGCGTCACCGGGCCGGGATGGGCGTGGTGACGCCGCCGCTCCCCCGAACGCGGGTCCGTCCCAATCGTCGCCGATGGGAAGACGTACTGCCAGCGCCAGTCCGTCGCCGCCGACGGGTCCTTCCGATCCGTGGCGAACGGCAGCTCCACCCGGCCTCGCCCCCGGCCCAGGTCCCGCGCGTGCAGCTCACGCACCCGCCCCAGGTGCGCCCGCAGGTCTTCCCGCGCGGCCGCCGGGAGCATCGTCCGCCGGTCCTTGCCCCCCTTGCCGTGACGCACCAGGATTTCACCTCGCTCCCAGTCCAAATCCTGAACGCGCAGCCGCAGGCATTCGATCAGCCGCAGCCCCGCCCCGTACAGCAGCAAGGCGATCAGCCGGCACGTCCCCTCCATTTGCGCCAGGGTGCGCCGCACCTCGTCCGGCGTCAGCACCACCGGCAGCCGTTTCGGCCGCTTCGCCCGGATCGCCCCCGCGATGCGTCCGGGATCGACCTCCAGCACCTTTTGATAGAGGAAAAGGATCGCGCTGAACGCCTGGTTCTGCGTGGACGCGCTGACGCGGCCCTCGACGGCCAGGTGCGTCAGGAAGGCGTTGATTTCCGCGGCGCCCATTTCCAGCGGGTGGCGCTTGCCGTGAAAGAGGATGAAACGCCGAATCCAGGCGACGTAACATTCCTCCGTGCGAAGGCTGTAATGGCGGACGCGCACGGCCGACCGTACCCGGTCCAGCAAGCGCGGCGAACCGGGCGGCGGCGGAGTTACGGCGGAAACTTCCGGTTTCATGCGTTCGGCCCGAGTGGAGAGAACGGCCGACCATTTTCCCCACGGTACATCCGCGGCCGAAGCGCGTCAAACAAAAAAGCGCCCTCGCTTTGTCACGTCGCCGATTTCCCCATTTAGGCGAGCGGCAGCAGGAATGATACCCGTAGCCGCATTCGCCAGAATGCGGGCCGACAGCCATTCACCCGCATTCTGGCGAATGCGGCTACGGATAAGGTATTTCCCGCCCCTCGCCCAAGCAGAGTGTTCACCCGGCGAATGTGTTCGATCTTGTTGGCGTTGGCCAAATGCAGGCAGTTCCACGTTACCAGGAAGTCGCACTTGTGATAAGCCACCCTGCCCCCTCGATCTCGGACCATGCGGCTGATTGTAACACCCCGGAGCGAGGCAATCCACGGCTGGCTTGACGAGGGGGCGCCTCCCGAATTTGGCGCCCGATCCGCCCCGCCGTAAACGGCGGGCCAGCCCTTCCCCTCGTTCCCAAGCTCCGCTTGGGAACGAGGGGGCGAGGGGGCGAGGGGGCGAGGCCGGCCGCGCTCACCGGCGCTCATTTGCGCCCATTTTCCCTCCCGATTGCTATGCGGGAAAGCAGCCCGCGGATGGTATACTCGACTTCGCCCAGGAACCCCCAGCAGCGGAGGCGCATCATGTCCAGGCGTTCGCCCCGTCGGACCCGACCGACCCGGCCGCGGCTCGCCGCGCGCGGTTGGCTCCCCGTCCGCCGGCGCGGGGCGGGGCGAGTCGCCCGGCTTCCTCTGTGCCCTTTCGCGCCGGTCCTTGCCCGGCGGCGTAAGGCCGACACACCCCTGTCGCGCGCCGTGTCGGCCTTACGGCCTTACCGGGACGGCCGGCGGATCGTCACGTTTTCCCCGTGTAAAAGGCGATGACGGCACGCACCGCCCGCCGCCACAGGGCCAGCCGGCGTTCGCGCTCCTCCGCGGCCAGGGCCGGCGTGAACGTCTGGGCGTCCGCGTCCAGGCGGCGCAGCGCCTCCAGGTCGGGCCAGACGCCGGCGCGCCAGCCGGCCAGGAACGCGGCGCCGCGGGCCGTCGCCTCGCTGTGCGGCGCCGCCGCCACCGGCAGCCCCAAGACGTCCGCCTGGCACTGCAAGAACCAGGCGTTCCGCGCCATGCCGCCGTCCACGCGCAGGCTCTTCCCCAACCCCTCTCCCGCAAGGGGCGAGGGGCGAATGGATTTGCTCCCCTCGCCGCCCGGGGGGAGGGGGTCGGCCGCATGTCCTCCGCCGCCGCCGCGATCAGGTCGGCCACCTGATACGCCACGCCCTCCAGCACCGCCCGGCCGAGGTCCGCCGCCGTCGTGCCGCGCGTCAGGCCGAACAGCACGCCGCGCGCCTCCGGCACCCAGTGCGGCGCCCCCAGCCCCACGAAGCCCGGCACGAACACCACCGGCTGCTCCGGGTCGGATCGCCGCGCCAGCTCCTCCACCGCCGGCGCCTGGTCGAACAGGCGCAGCCCGTCGCGCAGCCACTGCACCGCCGCCCCGGCCACGAAAACGCCCCCTTCCAGGGCGTATTGCCGCGGACCCTCGCCGGTCGCCGCCAGCGTCGTCAGCAGCCGATGCCGCGATGGGCGCAACTCGGCTCCGGTATGTTGCAGAAAAAAGGCGCCGGTGCCGTAGGTGCATTTCGCCTCGCCCGCCGCGAAGCAGCACTGGCCGAACAGCGCCGCCTGCTGGTCGCCCGCCGCCCCCAGGATCGGCAGGCCGTCGGGCAGGAAGTCGAGGCCGTGCGTGACGCCGAAGTCGGCCGCGCTGGGACGCACCTCCGGCAGCAGCGCGGCCGGCACGTCGAAATAGCGAAGCAGTTCATCGTCCCAGGCGCCGGTGCGGATGTTCAGCAGCAGCGTCCGCGAGGCGTTGGTCGCGTCGGTAGCGTGGACGCGGCCGCCGGTCAGCCGCCACAGGAGAAAGCTGTCGATGGTCCCGCACGCCAGCTGGCCGGCAGCTGCACGGGCGCGCAGCCCCGCGTCCTGCGACAGCAGCCAGCGGAGCTTGGTAGCCGAGAAATACGGATCGAGCACCAATCCGGTGCGCTCGCCGAGCCACGGCTCGTCGGCATGGCGCTCGCGGCAGAAGTCGGCGGTGCGGCGGTCCTGCCAGACGATCGCCGGCGCCGTCGGCCGGCCGCCGGCCCGCTCCCACAGCACCACCGTTTCGCGCTGATTGGTCAGGCCGATCGCGGTCAGCCGCCGTGCTTCAACCCCCGCCTGGGCCAGCGCTTGCGGGACCACTTCGCGCACCGAGGCCCAGATTTCCTCGGCGTCGTGTTCCACCCATCCCGGCCGCGGGTAGTGCTGCGTCAGCTCGCGGGAGGCGGCGCCGAGGGCGCGGCCGGCCGCGTCGTACACCACCGCGCGGGTGCTGGTCGTGCCCTGATCGACGGCCAGTATGGCAGCAGTCGCCATCGTTCGGTTCCTCCCGGTTGTCGGCGAGCGGCCGGCGTGGGCCGGCCGATGAACCTTATCAGCCGGCTCACGCCGGCCGCTCGCCTGGGCGCACGGCGCGAAAAGATGACCTATATTTACACCGAGGGACGGCCTCCCCCCAGCCTGCGGCGCGCGACTCGCCTTTCGCCGGGCGCGCCGCAGCCGCCAGCTTGCCACAGTCCGTCGCCCGCCGCAAGCGCACCCCCGCTTCGGACGGACGCGCCGGCGGCCGAACTTGACCCTCAACGGATCTCTTCCCTCGCCTGTCAGGTGACGTAGCCATGGCGATGGTTTGTCCGCAATGCGCCGGTTCGTATGACCAGCGGCTGCAATGCCCCACGTGCGGCGTTCGGCTGCTGTACGATTTCCGCGGCCCACGGCCCAAGACCACCCGCGAGCCGGCCGCCCGCTGGCAGCAGACGCCGTGGGGCCGCATCCTCATCGGCCTGGTGCTGGCGCAGGGACTCTACTTCGCGCTGCAACATTTGCTCCTGGGCCTGCTCGAAGTGCTGAACAGCCAGGGCCTGGTCAACTGGACCTGGACCAGCGTGTCCGGGTTGATGTTTTTGCAGATCCTGCAAGTCCTCACCCTGACGGCCGGCGGCATGTTGGCCGGCGGCGGCCAGCAGCGGGGCGTCATGCTCGGCGGCCTGGTCGGCGTCTGGAACGGCGTGCTGTCGGTGCTGCTGGACCCGCTTTTGCATCCGAATTTCGTGCCGACGGTCACGACGCTGACGCTGATCGGCGTGCCGCTGCTCCACATCGCGTTCGGGACGTTCGGCGGCTGGATCGGCTACACGATCTGGCGGCCGGTGCAGACCGACGGGCCGGCCCGTCCGGCGCAGCCGCGCGCAAGGCGGGGGTGGCGCGACGGCGGCAGCTGCTCACCGGCCGCGTGGCCTGGTTCCGGGTGCTGCTCGGCGCCGTCGTGGCCGCGGCCGGCTACATGACCGCCGCCGCCGTCTTCAACTTCCTCATCGACTTCAGCGCGGGCCGGCTCACCTCGGACGGCTGGTGGCAGGATCGCGTGGTGACCTGGGAAATCCAGGCGCTGGCCGTGCTGATCGGCGGCGCCGTGGCGGGCTACAACACAGCCAGCGGCCTCAAACAGGGCCTGTTCGTCGGCCTGCTGGCCTCGTTCTTCCTGATGGTGGTCCTGTTTCAATTCAACCGCGCCACACCGGAAATCGCCGCCCTGACCGTGGCCGCCTGCTTCTGCCTGTGCACCGGCGGCGGCTGGTTCGGCAGCCAGCTCTTTCCGCCGGTCGTCACGTACCGGTCTCGCCGACTGGGGGCCGAGTCGATGTCGTGAGGCGGGGACGCGGGGGACGGCGGGCGCCGAGGGGCCGATGGCCGTCCGGCGCCCGTTTCATATCTATCCAGACAGGCGCCCCCCCTTTCCCCCCCTGTTCATGGAGCCATCCGATGGCGATCCCCAAACGGTCGGCGGCCAGCTGGCTCGCGCTGGCGTCCTCTCTCCTCGTCCCGGCGGCGGCGTTCGCCGAATCGGCGGTCCCGGCGCCGAAGCCATCCAAAACCTGCTGGGTCTACGTCGGCACCTACACCGGCGGCAAATCCGACAGCAAGGGCATCTACCGCTTCGACCTCGACGCGGCGACCGGCCAGCTGTCCAACAAGGCGCTGGCCGCCGAATCGGCCAGCCCGTCCTACCTGGCCGTCGCCCCCAGCGGCAAGTTCCTCTACTCGGTCAACGAAGTCCCCAATCAGAAGAGCGGCGCGATCAGCGCCTTCGCCCTCGACCCCAAGACCGGCGACCTGACGTTCCTCAACCAGGAGTCGTCGGTCGGCTCGGGGCCGTGCCATCTCATCGTCGATAAGGAGGGCAAGCACGTCCTGGCGGCCAACTACGGCAGCGGCAGCACGGTGGTCCTGCCGATCGACGAGAAGGGCCGCGTCGGCGACCACACCGACTTCGTGCAGCACGCGGGCAAGGGGGCCGACCCCAAGCGACAGGAGGGGCCGCACGCCCACTGCTGCGCCCTGGACGCCGCCAACCGCTTCGCCTTGGTGTGCGATCTCGGACTCGACAAGGTGCTGATCTACAAGTACGACGCGGAGAAGGGCAAGCTCACGCCGAACACGCCGCCGTCCGCCGACCTGGCCCCCGGCGCCGGCCCACGCCACATCGCCTTCACGCCCGATTACAAGTACGCCTACGTCGTCAACGAGCTAGGCTCGTCGATCACCGGCTTCCGCTACGACGCCGATCACGGCGTCCTCACGGAGATCGAGACGCTTTCGACCCTGCCCAAGGGGGCGGACGCGACGGGCAACTCGTGCGCGGAAGTGGTGGTTCACCCCTCCGGCAAGTTCGTCTTCGCCACGAACCGCGGCCACGACAGCGTGGCGACGTTCGCCGTCGATTCGGCTACCGGGAAGCTGGCCTACGTCGGCGAGCAGCACGAGGGGATCAAGGTGCCGCGCGGCTTCAACGTCGATCCGACGGGGACGTGGGCGGTCACGGCGAACCAGGATTCGGACAGCCTGGTGGTGTTCGCCATCGACGCGAAGACGGGCGAACTGAAGCCGACGGGGGTGAAGGTGGAGGTGGGCAAGCCGGTGGACGTGCGGATCATCCCGAAACCGGAATGATATCAGAAGCCCGCCGTAAGGGAGCGGTCTTCTCCCCGCTCCCTTACGGCGGGCTTCTGATATCACTCCCCCGGCAGCTGCCGCAGCAGGTTGACCATCTCGATTGCGGTCAGGGCCGCCTCGAAGCCCTTGTTGCCGGCCTTGCCGCCGGCCCGGTTGACCGCCTGTTCCAGCGTGTCGCACGTCAGCACGCCGAAGACGACCGGCACGCCGGTGTCCAGCGACGCCCGCGCCACGCCGGCCGCCGCCTGGCCGGCGACGTGGTCGTAATGGTCGGTGTCGCCGCGGATGATCGCGCCCAGGCAGATCACGGCCGCGTAGCGGCCGCTGGTCGCCAGCCGTTGCGCCACCAAAGGGATCTCGAACGACCCCGGCACGCGCACCAGATCGACGGCGCTGTCATCGACGCCGTGCCGCTTCAGCGCGTCGAGCGCCCCGGCGACGAGCGGATCGACGATCGCGGAATTGAAACGCGCCGCGACCAGGGCGAAGCGGCCCGGCGGCGGCGCGAACGTGCCTTCGATGATGGTGGGCATAGGCTCACTGGTCCGCCTTATCGGCTTCCCGCACCGTGATCTCAAACACGCGGCTGCCCCCGTCATCGGGGCCGTTCTCCAGCTCCACCAGCAAGGGTTCTCCCAGCCGCACCGTCTCAATGGTTCGCAGCGTGTTGCTGCGAAGGTGAAGTTTGGGCTTCGGGGCCGGCTCCAGCCAGCTGTTCTGGGCCGTGGCGTCCAGCCGAACCTTGCCGCCCCCCACGGATTGCACGATCATGCTCAGGGAAGCGCCGGTTTCCAAGAACTCAACCTTCTTGTCTTCGGTCGGGATCGCCACTTCCCCGCCGACCAGGAACGAACACGGACGGCCCTCCACCGTTGACACTGTAGGCGAGTTGCGAGCCTTGATTTCGCCGTCCTGGCCGTACTCGGTCACCCTGAGTTCGATGCGGTACATGTGCGCCGTGACATCCGCACCCTTGTCCCCTCCAGACACGGACGCGGACCCGATCAACCCCAGCACCGCCGCGACCAAACCCATCCAGGTTTTCATTTCATCCTCCTTGAAGTTGCGGGCGCCTTCTTACCCCAAATTCATGCTCATCGAAGGCCGGCCGTTGCCATCCATTCGCGCCATGCGGCGGCCCAGCGGCCGCCCTTCCTGTGAAACGCAAACTCGTAGTGTCCGCCGAAGTCGTCGGCCTTGTCCAGGTGCAAGACAAAGTCGTCCCTCGCTTCGCCGGAACACCCGAGGCAGCTCTCCTTCCCCCGAATGCCGTCGCCATAGTCCAAGATTTCAATGCGGTTCGCGATCTCCAAGTCCAGGGGGAACTTGCCTCCGCCCATGTCAACGGCCTTTATGCCGACGGAAAGAGTCGGATCGCCATGCCAGGTTCCTTCGAGCCAGGTCACGCCCTTCAGGGCGCCCGTCTGACCGCTTGGGGTTAGCACGACCGTGAAGCTCCCCGAAGGGGTCTTCCCGCCGTCGGGAAAGACCTCAGTGACGGAACACTCCACGCTGTACGTCGGGCTTTGATTCATCCAGGACCACAGGGGCGCGGCCCAGAGCGGCGCCGTGCAGACATACCACAAGATGCCCATCATCGCCTCCTTGCCAGGTAGCACACTCACCCCAGGTTCATGCTCATCAAAAACTCCGCATTGCTCTTGGTCCGCCCCATGCGGTTGATGAGCAGCTCCATCGCCTCCACCGGGTTCATGTCGCTGAGGACTTTGCGGAGGATGTATGTCCGCCGCAGCTCCTCCGGGTCCAGCAGCAGCTCTTCCTTGCGGGTGCCGGAGCGGTTCACGTCGATGGCCGGCCAGACGCGCTTGTCCACCAGCCGGCGGTCGAGGTGCAGCTCCATGTTGCCCGTGCCCTTGAACTCCTCGAAGATCACTTCGTCCATCCGCGATCCGGTGTCGATCAGGGCCGTGGCCAGGATCGTCAGCGAGCCGCCTTCCTCGATGTTGCGCGCCGCGCCGAAGAAGCGCTTCGGCTTGTGCAGGGCGTTGGCGTCCACGCCGCCGGTCAGGATCTTGCCGGAGTGCGGAACTTCGGTGTTGTAGGCGCGGGCCAGCCGCGTGATCGAGTCGAGCAGGATCACCACGTCCGTGCCGTACTCCACCATCCGCTTGGCCTTCTCGATCACCATCTCGCTGACCTGCACGTGCCGCGACGCCGGCTCGTCGAACGTCGAGCTGACCACCTCGCAGTACGTCCCCTTGACGCTGCGCTCCATCTCCGTCACTTCCTCGGGCCGCTCGTCGATCAGCAGTACGATGACGTAACATTCCGAGTGGTTCTTCAGGACGCTGTTGGCGATCTTCTGGAGCAGGATCGTCTTGCCGGTGCGCGGCGGGGCGACGATCAGGCCGCGCTGGCCCTTGCCGATCGGCGTCACGAGGTCCATGACGCGCATGTTGATCTCGTTCGGCTCCGTCTCCAGGTTCAGCCGCTTGTTGGGGTGCAGCGGCGTCAGGTCGTCGAAGACGACCTTTTGCGTCAGGATGTCCGGATCCTGGTAGTTGATGGCCTCGACGCGCAGGAGCGCGAAGTAGCGCTCGTTCTCCTTGGGCGGCCGGATCTGGCCGGCCACGACGGCGCCGGTGCGCAGGCCGAAGCGGCGGATCTGCGACGGCGAAATGTAGATGTCGTCGGGGCAGGGCAGGTAGTTGTAGTCGGGGCTGCGCAGGAAGCCGAAGCCGTCGGGCAGCACCTCCAGGGTGCCGTCGCCGAACATCAGGCCGTTCTGCTTGACGCGCTCTTTCAGGATCTTGAAAATCAGGTCCTGTTTCTTGAGGCCGGTGTACTCGGTCAGCCCCTCTTCCTTGGCGACCTTCAACAGCTGCGGGATGGTCATTTGCTGCAGCTGGCTGATGTGCGTGCTGCCGCGTTTGATCTCCTCGTAGCGGTTGTTGATCTCCTCGTCGAAGCCGTACGGGCCGTCGTCCATCGGCTCGCGGCGCTGCGGGGCGGGCGCCGGGGTCGGCGGCGCGATCGGCTCGGCGCGGGGGCGCCGTCCGCCTCGGCGGCGGGTTCGGCCGTCGTCGGTTCGCCCTCCGGCTCCGCCTCGGTCAGCACCGTGGCGCGATCCTCCTCGGTGGAGACCACGCCGTCGGCGGCGGAGTCGGTTTTGGTCCGCGTGCGGGTTCGGGCGGTCGGTTCGCGTCGGCTCCTGGCTTCGGTCATGTCAGTCGTCTCCTTCCAGGCGGGCGGCTGGCTCGGGATGCGGGGCAGTCCGGGGCGTGCGCCCTGTCTGCTGCCGCCCGGCCCACCGATATGGTGTTGTGGGTGGGCCGGACAGCGGTCGCCAGCGGCAGGTATCCAGGGGAATGAATCGGTCCTTCAAACTTGCGCCGCCGGGGCCGGCTCGTCGGCCCGGCCCCAGCGCCGCACCAAATCGTCCACCTGGCGTTCCAGGTGATCCAGAGAGGCGGAGTTGTCGAGGGCATGATCGGCGTGCGCGGCCTTGGCCGTCAAGGGCAACTGCGCCGCCTCCCGCGCCTCCAGCTCCTCCGCCGTCCAGCCGCGTTGCCCGGCCACGCGCCGCAGCCGGGCCTCTCGGGGCGCCTCAATGAACACCAGCCGGTCACAAACGTCGTGCCAGCCGGCCTCCAGCATGACGGCCGCGTCCAGCACGATCAGCCGAACCGATCGGTCGGCGCGGGCCGCGTCCACCGCTTCGCGGATGCGGCCCTTGATCCACGGGTGAACCATCGCCTCCAGCGCCCGCCGCTCGTCCGCGTCGGCGAAAACCACGGCGGCCAAAAGACGACGTTGCACCTCTCCGTTGTCGTCCAGCATCCGGCGGCCCCAGCGGCGGACGACCTGTTCCTTGACTTCCGGCTGCCGCAGGGCCTCATGGGCGAGCGCGTCGCCGGAGATCACGATGGCGCCGCGCCGGGCGAACGCCTCCGCCACCCGGCTCTTGCCAGCGCCGATGCCTCCTACAAGTCCCACGACCAGCGGTTGTTGAGCCACGGAGGGTCCTATGGGACCTATAGGACCTATAGGTCCCATAGGACTACTAATGGATTTCTTCCACGTCCAGCCAGTTCGGCCCCGCCGCCAGGTCCACCTTCAGCGGCGTTCGCAGGCCCAGCTCCTTCTCCAGCGGCGCTGTCATCTCCTCCCGCACCAGAGCGGCCAGCGGTTTCAGCTCGTCCGGCGGCGCCTCGAAGACCAGTTCGTCGTGAATCTGCAACAGCATCCGCGACCGCTGTTTTTCGCGCCTCAGCCGATGGTGGAGGTGCAGCATCGCCAGCTTGATGAGGTCGGCCGCCGACCCCTGGATCTCCATGTTGATCGCCTCGCGCTCGGGCTGGTTGCGCTGCGGATACGTCGAATGCGGCCGCACCCCCTCGATCCGCCGCCGGCGGCCCAGGATCGTCGAAACGTAGCCGGTCTTGCGGCATTCCTTCAGGAGACGAGCCTGATATTCCAGCACCTTCGGGTACCGCGCGAAGTAGGCGTCGATGAAGCGGTTGGCCTCCTCGCGCGGGATGTGCAGCCGCTCGGCCAGGCCGTGGCCGCTCATGCCGTAGATCACGCCGAAGTTGACCGTCTTGGCCATGCGGCGCATCTCGGCCGTCACTTGCCCTTCTTCGACCCCGAATATCTGCGACGCCACCGCCGCGTGAATGTCGCGGTCCTCGGCGAAGGCCCTTTGCAGCACCTCGTCGCCGGTGAAGTGGGCCAGGAGGCGCAATTCGATCTGCGAATAGTCGGCTGTCAGCAGCGCCCAGCCCTCGGCCGGCAGGAACGCCTGGCGGATTTCCTTGCCCTGGTCCCGCCGCACCGGAATGTTCTGCAAGTTCGGATCGCTGGACGAGAGCCGGCCCGTCGCCGCCACCGTCTGGTTGAACGAGGCGTGGATGCGGCCCGTGTCCGGGTTGACCATCTCCGGCAGGGCGTCCACGTAGGTGCTCTTGAGCTTGGCGATCTGCCGCTGCTCCAGGATCTTCCGCGGCAGCTGGCTGCCCGGAACGTCCAGCGCCGCCAGCTTCTCCAGCGATTCCTGATCGGTGCTGGGGGCGCCGGTCACGCCCGTCTTGCCCTGCACCGGCAATTTCAGCTCCTCAAAGAGGATTTTCCGCAGCTGCGGCAGCGAGCCGATGTTGAAGGGCCGCCCGGCCAGTTCGTAGATCTCTTTCTCGATCTTCTCCAGCTGTCGGGCCATGTCCGCGCTCAGCCGCCGCAAGAGCGGCACGTCGAGGCGGATGCCGTTGTACTCCAGCTCGGCCAGCACCTCAATGAGGGGGACTTCCACCTCGTCGTAGAGCGTGCGGAGCGGCGGCCCGTCCAGCTCCGATTCCAGGTGCAGGGCCAGGCGCCAGGCCGCGTCGGCGTCCTCGCCGGAATAGGTCGCCACGCGCTCGACGGGAACCTGATCCATGCGCAGCTGCGGCTGTTTCTTGCTCTTCTTGCCGATCAAATCCTCGATGGGGATCACCGGGTGATTCAAATACCGACGTGCGAGTTCCTCAAGATTATGACTTCGTTCGCCGGAACGCAAGAGATAATCCGCCACCATCGGGTCGCCGGACACGCCCCGCACCTCAACGCCCTTGCCGCGCAGCACCAACAGGTCGTACTTGATGTTCTGGTTGAGCTTGGCAATTTTCGGATCTTCCAAGATCGGTTTCAGCCGATCCAGCGTCGCGTCCGGGTCGAGCAGCGGCGAACCTTCCGGCCCGCGCACCGCCACATACCACGCCTCGCCCGGTTCCCAGCTGAACGCCAGGCCGACGATCGCCGCTTGCAGCGGGCTGAGGCTCGTCGTCTCCAGGTCGAAGGCGAAGCGTTCTTGCCTGACCAAATGGCGATGGAATTTGTCGAACTTCTCCTCGGTATCGACGAGGTGGTAGTCCTGGAACCACGGCACGGCCACCGTCGGCGTCGGAGCCGCGACCGTAAGGGAGCGGTCTTCATCCCGCTCCCTTACGGTCGCGGCTCCGACGGTCGCGGCCCCGACATTGGCGCCGAACGGGAACGCCGCCTCGTCGTCAGGGAACAGCGTCGCCTGGACCGGCCCGGCCGATTTCGTTGTGGCAGGGTCTCCAGACCATGCCACAACGTCGCGGACCTCATTCGCCAGCGTCCGCAGGCCCAGCTCGCGGCACAAGTCCAGCATCTTCGGCGCGTCGATGTCGCGCAGCTTCCAGGCGTCCCAGTCCTGCGCGACCGGCACGTCGTCGGCCAGGCGCACCAGCCGCCGGCTCAGGTCCACGACGCCCTTCGCCGCCTTGAGGTTCTCCTGCCGCTTGGCGCCGGCCACCTTATCGACGTTGGCCAGCAGGTTGTCGAGCGTGCCGAATTCCTGCAAGAGCTTGGCCGCCGTCTTGACGCCGACGCCGGGCACGCCCGGCACGTTGTCCACCGCGTCGCCGACCAGGGACTGAAGGTCCACCACCTGCTCGGGCGTCACGCCCCAGTCGGCCAGCAACTCGGCCCGGCCGAACTCCTGATGCTTGCGCAGGTTGTAGAGACGAATGTGGTCGTCGATGAGCTGGCGGCAGTCCTTATCGCTGGTGCAGAGATAAACGTCGAGGCCGCGCTTCGAGGCCGCCCGCGCCAGGGTGGCCAGCACGTCGTCGGCCTCGTATCTCGGATGGCTGACGACGGGGATGTTCAGCGCCGCGACGGCCCGCTCGATGAGCGGCAGCTGGGAGACAAGGTCGTCGGGAACGGGGTCGCGGTGGGCCTTGTAATCCGGGTAAAGGTCGCTGCGGAACGTCGGCTCCGGCCGGTCGAAGGCGCAGACGAGGTAGTCCGGCTTCTTGCGGCGGAGGAACATCAGGTCGCGGACGAAGCCGAAGACGGCGTTGGTCGGCCGGCCGGTCGGGCTGGTCATGCCGGGAATGGCGTGGAAGACCTGGAAGATGAGCGAATGCGCATCGACCAGATAGATCGTACCAGACTTGGGACCGGAGGGCATGACGCTACATGCTTCATCAGGGGGAGCGCGGCGCATCGGCCGTGGAAAATAGAACGGAGCGCGCCGGAACCGTGCGCCGGCGGACATCGATTCGGCCCATTCCTCGCGACCAGCGGCGGACAGTGGTTCGATCCGGGAACGGGAGGTGGTGGAGTACATCGGTTGGGGAAACTATCTACCCGGAAGTCTATGGCCGCATGGGGGGGCCTGTCAAGAGCGATTTGGGCGAAAGCGGAAGGGAGGGTGCGCGGGGCGATTCTGGCATATTGAGGCGGGCTTATGGGTGCCATGCTTTCGCGGCCGTCGCCGACTGCATCCGCCTTCCCGGATCGTGGGGGCCGCGAAAGCATGGGGTCGGCGACCGACATGCTTTCGCGGCCCAGCACGCTCGGGAGGACGGGACAAGCCGCCGAAGGGCCGCGAAAGCATGGCACACGGCGAAAGCGGAAGGAGGGAAGATGTGGGGGTTGATCGGGAAATGCGGGCGCCGGCCGCCGGCCTCGCGCCGTTACAATCCGCAGCCCCTTCGCGTCGGCCCTTTCTCGCCCTGCTTGCCCCGCCAATTTGATTGACAGGCCCGCCGGATCTTTTACACTGGATAACAGAGAGCATTGTCTTCTCGCCGGCGCTCCGCCGTCCGGCGGCCCTTCTCGAAGCCTTTCACCCTCCGTCCGCGAGGTCGCAATCATGGCGCGAAAAAACGTCCGGCGCGAATCCAGCGTCGGCCTGGTCGTCACCCTGATCTTCTTCATCCTCACCAGCGTCGGCCTGGGCGTTGCGACCTATTACGGGTTCAGCCAGCAGGCCGACCTGACGGCCAAGGCGACCCAGGCCGACAACCTGGCGAAGGACGCCAAGGCCCAGGCCGACTGGTATCAGTTCCAGGCGCTCCTGGCCCGCACCTGGCTGGGCGCGACGGACGGCATGGACCAGCACACCGACCCCAACAACGACAAGTCCCAGACCTACGACCAGCTGCTGGCCGTGCTGTACGGCGAATATACGAGCGGCACGCTCGGCAAGGGCAGCAAGGGGGCCGAGCCTGCGGACAAGCCCCTGGTCGCCGACCTGATCGCCAAGGAAGAAGCCAGGAAATTCACGATCGCCAAAGAGGACAAAAACAAGGCGCTGACGATCCAGGCCGCGACGATGGCCTGGAACAAGGACACGATGCGTCCGAACATTTCGTACGAGGACGCTTTCAAGGGGATGCAGGCGCTGGCGGACTATTACCAGAAGCAGGCGACGGACGCCGCGACGGCCAAGAACGAGGCGCTCGCCGCGGCGGCGAACAGCGACAAGGAGAAGGGCGACTTCAAGAAGGACTACGAGAAGCGGCTGGCCGACCTGACCGCGGCGAACCTGGCGGACAGGGCCAAGGCGGACCAGGACAACGCCGACGTGCGCACCCAGCTGAAAGACGCGCTGCAAAAGGTGGCGGACGCGGGGGCGGACAAGGCGGACGCGGTCAAGAAGGAACACGCCGTCGTCCTGCGCGGGAGCAGACGATCAAGGAGATGCAGGGCCGGCTGAACGAGCTGAACGAGCGGCTCGCGCTGGCGGACCAGAAGACCCAGGATACGCCGTCGGAGGGCAAGCCGATCCCGACGGACTGGAAGATCGTTCGCATGGACCGTTCGGGCAAGCAGCCGTTCATCAACCTCGGCACGGCGGAGGGCGTCCGGCCGGGGCTGACGTTCAGCATCCACGGCCAAGGCCCCGACGGCCGGCCGCTGGCCGCCAGCAAGGGGACGCTGGAGGTGCTGAACGTGGTCGGCGACAACCTGTCGCAGGCGCAGGTGGTGAGCGTGAAGGACTCGTTCAAAGATCCGATTTTGCCGGGCGACTATCTGTACAACCCGATCTTCCGGCCGGGCGGGGAGCAGCATGTGGTGATCGCGGGTCGCATCGACATGCACGGGTCGAAGGGGGACGACCTGGAGGAGTTCGAGCGTCTGCTGAAGCGTCAGAACGTGTTGGTGGACGGTTACATGGACCCGCAGAGCGGGGACGTCAAGGGCCGGCTGACGGTGGGGACGGACTACCTGATCCTGGGGGACGACACCGAGGTGAAGGAGGGGACGCCGGCGTCGGACAGCCTCAAGAAGCTCAAGGAGCAGGCGCGGAGCAACGGGGTGCGGATCGTGTCGGCGCGGGAGTTCCTGGAGTTGATGGGCTACCGGACGCCGTGAATCGGGGCCGCGCCCATCGGAGCCACGACTGTCAGAGCCGCGACCGTAAGGGAGTGGTGTTAGCGAAGACCGCTCCCTTACGGTCGCGGCTCCGATGGGATGTCGCCTTCCCCGAGTTTTCGCTTAAATAGATCGATTGCCATCCGATAACACGTCAGCGCCAGCGCCGGGTCGTAGCGCGGCCCCTCGTCGCGCAGGAAGGCGTGGGCGCCGTTGAACTCGTGCCAGGTAAACAGCACGCCCGCCTCAGACATCCGGGCCTGAATCAGCCGCCGCCCCTCTTCCGGCACGTGGGGGTCCTGCCGTCCCCAGACCATCATCATCTCGCCCTTGATGCCGCCCATCCGGTCGAGGGTGTCGTCGTTCGTGCCCAGCCCGAGGCTGCGCTTGTGGATGTCGGTCGCGTAGAAACAGGCGCCGGCGAGGACTTCGGGGTTCATGGAGGCGCGGAAGGCGAGATGTCCGCCGATGCAGATCCCCATCGTCCCGAGCTTCCCCGTACACGCAGAGTGGGACTCGAGGAGGCGCAGGGCCGCCCGCGCGTCGTCGTCGTAGGCGGCCGTCGATTTGGATATCTTGTCCCGGTTGCCCCGATCCGCGCCGGCAGAGTCGTAGGCCAGCACGGTCCCCGGCGTCTCCAGCTCGTGGAAGATCTCCGGCACGGCGACGACGAAGCCGTGGCCAGCCAGCAACGCCGCGGTGCGCTGGATCGGGCCGGTCTGCTGAAAGATCTCCGAGAACAGAACCAGGCCTGGATAGCGGCCTGCCGCGACCGGGCGGTAGAGGTAGGTCCGCATCATCCCGGTCGGCGTATCCAGGTCGTGGGTTTCCGATTGGAGAATCATAAACTCCCTCTCGGAACGCCGTCTTGTGGATGAACCAAGAGCCGCCTCAGGGATTTGAACCCTGGACTTCCGCTTTACGAAAGCGGCGCTCTACCACTGAGCTAAGGCGGCCGTTGCGAACGCGACGCCGGCGCGGCCGGGTCGCTCGGACATCATCTTAGAATGATCGCCCCGAAGGAGCAACAGGTTTAGCGACGCAGCCGTTCGCCGTCTGTTCCAGGTGGTCCAGCGCGGCGTGGCACGCCCGGACCTGCACCCGGCGAACGAACGGGCTGGCCAGCCGCGTCAACCACAGCCCCGGCCGCGACCACGACCGCAGGCCGACCCGCACCGCCCCGCTGCCCGCGTCCTTCTCCACGAAGAACGTCTCCTCGCCCAGCTCGGGATGGCCGCGCAAGGTGCGGAACGTGAACCCCGCCTGCCATACGCCGTCGGCCGGCCCGTCGAACGAGTCCGTCACCCGTCCGCCGAAGAAAAGGTCCCATCCCGGTATGAAGTGATAACAGATCCCGTAAGTATCGCCGACCTGAAGGGGGGCGCGGGGCAGAACGCCGGAGACCAGCGCCGGCGGGAAGATTTCGTAGACCCGCACCGCCCGGGCCAGCCGTCGGTACGGCCCGTCCGGCGCCGGGTCGCCCGGCGGTTCGTGGGCCACGATGCGCTCGTAGGAGTCGCGGCGGTCGCCCGGCCGGGGGCCGTGTTCCACGCCGGGCGAGAACGGCAGGGATTCCAGGGAGGTCAGTCGGGGTTGCTGGCCGAAACAGCGCCAGAGGATTTGCATGGCGGCGCTCCTTTCTCCGCCGAGTCAACCGCGGGCGCGACGACGGGTTCACCGCTTCTCCTTGCGCCCTCTCCGTCAAGGCCCGCTCCGTCCCCTCACGCCACCCGCGCCGGTTTCCGCCGCCGGAACAGCCGCAAAAACACCCGCGTACAGCGCCGGCCGATGCGCTTCATCCAGTCCTCGCGCGTCGGCGGCGGCTGCGCCGCCGTCAGGTTGGGCCGGAACACCAGCAGCAGCAAAAACGGCAGGTACCACAACACGTAGACGCCGCCATTGTCGGCGCACCAGAACTGGATGCCGATCAGCACGGCCGCCGACAGCGCCAGGACATGAGCCAGGTTCTTCGGCGTCGGCCAGAACAGCGTCCCGATCACGAACGCTGCGTAGGCGATGAACACCGGCAGGCGGTAGACCCAGTAAACGCCCTGCCAGACGCCGTGAGCGTTGGTCGGCGGCGGCAGCCACGCCAGCCAGCGGCCCAGCGCCTCGGACGAACTCCAGTCTTGCGGCAGGCCGACCGCGCACAGCACGCCGGCCGCCGCCGCCAGCGTCAGCCCGCCGGCGACCGCGAACGTCAGGAAGAACCGCCCCGCCCCGCGCTTGCGGTAGAAGCTCAGCCACGCCGGCAGCGTCAAAACCGGCAGCAGCACGCCGCCGGCCGCCACGCCGAGGAACACGCCGGCCAGCACCGGCCGGCGGTAACAGAACACCGCCCACACCATCCACGCCATCGGCCAAACCATGTCCCAGCGGCCCAGCCCCAGCGCCGAGTTCGGCGTCAGAAGATAGGTGTAGGGCAAAAGGAGGTAAAACGTCGCCGCCGCCATGCCGGAAAGCACGTCGGCGAAGTGCTTCCAGCCGATCAGCACCAGGCCCACCGCCACCGACAGATGGCACAGAAGCGCCAGGGCGCGAGCGGCCCCGATGGGGACGGTGAACCCGACGACTTCCGCCGGCGTCTTCTCCAGCGTCTTCGGATTGACCAGCGTCTCGTCGATCGGGGAACGGGCGGAATCGCCCGCCGGATTCGGGGTGCGCGGGTTCTGCACGGCCACGGCGATGAGGCTGGCGGACAGGGCGGCGGCCAGGCAGGCCAGACCGGACAGGTTCATGTTCGGGCCGAGGGCCGGCCGGCGGACCAGGGCCAGGTCGCCGAGGCAGCGCAGGAAGAAATAGCCCGACGTGATGAGCAGCCAGGCGTAGCCCCAGCGGTTGTCGCCGTGCGACTCCAGCAGCAGCAAGAAGCCCGGCGCGAACAGAAAGAGCGTCAGCACGTCCCAGTTGCGCACGCTGAGCAGGCGCGAGAATTTCACGAACAGGGCCACGGCCAGCAACCCGGAGAAGTAGAACCAGGTGGCGGCCGTGGGCAGCTGGAAGTCGAGAAAGATGGACCCGGCGCCGTTCATCGGTACGGGCTCCTCGCCCGGTCGTGCAAGTCTATCCGCGAATTATAACGACCGGCGCGGCGCCGTCCCACCGAAAGCCGCGCGACGGCGCGATTTTTCCGGGCAGGCCGCGGCGCTCGCCGCGTGGTAAAATATCGCTGGGCACGTCCACTGTCCCGGCCAGGAGCCTGAACATGAGCCGCACGCCGCATTTGTCGGATACGGGGACCACGACCAAACCCAGGGAGCGTGAAGACATTCACACGCGCCGGGTGCCGCCGTATCACGTCATCCTGCTGAACGACGACCACCACTCGATGCAATTCGTGGTCGAGGTGCTGTGCAAGGCGCTGGGCTGCAACGCCGAGCGGGCCGTGGAATACATGTTCGAGGCGCACACCTCCGGCCGGGCCGTCGTCTGGACGGGGCCGAGGGAGGTGGCCGAGCTGAAGGCCGACCAGATCCAGACCTTCCACGAGGTGCGCGACTCCGACGGCAAATCGCTCGGCCCGGTCGGCTGCGAGATCGAGCCGGCGCCGGGCTGACGCCTCAGCGGTCTTTGCGCAGGCTCTGCTCGTACAGGTGTCGGGCCGTCCGGCCGCTGATCTCGCCCCGGCGCAGCAACTCCGCCGCCAGCCGTTCGACCGCCCGCCAGTTCTCCTCCCGCGCGAGGAGGTGTTCCGCCTTGGCCAGCAGCCGGCGCAGGAGTCGATTGGCCTGGCGGGCGCCGCCCGCGCGTTGCAGGGCCAGCGCCTCGGCATACACCTGGTCCCTTGCCGCTGCGTTCCAAGCGTATTCGCCCGTGCGCCGCGCCTCGGCGGCCGCGCCGGCCAGGGCGATCAGGGCCTCGCGCTCCAGCCAGTCCTCGGACGGCCGGAACACCGCCTTGCCGAAGGCGCACGTCCCCAGGAACTCGCGGCCGGGTCGGACGGAGACGTGCGCCACCGGCCGGCCCAGCGCCAGGGCCATCACGGCGTGGCCCGCCTCGTGGTAGGCGGTGGCTTCGTCGGCGGGCTGGTCCACGGGGGCGTTGACCTCGCAAGAATTGGCCGGGGAGGGTCAGACGCTCCAGTCGTGAACGACCAGCCCCGGTACGCGCTGGAAGTCGCGCAGGTTGCGGGTGACGACGACCGCGCCGCACTCCAGGGCGATGGCGGCGATCCGTAAATCCATCCCGCCGACATTGAGCTTCATCCTTAGCAGAGCTTGGAAGCGATGCACCGCCGGTTCCGTGAACGACAAGATCTTCACATCGCCGAGAAACGTAACAGCGTCGTTCAGCCGGAGATAAGCGGCGCAATCTCGTCCGGTCGCTTCGCCCGGCGCAGCCGGGCGAACCACCCGGTTAGCTGCTCTTCGACCGTTATGATCGTGATCGCCAGGTCCGCCGACGGCGTCGCGTTGTAGTGTTGAAGCACTACCGGGTGGCTCCGCTCGAGCAGGGTCAGGGTGTCCGTGTCCAATACGTAGAGACTCATGGCAGGTCCGGCTCGGCGTCCTCGGCGTCCACTCGTCGGCGGTTCTCGGCGATGGCGCGCTGGAATTCCTCAAACGATTCATCGTCCTCGTCCGCCAACATGCCGGCGACTCTCAGCCACGGGTTGTCCGCGGCCGGGATGTCCAGTTGCATCAACCAGGCCCCGGCGACGACGCGGGCCGTCAACGCCTCGCGCAGCTTGTGCAGCGCCTCGTCCGGCGTGGGGCCTTCCGCCGACTCGACCATTGGCTCGCCGCTCCTGGCCCGGTAGCCCACTCCTTTTACCTTCTCGACGACCACTGGAATTTGCATGGCTCGACCTCCGACCTTCTCTCCAGCGACGCCGCTATTGTACTCGCCCGAAGCTGACGCCGTGAACCCCGCGCTGGCGCTTCGGGGTGGTCGGTTCACCCCCGCAGCTCCCGCTGCCACCGCCGCACCAGCGCCGCCAGGTCCTCCGGCGCGAGCGCCTCCACCTCCGCGTCGCGCAATTCCCTCAATACCGGATCTTCCATGCTGGCAAACAGGCTCTTGGCCGCCAGCTTCGGCCGGCGGATGCGGCCGGCCTGCCGCGGCGGCGCGTTGACGTGGTGCGTCTCCAGCTCCGTCAGCACCTCGCGCGCCCGGCTCAGCACGTCCGCCGGCACGCCGGCCCGCTGTGCGACGTGGATGCCATAGCTTTTGTCGGCGCCGCCCGGCGCGATCTTGTGCAGGAAGACGATGCCCTCCGGCCCCTCGTGGACCAGAGCGTTGTAATTCCGCAGCTTTGGCAGCCGCTCCGCCAGCTGCGCCAGCTCGTGGTAGTGCGTGGCGAACAGCGTCCGGCAGCCGACCTGATCGTGGAGGTACTCCGCGATGCTCCAGGCCAACGACACGCCGTCGTAGGTGCTGGTGCCGCGGCCGATCTCGTCGAGGATCACCAAACTCCGTGCAGTGGCGTTGTTCAGGATGTTCGCCGCCTCCGTCATCTCCACCATGAACGTGCTTTGCGCCCGGCTCAACTCGTCGCTGGCGCCGACGCGCGTGAAGATGCGGTCGGCCAGGCCGATCACCGCCTCCTTCGCCGGGACGAAGCTGCCCATCTGCGCCATCAGCGTCAATAGCGCTGCCTGGCGGATGTAGCAGCTTTTTCCGCCCATATTCGGTCCGGTAATCAGTAGAATTGTCCCCTCGTCCGGCCCCATCGCCAGGTCGTTGGGGACGAACGTGCCCGGCGGCATCGTCTGGTCGAGGACGGGGTGGCGGCCGTCGCGGACGTGCAGGGGCGGGGTCGCACCGTCCCCACCGTCGGACAGGGCCGGCCGGCAGTAGTTGCGTTCCGCCGCCAACTCGGCCAGCGCCGCCAGCACGTCCAGCGCCGCCAGCACCTCACCGGCCTGCAACAGCCGGGCCGTCTGCGCCGCCGTGCGCTCGCGCAGGGCCGTGAACAATTCATACTCGCGCTGCTGAATCTTCTCCTGGGCCGTCAGGACTTTTTCCTCGTACTCTCTCAGCTCCGGCGTAACGTAGCGCTCCGCGTTCTTCAGGGTCTGTCGGCGCTCGTAATTGTCGGGGACTCGGCTGCCGTGCGTGTGGGTGATCTCGATGTAGTAGCCGTGGACCTGGTTGTAACCGACCTTGAGGCTGTTGATGCCGGTGCGGGTGATCTCCGCCGCCTGGAAGCGGGCGATCCACTCCTTGCCGTCCTTCGTGATCGCGTGCAGTTCGTCCAGCACGGGGTCGTAGCCGGGCCGGATGACGCCGCCCTCCTTCGCGCTGATCGGCGGTGCGTCCACCAAAGCGGTCTCGATCGCCTCGCGCAAATCCGGGCACAGCTCCAGCCGCGATTCCAGCTCGCGCAAGAGGGTCGCGCGGCGGGCCGTGATCTTGGCCTTGACGCGCGGCAAGAGGGCCAGGGTGCGGCCGACGGCGGCCAGGTCGCGCGGCGACGCCCGGCCGGTGCTGACGCGGGCCGTCAGCCGTTGCAGGTCGAACGCCTCGCTCAGCGAGGCCCGCAATTCCTGGCGCAGGGCGTGTTCGTCCTTCAGCTCGGCCACGGCGTCAAGGCGGGCGTCGATGGCGCCACGCTCGGCCAACGGGGCGACAATCCATTCCTGCAAGAGGCGGGCGCCCATCGGCGTCGTGGTCCGATCCATCACGGCCAAGAGCGAGCCGGCCCGGCCGCCGTCGCGCAGGGTGCGGGTCAGCTCCAGGCTGCGGCGCGTCACCTCGTCGAGGAAGAGATAGCGGTCGCCCGCGCGCGGCCGCAGTTGCGTGAGATGTCCGAGGTCCGCCTTGAGGGTTTCGCGCAGGTAGAGCAGCAGCGCCCCGGCGGCCGCGACGCAGGGTTGATGGTCGTCGAAGCCGAAGCCGGCCAGAGTCGTGACGCCGAAGTGGTGCATCAGCGCGGCGCGGGCCGAGTCGGGATCGAAGGTCCAGTCCGGCCGCGGCGTGACGGACAGGTTCGGCAGCAGCTCGCGCAGCCCGGCCAGCAGCGGCCCGGTCTCGGCCGCCGGCCCCGACGCGTCGGGGTGCAGCACCTCGGCGGGGGCCAGACGGCCCAGCTCGTCGGCGAGTTTTTCTCTCGGAATGTCCGCGGCGTGGAACTGCCCGGTGGACAGGTCCACCCAGGCGGCGCCGACCGGCCCCCCCCTCCCTTCCCTCCCCGCCGCCCAGCCGCGGGTGGGGGAGGATGGGCTGGGAGGGGCCAGCGAGACGAGATAATTGGACCGCTGCGGGTCGAGCAGCGAATCTTCGGTGAGGGTGCCGGGCGTGACGACGCGAGTGACTTCGCGCTGAACCAATCCCTTGGCGAGGGCGGGGTCTTCGACCTGATCGCAGACGGCGACGCGATGGCCGGCGTGCAGCAGCCGGGAGAGGTAAACTTCGAGGTCCTGCGTGCGGAAGCCCGCCATCGGGATCGTCTTCTCGCGGCGGGTCAGCGTCAGACCGAGGACGCGCGAACCGACGACGGCGTCGTCGTGGAAGAGTTCGTAGAAGCTGCCGTTCTGGAAAAGGAGCAGCATCCCCGGATGGCGCTCCTTCGCCTCCTGGTACTGCTGCATCATGTTCTGCGACATAAACAGTGTTCAGTGTTCAGTGTTCAGTGTTCAGTGTTCAGCGGGACGCCTGCTGAACACTGAACACTGAACACTGAACACTATTTCTTGCCGTTGCGGAGGACCTTGCTCATGGCGACGCAGTTGCCGCTGCTATTGTAGACGACCTCGGTCATGTAGTGGCGCATGAGCATCAGGCCGCGTCCGCAGGGCCGTTCGAGGTTCTCGACGGCGGTGGGGTCGGGCACGTCGCCGGGATCGAAGCCGCTCCCCTCATCGACCACGCGCACCTCGAAAAAGCCGGGGGTGCAGCGGTAGAGGACGCGCACCTTCTTGGAGCGGTCCATCTGGTTGCCGTGCTTGATGGCGTTGATGAGCGCTTCTTCGAGGGCCAGCTTGATGCTGAAAACTTCGTGGGGGCTGGCGTGGGCGGACTGCAACAGGTGTTGCTCCATCTGATCCTGAAAGCGGCGCGCCTCGGCCGGGTCGCTGACCAGGATGACCTCCACGAACGGGTTCAGGCCGCTGTCGCGCTGGTGATCCATCGCTGCCGAAGTGGGTAAGAGCACTGAAGGGGCCTCCTGACGAATGGCCGCTTCGTCGCGGCCGGGAAGATCGCGTTCCGGGCAGGACCGCGCCTCCGATGCGTCGCGTCCCTTCCGCAATGCGGTCTGCCGTCCTAAGATCGCCCCCGGGAACCGCGAGCCGTCCAGCCCCCGCCCCCGTGTGCGAATCCATTCCGCCTCCCGAAACGCGCCTCGCCGCCGCCTTTCGGGAGCGCCCGCGGGAAGAACGCCCTCCCCCCGGGCCTCCGTCAGCCCCCGCGTCAGAACGCCTGGAGGGCCGTCTGCTCTTCCTTCTGAATGTTGAAGAATTTATCGAGCTTCGTGATCTCGAACACCTCATGAATCTGCGGGTCGATGTTGCACAGAATGAGCCGGCCCTTGGCGGCCTGGAGCTTCTTGTTCAGCGTGATCAGCTTGCCCAGCGCCGCGCTCGACAGGAACTCGACGTTGCCGAAATTCAAGAGCAGCTTGCGGCAGCCTTCCTCGTCCACCAGGCCGAACAGCTGCTCGCCGATGATCTGGATGTTTTGCTCGTCCAGGATCTTACGATCGATGAAATTGACGACGGTGACGTCGCCGATTTGCTCCACCTCCAGACGGCGGCGGCGGGGTTGCGACGACATGACGGACTCCTTGCTGAGCACAAAGAAACGTCTGCACCCCAGGCTTTCGGAGGGCGACGCGAGCGAGAGCAAGTGTGCAGGGGACAATTCTAATGATGTTAGGCTTCCCCCCCAGGAAGTCAAGCGCTTTCCCGGCGCAAATCGCGCCGTCGGGAAGATCGCCCGTCTCCTGTTCCATACACCCGCCCTGTCCGGCCGCCGCCCCGGCGCCCGCGCCACCCTCGCGCCAAATGGCGCGGGGCTTGGCGCACACTTAAGTCGTTGGCATTTCACACTTTTGCTGGCCCTGCGCCATCGCGCCAAGGTCCACCTCAACTTTTTTTTCGACTGCCGTCGGGCGCCGATGAATGCCCGACGGGGCGAGCGGCGAGGCTCCATGCCCGCCGTTGGGGCGAAAACCGCCGGGATGAACCCGGCGGCTCGCCGGGGTGCGATCGGAAGACGGACGCCGGGACATGGCGCACCTTCACCTGCTGGGGACACGGGGCGACGCCGAGTGTACCACGCGGAGAAGCCATCTGGGGAGATCAAAAGGGAGGGGAAATGGGCGCATATCGAGCGCCGGTGGGAGACGGCGGACCCCGCCTGGCCGGTTCGCGGGGCGTCGTCTTGCCGAGTTCAGGGACCGCGGCGGACGCGGCCGCGCAAACCGGCTTCGGGTCGCGCGGCCAGCCGGGGAAGTTGCGTGCGCCGCCGGCGCCAGCGCCGCGCACCTCGATGGATGCGACCGAAAGCAATCTGCGACATCCCTTTCTCTACCGTTCAGCAGCGACCCGGCTGCGGCGGCCTCAAGAACTGATCTGGCCTCCAGACGGCCACAGGTAGTCCCTGAAAACGCTTCGGGGTTTCGGCCCGAAGTGCGCTAACCCTTGCCTGGCAGCCTGACACGGCGCTCGCTTACCTGAAAATGCGTAAAATCCTCATAATAAAGGCGACTTCGGACACCCGACACCGTGGACCACTGGATGGTTCCGGACGAAGGACGGACCAGGGCAATCACCATGACGAGCGCTCCTACCGATGGACAGGCGGTCGTCGGCGGCGACCCGTACCGCGCCTTGCTGGCGGTCTCGGAGGCGATCGTCTTGCACCGCGACCTGCCCGCGCTGTTCCACGAGCTGGCGGGCCGGCTTCATCAGGTGGTGCGCTTCGATGGGCTCGCCCTGGTCCTGCACGACGCGGCGACCAACACCATGCGCCGGCACGTCCTGGAGACCGTCGAACCCAGCCCGCCCGGGTCCATGATGGTCCTTTCCCCGGACGACGACCCGGCGGGGCTCGTGTGGCGGACCCAGCAGCCGCTCATCATCGCGAGCGCGGCCGAGCTGAAGCGCTGGCCGCGGTTGCTGGAGCTGTTGCAGCCGTATGGCGTCCAGAGCTTATGCTATCTTCCGCTGACCACCGCCCGGCGCCGGCTCGGCGCGCTGGTATTCGTGTGTAAGCAGCCGGGCGCCTACGACGCGGCGGACGTGGGCTTCCTGCAGCTCGTCGCCAATCAGGCGGCCGTGGCTGTCGAGAACGCCCTGGCCTTTGAGGAGATCGCGGCGCTCAAGGACCGGCTCGCCAAGGAGAAGGCGTACCTGGAGGAGGAGGTCCGCACCGAACACCACTTCGGCGAAATCGTCGGCGAGAGCGCCGCGCTGCGCCGCGTCCTCAAGCAGGTCGAAACCGTCGCCCCCACCGACTCCACCGTCCTCATCCGCGGCGAGACCGGAACCGGCAAGGAGCTGGTCGCCCGCGCCCTGCACGAGCTGAGCCCACGCCGGGAGCGGACCTTCGTCAAGCTGAACTGCGCCGCCATTCCGACGGGCCTCCTGGAGAGCGAGCTGTTCGGCCACGAGAGAGGCGCCTTCACCGGCGCCGTCAGCCAGAAGGTCGGGCGCTTCGAGCTGGCGCACCGGGGGACCCTGTTCCTCGACGAGGTCGGCGACATCCCCCTTGAGCTGCAACCCAAGCTGCTGCGCGTCTTGCAGGAGCAGGAGTTCGAGCGGCTGGGAGGCACGAAGACCATCAAGGTGGACGTGCGGCTGGCGGCGGCGACGCACCGGGACCTGGCGAAGATGGTCGCCGACGGCCGTTTCCGCGAGGACCTCTACTACCGGCTCAACGTTTTCCCGGTGGTGCTGCCGCCGCTGCGGGAGCGGCCCGACGATATCCCGCGACTGGTGCGGCACTTCACGCAGCGGTTCGCCCGGCGCATGGGCCGGCGCATCGAAACGATACCGTCGGCGGTCATGGAGGGGCTGGTCCGCTACCCCTGGCCGGGCAACGTGCGGGAGCTGCAGAACGTCATCGAGCGCGCGGTCATCCTTTCCCCCGGAACGTCGCTGCAGGTTCCCGCCGGCGACCTGCAGCCGTCTTCCTCCCCTCTCCCCTCCGGGGGAGAGGGGTCAGGGGCGAGGGGGGCGGTCACGCTGGCCGACGCGGAGCGCGAGCACATCCTGGGCGCCCTCCGCGAGGCGGGCTGGGTACTGGGCGGTCCGAAGGGGGCCGCGGCGCGCCTGGGGATGAAGCGCTCCACGCTGTATAAGAAGATGAAGAAGCTCGGCATCTCCCGCCGCGGGTGAGGACGCCGCCGGCGGACCGGACGCCGTCGGGGCGGCGAGCCTCAACGGGCCAGAGCGGCCGGATGCTCACCGGACCGGTCCTGACATCCGTGCTGGCCGGCATGTGGGGCTAGTCGGTTCGGCTGCGACGGGCGGAGGAACAGGCCGCCGTCTTGTCCGGGCCCATGCGCAGACGGCCCGGGCGTTGGGACTGGGCATGGCGGATTTCTTCGCCCGCCATCGTGGCGGCGCGGAAAACCATTCAAGCGCCGCAGCAGGCTCTGCCGAGAAGATACCTGGTAGAGGCTCCGCCACGCCGACTCCAGATGCCGCCTCCATGCGCTCCTTCAGCCGACGGCGCCGGGATCCCGTTCGTCCCGGCCGACAACGGGCGCGCCTTTTCCGCCGGCGTGGAGACATTTCCGCGCCCCGCCGACGTTTCCGTGGCCGGAATGGCTTGCTCCCCAGAGGAGAGGCATGCGCAACCCCAGGCTCGGATGCCTCCTGCTGGCTGCGCTCGCCTCGGGGTGCGGGGCGCTGGCCGTTCGGCCGCCGACGCCGGCGGCCGCCCTCACCGACCCCGAGTTGCTGGCCGCCCCCGCCCCGCAGAACGAACGGTACTTCCTGATCGTGTTCGGCTCCCAGACGACGCCGCGGATCGGCCGCTACACCCACACGTGGGCCACCGTCGTCAAAGTGACCGAACTGCCGGGCGCACAGCCTGCCGTCGAGGAACACACCATCAGCTGGCTGCCGGACTCGCTCGACATCCGGGTCTGGCGGCTCCGCGTCGAACCGGCCTCGAACCTGGACCTGCACGCGACGATCGAGCACGTGCTGGGGACCGGCCAGCGCGTGTCGATGTGGGGCCCTTATGAAATCTGGGGTGGGCTGTACACGCGCTTCGTGACGCAGAAGGCCTTCCTGGATTCTGGCGCCGTCGGCTACCAGGCCGTGGACGCCGTCGGAGAGGCCGCGCAAGGGCGACGGCTGCGACTGCTTTCACGCCCTCAGCGACATGGACCCGCTGTTCGACCGGCGGCGTTACCCCTTGCGCTACTTCGGCGACGAAGCCTCTCTCAACATCGTGCGGCAGGTGCATGAGCATCCGGTCCTGATCCGGCCGTGCCGGACGCACGACTGGCTCATCCCCGCGCTGGGCCTGGACCGCTACCCGATCGTCCGCCGCCGCTACGACGGGCCGTCCCAGGATTTCTCCCCCGAGGCGGTGCTGGCGTCGTGGGAAAGCAACGGCGGCGCGGCCCGCGCAGCCGGCCGCGGCCGGTAGCGCAATAAAGGCGGCAACGCAAATCGGGTCCGGTCATGTTCAGAATATGACCGGACCCGTTCTTTGTGCCGGACCCTGGCCCGATCCTCACTTGGTCGTTTGGGCGCGGCGGAGCAGGGCCTCAACCTCTTGCCATAGCGCCTGGCATTCCTGCCGCTCGGCCGGGGGTAGTTTCTCCAGGGCGTCCGCGTCGCGCAGCCCGGCCAGGTCGGGGTCGTCCCGCCAGGGCGCCAACGTCTTCTGAGCCAGGATGCGGTCCGCCTCCGGCGCCTCCGTGCCGGCGTCCACCTTTCTGGCCCAGTCGGCCAGGTCGAGTCGCAACCACTCCCGCGCCTGCCTGCGCAAGTCCTCCCGCTGCGGCTCGCCGAGCCCGGCCGCGTCGTCGCCCTGATCGCCGCCGGCCAGGGCGGCGGCGCGGGCGGCGTTGAACCGATGGCCGGCGCGGAGGTCCTCGGCCAATTGAGGCTTGGCCGCGAGCGCCTCGGCATAGAGGCGTGCGGCCGTGGCGTAGTGGCTCTTGGCGAAACAGAGTGCCGCCAGATCGAGGCAGTCGGCGGCGACGGGCCTGTCCGTTCCCTGGACGACGGCGGGGAGACAACCCTCCAGGCGGCGCAGGCGCTGGCAGCGCTGCAGCAGGCGTTCCAGGTTACCATGGAACTTTTCCCCCTCGGGGACCAGATCGAGGCCCCGCCGGATCTCGGCCTCGGCCTCGGTGAACTCATGCCGGGCGAGCAGCGCCTGGCCCAGCGCCCCATGGCACCAGGCGAAATAAGGCTCAATCCGGACGGCCTGGCGGTAGTGGTCGATGGCTTCCTTCAGTCGGGCCTCATCCTGCGGGGGTATGCGGAGCGTGTTACGGGCCGGGGTCCACGCGGGGTCACAGTCCAGGGCCTGCTTGTAACCAGCCATCGCCTCGTCCAGGGCCGGACCACGGAACTTGTTGAGGGGTTTCACGCTCTCCGGGTAATCGTCGTCCGCCTCTTCAAACCGGCCCTTGGCGACCAGCGCGATACCGAGCAAGTGGTGGGCCCGGGCACAATCGGGGTCGCTCCGCAGGGCCTGGCGGTAGTGATCGATCGCCTCGTCCAGGGACCCCGAACCGGCCTGGATTTGGCCGAGGTTGCAATGGGCGGCCGACAACTGGGGATCGATCTCCAGGGCGTCCTGGTACGTGAGCACCGCCAGGGGCCAATAACCCTTGCGTTCCAGGGCCACGCCGAGGTTGTTCAGGCCCGGAGCGCACCGGGGATCGTTCTTCACGAGCCCGTGCAAAGTGGTAGCGGCGTCCCAGATCCGATACTTGTCGATCTGGAGGAGGCCGACGTCATTCAGAACGGCGGCCGTTTGCGGGCGGATTTTCAGGGCCTTCTCGTAAAAGGCCAGGGCCGGCGCGGGTTCACCCCCGGGATGCCTTTCCGGGCCGTGCAGCGCCAGGGCCAGCGTCAAGTTCGCCCAGAAGTCGTCGGGATATTGCTCCCGGACGCGCCGGAGAAAGCCGACCCCGTCCTCCCCGGTCGCCGTCAGCCGTTCGCCCAGCGCCAGCAGCAGCGGTAGGGGCTGCTCCGCCAGCGGCGCCGCCTGCGCCAGCTCGGCCAGGGCCTTCCCGTCTCTCCAGGCCGCAGGGCGCGCACCCGGTCGCGCCAGGGGTCGGGGCCCGCCCGGCGCGCCACGCCCAGCAGCCAATCCTGCCGGGCCGGGTTGGCGGCACAGACCGCCCAGTCGTCCAGCGCGGCGACAATGTGGGCGGCCCATTTGGAGGCCCGGACTCGCGCCGCGACTCCCTCCGGATCGTCGGGAGGCTCGCCCAGTCCCTGATCTCGGAAAGCCTCGGCGTAGTCCCGATCCGCCCGGGCCTTGTTGAATCGCAGCAGAGCGCCGTGGTGGAGCTGCCCCTCGGCCAGAGTGGATCGATTCAGGCGGATCGTCTCGAGCCGGACCAGGAATTCGTGGTCGCGGCGGGCCGCCTCCACCACCGGGTACAGCCAGAACGGCCCGCCGTCGCCGAGCCGGGACCGGGCCTGCTCCAGTGCGGCGCCGGCCTCGGAGAAGGCCGACTCCTGTTGCAACCGGTCCGCCTCCCGCAAGTCCGCCTCCACCGCCCGCGCGGTGAGAAGCCACCGCCCAATCAGCCAGCCGGCGCCGCCCAACACGGCGGTCGCAACCAACAACGTGCCGAAGAGCAGCGCCGCCGCCGTCGGGCGACGCCGCGACCACCGGGCGAGGCGCTCCAGCCGGCGCAGCGGCCGGGCCGCGATCGGCTCGCCCTTCTCGAAGCGGCGCAAGTCGTCGGCCAGGGCCGCGGCGCTGGCGTAGCGGCGCCGCGGCTCCTTGTGCAGGCACTTGAGGCAGATGGTTTCCAGGTCGCGCGGCGCCTGCGGGTTCAGCCGCGCCGGCGGCACCGGCTCGTCGGCGACCACCTGCTGCAGCGTCGCCGTCGCCGACTCGGCGCGGAACGGCGGCCGGCCGGTCAGCATCTCGTACAGGATCGCCCCCAGCGCGTACACGTCCGTGGCCGGCCCGATCGCCCGCTTCTCGCCGCGCGCCTGCTCGGGGGCCATGTAGCTCGGCGTCCCTATCGGGGCGCCGCTGAGCGTGAGGCCCCCGTCGCCTTCGAGCCGCCGAGCCAGGCCGAAGTCCGTCACCTTGGGCGTGCCGTCCGCGGTCAGCAGGATGTTGCCCGGCTTGAGATCGCGATGCACGATGCCGCTCTGGTGCGCCGCGTGGATGGCTTCGGCCAGCGTCGCCGTCAGTGCAGCGGCCTGGCGAGCCGGTTGAGGAACCCCCCGGATTTGCTCGGCCAGGTTGCCGCCCTCGATCAGCTCCATCGTGAAGAAGGGCCGACCTTCCACCTCGCCGGCGTTGAAGACCTGCACGATATTGGGGTGGCGCAGGGCGGCGACGGCCTGCGCCTCGCGCAGGAAGCGCTCCAGCTCATCCGGCCGGGCGCAGGGGCCGGCCAGCAGCATCTTCAGAGCGACCGCCCGGTTGAGGCGCAGGTGCCACGCCCGATAGACGACGCCCATGCCGCCGCGGCCGAGCAACGCCTCCACCCGGTAGCCGGGAACCTGCGGCAGGTCGGCCGGGCGGCGTGCGTCCACGACCGCGTCGGCGTCCGGGCCCGTCTCCGGGTCCGGAAACAACGCCGCGATCGCCCCGTCAACGAGGCGAAAACTCCTCCACCGCCGCCGGACCTCGGGAAGCAGCTCCGGACGATCCCGGCACACTTCTTCCGGCGTCCGACCCGAGTCGAGCATGTCCTCGATCCGTGCGAACACGTCGGGGTTGCCGGCCATCGGCGGGTCTCCTCAGGGCGCGTGGGTGTCGCCGGGCGACTCGGGGGTTTCGCCGGGCGCGGCCGGATGAAGGTCGGCCAGCTGCTCGGCTAGCAGGAGGCGGGCCCGGTTCAGGCGCCGCTGCACCGTCTTCACCGAAACCCCGACGACCCCGGCGGCCTCGGCGTGAGTCAGCCCCTGGATGCGGACCAGCTGGAACGCCTCCCGCTCGTCCTCCGGCAAACCCTCGATCGCCTCCAACATGCGGCGGGCGTCCTGGCCTAGGCAGGAGTCGCTGCTGCTGGGCGGGGCCGCAACCCCGGATTCCGCCAGGGCGCGGCGCGGGGCTGCTTATCTAAGAGGCGGGCCAGGTCATTGAGCTGCCAGCGCATGTGCTGGTTGGCCAGGGCGAAGAACTGCCGCACGGTCTGGGGGCGGACCGACCGGAGGGCCGTGAGCAGTCCGGCCACCACGCCGTCGAGCAGCTCGTCGGTCTCCAGATTACAGGGCGGTTGCGTCAGCCGCGGGTAGCTCCGCAGCAGGAGCGTGGCGCACAACAGGCGCAGGCGGCGAACCGCCCGTTCCAGGAGTTCCCGGATGAGCGGTTCCGCGGCCGAGTCCCCTTGCAGTGCATCCAGGCAGCGCTGGATGCCGGCCGTAGTCGGTTCTTCGTTCATGGCAAGGCCAGCCCGCGAAGGAAAGGGTTCCAGGCATTCTATCCGAATTGGTGTCCACCCGCCCCTCTCAGGAATACGGGGCAGGGATGACGAATTCGCGGCGAGGCCTGTCGCACCTGACGGGGGTGAAAGCGGTCAGCAAGGACCATGAGACGCTGGGCGAGGCGGTGGTTCCATGGACTCAACCATCATCACGGCAGTAGCGGCGGCTTGCGGGACCCTGGTGGGCGCCACGGCGACCAGCGTCACTACCTGGATCACTCAGCGCACGCAGACGGTCCACGCCGAGCGGGAAGCGAAGCTGCGCGACCGCGAGGCGCTGTACGGCGAGTTCATTACCGAGGCGTCGCGTTTGACCGTGGAGGCACTCGGCCACTCGCTGGAACGACCCGAAACGTTCGTGAAACTCTATGGGATCACCGGCCGCATTCGGCTCGTGGCCACGGATGCGGTGCTGGCCGCGGCTGAAGCCTGCAGCCGCCAAATCTTCGACCTCTACGCGAAGCCGAACATGACGGTCGAGCAAATCCGCCTCACCTTCGAACGGGATCGGCTCGACCCGATCAGGGATTTCAGCGTCGTCTGTCGGAAGGAACTTCGTGAGATCGCCGACGGCGGCTGATGGGGCATAAGTGGCCTTTGGAAGGTGACGCCGTGCCTGGTGGGGGGAACACGTAAGCCGGGCCTTGACAGGAAAGGGACTTTGGGATGCAAGCTTTGCTGATTAACCTGAATGGCTCGAGCAGCGCCCCCTGGCGACGCCTACGCCGCCAGAGCGGCGCTTCCCGCGTGGCGCGCCCCGCCTTTTCTCCGGCGCGTCTCGTTCCGCTCCGTCCGCAACCCGATACGAACCCTTGCCTTGCGAGGAGACGCCTCCGACGCGCCTGCGCCGGCACGGCCCCTGCTTTGGGGGGGTGCAGGAAAACGCAGGAAAGGACGTGAGCCGTGTTGCGAATCACCGTCCACGACAACGCGGGGGCCCTCACGTTCCAGCTCGAAGGGAAGGTGGCAGGGCCGTGGGTGCGGGAGCTGGAGGCGTGCTGGCAGCGGACGGTGGCCCGCCGGCGCGAACCGATCGTCCGCGTGGACCTGACGGGGGCGACCTTCATCGACGCCGCGGGCAAGGCCTGCCTGGCGGCCCTGCACCGCCAGGGGGCCAAGTTCATCGCCGCCGACTGCCTGACCACGAGCATTGTGGCCGAGATCACCGAGGCGCCGCCCGAGGGCGGGCGCCCGAAGGGCAAAGGCGAACGCCGCCTGTAACGGAAATGAGGTGCGACATGACGACCAACGCGACGACACACCCCTGGTGGATCCCTCTGGCGTGGTCCGCCGTCTTCTCGGCTGCCGGATTGTCCACGGCCGGGTTCATCGGCGGGCTTTGGCTCGCCGCGGCCGGCGAACCGGTCGGTCGGGCGGTTTCCGTCGTCGCGGTCCTGGTTCCGGCCGCGCTCGCCGGCTTCACGTGGTATGCGTCCCGCGCCCGCGCCGAGCGGCGGTGGCGCGTCGCGCTGGACCGTTACGCCGAACAGGAAATGGCGAAGGGGACCCACCCGCGGAGGTGGTCGCATTGCGCTCCGCATCCGCCGCTACCGTGCCGCCGAGAGCAACAAGTCGGCGCTCCCGCGGGACTCCCCGCGCTGTGCGGTCGCATAGTGGGCGGATCCGCGCGCCCCGGCAACCCTCTGACCGCGCCGCTCGGTGTTGGCATTCACCGCAACACCTCTGAATCAAAGGGCTTGCGCTCATCACCGCCGGCCGCGGCCCGTTGGGCATCGCTATTGCTTCCTCGCGCGGCGCGGCTCCGACGCCGGACGCCAAACGACCTCCGCCGGTTGCCGGGCGTCGAATCCAGCACGGAAGTGCTGGTCGGGGTCGCCCGGCTGGAGAGCGTGCGAGAGGCGGCCGCGTTGCGCTCCGCACCCGCCCCTGCCGTGCCCCCCCAAAGCAATAAATCGGCCAACGCCCGGGGGAATCACCCGCCCGATCAACACGTGAGGGCTATCGAGCCCATCATCACAGGAGGGCTGCATCATGAGCAGCATTGACGCCTTGATCAACCGGATCGACCACGAGGTTGCGGCGGTAGTGGGGAGTGAGAAGGCGGCACGGGCCGAGATGGTGCGGGCGAACCGCGAGCGCGAGACGCGGCTCCGGCGCTATGACGCCGCGGCCCAGCACGTCATCGAACTGCTGCAGCCCCGCCTGGACGCCTTCATCGAACGGTACCAGCCCCTGGTTCAGGCGGAGCCCACGGTTCGCGAACACACCCACGGCGTGAACCTGACGTTCGCCGCCACCGTGGCGAAGGCGACGCTGACCTTTGAGGTGTCCCCGGATCGGGACGTGACCAACATCCGCCTGGAATGTACGCAGGACATCGTCCCGGTGCTGGTCCGCTGCGACCGGCCTTCGCAGTTCGTGTTCCCGCTGGACGCCGTCCAGGACGACGCGGTCGTGCAGTGGTTCGACGACCGGATCGTGGCCTTCGTGAAGTCCTACCTGGCCCTGGTGCGCCAGGATCCCGAGCTGCGGGAGCGGCTCAAGGACCGACTCGTCGAGGATCCCGTCGCCCGGGTCCTATTCCCGAAGCACCTCGCCGCGTCCTCATTGGAGCGCGACGGGCAGACCTACTACTTCGTGGACGAGGACACCCGCCGGGAGTTCGAGAGCCGGCCGGCGGCGTCGCAAGGGAGCGTGGGACGCGATTCCCTGGTTTGTTGAGTCGAAGTCCGACCATCGACGCGGCCATGAACTGTGATCTAAATTCACTTTAGCGGCCCGAATAGGAGTTAAGCCATGAAGACGGCGGCCAGCAACGATTCTCGAAACGGTCACGACTCGACCGGAGCCGTGCCAGCCCCTCCCGACGCCGGGCTCACGCGGACGCCGGATGGCGCGTCGGCTGCCACCGCCGACGCGCCCCCACACCCCGAAGCACGTGCCACGCCCACGGACGGTTCGCCCGGCGTCGCCCCGCCCCAACCGCCCGTCGCCACGCCGCCCACGCACCGCTGGCGGAAGTGGCTGCTGCTGGCGGGGGCCGCGGCCGGCCTGGTGGTCGCGGGATACTTCCTGGTCCCGTGGGTCGATACGGCGCTGAACACCGTGAGCACGGACGACGCCTACGTCAACGGCCACGTGACCTTCGTGGCGCCTCGGGTGGCCGGCCAGGTGGCCCGGGTCCTGGTGGACGACAACGACCGCGTCAAGAAGGGAGACCTGCTCGTCCAGCTCGACAAGGAGCCGTTCAACGTGCAGGTCGCGCTGAAGCGCGCCGCCGTCCAGTCGGCCGAGGCGGACGTGGCCGCGGCCGAGTCCAAGGCCCGCTCGCTGGAGGCGCAGGCGGCCAGCCAGCGCTGGAAACTCCAATTCGCCTCCGAGCAGGTCAACGCCCAGGTCGCCCAGTTGCGGGCCAACGCGGCCGCCCTGCGCACCAGGGAGGCCACGCTCGACCAGACCCACTCGGCATACGAGCGCGCCCGGCGGCTGGTGGGGGGCGTGTCCATGAGCCAGGAGGAATTTGAAATGCACGAGCAGCAATTCCGCGTTGCCGAAGCCGCGGTGAGCCAGGCGCGCGAGGAGATCTACCAGGTCCGGGCGTCCCTCGGGCTGACGTCCCAACCCGAAGAAGGCAAGGAGCTCACGGACGTGCCGCCGGACCTCGATCAGACCGCCTCGGGGGTCCGCACGGCCCTCTCCGACCTGGTGCAGACGATGACCCAGCTCGGCTGGCCGCTCGCGTCCACCGACCTGACGCCGCAGAAGGCCCTCGACGAATTCCGCCGGCGCGCCAAGGACGGGGACGTCGATCAACTTCTTCGCGACATGATTCCCAACGCCCCCGCCGTGTTGCAGGCCAAGGCCCAGCTAGCGCAGGTGCAGCACGACCTGGAGCAGGCCGAGCTGAACCTCCGCTACTGCGACGTCGTCAGCGAGATCGACGGCGTGGTGACGCGGCGGAACGTCAATCCCGGCAACGACGTCCAGGCCGGTCAAAGCCTGATGGCCGTCCGCTCGCTCACGGAGGTCTGGATCGACGCCAACTTCAAGGAGACCCAGCTGGCCGACCTGCGCATCGGCCAGCGCGTCCGCTGCGAGGTGGACATGTACGGCGGCCGCCGGGAGTTCGAGGGCCGCATCACCGGCTTCACCATGGGGACCGGGCAGACCCTCTCCCTGCTGCCGCCGGAGAACGCCACGGGCAACTACGTCAAGATCGTGCAGCGGCTCCCGGTGCGTATCGAGCTGACGGACTACGACCCGGGCAAGGCGCCCCTGTTCACCGGCCTGTCGGTCACGCCCTACGTGTACTACAAGGAACCGCCCACGGGGCTGAACGCGGGGGAAGTCCTGAAACCGTCGGCCGCCCTTCCCACCGCCCCGTCGGACGCCAAACCCTGACCCGAAACCATCCGCCTCGCCCTCCCACCCAACCCTCCCCCCGCTGGTGGGGGGAGGGCAGGGAGGGGGGGGGTGAGGGGGCGGGAGGAATGCCTCATGAGCAGCGTGACGCTTAGCCCCGCCCTCGGACGGCGGGCGATCAACCCGTGGGTCGTCGCCCTGATCGTCGTCGTACCCACCTTCATGGAAATCCTGGACACCACGGTTGCGAACGTGGCCTTGCGGTACATCGCCGGCGGCCTGTCGGCCGCCCAGACCGACGCCGACTGGGTCATCACCAGCTACCTGGCCGCCAACGCCATCGTCCTGCCGATCACCGGCTGGCTGTCGGCCCACCTCGGCCGCCGCAACTACTTCCTGCTGTCGATTGCCGTTTTCACCCTCGCCTCGGCGCTGTGCGGCATGGCTACCGCCCTGTGGCAGATGATCCTGTTCCGGGTGATCCAGGGGCTGGCCGGCGGCGGGCTCCAGCCGTGCAGCCAGGGGGCATTGATGGACAGCTTCCCGGCCGAGAAGCAGGGCACGGCCATGACGCTGTTCGGGGTCGCCGCCATCATCGCCCCCATCGTCGGGCCGACGCTGGGCGGCTGGCTCTGCGTCGATTACGACTGGCGGTGGATCTTCCTCATCAACGTCCCGATCGGCCTGCTGTCGCTGGCCGGGGCTACCTTCGCCGTCGCGGACCCGGATTATATCAAGGAGGAGCGGGCCGAGTTGCTGCGCCGGCCGTTCAACTTCGACGCCATCGGCCTGGGGGTGCTGGCGCTCGTCATGTCCTGCTGGGAGGTGATGCTGAGCAAGGGGCAGGAGTGGGACTGGCTGGGCGACCCGTTCGGGCGCGTGCAGACGCTCGTGCTCGTGTTCGTGGTGGGGCTGGGCTTCCTGATCTTCTGGGAGATGCGGAGCAAGAACCCGATCATCAACTTCCGGGTGCTCAAGGACCGCAACCTGTCCGTGTCCTGCGTGATCCTGTTCTTCGCCTTCGCCGCGCTATACGGCGCGAGCATCGCGCTGCCGGGGATGCTCCAGGGCCTGTTCGGCTACGACGCCCTCCGCTCCGGGCTGGTGATGTCCCCCTCGGGGGTCTCCTCGCTGGCCGCGATGGTCCTCGTCGGCGTCCTGATGGGCCGGGGGGCCGACGCCCGTTGGATGGTCGCCGCCGGCCTGGTCGTGATGGCGGCCGCCGGCTGGTGGATGTCGCAGATGAACCTCCAGATCAGCCCCCTTGAGGTGATCCTGCCGCGAATGCTGCTGACGCTCGGCCTGGGGCTGCTCTTCGCCCCGATCAGCGTGGCCGCCTACAAGTACGTCCCGCCCCACCTGCGCGGGGCGGCGGTCGGGCTGGCCAGCCTGCTCCGCACCGAGGGCGGCAGCGTCGGCACGTCGCTGGCCACGACGATCCAGGAGCGGCGCGAGCAGTTCCACCTCGCGCGGCTGGGAGAACACCTTAACCCGTTCAACCCGCACGTGACGAACTTCATGGACCAGGCCCGGCCGTTCTTCTTCCAGCACACCGGCGACGCGGCGGCGTCGCAGCAGATGGCCTTGCAGTCGCTGGAGAACCTTCGCCAGCAGCAGGCCGCCTCGCTGGCCTACTTCGACGTCTTCTGGGTCACCGGCGTCGTGGCGGCCGCGCTCGTCGTCCTGGTGCTGCTGATGAAGCGCTCGGTGGCCGAGAAGGGCGAGCACATCGGGGCGGAGTAAAAGCCTATCCCAAAACCACCGTCGATCATGACGATTCTCGTCAAATTGGTGATGTTTCGACGGTTTTGGGATAGGCTCTAAGGACCGGCCCGTTCCGTCCGGTCCTCCAGCGGTACGCCGATCTCCGCAGCCGTTTGCGGATCTGGTTCGCCATCGCGAACCCCGCCCCTACAGAATGTCGCCGTAGGGGCGGGGGAACCTCCGCCCCCTCCCGGAACAAGGGGAGGTACTACCAGAATGGGTTCGGCGATTGCATCTTCCCTCCGGGGGCCGGCGCCCCCTTCGCCCGCGCCGGAACGCGCTTTGCTCTTGATTCCCCCTGCTCCCAAGCTACGCTGTCAAGCGGATTGCCAAGGAGCGTTTATGAATGATGACGCAAGGCTGCGCCAGACCTGGGACCCGTGGGCCGCTATCCCAGCCCAATATAACCTGGGCGTCGATCTGACGGCCGGCCAGGTGCGGCGCGGCCGCGGCGGCAAGCCGGCCCTGCTTTGGGAGAACGCGGCCGGCGCCGTCCGATCCTACACCTACGCCCAGCTCGACGCCCTCAGCAATCGCTTCGCCGACTCCCTCGGCCGGCTCGGCGTCCGCCGCGGCGACCGCGTCTTCCTCCGCTTGCCCAGCCGGCCGGAGTTCTACGTCGCCGCTCTGGGAATCGCCAAGCTCGGCGCCGTCTTCATTCCCACCAGCCCGCAGTTCCGCGAATCCGAGATCCGTTATCGCCTTCAGGACTCCGAGGCCGTCGCCGCCGTCTCCACGCCGCGCCTCGTCGAGGCCGTCGAGCGCGTCCGGGCCGACTGCCCCGCCCTGCAAAACGTCGTCGTCGTCGAGGACGAGGACGGCGGCGCCCCCGCCGACACGATCGCCTATCAAAGCCTGATCGACGAGGGCCGCGAAACCTTCACGCCGGCCGCCACGCGCAACGACGACGTCGCCTTCATCGCCTACACCTCCGGCACCACGGGCGACCCCAAGGGCGTCGTCCACCTCCACCGCTACCCCATCGCCTACGAGGCCCTGGTGCGCTGGTGGCACGACTACCGCCCCGACGACGTGGTGGCCTGCCCGTCCGAGCTGGGCTGGCTGCTGCCGGTCGCCTGCACCTTCCTCTACGCCCTGGCCAAGGGGCTGACGGTGATGCTGTTCGACGCCCAGGGCGGCCCGTTCAGCCCGCGGCGCTGGCTGTCGCTGATCCAGAAGTACCGCGTCAGCAACTTCACCGCCCCGCCGTCGGTCTACCGCCTGTTCAGCACGCTCGGCGACGCTGTCGGCCAGTTCGACCTGTCCAGCTGGCGGCACGCCGTCAGCGCCGGCGAGCCGCTGCCGGCCGACACGCTGGCCGCGTTCCAGCGCCGTTTCCCCCTGCCGCTGCTGGACGGCATCGGCATGAGCGAGTGCATGGTCTACTGCCACAACTCGGTCGGCGCTCCGGTCAAGCCCGGCAGCTGCGGCCGGCCCAGCCCGGGGACCGAAATCGCCCTGCTCGACGACGACCTGCGGCCCGTGGCGGACGGCCAGGAAGGCGTGCTGTGCGTGCGGCGCGACACGCACCCCGGCATGATGAAGGAGTACTGGCGCAAGCCGGAGCGGACGGCCGAGATTTTCCGCGGCCCGTGGTACTATTCCGGCGACGTGCTGGTGCGCGACGCGGACGGCTGCCACTGGTTCAAGGGCCGCAACGACGACGTCATCAAGGCCAGCGGCTATCGCATTTCGCCGTTCGAGGTGGAGAGCTGCCTCGTGAGCCATCCGGCGGTGCTGGAGGCGGCGGTGATCGAGTCGGCCGACCCGATGCGCGGCGGCGTGGTCAAGGCGTATCTGGTGGCGCGCGAGGGGACGGCGGTGACCGAGGACCTCTGCCGCGACGTGCAGGCGTTCGCGCGGGGCCAGATGGCGGCGTATAAATGTCCGCGAAAGGTGGAATTCGCCGCGGCGCTGCCGAAGACGCCGTCAGGGAAGGTGAAGCGGAAAGAGCTGCGGGAGGCGGACAGACAGGGAGACAAGGAGACAAGGAGACAAGGAGACAAGGAGAGGTGACCGCCTGTCGTTTCATCCCCTCTCCTTGTCTCCTTGTCTCCTGGTCTCCTTGTCTGCTCGAGACCGCGCCGCCAGCGCGATCAGCTCCGCACACACGTCCTCGCCGAGCAGGCTCGTATTGAGCAGCATGTCGTACCGATGCACGTCGCCGCCGTCGCGATGGAAGTGCGTGCGCAGGAACTCGCGGCGCCGCTCGTCGCGCTGTCGCACCATCTCGGCCGCCGCCTCCACCGTCAGACGCAGCTCCTGGCTCATGTAGGCGATCCGCTCCGGCAGCGGCGCCACCAGCCGCACGTGCAGCGTCGTCTCGCGCGGCAGGAGGAAGCCGGCGCCGCGGCCGACCATCACCGCCCCGCCCTGCGCCCCCAAGGCCAGCACCACCCGCCCCAGGTTGTGCATGGCCGGGTGCTGACTGACGTTCTGTTCGCGCAGCAGCAGCTGCAATCGTCCCTCCACCCATTCGGCGACGGCCGGCGAAAGGTTGTCGAGGACGCCCTGACGCACCACGGCGTCCTGGGCCATGTATTCCAGCAGCTCCTGGTCGAAGACCTGCCAACCGAGTTTGCGGCCGACGCGCCGCCCGATGGCGCTGCCGCGAGCGCCGGCCTCCCGGCTCAGGGCGACGCACAGGCCCGCCGGCAGGGCCGGCGGCGACGGGGCCGGCCCGCGGTCCCCCTGGTCGCCGTGCCGCGGGGCGCCCTGGCGGTCGTCCGGCGGGTCCTCGGGTTCCAGGAAGGGTGGTTGCATGACTCGGTCCTCCGGGCGCTGACGCGACCCGGCTCGCCTCATACGCCTTCGTGATACTGCATCCGAGAGAAGACGACCATCCCCAGCGCCAGCAACGCCGCCGTCGCCGACAGCAGCACGACCAGGGCCGTCGTGCCGTCCACCGGCAGGTACACGATCGACTCGTCCATCTGCACGCCGCGCGCCGCGGCGGCCTCCAGCATCATGCAGTGGGCATAATAGCCGATGCTGATGCGTTTCATGTAACCCGGCATGTCGCCCAGGATGATTTCAAGACAAAAGGAATAGCCGATAGCGACGATGGCCGGCCGGCGGAAGACGGCCCCGATCAGCAGGAACAGGGCCGCGAAGGCCAGGGTGGCGGCCAGCACGGCCGGCCAGAAGAGGACCAACCCGGTCAGACCCGGCCGGCCGGCCGCGACGCACAACAGCGCGAAGCCGCCGACGTTGAGGGCGAGGCACCACGGCAGCACGGCCACGAACTTGGCCAGGTAGACGGCCGGTCGGGGCAGCGGCCGGGCCAGCAGCCAGATCAGGCTGTTCTGTTCGCGGTCGCCGCCGACGGCCTCGGCGGCGAAACTCAGGCTCCACAACGGCAGCAGGAACGTCAGGAAGATCGGCACGACGAACCAGCGAGCAAACACCTGCACGGCCGACTGGTCGGTTTCGACGGCGGCGCGGGCGGCGCCGAACGCGGCGTCGGCGATCGCCTGCGCCGGGTCGCCCGGCCGGACGGCGTCGATCATGGCCTGGCGCTCGGCGACGATCTGGCGGTAGCGCGGCCGGCGCCACTGGTCCGCGGCCGTGGCGACGGCGGTCATGGCCGCGATGAAGCCGAGCAGCCCCAGGGCGATCCACACCATTTGCCACGCCCGCGCCTGCCGCCGAAAGCTGAGCAGCACCAGAAACCACCAGGCGCGTCCCAGCGACGGGGCGAGCCGGGTGGCGTCAGCGCCCGGAGCGGATGGGGAAGTGGACATGGCAGACATCTATCCTCCGCCGCCCAGGAGATACCCCAGCACCGCCTGCGCCGACTCATCGAGCGTTTGCAGCCGGCGCACCTCGTACCGCCCCTCCTGCACCAGCCGGGCCAGGTCCTGGAAGAACGTCCGCGGGTTGCGGGCACGGACCAGCAGCCGGCCGACGCCGCCCTCGCCCGGCTCGTCCTCCAGCAATTCCACGCCGACCACGTCCGGCAGCCGCAGCAGCGCCCCGGCCAGGTCGCGCCGGCGGTCCTGGCTTGCTCCGCTGCCGTGCGCCACGTCCAGGCGGACGGTGAGCGGATGGTCGTCGAGTCGGTCGCGGATTTGGGCCACGGAGCCGATCGCGGCGATCCGGCCGCGCGCCATGACGGCGACGTGATCGGTCAGTTTTTGCAGCTCGTCCAGCTCGTGGCTGGACGCCAGCAAGCACTTCCCCTGCTCGCCCAGCCCGCGGAACAGCGCGATGAACTCGGCCCGGCCGACCGGGTCGATGCCGCTGAGCGGCTCGTCGAGGACCAGCAATTCCGGGTCGTGCAGCAGCGCCTGGGCCAGCTTGACGCGCTGGCGCATCCCCTTGGAGTAGCCGCGCAGCCGCCGCTCGGCCCGGCCGGCCATGCCGACGCGCTCCAGCGCCGCCCCGGCTCGCCGCCGCGCCTCGACGGCCGTGTAGCCGTTCAGCCGGGCCATCGCCTCCACGAACTGCCGTCCCGACATTTCCTCATAAAACGCATCCACTTCGGGGCAATAGCCGATGTGGCGCTTGGCCGCCGCCGACCACGCATCCCGGCCCAGAACCTGTACGCTCCCCAAATCCGGCCGCAAATGTCCGGTGATGAGGCGCATAAGCGTGCTTTTGCCGGCGCCGTTGGAGCCGACCAGCCCGGTGACGCCCGGCCGCAGCTCCAGCGTCACCTGATTGACGCCGATCACGGGGCCGTACCACTTGCTCACGCGCTGGCACAGCAGGACCGGAGTGGCGAGTGGCGAGTGGCGAGTGGCGAGTGAAGAAGAAACGGACGGGACGGCCGCCTCTGTGCCGTCTTTTCTCGCCACTCGCCACTCGCCACTCGCCACTTCTAGCGAACGATTTCCACCGCCCGCAGCCGCAGCGCCAGGTAGCTCAGACATGCCAGGCTCACTCCTCCCAAAACGACCGCCGCCTCGCCCCACGCCGGTTGCATACCGTCGGCGCCCGGCCGGATTTGCAGACAGGCGCCGCCCACCAGCCAGGCGTCGTTCCACAGGTCCATCAGCCGCCAGCGCGGGTCGAAGTGCAAGCCGACCACCAGCGCCGTCGCCAGCAGCCGGCACAGCAAGAACAGCGTCGTCCACGCCATGATGAGCGGCACCGTCCGCACCAGCCATACCGCCGTCGCCAGCAGCACCGGCGTCAGCACTGCCGTCAGCACGGCGCCGTAGCCCAGGATGCCGAGCATCAGATGGCCGTTGCGGGTGAAGTGGTCCCACGAATAGACGAAGCCGTATTCGACGAACAGCGCCAGGGCGGGCAGCGTCGTCGTCAGATTGATGAAGGCGGCCACGGCCAGGCCCTTGCCGAGCAGGTAGTGGCGCCGGCCCATCGGCTTGGACAGGTAAAACGTCAGGCTGCCGTAGCGGAAGTCGTTGCCGATCAGGACCGAGCCGGCCAGGGCCAGGACGATCATCACGACGTAGCCCTGGTAGGTGATGTAATTGCGATACGTCTCGGCGGAGCCGTCCAGTTTGAGGCGGTCGGCGAGCAGCTCGACCAGATCGCCCGGCCGAACCGGCACCAGGCCGACGCTGATCCGCGTCTGACCGAGCTGCGTCTGGAACCACGCCAGCAGGTACAGGCCGAAAAAGAACAGCAGGAAGACCATCAGGCCGAGGGCGTACAGGCCCCAGAACAGCTTGCGCCGCATCAGCAGGGCCAGGCCGGTGCGGGCGATCGGCCAGGCGGACGCGAGCGGCGGCCGGAACACGCCCTTCCAGGGTCGGTAATGCAGCAGTTGCGGCGGCCCGGCTCGGCCGGGCCGCCCAGTTGGTTCACCCATGACGGCGGTCCTTGTCCGGGTCCGGCGCCGCGCCCGTGGCGGCCAGCGTCCGGTGGAACAGCTCCTCGAGGTCCTCGTCGTCGGGCAAGAGGCCGCGCAGCAGCACGCCGGCGCGTCCGGCCAGGGCGAAGAAGGAGCGCGTCTCCCAGCCGGACGGCACGGCCACGCGCAGCTCGCCCCGTCCATTGTGGTGGAGGACGCGCACGCCTTCAAGGCGCAGTCCCTCGCGGAACGCCTCCTCGTCGCCCTGGACCTGCAAACGGTAGCGGTCCTGTCGGCGGGCGCGAACCGCGTCCACGCCGCCCTGAAGCAGCACCCGGCCCTGGTGCAGGATCAGCACCGTTTCGCAGACGCGCTCCACGTCGCCGAGCAGGTGGGTGGACAAAAGGACGGATTTGCCGTGTTCGCGGCCGAGCGTCAGCAGCAGCCGCAGCATGGCGTCGCGGCCGGACGGATCGAGGCCGCTGGTCGGCTCGTCGAGCAGCAGCACCGGCGGATCGTGGACCAGCGCCTGGGCCAGCTTGAGCCGCTGCTTCATGCCGGTGGAGTATTCCTCCAGCCGGCGGTAGCGGGCGTCCTCCAGCTCCAGGTACGTCAGCACCTCGTGGGCGCGGCGGCGAGCCTCGCGTGGCGGCATTCCGTACAGCTCGCCGGCCAGGGCGACGTACTCGGCGCCGCGCAAACCGGGCACGAGGGCGTCGGCCTCGGGCATGTAGCCGACGGCCCGGCGCAGCTCGACGCCGGCGCGGCCGAGGTCGAGGCCGAGGACGCGGCCGGTCCCCGACGACGGCGGCAGCAGGCCGAGAAGGATTTTGAGGAGGGTGGATTTGCCGGCGCCGTTGGGTCCGAGCAGTCCGATGCGGCCGGGCGGCAGGCGGACGGTCACGTCGCGGAGGGCGTGCTGACTGCCATACCGCCGCGACACGCGGTCCAGCTCGATCAGCGGCGGGGGGACTCCACGATCGGCGCCTCCAGGTTCGGACGGGGGTATTGTACCACGCGGAGCAAGGTGGACGGGGGCCGCCGATTTCTTTGCAACCGAACCCGCCCTCGCGGTACTCACCTGTCGCAAAGCCGAGGCGTGCGCCCGGCGGCAAAGTCCTGGTGATCCATCATTCGACGAGGTGCGGTCATGAAGAAGTACATGTCTTTGGCGGCGGGTGTGGTCGGGCTTGTGGCGCTGGCGGCGGCCCAGGCCGGCTGCCTACCGGGGCAGGACGGGGGATACGTCAAGGTCCACTTCGCCCGGACCCGCGGCGTGGGAGACTTCAACGGCTTCCCGAACGTCGATCTGGACGGGAGCAAGCTGTCGGCCGAGGAAACGGCGCAGCTCTGCAAGCTGATCGAGGACGCCCACTTCTTCGACCTGAAATCCAGCCCCACGCCGCCGCCCAACATCCCCGACCCAATGGCGGGCTACGACCTGACCGTCGAAATGGACGGCCGGACGCACACCATCTGGTTGCAGGACGGCGACGTCGGCAAGTCGCTGCAACCGCTGATCGACGCGCTGACCCGCCGCGCGATGCCCTGTCTGGGGCAGGTTCCCGCGACGGTTCGGGCGGAAGAGGAGCAGCCGGCCATCCACGTCGAATTCACGAAGGGCGGCGGCATCGCCGGCTTCCACCAGACGGCGACGGTCGATTCCACCACACTGTCGGCCGAGGACGCCCAGAAGCTCGCCAAGCTGATTGCGGACGCTCGCTTCTTCGATCTGCCGGAGCAGTTCCCACCGAGCGGGACCGCCGACGGGTTCAGCTGCACGATCACGGTGGAGATGAACGGCGAGAAGCACACGGTCAACGTCGATGAGGAGAAGTTCCCGGCGGAATTGAAGCCGCTCATCGAGTGGCTGGCCGGCCGGGCGATCTCGCAGGCGCCGGTCGGCTGCGTGGTCCCCGCGTGAAGTCGCCGGAGTCGTCCCATGCACCACGGGCGGATGCGCCGCCCGTGGTGTTTCCGTTTCCCGCCGCCGCGGCGTATGATAAAACTAAAACCGGGACGGGCCTTCCGGCCGCGGCGCGCGTTTAATCTTCGGGGCGCGGCCGCGGCCCCTGCCGCGCGGTGGACCTCCCGGAGCGCGACGCGATCATGAATCCGATTTCGCAAACCGGCCCCGCCTCGCCTCCCGCCGACGATGCGCCCGCGCTGGACCTGACCGGCCGCACCCTCGGCGATTACCACGTCCTCCGCCGCCTCGGCGAAGGCGGCATGGGGCAAGTCTACCTGGCCGAGCAGCTGTCGCTCAAGCGCAAGGTGGCCCTCAAGGTCCTCCGCGCCGACCTCGCCGCCAGCCCCACCTCGCTCCAGCGCTTCAAGGCCGAGGCCGAGGCCGTCGCCAAGGTGACGCACGCCAACATCATCCAGGTCTACGCCGTCGGCGAGCTCGACGGCCATCCCTTCATCGCCCTCGAATACGTCGAGGGCCGCAACCTCAAGGAGTTCGTATCCAAGAAGGGGCCGCCGGAATTGCTCCTCGCGCTCTCCATTATGCGCCAGACCGCGGCCGCCCTGCAACGCGCCAGCGAGGCCGGCATCGTCCACCGCGACATCAAGCCCGAAAACATTCTTCTGACCAAAAAGGGAGAGGTCAAGGTGGCGGATTTCGGCCTGTCGCGCTGCCTCGACGCCGAGCGCCCGGCCCTGAACCTCACCCAGAGCGGCGTCACGATGGGCACGCCGCTGTACATGAGCCCCGAACAGGTCGAGGGCAAGCCGCTCGACGCCCGCACGGACATCTATTCGCTGGGAGTCACCAGCTATTTCATGCTGGCCGGTCAGCCGCCCTTCGACGGCGCCACGGCGTTTGAAGTGGCCATGAAGCACGGCCGCGACGAGCCGCCGCCGCTGGCGTCGATCCGGCCCGACCTGCCCGAAAGCCTCTGCGCCGTCGTCCACAAGATGCTGGCCAAGGACCCCGCCCAGCGCCACCAGACCGGCCGCGAATTGATCCGCGACCTGGCCCGGGTGCGCGAGGGGCTGAGCGGCCAGACGATGCTCGTTGCAAGGACCAGTTTCGCGGCCGACCCGGCCCCGGCGTCGTCGCCGTCGCTGCCAGCGGCGCCGGCGGCGACGACCGGCGCGATGCCGAAGCCTTCCCGCTGGGTGTGGGGGATCGTCGCGTTCGCGCTGAGCCTGGTCGCGGCCGTCGCGCTCGGCGGCGCCGCGGCCTGGGTGCGCCGGCAGGCCGTCGAGGCGCCGCCTACGCCCGCCGCCGCGAGCGCCGACGCCGGCGACGTGGACGACGACCTGCCGCTCAACGACGAGGAGCTGCGCAAGGTCGTGGATAAGTACCTGCGGTCTCCCAACGCCGCGGACGTGTCGGTCGGGATGGGCCTGTGCCTGGACCTCGGGACGCGCTATCTGGACCAGCATCGGCTGGACGACGCGGAGAAGCTCTTCGAGAAACTGGACGGAATGCAGAACGTGCGGCCGTATCAGCTGCTCGGCCGGCTGGGGCGCGGCATCGTGCTGGCCCTGCGCGACCAGGCGGACGAGTCGAATCGGCTGTTCCGCGATGCGTTCACGGAGCCGTTGTTCAAAGACATTCAGAAGCGTTGGCAGGACGGCAAATTGCTTGGCCCCGACGTGGGCAAGATGTGGACGAACCCGAAATTCCGCTTCTGGCTCGCACAGGCGGCTTCCTACAACACCCGCAACGGGACGGAGGTCCCGCCGGCGTTGAAGTGGTTGTCCGAGCCGCACCCGCGTCCGTGAACCGTTGCCGCGTGGAATCGTTTAGAATCCGTACCGGAAGGGGGCGGGGAGACCCCGCCCCTGCCGTAGGGGCGGGGTCTCCCCGCCCTTCCGCGATAGGAATTGGCCGTAGCGCAGGCCCGACATTCCGGCGAAGCTGGCGGAGGTGATCCACAAGGCGCACAGCCGGAAACCGGAGGACCGATACCCGGACGTCACGCCGTTCCGGCAGGAACTGAAGCGGTTTGCGTGAGGCGGTTTGCCTTCTCCGGCGGCATTCTAACCCGGCGCCCACAGCCGGCGCACCTCGTCCGGGCTGGCCGCGGTTTCCAGCGCTTTGAGGATCGCCTGCAATTTCTCTTCTTCGTAAATCTCCTGCATCTCGGGCATCAGCCGCAGTCCCTCTTCGCCGAACCGCACCCGCAACAGCGATTCGATGCCCATGCGCAGTCCCCGACATTGCCCAAGGCGCTCAATGCTTGTGACGAACGGCATACGTCTCTCCTCTTGTATCTTGTGCATGTCCTGCCAAATCATGTTGTTCAGCGCCGGCGGCAGCACCATCATCCAGTCGATGAGGCGGAACAGCTCCCGCACGTCCTTCGGGCTGAAGCCGCGTTCGTACAGGCCGCGCACCAGACGGAGCTTCCAGGCGTGCCGGCCGGCGGGGTCGCCGTGCGTCTGCCGCGCCTTCAGGTGCGCCAGCACCACCTGCGCGAACGGGTTGACGCTCGCCTCCAGCACGGCCTCGTGCGCCGCCAGGTCCAGCAGCTTCACCGCCGGGAAGCGGAGGCCGGCCTCGCAGCCGAACAGGCTGCTGCGGAAGTCCGTCGGCCGCCAGGCGGGGTCATCGTCGGCCAGTACAGCGAGGCTGGCTACCGGCCTATTGTACCTGTCGAAGACGCGGTAATTATAGACGTACATGCGCCTCGGGAACTCCGCGTCGCGCGCCGTCTGCACTTCGACGTGGACCAGAACCCAGCACTCGGCCCCGTCCGTCGTCCACACCTTGACGAGCTTATCGACGTAACGCCGGCCGACCTCGGCCTCGCGCACCACCTGCTGGAACTCCTTGTCCAGCGACTCGTAGCCGCGCGACCAGTCGATGCGCCGGTGGACCTCCGGGAACAGCAGCGCCAAAAACGGCTCGAAGTAAGCGTCCAGCGCTTCCTTCCACGGGCTGTCGTAGTCGGTGGATATTGGGCATCTCCCTTTGACACAAGATTGCCGAGGATTAAGGATGCCAGGTGACGTCTTTCAGAACGTCCCGTTCGTAGATCCTCATCGCGTCGGCGATCCGGGTTTTGAGTGGTTCGTAACCGTCCAGCGGAATTCGCAAAGCAGCGCAGCTGCGCCGAGAGCCGACTGCTAAAATCGTGGCATGGACGCTTCCGTGTGCCCGGGATGCTGCGAACGCGATAGGCGCATCGCCGAGTTGGAACGCCGCGTCGCCGAGTTGGAAGCCCGACTCGGCACCAACAGTTCCAACTCCTCGCTGCCGCCGTCCGCCAATCCCCCCGGCGCACCCAAGCCGGTCCAGAAAAAGAAGTCCAAACGTCCAGCCGGCGGACAACTGGGCCATCCCCCGCAGCTGCGGCGGTTGCTTCCCGCCGAGCGGGTCAACCATTTCAAGCACTTGGTCCCCAAGCGGTGTGAGCGCTGTGCCGCGGCCCTGCCCGCCCAGCCCTCGCCGGGCGATCCCGAGCCCACCCGCTTCCAAACCATCGAACTGCCCCCGGTCATAGCCGAGGTCACCGAGTACCAGGGCCACGCCCGCACCTGCCCCTGCTGCGGCCACCGGACGCATGCGGTCATCCCGGCGGCGGTTCGCGCCCACAGTGTCGGGCCGCGGCTGACCGGCACGCTGTCCTACTTCTCCGGCTGTCACGGCCTGAGCAAGCGCGGCGTCGAGGAGATCGCCGACGCGGTCTTCGACGCCCCGATCGCCTTGGGCACGGTCTGCAACCTCGAGCAAGAAGTCGGCGCCGCCCTGGAGACGGCCCACCAGGAGGCGGTGGCGGCGGTGCGCCAGGCGGCGGTCAAGAACGCCGACGAGACCAGTTGGAAACTCGCGGGGGCGTTGTGCTGGCTGTGGGCGGCGGCCACCACCCGGGTGGTGGCCTTCGTGATCCACGCCCGCCGAAGCGCGGCGGGCCTGACGGCGATCCTGGGCCTGGAGATCCTGGGGATCCTGTGCAGCGACCGCTGGGGCCCGTACAACCGGGTGCCGCCCCAGCGGCGGCAGATCTGCTGGGCGCACCTGAAACGGGATTTCCAGAAGATCATCGACCGGGGCGGCCCCGAAGAGTGGGTCGGACGGGAGGGGCGGCGACTGGTCAGGAAGGTCTTCGCCGCGTGGCACGGGTTCCGGGACGGACAGGTCACGCGGGCACAACTGGAAGCGCGGCTGGCCCCGGTGATGCGACGGATGAACCGGGTGCTGCTGGAAGGCGCGATCCTCGGCGCCGACCCAACGGTGGTGCGGTTCTGCGAGAACGTGCTGGCGTTGGAGCCTGCGCTGTGGACGTTCGTGACGACGGAGGGAGTGGAGCCGACGAACAACCACGTGGAACGACTGCTGCGTCGGGCGGTGCTGTGGCGCAGGCGGAGTTTCGGCTGCTGGAGTGGGAACGGCTGTCGCTTCGTCGAGCGGATTCTGACCGTGGTGCAAACCCGGCGGTTGCAGGCGAAGAATGTCCTGGATTACCTGCATGAGGCTGTCCTCGCCCATCGCACCGGCCAACCCTGCCCCTCACTGCTCTCGTAGCGTTGAACGATTACAGTGGTTCTTGGGCCGCGGCGTCGAGCGCCTGTAGGACTTGGCGAGCGTTCTGCACCTGACTCAACGCCGTGGCTTGCAGCAAAGGGCGATCGACATCGTAATCCGCATGATTGCGCAGTCGCCGCAACACGTTGAGGTCCGCTCCCGCTTGTTGGACAACGGCGTCGCCGGAGTTGCACAAACGCAACCACAGGTAAGGTAATCGTTCAACGCTACGAGAGCAGTGAGGGGCAGGGTTGGCCGGTGCGATGGGCGAGGACAGCCTCATGCAGGTAATCCAGGACATTCTTCGCCTGCAACCGCCGGGTTTGCACCACGGTCAGAATCCGCTCGACGAAGCGACAGCCGTTCCCACTCCAGCAGCCGAAACTCCGCCTGCGCCACAGCACCGCCCGACGCAGCAGTCGTTCCACGTGGTTGTTCGTCGGCTCCACTCCCTCCGTCGTCACGAACGTCCACAGCGCAGGCTCCAACGCCAGCACGTTCTCGCAGAACCGCACCACCGTTGGGTCGGCGCCGAGGATCGCGCCTTCCAGCAGCACCCGGTTCATCCGTCGCATCACCGGGGCCAGCCGCGCTTCCAGTTGTGCCCGCGTGACCTGTCCGTCCCGGAACCCGTGCCACGCGGCGAAGACCTTCCTGACCAGTCGCCGCCCCTCCCGTCCGACCCACTCTTCGGGGCCGCCCCGGTCGATGATCTTCTGGAAATCCCGTTTCAGGTGCGCCCAGCAGATCTGCCGCCGCTGGGGCGGCACCCGGTTGTACGGGCCCCAGCGGTCGCTGCACAGGATCCCCAGGATCTCCAGGCCCAGGATCGCCGTCAGGCCCGCCGCGCTTCGGCGGGCGTGGATCACGAAGGCCACCACCCGGGTGGTGGCCGCCGCCCACAGCCAGCACAACGCCCCCGCGAGTTTCCAACTGGTCTCGTCGGCGTTCTTGACCGCCGCCTGGCGCACCGCCGCCACCGCCTCCTGGTGGGCCGTCTCCAGGGCGGCGCCGACTTCTTGCTCGAGGTTGCAGACCGTGCCCAAGGCGATCGGGGCGTCGAAGACCGCGTCGGCGATCTCCTCGACGCCGCGCTTGCTCAGGCCGTGACAGCCGGAGAAGTAGGACAGCGTGCCGGTCAGCCGCGGCCCGACACTGTGGGCGCGAACCGCCGCCGGGATGACCGCATGCGTCCGGTGGCCGCAGCAGGGGCAGGTGCGGGCGTGGCCCTGGTACTCGGTGACCTCGGCTATGACCGGGGGCAGTTCGATGGTTTGGAAGCGGGTGGGCTCGGGATCGCCCGGCGAGGGCTGGGCGGGCAGGGCCGCGGCACAGCGCTCACACCGCTTGGGGACCAAGTGCTTGAAATGGTTGACCCGCTCGGCGGGAAGCAACCGCCGCAGCTGCGGGGGATGGCCCAGTTGTCCGCCGGCTGGACGTTTGGACTTCTTTTTCTGGACCGGCTTGGGTGCGCCGGGGGGATTGGCGGACGGCGGCAGCGAGGAGTTGGAACTGTTGGTGCCGAGTCGGGCTTCCAACTCGGCGACGCGGCGTTCCAACTCGGCGATGCGCCTATCGCGTTCGCAGCATCCCGGGCACACGGAAGCGTCCATGCCACGATTTTAGCAGTCGGCTCTCGGCGCAGCTGCGCTGCTTTGCGAATTCCGCTGGACGGTTACCTCCCAACGACAGCCCGTCGCCAGGACGAACCAGAGGACCTTCAGCACGACGCGGTGGCTGACGCACGGCCGGCCGCCTGTCGGCCCGACGGGCTGCTCAGGCGGCAAGTGATGAGCGGCCAACTTGAAGAACGCAGCCGGCATACGGGCAACAGCCATGACAGGTGCCTCCTTCCACGGAAGGGCCTCCTGTCAGCGGTTCAACTCTCGTGCCGGAGGTTTTGTTAGAGCCTCTTAGAGCCTATCCCAAAACCGTCGAAACATCACCAATTTGACGAGAATCGTCATGATCGACGGTGGTTTTGGGATAGGCTTTTAGCAAGACTGGGAGGGAAACCACGCAAAAACTGCTCTCCCCCTTTTCCCCCGAAATCCGCGATACTGAGGGAAGGAGCGCCCGCGCCGCGCACAGGATAAGGAACCTCCGACGCATGGACAGTCCGACCCCGTCGGCGACGGCCATCGCCGCCTCGCCAGTCCCGAAGCCGGCCGCATCCGTCGCCCCAGCCCGGCGCGGCCCCCGCGCCCGCTTCCTGCTGCTCGCGGCCCTGGCGACGGCCGGCCTCCTCTGGCTCTCCTATTTCCCGGTGAACTGCGGCTGGCTCGCCTGGTTCGCTCTGGTCCCGCTGTTGGTTCTGGTCCGCGCAACGGGCCGGCCGCGGCTCGTCTACCTTTGCGCCTGGGTCGGCGGACTGGCGTTCTACCTGCCGGCCCTGCAATGGATGCGCGTCGCTGACCCCCGCATGTACTTCACCTGGATCGTCGTGGCCCTCTACTGTTCTCTGTATTTCCCACTCGCCATCCTTGTTGTCCGTTATATCGACCGTGGCACGCGCTTGCCGCTGGCTCTGACGCTGCCCGTCGTGTGGACCGCCCTGGAGTTCTTCCGCTCCTGGTTCGCAAGCGGGTTCTCGTGGTACCTCATCGGCCACACGCAGCACGATTTTCTGACGATTATTCAGATCGCCGATATCACCGGAGCCTACGGCGTCAGTTTCCTCGTCGTCGCCGTCAACGCCGTGCTGTTCGAGGCGCTGTACCGATGGGAGTGGTTCCGCACGCGGTTCGCTGGGCCGGACGCGCCCGCAGCCCGGCGGCCGGCCGCGCTGGCGGTCCAGGCCGGCGTTGTGGCGGCGGCCCTGGTGGGCGCGATCGTCTATGGCGAATGGCGGCTGGGCCAGGACGCCTTCACGCCGGGGCCGACCGTCGCCCTGGTGCAGGGCAGCGTGCCGCAGCAGATCCGCAACAACATGGTCCAGTTGATGGCCAGCCACTACTTCGCCCTGTGCGACCTGGCGGCGCAGCAGGACCCCAAGCCCCATCTGATCGTCTGGCCGGAAACCAGCTATCCCGGCGCCTGGTACGACACCGCCGCCGACGCTCCGAAGCCGGCCCCGGACGGCTGGGACGACGACGTGCAGAAATGCCGATCCCGGCTCGCGGACGTCATCCGTCCCTGGGGGACCGCCGTGCTGCTCGGCCTGGATTCCGGCGTCTTCGAGGCCGACGGCCATACGCACGTCTACAACTCGGCGCTGCTCCTCAACCCCGAGGGTCGGGCGCTCGGCCGCTACGACAAGATCCATTGCGTCCCGTTCGGGGAGTACGTGCCGTTCCGCGAGTGGTTGCCGTGGATGCGCGTCTTCGCCCCCTATGACTTCGACTACAGCGTGACGCCCGGCCGGAACGAGACGCGGTTTCTCCTCGAAAGCGATTCGGATCATCGCTTTTCGTTTGGCGTCGCCATTTGCTACGAGGACACCGACGCCGATCGGACGCGGCCCTACGCCGGCGGCGATGGCGGCCAGGCGGTCGATTTCCTGCTCAACACGTCCAACGACGGCTGGTTCGACGGCACGAGCGAACACGACGAGCACCTGGCGATCTGCCGCTTCCGGGCCATCGAATGCCGCCGCAGCGTCGCCCGCGCCGTCAACATGGGCGTCTCCGCGCTGATCGACCCCGACGGCCGGGTCCTGGCGCCGCGGCCGATCGAGGGGACGGAATGGGACCGGGCCGGCGTCCGCACCACGATCATGGCGCGCCTCGCCGGCCTTCACGACGCCGACGACCTCCGGGCCAGCCTCGATCTGTTCCCCACCGATCACAGGGCCGCTGTGTGGCGGGTGGCGCCGGGCGAGAGCTTGCCGGCGGCGCGGTGGGCGGAATACAAAAAGACGCCGTGCGTTCTTCTGGCCGACGTGCCCATCGACCACCGCGGCAGCCTCTACTCCCGGTGGGGCGACTGGCTGGCCTGGGGCTGCTGGCTTCTGCTCGGCGCGGGTGTCGTGTTGGCGTTCGTCCGCGGCCAGCCGATCCTATAAGCCGTGTGGTTAGCCGCGACGCGGAGCGGAGCGCTTGGGAGAAGCGCTCCGCTCCGCGTCGCGGCTAACCGCACCCCGTGCCACCGTGTCGGAGTCCCTTATAGTGTTGCTGGCCCTGGAAAACTGGCTGCTCTACCACCCGGCCCGCCCCGCCCGCTGCTGGCAGGAACCGCCGGCCGCCCTGCGCGTCGAAGACCTGGAGCTGACGACCCGCGACGGCGGCCGCATCCACGCCTGGTGGACCGCCCCCGCCGGCTGGGCGCCGTCGGACGGGGCGATGCTCTACTGCCACGGCAACGCCGGCAACGTCAGCGCCCGCGGCGAGCACCTGGCCGTCTGGCAGGCGCGGATGGGCACGGCCGTGCTGATCTTCGATTACCCCGGCTACGGCCGCAGCGGCGGTCGGCCGAGCGAGGCCGGCTGCTACGCCGCCGCCGACGCCGCTCACGACTGGCTGACGGCGCCCGGCCGAGTCTCTGCCGGCCGCGTCATCGTCCTGGGCCGCTCGCTCGGCGCCGGCGTGGCTGTGGACCTCGCCCGCCGCCGGCCGGTTCGCGCCCTGGTGCTCTACAGCCCGTTCATCTCGTTTCCAGACCTGGCTCAGGAGAAATGCCGCTGGCTGCCGACGCGCCGGCTGGTGCGCAACCGCTTCGACAACCTCGGCAAGATCGGCGGCGTCCGCGATCCGGTGTTCATCGCGCATGGGACAGCGGATACCCTGGTGCCGGTGCATCACGGCGAACGGCTTTATGCCGCCGCTCGGGGGCCGAAGCATTTCTTGCCCTTGCCGGGCCGCGGACACAACGGCGGCTTCTGCGAAACGTTCTATCTTTCGTTGCGCGTTTCTTGAAGAAACGGCCAAGGAACGGGGTGAGACGCATTAAGGACGGCCGCGCGGACCTGACTTTTTGCGTCCGCCCGGCACGCGGTCTGCACCGCTACCCTCGGCATGTCGCCCGATTGGAAAAGGAAGGTGGTTCAGCAATGGCACACAAGAAGAAGCACGAGGGGCCAGTGCCTCGCGGCAACCAATCGCAACGCGGGTCCGGCAAGAACGCGGACGACGTGACTGAAGAAAAGCAGCACGGGGCGGGTGAAGTGGAATCCGCTCAGGAGCAAGATCCGAAGCGGCGGATCGGCGATTTCACGGGGACGGGCGAGCATTCCTTCCAGCAGCCCGGCGGGCGGAACGACGCCAACCATTGATGCCTGCGCTTGGGGCAGTTTGGGGGCGAGGTTCCCTCGCCCCCAGTCGTTTTGGGAGCGCAGATGTCTGCCGAGGGGATTCAAACCCGTATCGCCGCCTACAGGTTTTGAGCCAACTCCAGCCAGACACACATCTTGGTATACCACTCAAGGCTTCCGCGTGCGACCCGCACCTGGACCGTTCCATTCGGAAGCGTGTTTCGTTTTCGTTTCGATGCGGACGAGACCGCAACCGAGACGAAATTCACATCGATCCCGAGTTGATCCTTCCAGAACCGTAGTGCGGCCGCGACATCAGAACCGTCATGGATGCTGAGGGCGTGGGAAAGCGGTGCACCCGGCATGAACCGACGGCACCACCGGAGCCAGACCCGCAGCAGGTCTGCATCCGAATTGCTTATCTCCAAACGGTACGTGGTCCCGGACTTCCGGCCCTCGCCCCAGTACAGAGCAACCCCCAGGATGAAGAGCGGGTCGTCGTGCCACTGCTCCCAAAAAGCTCTGGCCTCAATCTGCCAGCGCAGCCCGCGTTGTTCGCGGTTCGCCACGACCTTGGCGCGGCCGCGTGCCGCAGCCTCTCGTCGCTGGGCCAGGAGGGGACTGGATCGCATGGATTTGCACTCCGATCCTGGAGAAGCTGAGAAGTGCCGGACGACTGACCCCGACGGGATTCGAACCCGTGTCGCCGGCGTGAAAGGCCGGTGTCCTAGACCTCTAGACGACGGGGCCACGCCGCCTTGTCGGCGACATTAGGATGTTAGGCGCCACGCGCGGGGGCGTCAAGTTGAGGCACGACGGTCAGGATTTGCCGAGCAGGAGATCCACGACCCAGCAGCCGCGGACATGCTCCCCGCCGGAGCGGCAATGGGCGAGAATGTCCGGGTCATCGCAGCCGGCGTCTTCGAGGGCGTCGGCGAGGATCGGCAGGCGGTCGAAGGCGCGGTCGTCGTAGATCGCCTGCGCCATCTTGGGAATGGCGGCGTCGTTCCACGCCAAGCACGAGGGATCAAGAGTGAGGGGGTGAAACGGGTCGACGAAGATGTCCCGTCGCAGATCAAGCTGCTTCTTTCTTTCCGTTCGCTCTGCTATTCGCCAAGCTTCGGTCATAGCAACTGACCAACCGTCTGGGGTGGGTCTGAGCGATTCTGCTATGCACCCCCCTACCGCCTCAGCAACGTCGTCTGCTACCTTAGCCGGGGCAGACTCCACAACAAGACTTCGGAGTGCAAAGTAGAACATGAAGCATGGATGCACGTTCTTGTTTCCGTGACCATAGTCCGCGTCGAGGGCGTCCCAGAAATCTGATATTTCCTGGTCGGTAATAGCACCGTCCACGTGTTTTTCGACTTGTTCGACGTAATCTCGGCTGCGCCGATCCTTTAGGAGATGCCAGACGCGTCGTATGCACGCACAGCCGAATAATGTCCATTTACGGTTGTACTTATCGTCATTGAGGGCCATCATGATCTCAAAGACGTTCAGACTTGTCAGCCACTCAGCCTCGGTCATAGCGCCTCCTCATAAAGCATGACTCTCCAGCGTCCGCCACACCTCCGGCTCCGGCACGTCGTCGAACAGCGCCGCCTCGCCCAACCGCCGCGGCAGCACGAAGCGCAGACGGCCGGCCGACGCCTTCTTGTCGTTGCGCATCACGCCGATCAGCTCGTCCGCCGGCAGGGGCGGCGGCGCCGTCGGCAGGCCGAACGCTTCCAGCAAGCGTCGTTGGCGCTCCGAAATGCTTCCGTCGATCAACCCGCGTCGCTCCGCCAGCAGGCTCGCGCACACCATGCCCGCCGCGACCGCCTCGCCGTGCAGCCAGGCGCCGTAGCCGCCCACCGTCTCGAAGGCGTGGGCGAATGTGTGGCCGTAGTTCAGCACCGCCCGCAGCCCCGTCGTCTCGCGCTCGTCGCGCTCCACCACGTCGGCCTTCAAACGACAACTCCGACCGACGATGTGCCGCACCGCCTCCGGCTCGCGGCCGAGCACCGGCCCGACGTTCCGCTCCAGCCAGGCGAACAGCTCGGCGTCGAGGATGACGCCGTACTTGACGACTTCGGCCAGGCCGCTGCGGTACTCGCGATCGGGCAGTGTGCCGAGGGCGGCCGTGTCGATCCAGACGCCGGCCGGCTGGTGGAAGGCGCCGATCAGGTTCTTGCCGCGCGCGTGGTTGACGCCGACTTTGCCGCCGACGCTGCTGTCCACCATCGCCAGCAGCGTGGTCGGGACCATCAGCAGCGGCAGGCCGCGGTTGTAGGTGGCGGCGACGAAGCCGGCCAGGTCGCCGATGACGCCGCCGCCGACCGCGACGACAAGGGTGCGGCGGTCGGCCTGGATCTCGGCGAGGCCGTCGTAGAGGTGGGCCGCCGTGACGAGCGACTTCTGGGCCTCGCCGGATGGCAGCACCGATATGGCGGTGCGGAAGCCGACGGCGGCGAGGGCGTCGGCCACGGCGTCGGCGTGCGAGCTGACATGTTCGTCGCTGACGACGAAGGCCACGGCGCCGGCGCAGCGCTCCGCGCGAACGGCCCCAGGCCGCGGCGGTCGTCGCTGACAATGCAGATGTCGTAACTGCGTTCGCCCAGCTGGACGCGGATGGTGTTCATGCGGTCGCCTCGGGGTTCGTCGGCCGTCCCCAGATTACCGGGTCGGGCGCGGGGCCGCAACGGCGCATGAGGCAGCGTCAATAAGTCCTATAGGTTCTATAGGACTTATAGGACCTATATAATCTCTATGAGCGCCGCCTTTCTGCTGAATCAATCGTGCGGACGAACCGGCTTCGCCGTCGGCCAGTACCGCCAAGCCAGCGCCGCCAGGATGCACGCGCCGCCGATCAGCGTGGTGAGCTTCGGCGTTTCGGTCTTGGGGGAGACGAGGAAGGCCCACAGGGGGTTGAACAGCGGTTCCAGCAGCGTGAGCATACCGGCCTCCTGCGAGCTGACGCTGCGAAGGCCCCGCGCCACCAGCCAGTACGGCAGCCCCATCTGCAACGAGCCGTACAGGAACAGCGTCACGACCTGCGGCCACGACGGCGTCGCCCTCCAGCAGAGGAGCAGCGCCGGCGCCAGCACGGCGGCCGCGAAGAGGTGGTTGAAGACGGTCAGCCAGCGCGACGAGGAGCCGCGCAGCACGCGCAGGCCGACCAGCACGGCGGCGTAGGCCATGCCGCTGCCGACGGCGATGCCGGCCGCGATCAGCTGATCGTTATGGCCCCAGCCGCCGACCACGATGACGGCGACGCCGATCATGCTGACGGCCACGGCCATCAGAGTGCGCCGGTCGGCCGGCTCCTTGAGCCAGAAGACGCCGGCCAGGGCCAGCCACATCGGCGCGGTGTATTGAAGGAAAACGGCGTTGGCAGCGGAGCCGACCGTCATGGCGGTGACGTACAGGGCGTTCATGACCGCGAAGCAAACGGCCGTGCCGATCATGGCGGGGCGGAACGACACGTCGCCGCGCCGCAGCAGCGGCAGCAGCGACAGGCCGGCGAACAGGGCGCGACCGAATGCGATCTGCAAAGGGTCCAGCCGATCGCCGACGGCGGGCCGGTCGAGTCCGAAGCCGGTGTCTTGGGTGAGGAGCTTGGTGAAGGCCCCGCTCGTGCTCCACAGGAGCGCGGCCAGGACGATGCAGAGTCGGCCGTGGAGCAGGGACAGCGGCGGGGCGGCGGGAACGGATGGCTCCGACGGTTCCTTCATCGCGTGCGCGCCCCCGCCTCTGCGGATCGGTCATCCGGTGCGGGAGGAATTGTACAGAAGCAGGCCGACGCCGCCGAGGACGAGGGCCACGCCGCCGCCGCCCATGAGGAAAATCATCGCGCCGTCCGACGGCTTGCGGCCTTCCTCGAAAATGATGCACTTGTCGAAGTCGATGCCAGGATAGTCCTGGACCAGCAGGTCGCGCTCGTCCTTGCCTAGCGCCTCAATGCGATTGACGACCAGGCCCTCCAGTTGCGTGCGGGCGTGCAGTGCATCCAGCTGTTCCTCGTTGGGGACGTGCGTGCTCTTGACGATCACCCGAGGAATGAGGACGTGGGCCGACTGTTCACCCATCGTCGGCGGCACGGCGGGGACGAGAACGCGGGTCCAGTAGGTTCCGGTGTCGTCCGTGAAGTAGGTGCAGTTGTCGCCGAGCATGAAATCGCGGAGGCGGATGTGGGGATTGCCATTCGGCCCGCGGGCGATCAGCTGCTCCAGCGTGAGGTCTTCCGGCTGCGCGGAGGCCGCCGAGCCGAGCTGCCACTCGTGGTAGCCGGCGAACAGCAACATGCCGCCCAGCACCAGGCCCGCGATGCCCAAACGCAGGCGCCAGAAACCGCCGTACCAGAACATGCCGCTTCTCCGCTGAAACGTCCGGGGGATTTGTGGACGCCGCAATCATAGCATCGCCCCGGCGGCGCGGCGGAGAAAACGTCGAGAAGGATCGTCAGACGGCGCTTTCCTGGCGGGCGTGCCCAAGCAGGTCCGCCACGCCGAGGTCGGCGGCCCAGTGGTCGAGGTAGGCGTCGTCGAGGCGGCCGGCCTGCACCTGGAGGACGCCGAGGACGTCCTTGAGCTGCTGCTCGGGGAGGTCGGCGCCCGACGGATGCCCCTCCAACGTGAGCAGGATGATGTCTTCTGGAGCGACGCATTGAAGCGACGGCCCCGCCCTTCCCGGCAGGGCGTAGGACCGTCGCCGCGCCATGACAGACTGCTCGAACGGCCGATCCGTTCGCACGAAGCAATTCACCTGGAAGGCGCTACGCCTATGAATGATGCTGAAGGAAGCGCGCCGCTGGATGGCGTCCGCATCGACGTGGTAATCCTGCCCCAACCACGCGCACAGGGAGCCTTCCTTGCCGAGAAGCGGCTCAATAATCACGCCGGGGTCGAGGGCGAGGCGCAGTTGGCCGAAAAGGCAACTCGCCCAGGAGCCGCAGAGGGCGTAGAGAATCCCCACGCCGGAAAACCCGTCGATCACCCGCTTCACGACTTCGAGGCAGTCGTTGGGCGCCGCTTCGCCTGCCTCTCCTCTCAGCCGTCGCCCGGCCGCCTGCAGGATCTTGGCCAGATGAACCATGTCCCCTATCTGCCGCCACCGATAGTCGATGGGCATCCGGCGCAGGGTTGCCAGCAGGACCCGCTCGGCCTCCGGCGACGTATCGCTGATTCCGGCCATGTCCACGCCCCTTTCACGCCATTTTCAGCTCCGCCAACGCTTCATTCATGCTGCGGTCCAGCAGCTCCAGCATCTCGTCGATCTGCTCTTCCGTCACGACCAGCGGCGGGCCGAACGCCAGCCAGTTCGGGTCGAAGCGGCACAAGAGGCCGTTGGCCAGCGCCCGCCGGCCGACGCGCACGCCGAACGCGGTCTCCGGCGGGAACGGCGTCTTGGTCGCTGGATCGCGGACGAATTCGATCCCTTGCAGCAGCCCCTTGCCGCGCATGTCGCCGATGACGCCGTACTTGCGGGCCAATCGCGTGAAACCGGCGCGAAGCCGTTCGCCCTGCGCCGCGCGTTGCCGCACAGGTCGCGCTCCAGGATCTCGCGCAGCACCGCCAGACCGGCGGCGCATGAGATCGGGTTGCCCTCGAAGGTGTGGCCCTCGACGAAGCCGGGGTTCTCGTCGGCCGGCCCCCAGAAGGCGTCGGCGATGCGCCGGCGGCAAATCATCGCCGACAGGGGCGCGTAGCCGCCGCTCAGCCCCTTGGCCGTGCAGAGAACGTCCGGCGTGACGCCGAACGTCTCCGCGGCGAACAGCCGGCCGGTTCGGCCCGCCCCGGTGATGATCTCGTCAAAGATAAGGAGGATATTGTATCGGTCGCATACTTCGCGCAGGATCGGCAGGTACTCCGGCGGCGGGTCGATGATCCCGCCGGTGTGGCCGATCGGTTCGACGATGACCGCCGCCACTGTGTCCGGGTCTTCCATCTCGATCACGCTGCCGACGATCGTGGCGCAGGTGATTCCGCAGTCGGGGTAGGCCTTGCCGAAGGGGCAGCGGTAGCAGGTCGGCGGGAAGACGTGGAGGAAGCCGGGGGCGAGCGGCTCGTTCACGGTCTTGCGCGACTTGAGGCCCGACGCCGACAGGGCGCCGAGTGTCGAGCCGTGCCAGGACAGGTAGCGGCTCACGACCTTGTACTTGCCCGGCGATCCGGTAAGGCGGTGATACTGGCGGGCGAGCTTGATGGCCGCCTCGGTGACTTCGGAGCCGCCGCACTGAAACTTGACGGCGTCGAGGTCGCCCGGCGCCAGCTCCGCGAGCAGGTTGGCGAGTTGCACCGCGACGGGGTTCGTGCCGTGCATAGGCGGCGAAAAGCAGAGTTCGTCCATCTGCTTCTTGATCGCGTCAAGGACGCGGCGGTTGTTGTGGCCGACGGAGACGACGTAGATGCCGGACAGGGCGTCGAGGTAGCGTTTGCCGGCCACGTCCCAGTAGCAGACGCCGTCGGCGCGGGCCATGACGAGCGGCCGCTTGGACCATTCGGCCATCTGGTCGCGCACAAAGATGCGGCGGAGGAAGCGCTCCTCGGTGGTCTGGGCGTCGGCGATCAGGTCGGGGACGGTGGACATGAGCGGTCCCTTCACTTCAGAATGGCGCGGAGGCAATCCGGCACGTCAGGCAGCGGGTCCGCCCACAGCCACGCGGCGTCGATCCAGAAGCCGGGCAGGACGCGCGAGGCGACCTTGCTCCTGCGGTAGGTCTTCGTGGTGTAGTCGGCGCCTCGCCGGCGATCCACGATGATTTCCCGCTCGTTCGGGTCCACTAGCCAGATCTCGTGGACGCCCGCCTCTCGGTACGCCGGCCGCTTGTCGTCGAGGTCGTAGTCCCGATTCGACGGGGAAAGCACCTCCAGCGCGAGGTCGGGGGCGCCCTCGAACTGCGGCGGCCGCGGGCGCGGAACGCGGCGCTTCTCGATGAAGAACAGGTCGGGCGCAAAGCGGCGACACGTCGCCAGATGCACGAGCGCGTCGGGTCCCCAGACCTTGCCCAGTTTTTTCGTCTCGGCGTAGAAGCGCATCAGAGAGCGGAGGAAGCCGCTCACGTCGTCGTGAAGCGTCGAAGCCGGCGAATGCACGATCATGACTCCGTCGAGAAGCTCGGCCTTCGTGTCCTCGTCCACCATTTCGTCGAATACTTCGTCCGTCACGCCGTACAGCCGCAGCATGTAGGGCAAGTCCACGGTTCGCAGGTCCCCCGTCGGAAAACGGAATAAAGTCGTTACCATGAAAGGCTCCGGTAAGGGCGTCCTCATCCGCTGCCGCAGTAGGCCGCCGCCGTCAGCGCGTACAGGTGCGCCACCCGCACCAGATCGTCGATCTCCACCCACTCCCGAATCGTATGCTGCCCGCCGGCGCGCGGGCCGTGCGTGATCGCCGGCAGCCCGCGCAGGCCGTGGAAGCTGTTGCCGTCGTCCACGAACGCTTTCGGCCCTACCGGCAGCGGCGAACCGCTGATCTCCGTATACGCCCGCTGAAACGTCGTCGTCAGCGGGTCGTTCAGGTCCAGCCGGAAGGCGTCGCGGATGAAGCGGACCTCGGCGGCGACCGTCACGCCGCAATCGCTCTCCAGGCCGGCCAGCAGCGCCAGGAACTGGTCCTCTACCTCCCGCCGCGTTCCGCTGGGCAGCCAGCGCCGCGTTCCCTCCAGCCAGCAGTCCTGCGGCGAGCCGTTGTAGATTTCCCCTCCGTGGATCTGGCCGATGAACAAACTCTCTTTTCCGGCCAACGGGTCGGAGCGTTCCGACAGCTTGCGGTCGAGCCGGCCCAGCCGCAGCGCCAACTCCGCGCCGGCCGCGATCACGTCGGGGGCGCCGGGCGGCCGCATCACCTCATGAACCGGCGGCTCGCGGCGGCGGACGGTCGCCTTCCACGTCATGGCGCCGCGGCCGACGGCGGGGAGGCGGTCGCACAGCGGCTCCGGCAGCAACACCCCGTCGCCGACGCAGCCGTCCGCGATAAGGCGGTCGAGCTGCTGGCCGAGGCCCCACGGCGCCTCGTGCAGATCGTGGGCGGTCAGCAGCACGGACCCGGCCGACAGGGCGCCGGTGTCGCGCAGCACGCGCAGCGCCTCGACGGCCGCCGCCGTGCCGCCTTTCATGTCGCAGGCCCCGCTGCCGGTGAGCCGACCTGCCTCCACGGCCGGCGGTACGAATGGCAGATGCACGGTGTCGAGGTGGCCGTCGAATTGCAGGGCGCGCCCCGGTCGGCCGCTGTCGAGGCGGACGACGACGGCCGGCGCGCCGGGGTGGCCGGCCGCCGGTCGTTCCACCGTGAAGCCCTCGGCCGTCAGCATGTCGGCCAGGCAATCGGCGACGGCCCCGCCTTCGCCGGTGCGGCTGGGCACGGCGACGAGGCGCATCGCCGTGTCGAGCAGCCGGCGGCGGTCCACGGCGGCGGCCAGTCGAGTGCTGAGACGGGGAGTGGCGTCCATGACAGGGGATTGTAACTCCCCGCGCGAGAGGGTTCCACTGCGAGAGCGCTCTTGACGCGCCCCGCCCATTCCGGTTTAATACCTAAAGTCTTAGGCCTTACTTCTTGGGTGATGGGGTGCGGTCTTGAATGAGATGCCAACGCCGACGCCGCGGGAGCTGGAAATCCTGAAGGTGTTGTGGGAGGACGGGCCGAGCAGCGTGCGGGCGGTGCATCGTCGATTGCTGCTGCGCGAGCCGGACCTTGCCTACAACACGGTGCAGACGCTGCTGCGCCTGATGGAGGTCAAATGCCTGGTCGGGCACGACCTCGACGGCCGAACCTTCATCTACACGGCCCGGTTCACGCGCGACGAGAGTACGGCCCGATTTTTGGAGCGAGTCTTCGACGGGGCGGCGTCGCAGATGGTGCAGAGTCTGCTGCGCAGCGAGCGGGTGTCGGCGTCGGAGCTGGAGCGGATTCAGTCCTTGATCGACGCGGCGCGGCGGAAGGACGGGCGGCGGTGAGATCGGGGGGGCTGCCATGAGCGGGACGACGGCGACGGGCTGGCTGATGCACACCCTGGCGGGCGGGGGCCTGCTGTTGCTGCTGGCGTTGGTGTGGGCGGCATGGACGCGCCAGCCGGTTCGGCGACTGCGCGTGGCCGAGTGGGCCGTGACGGCGGCGCTGCTGCTGGCCGTCCTCAGCCTCGGCCCGGCCTGGCTTGTGGTGACTGCGCCGGCGCCTTCCGCACTGGCCGCGACTGCATCTTTACCTCCTTCAACCGACAAACCAGAGCCGCAACAGCGCCAGGAACCCGAGGCGACCGCGGACCCGCCAGCGGCGATAACGCCGATGCCGGCTATCCCTATACAACCACCGGCGCGGCCGGCGCCGGACCATCCGAACGCCGCCCCGCCAGCCCCGGCCCCCGCGACTGCCGCCCCGGCCGCGGAGGCGACCACGCCGTCCGCTTGGTCGTGGGACGCCGACCGCATCATGGCGGTCGGCGCGGCGCTTTATCTCGCCGCAGCTGCGGTCGTGCTGGGCCGGTGGCTATTCGGCTGGGCGGCGCTGCGTCGTCTGCTGGGGCGCTGTGAAGCGGTGAGCGGCCGGCCGGCGCGGCTGTTCGCGGAGATGGCCGGCCTGGGTCGCCGGCCGCGTCTGCTGGCGTCGCGGCAGGCGCGGGCGCCGTTCAGCTGCGGTCTGCTGCGGCCGACGGTGGTGCTGCCAGTCAAGTTGTGCGAGGCGCCCGATGAGGCCCTGCGCTGGGTGTTCGCCCACGAATTGGCCCACCTGCGGCGGCGCGACGCCTGGTCCGGCCTGTTGTTCGGTCTGGCCCAGGCCGTCTACTTCCCCATTCCGTGGTTCTGGCCGTTGCGGCGGCAGGCGCGGTTGTGCCAGGAATATCTGGCTGACGCGGCCGCGGCCTCCGCCGGCGGCCGGCCCGAAGACTACGCACAATTCCTGTTGGCCTGGACGGCCGCACCCCGACCGCCGGTCGGCGCCCGCGGCGTCTGGGGACGATCTTCCGATCTGTTTTGGAGGGTGAAAACCATGCTTAAGAGTCCCGTCCCCCTGGAGCGGCGCTGTCCGCGTCGCTGGTCGCTAGCCGCGGCGTGCGGCCTGCTGTCGCTGGCGGTCTTGGCCGCCGGCGTCACGCTGAGGGCGTCCGCCGCCCCGGCCGCCGAACCGAACAAAGAGGAGCCGAAACAGGAGAAGCCCAAGGCCGTTCCGCCGATCGTGGAGCAGCCGGGTCAGCCGCAGGCCGTCCCCGACCTGCCGTTGCCGGACCTGGACGATCTGCTGAAGAACCTGCCGCCCAACATCGACGCGGACCAGGCCAAGGCGATCCGCGAACAGATGGAGCAGGTGCGCGAGCAGATGCGCCGCATGATGGAGATGCAGCGCCGGCAGGGCGGCCCCGCCGCGGGCCTGCCGCTCAACCCCGCCTTTCCGGGCGGTCTGCCGCTCAAGCCCGCCTTTCCGGGCGGCCTGTCGCAGGACGGCCGACTCGGCGCGGTGGTGGAGAAGCCGAGCGACACGTTGGTCGAGCAGCTGGATCTGCCCAAGGATCAGGGCCTGATTGTTGACGAGGTGGCGCCGGATTCGGCGGCCGCCAAGGCCGGGATCAAGGCACACGACATCCTGCTGGAGCTGGACGGCAAGCCGGTCCCGAGCAGCCCGGAGGAGCTCCGCAAGACGCTCGACGGGATCAAGGCGGATACGCCGGTGGACGTGGTGGTGATGCGCAAGGGCAAGAAGGAAACGGTCAAGGGCTTGTCGCTGCCGGAAGCCAAGGCGGCCCTGCCGGGCCTGCCGGGCTTTAATCCCCCATTGCTCAACCCGGTCCCCGTGCCGCTCCTCCCGCCGAACCTGCCGAACCTTCAGCCGAATTTCCCCAACATCAACCTGCAGCCGGGCGTCGGCGTGGGCAACGGCGTGATGACGACGACGTTCCGCACCAACGACCACTTCACGACGCGCCATCAGGAAGGCAGCCTGATTATCACGCTGACCGGCAAGGTGGAAAACGGCAAGGCGCAGGTGAGCCAGATCAGCGTGCAAGACGGCGGCGAGTCGTACTCGATTGAAAGCGTGGACAAGGCGCCGGAGAAGTACCGCGACAAGATCAAGAACCTGATCGAGATGTCGGAAAAAGGGAGCGTGAAAGTCGATGTTAAGGCGCCGTGAGGCTGCAGTGCCCGACCGGCAAAAAAAACTAGGACGGCAAACTCAACTTGAGACCCTCGGCGGACAAGCGATTTCTGGCGTTTTCCTGGGCCGCCCAGTTCAAGAACAGGCCGTTTTCGGGGCCTCTCAAGTTAAGTTTGCCATCCTAGCAAAAAACCGATGGATGGTTGGGGACTTGATTTTCGGCCCAACGCGCCCATAAGGTAATGGGGGTGCTGGGCCGGAGTGGCGGAATTGGCAGACGCGCCAGGTTGAGGGCCTGGTGGCTGTAATGGCCGTGCAGGTTCAAGTCCTGTCTCCGGCACTGCAATCAGGGCAAGGGGTTACGGCGAAACCGGACCTCTTGCCCTGTGCTTTTTACCAGCCGCTTGGTAAAATTTTGGTAAAGGGGTTTGCCTGACGTTGGAGTGATGCTGCGGAGGTCCGAATCATGGCATCTCTGCAAGAGCGAAACGGCAGCTACCGAATTCTGTTCTGCCACCACGGCAAACTGCACACCTTTACCATTGGCAAAGTCGAGAAGGACGAAGCCGAGAACAAGGCCCGGCAGGTCGATTACCTGCTCATGCGGCTGAAGCAGCGGCTGCTGGTGCTGCCCGAGGGCACCGACATCGTGACCTTCATCGAGCACGACGGCAAGCCGCCGGACACCGGGCCGACGCTGGCCGACTGCCCCGCGTCAGGTCATCACCGTCGGCCTGCTGCGTGACCGCTACCTCACCACCCACGGCAACGGCACCATCGAGGCCAACAGCCTCGACACCTGCAAGCTGCACCTCCGCCACTTCTGCCGCGTCCTCGGCGACGGTTCCCCGCTCGGCGAACTGTCGCTCAGCAGGCTTCAGGAGTACGTCAGCAACCGGGCCAAGGCGAAGGTGTCGCCCGTGACCATCCGCAAGGAGATCGCCACGCTGCGGGCCGCCTGGAACTGGGGCGAGCCGATGGGCCTGACCTCCGGCAAGTTCCCGAACCGCGGCCTGCGCTACCCCAAGGCCGACGAGAAACCGCCGTTCATGACGATGGCCGAGATCGAGCGGCAGATCGCCGGCGGCGGCGACCCGGACATGCTGTGGGAGGCACTGTACCTGCAAGCCAGCGAATTGACCGAGCTGCTGGCCCACGTCAAGGAGAAGGCCCCGCACCCGTGGATTCACCCGCTGTTCTGCTTCGCCGCCCACACCGGGGCCAGGCGGTCGGAGATTCTGCGGGCGCTGGTGGCGGACGTGGACTTCACCGGCAACACCGTGCTGGTGCGGGAGAAGAAGCGGAGCCGAGGCCAGCGGACCACCCGCCGCGTGCCGCTGACGCCGTTCCTCAAGGAAGTGCTGAAGGACTGGCTGGCGATTCACCCCGGCGGTCCAGCCCTGTTCTGCCATGCCGGCACGGTTGCCCGCAGCAAGAAGCGAAGCCGGACCACCGGCCACCAGAACGAAAAGAAACGCCCGTCATCCCAGAAAGGCCGGATGGCGACGGTGAAGAAGCGGGAGCAGCCCGGCCAGGCGGCACTGACCCGCAACGAGGTGCATGACCATTTCAAGCGTGTGCTGGCGGGAACGAAGTGGGAGGGGATGCGGGGGCTTCACACGCTGCGGCACAGCTTCATTTCGGCGTGTGCCAGCAAGGGCGTCGATCAGCGGCTGGTGCAGGAATGGGCTGGCCACATGAACGAGGCCACGTCGAAGCGATACCGGCACCTGTACCCCTCGACGCAGCAGGAGGCGATCAAGGGCGTGTTCGCCTGAAGATCGCTAGTATACGTGGAGCCTGACATGAGTCTCTCGAAGCGATTATGGGCCTTCGTACCGCAGCGGGCTTCGAGAGAAGATCGAGAGCCGGGATTCGCACAGCAGAAGAATCCATGATTTCTAGGCCCGCTGGAGCGTAGGCTCGCCGATCGCATCGAGCGGGTAATGAGGGCAGGTTTTTGGGACATACAGGAGGCGATTGTCAGGCTGGAGCGTTCCGATGTTCCCTCGATAGCTGAGAAAGACAGGGCCGAGCATCGATTGCGTCCAGTCGGTCAGGAGGTCAACCGCGATGCCAACCGCGGTTGACGCCAGGACACCATTCGGCCAGACGACCTGTGGCCGGGGTCCGGCGGCACCGTAACGATTTGCTTCCTGGGCCAGGGCCTGGCCGTTCAGGAAATTCATGCAGAACATGCAGGCATGGCCGGGCATCGACAGAATCACCTGCCCCGTCATGGCCGGCGGCTGCCCTTCAATCGGATGCACATCCATTCCGATGTCGATCAGCGGAATCAGGAAGCGGCGGCAGCACGCTTCGAGTTCGCGACGCTCGGCGAACCCATCAACGGAACCGAATACGATATCGCAGGAGCGCAGGGCCTCTGGTTTGTCTTGCCAGCGGCAGGGATACGCTTCAACCCTGGCGGTTGAGCGGATGTCGAGTATTCTCCGCCGGGCCGCTTCGACCTTGAGCCTCTGGGCCGGGATGTCCGCCTCGATCAGCGTAACGGTCCTGTTCAGGTTGGATTCGTCCGCGAAGTCTCCGTCGAACAGGACGTAGTCGAGAAAACCAATGTGGGCGACTTGCTGGACGAGGTGGGATCCGCCGCCGCCCTGCCCGCAGAAGCCGACGCGCGTACGTTCGATCGTTGCCTGGCCAGCTTCTCCAAGAAAACCCTGACGCGAAAAGCGTTCGTTCATGACGTACCCTCAATCAGCGACATGGGGAATCCAACGATGCTGATGCGCAATGCGCCGGTCGGTGTTTTTTGCCCTGGCAGCCACACGTCTGCATAGGCTTCGTTGTCGGACAGCAGGAACATGCCGTGAGCGTAGCCGCGGCCGACCGTTTGAAAGCTCGGTACGAGCCGTGGCAGCTCGGCTCGGTCGGTGAAACCGAAGGCCGGGCGTCCAGGCCAGGCGTGAAGGTGTGTGTGGAATACGCCCTCGCCGCGATCAATGACTCCCTGCATGGCGGAACGAATGGCGGCTGAGTCGATCCTGGCCCCTACGTGCGAGTCCGGTAAGTAGCGCTCGTTGTCGAGGGGCACGTAGGCCGTCATCAGAACCATCGGGCGATCCGTCTGGGCACGGCCAGGCGGCCGTAAAGAAAGCCGACCCGCTCGCTGGCGAAAGGGTGCGGCCGACGCAGGTCCGCCTGCATGGCGTTGTAGAGAGATCGCGGTAGTCGTATCTGTAGAGTCATGCCATGACGCTCAAAAGGGCCGCGACCATCTGCAAGAGCCGAAGGTCACCTGCGATTTTCCAGGAGAATGCGTACCAGTTGCGTTCGAGTATCCGAACGCCATTTGGGTTCCAGTTCAATTGCTTCGGGGTAGTGATCTTTTCGGCGAAAAAGAGCCGGAACGGGTAGCCGTCGCGCTGGACCGGACACAGGAGCGCGTCCACCGAAGACGGACTGCAACCATTCCGGAGCGAAAGCCCCGGCAAGTAGAAGAACTGGCAGTCCGCCTCGGTGGCGCGTTTGAGGTCCGGACAGAGCCGCCGCAGCTCTGCGATTTGGTCCTCGGGGAATTCCTTCACGACGACCCCCCGCTCTTCGGGTGGCTTGCGAAAATCTCGCAGCCGCGAATCTCGATCGGCTTATCGTTCGGCACCGGCACCAGCGTCGTCTCGACGAGCTGATCCAGGTCGTCCGAGACCGGGACCTTGGCGAGCTGCTTGACGACATCGAGTTGGTAGCGGCCAGCGTGGAGATGGACATCGTGATTGTCCACTACGATGCTGACGTTCCGTGCGCACTCGTCGTGGCCGTGTCCCTCGTGGTCGGCGTGTTCGCCACGGCCTTGCTCATGTTCCGGCATAACGTACTCTCCTGTCGCATGTTGCGACGGCTTGATTGGCCACTGTCCATTCGCTAGAACACTGGGGGGAGTCTCTTGGCTCGCCTGGAAGGGATACCTGCCGGCCTTAATCGAAATCCGGGAAAAGGGCGATCGTCGATGAATTGGCGGCCTTTTCGTCTGCCGATTAAGGTCCTGGGGTATACCCCCCGGCAGACGGAAGGAGGCTGGCATGGCAAGCGAGGCGTCGAACGACGAAGACGACGAATCCCTGGCTCTAAAAGTCGCGGTCTACAAAGACAGGGCCGCCGCATCCATTCTCGTCGCCCGGTATGGGCCAAAGCTCAAGGGCTATCTGACCTCGCTTTTCGGTCCAACGCTCAAGACCCATGGCGTCCAGGACGCCGTTCAGGGGGCTTTCGTCAGGATGCTCAAGTACATCGGGTCCTACGACCGTAATCGCCCTTTCGAGGCGTGGATGATCCGATTAGCGCACAACGTCGCCGTGGACATGCTCGCCGACAAGGACAAGCACACCTACGAAGCGTTCGCTGACGAGCCAGTCTTTTATCCTGCCGAAGACGACGACTGCGAAGACGACGGCAAGAAGGACTGGCGGGTCCGCGTCCTGGACGACTTCATCGAGACGAAGCTGAAGGGCTTCGAGCAAGCCGTTGCCCGCGACTTTGTGGCGACGGGAGGCGACATCGACGCCGCGCGCCTCATCAAGGAGTGGGGCAAGACACGGAATCACCTCGACGTGGCGAAGTCCGTCGTGAAAAGAAAGTTCAAGGAAGAGCTACTGGCTGCGGAGAAACAAAGAAACCGCGAGAAAGGCAAAACATGAGCTCTGACGCAGACAAGGTGTTTGACCTGGTTGCGAACAAGCTCCGCAAGAAGAAGGGGCTTTGTCCGCCCACGCCGGAAGAAGCAGCCGAAGCCTTCAAGAAGACCAACGCAATCCCGCTCACCGAGGAGGAGCATGAATCCATCGTAGACGCCATGCTTTCGGAGCAAGCGCCGGTTCGTGACGCCGAGCGACCCGAACCCTGGCACAGTATGCCCCTGGACCAGGAAATCGATGCGGACTGCCATGCGATATGCCGCAACCCCGGCGAAGGCGACGAAGAGACTGAGCGCCTTGAGGCGAAGATCGACCAGGAGCTTCTGGAGGAAGCCGATGACGAAGCTTGAGTGGGACGCGGAACGGCATCGGCAGGTCCTGGCCGGCCGGGTTGCCGACGATCTGGTTCAGAGGCAAGGCTACAAAGCGCCCATCGATCCCCTCAAGATCGTCGAACTGGAGAGGGATTCCTTGCGCCGGCGGGGGAGATTTCAAGAACAGCTTCGACGGGAAGCTGAAATACTTCCCAAAGCGGCGGCGATTCACCCTGCTTTACAACACGAAATACGACGCAGGCTATACCGCCGGCACGCACCACCCACGGACCCGCTTTTCCATTGCCCACGAACTTGGGCATTACTTCCTCGACGCTCACCGCGAGTATCTCCTGGGCGGCGGCACCCCACACCCTTCAAAGAGTGAGTTCAGGAGACAAAATCGCCAAATCGAACGCGAGGCCGATGCGTTCGCTGCGAGCCTTCTGCTCCCGACGCATCTGGTCAGCCGAGGAGTGAACCAGGCTCAGCCGACGCTCGACTTAGTAGACGAACTCAGCCGTGCCTTCCAGACTTCGCCAATCTGCACCACCTTTCGCGTGGTTCGCCTTTCGGAAGATCCCTGCGCGGTGGCGGGCCTACGAAATGGCAAACTCGCATGGATGTTCCCCTCCGATCGATTGATTGAGGGATCGTGCTATCCGTGTAAAGGCGAGATTCATTCCGACTTTGCACGGGAGCAATGGGGGTTGTTCTGTAGCGGCGATGCCGGCAAGGTGACTCATGAGGGCCTGGCGTCAGATTGGCTGTCGCTGTTTGGACGGGCAGCACAAGTCGAAGACCTCAGCGTTCGCGAGCACTACCTCCCGGTCAGGCTTATGGATACGCTTATCGTCCTAATCACCCTGGGCGACAACGACCTCTTCTGCGGTGGCGAGGACGATAGCAGCCCATATGACCTCGACGACGACGACCGCCCCTGGACCAAAGAACGCCACGACAGCGGCGACTGACGCTCGCCCTGGCCACATGAACGAGGCCGCGTCGAGGCGATAACGTTGATATCAAGCTCAGTTCACCGCACGCCTTGTCAACATCTCAAGAATCCGCATGCATATTACCGCGATTCATGATAGCAAGTGCTTACAGAAGTGTTCGGCACCAACTCATGTAAGTCGCCTCCATGAAATCATTCTCTAAACAGTTCATTAGAAGAACCGCCCACATAAGGGTGTTCTGGTTCCTTTACCGGAAATGTGGGGTGCTATCAGAGTATCTCTCACTGTTCTACCGCCATGCGCTGGCAGCCAGAGAGGGGGATGTTCTTGGCTCCCAGGATTTCATTAATCGGAGTTTCCCCGATCTTATCGTCAGGAACGGCCCGTTTAGAGGGATGAAATACCCATCGTCCAAGTCTGTTGGGAGGCGCCATCCTGCCAAAGCTCCTCGGCTCCTATGAATCGGAGTTAACGGCTGTGTTCACGAGAATACTGCGTAACACCTATACTGATATAGTGGATATAGGATGCGCAGAAGGATATTACGCCGTAGGCTTGGCAATGAGGTTCCCCAGCGCGAAGATATATGGCTATGACACGGACAAGGAGGCAAAGAGGCTATGCAGGGAAATGGCCATAGCCAATGGCGTTTCAGATAGATTGTTTCTCGGTGATTTTTGCAGCGACGAAACCCTCCTATCAATGCAGTTCGCGGGAAAAGCACTCATAATATCGGATTGTGAAGGCTATGAAAAGCAGCTATTCACGCCTGATGTCGCCCGCTTTCTGGCCCTGCACGATGTCTTGATAGAAATTCACGATCTGATTGATCCGGCAATCTCTTCCGCGATTAGGGTCGCATTTGCGCAAACCCATGATATTCTCATAGTGGAGAGTATTGACGATTCCACGAAGGTGCGCACCTATAATCTTAAGGAATTGGCCCCATACAATGTAAGGGAGCGCTTCTCTCTGCTGACGGAATGCCGTGGATCAATAATGGAATGGTTCTATTGCACTCCTAAGCGTGGGCATTAGCGAAGTACCTGTGGCCGCATGAGATTTCCCCTTACACAAGCCTTGACTTTGGCCCCGAGCGGGCAGTTGAGCACCCTTCCCCCGATGCCTGGGCTTCACGCGCTGCTGCACTGCTTCATTTCGGCGTGTGCCAGCAAGGGAGTGGATCAGCGGCTGGTGCAGGAGTGGGCTGGCCACATGAACGAAGCCACGAAGCCCTGCGGGAGTGGCTGGCGGTGCATCCCGGCGGACCGTGGCTGTTCTGCCACGGCGGCACGGTTGGGAACCGCGCGATTAGGCAATGCCGGTCAAAGAGGACATGCCGATGTGCTGTCGTCACGCAACCTGTTTGACCGTAAGCATGATTCCGCCTTCGATCCAATCCGGTCACGTCGTCGAGACGGGTGTCCGCTTCCTTCGAGGTGCCCGCGCACCTTACCGTTCCATCTCTCTCGACTTATTCCTCTGGTCTTCCCGCGCCTCACTTGCTCTTCCGATCCATGCCGCAAATCTCGCAATGAAAGCTTCGCCTCCTCTGCTTTTGCGGGAGACCCATCCGCCCGTGCCCTCTCCAAGGCATCTCGACGGACATCTTCATCGCGCTCCGATTTGACGTCTTCCGGCATCGGCCGCTCTTCCCGCAAAATCTCGCGGAAGGCTTTCACATCTTCCATCCGCGTTCGTGGCGCTCTGCCATCGAGATCGTTGCTGATTCCCTCGAACGGCTTTTCCCTGGTCTGGCTTCGTTCCTCTTGCTGCGCCTCCAGGGTCGAGACGTAATCCAGCATTTCCTTGACCTGCTCAACCAACGGCGTAGGTTCTGTCCGTCCGTCATCGGGAAACAGCTCTGCAATCGCGTGTAGTTCTATCTGCCCATCCAGTACCACCCGCAGTGCCGCTTCTGGGATATCGCCGATGGTTTTCTTCACAACCTCGGAGAACGGCTTAAACGGCACATCATGACGGACGGCATCCAAGGCAATGTACTGCAACTTTGCAGCAGCCGATAAATCCGCCCACGGAAGACGGTCGCCGTCCCTTTCCTCAAATACATGGTTGTCAGGGCTGTTCTCCCTATCCTCAACGGAAGCCTTGAACCCGGCGATCTTCTCGTTTTCCAGGACTGCCTCATCCAACACTCCCTCAAACCATCTCTCTTTCGGCTTACCATCAAGCACGTTGCCAACGACAATCATTTGTTCCGACTGAGTCATTCCTTGGTCATCGTACCACCCCCAAAACGGGGCATTGGTTAGGACATCGCGCCGGTCAGCCCAATTCAGCTCCTCAAACCGCAGACCGCTTTCATTCCTCACGTAAGGGCCGCAGGCAGATGACCGGTCCTCAACGTAGCGGCTCGACAAAGCCCTCTTAATATCCGCACTCAAATCGTCAATTGTCCACATATGCAGTTTCCTATTTCCCTTATCGCTGTTAAGCAATGCCTATGGTCGCGCCAATAACTATTGGCACACCCACAGCAGCCTGACAAGCGGCAAGAACGAGAACCTCCATCCGCTCACGCCAGCCGCCGGTAGGGCAACAGCCCCTCCCGCTGATACCGCAGCAGCTCGGCGTGGGGCACGACCCAGCGGGCGTAGGCCCCACGTCCTGACAGCTTCTTCTCAGCTCGGATACGGCCGAGGCGGCACCATTCCCGACAAGTGAAGCAGGATTTGCCGACGAGCTTGGCGAACTCCTCGACTTCGTAGAAGTCCTTAACCGTCTGCCGCTCGACCAGGACGACGAGCATCGCCTCTATATTCTCCAGTCTCTCCTCGACCGTCATCACCCACCTCATCTCTCGATGCCTTTGTTTTTTCCCTTCTCAGCCGCCGGAGCTTCCGTCGTCCCGTCGAGGATCTTCTGGAAGGCTTCCTTTCCGTACCAGTGCGCGTCCTCACGCTTCCCGGCCGCTTCGTCTTCCCGAATTTCCTTGAAGAGCGCTGCCTGCTCTTTGGCAGTAAGCTTCCGCATTGCACCCCCCAGAAAGCAGGCGGGTGGATGTCCCCGCCCAATGTTTAGTATGCTTCCTTTCATCACCCGACCCATCCGGTCTATCATCTCCGCTCTGACTGGGCAGATGGCATCCCGTCGTCGTCCGGATTCTGAGCCGAATCGGGTTTGGCGGCCGGCGTTACTACCCAGGAGGCCGCTTTTGCGGCCGTGACCGAAAGCAGCCTGTACTTTGCCGCCAGAAAAAGAGCCGACACAGCAACCAGCACGAGTACCACGAGCAGAATCACCGTCCAGTTCGTGCCCCGCGCCACTCCCTCCGCCAGCGGTTTCGCCGTGGTTTCTCCAATAACCGCTGTGATTTTCGTGACACCATTCAGGAACGGCTCGGGATCGGCCAGGAACGCCACCAACACCGTCCCTGTCGCAAGTGCGGCCTTGTTTTCCCACACGAATTCCGCCGCCCGGTTTCCGTACTTGGCGATCACATCCAGGAGTTCCTCGCTGCGGGCGACCTTGCCCAGATCGCCCTCCAGCATCATGGCGATGCGTCGCCCGTTCTGGGTGGTCACCTCTTCCAGTGCCTTGACGGCCGAAACCCCGCCACGCTCCACCAACGGCTCGGCGATACCCGGATGCTTGACAAGTACGTCCGCCGCCTCGTCGCCGTAGCGCAGCATCTGCGACATCGCCTTGGGCGCTTAAGCACCCACGTCGCCCCTTCCTCCCCGTGGCGGGCGAGCACTCGAACCGCCTTCGCGCCATCGGCCCCAGCCGCGTCCACCAACGCGAAGGCCTCCGGCCCGGCGCACCGCACGGCCAGCAAGGTTTCGTCGCCGTACTTCGCGGCATAGGACTCGATCTTTGCCGCCAGCGGCCCGACGCCCTCCGTCACGGCCTCGCGTCCGAATCGCTTCATCACGTATTCTGCGGCTTCTTCGGCGGCTTCGCTTTTCAAGTCGGCCCGCACCAAGGGCGTCATCGCCGCAAGGGCCAACATTGCCACACAGCACGTCATCAACCTCGTCTTCATGGCTTTTCTCCATATTCGCGGATCTCAGTTTTGCTACAACATTTCACGGCGTACTTCCTTCCGAAAGGAGCTTCTGTCGCGCCTTCGTGCGTAGGATTGCTCGCAGCCGGTCCTGCTCGGCCAGTTCCCATCGCAGGCCAAGCCGGCCCGCTTTTCCAATGCGCCCGGCCTCCTCGAAGGCGGCATATCGCTGCGATGCAAACCAGGCGTCACGCGCTATTTGCATCTGGGTGTCGTGCTCCTGCCGTGCGGTCGGATCGCCATCGATCATCAGATCCGCCAGGTGTTCCACCAGGTTGACCGTTTGGCCCTTGATTTCACCTTCGGGGTCGTGGCCAAAAGCCCGCATCAGCTCGCCGACCAGCGCGTCGATGACGATACCGACAACGAGTCCCACGCCGAGGGTTTCGATGGTAGACGCGGCCCCCGTTCCTAGAATGCCGGTCGATATTCCCAGTTCCGCCGCGACGGCCTCGGTCACACGAAGGACCACTTGGGTGGCGACGTCCATCGCAACGAACGAGACCACTTCACGACCAGCGGTCACTCCCAACTCTCTGGACAGCACGGGCACCAGGTCCGCCTCAAGGCGGCGGCATTCGGCCTGGAAGGCGGCGTCGCTGTCGAGGCTTGCCGGTCTCTTGTCCCGGCCGAGATCGGCGTCGTTAAGGTCGGCGCGGACCCGGACGAGCATGTCGTTCTCCATGCCTTCGAGGTCACTCAGGTGGCCGCGCACTGCTCGCTCCAGTTCGGCTTGCAGATCCGCGCCAGTGAAAATGTGGCGTCCGAAGGCATCCGACAACTGCTTGCGATGCGCGTCGGCCTCGCCGATGCCAATCGTTTGCTTGATAAGCGCCCACTTTCCGCCCCAGGACAGCGCCTCTTCGGCGAATCCTCCAGCCCCCTTCTCGCGTTCGCGGAAGAAGGCACGTAGGGCCGTCAGCCGGCGGTCCCGTGCCGCCGAGGCCTGCCGATCCAGCTCGTCCAGATGCGGCTGAACCTTCGCCCATACCGCGGGCGGCACCTCCGGCTCGCTGTCGTCGTCCTGATCGATGCAATGGGCTGCAATCGCGATCAGGGTTACGCCCGCCGGCAACACGAGCCAGCAGAAAAGCGCCCTACGAGAAATGCGGTTACGCACAGCGCTGCTCCTTTTCCAAGGGGGTTAACAGAACGAGGCCACACAAGCCCGGCTGAGAAAGGCGAGGCCCACTCCGAGTGGGAGTCCAGTCACCAGCCGGCGGATGCGGTTACTGCGATAAGGGCCGACCATCTGAAAGAAAACGTCGGCGCCTGCCGGAACGACGCACGAACCGCCGAGCAGCCCAAGCAGCAGCGGCGATCCCGCGAGCGGCTGGAGGCAGAAAAGCATCATGCATCCAGCGAACACGCCTACCATCATGGCGCTACAGCGCCAACACAAGGGGGAGGTGAAGCCCCAGGATCGGGGGGCTTCTCTCCCGCACAGGCAATCCCGACCGATGTGAAACATGGTGGTTATTTCCCGTTACTACAGCAGCAGGCGAAGAGGCACATCGCAACGACGATGCACAGGATCAGACTGAAAGGGTCCATGTGTTTCTCCAACACGAGAACAGGGTTGAAAGGGCATTCCTGCCCAACAGGGCCTCCATGCCTATATTTCCATGCCGCGGCTCTGCTCGACTTCCGGCTGCTTCATGGCCTCGATGGGCAGGCCGTGGTCGGGCGCCTTCTCATCCGGCGTGTACTGGCCCGGCCCGTAGGGCACGAACGCCGACCCGTTGAAAAGGGCGGAGGCCGTTTCCATCTGGCCCTGCACGCCGAGGCGACCCAACTCGGAACCGATGTCGCTCAGGATGTTGCTGAGGGTCAGGCCCGGGGCGATGGCCTGCACGACATCCTTCACGGCTTCGAGCATCCCCATCGGTTCGGGTCCCTTCAGGATCTCAGACAGTTTCTGTGTTTCTTTCGACACGGGTCTCTCCTTCACATGGGCCGCGGGCGATGTTTTCTGTCGGGCTGCCGCCGGGGCCTGGATTGGCCTCACAGCGGGGGGCATACGACCGTGCGTCGCAACTCCCTACGACTGAACAACGCCCAACCCATAGAACTGCGCCACGGATTTCCACAGCCACCCTTACTTTCAGGAAACTGCTTGACATGCTGCATAGAGCAGCACGCTCGGCCGCACATTCCCTGCACTGGGCATCACTTGGGCTGCCACAGCGTAGGGGCCGCGGCCGGAATCTCCACGATCTGGTACTTCTTGTTCACGGCGAGCGAGATGAACACGGCCCATCCCCGACGAAATAGCAGCATGACCGTCGCCTGGACAAAACCTCTCACTGCAGGCCAGAACTTGCCGGCCCTTTTCTTGAACCCGGCCTCGTAATAGCGGACTAGCGTGGTCCAAATGGGCGGCACGCCAGGCGTGAAGACGATGGCGATACGCGGATCGAGGTTCATGACCTCACTGGGCTGGAGCAATTCCCGACCAGACTGCTGCCAATTGTCGTTGCTGCTCCTGCCGCTGGAGTGGGTGGCTGACCCTCCGCCCTGGCCTTGTTGCGATGAAGTCTGATAGGACGTGCCGGTGCCGCCGCTGGATAGATAATTGTCGATTTTCCCAAGCGTTCGCTGACATACTTCGCGGTCTCATTGTCGTTCACGCCAGCGTATATCTGGGACACGTTGCTCAAGAACGTGGTCTCCTGGCCGTTGGGGCAGAGCTTCTTGATCTGGCCGAAGGACTGGAATAGAAAAGCAGTCGGACTCCGTATCCTCTGTATTTGTCCACGGCGTCATCGATTACGTCCATGTGGCCCAGCGAAGCGGCCTCGTCCAGAATCACACTGCACAATGTTCTTTTCCTGAAGGCCACCGCGAACCACGGCACGCAGCAAGGAGGCGATCCACATCCGGAGCAACGCCGTGTTGGACTTCATGAGTTCCGGGGGGATGATCAGAAACACGGTCACGGCCTTCTCGAAGCCTGCCGGGTCGAAGCTGCTGGTGTTTTTGGTGCTGTCGTATATCGCCGGCGTATCAAGGAAGCAGAGGTGCCGGTTCGTGGTCGTCAAGACGCCGAGTTAAGTTCCTTATCCTTGAAGTGCGTCAGCTGATGGCCAAGCCGTGCAAGCAGTCCATCCCACACGGTCGATTCGCACATCAACCTGATCGCCGCCTCCATCTTCCTCGTGTCGGTAAGGAGATCGCGAACCGCTTGCAGGTTCCTGTCCTTCGGCTCGGCGAAGGCAACGACCACTGCGATCATCGCGGTGATCCACACCTCGGCGGAGTCGTTCCAGTGCGGGTCTTTCTCCTGTCCCGTCCTGATGACGAGGGCGTTGGCCAGGGCACGGCATTCGTCGATAACCAATGGCGAGTCCGGGTCGATGAAGTCCAGCGGGTTGAACGTGTCGGGCGTCTGCGTCACGCTTTTGAACGGGTCGAGAAGGACGATCTCGTTCCCCATCTTCTGCCGCGCCGTGCGCAGTAATCCGGGCGTTTTCCCCCTTGTAATCCAGAACGATCATGGAGTCTGGGCAGGTCAGAAGGTGAGGAATGACCAACTACACGCCTTTTCCACCCCTGTTGGAATAAACCACATATGTACGGCATTGTTCAGCCGCACCAGTTTGCGTATGGGCGTCTGATAGCGGCGCAGGAACTGCTCGCAGGCAACATGCGAGGGAACCGATGGGTCAAAAAGGGCTTTCGCAGCCGCCAGCGGGCCGATACGTGTACTCGGTAGTCCCCACGATGAGGCCGTTCCCACCACCTACCATTCCTTGCGCCCGCAGGTCGCTGATACCACTCCACCTCGCGGTCCCGAAAGCGTGCCAGGAGCCGCGTTTCCTGCACAGTGGGATCAGGATCGCGGCACCGACCGCCAGCCACACCCACGGATACATGAGGGCGATCAGGACGACGCAGTAGACGGCCAGCAGGACGCTGGCGATCAGCATGAATCGAGTAAGCATGGGAGTAGCCTTTCAGGGGGCGATGGGTGTGTGGGCCTTAGTTCCGGCTCGGTGTTGTATTCCGCTGCACCTGCTCCTCCTGGATGCAGGGTGCCGCCACGATCTTCCGCCTCCGACCCGCCGCGATCTTTCGGCGCATCCTTCGGATGCAGTCCCAGGCGACGAAGACAGGACCGAAGCCGAAGACGACGCAGTAGGTCGCGGCAGCGATGGCCATGAGGCCGTAGATGATCCAGTGATCCATGTGACCCTTTTCCTTTCGTTGAGTTACGCATTGAGTGATGGGGTGCCGCTTCACCGTAAGGCTGCGGTGGCAGGGCGAAAGCCCTGCCGTTACCACCCCGGTATTTAGCCCTTCGCCTTCGCCTTGTCGGCCAGGACGCGAACCACGGTCTTGGAATCGAGTCCCTGGTCAATGGCCCGCTTCAGCTCGGCAGTCAGGTCCTTCATGGCGTCGATGGCGAGTTCCAGGGTGATCCCTTCGCCGGTGAACTGCACCGCAACGCCGCTCGGCAAGGCACAGCGGAGCCGGGCAACCTTCACCGTGGCGGTGGTGCCGTTGCGTTTCTTCCGCCCGGCCTGCTCGATGGTGTCCCGGCTGGCACCCGACAATTTGAGGGCCAGCAGCGCGGACTGGTCCTCGGGCGATTCGAGCTTGCTCGCGGCATAGCAGTCGCTGATACCGACCTTGCCCTCTTTCAGTGCCTCTTGCCACGCCGTGCTGCACTTCGAGGGACTGAGCAGCCGCGTCACCATGCTGGGATCGAGGTTGAGGTGGTCAGCGAGGTCTTTCATCTGCCATGTCGGGTTCAGGCACATCACTTCTGAGCAGGCCAGCCACTTTTCGTATCCGGATAAGTCGGCTCTGTGCATGTTTTCGGTAAGCTGGATCAGGCGTATTTCGCTGTCCGACATCGGGCGGTCGGTGATGATGACCTGAAGGGCGGCGAGGCCCACCAGCCTGGCGGCCAGGAGGCGGCGGTGCCCCCACAGCACCGTGCCGTCCGGCTTCGCCCCCACGGGCTGGAGCTGGCCGAGGGACTTCATGGACTCGCCCAGCCGCCGCAGATCGTCATCGTCGTAATTCTTGCGGACCTGCGGGGCCAGGATGAACCAGGCCAGCGGCTTGGTGGCGATCTGAGAACCGCCCGGCGAGACCGCCGTGGCGACCATGCCGAGGAAGACGACCCACGGCAGGCAGAGGCTGACCACGAGACAGAAACGCGGAAATGGACATTGGACTTCTCTCCTTCTCGGCCATGCCCCGAGCGCGGCGGCGTGCCGCACGCGACGTTGCCGGGGCAGGAACAGTGTGTCACTCAACTCGGGTAAATAGCCGATTGCATTTCAGGCACTCGGCGCGGAAGTCGGCGATGGCGACGCGGACGTTGGTGCAACCGCACGACCATTTCTTGAGCTTCGATTCGCCCCGCTGCGGAGGTTTCACGGTCAGTTCGGGGACCGCCGGGACCACGATCCCCTGTTCCCGCAGCAGGTCCATGAACGGGCTCTCGGGCGCGTACTGCGTATAGCCCTGTCCCGTCACGATCAGGCCGAACCCGGCGGCATGCTTCTGGTACTGGACGTTGTGATAGTTGTTGCGGCCCGGCTTGCCGTGGATCTGCTGCCACAGGTGCAGGTGCTCGTGCAACAAGGTCCCCAGCACTCGCCACCACTGGCCATCAGCGCGGCAGCGTTCAATATGTCGGGTGCTGATAGCGATTTCGTTTTGCAAGCCGAACCGGTTGAATCCGCAGTCATAGTGACCCAGCGTGGTGATACGTAATGCGGACAGACGCAGGGCCGGCAGCGGGATTTCGAGTTTAAACTGCAAACGGAACAATTCGCCCCAGCGGTGCAGCTCGGCGGCGACGGTTTGCATATTCCAACCCTGGGCCGCCTGCTGGTGGTCGGTCAACGCCTGGTAAACCATGTTGTCACTCATGCTGCACCTCGCCCGCCAGCGCGTCGCAATGCGACCGCGGGCAATTGATCGTTCGGGTTGTTTGATGGCCGCTTCGGGCGAGCGGTAGGTCTGTACCTACAACGCACGCGCTTGTCCGGGTACTGCGCAGCACCGCGTTTTTTCAGAACTCGCGGGAGAGCCGCTTGAATATCGTCCCGAAACTGCCGATTGCGTTATCGTGCCGACGCCGGATCGTGGCCTCGCCGACATGCAGCAGATCGGCGGATGGCCGCCGCTCAGCCCCTCGAAATACACGGCATCGATCAATCCTGATCGTCCGGGGGCAACTGCTGCACGGCCTTGAGAACGAGTTCTCGCTCACGCGGGTCGAGCGACGATGTCGAGGCCGACGGCACCTGGTCGGGGTGGGTCAGGGAGTACCATGCGCTTCCGGCGCAGGAGCGACATGGTGGCGTTGCCGGGCGACGATGTAGACCCATTGGCGCCAGGCGGCGGGGTGCATGTTCTCTGGCGGTAGTTTCATCCTGTCATGCAGGTCACCGCAGATCGCATCGATGCCGGCATCCTCGGCTTGCTCCACACCACGACGCACGAAATACTCGGGGTAGCCCTCCGTTCAGCAGCCGGTACTTCGCCATTCTCAGCGCGACCTGGAGGTCGTCGTACAGCTTCTTCTGGAGCTCGTCGGACGGCTTCTCCTTTCTGGGCGGCTGGCGGGGGAGCGTCGTCGGGCCGCTCGGGACTGTGCCGTGGGTCCAGCGGCGAGGGCGGCATCGTCGCCGGGTGGTCGTCGTCAGGCTGGCCCTTCTTGGCGGGCCAGCTCGGTCGCGGCGTTCTTTCGTCCGGACCGCGGAAATGAATCCTTCATGGGTGTCTTCCTTCGTTTTGTAATGGACAAAGCACGGCCGTAGGCGCACCCCGGAAGGGTCGCCGGTTTTGCCGGAAACTTTGTCGGTGTCAGGTGTTAAATCAGAAGCCCGTCATGCCAGGGGTCAGCGGCTCTTTCATGCCCGCTGACCGAGGAACAGGGAGTTCGGGCTTGTGTCCATCCATGGACAGTGCGTGAGCGCCGCTTTCTTCGCTGGTGTCTACCAGTTATTTGACTGGGCACAAAAAATTTCCGTTAACCGCCGCAATAGTCGCATCTGTCTCGTACCCGTCGCTCGATCAGCCCGACTGGCAACTGTCTCCCTCGCTTACATTGTTCGGGGTGCCCGTCAGCCGCTCCTGCTTCCAGTGTTGGGGCGAACGGACTGATCTAACGCATTACCCATGCGCCACGCTCGCGCATCTCACGCTTGCGGCTGGTTTTGCGCCGTTGCGGATGCTTTTTCCAGACCGTTTTTCAGCCGTATCGGGAGTCGATGGCCGGCCCCCAGTAGCCGTAAAGATGTTGGCATCGAACATCTTCTCCTCGTTTAGATGAGCCTCGTTATGCTCATGCGTTCAGTCAGGCGGCCGAGGCGCTTGCCCTTCCTGTCACACCCATCCCGCTACCATCCCTCGATCCGACACCCGACTGACAACTACCGTTTCCACTTCCATTGTTGCGGGAGCAGCAGACGCTGCCGCTTCCATTGTTGGCTGGGCGACAGACGGGCTGACTCGTTATGGATCGCCAGTCTAGCGCACAACCGACGCCAGCACAGGGGGTTGCGCCATTTCCGCAGCGGTTTCAAGAGATGGTCTTGTCCTCTTTCACCAGCGAAATGAAGAACTCATACTCAGTTTCTTTGCTGCTGCTGGGGCGGGCAACGCATGAGCGGCTGCGGCCAGACATTTGCCGTATTCTTTGACATAGAAAGGGTTTATAAACAGGCTGCGATGCCGGCCCAGGGTCGCAGAGTGCCGCTCCGGCGTGCCCAAGGTGCGTTTCGGATCGACGGAGCCGATGCAGCCGTGGATCTTGCCCTGGTGGTCAAGCATCTTGCCGCTTTCACGATGCACGGCGCGCCAGATAGCCACAATTTATCGCCGAGGAGATAGCCCTTGAGGAACGACCGGCCCCTGTGCGTCTTCATGAACAGCTCGACAGCCGCCTACTTCATGGCCTCGCTGCTGAAGATCTTGGCGATGATGCACTCCATCTCGCCGAGGTTGACCCTCGTCTATCAGCCATGAATTCCACGCGACCAGCGCGTCGGCCCCGGCGATCAGCCCCGTCAGCCGGGCGATGCGGCGCACAGCGACAGCCGGGCTAGGTTCAGGCCGTGGTAGGTGATCGTCAGGCCGTCGCCGACCGACGGTTTGAGCCGGCAAGATGGAATTGCTGCTGACGACTTCTGCCCTGGAGCGCCAAAGGCCCCAAACAACTCGATTGACCCGATCTTCGTCTTGGAAGGTCGGCCATGCCTTCCGGCTGGCTGCCCTCCCTGCTTTCTTCCCCTGCCAGCCCCACACCGCCGGGCCAAGTAACCAACCAAGGCCGTTGGCCACGCCAGCGTCATCTATCACCTCGCATCCTGGATAGACGGCATCCAAGCGGTTTCTGCTGGGAGGAGCCGAAACCCTCTGGTGCAGTGCGAGGCAACCGAGCTGTGCCTATCCGGGAACGACGGAGCAGGTCTCAGTGAAAAGAAATTGCAGGCTCTTGTGGCGTGGGAAGTGCGGGACACGCGAACGATTTCAACGGTGTCGCCGTTTAATTTACTTAAGAGCGAAGACCATTCCTCAGCGGATCACCTCGACCACGACCCTGACATCTGCCTTCGCCCACAGGCAGTCGGCGGTCAGCACAGTCAGCCCCTTCTTCAGCCCCAGCGCCAGGCATGCACGGTCCCCAAGCGAGAGTCCCAGCCGGCGTGTTGCAGGCCGGAGCGAGGCAGCAACATATGCCAGGTCCGCGTCGAAGGCGACGACATCGATGGGCTGCCGCGACATGATCTCGACTGCCTTTTCCATCGGCACACCGCGCTCCAGCATTTTGGCCACGACCTCCGAGGCATTGACCGCCGAGATTTGGGCCTCGTGCAGATGGCGATTCACCTTATCTTCGCCCGGCTCGCGGAACAGGGCCGCGAGTAGAGCGGAAGCGTCAAGGACGACGCTACTCACGCTCAGCTTCTTTGCGCCGCTCGCGGAGCAACTCGTCCACGATGCTTTCACCGGGTTTGGAGAATTGGGCCAGATACTCCTGGGCTTCCTTGAGCGCCTGCTCCGCCGTCGTGATATGGATGCCCCGGTCGTCCACCTCGACGATTACCTCGTCGCCCTGGCCGATGCCGAGGCGCTGCCGCGAGGCCGCGGGGATGAGGACCCGGCCCGCCGAATCAACGCGGGCACGGAAGGTTTCATGATTCTTGTCGAGGGACAACATGCACGTAATACAGATTTGAGGTTATGCTATTTCTACGTTGCCATAGTTCACCGGATATGTCAACTCATATCAATCTGTCAAGATTCTATTATTTGCCACATGTCTAACCTTAATGCATCCCCCCATTTATTCGCCGTTTGACAATCCCTATTTGTAGGTCACAACCGAGCCGCGCCTATCCGGCGACGGGGCACTCTTCGCCGGGAGGGTTGCGGTGCAGCCAGCCCTGGAGTGTCTTTATGGGCGTGGCAGAGGGATCTTGCCGCAATGCAATAAACGCGGCAAATGGCTCTCAGTGCCTTTCTCCGAGACATTTGAGTGCCAATTATGATATAATGTTCTAAATAGAGAGAACCGGCCGACTGACTTGGGGTATGGCACTATTGAGCTTATCGCCAAAGACTTGGTACGGTTTGAATGCGGGACGTACGACAGAGAGGGACCTTGATATGCACGATATTCCAGAAACGGGCTTCTTACGATTAACTCAAGTGCTGAGCGTTATTCCCCTCGGCAAAACAAGTTGGTGGGAAGGAGTGCGATCGGGACGCTTTCCGAAGCCGGTAAAGCTGTCGGCCCGCTGCACGGCTTGGCGGGCTGAGGACATTCGGGCGTTAATCGAGAGCCTGTCCGATCCGGCCTCTCACAGTTGATGGCTCTTCATTAAGCCATTAAGCGGCTTGTCGAGATTGCCTCGCACTATCTGCTCGCGCGTTACACCGTATATATGTTGCCAGTGCCGGTTCGATGTGTGAGACTCCTGAACTTAGGGGGACCCATCAGCTACCAAGACATTCTGCGGGTGAAAGTGTGGGTGAAACTGCAAGCTAACAGTTGATTTACTGCTTATATATGAGGCGGTTGGATGTTTATTGTGAATCCTGGCGCCCCAGCCAACCGGTCATCCGCCAAGGTTCGCGGAAATCCACCAAAGCATAGTGAAACAGCCGATCTCAGCGATTTCACTGTCCGCTAGCAGTCCGCTAATAACTGTTGACAATCAGGTCTAAATGTGGGTTAAATTGTGGGTGAAACCAAACAGATGAAAGCTTTCACCCACACCATGACGAAACTGACAGATTTAGCCATTAAGCAACACCAAAGCTGGTAACAGCATCAAGAAACTAAGCGACGGAAATGGGCTTGCCCTCGTTGTTTACCCCAACGGCAGCAAATACTGGGTATACAGATACCGCTACCTCGGCAAGGAGAAGACCCTCTCCTTGGGCATATACCCTGAAGTAACGCTTGCGGAAGCGCGTCTGAAGCTAATGGATGCCCGCAAGCTCATAGCAGACGGGCAAGACCCCTCTGAGGCTCGCAAGGCAATGAAACGTCAGGCAATTGTCTCTGCTGAGAACAGTTTTGAAGCAATTGCACACGAATGGATCGCGGCGAAAAGCCCCGCGTGGACACCGCGATATACTGAGTTTATGACCAGGCGGCTTGAGAACGACCTGTTCCCCAGACTCGGCAATCGGCCAATCAGGGACATTACTGCACCTGAACTGTTATCAGTAGTCCGCGTTATTGAGGAGCGAGGTGCTACGGAGCTTGCCAACCGTACTGTTCAGTATTGCGGTCAGATTTTCATGTATGGCATTGCCACTGGCCGAGCTGACCGAAACCCTGCCGGCGACCTAAAGGGTGCACTCAAGACGCACGTCAAGAAGAACTTTGCTCACCTCAAGGCAATCGAATTACCTGCGTTTCTTGACAAGTTGGACGCATATGATGGCAATCTGCAAACGAAGCTGGCCGTAAGGCTGCTCCTGCTTACTTTTGTACGCACGACTGAGTTGCGCGGGGCCACATGGGATGAAATAGACCTCGATAAGGCTGAATGGCATATCGGTGCTGAACGCATGAAAATGCGGCGTGGCCATATTGTGCCCCTCTCCAGGCAAGCGGTGGCGGCGTTCAGGGAGTTGCAGCGTTTCAATGGGCAATGGAAATACGTCTTTCCGAACGTGAATAAACCTATCCAGCACATGAGCGAAAATGCGGTGCTGTATGCTCTCTACCGAATGGGCTATCACAACCGTACTACAGGCCACGGTTTTCGACACACGGCATCCACGATACTTAATGAGAGCGGCCTGTTTAGTAGTGATGCCATCGAGCGTCAGCTGGCCCACGTGCAGGGCAATAAAATACGGGGCGTCTACAACCACGCCGAATACATGCCGGAACGCCGGAAAATGATGCAATGGTGGGCCGATTATCTTGATGAGGTTGCGGCAAAGAAATAGCCGCGCCGGTCACGCAACCCAAGGACATACTGAACTGAAGCCTTTTGCGTCTTGGCTCAATTCAGGAACGCCGGGGCGTTCTTGCTGAGCCATTCCTTGAGATCGGCCTGCGATTCAAACTCCGCGACCTGAATGCTGTCGATGGTCGGACCTGTTTCGCCGACGCTCCTGATGTCTTCTTCGCTCATCTCCCGAATCCACATGACCCGGTGTCGTTGAAGGCCGCCGGTGGTCAGATTGAGGGTTCCTTCATCGAGCGGCATGTCGAGGTTGGAGCCTTTGACCAGAACGAGGTAGACCAAATCGCCGCTGAATTTGAGCAGCAGTCCTTCGGACGGGTTGTACCGCCAAGGGCCGAGCCAGCCG
>CAWGKE010000022.1:0-15813 GCA_963823075.1 uncultured Planctomycetaceae bacterium
CGCGGCCCTCTGCGGGCAGTCTGGCGACGGCCGCGGGTGGACGAGCAGACGCCGCCTCCTTGGTCTTGGCGAACGGACGGCGGGAGGTCGCGCCCGCCTCCTCGCCGAATATCCTTGTTTGACGCGCCGGACCATGATTCAATGCACCGTCGTTCGCCGAGCATCTTACCCCGAGTCCTCCCATGCCGCGCCTGACCCCCGCCGAGAAGCAAGACGTCATCCGCCATCTCGAAGCCGACAAGCCCTTGCCGGACAAGTACCGCTTCCTGCTCTTCGACGACAAGCGCGAGGTCGAGCTGGTCTGGAACGGCAAAACCGGCGAGGTGACGAACATCGTGCTGCCCTTCCAGGTGATCGAGCAGGTGGACGAGCCGCGCATCGAACCCCCGGTTAGCCGCGACGCGAAGCGGAGCGCGTCGCCCCACCCCGACCTCTTCAACTGGGACGCCCGCGGCCGCCAGCTCACCGGCTGGACGAACAAGCTCATCTGGGGCGACAACAAGCTGATCCTGTCCAGCCTCAAGAACGGGCCGCTGCGCGAGGAGCTCGAGGCCCACGGCGGCGTCAAGTTGATCTACATCGACCCACCCTTCGACGTCGGCGCCGACTTCAGCATGGACATCGAGATCGGCGACGACACCTTCACCAAGAAGCCGAACATCCTCGAAGAAATCGCCTACCGCGACACCTGGGGCAAGGGCGCCGACTCGTTCATCGCGATGATCTACGAGCGGCTGATCCTGATGCGCGACCTGCTGGCGGAGGACGGGAGTATTTATGTGCATTGCGATTGGCGGGTGAACAGCTACATCAGACTCGCGTTGGCAGAGGTGTTCGGCAACGCGCAGTTTCGTAGCGAGATCACCTGGGTGCGGTCCACCAATCCAAAGGGTTCTCAATACGCATCGACACATTACGACGTATTTACGGATACAATCTTCTTCTGTAACCGTCCAGCGGAATTCGCAAAGCAGCGCAGCTGCGCCGAGAGCCGACTGCTAAAATCGTGGCATGGACGCTTCCGTGTGCCCGGGATGCTGCGAACGCGATAGGCGCATCGCCGAGTTGGAACGCCGCGTCGCCGAGTTGGAAGCCCGACTCGGCACCAACAGTTCCAACTCCTCGCTGCCGCCGTCCGCCAATCCCCCCGGCGCACCCAAGCCGGTCCAGAAAAAGAAGTCCAAACGTCCAGCCGGCGGACAACTGGGCCATCCCCCGCAGCTGCGGCGGTTGCTTCCCGCCGAGCGGGTCAACCATTTCAAGCACTTGGTCCCCAAGCGGTGTGAGCGCTGTGCCGCGGCCCTGCCCGCCCAGCCCTCGCCGGGCGATCCCGAGCCCACCCGCTTCCAAACCATCGAACTGCCCCCGGTCATAGCCGAGGTCACCGAGTACCAGGGCCACGCCCGCACCTGCCCCTGCTGCGGCCACCGGACGCATGCGGTCATCCCGGCGGCGGTTCGCGCCCACAGTGTCGGGCCGCGGCTGACCGGCACGCTGTCCTACTTCTCCGGCTGTCACGGCCTGAGCAAGCGCGGCGTCGAGGAGATCGCCGACGCGGTCTTCGACGCCCCGATCGCCTTGGGCACGGTCTGCAACCTCGAGCAAGAAGTCGGCGCCGCCCTGGAGACGGCCCACCAGGAGGCGGTGGCGGCGGTGCGCCAGGCGGCGGTCAAGAACGCCGACGAGACCAGTTGGAAACTCGCGGGGGCGTTGTGCTGGCTGTGGGCGGCGGCCACCACCCGGGTGGTGGCCTTCGTGATCCACGCCCGCCGAAGCGCGGCGGGCCTGACGGCGATCCTGGGCCTGGAGATCCTGGGGATCCTGTGCAGCGACCGCTGGGGCCCGTACAACCGGGTGCCGCCCCAGCGGCGGCAGATCTGCTGGGCGCACCTGAAACGGGATTTCCAGAAGATCATCGACCGGGGCGGCCCCGAAGAGTGGGTCGGACGGGAGGGGCGGCGACTGGTCAGGAAGGTCTTCGCCGCGTGGCACGGGTTCCGGGACGGACAGGTCACGCGGGCACAACTGGAAGCGCGGCTGGCCCCGGTGATGCGACGGATGAACCGGGTGCTGCTGGAAGGCGCGATCCTCGGCGCCGACCCAACGGTGGTGCGGTTCTGCGAGAACGTGCTGGCGTTGGAGCCTGCGCTGTGGACGTTCGTGACGACGGAGGGAGTGGAGCCGACGAACAACCACGTGGAACGACTGCTGCGTCGGGCGGTGCTGTGGCGCAGGCGGAGTTTCGGCTGCTGGAGTGGGAACGGCTGTCGCTTCGTCGAGCGGATTCTGACCGTGGTGCAAACCCGGCGGTTGCAGGCGAAGAATGTCCTGGATTACCTGCATGAGGCTGTCCTCGCCCATCGCACCGGCCAACCCCGCCCCTCACTGCTCTCGTAGCGTTGAACGATTACCCTCCGTCGTCACGAACGTCCACAGCGCAGGCTCCAACGCCAGCACGTTCTCGCAGAACCGCACCACCGTTGGGTCGGCGCCGAGGATCGCGCCTTCCAGCAGCACCCGGTTCATCCGTCGCATCACCGGGGCCAGCCGCGCTTCCAGTTGTGCCCGCGTGACCTGTCCGTCCCGGAACCCGTGCCACGCGGCGAAGACCTTCCTGACCAGTCGCCGCCCCTCCCGTCCGACCCACTCTTCGGGGCCGCCCCGGTCGATGATCTTCTGGAAATCCCGTTTCAGGTGCGCCCAGCAGATCTGCCGCCGCTGGGGCGGCACCCGGTTGTACGGGCCCCAGCGGTCGCTGCACAGGATCCCCAGGATCTCCAGGCCCAGGATCGCCGTCAGGCCCGCCGCGCTTCGGCGGGCGTGGATCACGAAGGCCACCACCCGGGTGGTGGCCGCCGCCCACAGCCAGCACAACGCCCCCGCGAGTTTCCAACTGGTCTCGTCGGCGTTCTTGACCGCCGCCTGGCGCACCGCCGCCACCGCCTCCTGGTGGGCCGTCTCCAGGGCGGCGCCGACTTCTTGCTCGAGGTTGCAGACCGTGCCCAAGGCGATCGGGGCGTCGAAGACCGCGTCGGCGATCTCCTCGACGCCGCGCTTGCTCAGGCCGTGACAGCCGGAGAAGTAGGACAGCGTGCCGGTCAGCCGCGGCCCGACACTGTGGGCGCGAACCGCCGCCGGGATGACCGCATGCGTCCGGTGGCCGCAGCAGGGGCAGGTGCGGGCGTGGCCCTGGTACTCGGTGACCTCGGCTATGACCGGGGGCAGTTCGATGGTTTGGAAGCGGGTGGGGCTCGGGATCGCCCGGCGAGGGCTGGGCGGGCAGGGCCGCGGCACAGCGCTCACACCGCTTGGGGACCAAGTGCTTGAAATGGTTGACCCGCTCGGCGGGAAGCAACCGCCGCAGCTGCGGGGGATGGCCCAGTTGTCCGCCGGCTGGACGTTTGGACTTCTTTTTCTGGACCGGCTTGGGTGCGCCGGGGGGATTGGCGGACGGCGGCAGCGAGGAGTTGGAACTGTTGGTGCCGAGTCGGGCTTCCAACTCGGCGACGCGGCGTTCCAACTCGGCGATGCGCCTATCGCGTTCGTAGCATCCCGGGCACACGGAAGCGTCCATGCCACGATTTTAGCAGTCGGCTCTCGGCGCAGCTGCGCTGCTTTGCGAATTCCGCTGGACGGTTACCTTCTTCTTTGCAAGGTCCGAGAAAACGCAAATCGACCTCGACGAGATCAGGCTGCCTCTGACCGAGCAAGACCTACAAGAGAAGTACAAATATCGAGATGAGAAGGGAGCGTATTACGACGGTCCAATTGTGCGCTCGGTGTCAATGGGTCCGCGCCCTACGCTCGTTTACGAGTACAAGGGATATACGCCACCTTCATGCGGCTGGAGGGTGACCAAGGAAAACCTGGCAGAAATCGACGGGAAAGGGGATCTGGGTTGGACCAGCAACGGCAAGCCATTCCGAAAGCTGCGACCGGAGGATGACAAGGGGCACCCTGTCGGAAACATGTGGAGCGATATTTCCCTCATCAACTCTCAGGCTGAAGAGAGGCTGGGCTACCCTACGCAAAAACCCGAAGCCCTCCTCGACCGCATCATCCGCGCCTCCTCCAACGAAAACGACATCGTCGCCGACTTCTTCTGCGGCTCCGGCACGACGGCGGCGGTCGCCGAGAAACTGGGCCGCAAATGGATCGTCAGCGACCTCGGCAAGTTCGCCGTCCACACGACGCGCAAGCGCCTGCTCGGCGTGCAGCGCGAGCGCAAAGCGGAGAAAAAGACGTACCGGGCGTTCGAGATCCTCAATCTCGGCAAGTACGAGCGGCAGCACTTCGTCGCGCTCCGCTCGGAGGAGGCGCAAGCGCTCCGCTCGGAGGATGCCCAAACGCTCCGCTCCGAAGACTCCGCGTCGCGGCTAACCGATTTGCGCGAGGAGGAACGGGCGACAATCACCGCGGCGAAGGAGGCGGCCTTCGTCGATCTCATCCTCACGGCGTACCGGGCGGCGCCGGCGACGGGGCTGCGCCTGTTTCACGGCAAAAAGGCGGGGCGCCTGGTCGTGGTCGGCCCGGTCAATATGCCGGTGACGCGGCTGTTCGTGGAGGAGATCATCCTGGAATGCCGGCGGACGCACGTCACGCGGGTCGATCTGCTCGGCTTCGAGTTCGAGATGGGCCTGTTTCCCAACGTGCTGGAGGAGGCGAAGTCGAAGGGGATCGACATTCAGCCGAAATACATCCCGGCCGAGGTGTTCGACAAGCGGGCGGTGGAGAAGAACCAGGTGGTGTTCCACGACGTGGCGGCGATCGAGGTGAAGCCACTGGTGCAGGGCAAGACGGTGGCCGTGGAGCTGACGGACTTTTCGGTGTTCTACTCGCAGGACAGCGCCGACGCGGCGGCCGGCGAGCTGAAGGAGAAGGGCAGCCGCATCGTGGTGGAGAAGGGGCAAATCGTCAAGATAGCGAAGGACAAGAGCGGCGTGGTGACGCGCGAGGTGCTGACGAAGCACTGGACGGACTGGATCGACTACTGGTCCGTGGATTTTGATTTCGAGAACAAGAAGGAGATCGTGCGGGTGAAGGACGAGGCGACGGGGGAGACAGTGGAGGCCTGGACGGGGGATTTCATTTTCGAGAACGAGTGGCAGAGCTTCCGGACGAAGAAGGACCGTTCGCTGGAGCTGACGAGCGCGGCGCGGGAGGTGGACAAGAAGCGGGTGAAGATTGCGGTGAAGGTGGTGGACATTTTCGGGAATGACACGATGACGGTGGTGGACGTATCGCTGCGCGGTTAGCCGCGACGCGCCAGTGGAGCGCTTTCCACGCGGTTAGCCGCGACGCGCCAGCGGAGCGCTTTTTCGTTGTTCAATTGCGCTTTGCAAAATGAAAAAGCGCGTATAAAAGGACCAAAACGCGTATAAAAGGACCAAAGCGCTCCGCTGGCGCGTCGCGGCTAACCGGGGAGGGGTGGGATGATCGTCGGATACCATGTCATCTTCGGCGCGTATGGGTTCTGGTTGCCCAACGATCCGCGGGGGTCGTGGTCCGACTTTGTCGGTTCATATGAACTGCTGCGCTATGGGCCGGCCACGAAGACCACGGAGCGCCGGTCGGTCGCGCACCGCGCAGCACGACCGGGGCGTGCGTCTGGCGGCCAAGACGGCGCTTCAGAGGCCGGCGATCGCGTTCAACGGTTTGCAGGCCCGCGCGGTCGGCCGGGGCTTCGGCCGGTACGTTGTGCGGTCGCGGCTGGCCGTCTGGGCGTGCGCTGTCCTGCCCGATCACGTCCATCTCGTGGTGGGCCGGCCGGCGATGACCATCGAGCAACTGGTCATTCAGCTGAAGGGGGAGGCCACGCTGAGCCTGACGGAAGAGGGCGTCCATCCATTCGGCGACGAGAGGGACAGGCAAGGCCGGCCGCCCAAATGTTTCGCCCGCGGCGAGTGGAAGGTGTTTCTCGATCCGGAGGACGTGGCGCGGGCGATCCGCTACGTGGAGGAGAACCCGGTCAAGGAAGGCAAGAAGCCCCAGCGCTGGTCGTTCGTGGTTCCGTGCGATTGCGGTTAGCCGCGACGCGCCAGCGGAGCGCTATTCCCCGCGCGCTCCGGTTAGCCGCGACGCGCCAGCGGAGCGCTTTTTCGTTATTCAAAGCGCTCCGCTGGCGCGTTGCGGCTAACCGGAGCGAACCGGAGGTCTTCCCATGGCCCTGCATCCGAATTTCCCGAACGACCCCCACGCCGTTCTCGATCCGGCGCTTCGCTGGTTCCCCGCCGACGAGGCCCTGCGCGCGTCCAGCTTCGAGAAGCTGCTGCCGCCCCTCGTGCCGACGCTCCGCAAGGAAGTCAAGGCGTGGCGCGACCGCGGCTACGACGGGGCGGCCGACACGAGCAGGAGCCTGCTCCGGTGGTGGTTCGGCGCCACGCATCTCTTGCCCAGGGCCGACGGCTCCGTGGAGGAGTTTCGCTATTTCTTCGCCCAGCGCGAGGCGCTGGAGACCGTCGTTTATCTCTGCGACGTGGTCGGCATGAAGGACAAATACGATCTGATGCGATTCGACGGCTCGGGGACCGTATCGAGCGGCATGTTCGACGAGAACTGGCGGCGACTGGTCGTGAAGATGGCGACCGGTTCGGGCAAGACCAAGGTGCTGAGCCTCGTGCTGGCCTGGAGCTTCTTCCACAAGCTGTACGAGCCGGACTCCAAGCTGGCGCGGAATTTCCTCGTGATCGCCCCGAACATCATCGTGCTGGACCGGATTTACAAGGACTTCCAGGGGCTGCGGATATTCTTTCGCGATCCGGTCTTGCCCGACAACGGCCATGACGGCCGGAGCTGGCGCGACGACTTTCAACTGACGCTGCACCTCCAGGACGACGTGCGCGTGGTCCGCAAGACCGGGAACATCTTCCTCACGAACATCCACCGCGTCTACGCCGGCGACGTAGCGAACCCGTCCGCCGACGACGAGAACACGATGGATTACTTCCTGGGCGCGAGGCCCACCGGAGGGACCACCGACAGCAAGGTGGACCTCGGCATGATCGTGCGCGACGTGGAGGAGCTGGCCGTCCTCAACGACGAGGCGCATCACATCCACGACAAGTCGCTGGCGTGGTTCAAGTCGATCCAGGACATTCACCATCGGCTGCTGCAGAAGGACGCGGCGCTTTCCCTGCAAGTGGACGCGACGGCGACGCCGCGGCACAACAACGGCGCGATCTTCGTCCAGACGGTCGCCGACTATCCGCTGGTCGAGGCGATCTCGCAGAACGTGGTGAAGCACCCGGTGCTGCCGGACCAGGCCAGCCGGACCAAGTTGGTGGAACGGTCGAGCGCCAAGTACACCGAGAAATACGCCGACTACCTGCACCTCGGCGTGATCGAATGGCGCAAGGCCTGCGCCGAACACGAGAAGCTCGGCAAAAAGGCGATCCTCTTCGTCATGACGGACGACACGAAGAACTGCGACGACGTGGCGGCGTATTTGCAGGGCGCCTATCCCGACCTGAAGGACGCCGTGCTGGTGATCCACACCAAGAACAACGGCGAGATTTCGGAGGCGTCCGGCGGCAAGAACAAGGAGGAGCTGGAAGAGCTGCGCAAGCAGGCCAACGAGATCGACGACCCGGGCAATCCGTTCAAGGTCATCGTCTCCGTGATGATGCTGAAGGAAGGCTGGGACGTGCGCAACGTGACGACGATCGTGGGACTGCGGGCCTACAGCGCCAAGAGCAACATCCTGCCGGAGCAGACGCTGGGCCGGGGGCTGAGGAAGATGTACCCCGGCTTCGAGCCGGAGTACGTCAGCGTCGTCGGCACCGACGCCTTCATGGATTTCGTGGAGTCGATCCAGGCCGAGGGCGTGGTGCTGGAGCGCAAGCCGATGGGCGAAGGGACGGGCGCGAAGACGCCGCTCGTGGTCGAGGTGGACGCGGACGACGCGAAAAAGGACATCGACGCGCTCGACATCGAAATCCCCGTCCTAACGGGGCGCGTTTATCGGGAATACAAGAACCTGAACGAGCTGGCGCCGGCGGCGTTCGACCACGTCCGAGTCCCGTACCAGCAGTTCAGCGAGGAACAGCAGCGTGAGATCGTGTTCAAGGACGTGACCACCGGGCAGGTCACGCACACGACCGTGCTGGACGGCGCCGGGGTCGCGGATTATCGAAGCGCGATCGGCTATTTCGCGCAAACCATCATGAAGGACCTGCGGCTGGTCAGCGGCTACGACGTGCTCTACGCCAAGGTGAAGGCCTTCGTGCGGGACGACCTGTTCGAGAAACCCGTGGCGCTGGAAGACGCGAACACGCTGCGGAACCTGTCGGAGCTGCAAGCGACCAAGGCGATCATCGAAGGTTTCAAGAAGGCGATCAACGCGCTGACCGTGCGCGACCGGGGCGACGCCGAGATCCGCGACCGGATCCGGCTGCGGGACACGCGGCCATTCGTCGCCACGGATCAAGCGTACCTGATTCCGAAGCTCAGCGTGTTCAACCGCATCATCGGCGACGGCGGCTTCGAGCTGGAGTTCGCCGCCTTTCTGGAGAAATGCACGGGGGAAATCGTCTCTTTCGCCAAGAACTACTTCGCCGTCGGCTTCAAGCTGGATTACGTGACCGCCGACGGCGACGTCTCCAACTACTACCCCGACTTCTTCGTGAAAGTGAGCCTCCGGGAAGTCTGGGTCGTCGAGACGAAGGGACGGGAGGACCTCGACGTGCCGCGGAAGATGGCCCGGCTGAAGCAGTGGTGCGAGGACGTCAACCGGGCGCAGAAGGACGTGCGGTGGGATTTCGTCTTCGTGGACGAAGAAGGCTTCAAGCAATACCGCCCCTCTACTTTCGCGGCCCTGGTCCAAGCCTTCCGGGAGTACAAGGAATCGTCCCAAAACGGCATCGGTTAGCCGCGACGCGCAGCGGAGCGCTCCGCTGCGCGTCGCGGCTAACCTTGGACTTTGTCTTTGGACGACCCCCCAAGGAGACGCATCCCCTCCTCTTTCGCCTGCCCAGACGCCCCCTCCGCATGGTACACTCGGCGTCGCCCCGCATCCCCGGAACGTCGAGGCGCCCCATGCCGAACCGACCGTCCCCCGAAACCCGCCTCCCATGCCCTGCCTTTATCATCGCTCAGCGGCAGCCGTTCTTCGAGGCCCCCGGACCCTTGGCGCAATGGCGCAGGGCCAGGAAAAGTCTGACCCGCCAAGGGCTTAAGTGTGCGCCAAACCGGGCAAGGTTTGGCGCAATGGCGCAGCGTCCCGTAGCACCGGGCACCCGCTTCTGCTACAAAGCAGGGACTATGGAACCGCTCCGCTTCGGCCCGCTGGCCCTGTCCTCGCGCTACCTGCTCGCCCCCTTGGCCGGCTACACGAACCTGTCGTTCCGCCTCGCCGTGCGCGAACTGGGCGGGATGGGACTGGCCACGACCGACCTCGTCAACGCCCGCGCCATGCTCCAGTTCAGCCGCAAGACGATGGAGCTGCTGCAAACCTGCCCCGAGGACCGGCCCGTCGCCGTGCAGATCTACGGCTCCGAGCCGGAGTACATGGCGGAGGCCGCCCGCTGGCTCGAAGACTACGGCGTTTCCTCCATTGATATCAACATGGGTTGCCCCGTTCACAAGGTGACGCGCGGCGGCGGCGGCTCGGCCATGATGTGCGACGCCGGCGGCACGGTGAAGCTGGTGCGTGCGGTGGTCGAGGCGGTGCGGCTGCCGGTGACGGTGAAGATGCGGCTGGGCTGGGACGACGACCAGCTGACGGCGCCGTTCTTCGCGCGCGAGTTCGAGAAGGCCGGCGTCGCGGCCGTCACCATCCACGGCCGAACCCGCGCCCAGGGCTTCGGCGGCCGCGTCAACCTCGACGGCATCCGCGCAGCCGTCGAGGCCGTCGAACGCATCCCGATCATCGGCAACGGCGATGTGCGCACCTTCGCCGACGCCGACCACATGCTGAAGTACACCGGCTGCGCCGGGATCGCGATCGGCCGCGGGGCGCTGCTCAACCCGTGGTTCTTCGCCCAGCTGACGCGGCGGGAAGAAACCGGCGACCCCGGCCCGCCGGCCACCTACGCCGAGCGGTTGCGCTTCATGCACCGCCATTTCCACCTGTTGGTGAGCCACCGGGGCGAGCGCTTCGCCTGCCTGTCGTTCCGCAAAGTCGCCAACTGGTATTGCCGCGTGCTGCGGCCGGGGCGCGACATCCAGCAACGGCTCATGATGATCGAGAGCGTCGCGGCGTTCGACCGGATCGTCGAAGAGATAAGAGAGGTCCTGGCGGGGCGCGGGGGGCGGGATTGGCCGGACGCCGACGTCAGCATCCACGTGCCGAGCGGGCCGGTGGAACACTGGTGAAGATTTCGTTTAGCCGCGACCCGAAGGGGGCTTTGCTCCCGCTGACCGTTTCAAAACGAAGCGTCTCGAAACGAAACGAAAGGCCGGGCGGCGACTCGCCGCTCGCCTGCCCACCACAGGCCGGCCGCCGAACTCGGCGGCCGGCCTTTCCGTCTTTTCCGTAAAGTCATCCTACCGTCCTACTGACCTCTGGCACGGCGGGGCATGTGGTATTGTGTATAGGTGGGGACGTAAGGGGGCGACACGGGACGCCGTGGACGGAATCGCGTCAAAATCGTGGACAAGCCGACGCAGCCCGCTTACGATGGGCCGGCATGTCGCCACACGGCCCCAAGCCGGAGTACCCGCCATTGTGGCCGGAAGCCGGCTTTTACCGAATATCAATGAAGGCGCTCCGGGAGAAGTGTGTGGACGCTTTCCCCTTGTCGCGCGTCCGCGACAAGATCATGGGCGGCCTGGAGAAGCTCGTCAAACGACTGGTGAAGGACGAAGTGCCTGGAGAACTGTGGGTGGATGGGAGCTTTACCACACAAGCCATCGACCCCAAGGACGTGGACCTTCTTCTGCACCTTCCCGGAGAATACTGCACCATGATGGCGGCGGAGCGCACACAGGAAACGCGGAGAAAAATAGACTGGTTTGACGATCCAGAGAGAAGGAATACCCACTACTGCGACACGCATGTGTGGGAGGACTATCCACCTAATCACCCGCTTCATCGGAGAACAAAGGACGATCTTGCGTACTGGCGGGATGAAGTCTACGGCCGCAGCTTGGCTGGGGTGGTAAAGGGGATAGTGGTCATCAGCCTTCCGGGAAAAATGCTATGAGCGTGCTGGCAAATATCCAGGAAAGGCTGCAAAAGACGGTGCGGATGATCGCCGAGCTTGAGCGCGAAATTCCGCGCTATCCCGAAGTCGCTGCCCTCCGAACGAACATCAGGTCGCTGGAGAAGGTGAAGAAGAGGCTCGAAGAGGAAATGCTTGCTGAAGCGAACGCGGTGGGCAGGGAGGTTTGCCGGTATCGCGTCCTGCCTGAACAGGGCCGGGCGAAGCTGGCTGACCTAGCGGCCGCGCTGACGAATTACCAGTCCGTCGTGTCCGTTTTCTACGAAGCAAAAAGGAGAGGCGCGAGGCAGAACGCAAGAGTCAGCGTTGAAACGGCCGCCAAGACCGCGCTCGATTTTGGTTACGCCTTCGCCGGCTCAATCGGCTTTGTCTTCACGGTGCCGAAGGAACGGACCCTGTTTGATGAGTCCGTGATGCGGAACTCTATAACACAGATTGCCGAAGTGGCTAGAGCGCGAGAGCCAGCGGAGATACTCAAACACGCGGATTCGCTGGGGCCGGCCCCTATCCGCGCCATGTATCGGTGGGCCGACGCCCACGCGAAGGCGCATTTTGGCGCAGACATCGAATGGCTAGCCGCACACGACGGGCGGCAGCAGATGCTCATTCAGCAGCCGGAGTTCCAGCGGCTAAAGGAGGCGATCACGGCGACAAGCGGCAAGCACGTCGAGGAAATCGCGCTGCGTGGCCGCCTGATGGCGGCTGACGCGATTCGACACAGCTTCCGATTCCTGACCGACCGGAACGAGAAGATTAAGGGCAAGTCGGGAGCCGTGATAAGCTCGGTGCGCACCGTGGAACTGCCCAAGCGGTACAAAGCTGTCGTTAAAAAGACGACGAGAATCCATTATTCAACTGAGCGGGAGGATGTCGCCTACGAACTGCTCCACCTAGAGCCGCTCTAACGCGGGTCGGCGTAGCTCGGGCGCAGCCCGGCACACCAAGTAAGATAGATGACGCGGCCGGGCGACAGGCACCCGGCCGTTCTGATTTCGCCGCCCTTGCCGCCGAGTCATTTTTGGATTTCGGCTTGACACCGACTCCCCTCGCCACTAGGATAGTCATGGGCAGGGAAAGTGCGGTCGCTGTCACAAACAAGGGCTGGGAGGCACAGGCTATCGATGGGCAGGAACCAGAGCGACGAAGCGATCCTGGAGTATCCAGGACACATCTTGCGGCCGATAGATGTGGCGGACTTCATCCGGATGGAATGGTTCGCCGAAGAGTGGAAGAAACTGGGACTGACCGAAGAGCATCTGAAGCTCCTGAAAGTGGGGGTCATGGCGATGCCAAAGGGCAACGCCGTGGTGAAGGGAACCGGCGGTTTGCGGAGAATGCGCTTTCAGCCCAAAGGGTGGTCGGGAAAGAGAGGCACGCTCCGCGTCGCGTATGCGTACTTCGAGGCGTGTCGGCTGATTCTCCTCGTCGCCGCATATACCAACAAAGAGATAGATAATCTCAGCAAACGCGCGAGAGCGGACATGAAGGAGGCGCTCAAGCGCATCAAGATCGAACTATCAAAAGGACCCTTTAAATAGGAGAAAGGTTGAAAAACCCGCGTGAGGAGGAGTATGTCATGAAGGCCCGGAGAGAGTACACGAAAGCCCAGACGGAGGACGCGAATGCCTCCGTGGAGGATCGGATCGTCCAGAGGCTGGAGGGTTTCGCCGAAGCACTCGAAAACCGCGAACAGCGGCCGATAAGCGATCGGTTTGACTGCCGCCGAATAGTGCTGACCCTCAAACCAAAGCCATACGCCCCGGAAATGGTCAGGAAGGCCCGCGAAGCGCTCGGCGCCAGCCAAGCCGTGTTCGCGCTATTTCTCGGGGTGTCTGTGAAAACCGTGCAGGCGTGGGAGCAAGGACTGTACGCTCCGAAAAAAATCGCCTGCCGGTTCATGGACGAAATCCAGAAAGACCCGCCCCGGTTCCAGCAACGGCTGCGTGAAGCCGCAGTCGCCAAGTGAGCCGGGCGACGGCCGTTCTGGAAAAAACGCCGGTCGCAGTCCAGTTCTAGCGGACTAACTGCGAAGCCGGCGCGTGTGCAGCCGACGGGAAACCCCGCCAGTGCTATAATCACTTTATAGCTTCCCTCTCGGCTGGTTGCAACCAAAATCTGGCGGCAGAGGGCCTTGCTATGAGGTACGGAGGTCATACCGGCGAGACCAATCGGGTCTCCGGCATCTTCCGCGGCAACTGCGGGGACCAGCCCGAACGGTCGATCCCGTTGGGGCACACGTTCCCGCCCTGCGAACACTGCCATAGGCCGGTGTACTGGACGCTGGTGCGTCCGGCCGACACCAACCCCGGCCGATAAGCCAAGGAGGGCGAGTGTTCCCAAGCAGTCCCGGTGCTAACCCACCGGGGCTGCTTTTTTTCCCAGGGCGCACCAGAACCAGTCCTTGTCCCAGGCTTGCATCTGCTCAACATGCCAACCGAGTCGCCCGGCGAGCAGCAGAATTCGGTCTTGGTTTTGCCGACAGAAGTAACCGCCAATTCGTTCCTCCCCGCTTCGCATCCGGGCGAAGAGGAGGCCAAATTCAACGCCGAAGGCGAACATCGGGTCGTCGGTCAGGAACGGACAGATGATGCTGTAGTTGGTCATCGCGTCACCCTCTCAGGTGGCCGGCTAGGCGTTTCTCCGGCTGGCGCCGGACAGGAAGGCCACGGGGCGGCCCGCCCCCTCTAGTTCACGGCGGGCCGCCGTGCGAAGTCGTTCCCGAATCCACGCGGACAGGGCCAGTCCGGCAAGGCCGGCGGCGTCCTTAAATGCCTGCTTCTCCGCGACTCCCAGGCGCATGTCCAGGTGGAGCGTCTTCGCGCTCTCCGCGTCCACCGGGGGCCGGCCGCGCTTCCCGCCACTCTCGCGTCGCTTTGCCATGTCTCTTTTGTACCGACGGAAAATGCACGGGTCAAGCTACTGACCTACCATGTCCATTTTATGTCTGTACAATTGAGCAGGTACGCCAGACACGAATACCAAGGTGTCCCGTGGACCTGCGCGAGTTGAAGGGCTTGGAAATCGCGGCCCGGATGCGGATCGTCTGGGACGACGACGCCTGGATCGTGCCGTCTCAGACCACGAGCGCCAAGTACCGCGTCGTCCTCCGGCCGGCCGTCTCGTGTCAGTGCGAGGACTTCCAGCTTTCGCAGAAAGCATGTAAGCATGTTTATGCGGCCCGCTATGTCCAGGAGCGTGACCACGCCGGCAAGACGCCGATGGTCAAGACGGAGGACGTGCCGAAGCGGCCGACCTACCGGCAGAACTGGTCCGCGTACAATTTGGCACAAACGACGGAGAAAGATCGCTTTCAGGTGCTACTCGCCGACCTGTGCCGTGGCGTAAACGAGCCGCCTTCCTATGGCGGGCGGCCCCGCACGCCCATCGCCGACGTTCTCTTCGCCTGTGTGTTCAAGGTATACTGCACGTTCAGCAGCCGTCGCTTCGCGTGCGACCTGAACGACGCCGTGGGCAAGGGCTACATGACGCGGGCGATGCACCCGAACAAGGTCAACACGCATATGGAGCGGGCCGACCTGATGCCCGTCCTCAAGTGGTTGGTGGAGCAGAGCAGCCTGCCCTTGAAGGCCGTGGAAACCGTGTTCGCGCCCGACTCGTCGGGCTTCTCCTGCTCCCGGTTCGTCCGCTGGTTCGATGAAAAGTACGGCGTCCACCGCAGCGGCCACGACTGGGTGAAGGTGCATCTGATGGCCGGCGTGAAGACGCACATCATCACGGCCGTCGAGATTCTGGACCGGGACGCGAACGACTCGCCGCTGCTGCCCGGTATGCTGAACACGACGGCGAAGAATTTCACGGTCAAGGAGGTTCCCGCCGACAAGGGCTATTCTTCCATCGAAAACGTGGAAGCCGTGGTCGCGGCCGGCGCGACGCCGTACATCGCCTTCAAGGCCGGGACGACCGGCTACGCGGGCGGCCTCTGGGAGAGGATGTTCCACTTCTACCAGTACAAGAGAGAGGAATTCCTCCAGCACTACCACAAAAGAAGCAATGTCGAGTCCGTGTTCTCTATGATAAAGGCGAAGTTCAAGGACAGCGTGCGGAGCCGGACGGACGCCGCGATGAAGAACGAAGCCCTCTGTAAGCTGCTGGCCCACAATCTATGCTGCCTCATCATGAGCCAGTGTGAGCTAGGCATCGAGGCGGAATTCTGGAAGAATGGAGAAGCGCCGGCCGGGTCGGCGGACGTGCTGCCGATGGTGTGGCCGGGATAGGTGTGGCCGGCATGACGAGAGGATGCCGACATGAATGCACGCTACGATTCCAACCGCGTCAGCATCGTAGAGGGGGCTGCCGGCTGGCAATGGGAAGTGATTGATGATAGCGGGCGGCGAGTTTCGGATTTCGCTGCCACAGAAGAGGAGGCAAGCCGCGATGCGCTCGATTGCGTTTCGAGAAAGCCCGACCTGTCGCAACAAGCGTGGCACGCGCTGTCGAGCGACTTGATTAGGGTACACGCGGCCACCCTCTGACCCACGATTGCCCACGGAAACGAAGTCTGCCCTACGGAAGATCGCGTTTATCCTTCCGTAAGGCAAAGCCCGTCGCCGTTGAGAATGAAACGAAAGTGACCCTCCTGAAACGAAACCATCGTTTCAGGAGGGCTTTAGGAGCAAAGCCCCCGAAGGGGAGC
>CAWGKE010000023.1:0-2515513 GCA_963823075.1 uncultured Planctomycetaceae bacterium
AGCCGATCACAGCGGCCGCGCACGGTGCAGCTACGGCTGGAGCAGCTAGGGGAGCGAATCGTGCCTGCGACCTTCGTCTTTGTCGGCGGGCACCAGAACAACCTAGAGACAAGCGGCATGTGATGCGTGGTGGCAGTTGGGCCAACCCCGCAGTGCTGGGCCCGCGGCTTCCCGAACGGCGGCCGAGCGCACTGCCCAGAATCAGACAGGGTTCCGCGTCTCGGTTGGCCTAATGCAGGATCAAGCGGCCTTTTGCTCAAGGGGTTCCACTTGCTCGCAGCCGTAATACAGACAGACGCGCTCCTTGGTCTCCTGCGCCGTCAGCTTCCGATCCGGCTCCACGATGGCCTTCTTGCCGTGGACCCACTTCGGCTCGATCGCGTTGAGCCACGGCGCTTTGATCGGCAACGGGCAGGCGAGGATCCGCACCCCACCCTCCGCCTTGGCCCGTCGGTTGTGATCCTTGATCCAGGACCGCACCCGCTTACTGGCGTGCCAGGAGGCGTTGTCCCAGACCAGCAGCAGCGCCTTCTTGCCCTCCGCAGCCAGCTGCTCGCACACCCAGGCCAGGTAGTCCTCGGTGACCTGACTCACCGGCCGACCCTCGACGAAACGCAGCAGCATCTGGTCCGTGTCCTGCCGCAGCAAGCCGTAGCAGCACAGCGCCTTGGGGTCCGGATCGGTGCGGTCGGTGTTCCGTTCCACCAGGCGGAGCGGTTCGGCGCCGGTCCAGGCGCGACAACGCGGCAGGGCGAGGCGGCTCCACCAGGTCTCGTCCTGGAAACCCAAGACCCAGTCCGGGTGACTCTCGACCAGACGGATCAAGCGATCGCGGGCTTCTTTCTTTCGCGCGTAGGCCGGGTCGGGGCTGGTGATCCAGTGCTTGGCGCGCCGCCAGCCGATGTTCAGGCGTTTCAGGGCCAGGCGAACGGCTTCGCCGCTGAGTCGCCGGGGGGTCCAGCCCTTGCCGTGGCAGACCTCGGCGAGCAGCTCCAGGGTCCACAGGCCGGTGGGTTTGCCGAACAGACGGGGACTGTGATGCAGCAGGTCCTTCAGGGCGTCGGCGTGGCGTTGGTCCAGGAACGGCCGGGCCGAATGCGGCCGAGAGGATTTCTCCTGGAGACAGTCCAGTCCCTCGCGCCGGAAGGCGTGCAGGGCGTAGTGAACGGTGCGCACGGCGCAGGCCAAGTTGCGGGCGATCTGCGGCGGCCGCAGACCGGCGGCGCTGGCCAGGAGAATCTGGCAACGGCGGACGGTAAAGGCGTCGGCGGGTGCCGCCCCGCCTGCAACCGCAGCCGTTCGGCGGCGCTGAGCGTGCGAACAAAGATGGGTGGTTTCATACCTCATTGTTCGCTTCCAGCTGCGCACAGGCAAGACCTTGCTTGGCCCTGCACTAAGAGCCTATCCCAAAACCCCTGCCGCCCTCCAGGTGATCCAGGCGCAGGCGAAGTGGAGGAAGGCTTTGTAATTGGGGACTTTTTTCTCCCAGCGGATCAACAGTCGTCGGAAGCGGTTCATCCAACTATGCGTCCGCTCCACCACCCAGCGCCCCGCCCGATACCCGGGGATCTTCTCCCTCGGCTCCGCCTTGGCCCCCCGGCGCTTCTTGACCGGGATGTGGGCTGTGTAACCCCAGCGGGCCACCAGCTCCCGCACCGAGGGGTAGTCATACCCCTTGTCCCCCAGAAAGTGCTGTGGCTTCTCCGGCGTGGGCTCGGGTCGCTCGATCGGGATGCTGTCCAGGGTGGCTTCGACCAGTTTCATGTCGGCCCGGTTGGCCCCGGCCACCTCCAGGCCCAGCGGCACGCCTCGGCCGTCCGTCAGCAGCGAACGCTTCGTGCCCTTTTTGGCCCGATCGGTGGGGTTCTTGCCCGTCTTTTTTCCCCCCGAGCGGGGCCTTGGTCATGGTCCCGTCCAGGCTCTGCCATTCCCAGTCGATGCCGATCTTGTCGTCGTACTCGTGCAAGGCCTTTTGCCACAGCTGGCGGAACAGCCCCCGCTTTTGCCAGCGTTGGAAGTAGCGGTGCAGACTGCTGCCGGAGCCGAACTCGGGCGGGGCGGCCTTCCAGTGGCCGCCGGTACGCAGGACGTAGAAAATGCCATCCAACACCTGGCGTTGGGGCAAGGGCGGCCGTCCCCCCTTGCGGGAGCGGCGCACCTTGGGCAACAGGGGTTCGATGCGTTCCCAGAGGGCGTCCGGGATACGGAAAGTATCGACAACCGTTTCACGAGAAGCGGCCATGACTCTGCTCCGGTTAGGTAGATAAGTGGCTACTCATATTATACCCTCCGAACGGGTTTTGGGATAGGCTCTAAGCACAACGGTGTCTGACCTGTCGCCGCTGAAGGGGATGCCTCTTCGAGTCCTCGGTTGCGACTTCAAAGCGGAGCGCGACACGTTGATCCTGCGCTCCATCATGACGTTGGACATGATCCATGGCAACCTCACGAAGGACTTCTGACAGCTGGTTCTACACCCACGCCAACGTCTCTCACGGCCCAGTCTCGACGGACCAGCTATTCCGCCTGGCCGCGACCGGGGGCCTGCGCCCGGAGACCGCATCTGGCCGGACGGCGTCGATCCGGCCGCGGCCGTTCTGGCCGACGCCGCTTTGACGTTTCCCGCGACCGTGCGGGCGAAAACGACCCATCTGGCGCCGCCGGATGCGTCCCTCCCCGAATGGGTCCGCGCCCTCACCGACGCCGGTGTCGATGTCCCCACCCTGGAATCTCTGGCCAATCCGCCGGCGTCCGACTGGCTCGACGACGTGCGGAATCTCGAACAAACGCGGGCGGCCCGGAAGCTGGCCGACGACGACGGGGCGCCGGCGCCGTGGCCGGTGTCGCAGGACTACAACGAGGCCGTCCAGTCCCCCGCGACCAATTTCGCCGACGCCGATCTCCGCAGCGGCCAGGCCGTCGACCAACGCGCTCGGCATCCCGCAGCCGTGTTCCGGCAACTTCGCCGACGTGTATCAGGTGCGACGGCCGCGACGGCCTGCGCTGGGCCGTCAAGTGCTTCACGCGCGAGGTCGACCGGCCTGCGCGAGCGCTACCACGCACATCAGCCGGCATCTCCGCAAGGCGCAGTCTGCCCGTTCATGGTCGACTTCACCTATCTGGAACAGGGCATTCGCGTGCGCGGCCAGTGGTATCCCGTCCTCAAGATGGAATGGGTGGAGGGCTTCGACGCTCAACGAATTCGTCCGCCGAACACGCCGACAAGCCGGCGATGTTGGAGGCGCTGTTGCAGATGTGGGTGCGCTGGCGCGGAGTCTGCGCGACGGCGCAGATCGGCCACGGCGACTTGCAGCACGGCAACGTCCTGCTGGTGCCCGGCGCCGACGGCCGACTCGGCTCGGCTTGAAGCTGATCGACTACGACGGCATGTGGGTGCCGGCCCTGGCCGACATGAACTCCGGCGAAGTCGGCCATCCCGCCTACCAGCATCCCCAGCGCATCCGCGACAAGACGTACAGCCTGGAGGTGGACCGCTTCCCGCTGCTGCTGATCGCCACGGCCCTTCGCGCCGTGAAGATCGGCGGCCGGGCGCTGTGGGAGAAGCACGACGCCGGCGACGGCCTCCTGTTCCGCCAGGCCGACCTGGAGGCGCCGACGAAGTCTCCGCTCTTTCACGACCTCGTCCGGTCGTCCGACTCCGTTACCGCGATGCTGGCCGATCGCCTGCTGACGGCGCTGCGCGGCGACCTGGCCTCGGCGCCGCTGCTGGAAGAGGTGCTGCCGTAACCGTAGGCGGTGAAACCTGCGCCTACAATGGCTCAGATTACTGATTCCAGCGTGAGAAAAGCCACCTCTCATCTGGACGCCTGTGTAATAACAGTCATGAGACCCAAAGGAACAGCAGCCGAAGTGGAACGCCGCCGTCGCGGTCGAGTTGGTCGAACAGGGCGAACCCCCGGGCGTGGTGGCCCGCATCCTCGGCGTCCGCCCCTCCTGCCTGCATCGCTAGCGGCGCATGGCCCCCCGGCCCCAGGCACTCGACGCCCGGCCCGGCCCTACGCCCGGGCTCTCCGACTATCATCTCCGTAAGCTCGAACGCTTCCTCCTGCAAGGGGCCCACAAGCACGGCTGGCCCACCAACGGTGGACCGCCGACCGCGTCGCCCGACCGATCCGCGACGCTTCGGCATCTCCTATCACCCCGAACACGTCCGCAAGATCCTCAAGCAGCGGCTGGGCTGGACCAGCCAGAAGCCCCCGCTGCGGGCCCGCGAGCAGAACGACCAGGAGGTCGAGAGGTGGCGGGGGGATGCGTTCCCGCGCATCCTTCGGGATGCCTGGCGGCGGCAGGCCACGGTAGTCTTCCTGGACGAGTCGGGGTTCATGCTGACGCCCACCGTCCGCCGCACGCTGGCGCCGCGGGGCCGCACGCCGGTCCTGCCGGCCTGGCAGCGGCATGACCGCATCTCGGCCATCAGCTGCGTCCCGATGGGCCCAGAGGCGGATCGGCCGGGGCTGTACTTCGAGTGGACGCCGGCGGGCCTGAACGTGCGGGCCGAAGACGTCGTGGCGTTTCTGCGTCCGTTGCGGCGGGAGTTGCCGGGGCCGCTGACGGTGGTGTGGGACCGGCACAACATCCACAGCCGATCGCGCCTGATCAAGGAGGGGTTGGCCGACGAGCCCGACGTAGTGCTGGAAGACCTGCCGGGCGACGCGCCGGAGTTGAACCCTGACGAGGGGGTGTGGGCCTGGCTGAAGTACGGGCGTCTGGCGAACCTGTCGGCCCGGGATGTGGCGGAGTTGCGGGACCACCTGATGACGGCGTTGGAGTGGGCGGCCTTCGACCGGGATTTGCTGGCCGGATTCTTCAACCACGCCGATCTGGGAGTCCGTTTGCAGTATCGTGGCTTTGACCATGCTGGACTCAGTAATGGGCGCTTTTTTCTGGACATCCGCAAGCCGCCTGATACGATCCAAACCATAGTCCCGGTCGTAAGATGCGCCCGCGTGCGGGAAAGGCGCCGCCGCCTTGCCGGCCCTCGCTTCGGAACGCCGGATGGGGGATGCCGACGGCAGAAGCCGCGTTCAACCTTTCCCGATTTCACCCGGCACGAGAACCCCAGCACCACACCAAGGGAGTATTGCAACCATGGATCCGAAAGGTGACGAAATCCAGCCCGGCCGTGGGCCTGGACCCGAAGACGTGAGGGCCACGCCGCCTCCGGCCGGCCCGCCGCTCGCCGCCCCGCCGCCGGACGTCGCCGTCGGCGCCACGCCTTCGCGCAGCCAGATGGTCCTGTTCTGGGCCAGCTTTTTGACGCTGATCGCCGGCGGCATCGGCTTCGCCGTGCGCGGCGGCCTCCTCGGTCCCTGGGGCCAGCAATACGGCTTCACCCAGTTCGAGCTGGGCGAGATCGCCGGGGCCGGGCTGTGGGGTTTCCCCATCGCCATCATCGGCCTCAGCTTCGTCGTCGATCGGATCGGCTACGGCAAGGTGATGGCCCTCGCCTTTTCGCTGCACGTCCTGTCCGCCGTCGTGACCCTGGCGGCCACGCCTGTGTACCTGGCCGTCGGGAACAAGTACGCCGCCTGGTGGTGTCTCTACGTGGGGACCTGGATCTTCTCCCTGGCCAACGGCGCCTGTGAGTCGGTCATCAACCCGCTGACCGCCACGCTGTTCCCGCGCGCAAGACGCACTGGCTCAACATCCTTCATGCCGGCTGGCCCGGCGGCCTGATTCTCGGCGCCGTCATCGTGCTTGGCTTCAACGGCCTCAGTGCTGTCCTCAAGCAGTCCATCCCGTGGGAGTTCCAGATGGGGACTTTCCTCATCCCGACGCTCATCTACGGCGGCCTGATGATCGGCCGCGCCTTCCCGCACTCCGAGGCGAAGCGGGCCGGCATCGAGCTGGGCACGATGATGATGGAGTTCGCGGCGCCGGTCCTGCTCTTCCTGATCCTGCTGCACGCCATGGTCGGCTACGTCGAGCTGGGGACCGACAGCTGGATCACCAACATTACGGGGACGATTCTGGAAAACCGCAATCTCGGCCTGATGCTGTTCGTCTGGACCTCCGGCCTGATGTTCATCCTGCGCTTCTTCGCCGGCCCCATCGTCCACCGCATCTCGCCGCTGGGCCTGCTGCTTTGCAGCGCCACACTCGGATGCATCGGTCTGCTGCTGCTCGGCCAGATGTTCGACAGCTTCTCGTCGCTGAACACCCTGTGGTTCCTGCTCATTGCGGCAACGGTGTACGGCTGCGGCAAGACCTTCTTCTGGCCGACGATGCTCGGCGTCGTGTCGGAGCGCTTCCCCAAGGGCGGCGCCCTGACGCTCGGCATGGTCGGCGGCGTCGGCATGTTGTCGGCGGGTTTCCTGGGCGGCCCCATCATCGGCTACGAACAGGACTACTTTGCCAAGCAGAGCTTGGAATCCAGCTCCAACGACGCCTACGCTCGCTACTCCGCGGACAAGAAAGACTCCTACCTGTTCCTGCCCGAGATCAGCGGACTGGATAACAAAAGGGTCGGCACGCTCCTCGGCGACCCGGGCGAGGACAACGGGAACGGCAAGAAGCTCAAAAACGACATCAAGATCCTACAGGAAAAAAAGGAGAACCTCGAGTCCCCCCAGTACGACGAGCTGAGGGGCCTGGCCAAATGGTGGCAGGGCGGTCTCGATCCCGTGCCTTGCCAAACGCCGGTGTCGCCCGGCGACCCCGCCATGTGCTTCGCCTCGAAGGACGAGAGGCCCGTCAAGGACGCCCAGCTTCACGGCGGTAAAATGGCGCTCAGCTGGACCGCGGCCGTGCCGGCGTGCATGGCGCTGGGCTACCTGATCCTGATCGTCTATTTCTGGAGGCGCGGCGGCTACGAGGCCCAGGTGCTCCTCGAACACAAGGCCAACGACGAGGAGTTCACCGGCGGCGTGGAAGGGCCGGCGGATTATTAGCGCGGGGGCGAGCGGGGGCGTAAGCCCCCTGATTGCAGCACACAGTCGGCGGCAGTGTGGAGGCATCAGGGGGCTTACGCCCCCCGCTCGCCTTGCTCCGGTGCGCCGTTCGCTATACTAGAGGCATGGCGGCGCGCACCTTCATCTTCCTCGGAACGGGCACTTCCGTCGGGGTGCCCATGATCGGCTGCGACTGCGCGGTCTGCCGATCACCCAACCCGCGCAACCACCGCTATCGGTGCGCCGTCCTCGTCCAGACGCCGCAGGGCAATCTGCTCATCGACACGCCGCCGGAGCTGCGCCTACAACTCTTGCGCGAGCGAATCGGCGTCGTCCATGCGGTGCTGTTCACCCACTACCACGCCGATCACCTGTTCGGCCTCGACGACCTGCGGCCCATCCCGCACAAGCTCGGCGGCCCCGTGCCGCTGTACTGCACCGCCGAGGTCGAGGGCAAGATCCGCACCACGTTCGCCTACGCCTTCGGCCCGTCCGCCGCGGAGACGAGCGCCGGCTACCTGCCCAAGCTGATCTTCCGCCGCATCACCGACGAGCCGTTCACGGTTCTGGGCGAGCGCGTCACGCCGGTGCCGTTGGCCCATGCACATTTCGACGTGTTCGGCTTCCGCATCGGCGACGTGGCCTACTGCACCGACGTCAGCGCCATCCCGCGGGCAAGCTGGCCGCTGCTGGAGGGGCTGCGCGTGCTGGTGCTGGACGCGCTGCGGCCGCGGCCGCATATCGCCCATTTCGGTCTCGACCAGGCCCTCGACGCGATCGAAAAGCTGCAACCGGAACAGGCCTACCTGACCCACACCAGTCACGAGTTGGAATATGACGAAGTGAACGCGCGTCTGCCGCCGAACGTGCGGATGGCTTACGACGGTCTGCGTTTCACCTTCTAACGCCAGGAGGCGCCCACATGATTCCCGTCCCCGACGACCTGATGCGCCGCCTGAAGTCCGCCGGGCAGGACCACGTTCTGCGCGGCTGGGACCGGCTTTCGGACGCCGAGCGCGGCGAGCTGCTGTCGCAGCTCAAGGGGCTGGACTTCAACCAGCTGGCCCGGCTCTACGCCGACCGCGACCACGCCTACACGCCGCCGTCGTGGGACGCGATTAAGCCGGTGCCGGTCGTCCCGGCCGACTCACCGGACAACCCGCGCTACCGGCGGATCGGCGAGGAGTCGCTGCGCCGAGGCGAGGTCGCGGCGCTGGTCGTGGCCGGCGGCCAGGGCACGCGCCTCGGCTTCGACCACCCCAAGGGCCTTTTCCCCGTCGGCCCCGTGACGAACAAGAGCCTCTTTCAGGTCCACGCCGAGAAGGTGCTGGCCACGCGCCGCCGTTACGGCGCGGCCGTTCCCTTCCTGCTCATGACCAGCCAGGCCACCGACGCGCCGACGCGCGACTTCTTCGCCCGAAACGGGTATTTCGGGTTGCCGAAGGAGGAAGTGCATTTCTTCGTGCAGGGGACGATGCCGGCGCTGGACCTGGCGACGGGCCGGCTGCTGATGGAGGCGCCCGGCCGGCTCTTCCTCAGCCCGGACGGCCACGGCGGCACGCTGACCGCCCTGGCGTCGAGCGGCCTGCTGGCCCGGCTGCTCGAGAAAGGCATCCGCCATATCTTTTATTTCCAGGTGGACAATCCGCTGGTGAAGGTCGCCGATCCGACCTTCCTCGGCTGCCACATCGACAAACGCTCCGAGGCGTCGTCGCGCGTGATCCCCAAGCTGGGGCCGACCGACAAGCTTGGCAACTTCGTGGAGATCGACGGCCGTTGCTCGATGATCGAGTATTCGGACCTGCCGTTGCAAATGGCGCAGCAGACGGACGCGAACGGGCGGCTGCGGCTGTGGGCGGGCAGCCCGGCCATCCACTACTTCGAGGTGGATTTCCTGGTGCGCATGACGCAGGGCGAGGGCCGGCTGCCGTTCCACGTCGCCCGCAAGAAGGCGGCGTTCCTCGACGAGTCGGGGCGGATGGTGCAGCCGGACAAGGAAAACGCCCTGAAATTCGAGCGGTTCATCTTCGACGTGCTGCCGCTGGCCGAGCGCTGGGCGGTGGTGGAGACGAGCCGGCGCGAGGAGTTCGCCCCGCTGAAGAACGCGACCGGCGCCGATTCGCCGGAGGCGGTGAAGCAGGCGATCAGCGACCTGGCGGCCGACTGGCTGGGGGCGGCCGGCGTGAAGGCGCCGAAGGGCGCGGCGCTGGAGGTGAGTCCGCTGTTCGCGCTGGACGCGGGGGAGTTCGCCGCCAAGGTGGATCGGAATACGACGATTGACGGGCCGCGGTACTTCGGGTAGCGACAGGATCGCCGGTTAGCCGCGACGCGCCAGCGGAGCGTTCCGGTCGGAGCGCTCCGCTGGCGCGTCGCGGCTAACCGGGGAAAAGTGAGGACCGGCGATGTTGCACGCGGTAATCATGGCGGGCGGCGGCGGTACGCGGTTCTGGCCGCGCAGTCGCAAGGCGCGGCCCAAGCAGTTCCTGACGCTGACCGGCGACCGTTCGCTGTTGCAGATGGCGCTCGACCGCGTCGAGGGGATGGCGGCGCCGGAACACACCTGGGTCGTCACCGGCGAGGCCTACCGCGCGGAGACCGCGGCGCAGCTGCCGTCGTTGCCGCCGGATCGCATCGTCGGCGAGCCGTGCGGCCGCGACACCGCCCCCTGCATCGGCCTCGGCGCCGCCCTGATCGCCCGCGCCGACCCCGACGCCGTGATGCTGACGACGCCGGCCGACCACGTCATCGAACCGGTGCAGGAGTTCCGCCGGGCCGTGCTGGCCGCGGTGCAGACGGCCGAGGAACATCCGTCGGCCCTGGTGACATTCGGCATCCCGCCGACGTTCCCGTCCACCGGCTACGGCTACATCCACCGCGGCGCCGAGGCCGGCCGCCGCAACGGCATCGGCGTCTGGCGCGTCCGCGGCTTCCGCGAGAAGCCCAACGCCGACCTGGCCGAGCGCTTCCTGGTTTCCGGCGAGTACCTCTGGAACAGCGGCATTTTCGTCTGGAAGGTCGCCGCCGTGCTGGCCCAGCTGCGGGAGCAGCGGCCGCTCCTGTATTCCGCCGTGCAGCGCATCGCCGACGCCTGGGAGGGGCCGAACCGATCCGCCGTTTTGCGATCTGAATACGAGGCGATGGAAAAGGTCAGCATCGACTACGCCGTGATGGAGCACGCCCCGGAAGTGCTGGTGGTGCAGGCGCCGTACCGCTGGGACGACGTGGGCAGCTGGCTGGCGCTGGAGCGGATGAACCCGCAGGACGCCGACGACAACACGGTCCAGGCCGCGCACGCCGGCGTCCACACCAAGGGCTGCGTAATCGTCGGCGACGCCGGCCGGCTGATCGGCACGATCGGCGTGAGCAACCTGCTCATCATCCAGGACGGCGACGCGACGCTGGTGGCCGACCGCCGCGAGGAGGGGGCCGTGAAGAAATTGGTCGAATTGCTCCAGAAAAAGGGGCTGGAGAAATACCTGTGAGCGCCGGTCGGCTGCTGGGCGTGGACACCGGCGCCGTGCGCATCGGCCTGTCGATCAGCGACCCGGATCGCAAGATCGCCTTTCCGCTGGCGACGTACACGCGCCAGGGCCGGGAGCGCGACGCCGCCTACTTCCGGGCGCTGGTGAAGGCGGAGGGGATCGTCGGCCTGGTGGTCGGCCTGCCGGTGCATTTGAGCGGAAAAGAAGGGCAAGAGGCGACGGAGGCGCGGGCGTTCGCGGCGTGGCTGACGCAGACGACCGGCTTGCCGGCGCGGTTCTGGGACGAGCGCTTCACGACCGTCGAGGCGGAGTCGGCCCTGTGGGCGGCCGGCCTGACGCACAAGCAGCGCAAGGCGCGCCGCGACAAGGTGGCGGCGCAGATGCTGTTGCAGGCGTACCTCGACGCCGGCTGCCCGGCCGACACGGGAACAGGGCCGCTGGAAGGCTGATTGCATTTTCTCCCTCCCCCCTTGCGGGGGAGGGCTGGGGTGGGGGGGTGCCGTCTATGAAAACTTCACCCCCACCCCCGGCCCCTCCCCCGCAAGGGGGGAGGGGAGAAAGACCTTAGCGGAAAGGAAAACTTCCCATGCAACCGTTGACCATCGCATTGCTCGTCGGGGCCGCGCTGGCCGTGTCGGCCGTGCGCGCCGAGCCGAAAGAAGGGTCGCCGGACTTGCTCGAAAAGAAGACCTGCACCGACGCCGACGGCAAAAAGCTGCTCTACCGGCTGCTGCAACCGATGACGGTCGATCCCAAGCAGCGCTATCCGCTGGTGGTGTTCCTGCACGGCGCCGGCGAGCGCGGCGACGACAACGAGAAGCAGCTCATTCACGGCGTGCCGGAGTTCCTGAAGCCGGAGAACCGCAAGGACTACCCGTGTTTCCTCATCGCCCCGCAATGCCCAGAAGGGCAGAAGTGGGTGGACGTGGACTGGGGCGCCGAGACGAACGAGCAGCCGAAAGAGCCGTCGGAGTCCATGCGGCTGGTGCTGGGCCTGATCGACCAGCTGCCGAAGGACTATCCCATCGACGTAAAGCGCATCTACGTCACCGGCTTGTCGATGGGCGGCTACGGGACGTGGGACGTGATCGCCCGGCGGCCGGAACTGTTCGCGGCGGCCGTGCCGATCTGCGGCGGCGGCGACAAGAACACGGCCCCGAAGATCGCCAAAATCCCTATCTGGGCGTTCCACGGCTCGAAAGACCCCGCGGTGAAGGTGAGTCGGACGATCCACATGATCGAGGCCCTGAAGAAGGCCGGCGGCGATCCCGGCTACACGATCTACCCCGGCGAGGGCCATGCGTCCTGGGTCCCGGCGTATCGGGATGCGGCGATGATGAAGTGGCTGTTCGCGCAGAAGAAGGAGTAGGGTTGAGGGGACGGCCCGTGGTTCACAACGGGCCGTCCCGGTTACGCCGCCACGTTGACGCACTCCGCCTTGCGATGGACCCGCTTCAGCAGACCCGCCAGGACGCGGCCCGGCCCGATCTCGTAAAAGCGGTCGCAGCCATCGGCCAGCAAGCCCCGCATCGTCTGCTCCCACAGCACCGGATGCAGTACCTGGCGCACCAGCAGGTCGCGGATCTCGTCGGGGTCGGTGTGCGGCCGGGCGTCCACGTTGGACCACACCGGCACGCGCGGCGGCTGGATCTTCACCCCCGCCAGGGCGGCGGCCAGCGCCTCGTCGGCCGGCTTCATGAACGGCGTGTGAAAGGCCCCCGCCACGGCCAGCCGGATCGTTCGGCCGCCCTTCGCCTCCACCTGCTTCTCCACAGCCTCGCACGCCGTAACAGCCCCGGAAACGACGGTGTTGCCGGGACAAAGGAGATTGGCGACCCGAATCGGTCCCGCCGTAGGCGCGATCTCGGCGCACAGCGCTTCGACGGCGGGCGCCTCCAGGCCCAGCACGCTGACCATGCCGCCGGGCGTTGCGTCGGCCGCCGCCTGCATCGCCGCGCCGCGCGCTTGACCACGCCCAGCCCGTCCGCGAAACTCAGCGCCTCCGCGAACGCCAGGGCGGTGTATTCACCGAGGCTCAGCCCCGCCGCGGCGACGCAGTGGTTGACGGCGTCCGGCTCGTCGTGCCGCAGCGCTTCCAGGGCGGCAAGACTGGCGACGAACAGGGCCGGCTGGCTCACGACGGTCGCGTCCAGGCGCTCCTTCGGGCCGTTCCAGCACACATCGGCGAGATCGTAGCCAAGCAGCGCGGATGCTTCGTCATACAGTCGGCGGACGGAGGGAAAACGGCCGGCCAACGCCTGGCCCATGCCGACGGCCTGCGCGCCTTGACCGGGGAAGAGGAAAGCGCTGCGAGACATGTGCGTCGTCCTGTCGCCGTGGCGAGCGGCGCGGCGTCCGCCCGCCGGTGACGCCGCAACCGGCGGGCGGACGCCGCGCCGCTCACCCCGTCCGCTCGCCGACGTTCGGGATCGTTTCCAGCTCCTTGACGATCAGCTCGTTCAGCCCGGCCCGCGCGTACTGGGCGGCCATGCCGAGGGCGTTCTTGATCGCCTTGTCACCGGAGCTGCCGTGGCAGATGATGCAAATGCCGTCGATGCCCAGCAGCGGCGCCCCGCCGTAGGCGCTGTAGTCGTAGCGGTCGCCCAGCTCTTGCAGCACCTGCGCCGCCTTGCCGCGCTCCACGTCCAGGGCACCGAGCAGCTCCTGGTGCAGCACCTTGATGAGGAACTCGAAGACGCCCTCGCAGGTCTTGAGCACCACGTTGCCGACGAAGCCGTCGCAGACCACCACGTCGGCCGCCCCGCGCTGGAGGTCGCGGCCCTCGACGTTGCCGACGAAGCGGTCCTTGAACGGGCTGCCGTTGAACAGAGCGTGCGTTTCCTTGGCCAGGTCGGTGCCCTTGGCCTCCTCCGAACCGACGTTCATCAGGCCGATGGTCGGCCGCTCGCGCTGGAGGATGCGCTTGGCGAAGATGGCCCCCATGACGCCGTACTGGAACAGGTGCTCGGCCTTGGGACTGACGTTGGCGCCGACGTCGATCATCACCGACGGGCCTTTAATGGTGGGCATGACGGCGGCGATGCCGGGCCGGCGGACGTTCTTGAGGAAGCGGCGGAGGAAGAGGCCGCCGGCCACCATGGCGCCGGTATTGCCGGCGCTGACGATGCCGTCCACCTTCTTCTGGGCGAGCAGGCCCCAGCAACGGCTGATGGAGTTGTCGGGCTTCTTGCGCAGAGCGTCCACCGGGCTTTCTTCCATGCCGACGGTTTGGGAGGCATGGAAGAACTCGATACGGTCGAGGCCGACGGCGTCGGCGGGGACGAGCGGTTCGACGCGGGCCTGGTCGCCGACGAGCACGACGCGGATGTCCGGGTCGGCGGCGACGGCCTGTACGGCGCCGGCCACGATGGGGCCGGGGGCGTGGTCGCCGCCCAGCGCGTCCAGCGCGATTCTCATGGCTTACTTCTTCTCCTCTTCTTCCGGCACGACCTCCCGGCCCTGGTAGAAACCGCAGTTGGGGCAGACGCGGTGCGGCAGGACCGGCTGTTCGCAGTGGCTGCAATACTGGATCTGCACCGGCGTGAGATGCTGGTGACTGCGCCTCTTGCCCTGGCGGGCGTGGGAGGTTCGTCGCTTCGGAACGGCCATGACTTTCGCCTTCGCGTTTCCTTCTCCGCCCGGACCGGGCCGGGTGAGACATCCTGGGGGGGAAAGAGTGGTATGGTAGGGACTCGCGAAGGGGGCGTCAAGGGTCCGACTCATCGCTGAAACGCCGCATCCGTCCAGGCCTTGACCTCCGCGGCGCTCATCTCCCCCTCGGGACGCAGACGCACGTCGGAATAGCCGCCGCGCTCCAGGTCCGGCAGGTACTGCATCCGCGACAGCAGAACGCCGCGGCACGCCGCGTCGGCCGCCGCCGGCGCCGCGAGCTCGGTCTGCCAGCGGGCCGACAGCTCGCGCAGGACCGCCTCGGGAATGCACTCGTTTTCGGAGGGATAAATGTAGCGAAACAGGATGAGGTGGCTGAACAGGATGGGCCAGTGCGGCCCGAAGCGGTCGATCAGCCGCGGCCAGTCCATCGTTCGGCCGCAGGCGCGGATCAGATGAACCACGTCGGCGCCGTCGAAGCGCTCGCGCTCCTGGATGAACGCCTTCTGCCAGATGATCTCTTCCGGCGGACAGAGCCGGGCCGGCCCGCTCAGCACCTCCGCGGCGACGGCGTGCGTGAACCAGGCGTCGTCCACCGGGCACAGGCTGTTGCCGGAGCTGTAGATTATGTCGATGAAGTCCTCGCCGCCGAAGGCCTTGCCCAGCCAGTGGGAAAAGGTGATTTCGGTGCGCCAGCCCGCGGCGGCCAGGGCGTCCAGCGCCCGGGGGGCGTCGGCGGGGCGGACGAACAGATCGAGGTCCTTGGTGTGCCGCACCACGCCGGTGTAGCGGGCGAGGGCGTAGGCGCCGCCGATCAGGAACGGCGGGCCGGAATCGCGCAGCACGTCCAAAACGGATCGGTAAAACTGAAACGTGAGAGCGTCGAGGGCGTTGGGGTCGGCCAGCATAGCGGTCATGCCTTGCTCCGGTCAAAAGATCTCACGCAAAGGCGCAAAGAAAAACCAAGGTGAGTCCCTTGGCGACTTTGCGTCTTTGCGTGAAACCAACAGGCAAACCCGATGCCGAAAGGCGCGCCGTTTGCTGCATCCCGACGGGAGGGCAGCCGTCATGGATCGAATTGCGGAGTCGAATGGGAGCAAGAACGGCATGGTGCGCGTCGGCGCCCTGGCCGACCTCCATTGCACCAAAACCATGCCCGGCAAGTTGCAGCCGTTGCTCGTCCAGGCGGCGAAGGCGGTGGACGTGCTCTTGCTGTGCGGCGACCTGACGGACAATGGATTGCCGGAAGAGGCGCAGGTTCTGGCACGGGAGCTGAACGCGGTCCACGTCCCCATGATCGGTGTGCTGGGCAACCACGATTTCGAGTCGGGCCAGCAGAACGAGGTCCGCGACGTTCTGGTTGCGGCCGGCGTGACGATGCTGGACGGCGAGGCCTGTGAGATAAAGGGGATCGGCTTCGCGGGAGTGAAGGGCTTCGCCGGCGGCTTCGGCCGGGGGGCGCTGGGGCCGTGGGGCGAAGAGGCCATCAAGAACTTCGTCCGCGAGTCGGTCAACGAGGCGCTGAAACTGGAGACGGCGCTGGCCCGGCTGCGCACGCCGTACCGCATCGGCGTCCTGCACTACGCCCCCGTCCGCGAGACGGTGGAGGGCGAGCCGCCGGAGATTTTTCCCTGGCTCGGCTCCAGCCGGCTGAGCGAACCGCTGTACCGCTACAAGGCCACGGCCGTTTTCCACGGCCACGCCCATCGCGGCGCCCTGGAGGGCAAGATCGGCGACGCCATCCCCGTCTTCAATGTGTCGCTGCCGCTCCTGCAACGCCATTTCCCTGACGCCCCGCCGTGCCGCATCTTCGAGGTCGCCGTCACGGAACCGGCGCCGGAGCCGGGGCGCCCGGCAGCAAGTCCTTGATGCGCTCAAACACATTTGCCTGCCAGTAGCTCGTATGGGCGTAGAGGCATCCCGCTGCGAGCGGGATGTTTCGCGGCCGGTCCACGTCCGGCTCGCCGTTGACCTGCGTTCCCACGTAATCGTCGATGCGGAACACGTTGACCCAGCGGCCGAAGACGGGGCCGAGGATGAGGCGGCCCGGCCGCGGCGGATACTGGTCGGGGAAATAGTGCTGATAGAGATGGGTATAGGGGGAACCAAAAGTCGCCAGCCGGACGTTCTCCGGCGCGAGCGCGGCCCGTTGCAGCGCGGCCTGACAGTCGGCGCCTGCCAGCGCATCGAGCGCGATGACGGTCCCCTGGCTGTGCGCGACGACGAGCAAGTGCGTCGGCTTTTCCTTGGCCAAGACATGGCGGAGGACCGAGGCGAAGCGATGGGCGATGCGCTCGCGGACGGGGAAGCGGGCGCCCTTGGTCCGGAAATGATTGACGACGTCCATGAGGATGTGCGTGACGTTGCGGAGCGGGCCGGGCAACAGGTGGACGACCGCGGTCAGCCCCACGACGACGAGCCAAACAAAGGCTGCCGCGGGGGGCCAGGGCCAGTCGAAACCGGCCATGAACGGGATAACCACTGTGAAGAGGCAGAAGACGCAGGAGACGGCCAGCACCGTACATTCCAGGGCGTCGGCCACGATCATCCGCGGCTCTTGCCGTTTGGGCCAGTCCGCAGGCGTGTGCCGCCGCGACCAGACGAAGCGGTACAGCAGCACCCCGCCCGCCACGATCGCGATGATGAAGATTAATGAGGCCTGGAAAGTGAAATATTGATACAGGTCGTTCCAGTAGGGTTGCGCCTTGTCCGCCGGCTGTTGAAACGTGACCGCCCCGATGATGACAAAGTCGAGCGGCGTGACGACGAGGACCCACAGGAGCGTTTGCATGGCGCCGGCCAGGTAGGCGCCGGCGAGGGCGGCCCGCAGGTCCATGCGGCCGGCCCGCCACGCCACGGCCAGCGGAACCAGCGCCGCCAGCAGAATCCCCGCGACGACCCAAAGCACATAGTCGGCCGCCAGCACGGCGGCGGCCGCGTAGAACTCCGCCTCGCCGACTCCCTGGATGATCCGGTATTCGTGGTGGACGGCTTGGAACATTAAACCCAGAATGTCGCTTCCCGGTTGGTTCAGGGCGAGGGCCGCCAGGCCGACCGCCAGCAGTCCCACCACGGCCAGCGACATCCACGGCGGCGCCGTGAAAAAGTGGCTGCGCCGGATGCGCCAGGCCACGATCAGACCGACGACGACCGCCGCCAGTCCGACGGCGCCGAAGACGATCGGGGCGGCCGGCGCGGCGCGGAAATCGACCGCCCAGCCGTAACGGCGGAACGCCTCCGAGATCAGGTAAACGAGAGCATAGGAGGTCGCCAAGGTATACAAGGCGAACATCGGCCCGCGCAGCAGAAAGGCGGCGATTCGCAGCAGGAGCCGGAGGACGGCCGCCGGCCGGCCGGGTTGCGCCGACCCCTGTTCGGCGATGTGGCGGACGCCGAAGACGAGGTGGAAGACGCCGATAAAGAGGGCGGCCGTCCCTTCCCGGATGCGCGACAAGTCCGCCCAGAAGACCTCGGCGTACAGCACGCGGGCGGCCTGCACCCGGTCGCGGCGCATGAAGACGGGGAACGTCTTGGCGCCCTCGTCCGCCAGCCGAACCAGCTCATACTCGTCGGAGGGTTTCCGCGTCGGGTCCTGGACGGCGGCGACGATGGGGGCCACGGAGTCGATCATGTCCGACGGCTCCGTGTCGCCGACGCCGTGGACCAGGATCACCGCCCAGCGTTCCTCGGCGGGAGCAAGCGTGTCCGTCATGGTCGCCTCGCATCGTGGGAAATCGCCGACCGGCCCTCAATCGATCTTCCGCGCCGGCGCCGGCTTCACCGGGTCGCCCGGCTTTCGCCGGACGACGACGCCGAGATGGGCGTGCGGGTCCGGCTTCTCGGTTGTGCCCTCGTCGTCGTGCCAGCGGCGGTCGAACTCCTGGATCGACAGGAAGCCGCGCCGGCCCGGTAAAACCGGGTCTTCAAAATAGAAATTGCTCTCGTCGTAGCCGATGGCGACGACGTAATGGCCGTTGTCGTCGCGGTAATACGTCACGGAATCGCCGTAGGCCTGGATGGAGACGATGACCGGCGAACCCTCGTCCAGATGTTTGCGCAGGTCGTCCAGCGTCATGCCATGATAAATGTCGGCTTCCAGGCCGAGTTCGCGGGCCATGTCCCGGATGCGATAAACGTTCGTTCCGTTCTCCTCGTTCGTGCCGAGTTTCTTCTTGTACTCCTCCAGGTCGTCGGGGCCGACGCCGAAGTAGGAGCATACGGCCATGAGGGCGGCCGCTCCGCAGGAATAGTCGTCGCGCTGCTGCACGCCGGGCACGTCCACCTTGACGGCACCGGCCGGGACGCCGCGGGTCAGCGGCCGCGTCGGCGCGTCGTCGCGCTTCGGCGGCTCGGCGGGCAGGGGGAAATCGTCGCTGCGGAACGGGGCGGCCGGCAGGCCGTCGGCGTCGATGAGGTTGCCGGTGGGGTAGTCGGCCCAGCCGTAGCGCACCGCGACGGGGTGCGGCACGCGCGGGCTGGAGACGACGACCGCATCGCCGCGGACCACGGCGTCGGCCTTGAGGAAGCGGCGGTCGTCGCCGGCGACGGCGAAGCCGCGGAGCGAACCGTCGCGCGGTCCCAAGCAGCCCGACGCGCGGATAAAGGCGACAACGACCGAATCCTTATCCACCTTGGCGGACTCGTAGACGGGTCCAGTCGATGCAACCTTGTCGCCATAGGCCAGCGCGCGGGCGGCAAGGGTCAGGCGGTCGCCGACCGGCTCCTTGTCGGGCGGGTGCACGTCGTCCCACGTCCCCAGGTCCACGGTGACGACCAGGGCGCAGCGCGGCAGGGTGCGGGCGACCCGGGCCTGCGCCTCGCGCACCGCCGCCCAGGCGCTGTCGCGCGGCCGGCCCGCGGGGGCCAGCTGCACGATGAGAAAAGGGAAATCGCCCTCCTTCCAGGCCGCCCGCCACGAATCCACCACGGCGGTGAGCAGCGCCTCATGGCGGCCGGGCTGGCCCACGTCCGATTCGCCTTGGTACCACGCCACGCCGCGGATGCCGTAGGGTTGCAACGGCGCGATCATGCCGTCGTAGAGGCCGGCCGGCCGGTCCCATTCGCGGAACGGGTTCTCCGGCGGGTGGCCGGCCGGCGCGTCCTTGCCCTCGGCGACGGCCTTCCGCACCTGCTCGCGGTAGTCGTCCAGGTAATGGTCCACGCGAGCGGCGTAGTCCTTCTCGGCGTCGTCGTACTTTTGAACGATCTCTTTCGTCTTCGGATCACTTTCGAGGGTGGGACGGTCGGCCCACTCGTCGGCGGTGGACGTGCTGGTCGTCGCCTGGATCAGGCCGACGGGGACGCCGAGCCGGCTGCGCAGGTCGCGGCCGAAGAAATACGCCACGGCCGAGAAGTCCGCGGCCGTCTCCGGCGTGCATTCCTTCCAGGCACCCCGGACCTCTGGCGCCGGCGTGGGGGAATCGGCGTAGCGCACCTGGAACAACCGGAGCTGCGCATCCTTCGCGTCGCGCACCGCCTCGTCGGCGTCGGCGGCGAGGTGCAGCGGCCAGTCCATGTTCATCTGGCCGGCGCAAAGCCAGACCTCGCCGACGTACACGTCCTTGAGACGGATGACGTTAGCGCCGCGGATCGTCATCTCGAACGGGCCGCCGGTTTCCACATCGCTGAGCCAGACGGTCCACGCCCGGTCCTTCGCGGTGGTCTCCGCATCGTGTCCCTGGAACGAAACCGTGACCTTCTCGCCTGTGTCGGCCGTGCCCCAGAGCGGGACTTTCCGGCCGCGTTGCAGCACCATGCCGTCGGAGACAAGTGGGTTCGGCTTGACCGCCGCCGCGGCGGGGCCGGCCAGCGCGACAAAAAAGAGAATACCGAGTGTGAATAGGCGGCGCATGAAGGACTCCGGATCTCTACTTCTTTGCGTAGGCGACCAGCACGTCCAGCTGGCGCGACAGCTCTTGCAGCGCGTCCGGCAGCGGCTGGGCGCCGAGACTCACTTCCGTGATGAGGTAGTCGTCGAAGCCGACCGCGACGAGTTCGCGCATGACCGCCGGCCAGTTGACGCTGCCGTGGAACAGCGGCACGAAGCCGTCGTAGGTGCCGAAATGGTAACCGTCCAGCGGAATTCGCAAAGCAGCGCAGCTGCGCCGAGAGCCGACTGCTAAAATCGTGGCATGGACGCTTCCGTGTGCCCGGGATGCTACGAACGCGATAGGCGCATCGCCGAGTTGGAACGCCGCGTCGCCGAGTTGGAAGCCCGACTCGGCACCAACAGTTCCAACTCCTCGCTGCCGCCGTCCGCCAATCCCCCCGGCGCACCCAAGCCGGTCCAGAAAAAGAAGTCCAAACGTCCAGCCGGCGGACAACTGGGCCATCCCCCGCAGCTGCGGCGGTTGCTTCCCGCCGAGCGGGTCAACCATTTCAAGCACTTGGTCCCCAAGCGGTGTGAGCGCTGTGCCGCGGCCCTGCCCGCCCAGCCCTCGCCGGGCGATCCCGAGCCCACCCGCTTCCAAACCATCGAACTGCCCCCGGTCATAGCCGAGGTCACCGAGTACCAGGGCCACGCCCGCACCTGCCCCTGCTGCGGCCACCGGACGCATGCGGTCATCCCGGCGGCGGTTCGCGCCCACAGTGTCGGGCCGCGGCTGACCGGCACGCTGTCCTACTTCTCCGGCTGTCACGGCCTGAGCAAGCGCGGCGTCGAGGAGATCGCCGACGCGGTCTTCGACGCCCCGATCGCCTTGGGCACGGTCTGCAACCTCGAGCAAGAAGTCGGCGCCGCCCTGGAGACGGCCCACCAGGAGGCGGTGGCGGCGGTGCGCCAGGCGGCGGTCAAGAACGCCGACGAGACCAGTTGGAAACTCGCGGGGGCGTTGTGCTGGCTGTGGGCGGCGGCCACCACCCGGGTGGTGGCCTTCGTGATCCACGCCCGCCGAAGCGCGGCGGGCCTGACGGCGATCCTGGGCCTGGAGATCCTGGGGATCCTGTGCAGCGACCGCTGGGGCCCGTACAACCGGGTGCCGCCCCAGCGGCGGCAGATCTGCTGGGCGCACCTGAAACGGGATTTCCAGAAGATCATCGACCGGGGCGGCCCCGAAGAGTGGGTCGGACGGGAGGGGCGGCGACTGGTCAGGAAGGTCTTCGCCGCGTGGCACGGGTTCCGGGACGGACAGGTCACGCGGGCACAACTGGAAGCGCGGCTGGCCCCGGTGATGCGACGGATGAACCGGGTGCTGCTGGAAGGCGCGATCCTCGGCGCCGACCCAACGGTGGTGCGGTTCTGCGAGAACGTGCTGGCGTTGGAGCCTGCGCTGTGGACGTTCGTGACGACGGAGGGAGTGGAGCCGACGAACAACCACGTGGAACGACTGCTGCGTCGGGCGGTGCTGTGGCGCAGGCGGAGTTTCGGCTGCTGGAGTGGGAACGGCTGTCGCTTCGTCGAGCGGATTCTGACCGTGGTGCAAACCCGGCGGTTGCAGGCGAAGAATGTCCTGGATTACCTGCATGAGCCTGTCCTCGCCCATCGCACCGGCCAACCCTGCCCCTCACTGCTCTCGTAGCGTTGAACGATTACCCTCCGTCGTCACGAACGTCCACAGCGCAGGCTCCAACGCCAGCACGTTCTCGCAGAACCGCACCACCGTTGGGTCGGCGCCGAGGATCGCGCCTTCCAGCAGCACCCGGTTCATCCGTCGCATCACCGGGGCCAGCCGCGCTTCCAGTTGTGCCCGCGTGACCTGTCCGTCCCGGAACCCGTGCCACGCGGCGAAGACCTTCCTGACCAGTCGCCGCCCCTCCCGTCCGACCCACTCTTCGGGGCCGCCCCGGTCGATGATCTTCTGGAAATCCCGTTTCAGGTGCGCCCAGCAGATCTGCCGCCGCTGGGGCGGCACCCGGTTGTACGGGCCCCAGCGGTCGCTGCACAGGATCCCCAGGATCTCCAGGCCCAGGATCGCCGTCAGGCCCGCCGCGCTTCGGCGGGCGTGGATCACGAAGGCCACCACCCGGGTGGTGGCCGCCGCCCACAGCCAGCACAACGCCCCCGCGAGTTTCCAACTGGTCTCGTCGGCGTTCTTGACCGCCGCCTGGCGCACCGCCGCCACCGCCTCCTGGTGGGCCGTCTCCAGGGCGGCGCCGACTTCTTGCTCGAGGTTGCAGACCGTGCCCAAGGCGATCGGGGCGTCGAAGACCGCGTCGGCGATCTCCTCGACGCCGCGCTTGCTCAGGCCGTGACAGCCGGAGAAGTAGGACAGCGTGCCGGTCAGCCGCGGCCCGACACTGTGGGCGCGAACCGCCGCCGGGATGACCGCATGCGTCCGGTGGCCGCAGCAGGGGCAGGTGCGGGCGTGGCCCTGGTACTCGGTGACCTCGGCTATGACCGGGGGCAGTTCGATGGTTTGGAAGCGGGTGGGCTCGGGATCGCCCGGCGAGGGCTGGGCGGGCAGGGCCGCGGCACAGCGCTCACACCGCTTGGGGACCAAGTGCTTGAAATGGTTGACCCGCTCGGCGGGAAGCAACCGCCGCAGCTGCGGGGGATGGCCCAGTTGTCCGCCGGCTGGACGTTTGGACTTCTTTTTCTGGACCGGCTTGGGTGCGCCGGGGGGATTGGCGGACGGCGGCAGCGAGGAGTTGGAACTGTTGGTGCCGAGTCGGGCTTCCAACTCGGCGACGCGGCGTTCCAACTCGGCGATGCGCCTATCGCGTTCGCAGCATCCCGGGCACACGGAAGCGTCCATGCCACGATTTTAGCAGTCGGCTCTCGGCGCAGCTGCGCTGCTTTGCGAATTCCGCTGGACGGTTACGGTGTACTTTCCTACGCCGCGGGCCGGTTGGCGCGAGTTTTCGTGAGCCGCGTCGTATATCAAGGTCATGGGCGTTTTCCGGCGTCCGGTTCAACCGCGGCGGCGGCCTGATCGGGAGTACGTCCTGCCATGAACTGTCGCATCGTTCTCGTCCGCCCCCAGTTCGCCGCCAACGTCGGCTCCGCCGCCCGCGTGCTGCGGAACATGGGCGGGTCGGAACTGGTGCTGGTGGCGCCGGCCGCCGACCCGTGCGACCCGGAGGCGCGGCGGCTGGCGGTCCACGGCGAGGAAGTGCTGGACCGCTGCCGCGTCGTCGCCGACCTCGGCGAAGCCGTGGCCGATTGCGTCTTCGTCGCCGCCACGTCCTCCCGCGTCGGCGGGGTGATGCGTCGGCAAACCGTGGGGACGCCGGAGGAAGTGCTCGGCCGGCTCGCCGAGGCGATGACGACGGGGCCGGCCGCCGTCGTCTTCGGACCCGAGGGCGACGGCCTGACCACGGCGGAGGCTTCGCACTGTCACTATCTGATCCACATCCCGGCCGACCCCGCCTACCCGGTGCTGAACCTGGCCCAGGCGGTTGCGGTGTGCCTCTACGAGCTGCGGCGACAATGGCTGCGGCGGCAGTCGGCGCCGGCCGGCCGCGAGGCGCCGGCGCCGTTCGCCGAGCAAGAGCGGATGTTCGCCCATTTGCGGCAGGCGTTGGAGCAAATCCACTTCCTCTGGAACGACAAGGCGGACGCCCTGATGCACGCCCTGCGCCACCTGATCGGCCGGGCGGGGCCGACCCCGATGGAGGTCGGGATTCTGGAGGGTCTGGCCCGGCAAATCCGCTGGTACGTCGCCAACCACGAGTAACATGTGAAGTCGCTGTATTCGTCCGCTCGTAGCGCTGCTTCCCCTGGCCTTGTCCGGCCGAACGTTCTAATCTTCATAATGGTGTTTGAGCGTGGCTTCCGAGGAAACGGCCGTGAGCGTGGCGCTGATCCTGATCGTCACGGCGGTCCTGTTCGTGGCCTACACCAATGGGGCCAACGACAATTTCAAGGGCGTCGCCACCCTTTTCGGCAGCGGCGCCTGCACCTACCGCCAGGCCCTGGCCTGGGCGACCGTCACCACGCTTGCCGGTTCGCTGCTGGCCCTGTACCTGGCCGGCGGCCTGGTGCAGGCGTTTTCCGGCAGCGGCCTGGTCCCCGATGCGGTCACGCATCAATCCGCTTTCCTGTTGGCGGTCAGTCTCGGCGCCGCCCTCACCGTCCTGCTGGCCACCGTGACCGGACTGCCGGTTTCCACGACGCACTCGCTGACGGGCGGGTTGGTCGGCGCCGGTCTGCTGGCCGCCGCTGGCGACGTCCATTTCCACGCGCTGGGCTGGAAATTCGTGGCGCCTCTGTTGCTCAGCCCCCTGGCCGCGATGCTCTGCACTATGGCGGTCTACCCGCTTTTCCGCCTGATCCGGCGGGCCGCCCGCGTCACCAACCAGACTTGTGTCTGCATCGGCAAGACCTACGAGACGGTGCAACCTCAGCCGGACGGCCGGCTGCTGCTGGTCCGCACGGGCGCCGTGCTGGAAGTGGCCGAGGCGCCGGTGTGCGTGAGCCGTTATCAGGGGCGCGTGGTGGGCCTGCAAGCGGGACAGCTGCTGGACGGGCTGCACTACCTGAGCGGCGGGGCCGTGGGGTTCGCGCGCGGCCTCAACGACACGCCGAAAATCGTGGCCCTCCTGGTGGCCGCCCGGACGCTGCCGACGGACGGGGGGCTGGCGCTCGTGGCCGTCGTCATGGCGGTGGGCGGCGTGCTGAACGCGCGGCGCGTGGCCGAGACGATGAGTAAAAAGATCACGAGCATGAACCCCGGCCAGGGCTTCACCGCCAATCTGGCGACTTCGGTGCTGGTCGTCGCGGCCACGCTTTTTTCGCTGCCCGTCTCGACCACGCACGTTGCGGTCGGCTCGCTGTTCGGCATCGGCGTCGTCAACCGCACCGCCCGCGCGAAGACCATCCTGAGCATCCTGCTGGCCTGGGTGACGACGCTGCCCATCGCGGCGGCCCTGTCCGCTCTGCTATACCTGATGCTGCGGACGGTCCCGTTCGGCGGCTGACGCCGCGCCGCTCGCCCTTGCCCGGAAGGAGCAGTCATGCAGCGCTTGCGATTCATCATGATCGGCGGATTTCTCGGAGCCGGAAAGACCACGACGTTGGCCCGCCTCGCCCGGCACTACGCCGACCGCCGCCGGCGCGTCGGCCTGGTGACGAACGACCAGGCCCAGGACCTCGTGGACACCAACAGCCTGCGGGCACAGGGGTTCAACGTCGAGGAAGTGGCCGGCGCCTGTTTCTGCTGCCGCTTCGACGATCTGGTCGGCAAGGTCGGCCGGCTCCAGGCCGGCGAACGACCCGACGTGATCCTGGCCGAGCCGGTCGGCAGCTGCACCGACCTCGTCGCCACCGTCGTCCAGCCGCTCCGCGACTTGTACGGCGACCGCTTCGAGGTCGCCCCCTACGCCGTCCTCTTCAAGCCCGACCAGGGGCTGCGCATCCTCCGCAACGAATCCCGATCCGGATTCTCGCCGAAGGCCGCCTACATCTTCCGCAAGCAGCTCGAAGAGGCCGACGCGATCGTCCTCAACCGCATCGACGAGATGACGCCGGAAGCCCGCCGGGAGCTGGCCGAATTGACGGCGAAAGCCTATCCGGTAACGCCGCTGTTGGGGATGTCGGCGAAGACCGGCGAAGGCTTTCAGGCGCTGACCCAACTGCTCGACCAGCAGGGCGCCTTCGGCCGGAAGGTCCTCGACATCGACTATGACGTCTACGCCGAGGGCGAGGCCGAGATGGGCTGGCTGAACGCGACGGCCGTTGTTGTGGCATGGTCTGGAGACCATGCCACAACAACGCCGTTCGACCTGGACGGCCTGCTGATGCGGCTCGTCGCGCAGCTGCGCGACGCCTTCGGCCGCATGGGCGCGGAGCCGGGACACCTCAAGGTCATCGGCCTGCACGACGGCTCCTTCGGCGTCGCCAATCTGGTCAGCAGCGGCGCGCAGCCGGAGCTGTCGCTGCCGTCGCGCGGCCGCGTTGCGGAGGCGCAGGTCATCGTCAACGCCCGCGTCGCCGCCGATCCCGCATTGATCGAGGAGCAGGTGCGGCGGGCCCTCGCCGACGTCGGCCAGGAATATAAGGCGAAGGTGGAGGTCCGGTCGCTGCAGAGCTTCCGCCCCGGCCGGCCCCAGCCGACGCACCGCTACGCGGCGGCGAAATGAGGGTCTGGTTTGGGAGCGGTCAGAGCCGCGACCATAAGGGAGCGGTTTCATCCCAAACCGCTCCCTTATGGTCGCGGCTCTGCCTTTCCCCTCTTCCCCCACCGGACTTCCCCGGCGCGGCCCACTACAATCCATAGGGGGTGACTTTCCCCACTCGCTAACCGTTCCTTCGCGCCGCCTTCATGCGGGCCGTGCCGCCCGTCGCAACCCGAGCGCCGTCATGATCAATAACAACAACAAGCTCAAGGTGTTCAGCGGTCGGGCCAACATTGCCCTGAGCGAGCGTATCGCCCGCTGCCTCGGCGACACCCTCGGCAAGATCAAGCTGGACAACTTCCCCGACGGCGAAACCGAGGTCCGCATCGACGAGGACGTGCGCGGCCGCGACATCTACGTCGTGCAGCCGACCTGCCCGCCGGTCAACACGAACCTGATGGAGCTGCTCATCATCCTCGATGCATTCAAGCGAGCCAGCGCCGCGCGCATCACGGCCGTGCTGCCGTACTACGGCTACGCCCGCCAGGATCGCAAGGACCAGGGCCGCGTCCCGATCACCGCCAAGCTGGTGGCCGACCTCCTCACCTCGGCCGGCGCCGACCGCGTGCTGGCCCTCGACCTCCACGCCGCCCAGATCCAGGGCTTCTTCGACATTCCCGTCGATCACCTCTATTCCGCGCCCGTTATTGCCAAATACGTCCGCGCGCTGAACATTCCGCCGCGCGATTTCGTGGTGCTCAGCCCCGACGAGGGCAGCATCAAGAAGGCGCTGATGTACCAGAAGAAGCTCGGCGGCGCGATCGCTGTGGTGGACAAGCGCCGCTCCAGCGCCACGGAGACGAACCAGGCCAACCTGATCGGCGCCTCGCTGGAGGGCAAAGTGGTGGCGATTTTCGACGACATGATCTCGACGGCCGGCAGCGTGGTCGGGGCGGCCAACGTGGCGTACCACCACGGCGCCCGCGACGTTTACGCCTGCGCCACGCACCCGGTGCTGTGCGACAACGCCGTGGAGCGGCTGCGCGGCGCCAACATCCGCCAGATCGCCGTCACCGACAGCATCCCGCTGCCTCCGGAGAAGCAGCTGCCGAACATCGTCGTGCTGAGCGTGGCGGAGCTGCTGGCCGACGCCATCAAGCGCATCCACGACAATCGGTCGGTCAGCGAGCTGTTTCGGTAAACTCTGGCGAGCGGCGGGGTTTATCCCCGCCGTTTGGAGAAAACCGCCGGGATAAACCCGGCGGCTCGCCTCCTGCGATCTATCGTCCCGAGGCGATTATCTCCGCCAATGCCGCGTCGATTTGGGGATATTTGAACGTGTACCCGAGGGCCAGCGCCCGCTTCGGCAGCACGCGCTGGCCGGTCGTGACGACGCCGGCCACCTCCCCCAGCATCAGCCGCAGGGCGAAGCCGGGCGTCGGCATAAACGCCGGCCGGTGCATGGCGCGGCCCAGCGCCCGCGAGAAGTCGGCGTTGGTGACGGGGTTCGGGGCCGTCCCGTTGACCGGGCCGGCCGCCGCCGCGTCGTCCAGCGTCCGCAGCAGCAGGCGGGTCATGTCGTCGTGGTGAATCCAGCTCATCCACTGCCGGCCCCCGGCGATCGGGCCGCCGACGCCCATCCGGAACGGCGTCAGCAGCTTCTGCAACGCCCCGCCTTGCCGGTCCAGCACGATCCCGGTTCGCATCCGCACGCAGCGGACGCCCGACGCCTCGACCTCCTGCGCCGCCGCCTCCCAGCGCACGCACAGGTCGGCGAGGAAGTCGGAGCCGGCCGGGCTGTCCTCGGTCAGCTCCTCGTCGCCGTGCGGCCCGTAATAGCCAATGGCCGATCCGCTGACGAGTGTTTTCGGCGTGCCGTCGCCGCGGCGCGGCTTCCGGGCCAGGGCCGCGACGACGTTCTGCGTGGCCGCAATGCGGCTGTCAACGATCCGGGCCTTGAACGCGGCGTTCCAGCGGCGTTTGAATTGGTTTTCGCCGGCCAGGTTGACGACGGCGTCGCAGTCGCCGACGGCCTCCTGCCACGGGCCGGGCTGCATCGGGTCGCCTTCGATGATCCGCGCGTCCGGGCCGAACTGCTTCTCGGCGGCGTCCCGCCGGCGCGTCAGGACGACCGGCCGCTCGCCGCGCGCCTGTAACCCCGCAACCAGGCGACTCCCGATCTGGCCGGTGCCGCCGGTGATGAAGACTTGCATGGTCCCTTGTCCTTTGTCCTTTGCCCCTGTTCCGGCGACTAATCGGTTGGCCAACCGGGGGAAAAATCAAGGGACAACCCAGTACCCTCGTTCCCAAGCAGAGCTTGGGAACGAGGGGAACCACGGACTACTGACTGCCGGCTACTCCTCTCGCACGGCGAAGAACCCCGCCTCGCGCTCGTTCATGACGGAAGTACCGGCCATGTGCTTGCCGTCGCCGCTGAAGAGGAAGCCCTGGAAAGTCTGCTCGGCACGCGGGAACTGCACGGTGAAATGGATGGCGTAGTCCGGCATGCCGACCTTGCCGCGGATGTCGTATTTCGCCCCATCCTTGTCGGAATAATAGGCGCCGCTGACGGTCCCATCGTCGTCCACCTTGAGGACCAACTCGCCGGAACGGCGGCCGTCGTCGTGGAGCTTGAACTTGCCGTTGAAGTATTTCGGGTCGAATTTATCGCCAATGATGATCTTGTCCGGCTTGGCCGGCGCCGCCTCGGGCAGCGGCTTGATCAGCATGTACAGCTTCGCCTTGCCGACCGGCTCGACCCACGTCTTGTCGCCGTCCCGGACGAAGCGCAAATCGCCGCCCAGCGCCTCCGGCACCACCTGCCCCATGTCGAGGCTGAAGCGGAAGCCGGGGAACAGCGCCAGGTTCTGGCCGCTGCCGCGCACCGTGCGCTCCTCGCCCTCCTTGTATGTGACGAAGCGGTCGATGAACAGCGTCGGGACGGTGTGTTCCGCGTCGGTCTTCTGGCCGGCCGCGTGGACCAGCAGCTTGGCGTTGCGGCCGTCGTTCGTCTTGACGATCAGCAGCGTGCCGTCCACGCCCTTGAGAGTGCGGTCGTTGTTGAGCAGGTCGTCGGACGTGACTTGCTTCATTTCCTTGGCGGCGTCGGAAGCGGCGGCCTTGTTCAGGAGCGGGTTGGTGTAGTCGTCGAAGGCGTCGGCGCGGGCGGAGGCGGCGAGGGCTAGGCAGGCGACGGCGGCCAATAGGGATCGAGGAAGGATGCGAAGAGACAGCATGGAAAGACTCCTGAGAAAGCGGCATGGCCAATGCCCGGCGAGCGGCCGGCGTAAGCCGGCTGATGCTTCATCCCATCGCCGACAAGATCGCGCATCAGCCGGCTTAGCCGGCCGCTCGCCGGAATGATTCTTGGTCGCTCCCCGCCGTCCGACGGTTTCTACTTTTTCGTATAGCTCAGCGCCAGCAGGGCGAAGCCGGTGGCCAGGTTGTCGTCGGCCTCGCCGAAGGCCATGTCGCCCTGGTTGATCCAGGCGCCGTTTTCCTGCTGCCGCGACTTCAGCGCGTCGAACAGCTCAAGCCGCCAGTCGTGTTTCTTGCCCTGGGCGTCCTCGAACATGTCGTCGCCCAGCGCGGCCATCGCCTTGCCGAAGGTGTGAAGGTAGTAGTAAAGGCCCGCCTGCTTGAGACCCGGGTTCTCCTCCAGCGTGTAGTGAGCGCGAATCCACTTGACCGCGCCCTGCACGCGCGGGTCGTCCCTCTTGACGCCGGCGTACAGGAAGCTCTTCAGCCCGCCGTAGGTCATGGCGCCCAGCGAGCGCAAACCGCCGGCCGCCGTCTGGTGCTGCTTGTCGTCGGGGTCCGGCTTGTAGACGAAGCCGCCCTTGTCGTCGTCGGTCGCCTTGGCCGCGAACGGCTGGTCCTGCGATTCGCCGGGCAGGTTCTGGCAACGGCTGACGAACGTCAGCGCCCGCTGAATGGCCGGGTCGTCCTTGGGCACGCCGGCCTGGATCAGCGAGTCGATGAAGAACTGCGTGTTGGACAGGTCGGGCGGAAAGCCCTTCTGGTAGCCGACGCCGCCGGAGTTCGGGTCCTTGGGGTCGGCCGAGCCGTCCTGCAAGCCCTTGAGGAACTTCGTCGCGTTCTTGATGACGGCGTCGTACTTGCCGTTCTTGTTCGCCTCCTGGAACGCCATCAGGCCCACGCTGGTGGTGTAGTTGGCGAGCATCTTGCTGTAGATGCCCCCGTCGTCCTTGACGTTCTTCTCCAGATACGCCAGGCCCTTGGCGACCACGGGATCGTCGTCGGTGTAGCCGTTGCGGAGCAGGGCGGAGACGACGAGGGCGGTGACGCCGGGGCCGGCCACGCGGGGCGAGAAGCTGCCGTCCTCGCCCTGCTGTTTCTTGAGGAAGGCGTAGCCCTTGTCGAGGACCGTCTGCACGTCCTTGGGGTCGGGGCCGACGGCGGGGGCCGGCGGCGTCAGCACGACCACGGCGACCAGGGCGGCGAGGAACGCCGAGACGATGAACCCGCTGCGTCTTGTCACGGAAGCATCTCCTTGGGATGGGGACCGATCTTCCTGCGGCGAGCAAAGGCCGTGCCGCCCGCGTTCACTCCCTCCCCCACCAGGGGGGAGGGAGATTACGAGGTCGGCCGGCCGGCGCCGCGCAGCATGTCGCGGATTTCCAGCGCGTCTGTTACCAGGCCGGGAACCCGGCTCTCCCCGAGCGCGGGCGTCTTGTACACCAGCAGCTGGCCGTTGGCGGTCTGGATGAACCACCGTCCGCTGGTCCCGAGGTACTGGACCAGCTCAGGATGGAACGTCTTGCGCAGGGCGGCTTCATCGGGTCCGGTGAGCTTGCAGCGCTTGGCGAACTCGCCGGCGTTCTCCAACTCGACGCCGCCGTGCGTGAACAGGCCGATGAGCTTGTCGAAGAACGTCCGGGGAGTGAGCAGGAAGTCCGGCACGCCGTCGGCCCCGTCGAAGACGATCACGGCGGAGTGGGTGAAGGTCTGCGAGCTTTTGCCGCTGCCGATCGTGTACTGATACTGAAAATAGAGCACGTCGCAGTCGCCGACGCGGCCCTGCATGGCGTAGTAGGCTTTCTGTCCGTACCCCTGGGCGAACAGCCGGTAGGGGGCGACGGCCCGGAGGCTGGCTACGGTGAGGTTGGGCAGGAAGGCGAAGCCCATCTGTTCGGCGACGGCAGCCCTCTTTTTCATCCTTTGACGGCCGACCCAGACCCCCAGGGCGATGAGCGGCATCAGGCCGGCCAGGACGAGGAAAATAATGCCCAGGGGAAGCAGGTTCTTGCCGGTCAGGAGCAGGACCACGCCGACCGCGAGGAAAACGAACGCGAGGACGGTCATCACGACGCCCGTGGTGACGGTCATGTCGAACGGACCGAGGGGCGCGTCGCCGCAGGTGGGGCAAGCGGTTCGGAAGTCCGGCGGCCACACGTTCGGCGGGAAGGTCGGCTCCCAGCGATGGCCCTTGCGACAGTAGAGCTTTTCCACCGCCATCGTAATTCCTCCCACGCGCGCCGCGGTCATTTCCTGACCAGGCGCGGTCAACATAACGCCGGATTCGTAGCCGCCACTTGCATCGGGACGACTGGCGAGCGGTTACGCGGGCGCCGGCGCCTTCCCCCGCAGCATGTCGCGGATCTCCAGCGCGTCGGTCACAAGACCAGGGCGCTTGTCCGGCGAGACCTTGGGCGAACGGTACACGAGCAGTTGGCCTTTCAGGGCCTCGATGAACCACTGGCCGTCCTGCCCGAGGCGGCGGACCAGCTCGGGGTGGAACGTCTGGCGCAGGGCGGCTTCCTCGGGGCCGGTGAGTACACAGCGCTTGCCGAATTCCCCGGTGCCCTCCTGCGCGACGACGCGTGGCGCGAAGAAGCCGACCTGCTTGTCGAAAAACGCTTTGGGCGCGAGCAGGAAGTCGGGCACGCCGGCCGCCCCGTCGAAGAGGATCACGGCGGTATGGGAGACAACCTGGACGTTTCTGCCCCTCACAATGACGTGCTGATAATCAAAGACCAGCACGTTGCAGTCGCCGACGCGGCCTTGCATGCCGTCGGAGGCGTAGCCTGTCTGGGTGAACAGCCGGAACGGGGCGACGGCCTGGATGGTCGGTACGGGGAACAAGGGCACGAAGGCGAAGCCCATCTGTTCGGCGATGGCAATCGTCTTTTTCGTCCGTTGACGCCGGACGCGCCCCATCGCGCCGATGAGGAGCGGAGTCATGGCAGCCGAGAAGACGAGGACCATGCCGGCGACAAGCATGCCGGCGGCAAGAGGAGGAGGAGGACGGCGTCCCCCGAGGAAGATCATGGCCAGTCCAACGAAGATCGTGGCCAGTCCAACGGCGAGGCCTAGGAGAATGGGGGCGGCCCTCGCGCCGACGAGGCAGCCCGACGCGACGAACGAGCTGATCGGCCCGTTGCCGCAGACGGGACAGGAACTCCGGTAATCCGGCGGCCACACGTTTGGCGGAGCAACCCACGGCCACCGATGACCTTTTCTGCATCTGTAATAGTGCCATATCGCCATGACCGTCCTCCCGGGCGAACCGCCGGCGCCGAAACGGCGCCCGCTCACGGTCAAGGAATCGCCACGCCTTCAAGGTAATCGCCGCAGCCCGCCGCGACAACGGTTCAGCTCGGCAGCGGCCGCAGCCGTCGCAGGCGTTCGCGCGGAATGTGCAGCTCGCCGAGGGCCGGGTGCTGCAACGTCGCCTGCTTGTCGTCGATCGCCTTGAGGATGCCCTCCAGCACGTCCGGCTCCGGGTCGAGGCCGGAGTCGATCCAGAGGCGGACGCGGGCGCCCGGCGAGCCGGGTTGCGTAGGCGCCCGAACCGCCCCATTCCGCCGGAACCAGCAGCCGCGCACGCCGGACCACGGCAGCCAGCGCTTGCCGAAGGCGCCCTGGATCTCCACGGCCCGGCGGTCGATGTGCAGCGCATCGCCGAACAGCTGATCGCCGTCCGCCAGCCAGACTTCCTCTTGGGCCGCGTCTCCCGCCGGCCGGCGGGGTTCATCGACGGCGCGAGACAACGAAAACTCGGTGAATTCCACGCGGCCGCGCACCGCATCCGATTTCGCCTCTGGAGTGCAGTTCAGCGAAACCTGTCGCAGCGTGCCGCCCGGCCCCTGCCGCAGGTTCGACCACAGCACCCCATCGTCGCACAAAACAGAGAGCGATTCGCGGGAAAACCGCACGGTCAGCCGATGCCATCCCGCCGAGCGGGCGACGCGGCGGCCGTCGCCGTCCAGACCGGACGGCTCGACCTCGTAGGCGTCGCCGGGGCCGGCCAGCGTGACGCGCAGCGTCCGCGGTTCGCCGTCGCCCTTGAAACGCAGGTTCACCGACCAGCGCGCCCCGGCCGCGTCGCCGTCGCGGAAGTTGACGCCGACGCGGCCCGCGTCCGGTGGATCGGGCGGCGCGAACGCCAGGCCCTGACCGGACGCCGTGAGGGCGGCGGCCGGCGGGTCGCCGTCAATGAGCGGCTTGCCGGCGACCGTCCACGCCCGGAGTCCGTCGCTGAAATCGTCCTCGAACATGCTCTGAAATCCGGGCGGCTGGCGCAGCGCGACGACGGCGGAGCGCGGCACGTCCACGCGGCCGGCCCAGGCGGTGCGCAGCGACAGCGCATCGCCGTCCGCCGCCAAGAGCCGGGCAGTGATCTGCTGGCCGTCCGCCAGCAAGACGCGGCGGACGAAGCCGGCGCGGAAAGGTTCGGCCGCGGCGGCGGGGAAACGGATATAGGCGATGGACTCCGGCGGCAAAGGCTGGGCCTGCCCCGTCGGCGTGAAGCGGATTCGGCCGGCGTCGTCCACCGCGACGGCCCCCGGTGAGGCCCGGCCGTCGGCGTCCACGACTTCGGGCGCGGCAGCCCGCGCGGCGCTGGTCAGGCCCGGGAGGGACGCGACGACCGCCGCGAGAACCGGGTGCGCGAATGGCCGTTTAGCAATCATGCGGCCATTGTACACGGCCGGTCAGGGCGGCGGGGGAAGTTGGGTCGGATGCGCCGCCGCGGCGCCGCCGCAACTTGGCCTCCATTTGCGAAAAGCGTTTTGGTAGAGTCGCGCCGCTACGGACGCCGGACGGCCCTCGCGGGTGCCCCCCCTTCTCTCCTGCTCCTCTTCCGGGAGGAGAGGGAGATGGACGAGAAGACGAGCGGCCGCAGCTACAGGAGATCGGGCGTGGCCCCGCGCTGGCGCATCCGCCATAAACTGCTGCTCGGCGTTTGCCTCGTCTGCGGCGCCCTGGCCCTGCTCCTGGCCGGCACGCTCCGCGGCCTGTATTCGTACTACCTCACCATGAACAGCATCCGCAGCAAGCAGGCGGAGCTGAAGGTCGCGGAGGACTTCAAAAAGTCGGTTTACGATCTGACAAGGTTGGAGACGCCCGCGGACCCGAACAAGCGGTCGAACGATCCGATCGACCCGGCCGACAGGCCGAACGCCGTGGCGGACGTGGTCGATAAGCTCTCGAAGAGCAAACGCCAGGAGGCGCTGAAGCGTTTGGACAGGTACGAGACGCAGCTACAGGAGACGCTCAGCCTCGGCCGCGACCCCGGCAACGGCGAAAGCCAGTTGCAGCTCATTCAGCATTTGAGAAAGGACTTCGACAACCTCGACGCCGCGCTGGCGGCCCGCGAAAAGCCTCGGCCCGCCGCCGACAAGGCGACGCGGCAACTCGACGACGAGGACTGGGGCGCCGTGTGGGGGCAGATCGAGCCGCTGGTGACGCACGCCGAAGACCTTTACACCACCATCAACGACGACATCGACCAGCGCATCGACGAGTCGCGCGAGCATTATCAGGTCACGCTCTGGATCGTCGTCCCGGCCAGCGTCGTCGGCCTGCTCATCATGGCCGGCCTGATGTGGTCGTTCTACGGCTGGGTCATCAACCCCATCCGCGATCTGCAAACCGGCGTCCGCCGCGTCGCCGGCGGCGACTTCACGCGACCCATCGAGGTCAAGAGCGGCGACGAGATGGAGGACCTGGCGGCCGCATTCAACGACATGATGCAGCGGCTGCGCGACCTGTACGACAACCTGGCCCAACAGGTCAACGAGCGCAGCCGGCAGCTGGTGCGCTCGGAGCGTCTGGCCAGCGTCGGCTTCCTGGCCGCCGGCGTGGCCCACGAGATCAACAACCCGCTGGCGTCGATCCTGTTCAGCAGCGAGGCGCTGGAGGCGCGGCTGGCCGGCCTGCTCGAAGTGCTGCGACGGGCCGGCCGGCAGAGCGACGATGCGGAGGTCTTTACGCGCTATCTCCGCATGATCCAGGAGGAGGCGTTCCGCTGCAAGAACATCACGGAGCGGCTCTTGGCGTTCAGCCGCACCGGCGAGAAGCGGCGCGAGCCGACCGACCTGGGCAAGCTGATCCAGTCGGTGCTGGAGGTGACGCAGCACTTGCAGAGCGCCAAAGGCAAGACGATCGCCTTCGAGGGCGGCGCCGGCAAGGTGTTCGCCGCGGTCAACCGCGAGGAGATCAAGTCGGTGGTGCTGAATCTGGTGGTCAACGCCCTGGACAGCATGGAAGAGGAGGGCCGGCTGACGATCCGGCTCGTGCAGCGCGTCGGCACGGCGGAGCTGCACTTCACCGACACCGGCTGCGGCATGACGCAGGAAGTGCTGGAGAACATCTTCGAGCCGTTCTTCACGCGCAGCCGGACCGGCAAGGGCACCGGCTTGGGCCTGACGATCAGCCACAGTATCATCAGCCAGCACGGCGGCGAGATCGAGGCGACGAGCGCCGGCCCCGACCAGGGCAGCACGTTCATCGTGCGGTTGCCGCTGCGGGCGGAAGAAGAGGAAGCGGCGCCTCCGGCGCTGGCAGCGTGAACAAAAGGATGAAGGAGGAAGGAGGAAGGATGAATTGGCTTGATTCATCCTTCATCCTTCCTCCTTCATCCTTGAGAAGGGGTGGCCATGACAGATAGCACTCTCACCCGACCCGGCGGCCGGGATCGTCTCGAAGCCCACAAGAGCCTGCGCGTCCTTTTCGTGGACGACGAACGGCCGTTGCAGGAGCTGATGCGCTCGGAGCTGCCGCGCCTCGGCCACGAGGTCACGGTTTGCCCCGACGGCAAAAGCGCCATCAAGGCTCTGGAAAAGACCACGTTCGACGCGGCCATCCTCGACCTGCGGATGCCGGGCATGAGCGGCATCGAGGTGCTGGAGCAGCTCAAGAAGATCGCGCCCGACGTCGAGGCGGTGGTGATGACCGGCCACGCCAGCATGGAGACGGCGGTGCAGGCCGTGCGGCTCGGCGCCTTCGACTACATCACCAAGCCATGCAAGCTGGCCGAGATCGAGGGCGTGCTGTGCAAGGTGGCGGAGCGGCGCGAGCTGAAGCACAAGAACCTGGCCCTGCAAAGCCGCGTCAAGGCGGCGGAGGGGCCGACGGTCCTCGTGGGCAAATCGTCGGCCATGACGGGCGTCCACCGCATGATCGCCACAGTGGCGCCGACCGAATCGACGGTGCTGATCCTCGGCGAGACGGGCACCGGCAAGGAAGTGGCGGCGCGGGCGCTGTGGCAGCAGAGCAAGCGCCACGACATGCCGTTCGTGCCGGTCAACTGCGGGGCGCTGTCGGAAAATCTCGTGGAGAGCGAGTTGTTCGGCCACCGCAAGAACTCGTTCACGGGGGCCGAGCGCGACCACAAGGGCCTCTTTGAAGTGGCCAACGGCGGCACGCTGTTCCTGGACGAGCTGGGCGAGCTGAACAAGAACATTCAGGTGAAGCTGCTGCGCTTCCTGGAATCGGGCGAGATCCGCCGGGTGGGCGACACGGAGCCGTTCCGCGTGGACGTGCGCGTGTTGTGCGCCACCAACCGCGACCTGCGGCAGATGATCCAGGAGGACGACTTCCGCGAGGACCTGTTCTTCCGCATCAACACATTTGAGATCCGCTTACCGCCGATGCGGGAGCGGCGTTCCGACATCCCGGACCTGGCGCGGCACCTGCTGGCGCGGGCGGCGCGTCGGCCGGCGGAGCAGGTGGCGGAGCTGCTCAGCCCGGAAGCGGTGGACATGCTGCTGGAGCACGAATGGCCCGGCAACGTGCGCGAGCTGGCGAACGTGATGGAGCACGCCTACATCATCGCCGGCGGCGGCCTCATCACGCCGGAACATTTGCCGCACACGCTCCGCGCTCACGGGCCGACGACGCTGCCGATGTCTCCGGGCGCTCACGCCGCCCGCCCCCTCGGGGCGGCGCCGACGGCGGCCGCGCCGGCCAGGACGCTGAGCGAGATCGAGATGGAGCATCTGCTGCGCGTGCTGGAGAAGCACGGCGGCAACAAGGCCACGGCGGCCCTGGAGCTGGGGATCAGCCTCAAGACGATGTACAACAAGCTGAATAAGCTGCAGGAAGAGCGCAAATCGGCGGGGTGAGTGGGGGCGTTCGCGGGGCGCGGCCGCCCCGCTTTCTTCGGCCCGAACCCCAAGAGCGTGGGAACGAGGACTACTTCGCTTCCACCGTCCACATGTCATCGCTGGCGAACAGCGCTTCGAGCTTGCCGCGGCCCTTCGCCTTGATCGCCTTGTCGGTCTGTTCGCGGAGCTGGCCGTCGAACGTCGGCCGTTCCACGCAACGCAGCACCCCCAGGCACTCCGGCATCTCCGGGTAGACCATCTGGGTCAGCAGGTTGGCCCGCGTCGGCGCCTCGGCCGACTCGTCGTGGACCAGCAGGTCCTTCTCCGTGACGCCGTCGCCCAGCGACACCACTTCGAGTTCCAGGCCGTTGAGCCGGACGCCACGGTCGCGCTTCTTGCCGAACACCATCGGCTTGCCGTGTTCCACGTAGACCATGTTGTCCGACTTGACGCTCTTGTCGCTGGCGTACTTGAAGATGTCGTCGTTGAAGATCACGCAGTTCTGATAGACCTCCACCAGGGCGGTCCCCTTGTGGGCCGCCGCCCGCCGCAGCGTCTCGCCGAGGTGCTGGATGTCCACGTCCACCGTCCGGGCGACGAACGTGGCGCCGGCGCCCAGCGCCAGCTGCAGCGGACGCAGCGGACGGTCGGACGAGCCGCCCGGCGTCGATTTGCTCTTGGTGCCGGCGCGAGGTCGGCGAATACTGGCCCTTCGTCAACCCGTAGATCTCGTTATTGAACAGGATGATTTTCAAGTCGATGTTGCGGCGGATGGCGTGGATGAGGTGGTTGCCGCCGATCGACAGGCCGTCGCCGTCGCCGGTGACGACCCACACGGACAGGTCGGGCCGCACCGCCTTGAGGCCGGTGGCGAAGGCCGGTGCCCGGCCGTGGATCGAGTGGAAGCCGTAGGTGTTCATGTAGTAGGGGAAGCGGCTGGAGCAGCCGATGCCCGAGACGAACACCATCTTCTCGCGCGGGATGCCCAGCGGGACCAGGACTTTCCGCATCTGCGCCAGGATGGAATAGTCGCCGCAGCCCGGGCACCAGCGCACCTGCTGGTCGCTGGCCAGGTCCTGGGCGGTGAGGGTCGGCAACGTCGTCACAGTGGACATGATCGATCTCTCATATAAATTGGCGAGCGGGGGCGCGTCAGCGCCCCCGCTCGCCGGGGTTTCAGCGCGTCAGTTCCTCGATCTTCGCTTCGATTTCGCTGACCTGGAAGGGCTGTCCCTGCACCTTGCTCAGGCTGACGATGTCCAGCAGGTGGGTCGCTCGCAGGAGCATGCACAGCTGGCCGCCGTTCAGCTCCGGCACAAGCACGCGCTTGTACCGCTTCAGCACCTCGCCGGTGTTGCGCGGCATCGGGTTGAGATAGCGCAGGTGCGCCTGCGCCACGGAGACGCCCTTCCGCTGCGCCCGCTGCACGGCTGTCGCGATGGAGCCGTAGGTCCCGCCCCAGCCGAGCACCAGCAGATCGCCCTCGTCCGGGCCGCTCACCTCCAGCAGGGGGATGTCGTCGGCGATTTTGGCGATCTTTTCCGCGCGGCAATGCACCATCGCCTCGTGGTTGGCCGGCTCGTAGCTGACGTTGCCGGTCGTCTGCTCCTTCTCAATGCCGCCGATGCGGTGCTCCAGCCCCGGTGTGCCCGGCACGGCCCACGGCCGCACCAGCCGCTCGTCGCGCAGGTACGGCATGAACTTCGAGTCGCCGTTGCTGCCGTAGTTCGGTCCCGTCGGATGGCGGATCTCGATCTTGGGCAGCTTGGCGGGGTCAGGCAGCAGCCACGGCTCGGCGCCGTTGGCCAGGTAGCCATCCGACAGCAGGAACACCGGCGTCATGTGGCCGACGGCCAGGCGCACGGCCTCGACGGCCATCGTGAAACAGTCGCCCGGCGAACACGGCGCCACGATGGCGGCGGGACACTCGCCGTTGCGGCCGAACATCGCCTGAAGCAGGTCCGCCTGCTCCGTCTTGGTCGGCAGCCCGGTGCTGGGGCCGCCGCGCTGCACGTCGATGACGACCAGCGGCAGCTCGGTCATCACGGCCAGGCCGATGGCCTCCGACTTGAGGCAGATGCCGGGGCCGCTCGTCGCGGTCACGCCGAGCCGGCCGCCGAACGCCGCGCCGATGGCCATGCCGGCCGCCGCGATTTCGTCCTCCGCCTGGATGCAGCTGACCGGGTAGTGTTTGAGGGTGACGAGGTGGTGCAAGATGTCGGAGGCGGGGGTGATCGGATAGCCGGCGTAGAGCATTTCCTTGTCGGCCAGCACGGCCGCGGTAACGAGGCCGAGCGCCAGGGCCTCGTTGCCGGTGATCTTTCTGTACCGGCCCGGCGGCAGTTTCGCCTTGGGCACGTGGTAATGGACGGGCAAGAGTTCGGTCGTCTCGCCGTAGTTGTAGCCGGCCTTGAGGGCGGCGGTGTTGGCCAGCAGCACCGCCTCCTTCTTGCCGAACTTGTCGCGCATCCAGCGGAGGGTCGGCTCCAGGGGCCGTTCGTAGAGCCAGAAGACGAGGCCGAGCGCGAAGAAGTTCTTGCAGCGGTCGGCCTCGCGCGGACTGAGCTTGGCGTTGGCGACGGCCTCGCGGTTGAGCGCGGTGAGCGGGATGGCGATGACGCGGTAGCCGGCCAGCGAGCCGTCTTCGAGCGGGTTGGTCGCGCAGTTGGCCTTGCGGAGGTCGTTGGGGGCGAAGGCGTCCTGGTTGATGACGAGGATGCCGCCCGGCTCGACGTCCTTGAGGCGCGTCTTGAGGGCGGCGGGGTTCATGGCGACGAGTGCGTTGAGCTTGTCGCCGGGGGTGTAGATGTCGGTGCTGCTGAACTGGACCTGGAAGCCGGAGACGCCGGCCAGGGTGCCGACCGGGGCGCGGATCTCGGCGGGGAAGTCGGGAAACGTGCTGATGTCGTTGCCGAGGTTCGCCGAGGCGCTGGCGAACTCGGTGCCCACGAGTTGCATTCCGTCGCCGGAATCCCCACAAAACCCGATGGTCGCTTGTGCAAGTTCGACGAGACGCTTGTCCATCGTTGGAGTCATGACGCGCCGCCTCTGCCTTTCTCGGTTGGCTCTGATCGGTCGGAGAGCATGCTCGACCGATCCGAGCGGCCCGCGGGAAGCGGCGGGCGTGGAATGGTTCGGATCAGTCCGATCGGCCTACCTTCATCTTATCCCGTCCCCCCCGGTATCGCAAAGATTCCGACCCGGAAATCTCGCGCGACCGTCCGGCGGACTTTCCCGGCCGGCGGAGAATGTCGGGGATTCGGCCGCGGTATCTCCGGCATTTTCGGTGCATTCGCCCCGGTCGGCTCCCGATCTCCGGCTAAGCCTTGCCAAGGTTTGAGAGCCAAAGTCATTCCGCAACTCTTCATCCCACCGATCGACACCCCCCGTTCCTCCCGCGCGTTTCACCGCGGCGTCCCCCCGATCGCCGTCACGCGCGGAGGCGCGGCCGGCGGCGGCGCCGGCGGGTAGGCCGGCCGCTCCCAGTCGAGGCCGATCTCGGCCAGTCCCTGGCGGATTCGCCGCAAATCCCAGACGTGGATACAACGGCCCTCCAGGCTCACCGCGACCAGCCGGCCGCCGTCCGGCGCAAAGTACACGTCGCTGCGGTCCTGGTTCGGGTCCTCCAGTTGGGCGATTATTTTGCCCGTTTGCGGATCGACCAGGCGGACGACTCCGCGGCCCGTTTCGACCGCCAGCATGGAACCATCCGGCGCGAAGGCCGAGGCGGCGCCGTCGATCCGCCGGCCTTTCTCCCAGGAGCCGACGGTCCACACGTGACAATCCTCCTTACCGCCGGCCGCCAGCCATTTGCCGTCGGGGCTGAACACCGCCGCCGCCGGCCCTTCGACGGGGATCGGCGGCAACGCGACGCCGGTTTCGACTTCCCAGACGCGCACGCCCTTGCTGCTGTGGCTGCACGCGGCGATCCAGTGGCCGTCGGGGCTGACGGCCACGTCGCTCACGTCGTCGCGGCTGTCCTCGTGGAGTTGGAGGGCGATTGGCTCGGCGGAATGGTCGGGGCGCCACACCATCACGCCGCGGAGCGTGGCGACCGCCGTCACACGGCCGTCGGCGCTGCACGCCAGGCCCGGCCCACCGCCGCGCAGCGGCAGCGGCTCGGGCGGCCCGATGCGGAGGCCGTCGGTGTGATCGGGCTCGGCTCGGATCGGCCAGCGAACGACGGCCGCCTCCATCGTCGTGCCGTGCGTCAGCAGCGGCCCGTCGCCGTCGAACGCCACCGCCGCCGTCGGCCCCGCAGGGAGAAAGCCGCACGGCTCACCGGAGGCCAGGTCCCACAGGCGGACGCCGTCGTTCATGGCCGCCGCCAGCAGTCGGCCGTCGCGCGTGATCGCGGCGCCGCCGGAGAACTCCGGCGCGTCGCGGCCGGCGGGTTCGACGGTCAGCGTCCGGTATTCGCCTCCGGCGGCGACCTCCCACATCCGCAATTTGCCGCCGTCGATCTCGCCGGCCAGGCGGCGGTCGTCGGAGCCGAAGCGGAGGGCGCGGGTGTCGGACGGCGTGGCGAAGAGTTGGCGGCCGGTGCGCGGGTCCCACAGCCGCAGCATCTCCGACGCATCGCAGCTGGCGAGCAAATCGCCGGCGTGGTCGAAGGCGATGCGGAGGCCGGCGGCCAACGGGTCCGGCGTCGCCGCCCGCAGCCGGCCCGCGGCGGGGTCCCAGAAGTAAATCCGCTGGTCCCGTCCGGCCGCGGCCAGCAGTCCGCCGTCCGGCCGCCAGGCCAGCGCGTCGCACCGCATCGGCCATTCCGCGACCCGCTTGCCCGTTTCTGGATCGTAAAAGGCGACCGCCGTTTCGCCGGCGACCGCCAGCTGTCGGCCGTCGGGCCGGAACGCCGCCGCCCGGCTCCCCGGCCCGGTTCGGATCTCAAGGATGCTCTGGCCGGTAAACAGGTCGTCAATATCCGTGGCGCCCTCGGTGCGGAGGACGGCCAACCGCCGGCTGTCGGCGGAGAACGCGGCCGCCACGACGCCGGATGGTTCGTCAATCCGCTGCTCCGGCGCTTCACCCACTTCCCAGACCTGCAATCGGCGGCTGGCGCCGTCGGGCCGCACCGCCGCGAACCGGCCGTCGGGACTCAGCTCCGCCCACGAGGGGGCGTCATAGCCGGCGGTGAAGTGGGTGATCTCCACGTCGTCCGCGGTGCGGCGGACGCTGACGGCGCTGTGCCGGTCGGCGCGGGCGTACCGCTCCAGCTGGCCGTCGAAATCCATGTCGAAGGCGCCCGCGGGCCAGCCGTCCCACTCCCGGCCCGGTTTGAGGTCCGTCAGGGCCACGCAGGCGATCGCCTCGGTGCGGAGCCGGTCGTCGGGCCGAATGCGCCGGGCCTCGGCCAGGGCGGCCAGGCTGTCGAGGCGTCGTCCGGGCCGCGGGCCGAAGCGGCCGGCCCGGGCCTGGTGATAAAGAGACAGCCAATACTTATCCGTTTGATCCGCCATTGCCCGGTCGAGCTTGGCGTCTTTCAATTCGAGATCGCTTTTATCCTGAAAAAGCTGGTCCCGATCCTCGGCCAGCTTGCCGTTCGCCGCCGTCAGCGCCTCGTTGGCCGTCCCCAGCCGGGCGTTCGTCTGCTCCAGGGCGATGTTGGCCCGTCCCACTTCCCCGCGCTGCCACGCCAGCCACACCGCCGCGACGGTCGCGCCGGCCGCAAGCAGCAGGAGCAGCCCGACCACGGAAAACGCCAGGGCGGCCACGGCCGGGCTGCGCCGCCGCCAGCGCCGCAGCCGTTCCAGCGCCGACACGCGCCGCGCCCGCACCGGCCGGTCTTCGAGGAAGCGCCGCAGGTCGTCCGCCAGGTCGGCGGCCGTGGCGTAGCGGTCGGCCGGATCGCGGGCCATCGCTTTGAGGACGACCGTCTCCAGGTCGCGCGGCAGGTCCGGCGCCTCCTTCCGCGGCGGCGACGGCGCCTGCTGGGCGATGCGGGCGATCAGCCGCACCCGGTCGTCGTCGTCAAACGCGGCCCGCAATGTCAGGATTTCATAGAGCGTGGCGCCCAGGGAGTAAACGTCGCTGCGCGCGTCGGCCCTGCCCTGGAAGCGCTCGGGGGCCATGTAGCGGAGGGTGCCGACAGGGTCGTCCGGCGCAGTCAGGTCCGGGGCGTCGTCTGCCTTGGCCAGGCCGAAGTCCGTCACCCAGAGGTCGCCGTGCCAGTCGATGAGCAGGTTCGAGGGCTTGACGTCGCGGTGGATGACGCCCTGGCCGTGGGCGTAGGCCAGCGCCTCCGCGGCCTGGCGGGCGAGTCGGGCGGCGCTGCGGTAATACGCAGCTCCGGACGGGCCGACGAGTTCCTCGCGGCCGCCGGTCGGCGGCGCGGGGTCGCCGGGCGGCGGGGACTCGGACGCGAGCGGGGCGCCGGCGTCGCGGAGGCTGGTCGGGGCGGCCTCCGCCGCGGCGCCGAGGCCGCGCAGCCGGCGCACGTCCTGCAACACGGCGTCGAGGCCCTGGCCGGGGATGAATTGCATCGCATAGAAATGCGATCCGTGTTGCTCGCCGACGCCGTAGACGGCCACGATGTGCGTATGGTGCAACCGACCGGCGACGCGGGCCTCACGGCGAAAGCGTTCGAGGTACGAGCCGCGCGCCGCCAGGCCGGCCGGAAGCACCTTGAGCGCGACGGGCCGGGCGAGCGACTCCTGCACCGCCTCGTAGACGACGCCCATACCGCCGCGGCCGATCTCACGCAGCAGCCGGTACTCGCCCAGCCGCGACGGGTCCGCTCCGCTCTCGGGGGATACCGCACGATCCACCGACTCCACCACGTCGCTGCTCATGGCGATCCCCTCCCGTCCGACCCCTTCGACTGGGCTCGGGCACGGGATCATTGTAGGAGGGGCGCAAGGGCTAACGCGGCGTTTGCCGAGAGCCTGGGGCACGTTCCGGCCCGGAGGACCTTCCTCCGGTTGGCGAAGTGTCGGCTATAGCGCATCCCCAATCTCGACCAAACTCTCCCCGCCTTCCAAACGCGCGACGGCGGCGAGCAACGCGCGGCTGAGGATCTCACGGAGCCGGGCGTTCGATGTATTGCCGCAAGTCACCCAGAGAACCTTCGGCGGCGGCCCGAGTCGCCGCACCATCTCTGCGAAGTCGCTGTCCTTGGCCATCACCACCGCTCCCGCGGCGCGGGCGGCCAGGCTCGAAGGCCGCATGATCGGCGCAGACCGCGCCGACAAGCAAGAGCAATCAACCGGCGACGATCTGCGCCAAGATGGCATTTTCAGGAGGGACAGGCGGTTTGTATCCGGAAAATGATTGCCGGCCGCGATTCAAGGCGGTAATCTCAGACGCTGGAGTTCCGGCGCCGATCCCGGAAGACTTCTATTTCAGCATGAGATTTCCTTACCTTCCAGAGTTCATAACATGAATACTCTCTGCGTCCTCCCCCTGGTCGCTGTCAGCAGCTCACTGTGCTTCGGAGCGGAACTGCCGCGCAGCAGCCCGGAGGCGCAGGGCGTCTCCTCCTCGGGCGTCCTGTCGTTCGTCGAGGCGGCCGACAAGAACATCGACTCGATGAACAGCTTCATGCTCCTGCGCCACGGCCACGTGGTAGCGGAGGGCTGGTGGGCGCCGTATGACGCCGAGGCGCCGCACTCCCTGTACTCGCTGAGCAAGAGCTTCACCTCCACGGCCGTGGGGCTGGCCGTCGCGGAGGGCAAGCTCAGCCTGGACGACCAGGTCCTGAAGTTCTTTCCTCAGGACGCCCCGGCCGAGCCGAGCAACAACCTCAAGGCGATGCGGGTCAGCGATCTGCTCCGCATGTCCACGGGGCAGCAGACCGAGCCGGCGCGCACGGCGGATCAAGCCCTGGACCAAGACCTTCCTCGCGCAGCCCGTCCTCTTCAAGCCCGGAACCCATTTCCTGTACAACACGTCGGCCACGTACATGCTCTCGGCCATCGTTCAGAAGGCGACCGGCATGACCGTTCTCGACTACCTCAAGCCCCGGCTTTTCGAGCCGCTGGGCATCGAACACCCGACCTGGGAGACCAGTCCGCAGGGCATTACGGCCGGCGGCTACGGCCTGAGCATCCGCACCGAAGACATCGCGCGCTTCGGCCAGCTCTACTTGCAGAAGGGCAAATGGCAGGGCAAGCAGCTCGTGCCCGAGTCGTGGGTCGAGGCGGCGACCAGCCGCCAGACCTCCAACGGCAGCAACCCGCAAAGCGATTGGGACCAGGGCTACGGTTACCAGTTCTGGCGCTGCCGCAACGGCGCCTACCGGGGCGACGGGGCGTTCGGCCAGTTCTGCATCGTGCTGCCCGAGCAGGACGCGGTGATCGTCGTCACCAGCGGCGTGAAGGACATGCAAGCCGTTCTGAATCTGGTGTGGGACAAACTCCTGCCGGCCATGCAGTCGGCGTCGCCGCTGGCCGCCGACGAGGAAGCCGGGAAGAGACTCGAACACACGCTGAAGGGCCTGTCGCTGCACCCCGCGGAAGGCGCCGGGGCGCCGGCGAATGCGTCGGGCAAGACCTTCGTGTTCCCCGCCAACGAACGCAAGCTGGAAGCGATCACGCTCGAGAGCGACGGAAAAGACGGCGCCACGACGCTCGTCACGCGCTTCAACGGCGTCGAGCAACGGATCGCCTGCGGCCGCGGCAAATGGCAGAAGGGGCGAGCGGTATGGGGTCCGTTGACTGAGCAACCGGCGGCGGCCAGCGGCGCCTGGACCGAGGACGATACATTTACTGCCAAGCTCTGCTTCTACGAAACCCCGTTCATCATCACGATCCACTTGAAGTTTTCCGGGGAGGAGTTGCGCTACACTGCCGAGGCGAACGTAGGCTTTGGGCCGACTAAAGAATCGCCCCTGGTGGGGAAGGTCAAGTGACCACGGCGGAACAAACCCGGGGTCTGCAAACCCTCGGGCTGCGGCAGACGCCGCTGGGATAGTTCCTACGGGGCGCGTCGTATGGCATTTATGCCAGCGGGGTCCACCCTTTTGTCAGAGTCTCTAAAGGCTCCGAATGCCTTGGGATCAGGAAAGGTGCGAGGGCGGCGAGATCATCGAGTGGGACCGCGACCGAGCAGAACCAGCACCGCCTCCGCCGCGCCGGAAGCCTTCTGGCAACACCGCCGTCCAGGCCACGGCCGTCAAACAGATCGACGAAATCAAACTGCTCCCCCGTTCAACGACGAAAGCCTGCGGGGATCGCCCCGCAGGCTTTCGGATGTCGCCCGTCGGCTGGCCCCGAACGATTGCTACTTGACCGTGCCGTTGAACCCGGCCTTGCGCAGCACGTCCAGCACCGCCCATTTGTCCAGGCCTTTGCCGTTGATCTGCACCGTCCCCTTGTCCGGGAACTCCACCTTGTCGTCGGGGAAAAGATTGGTGACGGCCGCACAGCAATTGGGACAGCAGAGGTGGGTGTTCGTAACCGTCACGCTATCGACCGTTTCGCCTTTTTTCGGAGAAGGGAGGTCGATCTTGACCTCCTTGCCGTCGTCGGTGGCGGCGCCGACGAAGCCGGCGTTGCTCAGGGCGGTCAGCGCCGCCGTCGTCGTCTTGTCGTCCTTGGTCGTGAAGGTGATGGACCCCAACTTGACGGCGTCGGCGTTGCTCACGCCGTCCACCTTGCTGAGGGCGCCCGTGATGGCCTTGACGCAGATGGGGCAGCAGACGTGGGCGCCCGTGATCTCGACCTTGCCGGCGCAGGCGGTTCCGGACCCCCAGGAAACGCAGGCGATCAGGGCCGCCGTCGCCAGAACCCATGAACGCATCGTCTTTCTCCTTGCATGAAGGGAACAGCACTCGACCCACGTACGGAATCCAGTGGAGTGTGCGGTCCAGGTGGGGTGGGCGTCCTGCCGGTTGGGGCGAGGGAGGACTGGCGACAGGGCGCTTCCACCCACGAACAGAAGGCGTCAGCCGGATGGTGTACGGGAGTCACAATACGCATCGGTCGGCGAAATGCAAGCGCAAGCGCGCCGTCACGCCGGCCCGTGAGGCCAGCCCAAGGCCAAACCATGCCAGGGCGTCGCTCGTCTAATCCAGCGTGACGACGCCGCACCTCTCTCAGGAAAGGATCGACCATGCGCCGCTATTTGCCGGTCGCAGTCCTGCTGCTGGCCTGGGCCGCTTCCGCCCACGCCCGCGGGCTGCTCATCCCCGAAGACAAGAGCGTCCCCCCCTGGCCATGCTCAACCACAAAGTTACCATCGCCATCGAGGACCAGGTCGCCGTCACCCACGTCGAGCAGACTTTCCGCAACCACACCGACCGGCCTCTCGAGGCCACCTACGTTTTCCCCCTTCCCAAGGGCGCCAGTCTCGACCACTTCTCCATGTGGGTCGATGGCAAGGAGGTCAAGGGCGAGATCATCGAGGCCGCCAAGGCGCGTGAGGTCTACACCGAAATCGTTCGACGCACGCAGGACCCCGGACTGCTCGAGTACCTCGGCAACAACCTGGCCCAGCTCAAGGCCTTCCCGATCGCGGCCCACGGCGATCAGAAAGTCGCGCTGAGCTTCCAGAACATCGCCGCCAACGAAAACGGTACGGTGGAGTACATCTACCCGTTGAAGACCGACGGTAGGGCGACCGCCACGCTGGAGGACTTTTCGATCACGGCGACGATCAAGTCGCAGCACGGCGTCGCCAACGTCTACAGCCCCACGCACGGCATCACCCTGAAACGCACCAACGACAAGGAAGTCACGGTCAACTTCGACCAGAATCAGGCCGTTTTTGACAAAGACTTCCAGCTTTTCTACGCCACCGGCGACAAGGACGTGGGTCTGACGATCCTGACCCACCGCCCGATCGCCGCGGAAGACGGCTACTTCACGATGCTGCTGACGCCCAAGGTGGAGATCCCGAAAGAGTACGTCGTGCCGCGTGACATGGTGCTGGTTCTGGACACGTCGGGCAGCATGCGCGGCGTCAAGATGGAGCAGGCCCGCAAGGCGCTGAAGTATTGCCTGGACCACCTCGGCCCCACGGACCGCTTCGCCCTGATTAACTTCTCCACCACGGTCAACAAGTACCGTGGGGCGCTGCTCGACTCCACGCCGGAGCAGGTGGGGGAGGCGAAGAAGTGGGTGGAGAAGCTGCAGGCGACGGGCGGCACGGCCATCAACGACGCGATGGCGACGGCGCTGGCGTACCGCGGCGAGGACGCGGGCCGGTCGTTCAACGTCGTATTCTTTACCGACGGCCAGCCCACCATCGGCGAGACCGACACGGACAAGATCCTGAAGAACATCGCGGCCAAGAACACGGCCAACACGCGCATCTTTACCCTGGGCGTCGGGGACGACGTGAACGCGACGTTCCTCGATGCGATCGCCGACGACACACGCGCCCTGGTCACTTACGTGCGGCCGGCCGAGGACATCGAGGACAAGATCGCCGGCCTGTACACCAAGATCAGCAACCCCGTCCTGACCAACCTGAAGATCACGGCGACGAACGACATCTCCTTCAGTGAAATCTTTCCCACGTCGCTGCCCGACCTGTTCCACGGCGGCCAGCTGGTGGTGATGGGCCGTTTCAGCGGCAAGGGTCCGTCCGCGATCAAGCTCGAAGGCCTGATCGGCACGGAGAAGAAAGAATTCGCCTACGACGTGACGTTCCCGGACAAGACGAATGACGACCGTGCGTTCGTCGAGGAGTTGTGGGCGCGGCGCAAGGTGGGGTTCATGCTGGACCAGATCCGGGCCAACGGTCAGAAGCCGGAGCTGGTGACGGAGGTGACGGCGCTGGCGAAGAAGTACGGCATCACCACGCCGTACACCAGCTACCTGATCGTGCCGGGCGGCGCCGTGCCGGTCGCCGGCGCGAAGACGCCGGACGGCAAGCCGAACGTGCAGTTCAACGCCCCGGCCCCGCCCGCGCCGCCCCCGGCCCTGGCCCCTCGTCCGGGCAGGCTGCTGCCGCAGACCGTTGAGGATTTCGTCAAGCGGAACCAGCAGAAGCCCGGCGACCTGGAGGTCAACCGCGGGAGATTCGCCGACATGGACCTGCAGAAGGGCGGCGACGAGACGAGCGCGGCGGGCCAGGCCCGCAAGGCCGCCCGGGAGATGAAGGCCGACTGCGACGCCGCTTTCGGCTACCTGCAAAACAAGGATCAGAACGCCGTCCAGGCCGGCAAGCTGGGCGTCGATTTGTCCTGCCAAACGGCCTGTCTGCGCAACCAGACGCGGCTGGACCAGGCGGCCGTCAAGTGCGTGTGCGGCCGAACCTGCCTGGAGTTCGGCGGCGTGTGGATCGACGAGGGCTTTGACGCCAAGATGGCGACGGTGACCGTCAAGGCCCAGAGCGACGCCTATTTCAAGTTGCTCCAACGACAGCCGACGATCAAGGACGTGCTGACGCTGGGCAACCACCTCGTCTGGGTGGCGCCGAACGGCACGGCCCTGATTATCGACGCCGGCGCGGGCAAGGAGTCGCTGAGCGACGACGACGTGGATGCCCTGTTCGTCGCCAAGAAGTGAGACCGCCGTCGCTTGGAAGGGCTCCCGATTCCTTGCCACAGTCCCCGCATCGGCCTGCCTGGCTGGTGCGGGGTTTCGTTTTGCAGACCAGGGCAGGGGGCCAACTCAGGCGACAGCCGTCTCCACGGGCGCAACGGCGAAGGTGCGCCCGTCGTTGTTCTCGACGCGCAGCTTGCACTTCGCCGATCCGGTTTTGCTTTCCGCGTCAATGCAGAAGCCGACGCGCCCGTCCGCCGTGGCGCCGCTTGCTGACGATCCGAGGTCGCGCCGACCGCCGGCGCGGGCGGCGCCGGCGGGAACATCAATGGTCGGCGGCGTCGAGGTTGGCCGCTTCCGCCGGCGTGAGGGCGGCCAGGTCGTGGACCTCGACGACGAGCGGCGTGAGGGCGGCCAGGTCCGTGGGGTGAGGGCGACAAGCGGCGAGCGGCCCGGCGGCCGCGAGGATGACGAGCAGGAAGGCCCCGGAGAGGGCGGCGGTCACGAGCAGCGGGGAGCGGGAGTTCAAGGGGCGAGTGTTACCGGCGACCGCAGGATTGGCAACCTCCCGACCTCCCATGCCACCCCCGCCGGCGCCACAATCCAGCCTACCCTTTCGCCGCACGGCCGCGTCCCGCACGGAGACGCGGGCCGGCCGCCGGCGTGGCGCCGATCACGGCTTGCCGATCCGTCATGCAACCCGACTCTGAAAGGCCCCTGCCGACCGCCGCGTGATCCGCCTCATGCTGTTGCGGTTGTATGGGAAGGGAGGGCGTCGTGCGGCGGCCCCATTTCAACGATCCGTGTCCGGAGGCGCGGCGATGGGCGCTGGCTTCTTCCTGCTGTTCCTGCCCATTATACTCGGGCTGCCCTTCGCGTGCGTCGGGGTGATCTTGATGCTGTGCGAGTGGAGCTGAGGCAAGCCGGCGGGCGGCATGGGCTCGACATGGATTCTGGCAGGCTTCGGCGTGCTTTGCCTGGCGAACATTCTCCTGGTATGGCTCATCGTGTGCATGGGAAGGTGACTTTCCCGGCTTCGGCGGAAGCCGTCGCCAAACCCCCTGCCGACCTCGCACCCCCGCGCCCGCCCAGCTGCACTCTCCCCCACGTCCCGGCGGGGAAGTGACCGTGTGGAGGGGTCGGGAAAGCCCACTGCTGCGCCTGGAGCGCCGCCGTTACAAGGACGGCGTGATGGACGCCCTGGCCGGCCTGGACCAGGCCCGCGTCGCGCTGGCAGCCGCGGCCGGCCCTCACGGTCGCCCCGGTCGGAATAGTTCATCGAGGTACGCCTTCGCCGCGTCGGCGAGCAGGTCGCGGTGCATCCGCTCGGGGTCGCCGAAGAAGGCCGCCCCGATGCCGGCGTCCACCGACCGTGTCGTCACCAGGTCGAGCGCCTTGCCTTCATCCCAGATCGCCTCCGAGTAGACCACGCGGCCGCCCTCGCCCTTCTCCCCCAGGAGGCGGGCGAAGTACTGCACGGCGAGGTGGTCCTTCCGCGGCAACTGGCTGCCCATGACCACGACCGTAAGACGATTCCAATCCTGATCTGACAACTTCGCTTTCCAGGCCGTCATCTGCTTGTGAAGGGCGTCGATTTCGGCGCGGGCGGCGTCGGCCGCGTCGGCGTCCAGCAGCGGCCGCATCGTGCGGACGTAGCCGGCCAGGTCGTCCGCCGCGGCCCGCCGGCGGTCGAGAACCGCGTCGAGGAACCGGACGGAGCCGTCGAGGATTTGCTTCTGCGTCGCTGCTTGCTTTTCGCTCAGGCCGCGCCCCACCAGCGCCTTGCCCGCGGCGGCCGCGAGGTCGCGGTATTGACGAATCTCCTTCAGGCTTTGCTCATCCAACGGATCATCACCCTTATCGGCGACCAGGGCGTAGACGGCCAGCGCCACGTGGCTGACCGATTTGAGCGCGTCGTAGACCTCGGGGGTGACGTGGACCGACGTGCGATCGGCGCCGCTCTTCAGCACCAGGTCGTCGCCTTCGAGCAGGACGACCGGACCGGCGTGGGCGAGCACTGCTCCTTGGCGCGGTGGTAGGCGGCGCGGGAGGCGTCGTTTAGCGCCGCCAAGGCGTCGGCGGGCGGGTCGGCCGCCGCCGTCTTTGGCTCTTCGCCGATCGCTTGAGCCGCGACGACGCAGGCCAGCAGCGCCGCCGGCAGCACGCCCCTGCGCGGCGTGTCGGAGCGGTTCCTTATGCTCATGGTGTTCTCCCTGAGAAAGGCCGGACGACGCATCCGTTTTGGTCGCGGCCAATGGCGGCATTGTATGGACGGCATTCCGGTGAAATGGTGCGGGCCGAGGCCGCCCTCCCCCTTGACCCCCGCCGCCCTCCCGCCGACCATAGGGGGCGTGTCGGTCCTGTTACCCGGACGGCCAAGCCATGCGGTACGTGCTGGTGGGTGTGCTGGTGGCCGCAGCGGTGGGTGCTGGCCGTGCGGAAGCGGCTGCCGTGCCACCGCGCCTGGTCGGCCTGGACCACGGCGGCGTGATGGCGGCACTGGGCCAGCCTACCATCCAGTTATCCTCGGGGAAGGGCTGGGCGATTTGGTACTGCGAGCGTGTCGATTGCCTCGGCGGGCGATTTAGTTGCAGCATCGGCTTCTGGCAAGGCGCAGTGACGGACTGCAAATCCGAGTACCGCCTCTTCGCCGACCGGCCGCCCTGGCTGGAACAGGTCTGGCGCGCCTTCAGCCCCCGGCCCGCTCCTTGACCCCTGCCGCCCTCCAGGCGGCCCGTGGATTCGGCCCGCGCGGGCGGGTAGACTGAGTGGGGGAGGGGGTAGGCCATGCGTTCCAATACGGAAGCCGTGCAACGAGGTGCATCGCTCAGCCGGCCGCTGCCGCCGTCCCCAGGCAAGTTCGCGGCCGACGCGGACGCGCACGCACGAGTCAAGTGGGGCTGGTGGGCGCTACTGACGCTGGCGATGATAGCGCTGGTCGCTTGGCCGCTGCTGGTCTTCTTTGAGGTGCAGGCGCGGCGGCCGGCCGACCCTTTCTACGCCGATTCGGCCGCGATCAGGGAGGCGGTCCCCGCGACGGCGCCCATCCGCTCGACAAGGCTGTGGGCGGAGGCGTAGGTCGAGGCCCTCCGTCTGTATCCACAATGCCCGCAGGCGCTCGCCGCCAGAGCGGAACTTCTGGCGCCTGTCCGGACGAAAAAGTCCGCGACGGAAAGCAGGCCCTTCTGGACGCCAAACGGGCTTGCGAGTTGACCTATTGGAAGTGGACGGGCGGCCTGGAAGCGTTCGCGGCGGCCTGTGCGGAAACAGGCGATTTTGACGAGGCGGTTCGGTGGCAGACCTGGGCCGTCGCCTCGCTCACCAACGCCAAGCAACCGGACGAGGCCGCCCAGACGCGGCTCGACCTCTACAAGGATCACAAGCCGTATCGCGCCGACGTGCCCATCGCCCTTCCCGGCTTCCGCTGTGAGCCTGGGGGCTGACGCCCCCGGCTCGCCCCCATACCCTGTACTTCGCCCATGTCGCGGGGGCCTTCCGCATGGACCACACCGCCGCGCACCGCGAACAGCTGGCGCGCCTGCTGCCCGACGAGGGCGCGGACGCCTTCCTCGTCAGCAATCCTGTCAACGTCACCTATCTCACCGGCTTCACCGGCGACAGCAGCACCATCGTCCTCACCCGCGACCGCGTCGTCCTCGTCAGCGACCCGCGCTATGTCGGGCAGATCGCCGACGAGTGCCCCGAGCTGGAAACCCACATCCGCAAGCCGACCACGCGCGTCGCCGAGGCGTCCGTCGATGTCCTCAAGAAGCTCGGCTGCCGCTCCGTCGGCTTCGAGAGCGGCGTCGTCACCGTGGCCGAGTTCGATTACCTCAAGGAGCTGGGGCCGGCCCTGGAGTGGAAGCCGGCCGCCGATCGCGTCGAAAAGCTGCGCATGGTCAAGGACGACGACGAACTGGGCCGCATCCGCGACGCCATCGCCGTGGCCGAGCGGGCCTTCACCGCACTCGTCGCCCTGCTGCGGCCGGACGACACCGAGATCGAGTTGGCGAACGCCCTGGAGGCCAACGTCCGCCGGGCCGGCGGCGAGGCGACGGCGTTTCCGCCCATCGTGGCCGTCGGCGCACGCGCCGCCCTGCCGCACTGCCCGCCGACTGACAAGCGGGTGTCAGCGTCCGGCCTGCTGCTCGTCGATTGGGGCGCCAGCGTCCGCGGCTACAAAAGCGACTTGACTCGGGTTCTGGCCACCCGTACAAAATCGTCTTTCGCGCAAGCCGATGCGGACGCGGTTCGGCTGGAAGACATTCACCGGGTCGTTCGGGCGGCTCAGGAAGCGGCCGTTCGGGCGGCGCGGCCGGGCGTCGAGGCCAAGGCGGTGGACGCCGCGGCCCGCGCGGTGATCGCCGACGCCGGCTACGGCGACTACTTCAATCACGGCCTCGGCCACGGGATCGGCCTGCAGATCCACGAGGCGCCGTGGTTCCGGGCCACCTCGACCGACGTGCTGGCCGAGGGCATGGTCTTCACCGTCGAGCCGGGCGTTTACCTCCCCGGCTGGGGCGGCGTCCGCATCGAGGACGACGTTCGCGTCACGGCCGACGGGTGCGAAGTGCTGACGACCGCGCCGCGGGAGCTGACCTGGCCGGGGGCGTCCCACTGACCGACGACGGAGGAATGGACACGGTGGCCGACGAACCCAAGAACCAGGGCAGTCCCTTCGACGTGCGCACCATTCGGTTCCTCTCCGCCCTGATGAGCCAGCACGACCTCAGCGAGATCGACCTGCGCGACGGCGACCGGCGCATCCGCCTCTTGCGTGGCGGTCGGGTCGTGGCGGTCAGCCCCCCTCCGGTCGCTTACGCTCCCGGCTCGCCGGCCGTCGCGCCGACGGCCCCCCCGCCGCCCGCCGCGCCGGCCGAGAAACCGGCAAAAAACCTCCTCGAAATCAAGAGCGAGCTGGTCGGCACCTTCTACGCCCGGCCCAACCCCGACGCCGAGCCGTACGTCCGCGTCGGCAGCCGGGTCACGCCGGCCACCGTGGTCGGCCTGATCGAGGCCATGAAGCTGTACAACGACGTCCAGGCGGCCTGCTCCGGCGTCGTCGCCGAAATCCTGGTCGAGAACCAGCAGGCGGTCGAGTACGGGCAGGTGCTGTTCCGGGTCGATCCCACGGCGTAAGGATGAAGGATGAAGGATGAAGGATGAATCAATCGTCTTTCATCCTTCATCCTTCATCCTTCATCCTTTTGTGCCATGTTCCAACGCATCCTGGTCGCCAATCGCGGTGAGATCGCTCTGCGGGTGATCCGCGCCTGCAAGGAGCTGGGCATCGAGGTGGTGGCCGTCTACAGCGAGGCCGACCGCGGGGCGCCGTACCTCGCCCTGGCCGACGAGGCCATCTGCATCGGCCCGGCCCCGGCCAACCAGAGCTATCTCAACATCCCCCAGATCATCAGCGCCGCCGAGATGGCCGACGTGCAGGCCATCCATCCGGGCTACGGCTTCCTGTCGGAGAACGCCGGCTTCGCCGAGAAGTGTGCCGCGACTGCAAGATCGAGTTCATCGGCCCGCCGCACGAGGCCATGCACCGCCTCGGCAACAAGAACCAGGCCCGCAAACTGGCCAAGAAGGCCGGCGTCCCCGTCGTGCCCGGCAGCGACGGCTTGATCGCCAATGAAGAGGAGGCGCTGCGCTTCGCCCGCGCGATCGGCTTCCCCGTCCTCATCAAGGCGGCGGCCGGCGGCGGCGGACGCGGCATGCGCGTGGCCCGCGATGAGGCGTCGCTGCAAGTCGGGCCTCAACGCCGCCCGCCGCGAGGCCGAAAGCGCCTTCAAGGACGGCAGCGTCTACCTGGAGAAGCTACATCGAGCGGCCGCGCCACGTCGAAGTGCAGCTGCTCGGCGACCGCCACGGCAACGTCGTTCACCTCTGGGAGCGCGAATGTTCGTTGCAGCGGCGCCACCAGAAGCTCGTCGAGGAGTCGCCGGCCCCGAACCTGCCCGACGCCGTGCGGAACGAAATCTGCGCCTCCGCCGTGCGCCTGGCCAAAACGGCCGGCTACCAGAACGCCGGCACCTGCGAGTTCCTGGTCGATTACCAGGACCGCTTCTACTTCATCGAGGTCAACGCGCGCATCCAGGTGGAGCATCCGGTCACGGAGCTGGTGACGGGACTCGATCTGGTGAAGGAACAGATCCGCGTGGCGGCCGGCGAACCGCTGTCGTTCCGCCAGGAAGACGTGGCCCACCGCGGCGCCGCGATCGAGTGCCGGATCAACGCGGAGGACCCCGACGCCGACTTCCGGCCGTCGCCGGGCGTGGTAACGCGCTGGCAGCCGCCCGGCGGCCCCGGCGTCCGTCTCGATTCGCACGTGACGGCCGGCTACCGCGTGCCGCCGAACTACGACTCGCTGGTGGCCAAGCTGCTGGTCTGGCGGCCGACGCGCACGGAGGCCCTGGCGACGATGCGCCGCGCCCTGGCCGAGTTCGTGGTGGAGGGGATCAAAACAACGATCCCGCGTCTGCGCGAAATCTTCGACCACCCCGATTTCATCGCCGGCAAGGTGGACACGACGTTCATCGAACGAACGTGGCCGGCGCGGGGGTAGTTTTCGTGGTGGGGCTTTGCACAAAAATGCCTGGATGGCAGACGGGCGTGGGCCGGTGAGGCGTCGCTCGCGCTAGGGATTTGTTGGACGGTCGGACCGGGGTACAAAGGACAACTCGACGCCAGTGATGCCGTGCTGCTGGAGGGTTTCCGTGATGATGGAACACAGCCAGTCGTAGTCCGCGGTTCGTCGGCCAAGCGGGGTTATCGGCGGCGACGAACAGGGCGTCAGGAGCGACCTCCATGACGTAGGCTACATCCACCAGGAACGAGCCGAATATGGCGTCCACTTCTTCGGCGCTGCGATACCCGGTCAACTTGAGCCAGGGTTGATCTTCTAACATCGGCGCCGCCTCCGCGCCCGCCAGCGTCCCCAACGCCGCGCCCGCTTACATCCTACCGCCTCCTCCCCGACCCGCAAGCAATTTGCGAGCGAATTACACGGAATCTCGGACGGCGTAAAGGGCCGGCCGGGGCCGGGGGGCGAAGGCGTCGGACGGAAAAGGGGACGGGCACATTTATTATCTCCATAGTCCACAAAAATGTGCCCGTCCCCTTTTCCGTCCCCGAGGACAAGTATAAAAAGTTCTTGATCAGAAAAGCAAATACATGTCTTGATCCTGATGCTAACCGCAAGGGCTACTTTTCTGCGTTGGTGTTTGAATGGGATGCCTACAAGGATCCCCCGCAGCTACATGTCTTCGGGCTACAGATGACCGATAATGGGCCCGAGTGGGTCGATGATCCGTATTATGAACCATCAGGAGACATAAAACAACCCTAATAGGGGTGATTTTGCCAAGTGTCTGACATCTGGCCATTGCGACCATGACAATTGATCGCGAGGACAACGCATTATGATCTGTACGTGGCGATCTCGGCTGACCTTGACCCGCATGGCCTTTTACGCTATTTTGCAGGTGTACAGCCGCTAATCTACAGGAGGATTAGTCATGTATGGAATATGGTTTGCGCTGACCCTGCTACTTGCGAGCGGCGCGGGCTGGGCCGATGCTGAGCGTGTTCAAATCGGCATGAGCCGGGGCGAAGTCAAGAATTTGGTTGGACGCGCTGATTCAGAATTCTTGCGTGGCAACTTGGAGTGCGATCAAGCGTATTACCATCACACTGACTATCTTGGCGGTGTTTCGAGCTTATCGATCGCATACCTCAATCGCGGCGGCGAATTTCGTGTGAATGGCTTTAAGACATATTACAGTCCGTTCGCGGTCACGCCGCCTTGGTTGGAAGCGCTCAGGGACAAATGGCTGCAATTTGTAATCGGTCACAGGGCGATCTAGCCGGAATCCATGGTTTTGGTCTATTGTCTTGACTCTGCATGGATGCACCCCAGGCACTATCTCCGGAGTCTTGGCCGCCCTGCCGCCGGCGGTCGTCGCTTTGCTTCGATGGCAGAGCGGAGCAGATTCGCGTCTTGACCGCCCGCGTGGCCGAACTGGAAGCCAAGCTCGGCAAGGACTCCACCAATTCCTCCCTGCCGCCTTCCACCGACGCACCCGCACGCCAAGCCGCCGCGCGCCCAACGCCCCAAGCACGCCGCCCGCCGGGCGGCCAACCCGGCCATGCTAAGCACGAACGGGCCTTGCTCCCCGTCGAGCAATGCCAGGACGTCGTGCCCTGTGTGCCGCCGGCCTGCCGCCGCTGCGGCCAACCCCTGACCGGCACCGATCCCGAACCCCTGCGGCATCAGGTTTGGGAACTGCCCGAGATCCAGCCCATCGTCACCGAATACCAACGACACCGGCTCGTCTGTCGCTGCGGCTGCTCCACCTGCGGCGACCTTGCCCGCCGGCGTCCCCACCGGCCAGGCCGGGCCGCGCCTGATCGCCTTCAGCGGTCTGCTCATGGCCTGCTTCCGCCAGTCCAAACGCCGGGCCGCCCTGTTCTTGAGTATGATTCTCCACCAACCCGCCAGTTCCGGCTGGATGGTGGCCTTGCAGAACCGCGCCGCCGAGGCCGTGCGGCCCGCCTACGACGAACTGGCCCGGCAACTGCCCGCCCAGCCCGCTCTGCACATCGACGAGTCGCCGACCAAGGAAGGCCAGGCCAAGGCCTGGGTCTGGACCTTCGTCGCTGCGAGCCTTCACCTTCTTCGCCTGCCGCACCAGTCGGGCCGCCGAAGTAGCCACGCAACTGCTGGGCGCCGCCTTCGCCGGGGTCGTCCACTGCGACCGGGCGCGGATGTATTGGGCCTTCGGCCGTCTGCAATGGTGCTGGGCGCACCTGAAACGCGATTTCCAGGCGTCTGATCGACAGCCCCTGCCCCACGACCCGTCGCCTCGGCTGGGACTTGATGCGTCCGACCAAGGAGATGTTCGCCTTGTGGAAAAAAGTCCGCGACGGCACGCTGTCACGCCGGCAATTTAGCGGCAGATGCAACCGATCCGCGTGCAGGTGGAAAGCTTGCTGCTGCGCGGCTACTTCAACGCGCGCGTGCACGGCTTCTGCAAGGAGTTGTGGGAGCATCGCCAGCGCCTGTGGGTGTTCGTCGATGTCGAGGGCATCGAGCCGACCAACAATGCCGCGGAGCAGGCGTTGCGTCACGCCGTGATCTGGCGCAAGCTGTCGTTCGGTACGCAGTCGGCATCCGGCAGCCGTTTCGTCGAGCGGATGCTGACGGTGATCGAAACCTGCCGCCGCCAGAACCGCAACGTCTATGCCTGGCTCACGGACGCCGTCCATGCCACCTCGCGGGCCAACCCGTCCCTCCCTTCTGCCCGGGGTGTGAACGCTTACCTGCAATTTAAGCAAACAGAAAGCGGAAATGGGGACGGGCACATTTATTATCTCCATAGGCCACAAAAATGTGCCCGTCCCCATTTCCGCTCCATTTCCGCTCCGCGATCATCAATGGCGGCGTAAATCAGACACCAAGGACGTTCAACCCGGGCGCAGGCTTATCGGGTGGAGGCCCATGATGGAACCACGCTTGACCACCAAAGAAGCATATGCCGCCATGTATCTGTTTCTTTGTGAGTTGTATGAAAAGGCAGGATACGACCAACTCGGCGGCATTCTTGGAGGGATGAGTCTCTTGGAAGACGGCACTACTGCGGACCCTGCCTGTTGGCAGGATTGGCTTCGGATGGTGGAGAAGAGCAGACGGCAACATCCTGACATGGGACTGCACATAAAAGAGGAAGAAAAGGGGAAATCGTAAATGGAATAAGCGGGGAAAAGAGGACGCAGCTTGAATGTCCGACGGCACGGGAACGGAAGTGACGACATGGTCGATTCTCCCTCCATTATCCGCGATGTCCCGTTCCCGTTTCCTTTCTCCGGCCGTCCTTTCCCGCGCGGCCGGCCGGCGACCGCCATCGGCGCTCATAGACGCACATTTCAACTCCCAATTCCCCTTCTCAGGCACCCGTCCCGGTGGTATGAAGGAGTGGGGCGCTCCGCCGCCGCCCCGGCGACGCTCCGCCCCTCCCCGCGGAGGACCGCCGATGCCGCCCGTCCGCCCGCGACGCGGTAGTATTGCCTCCTCCCCGTGTCCGTCTTACGGCCGCGGGACGCCCGCCGCGTATGCCGTCGTCCGGCCGCGCCCGACGGCGCCAGTGAGCGCCCCCAAGCGTAAGGCCGACACACCCCCGTCGCGCGCCGTGGCGGCCTTACGGCCTTACTCCGGCGGCCGCGTCGGCGCCGCCAACGGCAACGTCCACCAGTACGCCTACGACGTGCTGGACCGGGGACGGAAAAGGGGACGGGCACGATGCCATGAAGTTAAGCGGGAAATCCGCGAGCCCGCAGCGCCAAGCAAAGGCGAGCAGCGCGATTTCCCGCTTATCTTCATGGCGTTCGGGACGGGCACATTTAGGGATGGACCTTGCCGCCATGCCTTGGGAGGCTTTGCTGGGAGAGCGGCCCGGCTCCGTCCTGCTGGAGGACTACTCGTTCGCCGTCGTGCCGCATGGGTCGCTTTTGCTGGAACAGCTGAGCCGCCCTGGGGACGCGAACCCCGCAAGGGCGTGCTGCTGGCGGTGGGCGGCGTATCCTACGACCGCAACGGCGCCTCCTCCGACAAGGCCGGCAAACCCTGGCCGGTCCTGTCCGCGTCGGACAAGGAACGGGCGGCCGTCGTCGTCCTGGTCCGCAAGCTGGCCGCGCCGCCCGAAATCGTCGAGCGTTCCGGCGCCGACGCCGACGTGACGCACCTGCTCAAGGACCTGCCGAGGGCGCGCTGGGCGCACCTGGCGACGCACGGCTTCTTCGCCGCCCCGGACACGAAGGAACGCGAACACCTGTTCCTGCCCGGCGACTTCCGGTTCGGCGTACGCGGCACGGAGCGGCAGGGGGCGACGGCGCGGAACCCGCTGACGCAATCGGGCCTGGTGCTGGCCGGAGCCAACCAGCCCACCGACGCCGACCCCGGCCTGCTGACGGGCGAGGTGATCGCCGGCCTCGACCTGGACGGCCTGGACCTGGCCGTGCTGTCCGTCTGCCGCACCGGCCTGGGCGAGCAATACAACGGCGAGGGCGTCTTCGGCTTGCAGCGTGGCTTCCACATCGCCGGAGCCAAAAACGTCGTCGCCAGCCTGTGGACCGTGGACGACGAGTCCACGGCGGCGCTCATGAACCTCTTTTACTATCACTTATGGGAAAAGAACGAGCCGCCTCTGGAGGCGCTGCACCACGCCCAGCTGGAGCTGTACCGCAACCCGCAGGGCGTGCCGGCCCTGGCGCGGGGCCGCGGCGCGGCGGACTGGGACGAGACGATGCAGGTGGTGACGAAGCCGCCGGCCGACCCCAAGGCGGCGCCGCAGCGTCCGGCGGCCGTCCGGGACTGGGCCGCCTTCGTCCTTTCCGGCGCCGGACGGTGACGCCGCACGACCGGCACGGTCGGGATGCGCCGAATAACTTCCCGCCGTCGCGTTCCGAATCGCGCGATTCAATCCTTGCGTCGCGCCGACGGGGTCGGTAGACTCACTGCGACGCCTGGATTGCGCCGGGAAGCCAGCCCTCACGTCGTCGCCTCCCTCGCCGGTGTGTATGGCCGATCGCTGGAGTCCTCGGGCACGCGCCGCGCGGCCGTGCCTTTACGCCGGGGAGGGGGCCGTGGCCGTGGAAGAGCGTCCGCCGGAAACCGCCGCCGACCCTTCCCGCGTCGCGCAGACCCTGCCGCAGGATCCGCACAGTCCGCGTCCGCCGGCCTTCGCCTTCCTGCGGCCGGCCGAGGGACCGAATGAGATCGGCCGTCTCGGCGGCTTCCGTCTGCTCCGGCTGCTCGGTGAGGGCGGCATGGGCATGGTGTTCCTGGCGGAAGACCCCCGCCTGGGCCGGCAGGTGGCCGTAAAGGTGATGCGGCCGGAAATCGCGCGCCACGAGGAAAGCCGCCGCCGCTTCCTGCGCAAGGCGCGGGCGACGGCGGCGGTGGAACACGACCACGTCGTCCCCATCCATCAGGTCGATGAGGACGCTGGCGTGCCGTTCCTGGTGATGCCGCTCTTGAAGGGCGAGTCGCTGGAGGGCCGCTTGCGGCGGGCGCCCGGCCTGCCCCTCGCCGAGGAGTGCGGATCGCCCGCGAGACGGCCGAGGGACTGGCGGCGGCGCACGCGGCGGGGTTGATTCATCGTGACGTGAAGCCGGGCAACCTGTGGCTGGAGCCGACGCCGTACGGCCCGCGCGTCAAGGTGCTGGACTTCGGGTTGGCCCGGCCGGTGGAGAATGAGGAGCATCTGACCCGGACGGCCGCACTGCTGGGGACGCCGGGCTACATGGCGCCGGAGCAGGCGCGGGCGGAGCCGGTGGACGGGCGGGCGGACCTGTTCAGCCTGGGCTGCGTGCTGTACCGGATGCTGACGGGACGCCCCCCATTTCAGGGGAAGACCCTGAGCGCCGTGCTGCTCCAGGTGGCGACGCACCACCCGCCGCCGCCGCGCGACCTGGCGCCGGCGCTTCCGGGGCCGGTGTCGGATTTGGTGATGCGGCTGCTGTCGAAAGACCCAGCGGATCGCCCGGCGTCGGCGCGGGAGACGGCCGACGCTCTGCGGGCCGTGCAGCAGCGGCCGGCGCCGGAACCGGTCGTCTTGCCGACGACGGTGGATGACGTCCCGGCCCCCGAACGCGCGCTGGCGCCGGCGGCAGCGCCAATCCGTCGTGGTCGCAAGACGGCAATCGTCGCCATCGTCGTCGGCGCCGTCGGCGTCTTGCTGCTGGCTGCGGCGCTGCTGCCGCCGCCCGTGCGGACGTGGCTGTTCCCGGGCGCCCGCGAGCCGGACAAGCCGGCGCCCAACGGGCCTCCGAACGACGCGCCCCTCGCGCCCCATGTCCCGGCCCTTTGGAAGGGTTCCATCGATCTGGAGATCAACAAGGAAGGCAATCCCGCCCATCGGTTTCTCCGCTTGAACGATCGCGACGAGTTGCCGCTGAAGCCGGGCGACATGGTCGCCGTGCAGACGAATCTGGACCATGCAGGATACTGTTATGCGGTGTGGATCGAGGCGGACGGCACGGTCGATCCGGTCTATCCGTGGAATCCGGGAAACTGGGGAGGAGCGGCCGGCGGAGGAGCAACCGGTGCGGCGCTTTCGGCAGCCAAAAGAGCCGGACAGCTGGCACACTCTGGAGGAGGGGCCGGCCGGCATGCATACGCTGCTGCTGCTGGTGCGCGAGACGCCCTTGCCGCGGGACGTGGACCTGCGGGCGGAACTGGCAGGGGCGGCGCCACAAGGGATGCCGTGGCGGAAGCCCCAGGCGACGGCGTGGTTCGAGAACGGCGAGCTGATTCGGCGTGAAGGGCAGCTCGCGGCGGACTTCGACGACGGCAAGAGCGACGACCCGGTGCGCCTGCTGCAGGAGCAGATCCGGTCGCGGTTGGGGCCGGGCGAAGGCAAGTTGTTCGAGTACACGCGGGCCGTCAGCTTCGCCAGTCGGGGCAAGTGACGGCCCCGACGCGGGCGCCGACCGTTCGGCCGCGATGGAAATCGAGTGCAGGACGCCGTACCCTGGATTGTCTCCTTGTGCGATGAGGTGCGTCCTCGTGAAGATCCGCCTTCCGGCTCGATGGGCCTTGCCCGCCGCCGGCCTCATGGCCGTCGGACTCGGGGCCTTGCTGCTCCGCCCCGCCCCGGCCGCGCCGTGCCCCCCCCAACTGGCGAGGCCGGCTTCGCCCAGTGGCGCGGCGTCGCCTCCTGCACCTCCTCCGGCTGCCACAACCAGGACAGCGGCCGCGCCGCTTACGCCCGCGGCAGTGAATACGCCGTCTGGTCAGCCCACGACCCCCACTCCCGCGCCTATCAGGTGCTTTTCGATCCGCGCTCGCTCCAGATCCAGAAGAACCTCAACCGCGCCGAGCCGTCGAAAAAGGCGATTCCGCCCGATCAGAACCTCCTCTGCATCCGCTGCCACGTCGATCCGCACGCCGACGCCGTCGCCGAGGCGGCGCCGGTCTGGTTCAGCGACGGCGTCGGCTGCGAGAGCTGCCACGGGCCGGCCGGCGGCTGGCTGACGGCGCACTTCGGCCCCGACTGGCAGGGCATGAGCGACGAGGAGAAGTGCAGCAAGGGCTTCAACGACATGAAGGACCTGCAAAACCGGGCGCGGGCCTGCACGGACTGCCACGTCGGCGGCGACCGGGCCGAGGTCAACCACGACCTCATCGCGGCCGGCCATCCGGCGCTGCTTTTCGAGAATAGCTCGTTCCTGGATCGCTATCGTCCGTATCAGCACTGGTCGGAGGCGGACGACCGGCGACGCCACCCGGCGTTCGTGGCGGAGACATGGGTCGTCGGGCAGGTGGTCTCGGCGGAAGCCGCGATGAAGCTGCTGGCGGCGCAGGCGCGAGCGACGAAGCCCCCCGACGTTCGGCCGTGGCCGGAGTTCGCCGAGTACGATTGCGCTTCGTGCCACCAAACCGAGAAACTGCACGTTCCCGCGGCGCCGGCCGGCCGGCCTCTCGGCGTCCCCGCGTGGTCGTGGTACACGGCCATGACACCGATGCTGCTCGCGCCGCCGCGGCCCATCCCGGACGGCGATCCGAGGATCGTTCTCCAGCAGCTGCGCGAGGAGATGGAAAAGCCGAACCCCAAGCACGGACGCGCCGCCGAGAAGGCCGACACGTACCGAGATCGGCTGAGCCACAGCATTGCGCCGGAAATGAGCGCGCGGGGCCTGCGCGACGGACTGCTCGGGATGACCGCCCCGGACGTGGAGGTGCGCGGCTGGCAGGACGCCCGGCAGCGATCGTTCGCGGTTTCGGCGTATTACCGATCGCTTGAGGCGATTGACCCGGCCCGAACCGATGCGCGGACGGCCGCCCTGGTGGACCGGCTGGCCGAGGAGCTGCGCCCGCCGTGCGGTCTGGACGCGCCGCAGACATTTGACGCGGAGCGAGTGCGCGGATATCTTCACGACATCCACGACCGGCTGACCAACCACTAGGAGCGGCATCATGAGGCGGAAAGGGACGCGGACGTGCGGATGGCTCCTCGGGATCGCGGCCGCCGCGGCGCTGGTGGGGGGACATGCGGGATACGGCGACGACAAGCCGGCGCCGCCCCCTTGCAAGACGCCTCCCAAGGCAAGAGAGCTGGAGCCGATCCTCCAGGCGCTCGTCCCTGTGCGCAACTGTCACGATCTCGGTATGCCGCCGGCGAGCCAGGACCTCAAGCCCCTCTGCCGCTGCAATGAGCGAACGTTCTGGCTGCACAACGACAAGCACCAGGACGCCTACGCCGCCCTCCTTGGCGACCGGGCCAAGCGCATCAACACCTTGCGCGGCGTCTCGACGCCCCCAGAAAAGGACCTGGATTGTCTGGGATGCCACAGCATGGTTTCCGTTAACGAGCTGGGGAAGGACAAGATCGGCACGGCGGTCATCCAGGAGGGGGTGAGTTGCATCGCGTGCCACGGTGCGTACGACAACTGGATTGAGGGCGCGCATGGAACCAATATCGACGACAAACGCATCTGCTGGCGGCAAATGAGCCGCAAAGAGAAGGAGGAGAAGTGGGGTATGACCGACCTCTGGAACCCCGTCCGGAGGACGCAGGTCTGCGCATCCTGCCACATCGGCGACGCCGACCCGACCAAACATCGGTTCGTGAACCACGCCATGTATGCAGGTGGGCATCCCCCGCTGCCGGCCTTCGAGACGGCCGCCTTCAGCAATTCGCTCCCTCGGCACTGGCAGTTGATGAACGAGAAGACCCCGGAAATGCAGGCTCAGGACTACCATTGGAACCCCCGCGAACTGGAACAGACGAAGCTCGCGGTAGTGGGAGAGGCCGCGGCCTTCCGCGAGGCGGTGAACCTCCTGGCCAAGAAGGCCGAGCAGACACCGCCCGACCAGAAGGGCTGGATTTCGCGCTGTTCGATTGCAGCGCCTGCCACCACGACCTCAAGCAGCCGAGCTGGCGGCAGACGGCCGGCTACGAAGGCCCGCCCGGCAGGCCCGGCCTGCGCCGCTGGTCCCCCGCGGGGCTGGATCTGTGCCTCTGGTACGCCGGCGATACGCAGGACGGCCGCAAGACGCTCCGGGACGAATTCACGGCCCAAATGGGAGACTTGCGATCCGCCTTCACAAGCCGGCCGTATGGCGACGCCGGCCAGGTTGCGAAAGCGGGCCAGGCGCTCGTGCAGTGGACGGACGACAAGCTGATCGCCGGGCTGACCAAGTCCGACGGCGCCGCGACCCGCTATGACACGAAGGCGGCCCTCGCTCTGCTGAAGCAACTGGCGACGGATGCGGCCAACCCCGCCCCCGGAAAGACGCCGGATTTCGACGGCGCCCGCCAGACCGCGTGGACCTTCCGCGCCATTTATGATGACCTGTCACGCGCGTTGAAGGAATCGAAGGACGACCCCGAAGCCGCCAAGCTGGGCGGCGCGTTGCAGGACAAGGGGGCCGCCATCAAGGCGCAGCTGGACAAGCTCGAAACCGCCCTGAGTCTGAATCTGCCGAACGCGAACGCCGCCGAAGTGTACGACAAAGATCCCAAAGGGGCTGCGGCGTGGCGACAAGGCGAGATCGAGAAGTTCCTACCCGAAGTGCTGAAACAGACGGCGGACTACGATCCGAAAATCGTCCAAGAGGCCTTCGCCGAACTGGCGAAGCTGCTGCCCTGACTGCGCGGCGCGGGGCGGCGCGGCGTTTTTGGCTCGCAGGCGGCGGCCCGCGGCGTTATCGTGAACACGGTTCACCTTGCCAACGCCGTTACGGAGCCGCGCTCATGTCTGCCCCGCACGATGCCGTCCCCGAGAAGGCGCCCAAGTCCGCCGACCGCGACGCCACGCGCTACGACGCCACGCCGCCCGTCGATCCCGCGTCAACTCGCTACACCGACACCCCGGCCGCCGATTCCGTCGCCACCCGCTATTCGGACACGCCGGCCGCCGCCGGCGCCGTGGTCCCCGGCCGCCTGCCGCGCCGCTTCGGCGCATACGAACTGCTGGAGGAGATCGGTCACGGCGGAATGGGCGTCGTCTACAAGGCCCGGCAGTTCACGCCGGAGCGGCTGGTGGCGCTGAAGGTGATCCGGTCGGGTCAGCTGGCCACGGAGGAGGACGTCCGTCTGTTTCGTCAGGAGGCCAACGAGGCGGCGCGGCTGGACCATCCGAACATCGTTCCGGTCTACGAGGTCGGCGAACACGACGGCCTGCACTTCTTCACGATGAAGCTGGTCGAGGGCGGCAGCCTCAATCAGCGTCTTGACCGATATCGAAACGACTATAAAGCGGCGGCGCGGCTCACGGCGACGGCGGCGCGGGCGGTGCATTACGCGCACCAGCGGCAGTTGCTGCACCGCGACCTGAAGCCGGGAAACATCCTGATCGACGCGGGCGGTCAACCGCACGTGGCGGACCTTGGCCTGGCCAAGCGGCTGGGCGAGGGGGGCGAGGCGTCGCAGTCGGTGGGGGCGGGCACGCCGGAGTACATGGCGCCGGAACAGGCGCGCGGCGACACGCGATTGACCACGGCGGCGGACGTTTACGCCTTGGGCGGCGTCCTGTACGCGCTGCTGGCGGGCCGGCCGCCGTTCCGCGAGGCTTCCACCTGGTCCACTATGCAGAAGGTGCTGACCGACGAGCCGGCGCCTCCCTCGAAGGGGCGGCCGGGCGTGCCGCGGGACCTGGAGACGATCTGCCTGAAGTGCCTGTCCAAGCAGCCGACCCGCCGCTATCCCTCGGCGGAGGCGCTGGCCGAGGACCTGGATCGCTGGCTGCGCGGCGAGCCGATCCACGGGCGATCCGTCGGGCGGTTGGAGCGAGCCTGGTTGTGGTGCCGGCGCAACCCGGCGGCGGCCGCCCTGTCCGCCGGGGCGGCCGCGCTGCTCATCCTCGCCGCCGTCAGCGCCACCGTCGCTGCGTTTCTCTATAGCGCCAAAGCAGACGGGGAAGCCCAGGCCCGTTCCGTTCTCGAAGATGAGCTTTACGACAGGAACATCTCCCTCGCGGTGCGGGAATTGACTCCCACACGCCAGGACGTCGATCTGGCCGACGACCTGTTGAAACAGTGCCCGGAACGCCTGCGCGGCTGGGAGTGGGACTATCTGATGCGCCTGCGCGACGGCGGCCGCCCGCCGCTCGCCCAACACGCCGCCGGCCTGTGGATGGCCGCGTTCAGCCCCGACGGCCGGCGCGTCGCCACCGCCAGCGTGGACGGCACGGTCAAGGTATGGGACGCCGCCACGGGCCGCGTCCTGCTCACGTACAGCGGCCATCAACCCTTGTCGATCCCCGTGCCGGGCGCCCCCCGCCTTCCGGTCATGTGTCTCGCTTTCAGCCCGGACGGCCGTCACATCGCCTCCGGCAGCTTCCTTCCGAACCTGCTCGACAATCAGAAGTCATGGGGGAGCGTGAAAATCTGGGATGCGGAGACGGGGAAAGACGTTCTCACGTTCGACAAACAGGAGGGCGTCCTTCTTTCCTTGGCCTACAGCCCGGACGGCAAGCGCATCGCCTCGTCGAGCATCAACGAGGACCACAGCTTCGTGGTCTGGGACGCACAGACGGGCGACGTGATCCAGACCCTGCACGGCCACGCCAGCCACATTCACCGGCTGCGCTACAGCCCGGACGGCCGCCTCATCGTCTCGGCCAGCACGGACGGCTCCGTCAAACTCTGGGATGCGGCCACGTTCGCGGAAATTCGCACCATCGACGCCCACCCCGCGCCGGTGGTTGACGTCGCATTCGCGCCCGACGGCGCCCGCTTTGCCACGGCCGGTGAAGACGGCACTGTCCGCGTGTGGGACACGGCCACCGGCGCCGCTTTCCTGACGCTGCGGGGCCACATCGGCTCGGCCCTCGGCGTGGCCTACAGCCCCGACGGCCGGCGCATCGCCTCCGGGGGCTTTGACAAGACGGTGCGGGTGTGGGACGCGGCGACCGGCAAGATCAAAATCACGCTGCGCGGCCACACCGACATGGTCTGGAGCGTGGCCTTCAGCCACGACGGTCGGGAGCTTCTTTCGGCCAGTTTCGATTCGACGGCGCGGATCTGGGAGGCCGCGCCGCTGGAGTTGCAGAGCGAGCCGGGCCTGTTCACCCTCGGCGGACACACCGACCACGTCAACAGCGTCGCCTTCAGTTCCGACGGCCGCTACCTCGCTTCGGGCGGCATGGACCGCACCATACGCCTCTGGGACGGCCAATCGGGTGAGGCGATTCGCACGCTCGCCGGCCATGACGGGTCCGTCTGGGGCGTGGCCTTCAGCCCCGACGGCAAGCGCCTCGCCTCGGCCGGCTGGGATTACAAGATCAAGATCTGGGATACGGAAACGGGGAACGTGCTGCACACCCTCGTCGGGCACACGGCCCCCGTCCAGGGCGTGGCCTTCAGCCCCGACGGCAAGCGCGTGGCGTCGGCCGGCTGGGACGGCCTGGTGAAAATCTGGGACGCCGAGACGGGGATGGTGCTGGCCACGTGCGCGGGTTATGCGTTCCCGACGGTGTCTGTGGCCTTCAGCCCAGACGGCAAACGGGTGGCGTCGGGCCGGACGGATCGCTCGGTGATCGTCTGGGACGCGGCCACGGGGAAATCCCTGATGACCTTGAAAGGCCACAAGGGCGCCATCCCTTCCTTGGCGTTCAGCCCGGACGGCAAGCGTCTCGTCTCGGCAAGCTGGGACCATACCTTGAAGGTCTGGGACGTGGACCCCGATCATGCGTCGTCGCTGTTCCAGAGCCGGGAATTGATGACGTTGACGGGACATGAGGACCGCGTTCATTGCGTGGCGTGGTCGCCGGACGGGGCCCGGATCGCCTCCGGGGGCGACGACAAGACGGTGCGAATATGGGACGCGGCCACGGGCAAGGAAGTTGCGATCCCGCACGACTATCGCGGCGTGGTCTGGTCGGTGGCGTTCAGCCCAGACGGCAAGCGCGTTGCGGCCGCATGCTGGTCGGCCTCCGGTTGGGTGAAGACGTGCGAAGCCGAAACACAGGGACCTCGCGCCCCCTGACGGCCGGCTCGCCGGCAGCGTGGGTAGGGGCGTTTTTCCTGGCGGGCGCGGGGGCCGGGCGGTATCGTGGGAACCATACCTGATTTGCATTGCCGCCAGGGAGCCGCGCTCATGTCCGCCCCGCACGACGACGCCCCGGAACAATCGTCCCCTTCCGCCGACCCGGCCGCGACGCGCTACGACGCGACGCCGCCCGCCGACCCGCTCGCCACGCGCTATTCCGACACCCCGGCCGACCCCGACGCCACGGTCTACCCGCCGACGCCGGAGGCGCCCGCCGCCCGTCTGCCGCGCCGCTTCGGCGGTTATGAGCTGCTGGAGGAGATCGGTCGCGGCGGCATGGGCGTCGTCTACAAGGCGCGGCAGTTCACGCCGGAACGGCTGGTGGCGCTGAAGGTGATCCGGTCGGGTCAGCTGGCCACGGAGGAGGACGTCCGCCTCTTTCGTCAGGAGGCCAACGAGGCGGCGCGGCTGGACCATCCGAACATCGTTCCGGTCTACGAGGTCGGCGAACACGACGGCCTGCACTTCTTCACGATGAAGCTGGTCGAGGGCGGCAGCCTCAATCAGCGTCTTGACCGATATCAAAACGACTATAAAGCGGCGGCGCGTCTCATGGCGACGGCGGCGCGGGCGGTGCATTACGCGCACCAGCGGCAGTTGCTGCACCGCGACCTGAAGCCGGGTAACATCTTGCTGGACGCGGCCGGGCAGCCGCATGTGGCCGACTTCGGCCTGGCCAAGCGGCTCGGTGCGGAGGGCGAGGCGTCGCAGTCGCAGGGGGCGGGGACGCCGGAATACATGGCGCCAGAGCAGGCGCGGGGCGAGAAGCGGCTAACGACAGCGGCGGACGTATACGCGCTGGGCGGCGTGCTGTACGCCCTGCTGGCGGGCCAGGCTCCCTTCCGCGGGGCGGCCGGCGTGGTGATGAAGCAGGTGCTGACGGAAGAGCCGGCACCGCCGTCGAAGGTGCGGCCGGGCGTGCCGCGCGACCTGGAGACGATCTGTCTGAAATGTCTGGCGAAGGATGCGGCGCGGCGTTACGGGTCGGCGGAGGCGCTGGCGGAGGACCTGGAGCGCTGGCTGAAGGGAGAGCCGGTGAAGGGACGGCCAGTGGGTCGGATGGAGCGGGCTTGGTCGTGGTGCAAGCGCAGCCCGGCCGCAAGCGGATCGCTGGCGGCTTTCCTGGCGGCCCTGCTGGTTGGGACGGGCGTCTCGACGTACTTCGCCGTCACGTCGAACGCCAACTATGTGGATGCGCAGCACCACGAGAAGGACGCCAACGAGGCCCTGCGGACGGTCAAGGAAGAGCAGAAGCAGCTCGACGACTCGAACAAGCGGCTGGAAGAAACGCTGGCCCGAAGTCTGCTGCGACCACTCGGACATCAGGAGGACGTGGTCGCCGATCCAGAGGTCGAGGCTTTGTGGGAGTTGGCCCGTCTACCGCACGAACAGAGTCGGGTTCGGATGCAGTTCGTGGAGCAAGCGCTCCAGCACCTGGCGACGAGCCGGCAGTTGCGCTATCGGGCGGACATGGCCTTGCATGCGGCGATCGGCCTGGACCTGGCCAGGAGGGCGCGAACGGAGGAAATACTGCTGTCCCGGCTGGCTGACCCGGAGGGCGATTTCGGTATCCGGACGGAATGCGTGTTGATTGGTCCAGGCCTGCGTGGTTGGAGTCCCGGATTCGCCAAGGCGGCCGCCGGCCAGGCCGTGGAGGGGATGAGCAGGGCGTCCGACGTCCGTACCCTGCGCCGCCTCGCACTCGCCGTCGCGGCGCTGGCGCCGCAGCTAGGCCCGGAGGAGGCGGAGGCGACGGCCCGGCAGGCGGTGGATGCGATGGGCGTGACGACCGTCCCATTGGTGCTGCGCTCCTTGGCAGAGGCGGAAGGGGCGCTGGCGGCGCGGCTAAGCCCGGAGCAGGCGGCTCGGCTTTCGTCCGCGGCGGCTTTGCGGGCGCTGGGTGCCATGGGCGACACGACCGATCCCGGCGCCCTGAGCTACCTGGCGGAGGCGGTGGCGGCCGTGGCGCCGCGGCTGGGTCCGGAGGAGGCGGCGCGGCTTTCGTCCGCCGCCGCCCGGAGGATCCTGGAGTCGATGGCCGCCACGACTTTACCCAGCGGCCCGGGCAGCCTGGCGTTGGCAGTGACGTTCCTGGCGCCACAGCTGGGGACGGAGCAATCGTGCGCCGCCGCCCGGCAGTTCCTGGACGCGATGGGCAAAACGAAAGACTCGCTCACCGTGGGCTACCTGGCGAGGGCGGTGGCGGCGCTTGCGCCGCGGCTGGATTCGGAGGACGCGCTTGCGGCCGTCCAACAGATCCTGAAAGAGCTTGGCAGGACAACCGATGTCTTTTCCCTAAGCGACCTCGTGCGGGCGGCGGAGGCGCTGGCGCCGCGGCTAGCCTTGAAGGAGGCGGCCGCGGCCGCCCAGCTGTGTATGGCGGCGCTCGGCAGCGCGACCAACCCCTACGCCGTGAGCGGCCTGGCGCAGGCGGAGGCGGCCCTGGCGGCGCGGCTAAGTCCGGAGGAGGCGGCCCGGCTTGCATCCGCCGCCGCCCGGAAGGTGCTGGACGCGATGAGCAAGGCGGACAACGACTACTATCTCTCCCCTCTTTCGGGGGCGGTGGTGTTCCTGGCGCCGTGGCTGGGTCTGGAGGATTCGTCCGCCGCCGTACGGCGGGTCCAGGAAACGATGGGCAGGACGAAAGACCCGTACCGCCTGGCAGCGCTCGCGGGGGCGGAGGCGGCGCTGGCGCCGCGACTGGGCCCGGAGGAGGCGGCGCGGCTTTCGTCCGCCGCCGCCCGGCAAGCCGTGGAAGTGATGAGCAAGCCGGCCGGCTCGTCCGCCGCCCTGACGATGTCGGGAGAGGTGTTGGTGTACGTCGCGCCGCGCCTGGGCACGGAACAGGCGGCTGCGGCAGCCCAGCAGGCGGTGGAGGCGATGGGCCGGCTCACCTTCTACAACGAACAGGCCGACCTGGCGCGGGCCGTTATTGCTCTTGTAACGAGCGTGGGGCCGGACGAGGTTCCACGGCGAGCCGGAATTCTCGCCCGGGTCGCCGGCGACGCTGCTGTATTGCCGAACCTGTGGGTGGACCTACCGGAATTGGCGGATGCGTCGCGGCCGTTGCCGGGACGTTTCACGGAGCAGCAGCTGGTGGACCTGCTCAAAATGCCGACTTGCCAGCAGCCGGCGGGCGAAGCGGTCGTCCGCCAGCTCGGCTGGCAATGCGGCCAAACCTTCGCCGACCAGTGGGAGTTCGTCGCCTGGGCCCAGAAACGCCGCCCCGACCTCAACCTGACTTCGCCGCCCGTCCGCCCCGACGCGCCGTGACATTCACCGATTGCCGCCATGCCCGATCCCCTGACAATCCGTATCGCCGAAGCCGATCAGCCGCCCTTCGAGGGCCGGCTGACCGGCCCCATCGAACTGGGACGCCAGCAGGCCGGCGAGCCGGAGCCGTACGCCTTCCAGACCGCCAACGACTCCGGGCCGCCCCGCCTCATCGTCGCTCGGCAGAATGAAGTGGACAACGTTTCTCGCCGACACGCCCTCCTCGAACCGCTCCCCTCCGGCCGCGTCCGGCTCACCAACCGCAGCAAGGCGGCCCTCCCCTGCGCCGCCGTCACCGGAGGCTCTCTCGCGCCCGGCGCCGCCGCCGAAATCACTCCGCCGTTCTCCTTCGCCCTGCCCGGACGCACCGTCGGCGTCAGCGACGACTCCGAAATGCAGCCCGTCCTCCAGAGCCTCGAAGAACACACCATCGGACCCGGCCGGTTCGCCGACCTCTCCAACCGCCTCCGGACGCTGCCCGGACTCAGCGGGCCGCAGCTCAAGGAGATGATCGGCTGGCTCCAGACCACTATGGGCGTCCTCCAGGCCACCGTCGGCGCCGCCGACTTCCTCAACAAGGCCGCCGAGGCCCTCGTCCAGATCGTCGGCCTCGAAGTCGGCCGCGTCCTCCTCCTCGACGGCGACGACTGGGGCGTCGCCGCCGCCCACGGCGACGGGCCGCCGGGCGACCGACCCTGGCGGCCCAGCCAGCGCGTCCTCGATGAAGTGCGGGCCAAGAAGAAGACGTTCTGGCAGCAGGGCCGGCGCTCCGGCGCCGCCGACACGCCCAGCCTGGCCCCGCTCCAGACCGTCGTGGCGGCCCCGCTCCTCGACGCCGGCGAGGCCGTCGTCGGCGCCCTCTACGGCGAACGCCGGCGGGCGTTCGCCGTCCCCCTCCATGCCAGCGGCGCGCTCGAAGCCGCGCTCGTCGATCTGCTGGCCTGCGGCGTGGCGGCGGGACTGGCTCGTCAGGATCAAGAGCGGCAGATGCTCAAGCTCGAACAGTTCTTCGGCCCCGACCTGGCCAGCCGGCTCGTCCGCGACAAGACCCTGCTGGAAGGGCGCGAGGCCCGCGTCACGCTGCTCTTCTGCGACGTGCGCGGCTTCAGCGGCGTCAGCGAAAAGCTCGGGCCGGCCGGCAGCCTGCGCTGGATGAACGACGTGATGACGGAGCTGTCCGGCCGCGTCCTGGACGAGGCCGGCGTGCTGGTCGATTACGTCGGCGACGAGGTGATGGCCATGTGGGGGGCGCCGGAGAACCAGCCCGACCAAGCCGAACGGGCGGTGCGCGCGGCCCTGGCCATGCTCGGCGCCCTGCCGGCCGTCAACGCGCGCTGGCAGGCGTCGCTGGGGACGGAAACCCGCATCGGCATCGGCGTCAACACCGGCCCGGCCCAGGTCGGCAACACCGGCTCGACCTTCAAGTTCAAGTACGGCCCGCTCGGCAACACCGTCAACCTCGGCAGCCGCGTCCAGGGGCTGACCAAGTACCTCCAGCGCTCGCTGCTGGTGACGCGGGCCACGCGCGAGCAGCTCGGCGACGATTTCATCGCCCGCCGCGTGGTCCGGGTGCGCGTCGTCAACATTGCGGCGCCGGTGGATCTGTATGAGGTAGAGTCGGCGGGGCTGGAGATGCGGCGGCAGTTCTTCGCGGAGTCGGAGGCGGCGCTCGAGGAGCTGGAGAGCACCACTTCGCCCTCGCCGCCAGCCGGGCCGGTAAGCTGCTTCTGGAGCATCCCTACGACGGCCCGCTGCTGCTGCTGCTGTCGCGTGCCAGCACGGCCCTCGTGCAAAGCGACCGCGTCTTCGATCCGGTGTGGGAGCCGCCGGGGAAGTGAGCGTGTTCTTGTATCAGAGCCGCGACCGTGAGGGAGCGGTTTTAATCCAAACCGCTCCCTTACGATCGCGGCTCTGACCCCCCCGTCACTTGCTTTCCATGCGGATGACGCCGTCCCAGTTGTCCGGCGGCCCTTTGGGGCGTTCCCGGATGTAGTTCAGGAGCAATTTGCTCGCCCCGTCGTGCATCAGGAAGCGGAGGTAGCGCGGCGTGTCCTGCCAGCGGCCTTCGAGGAAAGTTTCCAGCGCGGCCTCGTAATCCAGCCGCTGCGGCTCGTTCAGGCCGCCCGGTTCCACCGCGGCCGGCGGCAGCAGTTCGCTGACAAAGAAGGTCTCGGTCATCCCGTATGGCTGCACCCGCGCCAGGCGGCGGCAGCGCAGCAGGTCGCCGGCGTTCTTGAGGCGGGCCGCCACGTCCTCGTCGGCCAGGATCGATGCGTCGAAGCGCCGGGTCAGCGACTCCAGGCGGGCGGCGCGGTTGACGACCGGGCCGAAGACGCCGACCTTGAACTGATCGGGCGTGCCGATGCGGCCGGCGATGGCCGGGCCGTGCGCCAGGCCGAGGCCGCACGCGAAATTCGCCAGGCGGTTGCCCTTCTGCTGCGCCATCTTGGCGAAGCGGCGGCGGATGGCCAGCGCCGCCCGCGCCGCCCGCTCCACCTGATCCTCGGCGGGCAGCGGCCAGCCCCAGAACGCCATGGCCGCGTCGCCCTGGAAGTCGCCGATGACGCCGCCCTCGTGCGTGATGGCCTCGGTCATCACGCCCAGCGCCTCGCTCACCTTGTCCCACAGGCCCATCAGGTCGCCCTGGCCCTCCTCGACGATCCGCGACGAGCCGCGCAAGTCGCAAAACAGCACGGTGGCGTCGATCGGCCGGCGCTCCAGCACCTCCTCGATGTTCTGGTTGGCCAGCGCGATCAGCACCTGCTGCGACAGGAAGGTGGACAGGACCGATGTGCGGTGCTGCAGGTGGCGCACCTGCCTAAGGGCGCCGAACAGGTCGGCCGTCAGCTGGGCGAATTTGAGGTCGCTCTTGAGTTCCAGGTCCTTGGCCACGCTTTCGTCGGAACTCAGATTGCGCTCGAGGCCGCCGGCGATGTACAGGCCCCAGCCGGGCGCCGGCTCGTCCGGCAGCGGCGTGCAGATGGCCCAGTTCATCCGCGGGTCCTGGAGGCTGAACCCGGAGTCCTCGGAGGGGGGTTGGTCGCGCTTCCAGACGTGCAGGACGCCCTGGCGGACATGGTGCAGCGACTCGTAAACCAGTCGGCGGCTGGGGCTGAAGGTGGAGATCTCGCCCAGGCGGCCCTCGGCGCAGCGGACAGCCACGCGGAGGTCGTTGGACGAGCCGCTCAGGAGCGTCACGACGGCGGCGGCCTGGGCGTTCGGGATGCCGTCGAGGAGAACGCGGACCACGCGCTGTTCCAACTCGGACTCGCTGGGGGAATAGCGGATGACTTCGGGGAGGGCGGCGAGCGCCTCGATGCGACGGTCGGCGTCGAGGAAGCGCAGCTCCTTGAGTTCGCCGCGGCTGACGGTCAGCTCGGTGAGGGCGGGGTTGAGCGGCGTCTGCTCGACGACGGACGGCTCGCCGATGACGGTGAAGGTGGTGCCGCCGATGACGAAGCACTCGTTGGGCGCCAGGACGGCCTCCTGGACCTCGGCGCCCTTGAAGTAAATGGGGTTGCGCGGCGGCCGGGGCTTGACGGCCTTGCGGACGGTGAGTTTTTCCTTGTCCCAGCGCAGCACGGCATGGACGCCGGAAATGTGAACGTCCCAGTCGGCGGCCCAGTCGGACGCATCCGGCCCGGCCACTCGTCCGAGCGTAATCTCTTTGCCCTGGGGCAGGGGATGGCGCCACCCCTTCGTCGAATCCTTCTCGAATCGTGCTTCGAGTTCAGCCATGCGCTATCCGCTCCCATCGCCGCACCCGCCGGACCTGACGCCGCGACACACCATCGGCCCGCACGCCGACGGCGCCCCGATCCGCTGCGGTTATCGTAACTCGCGGAGAGGGTTTGTCAACGATGCGGGGATGCGGATCGGCGGCGTCGCCGGGTGGGTTGGACATGAGCGCGGTCCCTTTCGATCAGCCCTGCCCCAATCGCTCCTGGCGCCGCAGCAGGCGAATCAGCAACCACCACACGGCGCCGGTCAGCACCACGGCGCCGACCAGGACCAAGCTCCCCGCGAAGAACACGCGCTCCCGCAGCCGCGCCACCGGGGCCAGGATCTGCTCCCGGTCCTGCTCCACGACCACGCCCCAGCAGCCCCCGAGGGGGCTGTCCCCTTTCGCTTCCGCCGGGTTGGGGTCGAATAGTTCGTAGCTGGCCAACAACCCCGTTTCTCCCCCGGGGAAAGGGTCATTGAAGGAGTCCACGGAGGCGGGTTTGTTCCGCGTGGTCAGCTGGGCGGCCAGCTCACGGGCGTACTTCGGAGAGCCGGCCTCGGGCGGCCCGTCGGCGGCGGGGCCGTCGCCCTTGTGCCTGAGCGGCTGACCGCGGTCGTTGAACACGACCAGCTGGCCGCGGGGAATCTCGGTCTTTTTCAGCCAGTTGTTGAAGGTGTCCCAGGGAATGCTCCCGACCAGCAGGCCCAGGACAGGCCCGTCTTTCCCGTCCCGAATGGGGACGGAGATGTTGATGAGGCAATCGCCTCGCCACTGTACCACCGGCGTGTAGGCCTGGGAGATGTGAGGGGCCGAGAGCGGATCCGCAAGCGCGCCCTGGTCGAGGTCGTCGTGTCCGTTGAACCATTCCCGCCACGACCAGTTCTTCGCCCACACTTCGGCCCGGTCGGGCGGGGGCGCCCAGCCGCCGTCGGAATCCTTGATGAGTTCCCATCGGATGTGGCCTTCGCGATCCGCCACCAACAGACCGCTGAAGCGCTGAGTAGGCCCGCCCTCGTGACCCGTCATCTCCTGGAGAACCTTCCCGATGTCCTCGTCGCCGACCGCCTGGCCAAGGGGCTTCTTGAGGAGCGGGCGCAGCGCCTCGCCCGTTTTGCCGCTCGCCAGCGCCTCCAGCCGCTGAATCCGGTCAGGGAATCCCGTGTTCAGACCGCTCGCCGCCAGCTGGGCCGTCACCTTGTCGCCTTCCAGCGCCTGCCCGATCAACAGGTTTTCGGAATCGTTCAGTTCTTTCCCAAAGAGCCAGTAGCCGGCCAGCGACATCAGGAGAAGGATCAGCAGCGGCGCCACGACGCCCGCCACCCACAGCGGCCGCTGGCGAATCCGCGTGCGCCGCCGCTTCAGCGCCTGGAGGATCGCCTCGGCGCTCGGCAGACGTTTCTTCGGATCGAGCTCCAGACAGGCGTCGATAATGTGGGCCAGGCGATGATCCACGCCGGGGACGCGGCGGTGGGCGGTGGGCTTCAGCGTGTGGGCGATCCCCTCACGGTAGCGGCGCAGGCGGTGGTCCAGCTCGACCGTGTTCTTCAGCTCGCCGCTCAGGTGGACGTCCTTCCGCGGCGGCTCGCCGGTGAGCATGGCGTAGAAGAGGGCGCCCAGACCGTACACGTCCCAGCGCGTGTCGGGGATCTGAGTGCCCAGGTCGGCCTGTTCCGGCGCCATGTAGAAAAAAGTGCCGAGGGCCGGCGTGGCGTCGTTGGACAGGTGGGCCTGACCGAAGTCGGCCACCAGCGGCTTGCCGAGGCGGTCCAGCAGGATGTTGCCGGGCTTGAGATCGCAATGGCGGATGCCGTGGGCGTGGACGTAGGCCAGCGCCTGCACGATCTCCTGGAAGATGGCCAGCGCCTCGTTGACCGGCAGCGGCCCCTTCTCCAGCCGCTGGGCGAGCGAGCCGCCCTCGGCGTAGGACATGACGTAATAGGGCGGCTCGGCGTCGGCGACGGCGTATTTGAGGTGGATGATGCCCTGTGCCGCGTCGAGGGCGGCCAGCTGCTTCACTTCCTCCTGAAGCATCTCCCAGCGATGGCCCGCGCCATGCGCGAAGAACTTGATCGCCACCTTGACGCCCGTGGCGTTCTCCTGGGCCAGCCAGACGGCCCCGTAGGTGCCCTCGCCGATCGGCTTGAGCATCTTGTATCCCGCAGCCTGCATCCGGCGGCTGATCGTCTCCGACAGCAGCCGGTCGCCCAGGCGCTGCACCAGCGTCCCGCTGAGGTCCGCGGCTTGCTGGCGGGCGGGGGGCGGCTGAAACTCGGTTTGGTCCGTTGCGCGACGGGGCGCATCGGCCTGGAAGATCGTGCCGGTCCCATCGTCGTCGGCAGGCGGATTCGGCGGGACCGGATGGGACGGCGTCTCAGGCAGCGCTTCCGTGGAAGACGCCGTTTGGTTTTCGGAAGAAGGACGCGAAGGCGGCGACATGGAACAATCTCGGGATTAGCCGGCGCTGGCCTGGGCGAGCAGGCTTGCTCAGTAAATTCTATGCTCCTTGGCAACCCCGCGCGGGGCGGCCTTGCGGCGCCGATCGGACGCTTCCGGCCGGCAATCCCACCAATCTTCGCCCGCCAAGACGGATCGGCGAAAGGCGGCTTGGCGGGTGAATGTCCTGTTTTGCCAGGGACTTGCGTTCCCCCCGCCAACCCGCCAAGGCAGGCGGGCGCCCGGGCCACGCCCTAATGGCGCACTTCACATGCCAGGTGGGTATCAACGGAGCATAAATTCATCGTAACCTAGGAGGCGGGTTTGTCAACGATTTCCCCCACCGGGCGGAGGGCGGCGCGACGACGGCCGGAGACCGTGCGCTCGTCGGTCGGCTTACGGCGCCAAAGTATGCAGCGAATCGCTTTTCCGACGCAGGTCCTGCCAGCGATCAACCCATTCGGCGCTGGTGAGCGGAACCACGTTCCCTTCGTTCAGGATGCGCCGACCGGCCGCCGCCTCGGCCAGCCGGATGAGTTCTTCGGCCGATGCGGTGTTCGGAATGGTCATCGTTGCCAGGTCGTAGCCGACCAGGGCGCCGGAAAAGCCGCCGACGATCGCCCGGCGGTCGCCGGCCGGGACGTTCAGGGCGTACTGGATGCCCCGGTGCGTCTTCCACAGCGGCCCGGCTGGGGACTTCGTCCGCCAGTCAATCAGCTGCAAGTCCGGCGTCCCGATGGTGATCAGCCAGCGACGATCCGCGCTGAAGCCGAAGTCCATCAAGCCGGAAGCATAGTGCAGCAATAAACCCTCCTTCAACTTGCCCGTCCGCCAGTCCCAAACGCGAAGCATTCCGTCGGCGGAACCGGTGATTAACTCGGCGCCGTCCGGAGAGAATCTGGCCCGCATCACGCCCGTGCCCGGAAGCTGGGCAAGGAGCTTCCCCGTGGACAAATCCCACACTCGCGCCATGTCGTCCGCGGCCGTGACCAACAGGGTCGGGTCCGTCGGGCTGAAGGAGGCGTCCGTCAGCCGGCCGATGTGGGCCAGGGAGTGGAGCAATCGTCCCTGGTCCGGATCCCAGACATGCGCGGTCGTGGCCAGCTCCCAGGTCACCAGGAAGCGCCCGTCCGGGCTGAATCGGGCGTCGCCGTTGCCCCACCACAGGTTGGCATTGAGCGGCCGGGATCGGGCGCCGGAATCCAGTTCATGAGTGACGGCCCCCGTCGCCGGATCGACGAGAAGAACGTGGTAGTCCGCGCAGACCACCGCCAGGGCGCGGCCGTTGGGGCGGAACGCCAGGCCGCGCGGTTCGCCCGGCGTGGGGATAGGTCCGACCAGCCTTTTCCCGTTTTTCCAGTCCCAGATTTGTACGTTGCCTGCCTTGCCGTCCGGCTGGAACAGGCGCTCGTCCCGCTGTGCGGGGGTTCGCGCGGTCAGAGCGGCGACGGCCACGAGCGCGCCGTCGGGGCTGAAGGCGGCGTCCACCACGATGCCGCCCGGGTCGAGTTCCGGGCCGACGGCGACGCCGGTTTCCGCGTCGTAAACCCGCGTCGTCAACTGGGCGGCCCCTCGGTAATTCGTGCTCCGAGGCAGGACCAGTCGGCCGTCAGGGGAAAGCACGGGCATGGTGGGCCGGCCGGCCGCCGCCGAGTAGGCCGTGGGAAGGCCCTGGGGCATGCGCCAGAGAAAGATCGTCCCGTCCTTCGCCGCAACGGCAAGATGTTCGCCGTTCGGAGAAAGGGCGACCTTCAATACCGGCGTCGGTTCCGTGATGGCTGGGAAAGAAGCAGTGACGTCGCCGTTCCGCCGTTCGTCCACGGACCAGAATCGGACCATGCAATCGACGCCGCCGGTGACCAGCGTCTTGCCGTCCGGCGTGAAGGCCAAGTCCTCGAACCACTGCCAGCGGGGCGTCGGAACGACGGCGAATTGCGTCTGGGCCTGGGAGTCCCAAAGTCGCTCCGTCGTCCTCCCACACCGCCGTTGCGACCTGAGCGCCGTTCGGACCGACGGCGAAGGCGGTCCAGCTGTCCTGACTGGGAGGCGCCGTCCTGGACAGGAGGAGCTTGCCGGTCTGGGCGGATCGCCAAACCAGCGTTTTGTCGGACACGGTCAACAGGACCTGATCGTCCGCCGCGAAGCGGGGGGCCAGGGCGTCGGGTCCGCTCTGGATCGCCCCGCTCTCCCAAGGGGCATGGCGGACGGGTGGAAACAACGGCTCACCGGCGTCCGGGGCGATTCGGAACACGCGGGCCTTGAGGTCGCGGGCCGACGTGGCCAGCAGTTCTCCGGTCGCGCTAAACGCCACCGTGACGACCGGCCCTCCGTGGAGCAGAAGCGGCGTTGCGTACTCATTCTTATCGCAATCCCAGACGCGGGCGCCGTCCGACCCTCCCCAGGCCAGGCGCTTGCCGTCCGGACTGAAGGCAAGGGCGGCGACTTCCCCGGTCATCGGCGCCTCGTCTCCCGTGGCTTGGAATTCGGGCGGGGCCAGGCAGCGGATTCGTTGGTCCGGGCAGGCCACGGCCAGCCATCCGGTCCCCGGCTGCCAGGCCGCGGCCAAGCCCTTCGCCGCCTGGTCCGGCAGCGGGACCAGCCGGCCCGTCAGGCGGTCCCAGACCAGGCAGTCCCCCGCTCCGGCGGCGACCAGCAGATACTTCCCGTCCGGCGAGAATTGAAGCGTCCGAAAGTGGTCCTGAGCCGGCCGGAAGTCCGCCACGGCGAACGCCCCCTCCGGCAAACACACCTGCCGGAGCCAGTTGGCGACGCGAATGCGATTCAGCTCCTGCTGTTCCGGCTCGTCCTTGGCCAGCTGCACGGCGCGGGCGAACCAGAGCAGGGCCAGGGAATGATCGTCGTCCTTGGCCGCCGTCAGCCCGGATGCGGCGGACAGATCGATCAGTTGCCGCTGGGCGGCCTGGCGCGCCTGCTCGGCGTCCTGCTTGGCGGCCGCCTCGCTGCGGGCGTGTGCGGCCTCGTCCTGGCGCGCCTGTTCGGCGCGGAAGCCGAAGACGAGGGAAACCACGGTCGCGGCCAGGAGGGACAGGCCCACGGCCAGCAGACTGGCGGCCACGGCAGGGTTGCGCTGGCGCCAGCGCCAGAGCCGCTCGACGGCCCCCACCGGCCGCGCCGGATCGGCTCGTTGTCGAGGAAGCGGCGCAGGTCGTCGGCCAGGGCCATGGCGCTTTGGTAGCGCTGGTCGGGGGCCTTGCGCAGGCACTTGAGGCAGATGGTCGCCAAGTCGCGCGGCAACTTCATCTGCAGGCGGGAGGGGGACGCCGGCTCCGCGAACCGGACCTGCTCCAGCGTATCCAGCATGGAGGCGCCTTTGAACGGCGGCCGGCCGGTCAGGGCCTCGTACAGCGTGGCGCCCAGGGCGTAGACGTCGGTGCGCGGGCCGATCGCCGGGAGGTCGCCGCCCGCCTGTTCCGGCGCCATGTAGCTGGGCGTCCCCAGCACGGCCCCGGTTCGCGTGACGCCGGAGTCCGCCTCCAGCACCTTGGCCAGGCCGAAATCCGTGATCTTGGGCTGGCCGTCCGCGCTCAGCAAGACGTTGGCGGGCTTCAGGTCGCGGTGGATGACGCCGTGTACGTGGGCGAAGTGCAGCGCCCGCGCCAGCGTCTCCACCAGGCCGGCGGCTTCCCGGGCCGGCATTGGCGTCCCCGCCAGCTTCCGGTCCAGGCCGCCGCCCTCGACCAGCTCAAGCGCGAGGTAGGGCTTTCCTTCCGCTTCACCGATCTCATAAATCTCGACGATGTTGGGGTGCTTGAGGCGGGCGAGCGCTTCCGCCTCTCCCCGGAAACGCGCGATCTGCTCCCCGTCGGCCAGCGGCCCCGTCAGGATCATCTTGAGCGCAACCAGCCGCTTGAGCGCCGTCTGGCGGGCCTTGAACACCACGCCCATGCCGCCCCGACCCAACTCTTCCAGCACCTCGTAACCGGAGACGTGGACGGCGACCCGCGGCGCGAAGGCGGAGCGCTCGCGCCCGGTGGCGAGGACCTCCGCCCGGGCATCCAGCGTAACGAGAGGGTCGGCCGAGGCGGCCAGGTTCTCCATGCGCTGCAGGGCGTCGAGGCGGCGCCGAACCTCGGGCAGCAGATCGGGGCAGTCGGCGCACAGGTCGGCGGCCGTCACGTCTTGCCCCCGCGCCTGGCGCTCCTGCCAGCGGGACAGCAACTCGTCCAGGAGCGCCTCGTGGTTCATCCGTCTCTCCCGCGGCCCGGCGCGGGCCGGGCGTTCATCGTCCAGGCCCGGGAAGCGGCCGTCGAGCATGGTTTGCAGCCGCAGGCACGCGGCCCGCCAGCGCCGCCGGATCGTCCGCTCGTTGACCTGGAACAGCTCCGCGGCCTGGATTTGGGACCAGCCGTGGTAGTAGAGCAGGCCGACTGTCTCCCGCTCCTCCGCCGGCAGCTGCTCGACCGCCTCGTGGAAGTGTTGCCACAGCTCCAGATCGGCGGGGTCGTCCTCCCGGCTGACCGCGTCGGGGCACGGAATGTCCAAACCGTCGCCGGGCAGCGGGCCGGCGCCGTCGGTCGCCCCACGACGGGCGGCGCCGAATCGGCGGGCCAGATCGAGCAGCTCGCGGCGCATCTCCATGGCCGCCAGGCCGAAGAAGTCGCGCATCGAGGCGGGCCGGATTTTCTCGAGACTTCGCAGCAGACGGATGAGCGCGCTCTGCAACACGTCCCCAGTGTCGGCCCAGCGGCGCACGTTGGGGAATCGAGCCAACATCTTGCGCGCCAGGCGCTCCAGCCGGTCGCCGACGCTGCGAAGCAGCTCATCGCGGGCCGACAGGTCTCCTTCCTGCACGCGGTCCAACCAGCGATGCAGCTGCCACGTTCGGGCCGATAGGTCGGTCATAAGACAAGGCACCGGTGGGGGCAAAGGGGGGAACCCGGCGATGGGGTGGGCCGTGCCATTCTCCACTATAGCACGCGGCAGGGGCCGCGAAAGGGCTATTGCGCGAGGCGGCTTTTGCCATGAACTCAGCGCCGAAGCAATGTTTCAAGAATTCTGCTTGCGAATGTCGCGCCAATCTGGTGCAATGCGGCCTGTGTTCTGGACGGGTCCCACGACCCGCACCCTGTTTTCCTTCAAGGAGGACCGTTCATGTCGCGCACCGTCTCGTCGCCTCAGACCCGGGCGGCGGCCCCGCCCCAGACCCAGACCAAAACGCCGATGACCGCCGGGACACCCATCCCCCAGGAGAAGATCGCCCAGCGGGCCTACGAGAAGTGGATGAAGCGCGGCTGCGCCCACGGCTGCGACATGCAAGACTGGACGGAAGCGGAAGCCGAACTGCGTGCGGAATCCGGCCATTCTTCCACGCACGGGACGCCGATGTCGCGTCGCTGAGCGAAGCCTTGCGGCCCATTCCATCATCGGCCCCCGCCGCAGCCGGCGGGGGCCTTTCTGCGCCGCCGATGACCCTTTTCTTCACGCCGCCGCCGCGCACCGCGTCGCCGCTCAGTCGGCTCGATCCGCGCTGGAAACTGGCCGCGCTCACCCTTGCCGCCGTCGCCGCAGCCGTGGTCCGCACGCCGGCCGGCGCCGCGGCGGCGCTGGCCGGCGCCGTGGTGCTGGCCGTCCTGGGTCGGTTGCCCCTGCGCTGGTGGGCGACGCGCGTGGCGCCGGCCGTGCTGGTCGCTGCCGTTTTCGCCGTGCCGCCGCTGTTCTTCGGCCGCGGCGGCGAAACCGCTCTGGTCCTGGTCTGCAAGGCGGCCGCCCTGACGACGCTGGCCCTGGTGCTGCTGGCTACGGCCCCGCTCGACGCCACGCTCAAGGCCGCCCACGCCCTGCGCGTCCCCGGCCTGCTGGTGCAGCTGACGCTGCTCAGTTACCGCTACCTCTTCCTGCTGGCCGACGAGCTGGGCCGATTGCGGATCGCGCTGCGGCTGCGCGGCTACCGCAACCGGGCCAACCTCCACAGCTACCGCACCATCGGGGCGGTGACGGGGACGTTGCTGGTGCGCGGCTGGGAGCGAGCGGAGCGCGTCGGCCAGGCCATGCGCTGCCGCGGCTTCGACGGCCGCTTCCGCTCGCTGTCCGACTTCCACACCACCGTCGCCGACGTGCTGGCGTTTGTGGTCGTCGTCGTTGCAGCCGTCGGGGTGTGTGTGTTGGATTGGGTGATTTGAGAGCGGCGCGGCGTAAGCCCGCCGGTGATAGGTTCACCGGCGGGCTTACGCCGCGCCGCTCGCCGGATCGCTGGAGTGTTCGTGTCCACCGACCCCACCATCCAGGTGAGTGAACTGACCTACGCCTACCCGCGGGGGCCGACCGCCCTGGACGGCGTCTCCTTCGAGATCGCGTCCGGCGAGAGCGTCGGCTTGATCGGACCCAACGGCGCGGGCAAAACGAGCCTTTTCCTGTGCCTGGCCGGAGTGATCGCGCCGCAGGCGCGGTCGCTGCAAGTCGGCGGCCTCGACCCGCGCGACCCGGCCCAGCGGCGCCGGCTGCCGTCCTGCGTCGGCGTCGTCTTCCAGAACAGCGACGATCAGCTCTTCAACGCGACGGTGTTCGACGACGTGGCCTTCGGCCCGCTGAACCTCGGCTTGCCGCCGGACGAGGTGCGCCGCCGGACGGCGGAAGCGCTGGCGGCCGTGGCGCTGACGGGCCTGGAGGAGCGGCCGCCGTTTCACCTGTCCGGCGGCGAGAAGCGGCGCGTGGCGCTGGCCGGCGTTTTGGCGATGCGGCCGCAAGTGCTGCTGCTGGACGAGCCGTCGCTGCACCTCGACCCGCGCGGCCGGCGCGAGTTCATCCGGCTCATCAACGGTCTGCCCGGCACGAAGGTGATCGCGTCGCACGACCTGGAGCTGATCCTGCAAACCTGTCCGCGCGTGCTGCTGCTGGAAGGCGGCCGGCTCGTCGCCGATGGATTGGCGCGGGCGCTGCTGGCGGACGTGGGGCTGATGGAGAAACACGGGCTGGAGGCGCCGTACAGCCTGCCGCACGTGGGCGGCGTCCGATTCGGCGACGCCGCGATCATGAGTTCCAGGGGGCTTCCAGCTCGTCCGTTTTGCGCTTGCCGACGCTCCACGACGCGGACATCATGGTAATCGGCCCGCCATGACGCTCCCGGCCGCGCCGTCCCCCGGAGAACCTGCCATGCGCCGGCGTCTTTGCCCGGTCCTCCTGGCCGCCGCCGGCCTATCGGCGCTTGCCGCCGATCTGCACGCGACGATACCGCACCTGGTGGGGATGGATTACAGCAAAGTCTACTACGGTCACAACGGCCGCGACGAGCGGCTGACGGACGTGTTCGAGCCGAAGGTGATCCAGGCACTGCTGGCGTGAGCCGCCAAACGGAGGGAAAGCTATGAGTCGAGCGCCGAGCCGGCCCGTGCGACCGGAGAGGGAGCCGGAACCGACCTGGGGAATAGCCCAATTGTTTCCCGCCCAAGGAACCTGGAGCGAGTGGGAGTATCTCGCGCTGGAAACCAACCACCTGGTGGAGTTCTCGAACGGCCGCCTGGAGTTCCCGCCTATGCCGACGATGTCCCACCAGCTGATCCTGGCTCACCTGTACGGCCTGCTCCTGGCCTTTTCGACGGCGAAAGACCTGGGGACGGTTTTGATGGCGGGGCTGCCCGTCCGGCTCTGGCGGCGAAAGTTCCGCGAGCCGGATGTTCTCTTCATGCGGAAGGAGCATGCGGGACGTATGGGCGAGCAGTATTGGCGAGGTGCGGACCTCGTAATGGAAGTCGTGAGCGGCAAGGGCAAGGACCGTCGGCGCGACCTTATCGAGAAGCGCGAAGAATACGCCCGGGCCGAAATCCCCGAATACTGGATCGTCGATCCGCGCGATGAACGGATCACGGTGTTCCGCCTGGCCGGCAGGCGCTACCTCGTCCACGGCAAGTTTGGTAAGGGAACGACGGCCACATCCCATCTTTTGCCGGGCTTCGTGGTGGACGTAAGCGCAGCCTTGTCCGGCGAGGTCGCGCCGGCCCCTCCGCCGAACGGGACGCGGAAACCGAAACGGCGGGCGTAAAGCCCGCCGCTCGCCGGCGCTACACCGCCCCGCCGGCGTCCAGGAACTGCACCTGCACGTCCGGCCCCTGGATGTGGTGCAGCAGCCGCCGCGGCAGCGCACAGCGGATGCGCACCCGCTGGCCGTCGTACTCCTGCCGGTGGATCTCCGCGTGAGCGGCCAGGTACGACAGCACCTTGCCGTTGCCGGCGTCCGTCTCGACCATCGCCTCGGCGAAGTCGGCGGCCAGCATCTCCGCCACCGCGTCTTGCAGCTCCTCCAGGCCGCGCCCCGTCGCGGCGCTGATCGCCACGGCGCGGGGGTGGTGCGATTGCAGCACCTGCACGAACGACGGGTCGGCGACGCGGTCCACCTTGTTCAGGACCAGCAGCGTCGGCTTGTCCTGGCAACCCAGCTCTTCCAGCACTTTGCCGACCGCTTTTATCTGCTCCTCGGCCTGCGGGTTGCTCGCATCGACGACGTGCAGCAGCAGGCGGGCCTGGCGCGCCTCCTCCAGCGTCGCCTTGAACGACGCGATCAGATGGTGCGGCAGATCGCGGATGAAACCGACCGTGTCGCTCAGGAGGACGCGGCCCCAATCCTTGATGTGCCACTGGCGGGTGCGCGTGTCGAGCGTCGAGAAGAGCTTGTTCTCGACGTAGACGCCGGCGCCGGTCAGGGCGTTCATCAGCGTGCTTTTGCCGGCGTTGGTGTAGCCGACCAGCGAGACGGTGTGTTCCTCCCGGCGGCCGGCCACCTCGCGCTCCTTGCGCGCCTGCACTTCGTGGAGGCGGGCCTTGAGGTCGCGGATGCGCAGATCGACGAGGCGGCGGTCCTCTTCGAGCTGCGTCTCGCCGGGGCCGCGCGTGCCGATGCCGGCGGCGGCGCGACCCAGGTGGCTCCACATCTGGCGCAGCCGCGGCAGGGCGTATTCCAGCTGGGCCAGCTCCACCTGGAGCCGGGACTCCGCGGTGCGGGCGCGCGTGGCGAAGATGTCGAGGATCAGCTCGCTGCGGTCGAGGACTTTGACCTTGGTCGCCTTTTCCAGGTTGCGGATCTGCGGCGGCGACAGGTCGTTGTCGAAGAGGATCACGTCGGCGTCGGCGGCCTGGACCTGCTCGATGAGTTCCTCGACCTTGCCCTTGCCGATGTAGGTGGCCGGGTTGATCTTGAGGCGGCGCTGGCAGAGGCCGCCGACCACGAGGGCGCCGGCGGTGGTCGCCAGGCCGCGCAGCTCGTCGAGCGGGTCGCCTTCGGCCCACGGCCGTTCCGGCAGGGCCACGCTGACCAGGAAGGCGCGTTCGGAATGGACGGTCAGTTCGTCGCGGGTGTTGTCGAGCGTCACGTTGGGATTGGTTCCTCCTGGTGGACACACCATTCTAGGCGCACCGCGGCGGCGGGACCAATAGGGAAACGCAAGACGCGGGCAGGCAGGGTCGCGGGATTCCCCCTTTGTGTCGATCGACCGTCACTGAGCAGCGGAAGCAGACTGCTCTGGATCGAACCGGCCATCCTCGGAGGCGACGGCTTTGGTCTGCCGAGAGCTTACGTCTCACGCATCGCCTGGCACAACCTAACCTGCAAAATCAACTGGCCTCTTCCGTCACTCAACGCGATCCGCTGGACCGGTAATCTCACCGCAGAGAATGTTTTTACTCGGGCGGCTTCTGGGCGTCGGCCAGGGTCGCCTTCACGTTGGCCCAGAGCGTCTCCCACTCCGACCGCTCGGCGGCCGGCAACTTCGCCAGCGGCCCCGGCTCGCGCACCCCCGACAGGGATGCGTCCGCCAGCCAATAGCCCATCGCGCCGGCGGCCGTGGCGCGCTCGGCGGCGTCCGCCGAGGCGGCCTGCTTCCGGCGCAGGTCCAGGTCGGCGCGGAGCCAGCCGAAGGCCTTCTCCCGGAGGACCGTCCGGGCGGCCGCGTCGGCCGGGGGGTCGATCCCCTCGCCGCCCGCGGCCAACACGGCGTAGGTCGAGGCGTAGTAGCGGTGAGCCGGCGTGAGGTCGGCGGCCAGCTTCGGGTCGGCCGTGAAGGCCCCGTCGAAGAGGCGGGCGGCGGCCGCGTAGCGCTTCTGGAATGGCTGGGCGCAAAGCCGGGCGAACTCGCACGCCTCGTCCGCCGTCGCCGGCTCGGCCTTGCCGGCGAGCATGTCGGGCAGCCGGGGGAGCAGCTGGCGCATCCGCTCGGCTAGGGGCAGGTTGGCCAGGGCGTTGGCTTGCTTCGCGTCAAGCCGGAGGGCCTTCTGATACTCGGCGACGGCCCCCTCCAGGTCCCCTTTCTCCTGCAAGATCCACCCCAAGTTGTAGTGTGCGAAGGCGCTCGTGGGGTCGAGTCGGAGGGCCTCGCGGCAGGCCGCCTCCGCGCCCGCCAGGTCCTTCCTGGCCAGCAGCACGGTCGCCAAGCCGAAGTGTGCCGCGGCGAGCTTGGGGTCGAGTCGGAGGGCTTCGCCGAAGGCTGCCTCGGCGCCGGCCTGGTCCTGCTTACCAACCAGCAGCCTCCCCAGGTTGTAGTGTACGACGGCGACCTTAGGGTCGAGTCGGAGGGCCTCGCGGAAGGCCGCCTCCGCACCGATCGGGTCCTGCCTGGCCAGCAGCACGTTCCCCAGGTTGGCGTGTGCCAGGGCGAACTTGGGGTCGAGTCGGAGGGCCTCGCGGCAGGCCGCCTCCGCGCCGGCCAGGTCCTGCCTGTCAAACAGCAGCACGATCCCCAGGTAGTTGTGTGCCGTCGGGTTGGTTGGGGCGGCCGCAACCGCCGCCTGACTCCAGCGCAACCGCTCGCCCGTCCTGTCTTCCGGGTAGGTCGGGTAGGTGTAGCCCAGGGTCATCAGCAGCCCCAGGTCCCCCGGACGCCGCCCCACCGCCGCCTCCAGCAACTGCCGCCGCCGTCCCACACCGATCACCTCGCTCTCGCCCAGAAATGCCACGAACTCCGGCGGCTGCGCCAGGGTCTCCGGCTGCCCCGCCAGGTCCGCCATCTTCGCCGCGTCGTTGGCCAGCACCGCGTCCCGGACGGCATCGCGGTATGGGTCCGCATCGACCGCCTCCAGCGCGGCGCGCACCCCGGCCGTCTTCTCCTGCCGCAACAGCCGGTCCCAGGCCGCGGTCATCCTGTCCCGCACCGCCGAGCCGGACGCCCGCGCCGCCGCGCCGGCGGGCGTCGCCGCGTCCGGGTCCGCCTGGTATCTCCCCAGCGCCTCCCGATAGCGCGCCGCCACGGCCGCCTTGTCGGGTAATTTGCCGTCGAGCGGCGTCCAGCGGAACTGGTCCACGGCGTCGAGGTCGCGCAACAGCGCCAGGTCGGACGCGAGCGCGTCCAGCGCGCGGCCGACTCCTCCGCGCCGCCCTCCGCCGCCCGCTTCTGGGCCGCCTCCAGCGTCACGGCCGCCCGGCGACTGTCGCCGCCGCGCAGCGCGTCCTCGCACTGGTCCAGCAGGCCCGCCACCGCCTCGGCGTTGCGCCCGTGCCGCTCGCGCACGGCCTGTGCCTGGCCGCCGGACCACCAGGCGAACGCCCCGCCGCCCAGCACCAACGCCGCGACCGCTGCGAACAGGGCCAGCTGCACCCACCGGCGCTTCTTCTGCTCCGCCGCCTGCAACTGCGCCGCGACCTTCTCCCCCTCCGCCTTCACCCGGTCCAACTCCGCCCGCCGCGCCCGTTCATCCGCCGCCGTCCGCAAGTCCGCCACCGCGCGCGCCACCGCCCCGGCGTCCGCCGGTCGCTCCGACGGCGAAGGGCTGAGGCAGCGCCTGCACAGCGCGACCAGCTCGGGGTCGGCCCCGCAGCCGTCCAGACGCGCGAAGCACGCCTCCAGGCGCCCCTGAGCCGACAGCACCCGAACCGTCTCGGCCGACCCCGCCGCGAACGGCGGCTTGCCCGTCAGGATCACCGCCAGGATGGCCCCCAGCCCGAACACGTCGCTGCGGGCGTCCACCTTGCCCACCGCCCCGGCCGCCTGCTCCGGCGCCATGTACGCTGGCGTCCCCAGAACGCTCCCCGCCTGCGTGAACGAGCCGTCCGAATCCCGCAGGCTCGCCACCCGCGTCCCGCCCGCCGTCTCCTCCGGGTCGTGGTTCGGTCGCTGGCCGGGACCCAGCACCTTGGCCAGCCCCCAGTCCATCACCTGCACCTCGCCGAACGCCCCCACCATCACGTTGGCCGGCTTCAGGTCCCGGTGGATCACGTGGTGGGCGTGGGCGTACGCCAGCGCCTGGCACACCTGCTCGAACACCGCCACGAACCGCCCGCGTTCGGCGGCCGGGTCGGCCCGCTCGGCGAGGAGGGCGGCCAGGGTCGTGCCCTTGATGAGCTTCATGACGAGGAAGGGCCGGCCGTCGGGCAGGGCGCCGAGGTCGTGGACGGGGGGGATGCCGGGGTGCTGCAACTGCCCGGTGATGCGCGCCTCGTCGGCGAAGCGCCGCGCCGTGCCCGAGTCGGGGCCGCAGCGCTCCTGCAGCACCTTGACGGCGACTTCCCGGCCGAGGACGGCGTCGGCGGCGCGGTAGACGACGCCCATGCCGCCGCGCGCGATCTCGTCGCCGAGGGTGTAGCGCTGCGTGCCGGCCGGAGCGACGGCGGTCCAGGTCGCGTGGGGTCCGCCCCCCGTGGTCGCATTCAGGTCGGCGTTGGAGACCGAGTCCGCCGCGGGATCGGGGGCAGGCATCCGGCGTCTCCTTGGCAATGCAATGGGGGCTTGGATAGCCCAGATTATGGAGCGCTTTGAGAGGAAAGACTCCCGGCCGGCGTCTCAAGGGCATTGCACCAAAGACGCCGCGGAGGGCCACGGATGAGTATACCGCCTGCCGTCCCAGGAACCTCCTCTTTTTTCGCCGAACGGCCCATCGTCATCGAGAGCACCGGGCCGGGCGTTCATCGTCGAAACCCCGTCGCCGCTTGCAGGCGTCCACACCAGCGCTTACCGTAGCAATACGTACGCGGTTCGCGCCAGCCTCTCTACCTGGCTTCCCCTGCGGAGCGCGAAGGGAGACCCGTCATGTCCGCGTTGCCCGATAGAACCCGTCCGCCGGACGCCACATCCGACGGAATGGTTCCTTGCGAGGGGAAAGGCTCATTCATGTTCGCCGACCGCTGCCGCGTGGAACCGGCGCGCTTCCGGCTGGCGGATTGCGACCCCGCCGACACGGCGGGGCTGACCGCCGAGGCCGCCCGAACCGACCTGGACCGCGACCTCGCCGAAATGTTCCGGCTGCAGGACCGGCTTTACGCCTGGAAGGAGTGGGCGCTCCTCATCGTGATTCAGGCGCCGGACGCGGGCGGCAAGGACGGCGTCGTCAAGCACGTCATGACCGGCCTCAACCCGGCCGGCTGCCAGGTGCAGTCCTTCAAAGAGCCCTCGTCCGGCGAGCTGGCTCACGACTTCCTCTGGCGCTGCGTCGCCAAGCTGCCGGAACGCGGCAGCATTGGCGTCTTTAACCGCTCCTATTACGAGGAAATGCTGGTCGTGCGCGTCCACCCGGAACTGCTGGCGGCGGAGGGCTTCGGCCCCGGCGAGGCCGACGAAGCGCTCTGGGAGCGGCGCTACCAGGACGTGGTGAATTTCGAGCGCTATCTGACGCACAACCGCGTGCGGGTGGTCAAGTTCTTCCTGAACGTCTCGCGCGAGGAACAGAAACGCCGCCTCCTGGCCCGCCTGGAAGACCCGGAGAAGTTCTGGAAGTTCTCGCCGACCGACTACAAGGAACGGCTGCTCTGGACGGAGTACCAGGCGGCCTACGAAACGATGATGCGCCGCACCAGCACGGCCGAGGCGCCCTGGTTCGCCGTCCCCGCCGACCACAAGTGGTTCGCCCGCCTGACCGTGGCCCGGATCATCGTCGAGACCCTGCGCAACCTGAACCCGTCCTACCCCGCCGTCACTGGCGAGAGGCGCGAAGAGCTGCGGCGTTTCCGGGAATTACTGGAAAAGGATAGGTGAAGGGCATGAAACAGTTCACCATCGTCGTCAAGCCGTTCCGGGCCGAGGGGGTGCTGCGAGCCATCGCCGAGCTGGACGTCGCCTCCTGCGTGGTGCGCGAGGCCAAGGGCTACAGCCGGCAGAAGGGCTACCTCAACCGCTACCAGGGCAGCGAATACAGCATGGCGTTCATCCCCAAAGTGGAAATCATCGTGTCCGTGCCCGACGACAGGGCGGACGAGGTGGCCGACCGCATCGTGCGCGCCGCGCGAACCGGCCGCATCGGCGACGGCAAAATCTTCGTGCTGTCCACCGGATGGCCCGACGCGCTGGAGTTCTGACCGGCTACCCGTCCAGGTCCGCCGCGTCCAGCCGGCCCTCGTCGCGCAGCCGGCGGAAGTGTTCCAGCGTCCGCCGCACGCCCGTCTCCAGCGGCGTGCGCGGCATCGGCCCCAAATCGCGCGTGCAGCGCCGAATCGTCGAGGTCGTAGGCGATGGCCAGCTGCCGTTCGCCGAATGTGATGAGGTTGGCCGCCCGCGGGTCCGCCGCGCACAGCGCCCGATGGAACGCCGGCAGCCCGACCACGTCGCCGCGGAGGTTGTACGACTTGGCCCCGGTGTACGGCGCCTCCAGGCAGCGCACGAACGCCCCGGCCACGTCTTCCACGTATTGCAGGTCCTGCATTCCGCCATAGCTGATGTGGTACGGCCGGCCGAGGGCGAGGGCCTTGATCGCCTTGGTCGGCTCGCTGGTCATGCCGAAGTCGCGGCCGACGCCGTAGACCGTCCACGGCCGCAGGCCGATGCTCGACAGGCCGTGGTCGCGGAAGTAGACCTGGGCGTTGCCTTCATTGCAGCACTTGAAGAAGCCGTAATGCGTCGCCGGCGTCAGCTTCACGTCGTCGGCCAGCGGGCCGGGCGGGTAGTCGTCCGGCGGCCCGAACACGGCGGCGGAGCTGGCGTAGACCGGCCGTTGCACCTGTCCGCGCAACGCGCGCACCGCCTCGAAGACGGCCAGCGTGCCCAGCACGTTCACGCGGGCGCCGAGGATCGGGTTGGCCCGGCACGTCGGCACCTGCAACCCGGCCAAATGAACGATATGGGTGATCGCGTATTTCTCAATCGCCGCTTGCAGGGCGGCCAGGTCGGTGACGTCGCCCGGCACAAAAACCGCCCGGCGGACCTGCTCCTCGGTCATGAGGAGCCGCATCCGCGACGGCTCTTCCTTGAGGTCGTAGATGAACGCCTGGTCGCCGCGCTCCAGCAATTGGCGCACGATCCAGCTCCCGATACAGCCATATCCGCCGGTCAAGAGGACGTGCATGAGAGGTACTCAATGGAGTGTAAGCGGCGCTCGCCTTGGGCCGTCCTCTCCCTCGTTCCCAAGCTCTGCTTGGGAACGAGGGAGAGGACGAATATGACGGGCGAGCGGAGGCATCTCGCCTTTGTATGGACAACCGCCCCCACGAACCCGAATACCGTCCGGCGCCTCCGTTTCTATAATCGCCGGAGGGCCTGCGCCCCGGTGGATCGAGGTTCAGCCAACCGTAAAGGCGGATTGTCATGATGCGACGGCGGACGCACACGTGCGGGGAATTGCGGGCGGAACACGTCGGCCAAACGGCGACGCTCAACGGCTGGGTCAACACCACCCGCGCCTACAACGATCAGGTTTTCCTCGACCTCCGCGACCGCTACGGCGTCACTCAGATCGTCGTTGAGCCGGATCGGCCCGACCTGTTCGCCGTCGCCCACGAGGCCCGCGGCGAGTGGGTGCTGGCGATCCGCGGCAAGGTCCGCGAACGGCTGCCGGACAAGCACAACCCCAAGCTGGCGACCGGCGACATTGAAGTGCTGGTCGAGGAATTCCACGTCCTCAACCGCTGCCCGACGCCGCCCTTTGAGGTGATGTCGATTCCTCAGAAGCCGGACGAATTCGGCGACCCCGAGCTGGCCGGCGAGGACCTGCGGTTGCAGTACCGCTTCCTCGACCTGCGCCGGCCTACGCTTCAGCGCACTTTGGCGATGCGGCATCGGCTCAACAAGGTCATCCGCGACTATCTCGACAAACAGGGCTTTCTGGAGCTGGAAACGCCGCTTCTGGGCCGCAGCACGCCGGAAGGGGCGCGCGACTATCTGGTGCCGAGCCGGGTGTCGCCGGGGGCGTGGTACGCGCTGCCGCAGTCGCCGCAGCTGTACAAGCAACTGCTCATGGTCGCCGGCTACGACAAGTATTTCCAGATCGCCCGCTGCCTGCGCGACGAGGACCTGCGGGCCGACCGCCAGCCGGAATTCACGCAGCTCGACCTGGAAATGTCGTTCGTGGAACAGGACGACATCCTCCAGGTGATCGAGGGACTCATCGCGGCCATTTTCGAGAAATGTCTGCCAGAGGCGCCGGCGCCGAAGGTCGAGCGGCTCAAGTACGCCGACGCCATGCTGCGCTACGGCAGCGACAAGCCCGACCTCCGCTACGGCATGGAGATTTCCGACATTGGCGATCTTGCTGGACAGATGGAGTTCCCGCTGTTCAAGGAGTCGCTGACGGCCGGCGGCAAGGTGCGCGGCCTCAACGCGAAGGGGGCGGCGGAGAAATTCTCGCGCAAGAACCTGGACGAGCTGGCGGAGCAGGTGCGGCAGCTCAAGGGCAAGGTGCTGGCCTGGGTGAAGGTGGAGGCGGACAAGGTCGGCTCGTCGATCGCCAAGTTCCTGACGCCGCCGGTGCAGCAGGGGCTGCGCGAGCGCTTCGCCGCCCAACCCGGCGACCTCCTGCTGATCGTCGCCGCGGACACAGAGGACGCCGTTTGTCAGGCGCTGGGCACGCTGCGGACGCAGATGGCTGCGAAGCTCGGCCTGGTCGATCCGACGAAAAAGGTATTCAAGATCGCCTGGGTGCTTGATTTCCCCTCATTCATCTGGGACGAGGAAGAGAAGCGCTGGGCGGCGAACCACCATCCGTTCACGGCCCCGCGCGACGAGGACCTGGACGAATTGGAAAGCGACCCCGGCTCGGTGCTGGCCAAGGCCTACGACTTAGTTATCAACGGCTATGAGGTCGGCGGCGGCAGCATTCGTATCCACAACCCGGAGGTGCAATCGCGCCTGTTCAAGGTGCTGGGCATGAGCGAGGAGCAGGCGCGAGGACGGTTCGGCTTCCTGCTGGACGCGCTGAAGTACGGCGCCCCGCCGCACGGCGGCATCGCGCTGGGCCTGGACCGCCTGTCGATGATGCTGACCGGCACGACCAACATCCGCGACGTGATCGCCTTCCCCAAGAACCAGAAGGCGCGCGACCTGATGACCGGCGCGCCGGCGCCGGTGGACGCGAAGCAACTCAAGGAACTGGGTTTGTAAACGGAACCCGTTTAGCCGCGGTTCGCAGAACCGCGCCGCGACGAGCGCGGTTCTGCGAACCGCGGCTAAACGGCGTCGGGAGAGCGCTGTGAGTCAGAAAACGTGGGGCGGCCGTTTCAGCGGCGACACCGACGACCGCGTCGAGGCTTTCACCGAGTCGATCTCCTTCGACCGCCGCCTCTACCGCCACGACGTGACGGCCAGCCAGGCCCACGCTTGCATGTTGGCCGAGGTCGGCCTGCTCAGCGCCGACGAGGCCGCGCAAATCTGCGGCGCCCTCGACGACATTGCCGCGGAGATCGACCGCGGCGATTTCACCTTCTCGGTGAAGCTGGAAGACATTCACACGCACATCGAACGGGCGCTCATCGAACGACTGGGCGACGTGGGCCGCAAGCTGCACACCGGCCGCAGCCGCAACGATCAGGTCGTCACCGACGTGAAGCTCTGGGTGCGCGACGCCATCGACCGGCTCGACGGGCTGCTGCGCGACCTGCAAGGCGCGCTCCTCGCCTCCGCCGAGCGCGACCGCGACGTGGTGCTGCCGGGGTACACCCACATGCAGCGGGCGCAGCCGGTGCTGGCGGCCCATTACTTCCTGGCCTACGTCGAGAAATACCAGCGCGACCGCGACCGATTGGCCGACTGCCGCAAGCGCGTCAACATGCTGCCGCTCGGCGCCGCCGCGTTAGCCGGCACGTCGCTGCCCATCGACCGCGACAGCGTGCGGCGCCGGCTCGGCTTCGACGCGGTGGCCGCCAACAGCCTCGACGTGTCCAGCGACCGCGATTTCGCCCTGGAATTCGTGTTCGGCCTGGCCGTCGTCGCGCTGCACCTGAGCGGCTGGGCCGAGGAATGGGTGCTGTGGACGACGACCGAGTTCGGTTTCCTCGACTTGCCGGACGCCTTTTGCACTGGGTCGAGCATCATGCCGCACAAAAAGAATCCGGATGTGCTGGAATTGATCCGTGGGAAAGCGGCGCGGGTCGCGGCCGATTTGCAGCGGCTGATGATGTTGGTGAAGGGGCTGCCGCTCGCGTACAATCGAGATTTGCAGGAGGACAAGGAAGCGCTGTTCGACGCCTTCGACACGGTATCGGCCTCACTGGAGCTGGCGGCCGCGCTGGTGCGCGAGACGCGCTTCCGCAAGGAGTCGATCGCCGCCCGTCTGGAGGACGGCTTCCTCGACGCGACGACGCTGATGGAACATCTGATCGCGCAGGGGACGCCGATGCGGGCCGCGCACGAGGCGGTTGGCAAGCTGGTGCGCCTGTGTGAGCAGCGCCGCTGCCGGCTGGCCGATTTGCCGGCCGAGGTCTACGAAAGCGTGCGCCCCGGCCTGGCGCCGGGGGTATACAAGGTGTTGGGAGTCCCCAATGCGCTGGCGGCGTTCCGCAGCGTCGGCTCGACGGCGCCGGCCGAGGTGGAACGCCAAATCCAACACTGGGGCAAAAGATTAGCCACAGAGAACACAGAGAACACAGAGAAAGAAGGAGGAAGAACACCCTCATAAAACTAGAAACCACTCTGCTGCTTTTCTCTCTGTGTTCTCTATGTTCTCTGTGGCTAATCATCATGGACCATTTCCGCTACCGCGACCGCGTCCTCTTCTGCGAAGACGTGCCCGTCCGCACCCTCGCCGAGACTTACGGCACGCCGCTGTACGTCTACAGCAAGGCCACGCTGCTGCACCACCTGCGCCAACTCCAGCAGGCCTTCGCCGCCGTCGATCCGCTCATCTGCTACGGCATCAAGGCCAACGCCAACCTCGCCGTTTGCCGCGTCATGGTCGAGAACGGCGCCGGCGTCGATGTGACCAGCGGCGGCGAGCTGTTCCGCGCTGGCGGCCGGCGCGCCCGGAAAACGCATCGTCTTCGCCGGCGTCGGCAAGACCGACGCCGAATTTCGCTACGCACTGGAAAACGACATCTTCCTCTTCAACGTCGAGAGCGAAGATGAGCTGCACGCCCTGGCAGACATCGCCAAGGCGCTTGGCAAAGTCGCCCCCGTGGCGCTGCGCGTCAACCCCGACCTGCCGCCCAAGACGCACGTCAAGACCGACACCAGCGTCAAGGGCGTCAAGTTCGGCCTCGACATCGAAACCATCCTCGACGTGGCGCGCGGCGTCCTCGGCAACCCCGGCGTCCGCATCGTCGGTCTGCACATGCACCTCGGTTCGCCGATCCTCAGCACGCAGCCGTACAAGGACGGCGCGGCCAAGGGGCTGACGCTGATCGAGCAGCTGCGGGCGCAGGGCCATCCTATCGGCGTCCTCAACATGGGCGGCGGCTTCGGCATCCACTACCGCAAACAGGAGGCCCAGCCCGCGTCCGCCTTCGCCGAGGTCATCGTGCCGGTGGTGCAGAAGGCGAAGTGCCGGCTGGTGCTGGAGCCGGGCCGTTTCATCGTCGGCAACGCCGGCCTGCTCGTCAGCCGCGTGCTGTACAATAAAGAGACGGGCGGCAAGCGCTACGTCATCCAGGACGCCGCTATGAACGATCTGGTTCGGCCGACATTGTACGATTCGTTCCACCGTATCTGGCCGGTTGAGCCGCCGGCGGGATTCCCGGCCCCGCCGGACGATTTCGAGGCCGACATTCCGGGAGCGGTCAAGCAGGACGTGGTCGGGCCGGTGTGTGAATCCGGCGATTTCCTGGCCAGGAATCGGCTGCTGCCGTCGCTGGCTCGCGGCGCCCTGTTGGCCGTCTTCAGCGCCGGCGCCTACGGCATGGCCATGAGTTCCAACTACAACAGCCGCCCGCGCACCGCCGAGGTCCTCGTGGATGGCGCCAATCACCGGCTCGTCCGCCGGCGCGAGACTTTTCAGGATCTGGTGCGACCGGAAGTCGAAGTGTAAGCGACCATCCCATCACAGAGGAGCGCCGCGCACATGGCCCGGCATTTCGTGCATCTTCCCCTCGGCGTCTTTTTCGCGGCCGCGCTCACGGCGTCGGCCGCCGACCCGCCGCCCAAGGCGCCCGCGCCGGCCCCGCCGCCGGTCGCCGCCCCAGACGACGTTCCCAAGGGCGAGGACTACCGCCAGTATTTCAAGAAGCCGCAGACCACCGAGGATTACTGGCTCGCCACGCGCTACGAGGTCGAGGTCGGCCGCTTCGACCTCGCCGCCGGCTGGCTCCACGCGCTGCTCGAGCAGCCGCAAGCCAACAACATGCCGCCGAGGAAGCCGACCGAAGAGGAGCTGGTCGCCCTCGAAGAGAAGTATGGCATGGCGGCCTTCCTGGAGCTGCGCAACGTGGACTGGTCGAAGGATCCCAAGGTCGCGGAGCAGCCGAAGAAGGACGCCGACGAACTGATCAAACAGGTCCGCGACGCCGTCAACAAGAAGTTGAGCGATCCCACAAAGATCCAGCTCTACGTCAAGAACCTCAACGGCGACCGCGAGGAACACGACTTCGCCCTCAAGGAGCTTTACCGCTCCGGCGCCCGGGTCGTGCCGTACCTGATCGACAAGCTGCGGTCCAACGACACGCCGGCGGAGGACCGGCCGGCCCTCCTCGACGCTCTCCGCCGTCTGGGGCCGGAGACGCTGCCGCCCCTGTACGCCGCCCTGGACAGCGACATTCCGGCCCTGCAACTCGACATTCTCGACGTGCTGCGCAGCGCGGGGCGGCCGGCGCCGTGCCGTACCTGTGGCGGCTGATCGGGCCGAACCAGCCGGAGGACGTGCGGCGCCGGGCGGCGCGCTTCCTGGCGGACGTCCTCGCCGTGGACCCAACGGACCTCCCGCCGGCCCGGCTCGCCCTGACGCAGCTGGCGGAGCGCTACTACCAGCACAAGGCCCCGTTCGCCAACCCCGCGGAGGTGACGGTTTGGCGCTGGGACCCGACCACGAAGCAGCTCATGGCCGGCTGGCCGGGCGCGGCCATCGTCACGCAGGACCAGGCGGAGGAGTATTACGGCACGCGCTTCGCCAAGGAGGCGCTGGCCCTCGATCCGTCCTACGCGCCGGCCCAAAACGTGCTGCTGAGCCTCGCGCTGGAGAAGGGGGCGGCGCGGGCGGGTTTGCCGCCCGGCAAGGAGACGCCGGCCGTGCGCGACCTGCTCTCCACCGTCAATCCCGATCTGATAACGTCGGTTCTGGAGCGCGCCCTGGACGACCGCCGGCCGACCGTGATCCTGCCGGCCATCCAGGCGCTGGGCGACATGGGCGACGTGCGGGCCGGCCGGCCGGGCGACCACGGCCAGCCGGCGCTGATTCGCGCCCTGAACTACCCCGACCGGCGCGTGCAGATGGCGGCGGCCGACGCCCTGATGCGGATTCCCGGCCAGCCGGACGGGCAGACGGCCGGAAGCATCGTCGAGGTGTGGCGGCGGGCGCTGGCCGCCCCCCTCCCTTCCCTCCCCCCGCGGGTGGGGGAGGGTGGGGTGAGGGGGGCCGTCCCCAAGATCGTCGTCGGCTACTTCGACGACGGCATCAACAACCGGGTCGCCGACGCGGTGAAGAAGTCCGGCTACGACCCCATCGAGGTGCGCACCGGACGGGAGCTGCTCAAGCGGCTGAACGACGCCGCCGACGTGGATCTGGTGCTGATCGACGAGGCGCTGCCGGACCCCGGCCTGGCGTCGCTGCTGGCCCAGCTCCGGGCCGACGTCCACTACGGCCGCATTCCCGTCGTGCTGACCGTGTCCCGGCAGCGCGAGGACGCCGTGCGCCGCTTCGCCGAGAACGCGCCCAATGTGTCCGTGCTGCCCGAGGCGCTGGCGCCGAGCGCCCCCGACCTCAAGCCGTTCCTCCAGGGGCGGCTCGGCGAGGCCGGGCCGCCGCTGTCCGAGGCGGAGCTGAAGGAATACGCCGAAAAGGCGGTCCACCATCTCGCCGAACTAGCGAGAGGCGTGCCGCCCGGCATCGACGTGCGGCCGACCACGAACACGGTGTACACCGCCCTGCGTTCGGGCGGCCTCAGCCCGGAGGCCCAGATCGACGCGATTCACGTCGTCGGCGTCTTCGACGGCGCCAAGCCGCAGACGGAGTTGACCGACGTGGTGCTGGACGACAAACGGCCGGCCAAGGTGCGGGCGGCGGCGACGGCCGAACTGATCCGCCACATCCAGGAACACGGCCTGTCGCTGACGGGCGTGCAGGTCCAGGCGCTGTCGGCGCTGTACGCCAAGGGCGGCGACCAGGGGCTGAAGGACGAATTGGCGCTGCTGATGGGCGGGATGCGGCCGGACGCCCGGCTGACGGGGCAGCGGCTGCTGAATTTCCAACCGCCGACGCCCGGGCCTCCGCCCGCGCCGCCGCCGGCCCCACCAGCCCCGCCGCCGGCTCCGCCGGCGCCGATGAAGGATAAGTGATTGGAGATCCGGTTAGCCGCGACGCGCGGCGGAGCGCTTCCTCCCAAGCGCTCCGCCGCGCGTCGCGGCTAACCTGTGTCGCGCGGCATCCTCCCGCGCCGCGCCGCACGCCCCGGAACGTGACGGCCGCTCTCCCGTGGCGTAGACTGAAATCACACGGGCCGCCCGTGGACGTTGCGGCGCCCGCGCAGGAGGCTGACCCTATGCCGCATTCGTTCCGGCTCCTTTCCGCGTCGTTCGCCGTCGCCGGGTTGGCGTTGGTCGCCGGACTTGCTCGGACGGCCGACGAACCCGCTCCCGCCCTGCCGATCGTCGTCGGCATGTCCGCCGCCTTCACCGGGCCGTCGCGCGGCCTGGGCGTCGAGCTGTACCGCGGCTCCATGGCCTGGTTCGACGAGGTCAACGAGAAGGGCGGCGTCCACGGCCGCAAGATCGTCCTCAAGGCCTACGACGACGGCTACAACCCCACTCCCGCCATCGAAAACACCGTCCGGCTCATCGAGAAGGACCATGCTTTCGTGCTGTTCGACTACGTCGGCACTCCCACCGTCACCCGCATCCTGCCGCTGCTCAAGCGCCATGAAAGCGAGAACGTGTACCTGTTCTGCCCCTTCACGGGCGCCGAGCCGATGCGGCGGCCGCCCTACGACGAGTTCGTCTTCAACTTCCGCGCGTCCTACAAGGACGAAACCCGCGGCCTCGTCCAGCGCTTCGTGGATATTGGCCGTAAGAAGATCGCCGTATTCTACCAGATCGACGCCTACGGCCGCGGCGGCTGGGACGGTGTGCGCACGGCCCTGGCCGACCAGAAGCCGCCCTTGCAAATCGCCGCCGAGGCGACCTACCGCCGGGGCGCCGCCGTCACGGATTCGATGAAAGATCAGGTCGAGATCCTCCGTGCGGCCGCCCCCGACGCTGTCATTTGCGTCGGCGCCTACGCGGCCTGCGCCGCCTTCATCCGCGACGCCCGCGACGCCGGCTGGGACGTTCCCATCGCCAACGTCTCCTTCGTCGGCAGCGAGAACCTTCTCGTCCTGCTGCGGCGCGCGGCCGAAACCTCCCGCAAAGACTACGACTACACCCGCGACCTCATCAACTCGCAGGTCGTCCCCAGTCCGTACCGCGTCGAGCTGCCCGGCGTCCAGTTGTATCGTGACCTGATGGACCGGCGCCGCCCCGCCCCCCCCGAGCAGGCGGACAAGGACTACCAGCCGCTGGAGTACAGTTTCGTCAGCCTGGAGGGCTTCCTCAACGCGCGGCTGCTGACGGAGGTGCTGGAGCGAGTCGGGCCGGATCGCGGCGTCCGCGAGGCCGCGGAGTCGGTCAAGGACTTCGACCCCGGCATCGGAGCGACGGTGTCGTTCGGCCCCGGCAAACACCAGGCGATGGACCACATTTATTTCACCGTCGCGGAGGACGGCCGGTTCGTGCGCCTGGCCGATACGGAATGGGAAACGCGGTGGGGCAAGAAATGAAACCATCGCGGCTGTTCACGCGCGTGCTGCTCACCCTGGCCGGCCTGTTCGCCGTCGCCGGGGCGGCCGCGGCCGCGCTGTCGGCCTGGACGTTGTACACCGCTCTGACCGCCGAGTACGAGAGCAAGGGCCGCGCCCTGGCCGCCACCATCGCCGAGTCCAGCGTGGACGATCTGGTCAACGAGCGCCACGACTCGGTGCAGGCCATGCTCGAGCAGTACAAGGAGACGGAAGGGGTCGCTTACATCTTCGTCATCGACTGGCGCGGCGACATGGTCTGCCACACGTTCGTCCCGCGGGCGCCCGCCGAGGTGCTGAGCCTGCCGGTGGACCCGCAGCACACGACGGTGCATCCCGTTCGACTCGAAGGGCGGGGCGACTGCATCGATGTGGCGGCGCCGATCGCGGCGGGGCAAATCGGCTATGTCCACGTCGGCATGGAGCTGAGCGGCATCCGCTGGGCGGTGGTGAAGGCGATGCTTGGCGAGGTGGGCGTGATGGCCGTCATCTTCCTGCTGGGGGCGGCGGCGGCGTACCTGCTGGTGCTGCGCATTTCGCGGCCGCTGCGGCAGCTGACGCGGCTGGCCCAGAAGGTGGCGGCCCTGGACGCGCTGGCCCCGGCCGCGGACGACGCCGCCAGGGCGCTGGGACCGGCCGCGGCCCGCAGCGACGAGGTCGGCCAGCTGGCCCGCGCGCTCGGCCACATGCTGGTGGAGGTCGGCGTCCGCGAGCTGCGGCTCAAGGAGGCCGAGGAGAGCCTGCGCCGCAGCGAGCGCGATTTCCGATCCCTGATCGAGAACGTAGGCGACGTGGTCGTGCTGATGGACGCGCGGGGCGACGCGCGCTACGCCAGCCCGTCGCTGCAGCGGCTGCTGGGCGGGCCGGCCGACGGCCGGCTGGGCCGGCCGGCCGCGGAACTGGTCCACCCCGACGACCGGAGGGCCTTCGCGGCCGCCTTTGAGGCGGCCCGCCGACCCGGCGGGGGCGGCGTCGCCTCCGCCGAGGTGCGGATGGCCCGATCCGACGGCGGCGAGCGCGTCGTGGACGCCTCGTTCAGCGACCTGACCGGCGAGCCGGCCGTCGGCGGCGTCGTCGTCACCTTGCGCGACATTACAGAGAAGAAAAGGACCATTGAGCTGAACCGGGCCAAGGAGGCGGCGGAGGCGGCCAGCCGGCTCAAGAGCGAGTTCCTGGCCAACATGTCGCACGAGATCCGCACGCCGATGAACGGCATTCTCGGCATGACGGAGCTGGCCCTCGACACCGACCTCAGCCATGAGCAGCGCGAGTACCTGGACACGGTGAAGTCGTCGGCCGACGCCCTGCTCGACCTGCTCAACGACATCCTCGACTTCTCGAAGATCGAGGCCGGCAAACTCGACCTGGACCCGGCGCCGATGCACCTCCGCGACTGCGTCGGCGACGCGCTGAAGCCTCTGGCCCTGCGCGCCACAAGAAGGGCCTGGAGCTGGCCTACCACGTCAGCGGCGACGTGCCCGACGCCGTCGTCGCCGATCCAACGCGCCTCCGTCAGGTGCTAATCAATCTGGTCGGCAACGCCGTCAAGTTCACGGAGAAGGGCGAAGTGATCGTCGCCGTGCAAATGATGAACGATGAATGCGGAATGATGAATGAAGACAAAGCCCGCCCGGAAACGTCTTCTTCCATTCATCATTCATCATTCATCATTCTGCATTTTGAAGTGGCGGACACCGGCATCGGCATCCCACCGGACAAGGTCGCTTCGATCTTCGAGGCGTTCGTGCAGGCGGACGGCTCGACGACGCGGAAATACGGCGGCACTGGCCTGGGCCTGTCGATCTGCCGCCGGCTCGTCGAGATGATGGGCGGCCGCCTCTGGGCGGAAAGCGCCGTCGGCAAGGGCAGCACCTTCCACTTCACGGCCCGCTTCGGCGTCGGAACGGCCGACGAGCCGCCGCCGCCGTCTTCGGCGTCCCTGGAGGGCCTGGCCGTCCTCGTGGTGGACGACAACGCTACGAATTGTCGCATTCTGGAGGAGATGCTGCGCCAGTGGGGGATGCACCCGACGGCGGTGTTGAGCGGCCCGGAGGCGCTGGAGGCGCTCGGCCGCGCGGCGGAGGCCGGCGAGCCGTTCCCGCTGGTGCTGCTCGACGCCATGATGCCGGGCATGGACGGCTTCATGCTGGCCGAGGAGATTCGGAAGCGGCCGGAGCTGGCCGGCGCCGCCGTCATGATGCTGTCGTCGGGCGACCGGCGCGGCGACGCCGAGCGCTGCCGCAGCCTCGGGCTGGTCCGCTATCTGGTCAAGCCGGTCAATCAGTCGGACCTGCTGGACGCGCTGGCGCAGGCGCTGTCGGCCCCGGCCCCGGCGGTGCGCCAGTGGGCGCGACCGCAGGAGGCAGCGCCGGCGGGGCCGACGCTGCGCGTCCTCCTGGCGGAGGACAACCTCGTGAACCAGCGTTTGGCGATCCGCATATTGGAAAAGCAGGGGCACGCCGTCACGCCCGTCCTCAACGGACGCGACGCCGTGGAGGCCCTGGAGAAGCAGGCGTTCGACGTGGTGCTGATGGACGTGCAGATGCCCATCCTGGACGGCATGGAGGCGACGGCACGGATTCGGCGGCGGGAGGCGGGCACGAGCCGGCGCACGCCGATCATCGCGCTGACGGCCCACGCCCTCAAGGGCGACCGCGAGCGCTGCCTCGCCGCCGGCATGGACGCCTACCTCTCCAAGCCGATCCAGGCCGCGGAGCTGGTGCGGGCGCTGGCGGACGTCGCCTCCGCGCGGGCCGGGACGGCGAACCCGGCGGGACCGATCTGCGGGCCGGACCTATTCGACGAGCAGGCCGCCCTGGCGCGGCTGGACGGCGACAGCGATCTGTTGCGGGACGTGGCGGGCCTGTTTGTGACCGACGCGGCGCGCATGGTCGAGGCGGTGCGGTCGGCCGTCTGCGCTGGCGACGCCCGCGGGGTACAGCTGTCGGCCCACGCCTTGAAGGGGTCGGCCAGCACGTTCTCCGCGCGGGCGCTGGTCGAAGCCGCCTGGGCGCTGGAACAGATGGGCCGCCGCGCCGACCTGGGCGGGGCGGCCGAGGCGTTGGCGGCGCTGGAGCGGGAGGCGGCGCGCCTGCGCCAGGCGCTGGCCGAATACGCGGCAGCGGCCGGCGTCCCCGGCGACCCGACGCCGATGGCGTGAGCAGCTCGTTGTCCCCCGGCGCCGCTCCCTCTAGGATAGTGCTGGGCTTCGACCGTCGCAGACCGAGTACCCGCCTTATGCCTTCATGGCGCCGATTTCCCTGGCGAACTGTCCGGCGTCGTCTCCTCGCCGCCGGAGCGCTGCTGGCGTACCTTGCCGCGGCGCTCGGGCTGCCCCTCCCAACGCCTGCCGGCGCCGACGCCGGCCAACCCTGCCAGGGCCGGCCGTGCTGCCGCCAAACTGCGGCGAATGGCTCGCGTCATTGTTGTTGCTGCCATTCCGACGATGAAGAATGTCCGCATTGCAGCGGCAAAGACCCGTCCGCGCCGTGCCGCCACGGCATGTCTCATTCGACGGCCCCGTGGCGGGCCGTTCTGTCGGCCGTAGGTTGCCACGGCCAAGTTGCGCAATGGGTGCTGACGGGCGCCGTCCCGGCCGTGACGCCGTGCCGTGTCATCCGCCCGTCGCCGCCCGCCGTCGGCCGGCTGAGCTGGCGCGGCCTCCTCGCGGCCCGCGTCCCGCAGGCGCCTCTTCTTCCCCCTCCGCGGTCCCCTTTCTCCGCCTAATTCGCCAAACCTGAAATGACAGTCTGTTCCGGAAGGCTGTAGGACAGGATCGGAATCCTATCCTACAGCCTTCGAGAACAGACTCTGACCCGCCGCGCCACGGCGACGCCGGACGCACCTCGTCCGGTTTCGGCCGGCGGCGCGAGCATCGACCTCATGAAGACCGGGCCGCGCCCCGGCCGCCGCCTTCCCGCGCCGGCCGGCGTCGCCGCGCCCGCTTCCCGAACACCCCGGGCGCCCCCGCGCCCGCCTCCAGTAAGGAGATTCCCATGAAGCGCCAACGAACCGCCTTCACGCTGATCGAACTCCTCGTGGTCATCGCCATAATCGCCGTCCTGATCGGCCTCTTGCTGCCCGCCGTGCAAAAGGTGCGCGAAGCGGCCAACAGGATCTCTTGCACCAACAACCTGAAGCAATTGGGCCTTGCGGCCCACAACTTCGCCGACTCGTTCGGCTACCTGCCGAGCGAATACGTCCCAGGCCCGGGCCAGCCGCCGATGGGCGCGAACTACCCGTATCCGAACCAGGACTGGCACGTCCAGTTGATGGCCTACATTGAACAGCAGAACGAAGTGCAGCTGATCAATGGCGTGCTGACGCCCGTTCATGCCGCGACGGACACGGAAAAGCTCTTCCTCTGCCCGAGCCGGGGCATTCGGGCGGGGCAGGCCTCGCCGAACGCGCCGGGGGCGCCGCCTCCCTTTGGAGGAATCAGCGACTACGGCTACTACGTCCTCGTCCCGTGGAACGTCCCCAACGCCCAGTGCATCCTCTGGAACCCGGGCGGGGGCGTCGATCTGGGGCAGATCAGCAACGCGAACGGCACTGCCAACACGGCGCTGCTGTCTCACCTGGGCGTCAATCCGGTGGAGTACGGCTATGGCCCCACCACCTGGTACAACTGCAACAACGCGACGGGCGGCGCCAGCGTGCCGGACAGCCAGGCGCCGCTCGGCGCCTACCTGACGCCCAATACCTATACCCCCCCCGAACTGAGTTCGCCGCACCCGGGGGTCAACCTGGTCGCCTTCGCGGACGGCCACATCCAGTCGGTCCCCAACGACTGGCTCACTCAGAATCAAAATCAGGTTTGGTCCTGGGTGAACACGACCCCGATTCCGCCGCCCTAATTCGTGGTCCGCATGACGCCATCTGTTTGGGGGGGAAGCCGGGCCGCTGCGGGCCGCGGCCGCGGGCTATCTGATTCAGCGCGCCTTGGGCATCTCCGGCGGCGCCTCATGGGGCGGCGTGGACGCCGGCGCGGGCTTGAGGAAGTCCCATTCGTCACGCGGCAGGGTCTGCGCGCGGCGGCCGACGGGGGCGGCGGTTCCTCGCCTGCCTCGGCGCCGGTCGCCGGGTGCGGGTCGATCAGCGGCACGCGGGCGGCCACGTCGGTCAGTTCCTGAGCCAGCAGGCGGATCGTGTAGGGATGCGTCGGCGATCCGAAATGGTACACATCCGAGAACTCGACGTTGTCGGCCCCGTCCAGCGCCGCCCCCGCCGCGTCGGCCCCCTTGGCCAGGATGTGGACGACGCGCCCTGCGTTTTCCGGCCGGTTCTTCGGGTCGTTGGACAGCCCGACGCCGCCGCAGTAGACGAGCAGGTCGATCGGCGCGCCGTCGGCCTGCACACCGGCGGCCACGTCCCGCGCCGCGTTGGCGCCGAGGCTGAAGCCCATCACGACGAACCGGGCCGACTCGTCCTCGCGGTGGATGCGGCGAATTTCGCCGATAAAGTAGCCGGAATGCCAGCATTCGCCGCAATAAGTTTTGATGTAGCCGAGCGAAATCAGGGCGTCGCGCACGCCGCCGAGGTTGGCCAGGTCGATCGGGTCGGGGCCGTCGATGAGGAAAATGTAGACGTGGTTGCGGCACGCCTGGGGCATGGCCGCGCATTGGGCCGCCGCTTCGGGCGGCGGCGCGGCGACGGGGTGAAGGCAGCTCGCGCACCCGGAGGCCGCCAGCGCCCCCGCGATCGCCGCGGCCAGCCAGCGCGGCCCCGTACCCTGTCGCCTCATGTCTGCGTCTCCCGCCCCGCCGGCCGAGTTTGCCCGGAACGCCGATCTCGCCGGCCGATCCGAATGCGACGACGTTTCCGGTCTTGTATTCCTTTCGGCCCGCGCGGCCGGCCGACTGGACTGGAAATCGGGGCGCCCCTCGCGGACGGCGACGAGTAGAATAAAGCGGCGGACGGCGGACGCAACCGGGGCCGGTGTCGGGGCAGGGCAGGTGAAACATGACCTGGAAACCAGTGTTCGCGGCGGCGGCATCGGCGTGTCTCGTATCGGCGGCGCGGGCCGGCGAGCCGGTCGGCGGCCTGGGGGCGGCGGCGATGGTTGCGCGTTCGCCCTCCACGTCGGCGCTGACCGGCAACCTGCGGGCCGTCCTGCTGGACGTGATGCCCGACCCGCTCTACCAGAGCGACAGCCACTGGGGCGGCCAGCGGCTGGTGACGGATCGGCTGAAGCTGCACGTGCATGGGCTGCATGTCAGCATGGAGGCCGTCAAGGCGCTGAAGAACGACGGCCGGTGGTGGAAGGTCAAGGCGACGGGCGTCCGGCTGCCGGACACGTTGGTTCTGGAGTTGCGCGACGTACAGCACGGCGACGACGGCAAGACGATATTCACGGCGTTTCTGGCCTTCGACGCGCGGGTGCAGTACGACCAGGAAAACTGGGAGCGCGGTCTGCATCTGTTCTCCGGCAGCGCGGAGGCGCGGATGCGGGTCCACTTGACGCTGCGCTGCGAGGCGACGATGAAACTGGAGCCGAACGGGACGCTGCTGCCGGACGCGGTGTTTCGTCTGCGGGCGACGGAGGCGAAGGTCGGCTTCGATCACTTCGAGCTGGAACATATCGCGGGGGTCGGCGGCGATCTGGCGAAGTTGATTGGCGAGGCGGCCCAGGCGGCGCTGGAGCAGTGGCGGCCGTCGCTGGAGCGGAACCTGTTGAACAGGGCTGACGCCGCCATCGTCAAGGCGGCCGACACCAAAGAGGTGCGGGTCAGCGTGATGAAGCTGCTGAAGGCGGAATGAACGAGCAGGAGATCGGCCAGGCAGTGGGTTGTCCTTGACGGCGGGAAGGCCGTCGCTCAACATACATCCACCGGAGGATGTTATGCCGCTGCTCGACCATTTCCACCCGCCGCTTCACGGCCCACGCCGCTGGGAGGGGTTTCACCACGCCTGGGCCACGTTCATCGCCCAGCAGCTCAACCAGGAGACGCTGCCGCCGGACTACTTCGCCGAGTCGGAGGTCAACGTCGGGCCGGAACTGGAGATCGACGTGGCGACCATGCGGCTGACGCCGCCCGGTGAGCGGGCCGCGGAGGCGGCCACAGCCGTTTGGTCGCCGCCGCGGCCAAAGATCGCTGTGAAAGTGGATTTCGCCCGCCTGGATAGTTATGAAATCCGCGTTTTCAGCGATCTCGGCGGCGGCGCCGAGCTGCGCCGCCGTCGAGCTGGTCAGTCCCGCCAACAAGGACCGGGCCGGGAGCCGGCGGACGTTCGCCGCCAAGTGCGCCGGCTACCTCAAGCACGGCATCGGCCTGGCGACCATCGATGTCGTCACGTCGCGGGCCGCCAACCTGCATGCCGAGCTGTTTGACGTGCTGGAAGTGAAAGGCCGCGCCCCGTGGGCGTCGCCGACCGGCCTGTCCGCCGTGGCCTACCGGGCCGTGACGCTCCGGAAAAGCCCGCGCGTCGAGGTGTGGCCGGAGCCGCTGACACTGGGGCAAACGCTCCCGGTGCTGCCGCTGTGGCTGTCTCTCGACCTGTGCGTCCCGCTGCTGCTGGAAGACAGCTACCTCGCGGCCTGCCGGTCGCTGCGCATTCCCGCGTGACGGCTCCCGGTCAGTCGAGGTCCATCGAGTAGATGAGCGACCCGCCGTCGTCGTACAGTTCGGCTTCCAGATGGACGCCCTTGGGCATCATCGCCTTGGCAGCCGCCAGCATCATGCTTCCCTTCATCTGGGCCTCGATGTCCTTGCGCTTCTCCACGACGAGTTCGCGCGGGGCGTGGATTTTGTACTTGTAGACGATCGTTTGCCGCCGCGCCTCTGCGTCGAACCACGTCACGCGGTCGCCCTCATTTTGGGGCAGCGTCTTCCGGATTTCGGCCACGTCCTTTTCGATCTCAGCCTGGATTTCCTGCGGCGTCTGCGGCCTGGAATTGAACGCCACCACCTCGGCGACGACGAACGTCCCGAGGGCGACGCAGCCGAACACGATGACGGCCCCAATCTTCCCCATCGAAGACCCCCTGATGATGAAAACTCTGCGGGCTGAAGACCACCCCGCCGTCCGGTCGTGGCCGATGCGAGGACGTCACCGCGTGAGGAGGGGAGGGTTCGTTCCAACTATAGCTCACCAATTCCGGCCGGCTGTCGCGATTTCCCGTTGGCGGCGGCCGGTCGCGGGGTAGAATACGGTGGTTCGTCCGCCGGCCGTCCCGCCGACCGCGCCGCATCATCGCGGCCCTGCCTCCCCGCCGAGGAGCGAATCCATGCTGACGTTCTGGGGCCGCCCGCGCCGCTTCTGCGACCGCATCACGCGCCGCGACTTCCTCCGCGTCGGAGCGCTCGGGCTGACCGGGTTGACCCTGGCCGATGTGCTGCGCCTCCGGGCCGAGGCCGGCCAAACCGGCAGCCCCCGCGCCGTCATCATGGTCTGCCTGGCCGGCGGTCCCAGCCACATCGACACGTACGACCTCAAGCCCGACGCCTCGGCCGAGTTCCGCGGCGACTTCAAGCCGATCCATACCAACGTCCCCGGTTTCGACGTCACCGAACTCTTCCCGATGCAGGCCCAAATCGCCGACAAGCTGGCGCTGGTTCGCACCGTGCAGTTCGTCGAGCCGATGCAGCACGAGCTGGAAGAGTGCTATACCGGATTCCCCAAGTCGGCAAAGCGACCGGCCTTCGGTTCCGTCGTCAGCCGCTTCGGCGGCCCGCACGACCCGCACACGCCAAGCTATGTCAGCCTCGACCAGTACCAGGCCAACATCTTCGAGGTGGAAAATCCGCAATACGTCGGCGCGGCCCACCGGCCGTTCCTCTTCGGCAACGAAGGGGTCCGCGATCTGCACCTGACGGAAGGCGTCACCGCGGCCCGTCTCAACGACCGCACGCAGCTGCGGCAGATGTTCGACGGCATCCAGCGCCAGATCGACACGCGCGGCGACTTCAGCGCCCTCGACTCCTATTCCGCCCAGGCGCTGGAGATGATTACGTCGCCGCGAGCGCGGGAGGCTTTCGACCTGAGCCGTGAGCCGGACAGCGTGCGCGAGAAGTACGGGGCCAAGGAGGCCAAGTACATCTACGGCAACGAACCCGTGCCGACGAACCCGTGGCCTGGCGACAAGTTCCTGCTGGCCCGGCGGCTGGTCGAGGCGGGCGCCTCCGTGGTGACGATGCGCGTCGGCACCTGGGACTACCACGGCAAGTCCTCCGGCACCGGCAACATCTTCACCGGCCTGCGTTCGCAGCTGCCGCTGCTGGATCGGTCGATCCATGCGCTGGTGACGGACCTGCACGAGCGCGGGCTGGACAAGGAAGTGGCGGTGCTGGTGTGGGGCGAGTTCGGCCGGACGCCGAAGATCAACAACGTGGAAGGCCGCGACCACTGGCCGGACGTGGGCTTCGCGCTGTTCGCGGGGGCGGTCAAGACCGGGCAGGTGGTCGGCCGCACCGACAGCAAGGCCGCCTTGCCGAAGGACCGGGCGTCGGCGCCCAGAACGTGATCGGCACGCTCTACCGCGTCCTCGGCATCGACCCCGCGCAAACGCTGCCGGACTTCACCGGCCGGCCGATGCGGCTGCTCGACGACGGCGAACCGATCGCGGAGTTGGTGTAAATCCGTCGGAGCCGCGACCGTAAGGGAGCGATTTACTCGATGAACTTCACCGCTCCCTTACCGCGTTGACGCGCAGGCGGCGATAGTCAGCGAACCATCCACCGTCGCGGTGCAGTTCCGGCCGGGCCGCTTCCTCCACCGCCGCCAAGAACTCCTCCCGCCGCTCCGCCGGGACCGCGTCGAGCACGGCTCGGCCGAACATCCGCACCCAGTCGCGCAGGCCGCCCGGCCCCTCCAGCGGCGTCGGCCGGTCGAACAGGACGGCGTACCGCACCTCCAGCCCCTCCGCCTCCAGCAGCGCAGCGTATTCGGCCACGCCGGGAAAATACCAGTGCGGTCCCGATAGTCGCAGATGCAACCGATCGGCGGCCGCCCGTATGGCCGCTTCGATGCGCCGGACGTTGCCACGGCCGCCCAACTCCGCCGTGAACCGGCCGCCCGGCCGCAGCGCGTCGCGCACCCTTCGCACCACCGCCTCGGGCGGCCGGACCCAGTGCAGCACGGCGTTGGAGAAGACGGCGTCGAACGGCTCGGCGAACGTGAAATCCCGCGCGTCGCCCTGTGCGAATTCAAGCCGGGGATAGGCGGCTCGCGCCTGCTCCAGCATCTCGGCCGAATGGTCGAGGCCGACGACCGCGGCGCCGGATTCGGCGATGCGTGCGGTGAGGTGGCCGGTGCCGCAACCCAGGTCGAGGATGCGTTCGCCCGATTGGGGGTCCAGCAACTCCACAAGCGAATCGCCGTGCCGCCAGACGAAAGCGTGCTTGTCATCGTAGAGGCCGGCGTCCCAGCATTGGTTTGGCGTGGTCATGCCTGCCCGATGGAATTATCCGTGAATCACTTCCTTTAGCCGCGACCCGAAGGGGAGCGCGTCGCCGGCGCGCTCCCCTCCGGGTCGCGGCTAAACGGGGACCCTTACTTCTTGTTCAGCTCGGCCTCGATGGCCTTGACCACGTCGTCGGAGTCCGGCTTCACCTTCGGCTCGAAGCGGGCGACGATCTCGCCGTCGCGGCCGACGAGGAACTTGGTGAAGTTCCACTGGATGTCGCCGCCGAACTTGGGGTTGGTGTCCTTGGAAGTCAAAAACTGGTACAGCGGAGCGATGCCGTCGCCCTTGACGACGACCTTGGACATCATCGGGAACTGCACGTTGTAGGTGTCGGTGCAGAACTTGGCGATTTCCGCGTCGGAGCCTGGCTCCTGGTGGAGGAACTCGTTGGCCGGTACGCCGATGATGACCAGGCCGTCCTTGCCGTAATTCTCGTTGAGCGCTTCGAGGGCCTTGTACTGCGGCGTGTAGCCGCACTTGCTGGCCACGTTGACGATCAGCACGACCTTGCCCTGGTACTGGGACAGGTCGGTTTCTTTCCCGTCGAGGGACTTCATCTTGAAGTTGAGCACGGCCGGCACTTTCTTGTCTCCTGAATCCTTGTCAGCGGTGAACACGGCGGGGACGGCGGCCAGGAAGGCGGCCAAACCCAGGACGGCGGTACGCATCAAGGCTTCTCCTTTGGTGAGACGGAGGGAGGAAGGCGTCGGGCGGACTTCGGTAGTTTAGAGCCTATCCCAAAACCCGGTCGGAGGGTATAATATGAGTAGCCACTTATCTACCGAACTGGAGCAGAGTCATGGCCGCTTCTCGTGAAACGGTTGTCGATACTTTCCGTATCCCGGACGCCCTCTGGGAACGCATCGAACCCCTGTTGCCCAAGGTGCGCCGCTCCCGCAAGGGGGGACGGCCGCCTTTGCCCCAACGCCAGGTGTTGGACGGCATTTTCTACGTCCTGCGTACCGGCGGCCACTGGAAGGCCGCCCCGCCCGAGTTCGGCTCCGGCAGCAGTCTGCACCGCTACTTCCAACGCTGGCAAAAGCGGGGGCTGTTCCGCCAGCTGTGGCAAAAGGCCTTGCACGAGTACGACGACAAGGTCGGCATCGACTGGGAATGGCAGAGCCTGGACGGGACCATGACCAAGGCCCCGCTCGGGGGGAAAAAAGACGGGCAAGAACCCCACCGATCGGGCCAAAAAGGGCACGAAGCGTTCGCTGCTGACGGACGGCCGAGGCGTGCCGCTGGGCCTGGAGGTGGCCGGGGCCAACCGGGCCGACATGAAACTGGTCGAAGCCACCCTGGACAGCATCCCGATCGAGCGACCCGAGCCCACGCCGGAGAAGCCACAGCACTTTCTGGGGGACAAGGGGTATGACTACCCCTCGGTGCGGGAGCTGGTGGCCCGCTGGGGTTACACAGCCCACATCCCGGTCAAGAAGCGCCGGGGGGCCAAGGCGGAGCCGAGGGAGAAGATCCCCGGGTATCGGGCGCGGCGCTGGGTGGTGGAGCGGACGCATAGTTGGATGAACCGCTTCCGACGACTGTTGATCCGCTGGGAGAAAAAAGTCCCCAATTACAAAGCCTTCCTCCACTTCGCCTGCGCCTGGATCACCTGGAGGGCGGCAGGGGTTTTGGGATAGGCTCTAAGACGGATGGGGGACGAATGGCATTCAGACGGCCTGGATGACGTATTGGTGGCCCTGGCCGAGCAGGCAGACAAAGCTGCGCGGGCGATCCACGATGACGGGGAATATGTCCAGAACGTCCCGACCGAGCAAGCTCATATCGAGGGCGTTGGGATCGCGGAAGGCGGCGAAGCGCCCCTGGACAGTGACGGCGCCGCCGTCGTTGCGCTCCATCCGGATGGTAGTTTTCACCAGCACCGATGCGACCAGGCCGCCCGCCCCAGCCAGTTGCTCCTCCGGATCGGCGGCCGTCAATCCCACATCGGCCAGCACGTCGGCCGTCAGCACCGTCCGATCCGCGCCGGTATCGACGAGGAAGTTCACGGCCCGCCAGGCGCCGTCGCCGCGCAAGACGCGACCACAAACGACCGGCCGCATTATGCCGTCACGGCAGAACCACCATTGGCCGGGAATGACCATAAAGGCGAGGCCCTTTCTCTTTCGTGATGTACTGGAGCAAGTAGCCGTCGTCATCCGGGTGGGCCGTCTGCGCCAAGGCGCGGGCTTCCTCGGCCGTGTCCGCGACGAACAGTTGACACCCCGCAACGCAAATGTACTTGCCCGCGCTCGCGTCGTACACCGTGGAGGCGTGCGCTTGCAGCCAATCGGCGTTTCGCCGGATACGCGGCCCTTGGGCCCGGAACGCAGCCAAATCCGCGGGGCTGAGATCGTCTTCGTACATTATCACAGGGCTGTTGGCGTTTCGCCATGCAGCCGCCTCGGCGGGGCTGTTGAAGACCAGGCGAATCATCGAACACTCCTTTCCTACTGGGGGCGCCACGCCATTATACACGCCGCCCCCTGCCCTATCCATCTCCCGCGACAGCTGGTATCCTTATCCTTCATGCGGATCGCTCGCCGCGGCCCGCCACGGAGGAGGGAACGTTCAGCCCCATGACCGACCCGAAGCTCATCCGGAACTACGCGATCATCGCCCACATCGACCACGGCAAGAGCACCCTGGCCGATCGGTTCCTCCTCAAGACCGGCGCCATCACTGCCCGCGAGTTCCGCAACCAGGTCCTCGACGACATGGACCTCGAGCGCGAACGCGGCATCACCATCCAGATGCACCCCGTTACGATCTACTACGAGCACCAGGGCAAGAAGTACGAGCTGAACCTCATCGACACGCCCGGCCACGTCGATTTCAACTACGAGGTGTCGCGCAGCCTCGCCGCCTGCGAGGGCGTCATTCTCCTGGTGGACGCCTTCCAGGGCGTCCAGGCCCAGACCGTCGCCAACGCCTTCCTCGCCATCGAGGCCGACCTGACCATCGTCCCGGTCCTCAACAAGATCGACCTGCCCATCGCCCGGCCCGACGACGTGATCGCCGAGATGCAGTCCGCCCTGGGCGTCGAGCCGAAGGACGTGCTGCGCGCCAGCGGCAAGACCGGCCTCGGCGTGGACGAAGTGCTCCAGGCTATCGTCGAGCGCATCCCCGCGCCGCCCGGCGACCCCGACGCTCCGCTCAAAGCCCTCGTCTATAACAGCCATTTCGACACTTACAAGGGGGTGGTCGTCTACGTCCGCGTCAAGGAAGGGGCGCTGCGGAAGGGGCAGCGCATCCGCCTGATGCGCGGCGGTCAGGAATTCGAGGTAACGGACGTCGGCCAGTTCCGGCCGGCGCCGACGGCGTGCGACGCGCTGGGCACGGGTCAGGTCGGCTTCTTCATGGCCCAGATCAAGACGCTGTCTGACGTTCACATCGGCGACACGGTGACGGACGCGCTGAATCCGACGGCCACGGCCCTGCCCGGCTACAAGGAGCCGAAGCCGATGGTGTTCAGCGGGCTGTACCCGGTGAACAACAGCGAGTTCGAGGCGCTGCGCGAGGCGCTGGGCAAACTGCGGCTCAGCGACTCCAGCTTCACCTACCAGCCGGAAGTCAGCGAGGGCCTCGGCTTCGGCTTCCGCTGCGGCTTCCTCGGGATGCTCCACCGCGAAATCATCCAGCAGCGCCTCGAGCGCGACAGCCAGCTCGACCTCGTGCAGACCGCCCCCAACGTCACCTACGAAATCCTGACGCGCAAGGGCGAAACCATCGTCATCGACAGCCCGCAGAAGGTGCCGGACGCCGGCCAGATCGAGGAGTTCCGCGAGCCGTTCGTGCGCATCAGCTTCCTCCTGCCGTCGGAAAACATCGGCGACCTGATGCAGATGTGTTCGGAGCGGCGCGGCGTCTACGTCCGCACCGAATACCTCAGTCCGTCGCGGGCCATCCTCGTCTATGAAATGCCGTTGTCGGAGATCATCTACGACCTCTATGACAAGCTCAAATCGGTGACGCACGGCTACGGCACGATGGACTACGACTTCCTCGGCTACCGCGCGGCCGACCTGGTGCGGCTCGACGTGCTGGTGCATCACAACCGCGTGGACGCCCTGTCCACGATCGTCCACCGCGGCACGGCGGATCGGCGCGGTCGGAGGCTGCTGAAGAAGCTGCGCGAGGAGATCGACCGCCACCTGTTCGAGGTGGTGTTGCAGGCGGCCGTCGGCAGCCGGATCATCGCGCGCGAAAGCATCGCGCCGATGAAAAAGAACGTGACAGCCAAGTGCTACGGCGGCGACATCACGCGCAAACGCAAGCTCTGGGCCAAGCAGGCCGAGGGCAAAAAGCGCATGAAACAGGTCGGACAGGTGGAGATTCCGCAGGAGGCATTCCTGGCGGTGCTGGAGACGGAGCAGTGAGGCTTTGTCAGGCCGAACCCGTGGGATGACGATGGCAACCCTCTTGATCGTAACGGCGTGCGTGTTCGTGGCGCTCGGTACCGCCCTAAGCGGCTTCGTGCTGTGGCTGAGCTGCAAGATCTGCTTCGTCGCCCAGCCGGCCCGCCAGCCCGGCGGCAAACCGCGCGGCGTCTGCTACGGTCGCGCCCTGCTCTGCGCCATCGGCCTGGTTGTCGTCGGCGACGCCGCGGCCGCGGCCCTGCTCTACGTTCTCTCGTCCGCGAATCCCGGGGCCGTCGCGCCCACGCCGTCCCGCTTCTTGCCGGTCGGCCTGGCGTGCATCGGATTACTGACGGCCATCGAAGTCCTGTTCCTGCGCTTCACGCTGGCGGCCTCGGTCGGCAAGTCCGTGCTGGTGACGCTGACCTGGAACGGAATGTCGGCCCTCGTCGGCGTCGGTGTCTTCTTCGGGGTTCGGGCGGTCGGCTTCGACGCTCTGATTCAGCCAACCGGCTCGATGGCCGAGGCGGTTCTAGGCGATCATAAAGAGGTCGTCTGCCCCAGCTGCGGCTACCGCTTCCCCATCGATTGCAGCGATCAGGTCGATCCCATGAAGGCGCAGCACATCTGGGTCAGCGGCTGCACCTGCCCCAACTGCCGTAGTCACATTCAATTCACTTCGTCGGCCCGGCCCGCCGCCCCATCCGGGGACGACGCCGCCCTGCCCGATCCGGATCCGGTTCTCGGCGACCACTTGCTGGTAGGCGAGAGGTGGTTCGGACCCGATCTATTCCCGCCGCAACGGCTGGACCTGATCGTCTTCCATTATCCAGTTGATCTGTCAGGCCCGCGCCCACCTCCGGCACCCGAAAACTACCTGAAGCGGGTGGTCGGCCTTCCGGGCGAGACCATCGCCATCCACGGCGGCGACCTCTACGTCCTCGCCCCGGACAAGGGGCCTCAGTACGACGACCTGAAGAACGCGAACGACCCGGCGCAGCAAGGACTTCTCTGGCAGAAACCGCACATGCACGGCGACGACCCGGAGGCCCTGAAGCGGTTCGCGGACGGCGCGTTCCAGATCGTGCGTAAGCCGCCGGAATTGATTCTGACGATGCAAGAGAACGTCTACGACAACGACCACCCGGCCAAGGACTTGCACGCGGCACGCTGGGCGGCCAGGGACAAGGACGGCGCCTGGAAGGCGGACGACGCCCACGGCTTCCGCCTGGCGGCGGCCGACGACAAGGCCCACTGGCTGGGCTACCGGCACCTGCTGCGCGGCGAGGAAGACCGGCCGCAGCTCATCACCGATTTCATGGGGTACAACACGCCCGACCCGGACCACATGCCCTCGGGCGTGAACTGGGTGGGCGACCTGAGCCTGGACGTCGAGGTCCAGCCGGACCAGGCGCAGGGCGAGCTGACGCTGGAACTGTCCAAGGGCGTGGACCGCTTCCAGGCGCGGTTCGACCTCGCCACGGGCCAATGCACGCTGGTCCGCGTCCATGACGCCGGCACGAAGGACGAGAAGGAAGAGGAATTGGATCGCAAGCCGACGAACCTGAAGGGCGGCGCCAAGCACGTCGTCCGCTTCGCCGACGTGGATCAGCGGCTGACCGTCTGGGTGGACGACGCGCTGCCCTTCGGGGACGGCGTGACGTACCAGCCGCCAAAGAAGGACGGCAAGACGGTGGAGGGAGCGACGGAAAACGACCTTCAGCCGGCGAGCGTCGGCGTGAGGGGGACGGCGGCGGCGGTGCGCGGCCTGCGGCTGTGGCGGGACACCTATTACACCACGGCGCTGGACGGCAACCCGGCCAACCCCGACTGGATGGACGCAGTGCCCGACGACGGCACCCGCGTGAACCCCACCGACCCAACTACCTGGGGCAAGTTGAGTCGGCTGCCCACACGGACCATGTACGTGCAACCGGGACATTACCTCTGCCTGGGCGACAACAGCTCGCGCAGCTCCGACAGCCGATTCTGGGGGCTGGTTCCGCGCCGGCTCTTGTTCGGAAAGCCGCTCCTCGTTTACTACCCGTTGGACAGAGCCGGGTGGATTCACTGACGGCTGACGGCGCTCGTTTCACGCGCAAGGGAACTGGCGGAAGACGCCAACGAAGGAAGAAACCCCACTCTGTTTACCTGCTAGGCGCCACATGGCAGACGACGTCCACCCGGTCGCGCAGACTTCCCCGGCCGTCCCGTTGCAGCCGTCGCTTCCCGCGAGCACGGCCGTGCCGGCCGTGCCGCCTTCCGGCCCGCCATTTTCCCTGACGACGCTCCTGAGGGAGAGGCTCCGTTCTCTCCTCCTCGGCCTCCTGGGCGGAGCAGTCGGGGCCGGGGCCGGGCTGATCGTGTTCTTCGTCTTGACGACGATGTACCATCAGTCGGGCGTCCCGTTCGGCCTTGCCATCTGGGTCGCCGGCGGCTTCCTGCTGGGCTATCTCTTCCACCACCCCCTCGCTCACCTGCTCCGTCTGCCGCCGCGGAAAGAGCGGGAGACTCACGAGGCCGCCGGTAGCCGGCCGCCCGGTGGGGCGGCGCCCGACGGCGCCCGCGAGCTGATCGAAACTGTGATCTTCGTCATCGTGCTGGTGCTGATGCTCAAGTCGTTCGACGCCGAGGCCTTTGTCATCCCCACCGGCTCGATGGCCGAAACCCTTCTGGGATACCAGAAGTGGGTCATGTGCCCCGACTGCGGCTACCGCTTCCCCGCCAACTGCAGCCAGCAGGTCGATCCCAGCGACGGCACGCCCCACTGGGTCAGCGGCTGCATTTGCCCAAACTGCCGCCAGCGCATCCGCTTTATCCCCCACGACGACTTCGACCTTCTGGGAATCATCCCGATCAGCCGCACCTACCGCGACCCGAAAACGAAGGAGACGCGCGGGCGCCCGACGGCATCGACGAGATCGCCGACCCCGACTGGGGCAGCGGCGACCGCGTCCTGGTGTCCAAGTTCGCCTACGATCTGCCGGAGAGACGGCCCGATCGGCTCGACGTGGTCGTTTTCAAATACCCCGGCAACGGCAACCTGGAGGAAAGCAACCCGAGGAGCCCTCCCTTCCCGCAGACGGGGCCGTTCAAGGACGGCGTGCCGATGAACTACATCAAGCGGCTCGTCGGCCTGCCCGGCGAAACCATCGCCATCCACGACGGCGATCTCTACGTCCTGTCGCCCGACAAGGGACTCCAGTACGACGATCTCCAGGGCGCCGTGGATCCGGCCCAGCGCGAGCTGCTGGCCCGGCAGCTGTGGCAGACGCGGTTCATGCACAATAACGATCCGGAGGCGCTGAGGCGTTTCGAGCAGGGCGAGTTTCAAATGCTCCGCAAGCCGCCGGAGACGCTCTTGGCGATGCGGCGCATCGTCTATGACAACGACCATCCGGCGAAAGACCTGCACGCGGCGCGGTGGTCCGGCCGCGACGGCGACGCCGCCTGGCAGAAGGACGACGCCCACGGCTTCCGCCTGGCGTCTGCCGACGCCAAGGTCCACTGGCTCGGCTACCGGCACCTCCTGCGCGGTCAGGAAGACAAGCCCCAGCTCATCACCGACTTCATGGGATACAACACCGCGGAGCCGAGGAACTCGCCGACGGGCGTGAACTGGGTGGGCGACCTGATCCTGGAGTGCGAGATCCAGCCGGACCAGGCGCGGGGCGAGCTGACCCTGGAACTGTGCAAAGGCGTGGATCGCTTCCAGGCGCGGTTCGACCTTGGCACGGGCGAATGTCGCTTGGTCCGCGTCGGCGACCACAAGCCATTGGCCTTGCAGCCGACGGCGCTCAAGGGCGGCGGCAAGCACGCCGTCCGCTTCGCCAACGTCGATCAGCGGCTGACCGTTTGGGTGGACGACGCCCTGCCGTTCGGTGACGGCGTGAGCTATGCCCCGCCCACGACGGACGGGCCGACGGAAGCGAACGACCTCGAGCCGGCGGGGGTGGCGCTGAGGGGAGTCGGGGGCGCCGTGCGCGGCCTGCGGCTGTGGCGCGACACCTGCTACACCACCGCCGATTTCGACCAATCCGGCGATCCCGGCGTGAACGGGGCGCCGAGCGATGAGGCGGACCCCGCCTACCCCGACGGCGGGAGCGGCGTGAAACTCGCCGACCCGTCCACCTGGGGCAAGCTGGGCCGCCTGCCCACGCGGACCCTATACGTGCAGCCGGGACATTACCTCTGCCTGGGCGACAACAGCCCGCAGAGTTCCGACGGCCGCCTGTGGGGGTTGGTCCCCGAGCGATTGCTGCTGGGCAAGGCCCTCGACATATACTATCCGTTCGATCGGTTCGGAAGGATTCGGTAAGAAAACGCCGGAAGGATTTCCATCCGCCAACTGCCAAGGTGCCTCATGGCCGACGACGTCAATGCTCCCCGCCCCCTATCGACTTCCGCCAACATCCAGCCGGCGCCGGCGACGGAGACGACCGCCAACGGAACTTCGTCCCCCGCGGCCGCGCCGCCGTCGCCGCGCTTCTCCTGGGCGGATTCCGCGAAGGGCGCTCTGCGGTCCACCCGGGACGTCGTCGTCGGGGCGGCCATCGGCGCCGTCGCTGGCGGCCTGCTCAACTACGTTCTGCTCTTCCTGGGGCTGTGGACCGGCGACGTGCGGCTCCTCGTCGGCGCCGGCCTGCTGTTCGGCGTCTTCTTCAGCGGCACGATCGTCCGCGTTCTGCACCTGGCGCCCCGCAAGGAACGGGAGGCCTGGGCGGCGACCCCCCCGACGACCCCGGACGGACCGGTTCCAGGCCCCGTCCGCGAAACCGTCGAGATGCTCGTCTCCGTGGTCATTCTCGTGGTGCTGCTCAAGTCGTTCGACGCCGAGGCCTACGTCATTCCCACCGGCTCGATGGCCGAAACGCTGCTGGGCGATCAGAAGTGGGTCGTCTGCCCCAGCTGCGGCTACCGCTTCCCCGTCGATAGCAGCGATCAGGTCGATCCCATGAAGGCGCAGCACACCTGGGTCAGCGGCTGCAGGTGCCCCAACTGTCTCCAGCACATCCGTTTCACCGCGCGGAACCAGGACAGCGGCGACCTGTCCGGAACGGCCGAGATTCCCGACCCCGAGGTGGGCGGCGGCGACCGCATCCTGGCGGCCAAGTTCATGTACGACCTCTTCGGCGCGCCGCCCGATCGCCTGGACGTGGTCGTTTTCAAGTACCCCGGCGACGGCAGTTTCCCGCCCCGCGGCTCGTTCAAGGACGGCGTGCCGATCAACTTCATCAAGCGGCTCGTCGGCTTGTCGTGCGAGACCATCGCCATCCACGGCGGCGACCTCTACTTCCTGCCCGCGGACAAGGGCCTTCGCTACCCTGACGACCTCAAGATCGCCGCCGAAACGACGCAGGGCATGGACCCGGCCCGGCGGCTGTGGGAGGCGCGGTTTCTGCACAAGAACGACGAGGAGGCGTTGAAGCGCTTCGCCGATCACGAGTTTCAGATCGTACGCAAGCCGCCGGAAACGCTTTTGGCGATGCGGCGCATCGTCTACGACAACGACCACCCGGCCAAGGACCTGCACGCGGCGCGGTGGGCCGGCCGCGACGGCGACGCGGCGTGGAAGGCGGACGACGCTCACGGCTTCCGGCTGGCCTCGGCCGACGACAAGGTCCACTGGCTCGGCTACCGGCACCTGCTGCGCGACCAGGAAGACAAGCCGCAGCTCATCACCGACTTCATGGGATACAACACGCCCGACCCGGACCACATGCCTTCCGGCGTGAACTGGGTGGGCGATCTGATCCTGGATTGCGAGGTCCAGCCGGATCAGGCGCAGGGCGAGCTGACCCTGGAGCTGTCGAAAGGCGTGGACCGCTTCCGCGCCCGCTTCGACCTGGCCGCGGGGCAATGCACCCTGGTCCGCGTCCACGACGCCGGGACGAAGGACGAGAAGGAAGAGGAGCTGGATCGCAAGCCGACGGCGCTCAAGGGCGGCGGCAAGCACGCCGTCCGCTTCGCCGACGTGGATGAGCGTCTGACGGTTTGGGTGGACGACGCCCTGCCGTTTGGCGACGGCGTGAGCTACCAGGCCCCCGAAAAGGAGGGGAAGACGGTCGAGGGGGCGACGGCAAACGATCTGCAACCCGCGAGCATCGGCGTGAAGGGGACGGCGGCTGCGGTGCGCGGTTTGCGGCTGTGGCGCGACACCTATTACACCACGGCGCTGGACGGCAACCCGGCCAGCCCCGACTGGAAGGACGAGTCGCCCGACGACGGCCCGGGCGTGAACCCCGCCGACCCAACGACCTGGGGCAAGCTGAGCCGGCTGCCCACGCGCACCCTGTACGTGCAGCCCGGACACTACCTTTGCATGGGAGACAACAGCCCGCGCAGCTCCGATGGGCGGTTCTGGGGCCTCGTCCCCGATCGGCTCCTGCTGGGCAAGGCCCTCGCCGTCTTCTATCCGCTCGATCGCCTGGAACGCATTCGTTGAGCCGTCAGGAGGGCGCCATGACCAGCGGCGAAGTGACCATCCGCGTTCGCTACGCCGAAACCGATCGCATGGGCCTCTTGCACCATGCGAATTATCTGGTTTATTTCGAGCAGGCGCGAACCGAGCTGCTTCGCGCCCTCGGCCTGACGTACAAGGACATGGAAGATCAGGGGTTCTTGCTCGTCGTCACCAAGGTGGAGGTCCGCTTCCGCCGGCCGGCCCGCTATGACGATCTGCTGACGATCCGCACCACGGTCGTCAAGACCACGATGGTGCGCATCGACCATCGCTACGAGGTGTTTTGCGAGGGCCAATTGCTGGCGGAAGGATCGTCCACGCTGGCCTGTGTGGACCGCACCGGCCGGCCGCAGATGCTGCCGGATTTTCTCCGCGAGCAGGCGGTATAGGAATTGCTATCATAGAGACCACCAGCCCGAAGCGCAAACGAGGGACGGAGTTCTATCCAAGGAAATCATCCGTGCGCCGCTTCTTGATCCGCACGACGCTGCCGCTGTTCTTCTGCGTGCTGCCGCCGCTGGCCGCCGTCCTGATCGCGGCCGCGCTGCCGTCGGGCGCCCGCACCTTCTACCTGGAACATTTCACCTCCCTGGATTGCCTGATTATCGGCCTCGGCGCCTTTCTATTCTTGATGCAGATGATCCTCAGCTGGCAGGCCATGCGCTGGCGCGGCACGTCCTTCGACGAGCGGCCGGACAAGTGGCTGACGCACCTGGCCCAGGCCGCCGAGTGGTTCCCGCTCCTGGGCTTGATCGGCACGGTGGCCGGCATCTTGCAAACGTTCGGCACCATGCCCGAGGACGCGAAGTTCGACGCCATCGTCCGGCTGTACGCCCCGGCCCTGACGGCCACCGGCAGCGGCCTGTTCGCGGCGCTGGTCAACATCCTGCCGACCTGGGTGGTGCTGATCGGCCGCGACCTGATCCAGACGCTGAGCGGCGCCCCGGCGCCTCTTCCAAGGATGAAGGAGGAAGGATGAAGGATGAATCAGAAGTACACGGCCCTCTTGTTCCTCCTTCCTCCTTCCTCCTTTCTGATTGAGGAGGGCCGTCGCCATGCTGCAAATGCCGCGACGGAGCGTGACGCGCTTCTTCATCCCCCTCATCGACGTGCTGACGTTGCTGTTCTGCATTTTCCTGATGATGCCGGCGGTGAAGCGGACGGCGGAGGCCGGCCTGCCCCCCGATAAGCAGGACCTGGCCCGGCGCGAGCGCGACCTGAAAGCCAAGGAGGACGACCTGCGCCGCGAGATCGACCGCGTGCGGCGGGAGGCGACGGAAAAAGAGAAACAGGCTACCGAGAAAGTGCTGAACAACCTCTCGACGCGCGTTTTTGAGATCGACCCGAACACCGGACAGATGTTCTACCTCGACCCCGACCGCGTCAACGTCACGGACGCCAAGCAGGTCCAGGACTTGATCCGCCGGGACCGCGACCGGGTCGGACCGGGGCACGAGGTCTATTACGTCATTCTGTATCCGCGCGATCAGCAGACCGGCGGCGGCGTCCCGTCCAAGGCGCAGAAGGACGATTACGACCGTTGGTTCGGCGACGTGCCGCATCGGTACGACATTCCGTGGGCGTCCGCCCTAGGAGGAAAGCAGCCATGATGACCGGGGAGGGCTTGCTCGCGGTGAGCTTCGGCCAGCCCGTCGAGTGGCTGGCGATCGCGGGCGGCGCCGCGCTGGGGGCGTTCGTCTGCGGCGTGGCGACTCAGCTGCTCTGCCGCTGGACGACTGGCAAGAAGCTGCCGCCCTTCCCGCTGCTGACCGTGCGCATCCTGGGCGGCGTCGCGGCCGGCGTCGTCACGGCGATGCTGGTGCTGAACGGAGGCGGCAACGGCTGGTGGCCGTTCGGCGGTCCCGGCGGCGCCGGCGACCATGCCGGTCAGACCCCCAACAACGGCCAAAAGCCGGAGCAACCGACGCTGGCCGACACGAACCCCGCTCCGGCCGTGCCGCCGGACAAGGAGAACCCGGCCCCGACGCCCAGCGAAAACACCATGCGCGTGGACGTGATGACTCTCGAAATGCTGGACGAGCCGGCCAAATCGCAGGCCCGTGCGGGTCGCCCCTACCGCCTCCCGGAAAGCCCCGACCCGAAGGCCCTCCACACGCTGAAGGAGGTGGAAGACGCCGTCCAGGAACGGCTCGGCAAGCAGCCGCCGTTGCAGCTCCTGGTCGTCACCGGCCCCAACCAAGACGCCGGATGGATGCAGCCGCTGATCGACTGGGCCAAGGCGCGGCGCATCAAAGTGCGACCCGAATCGTGGTGAAGCATGTCCGACGCCGCCCCCGACGCCCTTCGCGTAGTGCTGTTCGGCCTGCCGGGCGCCGGCAAGTCGTCGCTCCTGGCGACGTTGCCGCACCTGCTCAACGACCGTATCGCCGATCCGTCGCCAAACCTCGTCGAGCTGCGCCGCGCCATCGACCACGGGCCGTCGGCCGAGCCGGAGGCAGTCATCCCCTACTCCTTCCGCTACCAGCCGGAAGGGGCGGCCGGCCGGCGCGGCGTCGTAGTGTTCGACCCGAGCGGCCCGGCCGCCGAGGCGCTGGTCCGCGACCCCGCCGCCGCCGGCCCCCTCGCGCATGAGATGGGTCACGCCGACGCCGTGGTGCTGGCTGTGGACGCATCGGCGGCGCCGCCCGAACTCGACGCCGTCTTCGCCGAGTTCGACGCCTTCCTGCGCGGGATGGAACGGCGCCGCGGCGATCGCACCGACGTCGGCGGGCTGCCGGTCTTCCTGGTGCTGACCAAGTGCGACCGCCTGGCCCGGCCCGGCGAAACCACCGCCGACTGGCTCGACCACATCGAAGAGCGCAAGCGCGAGGTCGCCGGCCGCTTCCACGATTTCCTGGCCGGCCGCGACGCCCCGAACCAGCCGCCGGCATTCGGCCGCCTTCACCTGCACCTCTGGGCCACGGCCGTTCGCCGACCGCCGCTGGCCGGCGCCGCCGCCGATGCGAACGACCCCTACGGCGTCGCCGAGCTGTTCCGCCAGTGCCTCCACCACGCCGCGGCCTACCGGGAACAGCGCGAACGCTCGGCCCGCCGGCTCTTCCGCATGACGCTGGCCGGGGCCGTCGCCCTCGGGCTGCTGCTGGCCGCGACGGCTTCGATGGTAGTGGCCGACGCCTTTCATCGGGCGCCGAGCGGCCTGGAACTGCGGGTCGAGGGTCTCCGCCGCGCGGAGCCGGACACGCCGGCCGAACGGCTGCGCGGCGCTCCCGATCAACTCCACGCGGACCAGGCGGACTGGCAAGGCATCCGCGACGCCCCCGACTTCGCCGCCCTGCCGCCGGACCTGCAATCCTACGTGGAAGCCCGCCTCGCGGAGCTGGATTCCTACATTCCCTGGCTGGAAAGTCTGGAAAAGGCGCCACGGCCGCGCGACGCCCTGACGGAGGGGGACCTGCGCGCTCTGCGGGCCAGCCTGAGCGGTCCCCTGGCGCCGCCGCGCCGACTGGGGCGACACCGACGCCGGCCAGTTGTGGTGCGAGACGGCAGCGGAATCGAAGGCGCTGCTGGCGGCGGTGACGGCCCTGCGGCGCTGGTATCAGGACGCTTACAAGGAGGGCGACGACCTGTGGCTGTCGGCCGGCCGCACGAAGAGCGGGCCGAGCTGGAACGGCTGGGCGCGCGACGTCGGGGCGTGGCTGGGTCGAACCGAGAAGCCGCCGGACGCCGACCCGGACGCCACGCTGGCGAGCGACTTGCCGCTGACCTACGCCGATGTGCGGGACTATCCCTCCGTGGCGGCGGTGCGGGCGCAGTGGGAAGGGGTGCGGTCGCGGCTGGGCCGACTGCGCGATCAGGCGGCCGCCCTGGGAATGATCGAGGGCCTCCCAGACAAGCCGGCGCTGCTGGTCGTGCCGGCGGACCCGACGCTGGAGAAGACCGACGAACTTTTCCGGCGGCTGCGCGCGGCTTATCCGGACTACGAGACGGCGTTCATCCGCGAACGCGGCCTCGCGCCCGACGCCGCCCTGGAGATCGAGCGCCGGGCGAGGGCCAATTTCGAGCTGCTGCTGGACCCGGCGCGGGCGCTGGTGCTGAAGCATCTGCGGGACGGCCTGCCCGCCGACGCCAAGCCGGCGGACGCGGACGCGCCGGAGCGCTGGGCGCGGGTGCGCGACTGGCTCAAGGCGCCGCAGGAGCTGGCCGGCTGGCGCGGCGCGGCCGTCGCCCTCGTCCGCCTGGCCGACCCCGACGCCGGCGACCCGGTGGACGCAATGGTCGATTTCCTGGATCGAAAGAGTTTTCCCATCGAGTTGAACGGTTTCACTCTCGTCATGCCGGACGCGCTGGAGGTCAAGCCGAAGCCGGACGAGCCGCTCAAGGTGTACCAGGCGCCGGGCGGCGCAGCCGAGGCCGCGTGGGTGTTCCGCCCGCTCGGCGAGGGGGTTCGCGTCGAGATGCGGCCGTTCCTCGAATACCGCTTCACGGCGGCCGAGCCGGATCGGAAACTCGAATTCACCCCCGGCGACGGCCTGTACGCCGAGTTGCCGCTCTCCGGCGGCGGAATGCTGCGATGGGACCACAGCCGTTCGCGGCTGTATCGGTTCGAGGCGCTGCGGAAGGAGCCGATTCTGCTGGACGCGGGACAGGCGCCGACGGACGGCAAGCCGGCCGACGGGGTGCGCCTGCGCCCGGCCGGAAAACGGCGTGCCGAAAGTCCCCGACCTGATGCCGCAAGTTGACGTAAAGTAACGGTAGGGCCGCTTTGGCACAACAGATGCCTGCATCTGCTTGCGTGGTGTTGGCGTTGGTCGCCGGCCGGCGTTGTGGTAACATGACCTTTGCTGATCTCGCCCTTTCCTGTCGAGGCACGACGTGTTCGCCGTTGTCGAGGATGGTAGTCCCTACGTGTGGGTCGCCCTGAGCCTGCTCTCCATCCCGGCTCTCATCGCACTCAACGGACTGTTTGTCGCCGCCGAATATGCGTTGGTGGCCGTCCGCAAGACCCGTGTGGAAGAACTGGTCGCGCGCGGCGTCAAGGGGGCGCGCGCGGTCGATGCCGCGGTGCATAACCTCAGCCGCTCCATCGCCGGCACGCAGCTCGGCGTCACGCTGTCCAGCATCGGCCTGGGCTTCGTCGGCGAACCCGCCCTTGCCGCGCTGCTCGATTTGCCGTTCCAATGGCTGTTCGCGGGCTGGCACGTCATCGCCGCGCACACCGTCGCCACCATACTGGCGTTCCTGCTCATCACCTTCCTGCACGTCGTCTTCGGCGAGTTGATTCCGAAGGCGCTGGCGCTGCAGAAGCCGGACGGCACGTCCCTTTGGCTGGCCCGGCCGCTCATCGCCTTCGCCCGGATCACACGGCCGCTGCTGCTCCTCATGAACGGCGCCAGCACGCTCATCCTGCGCTGCCTCGGCTGCCGGCCCGTCACCAGCGAGGAGGCGGCCCATTCCATCGAGGAGCTGATCCTGCTCATCGACGACACGGAGGAGGCCGGCGTCCTGGACGCCGACCAGGCCGATTTCGTGCAGAACGTCTTTCGCCTGTCGGACAAGCGCATGCGCGACTGCATGGTCCCGCGCGAGAAGATGGCCGCCTTGGAGCTGAACACGCCGCCCCAGAAGATCCTGGAGGCGGTGCGCAACGGCGCCCACACGCGGATGCCGGTGTACGAGGGCCAGATCGACAACATCGTCGGCATCGTAAACACGAAGGACCTGTTTTATCTTTTCAGCCTCCAGGGCGTCGTAGTGCTGCAGGACGCGCTGTACCCGGCCCTGTACCTGAAACCCGATGAGGCGCTGGACAACACGATACGCCTGTTCCGCAAGGCGAAACGGCCGATGGCGCTGGTGCGCGACGACGACGACCACATTGTGGGGCTGATTACTCTGGAAGACGTTCTGGAGGAGATCGTCGGCGACATCGAGGACGAACACGACCGGCCGACGGCCAAGCTGCGGCGGCGAACAAAGGTGATGCTGAACAAATCGGCGCGGCCAAGCCGGCGTCCTCGCCGCCCAAGCCGGCCGCCCTCCCTCCGCGGCCCGCGCCTTCCGCCAAGGGGGCGTGATCCCCGCCTTCCCTCCGCCTCTCGACGCCTTATCATAACCTCGAATCACGGCCGCGCTCCCGCCGCCGCCCCGAGGTTTCCCGTCATGCCCGATCCTTTTTTGACGGAATTGCCGCCCTCCGAGGACGCGACGCTCCCGCCGACGGGGCCGTCCCTCCACGTCTCGCCGCGCAACTTGCCGCCGCAGTTCGGCCGCTACCACGTCGAACGGAAACTCGGCGAGGGCGGCATGGGTGCCGTCTACCTGGCCGTCGATTCCCAGCTGGCGCGGCCGGTGGCGCTGAAGGTTCCGTTCCTCGACGGGCCGGACGCCGAGATGGTGCGCGCCCGCTTCCTCCAGGAGGCCCGCTCGGCCGCCGCTCTGCACCATCCCAACATCTGCCCCATCCACGACCTCGGCGAAATCGACGGCGTTCCGTATCTGACCATGACGTACATGGAGGGCGAACCGCTGTCGCGGCGCGTGGGGCCGGGCCGGCCGCTGCCGCCGCGCGAGGCGGCCGGCCTGGTCCGGCGGATCGCCCTGGCGCTGGAATACGCCCACGAAAACGGCGTCATCCACCGCGACCTGAAGCCGGGCAACGTCCTCATCGACGGCGGCGGCGAGCCGGTGGTCATGGACTTCGGCCTGGCCCGGCGAAATGACGCGGGCGCCCACCTGACGCAGACCGGCCAGGTCATGGGCACGCCGGCCTACATGCCGCCGGAGCAGCTGGGCGGCGACGTGAAGGCGATGGGCGCCGCCTGCGACGTGTACAGTCTCGGCGTCGTCCTGTTCGAGCTGCTGACCGGGACGCCGCCGTTTCAGGGTGATTTGCTTTCCCTGTCGGCGCAGGTGCTGTTCGACCCGCCGCCGCGGCCGTCGGCGCGCCGGCCGGGGATCGACGGCCGGCTCGACGCGATCTGTCTGCGCGCTGGAGAAGAAGGCGGCCGACCGCTGGCCGTCCATGAAGGAGTTTGCGGCGGCGCTGGCGGCGTGGCTGGCGCAGCCGGCGCCGGGCATCGCCGACCTGCCCATGCCTTTCCACGGCCGCGCGACCGGGCCGATCCTGACGCTGAAGGTCCACGGCACGCCCTACGTCTATAGGCCGGCGCCCGGCCAGGACGTGGTGACGGTCGGCCGTCAGCGGCGCGCCCGGCGACCCGCCGGACCACGGCAACGATTTCGTGCTGCGCGTGGCCGGCGACGACCGCTTGACGACCCGCATCAGTCGCCGCCATTTTGAAATCCGCCGCAACGGGTCCGAATACACTGTCATCGACCGCAGCAAGGGCGGCCTCCTGCTCAACGGCCAGCCGGCGCCGAAGGACGCCGCCGCGCCGCTGCGCTCGGGCGACGTGCTGGTGGTGGCCGGCGTGGTGACGCTGGAGGTGCTGATCCGCGAGGGCGTCACGGACGGCGTGGTAGCGCCGATGGTGCAGGTCCCGGGGCCGGCGCCGGGCGGCGGGTCGGCGGGACGGGTGGTGCTGGAAGCGTCCATGGGCGATATGGTAACGACGGAATAAGGAGGCGCGGCGTGGTCACAGCGACGGCGGAGCGCATCGGCTCATATGTCGTGGAAAGCGAACTCGGCCGCGGCGCGTTCGGCGTGGTCTACCGCGCCCACCACGTTCAGCGGCCGGACGCCCCCGTCGCGCTCAAGGTCGTCGAGAACCGCGGCAACCTCGACCGCATGATGCTGGAGCCGGCCCTGCTGTCGGGGCTGCGCCACCCCTGCATCGTGCGGTTGGACGACTATTTCCTCGACAACGATCGCCTCGTCCTGGCTCTAGAGCTGATCCCCGGCGAAGACCTCAAGGCGTGCGTGGATCGCGGCGAGACGTTCGGCCAGGCGGAGGTGCGCGATCTGCTGGTGCAGATGGCCGGCGCCCTGGCGGAGGCCCATGCCCACAACATCGTCCACCGCGACATCAAGCTGAGCAACGTCCTCGTCGATCGCATGGGCGGCCGGACGCGCTTCGTGCTGACCGATTTCGGCGTCGGTCGCACGGCCGAGGGCATCCAGGCGGAAAAACACACCGGCGGAACGTACCTGTTCATGGCGCCGGAGCAGCTGCGCGGCCGGCCGGGGCCGCAGTCCGACCTTTGGGCGCTGGGCGTCGTCGCCTACCGCCTTTTGACCGGCCAAATGCCGTTTAATGGGGCCAACATTCACGCACTGTCGAACCAGATCTTCTACGCCACGCCCATGCCGCCGAGCAAGTGCTCGCCGCAGCCGATCGACGCCGACCTGGAAGCCGTCGTGTTCCATCTGCTGGAAAAGTCGCTGACCGACCGCACGGCGTCGGCGGAGGAGCTGCTGCGCGAGGTGGGATACCGCGGAGCGCCGAACGCGGTCGCCTCCCGGCCGGCGGCTTCGCGTACTTCCGCCGGTCGCCGGTCGCCGGATCGCCGCCTGCATCGCGGAATGCTCTGGCTGCGAATCCTGCTGACCGGGTTCCTCCTTCTTTATGCCACTCAAAAGGGGTTTATCTCCGGCGCGCTCCTGATCGTGGGAGTGGTGCTGTTTTATCTGGGCTGCCGGCGCGAGCGCTGGAGCGCGGCCGGGCGCGCCGCGGCGATCACGGCGGCGCTGGCCGCAATGGCCGCCTCGTCGGTCGTGCCGTACACCGGCGTGGAACCTGCCCGGATTCTCCCGATCTGGATGGCAGGGGCGGTGGGGGCCGCGTCGAAGCCGGCAGCCGAAGCTTTCGGGCAATCGGTCGCCCTCGTCGCCGCCGTGATGGGGCTTGTCCTCTTCGGGGCCTATTTCATCCTGGTCTTTTTCGCGGCGCCCCTGGGCGCGCTTTGTCTCGCAGCGCTGCGCCGACGGCAGCGGGCGCTGGCCCTGCGCCGGGCGGCCCTGGAAGCCGGAGACGATCCGGAGAAATACCTCGGTGCCATGCGCGCGTTCCTGGACGACCGTTTCGAGGACGTGGCCTTCCACCTGAAGTACGTCGAGGCGCTTCTGGCCCGCGGCCGGCTCAAAGAAGTCGCGGTCGAGGCCAAGGTTCTGCTGCGGCAAGACCCGTACAATTTCAGCGGCAACCTGCTGCTGGCCAACGCCTATTCCGGCCTGGGCCTGTTCGACGACGGCATCGCCGTCTGCGACGCCTATCTGATCGTGGCCGGGTACTGCTTCGAGTTCGCTGAGCTGAAGCAGCAGTGCCTTCGCCGGAAGGGGGCGCCCTCATGAAATTCGGCCCAAAGGCCCTCTGGTTCGTCTGGCCCGCCTGGACGCTGTTCCGGCGATTCCTCGGCTTCATCGGCCGCGACAACACGCTCCACCTCCAGGAGACGGCCCTGGTGATCGAGGGCGACCTGGTCCGATTCCGCCTGCCGATCCTCGACCTGTTCATCCAGCGGGCCTTCGCGGAACGCAGCCTGATTACCATCCCGTATTCGCGGATCGTCCGCCTTACCCACGGCCGCTACATCGCCGCAAAGGTGCTGTATTGGCTGCCGGCGGCGGCCGTGTACGCCCTGATGCTCCGGGCCGTCTGGGACGCAATGGATCCGGCAGGGTCGGCGTATGTTTTGACCCTGATGGGCCTCCTTTTCCTCCTTATCGGGTATCTAGTGCATCGGTTCTTCCGGGCGCGGCACGTCCTGACGTTCCGACGAGCGGACGGCAAGCGGTGCGTGGTGTGCTTTTGTTTGACGAGGCGCAAGCAGCGGCGGCGGTTCGTCGAACTGCTCAAGGCCAACCGCGACGCCGCCCGGAAGTTGCCGACCCGCGCCGAGCCAGGCGCGATCCGCGAAGCAGCGCGGCGAGGATAAGGATATAAAGGGGTCTCGCATGTTCGCGGTCTTCAGCCTTGGCCCGTCGGAAATGACCCTCCTTTTTTTTCCCGTCGCCGTTTCGCTCGCCGTGGGGCTGGGCCTCGCGCTGTTTGGCGCCGTGGCGTGGCAGGCGAAGCGGCGCGGCTATTCCTTCTGGGTCTGGATGCTCGCCAGCGTCGTCTCGCTCAACCCGCTGCTGATTCTCCTGGTGCTGGTGATGCTCCCCGACGCCCGGAAGAAACGGCTGCGCGAAAAAGAGATGAGCAACCTGCGAAAAAAGCTCGCCGCACTGCCGCCCGTCGAACTAGGCGGGGACGCCCTCGCCGTCTCGACCGCGTCGCTGGGCGACCAATCGACGACGGCCCCGTCGGCGTTGCGGTCGATCGGCGACGAGGAGACGACGGGCGGGTCGTCAGAGCCGCGACCGTGAGGGAGCGGTGCGCAGTTCGTGGACGCGATCCGCTCCCTTACGAGCAAATTGCAGGCGCGGCTGCAAGGCTTGTCAGGAGAAGGAGTTGGCGTTCATAATAACCTTTGACGTAACCCGTCGGAGGTTGTTTCATGGAACACGAACTCTGGCTCTCCTTCGAGCGGCAGCTGGGGCGGCTGTCAACGCCTTTCCGCCCCCACTGTACCTTCCAGGACCGGGACATCGTCCGGGTCTTCTACTGGGCCGCCCTGCACGACCGCCCCACCTGCTGGGCTTGTGACAAGAGGAACTGGCCGTTGCACGCCCGCAAGAAGCCACTCCCCTCGCCCTCGGTGATGTCGCGTCGGCTCCGCAGCCCCTCGGTTCTGGACCTGCTGGGACATCTGGCGCGAGACGTTCTGGACCCGCAAGGCGACCCGCCGTTGCTCTGGCTGGTCGATGGCAAGGGCCTGCCCATCGGCGGCGCCTCCGGCGACCGCCAGGCCGGCTACGGCAGGGCCGCCGCCGGCAAGGCCAAGGGCTACAAGCTGCACGCCCTGGTCGGCTGCGACGGCTCGCTGCCCCTCTGGCGTCTGGCCCCGATGAACAAGGACGAACGCGTCATGGCCCGGCGGATGATCCGGCAGGCCGAGATCCAAGGCTACGTGGTGGGCGACGCCGCCTTCGACGACAATCAACTGCACGACGCCTGTGGGGCCAAGGGGGACCTCCAGTTGGTGACGCCCCGACGCTACAAGAATGCCAAAGGTCTGGGCCACCACCGGCACAGCCCGGGCCGGTTGCGCGGCCTGGAAATCCTGGACAGCCCGTTCCCCGCGTTCGGGCGCGGCCTGCTGAAAGGGCGGCAGGCGATCGAACGCTACTTCGGGAACCTGACCAGCTTCGGCGGCGGCTTGGCGCCGTTGCCGGCATGGGTGCGGACGTACCGCCGCGTCAACCGCTGGGTCCAGGCCAAACTGATCTTTAACGCCCTCCGAATGCAATTGAGAAAACAGACTTACGTCGCCTGATGCAATTTGCTCTCACGGTCGCGGCTCCGACTTCATGGTATTCGCGCGTTGCTCCGCCGCAGCCGCGCCAGGGAAACGCCCCCGGGCAGGCCGCGCCAGCCGTAGCGCAGGGCCAGGTCCACCGCCTTCCAGGTTTCCGCCGGCGCCTCGGCAATCGGCCCGGAATCGCTCATCGGCCAGCGCCCCGTGCGCCGGCAGTGCGCGGCCGCCCAGGCCAGAATCTGCGCACGGGTGAGCGGCGGCAGGCTGGCGCGGTTGCGGACGCCGCGGCGCTCGGCCAGCAGGCGGGCCAGCGACGACCCGCCCGGCAGGCCCCGGTGTCCCCGACCCAGCGCCGTGTCGATCCCCTTCCAGTTCTCCCCCGGCGCTTCCACAACCGCACCGGACTGAGACGTGGGCCAGGACCCGGTGCGCCGGAAATGCCCCTCGGCCCACACGAGGATCAGCTCCGGGGAGAGGCGGGGCAGGCAGGTGCGATTGCGGGCGCCCAGCCGCGCGGCCAACAGGCGCGCCAGGCAGACGCCGACAGGCAGGCCGCGAAGGCCGTGCCGCAAGGCGTCGTCCACCCCGCGCCAGGTTTCGCCCGGCGCGTCGGCGATGGGGCCGGACTTGCGGTTCGGCCAGGCCCCGGTGCGTCGGTGGTGGGCGTCGGCCCAGGTCAGAATCCGCCGGGTGGTCAGCCGCGGCAGGTACGGCCGGGTCCGCCAGCCCCGCCGCGCTGCGAGCAGCTGCACCAGCGACCAGCCGTCCGCCAGGCCGCGCCGGTTCCTCCGCAGGGCGTTGTCCACCATCCGCCACGTTTCGCCGGGCGCCTCGCGGATCGGGCCGGAGCGCGAGTGGGGCCAGGCCCCGGTGCGTTCGTGGTGGGCGTCGGCCCAGGCGAGGATCTTCGTCACCGTCAGCCGGGGCCGTTCCGAATCGCCGGCGTCCACCCGTCGGCCGTTCAGAAGGCTGGCGAGGGTGCGCCCGCCTGCCAGGCCCCGGTAGCCGTCGCGCAGGGCCGAATGGACCGCCCGCCAGGTTTCATCGGGGGCGTCGAGGATGGGACCGGACTCGGAGGTGGGCCAGGACCCGGTGCGCCGGCGGTGGGCACGCGCCCAGGCGCGGATCTGCCGGAGGGTCAGCGGAGGCGGCTGGCTCGGGATGCGGACGCCCCGCCGTTCGGTCAGAAGCCGGGCCAGGGACGAGCCGCCCGGAAAGCCGCGGCGGCCGGACTGGAGGGCGGAACAGACGGCCGACCAAGTTTCCCCCGGACTGTCGGGGATGGGGCCGGATGCGGCGGTGGGCCATGTCCCCGTGCGCTCGTGGTGGGCGTCGGCCCATGCCAGGATCTGTTCCGGGGAAATCCGGGGCAGACGCTGGATGTTGCGCTGGCCGCGTCGCAGAGCCAGCAGCTGGGCCAGGGACGAGCCGGCCGGCAGGCCGCGCACGCCGACGCGGAGGGCGTCGTCCACGGCCCGCCAGGTCTCTCCCGGCGCGTCGGGGATGGGACCGGACAGGGCGGTCGGCCAGGCCCCGGTGCGTCGGCGGTGGGCGTCGGCCCAGGCGAGGATGCGTTGCCGGCGCAGCGGGGGCAATGCGCCCCGGTTGCGTACGGAGCGATGTTCGGCCAGCAGTCGGGGCAGCGACGAGCCGCCGGTCAGGCCGCGCAGCCCCCAGCGCACGCGCGTTATCGACGCGGCGCCAGGTTTCGCCGAGCAGCTCGGAGATCGGGCCGGATCGGCTGAGCGGCCACGCGCCGGTGCGGCGGAAAAAAGCGTCGGCCCAGGCCAGGACCTGGGGGACGGAGAACTCCGGGCGCAAATGTTTCCGCGGTTGGATGCGGCGCGACATGTCCGTTCGCCTGACCGATTCGGGAGGGTCTTCCGTCACAATAGGCGGGCGGGCGTCGGACGGCCACTCTTCCGGCTTGACCATGCCGCCTATCGCCGCTATGAGAGGGGCCTGAACCATTCATGCGAGTTCGCCGGCCGACCGTCCTCGAGCCAAGGTCCGGTATGAGTCATTCAGCGGGAACCCGACGGGGCCGTGCGCGGGTCGCCGCGGTGCTGGCGGCCCTCACCCTGCTGGCCGGCGGTTGCACCACCCTGGATGAGTGGGCGGCTCACGGCTTCAAGGTCGGGCCGAACTACCATGAGCCGCCGGCGCCTGTCGCGGCGGGGTGGATCGACGCCGCCGACCCGCGCGTCGTCGCCGCGCCCCCGGACGACGCCTGGTGGGGCGTCTTCAACGACCCCGCCCTGAATTCCCTTATCGAGAGCGCGTACAAGCAGAACCTCGACCTCAAGACGGCGGCGACTCGCGTCCTCCAGGCGCGGGCGCAGCGCAACATCGCGGCCGGCAACCTCCTGCCGCAGACGCAGAACGCTATCGGCGCCTACGGCCACGCCCAGCTCAGCAAGAGCGGCGGCCTGTTCGGTCTTTCGGGCGCCGCCGGCGCGCCGGCGCGCCGCGGCGCCGACCACCCTCGACTTCTGGGCCGCCGGCTTCAACGCGTCCTGGGAACTCGATTTCTGGGGCCGCATTCGCCGCAACGTGGAGGCGTCCAACGCTGAGCTGGGCGCCTCGGTCGAGGACTACCACAACGCGCTCGTCACCCTGCTGGCCGACGCGGCGACCAGCTACGTGCAGGTCCGCACCTTCCAGCAGCGCATCGCCTACGCGCGCCAAAACGTCGAGATTCAGCGGAAATCGCTGGCCCTCGTCCAGGATCGCAAGGCCCTCGGCCGAGCCGACGCCCTCGACGTGGCCCAGGCCCAGTCGCTCCTTTCGCAGACCCAGGCGTCGATTCCCCCTTTGGAGATCGGTTTACGCCAGGCCAACGACCAGCTCTGCGTCTTGCTCGGCCTGGCGCCGCAGTCGCTGCCGCCCTGCCTCGCCGAGGCGCCCATCCCGTCGGCCCCGCCGGACGCCGCCGTGGGCCTGCCGGCGGAGCTGCTGGACCGGCGGCCGGACGTGCGGCGGGCGGAGCGCGAGGCGGCCGCTCAGAGCGCCCGCATCGGCGTGGCCGAGGCCGACTTCTATCCGCGCATCGGCGTCACCGGCTTCCTCGGCTGCACGGCCGACGACGTTCGCCGGCTGTTCGAGGACGGCAGTTTCACCGGCCTGATCGTCCCGAACTTCCAGTGGAAGATCCTGAACTACGGCCGCATCCTCAACAACGTGCGCAGCCAGGACGCCGAGTTCCAGGAGCGCGTGCTGGATTACCAGCGGACGGTGCTGACGGCGGGGCGGGAAGTCGAGGACGGCCTGGCGGGGTTCCTGCAGTACCAGGCGCAGGCGCGGAGCCTGGAAACCAGCGTGGAGGCGGCGCAGGTTTCCGTGGACAAGATGCAGATTCAGTGGGAGGCGGGGGCGGCCGATTTCAACCGGGTGTTCACGACGCAATCGCAGCTGGTGACGCAGCAGGACCAGCTGGCCGTCGCTAAGGGCAACATCGCCCTGAGCCTGATCTCCGTCTACCGGGCGCTCGGCGGCGGCTGGCAGGTTTTCGAGCAGGGACCGGCGGCGACGTGTGCGAAGCCGGCGAACCCGAGCGCGACCGGCCCGGCTGAGGAGGAGGAAATCCCGGCGGGCGAGAAGTGGGTCCCGGCCATTCCGGCGCCCGCACCTGGGCCGGTTAGCCGCGACGCGCCAGCGGAGCGCTCTGTCCCAGCGCTCCGCTGGCGCGTCGCGGCTAACCCCCTTACTTGATGGCGCCCACCGGCCGGAAGTCCACGTCCACCACCGTCGGCAGCCCGAGCTTGGCCAGCAGACCGCAGCCGACGGAGTGGACGCCGGGGCCGTCGGCGACTTCCCACGGCTTGTTGAGGCGATAGACGCCCGGCTTGATCGACGTCCGTTCGACCAGCTGCCAGACCGGCTGCTGGCCGGAGACGGCCGCATTGGCCACGTTCAAATCCGCTTTCGCCGCGCCGCCCTTGGCCGGCGGAGCGGCCTGCAAAGTCTTCGCCTCGCGCTGGATGCGGGCCTGTTCGACGCCTTGCGCGGTGCCGATGGCGCTCTGGATCGCCTGCAAAATGCTGACGGCCAGCGTCGTGGCGTCGTGCTCGCCGTCCACCTCTACCAGCTCGCCGCCGTTCTTGAACGCCAGCCCGAAGGAGCTTTTGGCGAAGACATTGCAGCTCTTGATCGAATACTGCTCATCCAGATCGGGCAAGTAGATGATTTGCATGTCTCCCGTGAGGGCGGCCGGGTTGGGCGGCGCGGCCGGCTCGACGAGCGTCTGTGTACTGGCGTCGGTCGTGGCGAGGGCCGCCCCGGCCGTACCGCCCGCACCCAGGTCGCTCAGGGCGCCGTCCGCCCCGGATATGGAGACGCTCGTATCCCGGTCGGAGGCGCCAATCTGGTACTGGGCGGGGACGACCTGCGGGTCGGAGCGGGCCGGCGCGTCGGCGGCCGGCGGCCTGGACAGGCCGGAGGCGAGCGCCGCGCCCATCCGTTGCAGCTCCGCCGGGCTGACGGATCGCGGCTCTCCCGACGCGGGCGTCTCGACGCGAAGGTCGGCGAGCCGCACCGACTGGCCGCGCCGCGGCCCGTCGAGGAAGGTCAACCGCGTCTGACCCGCATCGATCGCCCCGGACGCCCCGGGCGTCGGTTTGGGCGCGTTGTTCGGCGCCGCCCGCACCGGATCGACCTTCACCAGGCTGAACGTCTCCGTAATCAGGATCGGCTTTTTCACCACGAGATAAGGCCGATTGAGATAGTAGCGGAAACCCTCCTGATGGTCCTGGTTGACGACCCGCTCGGAAACGGGCACTTTCTTGACCTCCAGATTGGAGCAGCCGGCCGCGCACGCCCCGGCCGCGGCCAGGGCGAGTCCGGCGGCGACCCACCGGCGTCCGACGGGGATTGCTGGCATGGGGACGTCCTTTCCTTGAGTTCGACAGAGCCGCAACCGTGAGGGAGCGAGGCGAAGACCGCTCCCTCACGGTCGCGGCTCGGACGGACGGTCGCGGCTCCGACGGCCCGCTGTCTCCTTAGAGCCTATCCCAAAACCCGGTCGGAGGGTATAATATAAGTAGCCACTTATCTACCTAACCGGAGCAGAGTCATGGCCGCTTCTCGTGAAACGGTTGTCGATACTTTCCGTATCCCGGACGCCCTCTGGGAACGCATCGAACCCCTGTTGCCCAAGGTGCGCCGCTCCCGCAAGGGGGGACGGCCGCCCTTGCCCCAACGCCAGGTGTTGGACGGCATTTTCTACGTCCTGCGTACCGGCGGCCACTGGAAGGCCGCCCCGCCCGAGTTCGGCTCCGGCAGCAGTCTGCACCGCTACTTCCAACGCTGGCAAAAGCGGGGGCTGTTCCGCCAGCTGTGGCAAAAGGCCTTGCACGAGTACGACGACAAGATCGGCATCGACTGGGAATGGCAGAGCCTGGACGGGACCATGACCAAGGCCCCGCTCGGGGGGAAAAAAGACGGGCAAGAACCCCACCGATCGGGCCAAAAAGGGCACGAAGCGTTCGCTGCTGACGGACGGCCGAGGCGTGCCGCTGGGCCTGGAGGTGGCCGGGGCCAACCGGGCCGACATGAAACTGGTCGAAGCCACCCTGGACAGCATCCCGATCGAGCGACCCGAGCCCACGCCGGAGAAGCCGCAGCACTTCCTGGGGGACAAGGGGTATGACTACCCCTCGGTGCGGGAGCTGGTGGCCCGCTGGGGTTACACAGCCCACATCCCGGTCAAGAAGCGCCGGGGGGCCAAGGCGGAGTCGAGGGAGAAGATCCCCGGGTATCGGGCGCGGCGCTGGGTGGTGGAGCGGACGCATAGTTGGATGAACCGCTTCCGACGACTGTTGATCCGCTGGGAGAAAAAAGTCCCCAATTACAAAGCCTTCCTCCACTTCGCCTGCGCCTGGATCACCTGGAGGGCGGCAGGGGTTTTGGGATAGGCTCTTACTTCATCGAGCCAGGCGCGCCGCCCGGCGGCAGGACCGCCTGGTCGTGCTGCGCCGCGGTCACGACCGACACGGTTTCGACCACCGTCAGCCCGACGTCCGCGAAGAGGCCGCAGGCCTGCTCGGCCGACAGGCCCTCGACCGGCGCCGCCGCGGCGCGCTCCCACGACTTCTGGACCCGGTAGACGCCTGGCTCGATCACCTGCTCGGTTCGGACGTAGAAATCGGGCGCGGCCTTGGCCGACGTGTCATACAGCATGGCCCCCGCCGCCTTGACCGGCAGGTCGTTCAGGCGTTCCGTGGCGACCGCGCCGACGGCCTGCACCAGGCGGCCGACCGTCGCGACGATCTGCACCGGCACGTCGGTGCCGTCGTAGCTGCCGGCCATCGTGACCAGATCGGTGCCGTTGTTGAAGGTGTATTTGTACTTGGTCTTGGCCAGGACGTTGACATTGCGGATCGCGTACTGTTCCTCGAAGTCCGGCAGGAAGATGCACTGGAAGGCGGTCGTCGCGCCGTCGGCGGGCGGCGGCGGATTGCCGCCGCCGGGCGCCGGCGCCGGCGGCGGCGCGTTGGCCGCAAACGCCGCGGCGGCCGCCGGGGTGGCGGAGGCGGCAGGCTGCATCGGCGCGGCCGCGAGCGCCGCGGGCTCCACCGCCTTCACGAAATCGTCGTCCGTCTTGAGCAGCAACTTGCCTCCGAGCTTCCGTGGGTCTTTGTTGAGGGCGTCCATGCCCCCTTTGATCGCCGCATCGCCGCCGGCCTTGATCGCCTTGACGCGGTCTGCATTGTTGCCGTTCGCAAGGAGCTGCGTCATGCTTTTTTGCACCTGCGCGTCACCCTCGGCGTCCTTGATGGCGTTCTGCGCCGTCGTCGCCTCCTGATTGGTGAACGACATGTTGTTGTCGTCGGCTACCTTCTTCGCGGCAGCCCATACCGTGCCGGAAATAGCGTCATTCAGCTGCGGCAGCGTCTTGAGGGTCGCACCCTTCGGCGCTTCCGCCCCCGCCCCGGAAGTGAGGACGCGAACTTGGCGCGGCGACAGGTCGGATCGCACGCGGCCCGCGCGGTCGTACACCTGATACTGCCCCTTCTCGTCCGGCACGAGGGCCACCAGGACGATTTCCGCCTCCGGGGGCAGCGGTTGGCCGGCCGCAGGCTTCGCGTCGGCGGGCGTAACGGCCAGCGCCGCCGGCACGTAGGTCGTCGAGACGACCACCCGGCTGGCGACCACGAGATAAGGGCGCGTCAAATAGTAGCGGAATCCCTTGACCTGCTCGTCGCACCCTTCGATCCGCGCCTGGACGTCCACCTTTTCCACCTTGACGTTCGCGCAGCCGGCCGCCGACCCCGCCATGAGGGCGGCGACCGCGCCGCGCTTGAACCAGCGATTCATCGCCATCCCTCCGTCGTGCGCCCGGTTGGTCACGCCTGAATAATCGGCACAACCGCTATTCCGGATCAAAAGAATGCGGCGAAGATGGGGAATTGTCGTTGCCAGCCTCCGCGGGCCCTTGAAAATACAGCGACCGGGCGGCCTGCGCGTTCTGGGGGAGCCTTTCATTCACGACGGAGGTGGGCGGTGGCTTGGTCCAACGGCCTGTATCGGGCGACGACCACGGGGCTGGGTACCTCCTACACGATGATGCTCCGGGTCGATCTCGACCCCGGGCCGGTCTGGACCAGCTATGTCAGCATGGACCTGTATCGCGGCTATTTGCCCGCCCAGGGGAATCCCGACCAGGCGGAGATCGACGGGACGCTGCAATATCTCGGCTCGTTCCGGTCGGCCCCGTTGGCGGCCCAGCCGACAGGGCCGGCCCAGCTCGACGCCACGGTCAACGGCCTGCCGCCGTCGCTCGGCGTCGTCGCCCTGCAACTCCGCGGCGGCGCCAGCCCGTCCGACCCGTCGCTGCGCGTCCTTTACAGCGCCACGGGCGTCGCCAGCCCCATCCCGTCGGACCCCCTCGAGTTCCAGGCGAACTACCTCGGGCTAAGCCTCCGCGAATTGACCCTGGACGTGGACGTGACGCCAGGCTCCCCCGCGCCCTATTCGGCGACCGCGGACCTGGGGGACGGCCGCACGTCGTTCCGCGACTGCTTCAGCCGGGCGGGCTTTCTCATCCACGGCCCCGGTCCCAACGACGGCGAGCTGCCGCCGAAGACCGACTGGACGATGGACCAGCTCGTGTCAGCGGCGCAGGGCAAGGCGACGAAAGGCTGGTCGCTGCACGCCTATTTGATGATTGCGACGCGGCTCCAGGGGGCGACAGGGACCACCGGCGCCATGTTCGACCGCGACCGCCGCAGCGCCGCGGCCGTGTTCTACCAGACCTTGTACGACGCCTTCCACCGCACGGACGACAACGACGCCGAGCTGACGACGAACTACCTCTACACGGCGGTCCACGAGACGGCCCACTGTCTCAACCTGCCCCACGCCTTTGAGCAGAAGAGGCTGCCCGGCCTGTCGTCGCAGGCAGCCACCTTCATGAACTATCCGCAGAACTACGACGGCGCCGCCGGTTCGCCCGACCCCGTCAAGTTCCGCGGCCTGAAGGACTGGGACGCCGCTCAGCTGACGAACTACCGCAACTTCTGGAGCATTTTCCCGTTCACGTTCCATCCCGAGGAGCTGCTCGAATTGCGTCACGGTGCGCTCCGTGACGAGGAAACCGGGAACGTGGACCCCTGGACCAAGCAGCCGGTCAGCCCCTACCGCGGCGATTTCTCCGGCTCGCCGGCCAGCCTGGTGCTGGGCGGCGCTTCCGGCGCCGGCCTGGAGCTGAGCCTGCGGGTTCGGGGAGGCCGCCGGCCGGGGGGACTGCCGCCGACGGGACGGGGGCCGAGCGACGTGCGCGGGGCGATCTTCGAGTTCGGCGAGCCGATCCACGTCGAGGCGCGGCTGCGGACCCTGATGAAGCGTCCCCGGCCGGTGCATCGGCGGCTCAGCCCGACGACCGGCGATCTGGAGATCCACTACCAGACGCCCGACGGCCGCTTTCTGACGTATGTGCCGCCCTGCGCTCTCTGCTACATCGCCCGGCCGAAGATCATCGACGGCGCCCGCCGCGATTCCACCAAAGATTCTCTTTATAAAGATATCTGCCTTAGCGTCGGTGCGGACGTCTTTCGGTTCGCCGGGCCGGGCCGCTACCGGGTGCGGGCGGCGTACCGCTGTCAGGACGCGCTGCTCGTGTCGAACGTGCTGGAGCTGTACGTCCGCCATCCGACGCCGGAGGTGGAAGACCTTATCGTACCGCTGCTCGATTCGGAGGTGGCGACGTACTTCGCCTTCCGCGGCGTCCACGGCTTGGCGGGGGCGGATCGCCGGCTCCGGGCGGCCTTCCTCGACGACAGCGAGAAACTGCGAACCGACGTGCGCCACCCCCTGCTGCACTACTACTGCGCCACGAGGCGCGGCTGCGCCTGGACGGCGTCGTCGAGATCGATCCGGCGACGCAGAAGCTGCGGCAGGGCCAAAGGCCGGGCGACGCTCTGCGTTGGTTCTCGCGCCCTAGGCTTCGCCGACCTTCACGACCTGGCCGCCCCGGACGCGGGGCGCCTGCCCGCGCTGCCGTTCTCGAACATCGCGCTGGGCAAGATCGGCAGGGCCTTTCACCAGGCGCTGGTCGCGGCGGGCGAACAACCGCTGGCGGACCATCTCACGCGCAAGATGCACGCCGCGATGCGGCTTCGCGGCGTCCCGACTTCCGTGCGCACCCGCTATCTGTCGGAGCTGCCGGCCCGCACCGGAAACGCGCGAGGCCGGACGAGTCGTGCGCAGGGGGCCGGGACCTGCGCCCGGGGCCGGCGGCTGACGCCGCGGATCATTGCGGCGCACGCCGCCGGCAGGTATCTTGCGTGTGAGACGCCCACACGCCTCCCCGCACAGGAACCGGCCGTGAAAAAGAGCATCATGCGCGCTACGCTGCCGACGCCGCCCGGCCAGACGCTGGTCAAACAGCTCGACCTCCTCAAGAAGTGCGGCTTCGACGGCATCCAGCTCGGCGTCCAGGCGATGGGCGAGTTGACCCTGCGCACGCCGGACGCCGACGTGACCGCACTGGCGAAGGCCTGCCGCGACGCGGGGCTGGAGCCGCACTCCCTCTACGGCGGAATCACCTTCTTCCGCGAGGAGGAGGCCGACCGCAAACGCGGCATGGACGAGGCCCAGCACGTCCTGGAGATCGCCGCCCTCCTCGGCGCCAAGACCATTCTCATTCATCCTGGCCAGCTCACTTCCGCGATCCCTTATGACGACTGCTGGAAGTACGCTCTCGACGGCCTGCGGGGGCTGAAGGAGAAGGCGGAATCCACACACCTGCGGATCGGGTTGGAAAACGTCTGGAACAAATTCCTGAGAGTAGCAGTCCATCGGCGATCATACGCCCGGCCAGCTGTAACCTCGTCGGGTCCGCCGAACGCGCCCGGCCTCGACGAGCAGGGCCAGCTGTCCGCGGAAGCAGCTGTTGTGCCTATGGCCGGCGAGGCGGGCCAGTCGGTGAGATGACACTGGGGTGTCAGTGAGCGCCCGGACGATGGCGATTTCATACCCGCGCAGCTCGCCGGGTTCCGGCTCGGCTGGGCGGCCACCGGGAGCGGCCCTGAGGACTTGCGCACCACGATCGGCGACGACGACGGCCCCACGGCGGATGCGGACGAACGCCTCGGCAGCGGCCAAGAGTAGGTCGCGGGCTTCCTGCGCGCTGAACCGGCCTGATCTCGCCATTTGCTCTCCTTGGTGTGCAGTTCCTGGTGCAACCGGCGCAGGGCGGCTTTCCGCGCGGCGACGGACGCGACGGAGTCGCCCTCGGCGTCCGTTCGAGCGCGGATTTTGGCGCACCACGCTTCGAGGGCGGCCGCGTCGCGGGCCGGCAGGAGGACGGAAGCGAGGGCGATGGCCTCCGTCCAAAGCCAGCGCCAGCGGAGAGACAAGCGGGGCATGGTTCCTCTCAGTGGTCGCAAATGCTGGGCAGGTAGACATCCGAACCGTCGCGGCGGAGTCGGGGGAATAGTCCGGGCCAATCGGCGGCGAAGCCGAGGGCGACCGCCCGCGCCGCGACGGCGGCCTGTGCGCGGGCGGCGGCGCGGTGGGTGGAGTCCAGGCCGGCGTTGCAGTGGCGCTGCACCGGCGCGGAAGGCGCGCCTGGCCAGGCGCACAGCTCGGCGGCGTCGGACGGGTCGATACGCCAGAGGGCGCACCAACGCGCGAAGGAAACGCAGTCGGCGAGGTCGCAGGGGATACGGGTCATGCGGCGTCCTTGTGCAGCTTGAGCGGATCGCGGCGGGGACGGCGAACGGGACGGGCGGCGGCTTCCGCTTTGAGGCGGGCGACCTGGTCGTTGAGGTTGGCGACCGTCGCGGTTAGGTCGTCGATTCGCTCCTGGTCGAATTTGGCGTCGTGTTCGTAGACGGTCCGCTCGCTCATGTGGAGTTCGGCGAGGCGCTGGCATTCCGCCTCGCTGGCCTGGAGCATGGCGGTGGCCTCGTCGATGAGCTTGTCACGGGCGCTGAGGAGGCCGACGAGCTGCGACGGCAGCAGGCCGGCGGCGACCAGGGCGTCAGCGTGTTTGCAGGACAAGCCGAAGCTGTGCTGGGGGCAGGAACAGGACACCTGGCCATCGACCGCGAGGCGGACGGTATAGGCGGGGTTGGGGAAAACGGACTGGTTGACGAGACGGAAGGCGGCGACGGATAGGGCCCGCTCGGCGGCGGAGAGCGGCTTGACGGTATAGCGGGCCGACTGGCCGGCGTCGTTGGCGATCCACAACCAGAGGAAGCATGTACGTGGCTTCATATGTTGACTCCTGGAAAAGAGGGAAGACCCGCCGGCGCACCACGCGCCGGCGGGAGCTGCGGGGCGATCAGGCGGCGGCGGCGCAGGGGACGGCGACCGACAGGATCGACTTGACGACCGTGTCGCAGGTCCACAGACCACGGCGGCGGGAGACGAGACGGGAGCGGGGGATGTTGACGCGGAAGACGACGATCTCGGACAGGGGCACATCATGGCGCTCGGCGACGTGCTGGATCGCCCAGGCCCGCTTGGAGCGGGAGCAGAACCAGCACTCGCCGCGGGCGCCTTGGGCGAAGGCGGGGCCGATCCCGCGCGCCCAGATGGATTGGAGATTGCGACGGATGGAGACGTGGAGTAACATGGCCATGGGTTTGGACCTCCAACTCAGGTTGCGGGACCAGGGGCGGGCCGGCGCCAACCGACCCTCCCCACTTCACACCCAGAGGGTAGGGTAACAAAAGCCACCTACCCCTGTCAACAGAAAAACCGGAAAAACAGGCGGATTCTCAAAGACAGGAAAGAGAAAAGGGAGGGCACAAGGGGGAAGAGGGCCGGCGGCGCGGTAGACGGGACGGGGCAGAACAAGAGACAAAGCAGATACCCAAAGCCACCCTCCGCCCAACCCGAACCCCGTCCTCCTCCCCGGACGGTTCGTGGTCTTCTGGTCTGTTCGTTGTTTTTCGATTTACCACACGGAGCGGTCGATGAAGGCCCCCACGAGCAACCCAGCAACCCGTCAAGGTGGAGACGACGCCTCCCAACGGCACGCCGCTTTTGTACTCAAAAGCGGCGTTTCCGTTGGGCGTCGTACTACCTTGACGGGTTGCTACGATGCCCGAGCGGGCCTTCATCGACCGCATCCCATGAGTTCGATTCTTTCGACGTGATGCCGTCGAGAACGAAGAGGAAGAGCAACGAGGCGTGATGGTCGGGTGTCCTGGGAGGCGGGGGGGTGCAGGGGGGCTGCCGAAGGCCCCCCTGCAGGGGGGAGGGAGAGCGAGAAGAGCCGGAGGGATGGAAGGGAGCGCTGGAGGACGGGGTGCAGTGGCACGATCGAGGTAGCACGATCGTGCGAGTCAAAATGCTGGGATCGGACGGTGGGAAGGGTGGAGACTGGCGCTAGGAGTCTCCTCTGCGCGGCGCTGAGAATCCCCGAGGCCGCGAGCAACGCGACGAGGGCCTGCCGGCCCAAGGCCCCGCCGCAGGCGGAAGGGAGGCGGAGCGAAGCGACGCAGGACGCGGTACGCGCAGGGGCCTTTGCCGCGGCCCGAGCGGCCGGGGCCTCGGCCGGGAGTTGTTTGCCTTTGCATTGGTTTTGTTCGGTTGTTGTCTTCTTTCCCCCCGCTTGTCTTCTTTCCCCCCGCTTGTCTTTTTCGCCCCCCGGTTGTTCGAGTGCAGGAGCCGCCCGCGGCACGTGGGGTGGGTGCGTTCGGAGAGGCGTCCCAACCCGGCCGCGAGAGACGCGGACGATCGAACGCGAGCAACGCGAGACGCGGCGCTAGCCGCGACGACAGGCCGGGGGGGCTGGGACGGGCCGAGGAACGACGGCGCGACGGAAACGCCCCCCCGGCCCTGGAACGAACCCTGCAGAAGAACAACGACGGAACGGAAAGCCGCGGGCGCGCGGGGCAGCCCGTGGCGCGAAGGACCGCCCGCGACGGGAGTGAGTACGAGGGCCGGGCGAGGCGAGGCAGGACGCGGCACGCGTGGGGCCGGCCGCAGGCCATGGCGTATGGAGGGCCGGGCCGAAGGCCACGGCACGGACTCGCGGAAGCCGGAGAGACGAAAGGCACGTGGGCGCGGCCTCCTGGGAGCCTCCCCGGCGGTTGAGGGGGCCTGCCCGGCGAGGGCATTGCTGCGGTAGCCCAGCAACGCGCGGGAGACGCCTACGGTTCCCCAGGAGCGGCAGGAGGAGGAAGAGCCGGAATCACACGAGGAGCAGGAGCAGCAGCCCCGTTCAAGGCGTCGATCGCAGCACGACGAGCATCCGGGAACGGGGATAAGGCCGCGAGAAGCATGGTGAGCAAGGCCGAGCTGGTCGGGTCCGTGAGCAGATTCACCGATCGGTTGTCGGTGAGCGCCACGACGGGACGTACCACCCCCGACCATCCCGGCGTCTCGGCCGTCTCCCGGCCCGGACCCTTGGTGAGCCAGGTCTTGGGATCATCCGCGAAGCAGGCGAGTTCGGCAGTCACCCGGGCCTGAGCGGATGCCTCGATCACAGCAGCACGAAAATCCCGGTACTTCGCAGCAGCACGACGAGCGGCCCCGCGCTGCATCCAGGCCCGGAAGGTTGCGGCGCTGACCCCGGCAGCCTCCGCAGCCACGGCGGGATACGCCCCCGCACGAACATAAGCCACGATGGTGCGCTGAACCTCCCCGGATGGACCCCCCACGCTGCGTGCCATGCCCGGAACCTCCCCCGGAAACCTCCCGGCCAAAACCGGCACAAAAAACCGCCCCCAAACCCAAACGCGCCCTTCCCATCCTATCATGCCTGCCCTGCCGGTGTACAGGATTACACCGGATGCGCGGGATATCCCTGCGTTGCGGCTGTCAGTTGTTCTCGTAACCGGACGACACTTCGGGACTCCTTAGAGTCCCGAGTTGTCCGGTTGGCTTCCACCACCGCACCGGTTTTCCCTCCGTGCGGCGTACGCCGGACCTTTCTCCGCACCGTGATAGCGTCTTGCCGATCGTGTCTTGGCTCGGGACGGTCATCCCTTCTGGCCAATTCCCGCGTAAGTCCTGGATGCAGGCGCCCGGTGGCTCGGTCGGTAGCAGCCCGGCGATTGCTGCCCAAATCTCCGACTTGATTGGCCGAAGGTTGCCCTCCAGCACTTGGTAGTCCATGCCGTCCTCATTGAAGGACACCCGTAGCTTCTCCGGGGACTGAGTGAGCCGGCCCCGCACCGTGAACTTCCGCTCCCGGCAAGACGGGTCGGCCGGCGTCGTCAGCTCCAGGTGGGCGATCTGATCGACGAACCCCTCCAACTCGGTGGCGCCGCGGAACCGCGTGCCGGCCGCCCCGGCGTTATCGGACGCGGGGTTATCCGACTTTCGCACACAAGACGCACACCGGAACGTCGGATTACCGACGGGTGGGGACGCAAAAAAAGCTATCAGCGATGCCGAGCGGGCCTCCGCTGACAGCCTATTGACATCAGGATGGCGGGGGGCGGCGTTGGCCCGATTCCCCTCATCGCAAGGCCTGAGGCTGGAAGTGTCCTTCAAGGTAGAAGTGGACCGCGATCTGGCGCAATGCCGGGCGGACGAGGCGCGATTCGGGCTGAAGGAGCTTGGCCTGGACGGCGACGTACAGTTGTCCTGAAAGCCGTCATCGTGCCGCAGGACGCATATTACGCCGCCGCGGAGTCCACCTAAATTCCCTTGGCGGCAGGATATGTGTCCGGCGGCGCCGACGGGAAGAAGGGTGTTCGGATGCGGTCGGCCGGAGCAACCGAAATGCTTTGCAGAACTGAGGGATTAACGGCTTTGCTCGCCAACCGCGGTGCGTGACGGATCAGCTCGGGGCGCCCGCCAGAGGAAGACCTCGCCCTTGCCAGGCCCGGCTTCCGCCCCCGTCGCCAGCGTTTGCCCGTCCGGTGAAAACGCCAGGCACCGTACCTTGTCGGAGTGGCCCTCCAACGATGCGACCTCCTGGAGGGACGCCGCGCTCCACAATTTCACCACCCCGCTCCAGTCGCCCGATGCGAGCGTCTTGCCGTCGGGGCTGAAGGCCACGGCGTCCACCCGATTCATGTGGCCGGTGAGCGGTCGCCTCTCGTCGGCGGTACGCAGGTCCCAGACGCGAATCGTCTGCATGGCCGTGCCCGCGGCGAGCAGCCGGCCGTCCGGGGCGAAGGCCCCACAGACGATCGGCGGATCATCCAGTGCGCCCAGCGTCGCTCGGACTTCCCCCGTGCGAGGATCGCACAACCGAACCTGTCCCTTGCAGGCGACGGCGAGGACGGAGTCCGGGCCAAATCCCATCCAGGCGAGTCCTTCCTGGGGGCTTGCCAGCGGGTGATGCTCCTGCCAGCCGTCCGTGTCCCAGAGGATGACGGAGCCACGGCCGCCCGCGGCCCCAAGCCAACGCCCGTCCGGCGCGAAGGCGAGCGACGCCACGTCTTCGGAATGCTGGCCGTATTCGGGCCTTCCGGACGAAAGCGCGAAGACCGTCTCAACCAATTGGGCATAGTCCCGCGCCTGCTCGCTGAGGAAGAGTCGCGTCATGAGGCGCCGGCCGGGGAGGTCCCATACCCGGATGCTCCCATCGGCGCCGCCCGCGGCCAGGAAACGGCCGTCGGCGGAAAGGGCGATCCGCCCGGGAGTGGCCATGCTCTCCTCCCCCGGTAGGCGCGGGCCAGGGGTGAGGCGGTCGGCGTCCCAAACACGGACGGCGTCGGCCACATCGACCTTGCACTTCATTTCCGTTTGAATCGAGCGGTCGCTTGAGAGGAACGAGAGCGGCCAGGGCTTTTGATGCGTTCGGATCTCGCCAAGGCATTCCGACGTGCCGAGGTACAGGGACCGTCCGTCCGGGGAGAAAGCGAGGGAGACCACCGGCCACAGCCCTTGACCGGCGGGCATGCGCACGGACCCGGTCGTGAGGTCGTGAATCTGCACCCCGCTGGCCGCCGACTGCACGAGCAGACGGCCGTCCGGCATCCAGGCCGCGGCGTGAAGGTCGGGGCTGAGACTGCAATTTTGCCAGGATGCGTGCATCTGCGCCGATGCCACGTCCCACACTTCCGGCGTCCCTTGACTGCGAGTCGCCAGCAAGGTCCGACCGTCCGGCGCGAAGGCGACGTTCGTGACGGGGCCGTCGGCGCCAGTCGCCAGAGGCGATCCGACGCGCTTGGACGGGCCGACGTCGGGCAGGGACAGCAGATGCACCTGGCCCGCCATGTCTCCCGCCGCCAGGGTCCGTCCGGAGGGGGCGAATCCGATGGAGTATACGCCGGCCGGCAGCGTCGCCTTGTCGCGCGGTGCGCCGGAAAGGTTATTTTGGAGAGGAACGTCCCACAGAGGCACGACCTCCGAGCCGTTGCAGGCGGCCAGAACGCGCCCGTCCGGTGAGAACGCCAGCTGCCGGATGCACAGGTCCGGCCCGGCCAGCTTCCCGCGCGGCTCCCCCGTCGCGGCGTCCCAGGCCCAGACGGCGCCGCCCTCGTCGCCCGCCGCGAGGAGGCCGTCGCAAGGGGAGAAGGCGAGAGATCGGATTCCCAGGAGGCCCGCGCGGAGGCGCTTCCTTTCCCGGCCCGTGGCCGTGTCCCACAGCCGGACTTCCGCGTCAAAAACGCCCGCCGTGGCCAGCGTGCGATCGTCCGGGGAAAACGCAATGTCGGCGACGCGGCCCCCGTGCCCGGCCAAAGTCAAGCGCACTTCCCCGCTGTCCGCGTCCACGAGTTTCACGGTGTCGTCTTCATCAGACAAAGCGATCGTGCGGCCGTCATGCGAGACGGCCAGCGGGCCGTTCGGGCGAAGGTCGGCCCGAAGGGCTTCATGAGCCGGGGGGCAGTCGGGGTTCACGCGGTACAGTAATCCCTCCTGGGTCCCGACGGCCAGGATCTGCCCGTCGGGCGAGAAGGCGAGGGCCCTGATGACGGACGTCTGCCATCGGAGCCAGCTGCCGAAGGCGCCGTCGCGCACGTCCCACAGCCGGACCTCATCGTTCGCCCCGATGGCCAGCCGCCGCCCGTCCGGCGAGAACGCCAGGACGCCGCCGTACGGCCGCAGGGAGCCGGAACGCTCCTCGACGACCCGGCCCCCATCCGCACGCAGGAGAGAGACGTTGCCATTTTGCCGGCTCACCGCGAGCAAGTCCTCTTTCGGCGAGTAGGCGAGTGAGATGACCGCGTCTTCAAAGCGAACGTCCCGCCGGTCGGCGCCGCCGGGCACGTCCCGGAGGCGGACCAGGCACGGGTCCTTCCGAGTCACCGTGGCGAGGGTACGGCCGTCGGGCGAGAGCGCCACGCCAACGTACGTATCCGCCGTTTCCGAGAACCGGGCGCGGAGCTGGAGGGACTGCGCGTCGCACAGGCACACCGCGCCCTCGGTAACCGCTGCCAGGGTCGTGCCGTCGGCGGAAAGCAGCAGGCGTCCGACCTCCGACTCGGCGACGTCGGGCAGCAAGGCCCGCTGCTCCCCCGTGGCGACGTCCACCAGGCGGACAGCCCGCCTCTGCTCCGCGGGAACGACCGCCAGCGTTCGGCCATTCGGGTAGAGGGCGGGCGACTCCGCGACGTGCGGGACGGTTCGCAGGCAACGGCCTCCGGGCATCTCCCAGATTTGCACAGTTCCGTCCGATCCCCCCGCGCCGGTGATGAGCAGCCGGCCGTCGGCCGAGAAGGCGGCGCTGAACGACCGCGCCGCGAGAGGCTTGCAGCGCCGGCGGCGGCGCCGGCCGGCTGAACTGTCGGGCGTAGAACCACGTGAACTCGCGCCGGTCGGCCGCGCCCTCCGCCGGCAGGTGGCGGTCGAGGAGATCAAACAGGTAGTAGATGTTCCCCGTGCCGAGCAAGTGGTTTGCCAGTCTCACGTCCGAGCCATAAGCCAGTTGGTCCGCCAACGCCTCACTCCGCCCAGCTTGTTCTTCATTCTTATTGGCCCGCAGCCGCTCCTGTTGCTCGCCCTCCAAGGCATGGGCAAGCTGGGCGGAGTACCAGAGGGAGCCGAGCGTGACGACGGCGACCAGGATCGCCCCGGCCGCCAGCGAGGAAGCCGCCGCGGGGTGACGACGCACCCAGCGGGCCGCGACGCGCGCGACCGACGGCCGCCGGGCGTGGATCGGCTCCCCCGCCCGCCAGCGTCTCAGGTCCGCGGCCAGGGCCTCCGCGGACTCGTAACGCTGGTGCGGTTCTTTCCGGAGGCATTTCAGGCAGATCGTTTCCAGGTCGCGGGGCGCCTGACGGTTGAGCGAACGCGGCGAGACCGGTTCTTGCTCGCGCACCTGTCGCACGGTCTCCAGGGACGTGGCCGCCTTGAACGGCGGCCGGCCCGCCAGGCACGCATACAGGATGGCGCCCAGCGCGTACACGTCCGCCGTGGGGCCGATCTCCCGCGCCCGCCCGTCCGCCTGTTCCGGCGCCATGTAGCTCGGCGTCCCCAGCAGCGCGCCGGTGGCCGTTCGGCCGTCCTCGTCAAGCATCTTGGCGAGGCCAAAGTCGCTGACCTTCGGCGTGCCGTCCTCGGCGAACAGCACGTTGGCCGGCTTCAGGTCGCGATGGATCACGCCTTTTGCGTGGGCCGCGTGCATGGCCCGCGCCAGCGCCTCGACCAGCGCCGCGGCTTGCTGGGGCGGCAGCGGGGCGGCGGCCAACTTCTTCTCCAGCGAGCCTCCGGGGCAGAACTCCAGCGAGAAGTAGGGCAGTCCGCCGTGCTCGCCGACCTCGAAGACCTGCACGATGTTGGGGTGCTGCAAGCGCGCCACGGCCTCCGCCTCGGTGCGGAATCGCGCCCGCTGTTCGGCGCCGGCGTGCGCCCCCGACAGGATCGTCTTGAGCGCGACGACGCGCCCGGCCCTCACCTGGCGGGCCTGGTAGACGACGCCCATGCCGCCCCGCCCCAGCTCGCCGAGGATTTCATAGCCGGGAATGGCGGGGACCGGCTCGTCGCCGCATCCCCCTGGAATGAGGAGCGCCGCCGTGGAGCCGGACGCGGTCACCCACCCGTGCGCCCGCCGTGCGGGGGTGAGGGGGGCGGACGGCCCCAGGATGCCGAGAAGGACGGCGGGCGCGTCGCCGCAGTGGGGGAGGTAGTCGTCGAGGACGGGCGCGTCGCCGGCGCGCGGCGGTACTCCACGTCGAGGAGGAGCAGCTGGCGCAAGGCCTGCGCCCGCAGGGCGGCGGGAGCCTCGGCGAGAAAGGCTCCCAGAGAGGGCCGGCCGTCCGCACGCCAGGCCGCCTCGAAGCGGTCGCAGAGCCGGTCCAGGGCGCGGGCGTTGACCAGGGAAACAGGCTCCTCAGCCGGCGTCTGAGTCTCGGGCATTGGGCGATCTCCTCTCCCATATGGTGCGAATCAACTCGAGCTTGCGCTCGACGGTGCGGACGCTGCAACCCATCTCGGCGGCCAGTTCCTGGTTCGTGTAGCCCTCCATCTTGGCGACGGCGACCGCGCGCAGCCCGTCGTCGTTGAGACGCCGGAGCAGGGTGCGGCATTCCTCCGCCAGGAGGGCGGCGAATTCGGGGGTGGGTTCTTGCGTGGCGAGGGCGGCCAGGCCATTCTCTCGTGCATCCGATCCGTTGTTTCTCTCCAGCCAGGCCTCGTCGCGAACCTGACCGCCGCCGCGTTTCTCCCGTCCCTGGCGCCGCCGCTGGTCGCGGGCCTTGCGCTCGGCGAGAAGGGTGAGCAGGCGCCAAAGGTCGTCGCGGTCTTCGAGCCGCGGGAACTGGCCGCGCCGCGCGGCGAGACAGAAGCGGTTGAAGGCGCTGAGGGCGACGTCCTCCCCGTCCGCCGGGCCGCACGGCACCCCCCGCAGCTGGGCCTGCGCCAGGCCGACGAGCCGGCTGAAGAAACGATCCCAGATGTGCTGGGCGGCGGCGGCGTCGCCCGTCTTCAGCAAGTCGATCCAGTGCGTGACCGATCCGGGCGATGCCATCGGCGGAGCCTCGGGGGAGTCTCGAATGGTGGGTGGATGCTACCGCGCCAACGGCGGCGGGGCAAGCACCAAGAAGGACGAATGTGCATTAACACGGCACGAGAGCGGGGCCGGAAAAAACTTGGCGGGTTCGGGGGACGGTTGGCGTGTGGAGGAATAGGCGCCAACGGAAGGAAATACTCGACAGCGATGGGTGGGCCGGCACACGCATCGCCGCCGGAAGCGGACAAGAAGCGGCGGCCGGAGAGTTCTGGTCGCGGGGCACAAGACTCGCAAGGGCTGTTTCGCTTCAGCGCTCGACCTGCGCGCGGGGCGGTGATGCTTCCACTGAACCGCAGGCCGACTCCACAAAGGAATCACCACCATGTGGCCGACCCTCCGCGCGCTGGCTGGCAAGCTCACCCGCAAGAACCTTCCGCGCCGCCGCCCCGCGTTCTTCCGCCCCTCGCTGGAGGTATTGGAGGATCGGCTAGCGCCGGCGACTCTCCTCGTCAACACCAACGCCGATGTCGTCCATCCGGCCGACGGCACGCTGAGCCTGCGCGACGCGATCGCCGCCGTCAATGCCGGCAATGCCAATGGCTTGACGGCGGGGGAACAGAACCAGGTCACCGGCACGTTCGGCGACAACGACACGATTCAGTTCGCTGCCAACCTCAGCGGTCAGACAATCACCCTGGGCGGGACTGCTCTGGAGATCAGCGCGAGCGTAACGATCACTGGGCCGGGTGCAAGCGGCCTGGCGATTAGCGGCAACAACCAAAGCCAGGTCTTCTTGGTGAGCGGTGTTGGGTTGCAGGTCAGCATCGTCGGTCTGAGCGTCATCGATGGTTACGCATCCAAAAGCTCGGGCGGCGGCATCCTCAATGCCGACAGCACGGTGACGGTAAGCGATTGCACTCTCTCGGGCAACAAGACCGACAACTACGGCAGCGACAGCGGCGGCGCCATTTACAACGGCGGGACGTTGACAGTAAGCAATTCCACTCTCCTGGGCAATTCGACCCCCACGGAAGGCGGCGCCATTGAAAGCGACGGCATGCTGACGGTGAGCAATTCTACGCTCGAGGACAATTCGGCGACTGGCGACGGCGGCGGCATCTACAGCCAGGGTCCACTCGGTGTGAACAACTCCACCTTCACGGGCAATTCGGCAGCCGGCGGTGGAGGCGTCTACAGCCATGACACGCTGACCGTCAGCAATTCCCTCTTTACCGCCAACACCGCCAGCGTCTTCGGCGGGGGCGGCGTTTACAGCGATTACGGGACGCTCACGGTGAGCAATTCCACGGTGTCCGATAATTCGACCAGCGGTTACGGCGGTGGTGGAATCTACAGCGGCGGCAGTTACGCCGGGCTTACGTTGATCGTGAGCGATTCCACGCTGTCGGGCAACTCGACAGGCGGTTCCGGGACGGGCGGCGGCATTTACTTCGGTGAAGACGATGGTACGTTGATGGTCAGCAACTGTGCTCTGTCGAGTAATTCGGCCGGACTCGGCGGCGGCATCTACAACTACGCCTTTGGGGGAACGCAGGTCGTGAGCAACTGCACCCTGTCGGACAATTCGGCCGAATTCGGCGGCGGCATTTACAACGCCTACCCAAGCACCACCCTGACGGTGGATAATTCCACCCTGGCGGGCAATTCGGCCGAACTGGGCGATGGGGGCGGCATCTATAACGCTTCCGGGCTCAGGGTGGTCAATTCCAGCCTCGCCGGCAATTCGGCAAGCTCAAGCAATTCGGCCTACGGCCACGGCGGCGGCCTTGCCAACGAAGGCGGTTCCGCCACGCTGAACAACACGATCGTGGCCGAGAGCACCTCGGGCGGCGACCTGTACTTGCCGAGCGGCAGCATCTCAGGGGGCAACGACCTTATCGGCGACGGCTCCGATCTCGGCAACTTCACCAACTCGGTCCAGGGAAACCCCTTGCTGGCGCCGCTGGGCAACTACGGCGGCCCGACGCAGACCATGGCTCTGCTGCCGGGCAGCCCCGCCATCGACGCCGGCAGCGTCGCCCTGGCCGTCGATGCCCAAGGCAATCCCCTGACGACCGACCAGCGCGGGGCCGGCTTCCCGCGCGTCGTCAACGGCGCCGTGGACATCGGCGCCTTCGAGAGCAACGGCGCATCCCTGGCGTCTCTCATCTCCCAGGTTCTTTCCCCCAGCTATCCCGTCACGGTGCAGGCGAATACCACCGCCGCCGCGGACACGGTCATCAGCGCGGTCAATCAACTGCCCTCGTACAGCACCCCGGTCACGGTGACTGTCAACCTCGCCGCCGGGACCTCCTACGGCGACATCACAGCAAGTCCCCCGTCGGGCGTGACGCTCGTCATCAACGGCGAGGGCGGCACGACAACGATCGTCGGTTCGTCGCCGGCCTTGACGGTCTCCTCGGGGACCGTGATCGTTACCGGCATGACGCTCACGACAGCCACGGCCGCACCGACCATCCTGGTCACCGGCGGCAGCCTCCAGCTTCGCAACGATGACATCGAGTCCAGCACGGGCAGCACTGAAGCGTGCATCTCCCTGAGCGGCGGCAGCAGCGTACTCGACCTGGGTACGCCCACGGACCCCGGCGGCAACGTCTTCAACATCAACGGGACGGGGGCGTGGTTCGCGAACGCCACCGCCAACCCCATCGCCTTCAGCGGTGACACGTTCGAGATCAACGGGGCCGCCCAGGGGCCGCCCAGTCCGTCTCCCTCGCCGTGGCCAACAGCAACGACAGCGGGCCAGGCTCGCTGCGACAGGCTCTTAAGGACAACAACTTGCTGGGCGGCAGCAACACCATCACTTTCGACATCCCGATGACCGATCCCGGATATGACCCAACGACGAAGACCTTCACCATCGCCCCCCTGTCCGCTCTGCCGGTGATCACCACCCCCGTCATCATCGACGGCACTTCCCAGCCCGACTTCAACGGTACGCCCTGATCGTCCTGGAGCGGCGCCAACGCCGGCGGTAATGTCTCTGGCCTGGACATCACGGGCGGCAACAGCACCGTGAAGGGACTGGGCATCAACCAATTCGGCGGCGACGGCATCGACATGACGACCAACGGCGGCAACGCGATCGAGGGCGACTACATCGGCACGGACGTGACGGGAGCGGCCCGCTGGCCAACGGCGGCCACGGCGTGTACTTCGTCGGCGGCGCCGACAACACCATCGGCGGCACGACGGCCGAGTGCGCAACATTATCAGCGGTAACAGCGGCTTCGACAACAGCGTCTTCTCAGGCACCTCCGCCGGAGCGTACCTCTACGGAGCCGGCAACCGGCAACGTGGTCGAGGGCAACTACATCGGCACGGACAGCACCGGCACCGATGGACGTGGCCAACCTGGGTCTCGGCGTGTTCCTCGGACGGCGACCACGGGCAACACCATCGGCGGGCCGCCGCCGGGCGCCGGCAACGTCATCAGCGGCAACGGTCTTGCACGGCGTGTACCTCAACGGCGACTCTGGCAACGTGGTGCAGGGCAACTTCATCGGCACCGATGCGACCGGCACCGTCGCGCTGGGCAACGACTACGGCGTGCTCCTCTACGACGCCGCGCACGGACAACACCATCGGCGGCACCGCCGCCGGGGCCGGCAACGTCATCAGCGGCAACGGCGCCGGCGTGCAGATCGGTGGAACCGGAGATAGCGGCTCCTCGGGCAACGTGGTGCAGGGCAACTTCATCGGCACCGACGTCACCGGCACGGCGGCGCTCGGCAACGGCGACGGCGTCAGCATCTGGGGCGGACAACAACAACACGATCGGCGGCACGGCGGCCGGCGCCCGCAACGTGATTTCGGGCAACAATGGCGACGGCGTCTACATCGTCAACTCGGATTCCAACGTCGTGCAGGGCAACTACATCGGCGTGGACATCAGCGGCAACGTGGCGCTGGGCAATGGCGGCGACGGCGTCGACATCGAACGGGCGAGTCCAATATCATCGGCGTGGACTCGCGCAACAACCCGGCGGCGGGGAACGTCATCTCCGGCAACGTATGGCGGCGTGGACATCGACGGGACGAGTGGCAACGTGGTCGCCGGGCAACCTCATGGGCCTGGGCGCCGACGGCAGCACCGGTGCTGGCCAACGTCTCAGAGGCGGGATCGTCGGCGATCTGTGAAGGCGCCAGCGACAACACCATCGGCGGCACCACGGCCGCGGCCCGCAACGTCATCTCCGGCAACGGCGAGGCTGGCGTCATCATCGGCAACGGCGACGGCCACGTCCGGCAATGTGATCGAGGGCAACTACATCGGCACCGACGCCACCGGCATGCTCGCACGCCCCAACGGTCGTGCCGACTCCGCATCGGCGGCTGCCGGCGTCTGGTTCATCGACGCCGGCGCCAACACGCGTCGGCGGCACCACGCTGGGAGCGGGCAATGTCATCAGCGGCAACGGCACGGGCGTGTATCTCTCCGACGGCACGACCGGAGTCCAGATCGAGGGGAACTACATCGGCGTCGACACGACCGGCACGGCGGCACTCGGCAACTATTACTACGGCGTCCTGATCGGCGGCCCGTCGGCGCGGCCGGTCCTCAACACCGGCGGCTCGGCGAACAACACCGTCGGCGGCACGGCGACCGGGGCCGCCAACGTCATCAGCGGCAACGGCGCCGACGGCTACGACGTATACATCACCGTCGCCGCCGGCGACGGGCAACGTGGTCGAGGGCAACTACATCGGCACCGGCGTCACCGGGCACCCCGCGCCGGCCACCGGCCGCCCACCCCTTCGTCGTGACCTCAACGGCCGACTCCGGCCCCGGCTCGCTCCGCCAGGCGATCCTCCAGGCCGACGCCTACTACGGCACGGCCTCCATCAGCTTTGACATCCCCACGAGCGATCCCGGCTACAACGCCGCGACCGGTGCCTGACGATCGCGCCGGCGTCGGCCCTGCCGGTCATCACCGAGGGCGTGGTTCTCGACGCCACGACGCAACCGGGGTATGCCGGGCGGCCGGTGGTCGAACTGGACGGTGCCAACGCGGGTCCGGCGTCAGCGGCCTTGTGATCACCGGCGGCAACGCCCTCGTCAAGGGCCTGGACATCGGCGGTTTCTCGCAGGACGGCATCGAGCTGGGGATCAATAACGGCGACGTCAATCCAGGGCAATTTCATCGGCACCGACGCCAGCGGCGGCGCGGCCCTGGGCAACGGCGGCAACGGCGTCCTGATCGAGGACGGCTCCACCGGCAACACCATCGGCGGCACCGACGCCGGGGCCGGCAACGTCATCAGCGGCAACAGCCGGCGACGGCGTGCAAATCACCGGCAGCGGCACTCGGGCAACGTGGTCGAGGGCAACTACATCGGCACCGACGTCAGCGGCACGGCGGCGCTCGGCAACCAGCTACGGCGTCGTACATCACTGGCGGCGGCACAACAACACCATCGGCGGCACGGCGGCCGGCGCCCGCAACGTGATTTCGGGCAACAGCGGCGACGGCGTCTACCTCATCAACGCTGACTCCAACATCGTGCAGGGCAACTACATCGGCGTGGACAAGAGCGGCAACGGGGCCTCGGCAACCTGACGTGGCGTCGACATCACGAGCGGGCAGTCCAATGTCATCGGCGTGGACGCCAGCAACAATCCGGCCGCGGGGAACGTCATCTCCGGAAACAGCGACTGCGGCGTGGGAATCGACGGTCGGGAAGCGACAACGTGGTCGCCGGGAACCTGGTGGGCCTGGGCGCCGACGGCAGCACCGTGGTGGGCAACGGCTACGAAGGCGGGATCGCGATCGATGGCGGCGCCAGCGGCAACACCATCGGCGGGACCACGGCCGCGGCCCGCAACATCATCTCCGGAAACGGCGAGGATGGCATCGACATCGGCAACGCCGACGGCACGTCCGGCAACGTGATCGAAGGCAACTACATCGGCACCGACGCGACCGGCATGCTGGCGCGCCCCAACGGTCTGGCACCAGTCAGGCGCCGGCGTCTGGTTCCTCGGGGCCGGCGCCAATACGCGTCGGCGGCACGACGCCGCGGAGCCGGCAACGTCATCAGCGGCAACGGCGACCGGCGTGTATCTCTCGGACGGCACGACCGGAGTCCAGATCGAGGGCAACTACATCGGCGTCAACGCGACCGGCACGGCGGCACTCGGCAACCAGGGCAACGGCGTTCTAATCGGCGGCCCGTCGGGCGCGGCCGGCAACAACACCGGCGGCTCGGCGGACAACACCATCGGCGGCACGACGGCCGGCAACGTCATCAGCGGCAACAGCGGCGACGGCGTGGAGATCGGCGGCAGCGGCACGACCGGCAACGTGGTCGAGGGCAACTACATCGGCGGCAACGCCCTCGACGGTGTCTACGTCACCTCGGGCGCTCGGGCGACACCATTGGCGGTACGGCAGACCGGGGCCGCCAACCTGATCGCCTATAACACGGGAGCCGGGATCGCTGTCGACGGGCGCGGCCTCCACCGGCAATCCGATCGAGGGCAACTCCATCCACGACAACGGCGGCCTGGGGATCGATCTTGTCAGCGGCGCCAACGACAACCAGGCGGCCCCGGTTCTCACGTCGTCCTACGCCACTGCAGGCGGACTAACGGTCAGCGGACCTTCGGCAGCGTGCCCAACGCGACCTTCCGCCTGGAGTTCTTCGCCAACACTCAGCCCGACCCCTCCGGCTTCGGCGAGGGCCAGACCTTCCTGGTTCGCCACGGAGGTCGCCACCGACGCCAACGGCAACCTCCTTTCCTCCCCGGACGGCTCGGCAGTCATCAGCAACCCCGGCGCGCCAACGCCAGCTTCCTGGTGAACCTGACCGCATCCCTCCCGGTCGGCGAAGGCTGGGTCGCCTGACCGCGACGGACGTCACCGTCAACGCTGCAGCAGTTCAGCGACACCTCCCAGTTCTCGGCCGACGAGAAGATCGATCCGCTTCGTCTGAGCGGCCCGTCCGGCGGCGTACTCTACCAGCCGCTCACCTTCAACCTCGGCGCCACCGACCTCTCGCCCATCGACCAGGCCGGCAACTTCACCTACGTCGTCAACTGGGGCGACGGCACAAACACGGCGCCTGACATACAAACCATCGTCGAACCATCGCCCACCACGGTCACCCACGTCTACACCACCGCCGGCGCCTATACCGTCACGCTTACCGCCACGGACGAGGACGGCGGCGTCAGCCCAATGGTCTCGCAGCAAGTCGCCATCGTCGCTGCGCCCCAGCTCCAGAACGGCGTGCTGGCCATCCCCGGCACGGCCGTCAACGCCACGCTCACGCTCACTCCGACCCTGCCCACCGGCGCCGCGGCCTACAGCATGACGGTGAAACGCACCATCGGCACGACCACGACCAACCTCGGGACCTTCGCGGTCCCGACCGGGATCATCGAGGTCTACGGCGGCCCCGGAACCGACGCCGTCACGCTGGACGGCACGGCGAACAACGATGCGTTCACCATCGGCGCCGGGACGGTCAGCGAGCTGGCCGCGCAGAACACCGCACAGGCGACGGCCTTCTCCGTGGGCCTGAACGCCATCCCGTCCCTCACGCTCAAGGGCGACGGCGGCAGCGACAACCTGACCGGGCCGAACCAGGCGAACACGTGGGACCTGACCGCGGCCAACGCCGGCACGCTCGACTCCACCATCTCCTTCTCCGGTATCCAGAACCTGACCGGCGGGTCGGCGGCCGACTACCTCGCCTTCACGACCTCCACGGCCTCGGTGTCCGGCCTGATCGACGGCGGCGGCGGCGCCAACACACTGGACTTCTCGGGCCGCACCACGGCCGTCACGGTCACGATGGTGGCCGGCGGCCCGAACAAGGCCACGGCGACCGGCGGCTGGACGAACATCGGCACGGTGATCGGCGGCGCCGCGACGAACACGCTCATCGGTGCGAACACCGCCAACGTCTGGGATATTACTGGGGCCAACGCGGGGACGTTGGACGGCGCCCTGACCTTCTCCGGCTTCCAGAACCTGACCGGCGGCTCGGTGGACGACACGTTCGCCTTCCTGCCCGGCGGCTCCCTTGCGGGCAATCTGAAAGGCGGGGCGCCGACCAACACCCTCGACTTCTCCCAATACGGCAGCCCGGTTACGGTCAACTTGGGCGCGAAGACCGCGACCGGCATCGGCGGAACCTGGGCGAGCATCCAGGTCTTCGACGGCACGGGAACCACGGACACGCTGATCGGCACGAACGCCAACAGCATCTGGTCGCTGAGCGGGATCGACGCCGGGACCGTGGCCGGCTTTACCTTCGCAGGGTTCGCCAACCTGACCGGCGGCACGGGCAACAACGTGTTCCAGTTCGGCGCCGGCGCCTCGGTATCTGGGGTGATCGACGGCGGGACCGGCACGAACACACTGGACTACTCGTCCTACACCAGCGGCGTCTATGTCAACCTGCAAACCCTGGCCGCGACCGGCACGGGGGGCATCGCCAACATTCAGAATGTGACAGGCAGCGCGGTGGGCGGCGACATCCTGGTTGGGGGCGGCGGCAGCAACGTGCTGACCGAACACGCGGGCGACAACCTCGTGATCGGCGGCGGCGGCGCCGACACCCTGACCGGCGGGAGCGGCAGCGACATCCTGATCGCGGGCAGCACGATCTACGACCAAAACGTGGCGGCCCTCGACGCCTTGCTGTCCACCTGGGACGACACGACGCTGAGCTACGATCAGCGGGTGGCCGATCTGCTGAGCGGGGTCAGCTACACGGATGACACTGGCACACACACCGCCGCATTGGACGCGGACTCGACGGTATCGCAGCCGGCCGGAAGTGGACCCAGCACAATCAAGGGGGGCAGCAGCGGTCTGGACTGGTTCTTCGCCGCGGTCACGGATGTCATCAAGAACCAAAAGAAGGGCGAGATCGTCTCGACGCTCTAATGTCCGAATACGGCGATTGGCGCCGCTTGCGGTCATGCGTTGTTGGAGCGAAGGGGCGGGCGACGGGACGACGGAAAGTATGCAGATATGAGCATGAATCGGCCCTCCGTGCATGCCTGGCTGCGGGACGGTGGGCCGGAGGCGACGTGTTCGGTGCAGGGAACGCGGGGTGCCCGTGCCCCGGTAGGGGGCGGGATCGTCGGGGACGTCGGGCTTCAGGCCGGCGGCGATGCGGCCGGCGGAGGATCGGTCGCCGATTCCACGGGTGCGGCGGCTGGTTTGGGCTGTGGTTTGGCCAGCCCGGCGTTTTGGGCGGCCACTTCGGCCGGGTCCCAGAACTGTTGTTCGAGCCATAGCTCGCGTTCGGCCTCGGTCTGGCGTTCGACCTGGCGAATTCGGCGTCGGTTGGCGCCGGCGCGGCGGGCGGCGTTTACGAGGGCGAAGGCGGCGCGCCATTTGCGAGAGTCCTTGGTCATCTTGAGGTCTCCAAACGGGCTGAGGGCGAAGGTTGTTGGTGGTTGTGGCTCAGTCCTCGTCGAAAGGGGTACGGATGATCGTGTGGTAGCAGTGGGGCTCGATTCTTGACGCCGGTCCCGGTCCTCTGGAAGCGGCCGGCGGCAACGCCGTCCTTCAGGGCCTTGAGGACCTTGGCCTTTCTCGGGGTCTTGTCGTTGGGCCAGCCGGCCTTGATGTCGTCCCAGCAGAAGCCGGGCGGCTGGTCGGGCAGAACCTCGTCGAGGACGGCCCCAATGTCGGCGGTCTGGACCGAGGGGCCGTCGCCGAGGCAGGTGTAATCGTTGCCGTCGTCGTTCAGCTCGATCACCAGTTCGGTCGGCGTCTCCTCGTCGCGGCCGTAGCCGGTCAGGAGGCGCTTGCGGTCGTTGGGGTCGTTGGGATTCACTCGGGTCATCTCGACGATGGTGTCCACGAAGCTGGTTAGGGCACCGCTGCCGCGGGAACCGGTCCCCTCGGCGCCGCCGCCCTTGCGCAGGTGGTGATCGCACAGCACGGCGGCCTGCTCGGCCAGGGGGTATAGCTCCATCAAGGCGGCCGTGACTTCGCCGGCGTCGTTCTCATGGACGACGGGCCAGAGGTTGGTCAAGGTGTCGAAGGCGACGAGCTGGATGTCCCACTGCTTCACGCAGCGTACCAGGTGCTTGATGAGCAGCTGCCAGTCGAGGAAGTTGGGCCGGCCCTTGAAGGGCCTGCACAGCAGGCGGACGTTGGGGGTGGCGCCGTGTTTTTCACGGCGGATCGCCCAGCGGTTCTTCGACTCCTCGCTGACGCAGAGAACGCGGCACGGCTTGACGGGGCGGCCGGCAAACGATCCGCCCAGGTTGAGGGCCTTGAACAGCAAGGATAAGAGCGTGGTCTTGCCGCACTTCCAGAGGGCGGACAACAGCGTGAACTGGCCTTTGGCGATGTAGCCTTGCCAGTACCAATCTGCGACTGATCCGGCGGTGAGTTCGGTCCATAGCTCAGGCTGGGGTAACGCGGGCTGGTCGGATTCTGTTTCAGTTCCCTCTCCTATTGGGCCGGAACTGAAACAGAATCCGTTGGCGCGGGGGAGGGGCCCGCCTTGCTGCTGGTAGGCGTCGTGCATGAAGTCGGTGGTCATGGGCGGCGCTCCAGTCTGCCTACGCGGCGTTCGAGCTTGGCCACGGCCTGGGCGATGGGTGTGACGAGGGGGCCGATGATCTGCTTGACGAGATCGCGCAGGGCGTCCGGCTGGTGGCGGATGGCGTAGCGCCAGAGGAGGAGCAGCAGGTCGGCGAGCTGCTGGCCGGCGGCCCAGAAGTCGCCCTTGGCCTCGTCGCACTCGGCGTGGGCGGCGGCGATCTGGGCCCGGTCGATGGCCGGCATGGTTTGCGCCTGATGCAGGCGCTTCTCGCCGGCCGCGAAGCGGTCGCAGATGGCGGCGAGTTCGTCGCGGACGGCGGATTGCATGGCGGTGGTTCGGTCTTGTGGTATACTTGTAGTGGACATTGGCATTTCCTCCGTATCGGCCGGGATGGTAGTCCCGGCCGATGTCGTCTACTCGATTAGGCCTCGATCTTCTCCGACTTGTCGGCCGCGCCCTTCAGGAAGTCTTCGACGTCGGCGCGGCGCCAGCGGTTCAGGCGGCCGAGCTTGATGATGGGGCGGGGAAACAAGTCGTTTTGGTAGAGGCGGCGCAGGGCGTTGCGGCTGAGCTTCGTGATCTCAAGGACCTCGGGTTCGAGCATCAACTTCGGCATGGTTCGATTACCTCCGACCAGTAGGTTGCCTGCGGCCGCAGAAGGGCTTCGGCGAAAGCCCGTGTCACGGGCCATCGGGCCTCGACGGCAAGCCGGCGAAGGAAGTTGACGAGCGGGGATTGTGGGGGCGCCTGGCCGTGGTGGACCGTGGGTTCGGTGGCCGGCTTGGGTTGAACGAACATGAGCGGAGGGCCTCGGATGCGGGGCAAGGATACGCCCCATAGGGTTGGTGTGACCCTGGCATCCGTCTCCATCCACACCCGGCTAGCAGCTCACCGATTGGCGGTCGGCGTCTGCCTCCCTCGGGACGGGGACTAACGGCTTGCAGAGATTACGGGATCAAGTTTATGCGCAACGGCAGAGCGGTGCAAACCGGCCGCGATCGTTTATGGGCGTAAAATGGCGTAGGGAGGTCGGCCTGGGCGATCTGGCGCGATCGTGCGGGGGGTGGGGGTCGCACGATAGCGGCGTCTTAGAAGTTGGCGTCAGCGGGTGCGGAGTGCCAATCGGTGGCGGCCATGTCGTCGGTCAACTTCTTTACGGCCTCAGGCTGACGCAGATCTACTCCCTTGAAAGGTCCGGTCGTGGCGATGCTCTGGCCCTCGCAGGCGTCGCCGGCGGACCTTATGAGGTAGAGTCGCTGCCGGCCTGAGCGAAACCACACCTGCAGCGGCATGATTCTCGCTTTGCCGTGGGGCACGATAAGCAGCCGCATTTCGGACACGAGGCGGCGAAGGGCGGCGCGTACCTTGCCGCGCAAAGCGTCGAGTTCGGCGATGACGTCGGCGTCGCCGGCGGCGGCCCGCGCCTCGGCGTCGCGCAGGAGGTTAACGCTGGAGGTGAAATCGCCGACGTCGCAGTCCTCCTGGCGGGCGGCTTCCGCCTCGGCCTCCTCAAACTCCGCAATCGCCGCCTGGCGCTCCAGGTGCATGTCGGCGAGGAGGTCGAGGAACACGGTAACGTCCGTGTTCTTGGCGGCCTTTGCCCGAACCGCCTCGATGTTGGTGTTGATGCGGTTGAGGCGGCCGGACGCCGCATCGCGCCGGTCTTGTGCGGCGCCCGGCTTTCCCAGCACATCTGCGGCGGTCAACTCTTCCATCAACCCGAGCACGCAATGCTCAAAGGCGGTATATCGAATGCCTTGGTACGCGCAGCCGCGCACCCGGCGGACGGCGCCGGCCGAAACGAGGATTTTTCGTCCGTGTGTGCCGTTCAGGATCATCCGCTGGCCGTCCGCCGCGTTGAACAGGACGCCGTTGAACAGGTTTGGGACGCCGGTGATGCGGCCGCCGCCGCGGCGGCGGCCGTCAAGGGCCTCTTGCACGCGATAGTACAGGGCCTCGCCGATGATGGCGGGGAAATATCCCGGGATGGGATCGCCGAACGGGCGGCGCGTCGAGGGCCGGCCCTTCCGGCGCAGACGCCGGTGAATCGCTGCAACTCGCCCAGCACGGCGCGCGACCGCAGGACGCCGGCTATCGCGGCAGGCTGCCAGCCTTTGCCCGGTTGGCCGTCTGGGAATTCCTCGGAGGGCGGCCCTTTGCCCATCATGCCGTCGGGGAATTGCTCGTTCAGCCGTTTGGCGATGCGGCCGACGCCGAGGCCGGCGGCGGCTAGGTCGAACATTAAGCGGACGTGCGCGGCTCTCTCTTCGATCACCAGCCAGTGGGAGCGGTCGGCGCTCAGCGACAGCCAGGCCGGCGCCTGCTTGGTCATGATCTTCGACTCGGCGGCCCGCCGCTTTGCGGCCCATGCGTCCGCCACCCGATCCGCCTTCTTCCGGCTCTCCTCGGCGGCGAGGCAGCAGGCAACCTGCAGGGGTATCCAAGTGCCGATCTGGTGGATATTCTGTGCGGTGTAGAGCTGCTCGGGGGACGTGGTAGCGACATCCACCCCGGCCTTGACGATGGACATGATGAGGGCGGTCGCCTCGTCGGGCGGAAGGCGCGAAAGCCGATCGACATTTTCGATGATGACGACCGAGCCGCGGGGGATGCGTCCTTCCTTCACGAGGCGGAGGAACTCGGCGAGTTCGCCGTGAGTGGCGTTGGCGCCGTGGAAGCCGCTCACGCCCTTGTCGATGTACGTTCTGTCGTCCAGCTTCAGGCCGTGGCGGGCGCAGTAAGCCTTGGCGGCTTCGAGCTGGCGCTCCTGGGAGCGGCCATCTTTCTGCTCGGCGGTGCTGAACCGGCTGTAACTGAAGGCGCGTCGCATGATTTCCTCCTGTTCGATTCGGGCGAACAGTGCTTTCCATGTCTGGATTGTACCCTATTTGACTGCTACTGTCAAACACAGGAACAAGTTCCTGATGAGTCCGCTGGAGTTTCAGCGGCTGATCGCGGAGGTGGACAGCACGGCCGTCGGCATATGGTTCGATATCGGCAACGTCGTCGTGTTCGGCTACTCGGAACAGTGGATTCGCATCCTCGGCGGCAAGCCGATCGTGGGAATCCACATCAAAGATTTCAAGCGCGGCCCGTCGGAACATTTCGGGTAATCGTTCAACGCTACGAGAGCAGTGAGGGGCAGGGTTGGCCGGTGCGATGGGCGAGGACAGCCTCATGCAGGTAATCCAGGACATTCTTCGCCTGCAACCGCCGGGTTTGCACCACGGTCAGAATCCGCTCGACGAAGCGACAGCCGTTCCCACTCCAGCAGCCGAAACTCCGCCTGCGCCACAGCACCGCCCGACGCAGCAGTCGTTCCACGTGGTTGTTCGTCGGCTCCAGTCCCTCCGTCGTCACGAACGTCCACAGCGCAGGCTCCAACGCCAGCACGTTCTCGCAGAACCGCACCACCGTTGGGTCGGCGCCGAGGATCGCGCCTTCCAGCAGCACCCGGTTCATCCGTCGCATCACCGGGGCCAGCCGCGCTTCCAGTTGTGCCCGCGTGACCTGTCCGTCCCGGAACCCGTGCCACGCGGCGAAGACCTTCCTGACCAGTCGCCGCCCCTCCCGTCCGACCCACTCTTCGGGGCCGCCCCGGTCGATGATCTTCTGGAAATCCCGTTTCAGGTGCGCCCAGCAGATCTGCCGCCGCTGGGGCGGCACCCGGTTGTACGGGCCCCAGCGGTCGCTGCACAGGATCCCCAGGATCTCCAGGCCCAGGATCGCCGTCAGGCCCGCCGCGCTTCGGCGGGCGTGGATCACGAAGGCCACCACCTGGGTGGTGGCCGCCGCCCACAGCCAGCACAACGCCCCCGCGAGTTTCCAACTGGTCTCGTCGGCGTTCTTGACCGCCGCCTGGCGCACCGCCGCCACCGCCTCCTGGTGGGCCGTCTCCAGGGCGGCGCCGACTTCTTGCTCGAGGTTGCAGACCGTGCCCAAGGCGATCGGGGCGTCGAAGACCGCGTCGGCGATCTCCTCGACGCCGCGCTTGCTCAGGCCGTGACAGCCGGAGAAGTAGGACAGCGTGCCGGTCAGCCGCGGCCCGACACTGTGGGCGCGAACCGCCGCCGGGATGACCGCATGCGTCCGGTGGCCGCAGCAGGGGCAGGTGCGGGCGTGGCCCTGGTACTCGGTGACCTCGGCTATGACCGGGGGCAGTTCGATGGTTTGGAAGCGGGTGGGCTCGGGATCGCCCGGCGAGGGCTGGGCGGGCAGGGCCGCGGCACAGCGCTCACACCGCTTGGGGACCAAGTGCTTGAAATGGTTGACCCGCTCGGCGGGAAGCAACCGCCGCAGCTGCGGGGGATGGCCCAGTTGTCCGCCGGCTGGACGTTTGGACTTCTTTTTCTGGACCGGCTTGGGTGCGCCGGGGGGATTGGCGGACGGCGGCAGCGAGGAGTTGGAACTGTTGGTGCCGAGTCGGGCTTCCAACTCGGCGACGCGGCGTTCCAACTCGGCGATGCGCCTATCGCGTTCGCAGCATCCCGGGCACACGGAAGCGTCCATGCCACGATTTTAGCAGTCGGCTCTCGGCGCAGCTGCGCTGCTTTGCGAATTCCGCTGGACGGTTACGACGGAGGGAGTGGAGCCGACGAACAACCACGTGGAACGACTGCTGCGTCGGGCGGTGCTGTGGCGCAGGCGGAGTTTCGGCTGCTGGAGTGGGAACGGCTGTCGCTTCGTCGAGCGGATTCTGACCGTGGTGCAAACCCGGCGGTTGCAGGCGAAGAATGTCCTGGATTACCTGCATGAGCCTGTCCTCGCCCATCGCACCGGCCAACCCTGCCCCTCACTGCTCTCGTAGCGTTGAACGATTACCTCTGTTTTTGGATCGTTTGGTAGTTCTTGCCTTTGCCGTTTTGCAGGCCGAAGTCCACGCGTAACCGTCCAGCGGAATTCGCAAAGCAGCGCAGCTGCGCCGAGAGCCGACTGCTAAAATCGTGGCATGGACGCTTCCGTGTGCCCGGGATGCTGCGAACGCGATAGGCGCATCGCCGAGTTGGAACGCCGCGTCGCCGAGTTGGAAGCCCGACTCGGCACCAACAGTTCCAACTCCTCGCTGCCGCCGTCCGCCAATCCCCCCGGCGCACCCAAGCCGGTCCAGAAAAAGAAGTCCAAACGTCCAGCCGGCGGACAACTGGGCCATCCCCCGCAGCTGCGGCGGTTGCTTCCCGCCGAGCGGGTCAACCATTTCAAGCACTTGGTCCCCAAGCGGTGTGAGCGCTGTGCCGCGGCCCTGCCCGCCCAGCCCTCGCCGGGCGATCCCGAGCCCACCCGCTTCCAAACCATCGAACTGCCCCCGGTCATAGCCGAGGTCACCGAGTACCAGGGCCACGCCCGCACCTGCCCCTGCTGCGGCCACCGGACGCATGCGGTCATCCCGGCGGCGGTTCGCGCCCACAGTGTCGGGCCGCGGCTGACCGGCACGCTGTCCTACTTCTCCGGCTGTCACGGCCTGAGCAAGCGCGGCGTCGAGGAGATCGCCGACGCGGTCTTCGACGCCCCGATCGCCTTGGGCACGGTCTGCAACCTCGAGCAAGAAGTCGGCGCCGCCCTGGAGACGGCCCACCAGGAGGCGGTGGCGGCGGTGCGCCAGGCGGCGGTCAAGAACGCCGACGAGACCAGTTGGAAACTCGCGGGGGCGTTGTGCTGGCTGTGGGCGGCGGCCACCACCCAGGTGGTGGCCTTCGTGATCCACGCCCGCCGAAGCGCGGCGGGCCTGACGGCGATCCTGGGCCTGGAGATCCTGGGGATCCTGTGCAGCGACCGCTGGGGCCCGTACAACCGGGTGCCGCCCCAGCGGCGGCAGATCTGCTGGGCGCACCTGAAACGGGATTTCCAGAAGATCATCGACCGGGGCGGCCCCGAAGAGTGGGTCGGACGGGAGGGGCGGCGACTGGTCAGGAAGGTCTTCGCCGCGTGGCACGGGTTCCGGGACGGACAGGTCACGCGGGCACAACTGGAAGCGCGGCTGGCCCCGGTGATGCGACGGATGAACCGGGTGCTGCTGGAAGGCGCGATCCTCGGCGCCGACCCAACGGTGGTGCGGTTCTGCGAGAACGTGCTGGCGTTGGAGCCTGCGCTGTGGACGTTCGTGACGACGGAGGGAGTGGAGCCGACGAACAACCACGTGGAACGACTGCTGCGTCGGGCGGTGCTGTGGCGCAGGCGGAGTTTCGGCTGCTGGAGTGGGAACGGCTGTCGCTTCGTCGAGCGGATTCTGACCGTGGTGCAAACCCGGCGGTTGCAGGCGAAGAATGTCCTGGATTACCTGCATGAGGCTGTCCTCGCCCATCGCACCGGCCAACCCTGCCCCTCACTGCTCTCGTAGCGTTGAACGATTACGTCCACGCCAGAGGGAGGACCATCCAAGACGATGCGGAGCGGGAGTTCGACTTCCATTAGCGACTACCTTTCTTCATCAAAGTCTTGAGAACCGGGCCAAGCCACTCCAGGTCGGCGCTCCCCTTTGCTCTCCGTAATGCACCGCCAGCCAGATCGTCGGCTCGTTGGGCGTAGTCCAGTATGTTTCGTCAGGCCAGATTCACGCTTGACGTATAGTGACAAGAGCGTAGACCACGGCACCCACGACGCCGACGTGTAACACCACGACAATCCAGAACACGATGCGGAACGTCGCCTTCTGTGTCTTATGGCGAAAATGCCGTTGGGCCATCAACGCACCGGGCCATCCACCCAGGAACGCCATCAGGTGCAAAGTGCGTTCGGACACTCGACGCCCGCCATTTGTGGCTTGCCGTTTATCCAGCCCGTATGCAATGAAACAGGCGACACTCATCACGATGACGACGATCAGGTAAGCGACGGCGGCGGTTTTCATGTCTTTTCCACTTTTTATTCGACCTCAATTCCCTGTTCCTTGAACCACTCCCTCAACCCTATCTCCAGAGCGGCCAGCGCCTCGGCCAGCGTGCGGGGCTTGTCGTCCTCGAAGACGACACCGCCATCGTCCACGGCACGGACCACGAATCCGGCTTCTTTTCGCCGCCCGACCTCGATCCAACCGCTCTCCTGCACCCATGCGCCTATGGCAGGGAACTGCTGGTCAACACGGGTAAGGCGGTGTGACAGCATAATGATCGGGCCGGAACCCGCCTTGCGCATTTGGCGGCAGAAGTCCAGATGCACTTCTTCCAGTTCTGTAAGGTCGTCGTGAATCGAGACTTCAATGCCGAGTTCTTTCAGGTGCGGGAACAACTCTTCCCAGCGAGGGTTGCCCCGGAAGTGAATGCGTTCAGGGCGGCGGGCTGATCCGGTCAGAGGGCGGCGCATGGCATCGGCAAGAAGGTCGGCCACGTCGTTGACGGTGGGGGTGTATTCCGCCACGAGATAGACAAGGGGATCACCCCTGGGCAGTGCGACAGCCAGGCCCAGGTAATGCGTTTCGGTCTGCTCCAGAGGTTTTGGCAACGCCCGGAAGTCAGCCGCCCAGGTTTCCTTCTCCTGCGGCACCTGCTTGATATGCGTCTTGACGAAGGACGCTCTCTTGCCGAGCTTCAACCTGGCGTGTTCTTTCGCCATGTGGCCCTCACTTCCGCTTCGTCGCCTTCTTCTGTGTCGCCCTCTTCGCCACGAACTCGGAATCGTCGCCGCCGCTGTGGAAGAAGATCATGCCGTGCAGTTCGTCGCCCTTCACCACGGCCCAGCCCCGACCCTGCGCCGGGTCCATCTCGTCGTTGCCGTCCCAGGTCCATTCCACTGCTGGCTCGCCGTCCCGTGTGGTCAGGCGGCAGTCCATTTGCCCGTGAACGTACCCGAAGTGAAACTCGCCGCTCCCTTTGTCATCGAACTCGAAGAAGCCTTCTTCTTCCTCGTTGATGTAGTCCTCGTCCCAGGCGCTCATCGAGACGATGCGCCAACGACCCGTGAAGGGCGATTCCGGTTTCGGCTTTGCTTTCGCCTTGCTCATCGTAAATCCTCCCCGCCTTGTATCAGATCACGGTGCTGGGCCGCCCGAACCGGCGGCGGTTGCTCCCGGAAGCTGGAAGGGCGTCATTAAGCGGCTGTCCGTGTCAAAAACGGCGCACCAGCCGTCGCACACGGCGGCGACCACCACCAAGTAGCGCTCGTTCGGCCGCAGACGGATCGGCTCGGCCCCATCCCAGGAGAGGCGTCCGGCCGGTGAAGCGATAAACCAGCGGTGAAAATGGCCGATGAACAGGACGGGGTGAGCGGACGCCGCAAAACTCCTGGCCAGCCCCTCGGTCGTTTCGGGTTGCTCGCCCAGGTAATAGGCGACGGGGTCCGTTGGGTCGTTGTAGGGCAGTCCGTGCGTGAACAGGCACCCTTCCAACTCCAGCCGGGGATGCAACGTCTGCATGAAGTCGAACACCGGGCCGGCGTACCGCTTGTGGAACCGCTCGTCGGGTTCGTGGCACAGGCCGAGGTCGTGATTGCCCCAAACGCCGACCGCCCCGGCCTCGGCCAGCAAGGCAATCGTCTCGTGCAGGTGCCTTCCCATCTCGAACACCACGTCGCCCAACACGACGACCTGCTGCACCCCTTCTTGACGAAATCGCTGCAAGGCCAGGGCCAGCTTCGGTGCGTCCTCGTGGATGTCGGCCAGGATGCCGAGCCTCATGAGCCGGCCCTCATCGACGTTTTCCTCCGTTCCCGACCCGGCTTGCGCCCTACCCCTGTTTCCACCATCGACACAGCAAGTGCAGGCTGGGGCGAGTAGCCGTTACAACTTCACGTCGGGGACGATGTTCAGGTCCGACATCGGCGGGCGCACATAACTCTCGTCCGGGGGCCGGCGGGGCGGCAACTTCAGCGGCGGAGGCGTGGCGTCTGCATAGGGAACCATGCTCAGGATGTGGGCGATGCAGTTCAGCCGGGCACGCCGCTTGTCGTCGGCCCTCACGTCGTACCACGGCGCTTGCTTGATGTCGGTGTGCCGAAACATCTCGTCCTTGGCCTTCGAGAACTCCACCCATTTCTCCCGTGATTGGAGGTCCATGTCGCTCAGCTTCCAGCGGCGGGCAGGGTTGCCGGCCCGGTCATGGAAGCGCCGTTCCTGCTCCTCGTCGCTGACGGAGAGCCAGTATTTCAGCAGGATGACGCCGGAGCGGATGAGCATACACTCGAACTCCGGGCAGGAGCGCAGGAACTCGGTGTACTCCTCCTGCGTGCAGAAGCCCATAACGTGTTCGACGCCCGCCCGGTTGTACCAACTCCGGTCGAACAGGACGATCTCCCCGGCGGCGGGCAAGTGGGCGACGTAGCGCTGGAAGTACCACTGCGTCCGCTCGGTGTCCGAGGGCTTGCCGAGGGCGACGTGGCGGCAGCCACGGGGGTTGAGCGGCTCGGCGATGCACTTGATGACCCCGCCCTTGCCGGCGGCGTCCCGGCCCTCGAACAGCAGGACCAGCTTCTTGCCCGCCGCCTTGATCCAATACTGCATTTTCACCAGTTCCATGTGCAGTTTGTCCAGCTTCGCCTCGTACTCCTTGCGCTTCAGCCTGCCCTCCTGCGGCGACGGGTCGGGAGCCTCCTCCTGTGCCGCTCTTTTTTCCTTCTTGCCCATGACTTTTCTCCCTCACGCTGCATGATCTTGTTCAGAAGTCGCCTGGTTCGCCTCCTTCGCAGCCGCCCGATCCATTCCGCCGTCTTCACCGCACCCTCGCCAGTTCCTTGTTGACGGCCCCGATGTCGAACGCCTCCGGGTCAAAGCCGCCGCCGACCCATTCCAGCATCTCCTCGTGCGATTCGTGGGTCGGGTTCTGGACGGCTGCGAGGAAGTCGCCGTAACCCCAGGCACCGCCGCAGTCTTCCGGCGGGCAGGCACGGCTGCCCTTCACGCAGCGGGGGTACTTGACCTTGGGTTCGGCCTCCAGCACCTTCTCGACCTGGATGACGTGTTCCCAATGGTCGCCAAAGTCGTAGACGTAGTGAAACTTCTTGACGCCCCGCTGGACGACCTGGCTCAGTTTGAGTTTGCGGCTGCTCTCCATGTCCATTTCGCCTTCGGGGTCTTCGCCGTACTGTTCGCCGCCGATCTCAAAGGCCCACAGGTGGGAGCCGTCCCAGCCCATGACGATCTGGATAATCTCGTGGAGCTTTGACAAGGTGCAGTCTGTGACCTCGACTCGCCGCCACACCGGGGGCTTGATGTCGGCGAGCGTGATCTTCAGTTGGTAGACGGCGGCTCGGCTTTTCGAGGACTTGCTTGGAGCCTTGCGGGAGCCAGGTTTCTCACCGGATGCGGCGGCGGGGCTGGACGCAGCGAGTCGCTTGGCTAGTGCCACCACTTTTGCGAGTTGGGCGATCTTTTCGTGACCGTACACGGCGTCGTATTCCTGATGCAAGCGCTCCCCCAACCTCTTCAACGCCAGGTACTCCGGGGTGGATTTGTCAGGGTAGTGCGCTTCGTCTTTGAGGGCGAGGTCGATCACGTCCATCAGGCACTCCAAATCCCAGCGGTACAGCGTGATCGGACGGGTTCCCTGGTAATTCTCGATCTTTCGATCCAGACCAAAGGCTTCCGCCATGCCGCAGGTGTGCTTCTTGAGTTCTCGCAGTTCGTCGCCGGAGATCAACAGCTTGTGGCGATGATCGCCAGGGAGAGGCTTCATGCGTGCGATCCTTTCTCCTCGTCGGTGTCTTTCGCCACGCCCGGCCTTTTCCCAGGAATGTACGGGATCAGCCCCTTGTGGAACGCCTCCTCCTGAATTTCCGGGCGCAGGTGCCGGGCGTCCAGCATGAAGCCGTTCACCGAGATCATCCAGGCCATCGGACTCTCCTCGATCCGCCGGCGCAGCATCCAGTGGAAGTCGAACTGGCGAATTTTGAGGAGGTCACGGATCGCCTTCGCCTTGCCCTGGCCGGTGCTTTCAGCCACGCCGAACGCCTTGTCGATGGCGGTCAGCTTCATGTACGGCTTCCCGCTGCTGTCGTCGAGGAAGTTCACCCAGCCGATGACCCGCAGGACGGCGCAGGCCCACACTTCGGGCTTTCCCCTGGTGAGAGGCGGCGGGCGCTTACGGGCCAGAGTTGCAGTCAGTTTGCAGCAGAGCATCTGGTATTCGTGGGTGAGATGGGCCTGGCAGAATCTATCCGTCAGGCCCACGATGGCGTCGTAGGCGGGCTTGGCGGCTTCCGGGACGGTCGGCTCGCCATCAGGTCGCTGCGCTTTCCTTGCCATCGAGACACATCCTTCCTCTTGCCAGAGCGGGCACCGTTCCTTGCGGCCTCGGTCCTTCGCCTTCATCTTGCTGCCGGACTGCGGCTTCTCCAGGGCGTCGGCGAATTCTCGAAGGTGCCGGGCCAGTGTTCCCTACCACTTCCCAGCCCTCCTCCACCAGCCGGGCAAGTACGCTACCCCAGCCAGCTTCCAGCCACGGCGAGCAGCGGCCCCCGCTAAGGACGCCCGAAAGAACAACTTGAGCAAGTTTTTCTGAGTTCGTAGTCTGTGAGGATGCACGATGCAACCATCCTCCAAGGACTGCGGACCAAGTATGGAACTCTTCAGCCGATCATGGACGAGCGTCTCCGTCGCCAGTGGGCTGCCACGGAAGCTCTCGCCCTGGGCTGGGGTGGCGTCTCGGCGGTTGCCAGCGCCACCGGGCTGTCGCGCAATACCATTGCCGCCGGCATTGCGGAGATCGGCGAGCGGTCGCGGCAGACCACGCCCGTTCCTCCCAGCCCGCGGGTGCGGCGACCGGGCGGCGGGCGCAAACCGCTGACCGAGACCGACCCCGGTCTGGCAGAGGCGCTGGAGGCCTTGGTCGAGCCGGTGACGCGGGGGCACCCCGAATCGCCCTTGCGCTGGACGTGCAAGAGCACAGCGAAGCTGGCCGAGGAGTTGCACCGGCAGGGGCACGCGGTCAGCGACCGAACCGTGGCCAAGCTGCTGTACGAGGCGGGCTACAGCCTCCAGTCCAACCGCAAGACCCGTGAGGGGTCGGCGCACCCGGATCGCAACGCCCAGTTCGAGTACATCAACGACCGGGTGCGGCTGTTCCAGTGCCAGGGGCAGCCGGTGGTGTCGGTGGACACCAAGAAGAAGGAATTGGTCGGGGATTTCAAGAACGGCGGCCGGGAGTGGCGGCCCAAAGGCCAGCCGCAAGAGGTCCGGGTCCACGACTTCCAAGATCCGGCTCTGGGCAAGGCGATTCCCTACGGGGTCTACGACCTGACCCACAACCAGGGTTGGGTGAGCGTGGGCATCGACCACGACACGGCGCGGTTCGCGGCCGAGACGCTGCGGCGCTGGTGGGCAGGGATGGGCGCCAAGAGGTTCCCACGCGCCCGGAAGTTGCTGATCACGGCGGACGGCGGGGGGAGCAACGGCAGTCGGTCGCGGCTGTGGAAGATGGCGTTGCAAGGGCTGGCCGACGCCGTCGGGCTGCCGCTGAGCGTGAGCCACCTGCCGCCGGGGACGAGCAAGTGGAACAAGATCGAACACCGGCTGTTCTGCCACATCACGCAGAACTGGCGGGGACGACCGCTGGTGAGCCATGAGGTGATCGTAAGCCTGATTGCCCATACCACCACCGAAGCGGGACTCGAAGTTCAGGCGGCGCTGGACACCAACTGCTATGAGACAGGAGCCAAGGTGAGTGACGAAGAGATGGCATCCCTTCAGATCACCAAGGCCGACTTCCACGGCGATTGGAACTACACCATTGCGCCCAACTGACACTTGCTCAAGTTATTGTTTCGGGCGTCCTAACCGCCCTGGCTTCCTGCACGACCGCACGGGAAGACCACAGCCAGGCGACGAGGCAGCGGCGTTCACGGCTCCCACCCTCTATCCTTGAACGCCTTGCGGGGGTCACGACCGGCCTTCTTCTCCTTCTCCCACAGCTTGACGAACTTGCTCTTCTCCCACCGCCGCTTGTGTTCCGCCGCCCACTTGCCCGCCACGTCCTCGTACTGGCCCGCCTCGATCATCTCACGGGCGACCTCGGCACCGACAATCTGATAGTGGCACTGGCCGCACGTCGTCCCGTCGTGGTCCACCAGTTCGTCGCTACGGGCCATGCGCTCCAAAAAGTCCTGGTCGCTGATCCCGCCTTGACCGGCCAGGAATTTGGCCAGTTCCAGGGCGTCGTCGGCCGCCTCCATGTAGTCTTCGGGCTTTCGCTCCTCGTGCGGCTTCTTCTTGCGCATGGCTGCTCTCCCGCCGACTACGACTCCGACAATACTTCCAGCCTCGTGATGTCGCCCTCGGCATGAAGCCACCGGAGGACTTCCAGGCACCTGGCCTGATACTTCCTGCCGCCGTGCTTCTTCTTGGGGTTGGGCGGCTCGATCTCGAACGGCGGCGTCCTGTTCCAGCGTCGTTCGACCTCGGCGTACACGAGCGTCAGAAACATCTCGTGGTCGTCGCTGGGAACCGGCGGGCCGACGACGTAGAACTTGAACGGCTCCGGGTTGTCAATCGGGCGGGGTGGGTGTGACCGGCCGAGCCAGTACAGTAGAGCCAACGACGGCCATTTGGCGAGCGTCCGGCTGCCGTCTGCACAGGTGTACTCGATGCGCATGGTTCATCGCTCCATCATGCGTCTTCCCACCAGCGGCGCAACAAGTCCCGGCTTATTAGCAGATACTCCCGGTGGAGTGCGAAGACCTCCAGGGTAATCGTGCCGTCGTAGCCGGTCGCCTTCAGCTTCTTGACGTGCTGCGGCCAGTCGGTCGTACTCCGGGGGGCCGCCCCCAGCGGCAAGTGCTGGTCCGCCGTGCCGTCGTTCTCCGACAGGTGGACGTGACGCAGCCGTGTGCCGAGGCGGTCCAGGTACTCGTCCCAGCGGTCGTAACCCCGCTCCAGCTTCGCATGGCCGCTGTCCAGGTGGAAGCGGAGCAGCGGCACCCTGCCCATGATCTCCACAATGCTCTCCAGTTGCTCGCCGCCGCCGTGCGGGATGTGTTCCAGCACGACGGTCATGCCGACTTCTGCCGCCTCCTGGCACAGCCGGGACAGAATTCCGACGTGCCACTCGATCACCTGCTCCTTCGTGAAGAAGCCCGGCGACTTGCCGTAGTGGACGTTCATGACCGTGGCCCCGATCTGGTGGGCCGCTCGCAACGCCCGCCGAAACTCGCTCAGGCACGCCTCCCGGATGCTGGCGAACGGAGTGGCGAACGGGAGGTAGTAGGCCGTGTGTGCCACGACGCCGAGGCCGTGGCGGTCGAGGGCTGCTCGCACGGCACCAGGGTCGATCCGGTCGGGGTCGGCGGCGGGCGGCTCCAGAGTGAAATCCACGAAGCCAAAGCCCTGCCGCCCGAACCAGTCGATCTCTTCGAGCGGGTTGCGTGCCGGGTGGTTCATCGCACCGATCTTCATGAAAAAGCCCCTTCAATGTCGTTCACCGTCCAATCGCCCGCAGATACCGCTCTGCCGACCGATGCACCACCGCCTTCCCGTCCTTCTCGATCACCATGTCCCAAAAGGCCCCGTACACCCGGTCGCACTCGAACGGCTCCACGGCCTTGACGATCCGCTCAATGGCCGAGGCGGGAAGCGGGATGTGGTTGGGGTAGCTGTACATGAAGCTGACGTGCTTCCGGTCAGGCACGACCTGGATGATGTCGCCGGAGAGCAGCGCACCCCGGCCTACGGCCCCGCCCGCCCAATGCAGCACCGTGCCGCCGTCGAAATGCCCGCCGCAGCGAACGAGGGTCAGCCCGTCGCTCAGCTTCCGAGTCTCCCCTTCCCAAAAGACGATGGCCTGGTCGGGCCGCATCACCCATTGGCGGTCGGCGGCGTGGAGGTAGATCGGCACGCCCCCGAAGGCCCGGCTCCACTCGACCATGCCGGAGTAGAAGTGCGGGTGCGAGACGGCTACGGCCGAAATGCCGCCCAGCGCCTTGATTGCCTCCACCACGGCTTCATCCAAGAGAGAAATGCAGTCCCACAGGACGTTAAACGTCGGCGTCCGCAAGAACAAGGCCCGCTGGCCGATGGCGAAATGCGGGTCGATGCCGACGCCGATCAGTCCCGGCTCCTCGAACTTGATCGAGTTGCGGTTGGTCAGCCGCAGCTTCTCCAGCGTGGTCCACTGCTGGCCCGTAACCTTGACGTACTGCCGCTCGTCCTGGCAGACGGTGCAGGCGGCGGGCGGTTGGTCGCTCTCGGCGTACTGCGTCCCGCAGGTCGTGCAGATGAAATTCGGCATGATCGCTTCCGTCACGAGTCCCTATGTGCGGTTTCCAGCGAATAGGCGGGCAGACAGACGGCGACGTACTCGGCTCCCTCGGTTTCGGACGTGCTGTATTGCACCCACTCGCCCGGATGCGTGATGACCGCCTGACCCGCATGAACGTGGAGAACGCCGTCACGGTGGGCGATTCGCAGGCTTCCTTTAACCACGACCGTGTACTCCTCGAAATCCGGCGTCTGCCCCGGCTCGACCCAGCCGGCGGGACATTGCAGGTAAGCCACGCTGACCTGACGGTGGCCGGTATGAACCCGCCCGATGTACTCGTCAATCAGAATCGGTTTGTTGCCTACCGCCTCGATTCGGGTTGGCGTGGCTATCAATGTCGGCATGTTCTTTCACCCGTTACAACCTTCGTTGCTTCCTCGGCACCCCGTCCAGGTAGCCTCCATCCGGGCCGGTCATTTCCGCCCTTGCCGATCCAGTTTGCTCAACTGCCTCGCCCACAGCGTCAACCAGAGGACCGCCAGAATCATGAGCCAGACGCAAAACTTGAACGCCACAATAGCCCAAAACCACACGTTCTGGACGAAAGGCCAATCGACGCCCGGCCCCCACATGGAAAGCAGCCACGCCGGGTGAGCGGACATCACGGCGAGGTAGATAATCCAGAGAAGGGTGAGGAAGCCAATGGCGATCAGGACAACCCACCAGCCGGCGACGGCGGCAGCCCTGACCTTTTTCTCGAATGCGTCATTCATGTTTCACCCTTTCGGCTGTTCGACCAGCCAACGCCGCCATCGCCCGCTCGTGGACGGTTGCTTCGGATCGGCGCACAGGGGGAGGGATCGCCGTCCTTCCCTCCCGTTGGAGGTAGAATAGCAACACCACCGACGACGGAGGCGACTTTGCGACCCCTTGCCTCGGCCCTCTCGTCGGCCGTATGGCGTGCCTCATGGGGTACGGCCTGCGTTCTCATAGAGAAAACGCCACCGCCCACCCAGGTGCGTGCGGGCCTCGCTGAGCGCCCCGCCGGGTGAATCTCGTATACGCCATTCACCCCGGCGGCTACACTCGCATTGGAAACCATCCCCTTGCCGGAGTCCTGTCATGATAAGACACGCAGCGATGCCCCTCGTCGTCGGGCTGCTCTTCGCAGCGGCCGTCCCACTCGCCGCCGCCGGGGACGCCAAGGAGGAGGCGATCAAGAAGGATCGGATGAAGTACGAGGGCACCTGGCAGGTCGTATCCCTGGAGATCGACGGGAACAAGACGGACGAGCAGGACGCCAAGAAGATCACGGTCGTCAACGAGGCGGACGGCAAGTGGAGGCTGGAGGTCGATGGCAAGGTCATCGCACGGGGCACGAGCGAGATCGACCCGGCGAAGAAGCCCAAAGCGATTGACCTGACGGAGACGGAGGGCGACGACAAGGGGACGACTGCCCTCGGCATCTACGAGGTCGGGGACGACGAGCGGAAGGTCTGCTATGCGAAGGCGGGCATGGAGCGGCCCGACGAGTTCTCGGCCCCTGCGGGGAGCGGGCGCATCCTCGCCGTGCTGAAACGGCTGAAGAAGTGACCAACGCCTTCGGCGCAAGAGCCGGGTCGGGCTTTCCACGCATTCGTGGGGTTCGGGATCGGTGTACCGGCATGACGAGCGGCAAGAGTCTCAGCGAAAGCTGCCGGCGCTTGCGGGAGGTCGTCTCCAGCAGGGGTTCCTGCTTCCTGCTGTGCCTGTTGTCGCAGTCGGACAAGCGCTTCCCGAAATACCCGCCCCAGCCGGTCCTGAAATGCGGCGGTTACGAGCGCCGTTCGGCGGACCACGACCCCTGCGAGCAACCGGCCCCTGCTCAGTAAGGCCACAGGCTGCGGCAGCGGTCGAACTTCTGAAGGCCCTCAAGAAGCCCTGGCCTTCGACAAGCCGGAATCGGAGGATCGCATGAAGTGCTTGCTCGTTCCCCTCGTCATTCTCCTTGCCATGTGCGCCCCCGCCTTGGCCGACGACGGCGATGCGCCGAAGAAGGATGCCGCCAAGTTCAAGATCACGACCAGGAGAAAAGACGACGCCGTGGAGGTCCAGGGGGACAAGGACCGCACGGTGTTCGACGTGACAAGCCCGTTCGGCATCAGCCACGCTGTCATCGAGCGGGAAGGCGACGAGTGGCCGAAGGCCGTCGTGCTGCGCCTGCATCTGACCGGCTTGTCGAGCTTTCGGGCCGAGAATGGCAAGGTCAGGCTGGATGCGGCGGTGTCGATGGACGAGGGCCAGGCGAAGGTGCGCATGTGGAAGGACGGCAAGGAGGACGCTCCCCTGGACGAGAAAGACGCCCACTGGACGGACATCCGCATCGTCGGCGGCGACGGCAAGCCGGCCAAGGAGCTACCGCTCAAGGACGGGTACTTCGAGGTCGCGCTGCCGAAGGCGTTCTTCGACGGCAATCCACAGTCGATCACCTTGAATTGGATCGACTTCTACAGGAATTAGAGTCCCTGCCCGGCGACCTACTTCAAAGGCAACTCGTCCGTCTTCCCGTCCTTTGTGACGTGCTTGGCGTAGAGAATCTTGTCCCGACCGGGGAAGCCGAGCAGCACCTTGGAGCCGTCGTCCAGGGCGTACTCGTAGATCATCAGGCCGCTGCCGATGTCACGATCCGGCTTGCCGAACCTCTCCTCGGCCCCGGCCGGCGTCAGGGCCGTGTCCAGCTTGGACTGGAAATAGGCGAGGGTGCGGGGCCTCCGCAGCCCCTCCATGAAATCGAACATCGCCCCGGTCGGCTTGTCGTCAGGCAGTCCCAGGTCGGCGTTGATCGTCTCGTGCGTCTTCCCCTCGGCGGGATAGGCCGTCGCCGAGACGCCCGCTTCCTGCAACGCCTTGGCGAGTCGTTGCGACTGCAACTTAGTTTCCGGGTGGTCCGCAACATGAAGAATCAGGACGGGTGGAATGTTCTTGTCCTTGGCGACGTGCGTGACCGGAGACAAGTCCTTCTGACTGTCCGCATCGCCAAACTTCCGCCTGTAGCCGTCCGCTCGCTTTTGCTCCACGGTCTGAATCTGCAACGGCACGTCGTAGGTGTCCCCATCGACCGGCACGCAGCCCTTGATGTTGGACAACGACAGCTTTTCCGCTTTCAAGTAGCCGTCGTCGGTGCAGACCAGGGCGGCCAGTTGCGCCCCTGCGGAATGGCCCGTGACGAACAGCGTGTCGGGGTCGCCGCCGTAGTCCTTGGCATGGTCGTAGGTCCAGCGGATCGCCTTCGCCACGTCGCCGGCCATCTGCTTGATCGTCACCTTATCGGGAAGAAGGCGGTAGTTGATCGAAACGAAGACGAAGCCCTTGTCCACGAACGCCTGCGGCTTGTGATCCACTTCTTTCTTGTCGCCGCCTTGCCAGCCGCCGCCGTGAATCCAGACGACGACCGGATGATTCACGCCCTCGGTCGGGGCGTAGACATCGAGCGTCTGCCGTTCGTTCTTCGGCTCGCCGTAGGAAAGGTCACGTTGGACCTTCGGCTCGTCGGCCAGGAGAGGGGAGGCGAGGAACACGACGAAAAGGGCGGCGATGGTGCGCATGGCTTCCTCCTCAATGGGGGCGTCGTTCCAATCAACGTGATATTTCGGAAACGTCGCCCTGACAAGACGGGCCGCTGTCGAGCGCCTTCCTGAGCGGGCACCCCTCCGGTGCCGGCTCGCCACGGCGATAGCGGGCCAGCAATTCCTGCGAGCGCCGGGCCAACATGCGCCGGACCTCTCGCCGTGTAACCGTCCAGCGGAATTCGCAAAGCAGCGCAGCTGCGCCGAGAGCCGACTGCTAAAATCGTGGCATGGACGCTTCCGTGTGCCCGGGATGCTGCGAACGCGATAGGCGCATCGCCGAGTTGGAACGCCGCGTCGCCGAGTTGGAAGCCCGACTCGGCACCAACAGTTCCAACTCCTCGCTGCCGCCGTCCGCCAATCCCCCCGGCGCACCCAAGCCGGTCCAGAAAAAGAAGTCCAAACGTCCAGCCGGCGGACAACTGGGCCATCCCCCGCAGCTGCGGCGGTTGCTTCCCGCCGAGCGGGTCAACCATTTCAAGCACTTGGTCCCCAAGCGGTGTGAGCGCTGTGCCGCGGCCCTGCCCGCCCAGCCCTCGCCGGGCGATCCCGAGCCCACCCGCTTCCAAACCATCGAACTGCCCCCGGTCATAGCCGAGGTCACCGAGTACCAGGGCCACGCCCGCACCTGCCCCTGCTGCGGCCACCGGACGCATGCGGTCATCCCGGCGGCGGTTCGCGCCCACAGTGTCGGGCCGCGGCTGACCGGCACGCTGTCCTACTTCTCCGGCTGTCACGGCCTGAGCAAGCGCGGCGTCGAGGAGATCGCCGACGCGGTCTTCGACGCCCCGATCGCCTTGGGCACGGTCTGCAACCTCGAGGAAGAAGTCGGCGCCGCCCTGGAGACGGCCCACCAGGAGGCGGTGGCGGCGGTGCGCCAGGCGGCGGTCAAGAACGCCGACGAGACCAGTTGGAAACTCGCGGGGGCGTTGTGCTGGCTGTGGGCGGCGGCCACCACCCAGGTGGTGGCCTTCGTGATCCACGCCCGCCGAAGCGCGGCGGGCCTGACGGCGATCCTGGGCCTGGAGATCCTGGGGATCCTGTGCAGCGACCGCTGGGGCCCGTACAACCGGGTGCCGCCCCAGCGGCGGCAGATCTGCTGGGCGCACCTGAAACGGGATTTCCAGAAGATCATCGACCGGGGCGGCCCCGAAGAGTGGGTCGGACGGGAGGGGCGGCGACTGGTCAGGAAGGTCTTCGCCGCGTGGCACGGGTTCCGGGACGGACAGGTCACGCGGGCACAACTGGAAGCGCGGCTGGCCCCGGTGATGCGACGGATGAACCGGGTGCTGCTGGAAGGCGCGATCCTCGGCGCCGACCCAACGGTGGTGCGGTTCTGCGAGAACGTGCTGGCGTTGGAGCCTGCGCTGTGGACGTTCGTGACGACGGAGGGAGTGGAGCCGACGAACAACCACGTGGAACGACTGCTGCGTCGGGCGGTGCTGTGGCGCAGGCGGAGTTTCGGCTGCTGGAGTGGGAACGGCTGTCGCTTCGTCGAGCGGATTCTGACCGTGGTGCAAACCCGGCGGTTGCAGGCGAAGAATGTCCTGGATTACCTGCATGAGGCTGTCCTCGCCCATCGCACCGGCCAACCCTGCCCCTCACTGCTCTCGTAGCGTTGAACGATTACAGTACACCTTGTAGAGTAATCACGCCGCCGACCTTGGGTTTGTCGAACAGAGCCTTGTCGATGATGAGACAAACGACGCCCTTGGAAATCCGACCGTCGGGACTGCGTTCGTATTCGAGGTAAAGCACCTCGTCGGCCTGTTGTGGGGCGGCCTGCTTGCTGACCACCTTCCCGATGGTGCGCATCGCACAGCCCGCCGGATAATCCGTCTTCACAGTCCTACTGCCCGCGGCCAGGTCTTTCAGCAGGTCGCCCGTGTCGAGGACCTGGCCTGCCTTGGCCTTCAGGCCTTGGAACCCGTCCAGGATCTATTCCGTGGAAATCGAGACTGTAGCAGCTGCGGTGCCGAGTTAGGGGCGCGCCGTTTGCTAAGTTCCACTCCTGACGGCGTTTGCGTTAGGAGGTGAGCCATGATCGGTCCAGGGGAGTATGTGCCGGACGCCACCGAAGGCATCCGTTGCGTGGAAGACCTTCTCAAGCCCAAGGGGGTGCGACGCAGCCGCAACTTCCTGAGCCGAACCTGCCCGCGCTGCGGTAAGCGCGCTGGCCGCCGGGGCCTCGCACGGCGCACCCTGCACGACCTGGGCGACGTCGGGGCTGGTCGGCCCGTTGACCTCGTCATCACCTGCTCCAAGCACAAGTGCCCGCACTGCCATCTGCGCTTCACAGCCGACATGACGGACCTGGCCCGACCCAAGTGCCTCTACACCAAACAGGTCCAGGATCTGGCGGTGCGTCTGGTGGCCGAGGATGGCCTGCCCTACCGCAGCGCTTCCTGGCAGCTGTGGCGCGACCACCGCGTCTTCGTGCCCTACGCCACCATCCAAAACGGGGTGGAGGCCGCGGGGAAAAAAAGTCAGAACGCCATGCGGACCACTTACCTGGACGAGGCCCTGGCCAGCTTCAGCGGCTACCTGGCCATCGATGAGGTCTATGACGGCCCCTTCCGTGTGCTCAGCATCGTGGACAACCGTGCCTTCCGCCGCCTGGCCTTCCGCGTGCTGGAACACGACCCCGATCAGGAGCATAGGCGCTCCTTTTTGGCTGACTTCAAGGCCCAACTGGAGGCCCGCGCCTTGGGGGTGCGGGGGATCACCACGGATGGTCCTTCGCTTTACCCCACCGCGCTCAAGGAACTGTGGCCGGAGGCGCCGCATCAGATCTGCGTCTTCCACGTCCTCAAGGAGCTCACCAAGGCGGTGCTGCATGCGCTGGCCAAGCTCCGTAAGGAACTGGCTCAGCAGATTCCCAAGCAGCGCCGCGGGCGGCCGCGCCAGGACAAGGCGTCCCAGGCCACAGCGCGCCAGGCCAAGCGTCTCAAAGAGAAGGTGGCCGAGTTGTTCGAGTACCGCTATCTGTTCGTGCGTCATCGGCTGACCCAGGCGGAACAGAAGGTGCTGGCCCGGTTGGTTCGCGGCCGACCGCAACGGCGGGCCTTGCGGGAAATCATGGACGAGGTCTATCGGCTGTTCGATCGGCGCTGCCGCACGGCCGCCGCGTTGCAGCGTCTGGCCAAGTTGCGGGCGCGGGTACGGCGGTGCAAGCGTCTGAGCAAGGCGTTGGACAAGCTGCAGAGCCCGACCCTGGACAAGGCCCTGCTTTTCCTGGACGATGACCTGCTGGGCTCGACGAGCAACGCCGTGGAGCGCGGCAACCGCCGCTTCCGCAAGGCGCAGGGCAGCATCTGCTCGGTCCGCACCGCCCAGCAGATCCGCCGGCGTCTCGCCCTGGACCTGCACCGCGAGCAGCGCGGCGCTCGCCGGGCCCAGACGCTGAAATTCCTCCATCGGGGTCGCGCCGGACATGATTTGGAACCCCCTTGATGCTACATCTCCAAGAGTTCGGTTTTTCGCTCAGCTGTCAGTAAATGTGCGCGAGCCTCGTTCAGCTTGCGGTCCACCACATCGAAGGGATCGTTGCTCATGGGTAGGTTCCTAGGGAACCTTCTTCTTTCTTCTCTCCGCGCTCTCTGCGTTCTCTGCGGTGAAAACGGGTTGCAACCGCTGCGTTTCCCTTCAAGACTTCCCGGGAGGCCGGCCGATAGCCTGGATACGCGGTAGAGTTGCGCTGGCGGACGGAGCGGAACACATCCTATCGGAACGCGAGGCGAGCCATGATTCGTGCTTACTGGCGATGGGGGTTGGCGGCGGTGCTGGGCGGCGCGTTGATCGGCTGTGCGCCCGGCCGATGGTTCAGCAGAAGGGGCCGCCGCCGGACCCGCTGCTGGTGACGAAGAAGCCGATCGAGGGCAAGCCGCGGGCCGACGACGCGGACCTGGCGGGGCGCTTGCAGCCGCCAGCGCCTCCGTCGCTGGAGAGCCAAGTCGTTTCCGACCCGACCCACGACGCGACGCCGCCGGTGCGACCCGCCGACTTGCGCCTGGGGCCGCCGACCGGGCCGTGATTCGGGAAACTGCAAGGGGATGCTGGACCGGGACGGCCGGCGTACACTGAGCGCATGGACCCCACGGAGCCGGCCATGCACGCAACCGACAAAGCCGCTCTCCTTTGGAGCGGCGGCAAGGACAGCGCCCTCGCCCTGCACCACATGCGAGAAACCGATCCCGGCGTCCGCGTGGTGAAGCTGCTCACCTGTCTCGGCCAGGCATTCGATCGGGTTTCCATGCACGGCGTTCGACGGCGACTCGTCGAGGACCAGGCCGACGCGCTTGGTCTGCCGGTGGAGTTCGTGGTGATCCCCCACCAGGACGATCCGTCCTGTCCGATGGCGCACTCGGCGCCGGGCACGACCTTCCCCTCCAACGACGTCTACACCGCGGCGATCGTCGCGGCCTGGACTCGCCTCAAGGAAGAGGGGATCGAAACCGTCGTCTTCGGCGACATTTTTCTGGAAGACCTGCGCGCGTTCCGGGATCGCCTGCTGGCCCAGGTCGGCCTGCGCGGCTGCTACCCGCTGTGGGGCCGCGACACCGAAGCGTTGTACAGCGCGTTTACCGATCTTGGTTTCCGGGCGGTGGTGGTGTGTGTGGACCTGGAGCGTCTCACGGCGGAACATTGCGGGCAGCTGCTGACGCCGGAATTCCGCCGTTCCCTGCCGGCCGGCGCCGACCCGTGCGGCGAGCGCGGCGAGTACCACTCCTTCGTCTTCGACGGGCCGCCTTTCCGGCAGCCGGTCCCGTTCCAGCTCGGCGAGGTTCACCAGCGGCCGCCGTTCGCGTTTCAGGAACTTTACCCCGTAACGCGATCCGGTTAGCCGCGACGCGCAGCGGAGCGCGGGGGAGAGGCGCTCCGCTGCGCATCGCGGCTAACCGGCGGCGCGGTCCCGCCGACGATTCCCCTCTTGCGATTCGCTCGCGCTCCGATACCCTGACCCTGCCGGGATCGGAAGGCGATTTCCTTGTCCGGGTGCGGCGCGGTCATGGAGTATCTCTACGACATCTTCGCGTTTTACCCCATTCTTACGGTGCTCCAGCTCGCCTTTGTGATCTGGATGCTGGTGGACGTTTACCGCCGCGGCGCCGAGGTCTACTGGTACTTCATCATTCTGATGCTCCAGCCCATCGGCGCCTGGATCTATTTCTTCGTCGTCAAGCTCCCCAGCGGCGACTTCCGCAACCTCAACGTCGGCGGCCTCGTCCGGCGCGGGCCGCCGCTCGACCACCTCCGCTACCTGGCCGACCAGACGCCGACCCTGACAAACCACCTCAACCTGGCCCAGCGCCTCATTGAGGTCGGTCGCCACGCCGAGGCCGTGCCGCATCTGGAGGCCGTGCTGAAAACCGAGCCGGACCACGGCATGGCCCTCTATTCCCTGGCGACCTGCCACCACGAACTCGGCCGAGCGGCGGAGGCCGTACCCGTCCTGGAAAAGCTCCTGAAGCGCGACAACCGCTGGGGCAACTACGCCGGGTGGCGGCTGCTCGTCGCGGCCCAGGACGACCTCGGCGACCGCGCCGGCGCCCTGCAAAGCTGCCGTGAGCTGACCCGCCTGGCGCCGACGCTCCAGAACCAGTGCCTCTTTGCGGAGCATCTCCTCGACGACGGCCAGATCATCGAGGCGCGCATGCTGCTGGAGCAGGCGCTGCGCGAAAACGCCTACGCACCCGGCCACGTCCGTCGCCGCAACGGCCGCTGGGCCGCCGAGGCGCGGCGGCTCATCAAGCGCGTGGAGTCGGGCGCGTAAGGATGCGCCTCCCGAAGGAGGCATCTCTCGTTCCCAAGCTCTGCTTGGGAACGCGCGTCGGCGAAACTCCGTTTCGCGTCCGGTTCCTCGATCGGACTCGAAGCGGAGCTTCGCGGAAGGCGTTCCCAAGCAGAGCTTGGGAACGAGGGGCGAGGAGGGGAGAGGGGCGCAACCCGATTGCCTACTTCGGGAGGCACACCCGGGCGCGTAAAGCGCCCTTGACTGCCGCGCCAACGGCCGCTATGTCCCGGCATGGCAACCGCATCGACTCCTCCCGCGCCGCGGTCGGCCGACGCCGGCCGTCGGGTGCTGCTGTTGCATCTCGTCCTCTCGCCGCTGCTGTTCTGCACCTGGACGTCGGACATCTTCGAGGGACCCAAGGCCGCTCTCCTCACGGCGGCGGCGCTGGTCCTGGCCGGCCTGGCGGCGTCGGCATGGATCGCCGACGGCACCCCGCTGCGATGGCCGGCGCGCTCGGACCTGCTCACATTGGGGATGCTTCTGTTTGTCGCCTCGGCGGCGCTGTCCACCATTTTCTCCATTAGCCCTCTGACATCGTGGCGAGGATCGCCGGACAGCCACGCCGGCCTGCAAACCCTTCTGGCCTACCTGATCCTCTACCTGGCCACGCGCGGCCTGTGCCGCACCATCGGCGACGGCCGCCGCTTGCTGGGCGCCGTGGTGGTCGGCGCCGCCGTTTCCTCGGTGTACGCCCTGATCCAGGCCGCCCGCCTCGATCCGGCCGCGTGGGATGGCGTATCGTCGTTCGCCGACCACGACCGGCCCTTCGGCATGTTTGGCCACGCCAATTATCTCTCCGCCTATCTGGTCATGACGGCGCCGCTGATCGTCCTGTTCGTGCTGCGGGCCGTCGCGCGGCGGCGCTGGGGGGCGGCGCTGGCACTGGCGCTGATCGCGTTCCTGGCAGGCGCGGCCGTCGTCGTCGCGCTGTCGCGGGCCGCCTGGCTGGCGGGCGGTGTGGCGCTGCTGGCGCTGGGCGGCGGCTGGTTCCTCGCCGGGCGACGGCGGGCGGCGTTGACTCTCGCCGGGCTGGCGGTCGTCGGCGTGGTCGCCGTGACCGGCTGGTGGACGATGGCCGGGATACAGGGCGACGGCCTGACCGGGCGCGTGGCTGAGCGCCTGAGCCGGCTAAGCGACGGGGCGGGCCGCCGGCAAATCTGGCGGGCGGCGGCGGACCTGTTCCGCGACCGGCCGCTCACCGGCTGGGGGACGGATACTTTTCAGATCGTCTTTGGGAAGCATCGGCCCGCCGACTATGCGGACGCCGAATGGGGCGTCACGCCGACGCGGGCGCACAACGTCGCCCTCCAGGTCCTCGCCACGCAGGGTCTGCTCGGCGGCGCGGCTGGGGTTGTGCTGATCGCCGGGTTGGGGCTGGCCGCCGTCCGGGCCTGGCGCCGGTCGGCGCCGGAGGATCGGCCGACGGTCGCCGCCGTGGCCGCCGGACTCGCCGCGTTCCTCGTGCAAGATATGTTCGGGTTCACGGTGATCGGCTGCGGCTCAGTGTTCGTCACCGGGGCGGCGCTGCTGTCGCGCTGGGGCGAACCATCGTCTCCGGCGGAGCCGGCGGGCGGGAGGTCCTTCGGACTCCCGCGCGGCTTGCTGATCGGCGGCGGCCTGGCCGTAGTGCTTTTCCTCCTGAACGTCGGCTGGTTCGGCGCCGGGGCGGCCGCCGTCCTCGCCGGGGCCGCGGTCCTTTCCGCGCTGGCCGTCTGGCGAATGGAATGCGATGAAATCAGAGATCCGAAATTGGAGATCGCGCGCTATCCGCGCCCCGCTTCGGTGTTGGCGTTCGCCGCGCACGGGTCCGTCTGCGTGGCCACGGCCGCGGCCCTGTACGCCCTCGTCGTCCGCCCCCTCCAGGCAGAGGTCGCCCGCGGCGCCGGCGACCGCGTCGTCTCCGCCAACCCGGCCGAGGCGCTGGCGAGCTACGAACGCGCCGCCCGGCTGGACCCGGACGACGACCACGGCTGGACGCAGCTCAGCGCCGCCGCTCAGCTGGCGTCGCGCAAGGCGTCCGGTTCGGACGAACGGCGGCGACTGCTGGAGCAAGCCCGCGCCGCCCTGCGCCGCGCTGTGGCGCTGGCGCCGGCGGCGCCCTACCACCACGCCGACCTCGGCCGGCTGCTCGGCGAAATGGCGGCGTACGGCCTGGCCTCCGGCGACGAGGCTATCGCGGAGTGGGACATGGCCCTGTCCGCCGACCCGCTCCACGCCGCGTTCCTGGCCGAGGCGGGTCGCACCGCCCTCGCCGTCGGCCGGCGCGACCGGGCCAGGCGGTGGATCGCCCGCGGCCTGGAACTTTACCCGCAATTTGGTTTCTTTTATTATCAGGAAGGCGCTTGCGACCTGGCGGACGGCCGGTTGGACGAGGCCGCGGCCGCCCTGGATCGCGCGCTCCATTGCGACTGGCACGGCGGCGAGGACGACTTCACGCGCGCGCTGGCCACGTTCGCCGCCGTGCAACTCGGCCGGCTTCAATTCGAGCAGGGACGCCAGCTGGCCGCCGAGGCGTCCCGGCGCGATCCCGGTTGGCCGACGGCGTATCGGCTCCAGGCGCGGGCGCTCCGGGCGATGGGCCTTGGCGACGAGGCGCGCGAACAATACCGCCGCCTTCTCGCGCTGGACCCCTCCGACGCCGAAGCATTGGCGGCCGTGCGTGGGCTGCGTACCGACCCTTAAGGCGAGGGGCGGGAAATACCTTACCCGTAGCCGCATTCGCCAGAATGCGGGTGAATGGCTGTCGGCCCGCATTCTGGCGAATGCGGCTACGGGGATCATTCCCGCTGCCGCTCGCCTTAATGTCCCGCGCACATTCGCCCGTAGTCGTCTCGGGCCAGCACTTCCCCAAAAAAACATTCATTTCTTTCTTTTTCCCTCTACACTTCCCATCCTTTCCAGATTATCCTAATTACCAGCAAGGGCGGCCCAGACGCTTTCCCTTGCACAGGATCAGTCGGCAAAGGAAATCATCCCGGCGAAGCAACCAGAAGAAGGAAGCGGATTCGCCCCGGTCGCGCGGCCTCTCATGTTTCCCATCTTTCCTGTTTGGGCGGATTCGGCCGGATCACGGGTTTCCTTTACATCGGACGGCGGTACGGAAATTGCCTAGTTTGCGTCGCCTACCAAATTGAAGCAGACAACCCGGATTGGTACGGGACATCATTAGTGGGCTTCCTGTGAGGAGACAAGAATGAAGAGAGCAGTGTCGTTCCTGGTAGCGGCGGCGATGGTGGCGCAGGGCGCGGGCACGGCCTGGGCGTGGGGACGCAACCGCTGCGAAGCCCCCTGCGACTATGCCGGCGCTGGCGACTGTGGCTGCGGCTACACGCTGCAGTACAAAACGGAGTACCGGCCGGTGACGCGAACCGTCTACAAGATGGTCGCAGAAACGACCCAGCAGGAGATCACCGAAACCGTCGTCACGCCGGTGACGCACGAGGAGGAGCGCCAGCGGAGCATCTGGGTTCCCACCACCAAGGAAGAGGTCCGGCAACGGCAGGTCTGCAAGCTCGAGTACCACAATGAGGAGCGCCAGGAGACCGTCCTGGTTCCCACGCAAAAGGAAGTGGTGCAAAAGTACATGGTCTGCGTCCCGGAGACGCACATGGAAGCGCGGCAGCGGACATGGTCGGTTCCGGTCATGACGCCGGAAACGCACCCGGAGACGTACACGGTCTTCCACAGCGTTCCCCAGGTGGTGACCCGGCAGGTCGTCTGCTGCCACAAGGTCCCGGTTTACGACTGCTGCGGCTGTATGGTGGGCTGCCAGAACGTTCAGGAAACGCATAACGTCAGCTGCACCGTCATGACGTGCGTGCCCGAGACCGTGACGCGGAACGTGACGGTCAACGTCTGCCACTATGAGCAGAAGTCGGAAACCGTCCAGGTCCCCGTGACCACGACGAAGATGGAGGAGCGTTCGCAGAAGGTGATGGTGACCGAGTGCGTGCCGACGCCGCGGAAGTACACCGTCCAGGTGGCTGTCCCGAAGACCGTTACCGAGGAGTACAAGGTCCAGGTCTGCGTGATGGCCGAGCAGATCGAGAAGTTCAAGGTTCAGGTCTGCGAGTACAAGACCGAAAAGAAGACGAAGACGGTCCCGGTGACGACCTACAAGTGCGTGGCCGAACAGGTGACGGAGAACGTGCCGTTCGTCACCTGCGTGCAGGTTCCGACGGCCCCGGTCGCGCCGGCGCCGGTCGTCGCGGCGGCCCCTTGTTCGGCCCCGTGCGCGACGGAGTGCATGGACGCCGGCTGCGGCGGCGGCCGCCGTCATCATCGCTGCTGGTAAGTCGCAAATCAGGCTATCCGGCCTGACGCTTGTGCGGCGGCCGTCAGGCTGGATAGCCTGACAGACGTGATCCGAAATGACTCGCACGCCGTCGCCTCACCCTGCCCTCTCCCCCCATCCGCTTGGGAGAGGGCAGGGTGAGGCGGCGGCGTTTCTCCTCCCATCAGTGGGAAATCCCCTTCACCAAATCGGCGCTCAGCACGCTGGGGCACCAGTACTTTTCGATGTGCTCGATGATCCGCTCCGTCCCCTCCTCGTGGCTGACGAACGGCTTCATCTTCGGGTTGTACATGGCGTCCGTCAGGTCGCGCACCAGCACGCAACGAATCCCCCATTTGGTCATCTGCTTGATCGCAAACGTGCGGTTGAGGACGCACATGTTGGCGTGGACGCCCATGACGAGCAGGTTCTTGATCCCGCGCTGCTTGAGATAGCTGTAGATTTCCTTGCCGTCGTCGGAGATCACGTCCTGATCGGCGATGGGGATGGCGGGATGCTCGCGGCTCCAGGCCTTGTAGAACTTGGCGGGCGGGTCGGCGTCGCAGCCGCCGTCGGTGGCGTCGCACGGCAGCGGCGGGTCGGTCAGGTCGAGGGGCGGCGGCGGTTCCACCCTGCGCGCCTCCTGAATGCGCTTGCAGCTGCGGCGCGTCCTTGTAGAAGTCCATGCACTCGGACGGGGCGTGGATGACGAGGACGCCGCGCGCCCGCAGGGCGTCGAGGACCGGCGGCATCTTCTTGGCCAGCTCGCCGCAGCGGGCCGCCGCGCTCGGACACCAATGATTGTCCCACATGTCGCAGAGGACCACGGCCGTCTCGTCGCCCGAGAACTCGTGGGGGACGACGACCTCGTCCCAGACGCCGCTGCCCTTGAAGGTCTCGACGCGCGTCCGCAGCGACAGTTTGAGGGCGTGGTCCGGGGCGGGGTTGGGTTCGGCCGCGCACAGCAGCAGCAGAGCGACCGGCGCCAGGAGCGCCAGGCCGGGGGGCGTCGATGCAAAGATTCGCATGAGAGAGGTTCCTTGGAGGAAAAGCCCGTCCGCCTCGTGCGGCGGAGCGGTTTCATCGTACCCCGCCGCGGCCGAGATGCAAGCGGCGGATCGCCCGGAAGCGCGCAAACATTCGCCCGGCCGGCGTTCCCTCAGCGAACACCCCCCGCACCTGGCGGGGCCGGAAAAGAAAGAGACGCCGAAATCTATCGGAGAAATACGTCATGTTGCGAAAATGGATACTCTCGACCGTCGCCGGCATTACCCTGACGATCCCCCTGGCCGTCGCCCCGGCGGCCCAGGCCCGGGCGCCGGAAGCGCCCAGGGAGGCCTATCACGATCGGGACCGCGACCGCGATCACGACCGCGATCGGGACCGCGACCGCGATCACGACCGCGATCGGGACCGCGACCGCGATCACGACCGCGATCGCCGGGGACGCCACTACGATTTGATGTACCGGCAGGGCGGGGACGTCCCGTGGTCCTACTATGGATGCTACGACTCCTACGAGAATGCCTGCCACGCGGAGTTCTACCTGCGCGGCCAGGGCTATGAGGTCAGCCTGCGGTAAGGAGCAGAGCCGCGACCGTAGGGGAGCGGTCTTCTCCCCGCTCCCTTACGGTCGCGGCTCTGACAACTTGCCGAGATCAGCGGCGGCCGCGGCGAGGATGCGGCGGTGGGCCAGCCGGCCCGGCGACCGTTCGACGATCGAGCCGTCTCCGAGAAAGTGCAGGGCGACGGCGGCCGGCCATTTCCCCTCTTGCTGATGGACGGCCGCCGCCGCCAGCACCATTTCCGGCAGCCGTTCCTCCCAGACCCGTTCCCGCTCCGCGGGCGGCGCCAAAGTGAAGAACAGCAGCCGCCAGCGCCCGTCCGCCGCTTGCCACAGGCAGTCGATCCGACCTGTGACCGTCGGCGTCGGTTCCTCGACGACGCCGGCGCGGGTGAGGTTGAGGAAATACTCCGCCTCATGAAGACAGACGCGGGCCTCCGCCAGGCGGCGGCGCGTCTCGGACGCGGCGAACGCCTTTAAGATCGTTTCCATAGCCGCGAACTCGTCTTCTCCCGCGCAGCGGCGGAGCGGCGCCCGCCAGCCGTCCGCCTCGCGGAAGTCCCACACCTCAAGCACCGCACACACGACGCGCTCCGCCGCGCGCGGGGCCGTTGTCCCGCCAGCTCGGCGGCGGGAACCAGCCCCGGCGGGGCCGGCCGCGCGAGTTCCGCGAAGGCATCGGGCTGGCCGTCGCGGCGTGGCGGCGGCGCCGGCTCTCGCTCCGTCGGCGCGGGAGGGGCGGGCGGAGGCGGCCGGCGGTGGTCGTACACGCATACGGCCGGCCGGCGCACCTCCTCAACGTCGGCGGCGAGGCAGCGGCCCGTCGCCAGGTCGAAGCGCCCGGCCAGCGTCTGCATCCACGGGCCGGCCGGCTGATGCCCCTCCGGCAGCGACGACGACAGCACCAGATAGTCGCGCGCCCGCGTGCAGGCCACGTACAGAATGCGCAAGTCTTCCTGCCATTCTTCCAGGTCGGACTGGATTTGCAGCCATTTCCACGGGGCTTCGGAGAAAATCGGCGCCCCGTCCTCGACCGGCGGCCGGGCGACGCAGCCGAAAGCGCGGTCCCAGCGGGCGGCCGGCTGGCCGCCGCCGTGGCCCGTCGCCGCCAAGTCCGGCACGATGACCACGGGGAATTCCAGCCCCTTCGCCTGGTGAATGGTCATGAGGCGGACGACGTCGGCGTTTTCCGGCTGCGTGGCCGCCTGCTCCTCGCGCGACTGGGTGCGGACGAAATCGCCCAGGCGGGCGATGAACTCAGCCAGGCCGAACAGGCCGGAGCGGTCGAAGGTGCGAGCGAGGTCCTGGAGCTTCCATAAGTTGGCCAGTTTGCGATCGCCGAGGTGTTCCAACTGCGTCGCCGCGTCGAAGCCGGAGTCGGCGAAGACGGCCCCGAGCAGGCGAGCGATCGGCAGCCGGTCCTTGAGCGTGCGCCACCGTTGCAGGTTGCGCCGCGCCGCGCCACCGGCTCCCGCTGGTCGGCCGGCAGCCGGGCGTCGGACGCGTCGTCGCACAGGCCGGCCCACAGGCCGTCGCGGCGCCGGCCCAGTACAAACAGCGCCTCGTCGCTGACGCAGCAGAACGGCGACCGCAGCACGCCGGCGAGGCTGACGCCGTCCTGCGGGTTCTCCAAAGTGCGGAGTAAATTGAGGAGGTCGTATATCTCCTGCTGGGCGAAGAAGGCCCGTCCGCCGACGAGGTAATAGCCGAGGCTTTGGTCGCGGAGGGCGGCTTCGTAAAGGGCGACGTTGCTCATGGCCCGGAACAGCAGCACCACGTCGCCGGCTCGCACCGGCCGCAGGCGGTTCGCGCCGCCCTCGCGGTCCACGACGATTTCCGCCCCGCCGCGGACCAGCGCGGCGATGCGCTGAGCGATCCACGCTGCTTCGGACCGGCGGCCCTCCGCGGCGCTGGCTTTTCCCTCGCCGTCGCCGCTCTCGCGCGGACTCCAGAGAAACTCGACGCAAGGGCCGGGGCTGATTTGCGAGTTGTCCGTCCGGAGCGCGTGGTAATCGGTCAGGCACGGCGCGAACGCCGCGTTGGCGAAGTCGAGAATGGCGGGCTGGCTGCGGAAGTTCCGGGTCAGATTCTGCCGCCCCTCCAACTCCATTTTGTCTCGCAATTGCAGGAAGCCGTGGACGTCGGCCCCGCGGAAACGGTAGATCGACTGGTTGGCGTCGCCCACGGCGAAGAGCTTGCCCGTCGCCAGGCCCGCCCCGCACAGCGATTCCACCAGCTCCATCTGCACCGGGTCGGTGTCCTGCAGCTCGTCGATGAGGAGGAAACGGTAGCGCTCCTGGAGGCGGCCGCGCACCTCCGGCCGGTCGCGCAGCAGGTCGCGCGCGGCCATTAACAGGTCCTGGAAATCGACGACGCCATGCGTCCTTTTTCTCTCCCGATACGCCGCGACGGCCTCCTGCGCCACGCGCAGCCAGCGCCGGCCGACTTCGACGGCCGGCGCCAGTTCGTCGGCCGCGGCGTCAAAACAGGTCAGGTCCCAGCCCTTCAGTTCATCGCGGAACTTTGCCAGGGCCGTTTTGATCGGCTCGTACACCGCCGGGTCGGGCCACGCCTTCTTGCCGTGATGCGTCACCTTGGCCAGCTCGTGGAACCCCTGGACCGCCGCCGCGAGGTCGGGCGCCTCCGCCAGCCGCGGCAATTCCTCCAGAAGACGACGCACATTGTCCGCGATAAGGCCTGGCAGCGGCGGCGAGCGGCGGAGCAGCTCCAGACAGCGGAGGACGTGCGGCCGGGCGCCGAGCAGGTGCGCGATTCGCCGCGGCAGCAGCGACAGGCGGGCGCGGTCGCGCCACTCCCGGCCGACGTCCTCGGCCGGTTCGTCGAGCCACTGACGCCAGCATGTCTCATCGCGGGAGCGCAGCAGGGCGGTCACGCCATCGACGACGATCCGCCAGCCGTACAGCAGCACCAGCTGGCGCAAGTCCTCTCCGGCTTCGGTTTGGGCGGTCAACAGCCTTTGCAGACAGGAATTGAGCGCGTCGCCTTCGATGTTGACGGAGAGGACTTCCTCCAGCACGTCGAAACGCGGGTCCACGCCGGCCTCGACGGCGTTCTGACGAAGGAGGGCGGCGCAGAAGGCATGGATGGTGCTGATCGGCGCCGTTTCGAGGTTGCGAAGGTGGCGCGCCCAGGTCTCGGCGTCAGGCCCGTCGGCGGCGCGGAGAAGGGCTTCGACCTTGTCGCGGATGCGGCCGCGCATCTGGCGAGCGGCGCGGTCGGTGAAGGTGATGGCGACGACCTGGCCGACTTCCGCCTTGTCGTCGCGCAGGTGGGACAGGTAGCGCTCGGTGAGTACGTGCGTCTTGCCGCAGCCGGCGCCGGAGGAGAGGACGACGGAAGTGCGGCGCGTGACGACGGCCTGGCGCTGCTGGGTCGTAAGGGGGACAGGAGCGGCAAGCGGGCGCTGCGGATTCTGCAAAGTCATGGCGAGGTCCCGAAGCAATATCCTCAATGAGACAGCGACGAGTAAGAGGAAAGATAAAGTCGGCATTGCGCGAAATGCGGCGCGTGGGTCACGCCGGCCGCTCGCCCTGTGTCCGCGCCAGCAGCGCCGCCACGCGCGCCGCCTCCACCAGGCTCGACGCATCGGCCACGCCGCGGCCGGCGATGTCATAGGCCGTGCCGTGGGCCACGCTGGTGCGCACGATCGGCAACCCGGCGCTGATGTTCACGGCCCGGCCGCGGCCCAGCAGCTTCAGCGCGATGTGCCCCTGGTCGTGGTACATCGCCACCACACCGTCGAATTCGCCGTCGCGCGAGCGCACGAACAGCGTGTCGGTCGGCCACGGGCCAGAGGCGTCCACCCCTTCCACCTTCGCCCGCGCCACCGCCGGCGCAATAATGCGCTCCTCTTCGTCGCCGAAAAGGCCGCCGTCGCTGGCGTGCGGGTTCAGCGCCGCCACGCCGAGTCGAGGCTTCCGGCCGAGCAGCCGCTGCAACAACCCATCCAGCAGATGCGCTTTCTCCACGACCGCCGCCGTCGTCAGATGGCGGAACACGTCGCGCAGGGCCATGTGCAGCGTGACGTGCGCCACCGCCAACCCCTCCACCGCCAGCACCATCGCGAACTCGCGCACGCCGCAGCGCTCTGCCAGGATCTCCGTGTGACCGGGGTAGCGCAGGCCGGCCGCGTTGAGGCCCTCCTTGTGCAGCGGGGCCGTCACAATGCCGTCGGCGGCGCCGGCCTTCGTCTCGTCGATGGCCCGGCAGAGGAAATCGTAGGCTGCCCGGCCGGCCGCGGCGCTGACGCGACCCGGCTCGACCGCGGACAGATCCTGGTCGCTGGCGGCGAGGCAGGGCAGGACGTCGGCGGCCGGCGCGGCGTCGGCCAGGCGGCGCACCGGCTGTACGGTCCCCGGCCCGCCCACCAGATCGAGACCGCGCCGCAGCCAGGCGGGGTCGCCAATGACAACAGGCCGACAGTGCGCGAACAGCCGCGGCCAGGCGCGGGCGACGATCTCGGGGCCGATCCCGGCCACGTCGCCCAATGTAATCAGCAGCCGCGGCTTCGACGCGGCTTCAGCGGGTTGCGTCATCGCGGGGTTCTCACGGTTTGCCGACAGGGCGAGGCGCGGCCGGGGTGCGCGGCCAGCTCCACCACCAGGCGCTCGAACAGGGCGCGCGCCGGCAGCGGACTCATGCCCTTGAGGCCGAGGTCGATCTGCAACAGCCAGTCGTACACCTGCCCGAGCCGGCGGCGGCCCAGGCGGCGCATCTGCTTCTCCGCGGTCTGCCGTGCGAACGGCGGCACGCCGACCACGTCCAGGGCCGCCGGCAGCGGCGTCCCTTGCACCACCAGTCGGCCCGCCTGCGCCAGCTTGCGCAGCTGCGACCCGAACGCGCCGTTCAATCTAAATGGATCTTCTCCCTGTCCAAAGAGGCGGTCCAGAAACGTCAGCGCCTCGCCGGTCTTGCCGTCGCCGATGAGATCAAAGATCCTCCACGTGTTCTCGGCCCGACTGGCGCCGACCAGGGCGTCCACGTCGGCGGCGTCGATGCGCTGGGCCTCGCCGACGTAGGCGGCCAGTTTCGCCATCTCCTGGTCGAGCAGGCCCATCTCGGCGCCGACCAGATCGACCAGCAGCCGGGCCGCCGCCGCGATCAGCTGCTTGCCGTGTTCGGCGGCGCACCAGCGGATGCACCAATCCGGCAACCGGGCCGGACCCGGCGCTTTGCATACAATCGCCGCGTCGTCCGGGATGAGCTTGGCCAGGCGCGTGTTGGAGGGCAACGATTGAACGTCCAGCACCAGGACGCCGGTCGCCGACGGGGCGGCGAGGTACTTCTCCAGCCGCGCCCGCTCGCGCGTCACGAAGGGGTCGGCGTCCTCGACGATCACCAGGCGCCGCGCGGAAAAGATGCCGACGGAGGCCAGCTCCGTCAACACGGTCGAGTAGTCCGCCTTGTCTCCGGCATGGGAGGTGACGCCGAAGCCGTCGTCGTCGGGACCGAGAACCAGCGTCCGCAGCGCCGCCAGGACGCGGCGCTTCAGCAAGCGCTCGTCGCCGTGCAGAATGTAGACCGAGCGGGGCGTTTTTTCCGCCTTGCGGTCCAGGAAGGCGATACTATCCATGCGGGGTCCGCCGAAGCACGTTGGGGCGCAACAACGTCATTCTATCAGCGAAGTGGGTCAGCCGCGACGCGCGGCGGAGCGCGTGGGGCAAGCGCTCCGCCGCGCGTCGCGGCTGACCAAGGGCGTGAGTATCTCAAGGCGGCGGCATCGTGCCCGACCCCGACGATCGGGCGGGGTGGACGTCGATGACGCGCGCCTTGGGGATGGACAGGTCGGTGCTGACCGGCTTGGCCGTGTCGTCCTGGCCAACGTTGCCGGCCTGGTCGATCGCCTCGAACGCGCACCAGGATTTGCGGAGGAAGGCCGTCCGGCATCCGCCAGACGTAACGGCCGTCGTTGGCGATGTTGGCGGCCATGACCTGCCACTGACCGGACGCCCCCGCCGCGGCGTCCACGTAGGAAATCGTGATGGGGTTGGCCGACATGTGTTTGTCCGTCGCGTTCCAGCGCACGGTGATGAAGCCGGTGTCGGGACCGCGGCCGACCTCGACGCCGACGATGCCGACCTTCGGCTTCGTCTCGTCCACCTCGACCCACACTTGCGGCTGGTCGCCGGTCTTCGGCGCGGGCAGGGCCAGCCCGACGCCGCTGCGGGCGATGAGCGTGAAGCCGTACCGCCCTTCGCTCGGCACGTTGACGACGTAGGGCGGTTCCGGCGGCGCGTCCTCCGGCGTCTTCTGCCAGGTGCGGCCGTCCTGCGTGTACCAGACCTCCACAGCCTTGACTTTGGATGAGCCGACATCGTCGATCTTGAAATTCAGCTCGATCCGCCGGGTGTTGACCATGATGTCCTTGCCCGGCCCATCCGCCGCGGGCGGCGGCGCCGGCCCCGGCCCCGGCGCGGGAGTCGCCCCCGTTCTCGGGTCGCCGTAAACCGGAGTTTTATACTCGGTCGGGTTGTGCGCCTTGTCCTGCACCTGAATGCGGGCCTCGATCGGGGCGGTTGTGCCGGGGTTCCAGTAGTATTGCCCGGTGGCAGTCTGCGTGACCGGCAGCGGCATCCAGTCGCCGCCCACCGCCCGATAGTCCACGCGGAGAGTCGTCTTGTCCAGGTTGAGGTCGCTGACCTCCCATTCCACGCCGACGTTTCCGTTCTGCGGTTGCAGCCAGTGAAGCGTGGCCGTCGGCGCGTGGGTATCGACGTATACCTTGATCTGCGGCTGAGCCAAGGTCAGGTCCGGCGGCGAGAGGCGGCCCTCCGCGTCGCGGGTCTGGACGGTGAACCAGTACAAGCCGTCGCTCTTGGCCTGGAAGCGGAACTCCCGCTCGGTCGGCCCCACCGACGTGACCCGATCGTAGCTCTTGCCGTTGTTGGTGGAGACGTAAAGGATCACCTCCTGGATGCGGCGGTCCACGTCGCCGAAAGGGATGCGGAAAGAGGCCTGGCCGGAGAAATAGGCGCCGTCCTCGGCGGAATAAAAGATGCCGTCGCCGCCGACGGCCCAGGCGGGGGGCGCAACGACCAGGACCGCAGCCAGCGCCGCCAGGACAATGACCACGCAGGACCGGCGCGGGGGTGGAGCAAAGAGCGGATTCATGGTTCGGTCCCCGCCTCCCTGCCGGAGGCCCGGAAGTATGGCAGCGGCGGCGCCCCCGGCCGTGCAGGATGCGAGAGGGGCGGAGCGTCCGCGCGGTTTGGCGCCGCCATTTCTCTTCTATCGTCCGCAGCGGGAGGGGGCTGGAAAAAAAGGGGCGATGGCAGGCGAGCCGGGTCGCGTCAGCGCCCGGAGGTTCGGTTCAATCGCTGAAACCGTCTCCGGGCGCTCGTGGGGTCTGGCTCGCCTGCGGGTTGCGGGTCACGGGTGGTGCGGAAGCGTGATCCTATGAGCATGGGCTTCCACATTGCCGGCGGCGTCCTCGGCGTGCGCCGTGATCGCGTCCGCTGCTGTATCCAGCACAATCTCCCACTCCGCGAAGTTCGGCGCCGTCGCCCTCGCGGCGTGGCCATTCACGACCACTGTCTTGATGGCGCCGTCGTCCGAAGCGACGCCGCATATCCGCCATTTGCCGTCGGCGGTTCGCGCAACCTGCGTGACGACGGTGGCCGGCGGCTGATCGTCCACCGGGTCGAGCAGCTTGGGGAATTCTACGTCGCGGACCTCGGCGGCGCGCGACTCGTCGCCGGTAAGGAGCGGCACGTCCTTGTAATCGAGGCCGTCTTCCTTCAGCTCCCGAGTCTTGGTGCTGACGATCTTCGCATCGCGGCCGGGGCCGAAATAGCCGTGGACGTAGATCGGCACGCCTTTCACGGTCGTCGGCGTCGGCCGTGGGCCGCCGCCTAGGTTGACCAGCGCCCGGTGTTTGGTCCCCGTCCAGTCGAGGACCTTCACGTTGCGGAAGTGGGAGACGGCGCCGCCGGTCGGATTGTCGTCGCTGATCTGAATGAGCGGCATCTCGTCGCCGGAGCGGATGCCCTCGAAGGTCAGGCCGTCCACGGTCAGCGGGCCGTACTGGACGCTGTCATCGTCGTGCCCGCGATTGAACGGCTCCGTGTTCGTTTTGCCGATATAAAGATCGCGATAGACGTGATTGTCGTAGTTGGGGTGGTAGACGCCGTACTCGCCGCGCCAGATTTTCATGTCCTCCACCAGGAGCGACGGGACCTCCGGCCGGAAGGCGTAGTGCGTGCCCCAAAGTTTCGTGCGGCGAACGATGAATGGATGGCGCGTGTCCGGCCCGACGCGATGGACGCCTTCGCCGAGATTGAAGCCGTACAGCCCCTCGCAGTGGGACTCGTTGTCCTCGAAGCGGACGAACGGCAGGGTGCGAATGTCCGTCGGCTTGCGCTCGCCGTCGGGCTGCATGACGGGGAGCGTGAGCTTCAGGGCGCTGGTTTCCGTGGCCTCGAAGCGGAAGCCGTAACGGTCGTTTTCGCAGGCGACGTTGCGCGTGAAGGTGTTGCGGCAGTTGGCCCACCAGAAGCCGGCCCCCTCGTTCTGATCGAACGGCAGAATCTGCTTGGGCAGCGGCTTGCCGCGGAACGCCTGCACGGCGAGGTTGCGATCGAGGACATTGTAGACCTCGGTTCCATCTTCCATGAAAAAGCCGTGGCCGACGCTCTGGTAGCCGACGCAGTCGCGCACCACGAGATAATTCGTGCCGTGAATGGTGAGCCAGCGGTTGGCGCTGTCCCAGATCGACGCGCCGACGACCGAGCTGCCGCGCATGGTGTCGCCGCAGAGGTGATAATGCAGGCTGTAGCGGCCCAGCACGCCCTCCTTGCCGAGATGGCGGAACTCCGCATAGCTGATGGACCCGGCCGACCAGCGGTGGTACATGGTGTGGCCGCGCACGCCGGCGGGGTCGGCCGACTCGACGACGACATTGCGGCTCAGGTTGGCGATCTCGCCGCGGTAGTCGCCGGTCCCCAGGTGTTCGTGATCGAGCGGCCGGTCGAGCGTCACGGTGGCGCCGTCGATGGAGCGGACGGTGCGCTCCTCGGTGAAGAAGCCGCCCTTGCCGCGCCGCGTGCCGAGAACTTCCGCCCCGACCTGCGTGGACGTGATGATGACGCGGTCGCCCGGCCGCCAGCCCTCGACGGCCTCGGCGCAGGAAACAACGGCGTCCCCTTTCTTGGCGTCGGCGCCGAGCTTGACCCAGGTGCGGTTCATGGGGGCGCCGTGGAAGTCCATGCGGCCGCCGCAGCAGACGATCGCGGGGCAGGATTGCTTGTCCATGCCGTCAAAATAGACAAGTCGGATCGTCGCTGAGTGCTTGGCGTCGATGGGCCGCTCCGGCGAACCGACTTCGAGGGCCGGCCGCGGCTGGTCTGGCGCCGTGAGATGGGCGTCGCAGTCGAAACCCTCCTCGCTCGCATCCTCGCCGGCCTGAATGCGGATCAACCCGACGTCGAGCCGCGTGTCCCTGTCCGGCGCGAAGGTCAGCGTTCCGGCGACGCGGACGGAGCGGACGGCCTCCTCGGAGCTGCGGTCGTAGACGATCACGTGTCCCGTTCGGATCAGCACGCGGGCGCCGGCCGCGGGAGTCTTGCCGCCCTCCCAGGTGTCCGCGGCCGACCAGGGGCCGCTGTGGGCGGAGCGGACCACCGGCGGCAGGTCGGCGGCGGTCGCGCGGGAAGGGACGACGATCAGGGCGAAGAGAATCAGGAGATGAAAACGCTTCACCATGTCCGGCATGACGGCGTGTCCTTTCGCGGGGGGCGCGGCGGGAGGGAAGGTAGCTCGATGCAGTCTACCGCCGAGGCCGCTTGGTGCGAAGGAGAAATCCGGGCGGCGAGGTCCTCCGATCCGTGAGCCGCGGCGCAGGGGCGTCGCCTCCCGATGCAATGCAATTGGGCGACGCCATTCTGCCCACGATGTGAAGCCGCGGGCCGTCCTCCAGGGTACAGTGACGCCGTACTATTCCGGGCATTCAGCCCGGACGGCAAGTTCCTGGTCTCGGGCGGCAAGGATGGGACGATTCAGATCTGGGACGTGCCGGCCGCCAAGCAGCGAGCCAAGGTCCGGCCGCCGCTGACGGCGGGCCGGACCTTGGGAGTGGGATGATCGGAGCTTGTCCCGGCGGGATGAACCCGCCGGCTCGCCCGGGTCGTGACCTACCTTCTCAATATCGGAACTCCAACCCCAGATTGATCCCCTGCGCCGAGAAGTCGGACTGGTGGAACAGCACTGCGGGCCGGTTCTGACCGGCCGGGGCGATCGTCCCCGGCGGGTCGAAGTTCGGGATCTGGGTTTCGTCCAGCACCCGGTCGATCTGCTGGCCGGGACGCACCACGTTGGTCCAGTACAGGAAGTCGTAGCCGGCCAGGATGCTCCAGTGTTCGTTGATGGCGTAGTGCAGCGTCAGGTTGACCTCCGGCACGATGCTGAAGGCGTTGTGGTTGTGCGACCCGATGTTGCTCGGCAGGGCCAGCAGTCCGCCCACGAACGGCGTCGTCACCCCGGTGGTCAGGTTCGTCACCTGCTGGCCGCCGTTGATGTTGATGCGCTGATTCGTGTCGCCCAGGGCCAGCTTGCCCAGCACCTCCAGGCTCCACGGGCCCCCGCGGCCGAACTCCGCATCCAGGCCGACCTGGGCGCCATAGAACTGGTTCCGCGTGGCGAAATCGTCGAACACGATCGCCGTTTCGTTCGCCCGACCCGCCGGGGCCGTCGGCAGGTTGGCCACGTTCTCGGTGATCGACAGGTCCTCGTTCAGATTCAAATAGCGGACCCCGGCCAGGCCGTCGATGTGGTAGTTCCAGCCGGTGCAGCACGGATCGCATTCGTCGCATGGGGTGCAGCCGCAGCAGAGGTTGCAGCGGAGGTTCGCCTCCACGCCCCACAGGTTGCTCGAATTCTGCACCGAGATGTTGCCCGTGGACTCGCCGGGAAACACGGTCAGCTGCGAGAACTCCTGGTTCCGATTGAGGCTGAAGAACGGCCGGGCCAGGACGCCGAAGTTCGCCGAGTTCGCGTCGAACCGCTGCGTATCGCCCGGCAGGAAGAAGCCGCTCACCTCGATCGCTTTTGTCTGACAATCGTCCAGCCACCAGCCGGCCGTGAATCGACCGCCGGAGTGCGAGCCGCTCGACAGACCGTCGCCGCCGAACAGGGTCCGCGTCGTTTGGCCGCCGAGGATGCCACTGTCGGCCGGCGCGCTGGTCGTCACCAGCGGCGGGACTTGATCGTTCTTGAACCACCACAGGAGGTATTCGCCCCGAGCGTAAAGGCGCTGCGACCCGGACGCGGGGCCAGTGAGCAGGCCGCCCGGCGCCTCCGGCATGGGTGCGTCCATGTCGGTGACGGTCGGGACGGCGTTGGGCGCGGGGCGCCGGGCTGCGCGGCCGGGCCGGGTTGGGGCGACGTCGCGATCGGCTCGCCGGGGTAAACGGCGGGCCGCAACGTTATCGCCGCCCGGTCGGACGCGAAGAGGCCGCTGGCGTCCGCGTCCTCCCCGGCGTCGCCGAAGGTTCGCGGCACGGGGGTGGGCGCCCCCGGTTCGTGATACCCCGCCTGGACCAGGCCGGAGTCGAAACCCGGCGGGGCGGTCGGGATCGGCACCGGCCGGCCGATCGTGGCGCTGGGGGTGGGCAGTTCCACCAGATGAGCCGGCGGCTGCAACTCCGCGGGCCGCGCCGTCGGTCGCCAGACGACGTCCTGCGCTCTGGCCGCGCCCACCGATCCGCACAGCGACAGGACGATTCCAGCAATCCCCATGCGTTTGTTCATCGCGCCGTTACTCCCTGCCGAGTCAGAGCCGCGACCGTCAGGGAGCGATTTGAGCGAAGACCGCTCCCTTACGGTCGCGGTTCCGACGGTCGCGGCGACCCGGGGCGATGCGCTCCCCCCACAGGAGATTTCGGCGAAACCGCAAAGGGAACAAAAACGATTCGCCCGGCAAAGCCGCGCCAGACGGACGCGCGGCCGGCCGGTAGGCCGCACAACCGATACATCTTGCGCCGCGGGCCGCTGCTGCCGTATTGACCTTTTCGGCGGGATGGGAAGGTGGTATGGAGGGTAGCCCTTGGGGACGAAGCATCGACGCACACCCCGGAAGCGTCCCTTTTTCAACGACAGAGAAAGGAGACGGAGCATGGAGGCCTGGAAGGCGAAGCGGCGACGCGGGCTACTGGCCGCCTGCGCTTGCATCGTCCTGGCGGGCTGGTCCGCGGAGGCCGGGCGGGCGGCGGACAGGCCGGCCGGCGATAATACGTCGGTCGGGCAAACGAGCGTGAATGGGAAACGCGGGGTGGTCGTCACAACGGAGGGCGGCCAGGCGGATCGGCTTCTGGCCGGAATGCTGGCCTTCAACCCCCCCCAGACGCCGCCCCCACCGCCGGTCATCCCGCCGACGACAATCCCCCCGGACAATCCACCGCCCCCCGACAACCCAATCGCGCCCGTCTACCCGGTGGACATGGCGCCCGACGCCCCGCCGCCGAGCATCGGGCCGGGAACCGCCAACCCGGAGCCGGCGAGCTTGCTGATGGGGCTGATCGGCGCGGCAGGCGCCTGCGGGGCCGCCTGGGGCAGGCGCCGCGGCGCGCGCGCCGTCCAGTGATGGGAAACCGCCGACCGCCTGCTGCTTCGTCAATCTTCACTTGACAGGTAGCCGCATTCGCCAGAATGCGGGTGCGGCGGTGAAATCCCCGCATTCTGGCGAATGTGGCTACGAACTCACCCGTCAAATGACGTTGGACGGACCACTAGCGGCGCACGCCGGGAATGGCGGCGGATACAGGCGGCCGGACTTGCGGCGACGGGAAATAGCCGCCGGTGTACCCGAACGCCGTGGGGTGGCCGGTGCTGGTAAGAGGAGTAAAGAGGTCTACATCGGCGGCGGCGACCGGCGCCGGCTGGAGGGCCTGCGCTTCCAGGCCGCCGATGGCGGCGCCGTAGAGCCTTTGCGTCTGCCGCCGCTCGAACTCCGGCAGCGTGCCGAGGTAGTAGTTGACGGCCGGGTTGCCGCCGTTGGCCAGATCGAGGTAGGGGCTGAGGCGCGGGCGGTAACCGACGCCGTAGTTGGGGCGGTTGGATAAGTAGGAAGGCGGAGTCTGGGCCGCGGCCGAGCCGGCGGCGAGGAACAGGGCACAGCCGGCGGCGAACACTGCACTGAGCATTCGAGACATGGCCATCTCCCGCATCCAGGTGAGCCGGCGCCGGCCGGCGGTTCGGGGCGTTCGAGCGGGGCCGCCGCCGTTGGGCGACGGCCCCCTCTTCCAGCCTAACTCCGACAGCGCCTCTGTCAAGGCATCGGCCTCCGTTCCGATCATGGGACGCCGCCGGTGCCCGTCCCCGTCCCCACGGGGTTGCGGATCTGGTTGACCGTGCTGGCGCCGAGCAGGACCGAGCCGGCGGCGCGGTCAAACAGGTTGAGGCGCTTCGACAGCCAGCTCTCGGCCCGAATCCACGGGTCAGAGGCCACGTAAATGCGGTCGTTGGGGAATACCTGATAGTTCGTGGCGACGCAACCGCGCTGGACGATGCCGCACCAATCCACAGGCAGGATGACGGGATGGTCGCAGTCGGCCGTGGCGCGGGCGACCCAGATGCGCTTCTTGGACGCGACCGGCGGCAGGCCGTTGATCTTGCTCAGGGCGTCCAGCACTGTCTCGTTGCCCGTCACCGGGATCGGGTAGACCTGCTCGCCGTAACCGCCGCCATCGGTGATGACGTAATAGAACTTGCTGTTGTACGCCAGCACGTCAACATCCAGGTCCTTCTTGATGTCCTCCATTTTCAATTTGTCCTCGGCGGTGTGGATCTGGGCCGCGACGGCGTCGTGGACCTCGTTCAGCGTCAGTCCGGCCACGAAGACGTTGCCGTAAGTACCGAGGCTGATGGTGCCGTCGGGCCGCACGAGGTGCTGGCCGGCGATGGGCTGGAAACCTGTCGTCAGTTCCTTGGTCGCCTCCACCAACAGGATGTCGGGCGGCTCGACGACGTAGGGCGGCAGCGGCTGCTTGGCGAACTCGTGCGGCGCCGACGCGTGGGGCGGCAGCAGCACGGCCGGGTGGACCGCGTCCAGAACGACGGGCTGCGGCTCCAGGCGCGGCGGGGGAACCGTGGTCGGCTCGCCGGGCGGGGCCGCGCCGGCGACGGCAATCGGCTGCGGGATGCTGATGGAGGTCCGCACCGTCGCTCCCGTCGAAGGGGGGTCGGACACGCGGGCGATCCCGCCCGGCGACGCCAGGGGCTTCAGAACCGTCACGCGCTGGACCGGCTGCCAGATGCTGACCGGGCCGAGGGTCGCAGCCGGCTGCGCCGTGTCGGGCGCGGCCGCACGGATCGCCGCCGGCCCGGCGAAGCCCACGGTGCGGCCGGGATAGCCGACCGTTTGGACGGCGCTGCTCTGGCAGCCGACTCCGCCGGCGCAAGCGCCAGAAAGGCGGCGCAACCCAGCATAAAACGGATCCGACTTCTCTGAGGCATGTCCCTTACCTCGTTCCGGTGCTCCGCAAGGACTGCTCGCGGGAACGCTCCATCCTGGGAGGGCTGCGGGCGACCGTTCTCCGGCCGACCGGCAAAGCCCCATGAGACGGCGTTGATCCGTCCCACTCGACCCATTTATCGTCGCCGCCGTCGCGGCGGTGTGAACCCGCCGCGCCCGATTCCCCGCATCCATCACATCCCCGCTGGTCAATACCCGCGCAAACCAACGAGTTTATCGCGGCGCACCGCGGCGTACCTTGCTCGCCTGCCCAGATTCGCCGCCTTGCCAAATGTCCGGGCGCCTGCGAAACCGTCTTGACTCGCGCTCTTCAAGCGAAGTAAGATCCGTCCGCTCGAAGGACTTCGTCGGGCGACGACGCCTTGGCGGACGCCTTCGCCCAACCGGCCGCAGGGACTGGGGCCGGTGCAACGCCTTGATTGACGCGACGCCCCCACCCGGCTCCGCGCACCATGGAAAGGATGCCATGAACGTCTCCGTTGCCGCCGTTCGGCCCCGTCCGTGGCCGGCCCTTCTGCTGCTGCTGATCCCGTCGGCCTGCCTTGTCTGGGCGTTCCTGCCGACGCTCGGCGACCTCGTCCAAACCTGGAACAGCGATCCGCAATATTCCCACGGCTTCCTCGCCCCGGTGTTCGCCGCCTTCCTGCTCTGGCTGCGCCGCCGCAAACTCGACCAGGCGGCGCTGCGGCCGAGCTGGTGGGGCCTGGCGCCGCTGGCGGCCGGACTGGCTATCCGCCTTGCCGGAGCGTTCTTGTACTTCACATGGCTGGAGCAGATCGCCCTGCTGCCGTGCGTGGCCGGCCTTTGTTTGCTGGCGGGCGGCCGGTCGGCCTGGCGGTGGGCCTGGCCGTCGGTGCTGTTCCTCGCCTTCATGATCCCGCTGCCGTTCACCGTCGCCACGCTGCTGTCCGGCCCGCTGCAATCGCTGGCCACGGTTTGCAGCGCCTTTGTCATGCAGGTGATCGGCCTGCCCGCCCTGGCCGACGGCAACACAATCCTGCTCGACGACCAGCACATCGACATCGTGGAGGCGTGCAGCGGGCTTCGGATGCTCATGGTCTTCTTCGCCCTGGCCGCGGCCTTCGTCCTGGTGGTGCGCCGGCCCTGGCCGGACAAGCTGGCGCTCCTGGCCAGCGCCGTGCCGATCGCTCTCGTCTCCAACATCGCCCGCATCGTGCTGACCGGCGTCCTGTTCGAGACGGGCGTGAACAGCGCGGCCGTCCACGCCTTTTTCCACGACGCGGCCGGTTGGCTGATGATGCCGTTCGCCCTCCTCCTGTTCTGGTTGGAACTGAAGATTCTGTCCCGTTTGCTGATCGACCCGCCGGCCCGCGTCTCGCGGCCGGCGGCGGCCCGGCGACCGCGGCCCGTCGCGCCGCGCCGCGGCGCGCCCCGGCGCCGCCTGACGGGCGCCGAACCGAGCGGCCGCCGCTTCCCGGCCGCACCCCGACCACACCCTCGGACCGAGAAAGAACGGCGACCGCGACCGGCCGAGGATCGGCAGGCACGGTTTCTCCACGACATGCGATTTCACCCCTCTGGGATAGGGAGATCCAGCCATGGCGCCGCAAGACGCGGGCCGACCCGAACCGACCAGCAACCCGCCAAGCCCTCGGCCGAGTCCCAAACCCGTGGCCGGGCGCGTGCCGCGTCCCGCCGCCCGCGCCGCCGCGGCAGCCGCCCCCGCGCGCCGCCCGCGCTGAACGGCGCGCCGGATTTCGGCGCCCTGATGAAGGCCCTGCGCCGCCGCTGGCTGGCCGCCGCGGTGCTCAGCCTGCTGTTCGGCGGGGCCGCCGCCGGCGCCGCCTGGTACCTCATGGCGCCCGATTACACGTCCGTGGCGATGCTCAAGGTGACTCTCCAACCCGGGGGACATCGTTTGGCATGAGAACCCGGCCGGCGCCGCGGCCCAGAGCAGCTACCTGCGCACGCAGGCCGCCGCCCTCAAGAGCCGCCGCGTCATCCTGCACGCGCTGCAGCAAGACGCGGTCAAGCGGCTCGGCCTGGATTCCCGCTACCCCGACCCGGTGGACTGGGCCGGCAACCAGATGAAGACCGATTTCGTGGACCCCAGCGAGTTCATTACGATCACATTCGGCGCCCCGGACGCGACCGACGCCAACACCGTCCTGAAGAACATCATCGACGCGTACATGGACGAGGTCGTTTACGCGGAGAAGACCGGCAAGAGCGAACGGCTGGCCGAGGTGGAAAAGATCTACACGGAGACGAGCAACACCCTCAAACGCAAGCGCGAGAACTTCAAGACAGACCTGGAAAAGGCGGGCGGCACCTTCGGCGCCACCGACCACGAAGTGCTGACGCGCCAGCAGCAGGCCCTGCTGGAAAACCTCCACGACGCCAAGCTGCAGCGCGGCCAGCTCGAGCTGGAGCTGTTCAAGGCCCAGGGGTCGCTGAAGGCCCTCGAAATCCAGGAAAAAGCCGTGGCGGACATCAAATTCGACGACTCGCAGGTCGAGGCGAAGTTGCAAGTCGATCCGATCGCCCGGCCCCAGCTGGACCGTTTGCAAGCCTTGAACGATCTCGTGAAGAGCATTCAGGACAGGACGAGCGATGCGCATAACCCGACGCTGGTGGAAGCCCAGAAGCGGATCGTGGACGTACAGGCGTCGGTCGATAAGCGCCGGTCGGAACTGAAGGACGAGATGAAGGCACAGCTGACCGCCTCCAACGCGCAAAGCGGCCAACTGAACAAGGCCCAGCTGGACAACAGCGTCGCCACCCTGACCGAGGGCCTGGCCCAGCTCGACAAGGCCATCAAGGACATGGAGGGCCAGGCGGACAAGATCGGCGTCTGGAACAACGACCTGGAGGCGCAACGCGGCGAGATCGTGCGGCTGGAAAAAGTCCTTGACGAAATCGGCACCGAAAAGGAAAAGCTGAACGTCGAGCTGCAGGCGCCGGCGCGGGTTTCGATATGGCAGAACGCGGACCTGCAAAAGCGGGACATCAAGAAGCAGGTTCTGGCGGCCGCGGCGACGCCCATCGGCGTCATGTTCCTGGTCTGCATGGCCGTGGCGTGGCTAGACGTGCGGCAGCGCCGCGTGCGCTCGGCCGGCGAGGTGGCGTCCGGCCTGGGCATTCGCGTCGTCGGGTCCGTGCCGGGCGCGGCGCACCTGGAGCGACGGCTCGTGGTCGCGGCCGACGCTGAGCCGGACGAGCATCCGGCGCTGGAATCGTTCGACGCCATTCGGACGCAGCTGCTGAAGGACGACGGCGCCGAGGTCGCGCGCGTGCTGCTGGTGACGAGCGCCGGGCCGGGCGAGGGCAAGACGACGCTGGCCGCCCACCTGGCCAGCAGTCTGGCGCGGGCTGGCCGCAAGACGCTGCTGATCGACGGCGATCTCCGCCGGCCGGGCGTGCATCAGCTGTTCGAGCTGCCTCAGCAGCCCGGCTTCAGCGAGGTGCTGCTCGGCGAGGTGGAGGCGCCTGACGCCGTGCAAAACACGACGCAGGACGGTCTGTCGGTGCTGGCGGCGGGGCAGTGGGACCGCGAGGTGATGCAGGCCCTGGCGCGGGACGGACTGGAGGGCGTCTTCGAGCGGCTGCGCGAGGAGTTCGACTTCATCGTCATCGACTCGCACCCGGTGCTGTCGGCCACGGATTCCCTGCTGCTGGGTCAGCAGGTGGACGCGGTGATCCTGTCGGTGCTGCGCGACGTGAGCCAGACGCCGCGCGTCTACGCGGCGAGTCAGCGGTTGGCGGCCCTGGGCGTCCGCGTCCTGGGCGCCGTGGTGAATGGGGCGGACCCGGATGAAGTGTTCGCGTCCTCAGGCGCGCGGCGCGGCAGAGGGCGGCGGGATAACGGCGCTGGTTAGCCGCGGCGCGGCGCGGTGCGCTTCGCCGGAGCGCTCCGCGCCGCGTCGCGGCTAACCGAAACCGTCATTGGATGAAACGGATCGCATACGCAGGGAACATTGCAAATGACTCGCATCCTCACCACTGTCGCCGCGACCGTCCTGATCCTCGCCTGCGGCGTCGTCCACGGTTTTTGGAGCGACCGTTGGCAGCCGCCCGTCGAAACGGCCGCCGCCGCCGCCCGCATGGACGCCCTGCCGATGGAGGTCGGCGACTGGGTCGGGTCCACCGTGGAGGTGAAGAACCCGCAGGCCGGCGGCGTGGCCGGCACGATCGAACGCCATTACGAGAACCACCGAACCGGCGACGCGATCAGCGTCTTCCTGGTGTGCGGCCGTCCCGGGCCGGTATCCATCCACACGCCCGAGGCGTGCTACGCGGCCAACGGCTTCGTGGTCGGCGCGAAGAGCCGGGCGGCCGTGCGCGAACAGGGCGGCGACTTCTGGAGCGCCGACGCCGTGAAGACGACGGCGGCCGAGGAAACCCGTCTGCGGATTTACTGGAGCTGGAATGACGGCAAGGGCTGGACCGCCCCGGGCGACGCCCGCTGGCTGTTCGTGGCGCGGCGCCGTTCGCCGGTCCTCTTCAAGCTCTACGTGCTGCGCGACCTCGCCGGGCCGGTCCAGGCGTCGAAGGACGAGCCGTGCCAGGCCTTCCTCCACGCGATGCTGCCCGAACTCGACCGAACCTTGTTCGCCCCCGGCTCCTGAGCGGCGGCCGTTCGTCCTGCCCGGCGCCAGGAGGGGGCCGGGGGGGCCGGCGCCTTCAGGCTCAAATCGCCCAACGCAACGTCCCTTTCCACCGCACGGAGGCGATACCTTTGCCGACCCACATCCAACTCCACCCGGCCGATCCGGTCCCGGCCGAAACGCCCGTCCTTTCCCGCCCTCGCCGTGAACGGGCCGCGGCCGCCCGCCCCGCCGTCCGGCCGATGCACCGCTGGTACCTGCCGTGCAAGCATGCCGCGGACTTCGTCGCCGCGCTGGCGCTGGCCCTGGTCGCGCTGCCGATCGTCGCCCTGGCCGCCCTGGTCGTCAAACTGACCTCGCGCGGGCCGGCGTTTTACACCCAGACGCGCGTCGGCCGCGGCGGCAAGCTTTTCACGATATACAAGATCCGCACCATGATCCATAACTGCGAGTCGCTGACCGGTCCGCGCTGGTCGATCCCCGGCGACCCGCGCGTGACGCGCGTCGGCTGGTTCCTGCGCGTCACGCACCTGGACGAGCTGCCGCAGCTCCTGAACGTGCTGCGCGGCGACATGAGCCTGATCGGCCCGCGGCCGGAGCGGCCGGAGTTCACACCCGAGCTGCAACGGGCCTTGCCGGTTTACAGCCAGCGGCTCACGGTGCGGCCGGGTGTGACGGGACTGGCCCAGGTGCAGCTGCCGGCCGACACCGACCTCAGCAGCGTCCGCCGCAAGCTGGCGCACGACCTCTACTACGTCCGGCACGTCAACCCGTGGCTGGACCTGCGGCTGCTCGTCTGCACGGCGTTTTACGCGGCGGGAGTGCCGTTTTACCTGCTCAGCCGGCTGCTGGGCGTCCCGCGCAGCGACGCGATCGAGCGGGCCATGCACAGTGCGCTTTCCGAACCGGCGCCGGCCCGCGCCCGCATCGCCTCGTGACGGGAGGGAGCGGATGAACGACCTGGCATATGAACAGATGCAAGAACGACGGCCGCTGATGCGGCCGGGGCGCGAACCGTTCGTCTCGGTGATCGTGCCGGTGCGCAACGAGGCGGGGTTCATCGCCGAGACGCTCGACCAACTCCTGGCGCAGCGCTACGACCCGCGCCGCTTCGAGGTGCTGGTCGCCGACGGCGGCTCGACGGACGGGACGCGGGAGATCGTCGCGGCATACGCCCGCCGCTTCCCGCAAGTCCGCTTGCTGGACAATCCCGGCCGCCGGTCGAGCGCGGGCCGCAACGTCGCGGTCCGCGCGTTGCGCGGCGACATCGTGCTATTGGTGGATGGGCATTGTCGTCTGGACGATCCGTGGCACCTGGCCGAGGTCGCGTCGGCGTTCGCCCGCAGCGGGGCGGACTGCCTGGGCCGGCCGCAGTCGCTCGACGTCCGCGGGGCGACGGCCTTCCAGCGGGCCGTGGCGGCGGCGCGGGCGTCGCGCCTGGGCCACCATCCGGCCTCGCACATCTACTCGGACGGCGAGGGCTTCGTGCCGCCGCAGAGCGTGGCCGTCGCTTATCGCCGCGCGGTCTTCGAGAAGGTCGGGCTGTTCGACGAGGCGTTCGACGCCTGCGAAGACGTGGAGTTCAACCATCGCGCCGCCCGCGCCGGCCTGCGCTGTTTCTTCACGCCGCGCGTCGGGGTGCATTACCACCCGCGGGCCACCCTGGCCGGCCTGTTCCGCCAGATGACGCGCTACGGCCGCGGCCGCGTGCGGCTGCTGCGCAAGCACCCGGACTCGTTTTCGCTGCCGGGTTTCCTCCCGGCGGCGTTCCTGTGCGGCGGGGCGCTGGGCCTGCTGACAGCCTTATGTCACCCTCTGCTGGCGCTGGTCTACGCGGCCACGCTCGGCCTGTACGCCCTGGTCGTCCTGCTGGCCAGCGTGGCCGTGTGCTTCCGCCGCCGCGAGGCCGCGTTGCTGCCGTTGCTGCCGCTGGTTTTCGCGGCCGTCCACGCCGGGGCCGGCTGGGGAGTGCTGGTCGAGGCTTTCGCCGGCAGGAAGCCGGGCCAACCGGCGCCCGCGCTGGCCGCCGGCCGGCCCGCCCGACGAGCGGCGTGAGTTGAATGCGCCCTGACACGGAGGTCCACGGTCATGCCCGCCGACTTGCTCCTGCACCCCGCCGCCGTCCCCGCATCGACCGGCGGCGCGACGCTCAACGCCCTGACCATCGATGTGGAAGACTATTTTCACGTGTCGGGGTTTGAGAAATGCGTGTCCCGGACGCAGTGGGACGACTTCCCGCTCCGCGTCGCCGACAATACGCATCGCCTTTTGGATCTGCTGGCGGCGGCGGGCGTGCGGGCCACGTTCTTCGTGCTGGGCTGGGTCGCGGAGCGGCGGCCGGATCTGGTGAAAGACCTGCGGGCGGCGGGGCACGAAATCGCCAGCCACGGCTACTGGCACCGGCTGATCTACACCCAGACGCCGGACGAGTTCCGCGCCGACGTCCGCCAGGCCCGCGACGTGCTGCAGGACATCCTCGGCGAGGCGGTGACGGCCTACCGGGCGCCGAGCTTTACCGTGACGCGGGAATCGCTGTGGGCGCTGGACGTGCTGGTCGAAGAAGGGTTCCTTTTGGACTCCAGCATTTATCCGGCCCGGCACGACCGCTATGGCATTCCCGGCGCACCACCGGGGCCGCATCGGCTCGAACGGCGGGCAGGGGCGCTATGGGAGTTTCCGCCGCCGGTGCATCGTTGCGTCGGCCGCTGCCTGCCGGTCGGCGGCGGCGGCTGGTTCCGGCTTTACCCTTACGGCCTCACCCGCCACTGGCTGCGGGCCGTCAACAAGGCCGGCCGGCCGTTTGCGGCTTACCTCCACCCGTGGGAGATCGACCCCAACCAGCCGCGCCTGTCGCCGGGCCGCATGGCGGCGTTCCGCCACTACGTCAACCTCCACCGCACCGAGGGGCGGCTGGTTCGTTTGCTGCGAGACTTCCGCTTCGGAACGCTCTCGGAGTCCCTCGCGGCCTGGCGACACGAAGGAGTGAAGGCCGAGGCCGCCTGATTCCGTCGAACTCGTGAAATAATGCTCCGGTGATGCTCATGCGACAAGCCGCGATCCCCCTTGCCCTGGAAGCCCCGCAACCGCCGCCCGCGGCTTCAAAGATAAATCGCGCCCTCCATGTCGTTATCGTGGACGAGGAATTGCCGTACCCGCCGACCTCCGGCAAGCGCATCCGCGCGCTCAGCCTGGTGCAGCGCCTGGCGCACCGGCATCGAATCACTTACATCTGTCATCGCAACGCCGATGCGGACGAGGCCCGCCGGGCGGCCGAGCATATGGCGGGGCTGGGCGTGACGGTTCGCATGGCCGACTGGGCGCCGCCGCCGAAATCGGGTGCGCGGTTCTACGCCCGCCTGGCCGCTAATTTGCTGTCGTCGCTGCCGTATTCGGTCACGTCGCACGACAGCCGGCCGCTGCGACACGTTCTCCGCGAACACGCCGCCGCCCATCCGGTCGATCTGTGGCATTGCGAATGGACGCCTTACGTTTACGCTCTGCGCGGCCTGTCGGGCGGCCGGCGACTGGTGATGGCGCACAACGTCGAATCGGTCATCTGGCGGCGCTATTATGAGAACGAATCCCATCCACTACGTCGCTGGTACATCGGCCGCCAGTGGCGCAAGTACGAGCGGTTCGAGCGGAGGGCGATGGGCGCGGTGGACCGGGCCGTGGCCGTCAGCGATCTCGACGCGGAGCGGTTGCGGCGCGACTTCGGGGCGCGGCGGGTCGATGTAGTGGAGAACGGCGTCGATCCCGCCTATTTCCGGCCCGAGGCGATCCGGCGCGAGCCGGATCGCCTCCTGTTTCTCGGCAGCCTCGATTGGCGGCCCAACCTCGACGGGGTGCGCCAGTTGCTTGAGCGCGTGTTCCCGGCCGTGCGGGCCGCCCTGCCGTCGGCCCGCCTGTGCATCGTCGGTCGCCGCCCGCCGGAGTGGCTGCGCCAAGCCGCGGTCGCGCCCGGCGTCGAGCTGCACGCCGACTTGCCCGACGTGCGGCCGCAGCTACGCGCGGTGCGGCCTGATGCTTGTGCCGCTGCGCATCGGCGGCGGCTCGCGCCTCAAGATCCTGGAGGCGCTGGCCATGAACACGCCGGTCGTTTCCACACGCATCGGCGCCGAAGGGCTGGAGCTGACGCCCGGCCGACATCTCACCGTGGTCGAGGACGTGGACGATCTGGTGGGGGCGATACTTGCGGCCGTGCGGTCGCCCGGCGCAATGCGGGAGCAGGCGCGGCGCGGCCGGGAGGCGGTGCTGGCGCGCTACGGCTGGGACGCCCTGGCGGAGCAGCTGGAGCGGGTGTGGGTCGATTGCGTCCGCGAACAATCGCTGTCTGTTGGGGAGGCGATTCCGTGAACATCCTCCATCTGACGGCGTCCACGTTTTACGGCGGCCCGGAGCGGCAGATCCTCGGCCTGTGCCGTGCCCTTGGGAACGCCGACCGCAGCACGGTCGCTTCGTTTGCTGAAGGCGGCCGGTGCCGCGCGTTCCTGGCCAAGGCCCGGCGGCAGGGCGCCGAGACCGCAGAAATCGAACGCGACACGCCCCGCCTGCGGGCGGCCGTCGCCGACGTGGCGGCCGAACTGGAACGGCGGAAGATCGACGTTCTGCTGTGCAACGGCTACAAGGCGAACCTTCTGGGTCGTCTGGCCGCTCGGCGCGTCGGCGTTCCCGCCGTGGCGGTGTCGCGCGGCTGGACGGGCGAGAACTGGCGAGTCCGGCTGTACGAGGCGATTGACCGACTGAACCTCCGCTGGATGGACCGGGTGGTGTGCGTATCGGAGGCGCAGGCGCGGAAGGCGCGGCGGGCCGGGGCGCGGCCGGATCGTGTGCGCGTCATTTACAACGCCGTGGACGCGGAACGCTTCGAGGACATGGACCCGACCTGCCGGGCCGAACTGCTCCGCTGCTTCCCCGCCCCGCCGCGGCGGATCGTCGGCGCGGCCGGCCGGCTCAGCGGGGAAAAGGGCTTTGGCGTGCTGGTCGCCGCGGCCGAGCGCGTGGTGAGGCGCGACCCGACGGTGGGATTCATCGTTTTCGGCGAAGGCGCGTGCCGCCCGCGGCTGGTGCGGCAAATCCAGAAGGCCGGACTCGACGGCGCGTTCGTGCTGGCCGGGTTCCGGAGCGACCTCGACCGCTTGCTCCCCTGCTTCGACCTGCTGGCGCTGCCGTCATTCACCGAGGGGATGCCGAACGTCGTGCTGGAGGCGTTCGCGGCCGGCGTGCCGGTTGTGTCCACGGCCGTCGGCGGGGCGCCGGAACTGGTGGAGCAAGGCGCCAGCGGCTTTCTGGTTCCCCCCGGCGACCCGAAGGCCCTGGCCGATCGCATCCTCGAAGCGCTGGCGTCGGAGGAGGGGCTGCGCGACATGGGCTGGCATGGCCGCCAGCGCATCCACGAGCAGTTCACCTTCGCTGCGCAGGCCCGCGAGTACCGCCGCCTGTTCGCGGAGCTGAAAACGGCGACGGACAAAGACGATCTGGTAAGCACGGCGACGAACCCATGCAAACGCTGAACGTGCCTGACGCCCGGATGCGCGCCCTGCGCCGGAGGCCGCGGCGGCCCCCGTGCGCGTCTGCTTCCTGATCGACGAGCTGGCGGCAGCCGGCACCGAGACGCAGCTGCTGGCGCTGATTCGACGGCTCGACCGCGCACACGTCGTGCCGTACCTATGTCTGCTGCGCGGAGACGCCCCGGCGTCGCGGGCGCTGGAGCCGGACGATTGCCCGGTGCTGCGGCTCGGAGTCGGGTCGCTGGGCCGGCCGGCAACCGCCCTGAAAGCGATCCGGTTCATCCGCTTCTTGCGCCGGGAGCGGATCGACGTGGTGCAGGCGTATTTCCCGGACAGCAGCTACTTCGGCCTGCCGGCGGCGTGGCTCGCTGGCGTGCCGCATCGTCTGCGGACGCGCAACAACCTCGGGCACTGGCTGACGCCGCTCCACCGCCGGCTGGGCGGGCTGCTTCGCGCGTTCACAACCGGCGTGGTGGTCAACTGCGGCGCCGCCCGCTCGGCGCTGCTGGCGGCCGAGGGGCTGCGGCCGGAGGCGGTGACCGTGCTGGAGAACGGCGTCGATCACACCCGCTTCCTGGCCGTGCCGCCGCTGTCGGCCCGCACTTCGGCGCCGATCCGGCGCGTCGGCGCGACCGCCAACCTGCGGCCGGTCAAGGGACTGGACGTGCTGCTCGACGCGGCGGCGCGTCTGACCGGCGCCCATCCCGCCCTTGTCTTTCAAGTAGCCGGCGAGGGCGAAATGCGCCCCTGGCTGGAACAATCGGCGCGCAGCGCGGCCTGGCGGATCGATTCCGGCTCCCCGGCTCCGTCGCCGACGTGCCGGCGTTCCTGGGCGCCCTGGATGTGGCCGTGCTTTGCTCGCGATCCGAGGGCATGTCCAACGCCCTGCTCGAATACATGGCGGCGGGGCGGGCGATCGTCGCCACCGCCGTCGGCGCCGCTCCAGACCTGATCGAGGACGGCGTCCACGGCCTGCTCGTGCCGCCGGGAGACGCGGGGCGTTTGGCGGAAGCGATCGACGGCCTGCTGCGGCAGCCGGAGCGGGCGCGACGGCTGGGAGACGCGGCCCGCCGCCGCGCCCGCGAGCGCTACGGCCGCGAGGCGATGGTGCGGCGCTTCACGGAGCATTACGAGGGCCTGGCCGCGCGGAAGCGGCGTTCGGGAAGGAGGACGAACCGTGACGACGCCTGACGTGCTGACGGACATTCCGGGCAAGCCGGGAAGGTTCTGGGGAGACCACACGCTGTTCGTCGGACCCAACAAGCCGCCGCCGTCGCTGCGGCGATGGCTCGGGGAGCGGTGGGCGCACAACCTGACCGGCGCCGTCGCGGCCGTGCGCCTGTTCGCCCGCCGCAGCGGCTGTCAAGGCGTCGTCACCGACGGCGGTTCCAGCGGCATGTTGTTCGCATGGCTCCAGGCGCTGTGCCCCTGGGGCCGCAAGCCGCACGTCATGATCGATTGCCTGTGGAGTCGTTCGGCCAACCCGCTGGCCCACTGGGTTGAAAAAGCTGCGCGTTTGGGCGGCGGCGCGGTCGGTCCATCGCTTCGTCGTCTGGTCCAGTCACGAGGTTGAGGACTTCGCCCGCGCCTTCGACCTGCCGCGCGAGAAGCTGGTTTTCGTGCCGTTCCATTCGACGCTGCACGACGTCGCCTACGACGTCCGCGACGGCGGCTACGTCTTCGCCGGCGGCAATTCCGACCGCGATTACCGCACGCTGGTCGAGGCGGTGCGGCCGCTCGGCGCGCCGACCTGGATCGCCACCACGCGGCCGGAGCTGCTGAGCGGCGTATCGGTCCCGGCCCACGTCCGCGTCGAAGGCACGACCCCCGAGGGCTTCCGCGATGCGATGGCGGCGGCGCGGCTGGTGGTGGCGCCCATGCGGGCGGGCACACTGCGTTCCGGCGGCCAGCAGACCTGTCTCAATGCGATGCTGCTCGGCAAGCCGACCATCGCCGTCGGTCGCCGCTGGGCCGCCGATTACATCGAAGACGGCGTCAACGGACTGATCGTGGACTATGAGGATGCGGAAGGGATGCGGAAGGCGATCCGCCGTGTGTGGGACGACCCGGAGGGCGCCCGCCGGATGGGTGAGCGCGCCGCGCCCGCGCCGCCGAGTTCCCGACCCATCGTTGCATGGAAACGATTTACAACCTCGTGAAACGGGCCGACGCGGCCGCCGTGCGGCCCCAACGCCGGCCCGCCCTTCGCGGCACAGGAGTTCCGACATGACGTTCCCCCAGACGGCGGCGCGGCCGGAGCGGGCTGACGATCACCGCGCGGTTGCTTCCCCCCGCGATCCGCATCGCATTCCGGCCGACGAGGTCCGCCGCGCACTGGTGGTCGTGCGCTGGCCGGTGGGCGGCATCCGCACGCACCTGCTGACCAACTACCCGACCGCCGCCGCATCGGGCTGGCGCTTCACGTTCGTCGGCCCCGCGGACGACTCGCTCGAAGGCCTGCGCGAGTCCCTCCGCGGAATCCCGAGGACCGAATTCATCGGCGTCCCCGTGAGACGGCGGAGCTGCCGCTTGTGGCCGACGGTTCGCGGTCTGCTGCGCGACGGCGGCTTCGACCTGATCCACTCGCACGGCCTGACCGCGGCGGTTCACGCCGTCGTCGCCAACGTCGGGATGCGCATTCCGCACGTCGCCACGCTGCATGAGCCCCTGCGGGCAGCCCAATTTCCGGGCCTCTTCGGCAGGCTCAAGCGCTGGACGCTGGGCCGGTTGATGCGCCGGCCCGACGCCGTTGCCGTGGTCAGCGAGGACGCGCGGGCGAACCTGCTCGAATACTTCCCGACGCTGGCCGACCGACCGGATCGCGTCGTGACCATTCCGAACGGCATTCGCGTCCGCCGCCCCGCCGATTGCCGCCGCGACGACTCGCTGCGGCGCCGGCTCGGGGCGGCCTCCGGCGCCGCCGTGATCGGCTTTCTCGGACGTTTCATGCCGGAAAAGGGGTTTACCGTGCTGCTGGAGGCCGTGCAGCGCCTCGCCGCCGATCCGACGGCCCCGCCTTTCCACGTCGCCGCGTTCGGTTCGGGCGATTACCGAATCGAGTACGAGCGCGAGGTCGTCCGGCGCGGGCTGTCCAGGCGCGTAACGTTGCTGGACTTCACGCCCGACGTGTCGCCGGTGTTGCGGCAGATGGACCTGATCGTCGTGCCGTCCTTGTGGGAGGCGTCGTCGCTGGTGTCGATGGAAGCGATGGCGGCCGGCGTCCCCGTGCTCGGCTCCGACTGTCCTGGACTGCGCGAGGTGCTGCGCCACGCCGTCGCGCACCGTCGCGGCCGGCGACCCGGACGCCTTGCGCCACGGGCTGCACCTGGCGCTGACGCGGCCCTGGACCGAGGCGGCCCGCGCCTTCGCTCCGGCCGCGCGGCGCGATTCGACAACGGCCGCTCCGCCCGCCGGCTCACCGACCTGTTCGACCGTTTGAGGGGAAAGGAGTCAGGAGTCAGGAGTCAGGAGTCAGAGGTCAGGAATCAGGGGTCAGAGATGAACCATTTGCCAACCGCAGCCTGAATAGCCAGCTCTTCCTGATAGCTGACCCCTGACCCCTGACCCCTGACTCCTGACCCCTGACCCCTGACCCCTGACCCCTGACTCCTGACCCCTGACTCCTGACTCCTGACCCCCCGGGGATGTCATCATGATCTGGCTGCTCGGCGTCTATATGTGGCTGTTCGTGCATCGGCCGTTCGAGATCTGGCCCTGGCTCGGCGATCTTCAGATCGAGCGCGTCTACATGCTGCTGATGATCGCTTACTGGGCGGTGCAGCCGAACAAGGGCTGGCTGCCCAACCGCATCCACGTCGCCATGATCGCGTTCACGCTGACGATGACAGCCGCCTGGCTCGCCAGCCCCTACATGGGCAACCTCGGCTGCGGCGAAACCGTCGAAGAGTACTTCAAGTACCTCGTTTTCTACGTCCTCGTCGTGACCAGCGTGCGCGACGAAGCAGGGCTGCGAAAGCTCCTTCTGATGTACCTCCTGGCCGTCACGCTCTACACGGGACATTCGCTTCTGGAATACTTGCACGGCAATCACCAGTGGCGCATGGGCGTGGCCCGGATGGTCGGCGTGAACCAGACGATCGGCGACGCCAACGGCTTCGCGGCCAACCTCGTCTACGCCCTGCCGCTGACCATCCCGTTCTGGCTGACTCGGCCGTCGGGCTGGCTGCGGGCGGCGCTGGTCGGCTTCACGGTCATGGCGTGCGGCTGCATCCTTCTGACCGGGTCGCGGGCCGGCCTGCTCTCCCTCGGCGTTTGCACGCTGCTTTGCCTGGCCGCCACGGGGCGCGTCAAGACCGTCGTGGCCCTGCTCGTTCTCGGCGCCCTGGCGGCGCCGGTCGTCTGGTCCTGCCTGCCCGAGGACCTGCAGATGCGCTACGAAACGATCGTCGATCCCAGCGTCGGGCCGAAAAACGCCCAGGAATCGGCGTCCGGCCGCCTCGACGGACTGGTCCTCGGCTTCGAGGCGTGGCAGCAAAGCCCGCTGCTGGGCTACGGACCCGGCGGCTTCAAGTACGTCACCGGCCGGGAGGGCAGGGCGCACAATCTTTACGGCCAAACCCTATCCGAAACCGGCGCGCTGGGGGCCGCCGCGCTGGCGGGCCTGGTGCTCTGTTTCTGGCTGAACGCCCGCGAAGCCCGACGCTTCCACCGCGCCAACCCGGAACAGCGGCGGACGTTCGCCTCCCACGCCGTGCGCACCGTCGGCTTGTGCGTGATCCTGCTCCTGTTCCTGGGCATGGCCGGCCACAACCTGTTCCGCTTTTACTGGGTCTGGTTCGCGGCCTTTCAGGCAGTCGGGCTGCACTGTGTCCGCCGGCGCGCCTTGGCCGAGGCGCCGGTCTGGGAGCCAGCGGCCGCCGTCCCGCAAGCGGCATGAGAAACGCCAATGACATCCAAAGCGATCCGCATCATCGCCGTCGGCGATCTGTCGTTCAACGGCCGCTATCACCGGCTGCTGGCCCGCCACGGCCCGGCGCAGCCATTTCGCCGCGTAAGTGCGGCCTGGTCCAGCGCGGACCTGCGGCTGGGAAACCTCGAATCGCCGATCACGACGGCGCCGAAGACGTTCCCGTCGAAGCTGACGCTGCGGTCGGCCCCCGACGCGGCCGCCTCCTTGCGCACCGCCGGCCTGGACTGCGTGACCCTGGCGAACAATCACATGCTGGATTTCGGCGCGGCAGGGTTGGCCGACACGCGCACCGCCCTCGACGCGGCGGGAATCGCCCACGTCGGCGCCGGGACGGACCTCGCCTCCGCCGCCGCCCCCGTCGTGCTGCACCGCAACGGACAGTCGATCGGGCTGCTGGGCTTCTGCCTGGTGGCCCAGAACAGCCCGCTGTACGCCGGGCCGGCGACGCCGGGCGTGGCGGCGTTCGACGCGGACGCCGCCGCCCGAAGCATCCGCGGCCTGCGGCCGTGCGTGGACTGGCTGATCGTTCAAATCCACTGGGGAGTCGAAATGTCCCGACTTCCCACCACGCGGCAACGGCAATGGGCGCGGCGAATCGTCGAGGCCGGCGCGGACCTGATCGTCGGGCACCACCCGCACGTCGTGCAACCATTCGAGACGGTCGCCGGCGCGCCGGTGTTCTACAGCCTCGGAAACTTTCTCTTTTCGGACATGTATTGGCGGGGATGCTCCCAGGGGGACACGTTCCTGACGAAGCTGCGGCTGAACGCCCTGTCGCGGCGGACGGGTTGGGCCGAGGTAGTGCTGACGCCCGGCGGCCCATCCAAGGCCCATTTTCACACCGCGCGCCTGGGGAACGACATGGCGGTGCGGCCCGAGCCGACCGCGGGCCGCCGGCGGGAGTGGGAAAAGCTGTGTTCGACCCTGTCCGCGCCGGATTACGAGGAGCGTGTGGCCGCGGAACTGGTTTGCGCTCATAAGCGACTTGAGTGGGCGTCGGCGTGCAAACCCCTCCGTCGGCGGCTTGAGATGCGCCTCGTCCATTACGGCCTTGTGCCCTTCGCCGTCGAGGGGGACTGAGGCGACGAGGCGGCCGCATCCGCCTTGACGGACCGCCGCGATTGCCGTACTCTTCGCGAACTGCGATCCAGGACCGATCGGCGCCGACCTCACGGATGAGAGCCATGATCCTTCCGCTCCCTGCCGCGCCCCTATTGTTCGCCCGGGCCGACCGCATCCGTTCTCTATTCCTCCATTTACCAGATTCATCATCGTTTTATGGCGGCGCGACCCTTTCTGGACGGACGCACGTCGCGCTCGGCTGACGGCGCGGGGCCGGCGTCCATTTTGAGACGCCGATGAGGCGAGCGACCACGGAACCGGCGGAGGAACAACATGGAAAGGCGCCCTTTTTTCGACACGCCCTGCTCTTCGGGCTGAGCGGCGCCCTCGTGTCGGCGGGCGGCGTCCTGCTGACCCCGCTGCTGACGCGCTGCCTGAGTATGGCGGACTTCGGCGCCCTGGAGGTGGTGGGGCGTTGCGCCGAGCTGTCCGGGATGCTCCTGCTCATCGGCGGGTTGCGCCAAGGCCTCCTCACCTTCCATCAGCAGAGCAAGGCCGACGTGGAGCGCCAGCGCGTCTTCCGCGCCACCATGGTGCTGCTGCTGGGCGTTTGCCTGCTCGGCGGCGCCCTCGTCATGGTCCTGGCAGGCCCGATTTGCGACGTTTTCCGGCCCCGGAGCGGGCCGGCGGTCGAGCCTAACCTGCTGCGCCTGGCGGTGCTGGCGGTGCTGCTCGAACCGCTCACGCTGATGCCGATGGCCCTCCTTCAGGCGCGGCTGGAGTCGGCGACGTTCGTGGCGATCACGGCCGGCCAACTCGTCGTGCGAGTGCTGCTGACGGTGGCGCTGACCGTGTGGCTGCCGTGGGGCGTGACGGGCGTGCTGACCGCCACAGCCGTGACGACAGGGACGTTCGGCGTCGTGCTGAGCTTGCGCGAGCTGCTCCGCGGTGGAATGTGCTGGCCTGGCCTGGATCAGCTGTGGGGTCTCCTCCGCTTCGCGGCGCCGATGCTGCCGGTCGGGCTGTGCCTCTTCATCCTCCAGTACGGCGATCGCTTTGCTCTGCTGTCCTGGCGCGGCGAGAAGGAGGTCGGGGTGTACGGCCTGGGCTACAAGGTGGCGCTGGCGGTCAGCACGTTCAGCCTGGCCCCGCTCTACATGGTGTGGAGCGCCCGCATGTTCAAGGCGGCCGAAGCGCCCGACGCCCCGCGCGTGTTCGGTCGGGTGTTCACGCGCGTCCTGGCGGCCTTCCTGCTGGTGGGCCTGGCCGCCGCCCTGTTTCAGGACGAGGCGGCGGCCGTCCTCGGCGGGGCGAAATACGCCGGCGCGGCCGCGGTCGTCGCCCCGATCGTCCTGGCCGGCTTCTTCCAGGCGGCGGCCGCGCTCATGGACGCCGGCTTTTACGTCCGCCGCCGCACCGACCTCAAGCTGTGGATCACCCTGGCGGCCACCGCGGTCATCCTGGTGCTGTACGTCGTCCTGATCCCGCCGTTCGGCGCCATGGGGGCGGCGTTCGCCACCATCGCCGGCTTCGCCTTCCTGGCGCTCGGCACCTGGTGGGCGACGCAACGGATCTTCCGAGTCGAATATGAGTGGGGCCGCGTCCTCGACCTCCTCGGTCTGGCGGGCGGGCTGTGGCTGGTGTCGCGCTTCCTGCCCGAGGCCGGCTGGACGGTCACGGCACGGGCCGGGTTGTGGCTGCTGTGGCCGCTCTCGGTCTGGGTCTGCGGCCTGCTGTCCCCGGAGGAGAAGGACTTCATCCGCGCCGCGGTCCGACCGGCGCTCGCCCGGTTCCGGGGCGGCCCGGCGCGGGCTGGGACGGCGCCTCCGGCGGCAGAAGAGGCCCCGATTGAGGCGGCCTAGGCGATTCGCCCGGGCGACGAATCCCGATTAAGCCGATCTTCAAGAGGTTGCAAGGATGGACACGAGCTTTCTGGGCGGCGTCCTGAACCGGCCGACCACGGACGCCCCGGCGGCCGGCTGGAACGCCGGCGACGCGTTCCTCCGGGCCGACGCACCCGGCTGCCGACTGTTCACCTGGGACTCACTGGCGGTGCTGATTCGCGGTTACGCGCGGGCGCCGGGCTGCGTTGGCTCCCCGGACGCCGAGACCCTGGCCGGGTCGCTGCGCTGCCATTACCTGGAACGCGGCGAGCTGGCCGTGGACGGCCTGGAGGGCAGCTTCAGCGTCGTGCTGATCGACGGCGCCGCGCGGCGCGTGCTGCTGTACCGCAACCTTGTCGGCGCGGGATTCACCTATTACCACGCCGGGCTGCATGGCTTCTTCTTCGGCGGCAACCTCGCGGACCTCGTCGAGGCGTCGGAGGCGCCGCGGCGGCCGAACCGCGCGGTTCTGCCGCTGTTCTTTCTGTACCGCTTCACACCCGGCCGCGACACGCTTTTCGAGGGCTTCCAACGGCTGCTGCCGGGCGAACAGCTCCGCTGGGACGAGCGCGGCCTCACGCGCACCCAGCGCCACACCTTCGCCGAGCTGCGCGACGACCATCCCCCGGCGGACATGAACGCCGCCGTGGAGCGCGTGCGGGCGACCACCGAAGCGATCCTGGCGGATTGCGCCGCGTTGCAGCCGGCCGCGGCCAACTTGCTCTCCGGCGGCGTGGACAGCTCCTACCTTCAAGCGATCTGGAATCGCGTCATACCGGCGGGCGACGCCCCGCCGCCCAGCTTCTCGGTGTGCGTGGACCACCCGCGCACCTGGCTCGACACCGACTACGCCGTCACGGCGGCGCGGTGCTCGGCGCGGACCACACGCTGATCCCGGCCGACGGCCCCTACGCCGAGTATCTGATCGAGACGCTGTCGGCGACCGGCGAGCCGCCGAACCACGTGCAGACCGCCTATTTCCTGGGCCTGGCGCGGGCGATGGCGGAGCGCGGGGCCCCGACCGGCTTGTGCGGCGAGGGGGCCGACAGCCTGTTCGGGGCCGGCCCCGCCAGCGCCATCCACGAGGCCGAATTCGTCCGCCGTTGGCTCCCCAGGCGGGCGCTCTGCGTCGCGGCGGGAGCGACCTGCGGCGCCGTCGGCCTGGGCCGCCTGGCCGGGGTCTTCCAGCTCGCCAATCGTTTGAACGACTTCGGCGATCTGGAACATCCTGTGAATCAGATGGCGTCGTTCGCCGACTGGGAGGCGACGCGGGAGACGTTCGGCGAGGCGGCCGTCGCCGAGGCCGCCGCTTCCCGGCGTGCGCTTCTGGATCGCCTGGACGTTCCGCCCTCGCCCCTGGACCGCCTGCACGGGGCGGGGTTCCTCGGCGAGGCCGTGGACAGCGCCTCTTTGTGGACCACGTTATTCAATCACGCCGGGGCGGACCTGTTTTGTCCGTTCCTCGACTCGCGGATGCTGCGACTCGCGCTCAGCTTGCCGCCGGCTGTGCGCTACCCTTTCCGCCGGCCCAAGGAGCTGCTCAAGCAGGCGCTGGAACGCGTGGCCCCACCGGGATTGGCCCGGCGGCGCAAGCTCGGGTTCGGGCAGCCGATTTTCGAGTGGCTGGCGCCGGGCGGACAGCTGCGCCCGCTCGTCGAGCGCATCGGGCCTCACGACTTCCTCCGTCCCGCGGCGCTCGAGCGCGCCAAGGGGCGGCCGGACTGGTTCCTTTACAGCCTGCTCTGCTACGACGTCTGGCACAAGTTGTTCATCGAGCGCTCGCTGCCGCGGGCCGGCCGCTCGGCGCCTCTCATCGCCGCCGAAGCCGGGGAGAGGGAAGAGAGTAAGCAGATGGAGTACAGCACCCGTCTGGAGGGATGATCCCATGCCGCTCTACCAGCGCATCGTCCGCGACGTCCTGACCCCGCTGGCGCTGTGGAAGCGCGGCGACGCGGCCCAGCTGCGCTTCCAGCGCGAGTTCGAGCGGACGCAGTTTCTGTCGCCGGAGGAAATCCGCCGGTTGCAACTGGACCGGCTGCGCGCCCTTCTGTTCCACGCCCACGAGAACTGTCCGTTCTACCGCCGCCGCTTCGAGCAAGTCGGGTTCGCGCCGGGCCTGGTGCGGTCCCTCGAAGACTTGCGGGCGCTGCCGCCGCTGGAGAAGGCCGACATCCAGGAGCACGGCCCCGACCTCATCGTGCGCAACTGGCCGCGCTCCGACCTGATCCGCAACCAGACGGGCGGTTCCACCGGAACGCCGGTGACGTTCTACCTGAGCGGCGCCCGCAAGTGCTCGCGGGCGCGGCGACGGTGCGCCACAACCGCTGGGCCGGCTGGGAAGTCGGCGACAAGTCTGCCGTCATCTGGGGCGCCCCGTGCGACCGGCCGGCCGGCGGCTGGCGGTCGCGCTTCCGCAACGCCCTTTTGAGGGAGCCGATGTGGCTTGACGCCGGCTGCCTCACCGAGGAGCGAATGCACGAGTTCGACGCGGCCCTGCACCACTTCCGGCCGCGCGTCATCCAGGCTTACGCCCGCGCCGCCGTCCTGTTCGCCCGTTTCCTCCGGGCCGCGGGCCGGAAGGCTTACCGGCCGCATTCGATCGTTACTTCCGCCGAGATCCTGGAACCGGACGACCGGGCGCTGCTGGAGCAGGTTTTCGGCTGTCCCGTGTTCAACCGTTATGGGTGCCGCGAGGTCAGCGTGGTGGCCAGCGAATGTCCCGCGCATTCGGGGCTGCACGTCATGGCCGAAGGTCTCTATCTGGAGATTGAAACGCCGAACGGCCCCGCCGCGCCGGGGGAAATGGGCGCCGTCCTGGTGACGGACCTGCTGAACGGGGCCATGCCGCTGATCCGCTACCGCATCGGCGACATGGCGGCGTGGGCCGAGGGTCGCTGCCCGTGCGGCCGCGGCCTGCCGCGCCTGGAGCGCGTGGCGGGGCGCGTCACCGACTTCCTCGTCGGCGCGGACGGCCGCCTCGTGTCCGGCGTGTTTCTGGCCACCTACGTCGTGGCGCAGCGGCCCAGCCTGGGCCAGGTGCAGATCCGCCAGGACCGGGCCGGCGCCGTCGTCTACCGCGTTCGGCCGGGCCGCAATTTCGACCCCGAAGCAGATGGGCAATATCTGCGCGATGCGACGCGGCGCCACATGGGCGAGGAGACCGTGAGCGAGTGGCAGGCGGTCGAGGAGTTGCCGGCCGAGCCGTCCGGCAAGTTTCTGTTCAGCCGGTCCAGCGTGACGCCCCGCTTTCTTGCGTCCGCGCCCTGAAACGTGGGTTGGGCGACGCCGCCGGCCGGCTGCAACCAGGCAACAACCCGGGACAGGTGATGAGTTCCGCTCCGAACACAATCGACCCGGAAGTGCGCGCCGGCTGGGCCCGCCGGCTTTCTCGACTTCCCTTGCTCCTTTATCGGGTCCTTCGCTGGCGCGCGCTGCGCGGCGGCTGGTTGCCGGAATACCTGCGCCGCCCGCCGTTCGACCGGCGCCGGCTTCCCGCGGACCGGCCGATCGACCTCATCGTCCTCACGGTGGATCACTTCGAGCCGGCCCGCCGCTTCGGCGACGCCGCGGCCGAGGAGTCGGTGCGTTCCTGGGTCGCCGCCTACGAGACGATGGCCGGACGCCACCGCGACGCCGACGGTCGGCCGCCGCAGCACACCTGGTTCTATCGCTACGACTACCCCAACGCCGGCTGCGTGCAAGCACTCAGCGAAAGCGCCTTTCGCGGATTCGGCGAGATCGAGTTTCATCTGCATCACGGCCACGACACGCACGAGTCGATTTCCGCCACGTTGCGGCAGGGGCTGGACTGGTTCCACCGTTTCGGGGCCATGCGCACGGCGGAGGCCGAACCTCGGGGGCGGTTCGGCTACATCGCCGGCAACTGCGCCCTGGACAACGGCGCCGGAGACGACGCCCTCAGCGGCTGCAACACCGAGATCCTGCGCCTGCGCGAGGCCGGCTGCTACGCGGACTTCACCTTCCCCGCCCTCGGCTCGCCGGCCCAGCCGCGCAAGTGCAACGTCCACTATTACGCGACCGAGGACGGAATGCCCAAGTCGCACCGCGACGGCGCCGAGGTCGCGGTCGGCCGGCCGCCGTCGGGCGACCTGCTCATGTTCCAGGGACCGATCGCCGTCAACTGGGGCGACGGCGGCCTGGAGGACGGCGGCATCGAGGACTACTCGCCGCCCCACCCGCGCCGGCTGCGCGACCTGCTGTCGGCCCACGTCCACGTCCCCGGCCGACCGGAATGGGTCTTTGTCAAGACTTACACGCACGCCGTGCAGAACCGGGCTTCGTTTCTTGGCCCGGACAACGACGCCCTGTACGCGGCCATGGAGGACTGGTGGAACCGGCCGCCGTTCCGGCTGCACTACGTCACCGCGCGGGAGGCGTACAACATCGTCAAGGCGGCCGAGGCGGGGTGCTGTGGCGACCCCAATGACTACCGCGATTATCTCATTCCGCAGCCGGCCAACCGCGTGATCGCCTGCGACAAGGCGTGGCTGCTGCGTTCGCACACGCGGGACCGGGTGCATCTTGAGGTGCTAGGCGGCGAACCGGCCAGGCTGAAGTTCGCCGGCCGGCCCCTGTGGTCGGTGGCGGGGCGGGTCCGCGAGGTGGAAGCGGAGTTCCGCGACGGCGAGCTGGCGGCGTTGCACATCAGGGGCGAGGGGCCGTTCGAGGTGGATTGCAGCGGGGCCGTGCGACGAACACACAGCGCGGCGTTCGCTTAGCCGCGACGCGCAGCGGAGCGCTCCGCTGCGCGTCGCGGCTAAACGAGCGTTTCCGGCTCCGTAACCAGCGCCTTGTCCGCGATGTCCTTGCGATAAAAAGCGTCGCGGAACTGGATGACAGCGACGGCCTCGTAGGCCCGGCGCTTCGCATCGGCCAGCGTGTCGCCCAGCGCCGTCACGCCGAGAACGCGGCCGCCGTCGGTCAGCACGCGGTCGCCGTCGCGCCGCGTGCCGGCGTGGAACACCTTCACGTCCGGCAGTCGGGCCGCCTCCGCCAGGCCCAGGATCGGCAGGCCGCGCTCGTACTTGCCGGGGTAGCCCTTGGCCGCCATCACCACACACACCGCCGGCCGCGGGTCCCATTCCAGGCCCGCCGGCAGCTCCTCCAGCCGGTCGTCCACCACCGCCTCCAGCACGTCGAGCAGGTCCGTGCGCAGACGCATCATCAGCGGCTGCGTTTCCGGATCGCCGAAGCGGCAATTGTACTCCAGCACGCGCGGCCCCTGCGGCGTCGTCATCAGGCCGACGTAGAGGACGCCGCGGAACGGCCTCCGGCCGCGTTTCATGGCGTGGACGGTCGGCGTCAGCACGTCGCGCTCCACCGCATCGAGCAGCCCCGGCTTGGCCAGCGGCGCGGGGCAGTAGGCGCCCATGCCGCCGGTGTTCGGGCCTGTGTCCCCGTCGAAGGCCGCCTTGTGGTCCTGCATCGGCGGCAGCGCCACGATGGTCCGGCCCGACACCAGCGCCTGGATGCTCAGCTCCTCGCCCTCCATCCGCTTCTCGATGACGACCTTCCGCCCCGCCTCGCGGCCGAACTCCTCGCGCACCATGATGCGGTCGATGGCCGCGATCGCCTCCTCCTTCGTGGAGCAGACGACGACGCCCTTCCCGGCGGCCAGACCGTCGGCCTTGACCACGACGGGATACTCGCGCGTCTCGATGTAGTGGCGGGCCGGATCGGGGTGATCGAAGATCTTGAATTCCGCCGTCGGCACGTCGGCATGGCGCATCAGCGTCTTGGCGAACGCCTTGCTGGCCTCCAGCCGGGCCGCCTCCTTGGTGGGGCCGAAGATGCGCAGCCCGGCCTTCTGAAACGCATCGACGACGCCGCGCGCCAGCGGATCCTCGGGGCCGACCACGGTGAAGCCGACGCCCTCCTTTTTGGCGAAGCGGATGAGACGGTCGAAGTCGTCCAGTTCCAGCGGGACGTTGACGCCGTCCTCGGCCGTGCCGGCGTTGCCGGGGGCGCAATAGACGCGCTCGACCCGCGGCGACTGGGCCAGTTTCCACACCAGGGCATGTTCGCGGCCGCCCTTGCCGAGCACCAGAACTTTCATGCGCCGATCCTTCTTTCCGGGCGATGAACCATTTTACAAGGATCGCCGCCGCCGGGAGGGGGCCGGCACGACGGCATGTCATTTGCAAGAGGAAGAAGCGACGCGGCCTTCATCGCCACTACGGATCTCCGAACGATGTCTTCATCCGCCCAGACCTCTGATCCCGTTCCGGTCGCGGGCAGTCTGGAGGCCCGGCTCAAGCGCGTCCGCAGCCCCGTCGTCCGCTTCTTCATGCTCCTCGGCCCGGGCCTCGTCACCGGCGCCTCGGACGACGACCCGTCCGGCATCGGCACGTACGCCCAGGCCGGCGCCGCCTTCGGCTACGCCACCCTCTGGACGGCGTGGCTGACGTTCCCGCTCATGGCCGCCGTCCAGTACATTTGCGCCAAGGTGGGTCTGGTAAGTGGCCGCGGTCTGGCCGGCGTGCTGCGCCACCACTACCCGCGCTGGCTGCTCTTCCCCGTCGTCTTCGTCTTGCTGGCCGCCAACACCATCAACGCTGGCGTGGACCTCGGCGCCATCGCGGCCGGCATGAATCTGCTCATCCCATCCGTCCCGTTGCTCGTCTTCGTCCCCTTCGTCGTCGTCGCGATCCTCGTCTTGCAGACCTTTGGCTCCTATCGGCTGATCGCCCGCACGTTCAAGTGGTTGACGTTGGCCCTTCTGGCTTACATCGCCTCGGCGTTTTTCGCCCGGCCCGATGCGCTGGCCGTCCTCAAGGGCACGTTCATCCCGACGCTGCGATTCGACGCCGGCTTTCTGGCGACGCTGGTCGCCCTCCTCGGCACCACCATTTCGCCGTACCTCTTTTTCTGGCAGGCCAGCCAGGAAGTGGAGGAAAAAAAGGCGCTGACTCGCAAGCGCCTCTGGAGGCGGAAGGGCGCCACGGACGCGGAGCTGAGCTACGCCGCCTGGGACGTCAACATCGGTATGCTCTTTTCCAACGCGGTGATGTATTTTATCATTCTGGCGACGGCCGCGACCCTGGGCCGCAACGGCAGGGCGGACGTGCAAACCGCCGCCGACGCGGCCGTGGCGTTGCGGCCGCTGGCCGGCGACGCGGCCTCGCTCCTGCTGACGTTGGGACTGGTCGGCGCCGGCTTCCTGGCCGTGCCGATCTTGACGGGGTCGAGCGCCTACGCCCTCTGCGAGGCGTTCGGCTGGAAGTCCGGCCTGGACAAGAAGCTGGCCGGCGCCAAGCGGTTCTACGCCCTGATCGTCGGCGCGACCGTGAGCGGGGCGCTGCATCAATTACATGGGAATCAACCCGGTGACGGCCCTGTTCTGGACGGCCGTCCTCAACGGCTTCCTGGCGCCGCCGCTGCTGGTGGTGATTATGCTGGTGTCGAACAACAGGGCGGTCATGGGCAAGCGCATCAACAGCGGGTCGATCAACGTGCTGGGCTGGACGACGGCGGCCGTCATGTTCGCGGCCGCCGTCGCGCTTATCGTCACCTGGGGACAGGGGTGATCGGCCTCAAATCTGGTAGTCGCGCAGCAGGGCCTGGCAGCGTTCCTGACCCAGGCGGTGGCAATAGTCGCCGAATGACTCGCCCGGCCGCCGCCCCTGTTTGAAATGCACCAGGAGCGGTCGCAAGAATCGCACGAGGTCCTGGCGCGGCACGAGGTCCTTCAACTCGAAGTTCAGCCGGTGCCCGCGGACGTGGCCGCCGACGTAGAGAACGTACTTGTCGCCGCTGCGGCCCACGATTCCGACGTCGCTCTGGTAGGGGCGAGCGCAGCCGTTGGGACAGCCGGTCATGCGCACGCTGAGGACCTCGTCCTCCAGGCCCAGCTTTTTCATCTCGACTTCCAGCTCGTCGAGGATGCCGGGCAGCGACCGCTCCGCCTCGGACAGGGCCAGGCCGCACGTCGGGATCGCCGGGCACGCCATGCTCAGCTTCCGCACGTTGGTGCGCTGCTCCGGCCGCGAGACGCCGTGCTCGTCCAGCACCCGTTCCAGGGCCGGCAGGTCGCCGCCGCCGAGGTTGCAGAGCAGCACGTCCTGGTTCGGCGTCAGCCGCAGTTCCGGACGAAAGCGCTCCACGATGGCCCGCATGGCGGAGCGGAGACGCAGCGCGCCCTCGTCCTTGACGCGCCCGTTCTCGATGCTCAGGCCGTAGTACCATTTGCCGTCGCCTTGCGGATGCCATCCCAGGTGCAAATCGTGCCCGCCGACCTCGACGGGGCGGGGCAGGGCGGGCGCGCCGCCGAGGTAGCCGGCCAGCACGTCGCGGAAGCGCTCGACGCCCCAGTCGTGGACGACGTATTTGATGCGGGCGCGGCGGCGGTCGGCCCGGTTGCCGTGGTCGCGGAACAGCTTCACCACCGACTCGGCGGCGTGGACCACGTCGCCGGCGGGGACATAGCAGATCGGCTTCGCCAGGTAAGGGAAGGTGGCGGTGTTGCCGTGCGTCATGCCCATGCCGCCGCCGACCAGCACGTTATAGCCGACGATGCTGCCGTGTTCGACGACGGCCAGCAGGCCGAGGTCCTGAGCGTAAACGTCGATGCAGTTGTCTTCCGGCGCCGCCAGACCCGTCTTGAACTTGCGCGGCAGGTAGACTTTGCCGTACATCGGTTCGGCTTCGGGAGCCGAAGCAGATTCGCCGTTCGTGCCGACTCCTGACTCCTGACTCCTGACTCCTGACACCGGCTTGCCGTTGAGCCAAATCTCGTGGTAGGCGCCGGTGCGCGGCGCCAGGTGGGCGGCCAGTCGGGCGGCGGTCGCCTGCAATTCCTCGTGGACGCCGTCGTGGCGGTGTGGGGCGGGGCAGGCCATGACGTTGCGTTCCACGTCGCCGCACGCCCCAAGCGTGGTCAGCAGGCAGGCGTTGATGCCGGCGATGGTCGCCTTGAGGTCGCCCTTGAGGACGCCGTGGAACTGGATGCCCTGCCGCGTGGTGAAGCGCAGCGTGCCGTTGGCGTACTTGCCGGCCAGGTCGTCGAGCGCGAGGTACTGGTCGGGCAGGACGCGGCCGCCGGGGATCTTGCAGCGGACCATGAACATGTAATGCTTGCCGAGTCCTTCGGCGCGGCGGGCCTTGCGGGCGTCGCGGTCCTCCTGCTGGTAGGTGCCGTGGAACTTGAGCAGCTGCTTGTTCTGGTCGTTGAATTTCGGCGTGTCCTGCTGCAATTCCGAGGTGATGTCGCCGCGCAGCGCCTGGCTGTTCTCCTTGATGACCTCCGTTCCCGAGCGCTTGGGGGCGGTCGGCGGCGCGGTCCCAGACATCGCCGGAGGGACGGTGGAGGGATCGGCGGACATGGCGGGTTCCTGCGCTCACCGGGAACGGGCGACAATCTTCACTAAGTCTATCAGTGTGCGCGAGGCTGTAAAGACGGACGCCTGCCGGCCCGAAGGGAGAGCGAGGGAAGCGACGCCTTGTCGCGCTTCGCCCGAACCTTATGAAAGCGCCGTTCGGCCGCAAAGGCCCTTGACCGTCCATAGCCTATAAGCTATAGTCCGCTCATGTGGCCTGTGGCGACGACCGACGAGTTTGACGAGTGGTTTACCGACCTGGGCGAGGACGGTCAGGTCGAACTGATCGCCAAAGTCGAGTTGCTGAAACGCCTGGGGCCGAAGCTGGGCCGGCCTCACGCCGACACGCTCAACGGCTCGAAACATGCCAACATGAAGGAGCTTCGGGCGGACACGGCGGATAAGGTCCTGCGCGTGGCGTTTGCGTTCGACCCCAATCGCGCCGGCATTCTGCTTGTCGCCGGCGACAAGTCAGGCGTCAACCAAAGGCGGTTCTACAATCGGCTGATCGCCAAGGCCGACGAATTGTTCGACGCCCACTTGGCGGTCTTGAAGGTGAAGAAGAAGGGGAGAAAGTAAGCATTATGGCCAAATCATTCGACGACCTGGTCAAACAAACGACCACGAAGAAGACTCAAGCGAGGGCGTCTCGCCGTGCCCAGCAATTGCTCGCGGAACTGCTGCTCGGCGAGGTCCGGCGAGCGGCGGGCAAGAGCCAGCAGGAGGTCGCCGAGGCGCTCGGCATGAAGCAGCCGAGCCTGTCCAAGCTCGAAAAGCAGGCCGATATGCAGATATCGACGCTGCGCAAGATCGTCAAGGCTCTGGGCGGCGAGCTGGAGGTTCTGGCCAGGTTCCCCAAGGGAACGGTCAAAATCGACCAGTTCGACCCGGCCCCTCGCCGGTCCCGGCGGCAGGGATCGGGAGACTTGCAGTTGGTTTGACCCGTCAAGGCTTCGCGGGGTTGACACCCCCGGCTATTTACCGCCGCCCCTCCGGGGCTGGATCGAAGGAGGGACAACGCCGCTCTCCAGGGGCTCACGCACCTGGCTATTGACCGACGCCCCTCCGGGGCTGGAAACGAGGAACACAAATCAGTCCAGGCACAGGACGACGCGGCAGCCGGAGTGGCCGAAGCGGTAGCCGGGCGCGTACCCGGTCCGAAAGGCGGCGCGGCAGCCCTTCGGACGGTAGTACCAGCAGCCGCCACGCACCACGCGAGCTTCGCCGTTTGTTTGATTCAGAGGATCGCTTATATCTCCTGCCTGATAAGGGGCACATAAGTCCTGGCACCACTCCCAGACGTTGCCGTGCATGTCGTACAGACCCCAGGCGTTGGCCGGGAAGCTCCCCACCGGCGTCGTCGTCCTTAGGCTGTTGTTGTGGTTCACCTCATTCGTGGAGATCGTGGCGCCGAAGTGGAACGGCGTCGTCGTGCCGGCCCGGCAGGCGTACTCCCATTCCGCCTCCGTCGGCAGCCGGTACGCCTTGCCGTCCTTCCGACCCAGCGCCTCGCAGAAGGCCACGCAGTCGTCCCAGGAGACGTCCTCAACCGGCAGGGAGTCGCCCTTGAAGTTGCTGGGGTTGGCACCCAGGACCACCTGCCACTGCGCCTGCGTCACCTGATGGACCCCCATCCAGAAGCCCTTCGTCAGCGTCACCCGGTGCTGCGTCTCAATATCCTCGCGCTCCGGCTCGTTCGGCGGGCTGCCCATGAGGAACGTGCCCGGCGGTATCCAGGCGAACTTCATGCCCAGCGAGTTGGTGTAGAGGTCGCCCGCCTTTCGTTGCGGCTTGGTGGCAATCGCGTCCAGTCCTTGAACCGCGGAGGGCGGGGAGACCCCGCCCCTACCGCCGGGCGGCGTTGCCTCGGTAGGGGCGGGGTTTCCCCGCCCCGGAAGGTTCGTGGACGCCGCCAGCCGTTCCCGGAACTCTCCGGCGTTCGCGTACCGCCGTTCCGGCTTGGGATGCAGCGCCCGCGTCAGCACCTCTCGCAGCGCCTCCGGCGCGTGTTCCGGCTCATACTGATCCGGCTCTCGCAGATGCGGCTTGTCGTAATTCAGCGCGTAGAACAGCGACGCCGCCAGCGCGTAAACGTCCGTCCGGGCGTCGGCCGGCTTGCCGCGCAGCTGCTCCGGGGCCGCGAACATCGGCGTGTAGCCGGCCGATTGACCCGTCTTCGTCAGCCCCGATCCGCCCGCCAGCACTGCCAGCCCGAAATCCACCACGACCGGCTGGCCGTTCGGCTTCCGCAGCAGGATGTTCGCGGGCTTGAAGTCCCGATGGACCACGCCGCGGCCGTGCGCCAGCGCCAGGCCGTCGGCCGCCCGCGCGAACAGCGGGACCGCCTGCGCAACGGACAGCGGCCCCTTGCGCAACAGGTACTGTTCCAGCGACACGCCGTCGATGAACTCCATCAGGAAGTACCAGCAGCCCGCGTCCATGCCGAAGCCGTGGATTTCGACCAGGTGCGGGTGGCCGCGCAGGCCGCCCAGCGTCAGGATCTCGGCCTTGAACCGCTCCACGAACAGCGGGTCGCGCGACAGCTCCGGGTGCATCACCTTCAGCGCCCGCTCCTCACCGCTCCGCGCGGCCTTGAACACCTGGCCCCAGCCGCCGCGGCCCAGCAGTTGTTCCAGCTGCCAGCCGTCCAGCACGGCCCCGACCTTCGGCGGCGCGGCCGTCCCGCGCGGCTTCTCCGGCGGCGTCGCCCCGCGGCTGACTTCCGTGACACGGCGGTGCAATTCGCCCAGCTCCGCGTCGCGCGGCCGCAGCCGCACCGCCCGGCCCAGCGACGTGGCCGCCCCCGCCAGGTCGTGGTCCGCCGCCTGCACCGCCGCCAGGGCCACGGCGGCCGTCCCCGAGTTCGGCCTCGCTTGCGACGCCTCCAACAGGTTCGCCCTGGCCTCGGCGATCCGCCCTTGCCCCAGGTCGCGCTGCCCTTCGCGGAACACGCCCAGCAGGACGCGGAATTGCTCTCCCGAAACGCCGGCCGCGTGCAGCTCTTCGACGTAATCGGCGACGCCGGCCATGCGCCGCATCAGCGGCAACATCTCCTCCAGCATCCCCGCCGCGTAGCCCTGCCCTTTGAGGATCTTTGAATTCTGCTCGCGCAGCACGTCGAAGCCCTTGGCCAGGCCGTCGAGCTTGCCCAGCGCGGCCCGGCAGCGGTCGTCCGTGGCCAGGGCCACGTCGAGTTGCTGCTTCGCCACGTCCGGCAGCGATTCCAGCGCCGCCATCTGGGCCGTCAGCGCCCCGAGGTCGCCGCTCAGAATATCAAGCACGCCTTCCAGGCGCTGGAGGTCGCCCGCCGAAACCGCCGACATCTTGGCTTCGTCCAGCTCGATCTGGTCACGGACGGTTTCGTGAACGCAGTCCAGCGCCGCGCCGACCAGCTCGACGACGGCCAAGCCGCCCGGCACGACGGCCCCGAGGACCAATTTGGCCGCGAACTTGGCCGGGGCGCCGAATCGCTTGTAAAGAGCGACGACTTTGTCCTTCCAGCTCATGAGGCGACTCCGCGGGAGGCGTCGGGATGCTACGGCCTTATTCGTCGGCCGCGATCCGATCTTTGACAAGCCCGCCGTGCATCCCATCATCGGTCCAGCCCGCGGCGCAAGCAAGGGATTTCCGTCCGGCCTTCGGGGCTGAGTCGGTCCACCATTGCACCAGCAGCCCCGCCGTCAGCCCCAGCGCCGCCCACTGGTAGAACGTCAGCCCCGGCCAGTAGCGCGGCTCCGGCCGGATGTACTCCGTCAGGAAGCGGTAGACGCCATACGCGATCAGATATAGCTTCAACCGCTGCCGCGGCAGCAGGTCGCGGATCGTCAGCCAGAGCAGCGCGATCGCCATTGTGAAATGGAAAATGCTTTCGTAGATCTGCGTCGGATGGCATTTCACCCAGTGCAACGCCCCGTCGGCGCCGGGAACCTCGAACCAGACGCCCCACGGCAGGGTGGTTTCGACGCCGTAGCAGCAGCCGTTGAAGAAGCAGCCCCAGCGGCCGACCGCCAGCGCCAGCGCCAGCGGCACGGCGAACGAGTCGCCCGTCTTGACGCGCACGCCCAGCAGCCGCTTGGCCAGTTCCACTGCGAGGTACGCCCCGATCAGGCCGCAGACGATGGTTTTGCCGTCGCCCGTCCAGGCCGAGATGAATTCGACGACCGCGGATCGGCCATCCAGCGGCGGCGCGCCGGACAGCCAGGCGGAGAAGGCCGAGATCGCAAACGGCAGCTTGCCGCCGAGCGAGCCGCCGATGAACGCCGCCAGCAGCAGGCCGGCCCGCTTCCGCCACGGCACCGCCGACAACCCGGCCGGCCCCGGCAGCATCCGCCGCGCCAGCAGGAACACGACCATCCCCAGCAGCATGAAGCCGCCGTAGGCCAGCCGGCGATAGTCGCCCGGCGTCACGAATGCACCAGATTCAGGGATTGCTTTTGTCGCTCTTCGTCGGCCAGCGGCGGCAGCGGGACGAAGCCGTCGCGGTAGAGCGTATTGTAGGCGCAGAACGGAACGACGTGGCCGCTCGGCAGGATGTGGGCCAGGCAGCACTTCATGACGCGCCGCGTGTCGAAATTGTGGACATCGAGGAACGCCGTCAGCGTGACACGGAACACGTCCTGGCCGCTCAGCTTCTCCGCCAGCGCCTTGACCAGGAACTCGTTCTGCGTGGAGTCGGCAGGGCCGCAGCCGTTCGGCCCGCAGCCGCAGCCGACCCCCGCTTCCAGGGCGCGCGACGCCAGCTGTCGCGCCCGCGCCGGCGTGTAGACGATGCTGTTGGCGATCAGGTCCATGTGCTGGCGCACGTCGATCAATCGGTTGATCGGGATCGGCGCCGCGCCGCCGCGGTACAAATAGCACATCATGTGACAGTTCGGATGCGCACAAGGCAGCGGGTAGAAGTCGCTCTCCGCAACCAGGCCGTCTGTCTGCGCGACGATCGCCTTGACCACGTCCGGCATGGTGGCGCGTTTGTCCAGGTCGCGCGGGTCGAGGTGGCGGCCGCAGTACGTCGCCAGCTGGTAGCTGACGCCGCGCACGATCGGCCGCGCCAGGCCGAACCGCAGCACCCGGCCGACTTCGTGCAGGTTGACATTGTGATCGACGGTGCAAACCAGCGTGCAGCGCAGGTCGTGCCGCTGCAGCGCCTCCAGCGCGGCCAGCTTCGTCTCCAGCAGCGCCTCGCCGCGCAGTTTCGTGTAGGCGGCATCCTCCAAGCCGTCGAACTGGAGGTAGATTTCCAGCCGGTCGCGCATCGGCGCCAGCTGTTCCAGCAGCGCCGGGTCGTGCGCCAGGCGGACGCCGTTGGTGTTAATCATGACGGCCTGGATCGGCTGCTCATAGGCGTAGCGAACCATGCGCACCAGCTCGGGGTGCAAGGTCGGTTCGCCCCCGGACAGCTGCAGCACATCGGCGACGCCTTCGAGACTCACATAGCGGTCCACCATCCGCGTGTACGTCTCGAAATCGACGTTTTGGCCGCCGGGGCCGGACTCGGCGAAGCACATCGGGCATTTGAGGTTGCAATTGGACGTGATTTCGATCAGGCCGATGCAGGTGTGCTGTTCGTGTTCCGGGCAGAGACCGCAGTCGTAGGGGCAGCCCTTGTCGGCGCGGGCGCCGAAGGCGCGCGGCGTCCGCGCCGGCTGGCTGAATTCGTTGCGGTCGTAATACGCCACGTCGGAGCAGACCAGCTCCTCGACGGCGCCGTGTTCGGGGCAGCGCTTGCGGAAGTAGACGCGGCCGGCCCGGACGATGATCTTGGCGTCCACGAGCCGGCGGCACTCGGGGCACAAGCTGCGGGTGGTCCCGAGGAAGGTGTAATCGCGCAGGTGCATACCGGGGATCTCGGGAGTCGTTAGTGGGGGGTCGGCGGGAAGGTTTGCCCCGACCCGACGATGCCCTGACAGGCGCAGAGCGCGAACACCACCACGGCGGCGGCGAGGACCGTCAGCACCACCGCCACGAGGCCCGCGTGAGAGGCGTTCCGCCGCCAGCGGCGGAGAAAGCCGTTGAGGGCGTCGGTCCTTAGCGCCTCCGCTTTGTCCCGAATGGGCATGGCTTGTTCCCGAACCGCTGGGCGAAAGGAGAAGTCGCCGCCGTCGGGGACGGAGCATAGGGGAGGGCCGCCTCCCAAGCAAGGCGAATCGGCGAGCGGTCACGTGTGCGGCGTGGCGGCGGCCAACTCGTAGGTGCGGCTGTTGACGGAGCCGTTGCGGTTGCGCAGCGAGAGTTGATACAGCTTTTCCCCGGTCGCCGTCGGGTATTTGCCGGTGAGGCAACCGCGGCAGAGCCGGCTCGCGTCCAGGCCGATGCAGCGGGCGACGGCCTCCAGCGGCAGGTAGAACAGACTGTCGGCCCCCAGTTCGGCGGCCATTGCGTTCTGCTCGGCCTCGGTCAGGCGGGCGCCGTGCATGAAACGCGGCGCGAACAGCTCGCGCACCGTGGACATGTCGATGCCGTAGAAGCACGGCGCGATGATCGGCGGGCAGGCGATGCGGACGTGGATCTCGCGGGCGCCGCCGCGCTCGCGCAGGTCGTGCAGCAGCGCCTTCATCGTCGTGCTGCGAACGATCGTGTCCTCGATCAGCAGGACGCGCTTGCCTTGCAGCACCTCGCGCAGCGGCGTGTATTTCAGCTGCACGCGCTCGGCGCGGTTCTGGCCCTCGATGAAGGTGCGGCCGATGTAACGGTTGCGGATCAGCCCCTCGACCGACGGCACCTTCAAGGCGAACGCCATGGCGTCGGCGGCGGCCTTGCCGGTGTCCGGCACCGGAACGACGATGGTATCCTCGTCGAGCGGGACCTTGTCCAGCAGCCGCTCTTGCCGGGCAAGCTCCTGGCCCAGCGCGGCCCGCGTCAGGTAGACGCTGCGGTCGTCCAGCGTGCTGGCCACGTTGGCGAAGTAGATCCACTCGAAGAAGCAGTGCGACGGCGTTTTCTTCGGGGCGTCCGGGTCGATCGCTTCATGGCGAATCTCGCCGTCCTGCACGACGATCATCTGGCCCGGCTCCAGCGACTTCACTTCCTTGAAGCCGAGATTGAACAGGGCGACGCTCTCGCTGGCGGCGGCGAACAGGTTGCCGTCCTGCGCGTAGCAGAGCGGGCGGAAGCCGTTCGGGTCGCGCAGCACGACCATGTCGCCCATCGCGTTGAGGAAGACGAGGTTGTAGGCGCCGTCGAACTTCCGGCTCAGGTTGCGGAAGACCTCGACCAGATCGGGCCGGTCGTCGCCGCACTGGCTCAGCTCGTGGCTGAGGTAGTGCATGATGACTTCGGTGTCGATGTTGCGGGTGAGGTGGTAGTCGGTCTGGGTAAGGAGTTCGTCGCGGAGCTCGGCGAAGTTGGCCAGCTGGCCGTTGAAGGCGAAGGCGAACCATTTCCATTTGCAGCCGTGGTGCCGCTCGAACGGCTGGGCGTAGCTGCGGTCGGTGGCGCCGCAGGTGGCGTAGCGGACGTGGCCGATGGCCGCCCGGCCCGCGAACTCCTCCATGATGCTGTCGTACTTCGCGTGGTGGTTGAGGCGGAAGGCCTCGATGACCGTGCCGATTTGCTTGTAGGTGTCGAGGATCTTTTCGCGCTGCGGATTGAACGACGCCAAGCCGGCGGCGAGTTGGCCGCGGTTCTGGAGGTCGAGCAGCAGCCGCGGCATCAGGCGGGACACCTGCTCCGGCCCGGCCAGAGACCCCAGCTCGGAGGCGGTCCCCGGCAGGTGGTAGATCGCGGCTATGCCGCACTCGTGCTGTAGTTCATCCATGCGGCGTCGCCCCGCTGAGGTAAAGGGTGGGGTGGCTCGTCCACGGATATTCCATTATGAACGCTGGACAAAAGCATTCTAGAGACTTCCCCCGCGCGCTTCAAAGAAAATCACGAAAGATTCCCGCATTCTCCGCGAAAAAGGACGACCTTCCCAGCTGCGCGGGCGCTGCCATCCGCCGCCGCGTATAACAATCGGCGGACGCCGGGCGGTCGCCGCTCGGACGGCCGATCCTTTTCCGCGGAGCGTACAGGAGGTGGGGCGATGCGAACGAAACAATGGGCGATGTTGTGCCTCTTTGCGGCCCCGGTGCTGTGCGCAGGCGCGTTGGGGCGCGGTCTTGAGGCGACGCCCCAATGCGAGGCCGACAAGGGCAAGACCGACCCGCCCGGCGTGCCGGTGCAGGCGACCCTGACCAGCAACAAGGCGTCGTACAAGCTGGATCTGGGCGGCAAGACAGCGGATGACGTGCGCAAAATGGTGGAAGCCGGCGACTACCCGCCGGCCGCGACGGTGGACCTGAGCCTGGAACTGAAGAACACGGGCGGCCGCGACATTCAGATCCGCATGGGCGGCACGACCAACGTGATCGACCTGGATTTGCAGGGGCCGGATGCGCTGACCGTGGAACTCAAGGGCCGTATCACGAACAAGCTGATTATCGCGCCGAAGACCATCACCCTGGAACACGACCAGAGCCAGACCGTGTCCATCACGAGCCTGGCGTTCGGGTTCAAAGGCTCGCACAACGCCTACTGGCTGGCGCCCGGCAAGTACGTGCTGACGGCCAGCTACAAGACCACCGTGTCGCCGGCGCCGGCCGCGGCGACGCCGGCCGACGAAGGGTACGGGGCCGTGACGATCACCAGCGCTCCGCTGACGATCACCGTCGAGCAGCCGTAACGACCTGTCCGAGCCGCGACCGTGAGGGAGCGGCGGACGGTTCCTGCACCTTCCCCGCTCCCTCACGGTCGCGGCTCGGACAGGGCTTCGTGCTGATACAGGTGAGCGACGGCGGCCGGCGCCGTGGCGTGCGCGAGGAAAGCGGCGCGGCCCGTGCCGTCGGGGTCGATGAGGCGCGTGACGGAAAAGACCTCCTCGACCTGCGGCTGCATGTGGCACAGCACCATCCGACCGCCGCGCTCGCGGACCTTGCGGTTGAGACTGAGCAGCGGCCGGAAACCGGCGCTGGACAGGTATTGCACGGCCCGGAAGTCGATGACGGCGTGGACGGCGCCGACGGCCTGGTAGAGGGTGAGCAGTTCGTCCCGGAGAGATTCGGCGATGGCGTCGCTGTTGATCTGCGCCTCGTTCAGGGAGAGGACCACGACGGGGCAACCGACCTTCCGCGGCGGGGTGGGTTCGGGCATGGTTGGCGGGCCTCGTGATGATCTGCGGGCGAAGAGAATTCGGCGCGCTAAAGTGTAGCGAATACGGGCGGGAGACGCAAACTTCTCGGGCCGTTTCGGGACGGGGCAAGAATCCGGGAAGGGTATTCCTCACGGCGGCCTCTACCCCCAATAGAAAACGCCCCGCTGCGGCAGGAACTCCCCCATGCACACGCTCCAGACCCTGCTCGGTCACGCCCGCCAGGTTCTTCGACTGTCGCCCGGCGGCGCGATGGACGGCCAGCTGCTCGACCGCTTCCAGGCGGGGGACGAGGCGGCGTTCGAGCTGCTCGTCTGGCGGCATGGGCCAATGGTGTTGAGCGTGTGTCGCCGCGTGCTGGGCGACGAACACGGGGCCGAGGACGCATTCCAGACCACCTTCCTCGCCCTGGCGCAGAAGTGCGGCTCGATCGGGCGGGGCGAGGCCGTCGGCGCGTGGTTGTACCAGGTGGCGTACCGAACCTCCCTTCGCATAAGGCTGCGCGCGGCACGGCGGGCGGAGCGGGAGCGAGTCGCGGGCAGGGCGCGCGCCGAGCAGATGGCGTCCGACCCATCCGAGCGCCTGTCCTGGGAGGAGCTGCGGCCGCGCCTGGACGCCGAGGTAGCGCGGCTGCCGTTGGAATACCGCGACGCCTTTATCCTTTGTCATCTGGAAGGCAAGACCAACGAGGAGGCGGCCCGCGAGCTGGGCTGTCCCGTCGGCACGATCCAGTCGCGGCTGTCCCGGGCGCGGGCGCGTCTGCGTTCCCGGCTGCGGAGGCAAGGCCTGGGGCCGGAATCCATCCCATTCATCTTATTCATTCAACGGCCCCAGGCGCCCGCGGACGTGCCGCCGACCCTGGTATACACGGCGGCCCATTCGGCGCTGCGCTGGCTTACGGAACATGCGGGCCGCGCCGCCGAAACAGCCCCGCCGCCCCGGCGCAAACGGCGCTGGCTGCGCCGCGCACTGCTGGCGCTGCTGGCGCTGCTCTTGCTGGGGCTGACGGCCGTCGCGCTGGCCTACGGCGCCCGCTGGGTTCTGCCTCCCGACGCCCCACCCACTGCTACCGCACCCGCCTCCTCGGGCAGCTGCCATTAGGCGAGCGGCAGCGGGAATGATACCCGTAGCCGCATTCGCCAGAATGCGGGCTGACAGCCATTCACCCGCATTCGCCAGAATGCGGCTACGGGTAAGGTATTTCCCGCCTCTCGCCTTAACACATCCGCCGCCACACGGTGACCGCCGCACCTGGCAAGGCCCGCTCGGGTCTTTTCCCACGGTGCGGCCATTTTTCCATCCTGACCCAGAAAACGCTTGCACGGCGCGCCGCGCCGCGTCACGATGGCCGGCAGTCCCGGAGGAACCCGACATGACTGGCTTTGTGCTGCTGGCCGCGCTGCTCGCCGCCGACCCCCCCGACGCCAACCCCGGCATCGTGCCGCCCGGCGCCAAGCTGGAAAAGGTGTGGGGCGACGGCGCTTTCACCGAAGGCCCCGCCTACGGTCCCGGCGGCTGCGTCTACTTCAGCGACATCGGCATCACGCCCGACCCGCACGAGGGCAATCGCATCATGAAGTACGACCCCGCCACCGGCAAGACGACGGAGTATCGCAGCCCGAGCGGCCGGGCCAACGGCCTCGACTTCGACCCCGACGGCCGACTGGTCGCCGCCGAGGGCGCCAACACCGGCGGTACGCGCCGCGTCACCCGCACCGAGAAAGACGGCAAGGTCGTCGTCCTCGCCGACCGCTGGATGGGCAAGAAGCTCAACAGCCCCAACGACGTGACCATCGACAAAAAAGGTCGCATTTACTTCAGCGACCCCCGCTACGTCGGCGACGAAGCCCGCGAGATCGACTCCGAATGCGTCTACCGCATCGACCCCGACGGCTCGTTGACCCAGCTCATCACCGACATGGAGAAGCCGAACGGCGTCATCCTCTCACCGGATATGAAGACGCTGTATGTGGCCGAAGCCAACCCCAAAGGCAAGCAGCAGCTCCTGGCCTACCCGCTGCACGAGGACGGCAGCGTCGGCCCGAAGAAGGTGCTGTACGATTTCGGCAAGGACCGCGGCATCGACGGCATGGTGGTGGACGTGAAGGGGAACATCTACGCAGCGGCGGGGCAGGGCGACAAGGGCGGGGTTTACGTCTTCAGCCGGGAAGGCGAACGGCTGGCGTTCATCCCGGCCCCGGAGACGCCGACCAACTGCGTCTTCGGCGGCAAGGACCGCAAGACGCTGTACGTCACGGCCGGCAAGTCGCTCTACCGGATCGGGCTGAACGCCGAAGGCTTCGCGGTCTACTGGCCGAAAGAGGAGTGAGCAACGGACGCGCCTTTGGAAACCCATCCGGTCGAGTGAAAGAGATTTCACCGCGGAGAACGCGGAGAGCGCAGAGAAGACAAAAACAAGCGCCAGGGGAACGGCACGTATTGGACCTCTTCTCTTTCTCCTCTCCGCGTTCTCCGCGTTCTCCGCGGTGAGATTATTCCTCTTCCTTCGGCGGCGATGACCTGCTTGCGTTCCCGCCCCCGCCCGTTTAGACTCAATCGGGTTTCCCATCTTCCCGCCCGGAGGCGACGCCCCGTGTCCCTTATCACCCAGCTGATCGGCTTCGGGCTGCGGCAGGTGATCGGCGATTCCGCCGACAACATCGTCCCGTTCGTCGAGGTCGTCGAGCAGCGGTTCCGCGACCACAGCCGGACGCTGCCAAAAGCCCTGGAACAGGCCCACAACCGAGCCTGGCAAGCCCTCGGCGTCGCCCTGGCCGGCGACGGGCTGCTCGACCGCGTCAAGGTTTTCTTCGCCTCGGGCGACGACAAGGGCGTCCGCGAGCAGGTGCAAGTCTTCCTGAACAGCAACGCCGTCTCCTTTGCCGGAACAGGCGCCGAGTTCCGCCAGGCCTGCCTCGACGAGTTGAAGCGGCTCCGCAAGTCGGGGCTGCTGTCCACGCAGGGCGGATCGTCCGCGGACCTCGCCCGCCAGGCGGCCGGCTTCAAACGGCACACCGACCCGCAGGGGCTGATCGAGGAATCCCGGCGGGCCGTGGCCGGGGTCGCCGACGCCCTGGCCGGCGCCTACCCGAACCTGTGCCGACTGCTGCGCACGCCGACGCCGGCCGGGCCGCCGCTGCTGGCTGCGGCCTTCTGCTACTTCTTCCGCCGCGAGGTCGAGACCGACGACGAACTGGCCCACGGCCTCTTCAGACCAGATTCTGCACAAAAACACGGCCCCCCAGTGCGGGCTGTAAACCGCTACGGGAATCCCGGCCAAAGAAGCGCTGCCAAAGCTTGCAGTCCCCACGACATATGGTATCCTACGCAGGAGCAGCCACACCCTCCAGGCACACATTGTGGGAGCGCAGAAATGAGCGAACTGACCGGCGTGACCATCAAGGCGACCCCTTGGAAAGTTCGCAACCTCGCGGCGCTCAAGCGAAATGGGGAACTTCACTTGCCAGATCTTCAACGCGGCTTTCGTTGGTCTCCTGAAAGGGTCCGTGATCTCCATGATTCGCTTTACAGAAGGTATCCGGTGGGAGCTTTGCTCCTTTGGAAGCCCAGCTGGTCTGGAGAGGATGCACCATTTGCGACCAGAGCTTGGGATACATGGCTGCTCAATTCGGCAACGGGCAAAGTAGAGCGGGAGGCTGCTGCCCCAGTCCGACCGGGGGCCATGTTCGTACTGGACGGCCAACAGCGCCTTACGTCTCTATTTCGCGTCATCTTCCAGAGTCGCGCGATGGGAAAGAACACCTTCGACCCCGACCTGCTGGTGGCGCTTTCCCCTGAGTCGGAATGGCTTGACAACCCATTCCACCTCCGGTCTCGGGCCATGGTCCGCCGGATGAAGGACGGTTTGCTTGTGGATGCGCACGTACTGTTTGAAGGCGTTCGCCAAGGCGACGAGACGGGCGCGGTGCTGAAAGCGATTGGCCAATGGGTGCAGCCAAGCGATTCGCTTTTCACGAAGGCGCTCAACCGCGCCAACGCGATCCGCAACGCGATCCTCGAGAACGAGATCGTGGCTTACGAGATCGACGCGGATGCCGACGACGACAACGTGATCGAGATCTTTGCGCGGCTGAATCAACAGGGCATCACGCTGCGTCCGAGCGAGTTAGCCGCAGCGAGACTGACGGGACAATTGAGCAACTTCCGAGAGAAGGCGCGGTCGGTCCTGACCCACAAGGATTTGCATGGCTACGTCGGCCGTGAGGGGCAGGAGGATCGAATCCGAACTGGCGGTTTCGTGGACACGGATCTTCTGATGCGGGCGGCGTTGTTTCTGGCAACCGGCACCATCAGCTATCGGGACATCGAGAAACGCAAAAAAGGCGGCAAGGAAGGGTTCGCCGATGTGGCGAAGGAGTGGAACAACGCTTGCGCGGCGCTTCGCGCCTCCGTCAAAATGTTCCGTGAAGCTGGCATTCCGGAGGGAGGGTGGATTCCGTACCGATACTTACTTCTCGCGCCAGCCATCGCCCACGCGAAAGGCCACAGTCTTACGGACAAGAGATGGCTGGGATGGGCGATAGCCGCCAGCATCTGGGGGCACCATGCCGGTGATGCAGAGAACAAGGCCCAAGCCGACGCCAGAGCCGCAGCAGCCGGCGACATAGATGAGCTGCTAAAGAGCGTAAAAACGCAAGCAAAACGCCCGGAATCGGTCGTGCCCCAGGAAGACGACCTCACAGAGAACGTCGTCAAGGCGGGCGGCGTACTTCTGGCGCTCTTGGTTGATTCTCTCCACCATCAAACTCGCTCATTTCCTATGCAGAAATTCCTGAGTTCTCATGCCGAGCCAATCGAGGTTCATCACATCTTCCCGCGAGCTGTCCTCAACGCTTACCCCGAGGAGAACGACTTCATCGCGGATCGCCTTGGGAACCTGACCCTGCTTTACCGATCGGATAATGAGAGCATCGGCGACGACCGACCGGCCGACTACCTTGCAACGGTTCCACAGGAGGTGCTCAAGGCCCACTGTATTCCACTTGACCAATCTCTTTGGGCGGTGGAACACTACGTTGAATTCTGCCAAGAACGGGAGAAGGCGCTCGCGAAGGTCGTAAACAAGCTCCTTGAGGACTTGGGGCTTACCTAATCCGCATCCGGCGACCAGAGTCCCGTCTCGCCTTGGAGGCGAAAAGTGATAAGAACCTTTTTCACTCGTCAAACTATAAAAATCTACCTGACGCCTTGTCCCTTCCGTCAGTCTCGCCGAGGTGGACGCCGGCCGTGCCGCCGCCCAGCGAAGGCTAAGAGGCTCTGACAAAACCGACGGCTTGCCCAGTTTATCCAGGCTTCCCAGGAGTTTTGTCAGGGCCTGTAAATCTCAGCCGTCGGGGCCGCCTGCGGAGACGTTGAACCGGACGAAGCCGGACGGGCGGCCCGGATCGGTTGCGGCGATGGGTCGGGCGACGCATCCCTCAGGAGTCGCCTTGGATGGGAGCGGAAAAGGGAGCGGAAAAGGGGCCGGGATTCGATTTAATCGAATCCCGGCCCCTTTTGTCCCCCATCAGACGAGCGCCTCTTCTGCCAGCTTGCCATCGGGCTTGAGGACCAGCTGCCTGATGACCTTGCCTCGATGCTCGATGGAAACCGGGTCTCCCGCCTGGCCTTCGCGCCAGGCAGCGGGCGATGCGAATGGCCTCCTCAAGGCTATCCGTCTCATCAAATCGGTCTTCAGTGGTTTCACTAATGATGCAGTAGGCGTCAGAAATCATGGCAACCTCCTCAAACACGATCGATGTACACCCACAGATGGTTCAAGGCCGCAAGTGGGTCCACGTTGGGGACGTTCTGGGGGTTGGCAACCGCCTGCAGAACTTGAGCCAACTGGTTGGCGGCTTGAGCAAGAGGGACGGCCGCCGACTCCCATGTGCCGGTGTTCGTGTTCTGGAGTCCCATGACGGCGAACAGCGCGGCGATGTGGTTTCGTAAGCGGGACTGGCGATCATGGAAGTACGAAATCCGAACGATCACCCGCCAAATCGCCGTACTCCCTTCTGGGACGGCGCAACGGTCCCAGCGCTTCAATGATGCCCTGCTGGCAACATCGCGGTCAAGGTCGGTTTTGTTTGCCCTGCGCGGTCGAGACCAGACCTGGCTTTGCCGACGTGGAAAGTGCGTCAGGAACCTTTTTCACTCGCTTAACCACAAATCTGTTCCCGACGCCTATATCCCTTCCGTCGGCCTCGCCGTGGCGGACGCCGGCCGTGCCGCCGCTCGGCGAAGGCTAAAACTCAGTCGTCGGGGCCGCCTGCGGAGACGTTGAACCAGACGAGCCCGGACGGTCGGCGGCGAGCAATGCCAAGGGCCGACCCAATGGGCCGGCCCCAAGCTTACCGCTGAGCGGTGAGACCGTCAGCCAGCATCGCGCGCGGCGGTTTCCTCATCCGCGGTTTGCGTTCCAGAACCCCGACCGCGACCGAGGAGGACTTCGCCCCTATCGTTGATGGCGCCAGAGGCGACCAGCTCCTGCACCTGCTGTGCAGGTGGCAGCCGGGCGAACTCCGCGAGCGCCTTGCGGCTCCGCGCGATCAAATCCTTCTTGGTCATTTCACCCTCCTTCCCGGTCTACCCGGTAGATGCGGGAGGCTATGCAACGCTTGTCTCGCACGGCGATTTGGACATGGGACTGTGCTCGAATCATCGCGCCGCCATACACAGGGTCGCCTTCCTCGAAAGGGCAGCGGACAGTCTGGTAGTGGACCCCGTCGGCGCGATCCGTGGCCCGCGTCAGCCGGTCGATGACGAGGCGGTCCAGTTTCCGCAGCTTGAACTCCCTCCCCCCGTTCTTCGGCATCGGCCAGCCCTGCCTTGCGTACAAAGCTACTGTACCTTCGTAGGACTGTTGCAGCAAGCCGGTAAAGGCCGTGTCCGCCAGGTCAAGGCATCGTCCTAACCGGACTGCTGCTGCAACGACGGCCCCTTCGTCCTGGTAGTGCTCCTGCGCCCACTGCCAAGCCCGCCCAGGCGCATGTTCCCAGAAGTAAACCCCCTGCCCCAGCCAGTCATACTCGTTTTGACTCGCCTTCCACGCATCCATGCTCACCCGGCCCGCGACAAGCCCGTCGGCGAAATCCCGCCGGCAACCGTGGTATCCCACCACGGTTCGCGGCAGAACGTGGAGATGCTCAAAAGCCGCCTTGCAGTTCGTGCAGCGCAGGCGGAGGGGCAGCAACGATGGGGCAAGCCAGGAAAGAAGCCGAGCGATGGCAAGCCTGGCCCCGCCGTTGAGAACGCCGTCGGCCCAGCCAAGGCGGTTCCCGCCGCACGTCGGACACGCCGTCTCGGGCGCCTTGAGCACGTCATGGGCCATCCGTCATCCCCCAGCCCTTTCGCACCGTTCATTATATCCGTCCTGCGAGAACGCGACCAAACTCCTGGTAGGCCGCCTGCTTGAGTGAGAATAGGGGTAAAGGCATCAGGAATGTTTTTCACTCGCCAAACGATAAAACTGTTCCTTACGCCTTTTCCCTTCCGTCGGTCGCGCCGTGGCGGACGCCGACCGTGCCGCCGCTCGGCGAAGGCGAAAACTCAGTCGTCGGGGCCGCCTGCGGAGACGTTGAACCGGACGAAGCCGAACCGGCGGCCCGGATCGGCTGCGGCGATTGGCCGGGCGACGCATCCCCCAGGAGTCGCCTTCGATTGTAATGGGCGGCCATGCTCCCCTTCGATTCGTCGTCGTAGAACAGGATCACGGCATTCCGGCTCATCGGCCATCGGATCGGGAAGCCAGGCCGCGAAGAGTTCCGGCTTGAGTTCGCCCGCGGCCACGCCCGCGGCTCCCGCCCCCGCTTCCCGCCGAAATGGAAAAGGGGTCGGCAGTCGATTAGATCGACTGCCGACCCCTTTTGTCCCCGATCTCTTTTGTCCCCGTCAGACAAGCGCCTCTTCTGCCACCTTGCCATCGGGCTTGAGGACCAGCTGCCGGATGACCTTGCCTCGATGCTCGATGGAAACCGGGTCTCCCGCCTGGCCTTCGCGCCAGGGAGCGGGCGATGCGAATGGCCTCCTCAAGGCTATCCGTCTCAGAGACTGTCCGGCGCCTCCCGCCTCTTGTCCGTGCGTGAGTCCTGCACGGCTCGGCGGGGTTACGTCTTGGGACGATTCCCCTGATTGCCATTGCAACCGGCGCCGAAGAGGTTAACAATCTTGTATAGTGGGTTCGGAGTTTCGTTCCGCCGGACCCGTCCGAACGGAGAGAGGTGCGATCATGCGGCGAGACCTTCGACGGACTACCCTCGGCCTGGCGAGCGTCGGCCTTCTGCTGGTCGCGGCGCCCGCGTTCGCGCAGAACGCCAGCTCGTTCGGGAGCAGCGGCGGGTTCAACAGCACCACCATCGGGGGCGGCTCCGGCTTCGGCAGCAGCAGCGGCGGCGGTGGCGCCATCGGCGGCAGCATGGGCGGCAACTCCGCCTTCGGCGGCACGGGGGGCGGCAACTCCGCCTTCGGCGGCACGGGGGGCGGCAACTCCGCTTTCGGCGGCACGTCGGGCACGAACGCCGGGCGCGGCGGAACCACCCAGGTCGGTTCCACCAGCTTTCTCGGCGCCGCTTACGCCAACCCCCTGGCCATGGGCCTCAGCAGCGGGAGCGGAACCACCACGACCACCAACACCGCCTTCGGCACCGCCCTGTACAACCTCAACACCAACCGAACCGGCACGGCCTCCATCTCAAGCTCCACGTCCGGCCAGCAGAACAGCCAGTTCGGCGCCGGCTACAACATCCGCCGTCTGCCGGCCTACGCCACCACGCTGAAGATCAAGGACCTGCCGCCGCCGCCCACCGGGCGCAGGTGCGAACCAACTTGCAGGCGATGATCGCCCAGTCGCCGGACCTCGATTCCCGCGACTCGGTTCGCGTCGTCATCGACGGGCAGGCCGTCGTCCTCCAGGGCCAAGTCGTGGACGACGATGAGCGCCGGCTGGTCGAAAACATGGTCCTCCTCACGCCCCATGTCTATCAGGTCCGCAACGAACTGACGACGAAATAGGTTGTGGCGAGCGGCGGGCTTTACGCCCGCCGGTTCGACCCAAACGGCGGGCGTAAAGCCCGCCGCTCGCTTTCACCCCCGCGCCGCTTGCCGTACCGGATTGGCATTGCCCCTTCTCCGGGAGGCCGCTATAAGCCTCCCCTTCCCGATGGGTGTTGCGTATCGCGGGGGCTGAGGCGCGGCGGGCGTCGCGGGGGCGGCGCGCACGGGCAAGGGGGAGCGAAATGCCGGTCAGTCCGTTGCTCAGCCAGGTCCTGGACGACGAGGCGCTGACGCGCGGGTTGCAAGACGCCGAGGCGCGCGTGCTGATCGAATGGCTGGTCGAGGAAGTGGAGCGTCTGGAGGAGACGGGCGCCGACGCCGGGCCGGAGGTTCGCCGGCTCTGCCGGCGGGCGCGGGCCGTCTCGCGCTTCGTCCTGCTATGGTGCATCCGACGCGACCGAGGCGCCGCGGTCCAGCTCGCGGCCGTCGAACGCTTCGCCTGGCCGCTGCCCGACGACGCCGACGCCGACCCCTGCGACCTGATGCAGCAAATCCTCGTCTGGGAGGCTGAAAATCTTCGCCAACTGTGAAAAGTTGCCAGATTGTCACCCGAAACGGCGTACTGTTCTTGCGGTCGGCGACGGGATGCAATATCGTGAAGGGAGCCGTGGCGTCCGGCGATGCCTGCTTCCGACGCCGTCCCCTTTACCCCCATTGAGGGTGAGACGTGACCCCCGGACCGGACCCGAAAGTCAACCTCCAGGTGGTTGAACAGGAACGTCGTCGGCTCGGCCAACGCCTCGAAGAGGTATCGCGCCTCTGCGAGGCCGACGTGCCGCCGGTCGTGTTCTACGGCGAATTGCTCAAGCGCCTGCTGGAGTCGCTCGCCGCCCCGGCCGGCGCCATCTGGACGCGCACTCCGCAGGGCAACCTCCAGATCCAGTATCAGGTCAACCTCCAGCAGATCGGCCTGGATCAGTCCGAAGAGATCCGTCAGGCGCACGGCGAGCTGCTGCGCCTGGCCGTCGCCCAGGGCAAGCCGATGGACGTGCCGCCGCGCAGCGGCGTCGGCGCGCCCGAGGAAGGCAAAGCCTCCGCCGGCAACACCACCGATTTCCTCCTCCTCATCGTCCCCATCCTGCTCAACGATCAGGTGACGGGCCTCATCGAGGTGTGGCAGCAGCCCAACCGGCCGCCCGCCGCCGTGCCGGGCTTCAAGCAGTACATGCACCTCATGGCCGAGCTGGCCTCGCGCTACCAGCGCGCCCAGATGCTCCGCCAGATGACCGGCCAGGAACAGCTCTGGACGCAGCTGGAAGCCTTCACCCGCCAGGTCCACGGCAGCCTCCGGCCGCAGGAGGTCGCCTTCGAGGTCGCCAACAACGGCCGGCGCCTCATCGAGTGCGACCGCGTCAGCGTCGCCGTCCGCTACGGCGGCGGCGTCTCCATCGAGGCCGTCAGCGGCGCCGACGTCGTCGAGAAGCGCTCCAACGCCGTCCGCCTCATGCGCAAGCTCTGTCAGCGCGTCCTGCTCTGGGGCGAGAAGCTCGTCTTCAACGGCACGCGCGACGACAGCTTGCCGCCCCAGGTGCTCAAGGCCCTGGACGACTACCTCGCCGAAAGCCCGAGCAAGCTGCTGGCCGTGATGCCGCTCAAGGACGAGCGCGAGAAGGAGATGAAGAGCAAGAAGCCGCCGCGGGCCGCCATCGTGATGGAGTGCTTCGAGCCGCCGGCCGAGCCGCAGCAGCACCTGGCCCGCCTCGACGTGGTCGCCAAGCACGCCACCAGCGCCCTCTACAACGCCGTCGAGCATCGCCGCATCCCGTTCCGCTGGGTGTGGATGCCGCTGGCCCGGGTCCAGGAAGGCGTCGGCGGCCCGACCAGCGCCATAGTCCTGGCCTGCTGCGTCGCCCTGACCCTCATCATCTCCATCCTGTGCCTGGTCCCCTATCCGCTCAAGGTCGAATCCAACGGCAAGCTGCTGCCGCAGACGCGCTGCTACGTCTACGCCCCGGTGGCCGGCCGCGTCGAGCATTTCGAGGTGACGCCGGGCGAAACGTTCGGCGAGGGCCGCAGCCTGGTCGAAATGTACGACTTCCCGGATCTCGGACAGAAGATCATCACCCTGCGCCAGGACATCGAGAACCTCCGGCGGCAAATCGATGCGTCCGACCCGGAGGGCAAGGAGGAAAAGAACCTCGACGTCACGCAGTGCGCCGCCAATGAAAAAGACATGCAGAACGCCAAGTCGCAGCTTCGAAGGCAAGAGGAAGGCGCTGGAGGCGCTCTTGAAGAGCGTGGACGCCGACCACGGCCTGGATCGGGCCGGCTACTTCTTCCTCAAGGCGCCGACCTTCACCAACGAGCAGACCCTGCGGCTCAACGGCAACGAGAGAGAGTGGACGGTCCTCAACAGCAGCTTCAAGGAAGAGTTGACCAACGTCACCGTCAAGCCGTCGGACAAGATCCTGTGGCTGGGCGCCAAGGGCGGGCCGTGGGAGATCGAGTTGAAGATCCCGCAAAAGCACCTCGGCCACGTCCTGGAGGCGTTCCACGGCGACCACAAGAAGGAGCTGGACGTCGAGTTCCTGCTGCGCAGCGATCCGTCCCGCAAGTTCATCGGCAAGCTGCGGCTGGACAAGATCGGCAGCGAGGCGCTGTCGAACAAGGAGGACAAGGACGAGGCCGAGCCGTCGGTGCTGGCCTACGTCCGCATCGACAACGACGGCGTGAACCCCACGGACCCCAATTACATCGACAAGGGCAGCATGTTGCCGCCGGAGATGCTCTTGAGCGGCGTCGAGGTCCATGCCAAGATTTGCTGCGACAACCACCCGATGGGCGTTTCGCTGTTCTACGGCGTCTTTGAATTCCTCTACGAGAAGGTCGTTTTCTTCTTCTAACAAGTGGGCAAGCGGCCGGCGTGAGCCGGCTGATGAACCGTCATCAGCCGGCTCACGCCGGCCGCTCGCCGATGTCCGAAAGACACGCGCTTTCTTCCCGGAGATCGACTCATGTTCCGCTGGCTGGCCCTCTGTGTGGTGCTGTGCGCGGGGGCCTTCGCCCTGGTGGCGCTGGCGACCGGCGCGTTCTTTCCGAAGAATGTGCACACGGACGACGTGACGGCGCCCTCCGCCGGGAGCACCGCCGCCGATGAGGTCGTGCAGGCCGCGCCGGCGGGCGAAGGAGCCGGCCGCGGCGGCGCCACCGTGCTGCCCAACGCGCGCCTCACGCCCATCGAGCGGGAAGACGCGCCCAGCCAGCACGACGGCACCGTCCTCTTCATCGGCACCGACGCCCCGGCCGACCCGAAGAACCCCGGCCCGGAGTTGCCGCCGATGCGCGTGGCCTTCCTGACCATCCTGATCGAGAAGGACGATCCGGCCGCCGATCCCAGCCATGAACAGGAGTGGCTGTATCTGATCGACCGGCCGGATTCGTCGCATTTCAAGGAGGCGGTCAGCCGGGCGGCCCTGGCGGAGAAGCAGAAGAAGGCGCAGGCGGACAAGAAACCGGCCCCGATCGTCGTCGATGGGGTCTATCGCCGCTGGCACGAGGGCGATCCGCTGCGGCCGGGCAAGGTCATGGTCGCGTTCGAGGAGAAGCGCTTTCACGAACTGAATGAGGGCGACTGGGTGGAACCGGGCGAACTCCTGGCCCTGGTGAACCCGACGGTTCAGGTCAACGACGTGTCCGACAAGGTCGCCAAACTGGTAACGGCCGAGCAGGAGTATCTGGAGGCGGGCAAGACGAAGCAGGAGGCGGAGCGGCGCGCCAAGGAATCGGAGCGGCTGTTCAAATTGAACACCGGCGTCATCTCGTTGGACGCCTACTATGCCGACGTGCTCAACGCCGAGCGCTACGCCTATGAGGAGAAGGCCAAGGACGCGGCCCGCACGGTGGCCGTCGAGGAATTGAGCGCCTCGCTGGACATCCTCAAGCTGCACGAGGTCCGCGCGACGATCCCCGGCGTCATCAAGACGATCTACAAGCACCCCGGCGAGTCGGTGAAGAACCTCGACCCGATTTTGCAGATCCAGAACCCGCTCAAGCTGCGGGCGGAGGCACTGGCGGCCGTGCAGGACGCCCAGGGCCTGTGGGTCGGCGAGCCGGCGATCGTCCAGCCGTCGCGGCCGATGCCGCCGTTGGCCCGGCTGTCCGGCCATCAGGCCGAGGTGACATGCGTGGCCGTCAGCGCCCGGCCTGGGCCGACCGGCAAGAAGCTGATCGTTTCCGGCAGCGAGGACGGCACCGTGCGCTTCTGGGAGGTCCAGACTGAGAGGCCGTCGCCGCAAGGCCCGTTGGTTTGGGCGGATGGGTCGGGCAGCCAGGCGCAGCTGGCCCAGCTCGACGAGCACGCCGGCGTCCTGGCCGTGGCCTGCACCGGCCCGAAGGCCGCCGCCAATCTGGTCCTGATCGGCGACCGCGACGGCGCCGGCCGCATCATCGACCTCGATCACCTGCTGCCGCCGCCGGCGGGCGCCCCGGCCGTCTCCGACGCCACGCAGGCCAAGCCGCTGCTGCTGTCCGAGCGCCATAAGGGGGCGATCACCTGCGTCGCTTTCAGCCCCGACGGCCTGGTGTGCGCCACCGGCGGCGAGGACCGCGCTATCCGTCTGTGGAAGGTCGCCGACGGCCGGCTGCTCCTGACGCTCAGCGCCGCCCACAAGGCCCTCGTCACGTCGCTGCAGTTCGCCCAGCCGGACGGTCAGCCGCTGCAACTGGTTTCGGCCGGCGGCGACAACACGATCCGCATCTGGAAGCTCGACCACTTCGACAATCTCGACGGCGACGCGGCGAAGGCGGCCCCGACGGCCGTGCCCGGCGCCGCGCTGCCCTACCGCAGCGGCGACGTGGCCAAGCCGGGCGTCAGCGCCGACGGCAAGCACCTCCTGTTCGACCACGGCAGCGAGCTGCGCGTGCTGTCGCTGGAGACGCGCGGCATCGAGGGCGTCATCCAGGCGCCGGACGCGGCCGCCAACTTCACGACGATGGCCCTGTTCGCGCCGGACGGCGCCACGATCCTGACCAACTCCGCCTCGGACGGCCGGCTCCAGCTGTGGCGGACGCCGGTGCGCCTGGGCGGCGACGACCTGGGCCGCGCCCTGGAGCTGCGCCAGTTCGTCTCGCCCTTCGGCACGACCACCTGCGGCGCCTTCGACCCGAACGACAAGCCCGCCTTCGTCGTCACTGGCTCGCGCGACGGCTACGTCCTCGTCTGGGAGATGCCGCAGCCCGACGAGGTGATGCGCAAGCCGCTGCAAACCCGGTTGTCGCTGGTCGAGCATTCGCTGGAGGCCGGCGGCCGCCAGGAGCGTGTTTGGGCCGACCTGCCGGAGATGAAGGACCGGGAAGAGTGGGTCCGCAGCAATCTGACGCCCGGCGGCACGGCGACGTTGGTCGTCCCGCCGACCGGCGCGGCGAAGTGATAGCGATAGATTGTTCAGCCGCTCCTCGAAGAGGAGCGCGTCGCCGACGCGCTCCTCTTCGAGGAGCGGCTGAACGGGGCAACGTGGGTTCAGGGACAGAGTCCGATGGAAGACACCGCCCCCGCCAGTGAACTGGAACGACGCAAGCAGCTGAAGCTCCGTCTGCGGCGCGACCTGTCCATCGAGCCGCACAGGTACGAGGGGCGCACCTATTACGTCATCAAAGATCCGATCAGTCTGCGCTACTACCGCCTCAAGGAGAACGAGCATTTTCTGCTCCAGTACATGGACGGCGGCCACACGCTGGAGGATGCGCAGAAGGCCTACGAGGCCCAGTACCGGCCCGACCGGCTGAAGCTGGAGGACGTGGAGGGCTTCGCCCAGCAGCTCATCAACGGCGGCCTGGCCCAGAACGATTCGCCGCGCGCCGGCAAGCAGCTCTACGAGCAGCGCAAGAAGAAGCGGCGCCAGGAATGGATCCAGACCTTCACCAACATCCTCTACATCAAGATCCCGATCATCGACCCCGACCGCATCCTGGGGCGCATGCTCCCCTGGCTCGGCTGGATCTTCACGCAGCTGTTCCTAATGGCCAGCATCGTCCTCATGGCCAGCGCCATCGGCCTGGTGGCCGTCAACTTCACCAAGTTCCTCGACAAGCTGCCGGACTATCACGAGTTCTTCAGTTTCAAGACCATCGTCTACCTGTGGGGCGCCCTGGCGGTGGTCAAGGTGATCCACGAGTTCGGCCACGGCCTCAGCTGCAAGAAGTTCGGCGGTGAGGTCCACGAGATGGGCTTTTTGCTCCTGTGCCTGTCGCCGGCCCTCTACTGCAACGTGTCCGACGCCTGGACGCTGCCCAACAAGTGGCACCGCATCATCATCAGCGCGGCGGGCATCTACGTCGAACTGGTCATCGCCGCCATCGCTACGTGGATCTGGTGGTACACGCCGACGCAGCCGTTCATCCACAACCTGGCCCTGGCCATGATGGTGGTGTGCAGCGTCAGCACGGTGGTCTTCAACGCCAACCCGCTGATGCGCTACGACGGCTACTACGTCCTGGCCGACTGGCTGGAGATCCCCAACCTCCGCGAACGGTCCAACCGCTTCCTGTCCAATCTGGTGCAGGAGGTGTGCCTGGGAATCGAGGTGCAGCCGGAGGGCTACATGGCCCTGTGGCGGCGGGTCCTGTTCGTGGTCTACGCGATCACGAGTTACATCTACAAGTGGGTGGTGACCTTCGGCATCATCTGGTTCTTCAGCGCGTTCCTCAAGCCGTACAAGCTGGAGGTGGTGGGCCAGATGCTGGCGGTCGCCGCCGTGGCGTCGATGCTGTGCTGGCCGATTTACCGCCTGGGCAAGAACATCTACAAGCGTGGGAGGCTCCCGGACATGAAACGCTGGCGCGTCGTCGTGACCGGCCTGGCGTTGACGGCCGTCGTGTTGTTTTTGGCCCTGGTTCCGCTGCCGCTGAACAAGGTGCGCGGCAAGGGGCTGGTGGAGGCGCTGCCGGACTTCTCGGTCAAGGTGTTCATCCAGTACCCCGGCGTGCTGGAGAAGCTGAACGTCCACACCGGACAGAAGGTGGAGCAGGGCGAGGAGCTGGCTGTCTTCCGCAACATCGAGCTGGAGCAGAAGCTGGCCGAGGCGGCGACGGACGAGACGGCCTCCGCCGAGAAGGTGCAGATCGACGAGCAGACCCGCGAGACGATGGCGGCGGGGGCGGAGCGCGACAAGCTGACGCAGGCCATCGCCGAGGAGGCGGGCAAGCGCGACTCGGCCGCCTCTCAGCGGAAGGCGCTGGACAAGATCCAGCGCGAGGAGCTGGTGCTGCTGGCGCCGCGGGCCGGCGTGGTCGGCCAGGCGCCGACCATCGACGACGTCGGCAAATTCTACGAGCGCAGCGAGGACCAGCCGTTCTGCACCATCGACGAGCCGGGCAAGGTGCGCGTCTGCTTGCCGCTGCCGACGACCGAGTTCAACCGTCTCAAGGACAATCTGGAGCGCAACTCTCCGGCTTCCAACGAGACGCGCCGGCTGCTGCAGCGCGGCGTGACGGCCCACTACCACGCCGCGCGGTTGGCCGACGTGTTCGCGGACCTGGAGCGTCAGGTCCCCGGCCTGCACCTCAAGGGCGACGCGGCGACGGGGGCGGCCGACGACCTGCCGGTGACGTTCGACTCGGAGCGGCAGCGGTTGTCGGTGGTGCTGGACCGGATGTTCGAGCCGCTCGGCCTGGGCTACGTGGTGCAGTCGAAGGACGGCGCGGCGGACGACGGCTGGCTGCTGGTGCGGGCCGGCGGCGAGCGCGGCTACGCCGAGGGGGTCCGTCCGCTGGCCGACCTGGGCGCGACGATCTGCGTCGAGGGCCGGATGTGGCGCGATTTCAAGGGCAAGGTCGAGCCGCTGCCGGAGTCGGAGGCCCACGTCATCCCGTTCCCGCTGACGAGCAAGGCGGGCGGCCCCGTCGCGGTCAAGGCGGCGCCGAACGGCAAGACCGGCGCCCTGGAGGCGCAGACGCAGCAGTACTTGGTCTACATCACCATCGTCAATCCCGACGACGCGGTGCGTCCCGGCAACCTGGCCGAGGTGAAGGTCAACTGCCAGCCGGAGACGTGCTTGCAGTGGGGCTGGCGCTGGGTGAATACGACGTTCGATTTGCGGCTGATGTGATATGCTCCCCTCCCCCCTTGTGGGGGAGGGGTCGGGGGTGGGGGGGAGGATGCCGTCCCCGACGACACTTACCCCCCACCCCGGCCCTCCCCCGCAAGGGGGGAGGGAGAAAGATCGTTGTCACTTCCCCTTCGTCGCGTCGGCATAGCGGTCGGCGACGCCCTTCCAGTTGACCACGTCCCACCACGCATCGACGTACTTGCTGCGGTCCTGGTGATATTTGAGATAGTAGGCGTGTTCCCACACGTCCACGCCGACGAGCGGTGTGGCGCCGCTGGTGATGAGCGGGTTGTCCTGGTTGGCGCTGCTGACCACTTCGAGCTTGCCTTCCTTGAGGACGAGCCAGGCCCAACCGCTGCCGAAGCGGCCGAGGGCCGACGCCTTCATCTTGTCCTTGAACTTGCCGAAGTCGCCGAACGCGGCGCCGATGGCCTTGTCCAGGTCGCCGGTCGGTTCGCCGCCGCCGCCCTTGTCCTTGGGCGCCATCCAGACCCAGAACCACGAATGGTTGAGGTGGCCGCCGCCGTTGTTGACGACCTTCGTCTTGATGTCCTTGGGCAGCTTGTCCACGTTCTTGAGAACGTCCACCACGTCCATCTTGAGGAAGTCGGGCTGGTCCTTGAGGGCGTCGTTGAGGTTTTTGACGTAGGCGGCGTGGTGCTTGTCGTGGTGGATGTGCATCGTTTCCGTGTCGATGGACGGTTCCAGCGCGGCGTAGTCGTAGGGCAGATCGGGCAGGGTGAAGCCGTCGGGGGCGGCCGCGGCCGACCCGCGGGCCGTGGCGTAGAACGGGGCTAGGGCCAGACCGGCGAGGCCGGCGCCGGCCGACCGCAGCATCTGGCGACGATTGAGGTGCGTCATGGCGTTCTCCTTGTCGGGACGGAGGCGCCCGCGGGTGAACTCCCCCGCCGCCGGCGCCGCCGCGCCACTCAGCACGATACCACCTGCGTCGCCGATGTCCATCAGGAACCGGGGAGATTCGCCACAAAGTCACAAAGGCCACAAAGAGGACCAACCATAAGCACGTCCCCGGAACCGGAGCGTTTTTTCCAAGGTCCCATTGACGATCCCACGAACTCCCTTATACTGGTTCTTGTTGAGATTCAGTCTCAATAATTTTGGGCTGAGTCCAGCGCTCCTGCCTTCGCGGCGGCGGTCCCTTTCGGTCGCCGCCAACGCCCCTCCGTGATATCCCTTTCATCGAAAGGACTGGTTCGCCATGCGCGCACACTCCGCGCGAACCGCGTTCACGCTGATCGAGCTGCTGGTGGTGATCGCCATCATCGGCATCTTGATTGGCCTGCTGCTGCCAGCGGTGCAGAAGGTGCGTGAGGCCGCCGCCCGCATCAAATGCGCGAACAACCTCCATCAAATCGGCCTGGCGCTGCACGGCTGTCACGACGCCGAGAACGGCCTGCCGCCCGGCTACGCGGCGTCGGCTCCCTACTTCGACGGCGCCACCGACACGGCGCCGGGCTGGGGCTGGGCGGCATACGTTCTGCCCTATGCGGAACAGGGCAACCTCTACCAATCGATCCACTTCGGCCAGCCGGTCGAGAGCGCCGCCAACGCCGCCGCCGTGCAGACGATGCTGCCGCTGTTCTTGTGCCCGTCCGACCCGACGCCGACGAGCGCCTTCGCCGTGACCGACCCCTTCGGCCAGCCAATCGCCCGTCTGGCGCCGTCCAGCTATGCCGCCTGCGTCGGCGGCGACGAGTCGGGCGTGGACGCCCCGAGCGGCCTGGGCGTCTTCTACCGCAACAGCCGAACGCGCTTCACGGACATAACGGATGGCCTGAGCGAGACGATCCTGGTCGGCGACAAGGCATGGTCGAACGCCGAGGGCGTGTGGGCCGGGGCGCCGTCGGGGGCGGTGCTGCGGCGCGGCCTGCGCAACCCCAACCCCGGCAGCGGGGCGGCGTTCTACCCCGCCCCGGCCCTGGTGCTGTCGCACAGCCACCTCAACAACGCGACGACCGACACCGACGGCGGCCTGGACGATTTTTCCAGCAACCACGTCGGCGGCTCGAACTTCCTCTTCGCCGATGGCTCGGTTCACTTCATCCGCAGCATTCCGGGCGATACGCCGACCGGCTATACGCCGGACAGCATCGCCTTCCAGGCGCTGGGGACACGGGCCAACGGCGAAGTGATTGCGGGATTGGATTATTAAGGGGCCGTCCCGAGAGGGGGCGAGGAAACCTCGCCCCTACAAAGACGGCGCGGTAGGGGCGAGGTTTCCTCGCCCTTGGGGAGAACCCATGCGACGCATCGGAGCGATTTTGTCGGTATTGGCGTTGGCGTCGGGCTGCGGCCCAGCGGCGCCGACGCTGGCCGGCGGCAAGCCGGTGAGCCACTGGCTGCAGGCGCTGCACGCCGCCGACGCCAACGAGCGGCGCGAGGCGGCGGAGAAGCTCGGCAACGTCGGCCCGGCCGACCCAGCGGCGTGCCCGGCGTTGGCCGAGGCGCTGCGCGACCCCGACGCGCGGGTGCGCGGCGCGGCGATCCTGGGTTTGGTGCGCTGCGGCCCGTCGGCGAAGGCGGCCGTGCCGGCGCTGCAGGACCTCCGCGACCACGACCCCGACGCCGGCGTCCGCAACTACGCCGGCCGGGCGCTGGAGAAGATTCAGGCGGGGGGATAAATCGCATAGGTCGGCGCTGGACGCGGGCTTCGGCCGGTGGCATAATCGGCCGGTCGCCGTCTTTCCTCATCGCCGAGGTGTCGCCATGTCCACGCCGCCCGCCGAGCCTCACGCCAACTCCCCGGAACAGGCCCCCGCGCCGACCCCGCCGGCCGACCCGGCCGCGACGCGCTACTCCACCGACCCCGACGGTACGCGCTACTCCGACGACCCCCTCGCCACGCGCTACACCGGCGCGACGGCGGGGCCGGCGTCGGACGGATTCGCCGTTCCCGGCTACGAAATCCTGGGGGAGTTGGGCCGCGGCGGCATGGGCGTCGTCTACCGCGGCCACGATCCCGAAATCGACCGCGACCTCGCCGTCAAGGTGCTCCGCGACGACTCCGGCGGCGAGGACGCCGTGTGCCGCTTCCTGGGCGAGGGACGGATCGGCGGTCAGTTGCAGCACCCCGGCGTCGTGCCCGTCTACGCGATGGGCCGACTGCCGGACCGCCGTCCCTACTTCACGATGAAGCTGATCGAGGGGAACACCCTGGCCGCGCTCCTCCAGCAGCGCACCGACCCTTCCTCCGACCTGCCGCGCTTCCTCCAGGTGTTCGGGCAGGTCTGCCAGACGATGGCCTACGCCCATTCGCGCGGCGTGATCCACCGCGACCTCAAACCGTCGAACGTGATCGTCGGGTCGTTCGGCGAGGTCCAGGTCCTGGACTGGGGGCTGGCCAAGGCGCTCGGTGCCTCCGGCGAAAAGGCGAGGGCGGCCCGACCCGGCGGCACCGCCGCGCCGGCCGATGCGTCCGAAGCGGGCGCGGTGCTGGGGACGCCGGCGTACATGGCGCCGGAGCAGGCCCGCGGCGAGACCGACCGGCTCGACGCCCGTTGCGACGTGTTCGGTCTAGGGGCGGTCCTCTGCGCGATCCTGACCGGTGCCCCGCCTTATCGGGACCGACAGCAGGGGGTGTTGGTTCAGGCGACGCGGGCGGACCTGGCGGACGCCTTCGACCGGCTGGACGGCTGCGGAGCGGAAGCGGAGCTGGTGCGCCTGGCGAAGGCGTGCCTGGCGCCGGCGCCGTCGGATCGGCCGGCCGACGCCGGGGCCGTGGCGGACGCAGTCACGGCCTACCTGGCAGGGGTGCAAGACCGGCTCCGTCAGGCGGAGCTTGCTAGAGCGGCGGCGCAGGCCAAGGCGGCCGAGGAGCGGAAGCGCCGGCGGCTGACCCTGGCGCTGGCAGCGACCGTGCTACTGGCGGTGACGGGGGCCGGGGCGGGGGTGCTGTGGTTTCAGCAGGATCGGGCCGCGCGGGCGGCGGCCGACGCCGGCCTGGCCGCCGAACGCGCGCGGAAGGCGGCGGCCACGGAGCGCGACGTGACGGCGGCGCTGGAAGAGGCGGCGGCGTTAGGCCGGCAGGCGTCGGGCCTGCACGACGACCCTACGAAGTGGGAGGCGGCGCTGGCGGAAGCGCGGTCGGCGGTGAGGCGGGCGGACGGCGTGCTCAACAGCGGCGTGGACGACGCGGGTGCCTTGCGGCCGAGGGTGGATGCCGCGCGGACGGAACTGGAGGCGGCGGACAAAGACCGGCGCATGGTCGCCCGGCTGGAAGAGGCCCGCTTCCAGCAAGCGGCCGCCGGCAATGGAGGGCGCTTCGACTACGCGGGGATGGCCGCGCTGTATGCGGCGGCGTTCCGGGAGGACGGGCTGGACCTCTCTTCCCCGGAGGCGGCGGCCGCGGAGCGGATCAATGGCCGGGCCATTCGGGACGACCTGCTCGCGGCGCTGGCGAACTGGTCCAACGGCACCCCGAACGAGGACGAAAAGCAAAGGGTAATCGTTCAACGCTACGAGAGCAGTGAGGGGCAGGGTTGGCCGGTGCGATGGGCGAGGACAGCCTCATGCAGGTAATCCAGGACATTCTTCGCCTGCAACCGCCGGGTTTGCACCACGGTCAGAATCCGCTCGACGAAGCGACAGCCGTTCCCACTCCAGCAGCCGAAACTCCGCCTGCGCCACAGCACCGCCCGACGCAGCAGTCGTTCCACGTGGTTGTTCGTCGGCTCCACTCCCTCCGTCGTCACGAACGTCCACAGCGCAGGCTCCAACGCCAGCACGTTCTCGCAGAACCGCACCACCGTTGGGTCGGCGCCGAGGATCGCGCCTTCCAGCAGCACCCGGTTCATCCGTCGCATCACCGGGGCCAGCCGCGCTTCCAGTTGTGCCCGCGTGACCTGTCCGTCCCGGAACCCGTGCCACGCGGCGAAGACCTTCCTGACCAGTCGCCGCCCCTCCCGTCCGACCCACTCTTCGGGGCCGCCCCGGTCGATGATCTTCTGGAAATCCCGTTTCAGGTGCGCCCAGCAGATCTGCCGCCGCTGGGGCGGCACCCGGTTGTACGGGCCCCAGCGGTCGCTGCACAGGATCCCCAGGATCTCCAGGCCCAGGATCGCCGTCAGGCCCGCCGCGCTTCGGCGGGCGTGGATCACGAAGGCCACCACCCGGGTGGTGGCCGCCGCCCACAGCCAGCACAACGCCCCCGCGAGTTTCCAACTGGTCTCGTCGGCGTTCTTGACCGCCGCCTGGCGCACCGCCGCCACCGCCTCCTGGTGGGCCGTCTCCAGGGCGGCGCCGACTTCTTGCTCGAGGTTGCAGACCGTGCCCAAGGCGATCGGGGCGTCGAAGACCGCGTCGGCGATCTCCTCGACGCCGCGCTTGCTCAGGCCGTGACAGCCGGAGAAGTAGGACAGCGTGCCGGTCAGCCGCGGCCCGACACTGTGGGCGCGAACCGCCGCCGGGATGACCGCATGCGTCCGGTGGCCGCAGCAGGGGCAGGTGCGGGCGTGGCCCTGGTACTCGGTGACCTCGGCTATGACCGGGGGCAGTTCGATGGTTTGGAAGCGGGTGGGCTCGGGATCGCCCGGCGAGGGCTGGGCGGGCAGGGCCGCGGCACAGCGCTCACACCGCTTGGGGACCAAGTGCTTGAAATGGTTGACCCGCTCGGCGGGAAGCAACCGCCGCAGCTGCGGGGGATGGCCCAGTTGTCCGCCGGCTGGACGTTTGGACTTCTTTTTCTGGACCGGCTTGGGTGCGCCGGGGGGATTGGCGGACGGCGGCAGCGAGGAGTTGGAACTGTTGGTGCCGAGTCGGGCTTCCAACTCGGCGACGCGGCGTTCCAACTCGGCGATGCGCCTATCGCGTTCGCAGCATCCCGGGCACACGGAAGCGTCCATGCCACGATTTTAGCAGTCGGCTCTCGGCGCAGCTGCGCTGCTTTGCGAATTCCGCTGGACGGTTACAGCAAAGGCTTCGCCGTGTTCTGGAGGCGGCGGACCCCGACCCGGGCTCGCTGCGGAATCGCTGGGACGCGGCGCTGGTGCGAGGGGATTGGGACACGCTTCAGGTGCTGGCCGTCAACCCCGAAGCGATGGACCAGCCGACGGCACGGCTGGTGGTCATGGCACATAGTTTATGCGACGCGGGCGATCCCACGGGCGCGGTGAGGCTTCTGACGGGAGCGAATGAAAGGCATCCCGGCGATTTCTGGATCCATTTCGAGCTGGCCTACGCGCACTCGCAAACCAAGCCCGCCGCTGTAGACGAGAGGATTCGCTACTGCACTAGCGCGCTCGCATTGCGTCCCGCCAGTCCTGTTGCCCACAACAACCTCGGCGTCGCCCTCGCGGCCAAGGGCCGGTGGGACGAGGCCGCGGCGGAGTGCCGCAAGGCCCTCGAAATCCGGCCGGACTTCGCCGAAGCCCACAACAACCTCGGCAACGCCCTCGCGGCCAAGGGCCGGTGGGACGAGGCGGTGGCGGAGCGCCGAAAGGCCCTGCAAATCCGTCCGGACTTCGCCGTAGCTCACTACAACCTCGGCAATGCCCTCTACGACAAGGACCGGTGGGACGAGGCGGTGGCGGAGTACCGCAAGGCCCTGCAAATCCGGCCGGACTTCGCCGAAGCCCACATCGGTCTCGCCAACGCCCTCGTGGGCAAAAGCCAGTTTAGCGATGCTTTCGCGGAGTACCGCCAGGCCCTGCGAATCCGGCCCGACCTCGCCCTACCCCAGCGCAACCTCGGTATTGTTCTCACCTTGGCCGAGCGCGACCTCCTTTTGCCGATCATCCTCCGCGGCGAGGCGGGGCCCGCCGACGCCGCCCAGCAGGCCGCCTTCGCGGACTTCTGCCAGCGGTACAAGCGTCTTTATGCGGCCGCGTCGCGCTTATATGCGGGCGCCTTCGCCGCCGAGCCGCCCCTCGCCGAGAACCTGTCGTCCGGCACCCGCTACAATGCCGCGCGCGCCGCCGCCCTGACCGGCTGCGGTCAAGGGGAAGACGCCGCCACGACCGACGCGAAGGAGCGCGGCCGCTGGCGCAAGCAGGCGCTGGATTGGCTGCGGGCTGATCTAGTGCTACAGACTCGCCAAATGAGCAGCTTCTTTGCCGCGACGAGAAAGAATGCGGCGGATGCGCTCCAACACTGGAAGGAGGACCCCGACCTGTCCGGCGTGCGCGACGCCGACGCCCTGGCCAAGCTGCCACCGGAGGAGCGTGGCGCCTGGCGCCGGCTCTGGGCCGACGTGGACGCCGCGCTGAAGAAGGCGACGAAATGACCGGCCGGCGTTCCGGCGCTGGACGCCGGGCGTGTCGGGTGGGATAATGCCCTTTATGTCAGGATCTCTCCTTGTTGAGGCGCCTTATGTCCACGCCCCCCTCGAAGCCTTCCCTGAACACCACTGAATCGCACGCGCCGGCCAGCGATGCGACGTCTCCCCCGGCGCTGGGCGGAACGGTGCCGCAGGCCGGCCCGTCGCGGGCGGCGCTGGATTCCGGGGCGGCGGTGCTGGTCCCCGGCTACGAGGTGCTGGGCGAGCTGGGCCGCGGCGGCATGGGCGTCGTCTACCTGGCGAAGAACGTGCTGATGGACCGGCGCGAAGTCCTCAAGGTGGTCAACAAGGCGCTGCTCGATAGGCCCGGCGTGATGGAGCGCTTCCTCCGCGAGATCCGCGCGGCGGCGATGCTCAACCATACCAACGTAGTCAAGGCGTACAGCGCGGTGCAGGTCGGCGAGTCAGTCATTTTTGCGATGGAATATGTCGATGGAGAGGACCTGGCCAAGCTGGTGCAGCGGCAGGGGCCGCTGCCCATACCGCACGCCTGCCATTACGTCTCCCAGGCGGCGCTGGGCTTGCAGCACGCCCACGAACACAAGATGGTCCACCGCGACGTCAAGCCGCACAACCTCATCCTGTCCCGGCAGCCAAAGAAGCACATCGTCAAGGTCCTCGATTTCGGCCTGGCCAAGGCGAAGCGGGAGGGAGAGGCGGTCATGGACCTGACCGGCGCAGGGGCCATGATGGGCACGCCGGCCTTCATGGCGCCGGAGCAGGCGCGGATGCGGCCAGCGCCGACATCCGGGCCGACATCTACAGCCTCGGCTGCACGCTGTATTTCCTGCTGACGGGCGCCCCGCCGTTCACGGGGCGGAGCCTTTTCGAGATCCTGAAAGCGCACGAATCGACCGAGGCGACGCTGCTGAGTCAGGTGCGTGCGGAGGCGCCGGCGGAGTTGGCGGTGATCGTGGCGAAGATGATGGCCAAGGATCCGGCGCGGCGCTACCAGAAGCCGATCGAGGCGGCGCAGTGCTGGCGCCGTTCATCAAGCCGGGGTCGTCCGCGAAGGGCGGGAAGGCCGAGGCGCCGAGCGCCCCAACGGCGGCGGACCAGGCGCCAGCCCTGAAGGGGAGCGGGCCGGTCCCCGCCGTCCCGCTGCCGCCCTTGCTGGACAGCGCCCCAGGACGAGCGGCGGCAAAAGGGGGCAGCGGCCCGTATCCGGCGGCTTCGCCGACCAAGCAGGCGCCCTTGATCGATCACGCGTGGACCGAGGTGGACGGCGTGTACCGCGCGACGCCTGCACCGGTCAAGCGCGCCACGGGGAAAGAGATCGCATGGGCGGAGGTGGACGGCGTGTTGTACGGGGCGCCTTCCTCGGCCAAAGGCGCGGCGAGGAACTCGGGCGCCCGCCCGGTCGTGCCGGCGCAGAAAAAGGCGAGCGGCAAAACCTCCGGCCCGGCACCCAAGAAGCCGTCGAAGAAGTGGTGGACATTCACGATCTGCATGGGCGTGGTGCTGCTGTTGGCGGCCGGGGAGGTTTGGCTGTGGACCAACGGCGCGTCCCTTTGGAAGGCCCCGCACGCCGCTCCTGTCGCTGAGCCGTCCTCCCCGAAGTCCGCAACGCCCAATAAGACCGTCGAATCCAAGCCGGACGACCCCGTGACCCATTTCAACCTCGGGTGCGATCTGGCCGACAAGGAGCGCTGGGAGGATGCGGCCGCCGAGTACCGCCGGGCCATCCAGCTCAAGCCGGACTACGCCGACGCCCACAACAACCTCGGCATCGCGCTCCGCCATCTGGGCCAACCGGACAAGGCGATCGCCGAGTACCGCCGGACCATCGAACTCAAGCCGGACGACCCCGAGCCTCACTACAATCTCGGGTGGATACTGGACGACATGAGCCGCTGGGATGAGGCGATCGCCGAGTACCGCCGGGCCATCGCGCTCAAGCCGGACGACGCAAACGCCCACAACAACCTCGGCATTTCGCTCCGTCACAAGGGCCTATTCGCGGAAGCGACAGCGGAATTCAACAAGGCCGCCGATCTGAAGAAGGCTCAAGAGAAGTAAAGGCGCCCACCAGGATAGCTTCAGAGCCGCGACCGTGAGGGAGCGGTTTGCGTCCACGAGCCGCGCCCGCTCCCTTACGGTCGCGGCTCGGACAGCCCCATGAAGATTTCATTCGCGTTTCCGCTTTCGCCGCGGTTTCTCTTCCGCCGGCGCCCGCTCCTGCCGCTTCCGATCCGCCACGCGGAAATCCAGCTGCCGCCGCTGCAAATCGACGCGCACCACCACGACATGCACCTTGTCGCCCAGCCGGTAGCGCTGGCCGCCGCGCCGGCCGATTAAGCTATGCGTCGCCTCCTCGTAGTAGTAGTAATCGTCGGCCAGCGTGCTGACGTGGACCATGCCCTCCACCGGCAGGGTCTCCGCCTGGGCGAAGAAGCCGTAGTCGGCCACGCCGGTGATGACCGCCTCCAGCTCCGACCCCACACGCTCGCTCAGGTAGGTGAGCAGCTTGAGCTTCACCAGTTCGCGCTCGGCCGCCTCGGCCCGCCGCTCCGTCTTGCTGCAATGTTCGCCCAGCGCCGTCAGCTCCGCCGCGTCGGCCCCGGCCTTGCCGGTGCGCAGGTACTTGCCGAGCTGCCGATGAACCGTCAGGTCGGGATAACGACGAATCGGCGAGGTGAAGTGGCAATAGTCGTCGCTGGCCAGGGCGTAATGGCCCTCGTCGGCGGAGCTGTAAACCGCCTGTTTGAGGCTGCGCAACAGCGCGTAGTGGACGGCGTAGACCTCCGGCTTGTCGGCGGAATGCTGCAAGATGCGCTGGAGCGCGAAACGGTCCAAATGGCGCTCCATTTTGTAGCCGAGACTGCGGGCGAAGCCGGCGAACGCCTCCAGCTTCCGCGGGTCGGGGTCGGGATGGACGCGGCGCAGGAACGGTACGTCCAGCCCTGCCAGCAGCTCCGCGACGGATTCGTTGGCCGTCAGCATGAACTCCTCGACGAGCTGGTGGCTCACGTCGTCCTTGCGGAAGTGGGCGCCGCTCAACCGGCCCTGCTCGTCGTACTCCAGCTCCGCTTCGGGCATGTTCAGCTCCAGCGCCCGCGCTCCATGCGCCGCCGACGCAGGATCAGCGCCAGGTCGCGCATCCGCAGCAGCAGGCCGTACACATCGGCGGCTGTCACGCTCAGAGGCGGCGCCTCGGCGTCCAAGCATTCCATCACCTGTTCATAGGTGAAGCGCTTGCGGACGCGGATTGCCCCCTCGGCGAAGCGGACGCCGGTCTTCTGGCCGGCGGCGGTGAAGTCCACGACCACGCTCTTGACGTAGCGCAGCCGGCCCTCCTGGAGGCTGGCCAGGTGGTTGGAGATCACCTCCGGGAACATCGGCAGCACGCGCTGCGGCAGGTAGACGCTGTTGCCGCGTTTGCGGGCCTCGCGATCGAGTGCGCCGCCGGGCGGGGCGAAGTGGGCCACGTCGGCGATGTGGACGGTCAGCCGCCAGTGGCCGGTCTTGTCGTCGCGCTCCACCGAAACGGCGTCGTCGAAGTCGCGGGCGTCGGCCGGGTCGATGGTGACGACGAGCTCGGCGGTGAAATCCTCGCGGCCGTCGAGTTCGTCCTCGTGGAAAGCGGCGGCCGCGTCGCGGGCCTCCTGCTTGGCGTCTTCCGGGAACTCGTCGGGCAGGTTGAAGGCGCGGATGACCGACAGGGTGTCCACACCCGGTTCGCCGCGCGGCCCCAGCACCTCGACGAGGACGCCCTCGCCGCGCTCCTCCGCCGACGGGAACCGGACCATCTCGAAGACGACCTTGTCGTCCGGCCGGGCGCCCTTGGCGCCGGGGTCGCCGACGAAAACGCTGTGCGCGAACACCGTGCCGTCCACGCGGACGTAGCCTTCGCCGTCGCGCTCGAAGTAGGTCCCCACGAAATTCCGCGAAGCCCGCTCCAGAACGCGCAGGACCTTGCCGGACGGGTTGGCGCCGGGGCCGCTCGGCTTGCGCGTGAGGCGGACGAGGACCACGTCGCCGGTGGCTGCGTCGAGCGCATCCGCCTCGGCGATGCGCACGTCGGTCCCCGGCTGGCCCTCGACGTACTGCGGCCGGACGTAGCCAACGCCCGTGCCGGTGCGGCGGTAGGTCCCCGTGACCGTGCCGTGCGGCGGCGCGGCGCGGACGGTGTGGTTCTTGCCGACCTCGATGCGGCCCTGCTGAAGCAGGCCGCGCAGCGCCCGGCGGAAGTCGGGGTACTGCGGCGCCGGCACGTTGAGCTTGCGGGCGAGCGCCTTGGGCTTGAGCGGCACGTAGCTCTTGCGGGCCAGCGTGGACAGGATCAGGTCTTCGAGAGTGGCCATCGTTGAAACCACGGAATACACGGAATACGCGGAAGGCGAATCAAATACACTTTTTGTCTTTATTCTGTGTATTCCGTGTGTTCCGTGGTGATTGTCTCGCCGGCGCCGCCCTTGAACAGCCGCCGTTGCAGCGATGGGTTGAACGGCGTCCAGGCCGACGCGGCGTTGCCGTCCTCGCGGATGTCGCGCGTGAAGCTGTGGACCTTGGCGTCGAAGTTGTCCAGGTGATGCAGGGCGATGGCCTCCGGCGTCATCGGCAATTTCGGACTGCCGAACTCATACGTCCCGTGGTGGCTCAGGATCAGATGCTTCAGCCGCAGCAAAAGTTCGGCCGGGAAAGGCTCGCCGGTCAGGTCCGGCACGCGGCCCACCTTCTCGTTGAGCATCTCGACGCCAATGACGAGGTGGCCGATCAGCTGGCCCTCGTCGCTATAGGCGAAGGCGCGGTCGAAGGTCAATTCGCGCACTTTTCCGATGTCGTGCAGGAAAACGCCCATCAGCAGGATGTCGCGGTCCACGTCCGGGTAGAGCGGCGCCAGGCGGTCGGCGGCGTCGAGCAGCGTGACGACGTGCTCCAGGAGGCCGCCGAGGTAGGCGTGGTGATTGCGGACGCCGGCCGGGGCCTTGCAGAAGGCGTGAACGAAATCCTGGTCCATCAGGAAGCACTCGGCCAGGCCGCGCAGGTGCGGGTTGCCGAGCTTGAGCAGGAAGCCGCGCAGCCGCTCGTAGAGCTTGCTCACGTCCTGCTCGGTTGTCGGCAGGAAGTCGGCCAGCTCGACTTTCTCGGATTCGACGCGGTCGAGGTGGCTGAGGATCATCTGCAAGGCGCCCTGGAACAGCTGCACCTTGCCCTTGACGAGCAGGAAATCGCCCGACTCGAAAGATCGGAAAAGATGCTCTCCAGCGTTCCAGAGGCGGGCGCTCGATGGCGCCGGTTCGGTCGCGCAGGTCCAGCTGGAGGTAGAGATTGCCGTTGCGGTTGGCCCGCAGCTGCTTATCGACGACCAGAAACACCTCGTCGATGGCCTCGCCGTCCGCCATCTGCTTCACGAATCGCCGCGTCATGTCCGCCGCCCCCGGCAAGAGAAATCGATCCGGCCCGCGCACCCCCCTGATTGTATTTGCGCTTCCCACGAACTTCTATTCCCCGGCAAAGGGAGAAGGCCGCCCCCGGCTCTGATCCGGGGGCGGCCTTTCAAAGACTCGTCGGAATGTCACTTGCCGGGCGACAGAATGCTGTCCCACGGAAGCCCACCGTCCGGGTCGGCCGGCAGCGGCGGCGGCACGAAGTCCTTGTCGTTGTCCTCCGCGGCCTGGCCGACCGGCTGGACGTCCAGCCGGAAGGTCTGCGGCCGGAGGTCGTCCTGGTCCCGCAGCGTCTGGCGGAACTCCTTCACGGCCTCGTCGTCCGGTTCCGGCTGGGCCAGGATCGCATCCTTGCTCTGCTGGAACAGGGTGTGGACGTCCTCCGACGCATCCTGGAGGAAGCGGTCCCAGTCCACGGGCGAGTTTGCCGTCGGGTCGGTCAGGAGGGAAAGCAGGTCTCCCGCCGACTTGTCCTCATCCTCCAGGGCCTGCACCATGCCGAGGGTGGACAGGCTGCCGTCGTCGCCGGCCATGCCGTACTCGTCGTGAGAGGCGCCGCTGACATCCACAACGCCGGTGAAGTCGAACAGCAGCGTCCGGAAGGCCCGCGATGCAACCGCCTCCGGCGGCGTCTCCGCGTCCTGGTCGCCGTCCGTCGCCGGAGCCGCGTTGCCGGCGTCCGCGTCGGGCGGATTGTACTCGCCCTCGGCGTTGCAGGTCTCGCTGATGAGGACCGTCAGCCGGGCGCCCTTATCGGTCAGCCAACCCAGCAGGTCGGCGCGGCGGAGGTCGCCGCCGGGGATCTCGAAGAAGTGCCCGCCCGAGGGGTCGCCGTCGGTCAGGCTCGGGTCGTAGGCCCCGTGGCCAGCGTAGTAGCAGAACAGCACGTCGGTGGGCTGCACGTCCAGGTCTTCGATCGCCTGTTCGATGTTGGCCGGCGTCACCTGGGCGCCGGTCAGCTTCTTGAGGTCGCGGTCCGCATCGAACCCCGGCAGGCCGCGGACATAGCCTTCCACGAGCTTGAGGTCGGCGGCGACGCCTGGGCCGATGTGCTTGTCGGCCGTCAGGCCGATCAGCACCGCCTTGACCGCGGTGGGTGGGCCGGCCGGCGCCTGCGCCTGGGCGGCCGCCGCAACCACACATCCCAGAACGACCGCCGCCAGGAACCGTTTCATCTGCAACATGATTCATCTCCCCGGTGAATTCCGCCGGACGATTGCGTCGGCGGCGGTTGAATGTTCGATGTAGGGCCGGGCGACTGTCGCCTCGTGTGCCCTTCGTACACTCCTCTTACGGGTGAATGCCGAACGTGTGACAGTCGGCGCCGCCGGTCGTGCGGGATTTTTCGATGGGGGGGAGAAAGGATGGGAACGGCTCAGCGTCGCGGCGGCAGGGTGCAGACGCCGCCGTGGCAGGGGACGAGGCGAAAGCGGTTGCGGGCCACCCACAGGTAGAGGCGCTGGCCCAGCCAGGGCACGCCGGGGAGGTACAGGAGCGGCGCAATCGGCCAAAGCAGCGGCAGCCGCCACGCGATCCAGCGCACGGCGGCGAAGCCGTGGTAGAGCCGCCGGCCGTCCGGCGTCAGGACGTGCATTTCCTGGACGAGGCGGTCGGGATCGAGAGAGCGCGTCGCTCGGCGGCAGGTGGGCGCGGTCACGGGCGTTGACGTAGGTGAGCCGGCCGAACCAGTCGAGGCGCTTGAGGAGGCCGACGGATTTGAGACAAAGCGGACACTGGCCGTCATAAAGCACCTGGCCCTGGCGGGCGGGCGATGGGGATGCGGTCATGGCGGCGATCCTCCGGTGGTATTCTACTATAATACGAAGGTGAGGATTCAATCTCGGAAGGATGTGGCTGGCGAGGGTTAGAAACCATGAGAGGGGATGATCTGGCCCTGCAACTGCACGACAGGGCGACCCGCGGCGGCGCCTTGTCGGCCGAGGAGCAGGCGTTATTGGACGCCTGGTACGCCCGGCAGGATCGGGAGGAGGCTGCCGCGCTCGCTGCCGCTGATTCATCCCAAAGCGTTGCGGCGTTGCAAGGCCAGGTGGACGCCGCGGTGGCTCAGCTGCTCACGGTCACGCAACGCGTTCAGACGTTGACGGCTGAGAACGAAGTCGTGCGGCAAGAGATCGCCGCCCTGCAACGGCGGTTGGCGCAGCAATCGGCGAACCAACCCGCATGACTCTTCCCGCTGCAACATGGGAGCAGGCGCGCCGCCGAGCGAACTTCGCTTGCGAGTATTGCGGAGTCACGGAAACCGACGTGGGCGGCCAGCTCAGCGTGGATCACTTCCAGCCCCGCGCCCACGGCGGCGCGGATAACCTTGGCAACCTACTGTACTGCTGCCATCGCTGCAACTTGTACAAGGCGGATTGCTGGCCGACCCAACCGACCGATCTCGCCTTGTGGAACCCGCGCCGCGAACCAATCGGCGCTCATCTGCTGCTTCTGGCGGACGGCACGCTTTACCCCATCACGCCGACAGGCGCGTTCACGCTCCGGCGACTGCGCCTCAACCGCCCGCCCCTGGCGGCGAACCGGCTTCGCCGGCAATCCCAGGCTGAGGAGCTGCGGCTACTGGCGCGGTATCGAGAGGTTGTAACCGTGCTGGAACAGATGCAACGACAGCACGCGGCGTTGCTGGAAGAACACCGTGCCCTCCTCGAGGAACAGCGGGCGCTGCTCCGGGCGCTGCTGAAACACGGAGAATAGGTCTGCTCATCGAATGGCGCAGCCGGTATTTCCGCGCTCTTCACCGAAACGATGTTTGCCCTCCCCCGACGGCGTGCAGACAATAGCGCTATCCGAAGCCGCTTTTCACCGTTTCGCCCCCGGAGTATCCGCCATGCGTCTGCTCACCGTCCTGCTCACCCTCGCGTTCGTCCCGGCCGTCTTCGCCGACGACGTTCCCGCCAAGGCGATCACCTCCGCCGAGGCCGCCAAAAAGGTGGATCAGCAAGTCACCGTCGAAATGGAGGTCAAGTCCACCGGCGGCCGCAGCAACCGCTATCTCAACTCGCAAGAGGACTACAAGTCCGCCGACAACTTCACCATCTTCATCGCCAAGGAGGTTTTGGCCAAGTTCAAGGACGCCAAGATCGACGACCCCGCCGTCTACTACAAGGGCAAGACGATCTGCGTCACCGGGACCGTCACCGTGTACGACGGCGAGTCGCGGATTGAGATCGGCGCTCCCGATCAGATCAAGGTCGTGGAGAAGAAGTGATCGCGCCGGAGGGACCATAAACACGATTCGGGCGGCCTCGGCGGTGCGTCATCGTTTATACCGGCGAGCACTGCGCCCGCCAGCGCAGCCAGTGATCGACCAGCACCAGCGCGACCATCGCCTCGCCCATCGGCACGAAGCGCGGCAAGAGACAGGGATCGTGGCGGCCGCGCGTAGCGATCTCCGTCGGCTGGGCGTCGCGCGTCACGGTCGGTTGCGGCCGCGGCAGACTGCTAGTCGGCTTCACCGCGACGCGGCAGACGATCGGCTCGCCGCTGCTGATGCCGCCGAGCATCCCGCCATGGCGGTTCGTGGCCGTGCCGATGCGGCGCGGCCGGTCTTCCTTCCGTACGAATGCGTCGTTGTTCCCGCTGCCGCGCATCCCGGCGACCGCGAAGCCGGCCCCATACTCGAAGGCCGTCACCGCCGGCAGCGACAACAGCGCCTTGGCCAGGTCCGCTTTGAGCTTGTCGAACACCGGCTCGCCCCATCCCGCCGGCACTCCAACCGCGACCAGTTCGCACACGCCGCCGATCGAATCCTGGTCCTTGCGCACCTCCTCGATCAGGGCGATCATGCGCCCGGCCGCCGCCGGGTCGGGGCAGCGCACCGGCGTCGCCTCCACCTGCTCCAGCGTCACCGCCGTTGGATCGGTAACGTCCGCGATCACGTCGCCGACCTGGCTCACCCAGCCGAGGACGCGCACGCCGAGCCGGCCCAGCAGCTTCTTGGCCACCGCCCCGGCCGCCACGCGGCAGACGGTCTCGCGGGCGCTGGAACGGCCGCCGCCGCGGTGGTCGCGCCGGCCGTACTTGGCGTCGAACGTGAAATCGGCGTGTCCGGGACGATATTTATCCTTGATATCGCTGTAATCGCCGCTGTGCTGGTCGGTGTTGTGGAAGAGGACGCCGATCGGCGTGCCGTCGGTTGCGCCCTCGAAGACGCCGGACCAAATCTCGGGAACGTCCTCCTCCTGGCGCTGCGTGACGATCTTCGACTGGCCCGGCCGGCGGCGGCGCAGGTCGGGCAAGAGGTCGTCCACGCCGAGCGGAAGGCCCGGCGGGCAGCCGTCGATGATGAGCAGGTAGCCGGGGCCGTGGCTGACGCCGGCCGTGGTGATGCGGAACAGTTCGCCGAAGGAATTGCCTGGCATGGGGTGCATTGTAGCAATCGCAATGGTTAGCCGCGACGCGCAGCGGAGCGCTTGGGGGGTGGAGCGCTCCGCTGCGCGTCGCGGCTAACCGAGATTCACGCCCGCGCCGTCCGCCCCAGGTAGCGCAGCAGCGTCGCCGCCGCCGCCTCGGCGAAGGCCGGGTCGTTGATGTGCAAATCCAGCTCCACAAACTCCACATCAGGACTCATCCAGTCGCGGAGGCTCTGGAACAGCGCGGCGTCGGCCTCCGGCTGCCAGAACGGCCCGCCCTCGCGGTCCAGCGCCGACACGCCGCGCAGCGGCACGAACACCGCCGTCGGCCCCTTCGCCGCGCTGGCCTTGTGGGCGATCTCCTTGCCGAGTCGATCGTTCTCCTCCGGTGTGGTGCGCATCAGCGTCACCTGGGGGTTGTGTTGGTGGAAGAGCCGGCCGCGGTACTTCTCCGGCACGGTGTCCGGCGGGCCGAAATTCACCATGTCCAGCGCCCCGAGCGAAATCACCTGGGGTGTGCCGCGCAGGGCCGCCGCGGTCAGCCGGTCGCGGCCCGCACTCAGCACGCCGCCGACCAGTTCGTCGGCCAGCTCCGTCGTCGTCAGGTCGAGGACGCCAGCGATCTGGCCGTCGGCGATGAACCCTTCCATCGTGCGCCCGCCCGTGCCGGTGGCGTGGAATACCAGTGTCTCGTAGCCGGCGTGTTCGACGTGCGCGCGGGCCGCGTCCACGCACGGCGTCGTTACGCCAAACATCGTCGCGGCGATCAACGGCCGATCCTCGCCGCCGGCCGCCGGCGCCTTCGCCCCGCGCACCATGCCGGCGATCGCAGCGGCGGCGTTGGCCAGGACGCGGCGACTGATCCGATTCAGACCGCTTACATCCACAACGGAGTGCATCATGCACACGTCGCTCTGGCCGACATACGGCCGCACCTGACCGCTGGCCATCGTGCTGACCATCAGCTTGGGCACGCCGAATGGCAAGGCCCGCATGGCGGCCGTGCCGATGGCGGTGCCGGCCGAGCCGCCCAGGCCGAGGACGGCGTCGATGCGGCCCTGGCGGTGCAACTCTAGCACGACGCGGGCCGCTCCCCGCGCCGCCGCTTCGACGGCGCGGCCGCGGTCGGCCGCCTGGCGAATCGCTTCGACGTCCGCGCCGGCCGCGGCAAATACCTGTTCGCGCGGCACGTCCGGCGCGAAGGCCGGCGGCCGCAGCACGCCGGCGTCCAGCACCAGCACGTCCACGCCGGCCTCGCGCAGCAGGTCGCGGACGAAGGCGAACTCGACGCCCTTGGTGTCCAGTGTGCCGATCAGCAGGACGGGCATAAAAGAACTCCGTCCGAGCCGCGACCGTAAGGGAGCGGTTTTGTCTCCGCTCCCTTACGGTCGCGGCTCGGATGTCAGCCGCGGCTGTATTTGTCGTCCGGCGGCTGGTCCGGCCGTCGGCCGGGCGCCGGCCGCGCCCATTGCCCCCGTGCCATGTCGTCCACATTGGGGACGCCGCCGCGCGTCTGCTCGCGGTAGGCCAGGGTGAAGTCCTGGCTGATGTTCGTCAGCACGATGGAGTCGTCCGTGATCTCGAAGACGTTGATCTGCGTGACGGCCAGGACAATCATCGTGCTGAGCCAGGCCAGGAAGACGATCCCGGCGCCGCTCAGGAGAATGAGTCCGAGCCCCATCAGCGTATCGCGCGCGGGGTTGCCGCGGTCGTCGCTGCTGACCAGCATAGCGATGGCGCCGACCAGTAGAAGCAGGAACAGGCCCAGCCCGCCGAAGCCGATGAGATAGCGGATCATCCAATGGTTCTTGTGCCGCTCGCACAGGGGGATCGGCACGCGCCGCCGCTTGATGAACGCGAACCCGAAGGGGATCATCCGCGCCCAGTAGGGCATCCACGAAAACGTCTTCATCGGCCGGGCCGAAGACGGCGCACCGCACCTCATGCACACCTCGGGCAGCACGTCGTCGTCCAGGTCGTAGAAATCCAACCGCACGTCCGCCATGTTAATATCTCCTCTCGGTTATATCGTTGTGGAGCGCCGCGCGCGAGATAGATCGTGGTTTCGTAACGCAGGACCACCCGGCCGTCCCGTTGCCAGTCCGCGAAGAACCGCCGCAGCGCGTCGGCGAAGGCCTCCGCGGCGGCCGGCTCGCGCGGCGCCCACGACGCAGAGAACGTCCGGCCGAGGGCGCCCTCCTCGTCGAGTTCCTGGTGATTGCGGAAGACCGTCCGCGATCCGTCGTCGAACAGGGGGCTGTTCAGCAGCGGCTGGCCGGCCTGGCCGCGCGATCCTTCCAGGGCCGCGTTTTCCGGCGCCGTCCGCACCACGGCCGTGTACGCCGCCGTGCAGGCGTCGGAATCGTCGCGCTCGTTCCACATGAGAGCGACGTGACCGCCCGGCCGCAGGATGCGATGGAACTCACGCAGGGTCGGTTCCGCGTCGAACCAGTGAAACGCCTGGGCCGACAGCACCGCCGCCGCGACGCCGTCGGGCAGCCCTGTAGCCTCGGCCCGGCCGGCACGATAGACCGGCGCAGGGCCGGACGGCGCCGCAGCCGCCTCGGCGCAGGCGCGCATCTCGTCGTTCGGCTCGATCCCGATCACGGGGACGCCCCGCGCGGCGAAGAGCCGGCTGGAAATGCCGGTGCCGCAGCCCACGTCCACCAGCGTCGTCGCGCCGTCCAGGCCGCAGCGCTCGATGATGAAATCCAGCGCCTCGTCTGGGTAGCCGGGCCGGTACTTCGCGTACAGGTCCGACAGGCCAGTGAAGCGGCCGGTGGGGTTGTAGCGGGACAGGTCGGTCATGACGCCCTCCCGGCGCGGTCAGCGGTGCGGATCGACGATCATCGAGAACCCTGGCAGCAGGCGCGTGTTGTAGACACCGCCGAAGGGCACGGTGATGCGGTTCTGCCAACGAGCGCCGCGCCGCCTATACACCAGGAGAGTCGGACGGTCGGCGCTCGGCGCGGGTCGATGACCCAGTATTCGCGGATCGACGGCACTTCGAGGTACAGCACAGGGTTCCGCACCAAGTCCTTCGCCGGGTCGTCCTCGGAGATCACCTCGGCCACCAGGATGGCGTTAACGTCCTCCCATTGCAACGAGTCGATGGGCGAGTCGATCGGGAAGTCGTGGAACGCCGCGATGTCCGGTTCCGGCTCGGTGGGTTCGGCCCGTTCCTCCACCGGCACGGCCGGCCGGGCGGAGACGTAATTGATTACGTCCGGCCGGCAGCCTGCGTAGTCATCCAGAAGGTGATACAGCCAGGACACGAGCCGGTCATGGGACAACCGAGGCGGCGGCGACACGTACAGCCTCCCGTCGATGAGTTCGTACCGATGGCCGTTTTGGCAGCGGGCCGCCCGGAACTCTTCCCGCGTCAGCGGCCGGCCGTGGTCCGCCGGCCCCAGTTTCAGCAATGTCGTCATTGGTGCTCCCTTACGGTCGCGGCTCGTCCGCTTATTGCCCCGGCTCCGACTCCAGGAAGGCGAAGAGGTCCGCGATCTCCTTTTTCTCCAGCTGATCCAGCAGCCCCTCCGGCATCACCGAAATCAGCGACGTGAACTGCTGGTCCACATCGTCCTTCTTCAGCGTCACCTTCGTGCCGTCCTTCAGCAGCACCGTGTACACGTCCGCCATGCGGGGACGCCAGGCCCATGATCGTCTGCCCCTGCTTGGTGACGAACTGCGTCGAGCGGTACTGGTCGCTGATGACCTTCGACGGGTAATAGATCGACTCCAGGACGTCGGGTCGCTTGAAGCGCTTCGACAGGTTGCTCAGGTCCGGCCCGACGCCCTCGCCGTCCTTGCCGTACTTGTGGCACTTGATGCACTGGGCCTTCGTGAACACCTCCTTGCCCTTCACTGCATCCCCGGTCTTGCCGTCCTTCTCCGTCAGGAAGGTCAGCAGTTCGTCGTACTTGTACTTCGAGACGACCGGAGCGTCGCCGGCCACTTCCGGCAGCGGCGGCTCCTTCGGGAACGTCTGGTTGAACCACTTCGACCAGAACCCGAGTTCCTTCTTCCAGTCGCCGTCGCCGGCACCGAACTGCTTGCCGTTGCTCCAGGCGCGCAGCAGCTCCACCACCTTCCAGCGGTCGGCCTCGTCCAGCCGCCCGGCCGCCAGCAGCGCGGCGCGGTAGGCGGCCGCGTCGTCCGGCTTCGGCTTCTCCGATTCCTTCTTCAGCGCCGTCACCACCTTGAACAGCTCTACGACGTTCGGTGAGTTCAGCGCCTCAAGCAGATAGGCCAAGCGGCTGCCAACCGGATCTTTGAGGGCAGTTTCGGCCAGGGCGTCGTCCGCGGCCCCGCGCGCCTCGCTCCCCGCCGGCAATCGGCGGGCCAGCTCGGCCAGGGCCGACAGCAATTGCGGCTGCCGGTCCTCTTGCAGGCGCCGGGCCAGCGCGATCGTCACGGTCGGCGTCTTCTCGCCGGAGTTCAGCAGCTCCTCGCGGGCGGCCAGGTCGTAGGCCGCCAGCGTCTCCTTAAAGATGTTCATGAGGTAGCCGGAAAAACTATCGCCGCCCTTCCAGGCGTGCGTCCCCTCGTACCACTCGGCCACGGCCTTTTTCTGGGCGGGCGTCCAGCCATCGGTGAGGAAGCGCAAACAGGAGAGATAGTGGATCTGCTGCTGACGGTCCCCCTTTGCGTCGAGCAGCGCCTGAATGATCTTGGCCGTGACGCCGTCGTCCGGCCCTAGCGTGTTGTCGCGGCGGAGATACGTCAGCACCACGGCCAGCTCGCGGTTGACGCGGCCGTCCTTCGTCGGAAACAGCTCCTCGCACTCCAGGGCGATGCCGCGAACGCTGCCGGGCCGCTTGTCCGGCGGCGTGTGCAGCAGCGCCAGCTGCACGGTGCGCAGGTATTGCAGCTGCGCCTCGGCGTCCTCGGGCACGCCCTTGTGCAGATGGTCGAAAATCGGCTCCTCGAAGGGCGCCGCTTGATCGGTCTTGCACAGGGCGACGACGCCCTCCATGAAGATGAGGTCGTTTTCCTCCGTCCACATGTGCTTCGTCCAGTCCTTGACCGGCAGCCTTTGGAGACACAGGCGGGCGGCGGTGCGGACGAATGGGTCCGGGTCGGCGAGCAGCGGCCACAGGGCCGGCAGCGGCGCCGGCAGGTTGCAGCGGAGGAGCGCCTCGCAGGCCCGCCGCCGCACGAAGGGGTCGTCGTCCTTGAGGGCCGCGGCCAGGGCCGGCTGGGCGTCGCGGTCGTTGTTGACGCCGATCAGATAGACGGCCTGGGCGCGGACCTGCGCGTCCCGGTCCAGGATCAGCTGCATCAGGCTGTTCACGTCCAGCGGCCGGCCGTGCATCTGCAAAAGCATCATCGCCTTGACGCGCTCCGCGGCGGGCCGCGCCGCGTTGCCGATCACGGGGAACAGCTCCTTCGACAGGTCGATCTTCTGGTCCCCGATCCACTTGTCCAGCGCCGCCCGGCTCCAGGCGGCCTGCGGCTGCGGCCAGGAGATAGGGGCGAGGTAACTTCGCCCCTACCCGGCGGCGTCTTGTCCGCTTCCTTCTTGTCGCCGCCGTCGTACACGATGCGGTAGACGCCGCCCTGGGTGTGCCGGCCGCCCATCGTGAAATAGACCGAGCCGTCCGGGGCGACGCCGATGTCGGTGACGTTCATCGGGGCGCCGGTGCAGAACTTTTCGAGATCCAGTTTATAGGAAGCCCCGTCCGGCTTGAGATGAGCGGCATAGATGATACCGAGCGACCAGTCGGCCATCAGGTAGGCGCCCTGGTACTTGGGCGGGAAGGCAGTGTGTTCGTAGAACTCCAGGCCGACCGGCGAGCCGCGGCCGACGTCGTAAATGGCCGGCAGGCTGTCGATGTAGTAGGCCGGCGTGTTGGCCGAGCCGGTTCGCCAGACGAAGTCGGCGCCGGGCGGGCAATGGTTGACGCGCACCGGCCGATACCACGGCAGGCCCTCGTCCCCCTCCATGTCGCTGTCGAATGTGAACAGCTCTCCGTTGAGGCTGAAAGCGGCGTCGAACGCATTGCGGAAGCCGCAAGCGACCAGCGCCGGGTTCCGGCCGTCGGCGTCGAGCCGCCAAACGCAGCCGCCGGGCGCCAGGATGTTCGCGGCGTGGCCGTAGGGGTCGTTGAGCCGCGGCAGCAGGGTGTCCTCGGTCGAACCGGGCTGGTCCTGGCCGGGACCCATCTGGCCGTTCGGCCAGCGCCTCAGCGGAGAATTCGCCGCCAGATTGTCCACCTTCGCCCACGTGTGGTTGCCGTTGACGACGTAGAGGGCGCCGTCCGGCCCGTTGAGGACGGCGTGCGGCCCATGCTCGCCCATGCCGCCGTGCTCGCCGTAGCCGGGCACCTTGACCTTGGCGTAGGAGAAGATCAGCGTCGCCTCATCGATCTCATCCTTGCCCTTCGTGTCGCGGCAGCGGTAGAGGCCGGCGCCGTGAGGGCCGTCGCCCACCAGCAGCAGCGCGTCGCCGACCCAGCACATGCCCTGGCAGTTCTTGACGATGCTGCAATAGGGCCGGACGTTCTGCAACACGCCGTCCTTGTCGGGGTCGGTGCAGAGCAGGACCGGCCCGCCCTCCTGCGAGACGAGCAGCCGGCCCTTGGCGTCGAAGGTCATGTTGACCAGCGAGAACACGTCCTTGGGGTCGGGGTTCTTCGCCGCCATTTCGACGCGGAAGCCCTCTGGCACGGTGAAGCGGGGAGAAACCACGGAACACACGGAACACACGGAAAGAAGAGAAGACGAAGCCTCTTGTTTTCTTTCCGTGTGTTCCGTGTGTTCCGTGGTTTGTCGTTCGATCCCAAAGGCCCAGGCGGCAAGCCCGGCCAAGCACGCGAAGCCGAGCAGCGACGGCGACAGTTTGCGCAACATGAGATGCTCCGAGAGGGCCGCCCTGGCGAGCCGGGTCGCGTCAGCGCCCGGAGGGGGATTTCGGTCGTGGGTGGCTTTCGGCTATTGAACCGCGGGGGTACGGCGCTGACAAGGGTGCGGCGGCCGGGGTCGGAGGACTTTTCCCGGAGGGAAGGGCAGGGGGTCGGGGCGGGCGGCGCAGTAAGGAGGTTTGGCCCCGACTTTTCCTCTTGTTTCCGCGGGCCGGCGTCGATATGAGAAGGGGACGCCGCGGCCGCGCGGCGGCAATTCCTCGCGCAAAACCTTTGAGTCATCCAGCAAACGATGAACACGACGCGCAACCACCACCGGCAGACCCCCTGGATCGCGCCGGACTGTCGCTGCTCTTCCTTCTGCCGGCGGCGGTGCGGGCGGAAGAGGTCATCGACTGGAGCCGCGATTCCGTCGTGCCGCTCGACCTCAGCGCGGACCCGACCGCTTCGACCAGCGCCGTCCGCGCCAACCGCATCCGCCTGTTCGGCATGACGCCCGGCTTTCTGAGCGACCCGATCGGCCTGTCCGATCCGGACGAACCGGCGGCGGACGCCGCGGCCGACGCCGGGCCGGACTGGCTGACGGTATCGATGGGGCCTGACAATCCGTTCTTCGACCTGCGCCGGCCCGGCGACCCCGGCGGCGTGGGCTATTATCGGCTGCATACACAGGTGCAGCTGTTCGACTCGCCGAACACCGGCTGTACCGTCACGTTCCAGGCGGTCAAACCGGCCGGGCGCGACAACAACGGCCTGGAAGATGGGCCGACGGTGGTTAGCCCGGCGGTTTCGCTTTTCCATTCGCTGGACGACGGGACGGCCATCCAGGGCTTCGTCGGCAAGAACCTCAACCTAAGCCCCAGCTGGGCGGGTCCGCTGGACCAATCCGTGCAGTACGGCATGGCGGTGCAGCGGCCCCTGCTGTCGGCGGGACCGGACGGTTCCGGCGGCCTGTTCGTCTTCGTGGAGGCGCTGGGGACCTACCGCACCGACGGCGCGCCGCCGGCCGTGGGGGCGCCCAACGGCCTGGAGGTGCTGCCCGGATTGCACTGGCAGATGGCGCCGAACTGGTGGATGTCCGGCGGCGTCGTGCTGCCGATGAACACGACGCCGACCAGCGTGAATCAGTGGCAGATCACCTGCTCGTTCCAGTTCTGATACGCGATCTCGTTCAGCCGCGTCGCGCCAGCGGAGCGCTCCGCTGGCGCGACGCGGCTAACCTTCCCACGTCTTCCATTTTTCACCGCCCGGATCGGCGCCCTGACCTATAGTTGGCGTGGGAACCAAGCGCCCCCACGACGGGGGCACCTCCTCGCAACGGATGCGATCCACTCCTTGCGCCGGGCTGCACCATGACCCAAACGCTTTCCGCCCCATCCAAACAGGCCCCCGTTCCGGCGCCGGTCCAGGGGCCGTTCCTTCTGCTTGACCGCGACGCCTTCCTGCCGTGCTTCAACACCCGAGCCTGCTTCGTCCGCCACCAGCTCACCGACCACCCGCTCCTCGCCCTGCCGCGCCTGCTGGAATTGGCGCGACAACTGCCGCAGAAGTACGTGCGCATCAACTCCGGGGCGGTGGCCGTGAACGCCACGCCCGCCGAGATCCCGGGCACTGGCCTGTCCACGGACGACAGCTTCCGGCGCATCGAAGACACCAACACGCGGATCATGCTCAAGCACATCGAGCTGGATCCCGAGTATCGGGACCTCTTGCACGCCTGCCTCGGCGAGGTCGAAGCGCTGGGCCATCCCGATACGCGCCGCGTCCAGAGCCGCGTCGGCTACGTATTCATCTCCGCCCCGAATCAAGTGACGCCCTACCACATGGACCCGGAGATCAATTTCCTGCTCCAGGTCCGAGGCAAGAAGACCTTCCACGTCCTGCCGGGATACGACCGAACGATTCTGTCCGAGGAGGACATCGAGCTGTTCTACTCCGGCAAGCACGACCACCTGACGTTCAAGGAAGAGTGGAAGGGCCGGGCGACGCCCTTTGAGATGGCGCCGGGCAACGGCGTTCACATCCCGGTCAACCACCCCCACTGGGTGACGACCGAAAACGAAGTGACGATCTCGTTCGCCCTGACAACCGAGACGGCATCGACGAAGCGGCGCGGCGGCATCTATGCGATGAACCACCAGCTGCGGCGGCGCGGTCTGAAGCCGGTCCCGTTCGGCCGTTCCCCCGTGCGCGACTTCTTCAAATATCAGGGATATCGCCTATGGCAAGGTCTCCGAAGCTTGCGGCCGGGCGCCCCGAAGGAACACAATCATTGATCGAGCGGAACGAACCGCTTTCTCCGGGGCCGCCGCCCACCGCGTCGGCCCCGGCCCTTTCGTGGACCGTCGTGGACGACCCGGCGGAGGCGGAGCGCCTCCGGCCGGCGTGGTCTGATCTGCTGAACCGCAGCGCGCGGCCGGGGCTGAGCCTGACGCCCGACTGGCTGCTGACTTGGTGGAGCGTGTACGGCCCGCTGCAAGGCCGCCGGCTGCGCCTGGTGCTGTTCCACGACGCCGGCCGGCTGGTCGGCCTGGCGCCGCTGGCGCGCCGGCGGCACTGGCATCGCGGCGTCGTGCTGTTGCGCCGTCTCGAATGGCTGGCGTCCGGCGAGCGCGAGGGCCACGGACTCTGCTCCAATCATTTGAACGCGATCGCCGAGCGCGGCGCCGAGGAGGCGGTCGCGCGGGGTCTGGCGTCGGCCGTCGCGTCGGGGCGCTGGGAACCTGGGATGAGATCGTCCTGCCCATGATGGACGGCGACGGCCCGATGCCCGCGCTGCTCGCCGCCGCGTTCCGCGGCGTCGGCCTGGCCGTCGAGACGATCGAGACGGCCCGCGCCCCTTACGTCCCACTGCCGGCGACTTGGGAACAGTATCTCGCCGGCCTTACCTCCAGCCGCCGCCGCCACCTGACGCGCTCGCTGCGGGCCTTCGAGGAGTGGGCGGGGGGCGAGGCGCGCCTGGAACACGCCGCCGACCCGGCCGGCCTGGAACGCGGCAAGCAGGCGCTGGTCCGGCTGCACCACGCCCGATGGGAAGGGGGTGGCGAAGCCGGCGTCTTCCGATCTCCGCATTATCTCCAGTTCCACGACGCGATGATGCGCCGGCTGCTGGAGCGCGGCGACCTGGAGTTGCTATGGCTGGTGGTGCGCGGCGAGCCGGCCGCGGCCCTGTACGCCATGACCTGCGGCGGCACGGTCTATGCGTATCAGACGGGCCGGCGGCTGGACGTGCCGCCGGGCGTGCGGCCGGGCGGCGTGATCCTGGCGTACGCCATCCGCCGGGCCATCGAGGCGGGGCGGCGCGAGTTCGACCTGCTGGCCGACGAGGCGCCCTACAAGCTCCAGCTGGCCCCGGCGGTGCGGCCGCTCGTTCAGATTCGGATTGCACGACCGGGGCTTCGAGAAGCGGCGCGCCGTCTGATGGAACGCTGTGTGGAGTCCGTCCGGCCGCTGCGACGGGCGCTCGGCCGACGGGCCGCAGAAAGCCCGAAGGATGAATGATGACCGCCTGCTCACGCCGGCGGAGGAAGCGCTTCGCCGCCCACGGCGGCGGGCGCCGATAGTTCGCCGAGTCGCTGTTCCGGCGAATGCGGTTGTACGGGACCGCGTTTGAGCGCGTAAAACCAGTCGAGACAGCCGCGGAGATGCAGCTCCAAGTTGAGCATTATTCTCTGGTAACAGGGCGATGAGTCGCGCGGCAGCATCCGGCTATCGACGCCGGGACGGACGAAGCCGCCGTAGCCCGACAGGCAGCCGTCGTAGCCCGCCTCCTCGACCAGGGCGGCCGCCTCCGGCCGGAAGTTGCATTTCCCACCGAACGGATAGGCGAACCAGCGCACGCGCCGGTTGAGCTGCCGTTCCAGCTCCGCCTTCGACTCGTAAATCTCCTGTCGCGCCTCTTCATAGGGCGCCGTGCCAAGGTCCGGGTGACTGACGGTGTGCGAGCCGATCTCGTGACCCATCGCGGCCATCTCGCGCACGTCGTCCCAGGTGAGGTTGGGCATGGACGGCAGGCCGCGGTCCCAGGGGAAGACGTGCTGTGTGCCGACGAATTCAGTCGGCACGAAGAACGCGGCGGGCAGGCCGTGTTCGGTCAGGACGCGGGCGGCGAACAGGTTGTCGCGGTAGCAATCGTCGAAGGTGACGGCCACGGTGCGCGGCGGCATGTCCCGGCCGGAGCGGGCCGCGTCAAACACCTCGGCCAGCGGCACGACGTGGAAACGGCGACGCAGCAGGCCGCACAGCGCTCGGAAGCGGCCGGTGGAGACGGTCAGCCCGTCCTCGGGGATCTGGTCGGTGACGCGGTGGAAAAGGAGGACGACCATGAAGCGCCGGCCGGCCCGCTGCGCCATCCACTCCTGGATGCGGGCGGCGCCCGAATACAGGTAGGCCGCGCACAGGGCGGATTTCGTCCAGGTCTTTAAGCAATTCATGGGGGATCACGACGGTGTGGGGCGGCGGTGGGGCCGCCGCGGAAATCGGGGGACGCCGCTAGGAAACCCTAGGTCAGAATCGGGGCCGTCGCAACCACGCCTTCATTCAACCGCCCGCGTCATCGGAATTTTCAAAGATCGCCGTTCCATTCAATGTCGAGCGTGGCCGCCTGCACCAAACTCAGGCCGAGCCGGCGCGCCCGGCGGCGCATGGCTGCGAAGACCGCGAACTGCCCCAGGAACGGCCACGGGTCGTCCGCACGGAAGAACACGTCACGTCCGCCGAAGAAGGCGGCGGCCCAGCGGCGGAAGCGGCGCCATGAACCGAGCGAGAGAGGCAGCTGAGCCGCCATCAGCAAGGCGTACATCGAGGCCCGACCGCGGCGCGGCTGGAGCGGTAGGGCGGGATTACCCCGCCCCCACGGGCGCCTCTCCGAGGAACGCGGGCAGAAACCGCGGGTCGTCCGCGAAGAGATGGACGCCGCTCGTCGTCCGAGGGTTGCACTCGATGGCGAAGAGTCGGCCGTCCGGCATTTCGATGAAGTCGAAGGCGATCTGTCCGGTGAAGCGCTCCGCCCGCACGAACGCCTCGACCCAGGCGCGGCTGGCCGGATGGTCGAGCGCCACGAAGGCGACCGCCGCGCCGAGGCCGAACGTGAATTCGGCCAGGTACGCGGCGTGGACCGTCAGCCAGCCGGCGTGAGCGACGCTGTAGGTGCAGACCTGCCGGCCAGGGACGAACTCTTGCGCCACCCACGGCCGCTGTTCGCTGACGTCCGCCGGCAGGTCGGCGACGCTACGCGGCTTGAGGACCGTGCGGGCGGCGAAGCGCGAATAGACCGGCTTGAGCACAAGGTCGCGCCCCGACGCCAGGGGCTGCCGCGCGTCGTCCGGCTTGGTCAGCAAGGTCGTCGGCGGGACGGAGAGGCCATGACCGCGGGCGGCCTGCACGAAGAGCCATTTGCTGTGCAACCGACGCAACGTTTCGATGTCCTCCGTGAAGACGGTGCAATGCGGGGCGAGGTGGTCGCGGCCTTTGGCGACATAAAAGACCTCTTCGCACGTCGGAACGAGGAGGTCGATGCGCTCGCGGCGGACGATGCGAAGGAGAGCGTCGATGCAGGCGTCCGGGTCGCGGTTGGGCCACGGGATGGCGTAGCCGCGGGCGACGGCCCGCGACCAGCGCGACGGATGCCAGGGCAGGCTCTCGGCCACGACGACGCGCCAGCCGGCGGCGCGGAACAGCCGGGCCAGCTCCAGCGCGGCGGCGGCCCGTCCGCCGGTAAGCAGGACGCGCCTCATGGCGCCTCCGGCTTGCGGCCGATGAAGCGGTAGTACGGCATCGGCATCCAGCGCATCCCGGCCCGATGTTCGGAGAAATGCACGGGCGTAAAGCGCCGATGCAGGTACGGGGCGTGGTCGGGGCTGGGGAAGACGTTGTCGGGGCCGAACCAAAGCGGCCAGAAGGCGCGCGTTGACCAGGGGTGGCGCTTCCAGCCCGGTTCGGGGTGCTTGCGGGCGACGTAAAAATCGACGACGCCGATGATGCCGCCCGGCCGCAGCAGCCGCCACGCCTGATCCACGGCGGCGAACCAGTCGGGAATCATCGTCAGCGAGTAGGAGAAGGCGACGACGTCCACCGGGGTGCGCGTCGGCTCAAACGCGGTCGCATCGGCCTCCACGGTTTCCACGTTGGCCCAGCCGCGCGCCGCGATGCGCCGGCGGGCCGTCTCAAGCAGGCCCGAACAGAGATCGACGATGGTGACATGGCCGAGACCGCGGATGCGGTCGCCCAGATGTTCGAGGTTGGCGCCGGTGCCGCCGCCCATCTCGACCCACACACCGCCGTCGGGGGCCGGCAGCGCCTCGTACAGCTCGCGGCGGCCGAAGAGGAAGCGGGCGCGCGACTCATCGTAGAAGTCGGCCTGTGGGCCGTAGAAGCTGTTGAGGCGCTCGGCGTGCGTCCGGCCGCGGATGGGGGATAGAAACAGGTGGTAGAGGATCTTGAAATTGCGACTGAGAGACATCGCGGTAATCGCTCAAGAATTCAAAACGTCAGCGCCACCGCCCCCAGACTCAGCCCGGCCCCGGTGCCGACGAGCAGCACGCGCTGGCCCCGGCGCACGTCGCCGGCGTGGACGGCTTCCGCCAGAGCCAGCGGGATCGAGGCCGCAATGCAGTTGCCGCGCGTCGGCAGGTTCAGCACCAGCTGTTCTGGCCGGAAACCCCAGCGGGCCGTGCATTGCGACACGCCCATGCGGCTGGCCTGGTGCGGCACCACCCGGTCGAAGGTCGTGCGGTCCCAGCCCAGCCGGGCGAAGAACGAATCCAGAAACGGCCCCATCACCCGAACCGCGTGCTTGAGAACGGCCAGGCCTCGCATGTGAAACTGGTTCAGGTCCGGCGTCGTGTCCGGGTCGTTGGGGTGGTGCAGATAGCCGGCGCCGGGGAACTCGGTCAGCTCCGCCCCGCTGCTGAACGTGGCGAAGGCGGCGCCCTCCAGGGCGCTCGACTCGCCGGGGCCGCTGGCCGTCAGCACCGCGGCGGCGGCGGCGTCGCCGAACAGCACGGCCGTTTCCGGCTCGCACGGCCCCATCATGCGCGACGGGATTTCGCTGCTGCAAATCAGCACGGTGCGGTACGTCCCCGAGGCGATCAGCGGCGCGGCCGTGTGCAGCGCGACGAGGAAGCTGAGACAGGTGGCGTCGAGATCGAAGCAGAAGCTTCGCCCTTCGACCAGGCCCAGCTCGCGCTGGACGAACGCGGCCGTGCAGGGGATGAGCTGTTGCCGCGACACTGAGGCGCCGATGATGAGATCCACGTCGTCGGCGGCGACGCCGGCCCGGTCGAGGGCGTCGCGGGCGGCCAGCGCGGCCATGGCGACGGCGGTCTGGCCGGCGGCCCGCCGCCGGCGTTCCCGAATCCCGGTTCGTTGTTCCACCCACCCTGGAGACAGGGAAAGCTCTTTTTCCAATTCCGTGCTTTCCACGCGGCGCGGCGGGAGATAGGCGCCGAGTCCGGCGATCTTCACCGCCCGGCGGACGAAGGGCCGTCCGCCGGGGCCGCCCCGTTCCATCGCCGCCGGGAGAGCGGCGGTTCGCTGGGCCATGGGACGCCTCGGGGAGAAAGGTAGTGGGCACTAACTTAACGTACCGGGAGCCTACCCGAAAGGTTTCATTCGTGTCGAGAGCAGATGCGGTAGGGCCGCCCGCTCCGCACCTCCGTCCGAGCCGCGACCGTAAGGGAGCGGTTTGGACAGGGCCGCGCCCACTCCCTTACGGTCACGGCTCGGATGGTCGCGTCTTGGATTGCTCGACGTGCCGCTCGAATGCCTCGGGGCAATGGCTGGGAATCACCGTCACGTCCGGGTTGGCCTCGGCGAAGTCGTGCAGCCGGTCGATGGTGCCGCGCATGGCGGCGGGATCGTCGATGAAGAGATGGGTCAGGCGGTGCGGCGGCCGGCGTTCGCGGTAGGAGGCGCTCAGCCAAACGCTGTCAGCGGCGAAGAGGACGCGGCCGCGCGGCGTTTGCGCCAGCAGCCCCATCTGGCCGCGGGCGTGGCCGGGCAGTTCCACCAGCACCGCCGAGCCGTCGCCGAACAGGTCGTGCGTCGGCCCCAGCGCCCCGAGCGTCGGCCCGGCCAGCGGCGGCAACAGCATCGCCCGGCGGTCGAAGTCGTCGGGCATCAGGGCCGGAACGTAGGCCACGGCCAGCGCCCGCAGTCCGCGGCGCCCGGCCACGTCTTCATAGGCCGAGCGCAGGGCGATCAAGTCGGCGGTTGGGAAGTCGCGCAGGCCGGCGACGTGATCGGCGTGGAAATGCGAGACGACGACGCGGCGCACATCGCGCGGCGCCAGACCGAAGCGGCCGAGTTGGGCGACGACGGCCTGCTCGGGTCGCACGTGTATGGGCGTCACCCAGCGGTAGAGGCGGAACGGCGGGCGCCGGGTGGCGTCGAGCAGGCGCGGGGCGTAGCCAGCGTCCCACAGGAGCCAGCCTTGCGTCGGGTGCTGCAACAGCGCGGCGATGGAGTGGACGACGACGCGCTTGCGGCGGCCGCCCTGGATGAGATGGTGTTCCGAGGCCGTGCAGCAGCCGGTGTCAAGGACATGACACTGCGTTAGGGTGGTTGCGTCGGTCGATGTCGGCATCGGAACTCCGTTTCGGGCCTTACGAAAGCCCCAGCCGCTTCAGCCGGCTGAGGAGCGTGCTGGCGCCATCCCCAGCGCCCGCGCCGCCTCCGCCTTGTTGCCGCCGGCCGTCGCCAGCGCCCGCACCAGCAGCTCCCGCTCGCGCCGCTCCCGCTCCGCCTGTTCGGCCTGAAACAGCAGCGACGCCGCCCGGCCGTCATAGGCCGCGATCGCCACCGCGCCGTCCAGCCGCTTCGCCCGCTCCTCGGCGATCGCGGCCGTCCCGTCGTCGGACGCCTGAATCTCCTGCGGCAGGTCGCGCACCGTCACCACCGGCCCCTCCGCGAAAGCCGCCGCGTGCTCGACGGCGTTCTCGAGCTGGCGGACGTTGCCCGGCCAGGCGAACGCCTTGAGCAGCAGCAGAGCGTCGTCGTCGATCTGCAAACCCGCCTTGCCGGCCCGCTGGCCGTACAGCCGCAAAAAGTGCAATACCAGCTCGGGAATGTCCTCGGCACGCTCGCGCAGCGGCGGCACGGCGACCGGCAGCACGTTGAGGCGATAATAAAGGTCTTCACGGAAGCGGCCCTGGCGGATCAGCGCCTCCAGGTCCTGATGCGTGGCGGCGATCACGCGCACGTCCACCTGAACCGGGTCGCTGGAGCCGACGCGCTCGAACGTCATCTCCTGGAGGACGCGCAGCAGCTTGATCTGCACCTCCGGCGCCACATCGCCGATCTCGTCCAGGAAGACGCTTCCGCCGTGGGCCGCCTCGAATCGGCCGATCTTGTCCTTGATCGCGTTGGTGAAAGCGCCCTTGACGTGCCCGAAAAGTTCGCTTTCCAGCAGGCTGGCCGCCAGGTCGCTGCAATGCACCTTGACGAACGGCTTGCCGGCCCGCGGACTGTTGTCGTGAATGGCGCGGGCGAGCAGGCCCTTGCCGGTGCCGCTCTCGCCGCGCAGCAGCACAGCCGACGGCGCTGGCGCCACCTTGCGCACCAGATGCAAAAGCAGCCGCACCTGCGGGCTGGAGCCGATCAGGCCGTCGGCGGAGACCGTGGGGCAGGTTTCCAACCTGTTATCCGGAGGCAGGTTGGAAACCTGCCCCACGACGGCGGCCGGCGCCTTGCGGCTGGCCAGCTGGCTTTGCAGCGCGAGAATGCGACGGTGCTGCTCCGCGATCTTCTCGACCTTCGCCAGCAGTTCGCGGTTCAGCGTGTCGATCGTGCGATGGCCCTCGGTACTGACCAGGGCCAGAGCGGTGATCTGGGCGAAGGCCGCCAGCAGGTTCAGGTCCTCCGGCGTGTACGCGCCCGTCTCCTTGGGTCCCAGCACGAGCAAGCCGAGCAACTGCCCTTCGTGCAGGAGCGCGTGAGCGGTTTCGCCGCCGAGGAACAGGAGCTGCCGCCGCGCCGGGTCGCCGGCCAGCCGCAGGCGTCCCGTCGCGGGGGCGGTTTCGCGCACGGCCTCCACCAGCGGGCAGCCCGACGACAGCTCCGCCAGTTCCGGGGCCGCGCCCAGGGCGTGCGTCAGCCGATACAGCGGCTGCACCCCGTCGCGCAGATAGATGGAGCCGCGCTGCACCCCGAGCAGCTCCGCCGATGTTTGCAGCAGCCGGCGGGCCAGGGTCGGCGAATCGACGAGCTGTTCAATGGCCTCGCTCATGCGGCGCCAGGTGCGGTCCAGCTGGTGCTTCTCCCGGCGGAAATGGCGGTCCAGTGCGATCTTGAGACGGCCGCGCGTCAGGTCGAGCGCCACCAGCAGCACCAGAGCGGTGCCGCTGACGAGGAGCGCCTGCACCAGCGACGGGCCGCCGCCCAGCTCGCCGCTGCGGCTGTTGACCACGAACAGGGCGACGAAGGCCAGGCCATAGTACACGAGGCCCGCCAGGAAACTCAGCAGGAAGTAAATCACGCCGGAACTGAGGAGTTGGTCGATCTGCATCAGCCGATAGCGCGTGATGCTGATGGCGAACGCGATGGTCAGGCAGAGCGACGCGGCGAACATCGGCCAGGTGGCCGCCCCGCCGCCGAACTTCTCCGTTTCAAACATGGCGAGGTAGAGCGAATAGCCGATCGGCGCCAGGGCGGCGGCGGCGCCGAACAGGATCCATTTCACCTGGTTCTTCTCCACGGCGTCGGCGGCCCGGAAGAAGCTGTGAACGAGGCTGACGACGCTCAGCAGATAAAACAGAGCGGCGACGCCGAAATAGATGAAGATCTCAATGAGGATCTCGCGCAGCGTGAGGTCGACGGCGTCGGGATAGGGGCTGTCGCTGGCGCCGGCGGGATAAAGGCCGCGCACGCGCAGGTAACCGCTGAGCAGCAGCACGAGGAAAAACGCCGGCGGCCCGTACAGCAGGGTCAGGACCCAGCGCGGGTGACGTTCCAGCAGCCGCTTGGGCCGTGGGAAGACGAGGTAAAAGTGCAGTGTGACCGCAGGCAGAAGCAGGGCGCAGGTCATGAAGACGAGCAGCAACACCGGCTGCGTAACGATGCGCATCCAGTGGTAGCCGCCGATGAACGCTCCCAGAGAGACGATGCAAAGCAGGAAGAAATGCGCCGCCGAGGAGTCGCCCGGCCGCTTCCAGAGGACGAGGGCCCCCACCAGGAACAGGCCCATCTTCAGCACCAGCCACAGGATGGAAGGGACCAGGGTTTCCGGCGGGGTCTGGCCCACGCGCAGCCACACGGAGCGCACCTGGCCTTTCCGGTCGCTGGAGCGCCGGAACTGGAGCTGGACCACGTGGTGCCCGTCAATCAGCGTGTGCGTTCGGTTCGTGGTCTCCGCGTAGGCGGTCGCTTCCAGGAGTTCCGGGCCGCCCGGTTCGGCGGGCTGATCGAGCAGATCCTTCAGTTTGCGCATCAGCTGCGGCCAGTTCTCCACCGGGTGGCCGGCGACCGCGACGATCACGTCCCCTTCGTGAATCGGTTCCTGGTCGGGCGGATCGAGAAACGCGGGGTAAAAATGATTGACGACGGGGGTAAAGGCGCAGCGGACGCCGATTTCGGGCGTGGCGATCACGTATCCCAGCACGCCGAGCGCGTAAGTGCAGACTAGGATGGCCGCCACCACGATGAACAGCCGCCGTCGGGCGATGGGTTGGCGCCACAGGATTTCGCCCGCGCGGCGAATCCTCTGGAACGCGCCCGTTCCAACCTTGCGCAGGAAGGGGAGGGGATTCCAGGGTTGTGCCGCGCCCATTTGCATCGCCCCGTCCCCCAGCGCCTCAACTCGTGCCGTGCTGGCGTGCCGACATTTCGGCGCTGACGCGCAACCTCCAGTGGCCGCTCACCATGCGTTTGCGTTGCGGTTCTCCATCGTCCACGTTGTTCCTCTCTTCCCACTCTATGGCGGGGCGCTGTTGCGGTCAATCGTATCCTTATCCTATATGTGGCCTTGAGTTTCGTCCCTGGCCCTGACGAGCCGGTCCTGTTCGATACTCCTTGCCCCAACCAACATGAGCATTGCGTCCAGCGTGTTCCCCAGCTTCACCAGCCCACCAAAGTCGCGCCGAAATCTCGGCGCTGAGCGCCGAATCGCGCCGAATCATGGCCATTTATGTGAGCAAACAGAGACGAACCTGCGCCGAATGGGCGTCGTTTGCTGTAAGATGAAGGCAAGGAATGTTTTGCGAGATGCTAGGTTTTTTTGAGAAGGAAGCGCGACGAAGTGCGCCTTTGGTACGTCCGGTGCTGTAGGAACATGCACTCATGGAAGCGACCCACGGAACGGAGAGCGCCGATTGGATCGGCGTGGGAGAAACATTGTGAAGGCATCCTCGGATTGGCTTCAGGCATGCGGAGCGGAGTTTCGGCCGGAGGAAGGGCGGGGGGGCTGCGCCACCTCCGTCATTACACGGCGAATTACTGCGTGTGGGGCGAGGGGCCGCCGCTGGTTCTGGTTCCCGGATTGGCGGGCGGCTTTGAGCTGCTGGGCCCGCTGGCCCGCCTGCTGGCCCGCGACTTCCAGGTCATCAGCTACCAGCTCCGCGGCGAAGACGACTGCTTTGCCCTGCGACGCCGGTTCGGGCGGTCGGACCTCGTGGACGATCTGGCGGAGTTCCTGGACTTCTTCGGTCTGGAACGGCCGGCCGTGATGGGCGTCTCATTCGGCGGCGTCCTGGCCCTGGAACTGGCCGCGCGCCTGCCGCACCGCCTGGAGTCGCTGATTGTCCAGGGCGTCGGAGCGCGCTTTGAGAAGGGCCTGCTCCAGCAAGTGGCGGGGATGGTCCTGTCGCGCTACCCCCTGCCGTCGGACAGCCCCTTCGTGAACCAGTTCTTCAATCTGCTCTTCGGCAGCCGACAGAGGCCGGGGCCGCTGTTCCAGTTCGTGACGCGCCAGTGCTGGCAGACCGACCAGGGCGTCATGGCGCACCGCTTCCATCTGGTGGAGTCGTTCGCCATGGACGACCGCCTGGCCCGAATCGCGGCGCCGACCCTCATCCTAGCCGGCGACCGCGACCTGCTCACCTCCCCGCGCAGCCTGGCCGAGTTGAAGCGCGGCATCCGCGGGTCGCGCGTGGTGGATCTGCCGGGCTGCGGCCACCTCGCCTTCGCCACGGCACCCGATCGAGTGGCGGAAGAAGTGAAGCGGTTCCTGGCGGAATAGTGTTCAGTGTTCAGTGTTCAGCAAGACTGGATGAAAACGGCCGGGAGAAACATCTCCCAGCCGTATCTGCATTCGCTGAACACTGAACACTGAACACTACTTCTCGAACTCCCCCTGATACGGCAGCGCCTCGCGCTTATCGTCGTAGCGGCGGAAGCGCGCGTAGCGCGCCTCGAACGTCGCGTCCGGGTCGAAGTCCGGCATCACGCCGCGCATCATCGCCAGCCAGACGTGGTCCGGCGGCAGCACGCTGCGGACGCCGCCTCCGGTCTTCTGGACGCGGTAATCGAAACCCAGGAAATCGACCTGCCACGGCAGCGTCTGCAGCACGCACAGCAAGAACCCGGATGTCAGATATCCGGTAATCAGGCCCAATACCACGATGCCGCCTTGTCGCACGACGGGGTGATGCTCCAGGTGAGCGTTGGCCAGATTGTTCGCGCACAGGCGCAGCAGGCCCAGCGCCAGGGCGAACAGGAAAATCAGACAGAGGGCGTCCTCGTAGCCGGCCAGGAACGTGCCGGCGAACAGCGGCCCCAGCACGCCGGCCAGCGGCTCGAAAAAGGCGAAGGCGACCAGGCCGGACAGGACGACGTTGACCGTCATCGTCAGCGCGGTCAGCAGCCCCTCGCGCCAGAAGGCGTAAGTCACTCCTGCCATAATCAGGACCGTGAACAAACCGAGGAGCATGGGAACCCTCTCTTCGCCGCTCGATTTTGGCGAGGGCCGGCGGGCGCGGACCTTCCTCGTTTCATTCTCGCGCTCGGCAAGCGGAACGGCAAGCGGTCGTCGTTACGCTCCCCGCACCGCGGCCAGCGCCGTTCGCGCCTCGGCCGGCGTGCGGATGATCTTGCGCACCCGGTCGAGCGTCAGACGACCGTCCAACGCGGCGAACACCAGACCGGGATACGGCAGCCCCACGGCGACGGCCGCGAACGCCTTGCGGAACGCCGGCGCGTCGGCCGCCGGGCCGCCCAGCCGCGCCTTCAGGCCGCGACAGGTTTCCTCCGCCCAGGCCCGCAGCCGCTCGCAGTCGGCGAGGTAGGCGGCGTGCTCTTCGTAGTATTCGCGGTAGGCCGCCAGCAGTTCCTCCGGCGCGTCCTCGCGGCCCAGCGCCTTGAGGTGCGCCTCCAAGTCCGGCCAGCCGGCCCATTCCGGGTGCGCGTCCACCATCTCCGCCGTCCCCGTGTAGGTGCATTCGATCATAAGCCGCAGCATCCGCAGGTAGTCCGGCGTTTTCACCTTCACGCGGTAAATCACCTCGCCGCCGCGCTCGAAGTTGACGACGGCCCCTTCCTGGTCGGTGCCGGCCAGCGCCGCCAGCAGCGCGTCGATCTGCTCGCCGAACGTCGCCCCGACCGGCGACAGCGCGTCCACGACAGGGAAGCCGTGCGCCCGGCAATTTCTACGATTTCAGGATAGGTTAAGTACGCGAAGCTGCCGTGGTCGAAGGCCGCCAGCAGCACAAGCGTTTTCCGGTCGCCATAGTTGGTGATGATCCTGGCCCCCGGATGGATCAGCTCGAAGACCAGCGTGCGGCCGTCCAGCGCGGCCGCATCGGACAAGAGGCGCGGCAGATCGCGCTCGGCCAGGCGGCGGGCCTCGCCGAGGTAGTCGAACTCGATCCGACCCTCTTCCGCCGCCTCGGCGCGTCGCAATTTGGCGCCCTCGATCATGCCGCGCGTCGTCAGCCAAACCCGGCCGTCGGCCCGGAACGCCTGCACCAGCGAGCCGTCGATCTTGCGCAGGAAGCGCAGCCGCACCCTCTCCTGGGCGGCCAGGCCGGCCAGCTCCGCGACGGTCACGTCGCGTTCGCCGATGTTGTAGATCTTGATGAGCGGCAGGGAGACGAAGCGGTACGGGTCGCGGCGGTAGACGATCCCCTTGGCGAAGAGCTGGTGCTCCTCTTGCGGCGTGAAGAGGAGCTTGCTGGCGTTGGCCAGGACGAGGTCGCCGCTCTCCTTCTTGAGGAGCATCGGGTCGCGGTCGATGGCGCCCAGGATGTCCTCGGGGCGGTCGCGGAGGGCGGCCAGCAGACGGTCGAGACGAAGTTCCATACGAAATCCAAACGTTAGCCACAGAGGACGCAGAGGACGCAGAGAAAAACGGCAGCAGGCAGGACGGGGCCTCCGCGGACAAAGCTCATTCGAGACTCTCTGCTCTCTGTGCCCTCTGTGATCTCTGTGGCTAAATGGGTGAACGCCCGGCGGCGTTCACCTTTCCGGCGTTCGCAGACGCAGCACGTCCAGCCACTGGTGCGGTTCCAGCGTCAGCCGACCGATGGTGTTGGCCTCGGTAGCCCACAGGCCCAGGCCCAGCAGCACCGGCTGTTTGCCCAGCATCGCCCGGCCGGTAACCAACACCCAGCGCAACGGCGCCCCCTCCGCTTCGCTCTTGATCGTACAGCGGTGGAACGAGGCGGTGAAACCCTGCTGGCTGAGCTGTTTCGGCCAGACGCGGATGCGCGGCTTGTCGTTGGCGGCGACGCCGCCCAGTCCGGGCAGGATCGCGTCGAGCAGTTTTTCGATGGCCAGCGCGTCCACCTCGGCGTCCTTGCCCGGCGGCGCCAGCACCACCAGCCGCAGACGCACCGGCACATGATAAATGTACAGCCATTGCAGCCCCGGCGGCCGCACCGGCAGCGGGCACTCGTCCAGCTCCACGCGCAGGTTGCGGTCCCACTCCGCTCTCGGCCGCTTCCGCCCGAACAAGCGGCGCCACACCGCTCGCATCAGCAGGCCCAGCAGCAACAGCAGCAGCAGCGCGGCCGTGAACTCGATCAGCCACCAGGCTTCCACGTCCAGAAGGCCGCGCACCTCCGGCGGAATCCAGTCGGTCAGCGGACTCAGGAAGGTGCGGATTTCGTCCATCGGGGATGTCTCCGATGCAAGGCGAGCCGGGTCGCGTGATGCGGATGCGATCCTGTATAATGGTCCGGGAAACGCCCGCCGCAATCAAGGGCCAGACCGTCAGGACCGGCCCGCCGTGAACGGCGGGCCTGCAAGGCGAAGCCCCGTGAACGGGGCTAAAACTCCGCTTCAGCCCCGTTCACGGGGCTTTTGCCTGTAGGCCCGTGCTACAGCACGGGCCGAACCGTCAAGGAGCCGTCGATGCTTGCCGCTTTCCTCGCCGCCCTCGCCGTGGCCGCCGAACCGGCCGACTGGCAGAAGGCCGAGTCGCCGTATCTCAAAAACATCACCCAGGTCACGAAGGATTTCGCCCGCGCCGGCGAGGGGTACTTTTCGCCCGACGGCAAGACGATCATCTTCCAGGCCGAGGACAAGGACAGCGGCAACCCGTTCTACCAGATCTTCACCATGAACCTGGAGTCCGGCCGGCCCTACCGCGTCAGCACCGGCGTCGGCAAGACGACGTGCAGCTTCTTCCGGCCCGACGGCCAGAAGGTGATCTTCGCCAGCTCCCACCTCGACCCCGACGCCAAGAAGCACTACGAGGAGGAGTACGCGCTCCGCAGGGAGGAAGCCACGACTGGCAAGCGGCGCCCCTACAAGTGGGACTTCGACCCTAACATGACGATCTTCGAGGCCAACCCCGACGGCACGGACCTCAAGCCGCTCACCCACGCCAAGGGGTACAACGCCGAGGGCAGCTATTCGCCCGACGGAAAGCAAATCGTCTTCACGTCCAACCGCGACGCGGCCGACAGCCTCGAAATCTACATCATGGACGCCGACGGCGGCAACGTCCGCAAGCTGACCGACGCTCCGCACTGCTACAACGGCGGCCCGTTCTTCTCGCCCGACGGCAAGCGCGTCATCTTCCGCAGCGACCGCAAGGAGAAGGGCCTCCTCCAGGTCCACGTCATCAACGTGGATGGGACCGGCGACAAGGCCCTGACCGACGAGGCGAACTGGAACTGCTGGGCGCCGTATTGGTACAAGGACGGCAAGCACATCGTCTACTGCGCGGCCGACCACGGTACGGGAATGCGCCCCAATTACGATCTGTACTGGATGAACATCGACACGGGCAAAAAGGTGCGACTGACGTACGCGCCGGGGGCGGACGTGCTGCCGGTGTTCAGCCCGGATTGCCGGAAGCTGATGTGGACCTCGACGCGCGACGGCAACCAGCCGTCGCAGCTGTACATCGCGGACTTCACGCCGCCGGAAGAGTGAGCGGCGGGGAGAGAGGGAGAGAGAGCGTGGTCGGCCGTCAGTGCGCCGGCGGCGGGGGCAGGGCCGTCCCGCCGTTTCGCTGCCGTTCCCATTCGCGGCGGACCTGGCTCAGGCCGTAGGCGCACAGCTCGAACTCGTCGCTGAGCCGCCGCAGCACCGGAGCCGCGTCGCGGTAGGGGGCGTCCTCGAAGGTGCTGGCGATGTAGTAGGAGCGCTTGCCCTGTTCGCAGTAGTCGATGAAATGGTCCTTGGTCATCACCGACTGCAGGCGCTTCAGCGCCTCCGGGTAGACGCCGGTCCAGAACAGGGTGAAGTCGCCGATATGGCGGTACACCTCCCGGCGGGTCCGGCCTTCCGGCGGCATGGCCTCGGCCTCGATCATCATCTCCGCGACTTCTTCCAGCCGCCGGCCTGCGGTGCTGCGCAGCCGGAAGACGGCGTCGATGTGGAGGAAGCGCGAGAGCAGTTCGGACAGGTAGTCGGTCAGGGGGGGATCGGCCAACCCCAGCGTCGAGAGAAAAGTTTGTTCGGTGAGTCCTGCGAACAGTCGGCGCAAGGGGTGTTCGGGTCCAGGCGACCACATAGCACACCTCTCTTTCCGTTCCGTGGGCCCCGCCGTCCCTGGCCGAGCCTCATCTGTTATTGTAGGTTCCTTCCTTTTCCAGTCAAACCCAACCGGACAATATGCGTTCGCCTCCTGATGCAGGCGTCTCCTGGTCCCTCGTTCCCAAGCTCTGCTTGGGAACGCACGTGGGCGAAACTCCGTTTCGCGTCCGGTCCCTGGACGGGACGCGAAGCAGAGCTTCGCGGAAAGCGTTCCCAAGCAGAGCTTGGGAACGAGCGGCGAGGAGGAGGGCGCAACCCGATTGCCTACTTCGGGAGTCACACCCGACAATATGGAGTCTCCGCCGAGGATCTCGTCGCAGCGAAGGGATAGTCGCCGAACCCACCGTGGGGCCGAAAAAGACCGCCCGGCCAGACACTACCGTTTCCGCCGCGGCCGGCTCTCGGGCGGCGCCGTGCACGGGTCTTCCGGCCAGGCGTGCCGGGGATAGCGGCGCGCAGCTCCTTGCGGACCAGCGGGTAGGTGTTGGCCCAGAAGCTCGCCAGGTCGTCCGTCACCTGTTGCGGCCGGTAGTTCGGCGCCAGCAGGTGCAGCAGCACGCGCACCCGGCCGCCGGCCACGCGCGGCGTGTCGGCCAGCCCGAACACCTCCTGGATGCGCACCGCCAGCACCGGCGGCCGACCCGGCTCGTACTTCAGCGCGATCCGGCTGCCGCTCGGCACGGCCAGCCGCTCCGGCGCCTCGCGCTCCACCGCCTGCCGCTGGGCGTGCGTCAGACGGCCTTGCAGCGCCGACAGCCAGTCGGCGGCCCGCAGCTCCGCGAACGACTTCCGGCCCACACATAACCACTCCAGCAGACCGCGCAAGTCCGCCTCGTCGAACGCCGGCAGTCCCAGCTCCGGCATCCACTCGCGCAGGCAGCGGATGCGCGTCCGGTACAGCCCGGCCGACGAGTCGTCCGGCGGCAGCACGCGCTCCATTCGTTCCGCCGCCGCCGACGCCAGCACCCGCGCCGTCTCGTCCCCGTCCGGCAACGCCGCCTCCGTCTCCTCCAGAACCAGGTCCTCGAAGCGCACGCGCCGCCGGGCCGTCACGCGCTCCGCGTCGGCGTTGAACGTCACCTCGACGGCCGTGCCGATCCGATCCGCTGGCAGCCACTCGCGCTCGACCGCCGACGCCTGCCAGACCAGCGATTCCGTCCGGCTGGCGTCCACGTCGATGCACAGAAACAGTTCCGGTTCCGTCACACCGCTCGACGGCGCCAACCGCACGCCGCGACCGCCGACCATCACGCCGCGCCGGCTGCCCGGCCGACGACGCCGCGCCAGCCGGTCGGGGAACGCCGCCAGCAGCGAGCGCAGCAATGCCTCATCCGGCGAAACTCGATTAGAGGATATTATGTGTCTTTTCATCTCTTGATGCAGCGATCGCCCCAGCTGGTCGCGGGCGCGAAGGATGAAGCGGGCGCCGCCCCGGTTCAGCGTCCCCGCCACCGAGCCGCACCGGCCGGCCCGCGCGAATTCCTCCAGCGCCTCGATGCGATCCAGCACGTCGGAGACGGAGCCGTGCCGCGGCGCCGCGGAAGCCGGCGATTCCTCCAGCCCACGCGCGAACGGGTCGCGCTCGGCCAGCAATGCGGCGGCCAGGGCGGCCCGGTCGGCCGCGCCCGAGCGCGGCCCCTCGACGAGCAACCGGGCCAGCCGCGGATGCACCGGCAGCCGGGCCAGCGTCCGCCCGAGTTCCGTCACGCCCTGTTCGTCCACCGCCCCGAGTCGCCGCAGCAGGGTCCGCGCCTGTCCGACCGTCGCGGCCGGCGGCGGCTCCAGCCAGGGGAAGCGCGACACGTCCGTTTCGCCGAGAGCCGTCAGCTGAAGCACCGCCCCGGCGAGGTCCACGCGGCGGATTTCCGGCTCGGTCTGCTCCGCCCGGCCCAGGTGCGACGCCGCGCTCCACAGGCGGACGCACACGCCCGGCCGCGTCCGCCCCGCCCGGCCGGCGCGCTGGTCGGCCGAGGCCCGCGAGATCGGTGTCAGCCGCAGCCGGTCCAGGCCGACGCCAGGGTCGAACGTCAGCGTCCGCGCCAGCCCGGCATCGACGACGCCGGCCACGCCCTCCACCGTCACCGACGTTTCCGCCACATTCGTCGCCAGCACGATCTTCCGGCGATCCAGGGGCAACAGCGCCGCGTCCTGCTGCTCCGTCGGCAAATCGCCGTGGAGCGGCAGCACCGCCAACCCGCGCTCCCGCGCCGCCGTCTCCAGATGATGGGCCGTCAGCCGAATTTCCTGCAATCCGGGCAGGAATACCAGCAAATCGCCGTCGGTGCGGTCGAGCAGCTGTTCCGTCGCCCGCGCCGCCGCGGCCGGCCAGTAGGGGCGGGGCGACCCCGCCCCTACTGGCCGCGGCTCATACACGATTTCCACCGGGTATTGCCGGCCCTCGCCCTCCACCACGGGGCAGCCGCCGAGGTAGGCGGAGATATTTTCGACCGCCAGGGTCGCCGACATGACGACGACGCGGCAGTCCGGCCGCACCGTCTGCTGCACCAGGCGGACCATGCCGAGGGCCAGGTCGCTTTCCAGGCCGCGCTCGTGGAACTCGTCGAAGACGACGACGCCGGCCGATTCGAGGAACGGGTCGTCTTGCAGCATCCGCAGCAGGATGCCGGGCGTGACGACGAGGATTCGGGTCCGCCGGCCGTACTGGCGGTCGAAGCGCACCTGATAGCCGACCTCGTCGCCGAGGCGGCCGCCGCGTTCGGCGGCCATGCGGCGGGCGGCGGCGCGAGCGGCCACGCGGCGCGGCTCCAGCACCACGATGCGGCCGGCCCCGGCGATCCCGGCGTCCAGCAGGGCCGGCGGCACGCGCGTCGTCTTGCCGGCGCCGGGCGGGGCGCGCACCACCACGGCCGGCCTACGGCGCAGGGCCGCGACCACGTCCGGCAGGATGAGGTCGATCGGCAAGGGAATTCGCGTCAACGGGTCCGGCATAGGCGTAATGCCCTCTCAGGCGGTCGCGCGCCGCTCGCCCTATCGTATCCCGACGCATAGGATGAGGGGAACCACGGGAGCAAGCCATGAAAGCCATTCTGTTGAAGGAACCGGGGCGGTTCGAGCAGATCGCCATCGACGAGCCGGCGAAACCCGGCCGCGGGGAGGCGCTGGTCCGCGTCCACCGCGTCGGCATCTGCGGCACCGACATCAGCGGCTTCCTCGGCAAGATGCCGTTCTACAGCTACCCCCGCATCCCCGGCCATGAACTCGGCGTCGAGGTGGTGGAGGTCGGCCCCGACGTGGCCAACGTCAAGCCGGGCGACCGCTGTTCCGTCGAGCCGTACATGAACTGCGGCCGCTGCTTCGCCTGCCGTCACGGCGGCCAGAATTGCTGCGAAAACCTCCAGGTCCTCGGCGTCCACACCGACGGCGGCCTGCGCCCGCGCTTCGTCGTGCCGGCCCGCAAGCTGCACCCGTCGGAGCAGCTGACGCTCGACCAGCTCGCCCTGGTGGAGACGCTGGGCATCGGCTGCCACGCCGTCAACCGCGGCGCCCCGAAGGAGGGCGAAAACGTCCTCGTCATCGGCGCCGGCCCGATCGGACTGTCCGTCATCGAATTCGTCAAGCTGACCGGGGCGACGCTCACCGTCCTCGACCTGAACCAACGGCGGCTCGACTTCTGCAAGGGGCAAATGGGCGTTCACCACACCGTCCGTTTCGGCGAGGAGGTCGGCGTCCTGCAAGCGCTGAAGGGCCTGACGGATGGCGCCCTGTATCCCATCGTCTTCGACGCGACCGGCAGCCCCAAGTCGATGTGCAACGCCTTCAACTACGTCGCCCACACCGGCCGGCTGGTCTTCGTCGGCATCGTCGTCAACGACATCCACTTCCCGGACCCGCTGTTTCACCGCCGGGAAATGACCCTTTTCGCCACGCGCAACTCGCTGCCGGCCGACTTTGACCGCATCATCCGGCTGATCGAGGGCGGCAAGATCGACACGCGGCCCTGGATCACGCATCGCTCGGCGTTCGCGGAGCTGATCGGCAATTTCCCGGCGTACACGCAGCCGGAAACCGGCGTCATCAAGGCGATGATCGAGGTGGATGGATGAAACGGAGCCGCCCGTCGGAGCCGCGACCGTGAGGGAGCGGCTGGGGCGAACTCGCTCCCTGACGGTCGCGGCTCTGAAAGGTGGCAAATGATTCGATCGAGCGTCACCATCAGCCTGGTCCCCGAGGCCCGCGGCGGCCCGTTCGTCTTTTGGGACGACCTCGCCGCCGGCTGCCGTGAAGCGAAGCGGCTCGGCTTCGACGCCGTCGAGGTGTTTGCGGCGCCGACCATCGATCCGGCCGCCCTGAAACGCGCGCTCGACGACAACGGCCTGAAGCTGGCCGCTATGGGGACCGGCGCCGGCTGGGTGCTGCACCGCCTCACGCTCACCAGTCCCGACGCCGGCGTGCGCGAAAAAGCGATCGGCTTTATCCGCAATATCATCGACCTCGCCGGGCCGTTCGGCGCTCCCGCGATCATCGGCTCCATGCAAGGCCGCCACGGCGACGGCGTCGATGAGACGCAATCGCTGACCTATCTCGCCGAAGCGCTCGGCCCGCTTGCGGAACACGCCCAGAAACAGGGCGTGCCGCTGCTGTTCGAGCCGCTCAACCGCTACGAGACGAACCTCGTCAAGACGGTCGCGGACGGCGCGTGGCTGCGGGCCAAGGCGGGCGCGGAAAACGTGAAACTGCTCATCGATCTATTTCATATGAACATCGAAGAGGCGGACCCGCCGGCGGCGATCCGGGCGGGCGTGGGCGCGATCGGCCACGTCCATTTCGTCGATTCCAACCGCCGGCCGGCCGGCTGCGGCCACACCGATTTCGGCCCCATCGCGGCCGCCCTGCGCGACATCGACTACGACGGCTACGTCTCCGCCGAGGCGCTGCCGTACCCGGACCCCGCGGTGGCCGCCTTGCTCACCATCCAAGCCTACCACAAGTTCTTCGCGGCGAAGTGAAGGAGCGGCCCGTGCTGCGACACCAGCTCATCCATCCCAAAATCAACGAGGTCCTCGGCCGGGCCGGCCACCACGCCAAGATCCTGCTGGCCGACGGCAACTACCCGGCCTCGTCCAAGAAAGGCCCCAATGCGGAGCTGGTTTGCCTCAACCTGTCGCCGGGCGTCGTCACCGTGGCCCAGGCGCTGGCGGCCGTCGTTTCGGCGATCCCCATCGAGGCGGCCCACACGATGGGCTACGAGAAGACGGGGCCGTACGCCCTGACGGAGGATCCGCCGGTGTGGGACGAGTTCCGCCGCGTCCTGGCCGCCGCCGGGCTTAGAATTGCTCCCGAACCGATCGAAAAATGGGATTTTTACACGGCGGTCGCCACGCCGGACCACGTTCTGACCGTTCAGACCGCCGACCAGCAGCGCTTCGCCAACCTGCTGCTGACCGTCGGCGTGCGCATGGATTGAGGGGGTTTCGATGGAACGCCGGCCGCTGGGAAAGACGGGCCTGACCTTGCCCGTCCTGAGCTTCGGGGCGTCGTCGCTGGGACAGGAGTTCCGCCCCGTTGACGTCAACGAGGCCCTGCGCTCCGTCCACGTCGCGCTCGACCTCGGCATGAACTTCATCGACACGTCGCCCTATTACGGACGGGGAATGTCGGAGGTGCTGCTGGGCGTCGCGCTGCGCGGCGTGCCGCGCGACCGCTACCTGCTCGGCACCAAGCTGGGCCGCTACGATGCGAACCACTTCGACTTCTCGGCCCGCCGCGTCGTCGAGAGCGTGGACGTCAGCCTCCACCGCATGGGCGTCGAACATCTGGATATCATCCTCTGTCACGACATCGAATTCGTGGACATGAGCCAGATCGTCGCGGAAACGCTGCCGGCCCTGCGCAAGGTGCAGCAGCAGGGCAAGGTGCGCTTCATCGGCGTGTCCGGCTACCCGATGAAGATGTTCCGCTATGTTCTGGATCGCGCCCCGCTGGACGTGATCCTGTCCTACAACCACTACACCTTGCAGAACACAATGCTCGCCGATCTGGCGCCGTACTTGAAGGCGAAGGGCGTCGGGATCATGAACGCGGCGCCGTTCTCGGCGCGGCTGCTGACCAACGCACCGCTGCCGCCGTGGCACAAGGCGACGCCGGAAGTCCGGGAAATCTGCCGCAAGGCCGCGGACCACTGCCGGGCGAAAGGGGTCGATATCGCCCAGCTGGCGCTGCAATTCTCCGTCCGTCACCCGGACATGGCGACGTGCGTCACCGGCTCGGCCGATCCGGGCCGCGTGCGCCAGTGGGCGGAGTGGGCGGCAAAGCCGATCGACGAGGGGTTGTTGCAGGAAGTGCTGGCGATCCTGAAACCGATCCACAATTGGTTCTATGTCGAGGGGCGGCCGGAGAACAACGACGAGCATCCTTCCGGGCCGCGACCGTGAGAGCAAATTGCAGTTGGCGATGTAGGCCTTTAACGAACAATAGCTTACGGCACAAGCTATCGAACGGCCTAAGTTCCGCCCCGCGATGGCTTTACGTCGCCTGATGCAATTTGCTCGTGAGGGAGCGGGGTGCGGTTCAGGAACCTTGTCCGCTCCCTCACGGTCGCGGCTCGGAAGGATGTCATTCCTCACGGCGACAGCCGCTCGATGCGCCACCCCTCCGGCGCCACGCGCCGGTAACAGAGCCGGTCGTGCAGCCGGTTCGGCCGGCCCTGCCAGAACTCGATCGCCTCCGGCCGCAACCGCAGACCGCCCCAGAACGGCGGCCGCGGAACCTCACACCCCTGGTACTTGCCAGCCAGTTCTTCCATGCGCCGTTCCAGCGTCGCCCGATCCGCCACCGATTCGCTCTGGCGCGACGCCCAGGCGCTCAGCCGGCTGCCCGTCGGCCGGGTGCGGAAATAATCATCCGATTCAGCCTCCGAAATGCGCGCAACCGTCCCCTCGACGCGCACCTGGCGCTCCAGCTCCTGCCAGAAGAACAGCAGGGCGGCGTGCGGGTTGGCCGCCAGCTCGCGGCCCTTGCGGCTGTCGTAGTTGGTGTGGAAGGTGAAGCCGGCCGCGTCGAACGCCTTGAGCAAGACGATCCGGGCGGAGGGCCCACCGTCCGGGCCGACCGTGGCCAGCGTCATGGCGTTCGGCTCCGGGACCTGCGCGGCCAGCGCCTGGCGGAGCCAGGCGGCGAACTGGCGGATCGGATCGGGGTCCGCGTCGGCCTCGTTCAGCCCGGCCCGCGCGTACTCATGGCGGAGGTCGGCGAGCGTCATGGCGCCTCCTTTCGCGGCGCCGTCCGCCACGTCTGGATGGCGGCGGCGTCCACGTCGGCGTCCAGATGGCGCTGGCGCTGGAGTTCGCGCAGGCGGTCGGGCGGCGCCATCTGCATGAGGCGCTTCAGAGTCAGCGGCGGGGCGAAATGCGTCACCTCGCTTTGCACCGCTTCCGCGAGGTAAATCGTCCGGTCGCCCGTGTCGAGCCGCGACTCCACCCGGCAGTCGAGCCAGCCGACCGCGCCGTCCAGCACTGGGCTGCCCGTCGCGGCCGATTGCACCTCCAAGCCCTCGAATTTGTCGCCGGTGCGGCCCGATTTCAGGCCGAAGCGCCAGACCCAATCGAGCTGGTTCTCGCCGAGCAGGTGCAGGGCGAACGCGCCGGAGGCCTCGACCAGGTCCCAGGTGTGGTGCTGCCGGGCCAGGCCGACGATCAGCCGCGGGTGGTCCGGCGCGATCGAGGCCTCGCTGACGAACGTGGCGATCAGGCCGCCGCGGCGATCGCCGGCCCGGGCGGTCACGAGCCACAGTTCCCGATCCAGGCAGGCGAACAGGGTCGAGGGAGCGGTGTCGTCGGTCACGGCGGTGCGCCCTTGCGGTCCTTCGGGTACGAATCGTCGGTATTTTATCGGAGAAGCACCGCCTCCGCCATGAGTCCGGGTCCGAAGCCGAGCGCGACGCACGGCCGCGGCGCCCGCGCCGCCCGCAGCCGGTCGAGGATGAACAGCACGGTCGGCGACGACATGTTGCCGTGGTCGCGCAGCACCGCCCGCGACAGTTCCAGGGCCGTCCGCGGCAGTCCGAGGCCCTCCTCCACGGCGTCGAGGATGCGCGGCCCACCAGGGTGGACGGCCCACGAGCCGACCGCATCCAGGGCGGCGCCGTGCCGCGCCAGCCACCCCTCCAGCCACGGCCGCAGATGGACGGCGATCAGCCGCGGCACCTGCCGGGCCAGCGTCATCTCAAAGCCGTGGTCGCCGACCGTCCAGGTCATGGAGTCGGCCGAGTCGGGGATCAGGCACGACCCCGTCGCCGCCACGCGCCACGCTCCCGGCGGCGCAACGTCGGCCGGGCCGCCGACGACCGCCGCCGCCCCGTCGGCGAACAGGGCGTTGGCGATCACCTCTTGCGCGTCCCAGCCGTAGCAATAATGCAGAGTGCATAACTCCACCGCACAGAGCAGCACGCGGGCGTCCGGCGCGGCGGCGGCGAAGGCGCGGGCGACGCGCAGGCCGTTCAGCGCCCCGTGACATCCCATGTATCCGACGTGCGTGCGCTCCACGGTCGGCGGCAGGCCGAGCGCACGGATCAGGGCCACGTCCACGCCCGGCGCAACGAACCCGGTGCAGGAGACGGTGACGAGGTGCGTCAGATCGGCGGTGCGAACGCCGGATGGTCGCAGCGCCGCGGCTGCCGCCTGCACGGCCAGCGGCGGCGCCAACTCGGCGTAGTGCTGCATCCGCTCGGCGGTGGTGGGGCCGCGCTCGCCGGGTGCGCCGGTGGGCAAAAACGGCGACCCGCTCGCGCGCGTGCCGTCCAGCACGTCGCGCACCACGGCCTCGCCCAGCACGCTCCGCCGGGCGGCGACGCCGGCCCCCTGGTACAGGCGCCGCCCGAGGGAGGCCTGTCCGTCCGTCGGCGGGACCAGCGCCTGCGCAAAGCGCAAGGCGTCCGGCTGTGTAATTTCGGTGGACGGCAGGGCGGTTCCCATGCCCAGAATGGCTAACGTCATGAGATATCATCCAAAAACGATATCGGTCAGCCGCGACGCGCAGCGGAGCGCTGGGGGTAGAGCGCTCCGCTGCGCGTCGCGGCTAACCTACTGGTTCAGACGCCGGATCACGGGGCCGGCCAGCGCCGGCGCGTGGACCAGCAGCCGCACTACCAGCCGCGTCAGCCACGGCCGCCGCAGCACCGCGGCCGCCGCCCGACATACGGCCTGCCGCCGGCCGACGACGCGGCGGTGCAGATCGGTCCACCAATGGACCAATTCCGGCCGCCAGCGCTCGACGGCCTGCGCGGCCACCGGCGCCACGGCCGTCCCCGACGCCAGCGCCCAGGCCATGCCCTCGCCGGTGAACGGTTCGACGTAGCCGGCCGCATCGCCGACCACGAACAGCCGCTCCGCCGCCACCCGCCGCGGCCGCCGCGTCAGGGCCGGCGTGCCGCGCCAGGGCAGTTCCTCCAGCCGGCCCGCCGCCGGCCAACCGGCCTCGCGCACCATCTGGGCGGCGGCGCGACCCGGGCCACCGGCGGCGCGCAGCCAGGCGGCGTCGAAGGCGGCGGCCACGTCGAGCCGGCCGTCCTCCAGACGCACCAGGCCGGTGTAGCCGCCGGCGCCGCACGCCATGTAAACGACCCCCGGCCGGTAGAAATCCGGCGCCTCCGCCGTCGTGGCGCCCGCCCCGATCCGCGCTCCCGCCTCCGCCGGCGCCGCCGCGCCGGCGCGGGCCAGGAACGAACCGCCCAGGCCGTCGGCCGCCAGTACGACCCGCGCGGACGCCTCGGCCCGCCGTTCGCCCTGTTCCAGGAGCAGGGGACGGATATCAGATAATCCTCTTTTCGGATGGGGATCAGGAAGGATCGCCCGCGTCTCCGGCAGGAACGCGGCGCCGGCGGCGACGGCCGCCTCGACCAGTGCGGCGTCGAACGCCTCGCGGGAAAGGGCCGCCCCGCCGATCAGCGGTACGGTCGCGGCGCGGCCGCCCGCCGCCAGGCGGATGCTCTCCAGGCGTACGGCGCGACAGTCGGCCGCCAGGGCGCCGAGGCCGATTGCCCGCAGGACCGCCGCTGCCCGGCCGTTGAGGCAGCAGCCGCACACTTTCCCGCGCGGGAACGACGCGCGATCAACGAGCAGGACGGCGACGGATCGGCGGGCCAGCTCGCGCGCGGCGGCGGCCCCGGCCGGCCCCGCCCCGACGACGACGGCGCCCCACGTCCGTTCCGCGGCCTCCGCCAGGGTCAGCGTCGCCGCCAGCGTCATTCTCGGCTCCACTTCAGCAGGTAGCGGAACGGCCATCGCCACCCGACGACGGCCCCACGCAGCCCGGCCCGTTCCGCCAGGGCGCGGGCCTCGTTCATCGTGAAGGCGCTCTCGACGGAGCGCGGGCCGTCCACGTGTACTACGTCGGAAGTGGTGAGAAGGCGCACGGCGACATGGGCCAGCGCCAGGCCGGGGCCGCTCCGTTCCAGGTCGTTGACCAGCACATGGTGCGCCGTCGCCGCCGCCCAACGCAGAAAGCCGACCGCCTCGTCCTCGCCGAGATGGTGCAGGAAGAGGGAACACATAACCACGTCGTAACCCATCAATGGCGGCCCGCGCAGGACATCCTCGACGAAAAAGCGAACGTCAGCGCCGGCGGCCACGGCTCGGCGGCCGGCGTGTTCCACCGCCACGGGGCTGAGGTCGCAGCCGTCAATGCGGAAGTCCAAACCGGCCCGGCGGGCGCGGCGCCAGAGACGCAGCGGCACGTCGCCGGCGCCGCTGGCCGCGTCGAGCACGCGAATCGGCCGGCCGAGCCGACGGGCCAGCTCGGACAGCGGCCGCCATAGGATGCCGGCGCTGCCGCTCCAGAAATTGACGCGGGCCAGGCCGCGCAGCGCCCGACATGTCGCGCCGGCCGCAGGTCGGGCTGGTCCATGATTTCCGGCAGGCGCTGACGGTGCGGCAACGTGAGCATTCCACCTTCCCTCCTTTCCTCCCACCGTCATGTTAGGCGAAATCGGCGCATCCGCCGCCGACGGCGCCCGCAAGTTCCTACTGCCTCCCCCAATGGAATCTTCCTACCGATTTCGGAAAACGCCGCTGCACGCCGCCGTCCGGCCCTTGGCGGGGCCGACAAATACGATGTAGAATTAAGATGGATGGACAGCCGGGGGACGTTGGTCGCCGTTCGGCGCCCTCCCGGCAGGAGCATCTCATGGCGGAATTCGTTATTCAGGTGGGCGGCCGCAGCGCCCAGGGGCGGCGGCCCAACAACGAGGATCGGTTCGTCGCCGACCCGGCCGGCCACGTCTTCCTCGTCGCCGACGGCATGGGCGGCCAAGAGGGCGGCGAGCAGGCCAGCGGCCTGGCCGCGGACATCATCCCGCGCGTCCTCCACGATCGCCTGGCCGCCCACGACGACGCCAGCCACGCGATTCAGAAGGCGCTCGACGAGGCCAACCAGGCCATCATCGAGGCCGGACAGAAACAGGCTGGCAACCGCAAAATGGGCACCACCGCCGTCCTGGCCGTGCAGCAGGACGACCAGATTTACGTCGCCAGCCTGGGCGACAGCCGGGCCTACCTTGTCCGCGGCGACCGCGTCGAGCAGCTTACCGCCGATCACACCGTCGCGGACGCGCTGGTTCGCAACGGCGCCATGACGCCGGATCAGGCGAAGAACAGTCTCTGGCGCAACTACCTGTACAAGTTCCTGGGCTGCGCCGAGATGACCGAGGGCGCCGAGGTGCATCCCTTCACGCCGCAGGCCGGCGATCGTCTCGTGCTGGGAACGGACGGTCTTACGAATTTCGTCACCGACGCCGACCTGCGCGAAGGCGTCGCCGCCCACCGCGACCCGCAGGAATGGGCCGACTTCCTTGTCGAGGCGGCCCTTGGGCGCGGCTCGAAGGACAATGTCACCTGCGTCGTGGTGGCGTTCAACCGGGAATAAGGGCGAGCGGCGGGGTTTATCCCCACCGTTTGGACGCCGCCCGCCGAGACAAACCCGGCGGCTCGCTCTGCTGAACCCGGCGGCCTCATCCTTCCGTTTGGCCTTTACTTTACAGGGAAGTCTGGCGCACCTATACGGCGGCGTCATCATGTCTTCGCCGGACCCTCCAGGTTTCCGGCCGTGGGGATTTTGCGTCTATGCGGCTAACCATTCCGACCACCGGCTCGCGCGGCGACGTGCAGCCGTACGTCGCCCTCGGCCTCGGACTCCAGGCGGCCGGCCACCGCGTCCGCCTGGCCACGCACGCCGATTTCGAGTCGTTCGTGCGCGGCTACGGCCTCGACTTTCCACGCCCTTGAAGCCGACGGCCGCGCCCTCCAGGCCAGCGACGCCGGCGACCGAATGCTCAACGCCGGAAGAAATCCACTCGTTTTCATTCGTGAATTTGTCCGCCTGCGCGTGCCGCTGATCCGCGGGCTGCTCAAGAACTGTTACGACGCCTGCCGCGACGCCGACGCCGTGCTGCTCACCACGACGGCCCCCTTTCTCGGCTGGTGCGCCGCCGAGAAACTCGGCGTGCCCAGTTATCGCACCGCGCTGCAACCCACCGCCCTCAGCCGCTCGATCCCCAACTTCCTGATGCCGGAGGCGCCCGAGTGGCTGCCCGGACATGGCCTGTACCACCTGTTCACGCATGTTTTCGTGGGCCTGACCTTGTGGCAGATGTGGCGGCCGACCCTCAACGCCGCCCGCGCCGAGGTGCTGGGGCTGCCGCCGCTGCCGGTCGCTGGTCCCGGCGGAGACTTCCTGAACCCCCCGCTCGCCCTGGACGGTTACAGCCCTCTGATCGTAACCAAGCCGCGCGACTGGCCCGCCACGCATCACCTGACCGGCTATTGGTTCCTCGACGCCCCGCCCGGCTGGCGGCCGCCGGCCGAGCTGGCGGACTTCCTCGACTCGGGACCGCCGCCGGTCTACGTCGGCTTCGGCTGCAACCACAACCGCGACGCCGCCGAGGTGACGGAAAACGTGGTCCGGGCGCTGAAGCGGGTCGGCGTGCGCGGCGTCCTCTTGACCGGCTGGGGCGGCCTGGAGGCGGTCCCTCGCTCCGATCAATTCTTGCCCGTCGATTCCGTCCCCCATTCCTGGCTCTTCCCGCGCATGGCCGCCGTCGTCCACCACGGCGGCGCCGGGTCCATCGCGGCCGGCCTCCGGGCCGGAGTGCCGTCGATCGTCGTCCCGTTCACGTCGGACCAGCCCTTCTGGGGCCGCCGCGTTCACCGTCTCGGCGTCGGTCCCAAGCCGATCCCGCGCAAGCTCTTCTCCGCCGCGCTTTTGGAACAGGCGGTGCGTCGGGCCGTCGGCGACCCCACGATGCGTTTGCGCGATGGAGATGGGCCGACGCATCCGCGCCGAGGACGGCGTCGGCCGGGCTGTGGCCTTGTTCGAGCGGCAGGTTGACGCGCGGTCGTCTCCGACGGTCGCCGCCTGATTCCAGCGGGTTTACGCCGCGCCGCTCGCCGGAATCGCGTCCTGTCAAAGGCGCGACTCATGGCGGGCGGGGCGGACGGCCGAAAAGAGTAGGGAGGCGAAGAGGGGCAACCGCGCGGATCGAGGTCGTCCGCGGCCGTTCGCCATGCGCAAGGAATCGGCGGCATGTGGCGGCAACCAGGGACGGGATCCGCAACCCGATTTCAACAGTTCGGCCCATTGGCGGTCTGCTGCCTGGCTCTGCTCGGCGGCGGTTGCGCCACGCCGTCGTCGCCGACGGAGGCCACGGTGCCCCGCGAGTGGCGCCGGGTCAACTCCTGGGGCCCCGAGGGCTACGCCGCCCGCGCCAGGGGCGAACTCCGGCCGCTGTTCTACACGCAGGAGATGGCCGACTGGGCCGAGTTCGCCCGGCGCACCATCCAGGACGGCGACATCCTGTTCCGCTACGGCCGGTCGTACAAGCCCTACGAGATCTTCACCAGCCGCCTCATCGCCGGCATTGAGGACGACCGCTTCTCCCACAATGGCATCGCCCACTGGGAAGGCGACGTGCTCTACATCTACGACGCCGAGCCGGCCCCCCTGGGAATCCGCAAAGTCCCCTTCGACTTCTGGAACCTCGACACGACCAACTGCTCGCTGGTGATCAAGCGGCTGCGGCCGGAGTTCCGCTTCGCCATTCCCCAGGCGATCGCCTACTGCGAGGACGTCTGGCTGCGCCAGGTCCCGTTCGACGACGCGCTGCGGCCCGACGATGAAGAACTTTACTGCTCCGAAATGATCGAAAAGGCCTACCGCTCGGCCGGCCTGGTCCTGTCGGAGCCGCTGCCGATCTCCTGCCTGCCGCACTTCCGCCGCTGGCGGTGGTTAGTGCCGCTGGCCACCGCACTGACGCCGATCCGCGTGAACGTGCCGGTGTTCGCGCTGGGCAACGAGTATTACGGTACGTTCGGCTCTCCGCTGCTGGAGACGGTCTACGAGCAGAGTCCCGACTCGCGGGCGGGGCAGCGCAAGCCGCCGATCTGTGGGGATGGGTCCGAGCCGCGACCGTAAGGGAGGGGTCTTCGCTCTGCTCTCTTACGGTCGCGGCTCGGACCAACGGATGAGGGGAGGTAGACAACCCTCGTTTTGTGTCCCAAAGTTACGGGGGCGGCGCCGTGGGGCCGTTCGATGCACCGGGTTGCAGGAGAGTGAGCGTGTCGCAGACCGAGGCGGCGGAACTGTTGAAGCAGGCCATCGCCCTGGTGCGATCCGGGGACAAGGCCCGGGCGCGGCCGCTGCTGCGCCAGGTTGTGGAGGACGATGCGGCCAACGAGGCGGCCTGGATGTGGCTGGCCAGCGTGGCGGAGTCGCCGCCGGAGGCGCTTTCCGCTCTGGAGAAGGTGCTGGCGCTCAATCCCGATCACGAGCGAGCGCGCCCGGCCGCCCACGCCGCCCGCTTGCAGGTCGGCGTCGCCGCCGCCAAGGCGCACAAGAAGGCCCGCGCCCGCGCCTTGCTGCGGGCCGTCGTCGCCGCCGAGCCGGACAACGAAATGGCCTGGATGTGGCTGGCCAACGTGGCGGAGTCGCCCGCCGGCGCCGCCGATTGCCTGGAAAGGGTCCTGGCCCTCAATCCCGCCAACGAACTGGCCCGCTCCACGCTCGACCGCTGCCGATCGGCCGCGCCGTCCGGCCGCCCCGCCGGCCCCTCGGCCCCGGTGGCGCCGAGCGTCGCTCTCGCCGACGCCGCGGTGCGGCCAGACGCCGGGCGGACGGTCCTGGTGGTGGACGACGATCCGGCCGTGCGGGAGTCGATCGCCCTGGCCCTCAAGGTGCGCGGCTACCGGAGCCGCACCGCCGCCGACGGCTACGAGGCGGTGGACCAGCTGCGCGAACGCGGCGCGCCCGATCTATTTCTGCTGGCCGCCCGCCTTCCGGGCGGCATCGACGGCTATCAGCTGTGCAAGCTGCTGCGCGAGCACCTGGGCGCCCGGGCGATTCCTATCGTTTTGATGTCCGAAATCGACAGCATTCTGGGCAAGGTGCGCGGCCGCATGGCCGGGGCCGTCGCCGAGCTGGTCAAGCCGTTCGAGCCGGAAGACCTCCTGCGCGTGGTGGAACAGCACTGCCCGCCCGAAGAACGAGCCGGCGCCGAAGAGACGGGCGCCGAGTGAACCCTCCGGCCGAATCTTTTCTTCTCGACCTCGATCATCCAGCCTCCCCTTTCCCGCATAGACTAAAGCCCGCCGCCCCATTTCCCGGAGGAAGCCATGCCTCTTCCCTGCGCCGCCGCCCTGCTTCTGCTGTTTGCCGGAGTCGCCGCCGCGGACCCGCCCGCCAAGCCCGAGAAGGCCAGCATGGTTTTCTACACCGGCAAGGTGCAGGGGGTCGGCTTCCGCGCCACGGCCGTGGAAATCGCCAAAGACTACCCGGTGAGCGGCTGGGTCAAGAACCTGGCGGACGGCCGCGTGCAGCTGCTGGCCGAGGGACCGGCCGATGCGGTCGAAAAATTCCTCAAGGCGATCCGATCCCACTGGCAGGGGAACATCGAAAAGGAAGACGTCCAGTCGCCGACGCCCACCGGCAAATATACGAAATTTGAGATCGTCCAATAAGTCCGCCCCGCTGTGAACAGCGGGGCTGCAAGCCGAAGCCCGTCAACGGGGCTGAGGGGCACGGCAGCCCCGTTGACGGGGCTTTCGCGTGCAGGCCCGTGCTTCAGCACGGGCCGTCCCTTTCCCATCCTCCCCCGATTTCCCCGCGGCCCGCGCGTCCAGACTTCTCTTGTCTCTTCCCGGTGGACCGCTATAAGGGCGTCCTTCACGCGGCAAGACGGCGTTCGGCGTGCGGACCCTCCGCCGGCGACGGCTCCTGTTGGACCGCGCCCCTGGCGGCGCGGTTCCCGGACTGGGAGGCGGTCCATGAAAACAACGCTACGGCTCCTCGTCGGCGCTACGGCGGCGATCTGTGCCGCGACCACGCCCCCGGCCTTGGCGGCGGACCCCGCGGCGCCGGCGGCCCAACCGCTCCTCGAAATCGACCAGAAAATGCCGGACAACATCGAAGCGGGGGCGCCGTTTTTCATCGAGGTCGTGGTTCGCAACGCCGGCGGCGCCCCCGCGGAGGAGGCGGCGGTGACGGACCATCTCCCCGCCGGCTACGAGTTGCTGGGAGCGACCCCGACGCCGGAGCGAGCCGCCGACAGCCTGATCTGGCGCGTCGGCCGCCTCGGGCCAGGAGAGCAGACGACGATGCGGCTGCGCCTCGGGTCGAAGGCCGGAGAGCCGACCGCCCCGCCGCGCAACGCCGTGGACGCCACGTTTCAGGTCCGCGCCTCCAGCGTCCGCACCGCCCGGGTAGCGCAACCGCAACTGGCCCTCAACGTTACCGGCCCCGACGCCGCGATCGTCGGTCAATCCATCACTTTTCGGATCGTCGTAAGCAACAGCGGTTCGGCCGCGGCGCGCGACGCGACCCTCCACGCCCTCATGGGAGAGGGGCTGACCAGCTCGAAAGGAACGGACCTGGAGGCGGGAATCGGCGCCCTGGCGCCCGGCGAGTCGCGCGTCGTCAGCCTCCAGGCGACGGCGACGCGGCCCGGCGATCTGCGCGCCTCGTTCGGCGTGCAGGCCCCGGGCGCCGCGCCGGTGCAGCGCGAGCTGGTCTGCCGCGCGGAGGACGACCGTCTCAGCGTGACTGCCTCCGGCCCGACGGTCCTTCACCCGGAGTTCACCGGCCTGTTCGGGCTGACCGTGGCGAACGACGGATCGGCGCCGGCGCGCCAGGTCGTGCTGACCGCGACCCTGCCGGACGGCCTGGCCTTCGTCCGCGGCACCGACAACGCGGCCTACGACGCGGCGACGCACACCGTCCGCTGGGACCTCGGCGACGTGCAGCCGGGCGAACGGCGCGAGCTGGCCTGGAACGGTACGGCGCGCGCGGCAGGCGACCTGAAGGCGACGTTCCGGCTGGCGGCCGCGCGCAGACGCGGCGGGAGATCGCGTGGACCACGCGGGTCGTCGAGGAGGGGACGATCCAGCAGACGGCGGGCGCCGTCGTGAAAAGCCCGGGGGAGTAACTCATGCCGTGCAAGACACCGCGGCACGGGCGCCTCCCGGCGACGGTGCCGCGGCTCGTGGCGCCGGGCTGCCTGATCGTTTTGCTTCTGATCGCCGTCCGTGCGCCGGACGGCCGCGGCGCGGAACCCTCCGCCGTCCCGCCGCCGCCCGAAGTCGTCTGGGCGCCGCGTCCCCCCTCAGAACGTCGGGCCGGCCGCCGAAGCGCCGGCGGACCCGTGGCGGCCGCGCGCGACCAAATCGCCGCCGGCGATTATGCCGGCGGTGTACGCGCCCGTCGCCGATCCCGCACCGGGGCCGGACCTCGCCGCTCCCCTGTCCGCAGCGCCGGCGGGCGACGGCGACGTACTGTGGACGCCGCGCAAGGTCGTGGCGCCGCCACCGTCGCCGAAGATGGACGCGCCGCCCCTGCTCCCTCCGCCGCGGTTTCTCCACGACGCCCCCGACAAGCCCCCGGCGCCGGATGAGAACCAGGCCGTTCTGCTCGGGGCCGCGCGCAACGCCGTCCGGCAGCAGAAATGGGATGTGGCCCTTGCCCGCTTTGAAGAGTATTTCAAGCGCTATGGCGAGGATTTTGAGCTGCGCAAGGAATACGCCGGCGTCCTCGTTCAGGCCGGGCGGCTGCCCGACGCCCTGGCCGAGTTCCGCCGGCTGGCCGCCCAGAAGCCCGGCGATCGCGACGTGCTGGTCAGCCTGGCCGACGCCGCCGTGCAGGCGCGAGAATACGCCCTCGCCGTCGCCACGCTCGCGCGCGTGCTGCAAATGGCACCGGGCGACCGCGAAGCGGCGGTCAAGCTGGCCCGCGCCTACGTCTTCGACGGCGATTTCGCCTACGCCCTGCGCGTTTACGACGACTACCTGGCGGGCGTGCGGCCGGAGGACGGGCGCGCCCGCGCCGCCTGCCCGACCTGCTGATCGACCTGGAGCGGCCCGCCGACGCCCTGCCGTTTCTGACGGCCCGGCTGGACAAGCAACCCGACGACGCGGAAACCCTGGCAACCCTGGTCCGCGCCTACGCCCGGCTGGGCGACCGGCCGAAGACCCTGGAGGCGCTGCAGACGCTGGACGACCGCGCGCGCGCGCCGTCGCCGTGCGACAAGGGCTGGGCGACGCCCTGTACTCCTCCGAGAACTTCGAGCCGTCGGGCGCCGTGTACTCTCAGGTCCTGCAGGTCGAGCCGAACAACGGCTTCGCCCTGCTGGGCCTGGCCCGCGTCAAGATGAAGCTGTTCGAGCCGGGAGAGGCCCTCGCGCTGATTGAACAGGTCCCGTCCGACCCGATCTATCAGCGCAGCGCGGAGCTGGCGCGTGCCGAGTACCATCAGCTCGTCGGGGAGTATCTCGACGCGAAGCAGATTTACCAGACCTTTCTCCGCCGCAATGAAAACGATTACGACGTGCGCCTGTCGCTGGGGCAGCTGGAGGAGTTCATCCGCGAGGATGAAAAGGCGAAGGCGGAATACGGCAAAATCCCGCCGTCCGTGCGCCAGGCCCGGACGGCCCGCGTTGGCGTCGCGTCCACGCTCATGGCGCAGCGGCGTTTCGGAGAGGCGGCGGAGGTGTGCGAGCGGCTCCTCGCCGAGAGGCCCGACGACGGCGCCGCGATGGGCCAGCTGGTCCGCACCCTGGGCAAGGGAGGCCGAATCGACGACGCCGAGGCGCGGCGCGCGGCTTCCTCCGGGACCACCCGCGCGACGAGCCGGCCTGCCTGACGGTGCGGCTGGCCCTGGCGAAGGTGCTGCGCGACGCGCGGAAATTCCAGGAAGCGGCCCAGGAGTACGGGCTGGTGCTGGCCCGGCCCGCCGGCCGCATTCCCGAGTCGTATTACGGCCTGGCCCGATCGCTTGAAGGCATGGGCGATCCGCAAAAGGCGCATCAAATCCTCGGGGAGATCATTTGCCTGACCAGCCCCGACGCCCGCAATCGCCTGCTGCTTTCCGACCTGTTCGCCGCGGACTTCGATGACGGCCCCGCCGTCGAAATGACGCAGACCGTCCTCAAGTTCGAGCCGGAGAACCTGGCGGCGCTGATCCGCCTGGCCGACGCCGAGGCCCGCATCGATCGGCAGACGGGGAAGGTGTGCGACGCGATCGAGACTGCGAAGGCGGTTTTGGCCCTGTCGCCGACCAACGTGCGCGGCCGGCTGGCGCTGGCGCGGGCGCTGGCGACGGGCCAGGATTACCTTCCCTCGGCGGACGCCTACGCGCCGCTGATCGCGGCCGACCCCGACTTTCTCGTGCCGCGGCGGGAGCAGGCGCGGACGCTCTACTCGGCGAACAAGCGCGGCGCCGGCGCCGCGGCCTACGCCGACATGGTGACGCCGAGCGCCGACGAACGGCTGCACGCGGACCTGGCCGCGCTGGCGCAGCACGACGCCCGCGCCGGCCTGGCGTTCGGCCCGTGCCTCGCGGCAGGGCTGGGCGGCGACGTGCTGACCGTCGAGGCGTCGAAAGCGGCGGCCGCGCTGGCCGACGCCGAAAGCCAGGCCGCCCTGGAGCGTCTCCGCCTCGATTACCTGGCGCGCCGCACCGAGCAAGAAGGCTCCCGGCTGGAGGGCGAGGTCAAAGACGACCTGTGGCGGCATTACGAGGTGATTCCCATCGCGAAAAGCCTGATCGACCTGGAGCCGTCCAACACGTCGGCCCTTTTCGACCTGGGCCAGGACTTCAGCACGATGCACGAGACGCGCAACGCCATCGACCAGTACGCCCAGGACGTGACCATCGACCCGAGCGAGTACGAGGCCGAGACGGCGCTGGAGCGGGCCGGGTTGGAGCTGCGGCCGCAGGCGACGACGGGCGTCGATTACTTTCAGGAGCGCGGCCGCGACGGGCTGGCCCACATTCAGCGGACTTTTTACCGCTCGCAAGTGCGCCTGCCGTTCGGCGACGAGGACGAGTTCTTCAGCCTCGGCTTCGCCCGCGCCAACCTCGTGCCGAAGGACGACCGGCCTCTCGTGGGCAACATCTTCTCCGCGGGGTTTCAGGACAAGTTCTGCTGCGACGATCGTTTGCTGGTCTATGGCCAGGCCAACGCGGAGATGTACCGGGACCGTCTCAAGGACCGCCTGACGTTCGACACGGGCGCCCGTTATACCTTCAGCGATCTGGTGACGGGGCGGGCGGGCCTCTTCCTGGAGAATGTGGACGAGAACGGCGAGTCGCTGCGCCAGGACATTTACCGCTATGGCGCGCGAGCCGGGTTGGACTTCCAGCCGGCGCGCATCTGGACCTTCGGCGGCACGGGGACTTATTACCACTACTCCGATCAGAACGACGCGCTGGAGCTGTTCCTCAACAACGACGTGGAGCTGACGCCGCCGCCGTACCAGCTGAAGGTCGTGCTGACCACCGACCTGCTCGGGTACGGCCAACAATCCGTCCTGCCCACCGCGGACCCCAACTTCCTGATCGGGACCATTCACCCCTATTTTGCACCGAGCTTCTATGGATATTACGAGGCCCGGCTGGAGTGGAAGGAGTGGCTCAGCCGCGATTACTTCGCCCATTCCAACCAGTGCTGGTACTCCCTGCAATACGGCGTCGGCTGGGACAACCAATTCAATAACTATCAAACGTTCCGGGCGCTGGCGGCCGACGACGTTCGGCCGTGGCTGACCCTCAGCGCCGACGCCCAGGTGGTCCTGTCGCCCGTCTACCAGGCGGCCCAGGCGATGGGCTACGTCACCATCCGCTTCCCCTGAACGGGGGGGATGCGACGAGTGGATGGGTTTTTCTCTCGTTTTTCATTTCGTGACCTATATTTCGCTTAACGGTGCAGGCGGCGGCTCGTTGCGGGCGACTGCCTCCCACCGCTCAGGTAGGAGCGCAGGCCGTTCTCCCCTCCGACGCGGCCGCCGTCGCCCCGCCGCCTCCCCTCGATCGGACATTCCGAGGCCCGCCTTCCATCGTCGGAACTCTGTGGACAACCCGGGAGAAGCCCCATGAGCGAGCAATGGAGCCGCGAGGCGCCGGAGAACGCAGTGCAGCCCCAGGCGCCGGATGAGGCCAAGATCGACGACCGCAATCAGAAGAAAGACGAGTTCAAAAGTTACAGTCTCGATTTACTCGTCATGCTGGAGGATTGACTCAACCAACCACGGAACCACGGAAAAAGCAACAGGCAAGGCATCCGAGCCGCGACCGCAAGGGAGCGGTCTTTAGCAAAGACCGCTCCCTTGCGGTCGCGGCTCGGACGGTCGCGGCTCCGACGGTCCACTACGGAGACGCCTGCAGCAGAATCCGATACTGCTTCTCCGCCTCCTCATACTCCTCGGCGGCGCTCAGCGCCTCGGCGAGGCTCCGCCGCAGCTCACGCGATTTGGGATCCAGTTCCAGGGCGCGCTTCAGCAGCGCCACGCTCTTTTTTGGCTCGTCCAGGCGCCGCAGCACCCAGGCGAAGCGGCCGAGACGCTCCGCGTCCGCCGTCGGCGGCGCCGCCGCCTCGGCACAGATGCGAAGGATCAGCGCCTTGTGGGGGTCGGCCGGCAGCGTCTTGGCCGCGGAGGCGGCGTCGATGTAGCCCTGCCATAGCTCCGGTTGCCGCCAATCTACCTTGAGAAGCCGATAATAGCGATCCAGCGCCACGTCGTATTGCCCCGACCACAACGCGATTTCGGCCAGCCGCGGCGCGAGGCGCGGGTCGTCCGACTTCGTCGCCAGCGCCTCATAGATGCGGGCGGCCTCGTCGTACTTCTTGTTCCAGCTGAGGACGCTGGCCAGTTGGTACTGCGCCTCGAAGGCGTCCGGCGCCTGCCGGGCCAGCTGCCGGGCTTCCTTCTCGGCGGCGTCGAAATCCTTCTCGGCGGCGTGCAGGGAAACCCGCAGCGAGAGGTCGGCCGCGTCCGTCGCCTCCAGGCCGTCCAGCAGGTCGAGGGCCTGCTTGTTCTTGCCCACCGACGCCAGGACGCCGGCCAGCTCCCGCCGTTCGGCGGGCTGTTGCGGCCGCAGGGCCAGCGCCTGGTCGAGCAGCTTGCCGGCCCGCTTCATCAGCGCGTCGTCCTTGGTCGCCTTGCCTTCGCGGACAAAAATCCACGCCAATCGGGAGAGGAAGAGGATAGGTTGCCGCTGGCGCTCGAACGGGCGAGCCGCGATGCGCAGCGCCAGCTCGCGCTGCTCCGGCTGCATCTCCTTTACGGCCGCGCCGGCGTCCACGTAGGCGGCCCACAGGTCGGGCTGCTCGAAATCCTCGGCGAGCAGCGCTTGCAGCTGAGTCAACGCGGACGTCGGATCGCCGCTCCAAAGCGTGGTCCGGGCCAGCAGCTCCCGCGCGGCGCGGTCGTCGGGTTTCTCCTTGAGAACGGCGCGGCACTGCTCCTGCGCCTCGGGGAAGCGCCGGGACGCGGCGTACAAGCCGGCCAGCTGCAAACGGTCGGCCGCGGTCAGCGTCAGGCCTTCGTACATCGTCACACCCGCTTCGTTCATGCCGGCGGCGGCCAGGACGCCCGCCAGTTCCCGGCGCACGTCGGGTTCGCGCGGCGCCGCCTTGACGGCCCGCTCCAGCAGGAGCTTGGCCTTGTCTCTTCGTTCATCCAGCCGTTGGGGCATGGTCTCCTGACCATGCCCCAACACCGGTTTGTCCTTGTCCGTGTCGCGGATCAGCGCCCACGCCAGGCGCGACAGGTACGCCGCTTCCTCGTTCGCGTCGGCGAATGGCGGCGGCCGCTCGGCCAGGCGCAGCGCCAGACGCACTTGCGATTCGGTCAGCGAAGGCGCGCCGGCGGCGGCGTCCACGAAGCCGCGCCACAGCTCCGGCCGGTCGCTGTTCGATGGAAGCAGGTCCTCGAACCGACGCACCGCTTTCGCATAGTCGCCGCTCCAAAGAGTCGCCTCCGCCAGCCGGACCTGAAGCTCCGCGTCGTTCGGATAAAGCCGAGCCAGATCCTCGTAGATCGCGAGCGCTTCCTTGAAGCGCCGGGCCGCCCCCAGCACGCCCGCCAGCTCCTTCCGCACGTCCGGGTCGCGCGGCGTCCGCTTCACCGCCTGATCGAGGAGCTCGATTCGCTCCCACCTGCCAGGCGTCGGTTTTGGTGCGTTGGCCTTCGCGCAGCAGCGCCCACGCCAGCCGCGACAGGAACAGCATTTGCGCGTCTTCACCCTGCACGGGGATCGGCCCCGCGGCGATCCGCATCGCCATTTGCACCTGTTCATCCGTCATCCGCGGGGCGCCGGAAGTGGCGTCCACGAAGGTCGCCCACAGGCCCGGTTGCTGGAAATCCGCTTGCAGCAGCGGCGTGAGACGCTCCAACCCCTTGGCGTAGGCGCCGCTCCACACCGTCACCAGCGCCAGCCGTATGCGCAATTCCAGGTCGTTGGGGTTCGCCGCGGCCAGCTCCTCGAACCACGGCAGCGCTTCGCCGAGCCGCCCCATCGCCACGAGGGCGTCGCCCAGCTCGCGGCGCACGGCCGGTTCCGCCGGGCGCATTGCGATCGCCTCGTCAAGCAGCTTGGCGGCTTCGGGAATCTCGTCCATTTGGTAGGCGACCCACGCCAAGCGGGCGAGAAGCGTGGGGTCCTTGAGTTGCGAGGTGATGGCGCGGGCCAGGAGGGTCTTCGCCCGCGTCGGCCGCGCCCGCTCCGCTGCAACGGCCGCCGCCGACAGGCACCCCGCTGGCGCGAGGGGCGATGTCAGCAGCCCCGCCGTTTGGGCGCCGAGGGCCGGCAGCGCGGCCTTCTCCTCGACGTGGCGGTGTAATACCAGGGCCGCGCGGGCCAGATAAGCCGCGTCCGCCCCTCCCTTCCCTCCCGCTGCCGGTGGGGGAGGGTTGGGATCGGCGTCGCAGTCGATGATGCGCAGGGCCAGGCGCGTCTGCGCCTCCGTTAGCGTTTTCCCGCCCGCCGCCGCTTCGATGTAAGACGGCCACAGGGCGGGCTGCTCGAAATTCGCATCGAGCAGCTGCTGATACTGGCCGACCGCCGCGGCGTACTGATTGCTCCACAGCAGGACGTCGGCCAGCCAGCGATGGGCGCGTTCATCCGTCGCCTTCTCCGCCAGGATGGCGCGGCACTGCTTCTCCGCATCGGCGAACCTCCGAGCCGCGCTGTAAAGCACCACCAGCTGGAAGCGGTCGTCCAGGTCGAGCGTGAGACCTTCGTACAGCCGCAGCCCGGCCTCGCTCTTGCCCGCCGCGGTCAGGACCCCCGCCAGCTCTCGCCGCGTTTTCGGATCTTTTGGATCGAGCGCCGCCGCCTGATCCAGCAGCTCCGCGGCCCGGCCCTTTTCCTCTTCGCGGTACAGCACCCAGGCCAGGCGCGACAGGTACAGCGCCTTGTCCGGCGCCGCCTCCGGCGCGGGTTGTTCGGCGATGCGCAGCACCATCCGCACTTGTTCCGGCGTGAGCGTTCCCTTGGTCATGGCCGAAGCGGCGTCGATGGTACTCATCCACAACCCCGGCTGGTCGAAATTCGCCGTCAGCGCCTGTTGCAGCTGCGTCAGCGCCCCGGCCGGGTCGCCGCCCCACAGCGTCGTCTGCGCCAGCTTGCCTTGCAGCGTCGGGTCGGACGGGTCGTCCTTTATCAGCCCCTCCAGCAGCGTCCGCGCCTCCGCGAACCGCTGCACGGCCGTCAGCACGCCGGCCAGCTCCTTGCGGACCGCCAGGACGCTCGGCTTCAGCGCGACCGCTCGGTCGAGGACGCTTTGCGCCTCTTCCTTGTCGCCCATCTGATAAAGAATCCAGCCCAGCCGGGTCAGCGCGGCGGGGTCTTGCGACGGCAACGCCGCCGCCTGGTGCGCCAGCGTTTGGCCGCCTTCCTTGTCGTCCAGCCGGTGGTATTTCACCCAGGCCGTGCGGGCCATCCATTCGACGTTGCGCGGCTCCGGCGGGATCGGCTTGGCGGCGATCTCCCGCGCCTTCGCGACCTGCTCCGGCGTCCACTGCTCCGCGCGGCCCGCCGCCTCCATGAACCCTTGCCACAGCAGCGGTTGCTCCGGGTCGTCCGCGAGCGCCGCCTGGAAGAGCGCCAGCGCTCGGGCCGCGTCGCCGCTCCAGAGTGTCGTTTCCGCCTGCCGCCGTCGCAGGTCTTTATCCCCCGGGAACGCCTTGACCAGCCGGCCGAACTGTTCCAATGCCTCCGAGTAACTGCCCTTCCAGCTGGCCACGTCGGCGAGCAGACTTTGCGCGTCCTTGTCCAGCGGTTGCTTTTCCAGGACGAGCCGGCACTGCGCCGCGGCGCCCTCGAAGTCTTCGGCGGCCGCATAGATTCGCGCCAGGGGAAGGTGGTCCTGCTGCGTCAGGGCGATGCCCTCGTACATCCGCAAGGCGTCGGCGTAGCGCCCGGCCGCCGCCAGCACGCCGGCCAGCTCCTTGCGCTCGGCCGGCTCGCGCGGCCGCAGCGCCAGCGCCATGTCCAGCATTTCCCCGGCGCGCGCCGGGTCCTTCGCATGATGATGCAGCACCCACGCCAGCCGCGTCAGGTAAGAGACCTCCGCCATGTCCTTGTTCTGCTTGCGGAACGCCTCGACCACGCGATCCGACTTGTGTTCCCCGCCGCGCGTCTTGTCCGCCACCGCCAGCGCCACGCGGACCTGACCCTCGCTCATCTGATCCGCCCCGGCGGCCGCGTCCACGAAGCCCCACCACAGCGCCGGCCGGTCGAAGTCCGCCGTCAGCAGCGCTTCATATTCCTTCAGCGCCCGCGGACAGTCGCCGCTCCACAGCGTCACCTCGGCGAGCCGAATCGGATATTCCTTGTCATTCGGATCTTTCTTAACCAGGTCCTCCAGCGTCTCGATCGCCTGCGGGTACTGCTTGTTCCAGCTCAGCACGTCGGCCAGCCGCAAGCGCAGGTCGAGATCGTCGGGCCGGTCCTTGAGCAGCGCCCGACACTCCTGCTCCGCGCCGCTGTAATCCTTCGCGGCGGCGTAGGCGTCCACCATCATGAGATGGGCTTCGAGGCTGTTTTCGCGGCCCTGGAGCAGCCGCAGCGCCTCGTCCGCCTTGCCCATCGCCACCAGCACGCCGGCCAGCTGCTGCCGCGTCGCCGCATCGTTCGGATCGAGATCCAAGGCCCGTTGCAGCACCGCCGAACTCTGGTCGATCTCGCCGACCCGGTGCAGCACCCACCCCAGCTGCGCCAGGTAGGAGGCGTCGTTGTCCTTCGCCGCCAGCGCCTTCTCGGCCAGGTGCAGGACCGTCGGCCGGCCTATCTCCGAGACGTCCGGGGCGTTGGCCGCCGCGCTCAGGTAAGCGCGCGGCAGGTCGGGGAATCTCCGCAGCGTGTCCGCGTCCTCCAGCGCCCCCTTGTCGGCCACGGCCTGGAACCGTTCCAGCGCCTCCTGGTAGTTTTTGGCCCAGAGGGACGTGTGCGCCAGCTGGATCGCCAGCTTGAGGTCCGAGGCGTTCGACTTGAGGAGCCGCTCATAAATCGACCGCGCCTGGCGGTAATCGCCGCGCAGGTTCAGCACGTCGGCCAGCAGCCCCTCGGCCGTGGCGTCGCCGGGGTTGTCGCGGAGCAGCGCCCGCGCCTCGCGCTCCGCGGCGGCCCCGTCCTTCGCCTGGACGCGGATCATCACCAGCAGCACGCGGCCCTCGTAATCCGGATTCTGTCCCTCGTACAACTCCGCCGCTTCATCGAGCCGACCGTCGTTCAGCAGGACGCCGGCGAACTCGTTGCGGTAAGCGGGGTGGTCGGGGAAGCGGGCCAGCAGCAGGCGGTAGCGCTCCGCGGCGAGGTCCGGCCGGCCGGCGTGGACCGCGCACCGAGCCGCCCCCGCCGTCAGCTCCTCCCGCCGCGCCTCTGGCACGGTCCCGGCGTCCAGCCCCTTGAGCAGCCGGCCGTACTCGGCCTCGGCCAGGTCGAACTGCTGGCGCTGGTCGTAGGCGAAGGCCAGCGCGATTTGCAGGTCCAGGTTGCCGCGGTCGCGCGGCCCCAGCACCTTCGTCACCTCGGCCAGTTCGCCGCCGCGGTCCATGCGCCGCAGGGATCGGCCCAGCAGCACCAGGCGGTCGGTGGAGGGGTACGCCTCGCGCATCGTTTGTGCATACAGCTGATCCACGTGGGCGGCCTCTTCCGGGGTGAGCGGCCGTTGCAGCGCGGCGACCTGTTGCAGGAAGAAGTCGTCGTTGTAGGTCCAGCGGAACAGGCCGAGTTCCGCGGCGATCAGCACGGCGGCGGCCGCCAGGCCCACGGCCAGCGGCCGGTTGACCGGGACGGGCATCGGCAAACGCGCGGGCGCCAGGACCGGCCGCAGTCGGCCGCCGGCCCCCTTGCCGAGCAGCGCCTCCAGGATGATCCGGCCGCCGCCGTCGAACTCGATGAATTCGATCACGCAGAGGTAAAACGGCCGGGAAGCGTACTGCCGCGACACCACGCGCAAGACGCGGCCGCGCCCGGTCGCTTCTCCCAGCGGCGTCGTCAGCGTGAACGGGCATTCCACGCCCTCCGCCGGCTTCTCCTCGACGACGAGGGCCAGGGCGGTGGAACTCACGTCCTCGGTGACGGCCGGCAGGAGGGGACCGTCTTCCCGCAGGCGGAGGGCGACCGGTAAATGGTAGCCGTGGCGCACGGCCGAGCGCCGCCGTCCGAACAGACGGGCCAGCTGCCCCTTCACCGCCTGATCCATTCGCTGATGTTCCTGACCGTACAAGGCGTACAAGCGCGGCACGGCGTAATGCAGGCAGAGGTGGTTCAGCGCGTCCTTCTGTTCCTGGGTCAGTTCCCCGAAGGCCAGGCCGTAGCGGAAGCCGCCCGGTCCCCCGGCCGGGTCCGACGAACTCGGGACGAGGTTCCGCACCGACTTCACGGTCCCCGTCACCTCGATGGTTTCGCCGGCGCCGGTAATCGAGAGGCGCAGCAAACCGCCCTCCGGCAGGCGCTCGTAGGCGACGAAGGCGACGCCCTGATCGTTCAGGTCCATTGTGACGCCGACGCCGCGGCGTGCGTCCGCCACGGCTGGAACAGCCGTGGCACATTCGTAAGCGATCGGCAGATGGACGACGTGACGGGTGGAATAGCGGCGGTCGTCCGGCCACAGGGCGCGGCGCACGACGAGGTACGCCAGCAGCATGTGGAAGCTCACCCAGAACGTCGCCAGGACCGGCTTGAACGGGTCGTCCGAGATCCCCATCCCGACGCGCGCCCAGGCCCACACGAGGGCAAGAATGCTGATCACTATCAGGACGAGTTGAGGTCGCACGAAGGGCCAGATGCTCTTGGCCTGCCTCCCGCGTTTCTTCGTCACGATGAACTTCTGGAACTTGCGCCAGAACATCGCCCGCATCGTGGCCCGCACCTGCGTCCAGAAGCTGGCCATCGTGAACAGCTCGGAGTACCAGACCGAGCCGTAGCCGTTGCTGGCGTAGTTGACGCCGAGGATGGCGCACAGCATGTAGGCGATCATGAGGATCGCCAGGGTCCAGTTGAACTCGCGCACCGGCGGCACGCCGGTGTACAGCATCAAGAGCGGCGTCAGGTAGATGGGCAGTTTGAAGATGCCGCCGCACCAGTTGATCATCGTGGCGAAGTAGCAGAGGCGCTGGCCCCATTTGAGACCGCGCATCGTCAGCGGGTTGTCGTGGGCCAGCACGCTGAGGTTGCCCTCGCCCCAGCGCAGCCGCTGCGAATGGAACGTGGTCACGTCCTGGGCCGCCTGGCCGCTGATCATGCGCTCGCTGATCCCCAGCGATTTCCAGCCCCGCGAGTGCATGCGCAGGCCGGTGTGCATGTCCTCCGTGATCGTCTCCACGGCGATGTAGCCGACTTCCTCCAGCGCCTTGCGCCGGAAAATGGCCGCGCTGCCGGCGAAGATCGGGGCGTTCCAGCGGTTGCGGCCGGGCTGGATGACGTGGTAGAAGAGCTGCCCCTCTTCCCAGTAGGAACCCTTCGCGTGATTGAGCCGGGCCTGGAACGACTCGAAGTTGTAGAAGGCGTGCGGCGTCTGCACGAAGCCGAGCTTTTCGTCCTCAAAATACCCGATAAGGCGGTTGATGAAGTGCGGGTCGGGCACGTGGTCGGCGTCGAAGATGATGATGAACTCGCCGTCGGTCTTGGCGAAGGCGTGGTTGAGGTTGCCCGCCTTGGCGTGGCGGTTGTCCGGGCGGATCATGTACGTCACGCCCAGCTCCTTGGCCAGCGCCTCCGCCGCTGGCCGCTTGCCGTCGTCGCACAGGTAAATGCGTTTGTGCGGGTAGTCCAACCGCAGGCAGGCCTGGAGCGTCATGCGCAGCAGGTCGGGGTCTTCGTTGTAGGTCGGCACGAACACGTCCACCGTCCGCACGCCGTCCAGCAGCGGTTTTTGCGGCGGCTCGTTCGTGTCCCATACTTGCAGGAAGTACAGGAGCATGTTCATGACGCCGTACAGTTCGCCGACGAAGAGGAACAACGAGGCGAATATGGCGTAAGACGTCGTCAGGTTGAGGGTGAATACGGCTCGGTAAAGAAGATAGATGAGGGCGACGGCCGAGGACGTAAGGATCACGGTCTTGCGGACAGTGGGACGGATCGTCATTGATCGCTGTTCCGATTCGGGTGGCGTGGATCCGGCCTCGCCTTGCTGCGACGGTCGAATGCGGTCGGGCGCGAAAACTTTAGCACAGGAATCAGCAAAGGCAAAAAACCCGGTAGCGGATGGACGGACTATTCCTTGCAAAACGGCGGCGCAGGGCGTAGCCTCGAAGCAAACGATCCCCCGCGCACGGCGCCGCACTCCCCGGACAATCCCATGTCACTGCTCGCTCCCTTGATCGCATTCCATCTCCGACAGGCCATTCCGGCAGCGAACGGCGACGCGGCGGACTTCGTCGCCCGGCGCCTCGCCCAGCCGGCCGGCCCCCTGACCGCGGCCCTGGATCACGCCGCCGGCCGGACGTGGCGCACCTTGGCCGCCGCCCTGGCCCCCGGCCGCATCCTGGCGTTGGTTCGCACGGCCGGCGCCGAAGATGCGCTTTGGATCGAAGACCAGCTGCGCCGGTTCACGGATCAGACGTCGGGACGCTTCGGCGATCTTTCGGACAAAGAAAGGACGGCGTGCCTGGCCGAGTGGCGCCGGGCGCAGGAGCAGGGGCGAATCGCGGTCGATGACGCGGCCGGCGAGGAGCTGGCGCGGCGGACGGCGGCCCAGGCGCGCCGCGACGACCCCGCCGGGCTGGCCGAGGCGGCGGCGCGGGCCGAGGCGCTCGTCGCCGACGCAGTGGCGGCGGAGCATCCGCGACTCTCCCGGCTGCTGCGGGCGCAGGCCGGCGATCCCCCGCTGCTGGCGGCGGCCTTCGCCTATTTCTTCCGGCGCGAGGTCGAGTCGAACGAGGAACTTTCCGGAGAGTTGATGTGCGACGGGCTGCGGCGGCTGTCCGCGGCGCTGGCCGGCCCGCTGGCCGGGCTGGCGCAGGCGCTGGCCCGCCTCGGCAGCCGCTTCGACGGCCTCGTCGCGCAGCTGCTGAAGGACCGGCGCGGATGCGGCGGCGAAAGCCCTCCCGGCCCACCTCGCCGACCGCCCCTCGCCGTTCGTCGCCCTGCGCGGCGTCCGAACCAGGGCGAAGGCGGGGGGACGAAGCGCCGGCGACGCCGCCGCAGCGGGCGCGCGGCCTTCCGCCTACCTCGTGTCCCCCTCCGGCGTCGCGTCGCCCCTCGCCCCTCGCCCCTCGGTCGCTTCGCGGCCCGGCCCGGCCTTCGTCAACGCCCTCGGAATGCCTTTCGTCTGGGTCCCGCCGGGCGAGTTCCTGATGGGCAGCCCGCCAGGGGAGGCGAAGCGCGACGCCGACGAGAAGCCGCGGCGGGTTCGCATTTCCCGTGGCTTTTTCCTCGGCGCCCATGCCGTCACGCGCGGCCAGTTCGCTGGCTTCGTGCGCGAGACGCACTACGTAACAGAGGCGGAACGTCAGGGCGGCGCCCACCGCGGGCCGAGCGGCGAGTTTCGGCTCGACCCCTGGTGCAACTGGAAGCGTCCCGATTTCCCGCAGGACGACGACCACCCCGTCGTCTGCGTCAGCTGGAACGACGCCCGGACGTTTTGCGCCTGGCTGGCCGGCCGCGAGCGCCAGCAGGAGGGCGCCTACCGCCTGCCGACCGAGGCGGAGTGGGAATACGCCTGCCGCGCCGGCACGACGACGCCGTTCTGGCCCGGCGAGGCGCTCTCCACCGAACGGGCGAATTACAACGGACAGGCCGACGGCGACGGGCTGTTCCGCGAGGGGACGACGCCGGTGTGGGTGTTCCCGCCGAACCCCTGGGGGCTTTACAACGTTCACGGCAACGTCTGGGAATGGTGCGCCGACTGGTACGCCTCCTACCCGGTCGGCGACGCCGTGGACCCGCGCGGCCCCGCGTCGGGGCGGCGCCGCGTCCTGCGCGGGGGGTCGTGGCGCAACCAGTCGCGCTTCCTGCGCTCGGCGGCCCGCAACCAGATGGCGCCCGCCGGCCGCGACCGTGACGCTGGCTTTCGGATCTGCCTTGTCGTTTGATCGTGCCGGTTCCGCTCATGCCTTCCGTTCGCATCGTTCTTTCATCGGCCGACGATTGTTGCGCCTGGGAAAGCAATTCCGATTCGACAAGTCGCCGCTTGTGGTCCACACTTGAGGCGTCTCGCTAGGTCCGTCCGGGAGGTGCGTCATGCGGATCGACCCGTCCGTGCGCAAGAACTGGGAAGAGATCCAGAAGAAGTACGACTATCCGGTCAATGCCATCGGCGTGCGCATCGGGCCGAAGGATTTCGCCACTCTGAAGACCTGGAAAGAAGAAGGAATCGACCGATTCATGAAGAAATAGGCGGCCCGCGCGTCGCGGCGGATGCGCGGGGGGTCTTTGAAGGAGAAGGCGTGTCGCAAGCAGAGGCTCTGCACTGGCTCAAACGGGGCGTTGCGTTCGCCAAAGGCGGCGACAAGGCGGCGGCGCGGCCGCTGGTGCGCCTGGCCGTGGAATTGGACCCTTCCTGCGAGCCTGCGTGGATGTGGCTGGCCGGCCTGGCGGAATCCGCGCCGGAGGCGCTGGCGGCGCTGGAGCGCGTCCTGGCCCTGAACCCCGCCAACGACCGCGCCCGCACCGCCGCCCACTCGGCCCGCCTCCAGGCCGGCGTCGCGGCCGCCAAGGCGCACCAGAAGGTCCTCGCCCGCAGCCTGCTGCGCACCGTCGTCGCCGCCGAGCCGGGAAACGAGCCGGCCTGGATGTGGCTGGCCAGCGTGGCCATGTCTCCCGCCGAGGCGGCGGCGTGCCTCGACAAGGTGCTGGCGCTCAACCCGGCGAACGAGCGCGCCCGGGCCGGCCTGGCGCAGCTCCGCCCGCCGCGCCTGCCCAAACTCACGGCGCCCGTGGCGCCAAGCCGATCCGCACCGCCGGCACGGCCCGCCTGGCGCTGTCCGCTCTGCCTGACGGAGGCGCACGGCGAACCGGAGCGCTGCCCGGAATGTCGCGCCCTGCTGCGCCTCGACGACCTGGCCGCGTTCTTCCGTCCCGACAAGGTCGATTCCCACCGCATCCTCGCCGCCTTGCGACGGCTGAAGGCCGTCCTCGGAACGCCGGACTTCGCCGCCCGGCGGCTATTCGGGATAGCCTTTCTCAACCTCAAGGAGTTCGTCGCCGCCGAGGCGGAGCTCCGGGCGGCCCTGCGGCTGCGGCCGGACGACCGCGAGCTGCCCGGCCCCCTGGAGGCGCTGGCGCGGCGGCGGGCCGAGGTCGAGGCCGCCCGCGAGGCCGAACAGCGGCCGCGCAAGACCGTGCTGACGGTGGACGACAGCCCGACCATCCGCAAGCTCGTATCGGTGACCCTGGAGCGCCGCGGCTACACGGTGTGGACGGCGGCCGACGCATCCGCGGCGATCGACCTGCTGCGCGAGCAGGGGCGCCCGACCTGATCCTGCTCGACATCGCCATGCCGGGGATGGACGGCTACCAGCTGTGCCGGCTGCTGCGCCAGGATCGGGAGACTGCGCGGCTCCCGATCGTCATGCTTTCCGGAAAGGACGGCCTGTTCAGCAAGGTGCGCGGCCGCCTGGCCGGTTCGACGCTCTACCTGACCAAGCCGTTTGAGCCGGAGCACCTGCTGCGCGTGATGCAACGCTACTGCCCGCTGGAGGAGGCCGCCGCCCGATGACGCGGTTCGCCGCGGAACCTCACGCCTGGAGTTTTCCCTATGAACGATCTGCAAAGCGGGCACGAACTCGATCCGGCCGCCGGCGCGTCTCCGCAGGATCTGGCCTGGGAAAGTGAGTTGGTACAGCTGCTCTCGACGCTGGAGGCCTTCCGCGCCCAGCTGCACGACGACTGCCACGCCGGCCGGGCCTTGCCGGCCGTGGAAGCGATGCTGGTCGTGGCCAAGGGCGTATCGGGCTTCGTCGGGGCCCGCTTCGGCGACGGCTCGCCGGAGCTGCGCACGGCGGCGGACGCCTTTTTCGGCGCCGCCCGCCCCCTGCACGACCGGCTTGACGACGACGTGTTCAAGGCGCTGTGGCGGCTTCTGCGGCGCCGCGACGACCGTGATCCCCGAGACCAGTTCGCGGACGCGGCCCACAAGCTGCGCGTGTTTCTGAGCGCCGCGTTCGCGCGGTGCGCCAGCCGGTTCGCGTCGCCCTCCCCGCGCCGAACGTGGACGGAAACCTATACGGTCTTCCTGGATGACATGGACGGACTGATCGAACAGGTCCAACCGTGACCGCGGCGCCGTCCGCCCTTTCCATGCTCCCATCGACCCGCGCCGCGCGGCAACGACCTCATGCAACCCAATGAAAACCGTTCGGATCGCGGGACCAGCTCCGAGCCGATCGAACCGGCCGATCCGACGGCGGACCTGGAAGGCCCGGATTTCGCCGTCTGGGCGGACTCGGACGTGCTGGCGCCGCCGGACCTACCGCTCCCATCCTCGTGGGAGCCGGAACTGCCGGCCGACTTTCCCGCCATTGCGGATCGCCCGGTCGCCCCTGCCGCCGTCCTGGCGGAAAGTCCCGCTGAGCTTCCCTCACCCCTGGCGACGGTCGGCGAATTGGCGCCGGCCGCCGTGGACGCGCCGCTTCCCGACGACGGCCGCCGGGCGCGGCTGAGAGAATGGGCGGCGCAATTGTGGACAGAGGCCCCGCATGGCCGGGCGCAGGCGGGGATGCTGCACCTGATTTGCACCCTGGACGAGGCCGAATTCGCCCTGCCGTTGGCCGGCGTGCTGGAGGTGCAGCGCCTGCCTGCCGTCACGCCGGCGCCCCATCTGCCGGACTGGCTGCTGGGCCTGACGAACCGGCGCGGCGAAATCCTATCGGTGGTCGATCTGGCGGCCTTCCTCGGTCTGCCCTCCGCCGCGCCCGCGCCGACGCGGCGGCTTGTCGTGGTGCATTCCGCGCAGGAGGAAATGACGACCGGCCTTGTCGTCGATGGGGTGCGCGGCCTTCGCGGACTGCCCGCCGACGATCTGGCGGAGCCGGCCCTGGCCGTGCCCTTTATCCTCGGCGTCGCCGGAACGGCGGCCGTTCTGGACCTGGAAGGACTGCTCCGGTCGCCCCGAATGCGGCGGCCGGACCTCGACTGACGAGCCGCCCCCGCGGGAGAACCTCGAATGAGATCGTTTTTCGGTTGGCTGACTCTAAAAAACCTGAAAATCGGTCATAAGCTGGCCGTCGTGGGCCTGCCGTTCCTGCTTCCGATCGGGGTCCTCTCCTGGATCGTGGTGCAACGGACCACCGCCGACGCGGCCGCCGCCCGGAAGGAGCGGGAAGGGGTGGAGCAGGCGCGGCCGTTGCGGGCGCTGCTGCGCGACGCGATCCGTCACCGGGCGCTGGCGGCCCGGACGCTCAACGGCGCCGGAGCGGCTCGCGGAGACCTGGAGGCGGCGGCCGCGCAGGCGGACGCCGACGCGGCCGCGGCGGACGCCCTCGATCAGAAATACGGCGCCGAACTGCACACGACCGAGAGATGGCAGACGATCCGGCGCGCTGGGCCTCCCTCAAGGCCGGCGTCCTCGCCATGAAACCCGAGGCCAGCCGCGACGAACACGCGGCCCTTATCGCGGACATTACGGCTCTCATGGCGGATGTCCGCGAGTCCTCGGACCTCGTGTTGGACCCGGAGGCCGGCCCGCACTTCCTGGGGGACGCGCTGCTGTCTGCCCTGCCCCGCGGCGCCGCCGATGCCGACCCACCGGCCGCCGCGGCCGACGCGCTCGGCCGCGACATGGCCGGGGCGTTCCGCGGCGCCCCCGGCTTGCAGGGCCGGCTCGACGGCCTCTACCGGCAGCAGCGGGCGGCCCATGAAGCGCTCGCCCATCCGGCGCCCGGCGAACCTTCCGAGGCGGCCTCCCGCGCGGCGGACGCGGACTTCGCGCTGGCGCACGCCATCGATTCCGAGTTGACGGCTCTGCTTACGGCCCGGATCGACGGCGCCAACCGCACGACAATTTACGCTCTGGCCGGCGTCGTCGTCGGCCTGGTGCTGGCCGCCGGCGGCGCCTGCTTTGCGACGCGGACGATCACGCGCCAGGCGGCGGACATCCGGGAGTTGTTCGCCCGCATCAGCGTCGGCGAGTTCCAGGCCCGCGCCCGCGTCTCCAGCGACGACGAACTGGGGCGGACGGCCGCCAGCCTCAACGCCATGCTCGACCACACCGTCTCTTTCATCCAGTCCCGCGAGGAGCGAGACGCCATTCAGGAGGCGATCCGCAAGCTGCTGCGCGAGATCAGCGGCGTCGCCGAGGGCGATCTGACCAAGGAGGCGCAGGTCACGCAGGACGTCACCGGCCCCATCGCCGATTCCTTTAATTTCATGATCGGTGAACTCCGTCGCATCATCGGCGACGTGAAGCGGGCGACGGGACAGGTGGGGGCGGCTTCCGACGAGATCCGCGCGTCGGCCGGCCGGTTGGTGCGCGGCACCGAGGTGCAAGCGCGGCGCATCGACGAGACGTTCCGGTCGGTGGAGGAAATGGCGAGGTCGGCCCAGGACGTGGCGCGGGCGTCCGACCGCGGGGCGGAGGTGGCCGGGCAGGCGCTGGCCGGGGCCAGCGCGGGGCCGCGGCCGTCGGCGACACCATCACCGGCATGGGCCGCATTCGGGAGCGCGTCCAGGAGACGGGCCGACGCATCCGCCGACTGGGCGAGTCGTCGCAGCAGATCGGCGAGATCGTTCAGCTCATCGACGACATTGCGGATCGCACGAGCATTCTGGCGCTGAACGCCTCGATCCAGGCGGCGGCGGCCGGCGAGGCGGGCCGTGGTTTCGCGGTGGTCGCGGAGGAGGTCGAGCGTCTGGCCGAGCGCTCGGCGGCCGCCACGCGGAAGATCGCCGGTCTGGTGCGGGCGATCCAGACCGAAACCGGAGCAGCGACGGCGGCGATGGAGGACAGCACGCGGGAGGTCGTCGAAGGCTCCGGCGTGGCCGAGCAGGCGGGGCAGGCGCTGGCCCAGATCGACGCGGTGTCGCAGACCCTGGCAGTGGTGATCCGGTCAATCTCCGAGGAGGCGAGGCGGCAGGCGTCGGCCTCGCGGGGGGTCAGCGAGGCCATGAGCGAGGTCTCCGAGATCACGCGGCAGACGGCGGCCGGGGCCAACGAGGGGGCGGAGGCAGTGGGCCGCCTGGCGACCCTGGCCGACGACCTGCGCGAGTCCGTCAGCGCCTTTCGGCTTCCGGGCGCGGAAGAGCCGGCTGCCCCGATCGCCCCGAGCCGCGCTGCGGCCGAGCCGCCGATCCCTGCAACCGTTTGACCACTGGACGGAAGGGACTTGGCAAGGCGCGGGTGCATGAACGGATTCGGGTGGTTTTCGTGGATGGGGCTGTTGGGTGCCATGCTTTCGCGGCCTGGGGCGACGTCTCATGTTCCCCTCGACGGCATGGGCCGCGAAAGCATGATGGGGTCGGGGACGCCATCATGCTTTCGCGGCCCATGCCGTCTCGGGAGGCCCGGCCCGCGATGGGCCGCGAAAGCATGGCACCCAACAGCTATCCACTGCCAGAATCCGCGCATGTGCGTAATGTGCATGCCGAAACTATTTCGCATCTCGTTGTGGTAAAGAGGCATCCATCATGCGCACCCCGCAGCCAGGAGTGGACCGCGACCCCGTCGAGCCGGAACTGCTGGAGATATTCCTTCAGGAGGCGGCGGCGCACTTGCAGACGATCCGTTCCCTTCTGCCGGCCCTGGAGTCGGGCGGTACCGACGCGGTTCAATCGGTGCGCCGCGCCGCTCACACCCTCAAGGGTTCGGCCGCCGTGGTCGGCTTCGCCTCGCTGACGCGCCTGGCGCACCGCATGGAGGACCTGCTCGATCGCATGTCGGATGGCCTGCCATCGACTTCGGATATCATCGCTCTGTTGAAGGCGTCCACGGATCGTCTGGAAGACCTGGCCGCCGGCCAGGAAGATGCGACCGCCCTCCAGGGGCTTTACGCCGCCTACGACCGTCTGCTCGGCGACTCCGAACCGCTGCCTGCGCCGACCGGCCCGGGCGACGCGCCGGTCGGGACGCCTGCCGCGGGGTCGTTCGTCCGCGTGCCGCTGGGCCGGCTCGACGAGGTGGTGCGGCTCGTGAGCGAACTGACGGTTGCGCGAACCGCGTTCGAGCAGTGCATGGAGGCTTGTTTGCAGCAGGCGGATGCGGATGCGGCCGGGCGCGCGCTCGCGCTTCTGAGCGACGACGCCGACGATTGGATGGGTCGCCAGGCCCGGCTCATCCGCGACATCCACGATCGTCTGATGCACATCCGGCTCGTGCCTTTCGGCGGCATGGCGGCGCGGCTGCGGCGCACGGTTCGCCAGGTCGCGGAGCGCTCCGCCAAGCCGGTCGAGCTGGCGCTGGAAGGCGAGTCGGTCGAGTTGGACAAAGCGGTATTGGAGGATATGGCGGAGCCGTTGATGCATCTTTTGCGGAACGCGGTGGACCACGGCATCGAACCGCCCGAACGGCGGCGCGAACGCGGCAAGCCGGAATGCGGCCGCGTGATGGTCCGGGCGGCTCACGAGGGGGATCAGGTCGTTCTGCGGGTTGCGGACGACGGCGGCGGCATCGATACGGCGGCGGTGCGGCGCCGGGCCGTCGAGCGCAGCTTCGCGTCGCCAGCGGAGGCCGCCCGGATGACGGAAGCGGAACTGTTCGCGCTGGTGTTCGAGCCGGGTTTCAGCACGGCGCGAGAGGTCAGCGAGACGTCCGGCCGCGGCGTCGGTCTGGACGTGGTGCGGGCGTGCGTCGAGCGGCTCCGAGGATCGGTGACGCTCACGTCCCGGCGGGGCGAAGGGACGACGTTCACCGTCCGCCTGCCGATGACCGTGGCGGTCATGCGCGCCCTGCTGGTCCGGGCGCGCGGCCAGACCTTCGCGCTGCCCCTGGCGTCGGTCGCCCATGTCGCCCGCCTCGGAGCGGAAGCGGTGAAGGCAGATGAAGGAACAATCCATATCGGCGAAGAGACTTATTCCCCGGTGTCGCTCGGCGAGGTCTTGCGCCTGCGAACCCCGGAAACGGCCGAGGCGGGGCGGCGGTCGGTGCTGCTGGTCGAGACGGGCGAGGGGCGGGCGGCCGTGGTCGTGGACGAGGTGCAGGGCGGCCGGGAAATCGTGGTCAAGAACCTCGGCTCGCACCTGCGCAAAGTCCACGGCGTCAGCGGGGCGACGCTGACCGGCGACGGCGGCGTGGTGCTGATCCTGAACCCGCTGGAATTCACCCGGCCGCCGATCCGCCTGCCGTCGCGCCGGGAGGAGACCGCCGCGCCGACGCGGCCGCTGTCGGTACTGGTGGTGGACGATTCGCCCAGCATGAGGCGCGCCCTGACGGACCTTATCCGGGGCGAGGGTTGGACGGCGAGCGTGGCGAACGACGGCCGGGAGGGGCTGGAGCTGCTGTCGGCCGGGCCGGCGCCGGACGTGATGCTGGTGGACGTGGACATGCCGCACATGAATGGGTTTGAATTCCTGTCAGCCGTGAAGAGCGATGAGGCGTTCCGCGGCGTGCCGGTGGTGATGGTCACATCGCGGTCGGCGGCCGCCGACCGTCGGAAGGCCGAGGAGCTGGGCGCCGACGGCTATGTCGTCAAGCCGTATCGCGACGAGGAGCTGCTGGCGACGGTGCGCCGCGTGACCGCAGCCGTTCCGTGATTACACCGAATCCGGAGCGAAAATGGTGCGTCCGCCGTCCACCGGGAGACAGGCGCCGGTGACGAAGTCATTGTCGAGGAAGAAGAGGACGGCCTGGGCGACGTTTTCCGGCCGGCCCTCGCGCTGGACCAGCGTGGCGTCGATGGCCTGCTTCCGTTCCGCCGCGGGCAGGTCGGGCGGCAGCATCACCGGGCCGGGCAGGATGCAGTTGACGCGCACCGCCGGGTTGCGGCTGCCCAGCTCGACGGCCAGGCAGCGCGTCAGCGTCGGAATCGCCCCTTTCGACGGGAAATAGGCGGAATAGCCGACATAGGGCCGGGCGACGGCCCAGTCGCCGAGGTTGACGATGCAACCGCCCTCGGGCTGGCGCACCATGGCCAGCCCCGTCTGCTGGGCGCAAAGGAACGTGCCGAGCGTGTTGACCTCGAAGAAGAGGCGCACGTCCGCGGCGGTCACGTCTTCGAGCTTCTTGCTCTGCCACGCCGCCGCGCAGTTCACGAGCGCGTCGATCCGGCCGAAGCGGGCCAGCACCTGACCGATCAGCCCCTGAACGGATCGCTCATCGGTCAGATCGGCCTGGAAGGCCGCGGCCTCGACGCCTTGGCCCCGGAAGGTTTCGACGGCTCCCGCGGCCTCGGCGGCCGAGGTCCGGTAATGGATCGCCAGCGAATGGCCCCGCGCCGCCAGCGCCGCGGCGACGTGCCAGCCGACGCGGCGCTTGCCGGCCCCGGTTACCAAGGCGACTTTGGTTGGCGGCATCGACCCCTCTCCTGTTCGGCGCGGCGCGGACGAAGGTGATCCTACCGGACGGCCCGCGCCGCGGCAAAGGGAGGGTCGTCGCCCTGGGGTTCTCCCCCGCGCCGGCGACAGCGAACCGCCCTGCCGGACGCGCCGGCCGCGCAAACTCTTCCGGGTTTGACGAAAGATCGCCCCCCGGCCGCGCCGACTATATTCCACAGGCGGAACGACCGATCCGACGAACACGGCCCTTCCCCCACAATGGGGAACCGACGACCGCCGCGGCGACAGGCGGCGTCTGGGAAGGCAAGGGATTTTGGCCGCTCAAGGCCGCTCGCGGAGCGCGCGGCCCACCATACGGCGAACGCAGGGGGAAGGTATGAAACGGACGACGGGTGCGATGGTTCTGCTGGCCGCCGTGAGCGGCTGCATGTCCACGGAGCCCGCGAACACGGGCACTGGGCAATACATGAGCCGGGCCTTCGACCACGGCAGCGTCGGCTGCCTGTCGGGCCAGGCGATGTGCGCGGCGTCCGTGCCGGGCTTCCAGGGGCCTTACGGCCAGCCGGTGGCGATGGCCGCCCCTTACACCGCGGCGCCGCCCGGCGGCGCGGACATGGCCCGCGCCATGGTGCGCCAGAGCGTGCCGCTGGAACTGGTGCAGCAAGTGCAGCAGGCCGGCTATAACCCGGACGCCCGATCCGGCGTCATGCAGGCGCAATTCTCCGGCCCCGGCGCAGGTGGACCGCCCAGCATGATGCCACCTGGTCTCGGCGGTCCTGGCGGTCCCGGAATGCCCGGCGGTCCCGGAATGCCCGGCGGCAATCCGTTCGTGCCCGGCGCAGGCGCGCCTGGCGCCGTGGCCGCCGTCGGCGCCCTGACCGGCGCCCCCAGTCCATACCCGGCCCAGCGCACCCAGGTGCGCTCCACCGGCCCCAACGGAATGCGCGTCGCCTGGTTCGCCCCGACGCCGGACGGCCGGCCCGGCTTCGGAACGCAGTACCTCGAAGCGCCCGGCCGCTACAACTTCCTCCAGGCCGCCATCTACCGACTCAAGCTGAGCGACGTCCCGAACCGGCCGGGCGTCGAGTTGTACCCGACGATGGAAGTCGTGCCGGGCAACGCCAAGACGGCCACGTTCCTGGCCCACAGCCCCGTGCCGGTGACGTTCACCGAAGAGGACTTCAATCAGGTGGCCGCGGGCAACTTCCTGGTGAAGGTGATCTACTTGCCGGACCCGCAATTCCAGGACCTGGCCTCCACGGGGACCGACGAGGTGATCTCGTCGCGGCTGGAGCCGGGCGTCGATCCGATCGCGGAGGCTCACCGCCGCGGCAGCATCCTGCTGGTGGTGCGGCTTGGTAACATCGATCTGGAGGCGCCGAACACGCCGGCCATGGACGCCCCGAACCCGTACGCCCCGCGGCCGCAGATGCCAGCGGCGCCGGCGCGCCGAATCGGATGATGCTGCCCGCGCCGCAAGGCGCACCGCCGGCCGCCCTGCCGGCGAGTCTGGCGCCAACGCGGTCGATCAGCCCGGCCCTGCCGCCGCTGCCGCCGGTCGGCGACGGCCCGAGCAAGTCGGCCGTCGCCCCGGCCGCGGCCCCGGCCCCGTTCGTGCCGCCGCCGCCGCCCGGCCCGACCAGCCTGGGCGGTTCCACGAAGTAACCGGATCGCTCAAGAAGTAGGGAACAGAGCCGCGACCGTAAGGGAGCGGTCTTAACAAAGACCGCTCCCTTACGGTCGCGGCTCTGAAAAGGGGAGGGCCGACCCGATGAGGATCCTGCGCACGATCCCGGCCGTCCTGCTGACGTGGGCCGCGCTGCTGGGCGCCGCCGCCGCCCAGGGACCGCCGCCGCCGCTGCCGGGGCGGGGGCCGTCGCCGTTCCTCTTCGTCCGCTTCGCCGGGCCGCGGGGCATGAAGGCCACCTTCTATCAGGGTCGGCCGGAGGGGCGGACGTTCGACGGCCCCGTCGCGGTCGGCCTGCGCCCCGGCTATGTCTACCGAGTCCAGCTGTCCGGCTTCGCCGACCGTCCCGGCCTCGCGGTCTACCCGACGCTGGAGGTGCGCGGCACGCTGTTCCTGCCGCCGCGCGTCGGCCCCGCCGACTACCCGGCCCCCGTCGTGCTGACCGACGCCGACCTGCGCAGCGCCCTGGCCGGGTCGCTGGTGACGAAGGTGATCTACTTGGAAGATCCCGATAAGGCCGTGCCCGCCGCGACGCCGCCGGGCGGGCCGGCGGAGGCCGACGTGCCGCCGAGCCGCGACCCGCTCGCCGAGGCCCGCGACCTCGGCCGGCCGATGCTGGTGGTGCGCTTCGGCGGCCGCGTGCCGCCGCCGGAGGAGCTTCTTTACGGCTCCGTTCCCGGCACGATTCTCACGCCAGGGGAAAATGCCTTGCCGACGCCGCGCGTGGGGCCGTGCCTGCCGTGGGTCGGCTGCGGCTTCTACGACCCGACCATCGGCCCGCGCCCGCCGACGGAGGAGTGCTTCCACGACGGCGGCGACCACGGCCCGCGCGCCGGCATCGGCCCCGACGGCAAGCTGCACGGCCTGGACCCGGAGGACACGATCGGCGAATACACCGACGCCGCCGGCCGGCGCCGCGTGGTCTGTTCCAACGAAGTCTGCCTCTGCTCGCCGCGTTTTGGTGTGCTTCGATGTGAGCTGCCGCTGGTCGTCAACGAAACGGCGGTCGGCCTGCGGGACGCGCATTCGGCGAGCGGCCAGACGCTGGTGGAGCAGGGGACGCCGAGCCTGTATAATCAACAATACGCCGAGCTGAAGTCGATCATCAGCCGGGAGAAGCCGAGCGGGGAGCTGGCGGCGCAGGGCGTCGGCCGGCTGGTGCGGGTGGACGTGCTGGAGGCGCGCAGCTCGACCTGGGGCTGGTGGCGTTCCTTTGCCAGAAGGGGCCGCAGCAGCTGACCGAGATGCAGCGGACGCGATTCGTGAAGCAGGTGGAGCTGGCGCTGTCGCTGAGTCAGCCGGTGGGCGTGAGCGGACTGGAGCAGGTGGTCGGCACGGCGGCGCTGGCCCGCGTCGAAGGGAAAACGGACGTAGTGAGCAGCACGCTGGAGACGCGCGACTTCACGATCTGCTGCAACGAGCCGCATCCCGTCCCGCCGGACAAGCCGCTGCTCTTGATCAAGTGCGCCGACCGTCAGTCGGCCCAGCCGGGCGACGTGGTGACGTTTTTCCTGCGCTACAGCAACCACGGCGGCCGGCCGCTGACGGACGTGGCGGTGTCGGACAGCCTGTCGGGGCGGCTCGAGTACGTCCCCGGCAGCGCCCAGGCCGACCGCGACGCGGTGTTCACGACGGAGCAGAACGAGGCGGGTTCGACGATCCTGCGCTGGGAGATCAGCGGCCGGCTGGCGCCGGGACAGAGCGGCGTGCTGCGCTTCCAGGCGAAAGTGCGGTGAGGGCGGCTCACGGCCGCGTCGGGCCGCAGATGCGCACCTCGGTCCCGTGGGCCGCCGCCAGCCGGCCGTCGTCCGGCGCCGGACTGAACTGCACGGCCGTCACGCCCAGGCCGGCGCCGAAGGGCGTCAGCTCGTAGATCTCCTGGCCCAAGGCCGGCTCCCAGATCCGCACGCGGCCGTCGTCGCCCGCCGTGGCCAGCCGATGGCCGTCGCGCGTGAACGAGACGCTCGTGGCCGCCCCGACGTGGGCTTGCAGCGTGGCGACCGACCGATTGGCTTGCACGTCCCAGACGATCACCTTGCCGTCGCGGGAGGCCGACGCCAGCAGGTTCGTCGCCGGGCTGAACGCCAGCGCCGTGATGTCGCTTTGGTGCTGCGCGGCTCGCGTCCCCCCTCCGCCGCGCTGCGTGTCGTAGATCTGCACGGCCCGGCCGAAGCTCACGACGACCGCCCCCTTCGTGCCCTCCGGGTTGAGTACGGCCAAGCGGTAGATGTGAGGGGGCCATTCCCCCGCCGGGACGACCCCGAGGCGCATTTCGACCTGGCCGCCCGCGGCGAAAGCGTGCAACATGCCAACATCGTCCACGACCAGCAGCCGCTTGCCGTCGGGGCTGTAGGCCGCGTCGCTCAGCAAGGCCCCGCCGAGCGCCAGGGGAGTCGACGCCAGTTGCACGCCCACCGCGGGGTCCCATTCGCCCACCTCGCCGATCCGGTCGCCGACGTTGCGGGCGGTGGAGCAGCAGGCGACCGCCAGGCGCTGGCCGTCGGGGCGGAAGGCGACCCTGCGGATCGGCGCGGAAGCTGGTCAAGACGCGGGTCGCCTCCGACGACGGCGGCTGCCAGAGGATGACTTGCGGGCTGGCGCCGCCCGACGCCGCCGCCAGCCAGCGGCCGTCGGGGCTGAAGGTGAAGTCCGCAACCGGCCCCGCCGACGCCTTCAAATTGAGATATTCGGGCTGGTTAAAGAGGTTGGCGCGGTAATTCAGATAGCGCCACTCCCAATCACGAAGGTCGGCGGGGCATTCGGCGAGCAGCTGCCGCGCCTCCCCGGCGTCGCCGCCGCGCAATTCACGATCCGCCAGCAAAATGTGGTGGAGATAGGCGGCCCGCTGTTCGCGCTTCCGCGTCTCCACGACATCCCGCTGAACGCCCGCCATCTGGGCCGTCACGGCGGCCGCGACCCCCTTCGCATTGTCCACCTCCGTCTTGGCGGCGGAGGCGTCGCCGGCGCCGACGCTGTATGCGATCAGCAGGGCGATCGGCGCCAGCAGGCAGACCAGCAGCAGGAGCGCCGCCAGCGGCCGGCGCCGCGTCCACCGAGCGAGCCGGCCGCCCGCGCCGGGCTTCCACGCCTGGACCGGGCGGCGCGAGAGGAACGCCCGCAGGTCGTCGGCGAACTCCAGGGCCGTCCGGTAGCGGTTGCGCGGGTTGCGCTGCATGGCCTTGCGGCAGACGGCCGCCAGGTCGGCCGGCAGCCCCGGCGCGTTCCGGTAGAGAGACGGCGGATCGCCGCTGCGGATGAAGTCCAGCGTTTCGCCGGGCGTTCGGCCGCGGAACGGCGGCCGGCCGGTCAGCAGCTCGTAAAGAATCGTACCAAGAGCGTAAATATCGCTGCAAGGACCGATGTCGCGGGTGCGGCCCCAGGCCTGTTCCGGCGACAGGTAACTGGGCGCCTTCTCGTGCAGCTCCACGTCGGCGGCGTCGCCTTCGACGGCCCGGCGGGCCAGGCCAAAGTCGCCGATCTTCGGCAGGCAGCGCGCCGTTCCGCCGGCCAGGTGGAACGGCGGCTCGACCGGCGCCCCCCTCCCTGCCCTCCCCCGGCCGCGGGGGGAGGGTTGGGTGGGGGAGCCGCCCTCGGGAAGCGGCTGCAGCCGGATGCAGGCGGGGCGCAGGCCGCGGTGGACGACGCCCTGTTCGTGGGCGGCGTGGACGCCGCGGGTCAGCACTTCGACGAGGCAAGCCGCCTCGCGCGGCGGCATCGGCTTGGCCGCAGCGTGCTCGGCCAGCGTCGGCCCCGCGACCCATTCGACGGCGTTGTAAAAGAGCTGACGCTCGCGTTCGCCGGCCTCCAGGATCTGCACGATGTTGGGATGACTGAGCCGGCCGAGGGCGCCGGCTTCGCCGCGCAGCGCCCCCCAGCCGAGCTGGCCGGCGTCGTCGCGGGCCACGACGACCTTGAGCAGAACGGGACGGTTGACGAGCAGCTGCTTGGCCTTGAACAGGCGGACGCCCAGCGGCGATCGGCCGATCTCTTCCTGGATCTCGAACCCGGCCACGACCGGCTGGCCGGCCGCATCGCGGAGCGGCGGCGCCTGCGGCACGATCGGCTCCGGGGCGGCGGCGATCGCGTCCGGCGACGGCGCCAGGTCGAACAGCGGCAGCAACTCGACGGCGTCGCCGCAGACCGGGCAGACGGCCCGGCCGACGGCTGCCCCATCGTCGGCCGCGGCCTCCCAGGAGTGCCCCTTGGAGCAGGTCAGCAGTTGCAGCATGAGTCGTCTCGGAACGCAAGACACGCCGGTGCGGCGGGACACGTTCCGATTATCGCAGAGACGCCCCCGCGGTCAAGGCGCCGCGCGGCGGCCTGCCGTCACGTGGCACGGATTTCCACGCCCGCCTTCTTCGCGGCTGTCCGGATACGGCGTTTGATCTTTGCGACCTCGCTCTTGTCGTACTTTGCGGCGTTGTCCTTGTGGTTGATGTAGCTCCAGGCGGCGCGGATGCGCGTGGGCGTGTCGATGGGGTACTTGTTGTTGATGGGGTCGGCGAACTTCACGTCGCCGTACTCGTTCTTGCCGCGCTTGGGATACACGTCGGAACGCCGGTGAATCCGGCTCGGTTTCGTCGTCTGGCTCATGATGCGCCTCCTGATGGATCGACAAGGGGACGAACAAACAACCGTGAATGCAATTCAGGCGCCGCACGAATCAAGCCGCTTCGGCGGCATCGGCCTTGGCACGGCCCTTGCGTGGATTCCAGCGGCGTGGGTTCGCCGCAGAACCTCGCGCGGATGAATCCTACCTATTAAGGAGATGAATCATGTTGCAGAAGACCTTCCGTCGGATGGCAAACATGCGGTGGGGTCTGATCGCGCTGCTGCTGGGCGCGCCGCTGCCCATCGTCCTGCTCGTGTGGCTGTTCGTCGGCCGGCATTGAGATCGTGGGATTATTTCCATCCGTTTAGCCGCGACCCGGAGGGGAGCGACTCCGACGACGCGCTCCCCTCCGGGTCGCGGCTAAACGACGCGCCGCACACGTCCTGATACACTCGCCGCACCAGCCGCAGCTTGTCCTCCCACTGGAACTCCGTCCGCGTCCGCTCCCGCCCCGCCTCGCCCAGCCGCCGGCGCAATTCGGCGTCGGCAGCCAGCCGCAGCAGCGCCGCCGCCAACCCGTCCACGTCGCCGCACTTCACCAGCAACCCGTCCTGCTCGTGCCGAATCACCCACGCGACGCCGCCCGCGCGGTAGCCGACGTTCGCCGCACCGTTGGCCCATGCTTCGAGTAAGACGATCCCAAAAGAGTCCGATCGGCTCGGCAGCACGAGCACGTCGATGCCGGCGAAGAAGTCGCGCTTCTGTTTCGCATCCAGCACGCCCAGCCGTCGCACGCGATTTTTCTGCTCGTAACCGCTCCAGAAACGCCGAAAATTCGGCATCTCCGGCCCTGCCAGCACCAGATGAAACCGGCCGCCCCGCCGCCACGCCCGCTCCGCCGCGAGGAGCAGATCGACCGTGCCTTTCTCGCGGCTGTTGTTGGCGAGATGGCCGATCGCCACGTCATCGGCGCCGGCGCCCCACGCCGCTCGCACCCGCTCCCGGTCGCCGCCGGTGCAGGAATCCCAATCGACGCCCATGCCCTGCATTGTCAACCGCTCCGTCGCAATGCCATGCTCCATCAGGCCCAGTCGCTCGCCTTCCGTCTGAACGAAGACGCGGTCGGCCGAACGCGCCAGCTCCATCAGCGCCGGTTGCGTGTACTGGCGCCGCGTCCGGTCGCGCGGATCTTCCGGATCGCCTAAATGCAGAAAAGGGGTCAGCACGAACGGCGCATCCAGCCGCCGCGCCAGTCGCCGGGCGCACGCGATCGGAAACGCATAGGGGAACGCCGTTGCGTGGACCACATCGAAACACTCGGCGCCACGGCCGGCGTCGGCCCACATGCGGAAGCTGATCGGGTTGCACGGCAGCGTCAGCGCCTGCCAGGCGCGGTGCGGCCACAGTGACAGCGGCTTCAGCAGCCAGCGCCGGCCGGGCATCCGCCACAGGGGGTAGCGCCGCACCTCGACGCCGTCCTCGCGGGTGGTTCCGGCCGGCAGCCGCCGGCCCCACGGCGAGCGCAGCGCCTCCAGGTCCAGCGCGTCCGTCGTGAACACTGTCACGTCATCGCCGGCCGCCGCCAGCCTGCGGCCGAGCCGGGCGAAGTACGCCTCGGCGCCGCCCAGCGCGGGGGGATATCGGTGGATGAAATGGGCCACGCGCATCCGTTTCCGTCGCCTCCGCGATCAACCCTCCCTTGACGGCGCACGATGGGATACAATGCAAAACGATTGATCCGACTCCGGGCGCTTACGCGACCCGGCTCGCCGTATTGCCGCAAGGGAACCGTGTCATGATAGCCGTCTCGAAGATGGCCGCCGCCGTTCAGCCCTCCGCCACCCTCGCCGCGGGCGCCCGCGCCAAGCAGCTCCAGGCCGAGGGCGTCAAGGTCTTCGACTTCAGCCTCGGCGAACCCGACTTCCCCACCCCGGAACACATCTGCGCCGCCGCCGTCAAGGCCATGAAGGACGGCCACACGCGCTACACCCCGGCCAACGGCGTCCCGGCCCTGCGCACTGCCGTCAGCCGGTTCTATCAGAAGACGTATGGGATGGTATACAAGCCCGAGCAGGTGCTGATCTCCGACGGCGCCAAGCACTCCATCCACAACGCCCTCGCCGCCACCGTCGGCCCCGGTGACGAGGTGATTATCCCGACGCCGTACTGGGTCAGCTACAGCGATCTCGTGCAGATGACCGGCGCCTCCTACGTCCTCGTGCCGACCACAATGGAGAGCGGCTTCAAGATGACGCCGGCCCAGCTGCGGGCCGCCGTCACGCCGCGGAGCAAGCTGCTCATGCTCAACTCGCCGAGCAACCCCACCGGGTCGGTCTACACGCGCCAGGAGCTGGAGGCGCTGGCCGACGTGGTGCTGGAAACGGGACTGAGCGTTTTGAGCGACGAAATCTACGAAAAGCTGGTTTTCGGCGACGCGAAGCCGACGTGCTTCGCCTCGCTGCGACCCGAGCTGGCGGAGCGCATCATCACCATCAGCGGCGCCAGCAAGACGTACGCCATGACCGGCTGGCGCATGGGCTGGGCGTTGGGTCCGGCGCGCGTTATCAAGGCGATGGGGGACGTGCAGAGCCAGCAGACCGGCTGCCCGTGCAGCGTCAGCCAATACGCGGCCCTGGCGGCCCTGGAAGGCGATCAGGAGTGCGTCGAGCGGATGCGGCGCGAGTTCGAGGCGCGACGCGACCTGGTCTGTGCGCGGCTGTCGGCCATGCCGGGCGTGCGTATTCGGAAGCCGGAGGGCGCGTTTTATGCGTTCTTCGACGTGTCGGCCCACTTCGGCCGGACGCTGGGCGGGCGCAAGGTGGTCGATTCGGCGGGTTTCTGCATGGCGGCCCTGGAGACGGCCCACGTCAACCTGGTGGCCGGCTCCGCGTTCGGCGCCGAGGGCTACGTGCGGATGTCCTACGCCGCCGCCCGCGACCAGCTGACCGGCGGCCTGGACCGACTGGAACAATGGCTCAAGTGAGGGGTCAGGGGTCAGGAGTCAGGGGTCAGGGGTCAGGGGTCAGGAAAGACCGCGTTTGACGCATTCTAAGGACATCCCAGGCATTTTCCTGACTCCTGACCTCCTGACTCCTGACTCCTGACCCCTGGGAGGGCGTCTGAAATGGGCGTGCTGCTGCTCACCGAGGACGACGTGCGCCGGCTCTTGACGATGGACATGGCCCTGGAGGCGGTCGAACAGGGTCTGCGCAAGATGGGCCTCGACGAGGCGCAGAACGTGCCGCGCTCGCGCGTGCAGACCGACCACTCCATGTTGCACACGATGGCGGCGTCGGCCAAGTCGCTGGGCGTGATGGGCGCCAAGGTCTACGCCACCAGCCGCAAGGGGCCGACGCGCTTCCACCTGTCGCTCTTCGATGGGAAAACCGGGTCGCTTTTGTGTTTGATGCAGGCCGACCACCTCGGGCAGATGCGCACCGGCGCGGCCAGCGGCGTGGCCACGAAATACATGGCCCGGCCGGACGCCGCCGAGGTCGGGATCTACGGCAGCGGCAAGCAGGCCCGGACGCAGCTGACGGCGATCTGCAAAGTCCGCCGTGTCCGCCAGGTCCACGTCTACAGCCCCAACGAGGAGCGGCGCCGCCAGTTCGCCGCGGAGATGAGCGCCGAGTGCCAGACGGAGGTCGTGCCGACGTCGCACCCGGAGCGGGCCGCGGAGAACAAGGACATCGTCGTCACGGCGACGACCAGCCGTGAGCCGGTGCTGAGCGGCCAGTGGTTGGCGCAAGGGGCGCACATCAACGCCATCGGCTCCAACTACATCACCAAGGCGGAGCTGGACGTGGCGGTGTTCCGCCGCTGCGCCCTGGTGGTGGTGGACAGCAAGGAGCAGGCGCGGCTGGAGGCGGGCGACTTCCAGCAGCCGTTGGAGGAGGGCGTGCTGCACTGGTCGGACGTGCGCGAGTTGGGCCAGGTGGTGGTCGGCCGCTACCCCGGCCGCAAGCAGCCGCAGGACGTGACGCTGTTCAAGTCGCTGGGCATCGCGCTGGAGGACGTGGCGACGGCGGCCCGCGTCTACGCCCGCGCCCAGGCCGAGGGCGTCGGCAAGACGATCGACTGGTGAGGGAGCGCCATTCCCGTTCGTCCGGCCCCGTTTTCACTTGCCCCGCCGCAGCACGCCGAACAGGTTCGAGTAATCGTCGGTCCACACGCCGACCGCCGGGTCGGGCCGCAGCTCCTGCCAAGCCGGCCCGTCCGACAGCGGCTTCAGGTCCTCCCGCTTCCGCGCCAGCACCACCCACGTCGAGGCGGCTTTGCCGGGCGTATCGCCGGCGCCGTCGTCCTCGCACAGCCCCGCCAGCCCGGCGTCGCCCGCCAGGTTGGCCAGCACCGGACGCAGATCAATATGGACATTGGAGATGTGAAATGCAACAAGGCCGCCTTCGGCCAGCCGGTCGAGGTAGAGCGCCAGCGCCTCGCGGTCGATGAGGTGCGTCGGGATCGCGTCGGAGCTGAAAGCGTCCACGACGAGGATTCCATACTTGTCGCTTCGGGATTGGGCGTCATTTTCCAGGGTGAGCCGGGCGTCGCCGAGGACCAGCCGCAGCCGCGCGCCGCGGACCTCGGCGTCGGTCCAGTAGGTGAAATAGTCGCCGCGGCGGCACAGGTCGGCCATGTTCGGGTCGATTTCATGGAAGACGAGGTTTTGGTCGGGCCGGGCGTACGCCGCCAGCGTCCCCGCGCCAAGGCCGATCACCGCGAGGTCGCGCGCGGGCCGGCGCCGCTGTACGCGGCGAAGACCTGGCCGATGGGGCCGCTGCGGTGGTAGTAGGCCAGCGGTTCGCCGCGGTCGGGGCCGTCCGCGGCCTGCTGGCCGTGCAGCGTGGCGCCGTGGTAGAGACAGTAGTAATCACGGCCGCCATCCCGCGTTCTTCTCACCTGGAGGACGCCGTAGAAGTCGCGCGTCTGGTACAGGGCCGCCGCGTCGAACTGACCGCAGAAGCCGGCGGCCAGCAAGAACGCGCCGACGCCCAGGCCGAAGCGTAACGGGCGGTCCACGAACGTAAAGCACAGCACGGCCGGCAGGCCGAAGGCGAGGAGTTTTTGCAGCGTTAAAGGTGCTTGACCGCCGGAAACCTCGCTCATCGTTTCGTACACCGGCGCGGACGAGACGCCCAGGATCAGGCCCACGACCAGCACGCCCAGCGCGAGCGGCAGCAGGAAATCCAGGGCGCGCGTCAGGCGCCCATCCGGGCGCCGCAGGACGTACACGGCCGCAGCCGCGGCGGCGCCGAGCAGGACCGCCGCGTGCCAGCGCCAGTTCCCGCCAGCGAGGCCCGCGGTGTTCAGGTTGCGGTCGGTCAGGCGCAGGCCCATGAGGAGAAACCCCAGCAGCGCGAAGAGGACGGCCAACCAGGTCTCGATGCGAAAGCCCCAAGCACTCTCTTTTTTGACGGCGAGCGGCGGAAGCATCAGACAGGCCAGCCACAGGGCCAGAGGATACTCGACGACGTCGGGAAAGATCCGCGGGGCGACGAGGGCGTTGAACAGGCCGCCGAGCGCCCCGCCGACGGACATCCAGAGAAAGAACTCGGTCAGACGTTCCGGCGCGGGCCGGTCGCGGGCCAGCTCGCCGTGACACACCATGCAGGCCGTGAAGAAGACGGTCAGGTGCAGGCCGATGGCCCAGCCGATGCCCAGCGGCGCCCCCGACAGCACCTGATAGAGAAGGAACAGCACGAGCAGCGGCAGGGCCAAGGCCCAGAACCGTCGGCCGTCTTGCAGACCCCGCGGGAGCATCCGGGCGACGCGACCGGGAACGGCGGAGAAGACCAGGACAAAGCTGAACAGGTAAAGGACCAGCGGCGGCATCCACAACAGCGGATGGGCGGTCACGTCGGTGGTGATGTAAGTGGTGACCCCGAGCAGGAGGCTGGAGGGGACGAAGGCCAGCAGCATCCAGCGCAGCCGGCGTCCGGCCGTCGGAGCCGCGACCCGCAGGGAGTGGGGCGAAGTCGTTGCACCGTCCACCGCTCCCTCACGGTCGCGGCTCGGACGGCCGGACGGCGCCCGCCACAGCAGGACGGCGCAGGCGGCGATGAGGAGGGCGAGGACGCCGTAGCCGGCGGCCCAGGCGACGCGCTGAACGGTCAGCGTCAGGTACGGTTCGACGAGGAAGGGGTATCCGGCGAGGGCGGTCATGCTGCCGAGGTTGCTGGCGGCGTAGAGGAAGTAGGGGTCGCGCGCGGCGGGATGGTCGGTGTCCGCGAACCATTGTTGCAGGAGCGGCGCCGTGGCGGCGACCACGAAGAACGGCAGGCCGACCGCCAGGAGCAGGGTCAGCAGCAGCCACGGGACCGGGTCGGCGGCGCCGGCGGCCGCGAAGCCCCGGTTGACGGCGATGGGCAGGACGACGGCGGGCGCCAAGAGCAACACGAAATGCGCGACGGCCTGCTTGCGAGCGCCGAGCCAGTTGGTGGAGACGTGGGCGTAGGCGTAGCCGGCCAGCAGCGCGGCCTGGAAGAAGAGGAGGCACGCGCCCCAGACCGCCGCCGCCCCGCCGAACAGCGGCAGCACCATCTTGCCGACCATCGGCTGGACGAGAAAAAGGAGAAAGGCGCTGACAAAAAGCGTCAACGCGAACAGGGCGGGCGCGGAGACAACGATTCGTCGCACGAAAACCCCATCCATCGCCTGGATCCGCCTCGCGACCCCCTGCTACCGGGCAGCGCCATCCCCACCATACAGCCGCACCAGCACCAGCACAATCACCGCCGCCGCGACCATCACCAGCGACACCGCCAGCGCCCCTCGCAGGTCGCCGACGCTCAGCTCCAGGAACACCGTCGTCGAGAGCACTTCCGTGCGGAAGCGCGTCGCCCCGGAGAACACCAAGATCGGCCCGAACTCGCCCAGCGCCCGCGCCCAGGCCAGCGTGAACGCCGCCACGACGCCGCGCCGCGCCTCCGGCAGCGTCACCCGCCAGAACGCCTGGCCGCGGCCGCAGCCCAGCGTCATCGCGACCTCCTCGGGGCGTCGTGGGACCTGCTGGAACGTCGCGCGCATAACGCGGGTCGCAAACGCGCAGGACACCGCGAATTGAGCAAGGATCACACTGGGGATCGCATACGTCACCGACATGAATTGTTCCACGAAACGGCCCGGCGGCGTCTGGAACAGGATCAGCAAACACAGGCCGACCACCAGCGGCGGCAGCACGATCGGCACGTCGATCAGCACCTCGAACAGCGCGCCGGCCAGGGAAGCGGAACCGCGTCAGCAGGTAGGCCAGCGGCACAGCGGCCCACACCGACAGGACGGCCGTGATCGTGGAGGAGATCAGGCTCAGCCAAACGGCGTAGCGGACGGCGGGGTCGCCCAACGCCAAGCCGACCTGGGCCAGCGACGTGTACGACGCCTCCGCCGCCAGCATCGCGGCGATGAGCAGGACGTAGGCGCCGCCTAGCACCGCAAGGGAGAGGAAAAAGGGCCAATCCGCCGTCGCCCGCCGATCCGGGCGCGGTTGCGGGAGTTGCGGCTCGGCCATACCTACTTCGCCGCCTCGCGCCAGTGGAAGCCGTTGGCCTCGAAACGCCGCCGCGACTCCGGCGACCGCAATCGGTCCAGCAGCCGGCCGGTCAGCTGCTTGTAGACCGAGTCCTTGCCCACCGCCACCGGCTGCACGGCCACGGCGCAGGGAATGTCCTTGATGGCGATCGCCTCCAGCTTGTCGGCGGCCTGCACACCATTGCTGACGTAGGCGATCACGGCGTCCAGCGCGCCGATTTGCAGTTCGTTGACCAGCATATCGCCCGCCGGCAGCTGCGTCACCACGTTCGCCATCACCGGGTCGCGGACGCCGCCTTGCTTCAGCGTCTCCTGCGTCAGCGCTCCCAGGGCGCATTGCTTTTCGTGACCGACGCCGACCTTCAGGCCAGGCTGTCCAAGGTCCGCAAGGGATCGGATATGATGGGGATTCCCTTTGGGCACGAGGATGACGAGCTGGTTCGTCGAAACGGGCGTCGCGTCCAGGAACAGGTCGTGGACCTGGCTCATGAACGACTGGTCGCAGGCGAAATAGGCGTCGGGGCTTTTGCCGTCGATCCGCATCTGACCGACGAGGATGCCGCAGCCGTTGTAGACCCGCGCAACGCGCACCCCCTCGCGTTTCTCGAATGCGTCGATGGTGTCGTCAATGGCGGGCTTCAGCATGGCGCCGGCGAAGACGCGCAGCTCCGGCGCCTCGGTCCATGGGTCGCCGTTGATCGGCTCGTAGCCGGCGCTGTCGAACAGGGGCGCCCCCTTGTCGCGGGCCGCCAGGAAGCGGGCGAAGCGCAGGGCGGCCGTCGGCTGCTCCGTGCAGGTCAGCACGCCGACAGCGATGTGGGCGTGTACGTCGGCGAACTCGGGGACGGGGATCGCCTCCACGTCCGCGGTTTGCCGGGCCGTCGCGTCCCAGACAAAGCCGGCGTCGGCGCTGCCGATCGCCACGTCGCTGGCCACCTCATTCACCGTCGGCTTGGTTACGACGACGTTTTTCTGAATCGCGTCCCAGCGGCCGGTTTTCTTCAGCGCCTCCGCCGTCAGCTTGCCGACCGCCGCGGCGTCCGGGTTGGCCACGACGATGCGGACGCCGTCGCGCGTCAGGTCATCGAGAGAATGCAGACTTTTCGGATTGCCCTTATGCACGGCCAGCACCGGCGTCATCCGCGCCAGCGGCAGGATTTCTTGCACCAGCCCCTGGCCGCGAGCGGTCTGGAGGTAGCTGTCGTCGCCGGGCAGGTAGAGGTCGCCGCGCTTGCTCGCCTCGACGTTGGCGAGGAGCGTCTGCGAACCGCCGTACTGGAGCTGCACCTCGACGCCGTAGGCCTGCTGGTAGTCGCGGGCGGCGGCTTCCACCGGCGGGCGGATTCCAGCGGCGCAGTAGACGAGCAGCGGCCGCTTGTCCGGCGGGGTGGACCCGCGGCGCCATCCGTCCCAGACGAGCAGGCCGACCAGCACGGCCAGGACGGCGATGGACGCCAGGAACGCCAGCCAGGATCGTTGCATCATGATGGTCTCAATTGTCTCACGCAAAGAAGAAAACCCCGCACGCCCCTGTCCATTCTAAACCGCCTCGCGCCTTTGCGTCTTTGCGTGAGATGGATTCGCCCATCGCCACAGGAAATACACCGGCACGCCCAGCAGCACGATCACGAAGCCCGGCCACGTCGTCATCGGCTGACAGACCAGCAGCGTGACAAGGATCGCCGTCGCCCCGACGATGTACAGCGCCGGCACGACCGGGTAACCGAACGCCCGGTAAGGCCGCGGCGCGTCGGGCCGGCGGACCCGAAGCACGAACAGGCCGGCGATGGTCAGAATGTAGAAGAGCAGGGCCGCCGAGATCACGTAGTCGAGCAGGGCGCCGTAGAGGTTGCCGTACTTCCCCGTCGCCGGATCGTATGTCCGCGGCAGCACCAGCAAGCTGGCCCATACGCCCTGGAAAATCAGCCCCCACCCCGGCACGCGCGCCTTGTTGAGCCGGCCGGCCGCCCGGAAAAACAGGCCGTCGCGGGCCATCGCGTAGTAAGCGCGGGCGCCGGCCAGGATCAGGCCGTTGTTGCAGCCGAACGTCGAGATCATGATGGCGACGGCCATGATCGGCCCGGCCGCGCTCTGCGGGAAGATGCGCTCCAGCGCCGCCGTGGCGACGCGGTCGGCCGGCGCCGTCTGGATCGCCTCCAGGGGCAGCGTCACGAGATAGCCGACATTGGCGAGGAGATAAAGGGCGATGACAATCATCGTCCCCAGCGCCATCGCCCAGGCCACGGTCCGCCGCGGGTTGCGGACTTCGCCGGCCGCGAAGGTGATGTTGTTCCAGGCGTCCGACGAGAAAAGCGATCCGGTTTGCGTCACGCACAGCGCGGCGAACAGGCCGAGGCCCGTTATGGCCGTGAAACCCTTGAAGGCGTCGCTGACCGGGGCCGTCGGCCGGGCCGCCCAGAAGTCGCCGAAGTTGCGGCCCACGGCGTCGGCGTTCCAGCCCAGCGCCAGGCACAGCACGATCAGGCCGATCAGCGCGCCTGTCTTCGACACCGTGAACACGTTCTGGATGATCTTGCCGTAGTCGATGCCGAACAGGTTCGTGACGGTTAGGAGTGCGATCAGCAGGACGCCGACGAGCTGGGCGGTGGACAGGGAGACGGCGTAGCCCGGCATGAGGTGCAACGGCGGAATCAGATAATTCGTCTCGCTGACGGCCGGCCACAGGACGCCGAGGAACTTGGCGAAGGCCACGCCGACGGCCGCGATGGTGCCGGTCTGGATGACGAGGAAAAGCGTCCAGCCGTAGAGGAAGCCGCACAGTGGGTTGAACGCCTCGCGCAGGTAGACGTACTGGCCGCCAGCCCGCGGCATGAGCGCGGCCAGCTCGCCGTAGGACAGGGCGGCCGCCACCGTCAGCACGCCGGTAAGGAGCCAGGCGACGAGCAGCCAGCCGGGACTGCCGATGCGCCGGGCCATGTCGGCCGAGACGATGAAAATGCCGGAGCCGATCATCGAGCCGACGACGACCATGGTGGCGTCGAACAGGCCGAGGCCGCGCTTGAACTCGGTGTCCAGGCCGGCGTCCGGCGCGGGCGGCGGTTGTTTCGATGAGAACGATCCATCGGCCATAGTTGATCCTTCCACTCCTTTACTTTGGCGGCGTCGTCTCCAGCACCAGCACCCAGTCCCCGTCCCCATCCCCGTTGTTTCCGGGAGGGGTGAACGCTCGCTCGCCGGAATTCGGCAGCGGCGACCCTTCGATCGCGGTGTACGCGCCCCGGCTCGGGTCGTACCATCGCGCCGTGGCGGGGCCGCCGAGCCGCGCCATGTCCACCTTCACCGTCCGAAGAGACGGCAGGTACGCCATCACCAGGGCGCCGTCCGGGGTGCGGGCCGCGGTGACATAATCGCTGGTCATCACGAAGTGGTTGCCCGCGGTGGTCGCGGCGTCGAACGTGCCGTAGCCGGCCGTCACGACCGTGTGCTTCTGATCCGGGACGAGTTTGTACCAGGCGCGCGGGCCGAAGAGGCTCTGCACATGGGCCATTTGGCTCGCGCCCGGCGTATCGAGTTTTTCCTTCCAGCCGGGCTTGAACGGCCAGGTGTAGCCGTTGCCGTACAGCTGGCCCGCCGCCCCGCTGAGGAGCGACCAGTACTCCTCACGCCGCAGCACCGCCGGCGTGCTGTCGCGCTCGAACTCGTAATCGGACTCGATCATGACCACGGGCTGGACGGGCGAGCGGTTGTACTCCTTCAGCACCTCGGCGTAGGGGGGATAGTAGGTGTAGGCGGCGCTCAGGTCGATGAGGGAGGCCCAGCGGGCGTCGTCGCGCGAGCCGCTCACCTCGTAATTCAACTCGACCGTGTGCAGATGGCGCGGGTCCTCGTCCTTGATCCCCTGCGCAACCGCCGTCACGACCGCGTCGTGGTCCGCGTCTTTCCACGTCTGGAAGTCGTTGCCGGACATCCAGAGGATGTTGTCGAAGCCCTTGTAGCGCTTGCCGAGATAGCGGCCGAATTCCCGGCACGCTTTCGGGCCGTTTTTGAGCATGGGCTTGAGATGGTCGATGGTCTCGCACGGGTCGAGGATGACCAGCAACCCATACTTCTCGGCCAGCCGGATCATGCGGTCGCAGCGGACGAAATAAGCTTCGTTCGGCGTCGAGAAATCGTCGGGCTTCTCGAAGGGAAGCAACCCATCGTAAGTGCTGCCGTCGGCGCGGCCGCCGGTTCCGGGGCGGCAGAGCAGGTTGATCCATACCGCATTGAAGCCGTGCGACTGGCGGTTGGCGAAGAACCGCTCGGCGTCTTCCTCCGAGAGGTTCACCATGAGCGCCTGGGGCGACTCGCCGGCGATCAGGAACGGGGCGCCGTTCTGATCGACGAGATACCGCCCGCCTTCGGCCACTTTCAGCGGGAAAGCCGGGGCCGGGGGCGCTTGCTTGTCGGCCGGCCGTTCTTCCGCGACGGCGGACGAGGCGGCGAGCATGGCCAGCGCGACGACAGCGATCCGCGGTGCAAAGCGAGGGCGGCTCCGCCATGCCTCGCGGCGGATGCTTGCGCCATTGCGCCAAATCGCGCATGGGTTTGGCGCAACGGAAGTCGTTGTCGCATCGGATTTTTCCGGGGCTTGCGCCAATGCGCAAGGGTCCGCGGGCCCCCGGAAATAGGCGCCGTTGGGCGACGATGAAGGAAAGGCAAGGCGGAGAGGCGGGCCTCGGTGGACAGACGCTTCGACATGATGCACCTCGGCGTTGCGGGGACGCGGGGGGAAAGCCGAGTGTACCATGCGGAGGGGGCGTTTGGGCAGGCGAAGTGCAGGGGAAATGGCTGCGCCATGAGCGCCGAGGGTGCAGTGGACAGCCTCAGCCAATTGGGTGGTGAGGCGCGGGGAAAGCTGGGAGACTTTTGGTCTGGAAACCGTGCCGCAACGTGCCGGCCCATCCTGGCGCCCACGCTACCCCGCTCGCCGACCGGCCAAACCGTCCGGGCCGCACAAACGTCTGAGTATGAGTCCAGCGCCCGCTGTCGTGCAGTCGTCCTCGTGTGCAAACCCCCATCACGTCAGGAGGGACAGGTCATGGTTCATCGCACACGCCGCGGTTTCCGCGGCCCCCGTTACGCCCGCGTCCCCTTCGCGCCCCTTGCGCTCCTAACGGCGCTTGCGGTGGTCGTCGCCTTGTCCCTCGCGGGCGGCCTGCGCGCCCAGCAGCCGACGCCGGGAGACAAGGCCGAGGGACCAGGCAGTCCTACGGAGGAGATCAAACAACGTCTGCGCACGCAGCAGCCGGGAGAGAAGGTGGAAGACCCGCCGCCCGTGCCGCCGACCGTTCCGCCGCCCCCCGCGGTGTTCGACGGGCCGGGCCCGCCGCCGCAGCGCATCCCGATAACGATCGACCCCAAGACCCCCGTGAAAGACCTGCTGCCGGCGGCGCCGAAAGCCAAGGCGGCCGCCCGCCGCGGTCCTGTCGAGGACCTGGCGTCCGTCCCGGAGCTGGACTTCCAGGCCGCTCCGGCGAAGGACCTGCCGCCGGATCAGGTCGCCCAGAACACCGCCCACATGCTCGCCGGTATCAACTTCCTCAACGGCCGAAAGGCGGACGGGTTCCTGCAAGCCCTGCGGGACAACCGGCCCGACCTGGACGGCATGCCTTTCGCCATGGGCGACGCCTGCCGGACCCGCGGCGAGCGCAGCCGTCAGTTCACCCTCGCGGTCGCATCGGTGCGCCAGGCGCTGCAGGGCGCGGCCGCGGTGCCCGACCCCGCGACTGGTCAGCCCGCCGGCGACCGCGACCGCGCTGCCGCCTTCTGGGACCAGTACGGGGCGCTCTGCGCCGAGCAGGACCGGGGCGCGTCGCAGATCGACCGTGCCCAGCGCGAAAACGTCGCCGTGGCCCGCGTCGCGGCCCTGATGCAAATCCTGGCCCCGGAGAAGCCCGACCTGCGGCTGGGGCTGGTCAAATACCTGAGCGCCGTCCCCTGCGCCGAGGCGACGCGGGCGCTCGCCCGGCTGGCCATCTTCTCCGGCGAGGACGAGGTCCGACAGGCCGCGGTGGACGCGCTCCAAATCCGCCGTGAGCGCGACTACACGGACGTCATCCTCACCGGCCTGCGCTACCCCTGGCCGCCGGTGGCGCGTCGGTCGGCCGAGGCCGTGGCCCGGCTGGGCCGCACCGACCTGGCGCCGCAGCTCGTCGCCCTGCTGGACGAGCCGGACCCCCGCGCTCCGGCGACTCAGGAGATCGACAGCAAACCGGCCCTCGTGGTGCGCGAGTTGGTCCGCGTCAACCACAACCGCAACTGCCTGCTCTGCCACTCGCCCGGCAACACCGACGGCGTATCGGCGGACGCCCTCAAGGCCCCGATCCCACTGCCAACGGAGCCACTGGGGACGCCCGCCAACGGCTATCAGTCGTCGTCGCCCGACCTCTTCGTTCGCGTCGATGTAACATACTTGCGGCAGGATTTCTCCCAGCTGCAGCCGGTCGAGGACGCCAACCCGTGGCCCGAGATGCAGCGTTTCGACTTCCTGGTGCGGACGCGAACCGTGACGGAGGCCGAAGCGGCGGAGTACCGGGAGAAGCTGGACAAACGGGAGGCTGGCCGACCGTCACCGTACCAAGCCGCGGCCCTGGTCGCGCTGCGGGAGTTGACGGGCAAGGACGCCGAGCCGACGGCGGCGGCATGGCGGCGGGTGCTGGACCTGCCGGCGGTTCAACGATGAACGGCGCCGCACGGGCGGGGCGCGGCCGCCGCGCCCCGCCTGTGGCGTTTTGAACCCGCGGCAGACAGTGTCTTTGCGGGCGCGGAGGTGGACAGGTATACTTCCGGGTGGGAGGCACTCATGAAATTCAAGATCGCACTCTACCCGTCGGAGGAAGGTTACGGCGTCAACGTCCCTGGTCTGCTGGGGTGTTGGTCTCAGGGCGCCACCGAAGCCGAGGCGCTGGCCAACATCGCTGAGGCGATTCGGGAACACCTTGCGGCCGAGGTCGATCCGACGGAGGGGGCGGAAATCCGCGAAGTCGAGGGCGTGTAGCGTGTCCGAATCCACGCCGAAGCACAACTACCTCCGCCGGGCGCTCGCCGTCGCCGTCTGCCTGTCGCCGGTCGCGCTGCTGGGCGCCTCGGCCGGCGCCAGTCCGCTGTTGCAGCGGCTGAGTCCGTTGGGAATCAGCCTGACGGTGTCCGCCCTTCTCGTCGCCTGCCTCAACTTCTACCTGGGCGCCCTCCGCCGCCCACTGTATCGTTGGCGGCATGGCGCGATGCAAGGCTGCCGCAACGTCTCGGGACTCCCGCTCGTCGGTACGCTATTTGTCGTATTTGGGGGAGTCGTCGGCTTCGGGGACTGGCGCACCGCCGCCCTCGGCCTGGTTGTTCTCGCGTTGGATCTATGTGGTTTGCCGTGGGTTCTGATCGCCACCTGGCGCGATACATCTGTTTGGGATTTTGAATAGTGGGATAACCAGCCGGCTCACGCCGGCCCATCGCCGCTACAGCAGTTCCGCATACTCCTCTTCCACCCCCGCCAGCGACAGCCCGCCCAGGAAGTTCGCATAGCACATCCACGCCGACAGCGCGTGCAGGTCCGCGAACGGCGGCGGCACGTACCGCGGCGGCGCCACCAGCCCCTCGTCGGCCAGTTCCGACAGCGTGCGCAGGTCGGCCAGGTTCGTTTTGCCGCAGAACAAGAGCGGCACCCGGCGCACCCGGCCGCGCGTCACCGCCAGCCGGATGAAGTTGTACACCAGCACGAAGCCGCGGCTGTAGCACAGGTCCTTCGTGAACGGGCCGGCGCCGCGCGGCAGGCCGCCGCGGAAGATACGGGCGGTATGCTGGTACGCCTCGCGCGGATCGTACCCTTCCGAGAGGAAGAAACGATACACCTCCAGAAAGTCCGCGCCCGACTCCGCGAGGGCCGTCCCCTCAATGCGGTGCGTCAGCCGCCGCAGCCGGGCCGGGTGCGACGCGAACGCCAGCACTTCCGTCAGCACCGCCAGCCCCTCCTGCGTCGTCGTGGACGACGGCGGCCCTTTGCCCAGGAACGTACACACCGGCTGGCGCTGGCCGTTCAGCGTCGTGCCCAGGTGGACCCAGCCTTCGTGAACTTCCAGAAGCCGCACCTCGCGCGGCGTGAAGCGGGCGTCGGCCCGGACCTTGATGTAATCGCAGCCGGCCGCCGCATCCGCCACGATGCCGTCCGAGAGCCGCACCCGCACCGCCGCCGCGTCCTGGAAAAAGCTCGTCAGCCGCTCCGACAGCAGCGCCACTGTCTGCCGGGCGTCCAGCGTCGGCGCCTCCCGGCTCACCAGCGCTTCGCCGGCCAGGTTGTCCAACATGGATGCCATCGCCCGGCCGAGGTCCGCCAGCGTCGGGGCCCCGGCGTGGAAGCGGTCGCCCGTACAGCCGTAAAGACGACGGGAGAGATCGCCGAAAGCCGGCTTGCCGCGGTGGGCGATCAGGGCTGCCACGTCCCGGTACTCCGCGCACATCCGCGCCAGCATCCGCCCGGCCGCGTGATCGAGGCCGAGCGTCCGGCGCACGTCGCGCTCCAGGTCGTGCAGCTCGCGGCGCTTGGATTCGGGGTCGAAGGGGAGAGGGCGGGCGGCGTAGGATTCGCGCGTCACCGGCGGCAGCTCGCGGGCGCCGGCGGCGAAGAACGCGCGTTCCACCTCGTCGCCCCATTTGACGGCGTCGAGGATGCGGAGCGGCCGCTGCGCCTCCACCAGCCGGTCGCTCAGCGCGCGAATCCGGGTTTCCAGAGAGGTTAAAGATCGGCAGGGTGCGACGTTGACGGCGTCGGCAAGGGTCGCGTTCGTCATCGCTCTCGCAAACAGAAAGTTCCTCGTTCCTTCACACGGGTATCCGCAAGCGGCCTCCGCGCTTGCACGTCTTGTAGCGGTCGGGTCATCCCAGGTCCAGAGCGATGTCCAGCAAGCGCTCCAGCGCCCTCATCCCCAGCCCCGCCAGCTGCGCGGCCGGCGTGCGCCACAGCACGGGGTTCATCAATTCCAACGATACGTAGCCATCGTAGCCGATGCCATGCAAATGTCGGAAAATCGGGTCGAGGCGGAAATCGCCCTCGCCCGGCAGGATGCGGTCGGCGTCGGTCGCCGCCTCGCGCGGCACGCCGGCCAGGTCGCACACCTGGACGAAGGCCAGGTTGTCGCGCGTCAGCAGCGCCAGGTCGTCGAACTTGCTCGGGCCGGTGTAGTAGTGGAACACGTCGAGGTTGACGCCGACGTTCGGCTCGCCGCTGGCCGCGACCAGCGACAGGGCGGTGTCGAGGCTGGAGCAAAACGTGGCCGTGCCGCGGAACTCCAGGGCCAGCCGCACGCCGAACGCCGCCGCCCACTGCGCCGCCTGCTTCAGCGAAACCACCGCCCGCTCCAGGCCGGTCGCGTCCACCTTGCCGGCGAAGTCGGCCACGAGCAGCAGCGTCGGGACGCCGAAGGTCTGGCACAGGTCGAGGCGGCGGCGGAAGTGGTCGTAGTGGGCCTTGCGCTGTTCGCCCTGCGAAAGCAGCAGGCCGCCCTGGTAGGAGGCGGCCGCCAGTGTCATGCCGTGATCTTCGAGCAGCTTGCGCGTTTCGACCGGGGAGTGGCTTTCGAGGTGGGTCTCCAGCTTCGTCAGCCACACTTCCATCGCGCGACAACCGCCCTCGGCGAAGGCTTCCACGTCGGCGGCGAAGGCGCCGGGAAGGGACGTGGCTTCGCTGATGCACGGTTTCATACCTTCATGGTAGCTCGCGGCGGCGCCAATGGCGAGCGGTTGTCGCAGATCAGCCGCCGACTCCCGCCGGCCGCAAGAACCGCATGGGAAGGAGCAGCTCGAACTCGCTGCCGCGGCCGTACTCGCTGAAGACGTCCAGGACCAGCTCCAGCTCCTCCACCAACCGATCCACCACCGCCAGGCCGACGCCGCTGCCGCTGGAGTCGCTCTCCTTGCCGCCCTTGCCGCGCCGGAACGGCTCGAAAATCGACTCCTGCTCTTCCTGCGATATTCCGGGTCCTGTATCGGTGACAATCAGGGCCAGGCCCATCCGCTTGCCCGCCTCGTCCTCCCGCCAGGCCGCCTTCAGCTCCACGCCGCCGGCCTGCGTGTAGTGGACGGCGTTGGTCAGCAGGTTGGCCAGCAGCCGGCCGAGCCGCGTCGCGTCGGTATGCACCTCCCATCCCTGACACACCATCAGGTTGGTGCGCAGGGGGATCTTCTTTTTCTGCGCCTTGGGCAGCAGTTCCGCGGCCAGCGTCGCCGCGAACGGCGTCAGCGCGAACCACGTCCGCGTCACTGGCCGGACTGTCTGCATCGGGCTGCGGCACCACTCCAGCAGTTCCCTGCTGATCGCCAGCGTGCGCTCCGCCGCGCGCGCAGTCGCTCCAGCACCTCGGCGGATTCCGGCGGCACGGCGCGGGCCAGCATCGGCGTCAGCAGCTGCAGCGATTGCAACGGCGTGCGCAGGTCGTGGGCCAGGCCGGCCAGCTGGGTCCAGTCCGGTTCCGGCGGCGCCATGCGCACCGTGCCCAGCACGCCGATCACCTCGCCGTGGGCGTCGGACAGCGGGGCGGCGTGCCAGGTCAGCTGCCAGACGCGGTCGTCGCCTTCGGCCAGGACGAACACGGCCTCCCGCGCCGCCCGCTCGCGCCAGGCGCGCAGCAGCGGCAAGTCGCCGCCCCCCACCGCCTCGCCGGCCGGCGTTTGGAGCGGCTGCTTGGCCAGGTCCGCGCTGGTGAACGGCACGCCTTCCGCGGCCAGTTGCCGGGCCGCGTCGTTGAGGCAATGCAGCACGCGGCGGCGCACGTCCAGATAAACGTGGGCCACCCGCACCGCCGCCATCGGTTTGCGGGTCCCGGCGGCGCTGTCGCGCCGGATGTGCGTGGTCATGGCCGACTCCCGCGGATGAAATCCCGACCCGCCTTTTGTCCGACCCTGTAAGTATGGCTCGCGGAAGGCCGGCGCACAACCACCGGGCGTGCGGTTGACAAAGCGCACGTCCCCATGCCATAGTAGGAGGGGAGATGCGGGCCTTCCGAAATTGCGGCCCAAACGGCCTCCCCACCCTCGCGGCTATGCGAACAGGCCGTTACCGATTCCGCGAACGATCCGGCGCGTGAATCGTCTAGGATACAGAATACGGAAGCAGCGCAAGCCGTCCCACCGCGGGCGTTCCATCCTCCAAAGGATTTTGTCCGGCGGCGTCCCGAACAGGGCGCCTTTACCCAGGCGGTCGTCATGGCAGCCCCGCAGCAAATCGACCGGCGATCGTTCCTGGCCAACGTGCGCCAGAGCGGCCTGGTCAGCGAGGAGGAGCTGGCGCGGGCCGAGAAGGAGCTGCCGGTCGGCAGCAGCCGCGGCCGGACGGTCGCCCGCGCCTTCATCGAACAGGGCCTGCTCACCAAGTTCCAGGCCGAGCGCCTCCTGGTCGGCCGAACGGCAGGCTTCCTGCTGGGACAGTACCGCGTTCTCGACCAGATCGGCCGCGGCGGCATGGGCCGCGTTTTCAAGGCCGAACACCGCACCATGGGCCGCATCGTCGCGCTCAAGGTGCTGGCCCCCGACCTGCTGCGCACCGACCGCGCCCAGGAAATGTTCCTGCGCGAGGTGCGGGCGGCGGCCCAGCTGGTCCACCCGAACATCGTCACGGCCTACGACGCCAACGAGATCGACGGCCGCTACTTCCTCGTCCTCGAGTTCGTGGACGGCCCGAACCTGGAGCAGCTGGTCCGGCAGCAGGGGCGGCTGCCGGTCGGCCAGGCCTGCGACTACGTCCGCCAGATCGCACATGGCCTGCAATGCGCGCACCTCCAGGGTATGGTACACCGCGATGTCAAGCCGGCCAACATTCTGGTGCAGCGGCGCGGCGTCAACGGCGACGAGATCGGCCTGGTCAAGATCAGCGACTTCGGCCTGGCCCGTTTGCATAACCCCAACGCCGCCGACGAGTTCAGCGGCCACCCCGGCACCATTTTGACCAAGGACAACACGGTCATGGGGACGCCGGATTATTTGTCTCCCGAGCAGGCCCGCAACCTCCACAAGACCGACATCCGCTCCGACCTCTACAGCGCCGGCTGCACGTTCTACTTCCTGCTGACCGGCCAGGTGCTTTTCCCCGGCGGCAGCACGCTGGACAAGCTGATCCGCCACGGCACCGAGAAGGCTCCGTCGGTGCGCGACGCGCGGCCCGACGTTCCCGAGGAGGTGGCGGCCGTCGTGGCCCGGCTGCTCTCGAAACACCCGTCGGAGCGCTACCAGACGCCGGCCGAACTGTCGGCGGCGCTGGAGCCGTTCGCGGTGAGCGGGCCGACGCCGTGGGCGCCGCTGCCGCCGCCGGCCGAACCCTTCGAGGACGTCCTGCCGACGCCCGGCGTGGAGCCGGCTTCCGACGCGGCCTTCCAGGCGTCCGGCGAGCTGTCCGCCCTGGCCAACACCATGTCGCACGAGGGTGCCCCAACGCCGCTGACGCCGGGGCCGGCGCCGCGCCGGACCCGGCGGGTCCGCGTCCCGGTCCAACGCAAGTCGCGCGTCCGATTGTGGCTGCTGCTGGGCGGAATCGCCGTCGTCCTTGGGCTGACCGCCGCGGCCGGGGCGCTGCTGCTCCTGGCCGGCAATCATGTCCCGATGCCGTGGCGGTGAAGCGAGCGGCGCGGCGTCAGCCCGCCGGTGAGGCACACCGTCGCTGACCGCATTCCACCGGCGGGCTGACGCCGCGCCGCTCGCCCAACAGTAACCGTCCAGCGGAATTCGCAAAGCAGCGCAGCTGCGCCGAGAGCCGACTGCTAAAATCGTGGCATGGACGCTTCCGTGTGCCCGGGATGCTGCGAACGCGATAGGCGCATCGCCGAGTTGGAACGCCGCGTCGCCGAGTTGGAAGCCCGACTCGGCACCAACAGTTCCAACTCCTCGCTGCCGCCGTCCGCCAATCCCCCCGGCGCACCCAAGCCGGTCCAGAAAAAGAAGTCCAAACGTCCAGCCGGCGGACAACTGGGCCATCCCCCGCAGCTGCGGCGGTTGCTTCCCGCCGAGCGGGTCAACCATTTCAAGCACTTGGTCCCCAAGCGGTGTGAGCGCTGTGCCGCGGCCCTGCCCGCCCAGCCCTCGCCGGGCGATCCCGAGCCCACCCGCTTCCAAACCATCGAACTGCCCCCGGTCATAGCCGAGGTCACCGAGTACCAGGGCCACGCCCGCACCTGCCCCTGCTGCGGCCACCGGACGCATGCGGTCATCCCGGCGGCGGTTCGCGCCCACAGTGTCGGGCCGCGGCTGACCGGCACGCTGTCCTACTTCTCCGGCTGTCACGGCCTGAGCAAGCGCGGCGTCGAGGAGATCGCCGACGCGGTCTTCGACGCCCCGATCGCCTTGGGCACGGTCTGCAACCTCGAGGAAGAAGTCGGCGCCGCCCTGGAGACGGCCCACCAGGAGGCGGTGGCGGCGGTGCGCCAGGCGGCGGTCAAGAACGCCGACGAGACCAGTTGGAAACTCGCGGGGGCGTTGTGCTGGCTGTGGGCGGCGGCCACCACCCGGGTGGTGGCCTTCGTGATCCACGCCCGCCGAAGCGCGGCGGGCCTGACGGCGATCCTGGGCCTGGAGATCCTGGGGATCCTGTGCAGCGACCGCTGGGGCCCGTACAACCGGGTGCCGCCCCAGCGGCGGCAGATCTGCTGGGCGCACCTGAAACGGGATTTCCAGAAGATCATCGACCGGGGCGGCCCCGAAGAGTAGGTCGGACGGGAGGGGCGGCGACTGGTCAGGAAGGTCTTCGCCGCGTGGCACGGGTTCCGGGACGGACAGGTCACGCGGGCACAACTGGAAGCGCGGCTGGCCCCGGTGATGCGACGGATGAACCGGGTGCTGCTGGAAGGCGCGATCCTCGGCGCCGACCCAACGGTGGTGCGGTTCTGCGAGAACGTGCTGGCGTTGGAGCCTGCGCTGTGGACGTTCGTGACGACGGAGGGAGTGGAGCCGACGAACAACCACGTGGAACGACTGCTGCGTCGGGCGGTGCTGTGGCGCAGGCGGAGTTTCGGCTGCTGGAGTGGGAACGGCTGTCGCTTCGTCGAGCGGATTCTGACCGTGGTGCAAACCCGGCGGTTGCAGGCGAAGAATGTCCTGGATTACCTGCATGAGGCTGTCCTCGCCCATCGCACCGGCCAACCCTGCCCCTCACTGCTCTCGTAGCGTTGAACGATTACGCCCAACACAGGAGGCGTTTCATGTCGGTGGATCTTACCGATCGCGTCAAATCCTCATTCATACGCGAGCTGGAGTCGCTCCGCGACGCGGTGCGCGACCTGGCGGCGACGCTCGACGAACGGCAGTTCTGGACGAAGCCGCTGGAGCCGGGCAACTCGTTCGGCCATCTGGTGCTGCACTTGAGCGGCAACCTGAACTGGTTCGTCGGCGGCCAGCTCGGCGGCAGCGGCTTCGTCCGCGACCGGGAGCGCGAATTCACCGAGGCGACTCCGCCAAGCAAGGCCGAGGCGCTCGCCGCGCTCGACGACGCCGTGGCGACGTTCCGCCGCGTGGTGCAGGGGCTGAGCGCCGAACAGCTGGCCGCGCCGCACCCCACCGAGCGCTTCGGTGAGGTGGTCAACACCCTGCTCCACCTGATTTCCCATTTCGCGCTGCATCGTGGACAGATGTCTTACATCGCCCGGCTGGCCCGAGCCTGACATCCTGCGACCGCTAGATTCCGCAACTCTTGCACGGACTGCGCACGCAACTTTTCCTATTTTGACATTTTTGCTTGCGGCCGGTTTGCGAGCTAAGTAAATTAACACTCGCCCATTTCGACGGAACTGCGCGGCCTCTTCCCCACTCTAACCGTCAGGACTCGAATCCGGACGGGGGGAAGTGCTGCGATTCGGCCGACGGTCATTGAACCCGCCCTTGTTATGGATTTCCGCGCGGACTGCAATCCCGAGGGCCGACCATCGTGATGTTGGACGAACACACCGCCGTGATGTCCGTAACCGTCGTGGACGACGAGCCGGTGGCCCAGGATGTTCTCATCCGGGCCGCACGGTCCTGGCAATATCGCTGCCAGGGGGCGAGCACCGCGGAACAGGCGCTGGAGCTGCTGGAAAAGAACCTGACGCCGATCGTCGTCACCGACTTGCGCATGCCGGGTCGCGGCGGCGTCTGGCTGGTGCGCGAGATCCGCAAGCGCTGGCCGCAGATCGGCGTCATCGTCTTGACGGCCGGCTGCGACCAGAACGCGGCCGACGAGTGCCGTCTGGCCGGCGCCCATCACTACTTTTTCAAGCCGATCAAACTGGACGAGTTCCGCCACGTCCTCGACACGGCTGCGCGCACCTATCGCCTGGAACTGGAAAACCAGGCCTACCGCAGTCACCTGGAACACTCCGTCCGCCGCCAAACCGCCCGCGTCCGCCGTACGTTCCTGAGCGCGATCGACAGCCTGGTGCGGACGATGGAGGAACGCGACCCCTACACGGCCGGCCATTCCCTGCGCGTGCGTTGCTACGCGCTGCGGCTGGCCGACGCCGTGGGCCTGGGACGCAAGCAGCGGAAGCTGCTCAGCCTCGCCGCCAAGCTGCACGACATCGGCAAGGTCGGCGTGCCGGAGATCGTCCTCAACAAGCCGGAGAAGCTGACCGACGACGAGTACCGGCTGGTGAAAGAGCATCCCGTCATCGGCGAACGCATCCTGACGCCGATCCTCCGCAACCCCGAGGTGCTGGCGGGCATCCGCGGCCACCACGAGCGCCTTGACGGGGCCGGCTATCCCGACGGACTGTCGGGCGGCCGCGTGCCGCTGCTGGCCCGGCTCATCGCCATCCCGGATTGCTTCGACGCCCTCACCACCTCGCGCGCCTATCGCTCGGCCCTGCCGCTGCCGACCGCGCTGGAAATGCTCCGCAGCGGCGCCGGCTTGCATTTCGACGCGGAACTGGTGAAGGCGTTCCTCACGACGGTCGTGCCGCAACTGCCGATGGCGTGAGGCAAGCGGCGTGGCTCAGTTGCTCTTGCGACGGCGGCCGGTCGTCGCATAAGGTGTCGGCGCGGCGCCCTCTTCTTTCTCCGAAGCGGCATGGAGGCTGCGCGGATGCCCGAAAGCCTGCCTCCCCCGCGAGCGGCGGGGTTTATCCCCGCCGTTTTGTTCGACGCGCTCTGGTTCCTCTTCTGGACGGCCGTCTCCTCGGCCTGGTGCCTGACGGCCGCGCCGCAGCTCGAGCGCCACGTTCGACGAACCCACCTACGTCCAGTGCGGCCTGGAACGCTGGCGCAGCGGCAGCACGGCCGGCCTGATGCGCCTGGGAACCATGCCGCTGCCCGTCGATGTGGAGACGCTGCCGCTCTACCTCTGGGAGCGCCTGCAAGGCGTCCGCCTCGACCCCGTCGGCCGGTTCTACCAGCTGCTGCCGTGGGCCAGGGCGTCCGCCCTACTCTTCTGGTGGCTGCTTCTGTTCTACGCCGGGCGGGCGGCGCGGTCGCTGGGCGGTCCCTGGGCCGGCCGGCTGGCCGTCGCGCTGCTGGCGTGCGAACCCAGCTTTCTCGCCAACGCCGCTCTGGCTACTACGGATATCGCCATCGCCGCCTGTCTGCTGGCCCTGGTGTACCATTTCCGCGCCGGGCGCGACGGCCCGTGGCTGCGGCGCGTCGGCTGGCCGGCGTTGTGGTTCGCCGCCGCCGTGCTGGCCAAGGCGTCGGGGCTGGTCTTCGGCGGCCTCTGCCTGATCGTGGTCGAGGCGGAACGTCGGCTCGCCGCGGTCGGGGACGGGGGCGAGCCAGGGGCGCCTGTTGTGGCACGGTCTCCAGACCGTGCCGCAACGCGGGGAGGTTGGAAAACGTGGTGGGCGGCCCTGTGGCGCCGCCCGGCGCGCGGCTCGTTCCGCGGCGACCTCACGCAGACCGTCCTCATCGGCATGACGCTGGTGTTCGTCTATTGCGGCAGCGACTGGCGACCGCAGGCGTCCGGCCTCGCCTGGGCGCGCCAGCTGCCGGACGGGGCGGGCCGCGCGCTGATGGTCGGGTTCTTTGAAAACGTCCGCATCTTTCCCAACGCCGGCGAAGCAATCGCCCGCCAGGTGACGCACAACCTCCGCGGGGCCGGCGTCTACATTCTCGGCTATACCCATCCGCGATATCTTTGGTACTATTTCCCGGTGGCGCTGAGCATCAAGCTGAGCGAGTCGCTGCTGCTGGCGCCGGCGCTGCTGCTGGCGCTGCGTCCCCGCGCACTGCGGAACTGGGCGGCGCTGTCGGCCCTGGCGCTGCTGCTGTTCAGCTTCAATGCCCACGTGCAGATCGGCATGCGGTTCATGCTGCCGATGGCCGCCCTGGCCGTGGTCGGGCTGTCCGCGGCGGCCGTCCACGCCGCCCGATCGTTCGGGCCGGGCTGGCGCGCGGGCCGTCGCGGTGGTCGGCGCCGCCGCGGTCCTCTGGTCGGGGGCGGCGGCGTGGGCCGTGTGGCCCAACGGCCTGTGCTACGTCAACCGGCTGTGGGGCGACCCGGCCGACGGCGACCGCCTGGTGAGCGACGCCAATTGGGACTGGGGCCAGGGACTGAAAGAATTGACCCGCTGGGAGCGCCGGCAGGGCGGCGGCGAGCTGGACGTGTGGTACTTCGGGCTGGACCCGACGCTGAACCGGCTGCCGCTCCGGCCGCTGCGATTGCAGGACTTGCCGCTCCGGCAGCCGGCGGACGTTCTTCCCTACGTCCAGGGCCGTCGCGTGGCCGTCAGCACCACGCTCGTCCACGGCTGTCTCGCGGACGCCTCGCCGGCCGCGCGCGTCGCCCAGGAATTCCTGGCGCGGCAACGGCCCGCGGCACGGACCAGCACCTTCCTCATCTACGATTTCACTGCGATTCGTCCGTAGCAGAGACGTCTGGCGGCTAGTCGGTGCTTGCGGGGTCGCATGAGTCCTATGGGACCTATGGGGCCCATAGGACCATTCGCAGGGTCAAAAGCAAAAGGCCGTCGGACGACATCATCGTCCGGCGGCCCTCACCATTCATGCCTGAAGCTTAGTGGCAGCCGCAGCCGCTCTCGCAGCCGCAGGTCGAAGCCTCGCAGCCGCAGGACTTGTGGAACATGCCGCCCATCCGCTCGCCCAGATGCCAGCCGTGACGGCCGTGCTCGCAGCCGCACTCGGTCTCGCAGCCGCAGGTCGTCGCGGCGGGCGCCTCGCACGCAACCTGCTTCTCGACGGTGTGGCACACCATGCGGCAGGCCGTGTAGGTCTCCTGGACCGGGACGGTGTGGCAGACCGTGCGGGTCGCCTGATAGGCGACCTGATGCGGCACCATGACCGTGCAGGTCTGGGTGACGACTTGCGGCACGCAGCGGAACGTCGTGACCGGGACCGTTACCTGCTCCTCAACGTGCTTGAAGCACGTCACGTTCTCGACGGTCGGCACGCACTCGACGTGGCGGACCATGTGGGTGCAGGGAACGCACACGTCCTGCTTGCACGACACCCACACGCGCTCCGTCCGCGTTCGGGGCGCCTCGCACTGGTTCTCGCAACCGCAGCCGCTGTCGCAGCAATCGTTGCGATGGCAGAGCTTGTGCAAGCGCTCCATCATCGTCGGGCCGCATTCGACCTCACGGCACTCCCAGTGGCCGTTGTCCACGCACTTGTGCGTGTAGGTCGTCTCGGGAACGCAGGTGACGACCTGGCGCGTCACCGTGCGCTGCTCGACGGTCGGGATGCACTTACAGACCGTGCGCGTCTCGTTGTGGGTTTCGGAGACGGACTTGTAGACCGTCACCTGATGCGACTGCTGCTCGGTGGTGCATTCCGTGCGGTACGCCGTGTACGTCTCCTGGACCGATTCCTGCTTGCAGACGGTGCGGGTGGCCTGGTACTGCTCGGGGACCCACTCCGTCACCGTCACGGTGCGCATCACCGGGGCGGCCGGGGCGCACGGGGCGGCCGAGGCGCAGGGGGCCGGGGCGGCGCAGCCGCAGTCGGCGCGGGCGAACGCAGCGGACGAGGCCAGAACGACGCCGCTGAGCAAGGCCGCGTGAACGCGATTCCAACTCATGCCTACTTCTCCATGGATTTGCGCAAGACGTCGATCCAATCGCCGCCCAGCACGTCCGGGCCGACCGGAGCGACCTTCTAGTCACTTGAGCTAATATGCCCAACTGGAGAAGGTTGGTAAAGAGAAAGAGACTAGGGTGAATGGCGATTTTGGGCAAATCGTATTCATCTGTTAGCGGAAATAGGGAGCGGGAGGGTTGTAAGGGGTTCGGCGCGCAGGCGAGCGGCGCGGCGTCAGCCCGCCGGTGCAGCTGTCGTCGTTGACGCTGTACTGCACCGGCGGGCTGACGCCGCGCCGCTCACCAAAATCCGAGGTCAGTTTTGCTTGTCCTTGTCCTTGTCCTTCTGGGGCGGCGGTGGGGGCGGCGGCCGCTTCGGGGGCGGCGGCGGCGCGAGAGTGGTCGGCGGATGGGCCGGCGTCGTCGGCTGCCCCGGCACGGTCGGATTCGCCGGCGGGTTCGGCCTCATCAAAGGCGGCGGCGTGAACCGCGGCGGCGGATTCGGCGTCATCGCCGGGGGCGGAGCGGGCGTCGTCAGCGTGGCTGGCGCCACTGGGGGAAGCGTCGGCTTCGTCGGCGCCTGGGGCGGGGCGGCCGGCGCGGGGCGCGTGTTGACGACGGTATTGGCGGGCGGCGTCGCGGCCGGCCCCGGCTTCGGGTTTTGGGCGACGGGCGGCCGGGCGACCTGGGCGGCCGGGGCGGCGACCGTCTTCGGCGCGACGGGATGCGGCGACGGCACGTTGAGGGAAGCGACGTGCGGCTGCTTCGGCGGCCCGCCGGGCGCGGCCACCTCCGATCGGGTGCGCTGCACGGAAACTTGCTGGACGGCCGCCGCCTGCTGCTGCACCTGCTGGCGCGTGGCGGAATCCAGTTTCACGACCTTGGCGCCGTTGGCCGCCATCACCTTGGCCGGCGGCGCCAGCATCGCCGTCTTCATCACCTGCCGGTTCACCGTGACGTTGTTGGTCGTGCTGTTGACGTTGGTGCTGTTGACGTTGGTGCTGTTGACGTTGGTGTTGTTGATGTTGTTGACGACGGTCGTGTTGTTGACGACGGTGAGCTGCTGGTCGAGGGTGCGCGGCGGCACGGGGGCGCGTCCAGCCACGCGGTCGTTGTAGAGGTTGACCTGGACGTTGATCCAGTCGGGGTCTTCCCGATGCTCGTAGCGCTCGTAGACGACGATGGAGTCGTAGTTGCTGCGGCTGTAGACGACGCAGCTTGTGAAGCCGGCGTCTCGATACGAGTCATCGTAATAGTCGCCGAAGTAGTAGTGGCCGGTGCAGGGCCGCACGAACAGGGCGTCCACGACGAGCGTGTCATCGACGGCGTAGGCCGGGGTGTAGACGTAGGACGCATCGACGACGTTGGCATCGACGAATACCGGAGCGTAGAGGACGCCGCGGCGCTTGACGGAGTAGTCCCAGTAGCCGGCGACGTAGATGTAGCCGGCCGGCGTCCAGCTGTAATGGGAGGGAATCCAGACGTAGTTGGGCTGGACGCGGGCCCAGAAGCCGGCGCGCCAGGCGTAGTCGGCGCCGTTCCACTCCCAGTGGCCGGGGACGTAGAAGGTGTCGGCCGAGGGCGCCGTCCCCGGCGCGGCGATGGCCGGCGGGTCGGGCGGCTTGGGATAATATGTCACGTCCTGCGGCGTGGCTTCCTGGGTGGGGATGGGCGCCCAGAAGCCGGGCACCCACTGGGCGCCGTCGTCCTGGTCGCGCCAGTAGCCGGCCACCCACTGCTTGCCGGGCGGCGGCGTGCGCCAGATGCCGGAAACCCAGAGGAAATCGCTGCGGTCGTCGTCCCAGGCCCAGTAGCCGCCGATCCAGATCGAATTTCCCTCCGGTTTCTCGTCGGGCGGCATCTCCTGGAGCGGCTTGGGCGGCTTCTTGGGCACGGCCTTGGTCGGCTGCGGTTCGGCGGTGAGCGAGGCGAAGGCTTCATGGACGGGTCCGCGGGCCAGCACCTCGATTCCCTTGGGCACGGGGGGCGGCTGGGCGGCCGCGTCGTCCGGCGCGGCGTCCTGACCGCGCAGCGCCGGCAGCAGGAGCAGACCGCCGCCGAGGATCAGGAACCCGGGCCACAGTCGGAAGGGCCGCGCAAGCATGGGGCCTCCACTCGGTAAGACGGGCGACCAAAAGCGAGGCGCCGCGCCGTCCCTGGCGCGCCGCGTCCGCTGGCTATATCGGCAGGTTCGGGGATGGTCCAGAGCAATGATCGCGGTGCGGATTCTTCTGTCTTTCCGGCCGCCAGACTCTAGGATGTAAGGCGGCGCCGGCGCCGGCGCAGTTCGGGTCCAACGGAGAACACACGATGGCACGGCAACCCTGGCGTCGCTTCGGATTCCCAGCCCTGGCCGTCGCCCTGCTGGCGCTGCCGGCCGCCCGCGCCGACCTGCTGGATTACGTCCAGAAGCCGGAACCGCATTACGCCTGGAAGCTCAAGCAAAAGCTCGACACGCCGCTCGGCGCGGTCTACGACATCGAGCTGACCTCGCAGACGTGGGAGGGCATCGACTGGACGCACCAGCTCCAGGTGTATTTGCCCAAGGACGTGCAGCCGACGCCGGTCATGCTGCTGTTCAACACCGGCGGCAAGGCCAGCGTCGGCTCCGCCGCGATGGGGCTGGGCATGGCCGCGCAGATCGGCGCCCCTGTCGCCATCCTGTACGGCATCCCGAATCAGCCGCTGCTGGACGGCAAGAAGGAAGACGCACTGATCGCCGAGACGTTCGTCCGCTACCTGGACACGAAGGACGCCGACTGGCCGCTGCTGCTCCCGATGACCAAGAGCGTGGTCAAGGCGATGGACGCGCTGCAGGAATTCTCTAAGCAGGAGTGGAAGACTCCGGTGAAGAGCTTCGTGGTGTCCGGGGCGTCGAAGCGCGGCTGGACGACGTGGCTGACGGGGGCGTCCGACCCGCGCGTGCAGGCCATCGCCCCGATGGTGATCGACACGCTGAACATGGTGGAGCAGATGGCCCACCAGAAGGAGACGCTCGGCGCCTACAGCGACATGATCCACGATTACACGGAGCGCGGCCTGGTGCCGATCCAGCCCAAGGAGGAGGCGAAACATCTGTGGAAGATGATCGACCCTTATTTCTATCGTGATAAGCTGAAGATGCCGAAGCTGCTCATCAACGGGGCCAACGACCAGTACTGGAGCACGGACGCCCTGAACCTGTACTGGGACGACCTTTCCGGCGACAAATGGGTGACGTACGTTCCGAACGCGGGACACAAGCTGGAGCAGGGCGGCGACGACAAGACGCCGGGCGACCGGAGCTGGGGGATGAACGCGCTGGCGGCGTTCGCGCGGCGCAGGTAACAGGGCAGGCGTTTCCGCACCTCGAATGGAAGCACGACGACGCGGACGGCAAGATGCGTCTGACGGTGACGGCCAAGCCGGCCCCGACGGGGGCGCGGCTGTTCGTGGCGACGGGTCCGACGCGCGACTTCCGCAAGGCGACGTGGGTGGAGAAGCCTGCGATGATCGACAAGGAGACGGTGACGGGCCTGGTCGATCCGCCGGCCGACGGCTGCGAGGCGTTTTTCGGCGTGCTGGATTACGAGATCGACGGCATCAAGTATCATCTATGTACACAGATGCGCGTGGCCGGCAAGGCGAAGCCGTGAGGCGTCGGGGCGAACCTGGGGGGCGGGAGGATTGTCCTTATGGTTGGCGTTGACAAAACATCCCAACCCCCTAGGATGTAAAAACCTTCGGATGACGCCCGCCCCATGCGTTGGGCGTCCCGATGGGGATGACGGGGCGTAGCTCAGCTTGGCTAGAGCGCACGGTTCGGGACCGTGAGGCCGGAGGTTCAAATCCTCTCGCCCCGACTCTTTTCAGAAAGAAGCCCTTCGGCGAGAACGTCGAAGGGCTTTCTCATTATGGGGACCAATAGATACAAATCGAAACTCGTGTTCAACTCGCACACGGCGATGGTCCTCAGCAGCACTGGCTCAGCGAGCTGCACGAATCGTATCGAGCGCGTCGATGTTTTTAGGCGAGCGGCAGCAGGCATGATACTCGTAGCCGCATTCGCCAGAATGCGGGCCGACAGCCATTCACCCGCATTCTGGCGAATGCGGCTACGGGTAAGGTATTTCCCGCCCCTCGCCTTATCCCGCGCCGGTGTCCGAACGGTTGCAGCTTGTTCGTTGTATTCACACAAGGCGGGGGACAGGCCTCCGCCCGCGCATGCGAAACCGTCTGGAGTACCGTCATGGCGAAGTTTTTGTTCATCTATCGCGAATCCGCCGCTCCCCGATCCCGGCCGTCTCCCGAGGAAATGCAAGCCCTGGCGGGCCAATGGTACGCCTGGATGCAGAAGTTCAGCGCGTCGATCCTGCCCGGCGGCGATGGTTTGAAACCGAGCGGCCGGCTCATCAAGGCGGGAATCGTGACCGACGGCCCCTACGTCGAAGCCAAGGAAATCGTCGTCAGCTTCACCCTTGTCCAGGCCGACAGCTACGATGCAGCGGTGGCAATTGCTCGGGAGTGTCCGCCTGGCCACACAATCGAGATCCGCGAATTGGCCGGCTACGCATGAGCGAAACGCGCTTCAGAATCATTTAAGGATAAGGAACGAAGATGACCGAACGTACCCGAAGCGCCAGGAGCGCCACCCAGCAGGCCGCGAAGAAGGCGGGTGCGCGCCCCGGCCCGCGCGGACAAGGCGGACGGGGAAAGCGCCGTGCTGGCGAAGATCGCCGCGATGCCGGAACCGGATCGCGCCTTGGGCGAGCGGCTCCATGCGATCATCAAAGCCAGCGCGCCAGCCCTCACACCGAGACTCTGGTACGGGATGCCCGCGTATGCCAAGGACGGCAAGGTCGTCTGCTTCTTCCAAAGCGCGCAGAAGTTCAAAACGAGGTACGCGACGTTCGGCTTCATGCACGAAGCGAACCTCGACGAAGGCGCCATGTGGCCGACCGCCTTCGCGCTGAAGGAACTGACCGCCGCCGAAGAGGCAAGGATTGGCGCGCTCGTGAAGAAAGCGGTAAGCTGAGGACTAAGAACCTGTCCAAGATCTACTTCGTGCTTTTCCGACGCGGACGGATGGTGTAGTTCCATTGTGGGCAGACCTCGTGGCGAGTCCATGCAAGTGCGTTGAACTCGGCCTTCGGGACTTTCACGCCGCTCGGGTAGGTTCGGTCGAGGTGAGCGGCAGGGACTCGCAGTCCGGTCGCGGTCGTGGTGCGGCGAATGAAGCCCAGCAACATTGGCAGCGTGCTGAGGACATAACCTGCCCAGGTGGCCGCGATCTGGCTGAAAAGTCGGTGCTCGATCGGATTCCACTTCGAGGTTCCTAGCGGGTAGTGGCAGACCGTGACCGTCAGCCCGCTCTCGTCCGCGAACTCTTGAAGACGCTGCTTGTATTGCCGTGAACGCGCTCCGTTGCTGCCGCCGGAGTCGGCCTCGATCAGCAGGCGTTGACCGTTCGGATAGTGGGGATGATTCAGACCCCACCAGTCTTGGATGGAATCGACGGCCAGCTCGGGAGTATCGCGCGAGGTCGTCACGCACACGTGGCCCGCGTTGCGTTCCGGATCGTAGATGCCCTACGGCGTCGCACGGCCTTTCGCGTCTCCGGGAAAGTCATGGTCATTACACGGATTGCCGGCGGTTTCGGGATCGATGCATCGCTTCAAGTCCGCGAGCCGAGTGGGATCTTTTTTTCTAGGACGGCAAACTCAACTTGAGACCCTCGGCGGACAAGCGATTTCTGGCGTTTTCCTGGGCCGCCCAGTTCAAGAACAGGCCGTTTTCGGGGCCTCTCAAGTTAAGTTTGCCATCCTAGTTTTTTTCCACGCGCGGCCGACCGCCCCCGGGCAGTCGCACAGGGTCGGTGGGCCGATTTCGCAAGTCGTCGTTGAGTTCGTCTGGGCCCCGCCGAATCGTTCCCGGATGGAGGCCGGTTATCTCTGCGATGCGTTGGAAGCCCCCCTGCCCCCGACGCATAGCCTCACGTGCTGCCAACCAGCGCCGCTGCTGCTCATCCAACCGGCTCAGCAACAGCTTGAGCTGCCGATGATCTTCCCGTTCCGGATGTTCACCCGCGCCGCAAGCCGCGCAACCGCACTCGGGAACCGCCAATGCTGCGCCCATCGTCCCCCCTCTCCTTGGAGTGCCCGACAGCTTACCTCAAATCGCCGATTTCACGGAATAGATCCTGGACGGGTTCTAAGCAAATGCGGTCTGCCGCGGCGCCGCGACGGCGTGAAATCCCCGCGAACCCGTTGGAAGGATGCGCTCTCCCCATTAAAATGAAGTTTTCGCCTTCGAGTTCCTGAACGCACGAGAGTTTCCGCCATGAGCGAGACGCCGCCGACCCAGCTATCCGGGGCCGACATCCTGGTCCAGTGCCTGCTCAACCACGGCGTTGAGGTCGTCTTCGCGTACCCCGGCGGCGCCTCCATGCCGATCCACCAGGCCCTCACCCACGTCGAGGACCGCCTCCGCACCATTCTGCCACGGCACGAGCAGGGCGGCGGCTTCGCGGCCGAGGGATACGCCCGCACCACCGGCAAGGTCGGCGTCTGCGTCGCCACCAGCGGCCCCGGCGCCACCAACTTCGTCACCTGCCTCGCCGACGCCAAGCTCGACTCGGTGCCCATCGTCGCGATCACCGGCCAGGTCGGCACGCCGGTCATCGGCACCGACGCCTTCCAGGAGACGCCCATCGTCGAGGTCTGCCGGGCCGTCACCAAGCACCACTACCTGATTCAGCGCACCGAAGACATCGTGCGCGTCTTCAAAGAGGCGTTCCACGTCGCGTCCACCGGCCGGCCCGGCCCCGTCATCGTCGATGTGCCCAAGGATGTGCAGAACAACCTCATCGCCGTGGCCGATTGGGACCCACCGATGAACCTGCCCGGCTACCGCCCCTACCGCCGGGCCGCGAAGCCGGAGCTGCAAAAGCTGCTGGAGATGGTCCGCAAGAGCGAGCGACCGATCGTGTACGCCGGCGGCGGCGTCATCTCCAGCAACGCCGCGGCGCACCTCAAGACGTTCGCCGACCGCACCGGCATTCCCGTGGCGCTGACGCTGCTCGGCCTGGGCGGCTTCCCTAGCGAGCATTTCCTCTGCCTGCAAATGCTCGGCATGCACGGCACCGTCTACGCCAACTACGCCATCAACGAGGCCGACCTGCTGCTGGCCCTCGGCGTCCGCTTCGACGACCGCGTCACCGGCAAAGTGTCCGAGTTCGCCAAGCACGGCAAGATCGTCCACATCGACATCGACCCGTCGGAGATCAACAAGAACAAGGTCGCCCACCTGCCGATCCACGCCGACGTGAAGGACGCCTTGCAAGACCTCAATAAGATGCTGGACGAGGAGCCGTCGGCCGGCCCGCGCACCGGGCAATTCAAGGAATGGCTGCGGCGGATCGAGGAGTGGCGCGAGGCGGAGCCGCTGCGCTACGCGGAGCGGAACGACGCCATCCTGCCGCAGCACGCCATCCGCCGGCTGTGGCGCATCCTCAAGGACCGCGGCCGGCTCGACGACACGATCGTGACTACCGGCGTCGGCCAGCACCAGATGTGGGCGGCCCAGTATTTCCACTTCAACCGGCCGCGGAAGTGGGTGACGAGCGGGGGCCTCGGCACGATGGGTTTCGGCCTGCCGTCGGCGATGGGCGCCCAGGCGGCCCACCCGCAGAACACCGTCGTGGACATCGACGGCGACGGCAGCTTCCTGATGAACGTCCAGGAGCTGGCCTGCTGCTTCACGGAGAAGCTGCCGGTCAAGGTGCTGCTCTTGAACAACCAGCACCTGGGCATGGTGGTGCAGTGGGAGGACCGCTTCCATGGCGGCAACCGCGCCCACACCTATCTCGGCGCCGGCCCTGGCGAGGAGCCGTACCCGGACTTCGTGACGCTGGCGAAGGGCTTCCGCTGCGGCGCCCGCCGCATCAGCGCCAAGGAAGACCTCGACGGGGCGCTGGAGGAGATGCTCGACAGCAAGGGGCCGTACGTCCTCGACGTGATGGTGCCGTATCAGGAGCACGTCCTGCCGATGATCCCCAGCGGCCGGACGGTGCGGGACATTATCAAGGCGTGACTTCAAGCGATCCGGCGAGCGGCCGGCGTGAGCCGGCTGATTTGCGTGGAATCAGCCGGCTCACGCCGGCCGCTCGCCGGATCGCCCGTCTCCGGATTTGCCATGTTATCCACCGTCCTCATCCTGTTCCTGACGGCCCTGGTGCTGAGCGGCCTGCTGTGGGCCGGGGCCGTCTGGCTGCAGACGTGGCTCTACGAGGCGCCGGGCGGCGACCTGTACTGGCGCGCCCCCGCGGTCGGCGTCGGCCTGGCGCTGTTCTACGCCCTGTGGGTGATCGTGGACTGCCGCACGGGCGGACACTGCGGTTCGATGTTCAAGAGCGTTTCCACGCTCAAGCAGTACGATCAAATCAACGCCGTCGTGAAGCGGAACGGCAAGGAAAGCGCGGAGGAGACGTACCGGAAGGAGGGCGCCGATTTCCTGCTCGTGGGGCCGGACGGCCGCGTAACCCGCACGAAATTGCCGGAGGCGCCGGAGCAGATCATCATCAAGGACGGCGACGCGACCGCCGTGTTCAAGCCGGAGCGCGACGCCAAGGGCAACTTCAAACGGGAAACGGGCCAGGACCTCCACTACTACGACACGAGCGGCCGGACCATCGACGAGGGCGACCTCGGCCGGGTGCAGCAGTTCCACTGGGGCTGGCTGATCTGGAACGTGCTGTTCAACGTGCTGCACCTGGCCTTGTGGTTCGTCGGCCTGTGGCTGGTGCTGCGCTTCCAGTGGGGGCATGCGCTCGGCTTCGCCGTCTGCCTTTGGCTCGTTATGACGCTTTTTCCGATCCCCATGATCTTTGATTATGTGGAGAAGGCGTTCAACGTGGTTTCGATGGTGAAGTAAGGCGGGCCGACGCCGGAAAGGGCGAGGCCCTGGGGAGGTTTTGAACTTCCCCAGGGCGTCCGGAACTGGCGGGCGATCGGGGCGCGCTTCAGGCGTCCATTCCCTTCGCAGGTCAATGATCCCCATCGCCGTTGAACTGATCCAGGAGCGCGTCCTGAATCTCCTGCCCGAGCTGTTCACGGTCGTAGTAGCCGCCGGAGTCGTCGGAATCCGAATCGTCGCTGTCCGCGTAGTCGGGGGCGTCGTCGCCGTCGTCCGTGCCGACATAACCGGAGTCGTCAGGACTCGAATCGTCCGGGCCGGCGTAAACCGGGTCGGTGTCGCCGTAATCATCGGGCGCCGTCACATAATCGTCGCTCCCGCCGTCCGGGGTGGCAGCCGCCGGGTCGGTGTCACCGTAATCGTCGGGCGCCAGGACCTCATCCGGAAGGGTCGGGGCGTCGGGGATATAGGTTCCCTGGTCGTCGATTCCGCCGTCGTCCGGCGCCAGGCCGGGATACGCGGGAGCGGGCATGGGGTCGTCCGGCGTCACGGCAGGGGGCGGCGCGGGCGTGGGTGGAACCGGCGTGACCATCAGCTGCTCGGGAGCCTGCGCCCGGGGCTTGCGGCGGCCGGCGAATTCCCCGGGGAATACTTGAATGCCGTGGAGTCGTTCGAGCCCGCGGAGTCCGACGGCCCGGCTGTGGGCTGTTCCGACGTCGTGCTTCCGCGTCTCCAGTTCCTCACAGCCTCGACGAGATCCGGCCCGTACTCCTTCAAATCCTCCACAAGATCCTGCATCGTTTCGCCCGCCTCATTCGCCTTGTCCAGGTCATCCGCCGCGCTCGATTCCGGCACGTTGTACCCGGGAGGGCCCTTGACCTCATGGAGCTTGGCGCAGACATCAATGACATCGAGCGCAATTACCCCTGCTTTCTGCCAGGCGCTGAGTTTGCCCCCGGACGGCGCCGTGGGCGCGGGATCCTGGGGGCCCTGGGACGCCGCCGGCGGAGGGGAGCCTCCGTCCGCCCATGCGGCTCCGGTGGCCAGCAGGCCCGCGACCAGGAGCGCCAGCCCGGAACTTCTCTTGAACCACATGACGATTCTCCTTATCAGAATGTTGGCGGTGCCTCACGGCAAGCCGCCGTACCCGTGACCGCAACAGCAGGTAGATGACAAAAGCCCGGCCCGACCCGACAGCCCATGCGGCGCATTCGCGCCTGCACATGGCTCGCTATGACTGTTTTTAAGATGCCTATTATATTTGATTACGTCGAGAAGGCGTTTCACGTCGTCGGGTTAGGCGAGCCGGGGCGCAAGCCCCCGGAGTCGCCCTGACAGGACCTTCATCAGTCCCCCAGCCCGATGTCCAGGGCATAAGCGGCCGTCAGCTGGCCCCAGCTGAGGCCGTCCTGGAAGAGCCAGACGCCGGCGCCGTTCAGGTCGGCCGCCACGTCGCCGTTGGCGTCCACCGCAACTTGAGAGGCGTTGGAGGCGGAGAGCTGCTCCCATCCGGTCGCGTCCTCGAAACGCTGCACCCCGCCGCCAGGAATCGCAACGGCCACAATGCCTTTGCCCGCGATGCTGATCCCAACCGCGTCGGCGGCGGTGAGCTGCTGCCAGCCGCCGGCGTCCTCGAAGCGCCAGACGCCATAGCCCGGGAGCTGAGCGGCCACGTCGCCGCGGGCATCCACCGCGACCTGGGAGGCGTTGGTCGGAGTAAGCTGCTGCCAGCCGCCGGCGTCCTCGAAGCGCCAGACGCCATAGCCCGGGAGCTCAGCGGCCACGTCGCCGCGGGCATCCACCGCGACCTGGGAGGCGTTGGTCGGAGTAAGCTGCTGCCAGCCGCCGGCGTCCTCGAAGCGCCACACGCCGTAGCCGGAGATGTCGATGGCGACGACGCCGTTGCCCGCGATGGCGACCTGAGCGGCGTCGGTGGGAGTGAGCTGCCGCCAACCGCCGACGTGTTCGTAGCGCCACACGCCGTAACCGGGAATCTCGGCGACGACGTTGCCGTGGGAATCCACCGCCACCTGGGAGGCGTCTGTCGTGGTGAGCTGCTGCCAGCCGCTGGACGAATGCCGCCAGACGCCAGCGCCTGGGATTTCGCTGACCACGAACGTGTCGCTATTCGCGGACGTGGGGTCCACAATCGTTTCCGTCATGGGCGCCGACGTGGCTCCCCTTGAAGTTGCCGTCGCCGCTGTAGACGGCGGTGATGGTGTGGCTGCCGACGCCCAGCGTCGAGATGCGGAACGATGCGTAAGCGCCGCCGCCGAACAATGATGGCTGCAGGTTCCACGTGCCCAACTTGGTCGTCCCGTCGTAGAACGTCACCGTCCCGGTCGGCACGGCCGAGCCGGAGCCGGACACGCTGGCGTAGAACGTCACCGCCTGCCCGGCCGTGACCGTGGCCGCCGCTGCGGAGACGGTTGTGTTGCTGCTTGCCGCCGGGTTCGTAATCTGTTCTCGCTGCTGGCCGGCGCCCGAGTTGTTTGAGCCGGCGTTGTCGGACTGGATGGACACCTCCAGGTCATTGAAGACCGTGGCGGTGATTCGCTCGGCGTACCCGGTGTCAGGGTTCTCTACATCCATGACGCCATAGATGACGACCTGGCCGGCATTGGGCCCGCTTTCATAGTAGGCGTAGATCGGGCTGCCGCTCTGTCCGCCTTCCTCGTGGATGTTGTCCTGGGAGTAGTAGAACGACGAGAAACCGTCGGTGGTCCCGCCGGTGGTCCCGGTGATGGCGGCGAACTGGAAATACTGGTTCACGCCGGAGTAATTCACGCCCGGATAGCCCAGCGTATTCAAGTCCCAGCCCGCGAAGCTGTTGCCGTCGTCGTAGCCCATGCCGAACCAGCCGGTTCGGCTGCCGATGTTCGTGCTCAGGGTTATTAGCCCGATGTCGCCGTCCCCCGGGTCATGGGATTCCGAGTTGACATAATCGTCGTTTATGAAGCTCGTGAATGTCCGCTCCCACTTGGCGGACGCCTCGGCGACATAATTGTTGCTGCTGGTCATGCCGGCATACACGGTGACTTGCGACGCCCAGCCCCCGTCGCTCGCATTAAAGACCATGTGGCCGGCCGTCAGCACGTGGGTGCCGTCCACCATGGCGCCGCTGCCCCCAAATGCTTGTCCGTTGGGGAACACGGACACGACCTTGACGGCCGCCGAATTGGGAAACGCCGAGGCGTTCGTGATTTGCGTCATGGTCGATGGGACGCAGCGCTCTTCCAACGCCTCCAAGCGTGGCACGGTCCGGGAGCGCGGGGTCGGGCGGGTCAGCGGACGCGCGGCGAACAGGTTGCGAAGCCACTTCATGGCGGTCTCCTTCGGAGTGTTGGATCGGGCGGCTTGGGACCTGAACCTCTGGTGCGTAGATGCGAATCCGGGGCGTTGACCCGACAGGCGGCGTCGATTTTTTTGCGGCGGGAGCAGCGGAAGGGGCGGACGAGCCGCTTGCGGAAAATGTTTGCGGAGCCGTCTTCCTCTCTGCTATAACCGTAGGCAAGTCGAAATGCCGGCCCCACAGCGCTGTCGAGCAAAATGCCATGCCGCCCGAACCGCCGTTCACCGAACTGATGACCCGCCTCCGCGGCGGCGACTCCGCCGCGGCCGCCGCGGTCTTTGACCGCTTCGCCCGCCGGTTGGTGCGCCTCGCCGGCTCCCGCCTGCCGCAGGCGCTGGCGGCGAAGCTCGACGCCGAGGACGTTGTCCAATCGGTTTTCAAGAGCTTCTTTCTCCGCCATGCCGACGATCGCTTCACGCTGGAAAGCTGGGACGCCCTCTGGACGCTGCTGACGGTCCTGACCGTCCGCAAGTGCGGACACAAGGTCGAGCATTTCCGGGCGGCCCGCCGCGACGTGCGGCAGGAATCTCCCGCCGCGGCCGGTTCCGACTCTCGCCCCGGCCATGAACCGGCCGCGCCGGACCCTCAACCGGCGGAGGCGTTGCTCCTGGCGGAGACGCTGGAGCAAGTGCTGCGCGGGCTGCGGGACGACCAACGGCCCATTGTGCTGCTGCGTCTGCAAGGCTTCCTCCAGCGTGAAATCGCCGAACAGGTCGGCTGCACGGAACGAACCGTGGAGCGCGTCCTCGGCAACGTCCGCAAGACCCTGGAAGCAAAGGCCTCTTGAGTGCGGAGAGCGCCCGATGACTCCCGACCCCACCCTGACACAGCCCCACCTCTCCGTCCGCGCGGCGGGCGCCGAAACGCTGATCCGCCGCTTCGAGGCCGACTGGCTGGAGGGGAAGCGGCCGCGCCTGGACGATTTCCTCAGCCGACTGGAAGCGGGAGAGCGCCCGGCGTTGCTGGTCGAGCTGGTCCACGCCGAGCTGGAGCTGCGCCTCAAGGCGGGCGAGCCGGTTCGCGCGGAAGAGTACCTGGGACGGTACCCCGAACTGAACGATCACGCCGTGCGGCGGGAGTTGGTCGCCGCCGAGCAGCGTCTCCGCGCGTCGCCGGTGCCCGCCGAACCATCCACGCCGTCGGTGCCCGGCAGCAGGACCGTGGCGCAGACCTCCCCTTCGCCGGCGGCCGGCGCGCCCATTGCGGCCGCCCCGCGACCGCCGGCGGTCCACATCCCCGGCTACGAGGTCCTCGGCAAACTGGGCCAGGGCGGCATGGGCGTCGTGTACAAGGCCCGGCAGGTCGGCCTCGACCGGGTCGTCGCGCTGAAGATGGTCCTCGACGGCCGGGCCGCGGGGCCGGGAGGTCTGGAGCGTTTCCGCGCGGAGGCGCAGGCGCTGGCTCGCCTGCAACACCCCAACATCGTGCAGGTCTTCGACGTCTCCGCCCACGACGGCAAGCCTTACTTCTCGCTGGAGTATGTTGAGGGCGGCAGCCTCGACAAGAAGCTGACCGCGGCCGGCGTTCCGCCGCGGCAGGCGGCCCAGCTCGCGGCGACGCTGGCGCGGGCCGTCCATGCGGCCCACGAGGCCGGCGTCGTTCACCGCGACCTCAAACCCGCCAACGTGCTGGTGACGAAGCAGTGGGAACTCAAGATCACCGACTTCGGCCTGGCCAAGCGCCTGGACCAGGACAGCGGCCGCACCCGCGCCGGCGAAATCATGGGGACGCCGAGCTACATGGCCCCGGAGCAGGCGGGCGGCCGGGTCGAGGCCGTCGGCCCGCCGGCGGACGTTTACGCCCTCGGCGCCATCCTGTACGAGCTGCTGACCGGCCGACCGCCGTTCCGGGGTCCGAACGTGATGGAGACGCTGCGCCAGGTGCTGGATCGGGAGCCGGCGCCGCCGTCGCAGTTGCAATCGGGGGTGCCGCGCGACCTGGAAACCATCTGTTTGAAGTGCCTCGAAAAGGCCCCCGCCCGGCGCTATCCCTCGGCGGCGGCGCTGGCCGACGACCTGGAGCGGTTCCGCAAGGGCGAGCCGATCAGCGCTCGTCCCGTCGGCCGGCTGGAGCGCGTGGCAAAGTGGGCGCGGCGGAACCCGGCGCCCACCGCCGCGGCCGTCGCCGTGCTGCTGATTGCGGTCGTCGCCTTCGCCGTCGTCCTCGGCTACTATTTCGATGCGGCAAGGGCGCGAGACGACAAGGCCACGGCCCTGACGGCCCAGACGAAGGCCGCCAAGGATGCAGAAAGCGCCCTGGGTCAGGCGAAGGAGGCGCGAGGCCAGGCCGAGCAAGCCGCCGCCGCCGAGAAGGAGGCGCGGGGGAAGCAAGAGGAAGAGGCGCGGCGGGCCAACACTTCCAACTACGTCAACCTCCTGGGCCGGGCCGCCCAGGCGATCGAAGCCGGCGACCGCGGCGAGGCGCGGGACTTGCTGCTGAAGTGCAGGCCCGACCTACGGCACTGGGAGTGGGGTTGGCTGTGGCAGCGCTGCCAGGACCGGGGGCGTCTGCTCGACAGCGGCCTCAGCGCCGATCCGCAAACCAGCCGGAACGTCACGGCCGCGGCCTTTGCTCCCGACGGACGGTCGCTCTACCTGGCGACTAACAGCAACAAACACAACAGCCAAGGCAAGCCCGACGTTCAGGATTCCGCGAGCGCCGTAATCGTTTGGGACACGGTCGCCGGCCGGCCCCTGCGCTTTCTGGGCACGCACCCCTATTACATCTCCGACATCGCCCTGCGGCCGGGCGGCAAATGGCTGGCGATCGCGGCCTACGCCGACCCGACGCATGCGGAGGGCGAAGCGTTCGTGCAGCTGTGGGACATCGACGCGGACAAGGAGGTCCGCACGCTGAAATCCGGACCCGGCGGGCACGTGGCATTCAGCCGCGACGGCGCGCGCCTGGCCGGGAGCGCGGCCGACGGAGGCGTCGCCATTTGGGACGCCGAAAGCGGCCAGCTGATGCGCCGGTTCGAGCCTTCCGAGGAGCCAGAGGCAAGCGTCTATGTCGCCTTCAGCCCCGACGGCAAGCAGCTGGCGATCACCCAGCCGCGCAAAGTCGAGCTCTGGGATACCGCGTCCGGCAAGCATGTGCGCGAATTCCTCGCGTTCATGGGGGGATCGGTCGCGCTCTTTCCGGACGGGTGCCGGCTTGTCTACGAGAGCCAAAGCAGAATATTGGCTACCGGGGTGTTGCAAGGAGGGGCGACCATCTGGCAAACCGAAACCGGGACGGTGAGCCAGACGTTCTTCGGGCTGGCCGGACCGCTCGCCGTCAGCCCGAGCGGACGGTGGCTGGCGGGGACGAGAGGAAAGAGTGTCGCGATCTGGGACGCGCTGACCGGGCGCTGGCGAACCTTTCAGCCGCCTGGCCTCGGGGGGATCGGCTGCCTCGCCTTCTCCGCCGATAGCAAAAAGCTGGCCGCCGGCTTGAATGACACGGGTGGGACGGCGGAGGTCTGGGACTTGAGCGACGAGCCGGATGCCCCGTCGGGATTCGTTCGGGACGCGCCGGATGTTCATCAGGACGCGCCGGGCACCTGGCTTGAAACGGGAGCGGTCAGCGCGGACGGCCGGCGGGCCGCCGATGTGATGACTAACGGGATCTTGCGCGTGTACGATCTGGAAGCCGGCCGGATTTCCCATTCCTTCCGGGTTGCTCTGGACAAGCAAGGCGACCCGGAGGTTCACCCCACGATTCCTCTTTTCTCCCTGGCAATAAGCCCAGAGGGCCGCTTCGCCGCAGTGGGGAAGGAGGGATCGCCTGATGTCACAGTCTGGGACCTGGAGTCCGGCGTCGTGGTCGGGACCGTGCCCCAGCAGGGGACGCATGTTTCCCCTCTGCTCCTTGGTCCCGAGGGCCGGTTGCTCGTCCACGGCGGCGGACAGGCGCCGGTCAAAATCGTCGAAGTCCAAACGGGGAAAGTGCGCTGCACGTGGGAAGGCGCCCTTGGCGACCAGCGTTTGCCCCTGGCCCTGAGTCCTGACGGCCGTTTGCTGGCAATCGGAGGGGGCAGCGGCTGTTGCTTCTACGACGCCGACTCCGGCCGCGAGGTCTGGCGCTGCCTGCCCGAGGACGTCCGAGTGCATGAAGGGGCGTTCAGCGCGGACGGAACGCGCTTCGCCGCGTTCTGTCCCGTCTGGAAATTCGGGCCGCTCATGGGTGTGCGGAGTCCCGAGATCGACGTCTTCGACGCCGTGCGCCACGAGCGGCAATTCTCCCTTCCGCTCCACGACGCGGCGCATAACTTGGGAAAGGTTGCGATGGACTTCAGCGCGGACGGCCGGCGCCTGGCGGCGATCGACAGCACGCAGCTGACCGTGTGGGAGATGGGGACCGGCCAGCAAGTCATCAGCCTGCCGTGCCCGCCCGAACTCGGGCTGGCGCGCACCGTCTTCGGGGCCGGCGACCGAACCGTGTTCCTCTTGCCGCTCGGCTTCCGGCCCGGCAATCGTGTCCGGCGGCTGGAAACCGACTGGGAATCCGGCCCCTACTCGTTGTCGGGTCTCCGGCCGGGGACCGATTCCGGTGTGTTCAGTCCCGATGGCGCCCGTCTGCTCACCCTCCGTCAGGGAACGCGCCTCGTCAACACGCCGGAGGACGCCGGCCGCCTGTCCTTCCAGGCCTGGGACACGATCACGGGCCAGGAACTCTACACCCTCGACCTTCCGTCCGACTATGTCTGGAGCAGGGCGTTTCCCCCGGTGGCCTTCAGCCCCGACGGCAGCCAGTTCGTCATCGCGGCCGCCATCGGCGGCCCGGCATCGCAGCCGGGGCCTGCGAAAACACCCGAGGAGAAGCTGCAGCAGCTCCGGGCGCTGCAGCGGCGGATCATCGCGCAGGCCAGCGGCCCGCCCGAGGGGCCGATGAAAACCATTCTCCACTTCCGCGACGCCGCCACGGGGCGGGAACTGCGCACCCGCGAGTTTCCAGGAGCGACTGTGAGCCTAGCCTGGTCGCCGGACGGAGAAGCATTGGCAGGGACGGACGCCGACGGGGTCTGGTTGCTCAACGCCCGCACGGGGGAGGAGCGCTTTCGCAAGGCACTGCCGCCCCTCGCGCATCCGGGGAAAACGATGGTCTATTCCCTCTGCTTCAGCCCGGACGGAGATCGACTTCTCTACGCACGGACACCGATTGCGGAATCGGGCTGGAGCGACGGCGAATGGGGGGTCTGCTCGGCGCGCGACGGCCAGGAGCTGCTCCGCGCCGGCGCGGGGCTTGATCCAGAGCCTCGCCTGGTTCCCGGACGGCCGATCCGTCGTCGGGTCGGTGTTTCACGGCGACTATGGAAGCGTGGACGTTTGGGACGCCGCGACCGGCGCGATCCGCCGCACGATCCCGGACGACCGGCCGGCGGTCGTTTCCTTCCTCCCCGGCGCCAATCGGCTGGCCCTGCTGAGTCGGGAGCGCCTCTCGGTGGACGACATGGACACCGGTCGGCGCATCGCGGACCTTGCCGTGGGCGAAAACGCCTCCGCCAACAACTCCCTCCCCCCGGTCGGCGCCGTGAGGGCGGGCGGCTCGCAATTCGTTTATCTCCTCCCCGACTATACGGTGCGCTGCTGGGACCTGGGCAAATTGCTGGCCAATCCGGCCGCCTCGCCGTCCCATGCGGCTTCTCCCGCCCCGGATTTGGCTCCCCTCCAGCCGGAGCTGGACGATCGGTTTACCGACCCCAAGCAAAGCGCCTTCGGTTCCAGTGCGACCGAGCGCCCGGAGCTGTTCGAGTTCAAGGACGGGCGTTACGTGCAGCATCCGGGGGCGGGTCCGGCCTGGTCCTGCTGGACGAATCCGCACCCGGATGGCGACTTCGCCTGCCAGGTGATCGGGCGCCTGGATGGGGCGGGGGGCGACAGCTGGGCCTTGAGCTTCAGCAAGGACGGCGACCTCGGACAGGCCTTCCAGGTCTGTCTGACCGCCGATGGGCTGGCGGCGGTGATTCCCTCTCCAGACGCGGAGCCTGATTTCAAGCCTCCGTTGCCGCCGATGATCCGGCAGGGCGCGGTCAAGACCAGCGGAGAGGCGAACACGCTCCTGGCTGTCTTCCGCAAGGGCGAGCTGGAAGTATGGGTCAACGGCGTTCGGGTCATCGATCCGTACCCGCTGGGCGAGGCCTTCCGACACCCGTGGCTGGGGTTGGCCACGGTCAGCGCCGCCGACAGCCCCGGCGCGCAGGCCCAGTTCGAGCGGTTCTCCGTTTGGCGCCTGCCCGCCCCGGCCGCACCGAAGTAGTCTTGGCCACGGGACCATTGGCGCCAGTTGCCAGTTCCCGAACTTCGGTTCGGGAACGAGAGCGATCAGGCGACGCCATACAATTCCTCGTACTTCCGCCGCCTGAGATAGTAGAGATACACCCAAGGCGGTTCGCCCCGGTCAAGTCCACTGAAGGCGCGCACCCGTGGGCTGACGCCGCGCCGCTCGCCGTCGCTCTTCACGCATCCGCAATCAGCACCAGCACCGAGTGCGGCGCCACCGTATAGGACGAACCCGCCGGAACGTCCGGCCCTTCGCCCGGGCCGACAATGTCGAGCGGGGCGGCCATCGCCGTGTCGATGACGCGGCGCCAGCGCTTGTTCTGCGGCGACGGCGGAACGGTGAACGGCAGCGCCTCCCGCCACGCATTGAAGACCATGTAGAAATCGCGATCCGGCTCGCGGCCAGTCAGCCGGCCGTCCAGCGTCATCGCCAGGCTGTGGCTGTCCCACGACAGGTCCGGCCGGTTCGGCTCGACGCCGTGCCAGGCGACTTCCGGGCCGTCGAAGAAGCGGCGGCGACGCAGGACCGGGTGCCGCCGGCGCAACGCGATCAGCTCGCGCATGAAGCGGAGGAAGTCGCTGTTCTTGACCGCCAGCGACCAGTCGAGCCAGCTGATCTCGTTGTCCTGGCACCAGGCGTTGTTGTTGCCCTGCTGCGTTCGCAGGAACTCGTCGCCGGCCAGCAGCATCGGTACGCCCTGCGACAAAAACAGCGTCGCCATCAGGTTCCGCGCCTGGCGCCGGCGCAGGCCGAGGATGTTGGGGTAGGTCGTTTCGCCCTCGACGCCGCAGTTCCAGCTGTAGTTGGCGTCGCTGCCGTCCCTGTTGCCTTCGCCGTTGGCCTCGTTGTGCTTCTGGTTGTACGAAACCAGGTCCCAGAGCGTGAAACCGTCGTGGCAGGTGATGAAGTTCACGGAGTGGCGCGGCAGACGGCCGGACGCCCGGTACAGATCGGGGCTGCCGGAGAGCCGCGTCGCCAGGGCGGCGGCCATGCCGGAGTCGCCGCGCCAGAAGCCGCGCACGTCGTCGCGGTAGCGCCCGTTCCACTCCGACCAGCGCCGGCCGAACGGGAAATGACCGACCTGATACAGCCCGCCGGCGTCCCACGGCTCGGCGATCAGCTTGGTGTCGCTGAGCACGCCCTCCTCGGCGATCATCTCCACGACCGGCGGCTCGACCAGAACGGCGCCTTGGGAGTCGCGGCCCATCACGGAGGCCAGGTCGAAGCGCAGGCCGTCCACGTGCATGTCGGCCACCCAGAAGCGCAGGCAGCTCATCAGCAGCTGGCGGACGACGGGGTGGTTGGAATTGACGGTGTTTCCGCATCCGGAAAAGTTCAAATAGTGACCGTCCGGCGCGATCATGTAGTAAAGGTGGTTGTCCAGGCCGCGGAAGGAGTAGGTGCGGCCGCGATAATCGCCTTCGCCGGTGTGGTTAAAGACGACATCGAGGTAGACCTCGAGGCCGGCCGCGTGGAAGGCGCGCACCATCTCGCGGAATTCAACCAGCTGGCCGTGCTCGGGGCCGGCGGCCGCGTAGGACGCCTTGGCGGCGCCGAAGGCGATGCTGTTGTAGCCCCAGAGGTTGCGGTTGCGTTCGCCGTTGATCGGGTTGATGAACGGACAATCCGTCTCGTCAAACTCGTGAATGGGCAGCAGCTCGACGGCCGTCACGCCCAGGGATTGAAAGTACGGGATCTTCTCGACCAGCCCGGCGAACGTGCCGGGGTGGGCGGTCAGCGAGGACGCATGGCAGGTGAAGCCGCGGACGTGCAGCTCGTAGACGATGGCGTCTTCGAGCGGCGTCAGGAGGGGGGCGTCCTCCTGCCAGTGGAACGGGCGGCGGATGTAGACGCTGCGGCGGGCGGAGCGGTGTTTCTCCGGCTCGCGCGACATGCCCCAGCGGGCGCCGTTGGACAGGGCCGTGGCGGCGGGGTCGAACAGGACGGTGTTGGGATCGTAGCAGTGGCCGGGGCTGAGGGGGCCGTCCACGCGCCAGCCGTAGGAGAAGGCCGCCGGCAGGCCGGCGACGAGGACGTGCCAGTGGTCGCCGGTGCGGTTGCGGCGCGGGTGCAGGGCGATCTCCGCGATCGGCTCCGTTCCCTCCAGCGGATAGACCACCAGAAAAATGGCCGTCCCGTGACGACAAAGGAGGGCGAAGTTGACGCCGTCCGGCTGGGCCGAGGCGCCCAACGGCAGGCACCGGCCCCGAGCGATCCGCAGGGTGAGCATAGGCAATCCGGCCGCCGATTCAGGAATGGTCTGGCCACCTGTGAAGATAGTCGCGCCGGGCCAAGTATGGCAAGGTGGAACAGGCGGCGAAGTAGGGGCGTCGGCCCGGCATCAATCCCTCTTGCTTTTTTCCGCTGAACTGGTGTACCCTACCGTGGCTTCATTTGGGAGATCGTCGGGGTTGTTTCCATGAGCGCCGTCTTCCCGCCGCCTTCGATCAAGGTCTTCACGGTCGGCGAACTGACGCGCGCCATCAAGGGCCTGTTGGAAGAGAAATACACCCCCGTCTGGGTCGAGGGCGAGGTGTCGAACCTGTCCCGCCCCAACTCCGGCCATCTGTATCTTACGCTGAAGGATGAAGAAGCGCCGCTCCGAGCCGTGATCTGGCGCGGCGTCGGCCTGCGCCTGCGTTTCGACTTGCAGGACGGAATGCGCGTCATCGTCCGCGGCCGGCTCACCGTTTATCTGCCGCGCGGCGATTACCAGCTGCAGATTGAGGAAGTGCAGCCCAAGGGCGTCGGCCCGCTGGAACTCGCCTTCCGCCAGCTCAAGGAGAAGCTGTTCACTCAGGGCTTCTTCGATCCGGCCCGCAAGAAGAAGCTGCCGCGCATCCCGCGCCGCGTCGTGCTGGTCACCAGCCCCACCGGCTCCGCCGTGCGCGACATGCTGGAGATCCTGTCGCGCCGCTGGCCGGCCGCTGAGGTGTGGGTCTGTCCGGTCAAGGTGCAGGGCGACGGGGCGGCGCAGGACGTCGCCGACGCCATTCGCCGCGTCAACAAGCTGCATGCGACGGGCGCCGCCGTCGTCGATGTAATGATCGTCGGCCGCGGCGGCGGCAGCCTCGAAGACCTCTGGGCCTTCAACGAGGAGCCGGTCGCCCAGGCCATTTTCGCCTCGCGCATTCCCATCGTCAGCGGCGTCGGCCACGAAGACGACCTGACCATCGCCGACCTCGTTGCCGACCAGCGCGCTCTGACCCCAAGCGAGGCGGCGGAAAAAGTGACGCCGGATCGCGCTGCGGTGCTGGACTGGCTGGAAAAGCAGGAGACGCGGTGGCGCAGCCTGCTGATGAAGCAGCTGGAGCAGGCCCGTATCCGGCTGGTGGACCTCGCCGACCGCCGCTGCTTCACGGCCCCGCTCGACCGCATCCGCGACGAGGAGCGGCGGCTCGACGACTGGAACGAGCGGCTGGGACGGGCGATGGGTCAGCGGCTGGAGGTGGGGCGGCGGCGGCTGGAAGCGCTGGCGGCCCATCTGGAATCGCTCAGTCCCTTGAACATATTGGCACGCGGATATACCCTCACGCTCAAGGAAGCGGATCACGCGGTGGTGCGCTCGACGAATCAGGTCCGGCCCGGCGACCGCCTGGTGACGCGGGTCGGCGACGGGCGCATCGTCAGCCGCGTCGAGGATACGGCAGGTTAGCCACGCAACCGCAACCTCATCGGAGTTCCCCGCCATGACCGAACCGACGTCGGACGGCCTTCCCTTCGAGGAGGCCCTCGTCGAACTGGAGCGCACGGTGCGCGATCTGGAGGACGGCCGCCTCGGCCTGGACGAGGCCCTGGCGCGCTACGAGGCCGGCGTGGGCCTCATCAAGAGTTGTCACGCCCGCTTGCGGCTGGCCGAGCAGCGCATCCTCCTGCTGACTGGCGTGGACGACGCCGGACGGCCGGTGCTGCAACCGTTCCAGCACGAAGCCACCACGGCCCTCAAGGCCGACCCGGTTCGCCGCGCGCGCCAAACCGAGCCGCGACCGTGAGGGAGCGGTTTTCGCTCCGCTCCCTCACGAGCAAATTGCATCAGGCGACGTAAAGCCATCGCGGGGCGGAACTTAGGCCGTTCGATAGCTTGTGCCGTAAGCTATTGTTCGTTAAAGGCCTACATCGCCAACTGCAATTTGCTCTCACGGTCGCGGCTCGGAAGGCGCCGCGTCAATACGCCGGCGCCCCATCGGGCAGCGCCGGAAATCCCCGATAGCCGCGGCAAACCGTAACCGTCCACGACGAAATCGGCCGCCCCTCCTCCGAATACACCACCTCACGCGATTGATCCACCTCGTCGAACGCCTTCCTCGCCTCGTCCGACAGCCAGCCGACGACGATGAACGTCCGCCCGCGGAACGATTCCACGTCGCGCAAAGGATTCGGCCACAAATCGTATTGACTATGGCGGTCTCCCATCGCCAGGCCCAGCGAATAGGCTTGGGGGTGGCCCGCGCAATCAGACGCCCAGCTCGCCGGGCAGCGCCCAGCTCGACGCCGCCAGCACCGGCTCGCCGCCCTCCGCCCGCAGCAAGCCGCGCTCGCGGTCCACGGCCTCGGCCAGCGCGTGCCAGCCGCGCAGCCGGCAGGTCGGGTCAAAGCGGCGCAGCGGCATCGGCCGATCCGGCGTCGCCGGCCCCGACACCCGCGCCAGCAGCGGCCGAATCCAGTCGGTGTGGTGCATCATCACCGTCGCCGCCAGGCCCAGGCCGCACACGATGGACAACGCCGCCATGACGGATCGCCGATACCAGACGGTCGGCGACGCCAGCTGTCGCCCGAGCCATGCCGCCGCCAGGACCAGACCCGACAGGTAGGCCGTCACCGGCCAGTTCGGCTCGCCGCCGCCCGTCTTGAAGCTGAACGCCAGGAACATCAGGAACATCGGGGCCGACAACCACCACAGGTAGTTGACGCCGGCGTCGGACTTCGCCGTCGGCCGATAGGCGACCATCGCCGACAGCCAGACCAGGAACCAGTAACCCATCAGCAAGGCGGCCTGGTTGCCGACGTAGTCCAGCGGCCCGAGCCAGTGGAAGCCGTCGCCGGCCAGGTGATCGACGTGGCGGAACGTGACCCACCCATGCTGCATGTTCCAAATGAGGATAGGAAGACAAAAGAAACCCGCTGTGGCGCTCATGATCCAGAAGCCGGGCCGCGCGAGCAGGCGGCGGCGCTCCGGGTCGGTCAGCAAGAACAGGCCGGCCGACGGCAGCCACAGCACCATCGTGTATTTCGCCAGGATTCCCAGGCCGACGACCGCCCCCGCCGCCGGCCAGGCCCAGCGCGAGCCGCGGAACACCGCGCGATGGCCAAGCACCAGCGCCCAGCCCCAGCAGCAGGTGTACGGGGCGTCGATGGTCATGAGCGACGCCCCCACCGCCATCGCCGGCAGCGTCAGCGCCAGCGCCACGACGCCGAGGGCCAGCGTCTCGCGCCGGTAGACCTGCACGGTCAGAACGTAAAGGCTCAGCAAGAGCAAGGCGCCGCAGACGACGGCCGGCAGGCGCACGGCGAAGGCCAGGCCGGCGGTGTGCTGCTCCGACCACCCGCCGGCGGTTTCACAGCCGGCCCGGATGAGATAGGCGACGAGCGGGCCTTTGCTGTAGTAGCTCCAGTCGAGGTGGCGCGACCAGTCCCAGTAGTGGGCCTCGTCCGGCGACAGGTCGAGCGGGCAGTCGTGGGTCAGGTAGGCGACGCGCAAGCCGACCGAGCCGAGGATCAGCAACGCCGCGATGAGGCGGCAGGCCCGGAGGGGCAAGGTGGGCAAGGGGCGCGGCGGCTCGGACATGCGGGGACCTCCGGGGACGCAGGGAGGTGGCTTGTAATCGCCGGCCGGCCCGGAGGTCAAGTTTGGTTTGCCGCGGGTCGCGCTGCACTTCTTCGTCTACAACTTCATCACCCGGCACGGTAAGATCCGAATGCCGCCGGCGCCGAAGGCGCGCGTCACCGATCACGTCTGGACGTTTGAGGAACTGGTAGACCTGATCGACCGGGCCGAAGCCGCCCGCGCCAACGGGTAGACTGAGCGGAGAGGGCGCGCCATGAACCGTTCCGACTTGCAGGCTGATGGGTTTCAGCGGCCAGGCTTTCGGCCGCTGGCCTTTCTGGCTCTGTGCTTCTTGGCGGTGACCGTCTCTGCGCCTGTCAACCTGCCTCTGGGACTCTTGTGCTGCTTTCTGGTGAACAACATCTACGGCCCTGGTTACTCGGACACCCGCGGCGGACTCGTTTTGCTCCTGGCGACGGCCCTTCAGACGGCCGGATTCGCCGCCCTATCCCTGCCCTCCTACTACTTCAGCCGGCGAGCCTCCACGGCCGGCCGCCGCCGGGTAATCAAGATAGTCACGGCCATCTACTTGGGATCGTGGTTTGCGTGGATGCTCTACATCCTCGCCTGGATGGCGTTCACCAGAGGCGATCTGTAGGCGGTGGGAATCAAACTGAGAGTCTGTTCCACAAGGGGGTGTCGGCCATAGAATAGGGTATGGAACACAAACCCTATCCGAGCGACCTCACGGACGACCAATGGGCGACTCTCCAGCCGCTGATCCCGCCCGCCCGGCCCGGAGGACGACCCCGTAAAACCGACATGCGTGCGGTGGTCAACGCCTTGTTCTACGTCACCCGCCAGGGTTGCACGTGGCGGGCGCTGCCCCACGACTTCCCGCCCTGGAAGACCGTCTACAACTACTTCCAGGGGTTCCAGGGGAACGGCGCCTGGCAGCGTCTCGTCGATGCGCTCCGGGAACGCGTGCGTGGCAAGGCCGGCCGGCAGCCGACGCCCAGCGCCGCGGCCATCGACAGCCAGTCGGTCAAGACGGCCGAGAGCGGACGGGAGATTGGCAACGACGGCGGCAAGAAGGTCCATGGTCGCAAACGGCATATCCTCGTTGACACGCTGGGTTTGCTGATCGCCGTTGTGGTGACGGCCGCCAACGTGGACGACGGCCGCGCCGCCCAGGACGTTTTCGCCCAGGCGCGGGGCCGGGACTTCCCCCGCTTGGAAGTCGTATTCGCGGACAACAAGTATCACAACTATGCCCTGTATGACTGGCTGCGTCTTCACCGCCGGCCCTATCGGCTGGAAGTGGTCAGCCGGCCGCAGGGCGAGCGGAAGTTCAAGCCCTTGAAGATCCGCTGGGTGGTGGAACGGACTTTCGCCTGGCTGGGGCGTTACCGGCGGCTGAGCAAGGACTACGAGCATCTGCCGGAGTCGAGTGAAGCCATGGTGCAACTCGGCGCCATCCATCACATGCTCCGGCGACTCAAACCGAAACGGAAGGCATGGAGCCAGCGTTTCCGGTTCAAAGGCCATCGGCCCAAATCGGCCGCGTAGGGCCTTATGGAACGGACTTTTATACAAAACTACGTTCCCGGCGATTCCGACCGTTGGGGTGTGCCTCCCGAAGTAGGCAATCGGGTTGCGCCCCCTCCCCCTCCTGGCCCCTCGTTGGCCCCTCGTTCCCAAGCTCTCAGGATTTTGCAAGGATGTCTGCAAGGTGCTGATTTGAAAGGAGTTCGCGTTCCTGGTTTACTTCAAGAGGAAAGCAACTCTTGAGGAGGTGAACCATGGAACGCGAACTGTGGCATCCGTTATACCGCCTGCTGAAGGAGGCCGCCAAGGACTTCCGTCAGAAATACGTGCAGATACAGCCGTGGGTGCTGGTCGCCGTGATGCTGTGGGCCGCCCTGCACGACCGCCCCGTCTCGTGGGCCTGTCAGCGGCGCCACTGGAGTACCACGACGCTCAAGCCCTGGCGGCTGCCCTCGCCCTCGACCATGAGCCGGCGCATCGACGGCGTCGCCGTCGGCCTGCTGGGGCGGGCGCTGGAGCGGCGCCTGCGCGACAGCGGCCGCCCGGCCCTCGTCGCCTTCGTGGATGGCAAGCCCTTGCCCATCGGGGGCAACGGCAAGGACGCCGACGCCCGCTTCGGCCGCGGCGCCGGCTGCATCGCCAAAGGCTATAAGCTGCATACGGTTTGGTCGAACCGGGCCATGCCGGAGGCCTGGGAGATCACGCCGCTGAACGCCGGCGAGAAGGCGGTCGCCGAGCGGTTGATCGGCCGGCTGGAGTACGGCGGCTCCCTGCTGGCCGACGGCAACTACGACGCCAGCTACCTGTACGAGGCGGCCTTCGACCACGGCTATCAACTGGTTTCGCCGTGCCGCGAGGCCAAGACGCCCGGCTGCGGCAAGCACTACCCGAGCCCGCACCGACTGCGCGGCCTGGCGATCCTGCAAGGGGGTTTTGGCAAGGCGTTGTTCAAGGCGCGGACGGCGATCGAGCGTTTGTTCGGGAATGCGACGTCGTTCGGGGGCGGGCTGGGCCCGCTGCCGGCGTGGGTGCGGGGCCTGGAGCGGGTGCGGACGTGGCTGTGGGCCAAGCTGCTCATCAACGCCGTCCGCATCCGCTACGGATAAGGACTTACGACCATCCTTGCAAGATGTTGTCTGCTTGGGAACGCCTTCCGCGAGAGCTTCTGCTTCGCGTCCGGTTCCTCGACAGGACGCGAAACGGAGTTTCGCCGACGTGCGTTCCCAAGCAGAGCTTGGGAACGAGGGGCGAGGAGACGCCTACTTCAGGAGGCACACTCCGACCGTTGGCGTCGCCTTGACGCCGGCGCCTGGGAACGCTATAGCCCCGCCTCCGAACCGCCGCGCCCCGGACGATCCGGGCGACGGAAAGTCGCCGTTTGCGCGGATTTCCTGGAACGGCGGTTCGGCCGCGGCCGATGCAAAGGGGTTGCACCCCACGCGGCCGGCGCATCGCCGGATTTCACGGACGCCCCACGGAGCGAGGCCCCATGCACGCCCCGCAAGCCGCCCCCGTTACGCAGGCCGACTCGCCGACCGGGCCCCGCCCGCGGCCGCCGGCCCTCCGGGCGCTCGGGGCCGACGACCCACCCGCGGACATCGAGGTTGGAGCGGCGCCTTATCGCCGTTTGGAGATCCTCAAACACGATTCCTGGGCCGCCACGGCGATCTACGACGGGCGGGACGGTCCGATCGTTTGCAAGTTCAATCGGCGGCAGTCGCTGTTCGGCGTGCCGATGGCGTGGCTCGGTCATCTGCTGGCCCGCCGCGAAGCCCATGCGCTGATGCTGCTGGCCGACCTGCCCAACGTGCCCGCCTTGCGCGGCCCAGTCCGGCTCGGCGGCAAGCGACTCGACAACGCCGTGGCCCACGTCTACGTCCCCGGCCGGCCGCTGGGCCGGGACGACCGCGTCGCCGACGACTTCTTCCCCCGGCTGGGCCGGCTGCTGGCGGAGATGCACCGCCGCAACATGGCGTATGTCGATCTGCATAAGCGGGAAAACGTTCTCGTCGGCGACGACGGCCAGCCGTACCTGATCGACTTCCAGATCAGCGTGCTGCCGGGGCGGCGCTGGCCGGCCGACACCCCGGTGATGCGCGGCTTGCTGGCGGTGTTGCAGCGGAGCGACGAGTACCACTTCCGCAAGCACGTCGCCCACAACCGGCCGGACCTGTACGCCCAGATGCCGCTGTCGGAAACCGTCGGCCGGCCGTGGTGGATTCACGCACACCGCTTTGTCGCCGTGCCGTTCCGGTCGCTGCGGCGGCGGCTGCTGGCGGCGCTGCGGGTGCGCGACGCCACGGGCAAAGCGGCGTCGGAGCATTTCGCGGAGGACGCCGTGCGGCGGGAGGAGGAGGCGCGGAAGGCGGCGTAGTGGGGCGCCGGGACTGCGCTAAAGCTCAGCTGTCGGGGCTGTCTGCGGGTAGTGGCCTGATTTGATCTTTTCGACTCTGATGCAGACTGGACTTACGACTCAGATTGGGCCGCTATTCCATCCGGTTGTTTTTGGCGTTGCGGCCGCCCTTCGGGTACACTGGGGCTTGCCTCGTTCGCAGGCGGCGCCCACCCGGAGGTTCCCATGCCGACCGTCCTTGTCACCGGGGCCAACCGCGGCCTGGGCCTGGAGTTCGCACGCCAGTACGGCGCCGCCGGCTGGCGCGTGGTGGCCTGCTGCCGCAAACCCGAAACCGCGGCCGATCTGCGGACGCTCGCCCACGCCTCCGACGGCCGCATCAGCGTTCAACCCCTGGACGTGGCCGAGCCAGGCCACGTAGCCGCCCTCGCCGACGAGCTGCGCGGCCAGCCGATCGACCTGCTCCTCAACAACGCCGGCGTTTACGGACCGCCCAAGATGTTTTTGGGCAAGATCGACTACGCCGCCTGGGCGGAGGTCTTCGCCGTCAACGTTCTCGGGCCGACACGCATGATCGAGGCCTTTCTCGACCACGTCGCTCAAAGTGAGCAAAAGCGGATCGTTTGTCTCAGCAGCCTGATGGGCAGCATCGCGCAACACGTCCGGCCGTCACTACCTCTACCGCAGCACCAAGGCCGCGCTGAACATGGTGGTCAAGGGCCTCGCCGTCGATCTGCGCGACCGCGCCGTGACCGTGGTCGCGCTGCACCCCGGCTGGGTGCGCACCGACATGGGAGGCGCGGAGGCGGACATCGCCCCGGACGAGAGCGTGCGCGGCATGGTGCGGGTCATCGAAGGATTGGGCGGCTGGGACTCGGGCAAGTTCCTCTCCTACGACGGCTCGGAACTGCCCTGGTGACTGAAGAATCGGCCACAGAGATCACAGAGGACACAGAGCATGAAATCACCCCAGCGGTTGGCGGCTTCCTGGTTCATTCTCTCTGTGATGTCTGCGGCGAACCTTTTCGTTCCCGTTGGGGCGGCGGATGAAGGACGATCGAAGGTCCGCATTCTCTACGATTTCGAGGACGCCTCGGACGTCCAGAAGCTGATGAAGCGCGCCGAGAACCTGACGCTGACCGCGGTCGAGGACGTGGGCGTCACGCACGGCGCCCGCTGCGCCCGTTTGACGGCCCGCAAGGGCGCCGAGTACGCCATGCTCCTTCTCGACGACGCCGCCATCAAGAATTGGGGCGACTACGACTACTTCGCCATCGACGTCACCCTCGACGACGACCACCCCTACGCGCTGGCGCTGGAGCTGTGGGACGGCGCCAGCAAGAACTACGCCACGCGCTGCACCTATGAAAACGTGACCACGCGGCCGGGCCGGCAGACCCTCCTCTATCCCATCGCCCAGGCCCGCCGCAACAGCAAGCAGGGCCTGGATTGGAGCGAGCTGGAGCCGAAGGACAAGATCGACCGCGACGGCCTGACGCAGGTGAAGCTGTTCCTGACGCCGCTGGCGGATCGCGACGCGGTGATGTGGATCGACAATGTCCGCCTCATGCAGGAGGACGCGGCCAAGCCCAAGCTGACCGTGCCGCTGCCGGCGGGCGCCCTCGCCTGGAAGTTCGGCGGCCCCGGCTCGGCGGCGCCCGGCTTCACCCTGGCGACGCCGGACACGGTCTTCGCCGGATCGGCGAATTGCGGCTTCGTGGATCCGAAAAACCTGAAAGCCGGCGGCGAGGGCTGGCCGGACGGCCTGAGCGGCACGTTTGTGCAGCCGCCGACAGACGGCCGCCTGGAGTTCCGAGCCCGCGTTCCCGCCGGCGAGTACCTCGTCTGGCTCTGCGGCGGTCCTGTCATCCCCAAGGAATTTGCGGATCGTCATTATCTCCTTCGCGCCGGCGGCGAAACGCTTTTCGACGACCTGCCGGCCCCCTACCAGTATTACAGCAAGAAGTACGTCTACCGCTTCCTCGACACGCGCTATTCCGAGAAACCCCATGCCTTGTGGACCAATTACATCGATCGGATGTACCCGGTCCACACGACGCGCGTCAAGGTCGCGGACGGCGTGTTCACGCTGGAGGCGGAGAACTTCTTCGTCAGCGCCGTGGTGCTGGTCCCCGCGTCGGCGAAGGACGATTTCGACAAGTTCGCCGACACAGCCCGCAAACTGCGCATCGAGGCGTTCGAGAAGACGCTGCGGCCGCTGCCCGGCAAGAAACCGCAGCCGCAGGCCGGCGACGGGCCGTTCCTCGTCTACGAGCCGGACTTCGGCGCCGAGGTCAAGCCATGGACGGGGTCGACGGCCGAGGAGCGCAAGCGCACTGCGTTGAATGCGGCGGGGGCGCCCGGCCAGACGGTGACGCTGCGCCTGGCCGTCGTGCCCTTCGCGGACCTTGGAAAGTGTACTTTGGAGGCGTCGGCGCTGAAGGGGCCTGGCGAAATCGCCGCGGATCGGGTCACGGTCTATTCGCAAAACTACCGCTACGACGGCGACGACCTTTCGGAAATGGCGCTCATGCCGTCGCCGTCGCTGAACGTGGAAGCGGGCGTTACGCAATGTTTCTGGATGACGCTGGACGTGCCGCAAAAGGCCGAAGCGGGAGTTTATAAGGGCGAAGTGACGTTCCGGCCGGGCCAGGGCGACGCCGTGCGGGTGCCGGTGGAATTCGAGGTCTACCCGTTTGCGCTGGAGCCGGTACTGCCCGTCTCGTTCGGCATGTACTACGACATGCGCCGGGAGGCGGGACTGGCGCCGGAGGTGCAGCACCGGCTGGTGAAGGAACAATTTCAGTGGATGCGCAAGATCGGCTTCACCGCCGTTCCGATCGAAACGGCCGAGGTGACGGGACTCGGCAAGGGCGGGACGGTGCAGATGCAGTTCGACACGACGCGCTGCGACCTGGCGCGGGAGGTCGGCATGGGCCGGAACCCGAAACAATACCTCATGGGCGACGCGCTGAACGTCGGCCGCGGCATCGGCCACCGACTGATCGGCGACGACGGCGGACTCAAGATCGACCGCAACCCCGGCCTGGAGCTGCGTCAGCCGGGTTTCCGCGACTACTTCGTCAACGCCATGCGGCAGGAGCGCGACTTCATCCGGCGGATCGGAATGCCCGTAGCGCTGGAGGTCGCCGACGAGCCGCGCAAGGCGCCGAACCCGTGGAACCGCAACCTGGCCGACTCCATCGTCTACGGCGACCTGATGCGCGAGGCCGGCGTCACGTCCTTCATCACGCCCATGGGAGACACGGAAAGCGGCAAGGACTACACGGTGCTGGCCGATCACGCCGACATTATTTCGACGCACGCCTGGAAAGGCTCGGCCGGCCTGATCGCGCGGACGCACGAAAAGGGCAAGACGCTGTGGCTGTACAACACGGGCATGGACCGCTTTTCGTGGGGCTTCTACAACTGGCGCGTGCGGTCGGAGGGCCGCTGGGAATGGCATTTCTGCTGGCCCGACGACACGGCCCGCGGCGGCTACCCCGGCCGCGAGTGGTACAACCCGTTCACCGGCGTCCACGGCTTCGCCCCCTACGCGCCGCCGGCCGACTACCCTGGTGGGATGCTGTTCCAGTCGAAGTTCCTCGACGTGGCCGAGGGCATCAACGACTATGCCTACCTGATAACGCTGGATGAGGCGCTACGGGCCGCGGCCGGCGACCCGAAGCGGGCCGACGCGGTGAAGGAAGCGAAGGCGTTCCTGGCGGCGCTGGATCGGGCGATCCCCGAGTTGCCGGGCGCGAAGGGGCTTCTGAACGAGGGCGACGAAGCGCTGGTCGGCATGGGCGTGGACGACGACGCCCGATTGCAGGCACCGCACTGGCGGGAGACCATCGCCCGGCTGCTGAAGGCGCTCAAGCAGTAGCAGGCCCATTCGACGGAGACGCGACCGATGACGACTCCCCTTGTGCTGCACCCCGCGGGGCCGGCGTCGCCCGCCCTGAAACACGCCCTGCTGCCGGAGCTGCGCGACACGGTCCCCGGCGACGCCGTCCCGCGCTACCGTCAGGCGGCCGCCAACCTCAAGCAAGACTCCCTTCCGCGGGAGGAATGGTATGCTGCGTTCGATCGGTGGATGGCCGCCCCCCTCCAGGACTTCCCACGCGACGACGTGGACGAGTTCCTGGCCCGCTGCGAGACGACGCTCCGGGAGGCGGACGCGGCCGCCCGCAGCGAACGGTGCGACTGGGGCCTGACCGAGGAACTGCGCAAGAGCGGCTTCGCCCAGGTGATGTCCGAAATGCAGGTGGTGCGTGCCGTCGCCATGCTTTTCGCCTTGCGAGTCCGCCGCGAGGCGGCGGAGGGGCGGATGGATCGGGCGGTGCGGGCGTTGCAAAGCGGCCTGGCCATGGCGCGGCACGCCGGCGAATCCCCGATGTTCATTCCCGCCCTCGTCGGCATGGCCGTCGCCGCCATCATGCTGGGCCGGTTGGAGGAGCTGATCCAGCAGCCGGGCGCACCGAACTTCTATTGGCCGTTGACCGATCTGCCGCGGCCGTTTTTCGACCTGCGCAGGCCGATGCAGGGCGAGCGCGTGTGGGCCTACGGCTGCTTTCCCGGCACGGCCGAAATGGCCGCCGACCTCAACGCCGGGCCGTGGTCGGCCGGGCAGGTCGAGGCGACCGTGGCCCGGCTTCTGAAGCAGTTGCGCGACGACCCCGGCAAGGCCCCGAATGCGAGCGACGAGGCGGAGTTGCTCCAGCGCGTGGCGGCACGGCACGAGGCCGCACGGGAAACCCTCCTCGACGAGGGCCGGCCCAAAGAGTTAGTGGACGCCATGCCGCCGGTCCAGGTCGCGCTCATGGCCGCCTTCCAGCAGTACGATCGGATCTGCGACGAGTATTTGAAAGTGCAAAGTCTGACGCACGGGGAGGCGGAAACCGCAGTCCGGAAAGCGGACGAGCGGCGGCAGGCGCTCGCCACCGACGCGGACGGCCCGGCCCTCCCCATCGCGCGGGTATTCCTGCCCGCGGCGGCGCAGGTTTTCGCGGCGCGGACGCGGGTGGATCGCAGCATCGCCGCCCTGCGCTGCGTCGAGGCGGTTCGTCTGCACGCGGCCGCCCACGCCGGCGCCCTGCCCGCGTCCTTGGACGAGATCGAGGACGCGCCCGTTCCGGCCGACCCCTTCACCGGCCGGCCGTTCGACTACCGCCTCGCCGGCGACCGGGCCTTGCTCACGTCGCCGCCCGTGCCCGGCCGGCCGGTGAGCGACTTCAACGCACCGGACTATGAACTGATGTTCCAGCGATGACGTTCCAGCCCCGCGGGAGATGCGACCGATGAAGCACGTCCTCGTGGCATTCGCCCTGGCTCTCCTGGCCGCCGCGGCGGCCCCGGCCGAAGACATCCCGCCCACCGCGTTTATTTTGCACCCGGCGGCGCTCTCGACGCCGGCGCTGAAATTCGCGCTTCTGCCGGAGTTGCGCGAAACGATCCCCGGCAACGCTGTGGATCACTACCGTCAGGCGATCAAAAATCTGAAGCAGGACCTGCCGCCTGGGCGGGAGTGGTACAAAACGTATGAACCTTGGCTGGCCGCGCCGCTAAAGGATCTGCCTCACGATGAAGTGGGCAAGTTCCTCAAGCAGTGCGAGTCCACGTTCAAGGAAATGGATGCAGGCGCCCGCAGCGAGGACTGCGACTGGGGCCTGGCGGAGGAACTGCGAAAGGATGGCTTGGCTTGGCGCCCGCGCGACCTGACGCCGATGCGCGAAATTGCCTTTCTGCTGGCAGTGCGGGTCCGTTACGAAATCAGCGTGGGACGCCTGGATCGAGCCGCGCGGACGCTACAAACCGGCTTCGCCGTCACCCGGCACGTCGCCGACGCCCCGTCGCTGAGCTATGCCGCGATAGGGTCGGCGATCGGGGCCATGATGGAGGGCCGGTTAGAGGAATTCATTCAGCAGCCGGATGCACCGAACTACTACTGGCCGCTGACCGACCTCCCGCGGCCCTTCATCGACCTTCACAAGCCATGGCAGGGTGACAGGATGAAGGTCTACGCTGACTTCCCTGGCATGACCGAAATGGCCGCGGACCTTAACGCCAAGCCGTTCACGCCGGAACAGGTGGAGGCGCTCCTCAAGGCTTTCGACGCATCGGATCCAGATGCGGACCCTGACCGGAGGGCTGCGAACAAAGCGGCGCTGGCGCGACGGTTGCTGGAACGGCATGAGGCCGCCAAGAAGTTTCTCATCGACAAGGGCCGGCCCAAGGAGTTGGTGGATGCCATGCCGCCGGCCCAGGTCGGCTGCATGGTCGCGCTGCTCCAGTACGATCAGGCTCTCGATGAGTGCCTGAAATGGCAAAACCTTCCATTCTGGGAAGCCCAAACCGCGATCGCCAACGAGGAGGAACGGCAACTCAAGAAGGCGGACGACAAGGACGGGTCGGCGGTACCGATCACGCAACGATACCTTCGCAGCACCGCACTTGTCTTTGCCGCTTTCGCGCGGATCGACCGCCGCATCGCCGCGCTGCGCTGCGTGGAGGCCGTCCGCCTTTACGCCGCCGTCCACGACGGCAAGCTCCCCGCCGCGCTCGGCGACGTGAAAGACGTGCCGATCCCGGACGATCCCGTGACCGGCAAGCCGTTCGGCTACCGCCGCGTCGGCGACCGCGCCTTCCTGTCGTCCACGCCCTTCCCCGACCAGCCGGCCGACAACGCCAACACGCCGACGTATGAACTGATGTTCCAGCGATAATGTCCCCGCCCCGTGGAGACGCGACCGATGAAGCACATTCTGTTGGCGTTCGCCCTGGCCCTGCTGGCCGCCGCCGCGGCCCCGGCCGACGACGTGCGCTCCAAGCCGTTGACCTTGCACGTCCCGCCGGCGACGTCGCGCCCCTGCGGTACGCGCTGCTGCCGGAATTGCAAGACTCCATTGCCGGCAACGCTGCCGATCACTACCGCCAGGCCATCAAGAACATGAAGCAGGACGCCCCGCCGGAGCGCGAATGGTATCCGTCGCTCGACCAGTGGATGGCCGCCCCGCTGAAGGACTTCCCGCGCGACGAGGTGCGGCCGTTCCTCAAGGGGTTCGACTCGACGTTCCGCGAGGTGGAGGCCGGCGCCCGCAGCGAGGACTGCGACTGGGGCCTGACCGAGAAGTTGCGCAAGGCAGGGATCAACACGCTCCTGCAGGACGTGCAACCGATGCGAGAAATCATCAGCATTACGGCCCTGCGCGTCCGCTTTGAACTGGCGGAGGGCCGAACCGGCGACGCCGCGCGGACGCTGCAAACCGGCTTCGCCATGGCCCGCCACGTCGCCGACGAGCCGAGTCTCATTTGCGCACTGGTCGGCATCGCGATGTCCAGCATCATGCTGGATCGGCTGGAAGAGTTCATCCAGCAGCCGGGCGCGCCCAGTCTCTATTGGCCCTTGACCGACCTGCCGCGCCCGCTGTTCGACCTGCGCAAGCCGATGCAGGGCGAGCGGGTGTCGGTCTACGGCACCTTCCCTGGCATGACGGACATGGAGGCCGACCTCAACGCCAAGCCGTGGACGCCGGAGCAGGTCGGGAAGGTCGTGAGCCTGTTCCGCGAAATCACGGACGAGCAGAACCAGTTCCTGCAAATCAAGGACGATGCGGAGTTGCTGCTGCGCATTGCGGCCCGGCACGAGGCCGCCAAGAAGGTTCTCATCGACGAGGGCCGGCCGAGGGAGCGGGTGGACGCGATGCCGCACGTCCAGGTCGCCCTGTACGTCGGCCTGCGCCAGTACAACGACATGTTTGACGAGCTGCTGAAGTGTCAGGGCCTTCCCTACTGGGAGGCGCAACCGCTGCTGGACCGGGCGGAACAGAACCTGAAGAACATTGACGACAAGAACGGCCCGGCCGTGCCGCTGGCAAGGCTGCTGCTGCCGGCCGTGAAGAAGGTGTTCGGAGCGCGGACGCGCGTGGACCGCCGGGTCGCGGCTCTGCGCTGCGTCGAGGCCGTCCGCCTCTACGCCGCCGCCCACGACGGCAAACTGCCCGCGTCCCTCGACGATATCAAGGATGTGCCGATTCCGGCCGACCCCGTGACGGGCAAGCCGTTCGGCTACCGCCTGGTCGGCGATCGGGCCTTCTTCTCCTCCACGCCCTTCCCCGGCCAGCCGGCCATCAACGCCACGACGCCGACGTATGAATTGATGATGAAGTAATTGCGCTCAGTGGCATCTTGAATCAAAAGGGAGGAAATCGTCGCCGCCGTGCATTAAAACCGATTAAAGCTGACGCCGCCGGCAGAGTCAGCCGATACCATTACCGATGACGGTCGCAGTACACCCGCGGTCGTGGCAGCGTCGTCGAGCGGTTCAGTTTCAGTGCTTCGGTAAACCGAGAAGGATGGACGGGTCATGGCGTTTTCCGCAAACCGCCGCCTCCCGCCGCTGTGGGTGGTCTGCTTCGGCGGCCTCGTCGCGGCCGCCTTGCCGGCCCTGGCCGACCCGCCGGTCGCGCCCATGCCGCGGCCCCTCCCCTCGTCCACGCCCACGCCCCCGACGCCACTGACGCTGGACGCGGCCATCCGCACGGCCCTCGAACAAAACCCCGGAATCCTCGCCGTGCGCCAGGGTCACGGCGTCGCGGCAGCGGGCGTCATGGTCGCCCGCGCCTACCCCTTCAACCCCCTGTGGGAAGGCCGCTTCCGCTACGCCTGGCCGGTGTTCGAGGGCGCCACCAACCAGGAGCCGGTCGAGAGCACCGTGACGCTGGAGCTGGAGGTTCGCGGCCAGCGCGCCATCCGCGAGGCCCAGGCCCAGGCCAGTCTGTCGCGCACCGACTGGGACATCGCCGACCAGGAGCTGACTCTGGCCGTCCGCGTTGTTCGCGCCTTCGACACGGTCGTCTACCGCTACCAGAAGAACAAGCTCGTTCTCGATACGATCGACCTCGACCAGAAGACGTACAACCAGGGCCAGGACCTCGTGAAGGCGGGTCAACTGCAGCCGGTCGATCTGATCATCCTGCGCACCGAAATCGACAACGGGCGGGCCTTGCTGGGCCAGAGCCGGACGGCCCTGGCGACGGCGTCGAGCGACTTGCGCTCTGCGCTGGGCGTGGTCGATGGGCCGATGGTCGTTCTGCGCGGCGACCTGACCGCGCCGCCGTTGCCGGACGGCCCAGCGGAGGCGCTGGCTGAGGCGGCGCAGGGGCGTCGGCCGGATCGGCGCTCCCGCGAGGCCGCCGTCGCCGAGGCGGACGCCCATCTGCGCCTGGAGCGAGCCAACCGCTTCGGCAACCCGATCGTCGGCCCCACGTATGAATACGATAATTCGAGCATCCACAATCTCGGCGTTCAATTCGCGTTGCCGCTGCCGGTCCTGAATGCGCATCACAGCGACATCCTGCAGCGCGAGGCCGAGAAGCAGCGCGCCCTCCTCGATCTGCACCAGGCCGACGTGGAGATCGCCCAGGAAGTGGAGGCGGCCCTGTCGCGTCTCAAGCACGCGCGGGCCTGGGCCGACACCTACGAGGACGACGTGCTGCCGGACCTCGAAAAAAGCTTGAGAGAGATCCGCGACCTGTTCAATCAGCCCAAATCGGGCGTGGACGCCCTGCGCATTCTCGACGTGCAGCGGAAGCTGCTGACGGCCCGCGACGGCTATCTTGACGCTCAGTTCGAGGTCCGTCAGGCCGTGGCCGACCTGGCCGCCGCCCTCGGCGACCCGTCGGTCGCCGTCGGACCTTGTAAGCCTGGTCCATAGCCCAAAGCCCATAGCCCATAGCCCATAGTCCATAGTGAAGACCAATGGGCTTGCCGCTATGGGCTATGGACTAATGAACACCCGGGAGACGCCCCCATGACGCCGCCATCTTTCCGCCGCAGTCCTCTCCTTCTAGCGGCGGCCGCGCTGCTGGCGGGTTGCAGCAAGCCGCCGGCCGCCGGCGACACGGCGCCGGCCGCCCCGGTCCAGTGGGAGAAGGCCCTGGACGCCGCACCGGAGGAGTGGGTCGAACTCGTCGGCGCCACCCAGCCGCTGCCCGGCGACGTCGGCCGCGTCACCGCCCCCATCGAAGGCCGCGTCGATGCGCTCCTGGTCGTCAAGAACGCCGAGGGCAAGGTCGTCAAGCAGCTGCACGAGGGCGATGAGATCGCGCAAGGGGAGCCGATCGTCTATCTGGACGACCGCATTCTCCGTCTCAACCGCGACAAGGCGCTGTCGGCCGTCAGCACCGCCGAGCAGGAAGTTTCTCAGGCCCAGACCGCGAACAACCTCGCCGCCGCCAACCTGGCCAGTCAGTTAAACCTCCAGAAAAAAGACCCCTCCCTCGTCCCGGACATACAGCTGAAGGCGACCAAAGCGGCCGCCGACGACGCCCAGTCGAAACTGCTGACCGCGCAGCAGCGGCACGATCAGGCCAAAAAAGATCTGGAGACGCTCGACGCCCAGATCGGCCTGTACACACTGAAGGCGCCGATCAAGGGCCGTCTGGGGCGCGTCACGGCGTCGGTCGGTCAGACGCTGGCCGCCGGCGCGGACGTGGCCGAGATCGTCAACATCGACGACCAGATCGACGTGCTCTGCTTCGTCTCCCAGCGCGACGCGGCCCGTCTCCGCGCGGACCAGCCGGCCAACCTGGGCGGCTTCGACGCGCGGCCGGAAGAGGTCCGCACGACCGACCTGGGAGGCGCCGTCGCTTTTGTATCGGACAAGGCCGAGCCGGAAACGGGCTGTTTCGTGGTGAAGGTCCGCTTCCCCAACAAAAGCCCGCGTCTGCGCGGCAACGTGGTGCAGCGCGTCCGCGTCCAGACCCGGGAGGGCGAGCAGCAGCCGTCCCTCCGCGAGCAATGGCTGATCGAGGACCGCGACCCTCCCAGCGTGGTCGTCGTGGAAGACGTCAAGACGCGGAAGAACGACGAGGGCAAGGAGGAAGAGGCGGGGACCGCCCGGCGCCTGAGCGCCCTGATCGCCGTGCGCGACCGGGAGAACAAATTAGTCGGCCTGAGCGGACTGGTGGACTCGGAGAACAAGCCGTATGACAAGCCGCTGAAGGACGTGCAGTTCGTGACGGAGGGAGCGCAAGGACTGCAAACCGGCGACCCGGTGCGGAAGCAACAGAAAGAGAACGACTAACCGGAGAGGCCCCATCATGCACCCGGCTAAACTTCTATGCTGCGTGGCCGTGCTGGCGCTGTTCGCCGCCGACCCGCCGGCCGATGCGCCGAAAAAGATGGACGCGGACGGCGTGCCGAACCTGATCCGACTGAGCGACCGCATCTACCAGGGCGCGATGCCGCAGGGCGACGCCGGCTTTGCTTCGTTGGAGAAGCTCGGCGTCAAGACGGTGATCTCGGTGGACGGCGCCCGGCCCGACCTGGAGGACGCCCACGCGCACGGCATCCGCTACGTCCACATCCCCACCACCTACGACGGCCTGACGCGCGAACAGGCCCTGAAGTTGGCGAAGGCGGTGCGCGACCTGCCCGGCCCGGTCTACATCCACTGCCACAAGGGCACGCTGCGCGGCCCGACGGCCGCGGCCGTCGCCCGGCTCTTCCTCGACGACCAATGCACCATCGATCAGGCGCGGGAGGGGATGAAGCTGGCCGGGTTCGACCCCCGTTACTCCGGCCTGTGGGCCTCCCCCAAGGAGCTGAAGCGGGCGACGGCGAAGGAGCTGGACGACCTGCCGGCCGACTTCCCGGAGGCCGCGCCGCCGCCCGGCCTGACGGCGCTCATGGTGCAGGTGAACGCGACCTTCGAGAACATCCAGGCCGTCCGCAAGGAGGAGTGGAAAACTCCGAAGGACAAGCCGGAACTCGACCCGCCGCACGAGGCGCTCCTGCTGGTGGAGCATTTCAAGGAGCTGCAACGGGCGCCGAAGACGGCGGCCCGGCCGGACGACTTCCGCGACAAGCTGGCCGACGCCGAGACTCGCGCCAGTCGCTGGAGGATGCGCTGCGCGTGCCGAAGGACCGGGCCGTCGATGCGGCGGCGGCCGAGGAGGCGTACAAGCGGATGGACGCCGCTTGTTTGAAGTGCCACGCGGCGTACCGGGATGGGCCGCCGAAGAAGTGAAAAACGCCCACGACCCTTGACTACGGGTAGCGCCATGTCCAGCCTCATCGCCAGGGTCCGCCCGTTCTTCTGGCCGCTCGTCGCCGCCACGTTGGTGCTCGTCGGCGCCGGCGTCTGCTGCGCCTTCCTCATGCCCAGCGGCGTCTACCCCGAAGTGACCTTCCCGCGCATCGCCGTCGTCGCCAAGGCGCCCGGCCTCGACCTGACCACGGAGGACCTCAAGATCACGCGGCCGCTGGAGGAGGCGCTGGCCACGGTCATCGGCGTCTCGGAGGTCCGCTCCAAGACGTTGCGCGGCGCCACCGAAATCTCCATCACCTGCACGCCCGGCACCGACATGAACCAGGCGCTGGAGCTGGTGTGGAATCACATCGGCGCGGTGCGTTCCGATTTGCCCGCCGACGCCGGCTTCACCGTCGAGCGGATGACGCCGTCCATCAACCCGATCATGGCCATCGCCCTGACCGGCGGCGACGACCCCGCCCAACTCCGCGACTACGCCTTCTACCAGCTCGCCCCGCGGCTCAAAACCGTCCCGGACGTCTACCGCGTCGAGGTGTCCGGCGGCGACGTCCGCGAGGTCGAGGTGATCGTCCGGCCGGACGACCTGCTGGCCCACGGTCTGTCGGCCGCGGACCTCGCCGACCAGATCGGCCAGACGAGCCTGCTTCAGCCGATCGGCCAGGTCCACGGGCCGCCGCTCGGCTACCAGCTGCTCCTCGACAACCAGGCGCACACGGTTCGGCAGATCGAGGACCTCAAGATCACGGTGAAGGGCGACCGCACGATCCGGGTCGGCGACGTGGCGGACGTCCAGGTCCTGCACGAGGACCGCGTGCAGTCTGTCGGCTACGCCCAGAAGGACGCCGTGGCCGTCACCGTCTTCCGGCGGGTCGGCGGCAATACGGTCAACGTCTCGCACGACGTCCACGCTCTCATGGACAAGGACGGGCTGACGCTGCCGGTCGGCGACCCGCACAAGCCGGCGCCACGCAACATCGTGGCGACCTACGGCTACGACCAGTCGCGGTTCGTCGAGGCGTCCGTCGGCAACGTGCGCGACGCCATCGTGGTCGGCGGCGTGTTCAGCGTGCTGATCCTGCTGCTGTTCCTGCACAGCTGGCGCGCGACGCTCCTGTCCGCGCTGGCCATTCCGACGACGCTGGCGATCACATTTCTCCTTCTCTACTGGAGCGGCGAGACGCTCAACCTGATGTCGCTGGGCGGCCTGGCCGTCGCCATCGGCCTCATCATCGACGACACGGTCGTCGTGGTGGAGAACATCGCGCGCCACCTCACGCCGGGCGGCGTGGCGGACAAGAGCGGCAAGGCCGGCGACCCCGTGGACGCCGCCTCGAAGGAGATCACCGGCGCCGTCATCGGCTCGACGCTGACCACGGTGCTGGTCTTCGTACCGCTGGCGTTCATCGTCGGCGTCTACGGCCAGTTCTTCGCCTCGCTCAGCTGGTCGCTGTGCATCGCCGTGCTGGTGTCGATGGTGGTCAGCCTGACCATCGTGCCGATCTGCGCGGCCAAGTTCCTCGCCGGCAAGCCGATGCCGGAGCCGGGGCGCCTCTTCCGCTTCTTCGCCCACCTGTACGACCTGCTGCTCGGCTTCGTCCTGCGCTGGCCGTGGCTGACGGTCGCGGCGTCGCTGGCGGCGGTCGCCGTCGGCGTCCTGCTCTACACCGGCGTGCCGAACCCGAACCAGCAGCGCGCGGCCGGGCAGCCGCCGCCGGCGCCCCTGATGAAGGGGCTGGAGACGGGCCTGCTGCCGGCCATGGACGAGGGGGCGTTCACCGTCGATTACTTCGCTCCGGCCGGCATGCCGCTGGAGGAGACGGTGGCGCGGGCCAGGGTCATCGAAGGCATCCTCATGGAAAACCCGGACGTGAAGGGCTACGTCCGCCGGTCGGGGACCGAGATGGGCGTGTACGCCACGCAGAGCAACAAGGGCGACATCCAGGTGGTGCTGCGCCCGGCCGAGGACGACATCGTCAGCCTGCTTACCAAACCCGTGCGGCCGCCGCTGGAGCAGCTAGAGGCGGAGCTGAAGAAGCAGGGCAAGGAGCTGGATGAAAAGGAGAGGGAGAACATCCGCAAAAAGTACCGCCGCCGATCGACGCAGGACGTGATGGATGAGATCGACGGCGCCATCAGCGACCGCTTCTCCGACAACCAGCTGCAGCACGAACTGATGCAGATCATGCAGGACGAGCTGGGCGACCTGGCCGGTAACGGTAAGCCGATCGAGATCCGCATCTACGGCGCGGACCAGGCCGAGCTGCGCCGACTCGCCCAGGAAGTCGCCGACAAGCTCACCGAGAAGGGGACCGGCCACGGCCTGACGGGGATCGCCACCGACGCCTCCCAGAGCAACGCCGACCTGCCGATCGCCGTGGACGAGCAGGCGGCCGGCCGGTTGGGGCTGACGCCGGAGGCGGTGCGGCGGCAGACGGCGGCGATGTTCCAGGGCCAGATCGCGGCCCAGGCGCCGGAGTCGTCGCTGCGCATCCTCGATGTCCGCGTCCGCTACCCCGACGACCTGCGCTTCGGCCCCGGCTGGTTCGACCCGGCCGTGGCGATGCAGAAGTGGGTGCTGTTGCCCGAGGACAAGGCGCCTCCTCCGGGCGTGCCGCAGGGGCCGGGACGGTCGGTCCCGCTGTCCGCCGTGGCGCACGCCGCCCCGACGCGCACGCCGATGATCCAGTGGCGCGAGAACCAGCAACCGGCCGCCTTCGTCACGGCGGAGCTGAACGAGCAGGAGTCCGACCTGGGGACGGTCGCGGCCAACGTGCCGCAGTGGCTCTCCGACGTCCACTTCCCGCCGGGCTACCGCTGGGAGCTGGGCGGCCACGTCCTCCAGCAGCAGGCGGCGTTCGTGAGCCTGGCGGAAGTGATGCTGACGGCCGTGCTGCTGGTCTACCTGATGCTGGCGTTCCAGTTCCGCTCGCTGGTGCTGCCACTGGTGATCTTCCTGACGCAGCCGCTGTCGATCGTCAGCGGCCTGTTCGCCCTCTGGCTGACCAGCACGCCGCTCAACGTGTCGTCGTACATGGGCGCCATCCTGCTGGTCGGCCTGGACATGAAGAACGGCATCCTGCTGGTGGAGTACATCCAGAAGCTGCGGTCGGAGGGCATGGAGCTGCGGCCGGCCCTGATGCTGGCCGGCCACACGCGCTTCCGGCCGATCCTGATGACGAGCCTGGCGGCGATCCTGGGCCTGCTGCCCCTCGCGTTGGGCATCGGCCCCGGCGCCCAGATGCAGCAGCCGCTGGCCATCATGGTCATCGGCGGTCTGACGGCGAACATGCTGTTCACGCGCACCGTCATCCCGGCCGGCTACGAGGTGATCGAACGCCTGCTCGGCCGCAAGGCCGAAGGGACGGCCGCGCCGGCCCTGGCGCCGGCGCTCGCGGTCGCAAGAGGGGCGCCTTCGCCCATCCCCGCCGCCGACGGGCCGGCCGCCGCGACGAACGGCCCGGCCGCCCTCCCGACCGAGCAACCTCCGGCGGCGCCCGCCGCCGGCCCGCCTCCCCCCGAGAAACCCCGAGGAGTGAAGACATGAACCTCCGATTCCACCTTCCCGTCCTGGCAGCGCTGGCCGTCCTTTCGGCGGCAGCGGCCGCGCCGGCGGCCGACCCGATGCTGGAACTGGTCCAGACGATCGCCTCGAAGGGCAAGGCCGGCGACCTGGACCACCTGGCGCTCGACGCCAAGGGGCAGCGACTGTTCTTGTCCAACAAGGCCAACGACACTCTGGACGTACTGGATCTTAAATCTGGCCAACTGCTCAAGCAGATCACCGGCCAGAACGCCGTCCAGGGCGTGGCCTACGCCCCCGAGCTGAACCGGATCTACGCCGCGCTCGGCACGGGCGGCCTGTGCAACGTCTTCAACGGCGAGAGCTACAAGATCGTCAAGACGCTCAATTTCAAGGACGACGCCGACAACGTGCGCTACGACGCCTCCCGCGGCCGAGTTTACATCGCCCACGCCGAGAAGTCGCTGGCGGTGGTGGACGCCAAGACCAACGGCGTCAAGGCGGACATCCCATTGCCGGCCGACGGCGAGGCGTTCGTCCTGGAAGTGGGGCGGCCGCGCCTCTACATCGACTGCCCCGACGCCGGCGAGGTGGCCGTCATCGACACGGACAAGAACGAAGTGACGGGACATTACCCCGTGAAAATGGGGGCGGAGTTCCCCGCCATCGCCCTGGACGAGGCCGCGCACCGGCTGTACGTCGGCTGCCGCAAGGGGCCGATGGTCGTGGTGATGGACACGGAGACGGGCAAGGAGCTGAGCAGCACGGCGATCCCCGGCGGCATCGACGATCTGCACTTTGACGCCAAGCGGAAGCTGCTGTACGCTTCGTGCGGCGAAGGTTTCGTGGTCGTGCTGCGGCCGACCGACGCCGACCACGTCGCCGTCGCCGCCAAGGTCGCCACGGCGGCGGGGGCCAAGACGTGCCAGCTCGACGCCGACTCCGGCCGGCTGTACGTGGCCGTGCCGCGCCAGGAGGGCAAGGATGGGCCGGAAGTGCGGGTGTTTCAGCTGAAATGATGGCCTGTTTGACCGCCCGCGCCGCGCGGCATATGGTTGCATGACGCCCACGGGGCAAGGCGCGGGGGGTTGGCTCATGGCGGTGGATGTTCTTGTCATCGATCATGCGCCCGCACCAGCGGACGGCGTGGACCGGCGGGCAGCGGTGCGCCACCCGATCCTGCAACGCTGTCTCGTCCGCCCTGCCGACGCCACCGGCCTGGGCTCGTGGCACGCCATCGCCCTCAACATCTCCTCCACCCGAATCGGTCTGGCGCTGGCCTACCCAATCCGGGCGGGAACGCTCCTGACCATCGAGCCGTGGGCAGGCCGCACGCGCCGCCCGTTCAGGCGCGAGTCGTCCACTCCTCCACCGTCGCCTACCTTCTCCTTCACGGATGTCAGTTCACCGAACCCCTCGCCGCGGCGGAGCTGCTTTCCTGGCTGTCGTACGCTATGTGACTCGGACGGTGAAGGGCTGGGGTGCGCCGAACGCTCTGTAGCATGTGACGTTCGCGGTGGCGCTATAGACCCCTTTAGCATTCGGGGCGGCCTTGATCGTCCCCTTCCCTGTCGCTTGATCCGGCGCAATAATAACGTCGCAGATCGTGATGTCCCGTGGCAGGGGGCGACCACCAGAGGATCCAAAATGTACGATAACCTCGCCTGAATATCCGCTGGAGCGCGAGATCGTGATGTCGAACGCGACCAGCCCGCCGGCCTTGACTGCCACGGAGGGGGCCACGCTCAGCGTGATCGAGCCCGTGGGGAAAACCGTTGACACAAGTGCGGTGCCGCTCACGTCAAGGATACGCTCTAAGGCTCTCCAAATACATCCGTAGTCGCTTATCTGCTCATCGGAGTTGCGATCCGTCGGGTAGGCGGTTGGATGAAAGACAGGTATCACATTCAAGCTCAACCCCCGGTAAGTCAGTTCCCAGTAGCGACGAGGCGACTCTTGCGCATCCTTCACGATATCGGATATTCTGTCTAATCCTGATATGGCCGGCTGCACATGTTCAGCGAAGACTCGTGCAGCTTCGCCCACGGCGACCACTACGCACGGCTGAACGATCTCTAGCTGACGGCGCAGGAACTCTCTCTCATCGCAGCAGTGCTTTTTTGACTCCGGGAAGTCGATATTGTCCCGGGATGTCGGCTCTCCCCATCGCTTGAAGCATAGGACTGTATTTGTGAAGTAAAGGTGATCCAAGAAGGGGATTTCCTCATGACGCTCTGAGCCGGGAGAAGTGAGCCGGATGAGCCAAGGGGTCTTGGGCAAGGAAGGCCTAGCCCCAGGAGCCGAAGTCTCGACGTAGCATCGCAACGAATTCCTTAAATACTTGATAATATTTCGATGGGTTGGACTCGGTTTCGGACGGTCGCGCACGGTCGTAATCCAAGCGCGTCGAGAAGACATTCCGAAGTTCGCAAGTTTGGTGCAGTGTCCTCTGAGCGCGAGGGCGTCGTCTGCCAATCCCCAATCCTTCATCACGATGGCGATTTTCGCATAGAGCCTGTTTCCCCAATCGGTATACATAGAAGGTATTCCGCCCCACGGTGATGGATTCGGATACTCATAGATGAGATTGCGGAGGCACCTTGATGATTGTATGTTGCTCTCTGGTCCGCCCAAATCGCACCGGTCATGTTCGCAGCACAACTCGCACCGGTCCACCTCCTGCATCAGCACATTCAGAAGAGGCAGTTTGCCGTTCATTGCTGCTCTCACTTTCGTTGCTCGGCGGTGACTCGTTCGCGCTCCAGCCATGCCCGGGACCGTGTTCGTGGAATGATCATTACTGGGAGGCCCAAGCATGTCAAGGAAAATCTTCCTCCCGCAAGGTTGTCAAGCGGCGACACCGGTCGGGCGTACGCCCCCGGCGTGGCCGATTCCCATCTATGTGGGGAGGTTTATTCAACAGCCGATCCCGTCGCCTCACCGCCCCTTCATCACCGCGTCCAAATCGCGCCCTTGCGCCTCCTGCCACACCTCCACCGTCCCGATCGGCAGCCAGAACGTCGCCTCGACGACGTGTACCGTCCCGCTTTGCGCCAGGGCGGTGACGTACTGCGTGATTTCGTACTCGCCGCGCGGCGACACGGTCAACTCGTGGTCGAAGACCGCGCGGGAAGACGTAGGCGCCGGTGTTGGCCGGCCGGGGGCCGTCGAGGTCGGGCTTCTCCACCAGCTTTTCCAGCGTGCCGTCCGGCTTGAGGAAGGCGACGCCGAACTGTCGCGGCATGTCCACCGGATGCACCAGCACGCCGGCCGGATGACGCGCCAGTGCGGCGAGGTCGGCCGCCCCGTACAGGTCGTCTCCATTGAGCGTCAGGAATGTATCCGAGCGCAAATGATCGCGACAGCTGCGCAGGGCGTCGCCGGTGCCGCGCGGCCGTTCCTGGCGCACCACGGCCCACTGCGGCACCCACGTCTGCCGGCGCAGGTAGTCCTCGATTTGCTCGGCGAGGTAGTTGACGACCACGACGACGCGGTCCACGGCCGGCGGCAAGGCGCCGAGCGTCCAGTCGAGGATCGGCCGGCCGCGCACCAGCAGCATCGGCTTCGGCGTTTGCAGGGTGTGCGGCCGGAGGCGGGTACCCAGGCCGGCGGCGAGAATGACGGCGTCCATACGTCGGGAGGTCCTCGGGTGGCGGGGCGAAAAGTACCGCCTTTTCCGCTTCTTCCGCCTCTTGCGCGGCCTCGCGGAATTCAGTCAAGTGCGCCGGTGACGCAGACGATGAATAGTGTGCCGACGCCGTATTTTCCGGGGCCGCGCCCCTGGGGCGATGAGTCCGGTCGGGGCCGCGGGAAGGAAGCCGCGGCGGGGCGTCGGTCCCCCCACCCTGCCCTCCCCCGAGGCTGGGGGAGGGCAGGGTGGGGGGAGGAAAGGCAGGGAAGCAATGCGTCGTATGATCTTCATGGCGCTGGGAGCGGGTCTGCTGGGGGCGGCCGTGGGGTGCAACTGCGTCCACGGCATTTGCGACTGCGACCGCCCGCCGCCGTCCGTCCTTCACGCCGAGCCGCCGATCGCACCCGGCGCGCCCCCGGTGATGCAGGCGCGGAGCCGATTCCGTCGGCGCCGACGCCGCTGAGCAAGTAAACGAGATCCACCAGCCCGAAGCGCGAGCGAGGGAGAGAAATCCCTTGCTGGCGCTGCGGGCTGGTCGTCATTTCGTCTGCCGCTTGCGCTGCCGCCGCGGGGGCGGCAGGCCCGTCTCCACCAGCGGGATCGTACTGGCCGGCGCTTCCTTGAGCCGGCGGGCCGCGTTTTCCGCCGCGATCTCCAGGAAGCGCTCCTGGCTGCGCAGGCGCGGCGTGGACGGGTCGATCGGCAGCCGCCGGTACGTCCCGTCGGACAGCAGTTCCCGCGCCTTCACGTTGTCCGCCATCGTCGTCGCCAGGATCTCCTTGATGAGCCGGTTCTTCAATTCCGGCGGCTCGATCGGGAACACCACCTCCACGCGCCGGCTCAGGTTGCGATCCATCCAGTCGGCCGAACCGATCAGCACCAGCGGGTCGCCGCCGGTGCCGAAGTAGTAGATCCGGCTGTGTTCCAGAAAGCGATCCACAATGGATGTGACGTGGATGGTTTCGCTGAAGCCGGGCAATCCAGGCCGCAGGGCGCAGATCCCGCGACAAATGACATCGATTTTGACGCCGGCCTGGCTGGCCCGGTAGAGCGCCTCCACGATGGCCGGCTCCAGCAGGCCGTTGATCTTGGCGATGATCCGCCCTTCCTTGCCCGCCTGCTGCAGCGCCGCCTCGGCGTCGATCTTCTCGATCATGAACGACTGCATCCGGCTCGGCGCCACGACCAGCTTGCGCCATTGCGGCAGTTCGCCGTAGCCGGTCAGGTAGTTGAACAGCGCCGAGGCGTCCTCGCAGAAATCGGGGTTGCAGGTGAAGTAGCCGAGGTCGGTGTAGATGCGGGCCGTCTGCGGGTTGTAATTGCCGGTGGCCAGGTGGACGTAGCGGCGGATGCCGTCCTCCTCGCGCCGCACCACCAGGCAGACCTTGCAGTGCGTTTTCAGGCCGATGAAGCCGAAGACGACGTGGACGCCGGACTTCTCCAGCTCGCGCGCCCAGACGATGTTGCGCTCCTCGTCGAGCCGGGCCTTCAGCTCGATGACGGCCGTGACCTGCTTGCCGTTGTCGGCGGCCCGCTGAAGCGCCCGCACGATCGGCGAATCGCTGCTGGTGCGGTAGAGGGTCTGCTTGACGGCCAGCACCTTCTCGTCGTCGGCCGCGGCGTTGACGAAATCGACGACGTGGCTGAACGATTCGTAGGGATGATGCATCAGAATGTCGCGGCCGCGGATGGCCGTGAACGGGTCCGCCGCCTGGACGAACTCCGGCACCGGCTGCGGGACGAACTGCTTGTCGCGCAGGTGCGGATAGCCCGGCAAACCGTGGATCTGGAACAGGCCGCTGAGGTCCAGCAGACCGGGAATGCGTATCACGTCGGAGGCGTCGAGGTCGAGGGCCGTGGTCAGGAACTGCTCGACCTCGATCGGGGCGCCGTCCTCGATCTGCAGGCGCACGGCGGCGCCGCGGCGCCGCTTGCGGACCTCTTCCTCGATGGTCTTGAGCAGGTCTTCCACCTCGTCGTCGTCGATTTCAAAATCGCTGTTGCGCGTGACGCGAAAGGCGGCGTCGCGGCCGAGGGTCATGCCGGGGAAGAGGTCCGGCAGGTGCATGCGGATGACTGTCTCCAGGGCCGTGAACACGTGTTTGACCGTCCCGCCCGGCTCGACCGGCAGCGGGACGAACCGGGCCAGCACGGCCGGCGCCTGGACGACGGCGAAGAGCTGTTCGTCGTCGCTCGGCCGGCGCATCACGACCGCCAGGTTGAGCGACTTATTGAGCAGGTGGGGGAACGGGTGGCCGGGGTCGATGGCCAGCGGCGTCAGCACCGGGAAGATTTCGCGCTGGAAGACGAGCCGCAGCTGCCGCTTGTCGGCGTCGGTGAGGTCCTTGAGGCCGCGAAGGACGATGCCCTCGCGCTCCAGGGCCGGCAGCACGCTTTCATGCAGACAGCGGTAGGTCTCGGCGGTCATGCGCCGGACGGTCTGCTCGATGCGTTCGAGCTGCTCCTTGACGGGCATGTGGTCGGCGCCGGAGCCGTAGGCGATGCCGGCCTGTACCTTTTGCTGGAGGCCGCCGACGCGGACCATGAAGAACTCGTCCAGGTTGGACTCGAAGATGGCAAGGAACTTGAGGCGTTCCAGGAGCGGCACGGCCGGATCCTGGGCCTCTTCGAGAACGCGCCGGTTGAACTCCAGCCAGCTCAGCTCACGATTGATGTAGAGCGCCGGGTCCGCCAGGTTGGGCGCAGAGGGCGCCGTCGCCGAATCCATGACAAAACCTCTCGCGGCGGCCAAGTCTGTGCGTCGGGTCGAGTGTAACGGACGCCGGCCCGGAAGCAAGCCGCAAATGACCAAACCTCCCCACGGGAATGAAAGGGCATTATAACAGCGGAGGTTCGTTCCGGCCCATGATTTCCTGGACCCTCTCATGCGCGAAAGCATCCTGGCCGAACAGACGCATGATTTCGTGCGGTCGCAGCGGTGGCAGGCGGCGGTCCTGCCGTTCGGCGCCACGGAACCGCACAACTTCCACATGCCCTACGGCACCGACACGTTTCAGGTCGAAACGCTGGGCCGACTGGCGTGCCAGCGCGCCTGGGACGCCGGGGCTTGCGTCGCCCTGCTGCCCGCGATCCCCTACGGCGTCAACACGAACCACCTCAAAATCCCCGGCGCCCTGGCGTGCAGCGTGACGCCGACCACGCTGCTGGCGCTGCTGACCGATCTGGCGGATTCGCTTGAGCGGCAGGGGGTGCGGAAACTGGTGCTGCTGAACGGTCACGGCGGCAACGAGCTGAAGCCGCTGACGCGCGAGCTGCACCACCGCACCGGCGTCTTCCTGTGCGTGTGCGATTGGTTCCGCATGGCGAAGGACGTTTACCCCGGCCTGTTTGAGAGGCCCGGCGAACACGCCGACGAAGTGGAGAGCAGTCTCGGCCTGGCCTTCTTCCCCGAACTGATGCACATGGACCAGGCCGGGGACGGGGCGGTAAGGCCGTCGCGCTTCGACGCCGTCAACAAGGGTTGGATTGCACTGACAAGGCCGTGGCACCTGGCGACGGCGGACACCGGTATGGGCGACCCGTCGGCGGCGACGGCGGAGAAGGGCCGGCGGCTGATGGACGTGCTGGTCGAGCGGCTGGCGGCGTTCCTCACGGAGCTGGCGGCGGCGCCGATGGATGAGACGTTTCCGTTTTAGGCTCTGTCCGCTGGCGCTGCGCGACCGTCTCGCTGGTCGGGCGCCCCAGCCCGACAAACTCCGTGATGATCGCACAGCCCGCCGTCCCGGTAGGATCTGCCGAACAGATCTGCTGCGCCGTTGGGGTTCCCTGCCAAATGATTTGGTTGATCACATCGCAGGGGGCCGACCCATTTTCTTCTTCCTTCATGAGCCTCACCTCGCCCGCACGGGTTGTTGGGCAAGCAGATGGTCATTATACCAGAATTGAACGAAGTACACCCCTGCGGATGGAAACGGCACGTGGCGGTCCCGAAAGACGATGCCGTGCAGGGCCAAAGGGTCCAGACCGAAGGCCACCGGCTGAGGCGTGGTTTCCCAAACCACCTGCCCGGTTTCCTCGAACACCAGCCTCAGCTGGCAAGATCCCACGCCCCTCCCCTCTGTGAGAATAAGGAGAACAGACATTTGGTCGAGCCAGAACGGATAGGGTGAGCTTCCATCTGGCGCAATCAGGCAGATCAACCCGACCAGCATCGGCTTTCCGGGTCGGCGCGGATCGGTGAGAATGTCGTCGCAAACGATCATGTACCGGACAACGGGAAGGGGCGGATCGCTCATGGAAAGGGTCCCTCTTGGAGGGCCGGTCAGGAGGCGCACCTATTCCGGCTGATTCTACCACATAGGTTATTGTAAAGACGCAAGCCGACCATTCCCCGAGGCCCCGGCCCATGAACGCTCTCGACCCGGTTTCCGTCCGTCTGACCGACGACGAACTCACGGCCCTGCGGCCGCTCGCCCGGCAGCTTCCGACGCGCGACGCCGTCGCGGCGGAGATCGCCCGGCTGTCGGCGGAGTGCATGTTGCCCAAGGGCGCCGTCCACGTCATCAGCGACGTCCACGGCGAGGACCGCAAACTGCGCCACGTCATCAACAACGCCTCCGGCATGTTGCGGCCGGTCGTCGAGCGCCTGTTCGCCGACCGGCTGTCGCCGACCGAGATGCAGGAACTGCTCGCCCTCATCTTCTACCCGCGCGAGACGCTGGAGCGCCTGGGGCCGTCGCTGACCGACCCCACGGCCGAGCGCGCGTTCTACCAGCGCACCCTGCGCCGCCTGTTCACGGTGGTCCGTTCACTGGCCCAGCGCTACACCGTGCAGCACGCCGCCCGTGTCTTTCCCGAGGAGTATCGCGACCTCTTTCGGGAGCTTCTCAACGAACCGGCCGGCGAGTACCGGCAGGCCTACCACGACGCCCTGATCGACGCCCTGGTGCGGCACGGGCGGGCGCTGGAGGCGACGCGGCTGACGGTGCGGGTGGTGCGCAACCTGGCCGTCGATGAGCTGGTTATCGCCGGCGACTGCTGGGACCGCGGCCCGCGCGGCGACCGGGTCGTCGAGTACCTCCAATGGCAGCCGAGCATGCGTTTCATCTGGGGCAACCACGACGCCGCGTGGCTCGGCGCCTGCCTCGGTCAGGAGGCCCTGATCGCCCACGTGCTGCGCATCTCCTGCCGCTACCGCCGGCTGTCGCAGCTGGAAGAGGGCTACGGCATCCCCATGCAGCCTCTGGAGCATCTCGTGCGTGCGGTTTACGCCGACGACCCGGCGCCGTGCCACGTCCCGCGCGGCGAGGGTCTGCGCGACCGCCTGACCATGGCCCGAATGCAGAAGGCGGCCGCGGTGATGCAGTTCAAGCTGGAGGGCCAGACCATCGCCCGCAACCCGGACTGGGGCCTGGACGACCGCCGGCTGCTGCACCGGATCGACCGCGCCGCGGGGACGATCGTAGTGGACGGCAAGGCGCACCCGCTGCGGGACGCGCACCTCCCCACACTCGACCCGTCGCGGCCCTACGACCTTTCGCCAGAGGAAAAGGCGTGCATGTCCCGGCTGCGGCTGTCGTTTCTGCGCAGCCAGAAACTCTGGGAACACATGCGGTTTTTGAAGGATCACGGATCGATGCACGTGCGGCGCGACGACTGCCTGATCTTCCACGGCTGCGTCCCCGTCGATGAGCACGGCGAGTTTCAGGAGCTGGCGGTGGACGGCCGGCCGCGGCGCGGCAAGGCCCTGTTCGACGCCCTCGACGACCTGCTGGCGCGGGCGCTGGAGCGGCCGACCGACCGGGAGCGCGACCTGGCGTGGTATCTGTGGTGCGGCCCGCGTTCGCCGCTGTTCGGCAAGGACCGCATCGCCACGCTGGAGATCGATTTTATCGCCGATGCCGCGACGCACGTAGAAACGAAGAACCCGTACTTCCACCTGATCCATGAAGTGGATTTTTGCGACCGGATATTAAAGGAATTCGGCGTCGATCCGGCGCGGATTGATCGTGAACGGCCACGTCCCGGTGAAGATCGAGAAGGGCGAGTCGCCGGTGAAGCGCAGCGGCAAGGCGGTGACGATCGACGGGGCGTTTTCAGAAGCGTACGGCGACCACGGCTACACGCTGGTGCTGGAGGCGGATCGGACGCTGTTGGCGAAACACCATCATTTCGAGTCGGTGGAGGCGGCGGTGCGCGACGGCGTGGACATCATCCCGACGGTGTCGGAGCTGCGTCGGGAGGAGCGACCGCGGCGCGTGGGCGACACGGAGCGCGGCGAGGAGATCCGGCGGATGGTGGGCTGGCTGGAGCGGCTGGCGCAGGCGTACCGCAACAATCAGCTGCGGGAGGGGTAGAGGGGCGACTCTTACGGCGATTCTTGCGCTGCCGGACCTGCCCGCGAACCACCACGCCGGCGCGCCCGAGTTCGAGGTCGTCGCGCTCGCGGTCGGCCAGGATCTCGTCGATCGTCATGCCCGAGCTGAGCAGCCCCAGAAGCGTCTCGACCGGATAACGGAGTCCGCCTAAAACTTCACCTGCGGCGCCTGGCGCACGGCCGCGACCTCGGCGGCGTCGAGCTGGAAGAACTCGACCTGCCGGAAGCCGAACAGGCCGCCGACGAGGTTCGTCGGGAAGCGCATCAGCGTCGTGTTGTACTGGCCGACCACGTCGTTGTAGTGCTGGCGCGAGAAGCCGATGCGGTTCTCCGTCGCCGTCAATTCCTCTTGCAGTCCCATGAAATTCTGGTTGGCCTTGAGGTCCGGGTAGGCTTCCGTCACGGCGAACAGCGACCGCAGCGTCCCGGTCAGCGCGTTCTCCGCCGCCGCCTGCTCGGCCGGGCCGTGGGCGCCCATCGCCGTGTTCCGCGCCGCGATCACGCTCTCCAGAGTCCCCTTCTCGTGGGCGGCGTAGCCCTTGACCGTCTCCACGAGGTTGGGGATGAGGTCGTGCCGCCGCTTGAGCTGCACGTCGATCTGCGACCAGGCGTTTTCCGTCTCGACCTTTTTGCCCACCAGGCCGTTATAGATCATGACGGCCGCGAGGATCAGCACCACGGCTACGACGACGACGCCCACGATCCACCACGTTTCGGGTCCCATCGGCCCACCTCCTCGGCTGCGGCCGTCGGCGGGGCCGACCGGCCCCGCCGGATCGACGGCACAGACAATCTACGGGCCGGGGGCGGCGGTTGCCATCGTTGGCGCGAGGCGCGACCGCCGATTTTCGATGGCGTGATGGGTCTTATGGGTCTTGTGGGTCCTATCAGACCCATAAGACCGGCGGGGAGGCTGCCCGAATTCCCGCCGCCCCTTCGTCGATCCGGCGGCGCAGTGCGTTTACTCTAATGGCATGGGCACGCACGACGCCGACTGGATGGAACGCTGGCGACGCGGCGACGGCGCGGCCTTCGAGGCCCTCGTCGAGCGCTGGCGTCGTCCGGTCGCGCGCTTCCTGTTCCGCTACGTCGGCCGGGCCGACCGCGTGCAGGACCTCTGCCAGGAAGTGTTCCTGCGCGTCTACCAGTCGGCAGGCCGCTACCGCGAGAACGGGGCTTTCCCCTCCTGGCTGTTCCGCATCGCGCTGAACGTGGCCCGCGACGCCGGCCGCCGCCGGAAGCGCGACGTCGCCCCGCTGAACGGGGCCGAGCCTCTGGACCCCGCGGCGCCGGCCGAGACGCTGTGCCGGCGCGGCGAGCTGGCCGGCGCCCTGGCCCGCGCGGCGGCGGAGCTGCCGGAGCCGATGCGCGTGGCCCTGGCCCTGCGCCACGACGAGGGCCTGTCGTTTGAGGAGATCGCGCGCCTGACCGCGCGCCGGCCAGCACGATCAAGTCGCGCTTCGCCGCCGCCCTGGCCCGGTTGCGGGCGCGGCTGGAGCAACTGGGCTACGGCCCCGAGGAAATCACGCCATGAACTGCCCCGAGGTCCGTGCGGCCCTGCCGGAATTCGTCTACGAAGCGCTGCCGCCTGAGGCGCGGGCCGAAGTCCAGCGTCACCTGGACGGCTGCCCCGAGTGCCGGCGCGAGGAGGCGGCCATGCGCCAGGTGCGATCGCTGCTCGCCGCGGCGCCGGCCCCCGAGGTCCGGGTGGATACGGCAGCCGTCTACCGAGCGGCCGCCGAGCGGCAGGCGCGGCGCGTCCGCCGCTGGCGCCGCGTGGCCGTGGCGGCGTGCGCGGCGGCGGTCCTCATTGCGGCGGTGATGGGGCTTTCCCGCCTGGAGGTTCGTATCGGGTCTTCTGAACTGGTCGTGCGCTGGGGTCAGCCGCCCGCCATGCCCGTTCCGCCGCCGGCGCCGCCCGCCGTCCAGCCGCCGCGGGCCGCGCCCGTCGCGGCGGTGGACCCGCACGACATTGACTCTATAAAGGATCGTCTGAATCTGTTAAGCGAATTGACGCAGGCGCTGGCCGACGACGGCCGCGACCGTGACGAGCAGCGCGGCCAGGAAATCGCCCGTATCCGCGAGCAGATGCGCCAGTGGCAAGGCCTGTCCGCCGAGCGCCTCCGCGACATGCAAAAGGACTTCGACGCCCTGTACGTCGCCCAGTTCTCCAACCGTAAAGGAGTCAACCCGTGAACCGCACGTTCCCTTGGGCGGCCGCCCTGCTGGGGCTGGCCGCTGTCGCCGCGCCTGCCCCGGCCCAATACGTCCCGCCAGGCGTTCCGGCCATCCAGCCGTCCGATGTTGACTTCGTCCAGAAGGTGAGGGCCGCGCCCTCTCCCGCCGCGGACATGCAGGAAGACATCGAAATCATGCGGCGGCTGCTGGACGGCGCCTTCGCGGAGGAATACGGGTTCCACGGCAAGGGAGGGTCGCCTTTCATCTTCAACTTCAACGCGCCGATCGTCACCACCCACAACACCTACCCCCAACAGCCGGGTCAGGGCTGGTCAGGGATCGTCGGGCATCCGGTGCCGCAGACCGAGGGCGTCTACCTGAAGGACTACGGCGTCGTCTACACCGCCACGCTGCCCTACACGGGGTTCGACCCGCTGCCGAGAAACGACCCCGGCACGGGCGGCAAGGCGCCGCCCGACGACTGGGACCGCATCCGCAAGGAGATTCACGGCGAAACGCCGGACCAGCCGGGCAAGACCGTCCCCGCGCACAAGCCGCTGTCGGAGGTGATCCTCAAGGCCCTGGCCGACAACGGCAAACACTTCAGCGCCCTCGCCGACGGTGAGCGGATCAGCGTTGCCGTCACCTTCCGCGGCGCCGCTAATTGCGCGAATTGCCATCAGAATCCGTGGAATCCCGGTCAGCCGAATCTGCCGCTGACGACGTGGCAGGCTCTTCCCGACGGGTGGTACAACTACGCGAACAAGTCCGATTCACGGGGAACGCCCGGCTCGCCCACGCAGCAGGGGCAACCCGCGAAAGCCCCAAGCTCCGTGGAGCCGCAGGTTCCCGGAACGCCGGCGTGGATGACCGACGCCCGCAACGCCGTCCTGCTCGGCGACTTGCACATGAAGCAGGGCAAGACCAAGGAGGCGATCGAAACCTACCAGAAGGCCCTGCAACAGATGGGACAGTCCGTGACTCCCTCGTCGAGCAAAGAGGATCAGGTCGCCGGCCTGCTGACCGCGGTCGATGTGTGCAACAAGCTGGCCGCGGCCTATGTCCAGGCGGGGAACTCCGACAACGAAGCCTCTGCGATGCTCAAAAGGGCGTCCGAGCTGGCGAAGAAAGCGGAGGACTTGACCGGCGGCGGCGCCGCGACGGCGAACAAGGCGACCGAGGCCCCGGGAACGCTGCCGGCCAAGCTCGTCGTCACAGTGACGAAGAAGCAGCTCGACGATGTGGGGTCCGGCAAGATGACATTCGAGGCGTTCTGCAAGGCGGCGACCGTTGAGTACGTCAACCCCCCGGCCGACAAGAAATGACGAGTCGGCGAGCGGCGCGGCGTCAGCCCGGCAGTGAAGCCCTACCGGCGGGCTGACGCCGCGCCGCTCGCCCTCTTACTTCTTCTTTTCCTTCGCATCCAGGTACAGCGCCAGCGCGTCCGCCAGCGCCGGCAGACCGGCCGGATTGTCCTTCAGCGGCACGGCCAACGCCTGGAACGTCCGCTCCGCCTCCTTCGCATACTTTTCCTCTCCCGTTTTAATCCAAAGTCGTACCAGGTTCCGCGCCGCCATGCTGTTGCCGCACGGTTGGGCGCCGTCGTACTGGTCCTTGGCGCGGGCGAACAGCTTTTGCGAGTCGTCGGCCGTGGAGAAGAAGCCGCCGGCGGCCTTGTCGGCGTGATACTGGATCATCGCGTCCGTCAGCGCCTTCGCCTCGTCCAGCCAGCGCTTGTCGCCGGTGGCGTCGTGGAGCGTGAGCAGACCGTGAACGAGGTAGGCGTAATCGTCGATGCAGGCGGCGACGCGGGCCGCCGGCTTCTGGCCCGGCGCCGCGGCGTAGGTCCGCAGCAATCGCCCGTCCTTGGTGCGCATGTGGCTGAGGAGGAAATCGGCGGCGCGGGCCGCCGTCTCAATCGGCTTCTTGTCCCCCAGCGCCATGCCGGCCGCCGCCTCTCCGGCGATCATCTCCCCGTTCCAGCCGGTCAGGATCTTCGTGTCGAGGAACGGCCGCGGCCGCTTCGCCCGCGCGTCGAACAGCTTCCGCCGCAGCGGGGCCAGCCGCGCTTCCAGCTCCGCCTCCGTCGTCTTGAGTTCCTGCGCCCGGTCGGCCAGCGACTCCGGCAGCACGAGGATGCGCTTCGACTCGAAATTCGGGTCGCCGGCCGCCCCGTAGACCTGCTTGAACAGGGCCGCATCGTCCTTGTTCCCCAGCGCCGCGTCGATTTCGCCGTCGGTCCAGACGTAGAACCGTCCCTCCTCGCCGTCCGCGTCGGCGTCGAGGGCCGAGTAAAATCCCCCTTCCGGAGCGGTCATCTCGCGTTCCACGAAACCGAGCGTCTGGCGCAGCACGCGCTCGATAAGCCGGGGCCTTCGTGGACTGGTAGGCCTGGGCGTACACCTCCAGCAGCTGGGCGTTGTCGTAGAGCATCTTCTCGAAGTGCGGCACGGTCCAGGTGCGTTCGGTGCTGTAGCGGTGGAAGCCGCCGCCGAGGTGGTCATAGACGCCGCCGCGGGCCATGTGGTCGAGGGTGATCCTAACCATGTCGGCGGGTAGGGGCGGGGTCGCCCCGCCCCTGCGATCGCGGGCGGCCTCGTGCTGGAGCAGAAGCAAGGCCGGAGGCATGGGGAATTTCGGGCCGCGGAACTTGCTGTCGGGATTGCCGAAGCCGCCGTAAGTGCGATCGTACTGATCTCTGAGGGCGTCCACGGCGCCGGCGACGAGGTCGCGGTCGAGGCCGATCAATGCACCGCCGCGCGACTGGCCGGCCAGCAGCGCGGTCGTCTTCTCGGCCACGTCATCGGCCTGCTGCTGCAGCTCTTTCGGCTGCTCGGCGTGGAACTTCTTCACCGCCTTGATGAGGGTCTTGAGGCCGGGGATCGTGTCGCCGTCGCCCGTCTGCCTGTCTTCCGGCGGGAAGTAGGTGCCGCCGAAGAGGGGTTTGCCGTCGGCGGTGAGGAACAGCGTCATCGGCCAACCGCCCGGCCGGCGCATGGCCGACAGCGACGTGAGGTAAACGTCGTCAATGTCCGGCCGCTCCTCGCGGTCCACCTTGATGCAGACGAAATCCTCGTTAAGCAGGTCCGCAATCTCCTGATTCTCGAAGGACTCCTGCTCCATGACGTGGCACCAGTGGCAGGAGCTGTAGCCGATGGAGAGGAAGACCAATTTCCCCTCTTTTTTGGCTCTGGCAAAGGCTTCGTCGCCCCAGGGGTACCAGTCCACCGGGTTATGGGCGTGCTGGAGGAGGTAGGGGCTGGACTCGCCGGCCAGGTGGTTGGCGGGCTTGTCTTTGTCCGCGCCGGCCGCAAGCAACGCCATGACCAACGACGCGCGCAACATCGGTGCTATCCTCGGGACGGTTAGCCGCGACGCGCAGCGGAGCGCTTGGCAGGAAGCGCTCCGCTGCGCGTCGCGGCTAACCGGGATGGGAAAAATCGCTCACGGCGCCGCCGTCAGCTTCACTTCCGCCGGCAGCAGGCATTTGTCGTCGCTGCACGCCTGCACCTTGACAGTCAGCTCCAGCGGGCTGTCGTCTCCCTTGGTGCGCGTCACGTTGACGGTGATGACGGCCTTGTCCTCGTACACCATGTACTCGCCGAGCGTGGCGTCCTTGATCTTCGTGCCGGCGGGGTAAGCGACCTTGACGTTCTGCAACTCGGCGGCGGCTTTCACCTTCACGTTGGTCTGGACCGAGGCGAGGTCTTCCGAGCCGACCGGGTTGGCGTAGAGGTGCCAGCCCTTGTCGATGGCCAGCGTCAGCGTGACGGTCTGCTTGCCGTCGGCGTCGGGTTTGCCGGCGGCGGCCGTCGCCTTGACGACGGAATCGGACTTAAGCGGAGCGGCCGAGGCCGGGCCGGCGAACAGCGCCAGGCCGGCGAACAGCGCCGCGGACACGATCGGCAGCCGACGGGGAATCATCCGGTTCATGAGACGGTCCTCCGATCCAGGGCGCGGGCGGGCGCCGGGTTCCTGCTTCACTATCCCTTTACCGGACGGCGCCGCCAAGAGGAAAATTCGGTGCGGCGCTCTTGGCTCCCACGCAGAGCGTGGGAACCGGAACATCGCGAGTCTATTCGCCGCAGACCCTCTGTAACAGCGACCCGGCCGGCTTCTTGTGCGGATCGCGCAGCTCCCATACAGTAGAGGAATGCGTCTACTGGTTCTCGGCTCTCCATTACTGCTAAAGGAATCACTCATGGCTCGATCACTGGGCGCCCTGATGGCCGGGCTGCTGCTCGTCCAGGCCGGCGCCGTCCGGGCGGCGGATGAGGCGCCGGCCCCGGCCGGCGCCTGGAAGATGACGCTCCCCTTCCAGGGCGCCACCTGGCTGGTGAAGCTCGAATCCAAGGACGGCAAGTGGACTGGGACGGCCGACGCCGCCGAGAAGGTCCCCGAGGCCAAGGTGCAGAACGTCGCCGTCGCCGACGGCGTCCTCAAGTTCGACCTCCGCCTCGAACAGCAAGGTCTGACCCTGCCGTTCGAGGGCGCCGTCCCCAAGCAGGGCGACAAGATCCGCGGCTCCGTCCTCCTCAACGGCAAGGCCGTGCCCGCCGAGATGGACAAGACCGCCCTGACCAGCTTCGACCCCTACGATCAGCTGAAAGAGGACCTGGCCAAGCAGGCAGGAACGGCCGAGGGCGTCGGCACAATCGTCGAGCTGCTCCGCGGCGCCGCGGACAAGATGGCCAAGCCCGAAGAGGTGCGCGGCTGGGCCGACAAGGCCGTCCAGTGGTCGGAGCCGTACGGCCCACGCTGGCATCGGGAAATCATCCTCACCGTGGCCGAGACCCTCGCCGACCAGAAGGGCTTCGGCGCCCTGGCGCTGGAGTACGCCCGCCAGGCGGAGAAGTCGGTGGACGCGAAGAAGGACTCGGCCGGCGTGCAGCGACGCGTGCTGCGGACGTTGGCCGCCGCCCTGACGGCGTCGGACAAGAAGGACGAGGCCAAGGAGGTCGAGCAGCGGTTGGAAAAGATCCCCGTGGTGGCCCCGCAGGTCTACGCCGGCCGCAAGGGCGCGGGCGACGACGTGGTGCTGGTGGAGCTGTTCACCGGCGCCCAGTGCCCGCCGTGCGTCACGGCCGACATGGCCTTCGACGCCCTCAACCAGAGCTACAAGCCCGCCGACGTGGTGTTCCTGGAGTACCACTTGCACATCCCGAAGGGCGACCCCCTGACCATCCCCGACAACGAGGAGCGGGCCAAGTTCTACAAGATCGAGGGCACGCCGACGGTGTTTGTCAACGGCAAGGAAGGCCCCCCGGCCGGCGGCCGCAGCGAGGACGACGCCCAGGACAAGTACGACGAGTACAACCACCTCCTCCAGCCCCTGCTGGAAAAGCCGGCCAAGGCCCATCTGAAGCTGACGACCAAGTTCAAGGAAGGCAAGACATACGCCAAGGTCGATTGGTCCGACCTGGCGGAAATGGGCGAGAACGTCCGTCTGCGAATCGCGGTGGTGGAACCGGAGATCGCCTACACTGGCTCCAACAAGGTGTCGATGCACCACGACGTCGTCCGCGCCTTCGTCGGCGAGGACGGCCTCAAGGACGCCGTCAAGGGCCAAGCCCTCAAGGAGAAGGCCGGCAATCAGATCCTCACGATCGACCTGGCGGAGGTGAAGAAGAGCGTCGAGGAGGCCACGAAAAACGCCGTGGAAGGCGTCGGTATCTTCGGCAAGGCGCCGCCGGTCGAGCTGAAGGATCTGCGCCTGGTGGCGTTCGTGCAGAACGAGGACACCGGCGAGATCCTCCAGGCCGTCCAGGCGGACCTGGCCACGAAGTGACCGACGCAAAGCAGCGGAACCAGCCCGAAGCGCGAGGGCGTAGGGGCGGGGCGACCCCGCCCCTACGCCCTCGCGCTTCGGGCTGGTGGCATTTCCCCTCCGCGCCCTCGACGGCACAGCCCTTGCAACTTGCCCCCGCGGCGCCAGTGCCGGGTGTCCCTCTCGATTTTGGAGTGGCGGATTGTTAGAACGCCGTGCTGAGGGAATTGGGTTCTTTGGGAGGGATTCCGATGCCGGTGCTGACAATCGAATATCGCGATGAACGCGAGCGGCTCGGCCTGGAACAGGCCATCGCCTTTTTCACCCAGATGCGGCAGGTCGCTCAGACCGCCCCCGACGGCACGGTGCTGGCCGCCTGCGAGCAGGTCGCGCTCCGCGACGGGCCGGCGCTGCTGCGTGCCGGCCTCGCCGCCGCCGTGCAGAGACGCATCGAGGCGGCCGAACAAAAAGGGGGGCCGCCCGCGCCGGGGACTGCGCGTGCGGCCACGCCGGCCTCTCCAAGGGGCGGCACGAGCGTCGCGCCCTGACCGCCGTCGGGCCGATCGACGTGGATCGCCGGTATTTCACCTGCCCGGTCTGCGGTCAAGGCGATTTCGGGGCCGACCGCGTATTGGGCCTGGACGGCTACCTGACCGCCGCCGCCCGCCGCATGGCCTGCCTGGCCGGGGTGCAGCAGTCGTTCGCCCAGGCCGAGACGTTGCTGACGGAGTTGGCCCGTTGGGAGTTGGACGACGAGACGATCCGCCGCCTCTGCCACCAGGAGGCGGCGCGGGCGACGGCCCGGCGCGAGGAACGGGCGACGGCGGAGGCGTTCGCGGCCGCCCCGGGCGACCGGGAGTTGCACATCGACGCCGGCAAGGTCAACACGCAGGAGGGCTGGCGCGACGTGAAGGTGGCCGTCTTCGCCTGCCGGGAGCGGGGCGAGCCGGCCGAGGCGTCGGCCTGGGACAAGCGGGACCTGCCGGCCCCGTCGGTTCGCTCGGTGATCGCGGCGGTCGAGGAGGCGTCGGCGTTCGGCGAGCGTTGCGCGGCGGAGGCATGTCGGTTGGATCTGACGGACCCGACGCAGTTGAACGTGTCGGGGGACGGGGCGGAGTGGATCTGGAACCTGTCGGCGCGTCGGTTCGCCGGGGCGTCGGAGAACCTGGACATTCACCACGGGGCCGAGCACGTGGCGGAGGCGGCGCGTCGGGTGTTCGGGGAGGGGACGTCCCAGGCGCGTTTGGAGGCGGAGCGGGGGCGAACCCGCTTGCTGGAGGACGGCTACGGGGGGGTGGCGGAGTGGGTGGGCGAGTTGGGCGGACGGCTGCCGGCTGGCGGGGACGGGGCGGCGTTGGGCGAAGCCTTGAACTACTTCGCGGGGCATCAGGGCCGCCTCAACTACGCCTTGCGGTTGCGACGGGGCCAGTCGATCGGCAGCGGGCTGATCGAGGGCTCCATCAAGCAGTTGGTGAACCGGCGGCTGAAACAGACGGGAGCGCGCTGGAAGGTGGAACACGTGGGGCCCTTGGTGGAGTTCTGCGCGCTGGCCCACGGCCCCGAGTGGAACGCCTACTGGAACAACTGACCTCCAAAATCCAAAGGGGCACCCCCAGTGCCCGGGTTCCGATTGACAGAAAATGGAGTCAGGGTAAACTATAACGATACTGACCAGTCAGTCCGCTTCAAGGGTTCCCTTTCCGGACGGTCGAGAGAAGCATGAACACAAAGCCCGGAAGTCTTACGGTGGGGAAGCGAGTTCACGGCGTCGTCTTCTGGCCGACAGGGATCGCCGCGGCCTTGCTGACGGGGTTCGCGGTGGTCGGCTGCTCGCCGCCGCCGCCGCCGGCCGTCCTCAAGACGCCGGAGGTGGACGTCGCCGTGCCGGTCCAGGAGTACGTCACCGACTATGCGGTCTTCACCGGCAACGTCCAGGCGGAGCAGAACGTGAATCTGGTCGCCCAGGTCACGGGCTACCTGTTGCCGGAGCCGATGCCGAAGGAGGGGACCGACGTCGCCAAGGCCACGCCCCTGTTCAAGATTGATCCGAGGCTCTACCAGGCCGCTCTCGATCAGGCGAAGGCGGACACCGCGACGGCGGCGGACGTCTACAAGCGCGACGTGGCCTCGCCCATCGCGACGCCAGCCGCGAACCTTCAGCAAGACCTCGACGCCTACACCAAGGCGAAAGCCGTGCAGCAGACCGCGCAGTACAACGTGGATTTCACCGACATCAAGGCCCCGTTCGACGGCCGCATCAGCCGGCACTTTGTCGATCCGGGCAACCTCGTCACGGCCAACGTCACGGTCCTGGCCAACGTCGTTCAACTCGATCCGATTTACGCCTACTTCGACGTGGATGAACGAACGCTGTTGCGCATCCACAAACTCGTCGATGAGGGCGTGATCCCCCCGACCTCCCTCAAGGGCAACGACCTTCCCGTCAACCTGGCCCTGTCCGACGAGGGCATGAGCTTCAACTACACCGAGGACGACGTGCAGAAGGACGCGAAGCGGAGGAAATCCCTTTCTTCCCCGGAGGCGCAGGCCTCGCCCCCGGTCGAGCTGAACAAGCCGCGGCATCCCGGCTTCATCAAGATCGTGGACAACCAGGAGAACGTGCAGACCGGAACGCTGCGCATGTGGGGCGAGTTCCCCAACCCGGTGGCCCCGACCGGCGAGGGCCACAACCCCGCGCCGCGCCTGCTCTCGCCCGGCATGTTCGCCCGCATCCAGCTGCCGATCGGCCCGCCGCGCCAGTCCATCCTCATCAACGAGGCCTGCCTCGTCAGCGACCAGGGCCGCAAGCTGCTCTACGTCGTCGGCCCGCCCGACGCCAACGGCGACTGCACCGTCAGCGCTCACTACGTGACGACCGGCCCCGAGCAGAACGGCCTCCGCGTCATTGAAGAAGACCTCAGCCCCGACCACAAACTGGGCCTCGGCGACAAGGTGGTTTTGAACGGCCTCCAGCGCGTCCGCGACAAGGGCAAGGTGCGCATCCGCAACACGATCGCCATGCCGCGCGGCGACCTGACGGCCGGCGACCAGGGGGCGGGAGTCAAGGATCAAGGATCAGGGGCCAAGGGACAGAACGCGGGCAAGAAGGAATGACGCCCCAAATCGCCGCTCGACTCCTGACGCCTGACTCCTGATGCGGGAGACGCACCTTGTTCTCGCGCTTCTTCATCGACCGGCCGATCTTCGCCACGGTGGTGTCCATCATCATCACCCTGACGGGCGGCGTCGCCGTCTGGACGCTGCCCATCGCCCAGTATCCGCAGATCACGCCGCCCAGCATCACCGTCATGACCACCTATCCCGGCGCCGACGCGCGGGTGGTGGCCGAGGCCGTGGCCGCCCCCATCGAGCAGCAGGTCAACGGCGTCGAGAACATGATGTACATGTCCTCGCAAGCGGGCAACGACGGCTCCTACAGCCTGAGCGTAACCTTCAAGCCCGGCGTCGATCTCAATTTCGCCCAGGTTTTGGTGCAGAATCGCGTCAACCTCGCCCTGCCGCAGCTGCCCGACGTGGTCCGCCAGATCGGCGTCACCACGCGCAAGCGCAACCCCGACATCCTTCTCGCCGTCAGCCTCTACTCGCCCGACGATCGCTACAGCCAGCTCTTCCTCAGCAACTACGCCTACATCTACATTGCGGATGAGATGAAGCGGTTGGACGGCGTCGGCGACGTGTTTCTGTTCGGCGAGCAAGATTACAGCATGCGCGTCTGGATCGACCCCGATCAGCTGGCGGCCCGCGGCCTGACCGCCATGGACGTGGTCGCCGCCGTCAAGGAGCAGAACATTCAGGTGGCGGCCGGCCAGCTCGGCCAGCCGCCCTCGAGCGGCAAACAGGCCTACCAGTTCACGCTCACCACCCTCGGCCGGCTCTCCACGCCGGAGCAGTTCGAGAACATCATCCTCCGCACCACGCCGGACGGCCGTGTGATACGGATCAAAGATATCGGCTATGCGGAAATCGCTCCCAAGAGCCAGGACGTGTCGAACACGCTGGACTTCCATCCCTCGACCAGCGTCGCGGTGTTCCAGCTGCCCGACGCCAACGCCCTGGCCACCGCCGACCGCATCCGGGCCAAGATGGAGGAGCTGAAAAAACGCTTCCCGCCCGGCATGGACTACTCAACGGCCTACGACACGACGCCGTTCGTCGCCGAGTCGATCGTCGAGGTGGTCAAGACGCTGGTCGAGGCCATCATCCTGGTGGCGATCGTGGTGCTGTTGTTCCTCCAGAGCTGGCGCTCGACGATCATCCCGCTGACGGCCGTGCCGGTGGCCATCATCGGCACCTTCGCCGTCATGGCGGCGATTGGGTTTTCGCTGAACAACCTGACGCTGTTCGGCCTGGTGCTGGCCATCGGCATCGTCGTGGACGACGCCATCGTCGTCGTCGAGGCCGTCGAGCACCACATCGAAGAGGGCTTGCAACCCAAACAGGCCGCGATCAAGGCGATGGAACAGGTGTCCGGCCCGGTGATCGCCGTGGCCCTGGTGCTGTCGGCGGTGTTCGTGCCGTGCGCGTTCATCACGGGCATCACCGGCCAGTTCTTCCGCCAGTTCGCCCTGACCATCGCCGTTTCGACGATCATCTCGGCGCTCAACTCGCTAACCCTCAGCCCGGCCCTGGCGGCCCTCTTCCTGAAGCCCAAGGGGGCGAAGCGGGACCCGATCGGTCGCGTTCTGTTCTTCGGCCTGGGCTGGTTCTTCTGGCTTTTCAACTTCGCCTTCCGGCACGCGACCAAAGCCTACACGCGGGTCGTCGGCATGCTGCTGCGCGTCAGCGTCCTGGTCCTGGTCCTGTATGCGGCCATGCTCGGCCTGACGTACTGGGGCTTCAACCAGCTGCCGACCGGCTACATCCCCAGCCAGGACAAGGGCTACCTGCTGGTCAGCCTCCAGCTGCCGGACGCCACCTCGCTGGAGCGAACCAAGGAGGTCGTGGCCCGGGTCGATCGGATCTGCCAGGACGAGAAGGGGGTCGGCCATTCGATCGCCATCGCGGGGCAGTCGTTCGTGCTTGGCGCCTTCGGCCCCAACTTCGGCATGTTCTTCCTGCCGCTCAAGCCCTTTGATCAGCGCAAAACGGCGGACATGACCAGCACGGCCATCGCGGATCGGCTGAATCAGGAGTTAGCGAAGAAGGTGCCGGAGGCCCGCGTGGCGATCTTCGGCCCGCCGCCGGTCGCCGGCTTGGGCACGGGCGGCGGCTTCAAGTTCATCGTCGAGGACCGCGGCGACAACGACCCGAAGCGACTGCAGGACCAGACCGACAAGCTCGTGGCGCTCGCCACCCGCGTCGGGGGCCTCGGCCCCGACGGCCGCGCCCTGGAGTCCATCCCCGCGCCGCCGCCCGGCACGAATCAGCCCATACCCGCCCCGCCCGAAGGGAAGACCTACGACCCCCCGAAGCTGAAGGGGCTGATGACCATTTTCACGGTCAAGTCGCCGCAGAAATACTTCGACCTCAACCGCGAGCAGTGTGAGCGGCTAGGCGTCAATCCCGGCGACGTGTTCAGCACCTTGCAGATCTACCTCGGCTCGCTGTACGCCAATGACTTCAACCTGTTCGGCCGCACCTGGCAGGTCAACGTGCAGGCGATGGGCGAGTTCCGCAATCACGTCGAGGACGTGCGGCGGCTGATGGTCCGCAACAAGACCGGCGGCATGGTCCCGTTGGGCGCGATGGGCGATGTGACGGACATTAACGGTCCGCTGCTTCTGACGCGCTACAACATGTACCCGGCGGCCGCGATCAACGGCGACACCATGCCGGGCGTGAGTTCCGGCGATTCCATCAAGATGATGGAGGCGCTGGCCAACCAGAACCTGCCCAAGACGATGGCCTACGAATGGACGGAGATCACCTACATCCAGCAGCAGTCGGGCAACACGGCGATGGTGCTGTTCGCGCTGGGGGTGCTGGGCGTGTTCCTGGTGCTGGCCGCCCTGTACGAGAGCTGGGCGCTGCCCTTGGCCGTCATCCTCGTCGTGCCGATGTGTCTGCTCAGCTCGATCGCCGGCGTCTGGCTGTCGCACCGATTCTGGGCGACGGCCGGCGACATCAACATCTTCACGCAGATCGGCTTCGTGGTGCTGGTCGGCCTGGCGAGCAAGAACGCGATCCTGATTGTCGAGTTCGCCAAGCTGAAGCGCGACGCCGGCCTGCCGCGGCGCGAGGCCACGCTGGAGGCGGTGAAGCTGCGTCTGCGGCCGATCCTGATGACCTCGTTCGCGTTCATCCTCGGCGTCGTGCCGCTGATGGTGTCGAAGGGCGCCGGCTGGGAGATGCGCCAGACGCTGGGCGTCGCTGTTTTCAGCGGCATGTTGGGCGTGACGCTGTTCGGCGTGTTTCTGACGCCGGTGTTCTTCTACGTCATCGAGTGGTTCAGCGAGCTGTGGCCGTTCAACACGCCGGAGGCGAAGCACGCCGGAAAGATGGCGCTCGACGTACTCACGTTCGCCTACGTTCGGCGGATGGGCGGGCGGCTGTGGCACTGGGCGGGAGAGGTTGCGCGGGAACGGCGCGGTAGGCCGCTCATTCCGCGAGCGGCCGGCGACGGCGACGGCCGCTCGCTCCGCGAGTCGCCCACCATGCCGCCGGCCGAACCGAACGGCAATGGCAATGGCGCACACGGGACCGACGCGCAAGGGCCGCCCAGCGGGGCGGACGTTCCAGCGACGCGAAAGTAGGGGGCGGTATGTTCTCTCGCTTTTTCATCAACCGTCCGATCTTCGCCTCGGTGCTGTCGATCGTCATCACGCTCGGCGGCGGCATCGCCCTGTTCACGCTGCCAATCGCGCAGTACCCGGAGATCACGCCGCCGACCGTTGAGGTGGCGGCCTACTACCCCGGCGCCAACGCCCAAACCGTCGTCGATACCGTGGCCGCGCCCATCGAGCAGCAGGTCAACGGCGTCGAGAACATGCTGTACATGTCATCGCAATGCACCAACGACGGCAACTACACGCTGACCGTGACGTTCAAGCCCGGCTCCGACCTGAACATCAGCCAGGTGCTGGTCCAGAACCGCGTGTCGCTGGCCCAGCCGATCTTGCCGATTTTGGTGCAGCGCCGCGGCATCGCCGTCACCAAGAAATCGTCCAGCGTACTGATGATCGTCAACCTCTACTCGCCGGACGGCAGCCGCAACGCCATCGACCTGAGCAACTACGCCACCATCCAGCTGCGCGACGAGCTGGCCCGCCTGCCCGGCGTCGGCGACATCACCTATCTCGGACAGCGCGATTACAGCATGCGCGTCTGGCTCGATCCGCAGAAACTGTCGGTGCTCAACCTCACCTCCGACGACGTGGTCGCCGCCATCGCGCAGCAGAACATCCAGGTTGCGGCCGGCCAGATCGGCCAACCGCCCGTCCCCAAGGGCCAGGTCTTCCAGTACACGATGACGACGCTGGGCCGGCTGTCCGACGTGTCGCAGTTCGAGGAGATGGTCGTCGCCACCGACGCGCAGGGCCGGCCCGTCCACCTCCGCGACGTGGCCAACGTCCAGCTGGGCGCCATGACCTACGACCAGAGCTGCACGCTGGACGGCCAGCCGTCGGTGGCCCTGTCCGTCTACCAGCTGCCCGGCTCCAACGCCCTCCAGGTGGCCGACGCCGTCAACAAAAAGATGGAAGATCTGAAAAAGCGCTTTCCGCGCGGCCTGGGCTACCAGATCGTCTACGACACCACGCCGTTCATCAACGAGTCCATCGGCGAGGTCTTCAACACCCTGCGCGACGCCGTCATCCTGGTGGCCGTCGTCGTGCTGCTGTTCTTGCAGAACTGGCGCTCGGCGATCATTCCGCTCATCGCCGTGCCGGTGGCGATCGTCGGCACCTTCGCCGTCATGGCCTTCATGGGCTTCAGCCTGAATAACCTGACTTTGTTCGGCCTGGTGCTGGCCATCGGCATCGTCGTGGACGACGCCATCGTCGTCGTCGAGGCCGTCGAACACCACATTGAAGAGGGCATGAATCCTCATGACGCCACGGTCAAGGCGATGGAGCAGGTGTCCGGCCCGGTGCTGGCGATCGGCCTGGTGCTGTCGGCGGTGTTCATCCCGTGCGCGTTCATCACGGGCATCACCGGCCAGTTCTTCCGCCAATTCGCGCTGACCATCGCCGTTTCGACCGTCATCTCGATGTTCAACTCGCTGACGCTCAGCCCGGCCCTGTGCGCGCTGCTGCTCAAGCCGCGCCAGGCGGGACGCTACGAGGCCCTGCCACGGCTGGCGCTCGTGCTGATCTTCGGCTGGCTGGGCTACGTCCTCGGCGCCACTCCGCGGACGCTGGACCTGCTCCATTGGGGTCTCCCCGTTACTGCAGGGATCGCCAATTTCCCGATTGTCCTGCCGTGGGCCTCGGCGGCGGTCCTGGCGGTCGCCGGTTGGTTCCTGGCGCCGCTGGTCAACTTCGCGCTGGGCTGGACGTTCCGGATGTTCAACCTCGGCTTCAAATACAGCACGAACCTCTACACCCGGACGGTCGGCCTCATGCTGCGGGTCAGCGCCGTGGTGCTGCTGGTTTACGGCGGCCTCCTGTTCCTGACGTGGTACGGCTTCACGAACACGCCGACCGGCTTCATCCCGACGCAGGACAAGGGCTATCTGCTGGTCAACGTGCAGCTGCCCGATGCGGCGTCGGTGGCGCGGACGCAGCGGGCCATGAAGACGGTCGAGGAGCTGGCGCTCCAGCAACCGGGCGTCGCGCACACGGTCGGCATCTCCGGCCAGTCGATCTTGCTCAACGCCAACGCTCCGAACTTCGGCGCCATGTACCTTATGCTCAAAGACTTCGGCGACCGCGAACGGCCCGGCCTGTCGGCCGACGAGATCGCCTCGTCGCTGCAGGGCCGATTGCAGACCGAGTTGGAGAAGACGGCCCCCGGCGCCGTGGTCCAGATCTTCCAGGCGCCGCCGATCGAGGGCCTGGGCACGGCCGGCGGCTTCAAGATCGTCGTCGAGGACCGCGGCAACGAGGGCCTCATCCCCCTGGAGAAAGCGACCAACGACGTCATCGACCGGGGCGCGTCCGTCCTTCGCGGCGACAAGCAGCCGGCCCTGGAAGGGCTGTTCACCAGCTTCCGGGCGCAGACGCCGTGGCTGGAGCTGAACATCGACCGCGACCAGGCCAAGCGACTCGGCCTGTCCATCAGCGACATTTTCGACACCTTGCAGGACCAGATCGGCTCGTACTACGTCAACGACTTCAACAAGTTCGGCCGCACCTGGCAGGTCAACGTCCAGGCCAAGGAGGATTTTCGCCAGCAGGTCGAGGACCTCTACCAGCTGAAGGTGCGCAACAGCCAGAACGGCGAGGTGCCGCTGCGCAGCGTGATGACCGTGGAGCCGACGACCGGCCCGGTGCTGATCATGCGCTACAACATGTACCAGGCGGCCGCCGTCAGCACGTCGGCGGCGCCGGGCACGAGCTCCGGCCAGGCCATTTCGCTCATGCAGGACGCGGCCCAGCAGGACCTGCCGCCGTCGATGGCGACCGACTGGACGGAGTTGGCCTTCCTGCAACTGCAAACCGGCAACACGGCCTTGTACGTGTTCCTGCTGGCGGTGGTGCTGGTGTTCCTGGTGCTGGCGGCGCAGTACGAGAGCTGGTCGCTGCCCTTGGCCGTCATCCTCGTGGTGCCGATGTGCCTGCTCTGCTCCGTCGCCGGCCTGTGGATCGCTCATCAGGACATCAACATTTTCACACAGATCGGCTTCATCGTGCTGGTGGGGTTGGCGTGCAAGAACGCGATCCTGATTGTCGAATTTGCGAAGGCGCGGCGCGAGGAGGGGGCCGACCGGCGGCAAGCCACGCTGGAAGCAGTGCAGCTGCGTCTGCGGCCGATCATGATGACTTCGTTCGCGTTCATTCTGGGCGTGGTGCCGCTGGTGGTCGCGGTCGGCGCCGGCGCCGAGATGCGGAGGACGCTGGGCACGGCCGTGTTCGCGGGGATGCTCGGCGTGACGCTGTTTGGGATCTTCCTGACGCCGGTGTTCTTCTACGTGATCCAGTGGTTCACCGACACGTTCTGGCCGGCCCCGCCGCCGGAGCCGGCCGCCGAGGGGCCGCTGCTGGACCACCGCGAGGAGCCGCGGGACCACGGCACGGGGCACGAGCGCGACGGCGGCGTCACGGATCGGCCCGGATGATCGGCTCGGCGCGATTCTTGCCGGCCCGCGCCCGATGGCTTACAATCATCCGGTGTTCTGCGGGAAACCAACCCAAGAGAGATCGCCATGCCCGAAGATTTGTTCCGCATGATGGGCGGCGGCGGCCTGGTGGACTGGGCGCCGCTGGTGACGATGCTGGGCATATTGGGCGTGGGCCTGGTCTACTTCCTGGCGCCGGCCCTCGGCTACACCACTTACAACCGCGGCCTGCTGCTGGGGGCGCTGTGGGTGCTGATCGCGCGGCTGGCGCTGTCGATTTTCAAGACGGGCCTGCTCTTCCTGGAGGCGATGGATCGGTCGTCGCCGGGGGGCGGTCCCTTCTCGTCGCCATCGTCGGCGCAGAACGCCGTGATGATGTCGATGCTGTTTTCCATGCTGGAGTCCGGCGTTTTCATCCTGGCCATGGCGCTGTTCGCGGGCGGCCTGGCGTCGCTGCGGCGCGACCGCGACCACCACCGCGACCCCGATCTGGGCCGCGAGCCGGACCTGCGCCGGCCGCAGCCGCCGCGCTTTCCGAACGATTAATGCGAACCGCGACCGTGAGGGAATGGGGCGAAGACCGCTCCCTCACAGTCGCGGCTCTGATCGAGGGGATTTCACCTCTTCCTCGTCGCCTCCGCCGCCACGATCTCCCGGACATATTCCTGATACCGGGCGTCCATCCGGGAAAAGCTCCCGAACGCCTCCACGAAATCGTCCAACCGCCGATCCGGCGTCCGCCGCGAGCGGATCACTTCCAGGTATCTCCGCAGGTCCGTCGGCCGCTCCTCCATCAGCAGCCGGAACAGCGCCCAGCTCTGGGCGTAGCCGAGGCCCACGGAGTCGGTTCGCAGCCAGTCATCCGACGCGACGAGGTCGCGGAGCGACAGCAGCGGCCCCTTGTCGCGCACCTGCACCGCCAGCGCCTCCAGCCGCATCGGGTTCGGCCGGCCGACGCCCTGCCAGCCGCCGTTGGCCGTGGACTCGCAGTAAGTCGCCAGGCCCTCCGCCAGCCACGCCGGCACGTCGCCGTCGCGCTCCAGCAGGCCGCCGTTGAACGACAGCTGATGCGCCGCCTCGTGCATGACCGTCCCGATATCCGTGTCGTCGCGCCATTCGCTTACGGCCCGGCGGAACGCTCCGACGGCCCGGTCGCGCTGGACCGACGGCGGGTACGTCCGCGCGGTCGCCTCGCCTCGCGCCTTCGCCTCCAGAAAGGCGCGGTTGCGGGCGTAGTCGTAGACCACCAGCCGGTTGCTTTCCCGGTCGTAGAGGCCGGTGATCGCCGTCGGCATCCGCCGGCCGAGGTAGGCCTCAAAGCCCTCCTGCGAGTCGAACACGGCCACCATCATCCGGCTCGCCGGCGGCCGCACCCGGAAGCCCTTGTCCCTGAAGTGGTCAAAAAAGAGCGCGTAAAGCGTCTCACAGTCGGAGAGCCGGCTTTGCAGGGTTTCGTCCTCGACGTCGCCGACCGCGAGGAAGTGTTCGCTCTCGCTCCGCGTCATCGGCGGCAGGCCGTGTTCCTGTCCGAGCCGCCGCATGTCGGCGACGAACTGCCGCCCGTTGTACTCGTCGGCGGCGACGAGCTGGAAACCGCTGCAAAAGACGTGGCAACCCGGTCGGTCGTCGTCGTCGATCAGGGCGATGCGCACCAGCTCGCCGGCGTGCGGCGCCACGTCCCAGACGTATTCGCGGGGCCGGCCGTTCTCGGGCGGAAGGAGTCGAGGGGCCGGTTGCAAGCTATCGCCGGTGCGCACGCGCTTGGGCAGATAGTTCCGCTCACCCGCTTCGAGGATCACGTCGAGGGCCGGCCCCGGTTCGCAGTCGGCCGGACGCACCGCCGCCGCGGTGAAGCGCACAGCGGCGACGCCGGCCGGGACGATGAAGGTTTGGTACAGGACGGCCTTGCTTCCTTGCCGGCCACGGTCGGCGCTGGTGACGCCGAAGCTGCGGCTCGGCCCGCAAGCGGCCGCCGTGGTGATCTGGAAGCCGTGCCCCTGCCAGGCGTCGAGACGGCCGGCGTGGAAAGACAGGTCGGCCGGCGGCGCGGCGACAGCTAGCAGAATGAGAGGCAGGTGCATCGCGGTATCCTTGCGGAGAGCGCTCGAGAAAGAGTCTCTCCGCAAGTATGGGACACGGCCGGCCGTGCCGCTTACGCCTTCCTCGTTCCCAAGCTCTGCTTGGGAACGCACGTCGGCGAAACTCCGTTTCGCGTCCGGTCGAGGGACAGGACGCGAAGCAGAAGCTCTCGCAGAAGGCGTTCCCAAGCAGAGCTTGGGAACGAGGAAAGTATGGGACACGGCCGGCGGCGAGGAGACGGCGCTTACGCCTTCAAGTCGAATTTGCGGTACTCGATTCGATCGCGCGGGAAGACGCCGAGGCCCAACTCGCCGGCCAACACGACATGTTCGGGCTGGCGCATGTTCAGGTCCTCCGTGACGCGGCCGGCCGTCATGTTCTGGGCGGCCGCGCAGAGCGTCATGCCACCGAGCAGGTCGGCGCCGAACGGGGCGATGCCCGTGGCGGGGTCGGTGGCCGGCGTCTGGTTCAGCAGGCCCATCCGCGCGACCGGCGCCCAGCCGTACTCGGCCCGCACCCGGTCGATGATCTCCCAGCCGACGTGATCCATCGCCACCGGATCGGTGGCGAAGAAAAGGCTGTTCCGCCGCCACGTCGCCCAGGTCTTGTTGGTGCTTTTCGGCCCACCCTCGTAGGCGCCAATCAGCCCATCGAGGATGTGCAATGTCGCCTTCTGCCGCAGCACTGTCTGCGACGCGGCCTGTGGAATGAACGTGTTGCACTGGTTCGGCCCCATGCGGCGCGACGGGCCGTCGGGGTCGTAAGCGATGTCCGTAAGGTGGCTGCGGCAGACGTTGTTGTTCATGCCGTGCGACATGTTCTTGAGCGCCAGCGTGACGCCGGCCGAGCGGTGGTCCTTCAGCACCGGCAGCGTCACGATCTTGTCCACCAGCCGCGTGGCGATCAGCGACAAGTGCGAGCGGAAGCGCCGCTCATCATTGCGATGCTGCGGCCCGCAGAAGCCCATCACCGTGAACACGTCGGGGTCGTAGCCGGTCACGCGCCGCTGGGCCTCGACCGACAGCCGCTCGCCGTCGCGGCCGTCGTCGAAGCCGGTGACGTCCACCTGCGTATCGCTGTAGCGCACCGCCGACGCCGCCCAGCGCACATCCGGCAATTCGCGCTCCACCAAATCCGCATAGCCGGCGTCGATGAATTCCTCGGCGTAGCGCTCGAACACCACGATGTCCTGCGGCCGGACGCCGGCGGCCTGCAAGCGGCGGACGACCTCGACGACGAGGGCGTGACTGGAGATGGAGCCGACGGCGCCGGGGACGTGGCCGCGCTCGCCCGGCTTGGCCGCCCGGCCGACGGGGTTGACCTTGACGCCGACCACGTCGCCCTTCTGGAAGAAGCGGCCCCACGAGGTCTTCACGTCATAGGCGTCGGCGCCGGTCAGCTTGGCCATGCCCTCATCGAGCATCGCGGCGACGGCGGTCTGGTTGACGACGTATTCCGATGAAACGGCGTCGGGCCGCTGCACTTCGATGACGCGGCCGGGGAACGGCCCCGGCATGGCATACTCCGGCCGGGCGACTTCCTTCGTGGTCCCGCTGAACGGCGGCAGCAGAAAGCGGTCGGCGAGGAGCGCGATCGGGACGCCAGCCGCGAGTCCGGCCGCGCCGGCGAGGAAGACGCGACGTGAAATGTGCGAGGACATGGTGCGGTTCCGTGGGTGAAGCTTCCACCCGATCATAAAGCGCGGCGCGGCGGAACGCCAGAATCAAAAGCCATTCTCACCCGTTCTTCCGCGCGAAATCTCCCATGAACGACGCCAGCGTCTGGCAAGCCTCCGGGCTGACGGCGTTGTACGTCGAAGCCCGCACGCCGCCGACCGAGCGGTGCCCCGCCAGCCCGACCATGCCCGCCGCCTGCGCCTCCGTGAGAAACTGCTTCTCCTGCGCCTCGCTCGGCAGCCGGAACGTGATGTTCATGTGCGAGCGCGACTCCGGCGCCGCATGGCCGCGGTAGAAGCCGCCGCTGTGGTCGATGGCGTCGTAGACGAGCCGGGCCTTGCGGGCGTTGCGCTCCGCCATCCCCGTCAGGCCGCCGGCCTTTTCGATCCATTGCAGCACGAGGCCCAGTACATACACGCCGAACGACGGCGGCGTGTTGTAGAGCGAGTTGTTCTTGACGTGCGTGCCGTAGCGCAGCATGGTCGGCACGCCCTTGTTGGCCTTCGCCAGCCATTCCTCGCGGATCAGCACCGCCGTCACGCCGGCCGGGCCGAGGTTCTTCTGCGCCCCGGCGTAGATCAGGGCGAAGCGCGAGGCGTCGAACGGCCGCGATAGAATGTCGCTGCTCATGTCGCCGACCAGCGGCCGGTCGCCCACGTCGGGGAAGTCGCGCCACTGGATGCCCTGGATCGTCTCGTTCGACGTGAGGTGGACGTAGGCGGCATCGGCGCCAACGCGGATCTCATCGGGGCGCGGCACGCGGCCGTAGCCGTCGTCCTTGGTCGAAGCCGCGACGCGGGCCTTGCCGAGGGCCGACGCCTCCTCGAACGCCTTCTCGGCCCACGCCCCCGTCATGAGGAAATCGGCGGCCCCGCCCGGCGGCAAGAAGTTCATCGGGACCATCGCGAACTGCGTCGAGGCGCCGCCCTGGACGAAGACGACGCGGTAGCCGTCGCCGACGCCGAGCAGCTTCTTGAAGGTCGCTTCCGCGCCGGCGTTGACCGCCTCGTACTCCTTGGAGCGGTGGCTCATCTCCATGATCGACATGCCGGTTCCCTTGTAGTCGCGCAGCTCGACCTGGACCTGTTCCAGGACCGGCGGCGGCAGCATGGCGGGGCCGGCGTTGAAGTTATAGATTTTATGCATCGCGTATCTCCCTGGAGCGTCGCGCCCTCTCCTTGTTGGCAAGGTTTAATGTATAACACGACGGGGCCGACTTCCCGCCGGGGCAGGTGGGGCGTCCCTGAGCGAGGATTCCGGTCATGCCGGTTGCACACATTACGCTGGCCGTGCGGGACGTGCGGAGCGCCACTCGCTTCTTCGCGGACGCGCTCGGCTGGCGGCCCATCGACCGGCCGAACAACATCCCCATGCGGGCGGCGTGGCTGGAGATGGCGCCGGGTCAGGAGCTGCATCTCCTGGAAGTCGCGGACTATCAGCCGTCCGCCTTCGACCGCGAGTACGGGCGGCACATCGCCGTCGCGTTCCCGCAGCAGGAGTTCCCCGCGCTCAAACGGCGATTGGAGCAGCATGGGGCCCGACTCGTCGCCCCGCTGCGGGAAACGGCGTTCGAGCGCTTCTTCTTCGTCGATCCGGACGGATATGTGTTCGAGGTGGTCCCGGAGGAGCGCTGACTGGCTGTCGCGCGGTTCACGGCGACGGGGAAGCGGGCGAAGCGTTCAGCCTCCCCGGCGGCCAGCGGCGGGCCAGGGGTTCCCCGTCGAGGTAAGGCTGCAGTACGTCGCGCCCCAACTTCTCCGTGAAAACGGCGGAGCCGCGATGTGTCAGGTGGGTGCCTTCAAAGAAATCGCTGTCGGGGGCCCACCCTCGGGCGTCGATCAAGGGGGCGTCGTTCTCCGCGCTGACGCTGCGCATGAAGTCGTCCATGCGCTGCCGCGCGTCCGGCGCATACCCATCGACGAACGCATCGGGCGTCGCCAGAAGGACGGCGGGGATCTTTTCCTGCCGGCACAACGCCAGAAGCTCGATGAAGGCAAGCCGGGAGGCGTCGCTCGGGTAAAACCCGTTGCCGGCCGCGATCACGTCTTTGCGCATCCTATCGAAGAGTCCCGGCGGCCGTTGATCTTCCGTGTAAAGGGGGCAGGCGAGCCATCCCCAGTCGTCCAGGTTGTCGAATTCCACGTTGAAGCGCTTGGTCGGGACGACCCACGAGGGCGCCCACTGGTTCAGGAGGCGGGTGCGCAGTGACAGCCACGGCACGATGTGGTCCTCGTACCAGTGTCGCGTTTCCGACTCGGGCGCCGAGCGGAATGGACGCAGCACATCCAGGTCACCCCACATGAGGCGCTCGTGCGGATACCGCGGCGTCACCTGCCGGTCCCCGGAGTCGGCCGACGCCGCCGTCCAGAATTCGACGATGACGCAATCGGGGTGGACGCCGTCGGCCAGGAGGCGGCGCAGCGTGAGCAGCTCGATGACCGGGCCTGCCCCGCAAATGCCGTAATTGAACACGACAGGCCCCGCGGCGCCGGGCGACCGCTGATTGGCCGGCAGCACGGCTGGCCGGACGACGCACGCGATCCGCGAACTGCCGAGGAAGAGCACCAACGGCCGGCCCGGCGCCCTCTCGGCGATGCGGGCGCGCAGGCTGTTCAGGCGCCGGCCGTATTCGGGGTCGCGGAGCGGGCGCGAGACATTCAGTGCCACGTCCAGGCCGAGCTGCGCGACGAGGAACACTCCAAGGCTCCAGAGGACCGCGGCGCGCCCACGGCCCGCCGCCCCGGAGCAGGACTGCCAGGAACGGAACATGGTCCGACCCCTCACGCGATCTAAAATTGGAAGTAAATGAACACCCGATCGGACCCGTCCGGCATCAGCAGGAGGGCGAGGACCATCGCCGCGGCGTAACCGGCCCCCAGCACGGGGGCCGGCAGCCGTCCGACCGCGGACTTCCACAGGCCGGCCCGGCCGACGCCGTGACACAGCGCCGTCGCGCCGGCCAACACCCAGAAAACGCCCACGTCCAGCGGGCAGGGCAGGCCGCCGTGCGGCACTGCCAGCCGCCGCAGCATCAGCGCCGCCCCGCCGAACGTCGGGGAGCGGAAGAAGACCCAGGCGGCGCTGACGGCGAGGAACGTCGCCGCGACGCGGAGCGCGACCCCGGGCGGCGTTCGCAGCAAGCCGTCCAGCCGCGGCCGCCGCACACAGAACGCCCGGAAGGCCCGGTGCATGACGAGGAAAGCGCCGTGCAGGGCGCCCCAGGCGATGAACGTCCAGCTGGCCCCGTGCCACAGGCCGCCCAGGGTCATGGTGAGCATCAGGTTGCGGTCGGTGCGCCGCTTCTGGCAGGCCTCGCAGCTCAGGCCGCGGCTGCCGCCCAGCGGGATGAACAGGTAATCGCGCAGCCAGCTCGACAGCGAAATGTGCCAGCGCCGCCAGAACTCCGACACGTTCGTGGACAGGTACGGCATGTTGAAGTTCGGGGCGAGCTTGTAGCCCAGGAGGTGCGCCGTCCCGACGGCCATGTCGGTGTAGCCGGAGAAATCGCAGTAGATTTGCAGAGCGTAGGCCAGCATGGCGATCCACGCGGCCGCCGATCCGTACTGGCCGGGATTGGCGAAGACGGGGTCGGCGAAGGCGGCCATGCGATCCGCGATGACCACCTTCTTGAAGAAGCCCATGACGAAGAGCTGCACGCCCAGGTGCATGCGGTTCCAGTCCCAGTGTTTGGGCCGGCGAATCTGCGGCAGGAAGTCGCGCGCCCGCACGATCGGCCCAGCCACCAGGTGCGGGAAGAAGGTGATGAACAGCATGAAATGGGCGAGGTTCCGCTCGGCCCGGACACGGCGACGGTACACGTCCACGGTATAGTTGATCGCCTCGAAGGTGTAGAACGAGATGCCGATCGGGAGGAACACCTGCAACAGCGGCAGCGACGCGCGTCCGCCCAGGGTGTGGAGGGCGTCGGTCATGGATTGGAGGAAGAAGTTGGCGTATTTGAAGTAGGCCAGGAGGCCGAGGTTGGCTGCGATGCTGGTGACGACGAGCAGCCGCCGCAGGGTCCGGCTGGTGCTGGCGTCCAGGCCGCGCCCGATAAGGTAATCCGCAACCGTGGAGGCGCCGATGAGAAGCGCCAGCCACTTGTTCCAGCTGGCGTAGAAGTAGAAACTCGCCCCCAGCAGCCACCAAACGCGGACCTGCCGCCACGGCATCGCCCAGTAAACGACGAACACGACGGCGAAAAAGAGGAGAAACTTCTCGGTACAGAAGAGCATGAGAGTCCCTCGCCGATGGGCGCGATAGGCGTCTATACCTGGCTCGCCTCCTCGCTGCAATCGCTCTTCTTTATCCGGCGTTCGCCCCGTTCGCGCCGCATTTCCCGCACGCCTTGCGCATTCCTCCCAACACGCCGCGGCCGGTGGTTTTCAAGTCCCCCGGCCCCGCCGCCCGAACTTAGAGGAGGGCGCCGAAGGGAACCGGAGATGCAAGGCGTGGACGACCTTCCCGAGTTTGCCGTCGATTCCGTCGAGCTGCTGAGTTCCATTCCGATCGAAGCCGTCGGACTGGATTTTGCGCTGGAGGTGCGGCCGCATCCCCGATTCGAGCGGCCCTTGCAAGCGTCCGTGCGGTCCGCGCCGCTGCTGAGCAATCCGCCGTGGGTGCGGTCGCTGGGCAAAATCGCAATGGAAGTCACGACGCAGGGTTGGCGCTTCCCGACGCCGCCGGATCAGGCGCCACGGCCGGCCGAGGTCAAGGAACCGCCGAAGCCGATCCCGGATCGGCCGCAGACGCCGCCGCAAGCGCGGCGCACCCGCCCCAGGCCGCCCAGCCAGACGGTGCTGTTCAAGGACCGCCTGCTCTACCTGCTCCAGCCGCCGCTGGAAGCCATCTTCGCCGGCAAGCAGGTCAAGCTGCCGTTCGATCCGTATCCTTACCAGATCCAGGGAATCGCTTTTCTGATGCCGCGCCACGCCGCGCTTCTGGCCGACGAGATGGGCCTGGGCAAGACGATTCAGGTGATCGTGTCGCTGCGGCTGCTGTTTAAGGCCGGCCTGATCCATCGCGTCCTCGTCGTCTGCCCCAAGCCGCTGGTGATTAACTGGCGCGCGAGCTGCGCACCTGGGCCGACGACCTGCCCTTCGAGGTGATCGGCGGCGACACCGAGACGCGCCGGGCCATGTGGCGCGTGTCCAACTGTCCGCTCAAGCTGGTCAACTACGAGCTGCTGACGCGCGACGCCGCCGAGATCGCCGACGAGCAAGTGCATTTCGACGTGGTGGTGCTGGACGAGGCGCAGCGCATCAAGAGCCGCGACTCGAAGACCGCCCAGGCGGCCCGCGCCGTCCGCCGCGACCGCAGCTGGGCCATGACCGGCACGCCGATCGAGAACCGCATCGACGATCTGGTGAACATCTTTGAATTCGTCGATCCCGGCCGCATCCCGGCGGAGACGCCGGCCAAAATGCTGCCGGAGCTGACGCGCGACTGCATCCTGCGGCGGACCAAGGAGGAGGCGGCCCCCGACATGCCGCCGCGCGTCTACCGCGACGCCTTCCCGGAGCTGACGCCGGAGCAGCGCGAGGCCTACAGCCTGGCCGAGACGGAAGGCGTCGTCCACCTGAACGAGCTGGGCGCGACCATCACGGTGCAGCACGTCTTCGAGCTGGTGATGCGCCTGAAACAGATCTGCAATTTCGACCCGCGAACCGGCCGGAGCGCGAAGCTGGAGCGGCTCCAGGCCGACCTCGCCGAGGTCGCCGAGAGCGGCCGGAAGGCCATCATTTTTTCGCAGTGGGTCGAGCCGCTGGAGACGCTGGCCGAAGCGTTGCGGGAGTTCAACCCGCTGCAGTACCACGGCAAGGTCCCGCACAAGGACCGCGAACCGATCCTCGATCGGTTCAAGCGCGACCCGAAAAGGCACGTCCTCTTGATGAGTTACGGCACCGGCAGCGTGGGGTTGAACCTGCAATTCACGAACTACGTGTTCCTGTTCGACCGTTGGTGGAACCCGGCCGTCGAGGACCAGGCGATCAACCGCGCCCACCGGCTCGGCCAGAAAGAGCCGGTGTTCATCACGCGCTTCGTGACGCCGAACACCATTGAGGGGCGCATCGCGGAGGTGCTGGAGAAGAAAAGGGAGTTGTTCAACGAGCTGATCGGCCAGAACGGCCCGCCGCCGTCGCTGGGGCTGTCGGAGGAGGACGTGTTCGGGTTGTTCGACATCCGCGCCCGGCCGCGGCGGGCGGCGGCGTGACGCCGAAGGAATTTCACGCAAAGATGCAAAGGCGAAGGCTGTTCACTCCTCGTTTCCGCCGCCTTGTTGGACCCCTGCCGTTCTGCTAGGGTGGTCTTCGGCGGACGGGGCAAGACTTGATCATCCACCCTGATACACAAACCCGATAGGCTTGTCTGGTTGCGTAGAATGAATTGGGTCGAATGACCCGAAGGAGGAACCAGACCTGACGTGATTCGCATCCGCAAGACGCGGCGCCTGCAAGAGGCGTTCGCGGACCACCTGCGCCACGTCGGTCGGGTGTACCCGCGGGACAAGCACCCGGAAGTGGTGCTGCTGATCGACACCGCGCCGTGGCGCCGGGGCAAGCCGGTGGACCAGGCGCTGGCGGAGAGTACCCGCATCTGAAGTTCAAGCGTCTGCCCAGTTATAGCCCCCCGTTGAACCCGATCGAGCGTTTCTGGAAGAAGCTGCGGCGACGGGCGACGCACAACCGGCTGTTCGACACCTTGGCCGACCTCAAGCAGTCGCTCCGGGCCAGCCTCTGCTACTTCCAGACCATGCGCGGCAAGGTCAAAACGCTGCTGGAAAAGCGACTGTCACGCCAGGCGAAATGAGACAGAACTACCGGGTTTGTGTATCAGCCGCCAGCTGGGCCGGCCCGTGTCTGTCCTCAATTTCGGCGAGGCCGGCACCGGCGGCGTGAGCCAGCTGATGACCTGGCGGCGCCTGCGGCGAGACGGCGTGCGCCCGGATTTGGTCCTGGTCGAAGCCTGGCCGCGCGCCCTCGACGAGGCAAACCTGCCTGCCGAACTCAGCGAGGATCGAATACCGGCCAGCCGCCTGCGCTGGTTCGACTTGCCCCTGCTCCGGCGCTATCGCATCGTCCGGCCCCACCTGGCCCGCGACGTGGCGCTGGCGGAAATCAACGCCCTCTACAGCCGGCGCTCGTGGATGATCCAGACCGTTGCGCCCGACCTGCTGCCCGGCGCCCCGGCGGCGTTTTCCTCCCTTGTGGAACGCCTCACGCCGCCCCCGCTCGCCGGCATGACGTCCGAACGCATGGCCGCGATCCGGCAGGACACGCGTCAAAACCTGGCGCCGTGCATGGCGACCATCGCCGTCGGCGGCCGCGGTTACGAGGCGCTGCGCGAGCTGCTCCGGTCTTGCCGGGAGACGGGCGTTCCCGCGGCCCTGCTGGTGATGCCGGAGGGGCCGGCGCTGCGCGGCTGGTACTGCGCCGGGAACCTGGGAGACGTTCCACGGGCGCCTGGAGCAATTCGGCCGCGAGTCCGGCGCCCCGGTCGTTGACGCCCGGGAGTGGATCGGCGAGGACGATTTCCTCGACTCCTACCACCTGCTCCCACGCGGGGCCGAGAGATTCTCGCAGCGCCTCGGGGAGGAACTCGTTCCGTGCTTGCCGCGCCGGTAGTCGGCCGAACCGGGCGCAAACCGTCCGCCTGTCTGGTTCGTCTCTAGGGTGTCCCCACGGGACAGCGAGCCTTCGTACCCCTTGCAGACGAAAGGATCAGTCATGCGTCGCACCCTGTTGCTGGCGGCGGGCACGGGCCTGGCGGCCGTCGTCGGCCTGACCGCCTACCTCGCCAAGACCCCCGCCGACCCGCCCAGACCGCCCGACCCGCCCGTCGTTCATGCCGCTCCGGCCGCCGCCGCGTCCGAAACGTCGGTGCAATTGCCGATCGGCCAGGTGGTGCTGTTCTCCAGCGGCGTCGGCTACTTCCAGCGCGAGGGACAGATCGAGGGCGACGCCCGCGTGGACCTCTCCTTCCCCGTCCAGGACATCAACGATCTCATCAAGAGCATGGTGCTGCGCGACCTCGACGGCGGACACATTTCCGCCGTCAGCTACGACAGCAACGCGCCGGTCGAGAAGACCTTGCAGAGCTTCGCTGTGAACCTGTCGGCCAACCCCACCTTCGGCCAGATCCTGAATCAAGCGCGCGGCGAGAAGGTCGAGGTTGTCTTGCAGCAGGCCAACGCCGCCCAGCCCGGAACGATGACCGGCTCCATCGTGGGCGTCGAGCAGAAGCAGGAGGCTGTCGGCAAGGACATCGTGAACGTCGAGCAACTGAATATGTGGTGCGCAGACGGCATGAGGAGCGTGAAGCTGTCCGAATTGCAACGGGTGCGCTTCCTCAACCCGATCATGGACAACGAGGTCAGGAAGGCGCTGGAGACGCTGACGCTGTCGCACGACACGCAGAAGAAGGCGGTTTCGCTCAACTTCGTGGGCGAGGGCAAGCGCGACGTCCGCGTCGGCTACGTCATCGAGAACCCGATCTGGAAGACGAGCTATCGTCTGGTTCTGGGCAAGGAGAAGGAGGACAAGCCGTTCTTGCAGGGCTGGGCGGTGGTGGAGAACGCGACGGATGAGGATTGGAAGGACGTGCGCATGGCCCTCGTCTCCGGCCGGCCCATCAGCTTCCAAATGGATCTGTATACGCCGCTGTACGTCCCGCGTCCGACCGTCGTGCCCGAGCTGTTCGCCTCGCTGCGGCCCGTCACTTACAACGACGATCTGACTCACAGTGCGAGCCTGGCAACGGCCGGCGGTTTTGGCGGTCGCTCCGGCGCCGCGCGGCCAGCGGCCGAGGCGGGCGATGATAAGGAAGGCCTGGCGAAACAGCAGGAAAAAGGCAAGGACGCGCTGGGACTTGGCGTCCCCGCCCAGAATGAAGAGTACCGCCGCGCAGTGCAGAAGTCGCTCAACGATCGGCTGGACCTGGGCGGCGCGGGCGTCTCGACGATGGCGACGGCGACGAAGCTGGGCGACTTCTTCCAGTACGCCATCGACAAGCCGGTCACGCTGCCGAGGCAGAAGTCGGCGCTGCTGCCCATCGCCAACAAGGACGTGGAAGGGACGCGCGTCAGCATCTACAACGAGCAGACGCAGGCCAAGTTCCCCCTGCTCGGACTCAAGTTCAAGAACACCAGCGGCCTGCACCTCATGCAAGGACCGATTACGGTCTTTGAAGGATCCAATTACGCCGGCGACGCCCGCATCCTGGACGTCGAGCCGAACGAGGAACGTCTGCTCTCCTACGCCGTGGACCTCGGCACCGAAGTCAACCCGGTCCCGTCCAGCGACAACGGCCGGCTGGTCCAGGTCAAGGTGGTCAAGGGCATCCTTTACAGCACGACGAAGCTGCGCGAGACGAAGACCTACACCATCGTCAATCGCAACGACGCCGAGCGGCTGGTGCTGGTCGAGCATCCGGTGCGCAACGACTTCCACTTGACAGACGACACGAGCAAGCCGGCGGAAACGGCCAGCGATGTGTATCGCTTCGAGGTCAAGGTGCCGGCCGGCAAAACAGCGACGCAGGTAGTGACGGAGGAGCGCGTCATCGGCGAGCAGATCCAGCTGACCAACAGCAACGACGACCAGATGCGCTTCTTCCAGAACAGCACGATCTCCAGCCCCAAGGTGAAGGAAGGGCTGAAGCAGGCTCTGGAGCTGCGTTTCGCGCTGGGCAAGACGCAGCGGGATCGCCAGGATCTGGAGCGCCAGCTCAAGGACGTCACCGACGATCAGGTGCGTTTGCGCACAACTTGAAGGAGATGCCGCCCACCGCCGCCGCCTACAAGCGCTACCTGGACAAGTTCAACGCGCAGGAAACGCAGATCGAGAAGTACCAGGCCGACATCAAGAAGCTGCAGGACGTGGAGCACCAGCAGCAAAAGGAGTTCGAGGACTTCCTCAACAACTTCTCCGCCGAGTAAGGGGCAAATAATCTCACGCAAAGACGCCAAGTCGCAAAGAACCCTTTGCGCCTTGGCGTCTCTGCGTGAGATTTTCTTCACTTCATCGCGCCCAACAGCTGGATTACTTTCTCGGCGGACACCTGTTGCAGGGAGTCCACCACGAGGTCGGCCCCCGCCTGCCGCAGCGCCTCCTCCGAATGGTGGCCGACGAAGCGAACCGCAATTCCCTTCATGCCGCCGGCCTTCGCGGCCTGCACCCCGGCCACGGCGTCCTCGAACACCACGCAGCGACCCGGCGCTGCGTCCAGCCGCCGGGCCGCGATCTGGAACACCTGCGGATCGGGTTTGCCGCGCTGCGTGTCCTCCATCGCCACGACCGCACGGAAGAACCGCTCCACGCCGGTCAGGCGGAGGATGAGTTCGAGGTTGGCGCGGGGCGCTGGAACCGATCGCCTGCCGGAAGCCAGCCTGATGCAGCGCCTCAAGCAGGGCGCCGACGCCCGGCAGCAACTCGACGCCGCGGGCGGCCTCCTCGCGGTACAATATCTCTTTCCGATCCGCCAACTCCTCAGCATCGCGGCCGACGAGCGCCTCGCCGAACAGGATGTGAATGATTTCCGGGTTGCGCTGGCCGAAAGTCCGGGTGAAGTCGTCGCGGCTGAACGGCCGGCCGCGCTCCCCCACCGCCGCCGCCCACGCCCGGAAATGCTGCTCCGCCGTGTCCACCAGCGTCCCGTCCATGTCCCAGATCGCCGCGTATCCGCTCTGGTCCGCCATCATCGTCTCCTGCGCCTCGAGGTTTCTCCCCACTCCCCGATGCAGGGGACCGGGGCTTACGGAACCGACTCTCACCGGCGGCCGAGGATCTCTCGCGCGGCGTTGCGGCCTGCCGCACCGATCACGCCGCCGCCGGGGTGCGCCGCCGCGCCGCACAGGTACAGGCCGCGGATCGGCGTCCGGTAGCCGGCCCAGCCCAGCACCGGCCGCAGCGAGAACAGTTGGCCCGGCGTCATCGCCCCCTGGAAGATGTTGCCGCCCGTCAGGCCGAAGATCCGCTCGATGTCCGGCGGCGCCAGCACCTGGCGGGCCAGCACCGACCGCTTGAAGTTCGGCGCGTATTCGTTGAGCAGGTCGAAACAGCGGTCGGCGAACGACTCCCGTGCCTCGTCCCAACTCCCTTCGCGGAGATGGTAAGGAGCGTACTGCACGAACATCGACATCAGGTGGCGCCCCGGCGGGGCCACCGTCGAATCCACCGCCGACGGCAGGGTGCATTCCAGGATCGGTCGGGCGGACGGCCGGCCGTACTTGGAGTCGTCATACGCCCTTTCCAGGTAGTCCATGTCCGGTGCGATGTGGATGGTGCCGCGGTGCTGCGGCCCCGGCTGCGTGCCAAGGCGGGCGGTGAAGTCGGGCAATTCCGACAGCGCGACGTTGATCTTCAGCGAGGCGGAGTCGTACTGGATGCGGCCGACGGCCTCGGCGAACGACGGCGGCAGCAGCCGGCTGTCCATCAAGCGATTGAAGGTGACATGCGCGTCGGCGTTGCTGGCGACGACGGGGGCGCGCTGCTCCTCGCCGTCGGCCAGAACGACGCCGACGGCCCGACCACCCTGGACGGCGATGCGGGCGACCTCGGCATCGGTGCGGACGACGACGCCCAAAGCGCGGGTGGCCGACGCCAGCGCCTGCGTCAATCCGCCCATTCCGCCGCGCACATAAGCCCAAACGCCGCGCTTGCCGTTGGTTTCGCCCATGACGTGGTGGAAGAGGACGTAGGCCGTGCCGGGCGTGGACGGCGACGCAGTCGCTCCGATGACGGCGTCGGTGGCCAGCGTCGCCTTGAGCCGGTCGGACTCGAACCAGCGGTCGAGGACGACGCGGGCCGGCGCCGTCAGGATCTCGGCGGCCTCGCCGGCCGTCGCCCCCAGGCGCCGCCAGCGCCAGCCGATCCGGGCCAGCGCCCACAGGTCGCGCAGCCCTGGCCGCAGCAGGTTCGGCGGCCGCATTTCCAGCAGCGGCTCGACCGCCTCCGCCACGCGGCCCAGCAGCGCCTCATACTTTGGATAGCGTTCTGCATCGCGCGGGCTGAACTTGGCGATCTCGCGCCGGTTCATGGCGCCGTCGGGGCCGAGAAAGAGATGCTGACCGTCCGGGAAGGGGGTGAAGGACGACGGATCGCGCTCCAGCACCTCGTAGCCGAAGTCGGCGAGGCGCAGATCGCGGACGATGTCCTTGCGGAACAGGCTGTTGACGTAGGCGGCCGTGGAAACCTTATAGCCGGGGAAGACTTCTTCGGTGACGCAGGCGCCGCCGACCACCGGGCGCCGCTCCAGCACCAGGACTTTCCACCCGGCCCGCGCCAGGTAGCAGGCCGTCACCAGGCCGTTGTGGCCGGCCCCGATCACGATCGCGTCGAAACGGTTTGACATGGGTTGCACCCTCCGGATTCGTCGTCCTCGCTATTGTAGACGCCCAACGACCTCGCCTACATTGACGGCATGGCCCCTCCTGACGACTTCGCCGGCTGGCTGTATTTCTACGCCGCCTTCGACTGGGGCGACGAGGTCAACCTCCAGCAGGCAGGCCAGCTGGCCCCCGGCGCCGCCCTCGACCTGTCGCGCCGGCCGCGCACGCCCACATCCATCGCCTACAAGCCGCCGCCGTTGCGCTTCCGGCTGGAGGCGGCGGCCCTCGGTGTCCCTGGCGCCGCTCCGCTGCCGGTCGAGTCGGCCGAGGCCACGGTGTTCGATTTCGGGGCCGTCAGCGTCGGTTTCAAGGCGCCGTTCCGCGCCGGCCGGGCCGAACTCACCGCCCTGGCCGGCCGGCTGGCCGACCGCGACGCCAAGCGGGCGCTCGTCGGGGCGGCGTGTCAGGCCCTGACGCCGCTGCACGAGAAGCTCCGGCCCGCTATCCTGCGGCCGATGTGGAACCAGGACTTGTGGGAGGAGTATTTCGTCTTTCACTTCCCGCCGGGGTCGCCGCTCACGCCGGACGCGGCGCTTGCGGAAGCCGCCTGGCTGGCCGGATTGCTGCGGCTGGAGGACCAGCCGCTCAGCGATCAAGAGACGGCCGAGGCCGTCCGCCTGACGCTGCGCTACGGCGGCCGGGACCTGTTCGTGCCCGACTGGGCGGCCGGCGTGCTGCTCGACGACGAACAGGAGTGTACGGAGACCCTGCAAGTCATCGAGTTCGCCAATCTGCAATTCCTGGAATACCGGCACATCGACGACCGCCTCGACGGCAACCTGGCCCGGGCCTCGGAGCTGATCGAGCGGGCTGGTCGGTCGCGGTTCGGCTTCTGGCGAGGCCCGGAGGCGCCGCTCCGCATCCTCGGCCAGCTGCGCGTGGAAGCGACCGGCCTGTTCGAGCGCACCGGCAACGTACTCAAGCTGGTCGGAGACCCCTACCTGGCGCGCGTCTACGGCCTGCTGGCCGAGCGCTTCCATCTGCGCGAATGGGAGCGCAGCATCCAGCGCAAGCTGGACGTGATCGAGGGGGTTTACCAGGTCGTTTCGGACCAGACCGTGGCGTTCCGCACCGAGTTTCTGGAAGTGATCGTCATCGTCCTTATCGTCGTCGAAATCCTGCTCGCCCTGTTCCACCGCTGATTCCGACTTGCCCGGCGCCGGCGGCGCGACCCGCGCGACCGGCCCATCTCCCCCGCCGCCGGCCGACATTCCCCGAGTTTCCACAGCCCCGGCCCGCCCTCGGATCGAAATCCGGCTATCGTTGCCGACGGGCGGATCGTCGCCCCTGTTCCCCGCTTTTGGATTGGTGAGGCGAAAGCACCTTCATGCGAACTCTGCGCCAACACGCCGCCGCGGTCCTGGCCGCGCTTGTCTTGTGGGTCGGGGCGACGGCCGCCGCCCGGGCCGGCGTCTTCATCTGGTGGAGCGGATACGACCAGCAGCTGCAACCGGGCGCCGTGACCCCCGGCGACGGCGAGCCGTTCTCCCACCGCTACAACTTCTACGCCGGCCCGAGTTTTTATATCGGCGGCGATTACGACCACCTCGCCTACATGGATTACCTGGATCGGCTCGACCGCGCCCAGAAATTCGGCTATCGCATTCCCAACCCGCCGGCCTTCCTCTGCGCACCGCCCTGCCGGCCGTGCGGCCGATGAGTCGCCTGCCGACATCGGCGAAATCGACCCGCTCATTTCGGAGCAACCGCATCTGGCTGCGCGCGGCCGACGCGCGCGGCGCCAGATTCCGCCGGTTCGGGGAGTATTGCCTGAAGGCAGGCGCTCTCGCTTCGGAACCGCCTGCCCGGGCCGGCGGGGCCGAATCCATGAGCGAAGACCTGCTGCCGTATTACAACCGCGAATTGTCCTACATCCGCCGTCTCGGCGCCCAGTTCGCCGAGGCGCATCCCAAGATCGCCGGCCGCCTCCGCCTCGGGCCGGATTCCGCCGAAGATCCCCACGTCGAACGCCTCATCGAGGCCTTCGCCTATCTCAACGCGCGCACGCGCCTCAAGCTCGAAGATGAATTCCCGGAAATCACCGAGTCGCTTCTCGGCGTCCTCTACCCGCACTACCAGGCGCCGTTGCCGTCGATGGCCGTGGTGCAGTTCGACCTCGATCCCGAGCAGAGCGAGCTGACGGCCGGCCACACCGTCCCGCGCCACGCCCTGCTGGAGACGGAGCCGATCGACGGCGAACCGTGCCGCTTCCGCACCGGCTATGCGACCACGCTTTGGCCGATCCGTCTGGTCGAGGCGGCGCTGGCCCGGCCGCCGTTCCCGGCCCCGGCGACGCGCCACACCGCCGCGGCGGCGTCGGTGCTGCGGCTGGTCCTGGAGTGCCGCGGCAAGGCGGCGTCGTTCGCGGCGCTGGAGCTCGGCTCGCTGCGTTTCTTCCTCAAGGGCCAGCCGCAGCACGCCTATAAACTGTACGAATTGATCCTGAACCGCACGCTCGGCGTTGCCGTCGCCGCTTCGCCGGACGATCCGGCGCCGGTGCTGCTGCGGCCCGACTGCTTGCGGCCGGTCGGTTTCGAGCGCGACGAGGGCCTGCTCCCCTACACGGCCCGCTCGCTGAGCGGCTATCGGCTGCTCACCGAATACTTCGCCTACCCGCAAAAGTTCCTTTTCTTCGACCTGGCCGGCCTGGACCGGCGGACGCTGGCCCGGCTGGGCGGTCGCATGGAGGTGTACCTCTACCTCGACCGCGAGGCGCCCGACCTGGAGCACCTGTCCGACGACAATTTCCGCCTCGGCTGCACGCCCGTCGTCAACCTCTATCCCAAGCGCGCCGAGCCGATCCTGCTTACGCACGCCGATTTCGAGTACCGCGTGGCGCCGGACGCACGGCGGCCCCGGTCGCACGAAGTCTACTCGATCGACCGCGTCGCGGCCTCGGCGCCGTCCGGCGAGTCGGCCGAGTACAGTCCATTCTTCTCGGTCAAGCACGCTCGGGCCGCGGAGGAAGCCGGCGTCTTCTGGCACGCGGCGCGGCGGGCCGGCGAGGCGGCCGACGGCCGGGCCGACGCCGGGACGGAAGTCTACCTGTCTCTGGTCGATCTGAACCGCGAGCCGGCGGCGACGGCCGACTGGACGGTGGATGTGGAGACGACGTGCCTCAACCGCGACCTGCCGGCGCGCTTGCCGTTCGGCGGCGGCCAGCCGCGACTGCACCTCGCCGAGGGCGACGCCCTGATTTCGGGCATCTCCTGTGTCACGGCGCCGACGCCGACGCTGCGGCCGGCCCGGCGGCGCGGCGCCCTGTGGCGTCTGGTCTCGCACCTGTCGCTCAATCACCTGTCGCTCGTCAACGAGGGCAAGGCCGACGCGCTGCGCGAGGTCCTCAAACTCTACGACTTCGCCGACTCGCCGCAGACGCGGCAGACCATCGACGGCATCGTGGAAATCGCCAGCCGCCGCGTCGCCTGCCGGGTCGGCGGCGCCGTCGTGCAAGGCGTCGAGGCGACGCTGACGTTCGACGAGGAGCGCTTCTCCGGCGGCGGCCTGTTCCTCTGCGCCTCTGTGCTGGAACGCTTTTTATCGCTTTACTGCTCCGTAAACTCTTTTACCAGGCTCACCGCACGCATCAAGGGGCGGGAGGGGGAGCTCGCCGATGGCCGCCGCGGACGGGCGAACGGATCCTGGTCTGATCGGGCGGCTGCGGCGGGAGCCGTACCGCTTCGAGTTTTTCCAGGCGGTGCGTCTGCTGGAGCGGCTGGCGCGCGGTCGGGCGTCGGCGCCGGTCGGCGGCGACGAACCGCCGGAGCGTGAGGCCGTGCGCTTCCGGGCGGCGCCGTCGCTGGGCTTCGCCCCGGCGGCGATCGGCCAACTGCGGCCCGCGCCGGGCAGGGCCGACGCGCCGCCGGAAATGATCGTCTCCTTCCTCGGCCTGACCGGCCCGAGCGGCGCCCTGCCGCAGCATTACACTTCCCTGCTGCTCCGCCGGGCGCACGACAAGGATTATTCTCTCCGCGAGTTCCTCGACCTGTTCAACCACCGCGCCGTGTCACTGTTTCACCGCGCCTGGGAGAAATACCGCCTGCCGGCGGCCTACGAGCGCGCGGCCCTGGACGCCGCCGAGGAGGAAACGGACCCGATCACGCAGGGACTGTACTGCCTGGTGGGCCTGGGATTTCCGGGGCTGCGCGGCCGGCAAGAGGTGGACGACGAGGCGTTTCTCTTCTACGGCGGCCACTTCTCCCGCGACGTGCGACCCGCTTCGGCGCTGGAAGAGGTCCTCGAAGACTACTTCCGCGCAACCGCGCAAGTGCGGCAATTCGAGGGGCGCTGGCTGCCGCTGGAGGTGGAGGACCGCTCGTACCTGGCGCCGCCCGAGGAGGGCGCGGGGCTGAACTGCCGGCTGGGCGAAGACTTCATCGTCGGCGAGCGCGTCTGGGACGCGCAGAGCAAGTTCCGGGTTCGCGTGGGGCCGCTGACCTACGGCGAGTTCCGCCGGCTCATACCGGACGGCGACGGCCTGCGGCCGCTGTGCGAGCTGACGCGCTCCTACGCCGGGCCGGAGCTGAGCTTCGACGTGCAGGCGGTGCTGGCGGCGGGCCAGGCGCCCGGCTGCCGGCTCGGCGGCGACGGCGCCCGGCTGGGCTGGGACAGCTGGCTCTTCGCGGCGGCCGCGCCGGCCGAGGCCGACGACGCCGTCTTCGCCCTGGACGATGTATGAAGGCCGAAAAAGAGGCGGCGGCCGTGCCAGATTCCGGCCCGGCTCGCCGTAAATCCTGGCGGCGGGACTCGCACGGCGAGGCCCGGAGGCGGCGACGATCAAAAACTCTCGAAGGAGACGACAAATGGCGGTGTACATGCAGGTGGACGGTGTGAAGGGCGACGTGGAGGAGGCAGCGCCACAAGGACTGGATCCAGCTGAACAGCATCCAGTGGGGCATCGGCCGCGGCGTCGGCTCGCCCAAGAGCAGCGCCAAGGACCGCGAGAGCAGCGAGGCGTCGGTCAGCGAAATGACGGTCGCCAAGATCAACGACAACTCCAGCACGGGTCTGATGCGTCTGGCCTTGTGGGGCAAGGGCAAGAAGGTGAAGATCGACCTGACCCGGACCGGCGACAACAAACAGCAGATCGCGTACCTGAGCTACGAGCTGGAAGACGTCCTGTTCAGCGGCTACTCGGTGAGCAGCGGCGGGGACCGGCCGAGCGAAACCCTTTCCCTGAACTTCACCAAGATCACCTTCAACAACCTCGAAAGCAAGGACACCAACGAGGACGGCAGCCCGGATCGCGTGCAGTACGACCTGGCCACCGGCGTGGGCAGCTGATCGGAGCGCGCAGGGCGCACGGCGGCCGCCGCCGTGCGCCCGCGCGGTCCTCTTACAGGAGCACCGAACATGACGATCAAGTTCATCTCTTGCAGCACCCCCGGCAAGTTCATGAGCGCCCTCAAACTGCTCATGACGGAGTTCATGACCGTGCTCGCCGACAAGGGGGAGCTGCACGGCGCACGGGAGACCACGGCTTCATCGCCGTCAAGGCGTTCGCCGGCACCGTCAGCTACAACGTCGGGATTGAGTCGCCCTCCGAACTCTACCCGAAAGTCAAGATCGTGACCTGGTGTTCGGGCGAGGCGCCGGAAAACGTCGGGGTCTTTTGCGACGGGCCGATGGGGGAGAGCGCAAAGCCGATCTTTGACAAGGTGGTGCTGCAAACGGTCCTGGACGCGGAGAACGTCGGCGGCCCTTACGAATACTTCGTGGCGGGCTACGAAAAGCAGGCCGTGAACAAATACGGCGCCAAGGACGCCGGCTACATCGCGGGACTCGGCCGGATAAACCTCTGCTTCAAAATCCAAACCAAAGCAAGGGTGACGGCGTTCGTGAACGGCAAAGATCGGGAGTTCCCGAAGCACCAGTACATCCTCAACGTCCACGTCAATGAGGTACACGTCGATCAGCCGAAACTCGTCAACGTCTGACCACGGGGCGGTCGTGCAAACTCGACCGCCCCTTTTTTTGTACCGGCGGAGCAGCGATGAGCGCCTACACGCAAACCCAGCGATTCCTGTCCGCCACGACGCCGCTCGGCCCGGACGCGCTGCTCCTGACGGCGTTCGCCGGCGAGGAGCAGCTTTCCCGCCTGTTCCATTATCAGCTTGACTTCCTCTCCGAGAAGGAATCCATCAACGCGAAAGACATCGTCGGCAAGCCGATCGGCTGGGGCGTCCGCCGGGTCGTCGCCGGCGCGGACGGCCGACGCTGGTTTCACGGCGTCGTCGCCCGCTTCAGCGCCGGCCCCGTCAAGTTCCGCGGCCTGCGCTCCTACCGGGCCGAGGTCGTGCCGTGGCTCTGGTTCCTGACGCGCACGGCCGATTGCCGCATCTTCCAGAACAAGAACACGCCCGACATCGTCAAGGCCGTCTTCGACGGCCTCGGCTTCACCGACTACCAACTCCAGCTCCAGCGGTCGTATTCGCCGCGGGAATACTGCGTTCAGTACCGCGAGACGGCGTTCGCGTTCGTCTCGCGGCTGCTGGAGCAGGAGGGCATTTTCACCTTCTTCCGCCACGAACAGGCCAAGCACACGCTGGTCCTGGCCGACCACAAGGGCGCCTATTTTCAGGCCACGCGCGGCCCCATTCCTTACGCCGAAGGGACGTTGGCCAAGAACCACGTCCGAGCCTGGGAGCGGCAGTACGCCTTCCGCTCCGGCAAGGTCGCCTGCACCGATTACAACTTCGAGACGCCGGCCGCCAACCTGCTCGCGTCTACGAAAACAGTGGTCGATCTGCCGGATGCGCCGAAATACGAGATCTTCGATTACCCCGGCCTGTACCTCAAGAAGGACGCCGGCGACAAGGCCGCGGCGGTGCATATGGAGGAAGAGGAAGCCGCCTACGACACCGCTTCGGGTTCCAGCGACCTGGTCGGCTTCACGCCCGGCGGCAAGTTCACCCTCGACGGCCATCCGGCGGAGGCCGAGAACCAGGATTACGTCCTGACATCGGTGCGTCACGAGGCCGTGGACGCCAGCATCGAGGGCAACGGCGAATCGCACTACAGCAACACCTTCACGGCGATGCCCGCGTCGGCGATCTTCCGGCCGGCCCGCGAGACGCCGCGGCCGGTGGTGCAGGGGCCGCAAACCGCCGTGGTGGTGGGGCCAAGCGGCGAGGAAATCTATGTGGACAAGCACGGCCGCGTAAAGGTGCATTTCTTCTGGGATCGGCAGGGGAAGAAGGACGAGAACGACTCGTGCTGGATCCGCGTGGCGCAGAACTGGGCCGGCAAGAACTGGGGCCTGGTGTTTCACCCGCGCATCGGCCAGGAGGTCGTCGTCGATTTCCTGGAGGGCGACCCGGATCGACCGCTCATCACCGGCCGCGTCTACAACGCCGTGCAGACCCCCCCCTACGAATTGCCCGCGAACCAGACGCAGAGCGGCGTCAAGACGCGCAGCTCCAAGGGCGGCGGCGCCGACGACTTCAACGAGCTGCGCTTCGAGGACAAAAAGGACTCGGAAGATATCGTTTTCCACGCCCAGAAGGATTTTCATCGCGTCGTCGAGAACGACGACGACCTGAAAGTCCAGCACGACCAGACGATTGAGATCAAAAACAACCGCACCGAAACCGTCAAGGAAGGCGACGAGAAGGTCACCATCGAGAAGGGCGCCCGCACGGTGACGGTGAAGACCGGCCACGACACGCACGACGTCAAGCAGGGCAACCGCACGGTGACAGTGGAAACGGGCAACGACGCCCACAACGTCAAGAAGGGCGACCGCTCCGTCGTAATCGACATGGGCAACGACACGCTGACGCTGAAGATGGGCAACCAAACGACGAAGCTGAACCTCGGCGCCAGCTCGACGGAGGCGATGCAGTCGATCGAGCTGAAGGTCGGCCAAAGCAGCGTCAAGATCGACCAGACGGGCGTGACGATCAAGGGGATGATGGTTTCCGTCGAGGGGCAAGTGCAAACGACCGTGAAGGGCATGATGACGCAGATCAAGGCCGACGCGATGCTGCAGCAGTCGGGCGGGATCATCATGATCGGGTAATGCGAGGGAGCAAATCATGGGAATGCCGGCCGCACGGGTGACGGACATGCACGTCTGCCCGATGGTGACGGTGTTGGTTCCGCACGTCGGGGGGCCGATCCTGCCGCCGGGCGGGATGACGGTGCTGATCGGCGGAATGCCGGCGGCGCGCGTCGGCGACATGGCCGTCTGCACGGGACCGCCGGACGCGATCCTGCTGGGCAGCTTCACGGTGCTGGTCAAGGGTCAGCCGGCGGCACGGCTGGGCGATCCGACCTCGCACGGTGGCACCATCGTGATGGGGTGCCCGACGGTGCTGATTGGGTGAAGGGTCGGCTACCGCATTGAGATTCCTAAATGCGGTGCCTGAAAAGGTGATGGTTTGGTCATGAGCCGACATGAGCGATACGCGCCGTCTCGCCCGTTAGTAGGCCGTCGTTGTTAAAATGGAATTCCATCTCGAGGAAGTCGTAAAAGCCGAGCCAGTTGTCGGAAGGCAACCGCTTCCCGGCCTGGAGGCCGGTGGCCGGCTGGCCTGGTTCGGCGATCTCGGACACTGCCATCCTCTCGGAAGCGAGCCACGTTTTTACTTCTTCTCTGGTCGAGCCGAGCGGCAGAGCCGCCTCCATCCGGCGCCGCACAGCCTCTTCGGCAGTCGGCGTTGGGTCGGTCCACACCTTGGTAGACCAGTAGGAGAACCAGAAAACCAGGGCGGACAGGATCAGCGCGACAGGCGCCAGTGCGCCCGCCGTCCACCAGACGCCCCATCGTCGCATGGGCCGCCTCCCTAGAGGATACCGCCATGTTTCCACGGACAACGACTGAGGTCAAGAGACACGGCTCGTCCGGCACTCCACGCCGCCTATCGGCCAGCCCTGGTCGCCAGCGATATTCCCTCCTTGAGATACTGAAAATATCGCTCCGTCGCCTTCCCCCGCTCGCCAGCGAGCGCCGCGAGGATCACGGCGTTGGCGACGGCCCGCGAGGTCAGATGCTCGCCGGGCGGCACGGCGGGCCGATCCGTCGGGGCGATGCTGCCGCCGCTCAGGAACACCGCCAGCGCCGCGGCGCCGGACGCCGTGGCATAGCCTGCAACCACAGCCGCCTCGCCACAGGCCCGCCGGTTCGGCTCGCCGGAGTCGGTCAACCACGCCTCCACCGACGCCAGGGCGGCCGCGGCCGGGGCCGAATCCGCCGAACCCTTCGCACAATCGGCGGCCCAGCGGATTGCCTCCCGCGGCGGCAGGGCGTGGGCCAACAGCCGCACCGCATCCACGAACAGACGCTCATTCATCAATCGGTAGAGGTATACGAGCAACGTCTGTTTTTCGTCGAGCAGCCGGCCCGCTTCCTCGCTGAGCGGAAACAGCCGGCAGAAGGGGCGCGCCAGTTTCGCCGTCAGGCGGATCGCCTCCGCCGGCGGACGGGCGGGCGGGCGGGGATCTGGCTTCGCGGCGGGCGGCGCCGCGGGGGCCGGCTCGGCTTGCGGTTGCAAAGTAGGCTCAACCGCCGGCGCGGGCCGCGGCGCCGGCCGTTTCGGGGGGGGCGGCGGCGTCTTGCGCGGCGGCGCCAGGGTGCCGTATCGGTCGTCCGCGGCTTCCGTCGGTTTCAGGGTTCCGTAATCGTCGTCGGACTGTGCCATGATTCGCCGCTCCTGACCCGCCGTGGGCCGTTCCTTCAACCGATCACCGTGGCGCCGCCCTGGACCGCCAGCACGGCGTCCGCGCCCAGCCGCGTCATCAGGCCCTTCACCTCGGCCTGGGCGTGGCCCTCGATCGTCACCGCCATCCCCTGAATCGTGATGCCCGACGGCTCCATCTTAATGATGCTCATGCCCACCCGCAATTCGATCGCCTCCGCCGCCTCCGTCACGCTCTTGCCCAGGTCGAGCCGGATGCGCCGGTCGCCCTGCTTGATCGTCAGGGCGTCGTCGCCGCCCTCGATCACGACCGTGCGATCGCCCTTGCCGATTCGGTGCGTGTCGTCGCCCGTCCCGACCACCACCTCACGCCGGCCGACCTGCACCAGGTGAATGTCGTGGCCGCTCTCGACCACCACCTCGCGGTCGCCCTTCTTGACGTGGCAACGGTCGGCGCCCGAAACCACGGCCGTGCGGTCGCCCTGCTCGACGGCCACGCTCTCGCCGCCCTTCTTGACCACGATGCTGCGGTTATTGCGGACCTCAATCGTCTGGTCGTTGCCGATCTTCAACTCGTCGTTCAGCACTGCGGCGCGGCGGTCCATCTCGGCCGGTCCGGCGGCGGCAGGGGCTTCGTCGGCCGGCTCGTCCTGTGCGGGCGCCGGCGGGCCGGCCTGGAACTGCCGTGCCACGAGAACCGGACGATCCGGATCGCCGTCGAGGAAATCGACCAGGACCTCCTGGCCGACCCGCGGACGGAACGTGGGGTCGCCGTCCGGCCCGCCCCTGGCCACGCGGACCCGGCAGGGTTCCCTGTCCGCCCGCCGCTCGCGGCCCCACAGAAACCGCACGGCCACCAGGCCGCGCTCGTTTACGCACGGCTCGCCGTCCTTCGGTCCCGCGACCACGGCCGTTTGCGGCCCCGCGACCACCGGCCGGGGCGCGGCTGGACGCGGGCGGAACGCCGCATCGGCCGGGATGCACGTGAATGTATTCTCATAAGACCTCCCGCCGCCCGCGGGGGTGAAACTGGGGTCGGCGGCCGCGTGCCTCCACCGCGACGACGACGTAACCGCGATTATCGGCTTCATCGCCGTGCCCCTGCAACGCGAACTTGCCGCCGGGCGTGAAGGTGCAGCAACCGCCCGAGCCGCCGATCACGTCGTGGATCGACTCCTGGGCCGGCGGCGCCGCTTCGGCGTAATTCAGCTCGAAATTATCGTCGATCGGCGTCCACGCGCCCAGGCTGACCTCGCAGCGGTGCTGCCATTCGGCGATTCGGTCGCGCCCGATAACGCCCGGCGAGTAGCGCGGCCGGTCTTCCTCACAATCGCGGTAAGCGGCGGGGTCGTCCGCGAAAACGAGCCGGCGCCCTTCTTCCTCATGGCGGAAATAATAGAAGACGCCCTCCTCTTCCAGCAGGCGGCAGAGGAAGCCGAACGGCGATTCCCGGTACTGGATGCGGTGATCGCGCCGCGGGTAGGTGCGGCTCAGGGCAAGTTCATAATCCGCGAAATCGTGATCGCGGAACACGTCCTCGATGATCTCAGGCAGCGTCCGGTTGGCGAAAGCACGGCACTCGGCGCCGCGCGTCAAGGCCCAGACCCACGGGACCACCACGGCCCGATAAGTGCGAAAGGCGCCGACCTCGCGGCCGGCGGCGGCGAAGCGACGCACCACGCCGTGGAAGAAGCGCGGCGACCGGCCGGGCGAGTGGACGGCCCACGAGATCGGCCCGCCGACCAGGGCGCCGACGGCCACGTCCTGCTCCGACAGCAGCTCCAGCTCGAACTGGAACAGCCGTGACAGGCCCTCCTTGCCGGAAAAGCCGGTGAGCAGGAATGCGTCCGGCCCCAGCGACGTGGTCACGGAAAGCAGGCGATGTTGCAGCGCGGCGGACATGCGAGGCCCCCGGGTAGAGGATGCCGAATTAGCTGAGACTATAGACTGTGCGGCCCGGCAGACCCGGACGAGCGACGCCGCCAGTGGCCGAGAACGAGGATCAGCAGCGACAGCGCCAGCAGCCCGCCAACCACGCCCGCCGCCACGATGAACGTCCCTTGCAGGCCCTTCTGCGTCCGCTCCTCGTCATTGTCCAGCGGCCGCGTGATTTCCAGCACGCCGCGCACGTCGCCGACCTTCCAGTCTTTTTTCGGGCTATCCGGGTGGCTGTTGTGGCAATTGACGCACGCTTCTTTCATCACCCGGGCCGTGGCGTAGCGCAGGACCATTTTACCGTCCTCGTCCTGGAAGCGGTAATACGGCTCGGTCGGATGCTCGCGGAGATGATTGAGCGCCTCCGCCTCGAACCCGTCGCGCACGCCGCCGTCGGTGCGGTTCTTGAACGGCAGGTCGCTGTAAAGCCGGACGCGCGTGCCGCGGCCGCTGTGGGCGGTGAGATAATCGCCAAAGTCGATCGTCAGCGTCGCCGGCGCCGGAATGGTCCCGTGCTTGGTCTTGTACGCGGAAGTCGCTTCGACCTCCGGCTTCGCCCGGTTGACGACGTCCGTCGTGTAGTAATTGTTCAGCTCGTCGAACGTCTCCGACTGCTGGGCCGCTCCTTCCAGGGCCGTCGCGTGGACGAGGTCCTGCGACAGGCGCGACAGGTGCCACATGCCGAAGGCCGAGCCGAGCGTGACCGTCACCAGCAGGCTGGTCGGCAGCGGGTTGCGCCGGCACCAGCGCCACAGCCGCTCCGGCCGCCCCATCGGGCGCGCCAGGATCGGCTCGCCGGCAAGGAAGCGGCGCAGGTCCTCGGCCAGGGCCTGGGCGCTGGCGTAGCGCTTCCGCGGCGATTTTTGCAGACACTTCAGACAGATCGTCTCCAGATCGCGCGGAACGCGCGGCTGGAGCCGGGACGGCGGCATCGGCTCGTCGTTGCGCACCTGATTCAGCGTATCCGCCACGGTCGCCCCCTTGAACGGCGGCCGGCCGGTCAGGGCGTCGTAGAGGATCGCGCCCAGGGCGTACACGTCGGTGGCCGGCCCCATGTCCTCGACGCGGCCGGCGGCCTGTTCGGGGGCCATGTAGCTGGGCGTGCCCATGACCGATCCGCTTTGGGTCTTGCTGCTGTCGTCGGCCAGGCGCTTGGCCAGGCCGAAGTCGGTGATCTTCGGCTCGCCATCCGAGGTCAGCAGGATGTTGGCCGGCTTCAGGTCGCGGTGGACGATGCCTTTTTCGTGGGCGGAGTGCATGGCGCGGGCCAGGACCTCCAATAGCCCGGCCGCTTCCTTCGCCTTCTGCGCCTTGCGGTTGAGCTTCTGGTCCAGCGAGCCGCCCTCGACGAACTCCAGCGAGAAGAACGGCTTGCCCTCGCATTCGCCGACGTCGTAGACCTGCACGATGTTGGGGTGCTGGAGCTGGGCCACCGCCTCGGCCTCGATGCGAAAGCGGGCCAGCTCATCCGAGCCGGCGTGGGCGCCGCCCAGAATCATCTTCAGCGCGACGACGCGGTTGAGCGCGACCTGGCGAGCCTTGTAGACGACGCCCATGCCGCCGCGGCCCAGCTCCCCAAGGATCTCGTAACCGGGGACGACCTTCGGCTCGCCTTCCCGCCCCTCCCGCGATCGGACGGGTTCGAGCGGCAACGGCCGGAAGTCTTCCGCCGGGAACGTGGGGGGGTGCGTCCGCTGCGGCGCCGCTTCCCGAACGGCGATGCTCGGGGCCAGTCGCGCCGAGGCGGCCGGAAAGCGGACGCCCGGCGGGAGGGTCGGCGCCACAGCCGGCCGCACCGACGCCTCCCGGGAGGCCGCCCCGCTCGGGGGGCCGAAGCGGCGCCGCAGCCGGGCCTCGAACTGTGGGAATCGCTGCTGGTATTCCTCCCATTGCGGCGCCTCGCCGAGGGCCTCGCGCAGGTCGATTTCATTGACGATCAGGTCCGCGAAGCCCTCATAAGCCGTCAGCGCGGGGTGCTGCTCCAGGATCGTCTCGGCCGACATCCGCTGTCCCTGGAACCATGCGTCCACCTGAAGGTCCCAGAGGGTCCGCAGCAGCTCGGCGCGGTCGTCGGTGGCGGCGGGACGATCTTCTTTTTGCCGACTCACGACGCACCTCGCGGCCCGGGTGGGGGCGTTGGCCAGGGGAACCGGAAAGCCGGGCGCTCGCCTTCCCGGAGATGTACGGCGGAGGGAGCCGCGATCTGGCGCCGGCGGCGATCGGAAGGGCAAGGCTCGCCCGCCGCTTCGCCCCTTTCCGTCCGGTGATTCCCCGCTACAACGAAACCCGGCAACCCATCGTCGCGCGGCGAATGCGGATCAACCGCGTCCAGACATCCACGAGCACCGTCCAGCGGACCAACTCCCGGCCGCCGCGGCCGGCGAAATCCCCAGCACCCAAGGAACGACCCATGACACGCATGAGCGCCGACGTGAAACCGATCAGCCGGGACGGCAGCCAGCCCTCCGCGGCGGGGCCGCTGTCCGCCGAGGATCTGGGGAAGATGGACGCCTATTGGCGGGCCTCCAACTACCTGTCGGTCGGTCAAATCTACCTGCTCGACAACCCGCTGCTCAAAGAGCCGCTCCAGCGCAAGCACGTCAAGCCGCGCCTCCTCGGCCACTGGGGCACGACGCCCGGACTCAACTTCCTCTATGTCCACCTCAACCGGGTCATCCGGCGCGACGACCTGAACATGATCTACGTCATCGGCCCCGGACACGGCGGCCCGTCGCTGGTGGCCCAGGCCTGGCTGGAGGGGACCTACAGCGAGGTCTACCCGAACATCGGCGCGGACGAGGAGGGGATGAAGCGGCTGTTCAAGCAGTTCTCGTTCCCCGGCGGCATCCCCAGCCACGTCGCCCCCGAAACGCCCGGCTCCATCCACGAAGGCGGCGAACTCGGCTATTCCCTGTCCCACGCCTACGGCGCCGCCTTCGACAACCCCGATCTGATCGTCGCCTGCATCGTTGGCGACGGCGAGGCGGAGACCGGCCCGCTGGCCACGGCCTGGCACGGCAACAAGTTCCTCAACCCCGTCCGCGACGGCGCCGTGCTGCCGATTCTGCACCTTAACGGATACAAGATCGCCAACCCCTGCTTCCTGGCCCGCATCCCCAAGGACGAGCTGCGGAAGCTCTTCGAGGGCTACGGTTACAAACCCTATTTCGTCGAGGGCCACGAGCCGGAGAAGGTGCATCAGGCGCTTGCCGCGGCCCTGGACGAGGCGGTCGCGGAGATCAAGCGGATCCAGGCGGAGGCGCGGAGCAAGGGCTTTCAGGGCCGGCCGGCCTGGCCGATGATCGTCTTCCGCACGCCCAAGGGCTGGACCTGCCCGGCGGAGATCGACGGCAAGAAGTGCGAAGGCTACTGGCGCAGCCACCAGGTGCCGATGGGCGACATGGAAAAGCCCGAGCACGTCCGCATCCTCGAGGCCTGGATGAAGTGTTACCGACCCGAGGAACTCTTTGACGCCGCCGGCCGGTTCCGGCCGGAGCTGGCCGAGCTGGCGCCGCGGGGCGAGCGGCGCATGAGCGCCAACCCCCACGCCAACGGCGGCCTCCTTCTCAAGGACCTCCGCATGCCCGACTTCACCGCCTACGCGGTGGACGTGCCCAGCCCCGGCGCGACGACGTGCGAAGCCACCCGCGTGCAAGGCCGCTTCCTGCGCGACGTGATGAAGCTGAACCTGGACAGCAAGAACTTCCGCATCGTCAGCCCCGACGAGAACAACTCCAACCGCTGGCAGGACGTGCTGGAGGTTACGAACCGCTGCTATGTCGCCGACATCTACCCCGACGACGATCACCTGGCCCCGGACGGCCGGGTGATGGAGGTCCTGTCCGAGCATCAGTGCCAGGGCTGGCTGGAGGGCTACCTGCTGACCGGCCGGCACGGCTTCTTCTCGTGCTACGAGGCGTTCATCCACATCATCGACTCGATGTTCAACCAGCACGCCAAGTGGCTGAAAGTGTGCCATCACATTCCCTGGCGCCGGCCGATCGCCTCTCTGAATTATCTGCTGTCGTCGCACGTCTGGCGGCAGGACCACAACGGCTTCAGCCATCAGGACCCCGGCTTCATCGACCACGTCGTCAACAAGAAGGCCGACGTGATCCGCGTCTACCTGCCGCCGGACGCCAACACCCTCTTGAGCGTCACCGACCACTGCCTGCGCAGCCGCAACTACGTCAACGTGGTCGTGGCCGGCAAGCAGACGGCGCCGCAGTGGCTGACGATGGACCAGGCCGTCAAGCACTGCACCGCCGGCATTGGCATCTGGGAATGGGCCAGCAACGACCAGGGCGGCGACCCGGACGTGGTCATGGCCTGCTGCGGCGACGTGCCGACGCTGGAAACGCTGGCGGCCGTCGAGATGCTGCGCCGGCGGCTGCCGGAGCTGAAGGTGCGCGTCATCAACGTGCTCGACCTGATGAAGCTGCAGCCGGCGGAGGAACATCCCCACGGGCTGACGAACCGGGAGTTCGACATCCTGTTCACGAAGGACAAGCCGATCATCTTCGCGTTCCACGGCTACCCGTGGCTGATCCACCGCTTGACCTATCGGCGGACGAACCACAAAAACCTCCACGTGCGAGGGTACAAGGAGGAAGGCACCACGACGACGCCGTTCGACATGGTGGTGCGGAACGACCTCGACCGCTTCCATCTGGTGGAGGACGTGATCGACCGGGCGCCGCAGCTGGGATCGCGGGCGGCCTATCTCAAGCAGGAGGTCCGGGACCGGCTGATCGAGCACAAGCAGTACATCGCCCAGCACGGCGACGACGTGCCGGCGATCGCCGGCTGGCGCTGGGGCCTGAAGGGTCCGGCCGGCGGGGCCACCACCACGGAAGGAGACAATGCGTAGGGGAATCGGCTGTTTCGAGAGAGGGGCCGACGCTCGCTACGCCGCTCCCTTGCGCCCGACCACCAGATATTGCCGCGTGAAGAACGCCTGCGCCGGCGCGCCGTGAGAAGACAAAGCGTCTCGCGCAGCCATGTCCGCCGATAGCGGAGGCCGACTTGCTCCACCGCCAGCCCCGCTTGCGCGAACAGGTCGCGGATTCCTTGCAGGGTGAAGAAACGCAGGTGGCCGCGGTCCAGGATGCCGCGCTCGCGGTAGTCCCAGCGGCCGCGCAATAACCTCCATATCACATCGGCATTCTGAACGTTGGGGACGCTGGCGATCACGCAGCCGCCGGGCGCCAGCAATTCCACCCCCTCGCGCAGGACGCGCCAGGGGTCGATCAAATGCTCCAGCACGTCGGCGAAAATCAGCGCGTCGAACGACCGCGGCGGGAACGGCAACGGCCCGGCCTCCACGTCCGCCGTGACGACCCGATCGAGATGACGCCGCGCAACGTCCGCCGCCTCGGGGACCAGCTCGACGCCGGCGACGGTGCAGCCGCGCTCCTTGAGCAGTCGGCCGAGTTCGCCCGCCCCGCAGCCGATCTCCAGCACGCGGCGACACTCCGGCGGCACCAGGGCCGCCAATTCCGGCCGGGCCTGCACGTAGTAAGAATCCGGCCGATCGCCGGCCTGAACCGCCGCTCCGGTGCGAATTCGTCCCATCCGTGGTTCCCTCCCGCCCGTCAAGGCGCCGCACTGTACCGCCTTCGCCCCATTCGCTCCAGCCCACCCGGCCGCTTGCTCCGTATCCGCGGCGGCGATAGAACACCGTCATGAGACACTGCATCTTCTTGCTAGGCGCCGTTTCGTTTCTGACGACCGCCGCCGAGGCCCCGGCGGAGACGGTTCACGTCTACGCCGCGGCCAGCACCAAGGACGTGGTCGAGGAGATCGCCCGCGCCTTCAAGGACGAAACGGGGATCGCCGTCGATGTCAGTCCCGCGGCTTCGTCCACCCTGGCGAAGCAGATCGAAAAAGGGGCCGACGCCGACTTGTTCCTTTCCGCCGACGAGGACTGGGCCGATTACCTGTCCGACCGAAAGTTCGTCGAGAAGCGGCGCGATCTTCTCGGCAACCAATTGGTCGTCGTGACGCCCGCCGATTCCAAATTGCGGATGGGCGAGTTGGCCGACGTCGCCGCGTCGAGCGTGCAGCAGCTGGCGGTGGGCGGCCCCGCCGTGCCGGCCGGCCGCTACGCCCGCCAGGCGCTGGAGAAAGCCGGCGTGTGGGACAAGGTCAAGGATCGCGTCGTTGAGGCCGGCGACGTGCGAGCCGCCCTCGCTCTGGTCGTCAAGGGTGAGGCGGACGCGGGCGTGGTCTACGTCACCGACGCCAAGGCCGCCGGCGACAAGGTGCGGACGGCCTTTGTCGTGCCGGACGACCTGCACAAGCCGATCCGCTACCCGCTGGTGCTGCTGCGAACCGATTCGATCAAGCCGGAGGCGCGGAAGTTCTACGAGTTTCTCGCCGGCGACAAGGCGGCCGCCCTCTTCCGCAAGGCGGGCTTTACCGTCTCGCCGTGAAAGGCCGGTCGTGGACCCGCTGTACCTGGGACTGGCCCCCGAAGACTGGTACGCCGTCGGCGCCAGCGCCGTCGCGTCCATCGGCTCCGTTCTGCTGAGCCTCCCGTTCGGCCTCGCCCTCGGCTGGCTGCTGGCCCGCCGCGCCTTCCCCGCCAAGTGGGCCGTCGAAACGCTGCTGAACCTGCCGCTGGTGCTGCCGCCCGTCGTGACCGGCTACCTGCTTCTGTCGCTGCTGGGCCGCCGCGGCTGGGTCGGCGCCTGGCTGGATGAGACTTTTGGCATCCGCATTGCCTTCACCTGGACCGCGGTCGTGCTGGCCGGCGCCGTGATGGGCTTTCCGCTGATGGTGCGGTCGATCCGCCTCGCCTTCCAGGGGACCGACCCGCGCCTGTACCAGGCCGCCCGCTCGCTCGGCGCCGGGCCGTTCGACGCCTTCCGCAGCGTGAGTCTGCCGCTGGCGCGGAACGGCGTCCTGGCCGGCGCCGTGCTGGCCTTCGCCCGCAGCCTCGGCGAGTTCGGCGCCACGCTGATGTTCGCGGGCAGTCAGCCCGGCCGGCGAACGCTGGCCATCCAGATCTTCGTCCTCAACGATCAGGTGGGGGCGGATTACGAGGCGCGGATGTGGCGGCTGGTGATCGCGTCCGTGGTGCTGGCGGCCGGCGCCCTGGCCGTCAGCGAAATCCTGGAACGCCGCGGAGCGCGCCGTGAGTCTGCTTGAATTCGCCTGCCGGCTCCGTTACCCCTCCGGTTTCGTGCTGGACGCCTCCTTCACCCTGGACGCCCCCGTCGCGGCCCTGTTCGGCCCGTCCGGGAGCGGCAAGACCACCATCCTCTCGATCACCGCCGGCCTGCGCCGTCCCGACGCCGGCCGCGTCCGCCTGGGCGACACGGTTCTGTTCGACTCGACGGCCGGGATCTGCTTGCCGCCGGAGTCCCGCGGCGTCGGCTACGTCTTCCAGGATCACCTGCTGTTTCCGCACCTGAGCGTCCGCGACAATCTGCTCTACGGCCGACGGCGCCGCCGACCCGGCGCCAGGGCCGTCGATTTCAACCGCGTGGTGGACGTGCTGGAGCTGGGCGGCGCGCTGGAGCGGCCGCCGCACACCCTATCCGGCGGGCAGCGGCAGCGCGTCGCGCTGGGCCGGGCGCTGCTGTGCGGGCCGCGGCTGCTGCTGCTGGACGAGCCGTTGGCGTCGCTGGATGCGGATCTTAAAACGCGGGTATTGGACTACGTGGAACAGGCGCTGCGCGAGTGGGACGTGCCGACGCTGTACGTGACGCACGACGCGGCGGAGGCGGCGCGGCTGGCGCGGCAGACGGTGCGGCTGCGCGAGGGGCGGGTGGAGGGGGTGGAGGGCGGCGGGAGGGCGCAAGGGAATAGTGACACCTGAATGTCACTGCCCGTTGCACGACGCCACCGGGCGATTCGCACACTGACGGCCACCCCCCGGCGTCAGTCGTAATGATACTCCATAAGCTGCGCAGTTATGGGGTGCCGGGCAAAACCGGGATCGGTCGCGGTCATTACTTCCCAGAGGTCGATGCTCAAAGCCCAATCGGTGAGCCATGTCTCGATGGTCCAGCGAGTGGGCTGCACCCCGTACTCTGTGCATGTAAACACCGGATGATCGGCCGCCAAAGCGTAAACACACGAGTAAATCAAACAACCCCAATCGCAAATGGGCAGAAGCCCATGCGGCCATTCCCACACATTCGTATCGGAGGGTCGCTTGAATTCTTGGTAGAGTCCAACGATGGAATAACGGCTGTTGACATGGCCATCTGGTATCGGGAGTATCCCGTAACCCGGGCCGAAGCCTCCGTTCCCGATCTCCGAATACAACCGTCGGAGAAGCGAGGGCAAGCCGCAGCCCAACGAAGTCTCGCAGCGCTGAAGTTGCTCACGGGAAGCCACGGGGCGTATCTCGGGTATAACCACATCCGTAGCGTCGGTGCGCCTTTCGGGGATGCGCGCCGGGCTTCGATTTGCCGGATCAAGCGATCTGTCATGAGTGTAATCCTAGAGAGTAATCTGGGATAGCTTCATGTCCCCCTCCGCGAATGCCGAAGCATCGAGTCTCATGCCTGATTCTATCCCCTCCGAAGGGGAGCGCCTACCGCCCCATCAAGGCGCCGGCGCAGCGGCGCCGCGGTGAAGGCGCGTCAGCATCTCGAAGACATGCGGCGAAACGCCGTCCTGCATGAACTCTGCGGAGCCGTCGGCGAACAGCACGTTGAGGCCGCCAGCGTGCAGCCCGCCGAAGGCGCGACCGGGGCCGATGTACGGGGCGTCGGCGGGATCGACCCCGCGCACCGTCGGCGGGCCGCCAGCCGTCCACGGACCGTTGGCGCGCCCCGTCTCCGTCGCCATCAGCGTCTCGCTGGTCCCGGCCGTCAGGTCGCTGCGTTTGACGGTGCGCTCATAGCCGAACATCCCGGCGTTCGCGTCGGACAGCGGCAGCGTCGCCGCGTCCGGGCCGACGCCGGCCAGGCCGACGTAATCGGTATGTCCGGGGGCGAGGTTCGGGTCGGCGGCGGCGTGGGCGGGACAGACGCAGACGGGGGCGACGGTGTGCGCGACTGCTGCGTTGGGGCCGGCGTCCCAGGCCAGCGATGGGTCGAGGTGGCCGTAGAGGGACCGCATCCGCTCGGCGTCGCGCGTCTTCTGTTCCAGGAAGGGCGGCAGGGCCGACAGCCAGCTGAGGCGCTTGTCCGGCGGCAGGCCGGCGTTGGGCAGCGTGCCGGGCGGGAAGGCGCCGTTGCTGGTGTGGTAGTTGAGCGACGGCCGCGCCGATCCGGCGGAGGTTGTTCTCGCACTCCAAGCGCTGACTGCGGACGTGCAACGTGAAGAACACGATCACCAGCAGCCCCAGCACGGCGGCGGCGCAGCCGGCGCCGCCCAGCACCATGCCGGCCACGGCCAGGCGGCGGCCGCGCAGCCGGCCCTCGGCGGCGTTGACGGCGCGCACCGCGTTCAGACCGATCCAGACGGCGGGGATTCCGGTGAGGATGAGGAAGAGCGGCGACGCCAGGCCGAGGAGGAAGCTGGCGACGGCGGCGCGGCTGATGCGGGGGACGAGCGGTGGAGTCAAGGATTCGTCCGGCGGATCCGTCTGCACCCGTTCATCTCCTCGGCCGACGAACCGAACCGTGCGCCGTCACTTCGCGCGCCGCTGGTTCTGACGGCGCCAGAAGTCAATGGTATCCGGGTGACGCTTAAAATACTCCTGCTTGAGGATGTCATGCCTCTCAGCCGGGTCGGCGTCCGCCAGATGAAGGCCGGCTCGATCCTCCTTGGTCAACTCGGTTTTGAAAAACTCGTTCAGCGTCTTGTTCGGCACCTCCGGCAGAGCGGCGGGATGAGGCGGCCGCGGGTTGGGACGCGCCCTCATCGCCTTGGCCCAGTCCACCCACTCCTGGCGCCGCTGCCGGTCCTTTTGACGGAAATCGGCCAGGCGCGCCGGACGCTGCTCCGGCGGCAGTGCCAGCAGGTCGTCGCGGTCCTTCTTCGGCAACCGCTCCATCCAGTCGTTCATGCGCAGCTGCTTCACGATCGCCAGCCGTTCGTTGCGGTCGGCGGCCTGGTCGATGCGCTTCTGGTCGGCCTCGGGCAATCGGTTGACCCAGTCGGTGTAGCGGTCCAGCACTCCCCACAAGCGGTCCTGCGTATCGGCGTCCTGGTCGTGCAGGTCGCGGTCGAGCTGACGCATCCGTTCCTGCCGATCCGGCGGCAGGGCCTGGAAGGCCCGCAGGTCGCGGAGAAGCCGGGCGTAGTGGTCCGGGTCGGCGCGATAGCGGTCGAGCAAGCGGCGGTTGTGTTCGGAGTCGTCGGGCGCAGCGTCCGACACCGCCAGCACGGGGACCGCCGCTCCGAGGAGCACCGCCAGAAACAGGGGGATGAAGCGTCGCATGGCCGAAGCGCCCGCGGGCGGGCGGCTCCCTCATGAACCGGGGACGTCGTCGCCGAACAGGTCGGACTGGTCCAACTGTTTCAGGTAATCCAGATCGTCTACATGGTCGTAATAGCGCTTGTTCTCGATGACGCGCAGGTCGCGGATCAGCTCCGGGTCTGGGTTGGCGGGCGGCCGGACGGCCAGGCCGACGCCGGCGTAGCCGGCCGCGACCGCCGCCAGTACTGCGGCGGCCCAGCCCGCGCCAATCAGCCACGGCCGCGGCTTCCGCGCAACGGCCTTCGCCCGGATCGGGGTCAGCTTTTCCAGCGTGCGGTTGGTGAAGCTCGGCGACGGCGCGGCCTCGGCAGATAATCGAGCAGGTCCCAGGTGCGCTTCAGCGTCTCGGCCTCGGATCGGGCGGCCGGGTCGAGGGTGATCTTCGCCTCCAGGGAGCGCGCGGCCTCGCCGCCCAGCTCGCCGTCGAGGTAGGCGACCAGGTCGGCCTTCTCCTGCTCGCTCAGAGGTTGCTTGTCCGCCATGGGAAACTCGCGATCCTCGCGCTCCCCTTTCGGGTCGCGGCTGAACGGTCCTTATTTCACTCGTCGTTCTCTTCTTCCGCCTCGGGCGCCGGCTGGCCGTCCATGTAGACGTAGCCGGCCAGGGCCGCGCGCAGGTTCACGCGCGCCCGGCTCAGCAGCGACTTCACCGCCTTCGTGGTCAGGCCCATGACCTCGGCGATCTCCGCATAATTCATATCCTCGAACTTGTTGAGGACGACGGCCACGCGCTGCCGCTCGTTCAGGCCGGTCAGCGCCTCCTGGATGATCGCCGCCAGCTCCTGCCGCTCCACCTTCTTCATCGGGCCGCTGTGGTGGTCGCGGACCAGCTGCTCTTCCGGCCGGGGGCCAAGTGGGCCGGAATCGTGAACGGCCAGCGGCGTCGTCGGCTTGCGCTGCCGGCTGCGCAGGCTGTTCAGCGCCAGGTTGTTGGCGATGGTGAACAGCCAGGTCGAGAACTTGGAGCGCGGCCGGTATTTGTGGCGCGACCGGTAGACGCGAAGGAACACCTCCTGGGCAAGGTCCTCGGCCTCGGTCGCCTCGCCGACCAGATGGTGCATGACGGCGATGAGGCGGTGCTGAAACTGCTCGACCAGCTCCTCGAAGGCCCCCGGCTCGTCGGCGCGCACCCGCAGCATCAGGCGGACGTCGGGGTCGCGGAGGGCCAGTTGCGCGCTGGTCTCGCCGGTCGATGCCACGGGAGCCTCACGTCGGCCGGGTCAAGGCCGGGTCCGCCGCCGCGCATTATACCCCGGCGGCGGGAACGGGTTCCGGTGCGTCCCCCTCACCCCCCTCCCCCACGGTGGGGGAGAGGGGTGAGGGAGACTCGGCCAGGGCCGAGCGGCGCAGCTGGCCGCAGGCGGCGTCGATGTCCGCCCCCTTGCGCTTGCGCACCTTGACGCTGACGCCGTACTGCTTCAGGATCGCCGTGAAGTCGTTGACCGCTTCCTGGGCCGGCCGGCGATATTCCAGTCCCGCCACGTCGTTGAATGGGATCAGGTTGACGTGCGCCTGCCGGCCGCGCAGCAGCCGGCCCAGCTCGGCCGCGTGCGCCGCCCGGTCGTTCAGATCACGAAGCAGCACATATTCATACGTCACCTGCCGCCCGGTTTGCTCATGGAAATAATCGGCCGCTTCCAGGATGGCGGCGAGTCCGATCTTGTCGTTGGTCGGCACGATGCGGTTGCGCAGCGCGTCGTTGGGCGCGTGCAATGATACGGCGAGGTGATACTGCTTGCCGAGGTCGGCGAGGCGGCGGATCTTGACCGGGACGCCGACCGTCGAGATGGTGACGTGACGGGCGCCGATGCCCAGGCCGTCGGCCGCCGTGGCCGCGGCCAGCGCTTCCAGCAGGGCGTCGAGATTGGCCATCGGCTCGCCCATGCCCATGACGACGATGTTGGTCAGCCGCTCATGGGCCGGCAGCAGGTTGCGGGCGTGCAGCAGTTGTTCGAGGATTTCCGCGGCCGACAGATTGCGGACGACGCCGCCGATGCCGCTGGCGCAGAAGACGCAGCCCATGCCGCAGCCGACCTGCGTGCTGATGCAGACGGTGCGGCGGTCGCGCTCCGGCAGCAGGACGCACTCGACGATGTTGCCATCGGAGAGCCGCAATAGCAGCTTTTGCGTGCCGTCGCTGGAAGAGAGGCGGCGGTCCACCGCCGTGCCGAGCGGCGTGAACTCGGCCGCGAGTTGTTCGCGCAGAGACTTGGGCAGGTCGGTCATCTGGTCGAATGACGCAGCCCGACCGGCGACGACCCAGCGGCGCAGCTGCTTGCGCGCAGCGGCGGCTGGCCGTGCGCCTGGAGCCAGGCGAGCAGCTCTTCGCGCGACAGATCCAGAAGGCCCCGGTGGGCGGTGGAGGGCGGGTTCAAAGTGGGAAGCTCCATACCATCATTGTACCTGTTTTCCGCGGACCTGGCGAGCGGCGCGGCGTCAGCCCGCCGGTGCAGCGCGCTCTCGATGACAGGATGCTGCACCGGCGGGCTGACGCCGCGCCGCTCGCCGATTTGCCCTTGCCCCCACGACTTGGCATAATAGCGCCAACGAGCCGCCGGATTCCGCGGACGGATACACACCACAAAGTCGGGGTGGAAACGCCATGAGCGAGATGGAGTTTCGGCCGGGCCTGGCCGACGTGCCGGCCGCCGAGTCGGCGGTGAGTTTCATCGACGGCCGCCGGGCGCGCCTGGAGTACCGCGGCATCGCCGTCGAGACGCTGGCCCGCGAGAGCAGCTTCGAGGAGACGGCCTGGCTGCTGCTCAAGGGCGACCTGCCCACGCAGCGCGAGCTGGCCGACTTCGACGACCAGCTCCGCCATCATCGCCGCATCAAGTACAAGCTCCTCGACCTCATCAAGTGCCTGCCGGAAAACGGCCATCCGATGGACGCCCTCCAGGCCGGCGTCGCCGCGACGGGCATGTTCTACCCCTCTCGCGACGTGAGCAACGCCGCGGGCAACTGGGAAGCGGTGATCCGGCTGATCGCCAAGCTGCCGACCATCGTGGCCGCCTTCCACCGCCTGCGGCACGGCGACGACGCCCTCGCCCCGCGCGACGACCTCGGCCACGCCGCCAACTTCTACTACATGCTCACGGAACACGAACCGTCGCCGGCCGTGGCCCGCGTGCTGGACGCCTGCCTGATCCTGCACGCCGAGCACACGATGAACGCCTCGACGTTCAGCGCCCGCGTCACCGGCTCGACGCTGGCCAACCCGTACACGGTGGTCAGCGCCGCCATCGGCACGCTGACCGGCCCGCTGCACGGCGGCGCCAACGAGGAAGTGCTGGACATGCTCGACGAGATCGGCGCCGTCGAGAACGTGCGCAAGTGGCTGGACGACGCGACGACGCACAAGAAGAAGGTCATGGGCTTCGGCCACCGCGTTTACAAGGTGAAGGACCCGCGGGCGACGGTGCTGCAGGAACTGGCCGAGAACGTCTTCGTCGAGACGGGCCGGCCGAAGATGTACGAGATGGCGATGGAGCTGGAGCGCCTGGCGGCCGGGATGCCGAACCTCGGCCAGAAGGGCGTCTACCCCAACGTCGATTTCTATTCCGGCATCGTCTACCAGGCACTCGGCATCCCGCGCGACCTGTTCACGCCGGTCTTCGCCATCGCGCGCGTGGCCGGCTGGCTGTCGCACTGGCTGGAGCAGCTGAAGAACAACCGCATCTTCCGGCCGGAACAGGTCTTCGTCGGCAAACACGACGTGCCGTACGTGCCGCTGGAGAAGCGGCCGTAAGGATGAGAATTCATCGCCAGGACGCCAAGGACGCCAAGAATACAAATGCCTTCTTGGCGTCCTTGGCGTCTTGGCGGTGAATCTTCTTTTGACAGGAATCCGCCATGCTGGACGCCGCCTTCATCCGGGACCACCTCGACGCCGTCAAAGCCAACTGTCGCCAACCGCGGCGTCCAGCGCCGACGTGGATCGCTTCGTCCAGCTCGACGACGAACGCCGGCGGCTCGCCCAGGAGACGCAGAAGATCCAGCAGCGTCAGAATGAGGTGTCCAAGCTCATTCCGAAGGAAAAGGACGCGGCGCGCAAACAGGAGCTGATCGCCGAGGGCAAGACGCTGCGCGAACAGGTCGCCGTCCTGGAGAAGCAGCAGAAGCAGGTGGAGGACGACCGCCATGCCGTTCTGGTGACCATCCCCAACATGACGCACCCGGACGCTCCGGTCAGCAAGGACCCGGCCGGCAACAAGGTCGTCCGCCAATGGGGCGAGCCGCGGAAGTTCGACTTCCCGCCGAAAGATCACGTCGCGCTGGCGGAGGCGCTCGACCTCGTGGATTTCGAGGCCGGGGCGTCGGTGGCGGGGCAGAAGTTCTACTACCTCAAGAACGAAGCCGTCCTGCTGGAACTGGCCCTCGTCCAGTATGCGATGAAGACGCTCGTTGAAGAGGGCTATACGCCGGTCATCACGCCGGACGTGGCCCGCGTCGAGGTGCTGGAGGGAATCGGCTTCATCCCGCGCGACCCGGACCCGGAAAAGCGGCAGATCTACACCATCGCCGACACCGACCTCTGCCTGATCGCCACGGCCGAGATCACGCTCGGCGGAATGCACCGCGACCAGATTTTCGACGAGCTGGACCTGCCGAAGAAATACGTCGGCCTGTCGCACTGCTTCCGCACCGAGGCCGGCGCCCCCGGCCGCGACACGCGCGGCCTTTACCGCGTCCACCAGTTCACCAAGGTCGAGATGTTCGCCTTCTGCGCGCCCGATCAGAGCGAGGACATTCACCTGGAATTGCTGCGCATCGAGGAGAAGGTCTTCCAGGGCCTCGGCCTGCCGTACCAGGTCATCGACACCTGCACGGGCGATCTCGGCGGTCCCGCTTATCGCAAATACGACCTGGAAGCGTGGATGCCGGGCCGCGGCCAGGGCGGCGAGTACGGCGAAGTGACCAGCACGTCGAATTGCACCGACTACCAGGCTCGCCGGCTCGCCGTCCGCTACAAGACGCACGGCCAGAAGGGCACGCGCTTCGTCCACACGCTCAACGGCACCGCCGTGGCCGTGACGCGGGCCATCCTGGCCATCCTCGAAAACGGTCAGCAGGCCGACGGATCGGTGGTCGTGCCGGAGGTGCTGCGGCCGTGGCTCGGCAAGGACCGCATCGGCCCGCGACCGGCCCGCAAGAGTCCGCGATAAAGCCCCGCCCACAAGGAGCTTATCCCCATCATGTTAACGCTGGCGAAATACTCGGTCGGCGTCGGAGACCGCTTCGCCCATCAGGCCAAGGCGCAATTCCGCGCCTGCCAGATGGCCGCGGAGTCGCGGCGCGGAGGTCATCCCGGTCTGGAACAAGTCGCACCGCGAGCACACGACCATCGGCTCGGCGCCGCCGAGCGTGCGTGCGGCGGCCGACGCCGCGGTGAAGGAAATGGGCTGGAAGAAGCCTTATCACGTGGACGCCGACCACATCCGCATGGAAACCGTGGACGGTTTTCTCGCCTCCAGCGATTTCTATACGATTGATGTCGCCGATGCGATCGGCCGGCCGGCGGCTGCGGACGCGGTGAAGGCGTTCGCCGACCGCCACGCCGATCTCGTCGGCCGCATCGAGGTTCCCGGCATCGAGGGGCCGTTCCCGACGACGCGGGCCGATGTGGAGCGCATCGTCGGCAAGTTCCTGCTGGCCGTGCAGGAGGCCGGGCGCATCTACCGCCGTATCGCCGCCGCCAAGGGGGAAGGGACGTTCATCACGGAAGTGTCGATGGACGAGACCGACAGCCCGCAGACGCCGCCGGAACTGCTCGTCATCCTCGCGGCGATCGCCGACGAGGGCATCCCCATCCAGACCATCGCGCCGAAGTTCACCGGCCGGTTCAACAAGGGCGTGGACTACGTCGGCGACGTGACGCAGTTCGAGAAGGAATTTCGGCAGAACCTCGCGGTGATCGCCTTCGCCGTGAAGAAGTTCGGCCTGCCCGCGAACCTGAAGCTCAGCGTGCATTCCGGCAGCGACAAGTTTTCACTGTACGGCCCTATCCGCCGCGCCCTGGCCCGCAGCGGGGCCGGCGTCCACCTTAAGACGGCCGGCACGACCTGGCTGGAAGAAGTGATCGGCCTGGCGGAGTCCGACGGCGACGGCCTGGAGCTGGCCAAGGAAATCTATACCCAGGCCCTCTACAAACGGGGCCAGCTCTGCGCCCTTACGCGGCGGTGATCGACATCGACGCGCAGCAGTTGCCGCCGGCCGAAATGGTGCGCGGCTGGTCGCCGACGGACTTCGTTGCGGCGCTGCGCCACGACCCGACGAACCGCGCGTTCAACCCGTCGCTGCGGCAATTGATCCATGTCGGATACAAGATTGCCGCACAAATGGGCGACCGCTACCCGCGGATGCTGGAAGCGTGCGAGCCGACGATCGCCCGGAACGTGACGACGAACCTCTACGACCGCCACATCAAGCCGCTTTTTGTGGGTGAAGGATGAACGATCTCTTTAATCTGGAAAAGGAAGTCGCCGTCGTCCTTGGCGGCACGGGTACTCTGGGCGGGGCGATGGCGGAAGCGCTGGCGTCGGCCGGGGCGCGCGTGGCGGTGGCCGGCCGTAATGAAGAGCGCGGGAAAAGCGCGTCCGAGCCATCGAGGCGGCCGGCGGCAAGGCGATGTTCGTCTCCGCCGACGCGATGGACCGCGATTCCTTGGCGCGGGCACGTGACGCCGTCGAGAAGCAGTGGGCCACGGTCAGCGTGCTGGTCAACGGGGCCGGCGGCAACAAGCCGGAGGCGACGATCCAGCCCGGCGGCGATTTCTGCAAGATGCCGCTGTCGGCGTTTCAGGGCGTTTTCGACCTGAACCTCGTCGGCGGCGCCCTGTTGCCGTGTCAGGTCTTCGGCGAAACGATGGTCGCGGCCCGGCGCGGCAGCGTCATCAACATCGCGTCGATGTCGGCCATTTTGCCGCTGTCGCGCGTGGTGTCCTACTCGGCGTCCAAGGCGGCGGTGCTGAACCTGACGCAGTGGCTGGCGGGCGAGTGGGCGACGAAGGGCGTGCGCGTCAACGCCATCAGCCCCGGCTTCTTCCCGGCCGAGCAGAACCGGGCGATGCTGCTCAAACCGGATGGCACATATACGGAGCGCGGCCAGAAGATCATCGGCCACACGCCGATGGGCCGCTTCGGCGAGGCGCACGAGCTAGCCGGGGTGATCGTCTGGCTGGCGTCGCCGCGGGCGTCGGGGTTCGTCACCGGCCAGAACATCGTCGTGGACGGCGGCTTCTCGGCGGTCACGATATAGTTTGCGAGGGATCAAGCTCATGGGAAGGGCTGCGAGGAGTGACAAACTGGCCGCACTCGCCGCCCAAGCGCGGGAAATCTTGGCTCTTTCGCGCCCGACGACGGCATACGTACTCCGCGTGCTGGATGCCCTGACAGCAAGCGATATACAGATACTCGGCCAGTGGGAACTGGACGGCGCGAAGGCTGAGGGCGTCGTCGATCGGTTGACCGAGCAAATGGCGGAGAAGCGTCAAGTGATTCGTAAGACGCTTAGCCGCTGTCTCCAGTTTGATCTATGGGGCGACTACTCAGCAGACTTCGAGACCGTCCTCCGGATCTATCGAGAAAGCGCAAAGAAAGAAGTGGACATCGAAAGGGCGCTGGGCTGTGCTGCCGGAACGTATTCGTTCCTGCACTACTGCAGGATCGGACTATGGCGATCAGACAAGAAGGATTTATCCTACCTTCTAATCGAGGATGACCACCGGCAAGCGGTTTGTGAAGGATATCTTGTCGCCAAGCGGCGAGCGTTTCCTACGAGCCCTGCCCTGCTGGAAGCCAGCATCCACCAGGATTGGAGAAATTGGCAGGCTCTCTGGAGATGGTTTTAGACAACAACAGTCGTTGACCGATTACTCGCGAAGAGAGACTAATGACAGCCACGACCCAGGCGCCGCCTGCTGGATCAGCCATCGGCGCCGGTTTCACCGACCACCGGCTCACCGAAGCCCAGGTGCGCGCCATCGTCGCCGAATCGCTCGCCCCCCTCCGCCTCGCCGGCAAGAAGGTGCTGCTGATCGTCCCCGATTCCACGCGCACCGCACCCGTCGGCCTGCTCTTCCGCACCATTCACGACCTCATCGGGGCGGACACCGCGGCCCTGGACGTGATGATCGCGCTGGGCACGCACCCGCCGATGAGCGACGACGCCATCCGCCGCCGCCTGGAAATCACCGCCGAGGAGCGGGCCGGCAAGTACCGCCGCGTCCGCCTGCTGAACCACGCCTGGGACGACCCCGCCGCGCTCGCCGGCATCGGCGTCATCCCCGCAAGGGAGATCGGCGAACTCTCCGGCGGGCTGTTCGAGATGGACGTGGACATTTCCATCAACCGCGCCGTCTTCGACTACGACCAGCTCGTCATCGTCGGCCCCGTCTTCCCGCATGAAGTCGTCGGATTTTCCGGCGGCAACAAGTATCTTTTTCCGGGGATCGGCGGCCCCGAAATCCTCAACTTCTTCCACTGGCTCGCCGCCGTCATCACCAACCCGAAAATCATCGGCAACAAGTGGACGCCGGTGCGCCGCGTCGTGGACCGCGCCGCCGCCCTGGTCCCCGTGCCGCGGTTCGCGTTCTGCATGGTCGTGGCCGACGGCGGCCTGGCCGGCCTGTTTGCGGGGGCGCCGGAAGCGGCGTGGTCGCGGGCGGCCGACCTTTCTGACAAGCTCCATATCGTCTACAAGGACCACCCGTTTCATACGGTTTTGTCGTGCGCCCCGCTGATGTACGACGAAATCTGGGTGGGCGGCAAGTGCATGTACAAGCTGGAGCCGGTCGTGGCGGACGGCGGCGAACTCATCATCTACGCCCCGCACATCCGTGAGGTTTCGGTCACGCACGGCGCCGTCATCGAGCGCATCGGCTACCACACGCGCGACTATTTCCTCGGCCAGTGGGAGCGCTTCAAGCACGAACCGTGGGGCATCCTGGCGCATTCCACGCACGTCCGCGGCGTCGGGACGTATGAAAACGGCGTCGAGAAGCCGCGCGTCCGCGTCACGCTGGCGACGCAGATCCCCGAAAGCGTCTGCCGGGCGATCCACCTCGGCTACCGCGATCCGGCGTCGATCCGCGTCACGGATTATATGAACCGCGAGGACGAGGGCGTTCTCTACGTCCCGAAGGCCGGCGAAATGCTCTACCGGCTGAAGAACCCGCCGGAGTGGCGCGCGGATAAATCGTCATTCGCCGCCGCCCGCCCCGCGTTCCAGGCCCAGCTCGCCGGCGACGCCCTTCATCGCCTCGATCTCAAATTGGATGTGTTCCGCCAGGTCCACGCCGAATTCGGCCGCGCCGCGGATCACGTCGTCGCGGTTGACGCCGCGGGCGAATCCCTTCGACTTCATCTTCTTCAGCACGCTGGAGGCGGTCAGGTCCATGATGCCATTGGGCCGCAGGACCGCCGTCGCCGTAATAAGACCGGCCAGCTCGTCGCAGGCGTACAGGGCTTTCTCGATGGGGCGTATGCGCGGATAGCGATCCGACAAGTAGTCGGCGTGGGAGAGGATGGCCGTGATAACCTCCTCCGGGTAGCCGCGTTGTCGCAGAATCTCCGAGCCTTGCAGCGGATGGTCCGGCGGGTCGGGCCAGCGCTCGTAGTCGAAGTCGTGCAGCAGGCCGACGATGCCCCACGTTTCCTCGTCCGCGCCGAGCTTGCGGGCGTAGGCGCGCAGGGCGGCCTCGACCGACAGGCAGTGCCGCACGAGGCTGCGGTCCTTGACGTATTCGTTGAGCAGGGCGAAGGCGTCGGAGCGGTTCATGGCGGCGTGCTTCCCAGGGGCGTGCGCGGCGACGAAACCACTGTAGCAGGCGATCGAACTACCGGGAACCTGCATCGTCGCCAAGGCGCGCCGCTCATTCATACGGATCGGCCGGTCGAGGCAGGCCCCTCGCCAGCTGCGCGGTCGAAAAAAGCGCCGGGGTTTCCTTGACCGCCCGAACCCCGCGGTTAGAATGAGAAGGTTGGGATCGCACGAACGTGGTGCGACAGGATCAAGCCCCCCGCTTGGGCCTGCTGGTTCCGGCCGGGCGGCGGGAAGGCCCCAGCAAAAGGAGGTGATCCGAGTGTGTAATAGTAACCAGGTGAGGCTGCACTAAACGCAGCCGACGGGCTGCCGTCGGGTGCAGCCAATGTCTGCTAGTAGGGAACCCCGGCGCGTATCTCGCCGGGGTTCCTCTTTTTCATGGGACCGCTTTCAGGGATCGTCCGGGAGTCGCAGACATGATCGTCGTCATGAAACCGGGGGCGCCGAAGCGCCAGATCGACGAGGTCGTCGCCCTCATCGAGCAGCTCGGCTTGCGCAGTCATCTGGTCGAGGGGTCCGAGCTGACGGTGGTGGCCGCCCTCGGCGAGAAGCGCGACGGCGCCAAACAGGCGCTGGAAACGATGGAAGGCGTGGATAAAGTGGTCCCGATCCTGGCGCCGTACAAGATGGCCAGCAACGAGATAAAGCGCGAGCCGACCGTGGTGAAGGCCCGCAACCTGCTGGTGGGCGGCGGCCGGCTCGGCGTCGTCGCGGGGCCGTGTTCGGTCGAGAGCCGGGAACAGATTTTGGAGATCGCTAAAATCGTCAAGGAGGCGGGGGCGGCCGGCCTGCGCGGCGGGGCGTTCAAGCCGCGCACCAGCCCGTACAGCTTCCAGGGACTGAAGGAGAAGGGGCTTGAGCTGCTGGCCGAGGCGCGGGACGCGACCGGCTTGGCCGTGGTGACGGAGGTGATGGCCAAGGAGCACGTCGAGCTGGTGGCGAAGTACGCCGACGTGCTGCAGGTCGGCGCCCGCAACATGCAGAACTATCCGTTGCTGGAGGCGGTCGGCGAGGCGAACCTGCCGGTGCTGCTGAAGCGCGGCCCGTCGGCGACTATGGACGAGTTCCTGCTGGCCGCGGAGTACATCCTCAAGACGGGCAACCAGCAGGTGATTCTGTGCGAGCGCGGCATTCGCACCTTTGAAGATCACACAAGATTCACGCTGCCGCTGGCGACGGTCCCGTTCCTGCACGAGAAGACGCATTTGCCGGTGATGGTCGATCCGAGCCACGGCACGGGCAAGGCCAGCCTGGTGGCGACGATGGCGCGGGCGGCGGTCGCGGCCGGCGCGGATGGGCTGATCGTGGAGATCCACCCGCACCCCGAGAAGGCCCTGAGCGACGGCTACCAGGCGCTGACGCCGGCGGCGTTCCGGCAGATGATGCGCGACTGCCGCAAGGTGGCGGAGGCGGTGGGGCTGAAGATGTGAACCGTACGTGTCCATTCCAGCGGCGCGCGTTATTGGACGGCGGACTCGCGCTCGATGGCCGCACGCTCGGTCTAACCGTGCGGCGCCGCCAGAGCTTCGTCGATCAGCGTGCGAACCCGATCCAGGTTCCACACCGCCAGCCCTCCGTCGGAGAGTCCGACCGCCAGCCGGCGGCCGTCCGGTGAGAAGGCGAGCGACCAGACGGGGCCGCGCTCCTCGCGGAAGGTCCAGGCGATCTCTCCCTGCTCGAGATCGATGAGGGCGACGCGTTCGGCCGTCCGCTCGGCGGCGGCCCAGCGGCCGTCGGCGCTGACGGCGATGTGGAAACTCCGGAAAGTCCCCGGTTCGCCGATCGTCTTCACGTGCCTGTTGCCGGACACGTCCCACACCTCGAGCGCGCCATCGGCCGCGACAAAAACCAGCTCGTTGGCGGAGCGAAAGGCCAGGGCGTGGTACCCATGAAGGAGGCCTGGGCCCGAATAAGGCACTGAGCGCCCCGTCTGAACCTCCAGGATCCGGATTCGCGTGACCGAATCGACGAAAGCGGCGTAGCGCCCGTCACGACTGAGAGCACAACAGAGGCATGCGGGGGACGACACACTTTGGATCGTTTTGAGGAACGGATCGGTTGCCGGAGTCGCCAGGGCGCCATCGCCGTGGCGCAGCTCCAGGATCTCCAGGCGGTCGCCCGCAGCAACGGCCAGGCGCCGCCCGTCGGAGTCGAACGCCATGAACCCGACCCCCAGGGGCACGCTCCCCGGCAGTTCTTTCCAGTCGCCGGTTCGCACCAGCCAGAGCCGATTTCCGCTCATCGAGCCGATCGCCAGCAGGCTGCCATCCGGGCTGAAGGCGCAGCTCTGAGTGTCGATGACGTCCGTCGCGATGGTATGCCGGAGCAAACCGGTTTCGGGGTCCCAGATCCGGACGGTTCCGTCTTTGCTCGTCGATGCGAGCAAGCGACCGTCGGGGGCGAAGGCGATGCCGGGAACGCCGCCCGCGTGGCCGCTCAGCTCAAGACGCTCTCCGGTCCCGGCTCGGTCCCAGATCCCGGCGCCCCCCCCGTAATTGGCCACGTAGACCCAGCGGCCATCGGCGCTAATGCTCGCCCGATAGTCGGTTCCGCTCGGCAGCGTCAGCACTGCAAGCTCGCGGCGCGTCGTCGTGCTCCAGATCTTAACGCCGCCGGCGAGACTCGCGACGGCGAGGAGACGCCCCTCGAGCGCGAACCCGAACGATCTCACGCTATCCATGGTTCCGATCATCTCCGGTAGACCATGGGCGGTGGAGTACACAACGAAACCGCCGTCTCCACCACAGGCCAGGAGCGCGCCGTCGTCGCTGAAGCGGAGGTCTCCAAAACCTGCGAAGGGCCAGGCTTGGCGAGCCTTGAGGGCGCCGGTCGCCGCGTCGAAAAGCACGACCTCTTGCGTTGGCGTACCACGCCCGGTGAGCTGCAAGCCGGCGGCCAGCAACCGGCCGTCGGGACTGAGAGCGACGCCCTCGGTAACCACCCGGATTCCGTCCGGTTCGGATTGACCGGCCAGGGGGTCGATCTCCGTCGTCGCGCCGCTGTCGAGATCGCGGAGCGACCAGGGCCGCGCGGACGTCTGCACCGTGATGGTCCGGCCGTCGGCGGTCAGGTGCGGAAAGGGCGATCCCGGCTCCAGCGTTCGTTCCAGCGTCCAGGAGTCGTTGTCGGGACCCCGGCGGTAAACCCGATTTCCGTCCGAGGATTGAATCGCCAGCCTCCGGCCGTCGGGAGCGAAGCTTAGATTCTGGATCTCTCCGTCGGACACGCTGAGGCTGGCAACCTCGCGCCCCTCGGCCGGGTCGATGAAGCGGAGTTTGCCGTCGGCCTGGCTGATCACGAGCCGATGGGTCAGCGGGTCGAACCACGCGTTGCCATACGGATGGGGGAGCAACGAGCGTGGCAGCATCCGGGGACTGTTGCCGACGAAGTCGCCGAGGGCCTCGGCCGCCTCGCGGCGCAGGGCGCTGGGGTCGCGCTCGGGCGTTTCCAGCCGGCTTGCTTCGCGGAGCAGCTCGAAGACCCGCTCGCGATAGCCCACTTGCCTGGCCGTGCGCGTGGCCCGCGCCTCGCCCACCAGCGAGTGGTAGAGGGCGCCTTGCGCCTTTTCGCGTTCCGCGGCTTCGGCGGCGCGGGCGTTCCGCTCGCTCTGGGCGGTTCGGTTAAAGTAGTCGGCGGCCAGCAGCGATGCAACCGTGACCAGGACCAGAACCGCCGTCAGCACACCCCCGAGCACTGCAATGCCGGGATGATGCCGTGCCCAGCGCACGTAGCGCTCCAGCTGCGTTTGCCGCCGCGCCTTGATCGGCTCATCATCCAGGAAGCGCTTGAGATCGGCCTCCAGCTCGGCCGCGGTGGGATAGCGGCGGGCCCGGTCGCGTTCGATCGCCTTGTGGACGATCGTCACCAGGTCACGCGGCGCCTCCCGGTTCAGCCGGTCCAGCCGCGCCGGCTCGGCCGTCGTCACCTGCTTGATCAGCCGGTTCCGCTCCTTCTCGTCGAACGCCGGGCGGAAGGCCAATAGTTCATAGAGCGTCAGCCCCAGCGAGTAGACGTCGCTGCGGGCGTCGGTCTTGCCGTCGAACGCCTCGGGCGGCATGTAGCGCAGGGTGCCCAGGACGTCGCCGGTGTGGGTCAGGTTTTCCTGGTCGTCCGCCTTGGCCAGGCCGAAGTCCGTCACCCAGACCGTGCCGGTGGTGTCCAGGAGCAGGTTGGACGGCTTGATGTCGCGGTGCTGGATCCCCTGGCGATGGGCATACTCCAGGGCGTCTGCTGCCTGGACGCCGATCTTGGCCACGCTTTGCCAGTAGGTCAGTTGCTTCTTGCCCGACTGCCGTCCGGTCCCCGGCAGCACCGCGGAGGAGGACGACAGGGAAAAAGTCTCGGACAGCCGCCCGGCGACCGGAGTCTCATTCGGCGAGCGGGGGGCGTCAGCCCCCGGAGACGAGGCAACCGCAGCCGGGACATGCGCGGCGGTCGCATCGCTCGGGGCCGCGAGCGCATCGTCCGGCTGCTCCGCCGCCGGCGCATAGCGGCCGGTCACGAGCGACCGTGCGACGGCGGCGGCGGAGACGTCCTTGCGGGAGACGCGCAGCTCGCCCCCCGTCAGCTCTGGGCGCTGCCGCTCCCCGGCTTGCCGGGTTGGAGCCGTTGCAACTCCTCCAGCACCTCGTCGAGGCCCAGCCCCGGGATGAACTGCATGACGTAGTAGGGCAGCCCCTCGTGTTCGCCGACGCCGAAAACCGGCACGATGTTGGTGTGGTGCAGCCTGGCCGCCGCCCTGGCCTCGCGCTGGAACCGCCGCTTGGTCTGGGCGTTCGTCAGCAGCTGCTTCGGCAACACCTTGAGGGCGACGTGCCGGCCCAGCGAGACCTGCTCGGCCTCGTAAACGACCCCCATGCCGCCGTGGCCGATTTCCCGGATGATGCGGAAGTCGCCCAGGCGCTCCAGGGCAGGCAGCGCATCCGAGGCCGCTTGCTTGACGGGGGCTTGACGGTCGTCCTTGACCTGCTCCATCTCCACCAGGGTCGGGAAGAACTCGCGGATGTCGTCGGCCAGCTCGGGATGGCGGTCGATGTACTCCCGCAGCGACGGCCGCTCGCCCTTTCGATAGCGCGCGGCGAACTCCTCCGCCAGTTGGTTGAGCAGGACGAAGCGCTCGGAGCTGTCGTCGGCCATGTCAGACCTCCTCCTGTCCGCCGGGCATGGCGGCCAGGATCTCCTTGAGGCGTTTGAGGGCGCGGAAGTAGCGTTTGGCGGCGGCCGACTCCTGGATGCCGAGCACCTGCGCCGCCTCGGCCGCGGTCAGCTCCTCGAAGTGCCGCAGGGACAGCACCTCCCGGTCCATCGGGTCGAGGGTGTTCAGCGCCTCCTGCACGCGCAGGATGCGCTCGGCGCGCACGACCGCCTGGGTGGGCGAGGTGTGCCGGCCGAGCAGCTGGGCCGCCAGCGCCGCCGAACTGGCCGCCGGCAAGGCCCCGCGGTACAGCGACACCTCACGGCCGGCGTCGCGCATCTGGGCGCCGAGGTGGCGCCGGTGCAGCCTCAACAGCCGCTCCCCGACCACCAGCCGCAGCCAGAGGAACAGCGGCAGCTTCGGATCGCGCAGGTACTCTTCCAGGCGCTCGGCCACCTCGACGAAGGCGTCCTGGACCACGTCCGAGGCGTCCAGGCGCGCCTGCAGGCGCGTATCGAGGCGTATCTCCACCATGCTGCGCAGGCGGTCGCGATGCCGACCGAGCAGGGCGTTGAGGGCCTCGCGATCCCCCGCGCGGGCGCGTTCGATCAGATCCACGGACTCGGCCGAGTTGTTGTCCATCAGGGTCCCCATACCCTGTAACCTGCGCGGCCCCGTCGCTGCTGGACAGGAGAGCCGTGGTTTTCCTGCGTTCCGGCCGGGGCGCGGATTTGAGCCGGGCGTCTCGGGCTACGATGCCTCTTCGCCCCAAACCCGCGCCAGCTCCACCAGCACGCGCACCGCCGTCTGCATCTCCTCTAAACACGTCCATTCCAGCGGCGAATGGGGATTGTGTTCGCCGCACGACAGGTTCGGCGTCGGCAGTCCCATCTCGGTCAGCCGTGAGCCATCGGTGCCGCCGCGCACGATGGCCAGCTTCGGCCCCAGTCCCGCCCGCCGCATCGCCTCCTGAGCGAACGCCACGGCGCGCGGCTCCTTCCTCAGTCCGTCCGCCATGTTGCGATATTGCTTGACGATTTGGACGTTGATCGACGACTGCGGGAACTCCGCCGCCACTGTGCGGGCGACGGTGCGCAGCACCTCGGCGCGGTCGGCCAATCGGTCGGTGTCGAAGTCGCGCAGCAGGATGCGGATGGTCGTTTCGGCGACGCCGCCTTCGATGCGGTAGGGGTGGAGGAAGCCCTCGCGGTCGGTGGTGGTTTCCGGCGACAGGCAGGTGCGCGGCAGGCGGTCGAGCAAAAGGCCCGCCAGGCGCACCGCGTTAACCATGCGACCCTTGCCGATCGACGGGTGGATGTTGACGCCGCGCACCGTCACGACGGCCAGGTCGGCGGAAAAGGTTTCGCCGTCGATCTCGCCCTGGCCGCCGCCGTCCAGGGTGTAGCCCACCTGGGCGCCGAGCTTTTTCAGATCGACGTGATCGACGCCGTGACCGATTTCCTCGTCGCAGGTGAAGCAGACGCGGATCGGACCGTGCGGGACTTCCGGCCGGGCGAGGAGCCGGGCCGCCGCCTCCATGATGACGGCCACACCGGCCTTGTCGTCGGCGCCGAGAAGCGTCGTGCCGTCGGTGGTGATGATCGTCTTGCCGTGAAGCGAATTCAGCTCCGGATTGTCGGCGACTCGGATGATGCGGGACGGATCGGCGGGAAGGACGAGATCGCCGCCCTTGTACGCGGCGTGGACGACAGGCCGGACGTTGAGGCCGGTCGTCTCCGGCGACGTATCGACGTGGGCGATCCAGGCGATGGTCGGCGCGGCGTGCGCCCCGGTCGCGGGGATGGTCGCCAGGACGATACCGTGGTCGTCCTGCTCCGCGTCGCGCAGGCCCAGCGCCCGCAGCTCCTCCGTGAGCAGGCGACCGAGGACCAGCTGGCCGGGCGAGCTGGGATACGTCGTCGCGGCCTCGTCGGCCTGCGTGTGGATGCGGACGTAGCGGCAGAAGCGGTCGAGCAGCGCGTCCATCGGAGTTCCTCTCAGCGATCCGGTTCAGGCGCTTTTGGTCACGCCTACCTTGGGGCAAAGCGGGGCCAGAGCACAATCGCCGCAGCGGGGCGCCCGCGCGTGGCAAACGCGGCGGCCGTGCAGGATCATGCGATGGCCGAACATCGTCCACTCCTTCTTCGGCAGCAGTCCCATCAGGTCGCGTTCGACCTTCACGGGGTCCTCGTGGGTCGTCAGCCCCATGCGCCGGCTGAGGCGGCCGACGTGCGTATCGACCGGGATGCCAGGCACGGCGAAGGCGTTGCCGAGGACGACGTTGGCGGTCTTACGGCCGACGCCGGGCAGGTGCGTCAATTCCTCCATCGTGGAGGGCACTTGACCGCCGTGGTCCTCGACGATCGCACGGCAGCAGAGTTGGATGCTGCGCGCCTTGTTGCGGAAGAAGCCGGTCGATTGGATCGTGCGCTCCAGTTCGGCGCGGTCGGCGGCGGCGAAGGCGGCGGCGTCGGGGTAGCGCGCGAACAGGGCCGGCGTCACGAGGTTGACGCGGGCGTCGGTGCATTGCGCGGACAGGATCGTGGCGACGAGCAGTTGCAGCGGGTCGCCGTAAACGAGGGCGCAGGAGGCGTCGGGATGGACGCGGGCCAGGGCGCGGACGATGCGACGGGCGCGGCTTTTCATCGGGTCGGCGTTCATGGAGGAAATGCTAACAAACCCGCAAGGAAGCGGACAGGGAACTATCGCCACGGTCGGCGATTCGCGCGAGCCGCGCCCTGTTGAACGACAATAGAAATGTCCGGTCTTAACGCAATAGAAATGTCCTCCTTGGTCAGGCCAAGGAGGAGCCATGTCTATCGGCGTGCTTTCCACAGACCGGATCGCTATGAGTCAGAAGGAACGCGATGTCCTCAGGGTCCTGCACTCGGTGCAGAGCGGCCAGCGGACGCAGGCCGAGGCGGCCCGGCTGCTCGGCCTGTGCGTCCGCCAGGTCCGACGCATCCAATGCAAGCTGGAGGCCGAAGGCGACGCCGCCCTCGTGCACGGCCTGCGCGGCCGGCCCTCCAACCACCGGCCCGACCCCGCCTTCCGCCGGGCCGTGCTGGCGGCCTACCGCACCCGCTACGCGGACTTCGGCCCCACCTTCGCCGCCGAGAAGCTGGCCGGGGAGGGCCTGACGGTCGGCCCGCAGACGCTGCGCCGCTGGCTGATCGCCGAGGGGCTGTGGCAACGCAAGCGTCGCCGCGACCCGCACCGCAGCCGCCGGCCGCGCCGGGCCTGCTTCGGGGAGCTGGTTCAGATGGACGCCTCGGTGCATGACTGGCTGGAGGGCCGCGGCGAGGAGATGGTCCTGATCGGCATGATCGACGACGCCACCAACCGCACCCTGGCGCGCTTCTACCCGGCCGGCACGGTCGAGGCGCATATGGACCTGGCCGGCCGCTGGCTGCGGCGTTTCGGCCGGCCGGTGGCGTTGTACACCGACCGGCACAGCATCTTCGAGCCGCAGGACAAGGGCCGGGCCCTGCCCGACGCGGAGACGCAGTTCGGGCGGGCCCTGCGGGAGCTGGGCATCGAGCTGATCCGGGCGCACAGCCCGCAGGCCAAGGGCCGCGTCGAGCGGTCCTTCGGCACGGCCCAGGACCGCTGGGTCAAGGAGCTGCGCCTGGCGGGCGTGACGACGCTGGCGGGGGCCAACGCCGTGCTGGAGCGGCTGCTGCCGACGCACAACCGCCGCTTCGTCAAGCCGGCGCGCCAGGCGGCCGACGGGCACCGGCCGCTGGGTCCGGGTCACGACCTGGCGGCGATCCTGAGCATCCAGGAGGGGCGGGTGGTGTCCAACGACTACACGGTGCGCTTCCGCAACCGCTTCTACCAGTTGCTGCCGCCGGTGCATGCGGGGGAGCGGGGCGGTCGGGTGGTGATCGAGCTGCGCCTGGACGGGACTATGGCGATCCGCTTCCGGGGCAAGTACCTGAAGTACCGCGAGATCCCGCCGGGTTGCGGCCCTGGGGGCTCCGCCCCCAGACCCCCGGAGTTTAACGCATCGGCGGCCGACGCCAGCGGGGGAAAAGCGAACCGGGACCCCTCTTCGGGGTCCCGGTCGCCTGGCGTACAGCCGACCGACGGGCGCTCGGGTCGCACTCCTGCGGAGCCCTATCCTCCCGACGGCGGGGCGGACGATAACAAGAAGGGGCCACACCGTCCAGCCGAGGACCACCCGTGGAGGAAGCCGTTCAAGCGGAAGAAGTGACAACGTCCGGACACCGGACATTTCTACTGTCGCCGAAATGCGGACATTTCTATTGTTGCCTGACACGCGCGAGCCGCGCCCTTGACGGCGGGGCGGCGCGCGCCCTAAGATACGGCTTCCACTTGCGGGAGTGGCGGAACTGGCAGACGCGCAAGATTCAGGTTCTTGTGTCCTCACGGACGTGCAGGTTCAATTCCTGTCTCCCGCACTCCGGTCGGATCGCGGCCCCCGCGCCGCCGATTCTCCGCTCGCTGAAACCTCCGCCTCATACCGCTTGACAACCGCTTCCTCTCCCGAAAGAATCATCTCGATTCCGGCGACGATTACGTCCTTGAAGCGGCGGAGGATGCCATGCCGGCCTGGAGCGTTCCGATTCAGCAGGGAGGCTGGAAGCTGCGCGTGCTATCCGGCACGTCGCTCGGCAAGGAGTTCGAGCTGGTCCCCGCCCGCTACGTCCTCGGCAGCCGGCCGCCGGCCACCATCGTCATCCCCGACCCGAGCATTGCCCCGCAGCACGTCGCCATCGACGTCCACCCTGACCGCGTGGAGATCCGCGATTGCAGCGGCGGGGCGGGCGTCACCGTCAACGGCGCCAGGATCGCCTCCGCCCAGCTGACCCCAGGCGACCACGTCACCGTCGGCCACTTCAGTTTCACTTTCAGCAACCCCAACTGGCGACCGCCGGCCGTGCCGTCGTCACCCACCGCGCCGCGCACCGCCGGCTCCGTCTTCGACAGGTTCGCCCGGCTGCCGCTGTGGGTGCGCACCGGGTCAATCACCTTCGCCGTGGCCCTCGTGCTGTTCGTGCTCTACGTCCTCACCAACGCGACCACCCTCGTGCCGGTCATGCTCCTCGCCATGAGTGCGGTCATCCCGGCCGCCGTCATCTGCTGGGTGGTCGAGAAGTACGACCGCACGGGGATCTCTTTCCACACTCTGACGCTGACCTTCCTGGCCGGCGGCACGATCGGCGTCATCTGCGCCATGGTGGTCTATCTGCTGGCGGGCAATCTGCTCGCCGTGGCCGTGTTCGCCGGCGTCGCGGAGGAACCGGGCAAGTTTCTGGCCACCTCGTGGCGCTGGCGGCATCGGGCCTACGACCGGCCGATGGACGGGCTGATTATCGGCACCATCGCCGGGTTTGGCTTCGCCGTCGTCGAGACCGCCGGCTACGGTCTGGATGCGCTCATCAGCGGGGGCAAGGGGGAATTGCTGTGGGTCATGGTGGTTCGGAGCGTCTCCGCGCCGTTCTGCCACGGTCTCTGGGCGGGCATGGTCGCCGCCGCGTTCTGGCAGTGCGGCCGCAACCTCAAGCAAGCGTTCCGCTCGAAGGTGTTCTGGGTCGCCGTGGCCTGGGCCGTCGGACTGCACGCCCTCTGGAACGGCAGCTCGATGCTTACGGAGCCGGAGTCCGGCCGTCTCAGCTGTTTCGTGCTGTTTTTCATGGGTCTTGGATACACCATGATGATCGTCACGGCGGCCCTGAGCGCCTGGCAGTACCGCCGCCTGCTCCTCGGCAACGGCTATCGGCGCTGAGCCAGCCGGCAAACGAAACCGGCCCGCGATCTGTGATCGCGGGCCGGTGCAGTGGAGGCGCGGGGATTTGAACCCCGGTCCCAAGGAGAGTCAGCGTCGGCCTCTACGTGTGTAGCTCTTCTTTCTTCGACGGGCCGGGCCTTGCGGCGCCGCCCGTCCCGTTCATCCTTCGTCTTCCCGGGAGCAGGGCGGGCGAAGGACTAACCAGCTGTGAGGTTTAGCCGTCGTCTCCTCCGGTGCGACCGACCCCGAAAGGCCGGACTCCGACGACCGCGAGCCTGACTTAGCGACCGAGCCGAGACCTCTCAGGCGAAGCTCCCGGACACGGGGCAGCCGTTATTAGGCCGCCATGGAGAACTGCGGTTCAGCAGTTATCATTGTGACCGGATTTTTACGTGGCCTTCCGATCAACCACGACACGCCACCTACGCCTCGTCGTACCCGGTCGAAACCAATTCGCCCCCGGACGACCGCGGCGAGCAAGCCGTTCACTACCCTCATTGTACGCTGCAACGCCGCCTTGTGACAAGGCGGCGCCGCGCTCACTTCCAGGCGTGGAACGTGACGCGCGGCGAGATCCGATAATTATGGACTTGCCCGTACAGCTGCACCTTGCGGAAGCCGACCGTCTTGAGCATGGCCTCGATCATGGCCGGGTTCGGCCCGCACCAGTTGGTCGGGTCGTCGGCCACCTCCTTGCCGGGATAGAAGGCCATCGCCGGGCGCGGGCAGTCGAGCATATCGACGTGCGTTTCCAGGATCAGCATGTCCGACGCGACCGAGGCGACGCGCTCCAGCGCCAGCAGCGGATGGCGCATGTGGTAGAGCACGCCGAGGAACAGAACCACGTCGAAGCAGCCGACGGTTTCCGGCGACAGGTCGAAGATATCGATTCGCTTCACCTCGACGCGAGAACGCAGGGTGCGATGGGCGAGGTCGAAGGTGGGCTTACTGGCGAAGCCTGGTGTGCCGTGGCCGTCGTCGCCGCCCCAGCAGAAGTAGTCGGTGGCCAGGACGCGGGCGGCGCCGCGGCGCTCCGCCTCGAACGAGAAGAAGCCGTTCCAGGCGCCGACGTCCAGCACGCTGCGGCCCGTCAGGTCTTCCGGGACGCCCAGTCGCGCCAGCTTCTCCGGCGTGTACTCGTGGCCCGGCGTGACGACCCCGTTGCCGAGGTCGATGGAGTGATACCAGAACATGCCGTTCACTTCGCGGCGCAGGGCGGCGATTTCGGGCGTGTCCGGCACGGCGGGCGGCGCCGCGGCCTTGGCCTTTTGCTCCAGGCCCAGCGCCCGCTTGGCCAGCCGTTTGATCCAGCCGGGCGCCACGCTCTTCACCGCACGCCCCAGATTTCCCATCGTGGACATCCCAGCCTCCTTGCGTCCGATCCGACGATACAAGTGCGAGGGAAGATACAAGCCTGCCGCCGGGCGGGCAATGCCAATCCGCAACGATTACACGATCGTATAAGGATGAAACAAGCGCAGGAACTCGTCCTGCGCGTAGCGGTCAGTCATGCCGGCGACGTAATCGCAGACGACGCGCTGCGGCGGGGCGCCGTCGATGCGTCGGGCGTAGCGCGGCGGCAGCTGCTGCGGCGCCCGCAGGAACTCGTCGAACAGCATCCGCACGATCCGGCTCCCCTTGATCGCCATCCGCTGCACGCGGTAGTGCTTGTAGACGCGGCGGTGAAGGAACGCTTCCAGCTCCGCCTTGAGCCGCCGCACCTCCGGCCCGGGTCCGACCAGCGGTTCGGGGAACGCGCGCACGTCCTCCACGGAGCGGACGCGCTCCTGACGGAGGCGCTGCCGCGTCTGCTCCAGCAGATCGCCGACTTGCCAGGCGATGAGCGCCCGCACCACCGTCGGCTGGAACTGCTCCGGCCCCAGCGGGCCGTGCCGCTGCCGCACCTGCTCGCTCGCTCGCCGCCAGAACTCGACTTCCTCCAGATCGTCCACCGTCACCAGGCCGACGCCGAGGGCGTCGTCCACGTCGTGGGCGTCGTAGGCCAGGCTGTCGGCGGCGTCGGCTACCTGGGCCTCCAGCGTCGGCCGCCCCGCCGCGGCGTACTCGGCCGCCTCCGGCGCGTCGCGGCGCCGGCCGTGCAACGCCATCGCCTCCAGCACCTCCCACGACAGGTTCAATCCCGGAAAATCGGGATAGCGATACTCCAGAACCGTGACGATGCGAAGGGCGTGGAGGTTGTGCTCAAAGCCGCCGTGATCGGCCATGCACTCGTCGAGGGCCTGCTCGCCGGCATGGCCGAAGGGGGGATGGCCGAGGTCGTGCGACAGGGCCACGGCCTCGGTGAGGTCCTCGTTGAGGCCGAGCCGGCGCCGCCGTGCGGGCGATTTGGGCCACTTCCAGCGTGTGGGTCAGCCGTGTGCGATGATGGTCGTTGGTCTGGGCGGCGAGGACCTGCGTCTTGTGCATCAGGCGGCGGAAGGCCGTCGAGTGAACGATGCGGTCGCGATCGCGCTGGTACAGGGTGCGGTAGGGGTGCGGCGGCTCGGGATGGCGCCGGCCGCGGCTCTGGCGGGTCCGCACCGCGTAGGGCGCCAGCGAGCGGTCCTCCCATTCCAGCCAATCCGGAGGTTCATAGGGGGCCTCATCGGCCATGGCGTCGCACCTCGCTATTCCGCCGGCAGCCGCGACCTCAGAAGATCGTACAGTGCGTCGAGCGACTGGACGATGACCTTGGCGTCGGCGAGGATGGGCATGAAGTTGGTGTCGCCGTTCCAGCGTGGCACGATGTGCCAGTGCAGGTGTCCCGGCAGGCCGGCCCCGGCGGCGCGACCGAGATTGAGACCGATGTTGTAGCCGTCCGGCTGCATCAGCTCGTCGAGGACGCCGACCATGTGGCGCAGCGTCTCCATCATTTCGAGCAGTTCGTCGGCGTCGAGTTCATCGAGGCGGCCCTTGTGGCGCGCGGGGCGACCAGGAGGTGGCCGTTGTTGTAGGGAAAGCGGTTGAGCACCACGACGCTGCGCGGCGTGCGCCAGGCGATCAGGTGGGCGCGGTCCTCGTCGTCGGCCAGGCCGTTGCAGATGAAACAGGGGTCGTCGGCCGTCGGCGGCTGAGCCGCCGCCACATAGGCCAGGCGCCAGGGCGCCCAGAGTTGGTCCATGCTCTTCCCCGCCCAGCGGATTGTCCTTGCTTTCCCTTCGCCTGTTATAGCCGCTGTAAGAACCGTTGTAAGCGACGCATGGAGGGGACTCCCAGAAGCGTCTTTCGGCCTACACTCGGCCGCGCCAACCGCTCGGGTCCCGCGCCTGGTGGTAAACAGCGACGACCACTAATCTTCCCGAACGGACGCGGTAGTAAACGCAATAGGGAAACCCGACCACCGGTCCTTCTCGCACGTCTCGATCCGCGACGGGGAATCGAGCCGGATTTCGCCCGGCCTCATCAAGGACGGCCTGCACCGACGCCGCGAAGTCTGCGCCCAAGCCTGGACGGGCCTGGTCGTACCACGCCACAGCCGCGTCGAACTCGGCCTGGGCGATCGGCCGGAAGCTGACGGGACGATTCATGAGCCAATCCGTTTGAGGGCCTGCGCCTTGACCTCTTCCCACGGGATCAGGTTGTTGGGGTCGGCGTCGTCCTCGGCCACGCGGCGCCGCAGTTCCTGGATTTGCGATTCGCTCAGCGGCGGCCGCGCCCCCGAGGCGATGAGATGGTCCCAGATTTCGCGGACCAGCGCCACCTGCTCGTCGATCGACAGACGGTCAATGCCGAGGGATTGCATGGATGCGGACATAGATGGTCCTCAAAGTTCGCTGTGCAGCATGGGATATTTTGAAGATCTTCTGGATCCAATCACTGCCTTACTTCACGTTCACCTTAATAGCCTTGGCCTGTCAAGAAGGTACGCAACTCCGGCCACGCTCTTTCCAGTTGGGCGTCGAGGCCGAAGATTTGCAGCTGATTGGCCCAGGTGTGCAGCACCTGGGCGAGGGCCTCCGATCTGCCGACGTCGAATGCTTCCTCGGGGGTTCCCCGTTTCGCGCAGGCCGCGGCCCTGGCTTTCCTGGCTTCCTCCAGCAGCAAGCGAAGCGTGTCCTCCATACAGGAGAGTGCAGGATTCATGGTCTACCTGTCGCCTTTCAACACGGCTAATTTGGCCATTCGGCACGGCGACATTATGACTGCTCCAGGAGGGCCAAGAAGTTATTGACCACTGCGTCCGCTTCTTCAAAGCATCGCCCGGCGTCATAGTGTTCCACAACCAGTATGCCGTGTGCTTTGAACAACCGATCCCGCTCATGATCTTCCACAGTTCGGGAGGCCGGATGGAAGGGCTCCCCATCCACCTCAAGGATACCCCACTTGCCGTTGGAGCAGACGAGGAAGTCCGCCTCACGGTTGCGCCTTGTGGCTGCCGGTCCAAGCCGCGCCTTGCAGTTCGGTAGGAACAACACGCATCTCTTCTCAAGCGCCGCGCGATACGGGCTTCGCTCTCCGAGCGGAACCGCAGGTTATTCCACACCCGAAGCGCTCGGCCATGGACCGCCTGGTTATCGACGCCGCGCCCTCGGGCAATTTCAAGCAACTCGGAGCGCCAATCGGGATCAATCTCGACCAGTTCCGCGCGCACCGTGAAGTGCTTGAGGTAGAAGGCACTTGGGAGGACCGCCTCGATGCCGTTCCGAATGGATTGGGTTATCGCATGGGCGTTGTCGCGCAGGATGTCATAAGCAGTCCGGGGGCCCTCGACCTCGACATGGAGTGCGGACAGCTGCTCATCGCCATTCCACCATGTATCACCCGACTCATGGACGCTAAGGCGGCACGCGAGTAGGACACTAGCAGCGGCATCCTCGCCCCCATCGATCAGAAAGCGCGCGATGCTCGCCTGGAGGATATCCGGTTTCATGCTCTTGCTGAAGCCTCCATCGTGTGTGGGTACAGGATTGGCCGCAGACTACAGGAATGTCAGGCCGTCCTCTGGCACGACCATCGACTGACATTCGGTTTGTCCTCTCCGACGGCTGCGCTTACAGCATCCCGCGATCGAAATTCGCCGCATGTCCCCCTGCGACCGCACGCCCCGCGCGCACCGCCCGCCACACCGCCCGCACCCGTCCCGGCTCGTACTTGCGATACACGAAGTCCGCCCGCAGGTTCACGGCCCCGGCGGCGGCCAGGTCCTTCAGCCTCGTCGAGAGACAAAACGGACCCTGATTGAGAACGATCGTCCGGCAGTGGTAGTCCAGGGCGGTGACGCGCTCGCCGTGGCTGGAGGTCATCTCCATGCTCTCGAACGAGCAGTTGGCCTTGCCCGGACAGCCGCCGATCAGGTTGGCGTAGGCGCACGACTCGGCCAGGAACAGCGGCGTGTCCTGGTGGACGATCATCACCGCGCGCGATCCGAACTCTGCCAGCAGCGGCCGCAGGTTCGCCAGGCCGTCCTCCGGCGACAACGCGAACCGACGCACGCCCATCGCCTCCAGCTGTTGCACCGCCGCGCGGTTGACGACGTAGATTGACCAGTCGGTGGACAGGTCGATTCCGCCCATTTCCGAGCGCGACGGGTCGAGATCGAGGTACGACCATGCCGACAGGTTGGCCGCCTCCCATTTCGTCCAGCCTGCGGCCCGCAACCGCTCGACCTTGTGCCGGACGTTGTTCTCCTCCCATTTCCGCGTCAGCGGCGGCAGCGCCAGCCGGATGCGCTCGCGTCCGATCGCCGCGGCCAGGCGCTCCAGCTGCTCCACCAGCAGCATGGGGTGATCGCGGGCCACGTCCACGATCAGCTCCTCGACGCCGGACCAGTCCTCCGGCTCGAAGGCGTCCACGAAGCCGATGCGGTCCACCTTGATCGACCAGCGGAACGCCGGCGCCCGCGTCGCGGCTGGAGCCGGGGGGCATATGTCAGCCAAGGCGAGACGAACGCGCTCGACGGACGCCATCTGCAAGGCTTCTTCCAGCCCGGCGGCCAGGTTGCGGCGAAGTTGGTTCAGCCGCGACACCGGCACGAAACGATTGTCGGTGTTTCGCCAAACGAACGACGCCAGCTCCAGCCGCGTGTCGCCCAGCTTCTCAAATGCGGCATGAGCTGCGGCCTCCATTCCGGCCGCGTCCTGGGCCGGCGCGAACGGGCCGGCCAGCGTCCGCCGCACTTCGACCAACGGCTCGTCCGGTCGTCGCGGCGCGACGCGGCCGACCACGGCCAGCTCGTCGGCGGTCAGCACGGCCTCGACCTCGACGGCCCTTCGCGGACGATACAGACCGGGTTTGGGGCGATCGTGGCGATAGCGCCGCTTCACGTCCTGCGACGAGGAGCAGTACACCGCCGCGCCGGGCGGCAACGGCGGGTGGTCCAGCGGCAAGCCGACCTCCACCACGGCGCCGGCCTCGGCCTCGATGACCTCGCGCTCCCGTCCCTTGGGCCTCGTATCCACGATCCACAGGTGATCGACGGGGAAGCCATAGGGCTTGCCAAGGACGGGCAGGTCGATCTGCAAGCCGTCGTGGCGCTCCAGGGCGCGGGCCGTGCGGAAGCGGATGCGATTGCCGCGCACCGATTCGACGCGGCCAATGATAGCGCCGCGGTGGCCGACGGTGTCGCGGTCGGCCACTTCCTTGTCCTTGTGCGATTCCGTGAACAGCCGCGTCCACGGCCGGCTGAACACCGTTTGCAGGTCCGCTTCCTGCGCCGCCCGTTCGCCGGCGGCGAGGCGGCCGTCGAGCAGCTTGCGATAGTAGTCGGTGGTCGTGGCGACGTAGAGCGGGCTTTTCTTGCGGCCCTCCACCTTGAAGCAGGACACGCCCGCCGCCCGCAGGGCCGGCAGGTGGTCCGGCAGGGCGAGGTCCTTCATCGAGAAGGGGAAGCCCTGGGCCGGATCGCGCTTGACCGGCGTGCCGTCGCGGAGGGAGTCGGGGCGCCGCTCACTTCAAACGAATCGCGACAGGAATAGGCACATTTGCCGCGGTTGCCGCTGCGGCCGAGCGTCTGCGACGAGAACAGGCACAGGCCGCTGTACGAGTAGCACAGCGCCCCGTGGATGAACACCTCCGTCTCGACGCCGCCGGTCGCCGTCACGTCGCGGACTTCCTCAAAGGTCAGCTCGCGGGCCAGCACGACGCGGGTGAAGCCGAGCCGGGCCAGCGCCTCCGCCCCCGCCCGGTTGTGGACGGCCAGCTGCGTGCTGGCGTGCAGCTCCAGCTCCGGGAAGTGCGTGCGGAGGACGTGATAGACGCCGAGGTCCTGGAGGATGATCGCATCGACGCCGATTTCCGCGAGCGCGCCGACCGTTTCGACGAGTTCGGGCAACTCATCTTGACGAATCAGAGTGTTAATGGTGACGAAGACGCGGCGCGACGGCGTGAGGCTGTGGGCGTAGGCCGTGACTTCCGCGCACTCGTCGAGGGTGAAATTCTCGGCCTCGGCGCGGGCGGAGAATTTTTTGAGGCCGAGATAAACGGCGTCGGCGCCGTAATGGAAGGCGGCGAAAGCGGCGTCCGGGCCCCCGGCGGGGGCGAGCAGCTCCACAGAATGCGCAGGGGCGGCCTCCGCCGGCGTCAATAGGACGGAGGGCGCGTCGGCGGGGGTGGAACCGTACTCTCCCTGTGGCGCATCCGGCTCGGGCGGGGCGGCGGCCGACTCGGCGATGGCGCCGACTGCGCTGAAGCCGTGCCAGTCCGCGACGGGCGCAGCCCCGTCAGCGAGCGGCGAAATGAGGGGCAGGTTGAAAGGACTCTTCGGCATTTGGTGCAATCCCGGTCTTTTGCGATCAGCGGACTTGCGGTGCCTCGATCTTTTTGCGGACCTCCTCCGCCCGTCGTTCCCGTCGCCGCAAATAGTCGTCCACCTCGGCGCGGTGGCGCAGACAGTAGCCCATCACGGCGTACACGTCCGCGAGATCCAAGGCGGGAAAGCGCTGCACCACGGCTTCCGGCGTGGCCCCATCGTCGAAGGCGTGGACCACCATGTCGAGCAAGACCCGCGTGGCGCCGATTCGCACGTCGCCCTCGGGCGTAATGCGCAAAGGCGTCGGGTCGGCGTGAATACTCAGTGCCATGAGAATGAATACCTCCCCCTTTACACTACCGCGCCGACCAATCCGGGTCGATGTCTTCGCCCTTCACACCCACTCCCATCTCACCGGCAGCGCCCGCGCCGCCAGCCAGAGCTTGTGCAGCCGGCCCAGGCGCACCCGGCCGCTGAACACGTCGTAGTCCCGCCGCACGATCGCGTCCAGCAGCCCGCGGTAGGTGCGCAGCATCGTCAGGAACACGGCCCGCCCGGCCGGACGCAGCAGCGGCGCCAGCGGCTCGGCCGCGCGGTAGTACGCCGCGGCGCGGTCCACCTCGAAGCGCATCAGGGCGCGGAAGCGGTCGTCGCGGATACCGGCCCGCAGAGCGTCCTCGCCGTAGCCGAAGCGCTCCAGGTCCTCGCGCGGCAAGTAGACGCGGTCGCGGCCGGCGTCCTCGCCCAGGTCGCGCAGGATGTTCGTCAGCTGAAACGCCACGCCAGCCGCCTCGGCGTAAACCCGCGCCTGCTCGCCGCTGAAGCCCCAGATGTGGATGCAGGCCAGACCCACCGCCGACGCCACGCGGTAACAGTACGGAATCAGATCCGCAAAGGTGTCATAGCGGGCGATGCTCAGGTCCATTTCAACGCCGTCGAGCACCGCGTGGAGGTATTCGGTCGGCACGCCGAAGCGGCGGACGGCTTCGTGAAGTGCGGGATGAAGCGGATGGCTGTACGCTCCTTTCAGCGCCTCGTCGAGCCGGCGGCGCCAGTCGGCGAGTGGGCCGCGCTTCTGCTCCGCCGTGCCCGGCCCGTCCGCCAGGTCGTCGGCGACGCGCATGAAGGAATAGAGCGCGGACATGGCCCGCCGCTGGTCGGCGGGCAGCAGGCGGAAGGCGTGGTAGAAGTTGCCGGCCTGGCGGCGGGCCAGACGCTCGCAGTAAGACTGGGACAACCCAAGCGCATCCGAGCCGCGACCGTGAGGGAGCGATCTTTTCTCCGCTCCCTCACGGTCGCGGTTCGTCGCGGGAGCGCCGATGCGCTGCCACAGCGCCCCGGCCGCCAGCGAGAATTTGTCCCGTTTGGAGACGACCGGCCGCCGCGCCCATACGTCGTAGCCGCTCTGTTCGATCTTCCGCAGCACCGCCAGGCCGCCGCGCAGGAACAACTCCACGTCGAGGCGCAAATCGGGTGGCGTCAGGGCGATCAGCGGCCGGCCGCGCTCGAACAGCTCGCGCGTGCGATCCACCTCGAAGCGCATCAACTCGGCAAAGGCCGGCGTGAACCGCCGCGCCGCCAGGTCGTCGTCGCCGTAGCCGAAGCGGCGGCGGTCCTCCTCCGGCAGGTAGACGCGGCCGATGCCGAAATCGCGGCCCACGTCCTGCCAGAAGTTGGTCAGTTGCAGGGCCGTGCAGATGCAATCGGACAGCGCCGCCCGCGTCTCGTCGAACGCCTCGCCGAGATAAAGCACCAGCCGCCCGACCGGGTTCGCGGAGCGACGGCAGTAGTCGAGCAGCTGCTCGAACTTTTGATATCGCTTTACGCGCTGATCCTGCTCGAACGCCGACAGCAGGTCGAGGAACGGCTGCGGCGGAATGCGGAAACGCTCAATGGTCGGTTGCAGGGCGACGAAGACGGGGTGAGTCGGCCGACCGTCGTAGCAAGCCCAGCAACTGATCGCGCCACCAGGCGAGGAGGTCGAGGGCGCGGTCGCCGCCGCCGGTCTCGTCGGCAAGGTCATCGGCCCAGCGGCAGTAGGCGTAGACGGCGTGGAAGTGGCGCCAGCAGACGACGCGGCAGCAGCAGCGAAGCGACGGTGAAGTTCTCGTAGTGGCCCAAGGTGAGACGGCGGCAATAGGCCCGCGCCCCGGCGAGGTCGAAGGGCGAGTGCGGCCGTCCGGGGCCGAGGCGGTCCAGTTCCGCGGCGAAAGCGGCGCTCATGGGCGGAATTATAGCGGCGAATAAGGTTGAGGCACATGCAGGCGGGCGCCGTCGCCGGTTCGGGCGTCACCCGCCCGTTTTCTTCAGCGGCTGCGCCGTCTGCACTGTCAGCGTCACCACGGCCAGGCCCGGCCCGGTGCGGCAGTCGAGTTGCAGCCGGTCCACGAACTGAAGCGCCGCGATCACTTCATCCAGCTGTTGCCGTGTCTCCACTGCACTCATGTGGTTCTTCTCTGCCAGCGCGGCCGCCAGAGGCTCGCGGTGCGCCATGAGATAGGCGCGCCATGCTTTCACCGACACGTGCAACAGCGGAAACGTCGAGCTATCGGCGGCCGGCGCATTCGGCTTCGCCGCCGCGAAGCCGCGGACCACGTCCAGCGAGCTTGCCGAACACCAACCAGCCGCTCGCCAGACCGTAGGCCGGCTGGAAGCCGGGCGGCAGGATGCGGTCGCCGATGAGATAATGGATCTCCTGATGGTTGTATTCCACCGCCTTGAGGCTCAGGGGATCGGCCGGGTGATCGTGGTTGTAACTGAGGATGGCCCATCGGGCCGTGAAATTCACGGCCGACAGCAGCGCCTCATCGACCGGGGCCGCGTCGTCGCCCCGCACGACTCGCACCACCAGCAGCACCTGCGGCAGCCAGTCCTTGCCGTCGGCCGGCGGAGCAGTCACGCACAAGCCCCAGTCGGGACCGATGTGCGACAGCACGTCCTTCAGAAAGTCCTTGGCGAGGAACGCACCAGCGCCCGCCGCGCTGGCGTCGTCCTTCGGCGGAAACTCCTGCAACAAGTCCAGAACGGCGCCGGCGTCGATGCGGCCGCCGAACGCCAGGAGGACGTCGTCGGGGAAATAACCCCAGGCCTCGCTGGGACGGGATGCCGCCGCAAACAGCCGCTGCGCCGCCGGCGGCAGGTCGTCGGGCCGCACCCGCACCGCCAACGACAGGTGCAGCTCCGTGTCCAGCGTCGCCCAGGCCGCGAGACCGTCCGTCGCCTTCCAGTACGTCAGCAGCTTCTTTTGGAACGCCGCGTCAGTCCCCTCCGCCTTCGCCGCTTTCGTCTCCAGGCCGGCGTCGAACGCCCGCGGGTTCAGCCATAACGCCAGGGCCGCACGATCCGCGCCGACCTCGCGCAGCCGACGCGCCAGCGGCGGCTCGGCCGCCGCCGCTGCGCTCCGGTCCACGTCGATCGCCTGGCGCAGCATCTCCTCCTGGCCGCTGAAGAGCAATACGGGACCGCGAATATAGTAATAATTGGTCTGGTGCGGCTCGACGCGGCGGAAGTAGGTCGTCCCCTGATACGCGCGTGTCTGCACGTCGGTCAGCGTGCCATCCTTCTTCTGGGCCGTGTTGATCTTTTCCACCAGGGAGGCCAGCACGTCCGCCGTTCGCGCCCGCACCAGGATCAACCCCTGTTCCTGATCCGGTTTGTCCGGCGGACCCGGCCGATACGCGAAAACGACGGCGTCGCCGAGAATGTCGTCGCGCAGCTGGTCGAAGCCCGCCCCGAACGACTGGCGCAAATGGCCATCGATCTGGTCGAGCTGGCCCAGCTCCTTCGACGCCTGGATGTAGGCGCCGAGCGGCGATTTCCGCACCTGATCGACGAACGGCGAACCGGCCAGGTCGGCCGCATGGACCCGCAGGTCCTGCAGCACGAAACAAAAGCCCACGTCGTCCGGCACGAAACGCAATAGCTCGTCGCGCGGCGAAGCGGCCCGGAGCGCGGCGGCCGGTGCGAGGAGGGCGGCCGCACAGAGCAGCCACGTTCGGGACCGGCAATCGAACGACGTCATGCTCGGACTCTTGGTTCTTGAGACAGCAATCCGGTGAGCGGCGCGGCGTCAGCCCGCCGGTTGCGGGTTAACCGGCGGGCTGACGCCGCGCCGCTCGCCTAACTGATGGATATCAGAACCCGCCCTTGGGCGCCGCGTCCATCGGCGGCAGCTCGCGGAGGAACAGGCCGACCGCCCGGCGCGCCGAGTCGGCGACGGGTTCCAGGCCGGACGACACGCCCGCGCCAGCCTCGCGCAGCGTGCGCGTCGGCGGGTCGAGCGGCGGCTCCAGGTCGAATTTGCCCATCGACGGATCGACGATGACCGGAATCAGCCCTTTCGTCTTCGCCACGGTTTCGTCGGCGGTGCGTGAAGTCAGGGAGGCCACCGCCGAACCCGCCGCCTCCACCGATTCGCGCAGAGTGGCGTGGGCCACGGCGGGCGCCGGGGGCGTCGGCGCGGGGCGGGGGGTTTGGACGATCGGCGCCGGGGCCGCCGGCGTGCCTCCAGCATGAAAGGCCTGCCAGGCGACGACGATCAGCAGCGCGGCGGCGGTCGCGGCGGCGCCCGCCCACAGAAGCACCCGATAGCGCCGGCGCCGGCGCCAACACACGGCGCCGGCGACGATGCGCTCGGCAAGGTGCGGCGGCGGGGCGGGCGGCGCCAACAGGCGCAGACCGCGATCGAGCCGGCCAGCGGCGGCGGCCCACTCGGCGCAGGCGGCGCAGAGCGCTGGCGGCTCGCCGGGGGCGGCGTCGCGCGTCCGGCCGTCGAGCCACTGCTGCAATCGGTCGCTGCATTCGGGACAGGTCATAGGTGTTTCACCCCGACGCGCCCCCACCCCAACCCTCCCCCCACGGGCGGGGGAGGGCAGGGAGGGGGCGCCGATCGGCGTTCTCCTCAGGAATCATGCCTCGCTTGCGCAGCCGCTCCAGAACCTCCAGCCGGGCGCGGTGCAGCCAGGTCTTCACGGTGCCGACCGGCCGGGACAGCGCCTGGGCGATCTCCTCATACGGTCGGCCCTGCTCGTGGAACAAGACGAAAACCGTGCGATATTCCGTCCGCAACTCCGCCAGCGCGTCGTGAATCTCGCGGACCAGCTCGCCGGAATCGTCGGCCGGGGGGCCTGCCGCCGTGTCCTGAAGATAATCGACCGGCTCCGGCCGCCGCGCCCGCTGCGTGATCCAGGTGCGGCATCGGTTGACCGCGATGCCCATGATCCACGGTCGCAGCGGTCGCTCGGCGTCCCAGCCGCGCAAACTGCGGAAGACGCGGAAGAAAACCTCCTGGGTCACGTCCTCGGCGTCCTGGCGGTGATGCAGCAGCCGGCAGCACAGGCCGTACACGTCGGCCTGGAATCGGTCCACCAGACGGCCCAGCGCCTGAGAATCATTACGCAGGCAACCGCGAACCAGTTTGGCGTCTTCGGTGGACACGAACGCTTCTCGCGGTTGCTCAATGGGAGATACCCGGACGACGCCGGAAGAGTTTCAGCGGGCGCAGCTTCGGCGCGAACTGTCGGAAGCCCGCCGTAAGGGAGCGGTCTTCGCACCGCTCCCTTACGGCGGGCTTCCGACGGTCAACGTTCCATCGCCTCGCGCAGCATATCGACGGCCTTCTCGGTCGGCGTTTCGCTCAGCGGCTTGCCCAAACGCTTCAGGGCTTCCTCGAACCGAATGACCGTGTCCTGCATGTGTTCGTGCGTCTCGGCCGCGCCGCCGAGCAGCACGAAATGCTCGCTGCGAGTTACGCGCTGATGGTCGTCCCGGTTATCCAGGCCCACGCCGAGGAAGCCGACGAGCTGCGGATCATCGTTCCCCTGTTTGGTTTTTCGCTTCACGCGGTCGCCCCTTGCTGGAAAGTCGGTGAAAAAACCGTGCCCGATCAACGATACAAAGCGTTGGCGCGCCAGGTCAACCAGAAATGTGCGTCTTTCGACGCCGACATGCGTACAATGGTATATAGAAGGTGTACGCACGCCCCCTTGCCCGGAGTTGGCAGGATCTGACAATTCAGGGAACGCGCCCAGGGGTTGCGGAAGTCTATAATAGTTGATGGGCAAGGTATTTCCGCGCCATCCCGGCAACGGGGGCAGGAGGACTGGATGGGTGGGTTCCGTCGCCGTCCGGCCCCGGAAATGCAGACAGCACTCCTAGGCGCCGCCGAAAATCCTCGCCCGAGGCTCGGCGGCCCGATCTTTTGACCCCCGCCGTTCATGGAAACGGTTGACATAGGGTTCGATAGGACAATGGCCATGAAACGCAACACCAAAAGGGCGGTAAAGGCCGCGACACCCGACCCCCTGCTGTCGTTGGGCGACCCGTTTCCCTTGGGAGCGGAGATCGGGGAGGAGCATCCTGCGCGCGAGGTAAGCGAGGACGAGGGCTTCCATCACGACGAGGAAGCGGAAGACGCGCCCGAGGCCGATGAGGTTGCGCCGGTCGCGGCCGAGGGCGAGGACGCGCATTCGCCCGACGACGCGCTGGGCCTGTACCTGCGCCAGATGGGCGCCATCCCGCTGCTCAACCGCGAGCAGGAAGTGGCGCTGGCCAGGCGGCTGGAGATGCGGCGCCGCCGCTACCGCCACGCCGCGCTGACCAGTTGGCGGACCCTGGACGAGGTCGTCGCGGTGTTCGAGCGGGTTCTGGCCGAGGATTGCGCCCTCGACCCGACCATCGACGTGGTCAAGACGCTCAACCTGAGCCGCGACGAGATCATCAAGCGCATGCCGCACAATGTCAAGACGCTGCGCTGCCTGATCAAGGCGGCCGACGCCGATTTCCGCACGGTCGAGCACGCCAGTTCCGCTGCCGCGCGCGACCGCATGCGCCGCGACCTCTACCGCCGGCTGCGCAAGGCGATCGTCTTGGCCGAGGAGCTGTCGCCGCGCATCGACCTGCTCGACCGCTGGGCCGACGAGTTGGCTGTCCGGGCGCGGCAGATGGCCGACCTCCAGCACGACATCGACCGCTGCGGCCGATCCGCCGCCGATCGGGAGCGCTGCACCAAGCTCATCAAGCAGCTGCGCGACCTGAAGGTGGAGACGCGCTCCAACCCGGAGGACCTGACGCGGCTGGTCCGCGTACTGGAGCATCGGCGCAAGTTCTATCAGAAGGCCCGCCGCGAATTGGCCGAGGGCAATCTGCGGCTGGTGGTGTCCATCGCCAAGCGCTACCGCAGCCGGGGTCTGCCCTTCTCCGATCTGATCCAGGAGGGCAACCGCGGCTTGATGCGGGCCGTGGACAAGTACGAGCACCGGCTGGGCTACAAATTCGGCACCTACGCCACCTGGTGGATTCGGCAGGGTATCACCCGCGCCCTGGCCGACCACGCCCGGACGATCCGCGTACCGTGCCATCAGGTCGGCACGCTGGCCGCCGTGGAACGGGTGCGCGGCGAGCTGTCGGTGGCGAGCGGTCGGGAACCGACGGTGGAGGAGATCGCGGCGGTGCTGGGCGTGACGGCTGAGGAGACGCAGTCGCTGCGCGCGGTGTCGCGCCACCCCGTCAGCCTCCACGAGCCGCTGGGCGGCGACGGCGAACGGGCTTTGGAAGACTTCCTCGACGACCCCGACGCGACCAACCCTGGCCAGGCGGTCGATCAGCACCTGCTGCGCGAGCGGATCGGCGAGGTGCTGCGGTCGCTGACGCCGCGCGAGCGCGAGGTGATCGAGCTGCGCTTCGGCCTGAAGGACGGCCAACCGCGGACGCTGGAGGAAGTGGCGCGGGCCTACGGCATCACGCGCGAACGCATTCGCCAAATCGAGGCGCGCGGCCTGCTGAAGCTGCGCCAGCCGCTCCGCAGTCAGCGGTTGGCGGAGTTCGCCGAGGTGGAATCGGCGGGATAACAGACGCGGAAAGACGCCGACGGGCCGGCGATCCGAATCAGGTTCGGATCGCCGGCCCGTTTTGTTTTGCCCGCGGCAAGATTCCTTTTGCCACGTCCGGACTCCGCTGGTAGGATCACACCCATCTTTTCCTGTCCCGTTTCCGGCCGATCCGCGGGGTCTATCCTGGGAGGATTCGCCGTGGCCCAGTCCGCGCCCGACACCGAGGAACTGCTCGACCGAACCGGCGCCGGCGACCGCCGCGCGCGAGGGGCGCTGCTCGAGCGCCACCGGGGTCGGCTGCGGCGGATGATCGCCCTGCGCATCGACCCCCGGCTGGCGGCGCGCCTCGATCCGTCCGACGTGGTGCAAGATGTTTTGGCCGAGGCGGATCGCCGCCTGGACGGCTACGTCCGCACGCGGCCCTTGCCGTTCTACCCCTGGCTGCGCCAGCTGGCCTGGGATCGATTGGCCGATCAGCATCGGCGGCACGTGCGATCCGGCCGGCGCAGCGTGACGCGGGAAGCGGGAGCGTTCGGGGGCTTGTCGGATGCGTCCGCTGCGGAGTTGGCCGAGCGGCTCCTGGGGCATGGCGAAAGCCCCAGCGCGGCGGTGCGACGGGACGAGGTGCGCGACCGCGTGCGGGCGGCGCTGGCGGCGATGCCCGTGTCGGATCGGGAGGTGCTGGTGCTGCGCTACCTGGAGGGGCTGACGGCCCGCGACGTGGGCGCGGTGCTGGGAATCGCGGAGGCGGCGGCGAAGAAGCGGGCCTTGCGCGCGCTGGGGCGGTTGCGGGACCTCTTGAAGGATCAGGCGCCGGAGGGCGAATCATGAGCAAGGTGGACGAGGCGGGCCGGCCGGCGTCGGATTCGTCGGCCCTGGCCGACCTGATCGACCGGCTGACGGCGCGGATGCAGGCCGGCGAACGGATCGACTGGGACGAGGAGGCGCGGCGTCACCCCGAATGCGCCGACGAACTGCTCCGGCTACGGCCGGCCCTCGGGGCGCTGGGCCACCTGTCGCGTTCCGGCCCGGAGGAACTTTCGGGCGTGGCCGCTTCGCCGTCAGTCGCAGACGGGCCAGGCGTCGGGCCTGCTCGGCGACTTCCGCATCATCCGCGAAGTCGGCCGCGGCGGCATGGGCGTCGTCTACGAGGCGGAGCAAACGTCGCTGGGTCGGCGCGTGGCGCTGAAGGTGCTGCCGTTCGCCGCCACGATCGACCCGCGTCACTTGCAGCGCTTCCAGAACGAGGCGCGGGCGGCGGCCTGTCTGCACCACGGCCACATCGTGCCGGTCTATTCGGTCGGCTGCGAGCGCGGCGTCTATTTCTACGCGATGCAATTCATCGACGGCCGGACCCTCGCCGACGTGATCCACGAGCTGCGGCGATCCGCTGGTCTAACGGCCGCGACGGCGCGGGCGGGTGCCGATCCAGACGTGCCGACCACGAACCACGTCCCCGCCGAGGAGATCGCGGACCCGAAGGCAGACACGGAGCCGGCGGCCCGGCAAGCGACGCTGGCGACGTTGGGGCCTGCCCGCAGCCGGGAGCGACTTCCGGCGCATGGCGGAGCTGGGCGTGCAGGCGGCGGAGGCCCTGGACCACGCCCACCAGCTGGGCATCGTGCATCGCGACGTCAAGCCGGCCAACCTGCTGCTGGACGCGCGCGGCTGCGTGTGGGTGGCCGACTTCGGGCTGGCCCATATTCAGCACGGCGAGGCCGGCCTGACGATGACGGGCGAGATGGTGGGAACGCTGCGCTACATGTCGCCGGAGCAGGCGCTGGCCAAGCGCGTGCCGATCGACCACCGCACCGACGTCTACTCGCTGGGCGCCACGCTGTACGAATTGCTGACGCTGCGTCCGGCCTTCGAGGGGAAGGACCGCCAGGAACTGCTGCGGCAGATCGCCTTCGAGGAGCCGTCCAGGCCGCGGCGACTGGACCGGAATGTCCCGCCGGAACTGGAGGTCATCGTCCTCAAGGCGATGGAGAAGAACCCGGCGGAGCGCTACGGCACGGCCCAGGAGATGGCCGACGACCTGCGGCGCTGGCTGGACGACCGGCCGATCCGGGCCAGGCGGCCTTCCTCGGCGCGAGTGGTCGCCAAATGGGCGCGGCGGCATCGGGGTGTGGCGTGGGCGGCGGCGACGGTGATCGTGATTACGGCCTTATTTGCCGGCGGGGCGGGTGTGATCTGGACTCAGCAGCAGGCTGAGGTAGCTCGGCAGCAGGCGGTACTGGAGACGGGGGTAGGCAGGGCATTGCACGAGGCAGAGGGCCTTCAGGGGCAAGGAAAGTTGCCGCAGGCGCTGGCGGCGGTTCGCCAGGCCGAGGCACTGGTGAATGCCAGCCCCGCGAATGAGGCGCTGCGGGACCGGGTGCGGCAGCGGCGGATCGAGTTGGAGAGGGTCACGCAGATGGAGGAAATCCGCCTGCTGGGCTATATGCACGGCAACCAGAATAATGCCGGCCCGATGAAGCACCCCGCTTACTATGGAGGGTTCGAGCAGTACGGAATCCATGTGTTTTCGCTAGAACCCGAGGAGGCGGGGCGCATATCCGGGCTACGGGCGTCGCGGTCGAGCTGGCGGCGGCCCTGGACGACTGGGCTTGGGCCATCCGAAAAAACCCGGAACTAAGGGGCCCGCTGGCTTGGAAGCATGTGCTTGCGGCAGCCCGCGCCGCCGACCCTGACGATTGGCGCAATCGGGTTCGCGGTGCCCTGGAGGCGGACCCGCCGGACCTTCAGTCCCTCAAGGAGCCTGGCCTGTTCCGCAGGCGCCGCCGATCAGCCGCCGGGGACGCAGGTCCTTCTCGGGAGGGCGTTGCGAGAAAGCGGGGAAGTCGAGGAGGCGACGACCTTGCTGCGGACGGCCCAGCAGCAGCATCCGGACGATTTCTGGGTAAATGAGGAGCTTGCGGAGACTTTCGAGGATCCGAGCCGTCCACAATGGGACGAGGCGCTCCGCTTTGCCACCGCAGCATCGGCCCTCCGTCCGGAAATGCGGCCCGCGTATTACGTTCTTATTAGCGCCCTTGTGCATACGGGCGCTGTGGACGAGGCCTACACAGTCTACAAGGAGATGAGCCGTCACACGACTGGATCGGCTCATGCATCCGTGCCCATGACGGGGTTCACGGGTTGGTACTGGTACGACGCAACTGATCCATCCTCCGAGGCCCTCCACTCCGAGACACTGCACGATTTTGGCATCCTCCTTGACACAGAAGGCTACCAGGACCAGGCGATCGACGTCTTCAGGAAGGTACTTCAGACCCACCCGGACGACCTAGAGAGGCATAAGGAACTGGCTCGGTACCTTGAGTACAAAGGTTTACTGGAGGAGGCTGTCGTCGAACGCCATAAGGTCGTCGAACTACAACCGGATCGAGGCGAGCCTCATTTCTACCTCGGCACCGTACTCGCGCGGCTAGACCGACTAGACGAGGCCATCACCGAGTGCCGCAAGGCCATCGCACTCGAGCCAGCGGACGACCGAGCTCACGACTTTCTTGTCGCCGCCCTGCAAGACCAGGGCAAGTTGGACGAGGTGGTCGCCGAATACCAGCGGTTCGTCGAACTCGCCCCGAAGGTGGCCTGGGCCCATCGCGACCTCGCCGCCGCCTTGCGCGATCAGGGCAACATGGACGAGGCCGCCGCCGAAAACAGAATGGCCGTCGAACTCGACTGCCGGCAGGCAGTTGAAGTCAACCCGACGAGCGCATTGGCCCACATGGAACTCGTCGCCGCCTTGCGCGATCAGGGCAAGTTGGACGAGGCCGTCACCGAATACCGGAAGGCCATCGAACTCGACCCGAACTACGCCTCCGCCCACAACGACGTCGTCGCCGCCATGCGCGATCAGCGCAAGTTGGACGAAGCGATCGCCGACTACTGGACGGCCCTCGAATTGGACTCCCGGAAGGCTATCAAACTCGACCCGAAGAGCGTCTCCGCCCACCACGACCTCTCCCGGGCTTTGCTCCAACAAGGTAAATTGGAGGAGGCCGGCGCCGAAAACAGCAAGGGCATCGAACTGGACGCCCGGAAGGCTGTCGAACTCGACCCGAAGCAGGCCTCGGGCCACGTACATCTGGGCGTCATCTTGCTTAATCAGGGCAAGTTAGACGACGCTGTCGCCGAATTCCACAAGGCCCTCGAAATCCAGCCCGATTACGCACCGTACCCCATCGAGTTCGGGTTTGCTCTCCGCAGAAAAGGGCGATTGGACGACGCCATCGCAGAGTTCCGCGAGGCCGTCAAACAAATGCCCTATAACGTCGATGCCCACGTCAACTTGGGAATTGCCCTCAGGGACAAGGGGCGATTGGACGACGCCATCGCAGAATTCCGCAAGAGCATCGAACTTGCGCCCGATGGCGCGATTGCCCACTGCCTCCTGGGCGGCGCGCTACAAGACCGGGGACAGTTCACGAAGGGCCTTGCAGAGTTGCGGTGCGGGCACCTACTTCGTTTTGAATACTCGGTCTGGTCCTACCCCTCAAGTCAATGGGTACGGCACGGCAAACTAATGGCTGCTCTTGACTCTATCCTGCCGACCGTCCTGCATGCGCAAGCCAGCCCAGCCGACGCGTCGGCGGCGGTCGGCTTCGCGCAACTCTGTCAGCTGCCGTGCAAACGTCTCTACGCCGCCTCGGCCCAGTTCTACGCCGACGCCTTCGCGGCCGAGCCGGCGCTCGCGGAAAAACTGGGCGAGGCGGGCGGCCGCTACGACGCCGCCTGCGCCGCCGCCTTGGCCGGATGTGGCCAAGGCGAGGATGCCGCCGCCTGAGGCGGATCGCGCCCGTCTGCGGGCGCAAGCGCTGGAGTGGCTGCGGGCCGACCTGGCCGCCTGGAAGCCGCGGCTGAGCAGCCTCGGCTCCTCAGGGAGCGTGCGCAGGCGGTCCAAACGCTGGCGCACTGGCGCGAGGACGACGACCTGGCCGGGGTGCGCGCCGACGCCCTGATGAAGCTGCCGGACGCCGAGCGCGCCGCCTGGCGCCAACTGTGGGCCGACGTGGACTCTTTGCTCCCCAAGGCGAATCACTGATACACGCGGGCGGGCTATGGACCCATGAACACGGCCAGCGCCGCTTGATCCTGGGTTTCCGGATTGAACGTGTCCAGCCCTTCCGCCTGGGCGCGCGCAGCAGGCGTTGGTCGGAGGCGACGAGAAACGAGGTCGTCGCCGGCGGCGCGCAGTCGCCGGGCAATGTTGAGGGCCGACTTGAGCAGGACGGCGTCGGTGGAGTTGATCGAATGAGCGACAATGAGAGGAACAGACGACCGGGCCAGGCGGTTGGTGACAGGCAGAAGCGTTACATGGATGGCGGCGATGATCTCGGCGTCGAGGCTGGCCATGGCCTGCCCGAAGTCCGAGGCCGAGGGAAGCCCGGCGTTCCGCTTTCGGACGAGGATCGAAACGACCTCGCCGGCGCCGACATTCAGCACAAAGCTCGGGTGTGCGGGTTTGGCGTCGAAAACCGCATCGACCTGCGCCGACCCCGGCTCCGGAACGTACCGCTTCGCCAGCGCACTGGCGTCGAGGTACAAGGAATGGGCCACGCCTATTCCTCGCGCATCTCGATGATGCCCCCGCTGAACTCGTTGCTCGTAGGGTCAAAGCCCTTCTTGAGAAGCCGCTCGCGCAGCTTCCTGGGATCGATTGGCCTGGCTGGGAGACGCACGCCGAGCCGTTTCAGAGCTGTGCGGAGTTTCTCGCGCTCGGCGTCGATCACGGCCCGGTCTTCGCGCGAGGCGGAGAAGCTCGTCGGCCACGGCCAGGTCGTCATCCACAGGTTCAGGTGGGGGCGTCGCGCCCTTGCGGGGCCGTTGGTCGCCGGCTGTGCGCCGTGTGGCCATGATCGACTCCTCATTCTGGGACCTGCTCGAAGCGTATCAAACGACTCGGCTCTGCGATAGAGCGAGACGAGGTCGATAAGACCCGCACAACAACCGGCAGGTAAAGCCGCGCCGCCTGCCTCAGCACGTCCTACCCACGGCCGCGCAGATCGACGGCCGACCCATGATGTGGCGGTCGAGATAGAGCCGAACGAAGAGCGCCTCAAGGCCGGGCGAATCGAGCGCCGATGGGCGTGTACCCATTGTACGTCAGGACGGCCCTTTTTTTCTAGGACGGCAAACTCAACTTGAGACCCTCGGCGGACAAGCGATTTCTGGCGTTTTCCTGGGCCGCCCAGTTCAAGAACAGGCCGTTTTCGGGGCCTCTCAAGTTAAGTTTGCCATCCTAGTTTTTTTTCGTCCCCATTCCCCCGAAATCCCGCTTGCCTTGTTGCGGGAAGAGGCGGACCCGATCCGGCAAGAATTCCTGTCCCGTTTCCGGCCGGACTGCGGGGTCTGTCTTGGAGGAATCGCGGCGGTCGGGTCTTCGCCGTCATGTGAAGATTGGCCGGCCGAGATACGCCCTGGCGTCCGGTCTGCGCCGCGTGGGATGTCGTCTCCCTTGACCGCAGACCGCCCACGCAATGGAGACTCCCATGCGCCTCTCTCACTGGCTCCGCTCCCTCGCCGCCCCCCTGACCGCCCCGCGCGCCCGCCGCGTCCGGCAGCGCCCGACCTTCCGCCCCCGGCTGGAGGGATTAGAGGACCGATCCCTGCCGTCGGCCGTCGCCTTCTCCACCGCCCTGCCGTACACCGCCTCCGCGACGGCCGTTGACTCCGCCGGCAATGTTGCCGTCAGCACCGCAAGCGCGGTCTATCGGTTCAGCCCGTCCGGCCAGCTGCTCGCCAGCAAGGCCTCGGTTCCGGGCGAGGGCGGCGGGATCGCGGTGGATGCGGCCGGCGACGTGTACCTGAACAAGTTGGGGGTGATCACCGAACTCGACCCGACCCTTCAGCAGACCCTGTTCACTGTCAGTCTCCCCGGGACCCAGTACTCGTCCCTCGGCGGCCCGGGCCCAGGCACTGGCGCGAACGGGGCAATCGCCGTGGCCGGTGGGAAGATCTACGCCGTGGGGACGGCCCTGGCCGGGCTGCCGACCACGCCCAACGCCTACCAGACCGCCTTCCCGGGGGCGGCGACCGGGCTGCTCTCGGCCTATGTGGCGGTGATCGATCCCACGTCCTCGGCCCCGTACCACCTGACCTACTGTACTTACCTCGGCGGGACCACCATGGTCAATCAAGGCGCGCCTAACCGCGGGGCGTCGGCCAGCGGGGTGGCGGTGGACGCGGCCGGTGCGGTCTACCTGACCGGGTCAACCAACGCCGCCGACTTCCCGACCACCGTCGGTGCGTTCCAGACGGTCAATCGCGCAGGGACGAACAGTCACAACTACGGGAGTTGGACGTCGTACGTGGCCAAGGTGGACCCGATCCAGAGTGGGACGGCGTCCCTGGTCTACTCGACCTTCCTCGGCGGGTCCGGGTACGACGGGTTCGTGACCACCGAGCCGGCGCTCTCCTCCCAGTCGAGCAGCCCGGCGATCGCGGTGAACGCGGCCGGGAACGCCTACGTCACCGGCAGCACCACCTCGGCCGACTTCCCGGTCACCGCCGGGGCGTTCCAGACCACCTACACCCCAGTCCCAACGTACGGGCTGAACGCGAATTCCCAGGGCGGCCACGCGTACGTGACCCAGCTCAGCCCGGACGGCGGCCATCTGGTGTTCTCCACTCTGCTGGGCGGGAGCGGGTGGGACTGGGGCGAGGGGATCGCGGTGGACGCGGCGGGGAACGTGTGGGTGACCGGGGGCACCCGATCGACCGACTTCCCGGTCACCGCCGGGGCGATCCAGGCGCAAAAGACGAGCGGGAACGTTGGAAAGTCCAGCCTGCCAATCGCCAACGCCTTCGTGGTCGAGCTGGACCCGACCGGGAGCCAGGAGAAGTACGGGACGTTCTGGGGCGGGACCGCGGACAATTTCGGGATGGGGATCAGCCTGGACGGCTCCGGCGACGTGATCGTGGCCGGCCAGATTCCCGGCAGCGGGACGTACCCCACGACCCATGGGGCTTACCAAAAGTCCGGAAGCGGGTTCCTGCTCAAATTCCACCCGTAACAGCCGGCGGTCATCCGCTGGCGAGCACGAGGGGGCGAGCTAAGAGCTAGTGCAGGGCCAAGCAAGGTCTTGCCTGTGAAGCTAACAAAGGGGACGGGCACATTTACGGGCTTAAATGTGCCCGTCCCTTTTCTTCCCATCAATTCCGAGTACAGCAACCTGCCCTTCAATGAAAAGCGGGAGCGATTCCTGAATCGAAACCGGAACCGCATTGACTCACTCAAAATGGCGTTCATCTACAGCCACGAGACGTGGGGTGACACACTTGCAAAGCAGCACCAGGACCAGATGATTGCCCTCATCAAGGCTTCTCACGCGACAAGCAACGATCATTGATCGTGGGCAGGCAACTCTTCCTTTGCTTCCAGAACTGCTGCTCCTCCGACCGGGGCCTCGGCCGCGGGTGGGATCAGATACGCATCGAGAGTCTGCCAGGACAACGAATCGTCAGCCAAGTCGAACTCTATGTGCGGCACCTGTACGCCGTGAGCTTTCCAGAATGCCCGTCCGGCCGAGGTAGCCATCAGCTCGGAGAGCCGCACGCACCCGGCCATAGCTTCGGGGCGAGCGGGCGTTGCCACCGGGATCGGTGCGTCAAATCCCATGCGAGGGGAGGCGTACAACCCCCAGCTCGTGAGTTCGCCGGCCGCATTTGCAGCTTTCTCGCCGCTGCCGGTTAGGACGGCAAAGCCGCGTGCCTTTGCGGCAAGGGCAATCTTTCGCAAGATTTGCGCCCCAGTCTTTTGGCCTGGAGCGAAAACCCGGCATTCGGAATAATCAAAGCGACCCGGGATCAGCCGGACGTTGGTAACTGCGGCCTGATTCGCGGTCCTGATCCTGATGCGGGCAATACCGCCCCCGGCAAGCCAAGGCTGGTTGTACCAGACCTGGATATCAGCGTCATCCAGCAGGTTCCCTCCCAAGTCGGCGTATTCGGCGTCCTCCAGGACATGCCCGAACACGGCGTTTTCGGCCGCCGCTCGCTCATGCGGCTGTCCGTGGAACGTGATATTCACTGCCATTGGCTCCTCCTCGGCTCTTGGTTCCTTGCTTGGGATCGCGGCGGGGCGCCGGCTGGCTCCCGACACTCATGCGACAGGCTCGCCTGCAAACCAGTCCGCCCAGTCGTCATTTGCTGGTCTGCCCCGTTGCTCCCACCGGAAGTACGCGGCCTCCCGATGCTGGCGAAGCTGCCGGTCGGCTGCCTGAAAATCAGAAACGAGGGAGGCAAGCGAGTCCTGCTTCAGGTGAATGTTGAATTCATCAATCGTCAGGACCTGGCGGGCGTGCGGGGCATCCGTCTCTCGCAGGCCACGAGCAAAACGGCCGTCCCCCGTCACGATGATGGCCGGAAGCGGAATGTAGTAGAGCAGGTCCAGGTCGAATACGTCCCCTCGCCGCTTCTCGCTGAGCGGGTTGTAGGAAGGCATCTTTGACGGCAGCGAGCGCGCCACGAAACGCGCGAGCATACGGGACGCGGCGTCGAGCTTATCCACGATACCAGGCGCGTCCTGCGTGTCGCTCCCGAAATCCGAGCGCATCAGATCAAGGATGGCATCTTCATCTTTTGCCCTGAACCCACGCCCCGGCAGCTCTTTTTGCATATTCTGAATGTAATCGATCCATTCCTGCCGCTGGCTAGCAATGACGTTTCGGAGGTGGGTGGCGTCAAGGCGGATGCTTTTCAGGGTTCCGTTCGACACCCGGTATACGACTTGGCACTTGCCAATCTCCGCTGGAGCCACATCGAGCAGATGGAACCAGCAGGCGCGCATGTGCCGAGATTCATCCTCAAGACTCTCGATGGGGGCATGCGTCTGTGTGCCGGCCAACCACGCGAGCTGTTTGCCGTTCGGCAGACACGGCCACCGGGGATCAAGTATGGCGTTGATGGACGGGCTCTTCTCCTTCCATCGGGCATACGGCAGGTCTCCGTCCGCCAGCTGCCTCGTCAGTTCGACAAAAGCGGAAGCGGACAGCGACAGGCGCACCCCGTCACGTCGTTCTTGGAGGAGGTTCACGTCAATCTGGGGTTGGCAGTCATCGGTGTGATTACGCACCGTGCAGGTATCAAGCACGACCCGGACGAACACGCGATGCCTCCTTCCCACCACACAGCGTCAGGAATTCTCCGGCACCGGCAGACGTGCCAGTGCGCACACACGCTTGGCGATGTTCCGCGTCAAGAAGACAAGCCGGTATTCAGCACGCCGCTGGACAACTACCGGGTGCGCAGCGATCATCGCATCTACGCCAAGATAGGTAACCTCATCGCCCACCGCGTTGAGGAAACGAGCTGGACACTGCCAGGGTTTTCCACCGCGGCGCGTCAGCAGCCCCTGTTCCGCCAGGGAGCAGGCCAGGTCCTTGTCGCAGATCACAAGGCCGGGAGGTTTGCCATCGGGATGCTTCAAAGCTGCGTGCCATTTCGCGGTCGCAGGGTGGCAGGCAGCAGCGCGCTCCCGGTACACTTCGGCCCCAAGCGTGGTCGCACATGGACAGCGGACGCCGTTGTCAATCGCGATGGTGATGCCGGCTGGAAGGCCAGGCAGAACATCCAGAAACTGGCGGAGCCAGCAGGATCGCCCGGCGGTGAGTACGCCGCCTGGTCCGGCGACGAGATCGAGAACGGTCGCTACAGGCCGTCCGTCCCGGATCGCCGGATCGCGGAACAATGCGACCAGATGAACCGGCGAACCCGCCGGCTGATATATCCAGGACTTGCTGTCCTGGGATAGCCGGACGATCGCTGATTCCGCCGCAGGTAGTGTCGCTGCGACTGGACATGCGGAGCAATTGTGAGCCGGAGCAGACGCGGGACCCATCGCTGCGTTTCTCTCAGCGGCCCCGGGTCCGGAATTCTTCCGTCAGACACCTCCGCCGCTACGGGACCACGAATGCACTGCCGGCAACATGCCCGCAATGCCAGCCGTGCAGTGTTGCCAAATTGTTGCCAAACCGATTTCCTACTCCTCAAATCCCTGAAACGACAGTAGCCGCAAGTCTTTAGCTTGCGGCCACTTCGGTTTAGCGAGGGCGACGGGACTCGAACCCGCAACCACCGGATCGACAGTCCGGTACTCTAACCAATTGAGCTACGCCCCCAACTTCGTTGGCGCCAGCGGCTCACCGCTTGTCCGGGAGCCTATCGCACTCCTCATACAGACGCATGTTACGCGCTATGGAACCCGTCCTCGGCTCTTGGCCGACGGACCATTCCTGGCCATTGCGGACGCCTTGCGCCCCTTCCGTTTTTATCACTCCCCGGCGCCGTCGCCAAGGGGTGAACCCCCGATTTTCAGCCGCCGCCGAGCGAATCGGAGCGATGATGCGGCCGTTCGTCCCGCCCGCGTCAGCCGTTGGCCAACTCCGTCTCGGCCGGCCCCGTGCTGCTTCATGAACCGAGGCGCCCTCGCCGGACTCTCCTCCTTCCTCATGCCCGGGGCCCATGCCAACTCGCCGCGGCTCACGCGCGCGCCGGAGCCGGCCAGTCTGGTGCTGCTCGGGGTCGGCCTCGCGGCCCATGCCCGCGCCACCGGATTTATCGTCATGATCGCATCCACCCTGGGCAAGACGGCAGCCTGTTCGCCCGGAGGCCGTCGTGCGCACCAGGCAGGATAGCACGACCGCGCCGCCGGACCAGGATCTGTTCCAGCCACGCCCGAACCTCGCTTGACGCGGCCGAATCGATAGGCTACTTATGAGAACATGGTCCGCTTGCCTCGCACGATCCTGATCGCACACGTCTGGTTGACGGCGTTGCTGACGCTGGGTTCCGGCGTACCGCAATTGACCTGCGTCTGCCCGGATGGGAGCGTCAAGCCGTTCTGCCTCAGCATTTTCCCCGGCCTGGCGGGTTGGTGCGGCGGCGCGTCCGACGTGCCAAAGGGACGCTGCTGCTGTGCGGGACATGCGGCCTCCTGCGCGGGCGAACGGCCCTGCTGCATCGGAAAGCACGTCCGCGACGACGAAAAAGGCCGCGCCCCTTCCCGCGTCGAGTGTCCGCACTGCCGCAAGACCCTGACGCCCTCCCGCGCCGTGGCTGTGTTCTCGACGGGCGCGGATCGGCATCCAGCCGGCGATCTCCACTCGGCCGCGCACCAGCCCGTCGGCGTCGCCTTCCTTTCGGCGCCGCGGGCCGCTTCCGTTGACCCTCCCATCGCCCCGCCCGGCCCGCCGGACGATCTGAGCGTCACCCTCCAGCGCCTCGTCATTTAATCCACCTCTCCTCTCTCGTCCGTCGCTTGCCGACGGCGTGGGCCGCCCTGCGCAATCCTTCGTGTTCCAACGTCCATCGGTGCGGACGCCGCCTCGGCCCCGCGCCCGACGCCCCTGCGCCCCTGGAGACTGGAACCATGTCCGACAATGGGCTTCCGAACACGCGCCTGGCCAACGGCGAGAACCCCGCGACCGCGCTGCCGCGTCCTCAACAGCACAGCCTCGGCTGGAAAATCTGGCAGGTCCTCAAGACGATCCAGGCCCGGCTGCGCTTCTTCGTGCTGCTGGCCGCCATCGGCGGCGTCATCCTCTACTGGGACCGGATCAACGCCGTTTACGAGAAATGGACCCGCCCCTTCGCCGCCGCGCAGGAGACCGCCGACCCCGACAGCGAGTACTGGTGCCCGATGCATCCCACCATCGTCCGCGACCACCCCGACAAGTGCCCCATCTGCGGGATGCCGCTGTCCAAACGCAAGAAGAGCGCGGCCGAGGGCGAGGCCCTGCCGCCGGGCGTCCTCAGCCGCCTCCAGCTCACGCCCTACCGCGTCGCCCTGGCCGGCATCCACACGGCGCCGGTCGAATACCGGCGCCTCACCAAGCAGATCGAGGCGGCCGGCTTCGTCGAGTTCGACGAGACCAAGCTGACGCGCATCACGAACCACATCAGCGGCCATAGCCGCATCGACAAGCTCTACGTCAACGTCACCGATCAGTCGGTCAACGTGGGCGATCCGCTGGTGGACCTCTACAGTCCCGACCTCGACGCCACCATGCAGAACCTGCTGACCGCCCACCACGCCGGCGACACACGGCTCGAAGCGATGACCCGCGAGCGGCTGAAACTGTGGGGACTCAAGGACGATCAGGTGCAGCAGGCCCTCGACACCGACAAGCCGATCACGCACGTCACCATTCGCTCGACGGTCTCCGGTCACGTGATTCGCAAGTACCCGCTGGAGGGCGACTACATCGACGAGGGCGCCCGCCTGTTCGACGTGGCCGACCTGACCACGGTCTGGATCGAGGCACAGATTTTCGAGAACGAGCTGGCCTTCCTCCACAAGGACCTGGTCGTCCACGCCTTCCCCAAGGCGTACCCCAACCACGAGTTCACCAGCAAGCTCAGCTTCATCCACCCGCACCTGGACGCCGAGACGCGCACCCTCAAGGTGCGCTTCGACCTGCCCAACCCCGGCCATCTCCTGCGACCGGGCATGTACGCCCGCGTCCAGTTCGACGTGCCGGCGACGGAGCTGACCACGGTTTCCGCCCGCGTCGGGGAGCGGCAGGCGGCCCGAACCGCCGCCGCCCTCGCCTTCTCCGCGCTGCTCTCCCCGGCGGTCCCGACGGCCGAGGGGGAATGGGCGTCGCTGCTGCTGGGCGCGGGCGAACAAGCCCGGTTCCGGAACGGCGAAGTGCTGTCCGTCCCCGAGACGGCGGTGATCGACACCGGCAGCCGCAAGGTGGTCTACCGCGAGGCCGGGCCGAGCCTGTATGACGGCGTCGAGGTCGAGCTGGGGCCGCGCTGCGGCGATTACTACCCCGTCGTCAAGGGCCTGGAGGCGGGCGACCGCGTGGCGACGGCCGGCTCCTTCCTGATCGACGCCGAGACGCGGCTGGGCGGCGGCCTCGGTTCGACGTACCTCGGCGCCACGGGCGCCCCGCAGGAGATGGACAAGCCGGCGGCCGCGATGTCCGAAGAAGACGCCGAGGTGCAGCAGGCGCTGAGCAAGTTCAGCCCGGCTGACCGCAAGCTGGCCGAGGAACAAGGCTACTGTCCCATCCGCAATATCCGCCTGGGCAAAATGGACGCCCCGATCCCGGTCGCCTGGAAGGACGGCCGGAAGGTCTTCGTGTGCTGTCCGCAGTGCGTCGATAAGGCCAAGGCGGACGAGCAGGGCACGCTGGACAAGCTGGAGCGCCTCAAGGCCACAATGAAGGATATACACCCGGCGAAATGAGGATCATTCGCCCCTGTCCGACAGGAGGGGCGGGCCGCGTCGGCCTGCCCCGAGTTCCCATCATGGAGGATCGTTTGATGAAGCAATGGACCTGGATCGGCCCGGCCGTCCTGCTGGGACTGCTGAGCGCGGCCGGCTGCGAGGAAGGCGGCCCCGCCGTGCCTGGAGCGTCGGCCGAGAAGAGCGACAAGGACGCGGCGCCGGCCGCGCTGTCGCCGGCGGACCAGAAGCTGGCGGACGCCCAGAAGGTCTGCCCCATCACCGGCGAAGCGCTCGGCACTATGGGCGCGCCGGTCAAGGTGACGGTCAAGGACCGAACCGTGTTCCTGTGCTGCGACGGCTGCAAGAAGAAAGCCCTCGACAACCCCGACAAGACGCTGGCCGCGGTGGACAAGGCGAAGGCGAGTCCATGACGGCCCCCGGCGAGCGGGGGGCGTCAGCCCCCTGATGCAAGGTGCAATCGCCGAACCTGCCATCAGGGGGCTGACGCCCCCCGCTCGCCAGGATTTCGACGAAGGGAACCGACCGATGATCGAGAAACTGATCGAATATTCGATCCGCAATCGCTGGCTCGTGCTGATCCTGGCCGGCGCCCTGGCCGTCTGGGCGATCTACGCCGTCCTCCAGACGCCCGTGGACGCCGTGCCCGACCTGAGCGAGAACCAGGTCATCGTCTTCACCGACTGGATGGGACGCAGCCCCCAGGAGATCGAGGATCAGGTCACCTACCCGCTTTCTCTCAAGCTGCAAGGGTTGGCCGGCGTCAAGGCGGTGCGGTCGTCGTCCGAGTTCAATTTCTCGATGATCACGCTTATCTTCGAGGACAACATCGATTTCTACTTCGCCCGCCAGCGCGTGCTGGAACGGCTGACCGTGGCCAGCACCTTCCTGCCCGAAGGCGTCACGCCCTACCTCGCACCCGACGCCACCGCGCTCGGCCAGATCTTCTGGTACACCCTCGACGGCGGCGCCCTCGACCCCGGCCGACGCTGGGCGCTGCAGAAGTTCTACGTCGGCCCGGAGATCAACTCCGTCCCCGGCGTGGCCGAGGTCGGCTCGGTCGGCGGGATGCCGTTCGAGTATCAGATCGACGTGGACCCCAACGCGCTGCGGGCCTATGGGATCACGCTCGGCGAGCTGTACGACGCCGTCGGCCGCAGCAACTCCGCCGTCGGCGGCCGCACGGTCGAGAAGAACCGGGCCGAGTACCTCGTCCGCGGCGTCGGCTGGATCACGAACACCAAGGACATCGAGGACACGGTCATCACCGAGCGCGGCGGCACGCCGATTTACGTCAAGAACGTGGCGGCGGTGCAGATCGGCCCGCAGTATCGGCCGCAGCGTCTTCGAGAAGGACGGCGACGAGGCCGTCGGCGGCGCCGTGCTGATGCGTTTCGGCGAGAACCCGCTCGCCGTCACCGAGCGGATCAAGAAAAAGATCCAGGACCTGCAACCCGGCCTGCCCGCGGGCGTCCACATCGTCGCCGCCTACGACCGCACTCGCCTCATCCGCGGGGCCATTGACACCGTGACCGGCGTGGCGTGGTTCAACGTCCCCGTGCCATGGACCTCCTGGACGGTGCCGCTGCCCTGGCCGGAAGGAGTGATGTGGCACGAGATGATCATCGCGGCGGCCGCCGTGATGCTGATCCTCCTGCACTTCCGCAGCGCCTTCGTCATCTGCATCACGCTGCCGCTGTCGGTGCTGTTCGCCTTCCTGATGATGTGGATTTTGCGGGTCTTGCACATCCTCGATGTGCAGGCCAACATCATGTCGCTGGCCGGCATCACCATCTCCATCGGCATCCTCGTGGACCAGGCCATCGTCATGGTCGAGAACGCCACGCACCAGCTCAAGGAAAAGTTCGGCGACAAGAAGGTGACGGGCGACACGCGCGAGATCGTCATCCAGGCCTGCAGGACCGTGGGCCGGCCGATCTTCTTCTCGGTGATGATTATTTTGATCTCTTTCATCCCCATCTTCGCCATGACGGGCCGCGAGGGCAAACTGTTTCACCCGATGGCCTTGACCAAGAGCCTGGCGATGGTCGGGGTGGCCCTCATCTCGGTGACGGTGGTGCCGGCGCTGATCCCGTCGTTCATCCGTGGCAAACTCCGCCGCGAGGAGGACAACTGGATCGTCCGCAGCTTCATCAACATCTACAAGCCGCTGCTGACCTGGGCGTTGCCCAAGCGCAACTTCGTCATGTGGGCCTTCGCCGTGCTGCTGATCCTGGCGTTCGGCATGTTCCCCGTGCAGGCGATCCTGGGCCTCGGCGGCGCGTTCTACTACTGGCAGATCTGTTACTTCGTCGGGCTGTTCGTGGTCGTCGCGCTGACGGTGTTCTTCGTCAAGGGCATCCATTGGCAGTTGCTGAGTTTCGGCACGCTCATCCTGATCGGTCTATGGGCCTACCACTTCCCCAAGATCGGCGTGGACTTCATGCCGGCCCTGAATGAGGGAACGGTGATGGACATGCCAGTGTCCGTGCCCCGCGTGAGCGTCACGGAGGCGGCCGACGACCTCAAGGCGCGCGACGCCCTGTTGCGGTCGTTCCCCGAGGTGGAGTCGGTGATCGGCAAGGCCGGCCGAGCCGACACGCCGACGGACCCGGCGCCGCTGGAGATGGTGGAGACGTTCGTGAATTTCCGGCCTCTGGGACTGTGGCCCAAGCGGGTGATGCACTTCGACGACGCCGCACGGCAGACGCGCGCCGTTCTGGCCAAGCTGGAGCAGCAGGGCTACGTCCAGGCGCCCAAGGCGGACGACCGCGACGCCCTCGTCAACGACGCGGCCATGAGCGCTCTCAACCGCTTCGACGAGACGATGCGCTCGCTGGCGGTGGAGCGCTGCCAGGCCTTCGAGAAGGACCTCGGCCCGACGCTGACGCGGTTCGCCGTGGCGGAGACGGTTCGCCGCATCCGCGAGAACGGCAATCTCCAATGGCCCGCCGGCGCGGACGAGAAGGGAGAGGTCGATGCACTGGCGAAGGCCCTGACCCCGACCTACGGCAAGTGGCTGGCGCGGAACCCGGTCCCGGAGGACGTGACCAAGCTCACCAGCGCCGTGGCCCAGGCGCTGGCGGATCGCCGCGCCCTGAAGACGGCGCCGGCCCAGGCGCTCGTCGTGAAGGAAAACCCGGTGCAGGCGGCCGCGACGGCCGTGGCCGAGGCGGCGGGCCTCGGCCAGCAGACGTTCGCCAGCGAGGTGCTGCGAGCGGTTCAGGAGAAGCGGGAGGCGCTTTGGACGGAGTTCGTGGGAAGCAAGCTGAACTGGGAGCTGTTCGACCGCGGCGTGGAGGCGTTCACCTGGGCGGCGCTGGAGGAGGTGGGGACGAGCGCCCGCGGCCGCGGCCTCCTGGGCGACGCGCCCAAGGGCGACGATTACGCCCGTTTCCTCGACCAGTCGGCCCTCGCCGCCGACCCCCACCCCAACCCTCCCCCCGCGGCGGGGGAGGGCAGGGAGGGGGAGACCGCCTTGGCGCCGTTCGTGGCGCTGCGGCAAGAGCTGGAGAAGCCGTTCGCGTCGGGCCTGCTGCTGTGGCGGCGGACGGGCGGGCCGAAGGGCGACCTGCATCAGGAGATGGATTCGGTGATGCAGGTTCCCGGCTGGACCAACATCTGGACGCAGCCGATCGACAACCGCATCAACATGCTGGCCACGGGCGTCCGCAGCCAGATCGGCGTCAAGGTGTTCGGCCCCGATTCCCAGACCATCGCCGGCGTGGCCCGGGAGGTCGAGCAGGCGATCAAGGGGGACGCGCACCGGCCCGGCGTGCCCGGCGCCCTGGACGTGGCGGCCGATCGAGTCATGGGCAAGGGCTACCTGGAGATCAAGATCGACCGAGAGAAAGCGGCGCGCTACGGCGTCCGCGTCGGCGACATTCAGGATACGATTGAGGTGGCGCTGGGCGGCCGGATGGTCACGCAGACGGTGGAGGGCCGCGACCGCTTCCCGGTGCGCGTCCGCTACGCCCGGGACTACCGCGAGGACGAGTCGGCGGTCAAGCAGCTGCTCGTCAGCCGCGGCATGGCGGAGCGGCCGGCGGCGTCCCCGGCCATGGCCGACTCGGCGCCGCCCACCATGACCGGCTCGTCGGACGACCCGCACGCCGTCGCGCCGGGGCACGAGGCCGGCGCCGGGCCGCTGCAAATCCCGCTCTCCGAAGTGGCCGACGTGAGCGTCGTGGAAGGGCCGGGCGAGATCAAGAGCGAGAACGGCCAGCTGGTGGCCTACGTCGCGCTGAACGTGAGCGGCGACCGCGACGTGGTCGGCTTCGTGGACGAGGCCCAGCGCGTCGTCGCCGAGCGGGTGAAACTGCCCGCCGGCGTCCACGTCGAATGGACCGGCGAGTTCGAGAACCAGGTGCGGGCCGCCCAGACGCTGCGGATCGTCCTGCCGGCCGTGTTCGTGCTGATCTTCCTCATCTTGTACCTGACGTACAAGGACCTGGCCGACGCGGCGCTGATGATGCTGGCCGTGCCGGAGGCGTTGGCCGGCGGCGTCTTCTTCCAGTTCCTTTTCCCCAAGATCCAGGCGTTCGACTGGAACGCGGCCCCGACGCCGTTCACCGTGGCCATCTGGGTCGGCTACATCGCGGCCTTCGGCATGGCGACGGAGACCGGCATCATCATGCTGGTCTACCTGCGCGAGGCCATCGACAAGCGCGGCGGCCTGGAGAAGATCGGTTCGCTGGAAGAATTGCGTCAGGCCGTGATCGAGGGGGCGGTCCACCGGCTGCGGCCGAAGCTGTTGACGGAGGGCGTGGCCATCGTGGCGCTGGCGCCGATGCTGTTCGCCACGGGCGTCGGCTCGGAGGTCATCTCGGCGATGGCGCTGCCGGTGCTGGGCGGCCTGCTCATCGCCGACGAGGTGGTGGACATTTTCCTTGCCGGTGCGCTTCTACTGGGTCCGCCGCGCCCGCTGGCTGAAATTGCAGGAGGAGAAGGCGGCGAAGCAAAGGGCCGAGGACGCCGCCAAGCCCCCGGCGCCGGCCCCCGAGGCGAAGGTGGAGGAAGTCGCCAGGGCTGCGGCCGTGATGCCGCAAGGGGCGTGAATCCCCCCGTGGCGGCCGCTTCCGGTTTATAATGCCCATGCCAAGGCCGCAGACCGGCGCTGCGGCCCCGCTTGATTTCCCCGTTCCCCGAGGCGCATCCATGCCATCCGAGACAAATCGCAGAGCTTTTCTCCGCGGCAGCGCCCTGGCGGCGGGGTTGACGGCCCTGGGCGCGACGCCGGCCGCCGGCGGCGAACCACCGGCCCAGCAGCCGCCCGACGCACAAGACTATCCGCGCGACCACCCCGGCGCCGGCGGTCCTGTCGGCAGCGCCACGGATCGGGGCAAGCTGGTTCCCGCGTTGTCGCGCAAGGCCGGCGACCCGCCCGTCCCCGTCGTGACGCCCGATCTGGAGAAACTTCCTTTCGAGCTGATCGACGGCGTCAAGGAGTTTCACCTCCACGCCATGCACACTCGCCGCGAATTCCTGCCCGGCGCGTGGATGGACGTGTGGGGTTACAACGACCTCTGCCCCGGCCCGACCATCGAAGTCACTGAAGGCGACCGCGTGCGGATCGTCATGCACAATATGCTTCCGGAACCGACCATCCTGCACATCCACGGCCTCGAAGGGCCGAACCGCATCGACGGCGTTCACGGCGTCACTCAAGAGGCGGTCCCGCCCGGCGGCAAAGTCGTCTACGAGTTCACCCTGCACCAGAACGGCACGCTCTTCTACCACTCGCACGGCCCCATGCAGGAGGGCCTCGGGATGACCGGCCTATTCATCGTCCACCCCAAGGAGGCGCACCAGCCGGCGGTGGACCACGACTTCGCCCTGACGATTCAGGAATGGGCGATCATGCCGCAAAGCACGATCCCCAACGTCACCTCGATGGAGTTCAACTGGTTCACGCTGAACGGCCGTTCGGCCCCGTACATCACGCCGCTGCTGGTGCGGTTGGGCAGCCGCGTCCGCATCCGCTTCGTCAACATGAGTCCCATCGACCACCACCCGATGCACCTGCACGGCCACACCTTCTGGGTAACAGGGACCGAGGCGGGCAGGATTCCGGAAACCGCCTGGATTCCGAGCAACAACGTGCTGGTGGCCGTCGCCCAGGCGCGCGAGATCGAGTTCATCGCCAACAACCCCGGCGACTGGGTGCTGCATTGCCACATGTTTCATCATATGATGAACCACATGGCGGTCATGGTCGGCCCGATGGCCTTGCAGATGAAGGGCATGCCGGCCGGCGCCAACGCCCAGGCGGGCATGGGCATGACGCAGGGCGGCCCGGCCCTGTCCAAGGAGAACGGCCCCAGCATCGGACGCGGCATGGGCGAGAACACCAGCAACGAGCGCGCCGTGATGACCGGCATGAAGGATATGAAAGACATGCCGGGGATGAAAGACATGCCGGGCATGGACATGTCGGGGAAGGCCGTGCCGGGCTATCCGGCGGACATGATGGACATGCCCATGCCGTATTCGGAGGACGACCTCAAGAAGCTGAACAAGCCGGAGACGCGGGGAATGCGGCGCAACTGGTTCCACGGCATCGAGGCGCTGCACACCGTCGTCCGCGTGCTGCCGCCGGAACTGTACGACGACGTGGTCTCCGGCAAGGGCGACGTGAAGCCGGGCGCCAGCGTGCCGGGCGGCGGCGAAGGGGGAATGCCGGGGATGCACCACCCTTGACCTTTTGGCGAGCGGGGGCGGCCGCCCCTTCTTGCGGGCCCGTTGGCCCAGCTTCCGCAGCCGCTTTTGCCGCACCGCCTCGGGGCAACGCACCGCCATCAGCCGGCACGTCAACGGCCTCTCCTGGCCCACGCGCACCCCCACGTCCACCGCGTCCTCGACCTGCCGTTGCAGGAACGCCGCGATCGACTCGGCCGGCCGGTCGCCTTCCCGCAGCGTCACGCCGCTGGGCAGCCGGCTGACCCAATGCACCCCGGCCCGGCTGTCCCGGGCCGCCATGTCCAGGTCGAAGAAGCCCAAATCCTTCAGCCGCAGCGAGCCGGCCGGCAACGGCGCCGCCTCTTGACCCGCCGCCACGTCCGGCTGCTTGCCCGGCTGGAAGGCCAGGTCGGTCACGGCCCCGTCCGTAAGGTCCATGCGCACGTACATCTTCAGGGCCGCTTGGTCGCGGCCCTCCGCGTCGTTGCCGCCGCAGCCGGGGTAGGCCTCCGCCAGGCAGGCCGGCAAGGCCACCACCGGCGGGGCGTCAGCCCCCTGATGCGCGGCGGGAATCAGGGGGCTGACGCCCCCCGCTCGCCAAAAGGTTACGGTCTATCAGCCGCCCGTCCGGTCCTCCAGGCTGCGGCCGCCCTGCGGCGTAATGGGGTCCGGCAAGTCGGTCGCCTTTTCGCCTGGCTGCGTCCGACCCTCGCCCGATGCGCCCGGCGGCTCGTCCAGCCCGTCCACCAGCAGCAGGCCGAGGATGGCCGTTTCCGACCGCCGCAGTTGCTCCAGCGCCTCGACGTAATCGACGCTGATCTGGAAGTAGGTCCGCTGGGCCACCAGCACCTGCGGCCAGGCGGCCGTCCGGTTGCGGAAGCTGTCCAGGTACAACTCGTAGGCCTCCTTCGCATCGGGCAAGCTGTGGCGCCGGTACTCCTCCACCACGGCCGAGGCGGTGCGGTAGCGGGCGTAGGTTCGCGCCATCCGCTGCCGCAGCGACAATTCCACGCGGCAGACCTCGGCCTGCGCCTGCGCGAGCTGGGCCTGGGCCGTCCGGATGTTGCCCTGGTTCCGGTCGAACAGCGGAACACGCACGCCGATCTGCACGCTGCTCACATTGTTGCGCGTCTCGAAATCGTAGCCGTTGGCCGCCTGGACCTGGAGGTTGGGGATCGGCTCGACCTGCTCGCGCTTGAGGCCGAACTGATCACGCACGACTTCCGCGCTGGGCGACTTGCAGCTCCGGGCTGGCCTCCAGCAGATGGGCCAGCGCGGCGTCAGGGTCCGGCAAGGCGCCGGGCGCCTCCAGGTCGCCTTCCAGCCGGTGGGCCGGCAAGGAGGGCTGGCCGACGAAGGCGGCGAGCTGCTGCAAGGCCGCGTCGTACAGGGTGCGGGCGTTGTCCAGGGCCACCTTTTCCTGGCGGCCCTCGATCCGCGCCTGCAACACGTCGGGCTTGTTGGCGGCCCCGACGTTCTGCAACTGCTCCGTGGTCGTGACGGCGTCCTGGGCCACCTTGAGCAGGTCGGCCCGCACGTCCAGCAGCCGCTGCATGGCCAGAAGCTGGTAGTAACGGGTGCGGACGCCGTTGAGGACGCGGTACTGCTGGGCCAGCGCCTGGGCCTCCATCTCGGAGACTTCCTGGCCGGATTTGGCCCGGTTGAGCCGCAGCTTGCCCGCCGTCACGATGGTCTGGTCGATGAACATGCCCTGCATCTCGCCGGGCGTGCCTCCGGCGTTGATGCGATCGCCCAGGTATCCGACGGTCGGATTGGGGTAGAGGCCCGATTGCAACGCCCGACCGCGCGACGCCTCGACGTTGGCGGCGGCCTGGGTAAGGGTGGGGTTGCCGCGGAGCGCCATCTGTTCCAGATCGGCCAGGGTCAGCGACGCCGGCGCGGCGGGCGGAGTATTAGCCTCCGTTATCGGCGCAGGTTCGGCGGCGAACAGCGCTCCGGGAAAACCGATGACGACGAGGGGCGCCAGCCAGCCCGCGCTCTGGGGTCTTGCACTGGGCATCCTGCCCCTCCGCTGGAATGGTTCACGCCTCGGGAGCGAGCTTCCTCCGGCGTACCTATCGACCGGGGCGCAGTGCCGGCATCCACCGCCGTCGGCGATTCAGGGAAACGCCTGGTGATCCGGGTGCGGAACGTGATGGACAGAAGGAATGTAGCGGAGCTGCGGCGCCGAGAACCGCAGACTCAATCCGCGGGCCGGGCGGAATGCCCGATATCGGTCGGGAGTTGCACGATAAGCGGGCGTCCAGGCCAGGACGCTCCACGGCATTCGCGTTTTCCGTTTGTTCAAAGCGATTGATCGGGAATGGGTTGCGACGATCCCGGGCGTCGGCAAGCCGGCCCGGCATGGAGGTTGCTCTCACCCGCTGCGAACCGGTTTACTTCCACGTCTCCACGGCCGCGACGGCCGATTGGCGGTAAGCCGCGTTGCACCCCGAGGTTGCTTCCATGCCGCGAACGGTCCTTGTGTTAACCGCTCTCCTTTGTTCCCTTTGCCCAGCGCTGGCCAGTCTTTCCTCTCGGCCGCCCGCCCCCGCGGTCGGCGATCCTCGACCCATCCCCTCGGCTGCACCCCTCCCCCAAGACCGGCCGCTCAGCGACGACGCGCTCCAGGCCGTCTACCCCCAAGGGCGAAAAGACGAATTCCGCATCACGTCCCAAACGGCCGTGTTCGTGGACGGCTGGCCCTGCAACTATGCGGACGTGCCGCGGAGCGCGAAGATCGTCAATATGGAAATCTCGACCGACAATCAAACCGTCCTGAAGATTCAGTTCCGCACACGGAAATAGGGGCGGGCCTTGCCCGCCCCTGCCTGCCGCGCACTTCCGCGGATCGGCTGCGTCCATCACTTCGACCGCGCCGCGACCACAAAGTGGAACGTGGCGGCGTCACCCTGGCGAACGATCACGCCCCGCGTCTGGATCGACGCGGACCCGCTCTCCAGCGGGAACCGCTGCACTTCCCCGTCCGGTCCACGCAGCGTCACGTAGACCGGCTCCACCGCTGTCGGACCCTGCACGGTCACCAGCAGCGAGCCATAGGCCGGCCGCATCGCGGCGACCTGCGGCGCGGGTTGCACCGGCGCGGGCGCCCTGGGGGCGTACCAGGGAGCGTAGTACGCGCCCGGCGGCGCGGCCCCGGCGTTGGCGCGGTCGAACTTCGACACGCCGGCGTAGGGCGCCTGCTGGGCCGAGGCGGGTTGGACCGTCCACAGCAGGCCGGCGACGACCAGCCCGGCGAGGACGGACGTGCGAGAAAACAGAATGCGGGAGAGGAACATGGAAACCTCCGTTCGCGCCGTCTCAGGGCCGCTGCAACGGTCCATGCCGCGGGAACGCAACGGCGTCCCGGCCGGGAGATCGCCGGTCCAGTGGCGGACAAACAGCGTCCGTCACGCCGACGAGTCCATCGGCATCCGGCGTGGACCTTGGCCCCGACAGGCGCACCCGATGGAAAAAGGTGAAAAACGCCTTGGGTTGCCGAGACCGAAGTCAGCGAACCGGCTTAAATGAGGAAGCGCTGGAGGACGATGACGAGATCGGATGGGGGAGGAGCGGCCAGGTGCAGGCCGTTGATTTCGGTTGCGGGACGGGCCGAACCGAGTTGGGTGAGGGCGGCGGGGGCGAACAGGGTCGGGTTCGCGGCGCCGTGATCGTGCCCGACCGTGCTTGGCGCCGAGGGGGCGAGCTGTTGCTGCTGCGCCAGGGACTTCTGGCAGCCCCGGCCCTCAACGCCGGGAGGACCGTCCGAACGCCTGGGCGTTGGCTGGCTGCTGGGATGGGCACAGCAGCAGGCCGGCCGGCCCTTGCGACCGGGAGCCGACTTGGCGTTGCAGCGGGGGTTCTTTGGTGTGCCGGAACAGGCGTCCCCGCAGCAGCAACCGGAGGACGAGCAGAAGACGCCTAAGCAAAAGGGCTTGATGGCGCCGTTGGGGCACTGGCACTGGAAATGGGGCAGCCCGGCGACCAGCGTCGTGAGCGCCGTCAGACAGGCGAATCCGGCTCGGGTTATCCTGCCGATGACGGTCATCGTCGTACCCCGCCGCATGAAACGGCCTCTCACGTCACCACCATTATATCCTTTCGGATTCGGGGAAGCGGCCCGGTAAGGGAAAAGTTCTTCTCCGAAGTCTCCCTGCCTGCTCCGTCCGCAGGGTTGGCACCACCGGCCTCGTTAGAGTCTGTTCCATAAGGCTCCCCTCTCTCCTTGGGGGAGAGGGGCTCCGGAACAGACTCCTAGCGGCGTGCGGATGGGAGACAGGCGGTGTACGGTTCTGGACCATTCCCGCACACCGGGAAGGGGCGCGTTCCACCGTCGCCGGGCTGTAGCCGTCGAGCGACAGGGATGCCCCGATAGCTCGATTGCGTAAGGCGAGGGACGGGAAATACCTTAACCGTAGCCGCATTCGCCAGAATGCGGGTGAATGGCTGTCGGCCCGCATTCTGGCGAATGCGGCTACGGGTGTCATTCCTGCTGCCGCTCGCCTCATACACAAACCCGGTAGTTCTGTCTCATTTCGCCTGGCGTGATAGTCGCTTTTCCAGCAGCGTTTTGACCTTGCCGCGCATGGTCTGGAAGTAGCAGAGGCTGGCCCGGAGCGACTGCTTGAGGTCGGCCAAGGTGTCGAACAGCCGGTTGTGCGTCGCCCGTCGCCGCAGCTTCTTCCAGAAACGCTCGATCGGGTTCAACGGGGGGCTATAACTGGGCAGACGCTTGAACTTCAGATGCGGGTACTCCGCCAGCGCCTGGTCCACCGGCTTGCCCCGGCGCCACGGCGCGGTGTCGATCCGCAGCACCACTTCCGGGTGCTTGTCCCGCGGGTACACCCGACCGACGTGGCGCAGGTGGTCCGCGAACGCCTCTTGCAGACGCCGCGTCTTGCTCTGGCCCGTCCTCTTCTTGGCGGCCTTGGGGCTTTCCAGGGTGTTGCTGTGGACCGCCGCGCTGAGCAGGTTCACCACGGCGAAGACGTAGAGCAGGTCCTTGCAGTCGCGCGTCCCGACCGTCGGCCGGTGTCCTTTGACCCCCGCGTTGCACCCAGCGTTGGCGCCATCGGGAAGCGGGCCTCGTCCTGACTCAGCAGGACGATTTCACCCGCCGTCGCTTTTTTTTTAACTCGGCAATGTCTTGGCGGGCTTGGGCTTGTTTCTCGGCGTTGCCGCGCAGGTAGCGGTAGGTCGGGCGGTACAGGCGGATATCGATCTTGGCACAGAAACGCTGCACGGCGCTGCGGGATGTCTGGATGCCTTTGGTCTTGAGCAGATAGTCGGCCAACTCCTCATGGGTCCAGTTGGCCCGGTCCAGACCGCACGCGGCCGGCCCGTTGATGACCCAGCGTTTGACCTCGCCGGCCAGGTGGGTCGGGATTTTGGCTGGCGCCCCCCTTCGGTTTGCGGGGGCGTAGACCGTCCAGACCCCGATCGAGGTAGACGTTGAGCCAGCGTTGGACGGTGCGTGGGGTGATGGCCAGGTCCTGGGCGATGTCCTGGTGGGGTCGATTGCGGCAGGCCAAGCGGATGATGGGGATGCGATCGCGGTACTTCCGGTCGGTCTCGTGGCGGAAGGCCTGGTCGAGACGTTGGCTTTCCTCCTGGGGCAGTCGGATGCGAATCACGTCAGGTCTGGTTCCTCCTTCGGCTCATTCGACCCAATTCATTCTACGCAACCAGACAAGCCTATCGGGTTTGTGTATAAGAGCGTTCGGAAGAAATGCGGACAGCCCGGCGAGCCCGCAGCGCCAAGCAAGGGCGAGCGGGGCGGTCTCGCCCTTGCTTGGCGCTGCGGGCTCGCCCGGCCCCCGGGGCAGGGCAATCGCATTACCCAGCCGAGAAATTCTTCGCAGGCCCCTTGTCAGGGACAAGTGAACAGGCGAAAGATTCCTTCCGAAGTCGCCCCCTTCAGGAGGAAGAGCTATGGGCCTCGACTCGACCACGTCTGCGTCCTTCTTTGGCCACTTTGATCGCTTGGAGGATCCCCGCATCGAGCGCTGTCAGCGCCACAACCTCTGCGACATCCTGTTCCTCGCCGTCTGTGCCATGATCGCCGGCGCCAATGACTTTGTCGCCATGCAGAAGTTCGGACACGCCAAATGGGACTGGCTGAAGAAGTTCCTGGAGTTGCCCAATGGGATTCCCTCGCACGACACCCTTGGCCGGGTCTTCTCCCTGCTCGACGGCGAGCAGTTCATCCAGTGTTTCCTCGGTTGGGTCCAGACCATCCATCAGGTCACGGCGGGTGAGATCATTGCCGTGGATGGCAAGACCTGCCGCGCCTCTCTGGATCGGGCCAAAGGGCAAAATCCGTTGCATGTGGTCAGCGCCTGGGCCTCGGCCAACCGCGTGGTCCTGGGGGAGGTCATGGTGGACGAGAAATCCAACGAGATCACGGCCATCCCCAAACTGCTTCAGATGCTGGAGCTACGCGGGGCTGTCGTGACCATCGATGCGATGGGTTGCCAGAAGGAGATCGCCGCCACGATACGGGAACGCCAGGCGGACTACGTGCTGGCGGTCAAAGGCAATCAAGAACACTTGGAGGAAGACATCCTGGCGCATTTCGCCGCCCTGGACGAAGGGAGCCAACGGCCCCGGCGACGGAGTCAGACGATGCATCAGTCCAAAGGACATGGGCGGGTGGAGACACGCTGGTACGACGCGGCGCCCGTGCCGCCGACGTTGCGGCATCGGGAGGAGTGGAAGGATCTGCACTCGGTCTGTCGTGCCACGCGGGCGTGGACGGAACGGGGCGAAGAAAAGTCGGAGGTCCGCTACTTCATCAGCAGCTTGCCCGTGAACGCGCCGACCCTGGGGAAAGCCATCCTGGGCCACTGGGGGATTGAGAACGGGCTGCACTGGGTGCTGGATATGTCCTTCGACGAGGATCGCAGCCGCGCCCGAACGGAAGAAGCGCCGGCGAACCTGGCGGTGCTGCGGCGCTGGATCGTAACCTTGCTCCGCCAAGACAAGACGCTCAAAGACGGCATCGACAAGAAGCGCCTCCAGGCGGGTTGGAATGAGGCCGTCCTGGAGCAGATTCTGGGGCTTTCATAGAGGCTGGCTAATGCGATTGCCCTGGCCCCCGGGGGTCCGCCCTGCATTCCTTCCGAACGCTCTAAATGACTTTCACGGCTTTCCAGGAGCGGCGTTCAACGATTGGACAGCGGCGCGTTTTCTGCGGCGGCTGCGCCATTCTCAGACTCCTTCAGCTCCGTTGTTTTGGGCGATTTCGTCCGCCAGATCAAACAGCGATTGGATGGTCCTCTGAATCCTGGCGTCAACCTCCCGAATCGTGCGCCGCAGCACGGTCTGCTCCTGAGGCGCTGACGCCTCAAGCGACCGGCCGGCCAGGGAAGCCCTGCTTTCGCCCAGTTCGTTCAGCGCCCGACACGCCCCCGGTTGCAGAACCGCCGCCGGCAGCGGGAACGTGACCAAATGTTTGATCTTGAGTTCCGCGAAAACGCGGCCCCGGCGCGGCTCGATGGTGCGGAAGTACCAGGTCATGAAGGCGCTGTTCAACAACGCGCACAGCCCATCCAGCCGCAGCCCACACTCCTGCTTGGGGAAAACGATGAAGAAGTTGTTGCTCGCGTACCGCCCCTCCCGGTCCACGGCGGAGAGAACGTAATCGCCGGTGCGGCGAACGAGGAGCTTGTCCCGTCCATACCATTCCGGGTTGCCGGCGTTCGCGTACCGCTCTTTCGTCTTGCGCTCCGGCACGGCGTCGAGCCGGATGTACTTGCCGTTCCAGCGCAGAAGGTAGGGCTGAATCTCGTCGCGCCCGAAGAGCAGGGGCCGGCAGCTCTCGTCCAGCGGACGATCCACGAACAGTTCGTCGCGAATGTTGCCGCTATGGACGCCTTCGTGGACCTCAAAATAGTCTCCCAGCCGGGGGAGTTGCTCCAGTTCCTGCAAGACCGCACGTTTCTGCGGTGTCAGGTGGAGGTTGAAGACCATCCGCGGATTGGACCAGAAATCGGCCTGACGCATCTCCTGGGTGAGCGGGGCGTCCGGGTCGTGAACCGTCGCCCTCACCATTTGGCCGTTTTGCGGGGCGCCTCTGGCGCCGATGATCGTGGCGGCGTCGATCACCGCGTCGGCAAAGGCCATTCCCCACCAGTCGATCGCTTGAAGGGCCAGTTGCTCCAGAAGCAGTTTGCGCGTCTCGACGTAATCCTTCAACAGGACGATGTCGGGAAGCACCATCCCAAAGACCCCGCCGCGGCGGGCGAGCGAGACGCCCTTCTCCACGAAGGGCCGAAAGAGGTCGTAGATGCCTTTCGTTGAGGGATAACGGCCCCAAATGTACTCCTTTATGCCCTGTTCCTCGGCAATCTCCTTCTGCCCCCACGGTGGGTTGCCGATAACGGCATCGAAGCCGCCGGCGCCCAGGATCCGGGGGAACTCGGCGTTCCAATCAAAGGCATTGAGCCGGTAACGCTCCTCCTCGTCCAGCCGCGCCGCCCCCTCGCCCTCGTAGAAATCCGGCCCGATCAGCGAGTTGCCGCACTGGATGTTGCCGGCCAGGTCGGGCAGCGCCCGCTCGTGGAACAACTTCCGCTGCGTCTCGATGGTTTCCTGCGACTCCCCCTCCAGCACCGTGAGCAGCAGCGACAGCTTCGTCACCTCCACCGCCTGCGGGTCGATGTCCACGCCGTAGACGTTGTTCAGCAGAATCCGCTTCTTCTCCGCCGTCGTCAGCCGCCACACGCCGCTGGCCGCCTGGAAAACCTCCTTCTTGTGCTTCTCCGGCCCGTCTTCCGCGTACTGCTTCCGGTGCCAGTCCAGCAGATGCCGGTAGGCGCCGACCAGGAACGAGCCGGACCCGCACGCAGGGTCGAGGACCGTCAGCCGGGCCGCCTCCTTCGGCGTCTTGCCTTCCAGCAGCCGGCCCACGGTGTTCCGGACGATGTAATCGACGATGTAGGATGGCGTGTAATAGACGCCGCCGGCCTTCTTGACCTCCGGCTTCTCCTCCACCTTGGCCATGTGGCTGGCGGTCAGGCGAATGACCTTGCCGAGAAACTGCTCGTAGACGTGGCCGAGGATTTCGACCGGCAGCACCGAGAACTCGTAGGGACTGTCGGGGTAGTACAGGCCGCGGAAAATCGACTTCAGCACCAGGTCGTCCACCTGGAGGCCGGGCGTCAATTCGTCGGGCGCCTCCGCCCGTTCCTTCTCCTTGTGGAAGTGGAACAGGCCGGAGTTGTAGCGGTCGTCGGCCATTTGGAAGAGTTCTTTGAGCCGACCGTAGACCGCCGTGCCGTTGGCCAGGCCCAGCAGCTGGCCGTAGCTCTCGACGCCGCGGTCCTCGCACATGCGCAGGAAGATGATGCGGTCGATGGTGATCTGGACGGCGAAATGGCGAAATACAGCTCGCGGGGGGAGAGGTCCGGGTTGCGCAGGGCGAGGTTCTTCGCCAGCTGGTCGCGCCATTTTTCAATCTCGTCGAGGAAGGCGGCGTCCACGGCGGCCGTGCCGCGCTTGGCCTTCTTGGAGTCGGCGAACTTGTCGAAGTGGCCCTTGAGGACGGCGTCGCGGGAAAAGACGCCGGCGATCTTCTCGTCCCACACCTCGGCGAACTCATCGCAGCGCAGGTAGAGGACGCGGGCGGCGGACGCCTTGTCGGTCTGGGCCGGCTTGACGCCGCAGTCGTAGACGGCCAGTTCCGCAAAGTTGGTGAGGACGGACAACGGCATCCGGGCCGACCAGGCGTAGCGGCGAAGCTGGAAGGCCGGGGCCGGGTCGTCCTTGACGTTCACGGAAGGCTTCTTGGCTTCCAGGTAGAACTTGGGCGCGCCGCCGATGCGGAAGGAGTAGTCCGGCGCCTTGGTCGCCCCGCCGATCTTGATGGCCGCCTCATGAACGACGTCCTTGTACGCCTCGGCGTTGCCCTGTTCGTTGTCCATGTCCCAGCCGAGGCACGCAAAGAGCGGGTTGACGAACTGCTGACGCAGCTCCGCCTCCTTGAAGTGACCGGACTCGTAAGCCTCGGCGTTGCGACCGAAGACTTCGACGAGATCGAGGACCTTTTGCGGAGCGCTCACGGCGTCGGCGCCTCTGATGGAGATCAACCGCCGTCAAGCGGCGGCAGGACGAGAATGATTCTGCTCCGCCGGCGTGGATTTTTCAAGGACGTTCGGCCGCGCGCACCGGCGAATGCGCGAAAGGCGTCAGGAACATTGCCGTCCTGGCTGGCCCTATTTGTGTTGGTTCTCCGCCGACAGCGTTCGCCGTTTCTCGATCACAGCTTCTTTAATCGTCATCATTGGTCCTCCTTCTCCATTATAGGGGTCGGCCGGGCGCCGTCACGGCTGTTTCTCGGGCAGCTCCTTCAGCCGCGCCTCGATCTCGTCCGCCAGCGATTGCTCGAAGTCGCCGAGCTTGTCGGCTCCCGCGGCCTTCTTCAGGGCGTCGCGGCCCTCTTCCAGGAGCTGCGCGCCTCCGCCAGGTACGGCTTGTAGTCGCCCTTGCGCAGCTCGGCGGCCAGCGTCAGGCAGTCGTTCGCCAGGTCGGCGGCGTTGGCCAGCGACGGCGCCGCCTTGAACCTGTCCCGCGCCTTGCCCGTTTCCTGGCGCACCACCGCCAGGTACTCCGGGTCCGCCAAGCCCGGCAGGTGCGGGGCCGTGGCGGCCGTCTGCCGCATCTGCAACACCTCCAGAAGCTGCCGGCCCTGTTCCAGCGCCTGGGACCATTCCTTGTTGGTGGGGTCGGCCTTCACCAGACCCTCCAGCCGCTGGAGCGCCGACTTCTGGGCCTCCACCGCCTCGGAGAAACGGTCGGCCGGCGCCTCGCCCAGGTTGCCCCGCTGGTAATCGACCGCCGCTTGCGCCATTTCCACGCCCGCCAGCTCCGCCGTCAGCACGTGGTTCGCCGGGTCCTTCTTCGACAACTGCCCGCCCAGCTCTCTCAATTCCTTAAAATCCTTCTGCAGCCGGATCAGGCCCGCCTGGTCCGGCGGGTTCTGAAACTGCTGCAAGGCCAGGGCGGAACGAGCGCGGAACCATGTCAGCTGCTGATCCAGGTCGTCGGGGTCGCGGTTCACGCCGCGCTCGGTACGGGGCAGCGTTTCTTGCAGCAGAACCACGGCGTCTTGCGCCCGCTGCGAGACGAGGTACGTTTGGGCCAAAGAGACGTCCACCCGGTTCAGGAACTTTTCCAGCTGGAGGTCGGACGACTGACCTTTTACCAGCGGGTCGAGGATGGCGCGCGCCTTGCGGTAATGGTCGGCGGCCATATCGTTCTGGTGGTTTTGCAGGGCGAGGTTGGCCAACCTTTCATGGGAGTCGGCCACGTCGCGCAGCCGGACGGCGTCCGTGCCTGCGCCGGCCAGCCGCTCGCGCCGCTCCAGCGCCGTCTGATAAGCGGCCCGCGCCTCGTCCCATTTCCCCTGCGCCTGCAAGGCCGTTCCGAGCCATACGTCCGTTTCGGCGAGCGCCGCCTGGCGCGAGGCGTCGCGGCCGTCCTGGTCCGCCAGGGAGGCCCGCAGATCGCGGCATTCGGTGAACCGCTTCAACGCCTCGGCGGCGCCTTCGCGGACGAGCGCCACGCGCCCCCGCACTTCCAGGGCGTCCGCCAGTCCGACGCGGTAGGCCGGCTCCTCCGCGTTCTGCGAAACCAGCCGATGGAAGGCGTCCAGCGCGGCGTCGGCGTGCTCGAGCGCCGCCCGGGTGTCGTTCATTTTCAAGAAGGCGTCGCCCAGGCGGCTGTGGGTCCGCCCGGCGGCGGCCAGCACCTCGGGAGATGGATCGGACTTCTCCAGGTCGTCGTACACGCCGCCGGCCAGCTCCAGGCTGTCCCGCACCGTGGACAGGCGGGCGCCCGGGACCGACTCGAACAGGTTCGTCAGCCGGTCCATGAAAAAATCGGCGGCTCGCAGGACGCGGTCCTGGGCCTCCCGGGAACGGGCGGCGGCCTGCAACGCCTCCCCCTTCTCGGTTTCATAGGCCGTCCGCGCCCGGTCGAAATCCGCGGCCTGCGATTGGAGGCGGCCGCCGTACCACGAGGCCACGCCGGCCGTCGCCGACGGCAGCGCCAGGGCGAAGACGATCGACACGGTCAGAACCGGGTGGCGCCTCGCCCAGCGGACGACGCGCTCGACGGAAGAGGAGGGCCGCGCCCGGATCGGCTCGCCATTGCTGAATCGCCTGAGATCGTCGGCCAGCTCGGCGGCGCTGCCATAGCGCCTTTTCGGGTCCTTTTGAAGGCACTTCACTGTGATGGTGTCCAGGTCGTGGGGGACCTGCCGCCGCACCTTGCGCGGCGGGAGCGCTTCGGCCTCGCACACGCGGTTCAGGACCTCTTGGCGCGTTTGCCCCTGGAACGGCGGCCGGCCGGTGAGCAGCTCGTACAGGACGGCGCCGAGGGCGTACACGTCCGTCCGCACGGTGATCTGGTCTGCGCGGCCGGCCGCCTGCTCCGGCGCCATGTAGCTGGGGGTGCCGAGCGGGCCGTCCTGCGTCAGGTCGGATGGGCCGTCCCCCAGCCGGGCCAGGCCGAAGTCGCACACCTTGGGCAGCCCGTCGCGGGTGAACAGCACGTTGCCCGGCTTGAGGTCGCGGTGGATGACGCCGCGGTCGTGGGCGTGCTGGATCGCGTCCGCCAGACGCCGGACCAACTCGGCCGCGGCCCGCGGCGTAGTCGGCTGATTCGTCGCGTCGGAGAGCGAGCCTCCTTCCAGATGCTCCATGGCGAAATATGGGCCGCCGTCGTGTTCGCCGACCTCGAAAACCTGGACGATGTTCGGATGCTGGAGGTGCGCGACGGCTTCCGCCTCAATCCGGAAGCGGGCCTGGCGCTGCGCCACGCCGAGCCGGCCGCCGCGGATCGTCTTGAGCGCGACCGGCCGTTTCGGTTTGTGCTGCTCCGCGAGATAGACGACGCCCATGCCGCCGGCGCCGAGGAGGCGCGAGACGGTGTAGCCGGCGACCGACGGCGCCTCGGTCGGCGCGCTGGCGTCCCCCAGGAGGAGCAGGTCGAGCGACGGCTTCGACAGGCGATCCAAAATCGCCATGCAGGAAGAGCAATGACCGAGATGGTCGTCCAACTCGGTGGATTCGCGGCCGGGGAGAGAGCCGGACAAGTACATCCGCCACAGTTGTTCGGGCGGGCAATCGGGCACGGGCATCGCACAGCCTCGCTTCAAACGGCGTCGTCGGCCAGGTACTCGGCCGCGAACGCGCGCAGCCGTTCGTTGATTCGGTGGCGCACCTGATAGACGGCCCCGGCGGAGATGTTGAAGGCGCGCGCCACCTCGGCGACCGGCTTTTGTTCCAGGGCCGACCGCCGCCAGATTTCGAGGTCGCGGGCGCCCGCCCCCGACCCCTCCAGGGAGCGGATCCATTCCTCCAAGGCCTGCAACCGGCGGCCGTCCTCGGAGTCCCAGCCGGACTGGACGCGCTCCGCCGGGTCCTCTTCTGGCGCGAGCGGTCGCGGCTGGGCGCCGCGCGCCGCAGGTAGTCGGTCGCCTTGTTCACCGCCATCGTGGCCACGTAGGCGTTGAACGACCGGCTGCCGTCGTAGACGAACTTCCCTTCCGTCATGCGCTGGAACAGGGTCGCCTCCACATCGTTGGCGACGGCCTCCGCGTCGTGCGGACTGAGGCCCCGACTGACGGCGATGCGGACGACTCCCGGCCGGCGCCGTTTCATGAACCGCGCCCAGGCGTCGGGGTCGCCGCCGGCCATGCCGGCGACCCAGGCCGTGCAGGTGGACGACCAATCGACCTTGGACATAAGGATTACTCCCCGGTGGCCGAAGTCTTACGGCGAAACGAACTGCCGTCGCATTTTTTTTCATTGTAAGAAATCCGGGCCGCGCCCGTTATCTGGTTGAAGGGCCGGCGCGGCGGCCGGCCTCCCCCGAATCGGGGGCGACCCCGAATCAAACCCGGAGACGAACATGGTGGTGGTTCCTGTCAAATGGATGCCCGCCCTGCTGCTGCTGGGCGGCGCCTGTTGGGCCTTCAGCGGCGACAGCGACAGCTGGCTGGGATTCGTTCTCGCGGCCGTCGGAGCGGTCTGGTCCTACTTCTGGTACCTCGCCCCCCAGGGAAACAAGGCGTAGCGGCGCCGGCCGGATCGCGCTTGTCACGCGATTTGTGTTGTAAGAAAGGCCGGCGGCGTTCGTAACCAGGGTGAAGGGCGGGGAGAGACGCCCGAAACGAAATGCGGCGAAATCCGGGACAGGCGGCGACGAATCATCTGGCGTCCACACAGACAAACGGGAGAACGAGTCATGGCTCAGAACAGCAAGGGCGGCGCGGTGCTGGCGGTGATCGGCGGCCTGATCGGCCTGGCGACGGCCTCGGGCGCGTTCAACGGCGACAAGAGTTCGCCTTCGCCGGACGTGACGTATCCGGTGTACAGCGGCTCGCAGCCGTACACGGCGCCGGCCGACGCGGGCTGCTGCAACAGCGGTGCGCAGCCGATGTACCAGGATCAGGACGCAGTCGATTCGCAGTTCCAGCGGATGGAAGAGGAGCGGATCAACGCGGAGTACGAGGCCAAGGTCCAGCAGATCGAGGCCGAACAGGCTGCGTGGGACGAGTACTTCCGCGAGCAACAGGCCGGCAGCGTCGGCAACCCCTACGACCAGTGAATCCATTCCCACGTCGGCGCCCGGCCCGGCCCGGCCGGGCGCCGACGGTTCGCCGTCGTCGGCCGGATCGCGCACCTCGTAGAATGGCGGCATGGACACCCCAGCCATCCACCTCGCCTTCGACGGCGGCACCCTGGTCGTCACCGGGCCGGACCCGGAGCGGCTGGCCGCCCTGCCGTACTGCCAGCTCGACGCCCGCACCGGCGTTCGCCGGGCGGAAGCCATTCACTACCGCGCGCTCGTCGAGCACCTGCGCCGCGAGAAAATCCCTTACACCGATGCGGCCCGCGCCTACCAGCCGACGCCGTGGCCGCTGCGCACCAGCCGCGACCCGTTCCCGCACCAGACCGAGGGACTGCAAACATGGTGGAACGCCGGCGGCCGCGGCGTCGTCGTGCTGCCGACCGGCACCGGCAAGACGTTTCTGGCCATCCTCGCCATTCACAAGGTGGGCCGGCCCACCCTCGTCATCACGCCGACCATCGACCTGCTCAACCAGTGGTACGGCGAGCTGGCCGTGGCCTTCGACGTGCCCATCGGCGCGGTCGGCGGCGGCAACCACGAATATCAGCCGCTCACCGTCACGACCTACGATTCCGCCTACATCCATCTGGAACGGTGGGGAAACCGCTTCGGCCTGCTGGTCTTCGACGAGTGCCACCACCTGCCGGGGCCGACCTACCTGGCGGCGGCGGCCGGCAGCATCGCCCCGTACCGGCTTGGCCTGACCGCGACGCCGGAGCGATCCGACGGCCAGGAGGGGCTGCTCGACCATCTCATCGGCCCCATCGTCTACCGCCGCGAGATCAAGGAGCTGGCCGGCGACTTCCTGGCGGAGTATCGGGCGGTGCGGCTCTACGTCGAGCTGTCGCCGGAGGAGCAGGAGCGCTACCAGCAGGCGCGCGAGCAGTACCGGCGGTTCGTGGACGAGAAGGGCATCAGCATGGGCGGCCCGCATGGCTGGCAGCGGTTCATTCAGGAGACCTGCCGGTCGAAGGAAGGCCGGCTGGCCTTCCAGGCGTACCGCGAACAGCGGCGGCTGTCGCTGGCGGCCCCGGCCAAGCTGGGCGTCTTGCAGAAGCTGCTCGACCAGCACCGCCAGGACCGCGTCCTGATCTTCACGCACGACAACGCCACGGTCTACCAGATCGCCCGCCGCTTCCTCGTGCCGGCCATCACGCACCAGACGAAGGCGAAGGAGCGGCGGCACATCCTGGATTGTTTCCAGACCGGCGAGTACCCGGTTGTGGTGACGAGCCGGGTGCTGAATGAGGGCGTGGACGTGCCGGCGGCGAACGTGGGCGTGGTGCTGTCCGGCAGCGGCACGGTGCGCGAGCACGTGCAGCGGCTGGGCCGGCTGCTGCGGAAATACGGAGAAAAGCAGGCGCTGTTGTACGAGGTGGTGACGCGCGGCACGGCGGAGGAGTTCACCAGCGATCGGCGACGGCAGCACCATGCGTACCAGTAGGCGGGGTGGTAGAATGGGAGCGCGGCGGCTGTCGCCGCCGAACAAGAATGGGAGACAGCCATGTCCAAACCCACCGAAGTCAACGGCGGTTTCACCAACGAGGCGTTCGAGTCGCTGACGGCGGAAGCCAACCAGCTCCGTGAAGAAACGGCGCGCCTTCGGGCGCGGCTTCGGGAGGCCGAGGAGAACACCAAGCGGCTGGAGGCCGAGAAGGCGGCGATTGCAGCGGAACGGGACGGGTATGTGAAGTCTCTTCACGCCTTGTTGCACGAGGATTGGACGTTCACGGCGGAGGAAATTGCGGACCTGGAAATGAACGGCGTGGAATTCACCAAGGAGTTCATCGACGAACTGGAGCGCGACTTGCGAGCCATGGAGCCGCGCAATGGCTGAACACTCCGGCGGTCTCTACAAGGTGGTCTACTCGGGCAAGCAGCGCCGAGCCATCCGTGCTTACGGCGAGAGGGCCGGCCGGCGCGGCATTTTGGGCGTCTATCTGGAGGCGATCCGGACGATGCACGATCACCTCACGACGGACCCGCTAAGCTGGGGCGACCCTCACAACCGACTGCCGCATCTCGGCCTGGTGTTGTATCAGCGCATACATGGGCTGTTGCTCGTGCGTTACGCGGTGGACGAGACAAGACGGACCGTATATTTGCGGGAAATCCGGCCCATGCGCAGCCGCGGCTTGGAGGATGCATAGGGCGCCTGGCGCGGCAAGGAGTCGGAATCGTCATGCTCACCGGCAAAATGGTCCGCGTCCGCTACGCCCGCGACCGCATCGTCCCCCACTACATCAACACAGCCGATCCCTCATGGCTGGAAACGGCCGAGCGCATGCTGGAGATGTTCCGCGGCCGCGAAGGCCGGACGCGCGGCGAGCTGGACGACGAACAGCGCGAGGCGTTCGGCGACGACCCCGGCCAGCTGGTGCATCAGGGGCTGGCCAAGCTCCTGGAAGACCGATGCGAGTTCGAGGTGGATTCGGCGTCTCCGCCGGAGCAATTACGCGCCGCCGCCTTCCGCGCGGCGGCCCAACGGCGCCGGGAGACGACGCAACTGGTCTTCGACCGCGGCGCCGTTCTGGCCGAAGTCGCCGCGGAACTCGCACTGGCACCGGAGGCCGTCGATCGGGGCTTGTTCGCGGACCTCAAAAGTGAACAACGACTGACGAAGTTCAAGGACCTAACCGCCGAGCGGCTGCTGCAGCGCTACAACGTCGCGCTGGCCCAGGCCGTGCTGCTGCGCTCGACGCGGGTCCACGTCGTCGTTCGCAAGGAACCGCCGGCGCGCTACCGGCAGCTGTTGCGGATGGTGAAGTTTCACCGCCTCGTCTGCGAGCTGGAGCGCCTCGGCCCGGACAGTTTCCGCCTCCACCTCGACGGGCCGATGAGCCTCTTCTCGGCCACAAATAAATACGGTCTTCAATTGGCGTTTTTCCTGCCGGCCGTGCTGCTGTGCCGCGACTTCGAGCTGGAGGCCGACCTGCGCTGGGGACCACAGCGCAAGCCGAAGAAGTTCCTCGTCACGCCGGGCGACGGCCTCGTTTCGCACCTGCCGGACCACGGCACGTACACGCCGCCGGAGCTGGCGATGTTCGCGGAGCTGTTCCGCAAGCGCGTGGCCGACTGGGAGCTGGCGGAGGAGACGGAACTCCTTCCGCTGGGCGACGGCTTCTGGGCGCCGGACTATCGCCTCGTCCACAAGGGATCGGGATTGGTGGTCTATTTAGAGGTGCTGGGTTTCTGGCGGCGGTCGAGCGCCGAGAAGCACCTGGAGCGGCTGCGGCGGCACGTCCGCGAGCCGTTCTTGCTGGCGGTGTCGGACGGGCTGCACATTGACGAGGCGGAGCTGGAGGGCCTGCCGGCCGGCATCCACCGCTTCCGCAACATGCCGCTGCCGGAGGAGATCGCGAGGCTGGCGGGGGAACTGCTTCGGGACCGTTTGGGCTAACGATTTGGCGCCGCGGCTACACTCGTCACTGAGAGAAATCGGTGGCAAGGAGCGCTAAAAGCCTATCCCAAAACCACCGTCGATCATGACGATTCTCGTCAAATTGGTGATGTTTCGACGGTTTTGGGATAGGCTCTAATGTCTCTCCCTTACGACGCAAGCACGAAGTACCTTGTTGAAGTCCGTCTGCCGGACTGGCTGCCGCTGTGCGGACGGACGACCACGGCCCCGCTCGAAATCGTCAATTCCGATCTTTCAACAGTCACGACCGCTGCCGACCGCGTGCTTCGCGTCCTCGAAGACCCGGCCTGGCTCATGCACTTGGAGCTTCAGTCCAGCCGCGACCCGGACCTTCTTCCAAACCTGCCCGTATATAATACTCTCCTGGAACGGCGGCACGGGTTGCTCGTCCGCACCATGGTCGTGCTGCTGCGACGATCCGCCGATTCCGCCGAAATGAACGGCGTGATCCAGCGCGGCTTCCCCGGCGAACCGCCGTACCTTGTCTTCCGGTATGGCGTCGTCCGCGTGTGGCAATTGCCCGCGGAAACGTTTCTGACCGGCGGTCTGGGACTCGTTCCCCTGGCGCCGTTGAGCGCCGTGGCGGAAGCGGACCTTCCGGCTGTGATCGGACGAATGGAGCGTCGAATCGTGCAAGAGGCGACGCCTGACGAGGCGGGTACGCTTTGGACGGCCGCGGACGTGCTGATGGGACTGCGCTACCCCAGAACGTTGGTGAACGACTTGTTGCGAGGGATACACGGCATGAAAGATTCCGTCACCTACCAAGGCATCGTCGAGGAGGGGATGGTCAAGGCGCGCCAGGAAGACATTCTCTACTTCGGAGGGATAAAATTCGGCGCGCCCGGCGAAACCGTGAGGAGCGCGTTGACTGGCATCACGGACCTGCAACATCTCACCCACCTCATCCACCGCCTGCCGGACGTCTCCACCTGGGACGAACTCCTCGCCGCGCCGTGAGAACCTCTCATGACCGTCGCTCCTATCGACTCCATCGCCCAGCTCCGCCCGCATCGGAGAATCGCCGGCGTCTCCGCCATCCTTCTGCCGTTCGCCCCAGACGGCGGCGTCGATTGGGACTCCTTTGACGCCCACGTCGAGCGCACCGCCGCCGCGGGTCTGACGCCGGCCGTCAACATGGACACCGGCTACGTTCACCTGCTGGACGACGCCCAGCGCCTGCAAGTCTTGGCCCGGACGCGCGGCGTGCTAGGCGGCCGGCCGTTCGTCGCCGGCGCCTTCGTCGGCGACCGGCCGGGCGCCGCCTTTGACCGCGACGCCTACCTCCGCCAGATCGACGCCGTCGGCCGGCACGGCGGCGTCCCCGTCGTCTTCCAGTCGCATGGCCTCACCGGATTGCCGGACGATCGGCTCATCGACGCCTACGCCGATCTCGGAAAGCACGGCGGCCCGTTCATCGCCTTCGAGCTGGGGCCGGTGTTCGCCCCGTTCGGCAAGATCTATTCGTTGGAGGTTTACCGCGGGCTGCTCGGCGTGCCGCAGTGCATCGGCGCCAAGCATTCCTCGCTCAAGCGGGACCTGGAATGGCGGCGGCTGATGCTGCGCGATCGGGTGCGGCCCGATTTCCGCGTCTACACCGGCAACGACCTGGCCATCGACATGGTGATGTACGGCAGTGACTATCTGCTCGGCCTGAGCACCTTCGCCCCGGACCTCTTCGCCCGGCGCGACGCGCTGTGGGAGGCCGGCGACCCCGCGTTCTATGAGCTGAACGATATGCTGCAATACCTCGGCTTCCTCGCCTTCCGGGCGCCGGTCCCCGCGTACAAGCACTCCGCCGCGATGTTCCTGCACCTGCGCGGCTGGACGCGAACCGATGCGGCCCATCCGCAATCGCCGACGCGGCCGGCCTCCGACCGCCCCATCCTGCGCGAGATCGGGCGGCAGCTCGGCGTTCCCATGACCGACTGACTGCCGTTCAGTCCGGCAGCAGGCCGACGCTGATGCGATACTCGGCGAGGTGCGCCGCTCCCTTCGCCCGGTCGATCTCCTGCCAGCGGCGGGCGACTTGTTCCAGCACCTTTTTCGGATCGTCTTCAGGAGAGGTCAAGGCCGTCCGCAGCGCGGCGGCCAGGATCACCTGATGTTCGCCCTGGTCGGGAGTGCGCAGGGGCAAGACCGGGTTCTCGACGCCGCGATGCAGCAGCGTCTGTTGCAGCGCCTCCTGCAACTCCTTGACCGTCTCCGGCGTCAGCTCGAAGCCGGACCAGCTGGTCCGCTCTTCCAGCTGCTCCGAGCGGATCGGGTCGCCGCCGAAGCGGGCGCCGATGACCATCTGGTCGCTCGCCTCGCGGCCGCTCAACTCCGCCAGCAGCGAGAAGGCGGCCTCCGCGTGCGGGGCGTCCTTCGGTACGACGCCGATCCAAGCTCCGGAACCGACGTAGGGGATGTAGTTGCCGTCGGGCGCCGGGACGCATTCGCTTCCGCCCGTCGGGAAATAACAGGCGGCCGCCGGCGTTCGGCATATGCCGAAGCGGTCGCGGACTGTCGTGCCTTCGCCGTTCTGAAACTCCGTCAGCCGCGAGGCGTCCGCCAGGCACAGCACCGCCTGGCCGCCCCGGAAGGCGTCGGCCGGCGAGGGAGACGCCTCCTCCGGCCGGCACTTGCGGAGGCGCCGAAGCAAGGCCAGGGCTTTCACAAAGCCGGGGCCGTCGATGCGCGGCCGGCCCGTTTGCAGGTCGTAATAGAAGCCGAACATTTCGTCGGCCCGCTCCGGGCCGGCCGACTCGTCACCGGAGACGGCTCGCCGGGCGCAGCAGGCGGCGACGGCGTAGAACTCGCGCTCCAGCGCCCCGTCGTCTTCCGGCAGCGGCGGCAGGCTGTGCGCCAGCCCGGCGGGTTCTCCTTGAAAGAACTCCGCGATATCGGCGAACTCGTCCCAGGTCCGCGGGGGGCCGAGCTTGCGACGGTACTTCGCTTCGTAGGCCGCGCGACGGCCGGCGTCGCCGAGGAGGTCGCTCCGGTAGAAGCAGACCGGGGCCTCGCCACGGATCGGCAGCGCGTAGGCGATGCGGTCCCACAGCAGCAGCCGGTCGCGGTAGAGCGGCAATAGTCCGGTCCAGCCGCTGCCCGATTCCGCGGCGGTTGATTCCTTGGGCGCGGGAACCAGCCGACCCGCGGCGGCCCAGCGCGGCATTTCGGCGGGGCGGATCACCCACACGTCGGCGTCGGCGACGCTGTCCAGCCCTTTGGGGAGGGTGTAAGTCGTCGTCTCGACGTGGGCCTGGCAGCGGTTCGCCCAGGCCGGGGCCGACACGGCGATCAGCGCGGCCGTCGCGTCGTCGGGGCAGGCCACGCGGACCACGGCGCCCTGGTAGGGGGAAGCGATCTTCAGGGGCGGCGTCGTCGGGCTGCATCCGAGGACGACCGCCGCCCACGCCGCCCCGAAAAAAAGACGGCCCGACCCCAGGCTTTTCGGTTGCATAACCTGCACCTTCGGCCCTACAATGGCACCAACACTCTCTCTTGGCGTCACCCACCATCCACGGCGGTAATCCCGTGGCCGCATTGAAGCATCTTATCGGAATGGGAAGCGGCGCGTGACTCGCGGCAATGGCGCCGGGGAAGTGTCGATTGTCCTTTGGCCGGAGCGGGTCGCTCGCGTACACAACGACCTGGCCCGGAAACCGAAGTTGCCCGGCAGTGTGGGCGGTTCCCGCCGAGGTTCCGACTTGCCCTCGGGACGGCGTTCGGGTTCCGCAAGACCCTTCTCCTTCCTCCGTGGGAGTTCGAGGAGGGGCTTCCGCCATGCCGACCGGACAGCTAGACATCCACATGAGGAACGAGGGCGTCTCATGAAGTTGAGCCTTGTGGTCAAAGCGGCGGGCAAGATGGCAGGGCACGTTCTTCCCATCACGCTGTCCCAGTTTGTGGTCGGACGCGACCCCCAATGTCACCTCCGGCCGGCCAGCCCTATGATCAGCAAACGCCATTGCGCCCTCCTCCAGCGCGACGGCAAGGCCTACATCCGCGACTTCGGCAGCACCAACGGCACCTTCCTCAACGACCAGCCCGTCAAGGATGAGGTCGAGCTGCACCACAGCGACCGGCTGAAAATCGGTCCCTTGCTGTTCGAGGTTCATCTGGTCGAGGAGCCGGCGGCTGTCAAGCCGGCCACCCCCAAGCCCCCCACCAAGGCCGTGGGCGCCAAGCCGGCGACCGCCGCCTCCGCCAAGTCCCCCAGGACGCCGCCGCCGCCGTCCCGCGCCCCCGTGACCGTGGCCAAGAAGGACGCTGCGCCTGCTCCGGCCGAGGAAGACGCGGCCGCCACGGGCGACGCCGACGACGACATCGCCGCCATGCTGCTGTCGCTCCAGGACGACGACGACCGGCCCTTGTCCGGCGCGGACGGCGTCATCCCCGAAGGCAGCACCGTCATGGACCTGATCGTGCCGCCCCCTGGCGCCGAGGACCCGAACAAGCCGGGCGAAAAGGGCAAGGACAAGCCCAAGCCGTCCGGCAACACGTCCAGCGCGGCGAAGTCGATCCTGGAGCAGTACATGAAACGGCCGCGCGGCTGACCCGCCTTCCCTGCGATCGAGAACGAACTGTGCCGCGCCGACGGCTTTCGACCGACTCGTCTCCTCCTGAACCTGACTCCGCCGTGCCGGCCGGCGCGGTCGCCGCCCTGCGGCCCCGGCTGCCGCGCCGGCTCCTCGCCTGGTTCGCCCGCTGCCGCCGCGATCTGCCCTGGCGGCGCGACCGCGACCCGTATCGCATCTGGATCAGCGAGGTGATGTTGCAGCAGACGCAGGCGGCGAGCGTCGTCCCCTATTTCGAGCGATTTTTACAGGCTTTCCCGACGCTCGCCGCCCTGGCCGCGGCCGACGAACAGGACGTGCTGCGTCTGTGGGAGGGTCTCGGCTATTACCGGCGGGCGCGCGACCTGCTGAAAACGGCCCGGCTGCTGGTCGCGTCGCACTGCGGCCGATTCCCCGACGACCCTGACGCCCTCGACGGTCTGCCGGGCCTCGGGCGCTACACGCGGAACGCCGTGCTGTCGCAGGCCTTCGACCGGCGGCTGCCGATCCTGGAGGCCAACAGCCGGCGCGTGCTGGCCCGGCTGTTCGGCCGAACCGGCGACCCCGCGTGCGGGCCGGAACAGCGCTGGCTGTGGGCGGCGGCCGAGGCGCTGCTGCCGGTGCGGCAGGCCGGCGACTTCAACCAGGCGCTGATGGAACTCGGCGCCCTGGTCTGCACGCCGTCGGCGCCGCGCTGCGTCGATTGCCCGCTGGCCGCCGACTGCGCCGCCCGGCGCCTGGGCCGCCAGGAATCCATCCCCGCACGCACGCCGCCGCCGGAAACCGTCCAGGTTGCGGAGGCCGCCGTGGTCGTGCGCCGCGGCGGGCGGGTGCTGCTGTTGCAGCGGCCGCCGCAAGGACGCTGGGCGTCGCTGTGGGAGTTCCCGCACGGGCCGCTGGCGCCGGGCGAGTCTCCCGACGAGGCGGCGGCGCGACTGCTGCCGGAGCTGACCGGCTTACGGGCGCGGCTCGGGGCGGAGCTGGTCACGCTGCGGCACGGCGTCACGCGTTTCCGCATCACACTGGTCTGCTTCGAGGCGGAGCATCTTTCCGGCGAATTCCGTTCCGCCTTCTATCAGCAAGCCGCCTGGCTGGCGCCGCCGGAGCTGACCGGCCACCCCGTCAGCGCGCCGCAGCGGCGGCTGGCCGAACGGGTAGCCGATTCCGGCCGGCCGCGTCGCCTCTTTTGAGGATCGCTTTTATTATGATGGGTCCGCGACTATCATGAGAGCAGGAGGTATATCATGCGAAGCCCCTTGCGAGTCGGGTGGATGATCGGAGCAGCGCTGGTCGCGGCCGGCTGCAACCGAATGAACTCGCCCCCGTCGGGCGAGGGTTCGGTCGGCAATCCGGCGCCGCCGACCCACGGAACGGACGCCGACGGCGTCGCCTTCCAGCTCAGCGACTACCGCGGCAAAGTGGTGATGCTCGACTTCTGGGGCAACTGGTGACCGCCGTGCCGGGCGATGTACCCCCACGAGCGGTCGCTCGTGCAGCGTTACCAGGGCCGGCCCTTCGCCCTCGTCGGCGTCAACACCGACCCGGACGTGGCGACCTTGAAACAGGTCCAGAACGACGGCACGTTCCCCGGTCGCTCCTTCTGGGACGGCCAGCACGGGCCGATCTGCGCCGAGTGGAACATCGAGGGGTTCCCGACCATTTACCTGATCGACGCCAAGGGCATGGTGCGCTTCACGCATCTCGGGCCGCCGTCCGCCGAGACGCTCGACGGCGAGATCGAACAACTGCTGAAGGAACGCGAATCCGAGCCGCAACCGTGAACAGAGCCGCGACCGCGAGGGAGCGGTTTTCTCCCCCGCTCCCTCACGGTCGCGGCTCGGATCATTTCACCAGTCCGGGCCGAGCGGATTGCCGTCGGCGGGGTCGAGGGCGTAGGTCCACGTCTGGAACGTGATCTTCTTGGCGTTGATGAACCGAGTGCTGCCGTCCGCAACCCCGACGGCGATGTTGTCGTCGAGGCTGCGCAGGGTGGAGACGCCGCCCTCGCCGCCGCAGCTCACGTCGGGCCGCTCGTCGTTGGGCTTGAGCTTGCCGTTGAACGTGCCCTGGAGGAAGCGGCCGTCCATCCAGCTTGCACAGCGGTCCCCCGCGATGTTCTTGCCGTCCTTCCAGGAACTCACCCCCGCGTCGTCCTTGATCCCTTTCAGGTCGTCCTTCTTCAGCAGAACGTATTGCCTCCTTACGTCCTCCGCCTTTTCGCCGCCGTCGCCCTTGAGGGTCTCGCCGATGGCGATGGTGTTGCTCAGACCGTCCGGGAAACTGGCCGGGATCGTGGACTTGGAGTTGCGGAAGAACACGAAGTCGTTGAAGAGGTAGTTGGTGGCGCCGCTGTCATCGCGGACCTTCTTGAGGGGATCGCGCGGGCTGAGAAACGTCGTGATGACCGTCTTCCGCGCCTCGGCGTTGACGGAGTCGGTGATCGGCTTGGTGTAGTTGATCTTCTGGTAGACCTGTCCCTGTTCGATGTACGGCAGCAGCCGGGACGCGGCGGAGAAGTTCTCGTCGTCCACGCCCGGCGGCAGCAGGCCGTTGGCGTCGTTGTAATTGTGCATCGAGAGGACGATCTGTTTGAGGTTGTTGAGCATCGCGGCTCTTTGGGCGTCGGCCCGCGCCTTGGCGATGGCGGGCATGAACAGCGAAAAGCCGAAGGCCAGGACGCCCAGCAGCACGAGCAGCTGGAACAGCGTGAAGGCGGGTCGCCGCGGCTTGCGCATGACATGTCTCCTTGAGAGGCCTCAAAAGTCGGGAGGAAGCGCCTGGCCGTCGTTGCGGCTGGTGAGCAGCTTCCAGACGCCGGGCTTCACCGCTTTGCTGATGAAACGCACGCTGCCGTCCGCGAAGCCGACGCTGACGCCCTCCGCCGGCCCGCGCAGCCCCGACAGGCCGCCGGCGCCGCCGCAGCTCACGTCCGGCCGAGCGTCGTTCAATCCCCGCGTGCCGGTGAAGGTGCCCTGGAGGAACCGGCCGTCCATCCAGCTGGCGCAACGATCCCCCGCGATGTTCTTGTCGTCCTTCCAATCCTGCACTCCCGCTTCGTCCTTGATCCCCTTGAGATCATCCTTCTTCAAGAGGACGTACTGCCGCCGCACGTCGTCGGCCTTCGTCCCGCCGTCGCCCTTGAGGGTCTCGCCGGTGAACAGCGTGTTGCTCGTGCCGTCGGTGATGTCGGCGAAGGTGATCTTCGAGTCGCGGTAGAACACGCCGTCGTCGTCGGCGAGGTCCGGCTTCGAGCCGGCGTTGAAGAGATAGTTTGTCGATCCGTAATTATCGTTGACCTTCTGGACCGGGTCGGTCGGGTTGAGGAACGTTTTGATGACGGCGGCGCGGGCCGGGGCGTTGGCCTTGTCGTCCACGGGCTTGCTGAGGTCGATGGTCTTGTAGAGGTTGTCCTGCTCGATGAACGGCAGGATGTGGACGGCGGCCGAGAAGTTCTGAGCGTTGCAGCCGGCCGGGAAGGCCTTGTTGACGTCGTAATAGTTGTGACAGGCCAAGCCGATCTGCTTGAGGTTGTTCTGCGACTGGATGCGCGACGCCGCCGCTCGCGCCTTGGCCAGGGCCGGCAGAAACAGCGCGAAGCCGATGCCAAAAATGGCGAGGACGGTGAGCAGCTGGAACAGTGTGAAGGCGCGGCGGGAACGGGTGGACATGGGAAGCTCTCCTGACAATTCATACCAGCCCGAAGCGCGAGCGAGGGTTCTTTCCCTCGCTCGCGCTTCGGGCTGGTCGGCGCGACTTGCGAAAGCAGCGCCTAACCCTTGAGCGCCTCCAGCGCCTCGTACTTGCCGCCGAGGACGCTCTGGCTGTCGCAGCCGAGCCAGTGGTCGAGCAGCGTGGCGTACACCTGGCGGAAGTCGGTGTGGAACTTCAGGTCGCCGGCGTCGAGGTCGCTGAGGCTGGGGTGGTCGCCGACCGGCCCGCCCTTGACGCCCGGCCCGGCCACGAACAGGCACGAGGCGGCGCCGTGGTCGGTGCCCTTGCTGGCGTTCTCCTGGGTGCGGCGGCCGAACTCCGAGAACGTCATCAGCCGCACGCGCTTGTCGTGGCCGGTCTGGCGCAGCGTCTCGAAGAAGGTGGTCACGCCGTCGGCCACTTCGCCCAGCAGGTTGCGATGCTGCTGCACCTGATCGGAGTGGGTGTCGAAGCCGTCGCGCATGACGTAGAAGACGCGCGTGCCGAAACCCTTCTGGATGAGCTGGGCGATCAGCTGCAACCTCTGCGGCAGGGCGTTGGGGCCGTAGGGCCGGCCGTCGGGGCCGAAGCTGGGGGACTGGCCAGCGTTGGTGTTCTTGAGCACCTCTTGGAGGCGGTCCAGCGTCGTCAGCGTCTGCACCTCGCGGCGGTAGACGAAATCGGCCAGGGAGGGCGCCTCGTCCTTGGCCGGCTGGGCCAGGTCTTCAAGCAGCTTGCGCCGCGCCTTCTGGCGATCCGGCTCGCCGCCGCCCAACTCCAAGCGGTAGGCCATCTGGTTGTTGATGCTGATCGCGCCGCCAGTCGCGCCTTGGAGGGCCAGCGGCAGGCGGCTGGGGCCGACGTGCATGATCGGGACGCCGCCGGTGGTGTTGTGCAGTTCGTTGGCGCTGCGGCCGAGCCAGCCGGTGGTGGTCTTTGCGGTCGGGTCGGCCGACTGCCAGGTGTCCATCGACTCGAAGTGCGACCGCTCGGGGTTCGGGTAGCCGACGCCCTGGACGACGGCCAGTTCGCCGCGCTGCAGCAACCGGTCGAAGCTGCGCATTCCCGAATTCAGACCGATGTGGTCGTTGATCTTGACCACCTGGTCCTTGGTCTGGCGCAGGCTGTCCCGGAATTTGGGATAGAGATCATCGCCGTAGGGGATGACGGTGTTGAGTCCGTCGTTGCCGCCGTTCATTTCGACGACGACGAGGATGTTGTCCTTGCCTGGCTCGGCGGCCAGCGCCGTGCGGGCGATGAACTGCGGGACGACGGAACTCAGCGTCAAAAGCGAGGCGCCCTTGAGGGAGTTCGTCAGGAACTGGCGTCGGCTGAGCATGGCGGATCTCGGGTTAAGGTTTTGTCAGAGCCGCGACCGTAAGGGAGCGGTCTTCGCTAAAACCGCTCCCTTACGGTCGCGGCTCTGACCCGTGCGGCGTTTACGCCAACTGGTACTCCGGCATGGACAGAATCGCGTGGGCGGCCTCTCGCGCTCGGCGGTCGAGCTTGTCGCCGGCCGGCTTGCCGTCTGCGACGAAGGCCGTCAGCCGGGAACGGACGGCGTCGCCGACGCCGCCCGGCAGCAAGGCGTCGATCAGGACGCCCACCACTTCGTCGGGCTTCGTCGCCTTGGCCTGGCGGATCAGGCGGGCCACGTCCTGGTTCTCCGGCGGCGGCGGCTCCTCGGGCATTTTTACGTCCGGCTGGCCGGGGATGGCCGGCGGCTCGAACGGCGCCGGCTCGGCCCCGTCGCCGCGCGACGGGTCGCTCCACAGGTTCCCCATGACGAGGGCCTGGGCGAAGTTGACGCGGGCCAGCACGGTGGACGTGTTCAGCCAGGCCTGGCCGCCCGGCCAACCCTTGACGTTGGGCGGGGCGAAGAGCTGCTGCCCCATCAGGTCCACGCGGCCCACCAGCGGCTGCGGCGGCGGTTGGCCGTCGTACACCGTCCGCACCGCGCCGAGGACGTACTCGACGGGCGCCTTGATCCTTTGCCGATAGGCATGGGCGGAGAAGAAATGGCGCGAGGAGAGCATTCGCCGCACGAGGTCCGCGATGTCGTAATCCGTCTTGCGGAACGACTCCGCCAGCGGGGCGATCAGCTTGGCGGGCGGGTCTTGCAGCTCGCTGATGAAATAGCGGTAGAGCTTGCGCACCAGGAACTCGGCGCAGTCGGGCCGCTTGAGCAGGATGTCGAGCACGTCGTCGCCGTTCCAGTTCCCGGTCTTGCCGAGGACGGTCTTTTCGCCGTCGTCGTGGAAGCGGGCGTTGAAGTCGTACTCGCCGCCGTTGGTGTGCCAGCCGGTGAAGGCGCGGGCGGCCTCGCGGATGTCCTTCTCGGTGTAATGGCCGACGCCGAGGGTGAACAGCTCCATCACCTCGCGAGCATAGTTCTCGTTGGGGTGCGCCTTGACGTTGCTGTTGTTGTCCAGCCAGACGATCATGGCCGCGTCCCTGCTCATGTCGTGCAGGAAGGGGCCGAACTTGGCCAGGGCGTGCTGGCGGATGAGCCGGTTCTGGTTGAACATCCACGTCGTGCGCTGCACCTTGGCGATGCTGGTGGCGAAGTGGTTGTGCCAGAACAGGGTCATTTTTTCCTGGATGGGCCGGCCGCCGTTGAGCATGGCATACAGCCACCAGGCTCGCAGCTCGAACGGATTGGCGCGGTCGGCCGTGCGGGCGCCGACGGCCACGAGCGTCTTTTCGATCGCGTCGGAGTCGGGCGCCCCCTGGAAGAGCCGATCGAGCGTGGCGGGCAGGCCGCGCGACACGGCCTCGGTCATTTCGGCGGGGCTGGCGCCGAACGCGGCCCGGCGGTAGAGGTGGCCGGCCCACTTGAGGTTCCAGGGTTCCGTGGCGGTCGGTTCCCACGGCTGCCACGCCTCGACGGGATCGACCTGATCGAGGGGCGGCGGAGGGATGGAGGCCATAACGAAATCCTCGTCGAAGAAGGCAACCGGCGAACATCGTCCCTGACGGCACGCAGATCCAAGGATCGAGGGGCAGGCGGCGCGGAGAGGACGCCTCCCGACGGCGGCAGTGTGAAGACCTGTCGAGCGTTGATTATGGCGCGGTCGGCGGATCTGTGCAAGGAAAAAGTCGGGGGAAGGGCGACAGCGGGGATGGGAAAAAAGAAAGCGGGGCGATCCTGCGCCCCGCTTGTTGAATTTCACGAACCGGGATCAAGGCCCGGACGGCGCCGCTTTGGGATTGACTGTGACCCCGCCGGTCCCGTCGAGCCCGACGCCGAAAGCCTGGTTGACCAGACCGCCGGGGATGGCGCCCTTGAAGATGACGTGGTTGGTGTTCAGGCCGTCGTAGATGGTGATGAGCTTGTTGCCGGGCAGCACGATGGCGGGCGTCGTGTCGCCGGGCTTCAGCAGGTAGGGCCGGTCGGATCGCAAGACGCCGCGGACCACGCAGGCCGCCTGGACGATAATTGGGCCGTTGGTTTCGTTGTGGAAGAGAAGTTCTTCCGCGCGGGCGCCGGCGGGAAGCAATCCCACCATCAGCACGGCCGCAAGGCCCGCGCTGATTTTACCCAGGTTGTTCAGGCGCCGCGTCATGGAACCGCCCTCTCCGTCTCTCGCGAACCGGCCGCACGGGGGCGCTCCGGAATGAACGCTATATAGCCGGTCGTGGAAAGAACGCGCCAGGGACCGGAACTTGCGCCGGAAATCGGCGCCGTCCGGGCGAGTCACCCGTAGTTACGCTACCGCGGCCGGGGCCGAAGGGCAAGAAAAAACCGGATGTCGCCGCCCTTTCGATTTGGCGATTTCATGCGTTCGCGGATAACCTGCAGAGGGTCGTGGGTGCGGGCTTGCTATGCGCGGGGAGGCGCTCCACCCTTCGCCGCTTATGGTACAATCACAGAGGGAGGAGTCACAGCATGGCCCCCGCCGAAATGAAAGACCGTCTTCGCCCCGCCGCCTTCCAGCCGTTTCGCATCGTCACGTCGGACGGCACGACCTACGACGTGCGCGATCCGGATCTGGTCATGGTCGGTCTGGCGTCCATCGTCGTCGGCATCCCGTCGGAGCCTGATTCGTCGATCTATCGCTCGACCCATCTGGTGTCGCTGCGTCACGTCATCCGGCTGGAGCCGCTGGAGACGGCGACCGGGGCGAACGGCCCCTCGCATTAAACCATCTCAACGATCGCTGTTCCGCGACCCCTCGCGCGGCTGGCACACATTCCGGCTGCAATACCGCCCAATCTGCTTGCCCAGCTCCAGCCCCTCACGGTTGTCGCATTCGTAGTGAATGCCGCCGTAGATCCGGCTTCGGCCGCACTCCGCCGCCACGGCGCCGAAACTCGGGAACGTTCGCGTCATGCCGGGGAACGCCTCGGAGGTGGCCGTCACCTTCGTCTCGTCGCCGAAGAAGTCGGCCAGCACCGCGGCCGCGGCGCCGCTGAACGTGCTGTGGCCCGAGACGTAGCTCGGGAACGGCGGCGTCGGCAGCAGCGGATGCCAGTCCGCGTCGGGGTCGGTGTCCGGGTTGTCGTCGTCGGCCGCGCCGCGGATGGCCGTCACCGGCCGCCACAAGCGGTGTTTGTACTTGCACTCCCAGCACCAAATACCAGCGTCGGCCAGGGCGAAATTCAGCACGGCGAACAGCCGGGCGTTTTCCACCAGCGTCGTTGCATTGGCCCTGGCCGTGGCCTGGGCGATGCGGTTCCAGTGGCCCGGCGGCGTCACGGTGCCGGGGCCGTCTTCCCAGAACCACGCGATGATCGTCTGCTCCGGCTTGCGCGGTGCTGTCGGCCCGGCCGAGCGTCTTGACCTCGTTGAAAACCTCCGTGTACTCCTTGCTGGTCAGCTCCGGCGGCGCCGGCGGCGTCTTCAGGTTCGCGGAGCGCGTCGCCACGAACGGCGCCACCTTCGACCAGTGCGGCAGCAGGGCCGGCTTGAAGTCGGGCGGGGTCGGCTCCCACAGACCGGGCGCCGATTCCGAGACGAACGGGCCTTTGCGGCCGGCGCCGTCATTCTCCCGCCATGCCAGCATCTTGTCGGCCACGCTTTCGCCGAGTGACAGGCCGCCGTCCAGGGCTGAACCATCCGGCACGCCGGCCAGCGAATCGGCCAGAGCGGCGTCGAACCGCTTCGCCTGCTTCGGGTAGAGCCGCGTCAGGACGCGGTGCGCCGCGCCGGCCGCGGCGGCCTCCATCGACGCGCCCGGCGAGGCGGCCGCATCGACGTGGTAGACGGTGTGCGTGCGGTCGATGGCGTTGACGGCGTCGTAGACGGCCGCGTGGACGATCGCCAGGTTGTGCGCGGCCACGGGCGGCGGCGTGCGGTCTTCCTGGATCGCCTGGAGCGTCGTTTCATTCCAGAGCAGGACCGCGTCGTCGCGGAACTCGGCGCGGTTCGGCGCCGGGGCGTCGGCGGTCGCCAGGAGCAAGAGGATCGTGTACACGACTCCGGCCCTCGCGGAAAAGACGATGGGAGAAGAGCAGGCGCTAACATCTCTTGTAAGCTCCACGGCGGCCGGCGGCCAGCGCCAAGGCGGAAGCAACGGCGACGACCAGGGCCGCGAGTGCAAGGTGTAGCGGTCGGGAGGGATGTGCGGGTCGGTCTTGGCCCCGGAATCGCGGGCGTTCCACCACGCGACCGGCCTCCCCCGAAATCCCTGGCGGCGCCCCCGCCGTAATCGCTATACTGGCCTTGTCCTCTGCGTTCCCTCCCGCCGATCGCCCGTCCCTCGTGGAGTTCCCGACTACCATGAAGCCGTGGTCGCGCTTGCTTTGCGTCGTTCCGCTCCTCCTCGTCCCGGCCTTCGCCCGCGCCCAGGTCGCCCCGGACAAGGCCCTCTCCACCTTCACCGTCAACGCCGAGGGCCTGGAGCTGTCTCTGTGGGCGTCGGAGGAGGTCGGCGGCTTCTGCAACCCCACCTGCATCGACGTGGACCACAAGGGCCGCGTCTGGGTCTGCGAGTCGGTCAACTACCGCCACACCCTCCACCACATCCCGGCCCGCCGGCCCGAGGGCGACCGCATCCTCATCCTGGAAGACACCAAGGGAGAGGGCAAAGCGGACAAATGCACCGTCTTCTACCAGTCGCCGGAGATCCTGGCGCCGCTCGGCATCGCCGTCGCCAAGGACCCGGTCGGCCCCGGCTGCAAGGTGTTCGTCTGCCAGTCGCCCGACATCCTCGTCTTCGAGGACAAGGACGGCGACGGCAAGGCTGACGGCCCGCCGAAGAAGCTGCTCACCGGCTTCGGCGGCATAGATCACGATCACGGCGTCCACGGCATCCTCATCGGCCCGGACATGAAGCTGTACTTCAGCGTCGGCGATCCCGGCGGCCAGGCGATCAACGGCCTGCAAAGCTCCGATGGCAAGGGCCGCAAGTGGTTCACCAACGACACCGACTGCCGGGCCGGCACGATCTGGCGCTGCGACCTCGACGGCACGAACCTCGAATTGATCGCCGACGGCTTCCGCAACGAGTACGAGCCGTGTGTGGATAGTTTTGGGACCGTCTTCGTCTCCGACAACGACGACGACGGCCAGCAGCAGACGCGCATCTGCTACGTCATGCCCGGCGGCGATTACGGCTACCACGCGCCGCAGCACGTCAGCCACTGGAACGAGGAAGTCCCCGGCATCGTGCCGAAAGTGCTGCGCACCTATTTCGGGGCGCCGACCGGCATGTGCTTCTACGAGGGGACGCTGTTCCCCAAGAAATACTGGGGCCAGCCGCTGGCCACTGACGCCGGGCCTCGCCAGGTCCGCTGCTACCACCTGACGCCGGACGGCGCCTCCTACGCCGTGGACCGCGAGGACATGGTGACCAGCACCGACACGTGGTTCCGCCCCTCGGACATCGTCGTCGGCCCGGACGGCAGCGCGTACATCGCCGACTGGTACGACCCCGGCGTCGGCGGCCACGGCATCGGCGATTTCACGCGCGGCCGCATCTACCGGCTGGCGCCGAAGGGGAGCAAGCCGATTGCGCCTAAAGTCGATGTCGATAGCGACGATGGGATTATCGAGGCGCTTGCTTCGCCGAACCTCGCGACCCGTTACATGGCGATGGCCAAGTTGTCGGAACTGGCCAAGGGTTCGGGCGCGAGCACTGGCGGATGATCGGCATCCTGCGGAAGGCCGCCCAACAGAAGGACAATGTTTGGTTGCGGGCGCGGGCGCTGTGGATGGATGCCATACTCCGCGGCCCCAACGTGCCAGGCGAGGATATTTTTGCCGCTCTCACGGACAAGGATGATCGTTTCCGAATCCTGGCGCATCGACTGCTGTGGCAATATAAGCCTATTCCTAAGGGTCTGGAGCTGACAGCCGAGCGGGATGTCGATGACCCGTCGCCCGCGGTGCGCCGTGAAGTTCTTCTTCTGACGCGCACCATGCCCCCGGCTCAGGCGAAGGAACTCGTCTATCAACTAGCCAAACAATACGACGGCAAGGACCGCTTTTATCTCGAAGCCGTCGGCATCGCCGTCGGTCATCATGACAAGGCCCGCCGCGACGTGATCCTTGCCGATTTCGACAAGGAATTCCCGGAGTGGAACGACAAGGTCGCCGATCTGGTGTGGGAGCTACAACCGCCGTCGGTGATGCCGTCGCTTGGCAAGCGGCTGGCCGACAAGGCGCTGACGGCGGAGCAGCGGGCGCGCATCGTGGACATCTTGGCCGTCGATGACGACCCGGCGGCAGGCGCCGCGCTTCTGCCGGTGTTGGAGACCGGCGCGCCGCCGGAGGTGGTGCTTAAGGTCATGCACAGTCTTGAGAAATTCCTGCCCAACAAGTGGCGGGCTTTGCGCGACAGCAAGGAATTGGCCGACTCCATCCGCCGGTTGCTCGACAAACCAGGCTCGCGGGTCGCGGCCCTGAGTCTGATCGAGTCGGCGGAGAAGACGGACATGGCGGCCGAGGTCGCCAGGATCGCCGCCGACCGTAAGGAGCAGGGAGCGGTTCGCGTCGCCGCGGCGTGGACGCTGGGCGACTTGCCCTCGGAGGAAAGTGCGGCGCGGCTGAAAGAACTGCTTTCGGGCGAATCACAAACGGTCGCCGTGGAGGCGGCCCTGGCGCTCGGGAAGCTGGCGCAGCGCAAGGCCGATCAGCCCGGAGCGGCCCCGGCGCTGGCGGCGCTGCAAACCGCCTTCGCCCAGAAGGACGCGGACCTCGGCGTGCGCCAGGCCGAGGCGTCGGCGCTGGCGGGGACGCAACCGGGATCGGCGTGGCTGCTCGGCCTGGAGGAGAAGAAGCAGCTGCCCGACGACGTGCATAACGACGTGGCCCGGCTGCTGCGCAACAGCCCCTATCCGGACCTGCAAAAGAAAGCACTGGCGCTGTTCCCGCCGCCGCCGAAGCTGGATCTGAAGAAGCTGCCGCCGCTCGCCGTGCTGGCGAAGCGCGTCGGCGACGCAGCCAGGGGAAAGCGCTTCTGGCCGCCAGCGCCAAAAACGATATGCAATGCCTCAAATGCCACACGATCCGCGGCGCCGGCGGACAGGTCGGTCCCGATCTTTCGATGATCGGCAAGAAGGCCAGCCGCGAGAACCTGTACGAATCCATTATCCTGCCCAGCAAGGCCATCGCCGACCAGTACCTGCAATGGAAGATCGACAAAACCGACGGTATATCCGTCAGCGGCATTATCGTGGAGGAGACGCCGACCTCGATCACGTTGCGCGACGCCAACGCCAAGGACACGAAAATCGACAAAAAGGACATCGATACGCGGACCAAGCTGACCGTGTCGCTGATGCCCGAGAACATCGCCGCGTACATGACCGAGGACGAGTTGGCCGACGTGGTCGAGTACCTGGCCACGCTGAAGACGCCGGTGCTGGGCATGGACTGGTGGCACGTGGCCGGCCCGTTCGACAACGGCGTGGACGACGCCGGCCTCGACCGCGTCTTCCCGCCGGAGAAGGGCGTCGATCCGAAGGCGGCCTATGACGGCAAGAGCGGCAAGGTGACATGGCGCGTCGTCAAACCGGACGCTCAGGGCTATGTGGATCTCAGAACGTTCTTCGCCCCGGACAGCAACGAGATCGTGTCTTACCTGTACCGCGACGTGGAATCGCCGGCCGATCAGGACGCCACGATCGCGCTGGGCACGGACGACGGCGCCAAGCTGTGGGTCAACGACAAGTTGGTGTTCACGACCCGCGCTCACCTCGCCGCCGTTCCGGAGCATGATTCGGTGAAGGTCCATCTGCAAAAGGGCGTGAACCGGCTGCTGCTGAAGATCAACAACGGCAACGGCGAACACGGCTTCTACCTGACGCTGACGGCGGAGCAGGAGGTGAAGCGCGTCGAGGAGAAGTGAGCGCCGCTCAGCCGCGACGGGGGCGCGGCGCGGGATTTGCACACTTGGCGATCCGACAACCCTTTGGGAGGATTGGCCATGACGATGTTGCGCACCCTCATCCTGACGGCCCTGATGCTGTGTCTGGCCGCCGTCCCCGCCGTTCGGGCCGACAAACAGGCGGACAACGCCCTGGCGCGGGCCGACGCCGCCCGCCGCGTTTACGAGGGCCTGTTGGCCCCCAACACGTCGGCCACGCCGACCGGCAAAGGCAACCCCTCGACCGGGCCGGACTACGATCAGATCTACGCCTGGTCGCTGCGCTGGATGCAGGCCGCCCAGGACGTCAGCGACAAACGGGAGGATCGAATCTCCGCCGTCCAGGCGCACGTCGATCGGATGCGCAAGCTGGAAGACGTCGTGCGGGCCCAGCGCGAGAAGCAGTCCGCCAGCGACGCCGACGTGGCGGCCACGCAGTACTTCCGTTTGCAGGCCGAGGCGGACCTGATGAAACTCCAGGCGGCCAAATGACGCCAGGCTGCCGCACCCGTTGGCCTTCGTGGCGGCCGTGACCCGGCGGGACGGGCTTTCCCTCGTTCCCTCGTTCCCTCGTTCCCAAACTCTGTTTGGGAACGCTCGTCCGCGAAGCTCTGCTTCGCGTCCGGCCGGGGATAGGACGCGGAACAGAGTTTGGGAACGAGGGTGAACGAGGGGGGAAGCCGCCGCCCCAAAATCGAGAGGGACATCCGGGGGACGGACTTTTTTTGTTGACGCCGCGTGTCTCAATCCCGTACATTCCATCTATCCTACCTGTTTGGCTCGCCCGACGTCTTACCGCTGCACGCTCCCCGAGGGCGCCGATGATGGCCATCCGCCGATTTTGCCGCTTGCCCCTGTGGTCGCTGGCCGTGTTGCTGGGTCCGCTTGCGCCGTGCGGCTTGCGTGCGGCGGACCCGGCCCGGCCTTCCGAGGCAGAGACGGCCGCGAAGGTCGATGCCGCGCTGCTCCGCGACCTGGGACCGGACGCCCATCCGCTCGCGCCAGTGGACGACGAAGCGTTTCTCCGCCGCGTCTCCCTCGACCTGACCGGGAAGCTGCCCGATCCCGATGCCCTGCGCCGTTTCGTCGCCGACCCGACGGCGGACAAGCGAGCCAAGGTCGTCGATGCCCTGCTCCAGAGCGAAGCCTATGCGGTCAACTGGGGCCGCTACTGGCGCGACACGGTGACGTACCACACGCCGGCCAGCAGCAACTACCTGCGCTGGAAAGCGTTCGACCAGTGGTGGACGACCCAGGTCCGCCGCAACCGTCCGTGGAACGAGGTCGTCACGAGCCTCGTCACGGCCAGCGGCGTCAACGACGAAACCGCCCCGGTGAACTACCTCACGGCCATGTACGGCAACCCCACCGAGATCGCGGCCACCACCAGCCGCGTCTTCCTCGGCGTGCAGATCCAGTGCGCCGAGTGCCACGACGCCAAGTTCGAGCCGTGGAAGCGCGAGCAGTTCCACGAGCTGGCCGCCTTCTTCGGCCGGGCGCGGCTCGTCCAGCACAAAGACCTGGGAGACGGCCGCGGCACCCCCTACGCCATCGAGAGCCGGGCCGACGGCCAGTACGGCATGACGGATAAAAAAGACCCCACGCATCTGATCCCCATGCAGCCGCGCTTCCTCACCGGCGAAAGCGTCCCCCTCGACGCCGACGATGCGCAGCGCCGCGAGGCCCTCGCCCGCTTTATCACGGACCCGAAAAATCCGTGGTTCGCCCGCTGCTACGTCAACCGGATATGGACGGCCCTGATGGGCTGGGGCTTCTATCCCACCGTCGCCGACGTCGCTTCGGCGGCGCCGCGGCACAGGGAAGCGCTGGAGCTGCTGGTAAAGGGATGGCTGGACAGCGGCGACGATCCCAAGTGGCTGTTCCGCACCATCGCGCTGACGCAGGCGTACCAGCGGCCGAACTCCTCGCCCCTCGCCCCCCGGCTGGCCGAGAGGGAGGAAGGGCCGCCGGCGGTCTGCCCCGCACGGCTGCGGCCGGAGCAGGTATTTGAGGCGCTCCAGCAGGCGCTCGGCTTCGACGAGAACGACAAGTCGATCCCCGCTCCCGCGCCCGGCTCCGGCCCGGCGGTGCAGCGGCACACCGGCCTGCGCAACATGGTCTACCAGGCGTTCAAGGTGAACCCCTCGATGCCGGCCGACGAGGTCCAGGGCACGATCCCGCAGGCGCTCTTGATGATGAACAGCGCTCTGGTCCAGGCGTACACGTCCGCGCAGGGCAAGACGCTCCTGGCCGATTTGCTCGCCAAGGGACAGACCGACGATGAGATCGTGGCCGCGCTCTATGAACGAGTGCTGGCCCGCAAGCCGACGGACGAGGAGCAGGCGACGTGCCGGCGCTACATTCAGAAGGTCGGCGACCGCAAGGAGGCGCTGGAAGACGTGCTGTGGGCGCTCGTGAATTCGACGGAGTTTCTCATCAAGAAGTAGGACGCCAATGACCTCTCCCCTCCAACCCTGCGTCAACGTCCGCGTGAGCGCCGCCGGCGGCGTCCATCGTCGCGGCTTCCTGCGCCGGATGGCCGTCGGCGGCGCCGCCGTGGCCGGCCTGCGCTGGGCCGACTCTCTCGGCGCCTACGCCGGCGAAATGAAGCGGCAGGGGCGCTCCTGCATCCTGCTCTGGATGGCCGGCGGCCCCAGCCAGTTCGAGACGTTCGATCCCAAGCCGGGCGCCGAGAACCAGGGCCCGACGAAAGCCGTCTCCACCCGCGTCCCCGGCCTTCAGATCGCCGAACACTGGACGCGCATGGCCACGGTGATGGACGACGTGGCCGTCATCCGCTCGATGACCAGCAAGGAGGGCAACCACGGCCGGGCGACGTACCTCTTTCACACCAGCTACCCGCCGTCGGGCGGGATCACGCACCCCGGCTTCGGCTCGCTCGTCGCCCAGCAGATCGGCGACGCCGATTTCGACCTGCCGCTCGTCGTCAGCGTCTCGGGGCAGAGCGTCGGCCCCAGCTTTCTCGGCGTCCGCTACGCCCCGTTCGTCGTCTCCGACCCGACCCAGCCGCCGGACAACCTCGCCGCGCCCGTGAGCAAAGGCCGCCTGACGCGCCGCATCGACCTCATCAAGGAGCTGGAAGCCCCGCTCGCCCGGACGGGGGCCGCGCCGCTGGTGCGCGACCATCAGACGCTCTACGATCAGACGGCGCAGATGGTCCTCAGCCCGCGGACGAAGGCGTTCCGCCTCGATCAGGAGCCAGATCGGATGCGCGATCTCTACGGCCGGTCGGCGTTCGGCCAGGGCTGCCTGATGGCGCGCCGCCTGGTCGAGGCGGGCGTGCCGTTCGTCGAGGTGCAGTCGGGCGGCTGGGACACGCACGGCAACGAGCTGTCCAGCCTCAAGCCCCTCATCCCGCCTGTCGATCAGGCGACCGCGGCGCTCCTGGCGGACCTGAAAGCGCGCGGCCTGCTGGAAAAGACATTGGTGATCTGGATGGGCGAGTTCGGCCGCACGCCGCACATCAACGTGGCCGCCGGCCGCGACCACTACCCGCACGCCTTCAACGTCATGCTGGCCGGGTCCGGCGTGCGCGGCGGCCGGGTCGTCGGCGCGACGGACAAGGACGGCGTCGAGGTGGTCGAACGGCCGGTGACGGCGGCGGACCTATTCTGCACGTTCTGCAAGGCGCTGGGGATCGACCCGCGCACGGAGAACCAGAGCGACGTGGGCCGGCCGCTCAAGATCGTGGAGACGGGGAGCGCGGTGGAGGAGGTGTTCGGGTCGTGAGGCGGCGCGCTAACCGTCGTGCATTTCGGACGCCCACCGCATAATTACTGTTTCGCGTGGGAGGCCGTCCGCATGGCAAGGGTCTTCCGCATGAGGCGTCGTTCGGCCGAGGAGATTCTTATCCGGGCGGCCACCCTCGTGGCTCGCGCCGATCATCCCGGCAATCGGGACGATCCCGCATGGCTGCGGCGTCGCGCCGAACGAATGCGCACCTTCGGCATCAAGAGACAAGAGGCTCGCGAACGAAAGCTCGAAGAACGGCAGAAACACGCATAACAAGGCGCGGCAAGCAGCGACGGCCTTCCGTACGCCGGCCAGAACGCTGGGTGGCATACTGGCTGCCAGGAAATCGCCCCCATTTCTGCGCGGAGGTTCCACGTGACAGCGGGTCACACTGCCGTCGTCCAACGGTACGGCGAATGGTGGATCGGCTGGGTCGAAGAAGTCCCCGGCGTCAATTCCCAGGGCCGGACGCGCGAGGAACTGCTGGATAACCTCCGTGACGCCCTGGATGAAGCGCTGGAGATGAATCGCGTCCAGGCCGAAACCGCGCCTGACCTATCCACCCCTTGAAACATGCCTTCGCACTTCCGCGATGTTGATCCCCGCGAATTGCGGGTTCCGGGGTCGCGGCGGACTGGCGCCGATCCCGTCAAGCTCCAGCGGCAGATCGCCCGGTTCGGAGCGTCGTCTGCCGGAATGCCGCCACTGATCGTATACGAGGGGACAGATGGGGCGTTGCTGATTTATAATGGCGTGACGCGAGCGACTCGGATCGCCAAGCTGGCATCGGGCGACATGGTGCGGGTCGAGGTGATCGGCCGGCTTCGCCGGGCCGTCGCGGCGGACCCCAAGATTGGAGACTTGTTGCCATGATCCCGCCGACTCAGCGAGAGGCGTTGGCCGTGTTGGCCGAGATATGCGCGTTGTCCCCGGATGTGCGGCTCGGCCAGTTGATGGCTCACCTCGGTTTTCTGGGCGAGGACCAGACCGGGCATCCCTCTGGGACATCGACGACGAGCAGTTGTTGGCCGTCCTTTACCACCACAGGGCCGAACTAGCCGCGCGGCAACCAGACTCGCCGAACGGAATGGCCAACGCGGCTGCTCGGGATCCAAGAACTTCCGATGCGGTCCCGGCGGCTGAGATTCAGCGTTAGAGGACATCTTATGCATCGACTCGCCATTCTCCTGATCCTCGGCCTTGCCTGCGTCGCGTTCGCTGCCGACGTGGAGAGCCGGCAACTCACGCACTACCTCCCGCAGGACCAGCTCGAAGAGATCGTCCGCAAGGAGGACTGGACCGAGATCCCGCTGACCGTCAAGGGCGGCGTCCGCAAAGGCGACGTGGTGCGCGTCTGGGCCGGCGGCGTCATCGACCGCGGCGACGCCGACCAGCCGGGCCAGAACGCGAACGGCCCCGATGGCGCCGGGCCGGGCGACGCCAAGCCCACTTTCGCCCTCTCCGCGGAGCCGGCCCACGCCTATGCGCTGCTGTTCAAGACCGAATCGACGGGGCCGACGAAGTGCCTGGCGGCGGGCAAGCCGCTGGAAATCAAGCTGCAAAAAGACGGCGAAAAGGTGTGGGTCGGTTTCAACGACGAAAAGGGCCGCTATCAGGACAACCATCTCGGCAAGGGCCGCCGTCACGAACTCGATCCGCTCTGGGTGCGCATCGAAGTGGTGCGAACCACGGTGGATTGATCGCGGTCTGATGCAGGGGGCGCGACAGAGGGCCGGGCCGACGATGTACATTCCCACCGCCTTCGCGGAGACGGACGCGAAGAAGCTGCACGACTTCATCGCCGCGAACAGTTTTGGGCTGCTCGTCTCGACGCACCGGGGCGAGCCGTTCGCCACGCACCTGCCCCTGCTGCTGGAACGCGACGCCGGCCCGCACGGCTGCCTCGTGGGGCACATGGCGAAGGCCAACCCGCAATGGCGCGATCTCGACGGGCAAAACGTCCTGGCCGTCTTCACGGGGCCGCACGCCTACGTCTCGCCGTCGTGGTATGAGTCGGAGAACGTGGTGCCGACGTGGAACTACGTCGCCGTCCACGCCTGCGGCCTCTGCCGGCTGGTAGAGGACAGGGATGGGCTGACGCGCATTCTCAAGGCGTCGGTGGCGACTTACGAGGGGTCGCGGCGGAACCCCTGGACGTTCGACGCCGAAGCCGACTTCTTCCAGAAGCTCGTCGGGGCCGTCGTCGGCTTCCGCATCGAGATCGCCCGGCTCGAAGGGAAGTGGAAGCTCAACCAGAACCATCCGGTGGAGCGGCGCGAGAAGGTCGTTCGCGCTCTGGAGGCGTCCGACGACCCGGACGATCGGGAGGTCGCCCGCCTCATGGCCGCCATGCTGGAATCGTCGCCATGATAGGGATTCACGACGGCACTCCGCCGCTGCTTCCTGTCGGGCCGCGGCCGGGGGGAAGCGAGTTCTCCGCCGCACGATCACTTCTGGGCCGCCGTCCGCTTCTTCAGGATGATGTTCACCTTCAACTCGGTCTTGCCGAAGCGCAGGGTGTCGTCGCCCTGGAGCGGGAGCCGCTTGCCGGGCGGGATGAGGACGCCGTTGACGGCGGTGACGCGCCGGCCGGTGTCGGCGACGCCCAGGCCGTTGCGGTCGAACCAGATCAGGGCGAAGCGGTTGACCGCCGTCGCCGCGCCGGGGTTTTCCTGTTCGGTCAGGTCCACGTCCACGGCGTGCGGCCCCTTGCGGCCGACGTAGGTGACGCCGTCCTTGAGGGCGTAGCTCTTGCCGACGCGGAGGCCCTTCAAGACCGACAGTTTGACCTTCGAGCCTTCAGGCAATGCGGCCGGATGGGGAGCGGACAAGGGGAATCCTCTCGTACCTGCGGCGATGTTGGGGATGGGCCGGAAACGACACCGGGCACGATACCGTTTCGGTGCCCCCGCTGCAAGCAATAATACCGAGAGGAAAAGTCCGCGATGCGAGGTCTGTCGGTGCGGTGGGGTCGTCACTGCTGGCAGTACATCGCCTCTTGGTCCAGCAGGAAAGCGGCGTAGGCGAGGAGGGCCATCCGGCCGTCCTCCCCCCTGGCCGGCGGCGACGCGGCTGTCGCCTGGTTGCTCCAAACGATGCGCCGCAGGCCTGACCCGGTTTTCCGCATCACGTCCGGGTTGGCCGGTCTGAAAATGGGCTTATCGGCAAGCATGGCTGCCTCCGCCCCGGTCGGTTCGGTAGCGGCCGCCGGGGAATGGGTGTTCGGATAGCTGGGGATGGGTCTTCCTGGCCGACTCGCTCTCCTATTCCATTATACGTCGCTCTCCGGCCGGCGCGACGGCGGACGCACGCGCTCCAAAGAAAAACGGCGGGCCGGAATATCTTGTCCCGATCCGCCGTTTCAGGAGGGAGAAGAACAGTCAGCCGCGAACCGAGGCCATGGCGATGTACAGCCGGCCCAGATGATGCCAGGCGCCCGTTTCCGGCAGGTCCGCCGCGGCACGGCTCAAGGCGTCGCGGGCCGCGGCGCCATCGCCCAGGAACAGGGCGGCCATGCCGCGGTTGAACAGGACCGGGACGGTGTCGGCCTGTTTCTGCCACAGCGCCGCGGCTTCCTCGGCTTGACCTCGGTGCCAGGCCAGCGCCGCCTCTTCATTGGCGTGGACGGCCCGCCATTCGGCCGGCGCCGGCTGGGCGGCGCGGCCCAGCAGCTCCGCCGCGGCGTCGAATTGCCGGGCCAGGCGCAGGACGCCGGCCGCCAGCAGGGTTTCGGGATAGCCGCCGGCCGCTTGCGCCGATTCGACCAGGGCCGGGGCGGCCGGGCGCGGGTCGGCCCCGCGCGGAGGGCGGCCATATCGCCGCCGGCGAGCAGCGGATGCAGGTTGCGGACCATCTGCGGATAGTTGCCCAGGCAAAACGCCAGCGCCACGGCCGGCTCCTGCCCCGCCACCAGCACCGGCCAATCGGGGGGCGTGGTCCAGGCCGCCTTTGCCCCGAACAAATCGGCCGCGGCCAAGGCGTCCATCCACGCCTGCTTCGGATCGACGGGCTGCACCGGCACGGACTCATACGGTTCCACTTCGCCGCCGAGTTCGGCGAAACCCAGCCCCTCGGACTGCGCCGCCGTTTGGCCGCGCAGGTATTCCGCGAACAGCTCCGAGAGCGCGGGCGGCGTCGGACGGTTCGCGGCGTGTGCTGGATGCGTCATGATGGGTTCCCCTTGAGTCGAATGGCGATTCCGAGTGGTTTTCTCGCTTCCCACACGAATAACGCCCCGCGCCGAGAAACTTCGCGCCGCCGCCCGTGTAGTGGACAACCGTGTCGCGGGCCGGTATTGTTCAGGCTCGCCCATTCCAACGGATGTCTCCCAGGAGTGATCCTCCCATGTTTCGCGCGTTCCGTCCAGTCCTGGCCGCCGCCGTCCTGGCCGTCGCCTCCGCGGCCGCAACGGCCGCCGAGGCGCCGCCCGTTCCGCTCATGAAGGGCGACCGAATCGTCTTCCTCGGCGACTCCATCACGGAGCAGGGCGCCGGGCCGAAGGGGTTTGTCACGCTCATCAAGAACGCTCTGCAAGACAAGCATAAGGACCTCAGCATTGAGGTGATCGGCGCCGGCGTCAGCGGCAACAAGGTCCCCGACATCCAGACCCGGCTGGACAAGGACGTGCTGGCGAAGAAGCCGACGATCGTGGTGATCTACATCGGCATCAACGACGTCTGGCACGGCGAGAAGGACCCGGCCAAGGGCACGTCCAAGGACAAGTACGAGGCCGGCCTGCGCGACGTGATCGGCCGGTGCAAGGACGCCGGCGCCCGCGTCGTCCTCTGCACGCCGAGCGTCATCGGCGAGAAGAACGACGGCTCCGAAGTCAACGACCCGAAGCTGGACGAGTATTCCGACGTCAGCCGGGCCGTGGCCAAGGACCTGAAAGTCCCGGTGTGCGATCTGCGAAAGGCGTTTCAGGATTTCGAGAAGGCCCACAACCCCGACAACAAGGAGAGCGGCGTCCTGACCAAGGATCGCGTCCACCTCAACGAGACCGGCAATCAATTCGTCGCCGACGCGATCCTGAAAATGTTCGGGGATTGACGGCGTACCGACCCGTGACCCGCGTAGGGGCGAGGTAACCTCGCCCCTACGTCCGCCTCGGCTGGTACAATAGCCGCATGAACGCCAGCCTCCGCACGCTGCTGTCCGGCGTCGTCGATTACGCCGGCCTCTTCCCACCGGCCAAGCTGCCGCTCGACCAGGCGATCCGCAACTATGCGCGCTACCGGCAGGAGTCGGATGCGTGGATGCTGGGGCGGTTCGTCGTCCCGGCGACGCGCTTGGCCGAACTGGATGCCTTTGCGGATCTCTTTCAGGCGTTGGGACCGATGGCGTTTTCGGTCCTCGGGCGGGGCGAAGAGCAGCTGCCGTGGCTCCGGGCGATGGAAGCGGATCGCGAAACCATTCGGGCCTTCACGAACGCTTTCCAGGCACGCGTGCGGGTAGAGTCTTTGGAGGTCGGTTTGCCGCATAACGCCGCCGCCAATCTGCCTTCCGCGGGTACGGACTTATTTGTCGCCTGGGACCTGGGCGTTTTCTATGAGGACGTACCGGGAACCGCCTCGCCATCGTCCCTGCCGCGGACGGTGGAGGCGATCGCCCGCGGCAATGCCGGCGACCCGCCGCGCCCCGTGGAACGTCGGGCCGGCTTCAAACTGCGTTGCGGCGGGTTGGAGGCGTCGGCCTTTCCCACGGTCGAGCAGGTGGCGCTCGCGCTCCAAACATGCCGGGAAGCCGGCGTGCCGATGAAATTCACGGCGGGATTGCATCACCCGCTCCGCCGCTTCGACGCCGGCGTCAAGACGCACATGCACGGCTTTATCAACGTCTTCACCGCAGGCGTCCTCGCCCATTCCCTTCAGCTGGAAGCGGACGAAATGGTTCCGATTCTTACGGACGAGACTCCCTCCGATTTCGTGTTCACCGACGACCACCTGGCATGGAACGACCTCGACGCCTCGACGGCGGAGATCGCCGCCGCCCGCCGGGAGTTCGTCACCTCGTTCGGCAGTTGCAGCTTCGACGAACCCCGCGACGACCTGCGCGCCCTCGGCTGGCTGTGAGGACCACGCGCCATGAGCAACAATTCCACCAACGATCCCGCGTTGCGGTCGTTCGTTACCGTCCCACCGGATTCGCATTTTCCGATCCAAAACCTGCCCTATGGCGTCTTCCGCCGCTCCGGTGGAGAACCGCACGTCGGCGTCGCCATCGGCGATTTCGTCCTCGATTTGACCGCCCTGGGGGAAAAGGGATTTTTCGACGGCCCGGCCCTGGCCAACCACCGGCCGTTCGCTTCGGGCCGGTTGAACGCCTTCCTCGCCCTTGGGAAAGACGCCTGGGCCGAGGCGCGCTCGACCGTCAGCCGGCTTCTCCGCGCCGACGAACCGCGGCTGCGCGACGACGCATCTCTGCGTGAAAACGTGCTGGTCCGCGCGGCCGACGTGGAAATGCTCATGCCCTTGGAAATCGGCGACTACACTGACTTCTATTCTTCGCTGGAACACGCCACGAACGTCGGCACGATGCTGCGCGGCGCCGACAAGGCGTTGCAGCCCAACTGGCGGCATCTGCCGGTCGCCTACCACGGCCGGGCGAGTTCCGTCGTCGTCAGCGGCCACGACTTCCCCCGGCCGTGCGGCCAGACCAAGCCGGACGGCAGCGAGTTCCCGGTGTTCGGCCCGACGCGCGCCCTCGACTTTGAGCTGGAGACGGGCGCCGTCGTCGGCGTCGGCAACGACCTGGGCCGTCCGATCCCCGTCGGCCAGGCGCGCGACCACGTTTTCGGCCTGGTATTGCTCAACGACTGGAGCGCGCGCGATATTCAAGCATGGGAATACGTCCCCCTGGGACCGTTTTTGTCCAAGAGCTTCTGCACCACGATTTCGCCGTGGGTGGTGACGCTGGACGCACTGGAGCCGTTCCGCGTCGCCGGCCCCGCCCAGGAACCGACGCCGCTGCCGTATCTGCGCACCGAGGGACCGCAGACTTACGACATCCGCCTAGAGGTTTATTTGCGCAGTGAGCGGATGGACCGGCCGCACCACGTCTGCGCCACGAATTTCAAGCATCTCTACTGGAGCATCGCCCAGCAGGTCGCGCATCACACCGTCAACGGCTGCAACCTGCGCCCCGGCGACCTGCTCGGCTCCGGCACAATCAGCGGCCCGACGCCGGATTCTTACGGCAGTCTGCTGGAGTTGACGTGGCGAGGGGCGCGGCCGCTGACGTTGCCCAATGGGGAACAGCGAGCCTTCCTGCTGGACGGCGACCGCGTGACGCTGACGGGATGTTGTGAGGGAGACGGCTACCGCGTTGGATTCGGCGAGGCGACGGGAATGGTGCTGCCGGCGCTGCCATGACTGGCTCCGACTTGCAGGCGCGCCCCGGAGGGGAGCGCTCCGTCCCCTCCGGGCGCGGTAAAACGATTTCACGGCGTCGGCGCGGCGAACTCGTCGGGCTGCATGGCGATCAGGCGCTGGATGGCCGCGACCTTGCCGTCCACGAAAAGCACGTTGGGGACCATGATCGTCTCTTTTTTCGCCCCCATCGTGGACATGATAATGTCGCCCGACCCGAGGCCCAGGATCCAGTGTCGAAACAGGTCGTTGCGGCGCTTCTCGAACACCATGCCGCGCGGGTCGTAGCTCTTGGCGGCGCCGCCGATGACGAAGTCGTGGGTGATCTGCCCAGGCGTCACTTTGAAGTAGCTCAGTCGGTCGTAGACGAACACCGACAGGAACCAGACGATGAAGATCATCGTCGAGAAGCAGACATAGAATCCCATGTTCATGTGCATGGAGATGAGATTGAACCAGTTCGCCAGGGTCTCCCACCAACCGAAGTAGAGCGACAGCACCACGCCCAGCACCAAGGCGAGGATGACCACCAGCGACGACAGGCCGCGCACGGTGACGTTGGTGATGAGAATCACCAGGAAGCACGTCAGCGTGAAGACGACGCCGAGGTTCTTGCTGGGATGGAACCATTCCGTGTGAGTGTCGCCGGGGATGGTGACGGCCACGCCCCCGAAGTAGGTGATCGCGGCCATGACGTAGCCGCAGACCCATACCGGCCACCAGTAGAAGAAGTTGGAGTGGCTGTAGACGATGACCTCGTTCGGCTCCCTGGCGTGGGCCTCCTTATGCGGGGGCGGCGCGACCAGCGGAGCAGGTGCGACCGCCGCCGGCTGGACGACCACCTGCTGTGGCGCGGCGGCGACCGGCTGACCGGCCACGGGTTGCGTGTACACCACCGGCTGACCGGCGACGGGTTGCTGTACTGGGGCGCCGGGCGGATACGGCGTGTTCGGCGGCACCGTGGACATTGCTTCCTCCGAGAATTAGCCAGGTTTGGGCGCATGGCTGACCTGTTCGTGAAGATGCAATTCGCATACCAGCCCCTGGCCTCCCTGCCGAAAATCGGATAACGTGACCATCCACCCGCCCGCCTCGTTTCTCCACTCGCCGAGGGCCGTATGACGGACTTCACCTACCCTCAAATCGCGAAGATGATCGATCATTCGCTGTTGCAGCCGACGCTGACCGACGAGGACCTGGAGCGCGGCTGCCGGCTGGCGCGCGAGTACGACGTCGCCTCGGTGTGCATCAAGCCCTACGCCGTGCGGCGCGCAGCGCAGCTGCTGGCCGGCTCGGCCGTGGCCGTCGGCACGACCGTCGGATTCCCGCACGGCGGCCACGTGACGGCAGTCAAGCTCGCCGAGACCTGGCTGGCGCTGTCCGAAGGCGCCCGCGAGTTGGACATGGTGGTGAACGTCGGCAAGGTCCTCAGCGGCGACTGGCAGTACGTAGCCGACGAAATCCGAACCGTCGCCGCGTCGGCCCACGGCGGCGGGGCGCTGGTGAAGGTCATTTTCGAGAATTGCTTCCTCAACGACGCCCAGAAAGAGCAGCTTTGTCGCATTTGCGGCGAGGTCGGCGCGGATTTCGTGAAGACCTCGACCGGCTACGGCGACGGCGGGGCGACGGACGACGACCTGCGCCTGATGCGGCGCTGTTCGCCGCCGCGGGTGCAGGTGAAGGCGGCCGGCGGCGTGCGGACGCTCGACCGGCTGCTGGCGGTGCGGGCGCTGGGCGTGACGCGCGTCGGGGCCACGGCGACGAAGGCGATCCTGGACGAGTGCAAGGCGCGGCTGGGCGACGGGAGGAGGGCATGACACGACTTCTCTGGGCCGCGTCGGCGGCGCTCCTGGCGACAACAGCGGCGCCGGCCGCGGACTGGCCGGGATGGCGCGGGCCGACCGGAATGGGCATAAGCGATGAAAAGGACCTGCCATTAACCTGGGGCGGCAAGGACGGCGAGAACGTCCTCTGGAAGCAGCGGCTGCCCGGCGCCGACGGAAAAGCCCGGCTGGACAACAACCAATCCAGCCCCATCGTGCAGGACGGCCGCGTCTTCGTCACCGCCAGCTACTGGCCGGCCGGCGTGGATGCGAAGGAGTACCCCGAGCACCACGTCGCCTGCTACAAGGCCGACGACGGCACTCCGTTGTGGGACGTGAAGGTCGAGCCGGGGCCGTGGAAGCTCTCCGACCTTCGCGGCGGCTACACGGCGCCGACGCCGGTCGCCGACGCCGACCGCGTCTACGTCCTGTTCGGCTCGTCCGTCCTGGCCGCGCTCGACCACGACGGCAAGCCGGTCTGGCGCAAAGAAATCACGCCCATCGACTTCGATGTAGCCATTGGCTGCAGCCCATTGCTCTGCGGCGACGTGGTGCTGTTGCAGTGCGACCAGAACGGCAAACACTCCCGATTGCTGGCGTTCGACCGCAAAACCGGCGATCTGAAATGGGAGAAGAAACGTCCCGAGTTCGGCTTCACGCACAGCACGCCGACGCTGGCCGAGATCAACGGCAAGACCGAGCTGCTCGTCGCCGCGTCCAGCGCCTTGCAAGGCCTCGACCCGTCGGACGGCTCGGTGCTGTGGTCGTGCCAGGCGCCGGGCGACACCGTCTCGCCGGTGTACGCGGGCGGCGTCGTCTACATCGACAGCGGCCGCGGCAGCTCCGGCGTGGCCGCGGACCCGACGGGCATGGGCGACGTCACCAAGACGCACGTCAAATGGAGATTGGACGGCGTTCCGGAGGCGTTCGGCTCGCCGGTCGCCGTGGACGGCCTCCTCTACCGCCTGCTCAATTCCGGTTACGTGAAGTGCCGGAAACTCGACAGCGGCGACGAGGTCGCGACGCTGCATTTGCCCGGCGTCTCCGGGCCGTCCAGCCCCGTCGCCACGGCCGACGGCCGCATCTATTTCGCCAGCGCCGGCAAGAGCTTCGTCGTCCGCGCCGGGCCGAAGCCGGAAATCCTGGCGACCAACGACCTCGGCGACGGCGGCCCCGCCTCGCCCGCCGTCGCCGACGGCCGCATCTATCTCAAAGGGCGACAATACCTCTACTGCATTGGCAAGAAGTAACCGGCTTCATCGGGAGACGAACATGCGCGCGACGAACCTTTGGGCGTGTGCGGCCGTACTGGGCCTGGCAGCGGCGCTGCAAGCCGGCGACTGGCAGGCGACTCCGCTGGATCAGGTGACGAAGGACAAACCCGGTTACGGCGGCCTGTCCGGCGTGGTGGTGGACCACGACGGCGGCGACGTGTACGTCTACGTCAGCGACCTCGGCCTGTTCCACTCGACGGACCAGGGCAAGACGTGGGCCGGGCTCCACCGCGGCCCAAACAAAGGCCGGACGGAGCAGCCCGGCTGCATGTTGTCCGATCCGACCGGCCAGAGCAAGGTAACGCTGGTGGCGACCGTGTACGGCGACCCCGTTTCGGCTGGCCAACTGGACGGGTACGGCACCTGGGCGCTCTTCGACAACAAGTCCAGCCACGTCGATTGGTGTGCTCTCGATTGGACCGACCCGCATCTGAAGTTCGTCCTGGCGCTGAAGCACGAGTCCGGCGGCACGCTGATCGTCTCGCGCGACGGCGGCAAGACATTCGAGGAAGTCGGCAAGGGCTACGGCCCCGCCTACATTTTCGATAAAGATACGGCGGTCGTCGCGGAAGCCAAGTCGAAGGAGAAGCCGAAGCCCGGCATGCTGCGGACGACCGACGGCGCCAAGACGTTCCAGCCGTGCGGCGACTACGCGGCGACGGCGCTGCCCAAGTGGCGCGACGGCGCCCTCTACTGGCTCACGGACGGCGGCCTGATCCGCACGACGGACGCCGGCAAAACGTGGGAGAAGGTCGGCGAAGTGAAGGACGCACGCTACGGCCCGATCTTCGGCAAGGACGCCAAGCAGATGTTCGTCCTGACCGGCGCCGGCGTGGTGGAAAGCTCGGACGGCGGCGCGACGTGGACCAAGCCGATCGCGCCGCCGACGGACCTCAAGGGTGTGTCGGCGCTGACGTGGATCGACTACGATCCGGTGGGCGACGTCCTGTACCTCATGAAGATGGGAAGCGACCTGTATCGGATGGAGCGGGGGAAGAAGTAAAGGGGCGCCCGGCCCGGCAATCGCTCTTGACTCGGCGCGGCCGGTCGCCTATCGTCCGCCGGTCATGAACACCTTCATTCCTCTCATCCTGTGCGCCGTTCCCTTCGCCGCCCCTGACGCGGCACCGACGCGCGGCAAGGTCCTCGTTCTGGAAAACGAGCAAACCATGACCGGCGACGTCGAGAAGGTCGGCGACGTGTACCACGTCCGCCGGCTCATCGGTGAGACGGCGGTGCCGGCCGATCGCGTGCTGCGCCTCTGCGCCGACATGGACGAGGCCTACGCCTTCGTGCGCGGCCGGGCCAACCTGACCGACCCCGACGAGCGTTTGCGCCTGGCCGAGTGGTGCCGTCTCAATGGGCTGCACGACCAGGCCGTCGCCGAGGTCCAGGCGGCCGTGGACCTCCGGCCGGACTACGTCCCGAGCCGCCGGCTCCTCGCCTATCTCCAGGAACTCAAGCCGACCCAGCCCGCGGCCGAACCGGCCCACGACGACGCGCCGGCGGACGCGCCGAAGATATCGGTCGATCTGACCGAGGACGCGCTGGGCCAGTTCGCCACGAAGGTGCAGCCGATCCTGATGAACGCCTGCGCGAAGTGCCACGCCAACGGCCGCGGCGGCGCCTTCAAACTGACGCGCACCTACGACTCGTCCGTGCTGAACCGCAAGACCCTGCAGCAGAACCTGGCGGCGGTGCTGGGGGAAGTGAACCTCGGCCAGCCGCAGAACAGCCCGCTGCTCTCCAAATCCATCAGCGTCCACGGCCCGCTGGAACAGGCACCGATCAAGAACCGCCAGGCGACGGCGTACCGGACGCTGGAGGAGTGGGTGAAGAACACCCTGGCTGACAACCCGCAGCTCCTCGACCAGTCGCCGGCGCGGCCCGCCGCGGCGGCAGCGCCCGCGCCGCCCGCCGCTGCGACTCCTTTCGCGGAGGTCCGACCCGCCGCGTTCAGCGATCAAACGACTCCGGGAAAGGTGGAAACTCCGCCGGCGCCGGCGGCCGCCCGACCGACGTCCGAACCGGCGGACCCCTACAGCCCCGACGGTTTCAACCGTCAATTCCACGCCGACAAGTCGCCCCCGAACGGCCCGGCGCCGAAGCCGTGACCCCGCGGAGGCGACCGCCTTGACGCCGCTGCCTTCCGTCGCCCGCTCCGCCCCGATTCGGTGGGCGCTGCTCCTCTGGCTCGTCGTGGCCGCCGTCGTCGCCTCGCGCACCATCCTCGTCCCCGACCAGCACACGATCTTCCCTGTCCTGGCCGGCAGCGCCGCTCACTGGTGGGCCGATCAGCCGCTTTACGCCGACTACGCCCCGCTCGACTTCTTCCGCTATCCGCCGGCCTTCGCCGTCGCCTTCACGCCGATGGCGGCGCTCGGCCCGCGGGCCGGCGGCGTCCTGTGGGACCTTCTCGGGATCGGCGTGTTTGTGTTCGGCCTGTGGCGCTTCCTCCGCGACGTGGCCCCGTCCGAATGGGCGCCCGCACGGCAAGCCGTCTTCCTGGCTCTCGAAGCGCTGGGCGCCTTGCGCGGTTTGTGGAACGCCCAGAGCAACGCCCTGGCCGTCGGCCTGCTGCTCCTCGCCGCGGCCGCGCTGGTGCGGCGCCGCTGGTGGACCACCGCCGCTTGGCTCGCCGGGTCGGTCCTGCTCAAGCTGACGCCGCTGGCGCCGGCCCTGCTGCTCTGCGCCTCCAGCCGCGCCGGCTGTCCGGCCGATTCGTCCTGGTTCTGCTGGCCGGCTTCGTCCTGCCGTTCCTGACGCGGCCGCCGGGAATCGTCGTCTATCACTATCAGGAATGGATGAATCATCTGGTGGGGCAAGGGAGCGAGCGCTGGCCGGGGTTCCGCGACGCCTGGACGGTGTGGCTGGTGCTGCGCGAAATGCTGCACGGCCGGTTCGCCGTCCCGCCGCTGCGCGAGCCGCTCGATTCGTGGGTCTATCGCGCCGTTCAGCTGCTGACCGCGGCGGGGGCGCTGGCGTGGTGCCTGTGGCAGCGGCGGCGCATCGACGACCCGCGCCGGCGGACGACGCTGGTGCTGGCGATGGGACTGGCATGGCTGATGCTATTCGGCCCAGCGGTGGAGCATCCGAGTTACGTCTTTCTGGCGCCGGTGCTCAACTGGGCCTTGCTGGAACGCGACGCCCCGCGCCGCGGTCGCTGGCTCGTCGTCGCGGGCTTCGTGCTGGTGATGGTGCTGGGTTGGGATGCGGTCGGCCGGTCGGTCCCGATCTTGGCGCCGGCGCTGCTGGCGGTCCTGCCGATCGGCACGACCCTGTTCATCGGCTGGCTGATCGGCTACGCCCAAACGAATTCGCCACAAACAGCGGTTTCAAGAACGGCTGCCGCGCAGCTGCGAGGTGCTGGATGAACGCAAGCCTCCTTCGGAGAATGACGTTCGCGCCTGGGCAGCCGACCTGCCGCGCGACCGGACCCGCCGCCGGCCAGGCGCTGGCGGCGCCGGGTCAGGCCGCGAGCGCAAGTCGCCAGAGGTTCTTTCTTCACAGGTCGTGGCTCGCCCGATGGTACAATGCCGGGGCGGCGAACGCCGTAGCGACAGCCCCTGGAGCGCCCCCATGCCAAGCCCCTTCCCCGGGATGGACCCGTACCTGGAAGACGCGGCCCTCTGGCCGGCGTTTCACCACCAATTCGTGATGTGCCTGTACCAGATCCTGCTGCCCGGCCTGGTGGACCGCTACCGCGCCCGCGTCGCCCAGCGCCGCTACGGGGCCGAACCGACGCCCGACGCGGCGGCGGCGGAGCGCCAGGAGGATTTCGTCGAGATCCGCCAGCGCAGCGACGGACGGCTGGTGACGCTGCTGGAAGTCGTCAGCCCCGCCAACAAGACGACCGCTCCAGGCCGCGCCGCCTACCTCGATCAGCGCCAGGCCGCCAAGACCGCCGGCGCCAACCTCGTCGAGATCGACCTCGTGCTGCAAGGCCAGCCGACCCTCAACTACTCGCGCGACGGCCTGCCCGACTGGGACTACGCCGTCACCGTCACCCGCGCGAGGCAGCCCGATCGGTATGAGATCTACACGGCCACGCTGCAGAAGCGGCTGCCGCGCTTCCGCCTGCCGCTGGCCGACGACGACCGCGACACCGTGGTTGATCTCTACACCGCCTTCACCCGCTGCTACGACCAGGGCGGATTCGCATCGAGGATCGATTATAAACGCGACCCGTTTACTGCTCTTGAGAACGAAGACCGCCGCTGGCTCGACGACATCCTCGTTCAGCAAAAGCTGCGGACGCGACCCCCCTCGGAGGGAGAGATCTCGCGGGCGGCCTACCTCCTCTGGGAGCGGGAAGGACGGCCGCACGGGCGCGATCAGGAACACTGGCGCCGGGCGAGGGAGCAGTTGAGCCGGTAGTGGCCGACGCCGGCCGCATCGGGTAAACTCCCCGCATGAAGTACGTCATCGTCATCCCCGACGGCTGCGCCGACGAACCGCAGGAATCCCTCGGCGGCAAGACGCCGTTGCAGGCCGCACGCAAGCCGAACATGGACCGCATCGCCCGCACCGGCATGGTCGGCCGTTCCAACAACGTGCCCGCGCCGCTGACGCCGGCCAGCGACGTGGCCACGCTCAGCCTCTTCGGCTACGACCCCCTCGCCGTCTACACCGGCCGGGCGCCGCTCGAAACCGCGGCGATGGGCATCCCACTGGGGCCAAACGACTGGGCGATCCGCTGCAACCTCGTCGCCGTCGAGAACGGCGAGATGCGCGACTTCACGGCCGGTCACATAACCAGCGACGAGGGCCGGCCGCTCATCGAGGCCGTCCACGCCGCGTTGGGGCATGGTCTCCAGACCATGCCCCAACAGGGTCCCGGCGGCCGGCTCGAGTTCCACCCCGGAGTCAGCTACCGCAATATCCTCGTTTTTCGAGCCGACAAGTCCGCCCCGTTCTCCGCCGACACGAAGACGCAACCGCCGCACGACATTCCCGACAAGCCGATCGCCGGTCACCTGCCGACCGGGCCGGGAAGCGATCTGCTGCGCGGCCTGATGGAGCGCAGCCGGGCCGTCCTTGCCGACCATGCCGTCAACAAGGCCCGCATCGCAAAGGGCAAGCGGCCGGCCACGCAAATCTGGCTGTGGGGCCAGGGCAAGGCGCCGACGCTGGAGCCGTTCGACCGCAAATACGGCAAGCGCGGGGCTATCATCAGCGCCGTCGATCTGGTGCGCGGCGTCGGCGTGCTGCTCGGCTGGAAGCGCATCGACGTGCCCGGCGCCACCGGCTACCTCGACACCGACTACGCCGCCAAGGGCCGGTACGCCGTCGCCGCCCTGCCGGACCACGATCTCGTCTGCGTCCACGTCGAGGCCCCGGATGAGGCGTCGCACGAAGGCAAGGCGGATGAAAAGGTGAAAGCGCTGGAGCGCATCGACGAACACATCGTCGGCCCGCTGCTGGAGGCGCTGCCGCGTCAGGGCGAATGGCGCATCCTGGTTTCGCCGGACCACCGCACGCCGCTGCGGACCCGCGCCCACGCCTATGGCATGGTGCCGTTCACAATCGCGGGGTCGGGCATTGCGTCGCAGGGCCAATCGGCTTACGATGAGGCCGTCGCCGAGAAGAGCGATCGGGCGTTTGAGAAGGGGCACGAGCTGATGCGTCTGTTCCTCGGCTGAGCCGGTCAGGTTCGGGAGGGCCGTGTCATGGCGTTGTCGCGGTGTCCGCACTGTGAATTCCTGCTGGGACCGGAGGAGGCGCATGCGTCGGCCTGCCCGGACTGCGGCAAAGCGCTGCCCGGCGCCCCGGCGCCTCCGGTAGTCCGCGCCGCCCCGCCCGCCCCTCCGGGCGCCGACGCGACCCGACCTGTCGGGACGCCGTGGCTCCTCTGGGCCGCCGTCGTTTTGATGGCCGTCTCCAACGGCGCCACCTGGGTCTGGCTGGTCTGGCACGGCACGGCCGCCCCGGCCGCCGTCGCCGCGCCGGTCGCCCTCGCCGAGCCGTCCCGGTCGATGGCCGTCCCTCCCGAGACGGAACACGTCGCGCCCGCGGCTGTTCCCGACAAGCCCATTCCCGATCAACCGAAGGAAGAAACTCCGAAGCCGCCCGCGCCGCCTCCAATGGACGAAAAGCTGCCGCCCGATAAGGCCAAGGACGAGGCGCCAAAACCACCGGCGCCCAAGCCGATGCCGCCGGCGGCGCCCGGCCCCGCCGACTTCGGCATGATCCCCCCCATGCCGATGGTCCCCGCGCCGCCGCCGGCGTTCCCGCCGCCGCCCGCCGTCGTGGTCGGCCCGATGCCGCCCGCCCTGGCGCCCCCCATCCAGCTGCCGCCTCCGTTCCCGCCGCCCGTCGCCGTCGGGCCGCCCGTGCCGATGCCGCCCCTGGCCGGCGTCGCGGTCGGGCCGTTTCCGGCCCCGGCCGGAATGCACGACTTTTCGGATATCGAAAACCAGAAGGACCGCGTCGGCAAGAACGCGGCCGGCGAGATCGTCCGCATCCGGCTCAACGACAGCGGGGCGAACGACATGGACCTCGCGCAGCTGCAAAAGTTCGCCAGCCTGCGGGAATTGAACCTGGACCACACGCCCGTCGCCGGCACCGGCCTGACGTTCCTGAAGGGGCTGAAGGAGCTGCGCAGCGTGAGCCTGCGCGGCGCTCCGGTCTGGGGCGCCGGCCTGAGCGAGCTGCCCGGCCTGACGAACCTGGACCTCAGCGACACGATGATACACGACGAGAGCCTGATTAACCTTCGCGGCATGACCGAGCTGCGGACGCTGGACCTGACCGGCACGCCGGTCGCCGGCCCGGGCCTGGTAAACCTGACCGGCTTGACCGACTTGAACCTCAGCTCCACGCCGGTGACGGACGACGCCGTCGGCCTGCTCAAGGCCCTGACCCAGCTGCGCAAGCTGAACCTGAGCGACACGCACATCACCGGCGCCGGCCTGGAAGAGTTGACGGGGCTGACCGCCCTGAACCTGAGCCGCACGGCGGTCGGCGATGCGATCGTCGAGCATCTCAAGGGACTCAAGGAGCTGCGCGAACTGGACCTCCGTCGCACCAACGTCACCGACGCTGGCGTGCAGGCGCTGCAAAAGGCGCTGCCGGCGTTGAAGATCGTCCGCTGAGCGAGAGGGATGCCGTGACCGCACAGCGGACGGAAGCCGGGGGAGCCGACGAGTGTGACAACCACCTCGGCCGATCGTTCATCCAAGCGTCTCCGCTGGCGCGAGGCGGCGGCACGGGCGGCCGTCGTCGCCTGCTATTTCGCGGTCTGGTCGGCCGCTTACTCCTTCACCAATGCCTACGCTTCCGACCCCGCCCGGACGATCCATCTCGTTCGACCGTGCGACCTGGCGCCGGGGATCATCCAGCCGTGGACGGCGGTCATTTACGTCTTCGGGGGGCTGGCGCTGCCGCTGCTGCCCTTCATCTATAACTGGCGCTGGCCGAAACTGCGGTTCGTCCTGGCCTGCTATGCCCTGAGTTCGACCGTGGCTTTTGTTTGCTACTGCGTCTGGCCGTTGGGCATCGTCCGGCCGTCGTTCGCGGGGCCGGGCCTGGGGCGATGGCTCATGCGGCAAGTCGTGTCGATGGACAACGAGGCGAACTGCTTTCCCAGCTCGCACGTCTACTACGCCGTGCTTGGGGCGATCCTCGTGTGGCATGGCGGCGCCGGTCGCCTGGTGCGAGGCGCCACTTGCCTGCTGGCGGCGGCCGTCTGCGCGACCACGGTGACGACGGGCCAGCACTACGTCCTCGACGTTGCCGGCGGGGCGGCGGTCGCCGCGGCGAGCTACGCCGCCGTTCGATTGCTTCTGCCCGACCAAGGAGCGCCGTCACCGCTGCCACCCGCCGAGCGCCGCAAACACGCGCCACAACGCCGCGGCCCCGCCGACGACCAGGCACAGCCAGAAGTACGATGATTCCAGGATGGTCTTCAGAAAAAACCGGAAGAAGACGTGCCGCCGGGCAAAGGCGTCGTGCGCCGGGCCTTCCGGGATGCGCTTGGCCGCCTCCTGCACGAGGGCCTGGTAGGTCAGCAACAGAACGGCGATCAACACCCCCAAGGCGACGAGGACGACGACGAAGAGCAAATTCGTTTCCGCGACTGCGGTCTTTATCATGTTGTATTGGTCCCACCACAGGTGGTACGCCCAAGCGACCAACACCACGAGCAGAACAGCCAGATACCGATCGATGTCCTCGACGTAAGTCCGTTTGCAATACCGCACGCGGTTGTCGATCACCTCAAGGACGGCGTCATCCGGGAGTTCGCGGATCAGTCTTGGCTGGGCGATCAGGTGGTTTGCCAGCGACGACACGACCGTGTAGAAGCTGACGGTGAGCAGCATCGGCGCCACGATCGCGAACATGATGAACGAGTAGCCGAAGTAGAGCCGATACGGCAGCACACATTTCCACCAGTAGTCCGCATATTCCGGCTCCCCCTCGCTCGGGGGTTCGCCGTTCATCCGCTCCGGGGCGTCCGCAGGCTCCTCTTGATGTTTCTTCATCGCTTCCTGATCGTTGGCGTTCAAGCAGTCCTGCAGCAACGGGTTGCCGTTGCACATCCAGAGGATGCGCGGGCCTCGGGACATATGATGAACGAACGCGGTATAGCCCAGCCAGGCCGCCAGGACGAGGCAAAAGACACGGAAGAGGGACCGGAGACCCAGCCGCCTCGGTCCCACGCGCGCCCAGGGCGCGTGCGGCAGCAAGGCGGCCGCCTCGTTGCCGAGGAACCGGCCGACGACGATGAACAAGAAGCCGAAGATGATGATGACCGCGCGGGCGAACTCGACAAGCAGGCCCGACGACGGCCCCCCCGCGTTGGCGGCGGCGACGGCCAGCGACGGAACCTGGCTTTCCTGGGTGGGCATCTGGTCGAACATCCGCGCCCACAGGACGCTGTGCGATTCATAGGCGGCGATCAGGCACAAAAACGAAGCCAGCAGCAGCACGACGCAGACCACGGCCAAAGGCCCCGAGACGGCCGACTTTGCCGCCGGCGCCCGTGGCGGAAGGAGGACGGGATCCCCAAGCAGCGCCTCGGCGGCGCGGCGAATGAGATTCACCATTCGGCCCGGGACGCTGCGTGAGGTCTGCTCCCTCGCGGGGGCGCCGACGGCGGCCTGCCGGGCGGCGTCGATCAACTCCCCAGGGCAGCCCTGCTCGATCCGTTGCCGGAAGGCGTCTTCTCCGTCGAGCCGGCTCGCAAGGTCGTCGGGGGACGACGAAGGGGAACATCGGAGGAATTCGCGGCGGAACAAGGCGCGGGCGTCATCCGGGGAGAGGCCGCGGAGGCGAATCGGATGGAAGCCGGCCCACCACGACTCGTTGCGGGTCGTGACGAGAACGAGAACGGACTGGGCGGAGAGTTCCTTCGCCACCCGCAGGGCCAATTCCAGTTCCGCGGCGGCGTCCCGCGGGTACGGCGCTTCCCCGGGGCCGTCGAGGATCACGGCGGCCCCTTTCTTCCGGAGCAGGCCGGCCGCGACGCGGCGCTGGGCGCCAAACGACAGCGCCGAAAACGGCGCCCCGTCGTGGTCGCAGTATAACTCGTCGGGGTAGGCCTCGCCGACCGCTTCGGCGAGCGACACCTCGTGGAACTCCTCGCGGGCGTCGATTCGCAGAATGTTGCGGTGCGCGGGGTCAGGCGGGGTGTGCCGACGGGCTAGTTCGAGGGCCGTGACCGTCTTGCCGATCCCGGTCGGGCCGATGAGGACGATAAGTTTGCTTCCCGTGGCAATCCATTCGTCGATCGACGGAAACGCGCGGTCGTGGCCCACCACGTCCGTCTTGCCTTGCTCGGCCGGCTGGTCCAGCCCCGGCGCCGGCGGGGGGACGAGACGAAGGCGATACGATCGGTGTGATTTCCGATTCCCGACGCGCCGGATCGGCCGAGAGCGGTTCCGTCAGCGGCGCCGCCGTCTTCGCGCGCGGCGCCCCCGGCTTGATGATCGGAGCGAGCGCCTTCGCCACGTCGATCGGCTTCTGGTAGCGCTGCGCCGGGTCCTTCGCCATCATCTTCGCCACGACGGCCGCCAGCTCCGCCGGCGCCTCCGCACGCACCTGGCTCAGAAGCGTCGCCTCCGTCGATTCGTGCGCTTTCAGGATCTCGAAATGGCTCCGCCCCGTAAAGGGCGCGGCGCCGGTCAGCAGGAAGTACAGCGTGCATCCGAGGCTGTAGATGTCGGCCCGGATGTCGGCGCTGGCCGCGTCCCGCGCCTGCTCCGGCGCCATGAAAGCCGGCGTGCCCATCATGGCCCCCGCGCCGGTCAGGTCCATGGCCGCCTCCCCCTCCCGCTTCGCCTTGGCCAGCCCGAAGTCGAGGACCTTGACGACGTGCTTCTTCGGCTGCCGGGACAGGATAAGGTTGTGCGGCTTGATGTCGCGGTGGACCATCTGGTGCTCGTGGGCGTGTTGCAAGCCCAGCGCCGCATGGGAGACGTAATGGCAGGCGTGCGGGATGGGCAGCGGTCCCTGGCGCTGCACCAGCTTGTTCAAATCTTCCCCATCGACGTATTCCATCGCGAAGACGATCGACTCGCCGACCTGCACGGCGCTGTACGCCTTGACGACGTTGTTGTGGTTGAGCATCGCCGCCGAGCGGATTTCGCGGAGGAAGCGCTCCATCACCCCGGGCCGGTCGAGCAGCGCCTTGTTCACGACCTTGAGGACTTCGCGCCGGTCCATCAGCACGTTCTTGGCCAGGTAGACGACGCCCATGCCGCCGCGGCCCAGCTCGCCGAGGACCTCGTAGCCGGGGACCTGGATCGCCGCCCCCGCCGACAGCGCCGCCGGCGACGGCCCGGTCTGCGGCACCGTCCCGACCGGCGGGGAAGAGGTCGCATCCCCTGTGAGGGGAGGGGGCGCGTGCGATTCGGTACTGCTCAGGGAAGGCTTCAAAGGCGGCGTGGACATAAGGCGCCTCAACAGTCGGAGGTCCTGGCGTGAAGGGCGTTATCCCACCCGCCGCACCCCGCGCCGCGTTCGTTTCGTAGTGGGTCAGGATTCCGATCCTGACCAGCATTCCGAGAAGGACTCAGGACGTGATCGAGGACCGTGGGGAAGTCGTTCCCGAGCGGCATCGAATCGACGTCGATGAAGACGTTGTCGCGGCCGAAGTCCTTCGCCAGACGGTCGTAGAGCAGGCGCGGCTGGGCCTGACTGTCGGATCGGCCGTAGGAGATGAAGATAGTGGTCATGGGCGCGACCCTGGGAGAGTTCCGCTTGGCGTCATTATACGCAACCGGAAGGAACGGCCGCGTTGGAGCAAAACGCGACGGAGAAGGCTCCTTTAATCGACGCCCGACGCGCGCCCGGCGGATCGCCGAGTTCAGGGCCGGGTTAGCTTGGTTTCGACCTCGGCCGCAATGGTCCCGATGACGGATCGCAGCGAACGTCCCGAGCCGTCGTCGTCCCTTTTTGCCTGTTGGAGCCGTTCGCCGAAAGTGCGAAGGGCATTGGTGTCGAGCTTGCGGACGCCGTTGTCCTTGGACCACTCGGCCGCGGCGCGACGGCCGAGGGCGTTCAAGGCGGCGCAGCTCGTCGCGGGTTCCCTCCGCGCGAACGCCGTCGAGAAGCTCCTCCGACTGTTTGGTCCAACCCGTGGCGAATAAATTGCCGTCGTAGAATTGCATGATCCAGGACCAGTAGTCGTCCCACGACTCCCGCGACTGGTTGACGGCGTCCCGATCGTATTCGGGCCGAAAGTCCGCCTTCGTGGGGGCGTACCAGTCCCTGGCTTTGGGAAGGGCGGGTGGATCTTTCGGCGCCGGGGCGCCCGTCGGCTCGGCGGCGGAGACGGGGGACACGAAAGGCGTTGCGGAGGAAGCCTCGGAGGGCGGCCGCTCCTTCGGCTTACCGGAACATCCCGACAGAGCAATCGTCCCGATGGCGGCGACGGCGACAGCGATCCAATGGCCGCGTGCCGCGTCCGGCGTCGTGAAACGCGGCGCGACGGTCATGGCTCTTTCCCCGCCAAGGGCGGCCGAAGCCTTCGCATCCTGATCGGGAGGATACGGACTTGCAAAGATGCGGGAATTCATGCCCCGTTTGTACCACGAGCGGGACTGATTGCCAACGAAAAATGGCACGGGGCGCCGCCGCCGCGGACGAGCAACCGTTCCCCCTCTATAATGGACCGCATCGCCCCGTGCATCTCCAACAGGAGCCGACCATGCCCGAGATGACCCCGCTGCAGTCGCTGGTGGCTTGCGGCACGAAACTGTGGCTCGATTCCGTCGATCCCAAGGAAGTCGCCGCCAACCGCGCCCTCGGTGCGAGCGGCGCCACGTCCAACCCCATCATCATCGGCGACCTCATCAAGACCGGCCGATTCGACGAGCCGATGACCGCCTTCCTCAAGGAAGGGTTGGACGACGAGGCCCTCGCCTGGCGGTTGACCGACATGCTGGTGCGACAGGCCCAGGAGGTGTTCCTGCCCGTCTGGGAGTCCACCAAGGGCGACGACGGCTACGTCAGCTTTGAGCTGGACCCGCTGCTGGAAGACGTGAAGCAGACGATGCCGGTCGAGGAGCGGACCAAAAAGTACATCGCGCTGGGCAAGGAGTGGAGCCGCGGCCACAAGAACCGCATGATCAAGGTGCCGGCCACGCCGGCCGGCCTCGGCGCCCTGGAAGAGATGTGCGCAGCCGGCATCACGCTCAACGTCACCCTGATCTTTTCGGAGCGGCAGTACAAGATCGCTCGCGACGCCATCTGGCGCGGCGCAGCGGCGCCGGGCGCTGGACGCCTTCAAATCGGTCTACAGCATCTTCGTCAGCCGGCTGGACGTGTACACCGAGAAGCACGTTCCAACCCTGTCGCCGGCCGCCCAGGGCCAGGTCGGCATCGTCAACGCCAAGCACATCTGGAAGCTCAACCAGCAGTTCTGGGCCGACAAGCGGCTGCCGATCAAGCAGGAGATGATCTTCGCCAGCACCGGCACGAAGAAGCCGGAAGACCCGCCGTGGAAGTACGTCGAGGCGTTCGCCGGCTCGGACATCGAGACGAACCCGCCGGCCACCAACCACCTGGTGCAGCAGAGCGGCCGGCGCTTCACGCGGCAGGTCGATCAGCTGCCGCCCAAGGCGGTGCTGGACGAGATCGCGGCCAAGGTGGACATGAAGAAGCTGGAAGAGACGCTGATGGACGAGGGCCTGTCCAAGTTCGCTGACCCGCAGCACGGCCTGCTGAAGCTGATCGCGGCGAAGCGCCAGCAGCTGGGCAAGGGGAAGTGATCGTCGGAATGATGAACGATGAATGATGAATTCGCTTGATTCATCATTCATCGTTCATCATTCATCGTTTTTCAAAGCGGCGGCCATTCGTGGTCGAGCCCTTCTTGCTCGATCTGCCGCACCTGACCCTCCGTCAGGCCGAAGCGCTCGGCGATCAGCCGACGCGAGCGGGCCACGCCGACGTCCTGGTCCTGCGCTTCCACGAGGGCCAGGAAGATTTCCTTGCGCCGGGCCTCGGGCGGCGCCTCTTCCACACGGTGCGGAGACATAACAGGTTCCTTTCGATGCTCGGCGGCGGTCGGGTTCCCGCCGCATCCACACCGGCAATTGTATCACGGCGAACGGCCCGGTCTCGTGAAATCCGGGAATTTCCCGGAGACGGATCGGTCCCGCGGCCGCAAGAACGGACGGCGACCGGCGAGCGCCCCTTGCGGCGGCTCGCGCCCCCGCCTTACAATACCGACGCCTCCCGGCGAGGCCCGGAGGCGAAGGGAGGCGGGATGGAGCAGCGGGCGACCCGGAACCCCCTGAGCGACGAGGCGTGGCGGCGCGTCTCCGCGCTGGCCGATCGCCTTGAAGAGGCGTGGGGCGCCGGCCAGCCCGTCGCGCTGGGGCTTCTGCTGCCGCCGGTGGACGACCCGCTGCGGGCCGCCGCTCTGCGCGAGCTGGTCAAAACCGATCTGGAAATCCGCTATCGGCGCGGCTTGGCGGCCGCCCTGGACCAGTATCTGACTGAATTCCCCGAATTGGCCGCCGGTCCTGACGACGCCCTGGCCGAACTGCTTTACGAGGAGTACCGCGTCCGCCAGCGCCACGGCGACCGGCCGCCGCTGGAGTCCTACCAGGCCCGCTTTCCCCGGCAGTACGACGCGCTCCGCCAGCTCGTCCACGAGAACCCCATGCCCACCCAGGCGGGACCGGCCCCGACGCCGGCCGCGCCGGCCGGCGTGTCCGTCAGCGGGCCCTTCATGGAAAACAACCGTCTGCTGCCCATCGGCGGCGGCTACGTCCTGGAAAGCCTCATCGGCCGCGGCGGCTTCGGCGAGGTCTGGCGCGCCCGCGCCCCCGGGGGCGTCCTCGTCGCCGTCAAGATCATCCGCCGCCCCGCCGACCACGAAGAACGCATCCGCGAGGAACGCGCCCTCGAAGTCGTCAAGCAGCTTCATCACCATTTCCTCGCCCGGACGCATCAGTACCATTCCGATAAAGAAAGTCTGTTTATCGTGATGGAGCTGGCCGACTGCAGTTTGCGCGACCGCCTGCGCAAGGCGCGGAAGGCCGGCAAAGAGGGCCTGCCGATCGAGGAGCTGGCGCCGCTGGTCCGCGAGGCGGCCGAGGCGCTCGACTACCTGCACGCCAAGGGGGCGCTGCACCGCGACATCAAGCCGGACAACATCCTGCTTTTGGAGGGCCACGTCCGGCTGGCGGACTTCGGCCTGGCTCGCTTGCAGGAGCAGCAGATGATGTCGGTGAGCGGCTCGGGCACCTTCGCCTACATGGCGCCGGAGGTGTGGGGCGGCCACGCCAACGCCATGAGCGATCAGTACAGCCTGGCCTATTCCTACGCGGAATTGCGCCTGGGCCGCCGGCCGTTCACCCACACCGACTTCGCCAGCCTGATGTTCGACCACATGCAGCGCTCGCCGGAGCTGGCGCCGATGTCCGACGACGAGCAGCGGGTGGTACTGCAGGGGCTCGCCAAGTCGCCGGAGAATCGCTTTCCGACCTGCGTGGATTTCGCGCGGGCGCTGGAGCGGCTGGCGCAGGACGCCGCCGATTCGGCCACGCACCGATCGGACCCCGCCGTGCGGGGGCGGGCGACGCTCGCGCCGAAGCCAGCGCCGATAGAGACGCGGAAAGATCCGACGCCATCGGAGTCGGCCTCCACGCCGGGCGACGACGACGACGAACGGGAAACCCGGGCGCTCCCCTCGCTTTTGCCCGGCCGCACGTCGCGCCCGGTGCCGGACTCCGCTGCCGGCGAGGGCCAATCGACGCGGACGGCGCCCCTCCCGCCGCCGATCCTCAAGCGCCCGGCCCGCCGCCGTCCCTGGGCCGGTTTCCTGGCGTTTCTCGCGGTCGTCGTCCTCGTCGTGGTCGGCTTCGCCGTCTGGCTGATCTTCTTCAGCGGCGGCGCCTCGGCCACGCCCGCGTCGATCGCGCTGGTCGCGCCGGCGCCCCTGGTCCTGCATCCCGGCGAAAAGAAGACGGTTCGCTTCCAGGTCGAGCGGAAGAACTGCCCCGACCCCGTCGCCCTGACGGCGACGGCGCCGCCGCACGTCACGGTTCGGGAAGCGATGATCCCCGCCGGGGCCGACGCCGTCGATGTCGAGATCGAGGCGGCAGCGGATGCGGACAAGGGAGAGAGCAAAATCCACTTCCACGCGGCCGTCGGCCGTCTCGGCGGCGACGCCGACGTTGCTCTCACCGTTCTCGCCCAGACCGTCGCGTTCCTGCCGCCCGGGTTCCAGCCAAAAGGCGAGGCGAGGGACGGCTTTTATCCCGGCCTCGACGCCGACCGACCCGGCGTTCCGCCGACGGAATTCGTGCTGCTCCGGCCGAAGGCGCGGGGCGACCCGCCGCCGTTCTACCTCATGAAAACGAAGGCGTCCAACGCCCTCGCGGCGGCGTTGGGGGCGGCGGGACTCAAGCCGGGCGAGACCGCGCTGCCGGCGCTGGGCCTGACGGCGGCCCAAGCGCGGGAGCTGGCGAACCAGCTGGCCCCCGGACTCGGCCGTCTGCCGACGAAGGAGCAATACGACCGCGCGGCCGGCTTTTCCCGGCGCGAATGGCCGGCCCCCGGCCATGCCGCCGTCGGGCGGATCGACCAAGGCCCGGCGCCCGTGGACGACCCGGCCGACGACGACGCGACGCCGGAAGGTGTGCGCGACCTGTTCGGCAACGGCACGGAGTTCACGCGCAACCTGCTCAAGGAAGGGGCGGTCCCGCCGGCCGTTCCGAAGCCGGACAGCCTGGTGATCCTGCGCGGCTGGTCGTTCGCCTCGCCGCGTGTCATGACGTATGACGATCTGCAATATCAGCAAGAAGTGCCGCAGGTGCAGTACGAACGCGCGAAAAGCCCGTACACGGGATTCCGCGTGGTGATCGAGCCGCCGCCGCCGTGACCTGTTACCGCCGTGTCACCAACTCGGGGCGCTGACGCGACCCCACTCGCCATGAACCAGACCCCGCGGAGCATGGACGCGACCTCGCCCAGCTTGCTGGCGCGGGTGCAAGCCAATCAGCCGGGGTCGTGGGAGCGCCTGGTAGATCTGTACGCCCCGCTCGTCTACCATTGGTGTCGGCGAAGTGCGCTCGGGCCGGAGGACGCGGCCGACGTGTTCCAGGAGGTGTTCCGGTCGGTGGCCGAACACATCGCCGGCTTCCGCCGCGACCGGGCCGGCGCCACCTTCCGCGGCTGGCTGCGCACCATCACCCGCAACAAGATCCACGACCACTTTCGACGGTTGCAGGGCCGGGCGCGGGCGGCCGGCGGCACCGACGCCCAGCTGCGGCTCCTGGCCGTGCCGGATGCGCCGGACGAAGAGGACGCGGAGGAGGCGGGATTGCTCCATCGGCAGGTGCGCGGGGCCGTCGAGGCGCTCCGCGGCGAGTTCGAGCCGCGCACCTGGCTGGCGTTCTGGAAGGTCCAGATCGAAGGGCAATCCACCGCCGACGTGGGGGCGGCGCTGGGGATGACGCCGGCCGCTGTGCGCAAGGCGAAGCTGCGCGTGCTGCGGCGGATGCGCGAGGAGCTGGGCGATCTGCTGGAATGATCGGCCGATGCGCGGGACGCGCCGCCGTTCTATCTTGCAGGGCCGCCCGCGCCGCGACCGGGAAACCACGATGATCGTCTGCGAATGCCCCAATGAACGCCAGTTGCGAGACTACCTCGCCGGCCGCCTCGACCGGCCGACGCATGTGGCCGTCGATGAGCATCTGGACGCCTGCACCCTCTGCCAATCCACCACGGACGCGCTGGAGGCGGCCGTTGATGCGTCGTTCCCCGGCTTGAAGCCGGCGCCCGGCGAGACGCGGCCGCTGGACCCCGCCTTGCTTCCGCTCGTGGACCGCGTCAAGGCGCTCGGGGCCGGTCTGCCCGCGGCCGGCGGCGATCCGGGGCCGGCCGTGGGGACGGTGCTGGGCAATTACGTCCTGCTGGAGCCGCTCGGCGGCGGCGGCATGGGCCGCGTCTTCAAGGCGCGGCACCAACTCATGAAACGGTTGGTCGCCGTCAAGGTGCTGTCGCCGGAATTGTTCCGTTCGGAGGGGGCGCGGGCGCGGTTCCGGCGCGAGGTGGAGGCCGCCGCCCGACTGACGCACCCCAATGTCGTCGCCGCCTACGACGCCGGCGAGGCGGACGGCCGTGACTTCCTGGTCATGGAGTATGTGGAGGGGTCTAATCTCTCGGATCGGGTCAAACGCGACGGGCCGCTGCCGGTGGATGGGGCGCTGGCGTACATCGCGCAGGCGGCCCGCGGGCTGGCCTACGCCCACGCCGCCGGAGTCGTCCACCGCGACGTGAAGCCGGCCAATCTGCTCGTGGACGTGGCCGGCGCGGTCAAGGTGCTGGACATGGGCCTGGCCCGGCTGCCGCTGTCCGACGAAGGGCCGGCCGACCCGGGCCTGACTTCCACCGGCGTGGTGATGGGGACCGCCGCGTTCATGGCGCCGGAACAGGCGGCCGACACGCGCCGGGCCGACGAGCGCTCCGACGTGTACAGCCTCGGCTGCTGTCTCTGCTACCTGCTGACCGGCCGCCCGCCCTACGACGGCCCTACGCCGATGGAGGTGCTGTTCGCCCACCGGGAACAGCCGATCCCAAAAATCCGCGATGGTCGGCCGGAATGCCCGGCCGCGGTGGACGCCCTGTTCCGCGCGATGGTCGCCAAGCAGCCCGAGGACCGGCCGGCGTCCATGACCGCGGTGCTGACGCGGCTGGACGCCCTGACGCCGGCGCCGGTGCGACCTGGCCGCCGCCGGAAATGGCCGTGGATCGCGGCCGCCTGCGTCCTGGCGACGGCGGCGGTGCTTGCGGCGTGGCCGTGGCTGCATCCGGGGTCGGTCGCGCCCGTCGTCGTCCGCGTCGAGCCGACGCCGGGGTCGGCCGATACGCCGTCCATGACGCCGACGCCCGAGGCGCCGGCCGTCGTCCCCGCGGACGCACCGCCGGCGCCGCCCATGCCCCCCGCCCGGCCGAGGGTGCCGAGCGTCGATGCTGTTCGCATTGCGGCTGGGGACTTCTGGATGGGTTCGCCGGACACGGACCGCGCCGCCTTCAACGATGAGAAGCCGCGGCATAAAGTAACCATTTCGCATCCCTTTTTTCTGGCGAAGACGAAGGTGACGCAAGCGCTGTTCAAGGAAGTGACGGGCAAGAATCCAAGCGCCTTCAGCGCCGACGGTTCCTTCCGCGACAAGGTGCAAGGGGTGGACACGTCGCAGCATCCCGTCGAGTCGGTTCGCTGGATCGACGCCGTGGCGTTCTGCAACAAGCTGAGCGAGCGCGATGGCCTGCCGCCGTACTACGAAATCCAGGGGGAGACCGTGACGGTGCTTGGCGGCGACGGCTGGCGGTTGCCGACCGAGGCGGAATGGGAATACGCCAGTCGGGCGGGGAAAGAGACGCGCTGGGCGTTCGGCGATGACGCGGCCGACCTGAGCGATTACGCCTGGTTTGCGGACAATTCCGGCGGCGCCACGCACCCGGTCGGTCTGAAAAAGCCGAACGGCTGGGGCCTGTACGACACATACGGCGACGCGCCGGAGTGGTGCTGGGACCGCTACGCGCCGGATTACTACAAACAAAGTCCCAATAGCGACCCGGACGGCGCTCACGTCGGCGAGGCCCGCGTCTATCGCGGCGGCGGCTGGAACGCCCTGGCTGGCCAGACGCGCTCCGCTTCCCGCCAGGAACTCTACGCCGCCTACGGCGTGGTCCTCACACACGTCGGATTCCGCGTGGCCCGCAACGCCGCGCCGTGACCGCGGCCGTCATGTCTTTTACGGCAGCAGGTCCGCGACGGCCACGCGCCCCGTCGGCGCCGCCAGCGCGGCGATGGTGTCGCCAGGGTCGAGAATGGTACGGCGGGAGTAGCCGAAGCCGAACTGCTGGGCGGCGTCGGCGGCGGGGTCGCGGTAGACTTCAAGCTGGCGCTGGACGAGGTTGACGATCCAATAGTCGGCGACGCCGGCCGCGGCGTAGAGGCTGCCTTTGCGGTTGCGATCGAAGTTCAGGCTGGAGTCGCTCACCTCCACGACCAACAGCGCACTCGTGGGGATCGTGCGCCTCGCCCCGCTCGGCCCCCCCCTGATCACGGCCACGTCCGGGTCGGGAACGCCGTGGGGGCTGAGGTCGAGCGTCCCCTGCCGTCGGATCCAAAACCCAGGCCCAAAGGCGGCCTGCAAAGCGTTGGCGGTCAGGTCGATGCCCGCGAGGTGGAGGTCGTACTGCGCGGCCATCTGTACGATCTCCCCGCCGATCAACTCGACGCGCCGGTCATTAAAATAACCCGCTTCGGAAAGTCGGAAATACTCGTCGCGCGTCCAGCGCACCGAATGCGGCTCCGATCGACTCATGGCTTCGTCTCCCGTCACTTCGCGTCCGCCATCACCTGCAACTGCACCAAACTGCGGTTCTGCTCTTTTTCCAGATATTCGCGCCCCTTCTTGACGTTGACGTGGTCCCACGGCAGCACCTCGTCCATCGGCCGGTGGCGCTGCGAGTACCACGCCGTGTCGATGCCGAGGTCGGCGAACGTCTGCCACCACAGCTGCGGCTGGAAACACTCGCGCCAGCCGTCCAGCCGGCGCCCGCGCCGCCACGCCTCCTCCAGCGCCGGCGCCACCCGCCGGTCGCCGCGCGTCAAGATGCCTTCCAGCAGGCTGCATTCGACGTCGTGCTGCTTGATCTTGACGCAGCGCATCCGGTTCCGCTGGCGCATGATGTTCGCCGGCCCAGCGCAGGTACTCGCGCGTCTGCATCCCGTTCCACTGGTACGGCGTGTGCGGTTTGGGCACGAAGTTCGACACCGACGCCGTCACTTCCTTGTACCGCCCGCTGGCCTCCTTGCTGATCGACGCGATGCGCTCGGCCATGTCCACGATGCCGTCGAGGTCCACCACGCGCTCGCCCGGCAGGCCGCACAGGAAGTACAGCTTCACCTTCTGCCAGCCGTTGGCGAACGCCTCGCGGCAGCCTTCGTACAGGTCGTCGTTGTTGATCGTCTTGCGGATCTGCTCGCGCATGTCGTCGCGGGCCACCTCCGGCGCCAGCGTCAGGCCGCTCTTGCGGGCGTCCTTCATCAGCCGGGGAACGGATCGCAAATGGCTGTTGATGCGCAGGCTCGGCAGCGACACGTTGACGCCGAGCGGCGTGAAGACCTCGTGCATCCGCTGTACCAGCTCTTCAAAGTGCGGATAGTCGCTGGTGCTGAGGCTGAGCAGGCTGATCTCGTCGTAGCCGGTGTTGCGGTAGCTCTCCAGGGCCGCCTCACGATGGTTTCGACGGAGCGCACGCGCAGCGGCCGTTTGATGACGGTCGATTGACAGAAGCGGCACTGCCACGGACAGCCGCGCATGATCTCGATGGCGATGCGGTCGTGCGGCGTCTGCACGAACGACACGATCGGGCCGCTTCGGCAGCGGGATGGCGTCGAAATCTTGCCTGATGGTGCAGGCCATCACCTCCGTCGGCACGTCGGAGCGCGTGCGGTTCATGGCGGCGAGCGTGCCGTCGGCGTGGTACTCCGGCTCGTAGAACATCGGGGCGTAGGCCCACGTCGTGTTGCCAACGATTTCGGCGATCATGTCGGCGCGAGACATTCCGCCCCTTTCCTTGAGGGCCATCCACCGGTCCATGATCCACGGCAGGCTCTCCTCGCCGTCGCCGATGACGAAGATGTCGATGAACGGCGCCAGCACCTCCGGGTTCTGAGCGCCGGGGCCGCCGGCGATGACGAGCGGATGGTCGAGCGTGCGGTCCTTGCTGTGCAGCGGGACGCCGCCGAGGTCGAGCATCGTCAGGATGTTCGTATAGCAGACCTCGTATTGCAGGCTGAAGCCGAGCAGGTCGAAGTCGCGCAGCGGCGTGAACGTCTCCAGGCCGTAGAGCGGCAGGCCGGCCTTGCGCATCTCCCTTTCGAAGATCGAGCCAAGGGGCGAAGGCGCGTTCGCAGGCCCACTGCGGATCGTCGTTCATGATGCGTGTAGAGCACCTGCAAGCCGTGATGGCTGGTGCCGAGGGAGTAGGCGTCGGGGAAGCAGAGGCACAGGCGGCCGCGGACGCGGCGATGGTCCTTGGCGACGCTGTTGAGTTCGCCGCCGACGTACTGGGCCGGCGCCTGGACGCGCGGCAGCAGGCGGAAGATCGCTTCCTTCAATGAAGTATTCATCATCGCCGAGGCCCTCTCCATCGGGTGCGCATGGACTTTCATAAGGACGACGCACAGCCGTCCTGGCTATTATGGCAAAATCGCCGCGTCGCATGGAGTATACCGCGTCGCGGCCGCCGTGGAACGGGCGATCTTATTCGCACTAAAAGGAGAGACTGAGTGCAAGAACCATCCTTCCAGCCCGCCCCCGCCCTTCGGGCCGCGTTTTTCGACTTCGACGGCACGCTGGCCGATAGTTTCCCGGCCATCGCGGCCAGCGTGAACCACGTCCGCGCCCTGCACGGCCTGCCGCCGCTGGCCATCGACGAAGTGAAACGCTCGGTCGGCCGGGGAGCCGCGTATCTGCTGGAGCATACCGTGCCGGCCGGCGCCCTCGACGCCAACGTCGCCGCGTACCGCGCCCACCACCCCAGCGTTCTCCACAGCGGCACGCGGCTCCTTCCCGGAGCGGCCGAGCTGCTCCGTCTGCTGCACGGCCGCGGCGTGTCCCTGGGCGTGTGCAGCAACAAGCCAGTCGATTTCACGCGCGATCTGGTCGCGCACCTGGACCTGGCGCCGCTGCTGGGCGTCGTGCTGGGGCCGGAGGACGTGCCGCGGCCGAAGCCCGCGCCCGACATGCTCCTGGAAGGGCTGCGACGGCTGGGCGTCGGCGCGGCCGACGCGCTTTACGTCGGCGACATGAGCGTGGACGTGCAAACGGCCCGCGGCGCCGGCGTGGCCGTGTGGGTCGTCGCCACCGGCTCCGAGGAACGCGGCGCCCTGGAGCGCGCCCGGCCGGATCGGCTGTTTGCGAATCTGGAGGAAATGGCGGCGGCCTTCACCTCGCATTGACACTTCTTCCCTCGCTTCTATAATCCGCGGCCCATCGCGTCGCGTCATGGATGGCCCCGTTACCGGAGGACCCGTAGTGAGGCAAACCCGGTCCCGCCGGCTGCTGACCGCGTTCGTCGTCGTCGTCCTGACGGCGGCGACCAGCGGCCGGTTCCACCTTGCGGCCCAGGAACGCGCCGGCCCGACCGCCGCGCCCGCGCCGCCCGCCGACACGCTGCGCCTCTCGCGCAACGTGGCCGGCGATCCTACGCCCATCGTCGTCGCCGCCGACGACGCCGACACCTGGACCGAAAACGGCCGGCGCGTCGTCGTCGCCCGCGGCCAGGTGTTCGTCCAGCAAGGCGTCGTTCAGCTGCACGCCAAGCAGATCGTCGCCTTTATGGATCTGCAAAGCGGCGTCATGCACATGGACGTCTACGCCGAGGGCGACGTTCAACTCGACAACAGCACGACCCAGCAGACGGGGCCTCGCGCCCTGCTGGCGCTGAACACGCGCGGCGAATTCAAGCTCCGGTCGTACAAGAACAAGGTGCGGCAGGATTCGCTGGCCGACGACCCGCTGGTGCAGCGGGCGCGGACGGAGCGCGGTCAACCGGCCCCGCCGTCCATCGGGACCGCAGCGCCGCGAGGCAAACCGGCGGCCGACAACGGTTGGCCGCAGCCTGCTCCGCCGCCGCCCACGGTGCAGCGCACCAGTTATCAGGATCCGCAAGGCGGGCCGCCGCCCGACCCGCCGCCCCCGCCCGCACCGCCGGGGCCGCCCGCCCCGATCGTGCTGCCGCCTCCGCCGCCGGGGCCGGCCGGGCCGGTCCCATTGCCGCCGCCGTCGCAGCCGGCCGCCCACCCGCCGGCGTCGGCGCCGGCCCTGCCGCCCGGGCCGCGCCAGTTCAGCGTGGCCCCGCGCGGCGGGCAGGGTTTCGACATCAAGGGCGAGCCGCTGACGGACGGCACGCAGGCCGTCATCGTCACCGGCGGCGTCATCCTTTCCGTCGCCAACGTGCCGGGCGTCGGCCTCCTCGACCTGGAGGCCGACCGCCTGGTCATCTGGTCCAAAGGCGGCGATACGCAGCAGCTGATAACCAACATCGAGAACTCCCAGGGGCAGAGCACCAGCGAACTGGAATTCTACCTCGCCGGCAACGTGGAGATCCGCCAGAGCCAGGGTGCGGAGATGCGCATCCTCCGAGCCGACGAGGTCTATTACGACGTCAACCACAACGTCGCCGTCGCCCTCAGCGCCCTGCTCCAACTCAAGAAGCCCGGGCTGCCCAGCGACATCTACGTCAAGACCGACGAGCTGCTGGAGCTGTCCGCCACGAAATATCAGGTCGCGCGTGCGGAGGTCTTTTCCAGCAAGCTGCCGTCCGACCCCGGCCTGCTCGTGTACCTCGCCGACGCCGTTATTGAGGACAAAACCTCGCCTAAATTCTCTATTTTCGGAAGCCCGGTCCTCAACGCGGAAACCGGCCGGCAGGAGCAGAAGACGCAAACGCTGGTCGAGGGGCACGACGCCTTCTTTGAGCTGCAGAACGTGCCGTTTTTCTATTTGCCCTACGTGGCCGGCGACGCGCGCGAGCCGCTCGGGCCGGTTCGCGAGATCGACGTCGGCTACAACCAGGCGTATGGCTTCCAGTTCGGCCTCGGACTCGACGTTTATGATCTGCTCGGCGTCGATCCGTATGAAGGCACCCGCTGGAACGCCAACATCGATTACCTGACGCGGCGCGGTCCCGGTCTCGGGACGGAGTTCGATTTCTCCGAGAAGGATTTCTTCGGCATCCCGGCCCACAATGAGGGACTGATCCAGGGCTACGGCATGTACGACCAAGCCCAGGACCTCCTCGGCGGCGACCGCCAGGACTTTCCCGGGGCCTTCCAGCCGTCGGACTTCCGCGGCCGACTCCTGGCCCGCGACAACGTCTGGGACCTGTCCGACGGTTTTTCCGTGCAGGGCCAGCTGTCGGCCCTCAGCGATCATAACTATTTGGAGCAGTATTATCCGAATGAGTTCCTGAACGGCCTGAACCAGGACACGTTCCTTCAGGTCAAACAATCGCCGGAACACGAAAACTGGGCGTGGACCGCCTCGGTCGAGCCGCGCTGCGCGCCTGGGTCACGGAGACGGAACAGCTGCCGCGCGCGGACGGCTATCTGATCGGCGAGTCGTTCCTCGACCGCTTCACCTACAACGCCTGGGCCGGGGCCGGTTATTTCGACCTGCGGACCAGCAGCGACCCGTTCCCGCAGGTCAGCCCGACCAACCAGAACGACGCGACCGGCCGCTTGCACTTCTTGCAGGAGGTGGACGCCCCCTTCGACGCCGGCCCGGTCAAGGTCGTGCCCTACGGCCAGCTGCTCCTGGCTGACTACACCAACGATCTCGAAGGCAACAATCTCGGCCGCGTCTGGGGCGGCGTCGGCGTCCGCGCCAGCATCCCGTTTTCGCGCTTCTACCCCGAGGTGGAGAGCGAGCTGTTCAACCTTAACGGCATCTATCACAAGGTCGTCGTCAGCGGCAACGCCCTCGTCGCCGGCGCCAACGAGCCGTACACGAAACTGCCCCAGCTGGACCAGCTCAACGACAACATTTCCGACCAGGCCCTGCGCGACCTGCGGCCGTTCGACCCGATCTACTATCCCGGCGTCGGCAAGGCCCTGGCGACCTCGCCCGTGTTCGATCCGCAGGTTTACGCGATCCGCAATCTCGTGGAAAACCGCATCGATACGCTCGACAGCATCGACGAGCTGCAGTTCGACGTTCGCCAGCGCTTGCAGACCAAGCGCGGTTTTCCCGGCGACCAGCACACGGTGGACTGGATGACGCTGGACGTGTCGGGCGCCTACTTCCCGGACGAGAACCGCGACAACTTCGGCAAGCCGTTCGGCCTGCTGCAGTACGACTACGTCTGGAACCTCGGCGATCTGACGGCCCTGACGAGCAACGGCTTCTACGACCCCGTGGACAACGGCGCCCGCGTTTTCGGCTTGGGCGTCTTCACCAGCCGGCCGGATCGCACCAGCTTCTACCTCGGCTACCGCGAGATCGATCCGATCAACAGCCGTGCGGTCACCGGCTCCGTGACGTACATTCTCAGTCCCAAATATGCCTTGACGGCGAGCAGCACCTACGACTTCGGCAACGCCGGGCGCTGTCCAACGCCGTGATGTTTACGCGCATGGGCAAGGACTTGCAGGTGACGGCGGGCTTCACCTTCAACGCGCTGACGAACAGCTTTGGGGCGGTGTTCGAGGTGGTTCCGAACCTGCTGCCGGCCAACCGCGCGACCGGCCCGGTCGCGGCTCTCGGCCAGGGCGGCCTGCTCGGCCATTGACGCGCCCTCGACGGGCGGCGCCCAGCCCGCTAGGCTGAATTATGCATCCATTCCGTGGGACGCCCCACCCCTTCCGGCGCGAGGAACCGATGATCGGCACCGAACCTTCCATCGCCGTCCGCCCGGAACCCGCCGCGCCCGGAAAGCGGCGCCGGCCCTGGCGCGTCAAGTTCGGCGCAGCCTTCCGCGGCCTCAAGCTCGGCGTCCGGGGCCATTCCAGCTTCTTCGTCCACTTCTTCGCCGCCGCCCTGGTCGTCGCGGCCGGCCTCGTCTTGCGGTGCGCACCGTGGGAGTGGTGCGTCCTCCTGGGTTGCATCGGCTTCGTGCTGACGGCCGAGCTGTTCAACAGCGCCCTGGAAACGCTGTTCCGCGGCCTGGACGAAGCGACGCGCGAGCGCGCCTGGCCGGCCCTGGACATTGCGGCGGGCGCCGTGCTGCTCGCCAGCCTCGTCGCCTCCGCTGTCGGTCTGCTCGTCTTCCTTCCGAAGCTGGCCGCCTTGCTCGGACTCTCATAAGAGAGTTCGTAATCCATAGTCCATAGTCCATGGCGGCAACTACGGTGTTCTTGCTGCGGACTATAGACTATGGACTATGGACCTATCACCATGAGCCTCGATCCCGCCGTCCTCAACTGGCTGCAGACCAATCACGACCGCCTCGTCGGCGACCTGGCCGCCCTGGTCAAGACGCCGAGCATCAGCAACGACGGCGACCACCAGCCGCAGATCGAACAGACCGCCGAGCTGACCTGCGAGCAGATGCGCCGGGCCGGCCTGCACCACGTCACCGTGCTGCGCACCGGTGCCTCCAACCCCTACGCCTATGGCGAATGGCTCGGCGCGCCCGGCAAGCCGACCGTCTTCCTCTACGCCCACCACGACGTGCAGCCGGTCAACGACGTGGGCGAGGCGCAGTGGCAGTCGGACCCGTGGACGCTGACGCGGCGCGACGGCCGGCTCTTCGGCCGCGGCGCCGCCGACGACAAGGGCGCGATCACCGCCCAGCTCGCCGCCGTGTCTTCCTATCTCCAGACGAAAAAGACGCTGCCGGTCAACGTCAAGATGCTCGTCGAGGGCGAGGAGGAGATCGGCTCATCCAACCTGCTCGGCTTCCTTGAGGAACACAAGAAGCGCCTTCAGTCGGACGTCATCGTGGTCTGCGATACGGGCAACATCGAAACCGGCCTGCCGAGCATCACCTATTCGCTGCGCGGCATCGTGGGAGCGCAGGTGGAAGTGCAGAGCGCGCGCACGCCGGTGCACAGCGGCGTCGCCGGCGGGGCGCTGGCCGATGCCGCCCTGGCGCTCGACGTGATCCTGGCCCGGCTCTACTGGAAGAACGGCCGCGTCCCTATCCCGCACTTTTACGACAAGGTTCGTCCGCTGACGGAGGCGGAGCGGCGCGCCATTCGGGCGCTTCCCGGCGACGAGGCCAAGTGGCGACAGGACTGCGGCGTGCTGCCGGGCGTGCGCTTCGCTCTGGAGCAAGGCGTCGGCCCCAACGAGCAGACGTGGCGGCTGCCGGCCGTGACGATCATCGCGCAGGAGGCCAGCTCCCTCAAGAACGCATCTAATCAAGTCCTGCCGATGGCGACGGCGATGGTCAGCTGTCGGATTGTACCGGACCAGGACCCCGCCGAGGTGTTCGTGGGGCTGAAGACGCTGCTGACGGACGACCCGCCCTGGGGCGTGCAGGTGTCTGTAAAAGATATGGGCGCGGTGAAATGGTGGATGACGGATCCGACGGGGCCGGCGTTCGAGGCGGCGGCGGCGGCCATGCGGAGCGCCTTCGGCAGGGACGCGGCGAAGATCGGCTGCGGCGGCTCGATCGGCTTCGTCGGCCCGCTGGCGGAGCTGTTCGGCGGCGCCCCGGCCCTGCTGCTCGGCATCGAGGACCCGCGCGGCAACGCGCACGCCCCCAACGAGAGCCTCGACGAGGGCGATTGGAAAAACCTTATGCGGTCGCTGGCGCACCTGTTCGCCAACCTGGCCGAACTGCCGGGCGGGAAGGTGAAATGATTTAGAGGGCGGCCGGGACCGCGAAGGCGGGCGCCAGGACGACGCGGTTGCGGCCGGCGTCCTTGGCCCGGTAGAGGGCCTGGTCGGCCGCCTGGAGCAGCGCCCGCGCGTCGGCCGCCGCCGAGTGGTCGTGGACCACGGCGCCGGCGCTGATCGTCACCGCTATTTCCGCCCCGTTGTGCCGCAGGGCCGGATCGGAGACGGCGCCGCGCAGCCGTTCGCAGATCTGCAACGTGTCCGTCTCGTCGCAGCCGGGCAGGACGATCAGGAACTCTTCGCCGCCGTAGCGACCGATCGTGTCATACGGGCGCATCGCGGCGGCCATGCGCCGATGGGCCTCGCAGAGCGCCTCGTCGCCGGCCAGGTGGCCGAACGTGTCGTTGACTCGCTTGAAGTGGTCGAGGTCGGCCAGGACGACGCTGATGGGGCCGCCGTCCCGCTCCGCGCGGGCCAGTTCGCGCCGCAGGATGTCGAGGATGGCGGCGTGGTTCCAGGCGCCGGTCAGGCTGTCGCGCATGGCCTGCCGCCGCATCGCCTCGCGCGCCGCGATCAGCTGCTCTTGCAGGCCGAGGATGCGCCGGCCCGTGTTCAGCCGCGCCTTGAGTTCCATCGGATCGACCGGTTTGACGAGGTAGTCGTCGGCGCCGGCGTTCAGGCCGTGAATCAGATCGCTTTTATGGGATTTAGCCGTCAGCAAGAGGAGGTAGATGTAGCGCTCCCGGACGCGCTCGCGGACGCGGCGGCAGACCTGATCGCCGTTGAGGCCGGGCATGACGAGGTCGAGGAGGGCGAGGCTGGGGGCGTCGTCCCGCTCCAGGAGCTCCACCGCCGCCGTGCCGTCGCAGGCGACGACGACCTGATAGTCCCAGCGCGTCAGGGTCGCTTCGAGCAGCCGGCGAGAAACCGGATCGTCCTCAGCGATGAGGATTCGCAAACGGGTTGCTCCTGTCCCTGAGAAAGGGGCGTCGGGACGGCGCGAACGCGCGGCGCCGCTTCCGCACGGGGGAAGCGGCGAGAGAGCTTGGCGGCGGAAACCGTTCCGCCGCCGTCGTGGTTGCGCTTGATGGAGTATGGTTTTTTCCAGCGGGATTGTCAAATCGACGCGGGCGGCGACGGCATGTGGAAGAGGTCGGCGACGCGGCAGACGAATCCGGGAATCACGTCCTCGCCGTTCAACTCGCCGTCTTCCCGGACTTCGGCGGCAGAACCGTCGAGGCGCCGGATCAGGATGGAGCGGGTTGGGGGAACGATGATCCAGATAAGACGAACGCCGCCGGCGCGGTACTCGGCGACCTTCTCCTCAACCTCATAATAGAGGTCGTTCGGCGAGACGACTTCGGCGACAAGATCGGGGGCAAGGCGGGTGTATCCTTTGGGTAAACGTTCATCGGGCAGACGGCCGGCCCGGATGAAAGCAATATCCGGCTTCCGCACGACGTTCGGGCGATCGGGAAGAAACTGAAAGCCGGTGTCGGCCGGGAGAACCCATCCCCGGAAAGGCTCTTCGCAGAAGCCGCCGAGCCATCGGAACAGACGGCCGCCCACGAAACTCGATTCCGTTCCCATCTTCAGCTCCACGAGTTTGCCGTCCACCAGTTCAAAGCGATCGCCGTCCGGCAGCACGAGCAGATCGTCGGCGGTCAAAGTCGCTTGCGGCAGCAACAGGTTCATGGCGCCTCCTCCACGAGTCGTTAGCACGATGGTTCTCCTCGCCGACATTATAACGCTTTCCCGCGCAGCCGCAGCGAGTTCAGCACCACCGACAGCGAGCTGAGGCTCATGGCCGCCCCCGCGATCATCGGGTTCAGCAGCCCCAGCGCCGCCAGCGGAATGCTCAGGCTGTTGTACACGAACGCCAGAAACAGGTTTTGCCGGATCGTGGATAGCGTCAATCGGCTCAGCCGCCGCGCCTGCGCCACCGCCCGCAGGTCGCCGCGCACCAGCGCCACGCCGGCGCTCTCCAGCGCCACGTCCGTGCCGCTGCCCATCGCAATGCCCACTCCGGCGCGGGCCAGCGCCGGGGCGTCGTTGACGCCGTCGCCCGCCATCGCCACGACGCGGCCTTGCTCCTGCAACCGGCCGATCACGTCGTTCTTCATGGCCGGCGTCGCTTCCGCGATCACCTCGTCCACGCCCAGCTTGCGCCCCACCGCCTCGGCCGTGCCGCGGCCGTCGCCGGTCAGCATGATGAGGCGCAACCCGTCCGCGTGCAGCAAACGCACCGCTTCCGGCGTCGTGGGGCGGATCGGATCGGCCACGCGCAGCAGGCCGGCCGGCCGGCCGTCCACCGCCGCCAGCAGCACGCCGCCGCCCTCGGCGCGGAGGGCGTCGGCCCGCGTCCGCAGGGCGTCCGCCGCCACGCCCCGCTCGGCCAGCAGCGCCGCCGTGCCCAGGACCACCGACCGCCCTTCCACGACGCCGACCACGCCCTGTCCGGCGATCGACTGAAACTCCGCCGCCCGCGCCAGGGATAGGCCGCGCTCCTCCGCCCCGCGCACCACCGCCGACGCCAAGGGGTGTTCGCTGCCGCGTTCCAGGCTGGCCGCCAATCGCAGCAGCTCCGCCTCGTCGAACCCGTTCACCGTCTCCACGCCGACGAGGCGCGGTTTGCCCTCCGTCAAGGTGCCGGTCTTGTCCACGACCAGCGTGTCCACCTTCCCCAGCGTCTCCAGCGCCTCGGCGTCGCGGATCAGCACGCCGATCTCGGCCCCGCGGCCGACGCCGACCATCACCGCCATCGGCGTCGCCAGGCCGAGGGCGCACGGGCAGGCGATCACCAGCACCGCCACCGCGTTCAGCAGGGCGTGCGTCAGCCGATCCGTGGTCGATGCGGAGGAATCCAGGAAAAACCAGAGGATGAATGTCAGCGCCGCTGCGATCAGGACGCCCGGCACGAACCAGCGCGACACCTGATCGACGAGACGCTGGATCGGCGCCCGGCTGCGCTGGGCCTCGGAGACGAGGCGGACGATGTGGGCCAGGAGCGTGTCGGCCCCCACGCGCTCGGCGCGCACCAGCAGCGTTCCTGAACCGTTGAGCGTGCCGCCGGCCACCTTCGACGCCGGTCCCTTCTCCACCGGCAGCGGCTCGCCCGACAGCATCGACTCGTCCACACCGCCGCGGCCCTCGACGACGACGCCGTCCACCGGCAGGCGCTCGCCCGGCCGGACGCGCACCACGTCGCCGACCTGGACCTGTTCCAGCGGCACGTCCTCCTCGCGGCCGTCGGGCCGCACCAGCCGGGCGGTCTTCGGCGCCAGTCCCAGCAGACGGCGGACGGCGGCGTTGGTCTGGCCGCGCGCCGCAGCTCCAGCACCTGCCCCAGCAATACCAGCACCACCAGCACGGCCGCCGTCTCGAAATACAGACTCTTGCCGAGCGCCGGCCACCACACGAGCGCGGCCGTGCTGAACAGATACGCCGCACCGACGCCCAGCGCGATCAGCGTGAACATGTTCGGGCTGCGCCGCACCACTGAGACGCCGGCCCGCTGCAGGAACGGCCAGCCGCAGCCGAACACCACCGGCGTCGCCAGCAGCCACTCCGCCGCGCCAAAAAAGACAGCGTATTCCTCCATGAAAGCGTGAGCAAACAGGTCCAGGACCATCATCGCCAGCAGCGGCAGGGTCAGCGCCAGGCCGATCCAGAAGCGGCGGGTCATGTCCACCAGCTCAGGGTTCGGCCCCGCGTCGCCGAGGACGGTGCGCGGCTCCAGGGCCATGCCGCATATCGGGCACGGGCCGGGCCGGTCGCGGATCACCTCTGGATGCATCGGGCAGGTGTATTCAATCTTCGCCCCGGCCGGCGGAGGAGGGGCGGGCGCCGGCTGGTTCATGCCGACGGGACCGCCGTGCAGGTAGTGCTGCGGGTCCGCCTCGAATTTGCGTGCGCAGGAGGGGCTGCAGAAAAAGTAGGTGCGTCCGTCGTGTTCGACCGTCGCGGCCGCCGTCGCCGGGTCCACGGACATGCCGCAGACCGGATCGATCGCCGCAGGGTCGGCCGGGGACGCCATTTGCAACGAAAAGGAGGGCCGAGGGGTCGGATTCATGGTGCGGCTCCCGAGTATGAGCGGCGGCGCGAGTGTCCGCGCCGCCCTCCTCATTCTAGGGGGGAGTCACCAGTTGCAGTTGCAGCCGCGTCCAGGGCCGGCCGCGGGACCGTCGCCGGGGCCGCCGCCCGGAGCGCCCGGCGGGATGCGGGACTCGGGCGCCCACGGCGGGGGCGGCGGCCCGTTGAGGCACGGCTGGCCGAAGAACTGCCGGCAGGAGCCGAACAGGAACACCGATTCGGAGCGGAAGCTGCCGCAGCCGACGCCGTTGTGACTGGCCCAGCAGGTCAGCGGCAGCGGCACGTGCAGCGCCTTGAGGATCGGGTGCGGCTTGTTAGGGTCGATCGCGTAGGGGTGGGTAGTTTCAAAGTCCTGGGCGCGGGCGGCGCCGGCCCACAAGGCGAGGCTCACGGCCGCGGCCACGACGGCCGGCTTCCACATGGACAGAGGCATGGCGGCGCTCCGGAGGTCTGCGGCAAATCCCTTGATGCTTGTTATCGGATGGGGAGCGCGGCAAACTGAAAGGGGAAGATGGCATGGGACAGGACAAGCAGGCGGCCTGGGCGGAACGACCGATTCGTTGCTATACCTGTTAGGAAGATAGGCGCCGATCCGAAGGAAGGAGCAAAGTCATGTCGGAACCCGATAAGAAGTCCGCGCCCTCGCCGGAGCAACGGGCGGCGACCCTGCACGCCGTCGCCCTTGCCCTGCGCGATACGCCGCACCTCGGCCGTGAGGCGAAACAGGCCCTCGCCGACTTCCTGGACGCGCTGGACGACCCGCAGACGACGGCCGGGGCGCCGCCGGAGGACGTGAACCGGCTGACGGATCGGGCGACGAAACTGCTTCACGCCTTGCGCCATCAGCACGACGCCGGAGTTCTCGCCGAGGCGCGCGACCGCCTGGAGGAGGCGGTGCTTCGCGTCGAATCGGCGGCGCCGGTGACGGCCGGGGCGTTCCGCCGGCTGCTGGACGCTCTGGCCAACATTGGTTTGTGAGTTTTCGGTTAGCCGCGACGCACAGCGGAGCGCGTGGGGGAGCGCTCCGCTGCGCGTCGCGGCTAACCAACGTCACACCGCTCCGACGGGCCGCCGGCTCACGGTTCGCTCCCCGCGCGCCTGATGCCAGGCCAAACAGCGCCGCAATCCCTCTTTCATGTCCGTCATGGGCCGATAGCCGAGGTTCGCGCGCGCCCGCTCTATGTCCGCGAGGCTGTGCTTCACGTCGCCGACGCGCGAGGCCGCATGGATCGGGGCGACGTCCGTACCGAGCAGCTCGTTGAGCAGCGCGACCAACTCCAGCAGGCTCGTCCGCCGGCCGCAGGCCACATTGTAGAGGCGCCCGCTCACGCCCGGCGCCGACGCCGCCAAGAGGTTCGCCTGCACCACGTCCGCCACGAACGTAAAGTCGCGCGACTGCTCGCCGTCGCCGTGGATGGTCGGGCTTTGGCCCGAAGTCAGCGCCCGGATGAACAGCGGGATCACCGCCGCATAGGGGCTGTCCGGCGTCTGCCGCGGGCCGAAGACGTTGAAGTAGCGCAGACGGATCGTTTCCAGACCGTAGACCTCGCTGAAGGCGGCGCAGTAATGCTCGCCGGCCAGCTTGGCCGCGGCGTAGGGCGACAGCGGCGCCGTGGGGTCGGTCTCGCACTTGGGCAGCCGGGTCGAGTTGCCGTAGGCGCTGGAGCTGGCCGCGTAGACCACGCGGCGCACCTTCGCGTCCCGCGCCGCCAGCAGCAGCTGCAGCGTGCCGTCCACGCAGACGCGGTGCGTCGCCATCGGGTTGGCCACGCTGCGCGGCACCGACGCCAGAGCGGCTTGGTGGAACACCAGCTCCACGCCGCGCATCGCCGACCGCACCGTTGACGGGTCGGTAATGTCGCCTTCCACCACTTCAACGCGGTCGCGCGCGTCCGCCAGGTTGTCCCAGCTGCCGGTGCTGAAGTCGTCCAGCACGCGCACGCGGTCGCCGCGCGCGAGCAGCGCATCAACAAGGTGCGAGCCGATGAAGCCCGCGCCGCCGGTCACGAGAGAAAACGCCATGACGCCGTCCTTGTGGTAGTAGTCAGAGCCGCGACCATAAGGGAGCGGTTTTCTCCCCGCTCCCTTACGGTCGCGGCTCGGAGGAGTTACGCCTTTACGATGCGGCAGTCGCCCGGCTCGATTCCCGCCGTGGCGTTGCGCGTGTCCACCACCAGCCGGCTGTGGCGCACGATGAAATCGCAGTCGAACGCCGAGTGGTCCGTCACCAGCAGCACACAATCCTGCCGCGCCAGCAACTCGGCCGTCAGCGGCTGGCTGTCCAGGCGGACGGCGTGATGTCGCATGTGGGGCAGCGTCGGGACGTGCGGGTCGCTGTAGGTCACGATCGCCCCCCGCGCCTGGAGCTTTTCCAGGATCTCGAAGGCCGGCGACTCGCGCGGGTCGTCCACGTCCTTCTTGTAGGCCACGCCCAGCACGCACACCCGGCTGCCCTTCACCGGCCGGCCGGCGTCGTTCAGCGCCTCCGCCGTGCGGTCCACGACGTACTGCGGCATGGCCGTGTTCACCTCGCCGGCCAGCTCGATGAAGCGCGTGTTCAGGCCGTGCTTGCGGGCGGCCCATGTCAGATAAAAAGGATCGATGGGGATGCAGTGCCCACCCAGGCCGGGGCCGGGATAAAAGGCCTGGAACCCGAACGGCTTCGTCTTCGCCGCTTCGATCACCTCCCATACGTCGATGCCCATCGCCGTGAACACGCCCTTCAACTCGTTGACCAGCGCGATGTTCACCGCGCGGTACGTGTTCTCCAGGATCTTGCACGCCTCCGCCACCCGCGTCCCCGACACCGGCACGACGCCGTCCACCACCGGCTCGTACAGCGCCAGCGCCAGCCGCAGGCTCGTCTCGTCCATGCCGCCGACGACTTTGGGGATATTTCTTGTGGCGAAATCGCGGTTGCCGGGGTCCTCGCGCTCGGGGCTGTAGGCGAGGAAGAAATCCTGGCCCGCTTTGAGACCGCTCTCCTCCAGGATGGGCCGCAGCACGTCCTCAGTGGTGCCGGGGTAGGTGGTGCTTTCGAGAATGACCAGTTGCCCCTGGCGCAGGTGCGGCCGCAGCATTTCGCCGGTGCGGATGATGTAGGACAGGTCCGGCTCACGCGCCTCGCCGAGCGGCGTCGGCACGCAGATGACGACGGCGTCGGCTTCGACGAAGCGGTCGGGGTCGCTGGTGGCGTCGAAGCGGCCGCCCGCGATCAGCTCCGCCACGCGGTCGGCGCAGATGTGGCCGATGTAGCTCTCGCCGCGCCGCAGCTTGGCGACTTTCTCTTCGTCCACGTCGAAGCCGAGTACGGGATAGCCGCCCCAGGCGAAGGTTTCCGCCAGCGGCAGGCCGACGTAGCCGAGGCCGACCACCGCCACGCGGGCGGTGCGCATCTCGATGCGGAAGGCGAGGTCGTCGGCCAGAGTATTCGGAAAATCGAGATCCAGTTTCACGTGTGAGACTCCATTCTCAGGGGGTGCGACCCGGTTCCTGCGGATCGTTTAGCCGCGACCCGACAGGGGAGCGCTCTCTGCACGCGCTCCCCTGTCGGGTCGCGGCTAAACGATCCGCCTACCTCACCTTCAGCTCCGTCAGCAGCGTCTGACACATCTGCTGCTCGGTCGGGTGGACGCTGGACGGCTGCAGTCCGAAATCGGTCTTGGCCTTTTGCAGCGTCTTGACGGCGGCCTCACGGTCGCGGGCCTCGTACTGCGCGGGCCAGGTGGAACAGCCGCGTCCCCGTCGGCGCGTCGTTGACGGCCTCCGTGAAGTCGGCCAGGGCGATCTGCGTCTCACCCAGCGCCAGCTCCACCGAGCCGCGCGTGTCCAGGAGGTCGGCGCGGCGGCCGATGCCGTTGACCGCGGCCTCGATGTACTGCAGCGCCTCGCGGCCCTGCCCCGTCTGCTGCGACAAGAGAAAGGCCAGGTTGTTCAGCGCCACGACGTTGCCCGGCTCATCCTTCAGCACCTCGCGGTACTCGTCCGCGGCCTTCGGGTAGTCGCCGCGCAGGTCGTACAGGTCGGCCAGGTGCATCTTCAGCACGACCACTTTCGGGTTCTTCTCGATGGCGCGCTCGAGCCACGCCTGGACGCGGTCGCGCTGCGCGTCGGCGATGGGCATTCCCCGCAGCAGGGCCTCGCACACGCCGCCCACCAGTTCCGGAGGGCATTTCTCCCAGAGTCGTTCCTTCTCGCACAGATCGAAGGCGTCGGCGAAACGCCCCTGGCGGCCCAGCGAGCCGACCACCATCAGCATTTCCTCGGGCCTCGCCCCCAGGCGGGCGACGTAGGACCGCAGCAAATCCAGGGCCTGGTCGCCGTGGCCCTGCGCCTCCAGCAGCCGCGCCCGCAGCTCCACCGTGGCGAAGGCGCCCTTGCCCTCGTTGCGGTCCTTCTCCAGCCGCTCCAGCCGGGCGATCAGCGCCGCCGCGTCGTCGAGCCGCGCCCTGTCGGATCGTCCCAGCCGCAGCAGCACCTGCGCGTACTGCGACAGGTAGTCCGGCTTGACCGCCCGGTCGTCGAGCGAGGCCAGCTGCTTGAGCACCTCGGCCTCCTTCGCCACGGCGCCGTCCGCGTCGTAGAGCACGGCCAGAATGAATTGGTCGTCGGGGTCGGTGGACTGCAAGCCTTCCAGGAGCTGGATCGCCCGGGCGCGGAACTGGCGCTGCGGCTGCGTGGCCAGCACGCGCGCCTGCGCCCGGCGGTTCTCGACGCTCTCCTGCCGCGCGGACTCCGGCTCGGGCAGCAGCACGCCGTTGGCGTCCAGCTTCAGCCCCACCAGATCCACCGCCCGGCGGAAGTCGCGGTAATCGGTGCTGCCCGACAGGATCAGGGCCAGCGCCCTTTTCGACCATTCCACGTCCGCATCGGGCGAATTGACCTCGCGCTTCACGATGCGGTCCAGCAGCGGCACGGCCTCCTGGATGCGGCCCGTCCGCAGTCGGTAGGCCGTCGCGGCCCGCACCACCACCGGGTCGTCCGGCCGCTCCGCCAGAGCGGCGTCGTAGGCCGTCTTGGCGTCGGTCGCCTGGCTCAGCACCTCGTAGCACTGGGCCACGGTCAGCCCCGCGCTTTCCTTCGCCACCCGGGCGGCGACGTCGTTCTTGACGACGCCCGCGGCCTCCGCGTCACGGCCGTGGTTGCCCAGGAAGAGGACGTAGGCGATCCACACGGACGGTTGCTCGGCGCGAGCTCCGTCGCCTTGCGGTAGTCGTCCTCGGCGTCCTTGTCCTGGCGCATCGCCTCGTGGAGGCGGCCCCGCAAAAGCAGATCGCGATAGTCCTTGCTGTCCTTGCCGACCGTGGCCTGGATCAGGTCCGTGGCCGTGCTCAGGTCGCCCGTGTTCAGCGCCACGCCCGCGGCCAGCTTGCCCAGCGGCGAGTTGACCAGCAGCGACTGCTGCAGCCGGGCGAGGTACTCGCGCGACTCGGTGTAGCGGCCGCGCCGGCTCAGCGCCTCGACCAGCCGCCCGATGACTTGCGGCGCGGCGCGGCCTTGTTCCAGATTCACCGCCTCTTTCAAGTGGTCGATCATCCCCTCCGGGTCGCCGCCCAGGTCGGCCACGTCGGCGCGGGCCAGCGCTGTAGCCGACCAATTGGGTTGCAGTTCCGCCGCCCGGTCGAGGGCGGCCCAGGCCTCGTCCAGTGAGCGCCGCGCGTCTTTGGGGTCCCGCCGCGCCAGGTGCGTCCAGCGCAGGCCCTGCCCCAGCTCATAGAACGCGCCGCGTCCTCCCTCCACTTCGCGGATGTCTTTCAGCGTTTGATCCACCGCGTCGAGCCGCTCCTTGCGGCTTGTCTCGTCCTTCGCGTCGTCGTAGCGGCGCAGCGACAGGTCGAACAGCGTCAGCCGCAGCCGCAGGTCGGTTCGGTGCGCGGGCGTCCGGCCCAGCTCCTCCAGCAGCGCCGCCGCCTCGGCGGCCCGGCCGGCCTGCAGTTCCGCCTCCGCCAGCCCGGACAGCAGCCGGTCCTGGTCGTCGGCGCCGAAGCCGCCCCGGTCCTTCTTCACCAGCTCGTCCAGGGCCGCGAGGTGCTCCGGCGTCGGCTCGGCGGCCAGGTGGACGGCCCGGCTGACCCGCAGCTCGACCCGGTCGTGCAGGGTCTGCTCCGCCTCGTCGAGGATCGCCAGCGCCCCCTTCTCGTCGTTGCGGCGGCCGGCCAGGTCCGCCAGCGCCGTCCAGAATTCGACGCGATCCGGGCGCGCCTGCCGGGCGTCTTGCAGCAGCTTCTCCGCGTCGGTCACATTGTTTTGGATCGCCAATATCTCCGCGCAGCAGCACCGGCTCGACCGATTCCTTGGCGTCTCGCGGGATGGCGGCGGCCGCCCGCTCAATGGCGTCCTCGGCCTTCGCAAAGTCGTGTTTGTCCTCCTGCAGCTGGTGCAGGATCTCCAGCCGCGCGACCTCCAGCCACGCTTTGCCCGGCTGGGGGCTGCCGGCCGCCGCCCGCGTGAGATTGTCCAGCGCCTCGTCGTAGCGGCCCAGCATCCGCTGCGCCGCGCCCAGCCCGGCCCGCGCCTCCGGCCGGTTCGGGTCCCAGGCCAGCACGCGCTGAAACGCGGCCTCGGCTTGCGGCCACTCCTCCAGCGCCTCGAAGCACTGACCCAAAGCCAGGTCCATCTGGCCGAGCAGGTCTGCGTGGGCCTGCTGCGACGCCAGCGCCGGACGCGTACGCTCCAGCAGCGCGGCGGCCCGCGCCCATTCCTGCTTCTGAATCAGCAGCCGCGCCTCCAGGTAGTCGGCGGCGGCCGGCCGGCCGCGCGTCTTGCGGAGGCGGGCGATCGTTTGCTCCACTTCCGCGATCTTGTTCTCGTCGTCCGCCAGCTTGGGGTCGCTCAGGAGCAGCGTGCCCAGGTGCCAGAGCAGGTCGAACTCGGCCATGTCCGACGCGCCGTGGTACCCCTGCGTCGCCTGCAATTTCAGCCCCTGTTGCAGGCACTCGTAGGCCCGGTCGCGGTGGCTGCGGTCGCCCTTCTCCAGGAGCGCCTCCGCGTCCGCCTTGGCGATCAGCACGTCCACGTCCTCGGCCGCCAAGCCGAGCGCCGCGTCCACGTCCTCGGCCGCCGCCTGGTCCACCGGCAGCTTCGCCGGGTCGTTCCGGCCGCGCACGTCCAGCAGGTCGAACTCGCGGCGGTAGCGCCAGCGCGTCAGGTGGGCCTTCGCCGACGACGGGTTGTTGGCGACGAGGGCCTGGACGACCTGATCCGCCTCGGCGATGTTCTTCTGGCGCTCGGCGGCGGTGCCGTCCTGGGCGCGCAGCAGCCAGGCCAGGCGGCCGTAGCTGTTCTCGTCCGAGGGAGCGTCCTTGACGGCGAGACGGCAGTAGGGGATCGCCTCGGCGGGCTTCTTTTCCGCCTCCAGCAGGCGGCCCCAGTCGCCCTCCAGCTCGCCGCGCTCCGCCGGGTCGGCGTCCGCCGGGGCGCTCTTCGTCAGCGCCTCCAGGCTGCGGCGGGCGGCGTTCAGCTCGCCGATCTCCAGGCCCGTCTTGACGATCAGCCGCTGCACGTCCCGCCGACCCGAATCGTGAGTCAGCACCTTGTTCAGGAGGAAGAACGCCTGCCGCCGCGCACCAAGGGAAGCGGCGAACGGGTCGCCGGCCAGGAGCTGGCCGAGGTGGGCCGCCTCTTCCACGTCCTGCGGGGCGAAATCCAGATAGCGCTCCAAATAGTGCCTCATGGAGTCGATCTTGCCGGCCTCCTCGGCGCGACGGGCCTGCCAGAGCAGGGCGGCGGCGATGCGCTGGTACTGGAAAGCGTGCAGCGCGAAGACGGAGCCGGCGACCACGGCCGTCCCGATCACGAGCGCCAGAAACCATTTGACGTTGAGCTTTCGCATCCGTGGGTGTCCCAGGGGTTACGGCCGTCCGGGCGGCGGTCGGCGGCCGGTGGAATGGGGGTAAGTGCGGCGAAAGGCGCCCTCGGCGAGCCGGGTTGCGGAAGCGCCCGGAGAGAGCTTCAGGAAATGGAAAGCGGCAAAGTCCATCGGCGTCGGCCAATCCCGGGTGCGCGGTCGAGGCGGCGAATCCAACGAGGGCGGTGGGAGTCGCCGCCCGGGGCACGACAATGTACGCCCGGACGGCGGCCTCCCCTGATCCACGCGCGAGCTGGGTCGTCGGCGGGAGGAGGACGGCGTTGCGGCCCTGGGATCAGGCCATGGCCTTGAGCGCGACCAGCTTGCGGCGGCGGGCGCGCACACGACCCCGCCAAGGACCGTCAGGCCGAGGAAGCCCAGCACCATGCCCGACGGCTCGGGCGACTTGCCGCCGACGATGGACGGCGCCCCGCTGATGTGGAACGAGATGGCGCCGAAGGTCGAGTCGTTGGCGTTGCCCGGCTCGGCGAACCCGGAGTAGCTGATCGTGTACTGCTCGCCGCCGAGGATGAGCGTGGCGAAAGTCTGGCCCACGTGCGTCCCGGTGGAGTCCGTGGCGCTGAGAATGTGGTTGCCGATGTTGGCGGCCGTGGCGGTGGTGCCGCCGGTGCTGAACAGCTGGCCCTGGAAGGTGACCGAACCGGACAGCGGCCCCGCCGTGTCCTTGCCGGCGACCACGACGTTGTTCTGGATGGTGAGCGTCAGCGTGTACTTGCCTCCGCCCGTCTTGATGACGTCCGGGTTCGACGCGTCGGCGGTGCTGATGACCTGGATGTCCGCGGCCGGGTTGCCGGTGCCGAGCGTGGCGTCGGCCTCGACGGCCTTGGAGTTCAGGTCGATCAGGTTGACGCCGCCGGTCCCCGCCTGGCTCTGGTTGTTCTGCTGGACGAACCCGATGGAGAAGGGGTTGCGCGTCCAGTTGTACCAGAACATTGTGTCCGCGCGGGACTGCGGGGCCGCCGTCAGCGTCAGGGCGAACGCGGCGGCGAAGAGACTCAAGAGACGTTTCATGTGCGTGGGTCCTTTCCTATCCGTGGTTTTGACCACACTTGCCGGAGTAACGGGGCGAACGCTGGCATCCCTTCAAAGCGGTGAATCAGGGGGATGAAAGGTTTGGGGCGAACTGCGCCTCCTGTGCTTGAAGGAAGGAGCGATGGGCGCCGAAGCCCGGCTTCCTCTCCGGGCAGGCCACACTCTAAGACAGTCCGGTTTTTCTGTCAAGCAGAGCGTCCGGGCGTACAGGGGCGCAGGAAACTTTGCGCGCACGACGGTTCGCGCGCGCTGCGCTCTCGGATGGCGGCCGCGCCGCGCTTGCGGTACGCTGGGAGAGATGGGGGCCATCCTCGGGGAGGGCGTGCGATGGGTGCGGAGCCGGACAAAGGAGACGAAGCATTGGGGCGCGTCGCCGTCGAAATCCTGGTGTCGAACAACGAAGACCTGGCCCTGGCGCGTGCCGGCCACTTGTCTCCGGACAAGGTGCGGCGCTTCCAGCTGCAAGGCTACGCGGACACGGGTTCAACCCTCCTCGTCTTGCCGGCCGACGTCGTGGACCGACTCGGCGTTGCGAAATCCGGCGAGGCCACGATCCATTACGCCGATCGGCGGTCGGCCACGCGGCCTTTGGTCCAGGACGTGCGCCTCGAATTGCTGGGCCGGCAGGGCGTCTTCCTTTCCATCGTGGAACCGGATCGGACCACGGCCCTGATCGGCGCGGTGGTGCTGGAAACCCTGGATCTGCTGGTGGATTGCAAGAACAACAAATTGTATCCCCGCGATCCGGAACACATCATTGCGGAGATCGAGTAATCTCGGCGCCACGGGCCTCTCCGGGGCGGCATGGAAACGGAGGCGCGAACATGGGATGGGTGGAAGTCGAGTTCCTGGTGTTGAACAACCGCGACCTGCAAATGGCGGAAGGGGGCGCCCTGGCCGCGGACAAGGTTCGCTCTTTCCAGCTCATGGGGGTCGTCGATAGCGGTTCCACGCACCTCGTGCTGCCGACCGACGTTGCGGATCGGCTCGGACTCCCCAAGGCCGGCGCGATCACGATCCACTATGCGGATCGGCGAACGGCGGTGCGGTCGCTCGTCACCCAGGTGGAGGTGGAATTGTTGGCCCGGCGCGGCACCTTCCGCGCGGTCCTCGAACCGGAGCGGACGACGGCCTTGATCGGAGCCATCGTACTGGAGGACCTGGACTTGCTCGTGGACTGCGCCAACAACCGGCTGGTTCCTCGCGACCCGAGCGGCCTCACCGCGGAAGTCGAGTAGTAAGGCGAGCGGCAGCAGGCATGATACCCGTAGCCGCATTCGCCAGAATGCGGGCCGACAGCCATTCACCCGCATTCTGGCGAATGCGGCTACGGGTAAGGTATTTCCCGCCCCGCGCCTAAGAAGGGCGTGCGGCGGGTTCGCCCCGCCGGCCCTGCGGCCGCGTCCGCCAAGCCCTCCGTGGAGGCGTTGCCATGAACGTGAACTGGCTCGCGCTATTGTGCCCTTTCGGCCTCCTGATAGTCGGCGTCATCGTCTCGGGCCTGCTCGGCTTCCTCGCGTACCGCAGCGGTCGGAAGAAGGTGAGGCCCGCCCGCGTGGTCAAGTGCAAGGTCGCGGAGATGCGCGACGGCGTCTGCCGCGTCCGCGGCCGGCTCACGGCCCGCGAGGCGCCGCTGAAAAGCCCGTTGACCGACAAATCCTGCCTCTATTTCCATTTCAAGGTGGAACAGGCCTACGAGATCAAGAGCTGGACGACCCGCTACGGCGCGGCGTCCGTCCTGACGGGGGCCAACGAAAGCACCAGCGAACACGAAACCTGGCACACGATCGTTGACGACGTGCAGCGCGTCGCCGTGGCGATCGAGGATGAGACGGGCCGGGCTTACCTGGACCTCGCCGACGCCCAGTTCGACGACGTGACCGCCAAGAAAGAAGGCGTGATCGACACGTCGAAGGAGAGCGGGCTGGGTTTCGAGATGATGCTGCAGAAGCGCTACGGGGAGAGCACGCTGGTGGACCGCCGATCGCGCGTGAGTTCGTCCTTTTCGCGGCGGGCGTCGCGGATGAGCCAGGGCGCGAGCTGCCCAGAGCGACCGTCCTGGAAGAAGTCATCGAGAACGGTCTGGAGGTGGTCGTGGTGGGCGAGGTCGAGACGCGCGAGGGGAAACCGCCGCGCTTCCGCCCCGTGGACCACCCGCTCATCGTGACCACGAAAGCCCGCCGCGCCGAGCTGCCGACGCCGACCAACCCGGCGCTGGGCCTGTGGGTCGCGGCCGGGGTCGTGCTGGGCGCCGCCGCGCTCCTCGCCCTGGTCGCCACGTTCGTCATCTGCACCGGAGCAATCCCCAGCGCGAACCCGAGGATCCTGCCGCCGCAGCTCCGCCCGCCAGCGGGGCGATAAGCGCCGGCCGCCCGCCGGCCCGCGGGCGACGCGCCGGGTTTCCTCCCACTTGAGCCAGCACGATCGGATCGCCTTGTTCGTCCCGCAGTTGCAGCAGGGGGGCGAACGGCCGCGCCGCCCACTCCGGCCCGGTGAGGATGCAGTAATGGGCTTCACCGTCTCTGGAGAGGTCGTCCCAGCTCGCCACGCGCCGCGCGGGCCGGCCGTAGTAAAACAGAATTCCCTCGTCTTTGAGATCGCATAAATACAGAGTTTCGCCGTCCGGCACCAGCGCCGCGATCTGTTCCGCCCTGGCCCGCGGCGATCGGCCGTCGTCCCGGCGCGGAACGATCACCTGGACGAACACCAGCTTGACGACCAGCCACGCCGCCACGAACCCGACGAGAATGTGCGCCGGCTTGAGGCGCGGCAACGGCCAGCGCAGCCGGCCCGTCCGCCACGCGATCCAGACCATCGCCGCCAGCCCCGCCAGCCCCGGTTGCAGCGGCATCCCATGACGGAAGGCGTGGCCGGGAACGAGGCTCCAGAACAGCAGATTCGGCCACACCCAGCAATGGAGCAGCTGCCACAGCCGCCGGCCGCGCTCGTCCCATAGCCCGGCGAACTTCGGATGCAGCGCCAGCAGCGCCGCCGCCGACCACGGCAGGTTCGTCGCCAGAAACAGCAGCGGAAACGTGGCGACCTCGCCCCACGGATAGGGCCGGGCGTGGTGCAGCGGCGACAGGTGTTGCAGCGCCTCACGGCTTACCGTGTCGAGGAGCGGCTGCCAGCCGACGCGGCAGCCGACCATCGCGGCCCAGGCGAGGCAGGGCGCGGCCGCGACGCCCACGGCCGCCAGGTGCGGCCCGCTCCAGAGGAGCGAGAGTCGTCGCCGCCAGAGGAGAAACGGGATCGCTGTCAGGTAAAAGAACGCCGGCGCCGTCCACTTCGTCATCGTCCCGCCAGCCACGCACAGGAGCGCCGCCTGCAGCCACAACCATTCCGTTCCCCTCACCCCTACCCCTCTCCTCCGGGGGGAGAGGGGTAGGGGTGAGGGGAACGCCGTCTCCCGGCATTCCACCGCCCGCAGGAAGCACAGCACCGCCCCCGCCACCCACGCCACTTGCAGCATGTCGATCTCGGCCGACGGGACTCGGTCCAGCCACATCAGCGAACACGGCAACAGCGCCGCCGCGGTCAGGCCGCCCGTGCCACCGAAATGCCGCCGGAAACAGCCGTAGATCAGAAAGACCACCAGCGTCGCCGCCACGGCCGACGGCAGCCGCGCCGTCCATTCCGTCACGCCGCCGAACGGCGCGCTCGCCGCGGCGATTGCGGCGTAGGCGCCCGGCGGCTTGGTCAGCAATGGCTCTCCGTAAAGGCGGGGAACGAGCCAGTCGCCGGAGCGCAGGACGTCCGCCGCCACGATGGCGCGCAGGCTTTCCGTGCGATACAGCTCGCCGGCGTCCAGGCCGTAGAAGAAGAGGACGCCGCACAAGCCAGCCAGCGCCAGCAGCGGCGGCCAGCACCGCTCGGTCAGCCGCCGCGGACCGACCGATGCGACCGGCCCCCATGAAATAGTTGCCATCCCGCAGCCTCCTTGCCGTCGGGCGTTGGAACCGCCGGCCGGGGACACTACCCGCCGGCGCCAAGGAATACAAGGAGAAGCGACCGACCGCCTTCGCGCCGGCCAAAAAAGAGGGGATCGGGGGCTTGCCCTCGAACGGCCGTCTGTGCTATTCTCGCACGCGCTGCGTTTGGAAACGCACCAACGCCTTTTGTGCATCCTTGCACTGGGGATGGAGGCCCACTCATGCTGGTACTCTCACGTCGCGCGGAAGAGAAGATCGTTTTCCCGCAGTCCGGAATCACCGTCCACATTCTGGGGGTGCGGGGCAACGTGGTGCGGATCGGGGTGGAGGCCCCGCCCGAAATCAAGGTCATCCGTGGGGAACTGGCCGGCACGCAGGCCCCCGCGGCCGCCGCCAAACGGCCGGCGCCGTCGCACGCCCTCCGCAACCGCCTCAACAAGATCAGCCTGCTGACGAACCTGCTGGAGCGCCAGTGGGCGGCCGGCCGCACCGACGAGGCCGGGGCGACCCTGCGGAAGCTGTCGGACGTGGTGAATTCGCTGGACCGCGAAGGCACGGCCGGCGGCGAGGCCGGGAAGGCGCCCGCCAAGCGCCGCCCGCTGCTGGTCGAGGACGACGCCGAGGACCGGGAGCTGTTGGCCGGCCTGCTGAGCGTCAACGGCGTGGAGTGCGACACGGCGGAGGACGGCCTGGCCGCCCTCGACTTCCTGGCGTCGCACGAGCGGCCCGACTTCGTGCTGCTGGACATGTACATGCCGCGCTGCGACGGCCCCGAGACGGTGGCGCGCATTCGCCGCGACCCGCGCCTGGCCGACCTCAAGGTGTTCGCCGTCAGCGGCACGGCGCCGCGCGACCTCGGCCTGACGACCGGGCCGGAAGGCGTGGACGCCTGGTTCCCCAAGCCGGTCAACCCGCAGACGCTCTGGGAGTCGATCCAGAAGCACCTGGAGAACGCCTCCACCCACAATTAGAGGCGCTCGCCAGCCTGAAGCGCAAGCGAGGGATTCATGCAACCCCTCGCTTGCGCTTCAGGCTGGTAACTAAACAACCCTAATCCAGATCGTCTGAATCATCGTTCGGCGCGTCCCAGGTCAGCCCCGCCGCCGCGAGTTCCTCGGGCGCGTGCCGCTGGAAGTGTTGCAGCACGTAGTCGCGGCCCCAGTCCTCGTTTTCGACCGCCTCCAGCGGCGGCAATTCGTGGCCGAAGCGCTCCGCAGCCAGCCGGTATGCTTCCTCCGTCGTCAGCTCGTGGATGCTGCGCAGCCGCGGCTTCCCTTCCCGTCGATCCGCCGCCGCCCGTTCGGCCTCGTCCACCGCGTCGGCGTCGGCCGGCCGGTAGGTGTGCAGCGGGCCGAGACGGACCAGACGCGGCCACCGCCAGGCCGTGAGCAGAACCACCGCGATCGTGCCGACGCCGCCGCTCACCACCGACGCGACTGACCCAAACAAGGCGGCAACCACGCCCGACTCGAAGCCGCCCAGCTCGTTGGACGAGCTGATAAATACGGAATTCACCGCGGCGACGCGGCCGCGCATCTCGTCCGGCGTCAGGGTCTGCATCAGCGTGCCGCGCACCACGACGCTGACGTTGTCGAGCGCCCCGGTCAGCGCCAGCATGACGAACGACAGCCAGAACTCCGTCGAGAACCCGAAGACGATCGTGGCGGCGCCGAAACCCGCCACGGCCGCGAGCAGCGAGACGCCGGGCCGGTGCATCGGCGGCCGGTGGGCCAGCCACACCGCCATGACGACCGCCCCGAGGGCCGGCGCCGCCCGCAGCCAACCCAGCCCCACCGCGCCGACGCGAAGAATGTCCGTCGCGTAGATGGGCAGCAGGGTCGTCGCCCCGCCCAGCAGCACCGCGAACAGGTCCAGCGTGATGGCCGCCAGCAGCAACTCCGTCCGCCATACGAACCGCACGCCCGCCACCAGCGAGGCCAACGATCGGGCTCCGCGAGGTCGGGCGGCGGCCCAGCGCGGCCGGACGGGCGCCAGCAGAAGGACGCATATCAGACAGCAAAAAGTTGCGATGATGTAGGCCGGCCCCGCACGGCCGCCGGCGACGGCCAGCGCCGCGCCGCCGAGGGCGGGGCCGGCCACGTTGGCGACCTGCCAACCGCTGCTGTTCCAGGCGACGGCGTTGCCCAGCGCCTCCGGCGGCACGACCTGCGGCAGCAGCGATGAGCGGTTGGGTGCGCTGAAGGCGCGGGCGGCCCCGGCCAGCACCAGGCAGGCGAAGATCAGCTCGACCGGCCCGTTCCAGTACGACAGGGCGGCCAATCCCAGCGCGGCCAGGCCCGCCGCCGCCTGGGCGATCTGGAACAGCAGGCGGCGGCTGTAGCGGTCGGCCGCCTGTCCGGCCGGCAGCGCCAGCACCAGGACGGGCAGAAATTGCGCCAGCCCCGCGAAGCCGAGCGCGGCCGCCGAGCCGGTGCGGAGGTACAGCTCCCAGCCGACGGCCGTGGCCTGGATCTCGGCGCCGACGCTGGCCAGGACGCCGGCCGCCAACAGCAGACGATAATCGCGGTGGTGTAAGGCTGTGTAGGGGTCGTGGGCTTCCGACATGAATTCCTCGAGGCGTTCCTGCTCCCCTCTCCCCTCGGGGGAGAGGGGTTGGGGGTGAGGGGCGGAGTCTCTGAAACCGTTGCCCCTCACCCCCAACCCCTCTCCCCCGAGGGGAGAGGGGGGAAGCAGTCGGCCGCGGTTCACGGCTTCGGCAGCGGCGGCTGGTCGGCGCCTGCCAGGTAGGCGATCAGGTCGCGCACTTCCGCGTCGCTCATCATCGCCAGCTGGCCGTCCGGCATCATCGACTGCGCCGACTGTTTGCGACTGTCGATGTCCGCTTTATTCAGCCGCAGCACCTCGTTCTGCGTCTGCACCGTCACGACCTTGTCGTTCTCCTCCTTGACGATGCCGTTGACGACGCGGCCGTCGGCGAGGTTGAAAACCGTCATCTGGTAGTCCTTCGCCACGACGGCGCTGGGGTCCAGCACCTTGGTCAGCACGTATTCCGGATTGACGCGCTGCGAGCCGGTCAGGTCGGGGCCGATCTTGCCGCCGTCGTCGAACAGCGTGTGGCATTTGGCGCAGGTGCGGACGAAGACGGCCCGGCCGTGCGCACGGTCGGCCTTCTTCAAGGCGTCCGGCGGCGTCAGCGACAGGTAATGGGCCAGCAGCTTCGTCTTGTCGCCGGACGCGGGGCGGATCGCGCCCCACACCTTCGTCAGCTTTTCGGACAGGGCCTTGTCGTTGAAGCCGAGCAGCTGCCGGGCCGTGAACGCCGACAGGTCGCGCGTCGGCACGTCGCCGCGCCCCATCGCGTCGAGCAGGGCCGTGGCGTAGGCGGGGCGCGAGGCCAGCGTGGCGACGGCGTCGGCCTTCTCGGCGTCCGAGTAGTCCTTGTAATGATTCAGGATAATCGCCGGCGTTTCCGGGTCGTTGAAGGCGGCGAGGGCGCGGAGGGCCGGGCCGCGCATGGCGCGGTCGGCCAGCAGGTCGCGCAGGAGCGGCGTCAGCTCGGACGCCTTCGCCTCCACCAACGTTTGCAGGGCCGTGCGCCGGGCCGATTCGTCGCGGTTGGGGTCGGCCGCCGCCTTCCGCAGCGCCGCCGTCGCCTCGGGGTCGCCGAACATCACCGAGAGGAGAAGTGTCTTTTCACGGACCTCGGGATTGGCGCTGGCGGCGAGCTTCTTCTGGACCTGCGCCCAGCCGTCGGGGGCGGCAAGGCGACGGCCTTGCAGGGCGTCGATCATGCCTTGTAGCACATCGCGCTGGACTGCCGCGTCGTCGGTGGCCAGCAGGACGCGGACGAGGGGCTTCAGCGCATTGGGCGGGTCGGCCGGGGCGACTGCGGCGAACAGAAAAAACGCGGCGACAATGCGATGCATGGAACCCCCTTGATTCGCCCCGTCTAGCGCTTTCGTTTAGCCGCGGTTCGCAGAACCGCGCTTGGAGGAGCGCGGTTCTGCGAACCGCGGCTAAACGACGGCTACTCCGCCCCCGCCGCGATCCGCCGCGCGATGTACTCGCGCACCAGCGGTATCTTCGCCTTCATCAACAGCCCCGCCGCCCGATCCGTATTGGTCGGGACCAGCGGCTCGATCCCGTACCAGATCATCAGCGGCAGATTCGCATCCTTCGCATCCTCTTCATGGCCGACCAATCCCTCCGCGACCGGCCACGCCGCGGCCGAGGGCATCCGCTGCAGCGCCGACGCCAGCGCCAGCCGCACCGACGCCGACGGGTCCTTCCGCGCCATCTCCGCGAACTTCGCCGTGGCGGCGTCCGACGGCTTCTTGTCCTCGACCAGAAGCCGCACCGCCCAGCCGCGCACGGTCTCGTCGCCGTCGTCCAGCAGGCCGGTCAACGCCTTCTCGTCCAGGCCGCCGATGACGTACAACGTCCACAGCGCCCGCAGCCGCAGCGACGTTTCCTTCGCCTCCGCCAGCATCTTCATCAGCGCCGGTTGAACCGTTTTGCGGTCCAGTTTATCTTCCTTGGCTCGCTCCTGCAATAATCGCCGGGCGTGGCGGGCGAACCAGTCATTCCTGCGGAATTGCACGCGGACCAGCTCCTCGTCACTCATCTTGGCCAAGTCCACATACACCGAGGCCGGCTTGCCGTACGTCACCTTGTAGATGCGGCCCGTCGTCGGCGTGATGTTGTCGTAGTTGTGGCATTCGCCGGTGTCGCACCAGTCGCTGACGTAGACGCCGCCGTCGGGGCCGTACAAGAGCGCCAGGCCGCGGAACCACGGGTCGTTGGCGAACAGGAAGTCCTTGCCGTGGTGCGCGACGTATCCCGACCCGGTGCGCTCCAAAATATCCTGATTGACGCGGCTGCCGTGGATGTTGCACATGAAGATGTGGCCGCGGTACTCGTCGGGCCAGTTGTCGCCGAGGTAGACCATCGCGCCGGCGTGGGCGTGGCCGCCGCCGGCCTCGCCGTGCGCCCCCTCGCCGCCGCGCGAACTGGTCCAGGCGCCGCCGGCCCAGTGGATGTGGTCGGCGAGCTCTCCATCAGGCCGTAACTGTTCGCGTCCAGGTCCGGCCCGAACATCCGCTGGTAGTGGGCGCCGGGGATGACGTGGAACAGATGCTTGATGACGCAATTCGTGATGAACGCCTCGCCGCGGTCGTCGAAGTCGAGTCCCCACGGGTTCGTCGTGCCCAGGGCGAAGACCTCGAATTTCTCCGTGACGGGGTGGTAGCGCCAGACGCCGCAGTTGAGGGCGACGCGCCCGGCGTCCGGCGTCCCCGGCTTGCCGACGCGCGAGTTGGACAGGATGCCGTTGCAGCCGTACAACCAGCCGTCGGGGCCCCACACCAGCTGGTTGAAGACGTTGTGCTTGGCCTTGAGGTCCCAGCCGTCCAGCACCACGCGCGGCGGCCCGGCCGGCTCGTCGCCGTTCGGCTTGAGGGGAATGTAAATCAGGTTCGGCGTCGAGCAGAGCCAGACGCCGCCGAAGCCGACCGCGATGCCGGACAGGTTCGTGGCGTGGTCGGCGAAGACTTTGCGCGAGTCGAAATGGCCGGTCCCCTTGCGATCCTCGAAGATGAGGATGCGGTCGTTTCCGTCCGAGCCGTCGGTCTTCCAGTGGGGGTAATCGTGCGACTCGGCGACCCAGAGGCGGCCGCGGTCGTCGGTGGTCATGGCGATCGGCTTGGTCACGTCCGGCTCGCCGGCGAAGAGCGTGGCGTGGAAGCCGTCCGGCAGGGTCATCTTGGCGGCGGCCTGATCGGTCGGCGTGGGTGCGTCCGGCAGGGCCAGGGCGGCGTCGGCGGCCGTGGCAAGAAGAAGGCCGATGGCAAGGGAGTGCATGGAGATTCCCGAGGGGCGACGGGGTGCGGGCGGCGTGGTCGGACGAGGGGCATTGTAGTGTCGGATCGACGGCGCCGCCATCGCAGGTGCGCCTGTACATCAGGAGAGCTACGCGCTCTTGGGCGAGGGGCGGGGAATACCTTACCCGTAGCCGCATTCGCCAGAATGCGGGCCGACAGCCATTCACCCGCATTCTGGCGAATGCGGCTACGGGTATCATTCCTGCTTCTGCTCGCCTTGCCGCAATATCTTGACTGGAATATTCACCGCGGCCTGCTACAATGAAGTGAGGACATGCGCCCCGCCCAATCGTCCCTGTCCGCTGGCTTCACTTTTTTCCGCCTCGGCGTGTCGTCGGGGTCACATTGAAGTCCGCAGCCAACTTATCGTGAGTCCCTGGATTATCTCGGAAAAGACTTGTCGTTTTTTCTCGCCGCCGGATTCGGGAGAGCGCGGCCGCAGCCGCGCCGCTTCGCCAGGGCGAACCCGCCGGGGGCCTGACACGTGGAATTGTCCCATCCTGAATTGGAGGAAGCATTATGGCCGTCGCCCGTAGCGACGAAGGGCCAGGCAACCTGACCCGCAAACGACTGCAACGCAAACCCATCGACGTGGCCGTGGCCCCGCCGCCGCCCGTCGTCGCCCCGCCGCCGGGCGGGCGCGTCCCATCGAATCTGCGCCTGGACGACCTCTATCGGCTGCCCATGCCCAAGCTGTTCGCCCTGGCCGAGCGCGAGGGCATCGCCGAACACACCGGCATGAACCGCGGCCAGCTGATCGTGGCCGTCGTTCGCCGCCAGGTCGAACGCGGCGAGGTGGTTCGCGGCTCCGGCACGCTGGAAGTGCTGCCCGACGGCTACGGCTTCCTGCGCAGCGCCGCCCACAACTATCTCGCCTCGCCGGAAGACATCTACGTCTCGCCCAGCCAGATCCGCCGGCTCGGCCTGCGCACCGGCCTGGTCGTCGAGGGTCCGATCCGTCTGCCGATCGAGGGGCAGGAGAACTTCGCCCTGATGCAGGTGGAGCTGGTCAACGGCCACGAGCCGGAAGAGAAGGCCCGGCCGACGGTGTTCGAGGACCTGACGCCGCTGCACCCCAACCAGCGGCTCGTCCTGGAAACCAACGCCGAGGAGCTGGCCGCCCGCGTCATCGACATGGTGACGCCGATCGGCAAGGGCCAGCGCGGCCTGATCGTGTCGCCGCCGCGGGCCGGCAAGACGGTGCTGCTCCAGAAGATCGCCCTGGCGCTGAAGCAGAACCATCCCGAATGCTACCTCATCGTGCTGCTGATCGACGAGCGGCCGGAAGAAGTCACCGACATGGTGCGCACGGTCGCCGGCCAGAACGCGGAGGTGGTGGCCAGCACGTTCGACGAGCCGTCGTCGGAACACGTCCACGTCGCCGACATCGCCCTGGAAAAGGCCAAGCGCCTGGTCGAGGACGGCCGCGACGTGGTCCTGCTGCTCGACTCGATCACGCGCCTGGCCCGCGCCCACAACACCGAGGCGCCCTCCGGCGGCAAGCTGCTGTCCGGCGGTCTCGATTCCAACGCCATGCAGAAGCCGAAGCGCTTCTTCGGCGCCGCCCGCAACGTCGAGGAAGGCGGCTCGCCTGACGATCCTGGCGACGGCCCTGATCGACACGGGATCGCGCATGGATGAAGTGATCTTCGAGGAGTTCAAGGGCACCGGCAACATGGAGCTGCACCTCGACCGCCGGCTGGTCGACAAGCGCGTCTGGCCGGCCATCGACATCAACCGCTCCGGCACCCGCAAGGAAGAGAACCTGATGCACCCCGACGAGGTGGACCGGGTGCGCGCGCTGCGGCGCGTGCTGGCCGACATGCACCCCGTCGAGGCGATGGAGCTGCTCGTCAACCGCATGAGAAAGACGAAGTCGAACGCGGAGTTCTTGCTGAGCATGAATATCGCGTAAATCGCTTTCACCAGCCCGGAGCGCGAGCGACGGGGTTCGTCGAACCCCGTCGCTCGCGCTCCGGGCTGGTTCACTTCGGAGACACGCGCCATGGATTCGCACCAAGCCTATACGGAACTCCTGTCCCGCGTCCGCGAAGCGGCCGTCCTCGGCTCCTGCGCCTCGCTGCTCGGCTGGGACGAGCGCACCTACATGCCGCGCAAAGGCTCCGCCCACCGCGGCGAACAAATGGCGCTCTTGGCTCGGCTGACGCATGAGATGACGACGGCCCCCGTCGTCGGCGAGTTGCTGGCTGCCATTGAGGCGAGCGACCTCATGCGCGATCCGGCGTCCGACGCCGCCGTCAACGTCCGTGAGGTCCGCCGCGGCTACGACCGGGCGGTGAAGCTGCCGCAACGGCTGGTCGAGGAGCTGGCCCGCGTCTCGACGCGCGCCCAGCAGGTCTGGCAGGAGGCGCGGCAGGCGGACGACTTCGACGCGTTCCGGCCGTGGCTGGAGAAGATCGTCGCCCTGAAGCGCGAGGAGGCGCAGGCCGTCGGCTGCAAGGGCGTCCCCTACGACGCCCTGCTGGACGAGTATGAACCGGGTGCGGACACCGCCGAGATCACGCGCGTCTTCGCCGCCCTGCGTCAGGAACTCGCTCCACTGGTCCAGGCCATCGCGTCGTCGGGCCGCAAGGCGCCGCGCGACATCCTGGACCGGGAATATCCCGTGGAGCGGCAGCAGGCGCTCGGCCGGAAGGCGGCGGCCGCCATCGGCTTCGACTTTGACGCCGGCCGGCTGGACGTGACGACGCACCCGTTTTGCAGCGGCGTCGGTCCCGGCGACTGCCGCATCACCACGCGCTACAACCCTCGCTTTTTCAGCGAGTCCTTCTTCGGCGTGCTGCACGAATCCGGCCACGCCATCTACGAGCAGGGGCTGCCGGCCGAGCACCACGGCACGCCGCGGGGGAGTTACGCCTCGCTGGGAATCCACGAATCGCAATCGCGTTTGTGGGAGAATCAAGTCGGCCGCGGCCGGGCGTTCTGGGACCATTTCTTCCCGAAGGCACAGGCGACGTTCCCCGAAGCGTTGCGCGACGTGAAGCCGGACGACTTCTATTTCGCGATCAACGACGTGCGGCCGTCGTTCATCCGCGTGGAGGCCGACGAGGCGACGTACAACATGCACATCATCCTCCGCTTCGAGCTGGAGCAGGGGCTGGTGAGCGGCGACCTGAAACCGGCCGACGTGCCTGCGGCGTGGGCCGAGAAGTTCCGGCAGTCGTTCGGCCTGACGCCGCCGACGGATCGGGAAGGCTGCCTGCAAGACATCCACTGGAGCTTCGGCGGCATCGGCTATTTCCCGACGTACACACTCGGCAATCTCTACTCCGCACAGTTCATGGAGGCGGCGCGGCGCGACCTGGGTGACCTCGACGCCGACTTCCGCCTCGGCGAGTTCGGCCGGCTCAAGGGATGGCTGAACGAGAAGATCCACCGCGAGGGCCGGCGCTGGCGGGCGGCGCCGTTGTGCGAGAAGGTCACGGGCCGGCCGCTGAGTCACGAGCCGCTGCTCCGTTACCTGCGCGGGAAGTATGCGCCGCTGTACGGCCTGTGACTCGGCGGGTTGCGTCGGCGCCGTCGGTGCATTTCCCGATCTTTTTCCTTGCCGGCCCCCAGCCGCGGCGGTAGCATTCCGTTTCAGCCGTCGCCCGGCCAGGGCGACGGCTGGAACGACGGCCCAGTGCCCCGACCGAACCATGACCAACATCTGCCCCAACTCCGGCTGCGACGCCCTGTACGACCTGGCGGAGGGGGACGTCGGCCGGTCGTTCGAGTGCCGAAAGTGCGGCGCCATGCTGCTCATAGAGCAGGGCGGGCTGCGCGTGCTTTCGCGATGGGCCGAGCGTGCGCCGCCGGCCGAAACCTATCCGCCGCGGCGAACTGCCGACCGCGCCCCGGCCGACCCGTTCCCGCCGCGACGAACGGCGGAACCCCGTCCCATGCCCTCTTCCTCGGAGAGCAATCCCATGCGCCCGCTGACGCAATCCAGTTCCATTGCCAGCGCCTTTTTCACCGTGCTGTTCGGCGTCGGGACGTGCTTCGTGGTGCTGTTCATGTTCCTGCCGCTGCTGGACGTGACGCGCGAGCTAGCCAGGAAGGCGGCCATCGACGCCGGCGACCAGCGGATCCACCGCCTCTTCAATCCCGACAGCGCCGTGGACCCCGACGCCGCCCGGCCCGCTTTTCCTCCGGACGTCAACCCGGACAAGGACAAGCCCAACGACAAGAGCAAGTCCGGCGGTCTGTCGGACGCGGAAAAGAAGGCGCAGAAGGACGCTTGGGACAAAACGAAGAAGGGATTGCAGGACGACGTGGACGAGACTCACATCTACGCCCGTCAGGCGATGCACGTCTATACTTGGGGCATGCTCTTCGGCTTTCTGTGCCTGGCGGTGGCCAGCGTGGGCTTCCTCAGCCCGAACGAGACGACCACGCGCCGGGTGCTGGGCGTGATCGTGCTGGCAGCCCAGGTCGTGTTCATCTTCATGTATTGCATGTACGGCTTCATCTTTGCATCGGCCCGTAATATGTTCTATTGAGGGGGGCATTGCGGAGAGCGCGATGCTTGTCGCTCGGAACAAGACAAGAAGAGGGTCCCTTATGCCGACAAAAAAGATCCTGATGCTCGTCGGTGACTTCGTCGAGGACTACGAGGTCATGGTTCCGTTCCAGGCATTGCGGATGGTCGGTCACACGGTCCATGCCGTCTGTCCCGGCAAGGCGGCCGGCGACAAGGTGCGCACGGCCGTCCACGACTTCGAGGGCGACCAGACCTACACCGAGAAGCCCGGCCACAACTTCGCCCTCAACGCCGCCTTCGCCGACGTGCGGCCGGAGTCCTACGACGCCCTCGTCCTTCCCGGCGGCCGAGCGCCGGAGTACCTCCGGCTGAATGAGCAGGTGCTCCAGATCGTTCGCCACTTCGCCCAGGCGAAAAAGCCGATCGCCGCCGTCTGTCACGGCGTCCAGCTGCTGACGGCGGCCGGCGTCGTCGAGGGCCGCGCCTGCTCCGGCTACCCGGCCGTGGCGCCAGAGGTGCGGGCGGCCGGCGGTCGGTGGATCGACGTCGGCTTCGAGGGGGCGCACGCCGACGGCAACCTCGTCACCGCCGCCGCCTGGCCGGCCCACCCGCAATGGCTGGCCCGCTTCCTCGAAGTCCTCGGCACGCGCATCACTCCATGAACCCGCCTCCACAGCGCGGGAATATTCTCTCCCTTAAGGCATCATTGCTAGGGTGGGCCGAGAGGCCCGCCCTGCTGCTTTGGAAGGATTCGCATGATCGTTTGCCTGTTCGACATCGACGGCACCCTCATCGCCAGCGGCGGCGCGGGCAAGGCGGCCCTGGAAGCGGCCCTGGCCGACGAGTTCGGCATTACGCACCTCATCGAAAAGCTCCAGCTCAGCGGCCGCACCGACCGCGCCATCATCCGCGACCTGTTCCGGATGCACGTCATCGACGAGACGCCGGAAAACCTGCGGCGTCTGACGGCGGCGTATCTGCGTCGCCTGCCGGCCTGCCTGGAGCGGAACGCCGGCCGAGTGCTGCCCGGCGTAGCGGAGCTGCTCCAACAGCTGCGTGGGCGCGACGACGTGCTGGTCGGCCTGCTGACCGGCAACGTCCGCGACGGCGCCCGCGTCAAGCTGGGCCACTTCGGCCTGTACGACCATTTCACCGTCGGCGGTTTCGGCGACCACCACTTCGACCGCGACGACGTGGCCCGCGAGGCCCTGGCGGAAGTTCATCGCGTCCTCAACGGCGCCGCCGACCCCGGCCGCATCTGGGTGGTCGGCGACACGCCGCTGGACGTTCGCTGCGCCCGCGCCATCGGCGCCCGCGCCGCCGCCGTCTGCACCGGCTGGCACAGCCAGGAAGAGCTGGCCGACCACCGGCCGGACGTGCTGCTCACAGACTTGTCCGACCCGTCGCCGTTGCTTGACCATTGGTCCTCGTAGGCGCTCCTGGGACAATCCGAACAGTCGCCGGGGCCGCCGGAGCGGGACGGCGACGACCGCCGGAAGACGCATTGTGACGCGCGCCTGCGCTGCTATAATTCCGGGGAGGCTGTTTCCGATGAGGAGGCCCAACCGAACCGAAGTCGTCGTCATGGGCGTGTATTTTCTCCGACCTCCGGTGACCGATCTGGTCTTTCAGCTCTACGGGCGCCACCTGCACCCCGAGCTGTTCGACATTCTCGCCGTGCGCAAGATCCGCCGCGACGATTACGAGTTGACCGTCCGCATCACCCGCACCGGCCACGTCATCACCTGGGAGAACGCCGACGTCTGTTTGACCGAGGTGGCGGCCGCCGCCGATCAGGAACTGCCCGAACGTCGTCGCCTGCTCCACTACCGGCTGCGCGGCGAGTACAGCGGCAAGCTGCCCTGCGCCCACGGCATCCACTACCAGATGAGCTTCCAGGTCGAGACGCTGCCGCCGGAGATCTTCCTCCACGTGCAGGACGAGCTGCGAGCCGACGGCGAGAAGCGCGGCCTGATCCACACGTTCCCGGCCCAGCACCGCATCGACGTGGCGCCGCTCGGCTTCGTCACCGCCGACGGCCGGCCCGGCTGCCTATGCCTGACCACCTTTCACACATTCCCCCTCGAACACACCATCGTCAAGACGCAATCGCTGATCGAGAAGCAGCCGTGAGGTATGGTGGGCGACTCGCTCCGCGAGTCGCGCCGGCCATGAACCGACCGCCGCCGCCAGTTCTGGAACCTCATCCGCGACTCGCGGAGCGAGTCGCCCACCATGAAGAAATCAAGGCGCCCCCTTGCCGATCCTTGCCCCGGCTGAAATAATACTCCTTTCCATTACCGGCCGGGTATTTGGAACATCCGCGATGCGAGGTGTTCCCTTTTTGTTTGGCGGCACGGGGACGAACATGGCCGAAACGGCGGTGCTGAAGGTCGGCAAGCGGGATGGTCGCGGCAGCCGCAAGGCGGGGAAGCTGCGCGAACGCGGCCAAACGCCCGGCGTGATTTACGGACATAAGCAGGAGACGATTTCCGTCGCCCTGTCCCACGACGAGCTGACCGCCGCGATCCGCCACGGCGCCCGCGTCGTCGATCTCCAGCTGGAAGGCGGCGCGGAGAAGGCCCAGGTCATGGAGGTCCAGTGGGACCCGTTGGGCCAGGAAATCTTGCACGTCGATTTCCGCCGCGTCGCCGCCGACGAGCGCATCCACGTGCCGGTGCGGATCGAGCTGCGCGGCATCGCTCCGGGCGTCGCGGCCGGCGGCGTCCTCGACCAGCAGTTGCATACGCTGGACGTCGAGTGCCCGGCCGTCGCGGTGCCGGACTCGATCCGGGTCAACATCAACGAGCTGCAAGTGGGCAGCGCCGTCCATGTGCGCGACCTGACGCTGCCGCCGGACGTGAAGGCCCTGGCCGACGCCGACGCCATCGTGGTCCACGTCACGGCGCCGCAGGCCGAGCCGGAGGCCCCGGCCGAGGCCGCCGCGGGCGCCGTCGAGCCGGAGATCGTCGGCCGCCGCGTGGCCGCGGAAGAAGCTGAAGGAGAATGATGAATGATGAACGATGAATGATGAATCAAAGACCTTCTTGATTCATCATTCATCGTTCATCATTCATCATTTCATGCGATGAAGGTCGTCGTCGGTCTGGGCAATCCGGGCGGCCGCTATCAGGGAACGCGGCATAACGTCGGCTTCGACGTGGTCGATTCCCTGGCGGCGAGTTCGCACGCCGGCCGCTTCCAGAGCCGGTTCCAGGCCCAGCTGGCCGAGCTGCATGAGGACGGGGAGAAGATTCTTCTCGTCAAGCCGGAGACGTTCATGAACCTGAGCGGTCGATCCGTCCGCCAGGTGCTGGACTTCTATCAGGCGGCGGCGGCGGACCTGCTGGTCGTGTGCGACGACATCAACCTGCCGCTGGGCAAGCTGCGCGTCCGCGCCCGCGGGACGCACGGCGGCCATAACGGGTTGCGCGACATTCAGAACCACCTGGGCGGCGTCGAGTACGCCCGGCTGCGGATCGGGGTGGACGCCCCGCGCGACGACGCCGTGGACCACGTGCTGGGCCGCTTCCGCCCGGCCGAGCGGGCGGTGATCGAGGACGCCGTGGCGCTGGCGGCCCAGGCCGTGATGGTCTGGGTGCGGCAGGGCGCCGAGGCGGCCATGAACCAGTACAACGCGGAAGCGAAGGACAAGGACAAGGGCGGAAAAAACCTCAACTGAACGGGTAGTCACGAATGCCAGCCAACGTCTACGAATGCATGTTCCTTTTGGACACGAACAAGGTCGCCAACGACGCCCCGGCCGCCGCGCAGAAACTCCACGCGATACTGGAGCGCAACCAGGCCGAAGTGCTGGCCAGCCGGTCGTGGGACGAACGCCGCCTGGCCTACCCCATCAAGAACCACAAAAAGGGTCTGTATTACCTGACCTATTTCCGCACCGAGGGCAAGAACGTCGTCAACATCGAGCGACGACTGCTCGCTCAACGAGATGATCATCCGCATGATGATCCTGCACGTGGACGAGAAGCTGGTGGAACCGATGCTGGCCGTGGCGCGCGACGAACACATGGTGGCGTTGCCGACGGTGAACGAACCGCCGCCGGACGAGGAAGGCGCGGCGGTCGGCGGCGAGGAGCGCGGCGAGCGCGGCCCGCGCGGCCGGCGGCCGATGGCGGAGGTGAAAGAAGAGTAATAAACGCTTCGCCGGGCGCAATCCGTTTAGCCGCAACTCGAAAGAGGAGCGCGGGACGCCGCCGTTCGCCTACCGAGCTTGCACGCTCTGGAAGACGGATGTATACTACACCCCGTTCCCGGACCCTTTTGGTCCGGGGTGCGGACGCATCCGCTTCCCTCCGGCACAGGAGACGCCCCATGGCGAATTTGAACAAGGTGCTGCTGATCGGCAGAATGGTCGAAGACCCGAAAACGGTGAATTTCAGCAACGGTGGTCGCGTCGCTAAGTTCGGCTTCGCGGTCAACAACCGCAAGAAGAACCAATCGACGGGCCAGTGGGAAGACGACCCGGTCTTCATTGACGTGGAGGCGTACAACCGCGAGGACGGGCCGGAAGATGGCCGACCTGTGCGAGCAGTACCTCAAGAAAGGCCACCAGGTCTACCTGGAGTGCAGCCTGAAGCTGGACACCTGGGACGACAAGGACAGCGGGCGAGAAGCGGCAGAAGATGAAGTTCGCTGTTGAACGACATGCAGTTCCTTGAACCCAAGGCCGACGGCGGCAACGCCGAGGGCGGCCAGCGTGCGATGCGCAGCGGGGCGCCGGCGCGGCCGGCGGGCAACCCGGCCCGCAGCAACGGCCCGGCCGCCGGTTACGGGGATGAAGAACCCGAACCGATGGACCCGCCGCCGGCTCAGGGCGATCGAGAAGAAGACATCCCGTTCTGAAACGGGACCAACCGCGAGGCGACGGTCATGGCGACGAAGCGGAAGCACGCGCCGAAGCGGCGCGATCAGATGATCAAGGGGCCGCACGGCGGCATGCAGCTGGTGCTGACCGAGGACGTGCCCAGCCTCGGCAAGCAGGGCGACGTGGTCGAGGTGAAGTCGGGCTACGGCCGCAACTACCTCGTGCCCCGCGGCCTGGCCACCGTGCCGTCGCCGCACAACCTGCGGCTTTTGGAGCGTTTCAAGATCCGCGTCAAGCAGGCCCGTGAGGCCCGCGTCGCCGACCTCAAGGCGCTGGCGGAACAGATCCAGAAAATGGCCGGCATCACCATCGAGGTCAACGCCAACGACGAGGGCCACCTGTACGGCTCGGTCGGCGCCCCCGAGGTGTCGAAGGGTCTCAAGGCCAAGGGCCTGCTCGTCGAAGCGGACATGGTGCATCTGGACGGCGCCATCAAGGAAACCGGCCTGTACGCGGTCAAGCTGCACCTCGGCGGGGACCTCGACGGCGAGAGCAAGATCGAAGCCGAAGTGAAAGTCGCGGTCATCAAGGCGCAGGAAAAGAAATGAACGCCCCCGGGGCCGGACGCCCCGGCGATTGCTGCGCCGCACAGGGAGGTGGGTCATGGCCCCTGAAGCGCCCGGGTCGGATCGTCTGCCGCCGCAGAGCCGCGAGGCCGAGCGTTCCGTCCTCGGCAGCATGTTGCGCGACAACAGCGTCATCAGCGTCGTCGTGCAGCTGCTGCGCAGCGAGGATTTCTACTCCGACGCCCATCAAAAGATCTACCAGGCGATCGTTTCCCTTCACGACAAGAGCGGGCAACCCGTCGATGTAGTGCTGCTGGCCGAGGAGCTGAAGCAGCGCGGCCAGATCGAGGACATCGGCGGCTACGGCTACCTCGGCGAATTGTGGGACGCCGCTCCGACCGCCGCCAACGCCGAATACTACGCCAAGATCGTCCGCGACCGGGCGCTGGTCCGCAATCTCATCCACGCCGGCACCGAGATCCTGCGCGACGCCTACGACCAGGCGCAGCCCGCCGACGAACTGCTCGAACAGGCGGAGCGGAAGATCCTGGACGTCGCCCAGATGGGCATTATGGGCCAGACCTTCACGCTGGAAGAAGCGCTGGCTCAGGCTTATGACCGCATCGACCGCAAGAGCAACGGCGACGATTCGGGCAACGCCATCTCCACCGGCTACCCGGACCTTGACGAGATCACAGCGGGCCTCCACGCCCAGGAGATGGTGGTCGTCGCCGCGCGCCCGAGCGTCGGCAAAACGAGCTTCGCCCTGAATCTCGTTCGCAACATCGTAGTGGGGCAAGACGAAGATCACGCCGTTTTCTTCGTCAGCCTGGAGCAGTCGCGCATCGAGCTGGCGGAGCGTCTTCTGTGTTGCCAGGCCCGCGTCGATAGTCACAAACTGCGTCGAGGGACGCTGTCGCCCGATGACATGGAAAAACTGATTGAGGCGGGCGGCGTGTTGCGCAGCGCCAAGTTGTTCATCGACGACACGCCCGGTCAGGGCATGTTGCGGATCGCGGCCAACGCCCGGCGCCTGAAACTGCGACACCGCCTCCGGCTGGTCGTGATCGACTACCTGCAGCTGATTGAGCCGGACAACCGCCGCGACCCGCGGCAAGAGCAGGTGGCGCAGATCAGCCGGCGCCTGAAGTTCCTGGCGAAGGAGCTGGACATTCCCGTCGTCGCGCTGGCCCAGGTGAATCGGTCGTCGGAAGAGCGGCAGGATCATCGTCCCCGATTGGCGGACTTACGCGAGTCGGGATCGATTGAACAGGATTCGGACGTGGTGATGCTGCTGCACCGCCCCGACCGCTACGAGCCGGGCCAGAACGAGGGCGTCGTGGAGGTCATCATCGGCAAGAACCGCAACGGTCCCACCGGCGAGATCACCCTGGCCTACATCAAGCAGTACATGCGCTTCGACAACTTCAGCCCCGGCACGCCGTTCGAGATCTGATTCGTCCGAGCCGCGACCGTGAGGGAGCGGTTTCGTCCAAATCGCTCCCTCACGGTCGCGGCTCGGACCGCCGATTAGCGGCCGTTCTTCTCCTCAATGCGCAGGACCTCCGCGACCAGATACGGCTCGCGCAGCACCGACGGGCCGCCCCATTCGCGCACCGCCTCCGGGTGATCGCGCACGATCGCCGCGATCTGCTCATCCACGCCGCCGGGCGCGGCCGGCTCGGGCCGCCGGCCGCGCACCAACAGCGACGCGGCGAACACCGCCAGCACCGCCAGGCCGACCACCACCGCCGCGGAAACGGCCGCAGTCAGGTTGGAGCCGGTCGCCAGGAAGTAGTCGTACCTCTGCTGCGTGACGTTCTCGCCCTTGATGAAATACGTGTAGCCGGCCGTGTTGGGGTCGAAGTAGCGCTGGGCGTACTGTTCGGGGTCGTCGTAGACGGCGGCGAAGACGCCGAGCGCCGCGAGGACGCCCAGCACCGCCCCCAGCGCGATCACCCCCGCCCCTCTCCCGAGGCGGAACAGCTCACGCACGCGCCGGCTTCGCGCCGCCACCTCGTGACAGCGCAGGAGGATGCGGAGCTTCGTCGCGGCCGGCGAGCGGCGCACCCGCTCCAGGGCGTCCGGCAGCGAACCGTCGGCGAGCGGTTCCGGCGGGATCGGCGGCGGCGCCGCCGGCGCGAGCCGGAGCTGAAAGTCTTCCACGGGCGCGGGCCGCGGTTCCGGTCCCGTCGCGGTGCGTCGCCCGTTGGGGTCGCGGGATGGGGTGTCGGCCGACATGATCGGTCCCTCGCTGAACGCGCCTTGGATCCAAGACGCAGGACACTACGATGGTACTTGCCCGCGGGCCGCGATACAAGCAAGCGCGTGAGGTTCGTCGAAGCCGCACGCCGTCTTTCGCTCCCCCTGCCGTCCCGCAGTTTTTCGCTTAGGCGAGGGGCGGGAAATACCTTACCCGTAGCCGCATTCGCCAGAATGCGGGTGAATGGCTGTCAGCCCGCATTCTGGCGAATGCGGCTACGGGTATCATTCCTGCTGCCGCTCGCCTTACACTGGCGTCATCCGCCCCGCCGACGACATGAAAGGACCGACGATGTTCGACCTCGCTTCCGTGCAGACCGCCCTGGGCGATCTCGGCCTGGACGGCTGGCTGCTCTACGATTTCCGCGGCCTCAACGTGCTGGCCCGCCGCGTCGTGGACCTGCCGGCCGACGCCATGCTGTCGCGGCGCTGGTTCTACTTCATCCCCGCGAAGGGCGAAGCTCGAAAACTGGTGCATCGCATCGAGCCGCACGCCCTGGACCACCTGCCCGGGGCGCCGCGGACGTACCTGCGCTGGCAGGAGCTGGAGGCCGGCGTCGCGGCCCTGACGGCCGGCGCCCGCCGTGTGGCGATGGAATACGTCCCGCGCAACGCCAACCCCTACGTCTCCCGCGTGGATGGCGGCACCATCGAGCTGGTGCGATCCACCGGCGTCGAGGTCGTGCCGTCGGGCGATCTGGTGCAGCTGTTCGAGGCCTGCTGGGACGACGAGCAATGGGCCATGCACCTGGAAGCGGCGAAACACACCCGCTCAGCCTACGACGCCGCCTTCGCCTTCATCGCCGAGCGCGTCCGCCGCGACGGCGCCGTGCGCGAGACCGAGGTGCAGCAGCGCATCCTCGACCATTTCAAGCAGCATCATCTCGTCACCGACCACCCGCCGATCGTCGGCGTCGGCCCGCACAGCGGCGACCCCCATTACGAGCCGGCGCCTGGCCCCGGCGATACGGCGATGAAAGAGGGAGATTTCGTCCTCATCGACCTGTGGGCGAAGCTGGACCGGCCGCGGGCCGTCTACAGCGATCTCACTCGGGTCGGCTTCGTCGGCAAAGAAGTCCCGGCGCAGTACGAGGAAATCTTCCAAATCGTGGCCCGCGCGCGCGACGCGGCCATCGACCGGGTGCGGACGGCATACGCCAAGGGAGAGCCGTTGCAGGGGTGGCAGGTGGACCGGGCGGCGCGGGACGTGATCGAGCAGGCGGGCTACGGCGAGGCGTTCTGCCACCGCACCGGCCACTCGATCGGCCAGGAGACGCACGGCAACGGCGCCAACATGGACGATCTGGAGACGCACGAGGAGCGGCGCGTGCTGCCGCGGACGTGCTTCTCGATCGAGCCGGGCATCTACCTGCCGGAGTTCGGCGTCCGCAGCGAGGTCAACGTGTACATCGACAAGGACCGCCAGGTCCACGTCACGGGAGGCGAGCCGCAGACGCAGGTTGTGCCGATATTGAAGATGTACTGAACTGCTCTCGATCTGGTCGCGCTTGTCAGGAATTGGCCAGGAATTCGAGCATGAAGGCCATCCCGTACTGGCCGTATTCGATCTGGAAATAGCCGTTGCTCTCGATCGGGAAACTCAGGGTGGCGAACTGCGCCGCTGCTCATGCCGTGCATGACGAAATAGTCGTCGCCGGGCTGCGGAGTGTAGCCGTCGGCAAGCCCCACGCTGAGCGTCCCGCCGAGGGTGGCCCAGCCAGCGACGCTGAGCGTGTCCGGATTGCCGTAGTCGTCGATCGTCACGATCAGCGTGCCCGTCGCGGTCTGCGTGAAATTGCCCAGGATGCCGTTGGCCGAGTCCGAGGCGAAGCCCACGCCGGTCGTGCCGGGGCCGGCGAACTCGAGTAGCCCGGCGTTGACGAAGTCGGCGGTGATCGTGCCGTTGGCGACGAGGGTGGCGCCGTTCTCGACGGTGTAGCCGTTTTCGACGTGCATGAAGGCGCCGAGCAGGTTGAGGACGCCGCCCTGCTGGTCCAGCCCCGCGGTGACGGACAGCGTGCTTGCGCTCTCGACGTTGGTGACGCCGCCGGTCTGGACGTAGGCGCCGACGACGCCGAGTGTTTGGGCCCCGCTCGCATCGACTTCGCCGGCGTTGCCGACGTCGCCGGTGACGGTCCCGTAGCCCGACAGCAGGCCGCCCGAAGCGACCTCCACGCCGCCGCCCGCCCCGAGGGCCCCGCCGTTCAGCGCGACGGTCCCGCCGGACAGATCGGCCTGGCCGGTCATGGTCCAGGAGCCTGGCCGGCGACGGTGAGCGTGCCGCCGCTGACGGTCCCGTCGCCGGAGACGCCGAGGGTGGCCGTGCCGCCGCCCGACGGAGTGTCGATGTTCACGGCGCCGGCCTGTTCGGAGAAGCTTCCGGTGGTCAGCGCGACGGGGCCGGCCTCGCCGCCGGCGGCGACGTTGGTGACGCCGGCGGTCTGGGTGTAGGCGCCGCTGACGGCCAGCGTGCCGTTGTCGGCATCGACCTCGCCGGCGTTGTTGACGCCGGCGGTGACGGTCCCGTAGCCGGAGAACACAGCCCCGGACGCGACATCGACGTTGTTGGCGACGACCGTGCCGGCCTGGACGGCGAACGTGCCGCCGTTCTGGACGTAGTCGCCGGCCGCGGTTATCGTGCCGGCGTCGGCGACGGTGCTGCCGGCGTCCTGCTCCACGCCGCCGTCGAAGGCGATCGTGGCGCCGGTGTCCACGGTGACGCTGCCGTTTATGCCGACCTTGTTGGTGAAGTGCAGCTTGTTCTGTTTGTTATGGATGATCGATTTTTGATCGATGAACTGGATGCCGATGGTCGCGTCGCCGCCGGCGGATTTCCGGAGCTCGCCGATGTTCGTGAAGTTCCCGGCCCCACCTGTGTCGGCGATTTGCTGACCGACCTGGATGTCGAAGAGAGCATTTTGTTCGTTGGTGATGCTGCCGCTGTTGGAGACGTTGATGTCGGCTGGCCTGGTCCAGGTGACGGTGCCATAGTTTTGTAGCTGACGCTGCAGACTGTAAGCGGTGGTGGTGCTGGCAGCCAGGTTGAGAGTCCCACCCGTGGTAGGCGTACCTATCCGCGTCACCCCGCTGCCGGACCATGTGCCTCCCTCCCATGTGTATATGCCGCCCACGGTGAGGGTCCCGGCGCCGTCCACCACGGCGCCCGCGTCGTCCACGTTCTGGACGCTCACCGCCCCACTGATGTGGATCGGCGCGTCAATGTATGCCAGGCCGTTTCCGCCGATGGTAGCGCCGGACAGAGTATGGTCCTTCGACACAAGTAGGAGCGTTGCACTTGGCGCGATTGAGTAGGTTCCCATGTCTGTGGAAACGCCCCCCAGGATCAGGCTGTTTTGGCTGATGTTGACGGTGCCGTTGTTTTGGGATCCTGCCAGCACGTCGAGACTTCCGCCTGCCTGTTGCAGCCGGTTGATGTTGAGCGTCGCTCCTTGGGCGACCTCAAATAGAGTATTCGCCTCGTGGTTGCCGTCGATCGTGGCACCGGCGGTCAGCTGGACGTTCATCGTCGCTTCATCCACGAGTTGTCCCGAGTCCTTGAGGTGGATGCCCCCGCCGCCATTGTACGTCAAGGTGCCGTAGTTATTCAGAGTATCCCCATCGATGGTCACTCCATTGGGCCCGCTGATCGTGGCCTGGGAGTTGGTTCCGATGTTCACGAGCCCCGTCTGAGGCATGGCCCATCCGCCGCCGCCCAGCGTCCCTCCCGTCCAGTTCAGGACCGCACTGTACTGCGACGGACCGCCCGGCACGCCATCGCCGATGTTGAGCGTGCTGCTTCCGCCCACCGAGCCGCCGCCAATGTCCGCCTCGGTCGTGACCGTCAGGGTCGTGTTGAGGGTGATCGTCGCCGTCCAGTTCTGGTCCACGTGCAGGCTCTGGACCGTCCCGCCGAAGTTGGCGTCCACGGTGCAGGGGTTGGACGTTTTCATTGGGCTTTGCTCCTGCACGACTTGCCCGTTCACTGTCTCGGGGATAGTGCCCGTCGTGAACCACAAGTCGTCCTGCGCACCGGGAACCTGGACATTGACGTTGGTCCAGTTTAGCCCGTTCCACTGGCTCCAGTTCGCAGCATTCGAGGCCAGCGCGTTCCCATTGGCGCCGCCGCCCACATAGACAAATGTGGAGGGTACAATTCGGTCTTCAAGCCGTTCTAACCGCGGCTTCACCGTGGTCGGGCGCTGTTGTCGCCTCGCCGTTTCTCGGCGGCGCAAGGCTTCTCGCTTGTTGATGAGGGTTTCCCACAGGTAAGTAGCGAAGGACATTTTCGGACTCCTCAACTGCGGTTCGACAGCACACGAGCAAGGCGCACGCCGCCTCGCATCTACACGCTTCGTCGGCCAGTCGATCCGCGGTGTGTTGCCTCGTCATTGGTCTTGAATCTTCTTGATCGCCTCGGCGGCGACTGCTCCAAGGTCGTTGTCGCTTTTTGCTTCTTCCAGGTCCGGTATGGCCGATTGGGCCAAAGATCCGAGTTCGCCCAGGTTGTAGGCCGCCCCAAGACGCACCTCGCGATCGACCGACTTGTCACGCACGAGGGCGGCAAGAGCGGGAATTACGGTTTCCTCCGCCGGGGCAAGCCGCCGCAGCGCAAGCAAGGCCCCGGAGCGCGCGCCATCCATTTGCATCCGGGTGGTCTGATAGTTCTTGGCGTCCAGCATCTTCAGCAGGACCGGAACAGCTTGCTTGGCCCGCGACTTGCACCGGCTCAACGCATACTCTGCGCAATAGTTCCCCTCCTTGTCTTGGATCGCCCCCAGCAGTGCCGGAAACGCGAGATCGTCCGACGGGTCGATTTCGCCCAGCGACTGTGCGCTCCATGCGCGAACCTGCAAGTCATCGTCCTTCAGGCAGGCGACTAGGATGGGAATGGCCGCCTTTCCCTCCGGTCCAAAATTCCCAAAGGCGAAAACGGCCGCCGCTCGCACTTTGGCGTTTGGATCATGCGTGGCCTCGATCAAGGCCGACATGGCCTCCTGCATGTGCAATACCTCGCCGTTGAGCGCGCTAACACCCTCGCACCGGACTTCGGGATCTTTGTCCTTGCACAGTTCGAGGGCGAAAGCGAACCAATCGTCCTTCAGCAAGCCGTTCTCTGCATCCGCGTCCACGTTCTGGAGGGGGCGCGCTGGGAGATTGCTCCAGTTCAGCGCGTCCAGTTGCCCGTAGGGATGTTTGTCTTTCAGGGCTTGCCGTACCACTGGCGGCACCACAAGATAAACCGATGCGAGCGAGCGGCGTGCCGCGTCCCGCACCGTCTCGTCTGGATCCTTGAGCAGCGGAATCAGGGCCGGGCCGGCCTCTTGGCCGCACCGTCGCATTGGCCCGATAGCTTCCGCCGTGCGGCGGCGTACGGCCGCATCCTTGCTGCTAAGCCCTTGCAGCCAAGCCCGTTGGTTCGCGGTCAGGTCTAGTTCCGCGCGCGGCGCGTCGAATCCCAGCCGGACCCGGTCCAGGCAGGGATGAATCTGCTGGGCTTGCTCCTCAAAGGAAGCGGACCAAACGGCGCGGCCATCGCCGTCGATTTCCACTGTCCGTCCCACTCCACCCGCCAGAACGTTTCCGTTCGGCAGCTTAGCGGCCCGAAGCGCCTCAGACATCCGAACCTTCCAGACCCAGGGGTTCAATGACCTCCTGTTCGGGTCGCCAAATTGCTCCACGCGGCCAGTTCCCCTCTCAACGACAAGGCGATCGTCGGAGGCCAGATCAACTATGGCTTGCAGGCCGCCGGGGCTGAGCAGATACATGGAACGCCACGAAGGAACAGCCGGTGACACGCTCCACGGTGACATGGGATACATCTCTCGCCACTCCAGCGCCTGGGACGCCTCATTGGGCCGGCGGGCGATGATACGGTTGGTTGGCGATACGCCAATCCCCGAATAGGCGATTTTGTCAAAGCACTTCGTGGTGAAATCCTTCCGCACCGTTTCGTTCCCTGCCGCGTCCACCTCCGCGATCATCAGTTTCGACCCGGCGATGAGAAGGCGCCCATCGGGCAGCGGCAGGCAGGTCATCGGCTCGTCCACGCCCCGATACCGCCACAGCACCTTGCCATCCAGGCCGCGCGCCGACACGCCCGTCTCCGCAAGCGGCTTGGCCGGCGTCAACGACCGCTCCGCGACCACGACCTGCCCGTCCGGCAGCAGCCGCGCGTCGGACGGGTACGACAGCTTCCCCAGGTCCCAGCGCGTCACGCCGTCGCAGCCGATCAGCCAGACGCGGCCCGTCGCCTCCTCCGGCAAGCCGCCGTCGCACAACAGCATCAGCCCCGGCCGCCGGCTCGTCCCGTCCAGCGCGGCGAGGTCCAGGCCGGCCTCATGCCCCTTCCACCACGATTCCCACGCCTGCCGGCACGCGGTTCGATCCGCCACCGCACCGGCGCCGATCAGCGCCGCCGGCGCCTTCTCCCCGGCGACGTAGCGCAGCAGCTCCTCCGCCTGCCACGCCGTTTCGACCGGCGACCCCTCCAGCAGCGCGATCAGCGCCGGCAGGCCCGCCTTATCCCTGGCGGCGAGCAGCCCCTGCGCGGCCCGCAAGCGCACTTCCGGCTCGGCGTCGGTCAGCAGCTTCCGCACGGCGGCGCGCTGCTCGGCGTCGCCGCGCCGGCCGACGACGCACGCCGCCGCCGCCCGGCGCACCGGCACGGGACTCCGAAGCGCGTCCATCAAGCTCGGGTCGATCTTGCCCTGCCGCACGGTCAGGGCGTCCAGGCCGAACCACACCGCGTCGTCCAGCTCCTCGAAGTCGGCGCAGGGCAGGAAGCGCACCAGGTCCGGGATCGCCTCCGTCGTGCCGCGGCGGACCAGGACGCGGACGGCGGCCAGCGCCAGCTCCGGCTTCCACTTCTTCTCGATTCGCGCGATGCAGACGGCGGCGCGCTGTGCCGCCTCCGCGTCCGTCCCGCCGCGCGCCGCCCGCAGCTTCGCCAGCGCGCGGACGCCCAGCAGCGGCAGCGCCGCGGAGGCCCGCTCGCGCTGGTCGAAGTCGTCGCCGCCGAGCTGGCGGACCAGCGCATCGACCCGCGCCAGGTCGGCGTCGCCGCCGCACTGGTCGCGCAGGTACGCTGCCAGGCTCGGGCCGTCCCGATGGACGCCGGCCTCGCGCAGCAGTTGCCAGCTCGGATCTTCCCAGTCGCCCGGCTCGGCCGCGCCGGCGGACGCGGCGAACCCGAGAGACAAAACGGACAAGGCCAGGAGGCTGCCTTTGCAAGAATTCATGGAATGTCCCTTCCCCTCGGCACGGACGACGGCCGTAGTTCATGCGGCCAGCGTTCGAGAACGCATCGACAGTCAGAGATGCAGGGTGAGGCTATCCGACGCTTCCGCGCCTGTCCACGACAGATTGAGGGTGAGACGTAGGCAACGTTTCCGATGGCTTAAGGCTCTTGTTCCCAGCGGATGCCGTGGCCCGTCCCGTCGGCGCGGAAGCGGAGCGTCGTGTGCCGCAGCTCTCGGTTGAGGCTCTGGATCGTTGCGTGTCTCCGGCGCTTGTGGTCCTTCTTGACCCCATAGCACAGCGAGTCGTCGATGCGCCGCGGCCAGCCCGCGGCCTCGAACGCCGCCAGCACGGCGCACTGGTTGAACGCGACGTGGCGGTAGCTCTTCACCACCCGCCCCGCCCACCATAATTCCCGCTGGACCGCGTCCCAGCGCGGCTTCGCCGACGACATCGCGCCGGACGAGACGTTGGGATGGTCGGGGGCGTCGTACAAACGCAAAGCGGCGTTCGGCATGACGGTTGTTCCCTGGGGAGAGAGGGAAGGGCATTGCGCAGCACGACCCTATGGTTTCATAAATCGAAAAAACGGGCAGTTACTGGACATGAGTTTTGAAAGAATTACAAGAATAGTTCGCGCCGGTCGGGAGAGCGGATGTACAGACAGGTCCCTATAATAGCGTGAAGGCGCGTTCGCGCGCCCACCGCGGCTGGTTAGTCGCCGGCCGCTGATTCGTCCTAACCGTCTCGGGGGCCGTGTGTTGTTTCGAGACTCCAGCAGAATGAGGACGGCGATGTCGAAACGTGCAGTGATTCTGACGGCCGGCGTGTTCGCGTCCGTGGCGGCGCTGGCCGCTTCCTCCTGGGTCGGCGCCGACGAGCCGGCGGGGCCGGAGCCGGTTTTCCGCCACGGTCTCGAAGTGCGCGTCCGCAAGGCCGGCGAGAAGGATTTCACAAGCACGACCAAGAAAGTCGGTCTGGAGTTCTTCCTGGACGGCCCCAACGGCAACGGCGTCTACATCGCCGACGCCGGCGACATCGCGGCCGTCCCCGCCAAGCTGGTCGGCGCCGCCCCGGCCAAGGTTTTGCCGCCGCAGTGGTCGCACGCCATGGAGCTGCAAGCCCGCAAGGCCGACGAAAAGGTCTTCAGCGCCCAGACCACCAAGTACGGCGTCGAGGTGGTCCGCGACGACAACGCCGCCGCCTACCTCTACATCGACGACGCCGGCGCCTTCTCCGCGCTGCCGGCCGCTCTCACCGCCGCCAAGACCGGGCCGGACGTGAAGGACCCGGACTGGAAGAACGGCATGGTCCTCCGCGTCCGCAAGGCCGGCGAACCCGACTTCAACGACAAGACGCCCAAGATCGGCGTCGAAACCTTTCTCGATCCGAATAATGGCAATATCGTTTATATTTCGCAGAGCGGGTCGATCGCCGTCCTGCCCGCCAAGCTGGCCAAGATCGACGAGTCGGCCAAGGGCAAGCCGGCCGACTGGAAGCACGGCATGGAACTGGCCGCGCGCCGGGCCGACGAGAAGGCGTTCAGCAAGGACACCAAGCGTTACGGCGTCGAGGTGTTCTTCGACCCCTACGCCGGCGCCGTGCTGTACGTCAGCGAAACGGGGGCGATCGCGGCCGTGCCGGCCAGCCTGAGTACGCTGCCGGAGGCCGGCGCCAAGGTCAAGCCGCCGGAGTGGAAGCACGCGATGGTGCTGGCCTGCCGCAAGGCCGGCGAGAGCGACTTCAAAACGGCCAAGCGCTACGGCGTAGAAGTCTTCCTCGACGCCAACACCGGCAACACGGTCTACATTTCCGAAACCGGCTCCCTGTCGGTCGTGCCCGGCAAGGACCCGGCGTGAGAAAAGAAGGACCTCACGCAAAGACGCAAAGGCGCAAAGAAGAGGCAAAGAAGACAAGAATAAGGGTTCGAGACAGTCGCGCCCCGGAACCCTGCCTTCCATCTTCCGCGGCTCTTTGCGCCTTGGCGTCTTTGCGTGACATCTTCTTACTCCGGCAAGGGCCGGCCGCGCGTCTCCGGCGCCCACCAGACCACCACCAGGCCGACGATGTAGATCAGGCTGATGGCCGCGCCGGCCTGGTCGTACCGGCCGCTGAAAACGTCGTGAATCAGGAAGCCGGTGACGAGCGCCCCGCCGGCGGCGATGAACCGTCCGGCGTTGTAAGCGAAGCCCTGCCCCGTGGCCCGGACGCGCGTCGGGAACAATTCGGGGAGGTACAGGGGCAGAAAGCCGTAGAACGACGCCGTCAGGGCGCCCGTCAGGGCCGTCACGGTCAGGAACCAGCCGTCCACCTGCGGATGCAGCTCCCACTGCCAGCGGAACAGGTAGGTGCAGACCGCCAGCGACCCGATGCAGAGCGCGAAGTAGGTCCAGCGCCGGCCCAGGCGGGCGCCGACCACCGCGCCGAGGAAGCTGCCGATCACGGCCCCCAGGCCGGAACACATCTGGGCATTGTTCGCCGCCTGCTGGTCGCCGGTCAACTTGCCGACCCATGACGGGATCCACTGCACCGATCCCCAGGTGCCGATGAGGGCGATCCCGGCGAGGACGGCCCCCATTAGGGCGCGTCGGCGCAATTGCGGCGTGAAAATATCCGTGAAGCGCGTCCGCGGCCCGGAGGCGGCGGCCTCGCGCCACTTCGCCGACTCGGGCACGAACGTCCGCAGGAAGAACGTCAGCACGGCCGGCAGCACGCAGGCGGCCAGCACCCAGCGCCAGCCGCCCGAGCCGATCGGCACGCCCGCCTGCTGCACGACGGTCCCCAGCACGCCGGCCAGGACGTAGCCGCAGTTGCCGGCCGCCCCAATCAGGCCGGCCAGCAGCGGCCGCGTCCGCCCCGGCCAGCACTCCATCACGAGGGCCACCCCCAGCGACCACTCGCCGCCCATGCCCAGCGCGGAGACGAAGCGCAGCGCCGCCAGGTGCCACGCCGCCAGGGCCAGGCCGCACAGCCCGGTGAAGACGGCGTAGGTGAGGACGCTGAAGACCATGGCGCGCACCCGGCCGATCCGGTCGCCGAGCCAGCCGAACAGCCAGCCGCCGCACGCGGCGCCGACAAGGAAGGTCGCGTTGATCGCGCCCATCCAAGGCCCCAGCTGCGCGTCGAGGCGGTTCTTCGCGCCCTCCCGCTCCTTCGCGTCGGCCGTCGGGTTGGCTGCCAGGCGAGCGTCGTCCGACGTGGACAGGCCGAGCACGTCGAGCAGCGCCGGCCGCGCCACCAGCGGGAAGACGCCCATCTCGAAGCCGTCGAACATCCAGCCCAGCAGCGCCGCCGCCAGCGCCAGCCAGGCCCCGGCCGTCAGCGCCGTTGCGCCTCGGTGGTCATTTTCACCCATGAGGATGCCTTTGGTGAATGGGCCTGCTCGGGACGAATACACGCTCCGGCCAGCATACTCGATGGGCAGGCGCCGTCCAATGGAACGGGATGAAGAGCAGGAGTTAAGGGAATGTGCTTTGGCGAGCCGGGTCGCGTCGGCACCCGGCTCGCCAATCGTTCACTTCTTGGATTGGAAATGGATTTTGAGGATGGTCTTCTTGTCGGCCGCGACTTCCAGGCCGACGACGGCGGCGGTGCCGGGCACGTCCGCCAGCTTGCAGGCCTGGCCGTCGAGCTGCACTTCCGTCTTGTCGGTGAGGACGAGTTTCGGGCTTTCCGGCTTCGCTTCGGCGGCCGGCGCCGCGGCGGGTTTGTCGAGGTCCGGCGCCGCGTCGCGGGCCGTGCGGGGCAGGGGGGTCTTGGCCGTGGTGGGGAAATCGTTTCGCGGCGACAGGTTCGCCGACAGGTGGGGAAGGAAACACAGGAAGGCCGCAAACGTCATTGTGCAGCGTATCACTCCAATGTCCTCCAGTGGTGGGGGGGGGTTCGACTACGACCCTGGCCAACGCCGGCCCGGGTCGCTCCAAGTTTAGCACCAAAAACGCGAAGAAGACTCCGCCTCTCCGAAGGGCCTCTTCGGCGCGATTCGTGCCGCCGCCTCTCTCGCAATCGCCGTACCACAGTCGGCGGCCGGAATCAGGAATCGCATAAGTCCTTGCATGTTCATCTCTTTGCAAAAGGCCGGCCGCGGCGCGGTCCAGCCGGCCGCCCAATTCGCGGGCAGAGCGTGCCGTCAGTCGGGCGCCAGGTCGGTCCCACGGTACAACCGGACGCCTCCTCAAATCCAGCCCAACCGGCGCGACCGGCCTCCCGCCGTAGGGAAGGGGATATCGACGGACCTTGTGGTGCGACCCGCGCCGGCGTGTTATGATGCCGGCCTGCCCGTGTATCCCGCCTTTGTCCCAAGGAGACGCACCATGCGACGACTCGCGTTCTGCCTCGCCCTGTCCGCCGGCCTGCTGGCGGCGCCGTCCGTCCGCGCCGCCGACCCGCCCAAGGTCCCCGACGGCGTCAGCTACGAGCCGGATCTCGAATACTCCAACCCGGACGGCCAGCATCTCATGGTGGACCTCGCCCGTCCCACAAAGGGCGACGGTCCCTTCCCCGCCGTCCTGCTGATCCACGGCGGCGGCTTCCGCGCCGGCAACCGCCACGGCTATGACCGCCTCTGCATGCGCCTGGCCCAGCAGGGCTACGTCGCCGCCACCGTCGAGTACCGCCTGGCGCCGAAGTACCCGTTCCCCGCCGCCGTTTACGACTGCAAGGCCGCGATGCGCTGGCTCCGCGCCAACGCGGCCAAGTATCACATCGACCCCGCGCGCGTCGGCGTCACCGGCGGCTCGGCCGGCGGACACCTCGCGCTGTTCCTCGGCGTCACGGGCGGCGTGAAAGAGTTCGAGGGCGACGGCGGCAACCCGGACCAGTCGAGCAAGCCGGCCTGCGTCGTCAGCTTCTACGGGCCGAGCGATTTCACCAAGTCGTACGGCCACAGCAAGGACGCGGCCGAGGTGCTGCCGTTGTTCCTCGGCGGCGATCTGGAGAAGGCGCACCGCCGGCACATCGAGGCCAGCCCGCTTTATTGGGTCACGCCCGACGCGGCGCCGACCTTGTGCATCCACGGCACCAAGGACGATTACGTCGCCTACGAACAGGCTGGTTGGATGGTGGATAAATTGAAGGCGGCCGACGTGGAGGCGGACCTGCTAACCATCGAGGGCGCGGGGCACGGCTTCAAGGGACCGGACGAGGAGAAGGCCGAACAGGCGATGATCGCCTTCTTTGATAAGCACCTCAAAGGCAAATGATGAACGATGAACGATGAATGATGAATCAAAGACCCTCTTGATTCATCATTCATCGTTCATCGTTCATGGTTCAGCTCAGCGCCACCACCAGCCGCGGAACAGGCCTTCCGGCAGCAGGTAGTACGCGGCGGCGGCGCTCGCCAGGGCCACGGCGATAAGCAGCAGCCATTTCAGCCATTCCCACGCCGCCGGCGGACGCGGCCCGGTGTCCAGGTCGATGTGCGGCGCCGGCGCGGGAGATTGGGTGGAGGGCATGGGCCGCGACGGCGGCGGCATCGTCGGTTCGCGGCGATTCGATTTCGTTCGGGCGGCGGCCGACGAGACGGCGGCCGGCAGCGGCGTCGGCGTCGAAGGGCTTGCCGGGGGCGCGGCCCCGTCCTGCTCGCCGGGCAGCACCGCTGCGATAACCAGATCGCGAAACTCCGGGTAGGCCTGCAACGCCTCGAACGGGCCGACCTTGGTTCGCGCCGCCAGCACGTTGGCGGCGTCGCCCAGCAGCCCTTCCTTGAGGGAACGCCGGATGGCCGTCGTGCCGCCCTTGACCGTGTGCTTCTCGCCGCTCTCGTCCACGTACACCAGATACCACAGCTCGCCGGCCGTTGGGTCCGCGGCGATCGTCGGCACGCGCCGCGTGCTGTGGCCGGTCAGATCCTCCACGAACTCGCGGCACGTCGTCGGCCGATGGTCCGGCTGCACCGCCATCGCCCGCCGGATCGCCCAGTCGAGCCGCTCCGACAGGCCCGGCACGATCTTCCGCGGCGGCGTCAGGTCGTTCTGGACCTTCTTCATCCACGCCTCCAGCGGGCCGCTCGAACGGAACGGCAATTCGCCGGTCACCATCTGGTAGAGCGTGGCGCCGAGAGAATAGATGTCGCAGCGCGGGTCCGCGTTCTTGGCGTCGCGGAACTGCTCCGGCGCCATGAAGTGCGGCGTCCCCAATCCGCGGCCTGTCTTGGTCAGGTTCAGGTCGGTGTCCGTTTCCTTGACGAGGCCCAGGTCGGCCAGCTTGGCGACGCCCTCGGGCGTCACCAGGATGTTGTCCGGCTTCACGTCGCGGTGGACCAGGTTCTGCTTGTGCGCCCGGTGCAGCCCCTGCGCCACTTGAGCGATAATGCGGATCGCTTCCGGCTCCGCAATGGCGCCGCCGCGCTCGATGCGCTGGCCCAGCGACTCGCCCTCGACGAATTCCATCACCAGATAGGGCGTGTTGCCCGATTCGCCGTAGTCGATCGCCCTTACGATGTTGGGGTGGTCGAGCCGGCTGGCGGCCCGGAACTCCTGCTCGAAGCGCTTCAGCAGGACGGGATTGCTCGCCATGTGCGACGGCATGATCTTGACGGCCACGATCTCGCCCGTGGCGCGGTTGCGGCCCCTCCAGATGGCGCCCATGCCGCCTTCGGCGACTTTCTCCAGCAGGTCGTAGTTGCCGACGGATTGCATCGCGGCCCTGGAAAGGTCCAGCCCCATCGCGGCGGCCTCCGCTGGCGGACGGGCGCCGCAGCCGTGCGGCCCGTCCCGGTGAATCGACGGGATTCCGCCGATCTTCTGCCAATTCTACCTTGCGGGTCGCGCTCAGGCATGGCAAAATGAAAGAAAAGGGGGAACTTACCCATTGCAGGGAGAGCGCGGCAAGCGCCGGAACCTCCGCCTGTCCGATCCGTCCGGGTAAAGCGGGCGGCGTCCACGTTCGGAACCATTTCGCCCGCCGCCGCGTACAAAAAAGGTTGGCCTCCTTCGCACCCTTCTGTCACAATCCATTCAACGGTCGCGGACTCCTTAGTTTACCTGCTTTCGGTCGGCCGGCCCGTCGGAGAGTTGCTTCATGAGCTTGTTCGGCAAAATCCTGGCCCTGTGCAACATCCTCGGCGCCGTGGCCTTCGTCGTGATGGGCTTCCTGGACTACGCCAAGCGGGAAGCGTGGGCCTACGCCAACTACGTCCACGACGTGGCCCTGTCCGGCCTGCCGCTGGACGACAAGCAGGTGGACGACCGCGAAAGCCCCGTCAAGGACAACCTCGCCCCGTCCACCAAGAAGGAGTGGTTCGGCGACGCCCCGGTTTCCACGCAGGTCGAAGAGGTGCAGCGCGCCGAGAAGCAGGTGGCCGACCTCCTGGACAAGTTGAAGGACGACCCGACCAAGCAGACGGTCGAAATGGCCCGCATCCTGACGCCGTTCGCCCAGCACTATTCCGAGCGGAAATGGCTGCTGAGCGTCCGCAACGGCCTGGCCTCGCCGGACACGGAGGCGCAGCTCCGCAAGATGCTGCACGACGCTTTCACGCCGGCCGTGGCCGCCTGCCTGGCGCGGCCGGGCGATCTGAAGTTCCCGCAGGCGTTCGTGGAGGCCTGCCGCGCCCAGGCGCCGGACCCGGCCCCGGCCTTCGAGCAGACGTTCCTCAAGGTGCTTCCGGCCAAGCCGGAGAACGACTTTGACGACGCCCTGAAAAAGGCGGCCGCCGGCGCGGACGCGCACGACCAGGCGGAAAAGTTCCTGCAAGCCCTCCGCGACGACCCCAGCGCGACCGTGCGGAAGACAGGCGACGACCCCGCGGACGCCCTGGACAAGGTCTACCAGGACACGCTCACGGCCCTCCACGCCCAGCTCAAGGCGCAGCTGGACGACCTCGCGGACCTGGCGCTGAATGGGCCGAAGTCTCAGGCAACGGCCGCCGACCATCTGCGGGACTACCAGCGCGTCGCCGTCGCCCATTACCTGTTCAATCTGGTGGAGGCCCTTGACCCCGAGGCCGCCGACAAGGGCGTGGTCGCGGCGCCGGCCTACGCCCGCTTCATCCGCGTGGTGGGGCTGAGCCAGTCCGTACAGGAGATCAACGACCAGGCCGGGCTGCTCCAGCGCCTCGCCGAGAACCTGCAGGCGGAACGCGACCAGGAACGCGGCCAATTTGCGACGGCGGATCGCAAGCTGATCGACGAGTTGCAGGACCAGGCGGTGCGCCTGCACAGCGCCGGCGACCTGCTGACCGCGACCAACACGCTGCTCGACAAGCAGAAGGAAACGACGCAAACCCAGCAGACGAAGGTGACGGCCGCCGAGGCGGAACTCAAGGACGCCCGCGCCAAGACCGAGGCGGCGATTGCCGAGCTGCGCAAGACCTCCGATCTGCTGCACGACATGCGCATCAAGGGCCGGGACCTGCTCGGCGAGAACCTGGAGCTGGAACGCAAGATCAGGGACCTGGAGAACAAGCGCTGACGGCGGCCCCGCGTCCCCGTTACCGGCAGAGAAGGAACAAGCCACCTATGGACCTGTTCGGCAAGATCCTGGTGTTCGTGAACTTCGGCCTGAGCTTGCTGATGGCCGCGGTCGGCGGGGCGGTGCTGTATTACCGCGTGGACTGGTCGAACAGCGCCGCCACGGCGGACCAGCCCGTTCCCGGCGAGCTTGTGGCGCGCATGGCCAAGGTGGCGAAGGCCCAAAGCCTGGTCGCGCCGGCCGGCGTCGCCTGGAGCAACGCCCGGGCGGCGCTGCCGCCGCGGGAGGACGCCCGCCGGTCGGAGCTGCGCTGGTACGCGGTCGAGCTGGAGCATTTGCGAACCGACCCGAACAACAAGCCGATTTTGGCCCTGGATTATCAGAACGCCAACACCGTCCCCGACCCGAACAACAAGGACGCGCCGCTCAAGATGGTCGCGGTCGCCGACCGCTACGGCCAGCCGCTGCTGTCCCGGAAGGTCTACGCCAAACTGGTCGGCGAGAAGGAAGAAGCCATTGCGACGGCGTTCGAGGACCTGATCGCCAGCGAGGAAAAAGACACGGAATTGACGCTGCGGCTGAAGCCGGCGGACATTCCCGGTCTTATCATGAACGTAGACGCCCAGCTGAAGGTGTATGAGCCGAAGCCGGGCGACGACGCGGGCACGGCGGCGCTCAAGGCGAAGCTGACCCAGCTGCTCACGGAACACAAGAAGCAGCTGCTGGACGTGAAAGGCCCGACGAACTTCGCCCGCGGCCTGGATCAGCGCATCCAGGACGAGAAGGCCAAGCTCAAGGGCATCACCAACCCCCATCCCATGAAGGACGAGCAGCTGGGTGAGACGGAGGTGGTGAAACTGGCGGAAGGGCAGGTGCGGGCGGACTCGCAGCTGCTTTCGATCCGCAAGAGGGAGCTGGAGAAGCGCGTCGAGGAGCTGGAGAAGCCGGCGGTGACGACGACCAACCCGTGAGGCGCCGCTCGCCGGTATTCGGCGGCGGCGAACGGCGAACCGGGCCGCGGAAATTGCCGTTGACACCGGGGCGGGGTCACGGCATAGTTCCGCCCCTCTCGTCGGGGGAAAGTCCGGGGGACGGCAGGGGGACGGCGTTCGACGCCGGCCGGGGGCGGCGGTTCCCGTTGGGAGGCCGCCAAGGGCAAGGGGGATGGACCAATGACAGCAGTCGGCAAGATCCTGGTTTTCTTCAACCTGATCTTCAGCCTGGTCGTCGGCGCCTTCGTGGTGTTCACCTACATTTCCCAGACCCACTGGGCCCACGATTACAACGACCTGGCCCAGCGCTTCGCGGTGGTGGACGCCAGCAACGCGGCCTACCAGAAGCAGCACCAGCAGGACCAGGACTACGCCAAGGACTTCAACGACAAGGTCCTCAAGGACGGCACCCTGGAGAAAATGGCCGGTCTCCAGGCCTCCGATACCGTCCCCGAAAAGCTGGACAAGATCAAGAAAACGCTCACGGCAGCCCTGGATGAGGCGAAGGACAAGGGCCAGAAGCTCAAGGACAAGAGCGACGAGCTGACCGCGGCCCAGACAAAGCTGGACGCCCAGGACGCGGCGCTGTCCGGCGCCCGCGCCGAGGCGGACAAGCACCAGGCCGAGACCGCCGACACGCGGACGCGCCTGGCGACGGAGGAGAAGAAGAACCTGGACATGGTCAAGGAGTTGGGCGCCGAACACGATCTGATGGTGAAATACAAGATCGACTTCGACACCGCGAACCTCCGCGCCCAGCAGCTGGAGAAGGAGAACGACAAGCTGGCCCGCGACAACCAGCGGCTGGTCGCCAACGGCGGCTCGGCGGGCGCCGGTATGAAGAAGGACGGGTTGAACCCGCCGCTGGACAGCGTCGAGGGCGTCGTCAGCGAGGTCGATCCGACCGGCCTGATCCGCATCAGCATCGGCAGCGACGCCGGCCTGACCACAGGCAACACGCTGGAAGTCTACCGCCTCAACACCCTGGTTCCCGATCAGTCGAAGTATCTGGGCCGGATCCGGCTGATCCAGGTGCGCAACACGGAGGCGGTCGGCCAGCTGATGGGCAAGCCGGCGGCGCCGCCGCAGGCCGGCGACACGGTGAGCAGCCGGATAGCGGGCGGCTGAGGCCGCGGCCGTCGCCCGTTTCTGTTCCGAGAGAATTCGGAGGGGGGATAGGAATCATGCCCGACGTGCGTTCCCGCGGCCGAACCTACGGCCGCGCCACGAATGAGCCGAAGCCGCGTTCCGACGCCTATACCGGGCTGCTGCTGCTGTCGCTGCTGGCGCAGATCGCCGGGGCGGTGTTCCTGTTTCTGGATTGGCATCAGTACCCGGACTCGACGCCCCGGGTGCCGAAGGTGAGCAGCGCGGCGGTCGCGCCGGCCGCCAATCCGACGCCGCCGGGGCAGCCTCCAGCCGGCCCGCAGCCCCCGGTCAATCCGCCGCCGATCAATCCGCCTCCGGTCAATCCCGGCAAGTGAAGGCGGACGCATTCCCCCCGTCTTGTCCGAATCCAGTACACCCAACGGCCCGCCGGACGTCATCCGGCGGGCCGTTCCGCGTTTGACGAGAACCGTCGCAGTCCGCCGCGTGTCTGTGTATGCTGAGATCAGAGCCGCGTCCTCCGTCCGAGCCGCGACCGTTAGAGCAAATTGCAGGCGCGGCTGCAAGGCTTGTCAGGAGAAGGAGTTGGCGTTCATAATAACCTTTGACGTAACCCGTCGGAGGTTGTTTCATGGAACACGAACTCTGGCTCTCCTTCGAGCGGCAGCTGGGGCGGCTGTCAACGCCTTTCCGCCCCCACTGTACCTTCCAGGACCGGGACATCGTCCGGGTCTTCTACTGGGCCGCCCTGCACGACCGCCCCACCTGCTGGGCTTGTGACAAGAGGAACTGGCCGTTGCACGCCCGCAAGAAGCCACTCCCCTCGCCCTCGGTGATGTCGCGTCGGCTCCGCAGCCCCTCGGTTCTGGACCTGCTGGGACATCTGGCGCGAGACGTTCTGGACCCGCAAGGCGACCCGCCGTTGCTCTGGCTGGTCGATGGCAAGGGCCTGCCCATCGGCGGCGCCTCCGGCGACCGCCAGGCCGGCTACGGCAGGGCCGCCGCCGGCAAGGCCAAGGGCTACAAGCTGCACGCCCTGGTCGGCTGCGACGGCTCGCTGCCCCTCTGGCGTCTGGCCCCGATGAACAAGGACGAACGCGTCATGGCCCGGCGGATGATCCGGCAGGCCGAGATCCAAGGCTACGTGGTGGGCGACGCCGCCTTCGACGACAATCAACTGCACGACGCCTGTGGGGCCAAGGGGGACCTCCAGTTGGTGACGCCCCGACGCTACAAGAATGCCAAAGGTCTGGGCCACCACCGGCACAGCCCGGGCCGGTTGCGCGGCCTGGAAATCCTGGACAGCCCGTTCCCCGCGTTCGGGCGCGGCCTGCTGAAAGGGCGGCAGGCGATCGAACGCTACTTCGGGAACCTGACCAGCTTCGGCGGCGGCTTGGCGCCGTTGCCGGCATGGGTGCGGACGTACCGCCGCGTCAACCGCTGGGTCCAGGCCAAACTGATCTTTAACGCCCTCCGAATGCAATTGAGAAAACAGACTTACGTCGCCTGATGCAATTTGCTCGTTAGGGAGCGGAGGCGAAATGGGAGCGGAGGCGAATACCGCTCCCTGACGGTCGCGGCTCGGACGGAGGACGCGGCATGGCGGCGCGGGTGGTCCTGGCGATGAGCGGCGGCGTGGACAGCTCCGTGGCGGCGTACCTGCTGCGCGAGCAGGGGTACGATGTCGTCGGCCTGTTCATGCGCACCGGCGCCCACGGCCGCGACGACGGCCGGGCCGACCACAAGAAGGGCTGTTGCAGCGCCGTGGACGCCGGCGACGCCCGCCGCGTCGCCGACCGCCTCGACGTCCCATTTTACGCCCTCGATTTCGAGAAGGAGTTCGACCGCATCATCGACTATTTCGCCGACGAGTATCTGGCCGGGCGGACGCCGAACCCGTGCGTGGTGTGCAACAGCTGGCTGAAGTTCGGCCAGCTCTGGACCTACGGCCGGCAGATCGAAGCCGACTATATTGCGACCGGCCACTACGCTCAAATCGTGCGGAACGGCGACGCCTTTGAGATGCACCGCGCCGCCGACCCGGACAAGGACCAGTCCTACGTCCTGTACGGCCTGCCGCGTTCGATCTTGCCGCACCTGCTCTTTCCGATCGGCGACCGCCGCAAGGAGGAAGTGCGGGCCGTGGCGCGGGCGGCGGGGCTGGGCGTGGCCGACAAGCCGGACAGCGTCGAAATCTGCTTCGTGCCGGACGGCGACCACGCCGCCCTGATCCGCGAGCGCCGGCCGCAAGCGACGACGGCCGGGCGCATCGTGAACACGTCCGGCCAGGTGCTGGCCGCTCACGACGGCATCGAGCAATTCACAATCGGCCAGCGGAAGGGCCTCGGCTTCGCGGCCGGTCAGCGGCGCTACGTCCTGCGGATCGTGCCGGGCGACAACGAGGTAGTGGTCGGCGACAAGGAAGAGCTGCTGGCGTCGGGATTGCTCGCTTCCGGCGTGAACTGGCTGACGTCTTCTCCGCCGTCGGCTCCGCTGGCGTGTTCGGCGAAGATCCGCTATCGTCATGCGGCCGCCGCGGCGACGGTGACGGCGCTGCCGGACGGCGGCGCCCGCGTCGTGTTCGCGGAAGCTCAGAGCGCCGTGACGCCGGGCCAGGCGGTGGTGTTCTACGACGGCCCACGCGTGCTCGGCGGCGGCTGGATCGAAAGCAAAGGATGAATGGGGAGATTCGCCATGTCCACGGCCGCCCGTCCGACGAAAGACCGCGCCGCTCCCACGCCGGAAATGCGCGTGGCGACCGTGCCGGACTTCCTGGCGGCCCGGGCGCGCGGCGTCCGGCTGACCCTGCTGACGGCCTACGACTACACCATGGCGCGGCTGCTGGACGCGGCCGGCGTGGACGGCCTCCTGGTCGGCGATTCGCTGGGCATGGTGGTGCAGGGACAGGCCGATTCGCTGGCGGTGACGCTGGACGAGATGATCTATCACACCAAGATGGTGGTCCGCGGCGCCCGGCGCAGCCTGGTTATCACGGACATGCCGTTCATGTCGTATCAAGTAAGTCCGCAACAGGCGGTGGAGAACGCCGGCCGGCTGATGAAGGAGGGCGGCGCCCACGCCGTCAAGCTGGAGGGCGGCGTGCGCAGCGCGGCGGCCGTCGCCGCGATCGTCGCCGCCGACATTCCGCTGATGGGCCACATCGGCCTGACGCCGCAGTCGGTGCGGCGGCTGGGCGGCTTCAAGGTGCAGCGCGACGCCGCCAAGCTGATGGACGACGCCCTGGCCGTGGAGGCGGCCGGCGCCTTCTCGCTGGTGATCGAGTGCGTGCCGACCGACCTGGCGGCGCGCATCACCGAGGCGGTGAAAATCCCGACGATCGGCATCGGCGCGGGGCCGCACTGCGACGGCCAGGTGCTGGTGACGCCGGACCTGCTCGGCCTGTTCGACGAGCTGCGGCCGCGTTTCGTCAAGCAGTACGCCGACCTCGGCCGCGAGGTGCGTGAGGCGGCCGAGGCGTATTGCCGCGAGGTGCGCGAGGGGACGTTTCCGGCGGAAGAACACGGGTTCCGCTGAACGTGCGGGGCGGGGTCTCCCCGCCCCTCTCCTTCAACCGATTCTCACCGCCGCCGCAGTAAAAGCAGCGTTTGGTCATCCTGCAAATCGCCAGGTCCCGTGAACCGCGCCACGGCGGCGGCGGCTTCGTCCGCGCACTGCCGCAGCGGCAGCCGCGCCTGCGCCGCCGATGGCCTCGCTCAGCCCCTCCACGCCGAACATCCGCCGATCCGGCGAGAACGCCTCGGTGTAGCCGTCGGTGTAGAGGATCAGCGTGTCGCCCGGCTGGAGGGTGAGCGGCACGTCGCTGTACACCGGCTCGATTGCGCGCAGCCGATCATCAGACTCGGCGGCGTCGGCAGGCTCTCGACCCGGCCGTCGGCGCGGCGCAGCAGCGGCTGCGGATGGCCGCCCGTGGCCACCACCACGCCGCCGTCGCGCGGGTCGTAGACGCCGTGCGCCAGGGTCACGTACAGGTTCGTCGGGTTGTCGGCGCACAGGGCGGCGTTGAGCCGGCTCAGGAGCGCGGCCGGGGCGGGCGAGGACGGCGCCAGGCAGCGGATCAGCGTCCGCACCGCGATCATGAACAGGGCCGACGGCATCCCCTTCCCGGCCACGTCGCCGAGGAAGAAGGCCAGCCGGCCGTCGGGCAGCGCGAAGAAGTCGTACAGGTCGCCGGACATCTCGCGGGCCGGCCGCACCTGGGCGAACAGTTCCAGGCCGTCCGATCCCAGCGGGGCGAAGTCGTTCGGCAGGAACGCCTGCTGGATGTCCCGCGCCATCATCAATTCCTGCCTCAGCCGGGCCTCCCGCAGCTGCTCGGCGTGCAGCGCCGCGTTCTCCACCACCACGGACGCCTGGAGACACACGGCCGTCAGCAGCTCCAGGTCGTCGGCCCGGAACGCCTGCCCCTGGCGCAGGCAGTCGAGCTGAACGACGCCGAGGCGGCGGCCCTCCCAGCCGATCAGCGGTACGCACAAAAACGACCGCAGATTGAGGGAAACCAGCGTGGCCGACAGCTCCAGCTGGCGATCGCCGCCCACGTCCTCGCTCAGCAGGCCGACGCCGCCGTCGAGCGCGCGGCGCACGATGGTCCGGCTGTAGGGGAAGTCGCCCTGCTGGCCCTCGCGCCGGGTGCGCTGGGCGCGGACCACGAGACGATCACCCTCGCACAGCAGGGCCATGCCGCGGTCGGCCTGCGGGAACAGATGCAGCAGATGGTCGAGCAGCCGGCCGAGGACCGGGTCCAGCTCCAGCGCCCGGCCGAGGTCGCGCGCGATGGCCAGCACCACTTGCAGTTTGTAGGCCGCGTTTTGCGAGAAGAGGGTGACGTTGCTGGCGGTGGCGTCGATGCTGGCGCGGACGATGGGGTCGGGTGCCGCGGGCGCCGGACGATCCGCGAGCAGTTGGAACGTGTGCGGCCCGATGCGCAGCTCGTCGTGTTCGGTCAGCGGGGACCGGCCGGTGATGCGTGCCCCGTTGACGAAGGTGCCGTTGCTGCTGCCGAGGTCTTCGATAAAGCAGGCGCCGTCCTGGCAGCAGACGCGGGCGTGGTGACGACTGACGGACAGCGAGTCGAGGTAGACGGCCACGTCCGGCTGTCGGCCGATGAGCGCGCCGGCGGCGTCCAGCGGGTAGCGCTGGCCGGCGTTGGGACCCTTGACAGCGATGAGTGCGGCCATGCTCGTGTTTTACGCCGCCAGGCGCGCCACGGCGAGCGGCCGTCACGACGCGCTGGTATAGAACTCCTGCGTCTCGGCGAACGCCTCGCGCAGGCCGGTCATGCTGAGGCCCGAAAACACCCAGCCCTGCACGTCCTGCGGCGAAGGCGCGCCCGCGCCCCTCGCCAGGCGCTCCAGCTCGTCGAAGTACAGGACGTAGACGAAGTCGCCGCGGAACTCGGCCGAGCCGAGCACCGCGAACGCCTCGCCGGAGCGGCCGCTCCGCGGGCCGACCGCCTGCTCATAGCTGGCCACGTCGGCGGCGCTGGCCGGGCGGCCCAGCGTCGCCAGGAACAGCTCCTGGACGAACCCCGTATCCGTACCGCCGCTCCGGGCGTAGAACTCGCCCGCGCCGAGGATGCTGCTCAGGACCGTTTCTTCCGACTGGCCCTGGACCAGCTCGTTGACGTACGGCAGCTCTTCGCCGCCCTGCGCGGGTCGGCCCAGATAGTCCACGAACCACTGTTTCACCAGCACGTCGCGGGCCTCCGCCGACCGGGCCAGGGAGTCCACGACCGCCGCCCGGTTCCCGGTCGCGTCCAGGTAGGACGCGTAGTAGGCGACCTCGGCGGGGGAGGCGTTGCGGTGCAGGAACTGGTGGTACAGGGCCTGGACGTAGGACTGGTTGGCGGTCTGGCCCGTGACGACGGCCACGAAGTTCGCGTACTGGACGACGCTGGGGCCGCCCCCGAAGTACTGGGCCGTGACGTAGCCGCTGCCCGGCCCGGTCGGCAGGTTGTGGATCACCGCCCCGCCGACCTCGTCGATGACTTGCAGGCCGTTGGCCCCGCCCTGGCCGTCCACCGCCACGTTGGAGTAGTTGGACAGGTTGTTGACGTAGACGTTGACCACGTCGTTGCCGGCCCCGGCGTACACCGCGATAGGCATGCCGGCGACCTTGGCGACGAGGTTGACCGTGTTGCCGAACGCGCCGCCGGCGAAGGTCAGCGCCCCGATGTTGAAGTAGTGCAGCTGGCCGCCCGGCCCGAACAGGAAATCGCCGGGGGAAGAGCCGACGCTGCTCTCGGTGATGGAGGCGTCCGTTTGCCCGGCCGCGGCCGTGTCATCGACCGTCAGCTGGGCGCCCTGGTTGACGATCACCGGCGCCGTGATGCGGGCCAGGTCGGCGACGTAGAACGAGTCGGCGCCGCCGCCGCCGTTGAGCGACGATCGGGGACGCCGCGCCGGTGACGACGAAGGAGTCCGCCGCCGGGCCGCCGTATACGGTCCCGAACCCCGTGAAGGTGAGGACGCGGCCGGCCGCCGAGTAGTTGCTGAAGGCGTCGATCCCCCAGGCCGCGTTCGCGTTCAGGCCGATGAGGGCGGCGGAATTGTTGCCGGCGATGCCGTCGATGCTGGTGAACACGGCGGCGCCGCCCGCGACGCCCCCGAAGCCGTGGGTGGCGCCCAGGGCGGTCAGCGCGACGTTCCCGGCCGAGGGGTCGGCCGACAGGTCCAGGCCGTTGACGCCGGCGCCGCCGTCGAGGACGCCGCTCACCGACCCGCCGTTGCCGAAAACGAAGTCGTCGTTGCCCGAGCCGCCCACGAGGTTCTGGATGTTGAGGAACGGAGAGAGGCACGCCCGAGAGGTAGCCGCTGTTGACGCCCGTGACGCCCCAGACCTCGTTCTGGTTCGGGCCTGTCAAGGTGTTGTCGCCGCCGCCGCCGTCGATGCCGCCCATCAATGCGGCGCCGGCGTGGACGATGAAATCGTCGTTGCCCGAGCCGCCGATCACTTCCAGGATGTTCTGGAACGACCCCACCACGCCCTGAATGTCGCCGGCGTCCGTGCCGATGAGGTCCCAGACGGCGTTCTGGTTCGGCCCCGTCAGCGTGTTGGCGCCGCCGCCGCCGTCGATCGCGCCGGGGAACGTCGCCCCGGTCGCCACGACGAAGCTGTCCACGTTGGCGCCGCCGGTCAGGTTCTGGTAGCTGCTGAAGTGGAGCGTCAGGCCGCTGGCCGTGTACGTGTCGGCCCCGCCGACGCCGATGTTCCAGCCGGCCGCCAGGTTCGCCCCGGTCAGCGTCTGCGGCGCGGCGGTCGCGCTGCCGATGAGCGTGTCGATGTCGGTAAAGGCGGTGGTGAGGGCGCCGACCGACCCGGCGAAACCGTCGATCGCCCCCGTGCCGGTCAGGAGGGCGTTTTGGGCGGTGAGGTAGGCGGACAGGTTCAACGTGTCGGCGCCGGCCCCGCCGTCCACCGTGCCGCTGAGCGTGGCCGCGTTGGAGAAGACGAAATCGTCGTTGGCCGTGCCGCCGGTCAGGTTCTGGATGTTCTGGAACGAGGCGACCACGCCGCCAGCGATGTTCCCGGTGTTCGCCCCGGTGACGTTCCACGTCGCGTTCTGGTTCGGCCCCGTCAGCGTGTTGGTCCCGGCGCCGCCGTCGAGGACGCCGGCGAACGTCGCCCCGGCCGCCACGACGAAGTTGTCGTTTCCTGAGCCGCCGGTGAGGTCCTGGAAATTGGAGAAGGTCAGCGTGTGGCCGCTGGCGGCGTAGCCGTCCGCCCCGCCGACGCCGACCGACCAGACGGCGTTGAGGTTCGTCCCCGTCAGCGTCTGCGGGGTCGCGGTCGCGCTGCCGATGATGTTGTCGATGTCGGTGAAGCCGCCGGTTATGGCCGCCGGCGTCCCGGCGAAGCCGTCGGTGGCGCCCAGGCCGGTCAGGGTGATGTTCAGCGGCGTGGTATAGGCCGAGAAGTCGAGCGTGTCCGTGCCGCCGCCGCCGTCAATGGCGCCGGCGAACGTCGCGCCGGGGGCGAAGACGAAGTCGTCGGCGCCCGCGCCGCCGGTGAGGTTCGTGATGCCGGAGAAGGCGAAGTTTCGGCCGCTGCCGTTGATGGTGTAGCTGCCGGCGCCCCCGATCGCCCACGTCGCGGCGCCGTTGAGGCCGGTCAGCGTGGCCCCGGCGGCGGGGCCGCCAATGAGCGTTTCCAGATCGGTAAAGCCGGTGACGCCGGTTACGTTCCCGGCGTAGCCGTCGATGGGGCCCAGGCCAGTCAGGGCCGCGTTCGTGGCCGTCATGTAGGCCGACACGTTCAGCGTGTCGTTGCCGGCGCCGCCGTCCACCGCGCCGCTGAGCGTGGCCCCGTTGCTGAAGACGAAGTCGTCGTTTCCCGTTCCGCCGACCAGGTTTTGGATGTTGACGAACGACGGGACCAGGCCGGGCAGGTTTCCGGCGTTGGCGCCAGTCACGTTCCAGACTTCCGCCGTGTTCGGCCCGGCCAGCGTGTTGTTCCCGGCGCCGCCGTCGATGGAAGCGACGCCGCCCGCCGTCACGTTGAACTGGTCGGCCGCCGACCCGCCGACCAGCTGGCTGACGTGCTGGAACGTCATGCCGTTAAGCGAGCCGGCGTCCAATCCGGTGACGTTCCAGGTGTTGGCGATGTTGTCCCCGGTCAGCGTGTTGGTCCCGGCGCCGCCGTCGATGCTCGTGACCGTGCCGCCCTGGACGTTGAACTGGTCGGTCAGCGGGCCGCCGACCAGGTTGGCGATGTTGCTGAAAGCGATCGTGTTGAGCGTGCCGCTGTTGGTCCCGGTGATGTCCCAGGTGTTGGCCGTGGCATCGCCGGTGATAGTGTTGTTCCCGGCGCCGCCGTCGATTGTGGCGACGCTGCCGCCGGCGATGATGAACTGGTCGTTCAGCGAGCCGCCGATCAGATGCGCGATGCCGCTGAAGTTGTAGGTGAACGTGCCGTTCTCGACGAGCGTGCCGCTGCCCGGGCCGGTGATGGTCCACACGTTGTTGGTGTTGGAGCCGATCAGCGTGTCGCTGCCGGTGAAGAGGTCGATGTTGTTGAATCCACCGAGGACGGTGGCCGTCCCCGCGTAGCCGTGGGCCGTCCCCGGACCGGTCACGTTGAAGCCGGCCCCGGTCACGGCGCTGATGTTGAGCGAGTCCGACTCAGGGCGGAGGCCGCCGCCGTCGATGTTCCCCAGCAGCGAGCCGTTGGCGCCGAAGGTGAACGTGTCGGCGCCCGAGCCGCCGGTCAGGTTTTCGATATTGGTGAAGGCGGTCGTGCCGTTGAGGTTGCCGCTGTTCGCCCCGGTGACGTTCCAGCTGTTGGCGGCGTTGGGGCCGGTCAGGGTGTTGTTGCCCGTGCCGCCGTCCACGGACGTGACGCTGCCGCCGGTCAGGTTGAACGTGTCGTCGCCCGCGCCGCCGTTGGCGGTGACGACGCTTCCGCTGACGAAGTTGAACGTGTCGGCGCCCGTGCCGCCGAATAGACCCTGGATATTGGCGAACGACGTGACCACGCCGGCGTCGTTGCCGCTGTTGGTCCCGGTGACGTTGTACGTGTCGCCCAGGTTCGTGCCGGTCAGGGTGTTGGCCCCGGTCCCGCCGTCGAGGTTGAGCGTCGCCCCCGACGGCAGGGCGGCCGTAACGGCAAAGGTGTCGTTGCCGGCCTGGCCGTTGATGTCGTCCGTGCTGTTGGCGCCGACCCCCTTCACGGTGATGCTGTCGTTGCCGGCGCCGGCGTTGATCGTGGTGGTCTGTCCGGGCGTCGTGGTGTTGACGACGAACGTGTTGCCGTGGGCGCCGCCGTCGATCGTCAGGCCGGACGTGTCGGCGAACTCGTAGTTGATGTCGGCTGGGGCCAGGCCGTTGACCTTGCCCCAGACATCGTTGGAGTTGCTCTCGAAGTCGTTGACGTTGGGCGTGAAGGACGACAGCGTCACCGTCCGGGCGCCGGCGTCGGCCGAGTCGTCGAGGACAAGGAGGGCGTTTAGCCCGCCGGTGTTCTCGATGTTGAGCGTGCCGGCGATGGCCTGGACGCTGCCGGCCGAGCTGACCGTCACTGAGTCCCCCGCGGCGCCGCCGACGACGTTGGTGACTACACCGGCGGGAGTGGACGGGATGTTGAACGAGTTGCCGGCGGCCGACCCTGCCGCAAACGTCTGAGTGTTCAGCCCCTTGGCGCGGATCGAGTCGTTGAGGTTGAACGTGTCGCCGCCGACCGCGCCCTGGAACAGGACGCTGGGCTTTTGGGAGAAGACGATGGTGGGGAACGCGGCGGCGGAGCTGGCGATCTGCGTGGCCTGGACGCCGTTGAGCGGGCCGAAGTTGGTCACGTTGATGGTCTGGCCGCCCAGCCGGCCGTTGTAGGTGACCTTGCCGCTGATCGCCGTCGTGTCGTCGAGGGTCCTGACGTGGGCGAACGTGATGGTCGTACTGCCGTCGAAGACGGCCGTGCCGGAGTTGGCCGACGTGGGCGTCACCACCTCGTTGGTGAACGGCGAGAAGCCGAGCAGGTTCAGCGTGTTGTTGCCGGTCATGCCGTCGAAGTTAAGCCCCCCGCTGGGGATGAAATTGCCGTTGGTGAAGTCGAGGCTGAGCGTGTCGTTGGTCGTGTCGCCGAGCACGATGATCGACGTGAAGCTGCCGCGGGGGAACAGCCCCGTGGGGTTGCCGTTCTCCAGCGTCTGGACTTCGAGGGTGGTCGGGTCGATCCGGATCGTCACGTTGTTGAAGCCGTTCCCCATGTCGAGGAGGAGCGTGCCGGCGTTGATCAGGCCGTTGGCGTCAACGTTCACCAAATAGGCGCCGGTGCCGTCGCTGGGCGGGAGGCTGAATTGCGTCGTGACGGGGGCGGCGCCCGTCTGCACGCCGACGCTGCTCCAGTTGAACGTGCGTCCGTAGGCGACGTTGCCCAACCCGTCCGTGAAGCTGAGGATTGGGTAGTTGCTGGCCATCTCGGCGTCGTCGCCGTAGGTGGCCCCCTCGGAGATGCCGTTCAGCTGCGTTCCGGTCAGGGTGAAGTTGCCGCCGCTCCGGACGATCGTGGAGACCGTCGCCTGGCCGGCGGCGACCTGGGGGCTGTCCGGCGTGTAGGCGAAGAGGTCGTCGGTCGAATTGCTGAACAGGGCCTGCCCGTTGGGCAGCATCAGGAAGCGGTCTTCAAAGGCCGGGCCGGAGAGGTCCAGTCCGGTGGCGGCCGGAACCTGGGTGAACGCGTTCGTGGCCGGGTCGTACTGGAAGATGAAGGTCGGGCCGGGGAAGTTGTTGCCGTCGATGGGGCTGGCGGTCACCAGCACCTTGCCGTTGGGCAGGATGGCGGCCGGCGCGTCGAAGGCGCCGTAGCCGTTGGGGTTGCCGTCGGGGTTGGGGATGTCCGGCCCGGCGACCCACGAGTTGGTCCCAGGAGTGTACAGCGCGGTGTGCCCGCTGGCGCCGATGTAGAAGACGCGGCCGTCGGGCAGCAACACCGGCGGCCCATTCTCGGGGACGATGGGGGCGCCGCCGTTGGATTCGAGCTGGACGGGGACGGCGCCGGCGTCCACCCACTTGTCCAGGGCGGGGGTCGCGCCGGGGACGAACCGCTGCCCGATATCGTTCGGAGTTCCCTGGATGGAGTAGGTGAGGATGCTGCCGTCGGCCAGCTTGACCCAGCCTTCCTCGGCGCTGGTGTCGCCGTGCAGCAGACTCGGCCCGTCCGACCACTTGTTGGTCGTCGGGTTGTAAATGTAGGTCTGCGAGCCGCCGTTGTAACCGAACAGGACTGTGCCGTCGGCCAGCACCTCCGAAGGCCCGTCGCCGAACGTGGTGATCGGGTGAGCGGGGGTAGTGACGTTCGGGATGTTGGTCCAGGTGTTGGTGGTCGGGTCGTAGATTTCCCCCGTGTTGGTTTCCCCGCCAGCATTGGAGTATTCACCGCCCACCACGAGGACGCGGCCGTCGGGCAGCACATCGGACGTGTAGAACAGCCGTTGCACGTTCATCGACGCCAGCTTGGTCCAGGTCCCGTCGGCGTAGTTGCCGGTGTTGTCCGGCGTGAGCTTGTACCAGTCGCTGGAGGGGTTGCCGCCGGTGGAGGAGGTGAAGCCGCCCGGCCCTCCGCCATTGACCATGACGGAGCCGTCCGACAGCAGCAGCATTGTGCTGGTGCCGTTCGCCGACGGGACGGGGTTGGCCAGGCCGGTCCACGTCCCCGTCAACAGCGTTCGCTCTTCCAGGCGTTCGACGGCCAACGGCGCCGTGTGGCGTCGGGCCTGTTTTCGCTTCGCCTTGGGCCGCCCCAGAAGTCGTTCCGACAGCCGCCTGAGCCAACTGGGATGAGAGGTCAGAGCCATGTGTATTACTTCTTTCGGAGGACAGAGCAAAGGATGCGACCGGCGTCATTGCCCCACGACAGCCAGTCCACCGCGACTGGGTTCCAGCAAGGGTTCACGGATCGGATCGGCGCGTCCCTTCCCGCTGCGAGTCGGCGGACGAGGTAAGGAAAAAGGCCGCCTGCACGGCCCGGCGCGCCGCCGCTGGGGCGGGGCGCCGTGGCGGGTCGAATGAGGGAAGGTTTAGGGGTCGTCCGGTACGTTCCGACCAGTTTACGCACTCTCGGCGCGGGAGTCCAGGGAATTTGGGAAGATATTCATATCGGAGTGCGTTGAAGCGGTCGGGCAAGATATTCGCGCCTCGCAACCGTCAGGCCGGGCGCGACCGGCCTGCTTCGTACAGGGCCAAACGTGACTGATACTCCGCCTTTTCCGCCTCCTCCGCCAGCTCCACGGCCGCCCGCTGCCGCTCCGCCGCCTCGGCGAATTTGCCGCCGGCCGCCAGCGCCGCCGCCAGCGTGTCGAGGTAGGCCGGCTCCCGGTCGTTCGTCAACGCACACGCCCGGCGGGCATATTCCTCGGCCTTCGCGGCGTCGCGCCCCTCCAGCTGCGGCAGCGTCGCCCACAGCCACGCCAGGTTGTTGAGCGTCCGCGCGTCGTCCGGCGCCCGTCGCAGCGCCTCCTCGTTGTCGGCCACGGCCCGCTCATAATCGCCGAGTTCCGCGTACAGCCGGCCGCGGTCGTGGTAGGCGGCGAGGTCGTCGGGATTCAGACGCAGCGCCTCCGTATAGTCAGTCATCGCCCCGTCGCGGTCGCCGCGTTCCCGGCGGACGGCGGCGCGGTTGCCGTAGGCGGCGGCGAAGGCGGGATCGGCCGCCAGCGCGGCGTCGTAGTCGGCCAGGGCGGCGTCCAGGTCGCCGCGGCGCCGGTGCAAGTTGCCGCGATTGTTCCGGGCGGCGGCGTCCCGCGGCGCCAGCCGCACCGCCTCGTCCAGGTCGGCCAGCGCCCGGTCCAGGTCGCCGCGCCGCAGGTGGACCTCGGCGCGGTTGCAGTAGGCCGCCGCGTGGTCCGGCCGGAGCCGAATCGCCTCCGCGAAGTCCGCCAGGGCGCCGTCGAGATCGTCCATCCGGGCGCGGACGACGCCGCGGCCGAAAAAGGCCGAGGCCAGCAGCGGGTCGAGCCGAACCGCCTCGCCGTAGTCCGCCGCCGCTTTTTCGAGATCGCCGAGATCGGCGTGGGCGTCGCCGCGGTCCTTATAGACGCGGGCGTCGGCTGGGTTGAGACGAATCGCCTCGGAATAGTCGGCGATTGCCTTCTCCGGGTCGCGCAACCGGCTGCAGGCGTCGCCGCGGCCGGCGTAGGTCGCCGCGTCGGTGGGGTCCAGGCGGATCGCCTCGGCGTAATCGGCCAGGGCCTGCTCGTCGTCGCCAAGCTGACCGTAAGCACGGGCGCGGTGGACATGGGCCGCCGGGTCGTGCGGGTTGAGCTTGATCGCCGCCGTGCAGTCGGCCACGGCGGCGTCGAAATCGCCGCGGCCGGCGTGGGCGGCGGCACGCTGGAGAAATGCCTCCGCCTGGTCCGGCTTCAGGTCCAGCGAACGGGTGCAGTCGGCCACGGCCTCGGCGTACGCCCCCATCCGGCAGTGAACCGCGCCGCGCCGCGCCAGCACGGCCGCCGAATCGGGTTGCAGCTTCAGCGCCTCGTCGAGGTCGGCCAACGCCTGCGGAAACGCGCCGGCGCCGACATGGGCGGCCGCCCGCGCCATGTAGGCGTCGATGAACGTGGGGTCGAGGGCCAGCGCCTCGGTGAAGTCGGCGACGGCCGGCTCGTGCTCGCCGACGGCGGTGCGGGTCTGGCCGCGCTCCAGATACAGGGCGGCGCTCGGATCCAGCCGGAGCGCGGCGTCGTAGTCGGCGAGGGCCTTGTCGTGCTGGCCCAGGGCGACGTACGACAAGGCCCGGTCCCAGACCGCTTTGACGTTCTTCGGGTCGAGATGGATCACCCGGCCGAAGTCGGCGACGGCCCGCGCGTGGTCGCCGCGCAGGGCGTACGCCTTGCCGCGATTGCCGAAGGCCCAGGCGTTTTGCGGGTCCAGACGAACCGCCTCCGTGTAGTCGGCGACGGCCCGGTCGTAGTCGGCCGTGCAGTAGTAGGCGTTGCCGCGGTTGCAGTAGAGCGCCTCGTCGCGCGGATTGAGACGAAGCGCTTCCGTATAGTCCGCAATGGCCCGATCGTGCTCCTTGCGCTGGGCGTGGGCCAGGGCGCGATTGGCCAGCGCCTCCAGGTTGCGCGGTTCGCGCGCAGCGACTCCGTGAAGTCCGCGATGGCTTTGTCGTGGGCGCCGGCGCGGGCGTGGATCAGGCCGCGGCGGCGGTAGAGCGCGGCGTCGTCGGGCCGCAGCTGGATCGCTCGGCCGTAGTCGGCGACGGCCTGTGCAAGGTCGCCCTGGCGGGCGCAGGCGCCGGCCCGGCCCACGAGCGCGGCAAAGTCCGTCGGGTCGGCCGCCAGGGAGGCGGTGTGGTCGGCGATGGTCGAATCGTACATGGCGCGCTCGACCGCGTTGACGATTTCCCGGCCGCCGGGCAGCTGCGACAGCCGCTCCAGCACGGCGCCGAAGTGCGGCGGCCGGGCGCGGATCGTCCAGCCGGTCAGGTCGTCGAGCAGCTGCTTCCACGGCTCGGGCAGGATGACGAGATCGCCGCCGTCCGGGTCGGGCCGGCCGGTTAGCGCGAAGGCCGTGAGCTTGCCAAAAGCGTACACGTCGGAATGGGGTCCCACCCAGACGGCGCCCTTGGGCTTGCCGACGGCCTCGGGCGGGGCGTAACCGATGGTGCGGACGACGCTGCGGCCCAGCGCGGTCTGGACGCGGGCGGCGGGGTGGCTGGCGCTGGCGTGGATCACGGCTCGATTGAGCGACAGCCCGGCGTCGAGCAACTTGACGCGCCAGTAGGGGCGGGGTAACCCCGCCCCTGCGCCGTCTGCCGACTTCTCCTGGCGGATCAGCACGGCGGACGGCCGGAGGCTGCGGTGCAGCATCCCGCGGCCGTGCAGCGCCTGGACGGCGCGGCCTACCTGCCAGCCGACCGCCAGCCAGTCCTCCGGCGACAGCGGGCCGTGCCGGGCGACGTGATCTGTCAGCGTTTGGCCCTCGAAATACTCCAGGATGAGATACGGTCTGGTTCGCTCGGCGTCGGCCCAGGCGCCGCCTCGAACGCAGACGAGGGCGGGGTGGTCGAGTTCCTGCATCCATGCGCACTCGCGGAAGACGGCCTCGGCGTCGCGGTCCAGGGCGTCGGGGCGGAGGGTCTTGACGACCACTTTGGCGAGCCGGGTCGCGTCCGCGCCCGGAGCGGCCTCCCGCTCGTGGCAGAGGAAAGAAGCGCCGAAGCCGCCGGCGCCGAGGATGCGGATCGGCTCGTAGAGACCGAGCGGGAACGGCTCGAAGGCGTCGGGGTCGAGGGCGGCGGCGCGGCGGAGGGCGCCGAGGGCCTCGTTCCAGTCGCGGCGTTCGAGGGCGGCGCGGTGGACGTTGTGGTGGGCCTCGGCCTGGGAGATGGGGTCGGCGACGAGGCGGGCGACCTCCTGGAAATCGTGCTGTCCCGCCTCGATGTCGCCGACGACGATTTCGAGCTGGGCGAGGCTGTTGAGCAGGGCGGGCAGCCGCCGCCGCTGCTCGGCCGGGAGGTCGCGGAAGCGCTTGACGAGGTCCTGGACGACTTCGCGCTCGCCGTCGCGGCGGAGGGCGAGGCCGTCGCGCGGCCGGACGGCGCAGGGGTGCAGGTCGTGCCGGCGCTTGAGTCCGGCCACGGCCTCGTACAGCTCGGGATACGGCTGGCCGGCGTCGTGCTGCTCCGCCTGCATGTCTAACACGGAAGGCCCTTTCCCCATCACGCATCCGCGGCTCGCAGACGCTTCACGTGCTTCTTGCCCCACGTGCACATCAGGTCCGTGATGGGGCGCAGCGTCCGCCCATACGGCGTCAGGGAGTATTCTACCTTCGGCGGCACTTCGGAATAGACCTTGCGACGGACGATCCCATCGTCTTCCAGTTGCCGCAGCTGCTGCGTCAGCATGCGCTCGCTCACGTCCGGGATTTGCCGCCGCAGCTCGCCGAACCGGCGCGTCTTGTCTTGCAGCCAGAACAGGATGACGACCTTCCACTTGCCGCCGATCACGGCGAGGGCGGCCTCCACCGGACAATGGTAACGGGGGGCCTGGAACGTCTTTCGCGCAGTCATACTTACTCGGATGTTGGTATGGCACTTTCTCGTGCGTACTTGATTGCCGCCTGCGTACAGCATACGATTCCCGCGACGACGTGCAAGAAGCCGTCGGCCGTTCCGCGGCTAGCGGCGAGTTGACGTCGCACCGCTCGCCAAAGAGTTACGGCCTATCAGGAGACTCGAACATGAAGATCGCGGTCGTCGGGGCGGGGAACGTCGGCGGCACGCTCGGCAAGCGCTGGGCCAAGGCGGGGCACGAAGTCGCCTTCGGGGTGCGCGACCTCGCGGACGCCAAAGTGGCCGCCCTCGTCCGTGACAGCGGGCCGAGCGCCCGGGCAACCTCGGTGTCGGAGGCCGCGCGCCAGGCCGCCGTCGTCGTCCTGACCGTCCCCTGGGAGAACGCGCGGGAAGCCCTCGCGGCGGCGGGCGACCTGCGAGGCAAGGTCCTCATCGACGCCGTCGTTCCTCTCCTCTTTACGCCGGACGGCCTGAAGCAGGGGCTGGTCGTCGGCCACACCACCTCGGCCGGCGAGCAGATCGCCGGCTGGGCCGTGGGCGCCCGAGTGGTCAAGGCGTTCAACACGACCGGCTTTCAGAACATGGCGGACCCGGTATATGGGTCGCAGGGCCTGTCGATGCTGCTCTGCGGGGACGACGCCGAGGCCAAGAAGATCGTGTCCGACCTGGCGCGGCAACTGGGGTTTGAGCCGGTCGATGTGGGTCCGCTGCGGTCGGCGCGCTACCTGGAGGCCGTGGCGATGCTCTGGATCGACATGGCCGTGCTTCGGGGCTTCGGGACGAACTTCGGGTTCCAGCTGGTGCGGCGCTGAGGCGGCCCGTCGGTGCCTCCTGTGGAGGCCGTTTCAAGAACCCTCCGGCACGAGCCGCCGGGTGAGGCGGCGCGACAAAGCCGCCGCCTCACCCGCGCACTTGCTGCCGCTTCTTAGGCGAGGGGCTGGAAATACCTTACCCGTAGCCGCATTCGCCAGAATGCGGGTGAATGGCTGTCGGCCCGCATTCTGGCGAATGCGGCTGCAGGTATCATTCCTGCTGCCGCTCGCCTTACGGATAGACGTAGACGGGAGGGCTGTAGTAATAGCGGAAGAGGCGCGGCCGGACGACGACGCTGGAGTAGGTCACGACCGGGGCGGGGGTGTAATAGTAGGTCGTGACGATCTCGCGGCGCGGCAGGATGCCCGGGCTGTAGGTCGTCGCCACGGCGGGCGCGGCGTAGTAGGACACGGCCGGCTGGGGGGCGGCGTAGTACGAGACGGCCGGTGGGGGGGCGGCGTAGTAGGAGACGGTCGGCGCGACGTAGGCGGTGGGGTACGCGGCCGTGTAGATCGGCGTGATCGTCGGCGGGCCGATGATGACGGCCGTCTGGCCGAAGGACCGGCCGGCCGCCAGGCCGAGTGCGAGCGCCGCCGCCAGCGGCGCGAGGAATCGAGACGTGCGGGACATGGGTGGACCTCCTGTTAGGGGAACCCGCGCTGGGTCGCTCCTCATTCTAGGGATTGGGGCAAACTTGAACCAACCGCAGCGGTCGCTGCAAGAGGCTACGGCAGCGGAACCCCCGCCGGGCGCTCCGCGTCGCGCAGGTAGCGGAACAGCGCGTAATTCACGGCCGCGCAAACCAGGCTGGCCGCGGCCGCCGGCCAGACGACCGCCCCATCTCCGCCCAGGCACGCATTCACCGTGGCCGTCAGCAGCCACAGTTGCAGCACCGCCAGAATCAGCACCAGACACAAGATCCCGTTGAGGATCGTCGTCCGCTGAGCGCGGGTGTGCGGTCGTCGCATGATTAAGATCCTTTCCAGCTAGGATTCGGTGGGTTCTTCCATTCCGACGGCGCACACGACGCCGTCGCGCGTTTCCAGGGCGACGCGCGGCAGCGGCCGCCGCGGCGGCCCGGACAGCGGCCGGCCCGTCGCCGCGTCGAACAGCCCGTTGTGGCAGGGGCAGCGCAACCGCCGGCCGTCCGCGTCCGGCGTCACGGCGCATCCCAAATGGGTGCATTTCTGGCCGAAGGCGAGGAACGTGCGCTCGTCCGGCCGCAGCAGCAGACACGGCCCGCCCGCGCCGGCGTACTGAAACGGCCGCACGGAGCCGACGGGGATTTCATCGACTCGGGCGATCGGTTGTATCGTCGAAGGGGCCGGCCGACCGCGCAGCAGATTCCATACCCCAACGCACACCTGGCCGACGCCGAACGCCGCGCTGGCCAGCATGAGGAAGCGCGTGAAATCGCGCCGCGCCAGGTACTGGTCCTGGGGTATGTCGATCGGAAAGTCCTGTCGCCAGGCCGGCTGCTGCGCAGTCGGCCGGCCGTCCGGGGCCGCCGTTCGCTCGGCCATGTCCAGCGGGATCACGCCTCGTCCTCCTCGCTGTGCAGGGCGCCGAGCATCATGTCCAGGCCGATCCGTTTGCCGCTCGTTTCCTCGCTCATGGCGGAAATCACATCGACGTATTCCGCCCGGCCGTCGCGCGGGACCAGCACGCGGACCTTGGTCGTGATGGTCTGGCCGCCGAACTGGAAGCGGTTGACCGGCGCCGAGCGCGGCCGCTGCTCCGCGAGCTGCTGGCGCGTGCCGAAGAACAGGGCCCCGCTGGGGCAGACGGAGGCGCACATCGGCTTGCGCCCGACGGAGGTGCGGTCGTAGCACATGTCGCACTTCATCATGAGATCATATTGCGATTCCATCTTGGGCACGCCGAACGGGCAGGCCAGCACGCAGTTGTTGCAGCCGACGCAGCGCGGCTTGCGGGCGCTGAGGACGACGCCGTCTTCTTCCTTCTTGATGGCGTCGGCGGGGCAGACCTCGGCGCAGGTCGGCGAATCGCAGTGCATGCAGACGACGGGCACGGTCTGTGTCGAGCGCGCCCGGTCCACGTATTCCAGATGGATCATCGGCCGGCCCCGGTGCGTGTCGCACTCGCTGCACGCCTGCTCACAGGCGCGGCAGCCGATGCAGCGGTTGGGGTCGATGAAGAATTCCATGTCGTCGGGGACCGGCATGTCGTTCGGCCTCTTTCTGGTCTTTCTCCCTCCCCCCTTGCGGGGGAGGGTTGGGGTGGGGGGTTATGGCCTCCCGACCTATCACCCCCCACCCCCGGCCCCTCCCCCGTAAGGGGGGAGGGGACAAGACGGCTCGGCTTCTCCACGCGGCCGCTCGCCCTTCCGGACGCGCACCGCACACACCTTGAACTCCGGGATCTTGGAGATCGGGTCCTGCGCCGCGATGGTGACGCGGTTGATGCTGCGGGCGCCGGCCCAGTGGTACGGCACGAACACCGTGTCCGGCCGGATGGTCGTGACCACCTGCGCCCGCAGCGTGCAGGCGCCGCGGCGCGACTCGACCGTCGCCCAGTCGCCGTCGGCGACGCCGATCTTTTCCGCCAGCCGCGGGTGCATTTCGATCATCGGCTCCGGGCACTGGTCCACCAGCGGCCCGATGCGCCGCGTCTGCGTGCCGGAAAGGAACTGGCTGACGACGCGGCCGGTCGTGAGGATGATCGGATAGTCGTCGTCCACGTCCTCGGCGGGCGGCGCGTAGGCGGCGACGTGGAACCTGGCCCGGCCGTCGGGGAAATAAAACGGCCCTTTGCCCCTCGCAATAGGATTCCACGATCCTTCCTCGAAGAGGCGCGGCGTGCCGGGGTGGTCCTCGCTCGGGCACGGCCAGAAGACGCCGAATTCGCGCTCCAGCCGCTCGTAGGTGATGCCGGCGTAGTCGGCGACGCCGCCGGCGGAGGCGCGGCGCAGCTCCTCGAAAATCTCGCGGGGGCCGGCGAACGTGAAGCCGCGCTCGCGGCCGAGCTTGTGGGCGATGTCCTGAATGATGCGCCAGTCCTCGCGGGCGCCGCCGGGGCTGTCCACGGCCTTGTTGATCTTGATGACGCGGCCCTCGATCTGCGTGACGACGCCCTCGTCCTCCTCCTGCAACGATCCCGGAAGGACGATGTCCGCGTGCTGCGCCGTCTCATTGAGGAAGAAGTCGATGGCGACGTAGAACTCCAATTTCTCCAGCATCCGCTCCACAAAGTGGCTGTCCGGCAGCGACACCTTGGGATTGAAGCAGATGCTGAGGAGGCCGCGGATCTCGCCGCTGTCGATCTTGCGAAAGATTTCGTAGGCGTCCACTCCGCTATGGGGCAATTCTGCGGCGTCAACGCCCCACACCTTGGCGACGTGGGCGCGGTGCTCGGGGTTGTCGATGTCGCGGCCGCCGGGAAGCTGGTCGCACTTCTGGCCGTGCTCGCGGCCGCCCTGGCCGTTGGCCTGGCCGGTGATGGTGGCGTAGCCGCAGCCCTCGCGGCCAATTCGGCCGGACGCCAGAACCATGTTGATGGCGCCGAGACAGTTCTGGACGCCGTGGCTGTGGTGCTCGATGCCGCGGGCGTGCAGGAGAAAGCTCGTCGGCGCCGTGCCCCACAATTCCGCGGCCCGCCGGATGGAGCGCTCGGCGATCCCCGTGACCTCGGCGGTGCGGCGCGGCGTCCAGTCGCGGACGTGTTCGGCGACCTTCTCGAAACCGACGGTGTGTTCCTCGATGAAGTCGTGGTCGATCCAGTCGTTCTCGATCATCAGGTGCAGGACGCCGCTGAACAGGGCGGCGTCGCGGCCCGGCTTGACCGGCAGGAACAGGTCGCAGGTCCGCGCGGCGGGGGTGATGCGCGGATCGACCATGACGACCTTGGCGCCATGCTCGCGGGCTTGCCAGATATAGTGCGTCGTTATAGGGGCACATTCCGCGATGTTGGCGCCGCTGACCCAAACGACCTTGGCCTTGAGAATGTCGGCCCACGAATTGGCGGCGCGATCGATTCCGAACGCCTTCTTGTTGGCCGCGGCGGCGCTGACCATGCAGAGCCGGCCGTTGTAGTCGATGTAGGGCGTCTTGAGGCAGACGCGGGCGAACTTGCCCATTAAATAGGCTTTCTCCGTCGTCAAACTGGCGCCGCTCAGCACGGCGAAGGCGGCGGCGCCGTGGGTCGATTGGATGCGCTGGATCGCATCGGCGACTTTTTCGATCGCCCGATTGTAGGGCACGGGGATGAAACCGTGGCGGGCGTTCGGATCGCGCTCATAGGCGCTGAGCAAGCGATCCGGGTGCGATCCTTGCAGGTAGCGCTTGACCCCCTTGGGGCAGAGCATTCCGCGGTTGAACGGGAACTCCTCCCACGGCTCGAAGCCGACGACCTGATTGCCCTTCACCTTGAGCTGAATGCCGCACTGCTGGCCGCAGAAGCAGCAGTGCGTCTTGACGAGGCGATCCGGCTCGGCGGCGGCGCGCGGGTTCGGGCCGACCGCATACGCCAGGTGCGGGCCGAACTTGTCGGCAATGTCGGAGTCCGCGGTGGGTATCGCAGCCATGATGGGTCCTATGGGTTCCATAGGTCCCATAGGACCCATGGGGAAGAATCCGCTCAGCCTTTCAGGGCCAAGGCGCGTCCGGCGTCCGTGACCGATTCCCCTTCACCGTTCGCCCACAGTTTCGCCTGCGCCAGCCCGAACAGCGCCCGCCGGCAGCGCGGGCAGATCCACTGGTAATGTTCCACGTCGCCCCGCTTCGTCTCGTAGCAATAGCCAAGCTGCGCCTCGACCGTGATGAGGTCCCGGACTTGCATGAGCGACGCGAACGCCTCCCCGCAACGGCGGCACTCCGCCTGTTCCCCGCGTCGGCCGGCCTCCTTGCAGACCGCGACAGCCAGGTGCGCGGGACGCTGGAAGATGTGGAACAGCTTGCCGAACGGCAGCCATAACAGCGTGAAAATGACGCAGACCGCGTGCAGGATCGCCAGGAAATCGTAGGCTTGGCCCTTCATCCAGGTGTAACTGGCCGTCAGCATCAGGCCGGTGGCGCTGACCGCGAACAGCAGGACCAGCGGCAGGAAGTCCTCGCCGAACCGCTGCAGCGCCGCCGCCCCCTCGTCGAGCAGCCGCCGGCGCATCGCCAGGAACACGCCGGCCACGATCAGCAGCGACGGCCAAACCAGGACGTGGAAGGTCACGAAGCCGAGGACGGAGTCGATCGGAAAGGCGGCCTGCGGCACGCCGAAGGCGTAGACGCGGTAGGCGTGGAGGTCCGTCGGCTCGGTGCGGAACTCGACCCAGCCGAACACGAGCGGGACGGTGACGGCCAGGGCGATGAGGCAGCCCCACATGATGAGCCAGTGAGCGGCGCCGCGCGCCGGCCGCGCCGGAAGATGAAGCGGTTGAAGAGAAAATCGGTCGTGAATCGGCGCAAAACGAGCCACAGGTTCCGGGCCATGTCGGCGGGGCGGAAGCACAGCTGAAATGCGCGCCTCCAGACCATCGCGGTCGGCGGCCGCTGCACCCACAGGGCGAAGCGGTAGGCGACGCCGAACGCCGAGAAGAGGACGGCGAAGGTGTAGCAGACGAGCGCAGGATCGAACGTGGCCAGGTTGCCGGAACCTAGCAGCAGCAGCCCGGCCAACATGGCCGCGACCGCCAGACCCCAGATGGTCGCCCGCTTCCGCTCCACCGTCATTGATGCCGCCTTAGTTGGATCCGCCGGTGGCGGGGGCGACGGCGACGCGCGATTCGGTCGCGGCCGCCAGTCCCGTCTCCGCGGCTGGCCGGATGGCCTCGGCAGTCCGCGCTGTGCCGGTCCGAGGCGGACGACAAATCCACCGCGCTCAAATCCGGCGCCAGGGCCTGCGCCAGGAACGTGCTTTCCCACCGGGCCTTGAGCCGCCAGAGCAGGACCACGCACAGGATGCTGACGCCGGCGATCACGGCAAAGCCGCTCCCGTAACTCCCCGTCAGCCATTTCAGGCCGCCGAAGACGTTGGGCAGGAAGAAGCCGCCGATTCCGCCGGCCGCCCCGACCACGCCGGTCAGGACGCCGATCTCCTTGGGGAAGCGCAGCGGCACCAGCTGGAACACCGAGCCGTTGCCCATGCCCAGCAGGCCCATGACCACGAACAGCAGGCCGATCGCCCCCGCCAGCGGCGGCAGGAACGCCAGGGCCGCCAGGGCGGCGCCGGCGCACAAGTACTGGACGAGCAGCATCCGCACGCCGCCGAAGCGGTCGGCGAGGTAGCCGCCGACCGGCCGCAGGAACGAGCCGGACACCACGCACAGGGTCGTGAAGGCGCCGGCGAGGACCGCGCCCGTCTTGGGGTCGTTCGGGAAATACTGGTCCTTGAAAAAGGTGTTGAGGAAGCTGGAAAGTCCGACGAAGCCGCCGAACGTCACGGAGTAGAACAGGCAGAACCACCAGGCGTCGGCGTGGACGAGGACGCGGCCGTAGTCGGCGAGCGGCTTCGGCGCCGGCTGGTTGGGGCTGTCCTTCGCCAGGAAGAAGAACACCAGGAACGTGACCGCCAGCGGCGCAAGCGCGATGGCGAAGACGGCGTGCCAGCCGAGGGCGACGGCGAGCATGGGGCCGAAGAGGGTGGCCAGGGCCGTGCCGCTGTTGCCGGCCCCGGCGATGCCCATCGCCAGGCCCTGATACTGCGGCGGATACCAGCGGCTGGCCAGCGGCAAGGCCGCGGCGAAGCTCGCCCCGGCCACGCCCAGCATCAGGCCGACCAGCAGCATCTGCGGCAGCGAACTCACCCACAGCCAGCCGAGCAGCAGCGGCACGGCCGTCAGCGCCATGCCGATCAGGCCGGTGCGCCGGGCGCCGATGCGGTCGGCCAGGAGACCGAGGACCAGCCGGAGGATCGAGCCGCCGAGCAGCGGCACGGCCAGCATGAGGTTTTTCAGCGGCGCGATCTGCGCAGGTGCTCGTCCATTGACACGCCGTCGGGCTTCGGGCCAGAAGTCGGCGGAGATGCTCACGGCCAGGGCGCCGACCAGCACCCAGATCGCAAAGCTCGTATCAAAGTAGAGAAAGGCGCTCAAGAGCGAGGGCCAGTGGCCGGCCTTGCGGAAGTCGCGTAGGTTCATGGTTCATTTCCGGGGCAGGTGTCGCACCAGCGGCTCCAGGGCCGCGGCCAGTTCGTTGCAAGGCACGTCGTACATCAGGTCCTCGGCGACGCGGGCGTTGGGGCCGGACTCTCCCTTGACGAAGACGTGGGCGGCGTCCACGACCTTGCCGTCCACGCGGCTGCGGCAGCCTTGCAGGCCGATCGTCGCAACCTGATGCAGGCCGCAGCCGGCCGGGCAGCCGGACCAGTGGATGCTCAGCGGGGCGATCTTCTTGCCGGCCGTGCGTTTCTCCAGCTCGCGGGCCACCTCGATCGCCCAGCCCTTCGTCTCGATCAGGGCGAAGTGGCAGTAGTCGCTGCCGACGCAGGCGACCAGGCCGCGCATCACGGGGCCAGGGTCGAACGGCAGCTCCTGGAGCAGCGGCTCCTGCGTGAAGGCGCCGACGCGGTCTTCGGGGATATTGGGGATCAGAAGGTTCTGCTGCACCGTCAGGCGGATCTGGCCGTCGCCATAGCGCTCGGCCAGGTCGGCGACGCCGCGCATCTGGGCCGTCGTGATGCGGCCGACCGGCACGAGCAAGCCGGCGTAGAACAGGTTCGGCCCGTCGCCGCCGGGCCGCGGCTTCTGCGGATGGATGCCGAGGTGGTCGGCGTGCGTCGCCTTGCGGATCTCGGGTCCGGCTTCGAGCAGCGGCCGGCCGCAGCGCCGCTCCAGCTCGCCGCGGAACCAGCCGAGGCCCAGATCCTGGATCAGAAACGCCAGCCGGGCCTTATTGCGCGTTTCGCGGGGGCCGTAGTCGCTGAAGATGCGGACGATGTGGCCGCACAGATGCGGCGCCTCCTCCGGCCGGACGAACACGTCGAGCGCCTGGCCGGGCGTGTAGCCGCCGGAGCCTTGCTTGCCGCCGACCACGACGTTGAAGCCCTTGACCTGCGCCCCGTCCAGCTCGCGGTAAGACGGCACGAGGGCGAGGTCCTGCGTCTCCGTGTGGCAGCAGTTCTCCAGGCAGCCGGTGATCGTGACGTTGAACTTGCGCGGAAGATTAGTGAAATCTTTATTGTCGAGAATCAGGTCGGTGAACGCCCGGCCGACGCCTGAGGCGTCGAGCAGCTCGTGCGGCGTCAGCCCGGCCGCGGGGCAGCCGCAGACGCCGCGGATGTTGTCCATGCCGGTCTGCTTCGTCGTCAGCCCGACCGCGTCCAGCCTTCGCCAGATGTCGGGCACGTCGCGGACCGTGAACCAGCGCATCTGCACCTGCTGCCGCGTCGTCAGGTCGCAGAAACCCCGGCCGTACTCGTCGGACAGGTCGGCGATGACGCGGAACTGGGCGGCGTCGGTGAAACCGCAGGTGGCGCGGATGCGGAACATGAAATGGCCCGGCGTCTGCTTGCGGAAGAACAGGCCGTGCCACTTGAAGCGCTGCTTGTCGTCCTCGCTCATCTCCTCCCAGTTGCCGGTCACGGCGACCTTCTCGATGTCTTCGATGGCGTCGAGACCGTCCTTTTCCCGCTTCATGACCTCGATTTTGTTCTTTTTGAGGGCCGGCGGGTTGCCGGGGCCGTGCGGCTTGTAAGCGGCGATGACCTGGCCGAGCCGGGCCTGGCAGTCGAGGCAGCCGGGTTTGATCCCGGCCTTGGTGACGTGGGCGAGGCTGGCGAGGCTGGCGTGCCCGTCGAGGACGGCGCGAGCGAGTCCGGCCTTGGTGGCGCCGGAGCAGGCGCACAGCACCGCGTCGTCCGGCCAATCCGGGAGCGGCGCGGTTTCCGCCGGGAGAAGCGTACACACCGGATCGGAAGTCACGGGAAACCTCGCGGCTGGAGGTCGATCCAATCCGCCCCGCGAGGCGCGAAAAGAGCGGGCGGCGTCGGCAGGACGCCGCATCAATGCGGTCGCGGGAGAGGGATCGGAGAAAGTGAGGCGGGAGAGGGAATGCACCGCCCGCGCGTCCACCACGCGGGAGGCGGTTTCGCCGCACGATCCAATCTTGGCCAGACGGGGTTGGCATAGCAACTGGAATGCCGTCCAGGGGCAATCGGCCGGCTGCGACGCAACTGCTTCGATGTCGTGGAGTTGAGAAAGGGGAGTTAGCGCGGAGGATGCGCAGAGAAAGATCGCGGCCGCACAGTTGTTGGGCAGCCGTTGCGGGCAGAACGGGCAGGCGGAAGACGCCGCCGCAGGCGCTCCGGCGGAGCGCTCCCCTGTCGGGTCGCGGCTAAACAAGATCGCTCACGTCCCGCGCCGGTTGCCGTACAACTCGATGTGCAGCCGCGGGCAGTAACGAAAGCCGTGTTCCTTGCACACCTCGACCAGCCACCCAGCCCGGCCCCGGCACTGGGCTGCACCGCATGGGTTAGGCAGGGGATGCGAGCAATTTGTGCGGCGCGGCCTTTTCGTTGGGCGGCCGTACCAAGGCAAGCGCTATCCTCTTCATTGCCAGTCAGGCCCGAGGACTTCACCGCCCGCGGGCGTGACCGCGGCCCAAAAGGTGGCCGGCGACATGCCCGGCGAAAGAGTGCGAACGCTGCCGTCGGCCAGCGCGATCAGCATCCCGCTGGGGTGAGGCGTCTGCGGAATGCGCGGGTCGCAATTTGCCTGCGTCGGTCGCACTTGGAAGGTCAGCGACGGCGGGGGGCTGCTGGGAATCACGTCCGCCAAGTCCGCGTCCGCAAACGTCGCCCGCCGATCCCTGTCCAACTCCACCCCGTGGAAGTGTTCCGGCGGGCTATAAGGTGTGTACATGGACATGAAGGCTAGCCAGCGGAAGGAGGTCCCGGCGCAACTCTGGGCGTAATGTTCCGCGAACATGATGGTGTAGGAGGCGCCGTCGGGGAAGCCCTTGTCCAGGTCCACATCGCCGGTAAACACGAACGCGTTGTCCGCGTAGCTCGTTAGACCGTAGATGTCCGACGGTCCATGCGTAGGGTCCGCAGGGCTGTAGAACACCGGGATGGAGTAGACATCGCTGAGGCCACCATTCATACTCCCTACATACCGCTTATAGAGATTACCTTGGTCAATATAGGGGAGCAGGATCACATGAACGGATAGCCCCATACGATCGGACAACCCGTCTATAGCCGGAAGACGGTCGCCGTGGTCGGCCGCGTACTGGTGGGCCGCCAGACCAAGTTGCTTTAAGTTGTTGGTGCTTTGGATGCGGGCCGCCGCCTCCCGAACCTTCTGGACGGCGGGGAGCAGGAGGCCGATGAGGACGGCGATGATGGCGATCACCACCAAAAGCTCGGTTAACGTGAATGCGGCTCGGGCATGGCGCGTGATACGCATGATTCTTCTCTCCCAAACGGCCGCCCCGGAACATGTCCGGGGGCGGCCTCGCCTTTACCAGAGAACATGTTAACAGGTCATGGGCTAAACGGGACCGGGGTGGCGTTCATGGTCGCCGGCTGGTTGTTCCCATCCTTGTAGTTCATAGAGGCGTAGAAAGTGTAGGAGGTTCCGTGCGTCACGTTGACGACGCACGTAACAGTCTGTGGCCCTTTGCCGGGTTGAGGCGGGTTATATGGCCCGACTGCAACCGGGACATGCACGGTGATGCCCAAATATTTGTAAGTGCAGTCGGGGGTGAAGTTTGTGAACGAGGTTTGGTTGCTGTCGAGTTCCATCGTGACGACGAAGGTGGCCTGCGTCGGCGGCGGCCCGTTGTAGGCGGGGTTGCCGATGCTGATCTGCGTCGTGCCCGCAGCCTGGGCGTGGCTCGGCGCCAGCGTCGCGGCGGCGGCCAGCACCACGAGAGCCGTCATCCATTTCGCGTTCATGCTGTCTGCCCTCTGTACTCCGTCACGCCGCGAGATGACGACGCCGGACCAAAGCGCCCAACAGCCGAGGCGAGGCGGGCCGTCAAGCCCTCTCGGAATCAAAGGACGACGCTGTTCCTTCGAGATGGTTCCCTTCCGCTTCACGCTTCCGCGCCGTGTTGCGGTGTGACAGGATGGGAGGATGGGAGGATATCATATTGCCAATAGTGAATCAATAGCAATTTCGCATTTTTTCGTTTCGACGCAACGCATTCATTCATAAAGATTTACGACTCAGCCTTCGTTAAGTGCCAGGCCGATTTCCGTATAACTCCACGTGCAGCCGCGGGCAGTAGCGGAAGCCGTGTTCCTTGCACACCTCGACCAGCCAGCCGGCCCGGCGGTCCAGTTCGTCGCGCGTCACGCCCTGTGGCATCAGCAGCACCTTCGTCCGATCCGCGCCCGGCAATTGGTCCAGCACCGCCTCCACTTCCGCCACGTCTTCCGGCCGATCGACCACGAACTTGAGCTGATAATCACAATGATCCATGAAGGCCCGGATCACGTCGTGCCGCAGGCGCAGCCGGTCGTGGCGCCCGGCCCAGCGGCCGCCCTCGCGCTCGTGCGGCGTGGAGTTCGACAGCTTCGGGCTGAGGCTGGCCAGGTCGCAGGCGATCGGCTTGAACACCGTCGCCGCCGTTTCGACGGTGATGTGATAAGCGCGCTCGCGCAGGCCGGCGCACAGCGCCTCGACCTCCGGCGCGATCAGCGGCTCGCCGCCGGTGACGACGACGTGCCGCGTCGGGAACGCCTCCAGCCGGGCCAGTACGTCCGCGACGGACAGGGGCTCGCCGGCCGGCCGCCATGAGGTATATTCCGAGTCGCAGAAGGAGCATCGCAGGTTGCAGCCAGTGGCGCGCACGAAGGCCGACGGCACGCCCGTGAGGCGGCCTTCGCCCTGAATCGAAAAGAAGATTTCGGATATCTTCATAGAGCGCACTGTTCAGTTCCCGGCTCGCTGGCCTCCCCTCTTCCATCTTATGGCGTGAGACTGTCTTGACCCCGTATCCGAAAGCCTTTACGATCTTCGCGCTTCCCCAACAAGAAAGCGAGGCCGCTCATGGACGAGCCGCGGACGCCGACCCCGATGGATCGGATGGACCTTTGGTTGATCGCGTTGCTCTTCGTCGTCGCGCTCGGCCTGCGGACGTTCCAGCTGACCACGACGGAAGTGACGGCGCGCGACAGCATCAGCTACATCCACATCGCCTGGCGGCTGGAACACGGCGACTGGCTCAAAATCCTCCCCGCGGCGCCGCAGCACCCGGGCTATCCGATCGCCGTGCTGGCCGCGTCCCTGCCGGCGCGATTCTTCTTCCCAAACGACTTGCCGTACGCCATGCAGCTCGGCGCCCAACTGGCCAGCGCCGCGGCCGGCGTCCTGCTCGTCGTGCCGCTTTACTGGCTCGGCCGGCAGCTGTTCAACGCCCGCGTCGCCTTCGGGGCCGTGCTGATCTTCCAGTGCCTGCCGTGCAGCGGCCGCATCCTGGCGGACGGCCTTTCCGAGGGCGTGTTCCTGCTCTTCGCCGTCACGGCCCTGGCCTCCGCGATGCACGCCTTGCGCACCGGCGCCGTCGGCGGCTTCGTCCTGGCGGGGGCGGCGGGCGGCCTGGCGTACCTGACCCGGCCGGAAGGGCTGCTCATCCCCGCAGCGGCCGGCCTCACGCTGCTGGGAATGCAGGCCGTCGCCGCGTGGCGGCGACCCTGGCGCCGCGTGCTGGCCTGCGGCGCCGCCCTGACGATCGCCGTTCTGATCGTCGGCGGACCGTACATGGTTCTCATTCACGGCCTCACGGTCAAGAACACCGGCAACGCCCTCATGCACGACCCGACCGCGGAGGCCGAGCCGCCGGACGGCGTCGCCGAGGGACCGCCGTTCGCCGTCTGGTCGCAGGGCGACGCCGGCGCGTCCAGCCGTTACGTCTGGGGCCTGACGACGCTGGCCGAGGTGCTGAGCAAGGCGTTCTTCTTCGTCTTATGGGTCCCGGCGCTGGCGGGCCTGATCTGCTTCCACCGCCGCTTTCGCACGGTCCCCGGGGCCTGGATGATGCTGCTGGTGTGCGCGGTCCTGGCCGCCCTTCTGTACCGCGTCGCCGTGCGCATGGGATATTTATCCGATCGGCATACGATCCTTATCCTCGCTTGCGGCATGCCCTGGGCGGCGGCGGCGCTCGACGGCGCGGGGCGGGGCTTGGCGTGGCTGCTGGCGTCGTTCCGGCCGGCCGTCGCGGGGAAGCGCTGGGCCGACGGCCGGGCCTGGGCGGCGTGTCTGCTGCTCGTCGTGGCGGCGGCGCCGCTGGCGCGGACGCTGGAGCCGCTGCACGGCGACCGCGTCGGCTTCCGGGCCGCGGGCTACTGGCTGCGACAGCACGCCAGCGCGGAGGAAACCGTCTTCGACCCGTTCGGCTGGACCAGCTACTACGCCGGGCGCTATTTCCGCGAGGACGCGGTCCTCTATTTCACGGAGGAATCGTTTCCGAAGGGTCCGTGGAATTACGTCGTGGTGGAGAACGGCACGAACGCCCACTCGCACCTCGTCACGGTCGCGCGGGCGGAAGAGCTGGCCCGACGCAGCGGCGATCCGATCCATGCGGTCCCCGCCCGGCGCGGCAAGGGAACGGCCGAGATTGACATTTACAGGGCGCAAAGCCCTTGAATCAGCCGTGCAGCGCCGCGGCCAGCATCAGCATCTTGGCGAACGGGTCTTGTGCGACCGCCTCCATGAAGGCCAACGCCGCGCCCTCCCGCCCCCATCGCAGCGTCGCCAGCGGCCGGCCGTCCGGGTCGCGGAACACGTCGCCGCGCGCCGCGGGGTCCGGTCCCCGCAGGGCGACGACGCGGCCGCCGCGGTCCTCCAGCCGCCGCCCGCGCACCGCGCCGACCCAGCGGCCGTCGGCGTCGTACACCAGCCGCCGGCGCGGGAACCGGCCGGGCCGAATGACGCATAAAAGCGATTCGTCTTCGTGTTCATGCACTTCCAGGGCGGCGCCGACGAACCAGCGCTGCCAGAGGCCGGCCGGCCGCGGCCGCGCGAAGCCGGCCGCGGCACCGGTGGATGCATCGACGACGGCCTGGCGCGAACGGCCGTCGGGGGCCTGGAGCAGGAGCGAGGCAAGTTCCAGCATGGGGCCGACCGGGTCGGGATGGTGGGGTCGCAATGGCTTTTCGCAAAGCAGCGGATTTGCTTCGCGCGGCCTTGTAAGCTACTTTTCAGCACCGGAACAGTATCGGGGGCTTCTTTTCACAGGCAAACGGCACATGGAAATGCTCTGCTGCAACGTCGCCGCGCTGGCGGTGGCGCTCCTCTATTACACCTGGCGGTCCTACGATCAGGCGCGGGCCGCGCGGCGGCGCCTGCTGGGCGCGCGAGTGGCCTACATGCTGTGGGTCATGGCCGAGCGGATGGACCCGCACAGCGAGGCGTTCACCCTCCACGGCGTCGGTTGACGGCCGCCGCTTTGCGACCTATGGTTGTCGCAACAGCGGACGCACAGGCGTCGCGGAAAGAGAAGTCATCCTCCCCTCCCCGGATCTCTTTCCTGTTTATTCCCCTCCATGCCTGATGTTCCAGGAAGGTCATTTCATCCTCCGGCGCGGCTCGGCGCCGCGCCGGTCGCAGCTCCCGCAAGGGAGCGGCATCCTCCACCGAGACAGAGGTCCCCACTTGCGTTCCAACGCGGTGGGGCCTCTGTTTTTTTCTAGGACGGCAAACTCAACTTGAGACCCTCGGCGGACAAGCGATTTCTGGCGTTTTCCTGGGCCGCCCAGTTCAAGAACAGGCCGTTTTCGGGGCCTCTCAAGTTAAGTTTGCCATCCTAGTTTTTTTGCGCCATCTCTCGTTTAGCCGCTCTTCGCAGAAGAGCGCGTCTCTGCCAAGCGCTCTTCTGCGAAGAGCGGCTAAACGCGAACCGCGCCCAGCTCGCTCTCACCCGTGCGCCACCACCGGCGCAAACCGCTGCCGGAACTGTTCCGGCGCCATGTTGGCGGCCTCCGCCAATCGACCCAGCCGCGCCGGCTCCGCCAGGTCGCGCGGCTCCAGCCGGATCATGTACGCCCGCGCGCACCGATAGCTCTCGCCGTCCACGTTCACCTTGCGCGGCTTCATTCGCTTCGTTTCTGGATTGATCATGTCCTCGAAGCGAATCGGCTTGAGCCGGCCGCCCTCCAGACTGATGACCGCCCCGTACCGCGCCGACTCGTCCGACATCAGGAAGTGGACGGCGCCGTAGCCCAGGTCGCGCGTGTATTCCGCGTCGAACGGGATCGGGTCGGCGGAGCGCAATTCGTAGCCGAGTTCCTTGTCGATGATCGTGACTTCCAGGCCCAGCGCCTTGAGTCTCTTCGTCAGGGCGTCCTTCATCATGCGGCCGAAGTCGATGTCGCCCAGGCGGAGGTGGTTGTGGTCGTCGCGGCTGATGGAGCCGTAGCGCCCCAGCTGGCCTTCGTCGATCATCGTCGCCAGGCCTTTCTCGCCGATGGCCTCGATCAGGCCCTCGGCCAGCACCGCGACGCCGTAATTCAGGTTGGCGCTGCGGCGCTTGACGACGGAGCCGATCAGGATATCGCAAATGTCGTCGATGCTGACCGGCCGGCCGCGGAACTCCTCCGGGATGATGGTGAGCGTGGCGGCGGCCGCCTTGCCGATGCCCAGCGCCAGGTGGCCGGCCGCCCGGCCCATGCTGACGATCAGGTACCAGCGCGACGTGGTGCGGGCGTCCTCCGCCAGGTTGCGCACGATGCCGACGCCCAGATGGCGGGCCGTCTCGTAGCCGAACGTCGGCGCCGAGCCGGGCAGCGGCAGGTCATTGTCGATCGTCTTGGGGACGTGGGCCACGCGGATGGCGCCGCCGGCGCGCAGATAGACCTGGCTGCCCGAGAAGGCCGTGTCGTCGCCGCCGATCGTCACGAGCATCGTCACGTTCAGCTTGCGCAGCGTGTCCAGCACGTTGCGCATGGGTTCCTCGGCCTTGGCCGGGTTGGTGCGTGACGTGCCGAGGACCGAGCCGCCGCGGGGATAGATCCCTTTGACATCGTCAATGGCGAGCTTGCGGTAATGGGACAGATCGCCTTTGACGAGCCACTTGAAACCGTCCTGAAAGCCGATGACCTCGATGCCCTGCTCGATGGCCTCGATGGTGACCGAACTGATGACGCCGTTGAGTCCCGGCGCGGGGCCGCCGCCGACCAGCAGCGCCAGCCGCCCGGGGGGGGGTACAGGGGACATGGAATCGACGCGCCTCCAGAAGCGGACGAAAGCGGAGAGACGGACTTCTTTCAGTTTATCGGTTGGGGGCGGATCGAACACCCGAACCCCGCCGCCGCGGGCAGCGGGTGTGTGGGATCGGTGAAGGCGTCGCCGCTGTGGTTTGCGGGCGGGGCAGGGCTGAAGAGACGGCAGCGCCCTGTTCTCCAGAGCGAGGCCGAGGAAGCGGGTCAGCACGCCGTCAGCGAGCGGAGCGCCGCCTCCAGCCCCTCGTTGACGCGCACCGGGTAGGGCGGCGCCGGCCCCAAGTCGAGCAGTTGTCGCGGCAGGCGCTCCATTTGTTCCCGACAGCGCGTGCGGATTTCCTCGACCGTCGGCGGAGCCGCGGTCAGCCGCCCCTGCCGCAGCACGGGCGCCAGCAGGGCCTCGCCGTCGCACGCCTCCCCGTCCCGCGCCACCACGTCCTCGCGGAAGACGCCGTCGGCCCCGCTCCGCCGGAAAACCTGCTTGGCGAAGGGATAGCTCTTTTTCCCCTCCGCCAACTTCACCCGCCCCGCGGGCCCGCGATCCGTTTCCTGTTCCACCAGCTTGTAAACCAGGGCCAGCGTCGGCTCGTCGCGGCTGACCGCCATTTCCGTGCCGACGCCGAACACGTCGATCGGGGCGCCCGCCGCCAGCAGGTCGCGGATTTTGTACTCGTTCAGATCGCCGCTGGCGACGATCTTCACGTCGCGCCGACCGGCCGCATCGAGGACTTCGCGCACCTGCTTACTCAGCGAAACCAGGTCGCCGCTGTCGAGGCGGACGGCCTGCACGGCGGCCCCGGACTCCACGGCCCGGCGGGCGCCGCGCACCGTGTCGTAGGTGTCGATCAGCAGCGTCGAGGCGGCGGGGAAGACCGCGCCGAACTTGCGGAAGGCCTCCGCCTCGTCGTCGAACGCCATGACCCAGGCGTGGGCCTGCGTGCCCATCGTCGGAACGCCGAGGAGCCGGCCGGCCTCCGCGTTGCTGGTCCCGACGCAGCCGCCGAGGTACGCCGCTCGCGCCGCCAGCAGCCCGGCCTGCGGTCCGTGCGCCCGCCGCGAGCCGAAGTCGAAGACCGCCCTCCCCTGCGCCGCCGTCGTCACCCGCGCCGCCTTCGACGCCACGACCATCTGGATCGTCAATGTCGTGATCAGGTACGTCTCGACGACCTGGGCCTGGGCCAGCGGCGCCGTCACGCGCAGCAGCGGCTCCCCGGCGAACACCACCGTTCCTTCCGGCACGGCCCACACGTCGCCCCGGAAGCGGAAGTCCGCCAGCCGGTCGAACCACCCCGACGGGACGGCTCGAAAGGCCTCATGACGGCGGAGATAATCGATCTGCTGCGAAGAAAAGGAGAGATGCTGGAGATACTGGATCGCTTGTTCCAGGCCGGCGGCGACGAGGAAGTTGCGGCAGGCGGGCAGTCGGCGGACCCACAGTTCGAACGCGGCGCGCCGATCCGCCAGGCCCTGGACGAAATAGCCGGCCGCCATGGTCAGCTCGTACAGATCGGTAAGCAGGCCCAGGCGGTCGTCGCCGGGAAAAAGAGATTGCGGATCGTGCGAGGGCGTCGTCACGGCGTCCCCTCCTTGTCGGCGCCGCCTTCGACGACGCAGCCGGCCGCGCGCATCTCGCGGAGGGCGCGGGCGCCGTCGCCCGGATGAACGTCCACGGCCCGCACGGCGTCCGCGATCAGATGCGCCTCGAAGCCCGCTTTGAGGCCGTCCAGCACCGTGGCGCGAACGCAATAATCCTCGGCCAGCCCGCCGACCCACAGACGGCGGACGCCGCGGCGGCGGAGTTCCTCCGCGAGGGGCTTGCCGCCGAAGGCCGAGTACGCGTCGTGGTCGGGGTCGGTCCCCTTGCTGACGATCCAGGCGTCCTCGGGCAGACGTAAACCCGGGTGGAAGGCGGCCCCGTCGGTTTCCTGGACACAATGGGGCGGCCACGGCCCGCCGCGCTCGCGGAAACTGATGTGCCCCGCGGGGTGCCAATCCCGCGACGCAATGACCACGGCGCCGCCGGCCCGCGCGGCGTCGATCCAGCGATTCAGGACCGGCACGACGCGATCGCCCTCCGGGACCGGCAGCGCCCCGCCGGGGCAGAAGTCCTTTTGCACATCAACGACGATCAAGGCGTCCGATGGGCCGAGCGGCGATGGGTTCATGGCCGATCCCTCCTGTCCACTGGATATGTGGGGAGGGAGCGCGCGACAAGGCGAGCGGCCGGCTCACGCCGGCCGCTCGCCGTAAGCGCGGTCGTTACGCGCCCTGGACGGTGATCTGCCGCGGCTGAACCGCCGCGACTTTGGGCAGGTGGACGGTCAGCACGCCGCTCTTGCACTCCGCCGCGATGCGGCCGGCGTCGATGGATTCGTGAATCGTGAAGGCGCGATAGAAGTCGCCCTCCTCGTACTCCTGCAGCAGCAGGTCCTTGCTCTCCGACCTCGGCTGAACGCGACCGTGCAGGAGCAGCTCGCCGTTCTCGTAGCGAAGGCTGACATCCTCGGGCCGGACGCCGGGAACCTCCGCGAACAGCGTCAGCTCCTTGTCGTCTTCGAGGATATCGACGCGCGGCGTGAAGTAGACGCCGCCGCGGGTCGCTTCGGGGTGCGCCAGGTCGGCGCGGTCTTTCGTGGGCGCGGTGGAAACGTTCGCCATGGGGATCATCCTCCTCTTGTGTTCATTCGTCGCCTTGAGCGGGTGGATTACTCCGCCTTGACCTCGATCTTGCGCGGCCGAGCGGACTCGTGCTTGGCCAGCTTGATCCGCAGCACGCCATTCTCCAAACGGGCCTCGACCTTGTCGGGGTCCACCGGAAACGGCAGCGTCAGCGTCCGCGTGAACTGGCCGAAGGTCCGCTCCTGGCGGTGCCAGACGCCCTGGTCCGCGCTGGCCTGCTTGCGCTCGCCCTTGAGGGTCAGCTGGTTGCCGCCCGTGACGTAGATTTCCAGGTCCTTGAGGTTCTGGCCGGGCAGCTCCGCTTCGACGTAGGCCGCATCGCCTTCCTCCCACACGTTCAGCGGCGGGTAGGCGCGGGCGCCGAAGAGGGAGTGGCCGCCGTCGCCCCAGCGGTCGAACAGCCGATTCATCTCGTTCTGAAAGCCCTGCAGCTGGTTCCACACCGGATCGAGCGTCTGCCAGCGGTTCTGTCGTGCCATGTCAACTCCTTTCCCGATTGGGTAAGATGCCCGGAGGCCGCACGAATCGCGCTGACCTCGGGTTTGGTTCGTCGGTTGTCTTGGTTGGTGTCCGGCGGCGGTGGTTTGGGACCGCAAGAGATTAGCAGCAAGTGACGTGCCAAGCGCTCGGCCCTTTGACCCCGCATGGCCTAAGTAATAAGTCCCATTGAATCTTAGGCTTGTGACAAGAGCTTCCCGGCACGATGTTGTGCGAGGCTTGCCAAGAGCCGTCAATCTGGCAGGCGCCGAAAGGGACGAAAGCAATCGGCCTCGGCGCGTCTCTATGTTCCCATCGAATGTCGTTTGGGAGCTGGCATGTCCTTCCGCGGCCGGTTGGATTCTCTGATGCAGCGGCTCCGGCGCAGCAGGCGCGCCGGCCGACGCCGCTTCGGATGCTTCGCTGCTGGAGCGGTTCGTCGCCGGACGCGATCAGGCTGCCTTCGAGCTGCTGTTGTGGCGGTATGGACCGATGGTGCTGAGCGTCTGCCGGCGGATGCTGCGCTGCGATGAGGACGCCGAAGACGCTTTCCAGGCCGCCTTCCTGCTGCTGGCGCAAGGCATCGTCCATCCGCCGCCGCGATGCGGTGGCCGGCTGGCTGTACCAGACGGCCTGTCGCGTCGCTCTGCGCGCCCGCATCACGGCCCGAAAGCAACCCGTCGCCGTGCCGCCGGGCGTGGAGTTGGCCGCTCCGGCCGCGGACTCGGATATCGTCTGGCGCGACCTGCGGCCGGTCCTCGACGAGGAAATCCAGCGCCTCCCGGAGAAATACCGGCTCGTCATTATCCTTTGCTACTTCCGGGGCCAGACCCATGCGGAGGCGGTGCGCGAGCTGGGCTGCCCGCGCGGGACGATCGGCGTGCGCTTGCAGCGGGCGCGGGAGCTGCTGCGCGGGCGGCTGACGCGCCGCGGTCTGGCGTTGTCGGCCGCGACGTTGGCCGTGCTGGCGGCGGAACGCACGGCAGCGTCGGCCGCGCCGGCGGCGCTCGTCCACGCCACCCTGAAAGCGGCGTTGCTGTTCGCGGTGGGGCAGGCGGTCGCCGGGACCGTCTCCACCCAGGCCGTGGCCTGGACCCAAGGAGTGCTGAGAACCATGTTCCTGTCGAAGATGAAGACGCTGGCGGCGATCCTCGTGGTGACGGCCGCGGTCGGGACCGGGGCGGGTTACCTCGCGTCCCTCGCGGCGGCGCCGCCCCGGAAGGACGCGGCCGCCGCGCCGCCGGCGGTCGGTAAAGCCGACGACGCCAAGGTTTCCGTGACGGTTCCGGCCGAGGAGGACGGGCGGCTCGTTCTCGTCGGCACCGACATTCGGCCGGGCGAGACGGTCGTGGAGAAGGACAAGGTGAAGGTGGAAGTCGGCTTCCTCGCCGTGGAGATCGGCGATAAGAACGACGAAAAAACGCGGGATAAGGCGGCGCCGGAGAAATGGTGGACCTCGCTGGACCCCACCGGCGCGAAGGTCTACGCCCGCTGGAAGGAAGGCGACGCGCTGCCGTCCGGCCGACTCTTCGTGGTCCGAGAGGAACGGGAATATCGGAAATTGCACGTCGGCGACATGGTGGAGGCGGGACAGCTCCTGGGCATCGTGGACGAAAGCACAACCCTGCACGATCTCGGGGAGAAGGTCGCCAAACTGGACGAGGCCGAGCAGGAGTACTTGGCGGCAGGCAAGACGAAGGAGGAAGCGGAGCGGCGTGCCAAGGAATCCGAACGGCTGTTCAAATTGAACACCGGCGTCATTTCCCAGGACGCCTGCTACGCCGACAAACTCAACGCCGAGCGCTTCGCCTATGAGGAGAAGGCCAAGGACGCGGCCCGCATGGTGGCCGTCGAGGAAGTGAGCGCCGCGCTGACGCTGCTCGAGTTGCATGAGTTCCGCAGCCTCGACCGCGGGGTCGTCAAGGAGATCCTGAAGCGGCGCGGCGAAGCCGTCCACGGCCTGGAAGCCATTGTCCGCCTGGAGGTGGAGGACGCCGCATCCGCGCCGGCGGACAAGCCGCCGGCACCCGCCGCCCCCGCCGCCGCGATCGTCCACGTCCCCGCCCAGCGCGACGGCGTGCTGCTCGTCCTCGGTACGGAGATCAAGGAGGGGGAAAAAGTCCCCGCCGACCGGGTGGTTGTCATCAAGAGCGACGGCCAGGAAAAGCGCTACAAGCAGCTGCGAGAAGGGGACGTGGTCGAGGAAGGCCAGCTCCTGGCCCGGCTGGACGACCGGCTGGCGCGGCTTGACGTGGAAGTGCAGCAGGACAAGATCAACGCCGCGGAGGCCGTGCTGAATACGGCGGCGAAGGTGCGGGAGGCGGCGGACAAGCGGGAGCAGAGCCTGGACAATCTCCGCGCCGCGGCCGCCGTGTCGGCGGAAGACCTCCGCGCGGCCAAGCTGGAGGTTGCACGCGCCGAGGGGGACGAGCAGGTCACAGCGGCGGGGCTGCAGGAGGCCAAGACGCAAATGAAAGCGGCCGAGGCGGTGCTGGAGATGTACGAGGTTCGCAGTCCGGTGCGCGGCGTCGTCAAGGCCGTGGGCAAGAGCCGCGGCGAGGCGGTCAAGGCCCTGGAAACGGTGGTGGAGATTGAGGAGAGGGGGAAGGAGTAAGTTACTGTTTCTCGTTCAGCCGCGGTTCGCAGAACCGCGGTTCTGCGAACCGCGGCTGAACAGAGAGCGACGACCGGACCATGCGTCAGGAGCGCTTTTTCACAATGGCAAGCGTCCCGGCCGCCACGCTCTTCAAGGCCGCCGGGGACGGATCCATCGACGCCGTCTGGAGGATCGGCACGCTCTTGGCCGTCCCGATGCCGGGGTCCGCCAGGTAGCGGCACGCCAGGATGCGAGAGGCGACCGGCGCCGTCTGATCGGCCACGATGTTGTCGAGCGACGTTTCCACCAGCGGTCCCATGTCGTTCAACGCCTTGAGGGCGGCGGCCTTGTGGCCGAAGTCGCCGACGTAGCCCAGCAGCACCGGGACCGAGCGTTCGTCCTTGAGCATGACCAGCGCGTCCACGCACGACTGCCAGCAGTTGCAGCCCGGCTGCTGCATGGTCAGCACCAGCTTCGGCACGCTGTCCTTGTCGCCCCAAACGCCAAGCGCCTTGGCCGCCCCGTCGGGCACGTTGTTGATGAAGTTGTCCTTGTCCTCGAGGAGTTTTTCCAGGGCGCGGGCCACCTGCTTCTGCTTGGCCGGGTCCACCGGATGCGTCGCAAAGTAATCGCATGCCGACTTGCGCTGCTTGCCGTCCGTGGCGGTGAGGTCGGCCATCTCCGCGTCGAAGACCACGTCGCCGCCGGTGCCGTAGCTCTTGATAAGCATGTTGGCGTGTTCGGCCACCCAGTCGTCCTTGTTGTTGACGTAGCCGGCGACGGCCTTCTCCGCTGCCTTGCCCATCACGCGAAGGGCGTTGTACACCTTCTCACGCTGGAAGACGTTCGTCAGGTGCTTGGCGATCGCCGCGGCCCCGTCCTCGTCCTGGAGACGGACGAGGGCGTCGAGGCACGACTGGAAGTCGCCGTTGCCGAACGTGTCCGCCGACTCCAGCTCCGCGATCAGGGCGGGAACGTCGGCCTTGGTCGCCCACGTGGCCAACGCGGCGGCGGCCGCCTGGCGGGTTTCGGGCTTGCTGTCGCCGAGCGGCCCGATCAGCGCCTTGGCGACCTCGGCCTGGCGGGCCTCGTTCACCGGCTGCTTGGAGATGTAATCGCAGGCCCAACGGCGGCAGTCGGCGTCGATGTTCCGCAAATCCGCGACCGCCTGGTCGAACATCGCCTCGGGCCTCGTGCCGTACACCCGGAGCAGGTCCTGCGCGTCGGCGCGGGCGTCGTCGTTCGGGCTGTCCATGTAGGGGAGGACGTCCTTCTCCGCCTTGGGTCCGAGTTCCGCCAGCCGCCTCTTGGCGTTTTCATGCCCGAAGCCGTGCAGCCGGTGGGCGAACGCCCCGGCCACGCCTTCGGCCTGGAGGCGAATCAGGGCGTCGGCCGCCTCGCCGCCGGCTCGGTCGCCGCCCCAGAGGCTGTTGTCGATCTCCACGGCCGTCAGCAGGGTCGGAACGTCTTCCGGCCCCGCCCACTGGGCCAGCGCCTTGATGGCGGAGTCATGGGTGTTGCCGTTGACCGCCAACTTCTCCAGCATCGCGGCGACGTCCTTCCGCTTGGCGTCGATCACGGTCGCCCGAGCCAGCCATTCCGCCGCTCGGTTCTGCTTGTCGGCCGTCTGGGCGGTTCGGATCCAAAGCATCGCGTCGTCCACGTTCGCCGGCGCGTCGCCCGCGGGCTGGTTCGGCCCCTGCTGCGCACCGGGGTCGTCAGCGACAGGCTGCGTGTCCGCGGTGGAAGGGCTGAACCAATGATTCGTGATGGCGAGATACGCGAGGACGCCGCCGCCCATCATCATCATCAGCAGCACGCCGCCGACGATCAGCAGGATGAGCGGCAAGGCCGACCCGGACTTCTCCCGGCGTTCTCTGCGATCGCGGCGATCCTCCACCTCTTCCTCATAGTCATCGCGGTCCCGCTCCCGGTCGCGGCGAACCGGGGCCGGTTTGGTCCTCGGCGGCGGGGTGCGGGGCGGCGGTGCGGGCGAGGCCTGCAAGGCGTCCCGGCGGACCTTGGCGCTCTTCGGGGAGGAGACGGCCGGCGCCGTGGCTTTGTCCTCGCCGACCACGAACGTTTCGGAGCATTTGCGGCAGCGGACCTTCTTGCCGCGCTGCGCTTCGGCCAGGTTGTACGACGCTTCGCAATGGGGGCAGCGGGCCTGGATGGACATCGGACAATACCCTCGGAGACTCGGCGGCTCTGCCTCTGCATGTTGTGTTGGGTGCTGCACGGCGATCGGCCGACCGGATCGGCCCTTCCGTGTATAGACGACGACGCCGGCGCGACCGACCGCGCCGGGAGGAAACGGGGTGCAATCTCTGCTTGACATGATGGAAGCAGAACCGCGGCCGACTGTCAACCGGCCCTGCGAAAGAACACTCGCTTTTTCGGGACGGCCGCGGCGGCCTTCGCCTCCTCGCGGCGCCACACCAGCAGCGTGAACGCCGGCACCAGGAACGGCCGCACCACGAACGTGTCCAGCAGCACGCCGAACGCCAGCGCGAAGCCGATCTGCACCAGGGTGTTCAGGCCGGCCAGCATCAGCGTGGCGAACGTGCCGGCCATGATGAGGCCGCACGACGTGATGGCGCCGCCCGTGTGGCGCAGGGCGCGGCGCGTGCCCTCGTCGGCCCCGTGGCGCTTCTTCTCCTGGAGCGTGCGCGTGATGAGGAGGATGTTGTAGTCCTCGCCGACCGCCACCAGGATGATGAACAGGAAGAACGGCACGCGCCAGTCCACCTCTCCCAGCGGCCGGCCGTGCAGGATGGTCGCCGCCAGCGTCGTCGCGCCCAGCGTGGCGAAGTAGCTGAACAGCACCGTCGCCAGCAGGTAGGCGGCCAGCCACGGCCGACGGACCAGCACCATCAGGATCAGGAAGACGCCGGCCAGCACCATCGCGTTGATGCGCATCCGGTCGGACTCGGTGACGTCGGCCAGGTCGCGGGCGCCGACGGTGACGCCGTACGTCTCCGCACGCACCTTGCCGAAGGCGGCGGTGCTGCCCGGCAAATCCTGCTGCATCATCCGCTCGATGAGGCCGAGCGTATCGTTGCTCTTGGGGTCGAACGGGTCGCTTTTCAGGATCACGTCGAGCCGCGTGACATAGTGGGCGGCGGCCGGGCGCGCGAGGTACACGTCGCGGGCGCCCTTCTTCACCTGATCGGTGAAGGTCTGCTTGACGTTGCTGAGGAACGACGCCAGGAACCCGCCCTTGCCGGCGTTCGGGTCGGGCGGCGGATCGTCGAGCGGCTCGCCGAGCGGCTGCGTCAAGCTCCGCACCTCGGCGACGTTGCTGCGGTCGTCGCCGACGTTCTTGAGATCCAGGATCGCCTGACTGAGGTGTCGAATCACCGCTCGCCCCGAGCGCGTGTCCCATTCCTTCGGGGATTCCAATAGGACGGTGATCGGCCCGACCTCGCCGGCGCTGAAGTGCCGTTCCACGGCCGACAGACCGACGACGCTCTGGCTGGCGGCGGCCAGCTCGCCGGTGGCCCGGTAGGCGGAATGCACCTGGAAGCCGAGGATCGCCAGCGGCAGCAGCAGGACCACGGACGTGACGAAAATCGTCGCGGGGCGGGCCGTCACTTGTTTGCTGAGCCAGCCCCACAAGCAGGGCCGCGGCTGGGCGGGGTTTTCGAGCTTCGGCAGACCGACCGGCCAGAAGACGGCCGGGCCGAGGATGCGGAGCAGGGCCGGGGCCAGGGTCAGCGAGGCGGCCAGCGCGACGGCCAGGCTGACGGCGATGGCCGGGCCGCCCGAACGGACCTTGGCGAACTCGGCGAAGGCCATCAGGCCCAGGCCGCAGATGACCGTTCCGGCGCTGGCGGCCAGCGCCCCGCCGACCGTGGCGACGCTGCGCGCCAGGGCCGCGTCGCCCGGCTTGCCAGCCGCCAATTCCTCGCGGTAGCGGCTGATGAGGAAGAGGCAGTAATCGGTCCCCGCCCCGTAGAGCATCACCACGGCGAAAATCTGGCTGGTGTTGACGAGGGTGAAACCGGGGATCAGGGTGCAAAGCGCGAGGACCTTCAACGCCACCCAGACGGAGCCGGCAATGGTGACGAGCGGAACCAGGGCCAGCAGCGGGGCGCGGTAGACGCACAAGAGAATGACGATGACCAGAAGGACCGTGGCCAGGGTGGTGCTGTCGAGTCCGTTGGCGCTGGCGCGGACGAGGTCGCGGCCGACTCCGGCGTTTCCAGTGACGTAGAGCTGCGGGGCGTCGGTCCCGGCGGCGGCGAGGCGTTGACGGACTACCTGCTCCGCCCGGTCCACGGCCGCCGCCGTTTGCAGGGCCATGTACGGTGTGGCGAGGCTGACCTGGAGGATGGTGCAGCAGCCGTCCTCGCTGAGCAGGCGCTTGCCGAGGAACGGCTCGCGCTGGGAGACGACGCGGCCGATTTGCAGGGCCGGTTCCTTGTCTTTCAGCTTGTTGAGGTCGGCCGTCATCGCGTCCACGAGGCGAAGGTCGGCGTCGGTGAGCGGGGCGTCGGTGCGTTCGACGGCGAAGAGGACGCGGCTGGCGAACACGTCCTGGGGAAAGGCTTCTTTGAGGAGCTGGTAACCGCGGACGCTGGGGCAACGGGCCGGCAGGAAGCGGATGTCGTCGTCCTGGGTGCCGCGCCCGGCGTTCGGGGCGACGAGGGCGACGCCGACGGCCAGGACGATCCAGGCGCCGCAAATCCACCAGGGGCGCGTCGCGGATAAGCGGCCGAGGAACTGGAACATGCCCCACGTCTCCCCAGGAGTCGTCAGTCGGAGTGCAGTAGACCGTAGGAGGCCGCCGGAAAAAAGACGGCTTCGCGCGCGCATCGACGATGTACTGCCATAATCGGCCCGGCGCCCTGCGCCCTACAGGGAAAGGGGCGACAACCTTGGCAGGCGGCGAAGCGGTGGAAGGACGGGCAAGACGGGCGAGCGGCCGGGTTCAGCGGAAAGGATACTTCCGAAAATGCCGCGCTTTTTTCCTTTTTTCCTTGCCTCCAGGGGAGGCCGTGTTAGATTAGCCAATGCACATCGTCTACCATTCTTCGCCCTGGAGGATAGTACCATGCTGACGGACTACATGGTCACCTGTCCGAACCCGCGGTGTCACTGGTCGGGCAGCCTGCTGCCGCAACAAAACCGCGATGCGTGGCGCAGCGCCCTGCCGGCCACCCAGGTCATCCTGTTCCAGTGCCCCAAGTGCCATTGCGAGTGGCGCGCTCACCTGATTGGCGACGAATTGGTGCGCCACCACGAAGAACTCGCCGGCGCCGGCGGCTGAGCGAGCCGTTGGGCGAGCGGCAGCGGGAATGATACCCGTAGCCGCATTCGCCAGAATGCGGGCTGACAGCCATTCACCCGCATTCTGGCGAATGCGGCTGCGGGTAAGGTATTCCCCGCCCCTCGCCTTGCAGCGGAGGCCCGACGCCGCCGTCGGGCCTGTTTGCGTTTGGCTTCGCCAACGCCCCCCTTTGGTCTTTCTCCCTCGTGCGATCCGTTCAGCCTCGGTTCCCCTGTCGCGCTTCCTCCCCCTGCTGATAGAATGCTCCCACGTCCCCACGACACCGACAGCGGGAGCGCGGCGTGTCCATCGACGTGGAAGACTACAGCAAGGTCTACGGCTCAACGGCCGCGGTTTCCCACGTCACGTTCTCCGTGGCGCCGGGCGAGGTCCTCGGCCTGTGCGGCCCCAACGGCGCGGGCAAGACGACGACGCTGCGGGCGCTGTGCGGCATCCTGCGGCCGACCGAGGGGCGGTTGAGCATCGCCGGGCACGATATTGTCCGCGAACCGATGGCGGCCAAGGCGCAGCTCGCCTACGTCCCCGACGACCCGCACCTGTTCGACCGCCTGACCGTGTGGGAGCATCTGCGCTTCACCGCCGCCGCCTACCGCCTGCACGACTGGCAGGAACTCGCCGAGAAACTGCTGATGCGCCTGGAGCTGGTGGAGAAGCGCGGCGCCCTGGCGTCGGAGCTGTCGCGCGGCATGCGCCAGAAAACGGCGGTCGGCTGCGCCTGTCTGCACAAGCCCCGGGCGCTGCTGCTGGACGAACCGCTGACCGGCCTGGACCCGCGCGGCATTCGCACCATGAAGGACCTCATTCGGGAACATGCGGCGGAAGGGGCGGCCGTCATCGTCAGCTCGCACCTGCTTTCGATGGTGGAGGACTTGTGTACGGCGGTGCTGATCCTGCACCGCGGCCGGGTGCTGAGGCACGGCCGGCTCGCCGACCTGCGCGGCGAGGCCGCGGCGGACGGCCGGCAGGAGACGCTGGAGGAGCTGTTCTTCCGGCTCACGGAGATGCCGGAGGCGGAGAGGGCCGCCGAAACGGAGATTTCGGAGCGGTCGGAGGGCGCGCCATGAACCGCGCCCTGTGGCTGCTGCTGGGCCTGCAACTGCGCGGCTGGGGCGCAACATCACGCGCAGCCTGCGGACGGTCAAGGGGCGCTGCTGGTCGCCGTGGGGCTGGGCGTGTTTCTGTTGTGGTTCAGCAGCCTCGTGCTGACGACGCGGACGCCGGCCTACAGCCAGGACCAGATCCGCGAATGGGGACCGGCTGGATTGCTCCTTTATTGCCTCCTCAATGTCCTTTCGACGCCCGGCGAGCGGGCCGTCTATTTCTCTCCGGGCGAGGTGAATTTCCTGTTCCCCGCCCCGTTCGGCCGGCGGGAGCTGCTGGCCTACAAGCTGGCGCTCGGCTTCGTCTTGAGCCTGCCGACGACGCTGTTCATGACGTTCGTGTTCCAGATCTACGCCCATTCCTTTGTCGCCGCCTTCGTCGGCCTGTTCCTGATTTACCAGTTCATGCAGCTGTTCGTGACGGCGGTGAACCTGGCGGCGAGCGCGGTGGGCGCCCGGCTGTTCACGTTCGGCCGGCGGGCCGCGGTCGTCGGCGCGGCCGCGCTGGTCGGCGCGATCGTCTGGCAGGCGGGGCTGGCGCGAGGCCAGAGCGATCTGGCGCGCTGCTGGTCGGCGCCGTCAAGACGGACGTTTGGCAGGCGGCTTCTCGGCCATTGCGCTACTTCTTCGACGCCCTTCTGTCCGAGAACCTTTGGCCGGACCTGGCGTGGAACGCGCTGCTGGCTCTTGCCGTGGATCTCGTTCTGTTGGTGGTGGTGTTCGGGCTGGATGCGCACTACCTGGAGGCGTCGGCGTCGGCCAGCGCCCGCATCTACGCTCGCATTCAGCGGATGCGGCGCGTGGGTCCGTCCGGCGCGGCCCGCGGCGGCAAGGCCCTTTTCGGTTTGCCGATGCCGCCGTGGTGGGGCGGCGCCGGCCCGATTCTGTGGCGGCAGCTGACGACGGCGACGCGCGGGGCCGGCCGGCTGCTGACGGCGATGGTGATCTTCGCGCTGGCGATGACGGCCCTGTGGACCGGGCTGGAGGACCAGAAGCCGGACACGGCGCTGCTGTACGTCGCCGGCTTCGGCGGCCTGATGATGACGTTCCTGACGACGCTGGCCCCGTTCGACTTCCGCGGCGACGTGGACCAGATGGCCCTCTTGAAGACGCTGCCGACGCCGGCGTGGCGGCTGGCCCTGGGGGAAGTGCTGGCGCCGGTGCTGATCTTCACGCTGATCCAGTGGGCGGCCCTGGCTGCGATGGTCGGCTTCTCCGGCCGCAACGATCCGATTCTCTGGATCGCCGCCGCCTTCGCCCCGGTGTACAATTCCGCGCTGTTCGGGGTCGATAACTTGTTGTTCCTGCTCTTCCCGACGCGGGTGATGGTGACGACGCCGGGCGATTTCCAGGCCTATGGTCGCAACGTGCTGGCGCAGTTCGCCAAGCTGCTGGGCGTCGGCGGCGCCGCCGTCGTGGCGGCGGTTGCGGGAGTCGTTGTCTTTGTGTTGACCGGCCAGAACTTCTGGGCCGCCTCGACGGCGGCCTGGGCGGCGGCGGCGCTGTTCGCGATGACGCTCGTCCCCTTGATGGGCTGGGCGTTCCAGGTCTACGACGTGGCCCGCGACGCGCCGCCGTGACGCAGACAAGGAGACAAGGAGACAAGGAGACAAGGAGAACTGACGGCATTCCGGGTGGAGGAACGAGTGGGGGCGAAAACAAAAATCGATTCATCCCCTCTCCTTGTCTCCTTTTCTCCTTGTCTCCTTGTCTTTGCAAGGAGGATCGCGATCATGGACGACGCCTGGACGCCTCCCGCATGGGTGCGGAAACGCGACGGCCGCCTGGAGCCGTTCGACGCCGACAAGATCAGCCGGGCCTTGTTCGCCGCGTCGGAGACGTTGGGCCGGCCCGACGCTTTCCTGGCCCGGGAACTGACCGACGGCGTCGTTCACTTTCTTGCCGAAGAAACCGATAATGAAACTCCTGAAACGATCCAGATCGCCGAACTGGTCGCCAAGGTGGTGCGCGAGCTGGGCCAGCCGGCCCTCGCCGCCGCGTTCACGGGACACGGCGAGCGGCGCGACCATCGGCCGGCGGCGACGGCGGACCGCGCAGTCCCGGCGGGCGGCCGGGGTGTCGCTGGAGGAAGTGATGTCGGCGTGCGTTCGCGGCTGGACGCTGCAAACCGTGTTCGCCCGCGACCTCGCCGCCGCCCACGCCGACGGCCTCCTGACGCTGACCGGCCTCGAAGCGCCGGGCGAGCTGGCCGGCTGCGTCCTCGGCCCGCCCGGCGAAGACGGGCCGCTCGTCGCGGTGGAACAGGCGCGGCGGTTCACCGGAGGCTTCCTGGTTTTGGACGGTCCGGAATATCTTCCATCCTTCCGGGAAGACGAAGGGCGAATCGACGCCTTCGCGCGAGGCTTGTCGCTGGCCCTGCGGCTCACGCGCCTGGGGGCCGTGGTCAATCTCAATTCCGCCGCGCCGCCGTCGTGGGCCGGCGACCTGGCCGAGGGGCCGCTCTTCCCCGGCCGGCCGGCCCCGCCCGCGCCCGACCGTCTGGCCCGACTCGCCGACGGATTGCTGGCGGCGTTCCTGCATCCTGAGGCGGGGCGGGTGCGGATCAACTGGCATCTGTCGGAACGCGACTTCCGCCCGGAGGCCGCCGAGCGCCTGACGGCTGTGGCGCGATTGGTCCTGGACAAATCGGCGATCGGCTTTATCTTCGATCGTCCGCGCCGACCCGCGGCGCTGGCGGCGGGCGTGGACCGGCTGCATCCGGCCGTGCTGCTGACCGTGGGTTTGCACCTGCCGCGCCTGGCCGAACAGCCCGGCGTGGACGGCGACCCGGCGCGGTTCCTCAAGAAGCTGGGCAGCCTGGCCCGCCTCGCCCTCAGCGCCGCGGTGCAGAAGCGCGACTACCTGCGCCGGCGGGAAGCCGCCCCCGGCGCCCCGCCCGTCACCAGCGGCTTCCTGCTCGACCGGGCGCGGCTCGTCGCGGCGCCGGTCGGCCTGGACGCCGTGGTGCAGGCGTTCACCGGCCGGGGGCTTTGCTCCGGCGGAGCGGCCCTTGAATTCGGCAAGCAGATCGTGCAGACGTTGCGCGACGTGCTGCGGCAGGATGGGGGACAAACAAGGCTGGCGACCTGCCTGGATGGGCCGGATGATTTTCGGATGGACGGCGAAGCGTTGACGGTCGGGCGGGCGGCCGGCCTGACGCCGTGGGAAGCAACCGCGCCCATGAAAAGCCAGATCCGGGCGGCGGCGGCGCTTCACGCGGCGGCCGACGGCGGGACGGCGGCGCTGTTCCTGCCCGCAGACACACGGCCGACGGCCGAGGCGGTCGCGGATTGGCTGCGGATGGCCTGGAAGCATGCCGACGTGAGCCGCGTGCGGTTCAGGCCTGCCGCTTCGCCAACCGCGTGACGAACTCGGCGTGTTCCGGCGAATTCAATCCCTGGGTAAGCACGGCGAGGACCCGCGCCATGTCGCTGGCCAGAAGCGCCGCCGGGTCCAGCCACAGCCCCGGAAAAATGGCGGAACGCAACACGCCGTCGGCGTCGGGGGGCGCGACGTGAAACGACCCGTCCCGCAGACAATGCCAGCGCACCTCCCTCTCCCGCACCAGCAAGGCCAGATACTCTCGGACGGCAGCCGTCTCGTAGAGTTCCAGCTTCTGGTGCAGGTCATAGGCCGTACTTGACACGCAGACCTCGGCCAGAAACTCCGGCGCCCCCTGAGGGTAGAGTCCGCGGTCGCCAGACTGTCCGCCATGGGACGGGAGCAGGCGAAGGTAAGTATCCGGCTGGGGGGAGTCCTCCTGCATTAGCCAGGTCACGTTGTTGCCGGCTTCGCAACCGATCGTAAAGGCCGCATAGTAGCCGAGCCAACAGGCGACTTGAAGGTCCGGAACACCGTGGCCCCGGCTTAACGGAGACGGCATGTAGACGATTCCCCCAATCAGTTCGGCGAACTTGACCGCGGGCATGGCCTCCCAGCGCCGCAGAAACTCGTCGCGCGTCAGCTTGTCGCCTGCCACCAGCAGCGGCACTTCTTGCTCGACCATGGACATGATTCACGTCCTCCCAACTCTTCCCGCCATCATACCCCACGGGCGTCTCCCGGAAAACGTCGGCTCACACCGGCGACCGCTCCATCATCCGGTAGGCCGTCTCCTCCATGCCCAGCTCCCGGTACGTCCGCTGCGCCGCGTGGTTGTCGCGCTCGACATAGAGCCGGATTCCCACCACCCCGGCCGCCCGGGCCAGCTCCACGACGTGCCGGTACAGCGACCGGAACACCCCGCGGCGCCGGTCCTCGGAACGCACGTAGACGCCCTGAATCCACCAGAACCAGCCGTTCCGCCAGTCGCTGTACTCGAAGGTGATCTGGAGCTGGCCCAGGACGGCGCCGCCTTCGACCGCGAGATAATACGGACCTTTGCGATCCGGATCGGTCAGCGCCGCCGCCACGCCGGCCGCCAGCACGGCCGGATCGAGCGCCTTGCCTTCCGTCTCCTCGGCGAGTCGGCGGTTGTATTCCACGATGGTCGGGGCGTCGGCCGGCCCCGCTTGGCGGATCGTCCACGGCATGGTTGCCTCGGGGGTTGGAACCTCGTAGAAAAACCCATCCACGGCGGTGAGAATGGGACCTCTGCAATGGATCTTACGAAGTACATCCGCGACATTCCCGACTTCCCCAAGCCGGGCATCCTGTTCAAGGACATCACGCCGCTCCTGGCCGACCCGGACGCCTTCCAGGACGCCATCGACCGCATGACCGCCTACTACCTCGGCCGGCCGGTGGACGCGGTGGCGGCCGTCGAGGCGCGCGGCTTCCTGTTCGCCGCTCCGCTGGCCCTGACGCTGCGCAAGCCGCTCGTGCCGCTGCGCAAGCCCGGCAAGCTGCCGTTCCTCACGCACTCGCTCCGCTACGATCTCGAGTACGGCAGCGCCGAGCTGCACGTCCACACGGACGCCGTGGCGAAAGGCGCCCATGTGCTGCTGGTGGACGATCTGCTGGCGACCGGCGGCACGATGCAGGCCGGCTGTCAGCTGGTCGAGAAGGCCGGCGGCAAGGTCGTCGGCTGCACCTTCCTGGTCGAGCTGACGTTCCTGGGGGGCGCCGAGAAGCTCAAGCCGCACGAGGTCTTCAGCCTGATACGCTACTGAAAAAGACGAGTGCAATCATGGATATCGACTTCCAGAAAGCGGGCGGGTTGATACCCGCCGTCGCCCAGGACGCCGACACCGGCGCCGTCCTCATGCTGGCGTGGATGAACCGCGAGGCCTATGAGGAGACGCTGCGCACGCGCCGGGCCGTCTATTTCAGCCGCAGCCGCAACAAGCTCTGGCGCAAGGGCGAGGAAAGCGGCCACGTCCAGGAGGTCCGCGAAATCTTCGTCGATTGCGACGCCGATACGGTCCTGCTCAAGGTGCATCAGATCGGCGGGGCGGCCTGCCACGAGGGCTATCCAAGTTGCTTCTTCCGCCGCGTCGAGCCGGACGGGCTGAAGGTCGTCGCCGAGAAGGTTTTCGATCCGAAATTGGTGTACAAGAAATGAACGACGGCCCCATCCTCAAGCTCGGCATCCCGGCCGGCAGCCTCCAGGAGGCCACCGGCGAGCTGTTCCGCAAGGCCGGCTACAAGATCACCTTCGCCAGCCGCAGCTACTATCCGAACATTGACGATCCCGAAATCCAATGCACGCTCATCCGCGCCCAGGAGATGCCGCGCTACGTCCAGGACGGCTCGCTCGACTGCGGCCTGACCGGCCACGACTGGATCCTGGAGAACGAGGCCGACGTGAAAGAGGTGGCGGAGCTGGTCTTCAGCAAGGTGAGCCGGCGGCCGGTTCGCTGGGTGCTGGCCGTGCCCAACGACTCGCCGGTGCAATCGGTCAAAGACCTGCAAGGCAAGCGCATCGCCACCGAGGTCGTGAGCCTGACGCGGCGCTGGCTGAAGCAGCACGGCGTCGAGGCCCACGTCGAATTCAGCTGGGGCGCCACGGAGGTCAAGCCGCCGCGCCTGGCCGACGCCATCGTGGAGGTGACGGAGACGGGAAGTTCCCTTCGGGCCAACAACCTGCGCATCGTGGCCGAGCTGATGCAAAGCACGACGCGCTTCATCGCCAATCACGCGGCCTATGCCGACCCGTGGAAGCGCCAAAAGATCGACGACATGGTGCTGATGCTTCAAGGGGCCATGACCGCCGAGGGCAAGGTCGCCCTGATGATGAACGTCCCCAAGGTCCAACTCGCGGCGGTCCTGGCCATCCTGCCGGCGCTGCAGAAGCCGACCATTTCCTCCCTTTCCGACCCGGATTGGGTGGATGTCATCACCATTCTCGACGAGAACATCGTCCGCCACATCGCGCCGCAGCTCAAGCAGGCCGGGGCGCGCGGCATCGTGGAAATCTCGGTGAACAAGATCATTGACTGAACGAGTTCCCGGCGTTTGACGGACATCTTATATCTCGACGGGGATCTGTTCGATGAGGGCGCCCCCCAAGGAGAGTTCCTTTTCCTGCTGGCGGTAGGCCGCGATCATTTCCTGGAGAGCATCCTGAAGGAACTCCCGGCAGTCTTCCAAGGTCTTCCCCTCGGTGATCACTTCCGGCCATTCGACCAATTGGCCCATGTAGCCGGAAGAGATCCTCGTGTACTTGGCCGTGTAAGTTTTCAGCATCCGTCTCTCCTCTGGGAAGCGCCCCCTCCGAATCTCTTGGCCCGACGACAAAGCTCAGGACCGCGCCCCGAAATACAGCCCGATCAGGCCCGACAGCACCGCCTGGGCGTACTCCATCGGGATTTGCGCCTCAGGGGAAACTTTCCAGTTGATGAGGTGCAGCAGCGCGACGATGACCAGGCCGACCAGCGCCAGCATCGCCACCCACGCTTCCAGGTCCTGGTACGGCGGCGGCGGCGGATTGCCCCAAACCGCGTGAACCGCTGCCGCGATGAGCATCCCGGCGAAGTAAGCCACCAGCACCACGACGATCTCGAGCAGCAACGACCCCAGTATGTCCTGATTCGGCCCCGCGTCGAAGTCGGCGTGGTTGTAGAGGAGGACCGCGCACAGGCCGATGTAGCCGGCCGCCAGGATGAAGCGAATCGACCCGCCCGGCAGCCCCAGCGGCGAGGCCGTGCTGATGTGCCGGCCGATCGTCTTGCCGTGGGCCGTGAAGAAGTGAGCGAGCATGAGCACCATCAGCACTTGCAACGAGAGCAGGATGGTCGGCAGGTGCTTCTCGGCCTGGCTGGTTTTCTCGCCGGGATGGATCAGGACGATGGCCCAGAGCATTCCGAGCACGCCCAGGGCCAGGAGGGCGCGGACGCTGCCGGCCGGCCAGCCCCAGGCGTGGCGGCGGATCATCGGCGCGGGCGCCGCGGGCGGGACTTGAGACATCGGGGGCCTCCGGGAGAGAAGCGGGGAAATCGTGTTGCCATTGTGCGGCGCCGCCGCGCCGCCCGCAAGGCCGCGCCGTGAGGAAAGGGGCTTCGGGGACGCGCCGGCCGGACGCGGCGCACACGCCGCGCTTGACATTCCGGCGCCGTCGAAATAGCTTGTGACGGACCCCGGCCGCGTTCCGAAGCGGGTTTGCGCCGCAAGATCGGCCGCCGGCCCCCGAATCACCTATGAGAGCGTGACGTTCCCGCGCCCCGTCGTTGGGGCCGAATCTGGTCCTCGAACCGACGAGAGAACACCCTCATGAGCGCCTCCGATTCCGCCTGCCGCCCCTGTCCGTCCCGTCCCACCGCGGGCCAAGAAGGAACCGAACGAGATCGTCGTCTTCAGCCACTCCAACCTCTTCTACTGGTGGCCGGTGTGGTTGTGCGGGTTCATCGTGGCGATGGTCACCTTGCGCAGGGCACGGTTATGGCGGTGGTTCCCGCCGACTCGCAGGCCTTCCCCGACGGGATCGCCAGGAAAGGCTCGACGGACTACGCCGACAAAACGACGGACCAAACCAACGAGCTGGAGAAGGTGACGATCACGTTCACGAAGCTCGGCCCCGACGGCAAGCCCATCCCGGGCAACACAGAGAGCTACACCAAGGATCAGGTTCACGTCATCGCTTCCCCGCAAGAAAAGAACAAGCCGTATGAGATGCCGACCACCGATGGCAAGCCGCAGGACCTCAAGCTGCGCATCCTGCCGCACCGTATCGGCGGCGTCATCTTCGTGTTCGTGCTGCTGATGGTGATCTTCATCACCAACGTGCCGCTGCGCGGGATGTGGTCGCTGCTGGTCATCGTCGTGGCCGTGGCGCTGGTCGTGATCTTCATCACGATCGGCTGGATCGAAACCATCATCACCTGGCTGGCCCTGCTCGACGTGCGCATCAACATGGCCGGCTACATGACCATTGCGGTGTTCCTGTTCATCATCTGGTTGGTCGCCCTGCTGGCGTTCGACCGGCAGCGCTACATCATCTTCACGCCCGGCCAGTTCAAGGTGTGCGACGAGATCGGCGGCGGCGAACAGGTCTACAGCACGGACGGCATCTCCTTCCAGAAGCAGCGGAGCGACTTCTTCCGCCATTACGTCCTGGGCCTGGGATCGGGCGACCTGATCGTGCGCACGGCCGGCGCCCAGCGCACCACATCGACTTTCCCAACGTGCTGTTTATCCATAGCAAGGTGCAGAAGATCGAGCAGCTGATCGGCGCCGGACGGTCGTCGAGACGAAGTGACGCTTCATCCACCGGCGTAGCGCGTCGGGTCGGCGACGCCGGCCGCGGCGAAGCCGTCGCGGCGGATGCGGCAGGAGTCGCAGCGGCCGCAAGCGGCGCCATCCGGCGCGGGGTCGTAGCAGCTGTGCGTCAGGCCGTAATCGACGCCGAGGGCCAGGCCGAGCCGGATGATCTCCGCCTTGGAGAGATGGATGAGCGGGGCGTGGACGCGGAATCGGCCCGTGCCCTCGACGCCGGCCTTCGTGGCCAGGTTGGCCAACTGCTCGAAGGCGCGGACGAACTCCGGCCGACAATCAGGATATCCGGAGTAATCGACGGCGTTGACGCCGATATAGAGGTCGAAGGCGCCGAGCGTCTCGGCCCAGGCGAGGGCGAGCGCCAGGAAGACGGTGTTGCGGGCGGGGACGTAGGTGACGGGGACGCCGGCCGTCATTTCCTCGGCGGAGCGGTCGCGCGGCACGGGCAGGTCGGCGGTGAGGGCGGAGCCGCCGAAGGCACGGAGATCGATGGGAAAGACGCGATGCTCGGCTGCGCACAGCGCGGCGGCCACGCGGCGGGCGGCGTCCAGCTCGGCGGCGTGCCGCTGGCCGTAGGCGATGGTGAGGGCATGGCAGCGGAAGCCGTCGTTGCGGGCGGCGGCCAGGGCCGTGGCCGAATCGAGGCCGCCGCTCAGAAGGACGACGGCAGGGCGGGGGGAATCGGGCATTTTGCCTCCGGCTTTAGAGTTGCAGATCCTCCAACCTCTCCAGCCCGATCGCCTGGTCAAACGCGGTTTGCAGGAGCGCGAGGTCATTCAGCGCGTGAATCCGCTCCCGGAGCGATTCGGGCAGGGGACCGAAGTGACGCTCCAGCACTTTGCACAGGGCCTCCCGAAGGGCAAGCAGCCGGCCCTTCTCCAGACCCTTCGCCATCCCCTCTTCAATCCACGCTTCCACCGCCGTCTGTGCCATGGTCGCTCCAAAGGGCAGAGGCTAAAGTTGCAGGTCGGCGAGGTCCGCCAGGCGGAGGGCTTGACGAAACGCGACGTGGAGCCGCTCCACATCGCTCGTCGCATGGATTCGTTCGATGAGCGCCTCCGGCAGCGGGCCGAAACGCTCTTCCAGCAGCTCGCGCAGCAAGGTTCGGGCGTTTATTAGCTGGCCCTCGGCCCGGCCCTCCGCTCGGCCCTTCGCCATTCCCTCCTCGATCCACGCTTCCACCGCCGTCTGTGCCATGGTCTGCACCTCCCGTAAGGCGTCCCCTTCGGCCTGGCTCGCCTCCGCCGCCGCCCACAACGCCGGCTGTTCCAGGCGCGGCCGTCGCCACGCCGCCCACGTCAACACGAAGCGCATTAAATCATACCAGCGCACCTTGTCCCGGCCACGCAGATCCTGGAGCCCACGCACCGTGTCGTCGTACACGGCCCGGAACTCCGCGGCCTCCGCGGCCTCGACGCGGATCACGGCCAGCGTCTGCAGCCACTCCACGCCGCTGTGCAGCAGCGACTCCGCCGTCTGGTCCGCCAGGTTCCAGAAGACCGGCCGCCACGACGGGGCGAAGGCGTGAAAGGCAGCCGGCTCCCCCAGCAGGTCGGCCAGCGCCCGGTTGCTGCCCCACGGCGTCCGCCCCGTGTACAGCACGATCGGCAGCACCGGCCGCAGGCGCAGCGGCGGCCGCGGCCGGCCGGACGCCTCCCAGGCGTGCCACTGCCGCTCCCAGTAGACCACCGCGAAGTACAGGAGGCGCAGCGGCATCAGCGGGTCCGTGTCGCTCTGGTGCTCCAGGAGGAGACACACCAGGGCCGGGACTTCGCCGTCGCCGGTGCGATACGGGATCTCGAAGGGCAGATCGGCCTCGCGCCGCCGCCAGTCGTCGAGCGGGAAGTCGCGGTCCAGCAGTCGGGCGCGGTCGCAGTCGAAGCCGTCAGCAAGGTCCGGCACGGACAGGCGCAGGAAAGTGCGCAAATGTTCGGGGTGGCGCAGCGACCGGCGGAACACGCGATCCGGCGTGTCGCGCGGCGACGGTTCGTCCGCGATCGTCACGAGTGGGACCTCCTTCCGCCGATGGCGTCGCTACAATCGCCGATAGGGACAATGTACCAACCAAGGGGGCCGGCGATGGACCTGCACGCGAAACTCGTGGCGGCGATGAAGGCCAAAGACGATCTGGTAAAGGATGTTCTCCGCGTGGTCCTGGGCGAGGTTTCGACCCGCAAGGCCCGCAGCGGCAAGGAGCCGCGCGACGAGGAAGTCCACGCCATCATCCGCTCGATGATGGCCAACAACGTCGAAACCCGCAAGGAGTTGGAACAGCGCGGCCAGACCGCGCACGACGCCTATGAGCGGCTGGGACGCGAGAATAGCTATCTCGAAACGCTGCTTCCCAGGACGCTGGACCGCGACGCGATCCTCAAGGAGCTGGCGCCGGTCGCGGCCGAGCTGAAGGCGGCGAAAAGCGACGGCCAGGCCACGGGGCTGGCCGTGAAGCAGCTCAAGCAAAAGGGCCTCGCCGTGCTGGGCGAGGACGTGGCGGCCGCCGTCAAACAGATGCGGGCGGAGTGAAGGACGATGCTCATCGCCTTGGCGGGGCTGCCGGGCACGGGAAAAAGCACCCTGGCCACGCGCCTGGCGGCCGAGTTGGGAGCTGCCGTCCTCAGTAAGGATGCGGTTCGCGCGGCCCTGTTCCCGCCGCCCGTTCTTGATTACTCGTCAGGACAGGACGACGTGAGCATGGCGGCGATCTATGCCGCGGCCGCCCACGTCCTCCGCAACGATCCCCGGCGAACCGTGATCCTGGACGGCCGGACCTTCCTGCGTTCGTACCAGGTCCGCGACCTGCTTTCTCTATTCGATTCGCTGCGACAGCCGCCTCGAATCATCGAAAGCGTCTGCGCGGACGAGATCGCCCGAAAGCGGCTGGGGGACGACCAGGCGCGCGGAAACCACCCCGCCGGGAATCGCACTTTTGCGCTCTACCTCGCGCTGAAAGCGGCGGCGGAGCCGATCGCCGCTCCGCGCCTGGTCCTCGACACCGGCGCCACGGACCTGGAGACATGCGTTCGACGCTGCCTGACGTGGCTGCGGTCGGGTTGATTCCGTCAGTGATCGTCCAGCACGCGGATTGTGGCGATCGATTTGGCCAGATCGTGGTCGGCGAACGTCCAGACCACCTTCTTGTCGTGCGTCACCTCGAAGGCGTGGACGCCCTTCCCCTCCTGGCCGCGGAGGAAATTCCCCACGATGTAATGGCCGTTTTTCAGGACTTGCAGGCTGCCCACCCACGTCAGATTCAGCTCCGGGGCGTCCTTGGCGCCGAACTCCCAGACGACCTCGCCGGCCGGCGTCACCTCGATCAGCCGCTTCTGCGTGCCGCACGAGATCAGCGTGTTGCCGTTATCCAGCCGGATCGCGTCGCCGCAATTCTCGACGTGGGTGTACTCCCACACGACCTTGCCGTCGGGGTCGTATTCGCGGATGGCGCCTTCCCCTTCGTGTGCGGCCAGGATGTGGCCGTTGGCGAGCTTGTGGATGCCGCGCACCTGAAGATGATACTCCTTCACCGTCGTCGTCATCTTCGTGACGTGGACGACTTCGCCCTTGGGATTGACCTCGACGGCCTGGCAGGGGCCTTGCTCGGCGACCAGCGTGTTCCCGTTGTCGAGCCGCTGACAGCCCAGGACTTGCGGGCACTTGCTCACGTAAGTCCAGACGGTCTTCTTGTCGCGGTCGATCTCATCGACGCCGGTGGGATCGCCGCCGTGGGCGAACACCACGTGGCCATCGGGGAGGACCTGGAAGATGACGGCGATGCTGGGGAACTTGTACTCCCACGTCACTTTGCCGTCGGCGTCCAGCTCGACGAGCCGGTTGGGGCCTTTGCCATACTCGGCGAAAATGATGCGGTGCTTGACGGCGTCCTCCGCGGCGGCCGTCGAGGCGAAACCGAGCAGGAGGGCGGCCAGGCAAATCGTCCGGCGCATGGGGAGGTCTCTCTGGGGGTAGGGCCGGGGAAAACGAAACGACGGCATGGAGCATAGCACCTTGCCGTCGTGCGAGACAGTTTTAATGAGGTGCCCGCGCTATTTCTTCCGCGTGTAGGTGATCGTCACCATCTTTTGATCCTTGCCGTCCGCGACGGCGTACATCGTGAAGACCATCGTGTCCTTGTCCGTGAATTCGAGGACCGTTTTCATCTTCTGCAGCTTGCCGTCCGTGCCGTACCCCTCGCCGATGAGCGTCTGCGTCTTGCCGTCCTTGTCGAACCCGCCCTCCATCACCATCAGCGACGGATCCATGGAATCGACCCAGGTGCTGACGTATTTCTTCTTCATGGGGTCGTAGCCGGTCATGCCGCGGCCTTCAAACTTCTGCCCGCCGAAATCTCCGGTGAAGGTCTCGGTCAGCCAGAAGCCGCCCAGGTCCATCTTGTAGACGGCCGTGCCTTTTGTCTTCCCGCCCATGTCATCGACCAGGGCGTCCCACTCGCCGACGCACTTCTTGAGCGCTTCGTGTTCCGGGCCGGGCTTGGGCATTTGGGGTTCGTCGGCCCGCGCGATCATCGACGACGCCAGGACGCAACCGATCAGGGCCAGCAGTCTCGAGCGCATGAGGCGCCTCCGTGTAGGGATCGGGCGAAAAACGTGGACAGATGTATAAGCCAAACGTGGTTTCCCTGTCAAGCCAATTCGGAGCATTTTCCCCAATCTTCACGCGCCGCCTCTGCGGAGGCTTGACGCAGGGCCGCGCGTCTGCGACAACCTGCAATACTCGCGTCGAACCGCGATCGCGCCGGAGACCCCGCCGACCATGCCGACCGAAGCCCCGCCGTCCCTGGATAAAGACCAACTGCTGTCGCTTTACCGGCAAATGGTGCTGATCCGCCGCTGCGAAGAGCGGTTGGCGCGGTCGCACCAGCGCGGTCTGATCCACGGCGCCTGCCACACCTACGTCGGCCAAGAGGCGGTCGCGGCCGGCGTCTGCGCCCATCTGCGGCCCGACGACGTGGTGTTCAGCACTCACCGCGGCCACGGCCACGCGCTGGCCAAGGGCGTGCCGCCGCGCGAGCTGATCGCCGAGCTGTACGGCCGCGCCGCCGGCTGCTCCCGCGGCCGGGGCGGCAGCATGCACCTTTTCGCCCCCGAAGTGGGGCTGATGGGCACCAGCGGCATCGTGGGGCCGTGCATCCTCCAGGCGGCGGGGGCCGGCTACAGCTTCAAACTCCTGAAGACGGATCACGTCGCCGTCGCCTTCTTCGGCGACGGGGCCGTCAACAACGGGGCCTTCCACGAAGGCCTCAACCTGGCCGCCATCTGGAAGTTGCCGGTCCTTTTCGTCTGCGAAAACAACCAGTACGCCACCGAAGTGCCGTTCGCCTATGCGGCCGGCAATCCCGGCGTGGCGGCGCGCGCGGCCTGCTACGGCCTCCCCGGTGCCGAGGTGGACGGCAACGACGCGGCGGCGGTCCACGATGCCGCCGGCGAGGCGATCCGCCGTGCCCGCGACGGCGGCGGGCCGACCCTGCTCGAATGCAAGACCTACCGCACCCGGCCGCACGCCGAGGGCATGGGCGATTTCACCTATCGCACAAGGGAAGAAGTGGAGGAGTGGAAGGGGCGCGACCCGATCATGCGACTGAGGCGGCGGCTCCTGGAAGGCGGCGTCGGCGAGGAGGAGCTGAAGGCGGTGGAGGCGGAGATCGAGGCGGAGGTGGAGGAGGCGCACCGCTTCGCCGAGCAGGCGGCGCAGCCGGAACCGGCGACGGCGGTGACGCATGTGTATGCCGAGGCGCAACGGCCCGCGCCCGGTGGGACAGGCGTCTCGCCTGTCCGGACAGGCGAGACGCCTGTCCCACTGTCTGGCGGGCGCGAGATCAGTTTCATGCAGGCCACGCTGGAGGCGCTGTCGTCCGCGATGGCCGAAGACCCGACGATCTTCGTCCTCGGCGAGGGCATCGGCAAGCGCGGCGGCAACTTCCGCTCCACCGCCGGCCTCTACGAGCTGTACGGTCCCGAGCGGCTGTGCGACACGCCGATCAGTGAGCGCGGCTTCGTCGGCCTCGGCTGCGGCGCCGCTATGACGGGGACGCGGCCCGTCGTCGATTTCATGTTCGCCGACTTCGTTCTCGACTCCGTTGGTGAGATCATTAACCAGATCGCCAAAATGCAATACATGAGCAGCGGACGCCTCAAGATGCCGATCCTGCTGCGCGGCTGCGTCGGCATCGGCCATTCCGCGGCCACTCACCATTCCGGCAACTACTACCCGATGTACGCCCACTTTCCGGGGCTGCGCGTGGTCGTGCCGTCCACGCCCTATGACGCCAAGGGGCTGCTCGCCAGGGCGCTCCGATGCGACGACCCGGTGATTTTCCTTGAACATCGAGAGGTTTTGGGCATGAAAGGCCCCGTACCCGCGGGGGACTATGAGATTGACTTCGGCCGGGCGGCCGTGGCGCGCGAGGGCCGCGACGTGACGGTCGTCGCCCTCGCCCTGATGGTGCATCACACACTCAAGGCGTGCGAGATGCTGGAAAAGGAAGGCGTGTCCGTGGAGTTGATCGACCCGCGCACCGTGGCGCCGCTGGACGTGGATGCGATCGCGCAGTCGGTGGCGAAGACGGGCCGGCTGCTGATCGTGGACGAGGCGTTCGCCCCGTTCGGCGTCGGGGCGGAGATCGCCGCGCAGCTGGCCGACCGCGGTTTCGACGACCTGGACGCGCCGATCCGCCGGCTGAACGGCCTCCACACGCCGACGCCGTACAGCCCGCCGCTGGAGGCGGCCGTCGTCCCAAACACGGCGCGGATCGCCCAGGCGATCCGCGATCTCGTCGCCGAGTGAGGGCAGAATCATGGCCGTCGCAATCACGGTTCCGCGCCTCGGCTGGAACATGGAAGAAGGGACCTTCGTGGGCTGGCTCAAGAAAGAGGGCGAAGAGGTCCGTCCGGGCGACGCCCTGTTTACGCTCGAAGGCGAAAAGGCCACGGAAGATATTGAATGTCTTGAAAAGGGCGTGCTGCACATCCCGCCCGCTAGTCCCCACCCGGGCGAGAGGGTCGCGGTCGGGGCGGTGATCGGCTACCTCACGCAGCCCGGCGAGGCAACCCCGGTTGGAGGAGCGGCGCCGCCGGCGGGACGCGAGGCCGCCGTCATGTCCACGCCCGCGCCGCCGCAGGACGCCGATCCGCCGCCGGCCCGCGGCGGTCCCGCCGCCTCCCCGCGCGCCGCGCGCAGCGCGCGAGTTGGGCGTCGATTGGACGCAAGTCCGCGGCGGTGGACGCACCGGCCGCATCCGTGAGCGGGACGTGCGGGCCGCCGCGAAGCATACGGCGATCCCGAAAGGAGCTGGAATTGCGATCAGCCCCGTGCGCCGGACGATCGCCGAGCGCATGACGACCAGCCTGCGTTCCACGGCGCCTGTTACCCTCACGACCACGGCCGACGCCACGAACCTCGTCAACCTGCGGAATCAATTCAAGGCCGTCGCCCACGCCGACGAGGCCGCGCCCGGCTGCACCGATTTTTTCGTGAAGCTCGTCGCCGCCGCCTTGCAACGCCATCCGGCGTTGAGCGCCCGCTGGACGGGCGAGGCGATCGTCCCGGCCGCGAGCATCGACATCGGCGTCGCCGTGGATACGGACGCGGGGCTGTTCGTCCCGGTGGTCCGCGACGCGCCGGCCCTGAGCCTGCGACAGACGGCGGCCCGCACGCGCGACCTGGCCGAACGAGCGAGGCGCGGAGCGCTGAAGGCGGCGGAGATGGACGGCGGCGCGTTCACCATCACGAACCTGGGGACGTTCGACGTGGACGCCTTCACTCCGATCATTCACTATCCGCAATGCGCTATTCTCGGCGTGGGCCGCATTCAGCGCCGCCCGGCGGCCGTGGCGGATCGGATCGCGCTCCGTGATCAGGTGACGCTGAGCTTGACCTTCGACCACCGCATCGTGGACGGCGCACCGGCGGCGCGATTCCTGCAAACGCTGTCGCAATATGTGGAGAACCCGGGTCCGATATTAATGCCGTGACCTGGGCGAGCGGCGCGGCGTCAGCCCGCCGGTGGAAGGTTCACCGGCGGGCTGACGCCGCGCCGCTCGCCAGCGTGCGTTCCGGGAGGATCGATCGTGAAATGCGACTTGACGGGAAAAGTCAGCCTCATCACGGGGGCCGCGCGAGGCATCGGCCAGGCCGTCGCCGACCGCTTCGCCGCCAACGGCAGCCGCGTCGTCTATACCGACGTGGACGCCTCCGGGGCGGAAGCGGCGGCGGCGCGCACGCCCGGCGCCCTCGGTCTGCGGATGGACGTCACCCGGCCCGATGAGGTGAGCACCGTCGTGGAGCGGGTGGTTGCGGAGTGCGGCCGACTCGACGTGCTGGTCAACAACGCCGGCGTCAACACGCTTAGCAACCGCGTCACCATCGACCAGTTCCCGCGCGAGGAGTGGGACCGCATCCTGGCCGTGGACCTGACGGGCCTGTACGAGGTCAGCCGGGCGGCGGCCCGCGTCATGGTCGCGCAGAAGTCGGGCCGCATCATCAACATCGCGTCGATCGCGGGATTGGTGCCGCTGCGCCTGCAATGCGCCTTCACGGCCGCCAAGGCCGGCGTGGTCAACCTGACGCGGGCCATGGCCCTGGAGTTGGGGCCGCACGGCATCCTCGTCAACGGCGTCGCCCCCGGCTCCACGCTCACGGAGGGCACGCGGCGACTGTTCTACGGCGAAGACGGCTCCTTCCGCCATGCCGTGCAGCGAATGCTCGACCACGTCCCGCTCGGCCGGCCGGCCGAGGTCGAGGAGATCGCCGTCGCGGTCCTGTTCCTGGCCGACCCCGAAAACAGCTACACCCACGGCCACATTCTTACGGTGGACGGCGGCTGGACGGCCGGCTACGCGCGGGATTTTTAGCGTTGTCGGACGCGCTGCCGGGCCGAGGCGGCCCGCCCTAACTTGCGAAAATCCAACGATTCCGCCGTCTTTTCGCTGCACGGCGCCGCCGCCCTCTGGTATGCTTCCTATGCTTTGGGCAAGGCCGGCGCGCCGGGCCGCTGATGCGTCCGCGGCCGCCTGCCCGATTATTATGAAGGAGGTCCTTTATGGCGGATTGGAAAAAGCTGGCGATCTCGACGCTCCTGGCCGACGGCAAGATCGACGACGACGAGGTGCGGGCCTTGAAGAAGGAACTGTGGGAGGACGGCAAGATCGACGACGAAGAGGTGCAGTTCCTGATTAAGCTGCGCAACCAGGCCCAGAAGAAGGCCAAGGCGAAGAAGGAAGAGGTCAACCCGAAGTTCACGGCCCTGTTCTTCCAGGCGATCGAGCAGAACGTCCTCAAGGACGGGACCATCGACGCCTCGGAAGCGGGCTGGCTGCGCGAGATGCTGTTCGCGGACGGCAAAATCGACGACGACGAGAAGAAGTTTCTGAACAAGATCAAGAAAGGGGCCAAATCGACCAGCCCGCAATTCAACCGGCTGTACGAGGAGTGCATGTCGCGGGGCGGGTCCAAGAAGAAGTGAGCGCGGCGAGGCGCGGGACGGCCCCGACGAACGCACCCCTGAGGGCGCGGGCAGTAATAAGGTCGTCAACCGCAGTAGGACGGATTTTCAATCCGGCCATCCGGACTCGGACGGATTGAAAATCCATCCTGCAAATCTTCCGGTCATTTGAACTGCGAGAAGTCGTCTTTCATTTGCATGTTGTCTCCGCGCACGTCTTTCCAGAACTCGTCCCACTGGGCCTTGCTCCCCTCGGAAGCGCAGCCGGCGCAGGCGAGCGCGAACAGGGCGCACAGCAGCACGCAGAGACGCCTCATGGCCTCGGCCCCCGATCGGAATGGACGGAATGATTCCGACCGGGCTATAGCGGGTCGGGCCGGCCGATGCAACCGGAGTTTGGCGAGCGACCGCTCGTCTTGGCGCCGCGCCCGGCGTCTTTCATGCGATTTACATCCGTTGATAAGTGGATGCGGGCCGCTTCCTGTGGTATGCTACGCTGGTCTATCGCGACGACGGTTCGCCGCCCCGGGCTTGGCCCGGGAGAAAGGCCCCATCGCCAGGAAGCGGTTTCCCCCTCTCCCGCCCCAGGCGCGCCGGCAGTCTCCCCATCGACGATTGTTTCGCCCCGACCATACAACCTCCCGTCCGTCCAGGAGCCGGGGATGAGCCAGCCTCTTCGCATTTTGATCTGCGACGACAACGTGGACGGCGCCCGCAGCATGGCCCTTTGGTTGGAGATGGAGGGCCATGAGGTGCGGTCGGCCCACACCGGCCCGGCCGCGCTGGAGGCGGCGCGCGAGCAACCGCCCGACGTGGTGCTGATGGACCTGGGGCTGGGCAGCCACATGGACGGCGTGGAGACCGTCCGGCAAATGCGGCGCGATCTCGGTCTGACCGACGCGCTCATCGTGGCCGTCACCGGCTCCGGCGCGGACGACGATCGCCGGCGGACGACCGAGGCCGGCTTCGACCTGCATCTGGTCAAGCCGGTGGAGGCGGAAGTGATCCTGGACGTGCTGCGCGGGGCGAAGCGTCGGCCGTGACCGGGCGCGTCCACAGGAACACCGTGAACAGCGGCGGCCAGACCGCGTCGTGCATCAGCAATACTATCAGCGCGCCCCCGGACGCCGGCATTCGCCCCGATCCCAGCAGCCACAGCCACACGCCGGACGACAGCAGCCGCCCGGCCAGCGGATACAGCGCCAACCCGGCGAAACCGGGCCGGAAAGCAGCGAGGATCAGGCAGGGGGCGTGCGTCAGGAACAGCACGCCGAGCGCGCGGCACAACAGCACGCGGTCGCCGCTCACTGGATACTGCAACAGGCCGAAGAGATTGTCCGGACGCAGTACGGCCCAGGCGCCCGTGGCGGCCGAGTCGAGGGCGGCCAGGACGAGCAGTCCCTGCCACAGGGGCGACGGCCGATTCGTTTGCGCCGGAAGCATGCACTTTTCTCTTTTTTATCGTGACAACCGACCCTCCTCATTGTACAAAGAGAACCGGCCCCGGATCTCGCACTCCGGGGCCGGCGGGGGAAGTGAGGAAGTGAGGAGGGTCGTTGCAATACCAGCGCCTATTCCTTCCCTCTGCGCAATGTCAGGTCCGCTTTCTCCGCTTCTTCCACGCTGATGAGACCGTCGCCGTCGAGGTCGAGCCGTCTGAACTCCTCGTCCGTGCCGAGGAACTCCTTGCGCGACACGTCGCCGTCATGGTTGCGGTCCATCTTGCGGAACCACAGCGGACCGCGCTCCGGGCCGGCCGGCAGGACGGCGGGCGCAGGCCTCCCGTTCGACGCGAAGACGACGACCCTGCCGCCGAAATCGTAGCCGGGGCCGGCCGCCGGGCCTTGACGGAAGACGAGCTGATAACTCTTCTGAATCTCGTCCCGCCCGATCTTGCCGTCGCCGTCCTTGTCGAGCGCGCCGATCAGCTGGACCATCTGACGCATCTCCCGCAGGCTGAGCCGGCCGTCGTGGTTCGTATCGACCAGATCGAACAGGCCGCGGCTGTCGTCCGCAAAGGTCGCGGATGCGCTGCCGGTCGCGGCCGCACTTTGCAGGTCTTCCAGGGCGTCCAGGTAGGCGACGACCTCCTTCTCAAACAGCTTGCCGTCGCCGTCGCGGTCCATCGCCTTGAACAAATTGCTGAAGACGCGGCTCTGCATGGCCTCCTGCTCGTCCAGGTATCCGTTGTTGTCGCGATCCGCGGCCTTGAATTCCGCGAGGAACTGCTGGCGGCGGACGTTCGGCGCGGCCGGCGGCCGCACGTCGGCGACGCGCAAGTCCAGCCGGACGTTGCCCAGCTCGATCCGCACCGACCCGTCCGGCGCGGAAGCGACCGCGGCTGCCAACGGTGACGGGTCCTTGTCGTCCTTCATGACCTCGACCATCGCCTCCTTCGGCGACCGCTTTCCGAGCCGAATCTTCAGCTCCACGTCGGCCGGCCGGTCGGCGAAGCGGCTAAGCTCCTCGGCGTCCAGCTTGCCGTCGCCGTCGGCGTCGAGCCGGTCGAAGGTGCGCTGGTCCAGGCCGAGGTCGGCCCGCGTCAGCGTCTCCGCCCCCTTGCCGTAGCGGCTTTGCAGCTGCCGCGGCAACTCGGCGGGGTCGCCGCCGACCGTGGTCATCAGAAACAGGCCAGGGAGGTTCGGCGGCGCCGGCGGCGCATTCATTGGGGACGCCCGCACCACCAACGGATTCACCGGCGCCGTCGATTTCCCGAGCAGCTCGTTCAGGCTGACGGTCTCGTCCTCGTCCGCGTCGAGCTTCATAAGTATTTCGGGGGCCGCAGCCAATTCTTCGCGCGAAATCTTGCCGTCTTTGTCCGTGTCGAGAAGGTTGAAGAAGGCGTCGTTGATCGCGTCGCCGGAGACGGCGGGAGACAGCAGGCCGTTCAACGCGATCACCTTGCCGTTGGGGGCGAAGGCGACGGGGCCGCTCGTCGCGCCGAGCTGCGACTGAAACGGGCCGCCGCCGATGCGGCGATAATAAGCCGCGAATCGCTTCATGGTCCAGCGCGGGCCTTCGCCGTCCGGAGAGACGCGGGTGGGCCGCCCCGGAAAGCCGCCGCCAGGCGTCGCCAACAAGGGCGCGTTGTTGAACAGGGCCTGCGGCGCCGGCGTCCGCAGGAACTCCTCGTTGCTCAGCACGCCGTCGCCGTCGGCGTCGAGGTGCTTGAAGAGGCGGCCGATGAAATCGGTCCAGGCGTCCTCCAGCGGCCGGCCGTCGCTCTCGATGTGAAAGCGGATCAGCACCGGCCGGGCGTCGCCGAAGTAGACGAGATCCTGGGAATCGGGGGCGGTCTTCCCCCCCTCCCTGCCCTCCCCGCCGCCCAGCCGCGGGTGGGGGAGGGTTGGGGTGGGGGGTTCGGCGGGCGCCGCCGCGAGGAGGAAGCCGGCCGCCAGCAGCGCCGCGGGAATGGCGAGGATGCGTTTCATGCGACCACCTCCTGGATCGGCTTGGCGGTCGGCTCGGCGATGCGGATGGGCCGGCCGACGTTCGACAGGTTCTGCTTCATCGGATCGAGGCCGAGGGCCAGGGCGACCGTGGCCAGGAGGTCCGGCGTCGAGACAGGCCGGTCGGCCACTTCCATGCCGTCGTCGCTGGTCTTGCCGATCGCCTGGCCGCCCTTGATCCCGCCGCCGGCCAGCACGGTGGACCACGAGCTGGCCCAGTGGTCGCGGCCCTGCTGCCCGTTGATCTTGGGCGTCCGGCCGAACTCGCCCATCCAGACGATCAGCGTCGTCTCCAGGAGGCCGCGCTGCTTGAGGTCTTCCATGAGTGTGGACCATGCCGGATCGAGAATTTCGCTGAGCTTCTTGACGCCCTCGAAGTTGTTCTGGTGCGTGTCCCAGCCGGGCGTGCCGGCCACGTTGGCCAGCGTCACCTCGACGAACGGCACGCCGCTGCTCGATCAGCCGGCGGGCCAGCAGACAGCCCTGGCCGAAGAGGTTGCGGCCGTAGTGGTCGCGCAGCCCGGCCGGCTCGTCGTCGAGGTCGAACGCCTTGGCGGCGGCGGAGCGCATCATCGTGACGGCCCGCTCGTAGGCTGTGCGGTGGCTGAGCGCGGGAGGCCCGGAGCGCTCGGCCAGGAAGTCGTCTTCCATGTCCCCGAGCAGGCGCACCCGGGCCGCGGCCCGCTTCGCATCCACGCCGGCGGCGAGGTCGAGGTCCTGCACCTTGAGCGCCTCGTCGAGGTTGTTCGGAGCACTTGCCGGCCGAAGACGTTGGCGTTCTCGCCGACGATCAGCGGGGCGTACTGCGGGCCGAGGAAGCCGGGGCCGTACGCGGCCGGGTTGAAGAGGCGGAAGGGGGCGATGCTGACGAAGCCCGGCAGCTCCGCGTCGTCGCGCTCCAGCTCCTTGGCGACCAGCGATCCGAGCGACGGGTACTGGATCGGCCCGCTGGGCGGCCGGCCGGTGTGCATCTGATAGGTCGCCCGGCCGTGGTCGGCCTCCTTGGTGGACATCGAGCGGATGATCGCCATTTCGCCGGCGTGCTTGGCGATCTTCGGCAGATGCTCGCTGATCTTGATGCCCGGGACCACCGTGGCGATTTCCTTGTAGGGTCCGCCGTTGGCGATGGCCGGGCTTGAGGTCGAAGGTGTCCATCTGGCTGGGGCCGCCGTTCATCCACAACAGGATGCACGAGCGCTTGCGCTGCGGGTCGGCGGCCGCGGCCGCCGCCAGCCGGCCCAGCCAGCCCGACATCGACCAGCCGACGACGCCGGCGGCGGTGAGCTTCAGCCATTCACGGCGCGACAGATGCGGAAAGTCGGATTTGCGGGTCATGGGTCGAAACTCCTTGGCGAGCCGGTGGTTTCAATGGTTGAGGTAGAATTCGCCGCTGTTGAGCAGCACCAGAACACGTCGGCCAGGGCTTGCTGATACCGCTTCTGTTTCTCTTCCGGCGTCTTCGCCTTCTCGTCGGCATAGGCGCCGCCGCCATCGACGTAAGCGACCAGGCGGGCCAGCTCCTTCTCCTTCGGCTTGCGCGTCAACGTCGCCAGGTAAAGCGTCTCGATACGCTCCTGCGTATCCATGAAGGGCGAATCTTCGACCGCCGCCAGCAGCTCGCTGCGCTCCAGGCTGGTCGCGTCGCCGATCATCTTGCCGTTCATCAGCGTCAGCGCCTGCAAAATCGAGGTCTGCACCTCGGTCGGCCGGTCGCTCGGATGGGCGAACTTGGTGCGGAACTCGTCGCGCGGCGAGTTGCTGTTGATGACGAAGGCCGCAAACTGGGGGTTCGGGTTCTGCCCCTCGCGCGGGTAGTAAACCGCCTCGGCCAGGCTGTCGAAGAGCTGCTCCGGCGTCAGGCCGCGCAGCGGCATCCGGGCGAAGCGGCGCGGGTCGTCCTGGCTGTCGTCGCCGCGGGCGCTGCTGAGCTGGTAGGCGCGCGTGGCCGTGATGACGCGCATCAGGTATTTGAGATCGTATTTATGGGCGATGAACTGGCGGGCCAGCTCATCGACGACCTCGGGATGGCTGACGACGCCCTGGCCGCCGACCATCTCATCGACCGGATCGGTGAGGCCGACGCCGAAGAAGATGAACCACAGGCGGTTGACGGCGGCGCGGGCGAAGTAGGGATTGTCGGGCGCCGTCATCCAGGCGGCGAGGGCCGCACGGCCGTTCGGCTGGGCTTTCCAGTCCGGCCGGGCGCCGTCCAGGAAGGCGGCCGGGACGACCTTGCCCGTGCCGGGGATCGCCAGCTCGTGCTTGCTGGGGTCCTCGCCGGCGGCGGCGACGAAGTCCCCCTGCTGCTGCCGCTGAATGCCGGCGAAGAAAGCGGCGTAGCCCCAGAACTGCTCGCGTTTCCAGTCGCCGAACGGGTGGTTATGGCACTGGGCGCATTCGATCTTGACGCCGAGGAACAGGCGGGCGGTGGCGCCGCCGAGGTTCTCCGGCTTGAGTTCCTTGGCGAGGTAGTAGGCCGACGGCTGCCCGTCGTCGTCGCCCCCTACGTAGATGTTGCGGCCGCCGCCCGGCTGGATCGGCGCGGTCAGCAGGTCGCGGACCATCGCGTCGTAGCCAGCGTTTCGGGTCAGCTCCTTGCGCAGCCACGCCTCGAAGCCGGGCGTGAGGATGCGGCCCTGGACGTTGGCGTCGGCTTCCGGCAACAGGAGCGAGCGCCAAACGCTGGTGAAGTGGCTGACGTAGCGCGGTCGCTGGAGCAGGTCGTCCACGAGAAGGCGGCGTTTGTGGGCACTTTTGTCGTCGAGGAATTTGCGGGCCTCGGGGACCGACGGGATGCGGCCGATCAGGTCGAGATAGACGCGGCGGAGGAACTCGGCGTCGTCCGCGGCCGCGGCGGGCGTGATGTGGTTCGCGCCAGTCGGCGGCGAACTGCTCGTCGATCCATGCGGCGAGGGCGTCGGCGTCGCGCACGGCGGCGGGCGGGCCGAGAGGTTTCGGTCCCTCGGCCGCGGCCGTCCGCGTCGCCGCCGTCGCGGCGATCGCGGCGCACCAGCCGGCCGTCCACAACCAACGACGGATCATGGGTGGGTCTCCTTGGAGGCGCGGGGGGCCAGGAATCGACGATCATTCCCCCCTGATTCAAACGTAACGGGCCGCGAATTCGACGATGCGTTTACACGGCCGACCGTCCTACGGTGCTAGTACACCATGATCGCGCCAGGATGTCAAAGGAAAAAAGACGCCGGGGTCGAGAGCAGGCCGTCGCAGCGTTATCTCCTTCGAGGATTCGGTAACGCATCCACTACCTTTTCGCGGGCCTCCACACCTGGACGCTCTTGTCGGCGCAGGCCGCGGCGAGGCGGCCGTCGGCGGCGAAGGCGAGGGACGTGATGGCGTCCGGCGCGCCGCCGAGCGAACCCAGCGCCACGGCGTCTTCGGGGTCCCACAGGCGAACGGCGGCGTCGGCGCCGCCTGTGGCCAGGGTCGTGCCGCGCGGCGAGAAGGCCAGCGCGACGACCGCGCCGGTATGGCCCTTGAGGACGGCCGCCTCCTTGCCCGACGCGGGCCACAGGCGCACCGTGCCGTCCTCGGACGCCGTGGCCAGCAGCTTGCCGTCCGGCGAAAATGCCGCGGCGCGAACGGCCCCTTCATGGCCCTTGAGAGTATCTCTTTCGGTGAAGTCGGGAATGTTCCAAAGCCGTACCACCCGATCGCCGCCGGCGCTGGCCAGCGTCTTGCCGTCCGGCGCGAAGGCCAGCGCAGGACCCCCGCCGTGTGGCCGTTCAACTTGGCCACTTCCTTGCCCGTCGCCGGGTCCCACAGGCGGACGGTTCGGTCGTAGCCGGCGCTGGCCAGCAGCTTGCCGTCGGGGGAGAACGCCACGGCGTACACCCAGCTGGTATGGCCGGCGAGCGAGCGGACCTCCGCGCCCTTCTCCGGGTCCCACAGCCGAACCGTCTTGTCCGGGCTGCCGGTGGCCAGCAGCTTGCCGTCGGGCGAGAAGGCCAGGCACGTCACCTTGTCGGTGTGGCCCTTGAGCGCCCGCCGCAGATCGCCGCTCGCGGCGTCGCGCAGCTGCACGTCGCCGTCGTCGGCCGCCAGCGCCAGGAGCTTGCCGTCCGGCGAAAAGGCGGTCGCCAGCACGGCCGGCGCGTCGCTGCGATCTTCGCTTTGCAGCAGCGCGGCGATCTCCTTGCCCGTGCCCGCATCCCAGAGCTTGATGCTCCGCTGGCTGCCGCCGCTGATGAGGGTCTTGCCGTCCGGCGTGAAAGCGACCGATCGCACCGAATCGGGAAGACCGTCGAGCCGCGCGCGTTCGGCCCGCTTACGGAAATCCCATATGCGTATGGTCGCGTCATGGGCGGAACTGACCAGCGTCGCGCCGTCCGGCGAGAACGCCAGTCCTTCGACCCAGCCCTGGTGGCCTTCCAACGACGCCTTGAGCCGGAACGAAGCGGCGTCCCACACCTTGACCGCGTTGGCCAGGTCGCCCGTGACGATCGTCCCGTCGTCGGGGGAGAAGGCGACGCCCAGGACGGGCCGCAGCGTGGGCAGTTTGCCGATCTGTTTTTGGCCCTTCACGTCCCAGAGCGTCACCTGGCTCGGGCCGTTGCCGTCCCAGTCGCCGCCGCCCGCTGCCAGCAGCTTGCCGTCGTGGGAGAACGTAACGCAATGGAAGCGGAAGAGGTCGCCCGTGAGAACGGCGATCTCCTTGCCCGAGGCGGCGTCCCAGAGCTTGACCGTCTTGGCCTCGGTGGCCGTGGCGATGAGTTTGCCGTCCGGCGAGAAGGCGAGGCGGGCCGAGCCGTCGAGTTTCAGCGAGAATTCTTCGCGGCCGGTGGACAGGTCCCAGACGTAACCGCGGGCGTCGTAACCCGCCGCCCCGACGCGCCGGCCGTCGGGCGAGAAGGCGACCGACGCCGGCCCGAGCGGCGTGGGGAAAGTACGGAGGACGCGGCGGCTGGCCAGGTCCCAAAGGACGACTTCGCCGGGCCGGTCCCAGTAGCCGACGGCGGCGGCCAGCAGTTTGCCGTCCGGCGACGGCGTCACGCTGAACACCTCGGTAGTGCCGCCCAGCAGGTTCAGGGGCTGCGCGACGAAGGAAGCCTCGTCTCCGATGGCAGCCGAGGGCGCGGTCGTGCCGGCGGCGGGCGGTGGGGCCGCGCCGGCCGGCGCCGCCAGCAGGGCCGCACAAACGGCGTTGGCGAGGCCGACCTGCCGCAATCTGGACATGACTTAATCCTTTCAGCGACGGCCGCTCTTGGATTTGCGGTCGAGTTGGTCGATCAGGTCGCGCAGCTCCTGCCGTTCCTTGTCGGTGAGGGTTTCCGCCCGCACCAGATGGGTGAGCAGCGGCGTCATCATACCGCCGCAGAGTTTCTCGGCCATGGCCCGCAGCCGCCGGCCGACAAGGTCGTCGCGGTTGGTGCGGGCGGTGAAAACGTGGGCGTGGCTGCCGCGGTCGCGCGCGACATGGCCCTTGGCCTCCAGCCGCTCCAGCAGCTTTTGCACGGTGGCGTAAGGCGTGCCCTGATGTTGCGGATACAGAATGTCGGTGAGCCGCCGGATGGTGGACGGTCCCCGGTCCCACAGGGCTTGGAGGATGGCCAACTCCGATTCGGTCGGTTCTTGCGGCTGTTCTTCCATAACCATCCGCACCCTTGCAGGAAGGCGATCGGGCCGTGTGAGGCGCCGTGTCTGAGAAGACAGACTAAGACATGTTGTCTGGGTTTGTCAAGCGCGAAATGAATGAATGGAAAAAAGCGGGCGTGGGCGAGCTGGCGCCGCGCCGCTCGCTTGAAGTCGCATCTCATCGCGGCATTGCTGCATTCTCACGCGACTTGTACCATTCGACCGTCTCGTGCATCCCCTCATCGAAGCTTACCGGCGGCCGCCAGCCCAGCTCGCGCTTCGCCTTCTCGATGCTGAAATCCAGGTTCAGCCCCAGGAACTTCAGCCGGCCCTGCGTCAGCCGCGGCGGTTCCTTGTCGCCGCGCCGCCGCGCCCCGCCCTCCATCCATGCCGCGACGATCCGTGCCAGCCACAACGGCACGCCCAGACGCGGGGGACGCGGCACGCCCACGCCGTCGGCCACCGCCTCGATGAAGCGTCGCTTCGACACCGCCTCGCCGTCCGTCAGGTTGTAGACCTGTCCCACCGCCTCTGGCTTTTCCATCGCCACGAGCGCCGCGTCCACCAGATTGCCGACGAAGATGCAGTTCATGGCGCACCGGCCGCCGCCGATATAGCGGACCTCGCCACGCCGCAATTTCTCGATCAGGTTCGGCAACACCGTGCGGTCGCGTGGGCCGTAGATAAAGCCGGGACGCAGCACCGCGACCGGGACGCCGTATTCACGGTGATAGCGGAGCGCCAATTGCTCCGATTCGACCTTGCTTTGGGTGTAGCCGTCCATGTGCCGTTCGGGCAGCGGTTGCGTCTCGTCCGTGCCGTGGTGGTGGCGGGCGGCGTAGACGCCGAGGCTGCTGAAATGGATGAAGCGGCGCAACCCCCTCACCCTACCCTCTCCCCCATCGGATGGGGGAGAGGGTAGGGTGAGGGGGCGGCACGCCTCCAGCAGGCCGCGCAGCGCCTCCACATTGACCGCCCGATACTCCTCGACCGGCCCCCAGTCGCCCACCTTGGCCGCGCAATGAAAGACCACGTCGGCGCCGTCCAGCGCCGCCCGAACGCTGGCGGAATCCGTCAGGTCGCCGCGCACCACCGTCGCGCCGCATCCCTCCAGAACGGAGGCGTCGCTGCCGGGGCGGGCCAGGCCGCGCACGGCCAGGCCGCGCCGGGCGCACGCCTCGGCGAGACGGCCGCCCACGCAGCCCGTGGCGCCGGTGATCAGACAAGTGATGGACATGGCGGAGGGGGTTCCTCACGTTCACGAAGAAAACCGGCCGGGCAACGCGGGGGTAGGGGGGCAACCCCGCCCCTGCTTTCTTCGGATCATGAGGGAAGTTCGGCAAGGGGAATATGAAGGCCGGTTCAGGCTTCCTGGAGTTCGCGCACGGCGCCCCCGACGCACAGCGTGCGGCCGCAGCCGGGACAGCGGAACGGCTCGGTCGGCAAGTGGGGCGACTCCACCGCACGACGGCACACCGGGCAGGCGCATTCATAAACATAGCTGAGGCGCGGCCGACCCAGCAGGCGCCCGAACACGCCGCGGCTCGCCCGCACGCGCCGGCCGGCCGTCACCACCAGGGCCGAATCTTCCAGCCCTTCCACCGTCAGGAAGCGCACCCGCCCGTCCTCGCCTCCAAGCACTAATTCCATCCCCGAAGCAGATAGGTCCGCGCACAGCGGCTTCGTCCCGGTTTGCACTTCCGATTGCACCGTCAGGTCCGCCGTCGAAAGCAGCGCCACGGCGCCGGCCGCATCCACCAGGACCGCCGATGCGCCGTCCGGGAGAAAGAAAACGGCGCGCGCCTCGGCCCGCCGCTGGACGAACCGGACGGAAGCGCCAGACGACAGGTCCCAATGGTGGACCGCACCGTCGCGGCTGCCGGAGACGGCCCATCGGCCGTCCGGGGACGGAGCGGCGGCCGTCACGCGGTCCTCGTGGCCGTTCAACACGCACACGTCCCGCCCGCTCGCCAGCTCCCACAGCCGCAGCGTATGGTCGTAGGACCACGACAGCAGCCGGCCGCCGTCGGCGGTGAAGCGACAGCCGGCCACGATGTCCTTGTGGCCGGTCATCGTGCGGGCCTCGCGCTCCTTGCCGAGCTTCCGCAGCACCACCAGCCGGTCCCAGGACGCAGTCGCCACCTGTTCGCCGTCGGGACCATAGCGGATCGCTGAAATCGGCCGCGTGTGGGCCGTCAGGCCGGTGACCAGCTCCCGCGTCTCCGCGTCGTGGATCGTAAGGAGGCCTTCGATGGAGCCGGCCAGCCACTGCCGGCCGTCCGGCGAAATGGCACAGGCCGACAGTGGTTTGCGGCCGACCTGGAGGGCGCTCGACTTCGGCGCCGGTGGGGGCGTCCCAGAGGCGGAGGAAGCCGTCCCAGCCGGCCGACAGCACGAAGCGCCCGTCGGAGGTGTAACTGCACGAGTACAGGTCGGCGCCGTGACGATCCGGCCCCGGTTCCGCGTCCAGCAATCGCAATGTGGCCATGCGTGCGCCCCCCGGCCCCGGCGGCCGAGTCCTTCGCGGCTGGCCGGGACGCGGTAATGGAAGTCATCTGTAAGCATAGCTCGCGTTTCGGAAGGCTGCGGTCTGCGGCTATACTGCCGGAGTGGCTCCGGGAGCAGGGGGCGATGCGTCTCACGGAAAGGCGGACGGACATGAAGCGCTGGCTATGGGCGGTGTGGTGGGGAATCCTGGCCGTGTGGACGGTCGGGCTGACGACGGCGTTCCCCGTCCGCATTCACCAGGCGATCCTTCCCACGGACCCGTTCGGCGTCCCAGTCGGCAAGGTCTTGCACGTGACCGCCTACGCCCTCCTGGCCGGCTATGCCGTCCTGATGCGGCCGGCCGGCGTGTGGCGCTGGCTGATCCTGCTGCTGCTCCTGGAGCACGGCGTCGCCACGGAATGGATTCAGGGCTTCGTCCCCGAGCGCACGTCATCGGTCAACGACATCGTCATCGATCATTGCGGCGTGGCCCTGGGCGTGCTGCTGACGTGGCCGTGGCGGCGGGCGCGGAGCTGACCGCAGTGGGGCCGGCGGCGCGCACGGCCTCCGATGCGACCGGCGCCGGGGCTGCGGCCTTCACCGCGGCGGGCCGATAGCGATACTGGGCCGGCCGTCGGGCCAGCCAGAGCCACAGGGCGATCCCCGCGACGAACAGGACGACGCTGGTCCAGCTCTCGAACCCTTCCGGCCGTTCGTCGGCCCGCAGCAGCTCATTGACGTAGCGGTGGGCGGCGTAGCCGATCATCAGCATGGCCATGACCTGGCCGTCGTGGCGGCGCAGCGGGTAGTAAGACATCAGCACACAGAACAGCAGGAACATGCTGACCGTCTCAAACAGCTGCGTCGGGAGCAGGCGGAGCGTCCAGGGCCGGTAGGTGATGGTCCGCGGCGTCTCGGCGCCGGTGCGGACGAGGAGCGTGAGATCATTCTTGCCTCGCGGCCAGGCGCCGAAGTTGCCCAGGTAGCGCCCCAGGTCGCCGGCGGGGCCGAGGTCGGGGAAGGGCGGCGGATTGAGATGGGGACCGTCGCCGATGCTCTTCGCGCCCCGCCGGGTTGACGAGGTAAGGACTGCGTTCGCTCAGGGCGTAACCATCCACGCCCAGGATCTCATCGCCGTCTTTCAGAGCGGCCGCCGCGGCCGCCGAACCCGGCTCGACGCGATCGACGGTCGCGCCGACGTCGCCCTTCTTGTCGTCGGCCAGCGTGAAACCGGCCGCGGTCTGGTAGCCCAGGCCGACGAGGGTGTAACGCGGCGGGGCCGACAGCGGGAAGGAGACGCCGGCGACGGGGCCGTTGACGCAGGCGACCTGGCCGTAGCAGCAGCCGTTGAGGAAGCAGCCGATGCGGCCGAGGGCCAGGCCGACGGCCAGGCAGGGGGCGAGGATGTCGGCCAGCTTCAGCGTCGAGACGCCCTGCTTCCGGAAAACGAGGAAGTAGGCGAGGACGTAAGTTGCCAGGCCGCCGATGACGGCCCCGTACAGGACGATGCCGCCGTCCCAGATGCTGACGAACTGGACGAGAAACTCCCAGAGAGTGGCCGCCGAGCGCGACGAGGTGAGGAAGGAGGTCAGCCGGGCGCCGATCAGGCCGCCGATGATGATCCAGATGGCGAGATCCTGAACCGTCTCCTTGGGCACGCCCTGGGAAACGGCCAGTCGGCCGCCCACCAGATTGCAGATGACGAAGGCCAGGAACAGCATCATGCCGAAGCCGTAGATGGGAAGGCCGCTGTCGGCGAACCCGTAGGCCAAGCCGCCAACGATGGCGCCGGCGACGGCGACCCAGACGGCCGCCCCCTGGACGCCTTTCGGATCGAGCTTCCAGCGCGCCGCATAGCGGGCGCCCCAGTAGAGGGCGGCGGCCACGCCCAGGAAGACGGCCAGGAGGACGCCCCAAAGGGGCAGGCCGAAGGGCAGCCAGTCCGCCTTGAGAGGAATGCGGAACAGGACCTGTTGCATGTTTCAATCCGCCCCGGCGTTGTCGCCGGGATGACCCTCCTGGTTCGGCAGGCGGCCCCGGCCTGCCCGCGGCGCCCGTTGCTATGGTAGAAACTTCGCCGCCGCGCGGTCAATGCCCAAGTTTCGTCGGCTTCGAGTCGTTGGGGCGTCCGGCGTGCGCGCGGAAGCGCCGCAGCAGAGGAGAGGATGACGGCCGCGGCCGGAATCACCGAGAGGCGTCCCGGCTTTCGGCGACGCGCCGCAGGGAACTGCGGAAGACGCCGACGACCGCCCATCCGCTGAGCATGCCCAGAACATAGCCGGCGCCCACTACGGCGGCGAGCGGGGCCGACCGACCCCAGGTTAGAAATTGCACGTCCACGGCCCCGGCGTTCTGGTAGGCGAAAGTCCCGACCGCCGCCGCCAGCGCCAGCAGAACGAGAAGCGAGAAAAGGCGTATCACGGGAAACCCTCCGTCCACGGGCGTTTTGGGGGAGTGAAGCAAACGGCGGGCCGCGGCAGAAATGGAGATCGGTAAAGGTCGGAAATGTTGACCAGCCCGAAGCGTCAGCGCGGGAATGAATTCCCGCGCTGGCGCTTCGGGCTGGTGGGGTAAAGCGCCTTGTCGGAGGCCCTTACGGCTGTCCTTCCGCCGCATCCGGCTCCGGCGTCGCTTCGGCTGGGGCCTCAGCCGCCGCCTCCGGCAGGTTGAACAGCTGACCGCCGCCGGACCCCGTGCCGCCGCGCAGGTCCTTGTCACGCGGCCGGGCGCCCTGTTTCTTGTCGTCCGCCGCTTCGCCGGTTTCCTCCTCGGCCTTGCCGACCTGCTTGCGGCTCAGGCCGATCTTGCGCTCGCCGACGTCCACGCGGAGGACCTTGACCTCGATCTCGTCGCCGAGCTGCACGACGTCCTTGGGGCTTTCGACCATGTGGTCGGCCAGCTCGGAAATGTGCAGCAGGCCTTCGACGCCGGCCTCCAGCTCGACGAAGACGCCGAAGTTCGTCAGCTTCGTCACTTTGCCCTTCTTCACGTCGCCCGGCTTGTACCGATTCGGAATGTCGCCCTCCCACGGGTCGCTGTTCATCTGCTTGAGTCCCAGCGCGATCCGCTTCCGCTCCTGATCGACGTTGAGGACCACGCACGTCACCTTGTCGCCCTTCTGGACGACCTCGCTGGGGTGGGCCACCTTCCGCACCCAGCTCATGTCGCTGACGTGCAGCAGGCCGTCGATGCCCTCCTCGATCTCGATGAAGGCGCCGTAGTTGGTCAAGTTGCGCACCACGCCGCTGACGACGGTGCCCGGCGGGTAGCGTTCGGCCACCTTGTCCCAGGGGTTGGACTGCACCTGCTTCATCCCCAGGGAGATCTCCTGCTTCTCCTTGTTGATGTTGAGGACTTGCACCTCGATCTGGTCGCCGCTCTGCACCACCTCGTTGGGGTGGTTGATGCGCTTGGTCCAGCTCATCTCGGAGATGTGGACCAGCCCCTCGACGCCCGGCTCCAGCTTAACGAAGGCGCCGTAGCTCATGACGTTGACGACCTCGCCGGTGTGGCGGCTGCCGACGGGGTACTTGTCGGCCACCGTCGCCCATGGGCTGGGCGTCTTCTGCTTGAGGCCCAGGGCGATCTTCTCCTTTTCGCGGTCGATTTTGAGGACGACCACCTCCAGCTCCTGGTCGATCTGCACCACGTCGCTCGGATTGGAGACCCGGTTCCAGGCCATGTCAGTGACGTGCAAGAGACCGTCGATGCCGCCCAGGTCCACGAAGGCGCCGAACTGGGCGATGTTCTTGACCACGCCCTTGCGCAGCTGTCCGACCTCGATCTCGGCCAGCAGCTTCGCCTTCATCTCTTCGCGCCGGTCCTCCAGGAGCTTGCGGCGGCTGACGACGATGTTGCGTCGGGCCTCGTCGATGACGGCGATTTTGCACTCGATGGTTTGGCCGACGTACACGGCGATGTCCTGCGGCCGGCGGATGTCCACCTGGCTGGCCGGCAGGAAGGCGTGGACGCCGATGTTGACCAGCAGGCCGCCTTTGATCTTGCGGGCGACCACGCCGGAGACGACGTCGCCTTCCTTGTGCTTGGAAACGACTTCCTGCCACTGCTTCTGGCGTTTGGCCTTGTAGTAGCTGAGGACGACGGCGCCGGTCTCGTCTTCCACCGCCTCCAGCAGCACCTCGACCTCGTCGCCGGGCTGCGGAAGAACGACCTGTCCGGCGCCTTCGTCGAACCACTCGCGCACTTCGACGGCGCCCTCGCTCTTGTAGCCGACGTCCACCCAAACATGATCGGCGGTGACCTTGCGCACGCGGCCGGTCACAAGTTTGTTGTCGCGGAACTCCTGCTCCTCCGCCGGCAGCCAGTCGGCGGCGTTTTGGTCAAAGGCCGCGTCCAGTTCCTTTTGGAGTTGATCGTCGCTCGGCTCATACTGGCGGAGCAGGTTGCGGTTCACCATGCGCTGCGGGCTCCCTAGTTTGCGGGGGTTAGAGGTAAGGGGTCAGGGGTTAGCAACAGAGTCCGTGATCCGTGGGACGGCCCCGCGCCGCCCCACGGACCACGGACTCCTGCTGCGGGCAGGATGATTTAGTAGCGGTCGCGGCCGCCGCCGCCCCCGCCGCCGCCGTAGCCGCCGCGGCCGCCACCGCCGCCGCCATAGCCGCCACGGCCACCGCCGCCGCCGCCGCCACGGCCGCCTTCGGTCTTGGGACGGGCTTCATTGACGGTGAGGGCGCGGCCGTCCACTTCCTTGCCGCTGAGGGCGGCGATGGCGGCCTGGGCCTCCTGGTCGCTGCCCATTTCCACGAAGCCGAAGCCCTTCGACCGGCCCGTGTCGCGGTCCATGATTACCTGTGCCGACTGGACCGTCCCGTGCGCCTCGAACATGCGCTGCAGGTCGGCGTCGGTCACTCCGTAGGCCAGGTTGCCCACGTACAACTTTTTGCCCATGAAGGGCCTCCAAAAAAGCAGCCCGGAGGCGCCGCGCCCGACTGCCGGACGGCGCGACCCGGCCGAACGTTACCTTGCGTGGGACCAGGGAAAGGGGAGGGAAGATGACGCGAAGGACATCAAGGCCACGACCCGGTTCGCGAGACCCAGTCCCCTTACAATAGAGAAATGTGCGGCCGATGCAAAGAGGAATCGTGTCGGGCGAGTGTTTCGCGGCGCCCCGTCTCGATTTTCGCGCGCGGCCGGCGTAAGTCGGCCGGTGGTGAACCTGGGCAGGATGCGGAATGGAGGAACGACATGAGCGTGGCGGACGACCTGATCGTGAGCGTGTCGGGAATTCGCGGCGTGGTGGGGCGGTCGCTGACGCCGGCCGCGGCGCTGGCGTTCGCGTCGGCGCTGGGCGCCCACGTCCAGGGCGGCCCGGTCGTGGTCAGCCGCGACGGCCGGCCGAGCGGGGCGATGCTGCGGCACGCGATCCTGGCCGGCCTCACCGCCGCCGGATGCGAGGTCCACGATCTGGCCGTCGCCCCGACGCCGACCGTCGGCCTGGCCGTGCGGACGTTGCAAGCGGCCGGCGGCGTACAGATAACCGCCAGCCACAATCCGGCCGAATGGAACGGTCTCAAGCTGTTCGGCCCCGACGGCCGCGTCCTCAGCGCGTCGGAGGGCCGCAAAATCCAGGCGCTTTTTGAGCGGGGCGCCGCCGCGTCCGTGCCGTGGGATCGGATCGGAGGAGTCCAGGATTACCGCAAGGCGGAGGATGTTCATCGGGAGCGCGTCCTGCAACTGGTGGACGTGACGGCGATCCGATCCGCCGGGTTGCGGGCCTTCCTCGACGCCAACGGCGGCGCCGGTGGTCCGCTGGGCCGCGCTCTGCTGAAATCGCTGCAGGTGGAAACGGTCTGCCGCGGCTGCGACGCCGACGGCTCTTTCCTGCACGAACCGGAGCCGACCGCGGCCAACCTGCGCGAGATCGGCCCGCTGGTGAAGAAGCACGGCGACGCAATCGGCTTCGCCCTCGACCCCGACGCCGACCGGCTGGCGCTGATCGACGAGACCGGCCGCTATATCGGAGAGGAATTGACGCTGGCCCTGGCGGCGCGATTCCGGCTGAGCCGGGAGCGCGGCCCGGTCGTGGTGAACATGTCCACGTCGCGGGTGGTCGCCGACGTGGCGGCGCAGTTCGGCTGCCCGTTTCACCGCTCGGCGGTCGGCGAGGCGAACGTGGCGGATCGGATGCTGGAGGTCGGCGCCGTCTTCGGCGGCGAGGGCAACGGCGGCGTGATCGACCCGCGAGTCGGGTTGGTGCGCGACCCGTTCATCGGCATGGGCCTCATCCTGAACCTGATGGCGGAGACGAGCAAGAAGCTGAGCGAGCTGGTCGCGGAATTGCCGCCTTATCACATCGTCAAGGACAAGTACACGGTGTCGCGGGAGCGGCTGCCGGAGCTGTTCGCGGCGCTGGAGCAGCGCTGGCCGGAGGCGAAGGCGGATCGCCAGGACGGGCTGCGGCTGGACTGGGCCGACCGCTGGCTGCACGTTCGGCCGAGCAACACGGAGCCGATCGTCCGCGCGATCGCCGAGGCGCCGCGGGCGGAGGAGGCGACGGAGCTGTGCCGGGCGGCGGGGGAGATGCTGACGGGGTGAGGGCGCCCGGATTGTCCTTGAGGCCGCGTTTCGGCGGGAGTACGATGCCTTCTCTCATCGCTTTCGCCGGAGCTTCCCATGAGCCAGCCCTCGGACCCCAACCGCACCGTCGATGAAACCCTCGCGTCGGATTCCCTCGCGACGGCCCAGCCGCCGCGCAACGGGACGCCGCGGCCCCCGCCTCGACTGGAGCTTCTGGAAGAGATCGCCCGCGGCGGCATGGGCGCCATCCTCAAGGGCCGCGACGTGGATTTCGGCCGCGACGTGGCCGTCAAGGTGCTGCTGGAAGACCACCGCGGCCGGCCCGAACTGGCGCGGCGCTTCCTGGAGGAGGCGCGCATCGCCGGCCGGCTCCAGCACCCCGGCGTCGTGCCGGTCTACGCCCTGGGCCGGATGCCCGACGGCCGACCGTACTTCACCATGAAGCTCATCAAGGGCCGCACCCTGACGGCCCTGCTGGCGGAGCGCAAGGACCCGGCCGCCGACCGGCCGCGTTTCCTGGCGGTGTTCGAGCAGGTGTGCCAGACGTTGGCCTACGCCCACGCCCGCGGCGTCATCCACCGCGACCTGAAGCCGTCCAACGTGATGGTGGGGGCCTACGGCGAGGTGCAGGTGATGGACTGGGGCCTGGCCAAGGTGCTGACGTCCGACGGGGCGTCGGCCGAAGCCGGGCCGGAACGCGGCGGCCGACGGAGGCGGTGTCGCTGATCCGGACGCCGCGGGGCGATTCGGACACGGGGGAGCGCGGCGAGGAGACGCGGGCGGGCGCCGTGATGGGGACGCCGGCTTACATGGCGCCGGAGCAGGCCCGCGGCGAGGTCGAGGACGTGGGGGTGCGTTCGGACGTGTTCGGGTTGGGGGCGATCCTGTGCGAGGTGCTGACGGGCCGGCCGCCGTTCGCGGGGCCGAGCGAGGCGGCGTTGAAGCGGGCGCGGCGGGCGGAACTCGGCGATGCGCTGGGCCGGCTGGACGGCTGCGGGGCGGACGCGGAGCTGATCGGCACTGGCGAAGCGCTGCCTGGCGGCGGACCCGGCCGGTCGGCCGGGCGACGCGGGGGAAGTCGTCGGCTGCGGTGACGGCGTATCGGGAGTCGGTGGAGCGTCGGCTGCGTCAGGCGGAGGTGGCGAACGCGGAGGCGCGGACGAAGGCGGCGGAGGGCCGGAAGCGGCGGCGTCTGGCGGGGGCGCTGGCGGCGGTGCTGCTGCTGACCGCAACGGCAGGGGGCGGCGTTTGGGGCTGGGTGGCCTGGGACCGGGCGGCGCGACGGGCGGCGGCGGAGCGGGTCGGCGGACGTGGCGTTGGGCCAGGCGGAGCAGGCGGCGGAGCAGGCCAAGGGGATCGACGAGGCGGCGGACAAGGTGGGGGATGTGGAGCCGGAGACGCCCGAAACGGCGGGGCGGGCGGCGGCGTTGTGGCGGCAGGCGTTGGGTTCCGTGGAGGAGGCGGAGCGGGCGCTGGCGGCGGCGCCGGACGCGACGGCGGCGGCGCGGGTCCGGCTAGCGGCGCGGCGTGCGGAGGTGGAGGCGGGGCGGGCGCGGGCGGAGCGGGAGGCCCGGCTGCTGAACGACTTGGATAGGCGCGCACGCTCTCACGCCATCTGGCTCGGGGAAGCGGTTTCGACAAGGAATCGGCGGCCAGGTCCTACGCGGCGGCACTGGAGGTTTGCGGGGCGGGGACGGCGGGAGCGGAGGGCAAGGCGTCGGCGGCGATCCATGCCGAGCGGCCGGCAGTTCGGCTGGCGCTGATCGTGGCGCTGGACGAATGGGCCAATTGCGTCGGCGGCCCGGAGGCGACGCGGCTCCGCGGCGTCGCCGACGGGGCGGACGACGACGCCTGGCGCCGGCGTTACCGGGCGGCGGCATCGGCGGGCGACGTAGACGCGCTGAAGGTCCTGGCCAAGGAGGCGCGGGGCCAGGAACTGCCCGCCGTGAGCGCGGAGGTCTTGGCCATCCTCTTGATGCATGGCGAGGCGACGGCGGAGGCGGCGGTTCTGCTGCGTCAGGCGCGGCGCCAGCACCCGGCGGACTTCTGGCTCCAGTTCCAATTGGGGAGCACTGTATGATCCGTTTCCTCCGGACCCCGCGACTCTCGACGAGGCGGCAGGCGGCTACTGGGCGTCGATCGCTCTGCGGCCGGACAACGCGCCTGCCCGCAACAATCTCGGACAAGTGCTGTACACCCAGGGGGACCGGGAGGGGGCCGCCGCCTGCTACAAGAAGGCCATCGAACTCGACCCCAAACTCGCCTACGCCCACATCGACCTGGGTAGCATGCTTGCATGCAGGGGAACCTGCACGGCGCCGCCGCCTCCTTCCGGAAGGCCATCGAACTCGACCCCAAAAATGCCGCGGCCCACAGCAACCTCGGCAGCGTGCTGCAGATCAGGGCAGACTGGACGGGGCCGTCGCCGAATTCCGCGAAGGCTATCGAACTCGACCCCAAACTCGCCCTGGCCCACCACGACCTCGGCATCATCTTGCGAGACAAAGGGGATCTGGACAGTGCCGCCGAGTCTGCTTCCGCAAGGCAATCGAACTCGACCCCAAGAATGCCCCAGCCCACAGCGACCTTGGCCTCGTCTTGCTGGATCAAGGGGGACCTGGATGGCGCCACGGCTTGCTTTCAGAAGGCCATCGAACTCGACCCCAAGTTCGCACGGCCCACAACAACCTCGGCCTCGTGCTGCGGGACCAAGGCAGGCTGGACGAGGCGATCACCGAATTCCGCGAGGCCGTGAGGCTGGACCCTAACGCTGGCTGGACCCATGACCAGCTCGGTTGGACCCTTCGACTTCAGGGGAAGCTCGCCGAGGCGCTAACCCGTTGCAAGAAGGCAGTGGAACTCCAACCCCGTGAGGCCAATTTCCACAATAGCCTGGGTTACGTCCTGTGGGATCAAGACAAACTGGACGAGGCGATCGCCGAATTCCGCGAGGCCGTCCGGCTTGACTCTCATTTCGCTGCGGCCGCCGCCAATCTCGCCGACGCCGAACGGATGCTGCCTTGCAAAAGGGCGAGTTCAAGCCCCGGACGAGCGACGAATTGCACGCGATGGCCGTCTTGTGCAACAGCAAAAAGCTTTTCCTCGCCAGCGCCCGGATGTACGCAGACGCCTTCGCCGACGACCCGAAGTTGGCCGACGACCTGAAGACGGCAACCGCTACAACGCCGCCTGTTGGGCGGCGTTGGCGGCCGCCGGCCAGGGCAAGGACGATCCGCCGCCGGACGAGACGAAAAAGGCGGACCTGCGCCGCCAGGCGCTGGGTGGCTGCGGGCCGACCTTGCCGCCTCTGCAAAGCTGCTGAACAATGGCACTTCCGAGGACCGGAAAGCGGTGAGGAGCGGATGCGGCTTTGGCAGGGGGACGCCGACCTGGCCGGCCTGCGCGACCCGGCGGAGGCTGGCGAAGCTGCCAGCCGATGAGCAGGAGGCGTGCAAGAAGTTCTGGACCGACGTGCAGGCGCTATCTGGACAAGGCGGATGCGAAAAAGTGACGTTGCTCGACCGGCGCGCCCGTTACTGCCAATGGTTGAGAATGATATACTCGTCCGCGACAGGGGCGCCGGCGTCTTCCAGCTTGCGGAGGGCGCGCACGATGTGATGCGGCTTCATGTTGCGCTTCTTCGGGCCGTCGTCGCGGACGATGAGAACGCCGGAGTGTCGGCCCTGAGCTTCGCGGACCAGCAAATCTAGCGCCTCAAAATCGTCGTAATTCCGCGACAGCAAGGCTCGGCCCTCCCGAATCGCTTGTCGCAAGTGCAGCGCGTCAAGAGCGCCGGCCAAACCGGCTTCGGCCGGCGTCCGAACGTCGTGTCCCGCCTGCCGTAGCGCCTGGACCAACGCCCGCGCGATACTGTCATCGTCCAAGTAGAGCATCATTTTTTGCTCGGGCGTTCGGGCCGCGGATAGGGCAAAGTGCCGCGAAGGTAGTTGCCCTCGGCGTCTATCACGCCCATCGCTTGAAAAAACTCCCTTTCTCTCCGATGGTCTTCCTCGATCTCCGGCGGGTTGGATTCGCAGTAGGCGATGGCCTCGCGTACCGCCTCCACCGGCAGATTCATGTCCGCGGCGATCTCTTCCGGCGTCGTCGGGTCCGGCGGATCGCCGTCCACCATCATGCCGTACAGCACTTCCGCCCGAATCCGCGTGCCTTTCACGAAGAGTTGCTTGTAACTCGACTGCGGATGCGGTTCCAGGTATTTCCACTCGCGCTGCGTCATGGAAGCCTCCGAAGGCCGTTCTTGTGCGATCCTTCTCGTCAGTGTATTTCCTTGCCTTGCCGGCCGATAGGCGAATTCGCGCCCGCCTGTCACACGGCCGAGCGCCGCAGGTATGGGAGGCGACGGGGTTGAAACCGAACCTTCCTTCCAACAGACGGAGACCTCCCATGCAACGGTTCCTCGGCAAGATCGGCGCGACGACGTTGGCCTCTCTGATCCTGACCGCCGGCCTCGCGGCCGCGGCCGACAACAAGCTCCCCAAGGACTTCACCTCGTTCCGGCCGGACCACGGCGCCGGCGAGGTGCTGATCCGGCAGAGCCAAGATGTGACTTCGGCCCGCGCCGCCCTGGACGGCGCCCTCGACGCCCTGGCGTCCTACTTCGACGGCCGGCCGCGCGTCCTCGGCGCGCTGGACAACGACAACGACACCGAAGTTCAGGCCACGTTCATCGCCTCCCGCGCCCACATCGTGGTGTGCGGCGCGATCGTGGTTCACGTCGGCGCCCGCGACGCCGTGGTCGGCGTGGAGTACGACGAGGCCAAGGCCTTCGCCGACAGCAAGGCCGACCTGGCCGCATTGCTGGAAAAGAACCTGCCCGCGGCCCCCGAGGTGAAGTTCCAGCGGACCCGCCTGCCGGACGGCAGCGGCGCCATCAGCTTGCCGGAGGGCTGGAACGTCAACGCCGTCAACAGCATGGTGGACGTGGCCGGCCCCGAGGGCGAGGGCCACTTCGGCCTGTGGACGCCGGTCTACACGCCGGCCGGCGCCGACGCCCTGCGGCGGCTCGGCGTCGATCCGGGGATCGTCCCGGTCTGCGATTACAGCGACCCGGAATCGGCGGTGAAGGTGATCGGCCGCGCCCTGGCCGCCGGCTCGGGCGTCGAGTGGCACTACAAAAAGCGGATCGACGCGGCGCCGGCTCCCGGCTTCATCGGCAAGGCCGCCTATCTGGTCTTCGACTCCGAGGCGACCAAGGACGGCAAGACGGTGAAGGTGCGAACGCTGGCCCTGGTGGACATGATGCCGACCTCGGCCGACCAGTGGGTGTTCTACGCCTCCTGGGTCAGCTGCCCGGCCGACTCGTTCGACCGGAACCTGCCGACGCTTTTGAAGATCTGGAAATCGTGGAAGACGGACGACGCGGTGTTCCAGCAGCGGCTGCAGAAGGCCGTGGAGAGCATGAAAGCGACGGCCCAGATCATCCAGGACGTGAACGACTACCGCCAGCACGTCATGGACCGGGCGCTGGACGATTGGTCGGAGTACATGCGGGGCACGAGCCAGGTGCTGGACCTCCGCTACGACACGCTGAGCGAGGTCCCGTACTACCACGTGGACGAGATGGTGGACCGGCTCAACGAGCATGAAGGTTACGAGCGCTGGAAGATCATTCCCTTGAAGGACATCAATAATCCGTGACGCGAATGGGGTGAGCCGGGGGGCTTGTCCCCGGTCTGTTTCAGCGGCTGCACCTTCTGCCGGGGGGATAAACCCCATAGGCATCAACTTAGGGTAAAGCGGAGGGAACTCCTTTGTTAGCATGGGGTTGACCATAACACCGTGCCAACGGGAAGGAGTCCCCTCCATGATCCGTACTGTAACGCTGTGTGCGGCCGCTTTGCAAAGCCTTTTGTTCGCCAAGGCCGAGGCGGCGGCCCAAGCCGTGGGCCTGGTGCAACGCCGCCGCCGCCTCAGCGGGGCGCAATGGGTGCAGACGCTCGTGTTCGGCTGGATGCGTCAACCCGACGCTACCCTGGAGGACCTGACCGACGAGGCGGCGCGGCTGGGGGCGGCCATCACGCCGCAGGGGCTGGACGCCTGGTTCGTCCCGGAGGCGGCCGAGTGCCTTAAGCGCTTGGCCGCGGAAGCGGTCGGCGTGCTGCTGGAGACGACGGCGGCGGCCATCCCGTTGCTGCGACGCTTCCGCCGCGTGTCGGTGGAGGACTGCACGGTGGTGGCCTTGCCGGCCTGCCTGGCGGAGGCCTACCCCGGCTGCGGCGGCAACGACGCGGAGGGCCGCGACCAAGCGGCCCTGAAGATGTACGTGCGCATGGACCTTACGGACGGGGCCGTGACCGACCTGGCCTTCCAGCCGGGCAAGCAGCCGGACGTGGCGGCGGGTCAAGAGGCGGCGCCGTTGCCGGCCGGCTCGCTGCGGCTGAAGGATTTGGGCTTCTTCGACCTGCACATGGCGGCCCGGGACAGCCGGGCCGGGGTGCATTGGGTCAGCCGGCTGCCCAGCGGCGTGACGCTGCGGGAAGGCGACCGGCCGGCCGAGTCGATCGCGGCGTTCCTGCAACGGCAGGTCGAGGACGCGGTGGACGTGGGGGTGCGCGTGGGCCAGGAGAGGCCGTTGACGTGCCGGCTGATGGCGGTGCGTTGCCCCGAGGCGGTGCGGCAAAAGCGGCTGCGGAAGCTGGGCCAACGGGCCCGCAAGAAGGGGCGGCCGGTGAGCGACCCGCCAGCGCGAGTTGTGCGGCTGGACGGTGCTGATCACCGACCTGGCGGCAGGAGAACTGACGTTCGACGAGGCCTGGGTGCTGTACCGGGCGCGTTGGCAGATCGAGTTGTTGTTCAAGCTGTGGAAGGGCCGGGGCGGGCTGGCGCGGTCGCGAGGGCGGCGGGGCGACCGGGTGCTGTGCGAGGTGCTGGCCAAGCTGGTGGCGATGCTGGTACAACACTGGTTGCTGCTGACGGCGGGCCCGTGGCTGGACGGGCGGGCGGCGACGCGCAAGGTGCGTCGGCTGCGTCGGCTGCTCACGGAGTTGGTCGAGGCCTTGGGCGAACGCGCGGCGTTGGAGGCCGTGCTGCGCAGGATCGGGGAGGAATTGCATCGCCTTCGTCCTCGCAACCGGCGTAAGAAAAAGCCGGGGACCATCGAGCTACTGAACGAACCGGGGCGAGCGAGGTTAGGCGTAAGTTGATGCCTATGGGGGCTTGTCCCCCCGGTCTTGTTTCAGCGGCTGCACCTTCTGCCGGGGGATAAACCCCCGGCTCGCCTTTTGCGCCCCCTTCCGAAAAAACATCGACGCGCCGACCCCCCTCCGGGCAGTATGCTGGGAGCAGAGACGAATCGCCCCACGGGACCAACGACGATATGACGCCCGGACGACCAACGGTGTTGCAGCGACTCCGCCAGGCCGCGCTCGCCCAGGAAGGCGGCCCGACGGACGGCGAGTTGATGGAGCGCTTCACGGCGCGGCGCGACGCCGAGGCGCTGGAGGCGCTGATCCGCCGGCACGGCTCGATGGTGCTGGCCGTCTGCCGCCGCGTCCTCGGCAACGACTCGGACGCGGAGGACGCCTTCCAGGCCGCCTTCCTCGTTTTCGTCCGCAAGGCGGCGTCGGTGCGCAAGCGGGAGCTGGTCGGCGCTTGGCTGTACGGCGTGGCCTACCGCACCGCGATGAAGGCGCGGGGGCGGCCGCCCGGCGGCGCGTGCAAGAGAAACGGGCGGCGACCATGAACCCGACGCGGGCCGATTCCGACGACGACTGGGCCGAGCTGCTGCCGCTTCTGGACCGTGAGCTGAGCCGGCTGCCCGACAAGTACCGCAGCGCGATCGTGCTGTGTGAATTGGAGGGCCGGCCGCGCAAGGAGGCGGCGCGAAAGCTCGGCGTGCCGGAGGGAACATTGTCCAGTCGGCTGGCGACGGCCAAGCGGATGCTGGCCCGCCGCATGGGCCGTCACGGCGCCGCGCCGTCGGGATGCGCCCTGGCCGCGGCGCTGGCGCGCGGCGCCGGCGTGCCGCCGCCGCTGCTGGCGTCCACCGCGAAGGCCGCGTCCCTGTTCGCCGCGGGCCGGGCCGCGACCGCCGTCGTCTCGGCGCGCGTTGCCGCTCTTGCCGAAGGAGTGCTGAAAACCATGCTGCTCACGAAACTGACCGTCGGCCTGCTGGTCGCCGTCGTCATCGTCGCGTCCGGGGCCGTCGCCTTCGCTTGCGGCAACCGTGGGGCTTCCGCCGCGCCGCCGCCGGCCGCCGCGCCTCCCGCCGCCGTGGCGCCGAATGAGGAGAAACCGGAGGCGGAAAAGGACCAACCGGAGTGGGGCGAGGCCGTGGACGGCGTGCAGGCGCGACTGCGGCCGACCAAGACTGCCTGGGACGTGGGAGAGACGCCGGAGCTCATCCTGGACATGCGAAACCAAGGAATGAAAGAACCCGCCGTCTGCCGCGTGCCCAACTTCTGCGAGATCGAGTGGGACGGTCAGTGGTATGCGTTTGCCGGCAAGGGCGATCTGGACTGCAAACCTTTTCCCTGCAACCCGGCAAGCAGATCGACGAGTGGGTGAAGGCGACGTTGGCCGTCCCCTGGGTTCGCACCCCCGACCGTATCGTGGGCGAAATACCGAGCGTCGGTTCTGTGGTGCTGGAGCGCCTGAAAGTCGCCGCCGGCAAGCACACCCTGCGCATCACCTTCCCATTTGGCGGCGGGCCGCGGCCGGTGAGCGGCCCAGTGGAAATCGAGGTGGGCAAGGAATCGGCGTGGGGCGAGGCCGGATGGACGGCGTCCAGGCCCGCGTCCGCATCCCAAAGACGGCGTGGGAATCGGACGAGGCGCCGACGTTCCACCTCGACCTGCGCAACCAGGGCAAGACCACGCCGAACGCGCGGCGCGTCCCCTACGACTGTCAGATTGAAGTGGACGGGACGTGGTACTCGTATGAAATCCCTTCCGGCCCCTACCCCGCCGTCGGCGACTTGCTGGAACCCGGCAAGCAGATCGACGACTGGGCGACGGCCTCGCCGGATAAAAACTGGAGCAGCCTGACGCCCCGGAAGGACCACTTCCCGCTGCCGCCCGGCAAGCACACCATCCGCGTCGCCTATACGCTGAACGGCGAGAAGGGAAGCATCCGGCCGGTGAGCGGGCCGGTCGAGATCGAGGTGGGCAAGGAATCCAAAGGACAGGGAGCCGCGGCCCCGGCCGTCCCCGACGACAAGCAGACGGCGGCGCAGCGCGCGGTAGGCATCCGGAAAAAGCTGGACGTGCGGATCGACTATGAATTGTTCGTGCCAACTACGCTGGACAAGGCGCTCGATGAACTGCTTCTCAGGCAGGGGGTCTCCTGGAAGGTTAACACCCCTGCCTTCATCAAACAGAATCTGGCCGCCGACTTCATTTACAAGGATGAGGTTTTGAGAATCAACAAACTGGCGGCCGTTCCCCGGCGGCAGGTCCTTGAGGCCATCCTGTCCAATGTGGCGGGGGCTTCGGAAGACGGCGAAGCCGTGTACGTCATCCGCCCGGAAGGCGTCGAAATCACCACGCGACGGGCCTATCTAGACGAGTTCTTCCCGGGACGGAAGGTCGCCAATCCTCCGCCGCTCGTGTATGCGGTCTTCGACAAGACCCCCCTCCAAGATGCGGTGTCGGAATTGGCACGCACGACCGGGTGCAACATCGTCCTGGGCGGGCGTCCTGGCAAAGAGGGTGAAGTGAAAGTCACGGTGGAACTGACGGGCGTGCCGCTGGACACGGCCCTTGCCCTCCTGGCGGACATGGCCGACCTCAAGCTCGTGCATCTTGGCAATGTCTACTACGTCACCTCGCCGGATCGTGCCCGCCAGTTGGAACTGGAGGAACGAGAGCGCAATTCGCCGGAAGACAAAGAAAAGGCCAGCCCCACGAAGCCCCCCGATAAGCCGGGAGGCGGCGATCAATAGCGAGCCTCCTCCGGTCGCTGGCACTGCCGGCTCGCCTTTCGTGAACCCATGCCGCCCGTCCGCCGTCCCTGCTACAGCAAGCCGCGTCCTTTCCGTAGGATAACGGCTTGCCGGGACCGTGTGGAATTCACGAGGGCGGATGGGCGTCATGCCGAGTTACAACCCCAAGGCGGTCGAGCCGCGCTGGCAGCAATACTGGCGGGAACACAAGACCTTTCGCACGCCGGACCTGTCAGACAAGCCGAAGTTCTACATCCTCGACATGTTCCCGTACCCCAGCGGCGCCGGCCTCCACGTCGGCCACCCCGAGGGCTACACCGCCACCGACATCCTGGCCCGCTACAAGCGGATGCGCGGCTTCAACGTCCTGCACCCGATGGGTTGGGACGCCTTCGGCCTGCCGGCCGAGCAGTACGCCATCGAGACCGGCACGCACCCCCGCGCCACCACCGAGAAGAACATCGCCACGTTCCGCCGGCAAATCCAGATGCTCGGCTTCAGCTACGACTGGGACCGCGAAGTCGATACGACCGATCCGAATTATTTCCGCTGGACGCAGTGGATTTTCCTGGTGCTGTACGACACTTGGTACGACGCGGAGCGGAAAAAGGGCCGGCCGATCGCGGAGCTGCCGATTCCCGCCGAGGTGAAGAAGCAGGGCGAGGCGGCGATTCGCACCTATCGGGACGGCAAAAGGCTGGCGTATCAGATCGAGGCGCCGGTGAACTGGTGCCCGGCACTGGGCACGGTGCTGGCGAACGAAGAAGTCATGGACGGCAAGTCGGAGCGCGGCGGGCATCCCGTGGTGCGGACGCCGCTGCGGCAGTGGATGCTGCGCATCACGGCCTATGCGGAACGCCTGCTGTCGGACCTGGAGCAGGTCGATTGGTCGGAAGCGATCAAGGAGATGCAGCGCAACTGGATCGGCAAGAGCGAGGGGGCGGAGGTCGATTTCGCGCTCCCGGTTGGCCGCGATCCGAAGGGGAGCGCTCGGATCCGCGTTTTCACCACTCGCCCCGACACGCTGTTCGGCGCGACCTACATGGTGCTGGCCCCCGAACACCCCCTGGTCGATGCGATCACCACGCCCGAGCAGCGCTCCGTGGTGAAGGCGTACCAGGAGGCCGCCGCGCAAGAGCGACCTGGAGCGCACCGAGCTGGCCAAGACGAAAACCGGCGTTTTCACCGGGGCCTACGCCATCAACCCGGTGAATCAGAAGAAAATCCCGATCTGGATTGCGGATTACGTCCTGGCGACCTACGGCACCGGCGCCATCATGGCCGTGCCCGGTCAGGACGAGCGCGACTGGGAGTTCGCGGAGGTCTTCGGCCTGCCGATCGTCCGCACCGTCCAGCCGCCGGCCGGGTGGGAGGGCAAGGCCTACGTCGGCGAGGGGCCGGCCATCAACAGCGAATTCCTGAACGGCCTGAACATCGCCGACGCCAAGCGCAAGATCATCGACTGGCTGGAGGAGCGCGGCCTGGGGCAGCGCAAGGTCAATTACAAGCTGCGCGACTGGCTGTTCAGCCGCCAGCGCTACTGGGGCGAGCCGTTCCCGATCCTGCACGAGATCGACGACAAGGGCAACCCGACCGGCGTGGTCGAAGCCGCTGTCGCCGGACGAACTGCCGCTGCGCCTGCCGGACCTGGAGGACTTCAAGCCGTCGGGCCGGCCGGAGCCGCCCTTGGGCAAGGCGACCGACTGGTTGTACGTCACGCGCAACGGCAAGCGCTACCGCCGCGAGACGAACACGATGCCGCAGTGGGCCGGGTCGTGCTGGTACTACCTGCGCTACATCGACCCCCGCAACGACAAGGCGTTTTGCGATCCGCAAAAAGAGAAAACCTGGATGCCGGTGGACCTGTACGTCGGCGGCGCCGAGCACGCGGTCTTGCACCTGCTCTACTCGCGCTTCTGGCATCACGTCCTGTTCGACCGCGGCCACGTCCACAACCCGGAACCGTTCCAGAAGCTGGTCAACCAGGGCATGATCCTGGGCGAGATGGAGTACACCGGCTTCAAGAAGGGCGGCAAATGGATTTCGCTCGGCCGGGACTCCGGCGACGTCAACGGCGACGAGGCGGTGAAGCTGGCCGAGGACCAGATCGAGAAGAAGGGCGACTCCTTCGTGCTGAAGGAGAACCCGTCGATCCGCGTGGACGCCCGCGCCTACAAGATGTCGAAGAGCCGCGGCAACGTCATCAACCCGGACGACGTGGTGAAGGAGTACGGCGCCGACAGTCTGCGGCTGTACGAGATGTTCATGGGGCCGCTGGAGGCGACGAAGCCGTGGAGCATGCGCGGCGTCGAGGGCGTTTATCGCTTTCTGGGTCGCGTATGGCGGCTGTTCATCGACGAGCGCTCGGAGGAGGCCCGGCTGGCGGAGACGGTCCAGGACGTTCCGCCGGACCGCGAGACGCTGCGGAAACTGCACCAGACGATCCAGAAAGTGACCGACGACCTGGACGGGATGCGTTTCAACACGGCCATCGCGGCGATGATGGAGTTGACGAACCACCTGACGCCGCTGCCGGTGCGGCCGCGGTCGGTGCTGGAGCCGTTCGTACTGCTGCTGAGTCCGTTCGCGCCGCACCTGGCGGAGGAGCTGTGGCGCGTGCTGGGCCACAAGGAGTCGCTGGCGTATGAGCCGTGGCCGGCCTTTGACCCGGCCTTGGCGAAGGAGGACTCCATCGAGGTGCCGGTGCAGATCAACGGCAAGGTGCGCTGCCGTCTGACGGTCCCGGCCGACGTGGACGCCAAGGCGCTGGAGGCGCTGGCCCTGGCCGACCCGAAGGTGCGCGAGCTGCTGGCCGGCAAGGCGCCGAAGAAGGTGATCGTGGTGCCGAAGAAGCTGGTGAATATCGTCCTGTAACAGGGGTAAGGGGTCAGGGGTCAGTAAAACAGACCCCTGACCCCTGACCCCTGACCCCTGACCCCTGAGATGCCCGACCAATCCCACTTCTGGAGCCGGGCGGCGGCGACCTACGAGCAGGACTTCATCGATCCGTACCTGCCCGGCGTCCGCAACCCGTTGCTGCCCGCTTTGGAAGAGTTGGCCGACCCGCAAAGGGGCACGGCCGCCGACCTCGGCTGCGGCGTCGGCCCGCTGCTGCCGATCCTGGCGAAGCACTTCCGCCATGTGATTGCCGTGGATTTCGCCGAGGGGATGCTGACGCGCGCCCGCGATCAGTGCCGCGGCCTGGCCAATGTGGAATTCCTGCGCCTGGCCCTCACGAACCTGGAACCGCTGGCGGGCCGGTTGGACGTGGCCGTGGCGGTCAACAGCCTGGTGTTGCCGGACATCGGCGATCTGGAAACGGCGTTACGGTCGGTCCACGCGGCGCTGCGGCCGGGCGGACGCTTCCTCGGCATCGTGCCGGCGATGGACGCGGTGCATTATTACACGATGCTGATGGTGGACCGGGCGCGGCAGGCGGGGATGCCGGCGGACAAGGCGCGGCAGAACGCGGCCCACCACGCCGAACACAAGCGGTACGACTTCGCCTTCGGCGACTTCCGTTATCTGGGGTTGGAGCAGCACTTCTGGCAGCCGTTCGAGGTGCGCTACCGCCTGCGGCGGGCCGGCTTCCGGGACGTGCGGCTGAGGAAGGTGCATCTGTCGTGGAGCCAGTTCGCCGGGGCGCCGGACCTGAAGGATGAGCCGCCGCCGTGGGACTGGTTCTTCCGGGCGGAGAAGAACATCTCACGCAAAGCCGCCAAGACCGCAACGAAGTGAAGAGAGGCTCTTCGCGCCTTGGCGTCTTTGCGTGCGATCCGTCTGATTCCCGCCGCCCCGGGCGCGAACCTCCGCCCGTCGCCGCGCATCCTGACTGCATCAATGGAAGGGCCGGCCCATCGGTGCGGGCGACCGTCTCGAAAACGGCTCGGCGGCGACGCCTTGAGGGTTCGACTCCCTCCCTTTCCGCTCCTCCTTGTCTGAGGCAGTCCGCCGAGCCGGATCGGGATATGTCGTGATGCGCGGCGCCGGCGAAACGTCCTCAACCGTGGGCCGATTCCAATCGGCCGGCGGGGTCTCCGGCGCCAGCCCCAACTTCTGTTGCCAGTTCGCCACATCCTGCGTGAACACGTTCACCAGGACCGGAACCACAATGCTCGTGAACAGCACGCCCAGGACCTTGCCCAAACATCCGGTTTTCTTGGCCGACATGGCGCTTCTCCTCCATGACGAGCGGTAAGGCGAGCGGCAGCGGGAATGATCCCCGTAGCCGCATTCGCCAGAATGCGGGCCGACAGCCATTCACCCGCATTCCGGCGAATGCGGCTACGGGTAAGGTATTTCCCGCCCCTCGCCTAATGGCGCGACGACGCTGTTCGCCTCCCTCCGGCCGAAAGCCGGCTGAAATCCGCGCGGCGGCGATTCCCGCCGTCCCTGATCTGGTTGCACGAAGCAAATTCAGGACCGGCCGCGGGAGACGCGACGCGCCCATCGGCGATTCGCCGCAGGAGGCGAGAGTCTGTAACGGCTGCGTCGGATCGAGCGGTGGGGATGGGCGCAGGGGACCGGCCAGGTCGATCGCAAAGGCGTCAAAGTCGCCGCAGAGGGGCCAGTACGAGCGCCTGCCGGGCCGGGAAGCGCCGCGTTTCGCGGCCCAGCTGCACGCCGAGAATTACAATCCAGGGGAACGTCGGATCTCACCGCCAGAATGACAGGGAAACCGCGCTGCGCCGGCGGATCGTCGGAAGGGAGGGAGAGCTGTGAACCTGTGGGCGGTTCGCAGAGTCTGGCAGGGTGAGAATCGTCTCGGGGGTCCGCTAACGGCAGGCGAGCCGGCTTTGAACCGGCCAATGAAGGTTCGAGTCCTTCTCCCCGAACTGCCTATACGCCCTCCGCAAAATCCACGGAAGGCAAGGCCAGCGGGTCGAGAACGGCGCTGGGCCGTTCGCGGCCGTCGGCGGTGGTGGAGAAGTAGCGGCCGGTACGCGGGTCATGGCTGGCCGAGAAGTCGCAAGTGGTGCAGTAGAACTCGACACGGCCGGCCCACTCCGAGCGGAACACGCAATGCCGGCCGCCGCAGCAGGGGCAGCCCTGATGCTCCTGGAGCCGGCAGCGCTCGGCCGCCTCGTACCACTCCCGGGGCGTAAGATCGCGGTAAGGCCTCATCGCCTCATCTCTCCTCAGTCCGGTTGCCGTTGCGAGTCACGTCCCGCAACCCTAGCATATTTTCATACCGCCGTGATGACGTTCACCGCTCTCGGGACGGGCCATCCTATGCGCTGGCGCATCCGCTATCAGCTCCTGCTGCCGCTGCTGACGCTGCTTTTGGGCGTCGTCGGCGTCAGCGCCTGGACGGCTGTGGCCTCGGCCGGCCGCGCTCGCCAGCAGATCGAGGAACGGCTCCGCAACGTGGGCCGAACCCTCAGCTTCGAGAAGGGCACGTTCTCGCTGTCGGCGCCCGTTCTGGCCATGATGAAGGGCCTGTCCGGCGCCGACTTCCTGCTGATTTCGCCGGAGGGCGGAGGTTCCGGCACGCTGGGCGACGGCCCCATCCAGCCGCCGCCGGGCGAGACGGTATGCGACGACTGGCGCGACCTCCGCTTGGGGCCGCCGGTCGCCGTCAACGGCCAAACCTATTTCTGCAGCGGCCTTCGCCTGCCGGGAAGCGGCCACGTTATGTATATTTTCTATCCTGAATCCCTGTGGCGTGACGCCCTGTGGGAGGCGGTCTGGCCTTCGCTCGTTCTGGGCGGCTCCGTGGGCCTGGCGTCGCTGGGCCTGGCGCTGGGCCTGGGCCAGCGGCTGAGCCGGCGTTTGCAGGCCCTGGAGCGGCGCACGCGTCTGATCGCGGCCGGCGATTTCAGCCCGATGCCGCTGCCGGCGCGGAACGACGAAATCCGCGACCTGACGCATTCGGTGAATGAGATGGCGCAGAGGCTCGCACAGTTCCAGGAAACGGCGCGAAGAACAGAAAGATTCCGATTATTAGGGCAGGTGAGCGGCGGCCTGGCCCACCAGCTGCGCAACGGCCTCACGGGCGCCCGGTTGACAGTGCAACTATTTGCACGGGAGTGCGCTGGACGTGTGGACACGTCGCCGCTGGACGTGGCGCTGCGGCAGCTGACGCTTCAGGAGATGCACCTGAAGCGTTTCCTCGACCTGGGTCGGCAGGGGCCGTCGCGGACGGCGCCATGTTCGCTGCCGGCGTTGGTGGGCGAGGCGGTGGAATTGCTGCGTCCGCAATGCAAGCACGCGGGCATCGAGCTGCACTGGGCGCCGCCGGCCGACGACGCGGTGGTGAACGGCGATGCGGGGCAGCTGGGGCAGCTGATCCTGAACGTGCTGGGCAACGCCGTGGAGGCGGCGGGGCCGGCTGGGAACGTTGTGGTGCGGTTGGACGAGCGAAGAATCGACGGTTAGCCGCGACGCGACAGCGGAGCGCCGGTTCGCGCGTTCTGGAAATAACCGACTCCGGCGCGGGGCCGCCGCCGGAGGTGGCGGAGCGGCTGTTCGAGCCGTTCGTGACCGGCAAACCGGAAGGCGTGGGCCTCGGGCTGGCAGTGGCGCGGCAGGCGGCGGAGGCGCACGGCGGGCGCATCGCATGGCGGCGCGAGGAAGGGCGGACGGTGTTTTGCGTCGAGTTGCCGGCAATCGGGCGTGGCTCGTTTTCCGAGTAGAAATGCGCATAGTCGCCAGGAGTGCATTGCTGTCGCTTGCTCGGCTGCGCTGCCGACCTGTAGAATTGCAGGACGGAACGGCACGTCGCCATGTCCGCCGTCGGCGACGCTGGCTTCAATGCGTCGAACCATGCGGCGGCAGGACGGAAGGGAGGTTTCGCCATGGACGATAATCTTCGCGACGGGGTGGAGTTCACCGACGAGCAACTACGCGCCGCCTTGAGGCGTGTGGGAAAGGACGCCCGTGAGGCGGCCTTCGCGGCGGGCCGCCCCGTGGTGATCATCAAAGGCGGGTCCCTCGTGGCGCTGTACGAGGATGGCGCCGAGGAAGTCATCGGGCCTGTTCGTTCGGAGGCGGGCGCCGCCCCCGAACACGAATGACCTCGGACGCCCCCAAACGCCTGCGCATGTTCGCCGGCCCGAACGGTTCGGGAAAGACCAGTCTGGCCCAGAAGCTCGCCAAAGACTTCTCCCCTGACGGCCTGTTCCAACTCCATTACTACATCAACGCCGACGATATCTTTCGCCGCCTCCGAGAAGGAACCGGGGTTCCCCTGGATTCCCTGGAGAGAACCGTTACGGCGGATGAGATTCGCGCCGCCCTGCTTCGCGGCGGACGCTTGCCGGCGGACCATCCATTTCCGGCCGCCGTCGAGGCGACGGGCACGCGCCTGACGGCCCCCGCCGGGCTTGTGGACGCCTACGCGGCCGCGGCCGTCGCGGACTTCCTTCGGGAGGAGTTGCTCGCCGCCGGCCGGTCCTTCTCGTTTGAAACCGTGATGTCGCATCGGAGCAAGATCGACTTCTTCGCCCGCGCCCGCACCCTCGGATACCGGACCTACCTGTATTTCGTCGCCACGGAATCGCCTCAGCTCAACGTCTATCGCGTCCGGAATCGCACCGCCCTCGGCGGGCACGACGTTCCCGACGACAAAATCGTGGCACGGTATGAGCGGTGCCTCGTGCTGGTCGGCGAGGCCCTTTCTCACGCGTACCGGGCCTTTCTGTTCGACAATTCCGGCCCGGAACCCGTTTGGCTCGCCCAACGAACGCCGGAAGGCGAGCTTCAACTCAAGTCGACGGCGGATGCGTTGCCGGTCTGGTTCAGGACGAGGGTGGCGCCGCACTATCCGGGGCTTCTTCCGTGACAGAAAGGGACGTCGTGGATTACGGTTAAATGTAATCTCCGATGTCCCGTTTTCATCCCCTAATCTGCTCCCTCGCCCATCTGCCGCTCGAACGACTGCCGCACCAGCCCCATCACATGGGGTAACTCGTCTAGCGATGCGAGTGAGACCTCGACATCCCCATTCAGACGGTATCCGGTCATGTCCTTGCACTTTGCCTGGGAGTCTGTCACCTCGGAAAATGCGAGGTTCAAGATCAACCTCAGGCGCTTGGCTTGCGGGTAGACGTCCACGAAGTTCGTCTCTGCCTTGTAGGCGACGTACTGCTTGAGAAACTCCTCCGTCACGCAGTGGTCGAGCGCCAGGACTTCCTTGCGGAATGCCTCGAACAATTCGCGTATGGGGCTGGCGAGTAGGTGCGGGTGATCCTCAATATGATAGCCCGCAGTGGCGGCCTTGGGCCGGTAAGCCTCCAGGATGTCGGCAGCGAGTTTCGGCGCCGCCCAAACGTCCACCGCCAGGCCGGCCAGCTTTTCCGCCCGCGATTTGATGGAGTCCTCGTTCCACTCATCGACCTTCCCGAGGCCCGTGTTGAGTTTCAGCGGGCTTTCCTTGAAGCCGCCCTCCATGTCGCGCTTCTCGGCGAAGGGGCGGTCGCTGTATTCCGAGTTGTAACCGGTGAGCGTCAGGTTGCCGAGGGTGTGCAGCCAGGTTTGCCGGACCCGCTCCCATTCCGCGCCCAGGGACTTCTTCCAGGCAGCCGCCAGGTTCTCGTTCTGCGGCAGGATGTGCTCGATGGTGTATTGGTCCACCGGCACACGCTCCTTGCGGCCGTGGTTCTCCAACCGGCGCAGCCAGTAGCTTCGGCTGCGGAAGTTGTAGAGGTCGCGGGTCTGTAAGTCGCGCCGGAACTCCTCGTCGCTCGGGAAGCGGCGGTACGACGGCAGCCCGAGCAGGTGCGCCTGGATGCTCTCCAGGTAGCGTTTCTTCTTCAGCGCCTTGGTGAACGTGGCGAAGGTCTTGTTCATGGAGTTCGTTGGGATGGCGCAGATGGCGCGGCGGAAGACGTACGCCTCCAAGAGCCGCACCGCCGCCAGCAGGTCCGCCCGTGGCAGCAGCCCTGTGGCGTAGTCGTGGTACAACTCCAGCAGGAACGGGTAGGCCACATCGACCTTCAGCTCGCGCAGGTCGTGGAAGGCGAGCTTGAGGTCGGCGTCGGTCTCCGCCCCGAGGGCCATGGCGCAGAAGTACCGGGCGAAATTGCGGATGTCCTTCACCAGTGCTTCCACGCCCGCCTGGGCCACCGCCGGCGAGCGGGCGTGCGCCTTGAACGCCTCGTACACTTCGCGCACGTTGGGGATCTCACCCGTCTTCACCGTCAGGTAGTGGCGCATGAAGCCGTCGAAGTGCGTCCCGTAGGCCTCTTGGCCGAACTCCACCTCCATCGGCCGCCAGAACTGCTCATAGAGCCGCGTCTGTAGCTGCGGCTCCAGTCCCATCAGGATGAAGTTGCGGATCAGGTCGGCCTGGCTCAACTCGCGGCCGGTAGAGTTCATGCTCTCGAAGATAAGTTGCGGATTATCGTGGTCGCGGTTCAGGACGATGTCCACCACAACCAGCTTGGCCAGCCCCTTGCAAACCGCCATCAGGTCGCCCCTGCGGTTCGCGATCAGCGCCTCGAACAGGGCGAAATTCTCCGTGATCCGCAGCGAGGTGTCCTTCGGCTGTTCGTTCCCGCCCACGAGGGCGATGAGCGAGGCCTTGTCGGTCTGCGACAGCAGCAGCTTGTAGCGGCGTTCACCTTCCTCTTCGGGGTTGAGCAGGTAGTAGTTGCGCAGCTTGCGCGGCGAGAAGCCGTCCACCGGCTCCGTCTCGCCGAGGGCCTTCGCCAGCGCGGCAACCAGCAATGTCACTGTGGTCAGGCGCTGCTGACCGTCGATGACCAGATGCGGCGACTGCATCGTGATTGGGACGAGCCCCTTCTCGATGTACACGATTGAGCCCACGAAGTGGGACGAAACGGCCTCGTTACTGCCCGTCCGCAGGATGTCGTCCCACAACTGCCGGCATTCCTTCTCGGTCCACGAGTAGGTGCGCTGGTAGATGGGGATGACGAACTGGGGTGACTTCTTGAGGAAGTCCAGAAGTTTGGCTTCTGTGGCTTTCACCGCTGAGTTCCCCGGAATGCGCGGTCCTGGGCCGCATCGAACAGCGCGTCATTTACGGAAAGCAAGGACGGCTTACCGGCCAATCTATTCACGGCTGGCAAATGTGTCCTGCCGGCATAAAAAACCACTCTCAAATGACATTTCCCCTCCCCTTCGCCTGCCCAGACGCCCCCTCCGCATGTTACACTCGACCGGCGCTCCACGCCCCCGGAACATCGAGGTGCATCATGTCGCGGCGTCCCCCACCCAGGCCCGACCGACCCCGCCGCCGTGGCCTCGACGTGGGGGTGGAACTTGCGATAACCTCCTATCGCCTGAACCACCCGCGCAGAGTACCCTGCACGGCATGGCGAAGAAGCGACGGACGAAACCGAGCGCGTCACCCCGCCGCCCCGTTGCGAAATCAGCTGCGGACGTCCTGCCGCAGGGGTACGCGGAATTCCTGGACGGCCTCAAGGCCCGCATCCCCACCGCCCCGGTGCGGGCCGCCCTCGCCGTCAACCGCGAGCTGGTCGCCCTGTACTGGGAGATCGGCCGGGCGGTCGTCGAGCGGCAGGAGGCTGAGGGGTGGGGCCGGTCGGCGATCGAGAGACTGGCCAAGGACCTCCACGCCGCGTTCCCCGGCGTGGGCGGCTTCTCGCCCTCCAACGTGTGGCGGATGCAGGCCTTCTACCTGGCGTACACCGCCGACATCCGAAATCTCGCACAGCCTGTGCGAGATTTGGACGGCTCCAGGCTCCCGCCGCCCAGGCCGACGCGCTACGGGGCTGCTTCACCTATCCGTCTTCCTCGACTCCGGGGCACGGAAGCCGATGCGGCCGGGCCGGGGCGCCGCGGCGGGGGGAGTCATGAGTTGCCGGATGGCGGCCACCAGTTGGCGGATGGCGTCGTCGTGGCCGACAACCTTCTTCTCCAGTTGATCGAGCTTGCCCGCCAGTTCCTTGTGGGCCAGGACGAGTCGCCGCAGTTTCACGAACGCGCGGACGACGAAGACGCTCACCTCGACCGCCCGCGGCGAGTTCAGGAGCATCGCCGCCATCATCGTGCCGTGTTCGGTGAAGGCGTAGGGGAGGCCGGCGGAGACCACCCCGGCCGGTGGAGGTGGTCGCAATTTGTGACGACCTCAAAGCTTTTCGGTCTCCGCTTCCGTGAGTTGGAACAAGAAGTCGTCGGGAAACCGGTCCCGATTGCGCCGGACTTGCTCGTTCAGTCGCTTGGTCGGCACGCCGTATAAATTCGCCAAGTCGCTGTCCAGCAAGACCTTCTGGCCGCGGATCTCAAGGATCAGCGGCTCGATTTGGTCAACCAGGACAATCTTGCCTTCGTCCGCCATCGGTGTTCCTCTCTCGCACAGGTCGCTGTCCCGGCGCGTCTAAGGTCACAAATTGCGACCTCAAACCCGGCGATCGCTTTTTACGGATCGCAGCCGACATCCCCCAGGCTGGCCTCGATGAACTTGTCGAGCCTGGCGGATTGCTTCGTTTGCTCGCGGTGTTCGGCGGTGAGGCCGGCCGTCTTTTCCTCTTTCCTTCGCCTGCCCAACCGCCCCCTCCGCATGGTACACTCGAGTTCCCCGCGGTGTCCCCGGAACAACGAGGAAGCCGTTGGGGAAAACGTGGGTGGAGGCGAGTTTCAATGGCCGCGCGGCGCCGGGGCAAGGATCGACCTACATCCAGCGGGCCGGCCGCGGGGCGAAGCGTCTACGTCGAAACCAGCGTTTGGGGCATGACGCTGGACAACCAACCCCGAGCCCTGCGGGAACCGACGAAGCAGTTCCTGCGTCAATGTGGTTCGGGGATTTTCGTGCCATACATCTCCACGGTCGTTCTTGAAGAGATCGCGCTGGCGCCCGCGTCGGCGGCGGTGCGAATGGCGCGCGAGATCGATGCGCTCGCGCCGCCCACCTTGAAGCTGGGCGACAAGAGCGAGGAGCTGGCTGAGGCCTATTTGCAAGCGGGCGTCATCCCCGCGAAGAAACGGGATGACGCGCGCCACGTAGCGATCGCGACTGTCGCCGGCCTGGAGATCGTGGTAAGCTGGAATCACCGGCATCTGGCCAATGAGCGCAAGTGGGCCCTTTTCAACGCGGTCAACCGCCTTGCGGGATACGAGCAGTCCTTGACGATTATTACTCCGTTCGAGGTGATGACATGAAAGCGAAATACGAGACCCTGGATGAATACCTGGATGATCTCGACGCCATCAAGGAGAAAGTCGCTGAAAAAACGCGTGGCATGACGACCAGCCAAATAAAAGCGTACTTTGCAGGCTCCGCGCGGCGCCTGCGCGAATTGACCGGGCAAAAGCTGCCGCTTCGCCGCGGCACTCGCAAGGCCTCGACGGCCAAGCGCTGAGTATGGCAACGCCAGGCGTCAAGCCGGCGCTGAAAGGCTGAGGCAGCCGATTCCACCCATCGGCGCTCATTGAACAGAGATTGCTGCTTCACCTATCCGTCTTCCTCGACTCCGGCGAACGGAAGCCGATGCGGCCGGGCCGGGGCGCCGCGGCGGGCGGAGTCATGAGTTGCCGGATGGCGGCCACCAGTTGGCGGATGGCGTCGTCGTGGCCGACGACTTTCTTCTCCAGTTGATCGAGCTTGCCCGCCAGTTCCTTGTGGGCCAGGACGAGGCGCCGCAGTTTCACGAAGGCGCGGACGACGAAGACGCTCACCTCGACCGCCCGCGGCGAGTTCAGGAGCATCGCCGCCATCATCGTGCCGTGTTCGGTGAAGGCGTAGGGCAGGTAGCGCCGACCACCCCGGCCGGCGCTTGAGGTCGCATTTTGCGACCTCAAAGCTTCGGTCTCCTCTTCCGTGAGTTGGAACAAGAAGTCCTCGGGAAACCGGTCCCGATTGCGCCGGACTTGCTCGTTCAGTCGCTTGGTCGGCACGTCGTATAAATGCGCCAAGTCGCTGTCCAGCAAGACCTTCTGGCCGCGAATATCAAGGATCAGCGGCTCGATTTGGTCAACCAGGATAATCTTGCCTTCGTCCGCCATCGGTGTTCATCTCCCGCACAGGTTGCTGTCCCGGCGCGTTTAAGGTCACAAATTGCGACCTTAAACCCGGCGTTCGCTTTTTACGGATCGCAGCCGATGTTCTCCAGGCTGGCCCGGATGAGCTTGTCGAGATTGGCGGATTGCTTCGTCGGCTCTCGCCTTCGCCTGCCCAGACGCCCCCTCCGCATGGTACACTCGCCGTTCCCCCGCGTCTCCGAAACGTCGAGGTGCGTCATGTCGAAGCGTCCACCCGCCCCGGCCCGACCGGCCCGCCAGCCGTGGACGCCCTGGCGCGCGCGGCACAACGGGACGCGATTCGGCAGCGATGCGGCGGCCGGCGGCCCGTCCATGAGCGCCCGGCGATGCCGCACCTGTGCCTCACGGCGCCATCAACCTTCACCCCGGCCCTTTATGCCCGCCCCATCGTGCCGGTCCCTGCCCGTCGGCGTAAGGCCGACACACCCCCGTCGCGCGCCGTGTCGGCCTTACGGCCTTACAGGCATGGGCGCCACGGAGCGGCGTTCGGCGCTCATAGGAAGGCCGCCAACCCCGGCGGGCGTCGGCCTGACCCGGTACGCCGGTCAGGACCGAACCGCCCTGGGGACGGCCCAAACACGACCGGCGAGGGCCACGGCGAGTTATCGTAATCGAGGCAGCAAAAGACTTGCATCCGACCGACAGGCGGCGGAGGCCCCCCGATCAATGATCCCCCTTCCAGACCTTCATCACGTCCGCCGAACCCCGCCGGGCGACGCCGTTCTCATCAAGGATCTCCTCCGTCGCCTTTTCCATTTCCTTGCGGTCGAAGACCAGGACCGCGCTCCAGTCCTCGGCGAACCGGAAAGTCAGGTAGTCGTCCTGGCAATCCCGGATCGTCTCCACCAGATGACGCAGGTTCTTGATCTTGACCCCGTTCACGTCCAGCACGACTTTTCCGACCGGGTCCGCGTAGCCCCTGGCGATTTTGTGGGAGAACATCGGGGCGGTGACCACCACCAGCTCCTCGCCGGCGAAGCGGACCCGGTCGAAGCGCCGATTGACCATCGGACTGTTGCTGCCGAACAGGTCGGGGTTGAGGTTGCCGTACATCTCGATGGCGTCGGCCCGCACGGGGGAGAAGACGAGCGGGCCGTGGATGAAGTAGGACGGGGGTTCGCCCTGGTAGCTGCGGATCAGGCGGTTGTCTTGCGTGGCGACCGGCAGCGACAGCTCGACCGGCTTGCCGCCGCGCAGGACGGTGACGGGCACGGCGCCGTCGCGGGCCGCCAGGGGAATGGCCGCCTCGAAGGGGGCGAGCAAGTCGTTCTTGAGGCGGACCATGCCGGTGCTGTCGATCTCGTAATCGCCGATCTTGGTGAGGATGTCGGCCTCATGGAAAGGAGAGTCGGGGCCGGGCCGGGGCGACGGGTGGACCAGTATTCCCTTGACGCCCTTGTCCAGCTTCAGCGAGCGCCGCAGGGCGTCGTTCTCGAGCGGCTGGTAGCCAGTGACCGCGGCCTCCACCGGCTTGGGTTCGGAACGGCCGTCCTTGAGATGATCCAGGAAATACTGCACCTCCTCGCAGGGGATGATGTAGCCGATGTTCTCGCCGCCGGCGAGGCGGCTGTAGACCAGCCCGATCATCTTGCCGTCCACCACCGCCGGCCCGCCGCTGTTGCCGGGGTTGACGGCCGCGCTGACCTGAACGACGGGGCCGGGTCGGCGGCCGAAGTACATGTTGAAACCGACGCGCGAAACCGTTCCCTTGGTGACGGAGAGGTCGTCGCCGCCCACGGGGAAGCCGTAGACGGTGACAGCGTCCTGGACCTTGGGCAGCGCCTGCGACAGCGTCGGGGCCGGCCGCTTCTTGAAGAAACCTTCCTCGCTGACCGTCAGCAAGGCCAGATCCACGTCGGCGCCGATTCCCGCGACCTTGGCCTCGATCCGGTCGGCCCCCGGCCGCGGCTGCACAAACACCTCCGTGGCGTAGCGGACCAGATGGGCGTTGGTCAGAATCCTTTGGCCATCGACGACGACCCCGGAGCCGACGACCTCGACCGGGTCGTCGCGCGCCCAGGGCTTGACCGGATTGGAATAGCGAATGGAGGCGACGACCTTGACGACGGAATCCTCCGGCTCGGCGGCCCCGGCCGGCGGCGGGGCTGCGAACAGGCAGGCCGTGAGGAGGAGCAGGCGGGTTTTCATGGGAATGGTCCTCGAACGGGCGGGACTTTCCAGAGTCGGTATTTCGGCCGGCCCGGCTTGAGTGTACGCCGGCCGGTGGGCGGCTTCAATCGTTTTGCCCCCACCCGGCGGTTCGCCGGGTTGTGGGGCTTGTCTTGCAACGGGGCGCCGGCTCAATCCTGTCCCGACGCGATTTTCTGGATCCGGACGACATCGTTGCCGATCGTCGGCGCCGTCGCCGACCATTGCCAACCCGGGCCGGCCAGGACGCCAGCTGCCGGCCCATGCACTGCAACAACCTGGGCGCCCGTGTCCGCGTCCCAGACAACCAGATCCTGGCTCGGGTCGTCCGCCTTCTCCGGCGGCGGAGTCCGCGCGATGACCCGCCGGCCGTCGTCGCTCCATTCCACGCGGGCCAGCGAGCCGGTCAGGCCGGTCAGCTCCAAGACCTCCCGGCCCTTGGCAATGTCCCAGACGTGGACCGAACGGACGCCGGCCGCAAGCCGGTTGCCGTCGGGACTCCAGGCGACCAGCCCGGCCGCGCCGGCGCCCGCCTGTCCATCAACATCCCGGGAGAAGAGTTCCTTGCCGGTGGACGCCTCCCACACCTCGGCGACGGCGTCGCGCCCGCGGTTGGCCAGGGTCGCCAGGCGGCGGCCGTCCGGGGACCAGGCCAGCGACAGCAGACGGACGGCGTCGGAAGGGTCGGAGCCGGCCGGCCAGGTTCGCCCCTTTTCTTCCCCTGTTAAATCCCAAAATTCGATTCCATTCGTTCGGGCGTAGGCCAGGCTCTTGCCGTCGGGGGCCCACGCCAGGGCGCCGGCGACGACCGGGTAAGGCGGAGCATTGGGTGCGGCCAGGAGGGATGCGTCGATCGGCAGCCGGCGCAGCGGGCGGCCGGTGACGGCGTCCCACGTCCGAAGACAGCCGTCCTCGTGGACGGCGGCCAACTCGGCGCCGTCCGGCTTCCAGGCCATGTCCCAAACCGGGTCGGGCGGCGGCGGCCACGATTCGCCCGGCGGCGGCTTGGCGACGAAGCGCGACTCACCCTTGTCCAGGTTCACCAGCTGCACCACGCCTTCATCCGCACCGGGCTTGCCGCCGATCAGGGGCCCGGTCGGAGTCCACTGAATCCCACGGGGGAAGGCCACTTGAGGGCCATCCTTCGTCCACACCATACTGATCGGCCTGCCAAGAGGCCGGGGTACTTGGCTGTAGTCCTTGATTCGCTGGCCCGTGTCGGCGTCGAAGGCCTGCACCTCGTTCAAACCGGCTTGAACGAGAAGGCGTTTTCCCTCGGGGTCCCAGCAGGCGTCCCAGGCCGGCGCAGGCACGTCGGTGGTCGAGCCGGTCTTCAGGTCCCAGACCCGGCACTTGCCCGACGAATAGAACACGCGCCGGCCGTCCAGGCTCCAGCGAAGCATGCTTGCGGACTCGCTCTGATTCGGCTTATTCGGAACGGTGCTCACCTCGCGGCCGGCGCCCACGTCCCAAACCTTCGCCTCAGCCTGGGGCCAGCCGGAGCCGGCCAGCTGTTCGCCGTCCGGGCTCAGAACCGCGGGCGTTCCTTTGACCTGGAATGTATTCACGCTTTTGCCCGTTGGAATCTCCCATATGCGGGCCGTGTTCTCGATCGGCCCTGTGCAGGCGGCCAGCCGGCCGCCGTCTCCACTCCAGGACAGCGAAACGGGCCCCGCGACGCCGCCCAGGTCGAACGAGACGGCCTCCTTCCCGGCGACGGGGTCCCAGACTTTAATCGTGCCGTTGGATGCCAACGAAGCCAACCAGCGGTCATTCGGGCTCCAGGCCAGGACGGCGACGCGATTGGCACTGTCCGAGACAATTCCCGCCGAGTCCTTGGCATGTCCCGGCAGGCGCCAGATCCGCTTCCCGCTCCCGAGGTCCCAGAGGTCAATGCCTTCCGAATCCGCGGCCGGGAGCCTGCCGTTCGCGCTGAGTACTTTGTCCACCCACGCGGTCGCCAGGTACTTGCCGCTCGGACTGAGGGCCAAGGCATAGGCCGGGTCGCTCAACCAGCCCGCAAGAAAATCAGTGCTCCGGAAGGCCGGGGCCGGCGGACGAAGCTCCCGTGGGCCCTCGTCCGGCGGCAATCCGCCCACCCGGAGCAGACCGCCGCGTATCGTCGAAGGGAGCTGTCCTGCCACGCCCCTGGACCGGACGGCGTAGCGCCGGCCGTCGGGGCTCCAGGCCAGGGCCTGGATGTCGCGCAGGACGAGGGAAGGCGGCGCCGCGCCGTCCAACTCCAGGGCAAAGAGCTGGAGGCGGCCCTGGTCCGTCGCCACGGCGATGTACTTACCGTCCGGGCTCCAGGTCGGCGTTCCCTGTTCGGCGTCCACGAGGCGCAGGACTTCCCGGCCGGATTCGGCGTCGTAAAGGCGCAGGCCTGGTCCGAGGCTCGGGGCGTTGGGAATGGCTGGGAACGCGGCAAGCAGATGACCGTCCGGGCGGAAGACCCCCCAGTCCGCCGCGTAAAGCACCCGGCCGGTGCCGCCGTCGAGTAGTTTTTCGCTGAAGCCGTTCACCATGAGCCGGCGGCCGTCGGGGGCCCAGGCCAGGCGAACCGGGGGGAAGGCGAGGCCGGTGAAGTAAGTCCCCTCCCAGACCACCTGGCGCGTCCGGACATCCCAGACGGAAATCCCCGGCCACGCGGCCGCGGCCAGACGGTCGCCGTCGGGACTCCAGGCCGCCGCCTGCACCGGCCGGCCCATGCGGAGCGGCTCTCCGTCTGCGGCGCCGGTTTCCACATTCCAGATGCGCACGGTCCCGTCCCCGGCGGCCGACGCCGCTCGCCCGCCGTCCGGGCTCCAGCAAACAGCGTTGACATCGCCCTCGTGGCCGTGAAGCAATTCTTGCTTCCCGTCCGCATCGTTCCACAGGCGCACGTCATGCTCCCGCTTTCCTTTCCACCATCCTAGCCACATCCACTTGCCGTCGGGGCTCCAGACGGCGTCACGTTCGTCGCCGGTCAGCCACAGTTCCTTGACCGCCGTTTCCTTGACCACCGCTCCCGTGTCGGCGTCCCAGGTCTTGAATCTTGCGGACAGAATTCCAGTCGGAGGGAGGCACTGGACAAGCTTGCGGCCGTCGGGGCTGAACCAGATTTGGCCGAACCATCCCGAGCGCGGTTCGCCCGGATTGGCGTCCCCGTTGCGCAGCGTGGATATTTCCTTGCCCGTGGCGGCCTCCAGGACCTTCACGTCACCCGTGGCGGTGAGGGCAAACAAGCGCCGGCCGTCCCCGCTCCACACGACCTTCAGCGACGCGAGGTCCTTTCGGCTGAACAGCAAACGCGCAGGCGCGCCCTCCTGCGTCCTGGCCGCCGCCCCCAGAAAGTACCACTCCCAGCTGCGGAAATCCCGCCCGCCCGGCTGCGGCTGGCAGGCGTCCAGCGGGTCCAGCGCCGGTGCAGTCTGCCCGGCATCGAGGAGCCCGGCGGCCCCATGCACGGCCGTGAGATAAGCGTCGGCCGCCTCCCGGCGCGACCGTTCCTCTTCCGCCGCCCTGGCCGCGGCTTCTCGCTCCTCCTTGTCTTTTTTCGCCTGTTCCAGGTCGCCCTCGGCCGCGTTCAGGTTGCCCCGGACGTCCGCCGCCTCGCGCGACTTGCCGAGGGAGAACGCCGTCAGGGCGGCCGCCAACAGCAGCAGCACGGCCGCCGCCCCGGCCAGTCCGGCGACCACCGGCCGCCGCCGGCACCACAGCCACGCCCGCTCCATCGGCCCCACGGGTCGGGCCTGGATCGGCCGACCCTCGCCCCAGCGCTCCAGGTCGTCTGCCAGCGCCGCCGCCGTGGCGTAACGCCGCCCCGGCCGCTTATCCAGACATTTCAGGCAGATGATTTCCAGGTCGGGGTGGGTGCGCGGGTTCAGCTTGCCCGGCCGCTCCGGCTCCTGTTCCACGACGGCCCGCAGCGTCTGCATCAGGTTGGCATTCTGGAACGGCGGCCGGCCGGTCAGCATCTCGTACAGGACGGCGCCCAACGCGTAGACGTCGGCGGCGGCGGTCAGACAACGGCTCTGAGCCATGGCCTGTTCCGGGGCCATGTAGCTGGCCGTGCCGATCACGGCCCCCGACGGCGACAGGGACGACGGCTCGTCCAGCCGTCGGGCCAGGCCGAAATCGGTCACGTGCGGCTGCTTGGCGGCGTCGAGCAGGATGTTGCCGGGCTTGAGGTCGCGGTGCAGGATGCCGCGCTCGTGGGCGTGCTGCACGGCCTGCGCGACCTTCGCCATCAGGTGGGCGGCGGCGCGGTGGTTGGCGGCGAAGTGGGGCATGTCCGTGCCGAGGTTGCGGCCCTCGATGAGCTTCATGCTGTAGTAATGACGCCCCTGGTGCTCGCCGACCTCGTAGATGGGCACGATGTTGGGATGGTCGAGCCGCGCCGCCGCCCCCGCCTCGCGCCGGAAGCGCTCGACCTCGTCCGGCCCGGCCAGCTGGCCGGACAGGATCATTTTGACGGCGACCAGCCGGCTGAGGCTGAGCTGGCGCGCCTTGTAAACGACGCCCATGCCGCCGCGGGCGATCTCCTCCAGCAGCTCGTAGTCGCCGACGTAGCGGACCAGCGGCGGCGCGTCCGGCGACGCGACCGGCCCCGTCGTGCGCATTTGCTGGGCCAGCCGGTTCATGCGATCCTGGTCGGCGAGGAAGGCGGCCAGCTCCGCCGCCAGGTCGGGATGGCGGCGCAGGATCTCCTCCTTGTCGGGTGCCCGGCCGGCGTCCACGGCCTGCAAGTAGTCATGAAGGATCGCGTTCAGCCGTTGTTCCCGGCTCGATGGATCGCTTGGTGACGCGCTCATGGCTCACTCCAGCTCCGGCAGGTGTTGGCGGAGATTTCTCAGCCCTCGTTGCAAGAGGCCGCTGACCGCCGCCGTCGTGGTTTGCAACCGCCCGGCGATCTCGGCCAGCGGCCGGCCCTCCCAATAGCGCAGCACCACGGCCTCGCGCTGGTTGGCGGGCAGCCGGTCCAGGGCCTCGGCCACGCGGACAGCCCGCTCGTGGCGGTCGGCCTGCCGGCTGGGCGACGACTGCTGGTCGGCCAGCCACGCCTCCAGGGCCGACGCCGACTGTTCCAGGGCGGCCTCCAGCGACCGCTCGCGGGCCACGTCGCGCCTGTCGCGGCGCAGGTCGCGGACGGCGTTGGCCAGGTTGCGGGCCAGGATCTGCCGCAGCCACGCGGCCTGCTCGGCGGTGGTCCGGCCGCGGAACCCGGCCTGCCCCCGGTGGGCCTCCAGGAGCGTCTGCTGCACGACGTCGGAGGGGTCCAGCTTTCCCTTCAGCAGGGGATCGAGCCGGGAACGCGCGAGCAGCCGCAGGTACGGCCGGTAGCGTTCCAGGGTGAACTCGCCGGCCTCGTCGCTCATGCGCCTCCCCTATCCAGAAAGGCCCCGTCCGCGCGCCGACGCAGCGCGTCGGTGGTAGAATTCCTACGGCTCGTCCGACGGCCAACCATCGTAATCGACCGGAGGCGGCGTCCGCAATGGGCGCGGGCGCGACCGTGAAACACATCCTGATCGTCGATGACGAGGAAGCGGTCTGCTGGGCGCTGCAGCGCGCCCTGACCGCCGAGGGCCATTCCACGGCGACGGCCGCCTCCGCCGAGCAGGCGTTCCAGCTTGCCGCCAAGCGGAAGCCCGACGCCATCGTCCTCGACGTGCGCCTGCCCGGCATGGACGGCCTGACCGCACTCGGCCGGCTGCGCGAGCTGTCCGGCGACGCCCCGGTCGTCGTCGTCACGGCCTTCGGCAACCTGTCCACCGCCGTGCGTGCCGTGGAGAACGGCGCCTTCGACTACCTCACCAAGCCATTCGACCTCGGCCAGGCGCTCGACGCCGTGCAGCGGGCGTTGCAGCGGCGGCCGGTCCCTGAGCCGAGCGCACCGCCGGACGGGGACGGCGCCCCGGAGGAGTTCGTCGGCAAAAGTCCCGTCATGCAGGCCGCGTTCAAGCGCATCGCCCTGGTGGCGCCGCGCGACGCCTCGGTGCTGATTACCGGAGAAAGCGGGACGGGAAAGGAGTTAGTAGCCCGCGCCATTCACCGCCACAGCGCCCGCCGCGACAAGCCGTTTTTGCCGGTCCACGTCGCCGCTCTCAACCCGAACCTCGTCGAGAGCGAGCTGTTCGGCCACACGCGCGGCGCCTTCACCGGGGCGGCGCTGGCGCGCCCCGGCCAGCTGGTTCTCGCCGACGGCGGCAGCATCTTCCTCGACGAGTTGGCCGACATCCCCCTGCCGGTGCAGGTGAAGCTGCTGCGCGTGCTGGAACACAACGAAGTGCTGCCGGTGGGTGGGACGCAGCCGCAGCCGCTGAACATTCGCATCATCGCCGCCACGCACCAGGACCTGGCCCGTTGCGTCGCCGAGGGCCGATTCCGCCACGACCTGTTCTTCCGGCTGAACGTCTTCCAGGTTCACCTGCCGCCGCTGCGCGAACGGCCGGAGGACGTGGAGCCGTTGGCGGAGCACTTCCTGCGACGGTTCGAGCCGCGCTCCCTGCCGCTCTCGCCGGCGACGCTGAAGTTCCTGCAATCGCTGCCGTGGTTCGGCAACGTCCGCGAGCTGCGCAACGCCCTGGAACACGCGGCCATCGTGGCCCGCGGCGGGCCGCTGTTGCCGGAGCATTTTCCGTCGTTCGCATTGGACCCGTCGCCGGCCACGCCGGCCGCGCAGGTGGACGCCGCGGTGCGCCGCTGGCTGGCCGACCGGGTGCGCGAGAAAGGGACGGAAGCGCCGGCCGGGCTGTACGCGGAGTTGCTGCGTATCGTCGAGCCGGCGCTTCTGGAGGAAGTGATGCGCCGGGTGCAGGGCAACCGCTGGGCGGCGGCGCAATGGCTGGGCCTCAACCGGGCGACGGTGCGGAAGAAGCTGGGGCTGTATGGGCTGTATCAGCAGCCGCAGCAGTTGACGCAGGACGCGGAAGAGAAGGAATAGTGCCAAGTGAGGGAATCGAAACCATGAATCCCGTAACTTCCGAGAGCATTACCGCCGACGTCTTTATGCAATTCGAGGAAGACGCCAGTGTCCTTGCCGAACCGGAGTTCGTGTCCATCCCGGCGCCCGCGCCGCCTTCGGCCGTTGTGCGGACGTTGACGGTGGAACAGCTAAAGGGACAGATCGCCGCGCTCACGCCCGAGGAACATGCGGAATTGGAGCAATTTCTGGCGCACTTACTCGGCCTCAACAAACCAGCTGATCCCGCACCTGCTTCCCCTCCCGCAAGAGCGCCGTGAGCGCCTCGCGGTCGCCCGCCGCCAACGCCCGCCGGAACGCCTCCAGCCGCCCCTCCAGCCGGCCCAGCGCCGCCCCCACCGCGTCGGCGTTCGACAGCAAGATGCCCGCCCACAGGTCCGGGCCGCCGGCCGCCACCCGCGTGGCGTCGCGGAAGCCGCCGGCCGTCAGACTCAACCACTCCGGCGGCGTCACGCCCGCCAGCGCCGACGCCGTCAGGTGCGGCAGATGGCTCGTCGTCGCCACCGCCCGGTCGTGCTCGTCGGGGTCCATCACCCGCACCCGCGCGCCCAGCGCCTCCCACAACCCCGCCGCCTGTGACAACGCGTTGTCATCGGTATGAGGCGTCCGCGTCAGCAGCGCCAGCCGGCCCTCGAACATCTCCGCGCTGGAATGCTCCGGTCCCTGCTTTTCCGACCCCGCCAGCGGATGGCCGCCCACGAAAGCCACACCCGCCGGCAGTTTTCCCTCCACCGCCCGCACGATCGCGGCCTTCGTGCTGCCCGCGTCTGTCAGCAGCGTCCCCGGCCGGCACGCCGGCGCCGCCGCCAGCACGCCGGCCGCGATCGCGTCCACCGGCGTGCAGAACATGATCACATCCGCACGGGCCGCCGCCGTGCGCAGATCGGGCTGCGCCTCGTCCAGCGCCCGCGCGCGATCGCCCGCCGCAGCGCTTCCGGCCGGCCGTCCACGCCTACCACCCGCGCGCCGAGCCGCGGCGGCGCGTCGCCAGGCCGACGGAGCCGCCGATCAATCCGACGCCGACGATGGCCAGGGTTTCGATGCGCATGTGCATTGTCGGTTAGCGGCGAGCGGGGGGCGTCGGCCCCCTGATGACAGAATCTATTCACCGACCGGATTCTGTCATCAGGGGGCCGACGCCCCATAGGCATCAACTTACGCCTAACCTCGCTCGCCCCGGTTCGTTCAGTAGCTCGATGGTCCCCGGCTTTTTCTTACGCCGGTTGCGAGGACGAAGGCGATGCAATTCCTCCCCGATCCTGCGCAGCACGGCCTCCAACGCCGCGCGTTCGCCCAAGGCCTCGACCAACTCCGTGAGCAGCCGACGCAGCCGACGCACCTTGCGCGTCGCCGCCCGCCCGTCCAGCCACGGGCCCGCCGTCAGCAGCAACCAGTGTTGTACCAGCATCGCCACCAGCTTGGCCAGCACCTCGCACAGCACCCGGTCGCCCCGCCGCCCTCGCGACCGCGCCAGCCCGCCCCGGCCCTTCCACAGCTTGAACAACAACTCGATCTGCCAACGCGCCCGGTACAGCACCCAGGCCTCGTCGAACGTCAGTTCTCCTGCCGCCAGGTCGGTGATCAGCACCGTCCAGCCGCACAACTCGCGCTGGCGGGCGCTCACCGGCCGCCCCTTCTTGCGGGCCCGTTGGCCCAGCTTCCGCAGCCGCTTTTGCCGCACCGCCTCGGGGCAACGCACCGCCATCAGCCGGCACGTCAACGGCCTCTCCTGGCCCACGCGCACCCCCACGTCCACCGCGTCCTCGACCTGCCGTTGCAGGAACGCCGCGATCGACTCGGCCGGCCGGTCGCCTTCCCGCAGCGTCACGCCGCTGGGCAGCCGGCTGACCCAATGCACCCCGGCCCGGCTGTCCCGGGCCGCCATGTCCAGGTCGAAGAAGCCCAAATCCTTCAGCCGCAGCGAGCCGGCCGGCAACGGCGCCGCCTCTTGACCCGCCGCCACGTCCGGCTGCTTGCCCGGCTGGAAGGCCAGGTCGGTCACGGCCCCGTCCGTAAGGTCCATGCGCACGTACATCTTCAGGGCCGCTTGGTCGCGGCCCTCCGCGTCGTTGCCGCCGCAGCCGGGGTAGGCCTCCGCCAGGCAGGCCGGCAAGGCCACCACCGTGCAGTCCTCCACCGACACGCGGCGGAAGCGTCGCAGCAACGGGATGGCCGCCGCCGTCGTCTCCAGCAGCACGCCGACCGCTTCCGCGGCCAAGCGCTTAAGGCACTCGGCCGCCTCCGGGACGAACCAGGCGTCCAGCCCCTGCGGCGTGATGGCCGCCCCCAGCCGCGCCGCCTCGTCGGTCAGGTCCTCCAGGGTAGCGTCGGGTTGACGCATCCAGCCGAACACGAGCGTCTGCACCCATTGCGCCCCGCTGAGGCGGCGGCGGCGTTGCACCAGGCCCACGGCTTGGGCCGCCGCCTCGGCCTTGGCGAACAAAAGGCTTTGCAAAGCGGCCGCACACAGCGTTACAGTACGGATCATGGAGGGGACTCCTTCCCGTTGGCACGGTGTTATGGTCAACCCCATGCTAACAAAGGAGTTCCCTCCGCTTTACCCTAAGTTGATGCCTATGGGCCGACGCCCCCCGCTCGCCCTACTCCGTCGTCGCGGCCGCCCTCTCCTGCCGAGCGAACTTCTTGCGGTCGTTCTCCTTCAAATAGATCTTCCGCAGCCGGATCGCCTTCGGCGTCACCTCCACCAACTCGTCGTCCTCGATGTACTCCAGCGCCTGCTCCAGCGTCATCTGCCGCGGCGGCTTCAGGATGATCGCCTTGTCCGTGCCGGACGCCCGCATGTTCGTCAGCTTCTTCTCGCGGCAGACGTTCACCGGCAGGTCGTTGTCGCGGCAGTGCTCGCCGACGATCTGGCCCTCGTACACCTGCTCGCCGCCGGCGATGAACAGCGATGCCGCGCTCCTGCAAGTTGTCCAGCGCGAACGGCGTCGCCCGGCCCGTTTCCGTGGAAACCATCACGCCGTTGATCCGCGCCGGAATGCTGCCGCGCAGCGGCTGATAGTCGTAGAAGTTGTGGTGCACGATCGCCTCGCCGCTTCGTCGCCGTCATCAGCCGCGTGCGCAGGCCGATCAGGCCGCGCGCCGGGATCGTGAACTCGATGTGCGTCAGCTCGCCGTGGCCGTCCATCTTCACGCACTCGGCCCGCCGGTTGCCCACCAGTTCCATCACCGACCCGACCGACGTCTGCGGCGACCTCGATGACCAGGTACTCGATCGGCTCCATCAGCTCGCCGTTGACTTCCTTGTTGATGACCCGCGGCTTGCCGACCGACAGCTCGAAGCCCTCGCGCCGCATGTTCTCCAGCAGGACCGACAGGTGCAGCAGGCCGCGGCCGGCGACGTGGAACTCGTCGCGCTTCACCTCGTCGGGCGTCACGCGCAGGGCGACGTTGGACTCCAGCTCCTTCATCAGCCGCTCGCGCAGCTGCCGGCTGGTGACGTAGGTCGCCGTCCTGGCCGACGAACGGCGAATCGTTGATGCGGAAGAGCATCTCCAGCGTCGGCTCATCGACCGTGATCGGCGGCAGGGCGACGGGGTTGTCGAAGTCGGCGATGCGTGTCGCCGATGTCCACGCCCTCCAGGCCGACCACGGCGCAGATGTCGCCGGCCGAGACCTCGTCCGTCTCGGTGCGGCCGAGGCGGTCGAAGATGTAGCAGCTGCTCGACCGTCGTCTTCGACGCGCCGGCCGTCGTGCTTCATGTGCGAGATGCGCTGGCCCTTGCGGATCTTGCCGGCGAACACCTTGCCGATGGCGATGCGGCCGACGTAATCGCTGTAGTCGAGCGTGACCACGAGCATCTGCAGCGGGCCGCCGCGTCCACGTCCGGCGGCGGGACGTGCTTCAGGATGGCGTCGAAAAGCGGCTTGAGGTCTTTCGCCGGGACGTTCATGTCGGCCGTGGCGACGCCGGCCCGGCCGGAGGCGTAGATGGTCGGGAAGTCGAGCGTGGCGTCGTCGGCGTCCAGCTCCACGAACAGGTCGAAGACGCCGTTGAGCACGTCGTTGGTGCGGGCGTCGGGCCGGTCGATCTTGTTGATGACGACGATGGGCCGCAGACCGCAGGCGAACGCCTTGCGCAGCACGAAGCGCGTCTGCGGCATGACGCCCTCGGCGGCGTCCACAAGGAGCAAACAGCCGTCGGCCATCTTGAGGACGCGCTCGACCTCGCCGCCGAAGTCGGCGTGGCCGGGCGTGTCGATCAGGTTGATCTTGTAGTCTGCCGTCGAGCGGCGAAGCGAATCGCGAAGTTCTTGGCGAGGATGGTGATGCCGCGCTCGCGCTCCAGCGGGTTGGAATCCAGATGAGATGGTGCTGGCCGCCCTCCAGCTTCTCCAGCTCGCCGGAGCGGAACATGCCGGATTGCTTGAGCAGGTTGTCCACCAGCGTCGTCTTGCCGTGATCGACGTGGGCGATGATCGCCACATTACGGATATCGGATCGTTTCATCGTCTCGTTTGCTTTCTGCCGGAAACCCGCATTTCACCCGGATTTCATGGCCGGGTTTGGAGAGCCTTCTTATTATAGAAAGCGCCGGCGCGGCTCGCATAGGGCAAGTCATTGTGAGGAAACGGTGAAGGATTCGCGCCACCCCGCTGCCGCCGGCGCTCCCTTCCCCACGAGGACCCGCGAATGAATCTGTACCTGATCCGCCACGCCGAGGCTGCCGACCTGGAGGAGGGCGACGCGCGCGACGACTCCGAAGCGCCCGCTGACGGACGCCGGCAAGGGCCAGTGCGCGGTCCTGGCGGCGGCGCTGCGGGCGCGGCGCGTCGAGCTGAATCAGGTGGTGAGCAGCCCGCTGCTGCGGGCGCGGGAGACGGCCGACGCCCTGCTGGTGGGCTGGCCGGCGCCGGCCCCCGAGCAGCTGACGTGCAACGGCCTGGCGCCCGGCGGCAAGGCGAAGAAGGTCGTGCGCTTCCTGCTGGGACTCAGCGGCGCGAACATCGCGCTGGTCGGCCACCAGCCCGATCTCGGCGAGTTCCTCGGCTGGCTGATCGGCGCCAAGAAGGCGACGATTCATCTCGCCAAGGCTGGGGCCGCCCTGGTCCGCTTCGACGGCTCGCCGGCCAAGGGCGAAGGGTCGCTTGAGTGGATGGTCACGCCGGAATGGTGCGAGGGCGGGGTGGGCTGATTTCCTGCTTGCAACCGCCGTCGCGTCCTCCGATAATCCGAGTAGGCGTCGCCGACCTCCGCGGGAAAGGACGGACCCTCATGACGGGCGTTCGTTGGGTCGCCGCATTGATCGGCCTGGCCCTCGCCGCGACGGAAGCGCCGGCCCAGCGCCTGTTCATCTCCTATCCCAATCCCTATTACGGCTTTCCCGGCGGCGGCGCGGTCATCAGTTTCGGGCACGGCCACGGCCGTTTGGGCTTGTCCGTCGGCGGCCCCGGCTACGGCCCCTACGGCTATGGATACGGCTACAACTACACCTCCACGCAGGTGACGGTGGTGGTGACGGCGCCGACCGTGGCGATCCCGTTCGACCGGCCCAACCCGGAAGACCTGACGCTGGAGATGCTGCGGGCGAGCCTCCAGAATGACCAGGAGCGGCCGGGGCCGCCGGTTCAGGGCGAACAGCACTTCGGCGGCTTCCACAAGGTCGAGCCGCCGCCCGGTCGCCGGCCGCAGCAGCCCGAACCGCTCGGCCCGCCCGCCCCGGCCCCGGAGCCGCCCGCGCCGCCTCCGCCGGTCCCTCCACCCGCGCCGCCGCCCCGGCCGCCTCTGCCACCGCCCGGCCCGCCGCCCGAGCTGTCGATGCCGCCCGCCCCGCTCAACGACCCCGACGCCGAGTACAACCGTCTCATCGGCCTTGGCCGCGACGCCTTCGCCAACCTTGAATACGGCCGGGCCGCCGATCGCTTCCGCCAGGCCGCCGCCGTCGCGCCCAATCGGGCGCCGCCGTGGTTTCTCCTCGCCGAAACGCTGTTCGCCCAGGGCAAGTATCACGACGCCGTGGATGCCGTCCAGGCGGGCATGGCGCTGCAACCCGACTGGCCCAACGCCCACTTCCAGCCGCTGGAACTCTACGGCCCACACCCTGCGGACTACGCCGACCAGCTTCAGGCCCTCCGCGACGCGCTCGATCGCCGGCCGGGCGACCCCGACCTGCTCTTCCTCGACGCCTATGCCCTCTGGTTCGACGGCCGCAAGGACGAGGCCCGCCCCCTTTTCGAGAAGGCCCTGCCCGGCGCCGTCGATCCCGGCATGGTGCTGCGCTTCTTCGCGCCGCGGCCGGACCTGCCGCTCTGTAGAATAACAGGGTGACAAGCTGACCCCGGACGACGGAACGCCGAATGCTGCTGCTGAGCTGCTCCCGCCTGTCCCGCGGCTTCGACGCGGGACCCCTGTTCGAGAACGTCGGCTTCGAGCTGCACGCCGGCGAGCGCGTCGGCCTGGTCGGCCCCAACGGCGTCGGCAAGACCACGCTGATGCGCATCCTGGCCGGCCACGACAAGCCCGACGACGGCGACGTGCGCCTCCACGCCGGCGCGCGCGTGGCCCTCCTGCGCCAGCAGCCGAACTTCGCCCCCGGCCGCACCCTCTTCACCGAGGCGAAAAGTGCGCTGGATGAGCTGCTCGCCGCCCACGACGACATGATCCGCGCCGCCGAGGCCCTGGCCAAGACGACGGATGAAACGGAGCGGAAAAGTCTGGCCGCTCGCTACGACCGGCTTCACGAACTGCTCAGCCACCACGACGCCTTCAACCTCGACCACCGCATCGAGCAGGTGCTGGCTGGCCTCGGCTTCGGCCGCGAGGACTATCATCGGCCCGTCGAGACGTTCAGCGGCGGCCAGCAGAGCCGGCTGATGCTGGCCAAGCTGCTGCTGTCGGCCCCCGACGTGATGCTGCTCGACGAGCCGAGCAACCATCTCGACATCGACACCACGCGCTGGCTGGAGGACTACCTCTCCAAACAGGCCGAGGCGATGCTGATCGTCAGTCACGATCGGTACTTCCTCGACCGCGTCGTGACCAAGGTCTTCGAGATGCACGCCAACCGCGTCACGTCGTACCCCGGCAATTTCAAGCAATACTGGCGGCTGCGGCAGGAGCGCTACGAGGCGGAGCTGAAGGCGTACGAATCGCAGAAGGAGTACATCGAAAAGCAGGAGGAGTACATCCGCCGGGTCCACTACGGCCAGCTGCACAAGCAGGCGGCGTCGCGCCAGAAGCAGATCGACAAAATCGAAAGGCTGGAACGGCCGGTGCTGGTGGAGTCGCCGCAGATGCACTTCGGCTCGGTGAGGCGTTCGGGCGACGTGGTGCTGCACGCGGAGGACCTGAGCAAGGCGTACGACCGGCCGCTGTTCCACGACCTGAGCTTCGATCTGCCGCGCGGCCGGCGGCTGGGCATCATGGGGCCGAACGGCAGCGGCAAGACGACGCTCTTACGGGTGCTGCTGGGCGAGGAGGAACCGGACGCGGGCAAGGTGCAGCGCGGCCACCTGACGGAATTGGGATATTACGACCAGCATTTGCAGTCGTTGCCGGCCGACAAGCCGGTGATCCGGGCGGTCTGGCCGGGCGACGACCCGGATGCGGTGGAACAGGGGATGCGCGACCTGCTCGGCCGGTTCGGCCTGACCGGCGACCAGGTGTACCAGCAAGTGGGTGCGCTGTCGGGCGGCGAGAAGAGCCGGGCGGCGTTGGCGCGGCTGGTGGCGCAGGGCGTCAACGTGCTGGTGCTGGACGAGCCGACGAACCACCTGGATTTGTGGGCGTGCGACGCGCTGGAGCAGGCGCTGACGGCGTTCGACGGCACGGCGATCGTGGTGAGCCACGACCGCTATTTCCTGAACAAGGTGGTGGACCTGCTCCTGGTGCTGGACGGCCAGGGCAACACGCAGGTGGTCCACGGCAATTACGACACCTACGAGCTGATGCGTGCGCAGCAGGAGGCGGCGCGGGGGGCGACGGCCAAGAAAAAGAGGCGGCGTCGCCGTCGGCGAGCCGGGAGCGTGAGCGACCGGAGGGAGGGACGAAAAAGGAGAAGCGGAAGAGGAAATTCCCCTATCGCAAGGCGGCGGAGATCGAGGCGGACATCGCATCTGCGGAGACGGAGATGCGGGAGCTGGAGGAGCGTCTCGCGTCGCCGGAGCTGTACCGCGACGGCGACAAGGTGAAGCAGACGACGAAGGCGTTCGAGGAGGTCAAGGCGCATCTGGCCCAGCTCTACGAACACTGGGAGGAGGCGGTGGAGATGAATTGACGGGACGCCGGAGAGGGGCGTTGCACACGCTCAACCGGAGGTTTCGCCGGGGCGCCGACTTCCACCCCGAAATCGCGGATGGTGAATATCGGCTGGAAGTTCGCCACTCCCAGCTTGCGGAACGCCTCTTCCGCCCCGCGCAAGCGGTCCACCAGGCAGACGGCGGACACGACCTCGCACTCGCAATTCCGCACTTCCTCGATGGCCTTGACAGAGGATGTTCCCGTGGTGATCACGTCGTCCACGATGACGACGCGCGACCGCGGCTTCAGGTTGCCTTCAATGAGCTTTCGGGTCCCGTGAGCTTTGGCCTTGTCGCGGACCCAGAACCCTTCCATCGCCCTTCCGTGCAGGTGGTAGCTGATGACCGCCGCGGTCGTCAACGGCACCGCACCGACTTCCAGGCCGCCGATGGCGTCGATCCTCAGATCCTTGGTGCGCTCGTACAGAATCTCGCCGATCAGGTGGGCCGCTTCGGAGAAGACCTCCGTCATCTTGCCGTCGATGTAGTAATCGCTGACGGCGCCGGAGGCGAGGCGGAATGTGCCGCGCTGGAACGAGCGGTCTTTGAGCAGCTGGAGCAGCTTGGTTTCCGCCGTGGACATATGCCGATCCCTCGATCGGGCGAATGGATTCGCCGGGGAGCCTTCCCGCCTTATCGTTCCCGTGGTGGTGAATTCTACGGCTATATCCAGGCTCGGCCACGCTCTGCGCCATTCGGCGACCGAACTGCCCAAAGAAATCCCGCCGGGCCGCTTGACGACCGGCCTCACGCCCGTTATTAAGACATTCGTTAGAATGTTTGAACGTTCTCTCTCCCTGATCCGACCGCCCCCGGTGCGTCGCCCGGCAGCCCGTGGAACACCGACGGCATGTTCGAGGCCCAGAACCCCTTCCGCGTCGGCGACGTGATGGACGGCTTGAGCAACACCGCGATGATGTCGGAGAGCATCCTCGGCGACGGGGCGGAGAACGGCGGCGCCCCCCGCCCAACAGCGGCCAGACGGTTTACGTTTATGCCGGCTTCGGCGTGACGCTGAGCGACGGCGGCTGCTCCGGCGGCGGCGAGCAGCGGACGAAACACTACGAGGAGTTCCACCGCTGGCTGCGCGTCAAGTACGCCGAATACGGCAAGACCGACGTGTATTTTGAATAAACCGGACTCATTCCCTCTTGCGTGGAGTTTTCCCCGTGGGTACGACGCTTCCGACCGTCCCGGCCGTGCGCTTCCACCTGTCGCTGAACGTCTCCGACCTGGGCCGCTCCGTCGGGTTCTACCAGACGCTGTTCGGCCGGCCGCCGGCCAAGCGGCGCGACGACTAGGCCAAGTTCGAGCTGGACGACCCGCTGCTGGTGCTGTCGCTGGACCCGCACCCGCGCGGCCAGGGCGGCGCGCGGAACCAGGCCGGCTTCCGGATGCCCCGACTCCGCAGCGCTGGTCGCCATGCAGCAGCGGTTGGAGCAGGCGGGCGTCCGCTCGCAGCGCGAGGAAGGCGTCGAGTGCTGCTACGCCCGGCAGACCAAGTTCTGGGTGACGGACCCGGATCAAACGCTATGGGAGATCTACACGCTCGACGAAGACATCGACCACCGCGGCCGGGGCCAGACGACGGCGGAGATGGTGGGCGACTCGCTCCGCGAGTCGCCGGCGGCGCCCAAACCCGCGGCGCCGTCCACCGTGTGGGAGCATCGCATGATCGACCCCGTGCCGTCGTCGATCCCGCTGGCGGACGGGAGCGTGGATGAGGTCCGGCTGCTGGGCACGCTGAACCTGCCGCTGCCGGAGGAGACGCGGCGGTGCCTGGCGACGGAAGTGCGGCGGGTGCTGCGGCCGGGCGGGCGCGTGTTCGTCCACGTCCTGACCGCCGACCGTCCGCTTGCTGCCGCGCCGGCGCTGCCGGGTCCGGCGGCCGCGGTGCAGCACGTGCCCGTCGAGTCGGCGCCGGTGCGGCTGCTGGAGTCGGCGGGATTCGAGGGCGTGCGGCTGATGCAGCTGGACGTTAAGCCTTGCTTCGTGCGGGACGGCGTGGAGATGCGCGAGACGCGGCTGGAGGGCTACAAGCCCGCGCGGCCGGGCGATGGGGCGCGGCCGATCGTGTTGTATAAAGGCCCCTTCCGCGAGGTGACGGACGACGCCGGCATGGTCTATGCGCGCGGCCAGCGCGTGGCCGTGGACGCGGAAGCCGTGGAGCGGCTGCGCCGCGGCGGCTGGGCCGACCACTTCCTCATCCTCGGGACCGACGCGGGTTAGGAAAGGATCGGGATCGGACGCCCCATCTTGCCGCGCCCGGCGGCGGGGGTCAAGGGAGGGGGGCGGGGATTGCGGCCGGGCCGCTTGCGGTGCGGCCGGCGTCGGGTTACACTGGCCGCCATGCGGAAGTGTGACCCCGCCTCTGGTTCCTGCGTCGCCGTCATGGGCGCTAGCCTGCTGCACGCTGTGCTGGTCCGGCCCCAGCCCGCGCCGCGCCTGTCAGCGTCGCCGACCCCGGCGAGGTTTGGCCGCCTTGCCGCCTACCTGCCCGATGGCACACGAGGATACCCGCGCTCATGATCGCCGTGGCCGTCCGACCCCAGTCCTTCGGCGCGCCGGCGGCCGTCCCCGCCCGCGGCGAGCGCCTCCTCTCCCTCGACGCCCTGCGCGGCTTTGACATGCTCTGGATCATCGGCGGTGACGCCGCCGTCCATGCGTGGGCCGCGTGGTCGAAGTGGCGCTACGCCGGCGTCATCGACGGGCAATTCGAGCATGTCGATTGGCAGGGCTTCCATTTCTACGACCTGATCTTCCCGCTGTTCCTGTTCCTGGTCGGCGTGGCGATGCCCTACTCCCTCGGCAAGCTCACCCGGCCCGGCGTCTCCCCGTGGGCGCCCTATGTCCGCGTGCTGCGGCGGACGGCCCTTCTGTTCGCCCTCGGACTGCTCCACAACGACATCCTGACGCTAGACTTTGCAGGCGCTCGTTATGCCGGCGTGCCTCCAGCGCATCGCCGTCTGCTACGGCGTCGCGGCCCTCATCAGCCTCCGCACCGGCCCCCGGACGCAGGCGCTCATCGCCGCCGCGCTGCTGGTCGGCTACTGGGCGCTGCTGGCGTGGGTCCCGGCGCCTGGCCGCGCCGCCGGCGACCTCTCGAAGGCCGGCAACCTCGCCGGCTGGATCGACCGCGCTCTGCTGCCCGGCCGGATCAACCCCGAGTACTACGGCGAGGACGGCGTCGGCCTGGGGGACAACGAGGGCTACCTGTCCACGATCCCCGCCGTGGCCACGACGCTGCTCGGCCTGCTGGCCGGCCACTGGCTGCGCACGCCCCGCGGGCCGGCGGCGAAGACCCTGGGGCTGGCGGCGGCCGGCGCGGCGTGCCTGGCGCTGGGGTGGGCGTGGGCGTTGGTCTTTCCGATCATCAAGATCCTGTGGACGAGTTCCTACGTGCTGTGGGCCGGGGGCTGGAGCCTGCTCCTGCTGGCCCTGTTCTACGGCGTCATCGACGGCCTGGGCTGGCGGCGGTGGGTGTACTTCTTCGTGGTGATCGGCTCCAACGCCATCCTCATCTACGTGGCGCAGCACTTCATCGACTTCGGCTACACCGCGGACCAGGTCTTCGGTGGTCTGATCCGCCCCTGCGGGGAGTTCGGGCCGACGGCGAAGGCACTGGGCGAGTTGGCGGTGAAGTGGCTGTTGCTGTGGTGGCTGTACCGCAACCGGCTGTTCCTTCGCGCGTGAGCGGCGCGGCGGCGATCCTCCTCTTGAAAATAATCCGCCCCTGGGGCATCTGGGCGGCGGGCTTCGGAGTCGCCGTTCACGCTCCGCCGCGATGGGCCGCGGCCGGCGCCCGGAAGGGGAGGAGGAAACCCATGTTTGCGATCAGAACCTTGGCCGTCGCCCTGCTGGGGCTGGCATCGGCCGCGGCCCACGCGGCCGACCTGGCGCCCGTCGCGGGCAGCAGCACGCAGTTCCCCATCGCCGTGGACGCGACCGTGGACGGCAAGCCCGTCCGGCTGTCGCTGACGGGAGCCGCATTGCGCCAGAAGTATTTCATCAACGTGTACGCCGTCGCCAGCTACGTCCAGGAGGGGGCGAAGCCGCGGACCGCGGGCGAGTTGGCCGCCGCCGACTGCCCCAAGCGGCTGGAGCTGGTGATGGAGCGGACGGTCGAGGGCAAGGAGATGGCCGAGGCGTTCCGGGCGGCGATTCGGCAGAACTACCCGGAGTCCGCCTTCGGCCCCGAGGTCGGCGATCTGGTGCAGTTCCTGCAGGGGCAGGAGGCGCAGAAGGGCGACCACGTCGTGCTCACCCACGTCCCCGGCGTCGGCCTGCACTGCGAACTGGGCGGCCGCGCCGACGTGCTCATCAAGAGCCCGCAGTTCTCGCGCGCCGTCTGGGACATCTACCTGGGCAAGAACAACCTGGGAGAGGAAATCCGCAAGGGGCTGGTCTCGCGCCTGTAGGCGCGGGTGGGGACGCCGGCGGCGGCGTGACAGGGAGCGGTCAATCCCGGCCCGTGCCACACCCCTCCCCCTTGACCACCGCCGCCCTCCCGGCGACCATAAGACGGGATATAGCTCGCGGCGGGACTGCTCATGAGCGACGACGACATCACGAATGCTCCGACCCCCGGCAACTCGCGCCCTGTCACGACGGGCTTGCCACCTGGTCCGCCGGTCACCGACTGGCCGAACATCGCCGTCCCGCGGCCTAATCCTCAAGCCGCCGTCTGGCTGTGCCTGCGTGCCGCCGGCACGGTCGCTGCAGCAGCCGTTTTCGTCTACCTCTGTTGGCTCATGAGCGACAGCGTGTACCCCAATCCGCGAATCCTTGCCGGGCCGGTCGTGTTGCTGCGGAGCTGGCACGCTGAGGACAAGGCATTTGGAGTTGTAATGATAGCCGGCCAGCTGCCGTGCATCTTCGCCCCTGGCGTGCGGTTCAACGCGGTTACGCTCATACTGTCCGTCCTCGGATGCGCGGTATGGGTCGCGGTGGGTGGCTTGGTATGGGCGTCTGCACAATGATTCAAGAGACTTCCGTGGTGCAAGGCCGGGGCGGTAGGATGAGCGGGGACGATGGGCATTTTTGCATCAATCGCCCGATTTCTGCATCAACCGCGTTCAAAGCATCAAAGCCGCGTCCGCCTATCGAATCCTGACGGACCTGTTCGGTGCCCGTCGCAGACCGCCCGCTGATTTTTGAGTAAAAGCCAAGCCGGGTGGAAGTCGCCCGGCCGCGTATCATGTCCCGTGGGTCAGAACCGCGACCCGTGAGTCAAGCGGGTTCCGCAGGTCAAAGCCGTGCGACCGGGCGATTCTCGCCCGGCCGCTGTCGTTGACCGCTCATTCTACCGCCCCCTCCCCGGCCCGCGAGTGTGGATCAGGGGACAGGTCGGGGGCTGAAGGCTGCGTGGATCGCGTCCAGCCAGGGGGCGCTTCGGCGAACGGCTCGTATCGCAACGAACACTTCTCGATTCGGTCATTCCCCTTGACGAAGATCGACCATTCCTGACGACCGCCCATCCAGTCATCTCGCCTGATTGCACTTGATATCGTCACGCCGCCCAGAAGTGCGCCGATGCGCTCGTATGCGCGGTTCCCTAGCATTGCTTGTGCCTCCGAGTATTTCATGCCGACCCGGACGAGGCAAGGCTCTGGTATGCGGCCCTCGCCAGCGGCCCCGACGACCAGCAGCACACCCAGCCGGAACTTCATGGCACGTCCCTCCGTGGAACGGGACCGACACGCCCCCTATGGTCGCCGGGAGGGCGGCGGGGTCAAGGGGGAGGGGCGACGGCAACGACGGAGCTTACTGTGGAAGCTCCTGCCGCGCCTGTTTATGCGGGGGTTCGGGAAGATCGAGCTGGTGGTGAACGACTTCCCGCCGTACCCAAACGAATGCCTGGAGGAGGCCCACGTCCTGGCCGTGGATGGGGACGTGCCGGATACTGGGCGGTTTCAGGGCGACCAAACCGGCCTGTACGTGAAGAGCAAGTCGGTTAAGATCCGAGGAGGCACAAACGGAACAGAGGCGCATGATGACGATTTACGGCATATCGCAGACCACCGGCGTGGAGCGACGGCTCAGCGCCGCGCTGGGCGGGGAGGGCGTCGTCCTGACCTTCACCGACCATGTCGGAGGCAAGGAGCGGGGAAGGATCCTGGTCCAGGCGGACGACCTGCTGACCGCGGTCACGGACGCGCCGCCCGACGGGTTTACGGTCGAGGGCATTTCCCCGCCGCATGGGGCGAAAATGCGGCTCCGGGTTGAAGTCCGGCGTAACGAGGTGCTCCTGACCTTGGGCGACCCTGCGGACGCGACGGATGTGGCGGTCGGTCTCGACGACTTCCAGGACGCTCTGGAAGGGGTCATCACGCGCGGCTGACCGTGTACTTGTTCATGGCGATTCACTTCCGCAGCAGGTCGAGGCGGGCCCGCGCCGCCAGGATCTGGCCCCTGGCCGCACCGACTGCCTGCGCCGTTTCCTTGCCGTGTTTCCCCGAGTCCAAACCTTCTTGCATGCGCACGCACAGATCGCGGACCCGGTCGATCACGCCGACGCCGTCTTGCTGGGTGAAGCCCCGCCGGCCGAGCGTGAAGGACCGCATGAGCTCGCACGCCTCGTCCATCTCCCGCATCAGGCCGTCGAACGACTCTTTCACGGGTTCTCCTTTTCGAGGATTGCCCCTCCACATTCTACGAAATTCGGAAGTGGGCGCGATCCGGCCCACAAGGCCGCTCATTGTCGCACCATTCCTTATCGGCGCGACCGAGGCTTCGCGTCGCCTGAGGCGCCCCTCGCCAGCTTCTCCGCCTCGCACTCGTTCGCGATGCCCGCTCGTATGAGGGTGTGGTAGCCGGGGCGGTCGGCCTCCATGTCGTCCCACTCCCCCTGCTCGCAGACGGCGTTCATGCCGGCCTGCTTGCCGTGGAGGTTCATTTGGTAGACGACCCACGAGGCGACCTCTTCTGTTATCCTCATCCGGCGCTCCCTCGGCTGACACGGGGGGTAAGGATAAATCATACCATGAAAGGAGATTGTTCGCAAGGCGCCGCCGTTCGGAAGCTGTGGCGCAGGGTGTAGAAGTTGCGGCGCCCGTCGATCCCGAGCTTGTCGAGGAGTTTCCGGGTTTCCTTGGTGATCGGCGAGTCCGCAATGTCCTTGCCCCAGCCGCCGCCGTCCTTTGTCACGAAGACCAGGAAGGCGTCGGCCTCGTCCCTGGGTTCCGGCAGCTTCGCCACGGCTGCACGCAGAGCAGCCGCAGTTTCCGGCCAAAGGGCGGCCCGGCGGGGTATGCCGGTCTTCGGCCGCGGGAAGTCGATCCAGCCGCCTTCCAGGTCCAGGGCCGAAGTCGGCAGCGTCGATCAGCCGGAGGACTTCCTCCGCCGTGAACCGCTTCGGCCCCTGCTTGGCCTTGTGCAAACGCAGCGTCTTTTTCGACGGCCGCTTGAAGCCCGGCCCGAACCGAACCGGCGCCGGAACCATTTCGGCGTCGTAGGCGAACTTGAACAGGCAGCGGACGCACTGGATGACCTTGCCAAGCCGAAACGGTCCCCACTTCATCGCCAGCTTATTCCGCAGGGCGGCGAAGTCGTCTTGGTCCAGGTCTGCGAGGAGCCGGCCCTTGCCGAAGCCGGACACCACCAAGTCGCTCGCCTCCTTGTAGTCCGCCTACGTCCGGGGCGACAGTTCGCCCCCGTCAACGAGTTGCTGCTCGGCGTTGAGGAAGCGGTTCGCCAGGTCCTTGACCGTGATTCCCTCCGCGGCCTCGCGGGGCTTGCGGCCAGCGTGCAGGGCGTCCTTCTGTTCCAGGTATTTCGCCAGGGCGGCGTCGGGGTCATCCCACGGCCCGAAGTAGTGCATCTTGCCGCGGATCTTCTTGGCCCAGACGCCGGCGGCGTGAGGAAAGAGGGGAACTCGGTGCAAGGCTTGGCGGGTTTGCTTCGGGCGGGTTCGGCAGTAGAATGCTTATCGGACATGGCAACGGCCTTCTCAGAACGGGTGTTGCTGTGTTCACGGCCGACCCGCTCCGACGAGTCGGCCGCTTCCCCGATTGCAGCGGGTGTATACGCGGGTGTAAAGGAAAGAAGGAGAGCCGACGAGAATTGACGTAACATCAAGTAAGCGAATGCTTTGGAAGGCGTAGCTCAGTCGGTAGAGCAACGGACTTTTAATCCGTAGGTCCTGGGTTCGAGCCCCAGCGCCTTCACTGGACCGAAAGGGAATGCCGGACGCAGGTTTGCGTTACACTTCTCGCGTGGGAAGGTGCGGCTCACGGAAGCAGATGCACCAGGCCAAGGAGCCAATCCGGCTGGAGATATGACCTGCGTCTTGGCGCAACGGCCGGATCGGTCTGCCGGGATGGAGCGATGACGACCGATCCGCTCCAGGCGGCGCCGGTCGCACCGACGATTCACAAGGCGGAGCGGGAGTCTGGAGCGTCAGGCGCCGTGTTTCGCGGGGCGATGCTTGATTTGGCGGCGGCCGTGGACCGAAGACGAGCCGGACAGGATGCAGTCGTGTGCGGATTGGACACCGATGCGAACCGGCGGTTGGCGTAGCAAATCGAATCGGCTGTCGGGCCGGCCATGCGGCCCGAGACGCCGCACAGGAGCGCGGGCCAGATGGCTCTGCCGCTCCCCATCTATTCCGCATCCGCGATCCCCATAGAATGCTGATAGGAACCATCGTTTGCGAGAAGATCGCGGGGGATCGTGCCATGGCTGAGCGGACCAAGGAAGCCGGAGTCGAGGGCGTCGTGAAAGACAATGGCGCCATTGGCGAACCCGCCGTCATCGGCAGCAATGGCGACCGCCCCGCCAACCGCGCCGCGCCCGACGACGACGACGCCGCCGAGACGAAAGAATGGCTCGACGCGCTCGACTCCCTCATCCAGGCCCGCGGCGAGGACCGGGCGCGCTACATCCTCACGGAGCTGAAACATCGCGCCAACGTCTCCGGCGTCCACGTCCCGTTCAGCGCCAACACGCCGTACATCAATACGATCCCGGTCTCTCGCCAGCCCCTCTTCCCCGGCAACCGCGACGTCGAACGCCGACTCAAAAGCCTCGTCCGCTGGAACGCCATGGCGATGGTCGTCCGGGCCAACAAAAAGGACGGCACCCTCGGCGGCCACATCGCCACCTTCGCGTCGTCGGCCACGCTCTACGAAATTGGCCTCAACCACTTCTTCCGCGGCCCCGACCATCCCGACGGCGCCGATCAGGTCTACTTCCAGGGCCACGCCTCGCCGGGCATCTACGCCCGCGCCTTCCTGGAAGGCCGGCTCAGCGAGGAGAAGCTGCTCCACTTCCGCCAGGAGCAGGCGGAAGGCGGCGGCCTGTCGTCCTACCCGCATCCGTGGCTGATGCCCGATTTCTGGCAGTTCCCCACGGTGTCGATGGGACTCGGGCCGATCATGGCGATTTACCAGGCCCGCTTTAACCGTTATCTGGAGCACCGCGGCCTGGCCAAGACGGCCGGCCAGCACGTCTGGTGCTTCATGGGCGACGGCGAATGCGACGAGCCGGAGTCGCTCGGCGCGCTGACCCTGGCCTCGCGCGAGGGCCTCGACAACCTGATCTTCGTGGTCAACTGCAACCTGCAGCGGCTCGACGGCCCGGTGCGCGGCAACGGCAAGATCATCCAGGAATTGGAGGCCGCCTTCCGCGGGGCTGGCTGGAAGTGCATCAAGGTCATCTGGGGCGGCGACTGGGACATGCTGCTGGAGCGCGACCGAACCGGCCTCCTGGTCCGGCGCATGGGCGAGGTGGTGGACGGCGAGTTCCAGAAGTTCACCGTCGCCGGCGGGGCCTATTTCCGCGAGCACTTCTTCGGCAAGTACCCCGAGCTGCTCAAGCTGGTCGAACACATGACCGACGAGCAGCTGGAAAAAATGAAGCGCGGCGGCCACGACCCGGAGAAGGTGTACGCGGCCTTCAAGGCGGCGGTGGAGTACAAGGAGCGGCCGACCGTGATCCTGGCGCACACCGTCAAGGGCTACGGCCTGGGCGAGGCCGGCGAGGGCAAGAACATCGCCCATCAGGTCAAGAAGATGGACGCCAAGCAGTTCATCGAGTTCCGCAACCGCTTCGGCCTGGCCGTGCCCGACGAGGCCGCTTCCAAGGCCGCCCCCTACAAGCCGGCCGAGGATTCCGAGGAGATTCAGTACCTCAAAAAGCACCGCGAGGCGCTGGGCGGCCCGCAGCCGGCGCGGCGAGTACAGTGCCCGCCGTTGCAGGCGCCCGGCGAGGACTTCGTCAAGGCCTACGCAGCCGGCAGCGCCGACAAGAAGCCGTCCACCACCGGCGTCTTCGTGGACATCCTGGCTCGCCTGCTGCGCGACCCCAACCTCGGCAAGTACGTCGTCCCGATCGTGCCGGACGAAGCGCGCACCTTCGGCATGGACCCCTTCTTCTCCAAGTACAAGATCTACAGCAACGTCGGCCAGCTGTACGAGCCGGTGGATGCGGAGTTCCAGCAGGCGGCCTACCGCGAGGCGAAGGACGGCCAGATCCTGGAGGAGGGCATCACCGAGGCCGGCTCGATGTGTTCGTTCATCGCGGCCGGCACCGCCTACGCCACGCACGGCGTGCCGATGATCCCGTTTTACATCTACTATTCGATGTTCGGCTTCCAGCGGATCGGCGACCTGATCTGGGCGGCGGCCGACCTGCGGACGCGCGGCTTCCTGCTGGGGGCGACGGCCGGCCGCACCACGCTCAACGGCGAGGGCCTCCAGCACGAGGACGGCCACAGCCACCTGCTGGCCGCGACCGTGCCGACGATCGCGGCCTACGACCCGGCGATGGCGTTCGAGCTGGCCGTCGTCGTGCGCGACGGCATCCGCCGCATGTACCAGGAGGCGCGCGAAGACCTCTTCTACTACATCACTCTCTATAACGACAATTACCCCATGCTGCCGATGCCGGAAGGATCGACCGAGGGCGTCCTCAAGGGCCTGTACAAGCTGCGGCCGGCGGCGAACGCGAAGCCGAAGGCGCCCAAGGCGCAGCTGTTCGGCAGCGGGCCGATCCTGCCGCACGCCCTGCGGGCGCAGGAGCTGCTGGCGGAACATTTCGGCGTGGCGGCCGACGTGTGGAGCGCGACCAGCTACAAGGAGCTGCGCCGCGAGGCGCTGGAGGTGGAGCGCTGGAACCTGCTGCACCCGACGGAAAAGCCGCGGCAGAACTACGTCCAGACCGTGCTGGCGAAGGAGGACGGCCCCTTCGTGGCGGCCAGCGACTACATGCGGGCGGTGCCGGACATGATCGCCCGCTGGGTCCCCGGCGGCCTGTTCGTGCTGGGCACCGACGGCTTCGGCCGCAGCGAGACGCGGGCGGCCCTGCGGCGGCACTTCGAGGTGGACGCCGAGTGCATCGCCGTCACGGCGCTTTATCAGTTGGCCCAGCGCGGGGCCGTCAAGGCGGACGTGGTGCAGCAGGCGATCCGCAAATTCGAGATCAACCCGGAAAAGATCAGTCCGATGCGAGCGTGAAGCCGTCGAAAAAGATTTCACCGCAGAGAACGCGGAGAGCGCAGAGAGAAGAAAAGAATTGGTTCCGAGACGTGCCGTTCTCTGAACACTGGTTTTTGTCTTCTCTGCGTTCTCTGCGTTCTCTGCGGTGAAATTTGGGAGGAATGCGGGCGATGGCCATCGAGATCAAGCTGCCGGCGCTGAAGGAAAACGTGGACGCGGTCGAGGTCAACGCGGTGCGCTGCGCCCCGGCGACACCGTGGCCAAGGACCAGGTGATCCTCGAAGTGCAGGCCGACAAGACGGCGCTGGACGTGCCGTCGCCGGCGGCCGGCCGCGTCACCGACGTGCGCGTCAAGCCCGGCGACCAGATCAAGGTCGGCCAGGTCATCTGCCTCCTTGACGGCAGCGGCAACGGCGAGGCGACGAAAACAGCCGCGCCGGCGAAGAAGGCGGAGCCGGCCGCCGCTCCCCAACCGCCGAAACAGGAAGCGCCCGCCAGGCCGCAGCCCGCCGCGGCGCCGACCAAGCCGGCCGCCCCCGTGGCCGCGCCCATCCCGGCGGTCAACCGCCTCACGCCGGCCGGCCCCTCCACGCGCCGCCTGGCCCGCGAACTCGGCATCGACCTGAATCAGGTGCCCGGCAGCGGCCGGGCCGGCCGCGTCGTCGAGGAGGACGTGAAGGCGTACGTCCGCCAACTGGCCTCCGACGGGCCTGCGCCGGCCGTGGGCGGCGCCGGCGTGCAGGCGCCGCCGCTGCCCAACTTCGAGGAGTGGGGTCCCGTCGAGCGGCAGCCGATGCTGGCCGTGCGCAAGGCGACCGCCCGCCAGATGAGCCTGGCCTGGAGCCTCGATCCCGCACGTCACGCAGCACGATCTGGCCGACATCACCGACCTGGATGCGTTCCGCAAAGCGCAGGAAGGCAAGGGGCCGAAGCTGACCGTGACGGCCTTCGCGCTGAAGGCCGTCGCCGTCGCGCTGCGCCAGTTCCCGAACTTCAACGCCACCCTCGACTCGGCCAACAACCAGCTGATCCTCAAGCGCTACTATCACGTCGGCGTCGCGGTGGACACCGAGAACGGCCTGCTCGTGCCGGTGCTGCGCGACGTGGACCAGAAGAGCGTCGCCGAGCTGGCCGAGGAGCTGACGGCCACAGCCGACCGCGCCCGCCAGCGGAAGCTCGACGCGGCGGAGCTGAAGGGCGGCACGTTCACGATCACGAACCTCGGCGGCATCGGCGGCACCGGCTTCACGCCGATCGTGAACTACCCGGAGGTGGCCATCCTCGGCCTGTCGCGCGGCCGTCTGGAGCCGGTGGTGCGCGACGGCCAGATCACGCCGCGTCTGATGCTGCCGCTGTCGCTGTCCTACGACCACCGCGTCATCGACGGCGCCGCGGCGGCCCGCTTCACGCGCCGGGTGGCGGAGATGCTGGAGAATCCGCTGCTGATGCTGCTGCACGCATAACGGAGGGCGTTTAGGCACGATCCGGAGGAGAGCGTCCTCTCGATCAGGGCATCGACTGTCCGTCGGGAAAATGGGCTGCGGCAACAGGTGTTTGCTTGCAGGGTGGAGGAAATCGGGTAGCATTACCACCCGTGGCGATGCAGAATCAGTGGTTCGGCGACATCGGCATTCAATGGATAGCTATCCCGCCCCGGAGTATACAGATGTGGTCTACTCTGAACGAGGTTGTGGGCTTCCTATCCGGACTCGTCGGTCTGATTTCCGCAGCGTATGGCTTTTACGTCTTTATGACGAAAAAAGTAAAGAGGGCACACCCAAAGAATCCCAGCGCCGCTGCCTCAAAGATGGGTGCCGTTCAGACAATCGCCTTCGACTGCGCTTCGTGCGGACAGCGCCTTTGGACAAAGGAACAGATGATCGGGCGGAGGGTTAAATGCCGAAGCTGCAGCACGAGTTGACCGTTCCTGCGAGGAATGCCTTGGCCGAACCCGATCCAACGAGACCAGAGTTAGGGCAAGCGGCAGCGATGGTTGCGATGCCAGCCGTTTCGTTGCTGGCCGTCGGTGGTATCGGATGCTTCTTGAGTTTCATAGGGGTCTGTTCTGGTCTTTTCATGTCCTCAATGGATTTAGATAATATGGCAAAGATGCCCGGCGCGTATCGAGCGCCTCGGATATGAGGAAGATGGAGCTGTTCAGCGCGACAATATATGCAGGAGTCGGCTTGGCCAGCCTCATCCAAGTGTTCGGCGCTCTTGCCATGAGTCGACTTCGCGCCTACCCTTTTGCTGTGCTTGGGTGCTTGGCCGCCATGTGCAATCTGGTGTGTTGCTTTGCCGGGTTGCCGATTGGGATCTGGTGCCTGTTCGTGCTGCACAGCCCGGAAGTGCGGGCGGCTTTCAATAGCACTTGATAGAAGCATAGGACGGGAAAGGGGAAGGGCACATTTGCTGGATCAAATGTGCCCTTCCCCTTTCCCGTCTCCGGCCCAAGCGCGCTTCCACGCCGATTCCTACAATGGGGATGGGTGCATACCTTCTCTCGCCAGGTGGGAGAACAACCATGATCGGACGCCAACCGCGTTACAGCAAAGAAGAGCATGCCCGTCGCGGCACAGCCCTTTACGAGCAGCGCATGCGCCCCCAGGTGGAGGCCGGCAATGACGGCAAGGTGGTGGCCCTTGACGTGGACACGGGGGCCTTCAAGATGGCCGACGATACCTTGACCGCCTCCCAACGCTTGTTGGCGCGCCAGCCCGCTGCGCAGATCTGGTGCGTCCGCGTCGGCCGCCCGGCCGTCCATCGCTTCGGCCCCCGCGTGCGGGCGGTGCGGACATGATGACGGGCGTCGTCAACGCGGACTTGGAGCCGTTGCTCCGGTTGACCGTCCGCGACGCCGGTGGTCAGCCGCATGAAGTGGAACTGGTCATCGACACAGGTTTCAACGGCTTCCTGACGCTGCCGCCCGCGCTTGTCGCCGCGCTGGGGCTGCCGTGGCTGTGCCGCCAGCAGGGGCAGCTGGCCGACGGGAGCATCCTGGTATTTGACGTCTATGTGGCGACGGTGGATTGGCACGGCCAGCCGCGGAGCGTGGAAGTCGAGGCCGCCGATGCCCAGCCGCTCCTCGGAATGGCCTTGCTGCAAGGCTCCGAGTTGCGAATCGAGGTTGTCCCCGCCGGCCCGGTGACCATCACGAGACTGCCCTGAGCGCGTCAAGAGGGTGAGACAAGGCCGAATCCGTCTCTGCCGCGAATCGGCGTGGCGACGCAGAATCACTGGTTCGGCAGTTGAGGTTTTCATGGAACCAAACTGGGTCGATGGCAAGAATCTAGGCGCCTTCATCATCACGGAGGTTCCTGGCGGCAAGGATGAGTATGGCGCGGTCGAGGGCATCGCGCGTTGGGATGGCAACAGCTTGTCAATTGTCGATCCTCTCGGAAAACAACCACCGTTCCCAATCCCAGCACAAGCCCATAACCGTATTAAATTAGTCGATGAGAGAATGCGCAAGGTATTCGAGACGGCGGAGTATTACGTCCCGCTGCTCATGAAGCCGTTGTCAGAAAACGCCGATCAAACTGGCCTGGCGAAGAGTGGGTGGTCTTGGCCAACGGGCGGCTGAAGGCTCACGCCGCCGAACCAGGCGCTGCACCTGACGGCGGGCGGAAAAAGGGGACGGGCACATTTAGAGAAAAGCGAGCGCAAAAGGGAACATCGCAAAATCGGTTCGTTTCGTTTTATGACAATTAGGATAAACAGACTCATATTTCCTCGAAGCACGCGGTCAAGAAAGGGCGCGTCACCGTGTCCGGTCAGGCGAATGTTGACGCGCCGACCAAGACCCTAAAGAGCATCTGGAAACAGGCGCAATTGCCGGAGGTGGAAAGATGCGTCACGCCATCGTCATCGAAAAAGGCCCCACGAGCTATGGCGCTTATGTCCCCGATCTGCCCGGTTGCGTCGCCGTGGGCAAAACCGCCGCGGAGGTCAGGAAGTTAATCGCCGAGGCCCCGGCGGCTGAGCGTGATGTTCGACGACAGGAGGGCTTGCGGATCGCTGCGGCCCATTGCGGCTTGTTCGGCCGACAGATACCCTATCTTGGGAGATGCTGGTCTCGGTAAGTCTCACGGAGGCCCTATGAGCCGCGAGTTCAGTGTGGTCATCGAGCGCGACGAGGAGGGCTACTATGTCGCCTCCGTTCCCGCGCTGCCGGGTTGCCATACCCAGGCCCGTTCGCTCGACGAACTGATAGACCGGGTGCGGGAGGCGATCGCCTTGTGCCTGGAGGTGAAGGCCGAGGAGGCCGGCGGACTGGAGTTCGTCGGCGTCCAGCGCGTGAGTGTTCCCGCATGAGCGGCAAGCTACCAGCGTTGACCGGGGCGGATGTGATCCGAGCGCTGGAGCGCGGCGGGTTTGCCGTGGTGCGGATTCGCAGCAGTCATCACTTCCTGCGGCACGCGGATGGACGCACGACCGTGGTTCCCGTACACGCGGGCGAGACGATTGGACCGGGGCTGATGAGCAAGATCCTCCGGGACAGCGGGCCGGATCGGGAGCAGTTCCGGGTACTGTTGGGTTGAGCGTGTCGCGCCGAACCAGCCGCTGCCGTTAGGCTTTCCGTGGCGTTCTGTCGCTCCGCGGCCCCGGCTGCTGAGCGCGGCGTTCGGCGGCCGAAGGGCGCACGCTGGGCACGCAGGAGTCGAACATGACGACCAAGGTTCGCGTGGAGGGCTTTACCATTTCCTTGGACGGGTTCGGGGCAGGTACGGACCAAGGACTGGACAACCCCCTCGGAGTTGGCGGGTTGGAGTTGCATGGTTGGCTCATCGGCACTCGCACATTCCAGAAGGCGTTGTTCGGCAACGACGGCGGATCAACTGGGACCGACGACGACTTCGCCGCTCGAGGCTTCCAGAACATCGGCGCCTGGGTCATGGGTCGAAATATGTTCGGCCCTATTCGCGGCCCTTGGCCGGACGAATCGTGGAAAGGATGGTGGGGCGACACTCCGCCTTACCATTGTCCCGTGTTCGTCCTCACTCGCCACCCACGCGAACCGGTTGAAATGAAGGGCGGCACGGTCTTCCATTTTGTAACCGAAGGCCTACCGGAAGCGCTCCAACGTGCCCGTGCGGCCGCTTGCGGCCAGGATGTCCGGGTGGGCGGAGGGGTGGCCACCATCCAACAGTGTTTATCGGCGGGCCTGATCGACGAGATGCACTTGGCGATCTCGCCCGTTCTGCTCGGCGCCGGGGAGCGGCTGTTCGCTGGGGTAGACATGGTCAGGCTGGGCTACGAATGTGCCGAGCATGTGAGTACGCCGAGCGCCTTGCACGTCGTCTTCCGGAAGAAGGTGCCCATGCAGGGACGGGAAAGGAAAGGGGACGGGCACATTTAGGGGAAGAAGGGAAAAGGCGACCTCCTAAAGAGCATCCGGAAACAGGCGCAATTGCCGGAGGTGGAATGATGCGTTACGCCATCGTCATCGAAAAAGGCCCCACCAGCTACGGCGCCTATGTCCCCGATCTGCCCGGTTGCGTCGCCGTGGGCAAAACCGCCGCGGAGGTCAGGAAGTTAATCGCCGAGGCAGTCCCCTTGCATTGGGAGGGGCTGCGTGAAGACGGCTTGCCGATCCCCGACCCCGCAACCGAATGCGAGTACCTTGAGTTTGATTTCGCCAGTCGCCGAACCGGGCGCTGCAGCAGTGTTGCCCCGAGAGGCCGCGGTTCGGTACGGTGGGAGGATCCCCTTTCCAGAGGACCCGCCGATGCCGACTACCAGCGTCCGAGATGAGGCCCGCCGGCTCGTCGAGCAATTGCCCGCCGACGCCAGCTGGGAGGACCTGCTTTACGAGATCTACGTCCGCCAGTCGATCGAGGCCGGCCTGGAGAATTGCCGGGCCGGCCGCCTGGTTCCGGCCGGAGAAGTGCGGCGGCGGCTGGGGCTGCCGACATGAGCGTGGCCTGGACCGAGACGGCGGCTTTTGCAGGGATGAGTCCGCCGGGTAAGCTGCAAGGGTATCGTTCCCCCGACCGGAGATCGCGCATGTCTTCGCTTCTCACTTCGCTGGGCATCGACCGCCTTAGCCCCGCCGAGCGGCTCCGGCTCATCTCGGAGATTTGGGACAGCTTGCCGGAGCAGCCGCCGCCGGACCTGACCGACGAACAGGACCGGGAGTTGGACCGCCGGCTCGCCCTGATGGACGCCGACCCGACGGCCTTACGCCCGTGGGCCGAGGTGGAGGCGCGGGTACTTGGGAGGCTTCCGGGATGACGCTGCCAGCGTTCCTGTCGCCCGAGGCCGAGGCGGACTTGGACGATGCGGCCGCCTGGCACGAGCGTCAGTCTGGCGGTCTAGGCGCAGAACTGGTCGGCGAGGTGCGGAACACACTGGTCCGGGGGGCGAGCAGCCCGAAGGGTATCCGGAGTTACGGCCGGGGGTGAGGCGTGCGCAGGTTCGACGGTTTTCCTACGGCATATTCTACCGGGTGCGCGCTGACCGAGTCGAAGTGATCAGAATCTTCCACGACCGCCGCTCTCCTCGGGTCTGGCAGAGGCGAGTTCGCGGAGGCTGACCCGAGCAGCGGCGGGCGAAACAATCGACCGCCAGGCGCCGGTCGCGCCCTCCCGGCGCCCACCGGCGCTCATAAACATACATTTCCCCTCCTTTTACCTCTCCCTTGATGCCCTTCCCGCGCGGTACAATCGGGCTTCGCGCTGCGCTCCCGCAAACGTCGAGGTGCGTCATGATCCGCCTTCCATCGATCCGCTCCGTGCCGTCATGTTCGCCGGTGGGGATCGCCGCGCGCTGCCCCAGCCCCGCGGCCGCTCGCCGACGTGGCGCAGGTCGGACAGGCGCTCACCGGCCCCGTGGGGCGGCGACCGGGCGCCCTTGGTCGTTCAAAGACCATCGGCAAAAGAAAAGGGGCGCCGAAGAGTTTGGCGCAATGGCGCAAGGCCCGGAAAAGCGTTATCCGCCAACGACTTAAGTGTGCGCCAAGCCCCGCACCACTTGGCGCAAGGATGCGGCCTTGTGCAGACGCTGCAACCGGCAGGCGCGTCGCCCACACCCTTGCCGGAACCATAGGATGAGCCTGGAGACCAAGGCGTAGGCCGCCGCGGCCCGGTTTGGAGAGGAAGCACGCGATGCCCGAAGTGAAAGACACCGACCTCGTCGTCCTCGGCGCCGGCCCCGGCGGCTATCCCGCCGCGTTTCTCGCCGCCGACCGTGGCCTGAAGGTCACGCTCATCGACGCCGGCGAACGGCTCGGCGGCGTCTGCCTCAACGTCGGCTGCATCCCGTCCAAGGCGCTCCTGCACGTCGCCAAGCTCATCACCGACGCCCGCGACGCCGCCCACCTCGGCGTCCAGCTCGGTTCGCCCAAGATCGACATCAACGTCGTCCGCGCCCAGGAGCAGAAGGTCGTCGAGACGCTGACCGGCAACCTCGGCCGCCTCGCCAAGGCCCGCAAGATCGATCACGTTCACGGTCGCGGCCGGTTCGCGGACGGCCAGACGGTGCAGGTGGAAGGCGGCGCGACGTACCGCTTCAAGAACTGCATCATCGCCGTCGGCTCGTCGCCGACCAAGCTGCCGTGGCTGGACCTGCCGACGCCGCGCGTCATGGACTCGACCGGGGCGCTGAAGCTGGAGGACGTGCCGGGCCGGCTCCTGGTGGTCGGCGGCGGCTACATCGGCCTGGAAATGGGCTACGTCTACGCCGCCCTCGGCAGCAAGGTAACAGTCGTCGAGCTGACCGACGGACTCTTGCCGGGCTGCGACCGCGATCTCGTCCGGCCTCTCCACAAGCGCCTGGAAGGATTGTTCGACAAAATCTACCTCAATACGAAGGTGGCGAAGCTCGAAGAGACGCCGAAGGGAATCAAGGCCGTGCTGGAAGGCGCCGACGTCAAGGAGAAGGAGCCGATCTTCGACCGCGTGCTGACGGCGGTGGGCCGCAAGCCGAACAGCAAGGATCTCGGCCTGGATCAGGCGGGCGTGGCGGTGGACGAGAAGGGCTTCGTCAAGGTGGACGAACGGCGGCGGACGACGGCCGAGCGGATATACGCGATCGGCGACGTGGCCGGCGAGCCGATGCTGGCGCACAAGGCGACGTTCGAGGGCAAGGTCGCGGTGGAGGTCATCACGGGCGAGTCGGCGGTCTACGACGCACGGGCCGTGCCGGCCGTGGTCTTCACCGACCCCGAGGTGGCGTACTGCGGCCTGACGGAGACGGAGGCGAAGCGGCAGAACCGCGAGGTGAAGGTGGTCAAGTTCCCGTGGGTCGGCTCCGGCCGGGCCATGACGCTGGGCCGCACCGAGGGGCTGACAAAGCTGATCCTCGACCCGGAGGGCGACCGCGTGCTGGGCGTGGGCATCGTCGGCGTGGAGGCCGGCGAGATGATCGCCGAGGCGATGCTGGCGATCGAAATGTCGGCATCGGCCCGCGACGTGGCGCTGACGATGCACGCCCACCCGACGCTGTCGGAAACGCTCATGGAGGCGGCCGAATCGCTGTACGGGCTGGCCCCGCACGCGCTGCCGAAGAAGTGACGGCATGAGCAAACGTCGCCCAATCGCCCCCGGCCGCCGCGAAACCCACGAGGGCTGGTACTCCCATTTCCTCGGCAACCGCCGCACCCTGACGGTCTACGTCCCACCCGGCTACGACGCCGACGTGAAGCAGCGTTACCCCGTCCTTTATCTCCACGATGGCCAGAACCTGTTCGACCCGGCGCGGGCCGCTTTCGGCGTCGCCTGGGACGCCGACGCCACGGCCGAGCGCCTGATCCTGGCGCGGCGCATCCCGCCGCTGCTGCTGGTGGGGATCGACAACACGCCGGATCGCATGGATGAGTACGCCTACCACCGTGATGAGGAGGAGCAGACCGGCGGCCGCGGCCCGCTCTACGCCCGCTTCGTGCTGGAGGAGGTCAAGCCGTTCATCGACGGCCGCTACCGCACGCGGCCGGATCGCCGCCATACGGCCGTCGCCGGCTCGTCGATGGGCGGCCTGGTTTCGCTGTCGATGGCGCGGGAGCATTCCGAGCGGTTCGCGCTGTGCGGGGTGGTGTCGCCGTCGCTGTGGTGGGCGGACGGCGCGGCGTTGCAGGAGATCGAGGACGGCGACCCGGCCTGGATGCGGCGGATGCGCTTCTGGCTGGACATGGGCACGCGCGAGGACGGCGCCCGCGGCCACGTCACGCCGTCGATCCGCTCGACGCGGCGGCTGGTCGCGTGCTTCGACGCGGCCGGCCTCAATCCGGGTCGGGATTATCTGTATTGGGAAGTGGCCGGCGGCGAACACAACGAGGCGGCGTGGGGGGGGCGGTTCGATAAGATGCTGCTGTATTTCTTTGGGCGGTGAACGCCATGGTTCCCAGGGTCTGCGTGGGAACCAGGAAACTCCGCCGCCCTTCGCCTGTTTGAAGGCCGCTATCCTCGCCGGAGGGTCGTTGGTTTTCATATTCATCCTTTGGGCCTCGGTGCTGGCCCTTGCGGCCACGAGCGATCGCCCGCCGCCTTGGGTCTTCGGCACCCCGCCGCGCCTTAACGCAACTTGTCCGCTTGCTCCCACAAGGATTCTGTTCGCCCGACGATTCGCCATAGTTCGTACGTCTTGGGCCGGACCCACCACAGCCCGAACTGTTCCAGTTTGCACGAGAGTTCCGTTAGGGAGTATGCGGCGCCGTCGTGGGCCCATATTACGGATTTCTTGGATGCTAAATTACCCATTCGTGCGCAGGACTTTCGGGTCCTGTTTGGAGGCATCTTCGGTGATCGCGTCCGGCATCGGTTCAATTTCGGTGCCCTGTTGCAGAAGGCCGTGCCGCTGCAAGACCTTTAGGGTAAGTTCCTTCCTGCTGCCTCCGCGCTTATCCGGAGGCTTCCCCTCTTTGACCGCGCGGTCGTCATCCTCGCCACCGAAATACCCCTGGCCGGCCGCCTTGCGATACCACTGTTCCGCCTGGGCGAGATCCTGCTCGACTCCATAGCCGTGCTTGTAGCAATTGCCCAGCGCGAATTGGCACTCGGCGATGCCCTGTTCTGCCGCCTTGTGATACCACTTCGCCGCCTCGCCCCAGTTCTTCTTCACACCTTTCTCGAATTCGTAGCACCAGCCCAGGTTGTGTTGGGCGCTCGCCAGCCCCTGCTCCGCGGCCTTGCGATACCACCTGGCTGCCTGGGGCTGATCGTGTTCGACGCCGGACCCCTTCAGGTAGCAGTGGCCGAGGCTGTCTTGCCCCCTTGCCCAGCCCGCTTCCGCCCCCATGCGATAGTGCCTTGCTGCTTCGGCCTGGTTTTCCGCCACCCCCCTGCCTTCGCAATAGCAATCGCCGAGGTCCACATACGCCTCTGGGAACCCCTGAACCGCGGCTGCGGTGTAAAGGCGGAACGCCTCGCTTGCGTCCTCCTCCACGCCTTGACCCCGGTAGTAGCGATCGCCGAGGTCGGTTTGGGCGACCGGCAGCCCACTATCCGCCGCTTGCCGCAACCACGCCAAGCCGGCTTCGGCGTCCTTCTGGACGCCCGCCCCTTCTTGCAGGCAGCGGGCCAAGAGCCACTGGGCCGTCGCATCTCCTTGTTGCGCGGCCGCCTGCCAGGCGCCGATGCGCGTCGGCCCCTGCCGCTCGAAATAGTGCCGGTTGTCCCCCCTTGTTCGCTGTTCCTCCAAGGCCTCCTTCAGGTCGGGTTCAAAGTTCGGCAATGACCCCCGGGTCGCTGCTGGGTCAGTCGGCGTCGCCGGCGTCTGGATGCCGCTCAGGCCCGACAGCACGGCCGCAAAATCGGGGAAGCGGTGGGCGACCTTCCGGCCCGTACACCGGCTCAGAAACTTCCGCCACGGCTCGGGCAGGCTCTCCCTCTCCACGTCGTCAGGCTCCGGCGTGCCGAGCAAGGCGAAGTAGCAGGTCTTGCCGAACCCATACACGTCGGAGTGGGCGCCGACTTGCCCGCCCTCCAGCCGACCCATCTGCTCCGGCGCCGCGTAGTGCAGAGTACCCGCGATGCTCTTGCCCAACGTCGTGTGGGCCTGTGGGCCGTCGGTACTCGCCTTGCCTTCCAGCGTGGTCGGCCGCAGGGCCAGACCGAAGTCGATCAGCTTCACCCGCCACTCCGGCCCCTCGCGCCGCACCAGCACGTTAGCCGGCTTAACATCCCGGTGCAGGATTCCCCGAGCATGGGCAGCCCGCAGGCCTTCAGCCACTGGCACAGCCACGGCAAGCATGTCGGCGGGCGAAAGCAAATCCTCCGCCTCGACGTAGCTATCCAGGCTCATGCCGTCGAAGTATTCCATCACCAGATAAGGCCGGGCGCGGGCGGCGTCGGCGTAATCGCAGTCCTTCAGTCGGATGATCGCAGGGTGATAGAGGTCCTCCAGCGCCTGGGCTTCGGCGAACACGCTGGAAATGTCCCGGTCCAGTTCGGACGCCGTAAGCGATTTGACGACCACCGGCTTGTTTGAGAGCAGGTGCTGGCAGAGGAACACGACGCCGAAGCCGCCGGCCCCCAGGATTCGCTTCGGCTCGTATTTGTTGAACGGGAAGGGCGCAAGCGCGCCGGGTCGGCGGCGACGGCCTGCCGCAGGGCTGCCAACGCCTGGTCCCATGTCCGTTGTTGCAGCGCTGCCTGGTAGGCGTTGAAGTGGGCCTCGGCCTGGATGCTCTTATCCGCCGTCAGGGTCGCCACCTGCTGGAAGTCCCGTTGCGCGGCGTCGAAGTCGCCGGCGACCACCTGGAGCTTGCCCAAGGCGTTGAGCAGGGCCGGCGTCTGTCGCCGCTGGTCGTCCGGCAAGGCCCGGTAGCGGCCCACCAGCTGCTTGACGAGTTGCCGCTCGGCGTCGTCGCGGATGGACAGGCTGTCCGCGGGCCGCAGCTCCCGCTGGGGGAGTTGGTGCTGGTCCACCAGCTTCTGCACGGCCTGGCTGATGTCCCGGAGTTGGTCGCCCTGGCCCGTGATTTGCCCCTTGAGGTCCAGGACGGCGCTGTGCGTCTGCACCACGACAGCTTTCACATCGCCCAGCAGTTCCTCCAGCCGTTGGCCCTGTTGCGCGAGGGCGGCGGACAGAGCTGCGAAGCCTTTATCCTGGGCGTCGTGAATCGCCTCCAGCTTGGCGAAGGCCAGGCCCTGAGAGAGCTGCTGATCGTTTTCGACCTCGCGCCGGAAGAAGTAACGCACGCCGACCGCCAAAATGGACGCGCCGCCCCCTGGTGGCCGTGCTATGAGCAACTTGGTGAGGACGCGACAATCAGCTTTCTGGATTTCCGCAGCGGCCTGGCTTATCACTCTCCATTCGGCCTCCAGCGCGCTCTGGGGGTCGGAGAAGCGCGCGAAGTCGCCAGCCTGGCGGGCTAACTCATCGGGGGCCAAACGCCCTGTGGTCAGGAGGCCGTCCTTTCGCAGGCGTCGCAATTCCGTCAGGCACTCCTGACACTTGGCGCTCTGGGCGATACCCCACTGGCGCAGGTAGGAGCTGTCAAGGAACGTCCGCACCTGTTTCCCGAAGGCCTGGTCTTCGGCACTGGCCAGTCGGACCTTGCAGCGTTCCCAAAACGACTCTCCGGCCAGGGCGATTTCCAGGGCCTTCCAGGCGCGCTCATTCGCGTTCTGGAGCGCGTTCGTAAGCCTCTGGCTGTGGTCGGTGAAGTGGGCGCCCAGGAAGCCGGTGATGGCCTCGCCGGTGGCGTCAAGGCCGACGGCGTTGGCGGCGCCCTCGACGACTTGCCGCAGGGCCAGGACAGACAGGCTTTGCAGGAGTCCCACGTGGTCGTCTCCCCGTTAAGGTGTTTGCCGCCGAGGGCGCGAAAAGGCCGTCTCTCGCGCTTTATCTTGTTCGAGAAGACCGCGTAACGCAAGGAAATTGCGGATCGACAGGATTCACGACGAAGGCCGCGGAAACAACTCCGGGTGCGCCGCGCGGTAGGCGGCCCAGCGCTCGTCGGCCCATTGCTGGTCGGCGGCCTCCAGCGGCGGGTTGCATGGCTCGTCGTAGCGCACGAGCAGCGGGTAGCTGGCGTGTTCATACACCTGGGCGAACGCCGCCTGAACGTCCAGCGCAACATCGCGGTCGGCATCGGTCAACGGAATCGCGATGCAGGGTAGGGGTTCGCGGAGCCGTCGCGGATACAGTTCAAATCGGTTGCGGCGCGGCCAGCGGTTGACGCACACCAGATAGTCGTAGGGTTGCTCCTCCTGGGCGCACCACCGCGGAATGCGAAGAACGTGCCGGCCGCTCCGGAGGAGGTCGATCTCGATCAAGTGAATCTTTTCCGCCAGCACTTCTCGCTGTCTACGCCGGTAGGAGCGCCGCCCCGGCCCGACTCGTTTGTTGGAAGGGCTGACGACTTCGATGGTCGTCACGACCTTCTCATGGTCGGACAGGTCCAGGATGTCCACGCGGGGTTCATGCACCTGCATCTCTTCCAGTTCCAGGATGATCGGCACGTCCGCGGCCCGCAGATCACGGGCGGCCTTTTCCTCCCGGCCTGTTTCGTCCTCGCGCACCACCAAATCGGGACCAAATCGGGGACGACGGAGTTCGCGGAACACGCGGGTTTCAATCGAAGCCGCGTAACGAGGCCGAAGGCGCACCCCGAGTTGGTTGGCGAGCATCACAGCAAAGCGATAGTGGAAATCTCCCCAAAGGAGTGGATGTTCCAGGTACGGATCCATGCCTGGAAACAGTGCGTCCACGTTGAACCCCCCTCATGCGCGCTCCGGTTGGGGCCGTCCGATTCCGGTGGGACCGGCGTCGGTGGGACCGGCGTCGGTGGGACCGGCGTCGGTGGGACCGGCGTCGGTGGGACCGGCGTCCCGCCGGTCCTTGCGGGGGAGGACCGGCGGGACGCCGGTCCCACCGGACCAGACCGTCTCAGCCGGACCATGAATCAGAACGCCGCTCGCAGAATCCCCTCCAGGTCGTCCAGCGTCGGCGTCCGCGGGTTGACGCGCAGGATGCGCTTGACGGCGAACGCCTTCTCCGCGAACGGCCGCAGCTGCGCTTCCTTCACGCCCAGCTCGCGCAGCCGCGTCGGGACGCCGACGTCCGCCCGTAGCCGTTCCACCGCCGCCACCGCCCGCCCCGCCGCCTCCGGCTCGTCCAGGCCGGCCACGTCCTCGCCCAGCAGGGCCGCCAGCCGGGCGAACGCCGCCGGCCGCGCCGGGATGTTGTACGCCATGACGTAGGGCAAAAGGAGGCCGTTGCCGGCGCCGTGCGAGCAGTGCGTCGCGCCGCCGACGGGGTACTCCAGCGCGTGGACCAGCGCGACGCCGACGTTGGAGAACGCCATGCCGGCCAGCGTGGCGCCCAGCGCCATGCTCTCGCGCGCCTCCAAGTCGGAGCCGTCGCGCACCGCCCGCCGCAGGTGGGCGCCGATCAGGCTCACGGCTTTCTCCGCCAGCATGTCGCCGAACGGGTGGCGGCCCTGGTAGACGGAGCGCTCGCCGTGCGGCAGCGGGAATTCGGCGTTCTCGACGGCGGTGTACGCTTCGATGGCGTGCGTCAGGGCGTCGATGCCGCTGTCGGCCGTCACCTTCGGCGGGCACGATACCGTCAGCAGCGGATCGACCACGGCGGCCGCGGGGCGGAGGTAATTGCTGAGAATTCCGACCTTCATTTGGTTGTCCGTGTCGGTCAGCACCGACGCGGCGGACATCTCGGAGCCGGTGCCGGCCGTGGTCGGCACACACAAAAGCGGCAGGATGGGGCCGGGGATTTTGTCGTCGCCGGCGTAGTCGAGCGGCTTGCCGCCGTGGGCGAGGAGGACGGCCGTGATCTTGGCGAGGTCCATGTTGCTGCCGCCGCCGAGGCCGACGACGACATCGGGGCGGAAGTCGCGCGCGGCGGCCAGGGCGGCGGCGGCGGCCCGCAGCGACGGCTCCGGCTCGCCGCCGGAAAAGACCTCGACGGCCACGCCCGACTCGCTCAGCGGCGCGTGGACGGTTTCCACCAGGCCGGCCTTCAGCAAATTCGGGTCGGTGACGATGAAGGCCCGGCGGGCGCCGAGACGGCCGGCAATCTCACCGAGTCGCGCGGCGGCGTTGCGGCCGAAGACCAGCTGCCCGGCGGAATGGAAGGTCCAGGTGGTGCGCATGACGGACTCCGCGGAGGAAGGCGACGACCGGGGCTATTGTCCGCCGCGCGGGCCGGCCGGTCAACCACGATGATAGAATGCGCCCCAGGCGCCCGGACGGTGGGGAGCGCAATGAGCGACGTGAAACGTCCCTTCGACTTCAAGATTGCGATCCCGCGGCTGCGGAAGGCGGTGCGCCCGTTCCCCAAGGCGGCCATGTTCGAGCTGGCGGCGCACGGCCACGGCTCGGTCTTCGAGCTGCTCGTCGCCTGCATCCTCTCGATCCGCACGCGCGACGAAACCTCGCTGCCGGCGTCGCTGCGGCTGTTCGAGAAAGCGCGGACGCCCGCGGCCATGAGTCGGCTCGGCGCGGCGGGGATCGACGCCTTGATCCGCGACAGCGCCTTTCACGAGGCGAAATCGCCGCAAATCCACGCCATCGCCGAACGAACCGAGGCCGAGTTCGGCGGCGTACTGCCGGCCGACCCGGAGGTGCTGCAAACCTTCCGCGGCGTCGGCCCCAAGTGCGCCAACCTCGTCGCGGGCATCGCCGGCGGCCGGCCGCTCATCAGCGTCGATATCCACGTCCACCGCGTCACGAACCGCTGGGGCGTCGTCCGCACGCCGACGCCGGAAAAGACGATGACAGCGCTGGAGGCGGTCCTGCCGCGGCGCTACTGGGTCGAGATCAACGCGCTGCTGGTGCCGTTCGGCAAGCACATCTGCACGGGGACGCGGCCGATGTGTTCGACCTGCCCGCTGCTCGACATGTGCCGGCAGGTGGGCGTCACGTCGCACCGCTGAGCGGCGGGTGCGTGAATTGTTTCTAGCGGCCGCCGCGTGCGGTTCGGACAGGCCCCGTCACACGGCGCCTAGGTCAGCGGCTCCGGACGCTTTTTCTTCCGGCGTCGCGGCGTGTCGCAGGCGGAACAGGCCCCGGCGGACTCGTCATTTTGCGTATCGCAATTGCGGCAAATCCAGCCGGCCACGGCCGACTCGGCATGGGCCTGCCAGTCCTCATCCATCTCCAGCGGCTCATTGGTCGCCAGAACCTCCGCCGCGCGCTCGGCCTGCGACGCCGCCACGTACAGCCGGATCGGGGCGTCGTTCCTCTGGCCGAAGATCGAGAAATCCGTGGGAGACGGCGAATCCTCCGAGAGGGTGCAGGCGATGCCCTCTACCTCCAGCCGCAGCCGGGCGGCCAGCGCTTCCTGGGTGGTGGAATAGGTCGCCGCCTGAACGGTCTTCTCCAACATGGCTGTTCTCCGGGGCGTTTTCCGCCATTGTATTGCCGCGACTGGCGGTTGCCCGTCCGCGCCGCCGCAATAGATTACCGGGGGCATTCCCTTTTTTCCCAGGAGGACGACATGGCCTTCACCCTGCCCCCGCTGCCGTACCCCGCCGACGCTCTCGAAGCGGCCATCGACAAGACGACGATGGAAATCCACCACGGCAAGCATCACAAAGCTTACGTGGACAACCTGAACGCGGCCCTGGAAGGCCAACCCGCCTTGCAGTCGAAGTCGATCGAGCAGCTGCTGCACGACATCCACAGCGTGCCGGAGTCGATCCGCCAGAAGGTGATCAACAACGGCGGCGGCCATGCCAACCACACGATGTTCTGGGAGATCATGGCGCCGAGCGGCGGCGGCGAGCCGAGCGGCCCGCTGGCCGACGCGATCAAGTCCACCTTCGGCGACTTCGCCGGCTTCAAGGGCAAGATCAAGGAGGCGGGTCTCGGCCGCTTCGGCAGCGGCTGGTCGTGGCTGGTCGCCTCCGCCGGCAAGCTCAGCATCGTCAGCACGCCCAACCAGGACAGCCCGCTGATGCAAGCCGGCGTCACGCCCATCCTCGGCGTGGACGTGTGGGAGCACGCCTACTACCTCCGCTACCAGAACCGCCGCGCCGACTACCTCGACGCCTGGTGGAAGGTCGTTAACTGGCCGGCGGTGGCCAAGCGCTTCGCCGGCGCCAAATGAACGATGAATGATGAACGATGAATGACGAATCAAGAAGGTCTTTGATTCATCATTCATCGTTCATCATTCATCATTCCGAAAGGGACGGGCCGCATGAAGCTCGCAGTCGTGGGCACGGGATACGTCGGCCTGGTGACGGGCGCCTGTTTCGCGGAGAGCGGCAACGAGGTCTGGTGCATCGACAAGGACGCGCGCAAGGTCGAGACGCTGGAGTCGGGCCGGCTGCCGATCTACGAACCGGGCCTCCTGGAGGTCGTGGCCCGCAACCGCCGCGAGGGCCGGCTCCACTTCACCACCGACCTCGCCGGCGGAATGGCGCCGGCCCCGGTGGTATTCGTCGCGGTGGGCACGCCGCAGAGCGCCGACGGCTCGGCCGACCTGTCTACCGTCTGGGCCGTGGCGGACGCCATCGCCGAACACGCCAACGGACCCAAGATCGTCGTCATCAAGAGCACCGTGCCGGTCGGCACGAACCGACAGGTCGCCGAGCGCCTCGCCGCCCGCGCCCGGTTCCCGCTCGACGTGGCCAGCAACCCGGAGTTCCTCAAGGAAGGGGCGGCCGTCGAGGACTGCACCCGGCCGGATCGCATCGTCGTCGGCGTCCGCCGCCCGGAGGTCGCCGACGTGCTGCACGAGCTGTACGCCCCCTACCTGCGCACGGAGCATCCCTTCCTGGTCATGTCGCCCGAAAGCGCGGAAATGACCAAATACGCCGCCAACGCCATGCTGGCGACGAAGATCAGTTTCATTAACGAGATGGCCAATCTCTGCGAAAGGCTCGGGGCCGACGTCAACGACGTGCGCCGCGGCATCGGCCACGACGAGCGCATCGGCTTCAAATTCCTCTTTCCCGGAGTCGGATACGGCGGCTCGTGCTTCCCCAAGGACGTCAAGGCGATCATTCACCTCTCCAACCAGGCCGGTCTGCCGCCGCATCTGATGGAGGCGGTGGACCGCGTCAACGAGCGGCAGAAGCAGGTGCTGGTCGAGAAGGTCCGCCGCCACTACGGCGACGCGCTGCGGGAAAAGACGCTGGCCGTGTGGGGCCTGGCGTTCAAGCCGCGAACCGACGACGTACGCGAGGCGCCGTCGCTGGCGCTGATCGACGCACTGCTGGCCGACGGCGTGAAGCTGCGCGTCCACGACCCCGAGGCGGCCGCCAACGTCCGCGCCTTGTACGGCGACCGGCTGACGTACTGTGACCGTCCCTACGGCGCCCTGGAGGGCGCGGACGGGCTGGCCGTCGTAACGGAGTGGAAGGAGTTTTATACTCCTGATTTCGAGGTGATGCGCCGGCTGATGCGCGAGCGCGTTCTCTTTGACGGCCGCAACCTCTATGAACCCAAGACGCCGGCCGCCCACGGCTTCGTCTACTACTCCATCGGCCGCAAGACGAGCCGACCGACCGCGGACGCCAAGGAAGAGTGAGAGGCGAGCCGGATCGCGCCTTACAACCCCGCCGCCCGCCGGCCCCGCGAGCCGTCTTCCTCCATCTCACGTGCGCATTCGATGCAGTACGGCGCGTACGGCGTGGCATGCAGCCGCGCCTTCGGAATCTCCTTGCCGCACAGCTCGCACCGGCCGTAGGTCCCGTTCTCCAGGCGCCGCATGGCCGCCGCGATGGCTTCCAGGATCTGATCCTGGTTCTCCAGCAGGCTCACCGACATTTCCTGCTCGAAATTGTCCGTCCCCAGGTCGGCGGAGTGAAACGGCATGTTGGAGAGGTTGCCGCTGGCCTCGCCGCCCGACCGGCGCAGCGCCTCCTTTGAAAGGTCGGAGACGTCGCCCTTGAGGCGGCTTCCCAGCGCCAGCAGTTGACGGCGGAAACCTTCGCGTTCGGATTCGGTCATGGCACAGGTGCTTTCATGAAAGGATGAACAATCGGCGGGGCCGTCCGACCGGCCGTCGAGGCGGCTTCGCCTTCGCCGAATGGGGTCCGCCCCTGTGTGGTGCAAACGCCGTTCCGGCGGCGCGGTGGAATGGAGGATTACGACGCCGCGCAGGCCGCCCGGGCCGCCGCCGGCTCGGCGCGCCCCGAATCCGCGCGTTTGACGGCTGGGTAGGTAGAGGACTGCGATGAATCACCACGCCGAAGCCGACCGCCCGGCCCTGGAGCGCTTTCGGGAATACCTGCTCCTGTTGGCGCGGCTCCAGCTGGGCGATCCGCTTCGGGGCAACCTGGACCCCTCCGACGTGGTCCAACAAACCCTGCTGGAGGCCCACCGCCAGCGCGACCAGTTCCGCGGCCACACCAGCGCCGAGTTGGCCGCCTGGCTGCGGCAGATGCTGGCCTGCAACTTGGCCGATGCCATCCGCGCCCTGCACCGGGCCAAGCGCGACGTGGGGCGCGAACGGTCCCTGGAAGCGGCCCTGGAGGAATCCTCGGCCCGGATCGAGTCCTGGCTGGTCGCCGAGCAGTCCTCGCCCAGCGACCAGGCGGAGGCGAACGAACAGGCCGTCCGCCTGGCCGCCGCCCTGGCAACCTTGCCGGAGGCGCAACGGGAGGCACTGGTCCTGCGGCACTGTCAAGGTTGGCCCCTGGCCGACATCAGCCGGCGGCTGGGACGCACGCCCGCCGCCGTGGCGGGGTTGCTCAAACGCGGACTGAGGCAGCTGCGCCAGCTGTTGCAAGAACCGGAGTAATGCCATGTCCGATGAACTCGATCCTACCCCCTCCCGCGATCAGCGCGTCGATGCCGTCATCGCCGCGTATCTGGAGGCCGTGGACGCCGGCCGCGCGCCCGACCGGGTGGAGTTGCTCGCCCGTCACCCGGACTTGGCCGCCGAGTTGGAGGTTTTCTTCGCCGATCACGACCGGGTCGATCAGTTGGCGCAACCCCTGCGTCTCCCCGCTCCTCCCGCGTCGCAGCGGACGGAAGCCGAAGTCGGCGCCCCGGGGCCTTGTGGAGAGGCGGGGCCGGCGACGTTGGCCTGCGACGGGACGCCTCTTCTCGGCCCACCCCTTGGCACGAAAATCCGCTACATCGGCGACTACGAACTGCTGGAGGAGCTGGGCCGCGGCGGCATGGGCGTCGTCTACAAGGCCCGGCAGGGCAAGCTCCGCCGCCTGGTGGCCCTCAAGATGATCCTGGCCGGCGAATACGCCGGCGAACGGGAGCTGGCCCGCTTCCGCACCGAGGCCGAGGCGGTCGCACGCTTGCAGCACCCGAACATCGTGCAAATCTTCGAGGTCGGCGAACACGACGGCCATCCCTACTTTTCGCTGGAGTTCGTGGACGGCGGCAGTCTGGCCCAAAAGCTGGACGGCACGCCGCTGCCGCCTCAACAAGCGGCCCGGCTGGTGGAGACGCTGGCGCGGGCCATGCACGCCGCCCACCAGGCCGGCGTCGTCCACCGCGACTTGAAACCGGCCAACGTGCTGTTGACCTCCGACGGCACACCCAAGATCACCGACTTCGGTTTGGCCAAGCGGCTGGACGGCGACGCCGGCCAAACGCAGAGCGGCGCCATCATGGGCACGCCCTCGTACATGGCCCCAGAGCAAGCCAGCGGCAAGAGCAAGGAGATCGGGCCGGCGGCGGATACGTACGCGCTGGGGGCGATACTGTACGAGTGCCTAACGGGGCGGCCGCCGTTCAAGGCGTCTACGCCTCTGGATACGGTGTTGCAAGTGGTCAGCGACGAGCCGGTCCCGCCGCGAAAGTTGCAGTCGAAAACGCCGCGTGATCTAGATACAATCTGTCTTAAATGTCTGCAAAAGGCGCCGGGCAAGCGTTACGCCACGGCCGCCGCCCTGGCGGAGGACTTGCGGCGCTTCCAGGCCCAGGAGCCGATCCAGGCGCGGCCGGTGGGCCGCCTGGAGCGCGGCGTCAAGTGGGCCAAGCGGCGTCCTGCGGTGGCAAGTTTGCTGGCGGCGCTGGTGCTGGCAGCGCTTGGCCTCGTGGCAGGCGGCGCCTGGTTTACGAACAGTCTGAATGACGCCCTGGGTGCGGCCAAGGATAGTGCCGAGGCCAAAGGGAAAGCCCTGGATGCCGAACGAGTGGCCAAGGAGAAGGCCCAGAATGAGAAGAGCCTTGCCGACGCGGCCCGGACCAAGGCCGAGTGGCTGGCCTATGCCGGCCAGATCACCCTGGCCCAGCGCGAATGGCAGGACGGCGACGTCGGCCATGCCCGCGACCTGCTCGCCGCCTGTCAGGTGAACTTGCGCGGCTGGGAGTACGACTACCTGGCCACCCTCTTCAACAAGAACCAGCGCACCCTGCGGGGGCACACCGGCTAGGTCACCAGCGTGGCTTTCAGCCCTGACGGTAAACACCTGGCCAGCGGCAGCTTGGATAACACCGTCAAGGTGTGGGACGCCCAGACCGGCCAGGAAACCCGCACCCTCAATGGGCACACCAGCGTGGTCCTCAGCGTGGCCTTCAGCCCCGACGGCAAACGCCTGGTCAGCGGCAGCGGGGACAACACCGTCAAGGTGTGGGACGCCCAGACCGGCCAGGAAACCCTCACCCTCAAGGGGCACACCGGCTGGGTCAAGAGCGTGGCCTTCAGCCCTGACGGCAAACGCCTGGTCAGCGGCAGCGCGGACAACACCGTCAAGGTATGGGACGCCCAGACCGGCCAGGAAACCCTCACCCTCAAGGGGCGCGCCGGCATGGTATTTAGCGTGGCGTTCAGCCCCGACGGCAAACGCATAGTCAGCGGGAGTGAGGACAAAACCGTCAAGGTGTGGGACGCCCAGACCGGCCAGGAAACCCTCACTCTCAAGGGGCACACCGACCGGGTCAGCAGCGTGGCCTTCAGCCCCGACGGCAAACGCCTGGTCAGCGGCAGCCAGGACAACACCGTCAAGGTGTGGGACGCCCAGACCGGCCAGGAAACCCTCACCCTCAAGGGGCACACCGACCCGGTCAATAGCGTGGCCTTCAGCCCCGACGGCAAACGCCTGGTCAGCGGGAGTTCGGACCGCACCCTCAAGGTGTGGGATGCGAGCGGGGGGCAGGAAGCGGACCTTGGTTCCCGGAAGTAGGGATGGCGCCGTCAAGTTTTGGCATCGGCCCATGTTTCGCCAGGAGCTGTCCGCGAGGGGTCTTGAGTGGTGAACCGCGCTCCCGCTTCGGGGAGGGCTTGTCAACCGAGAAGGGTCTGTCGGGCGGAGGCGGCCGACGTGCAGGCCGCCCTCGCCGCCGCCGGCTCCAGCAGCTTCGCCTTCTCCGCGGGATGCCGACGAAACCACGCGGCGACCAGCAGCACGCCGTCGATCTCATCCGGCCCCGGCGGCCCCGACGCCGCGGCGCGATAAACCGCCTCCAGCGCCGCCGCGGCTGCCGACCGCGTCATGTCGTCGCGCGGCGCCGACACGACCGCCCGCACCCGGCCGTGGTGGATGACGTACCAGTGGCCGCGCGAGCCGTCGCGCCCGACGGCCGGGTAGACGCACGACCGCCGGCATGCCTGCCGCACGCGCTCCAGGTGAGCGCTCAGCCAGTGCATCGGCGTCCACCGATCGCGCAGGGCCGCCGCGCGCTCGAACGCCTCCGCCGCCGACGCCTCTTGCATGGCGCGTTGCAGCGTCTCCAACGGCGAGGCGTCGCCGCCTTCGAGGAAGCGGACGGCGGCCCGCACGGCGGTGGAGTAGTCGGCGCGGGAACAGGCCGCGGCGCAGGGGCCGAGGCAGGCGTTGATCTCGACGCGCAGACAGCCGGCGACCAGATCGAGCGGAAAGAGACCGCGCTGGTCGGCGAAAACCATCTTCTGCGATTGCGGACAGTCGCGCAGCCGGAACCAGTCGTTGAGGCGGCGGACGGCCTCGCGCGCCGTCGACGCCGCCCGGCACGGGACCGAAACCGGCGAAGGCCGTGCCCGGCGGCCGCGGTGATAGGAACAGGTACGGCGCCGGCTCGCGGCCGACGCAGACGTAGGTTCGCCGGCGACGGTGCGGCTGGCCCTGCACGTTGAATCGCGGCCGCCAGCGGCGGATCAGCTCCAGCTCGCGCAGCAGCGCGGCGAACTCGCCGTGGGCCGGCTCCCACGCCACGACGCGGGCGTCCTGGACGATGCGCCCGGCCTTGGGATCGCGGCTCTTCGGACGGAAATAGCTGAGCAGCCGGGAGCGGAGACATTTCGCCTTGCCGACGTAGATGAGTTCGCCGGACTCGTCCATCATGCCGTAGACGCCCGGCAGGCGGGGACATTCCCGCCGCACCGCCGCCCGGAGGCGCGACGGCCGGCCGCCCTGCACGGCGTAGAGCGAGGGAGTTTCGCCGGCGGGCGCAAACAGGGCAGGGCCGAAGCCGGTGAACAGCTGACGTGCGAACAGCCCTTTCACAGCGGGTCCATCCAAGGGGCGAGCGGCCGGCGTGAGCCGGCTGATGGGGCGTCCTACGAGGTGGATTCTATGAAACTTGCCGTCGTTATGGGCGACTATGAGCGCCAGAACCATTTTTACAGATATGTACTCTTGACCACTACCGCCGGGGAGATTATCTTTCCCCTCGACGACTCGGGGTCGTCAGCGCCGCGGCCGCCCGGCTGGGACATATGGGGCGGCCGCGGTTTGCTCATTTTCGGGGAGGAAATGACACGCACAAGCGTCAGGCGCGTGGCTGGCCTGCTGGGGCGCCTGCTTCGGCGTTAACGGCGGCGGCCGGGAGCAAGGCGTGAAGCGCTTCGGGGGCGAAGTCGGCCCCGTTCGGCCAGACAACCGTGCCGCAGACGGGATCGAGGGCGACCTGGGCGAAGTAACCGGGGTCGCGCAGAGGCTCGAATACCGAGCCGCTCAGGAGCGGCTCGACGTCCACGACGGCCCGCGCACCGTCGCTGAAGGACAGTTCCAGGTGGTGAGGCCCCCGAACCTCGGCGCCCAGGATTCGTAAAATCATCGACCGACTCCTCTCAAATCAACGGCGGGATGGGAAGCAGCGGCTGACCGGCGGCTGCCAGGTCCCAATCCTGCTGCAACTCCGCCCGGTGCGCCGCGAGCCAATCCTCGACCAACGCCTGTGCCCGGCGCGGGAGTCGGCCGGCAAGGACCGTTCCGGTCGCGATCCGGAACGTCGCCTCGTGTTCGCCGTAGATGGCGTGAAAGTGCGGCGGCGCATGATCGCGATAGTACATGTAGATCGCAATCCCCTAGAACTGTGAGAGCCGCGGCATCCGAGCGCCTCCGCCGGAAAAAGCCATTCCGGGGACATTGTAACAAGCAGCCGCCCAGCCGGGACATATGGGGCGGCTGCGGTTTGCTCATTTCAGGGAGGCGCGACGGTCACTTCTTCGGCTGTTCCTTATCCGTCTCAACTTGCTCTCCTTTCAAGACGACGACCATTTTTCCTGTTGTACCATCCTTCAAGACTGTTGTTGTCGAGATCGTTGTCTCGGTACTCAGGTGTATGGTATCGTCAAGGAACTTCCCGTCGATGCATGCGTCCATATCGATGTCATCCGTGAGGGCCGATCCATCCAAGGTCTCTTGCTTGTCCTTGCCGCTGCCCGTGGATTTGAGAGGAAACTCGTAATGGACGAGGAAGCGGCCGAACCGTCGGTCGCCCTTGGGGTAGACCTTGACGAGTTTGCCCGTCCCGCGCACTTTGGAGGCGTCGCCCTCGAAGTCATTGCTCTGGTCGAGGAGTCGGACGATCGGTGCCATGTCGAGCTTCCAGCCCTCCTCCGCCTTCACGGGCTGCTCGGGAAGGAAGTGCTGCTCGAAGTCCCGGAATTCGTCCGAGGCGTTGAACTCGCTGTCAAGGGTCGAGGCGTCGTCGCCGGTCACTTCCATTCCGCCCTCGATCTGGAAATGGAACTTGCCGTCCTTCTTCCGCTCGATGAGAAGCGTCTTCCCCGCGTAGGGAAGGTCCGTCGTCTTGTCGCCTTCTTTGACCTGGGCTTTGTCGTACTGACGGCGGATCTTCGTGGGCGGCTTCCCGGCTTCCTCGGCGAGAATGGTTTCTCGGTATACATAGCTTTCTGTGTCTTTTTCCTTGTCAGCGGATACGGTCTTGCCCGTAGCGTCGATCATCTTGGTTTCGGTCGTGAGCGTCGAGGTGCGCTCCACCAGAACCACATCGCCGACGCCGGCCATCTTGAGTTTGATAGTATTAGCGTCCTCTGCCCACGCCAGGGTTGGCGCCGCCAGCAGCGCCGAAGCAGCCAGCCACATCGTCCGCGTCATGGAATGCCTCATCGGAAGGACAAGGAGTCGGCGAGCCGCCCGTCGCCGTGAGGTGGAGAGGATCCGCCTCTTGGAGAGGCGCGATGCTCCCATAGTATGAGTCAAGACCCGCTGAACACAAGAGGCAACCGCCGCCGAGGGCCTGACCAGAAATGCCGCGTCGCACCGACCTGAAAAAGATCCTGCTCATCGGTTCCGGCCCCATCGTCATCGGCCAGGCGTGTGAGTTCGATTACAGCGGCACGCAGGCCTGCAAGGCCCTCCGCGAAGAGGGCTACACCGTCGTCCTGGTCAACTCGAATCCCGCCACGATCATGACCGACCCGGAGACGGCGGATCGCACCTACATCGAGCCGATCACCTGGGAGGTCGTCGCCAAGATTATCGAGCGCGAACGGCCCGACGCCCTCCTGCCCACCCTCGGCGGACAGACCGCCCTGAACACGGCCATGGCGCTCCACAAGCACGGCGTCCTCGACAAGTTCAAGGTCGAAATGATCGGCGCCACGCCGCACGCCATCGACATGGCCGAGGACCGCGAGAAGTTCAAGCAGGCCATGATCCGCATCGGCATCGACGTGCCGAAAAGCGGCGTGGCGACGACGCTGGCGGAAGCGCAGGAGATCCGCGACCGCATCGGCCTGCCGTGCGTGCTGCGGCCCAGTTTCACCCTCGGCGGCACCGGCGGCGGCATCGCCTACAATCGGGAGGAATTTAATGAGCTGATCGCCCACGGACTCGACCTCAGCCCGGTCGGCCAGGTGCTGATCGAGGCGTCGGTCATCGGTTGGAAGGAGTTCGAGCTGGAGGTGATGCGCGACCGGGCCGACAACGTGGTCATCGTCTGCTCGATCGAGAACTTCGACCCGATGGGCGTTCACACCGGCGACAGCATCACCGTGGCGCCGGCCCAGACGCTGACCGACAAGGAGTATCAGCGGATGCGCGACGCCGCGATGGCGATCATCCGCGAGATCGGCGTCGAGACCGGCGGCAGCAACATCCAGTTCGCCGTCAATCCGGACGACGGCCACATGACGGCCATCGAGATGAACCCGCGCGTGTCGCGCTCCAGCGCCCTGGCGTCGAAGGCGACGGGTTTCCCGATCGCCAAGATCGCGGCCAAGCTGGCGGTCGGTTACCGTCTCGACGAGCTGCGCAACGACATCACGCGCGAGACGCCGGCCTGTTTCGAGCCGACCATCGACTACGTCGTCACCAAGGTGCCGCGCTGGACGTTTGAAAAATTCCCCGACGCCGACCCGACCTTGACGACGCAGATGAAGTCGGTCGGCGAGACGATGGCGATCGGCCGGACGTTCAAGGAATCGCTGCAAAAGGCCCTGCGCGGCCTGGAAACGGGCCGTTTCGGCATCGGCTGTGACCGGGCCGACCTGTGGGGCACGCCGAAGCAGCCGACGGCCGACGAGATCGCCGCCCGCCTGGCGACGCCGACATCCGAACGGATCTGGTATATCCGCTACGCCCTAAAATCCGGTTTGTCGGTGGAGGATGTGCATCAGCGAACGAAGATCGACCGCTGGTTTTTGAACAACATCCGCGAGCTGATCGAGGTGGAGGACCGGCTGCGCGCGATGGGCGACGGCGAATGGCGGACGGGGGACGAGAAGACGCGAGCGGCCCTGCTGGAGGCGAAGCAGAACGGCTTCTCCGACCGGCAGCTAGGTCATCTGTGGCACGTCACCGAGAGCGAGGTCCGCCGGTTCCGCAAGGAGCTGGGCGTCACGCCGTCGTACAAGCGCGTGGACACCTGCGCGGCGGAGTTCGAGGCCTATACGCCCTACTATTACTCCACTTACGAAGCGGCGGCCGTCTCTGTGGAGGCAGACAAGGAGACAAGGAGACAAGGAGACAAGGAGAATCCTGCCGGCTCCTTGTCTCCTTGTCTCCTTGTCTCCTTGTCTAGCGACGACGAGACCGTCCCCCCCTCCGGTAAGGACCGCATCATGATCCTCGGCGGCGGCCCCAACCGCATCGGCCAGGGCATCGAGTTCGACTACTGCTGCTGCCAGGCCGCGTTCGCGCTGAAGGAAGCCGGCTACGAGACCATCATGGTCAACTCCAATCCGGAGACGGTTTCGACGGATTACGACACCAGCGATCATCTCTTTTTCGAGCCGCTGACGGCGGAGGACGTGCTGAACATCTGCGACCGGATGAAGCCGGCCGGGCTGATCGTGCAGTTCGGCGGCCAGACGCCGCTGAACCTGGCGCGGGCGCTGGCCGACGCCGGGGCGCCGATCATCGGCACCAGCGTCAACAGCATCGAGGAGGCCGAGGACCGCAAGCTCTTTCAGGAGCTGGTGGATCGCTTGGGGCTGAAGCAGCCGGCCAACGGCACGGTGCGCGACCTGCAGCAGGCGATCCACGTGGCCCGGCGCATCGGCTTCCCGGTGCTGGTGCGGCCGAGCTTCGTGCTGGGCGGCCGGGGCATGGAGATCGTCTACGACGAGGCGGGGCTGAACCGCTACGGCGAGCGGGCCATCGAGCTGTCGCAGGGCAAGCCGCTGTTGATCGACAAGTTCCTGGAGTCGGCCGTCGAGGTGGACGTGGATTGCATCAGTGACGGCGTGCGGACGGTGATCGGCGGCGTGATGCAGCACATCGAGGAGGCGGGCATCCACTCCGGCGACTCGGCCTGCGTGATCCCGCCGCACAGCCTGCCGCCGGCCGTGGTGGCCGAGATCCGCCGGCAGACGCGCGAGCTGGCCCGCGAGCTGAAGGTCAAGGGGCTGATGAACGTGCAGTTCGCCGTCACAGGCCTAGTGGCGAGTGGCGAGTGGCGAGTGGCGAGCAAAGACCCGGATTCGTCGCCGTCCTCTAATCCTTCTTCGCTCGCCACTCGCCACTCGCCACTCGCCACTATTTACGTCCTGGAGGTGAATCCGCGGGCCAGCCGCACCGCCCCGTTCGTGTCGAAGGCGACGGGCGTGTCGCTGGCGCGGCTGGCGTCGCTGGTGATGGTGGGCAAGACGCTGGACGAGCTGGGCCTGATCGACGACCCGGCGCCGACGCACTTCTCGGTCAAGGAGAGCGTCTTCCCGTTCAACAAGTTCCCCGGCGTGGACATCCTGCTGGGTCCCGAGATGCGCTCGACCGGCGAGGTGATGGGCGTGGACGACGGGTTCCCGATGGCGTTCGCCAAGAGCCAGATGGCGGCGAACAGCGCTCTTCCCATGTCCGGTTTGATCTTCATTTCGGTGGCGGATCGGGACAAGGCGGAGGCGGCGTCGCTGGCGCGGGCGCTGACGGAGATGGGGTACAGAATCGTCTCGACGCGCGGGACGGCGGCGGCGTTGCGGTCGGCGGGGGTTGTGGTGCAGGAGGTGCCGAAGATCCAGGAGGGCCGGCCCAACCTGCTGGACCGGATGAAGAACGACGAGATCGCACTGGTGATCAACACGCCGAGCGGCAAGGGAACGCGGACGGACGAGTCGAAGATCCGTTCGGCGGCGGTGGCGCACGGCGTGACGTGCATCACGACGATCGCGGCGGCGCACGCGGCGGTGGAGGCGTGCCGGGCGCTGCAGCAGCGCGAGCTGACGGTCAGCGCGTTGCAGGATCGGTTTCCGCGGCGATAGGAACGGTGGAGGCCCCCACAGCCTCGGGCCGGCGCGCCCAGGCGACGCCGATCATGCTGTCGCGCGTCACCAGCGTCGCCAGCTCCTCCTCGCTCATGCCCTCGGTCCCCGCGGGGCGCATCGGCAGCACCAGGTAGCGCTTCTCGGCCGTGCTGTCGTGGACGCGCACCGTCACGTCCTCCGGCAGCGTCACGCCGAACTCGGCCAGCACCGAGCGCGGCTCGCGCACCGCCCGCGAACGGTAGTTCCGGCTCTTGTACCAGTCCGGCGGCAGGCCCAGCACCGGCCGCGGGTAGCACGAGCAGAGCGTGCAGACGATCAGGTTGTGGACCTGCGGCGTGTTCTCGATCACCACCAGCTGCACGCCTTCCATCGGGACGCCGAGTTCCTCGACCGCCTTGCTCCCGTCGGCCAGCAGCCGGGCCTTGTAGTCGGGATCGACCCAGGCGCGGGCGACGACGCGGGCGCCCAGGGCCGGCGTCTGGGAGTCGATGCGCTCCAGCGTGCGGCGCACGTCGTCGCCGGAGAAAACGCCCTTGGCGGTCAGCAGCTCGTACACCGCGCTCTCCAGCCGCTGGTAGTACGTCATGTTGACGTCGCTGTCGGGCTGCTTGGGGTGCGGATGCGTGTGTTCGTGGTCGTGCATGGCGGCCTCCCTTCAGGTGGGTTCGAGCCAGTGCTGATAGATTTCGACGTCCACCGTGTCGTCCGGCCGTCCAGCGTAATCGGGCCAAACGTCGCGTTGCAGGAAGCGGACGCGGTACAGGGCCAGCACCGGCTCGCCCCCACGGCCGTAGGCCAGCTCCTCGGGGTTGCGATAGGCGCCGAGGACGCGCTCGACGACGCCGGATTTGCCGCGGACATAGAACGGCGTGCAGACGTGGCCCGGCGGGAAAGCCGTCCGCACGGACACGCGGTCGCCGGGAGCGAAATGCGCGCTCACGGCTGTTTCTCCCGGGCTTCGATTTCCGCCAGCTTGCGACCCAGCTCGTCCACGGTGAAGACGCCTTTCTGGATCATGTTATTCGCAATAGACGCGATCCAGCGCTCGTAGTAGGTCAAGCGATCGTACTCCGCAGCGCCGAGCGACTCGATGCCGCGGCGCAGCTCGTCCACGGTCATGACGCCGCGGCCCGGCTCGGCGAGAAGGAGCAACATGGCGTGCGTGCGCTTCTCCCACGGGGCGTAATTGTGTTCGCTCAGGTCGAGGGGGCCAGCGGGCAGGCCGCCCATGTCGTGGTGTGCGCGCATCGGGTTCCTCCTCGGGGTGCGTGTTTGATTATACGGGCGGGTACAGGGCGGCGAGTTTCCGAACCGTCGTCGCGTTTCGCATCGTCGAAGGCGTCGCGATCGTCTTCGCCACGACCGGCCAGGAAACCAGTGAGTCGGTGACCTTGCCGCGACAGAGCCAGTACAACTCGTGCCCATGTACTCGAAAGTCATCCATCGCAGTACGCAAGGACAGCAGCTTCCGGCCGGCCGCCTCGCCGGGGGCGTCGCGGAGAAAGCCGACATGGAGGGTGTGGCCAGTCGCTTCGACTTCCTCCGCCGCAAAGGGGCGGAAGGCCGCAATGGCTGCGAGGTCGGCCGGGGTGCGGACGAAGGTATCGACCGGGTAGCCGAGTGCGTCTTTGAGGTGGGCCTCGATCCGCTGCTCGATCCCGGCGGCGTCCGCGGCGGTCGTCTCGAAGATCACGTTGCCGCTGGCAATGAAGGTCGAAACGTTGGTGAGCTTTGCCGCCGTAAAGAGGTCGCGGAGATGGTCCATTTTGACGCGGCGATTGCCGAGGTTAATGCCGCGGAGAAAGGCGACGTATCGATGTATTGGGTTCCGTCGTGCCATGCCGCCTCCGCCGCTGCGCATGGGACTCCGCATGATCGCAGGCGCGCCGTCGCGAGTTCACACCACCGCGACCTTCACACAATGGATCGGCGGCAGCGAGTCATACAGGCACTCCCACTCCTCCCCGCCGTCGCGCCCGATCCAGAGTTGTCCCGTCGTCGTGCCGAAGTAGAGCGCGGGCGATTTGAGATCGTCGATGTCCATGCCGTCGCGCTGGACCGTGAAAAAGCTCTCCTTCTTCGGCAAGCCGCGGGCCAGCCGGTTCCAGGAGTCGCCGCCGTTCTCGCTGCGCCAGACCGCGGGGGCGCCGTCGGGGCAGGTGCGCGTCATCCCCGCCAGCGGCATGACGTAGACCGTGTCGGCGTCGTGCGGATGCACCACGATCGGGAAGCCGAAGTCGGACGGCAGCCCCTTGGCGATCGAGCGCCACGTGCGGCCGTGGTCGTCGCTGCGCAACACGCCGATGTCCGGCCTCCGCCCCCCCGGCCCATCCCATTCGCCCCAGCCGCCGTGGTTCTGCATGTAGAGCCGGCCCGGCGCGTCCTTGTGGCCCGCGATCTTGTGGACGCACTGGCCGAATTCCGGGTAGGGGTCCGGCGTGAAGCCGGCGCCGACGCCCTTGTTCGCGGCCTGGAACGTCTCGCCGCCGTTCTCGCTCAGGTAGTGGCCGCCGGTCGAGATGCCGAGATGCACGCGCTTGCCGTCGCGGTAGATCGTGTGCATACAGAGTCCGCCGTTGCCGGGGTGCCACTTGCGGGCGTGCTCGTGGTTGCTGATGCCGGGGACCATTTCCCAGGAATCGCCGCCGTCGCGGCTACGGAAGAGCGACGCCGGCTCGACGCCGCACCACAGGTCCTTCTTGGCGTCGCCGGCTTCGAGCGACCAGATGTTGGCGAGCGCCCGGCCGTCGTCCTTGGGGAAGGCCGGGGCGGACTTCGTCTCCTTGAACTTCTTGCCGAGGTCGGTCGAAACCAGGACCTTCATGCCGAAGAAGGCGTTGCAGCTGGAGGCGTAGAGGCGCGGCGCCCCGCGCGTGTCGATGAGCGCCGCGTAGACGGCCACGCCGGAGCCGAAAGGCCCGCGCAGCTCGAAGCGCTTCCGGCTTTTCGCCGCCTCCGCGACGAAGAGGCCCTTCTTGGTCCCGATGCAGAGAACGACGCGCTCCGGCATGGTCAACCTCCTGAGACCGCGGGCAGAATCGTGATAATGTCGCCTGGAACGAGCGCCGTGTCCAGCCCTTCTCGGTCGCGCACGTGAGACATGTTCACGAACAGGTTCACGTGGCGGCGCACGGCCCCCGTCTCGTCGCAGACGCTGCGGTAGAGCGCCGCATGGCTGCGCTCGATTTGCTCCAGGGCGGCGCGCACACTCGGGGCCGATAGGGATAGCTGTGAGGCGCCCTTACAAGAGGGGCGTAACACCGATGGTATATGGATCGTGATGGTCACGGCTTGGGGTCCATGGGATAAAAGCCTATCCCAAAACCACCGTCGATCATGACGATTCTCGTCAAATTGGTGATGTTTCGACGGTTTTGGGATAGGCTCTAACGTTGCGGGGCGCATGGGGAACCCACGGCAAGGCGTCGCCATCCTCATCTATCGACCTCGTGCCGTCCCTTCCATCAGAGAATCGCCGCTCGAACGCCCCAAAGCGGTTTACCACTCATCCAACGCCGTCAGGGTCCGATCCACCTCCTCGGCCGTGTTATAGTGAGCCAGCCCCAGCCGCAGGAAGCCGCCGCACTCCTCCTGCCCCAGCCGCTCCGACAGTTCCGCCGCGTACATGTTGCCGGCCCAAGAGTAGATTTCGCGAGCCGCCAACTGCTCCGCCATCTGCTGCGGCGTGCGGTCCTCCGCCGTCAGCGCCACGGTCGGCGCACGCCAGGCCAGCTGGTCCGGCTTGATAACGCCCCACACGCGGAAGCGCGGTCGTTCCGCCAGCCCTGCCAGCAGCCGCCGCGCCAGCCCGGATTCGTATTCCCGGATCGCGTTCATCGCCGACCGCAACCGCGCTCTTCGGTCGGCGCCGGCGGCCACCCCGATCTCGGCGAGGTACTCGACGGCGGCGGCGACGCCGGCCAAGCCCTCGTGGTTCTGCGTGCCGGTCATCCAGCGGTCGGGCAGCGACTCCGGCGCCGGACGCACCTTGTACGCCGGAAGCGTCTCCAGCAGCTCCGCCGGCCCCACAGGACGCCGATGTGCGGCCCGAAGAACTTGTACGCCGAACATGCCAGGAAGTCGCAGTCCCAATCCTGCACGTCGATCGGCCCGTGCGGCGCGTAATGGACGGCGTCGAGGAACACCAGGGTGCCGGCGTCATGAGCCATCTGGCAAATCGTCTTCACGTCGTTGATCGTGCCGACGAGGTTGGACGCGCACGTCACGGCCAGCAACCGCACGCGCGGCGTCAGCTTCCGCCGCAGGTCGTCGAAGTCGAGCGTACAGTCCTCTGGATGGACATCCAGGAAACTCGCCTCGGCGCCGGCGTCGCGCGCGGCCAGAACCCAGGGCCGGACGTTGGCGTCGTGGTCGAGCCGCGTGACCAGCACCTCGTCGCCCGGTTTCAGCGTGCGGCCGAACGCCCGGCTGAGGTGAAACGTGAGGGTCGTCATGTTCGCGCCGAAAACGATCTCGTTCGGGAGACGGCGCGTAGAGCAGGTCGGCGATAGCCTCATGGGCGGAGTGCACGACGGCGTCGGACTCGCGGCTGGTGGTGAAGGCGCCGCCGTGATTGGCGTTGCAGGTGCTCAGATAGCGGACCATCGCGTCCATGACGCGCTGTGGGACCTGCGTGCCGCCGGGGCCGTCGAGGTAAATGGGGACGCGGCCGTTGACGGTGCGCCGGAGCGCGGGGAACTGGCGGCGGAGAGGGGTCGGGTCGAGCATGAGACACCGTGGGAAGGAGCGGGCAGCGGATCGGAATCCACTGCCCGCGGTTACTTCCCTCTTTCTTACGGTTTAGGCTCCGCGCCTACAGTCCGCCTTGCTCGTCCAAGATGCCTTTGAGCCACTCCGTCGCATCCCCGTCCGCATGGCACCGGATGCGGATCGAGGCCCCCTCGCGCTTCAGCTCCGGCTTTTCGACCAGCGCCTTGAGGAGCGAACCCGACGCGTTGTCCGGGGATGTCGCCAGCGCGGTGCGCGCGCCGAGAGCCAGCCGTCGATGGCCTTCTCCGCCTTCTCCGCCGCTTCTTCGCTGTCGAAGTGGGCGGACGCGCCGCATACGAAGGCATCGTCGCCGCTAAAGCCGACCACCAGCCAGGCCGTATGATCCTGGAACAGGGCGACGTGCGGCTCCGGCTTGTCCCGCGCGCCGAGTTCGCGGGCCCAGGCGCCGTTGCGGTTGTCGAACACCACCGCGGCCAGTCCCCGCTCGACGCGCCGGAAATCGGCGGCCCAGGCAGGGGCGGACCCGTCTAGCCGCTTGCCGATCCGTTCCGGCGTGTCGAACACGATCGTCCGCCGATCCGGCACGTAGCAGCACATTTTCATGCCACGAGATATTGAGAGAAGCGGCCCGTCCGTCGGCAGCTGATAGAGGACGCGGTCGCCGGATCGCTCCTCCTTCACTCCGGGCAGCAATGCCTTGATCTCCGCCGCCCAGTCGAAGTCCTTCGTCGTGCGGATCATCAGCGGCTCCCCGACCATCAGCGCGGTTTGCCCTTGCTTGGCCTTCGGGTCCGTCTTGATGCTAATACCCATCGTAACCTGCGCGATGTCGCCGACCGACGGGCCGAAGGCCCGCGGCATCCCGAATCCTTTGCAGGCTTCGGCAAGTGCCTTGTCCGCGGCCTCGGCATAATGCTTCAGCCGGGACCGGCTCAGCACCGCCGACGGCCGGAAGCAGACGACGCCCATCGCGTCGGGCGGCATGCAGGAGATGTCGAACGGCTCCGGCTCCGGCGCCGCGGCCTTCTCCTCGACCGTACCGCCGTCAACGAAGGTGACGACCGAGGGCGGCACGGCCGCCTCGCCGGCCTTCTGGGCGGGGCAGCGCAGGGCAGAGACGCCGATCACGGCGGCGGCCAGCAGTGTGGCAACGCAGGCCAGACCCCATCGGGGGGCCGACGCACCAAAACGATCATCCTTGATCTTCAGCATCCGAATCCTCCTCATCAACATTCCGCGGGAAAAGAGCGGGTTGGCCGGCCAACCCGCCGGACGACGATCGCTGAGCCGCAGCGCCAGCCGGGCCAGTCCGCGCAGGTAGGCATCGCGCCCGCCAGCCAGCGGGGCGGCGAGGCCGTCGGCCGCCAATTCCTGTTGCAGCCGGAGCCGGCCGGCCAGCCAGTACAGCAGCGGGTGGTAGAAGTGCAGGGCGAGGCCGAGCCGGGCCAGCAGGCCGAGCAGGTAGTCGGAGCGGCGGACGTGGGCCAGCTCGTGGGCCAGCGCGGCGCGAGCTGGTCCGCGCCCCAGTCGCGCCAGTCGGCCGGCAGCAGTACGACGGGACGCAGCCAGCCGGCCGCGGCGGGCGCCCCGAGACCGGGACATTCCCGCAGCTCCACCGGCCCGCGGCAATCTATTTCCTCTCGTAATTGTCGCATCCAGTCAAGAACGGGTTCGTCAAGGACCAGCCGGCTGCGGCGGCGCAGGTCGGACACGGCCCACAGGCCGCCGCCGAGGCGCAGCAGGCCGAACGCGGCGCCGGCCAGGAAGAGGATCGCCGCAATCGCCCATCCGCTTTGGGATCGATCTGCGAACGGGGCGACCGCGCGGGCCGCGCCGTCCCAGGTGAGCCGCGCGAAACCCACCGGCCAGGACGGGCCGCTCGTCGGCGCCCCCGCGCGTCGCCTCCCGCCGCGGAAGGCGGCTCGGCCGCGGCAGGCGCATCGACTCGCGCCGCTTGCGGCGGGGCGACCGGGACCGGCGCCCGCCAGTCCCACCACGCGGGCAGGGGGCACAGCGCCAGGAGCATCAGGACGACGGCGCCGCCCAGGGCCCCCGCCGCGACAGCCGCACCGGCCGCCGGACGCCGTCGCGCCGCGAACGGGTACACGGCCGCCGCCGCCAGCGCCAGCAGCGTGGCCTGGAGCGCCGACCACACCAGCAGAGTTCCCAGATCGTTCATTGGTCCTGCTCCTTCAGGATGTCTTCGAGGACGGCCCGCTCCTTGGCGGTGAGCTTGCGCTGCTCCACCAGCCGGACCAGCAACTGCTCGCGCGAGCCGCGGAACACCCGCCGCAACACGTCGCTCAATAAGCGCCCGGACACCTCCTCATACGACCGCGCCGCGACGTAACGGAACGGCCGCTCTCCGTTCGTCGGGCGCAGAAAACCCTTCTCATGCAGGATGCGCACCAGCGTGGCGACCGTGGTGTAGGCTCGGTCCACGCCAGCCGCGGCCAGGCGGTCGCGCGCCTCGGCGGCCGTTGCCTCGCCGTGGCGCCAGAAGACGTGCATCACCTCCAGCTCCCGTTCCGTCAGGTCCTTCGCCGGCGGCCGCGCCATGGAAACCTCCGTGATGTTGGGTTCATCAAATTTGGTTTCCCAAATATAGCCGCATCGGCCGTCCTGTCAACGCGACTTCCGGCCGGCGATGGCCGGGGCGGAGGGGCGCGCCTACACTGCCCCCATGACGACGCTCCCGTTGCTCCCCGCGACCGTGATCGGCAGCTGGTCGTTCCCCGGCTGGTACGCCAAGTTCTGCGACGACGCCGCCCGGCAGCCGGACCTGTTCGGCGCCGACGACCGGGACGAGGCCGTGCGCGACGCCGTCCGCCTGGCGGTGGACGACCAGCTCCAGGCCGGCGCGGACCTCATCACCGACGGCGAGATGCAGCGCGTCGATTTCAACCTCGGCTTCTACGACCACCTGGCCGGCCTCAAGCCGCTGCCGCCCGTCCGCCGCCTTGGCCCGCCGGCCCACGACCAGCGCAGCCGTTATCTCTGCATCGCCCCGCTGGAGGCGCCGCACGGCCTGGGGATCGTCGAGGAATACCGCCGACTGCACGCGCTGACCGACGCCCCGATCAAAATGCCGGTCCCCGGCCCGTTCACGCTGGCCGGCTGCATCGATGGCGGCGAGGTCTACCGCGACCGCCGGGCCGTCGCCGAGGCGCTTCTGCCGATCGTCAACCGCGAGCTGCGGGCGCTGGAACGGGTCGGCGTCGAGTTCCTCCAGCTGGACGAACCGAGCTTCGCCTGTCGGCCGGACAAGCCGGAGGAGTTCCTCGATCTGATCGCGCGCACCGTCGAGGGCGTGACGGTTTTTACGAGTTTGCACATGTGTTTTGGAAACTATCGGGGCCGCGCGGTGGGGCGCCGCAGCTATCGGCCGCTGTTCCCGCACCTGGCGCGGGCGGCGGTGAAGCAGCTGGCGCTGGAGTTCGCCAGCCGCGAAATGGCGGAGATCGAGCTGGCCGCGGAGATCAAGCCGCCGATGGGCCTGGCGGTCGGCCTGGTGGACGTGAAGAACACCTGGATCGAGCCGGCGGAGCTGGTCGCCGAGCGGCTGCGGACGGTGCTGCGCTTCATCGACGCCGAGCGCGTCCACGTCACGCCGGACTGCGGCTTCTCGCAGACGGCGCGGTACGTCGCCGTGCGTAAGCTGGCGGCGATGGTGGAGGGCGTGCGCGTGGTGCGCGAGGAGATCGAACCGGACATCAGGAGGGCGTGATGTCGGAATCCTATCTCGCCATCCAGGTCCTCATGATGCCGCGCGACGTGAACCCCAACGGGGCGATCTTTGGCGGCGTCATCCTCAGCTACATCGACCAGGCCGGCGCGGTCGGTGCCCGCCGCGAGGTGGTGCAAGGGGGCGGCGCGCCGCCGATGCTGGCGACGGTGGCGCTGAACCGCGTCGAGTTCAAGCGGCCGGTGCTGGTCGGCGACGTGGTGCGCTTCTGGACGCGAAAGGAGCGGATCGGCCGCACGTCGATCACGATGCAGGTGAGCGTGGAGGCGGAGCGCGGCACGGAAACGCTGCACGTCACGGAGGCGGAGGTGGTGTACGTCGGGCTGGACCCGGTCGGGCCGGAACGGCGGCCGAAGCCGCTGCTGGGGTGAGTCGCTCCTCCCTCGCCCTACCCCTCCTAATGCGGCCGGCGACGGCGGGAGGCGGAAGGCCTGTATTCCAACTCGGTCACCAGGAGCAGGTCCATGACGTGGACGGCATTGTTGTACCAGACAGCGAAGGTTCGTCCATTCGGGAAGGCCTGGATGCACTCGCGCGACGGCACTGGGACCTCTCGGCCATCGGCGAGGTGAATGACGAAATGCTGGAACGGCTTGGCCTCGTAAGCGTTTCGGATCTGTTCGAGCGTCATGAGAAGTTCTCGGGGGCCGTAGCCGGTCGGTGGACCATCAACGCCGGCTTCCTCCATTATACAAGCGACACACCCCCGTAGGCTGGAGATAAACATCATGAAAAAAGTCGGCATCTTCTGGCCCGGCGACTACCGGGCCAAGCCCAATGAGTGGGCGACCCCGCAAGCCAAGGAAGCGACCGAACAGCTCCAGCAGGCCCTGCGCAAGCTCGGCCGCACTCCCTACGTCGTGCCCGGCTTCCTCACCCGGCCTGACGAGTCGATCAGCAAGCTCGGCCCCATCGACGATCCGCTCGTCGGCGTCTTCGTCCACTGGGCCTATGCGCCGCACACCTGCGACGGCGTCGTCGGCAAGGACAATCCGCTGCTGCTGGCCAGCAACTTCTCCGGCGTCTGGCCGGGACTGGTCGCCCTGCTCAACACCGGCGCCTGCCTGGAGAGCATCAACCGCCGTCACAGCCGCATCTGGACCGACGCCCCGGACTGGACCAAGGACGCCGCCTTCATGGAGCGGCTGGACGAGTGGTGCTCCACCGGCCAGATCCGTTACCGCGAGGACGAACTGCACCGCTCCGCCGCTGTGACGCCGGAATCGCAGGTGCTTGGCGAGGGCGTCGCCGCCGAGGTCCGCAAGAAACGCGTCCTCGCCCTCATGCTCGGCGACACGTCGATGGGCATGATCAACGGCTACTTCGGCCCTCGCCTTCTGTCCAAACACGGCTTCGCCGAACACAAGGTCGATCAGGCGTGGCTGCCCGACCGCGCGAGGAAAATCGAGGCCCGCCGCGTCGAGGACGCCTTCCGCTTCGTGAAGGAAAAGGGCGTCGCCTTCCACTGGCGCGAGAAGGAGGCCGAGGACTTCACCGAGGAGGCCACGAAGACGCAGCTGGCCATGTACCTCGCCGTGCTGGACCTGCTCGCCGAGTTCAAGGCCGACTGCCTCGGCTGGCAGTACCAGCTCGGCCTCTTGCCCGTCTTGCCGCCCAGCGACTTTTGCGAGGGCTTATTGAACTCAACGTGCCGGCCGGAGTCCAACGGCGATGTCGTCATCACCACCACCGAGGCCGACCAGGGCAACCTCATCCCGATGGAGCTGATGAAGCGGCTCCTGAAGGCCAAGGGGCTGCATCCAGCGGTGATGTTCCACGACGTGCGCTGGGGAGGCGAACACGACGGCCGGTTGCTGTGGGTGCTGCTGAACTCCGGCAGCTGCGGCGCCTTCGCCTTCAATCACGATCCGGAAACGCTGAAGGGCGTCCACAGCTACCGCCAGCCGTCGGGCTACTTCCCGATCCCCGGCGGCACGTTCGCCGGCGAGAGCCTGCCGGGCGCGATCACCTGGGCGCGGGCTTACATCAACGGACGACGCCGTCTGGATGGACCTGGGCCGCGGCGAGTCGTGGCGTTGCCGCCGAAGGTGCGCGACGCCTGGTGGCGAGGGGACGACGCGCCAGTGGCCGTTCATGGCGGCCGACCTGTTCTGCTCGAAGGAAACGGTCATGGCCCACTACATGAGCAACCACATCGCCGTCGCCTACGGGGACATGTTCGGCGAGATGGTTGCGGTCAGCCAGGCGCTGGGGTTCCGGGTGCGCGTAATGGCTCGCTGAGAAGGACCGCGGCCGTATACTGTCGGAGGGGATCCCCGGAGCAGAGCCATGACATCGGCGGACTTGCAGAAACTGGTAGGGCAGAAGCCGTTCGTGCCTCTGCGGATCTACGTGAGCGATGGGACGGTGCATGACATCCGCAGCCGGGAGCTGATCTGGGTCGGCACGGGGATGGCGGTGCTCGTCGTGCCGCTCCCCGATCAGGGCGACGCCGACAAGCCGCTGATCGAGCAGACGATTCATCTGGATCTGCGGCACATCGTCAAGGTCGAAACCGAGGCGGCGCAGCCGACGCCCTGACCGAACAGGCCCAAGCAATGACGGGGGCCTGGGTCGGACGGTATCGGCGGATCTCCCGCACGGCTCGATTCCCTCTTTTCAAAACGCGGACGGGACGGTATGACTGCCGCCCCCGTCGCAAGGACGCCAGAACGACGAAGCCCGGCCGCGGTTCGGGCCAGCTATGAGGGCGATCGCGTGGAGAGAAGCGGTCAGGCGAAAACAACGCTCGCCGCCCTGCTGCTGCTGGGCCTGCTGGTTCCGTGCGGCCGGGGACAAACCGCCGTCCCTGCTGATCCGTCGGCCGACCCGTCGGCCGACCCGCCGACCGTGCGCGACGCGCCGGTCTGGGGCGTGGCGGGCTTCCGGGCCTACGCCCTCGGGGAGCAGGTCGCCCCCAACGGCCTGGAGTTCCACCCCCTGTTCAACCTGGACCTCGACTTCAACTTCTGGGTCTGGCGCTCCGAGCGGGTCTACATCTTCGCCGACGACGTGTTCTGGGGCCAGCGCCTGCGCCGGGCGTCACCAACCCGACGCAGGGGCCGTTCGACTTCAGCAAACGCGAGTTCGACTTCACCGGCGGGGCGGCCTGGAATTACGCCGGTCGCTGGGAGGCCCGCGCCTTCGCCTACTCGTTCAACAACCTCAACCGCGGCGAATCGACCTCGACGCCGGCCGGTTACGCGGATGGTTTGGGCCTGGAGAACCGATACTACCTCAGCGACGTGTACGACTCGCTGGGAACCGAGAAGTACGACGCGGCCCGGGCGACCTTCCTCAGCGCCGGCTTCTACCCCTCGAAAACCATGATCGACGGCCGCGGCAACGAGTTCAAGCCCGGCCCGTTCGCCCGCGCCAACCTGCAATACGATCTCCTCGGCGAGAAGTGCTATCTCTACGGCGACGGCGAGTTCCTCGGCACGCGGTCGTTTACGCCGAAGCAGCTGCACATCGACGCCGGAATCGCGGCCCGGCCGTGGGACCTCACGCCCCGCCTCGAATTCCGTCTCGGCAGCGAAGATTGGTACGACCTGCAGAACCACGACACGGAAAGGACCGTCTATGGGGCGGTCCGCATCGTGTATTGACTTGGTTAGCCGCGACGCGCAGCGGAGCGCTCCGACGAAGCGCTCCGCTGCGCGTCGCGGCTAACCGGAACCTCCTTATCCCTTCCGCAATATCTCCAGCGTCACCTTGTCCGCGATAAACGTCCGCTCGCCGGCCGATGCGAAGCGGATCTTGACCTTGCGCAACGCCCCCTGGCCGCTTACATCGACGACGCGGCCCTGGCCGTAGGTGCCATGGCGCACCAGCATCCCCTCCGTGTACTTGCCGCCCGCGCCGTCCGACGGCGCCGGCGCGATGGGCGGCGGCTTCGGCCGCACGCCGGCGTCGGTCCACCCCTGCGTCGCCGCGTCGCCTCCGCCGCCGCGCCAGAACTCCAGCGCCGCCTGCGTGCCGCCGGCCCCGGCCGATACGTCGATCGTCGCCACGCCCTCCGCCGGCAGCTCCCCAAGGAACATGCTCGGCACCGCGTACAGCGTCTGGCCCCGGAACTCGCGCATCCGGGCGTGGCACAGGTACAGCTCTTCCTTGGCCCGCGTCATCCCCACGAACGCCAGCCGCCGCTCCTCCTCCACCTCGTCGTCGCGGCCGACGCTCCGCTCGTGCGGCAACAGCCCTTGCTCCAGGGCCGTCATGTATACCACCGGGAACTCCAGCCCCTTGGCCGCGTGCATCGTCATCACCGATACGGCGTCCTGCTTCTCGTTCCACGAGTCCACGTCGCTTGCCAGTGTTATGTTCTCCAAAAAGTCGCCGATGGTGCGCTGGGCGTCCTCCGCCGCGAACTGCTTCGCCGCCGTGATGAGTTCCTCGATGTTGGCCAACCGTTCCTGGTCCTCGGGGTCGGTGCTGTCCAGCAGCATCCGCCGGTAGCCGCTGATTTCCAGCACGCCGCGGATCACGTCGTCCGGCGGGGCGTCCTTTTTCTTCTCCAGCTCCGTCATCAGCACGGCGAAATCGCGCAGCCCCGCCGCCGCCTTGCCCTTGACGGCCGGAACCTTGGCGACCTCGCGCGCCGCCGACAGCAGGCTCATCTCGCGCGGCTCGGCGTAGGCCCGCAAATGTTCCAGCGATACTTTGCCGACGCCGCGGGCCGGTTCGTTCACCGCCCGCAGAAACGACAGGTCGTCGCGGGGATTCAGCATCAGCCGCAGGTAGGCCAGCACGTCCTTGTTCTCCTTGCGGTCGAAGAACGCCAGGCCTTTGACGATCTGGAACGGCACGCGCTGCTTGACGAACGCAGTTTCCAGCCCGCGCGACAGGGCGTTGATGCGCAGGAACACGGCGAAATCGCGGTAGGCGCGCTGGCCGGACTCCACGGCCTTGCGAATCCGTTTGGCGATGCCCTCGGCCTCGTCCATGCCGTTCTCGAACGTCAGCACCGTGACGGGATGGCCGTCCGGGTTGTCGGTGACGAGGTCTTTGGGCTTACGCTGCTTGTTGTGGGCGATCACCGACCCGGCGGCGCGGAGGATGGCCTTGGTGCTGCGGTAGTTCATCGACAAGGTCAGCACGCGGGCGTCGGGGAAGTCGCGCTCGAAATCGAGGATATTACGGATGTCACTGCCCCTAAATTTATAGATCGACTGGTCCGGGTCGCCCACCACGCAGAGGTTGGGGTTGTCGATGGAGAGGGCGCGGGCGATGGCGTACTGGGCGTGGTTGGTGTCCTGGTACTCGTCGATGAGGACGTAGCGGAAGCGGGCGTCGAGTTCGGCGCAGCTCGGCGTCGTGGCGCAGCACCAGGGCCGGCAAGTAAAGCAGATCGTCGAAGTCGAGGGCGTTGGCGTCGCGCAGCCGCTTCTCGTAGATCGGGTAGACCCGGGCCACGGTCTGGCCGTAGAAATCGTTGGCGCGCTCGGCGTAGCGCTCGGGGCTGAGCAGCTGGTTTTTGGCTTTACTGACGGCGGCCCCGATCGAGTCGGGCGAGAAGCGGTTGTTGTCGAGGCCGGCGTCCTCCAGCGCCATCTTCAGCAGCTTGCTCCGATCCGCCATGTCGTAAATGGTGAAGTTGCGGTCGAGATTGACGCGCTCGGAATACTGGCGCAGCAGCCGCGCGCCGATGCTGTGGAAGGTGCTGATCCAGACGCGGTTGCCGGGGGCGAGGTCCTCGACGCGCTGGCGCATTTCGCCGGCTGCCTTGTTGGTGAAGGTGATGGCGAGGACGTTGCCGGCGCGGACGCCCTGCTGGAGAAGGTAGGCGACGCGGCGGGTGATGACGCGCGTTTTGCCGGAGCCGGCCGCGGCCAGAATGAGCAGGGGTCCCTCGGTGTGGGTGACGGCCTCGCGCTGGGCGTCGGTCAGGTCGGCGAGCAGGTCGCGCGCGGCCATCGGCGGCTCCTTGGGGATACGGGGCGTCGGCTGGAATTGTAGCGGCGCCGTGCGGTTTTGCTAAGATCAGCAGGAGGCGAGGCAGGGGGTGGTTGGGTCATGGACATCCTGGGAATCGGCGCCGACATCGTGGAATGCCTACGCATCGGCCGGATGATCGAGCAGCACGGCGAGCTGTTCCTGACCCGCATTTTCACCGAGCGCGAGATCCTTTACTGTCGGGATCGGAAGCGGTCGGTGGAGCATTTCGCGGGTCGGTGGGCCGCGAAGGAGTCGGTGTTCAAGGCGCTGGGCATCGGCTGGCGCCGCGGCCTGTCGTTCACCGACGTGGAGGTCCGCAACGAGGCCGGCGGCCGGCCGCGGGTCCACATGTGCGGGGCGGCCAAGGAAGCGGCCCAGACCCAGCGAGTCGGCGACATTCTGCTGTCGATCGCCCACTGCCGCGCCTACGCCACGGCGTATGCGCTGGCGGTGCGGGGAGCTTGAATCCGTCGTTTAGCCGGTCTTCGCAGAAGAGCGCTCTTCTGCGAAGACCGGCTAAACAAATCGCATCACCCCGGCGGCGGGTTCAAGACCGGGCCGCCGCCCTGGCCCGCCGCCGCGGGAACCAGCGGCCGGACGGTCGGCGCCGGGGCGAGCGGCGTCGTCGGCTCGGGCTGCAAATTCAGGCGCGCCGGGATGTTCGGGCCGGGCGGCGGCGCCAGCGGCGGCTCCTTGCTCTGGGACGGCGGCGGATCCTTCGGCCGGGCGGTCGGCACGTCGTCCTTCTTCGGGGCCGGCTCCTTCCAGCCGCTCCAACGGTAGGACAGCAGCGCGCTGCGGGCCTGCAACCGCACGCGCATCGAGCCGTCCTTGGCCAGCGACTCTTCCAGGGCCGCGCCGACCGGATCGGAAATCGGCCGCATCTTGCCGAGGCTCTGGGCCGCCTCGGCGCGCACGCCGGGCTTCTTGTCGTTGAGCAGCGCGTCGATCAGCGCCGGCACGACGTCCGGGAACTGGGCCGGGTCGTAGTCGCGCAGCTCCGCGGCGGCGGCCATGCGCTTGTCCTCATCGCCGTCGGTCTGGATGGTCTTGATGAGGTCAGGCACGCGGTCGGCCGGGTTCGGCTTGTCGGGTTTCTTGTTGAAGAAGAGGCCAGCGGAGGCCGGCGCCGCCAGGACCGGCGCCAGCAGCAGGACCAGGGCAACACGGCGCTTCATAAGTTTGGCTCCCCGATCATCCGGTGAGAACGCCTCGCACGGAACGCGAGGCAGTCGGGCGCATCTCAGGGAAAATCGACCGGCCGGGCGACGGAAGGTGTGAGGAAACGGGCCGACGGGGAAAGCGGCGGCGCCCTTGCCGCCGCAATCCCGGCACAGATTGACGCGCGGCGTGAGGGGGTGGGCGACGCTTGTTGAACGCGGCGTTGGGTTTGCTTCTTCTGACGGGGTTCTACCCGTTATGGCGGGCCTGGCGAGCCAACCGGCGGACCACCCTGCGGCACGCGATCGCCTGGACGGCCGCGGCGTGGGCGGCGTGGGTCGGAGCGGCCGCACTGGGGCCGGACGCCGGATTGGCCCGCTATCTGGCGCTGGTCCTGACCGGCTGCACCGGCGTGGCCGTGTTGGGGGCGCGGCGGCCCATCGTCGCCGCGTGGAACTTCGTGGTCGTCAGCCTGCTGGTCGTGCTGCTGTGGCCGGTCGTCGAACAGCTGGGCGATCTGCGGCCGGGCGGTTTCCTGACGGTTGCGACAATGCTGCTGTCGGCGGCGATCGTGGTGGGCGCGGTCAACTACCTGCCGACGCGGCTCGCCGCGGCCGTGCTGCCGGCCGGCGCCGCCTGTGCGGTGGAGGTAGGCGTCTTCCTGAGATGGCTCGACCCGACCTGGAGCCACAGTGCATTGGCGCTGCTGGCGGTCGCCCCGTGGCTGGGACTGGCGGCGGCGCGGCGGCGGACGCAATCAGGCGACGAACTCGATCGAGAATGGCTGGATTTCCGCGACCGCTTTGGGGGGGTGTGGGCGCTGCCGGCCGGCGAGCAGTTCAACCGGGCGTCGGCCAACGCCGGCTGGGGAGTCGTCCTCCGCTGGACGGGGTCGCGCCCTGCCGGCGACGCCGCCCGCCGCGCGGAAGCGCTGGCGGGGTTGCGGGCCTTGCTCAAACGGTTCCGGCCGGAGGAGGAGAGTCCGGCCGAACCGCCGGTTCGTCAATGATCGTACGGCGTGCCCGCCGCGCCCTGGCCGTGCAGGCCGCCGCCCTTGGCGCCCGCCGCGTCCTCTTCCGCGTCCCGACGCATGGTGTCTTCGTTGAGCAGTTTGGCCGGGTAATTCGGCGGGCCGGTGAAGCGCGGATCGTCGGCCGGCGGCTGCGTGAACTCCTCCTTCGGCTTGGGCGGCTGAAGGTACTCATTATTCTTGTGGCAGCCCGCCAGGCCGAGCAGAACGGCCGCCGTCACGACCAGACCTGTGCAGATCCTCCCCATAAGCATTCCCCGCCGTGCAATGGACCCAACGGATCGTCTCCCCCGAATGGCGCGGCGGACTATAGCCGCGGCGACGGGCGCGTCAAGGCCAAGGAAAAACTGTCAGATACACCCGGCGAAGCTGGTCAAGTCGAGCGGCTGCTGCTTCCTGATGATCCACGCCGTCCTGCGAACGGCAGCCTGGGATTCGCGCGAGGGCTGAAGATTACGCCCCGGCATGAATCATTGCGGATGTTCTTACAAGAAAGCGCGTTTTCTTCGTTGCCTTGCCAAACAGCTCCCCCGTACCATTTCCTCAACTCTTGCTTTCGCCGTTCGCCCCTCAAGTCACGTGCGGCGGCGATGGACCCTCTCCTCTCTTCTGAAGGGATGCTCCCATGGCTCTGTCCTTCCTCAAGCGCCTGCTCACTTCGGCGCCCGTCCACAAACCGCCAAGCCCGGCTTCCGTCCGCGGCTTAAGGCATTGGAGGAGCGTTGGCTCCCGGCTGTCGATATCGTGACGGCCTCGGCGGACAGCGGCGCCGGCTCGCCCCGAGCGGTCGTCAACACCGCGGCGACGGCGACACGATCAACCGCCCCCGCGCTCAACGGCCAGATAATCACCCTCAGCACCGGCCAGATCACCCTGAACAAGAGCCTTACCATCGACGGCCAGACCAGTGGCGTCATCATCAGCTCCAACGACACCAGCCGCGTCTTCTACAGCAGCGACACCGGCCTCCCCGAAACCATCAGCAATCTTGAGTTCTTTGGCAACACGGCCCCCAACACTGGTGCCCCCGACAACGGCAACGGCGGCGCGATCTACGCCTCGGCGGCCTGACGCTGAGCAACGACATCTTCACCGAAAACACCGCGGCCGGGAGCGGCGGGGCCGTCTACAGCTCTAGTGGAAATCTGGTCGCCATCAACGACTGCACCTTCCGAGCCAACGCCGCCGGAACCTCCGGGTACGGCGGGGCGATTTCCGTGCGGGAGCAGTTGCAGGTTTCCGGCGGCACGTTCGACGGCAACCACACGCCGAACGGGTTCGGAGGGGCCATCGACTACGAATTCACGGCAGCGGCCGGCGACAAAAAGGCCATGTCGCTGACGAACGTGACCTTTACGGACAACACGTCGCAACAGGGCGGCGCCGTCAACTGCAACGGCGTCGTGTCGCAGGGCCAGGACATCGTGACCATCACAGGCTCGCTCTTCTCCAACAATCAAGTAACGTCGTCGTCGAACAACGCCGAGGGCGGCGGACTCTACGTGGGGACCGATGCGAGCCGCCACGGAACCTTCGCCCTGAACGTGCAGAACGACACGTTCTACCAGAACACCGCCGACCACGGCGGCGCGATCGCCCTGGACAACACGGGCAACGGGGCGACGGCGACGAACACCGCAAACCTCGCCGACCTCACCATAACCGCGAACACCGGCAACAAGGACGGAGGCGGTTTGTGGATCGGCAACGGGCAGGCGGGAGTGGTCAACAGCATCATCGCCGGCAACAAGCTTGCGCGGGTGTCATGGCGGCCAACGGTCCCGACGTCTTCGGCGCCGTCCTCTCCTTGGGCAACAACCTGATCGGCCAGACCGATGGAAGCACGGGATGGTTGACCCTGGGTCAGCTGAGTGACATAACGGGGACCAACGCCAACCCGAAGAATCCCGGCCTGGACCCCAGCGGCCCGACGAATAACGGCGGCCCCACCCTGACCATCCAACTTGCGCAGGGCAGCCCTGCCTTTCAGACGGGCAGTAAACTGTTTGCCGGCGACACGGACCAGCGCAGCTACAAACGCCCTCAACCTCCAAACAAGCCGAGCATCGGAGCTTACGACCCCGGCGCCCAGAATGTCGGAGCGATCCTGCTCCCCACCTCGATCGTGGTGGCCTCCAGCGCCGACCCCTCGGCTGTCGGCCAATCCGTCACGTTCACGGCGACGGTCACCGGATCCGACGGGGGCACGCCGACGGGCGAGGTGACGTTCGTGGACGGCGCCACCGTGCTGGGCACGGCGGAGCTTTACGCGGACGTATGGTACGCATACGCGACGTACAGCACGTCCTCCCTGGCTCCCGGCGATCACTTCATCACGGCCTTCTACAGCGGCGACAATACCTACGATTCCAGCGCGGCGCGATGACGCAGGCGGGGCAGTACAGCACCACGACGTCCGTGACCTCCAGCGCCGACCCGTCGTTCGTCGGCCAGGCCGTCACCTTCACCGCCACGGTCTCCGCTCCCGCCGGCTCGCCGACGGGCACGGTCTCCTTCATGCCGACGGCGCGCTGCTGGGGGTCGTCACGCTAAACAACGGCGCGGCGGCCTTCACCACGTCGGGCCTGTCCGCGGGGGAACACGCCATCACGGCCGTCTACTCCGGCGACGCCAATGACGCCGGCTCGTCCACGTGCTGGACCAGGCCGTGCAGCAGGTGTCTCGTCGGTGTCCGTGACGTCCAACGCCAACCCCTCGGTCCAGGGTCAGGCCGTTACGTTCACGGCGACGGTCACCGGCGCCGACGGCGGCACGCCGACCGGGGAAGTTTCCTTCTACGCCGACGGCGCGTTGCTTGGTACACTGAGCCTGGACAACGGCACGGCGACGTTCACGACCTCGACCCTCTCGGTCGGCCAGCACGCCATCACCGCCGTCTACGGCGGCGATTCCGTCTATACGGGCTCCACCGGCGGCATGGAGCAGACGGTCAACGGCGACGGTGGGAGTGGCGGCGGCGGGACGGGCGGCGACGGCAGTGGGCAGGGGAGCGGGAGCGGTAGCAACCAGGGCGGTTCCACCAGCACGTTCCTGTCGGGTCCGAGCGGCGTGCCCCTGGGCCAGCCCGCCACCTTCACGGTGATCGTCGAGGGCAGCAGCACGCCGACCGGCACGGTGTCCTTCTACGACAACGGCGCCCTGCTGGGCAGCGCGACGCTAGAAGCCGACGGCTCGGCGACCTTCACCACGTCGGATCTGACGTTCGGCGACAACGTCATAACGGCCGTCTACGGCGGCGACGCCAACTTCGACGGCAGCACCTCCCAGCCGCTCGACGTAACCGCCGAGTGAGGGACGGCCGGCTGGCGGCCCCGCTGTCGGGACGGCGGGGCCGCCAGGGAACACGCCCTAGTGACAAAGCCCGAATGGAGCCGAAAACATGAACGCGAAGCGATGGATTCTAACCGGCGCGGTTGTACTGTCCGGGCTAGTCGCTCCCGTTGCGCGCGCCGACGACCCCGAGGAGGAAGCGATCCGTACCGTCGAGCGCCTGGGGGGAAATGCTTACCGGGACGACAATCAGGTCGGCCGGCCCGTGGTAACCGTGCAATTCCCGAATAACCCCATCACCGACAAGGACCTGGAGGTGCTGGCCCGCTTCAGGCATCTCCAGGGTGCGCATATCGGCAGCCCGACCTTGACGGACGCGGGCCTCAAAGTCCTGGAGGGCTTTCCGGACCTCCAGTGGCTGGACCTCCGCAACAGCCAACAGCTGACGGAGAAGGGACTGAAGCACCTGGTTGGCCTCGCCAAGCTTCAGTATCTGGACCTGGGCTTTCCGGTGACCGATGCCGGGCTAAAGGAACTGGCCGGCCTAACGCAAATGCAGGAACTGGAAGTTGGCGGCGGACCCCAATTAACGGACGCGGGGCTGAAGCACCTCGTAGGCATGAAAAAACTCCGGATTCTGAGCCTAGCCGCAACGGGCGTCACGGACGCGGGCCTGAAGGAGCTGACTGGCATGTCGGAGCTGCGCAGTCCTTTGGCTCAATAAAACGGCAGTGAAGGGGTCGGGGCTAAAGAATCTCGCCGGCCTGGAGCATCTTGAGCGGCTAGACCTGAGCGGGGCGCCGCTGACCGACGACGGGTTGAAGGCCATCGTCGGTCTGGAGCATCTCAAATGGTTGAATCTGAGCGAGACGCCGCTGACCGACGACGGGCTGAAGGCCGTGGCGTCGCTCACCGGCCTGAAGCACCTGAGCCTCTGGAAGACTCAAGTGACGGACAAGGGATTGGAGTTCGTGGCGGCGCTAGAGGATTTGGAGGAGTTGTCCCTCATGAGAACGACCGTGACGGACGACGGGCTGATGACGCTGACGGCCCTGGAGAAGCTCCGCCACCTCACGTCGGGCAAGGTCACGGAACAGGGCCGTGATGGACTTCGCAAGCTGCGCCGAGACGTAATCGTGGATTACCGCTGAGACCTCGCCTCCGGACATCCGCAGGCGAATTGGTCCTGACGGGCTTCTTGTCGGCATCGGCCGCTTTAACCGTCACGGTGAAGGTGTCGGCGAAGCTCACGGGACAGGCCATCGCCAAGGACAAAAAGGCGACAAGCCAGCGGTGAAACATCACACATCCCCCGCCGCGTTGGTCGGACGCGGATCATGCGGCGTCCTGGAGTCGGCGTCAACCACCCTGCGATGCGGCGCACGCAGCCGAGTCGTCAAGCGTCCGGCGTGTCAAGGATCTGCTTCAATCGCGCCGCCAATTCCGGTGGCAGTTTCGTCAACCACGACGGATCGATCAGCCGGACGCCAATCATGTCCTGAACGTGAACCTGATCCTTGAGTCGGTTCGACATCAGCTTCATCGCGATCAGCGATTCGAGGGCGATCACACGGAAGTTGGCCGGGTCCTGGACGGTCTGAATCTCCGGCGCCGCCAGCAGATGATCGGGTCGAGTCTTTTCACCGGCGAAGAGAAGGTGGACGGCCTCGCTGGGCTTGCCCTCCGCGCCGTCGCGGAACATGACGATGTCAAGCAGCTCGTCGCGGACGAAACCCGCCTGCTCCAGAGCGGCCGTGATGGCAGGCAGATCGCTCCGCCGGACCAGCAGATCGATGCCGCGCGTGTTACGAACCGCGCCCTCATCGACGGTCGCCACCCACGAGGCGACGGCGTTGCCGCCGACCACGGCGTAGGGAACGCCGATCCGGTTCAACGCCGCTGTCGCTCGCAGCAACCTCTCGCGCACCTTCACCACCGCTCGCTCCATTCGGTCCAGAATGTCCTCGTTCATGCCGACGGTCTGGGCCGTCCAGCGCGATGCCCTATCCGGGGATGGATGAATCGGTGCGGTCATTGGTTTCAGTCTATCAGATTGGCTCCCACGAAAAGCATTCGTGGGAGCATGAGCGCCTCCAATCCGCGGCGTCGATCTCATCGACCCAAATGCCGTCCTGCACTTGCAAATGCAGCGTGACGTTCATGTTCTTCTTCAGGTCCGCCATCGTGGCTTCCTTTGTTGGTGGTGAATCCCTCAGACGAATTCCACGCCCGGCTCGCCTTCGCGGACCTCGCCGATGACCCACGTTTTGACACGCGCCTCGTCGAGCTGCCGCTGGATGCTGTCGGCGTAGTAGCGGCTGACGATCGCCACGAAACCGATGCCCATGTTGAAGACGCGAAACATCTCCTTTTCCTCGACCGGGCCGAGGTTCTGCAGCCAGCCGAACACCGATGGAACCTTCCAACTCCCCTTGTACAGGAACACGCGCCGGCCAGGCGGCAGGATGCGCGGGATGTTGCCCTCCAGCCCCTCGCCAGTAATGTGGGCCAGGCCGCGCACCACGCGCCGCTTCACCGGGTAATGCTGCAACAGCAGCTTCACCGCCCGGACGTAAATCCGCGTCGGCTCCAGAAGCTCTTCGGCCACGGTTCGCCCTAACTCCGGTATGAAATCACTGGCTTTCAGCCCCGCGCGATCGAAGCACGATCTTGCGCACCAGGCTGTAGCCGTTGGAGTGAATCCCCGTACTGGCGAGGCCAAGCACCATGTCGCCCACCTGGATGCGCCGGCCGTTGATGATGTGGTCGCGCTCGACGACGCCGACGCAGAAACCCGCCATGTCGTAGTCGCCCGGCTGGTAGAAGTCCGGCAGGATGGCCGTCTCGCCGCCCACCAGGGAGCACTCGGCCTCCATGCAGCCGTCGCTGATCCCCTTGACGAGGTCGCGCGTCAAGGCCGGGTCGTCCTTGGGCATGGCGATGTAATCGAGGAAAACCAACGGCTCGCCGCCGGTGCAAAGGCAGTCGTTGACCGACATGGCGACGAGATCGACGCCGACGGTGTCGTGCTTGCCCGCCAGCGCCGCGACCTTGAGCTTGCTGCCGACGCCGTCGGTGCAGGAGACGAGGACGGGATGGCGATAATTGCGAGCGAACAGGCGGGAATTGTAATCGAGGCTGAACAGGCTGGCGAAGCCGCCGAAGCCGTCGAGGACGCGCGGCGTGTGCGTCCGCCGGAGGAGCGGGGCCATGCCGGCCAGGGTCTGCTCGTAGAGGTCGAGGTCGAGGCCGGCGGACTGGTACGTCAGGGGCGGCTTGTCCGTCATCGCGTCAATCTCCGCGGCGCTTCGGCGAAGGGGGACAAGATTGGATATACGAAGACGCCGCCGACCCGCCCTCCGTCAGCGATCCGGGCCGTGGGAGTCGCCGGCCGGCCGCGTCGGCAGGGGCGAGTTGAGCTTCGTGTCCGGCGGATCGGGTTGTTGCAGCGAGTCGAACATTTTCTCCGCCCTGTCCGGGTGCTGATCGAGGAACCAGGCCATCGCGGCGTAGAACATTTGCAGCTGAGCGAGGAAACGCTCGGCCGTCCTGGGGGCCGAATCGCCCATCAGCCGCGCCGCCAGAGCCACCGCCTTGCTGTCGGTGTGGACGATGACCTGCATCTGGTGCCGCACGGCCGGCCGGCCCGCGCCGTCCTTCCCCTCCGTGTAGTCGAGGACCAGCAGCGCCTTGACGGGAACGGCTGGGATCAGCAGGGCCGGTTTCACCATGCCCTCCGCGTACCAGACGCGGCGGTTGGGGCCGTCCAGGATCACCTCCCAGCGCACGTCGTTGGCGCCTTCCTTCCAGGCGAAGCGGCCGCCGCCCGCGTCCTCAATCTCGATGCACTTGGCGCCGAGCCGCCGCCACAGCTTCACGGCCTGGTCGGGGTGGTCGAGCAGGTAATGGTACATGGAGGGCTGGCAGGTGAACATTTCCTGGGGACCGCGGGCCGCCAGCGCCGGCTGCTCGACGACGGCGCGGACGCGCGACCGGGCCTCCGCGGGAAAGTCGTCCGGGTCGAGGCGGGGCGGGGCGACGGCCGTTCGGAGGTCGGCCGCCTCGTCGTTCGCCTGTCCGAAGGCCGGAGCTGCCAGGCTCGCCAGCACGCACGCACACGCCCCTAGCCAGACGGTCCCCATGCGCCGGCGCCCCATCGGCCACCTCGTAGGTTCTGCGGTTTTTGCGGCGGGAATCGGCGTTCCCCATGAGACTAGATCGAACGACGCCCCGCATGGGCATGAACGATTTTGCCGGTAACTCCGCCGGCGCGGGTTGCCCTTGCCGGCCCGCAGTCCTCCAAGCTATGATCGCGCGCCGTCAGGAAGGAACCGCCGTCGCGGCCGAGGAATGCGCCATGCCCGCTCCAAAAAGCATGAGAAAATGGGTCGTCGGAGGGCTTTTCACGGCCGGGGCGCTGCTGGGCGCGGGAGCGGCAGCCTGGGTGGAGCGGGGGCCGTTGCTGACGTGGTACTGCGTCCGCGGCCTGGAGCAGGCGACGGACCAGGACCGGGCGCTCTGGGCGGATCGCGTCGCCGGGCTGGGCGAGGAGGCCGAGCCGGCCGTGTTCGCCAGCCTGGGCCGGGCCGACGCCGGCGCCTGTCGCAACGGCGGCGCCGCGCTGGAGCGGTGGGTGGGACAATGGGGCGGCGCCGACGCCCGCGCCGCGGCGCTGGCCGGCCGCATGGAAAAGACGTTTGGCGCTTGCAGCCCGGCCGGGCGGTGCGTCGTGCTGGGGGCCGCCGCTTTGTGGTTCCGCGCGGACTGCGCAAAGCCCGCGGACGCCCTGCTCTCGGCCTGCGCCCAGCTGGTCGCGGAAGCGGCCGAGACGCCCGAACCGGAAACGCACGCCGCCGCCCTCGACCTGTGTTGCCTCGTGCTGGACCACCTCGACGAGCCGAAAGAGATGCTGACAGCCGGCCGGGATTTGGTGAAGAAGACCTTGCACGACGCAGAGCCGGTCACGCGGCTCCGCGCGGTCCAGGCGTCCGTCCACTACAGCGCCGACCTGATGGAGGAAGTGGCGGGGCTGCTCAAGGACCCGGCGCCCGAAGTGCGGCGCGCGGCCCTTCTCGTCATCGGTCCCGCTGATGAAAAGCAGGCGCCGGCCAAGAGCCTGCTGCCGGTGTTGCACGACGCGGACCCGGAAGTACGCAGAATCTGCGAGGAAGTGTTGCGGAAGGACCGGCATTTGTCGCCGCAGTGCTTCAAGATCGGCTGGTGTCTCTACCATCCCGAGCCGGCCGAGCGGCTCAACGTCCTCGACTACCTGCAGCGCGGGGCCGACGTCGAGCCGGGCCTTTGGCTGCGCGAACTGAGCCACGACGACTCGCCGGCCGTTCGCCTGGCCGCTGTCCGCGTGATGAGCCAGCAGAACGTCGTCGATCTCAGCGACCGCCTGGAACAGATGGCCGACGGCGACCCCAGCCCGACGGTCTGCCAGATGGCGCGGCTCTATCAGAAGTGGGCGAAGGCCGCCGCCCGCGACGCCGATCACTGACCCCGCGCTCGAGGCGCTCCTGATGGGCGGCGAGGCACGCCATCTTCAGCGTATGACGGCGCGGCGTCAGCCCGGCGGTGCAGCACTATGTCAGACACCTTGTGCTGCACCGCCGGGCTGACGCCGCGCCGCTCGCCTTTAGAGATCGATTTCCACGCCGTTGAGGACGCTTTGGGCCAGATCGACCATGGTAGTGCGGCGGTTCATCGCCGCGCGCTGCAACCGGCGGAACGCTTCGGCCTCGCTCCAGCGATGCCGTTTCATCAGAACGCCCTTGGCCCGCTCGATGACTTTGCGGTTCTGCAAGGTCTGGCGCAGGCTGGCGTTTTCCTCCTGCAAGCCGCGCCATTCGCCGAACCGGGCCTGGGCGATCATCAGCGCCGGGCCGATCTGGTGCGCCTCGACCGGCTTGATGAGGTAGGCCAAAACGTGCTCTTCCAGGGCGCGCTTGACCAACTCGGCGTCGCGGTCGGCGGTAATGGCGACCGCGGCGACGACGCGCTCTTGGTAGATCTGCCGCAGCGCGTCCAGGCCGTTCAGTCCCGGCAGATGAATGTCGAACACCACGACATCGGGCTCGACTGCGAGCACGGTGCGCACCATGTCAGCTCCGGTGGCGGCTTCGCCGGCCACCTTGTGGCCGAGCTGTTCCACAGTGTCTTTCAGGAATTGGCGGACGACCGGGTCGTCCTCGACAAGCACGATGTTCATGGCGGCCACTGCTTGCGCAGCGCGTTGCATGACCGATCCCTCCTCAAGCCAAGCAGCCGGAACGGGAGGCACGCCGGCCGAACACAGCAAACCCGGCGCCGAATGCGGGGGGGCGGCAGCCTGCGACGGGCGAAACCCTCTCCTTGTCTAGCGTAGCAGGTTCGCCGCGTCATTCCAGCAGAAACGCGGCCGTCGCGGAGGAATTGCGGTAAGGCGTGCGGGTCGCGTCAGTATTCCTAATCCCCGCGATCCGGCAGCGTCAGGACGACGCGGAAGCCGCCCTCCGGCCGGTTGCCGGCGGAAACGCGACCGCCGTGCATCTCCGCCACGCGCCGCGCCAGGGCCAGGCCGAGGCCGAACTGAGCGAAATGCGTCGTCGAGAACGGCGCCGTCAGCCAGCTCATCTGCTCCTCGCTCGCCCCCGCACTATCGTCGGCAATGACCCACTCCGCGCCGCCTTCCGCGCCCGGCCCCAGGCGCATCATCACCTCGCGCTGAGCGGACTGGCAGGCGTTGACAAGCAACAGGAAGCCGACCTGTCCCAGGCGCTGGCCGTCCGCCACGACCGGCAGCGAGCGCGGCGCCTCGATGTTCAGCCGCACTTGCGGGAAGCGCGGGCCGATGCGCACGGCCAAGCCGGCGGCCACGTCGGAGAGGTTGATCGCGGCGCGGCTCAGCGTCAAAGGACAGGTGAGATCCTGGATGGCGTCGAGCTTGCACTTGCACGTTTCGGCCTGGGTATGCAACTCGCCCAGCAGGCGGCGCTCGGCGGCCGCCTCGTCCGGCAGCCGCGACCGCAGGATGGCGATGGCGGAGTAGATCGTCTGCAGCAGGTCGCCGACCTCGTGGCGGAGCGTGCGCGCCACCATTTGCAGCAGCCGGGACGACGGCGTCAGGCTGGATTCGGTGGGCTTCTCCATGGTCGTACCCTCCGGCTCGTGGGAACGGAAAATCGGCCCGCGGACCGGAACGCGGTCCAATCGTCGCCGCCGGGCAGCCGCCTTGACAGTCGATGCAGCCGCCGGTACCTTCCACCCGTCCGGCCGATTCCCCGTAAATGGAACGGGAGTTGGCCCACCGGCCGGACGCCAGCGGTTCATTTTTTTCTAACCTATTCCGGGGACAGGCGCCCGGCATCGACTGGTTCGACCATCCTGCCCATCCGTCAAGGGGCGAACGCATGATTCTGGTGGCCCCGAACATTCTGGATGAGGTGCGGCAGCTGCCGTGGTACTTGCCGGCCTGCGGCGCGGCGCTGGGCCTTTTGCTCTGGCTGTTCGGCGGCCGCGGCCACCGCTTCTGGCTGGTCCTCCTGATGACCACGGTAGGCGGAGTTCTCGGACTGATCCACGGCGCCAAATTTGACATGCAGCCGCTGGTCGCCGGACTCTTGCTGGCTGTGGCCGCCGGGGCGCTGGCGTTGTCGCTGGCGCGGGTGCTGCTCTTCCTCCTGGGCGGCGCCGCCTGTGTCTGGCTGGCCCACACCATTGCGCCGGCCTGGGACGCCCCCGCCGTCTGCTTCCTGGTCGGCGGTCTGCTCGGCGTCCTGCTCTACAAGGTTTGGGTGACGGCCCTTTCCAGTCTGGCCGGCACGCTGCTTCTCGCCTATTCCATTCTGGGACTCCTGAGCGCCTTGGCCGTCTGCGATACGGTCGCCTGGGCGGGCGAGCAGACGGCGGTTCTGAACTGGGCCTGCGGAGCGTTCGCGGTGCTGGGCCTGTTGGCGCAGCTGCTGCTGGAACGCCGCCGACTCCGCCGCCAGCGCGAGCAGGAGAAGGCCCGGAAAGAGGCCGAGGAACGGGACCAGGAGCCGCCGGCCCCGCCTCCGCCGCCTCCCCCACCACGACACTGGTGGGAGTGGGGGCAGAAGAAAAGCGCGAAACGCGCGGCCTGAAAGGACGGCCCACCATGCGGCGCTTCCTCCGGCATTGGCTCGCACCCCTTGTGCTGGTGCTTTTCGGCGTCCTGCCCCGCGCGACCGCCGACGATACGGACTTCAAGAGCTTGCATCCCAACGCGGGCCAGGGCATCGTGCAGCCGCCGGCGCCCGCGGCCCCCGCGGACGCCGGCGACAAGGTGGAGAAACCGCCGCCGACCTTTGCCTATCTGGTGGCCGTGCTGGCGACCATCGTCGTGTTGTGCATCCTATGCGTTCCGAGCCGCAAGGCCGAGTCCTCGACCGCCCGCCGTTGATTCTTCCTCTCTGGAGATGTTTCATGTCGGTCGCCGACCCGCTCGACCCCGTGGCCCTGAGTCGCCGCATCATCGCCGGCGGCGAGCTGACGCGCGACGAGGCCCGCGATCTGTTCGCGCTGCAAGGGGAGGCGGTCTACGATCTATTCTATGCCGCCCACAAGGTGCGCCGCCATTTCCACGGCGACCGCGTGACCTTCTGCAGCATCCTGCCGACCAAGTTCGGCAATTGCAGTGAAGATTGCAAGTTCTGCGCCAAAGCGGCCATTACGACACCGGCATCGAACCGCACCCGATGATGAGCGGCGCCGAGGTGACGGCGGCCTGCGCCGACGCGCGCGACCGCGGCGCCAGCGCTTTCGGCATCGTCAACAGCGGTCGCGGCCCGACGCAGCGCGAATGGCCGAAGATCATGGAGGCCGTCCACGCCATGAAGGAGGCGGACGGCATCTGCCACTGCGCCACGCTGGGCCGGCTGACGGAGGACCAGGCCCGCGACCTCAAGGAAGCGGGCGTCCGCCGCATCAACCACAACCTGGAAACCTCGCGCGAGTTCTACCCGCAAATCGTGACGACGCACGCCTGGCAGGAGCGCGTGGACACGGTGCGGCTGGCGCAGCGGGTCGGCCTGGAGACGTGCTGCGGCTGCATCTTCGGCATGGGCGAGACGATCGACGACCGCGTCAGCCTGGCGTTCAGCCTCAAGGAGCTGAACCCGAACGTCGTGCCGCTGAACTTCCTCTTCCCAATCGCCGGCACGCCGCTGGAGAACGCGCCGCGGTTGAAGCCGATGGAGATCCTGAAAATCGTCGCGGTGATGCGGCTGATCCTGCCGCGTCAGGATTTGAAGGTGGCGGGAGGCCGCGAGAAGAACCTGCGCGATCTGCAAAGCTGGATCTTTTATGTCGGCGCCACGAGCGGCCTGATCGGCAACTACCTCGCCACGGCGGGCCGGGCGAATGAGGAAGACCTGCAAATGATCCGCGACCTGGAGCTGACATGGTGCGACGACCGCGTGGGGGACGCGGACCCGGCGGTGGCGGCCGCGCCGGCGCCGGTGCGGTCGCCGCGGGAGCTGCCGGTGTTGTCGTGACAAGAGCCGGGACCGTAAGGGAGCGGGGAAACCGCAGGAACTTCGTGCCGTATGAAGAGAGAGGTCATGCCGCGAAATACAGCTCTATGCGTCGTTGGCGTTCTGCTCGTCAGTGCGAACCCATACGCCAGCGCGCTCGCTGACGATGACACGAAACCACAAGAAGCCGCCTTGCGCCGAATAGTGGACAAGCTGCCCGGCATCATGAAAGACTTGGGATTTCCGCCGCTGAAAGTAGCTGGTCACGAGTTTGCAGGGCCAGACGCAGAGAAGGACTACAGCAAACTTCGGATCGCGCGAATGATTTCCAAGGATACGGCCAAGATCACGATCAGCTTTCTTTATCTCAGCGACAATGGGAAAGACCCTGACCATGAGTATGGTACCCTTTCGATCTATCTTAGCTGGTACAAGTCGAGCTGGACGGTAAGGAAACACGAATTATCAGCTTGGGTCGGCTCTTTCGCGTCCGAAGACAGGCTGTTGGCATTATGCGCCTCGATCGACGAAGTAACCAACGAGGAATAGTGCCGGACTGGCTGGACAACGACCTGACCTCCCTCCGCCGCCGCGGCCTCTACCGCGTCCGCCGCCGCTTGCAGTCCGCCCAGGGGCCGCGCGTCCGCCTGCACGGCCGCGACTTCGTCAACTTTTCCTCGAACGATTATCTGAATCTCGCCGCCGACCCGCACCTGGCCGCCGCCGCCGCCCGCGCCGCCCGTCGCTACGGCTGCGGCGCCGGGGCGTCGCCGCTGGTGTCCGGCCTGCTGCCGCCGCTGCGGGCGCTGGAACGCGCCCTGGCCCGCTGGGAAGGGACCGAGGCGGCGCTGGTCTTCAGCAGCGGTTTCGTCGCCAACCTCGCCCTCGTCGGCACATTGGCCGGCCGCGACGACGCCGTTTTCAGCGACGCCCTCAACCACGCCAGTCTCATCGACGGCTGCCGCCTCTCCCACGCCGCCGTCCACGTCTATCGCCACGCCGACATCAATCACCTCGAAGACCTGCTAAGGAGCGAAAGTCCGGCCGCGCGCCGCCGTCTGATCGTCACCGATTCCGTCTTCAGCATGGACGGCGATTTCGCCCTGCTGACCGGGCTGATGCAGCTGGCGGAGCGATACGATTGCCTCGTCCTGATCGACGAGGCCCACGCCACCGGCGTTCTCGGCGAACACGGCCGCGGTCTGACGGACTTGCTGCCGCCCGGCGCCTACCCGTCGGAACGGCTCATCAAGGTGGGGACGCTGAGCAAGGCGTTGGGGTCGCAGGGCGGGTTCGTGTGCGGCTCGCGGGGTCTGATCGCCTGGCTGATCAACCACGCCCGGCCGTACATTTTCTCAACGGCCCTGGCGCCGCCGGTCGCGGCCGCCGCACGAAAGGCCGTCGAAATCGTCCAGCGAGAGCCGGAAAGGCGTATCCACCTGTTCAGACTGGCGGAGCGCCTGCGCAATCGGCTGCACGATTCTGGGAATCCGGCGCCTGCGTCCCAATGTCAGATCATTCCCCTCATCGTCGGCGACGCCGCTACAGCGACGGCCGTATCGCGCCGGCTGGAGGAACGCGGGCTGCTGGTTCCCGCGATTCGACCGCCGTCGGTGCCGGAGGGGACGGCGCGGCTGCGCGTGAGCCTGACGGCGGGACATACGGTGGAGGATGTGGATCGACTGGCTGAGGCGCTGCGTGGATTTGCCGGAGAAATGGCACCGGCGTAGTCGGGCGGCGGCCGAATCGATCCAACCCGTCGCCCGACTACGCCGAATCACCTCACGGACCCGGGTTGACCGGGACCGGCGGCGGGAGGGGCTGGGCCGGAGGCGTTTGGATGATGGTGGGGGTTTGCGGCACATAGACCGTGCCGGGGGCCGGGGTGACATACACCGGCGCCGGGGTCACATACACTGGCGGCGAGCCGATAACGACCCGCGGGCCGTAGTAGTAGCGGTGATGGTAATAGGGACGGTAGTAAGGGCGGTAATACGGCCCTGGGATTCCCACGCCGATGAACACCCCCGCCCGGGCGCCGCCCCACGGCGCCGCCAGCAGGGCCAGGGCGGCGAACAGTGCCAGTGTCAGCGTCCGTTTCTTCATCATGACAACCTCCTTTTGTGGTTCCTTCCGCAAACGCACCTCTTCTTGCGTCGGGCGGCCGCGCGGGCAGCAGACCGCCGCTTCCGTCCCCGAAATGCGCGTCGCCGGATTCCTTGCGCGGCGTCCGGCGGTACGCGGGTTTCCGGCCCTGATTTTATCGGAATAAGCCGGCGCCGAAAAGGCGTCCCTTCCGTCACCGGGCACGACTTTTGCGGCTTCGGCATACCTTCGGTACGAGTGTACGCCCGAAGGAGGACGACGATGAAGCGACTGACATGGGGCGCCGGAATGGCGCTGCTCGGAGTTTCCCTGGCGCTGGCCGCGCCGCCGCCCGACAACCCGCCCAAGGCGGACAACCCGCCGAAGACCGACATCAATCCCCCGGCGGCCGTTTCCGACGCCGACTTCGTAAGCACGGCGACGGGCGCCTTCCTGGCCGAGATCAACCTGGGCCGACTGGCCGCCGAGAATGCGGCCAACGCCGACGTGAAGCAGTTCGGCCAGCACATGGCGGACGACCACACCAAAGCCCTCGAAGAACTCGACAAGGCGGCCGACAAGGCCGGGATCGCGCCCGCTCAGGCGATGGACGCCAAGCACAAGGATCTGTTCGCGAAGCTGTCCAACCTGAGGGGCGCCGACTTCGACAAGGAGTACGTCCCCAGCCAGGTGGCCGGCCACAAGGACGCGGTCGCCCTGTTCGAGGCCGAGTCCAAGAGCGGCAAGAACGACGACCTCAAGGCCCTCGCCGGCAAAATGCTGCCGATGCTCCAGCATCACCTGGAAATGGCGCAGAAGCTCCCCGGCGCCGACGCGGGGACCAAGCCCGAAAAGACCAGCACGGACAAGCCCAACAAGGACAAGTAAGGGCGCCGGAACGGCCCTGACCAGCCCGAGGCGCGAGTTGGGGAACTCTTTCCCCGCCCGCGCCTGGGGCTGGCGTCGTTTCCTTTTGTCCGTGCGCCCTATCAATAGGGAGAGCGGGCCGTCTGGCCCGCAAACCCGATGGGGTCGGCCACACGAGGAGGGACGTATGGAACAGCGGCGTCTCGGCGGTCAGGGACTGGTCGTGTCGGCGATGGGACTCGGCTGCATGGGTATGAGCGAGTTCTACGGCGCCGCCGACGAGGCGGAGTCGATCGCTGTCATCCACCGCGCCCTCGATCTGGGAGTCACGTTCCTGGACACGGCCGACATGTACGGCCCCTTCACCAACGAGGTGCTGGTCGGCAAGGCGATCCGCGGCCGGCGCGGCGAGGTCGTGCTGGCCACCAAGTTCGGCAACGAACGGCGGCCGGACGGCTCCTGGGTCGGGATCAACGGCCGGCCGGAGTACGTCCGCCAGGCCTGCGACGCCTCGCTCCAGCGGCTCGGCGTCGAACACATCGACCTTTACTACCAGCACCGCGTCGATGCCAAGACGCCCATCGAGGACACGGTCGGCGCAATGGCGGATCTGGTTAAGCAGGGAAAGGTGCGCTACCTCGGCCTGTCGGAGGCGGCTCCCACGACCATCCGGCGGGCGCACGCGGTCCACCCGATCTCGGCCCTGCAGACCGAGTACTCGCTCTGGACCCGCGACCCGGAAGATGAGGTCCTGCCGACCGTGCGGCAGCTCGGCATCGGCTTCGTGGCCTACAGCCCGCTGGGTCGCGGCTTCCTGACGGGCCAGATCCGCCGCTTCGAGGACCTGCCGGAGAACGACTTCCGCCGCCGCTCGCCGCGCTTCCAGGGCGACAACTTCCGCAAGAACCTGGAGCTGGTCGAGCGCGTCCAGGAAATTGCCGCGGAGAAAAGGGTCGCGCCGTCGCAGCTAGCCCTCGCCTGGCTGCTCGCCCGCGGCAAAGACATCGTCCCCATTCCGGGGACGAAGCGTCGCAAATACCTGGAGGAGAACGCGGCCGCGCTGTCGGTGTCGCTGTCGCCGCAGGACCTGGCCCGCCTCGACGAGGCGGCCCCGAAGGGCGCGGCGGTCGGCCAGCGCTACCCGGACATGAGCACCGTGAACCGCTGAAGCTGCGTACCCCAGACGCGCGAGCACGTTCGCCGGGGCCGGGCTGACCTTGCGAGGGCGGGCCGGGTGCGGCCACAATGATGCGCACCGATCCGCGAGGGCGGCCATGACTCCGACTTTTCCGACGCCTGAAGGCGTCTTTATCCGCGTCGCGCAAATCGTCTCCTGCACCGAGGCCGAGGGTCCGGGACGACGGTTCGCGCTATGGTTCCAGGGCTGTCCGCTGCGCTGCGCCGACTGCTGCAATCCGGAGATGCTCCCGTTCGACGGCGGCGTTGCGATGACAGTCGCCGACGCCGCGCATCAACTTGCGGAGGCGGTACGGCTGCACCGGATCGAAGGAATCACGCTGCTGGGCGGCGAGCCGATGGTACACGCGGCCGGCGGGGTTGTGTTGGCGCGGGCGGCCCATGACCTCGGCCTGAACGTGATGGTCTTCACCGGCTATACGCTGGAAGAGGCGCGACGGATGACGGACGCCGCCGTCGGCGAGCTGCTGGCCGAGACCGACGTCCTGGTGGATGGGCCGTACGTGCGCGAGCAGCCGGAGACGCGCCGCCGCTGGATCGGCTCGACCAACCAGCGCGTGCATTTTCTCAGCAACCGCTGTTCCGCCGACGATCCCCGCTGGCTGCTATCGAATACATTGGAGATCCGCCTGCGCGGTCCCGAGTTGACCGTGAACGGCTTCCCGGCTCGTTCGGCGGTCGGGCTGTGGAAGCGGCCTCGCATGGTGCGCGCCGAGGACGCGGCCGTCCGCCCCGGCGACCCGACGGCGCAGGACCGCCCAGGACCGCTCTCGGGGTCGCCATAGTCCTTCCTTCGGCTTTGCTCGCGGAATGCGTTGTTGGTAGGATGCGATGGAAGCCCCTCCGAGGAGCATTCGCATGAGTCTGACCCTGCAAGAGCTCAAAAACGCCGCCTCCGGCCTGCCCGCCGACGAACGGGCGCAGCTGGCCCAGTTCCTCCTGCAGTCGATCGAAGGGCAGGACGAGGAGGGGACGCGGGCCGAGTGGCTGGCCTTGGCCGAACGGCGGATGGCGGAGGTCCGGGCCGGCAAGGTCGTCGGCGTCCCGGCGGAGGAGGTCCTGAAAAACCTGCTGGGTCCGGGGCGATGAAGCCTATCGAGTTCCACCCCGACGCCGCCGAAGAGGCCCGCGAGGCAGCGGCCCATCTCGAGGGCGTCCAGGCCGGGTTCGGCGCAAACTTCCAGGCCGACTTGGACGCGGCGCTGGCACGAATCCGAGCCAACCCGCTGCTGTGCGCCGCGGAGTCGGGGGCGATCCGGGTCTGCCCTCTGCACCGCTTCTCGTGCTCGATCTTCTACGAGGACATGGCCGACCGGGTCTGGGTCGCGGCCGTCGGTCACCACCGGCGTCGCCCCGGATATTGGGCACGCCGCCGCCCGAGCTGACGGCCAAAAGCACCCGCTCGCCGCCGGTTTGCGGAAGCGACTGCGTGGCGTGGGCCACTGACCACCGCCCCCCGCTTTCCGTAGGAAGACTGCGGGAATCTGCGTCCGGCCGCGACGGCCGAGGAACATGCCGCCAACCATCATGGACATCGACAGCATCCAGCCCAGCCTACCGACGAAGCCGGCCGAGCGTCCGCCCGTGAAGATCAGGTTCCGTCAGGCCGTCACCGGCCTGACGCCGCCGCAGCGGAGCGAGGCCATCGTCCGCGAGGTCCGGCCGTCCGTGACCGCGCACCCGGCGCTCAGTGGGATGGCCCAGATGTTCCTCAGCACGATCGTTCTACGCGCCGCTCGGCTGGTTGCTGCTGGCGCCGCTTTTTCCTCTCAAGTTCCTCCCCTTTGTCTGCAAACGCTACACGCTGACCAATCGCCGGCTGATGGTGCGTCGCGGCCTGGCGCGGCCGCGGCCCATCCAGGAAATCGCCCTGTCCGACATCGACGACGTGCGGCTGGATACGGCCGGCAGCAACGCCTTCTACCGTTCCGGCACGCTCGAAATCCTCTCCCAAGGTAAAGTGGTCTTGCGCCTGGCCGGCGTTCCCCAGCCGGAGGCGTTCCGTCACACCATCCTCAACGCGGTGCGGGCCTGGGCGCCCGGCAAGGCGCCGGGCGCGTTCGTCCCGGCCAACGCGAAACCGGGCGGCGCGTGAGGCGTGGCGCGGGAGAGAAACGATGCCCCTCAAAGTGACGCTGGTGCAAGGCGGCGGCATCGGCCTGGATCAGGTTCCGGCCGTGCAGCACGTGCTGTCCACCGCGGGAGTGCCCATAGAGTGGGACACGCATCTGGCGGGGTGGGCGTCGCTGGAGCGCGGCGGTGCCGCGCTGCCGGCCGAGATGTTGCAGTCGGTGCGCACGACGGGGCTGGTCCTCAAGACGAAGCTGCTGCCGCCGCCCTCACCTCACCCTCCCCCGCAGCGGGGGGAGGGCAGGGAGGGGGGCAATTTCAATGTGCAGTTCCGCCGTGAACTCGGCCTGTTCGCGTCGGTGCGGCCGCTGAAGAACCTGCCGGGTCTGCCGGCCCGCTTCACCGGCGTGGACATGCTCGTCATCCGCGAGTTGACCGAGGACCTGTACGCGGCCATCGAGCATGAGATCGTGCCCGGCGTGGTGCAGAGCATCAAGGTGGTGACGGAGGCGGCCTGCCGGCGGTTCTTCCGCTTCGCCTTCGACTGGTCGCGCCGATCCGGCCGCAAGTCGGTGACGTGCGTCCACAAGGCCAACATCCTCAAGTTGGCCGACGGCCTGTTTTTGGAGTCGTTCCGCACCACGGCAAGGGACTTTCCCGAGCTGCAAACGCGGGACCTCATCGTGGACAATTGCTGTATGCAAATGGTGTCGCGGCCGACGCAGTTCGACGTGCTGGTGATGGGCAACCTGTACGGCGATCTGGTGAGCGACCTCGGCGCCGGCGTGGTGGGCGGCGTCAGCGCCACGGCCGGCATCAACGTCGGCGACGGCGTGCGCGTCTACGAGTCGTTCCACGGCGGCAGCCGCGAGCTGATCGGCGAGAACCGGGCCAACCCGCTGCCGCTGCTGCTGCCGGCCATCGACCTGCTGGAAGGCGTCGGCGAAGCGGCGGCGGCGCTGCGGATCTGGGACGCGGTCGGCCGGGTGCTGACGGAGCGCCGAACCGTGACGCCAGACCTCGGCGGCACGGCCACGACGATGGGGATGGCGGAGGCGATCGCCGCGGCGCTGGCGTGAATTACGCGCCGCTCCTTTCATCGGATTACGCGTACACGGCTTGCACATCTTGTGCGTGAGACGGCTTTCCGCACGTCACGGCCGCCGCGGCCAATCAGGCGAACAGGTAAGGCGAGCGGCGGCAGGAATGGTACCCGTAGCCGCATTCGCCAGAATGCGGGCCGACAACCATTCACCCGCATTCTGGCGAATGCGGCTACGGGTAAGGGATTTCCCGCCCCTCGCCTAAGCGGCTTTGACGCCGACGCTTTCCACCGTTCCGCTGCAGGCGGCATCCACGATGCGCGAGCGGCCTACCGGGGCAAGACCCGTATCCCTGGCCCTTGCCTGTGTCGTATAATGCTTCTTTTCCGGTCGAGCCGGGTTCCGTGGGAGGGGCGACCGAATGGAGGCCGGGCCGCGCGTGGGCTTTCTGGGGGCGGGGCGCATGGCGTCGGCGCTCGCGCGCGGCTGGATCGCCGCCGGCCTGACGACCGCCGAGCGCGTTCTGGCCGCCGATCCTCTGCCGGCGGCCCGTGAGGCGTACAGCGGCGCCGGATCGCTGCGGGCGGTCGGCGACAACCGCGAAGTCGTCGCCCACGCCGACCTGCTGGTGCTGGCGGTGAAGCCGCAGAGCATGAAGGCGCTGATGGAGGAAATCCGGCCGCACGTCACGGATCGCCAGCTGATCGTGTCGATCGCCGCTGGCGTGTCGCTGCGGCAGCTGGCCGAGGGCCTCGGTTCGCGGCGTCGCCTGATCCGCGTGATGCCGAACACGCCCTGCCTGGTGGGGGCCAGCGCGTCGGCCTACACGCCCGGCGACGCGGCCACGGCCGACGACGCGGCCCTGGTGGAGCGGCTGCTGCGGGCGGTCGGCGTGGCCTTCCGCGTGCCCGAAACCATGCTCGACGCCGTGACCGGCCTGAGCGGCAGCGGCCCGGCGTTCGTGTACCTGATGATCGAGGCGCTGTCCGACGGCGGCGTGCGGGTCGGCCTGCCGCGCGAGGCGGCGACGGCCCTGGCGGCGCAGACGGTGCTGGGCGCCGCCAAGATGGTGCTGGAGACGGGGGCGCATCCCGGCGTGCTGAAGGATCAGGTGGCCAGCCCCGGTGGCACGACGATCGCGGGGCTGCACGCCCTGGAGCGCGGCGGCGTGCGCGGGGCGATCATGGACGCCGTGGAGGCGGCGACGCGGCGGGCGACGGAGTTGGGGAGAGGATAATGTCGTCCAATGCCGGCCAGACGGTGCGAGAAATTCTTGGCCGCAAAAAGGCGTCCGTCCGGCAGGCGCCGCTAGATCCTGGCTCACCTTCCTGGGACGACATCCTCGACCTGACCTGGGAGGAACTGGTCCGGCGAGCAAAAGCCCGCGTCCGTGGATACAAGACGATCAAGAAGCTGCTCTCAGATGGGGAGTATGACCGTCTCCAAAGGGGAGTATGACCGATGAAAGACGACGCTCTGCGAACACTCCTGGCGTTCCTGCAACGACTCGACCGGGCGGGCATCGCCTGGACGCTGGACCGTTGCCGCGAAGACGCTGTCATGGTCAAGATCGACGTGCCCGGCCAGCGCTGGGAAGTGGAACTGGTCGATTACGGCGACGAGTTTCAGTGGGAGGTCGAGCGCTTCGTGAAAGAGGGAGCTATGGAGGACGAGTCCGCGCTCGATGAACTGTTCGCCCAGTTCTCCGACGAAGAGCTTCCAGCCAGCCATGGCATGGCAAGACCTGTGACGGCCCAGGCGATTCGTGACACATCTTCCGACGAAGAGGCCCCGGCCAGCCATGACGCCACTGCCCGACCGTGAACGCATCCTGATCTTCGACTTCGGCTCGCAGTACGGCCAGCTCATCGCCCGGCGCGTCCGCGAACAGAACGTGTTCTGTCAGGTGGTGCGCCACGACCTGCCGGCGTCGCGCGTCGCCGAGCTGGCGCCGCGCGGCCTCATCTTCTCCGGAGGCCCGGCCAGCGTCTACGCCCCCGGCGCCCCGACACTGCGACCCCAAGCTGTTCGACCTCAACATCCCCGTGCTGGGCATCTGCTACGGGATGCAGCTGGCCATCCACTTGCTCGGCGGCGAGGTCAAGCCGGCCCCCAGCCGCGAATTCGGCCGGGCCGTCTGCCGCATCCACGAGGCGAACGGCCTTTTCGCCGAGGCGCCGTCCGAGACCGTCGTCTGGATGAGCCACGGCGATCAGGTTTCGACGGTCAGCGGCGATTTCGTGGCGCTGGCCGAAACGGAGACCTGCCCGGTCGCCGCCGTCCGCCATCGCAGCCGGCCGTTCTATGGGTTGCAGTTCCACCCCGAGGTCAGCCACACGCCGGTCGGCGGCCGTATTCTGCATAATTTCCTCTTCAATATCTGCGGATGCCAGGGCCTGTGGAAGATCGGCTCCTTCCTCGAACAGACGGTGGAGGAGCTGCGGACGCGGATCGGCGACCAGCGCGTGATCTGCGGCCTGTCCGGCGGCGTCGATTCATCGGTGACGGCGGCGCTGTTGCTCAAGGCGGTGGGGCCGCAGGTCGCGTGCATCTTCGTGGACAACGGCCTGCTGCGGCAGGGCGAGGCGGAGGCGGTGCGGCGCACGTTCATCGGCCATTTCCAGGCCGATCTGCACGTCGTGGACGCGGCGGATCGCTTTTTGAAGGCGCTGGAGGGCGTGACCGACCCGCAAGAGAAACGGCGCCGCATCGGCCACGTCTTCATCGACGTGTTCAAGGACGAGGCCCGGCACATCGCCGACGTGAAGTTTCTCGCACAGGGCACACTGTATCCCGACGTGATCGAGAGCGGCGGCTCGGTGGACGGGCCGGCCCACAACATCAAGACGCACCACAACGTCGGCGGTCTGCCGAAGGAGCTGGGCTTCGAGCTGATCGAGCCGTTGAAGGACCTCTTCAAGGATGAAGTGCGCCGGCTCGGCGCGGAACTGGGCCTGCCGGAGACGCTGGTGCATCGCCACCCGTTCCCCGGCCCCGGCCTGGCGGTGCGCTGCCTCGGCGCCGTGAGCGCCGACCGGCTGAACGTGCTGCGCCAGGCCGACGCGATCCTGCTGGACGAGTTGAAGCAGGCGGGCTGGTATCGGCAGACGGCGCAGGCGTTCGCTGTGCTGCTGCCGGTTCAGTCGGTCGGCGTCATGGGCGACGGCCGGACGTATGAAAACGTGATCGCGCTGCGGGCGGTGCAGACCGACGACTTCATGACGGCCGACTGGTCGCGGCTGCCGTACGACTTGCTGGCGAAGATATCGACGCGCATCATCAACCAGGTGGCGGGCGTCAACCGCGTGGTGTATGACATCAGCAGCAAGCCGCCGGCGACGATCGAGTGGGAGTAAAATGAAGAATGGCTGCCCCGGGTGCTGATTGGCCCGTTAAGTATCCGTGGCGGCTCCTGCCCCGTGGAGGGGTTCATCCATACGTCCCGCCCCGACCGGATTGGTTGAGGAATCCTCCGCGAGGCCCTCAAGGGGGATGCGTGGATGACGAGGGCAATGAGTGGGTTCCTCATCCATCGCCGGGCGGTCGGGAGGAAGACTTCCACTGGGACGTAGAACATCCGGACGGCTCGCACACCAATATCCGGCCCGATGGTGAAGTCCATCACGGAGCCGATAGTTTCCCGTGAAGGGGTCACTGCATGAGCGTCATACTCGAATGTCAACCCGGTGAGGAATTCGTCTGCCTCGCGGAATTCCATGCCTCTCCAGACGGTCAAGGATTTTCGTGGCAGGCCAGTCGAAAGTTCCACATCGGCGAACGGCTCCGCTACGTTGGTTCGCGGCAGGACGCCCATTTCAAAGACCGCCCCAACGGCTGGCAGGTAGTGTTTGAGGCGGCGGACGGCAAGCGCTACGCCGCAACGCAGACCTACTTCGTGACCGAGGAATGTTGGCGGGCGATCGAGCAGTATTTTTGCCAGGCCGCTGCCAGGGCTTGATGGTTATCGGCTTGGGGGCGGTCCAGGGCGAGGGCGTTCCATGCGTTTCACGAAGCTCCACGGCTGCGGCAACGACTACGTCTACGTCGATTGCATCCGCCAGCCGCCGCCGCGCGACCCGGCCGGGCTGGCCCGCGTCATCAGCGACCGCCACTTCGGCGTCGGCGGCGACGGCCTCATCCTGATTTGCCCGTCGGAACGCGCCGACGCCCGGATGCGCATGTTCAACGCCGACGGCAGCGAGGCCGAGATGTGCGGCAACGGCGTCCGCTGCGTCGCCAAGTACGTCCACGATCACGGCATCGCCGTCAAACCGCGCCTGACCATCGAAACCGGCCGCGGCGTTCTGACCCTCGACCTCGACGTTCGCCACGGCAAGGTCGAGCGCGTCACCGTGGACATGGGGCCGCCCATCCTCGACGCCGACAAGATCCCGACCACGCTGCCGGGGCCGCGCGTTATCCACTATGCAGAGCCGTCGTTGGCCGCGCTGATCGATCTCGGCGGAATCGATACCCGCATCACCTGCGTGTCGATGGGCAACCCGCACGCGGTCTTCTACGGCGACGACGTGAGCAAGGTCCCGCTGGAGGCGGTCGGTCCCGGAATCGAAAACGCCCCGGTATTCCCGCGCCGCATCAACGTCCATTTCGTCCAGGTGCATTCGCCCGGCGAAGTCACGATGCGCACCTGGGAGCGCGGCAGCGGCGATGACGCTCGCCTGCGGCACCGGCGCCTGCGCCGTGGCCGTGGCCGGCGTGCTGACCGGCCGCACCGGCCGCAAGCTCCTCGCCCACCTGCCCGGCGGCGATCTCGAACTGAACTGGTCGGAAACCGACGATCATGTTTACATGACCGGCCCCGCCGTCGAAGTGTTCAGCGGCGAATGGCCGGCGTAGCGGCGAGGGGCATGGAGGCCCGATCCCGATGAAGATCCGTCATCCGTTGGCCGTGAAGGTATTGGGGTTCGCCGTGGCCTGCCTGGTGCGCGTCTGGATCGGCCTGGTGCATTATCGCTACCGGCCGCTCGGGCCGAACGTCGATCCCAACCGGCGCGGCTTCCAGGGACGTTACCTGTATGCGTTCTGGCATGAAAATCTGCTCATGCCGGCGTATCAATATGGAAGGTCCGACGTTCACGTGCTCGTCAGCAAGCACGCGGACGGCGAGCTGATCTCGCAGGCCTGCCGTCGCCTCGGCTTCCGTCTGGTGCGCGGCTCGTCCACGCGCGATTACGTCGAGGCGGTTCGCGCCATGCTGCGCGTGGGCCGCACCGGCCACCTGGCCGTCACGCCGGACGGGCCGCGCGGGCCGCGCCGGCGAGTGCAGCCCGGCGTCGTCTATCTCGCCGCCCGCACCGGCCTGCCGATCGTGCCAATGGGCTTCGCCTACCGCCGAGCCTGGCGCCTGCCCAGCTGGGACCGTTTCGTGCTACCCTGCCCCGGCAGCGACGTCGTCCTCGTCACTACGGAGCCGATCCACGTCCCGCCGGACGTGCGCAGGGAGCAGCTCGAAACCTACCGTCTCCGCGTCGAGGACGCCCTCCGCCGTGCGGACGAGGCCGCCGAGCGGATGGTCGGAAACGCGAACCGGCCCAAGGAAGACGCTCCGGCCCGGAAGGCCGCCTGACCCCGTGAACTCCTCTTGCATTGGAACCGGCCGATGGCTATGGTCCCCCCTCCATCGAAAGACAAGGAACCTGAGCTGCTCGAGGCCCAGCCGGTGATGAGGCTGTGGGTGCGGGGAGCGCTGGTAGGCATCGCGCTGGGCCTGGCGGCCCTGTTCGTCGTCGCCGCCTGGCTCAACCCCTATCTCCCGGACGGCTCGGCTCGACGCATGGAAACGCACCGGGAGCTGGGACTGCCGGAGTGTACCTTCAAACGGATCACCGGCCTTCCCTGCCCGTCGTGCGGCATGACCACGAGTTTCGCCCTGACGATCCGCGGCGATCTGGTCAACGGCGTCCAGGCCAACAGCGTCGGCGTCCTTTTGGCGCTGGCTCCTGCTGGCCGCCATTCCGTGGTGCGTCGCCAGCGCGGTCTGCGAACGAACCCTCTTCGTCCGCTCGGTGGAGCGGACGCTGATGGTCGTCGTCATCGGCCTGTTGAGCCTGATGGTGCTGCGCTGGCTCCTGTTCCTTGCGCTGATGCACTGGATGGGGTCGGCGCCGCGGTTTTGAGATGCGGTTCGCATGATGCGATCCGTTTAGCCGCTCCACGGAGAGGAGCGCGTCTGAACGATCCCACACGGAGGAGAGGCGATGACGGCGATCCTGCGGCGGCGCTTTCTCGGCATCCTGGGTGCGGCGGCGGCCCTTTGCACCGGATGCCAGGCGTCCACGATGGCCTACTTCCTCTTCCCGGAGGCGAAGCACGAAGCCGAGATGAAGAAGCTCGCCTCCGAAGACAACAAGGAGGTGCGCGTCGCCATCCTGACCTACTCCTCCGAACTGGAGACGCGGCCGGAACTCATCCAGGCCGACCGCCAGCTGAGCGAGCTGCTGGCCGCCAAGCTGCGCGAGTTGTGCGAGGCCAACAACGAGAACGTCACCATCGTCAACCCGCACAAAGTCGAGGAGTTCAAGATCAGCCACCCCAACTGGCAGCAGGAGCCGAACCTGACCGACATCGGACGGCAGTTCAAAGCCGATTATCTCATCTATATCGAGATCTCCAAACTCAGCATGTACGAGACGGGCAGCAAGCAGACGCTCTACCACGGGCAAGCTTCCCTGTCGGTGCAGGTGGTGGACGTCAACAAGCCGGAAGAGTCGCCGCTGCCCAAGCCGGCCTCCTTCGTCTACCCGGACGCCCGCGGACCGATCCCGGTCGAAGACATGCAGCCGATGGAGTTCCGCCAGAAATTCCTCGGCTACGTCTCCTGGCGGCTGGCCCGGAACTGGACGGCCGTGCCGATCCGCGAAACGTATTATTCGGACTCGGAGGAATGAGACGGCGTGAGGCGGCCGCCGCGACGAGGGGACGCAAGCATGTCGGAGCCGGTCGTGATTCGCTGCCGGGAGAACGGGCCGTACGTCGTCCTGGGGGACGTGAAGATCGTCGATCACCTGGGCAACGAACTCACGCCGCCGGCCGGCGGCAAGTCGGGCGTGGCGCTGTGCCGTTGCGGGGCGTCGCACACCAAACCGTTCTGCGACGGCTCGCACCGCGGTTGCGGCTTCCAGGCCGCTGAGGTCGCCCCGCCGAAACCCGCGTGAGCCGGCCGCCTATTTATCCATTGTCGTGTCGCCGACGCGCGGCTTGTCCTTGTCGCGGTTCTGCCCCTTCTCGCCGCCGCCGCCGCAGCCCGCCATGAAGCAGAGCATCAGCACGGCCGTCAGCCACGCCCACCAGCGTCTCATTCCACGCCCCTCCCGTCCGCGATGTCCGTTCCGTCATGATACGAACTGCGGCGCCCGCCGACGGGAAAACGAACGGGGCCGGCCGCAATGGCTGCGGTCGGCCCCATTTGCAGCCGGGTGAGGGTTCCTGGCAATTACTTCTTATCGACCTTCGTGACCTTGCCGTCGGTCTCGGTGACGGTGACGACGTCATCGACCTTGAAGCTGTCGATCTTCACGTCGTCCGGCACGGCGTAGGTCTTCTCGTCGCCGCCGGCGGTGGGCTTGATCGACAACTTGCCCTTCTCGACCTTGGTGACCTTGCCTTCCGTCTTGACTTCCTTGGGGGCGCCCGCGACGGGCGGCGGGGCGCTGGTCGTGCCGGGGCCGCAGCCGATCATGCCCGCGCTGAGGAACCCGCCAACGATGAATGCCGCAATCAGCTTCTTCATTTCTCAGTTATCCTTCTTCCGGTGATGGGGAAATCCCTGCACAGTCTCTTCTCTGTTCCGCTGAGTCTTCGGGAGTTACTTGGGGCTGGTGGCCTTGATCTCGGTGACCTTGCCGTCCTTAAGGGTGGCCGTGACTTCGCTGTCCTTCTTGATGTCGGCGGCCTTGCCTTCCTTGCCGTCGATCATGACCTTGGTGTCGGCTCCCACATCCCAGTCCGCTTCTTTGCCCTTGTCGTCGGTGACGACGATCTTGTCCTTCGCGGCCGACTTCACCTTGCCAGTGGCCTTCGTCTCGGCGGGCGGCGGGGGCGGGGGCGGGGGCGGCGGCGGGGGAGGAGGCGTCACGGCGGCGCCGGTGACTTCATCTCGGTGACCTTGCCGTCCTTAGTCCTTCTTGGCGGTGGCGGTCGCTGCCGACCTTGATGTTCTCGGCCTTGTCGTTCTTGCCGTCGATCATGACCTTGGTGTCGGCGGCCGACGTCCAGGGTCCAATCCTTGCTTGTCGGCGTCGGTGATGACGACTTTGTCCTTCGCGGCCGATCTTCACCGTGCCCTTGGCCTCTTTCGACTCGCCCGCCGGCGGGGTGGTCGTCGTGCCGGGGCCGGGATGGCCCGTGCTGCCGATCGGGGGAGGCGTCGTACCGCTCGGACCCGGATTCGGATTGGCCATCGGCCCGGAGGTGGTGCCCGGCGGGCAGCCGGTGGTCAGCGCCAGCAGGCCGCCGGCGACCAGCAACGCAAGCAGTTTCTTCACAGTTGGACCGTCCTTTCATGCGAGGATCGTGGGAAGCAACGCACTTCCCAGCCGGCCCGTGCGGCCGGCGGCACACAGATAGGATGCGCTTCCGTTCGCTTTATTCCCACAAAAAAATTCAAGTCAGGCGCGCTTTTTGACGGAGGCGGCGCGCCGGCGAGCGGCCGGCGTGAGCCGGCTGCTGGCGCCATATCAGCCGGCTCACGCCGGCCGCTTGCCTTGGCGTGCGGCGTCCGGCCGGTATGCTGAAGGGAGGGAAGTACGCGGCGACGCCCGCCGCGTCCGTTCGGCGTCCGACTCGGGGTGTGTCATGCCGCGGCTTTCCGCGATGGGTCCGCTGCTTGCTCTGCTCTGCCTGCCGGCCGCCGGCCGCTGCGACGACCCGCCGCTGCCGGACGAAGTGCAGGCCCTCCAGGACCGCGTCCAGAAAACCATCGACAAGGCGGAGCCGTCCATCGCCTGCATCCTCGTCTCGCGCAGCGACGACTACCGCCGCTTTGAGTCCACGCCTTCGGACGAAAGCTCCGGCCGTCTCGGCCGCTTCGACGGCCCCGCGATCCTGCGGCAGTATTTCCCGGACGACATGACGGAGCCGGCGCGGGAGGCGCGGCGGCTGGTCAAGGAACTCGACCTGAGCAGCCCCGACGTGGTCCCGGAGTCGTACGGCAGCGGCGTGGTGGTGGACGCCGACGAAGGCCTGGTGCTGACGATGGCCCACGTCGTTCACAACGCCACGAAAATCTACGTCCGGTTGCCCGGCGGCCGCGGCAGCTGGGCCGACGTCCACGCCGCCGACCCGCGCAGCGACCTGGCCGTGCTGAAGCTGCTCGACATGATCCCCGACCTCCACCTGAAGGCGCTCCCGCTCGGCGACGGCTCGCATCTGCGCAAGGGGCAGTTCGTGATCGGCCTGGCTAACCCGTTCGCGGCCGGTTTCCGCGACGGCAGCCCGAGCGCGTCGTGGGGCATCATCAGCAACCTGCACCGGCGCGTTTCCGGCGTGACCAGCGAGATCGAACGGCCCGGCGTGAAGCCGACCTTGCACCACTACGGCACGCTGGTGCAGACCGACGTGCGGCTGGCGCTGGGGTGCAGCGGCGGGGCGCTGCTCAACCTGAACGGCGAATTGATCGGCCTGACGACGGCGCAAGCGGCGCTGGCCGGCAGCGAGGCGCCGGGCGGCTACGCGGCGCCGCTCGACGCGCCCATGAAGCGGATCATTGCGGTGCTGATGCGCGGCGACGAGGTCGAGTACGGCTTTCTGGGCGTGACGTTCCTGCCGGACGCTTCCGCGGGCCGGGGCGTGATGATCCAGGGCGTGGCGCCGGGGTCGCCGGCCCAGCGAGCGGGCCTGGTCCGCGGCGACCGGATCACGGCCATCAACGGCGCCGCTGTAAACGACATTGACGATCTGTATTTGCAGATCGGCATCGGCCTGGCCGGCGGCGAGGCGAAGATCGAGGCGGTGGGCGGCGACGGCCGGGCCAAGACCGTCACGGCGACGCTGGCCAAGTCGTACACGCCGGGCCGGGCGATCGCGTCGCACCGTCCGGCGGCCGTCGGCGGCCTGCGGGTGGACTACGCCAGCATCCTGGCCCAGCGGATCGGCGCCCAGGAGGTGCCGCAGGGCGTGGCCATCCGCGAGGTCGCGCCGGACAGCCCGGCCGACAAGGCCCGGCTGCAAGTGGACACCGTCGTCACGCGCGTCAATGGGAAACTGGTGACGACGCCGGCCGAGTTCTACGAGACGGCGAAGGCCGCCGGCTCGCTCGATCTCGTCGTCACAAATCTCGAAGGCCGCGAGTACCATGTGATGCTGGATCTGAAATAAAACCTTTCACCGCAGAGAACACAGAGAACGCGGAGAGAAGACAAAAAGAATGTCTCAAGGGAACCGTATTGCTTGTGTGCTTTTCTCTTTTTTCTCTCCGCGCTCTCTGCGTTCTCCGCGGTGAAAACTCTTCAGTGGGCTGCCATGCGTTACGCGATCTGCAATGAGACGTTCGAGGGCTGGGACCATCGGCGCGTCTGTGAATTTGTGGCCGGCCTCGGCTACCGCGGACTGGAGGTGGCGCCGTTCACCCTGGCCGGCCGCGTCACCGACGTGCCGGCCGAGCGGCGGCGCGAGCTGCGGCGCCAGGCCGAGGATTGCGGGTTGACGCTCCTCGGCCTGCACTGGCTCCTCGCCCGCACCGAGGGGCTGATGCTCACGTCGCCCGACGGCGCCATCCGCCAGGCGACCGCCGACTACCTGGCGGCGCTCGCCCGCTGCTGCGCCGACCTCGGCGGCGACGTTCTCGTTTTCGGTTCGCCCGCCCAGCGCCGCGTCCCCGCCGGCAAGACCCGGGCCGAGGCGGCCGATTACGCCGTCGATACGTTCCGTCGGGCGCACGGTCCCATCGCCGACGCCGGCGTCCGGCTCTGCCTGGAGCCGCTCGCCCCGCCCGAAGCCGATTTCATCACCACCTGCGCCGAGGCCGTCGAAATCCTCGACCGAATTGGCGATCCGCATTTCGTCCTCCATCTCGATGTCAAGGCGATGTCATCGGAGGAGAAGCCGATTCCCGAGCTGATCCATCGTCACGCCGGCCGCACCGGCCACTTCCACGCCAACGACCCCAACCGCCGCGGTCCCGGCTTCGGCGCCGTCGATTTCGTCCCAATCTTCCGGGCGCTGCGACAATCCGGCTATGACGGATGGGTTTCGGTCGAGGTGTTCGACTACTCGCCCGACCCGGAGACGATTGCGCGGGAGAGCCTGCGGACCATGCGGGAGTGCGAGGCCCACGCCGGTTCCCGCGTTTAGCCGCGGTTCGCGGAACCGCGCGGTTCTGCGAACCGCGGCTAAGCACGACAAGGAGTCTCTGCCCATGAAGCGCGCCATCCTCCTTTCCACCCTGCTGCTCTGCGCGACCATCTGCCGCGCCGACGACGCCCTGCAAGCCGGCTTCGGCGAGGCCGACGTCACCCCGACCGTCGGCGGCGACAAGCCGGTTTACATGGCCGGCTTCGGCCACAACCGCAAGGCGACCGGCGTTCACGACCACCTCAAGGCCCGAGCCGTCGTCCTCAAGAGCGGCTCGACGAAAATCGCCCTGGTCTGCGTGGACCTCGTCGGCTTCTTCCTGCCGAGCGTAGAGCGCGTCCGCGACAAGCTGCCCGACTTCGATTACGTCCTGGTCTCCAGCACCCACGACCACGAGGGACCGGATTCGCTCGGCTTGTGGGGGCCGACGCCCTTTCAGAGCGGCGTGGACCGCGATTATCTCGAAGCCGTCGAGAAGAAGATCGTCCTGGCCGTGCGCGACGCCGACGGCGCCGTTCAGCCGGTGGCCGTCCGCATCGGCGCCGTCCAGGCGCCGGAGCTGCTCAACGACGTGCGCGAACCCTACGTGAAGCACGACGAGCTGGTCGCGCTGGAATTCCGCACCATCAAGGACGACAAACCGGCCGGTCTCGTCGTGCAGTGGAACTGCCACCCCGAAACGCTGGACTCGAAGAACACCGAGATCAGCGCCGATTTCGTGGGCTACACCGTGACGGCGTTGCAGGATACGCACCATTGCCCGGTCGTCTACCTGAGCGGCACGGTCGGCGGCCTGATGACTTCGCTGGGCGTGCCGGTGAAGGACGCCGACGGCAAGGAGCTGAAGGACGGCACGTTCGAGAAAACGGAGCGCTACGGCCGGCTGCTGGCGGAAGCGGCGGACAAGGCCCTCAAGGACGCCAAGCCGATCCGGCTGACGCCGCTGGAGGCGCGGCGACGGACGGTGTTCCTGCCGCTGGACAACAATCTGTACTTGCTGGCCCGGCAGCTGGGCGTTCTGGTCCGCGAGGGATTCATCTGGTCCGGCGACCCCTGCAAGGCGGCTCCGGCCGACCCCAAGCAGGCGGACAAACCGCTGTGCGTGCGCACCGAAGTCGGCTATCTGCGGCTGGGCGAGCTGGAAATAGCGGTGATTCCGGGCGAGATTTATCCCGAATTGGTGCTGGACAAGGTGCAGGACCCGGCCGACGCCGGCGCCGACTTCCCGGACGCTCCCATCGAGCCGGCGATCTACAAGCAAATGCATGGGCCTTACCGGATGCTGATCGGCCTGGGCAACGACGAGATCGGTTACATCATCCCGAAGCGGCAGTGGGACGAAAAGCCGCCGTACTGCTACGGCCGCAAGCAGGCGCAGTACGGCGAGATCAACAGCCTCGGGCCGGACACGGCGCCGCTGTTGTGCCGGGCGTTCAAGGAGTTGGTGGAGGGCAAGAAGAGTGGCGAGTGACGAGTGGCGAGTGGCGAGTGAAGAAGGGACGGTCCTGTCTTTGCTCGCCACTCGCCATTCGCCACTCGTCACTACTCCTTCACCTTCTTATGCACGGCCAGGAACACGCCGGAGCCGTCCGCGCTCTTGAACTCGGTCGGCCGATCCTTGCCGGCCGGCGCCCAGCAGATCTTGAGCGTGTCGCCGTCGAGATCGTAGATGCCCAGCGACGTTTTGCCCTTGTTGTCGCCGCTCGTCGGCGTGATGTCGATGGTCTTCGGCTTGGCCGTCGGGTCGATCTTGTACGTGCCTTCGATGGTCACGCCGGGCCGCGGGCTGATGGAGTACGTGTCGCCCTTGACGACGCGCACGGCGTCCTTGGGCACGTCCACCGACTTGCCGTCGCGGTCCAGCGAGACGAGCTGCCATTTGCCTTGCAGCGCGTCCATGTCCTTCTTGACGGCGTCGTCCTTGGCGTCGGCGGCCGTGAACAGCCCGACCGTCAGTGCGGCCGGCAACAGCATCCATTTCATCGCGATCTCCTTGTGAGAAGCGGGCGACGCGCGCAGATATAGGGAAGCGCGGCGGCCGCGGCAACCGGCGGCCCCGCTCCCTTTCTTCTTGCCGCGGCCCCCGCCGTCCGGGTATTCTTCGGAAGACGGTCGGCGACCGCGGCAGGGGAGGCCGTGCGCCAATCGACCCTGCGCAGGAGGCGGACGTGAGCGTGCAAATGGCCGTGCGTGAGACGAAACCGATCACCTGGACGCGGCGGCACCTGCTCGGCCTGGAGGAACTCAGCCGCGCGGAGATCGAAACCGTTCTCGACGCCGCCGAGGGCTTCGTCGAGACGGCCCGCCGCAAGAAAAAGAAACGCAACGACCTCAAGGGCAAGGTCGTCGTCAACCTGTTCTTCGAGGCGTCCACGCGGACGCGGGCCAGCTTCGCCTTCGCGGCCAAGCGGCTCGGCGCCGACACCCACGACTTCACGCCGGGCGGCTCCAGCGTCAGCAAGGGCGAGACGTTCGTCGATACGGCCAAGAACATCGAGGCGATGGGCATCGACGTGATGGTGGTGCGCCATTCCGTGCCGGGCGCGCCGCACCTGCTGGCGCAGCATCTCCACTGCGGCGTCGTCAACGCCGGCGACGGCGCGCACGAACATCCCACCCAGGGCCTGCTCGACATATTCACGATCCGCAGACTCAAAGGACGGATTGAGGGGTTGACCGTCGGCCTGGTCGGCGACATCGCCCACAGCCGCGTCGCCCGGAGCAACATCCACGGGCTGCTGAAGCTGGGGGCGAAGGTGATCGTGTGCGGGCCGCCGACGCTGGTGCCGCCGACGATCGAGCGGCTGGGCGTCGAAACGGCCTACCGGCTCGACGACGTGCTGCCGCGCTGCGACGTGGTGAACGTCCTGCGCATCCAGTTCGAGCGGCAGCGGAGCGGATTGTTCCCGTCGATCCAGGAGTATTTTCGGCTGTTCGGCGTGGACGGGGCGCGGCTGCGGCGGGCCAAGCCGGACATCCTGCTGCTGGCGCCGGGTCCGATCAACCGCGGCGTGGAGCTGACGCCGGAGGTGGCCGACGGGCCGCACAGCGCGATCCTGGAACAGGTGACGAACGGGCTGGCAGTGAGGATGGCGGTGCTGCATCTCCTGTGCGGCCAGCCCGTGGGGGAAGAATAGAACCACGGAACACACGGAAAAAGACAGAATGACCATGCGTTGATTCTTCCGTATTTTCCGTGTGTTCCGCGGTTTACTGCGGCTGCGGCGCCTCGTCCTGCAGCGTCACCTTCACGTCCATCTTCTGGCCGTTCGGGCCGCCGCGGAGAATGCTCAGCGTCACCGTGTCGTTGGGCTTGTGTTCGTCCAGGATGGCGTCCAGGTCGTTCTCCGTCTGGATTTCCTTGCCGTCCACGGCCGTGATGATATCGCCGAGCTGATTGCGGCGCAGCGGCTTCAGCCCCGCCTTGGCGGCCGGGCCGTTCGGCGCCTCCCGATAAATCATCACGCCGGGCAGGCCGTGGTTGCGCATCCAGTCGTCCGGGGCGTAGGACGCTCCCAGGCCGGGGTGCGTCACCAGACCGTTTCGCTTGATGATCTCCGGCGCCACGCGGTTGATCTCGTCCACCGGGATCGCGAAGCCGATGCCCGATGAGGCGCCCGACTCACTGTAGATCGCCGTGTTCATGCCGATCAGCAGGCCGGAGCTGTCCAGCAGGGGGCCGCCGCTGTTGCCGGGGTTGATCGCCGCGTCCGTTTGGATCACGTTCTTGATCGGCCGCTTCGTCACGGACTGGATCTCCCGGTCCAACGCGCTGACCACGCCCGTCGTCAGCGTGTGGTCCAGGCCGAAGGGATTGCCGATGGCGAAGACGCTTTGACCGACCTTCAGGTCGGAGGACTTGCCGAGTTTGATCGGCGTCAGCTCCACGCCCAGCGGCGGCGTGATCCGGATGACGGCGATGTCCTTGTCGGGGTAATAGCCGACCACGGAAGCGTCGATGGCGTTCGTCTGGTCGGCGAGCGTGACCTGCACGCCGCCGTTGTTTACGACCGCGTTCTCCACGACGTGAAAGTTCGTGACGATGTGGCCGTCCCGGTCCCAGATGAAGCCGGTGCCGGTGTCCTTCATCTCCTGCACATTCAGGCCGAACCCGCCCCCCTGTTCGGCCGTGGCGGTGACGTGGACCACCGACGGCTTGGCGTTATTGTAGATGTTGATCGTCGTTTTTTCGAGGTCCATCAGGTCGCCGCGCGGCGTGACGGCCCGCGGCGCGGCGTCGGCGGGCGAGGAAGCCCACGAGCCGATCCACTGTCGGAGGAAGATCCCGATCAGCACGGCCGCGGCGATCACCACCGCCAGGAGCAGCCCCACCAGCAGCGGCGAGCCGCGCTGGCGGCGCGGAGGGACCGGCGGGGGGCCGGCGCTGCCCGGCCGCCAAACGTAGTCTTCGCGGGACATGGGGGAACGTCTCCTTGGGTGACTTCCGCGGCCCGTTCAGCCGCTCTTCGCAGAAGAGCGCTCTTCTGCGAAGAGCGGCTGAACGGGCCGCGCGAGACGGACAAATCAATTCAGCGACGCCGCCTCCAGCCGTCGGGCGACGCCCGGCAGCGCCGCCGCCAGCACGTCCTCGACGCGATCGGCGAAGACGAAGTGCATCTCCTCGCGCACGCCGTCCGGCAGGTCGCGCAGGTCCTGCTCGTTGTCCATCGGCAGCACCACCTGGCGCATCCCGGCCCGCCGCGCCGCCAAGACCTTCTCCTTGACGCCGCCCACCGGCAGCACCAGGCCGGTCAGCGTCACCTCGCCGGTCATGGCCGTGTCGTTGCGGAGGGCCACGCCCGTATAGAGCGAGGTCAGCGCCGCGACCATCGCCACGCCGGCCGAAGGGCCGTCCTTCGGCGTCGCCCCGGCCGGGACGTGGACGTGGACGCCGTTGTGCCGGAACACCTGCGGGTCGATGCCCAGCGCCTCGGCGTGCGACCAGACGAACGACTGCGCCGCCTTGGCCGACTCGCGCATCACGTCGCCGAGCTGGCCGGTCAGCCGCAGACCGCGGGCGCCAGGAAGCAGGCTGGCCTCGATGTACAGAACGTCGCCGCCCGCCTCGGTCCACGCCAGGCCCGTGGACACGCCCGGCTCCAGCCGCTTCCGCGACCGCTCGGGACGCACCCGCTCGGGACCCAGCAGGTCCGTCAGGTTGGCGATGGTCACGCGCACCGGATCGGTCTTGCCCTCGGCGAACTGCCGCGCCACCTTCCGCGTCACGCGGCCCAGCGACCGCTCCAGGTCGCGGACGCCGGCCTCGCGGGTGTAGCGGCCAATGATCCGCCGCAACGCCTCCGGCTCGATCGCCAACTGCTCCGCCGTCAGACCGGCCTCCGACAACCGCCGAGGCAGCAGGTAGCGCACGGCGATCTCGACCTTTTCCTCTTCACTGTAACCGGAAAGACGCAGCAGTTCCATTCGGTCCAGCAGCGGCCGCGGGATCGTGTCCAGCGCGTTGGCCGTCGTGATGAACAGCACCTTGGACAGGTCGAACGGCAGGTCGAGGTAGTTGTCCCGGAACGTGTTGTTCTGGGCCGGGTCGAGGATCTCCAGGAGCGCGCTGGCCGGGTCGCCGCGGTAGTCGCGGCCGAGCTTGTCCACCTCGTCGAGCATCACCACCGGGTTGTTGACGCCGGCCCGGCGCAGCGCCTGGAGGATGCGGCCGGGCATGGCGCCGATGTAGGTGCGCCGGTGGCCGCGCAGCTCCGCCTCGTCGTGCAGGCCGCCCAGGCTGAGCCGCTCGAACTTGCGGCCCAGGGCGCGGGCGATCGACTGGCCCAGGGAAGTCTTGCCGACGCCGGGGGGGCCGACGAAGCAGAGGATCGGCGCCTTGGCCTTCGGGTTCAGCTTCAGCACCGCCAGGTCTTCCAGGATGCGCTCCTTCACCTCCGCCAGGTCGAAATGGTCCTCGTCCAGCACTTGCCGGGCCTTTTTGAGATCGAGAACATCTTCCGTGGCCTTTTTCCACGGCAGCTCCAGCACCAGCTCCAGATACGTCCGCGTCACCTGGAAGTCGGGGGCCGCGGCCGGCATCCGCTCCAGCCGGGTCAGCTCGCGCTCGGCCTCCTTGCGCACCTCGTCCGGCAGGTCGGCCTCGGCCAGCCGCCGGCGCAGCTCGTCCACTTCCGCCTTTTCGGGGCTTTTTTCGCCGAGTTCGTCCTGGATGGCCTGCATTTGCTGGCGCAGCATGTGTTCGCGCTGCTGCTTGGTCATCTCCGACTCGACCGAGCTGCTGATCTTCTTGCGCAGCTCCAGCACCTGCACCTCGTGCGACAGGTAGCCGTGGATGAGGCGCAGCGCCTCGACGCGCGTCGGGGCCTCCAGCAGCGCCTGCTCCTTGGCCGAATCGAGACTGAGCATCGACGCCAGCAGGTACGTCAGCCGCAACGGATCGCCGGCCTGGGCCGCCAGCTGGCGAATGTCGATCGGCGTCGGCAGCTGCACCAGCGCCAGCGCCTGAGTGGCCAGCTCCAGCACGGCGCCTTGCAGCGCCTCGACTTCCGTGCCCGTGTCTTCCGGCCACGGCAGCGACCGGACGCGGGCCTTGAGGTACGGCTCGGTCTGCTCGGCGGCAGGATGGCCACGCGCTCGACGCCCTGGACGATCACCTGAACGCCGTCCTCGCCGCGGTTCGCCTTCTTGACGACGGCCCGCGTGCCGACGGTGTAGAGATCCTCCAGGCCGGGCTGTTCGACGGAGGCGTCGCGCTGGGCGACGACGACGAAGGTCTTTTCCTCCGTCGCCATCGCGGCCTCGACGGCGGCCACGGAAGGACCGCGGCCGACCGACAGCGGCAGGAAGAGTTGCGGGAACAGGACGGTATTCTTAAGCGGCAGGATGGGGAGAACCATCACGCCCGTGTCATTTTCTTGCGTCATCGGTGACCACCTCATCAAGGGATATAGGGGGGTTGCCCTATCGGAATCCTACTCCTGCCGGTCAAGGGGCGCCGGGTCGGCCGTCTCTTGCCGCCGTGACCGCCAAAGTGGCGGATTTGCACGCCCATTTCCTTCCTTTCCTTACTGGTGCAAATGCCGAGCCGGGCAAGGCCGTAAGGCCGACACGGCGCGCGACGGGGGTCTGTCGGCCTTACCCTCATCGGCGTCGTCCGGCGCGGTGCGGCAAGGCCGGATCGGACCACTGCCAGAAAGCTTGGCCGTCCTTCCGCACACGCCGGGCGATCACGCCGAGGCGCCGCTTGGCCCGCTCCAGCGTCCGGACGCAATACCCCGCCGCCCGCGCCTCTTCCTGGAGCGCCTTCGCCGGCCGCGGCCCACCCGCCAGCGCCGCCAGCAGCCATTCGTCCGCCGTGGCCCGATCCGGCCCCGCGCCGGGCGCGGCCGGCAGACACAGCTCGTCGGCCGTCGCATCGCACTCGCCCTGCCACTGGACGTTCGGCTTCCGGCGGCGCCAGGTCCCGTCGGGCATCCGTCCGCCGCGGGTCAGGCGGGCGGCCAGGCCGGCGGTGAGGAGCGACTTGCCGGCACCGGGGTCGCCGTCGAGGAGGGCCATCTTGCCGCACGCCAGGTACGGCCGCCATAGCCAGTGGGTGGGCCGAACCGGGATGCGGTCCGCGCGGAAACAGGCGGGGTCGTCGAAGGGCATGGGCGGGCCTCCGGGGCGGTGCGCACACGCGCCAGCCTACCATGCCGCATGGAGAGGGGAGAAGTGCAGTATGGACGCCGGTGAGGGAATATCACACCGGGATAAGGAAGGGGGCGCGGGGCGCCCCTCGTACCCACGCTCTGCCGATCTGGGCGGCCCGCCCGCTTCACCTCGATGCCAAGGTTAGGCCGCGGTTGCGGCGTCTTTGACGCTCACTTACGCTTGGTTGATTTGCCCTTCTCGATCCTTCGCTCGGCCACGGCTTTTGCCTTCTCGGCGGCTCGGCACCGGCGGTCGAGAGCCGCCAGTTCATCGGGATCGGTCACGGGAACCAATTCAAATTCCTGAAGGGTTGGCCCGAGCATTTTCTTCGACGACTTCTTTTTCACGGGTTAGTCCCCTTCCTTTGCCAGGACGATTGCAAAGTCTATTTTGGTCGTTATCCTGTTGACTGGACGCACTTTGACTATTCCGCACCCGGAAGGACTCCTATGTCTGCCGCACCCGCCACGACCCTTCTCGCCGCCTTGCAGCTGCTAACCGATCCTCGCTGCCGCCGCGGCATCCGCCACCCCTTCGCCGCCGTCCTGGCCCTCACCTTCCTCGGCCTGCTGTGCCGGCAAACGGACTTCGCCACCATCGCCCGCTGGGCCAAGGCCCACTGGGACGCCCTGCGCCCGGCCCTGGGCTTCACCCGCCGCTACGCCCCCCACGCCACCACCCTGACGCGCGTCACCGCCGCTTACTCCTTGGCCGAGTTCCAGGACGCCCTGTGCCGCTGGCTGGCCGGCCTGCTCGCCCGCGAGCCGGTGCGGACGGCAGCCGTGGACGGCAAGACCAGCAAGCAGGGCCACGACGCCGACGGCGACCCCATCCACGTCCTCAACGTCTTCGCCCACGACGCCCATATCTGCCTGGCTCAGTGGGCCGTCGGCGACGGCAAGGAGACCGAGCCGGAGGTCCTCAAGGCCCACCTGGGCGAGCTGTTCGCCGCCCACCCGGCGCTGCGGCTGTTGACTGGCGACGCCCTGTTCTGCCAGCGGCCGCTGGCCCGGCTCATCGTCGAGGCCGGCCGCGCCTACCTGTTCGCGATCAAGGACAACCAGCCCGATCTGCACGAGGCCGCGCAAACGGCGTTCGCCGACGCGACCCCCGAGACGGCCGACGCGGGGACGCGAGAAAAAAAGGGGGCGCGGTGGTGACGCGGCGGCTGTGGCTGGATGTCGAGACCGCCGACTACGCCCGGGAGAAGCTGTCGTTCCCGGGCCTGCGGATCCTGCTGCGGGTCGATAGCGAGACGCGGGGCGGCGAGGCCGATCCGAAAACGGAGACGCGCTACTTCGCGACCGCCCTGGACCCGGGGTGCGTGACGCCGGACGGCCTGCTGGCGGCGGTGCGCGGCCACTGGCAGGTGGAGAACGGCTTGCACTTCATCAAGGATCGCTGGTGGGACGAGGACCGGCACTATAGCACCCAGGCGGGGGTGGCGCTGGGCTTCGCCGTGCTACTCAACGCGGTCGTGACAGTGCTGCGGGCGACCGCCGACCCGGAGGACGACCTGCCCCTGCGCACGCGCCGACGCCCTGGGCTGGGATGTCGAGCAAGCGATTGACCTCATAGCCCGAAAGAAGTTGTGACTATGCAATCCTCCTGCTTCCTTTGCCACCCAAAAAGGCAGTTCTGCTTTAAGGATGTCGCTTCCCCGCTCTTGATAAAACCAGACCTGCACCGTGTATCGGCCCCCATGCGGAAAAGTACATCTCAGCCGAGCCGCAGCCGCCAGGACGTCCTCGTTGATCTCGAAGCGGGGATGCGGGGCCAGGTGCGCGAAGAAAATGGCCTTGTCGGTCCCCTCATCGATCAGACGGATGTAGCCGGGATAGGTTCCGGGACGATGACTCGAAAGCACCACGAACAGCCAAAGCCGAGAGGCCACAAACGGAAAGGCCGGCGCCACGATCTTCTGACGAACTCCTCGCAGGTGGTACACGCCGACTTCCGTCTGGCTCTCCCGAACACGGTCGCAAACCGTCGCGAGCCGCACGCGGGGAGTCTGCACTGCCGCAGCCATAACAACTCCGGCTTCTTCCAGGCATGAACCGCTCGCACCGTAACAAACAGATGCTTGGGCGACAAGAACCCGGGACTGGAAAAGGCGACGGCGTATATTGATTCAATCAGAATCTACGATGTCCCCTTATCTCCTCCAGTTCGGCTAACACACGCCCAGCCAGCGCCGGGGTGGACATTTCTTGCGGGGCCGCATGGTGTCGCACATTTCCGTTTCCTTGTCGCACTCGGCGCACGGCTCGCCGTGGATCCCAACGGCGTAGGTGTCTTCTAGCCACGCGACGAAATCGGCGATGAATTCTCGTGTAAACGAGGCACTTCGGTACCCAGGACCGACCTTCTCAATCGGGTAGCCGAGATGGCGTTTCTCGAACTTCGGTGCGTTGCTACCGAAGTAGAAGAAGTGATCGGAGATGAGCGCCACCTGTCCGTGCTGCCCCCCAGGTGCATCTCGTTTCCGGCCCGGTCCTTGAACCGAGGATCGCGGAAATAGTCTTGGAGCGTCATCTTCTCGGTGACGAGCATCGCATAGACGAGCTTTCCATGGCCCGCGCTCAACCTGCTTTTCCCGCCAGTGCCGACGACCCAGTCACCCACCTCCGCCATCTCTACGACGTTGCGCCTATCCCCACCTTCACTGAATTTGCAGAACGCCAGCGTGCAGAATCCTCTGGTGGGGTTCGGGGACAGGCCGTAGTCATGCTCAACGACGTAGGAGTACATCTTCCGCTTCTTAGCCATGTGATCCTCCCGAGCTGATGCGTGATCCCTCGCACTGCAAGTGCCACAGCGGGGGCAGCCCCGCGCGCCTTCATGTGTCATGCGCGAACACCAAGCTCCGCGGCCGGCGGGCCGGGGGAGGCACCGAGGCCCGGAACGCCGATATGCCCTGCCGATCCGCGGCAGCCGCAGGTTCGGCGCTTGACCTTCTTTCGTTCGCTGCTACCCTCTTTGCCTCTTCACGGCATGTTCGACGAGCTTGACATCGTCGGTACCCAAACGCACCAATGTCACGATCTGCTGAATCCCGATGGTGACGCGAACCGGGGCGAACTCCGCTTCCCACTTTACCGGCCGCTGGTGTTGCCAGGGTGTGCCGTCGCGGTCGGTGATGCGGTTCCTTCCGTCGAACTGGTAGGGGCCGACGACAACGCCCTTCCCCACGATCATAGGCCCCTGCTTGACATAGATGACGTGGCCCTCCTCCATGTCGTACACAAAGCGCCTCAGGCTGGCCCTCTGGGAGGGCCAGAGCTGTGACCACGCGGACCTCGGCTCGCCCGCTGGGTAGCGGGAGAGATCGACGTTGTCCACGGGGGTATATTCGATTATGGCGACCCCAAGGCTCTGACAACGCGGCCACATCTCAGGGCCGTTCGTCCCACAGCGAAAGGCCATGCGCCAAGCGGGCATAGCATTGTCCTCGTCGCCGAAGTAGTGATTCTGTAGCGTCGCCCCAGATAATCCTACCCATTTCCACCCGCCCTGCAAGCAAATCCCGGCCCGCCGTTGCGCGCTTTTCCAGGGCTGCACGTCCGCCGACCTGGCGGCGCTTCGCGCTCTTCAAGGGATCGGGCTGATCTCGACCGGGCCGCCCGGCACGACCGCGACCCGCAATTCATGCCCAGCCAGCAGCCGCATCCCAACGAGGACCTCGTCGCCGACGGCCGACGCCAGCACGGGGGCGCCAGGCGCCGTCCCACTCCACCTCCGCGGCGTAGACGTCGAAGTGCCGGACCGACCCGTCACCCAGCACCGCGCTGCCGCCTGACTGCCGGACCAAACCGAGCGCCGTTACTGCCGTTGACGGCAGCGTCAAGGAGGAGGTGAATCCCGTATCGACAACCGCGTCCACGTCCAGTTCGGCCCCGCCCAGCCCCCGCATGCGCAAGCGGACCACGGCCTCGAGTCGCGCGTTCACCGTGCCGCGGATCATGGGCGTCGCCTCATCCGGTACGTCGCGGGCTGGCCGACACATGCGAGCCAGACGTCGGCAGACGGCCGGCGGCGCGCAGCCGCATGACCGCTGCGTAGTCGTCCTCGTCGAGTTCGTGCTCGCCGGTCACGATGTCGATGGCGACGAACTTGCCGTCGTCTTCCGGCCGGAGCGTCGGCCTGACGTGGCGGTCGAAGGCCTCGGCGCCAAGGCGGCCGAGTTCCTCCGGCGTGCGGTGTGATTCGGTGGCAGGCATGAGTATCTCCGGGGTGGTGTGTTCCCCCCATTCATCCTACCGCCCACGAGCGAGCCTGTCAGGGTTCGCCTATCGCGGGTAGCTGGCAAGGAACGGAGAGGAGCAGCGCCGCGCCCAATAATCGGTTACCCGCGCGGCGCTCCGGCAACGGCGCCCGACCGTGGAAGGAATGGGCCGAAGCACTCCCAGTGTCGAGCCTGGACCTCCCGGCTGGTTCCGGACATCGTCCCCTACGACCGGGACTGCCAGATCGAAGGATCGGCGCCGTATGAAAAACGGCCGTGACCACCACCCGGTTCCGCCCGACCCGGTAGTAGACGCAGTAGGGAAAGCGCGAAAGGGGGGCCTCGCGGGTATCCCCGGCGGCGACCGGGTAGCGGTCGGGGTGGGCCGAGATGACATCGAACGCCCGCTGCAACGCGGCAACGAAAGCGGCTCCCAAGCCGGGCCTTTGCCCCTCATACCACCGGGCCGCTTCGTCGGCCTCGTCCTGGGCGGCGGCCCGCAAGACGATGGGCAGGCTCATCGGGGACCCAACCGCGCGAGGATGTCGGCCTTGACCACTTCCCAAGGCACGACTTCGTCGGGGGAGGCGTCATCCTCGGCGGCGCGCCGTTCCAACTCCCGGCGCTGGGCGTCGGAGAGGAGCGGCGGGTGCGATTCAGCCGCGATGCTGTCCCAGAGGGCTTGCGCGAGCGCAATCCGCTCCGGGATGCTCAACCGCTGGAAATCGTTTGGCAATGGCGTCATGGACTCGCTCCTTCGGACCCGCGCTTCTACCCCGATGGTAGCAAACGGCGATGGGTTGGGCGAGTAGAAAACCGCCCAACGACAAGCGCGGCGCTTTTCCAGGGCCGCACGTCCGCCGACTTGGCGGCGCTTCTATCAACCAGCAAAGGAGTTAGGGCGACGCCCGGAAGCCGTCGCGCCGCAGTCCCGCGTTTGTGTTGACCATTCGCCTGTCGCGGGTAGGGGGTCTGTCGGCCTTACCCTCATCGGCGTCGTCTGGCGCCGTGCGGCAAGGCCGGATCGGACCACTGCCAGAACGCACGGCCGTCCTTCCGCACACGCCGGGCGACCACGCCGAGGCGCCGCTTGGCCCGCTCCAGCGTCCGGACGCAATACCCCGCCGCCTCCGCTTCCTCTTGAAGTTCCTTCGCCGGCCGCGGCCCACCCGCCAGCGCCGCCAGCAGCCATTCGTCCGCCGTGGCCCCCCTCCCTTCCCTCCCCCCGCGGGTGGGGGAGGGTTGGGGTGGGGGGAGGCCGGCCGACACAGCTCGTCGGCCGTCGCGTCGCACTCGCCCAGCCACTGCACCCGCGGCCGGCCTGCTTCCTCCGCCAGCCGGCAGGCCAACGCCGGCACCGTCGGGCCGATGTTGCTCTTGGTCATGGCCAGGATGCGCCGATCCGGCTCGCGCGGGCAGCGGCCGAGGAACAGGGCGGTGCGGATGGCGCCGATGATGCCGATGGAGCCGCCGCCGCGGTAGAGCGCCTTGCGGCCGCCGTGCTTGGTCAACTGACGCACCAGCAGCACCGACGCCCCCGACCGCGCGGCCAGCGCGGCCAGGGGCGCCAGGGCCACGCGCATCACCTGATCGCTGTTCGTCGCCACTTCCGGCCGGAAGAAGGCCATCATCGGGTCGATGACCACCAGCTCGGCGGCGTGCGCGACGACGGCCCGGCGCAGCGCCTCGAAGGAGGCGGGGAACGACATCTCGCCACCCTCGGCGATTCCGACCTGCACGCCGCCGAGGCAGAAGACGCGGGCGAGGTCGGCGCCGGCGGCGTCGAGGCGCGGGCGGAGGGTGTCGTCGAGGGCGTCCTCGGCGTTGAGGAAGAGGACGTTCGCCTTCTTGCGGCGCCAGGTCCCGTCGGGCATCCGTCCGCCGCGGGTCAGGCGGGCGGCGAGGTCGGCGGTGAACAGGGACTTGCCGGCGCCGGGGTCGCCGTCGAGGAGGGCCAGCTTGCCGCAGGCCAGGTACGGCCGCCACAGCCAGTGGATGGGCCGAACCGGGATGCGATCCGCGCGGAAACAGGCGGGGTCGTCGAAGGGCATGGGCGGGCCTCCGGGGCGGGGCGCACAAAACCTGAGTGTACCATGCCTGATGGGGATACTAGAAGTGGATTATGAATGCCGGTGAGGGAATATGCCTGCCAAACGAAAGGGCGCCTCGACGGATTCTTCGCAACCAACGCGGCGCTGCGGCGACCAGCCCGAAGCCCGCCCGCCCCAGCCTTGGTTTGTTCCCCGCGAGCGGTTACAATCCGGGTGAAAGGAGCATCCCATGCCGCTGCGCGATCATTTCCGTCCGCCGGTTGAGAGCAAACATTCGTGGGACGAGCTGCATGGCATGTGGCCGGGGGAGATCGTCCGGCAGCTCTTCCCCATCCTGCCGCAAGGGTACGTGGCCGCGCCGGGGGTGCATTTGGGGGCGACCCTCGAGATTGACATATCGGCCTACGAAGAGGCGGCGCCGACGCCCGAAGAAAGAGCGGACGCGGGCGGCGGCGGGGTCGCCGTCGCGGCGTGGGCGCCTCCGAAGCCGACCCTGACGCTGGAAGCCGAGCTGCCCGATCAGGACGAATACGAAGTGCGGGTCTACGACGCGCGCTACGACCGGCGGCTCGTGGCGGCCATCGAAATCGTCAGCCCCTCCAACAAGGACCGCCCCGAAAGCCGGCGGGTCTTCGTCGCCAAGGTGGCCGCACTCCTACAGCACGACGTTTGCGTGTCGATCGTCGATCCCGTCACGATCCGCCATTTCAATCTCTACGCCGACCTGCTGGAGCTGGTCGGCAAGAGCGACCCGACGCTCGGCGCCGAGCCGCCGGCCATTTACGCGGCGACGATGCACGGGCGCAAGCGCATCCGCCGGCGGCCGCTGCTGGACGTTTGGTTCTACCCGATGACGATCGGACAACCGCTGCCGCCGCTGCCCCTCTGGTTGGACGTGGACCTGGGCGTCACGGTCGATTTGGAAGCCAGCTACGAAGCAACGTGCCGCTACTTGCACATCGCCTGATCTGCGCCGCCGGCCCGACCGAAGGCCCCCCGCCGGTTCGAGCGGTGCTCACAGCAACCCCAGCCCCGCTTTCAAGCAACCGCATCGGGAAGCCTTTCCGCGAGTTGACGGAACTCCTCCGCCACAGCGAGCAATTGGTGATCCGTCGCTTCCAACCGCTGGTCGAGCGCCGTCTGGAGGCGGTCCAGCTCGCGGCCCTCCTCCCCCGTCAGGCCGGGGTTCCGGCTCTTCTGGACCAACTCGGCGCACCGTTGGTTCGACTGGCGCCCCGCTTCCTCCTCCGCGATCCGGTGCAGCGCGTGGCCGAGGAGTTCGCGCGCGGCCTGTTCGGGCGAGAGGTCCTGCGCGGAGGCCCGGCGCCGCAATTGTTCGGCCAGCGGCTCATCGAGGGAAATGGTCAGTTGCATGGCCTCGTCTCCGGGTCTTGCGGCCGTTCGATGGCATTGTCGGCGTCGAACGCCTGTGTCGTCAAGGCGCGTAGCGAAAGCGCCGGAGAGGGCTTCAGGAAGCTTTTCCACCCTGCAAACGCGGAAAACGTCCGCCCTCCCCTGTTGCCGTCTACAATATCTTAGATATCAGTTTTTCTCTTCCGACTCCTACACCCTGACGATGTCGCCCGTGGCCTCATCCCACTCGATGAACGCGACGCCGTCAGGTATGAGGTGCGAGTAAGTTCGTTTGTAGTAGACCAAAAGCGATTCGCCTTCCTCCTCCCGCCTATCGTGAAGGACGAACAGTATCTTACGATAGTGCGACGGGGCCAGGTGAAAGTAGTACATCGCCTCATTCCAGACCGTCATCTTGGCGCTGGGCACACGATCGCCGGCCGTCCAGCGGTGAGACTTGCACTCGACGATCATCTTCTCTTTTGCTGTGCCAAGGTCGAAGCAATGAACCTTTTTCTTCGACAAGCCCAGTTTGACCGGGAACTTGCGTGACAGCACGATTCCCTGCTTCCCGAAGAACTTCAGCGCAACGCGCTCGAAATCGGCGCCTACATGCGCGTTGCTGACCGACCCAACTCTTTGGTGTGGCTTGCTCATATCTCTCCTCGTTCCCGAACTCTATTCGGGAATGCCGTCCGCGAAACTCCCGTTTCGCGGTTCGCTCGGCGACTGGACGCGAAACAGAGTTTCGCGGACCTCGCTCCCGAGCAGAGTTCGGGAGCGAGGAGCGCCGCGCCGCTCGCCCGCGCCGCTCACACCGCCGCCGCCTCGTGCGCCGTGACCGGCGTGAACGTCAGCCCCTTGCCGTCCGCGTAGTCCACCTGCACCGTCTGGCCGTCGCGGATCTTGCCTTGCAGTAGCATCCGCCCCAGCACCGTCTCGACTTCCTTCTGGATCGTCCGCTTGAGCGGCCGCGCCCCGTAGGCCGGGTCGTAGCCGACGCGCGCCAGGTGATCACGCGCCGCGTCGGTCAGCTCCAGCGTGATCCGCCGCTCCGCCAGCCGCTGACGCAGCCGGCCCAGCTGAATCTCCACGATCCGCGACAGGTGCTCCTGGCTCAAGGCGTGGAAGACGATGATCTCGTCCACGCGGTTGAGGAACTCCGGCCGGAAATGCCGGCGCAACTCGTCCAGAACCGCCGCCTTCATCCGGTCGTACACCTCGCCGATGTACGATCCCTGATATTGCAAAATGCGTACGCTGCCGATGTTGGAGGTCATGACGACCAGGGTGTTGCGGAAGTCCACCGTCCGCCCCTGGCCGTCGGTCAGCCGGCCGTCGTCCAGCACTTGCAACAGGGCGTTGAACACGTCGGGGTGCGCCTTCTCGACCTCGTCGAAGAGGATGACGCAGTACGGCCGGCGGCGCACCGCCTCCGTGAGCTGGCCGCCCTCCTCGTAGCCGATGTAGCCCGGCGGGGCGCCGACCAGCCGGGCGACCGTGTGCTTCTCCTGGTACTCCGACATGTCGATGCGGACCATCGCCCGCTCGTCGTCGAACAGCACCTCGGCCAAGGCCCGCGCCAACTCCGTCTTGCCCACGCCGGTCGGCCCCAGGAAGAGGAACGAGCCGATCGGCCGGTTCGGGTCTTTCAGCCCCGACCGCGCCCGCACCACGGCGTCGGCCACGGCGTCCACCGCCTCGTCCTGGCCGATGACGCGCTTGTGCAATTCGTCGGAGAGCGTCAGCAGCTTTTGCGTCTCGCCCTCCAGCAGCCGCGACACCGGGACGCCGGTCCAGCGGCTCACCACGGCCGCGATGTCCTCCTCGTCCACCTCGTTCTTGATGAGCGACGGCTTGCCCTTGCCCTGCGCCAGCCTCTCCTCCTCGGCCTTCGCCTCGCGCTCCAGGGCCGGCAGGACGCCGTATTGCAGCTCGGCGGCGCGGGCGTAGTTCGCCGCGGCCGTGGCCTGCTCCAGCTCCAGCCGCGCGTCCTCGATCTTCTTGCGCAGCTCGCTGAGCCGGCCGACGCCGGCCTTCTCCGTGCCGCCACTGCTCCTCCAGCGCCGCCTTCTTCCGCTTGGCCTCGTCCAGCTCCTTTTCCAGCCGTTTCAGCCGCTCCTTCGACGCCGCGTCCTTTTCCTTCTTCAGCGATTCCTGTTCAATCTCCATCTGCAGGATCTGCCGATGGATCATGTCCAGCTCGGTCGGCATCGAGTCGATCTCGGTGCGCAGCTTCGCCGCCGCCTCGTCCACGAGGTCGATGGCCTTGTCCGGCAGAAAGCGATCCGCGATGTAGCGGTTCGACAGCACCGCCGCCGCCACCAGGGCCGCGTCCTTGATCGTCACCTTGTGGTGGTTCTGGTAGCGCTCGCGCAGGCCGCGGAGGATGGAGATCGTGTCCTCGACCGACGGCTGATCGACCATGACCGGCTGGAAGCGCCGCTCCAGGGCCGCGTCCTTTTCGATGTGCTGGCGGTACTCGTCCAGCGTCGTGGCGCCGATGCAGTGCAGCTCGCCGCGCGCCAGCATCGGCTTGAGCAAATTGCCGGCGTCCATCGCGCCCTCGGCCTTGCCCGCGCCGACGACCGTGTGCAATTCGTCGATGAACAGGATGATCTCGCCGTGCGACTCGGTGACTTCCTTCAGCACCGCCTTGAGCCGCTCCTCGAACTCGCCGCGGTACTTGGCGCCGGCGATCAGGGCGCCCATGTCCAGGGCGACCACGCGCTTGCCCTTCAACCCCTCCGGCACGTCCTCCTTGACGATGCGCTGGGCGAGGCCTTCGACGATGGCCGTCTTGCCGACGCCCGGCTCGCCGATGAGGACGGGGTTGTTCTTGGTGCGCCGCGACAGCACCTGCATGACGCGGCGGATCTCGTCGTCGCGGCCGATGACCGGGTCGAGCTTGTTGTCGCGGGCGGCCTGCGTCAGGTCGCGGCCGTACTTCTCCAGGGCCTGGAACGTGCCCTCCGGGTTCTGCGACGTGACGCGCTGGCTTCCTCGCACGGCTTTCACGGCCTCCAATAGTTTTTCACGGCTCAATCCGAACTCGCGCAGGATGGCGTGGGTCGGCCCCTCGTCGCCGGTCAGGGCGAGGACGAGGGCGTCGGCGGACACGAATTCATCCTGGAAGCGCTTGGCTTCCTCCTCCGCCCGGCGGAACAGCCGTTCACAACGCGGCGTGATGTACACCTTGTCAGCCGACACGTCGCTGACGCGCGGCAGCTTCTCCAGTTGCCGGCGGACGCGCTCCTGGAGACGGTCGAGCGGGGCGCCGGCCTTGACCAGCACCTTCGCCGCCAGGCCATCGGATTGATCCAGCAGGGCCAGGAACACGTGTTCCACGTCGATCTGCTGCTGGCCGAACTGCACGGCCAGTTGCTTGGCCGACGCCACGGCTTCCTGCGCCTTTTCGGTGAAACGATTGAGATCCATCGACGCTCCTTCCCCGGCCCGAGCCGGAATGGCCGCGTCCCGCAAACGTTTCGCTGTGCTGGCCAATCCGGCCGATGTGAGGACGGGATGCGGACGATAGGATAGGAGCAAGTGAGATGCCAATTGCTCAGTCGATCGGCGGAAGAATCAGTAAGGGTTTGAGGGAAGGGAACTTATGTTCATTCGCCCTGTTGGGGCGCAAGGAATGAGCGCCATCGGGGCGGGTCGAATCGGCGGGGGCGACCGTCAAGAAGGGCAATTTGGCAGTCGTGCCTGGGGCTTTGCCCCCCTGGCTATGGACCGGCGCCCCTCCAGGGCTAACGAGGGAGCGTCTCATGGGCGCGTCTCCCGCACGTCCACCGTCAGCACGCCGAGCGCCTCCTGCGTGTCCGTGGCGGCGTAGGCGCGGACGTGCAGCCGTTCCCACGGCAGCTTTGCGGGCAGTTCCAGCTTCGCCTCGAATCGGCCGTCCTTCACCGTCGCATCCGCCTCGGCCACGGCGAATCGGTTGGCCCGCTCGTGGTTCCTCATCATCGCCCGGTCATGCTCCGGCCCCGGTTCCGTCGGCAGCGCCTCCAGGTCGGTCGGCGTGCTGCTCACCGGCCGTTCCGCCACGACATGAACGCGGGCGCCGTTCAGCCGCGCGGGGGCCGTGCCGTGGATCACGATCGTCGCGCCCGACGCCGCCGCGTCGTCGGTCTTCAGCGCCAGATCGGCCGGGGTCGCCGCCAGCTTCAGCGCCGGATCGCCCAGGAGCGTGAACATCTCCAGATGCTCCAGCCGCTGCGTCGCCTGCGGGATACTGCTGTCGCCGTCCACCGCGTCGAGCATGGCAAATGAAAGGTCGTCTATGTCGCCTTTCGCCACGCCGGCCTTGATCGCCAGCCACGCCGCGCCCAGCCGTTCGGGACTCTTGCCCGCGAAGGCACCCTTGACCAGGCCGTCCGTCGCCAGCTGCACCATCGCCGCGAAGCAAATGCCGTGCGAGCCGATCACCGCGACGGGGCCGTCCGGGTTGCGCATCGCCGCCACGCCGTAGCCCTCGCCGTGGTCGCCCTTGAGCTGGCAGCCGTTGCAGCCGAACGTGGCGAACACGCCCGGCCCGCGCGCGATCTTGAGGGTCGCCCAGTCGGAGCGGTCGAGATAGCGGGCGCCGCCGCCCCACAGGCCCATCGCGTTGGAATGGCCGAGGTACAGCGTCCACGCCTCGCCGTCCTCGACATATTTCCGGGCCTGCGCGGAGCTGGTCGTCGGGCACGGAGAAGCGCGACGACGGGTTGCTGTAGATCGCGCGGCCGGTCCACGACGGGTCGAGCTTGTCCAAGCGCGCGAACGCCATCGCCTCCACCAGCCGATCCACGATCGGATTGTACGCCGGGATGCCGGCCAGCACCGTCAGCCGGTGGCGCCACTCGCCCGGCTTGTCGTCAGCTTCGTAAGCCAGGGTTTTGCGCACCATGCGGATCGCTTCCGGCTCCGTTCGCGCCGGGAAACGGCCGACGGGCACGGTTGGCTGGCGGCCGTCGTCGAGGCAGCCGTAGCCGTTGTCGCTGGGCTGGCCCTTCATGCGGCCGACGCCGCCGTCCAGCGCCGGCACGACGGTGCGCTCCGCGTCCTCCGCCCGCACCGGCTCCACGGCGCCGACCAGGAGGACGTAGCTCGGCCCGTCGTAATCGCGGCACAGCTGGTTCACGCGGGCGCGCAGCTTGCGGCCGTCGCCGTTGCGGATCTCATCGGCGGAAAGCACGTCGGTCGTCAGCACCTGCACGACGTGGAAGCCCTCGCCCTTGCGGTGGTCGGCCAGCGGCTGAACGGCGTCGCGGAAACCCGGCGCGACCACGACGACCCATTGCGGCGCGGGGGCGTCGGCGGCGGGGGCGAAGGATGGGACCGATAGGACCGATAGGACCGATAGGACACATTTCACGAGCTTCATGTGAAACCCCGTTTACTTGGCCGCCCCGTCGTTCCGCGCCTCCGCGCCGGCCCCGGCGTACAGCCGGGCGTCCACGCGCTGCGCCTTCGACAGATCGACGCCCTCGTGGGCCAGGTCGAACTCCAGTCGCGGCTCCTCGCTCAGCTGCAACGGCAGCCGCACCGTGAACGTGCTGCCGCGGCCCAGCTCGCTTTGCAGCGTCACCTCGCCGCCCAGCAGCTTCGTCAGCTCGCGCACGATCGACAGGCCCAGGCCGGTGCCGGCGTGCTCGCGCGTCAGCGGCGCTGCCGCGCCTGGCGGAACTTCTCGAAGACCAGCTCCTGTTCCTCCGCCGCGATGCCGACGCCGGTGTCCGACACCGTCAGCACGACGTGCGTTGTGTCGGCCTCGGCCTTCAGCAGCACCCGGCCGCCCTCCGGCGTGAACTTCACCGCGTTGGACAGCAGGTTCGACAGGATCTGCTGCAGCTTCACCACGTCCTGGCGCAGCAGCGGGATCTCCGGCGCCAGGCGCCGCGCAGCTCGATGTTCTTCTTCTCGGCCATCGGCCGGAACATCGTCAGCAGCCCCTCGCACACGTCGTAGACGCTGAACTCCGACACCCGCACCTGCATCTTGCCGGCTTCGATCTTTGCCAGATCGAGAATGTCGTTGATGAGGGCCAGCAGCTGTTCGCCGCTCGACTTGATGTTGCCGACCCAGCGCGTCTGCTTGTCGTTCAGCGCGTCGGCGGATTGCAAAACTTCGCTGAAGCCGAGGATGGAGTTGAGCGGCGTGCGCAGCTCGTGGCTCATGGTGGCGAGGAAGTCGCTCTTGAGCCGGTTGGACTCGTACAGCGCGAGGTTGGCCTGGGCCAGCTCGTCCACCTTGCGGTCGAGGTCGGCGTTGACCTTGCGCAGGCGGTCCTGCATGGACACGAGGTTGCGCAACATGCGGTTGAAGGCGTGGCTGAGGTCCTCGAACTCGTCGCCGGTCTGGATCTCGCTGCGCACGTTCAGCTCGCCGGCGCTGATGGCGTCGCTGACTTCCTTGAGGTGCTTGACCGGCTTGACGATGACGTAGCGCACGATCAGCCAGCTGCCGGCCATGATGAGCAGGGCGGTCACCAAGGCGGTGGAGATCAGCACGGCCCGGTTGACGTGCATCCGGTCGTCGATGGACTCGATCGCCTTCTTGGGCACCTCGATCTTGATGAGCGCGATCAGGTCCTTGGCCTTCATTTCGGGCAGGTCGGGGTTGGTGCGGTGCTGCAACTCGCGGTGGCATTCCAGGCACGACTCGCTGGCGCGGACGGCGGCGTAATACAAATACGGCCCGTCGGACAGGAGCAGCCGGTTGTCGTCGAGCTTGTCGCCGTCGTTGAGGAACTCATTGAACCTTTGCAGGGTGTAATTGTCGGAAGGCATCTGCTCCGGCTTGGTGTTGCGCGTGATCTTGTAGGCATGGTAGTCGTCGAGGCCGCCGGGGAGGTTCTGGCCCCAGTCCTTGCGGAACTCGTCGAGGGATTTTTCGGTGGTCTTCTGGTCGTCGTCGGCGGGTCGGCCGGCCGCGTCGAGGGGGCGGCAGCCGGTCGTCAGCTGGCGGTCCATGATCTGAACGACCAGCAGGCGGCAGGTGGTGGTGAGCTGATCGAAGGCGAGCTGCTCCGTCTGCCAGGCGTACAGCCAGAAGCTGCTGGTGATGAGCAAAAGGATGAACGCGCCGAACAGGAAGCGGCACTTCCGCTCCAGGCTCGTCTCGCCGAGCAGGCGTTTGAAGGCGCGGTAGGACATCAGGTTTCACCGCCAAGACGCGGAGGACGCCAAGGAAGAGAGAAAACCAATTAAACGCGCTTTCTGGGGCCTTTCCTTTGGCACGTCGGGCAATAGTGGCTGGACCGGCCTCCCAGACGCAGCCGTTCGATCGGGGCGCCGCAGCGCGGGCACGGCTCGCCGGTGCGGCCGTAGACGCGGAACTCGTCCTGCATCTCGCCCCGAAGGCCGGAGCCGCCGACGTAGTCGCGGATGCTGGAGCCGCGCCGCTCGATCGCCCGCTTCAGGACCGTTTCCACGGCGCGCCGCAATCGGTCGGCCTCGCGGGCGTCCAGCGTGGCGGCGAGGCGGGTCGGGTGCAGCCGCGCCTCGAACAGCGCCTCGTCCGCGTAGATGTTGCCGACGCCAGCCGCAACCGTCTGGTCCAGCAGCACCGCCTTCACGATGCGCGAGGTCGCCGCCAGCCGGCCGCGCCAGTAGGCCGGGTCGAGACCGAACGGCTCCGGCCCCAGGCGGGACGCCGTGAATTGGGCCTGCATTCGTACCTCGTCGGGGAACCACGTGGCGCTGCCGAAGCGGCGCACGTCGCGGAACCGCAACCGGCCTGCCGCCCCGTCCAGGTCGAAAATCAGGTGCGTGTGGTCCTCCATTGGCGCATCGGTCACGGTTAGCTGGCCAGTCATGCCCAGGTGGAACACCAACCGGCCGCCGTCGTCCAGGTCCAGCACGATCCACTTGCCGCGCCGCCGCACCGCCTCGACACGCCGCCCCCTCAGCCGGCGACTCCACCCGCGCGTCCACGGCTTGCGGAGGGCGAACCGGCTCACCCGGACGCCCTCGATGCGCCGACCGACCAGCAGCGGACGCAGGTCGCGGACGACGGTTTCGACTTCCGGCAGCTCCGGCATAGGCCGCCTCGGACGGACGCTTTCCGTGAAACTTCAGCGCGATTATACGGCGATCGTCCGCGGCGCACCACATCGGTTCCGGCTTGACCCGTCGGCCCGTCGGCCCGACGGTTTCACTGGAACGACCGGGCCGCGCGGCGACGCCTTGCCGCCAACCGCCGCGGGGTAACAATGCGAGGGCCGAAGTCTGGGCCGCTGGAAGCGACCTATCAGGCAGCGCCGGCGTACTGGCGTGACGTGCTGACAACCAGACGGGTGCAGTGCGCCCCTCGGGTGAGACCAGTACGATATGAAGTACTGGCCCCGGAGGGAGTCTCCGAATCATGCCTCGACGCGCACGACGCAGCTTCACGCCCGAGTTGAAGCCCAGGTCGTCCTGGACCTGCTCCGCGGGGAGCGGTCCCAGGCTGAACTGTGCCGCCTGCACCAGCCAGAGGCCGCTCCGGACGCAGATCCCGTGCAGGTCGCCCGAGCCGCCGGACTCCGCTGCGTCCACGACGACCGGCCCGGCATCCGCCGCATCCGATCGGGCGGCGGTTTCCGCTACGGCGATGCAATCACGGAAACCCGCTCCGGGCGCTGACGCCACCCGGCTCGCTGTTGTCCCTCTCCCCCCTTCGCGGTTCCCGGAACGGCGGCCGATTCCATACAACGATCCCGACGACGACGGCCCCCGATCCGAAGGAAGCCCACCGATGGACGTGCTGATCCTGTCGCGCGTGCAGTTCGCCCTGACGATCATGTTCCACTACCTGTTTCCGCCGCTTTCCATCGGACTCGGCGCCCTCATGGTCCTCATGGAGGCGCTGTATCTGCGGACCAACGACGCCCGCTACCACGCCATGACGCGGTTCTGGACCCGCATCTTCGCCGTCAACTTCGCCATGGGCGTCGCCACCGGGGTCGTCATGGAGTTCGAGTTCGGCACGAACTGGGCCGAGTACGCCCGCTACGTCGGCGACATTTTCGGATCGGCCTTGGCGGCGGAAGGCATTTTCGCCTTCTTCCTGGAGTCCGGCTTCCTGGCCGTGCTGGTCTTCGGCTGGGACCGCGTCTCCAAACGCATGCACTTCTTCGCCACGCTGATGGTGGCTTTTGGGTCGATCTTTTCGGCCGTCTGGATCATCATCGCCAACTCGTGGCAGCAGACGCCAGCCGGCTTCCGCCTGGTCGAACACGACGGCCGCGTTCGGGCCGAGGTCGCCGACTTCTGGGCCGTCGTGTTCAATCCGTCGAGCATGCACCGGCTCACCCACGTCATCCTCGGCGCCTTCATCCTCGGCGCCTTCTTCGTCATGAGCATCTCGGCCTACTACGTCCTCCGCCGGCGCCACCTCGACTTCGCCCGCAAGTCGTTTACGATCGCGCTCGTTTTTGGAGCGATTTCCAGCCTCGCCATCGGCGTTTCCGGCCACTTCCAGGCCTGTACGGTCGCCCAGACGCAGCCGGCCAAGTTGGCCGCCCTCGAAGGACACTTTGAGACCGGCCCCGCGGAGCTGCACCTGGGTGGAGTGCCCGACCCCGACGCCGGCCGCGTCGATTACGCCGTGGGCGTCCCCGGCGGCCTGAGCTTTCTGGTCCACAACGATTTCTCCCAGCCGGTCCCCGGCCTGAACGAATTTCCGCGCGACGAATGGCCCAACGTCGCCCTGGTGTTTCAAACGTACCACCTCATGGTCGGCCTCGGGACGGCCTTCATCGGCCTGACGCTCCTGGCCCTCTTCTTCCTCTGGCGCCGCACTCTGTTCGAGAAACGGTGGCTGATGGCGATCTTCGTCGTGGCCGTCGTCGGGCCGTACCTCGCCAACGAGGCCGGCTGGGTGTCGGCCGAGGCGGGCCGGCAGCCGTTCATCGTCTACCCGCAGGTGACCTGGCCGGACGCGCTGCACCCGCACATGCACACCGAGCCGGGCGCCATTTTCCTCCGGACGGCGGACGGCCTGTCCAACCGCGCCGTGGTAGGGCCGGCCCAGGTGCTCGGCTCGATCATCATGTTCAGCGTCATCTACGTGCTGCTTTTCGTCGTCTGGGTCTACGTTATCCACAGCAAGGTCCGCCACGGCCCCGACGAACCGGACGCGCCCGCGCCGCCGGACGCCAACGTGGAGGGCCTGGTGGAAGCGGCCGCGCGCCGGGTCAACCCGTCCGGTTTTTCGCTGACCGAGGTGCGCAACACCAGGCCGCCCGAGACCGCCGAACCCGCCCGGCCGCAGGAGTGAACCGCCATGGAACCGTCGCTTCCGATCCAGATTGTCTGGTTTTCGCTGCTCGGCGTGCTGATGACCGGCTATGCGATCCTCGACGGCTTCGACCTGGGCGTCGGCATTCTGCACGTGTGCGTCCGCAAGGACCAGGAACGGCGGCTGCTGATGAACTCGATCGGCCCCCTGTGGGACGGCAACGAAGTGTGGCTGGTGGTTTTCGGCGGGGCGATCTTCGCCGCCTTTCCGAAGGCCTACGCCGCCGCTTTCTCCGGCTTCTACACGCCGTTCATGATGGTGCTGGCGGCGCTGATCTTCCGCGGCGTGTCGATGGAATTTCGCAGCAAGCAGGAGTGGCTGTGGTGGCGGACGTTCTGGGACGCGGCCTTCTGCGCCGCCAGCGCCCTGGCGACGTTTCTGTTCGGCGTGGTGGTCGGCAACTGCCTCCACGGCCTGCCGCTCGGCGCCGACGGCGACGTGCAGCGGCCGCTGGAGTTCTTCGAGCTGTTCGGGTTCTACCCCACGGCCATCGGGCTGTTCGCCGTCGCCACGTTCGCCATGCACGGTTCCATCTACCTCTACCTCAAGACCGAGGGCGAGCTGCAGAAGCGCATCCACGGCTGGATGTGGACGACTTTCGGGATCTTTCTTGCGATGTACGTCCTCTGCACGCTCCTCACGATGACGACGAACCCGCGCTCGGTGGAGAAGTTCCGCGATTACCCGTGGTTGTGGGCCGTGGTGGTGCTGAACGCGCTGGTGATCGCCAACATCCCGCGCGCCATTTACCTGAACAAGCCGTTTTACGCCTTCCTGTCGTCGTCCGCGACGATCGCGGCGTTCACGTTTCTGTTCGGCATGACGCTGTACCCAAACATGATCACATCCACCCAGAGTGCGGCCGACAACCTGACGCTGGCCAAGGCGGCGTCGTCGGAGACGACGCTGTGGATCATGCTGGGCGTGGCGCTGCTGGGCATGCCGTTCGTGCTGACGTACACGGCGACGATTTACTGGGTGTTCCGGGGGAAGGTGCAGGTGGGGAAGTTCAGCTATTAGCGGAGACGGCGAAGTCAGATGTTGCGGAGGAGGGGGTTGGCCGGGCCGGGAAATCGCGTGAGCGGATGAGCATGTGCTTGGCTGACGAAAGGCAGAGGTTGAGCCAGTGCATAGGCGAGATCGTCGAGCAAGGCGTGGAGGAAGGGACAATGCGGCGGCGTTGATAATACTTGCGACCAGTCCAGATCGCGGAGTGCGGCCGCCCCGCCTTGCGTTTCCCGATACCTACGGCGGTGATCCACCAGTGTCGGATCGCAGAGATAGTGCAAGTAGGATTTCGGATGCCGCTCCCGATCAGGCATGTCGATGATTCGGCGGTCGTTCTTCGGCCTGCCGTCCGGCGGCAATTGCAAGAACGCCGCATCCGTCGCGCGGAACGCCTCCAGGTCGGGGTCGGCCGGCAGCTGGGGACCCGTTTGCGCCCCGGCGCGGCGAAGGGCGTCCGGCTCTCCGAAGAAATAAGCCTCCGTCATTGGTCGGAAGAGGTGGAAGGAGCAGCGCTCGCGAACGCGATCATAGGCTCTCTGGCCCGCTTTGGCGGTCGGCCAGGGAAAAGTTTGCAAATGACGTTCCACGGCCTCGCGGAACACGCGCACTACCTGATCCGGTTGATGGTCGTTGACGAGTTCCAGGTCTTCAACCACATACGCGAAATCGGCGGGGACGCTTCTGCGCCCTGGTTCGACCGAGGCGACAAGCGCGTTGGCCAGTAACTCGACTTCCGTGATTCGTGAAGACTGAACGGGGATGGTCTTCACGTCCCGGTGCGTGAAGCCGTCGCGCCGTTTTTCTTTGGGCCGGACCTCGAATGCAGCGGCGGGAAAGAGTCGTTCGAGCGACGGTTTCAGGGCATGGTACTCAAGATCGCCTGTCGGGATCAGGACGACGAGGGGCATGACGCTGCGCCCTTACTTTGCTTCCCCGGTCGGTACCGGCGCGGAGTCTTCAGCTGTCCGCCGAAGTCCCCGTGTTCGTAGAGGTCGCCGAGCGAGAAGTGCGCCAACCAGTCCTCGCCGCACAGGTCGGAGAGGGGGACCGGCAGGGTCGGTTGTCCGTGTTCCATGACGAAGACGCGCGACGGATCTTCCTTGAACTCGTTCAGCACGACGGGCGAGTGCGTCGCCAGGCAGACGGTCAGATCATGTTCCGCCGCCCACTCGCGGAATGCTTCGATCAGCTTGCGGATGGCATACGGGTGGAGGGAATTCTCAACTTCGTCGATGGCGATCAGCGAGCCAGGTTCCGCACCCGCAACGGCGCAGAGGTGCAGCAGTCCCGTGAGCCAGCCGCTAGGCGTGAAATAGGCGGGGACGCCGTCGCTCGGCTTCAGTCCGGGAATATGCATGCGCACAGAAACCGTGGTGCTCGTCAACTCAAAATCGATGTCTTCACAGAGTGAGGGAAAGGCGGCGCTCAGCCCGTCCTTCACGAATTCAAAGCGGCCCCTCATTTCCCGCCGGCCGTGCCAGTTGTGCAGGACGGCGAATGCGTTCGCTCCGTCCGCGTGCAGCGCGACATCGCCGCTCACCTTAGATCCTTGACGCCGTAGGCCCGGCAGGTCGTAGCCAAGGAAATCGCGCCCTGAGCTTACCACAGCGACCAGACGGTCCAGACCTGGGGGCTTGTCAAATTGGTAGATGAGGGGGAGGGCAAGATTGGGCTCGCCGTCGGCGAGCCGAAGAGGACCACCATACGTGGCGCGTCCGGAGTACAGCTCGCGCGCTATAAGAGTCTGCGATCCTTGCGTGACGCGCTCACCCGGTCGGGGGTCGATGGATGAGCCGCGGATGCCAAGCTCCAGTTCCCAGCGCACGTCCTCCACCGCGAAGGCTAGCTTCACCGGTTCGTCCGAACCGGCTCGGAGATTCCGGATTTGCCACGGCCCTCCCTGGTTCTCAACCGCCGCCGGCAGGCCGTTGCGATAAGCGTCCTGAAAGAACTGAAACAACGACAACGCCGTCGTTTTGCCGGACCCGTTCGGTCCCACGAGGCGCAGACGCCGGACGGGCTCCACGACAGACGCCGCAGCCCTCGGTAGTTCTGTGCTTCCAGCGTGATCGCCATGGACGTGCCCTCACGCAATCAACTCCGGCACCACCGTACCATACACGTCCGTCAGCCGGAAGTCGCGGCCCGCGTAGCGGTAGGTCAGCTTCTCGTGGTCGAAGCCCAGCAGCCGCAGGATCGTGGCGTGCAGGTCGTGGACATGGACCGGCTTCTCCACCGCGCCGAAACCGAACTCGTCCGTGGCGCCGTACATCTGGCCGCCCTTGACGCCGCCGCCCGCCATCCACATCGAAAATCCGTAATGGTTGTGATCGCGGCCGTTCACCTTGCCGGCGTTGTTGCCCGGCGACGGCAGCTCCACCGTCGGCGTCCGGCCGAACTCGCCGCCCCAGATCACCAGCGTCTCGTCCAGCAGGCCGCGCTGCTTGAGGTCCTTCAAGAGCGCGGCGATGGCCTGGCCGCACTCCTTCGCCAACGCGCGGTGCCGCGTTTCCAGGTCGTCGTGGCTGTCCCACGGCTGCCCTTCGCCGTGCCAGACCTGCACGAACCGAACGCCGCGCTCGATCAGCCGCCGGGCGATCAGGATCTGCCGCGCCTGCACGCCGGGGCCGTACATGTCCCGGATCGACTGCGGCTCCTTGCCGATGTCGAAGGCGTCGCTAGCGTCCATCTGCATCCGGTAGGCCAGCTCGAACGACTGGATGCGCGCTCCAGCGCCCCGTCGCCGTCGCGGCGGCGCTCGTGCCGCTCGTTGAGCGTCCGCAAAAGGTCGAGCTGCCGCCGCTGCTCCGGCTGCGACGTGCAGCCGTCCTTGACGTTTTCGATGAGTTTGTCGATCTCCGTATGCTGCGTGTTGATGTAGGTGCCCTGGTAGGCGCCGGGCAGGAAGGCGGCCTGCCAGTTCTGCGTCTCCTGGATCGGGTAGCCGCCGGGGCACATGGCGATGAAGCCGGGCAGGTTCTGGTTCTCGCTGCCCAGGCCGTACGTCACCCACGAACCCATGCTCGGCCGGATCAGCCGGGCCTCGCCGCAGTTCATCAGCAAGAGCGACGGCTCGTGATTCGGCACGTCGGCGTGCATCGAGCGGATGACCGCCATGTCATCGACGCACTCGCCGAGGGGCGCGAAGATTTCACTGATTTCGATGCCGCTTTGTCCGTATTTCTGGAACTTGAACGGCGACGGGAAGGCGGCGCCGGTCTTGCGCTCGGTGCGGGGGTTGTCGCGCGGCAGCGGTTTGCCGGCGTACTGCGCCAGCATCGGCTTGGGGTCGAAGGTATCGACGTGCGACGGGCCGCCGTTCATGAACAGGTGGATGACGCGCTTGGCCTTGGCCGGCAGCGGCGGCGCCTTGGGCGCCAGCGGCGACGCGGCGGCGTCGGCCGCAAGGAGCTGGCCCTGCGACGCCATCAGGCCGGCCAGGCCGAGCGAGGCCATGCCCATGCCGGAGCGGCAAAGGAAGTCGCGGCGCGACAGCGGAGCGCCGGTCAGCAGCGACGGTTGCTTATTCATGACGGTCCTTTCAGCGATCTTTCAGAGCCGCGACCGTGAGGGAGCGGTTTTAGTCCAACCCGCTCCCTCACGGTCGCGGCTCTGATTAATCCACAAACGCGAACTCGTTCGCCTCCAGCAGCACCTGGGCGTACTGCTCCCACGGCGACAGCCGGTTGCCCGCCGCGACCGGCGCCGCGGCCGCCTGCTTCACGAAGGTTAAACCCAGCGCGACCTCGTCCGGTTCCGCCGGACGGCCATAGGCAATGCGGATCATCCGATCGATGCGGGCCGCTCCCTGGGCGCCGGCAACGTCGGGCCGGGCGGCGAAGGCGCGGGCTTGCTCGACAACGAAGGCGTTGTTCATCAGGAACAGCGCCTGCGGCGGCGTGGTCGTGGCGTGACGCATCCCGACCGTCGCGTCCGGGCTGGCGAAGTCGAACGTCCGCAGCACGCCCGGCAGGTTCTGGCGGTCGATGAAGCCGTAAACCGTTCGGCGGTGCGAGAACGGCGGCCGTGGATTGGTCATGTCCTCGCCCTTGCCGCCCATGCGCGGGTCGAGGTCGCCGGCTGTGAACAGCAGCGAATCGCGCAGCGGTTCGTACTCCAGACGCAGCCGGTTCATGTGGCTCAGCAGCCGATTCTCCGGGTCCGCCGCCCTCTTGGCCGCGTCCCCCATGCTCTCCTGCCGGTACGTGTTCGACAGCAGCATCAGCCGGTGCATCTTCTTGATCGACCAGCCCTGTTCCATGAACGTGGACGCCAGCCAGTCGAGCAATTCCGGGTGCGTCGGCGGTTCGCCGCGGGCGCCGAAGTCGCTCGGCGTGCGGACGATCCCCTCTCCGAAATGGTGCTGCCAGAGGCGGTTGACCAGGACGCGGGCCGTCAGCGGATTGTTCCGGTCGGCGATGGCGCGGGCCAGCTCCAGCCGGCCGCTTCCCTCCTTGAACGGCGTCCGCTTGTCGCTGGACAGCACTTCGAGGAACTGGCGCGGCGTCTCGGGGCCGGGGTTGTCCGGCTTGCCGCGCAGGAAGACGTGCGGCGTCACGGGATGGGGCAGGTCTTCCAGCGCCATCGCGCGCAGCGGCCCGCCGTCGCCCTCGGCCTCCCACTTCGTCACCTCGTTGTCCAGCTTGCGCAGGTCGTCGCGGACCTTGCGATTCTTCGCGTCCAGATCGGCCTTGTGTTCCTGCTTGAACGTCGTCACGGCGTCCTGACGCTGTTTCAGCCCGGCCTCGAACGCCGCTGCCTGGGCCGGATCGTCCGAGGGGCCGATCACCGGCAAGTCCTTCGGCTCGTCGCAGCTGGCGAACACGCCATAAAGGGAGTAATAATCTCGCGTCGGAATCGGATCGAATTTGTGGTCGTGGCAGCGGGCGCAGCCGACCGTCATGGCCTGGAAGCCGCGCATGGTCACGTCGATGCGGTCGTCGATGATGTCCGGCGGGTTGTTGAGGAAGCGCCGGCCGAGCGTCAGATAGCCGAGCGCCGCCAGCGGCCGCTTGTCGTCGCCGAGCGGCAACCGGTCGGCGGCCAGCTGCTGCACGATGAACTGGTCGTAGGGCAGGTCCTCGTTGAACGACCGGATGACGTAATCGCGGTAGGTATAGGAATACGGATATCGGCGCTCTTCCGTGAAGACATAGCCCTTGGTGTCGGAATAGCGGGCGATGTCCAGCCAGTGACGGCCCCAGCGTTCGCCGTAGCGCGGCGAGGCCAGCAAGCGATCGACCAGCTTCTCGTAGGCGGCGGGGTCGGGGTCGCCGACGAACGCCTCGACTTCCTCCGGCGTCGGCGGCAGGCCGACCAGATCCAGCGAGACGCGGCGGATCAGCGTCCGCCGGTCGGCCGGCCTCGACGGCGCCAGGCCCTTCTCCTCCATCTTGGCGAGGACAAAGGCGTCGATGGGGTTCTTCACCCATGCCGCATTCTTCACGGCCGGCGGTTCCGGGCGTCGCACCGGCTGGAACGACCAGTGATGCTTGCGGGCCTCGTCCACGGACATTTTGGGAGCGGCGACGGCCACGCCGTCCGGCCACGGGGCGCCCATCTTCACCCAGGTCGCCAGCACCTCGACCGACGCCGGCGGCAGCGGCGGACGCGGCGACGGCGGCATCTTGTGGTCGCCGTCCTGGCGAACGGCGTGAACGAGATCGCTCTTGTCCGGGTCGCCGGCGACGACGACGGGGCCGGTGTCGGCGCCTTTGAGGAAGGCCGTTTTGGAGTCGAGGCGCAGTCCGCCGCGCTGCTTGTCGGGGCCGTGGCACGATACGCAATTGTCGGCCAGCACGGGGCGGACGCTCTTCTCGAAGAACTCGGCGGCGTGGGAATCGGGGGTGTCGGCGGCGCGGCACGGCGCCAGCAGGGCGAGGGGGAGCCAAGCGCCGGCGAGAAGTGCGGCGAACCTCATGATGCGTCGCTCCGTGGGCGGAGGGAAGGCGGGAAGCCAGGCGGGTAGGCGGAGAGCGGGGCGGTCATCCGTAACGTTATTATCGCTGATGAAGGGGCAAGAGGAAAGGACTTCTTGGTTTTTCGGGCGAGCGGCGGGGTTTATCCCCGCCGTTGGCATCCAACCCGGCGGGGATAAACCCCGCCGCTCGCCAGGCTGCTTCTCATCTACCTTTAATCCCGTCGTGTTACGATGAACCAACGAGGGTCGCGGGATGTGGAATACGCAGCACCCCTTTTCACGCCCGCGGCCCTCGACTCCGCACCCGGCCGGCGACGGAGATGCGTCGATGCGCGTTCTGCTGATCGAGGACCACAAACCCCTCGCCCGCGCCTTGCGCCAGGGCCTGGAGGAGGAGGGTTTCGCCGTCGATGTGGCCCACGACGGCGAAGAGGGCGATTTCAAGGCCCGCAGCGCCGAGTACGACGCCGTCATCCTCGATTTGATGCTGCCCAAGATCGACGGCCTGACGTTGCTGCAAAACTGGCGGCGCGACGGCCACAAGATGCACGTCCTGGTTCTGACCGCCCGCGGGGCCATCGAGGACAAGGTGCGCGGTCTCGACCTTGGCGCCGACGATTACCTGACCAAGCCGTTTGAGCTGGAAGAGTTGTTCGCCCGCCTCCGCGCCCTCATCCGCCGCGGCCATCAGGTCAAGGATCCCGTATTGCGGGTCCACGATTTGGAGATCGACACCGCCGCCCGCACCGTGAAGCGCGGCGGCAAGACGATCCACCTGACGCCGCGCGAGTACGCCCTGTTGGAGTTCCTGGCCTTCCACCGTGGGAAGGTCGTCACCCGAACCATGGTCTGGGAACATCTCTACGACGAAGAGGACGAGAACACATCCAACGTGGTGGACGTGTACATCCGCTACCTGCGCAACAAGATCGATAAGGGGTTTGAGATGCCTTTGATTCAGACCCGCTGGGGCGAAGGCTACCTGTTGCGGGGTGAGGAGTAAGCATGCGCTCGATTCGCCTATCGCTGACGGTTTACTTCCTGGTCCTGCTGGCCCTGGCGCTGGGGGCGGCGTCCTGGCTGGCCTACGGCACATCCGACGAGACGTTGTCGCAGAAGAAAGTGGCCACGCGCAAGCTGATCGAGGCCCAGTACGACGAGAACTGCCGCCGGGAGCGAGCCAAGCTCGACGACCAGCTGCTCACCGAGGCCCAGTCGCTGGCGCGGCAAACGCAGACGATGCTCGACTGGCCGCGGTTGCGCGAACGGGAGCGAGACATGGGGCTGCTGGCGTTGGGCGCCTGGCCGCTGCTCCCCAACACCCATCTGACCGCTCCGGTCTGGATCGCCGAGGCGGTGCGCAGCCCCGACCGGATACACGGTCCCGACGCGGCCCGCGCTCCCAGCCCCTTCTATGCGGAGCTGTTCCGCATTACCGTCCCCGAGATCCACTTCGATACGTCGTCTTCGGACCAGCTGGCGATGCTGGAATCGACCGCGGAGTTCTTCCAGATCGACAGCGCCTGGGGCGCCTCCTATCGCTCCAAGTCGATGGGGGAACGCTTCTTCCCGATCGACCCGCAGGCGTTCGCCCCGGACCAGGAGCTGTCGTGGGAGTGGGCCGACGACTCCGTGGGTCCTGATCTGCCGGTGCGCCGCGTCATGCTCCGCACCTCGGCGCGCTTCACCCAACCCATGCCTCCCCACGGCCGATCCAACGACCGCGGCGACCACGGCCCACGGCCGGACTTCCAGCCGCGCTCCGCCATCTTCGTCCAGTGCGCCGCTTCCACAACCGGCCGCGACGCCGCCGTGCGGGGCTTCGGCGACGACCGCGACCGGAACCTGGCCTCCGTCGAGGCCGAAACCGCTGACTCGCTGGCCGGCCTGCGCAACCGCCTGCTGCTCATGGGCGCTCTGACCTTCGCCGCGGCCGCTCTGGGTTGCTACGTTCTGGTGCGCCTCGGCCTGGCGCCGCTGCGGCGCGTGTCCGACGCCGTCAGCCGCGTCTCGGAAAAAGACTTCCGTCTCCAGGTGGACCAGCGCCGGATGCCCGGCGAACTCAAACCGATCGTCCGCCGCCTCTCTGAGACTCTGGAGATGCTCAAACGGGCTTTCGAGCGCGAGAAGCAGGCGACGGCCGACATTTCGCACGAGCTGCGGACGCCGCTGGCGGCGCTGCTGACGACCACCGAGATCGCCCTGCGCAAGCCGCGCACCGAAGAGGAGTACCAGGAACTGTTTCAGGACTGCCGGCTCAACGCCCAGCAGATGGCGCAGGCGGTGGAACGGCTGCTGGCCCTGGCCCGGCTGGACGCCGGCGTGGACCGGCTGCGGCCGCAGACGTTCGACGCCGCCGACCTGGCCGAGCAGTGCGCCGCGCTGGTGCGGCCGTTGGCCGAGGCCCGCGGCCTTACGCTGGCCGTCCACCGCAACGGGCCGGCCCCCGTCACGGCCGACCCCGACAAGCTGCGTGAGATCGTTACGAACCTGCTGCATAACGCCGTCGAGTACAACCGGCCCCACGGCGCCATCGACCTGACCGTGGCGCGGGAGAACGGCCGGCTGGAGGTCGAGGTCAAGGACACCGGCGTCGGCATCGCTGCGGAGGGGAAGGCGCACCTGTTCGAGCGCTTTTACCGGGCCGACCCGTCGCGCACCGGCGACGGGCTGCACGCCGGGCTGGGGCTGGCCATCGTCAAGGGCTACGTCGATTTGATGGGCGGCGATCTCGCCGTCGAGAGCACGGAAGGCCAGGGCAGCACGTTCCGCGTGCGGCTGCCGGCGCATTGACCGGGGCCGTGACTATTGAAGTTCGTATGAGTTCGCAGGAGTCGTACATGGCCGTGTTGACCGCTCCCCGTTCGCCGCACAAGTCCCGCACCCCTACCGTTCGGACGACGGCGCGCTGGCGGCAGGACCCCGAGGTGCGGCTCATGCTGCGCGTGCGCGACGGCGACGCGGCGGCCTTCACCGAGCTGGAACGGATTTATCGCACGCGGGTGCTGGGCTGGTTCTGTCGGCGGCTCGGCGACCGCAACGAGGCCGAAGACCTGACGCAGGAGGTTTTCCTCCGCCTTTACCGCGCCCGCGGCAGTTACGAGCCGCGCGCCCTTTTCGCCACCTGGGTCTTTCACATCACGCAGAACGTGGCGCGCAACGCGCTGCGGTCGCGGCGCCGTCATCCGAGCGTGCGTCTGGAAGCGGCCGCGTCCGAACCGGGCATGGCCGAGACGCTGCTGCCTGACCGATCGGAATCGCCGTCGCGCCCGCTGGAGCGCGACGAGCTGGCGGGCGTCGTGCGGGCCGCCGTGGCCGGGTTGGCCGGCCGCCAGCGCGCCGCCGTGGAGCTGCATCAGTTCGAGGACCGCACCTACACCGAGGTCGCGGCCGAGCTGGACATGACGCCCAAGGCCGCCAAGAGCCTCCTCTACCGCGCCCGCAATCAACTGCGGGTGGTCCTGGCGACGTTCGTGCAATAGCGATGCACGTTGACGCCGGCCGGCCGGCCCGCCTATGATGGGGCGTCGGTCCCGGTCTGGAGGACGCCATGCCCCGTCTGGCCGAATTTGAAGAGATCCTCAAGCGCAACGAGCCGCTGGCGCCGTACACCTATCTCAAGCTAGGCGGACCCGCCGAAATGCTTGTGCAGCCGCGTTCCCACGAGGAGCTGTCGGCCGTCGTCCAGCGCTGCTACCGCGACCAAATTCCCCTGCGCGTGCTCGGCAGCGGCTGTAACCTGATCGTGCGCGACGAGGGCGTGGCCGGCGTGGTGCTGCGGCTGAGCGAGTCGGTCTTCGCCGAGATCGTGGTCGAGGGCAAGCGCGTGCGAGCGGGGGCGGGGGCGGCGGTGTCGGCCCTGATCTCACAGACGGCGCGGCACGGCCTGGCCGGCCTGGAGACGCTGGTCGGCATCCCCGGCACCGTCGGCGGGGCGCTCCGCACCAACGCCGGCGACCGGGCCGGCGACATCGGCCAGTTCGTCCGCCTCGTCGTGGTGATGGACGGCAGCGGCGCCACACAGGTGCGCGAGCGCGACGAGCTGCGCTTCGGCGAACACGCCAGCAACCTCGACGATCCGGTATTGCTCACGGTGGAATTCGACCTGGAAAGCGACGACCCGGACGCGATTGTCAAGCGGATGCGCAAGGCGTGGATTTCGCGCAAGGCGTCGCAGCCGGCGGCCTACCAGTCGGCCGGCCGGGTTTTTCAGAACCCGCGCGGCCTCAGCGCCGCCGGCCTGATCGAGAAGGCCGGCCTGGTTCGGACGCGCGTCGGCGGCGCCGAGGTCAGCGACCGCGACGCCAACACCTTCGTCGTCCATCCTGGCGCGACCAGCCGCGACGCGCTGCGGCTGATCGACTTGGTGCGCAGCCGAATCAAGGAGCGCTTCGGCGTGGACCTGGAGCGGGAGGTCACGGTGTGGTGAAGCCCGCCGACCGCGCTCCGCCGGCCCCCCCTTCCCCCAAACCCCCTCCCTCGCGCCTCCGCGCGGCCCTTCCCCTGGCTATCCTGGCCGCCGGCCTGCTTCTTCTTGCCGCGGTGATCTTCGTCGGCTGGCTGGCGTCGCAGGCATTGCGCGGTCAGGAGCGTTACCGGATCGCTTTTACCGCTATTGAATGCACGCCGCCGCCGCGCCTGTCGCGCGCGGAGTTTCTGGACGAGGTGCAGTATTTCGCCGGGATGCCCGACGCGGTTTGCGTGCTGGACGACGGCCTGCCGGCGCGGCTGTCGGCGGCGTTTGCGAAGCATCCGTGGGTCGCGCGGGTGGAGGCGGTGGAGGTGGTCGCCCCGCGGCGGGTGCGCGTGGGGCTGACCTACCGCACGGCGGTGCTGCGGATTCCGGGGCCGGGCGCCGTGTGGGAGGCGGTGGACGCGAACGGCGTGCGCCTGCCCAAGGCCGCGGTCGAGGACGCCCTGCCGGAGCTGCGCGGCGACGTGCGGCCGCCGGCGGGGCAGGAGGGGCAGTCCTGGGGCGACGACCGCGTGCAAGCCGCGGCGCGAACGGCGGCGCTGCTTCGTTCGCATCAAGAGCAATTGAATCTCCGCATTATCGAAATAGGGCCGGACGGTCTGGCGCTCCAGGGCGACTCATGGCGCGCCGTTTGGGGCGCGGCGCCGGGGTCGGAGCCGCTGGGCGAGGCGACGGCGGACGCCAAGCTGCGGCGGCTGCTCGATTTCGTCGCGCAGCCGGGCGCCGCCGAGCTGGACCTCCGGTCGTCTCCATAAGGGCGAGCCGGGTCGCTCAGACTCCGGGGGCTGACGCGACCCGACTCGCCTTTCTCGTCAAGTTCCGTCCCGTCCCGGTCGATTTCTCCGATACGGCCGCGCTGCCCGCGCCCGGCCGAGGGGGAAGTCATGAGCATGGACGCCACGCGCTTCGGCCTGCGCCGCCGGCCCTTCCCGGCGACGCCCGACCCAGCCTGCTATTACCCGTCCGACGGCCACGAACAGGCGTTGGCCCAGCTCCTCCAGGGCCTCGCCGACGGTGAGGGTCTGCTGCTGCTCACCGGCGCTCCCGGCGTCGGCAAGACGCTGCTCTGCCATTGCCTGCTGGAGCGCCTCGATCCGGGGACCGTGACGGCGTTCCTCACCAACAGCCACTTCCGCGACCGCAATGGACTGTTACAGGCGATCCTCTACGACCTGTCGCTGCCGTATGAGCATCGCGGCGAGCAGGAGATGCGGATCGTCCTGACGGACCACCTGCTCAAGCACTTCGCGGCCGAGCGGCGGCCGGTCGTGCTGGTCGTGGACGAGGCGCACCATCTCGACGCCGACCTTCTGGAGGAATTGCGGCTCCTGGCGAACCTGGAGGCGCCGGAAGGCCGGGCGTTGCAGATCGTCCTTGTCGCCCAATCGTCCATCATGGAGACGCTGGCCCGGCCGGAGCTGACGGCGCTGCGGCAGCGGCTGGCGGTGCGCGGGGACCTGGGACCGCTGTCGCTGGAGGAATCGGCCGACTTCCTGCTGCACCACCTGCGCTCGGCCGGCGCCCGGCCGGAGGAGGTCTTCGCCGACGAAGCGGTGGAGCTGCTGGCCCGCGGCGCGCTGGGCGTGCCGCGCCTGCTGAACCAGGCCGCGCACCGGGCGCTGACTTTGGCCGTCTCGGCCGGGGTGGAGACGGTGGACGTGGAGGCGGCGCTGGAGGCGCTGGCCGTGCTGGGTCTGGAGGCGGAGGCGCCGGCCGACGAGGCGGGTGAGCCGGAGGGCGAGGAAACGTTCCCGCGGATCGGCGCGGAAGCCCCGGCTTTGGTCCGGGGATGAAGGGTCGCGGCGTGCGGCAAAAGGAGAGGCGTCATGGGGAAATTTCTGGAGACGTTGCGGCAGGGGCCGCCCCGCCGGACGCCGACGAGCGATCCGGCCCCCGTCGCCGCGCCGCCGGCGCCGGCCGTCGAAGACGAAGAGGGGGAGGAAGAAATCCCCTTCATCGAGGTCGGACCCCATAAGAGCATGGAGGCGTCGGCCAGCGTCCTCGCCACGGGGCCGGCGCCCGTCGTCGCCGCCCGGCCGGCGGTCACCTTCCGCCCGTCGCCGGCCGAAATCCTGCCGCGCCGGCCGCACTTCGCCGCCGAGATCGTCGCCCATCATCAGCCGGACCACCCCGTCAGCGGCCAGTACCGCGAGCTGCTCGCCGCGGTGACGCCGCCCGCGGCCGGCGAGGCGGCGCCGGTGCTGCTGCTGACGCCGGCCCTGCCGGGCGCCGACACAGTCTTCGTGCTGCTCAATCTCGCCGTCACCGCGGCGCGAAAGGGCGGCCGCCGCGTGATCGTGGTGGATGCGGACCTCAAAAACCCGACATTAGCCGAGCGGCTGGGTCTGGCCGCGCGGCCCGGCCTGGCCGACGTGCTGGCCGGCGCCGCGACGTTGGAACAGGCGCTGCAACCGACCGGCCAGGCCAACCTCGCCGTCCTCACCGCCGGCGGGCCGGCGCCTGCGGGGCCGCGGCTGGTCGTGGAGACGCCTGCTTCGCTGCTGCGGCACGTCCGGCAAAGCTGCGGCCTGGCGCTGATCCTGGGGCCGACCTGGCCTGACGCCGCCGCGCTGGCCGCCGCCTGCGATCTGGTGTATCTGGTGCTGCCCGAACGGGAGGCGGCGGCCGCGAAAGTGGATGAGCTGCTCCAGGCCATCCCGCGCCAAGGCGCCCGCCTCGGCGGCTGCATCCTTGCGGCTGGATAAGAAGAGAAAAGAATTCACCGCAGAGAACGGAGAGAGCGCAGAGAAGACAAGACAGGGGTTCGAGGCGAACACGCCCCGGAAGCCGCATTCCGTCTTCTCTGCGCTCTCCGCGTTCTCTGCGGTGAATTCTTTGCTTTACGCCGCCTTCGCCGCTACAATCCCCCCGACGCGCGGCCGGCGCCGACGTGGCGGCGGGGGCGGCTCCCGACAGCACAGGGTGCTCGCCCCGCAGCCGGGGCACGGTTGGGATTCGACGGCCTGCTGTTCGTAAAGGGTGAACGACACGGCGACCGTCCACTTCCGGCCGCACTGCGCACAAGCGATCGTCAGACGCTCCACACGACACCCGGAAAAGAGAAAGCGGCCGCGGCCTTCCGTTGGCGCCGGCCGCCGGAAACAGACCTTACCATTAGATCGACCGCCAAGGGAGAATTCTTCAATGGCCGCGCCGCGCAGCTACCGCTTCACCTTCGGCCCCTGGAACATCAGCACCGGCGCCGATCCGTTCGGGCCGCCCGTCCGCGCCGAAGTCGCCTTCGCCTCCAAGATCCGCGAATACAAGAAGCTCGGCTTCGACGGCGTCCAGTTCCACGACGACGACGTCGTTCCCGCCGACCTTGGCCCCGCCGAGACGGAACGCGGCGTCGCCCAGGTCAAGAAGATGCTCGACGACGAGGGCCTGTTCTGCGAGTTCCTCGCCCCGCGCCTGTGGGAGCATCCCAGCACCATCGACGGCGGCTATACCTCCAACAGCGGCGCCGAGCGCAAGGCCGCCATCGACCGATCGAAACGCACCGTCGATATCGCCCGCGGCCTCGGCTGCCGGGACATCGTGCTATGGCTGGCCCGCGAGGGGACGTACATCCGCGAGGCCAAGGACCCGATCGCTTCGGCCCAGCGCATCCTCGACGCCGTCAACGAGCTGCTGGCGTACGATTCCAAGATCCGCATTCTCGGCGAAATGAAGCCGAACGAGCCGATGGACCAGGCGTATCTCCCGACGCCCGGTCACTTCCTGGCGCTCTGCTACCGCGCGGCCGACCCGTCGCGCGTCGGCGTGCTGATCGAGTCGGCCCACTCGATCCTGGCCGGCCTCGACCCGTCCGACGACATGGCCTACGCGCTCTGGCACAAGAAGCTGTGGAGCGTCCACCTCAACGACCAAAACGGATTGAAATACGATCAGGACAAGGTGTTCGGCTCGGTGGACCTGCGGCGGGCGTTCAACACGGTCTGGGTGCTGGAGCGGGCCGGCTACGACGGCTGCATCGGCCTCGACGTGAAGGCCATGCGCACCACGAAGCCGGAGCAGCAGACGCGCCACCTCGTCAACAGCCGGGCCGTGTTCCTGCGGCTGGTGGACGTGGTCCGATCCGTGGACGCGGCGCGCGTGGAACAGCATCGGGCGGCGCGGGACTACGAGGGGTTGGAAATGTATATTTTGGATAAACTGATGGGGAAATAATGGCGTCGCCGGAAATCGCTCAATTTGGGCATCGCAATTGCTCTCATGAACTCGGGTCGCCCGCGGAACATTCATCAAAGGGGAGCATCATGCCACGGGGAGACAAGTCCGCCTACACAGACAAGCAGAAGCGCCAGGCCGAACACATCGAGCAGAGCTACGAGAGTCGCGGCGTCAGCGAAGGCGAGGCCGAGCGCCGGGCGTGGGCCACGGTCAACGCCGAGACGCACGGCGGCAAGAAGTCCGGTTCCGGCCGCGGCAAGAAGGAGAACCACGAACCCAGTCGCAAGGGCGGCAAGAAGGGCGGCGCGGCGTCGGCCCACCGGACGGCGGCCGAGCGCCTCCGCCTCCGCGAAAAAGGGCGCCGCCACACGGAAGCGAAACGCCGCGGCGCGGTCCCATTCCTGAGACGGCGTTGATTGGTGAAGTCGCAGAGGTTTTGTTCGGACCAAAAGGAAGCGTCCCCGGCTGTAATACGGCCGGGGGACGCCATGATTTTGTTAGTAGCGGTCGCGGCCCCCACCGCCGCCGCCCCCGCCGTAGCCGCCGCGGCCCCCGCCGCCGCCCCCACCGTAGCCGCCGCGGCCGCCCCCGCCGCCGCCCCCACCGTAGCCGCCGCGGCCGCCCCCGCCGCCGCCGCCTTCCTTGGGACGCGCCTCGTTGACGGTCAGGCTGCGGCCGTCCACCTCCTTGCCGCTCAGGGCGGCGATGGCGGCTTGCGCCTCCTGGTCGCTGCCCATCTCCACGAAGCCGAAGCCCTTCGACCGGCCCGTGTCGCGGTCCATGATTACCTGCGCCGACACCACCGTGCCATGTTCTCCGAACAAGCGCTGCAGGTCGCTGTCGGACGTGCCGTAGGACAGGTTGCCCACGTACAACTTCTTACCCATCGGAACCCTCGGAAAAGAAGAATCTGCGGCGCGGCCCGCGGGCCGACGTCGCGTGCTGGAACACCACTGGACGGGGAAACGGCTGGGGGGATGAGAGAACTGCATCACGACCAGGGCGCGACCCGCGAAACCAGAGACAAGAGTGTACCAAGCCGCGCAGCGCGACGGCAAGCGAAAAGTGACATGATTTTGAAAAACTGAAAAACGGAAGCGATTCAGGAAAGTGGGTGATAACTCGTGGGCGCGGCTGCGAAAAGAATCCACGGAAATGAACTGCTCCCAGGGTGTGCCTCTCGAATTTGGAGGCGGCGTGGGCCGGCCGGCCCGTGCTGAAGCACGGGCCTACAAGCAAAAGCCCGGTAAACCGGGCTGAAATCCCTGGCAGCCCGCTTCACCGGGCTTCGGCTTGTAGGCCCGCCGTTCACGGCGGGACGGGCCAGGTCCAAAATCGGGAGGCACACCCACGGAAATGAACTGCTCCCAATGTTCTCTCGACAACCGCCGACCGGGCCGCTATTCTCCGCCCTTTCTTCCGGGCCGTCTTTCCCTCTCTCCGCCGTGGAGTGCGCCATGACTCGTCGCGTCGGGCCGATCGTCGTATTGCTGCTGGCCGTCGGCGGCTGTCTCCCGGAGGACAGCAGCCTGGCCACCGTCTCGGCCGGACTCTTGGACGAGGCGCCGCAAAACGCGCCGCCGGGCCGGCTTCTCCACGCCCCCGCCTCGGAAGAGGCCGCCAAGCGCGTGTTGCAGGTCGGCGCCCAGATCCTCGCATCCAACCCCACCCTCGGCGTGCGGCCGGTCTTCACGACCATCGGCGCTCCGTGGGAAGAAATCTTCCACCAGGACGACAAGGCCGTCTTCATCACCGAAGGCCTGGTCCGCGAGTGCCGCACCGACGGCCAGCTGGCCGCCGTGCTGTGCCACGAGCTGGGCAAGATGAGCGCGGAGCGCCAGGAGCGGATCGGGCCTCCGCCGGATCATGGGCCGCCGATAGACGTTCCCGTCGGCCCGGATTACGGCGGCGCGTTCGGCCCGCCAGACGGCACCCGCGCCATGGAACTCGCCGTCTACGAACGGAAACGCCGCAAGGCGGCGGAAGCGGCCGCCACGCCGCCCGACCCCGACGCCCTCGCTCTCGCCATTCTCCAAAAGGCCGGCGGCAACCCCGCCGACCTCCAGGACGCCGCGCCGCTCCTCCACACCGCCGATCAGCATATGGCCTTCGAGAAGCAAATGGCGAAATGAAGCCGCCTCCCCTTGTGGCGTGCGGACGCCGCCGCTACAGTGGGCGGCCGGTGCGGGGGAATGGCGTCCCCCGTCGTTCCCTCGCCTGCACGGAAGCGCCGTCATGAACACGTCCCCGCCTCTGAATGCTCGCCCGATCCGGCTGGTCAAGATCGGCCGCACCTGGTTCATCCTGTGCCTCCTCGCCCTCTTCGCCGTGGTGAGCGTTCAGTACAGCGTCAAGGTCCTCCACAACCGCGGCGCCTTCACCCGCTGGGAGGACCACATTCTCCACAGTCTCGACGGGACCGGCGGCGACGCCGAGGCGTACAACTATCCCAACCCGCCGATCATGGCCGTCATCCTCTACCCGATGGCCCGGATGCCGTCGCCCTGGGGCGCCCTGACGTGGTTCTACCTCAAGGTCGGCCTGACCCTGCTGTCCCTGCTCTGGGTCTTCCGACTCGTCGAGTCGCCGGGCCGGCCGTTTCCGCTCTGGGCGCGCGTCGTCACCGTCCTGCTCAGCCTCGGCCCCATCATCGGCGACCTGCACCACGGCAACGTCAACCTGTTCATCCTCTTCCTGGTCGTCGCCGCTCTGACCGCCTTCCGGCGCCGGCGTGACGTTCTGTCCGGCCTGCTGCTCGGCCTTGCCGTCGCCTGCAAGCTCACGCCGGCCCTCTTCATCCCCTACTTCCTGTGGAAGCGCCAGTGGCGCATCCTGGCCGGTTGCGTCGGCGGACTGCTGCTGTTCCTCTGGCCGGGCTTCGTGCCGGCGGCCATTCTCGGCTGGGACGCGAACCAGAAACAGCTCGGCGGCTGGTACATGGAAATGGTCCATCCTTTCATCGTCGAGGGCAAAGTCACCAGCGAACACAACAACCAGTCGCTGCCCGGCCTCGTCTCGCGCCTGGCCACGCACAGCCCTTCGTTCACCACCTACGTCAAGGATGAAAAGACGGGACAGGACATGCAGACGCCGACCGAGTACGACAACTTCCTCGACCTGAAGCCGGAACAGACGCGCTGGCTGGTGAAGGGCTGCATGGGCCTGTTCGCCCTGGTGGTGCTGTGGCGCTGCCGCACGCCGACGCAGCACCCCTCACCCCTTCCCCTCTCCCCTGGGGGGAGAGGGGAAGGGGTGAGGGGTGGCTGGCGGCTGAGCGCGGAGTACGGCTTCATCCTGATCGGGATGCTGCTGTTCAGCGAACGGACGTGGAAGCACCATTGCGTCACGCTCGTGCTGCCGTTCGCCGTGATCTGCTATCATCTAGCCACGCAGGCGGTCGGACGGCGGCTGCGCTGGGGGCTGATCGCCGTGCTGGCGGCGGCGGGCCTGTTGATGCTCTCGACCAGCACCGGCGTATTCGACGACGCGGCGAGGAGCGCCGACGTGACCGGCCTGTTCGGCAAGCAGATGGAAGTGTACGGCGCCTACTTCTGGGTGTTCATCCTTCTTGGGGCCTCTCTGATGGTGCTGGTGCGCCGACCCGGCGCCGCGGCGGCTGCGACCGCCGCGCCGGGCAAGTCGCCCCAGCCCTTCGCCGCCTGATCGGGGCGCCGACGATTCGCGGACGACGTGCGCCCATGCGGCGACCATTTTGGCGGCGGATGAGAGAAAAGGGCGGGGAAACCCCGCCCTTACGATGCCATCCTCGCCTACAGGGGCGAGGTTTCCTCGCCCTTCGGGACCAGACTCCGAAGCGCGGCGCTACCAATCCAGCCCCAGGACTTCGCCGCCCGCCGGCGTCACCGCGGCCCAGTAGGTCATCGCCGCCATGCCCGGCGAAAGGGTGCGCACGCTGCCGTCGCCCAGCGCGACGATCATGCCGCCGGGGTGCGGCGTCTGTGCAACGCGGGGGTCGCAGTCGGCGATCCGAGGCGCCACTTGAAAAGTTAAGCCGGGAATGGAGCCAACCGTGGCCGGAGGGTTGCCACTCGTGATCGGGTAGGCGTCGGTATAGTCTTGGGGATGCGTCGAATCGAAATAAAGGACGATGGGGCCGTTGTCCGCGAAGGCCGGCCGACGGTCAATCGTTCCGTCGGGCGAGTAATCTGGCAGGTCGTCAATCCAGAAAAACGTCGTGGTATGGCATCGGGCCGCGTAATGTTCCGCGAAGGCGATGGTGGTGGACGTGCCGTCGGCGTACGTGAGCGGCATGCGGGGGTCGTTGGCGAAGACCTGGGCGTTGGCCGCGTAGCTCACCACGCCGGGGTAAGGCGTCGCCAGCGTCGGGTCCGCCGGGCTGAGGTAGGTCCGGATCGTATAGTTGCTGCTCAGTCCATTCGTACTGTTCATGAACTGCTGATACAAATTGCCCTGTTCCAGATACGGCATAATGGCTATAAAGATGGGCATTCTCGGGGCGAGGAGGGGGGCGTTACCAAAGCCGCTGAGGGTGGGAAGTTTGCCGGATCGGTCATCGGCGAACCCCTGGGTGGCCAGCCCGATCTGCTTGAGATTGTTCATGCTGCTGATGCGTGCTGCCGCCTCGCGCACTTTCTGGACGGCGGGGAGCAAGAGGCCGATCAGGACGGCGATGATGGCGATCACCACTAGCAGCTCGATCAGCGTCATGGCAGAGCGTCGTGACATGGTTCCCTCCTGTATTTGCCGGAACATCGGGCCTCGAGGGAGCAGACCCTCGAGGCCGTAGCATGGCCGCCCTTCTCAGTTAAGGGTTGGCGGCGATGGTAATCGCCAGGGGAGCACTGGTCGTCACTGTGTTCAGTCCATTGTTGGTAGTTTTCATGACCGCGTAGACCGTGTACTGTTTCCCGACGGTCAGACCGCCCGGTGCTGTGCTGATGGAAGACCAAGTATTCATGACCGTGATACCGGGTGTTGTCGAGACATTGTTGTTATTTGGGTCGTTCACATACATTGTGATGCTGACGAGCGTCCCGTTGGTCGTCCAGCCCCCTTTGCCCTGGACCTGATGTACGGCCACCTGCGTGACCGAATCGAGGGAGAACGTGTCCGCCTTGGCCTTGGTTGCCGTTCCGAACAGGCTGGCCAGAGCGACGGCGACGACGGCTGCGCTGATCTTCTTCATGGTGCATTCCTTCTTCGGCATCCTACCCGCGGACGGCGGCGCGAGTCCAGAGCGCCCAAGCCCCTTGGCAAGAACGAAACGTCGGTTTCTTCTCGGAATGCGAGCGGGCAGAGCGTCCGGCCCCTCTCGAACGGACTCCTTCCTTCCGCGCTTGTGCGCCGCGGCCCGGTAAGATGAGGTGAGGGGGAGTCTACCAGAACAGGGGGGGGGGCGCGTCAAGAGACATTTGGGGATTTTGATAAAAACACATCTTCATGCGAGCGGGTGCGGATTTCCGAGGCCCCGCCGCGGCCTACGCCCTGCGCAGAGGGCGGTGCAGAAGGGCGTCCATCTCCCCCTGGAGCTGGGCGAGACGGGCAGGCCCGTTCGATTCGGCGGACGCCGCGCAGCGCGCCCAGGTCAGCACGTTGCGATACTCCGACTCGCCGGTGAAGGTCGTCGATTCCGCCGCGTCGCCCTGCTCCTCCCGCGCCTCCTCGTCCACACGCCGGAACGCGTCGCCGGCCTCGCGGAGCGTCAGGCCGCCCTTGAACAGCTCGTCGATCACTGCCTGCTTGTCCGTGAGGCGGTGCATCATGGCCTCACTGCGATTTTTCAGCTCCGCTTGCTTGTGGACCTCGGCCATCAGCCAGCGCCCGGCCCCCGCCAGGTCCAGGTCGCCGACGGCGGCGCCACGACAACGGCCATAACCCCATGCCGCGGCGACGATCAAGCCGGTGCAGGCGAGGGCGCACAGCGAAACGCGCGCGATGAAGCGCATGGGGGTGTCCTTTCTTTGGGAATAGGGCGATCGAACGTCGGTGGGAACAAACCAGGCGGGTGCGATGGCAGGTTGGAAAGCATCCCTACCAGCCCGAAGCGCGAGCGAGGAAGCAAATCCCTTGCTCGCGCTTCGGGCTGGTCCACACCACTCTTGACGATGCTGTTACGCGAAAAGTTCCTTGATCGGTTCGCCGCCCTTGTCCACGATGCGGATCGGGCGGCCGATCGGCGTGTTGTTCACCTTGTTGCAGTCGATGCCGAGGGTCTTGCAGACGCTGGCCAGGAAGTCCAGGGCCGACGTCTTCCGTTCGACCACCTCGGCGCCCTCGGCGTCGGTCTTGCCGATCACCTGGCCCGTCTTGATTCCGCCGCCGACCATCACCGTGGACCAGGCGCGCGGGTAGTGGTCGCGGCCGGGCGTGCCGCCGCGCTGCGTGATCTTCGGCGTCCGGCCGAACTCGCCCATCACGACCACGAGCGTATCGTCGAGCATCCCGCGCTCTTTCAGATCGCGGACCAGGGACGACATCGCCGGGTCGAGCTGCTGCGACAGCTTCTTGACGCGGTTGAAGTTGTCCTGGTGGGTGTCCCAGCCGTCCAGCATCACTTCCACGAACGGGACGCCCGTCTCGACCAGCCGCCGCGCCAGCAGACAACCCTCGCCGAACTTGCCTTCGCCGTAGGCTTCCTTCACCTTGGCCGGCTCGTCGGACAGGTCGAAGGCCTTCGCTTCCTTGCACTTCATCATCTCGACGGCCCGCCGATAGGTCGTTTCGTGAGCGGCGCCGGACTCGACTTTGTAATCGCGGTAGAAGGCCTGCTCCATCTCTTCCAGCAGACCCATGCGATCGCCAAACTGGCCGTCGGCGACCATCGACTTGAGGTTCTCGACGCCGCGGGCCGGGTCCTGGACGAACAGCGGCTGCTGGCGCGGCCCGAGGAAGCCGGAGCCGAAGCTGCGGCCGTTGACGGCGACGAAGTTCGGCAGCGGGAAGCTCTCCTTGCCCAGCTCGGACGAGACGATGGAGCCGATGCTGGGATAGGAGAGGCCGCCGACGCCTTCCTTGTAGCCGGTGTGCATGTAGAAGCGAGCGCGGCCGTGGGCGCCCTCGGTGGTGGACATGCCGCGGAGGAGGACGGCGTCCCGCGTCAGCTGGGCGAACTGCGGCAGGTTCTCGCTGATCTCCATGCCGGGCACGGCCGTCCGAATCGGCTTGAACTCGCCGCCGTCCTTGGTGCCGGGCTTGAGGTCCCACGTATCCTTGTGGCTGGGGCCGCCGTTCATCCACAGAAGGATGCAGGCCTTGTGCTTGACGCCGGCCTGGGCCGCCCGCGCCGCCAGCACGCCCATCCAGCCCGACATCGCCGCGCCGCCGGCGCCCGCCGCCGACAGCCGCAGGAAATCGCGGCGGGATAGGCCGGTCGAGGGGTTCAAGGAAGGGGTCATTGGTTTCTCCCAGGAGTCAGGAGTCAGGGGTCAGGGGTCAGGGGTCAGGGGTCAGGGGTCAGGGGTCAGGAGTCAGGAGTTTGTCTTGCTGACTCCTGACTCCTGACTCCTGACCCCTGGTTAATGATTCATCACAAACTCGCTGCAGTTCATCAGCGCCCACAACACGTCTTCGTATCCTTCATGAGGCTCATTCTTGTGCTGGGCGGCGTACTGGACCAGGCGCTCTCGTTCCTGCGCCGTCGGACGGCGCGACAGGGTGGCCAGGTACAGATGCTCGACGATCTGCTCCGGCGCCGCGTGGGCCTTGAGCATGGGGTTGAGGATGGCGGCATTGTTGAGCTGCGGGCCGTTCATCAGCCGCAGCGCCTGCGGAATGCCCTGCTGGAACTCGGTCGGATCGGTGGCGTCTTCGTCCTCGAAGAAGGCCACGAACAGCGACCGCGGCGTGAGGTTCTGCCGCCGCGCCCCCTTCGGCAGGCCGGCCGCGGCGCCCTTGGGAAGGGTCACGTTGCGCGGATCCTGATTGGGGGCCAGCACCTGGAGGATCGAATCGAACTGCTCCTCCGGCGTCATCACCTTGACTGTCATGTGGGCGCACAGGGCCGTGTCGGCGTCGGCGTTTTCGGCCGTCGGCTTGCTGGTCCGCTGGTAGGCCTTCGTCTTGCACAGGGCGCGGTAGAGCTGCTTGAGGTCGAAGCCGTTGGCCGCGGACTGGTCGGCCAGATCCACGAACAGCTGCGGGTGCGACGGAGGGCTGATCCCGGCGATGTCGTCCACGGGGTTGGCGATGCCGTGGCCGAACAGCTGGAACCACGCCCGGTTGACCATCGCCTTGCTGAAATACGGGTTGTCGGCGGCGGTCAGCCATTTCGCCAGGACCGGCCGGGCCTTCTCGCGCGCCGTCAGGTTGACTTCGGGGCCGCCGAGGAACTTGGCCGGCACGTCCTTGGCCGAGTCGGGCAGCGGCGGCTTGCGCCCCTTCGCCCCGAGGCCTTCCACGATGCCGGGAACGCCGGCCTGCTTGTTGGGATTGCGCGGCCCGGTCAGCTCGACCTTCTTGAAGAAGTCGGCCATGCCCCAGTATTCCGTCTGCTTCCAGTCCGTGAACGGGTGGTTGTGGCACTGGGCGCATTGCAGCTGGACGCCGAGGAACTCCTTGGTCGTCACGTCCGTCATCTTGTCCACGGTGTCGTTCGCCAGGCAGAAGGTGACGGCGGCGTTCGCGTCCTGATCGCCCTCGGCGGTGAGCAACTCGCGGACCATTTTGTCCCAGGGCGTGTTTTCGTTGAAGTTCTTCGTCAGCCACGCCGTCAGCGGCTCGAATTGGACGAAGCGGTTGTCGGTGCTGCGCTTGACGAGGAGGTTCATCCAGACGTCGGCCATGTGCTTGCCGTAGTCGTCGCTGGCGAGCAGCTCGTCGATGAGCTTGGCGCGCTTGTTCGTGTCGTTGCTGTCGAGGAAGGCGGCCGCCTTGTCGGCGGGGGGGATGTGGCCGGCCAGGTCGAGGTAAACGCGGCGGAGGAACTCGGCGTCGTCGGCCTGCGGCGAGGGCGGCGCCTTCTCGGCGGCGAGGCGCTGGTCGATGGCCTGGTCGATGTACTTTGCCAGGGCCAGGGCGTCGAGTTTGCCGGTCAGCGAGGGCTTGAGGACCGGCCGATCGGTCTTCGAGGCGTCCGAGGCGTATTTCGGTTTGGCGTTGTCTTTCGTGTCGGCCGCCTGGAGCAGGCCGAACCCGGCCAGGGCGACGAACGCGGCCAGAAAGGTCGCACGCCGTGCAACGCTTGGGTGGTTCATGCTTCCGTCTCCCGTCCGCTTGGTAGGGCGGCCGCCGAGTCGGTCTCCGGTCGCCATACGGATTCAACCCCACCCTTGCGGCAAAGTTCCGCCGGTTTTTGGGCGAGCGGCGCGGGGTGCATTGCAGCGGCGCGGCCGGCCCTGGTATACTCCCGCGGCCGGTTGCAGGTTCCGGCGCGCGGGAACGGAGGCCCAGATGTGCCCGTTGTGGTTCACATGCCTGGCCGTACTGGTGCTGGTCGCAGGCGGCTGCGGCGAATCGAAGCCGACCCTGTCGCCGGTGCGCGGCCACGTCTACTTCCACGGTGTCCCGCTGGCGGGCGGCGCCATTGTCTTCACCCCCGATCCGGATCGCGGCGGCCGCGGCCCGCTGGCCTGCGCCCGCATCGGCGACGACGGCGGCTACGTCCTCGTCACCGGCCCGGACTTCGGCGCCGTGGCGGGATGGCACCGCGTCACCTTCCAGGCCCGCGCCCCGACGCGCCGCCGGAGACGCGGCTGCCGCCCCGCTACACCGACCCGGAACTGTCGGGGCAGTCGTGCGAGGTCAAGGCGGGGGAGGGCAACGTCATCGACTTTCACCTCGAATAGCGCCGCGAGCTGCCGTTGACGCGCCGCGCCGCCGCGTGCTACTTAATCCGTCCGCGACGGTCCGCGGAGGCCCGTCCGGGACGACGAAAGGCGGCCCCATGAACACGTTGCTGCGCGGCATGGTGCGGGCGGTGGCCGAAACCTTCGACCTGCCCGGGCCGATTCTCGAAATCGGCTCCTATCAGGTCGAGAATCAAGAAGACATCGCCGACCTTCGATCGCTCTTTCCCGGCAAGCCCTACGTCGGCCTCGACATGCGGCCGGGTCCCGGCGTGGACGTGGTCGGCGAGGTCGAGGCGCTGCCGCAGGCCGACGCCTCCGTCGGCACGGTCCTGGCCCTGGAAACTTTTGAACACGTTCGCCGCTTCTGGAAGGGTTTTGAGGAAGTCCGCCGCGTCCTCCGGCCGGACGGCGCGCTGCTCGTCGCCGCCCCGTTCTATTTCCACATTCACTCCTACCCCCACGACTACTGGCGCTTCACGCCGGACGCATTCAAGCTGCTGCTCGAAGACTACCCCAGCAAGATCATCGGCTGGCACGGCCCCACCACGCGGCCGGCCAACGTCTGGTGCTTGGCCTTCCGCGAGAAGCGGCCGCCGATCGGCGCCGAGCAGTTCGCGCGCTACCAGACGCTGCTGCGGCGTCACGCCCACATGCCGATGCCGTTGCTGCGCCGGCTGCGCTACGGCGTCGGCCGGCTGGTGTGCGGCCGACGCGCCTTCGCCCCGTGGCTCGATCGCGAGAAATGCCAGAGCGAATGTCTGAATGCGGCGTAATCGTGCGGCCCTTGCTCGCGCTGCGGGCTGGTAGGAGTGTGCCATGCGTCCGCGGCCTTCGGAATCGCCGCCAGAGCCTGCCGTCCGGCGCCGGCCGGTCGTCTCCGTCTGCGTCGTCAACTGGAACTGCCGGACGCTGCTTCACGCCTGTCTGCGGTCGCTCACGTCGAAATTGCAACGGCTGCGGCTGGAAGTGATCGTCGTGGACAACGCCTCGACGGACGGCGCCGCGGAGATGGTGCGGCGGCGGTTCCCGCGCGTCGTGCTGGTGCGCAACGCCGACAACGTCGGCTTCGCCCGCGCCAACAACCAGGCCGCCCGGCTGGCGCGCGGCCGCTGGCTGTTCTTCCTCAACAACGACACCGTCGTGCCGCCCGGCGCCCTGCGCCGCCTGGTCGAATACGCGCGGGCGCACCCGGAGATCGGCCTGCTCGGCCCGCGGCTGCGCGACGGCCACGGACGGACGCAGGCGTCGTATCGCCGCCGGCCAACCGTCGCCGCTCTGCTCCACTCCACCTGTCTGCTGCGCTGGACGCGGCTGTTCCGCTCCGCCTACCGCCGCTACCGCGGCCGCGACGGCGATCCGGACGCCGTCCGGCCGGTCGAGGTACTGATGGGAGCGGCCCTGCTGGTGCGGCGCGACGTGTTCCGGGAAGCCGGCGGCTGGGACGAGGACTACGCCTTCGGCGGCGAGGACGTCGATCTGTGCCGCCGCGTCGGCCGGCTCCGATCCGTGGTCTATCATCCCGGCGTGGAAATCATTCATCACGGCCGCGCCAGCAGCCGCCAGCGGATCGGCCACGTCTACGCCCAGACGGCGACCGGACTGGTGCGCGCAATGCGCAAGGCCGGCGAGTCGTCTGCCGCCCTCTTCCTGTACAAGCTCGTCTTCACGCTGGACGCGCCGATTTCCTGGCTGCGGCAGGCCGGCCAGTACCTCTGGCGGCGGGCGCGGGGCCGGAGCGCCGCTGCGGAGCGGAATGGGGTGGTGCTGCGCGGCCTCGGCGGGTTTCTCGCGCGGGCTGAGAGAGTTCTGGCGGGCGTAGCGCTATTTCCCCGCGTTCAGCCGCTCCCGGCACAGCAGGACCAGCGATGCGGCGCGGAAGGGCACCTCGCCGGCTGGGGCCTGTTCCAGGGCAGCGTCCAAGTGTTTCTCAGCCGCCGGCACATCGCCCGCCTCCAGCGCCAGCCAGCCGCGAATCGCCTCCAGGTCGGCCTCCCGGCCCAGCGGCTCCACGATCGGTTCGCCGACTTCCTGGATCACGCCCCCCGCATCGCTCAGCGGCAAAGGCAGCCACAGGCCGTTGACGGCCGGGGCCTGCCGCAACACCAGATGCCCCACCAGCAGCGCGGTCAGCGACCGCGTGTCCGGCTCGTGCAGGTGAGGTTCGTCCGGCCCACACACACCCAGCAACGGCAACGCGGTCATCAGCGGGGCCGACTGCCGCATTTTCTTCTCGATCTCCTCCAGCCAGTGATCGGCCTCGGCATAGTCGCCCCGGGCGGCGGCGACCTCCACGCGCAGCCATTCGTAGGCCGGCAGCATCGTATCGGGGTCCATGCCCAGGCCGACGCCGCTCTGGAGTTTCTCCTGGTCCTCCACGAGTTCCTTGCCCACCGCTTCCACCTGACCCGTCTGCATCATCAGGCTCAGCTCTCGCTGCTGCAGGCGGAGCTGGTCCGGTTCCTTGCCGGCGAACTTTTCCCAGTCGGTCGCCAGCAGCACGTCCAGCGCCGTCTGGCGCAGGCCCATGTCCAGGGCGACGTCCACCTGCTCGGTCACGGATCGGTTGGCCGTCTTCAGCAGATACGTGTCCTGCCGGCGCCGCAACTCCTTGTCCGCCTGGTCCACCTCCCGGGCCAGTTCAGCGTCGGGGGCGCCGTTCTCGCGGAGAATGCGCACGCACTCCTTGCCGTGCAGGACGGTCAGGTCGAGGAACCCCGCCTCCTGGTACAGCAGGATGGACAGCCGCTCGGCCGCGATGTTGTTCGGGTCCAGCTCCAGGGCGCGGCGGAGGGCGGTCGCGGCCTGGACGTGCCGCAGCACCAGCGGGTAGGGGAAGCCGGGTTGCAGGGCGCCGCGGACGACCCGCGGGTAAGCGACCATCGCCGCGAACGGCCCTTCGCGCGTCTCGTGGACCAGCCGGAAATAGATCTCCCCGAGCACCTGATAGGCCTCGGCGTCAGGCTTGACGGCCAGGGCACGGCGGGCGGCCCGCAGGCTGAGGTACAGCGGAGCGGGCGGGCCGTAATCGAACAGCCGGCGCGCCCGACCGAGCAGAACCTCCTCGCCCTGATTGGGCGTGAGGTGCGGCAGCGGCGGAGTCTCGCCGATCGGGCCGAGTTTGCGGCTGACGACCTCGACGGGGAAGCAGGCGTAGGGCGACCACGCGGTCCCGAAGGTTTCGCCCGCCTGTTCGGCCAGCCAGCCGCGCTTCAGCTCGCCCCACATGCCCTTCCATGCCACCTCGTTGCGGTCGTACCAGATCGGCTGCAGGGCCGTGTAGCGCAGCGACAGCACGGCGGCCTCGTCGGCCTCGGACGAGTGCGGCTTCACCGGCGTCCACGGCGCCGCCCACCAGTCGGGCGGCGTCGTGGATGCAGGCGGCGGCGCCGGCGCCGCCGCCGAACCGAAAGCCTCCCACGCCTCGGGCCGCTCCAACGGAACGAATGGGCCGCCGAGAAGGCCGGACAGGGCAAGGAGGCGGCCCTGACCCGCGAGGCTCGCGCCGAGGGTCGCCGGGTCCTGCCAGCCGAAGACGGTCGCGCCGCCGTCCACGTCGAGCAGCGGCCACTCGTCCGGCGAGGTCAGCAGCGTCGGCAGCGGCGAACCGGAGCGCAGCGGCAGCGGGCTTGGCTCATAGCAGATCAAGAAATGCACGTCCTCGGAGCGGAGGACCTTGCGCCAGCGCGGGTCCGGTTTGCCGGCGTCGCCGTCCCGGAAGGCCAGCGAATCGCGGACCTGTTTGATCTCGCGCGCCGCCTGGTCGTACAGCGGCAGCCGCTGGAGGTCGTAGCCGCCGCGCTCGCCGGGGCAGTACCAGGCCAGGTAGGGCAGGACGTTCGGGGAGACGGTGAACCAGCGGCCGCCCGGCGACAGGTCGGCCTTCCGCCACTCCTTGATGCGATCCGTCAGCCGCACCAGGCCGGGGTCCGGTTCGACGATCCAGCCGCCCCGGCGCGCTTCCTGCGGCCATGCTTGCAGCCACCCCGGCCACACCGCGACCAGCAGCGCGACGCCAGCGAGCAGCGTAAGGATGCGGCCGCCCATGGCCCACGCCCCCGCCCGGCCCGTCACGGACGGCGCGGTCCCCAGGCGTTTCGCGGCGAAGTCGAGGAAGTTCAGCGACGCGATCGGCCCGGCGACGACGGCGAAGAAGGGCATGGCAGCGGCGCGCCACACGGCCAGGGCCAGGAAGGCGGTCCAGACCAGCGCCCGCTCCCATGACCAGCGGCCGATCCACTGTCCCGCGGCGAAGGAAACCAGCCCCAGCACGACCAGCGGGAAGAACGCGGCGCCGGCCACGTTCAGGCCGATATTCGGGCGGAAATAGGTGCTTTCCAGCGGCGAGATGAACAGCGGACGGAATTGCTCGTCCCGCGACAGCACCGCCGCCGCCTCGGACAGGCCGAGCGCCGACGGCGGCGTGAAGGCCCAGACATGGTGCGGGTTGACGAGACAGGCGCCGACCGAGACCAGCAGCACCCAGAGCAGCGTGCGGCGCGCGCCGGTCGCCCCGGCGGTCTGCCGTCGATCGGCGGCCGCCAGCCAGTCTTGCAGCGTCTCCCCCACGAGGAACAGGGCCACGGTGATCGGCCCGAGGAAGAACCACGAATCGAGGTTGACCCACAGCAGGCAGAGCGGCGGGATCAGCCACCAGGCCAGGAACGGCCGTCGCGGCGGCCCCGTTTTCGCCGCCGCCCGCGTTTCCAGGCGCCGCGGCAGGTGGAGCAGCCAGTAGGTCACGCCGAGGAAGAGGATGGAAATGCAGATGGGTTGCAGCTGCACGCGCCCGCTGAGCGACAGCACCGCCAGGCCGACGCAGCAGGCGGGGACCCACAGACTGCGGCCCGGCTCGCGGGCGGTGCGCAGCATCACCTCGGCGAGGACGGCGATCATCAGCGCCTTGAGGACGATCAAAATCGTACCGCCGACGGCCGACGTATCGTAGAAGAGATAGACGATCAGATCGTACAGCCAGTTCGTATTGATCCAGGTGGCGCCGTGGGTGGTGTAGGCGAAGGGATCGACGCCGATGGTGTATTGGCCGTGGGCGATGAGGCGGCCGGTCGCCGCGTGGAGGAAGAAATCGGCGTTGTGCGCGGGGAACAGGGACGTGAGGAAGGCGAACGCAAGGACGACGGCGACGAGGACGCCGTCGAGGAAGCGGCGGCGAGCGGCGGCCCGTTCCGGCGCCGGCGGCTTGCGGGGCGGGGGCAGCGGCTGGGTCGCGGCCGGGTTCGGAGTCGAGGCCTTATCGGCTCGCGTGGCCATGATGCGAATCTCGAATGAGGAAAGCAGAGTCAACGGTAAGGGTTTGGGGCGGGTGGGTCAAGGTTGCGATGAGCGGAGCGCTCCGCTGCGCGTCGCGGTTAACCGGCGCCGGCCTGAATCGCCGCCGCCGCCCATTCGTCTAGAGTAGGGCCGGCCGTCGCATTACAATACTCCGTGACCACGCGGCGACGGACGGCATCCAAGTCTTCGTCCGGCGCCCGCCGTCCCCCTGAGCGAAGGAGGCTGATTGATGTCCGAGGCCCCGACCGCCCCCGCCGTCGTCGCCCCCTCCCAACCCTCCCCCGCAGCGGTGGGAGGGCAGGGTGGCGGTCGGCGTCTGCCGCGCTGGCTCCTTCCCGCCCTGCTCGTCGGCGCCGTGGCCGTCGGCGTGACGGTGTACGGGTTCATCCCGCACAACGCGATGCCGAAGGCCGCCGCCGATGAAGAGACGCCCTCGAAGGATCGGCGCCGGCCGCCGGCCCCCGAACTCGACGGCGGCGTCGCCTGGCTCAACACGGCCGGCCCGCTCAAACTCAAGGACCTCCGCGGCAAGATCGTCGTCCTCGACTTCTGGACGCTCTGCTGCATCAACTGCATCCATACGCTGCCCGACCTGGCGAAGTTGGAAAAGAAGTACGCCGACGATCTGGTCATCGTCGGCGTCCACTCTCCCAAGTTCGACGAGGAAAAGGACAGCGAGGCCGTCCGCAAAGCCATCCTCCGCTACGAGATCAGCCATCCCGTCGTCAACGACGCCAACCAGACCATCTGGAACGCCTACGACGCCCACTCCTGGCCGACGCTGGTTCTGATCGACCCCGAAGGCAACCTCGTCGCCGAGGGCGAGGGCGAGGGCCTCTACGCCGCGCTCGACGTGCGCATCGGCGCCCTCGTCAAGGAATACCGGGAGAAGAAGCTCCTGGACGAGAAGCCGCGCAAGTTCGAGCTGGCCCGCTTCTCCGAGACAGGCGCCAGCCCGCTGTTCTTCCCCGGCAAGGTGCTGGCCGTCGCTTCACCCTCCCCCGACGCGGGGGGAGGGCAGGGTGGGGGCCGGCTGTTCATCGCCGACAGCACGCACCACCGTATCGTCATTACGGATTTGAACGGCAAGGAGATCGCCGTGGCCGGCGACGGCCAGGCGGGGGCGGACGACGGCCCCTTCGACAAGGCCCGCTTCAACGACCCCCAGGGCCTCGCCCTCGACGGCGACACGCTCTACGTGGCCGACCGCAAGAACAATCGGATTCGCGCGCTCGACCTCAAGGCGAAGACCGTCACGACCGTCGCCGGCACCGGCGAGCAGGGCGAGGACCGCGACGACGAGGGGCCGGCGCTGAAGACGGCCCTGAACAGCCCGTGGGACCTGCTGCTGCACGACGGCAAGCTGTACATTGCGATGGCCGGTTTTCACCAGATCTGGCGATTAGATCTAGGGGCAGGCGAAATCGGCCCCTACGCCGGCGCCGGCATGGAACGGCGCCGCGACGGCCCGCTGGGCCGCGCCTGCTTCGCCCAGCCGAGCGGCCTGGCCAGCGACGGCACGACGCTCTACGTGGCCGACAGCGAGGTCAGCTCCGTGCGCTCCGTGCCGCTGGACGGCAAGGGCGAGGTGAAGACGATCGTCGGCGACGACCTGTTCGTCTTCGGCGACGTGGACGGCGTCGGCGACGAGGTGCGCTTGCAGCACGCGCTGGGCGTGGCCTGGGCCGACGGCAAGCTGTACGTGGCCGACACCTACAACAGCAAGATCAAGGTGATCGACCCGCAGAAGCGGAGTTGCACGACCTTTGTGGGCGGCGAGCCGGAGGGCTGGCTGGGGACGCCGCTGTTCAGCGAACCGGGCGGGATCAGCATCGCCGGGGGCAAGCTGTACGTGGCCGACACCAACGCCCATCGCATTCGCGTGGTGGACCTCAAGACGAAGGCGGTGTCCACGCTCACGTTGCAGGGCGTCGAGCCGCCGAAATAAGGCGAGCGGGGGGCGTCAGCCGGAAGGATACCCGTAGCCGCATTCGCCAGAATGCGGGCCGACCGCCATTCACCCGCATTCTGGCGAATGCGGCTACGGGTAAGGTATTTCCCGCCCCTCGCCTAAAGGGATTGCGTATGAAACCTCTCTCTCAACGCGCCGGAACGTGGTTCGCCGCCGCGCTGGTGCTGGCCCTGACCGTGCGGCCGGCCCGCGGCGAATCGTTCGCCGTCGGCGACCGGCCGCCCACCGCCGACCGCATCGACCTTCAGGTGGACCTGCAACCGTGGGACGCCTTCGCCGACGCCAACAAGGCCGGGGCGCCGAGGGAATTCAGTCGCGGCCAGGTGGTCCGACTGGTCATTCAAGGAGCGCCGCGCCCCGGCTTCCACACCTACCCGATGACCACGCAATACAAGGACGAGAGCGGCAACGTCAACACCATCAGCTACGGCAAGAGCGACGACCTCCAGCCCCTCTGGCCGATCGCCGAAACCCCGGCGCCGGAATCCGTCCTCGAAGAGGGCGTCGGGTACTATTTGGAGCACCGCAAGCCGTTCACCTGGGTGCAGGACCTATACATCAAGCCCGGAGCGGCCGTGGGCGCGCACCACCTGAGCTTTACCCTTCACCTCCAGGTTTGCGACGAGAGCTGCGTTTTCGGCGACCATAAGTTCGACGTGCCGTTCACCGTCATCGACGGGCCGCCGGCGGCGCCGCTCCCCGACCTCCCGCAGCGGCTCCAGGCCGCCAAGCCGCCGGTGGCGTTGCTTCCCCCGCCGCCGTCCCGCGACGGCCCGAAGGCGCCTCTACCGCAAGACCTCGGGCCGCCGGCGGCCGCCGCAACGGCCCAAAAACCCGCCCCAGCCGCGCCTTCCGTCTCGCAACCACCGCCGCCCGCCGCCGGCGGCTTCTGGGACCTGCTCGGCTTCATGTGGCAGGGCGTCGTCTGGGGCGCCCTGTCGCTGCTGACGCCATGCGTCTTCCCGATGATCCCGATCACAGTGAGTTACTTCCTCAAACAATCGGAGAAGTCCACGAAGCCGGCCGGCGGTGCGGCGCTGTCGGTGCGGCGGGGCTATCCGCCGGTGCTGCTGGCCTCCATCTACAGCGCGACCATCGCGGTGGTGCTGACGGTGGCCGGCGTGCTGCTGCTGCCGCTGGTGCAGCAGTTCAGCCAGCACTGGGCGACGAACCTCGTCCTCGGCGGCCTGTTCGTCTTCTTCGCCCTCAGCCTGTTCGGCATGTACGACATCGTGCTGCCGTCGTGGCTGGGCCGGCTCACCGCCGCCGGCGAGGGCCGCGGCGGCGTGGTCGGCGTCGTCTTCATGGCCCTGACCTTCACCGTCATCAGCTTCGCCTGCGTCGCCCCTTTCTACGGCGGCTTCATCGCCCTGACGGCCTCCGCCGCTTCCGCCTCCGACTGGCTCAAGCTGGTGCTGGGCGCCCTGGCCTTCTCCGTCACCTTCGCCCTGCCGTTCTTCGTGCTGGCGCTGTTCCCGTTCCTGCTCAAGGCGCTGCCCAAGAGCGGCTCGTGGCTGAACACGGTCAAGGTGGTGATGGGGTTCCTGGAGCTGGCCGCCGCCTTCAAGTTCCTCCGCGCCGCCGAACTGAATTACTTCGTCAAGACGGATTTCTTGACTTACGACCTCGTTCTCGGAGTTTATGTCGCCCTCTGCGTCGCGTGCGGCCTGTACCTGCTCGGCGTCTACCGCCTGCCGCACGACCACGGCGCCCTGGAATCGCTGAGCGTGCCGCGGCTGCTGTTCAGCATCGCGTTTTTTGGGTTGGCCCTGTACCTGCTGCCGGGCTTGTTCAAGACGGGCGACGGCGAACAGCAGCGGCCGCAAGGGACGGTGTTCGCCTGGCTCGATTCGTTCCTCTTGCCGGAGGACGTTCCAGCGCCGGCGGCGCCGGGGAACAACGGCGGCGTGGGATCGCCTTCCGGCCGCCTCGCCTGGTTCGGCGACCTCCAGCAGGGGTTGAAAGAGGCGGAGGCGGACAAGAAGCTGGTCTTCCTCGATTTCACCGCCGAAACCTGCACCAACTGCAAATACAACGAGCGCAACATCTTTATCAAGCCGGAGGTGAAAAATCTGCTTGGTCAGTACGTCCTTGTCCACCTCTATACGGACAAAGTGCCGCTGGAATACCGCTCGTCCGTGACGGGCCCCGAGAACGAGAAACTAGAACAGGACGTGTTCCAGAAAGCGCAGCTGCCGCTGTATGTGATCGTCAAGCCGAAGGACGGCGGCGGCTACGAAGTGGTCGGCGCGCCTTACCCGGAAGGCAAGATCAACGACGTAAGCGGCTTCGCGAAGTTTCTGCAAGACCCGCTGCAAGCGCCGCCGTCCGACGCCCGCGCCGAGGCGAAGGGCGGGTGATGCGTCCGCTTCTGTTCTGGAAGGCGGAATACGATCGGCGACCGTAAGGAGCAATTTGGCCCAAAACCGCTCCTTCACAGTCGCGGCTCGGATCGGCGGATCGGCGGCGGCTCGGTTGGGTCACGGCGCCAGGAACATCCCCTCCGATTCGCCCTCCATCAGCGGCGAACGCCGCAGGACCGGCGCCGCATGGGGCGTCCGAGCGGCGGCCCGCCCGGCGCCGCGCCGCGCCGGGACCGTCACTTCCGCGTCGGCCGTCCGCACCGCATAAAAACCGAACCACTGTCGGTCCCCGTCGGCCACGCCGCGGCCGCCGAGCCAATCCAGGATCGGCTCCTCGTCGCGCTCCAGATCGAAAACGATTTCCGTCGGCGTGTCATCGCTGAGGAAGACCTTAAGCTGAGAGCCGGTCCGCTCGAAATACAGTACGCGAAGGCGACATCCGGGGATCCGGGGCAGCCGATCTTCCCGATCCGACAGCGGCAGGAAATACCCGTCCACCGCCGCTAATTCCGGCTTTTCCCGACCCAGAATGTACCGCATTCCGATCTTGCAGAAACGGTCGAAGGCCAGCCCCAGGACCTTGCGCCGGACGGCCAGTAGAGGTCGTAACCCGTGTACTCGATACCGGCGAGCTGTTCGTCCTTGCTCTCGTTCCGCCGAAACAGGATGGAAATCTTCCGTCCGGGTAACCTCATGACGTTCCCCTCATGGAGAGCGAGCGTAACCAGCGTCGAGGCGTTTCCTCGGCGCCCGGCGAATCCACCCGCCGCGCTAGGCGCGGCGGCTGAAGGCGAACTGCGTCCAATGGCGCATAGGCCCTGCAAACGGAGGGCCAACCCTGACGATCGGGCGGCTTCCATGGCGGATCGGCAGTCGGAACTTCGCTTTGGAGTCTGAAGATCCGTACAGGCAGGCCATCGCAAACTATTGGGCGATCCAACCGAGGCGATGTTATTGTGTTAGTCCGTCCGCCAAACGGCAAGCGGCCATTTTCTTTTCTGTAAAAAATGGGGGAAATGGGCAAGAAGGGAGGAATGGAAGGGCAACGAAGGATTGCCGGACGGATTTGTGGCGGCAAGTTTGCAACCGCCACAGTTTTGTCCGAGAACTGTCATGACCGCGTTAGGACCAGTTCCTTGGGCGGCGGGCCGGACGGGGCCGGCGCCGACGGCTTCGTCTGAAACCGGCGGCGGAATCGCTCGCCGATCTGGTCCAGGTAGATGCGGATCACGTCCGGAGGCACGAAGGCCAGTACCATCGTGAACATGAACATGCTGAAGACCACCAGGCCCATCACGAGGCCGATGCCGAGGTGCATCAGCACCGAGGCCGTCACCATCACCGGCCGCCACTTCTTGTTCCAGACCAGGAAGCTGAAGCTGATCTCGGTGAACAGCGTGAAGATCACGCCGCCCGTCATGAACAGCTGCCAAAGCCAGAGGTTCTGGCAGAGGAACGTCAGGAACGAGTTGTACAGTCCCACGCGCATCGGGGCGAAATTATAGTTGGCCAGGCACAACCACAGGGCCGTCCCGTTCCACCACGACGCCCCCAGCAGCTTCGACGTGCCGGACACGAAGTAGATGATGCAGAAGTGAATCTGGACGAGCCGAACCGCGAAGTTGGCCGACCACGACGGCACGAGAGGCGGGGTTGCCCCGCCCTTACGGATCTGACGGCGCCGCTCCAGCCAGCGGTCCAGCGACAGCGCGGCGCCGCCGTCGCCGATCATCATGTACAGCAGCAGGATAATCATCATCGTGTCCATGCCGAACATGCTCGTCTGCAGCCGCTGCACATACTGCATCGCCCCCAACCATGCCAGCACGGAGGTGACGCGCGTCCACAGTCCTACCGTGAACAGCAGCATCACGGCGAGAATGCCGACGTGGATCACGACGACCCAGACCGGGTCGTGGACGTGGAAATAGATCGACCAGAGGAAAGAGCCTTTGTCGGAAGTGAGCCGCGGCGGGTCGGTCCAGTGTTCGGGCGGCTCGGGAACCGTCACCTCATGGCGCACGTACTCCTGCGCCTCCTGGTCCAGCCAGCTGTGCGGGCCGACGTAGGAGTAGAGGTCGTAGCTGTACACCAGATGGACGTACAGGACGAGGACGCCGCAGCAGATGCGCATGAACCCGAAGCCGGTCGGGTCGATCGGCGCGAACCAGAAGCGGTTCCAGGCGCGGACCCAGGACGGCATGGCGGCGTCGGACGGCGCGACGGTTGGCGTATTCATGACGGCGGCGGCTCCGCAAGCGGGGAACGGGGAACAGCTTTCGCGCTTTCCAGTCGTCTACGGACCATCATCCCAGGGCGAATCCGTCGGGTCGTCGCGGATTTCCGGCGGATACACGCTCAGGTCCAGCCGGGCGTGCTGCGTCAGACAATCCTTCAGCTTCAAGTCGTCGGGCTTCGTGTCCGGCGTCAGCGGTTGGCCGTCGCTGCGTCGGTAGTAGATCGGCATGTACCAGTAACGGAATCGGTCGTTGACGTCCACCTGCTTCTTGGTAACAGGGTCGATCTTGTCTTCGGTGTGCAGCAGCGTTCCCGTCCGATCGTACTCGCCCATGTAGTAGCCGACGAACCACGACTTGTCCAGCGGGCTGCGCCCCTCGGCCATCGCCTGGGGGGTGATGATCGTTTGGCGGAAGCGGTAGACCTTGATGGCGGCGACCGAATTGCTCTCATCGCCCAGCCAGGGGAACTCCTCGGCCACGTGTCGGACATACGACTCGACCATCTTCACCGCATACTCCTGCGGCTCCTGGTACTGCATGTTGACCGGGATCTGGATGTAATTCTGGTCCTCCAGGGGTATGTGGTAGACCGTGCCCCAGGATCGTCGGTTTTGCTCGATCTCGTTGCGGGCGGCGAAATCCTCCGGCGCCTGCTGGTACATCACGGTCGTGCTTTCCGTGATCGACAGCAACCGCGTGTGGTGAATGGGGGCGGGGTCCTGATCCCTATGAGGGATCTTGTACCATTTCACTCGGCCGTCCTTGTACTTGATGTGGAACCAGACCAGCGAAGGCGGTCCTGGTTCCGGCGAGTAGAAGTGGTAGGCGTTGTTCAGGTACATGAACTGCAGGTAGGGGCGGTAGAAGTGGACCCACAGCTCTTGCGACACCCACGGGGCCGAGGCGCCGGGCGGATCGATGGTGGTGGCGGCCGTCATCATACCGCCGAAATGCACCAGGATCAGTGCGCCGGCGACGAGCATCCGGGACGGCGTCGGCAGCAGGACCAGCACCGCGCCGACCAGCGACACGACGACCAGCACCGCAAGCGCTATTTGCAGGGAGTCCCAGCTCTTGTCCGCGCCGAGGAAGGCCAGGAGGGCGGTGAACGCGCCCACGGCCAGGACGCCGGCCGATTCCATGCGCTCCTCGAACGCCTGCCCGGCCGTTTTCAGGCGCAGACTCACGGCCGTCCCCGCCGTGATGAGGCCGACCAGGAAGCAGACGAAGCGCACGCCGGCCAGGCCGTCCCCGAACGCCGCAAGGACCAGCCCGACCAGGGTGACGGCGACGCCGATCCCCATGACCGGCCACGGCTTCGGCTGCGAAAGGCGGCGCGGGAACAGGCCGGCAGGATTGGCGGGCATGGAACACCCCTCTGGCGGGCGATGGCAACAAATACGGGCCGACTGGTCGGCGCAGCTGTATTCTCAGAATACCCGATTCGGCCGTTCAAGCCACGGTCGTTTCTTGGATATTCTCAGGTGCAAGATGACGCCAGGTATTCGCGCTTCAACAGAACGCGGAAAATAAACTGGCTTGCGCGGCTGCCAGCGACCCTCGATTCGGCCGCAAATCCTGCGTAAACTCAGCATTTCCCGCAAAACCCGTCAACCCATTAATCTTAGGCGATCCGTTAAAATCCGCGCATCCTTCCCAGATTGCGGTTGACTCCCCCCCTGTTCATCCTTACCATTTCCCGAACTCGACTGGCTGGAAGCCAAACGGACGCCGCTTGGTGCTGCAGCCTGAGCGACCGTCCCCTTTGGCGGAGACGGTAATTCAGACAAGGGACGGCTCCCTTGCCGGTCGGCGGCTGAGCCGCCGTCCTCTGTGTTCCCTGCCCTCCATCCCGCCCTTCGGGTTTGCCCCGCCCAAACGGTCCACGCCTTGTTGCACGACGTTTCCCCGCGTGGGCCGAGTTCCACACCCAAACGCAGGAGGTTCATCCAGTGTACAGTGTCGTTCTGATGATGGCGATGACGACCGGTGGGCAGACCGCGGACCTGGGCCGTCACGGCGGCGGCTGCTGCGGCGAAACGGCCCATTGCGGCGGCCGGCACCATCGCGGCCACGGCGGCTGCGGCGAGTCCGCAGGCTGCGGCTCGTGCGGCTACGCCGCCGGCTGCGCCACCTGCGGCGCCAGCAGCTACGGCGGCTGCGCAACCTGCGCCAACGGCGCCTGCTCCGTGGCGTCGCTCGATCCGACCGCGGCGACGATCGTCGTGTCGCTGCCGGCGGACGCCAAGCTGACGATTGACGATCAGCCCACCACGTCCACGTCGGACCATCGCGTGTTCGTGTCTCCGAGCCTGACTGCGGGCAAGGACTTCACCTACACGCTGAAGGCCGAGATCACGGTCAACGGCAAGGCCACCGTCGTCTCCCAGGTCGTGACAGTCCGGGCCGGCGAGGAATCGCAGGTGACCCTGGCCGCCCCGACCGGGGTGGCCGCGCGGTGAGCGCCTGTTTAGGACTGCGGGCGCGTTGGGACCCTGCCGGTAGTAGAGGCAGGGCCAACCCGCCCGCGGCGATTTGGAGGGGCGGTTCCTGTCTGGGAATCGCCCCTTACCTTTTCCCACCGACCGCGGCCCCTCCGACGGCCATGCCCCACGCTGCGCAACCGTTCCGCCAGACGATTCGGGTAATCGGTCGTCAGGCCGTCCACGCCCCAGTCGATCAGGCGCTTCCAGTGTTCCGGCTCATTGACCGTCCAGGGCAAGACGTAAACTCCCTCCGCGTGGACCTGACGCACCAATTCCTCGTCCACAAAGTCGAAGCTCGGACAGTAAATCCGCGCGTCGGCGCGGAAGACCAGCTCGGTGAAAGCCACCGGCGCCGTATGCGCGATCAGTACCGCCCCGGTCAGCCGCGGCTCGAGCGCGCGCAAGCGGCGGACGCAACGGTGGTCGAAGCTGCGCACCGTGGTGCGGCCGGCGACCTCCGCTTCCTGCACCGTCGCCGCCACGCGCCGCTCCAGGAGTTCCGATGCGCTGGGGTGGAAAGGGACGCTCTTCAATTCGAGGTCGAAGCCGGCGTGCGCGGCGCGGACTTGCTGTTCCGCCGATTTGCCGACGCGCGCTCCCGATTCGCCGGCGTAGGCAACGGCGAACCGGAACAGATCGGTCAGCGTCGGCACAGCAAAAGGACCGACGCCGTGCTGTTCGGCGAACCATCGAGCCAGCGGCGGCACGACGGCGTCCTGATCCGGAAAGCGCCCGGGATCGGGGTTGCGGTCGGCGCGCCAGCAACGCAGGGCGGCCAGGCTGAGGTCGGCGACGGCGGGGCATGGGACGCCTGCAACTGTCGGCGTGAAGAGCGCGGCATCGAGGATCGGGGCATGACAGAGAACCACGACGCCGTCGCGGGTGAGGTGGAGGTCGGTTTCGATGCTGGAGACGCCGGCGTCGAGGGCCGCTTCAAAGGCGGCCAATGTGTTTTCCGGCTTCAGGCCGCGGGCGCCGCGGTGGCCCTGGAGGTGAAACGGCGGCATGGTGCGACCGAAATACCTCGCCGGGACGAGCATCCCGGCGAGGCGGAGAAAGAGGAAGAGGTCCGGGGCCGGGCCATGCGAGCCTTTCCCGACCCGTTGAGGTTAGTTAAGGGGCTGCGACAGCTGGCGTCAAGAAGCCTCAGCGGAATCGTGCGGCGACGGGCCGGCCCGGAGTCGGCTGACCAAGGGGATGGATGAAGCCGGGCGATTGCGACCTTTTCCGTCTTTTGCCGCTTTGCGCATTTCCGCGTCCCTCCGTCTCGGAGCGGCGCCAGTTGTCGTTGACCGCCCGCCTGCCTTTCCGTACTATCCCGCCCGCGCCGCGGCGGCCCGTCGTCGAACCGCCGCGTCCCCAAACACCCTAGCGGGTGATGTGCATGGCCTGGCGGAAATGGCTGGTCCGAGGTCTGGTTTTCTCCGTCCTGGGCCTGGCGGCCCTGGCGGCCGTTGTTTATCAGGCCTGGACCAACCCCGCCGCCGTCCGCGCCCTGGTGATCGCCCAGGTCCGCACCCGCTTCACCGAGGGCTGCGTCAGCGTCGGACTCGACTCCGCCCAGTTCCGCCTGCTCGGCGGCGTCGCCGTCGCCGATCTGCGCGTCGCCCGCACCGACGGCCTGGATCGCAAGGATTTTCTCTACGTCCCCTCCGCCGTCGTTTACCACGACAAGGAACGGCTGGCCCAGGGCGCCGTCGTCGTCCGCAAAGTCGAATTGCACCGACCGCAGATCCGCATTGTCATCGACCGCGACGGCCATTGCAACCTGGCCGGCCTGCTCGCCCCTACCGATCCCCGGGTGCTTTTTCCCACCATCGTGGTGGACCAGGGCACGCTGGTCGTCGAGAACGGCGCCGCGGCGGGAACGCCGCTCGTGGAAATCAAGAACGTGAGCCTGACGTCCGTCGAGGACCCGCCCGGGACCGTCACGGTTTCGGGGACCGGAATGAGCGACGTGGCCGGCCCCGTCCGCCTGCGGGCCGTGCTGCACCGGACGACCTGGGACGTCGCCGCGACGGTGGACGCCGACCAAGCGCCCGTCGGCCCCGATCTGGTCCAGCGCCTGGCCTCCTTCTGTTCCAACGCCGCCGACCACGTCCGCCAACTCCGCGGCGACGGCGCCGTCCACGTCGCCCTCGCCTACCACCCCGCCAATTCCCAGCCGTTCACCTACGACGCCACCCTCCGCCTCCAGCATGGCGAGTTGAGCCACGCCTGTCTGCCGTTGCCGCTGAAGGACCTCGACGCCGTCGTCCACGTCGTCAACGGCCTGATCCCTCTGGCGCACTGCACGGCCCGCGCCGGAGACGCCCGCCTCGACCTTACTCTCAAGGACCTGACTCCGCCCAAGACCACTTCCGAATCGATTTACGACAACGTACGCGAACTCGACCTTATCGTCACGCACCTTCCGGTGACGGCCGACCTCTTCCCGCAGATGCCCGAGTGTGTGCGCCAGCTCCAGCAAACGTACAAACCGACCGGCCCCCTCAACCTCACGCACACCTTTCGCCGCGACGGCCCCGGCAAATGGCGCCAGCGCCGGGTCCTCCACCCGGACGGCATGACGGCCGAGTTCGCCGGCTTCCGTTACCCGGCGGCCAATGTCGCCGGGACCATCGACTTCGAGGTCAACAGCGACAAGGCGATGACCTGCGCCATCGACCTGACCGGCGCCGCCGGCGGCCGGCCCATCACCCTCAAGGGGACGGTCCACGGCTCCGGCCCGGCGCCCGCCGTCGATCTCGCCGTCGCCGGCGACGACCTGCCGCTGGACGACAAGATGCTCCAGGCGCTGCCCGACCCGGCCCAGAAGATCGCCCGGCAATTCCTGCCGGAGCGGAGCCGGCGACTCGGCCTCAAGGCGGCCCCGATGGGACGGGCGGACGTCCGGGCGACCATCCGCCGCGACGCGGACAAGGACTTCACCAACCACTACGTCGTCCGCGTCCACGACGCCTCGGTGCAGTACGACCTATTTCCGCTGGCCCTGGAGAAGGTCAGCGGCGATCTGGACATGCGCGATCCGGGCGGCTGGGTCTGCCGCAACTGCCGCGCCGTCCACGACGGCGGCGCCCTCCGCGTCGAGGGCCAGTCCTACGCTTCGCCCAAGGGCGGCGGCGCCCCCGACCGCATCTACATCGTCATCGACGGCGACGATCTGCCGGTGGACGCCGACGACTTCAAGAACGCCCTGGCCCCGCCGCAGTCGCCGGATCGGGCCGCCCTCCGCACCGCCTGGGAGGCGCTGTCCGTGGGCGGCCGCATGGGCTTCCATGCCGTCGTGGACCAGTCGCTCCACCAGCCCCGGGACATCGACGTGGCCGTCGCGGTCCACGGTTGTTCCCTCAAGCCGCGCTTCTTCCCCTACCTCCTCGACCAGTTCACGGCCTCAGTGCGCTACACGCATGAACAGGTGTTCCTGGCCGACCTGCAAGCGCGGCACGGCGCCAGCGTGCTGAGCCTGGACCGGGGGCGGGTGGTGGTTAAGCCGGGCGGCGGCTTCCAGGCGCGGTTGGAGCGCATTCGCGGCGCCCCGCTGGCGCCGGACGGCGATTTTCTGGAGGCGCTGCCGGACTCGCTGCGGACCGGCCTGGCGGGGCTGCGCCTGCGCGGCCCGCTGACGGCCACGGCCGATCTGGTCGTGGACTCGCCGGGCGAGGTGGGCGGCCCGATGGTGCTGTGGTGGGACGGGACGGCGGACCTGCATGACGCCGCCCTGCGGCTCGGCGTGGACGTTACCGCTGTCGAGGGGCAGGCGTCCTGCTGCGGTCTGTACAACGGCCGGCGGCTGGAATCGCTGGTCGGCAACGTGCTGCTGCAACGGGCCGAAGTGCTAGGCCAGCCGGTCGAGAACTTCCACACGAGGCTCGAAGTCGAACCCGGCTCGCCGACCACGCTGCGTTTCCGCGATCTTAAGGCCGACCTCTACGACGGGACGCTCGGCGGCGAGGGCCGCTTCGATTTCGGGCCGGAGACGCGGTTCGACGTGACATTGAAGGCATTGCGGATCGACATGGGGGAATTTGCGCGGGGCAACAACTTCGGGCCGGACGCCCAGATGAAAGGGTTTGCATCGGCCGCCTTGCACCTGTCCGGCGACGGCGGGGACGTCAGCGGCTTGAAGGGCAACGGTCGCATCGACGTGGCGGACGGCAAGCTGTACAAGCTGCCGCTGCAGCTGGACTTGCTCAAGGCGTTCGGCCTGCGTTTGCCGGATCGCACGGCCTTCGAGCAGGCGCACGCGGTGTTCGCCGTCGATGGGCCGCAGCTGGACGTGCAGGGCCTGGACCTGTACGGCAACGCCGTGAGTCTGCGTGGCCGCGGTACGGTGGACCTGGTTTCCGGCGGCCTCAATCTCGACTTCAACGCCGACTGGGGCCGCCTGGCCGAGGTGCTGCCGGCAGGCGTCAACGAAATCCCGCGGGCGGTGAGCGACCAGCTGCTCAAGATCAAGATGCGCGGCCGCATCGGCGACGTGCGCTTCGAGAAGGAGCTGGCGCCGGGCGTGGTCGATTGGGTCGAGGGGGCGGTGGGGCCGTGACAGGAGCGGTCGGTTAGCCGCGACCCGACAGGGGAGCGCTCCGTCCAAGCGCTCCCCTGTCGGGTCGCGGCTAACCGACCACGACATACTCAAGATCGACGACCGTTCCGCCGATAAAAGCCTGGATACGGAGGCTGACGTGTTTGGCAGCATCCTTCACCGGATGATCCTCTGGGGACTGATCAAGGTGTTCCTGATGTCGCTGGTCGGCATCACGGGCATCCTGCTCATGGCGGGGATCGTGGCCGAGGCGTCGCAGGAGGGCCTCAGCCCCACCCAGATCCTTGCGGCCATCCCCCTTATCATCCCCAGCACCCTGCCGTACACGGTCCCGGCCACCACGCTGTTCGCCTGCTGCGTGGTCTACGGCCGACTCGCCGCCGACAACGAGATCCTCGCCATCAAATCGTCCGGCGTGAACATCCTGCACGTCGTGCGGCCCGGCCTGCTGCTCGGTCTGGCCGCCAGCGCCCTCACCCTCGGTCTGTACTGGGACGTCATTCCCTCGACCCATCGGATGCTGCGTCAGATGGCCTTCAACGACGCGGAGGAGCTGATTTACTCCATGCTCCGCCGGCAGAACAGCTTCAATTATCCCCAAATGCCCTATGCAATATGGGTGAGAGGCGTGGACGGCAAGAAACTCCTCGATCCGGTCGTCAAGGGGCGCGACCCACAGGGCCGAACCACCTTCGTGGCCCAGGCCCGCGAGGCGGAGCTGGGCGTGGACATGAAGCAGCGCACGCTGATCTTCCGCATGCGCTCCGGCTCCATCATTTTTGCGGATGGCAGCAACGCGAACTTCGCAGACCGGGAGGTCCCGGTGACCATGCCGCCCAATTTCGGCAAGGAGGGCCTGCTGCGCCCCCGCGACATGACCTGGGACGAGTTGCTGACCCAGCGGCGGAAGTTCCAGGACTACGACGCGATCTACAAAAAGGAGATCGACGCTCGCATCCGGGGCGGCGACGCGGCTGGCAGCGCCAAAGCGCTGCCCTCGCCGGACGGCCTCCCCGACGACCCTCCCAACCACAAAAAAGACCTGAAACAGCTCCAGTTCGAGGATGAATACCTGCACCAGCAGGTTCTCTGGCTGGACGTGGAGCTGCTGATGCGGCCGGCGCTGAGCGTGGGCTGTTTCTGCTTCATCCTGGTGGGCTGTCCGGTCGGCATCTGGTTAAGCCGCAACGACTACCTGAGCGCCTTCATCGTCTGCTTCCTACCGATCGTCCTCATTTACTATCCGCTGATGCTGTGCGGCACCGGGCTGGCCAAGGAAGGCCACATGGACCCGATCGCCCTGGTCTGGGGCGCCAACCTGCTCATGGGCCTCATCGGCGGCGCGCTGTTCTGGCGGCTGCTGCGGAACTAGGGCGCCGTCATCCCCGCGTCTCCTCGTCGCCGACCGACCGTAACCTGGACGGGGCGGCCGTCGATTGACAGCCCTACCGCCGCGTCGGGCAGCTACAGACCGTGTCCTGCCGCCCAGGGCAAACGCATCAAAGTTTCCCCAGAGCAGTCAGACATAGAGGGCCTGGAACGCAAGGACGCGCTCTACGGCGGCGCCCTGGCCGTCGTCTGCCTCGTGGCGCCGATCCTCACCGTGCCGACCGCGACGGGGACGATGATCAAGGTCAGGTCCGACCGAGCTTTGGACGCCTACCGCCTCAACCTGAGTGCGAACCGCCCCGCGGTGTCCGAGGCCGGGGACCGCGTCGCTGACTACTACCAGCAGCACGGCCTGGACGGGCCGGAACTGGAGCATGAAACCGGAACCGTCCTGGGCGGGTTCGCCACGGTCGAGAGCGTCGCCTGGGGTTTCCGGTGGGGCTTGCGGTTCCTGAGCCTGATGCTGCTGGCGCTCGGGCTGCCGGTCGCGCTGCTGCTGCTGTGGCGGTCGGCCAGGGGGTTGCGCGCCGCCGGGGTCCGGGTATACCTGAGTTGGCAAGAGTGAAGGGAGAAGGGACGGGACGGTAAGTGAGTCCGCCACGGTTCGCCACAGTCCGCCACGGGGTTGGCGGAGTACCTATGAGCGCCTTACAGCTCCTTATCGCTGCCCTGCGCTGTCCATGACTCTATGTCCGCCAGTCCGCCACCGCCGCTCGGCGGCCGGATGACGGGCACGGATTGACGCGGATCGCTGTCGGGATCTTGACAGGAGCGAAGCGCGGTGGTTTGCTTGGTAGAGTGTCTATGGGGCACCCACGAAATCGGCCAACCGGCGCTCGTAATGGCCCGACCGGCCTGTGCCATATGCTGACCAGGCTGGTCAGGACAATCGCCAGTTCGGCGAAGAGGAAGGGATATACATGTCGCGTTTCGATGATGCCAGAGCTTTAGTGAACCACGCAAGGGGCGCGTTGCCGAAGCTCGAGGAGGATTACGAGTCGTCCCTCAATGATAGGATCGTCAAGCCGGCTCTCCTGATCGACATCAAGAACATCATGGAGAACCTCCGCTCGGCACTGGATTTTTCGGCTCACGGACTGTTCACCAAGTATGGGACATCTGCGAAGGCTAACCCGAAGATTTACTTTCCGTATGCAGCTCTTGGACAGACTCAAGCCGTGTTCCAGGCGTCAAACCGAATCGAAACCTTGTATCCCTGGGATCACGGCAGCTCGTCCTGACGTTGTCACCCGCTTGGAGACGTACCAGCACTATTCCGACCAGGCGAACGAGTGGCTCCCGCTGTTCATGGACTTGAACAACGAGAACAAGCACGAGAGGCTAACCCCGCAAACCCGCCAGGAAGCTCGCCAGCTACGGATAGAGTCCAGAGGAGCGGCAATCGACTTGGGGCCCGGCGCTTCGGCCAGTCTTGGTCCAGGTGCATCCATCCAGTTTGGAGATGTTGTCATCCCCGGCGGACAGGAATTCAGCGGCGAACGCCCGGCGACCTATCACGGTTCAGGGACGCAAACGGTAATCGTCTGGGTCTCCTTCACCTTCGACAGCAATGGGCAGCAGGTCGTTCCTTTCCTGAGAACAGCGCTGGCAGGGGTCGGGAAAATCGTCAACGAGTTAGCAGCGCTGTGAGAAGGGACAAAAGGGGTAGGGAGTCGATTTAATCGACTCCCTACCCCTTTTGTTCTTCAAGATGGTATCGCCGTCTTGAAGCCGGGTAGCCGTGGAGCGCCGATGGGTCAGGCCTCCGTCAGCGAAACCACCAGACGCTTACCTACAGCCTCGGCGTAGCGCACGAGGGTTTCCACGGTGGGGTTGGCGCGTTGGCCGGTTTCGAGCTTCGAGAGCGCCGAGCGGTCCATGCCGGTGAGTTCCGTCAAGTCGGCAAGGCTCAGGCCCTTCGCTTCGCGCGCGGCCTTGAGTTGCCTGAGCAATTCTTGCAGCTGGTCGAGGGTCGCCATACGCTCGTGGTGGCGGGCGATGAGGTCGGGCAGCTCCTCGGCGACCTGCTCGCGAATCGCCTTGTACTTGGCGGCCTCTTCAGGCGTAAGCCGCCGGTCGCGGGTGATGCGTTTCATGGTCGTTGCCTCCTCGGAACGTCATAGGCCGTCATAGGATAGACAGTACCTGCACTGCGGGCTCTCCCCCGGGCAGGCGGCGGCGCGCGGAATCGGCGCACGCACCCGTCCCCTGTCACTTTTTCTCCCCGCCGCCTGTCACTTTTGCCAGTAGCGAGCAGCGCCCCCTCGCCCTCAGAATGCGGCCGGCTCGCCGATTCCGGGTCGTGCGCCTAAGACGGTACTGGCTTCGCGGCGCGTTCTGTCTTCGGGAGACGCCGACATGAGCATGGCTCCGCTGTTTGCGGCGACGCAGAACACCTCCATGTTCGATCCGGTTTCGCCGCCCGCGGAATCGATCCGCAACGTCGCCATCCTCGCCCTCGCCGTCACCGGGTTCATTTTCGTGATCGTGGAGGGGGTGCTCCTCTACTGCCTCGTGCGGTTCCGGCGCGGCCGTGCGGCCGGGACGGCCGAGCCGCCGCAGGTCTACGGCAGCAAGCCCATCGAGATCGCCTGGACGGTGGGGCCGCTGCTGATCGTATTCGTCCTGGTGCTGGTCACCACGCGGTCCTTGTGGGAAATCAACGTGGACGCCCCCGATCCCCGTCCGGGAGACAACGCCCTGTTCGTCACGGTGGTCGGCCGCCAGTGGTGGTGGGAGTACACCTACGACGATTACAACGGCCGACATCTCGGCTTCACCACGGCCAACGAATTGCACATGCCCGCGGGTGACGGAGCCGCGGCCCGGCCCGTGTACCTGACCCTGAAATCCGCGGACGTGTGCCACAGCTTCTGGGTCCCGCCCTGGCCGGCAAAACCGACCTGATTCCGGGACGTACGAACCACATGTGGTTTCAGACGTCCGCGCCCGGCCTGTACGTCGGCCAGTGCGCCGAATTCTGCGGCGCCCAGCACGCCAACATGCTCCTGCGGGTGGTCGTCGATCCACCCGACGAATTCGATCGATGGCTGGACCGCGAGAGCGGGGGCGCGCTCAAACCGCCGAAAGACGACCGCCAGGCGCAGGACGGGCAGGCGCTGCTCGTCAAGCAGTCGTGCGTCAACTGCCACCGCGTGCGGGGCGTCGCGGACAAGGGGACCTACGCGCCCGACCTGACCCACCTTATGAGCCGCGAGACGCTCGGCTCGGGCATGATCCCGAACACGCCGGAGAACCTGCGGAAATGGGTGCATGACCCGCAACAGTTCAAGCGGGGTTGCCTGATGCCGGCCTTCGGGCTGACGGACCACGACGCCGATCTCATCGTCCACTATTTGGAGACGCTGAAGTGAAGGTTTAGCCGCGGTTCGCAGAACCGCGCGGTTCTGCGAACCGCGGCTAAACGGGGGGAGGCTGCACATGGCCGTCGCCGAACTCGAACCCACGCCGCGGACGACGCCGGCCCCCCAGACGTGGGCGGCCGTCGCCCACGACTGGCTGACCACCGTCGATCACAAGAAGATCGGCATTCTCTATTTTGTCATGGCCCTGTTCTTCCTGGTCGTCGCCGGCTGCGAGGCGCTGGTCATCCGCTGGCAGCTCTTCTGGCCGGGCGCCAAGGTCGTCTCGCCAGAGGTGTTCAACCAGCTGTTCACGCTGCACGGCGCCACCATGGTGTTCTTCATGGGCATGCCGATCCTGATCGGCATGGGCAATTACCTCGTGCCGCTCCAGATCGGGGCGCGGGACATGGCCTTCCCGCGCCTGAACGCCATGGGATTCTGGACGACGCTGTTCGGCGGTCTGCTCATGTACGCCAGCGTCCTCACCGGCGGCGCCCCGAACGTCGGCTGGTTCGCCTACGCGCCGCTGACGGAACACACGTTCAACCGCGGCCCGGCCGTCGATTTCTGGGCTTTGGGCCTGCTGCTCAGCGGCATCGGCAGCATCGCGGCGGCGGTCAATTTCCTCGCCACCATCCTGGCCATGCGGGCCCCCGGCATGACGCTGCGCAAACTCCCCTTCTACACCTGGACGTGGATATGGACCTCGGTCCTCCTCCTCGTCGGCATTCCGCCGCTGACCGCCGCCCTGGTCATGGTGCTCGCGGATCGGCATCTCGGGGCCCATTTCTTCGACACGGCCAACGGCGGCTCCGCCTACCTGTGGCAGCACCTGTTCTGGTTCTTCGGACACCCGGAGGTCTACATCCTCATCCTCCCCGTATTCGGCGTCGTGTCCGAGATCATCCCCGTCTTCTCGCGCAAAGTGCTGTTCGGCTACGAATTCATGGCCGTGGCCACCGCGGCCATCGCCTTCATCAGCCTCGGGGTGTGGGCGCACCACATGTTTGCCGTGGGCATGTCGAACACGCAGGACCTCTTTTTCGTCGCGGCCACGTTCCTCGTCTCCGTACCAACCGGCATCAAGTTCTTCAACTGGCTGGCCACGATGTACGGCGGCAAGATCCGCGTTGCTCCGCCGATGCTCTTCTGCCTGGGTTTTCTGTCCATGTTCGTGATCGGCGGCCTCACCGGCATCATGCTGGGCGTGGCGCCGTTCAATTTCCAGCTGACCGACTCCTACTTCGTGGTCGGCCACTTCCACTGGGTGCTCATCGGCGGCACCGTGTTCGGCGTGTTCGCGGGCGTCTACTACTGGTATCCCAAGGTCACCGGCCGGATGCTCAACGAGCGCCTGGCCTGGTGGCATTTCTGGCTCCTGTACATCGGTTTCATACTCACGTTCGGGCCGATGCACATCGCGGGCATGCTCGGAATGGAGCGGCGGATTTACACCTACGCACCGGATCGGGGATGGGACATTTGGAACCAACTGACCACCGTCGGCGCGATCATCCAGGCGCCGAGTTACGTCATCCTCGTGTATAACCTGATCGCGTCCCTGTGGAAGGGCAAGCCGGCGGGCGACGACCCGTGGGACGCCTGGACGCTGGAATGGGCCACGACCTCGCCGCCGCCGGCCTACAACTTCGCGACAGTTCCGACTGTATACAGCCGCCGCCCGCTGTGGGACCGGAAGCACCCAGACGACCCGGACTGGAAATACGAGTAAGGCGAGGGCATAACGTGATCGAACCGGCTGTTTCTCCGGGCGTCCTGGCGACGTTCCCCGTGCCGCCGCCCATCCCACAGGAGCGCCGCCTGAATACATACCAGGTGGGCATGATCGCCTTCTTGCTTTCCGAGGTCGCGTTCTTCAGCACGCTGATCGTGACCTACGTCATCTACCTCGGCAAGGACGCGTCCGGCCCGACGCCGGCGGTTCTGTCCCTGCCGCTCGTGATCGGTACCACGATCTGCCTGCTTTCCAGCAGCGGCACGATTCACATGGCGGAAAGGTCGCTGCATACGGGATCGAGAGCGGGCTTCTTCCCGTGGTGGTCGGCCACGATTGCGCTGGGCGTGCTCTTTCTGCTGGGCACCGCTTACGAGTGGTACGGCCTCATCACGCGGGACGGCCTGACCATCGGCCGCAACCTGTTCGGGACTACCTACTACACGCTGGTCGGCTTCCACGCGCTGCACGTCACGGCCGGCGTGGTCCTCATGCTGATTGTCCTTGGCTTGGCCGCGAAACGGCAGATCCCGGGGGATCGGCCGGTCGCCGTCCAGCTGGCCTCCTGGTACTGGCACTTCGTGGACGGCGTCTGGGTTGTTGTGTTCACGGTCGTTTACCTGGTGGGGAGGTGAGCCGCCCATGACGAGCGAGCCGTACACAACCCCGGAGCGTGCCGGCCCCGCGGGAACGGAACCCATCGAGGCGCCGCGGCCGACCATCGCGCCGTTCGTGCTGGTCGCGGGCCTCTCGTTGGCCGCGGCGGGGCTGGCCTTCGACACGGCGTTCTTCCTGGCGGGGGGCGCCGTGATATTCCTCGTCGGGCTGGTCGGCTGGATTGTGCAAATGCTGCCGGGTCGGGGCCACGTCCACCTGGAGGCCACCGAGCCGCTGCCCCGGCCGGTCACGGCCGCGCCGGGGACGGTGGAACACCTCGTCGCAGGGACGCCCGGCTACCGCATCCAGTTGCCGAGGAGAATCCATCCCATTTCAGCGGGCGCGTGGGGTGGTCTGGTCGGCGGCGCCCTGATGCCGATCCCGGCGTTGGCCTACGGCCTGCTGAGCGCTCACCAAAGCATCTGGTATCCGGTCAACCTCCTGGCGGGAATGGTGCTGCCAGGCGTCGGCGCCATGAACCTCGACGAGTTCCACCTGTCGCTGCTCATCGTGGGGGTCGTCATCCACGTCGCCATGTGCGTGGCCATCGGTTTGATGCTCGGCGTGATGCTGCCGACGCTGCCGCACGTCCCCAAATCCCTCGCCTGGGGCGGCCTGCTCATGCCCCTCCTGTGGTCGGCCGTGAGCTTCGTCCTGATGGGGTTCGTCAATCCGGTGCTGGAGCGGCACGTGGAGTGGCCCTGGTTCATCGTCTCCCAGTTCGCTTTCGGCGTCGGGGCGGCGGCCGTGATCGCGAACGCCTCGAAATTCGGCCCTGTGGCGTCTGGGCTCATGGGCGGCGCCGCGGGCGGCCTATTCATGGCTGTTCCCGCTCTCCTTTGGAGCCTATGCACCGGCCGCGGCGTCTGGTATCCCGTCAACCTGCTGGCCGGTTTGGTGGTCCCAGGGATGCCGTCGGGAGAGGCGGACTTGCGCCAGTTCCACGCCGAGTGGTTCGTCCCGGCCCTGCTCATTCACGCCGGCCTGTCGGCGGCTTTCGGCCTGGCCTACGCCCTGGCGCTGCCGAGGCTTCGGCCGATCCCTGCCCCGTTCGTCTGGGGCGCCCTGCTCCTGCCGCTTTTGTGGACGGGGGCCAGCTACGGACTCATGGGAGTCGTCAACCCGACGCTCCAGCGGGGGGTGGAATGGCCCTGGTTCATCGTCTCCCAGTTCGTATTCGGTCTGGCGGCGGCCGTGGTGGTGGTCCGTTCGGAAAAAATCGAAATCCCCCCGGTCGGGACCGGCCCGGACGCGCCGGCCGGTTCGGCCCCCGGCCCGGCGGAGGTTAGCTTGTGATTCGATCCCACCTCCATACCGGACGTTCCCCACTCGTCCTGGCCCTGCTGAGTCTCGGGGCGGCCGGCTGCGGGTTTCCCGGCCAGCCCAACCCAGCGGCGAGACCGGTTCCGCCGGATCGCGTCATGGCGTTCGACGCCCTGTACCGCCAGAACTGCGCCGGTTGCCACGGCGCCGACGGCAAGCTGGGTCCGGGGCCGCCGCTGAACGACGCGCTGTTCCGGGCCATCGTGCCGGAGAAGACGGTACAGGATGTCGTCGCGGGTGGGCGGCATGGGACGCTGATGCCCGCCTGGACCCAAGAGAAGGGCGGCCCATTGACGCCGGCGCAGGTGGCCGTGCTGGTTAACGAGATTAAAGGGATTCCTTATCGTGTTATAGAAAAAGAGCAGGGCGGCGCCTTGGAGGTCGTGCGCGATACCGCTGGCGCGGCCCCCGCGTGGGGGGCGCCGGGCCCGGCGCCGGAGGGCGTTCCGCCGTACCTCGCGCCCAAGGACGAGGCCGGCGACGCCGGCGCCGGCCGCGACCGGTTCCTCAAGGCCTGCGCCTCCTGCCACGGCGACCGCGGGCAGGGCGTCCCGAAAGAGGGCCGCCTTGTCCGCGCCATCAACGCCCCGGCCTTCCTGGACCTCGTCAGCGATCAGGTCCTGCGACGTATTGTGATCGCCGGCCGGGCGGACCTCGGAATGCCGGACTACGCCCACCACGGCAAGGAAGCGTTGACCCCTGAGGATGTCGCGAACCTGGTCGCCTTCCTGCGGGCCCAACGAGGCGCGGCATCGGAACCCCACCCTGAAACCGACGTGAGCCGTGAGGCGCACCATGAATGAACCGCATCCAACTCCGGAACACACACCGCCGGCCCGGCGCGGCTTTTTCCAGCAACTCTTCCGCTGGGCGACGTACGCGACGGGCGCGGTCGCCGCGGCGGCCGTGGGCGTCCCCTTCATCGGCTTCCTCCTCGGCCCGCTGCGGAAGAATCCGGAGCAGTGGGTCTCCCTCGGGCCGGTCGGCCGGTTCCCGGAAGGTGAGACCCGCCTGGCGACGTTCACGAATCCGCTCGGGCGACCGGGGGACGGCAAGGCGGCTCACACGGGCGTCTACGTCCGCTGCCTGGACCAGGATAAGCAGCAGTTTCAGATCTTCGCCATGAATTGCGCCCATTTGGGCTGTCCCGTGTCCTGGTTCCCCCAGTCCGGGCTGTTCATGTGCCCCTGCCACGGGGGCGTCTATTATGCCGACGGCAAATGCGCCTCCGGGCCGCCCCCTCGCGGCCTGTTCCAGTTCGCATCTGGTATGTGGCGGGTCCGCGACGGCCGCCTGGAAGTCCAGGCGCCGCACTACCCCACGCTGCAAAACACGCTGCGTCCCGAGGACCGATCATGAAGCGCTGGCTAAAGGCCATTGGGGACTGGTTCGACGCCCGGCTGCGCGTGCGTGAGACCGTTCTGCCGATGCTCGCGCACCCCATCCCGGCGGGGGCCGCCGGACGGATGGGCTGGTGGTACGTCTTCGGCAGCGCCTCGATGACCCTTTTGCTCATACAGATCCTCACCGGCGTCGGCCTGGCGCTGGTCTACGTACCGTCACCCGACAACGCCTACGGCAGCCTGCTGACCCTGAACTACGACGTGCCGCTCGGCTGGTTCCTGCGCGCGCTGCACTACTATGCCGGGTCCGGAATGGTCGTCATGGTCCTGGCCCACATGACCCAGGTCTACCTGCACGGCGCCTACAAGTACCCGCGCGAGCTGACGTGGGTGGTGGGCGTCTTCCTGCTCCTGTGCGTGCTGGGCATGTTCTTCTCCGGCCAGATCCTCCGCTGGGACCCGGACGCCTATTGGGGGCTGGCCGTCGGCGGCTCGATGGCCGGGCGCGTCCCCTGGGTGGGGCCGTGGATCGTTGACCTGCTGCTCGGCGGCCCGATCATCGGCGGCGATGCGCTGGGCCGATTCTTCGCTCTGCACGTGTTCGTCATCCCCGGCGTGCTCCTGCTCCTTTTGGCCGTCCATTTGTGGCTGGTGCTGAAGTGCGGCATCAGCGCCCCGCCCGTCCCCGGTCAGGTCGTCGATCCGAAAACCTACGATGCGGCGTATGAAAAGGAGCTGAAGACCGGCGTCCCCTTTCTCGGCGACGCCATGATGAAGGACGGCCTCTTCTCCGCCCTGGTGGTGATCGCGGTCGTGATTATCGCCGCCGTTCTCGGACCCAGCGGGCCGAGCGCTCTGCCGATCCCGAGCGAAACCGGCGCCAACCCGCGGCCGGAGTGGCCGTTCCTGTGGCTGTTCGGCCTGCTGTCGCTCAGCCCGCCCGCCGCCGAGACCTTCATCATCCTGGTCTTCCCTGTGATCCTGATCGTCGCCCTGCTGGCCGTGCCCTTCGTGTCCAATCGTGGCGAGCGCTCCCCTCGGCGCCGGCCGATCGCCGTGCTGGCCGTCGTCGTGATCTATGCCGTGCTCGGCGCCCTTACCTATCAGGGAGCCACGGCGCCGTGGTCGCCGCACATGACCGCCTGGAGCGGCGCGCCCGTGCCCGAAGACCTCGTGCGGCGGAGCAGCCCCGGGGAACTGCAGGGGGCCGTGGTCTTCCAGTACAAGGATTGTCGCAACTGCCACGCCCTGGAGGGCAAGGGCGGCCGCCGCGGCCCGGACCTCAGCGAAGTCGGCGTGCGCCTGACCCGGAATCAGCTCATCGACCAGGTCAGCAACGGCACTCCCGGCGGCGGCCTCATGCCGGCTTACGGCAAGCAGATGCCCGACGCGGAAATGACGGCCCTCGCCGATTTCCTGGTGAGTCTGCGGCCGCCGGGCCAGCCGGCGGCCCATTCGACCGCGACGCCGGAGCCGGGAAAGAAGGAGCCATGAGCCCCACCCTCGACGCCTTTCTCTGTTCCTGGCCGTTCGACCCCTGGCTGCTCGCGGCGCTGGCCCTCTCCGCCACGGTCTATTGCCGCGGGTGGCTGTGCCTTCATCGCCGTGACGCCCGGCGCTGGGGTGCTGGCCGACTCTGCGCCTTTCTCGGCGGCCTAACGACGATCTTCGTGGCCCTGGCGTCGCCGATCGAGCCGTTCGCGGGCCTGCTGCTGCAAGTCCACATGGCGCAGCACCTGCTCCTCCTCATGGCCGCCCCGCCGCTCCTCTGGCTGGGCGCGCCTCTGCTTCCGCTCCTCCGCGGACTGCCGCGCCCGATCCGCACCTATTGGATCGCACCCCTTTTTCGATCCGCTTTTCTTCGCACGCTGTTCAGCCGGCTCACGCACCCGGCGGCGGCGCTGGTCGTCTTCACCGCCGCGTCCTGGGGCTGGCACGTCCCCGTGCTGTACGACCTCGCCCTGCGCGCGCCGGGATGGCACTACCTGCAGCACGCCTGTTTCCTCGGTGCGGGCCTGTTGTTCTGGTATCCAGTCGTCCGCCCGCATCCGGCCCGTCCGCGCTGGCCCCTGTGGCTGCTGTTCCCGTACCTGATCCTGGCGGACTTGCAGAACACCGTCCTATCGGCTCTTCTGACGTTCTCCGATCACGTGCTGTATCCCTACTACGCGACGGTCCCCCGGCTGGCCGGGCAGTCCGCGCTCGCCGACCAATCGGCGGCCGGCGTCCTGATGTGGATTCCAGGGTCGGCGGTCTTTCTCCTGCCCCTGTTCTGGGTCGGCGTCGAATTCCTGTTCGGCCGGTCGGCGAGTGGCGAGTGGCGAGTGGCGAGTGGCGAGAAAAGGCAGACCCAAAATGGGAGTGGATCACGCATTGCCCTTCCCGTAGTTGGCTCGCCACTCGCCACTCGCCACTCGCCACTCGCCGACCGGCTCGGCTTCGACCTGCTGCGCGTCCCGCTGGTGGGCCGCTTCCTGCGCTGGCGGCACGCGCGCCTCGCCATGCAGTTGCCGCTGGCCATCCTGGCGGCCGTCGTCATCCTCGACGGCCTGCGTGGGCCGCAGGTCGGCGCCATGAACCTCGCCGGCGTCCTGCCGTGGATCCACTGGCGCGGCTTTGTGGTGCTGGGCTTGCTGGCGGCGGGCAACCTGTTCTGCATGGCGTGCCCGTTCACGCTGCCGCGGACGCTCGCCCGCCGCTGGCTGCCCCAAGGCTGGAACTGGCCGCGCCGGCTGCGAAACAAGTGGCCGGCGGTCGTCCTGTTGGGGCTGTTCTTCTGGGCCTACGAGGCGTTCTCCCTCTGGGACAGCCCCTGGTGGACCGCGTGGATCGCCGTCGGCTACTTCACGGCGGCCTTCGTCGTGGACGGCCTCTTCCGCGGCGCCGTCTTTTGCAAATACCTCTGCCCCATCGGCCAGTTCAACTTCGTGCAGTCGTTGGCGTCGCCGCTGGAGGTGCGGGTCCGCGATCCGGGCGTGTGCGCGACCTGCCGGACCAAGGACTGCATCCGCGGCCGCGCCGGCGTTCCCGGCTGCGAGATGCACCTGTTCCAGCCGCGCAAGATCGGCAACATGGACTGTACGTTTTGTCTCGATTGCATCCACACATGCCCCCACGACAACATCGGCGTGCTCGCACGCGCACCGATGAGCGACCTGTCGCGCGACCCCGTCTGTTCCGGCGTCGGCCGGTTCGGCTCGCGTCCGGACCTGGCGGCGCTCGTCCTGGTGCTGGCGTTCGGGGCGTTCGCCAACGCCGCCGGCATGGTCGGCCCAGTGGTGGAAGGGCAGGCCCGTTGCTCGTCCCTTCTGGGACAGCGGTCCCCCCTGCTGGCGGTGAGCCTGTTCTATGGGGTCGCCCTGGTCGTTTTGCCGCTCCTGGCGGTCGGCGCGGCGGCCGCCCTGAGCCGCTGGTGGAGCCGGGCGCCGGCGAGTTTGCTGGCGACGGCGACCCGCTTCTCTTACGCCCTTGTCCCTCTTGGGTTCGGCATGTGGCTTGCGCACTACAGTTACCACTTCCTGACGAGTTACGACGTTGCGGTCCCCGTGACGCAGCGGTTCCTGATCGACCTCGGGTGGACGGGGTTCGGTCGGCCGGAGTGGATCGCCTCCTGCTGCCGCCCCGTCGCCGACTGGTTGCCCCGCCTGGAGATCCTTTTCCTCGACATCGGGCTGCTGCTCTCGCTCTACACAGGTTACCGCATCGCCCAATCGCAGGCGCCCCAGCCGACGCAGACCCTGAAGGTCTTCTCGCCGTGGGCCGTCCTGATGGTCGTGCTGTTCGCCGCGGGCGTGTGGATCGTCCTCCAGCCCATGCAAATGCGGGGCGTATCTTGAGAATTGCACCGACCATGAACGCGGCCGTTCGCTTCACGCGGCTGTCGGTGTTCTGCATCCTGATCGTGCAGCCCTCCGGCCTGCGTGCGGACGGCGGGACCCTGCGCCTGTCGGAGCGGGTGGACGGCTACCAGATCACGGTCTTCACAGCCCCGGCGCCGCTCCGCGCCGGGCCTGCGGACGTCAGCGTATTCGTGCAGGATGCGGACACCGGCGAGCCGGCCGCCGGCGTGCGCGTGACGGTGCAGGCGGCGCCGCGCGGCCGGCCTGATCGGGCTGTCCGCCAACCGGCCACGGCCGAGGCGGCGACGAACAAGCTCTTTCGGTCGGCGCTGTTCGAGTTGCCGGAGTCCGGGTGGTGGGAAATCGAGGCGATGGTGGTGGGGGAACGAGGACAAGCGCGGGTGCGTTTTGAAGTGGAGGTTGCCGACCGTCCCCCAAACTGGCAGGCGATGGCGCCGTGGGTCGGCTGGCCAGTCTTGGCGGTTCTTCTCTTCGCGGTCCATCACGTGCTAGTCCGACGGAAGGCGCGGTCGGTCGCCACGCGGGCGCCGTCGCCGGGCCGCGAATCCAGACCGTGGGCGTCGAAGAAACGCAACAGCCTCCGTTGTCAGCGACCAACTGGCTGAGAGGTCCGGCCGACGACCACTGTTTGCTGTTGAACGACAATAGAAATGTCCGGTCTTAACGCAATAGAAATGTCCTCCTTGGTCAGGCCAAGGAGGAGCCATGTCTATCGGCGTGCTTTCCACAGACCGGATCGCTATGAGTCAGAAGGAACGCGATGTCCTCAGGGTCCTGCACTCGGTGCAGAGCGGCCAGCGGACGCAGGCCGAGGCGGCCCGGCTGCTCGGCCTGTGCGTCCGCCAGGTCCGACGCATCCAATGCAAGCTGGAGGCCGAAGGCGACGCCGCCCTCGTGCGACGGCCTGCGCGGCCGGCCCTCCAACCACCGGCCCGACCCCGCCTTCCGCCGGGCCGTGCTGGCGGCCTACCGCACCCGCTACGCGGACTTCGGCCCCACCTTCGCCGCCGAGAAGCTGGCCGGGGAGGGCCTGACGGTCGGCCCGCAGACGCTGCGCCGCTGGCTGATCGCCGAGGGGCTGTGGCAACGCAAGCGTCGCCGCGACCCGCACCGCAGCCGCCGGCCGCGCCGGGCCTGCTTCGGGGAGCTGGTTCAGATGGACGCCTCGGTGCATGACTGGCTGGAGGGCCGCGGCGAGGAGATGGTCCTGATCGGCATGATCGACGACGCCACCAACCGCACCCTGGCGCGCTTCTACCCGGCCGGCACGGTCGAGGCGCATATGGACCTGGCCGGCCGCTGGCTGCGGCGTTTCGGCCGGCCGGTGGCGTTGTACACCGACCGGCACAGCATCTTCGAGCCGCAGGACAAGGGCCGCGCCCTGCCCGACGCGGAGACGCAGTTCGGGCGGGCCCTGCGGGAGCTAGGCATCGAGCTGATCCGGCGCACAGCCCGCAGGCCAAGGGCCGCGTCGAGCGGTCCTTCGGCACGGCCCAGGACCGCTGGGTCAAGGAGCTGCGCCTGGCGGGCGTGACGACGCTGGCGGGGGCCAACGCCGTGCTGGAGCGGCTGCTGCCGACGCACAACCGCCGCTTCGTCAAGCCGGCGCGCCAGGCGGCCGACGGGCACCGGCCGCTGGGTCCGGGTCACGACCTGGCGGCGATCCTGAGCATCCAGGAGGGGCGGGTGGTGTCCAACGACTACACGGTGCGCTTCCGCAACCGCTTCTACCAGTTGCTGCCGCCGGTGCATGCGGGGGAGCGGGGCGGTCGGGTGGTGATCGAGCTGCGCCTGGACGGGACTATGGCGATCCGCTTCCGGGGCAAGTACCTGAAGTACCGCGAGATCCCGCCGGGTTGCGGCCCTGGGGGCTCCGCCCCCAGACCCCCGGAGTTTAACGCATCGGCGGCCGACGCCAGCGGGGGAAAAGCGAACCGGGACCCCTCTTCGGGGTCCCGGTCGCCTGGCGTACAGCCGACCGACGGGCGCTCGGGTCGCACTCCTGCGGAGCCCTATCCTCCCGACGGCGGGGCGGACGATAACAAGAAGGGGCCACACCGTCCAGCCGAGGACCACCCGTGGAGGAAGCCGTTCAAGCGGAAGAAGTGACAACGTCCGGACACCGGACATTTCTACTGTCGCCGAAATGCGGACATTTCTATTGTTGCCTGACACCGACGACCACTGTTTGCTTGTGGCGGCGGTGCGGATGCGGTATTCTCGTCGGCGCGACTCCGAATTCCGAATCCCCATCCGCGATCAAGGATACGGACATGCACCCTGTCGTCGAAACCGCCGACCTGGACGCCGCATTGGTGCGGGCCGCCGACGGCCTTCGCCGGGCGGAGCGCGTGGCGGCGCTGACCGGCGCCGGCGTTTCCGCCGAGAGCGGCCTGGCCACGTTCCGCGGCGGCGGCGGCCTGTGGGAAGGCCAGGCCGTCGAGGACGTGGCGACCCCGGAGGCGTTCCACCGCAATCCCGAGCTGGTTTGGCGCTTTTACAACGGCCGCCGCGCCGGACTGCGCGCCGCCAAGCCGAACCCCGGGCATCTCGCCTTGGTGGACCTCGAAAAGCGCTGGGGCGAGCGCTTCACCCTCGTCACGCAGAACGTGGACGGCCTGCACCAGGCGGCGGGAAGCCGGCGCGTGCTGGAGCTGCACGGCGGCCTGGCGCGCGTGCGCTGCACCCGCTGCAAGGCGGTTACCGACCGTGCCGGTGACGAACTGCCGGACATGCCGCGCTGCGAGGCGTGCGGCCACCTGCTGCGGCCGGATGTGGTGTGGTTCCACGAGATGCTCCCGGAGGGCGTGTGGCGGACGGCGTGCGAGGCCGTCGAAGCGTGCGACTGTTTCCTGGTCGTCGGCACCAGCGCCGTGGTCTACCCGGCCGCCGGCCTGATCGACATGGCTCGCGCCCTCGGGGCGTCGGTGATCGAGGTGAACCTGGAGCCGGCGGCGCAGGCGGCCGGCGTGATCGGGCTGTACGGCCGATCCGGCGAAGTCCTGCCGCGTCTGGTGCGGGGGCTGGACCCATCAGCGAGTTGAAGGCGTCAGCAACTCCTCCAAACCCGCGGCCAACCGCCGGGCCCCCTGCCGCGTGTGCGCCCCCAGCCGCAGCAGTTCGGCGATCAGCCCCGGCCGCCGCAGGACCGCGGTCGCCAGCCGCCCCGGTCGCACGCGGCCGGAAGCCAGCACCGCGAGCAGGGCCTCCGACAAAGGCGTATCCACATCATCCGAAATGACGCGCAGGCAGCCGAACGGCACGCCGGCCGCCGTCGCCAGCCGGGCTACGGCGGCCGTCTCCATGTCCACGGCGACGGCCCCGCTCCGCTGGCCGAGCCGGCGCTTCTCCTCCGGCCGGCCGACCAGCGACGCGACCGTCAGCAACCGCCCGCGCGGGTATGGCCCCGTTCTAGCAGGCCAGGTCGCCGGCCACGAACCGCCGTCGCCGTCGCCCACCGCGTCGGCGAGGATCAGGTCGCCGACGCATAGGCCGGGGACGATCGCCCCGGAGAAGCCGGCGGAGACAAGCGCCGTGGGGCGGAACGGGACGCCGTCCACGACCGGGCCGGAAAGCAGCCACGACAGGGCGGCTTCCATCGCGGCAATTCCGACTCCGGTTTCGAGGAGAAGCACCGTTCTCGGGCCGTCGCCGTGGAACGCCGCCGGGATCGGCGCGCGGGAAACAGCCGTCGGCGCGGCCGCATCCGCCGGAAGAACATCGCCTCTCGGCGCAGGGCGAAGACGATGCAGGGACAGGAGGCGTCGGAGAAGGTCAAGCAACTGCTCCCATGTCGCGGGTGTTTCCAGGGACACGATGAAAGGCCTCGTCCACCAAGGAGATGTTACCGTGAGGGGTTGTTTAGGCGACGGACGCCCCGGCCGTTCACCCGATTGGGGTTCGTCTGTCCCTGCCACGCCTCCTGACGACAGGACGGCTCCAAGCCCCCAGTGACCGGTTGCCCGTTGCTTTGCGCTCCAGAGTCCGTAGACCGACAAGAAGGCCCGCGACGTGGGAACTGGCGGCGAGGCTCTGGTCAGGGAAATCGAACACTACGCCCGGCGACCTCGCCTGTAGGTTTCCTGCGCGAGCCGCCGGGATTCGCCGCGCACCGTGCCGCGAAGGTTGTAAACGCCAAGACAAGGCGGTGGTCGTTGGAGACGAGCGAATACCTTGTGAGCCACGGCTGTTCGGGCGACTTCGGCCGCTTCCGGCCGACTGCGCCCGCGACGTACCGGCGCGGCGACCGTGTGGTGATCCGCAGCCCCGACGGCCTCGAACTGGGGATGGTCCTGCGCCCGGCCACGGAGGGGCACGCCCGGTTGCTCTCCGGGACGGCCCTGGGAGAGCTGCTCCGCCGGGCCACGGCGGAGGACGAGGAGGCGATCCGCAGCGCCAGGGACCGGGGCGACCGCATCTTCCAGGAGGGCCGCCTCCTGGCCGCCGAGATGGGCCTGCCCGTGGAGATCCTGGACGTGGAGGTGCAGTTCGACGGCGCGCGGGCGGTCATCCACCACCTGCGCCTGGCGGAGTGCGACTATCGGCCGCTCGTCAGCACCCTGTCCACGAAGCACCGCATCCTGATCGTCATGGAGAACCTGGGAGCGCCGGCCGCAGTCCCCGAGGAAGCCCACGGCGGCGGCTGCGGCAAAGCCGGCTGCGGCAAGGCGAGCGGCGGCGGTGGGTGCGGCTCCTGCGGGTCGGCCGGCGGCTGTGGGACGGGGTGCGGGTCGGCCGTCGAAGGCGAAGCCGTCGCCGTGCGCGACCTCCCGGACGACCATGAGATTTGCACCTGCTGGTCCGTCGTCAAAGAGGTCATCGTCGCCGCCGTCCGCGAAGGGGTCTCTACTGTGGAGGCCGTCGGGGAAGCGACCCAGGCGGGGACCGGCTGCGAAACCTGCCAGCCGCTGCTGCAACGGCTCATCGACTCTTACGGGCCGGCCGTCCTGGCGGAGGTCGCGGTCGGGAGCGAGGAGGACGCCCGGGCGTACTTCTCCGGCCTGCGCGACAAAATGTGGAAGGGGCAGCGGACCCCGCTCCTCTGACCGGGTCCGGCCGCACGAAGGCGGTGACGTCTCCGTGTGTCCCAGAGGTTCCGTGGGTCCAATAAGTCCTATGGGGCCTATAGGACAGATTCCTAAACGCCGGGCGACGCCGGCGATTCATACAGGGAGGGGTGTCGTTGGGATGGGAAAAACGCTTTACGAGAAAGTCTGGGACGCGCACACCGTGGCGACGCTGCCGTCCGGGGAAACCTTGCTCTACATCGACCGGCACCTCGTCCATGAAGTGACCAGTGCGCAGGCCTTCGAGGGACTGCGGCTGGCGGGCCGGAAAGTCCGCCGGCCGGACCTCACCTTCGCCACCGCCGACCACAACGTCCCCACGGACGGCGACCGCCTCCACGTCTTGGATCTCCTGTCCCGAACGCAGATCGAGACGTTGCAACGCAACTGCGCGGCGTTCGGCGTCACTCACTACGGCCTGGACAGCGACCGCCAGGGGATCGTCCACGTGATCGGCCCGGAGTTGGGGATCACGCTGCCGGGCCAGACCGTCGTTTGCGGCGACAGCCACACCTCCACGCACGGCGCCTGGGGCAGCCTGGCGTTCGGCATTGGCACCAGCGAGGTCGAACACGTCCTGGCCACGCAGACCTTGCGTACCGTCCGCTCCCGGACCTACTCCGTCGAGATCAACGGCCGACTTGCCGCCGGCGTCACGGCCAAGGACGTGATCCTCCGCGTCATCCGGGACATCGGCGCGGGCGGCGCGACCGGGCACGTGGTGGAATACCGGGGCGAGGCGATCCGCCGGCTCGACATGGCCGGGCGGATGACCGTCTGCAACATGTCCATCGAGGCGGGGGCGCGGGCGGGACTGATCGCGCCCGACGAAACCACCTTCGCCTATCTGGCCGAAGGGGACCGCCCTTTCGCCCCTCGGGGCCAGGCGCTGGAAACGGCCGTGCAGCGGTGGCGCGAACTCACGACCGACGCCGACGCGGCCTTCGACTCTTCATATACCCTGGACGCAGCCACGCTGGCCCCCCAGGTGACGTGGGGCACCAGTCCCGCGATGGCCGCCGACGTGACGGGCAGGGTGCCGGCGCCGGGCGAAGTCGCCTTCGTCAACCCCGTGGACGTGGAGCGCGCCCTGGCTTACATGGGTCTGAAACCGGGCCAGGCGATCCAGGACATCGCGGTGGACGTGGTGTTCATCGGTTCCTGCACCAACGGCCGTATCGAAGACCTGCGCGGCGGCCCGCGTCCTCAAGGGCCGCAAGGTCGCGCCCGGCGTCCACGTGCTTGTCGTCCCCGGTTCACAGCGGGTTCGCGCCCAGGCGGTGGCCGAGGGACTGGATCGCGTCTTCTCCGCGGCGGGGGCGGAATGGCGGCAGGCGGGTTGCAGCATGTGCCTGGGGATGAACCCGGACCAGTTGAAGCCGCAGCAGCGCAGCGCCAGCACCAGCAACCGCAACTTCGAGGGCCGTCAGGGCGTGGGCGGCCGCACTCATCTGGTCAGTCCCGAAATGGCGGCGGCCGCCGCCGTCGCCGGCCATTTCGTCCACCCGTCGGAATTCCCCGTGGAGGACGCCTGACGTGCAGCCCTTCGACCTTCACACCGGCACGTTCGTCTGCCTGGACCGGGCCAACATCGACACCGACGCGATCATGCCGGCGCGGTTCCTGAAGCGGATCGAGCGCGTCGGCTACGGCGAGTTGCTTTTCATGGACCTGCGCCAGAAGGACGGCCGCCCAGACCCGGACTTCCCGTTGAACCGGCCCGAGAACCGGGGCGCGTCGGTCCTCGTCGCGCGCCAGAATTTCGGCTGCGGCTCCAGCCGCGAACACGCCGTCTGGGCCATCGTGCAGGCGGGGTTCCGGGCGGTGGTCGCGCCGCGCGTCGGGTCGGCCCCGGCCTTCGCGGACATCTTCCGCAACAATTGCTACAAGAACGGTCTCTTGCCCGTCGAGGTCCACGAAGCGTTCATCAACCGCCTCTTCCGGGCGGGGACCGGGCGAGTCACCATCGACCTCGGGGAGAAGTGGATCACGGCCTTCCTGCGCAGGAGGAGGTGACGGAAAGCTTCCACGTCCCGGAGGGCGCTCGGGCGATGCTCCTGGACGGGTTGGACGAAATCGCCCTGACCTTGCAACAGGAACAGGCCGTCTCCGCCTACGAGGCCCGGCGCCCGGACCTGGCCCCCTGGCCGTCCTAGACCTCCCCGCCGTCGCGTCGGCAGGCCGTCAGGGCTGGGAAAGGAGGACGTTGCCCTTCTCGTCCAGGAAGCCGAGGTTCGGCTTGCCCCGGTCCACGCTCAGGACGACGCCCACCTTCCCAGCCGGGCCGCCCAGCGAGAGGCTCGTCTTGGCCCCCTTGCTTTGCAGCACCAAACGTCCGTCCCCGTTCTCGTCGTACAAACTCAGGAACGTTTCCTCCTGGCTTGTGCCGATGTTGACCCGCGACTGTTCCTTGGCGTCCGCGAAAACCAGGCCCGGCTCTCCACCGTCCAGGAACAGCTTCGCCCGGCGTTTGCCGTCCTCGTCAAACAGGTTGACCGATGGCCCGTCCTTCTTCGCGTCAATCCGCACTCGCTCTTTCTCCTGGTCGTCGTAAAGGAAGAGGCCCGGCTCTCCTTGAAACACGCCCAGCGCCACCCGCGTCTTGCCGTTGTCGTCGCGGATCAGAAGGCTCTTGGACACCGTGAGGTCGTCCTTCTTCTGCGGGGCGGCCTCGCCCGTCGGCAGGCGGCCGACGAGCAGCGCAAGGCCGGCGATGGCGACCACGGCGACCGCGACGCACCGGAGTCGCCGGTTCTCCAGTGACAGGCGCTCGTTCGACTTCTCCAGCCGGTCGAGCCGCTGCTCCACGGCGGCAAGCTCCAGAGACTTCGGCGTCATGGTCGCCTCCCTAGGTTTCGTTCGCGGTCGTGCGGCGCCCGACTGGTGCGCCCGGCCGCGCCTTCGGGAGGGTCGCGCCTCCCGGTTGGTCCGCTCCCTCCGTGCGGGTTTCCGCCCGCACGGGCCAAAAGAAAACTACCCTTCAGGGGGTCGTCGTCAAGCAGGCCGCGGACGCCAGCCCCTGTATTCCCGTGCATTTTGCAAGCCGCGCCGGGCGAAATGCAACCCGCCGCCGGCAGGGGCCGTCGGGCGTCCCGCCGGAAGTCCTGCCACGCAGGCGCCTTCGTCTAGGCGGCGTCGCGGCACGCGGCGTGCATCCGTGGCGCATCAAAGCCCGAGACCCCGAGACCCCGCGCCGAGATGACCCGGAACCCTGCCTCTCCTCCACTCCTCGCGCTATTTCCCCACACTCCTCTCCCGGAGTTTAAGATATGGACGGTGTTATTTCCGTGCTTCGCACCGTGGGCATTTTCGGCGCCGCCGCCGTCTGTGAGATCGCCGGCGGCTGGCTGGTGTGGAAGGCGATGCGGGATGGGCGGCCCGCCTGGTGGGGCCTGCTGGGGGTCATCCTCCTGATCCTCTTCGGGGCCATCGTCACGTTGCAAACGAGCAACTTCGGGCGCATCTTCGCGGCTTATGGCGGCATGTTCGTCGCCCTGTCCCTGCTCTGGGGCTGGGGCGTGGACGGCCACAGACCGGACTGGCCCGACTGGATCGGCGGGATCGTCGTGCTTGCCGGCGTCGGCCTGATCCTATACTGGCCTCGGCCGCAGCAACAGGAGCAACAACCTGACGCCGACGGGGCGGGTCGCGCGGTCGTGGTCCCCTTCGACGCGCAGGGCAAGACGCAGCCCGTCCCAGGCAGGGTCGGAACGATTTCCCCCGTGGTCGGGCATCCGGTAAGACAAGTGCTGGTCGCCCCTGGGGACCGCGTGAAAGCCGGTCAGCCCCTTGTCCTCCTGGGCACCGACGACGCCGAACTGCAAGCCCGCCAGGCGAATCTGGCAGAGGCGCAGGCCCGGCTGGCGCGGGTCCGGGAAAAGCCGCCGGAGGAGGAGCAGGCCGAGGCGCGGGAGGCCCTGGAAAGCGCCCAAGCCGCCGCCAAGGAGGCCTGCGAAACGCGCGACCGTCTGGAGCTGCTGCGGCAGAAGGGCGAGGCCGTGGACCCCGCTTACCGAAAGGCCCGATCCGCCGTGGCCGTCTGCGACGCGGAGGAGCGCGTCGCCGCCGCACGCCTGGAGCGGCTGGTTAAACAGCCCGTGGATCTGGAGGTCGCCGAACTGGAAGCCCGCGTCGCCGCCGCGAAGGCCGCCGTGGAAGAAGCGCAAGGAGAGGTCGAGCAGACTACGGTGATGGCCCCAGTCGCCGGCGTAGTCAGTCGGCTGGCCGTCCATCCCGGCATGGCGGCGGCGGCCGGCGACCCGGCCTGGGGCGAAATCCTGGACCTGGGCGAGATCGACGTGCGTTGCGACCTCACGCCCCAGCAGGCCGACGCGGTGGCCGTGGGTGACGTAGCGGAAGTCACGCAGGAAGGAGTGCAGGACGGCCGCTGGGCCGCGCAGGTGGTCAACGTCGGGGCGGCGGCGGACCAGCAGACCGGCAAAGTGCCTGTCCTGGTGCGCGTGAAAAACGATGGAGAGCGGCTGCGGTGTTATGTGGAGGTGAACGTTCACTTCAGCGGCGAGCGGCCGCGGGACGAGGCGCCGGGAGTTCTGGCGGAGTCAAAGGCGGTGGGCCGGAACGGGCGGAGGCCGACGCGCCTGGGAGCGAGGATTTGAAACACCGCGTGCCACGGACGGCGCGTCGGCCCACAGCGCCCGCCGCCGCAAGGAGGCCGTCGCGGTCCAGGGACGAGTCCGCACCCCCTACAATGGAGGATGGGGGAGAGGAGAAGGCGATGGCCAACCTCAAGAAACGAGTCGCGGAGGACGCACCGGGCGACTTCTTCGTGGACTCGACCTGCATCGACTGCGACACCTGCCGGCAACTGGCCCCGGCCGTCTTCGCGGAAGGCCCCGGCCATGCGTTCGTCCGCCGTCAGCCGGCGACGCCGGAGGACCGCCGCCGCGCGCTTGCAGGCCCTCGTCTGCTGCCCCACCGGCTCCATCGGCTCGCGGGGCGGCGACCGACCGCAATCCGTCCTGGACGACTTCCCACTTCTCGTCGAGGAACCTGTTTTCTACTGCGGCTTCGCCTCGCCGAAATCCTACGGCGGCAGCAGCTATTTCATCCAACACCCCGCCGGCAACTGGCTGATCGACTCGCCGAAGTTCCTGCCGCGCCTGGTGCAACGGTTTGCGGAGCGCGGCGGCGTCGCGCACATCTTCCTGACGCACAGCGACGACGTGGCGGACGCCCGGCTGTACGCGGAGCGGTTCGGGAGTCGGCGCTATATTCACCGGGCCGAGCTGCACGCGCAGCCCGACGCCGAGACGGTCCTCGACGGCGACGAGCCGATCCCGCTGGCGCCCGACCTTCTGGCCGTCCCGACGCCGGGGCACACGGCCGGCCATTGCGTCCTGCTGTTCCGGCGCCGCTTCCTGTTCACCGGCGACCACCTGGCCTGGGACCGCGACGAACGGCGGCTGGAAGCATACCCCGATTACTGCTGGTTCTCGTGGGCGCGGCAGACCGAGTCGATGGCACGGCTGGCCGACTTCCCCTTCGAGTGGGTGCTGCCCGGCCACGGCCAGCGGGTGCATTTGCCCGAGGACGAGATGCGGCGGCAGGTGGCGGAACTCGCGGCGAGGATGCGCGGGGCGGGCGCATAAGCGGCCCTCACGCCCGCATGTCATACAGCAGGCTCTGCCACAGCGCTTCCGCCGTCCGTCGCTGGATTTCTTCCGGGTCTTCCGCCGCGGCCGGCGCCTCGAAGGGCGGAGGCGTCAGTTCCAGCTCTTCCACGAGCAACGCTTGCAGCAGCTCCGCAAACTCCGTCAAATCCACCGCTGGCATGGGAGGCGCTTCGCCGATCGCGGCCGGGGCGCGGCGGTAGGCGGCGGCGAACCGCTCCAGCGCCGGAGCGGCGTGGCCGGGCCGCGGGTGTGTCAACAGGGCGTGCAGCAGCCGATCCTCGGGTCGGCCCGTCAGCGCCTGCACCGCCTGGCGCACCGCCGTCAGCTCGGCCTCGTCGGCCGCGCGCTGACGCAGCCGGGCGGCCTGCTTCACCACCTCCTCTTCCGACGACGATGGATCCAACCGCAGCACCTCAAAAGGATTCATTCCGCGTCTCCTTTCTCTCCCTTGTCGCCGGGTTCCCCGAGCGGCGGGACGGCGGGGTCGGCCGGCTCGCCGAGGTCCTTGAGCAGGCCGCGCACGTTGTCGTTGCCGGGATGGAAGCGCAGCGCCTCGCGGTACAGCTCCACCTTGCGGCCGCGGTCGCCGGCCGTGAATCCGCGGAACTTGCAGAAGTCCGACAGCGCCGCCCGCGCCGCCAACTCACCGGGGCGGTCGCCGACCAGCCGGGCCAGCTGCGCGACGAACGGCGTGAAGCGATCGACCTGTTCCGCCAGTTGCCGCGGGTCGCCGGCGTTGTACAAGTCCAGGAACCAGTCATTGCAGATCTCCATCATCGCCGTCAGCAGGCGAACGTTGTCGCGGTCGAGGCCGAGCAGACGCAGCAGACCGGACAGGCCCCTGGCGTAGTCGGCGCGCCAGCCCTCCGGGATGGCGCCGTAGCGCATGGCCTCCCGCGTGGCCAGCAAATACTCGGTGGCCAGCTCGTCGCGAAACCGGGCCGCCCGCCCGGCCAGGTCGGACTTCAGCCCCTCGTCGATCGCCGCGGCCGTCTCCGGCAGCTCCAGCACAAGGTTCCAGTGCCGCCGGGCCGCGTCCACGGCGTTGCGCGCCAGGAGGTCGGCGACGCGGCGGCGGTGGGCGGCCAGCAGCCAGTCGAGCAGCAGGTCGCGCCGCCGTTGTGGCGTGGTCTGGAGACCACGCCGCAACGGCGCCGGCCGGCAGCTCGGGGGCGGCCAGGAAGCGCAGCCACATCCGCCAGGCGGCGCCGGCACGGCTCCGCCTCGTCGTCGCGGTCGGCGGCCTCCAGCGCCTCGGCGGCGTGCGTCTCCAGCAGGGCAAGATGGTGGGCCAGCCGCGGCGGCAGGTCCGGCCGCTCCGTCAGGGCGTTCAGGCCGGACAGGGCGCCGAGCAGATCGCCCTCGACGGCGGAGTCCAGCAGATCGGGGCCGTTCGGAATGCCCGCAAGCAGATCCACCATATCCACCAGCAACGGAGTCGGCGTCATCGGTACGATGTCGTCCGGCCGACCCGCATCGGCCAGGGCGCAGGCGCGGCGCGGCGCTCCAGGTCCGGCAGGGCGGCCCGCATCGCCTCGGCGTCGGCGACCGTGGCCAGGTCGGCGTCGGCCTGGAGGGCGCGGCGGACGTAGGCCAGCGCCTCGGCGTCGTCGCGGCCCAGCGCCGCGCCGCCCGGTGCAGGAACCACGGCGCCGCTGGCGTCCGCGGGGGCGGATCGGCCGGCCCTCCCGCCGGCGCCAACCCCGCCTGCGCGGCCAACGTCGCCCCCACCGGCCCCAGCGAAGGCGGCGCCCCAAATCTGCACCCAGCGGGCCAGGCCGCGCCGCCAGCTCGGATGGTTCGGCTGAGCGGCGACGACGGCCGCCACGGCTTGCGTGACGGAGCGCGGCGGAGCGGCGCGGAAGCCGCGCCAGGCGTCCGTCTCGTCCAGCAGCGCCGCGACGGCGTCGGCGTCGCGGCGCCGGGCCGCTTCCAGAAGCAGCAGCGCCTGGGCCGGCCCCTTCAGCCGGCCCTGGGAACGCAGGCCGCGCACCTCCTCGCGCCATGCGTCGTCGGCCGATCCGCCGTCCGCGACGGCTCGCGCCGCCTGCCACAACCGGATGATCGGCGGGGCGTCGGCGCCGGCGGAGAAGCGGGGCGGCGGCTTTGTTCGGCAGGAGCCACGACCGCGCCAGCGCGGCCAACCCGTCGCCGGGCGACAGGCGATCAACGGCGGCGAGGACGGCCTGGTCCGGCGGCGACGCGGCTTCCGCCCCGTGCCGCATCAGCAGCAGACGCAGCAATTGCCGACTCACAAGAGGCCGAAGATCGTCCGTTAAATCCTCTAAACCGGACCACTCAAGGAGCAATCCCAGCGCCGCCGCGGCCGGCAGCCGGCGCGCCGCGATTTCCACGGCCGCCCGCAGCAGGTTCCGTTGCGCCACCGGGTCCGCCGACCCTTCTGCCATGAGGGAGCGCAGGTCGTCGGCCGTCGGCTGGCGCAGTTGCAGGGTTTGCGCGAGACGGCGGAAGTGATCGGCGGCGGGATGCTTCCAGCCGGCCGACGCCGCCTGCTGCACGGCGTCGAGCAGCTCGGCCGGCGTCGCCTGCCGTTTGCGGAATCGGTCGAGCGCGACCCACGCCCGGCAGCGCAGCGCCAGGAACAGCCCCGGCTGCGACGCCAGCACCGCGGCGGGGTCGTCCTGCCCGAGACCGGCCAGGGCGTAGCGCGCGAACGGTTGCGCCGCCGGCGCCGCCGCCGCCTCGCGGAAGGCCGCGGCGGCCTCCTCGGCCCGCCCCGCCGCCAGCGCCTCGTGCCCCCGCAGCAACGCCGCCAGCACCGGCGGCCGTCCCGCCTCCTCCGCCGTCGCCGGCCGCCCCGCCCGTCGTCCCTCCAGCATCACGCGCCAGCTCGCCAGCGCCGCCGCGGGATACGGCCCTTCTCTCGCCGCCGCGAATTGCTCCCCGGCGCGATCGTATTGTTTCAAGGTCGTCAATGTCCACGCCAGGAGCAGCCGTCGCTCCACCTGCACGACGCCGCTTCCCGGCGCCGCCTCATTGAGCAGTCGTTCGGCCGACGCCGCCTCGCCGCGCCGCAGCAGCGCCCGCGCCTCCAGCAGCGGCCCCTCGTCGCAGGCCGTCACCTTCTTGTTGCCGCGCACCGACTTCCAGACCTGCTCGGCCCGGTCCACGCGGCCCATCCGCCACAGCAAGTCCACCAGCCACGCCACGGCCTGCGGCGCCCGCGCGTCTCCTTCAACACGGCTTCATATTCCGATACGGCGTCGGGTCGTCCCAGCAGCACGCGGACGCGGCCGAGCCAGTACGCCGCCTCGGCCAGCAGCGGGGCGCCCTCCGCCTGGCGGGCGAGCCGGATCGCCTCGACCAGCAGCGGTTCGGCCGCGGCCGCGTTCCCGGCCAGCCAGTGCAGCCAGCCGAGGGCGAACGGCCGCTCCGCCTCGCGCCCCGCCGGCGCCGGCGCCGACGACAGCACCGGAAGCATCCGGGCCGGGTCGAGCCGGACGCCGGCCGCATGGGCCGTCGAGCGCCTTGCGCACGCGATCCAGGGCCAGCCGCATCGCCGCTTGCGGCGCCGCCCTCAGCGGCGATTCCACCACCGGCGGGGCGTCGCGCAGGCCGTTGGACCCTTGATACATCGGCGATTCTCCATCTTTCGACACTGGCTTGCAACGCGGTCGCGCCCGGATGATCCCGGACGGCAGCGATTACTATAGCAAGCGCCGGGAACACGACGGGCCGGGGCCGATCCCGTCGTCCACGACAGGGGCCGCCCCATCGCCCGCCAAGCATCCCCTGGGCGGGCGGCACTTGGCGGGCCGGCCGGAGCTATTGGCAGCCCGGCCGCGAACTGGCGCCGGCCATACCGGCGGCGGTGGACATCACGTGGCGCGAGTGAACCATAACGCGTTTCTGTTCCAGCATCGACATTTCAGCCGTCCTGCTCTTCTCCAGAGGCTTGCCCGATGGTAAGGAAGAGAGTGAAACCATGGTTGTGGCTCACGTTGGATCGGATGAGGCTTTAGAGCCTATCCCAAAACCGTCGAAACATCACCAATTTGACGAGAATCGTCATGATCGACGGTGGTTTTGGGATAGGCTTTTATGCTTTCCATTCCCCAAGGGCTGACGGAGGAGGAATTTGCTCTCTGGCAAAGTGCGTGCAGCAGTCGCCGCGATAACCGACGATGTTCAGGTGCATGGCAGCCGCGCCGATGGGACAGCGCAAGCCGATTCCGACCTGGACATAGCTATCCGGGTGACGGCGGAGCGGTTCGAGGAAATCCTCAGCAATCGGTTTGGTACGCCGAATCCGGGAAGCGCGAAGGCGAAGACCATGCAACACGCGCGGGAAACGGGTAAGATACAGGCGGGCGAAGCGGGACTGCGAGCCCTTCGGAAGGAATTGGAAGCCGACCTCCCAATGGAAGTGGATATTTCGATCATCCGCACGGGTGGGCTTTTTGACAAAGGCCCCTACGTGCCTCTAAAGCGAGCGTGAGGCCGATCCATGGATGATATGAGCGACCTTGATTGCCGTATTTTCATCCATGCGGGGCAAACCCCGGACGCGGTGGCCGCGCTCCTCGTCAGCGCACTTGCGGGTGCGGCGGAAGGCAGCCCCGCCGGAGGGACCGTTCCGACTTGTTGGGGTGAATTCGACGTTCGCCGCAACAAAGAGGCCGACAAGGACCGCGCCAGCGAGTTCCCCGACGGCTTCCTGTACTTCCCGCATAGTCTGGAATTCTACCCGCGGCCACAGACTCGACGCGAAGATCGTGTTTCCCTGGTGGCGAGGATTCTGAACTTTTTCTGGGATCGAGGCCAACCTGCGGTCGCGGTCTGCGACTATGAAGACGCACTTCCGAAGGGCGGCGGTTACAACGACCGTTCCATCCCTTGGCCGTCCAGTCCGGCCGATCCCCAGGAGTCCACGGCTCATACGCCAAACGGGAGCCCGAGCCTTCGGCCCGAAGGTTCGGCGTCAGCAGAAAAGCCGGTGGCGATGGACGGAGGGGCCGCACGGCCCGGCTGATGGCATCGGGCCGGCCGGACCAGCGGGTGGTGGAACTGCTCCTGGCGTCGTTGTGCCGGCCCGCCGTGATTGACGCAACGCCGGCCGGAGGAGTATGGTAGGGAAGCTTTTCCTTGCCACCCGAGGGCGCGTTCGTCATGTCCCGCACCACGCACATCAAGGCCGGCCACAAGGCCATTCACCAGTATCACGCCGGGCTGCAAACCTACGCCGACCAGCACGTCGAGCATGAGGGCGCCTTGGAAACGGCCTTTCAGCGGCTGCTGGCGGACACGGCCCGCGACCTGAAGGGCTGGACGCTCATCCCCAAGCTCTCGATGAAGGTCGGAGGCAAAACCATCGCCCCGGACGGCACGCTGCGCGACGAGTACAACCTGCCCCGCGGCTACTGGGAGGCCAAGGACACCCACGACCACCTCGACGCCGAAATCCAGAAGAAGATCCAGAAAGGCTATCCGCTCCGCAACATCATCTTCGAGGACACCCGCCTGGCAGTGCTGTACCAGAGCGGCCGGGAGGTCGCCGCGCTTCGACCTGACCAACCCGCAGAAGGTCGCCGACCTGCTCAACGACTTCTTCGCCTACACCGAGCCGGACATCCAGGGCTTCGAGCAGGCGGTGCAGGAGTTCAAGGAGCGCGTCCCCGACCTGGCCAAGGGGCTGGACGCCAAGATCAAGCTGGCGCACAAGGAGAACCGCGTTTCCAGACCGCCTTCGACGACTTCTTTGCCATGTGCCAGACCGCCCTGAACCCGAACCTCAGCCGCGACGCCGTCGATGAGATGCTGGTGCAGCACCTGCTGACCGAGCGGCTCTTCCGCAAGATTTTCGACAATCAGGAGTTCACACGCCGCAACGTCATCGCCGCCGAGGTCGAGAAGGTGATCGACGCGCTGGTGAGCCAGAGCTTCAACCGGGATGAGTTCCTGCGCTCGCTGGACCGCTATTACCGCCCCATTGAGACGACCGGCCACGGGACTGGCGGAATTCTCGGACAAACAACACTTCATGAACACGGTCTACGAGCGGTTCTTCCAGGGCTACTCCGTCAAGACGGCCGACACGCACGGCATCGTCTACACGCCGCAGGCCATCGTCGATTTCATGTGCGCCAGCGTGGCCGAGGTGCTGGAAAGCGAGTTCGGCCTGCCGCTCGGCTCGCCGGGCGTCAACATCCTCGACCCCTGCACCGGCACGGGCAACTTCATCGTCAACCTGCTGCGCCGCATCCCGAAGAAGGACCTGCCGCGCGTCTACCGCGAGCAGCTGTTCGCCAACGAGGTCATGCTGCTGCCGTACTACATCGCGGCCATGAACATCGAGCACGCCTACTTCGAGCTGACGGGCAGTACGAGCCGTTCGAGGGGCTGTGCTTCGTGGACACGCTGGATCTGGTGGAGGAGGCGAGCGAAGAGCCTGTTCGACGGAGGCGAACACCGCGCGTGTCGAGCGGCAGAAGACGACGCCGATCACCGTCATCATCGGGAACCCGCCATACAACATGGGGCAGCAGAACGAAAACGACAACAACAAGAACCGCAAATATCCGGTGATTGACGCGCGGATCGCGAGCACCTATGCGAAGGATTCGCGGGCAACACTGAGAACGCAACTATATGACGCTTACGTGAAGTTTTTCCGGTGGGCAGTGGACCGGCTGCAGGGGCGTGACGGCGTAGTGTGCCTGGTGACGAACAACAGCTTTGTGGATCAAATCGCTTTCGACGGCATGCGCAAGCATCTGCTGACAGGAGTTTTCGCGGATATATCACCTCCATTTGGAGGGGAATGTGCGTCACAATCCGAAGCTGTCGGGCACACACGTACAACGTCTTCGGCATCCAAGTCGGCGTCGGGATAACGGTGGCGATCAGAGCGGCGAAGCATCAGGATCGTCAAGTTTACTTTCATCGCATCGACAAGGCCCTCCGCAGGGACGACAAGCTTGCTTGGCTTTCGGAGAAAGGACGGTTGAGCGGCGTGGTGTGGGAGTTGCTTACCCCGGATAGCCACGGAACATGGCTGGTGTCCCAACACGGGGATGAATTCACAGCCTTCATGCCAATCGGTAGCAAGGGAGCCAAGGCCGGCAAAACCACCGCAGACCCGTCGCTTTTCAAGCTCTACGGCAGAGGCGTTGCCACAAATGCCGATGCCTACGTCTACGACTATGGCCGGCCAACTCTGGTAGCCCGTGCCCAAGCCATGGTCGAGGATTTCAACTCCGAACTCGATCGCTGGAAGCGCACTGGCCAGCCCCAACGACTCGAAGACTTCCTAAAAGTGGATGAGAAGACTCACAAATGGATACGTAACACCAAGAGAACGCTACTGCGGGGAAAGCATATCCGCTACTCTGATGCAGCCGTGCGAATCGCCTTATACCGGCCCTTCGCCAAGCGGTTCTCCTTCTTCCAGCGGGCGTTTAGGACGCCCGAAAGAACAACTTGAGCAAGTTTTTCTGAGTTCGTAGTCTGTGAGGATGCACGATGCAACCATCCTCCAAGGACTGCGGACCAAGTATGGAACTCTTCAGCCGATCATGGACGAGCGTCTCCGTCGCCAGTGGGCTGCCACGGAAGCTCTCGCCCTGGGCTGGGGTGGCGTCTCGGCGGTTGCCAGCGCCACCGGGCTGTCGCGCAATACCATTGCCGCCGGCATTGCGGAGATCGGCGAGCGGTCGCGGCAGACCACGCCCGTTCCTCCCAGCCCGCGGGTGCGGCGACCGGGCGGCGGGCGCAAACCGCTGACCGAGACCGACCCCGGTCTGGCAGAGGCGCTGGAGGCCTTGGTCGAGCCGGTGACGCGGGGGCACCCCGAATCGCCCTTGCGCTGGACGTGCAAGAGCACAGCGAAGCTGGCCGAGGAGTTGCACCGGCAGGGGCACGCGGTCAGCGACCGAACCGTGGCCAAGCTGCTGTACGAGGCGGGCTACAGCCTCCAGTCCAACCGCAAGACCCGTGAGGGGTCGGCGCACCCGGATCGCAACGCCCAGTTCGAGTACATCAACGACCGGGTGCGGCTGTTCCAGTGCCAGGGGCAGCCGGTGGTGTCGGTGGACACCAAGAAGAAGGAATTGGTCGGGGATTTCAAGAACGGCGGCCGGGAGTGGCGGCCCAAAGGCCAGCCGCAAGAGGTCCGGGTCCACGACTTCCAAGATCCGGCTCTGGGCAAGGCGATTCCCTACGGGGTCTACGACCTGACCCACAACCAGGGTTGGGTGAGCGTGGGCATCGACCACGACACGGCGCGGTTCGCGGCCGAGACGCTGCGGCGCTGGTGGGCAGGGATGGGCGCCAAGAGGTTCCCACGCGCCCGGAAGTTGCTGATCACGGCGGACGGCGGGGGGAGCAACGGCAGTCGGTCGCGGCTGTGGAAGATGGCGTTGCAAGGGCTGGCCGACGCCGTCGGGCTGCCGCTGAGCGTGAGCCACCTGCCGCCGGGGACGAGCAAGTGGAACAAGATCGAACACCGGCTGTTCTGCCACATCACGCAGAACTGGCGGGGACGACCGCTGGTGAGCCATGAGGTGATCGTAAGCCTGATTGCCCATACCACCACCGAAGCGGGACTCGAAGTTCAGGCGGCGCTGGACACCAACTGCTATGAGACAGGAGCCAAGGTGAGTGACGAAGAGATGGCATCCCTTCAGATCACCAAGGCCGACTTCCACGGCGATTGGAACTACACCATTGCGCCCAACTGACACTTGCTCAAGTTATTGTTTCGGGCGTCCTTAGTGAGGACACCTATCAGTTCCCGCGGATGCTGCCCACACCGGCAGCCGAGGAGGAAAACCTGCTGATTGCGTTGACCGACCTCGGATCCGAAAAGCCCTTTATGACGATGGTGTCAAGACATATCGTAGATATGCACTTGGTAGGTGCCGGTGCCAGCTGCCAGTGCTTCCCCTTCTACGTCTACGACGAGGACGGCACGAACCGCCGCGAGAACATCACCGACTGGTCCCTGAACCAGTTCCGCAGCCACTACGGCGACGACGCCATCGGCAAGTGGGACGTCTTCTATTACGTCTACGGCCTGCTGCACCACCCCGGCTACCGCACGAAGTTCGCCGACAACCTCAAGCGCGACCTGCCGCGCATCCCGTTCGCCCCGGACTTCCGGGCCTTCGCGGCGGCCGGCAAGGAGCTGGCCCGGCTGCACCTCGACTACGAAAAGCTCGACCCGTACCCACTCCGGTGGGTCGAAACCGACGGCGTGCCGCTGTCGTACAAGGTCGAGGACAAGATGCGGCTGAACAAGGACAAGACCGCGCTCCGCGTCAACCCGTCGCTGACGCTGGACGGCATCCCGCCGGAGACGTTTTCGTATCGCCTCGGCAACCGCAGCGCCCTGGACTGGGTGATCGACCAGTATCAGGTGACGGAGGACAAGCGCAGCGGCGTCCGATCCGACCCCAACCGGGCGGACGACCCGGAGTACATCGTGCGGTTGGTCGGCCAGGTCGTCCGCGTCAGCGTCGAAACGGTGCAGCATCGTGGCGGGGCTGCCGGAGCGCTATGCGGAGTGATATCGGCGGCGAGCGGCGCGGCGTCAGCCCGCCGGTGTGTCACACGGTCAGCGACAGGATGCAGCACCGGCGGGCTGACGCCGCGCCGCTCGCCTTCACCGGCGGGCTGACGCCGCGCCGCTCGCCTTCACCGGCGGGCTGACGCCGCGCCGCTCGCCTTCACCGGCGGGCTGACGCCGCGCCGCTCGCCTTCACCGGCGGGCTGACGCCGCGCCGCTCGCCTTCACCGGCGGGCTGACGCCGCGCCGCTCGCCGGGTCCAGCCATACGACCAGCGCGTGCGGTTGGTCCCGAACGTACTCGACAGCGCCGCGAACTTCTTCCGGCGTCCGCTTGATCCGGCGTGAGCCGGACTGCGTCCACCACCGCTCCCGACGGCCCCAGCCGGCGTTGAGACGCCGTGTGGCCCACGCCTTGAAGTCGCCCAGCAGCTTTTCCGGGTCCGGGTCGCCGGGAACGCCGACCACGACATGAATGTGGTTGGCCATCACCGCCAAGGCGAGCAGATGCCAGCCGCGGTGCGTCGCCGTTTCGCGCAACTGCACGGCGACGGTCTGGGCCTGGGCGGCGTCCAGGCGGACGGTCTCCGCGGTCATGATCGCCGCGGCGTGCGCCTGGAGCGCCGGCATGTCGGCGTCGCAGGGCGTGTGGGGCGTGTTATGCAAGGCTTTCTCACCCTCGCCGTCGCGCACGTCGGAGACGAAGCCACGACGGTCGCCGGGCAGCCAGGCGCCGTAGGTCGTCCAGGTTAGCAACCAATGGCGGTCCATCAGGAACCTCCTGGGGCGAGCGGCGCGGCGTCAGCCCGCCGGTGCTGCATCGTGTCGGTGATAGAGCGAAGAACCGGCGGGCTGACGCCGCGCCGCTTGCCTTCACCGGCTGACGCCGCGCCGCTCACCGCCGATCTCAATATTCCGCAATCAACATACTGTGTATCTCCACCGCCGGCAGCCCCACGACCACGTCGCCGTCGTCCCGCCGCGCCTCGATGCGCACGCCGCCCGGCTCCATCCGAAACGTCTTCGGCGCGTCCCTGCGAAACCGCACCTCGATGCCGCCGACCGGCACGACCTCCTCACGCAGCGGCACCTCCGACGCGGGCAGGCCGTGGTTCGCGGCCGTGTTCACGCCGTTGAACAGGTGGACCACCAGCCGCCGCGCGTCGCCGCCCGTCTGCGTCCAGCACGTCGCCTGCACGCACATCGGGGCCGTCACCGCAACCGGCGCCGGCGCCCGGGCCGCCCACTCCAGCGCCCGCGCCAGCAGACGCCGTTGATACGGGTAGGCGTAGGACCACAAGGCCGCGTCCACCGCCGCCGCGAAGTAGGCCACGCGGCCGCCGCCCCGTTCGTCGAAGCGGCGCAGCACCGCGGCCGGCAGCGGCGGGCCGGCCGAACCGTCCGGCTGCATCCGCACCGCGATTTCGTCCGCTTGCTTCGGCTCCGTCACCGCGACCAGCGGGCCGCGGAAGTGGACCGACTTGTGCGGGACCAGCTGATTCAGCCGGTCGTCGTGGGTCAACGGGTGGTCGGTCCAGGTCAGCGTCGCCAGGCCGGTTCGCTGCTTCCAGTAGGATTCGTCCAGCGCGACGGCGAAGTTCGCGTCGAGCATCGGGCGTTGCAGCGGGGCCTTCGGACGGCCCTGGTAGGAGACGCCGAACAGGTCCGCCAGGGCGAAGTCGCCGCGCGGCCGGCCCAGCTCGTCGCACAGCGACGTTTCGCCGGTCGCCACGAGGCCGCCGCCCTTCCGCACGTACTGCCGCACCGCCTCCGCCTGGGCGCCGGACAGCGCGGCCGCGTTCGGAAGCACCAGCACCGCGTACCGCGACAGCGCCTCCGCGTCGAGGTCCCAGTCGTTGAGCAGCGTGAGCGGCAGATGTTCCTCCGTCGCTGCGCGGAAGGCGCCGACGACATGCGGTATCCAGCGCTCCGCAATATCCTTGTAAGCGTAGAACTGCCGCGTCTGCTCGCTCACCAGCAGGGCCGCCCACGGCAGCGGCGCCGCGTTCTTCAGGCCGATTTCACGCTTTTGGACCTCGCGGAAGTCGTCGGCGACGCCGTCCTCGTGGCCGGGCCAGCCGAACGACATTGCCAGCGCCCCGCCATAGGTCAGCGACAGCAGCACGCGCGTCCGCCGTTCGTGGGCCGGGAAGCTGTCCGTGCCGTAGGGGTTGCCGCGCGACATCAGGTACGGCTCGGAGGCGCACGGCCGGCCGCCGGTCGTCGCCTTGAGGTAAGCGGCGCCGAACGACGGGACGAGGCTGGCGCCGACGTTCGTCTCGTCCAGCCACCACTCCTGCATCGGCAGGTCGAACAGCCGGTTCAGCCGCGTCGGCATCGCCCGCGGCGAATAGAGGAAGTGGCCGTAGCGCCCGGCGTTCACCGTCCACGAGGTCAGCACCGCGTCGGCGCTCTGCTTCTTGATGGCGGCCTGCATCCGGCGGTAATGATCCTCCAGCCGTTCGCCGCGCCACACCAGATATTCGCGGTAGCCCACGTCGTCGAGGTCGATCTTCGCCGGCAGGTCCCGCTTGCGGTCCTGTTTATAGGCGGTCTTGCAGGCGGGACAGAAACAAAGCGGAGGGTGATAGTTGCCGTCGAAGGAGAAGCCGTCGAGTCCGTAGTCGGCGATCAGCTCGGTACACACGTCGATGAGGTAATCGCCCCACGGGCCGTTGTTGCAGCAGACGCGCGTGCCGAGGTTGTCGTCGGACGGCGCCTGCTTCTCCGCGGCGTCGGAGTCGTCGGGGTGGACGCGCCAGTCGGGGTGCTGCTTGACCAGCGCGGCCGGCGGGAAGGGCGGCAGGCCGAGGCAGCAGCGCACGCCGCCGCGGCGGCAGTCGGCGACGAGATCGCGCAGCCGGCGGGCGTCGCCCTCGGACAGGCCGCCGCCGTCGCGGCGCAGTGGAAAGTACGGCCAGACGACGTTGGTATGCACGACCTGGGCGCCGGCCTTCGCCGCCCGGCCCACGTCGCCGGGCGTGACGAACGCCATGCGCGTGACGCCGTGAACCCAGTCGGGAATCCTCACCGGCTCGAACGCCTCGGCCGGTTCCGCCGCGGCGACCGACGAGCCGCCCGCAACGGCGGCCGCGGCCAGGGCGCCGGTTTGGGCCAGGAACTCGCGGCGCGTGGTCGATAGGCCGTCGTCGTGGGGTCGCATCGCCTGGCTCCTTCGGGTGGGGGTTGCCGCTCACGGCGGCGTCGTTTAGAGTGGCGGGAGGTTGGCGGGTCCGCCGTGAACCCGGTCGTCGTCGCGCTGGTCTTCTCCTGGGGCGTCGCGCCATCGGCAGCATACGCATCCAGGGAAGCTGGACAAGCGGCGAACGTTGGAGGGGTGGCAGAGCGGCCGATTGCATCGGTCTTGAAAACCGACAACACCGAAAGGTGTTCGCGGGTTCAAATCCCGCCCCCTCCGCTCTCAGACGGTCTCCAGCCGCCTCGACCTTGATTCCGGCGACGGGAGGCGGACATTGCAGCGTCGGCGCCCACCCTCTCCCATTCCTCCACGAGCCAATCGGCCAACCCCTCGCATGGAATCGCAAATCTCATCACATCTTCATCGGCGATGAGATAGGCTTTCCTCTGGTCAAGCCCGGCCGCGGCGGGAAGGACAGCACCCCGAGCGTCCGGCGGATGCGGCCGCTTGCCCGCCGGTGTTCAAACGGCAAGGCCGCGTTTAGTGTTTCGTACTCCTTCCTCTCCATCCCCCAGCCGCCCGCCCCGAACGATTCACGGAGCCATCCCATGCACGCAACCCAAAGCCCGGCGCCGCCGCGCCGCCGCCGCTTCAGCCGCTGGCGCTTCCTCGTCGCCACGGCGGCGGCCGGCGCCGTGTGCTTTCTCGTCCTCTTCCTGGCCGCGGCCGGCGTCGTCGCCGTGCAGGCGTTGACCAAACCGCCTCCCGTCGAGGAGGCCGATCTGAAACCCGCCGTCGGCGAGCCGGCCCCGGACTTCGTGCTGAAAGACCTCGACGGCAAGGAATGTCGGTTGGCCGACTGGCTCGGCAAGACGCCGCTCGTCCTCGAGTTCGGCAGCGCCACCTGCCCCTACTGCGTCCAGGCCGCGGACGGCATGGATAAAATAGACAACAAGTATAAGGATAGAGTGGAGTTCTTGTTTATCTACTGTAAGGAGGCCCACCCCGACGCGCCCGACATGTTGCTGCCGGGGACCAAGGAGACGCTGCCGGCTCTCCCCCAGACCAGCGCCGGCGAAGACCGCTCCAACCGGGCGCGTTCATACTGCTCGGCGAAGCAGCCGACGGCGCGCGTGCTGGTGGACGTGGACGGGCCTGAAAGCGTGCAGGAGCTGTACGGCGGGGAGCCGAATCAAGTCGTCGTCATCGATGCGCAGGGCCGCGTTGCGTTCAAGGAGGGCACGGGCCGTCTGCCGGGCGGACTCGACGCATTTCTGCAAGACCACTTCCCTGCTCATAAACTGCGACTCCCGGTTCGGCACCTCCAGCGGGGCGGCCTGCTTCGCATTTCCGCCGGGGCGTTGCTTTCGCCCCCGGTCGTCGGGCGAAAAAGTGAGCGCGGTTGCGAAAATCGGCCGAAACCTGTAAGGTTCACTCTTCGCCCCGCGCGCGTGCTTTTTCGGACCCCGGGGCTTCGACGGCCATGCGTCGGAAGCGGCTGATCCTCTGCATCGGTTTAGCGATGTTCCTCGTCGCCAATGCGCCCGGCGCCTCCGGCGCCGCGAAGGGCGACGGCCCGGCCCCCGTTGCGGCTTCGGCGGATCGGGACGAGGAAGGCCCGGATTCCTGCTGCCCCGACCGTCCGTGCGGCCCGGACTGTCCCAAGGGCTGTCCCTATCCCGGCGGTTGCGCCCTGTGCAGCGTCGCCAAGATTCCCTGCCCCGCCGTGGTCGTCCCCCTCATCCGCCCGGACGCCTGCCCGGACGCCCGCGTCGCCGAACCGCCCTCCCTCTACACCCCTCCCTCCGCCGGCCGTCTGATTCGGCCGCCCCGCGTCTGAGCTCCTCTCTTCCCGACTGACACGGCGCCGCCGAGGCCGCATCCGCGTCCCCGGCCGGCCTGTCGTCTCCGCGCCATCCCATGCCCTCGGCCCGCCGTGAGGCGCGGGCCGATCCCGCACACCGTCGCCCGGCTGGAGACAGCCCATGAATGAGCGCATGCAAACTCCCGTCGCGCCCGCGCCTACCCGCGATCGTCGCCTGGGTCGGGCGCGTCGCGCCCCATCTTCTCGTCTTCGCCGGCCTGGCCGCCTTCGCCGGGTGGGGCTGGCAGACGGGCTGGAAGCTCCCGAAGTTCGCGGAGCTGATCGGGGCCAAGCCCGAGAAGGAAGAGAAGTGGTGCGACGAGCATAACGTCCCGGAGGCGATCTGCGTCGAGTGCAACCCGGCGCTCTTCCCTCGGCCGAAGGACTACGGCTGGTGCCAGGAACACGGCGTCATGAACTGTCCGCTGCACCACCCGGAAGTCGCGCAGCTGCCGTCCCCGCCCGGCGTCGCCGCGGCCGACTTCGAGCGGGCGCGGCGGGCGCTGGCGTTGGCCGACCGGGCGGAGAACAACCCCGAAAGCAAGATGTACCAGCGCCGCGTCCAGTTCGCCTCGGCCGAGGCCTTCGAGAAGTCCGGCGTGGACGTGCGGCCGGTTCGCCGCGAGCGCATGGTTGAGTCCGTTCCCGCCAACGGTGAAATCGTCTACGACCGGACGCACATGGCCAGCCTGTCCGCGTCGGTCGCCGGGCGCGTCTGGCAGGTCTACGTAGAACTTGGCCGATCGGTCAAGGCGGGAGAAGTCCTTGGCGTGCTGGACGCGGCCGAAGCAGGGGCGGCCAAGGCGGCCTTCCTGCAAAGCCTGGTGCAGTACGAGGCCAGGGAGCGGTCCCTCAAGGCCACGCAAGCGCTGGCGAAGAAATCCCCCGAACTGGTGCCGGAACTCACGCTGCGGGAGGCGGAATCGCAGTGGCGCGACGCGCAAACCCGCCTGTTCGCCGGACAGCAGGCCCTCGTCAACCTTGGCCTGCCCGTCCGGGTCGAAGACTTCCAGGGCCTGGCCGTCGATGAAGCCGTCCGCCGCATCCAGTTCATCGGCCTGCCGGAATCCCTGGTCAAGACGCTCGACCCCCGCACCGCGACCGCGAACCTCGTCCCCATACGGGCCCCGCTCGGCGGCGTGGTGACGGCCTGCGACGCCGTGGCGGGCGAGCAGGCGGACCCGTCCCGGCCCCTGTTCGTCGTGGCGGACGTGAGCCGGGTATGGGTGACGCTGGACCTGCGGGCGGAGGACGCCCGCCGCGTCGCCGTGGGCCAGGCGCTGCGGTTCCGGCCCGACGGCTATGCGGGGACGGAAGACCTCGCCGGCACGGTCGCCTGGGTCAGTACGGCCGTCGATGAGCGGACGCGGACGGTCCAGGTTCGGGCCGAGCTGGCCAACCCTCGCGGCGATCTCCGCGCCCATGCCTTCGGGGCCGCGCGGGTCATCCTCCGCGAGGAGACGGACGCCCTGGTCGTGCCCTCCGAGGCCGTGCATCAGCTCGACGGCTGCAACGTCGTGTTCGTCCGCGACAGAGACTTCCTGAGCGACGGTGCTCCCAAGGTCTTCCATGTCCGCGAAGTGCGGCCGGGCGCGAGGAGCGAGGACGGCAAGCTCACGGAGATCATCGTCGGCGTTTTGCCCGGCGAGGCGGCGGCGACGCAGGGCAGCGACGTGCTGCGGGCGCAGCTGCTGAAGGACCAGCTCGGCGGCGACGACGACTGACGGCCGGTGGGCCGCGCCCCGCCTGGAGGAATTCCCATGCTGAACCAGGTGATCGACTTTTCCCTGCGCCACCGCTTCCTCGTCCTGTTGGCCGTGGCGGCCGTGGCGGCGGCCGGCGTCTACGCGATGTTCAACCTGGACATCGACGCCTTCCCGGACACGACCCCGGTGCAGGTGCAGATCAACACCGTCGTGCCGACCCTGGGGCCGGAGGACGCGGAGCGGCAAATCACCTTCCCCATCGAGCAGGCGCTCGGCGGAATGCCGCGCCTGGAGAGCTTGCGCTCCATCTCCAAGTTCGGCCTGTCCCAGGTCGTCGTCGCGTTCGAGGACGGCACCGACATCTATTTCGCCCGCCAGCTCGTCAACGAGCGGCTGCTTTCGGTGGAGCTGCCCGAGGGATCGCCGCGCCCGGAACTGGGCCCGGTGTCCACCGGCCTGGGCGAAGTCTTCCACTACATGGTAACGGGCAAGGGCGACGAGGCGACCAGCCTCCGCACCATCCATGACTGGGTCATCAAGCCCAAGATGCGGACGGCCAAGGGCGTGGCCGAGGTCAACAGCTGGGGCGGCTACGAAAAGCAGTACCAGATCCGCCTCGACCCCGACGCGCCTCGTCAAGTACGGCCTGACGTTCGACGAGGTGGTCGAGGCCGTCCAGAAGAACAACCTCAACGTCGGCGGCGGCAGCATCCGCCAGGCCGACGGCATGCTCCTGGTCCAGGGCGTCGGCCGCACCGTCAACGTGGAGGAGATCCGAAAAGTCGTCGTCGCCGCCAAGGACGGCGTGCCGGTTCAGGTCGGCGACGTGGCCGACGTGGTGATCGGCCACGAGATCCGCCGCGGGCGCGGTGACGGCCGACGGCAAGGGCGAGGCGGTGCTGGGCCTCGGTTTCATGCTCATGGGCGAGAACAGCCATGAGGTCACGTGGAACCTCAAGAACAAGCTCGACGAGGTCAAGGCGACGCTGCCGCCGGGCGTGCAAGGTGACGACGGTCTACGACCGCACGGAGCTGGTCGATTTCGTCATCGACACGGTGCGGAAGAACCTGTTCGAGGGCGGCCTGCTGGTCGTCGCCGTGCTGTTCCTTTTCCTGGGCAACCTGCGGGCGGCGCTGATCGTCGCGCTGGCCATCCCGCTGTCGATGCTGTTCGCCTTCCTGGGCATGTTGCGCTTCGGCATCGCGGCCAGCCTGCTGAGCCTGGGGGCCATCGACTTCGGCATGGTCGTCGACAGCTCCGTCGTCATGGTCGAGAACTGCGTGCGCCGCCTCGCCCATGAGCCGAACCGGAACCCGCTCCAGGTCGTCCGCGACGCGGCCGTCGAGGTGCGGAAGCCGACCCTGTTCGGCGAACTCATCATCATGATCGTCTACCTGCCGATCCTGACGCTGGAGGGGGTCGAGGGCAAGATGTTCCGGCCGATGGCGCTGACGGTGATCTTCGCCCTGGCCGGGTCGATGGTGCTGTCGCTGACGCTGATGCCGGTGCTGGCCAGCCTGGTGCTGCCCCGCGGCGAGAAGAAGCCGAAGCCGCGATGGCTGAGGCTGGCGCAGCGGGCCGCCGGCGTCGTCCTGCTCTGTGTCGCCGGCGTGGCCGTCTTTGCCCTGAGCCGTTCGTTCGTCCTGGCGGCGGGTTCGGCGCTGTTCCTCGCCGGCCTGTGGCTGGCCGTGGACCAGGGGGAGCGCGAGCCGCTGCTGATGCGGCTGGTCAAGCTCGTCTACAACCCGCTCATGAAGGCGGCCATGCGGTTCCGGTTCGCCACGGCCGCCCTGGTCCTCTGCGTCCTGGTCGTCGCATTCGTGTTCATCGCCCCGAACCTCGGCTCCGAGTTCGTGCCCAAGCTGTCGGAGGGCGCCTTCGTCATCAACGTCACCCGGCTGGCGGGGACCGACCTGGACCAGGCGGTTCGCTGCAACACGCAAATGGAGAAGGCGATCCTGGCCGCCTTTCCCGACGAGGTGGAACACGTCTGGAGCCGGGCGGGCACGGCCGAGGTGGCGACCGACCCGATGGGCGTGGAGCTGACCGACCTGTTCATCACGCTCAAGCCGCGCGACCAGTGGAAGAAAGCCCGCACGCAGGACGAGTTGCAGGAGCGAATCGACGAGGAGCTGCGCGAGCTGCCGGGGCAGCACCTGTCGTACAACCAGCCCATCGCCGAGCGTTTTGACGACATGGTGTCGGGAGTCAAGGCGGAGCTGGCGGTCAAGGTCTTTGGCGACGACCTGGACGTGCTGAGTAAGAAGGCCGACGCGGTCGCCGACGTGCTGCGGTCGATCCCCGGCGCCGCCGACGTGAACGTCGAGCAGATCACGGGACAGCCGATGCTGCGGGTGCAGGTCAAACAGGACGAGATCGCCCGCTACGGCGTGCCGGCCAAGGCCGTCCTCGATCTGGTGGCGTCCGTCGGCAGCGTCCAACTGGGCGAGGTCATCGAGGGCCAGCTGCGCTTCCCGCTGATCGTCCGGCTGCCGGAGAAGGACCGCGCCGGCCCGGAGTCCATCGGCGCGCTGCTGGTGGCGACGCCGGCCGGCGAGCGCATCCCGCTGTCGCGCCTGGCGGACCTCACGGTCGAGGCGGGTCCGTCCACGATCACGCGCGAATGGGGCCAGCGGCGGGCGACCGTCACCTGCAACATCCGGGGCCGCGACATGGGGAGCTTCGTCGCCGAGGCCCAGCGGAAGGTCGCCGCGAAAGTGCCGCTGCCGCCGGGGGGCCGCTACCACGTCGAATGGGGCGGGCAGTTCGAGAACCTCCAGCGCGCCCAGACGCGGCTGATGATCGTCGTGCCGGTGGCGATCCTGCTCATCTTCGGCCTGCTCTACCTGACGTACAACAACGTGGGCGACTCGCTGCGCGTGATGACGGCGGTGCCGTTCGCCTGGGTCGGAGGCGTCTTCGCCCTGTGGCTGCGCGGCATGCCGTTCTCCATCTCGGCGGGCGTGGGGTTCATCGCCGTGTCGGGGGTCGCCGTGTTGGGGGCCATGATCCTGGTGAGCTGCATCCGGCAACTCCGCGAAAAGGGGCTGCCGCTGGAGGAGGCGGTCGATCAGGCTGCTCAGGTCCGGCTGCGGCCCGTGCTGATGACGACGCTGGTGGCGTGTCTGGGCTTCGTGCCGATGGCCCTCAGCACGGGCATGGGGTCCGAAGTGCAGCGGCCGCTGGCGACGGTGGTGATCGGCGGCGTGCTGTCCGCGATGGTCCTGTCGCTCTTGGTGCTGCGCCTGCTGTACGTCCTGTTCCGGCCGCCCGGCGCCAAATCTCACCCACAAAGGATCGTGTAACCGCGTCGCAGCATCGCTTCCACGGCGCCGAACGTCTCGTCAATCATTTTCGCTACGGGGTCGGGCTGTTTCGTCACCAGGAAGAACCGGCCGCCCGGCTTGAGCAGCACGCGCGCCCGCTCGACGAACAGCCGGGCGACGCCGTGGTCCGCATAGTAGGGCGGGTTGGCCAGCACCGCGTCGAACGACCGCTCCGCCAGCCCCGCCGCCGTGCTCGATGCGACGACGCGGAACGACGCCACGCTGTTGGCGCGGGCGTTCTGCTCCGCCAGGGCGGCGGCGCGGACGTTGCTGTCCACGAAGACGACGTGCCCTTCCGGTCCGACCTGCTGGGCGGCGAACACGCCGGCCACGCCGCAGCCGCAGCCGAGGTCCAGCACGCTGTCGCCCGGCCGCAGCTCGGCCGTCTCCGCCAGCGCCCGCGCCCCCTCGTCGAAGCGGCCGTAAGAGAACACGCCCGGCCACGACGTGAACCGGCACGGCGGGCCGCCCAGCACCCGCGCCTGGAACGTCATCTCGTGCCGCCGCCGCGGCCGGTCGCCGACCCGCGGCGCCCACAGCACGGCGTCGGGGTCCGTGCGATGCTCGTGGACGCGGCCGAAGACTTTCTTCAGCAATGTCGGAAAAAACGGGTCCGATTCGTAGGACGACCAGACCACCAGGGCGCCGCCCGGCCGCAGGACGTGGAATGCCTGCTCCACCATGTCGATCTTCAGCTCGCGCTCGCCGCCGCGGGCCGGCATGAAGACCGCCGCGCCGAATTCGGCCGGCAGGTCCCACAGATCCTGCGGCGTCTCCACGCGCGCGTCGAGGCGGGCCGCGGCCAGCGCCTGGCGCAGCTTGTCCGCCTGATACAGATCCATTTGGTAGCAGACGGCGCCGGTGGCGCCGCAGCCCGCAAGGAGGTTGACGACCTCGGCCGGCGAGCCGAGGACGATGGCCAGCGGCGGCCGCACTCGCTCGCGCACCGACTCGGGGACCGGCCGGCGGCTCAGGGGAAGGGCGGCCCGGGTGCGTCGGCTCATGGGTTCGCTCGCGGGGCTTCGGGGCCGAGCCGCATATCGACGACGGCCGACCATCGGCCTCCGGGCGGCAGCGTCAGGAGGCCCGCGTCCACGCCGCGCGGTTGCAGGTTGATCGCGTCGGTGATGCAGGTGTACGGCTCGATGCAGAACGCCTGGCGGTGCGGCGGCGTGAAGACGACCACGTCGCGGAAAGCCGGCGACGCCCGCACCCACAGCGTTTCGGCGCCCGACTGGACGGCGCCGCGGTCGCACAGGCCGTCCGCGTCCGGCCCCGGCGCCCCGGTCAGCACGTCGTCCAACTGCAAATCGCCGTAGCGGCGCGGGGTGTTGAGGTCTCGCGCCGCATCGACCGGCCGGCGCTCCCCGGTCGGCAGCGAATCGACCAGCGTCCACATCTCCTTCGCCGGCGCCCGGACGAGGCAGTCGGCCGCATCGGTCCCCGGCGCGAACGGCACTCGGAAATAGGGGTGATAACCCAGCCCGAACGGCAGCGTTCGCCGATCCGGGTTGGCGACTTCCGCCTCGACGCGCAGCACGCCCGGCCCGAGACGGCATGTGACGCGGAGGAGGTAGTCCGCCGGCCAGAGCGCGAGGCAGTCGGCGGCGTCGCGGCCGGCGTGGAACTCGCCCGTCACCCACGCGGAGGAGGCGTCGGCCCCCTGCTCGACGACGCGCCACGGCTTGCGACAGGCGAAGCCGTGGATGGCGTTCTTGCCGGACGGGTCGTTGGTCGGGAGCTGATATTCCTTGCCGTCCCAGGCGAATCGGCCGCCGCGGATGCGGTTGGGAAAGGGGAACAGGATCGGCACGCCGCTGCGCGTCGGCCGGCCGTCGCCGAAGAGGGCGGCGTCCGCGTAGAGCAAATCGAGCGTCCGGCCGGCGCGGACGACCTCCCAGCGGAAGCAGTTGAAGCCGAGGGCCGGCCACACGTCAGCGCGGCCGCCGGCCCCATCCTCCAGGACGAAGATCGTCGCGTCGCGGCCGGTGACGCCCGGTTGCGTCCGCGTGTGGACGGCGAACGACATAATAGACCCTCTCTTTGGTCCGTTAGGAGAGCGCTGTCGCCGAGCGGTATTCTACCGGCCGAAGGGGTCAGGGGTCAGGGGTCTCACCGCGGGCCGAACCGTTTCACGATCCAGCCCGAAACCTCCTCCAGCGCCGCCGGCGCGAACGTCTCGTCGATCTTCGCGTACTCCGACGGCGCCCCCGTCTCGCACGTCTGGAACAGATGGTTCAGCTTCGGCAATTCCTTCACCGTCGCGTCCTTGTCGCCGCCGTCCTTCAGCGCCTGTTCGATCGCCTCCAGGTCTGCTTTCGGCGGCACCTGCAAGTCGCGCTCGCCGTCCAGGGCCAGCACGGGGCACTTCAAGCGCCGCAGCGTCGGCGCCGGATCGTAGGTCAGGAAGAAGCGGAACCACGGCGTCAGCACCAGCTTCATCTGCGCCTGGGCCGCGCCCTTCATCTTTTCCGCCTCCTTTTTGTCGTCGTCGCTCAGCTTGGCCGTTTCCTCCTGAACCAGCGCGTCGAGCCGCTCGCGGGCCGCCTTGTCGTCTTTCTCTTTTTTCAGGATCGCGAACATCTTCTCTTGCAGCGCCCGATTCTGGGCGACCTTCGCGTCGTCGGCCCCTCCGGCCCGCGCGATCAGCTCGCCCTGCCGGTACAGGAGTTCCTCGCCGACCAGGCCGGGGCCGGCCAGCAGCACGATGAACGCCACGTCGTCCGACTTCGCCGCCGCCATCGGCGCGATGATCCCGCCTTCGCTGTGACCGATAAGGCCGATCCTGTTCGGGTCGATTTCCGCCCGGCCCTTGAGGAACCCCACGGCCGCCAGCACGTCGCCGGCCAGGTCCGCGCTGGTGACTGCCATTTTGTCGCCGGTCGAGCCGCCGACGCCGCGGTCGTCGTAGCGCAGCACGGCGACGCCGTTCCGCGTCAAGTGGTCGGCGATGACCAGGAACGGCCGGTGGCCCATGAGCGATTCGTTGCGGTCGTGCGCCCCCGAGCCGGTGATCAGCACCGCCGCCGGGAAAGGCCCCTTCCCCTTGGGCAGCGTGAGCGTGCCGGTGAACTTCACTCCGGCTGCCTTGTTCTCGAACGTCACCTCTTCCTCGGCGTAGGGATAGGGCTTTTTCGGGTCCTGCGGCCGGCCGTAGTCGGGCGCCTTGTCCAGCCGCTTGAACGTCAGCGGAAAGTCGGCGCCGCCCTGCGTCCACGTCCCGGCCATCTCCTTGCCGTCGTCGCTCAACTTGCCCTCGAACGAGGCCTTGATCTTTTTCAGCTCCAGTTTGACCTCTTTATCCTTGACGCTCACTTCATCGACGGGGATGCCCTTGGCGCCCTGATCGGGACTGTCGAGCGTGGCCGTGAGGCTTCCGTCGGTCCCGGCCGTGACGTTCAGCACCACGCGCAGCTCGATTGCGCCAACCTTGATTACGCCCTGCCAGAAGCCAGCCGGCCCCTTGTCCGCCGGCTTGGCCGGATCGTCCGCCGCCCAGCCCGCGGCCCCGGCCAGGAAGATCAGGATCGCCGCCCATCCGAATCTCACGTTTTTCATGTCGCACCTCGGGCGTCGGCCAAAAGGGCGGCCGGAAGACGGCCCCATTCTCCTATTGGCCCTCGCCTGTTGTATGAAACAGGGCGTCTCCATTCGCTGCGTCTTGGTTGTCCCGACCGGCGGCCCGATCGGCGGCGGAAAGATCCTTACTCCGGATACATGGTTATCCGTTTCAGGGCCGCAGATGATCCCACAACCGCTGACGCAGGCGCTGGGGCCGGGAGCGGTCGATGCTCCCGATGACGCCCGCGATTTCGCCGGGGTCGGCCGCATACAGGTCGCTCAAGCGGATCGTCGAAGCGCGATGCAGCCCGCTGGAGGTGAAATCCGCATCGCCCCCCTGGATAAGGTCGTCCCAAGTCGCCTGAAGCTGCTGGAGTTGCGTGCTGATGCCGCAAAGCAGCAGGTCCTGGTAGGGACCGGCAGGTCGGCCAGAAGGAGCGCCGGCCGCAGTTTGGGGCCGCCCCCGCCAAGCTGGGGCAGCGGAATCAGGACCACGTCGCCGGGCTTCACGACTTTGGCTCCGTCTTCAGGTCCGCGCCGGTGTAGTCCGGCTCATCCGGCCCGTAGGCGCGGGCAAACTGACCCTGGCCGAATTGCCGCCACGCCCTGCGCTCCGCCTGCCAGCTCAGGAACTCCGCGAAATCCAGGACCTCGCGCAGCCTCTCTTCCGGCAAGGCTTCCAGGATCTTTTCGAGAGCTTCCTTAACGCTCATTGCCGTTCTCCGTTAGGGGCTTTCATGTCGTGGTTCCTCCTTCCACTATTCTAATCTCCTCCTCCGTCAGCCCGTACAGCTCGTACACCAGCCGGTCGATCCGCCGGTCCGCCGCGTCGATCTGGCCCTGAAGGACGGTTCGGTCGTGCGGCGCCTTCGCCGCCGCCAGCTGCCGGCGATGGGACGACGAGTCAACGGGCGAGTTGATATACTCCGCATGGCCCGGACTGAGACGTTTTCCCGGCAGCTGCTTGGACTATAACCGCTGGATCGACGTAACGATCCAACCGGTTTGCCCGGGAGAGCCCGGATGGCATGGCATCGTGTGCAACGGACGGCTGCGGAACGGGAAGGGGTGAATGCCGAGCGGGAGTCTCACCCGCAGGCCCCCGTCCGCCGCAAGATGCAGGTCCTGTGGTTGCTCCATTGTGGTCTCACCCGGGCGAAGGCGGCGACCGTCGCCTGCCTCGGTCGAGCGACGGTTCAACGCTATGTCGCCGCCTATCGGGACGGCGGCCTGGACGGACTGCGCCAAGGGGACGTGACCGGCCCCGTCAGCGACCTGGCCTCCTTTACGGACGCCATTCGGGATTCGCTCACCGCCGCCCCGGTTCGGACGACCGCCGAGGCGTGCGACCGGATCGAGCAGTTGACTGGGCTACGGCGACCGCCGACTCAGGTCCGCACGTTTCTGAAGGGGTTGGGATTCCCGTGGCGTCGCATCCGGGCGTTGCCGATCCCGCCCAAAAAAACTTGGCCGAGCACGTCCGGGAGCAACGGGAGTTCCTGGACGGCCAACGGAAGCCCCGATTGGACGCGGCGCGGGCCGGCCGGGAACACGTGTTCTTCGTGGACGCCGCCCACTTCGTGTTCGGTACGTTCCTGTGTTGCCTGGGGTCGATCGCGCGGGTGTTCGTGCGGGCGGCGTCCGGACGCCAGCGTTTCAACGTGCTGGGGGCCTGGAACGCCGTCACCCGGGAACTGGCAGCGATCACCAACACGACGGTGGTGAACAGCGAAACGATGTGCGACTTGCTGCGGGCCATCGCGGCCCGGGGACTGATCGGGCCTGTCACCCTGGTCCTGGACAACGCCCGGTATCAACGCAATGCACTGGCGCCAGGCTTGGCGAAGGAGTTGCGGATCGCCCTGTTGTTCTTGCCGTCGTACTCGCCGAACCTGAACCTGATCGAGCGGCTCTGGCGGTTCATGAAACGCAAGGCGGCGTACGGGCGCTATCACCCGACGTTCGCCGACTTCCGAGCCGCCATTGAAGATGTCCTTGGTGGGATATCTACGACTCACGCGGGCAAGCTGGCCACCCTCATGACACTCCACTTCCAGGAGTTTGAAGATGTCTCACTCCTGGCCGCGTGAAGTATAACAATTCGGGCGGGCGGGGGCGTCCCTGACCCGGTGTTGATTGCCGCGAATGCAATCTCACCGCGGGGGGACGCCCTCGCTACCCTGTGCGCCGGAGGCCGCCGCGCCGTGTTCACCCTCCAGCATTTCATCGACGACTGCGTGATGGATGGGTGAAGGGAAAAAGCGATGAACCAGATCCGTCCACACCCCTTATGGCTGGGCCACGCCGGCGACGGCGAGGCGTTTCGGCGGCTGTTCGACCTCGGCGTCGAGGCGGTCGTACAGCTTTCCGCGGAGGAACCGCCGCTGCCGCTGCCGCGCGACCTGATCCTGTGCCATTTCCCCCTGATCGACGGCGTCGGCAACCGGCCGGCGACGTTTTGTCCCTAGCGATCGAAACGACGGCCGCCCTGGTCCGCGCCCGGACGCCGACGCTGGTCTGCTGCGGCGCGGGCATGAGTCGGTCGCCGGCCGTCGCGGCGGCGGCGCTGAGCCTGGCCTACGGCGGCCCGCCGGAGGAGTGGCTGAAATCGATAGCGGAGCATCATCCCAGCGACGTGTCGCCGGGTCTGTGGGAGGACATCCGCGGCGTACTGGTCAACCCGCGCCCCGCGTAGCGCCGCCAATCGGCGTTCGCAGGACCGCGCGCACCGGGCTGGCGTCGAAACCGACCAAGCGCAGCGGCAGGGCGATCAGTTCGTACAGCCCCTCCGGCACGTCCATCAATACCAGTCCCTCCAGGATCGCCATGTCGCACCGCAAGAACATTTGATGACTCGGCAGGTCCGTGGAGTCGAACAAATCCACGCTCGGCGTATCGACGCCGATCAGCTTCACGCCCTGCCGGCGCATGAATTCCACCAGCTCCGGGCTGAGGGCGGCGAAGTCCGTGTTGAACTCCTCGGGGTTCGGATAGGTCCCCGTGGCGACCAGTACGCGCTCGGCGCGGACGACGCCGGGCAACATTTCCGGCGCGATGCGGACGCCGCGGCCGACGGCGACGCGCATCACCTGGCAGGGGCCGAGGTAGTAGTCGAGAGAGCGGGCGTCGATGGCCGGGGCGCCGGCGCCGTAGTGGCTCGGGGCGTCGGCATGAGCGCCGAGGTGAACGGTGGCGCGCAGCGTCGAAAGCGTGATGCTGTCGCCGCGGCTCATGTCCAGCAGCACCTCGCGCGCCGGCGGCGCGTCGCCGGGCCACACCTTCAGCCGATTCGTAATGGGCGGCGTGATGTCGTAGATCATAGGTTGTGCCGGATGGCCCACAGGTCGGGAAAGATCGGGTGGAACAGCGACTGCTTCAGGAACTCCACGCCGAGCGAGCCGCCGGCGCCCTTTGAAGGCCTGGCCCGTTCGGGCCGGCGTCCGTCGTGCTGGCAGGCTTGGCCCTGCCCGCCGTGGGCCTGTTCTGGCTGCGGCGCCGGCATGGGCGCTGACCAGCGCCGTCTCCATCGTCCTATCGGTCGCGGTTCGCCACGGCCGCTGCTTTTGTGTCTCCGCTCTTGCGACCGCCTACCCCCCCTGTTACGTTACCCGGGCGACCAAACCGTCCGGCGCGACGGCCAGGAAGACGGAGGAGGATGCATGGCGGGACCAGCGGACGGCGGCGTGCAACCGCCGCCGAACAACCGAACCGTGGACCTGCCCGCGCCTTCGCCGGCCGAGGCCCCGACCGTGGCGCCGGGGCCGGCCGCCGTCGATTCGTCGTCTCCGGCGATCCGCTTTGTCGGCGATTACGAGGTGCTCGAAGAGATCGCCCGCGGCGGCATGGGCGTCGTCTTCAAGGCGAGGCAGAAGGGCCTCAACCGCGTCGTCGCGCTCAAGATGATCCTCGCCGGCTCGTTCGCCTCCGCCGCCGACGTGCAGCGTTTCCGCACGGAGGCCGAGGCGGCGGCCCTCCTCGACCATCCGAACATCGTACCCATCTACGAGGTCGGCGAATACGAAGGCCGGCCGTATTTCAGCATGAAGCTGATTGAGGGCGGCAACTTCGCGGCGGAGATTCCGAGGCTGGTCGGCGACCCGCGACGGGCGGTTCGGATTCTGGAGGCGGCGGCGCGGGCCGTTCATCACGCGCACCAGCGCGGCGTCATTCACCGCGACCTCAAGCCCGCCAACATCCTCCTCGACGCCGACGGCCAGCCGCAGGTGGCGGACTTCGGCCTGGCCAAGCGCGCGACCGACGCCGGCCTGACGCAGAGTGGGGCCATCCTGGGCACGCCGGCCTATATGGCCCCGGAACAGGCGTCGGGCCGGGGCGCCGCGACGACGCTGGTGGACGTGTACGCGCTGGGAGCGATCCTGTACGAGCTGCTGACGGGCCAGCCGCCGTTTCAGGGCGGCGCGCCGCTGGACGTGGTGATGCAGGTGCTGGAGAAGGAACCGCCGCCCCCTCGGGCGCTCAACCCGCGGGCCGACCGCGACCTGTCGGCCGTCGCGCTGCGGTGCTTGCAAAAGGCGCCGGAAGCCCGCTACGAATCCGCCGCCGCCCTGGCGGACGACTTGAAGCGCTGGCTCGACGGCGAGCCGACGAAGGCGCGGCCGCCGAGCTTGGTGGGGCAGGCGTGGCGCTGGCTGCGGCGGAACACGGCCGCCGCCGTAACTGTCGCCGCCCTCGGGTTGGCCTGGGGCGCAAGCACCGCAACGGCGTTGCTCCTGGGCAACGGGAATGCTTCTCTGCAGTCTGCGATGCTGGCGAAAGGCGTCGGTCCCCTCAACCCGTGGAGTTTGTTTTACCGCGCGAGCCAGTTCCCGGCGGCTCGCTGGGCCGTTGTGGGGACGTTCCTCCTGCTGACGTTGACGTTCGGCTGGCTTCTGCGCCGGGGCGAAACCGAAAGGCGGGCGTGACGCCCTGGGATTCGCTGCAGTGGCCGGGCTGCTGGCGAGCCTGATGGGGTTTCTGGTTCTCGGCCCGGCTGTGGTGGGCGGTATGGGTATTCAATGGACTCTGCACCCCATCCAGAACGTCGATCCGACCTGGCAAACGCGGCCGGACGGGACGTTTGGGATTTACCACCCGGATCACGACTATTTGGTCCAGTTCCTGCCGCCCGAGAAAAGGGACTTGAACTATTACGGGGCGGACACCGACCTGGAAATAATGCTCTTCAACGCGCGCGCCGCCAATCGGGTGTACTCCGCTTCCGTCGGGATCTGGGTCGGGCTGCCGGTCATTGTGCTGTTCTTCTTGGGGTTGAGTCTGGCCAGCACGTGGGCGGTCGAAGGCCCGGCCCGCTCCGGCCGGCACTTGCCCGCCCGCCTATTCTGCTACGCGGAACTGTATCTGCCCGCCGGAACGCTGTGCCTCGCCGGATTGGGATTTCTCGTGCTGTGGCTTTCGGTCGAGGCATCGTACCACACGGGAGAACCGCCCTGGTCGTCGTTCCTCGGGCTGCTGGCCGTCTTGGCGGGGCTGGTCGTGACCGCCCACGTCGGCGTCGCCCGCCGCTGGCACCCGCTCGCCCGGATCGGGCTGTACATGCTCTGGGCCGGGCTGTTCGCCGGGCTGTTGGCGTTCGCCGGACTGCTGTAACCTCCAGCCTCGGCCGGGCCACGAAACGAAAAAACCTCCCGCGATTGCCCCGTGGCGGGGTCAATGCGGGAGGCGCGGGGCGGGGTTTACCCCCAATCACCGGACGACGGTGTATCGAACGCACGCCGCCGCGGCGGGGTGCGAAATAGGACCCATCCTCTTCTGACGCGCCGCCGGGCGGCGCGTCCCTCCACCTTTCTAAACGGGAACTTCCCAAAAAACGGACGCACGTCCGCACTTTTTTTCTAGGATGGCAAACTTAACTTGAGAGGCCCCGAAAACGGCCTGTTCTTGAACTGGGCGGCCCAGGAAAACGCCAGAAATCGCTTGTCCGCCGAGGGTCTCAAGTTGAGTTTGCCGTCCTAGTTTTTTTTCGCCGCCCTCGGCGGCCGGCTCCGGCATTCTCCTTGCAGCGAAGCGCCCGATGCCGGATACTACCCTTCATCCCGCTCGCCCGCATTTTCTCCGGAACGCCGCCGTGACCTCGCCTCTTCCCCCGCCTCCCGACCTTCCGTTCGATTGGGACGCCTGCATCCGGGCCGCGCCGCGCGGCTCGGCGTCCGCGCTGGGCCGGTTGCTCGAAGTCTGTCGGCCGCATCTGCTTGCGCTCGCCGAGCGCGAGCTGGACGCCGACCTGCGGGCCAAGGCGTCGGCCTCCGATGTCGTTCAGGAAACTTGTCTCGACGGTTTTCGCGGCTTTTCCCGCTTTATAGGGCAGACGGAGGGAGAGTTGCGGGCGTGGCTGTGCCGCGTCCTGCTCAACAACGTCGGCGACCTCCGCGAGCGCTACCGCGAGGCCGCCAAGCGCCAGGTGAGCCGGGAGCAGTCGCTCGACCAGGGGGCCGCCGACCGCAAGGAGGGTCTGGCCGACGAAACGCCGTCGCCCAGCTCCCACGTCCGCCGCCGCGAGGAGGAGGAGCGCGTCGAGGCGGCGCTGGCGGCGCTGCCCGAGGAACACCGCCGGGTGATCCACCTGCGCCACCGCGAACACCTGTCCTTCGCCGAGGTCGCCCGGGCCATGAACCGCTCGGAAGACGCCGTGCAGAAGCTGTGGGCGCGGGCGATCCGAAAACTCCGTGAGACGCTGGGGGCGGACGGGCCATGAGCGACGAACCGACGCAAACCCGCGATTCGCTGGCGCCGCTGTTGGCGGCCTTCGACGAGGGCCTTGCCGTCGGCCGCGAGCCGGAGTTGGCCGTGCCGCCGGAATTGGCCGACGACTTCGCGGCCGCCCGGTCGGTGCTGCGACTCCTGAACGAGGCCTGGCCGCGGCCCAGCCCGTCCGACACGACCGTCGATCAAGCGTCGCCCCCCGCGGCGGCGCGCGAGGTTCTGCGCCGAGCCGGTGCGGCTGGGCCGGTTCCAGGTGCTGCGCGAGCTGGGCCAGGGCGGCTTCGGCGTCGTCTACCTGGCCTACGACCCGACGCTGGCCCGGCGCGTCGCGCTGAAGGCGCCGCGATCGGATCGATGGGCCACGCCGGATTTCCGCCGTCGTTTCATCCAGGAGGGCCGGGCCGCGGCCCTCCTGGATCATCCGAACATCGTCCGCGTCCTGGAGGCGGACGCGACCGAGTCGGCCGGCTACATCGCGTCGGTGTTCTGCGAGGGGCCGAGCCTGGCGGTCTGGCTGCGCGAGCGGAAGGGGCCGCCGTCCTGCCGGCTGGCCGCCGCGCTGACGGCCGACCTGGCGGCCGGCGTCCACCACGCCCACGAGCGCGGGGTCGTTCACCGCGACCTCAAGCCGGCCAACGTCCTGCTGGAAATCGGATCGGAAACGGACGCTTCCGACCAGCCGCGGAGGATCACGCCGAAAATCTGCGACTTCGGCCTGGCGAAGGTGCTGGAGGCGGAGCAGACGGAGACGCGGCCCGGCGTGGTGATGGGGACGCCGTTCCTCCTGGCGCGGTTCGCTAGCTTGCCTTTTCTATTTGTTTTTCGCCATGCCACTGGTAGACTCTCGACGACAGTTAACACCGCCTTCCTTGCTCCAGATGGATAACGGAGCGAATGCGCACTATGCCCGTGCGCGATAGCAGCCCCTCCTATTACACTTGGGAGAAACACATGCCAGCGTTCAGGCCAAGAAAAGGGCCGCCCGCCCTTCTAACGCCGCTCTGGAGGCCATGCCTTGGCTTCGTATGGCTCGCCGTCGCTCTGCTCGCCGTCGGACCTGCCCGGGCCGGCGACGACGACACGAGCGATCTTGAAACCGTACTGGCCCTGGAACCGGACGAAGTGGGGCTGAGCACCAGCCCAGACATCAGCCCGGAAACCATCGTCCAGGTTTGTTCGACGGCCCTCGAGAAGAAGGACTCGTACCCGACAGAAGTAGTCGCCAAACTGTTCATTCTTCGGGCGTGCGCCAACGGAGATCTACACAAGTATGAAAAAGCCAAGGAAGACGCAAGCGAGGCCTTGAAACTGTCCCCGGATTCGGTCTCGGCGGCGCGGATGCATGCTGGCAGTCTCTACCATCTCGGGGCCGCCAAGGACGCTTTTGCGGAAATGGAGGCGCTGGCGAAGCAGAACCCGCGTTCCGCCGCCGTCCAGGTAGGCCTCGGGGCGATGTTCTATGCCGAGGGGAAAGTCGATGACTGCATCACCGCCTGCACCAAGGCTATTGATCTCGATGCGCAGTTCGCGCCGGCCTACCTCGGCCGAGCGGCGGCACGTCTAGGGAAGAAGGACTATTCGGGAGGCGTCGAGGACATGAAGCGGTTCATCGATCTGCGGCCGCTGTGGGGCCGAACCGACCAGGAGACGCCTTACCTTATCCTGGGCGAGGCGTACCTTCGCCTCGGTCAACCCGAACGAGCCCTCCGGGCCTACGAAATGGCCGTGCGCCTGAACCCGGATTCGTTCGAGGCAAGGTACGGGGTCTGGTCCTCCTACTTTGACTCGGGCCGCTATGCAATAAGCTACGCGCTCGCCCGCCAGCTGATCCGGCTCGACGAAAAGGAGTTCCGGGGATACATGGCCGCTGCGAATTCCGGCAACATGACGGGCCATCATCGGAAGGCAATCGAAGCGGCCAATCAGGCCCTTGCACTGGAGCCGAAACTCGCCGACGCGCACGACCAGTTGTCTATGGCATACTATTGCCTAAGCCAATATGGCTCGGCGATCAAGGAGTGCGAGCGCGCCCTCGCCATTGACCCTGGGCATGTCCCCGCCCTAACGCGCCGGGCGCTCCTCCTGGCGGCCTGCCCTGAGGAAAAATACCGCGACGGGCCGAAGGCGCGTGAACTGGCGACCAAGGCCTGCAAGGCGACGGACTACAAGGACCCTCAGCCACTGGCCGCCCTGGCCGCCGCCGATGCGGAATGCGGCGACTTCAAGGAGGCGGTTCGGCTTCAAAAGCAGGCGCTGTCGCTCATGGACACGGGTGCGTCGAGCGACAAAGAGGAATTTGAAAGAGGGCTTGGCCTTTACGAGAAGGGCCAGCCGTTCCGCCTGGAGTTTGAGTCGGCGCCGGTGGATGACAAGTGATTGGGATTAGGAGCCGCGCGAGGCGCCCGGCCCACGTCACCCGCCGGACGGGTTGAGAGCGCCGGCCAAAGAGGCCGCCTGGCGGCCGATTTCCGCCGCGATCTCCGTCATCCCCCGCGCCCCCGCCGACTCCAGCTTGCGCACCAGCGCGCTGCCGACGATGACGCCGTCGGCCGCCTCGCGCAGCGTGCGAACGTGCTCCGGCCGGCTGACGCCGAAGCCGACGCACAGCGGCAGGTCCGTCTGCGTCCGCAGCCACGCCAGCTGTTCCAGCAGCTCCGGCGGCACCCGGTCGCGCTCGCCCGTAATGCCGGCCACACTGACGCAGTAGAGGAAGCCGGTAGAGCGCCGCGCGATCACCGCCGCCCGGTCGCGCGGCGTCGTCGGCGTGACGAGTTGGATGAGCTTGAAGTCGCGCTCGGCGGCCAGCCGCGCCAGCGCCTCCGACTCCTCCAGCGGCAGGTCGGGCACGATGGCGCCGCTGATCCCGGCGTCGGCGGCCTGTTTCAGGAACGTCTCGGCGCCGCGGCGGTGGACGAGGCTGTACGAGGTCATGGCCGCCAGCGGAATTTGCTTCGCTTTCACCTCCGGCAAGTCGGCGACACGGCGGGCGACGGCGAACACGTCGTCGAGTTTCAGGCCGCGGTCGAGCGCGCGCGTGTAGGACGCCTGGATGACGGGACCGTCCGCGATAGGGTCGCTGTAGGGGAAGCCGATTTCGATGAGGTCGGCGCCGTTGGCGGCCAAGGCCCGCGCGACCTGCACCGAGCCGTCGGCGTCGGGGTCGCCGGCCGTGACGAAGGGGAGGAACGCCTTGCGCTTGTCGCGGCGAAGGCGCTGGAATAAGGCGTCGATGGGGTTCATAGCTCGGTGAGTGTTCAGTGTTCAGTGTTCAGTGTTCAGCAAGAACGCGGAGCGCGGCTTGTCTTTGCTGAACACTGAACACTGAACACTGAACACTACTCAATCTCCTCACCTTGAAGCCGCGCCACCTCGAAACAGTCCTTATCGCCGCGGCCCGAAAAGCACACTGCCACCACGTCGTCTTTCGGCCGCTTCGCCGCGATCCGCATCGCCTCCACCACCGCATGAGCCGTTTCCAGCGCCGGCAAGATCCCCTCCAGCCGGGCGCACACGCCGAACGCCTTCAGCGCCTCGTCGTCGCCGACGCTGGTGTAGCGGACGCGGCCGCTGTCCTTCCAGTAGCTGTGTTCGGGGCCGACGCCGGGGTAATCCAGCCCAGCCGAAATCGAATGCACCGCAGCCGTCTGGCCGTCGGCGTCCTGTAGCACGTAGCTGAACGCGCCGTGCAGCACGCCGGGCTTGCCGTTGCCGAGCGTGGCCGCGTGCTGACCCTCACCGGCGCCGCGGCCGCCGGCCTCCACGCCGACGATCTCCACGGAGGCGTCGTCGAGGAACGGCGCGAACATCCCGGCCGAGTTGCTGCCGCCGCCGACGCACGCCACGACCACATCGGGGAGTTTGCCGATCTGTTGCAGGCACTGCGCCCGCGCCTCGCGGCCGATCACCGACTGGAAATCGCGCACCATCGCCGGGAACGGGTGCGGCCCGACGACGCTGCCGATGATGTAATGGGTGTTCGCCACGGTCGCCATCCAGTCGCGCATGGCGTCGTTGATGGCGTCGCGCAGCGTCCGGCTGCCGGTTCGCACGCTCACCACCTCGGACCCCAGCGCTTTCATCTTGAAGACGTTCAGCTTCTGCCGGCGCACGTCCTCCTCGCCCATGTACACCTGGCACTCCAGGCCGAAGAGCGCCGCCGCCGTGGCCGTGGCGACGCCGTGCTGGCCGGCCCCCGTCTCGGCGATGACGCGCGGCTTGCCCATGCGTTTCGTCAGCAGCGCCTGACCGATGCAATTGTTGATCTTGTGGGCGCCGGTGTGATTCAGGTCCTCGCGCTTGAGGTAGATCCGGGCGCCGCCGGCTTCCCGCGTCAGCCGCTCCGCGAAATACAGAAGCGACGGCCGGCCGACGTAGGTGCGCAGGTGGTGGTCGAAGTCGCGGCGGAATTCCGGACTTTTACGAGCCTTTTCATATTCTTCGGTGAGCTGGCGGAGGGCGTCCATCAGCGTTTCCGGCACATAGCGGCCGCCGTAGGGTCCGAAGCGGCCCTGAGCGTCCGGCTGGGCGGCGAAGGGAGCCGACATGGCGTTCTCATCGAGCGGGGAAGGTCCGAGGTACCCCGTTAACCTAGGGCGGCGGCGCGGAGGGGTCAAGGCGCGAGGACGCCAGCCTTTGGGCTAATCAGGGGTCAAGACGATCTTGCCCGAGGGCCACATAGCGCGGCCGCAGCAGCGGCTGGAGGGCCTCTTGGAGGAAAGTGATGAGTCGGTCGTGGAAATCCGGCCAGATTTCTGGCCGCTCGATGTACGGGTCCATTCCCGGAGACGGCGACGGCATGGCTTGTCCCTCCGCCAATTCACATAAGAGGCTCTAACAAAACCTCGAATTCGGCCTGTTTTTCAAGGTTTTCGGAGGTTTTGTTAGAGCCTCTAAGTTAAAGCACGGGCATGGGACCATCCTCTTCCCAGAAGGCCACGGCCGGCGGCCGGAGTGACGCACTTACCAAAGTAGTATTCAAAAGGACAGGTAAATGCGAGAAGAAACCGGATGCTTTGCGCCGATTGGCGAGGAACTTCGTCGGCACGGTCGGCTTCTTCGGCGCCGCTTGCCCGACAGGTTCTTCGGCTACAATCAACTTGGGCGTTCATTGCCCACAGAGCGCGAGCCATGGACCACACGCACAACCCCATCCCCGGCGTCACCGACGATCCCGTCATTCGCCTGCTCCTCAGCGGCGAGGCGAAGACGCTCCACGAGGCCGAGGAGAAATACCTGGATTCGGCGATCCCCGAAATCCTAGATCTGCTCCGCAGTCCACTGAGCGATGAAGAACTGGCCAATCACCCTCTGCTGCAAATGATCCGCGCGCACGGCAGTCGCGGTTGGGAGGACTCGATCCTGTGAACCTCGACGCCCGCCTGGCCGAGATCGTCGCCGCCCTCGAAGCCGTCGGGCTGAACTGCCTCGTCATGGGCGGGCACGCCGTCCGGTTCTATGGCGTGGACCGCAACACCGGCGATTTCGACCCGCACCTCGCCCCCGAATGCTGGGACGACCTGCCGCACGCGCTGGGCCGGACGTCGCTTGGCGCGGGCAAGCCCCAGATCGAGGGGCCGAGCTGGCGGCCGAACGCCTTCCGCCGGTTTCAGATCGGCACGCTGCCAAGCGGTCGCGAGGAGTGGCTCGAATTCTGGCGCGAGAACCACCTGCTCGCGCCCTTTCCAGAACTGTTCATCCGGCGTCAACAAGGCGCCTATGGCGGGCGGACCCTGGCCTTCCTTTCGCTTCCCGACTTGATCCACAGCAAGGAAACGGAAAGGGAAACGGACTGGCAAGACATCGCGTTCCTCGAAGAGTTCCTCGACGCCCATTTGCTTGCCCAAGCTGCCGCCGGGCGAGTCGCGCTCGTCGCCGCCGTCTCGCAGGTCCGGAGTCGGCGCGGCTTTGAAAGGCTTCTCCAGCAGGGGCGGCTGAGCGACCGGGCGCTGGTCCAGCAGGCCCTTGCGGGCGCGAGACTGTCAATCGCCCAGGCGTATTTGCTGCCATGCGTTCCTGACTTGCAGATCCTGCCCCCTGCGAGCGTGCCCATTGAGCCGGTGGTGTTGAGCGGGCTACGGAGGCAAGCACCAGGATCGGCTCTTCACCTGGCGCTGGTCGAGGTCGTCCGCCGCCAGTACAAGGTCGCCGCCCAGGCCGCCGACAAGGCCAACAAGGAGGCCATCCGGGCAGCGCAGGAAGGTCGGGGCTGGGTGGCGCCTCCGGCCGAGTAGTCGGCCGCTGCCGCGCAAGCCTCCGCCCTTCCCTCGTTTGCGCCGCGCCATCCGCAGTAGAAATACCCCTGCGTCTGCCGTATAATCCGCCCCACGAACAGAGAACGGGGCGGCGCCTCCGCCCGGTCCTTTCGTGGGGAGGTAATCGGCGTGATGCTCCAGTCCGTTCGACCCTGGCTCGCGCCCCTCGCGGCGCTGCTGGCCGTGGCGCCTCTGCACGCCCAGCAACACGTCGAGCTGCCGCCCGTCCACGTCCCCCTCAAGCCGGCCGACCGCAAGGAACTCGATCACGTCGAGGCCCTGCGGGCCTTCGCCCTCGGCCTCCTCGCCGAAAAGGACAACTGTTTCATCGAGGCCGTTCAGGAGTATGAGGAAGCCGTGCGGCTCGACCCCGATGCGGCCGCCCCGCTGCGGGCGCTGGCGCCGCTCTACGTCGCCCTCGACCGCACCGACGACGCCCTCGACGCCTGCAAAAAGGCCCTGGAACTCGACCCCGACGACGCCAATACCAGCTATTTCTACGCCCGCCAGCTCCGGGCCGCCGACAAGACGGCGGAAGCCGTCGCCGCCTTCACCCGCACCGCGGCCCTCCCCGCTCTCAAGGAAAAGCCGGCGCTCCGTCTGCAAATCTGCATCGACATGGGCGCCCTCTGTGAGACGGCCGGCGACCTGAAACGGGCCGAGGCCGCCTTCCGCGACGCGGCCGCCATTCTCGACAAGCCGGATGTCTTAATGGAGCAGGAGCCGGTCGCCCGCGCCGAGATCGACGGCCAGGCGGCCGAGGTTTACGAACGGCTGGGGCGCCTCTGTCTCAAAGCCGGCGCCGCCGAACGGGCCGCGGCCGACTTCGAGCAGGCCCGCAAGAAGGACCCCAGCCGCGCCGGCCGTCTCGCCTTTGACGTGGCCGAGGTCTACGCCGGACAGGGCAAGGACCGCGAGGCGCTGGAGCGGCTCGATGAGTACCTGCAAACGCAGCCCCTCGGCGTGGAGGGCTATGAACTCCGGATCACGCTCCAGCGCAAGCTCGGCCGCGACGCGGCGGTCGTGCCGGACCTGGAAGCAGCCAGCGGCCACGACCCGCAGAATCAGGCCCTCAAGACGCTGCTAGCCCGCGAGTACCACAAGGCCGGCCGCAACGCCGAAGCCGAGCGCGTCTACGCCGATCTGGTCAAGGACGCCCCCTCGGCCGAGGTCTACCACAGTCTTTTCGATCTCTACAAGCAAGACGCACGCGGCGGCGTCGGCCGCATCCTCGACGCGCTCGACAAGGCCGTGGATGCGGGTTCCGAAAAGCAGGATCGGCCCGGCGACGCGGCGGCGGCGGCCCGGGCGCGGGCCATGCTCCAGGTGATGCGCGGCGACGGCGATCTCGTCAAAAAGATGCTGGAGGAGGCGCGGCAGCGGTTGACCGGACGGGCCGGCCTGGCGTTCTCGACGCGCGTGCTGCTGGCCGTCCTGGCGGCGCGCACCCACCAGCTCGACGCGGCCGAGGAGCTGTACCGCAGCTGTCTCGACCCGGCCGGCGGCGTCGTCCGCGGCGACGAGCAGGAGGTCTACTTCGGCCTTCTCCGCGTACTCATGCTGGCGCATAAATATGAAGACGTGGTGACGGTCGCCACGCAAGGGTTGAAGAACGAGAACACGCACCTGGCGCCGTTGTACGAAGACCTGGCTGTGGCGCTGATGGCGCTGGGCAAGGACGCCGAGGCGCTGGACGCGGCCGACGAGGTGGTCCGCAAGGCCGGCGACGCCGACAGCCGGCTGCATTACCGCCTGTTCCGGGCGGAGATGCTGTCGGAGGCCGGCAAGCACGCCGAGGCGGAGGTGGAGTGTTTAGCTTTGATGAAGGAGTATAATACGGCGGGGGACGTGCGCGAGGTCCGCATGGTGCTGTCGATGGCCTACACGGCGGCCCACAAGCCGGAAAAGTCGGAGGAGCAGCTGCTGCTGGTGCTCAAGGCCGACCCGAACGACGCCGCGGCCAACAACGACCTGGGCTACCAGTGGGCCGACCGCAGCAAGAACCTCGCCGAGGCGGAGCGGATGATCCGCAAGGCGATCGACCTCGACCGCAAGCAGCGCACGCAGGGCGACGAACTCGTCCTCGACGGCGACCAGGACAATTCGTCCTACGTGGACAGCCTCGGCTGGGTGCTGTTCCGCCGGGGCCAGCTGGCCGAGGCGCGGCGCGAGCTGGAGCGGGCCGTGTCGCTGCAAGGCGGTTCCGACGCGCCGGAGGTTTGGGACCACCTGGGAGACGTTTATTTCCGCTCCCAAATGCCGGCGAAGGCGGGCGACGCCTGGCGCAAGGCTGTCAACCTTTACCAGACCGTCAGCCGTCGGCCCGACGACCGATTGCCCGAGATCCAGGAAAAACTCCGGCAACTGAAACCCTAGGAGTCAGGGGTCAGGGGTCAGGAATCACGAGGGCAAGCCATCCGGTCAATGACCCCTGACCCCTGACCCCTGACCCCTGACCCCTGACCCCTGACCCCTGACCCCTGACCCCTGACCCCTGACTACTCAACCAAGAGGAGACGCCATGTCCGGCCATAGCCACTGGGCGACGATCAAGCACAAGAAGGGGGCCGTGGACGCCAAGCGCGGCAAGCTGTGGAGCAAGCTCAGCCGCGCCATCATCATCGCCGCCCGCCACGGCGGCGGCGACCCGAACATGAACCTCAAGCTGCGCTACGCCATCGACAAGGCGCGCGAAGTGTCGATGCCCAAGGACAACATCGAACGGGCCATCAAGCGCGGCACCGGCGAGGTCGAGGGGCTGACCTTCGAGGAAATCACCTACGAGGGTTTCGGCCCGGCCGGCGTGGCCCTGCTCGTCGAAGTGCTGACCGACAACCGCAACCGCACCAACGGCGAGGTCCGCAAGATCTTCGAGCGCTGCGGCGGCAACATGGGTTCGGCCGGCAGCGTCGGCTACCTGTTCGAGCGCAAGGGCGTCTTCCACGTCCCGGCGGAGGAGCTGGACGAGGACGCCATGATGGAGAAGGCGCTGGACGCCGGCGCCGACGACCTGCGGCGCACGGGGGCGAGCTTCGAGATCGTCTGCGAACCGCAGGCCTTCAACAAAGTGCAGGAGGCGCTGAAGAAGGCCGGCCTCAACGTCACCAATTCGGAGTTGGCCCAGGTCCCGAAGACGCCGGTGGACGCCGACGTGGAGGCGGCCCGCAAGGTGCTGCGGCTGCTGGAATCGCTGGACGACCACGACGACGTGCAGAACGTCTACTGCAACCTGAACATGACGCAGGCGCTGATGGCGGAGCTGGAGAAGGAGTAGGCGAAAAGTCTTCGTTTCGGGTCGGGCGTCGATCCGACCCGAAACATTCCATTATCCGAGAGAGTGCTGCCATGACCCGAGTGCTGATTGACGCGAATCTGCCCGCCAAGCTCCATCAACTGACAGAGCCGGTGGAACTGTGCGACGAGGCCGGGCAGGTGCTCGGCAGCTATTTCCCCGCGGAGGACTCGTCCCTGTATGGGCCGCGGGAACCACAGGTGAGCGAGGAGGAGTTGGACCGCCGCTCTCGGTCGAATGAAAAGACGTACACCACGGCTGAGGTAATTGCCTACCTGGAGAAGCTGTAATGTTCCAGGTGGATTGGCTCCAGACCGCGCTGAATGAGTTGGCCGCAGTCTGGGCCGGGGCCGACTCGGCCCAACGGAAAGCGATCACGGCAGCGAATCACGCCATCGACCGACGGTTGGAACGGGACCCGACCAACGAAGGGGAGTCGCGCGGGCCGAGACGGCGCATCCTGTTTCAAGTTCCTTTGGCGATCACATTTGAAGTCGATCCCCAGCGGCGCGTCGTGCGTGTGCTCCCCACCTGGGTTATCCGGAAGGAAGGCTGAACCGCGGTTCAGCTTCGCCTATTCCTTCCGCGCCCCCAGCAGCCCCGCCAGGAAATGCACCGCATCGCCCTGCTCCCGCGCCGCCTCGGCCAGCGTCTTGTAGTCGCCGACCTGCTGCGCCAGTTCCGCGACGCCCGGACACGTCAGCCGTCGGCCGTCCGCCTTCGCCAAATGCTTTCGAGCCACCGCCAGCGCATCCTTCGGCCGGTCCAGCCGCAGCAGCAGATTCACCAGCACTTCCGCCGAGAACGTGCCTTCGCCCGCCGCCTCCGCCTTGTCGGCCTGTTCGCGGAAGTAGGCCAGCCCGCCCTCCACGTCGTCGCCGGTCAGGATCGCTAAATACCGATCATGCGACTCGTACAAGTCCTCGAAAGGCGGTTCGTTGCGGCCGCGGAAGCGCGGCGACAACCGCTTGCCGTAAGCGCACATCTCGCGCGCAGCCGCAGCTCGTCGCTCGCCGTCATGTGGACGGCCATTTGTACGACCGAACTGAGGTGGGAGGTGTCGATGTGGTAGCCGTCGTCCTCGAAGAGCCAGTCACGGCCCTCCATCAGGCGCAGGACCGTGCCGCGCTCCCCCCCTCCCTGCCCTCCCCCCGCGGGTGGGGGAGGGTTGGGGTGGGCGGCTTCCGTCGGCCGTCGGCCGTCGTGCCGTTCGATGTCGGCCGCCAGCCGGGAACATAACTCCGCGTACAGCGCCCGCACCAACCGCTGGAGGCAGTATTGCCGGTCCTCCGGCGGGAGCGGCAACTCCTGGCCGCCCAGGTTCGTGATGGCGCTGCAGATGCCGTAGCGGTCGAGGACCCAGTCGAAACCCTTCCGCGGATGAACGCCCTCGTAAAAGGCGATTTGCACCAGCGGCTGAAGATCCTCGCCCTCGGCCGGCACGTGCGCCTCCAGCGCCGCCCGCATCGGCGCCGACTCGCCCAGCATCCGGTAATACGCCCAGGCCTGCGGCAGCTGGCCGTCCTGGACGTACAGGCCGCCGACCAGTCGGCCCGCCTCGCGGATGGCGTCCTCGTAGGACGTGTGGACGGCCTTCGGCAGGTCCTTGGCCGGCCCCGTCGGCACCGGCGAGACGCCCAGCTCGTGCCGCTTCTTCATGAGCAGCGCATAAAAGAGGGCGTGATAGTCCTTATCCTGGCGCAGGCGGTCGCAGAGACGGTTGACGGCGGCGTCCGGCCCTTGGTCGGCGAGGGTGCGTTCGATATCGTCGAGGACGGCGGGGTCCATGATGCGGCCTTCCGGGCGGCGGGGTGGGGGCAGGTTCGGTAAGGGTATCCTACCAGCCGGCCGCGCGCGGCGAGCGGCGTCGTCGGGGAGGGATCGCCCAACGGCGAAGCCTTGCTGGCAGAGGTCGCTCGTGGCCCTATAATAGGGGAATGACTCGCGACCGCTTCGACGACGCCACGCCAGTGAGGCAACGGGCATGACCATCGACCCCCAGGTGTTGCGGGCCGAGCAGCACCTCGAAATCGGCCGCGCCCTCCAGAGCCGCACCCCCGCTCTCATCGAACGATGGTCGCGCCGCGCCGCCGAGGAGCAGCCGCACGCCGACCGCGTTCATGAACAGGTCCTCCGCGACCAACTGCCCCAGTTCCTCCAGGCGCTCGGCCGGTCCCTCGCCGAATCCACCACGGCCGAAACCGCGCCGCACCGCGGCCTCGCCGCGGAACACGGCGAGCAGCGCTGGGAGGCCGGCTGGTCGCTGACCGAGTTGGTGCGCGACTACCAAATACTCCGCATCGTCCTGTTCGAGGACCTGGAAGCCGCGCTGCAACGGCCGCTCGTCCGGCGCGAGGTGCAGGCGATCGGCCTGGCCCTGGACGAGGCCATCGCCGCCAGCGTCGCCGCCTATGTCCGTCACCGCGACGCCGGCTATCACGCGCTCGAACAGGACCTTCGCAAGCAGGCGGAGGAGCTGCGCGAGGCGGACCACCGCAAGAATGAGTTCCTGGCCGTCCTGGCCCACGAGCTGCGCAACCCGATGGCCCCGATTCTGCACTCCGTCGAAGTGCTGAAGCTGCTCGGCCCGGTGGACGCCAGCGTCGCGCAGGCCCGCGACATCGTCGAGCGGCAGATCAAGCAAATGGTGCGGCTGGTAGACGATCTGGCCGACCTCACGCGGATTGCGCAGGGCAAGATCGAGCTGCGGCGCACCACGTTCGACCTGGCGGCGGCCGTGGCCGAGGCCATCCAGACGACGGCGCCGCTCTTTGACGCCCAGGGCCACCAGATGGCCGTGTTGCTGCCGACGGAACCGCTGCGCATGGAGGGCGATCAGGCCCGCATCGTCCAGGTAATCGTCAACTTGCTGACCAACGCGGCCAAGTACACCGACAACGGCGGCCGCGTTCGTCTGACGGCCGGCCGCCACGGCGACGAGGTGGTGCTTTCGGTGCAGGACAACGGCGTCGGCATCGAAAAGGAGATGCTGGGCCGCGTCTTCGACCTGTTCACGCAGATCGACCGTTCCCGGCCGCGCTCCCGCGGCGGCCTCGGCATCGGCCTGACGCTGGTGCGCCAGCTGGTGGAGCTGCACGGCGGCCGCGTCGCGGTCCAGAGCGACGGCCCCGGCCGGGGCAGCGAGTTCCTTGTCCGCCTGCCGGCCGCGTCCGCCGCGTCCGCGGCGCCGCCGCCGGCCGACCAGACTGCGCCGGGTTCTCCCTCTTTGCACATCCTTATCATCGAAGATCACGCCGACGCCCGTTCGACGCTGCAACAGCTGCTGACGCTGCTGGGCCACCGCGTCGAGGCGGTCCCCGACGGTGCGCGGGGCGTCGAGGCGGCGCTGGCCGGGCGGCCCGACGTGGCGCTGGTGGACCTGGGCTTGCCGGAGCTGGACGGCCTGGAGGTGGCGCGGCAGCTGCGAACCGGGCTGGGGGCGTCGGTGCTGCTGGTCGCGCTGACCGGCCACGCCTCGGAGGAGGACCGCCGCAACTGCCTGGAGGCCGGCTTCGACGCCCACCTGGCCAAGCCGGTGGACCTCGGCGCCCTCAAGGAACTGCTTGCGGAGGCGGGCCGGCGAAACCAATCGTAGGCACGGCTATCTCAATCAGAGCCGCGACCGTAAGGGAGCGGGCTTCTCTCCGCTCCCTTACGGTCGCGGCTCCGACGATCCTTGTTTCACTTCGGCGCATCAGCGTTCTTGAGCGCCTTGTCGAGGGTCGCTTTCGAGGCGCCCGAGGTGGCGACCGTCTCCGCCTCCGCGCTGCCCGTGAAGATCTGGATCTGGGAACACTGGTAGCAGATGAGGAAGTCGTAAGTCTTGTCTTTGAAGACGACGTGCAGGCCGTGCCGCGGCTCAAAGCACTTGGCGATCGGTCCGCCCTCGGCGACGCCTTTCTCCACGGCCGCCGCGATATCCTTGCGGGCGTCGGCGTCCTTTACCGTCGTGCGGGCCAGCACCTTGTACTCGTGGAAGGCGTCCTTGCCGGTTTCGCCGCCCTGCGGGTCGATGGACAGCACATCGATTTGGTCCGCCTTTTCCAGGGCGGTGCGGGCGGCGTCGGGGAGCTTGGCCTCGTCGGGGGCGGGGCCGGCGGCGAGGGCCAGCGCGGCGGCGAAGGCCGCGACGGCGACACTACAGGTTCGGATCATGACTCGATTCCTCAATAGAGATGACGCGGGCGCCCTGCCCGCTCCCAATGGACACTTTGCGACGGCCGCTATTCTACCGGGTCGCGGCGATTTGCGGTAAAGTAACGGGTACGCCCCGTCCCTCGCCAGGAGATGTCCGCGTGAAAGCGTCCCTCTGCCGACTCGCCGTCCTGATGAGCCTCGCGGCGGCCGTTCCCTTCTCGACCCGCGCCGAGGACAAGCCGGTTGCCGCAGACATACCCGCCCCGGATTGGGTCAAAATGATCGACCAGGGCGCCAACGACCCCCGGCTGAAGGGATACATGACGCCGGAGGGGGTCAAGGTCGAGATTGTCGCCGAAGATCCGGTCGTCGTCGGCCCGCTGGCCCTGGCCTTCGGCGACGACGGGACGCCCTACGTCATCGACTGGACGCCGGCCCCTCCGAACGATCCGCCGTTTCAGGAAGAGCTGACGTTCCCGTACAAGGACGGGAGCAAGCGCCGCGGCTGGGTGTGGTCCAAGAAGGTCCATGACGTGGTCAAGACGCTGAGCGACACGAAGGGCAAGGGCGTTTATGACCAGTCGCAGGTCGCTTTTGAAGATGAAATGCCATACGGCCTGCTGCTCCACGACGGCTGGCTGTACGTCTGCGGGCATGGCTCGGTGCGGCGCTACAAGCAGAGCAAGGGGGAAGGCGCCTACGACGTGAAGGAGGTCGTCGCGCAGGGCTTCGGCGGCGTCCACAATGCCTGCGGCATGGCGATCGGTCCCGACGGCCGGCTGTGCATCTCGGGCGGCGGCGGTGACAACATCGTGGAGGGTTCCGACGGCAGCCGGGCGACGGCGCTGCGCACCGGCGCGGTCTTCCGCTGCCACCCCGACGGCTCGAAGATGGAAACATTCGCCATCGGCTTTGTCGGTCCTTTCGGGTCCGCCTCGTTCGACGCGGTCGGGAACCTGTTCCAGACGGACAACGGCGACGACGAGCGGGAAGGTCCGTTCGCGCAGGCCCGTCTGATGCACGTCGCCGAAGGGATCGATTTCGGATGGCGAATGCTCGACGGTCGCCGCTCCCTGCCCGATCCGCTTCGGGCGACCGCCGCCGGCGGACTGCCCGGCAAACTGCCGCCAATGCTGGCTGCCACCGGCAGCCGGTCTGCCGGCGTTCTGATCTACGACGATACGCGGTTCCCCGAGAACTACCGAGGCCTGATCTTCGCGTCCGGATCGACAGGTCCCCAGGCCGTCCACGCCTACAAGGCGGAGCGCAAAGGGGCGACGTTCGCGGTCGTGGAGCAATTCGACCTCCTGAAGAGTGACGATGGGCTATTCCGACCCGGCCAGCCGGTCCTCGGCCCAGACGGCGCCGTCTATCTCGTCGATGGCCGCGACGACAAACACGGCCGCATCTACCGCCTCACCTGGGCCGGCACGAAGGACCAGCCCGCCCTGCCGCCGCGCGGCATGGATTCGTGGGCCAAGATCACGAAACTCGGCGACGACGATTTGGTCAAGGCGCTGGCGAGCGACGACGGCAGCGACCGCGACCACGCCCGGCAAGAGCTGGCGCGGCGCGGTGAAAAGAATCGTACTGCCCTCGTCACACTCTTCAAGGACGCCGACCAGCCCGACGCGGCGCGTGAGGCGGCGCTCGGCGCCCTGCAATCGATGTGGAACAACGATGTGCAAGCCACGGTGCTGCTCGCGCTGGAACACGATTCCAACGCGGATGTCCGCCGCCTGTCCGCCGACGCGCTGGGGCTGAACGCCGCCAAGGGAGACGACGACGTTCACGCGGTCCTGCTGCGCGCCTTGATCGACGCCGCGCCGGAGGTGCGACGCTCGGCGGCGCTGGCCATGAGTCACGTCGCCGCCGACGGCGCGGCGGACAACCTCGTGAACACCTGGGCCAACGACGACGGGCGCGACCGCTGCCTGAGCGACGGTCTGGTGCGGGCCATCGAGAACCTCGGCCAACCGGGCGTAAATCGCTTGGTCGCCCTCGGAGAGTCGGGCGTGGAGAAGGAAACGGACAAGGTGGTGCAGGCGTTCACGATGATGCGGACCAGGCCGGCCGCCGACGCCATCCCGCGCGTGCTGGAGAACCCGCACCTGAAAGCCGAGCAGCGGGCCGCCCTGGTCCGCTCCTACGGGAACTATCTCCTCGACCCGCCTCTGTCGCTGGCGCCGATGGTGGACTATCTGATCGCCCACCCGAACGAGGACGCGGCCGTGAAGCAGGCGAGCGCCGAGGTGCTGGGGGCGGGCGGGACCGTGGCCGGCGCCAAGGCGGCCGGATGGCTGCTGGGTTTGTTCGACGAGAAAGATCCGAAATTGCGTATGTCCGCCGCGGCCGCGCTGGCGGCGCTGGGCGTCGGACCCGAGGACGCCCGCCGCGTCGGCCAGGCCTTCCTGGACGGGAAGCTGCCGCCGGAGACGCGGCCGCAAGTCGTCACGATCCTGCGGCGCGACGCGGAGAAGGACGCCGAGTGCGCGCGGCTGCTGAAAGAGATAGCGAGCAAGGAGTAGGGCGAGCGGCCGGCGTGAGCCGGCCGCTCGTCTTGATCCCGCGCGTCACTCCAGGCTGCCGTCCACCCGATCGTAGCTCATGTGGGACGGGTGATCGAGGAACCAAAAGCGCTCCCACTCGTCCGCGATCTGGCGGAGGTCTTCGGACTGGTTGAGCAGCTCGACGACGCGCCGGTTGGGGTCGGAGGAGTATTCGTTGATGAAGCAGCCGCTGACGCCGAGCAACATGCCGCCCGCCGCGAGGGCGATCACGAGACGCCGCATGACAAGCCTCCCTGGCTCCCGATGAAGAAGGGCGGTCCCGGCCACGCCGGCCGGCGCACGAGCGCACCCTCCCTGGCGCCGGCGGCCGCGATGAGCGGCTGCCGGGGGCGTCGGGTGAGGGGGCCTTACAGCCCCCGCGGGTGAAACGGAGCCTAACGGTTGTATCGGCGGAAGGGAAAGAAAACTTGAGACGGGCGGCGCCGTCGGAAAGGATCAGGAGGTCTTGCGCGGACGGGAGGCCCGCGGCCTCTTCTCTTCGTGGTCGCGCTGGCCGTTGCCGACGTCCGCCGTCACCGCCTCGTCTTCCTCGTCGGCCAGGTCGGCCACGTTGGTCATCTGCCGGACCCGCTCTTCCATCTCCTTGCCGGGCTTGAACGTGACGACGTTCTTGGGCGGCACATCAACCTTTTCGCCGGTGCGCGGGTTGCGGGCCTTGCGCGCCTTGCGCCGCTTGACCTCGAAGACGCCGAAGTTGCGCAGCTCGATGCGGCCGACCTCGATCAGCGTTTCCACGATGGCGTCGAACGTCTGCTGAACAATTTCCTTCGTCTTCAGCTGCGTGAGGTGGATGCGCTCCGAAATCTGCTTGACGATCTCTTTCTTGGTCACGGGTCCATCTCCTGGTGAACGCGCCGGTCGAACCGGCCGGATCGTCGTGGAGTGCTTCAACAGTAATGACGGCAAGAACTAATGTCAAGGCAAAAGGCGATGTCAGCGGTTAGCCGGTTAGCCGCGACGCGCAGCGGAGCGCTTGGGACGGAGCGCTCCGCTGGCGCGTCGCGGCTAACCGCTGGCTCCCCTACGCCTCCTTCACCTTGGCCCAGTTTCCCCCCTTTGCCGAGTCCAGGATCGCATCGAGGACCACCTGCGTCCGGTAGGCGTCGCGGAAGTCGGGCATGGCCGGCTTCCCTTTCGCCAGGCCGTCCAGGAAGTCGGCCACTTGATGCGTGAAGCTGTGTTCATATCCGATCTGCAAACCCGGCACCCACCACTTGCCCATGTACGGGTGGTCGCCGTCCGAGACATGGATCGACCGCCAGCCGCGCACCACGCCCTGGTCGCGGTGGTCGAAGTATTGCAGCCGATGCAGGTCGTGCAAGTCCCAAAAGATCGAGGCGTGTTCGCCGTTGATCTCGAAGGTGTAGAGCGCCTTGTGGCCGCGGGCGTAGCGCGTCGATTCAAACAGGGCCAACGAGCCGTTCTGGAACCGGCCCATGAAGGTGCAGGCGTCGTCGATGCCGACCTTCTCGACCTTGCCCGTCAGGTTGTGTTTCCGCTCCTTGATGAAGGTCTCGGTCATGGCGCTGAGGCTGTCGATGCGGCCGTTGAGCCAAAGGGCGGTGTCGATGCAGTGGGCGAGGAGGTCGCCGCTGACGCCGCTGCCGGCGGCGGCCACGTCCAGCCGCCACAGGGCCGCGCCGCCTTGCGGCAGCTCGGGACTGATCGTCCAATCTTGGAGGAACTTGGCCCGGTAGTGGAAGATCTTGCCGAGTCGGCCCTCTTCGATGAGCTGCTTGGCCAGGGTCACAGCCGGCACGCGGCGGTAGTTGTACCAGACCATGTTCGCCACGCCGGCCTTTTCGACGGCCTCGACCATCTTCAGCCCCTCGGGGCCGTTCATGGCCAGCGGCTTCTCGCACAGGATCATCTTGCCGGCCTTGGCCGCGGCGGTCGCGATTTCGGCGTGGGTGTTGTTGGGCGTGCAAATGTCGATCAGGTCGATGTCCTTGCGCTCGATCAGCTTGCGCCAGTCGGTTTCGACGGACTCGTAGCCCCAGCGGGCGGCGAAGTCCTTGGCCTTGTCGGCGCTGCGGGCGCAGAGGGCCTTGAGGAACGGCCGGTATTCCAGGTCGAAGAAGTGGTTGACCTGGCAGTAGGCGTTGGAGTGCGCCTTGCCCATGAAGCCATAGCCGATCATGCCGACGTTGAGTGGTTTTGCCATGAGAGCGGTCCTCAAAGATGTTATTTCGGGGCCGGCGCGGCGAAGTGGTCGTAGACCTCCTTGGCGACGCGGGCGCAGAGCACGTTGCCGGCGTTGTCCGGCCGCCACTGCTGGTCCTCGTTGTCGGCGGTGAGCACACAGACGGCCACGGCACCGCCGGGCGTGTAAATGACCCCGGCGTCGGTGCGGGCGTCGTCCACGGCGCCGTCCTTGTGGGCCACGACCGTTCCCGGCGGCAGCAAGCTGGTGAACTTGTCCTTGTCCTGGTTCTTCTTCAGATGACCGAGCACGGCCTGCTTGAGCGCCGGCCGCAGGCGGTCGCCGGCCGCCAGCTCCTCGAACAGCCCGACCATCTCGCGGGCCGTCGTCGAGCCGAGACCGAAGCGTTTGGTCCGTTCGGGATCGACGGAGGTGGTCGATCCGCGAAAGACCTTGGCGTTGATCTTGGTGTTGGGGAAGCCCCACGCCTCCATCCGCTTATCGACGGCGGCGACGCCGACCTTGTCCAGCACGAGGTTCGTCGCCGTGTTGTCCGAAAAGGCGATCATGAGGCGCACGGCGTCGCGCAGGGGGAAGGTCGCACCGTCGCTGAAGTTCTCAGTCAGGACGCCGCTGCCGGGGACCTTGTCCTCGTCGTGCAGGGTGACGGGGTCGGTCAGCTTGATCTTGCCCTCATCGGCCTGGAGATAGGCCTCGACCAGCACGGCGACCTTGATGAGGCTGGCGGTCGGCATCGGCTCGTCGGCGTTGAGGTAGCAGCTCTCGCCGGTTTCCAGGTTTTTGACGGCGATCGCGACCTTGCCCTTGTGGGCCTTGGCCAGGGGCGCCAGGTGGTCGGCCAATGTCGTCCCGCCGGGCTGCTCGCCGGCGGACGAGAGGGACGGGAGCAAGGCAATAAGGCCCAGCGCGGACAGGGTTCGCAGGGATTGCATCGCCGACATCGGAACTCCTGTATAGGGTCAGCGCTTGCGGCGCTTCAGCCGTGCGAACAACCCTTTCAGCGGCAGCCGAAAGCCGGGCAGCACGTCGCCGCCGTCGAGCGATTGGTTCTTTCCGATGCGCCGCACTTCGTCCGGCGCGGTGTAGACCTCCGCGGTCTGCGTCTTCGGATAGACCAGCCAGACCAGGCGGACGCCGCTGACGAAGTAGTCGCGGAGCTTGCGCTTCATCTCTTTCTTCGTGTTGCCCGCGCTGATCACCTCAACGGCCAGGTCGGGCACGAGGCCCGCGATAGGAGCATCCGGGAATTCATCCGCCCCGATAGTATTCCAGGATATGTAGCTCACGTCCGGAAAGCGCACCAACCCGGCAAGCAATCGCAAGGAGGCGTCGCCGGGCAATACGACTCCTAAATCGCCGGGATCGACGAAGTGCCAAAGGAGCCGCACAATCTCGCCGGCCAGAAGCGCTTCGCGCGTCCTCACGGCTTTCTCCACGAGCACGCCGTCGATCAGCTCGCACAGCCGCTTCCGCGGCGCCTCCATCGCCGCGATCACGTCCTTCTCCGTCGCGCGGCCGGGCGGCGGCAGCATTCGGATCCGATCCGCCGGGACGTCGCCGACGACGTCCAACACGTCGGCGAGAGTTTCGTACCTCGGTTTCGCGGCGGTCGGGGCTGCCATCGGCGTTCCCTCCCCAAAAGGCGGCCCGCGGCGCGGCCGCGGGCCGGAAAGACGATCAGCCCGCGTACTGCTTCCGCATCTTGTCGAGAAAGTGCTTGGAGTCGGCCGTCACGCTCCAGGCGTCCGGCCAGAAGCACAGGTCCACCACCCACCAGTCGTTCGGCACGCCGGCCTTGTTCAGCGCCGGCAGCAGCTTGTCAAAGTCGAGTTTGCCGGTCCCGAATGGGTTGTGTGTGCTGGTGTTGTGTTCGTTGAGGCTGCCGTCGGAGTCGATCAGGTGGACCTGCGTGATCTTGCCCTTGAGCTTGTCCAGCAATTCCAGGGCGCCGCCCGGCAGCGTCTCCTTCGCGCCGGTCTGGTTGGCGCCGACCGCCGCGCACATGTGAGCGTGGCAGGTGTCGTACATGACGCCGAAGTTCGGGTTGCCCCTGGCCCGCACGGCGTCCACGATTCGCAGCACTTCCGACGGCTTGTTGAACAGAAAGCCCGGCTCGAACTCCCACGTCAGGTTCATGCCGTGGTCGGCCGCGATCTTGCTGCACTTGTCCCAGACCGTGACGACGCGATCCACGCCGACCTTGGGGTCCATGCCGGAAGTCTGGAAGAAGTCCGGCGGCTCGACGGCGTCCACGCGGATGGTCTTGATGCCGAGGTCGGCGCCGAAGACGGTGTAGCCGAGGAAGGCGGCCACGTAGGGCGCCGGGCTTTCGTCGAGGATGGACGGCCCCGGCTTTTTGAAGCCCCACAGGTCCACGGCGATGCCGGAGAACTCCAGGCCGTGGTCGGCGACTTCCTTTTTAAGCTTTTGCCGATCCGCCTTGGTGGGATGCGAGAACGGCGTCGGGTGGGCGCCGAAGCTGCCCAGCTCGACGCCGTCGTAGCCGAGGTCTTGCAGCTTGTGCAGGATGACGTGGAAGTCCGTCGTCGGCTTGTCCTGGTTGAAGAGATACGCCCAGCTGCCGATGGAGAGCTTTTTCATGGGGGGATTCCTCGGGATGGCATTTCGGTTAGCCGCGACGCGCAGCGGAGCGCTTCGACGGAGCGCTCCGCTGCGCGTCGCGGCTAACCGCACATCGTCACTACTTCTTATAGTCGCCGACCGCCGGCGCGTCCGGGTTGGCGTCCGGCCCGAAGTAGCGCAGCGTCACCAGCGGCTCGATGCCCGCGTTCTCGAAGACGACGCCCTGCCGCGCCGCCTCGGCCGAGACGAACACCTCGTCCTCCGTCAGCTCGCCGTAGCGGATCATCGCCGGCGTTTGCAGCGCAAGTTGGCCGATCTTTCCCGTCCCTTGAACGGCGATGAGTCCGTAGGCGCCGTTGTCCTTGATTGTTGCGCGGGCGCCGGGATGGACGGTCAGCTCCTTGGCCGTGAACAGCTGCTTGCCGCTGAACTTGCCGTACACGACCCAGCGGTCCACGTATCCCGCCGAGGCCGTGTCGGCGACGGAGATCGGTTCCAGGTAATGGCTATCCTTGAAGGAGGGATTGACGTTGCCCTCCCAGTCGAGCTGTTCGACGAGGTAGTCGAGGTCCTTGTGCTTCTCGGGCGGCACGTCCTTGACCAACAGGCCCCACGGCACCGGCCGGCCTTCGACCAGCGACTGGTACATGCCGAAAACGTCGCTGCCCCACTGCGGCTCGTAGGTGACGAGCGATCCGGGGGCGTGCAGCACGCACGGCGGCACCAGCCAGCCCGTGCCCGGCTGGAGGCGGTAGGCTTTGCTGTGGTTGAGGATGCCGTTGTCGCCCTCGTTCCAGCGCTCCAGGCAGCGGCGAATGTCTTCCTTGGTCGTGCCGGGTTCGAGGCCGAAGAAGGTGTAGGGAAAGTTGTTGCCGACAGCGTTCAACTGAGGTGGAAAATAATACGACTCCGGTTTACCTTGTTGAGCCACGAGGGCTGCTTGTGCGTCGCTCTGGTGCATGTGGTGCGGGATCGGTCCGAGGTTGTCGAAAAACTTGCTGTAGACCGGCCAGCGTTGGTACCTCTCCCAGATGGCCCGGCCGACCAGTCGCGGCCCCTCGGCGGCCACGGCGTCGCGCAGGGTGAAGGCTCGTTTCCCTTCATGGACGACGTAGCTGAGTCCCTCGTCCGGCGGGGCGCCCTCGTTGGCGGCGGTCGTGGTGGAACCGAACCAGCGCTCGTCGATGCCGCCGCGGTGGGCGCCGAGGGCGTAAACGTCCTGCGGCGCCAACTTGATGCGGCGGCCCGGCATAAGAAAGGAGCGCGGCACCCAGGTCGGCGCCAGGCGAAGCAGGCCCTCGCCGGCTTCGATGACTTGACGTATCCGGGACGTAACCGGCGCGTCAGAAGCGGCCGGCTGTTTCGTCTTCTTGGATGGAGAAGTTTTGCTTGCCATGTTGAGGTCGCTCTCCGTCGAAGGTGTCGAAGACGGCCGTCGTTTCCCGCCTTCTCCCGGCCGCCCGCGTTTTCCCGCTTCCGTGGCGTGTTTGTAGCCTGCCGCATCGGGTCCGGCAAGGAGAATCCGTCCGTCGTCGCGCGGCTCATGAGGAAACCGCCTCCACGGCAAAGATTGCCGGCGCATAAAAGATTGGCCAGGAGCGAGCGAACTATTTGGTAGTGAGGACCGTCTTCCCAGGGACAGGAAGCGAAACCCGGCCGGACGCCGCCGGACGTCGCCCCCGAGCTGAAGAAGGAGTTGCCCATGAACGCCGCGTCCGAAGACTGCGCCGGGTATCGCCCGTGCCTGATCCTGGCCCACGCCGACGCCGGTTACACCGCCCAGGTCCTCCGCACGTTCCGCCGCCAGGGGTGGGACGTTTACGCGGCGCAGAGCGGGCCGGAGGTGCGCCGCCTGGCGCGGATGCTCCAGCCGCAGCTCGTCGTCGCTCCAGGCCGACCTGCCCGAAGAGAGCGGCTGGCTCACCTGCGACAAATTGACGGGGGAAAGTCCGTCGATGCGGGTCGTCCTCGTCGCCGCCGACCCGACGCCGCGCCATGCCGACTTCGCCGAGTTCGTCGGCGCCGCCGCGCTGGCCGACCGCCGGGACGGCATGGCCGCGCTGCTGCCCCACCTCCGCCTCGCCGAGCCGGCCCTGCCGGCGGTCGGCTGACGGCAAAGCGCATAGAACGAACCGTGGGGCGCGTCGCCTCCCCGCGGTTCGTTTCGTTTTGCGAGGTCCGTCATGTCGCAACCCACCCCGCTCCACTCCGCGGCGGCGCGGGCCGGCGCGGCCTTCACGGACGAAGGCGGCTGGGCCGTTCCCGCCCACTTCGGCGATCCCCTTCGGGAGCACGGGCAAGCGCGGGCGGGCTGCGTCGTCTTCGACCAGTCGCACCGCGGCAAGCTCGAATTGACCGGCCCCGAGGCCGGGCGCTTCCTGCACAACCTCACCAGCCAGGACGTGCTGAACCTGCCGGCGGGCGAGGGGCGCGAGGCCTTCGCGCTGACCGCCAAGGCCCGCGTCGTGGCGTGTTTCCTGATCTTCCATGCGAAGACGCCGCGCGGCGAATCGACGTACTGGCTCAACCTGCCGCCGGGCGCCGCCGAGGCGACGTTCAAGCACCTCGACCGCCACCGCATCAGCGAACAGGTCGAGTTTCAGGACCGCACCCACGAATTCTTCCAGCTGCACGTCGCGGGGCCGCAGGCGGCGGCCGTGCTGGAGCGCACGGCCGGGGCTGCCCTGCCGCAGTTGAAGGAAATGAAGGACCTGCAATACTTCGCCGTGCCCTTGACGCCTTTTGCGATCTGCCGTCACGACCTTCTGGGCCTGCCGGGCTTCGACGTGTTCGGCCCGGCGGCGGCGCTGACGGAAGCGGTCTGGGAGCGGCTGACGCCGGCGGGATCGACGTGGCCCGAGGTGCTGTGGAACCGGCTGCTGGAGGCCGGGGCGGCGCCGGCCGGCCGCGACGCCTATGAGATATTGCGGATCGAAGCAGGCGCGCCGGCGTTCGGGCCGGACATTGACGAGAACACATTCGCGCCGGAGGTCGGCCGGGCGGCGCAGGCGATCAGCTATACGAAGGGGTGCTATCTCGGCCAGGAGCCGATCGTCATGGCCCGCGACCGCGGCCAGGTCAACCGCACGCTGCTCGGCCTGAAATTGACCGGCGGCCCCGCGCCGCACGGCAGTCTCGTCCACCGCGACGGCAAGGAGATCGGCCGGGTGACGTCCAGCGTGCAATCGCCGCGGCTGGGGCCGATCGCTCTGGCGTACATCCGCCGCGGCAACCAGGAACCCGGCACGGCGGTCGAGGTCGAGGCGGCGGGGACGCGCCGGCCGGCGGTGGTGTCGGTGCTGCCGTTTACGGACTGACACCGGACTGCGGGAAGAACAGCAGCACGCAGCTGACCGCATTGAAAAGGCTGTGCAGCACGATCGGCCCGGCAAGGCTGCGCGTGCGGTGCGCCAGCCAGCCGAGGCCCAGCGCCAGCAGGAACAGCGCCACCGGCGAGGGCCACGCGAAGGAATGCACGGCGGCGAACAGCGCCGACGCCGCGAAGACGGCCGCCCCGGTTCGGCTGAACCGCCAGACCGCCAGGTAGACGATGCTCAGACCGAGGACAAACAGGATCGGCGTAAGGTGCAGCAGGAGTTGCAGGCCGCCTTGCGGCCAGGCGTGGCAGACGTCGCCGCCTTTCGTCGCCGCGGCCGTGAGGAAGGCCAAGCCCATCGCGACGTGCGGCGCCCAGGGGCGCTCTTCCAGCCACGCTTGCAGGCCGCCGCGGAACACCACTTCTTCCATCACCGGCGCCGAAACCGTCGCGGTGAAGAGGAGCAAGAACCATTCCAACGGCGTCAACCCGTGCTGCGCCATTTGGACGAATGGGTGGTCCTGCACATTGGCCGCCGCTTCCTGACCATAAAGAAGAATCACGCCGTAATTCACGACAAAACAGATCGGCGTCAGGATCAGCCAACCAGCGGCGCCCCAGAGGCAGTTCCAGCCGAGGCGCCGGAACGTGAGGCCGATCTGCTCCAGATGCACGCCCGCCACCGGCCGCAGCAGCAGCAAAATCGAAGCGACTTGCAGCGGGAAGGCGATGCCGTCGGTGAGGAGCTGCACGCGCGTCAGCGCCTGCACCTCTTCCGGGGTCGGGGCGGCCGACGGTCGCGGGACGACGCCGGCCGCCATCAGGGCGTACAGCACCACGAACGGCCAGAGCGCGTAGACGAAAACGACAAAAGCGACGACGCGGATCGTGATAGGGGTCGAAAAATCGGAGAGGGGTGCCGGCAGGCCTGGCGGAAGCTCAGTCAGCTGGTCGTCGCTGTGCATGATCGCTATCCTACCGCCCGCCGCCGCCGCCGGATAGAACAACACCTGACTTGGCGAGCGGCGCGGCGTAAGCCCGCCGGTGAAACCGTCACCGGCGGGCTTACGCCGCGCCGCTCGCCGAACCGGAGCGATTTTTTCGTGACCACCATCCTCGACCGCATCATCGCCGCCAAGCGCCTGGAGATCGAACAGACCCGCGCCCGCATCTCCGCCGCAGAGCTGGAACGCCGGGCCGCCGTCGCTCCGCCGCTGCGCGACTTCCGCGCCGCCCTGGAACGCGGGCCGGACGTGCAGATAATCGCCGAGGTCAAGAAAGCATCGCCGTCGGCCGGGGTGATGAGGACCGACTTCGACCCGGCCGCCGTCGCCCGCCTCTACGAACGGCACGGCGCCGCCTGCGTCAGCGTCCTGACGGACGGCCCGTTTTTCCAGGGCAGCCTCGCCGATCTGGAGGCCGTGCGGGCGGCGGTCGCTTTGCCGATATTGCGGAAAGATTTCATCCTGGATCGCCTTCAGCTATTGGAGGCGCGGGCGGCCGGGGCCGACGCCGTGCTGCTGATCGCGGAGGTGCTGGACGACGCGGCGCTGGCGCGGCTGCTGCGGGAAGCCGGCGAGTTGGGGCTGCAAGCGCTGGTGGAGCTGTACGACCGCGAGAACCTGCCGCGCGTGCTGGCCGCCGGCGCCCGGCTGGTCGGCGTCAACAACCGCGACCTGCGCACCTTCGAGACGCGGCTGGAACACACGCTGGAGCTGGCGGCGAAGATGCCGGGCGACGTTTGCCTGGTGAGTGAAAGCGGCGTGCGGACGCGGGACGATGTGGAGCGGCTGCGGGCGGCCGGCGTGCGTGCCGTGCTGGTCGGCGAGACGTTGATGCGCGCGCCGGACGTGGGGGCGAAGCTGCGGGAGCTGCGCGGCGCGGCAGGTGCCGGTTAGCCGCGACGCGCCAGCGGAGCGCGGGGGAGAAGCGCTCCGCTGCGCGGCGCGGCTAACCAGCGAAATCACCTTGACAAGACCCCTTATCCAATCTAAACATTGGTACAGTATCTCCGTCCTCCCAGCCGCGGCGTCCATCGCGTGGTTTCCGCCAATTCACCGGGAGGATATCGCATGTCGTCCGCTCCGCGCCGTGCGTCCTGCACATCGACGCCGACGCCTTCTTCGCCTCCGTCGAACAGCGCGACGACCCGCGCCTGCGCGGCCGGCCGGTTGCCGTCGGAACCGGCGTCGTCGCCAGTTGCAGCTACGAATCCCGCCGCTGGGGCGTGCGCACGGGGATGCGCCTGTCCGACGCCCGGCGGCTGTGCCGCGACCTGCTGGTGCTGCCGGGCGACTACCGCCGTTACGAGCAGGCCGCCCGGCGGATGCTGGCCGTCTGCCTGGAGCAGACGCCGCGCGTCGAAGTTCCCGCTTTGGACGATCTCTATTTGGACATAACCCAGCCGGACGTGGACGCCGCCGCCGTCGCGGCCGTGCTACGCGCCCAGATCAAGGCGGAGGTCGGGCTGAACACGTCGGCCGGCGCCGGCACGAGCAAGCTGGTCGCCGCCGTCGCCACGGAGGACGCGAAGAACCGGCGAATGCGGACGCAGACGGCCTGTTCGCCGCTGGTGGTCGTGCCGCCGGGCGGCGAGGCGGCGTACCTGGCGCCGTGGCCGGCGGAGGCGCTGCCGGGCGTCGGACACAAGATGCGGGAGGCCCTGGAGCGGCTGAACGTGCGCCGCGTCGGCGAGGTCGCGGGAATGCCGCTGTCGGTGCTGTGCGGCCTGTTCGGCGAGCGCGGCCGGGTGCTGCGCGACCGGGCGCGCGGCGTCGATCCGCGGCCGGTGCTGTCGTACCGGCCGCCGCAGTCGGTCAGCCGCTGCACCAGCTTCGACCCGCCGACGGCCGACTGCGACTTCCTCAACGGAATGCTCGACCACCTGCTGGATCGAGCGGCGTCGTGGCTGCGCTTCGGCGGCCTGGCGACGCGGGGGCTGACGCTGACGCTGCGTTACGGAGATTACCGATCCGACCAGGCGCGGGAGACGTTCCGGCCGGCCGTGGACGACGAGGGGCGGTTCAAGGCGGCGGCGCACGAGCGCTTCTCCCGGCTGTACCTGCGCCGGCTGCCGTTGCGTCTTTTGGGGGTGGAGTTGTCGCCGTTGCAGCCGGCGGAGCGTCAGGCCGCGCTGTTCCCCGACCCGACCGTCGAGCGCGCGCGCCGGCTGGCGGAGTGCAAGGACGCGGTGCGGCGGCGTTTCGGGTTCATGGCGCTCTTAAGCGGCTCGGCCCTCGTACTCAACGGCCGGCTGGAGCGCGACCGCGACAACTTCCGGCTGCGGACGCCGTGCCTGACGCGGTGACGGCGAGCGGCCGGCGTAAGAGCCTATCCCAAAACCCGGTCGGAGGGTATAATATAAGTAGCCACTTATCTACCTAACCGGAGCAGAGTCATGGCCGCTTCTCGTGAAACGGTTGTCGATACTTTCCGTATCCCGGACGCCCTCTGGGAACGCATCGAACCCCTGTTGCCCAAGGTGCGCCGCTCCCGCAAGGGGGGACGGCCGCCCTTGCCCCAACGCCAGGTGTTGGACGGCATTTTCTACGTCCTGCGTACCGGCGGCCACTGGAAGGCCGCCCCGCCCGAGTTCGGCTCCGGCAGCAGTCTGCACCGCTACTTCCAACGCTGGCAAAAGCGGGGGCTGTTCCGCCAGCTGTGGCAAAAGGCCTTGCACGAGTACGACGACAAGATCGGCATCGACTGGGAATGGCAGAGCCTGGACGGGACCATGACCAAGGCCCCGCTCGGGGGGAAAAAAGACGGGCAAGAACCCCACCGATCGGGCCAAAAAGGGCACGAAGCGTTCGCTGCTGACGGACGGCCGAGGCGTGCCGCTGGGCCTGGAGGTGGCCGGGGCCAACCGGGCCGACATGAAACTGGTCGAAGCCACCCTGGACAGCATCCCGATCGAGCGACCCGAGCCCACGCCGGAGAAGCCACAGCACTTTCTGGGGGACAAGGGGTATGACTACCCCTCGGTGCGGGAGCTGGTGGCCCGCTGGGGTTACACAGCCCACATCCCGGTCAAGAAGCGCCGGGGGGCCAAGGCGGAGCCGAGGGAGAAGATCCCCGGGTATCGGGCGCGGCGCTGGGTGGTGGAGCGGACGCATAGTTGGATGAACCGCTTCCGACGACTGTTGATCCGCTGGGAGAAAAAAGTCCCCAATTACAAAGCCTTCCTCCACTTCGCCTGCGCCTGGATCACCTGGAGGGCGGCAGGGGTTTTGGGATAGGCTCTAAGCGGTTGATGAAGTCCGTCAGTACAGCAACCGGCCGAGCAAGGCCTCCACCCCGGACAACCATTCGGGCGCCAACCGGACCGTGTCCCACAGCTGACGCAGCTCCGAAAAATCCCCCACACGACGAACCGCCGCCGCCGCCATCGCAACCACGCCGGGACTGAAGAGGATGTCCCGTTCAAGCAACCACGCCGCCACCGGCGCCGGCAAGTGCCGTGACGGCCGGCCGCGGCCCGCGGCCACCAATTCGGCGGCGACCAGGATCTCACAACACACAGACGCCTTGAGCAGCAAATGGCCTGGCACGTACTCCGCCGGTTCGATCGTTTTCACGATCGAAAAAGTGTCTGTTCCAGCGAGAAGCGCGTCCAGCCAGTGGCGCACCGGTTCCCCCTTGAAGAAGTTGTCCAGGGGACCATCAAACACCCGCCCGCCGCCGGCGTCTTCAGGAGTGTGGGATGGGCTGGCTTCTGCTATTGACGACTCAGTCGCCAGAGCCGAGTCGGGCAGGCCTTCCGCGTCGTTCGGCTCCTCTTTCGCGGACCCGCCCGCGCCCTCCCGGTGCGGCGGCGATGGCCGGGCGTGCTTCTCCCGGCGCAGCCGCTCCTGCCGCTCCTTGTTCTTCATTTGCTTTCTGCGCTCTCGCCGATTCATTGTCGCCCCGCAAAATGGGTAACGGAAGGTCTGGTCCACCGCATTCCCGTTTGGCTACTCGCACACTACCTGAAAGCATCGGCGCGGACGGCCTGGCGAGACGCCATCTCCCGCGCCCGATGGTCCTCTGATAGGATAACGAAATTCGCACCACGTCGAGAGGGTCCGTCATGCCGTTCGAGAAAGTGGACACGCAGGTCGATTTCCCGGCCCAGGAGCGGGCCGTTCTTGAATTCTGGGACAAAATCGGCGCGTTCGACCAGCTGCGCACCAAGAACCGCGGCGGCCCGCGCTGGTCGTTCCTCGACGGACCCATCACCGCCAACAACCCGATGGGCGTCCACCACGCCTGGGGCCGCACCTACAAGGACGCCTACCAGCGCTACCACGCCATGAACGGCCGCGAGCAGCGCTACCAAAACGGCTTCGACTGCCAGGGCCTCTGGGTAGAAGTCGAAGTCGAAAAGGAGCTGAAGCTCCAGTCCAAGCGCGACATCGAGAACCTCGTATCGGGCGACGCTGAGAAGAGCATCGACCGTTTCGTGCAGCTCTGCAAGCAGCGCGTGGACAAATACGCCAAGATCCAAACGGAACAGTCGATCCGCCTCGGCTACTGGATGGACTGGGACCGCGACGAGGACTGGGCCAAGCCGCCGGACCAGCGGCGCAGCTACTTCACGATGTCGGAGGAAAACAACTACTCCATCTGGAGCTTTTTGAGGAAATGCCACGAGCGCGGCCTGATCTACCGCGGCTACGACGCCATGCCGTGGTGCCCGCGCTGTTCGGTCGGTCTGAGCCAGATGGAGATGGCGGAGGGCTATCAGCTCGTCGCCCACCGGGCCGTCTTCGTGCGCTTCCCGCTGCGCGGCCGCGCCGGAGAGAACCTGCTGGCCTGGACGACGACGCCCTGGACGCTCACCAGCAACGTCGCGGCCGCCGTCAACCCGGAGCTGACGTACCTCAAGGTATCGCACAAGGATCAGATCTATTACCTCGCCAAAGGCGCTTTCACCGCCCGGCGTCTGGAGGAGCAGTTCAAGCGCAAGGAGTGGGTCAAGGACGTGCCCAAGCTGAAAACGCTGGAACAGATCTTCAAGGAGAAGGGGGGCTATGAGGTCGTCGGCGAGCTGAAAGGTTCGGAGATGGTCGGCTGGGCCTACGACGGGCCGTTCGACGAGTTGCCGGCGCAGGCGACGGACGGCTATCCCGCCGAAATCGCGCAGATGCGGCAGCGCTGGCGAGCATTTGTGGTAGAGGAATCCTACCCGAATCCCGCCTACGGTGTGACGCAACGTCTCCAGTCGGGCACGATGCACATTCCGCCGGCTCTCCTGCCGTTACCGTCGTCGCGCAAAGCGCACCGCGTTATTGCGTGGAAAGACGTTGGCGAGACAGAGGGCACGGGAATCGTCCACATTGCGCCGGGCTGCGGTAAGGAAGACTTCCAACTGGGCAAAGCGCAGAGCCTACCCATCATCGGCCCACTGGATGAATTCGGATGCTTCCTCCCCGATTTCGGCGACTTGTCCGGCAAGTCCGCCGTCGATCCCGCGACCACCGACGCCATCCTCGCCAACCTCAAGCAGAAGGGCGTTCTGCTTGAGGTGGAAAAGTATCCGCACAGCTATCCGCACTGTTGGCGCTGCAAGACGGAACTCTTGTTCCGGCTGGTGGACGAGTGGTTCATCACCATGTCGTGGCGCGACGAGATCAAGGAGGTGGTGCGCCAGAGCCGCTGGCTGCCGGAGTCGATCAACGGCCAGGCCCGCGAGCTGGACTGGCTCGCCAACATGGGCGACTGGATGATCTCCAAGAAGCGCTTCTGGGGCCTCGCGCTGCCGATCTGGGTGGACGAGGTGACGGGCGAATTCGAGGTGATCGGCTCGCGCGAGGAATTGAAACAACGCGCCGTCGAGGGGTGGCCGACGTTCGAGGGACATTCGCCGCATCGGCCCTGGATCGATCAGGTCAAGGTCCGCAACCCGAAGACCGGCAACCTCATGGCGCGCATCCCCGACGTGGGCAATCCGTGGCTGGACGCGGGCATCGTGCCGTTCTCCACCATGAAGTACAACACGGATCGCTCATACTGGGAAAAATGGTTCCCGGCCGACTTCGTGACGGAGGCGTTCCCCGGCCAGTTCCGCAACTGGTTCTACGCCATGCTGGCGGAAAGCACGATGATGGTGGGTCGGGCGCCGTTCAAGAACCTGCTCGGCCACGGCCTGGTGCGCGACGAGCGCGGCGAGGAGATGCACAAGTCGCGGGGCAACTCCATCCCGTTCGACGAGGCCGCCGACAAGATGGGCGCCGACCTCATGCGCTGGATGTTCTGCCGGGCGAACCCTGCCGCCAACATCAACTTCGGCTACCACCCCGCCGACGAGCTGCGCAGCAAGTTCACGATCAAACTGTGGAACACCTACGCCTTCTTCTGCGACAACGCCCGGCAGAAGGACGGCGGCTTCGACCTGTCGGCGCCGCCCGTGCCGGTGCGGGAGCGGCCCGACCTGGATCGCTGGATCTTGTCGGATCTGCAAAAGCTGATTCAGGTCGCGCGAACGGCGTTCGAGAACTATGACGTGATGACGTTCTGCCTGGAGGCGGAGCGGTTCGTGGACGCCAAGCTGAGCAACTGGTACATTCGCCGCAGCAAGCGCCGCTTCTGGAAGGGCGAACAGGGCGCCGACAAGCTGGCCGCCTACCAGACCCTCCACGCGGTGCTGACGACGCTGGCCAAGCTGTTCGCGCCGATCATGCCGTTCCTGTCGGAGACGATGCACCAGAACCTCAAGACGGCCGGCGAGCCGGAAAGCGTTCACCTGTGCGGCTATCCCCAAGCGGAAGAGGCGCTGATCGACGAGCGGCTTTCGGCGGACATGGACGCTCTCTTGCAGCTTGTTTCGCTGGGCCTGGCGGCGCGCAACGCCGGCAAGCGGAAGGTGCGGCAGCCGCTCGCGGAAATGGTCGTGGACGGCGGCGAGGCGGTGCGGCACGCCGTCGAACGGTTCCCCGACCTGCTGCGCGACGAGTTGAACATCCGCAAAGTTGCGGTCCACGACAAGACTCGGGGACCGCTGCTCCAGACGGTCGTGAAGCCGAACCTCAAGACGCTCGGCCAGAAGCACGGCGGCCGCCTGCCCGAGGTGAAAGCGGCTGTCGAGGCGGCGGTTCGGCCGAACGGTCAGGGGCTCGTCGAGATTCCCAGCGAGGTGCAGACGCCAAATGGGCCGGTCGCCGTCGAGAAGGATGACCTGTGGGTGGAGCGCAAGGCGGCGGACGGCTGGGCGGGGGCGGCCGAGGGGGACGTGGAAGCGACGGTGGACGTGCGGCTCACCGAGGAGCTGGCCCTGGCCGGCATGGCCCGCGAGATCGTGCGCCACGTCCAGGAGCTGCGCAAGAGCGCCGGCCTGAACATCGAGGACCGCATCGTTCTCTGGCTCGGTACGGACGGGGCGGAACTAAAAAAGGCGATCGAAACGCACCGTGACACCATCGGCGCGGAGACGCTGACGGTGCGGTGGGCGCCGTCGCCGGATGGGCTGGCGCACCGGGCGACGGTAAAGATCGAGGGGCACGCGCTGGAGATCGCGCTGTCGAAGGCGTGAAGGCAGGGCGCGGCGCGGCGTCAGGGCCGTGGGCGGCGGCCGTCGTTCCGCATAAAATGCAGGGGTTATGGCACAGTCCACCACATCGCTTTAGGGGACTCCCATGCAGCCCGCCGCCGGGCGCTGGAACCGCCTGATCGGATGGACCCTGCTGGTCGTCGGCTTTGCCTGGGCCGCGTGGCTCGATCCCTGGTCGCTGGCCGAACGCAACCCCGCGCTCATCACCGGCGGCGCCCGCATGGTCGCCCGGCACGGCCAGGCGGTGGTCCTGGCCATGGCGTTCCTCCAGCTTTTAGGCGCGGAACTGCTGGCGGCCGCCGCCCCGCGGCAGCGGCTGCTGCCCGCGGTCCTGACCGGCCTGGGCGCACTGCTCTACGCGGCGGGCTACGTCCTGGAACCGTGGCGGTTCGAGGCCGTCTGGCTCGTCCCGGTTGGGGCGGCGCTGAACGTGGTCGGGTTCGCCGTCCTGGCGGCGGACCTCGCGGGCCGGCGCCGTTACGCCTGGGCGCGGGTGATACTGCCGATCCTCTGTCTCGGGATGGCGCTGGACGGCGTCATGGGTTTGTCCCGGGCGTCGCCGGCCGTGCTGTCCCTGGCGTACCTCGGCCCCGAGGACGGCGTGCGCTTGCGGATGCTGCGTCTCGCCCGGGCGGCGGTGACGGCCCTGTCGGTGACGGCGTTTCTTTACCAGGGACTGGCGGAGCGCGCGGGGTCCCGCTCCCTGCCCTCCCCCCGCGGCGGGGGAGGGTGGGGGTGGGGGGTCCGCGCCGGACAGGTCGGCCTGTGGATCGGCGTGATGGGGATGCCGACCGTCCTGGCGGCGGCGGCGTTTCTGCGCCTGGAAATCAAGTACTTGCTGCCGATCCCGGCGCTGGCCACCTTCAGCGGCGTCTGCGTCGCCGTCACGCTGGCCGCCCGGCACGCGCGGCCGCTGGAAGTATGGGGCTGGGTCTTGATCGCCGCCAGCATGGGCGCCGGCCTGTTCATGGGGCTGTACGCCTTCGACGGCCCCGTGCCGGCGCCCGACTTCCTCGGCGCCTACAACAACTGGCCGCGGCGGCTGTCCCGGCTGGGGCACGCCTATTGCATCATTCTAGGATTGCTCAGCATCTTCCTCGCCCGCGCCGCGCCCACCTGGCGCCGGGCCGTCGGCGAGTGGATGTTAGCCGCCTCCGCCGCCGCGACGCTGCTGGTGATCGTTCTGGTCGGCGCGGGTGCGGCGCCCACGGCGGCCCTGGCCGGCGGCCCGCTGGTCGTGGCGGCCTCGACGCTGCTGTGCCTGAAGGGGGGCACGGTCTTTCTCGCCTCTTCCCCGCTTCGGGGGAAAGGGAATGGCAGGGGCGGGGTAACCCCGCCCCTACCAGCGGGGACGCAGAACCCTTCTTCCCCAAGCCCCCTCCCCGGAGTACCGGGGAGAGAAGAGAACGGGAGGACACGCCCATGAAAATCGGCCTGATCGCCATCGCCGGCGTCAAACTCCAGACGCGCAAGTTCATCGAGCTGGGCATCACCCTGCCGCAGTTCGTCAACCGCGGCCGCGTCATCGCCACGCTGCCGAGCCTGGCCCTGCTGACGCTGGCCGGCGCCACTCCCGATGATGTGGATCTGGAATATGTGGAAGTGGACGACGTGGCCGCCTTCGCGCGGGCGCCGGCCCTCGGCTACGACCTCGTCGCCCTTTCGACCTATACGGCACGGGCCTTCGACGCCTACGTCGTCGCCGACGCCTACCGTGCCCTTGGCGTGCCGGTCGTCTTCGGCGGTCTGCACGCCACGGTGCTGCCCGAGGAGGTCGCCGGGCACGCGGACGCCGTCGTCGCCGGCGAGGGCGAGCTGCTTTGGCCGCAAGTGGTGGCCGACTTCCGCCGCGGCGGGCGGGCCGCCCTCAAGCGCATCTACCGCGAGGCCCGGCCGGGCGAGTTTTCGTTGCGCGAGGCGCCCATGCCCCGGTTCGACCTCCTCCAGCACGTCGGGCCGGGACAGGCCGCGCCTGACCCCTTCAAGAGCGGTGAGCTGCACCGGCTTGGGCCGTACAACCGCGTGACGATCCAGACCTCGCGCGGCTGCCCGTGGGACTGCGACTTCTGCGCCGCGTCCAAGCTCTACGGCCCGCGCTACCGCGTCAAGCCGGTCGAGCGCGTGCTGCGCGAGGTGGACGCGGTGCGGGCGCTGTGGCGCCGGCCGTTCATCGAATTCGCCGACGACAACACCTTCGTCAATAAGCCGTGGGCACGGGAGCTGCTGCGCGAGCTGGCCGGCCGCGACATTCGCTACTTTACCGAGACCGACGTGTCCTTGGCCGAAGACGAGGAGTTGCTCGACCTTCTTTATCCCAGCGGCTGCCGCCAGGTGCTGATCGGCTTTGAAAGCCCGCGCGGCGAGAACCTGCGCAGCCTGGACACGCGCGACTGGAAGGCCCGCCAGCTGCCCAAGTACCTGGACGTGATCGAGAAGGTCCAGGCCCGCGGCGTGAGCGTCTGCGGCTGCTTCATCGTCGGCCTCGACGCCGACACGCCGTCCGTCTTCGACGAGCTGCGGGACTTCATCCAGCGCTCGCGGCTGCTCGAAGTGCAAATCACCGTGCTGACGCCGTTCCCCGGCACCCGGCTCTATGACCGGCTGCTGGCCGAGGGCCGGCTGCTCTACCCCGGCGCCTGGGACCGCTGCACGCTGTTCGACGTGAACTTCCGGCCGCGCGGCATGACCGTGGATCAGCTGGAAGAGGGCATGATGCAACTGTGGCGCGACACCTGGAACGCCGAGGCGTTCGCCGCCCGCAAGCGGCACTACCGCGAGCTGCTGCGGGCGCGATCCCCCCACCCCCATCCTGCCCCGCCAGGGGGGGAGGGGGCCGACGCCGAGGCCGACATGTACTTCGCGCTTCCCACCGCGGATTGAACTCCGGTCGCCGGCCGTCGTGGCCGACGCCGCTCTCTCGAAGGAGGACGACATGACGACGCAGATCCATGACGTGACGACGCACGTCAACGCTGCGCCCGACAAGGTGCTGGGCTTCATCGGCGACGTGCGGAATCGGACGCGCTACCTGCCGTCCCTCAAGGCGCTGACGGACATCAAGGGCGAGCCGGCGGGCGGCGTGGGCACGACCTGGAAATGGAAATTCGCGGTCCTCGGACGGGAGTTCGAGGGGACGGGGAAGTGTCTCAAGTACGAGGCGGGCAAACTGTACTCGTTCCAAACGCAGGGCGGCCTGGAGAGCACATGGACCTACACGGCCGCGCCGGACGGCAAGGGCACGAAGCTGTCGGTCCACGTCGAGTTCAAGGTCCCCGACAACCTGGCCGGGTCGCTGCCGTCGCCGCAAGTGCTGGAAACGCTGAAGAAATCCGAAGGCGATCTGGTGATTAACAACCTGAAGGCGATCCTGGAACACTGACAATTCGCATGGCGAGCGGCGCGGCGTCAGCCCGCCGGTGGGGGGCGTCACCGGCGGGCTGACGCCGCGCCGCTCGCCAACAAGACCGACCTCACTTCGGCAGGATCTTGGACACCTCGCCGGCGATGCCGTCGATGTCCTTGTCCGACAGCTCGCCCTTGCGGTAGGCGTGGTTCGCCTTGACGTTCAGGTCGGTGTAGAGGACCACCGTGACGTCGGCGTCGGGGTTGACGCGATACTTCCTCGGGCCGGCCGGCTGATCGCCCTCGTTCCAGATGGCCAGGATGAGGTTCCTCAGCTCCTGGTCACGGGCCACGTCCTTGAGCTGCGTTTCCAGGCCCTTGTCGCTGCTGACGAAGACCACGAAGCTGCCCATGTCGGCGTCCTTGTGCTTGCCGGTGATCTGATCGACGCGCTTGAGCAGCCGGGTCAGCTCCGGGGTGACTTCGTGGGCGAAGATCATCACCACGGGGTTTTCGCCGTTCTGGCAGACCAGGCAGTTCTTCGTGCCGGCCGCCTCGCCGGTCACGTTGTACGGCTCGAAGGCGCCGGGTATTTTGCCGTCCACCTGCGGGCCGGACACGAGCGGGTCGGCGGCGACGGCGACGGCTGCCAGGGCGACGGTCGAAACGAGGGCGGCGGCGAAACGGAACAACTTCATGCCGATTTCCCCTTCAAGTAAGGTGGTAGCGACTTTGTTTGTCTCATAGGTCCTATACGTCCTATAGGACCTATGGGACAAACGAACCGGCCGGCCCGTCCAGGGTCGGCCGTAAACATAGACGACGGGCCGAGCGCAACATTCGCGCTCGGCCCGTCGTGCTGGCGAGATTGCCTCGCCCCTATTTGTCGTCGCCGTCGTCGAGATGGGCGGACAGCTCCTTGAAGAACCGTTCGACCGTGTCGCGCAGGTCCGGCGGCAGGTCCTTGGTCATGTCGCTCATGGCGTCGGCCCGCTCCTTGGGGTTCTTGTCGCCCCAGTGAGAAGCGTTTTCCTGCATCTTCTTGACATCGATCTTGCCCTTGCCCTTGCCGGTCATGATGTAGCTGTCCTGGGCGGGCTTGACCGACGTGAGGTTCTGGTTGTCCTGCGGCGGGCCGTCCTTGTCGCCGCCGGGGGGGCAGTTGCCGTTATTGCCGCCGCCCTTGCCGCCGTTCTTCTGCTGGTTCTCCAGCTCCTTGATGACCTCGTCGAGGCGGAAGACGATCTCTTTTTCCATCTTCTGGGTCTTCTCGCCGCCACGTTCGAGGTCGAGGCGGTCCTTGACGGCCTTCATCTTGCGGGTCAGCGGGTCGAGCCGCGAGGCGACGTCCTGGCCGCTGTCCTTCCAGTTCATCATGTCGAAGACCATCAGGGCGCCAACCGTGCGGTAGCGGCGCGGGGCGTCGGAGACGTCGGCCAGCAGGTGGTCGATCGACTCCAGGGCCTGGTCCTTCATGACGAGGGCGTGTTCGGAAACGGCCTTGGTGAAAAAGAAAGTGCCCGGATCGACGGTCTGCTCGGCCTTGACGCTCTTAAGGGTGTCGAGCGCCTGCTCATAAATGTGGCGTTCGGCGAGCGCCTTGGCGTAGACCAGGGCGAAGTTGGCGCGGAAGAAGGGGCTCTGCTTGGCGTCGGAGACGAGGGCCGGCGCCTCCTGCGGGGCGGCGGCGTCGAGGTTGCGCGTCGGCCAGGAGCTTGGCGGCGTCGGCGTCGCCCAGCGCGAAGGTGTCGCTGAGCTTGTCGAGGGTCGGCCGATCCGCCGACCAGACGGCGTCGAACGCCTTGACCGAGGCGTCGTCGGTCTTGCCGACCGACTTGAGCCAGTCGAGGGCCTGCGCCCTGACGGCGTCGGGCGTGGCCGACGACAGCACGCCGAAGGCGGGAGTGGCTTTGTTTTCGACGTCGGCCGCGATGAGGCTGCCGCCGCACAGGGCGACCGTCAACGCCGCCGCCGTCGTCCGCCGCATCCACGAGGTCATCGTTGGTACTCCTGAGAGCAATCGACCGCGGCCCGGAGCGGCCGCAACCCTTAGAGCCTATCCCAAAACCGTCGAAACATCACCAATTTGACGAGAATCGTCATGATCGACGGTGGTTTTGGGATAGGCTTTTACCTCAGTATATGTCTTGCCGGTTTGGTCCGCATCGGAATTTCCGGCCCGCTATACGACGAACCACCGGCCCGAACCTATCAGCGGAATCCCAAGCGTGCAGGAATTGTGCCGCCGGGCGCATTCATCCGGCGGCGGAAAGACGGCGGACGGGACGGCCAACTTCCGTGTGGGCGCTGGCCGCCCCATCCCGCGCGCTTCGGACCGGGCAACGCAAGAATCAACGGGGCGTTGTGCAGGTTCCGGGAGCGAGGCCGGAGGGCGCTGGGCCGGGAGAGAGCGAGGGCCGAACACGGGAGGACGCGCCGGTATTGCGAGTCGGCGCGGCCACGGAGCGTAGGCTGGGGATCGGCGGGGATGAAAACGAAGGGCGTCGCGTCAAGCGGGCGGGAGAGGGCGGTCTGACACGGCATCGTTGGCATCGACCACGCGGGCTTTCCCTTGGCATCAATAAACCGTCTGCAAGGAGAACTGTCAAGGGGAAAAACAATGCGATCTTTTCGCGCGGACTTCAGCCCGACAGCGCCTCGGCGCTCAACAGGATGCCTTGCAGCGTCTGCTCGGGCCAGGGCGTCCGAACTTGTTCGGCTAGCCAAAGCATGAAATTGCCCTCGTCGATGGCGGCGGCGATGTGGTCGGCGTCGCCGCCGGTGAGAAAAACATGCGGGCCGCGTGAAATCGGCCGGGCCAAACGCGCGAAGATTTGTTCAATACCGCCGAACACCGTCCAGAAAACGCCCGCCTCAATGGCCGCCGCCGTGGACCGCCCCGGCAAGGCTGGGACGGTGGCGCCAACCTGCACTTCAGGCAACAAGGCTGTGTAGTCGTGAAGCGCCTTTGACATGAGGCGCAAACCGGGGAAAATGGCGCCGCCGCGGAAGACGTGCTTTTCATCCAGCCAGTCCACGGTGACCGCCGTGCCGACGTCCACCAGCAAAGCGGGGAACCCGGACGGCAGGTTGCTCTTGGCGGCGACGGCGTTGAGCAGCCGATCCAGACCAACACGCCGCGGCTCGTCCACGTCAACGGTCAACGGCAACTGGTCGTAATGGTCGATGGTGACGCCTTGATCGCCGTTTGCGGCGATCCAGACTCGCAGACGACTCAAACGTTCCGGATGGACGCCGGCCGTCGCCCAGACCAGCGGATTGTTTTCTCTTAAGACAGGGAATTGTTCCTTCCACGCCGCCAGCTGGCGGCGCCATTCCGCCGCATCGTCGCCGAGAGAGGCGCGGGCGATTATCGCTGGCACTTCGCCCATCCGCGAACGGACGCCCCACTTGATCCGGCTGTTGCCGACGTCGGCCACGAGATGGACGTTCATCACGGCGTCTCCGTCAGGCACCCGACCACGGCCCGCACCAGTTGCGACAATCCCTCTCCGGTGACGGCGGAAATCGCCAGCACCTCGCGGCCCAGGTCGCGCCCCATTCGCTCGCGCACTTCCGCGGCGCCGGTCAGCTCGGCCTTGCTCACCGCGACCACTTCCGGCTTGGCGGCCAGCGCCGGCCGGTACAGCTCCAGCTCGCGCCGGATGGTGCGGTAGTTCTCCACCGGATCGCTGCCGTCCGGCGGCAGCGGCTCGACCAGATGGACCAGGACGCGCGTCCGCTCGACGTGGCGCAGGAACTCGTGGCCCAGGCCGACGCCGTGGTGCGCCCCTTCGATCAGGCCGGGCAGGTCGGCCAGGACGAAGGCGCGTTCGCCGCCGATCGTCACCACGCCGAGGTTGGGCCGCTTGGTGGTGAAGGGATAGTCGGCGATCTCCGGCTGAGCGTGCGACAGCCGGCTCAGCAGCGTGGACTTGCCGGCGTTGGGCAGGCCGACCAGGCCGGCGTCGGCGATGACCTTCAGCTCCAGCACGATCCAGCGCTCCTCGCCGGGCGTGCCGGGCTGCGTCTGGCGCGGCGCGCGGTTGGTGGACGAGACGAAGGCCAGGTTGCCGCGACCGCCGCGACCGCCGCGGGCGATGACGACCTCCTGGCCGGGCGCGGTCAGATCGCGCAGCACGTTCCGCCGGTCGCGGTCCAGGATCAGCGTGCCGGGTGGGACGAGGATGACCAGATCGGCAGCGCGCTTACCGTGGCATTTGTCCGACCCGCCGCGTCCGCCGTCGTCGGCGCGCCAGTGCTTGCGGTTGACGATGTCGGCCAGGCTGTCGGCGTCGGGCGTCGCGCGCACGATCACGTCGCCGCCGTCTCCGCCGTCGCCGCCGTCGGGACCGCCGCGCGGGACGTACTTCTCGCGCCGGAAGCTGCAGCAGCCGTCGCCGCCATCGCCGCCCTTCACGAACAGAGTTACGCGATCGACGAATGCCATGAAATCTCCGGGCGCTCACGCGATCCGGCTCGCCTCATTCTATGCGGACGATCGCTCAATAGTCCTCGTCGCGATCCCGCCGCAGGTCGCCCAGCACCGCTGAACGGCGGTCCTGGTAAATGCGGTAGGCGCGCTGGTACTGCCGCGCCTGGTTGTAGCTGACCGCGCCGGCGATCGTCCCGACGCCGAGAAAGATGAGGCCCGGCACGCAGCAAACGAGCCCCTCCGGGGCTTGACGCAGCAGCGCGGCGCCAAGCCCCACCCCGAGCATCCCCAGCCCCAGCGCACCGAACACGATGCCGAGCGCGATGCTGCCCCCGGTGCTGGGTGCTGCGGCGCGGCGGCCGTAGCGGGCGTAGGGCATGAAGCGTTCGCGCTCCATGTCCCATTCGCGGTCGATGCGGGCCAGCTCGTTCTGGCGTTCCAGGGATTCCAGCCGATCCACTATCTCCCGCCAGGCCGGGTCGGACTCGCGCGCGATCCGCGCGCGCCGGGCGGCGGCAGCGCCTCGGTGTACGTGGCGACGCTGGTGCGGTGGACCTCCAGCGAGATGTTGCAGTGGTTGCAGGTGACGTAGCGGGCCGACGACGGCGCCTGCAGCACGGCCCCGCACTCGTTGCAGCGCACCGATTCCTGATACATAAGACACCCGCCTTGTCGATCCGGCGCCTCATTCTCTCATGCGGTCCAGGGCCGCGGCCCGGCGGCGCTGGTAATCGGCGTGGGCCGCCTGATACCGCCGGGCCTTGCGGAACTGATAGATGCTCGTCCCGATCCCCACCGCGATGAACAGGAAGCCGAACAGCGGGAAGAACAACCCGAACGCGCCGCCCGCGGGGCCGACGGCGCTGAACGCAAGGAACAACCAAAGCAGGCCGAAGCCGCTGGAGAACACGCCCATCACCACGGCGGCGGCGGCGCTGGGGACGTAGCGCCGGCCGTAGCGCGACGCGATCATGTAGCGTTCGCGCTCCCTTTCCCACTCGCGGTCGATTCGCGCCGCTTCGGTCTCGTTCTCCCGCTGGTCCATGCGTTGCCGTTCCGTGTCTCGCGGAATGGGGCGCACCCAGCGAGCGGCGTCAGCCCGCCGGTGCGTCTTCACCGGCGGGCTGACGCCGCGCCGCTCGCCGCGCCATTGAAACGAAATCCGGCCCGCGAACCAACGTCCGCGGGCCGGAAGCGTTCCTCTCGACGGCGTTCCTTCCGGGCGTCAACGCCCGAGGGGTTGCGGTCCCTGCGGCGGGCCGGCCGGCGCCGGCTTCCCTTCCGCAACCTTGTTGAGGTTCTCGTAGGCCCTGTGCAGCTTTTCCATGAGGGCCTCGTCCTCCTGCGTGCCGAACTGCTCCCCCATCACGTAGTCCTGCCACGCGGCGGCGAGGTTGCCGAGCTTGGCCTCGTCGATGCGCTTCGTCTTGGGGTCGAAGGCGTCGAAGGCGCGGGCGTAGCATTCCCAGAGGGTCTGGTCGTCCAGCTCCAGGTCGCGCGGCAACTCGCCCAGCAGCTGGAAGTAGCGCTGCAGGTTGCCGAGCTTTCTCTGGGCGAGGAAGTACATCAACCCCCAGGTCTCGGCCCTGGCCCGCAGCAGGTCCGGCGAGCTTTTCTTCAGGTCTTCCGGTTTCAGATCGCGGAAGCAGCCGTCGGTGACGACGCTGCGCATGCTCTTGTAGGGGTCGCCGCCGAACTTTTGGCCCTTTTCGCTCATCTCGTCGCGGAAGATCGGCAGGTAGAGGCTGCTCTTGCCGGTCGGCGACGGCCAGGGGGCGTGCGGCGGGGTCTCGAAGAAGCTGCCCATGCCGAACTGGACCCATTCGGGGACGGTCACGCCGCGCGGCAGCAGGCCGGAGGCGAAGAGCAGCTGACGGGTGGCGTCATGGCTGACGCCGGCCCGGGCGGATTCGACCTCCAGCGCCTTGGTCAGCACGGCCAGGGAGCCGGCGTAGGCCCGCTCCTCCAGGGTCGCCCCGGTTCGCGGATAGCCCATCTTCTCCTTGCCGGTGAGGATGTCATAGCGGTTCCACCCCGGCGTATCCCATATGCTGGCGGAGGCCTTGAGCAGCATGTCGTAAGTCGGGTCTTGCGGAGTGGCGCAGAAGACCGCGAGGTTTTCCCGGCGGGCGAAGAAGCCGGCCGACACGACGGGCGGGTCGGAGAAGCCCGCGTGCTGACGGCGGAACTCGTCCTCGCGCATCGCCAGCAGGGCCGGCAGACGCTCCTCCGGGACGTGAACGGTTCGGTGCTGGATCAGCTCCGGTCCCTTGAGGGCGAACCAGTAATAGAAGGTATGGAGGGCGTCCTCCAGCCGCGCCAGCCGGTCCTGGACTTCGGCCGAGTCGCTGTTGTTGACGCTGTAAAACAGGACGTAGTGCCCCTTGCCGCCCGTGAGCGTCGCCTCGGTGTAGCCCTGGCCCAGGTGGGCGCCCAGGTCGCCGGAGGCGTCCTTGACCGGCTTGTCGAGGTCGGCCTGGAGCTGGTTGAAGGCCGCGACGACGGGATGGTCCTTGTCCACGTCGGCCAGCTTCTTCATCAGGTCCACGAACTTGTCGTTCATGCCGTGGCTCAGCGCCCACTCGGCCAGGCCCACGACGTCGTCCGCGCTCGGTTTGAAGTCCGGCTTTCCCGGCGGGAAGAGCTTCACATACTGCTTGTCGTAGCGCTTGGCCACCGTGTCGTCGGCGATCGGTTCAAACGTCACTTCCGGGATCTGCCCCTCGAGGTTGAGGAGGCGCACGACTCCTCCCTCCGTCCGACCCAGGTGGTACTTGGTTTCGATGGGACTCGGCGCCGGCCTGCGCGGGTCGAACTTGGCCTTGTAGGCGTCCAGGGTTCGGAACGGCGCATCCACCTCGACGACCGCGAGGACCTCGATCGGCTGGCCTTCGCCAGCCGTCCCGCCCGCCTGGTTGGGCATGGGGCCGCCGAAGTTGCCGTTGGGCATGGGTCCGCCGAAGTTGCCGTTGGGCATGGGGCCGCCGAAATTGCCGTTGGGCATGGGGCCGCCGGGTCGCGGCCCGCCGAAGTTGCCATTGGGCATGGGGCCGCCGAAGTTCCCCATCGGCATGGGACCGTTGCCCGTCCCGCCCGGACCCGGGAAGGGGCCGTTGGGGCCGGTCGCCGGCGGTTGCCGGGATTGGCCGACGTTGGCCTTGATGATGATGTAGTCGGCCGAGGCCAGGCCGACGGCCCCGCCCAGCAGGACGGCGACCGCCAGGATCCAGTGTTTCATTCGGACAACCTCCGCGATGCGGCTCGCAGTTGCGACGGGACGTTCATCCTGTGGAAAGGACGCTCCGCTATTGTGACGGAAACCCTCGCGTCCCGCAAATGGAATTCCTTCTTCATCGCGGCGTCCGGCGCGGAATTTCGGGTTCTTGTTTCGCGCAGGCCGTCCGCCGCGATATAATCCGGCGGTTCACCCATCCCGTCTCAGAGGACGACAGCCATGGGCTTCAAACTCGATCGAGTGCACGTCTGGTCCGGGGAAGTTGCCGACCAGGCCGGCGGCGTGGCGGCCAAGTTGGCGATGATGGCGCAGGCCGGCGCCAATCTGGAATTCGTCTACACGCGCCGGCAGCCCGACAAGCCGGGCACCGGCATGTTGTACGTGGCGCCGGTGACGGGGCCGTTGCAGGTGCGGGCGGCGCGGTCGGCCGGCCTGACGGAAACCAACGACCCGGTGGTGCTGCGCGTGGAGGGCGACAACCAGGCCGGCTTGGCTCATCGCGTGACGCAGCAGTGGGCCTTGGCCGGCCTCAGTTTCCAGGGCATGTCGATGGCGGTGATCGGCGACCAGTTCGTCGGTTACGTCTCGTTCGACACCGTGGCGGACGCCAACCGGGCGGCCGCGATCCTCGGCGACGAGGGAGCCGCGTCCGCGTGACGGGTCCGCGATCCGTTTAGCCGCTCCGCTGCGCGTCGCGGCTAAACGGCCCTCTCATCCCGCATTGCCGCAAGGGCCGCATTGTAGCCGCAGGCGCCGTGGACGCCGGCCCCCGGGTGCGCCGACGCCGACGCCAGGTAGAGGCCGCGCACCGGCATCCGGTAGCCGAAATAGGGGAAGGCGGGTCGGAAAAACAGCTGCTGGTCGATGTCGGCGCTGCCGCCGCCAAGGTCGCCGCCCACCAGGTTCTCGTCCATCGCCTGCAGGTCGTCCGGCGCGAAAATCGCCCGCGCCCGGACCAGGCCGCGGAAGCCGGGCGCCAGCCCCTCCAACCGCCGCTCGATCCGATCGGCGAACGCCTCACGGCGGGCCGTCCAGCCGCCCTCCACCGCGGAAGGGACGCGGGAATAGGCCCAGAGCGTGTGGCAGCCGACCGGGGCGCGGCTGGGATCGGCGAGGGATTGCTGACCGATTACCAGATAGGGATTGTCCGGTAAACGGCCGGCGCGGACCTGGCGCGTGAAAGCGCGCAAGTCGGCGAGGCTGTCGCCGGCGTGGACCACGGCCGATTCGCGGGCCTCCGCCGAGGTCCACGGCACGGGACCGGACAACGCCCAGTCCATTTTGAACGTGCCCCAACCGTAGCGGAACCGGCGCATGCGCCGACGCATCGCCGCCGGGGCCGGCCCGTCCTCCAGCAGCCGGTGGACCAGCGCCGGCGGTCCCACGTCGGCCAGCACCGCCCGGCTGACCGGAATCTCGTCGCCGCCCTGCACCCGCACCGCGACGGCGCGGCCGTTGCGGACCACGATGCGTTCCGCGCGGGCGTTCAGCCGCACGGCGCCGCCGGCCTCTTCCAGCCGCCGGATCAGGGCGTGCGCGATCGACCGCGCCCCGCCGACGGGGATGCGAAAACCGGGGCCGGACGCCAGCAGCGCCAACACCATGCCGAGGCCGGCACCGGCCAGGTCGTCCGGCCCGAGATCGACGTGCAGCGCCAGCGCCGGCACGACGCGGCGGGCGGCCTCCGTCTTGAAATGACGGAGGGCGAAACTCGCCGTCGTCCCCAGTCCCTCGCGCATCAGCCAGGCGAGGTGATACGGCCCCAGGCGGAGGGCGGCGCCGAAACCCGGCAGCGGCCCCAGCAGCGCCGCCGTCAGCCGATCGCCCATCGCCCGGCGCCACAGGGCCAACCGCCGCCACGCCGGCTCATCTTCTCCAAAAGAGATCGCCGATTGCTCCGGATCGCGCGAAATGGCGACGGAGGAACCATCGGGCGCCGGATGGCAGCTCTCGCGCGGGGCGTTGACCCAGCGCAGGCCGGCGCCGATGAGATCGAGGTCGCGGAAGGCGGGGCTGTCGTCGGCGAAAGGGAAGAAGGCGGCGCCCACGTCATGGACGTAGCCGGGCAGCGTCCCCTCGACGGAGTAGCACGCCCCGCCCGGCCGGGCCTTCGCCTCCAGCACCAGCACCTTCCAGCCGCGGCGAGCCAGCGTCGCCGCCGCCGTCAGGCCGTTGGGGCCGGAACCGATGACGATTGCGTCCATCCGAACCCCCGATTTCAAACGCCGACCGCCACTTGCACCAGCACCACCACAAACAACCCGACGCTGATGACGCCGTTGACCTGGAAGAACGCCCGGTTGACGCGGCTCAGATCGTCCGGGCGGACGATCCAGTGTTCGTAGGCCAAAAGCGCCGTCACGGCGGCCAGGCCGGCGAGATAGATCCATCCCAGGTCCGCACGATCCGCAAAGTAGAGAATCAGGAGCAGCGCCAGCATGACGGCGTGACAGATCATCGCCAGCCGCAGACTGGCGCCGACGCCGATCGCGGCGGGGACGCTGTGCAGCCTGGCGCTGCGGTCGAAGTCCACGTCCTGGCAGGCGTAGAGGATGTCGAAGCCCGCCACCCAGAACAGCACCGCCCCGCCAAGCAGCAATGGGACGGCCAGGGTCGGCCAGGCGGCGCCGCCGAGGATGGCGATCCACGCCGCGACCGGCGCCAGCATCAGCGACGTGCCGAGCCAGAAGTGCGACAGGGCGGTATAGCGCTTGGTCAGCGAGTAGGCGCTGACGAACAGCAGCACCGGAACAGAGAGGTATAGGGGCCAGAAGTTCGGCGGGTCGGCCCGGAGGAACAGCAGCGTCGAGACGACGAACCCGGCGGCGCAAAGGACGGTGAACAGCCAGACGACGGCGGAAGAAAGCCGGCCGGTGGGAAGGTGTCGGCCGGCGGTGCGCGGGTTGGCGGCGTCGATGCGGCGGTCGGCGAGGCGGTTGAACGCCATGGCCGCGCTGCGGGCGAAGACCATGCACAGGAGGATACCGGCGAGCTGCACCCACTGAAAGCCGGAGCGCCTCCACGCCAGCACCGCGCCGGTCAGGGCGAACGGCAGCGCGAAGAGGGTATGGCTGAAACGGATCAGCTCCAAAAATGAGCGGACATGGCGGAACATCGCGCGACGGCTCCGGCGTGCGGGAACTCCCCGCGGTTGTCATAGCAACCGTTGCCGTCGGCGTCCGGCAACCAAATGATGAACGATGAATGATGAACGATGAATCCAAGACCCTCTTGATTCATCATTCATCGTTCATCATTCACCATGCTGCGCCAGAGCCAACTCCTGGTGGTCTTCTGACCGCGAAGCATAGTACGCCCGGCATTCCCGTTCCCGCCCGCGCACCACCCGGCGGCCGCGCAGGTCGCCGATCGTCTCCGTCACCACCGTGCGCTGACCGGACGTGAAGCCGTCGTGGAACGAGATCACCACCCAGTCGCGCGTCCGGCTGAGACGGTGGGCGAGGGCCGTGTTCGAGAACAGGGCGCGGAACCGCCACCCGCCGCGATCCGTTATGTAGAGCGGCAGCCACGGCTCGTTGTCCGGGTTGAAGCGCCGCGGCGTGATCGTCGGCAGGGCGTCCCGATCCGACTGACGGCGGTAGTCCGCGTCCACGGTCAGCAGATCGTCGATGGGCGGTTCGCCGCGAACCGGCTCCGGCAGCCGCGACCGCGCCAGCCGTCCGGCCAAGGCGTCGATCAGGCCGCGCAGCCGCTTCGGCCCGACGCCGGCTTGGGCCAATCGACCGTCGTGCGCCGCCCGCTCCAGCTGCTCCAGCGACGAGACGCCGAGCCGTTCGTGCAGCACGCGCGCCAGCTGAGGCCCAACGCCGGGCAGGCTTGTCAGCAGCCGTTCCGGGTCGATGTGTCCGCCGGCGGGACGCAGCGTGCGGAACTCGCCGGTGCGGATCAGACTCTCGATGGTGTACGCCAGGCTGGCGCCGACGCCCGGCAATTCGTCGATGCCGCCGCGGCCCTTCTCGGCCAGAATGTCGGACGCCGGCCGTTCCAGTTCGCGGATCGTCTGCGCCGCCCGCCGGTAGGCGCGGACGCGGTGAATGTTCGACTCCTCGCCTTCCAGATAGTCGGCGTATTCGCTCAGTTTCCGGGCGATCATTTCGTTGTTCATGGGCCGCCTCCCTTCTCTCTGAATCCTTCATTATTATACGCATGTTCACTGTCACAAGCAATCCAGGTTGCCGCACGACGGCGGCTTGCCTGGTGGTAAGCGCCGTGTTAGGGTGGATTTTCAATGCGGCAAGGCGAGGGGCGGGAAATACCTTACCCGTAGCCGCATTCGCCAGAATGCGGGTGAATGGCTGTCGGCCCGCATTCTGGCGAATGCGGCTACAGGCATCATTCCTGCTGCCGCTCGCCCAACTCAAATGCGTGACTCGGGGCCGACGAATAACGACGTGGAATCCCCGCGCTTCCCGTGGAGTCCTCTCATGAGCTGGAAGGACAAGGCCCTCGCCCTGGTCAAGCGTTTCGGCACGCCCGTCAAGTTCGCCGCCAAGCTGGTCGTCGGCACCCTGGTGCCGGGTGGTTCTGCCGTCGTCGATCTGGTCGGTCAGGTTCTCGATTGCGTCCACGAAACAGCCAAGGACAATCTGGAGATCGACGAGGAGCGACTGCCGGCCGCGACGGCGGCGGACCTGAGGCGCGTGGAGGAAATGCTCGAAGTGCTGGGCGGCGACCTGACCGGCCTGACGGAGCAGATCGCCGCGCTGGAGGGGCTGCCCGAGGCGGCGACGAAGATCCTGGACGCGGCTTTGAAGACGGACGACCGTTGCCGCGCCGCTCTGCACAAGCTCGACGCCCTGGCTCAGGGATTCGACGCGCTGGGCAAGCAGAACGCGGAGCTGCTGCGCGGCCAGGGCTACTCCGCGGGGATGCTGGAGGAGATGCTGCCGCTGATGCGGCGCATGGCCGGCGTGGCGGACTTCGTGGACGACCTGTGCGCCGAAGGCCTGAACGCGGCGGAGTTCCGTTCGGCGTTGGCGGAGTTCCGCGACGGGATGCGGGCGATGGCGCGCGGCCGCATCGTCGAGGCCGGCGCCCGGCTGGAGGAGGTGTCGCGGGCGCGGCCGACCTCCGCGGCGGCAGCGGTGGCCGTGGCGGCGGCGCAGACGGCGAATCAAGACCTGGGCGGGGCGCAGAAGACGCTGGTGCGGGCGGTGCGGTTGCGGCCGCGGGACGCGGGGCTTGCCGAGCTGCAACAGCGCGTCACGCGGGCCAGCCAGAACACGCCGGCCGCCCGACCGGCACCGTCGTCGGCGCCGCCGGCCCCGAAGGTCGGCGACGTGCTGGACGGCTGGCGGCTGGAACTGCTGCTGGGGCGCGGCGGTTGGGGCCAGGTGTTCAAGGTGCGGCGCGGCGAGGAAGTGCAGGCGCTGAAGGTGATGCACCCGGAGCTGTCGCGCGACCCGGCGTTCGTGCAGCGGTTCCGCGGCGAGATCCTGACGCTGGCCCGCCTGGGCGGCCACAAGAACCTCGTCGAGATCCACGACTTCAACTACGCCGCCGAGGCCGCCTGCTGGTACCTGCTGATGGCGTTCATCGACGGCCTATCGCTGGAGCAGTACCTGATGAAGAAGGGGCCGCTGACGGTTGGGCAAGCGCGGGGCCTGTTCCTGGCGGCGGCGGACGGCCTGGCGGCGGCGCACGCGCGCGGCGTCATCCACCGCGATATCAAGCCCGACAACATTCTGCTGGCCCGGCCGAACGGCCTGCCGGTGCTGGTGGATTTCGGCCTGGCGACGCTGGCGGACGGCTCGGGATTGACGAAGACGGGCCGGTCGGCCGGCTGCACGGTCCTGTTCGCCGCCCCGGAACAGCTGCGCGGCCGACCGGCCGACGCGCGCAGCGACGTGTACTGTCTGGCGGCGACGCTTTACTACGCCCTGAATTACGACAAACCCGATCTGCGTGAACCCGACCGCTTCGAGCCGGAACACGTCCCGGAAGCGCTGCGGGAGGTCCTCATCCGGGCGCTGCACCATCGGCCGGAGAAACGCCCGGCGAACGCGGCGGAGTTTCGGGCGATGCTGGAGGGGGACGCCTCTTCCACCCCGGTCAAGCCGCAACGCAAGGCCGGCGAGTTGTACACCAATTCCCTCGGTATGAAGTTCGCCTGGATTCCGCCCGGTACGTTCCTGATGGGCAGCCCGCCGAACGAGCCGCAGCGGGAGGACGTCGAAACTCAACACAAGGTGACGCTGACGAAGGGGTTTTGGATGGACGTCCACCAAGTCACACAGGCCCAGTGGCAAGCCGTGATGGGAAGCAACCCGAGCGACTTCAAGGGCGACTTCCTTCCGGTGGAGCAGATCAGCTGGGACATGGCCGTGTCCTTCTGCAAGGCGCTGGGCAAGAAGGACGGCAAGGCGTACCGCCTGCCGACGGAGGCGGAATGGGAATACGCCTGCCGCGCCGGCACGACGACGCCGTTCCACTTCGGCGCCGCCATCTCCACCGACCAGGCCAATTACAATGGCAATTATGCCTATAACAACGGCAAGAAGGGCGTATATCGCAAGAAGACGACGCCGGTGGGCAGCTTCCCGGCCAACGCCTGGGGCCTGTTCGACATGCACGGCAACGTCTGGGAGTGGTGCCAGGACTGGTACGGAGGCCCCCACCCCGCTTTCGATATAACAGATCCTCAAAGTGGTAATAATGGAGAAGCCCGTGTACTGCGTGGCGGTTCCTACTATTACCACCCGAGGAACTGCCGCTCCGCCTTCCGGAGCAGGGACGCGCCCGCCCTCCAGAACCGCAACCTCGGTTGCCGCGTCGTCCTGTGCCTGGACTGATTCCACCCCGCCGTGAACGGAGGGGTCTACAAGCCAAAGCCCCGTGAACGGGGCTGACACACGTTCCAGCCCCGTTCACGGGGCTTTGGCTTGTAGGCCCGGCGTTTACGCCGGGCCGTTCCCACGGCGGCTTCCCCACGGCAACGCGCGTCCGTCACGCCGGAACCGTCCCCACGGCAACGCGCGTCCGTCACGCCGGAACCGTCCCCACGGCAACGCGCGTCCGTCACGCGGGGCGAGTCCGCCCCGCCGTCAACGGCGGGGCTACAGGCAAAAGCCCCGTGAACGGGGCTGGATAGCAGCGCACCCGCGTTCGTTCGACCGGGGTTCACGCCGGGCGGAACTCCGGCCGAGGCTGGACAGAAGGCCGTTCCGGTGGGACAATCGCCGCCGAATTCCCATTCGGCAGCGTTGGGCCACGCATGTCGCACAACCACTATGCAGAAATCAACCTCCACATCGTCTGGCACACCAAACTCAGCCAACCGCTGCTGACCCCCGAGGTGGAGGCCGCGGTACACGGCTCGATCCGGCGCGGTCGCTCTCTCTGCCGGGCGTGTATTTCCATGCCGTGGGCGGGACGGAAAACCACGTGCATATGGCTGTAAGCGTACCGCCGACCCTGCTCATCAGTGAATTCATCGGCCGGCTGAAGGGCGGATCGTCCCACGAAGTCAACCAGATGTTCGGTTCCGGGCGGCTCCAGTGGCAGAACGGCTATGGAGCGGTGACTTTCGGGACGCGCGACCTCGAATGGGTGAAGGCGTACATCCGAGATCAGAAGCAGCACCACGCCGCCGGCCGCGTGTTTGAACGGTTGGAACGGATCACCAGAGCCGAAACTCACGCGCCGTGACCGGGTGAGCCCGTGCTGAAGCACGGGCCTACAGGCGGAAGCCCTGTGAACGGGGCTGGAACGCCATGCAGCCCCGTTCACGGGGCTTCCGCCTGCAGCCCCGCCGTTGACGGCGGGGCCGGCCTGGCGCGGCTGGACCTCATCATCGACGCTTGCCCAGAGGGAGACGCCGCGTTAGGGTGAGGTTTCGCGGTATCCCTCTTGCGGACTGGCGCCATGAGCTGGAAGGAAGAAGTCGTCGTGGCCTCCCGGCGTTTCGGCCCGCCGATCCGGTTCGCCGCACGCCTGATCGTCGGCGCGCTGACGCCGGGCGGATCGGCGGTGGTCGAGCTGGTCGGCCAGGCGCTGGACGCCCCGATCGAGAGCAAGGATTCTTGGCTCCCGGTCACGGCGGCGGATTTGCAGCGCGTGGGCGATATGCTCGACGTGCTGAACGGCGACCTGGCCGGGCTGACCGAATCGGTCGCCGCGCTGGAGGGGCTGCCGGAAGCCGCAACAAAGATCCTCGATGTCGCTCTCAGGACGGACGACCGTTGCCGCTCTGCCGTGCGCAAGATCCACTCTCTGACCCAGGCATTCGACGCGCTCCGCAAGCAACATGAGGAATTGGTAACCGTCCAGCGGAATTCGCAAAGCAGCGCAGCTGCGCCGAGAGCCGACTGCTAAAATCGTGGCATGGACGCTTCCGTGTGCCCGGGATGCTGCGAACGCGATAGGCGCATCGCCGAGTTGGAACGCCGCGTCGCCGAGTTGGAAGCCCGACTCGGCACCAACAGTTCCAACTCCTCGCTGCCGCCGTCCGCCAATCCCCCCGGCGCACCCAAGCCGGTCCAGAAAAAGAAGTCCAAACGTCCAGCCGGCGGACAACTGGGCCATCCCCCGCAGCTGCGGCGGTTGCTTCCCGCCGAGCGGGTCAACCATTTCAAGCACTTGGTCCCCAAGCGGTGTGAGCGCTGTGCCGCGGCCCTGCCCGCCCAGCCCTCGCCGGGCGATCCCGAGCCCACCCGCTTCCAAACCATCGAACTGCCCCCGGTCATAGCCGAGGTCACCGAGTACCAGGGCCACGCCCGCACCTGCCCCTGCTGCGGCCACCGGACGCATGCGGTCATCCCGGCGGCGGTTCGCGCCCACAGTGTCGGGCCGCGGCTGACCGGCACGCTGTCCTACTTCTCCGGCTGTCACGGCCTGAGCAAGCGCGGCGTCGAGGAGATCGCCGACGCGGTCTTCGACGCCCCGATCGCCTTGGGCACGGTCTGCAACCTCGAGCAAGAAGTCGGCGCCGCCCTGGAGACGGCCCACCAGGAGGCGGTGGCGGCGGTGCGCCAGGCGGCGGTCAAGAACGCCCACGAGACCAGTTGGAAACTCGCGGGGGCGTTGTGCTGGCTGTGGGCGGCGGCCACCACCCGGGTGGTGGCCTTCGTGATCCACGCCCGCCGAAGCGCGGCGGGCCTGACGGCGATCCTGGGCCTGGAGATCCTGGGGATCCTGTGCAGCGACCGCTGGGGCCCGTACAACCGGGTGCCGCCCCAGCGGCGGCAGATCTGCTGGGCGCACCTGAAACGGGATTTCCAGAAGATCATCGACCGGGGCGGCCCCGAAGAGTGGGTCGGACGGGAGGGGCGGCGACTGGTCAGGAAGGTCTTCGCCGCGTGGCACGGGTTCCGGGACGGACAGGTCACGCGGGCACAACTGGAAGCGCGGCTGGCCCCGGTGATGCGACGGATGAACCGGGTGCTGCTGGAAGGCGCGATCCTCGGCGCCGACCCAACGGTGGTGCGGTTCTGCGAGAACGTGCTGGCGTTGGAGCCTGCGCTGTGGACGTTCGTGACGACGGAGGGAGTGGAGCCGACGAACAACCACGTGGAACGACTGCTGCGTCGGGCGGTGCTGTGGCGCAGGCGGAGTTTCGGCTGCTGGAGTGGGAACGGCTGTCGCTTCGTCGAGCGGATTCTGACCGTGGTGCAAACCCGGCGGTTGCAGGCGAAGAATGTCCTGGATTACCTGCATGAGGCTGTCCTCGCCCATCGCACCGGCCAACCCTGCCCCTCACTGCTCTCGTAGCGTTGAACGATTACAGGAATTGCTGCAAGGGCAGGGTTGCATCCCGTCTCAGGTGGAAGCGCTGCTGCCGTTGCTGCGGCGCACGGCGGGCGCGGCGGACTTCATCGACGATCTTTGTGCCGGAGGGCTGACCGCCGACGAATTCCGATCGGCGTTGGCAAACTTCCGCGAAGGCGTGTCGATGCTGACGCGGGGCCGCGCCGGCGAGGCGAATTCGCGCCTGGACAAACTGGCCCGGTCGCGGCCGACCTCCGCGGGGGCGGCCGTTGCCCTGGCGGCGGCGCAGGCGATGAACCGCGACCTTTCCGGGCGCAAAAAATCCGTGGCGCGGTCCGCACGGCTGCGGCCGTGGGACGTCGGGCTGGCGGAGCTGTCGCAGCGGCTGGCGCAGACGGCGCCGCCGGCCCCGACGCCCGCACCGCCTCCACCGGCCCCACCACCTGCCCCGCGAACCGACGCCCGGCCCCAACCACAGCGCCCGGCGGGCACGTTGGTCGCCAACGCCCTTGGAATGAAGTTTGCCTGGATCCCGCCCGGCCGGTTTCGCATGGGCAGTCCGCCGGACGAACCGCAGCGCCGCGACGACGAAACCCTGCACTGGGTGACGCTGACGAAAGGGTTCTGGCTCGGCATCTACCCGGTCACGCAGGCGCAGTGGCAGGCGGTGATGCACGACAACCCCAGCCGCTTCGAGGGCGACGACCTTCCCGTCGAGCAGATCGCCTGGCGCGACGCCGCGGCCTTTTGCCGGGCGCTCGGCAAGCAGGACGGCCGCACCTACCGGCTGCCGACGGAGGCGGAATGGGAATACGCCTGCCGGGCCGGCACGACGACGACGTTCCACTTCGGCGACGCGATCTCCACCGATCTGGCCAACTACGACGGCACGCACTCCTACCCCGGCGGCAAGCGCGGCCTGTACCGCAAGGAAACGACGCCGGGCGGCCGCTTTCCGTCCAACGGCTGGGTGCTGTTCGACATGCACGGCAACGTCCGCGAATGGTGCCAGGACTGGTACGCCGGCTCCCATCCATCGGAGGACATAACTGATCCTCAAGGTGGGGAGAGCGGCGGTTTCCGGGTGCTGCGCGGCGGCTCCTGGCGCGACCATCCGGCCGAGTGCCGGGCGGCGGCGCGCCACCCGCGCGGCCCGGCCATTCGGGACGATAATGTTGGTTGCAGGGTGGTGTTGTGTCTGGACTCGTAATGGCTCGGCCTGGCGAGGGGCAAAGGCCGCCGTGACGAGACAGGGGCGGGACGACGATTCTGTCGATTCACAGCGCGACCAGCGGTTCACTTGCAGTCCGCCGCCGAGGAGTTGACGGGCCGTCCCGAATCGCGTCTGTTGGCAGTAGCGCGGTAGGAGGCACAATGAGAGATTAGAGCCGGAGGAGCAAGGCATGGGGAACGGGACCGATGGCCGTACATCTGGAGTTCGTGGTTCTCGGCCAGCCAATGTCGAACCAGTCTCCAGGCCCGAGCTTGACGGCCTGGCGCAGCACGGTCGCCGCGGCGTCTGTCGCCGCGGCGGGTCGCCTGGTATGGCGCCCGGGCTGGAGGAAGACCTCCATCCGCCGCACGAAGGTCTCGGGATTGATGGCCAGGCGGACTGCGGGTTCCGTCAGGATTGCTTCTTCACTGGCCACACAGTGCCGATGGCGTCCCCCAGTAGGCCGTAAGCGGCGTCGAGAGCCTCGCGTGTGCCGTCGTCCTCGTCGGCTCGGCGGCTGAATATCCGGGTGGCGCCAATTTGGGCCGCAAGGCCCGCGCGCGCCAATGACTTGCTCAGGTCCGGATCGACGGCGCACAGGAGCAGCGCCACGTTCCGGCCCCGTAACCTTGCGTGCAACTCCTTAATCAGGTTGAGGAATGCGGCGTCGGGATTCCGCGCGCGCCCCAGGGCCAGGATGACGGCGCGGACGTCGCCGCGGGCCGCGTGGTCGATGGCGACGAAGTGGTTCTTCAGCTCCGGCTCCGCACCGAAAAACAATTCGCCCTCCAGTTCGTAGAGAAGCACTCGTTCGCCCGCTGCCTCTTCGCGTTCCCGCGCCCGAAGGCCGCCCGCCGCCGTCCGCCTCAACGCGGTCATCCGCACGTGGGCGGCCCGCGGCACATAGAGGGCGAAGGATAGAAAGACGCCGATGAGCACGCAAAACTCCACCGAGACGGCGACCGCGGCCAGGGCTGTGGCCAGCACCACGCCGGCGTCCAGGCGCGTCGCCCGCAGGTGAAAGACGAGTTGCTCCCGGTCCACCATGCGGAAGGCCGCCAGGATCAGCAGGCCGGCGAGCGCGGCCCGCGGGATGAACTGGGCCAACGGCGCGAACAGCACCACCGTCGCGGCGACCCCGGCGGCGCAGAACACCCCCGACCATTGCGTGACGGCGCCGGCCTGCTGGTTCACCGCCGACCGCGTCAGCGACCCCGACCCGGGGAAGCACTGGAAGAAGCCGCCGACGAGGTTGGCCGCCCCCTCGCTGAGGCACTGCTGGTTGACGTCGAGCTTCTGGCCGGTGCGGGCTGCGATGGCCTTGGCCATGGACACCGCTTCGAGCAAGCCCAGTACGGCGATTGCAAACGCGTTGCCGGCCAGCAGATTGGCCTGGTCCCACCTCAGGCCCGGAAGCTCGAAGCGCGGCAGGGCGGCCGGGATGGCGCCGACGATCTTCACGCCGCAACGCTCGTCCAGGCGAAAGCCCCAGACGATCGCCGCCATGAGGACGACGGCGAGCAAGTGCTGCGGGATGGGGAAGCGGGCGCCGCGGGCGCGCCGCCAACCGTTGAGGCGCCGCACGGCCGCCACGAGGACGATGGTCCCCAGGCCGATCAGCACCGTCGGCCAGTGGACGCCGCCTCCATCGGTCAACGACAGCCAGAAGCGCTTGAGGAAGTGGTCCCCGGGGCCGCCCCGCGCCTCCACGCCGAGGAGGTTCTTGGTCTGATCCAAAACAAGCAGGGCGCCCGCGCCCAGCGTGAAGCCGACGATGACGCTATGCGAGACGTAGCGGGTCAGGTCGCCCAGCCGGAGGAGGGCGATCCCCAGCTGCACGGTCCCGGCCAAGAAGGCGAGCAGCACGGCGGCCGAGACGCGGTCGCCTTCCGGGACGACGGTCAGGGCGCTGAGCAGCGCGATGCAGATGACGTTGGTCGGCCCGTTGATGAGCTGCCGCGACGAGTCGAGCAGCGCCCCGACGGCGGTCATCACGATGGCGGTGAACAGTCCGTACTGGGGCGGCAAACCGGCGAGCATGGCGTAGGCCATGGCCTGGGGCACGGCCACGGTGGCCACGGTCAGCCCGGCGGTCAAGTCGGCGCCGAGCGTCCGCAACGAGTAACGCCGCAGCGCGTCCAGGGCCGGGATGCGTTGGAACACCAGACCGGCCCACCCGGGCGGCAGGGCCTCGTCCGGCGCTTCCTTGGGGGGTGGTTGCTGGGACATGACGCCGCCTGGCTTGTCGTGCGTGCTTCCTGACAGTCCATGTCGTTCACGCCGGCCGGGCCGCGGTCGATGCGCCGGCGTTCTTCCTGTTTCTATAGAGCGACCGGTCCACCGCCTTCGCCATCCGCTCGACGTCCGGCGTGCCGCCGACGAACGCGGCGACGCGCTCCGCTTGCTCGCGGGGCCGCTCGACCAGGTGGTTGTAGCCGACGCGGAGGACGGCCATGTTCGCCTGGAGCGCGAGCCACTCGTGCAGCCGCTGCAGGTGCGCCGTGTACGCCCGCTTCATCTCCTCGCGCAGGAGCGCCGCGCGCCGAGCCGCGTCAGCATCTTCTCCTGCGACAGAAGCGTCTCGTCCAGGTCGCGCTCCAGAAAGACGATCCGGTAAGTCTCGCTCGACGGCAGGTCGTACAGCAGCTGCGAAACCATCTTGAACGCCTTGCCTCGCGTTGCAGGCAGCCAGGACGCGTCGCGCCGGATCGCCTTGACCTGCTCGAACTCGTAATAGCCCTTCGGGTTGTCCGCGTCGGCGGCCCGGATGCCGTCCGTGACGACTTCCACGCCGCCGCTTTCGAGCATCTGCATCATGACCGACGTGCCCGAACGCGGCAGGCCCGAGACGATGAGGATTTCCTGGGTCATGGACGGATCGCCCTCACTCAGACGTTCACCTTCAGGACGCGACTCAGACACAGGCCGACAACCAGCGACACGACGAACCAGTAGATCATCCACGCCGGCAGGCCCGTCCAGTAACCGAGCCAGCCCGCCCCGGCCATCGACCAGCCGTACCAGCACGTCGCCCACGATTCGCCGGCGCCGGTCGGCGAGCTCCGCTCGGGATACTCGATCTCGATCGACTGGACTGCGGAGCCGCGGCCGAGCGGCGTCTCGGACGGGTGCGTCAGGGCGTCCCACCAGCTCCAGCCCGGCCGCATCGTGCTGACGCGCATCGCGCCGTCGCCGACCGCCAGCTCCTTTTCCACCTGCTGTCCACCAACCACAAACACCAGGCGGTGATAGCCAGCCTCGTTCGCCCGGACGTTGCACCACAGTTCTCGCTCCTCGGACGCCCCGGGAGCCGGCCCGACTAAGGCCTCCACGCCGTCCGCGGCCTGGAGACTCGCCTCCGGGAAGGGATCGTCGGCCCCGCCGCCGAGTTGCATCGTGACAAGCGCTTCCTCGCCGACGCGCAGCGGCCGCTTGTCGTACCACAGGGACAGTTGGCCCAGCAGCAGCGTCACCGGCACGATCAGGACCGCCATTGGTATGAGGGCGAGGAGGAGCAGCCGGCCCGCTCCCAGAAGCAAACGGCCCTGCGCCTTGACGACGGCCGACGTGTTGTCCTTGAACAGCTTCAGCGTCAGCAGGTTGGCGCTGACATCGTCGCGGACGCGCTTGATGGCCCGCTGGTTGGACGTGAATTTGAAGGCGACGAGCATCAGCACGCCGGTGACCGCGGCGACGGCCGCTGTGGAAAGCCACTCCGGCGCCGCGGCGATGGGCGCGAGAAGCCCTTGGCCCACGGCGTCCGCCGCGGCGTTGAGCCAGACGACGACCTGTGTGACGGCGTCCATCATTCGATGTATCCCAGGCCCCGCAGCTGGTCCGCCACCTGCGTTTCGACCTCATCCGCCTTGTGCTTCTTCAGCTCGTTCTCGATGCAATGGGCGACGAACTCCTCGACGCCGCTGTACCCGGCGGCGGCGGCGGCACGCTTCGCGCGTCCGAGAAGGGCCGCGTCGATCCTTATTTTCTCCATGCGATACCTCCATTCCCTGGCTGCCACGCCCTGCGTGGCAGCCAGGAGGATTTCCCCTCTGGGACGTGGTTACTTCTCCTTCGCCGTGACGCCGCTGTAGGGATAGTTGGTCACCGTGTCCCACGCAATTTCCTGCAAGGTCCGATTGAATTTGTCATCCCAGGCGTCGTTCTTGGCGTTTTTCAACAGGTCGGGCATGGCCAAACCAACCGGGCTTCGTCCGTAAATCATGGCGAAATGTACGTACGCGTTGAGCGCCTCCAGCGGAGGCGACGGGTGGCCGATCGGGTCGCGGAACAGCTCGTCCTGACTGGTCAGGCCGAGCAGTTCCTTGCTGTAGACCTTGCTCCGCAGCGCAATGCACGCCTGGACGCTGGGCGCCAGATAGAGAACCTTCTTGCCCACCTTCTTGTTGATGTCGTCGGCCTGGTCCTCGGCGGCCTTGATGTTGGCCTCGTGGATCTTTTTCAGCTCCTCGGGACTCTTGTTATGATCCACCCTCGGGACGGCGCCTTTCGGGAAGGTCTGCGGGTCGGCGTCCCAACCGCCCCAGGAGACCTGGACCACGAATCGCATGTCGGGATTGTGTTCCAGCCCCAGTTTGACAAAGTTTTCCACGCCCTCGTCAGGCAACTGGATCGGCGACATCACGAAGACGTCCACGCCGCCGTCCTTGAGAGCCTGTTTGGCCTTGTTCCGCTCGTCGGGCAGGTTCCAGTGTTGCAGGGTCCGGGAGGCGCCGATGGACTGGACGCCCACCAGTTTGTGGTCCTTGATCCCAGCCGCGTCGGCCAGTTCGCCAAGCGGCGTTGGCACATACCACATCAAGCTGTGCGCGGCGTAAAAGACGCGCTGGCCCTTGGGGACATTGTCCGCCGGCGCCTTGTCCTCGCCGGCCGCCCAGGCCGGGAACAGGGCCGCCAGGATGAATCCGGCCGGCAACCATCCGCGTTTCGCCAACGTATTCATCGCATACCTCCAAAGAACGCAGCCACGGCGGGCTGACGCCGCGCCGCTCGCCGCTTACGTGAAGATGCTCTTCCCGCTCATTGACGACGGCGTCTCGATCCCGAATTCGGCCAGGATTGACGGCGCCACGTCCCACAGGGCCGGCTTCGCCGTCCGCATCGGCCGGTTGCAGAACAGCACGCCGGGCACCTCCAGAGCGTCGGCGCAGTGGTCCGCGCTCCAGGCCGAGTCGTTGTCGAGCAGCACTTCCGATGTGAGGTCGCCCAGGACGGTCGCCCAGGACGCCCGGTAGCCGCGGCGGTAGCCGACGATGAGGTCCGGCGCCAGGGCGGTGGCGCCGCCGGAATAGATCTGGTCCGCGCGGTAGACGGTACGGATCACCGGCTGGCCGTTGGCGTCCGTGACGCCCTCCAGCCGCTCTTTCAGCTCCGCCAGCAGTTCCTCGGCCTTCTCGCCCGGTTCGACGACGCCGTCGCGCTCGCGCCCCTTCATGTTCAGGTACAGCCCGTTGATTCCCAGGCCGTAGGCGTAGGTGACCGACCAGTCCACGTCGTGCAAGACCGACGTGCAGGTCGGCGGGCCGAGGTAGCCGAAGTCGCGCAGCCAGGAATTCAGGTTGAATTGCCGGCCGAAGTTGGCGAAACCGTGGTCGCTCATCACGAACAGGGTCGCCCGGTCCCCGTAGCGGTCCATGAGGTCGCCGACGACCTGGTCGATCCGCCTGTAGAGCCGCCGGACGTGGCCGAAACACTTCTTCGCCTCGTCGGCGTCCCGCACCGGGTGCTTGTCGTCCGAGTCCCACCAGAACATGTGCGATTGCAGATCGCTGCTGGAGAAATAAAAGAACAGCAGTCCGTCGTCGTAGTCGTGGACGGCGCGGTCGAACATCGCCAGCCGCTCTTCCAGGACGACCCCCGCCTGTTTCAGATACTCGTCGTCGGTGAAGACGCCGTTCTTGCGGGCGCTGTAATCCTCCTGAAAGCCGGTGGTGTAGAACAGCCCCATCTCCTTCGACACGTCCTTGACGAACGACTCCGGCTCGGACATCCGCATGGCCGGGGCGCCGGGGTCCATGTTGACGGGGCTGACGTAGAGCCGGAAGTGCGGCGACGCCTCCTGCAGGTAGAACCGCACGATGCCGCGCACGTCGGCGAACTCCTGCCAGGGCGTCTCGAAATGGACGCGGACCCAGCGGCTCAGTTGGCCGCCAGCCTTGAGCAGAATCTTCTGGCCCTGGATTTCGATCGCCGCCGCGTCCGCTTCCCGGTCGCGGTGGACGCGGAACGGGACTTTCAGCTGCGTCGGGTTCTTGCCCAGCGCGTCCACCGGGCCGACGATGTGGGCCTTGGCCGTGTCTCGGTCGAACGAGAGCTTGCAGCGTTTGCCGCCGGACTCGTCGAGCGGGTCGGCCGGGCCGTCGTCGGCGAAGTGCTGGTAGGTGCCGTAGGTCCCGAGCATGTCCGGGGTTCCCATGCCGCTGATGCAACGGCAGTGGCCGTGGTGCGAGGGGCTGGGCGGATAGTTGGAAGGCAGATCGTAAAAGGTACACGGGACGCCGGCCTTGTCGAGCATGTCCCAGAACGGGACGCCCTGGCGCCGCAGCAGCGTCTGGCCGCCGACGGTCTCCGCGGCGGCGTAAAACGGCTTGCACGGATCCTCGGGGTGGCGGTGGATGAAGTCGAAGATGCCGTGCGAACCGGGGCCGGCGCCGTTGATGAAGTTGGCCCAGGCGACGGGGCTTTGCGGAGGAATGCTGGTGGCCAACGGGCTGAAGCCGCCCGCGTCGCGCAGCCGGGCGAGGTTCGGAAGCTCCCCCGCCTTCATCATGGTTGCGGAGAGGATTGGGTCCATGCCGTCGATGCCAACGACGATCACCTTCTTGCCGGCGCTGTTGGAGACGCGGCTCACGCTGCCCGACCAGCACCCACTCGCCGCCACGCCCGCGGCGACGGCGGCGCCCTTGAGGAAGGTGCGCCGATTCGGTTTACGAGGTTTGTCCGTCATGATGTCGCCCCCTGTTGCGTGGGCGCGGGTTGTACATTCGAGCCGCGTGGGGCAGGTTTATAATCTGCCTCTTGCCCCCGCGTCAGAATGGAATCCTGTCCCACGGTCAGCACCTTGCCGTCCATGTGTTCGGGAACCTCCACGCCGAACAGGTGCAGGATGGTCGGGCCGAGGTCCATGAGCCGTGGGTTGTCCGCCGCCACCGGGTGGTTGCAGAACAGCACGCCGGGAATGAGCGACGGGTCGATGCAGTGGTCGCCGCTCCACGCCTTGGTGTTGTCGTGAAAGACCGACTCGGTCGTCCGGCCGATGGCCGTCTCCCACGACACGCGGTAGCCGCGCTGCCAGCCGGGGATCAGGTCCGGCGCGTCGTCCTTGTACGGCCCGCGGTATACCTTTGAGGTGATGTATGTCCGCTTTATGGCGCTCGTCGCCGTTTTGCGGGTCCACCAGATCGTTGAGCCGGCGGGCGATCTCCTCGCGGAGTCGGTCCGCCTCGTCCGCCCGGCTCGACGATTCCCTGGGCATACTTGCCGCGGAGGTTGAGGTAGAGGCCCGTGAGGCCGACGGCGAAGGCCCGCGTCTTCGACCAATCGACGCCGGCCAGGAATTCCTCGCCGCGCCGCCCCTCGTGCAGCGTCAGGTAACCGTTCTCCTCCAGCCAGCGGTTGAGGTCGAGGCCGCGGCGGAAGCCGTTGAAGCCGTGGTCGGAAATGACCATCAACAACGTCTCCTCGCGCGGGCACTTCGCCATCGTCCGGCCGACCAGGGCGTCCATGCTCTTATAAAGATCCTCAATGACGTTCCGCCCTTCGGGGACGGGGTGGACGGCGCGGGCGGGGTGCGTCGGGTCGATGTCGCGCCAGAACATGTGCTGGAGGCGGTCCGTGCCGTCGAAGACCACGACGCAGAGGCCGCGCCGCACCTTGTCGAGCGAGTCGAAGAACATCTTCTCCCGCTCGCCGTCCGCGTCGAGGCATTGCTGCAGGAAATGCTGGTCGCCGAGGACGTGTTCGTTGACCGCCCAGGTGTCCTCGGCCAGGCCGAGCGTGGCGAACGGCCCCTGGCGCTTCGTCAGGTAGAGCGAGTAGACGGCCGGCGAGCTGATCGGCATGACCGGGCTTTCCGAGTCGATGTTGATCGGCGTCGCGTACAGCCCGAACTCGGCCCCCGCCTCCAGCAGCAGAAACCGGCAAAGGCCGTGGATCTTGACGCCTGGCGCGACGCGGAAAGGGACACGAATCCAGTCGGTGTACTCGTTTTTGCGCAGCTCGTGCTTCGTCCCGGCGATGCGGAGGACGGCCCGGTCGCGGCCCTTGACCGCGACGACGAACGGCGCCTTCAGCACGCGGCGCTCGGCGAGGTACGGGTTCTCCGGGCCGACGAGGTCGGCGCGGACCACGTCGCCGGTGCGGACCACGCGATGGACCTCGCCGCCAGTACGCTGCCCCTCGCGTTCCGGCCGCGTCGTGTAATAGGAAAACATCCCTTGCGTGCCGCGCAGGTCCGGGGCGCACATGGCGGACAGCAGCACGCCGCGCAGCTTCTCCGGCGGGAACGTGATCGGCACCCGGATGATGCTGCTGAAGACGCCGCGGTCGCCGAGGTAGTTCCAGAACGGCCGGCTCTTGCGGAGCAGCCGGACGTCGGCCTTGCCGAGCGGGATGCGGTACTTCCCTAGGCGGAGCGTGCGCCGCGGCGGCCGGATCTCCACCGAACTCAGTTTCGGGGCGTAGGTGTTGCGATCCGGAGTCAGGAAATCGTAGATGTTGTGTTTGCCGGGGTTCGTCCCGGTCTGGAACGAGGACCACGCCACCGGCGAGATGGACGGCAGCGTGGTCCCCAGCGGCTTGAAGCAGCCCTGCTTGCGCAGCGCCTCCAGATGCGGCAGCTTCCCCTCGGCGAGCATCCGCTCCGTCAGCGTGTAGTCCAGGCCGTCCAGGCCCAGCACGACGACCCGCTTGAACCGGGCGCGCGGCGGCCGCCCGCCGAATATCGCCCGCCACAGCAGGCGAATCGGCCAGGTGAGCAGCATCAGCAGCGCCGAGAAGAACGCGGCGATCACCGGCCAGGCCGCCCCGGCGATGGTGAAGCCCGCGCCGGGGCCGATGTAGGCGAAGGGGAATGCGGTCATCGCGCTCACTTGTCCCCGCTTGGCTTGGGCGCGTCCTTCGCAGGCGCGACCTGGACGTAGCGGTCGGCGTACTTCAGGAACGTCGGCCAGTTGGGGCCGGTGGTGTGGCCGCCGGCGTGCTGGCGGAAGGCCACCTCGCCGTCGATCAGCCCGGTCTCCACCGCGGGCATGTCGGACGTGCCGAGATCCTTCTTGCCCGAGCAGCTTGCAGACGGGTCCGGCGCCGACGCCGGCCAGGAACATGCCCCTGGCGTCCACCCAGCCGTCGCCGGCCTCGCGCGTGCCGCAGCTGATGAACACGGGGCGTGGGGCGCACATCGCCACCAGCTCGTGCGAATCCACCGGCAGGTCGTCCCACTTCAGCGGCCCGGCGTACTTGAGGAAGTTGCCGGCCATCCAGTGGTACTCGCCCGCCGAGGCGACGTTCTCCACCAGCTCCCCGCAGTTGCGGCGGTGGAGCTTCACGCCGCCTTCGCCGGAAGAGCCGATGAAGCCGATGGCGAAACGCTCGTCGTAGGCCATCGTGACAATGGCCGCCTTGCCGTAGCGGGAAAGTCCCTCGATGCCGACCTGCTTGGCGTCCACGTCCTTGTCGGTCTCGAAGTAATCGAGGGCGCGGCTGGCGCCCCACGCCCAGGCCCGCAGCGCGCCCCAGTCGTCCACCTTGCGCGGCTGGCCCTTGTTGCACAGGCCGATGATCCCCTTCGTCAGGCCGCCGCCGTTGTCGGCCTGGACGGTGGTGGGGATGAGGATGGCGTAGCCCCAGCCCTTGGCCAGCACCTGCTGCTGCCAGCTGCCGGCGGCCGACTCGCCGAAGCCGGGCGGGCCGAAGCCGAAGCCGAACTCCATCATCACCGGGACCGGACCTTTGGCGTCCGCCGGGGTGGTCAGCGTCAGCTTGATATCGACTGTGATCTGCGGATAGGCCGAGTTATCGACGTGGCCGACGAGCTGCTTCGTCACGACGTCCACGTCGCCGACCTTGCGCTTTTTCGTGTCGGTTATCTCCCATTTCACCTTCGGCGTTTCCTTCGGGACGCGGCCGTAGACTTCCCGGTCGAAGTCCTCCACGATCTCCGGCCGGCGCTGCTTCCACCACATCTCGGCCGTCGTGACCTTCGTGCCGTCCTTGAGGACCAGCGGGTCGGGCAGGTTCGGGTACGGGTTCGCCTTGGACTCGTCGTAGTTCGCCGCGTTCGCCGCCTTGGGGTCGTTGCCGTTCGCCCCCTGCCGGAGCGAGTCGATCTTCAAAAGATCCATGAGACGCTTGTGGTCCTGTTCCGCAGTCAGCTGCGCGGGGGCGGGGTCCGCGTTCTTCGGCGGATTGTCGCCGCGCGCCGCCGGCGCCAGGAAGCCGAGGGCGAGGGACCAACCAACCGATCGCATCACGCGAGCAGACATGCGTTCCTCCCTACGGGCTTGTCGCTTAGCCGCGGTTCGCAGAACCGCGCGGTTCTGCGAACCGCGGCTAAACAGTTCATTTCGGCGGACCTTGCTGAAGCTCCTCGATCGTCTTGCCGGGTTTCAGCTCCTTATCCTTTAACCCAGGGAAGTCCGCGGCGTAACGCGGGGCGCGGAACAGGCCGCCGCCGCCCGGCCCCATGCCGGGGAAGCCCGGAGGGCCGCCGGGAGGCCCGCCCGGGAACCCGCCCGGAGGACCGCCAGGAAATCCCCTCGCCATGTCCTGCATCTGCTTGAGCTGTTTCTTCTGGTCGTCCTTCAGCATTGCGTCGAGCTTGCCGTCGGCGTGCTTCTGCACCTCGGCCAGCTGCTTCTTCTGGTCGTCGGTGAGCTTCAACCGATCCTGCACCGCGGAAGACAGCAACTGCCCGGCTGGCGGCAGTTCGCCGAAACCGGGCGGCCGGTCATCGAACTGCTTTTTCTGATCCTCGGTGAGCAGCTTGCCGAGTTTCTCCGCGGCGTCCTTCTCGGCCGCCTCCAGCTGCTTCTTCTGATCGTCGCTCAGGTTCAGCGGCCCCTGGACGAATGCCGGCAGAATCTGCCCGAGCTTCGGCGGGCCGCCGAAGGCCGGGAAGCCGCCGGGGGGACCGCCGGGCGGGCCGCCGGCGAAGATCCTCGCCCCGTCCTGCATCTGCTTTAGTTGCTTCTTCTGGTCGTCCGTGAGGATGACGCCGAGCTTCTCGTCGGCGGCCTTTTGCGCCTCGGCCGCCTGTTTCTTCTGCTCGTCGGTGAATTTCAACCGATCCTGCACCGCGTCCGAGAGGAGCCGTCCGGGAGGCGGCATCTCCCCGAAGCCTAGCGGTTTCTCCTCGAACTGCTTCTTCTGATCGTCGGTGAGAGCCTTCGCCAGCTTCTCGGCCGCGTCCTTCTCGGCCGCTTCCAGCTGCTTCTTCTGATCGTCCGTCAGGCGGAGGAAGCCCTGGAGGAACGACGGCAGAATCTGTCCGAGCTTCGGCGGGCCGCCGAAGGGGGGCGGGCCGCCGCCGGGCGGACCGCCGAAGCCCGGCCCGCCGAAGGGGAAGCCGCCCTTCTCCGGGTTCACGTACTTCCAGACCGTCTCGCCCTTCGGCGTCACCTCGAAGACCGTGCCGTTCGTGCCGGAGCAGATCAGCGTGTCGCCGTTGACGAGGCGCTGGGCGCCGGAAATGAACGGGGCGTAAAAGTCGATCCGTTTTGGCGCGGAATAGCTCCATTCGGCCCTGTCCGGCCCGTACGCTTTCCCAGCGGCGTGTTCGTAGCGCCCCCGGTCATCGACCGGCGGGATGATCTCGTCCACAGAGGAATACGCCCCGCCCGTCCGCTTCATGCCGTTGTTGAAGACGAGGATGTGCCCCTCACCGGGCAACCCTTTGGCGATCCACTGGGCGTTGTGCTGGCCGAAGAGCCGCTGGTCCTTGACCGTGCCGGCGCGGTAGGCGCGGGGATTGCCCCAGCGGTAGAGGAGGTCGCCGCCCTTGCCGTACTTGCCGCCCTCGTGCCCCGCGGCCTCCGCCGTCGTCGTGCCGTGATCGATGACCCAGACCTCGCTGAACTCGAACGTGCTGAGCAGGATCTGGTCGCGCTCGGCGTCGTAGGCGACGGAGTTGATGTGCAGCCAGTCGGGCTGGGAAATCTGCGGCTTGTGGCCGGCCCCGCCGACGTAGCCGATGGAGCGGAGCTTGTCCAGTTCCTCCGGCTTGGCGACCATCGCGGCGATGGTCGAGTCGCCGAAATTCAGGTCGATCAGCTCGGGGTGCGCGCCCGCGTCGCCGTGGTTCGCCTTCTTGTCGTCGAATTCCTGAATGAGATGGTCCCAGACGTGCCATTCCCAGACGACCTTGCCGGTCTTCTCGCCCGTCGGCTGGATTTCGAGAAGGGCGGCGCTGAGGACGCCGCCCTGTCCCGCCGTCTCCGGCCGCCGGCCGGCGGCGACGGCCTCTTCGACGCTCTTCTTTTCCCAGACGTTGACCAGCACGTTGCCGTTGGGCAGCCGGCAAATGTCGTGGTTGGGCAGCTGCGTGTCGTTGACGTAGGTGAAATCCCAGACGAGCTTGCCGTCCCAGGTGAATTCCTGAATCCGGCCGCCGGAGCCGCCGCCGAAGAAGGGCGGATTCTTGACCTGGCCGGTTCGCAGCAGGTGGCCGTTTTCGAGGAGGTAGGCGCTCAGGCCCGGCTGGCAGTCGCTCTTCCACGTGTTGACCACGCGGCCTTCCCTGTCGATCAGGTAGGTGTTCGTGGAGTTGCTGGGGGCGATGAGCGTGTACCCCGGCGACGCCTTGGCGTCGTTGAGCAGCAGGCCCAGCGTGGCGTCTTTCTTCGCGGGCTTGTCGTCGTCGCCGACGGCACGGCCGGCGCCCGGCAGACAGGCCAGCGTCAGGAGCGCAACGGCGGCGAATCTTCCCGTTACCGATCTCATGAGATCGATCCTCCTCGCGTCGTTCGGAAAGCAGGGACGGCTCTTTCCTAATGGATGCACGGGGCGGACGGACGCAGCGCGCCGTTCACCTTTTTTTCCGCCGGGGAGATATTGGGTTCTCGCAGAAAGTACCGAAAAAAACTAGGACGGCAAACTCAACTTGAGACCCTCGGCGGACAAGCGATTTCTGGCGTTTTCCTGGGCCGCCCAGTTCAAGAACAGGCCGTTTTCGGGGCCTCTCAAGTTAAGTTTGCCATCCTAGAAAAAAAGAAACGCCGAGGAAATGGGCGGATCAAACATCGCTTCTCCGGGATATATTACCTCGGCCTGAAAGATCGGCACTGATCAGTGGGCGGCGGCATACTGGACGCAGGGGTGCTTGAAGTAGTTCCGAACATGGTCGGGGAAATGAAGCAGTTTCCGCATGAAGCCCTGGATGCGCGAACGCAGGTCTTCGTTACCGTCGGGCAAGCCCTCGGCGTTGACCTGCCCCTTCAGGTCATTGTTCCGATACTCGTCCGGGTTCCGTTCCGGGGCCCGGCGCGGCAAGGGAAACAACTCGATACGGTCGGCGTGGGCCGCCGCCCACTCCTTCACGGCAGGCGTCTGATGCGCCCGCAGCCGGTCCACCATCAGGAAGACCTTCCCCGTCGTGCTTCGCAACAGCTTGCCCAAAAACACGATGAACAGCGCGGCGTTCATCGTCCGGGCGTAGGTCATGAAGCGAACCGCCCCCGTGTTGCTGACGGCCGAGATCTGGTTCATGCGGATGTGCGGGTCAGGCACTTCCATCCGGGCCGATTGCCCTTCCCGGGCGTAGCCGTAGCCGGGGTGCTCGTCCGCCGCCGCTCCGGTCTCGTCGCACCAGTAGATCTCCGCGTCCTCCTCCGCGGCCCGCTTCTCGATGGCCGGGTACGTCTCCTCCAGCCATTGCCGCACCTCTTCCGGATCTTGCCGGCGGGCGTGGCGACGGGGCTTCTTGGCCGTGTAGCCCCAACGTCGCAGGTATCGGCCCACGGTTCGCACCGCCAGCAGGACGCCGAACTCCTGGTAAAGCAGCTGGCGCACGGCCCGGCGGTTCCACAAGGGAGCGGGGATGCCCAGGTCTTCGGGGCTGTGCTGGTCCAGGAGTTGTTGGATGCGGCCGCCTTGCGCGTCCGAAAGGGACCGGCCCGAGCCGAGGGGGCGTCCGCTTCGCTCGTGGGGCAGGGCGTCGAGGCCTCCGCCGCGGTAGGCCGACCACCAGCGGCAGACCGTCTCGCGCGAGACGCCGAGCAGGTCGGCGAGGTCGGCCTCGGTGAAGCCCAGTTCCCGGCCGCGCAGGGCCCGAAGACGGAGCGCTTCCAAGATGTCGTCGGACAATTGGCGGGCGTCGGGCAGGGAGATAGCCATGATTCGTCCCTCCTCTTCACCCCCCTTCCCATTCTATCCGGCCCCACCTGCCCTCGACTCAGTGCGGATATTGCAGGCCGAGGTAATATGAAAAAACACGCATCCTCTCTTCAATGGGCGGCGCTGGTCTGCGGCGCCGCCTTGCTGCTCGGCGGTTGCTCCCCGTCCAGCGGCTCGTCATCGGGGAACCATGCGGCCGTCGTTGAACCGCCGCCCAGCGACTGGTCGCAGGCGCCGCAAACGCCGGAGGAGCGCCTCTGCGCCGAGTACATCCAGCGCAAGAACGCGGGCACCCCCGCCGCCGAGCTCCTCGGCCCGCCGCCCGCCGTGCCCGACGGCCCCGTTTCGCGGGAGGAAGCGGATCGTCTGGATACGGAATTCTTCCTGCGGCAGGACGTCCACTTCAGCGGCGTCGGCCGCGCCGCGAAACCCGGGCAGTTGGCGCTGTGCGCCAAGGGCAGCGTGTCCGCCCCGGAGCTGCGCGTGCGAACCGCGAGCGGCGTCGAAACCCATCAGCGCGTCATGTTCAATCCCGACGTCACCGTCGAGGTGCGCGACGGCCGGATCTACGGCGTCTCGTCCGGCGCTCACATGGGGCCGTGAGGCCGTTCCATCGTCCGGCGCCCCGCCGTTACTTCTTGTGCCGCGGAGGGACGCCGAGGATCATCCGTGCCGTCGTCCGCACTCGCTCGGCCCAGCGGCAAGCGGCCACCGCATCGCGCTTGGTCGCCCAGTCCCCCGGATAGCGTATGTCCACGCCGAACTGCGTCAGGAACTCCAGCCCGCGGCGCAGCGGCCGCAACGAACTGTGATGCGGCAGCAGCCGTTTGAGCAACTCTTCCAGGTCATGAGTCTTCGGCACGCTTAGCACTACAGCGCAGCAAAGCGTCTGAGCTTTCTTGGCCGTTTCTGCCGCGACTGTCGTGCGGCGGCGTTGCGGCGTTGATGGTACTGGAGCAGGTCCTGCAGGCAAGCCGTTTCAGACGTCCCCCGCCGCCGGTTCAGATACCTCCGGCAGACCAGGACCAGGGCCGTGCAGACCTGCTCCAGCGTGACCTCCGCATTTTCCCCCCGCAACTGCAGCGTGTGCAGCGAGACGAAGGCCAACACCACCAGACACAACGCCAAATGACGCTTCAGCGACACATAGCTTTGGCCCTCGAAGTGCGTCAGCCCGACTTCGCCTTTGGCCACGCGGAACACGTGTTCCACGTTCCAACGCACGAACCCCGCCGCCAGCACGCGCCGCAGCCCGATCCGACGCGGCGCGTTCGTGACGAAGTATTTCCGCTCCCCCGTCTCCCGGTTCCGCGCCAGGATCAGGCGATGACGCGGCCGACGGTCGTTCCCCAGGGCCACGTCCACCCCCTTCGCCTGCCACACGGCCGCCGGGCCGGTTTGCTGCGCGAAGCGGAACGACCGCGCCGCCCGCTTCTTCACCCCGGGTTGGGCGAACACGGCCTCGGCGCTCAACGCGGTTCGCCTTCGTCCCGGCCGGCAGGAGAACGTCTTCGGCGCTTCCCCGACGTAGGTCTGGCCCGCCCGGTCCAGCTCTTCCAGAAAACCCGGCTTGCCGCCGTAGCCCTCGTCGAAGGTCAGCCAGTCGAAGCGCCAGCCGTTTCGCCCGGCGTGGTCGAGCAATTCCAGACCGATTTGCCACTTGGGCCGGTAGCGGACCTCATCCGGGATGTCCGCCTGCCGACAACGCTCGCGGTCGGCGTCCCACGACTCGGGCAGGAACAGCTCGCCGTCGAGCAGGGCCTTGAACCGACCCCGGGCCACGGCCCGATGCACGGTGACGATGCCGTTTTGCACCTGGCCGACGCAGCCCAGGTACGGGCGTTGGACGCCCGGCGTCTTGGTCCCCTTCTTGACCGCGCTGGTCTCGTCGAGGACGCCGACCGTGCCGACGGGATCGGGCGGCAGGTCGGCGACCGTGGCCAGCAGGCTTTCCTGCACGCCGTCGGTGAGGCCCTGGTGATCCCACAGACAGGCTTTGAGGAACTGTTGCAGACAGCGGGGCGGCACGCCGGCGAACTGGGCCAGCGGCTCGGCGGTCTTGCGCGGCAGGTCGGTGAGCAGGCCGCGGGAATAGTTGCGGAAGTGCTGGACGGTTTGGGGGTTGTCAAAGAACCGCTCCAGGGGCCGCAAGAAGGCCGTGAACTCCGAACCGATGGCCTGGATCTGATCCGCCGTCATGGATGTCCCTCCCAAGGTCTGGAGGGAACTATAGTTGCAGCAGCTGCAACGTCAGCTGCGCTGTAGTGCTGGGACATTCCCAGTCGCCGTGCCGGGCCGGACAGCGATATTTCAGCGTGCCACGCTCCGCTTCGTGGCCGATGCAGGCCAGGGCGTGACGCGCCGGCGTCGATCCGACCCGGTCGTAGCGGAACAACGTACCGGCCCGATCGTAGACCACGTTGAGCCGCGTGCGGCCGCCCAACACCTTCTCGGGTTCTTCGAGTTGAAAAGTCTGGTTCTGAATCGGCGGCCGCACCCGTTCGTCGTGCAGCAGTTCGTGGACGGCGCCGTCGTCGGCCGCCTTGTCGTAGGCCATGGTTTCGAGGCGATCCTCGGGCAGGTTCTTTTTCGCCTGCCGCAGCAGGTCGCCGATCATTTCGTTGTCGCCTGCCTTGGTGTCGGTGATGCGGTAGGACAGCACCACTTCGTGCTTGACGTCCACTAGGGCGTGTCTGGTGAATCGAAAAAAGCCCGGAATTGTCGAGGTCCTACCCCCTGAAAACAGGGAGAATACCGATTCGCCAGACACGCCCTAGCAGATGCAATTCGCAGCCGAACCACTCGACGACCTGGGTGACCTTGCCCTCGTCGTCCTTGTACTCCTTGCGTCCGCCCGTCGGTTGCGGCAAGCCTTGCCGTCGTTCCGCCTCGCGCAGCTCGGCGCTGTCGGCGGCTCGGCCCGACAGACCCGTCGAATCGCCGGCGCTGTTCTTGCCGAGGTCGGGAACCGCCTGGCCGAGGCGCCCGACGAGCACGTTGAAAACGTCGCGCAAGCGGCTGAGGTGAGGCTCCTCGCCCAGGGTGACGAGGAAGCGCGACCTGTTGCAGGGCTTGGGGACCTGGGCCTCGGACGCGACGCCGATGAGCAAACGCAAGGCGGGATTGCGTTGCAACTCCTGCAGGCAAGCGTCGAGGGAGTGATGGCGGAGCACGATGGCCAGCAGCAGGGCGCCCCCGAGGACGACGATGGGGTAGTCGTCGCGGCCTCGGCCGCGAGCCCGTTGCAGGGAGTCGATCAAGGGGGCGTCGGGAATGGCTTCGAGGAAGGTGCGCACGGTTTGCAGGGAGGGGGAATCTTCGAGGGCGTCCCAGGCGAACAGCGGTTTGGCGACGGCGATTTTCATGGGGGTCTCCTGCGGCGGGGTTGGGGAGGAAGGGGGCGACCGGGGCGACCTTATTGCTACGCAATAAATCCCCGTCCCGTTTCGCGAGGGGTCGAAAAATCGGGAAGAAAAGGCAAAGAGGCAGGAATCGGTGCGTATTCTGCAAGGAACCTGGGGGACGGGTCTTTTTCGCCCCTGAATTGAGCCGACAAAACAGGCCTATCTCGAACATCGCAACGACCTCAAGCCGGACGGAATCCGCTTGCCCTCCGCTCGCCATGCTTTACAATCCCGCGAACGGGGCGGGTTCTGCGCCCCGCCGGCCCCTCACGGCCCCATCTCAAGGGATTCCCGCGATGAAAACCCTCTCCCTTATCGCCGCTCTCTCTGTCTGCGGTCCCGCGTTCGCCGCCGAGCCGCCGCCCCGGCCCCTCGTCGAGGGGCTGAAAGCCCCGGCCTCGGTCGCGGTCGGCCCCGGCGGCCAGGTGTTCGTTTGCGTCGGCGACCCGGACAACGACGGCGCCGGCGCGGTCGTCCGGATCGAGGACGGCAAGGCCGTGCCCTTCGCCGCCGTGCCGGACGACCTCCGCGGGTCGGCCGCCTACCAGCAGTGGCTCTTCGTCGCCGGCCGCCAGCGCGTCTGGCGCATCGACAAGACCGGCCAGGCCGACATCCTCGCGGCGCCCAACGGCTTCCCGACCGAGCCGCGGTCCCTCGCCGACGTGGCGGCGGACCCGGAAAGTGGGATGCTCTACGTCAGCGATTCGGGCGACCCCCGCGGCGCCGGGGCCGCTGTCTACCGCGTCACCCTTCAGGGCCTGGTGAGCATCGTCCTCGATGCGAAAGGCCTGCCGGGACTGACGCGCCCCACGGCGCCTGGCGCTGGACGGCGCCTCCCACCTGCTGGTGGCCGACGCGGCTTCCGGGAACCTGTACCGAGTCAAATTGGCCGACGGCTCGGCGGAGAAAATCGCCGACGGCCTCGGCGCCGTGGCCGCGCTGGCCTGGGACCACCACGGCCGGCTGTTCATCCGCGACGGCGACGGCGGCCGCCTCCTCGTCATCCCGCGGCCCGGCGATCCGCCCGTCGTCGTGACCAAGGGCTTGCCAGCGGCCGGCGGCCTTTGCCTGGACCCCACCGGCAAGCGGCTCCTCGTCCCCGATCGCAAGGCCGGGCGCTGACGGCCATGGCCGCCGCCGTGCCGGACGCCGAGATCGACGAGACGCCGCTGGCCGTCCAGTCCGACGTCGCCTTTCCCGACCTGCAATGGGCCGGATGGAAAGGCGAAATCGACGGCAAGCCGAACCCGCTCCGGCCGATCGTGCTGACGCACGCCGGCGACGGCTCCAACCGCGTCTTCGTCGCCACGGAACAGGGCGTCGTCCACGTCTTCCCCAACGACCCAAAGGCGACGAAAACGAAGGTTTTTCTCGACATTCAGGACCGCGTCTCGTACGGCGACGCGACCAACGAGGAAGGTTTCCTCGGCCTGGCCTTCCACCCGAAATACAAGGAAAACGGCGAATTCTTCGTCTTTTACACCACCAAGAAGGCGAAGCGGACCAACGTGCTGTCGCGCTTCCGGGTCAGTAAGGACGACCCCGACCGGGTGGACCCCGACTCCGAGGAGGAGCTGCTGCGCATCGCCAAGCCGTACTGGAACCACGACGGCGGCGTGCTCTGTTTCGGGCCGGACGGCTTCCTCTACTTCACGCACGGCGACGGCGGGGCGGGCAACGACCTGTACGACAACGGCCAAAACCTCGACACGCTGCTCGGCAAGGTGCTGCGCATCGACGTGGACCACAAGGATGCCGGCGTAGGGGCGGGGTTGCCCCGCCCCTACGCGGTCCCCAAGGACAACCCTTTCGTCGGCCGCGCCGGCGCCCGGCCGGAGGTGTGGGCCTGGGGGCTGCGTAACGTCTGGCGGATGTCGTTCGACCGGGCGAGCGGCCGGCTGTGGGCGGCGGACGTGGGGCAGAACCTCTTTGAGGAGATCGACTTCATCCAAAAAGGCGGCAATTACGGCTGGAACCGGCGCGAGGGCCGGCACCCCTTCGCGGCGCGGCCTGGGGCCGCAGCCGGACTTCATCGAGCCGGTCTGGGAGTACGACCACGACGTTGGCAAGTGCATCATCGGCGGCTACGTCTATCACGGCACGCGCCTGCCCGAGCTGGAGGGCTATTACGTCTACGGCGATTTCGTCGCCGCGAAGATATGGGCGCTCCGCTACGATGACGCGAAGGGCCGGGTCACGGCGAACCGTCCCATCAAGGACCGGGCCAAGGCGATGTTCTCCTTCGGAGAGGACGAAAAGGGGGAAATCTACCTGCTGACCAGCGCGCTGGACGGCAAGGGGATTTACGGGTTCTTCAAGTGAACGACGACCCATCCGAGCCGCGACCGTAAGGGAGCGGTTTTATCTCCGCTCCCTTACGGTCGCGGCTCGGACGGTCTTGACGTTCATTTCGCCGGCCGCGGGAACACGCGCACCTCGTCGCCGACGTGCAGCGTGCTGACCACCGCCGGGTCGGCGACAAGCAGCAGCTGTTCGCGCTCGCCGGCCGGCTTGTTCTCCACGACCTGCGTCGTGAACTCTTTCACCGCCTGCCGGCCGTCGAACCTCACGAACTCCACCGACCCCGGCTTGATCGCCCGCGCCTCCTCCGCCGCCTCCCATTGCACCGTCGCATGAACAGCTCCGGTCAGCACATCCACGTCGTTGACCACCGCGGGCAGGCCGGCTTCCACCAGGCGCTTCTCGTGCTTTCTCTTCTGCTCCGCACGAATCGCCTCCAGCCCCTTCTCGTCCATCAGCTCCACGGCGAAGCGCTCCTTCTGCCCCGCGTCGAAGCGCGTCTGGAACAGCACCACGTCGCCGACCTTCAGCGCGTCCAGACCAGAAGGCTTGTCGCCCTTCCAGACCTTCGTCTCATCACCGACCCGAAAAGTCTCATTCACCGCTTTTCCCTGCTCGTCCTTCCGGCTCAGCGCGACCGTCCCCTTCTTCGCGTCCAGGGCATCGACGGTCCACCAGCGCTTGTGCGACGAATTCAGCTGGATCTCGTCCTGCACCGCCCGCGGGTAGGCCCACTGGCCGGCCCCGTCGATGTACATAAACAGCATCACCGATTCGCCGGGGTACAAATCCGTCAGGTCGCCCCACGAATCGCGGACGCGCATCTCCGTGTCGCCGTGCAGCGGCACGTCGCGCACCTCGCCCTGCTTCGTTCGCACCGTCAGGACGCGCCGCTCCGGGTCGATCTTGACGACCTCCACCCACGCCCGCGGCATCTTGCCGAAATAGTCGCTGTGGAACGCCGGCGGCGGCGGCAGGACCGTGCTCAGGCCGACGTCGATGAACTGGCCGCCGGTCGTCTGATGGCAATGGACGGCGATGATGATCTTCTTGCCCGGTTGCAGCACGGCCAGCGCCTCCGGCGTGATCGGCGTCTCCTCGTAGCCGCCGTTGTATCCGGCCACTTTGGCCGCCGCGACGCCGTCGAAGTACACCTCGGCGTCCTCGTCGTGGAACATCGACAAATAGGGATCGGGGAAGGCGGCGGCCGGCAGCGTCGCCGCGCGGCGAATCCAGATGTCGTCGGTCTTCCATTCCGTGCGGATCGGGGCGCCGGGCAGGTTGGCGCCGAACGCGCCGGGGCCTTGCTTCCAATCCGCATCCTGAAACTCCGGCTTCATCCAGTCGTCGGCCGGCTTCTCGGTGGTGTAGCGCCAGGTCTGCGGCGCCTCCAGCGAGCTGGGCACGATCACCACCTCCTGCGGGACGCGCGAGAAATCGCCGGACGCCGCCGCCGCCGCCCGCGTCAGGTCGGGCTTGATGACCGCCCGGTCGTAGGTCAACAGGCCGTTTCCTTCCGTCTCCACGTCGGTCAGCTGCGTGTAGACCGCGGCGCTGAGGCCCTTGTCGTTCCGCAGCCGGTAGACGCCCTGCCAGAGTTTCTCATAGCGGCGCGTCAGTTCGTTCTGGTCGTTGACGCCGCGGTAGCCCCAGATTTTCTTCTCCCAGGTGTGGCCGTCCACGCGCAGGCCGAGGCCGCCGAACTCGCCCAGCACCAGCGCCCGCCGACCGTCCGGCGCCGGAGCGCCGGGGCCGGGATAGTTGTGCATGTCGATCAGGTCTCCGACGCCGCGGTCGTTCCAGCCGCTGGCGTCGTCCACCAGCCGCGTCGGGTCGTACAGCTTCGTGAACGCCGTCACGCGGTCGGTGTCGAACTGGCCCCAGCCCTCATTGAACACCACCCACGCGATGATGCTCGGGTGGTTGTACCGCCCGTCGATCATCCGTTTCAGCTCGCGGTCGTACTGCTTCACCGACTCCGGCGTGCGCTTGACGTCCGGCTGACCGCCGCCGATGGACCGGTCGCCGCTCGGCATGTCCTGCAAGACCAGCAGGCCGAGCTTGTCGCACCAGTAATACCACCGATCCGGCTCCACCTTGACGTGCTTGCGCGTCATGTTGAAGCCGAGCTTTTTGGTAATCTCAATATCGTATTTGAGCGCTTCATCGGTGGGCGCGGTGTAGATGCCGTCGGGCCAGAAGCCCTGGTCGAGCGGGCCGCGCAGGAAGATCGGCTTGCCGTTGAGTACGATGCGCGGCACGCCCTTCTCGTTCGGCTGGCCAATTTCAACCTTTCGCAATCCGAAATAGCCGTCCACGGCGTCGCTCTTCTTGCCGTCCTTGCGCAGCTCGACGTGGAGGTCGTAGAGGAACGGTTTTTCCGGCGACCACAGCTTCGGCTTGTCGATCGTCAGCACGAACGGCAAATCGGCCTTGCCGTCGGCCGCGGCGACGACCCGATCGCCGTCCTTCGCCGTGACGGCCGCGGTGAGGCCGTCCTTGGCGCCGCGAGTCCTCACCTCGACGCGCACCCTGTTGGCGTCCACGTCGGGAATGATCTTCAGGTCGTCGATGCTGTCTTCGGCCGCCGGCTCCAGCCAGACGGTTTGCCAAATGCCGGTGGTCGGCGTGTAGAAGATGCCGCCCGGCTTGGCGACCTGTTTGCCGCGCGGTTGCGTGCCGGCGTCGGTGGGGTCCCAGACGCCGACGATCAGCTCCTGATCCGCCTTTTGCGGATCGATGGCGTCGCTGATGTCGAGAGTGAAGGCGTCGTAGCCGCCCTCGTGCTCGCCCAGCTGCTTGCCGTTGACCCAGACGGTCGCCTGCCAATCGACGGCGCCGAAGTGGAGCAGGACGCGCTTGCCGGCCCACCCTTTCGGGATCGCAAAAGTGTGGCGATACCAGAGGCGGTCGGCGTGCTTCATGACGCCGGACAGGGCGGATTCGACGGGGAAGGGGACGAGGATGCGCTCGGCCAACTCCTTGCCGGCCGGCGGCTCCTCGCTTTCGTGGGCGACGGCGAGCTGCCAGACGCCGTTGAGGTTGAGCCAGGCGTCGCGGCGCATCTGCGGCCGCGGATATTCCGGCAAGGCGTTGTCGGCCTTTACGTCCTTGGTCCATCGGGTCGTCAGCGGGCCGTCGGCCGGCTTCCAGTCGGCCGCGGCGGCGGTCCCGACGACGGCCCCGAGGGCCGTCGCGGCGACGACCGTCCCGACGTAATGCAGCAGCTTCTTCCCGGACATGGGTGCGAACCTCCCCTGACGTTCTGATTGTCTCGGCGCGTGCAGATAGCATAAGAGACGGGGACGTTTTGGCGAGCGGCGCAAAAAGGACGGGCGCGGGATGCCGTCATCCCGCGCCCGCCGTTCGATTGCGTCTCGATTCGTCCGCGTCACTTCGCCTGGGCGGTGGAAGTGGTTCCCACGTCCGTGAAGTCGGCGTGGACTTCCTGCCCGGCCCGGACCAGCACGCGCCGGGTTTCACTGACCGGCTTGCCGTCGCGCTGCGCCTCCACGCGCACCTCGTAGTAGTAGGTCTGTCCCGGCTCCAGGTCCGGCGTCTGATAGGTGCGATGGTCCGACGGCGCCTTCATCGCCGTGTCGTCGATGTAGAGCTTGGCGTCGGCCGGCACATCGACGATCAACCGGGCGCGGCTCGGCGCCACGGCTTCCGGCGGCTTGGAGTCGCCGGGCTTCGAGGGCGGCGGCAGCGTCTCGCCCGGCTTCGTGGGCGGCGCGGTCGGCGCGACGGCCGGCGGCTGCTCGACGAAGTACGGCGAGACCTCGTTGTAGGCGCCCCAGCAGCCGTTGCAGCCGTAGGTGCTCCAATTCTGGCCGTAGCCGCAGCCGCAGCCGCTGTACGCGCCCAGCAGGCGCCGTAGCCGCCGCAGCAGCCGTTGCAGCCGTGCCAGTCGCCCCAGCCGCCGCCGTAGCCGTACCCGCCGCCGTAGCAGTTCCACGAGTCGATGCCGTAGTTGCCGTAGCAGCTGCCGTAGCAGTTGCCGCAGGAGAAACAGCCGTGGTGGTCCGCCGTCTGACCGCCCGCGGTCATGGCGGCCAGCAGAACAACGCTATACATGCTCTCACACCTCCATTCCTCGCCCACGACACCCGACCGGCCCCCACGGGACCGTTCGCGCCGTCCGCGTCGAGGCGGCGCGGAAAGATGGGTAATCTAGGTTAGATGGTAGACTTGTGCGAAGCGGGAGTCAAATGATTTCGGGCATGGGGAGGTCAGGAAAGCACATAGGGCCCATACGTCCCATAGAAGCCATACGTCCCATCGAGAAAAAGTCCGGGCGGGGAGCGCGAGTCCCTGAACGCCCCCCCGGGTCAGGATCGCTCGCCTTCTCGCCCGCCCGGATGGCTCGGCGTCACTTCTTGGGCGCCGGCGGCACGGCCGGTGCGGCGCCGGGCGGCAGCAGGTCTTTGATGAGCTGGCCGTTGTCGCCCTTGAACAAGTGGACCACGCCGTCGTCGCCGCCGGCCGCCACCACGGCGCCGTCGGGGCTGACGCCGACGGCGTAGAGGAAGTCGGCGCCGCCGGACCCGAAGGTGCGCGTGTTGTTGCCCTGTTCGACGTTCCAGACTTTGATCTGGTCGTCGCCGCTGACCGTGATGCACTCCGGCTTCTTGCCGATGAACAGCAGCCGCGTCAGCTGCTTGCTGCCCATCGGCATGGCGATGGTGCGGACCTGCTCGCCCTTCTCCCAGTCCCATACCTTGATGCTCAGGTCGGCGCTGCAGCTGGCGAGGAGCTTGCCGTCGCCCTTCCAGCCCACGTCGAGGACGTGGTGCGTGTGGCCCTCGAACACCTTGAGCAGCTTGCCGGTCGGCACTTCCCACGTCTTGACGAACTTGTCGGCGCCGCAGGTGGCCAGCACCTTGTCGTCGGGGCTGAAGCTGACGCCGTAAACCGTGTCGCTGTGGCCGTTCTTGATCTCGAAGGCCAGGTCGCCGGTGGTCGTATCGAAGACCTTGACCTCGCCGTCCTCGGTGGGGCGCCGCCGCCGGTGGCCAGCAGCTTGCCGTTGCTGGAGAAGGCCAGGGCGACCACGCGGTCGGCGAAGCCGGTGAGGCGCTTGCGGATCTTGCCCGTTTGCGCATCCCAAAGGATGACTTCCTGGTAGGCGCCGCTGGCGATGATCTTGCCGTCGGGGCTGTAGGCCAGCGATTCGACGAGCGACAGGTGGGCGGCCTGGACCGGCTTGCCGTCGGGCGTCTTGAGTTCGGGGTCGATGAGACTGCGGACGTAGGCCCCGGAGCCGGCGTCGTAGACGTGGATCTGGTTGCCGCGCGAGGCGACGACGGCCGACTTGTCGGGGCTGACGGCGACGCCGCGAACCGGCTCGACGTTGGCCGGCGGCAGCGACACGACGACTTTCGGGCGCTGGTGCGTCACGGCCGGCGCCTTGGCGCCCTGGTCGATCCAGAGCTTGACGAGGGCCAGCTCCTCCGGCGCCAGCGGCGTCTCGCGCTTGGGCGGCATGGTCGGCTTTTCGGTGCGTCCGCACAGCTTGACGAGGAGGCTGCCGGCCGAGGCGCCGGGGATGATCGGGCTGCCGCGGCCGCCGCCCTTCATGAGCAGCTCATAGCTGCTCATGTCCAGTTTGCCCTCCGTCTTGAGGCTGTTGTGGCAGGTGGAGCATTTGGCGTTGAGGATCGGCTCAATGTCCTTGGCGTAAGTCACCGGGTCCTTGCGGTTCAGCTCGACCACCGCGATGGGCTTCGGGTCCGCGTCGGCGGCGAACGCCACGGCCGGCAGAAGAAGGACGGGCAGGCAGAGGAAGAGGCGGGAACGCATACGGGCCTCCAGTGTTCAGTGTTCAGTGTTCAGTGTTCAGCCGATTGGTCGCTGAACACTGAACACTGAACACTGAACACTACTTCATCACATTAAGGTTGAACTTCACTTCCTGGGTGGTGGGCGTGCTGGCGCCGACCATCGCCACGGCGCGGACGACGAGGTCGTTGCGGCCGCCGGGGGCGGCTTCGGCGGGGACTTTCAGCACCAGCGTCGCCTCGTCCTTGCCGGCCGGGATCACGACCTCGGCGGCCGACACGTCCTTGACGTTGGCCGGCGGCACGAGCGACACCTTGAACTCACCGGTGTAGTCGTACAGGCGCGCCACCTTGACCACGACCTCGACCTGGGCGCCGGCCTTGAGCGTCGGGTTCGGCGTCGCCAGCGACAGCGTGCCGACGGTGCGCGGCAGGATGGTGATCGTCAGCGGCAGCGACGGCTCGACCAGATTGATCGGCGTCGGCGGCGGCGGCTTCATCGCCTTGGGGTCGCGCTGGAACGGCACGTTCTGGACAGAGCTGCGCAGGACGACGGTGTAGACGCCGGGGGCCACGTTGGCGCCGACGGCGACGGGCAATTTCACCTCCGCCTGGTCGGGATTGAGGTTCACCGGCTGGTTGTTGTTGATGACGATCTCCGTCGGCGGCTGGTTCCGCTGGCCGGGCATTTCGTCCGCCATCGCCTGCACGGCGATCGGCTGCTTGAGGTCCGGCCACAGCCGGGCCTGCTTGACCGTGATGGAGGCGGTGGTCGGCCCCTTCTGCGGATCGCCCTGGACCAGGACGGCCTTGTCGATGGTGGGGGTGACGGTCCACGGCGCCTTGTCGGCGCGGACGGCCAGAACCAGCGAATGCTCGACGCGACCGGCCAGCGGCGTCACCTGCTGCGGCTGCGGCGACGGCCAGGTCGGGCCGCCGGCGCGGGCCTCGCGCGTCACCGGCTGGCCCTTGACGACGGCCGTGCCCTTGACGTGAATCTCGCCGCTCCAGGCCGCCGCGTCGGGGGCGGCCGTCAGTACCAGCTCGGCCTCGCGGACGCCTCCGCCCAGCGTCTGCGGCAGACACGTAACGCCCGGCGGCAGCCCCTCGACAGTCAGGTTAATGTCGCCGGTGAAACCGTCGCGGCGCCAGGCGAAGACGCTGTACGACTGGCTGCCGCCCTGGAGGAGGGTGCAGCCTTCCGGCCGCGTGTTGGCGCTGGGCGCGACGACGACCTGGAAATCGGGCTGGTCCGGCGCGATGCGCAGCCGGTAATAGTGGCGCGGCCCGGCAAGCACATCGACCAGATGGCCGCCGACCAGGACGTAATACTTGCCGTCGGCCGGGGCCGTGAAGCGGTAGGGCGGCGGGTCCTCGCAGCGCGTGAAGAACTTGGGGCTGAACGTGTCCGGATTGTCCGGCGGCGACTCGAACAGGTTGTTCTTGGCCGCGTCGCGGACGTCGAGGAAGGCCAGCGTCGGCGCCCCGAGACGGTCGCTCTGGAGTTCAATATTATAAGTATCCCCCTTCTTGGCGGTGAAGGCGTACCAGTCGCGGTCGTGGAGCTTCTCGAAGCGACCGGCGACCTCGCACGGCGGCGCCACTCCCTGGGCCGTCTCCATCGTATCGTTGGCGTCGTTGTCCAGCACGACCGGGCTGTGGGCGATGGTCAGCAGGAAGGGGTTGGACGAGCCGGTGGAGGCCCGGACGCGGTACTCGAAGCCTTCGAGGCCGGAGCCGCTGGGCAGGACGCGGCCGCCGTAGCTGAGCCGGCTCAGGACGGCGGGGTCGGTCGGGGCGGTGACGGTGGCCGTGAGCTTGTCCAGCACGCGGCCGTCCTGCACGGCGGTCGGGTCGGGCTGGCCGCCCGGCAGATTGCGGCCGAAGATCGTCACCGGCGTCGGCTTGCCCGGCTCGACGACCGCCGGGAAAATCGCGTCAATCCAGGGATTGGTGGACACCGTGAGGCGGTAAAAGTATTCGGAGGGGCCGCCGGGGATGTTGGCCGTGTTCGTGAACTCGCAGAGACGGATGTAGTAATCGCCGTCGTCGGGGAGGGCGCAGTCGGCCAGGGCGTCGTTGCCGCTGTAATTGCGGCCGGACCCCACCATGCGATTCTTGGCGTCGTACACCTGCACGTCCGGCAGGAGGCGGCTGTCGATGGTGGAGGCCAGACAGCTGACAAGGACGCGCTGGCCCTTCTTGCCGGCGAAGACGAAGTAGTCCACATCAACGGCGTTGGCGATCGTGCCGTTGACGGTGGTGTTCAGATCGACGCGCTGGGCCTCGGGCACGTCATTGTTCGGCTCTTTTTCCATGACCTCGGGCAGGTCGCCGACGACGAAGGCGCGGGGGTTGCTGACGCCCCACTTTCCGACAAAACGGACATCGGCGACCCCCAGAGGCGCGTCGGCCGGGACGGTGATCTTGAAGACGGCGGTCTCGGGGACGTTGGGCTGCCGGGCCGGGGGCGGCGGCGCCTTGACCTTGGGGTCGGGGGGCGGCGGCGGCACGAGTTCGGCCTTGAAGCCGGGAGCGCTGAACAGGAGCTTTTCCGGCTCGTCGAAATCGACGCCGGCGACGGTGGCCTCGACGACGGTCCCGGCCTTGCCGCCCGCCGGCAGGATGCTGACGAAGCGCGGCGCGGGATAAGTGGAATCGAGAAGCGGTTGCTGCGCCCGGACGGGCAGGACGACGAGAAGGCCGGCGCACAGGGCGAGGAAAGCGGCGGCGGGACGGGGCGTCCCCGCGAAGGAGAGGCGGTACGGCATCGGAGGTTGCTCCCCTGAGATCGAGGGCCGGGCGGTCGGCGGGTTGGACGGCGGGCATCGGTGGGCGGGCGGCGGGTAGGCTTGCCTTGCTAATCAAGCATCGTAATCGGTGCGACGGGGCGGGTCAAGCGGGTAGCGGCGGAAATGTGGGACGAACTTTGCAGGTCATTATGAGGGGCGACAACTCCCGTTATAGGGGAACATAGATTCGAGGCCGGTCGCGGTATTCCTGATTTGCAACGCCGAACAACAACTCCGCAACGTCGGCAGCGACCCGATCGGCGTACACGCGACTGCGCTCGAACGCCCTCTTGTTGGCGAGGGTCAGGACGGGAAGACAGCCGCTCCGCCAGGAATCAGTCAGCGTCGCCTCAAGCGAGTCCGGGCCGTCGTGGTTTCGGTTCTCGGTGAGCAACACCCAGCCGTCCTGCTGACAGCGATTCCAAAGGGATCGGTCGTCGAGGTTGTGTTCCAGCCCGAGATCCGAGAAAGTTGTGAGGACGAGCTGAAAAGACGCGATGGCAGACCACAAGTCGAGAGTTTCGATCAGGCGGCGAAGGTAGAGCGCATGGCCTTGAACATTCGTGTCCGCCAGCAGCCCTCGCATGTCAAGATCCCTCCCTCGACCGCGACTCTCGCTCTGCCAGCCATTCGTGGAAAGTCGGGAAGCCGTGGGAAACGACCCGATCCGATTCCGGCGTGGACGCCGCCGAGGGGTTTTCAGACTCGGCTTGCTCCTGCCTGGCAAGCCAGTCCTTGAAGCGCAGGAAAGCGGCGTGGGTCTGTTTCGCCTGTTCGACCAACTCCGGCGGATTGCCGGCGGCCATCCGGGCCTCGATCTTCAGGTGTTCGGCCAAGACGGTGTCCGGATGGCTCAGCACATAAGCCCGGGCGGCCGCGACTTGCTCCGGTGTCAACTCGTAAAGCCGGCCGATGGAGGCTTCCGTGATGGTTGAATCCAGGAAGTGGGGCAGCAGGTTGTAGACGGTGATCCGCGTTCCGATGATCTCGGGGCCGCGGCCGCGGTCGTGGATCAGGTCGGTTGCCATTTCGTCCTCCAGGATTCGGAACAGATTCATACTGAGACGACGCCACGGGTATCGTTAGTTCTCGGATCGCAATTCTACGGAATCGACGCCGATGCCCAGATCGGCACAAGCCCGGCGTAACACCGATTCCTCGATGAATCCTTCATTACAGCAGCGCACCAGGAAACGGCGGGCGGCGTCGCACAACGCCGTCCGGGCATCCCGCAATTCGCTGTCCGGTACTTTGCGGGGCGGCGCCGGCTTCCCTTGCGTGCAGCACGGATCGTCGAGGGAGAATTCCGTGGTGTGGTGATCCGCGACGTGCCTGCTTTGGCCGGCCCGGAGCCGCTGAAACCGCTTGCCGTAGCCGTCAATCACTTCGAGGCCATTGCGTACCTGGCCGAGCCAGAAATCCAGGTTGGCCGCCTGCCCGGCAAGCTGATGCTGGTTGAGGGTGACGAAACGCGACAACTGGTCGGCGACCAGCTTCGCCATGTCGGAGGAGAATGCCATGTCGAAATGCCCTCCGCGCTTGCCAAACGACTCTTCCATATTACACAACAGTTCCATCCCCGACGCCATCCCGCACCAGCCGGCTCACGCCCGGCCGCTCGCCGCGTAGAATAGCCCTTGATGACCACCCTCCTCCGCCATGCCGCCCAGCTCCTCGGCGTCTCTGCGCCGGGCGAGCGCCGCAAGCGCGGCCCCGCCATGCGCTCGGCCGGCGTCGTCGAGGACGGCGCCGTCGTCCTCGACGGCGAGCGCATCGCCTGGGTCGGCCCCACGCGCGACCTGCCGCCGATCCCCGCCGACGCCGAAATCGTCGATTGCTGCGGCAAGGTCGTGCTGCCCGCCTTCGTGGACAGCCATACGCATCTTCTCTTCGCGGGATCGCGCGAGGACGAGTGGGAGCAGCGGCTCAAGGGCCGCACCTACCAGGAAATCGCAGCGGCCGGCGGCGGCATTCTGTCCACCGTCCGCCGCGTCCGTCAGGCGTCGAAGGAGGAGTTGAAAGACCTCGCCCGTCCGCGGCTGCGGCGGCTGCTGCAATTCGGCGTCGGCACGGTCGAGGTCAAGAGCGGCTACGGCCTGTCGCCGGCCGACGAGATCAAGTGTCTCGAAGCGATCGCCGAGCTGAACGCGGAAGGGCCGCTGGAACTCGTGCCGACTTTCCTCGGCGCCCATGCCGTACCGCCGGAGTTCCGCGACGACCGCGACGGCTACGTCCGGCTGTTGTGCGATGAGATGCTGCCGGAGGTGGCCCAGCGCAGCTTGGCGGAGTTCTGCGATGTCTTTTGTGAAACCGGCGTCTTCGGCGTGGCGGAGTCGGAACGCATCCTGACGAGGGCGCGGGCGCTCGGCCTCCGGCTGAAGCTGCACGCGGATGAGCTGTCGCCGCTGGGCGGGGCGGAGCTGGCGGCCCGGCTCGGGGCGGCGTCGGCGGATCATCTGCTCTGCGTCACCGACGCGGGGATCGAGGCGCTGGCCGCGTCGGACGTGGTCGCGACGCTGCTGCCGGGGACGGCGTTCTTCCTCGGCGTGGACTTCGCCCCGGCCCGCCGGCTGATCGACCGCGGGGCGGCCGTCGCCCTGGCCACCGATTGCAACCCCGGAACCTGCCCCACCGAGAACCTGCCGCTCGTCGGAGCGATGGCCTGCGCCCGCATGGGGATGCTGCCGGCCGAGGTCGTCAACGCCCTCACGCTCAACGCCGCCGCCGCCGTCGGCCGGGCCGACCGCGTCGGCTCCCTCGCCGCCGGCAAACAGGCCGACGTCGCCGTCTATTCCGTGTCCGACTACCGCCGCATCTTCTACCATTTCGGGATCAACCATGTCTGGCGAGTTTACAAGCGCGGACGCCTGGTCCACGAGGCTTGATCCGGTCATGCCGCTCCGCCCCTCGCCGCCGCGGGCCGACGACCTCCGGCTCGGCGATTACGTCGAGTTCTGGTCCGGCGGGCTCGTCGCCGCTGCGGCCGGGGCGGCCCGTCCTGATCGGTTTCCCCCAGGACGCCGGCGTGCGCCGCAACGCCGGCCGGCCCGGTGCGGCCGGCGCTCCTCTCGCCATCCGGCGCTGGCTCTACCGCCTCACGCCCTGGGACGCGATCACCGGCGCCGACCTCACGCGCATCAACCTCCTCGACCTCGGCAACGTCCGCGCCGGCGACGACGTGGAGGCCAGCCAGGCCGCCCTCGGCGCCGTCGTCGCCGCGGTGCGGGCGGCCGGCGGCCTCCCCGTCGTCCTCGGCGGCGGCCATGAAACGGCCTTCGGCTGCTTCCTCGGCCACGTCGCCGTCGCTCCCGCCGTCGGAATCGTCAACATCGACGCCCACCTCGATGTCCGGCCGACCCTCGACGGACGAGGACATAGCGGATCGCCTTTTCGGCAAGCGCTGGAGCATCCGACGCACCCGCTCATGCCCGGCCGGTACGTCTGTCTCGGGGCGCAGCCGCACGCGGTCAGCCGGGAGCACTTCCACTACGCCCAGAAACGCGGCTGCGTCGTCCGCTGGCTGCCGGAGGTGCGCGGCCGACTCCCCGCCGCTTTCGCCGCCGAGCGCGAACGTCTGACGGCCGAGTCCTGTCCTGTTCACGTCACTCTGGACGCCGACGCCGTGGACGCGGCCGAGGTTCCCGGCGTCAGCGCGCCCAACGTCGGCGGGCTGGCCGGCGCGGACGTGCTGGATTGTGTGCAGGCCGCCGGGGCGTCGCTCGGCGTGGTCGGCTTCGATCTCGTGGAGATCAACCCGGCCTTCGACCCGGACGACCGCAGCGCCCGCTGGGCCGCCCTCGCGGTCTGGCGATTCCTGGTCGGATGGGCGACCCGTCCCGACGTTTGAACGCCTGTTCACAACAACCAAAGTGTCCAGTCTGACAGCTGCGCCGCGAGGCGAGCGGCCGGCGTGAGCCGGCTGATTATGACCCGATCAGCCGGCTCACGCCGGCCGCTCGCCGGCACAACTTGCCTATTCTCCTGAATTTGGGCGTTATTCGGGTCGTCCAGCTTGAGGGAAGACGTGCGGGGTAGCGAATGCGCCATGCCAGGGGGGGCGCCAATAGGCGGAAAAATGTCACTGTCTTGACACCGATGGGGGGGTTCGTGGCGTAGAATTGGAGAGCAAGTCAACCACTGCTTCGCTCGTAGGAGGGTAGCGATATGCTGGTCCTGAGCCGGAAACTGGGTGAAAAGATCTTCATCGGCGAAAATATCTGCATCACCGTGGTGGACATCGACCGGGGCAAGATCCGGTTGGGCATCGAGGCGCCGCGCGACGTTCCGATCTACCGGCAGGAGCTGCTGCCGCTGAAGAACGCCGAAGCGGCCGCTCCGGGAACGACCGCCGCCCACTAGCGGCGCGTGTTCTCGGGAGTACAGCTCCGACGGCGCCGCTGTCGGACGCCTGCAAATTCGTCGCCCGATCGCGCGAACCAGCCTTGCACGGCCCCTTGGTCATCAGGACCGGCCGTTCCCTGCGGTGGTTGTCTCCACGGGATGGAACAAGCGTCGGGGCCGGGTACTTTGTACCCGGCCCCGACGCTTTTCCGCGTCGTCCCCCGCGCTCTCCTCCGGGTCGCGGCTGAACGGACTCTCTTATTCGTATTCATCCGTCTCCGGCGGCCGCTCCGACGGTACGGGAACGCGCACGTCGCTGACGATCTCATGCAGCAGAGCGGCGGGCGTCACTTTGCGCAGCCGGCTCTCGGGCCGCAGGATCATGCGGTGAGCCAGCACCGGCTGCACCATCCGCTTCACGTCGTCGGGCAGCACGAAATCGCGGCCGTTGATCGCGGCGTAGGCCTGGGCCGTGCGGAACAGCGCGATCGACGCCCGCGGGCTGCCGCCCAGCGCCACGTCGTCATGCGTCCGCGTTCCCTGCACGATCTCCAGGACATAGCGGCGCAGCTTGTCATCGATGTGGACCGCGCGCGCCGCCTCCTGGCAGGCCAGCACCTCCGCCGCGGGCACAACGGCGGCGAGATCGTCGATGGGATGGCCGTGCTGGAGGCGCATCAGCATCTTGCCTTCCTCCTCAATGGTCGGGTAGCCGAGGCTGAGGCGGATGAGGAAGCGGTCGAGCTGGGCCTCCGGCAGCGGGAAGGTGCCCTCGTGGTCGATGGGGTTTTGCGTGGCGATGACGAGGAACGGCGGCTTGAGCGTGTAGGTCTGGCCGTCCACGCTGACGCGGCGCTCGGCCATCGCCTCCAGGAGGGCGCTTTGCGTCCGCGGCGTGGCCCGGTTGATTTCATCGACGAGCAGCGTCTGGGCGAAGACGGGACCGGCTCGGAACTCGAACTCGGCCGTCTTCTGGTTGAAGATCGACACGCCGGTCACGTCGGTCGGCAGCAGGTCGGGCGTACACTGGAGTCGCTTGAAGGTGCAGCCGACGCTGCGGGCCAGCGCCCGTGCGAGCATGGTCTTGGCCACGCCGGGCACGTCTTCCAGGAGAATATGGCCCTCGCAGAAGTAGGCGACCAGGCAGAGCGTCAGCTGGTTGCGCTTGCCGATGACCACCTTCTCCATGTTGGCGAGGATCTTGGCAGCCACGGCCGCCACGTCCACGCCCTTGGCCTCGGCGGCCGGCTTGCGAGGCTCGCGGGCCTGGGGAGCGTCGCCCCCTTCGATCCTGGACATGAGACCCCCCCCTGTCTGGGACGGATGGACAGCAACCAGCATACCGGAAGGAGCGAAGAGTGAGGAGTGAGGAGTAAGGCGAAAAGAGCAACCCTGCCGCTTGCTTTTTCTTCTCACCTCCTCTCAGGTGTAGCCGGCCCCGGGCGGCGGCGCAACCCCCTGGCCGACCGCCAAAGCAGCAGCGCGACCGGCAGCCCGAGCGCCAGCAGCATCAGGCTCAGGAACCGCAAGCCCCACCGGAAGCCCCAGGCAGCGCTCTCGACCGTGGCGAACCCGCCCAGAACGGTCCCGGTTTCATGCTCCAGCTCCGGCCCGTCCAGGCCGTGCTGCTCGTAGTAGTCGGCGATGCGGTTCCCGGCCTCCGACACCGCAGGGCGGTTCGTACTCAGGTTGAGGCGGTAGACGTCCAGAGCCCGGTCGGAGCCGACCTTGATCATCGTGCCCGTCGCGGTCGGCACCGTGAGGATCGGCACGACGAGACAGACGACGGCCAGGGCGCCGCCGTAGAGCGCGTCCTTGCGCTCCAGCCCCTCGACCTCGTCGGTCAGGAAGACCGGCGGGATCAAGCCGACGAACGCCCCCCAGCAAGCCAGGATGCCCGCCACGTGCTCCTTGGGCGTGAAGTTGTCCAGCGACGACAGCCACCAGATGCAGGCGGCCGCCCCCACCATTCCCACGACCAGCCAGACGTGCCGCAGGCGCCGCCGCTGGAACCAGGTCGTCAGCAGCGTCGTCGTGCCCATCGTCAGCGCGGTCGGCGCCATCAGCCAGCCGGCCGTGGTCCGAGGGTAGCCGCGCAGCTCGGTGGCGTACAGGCCCACGATCGTCAGCACGGCGACCAGGTGCAGGAGCATCAGCCCGCGGGTCGTCATGGACAGGACGTAGGTTCGTGTGCGCAGCAGCCGCTTCAGATGCTCGTCGGGGCTGAAGCCGGACCCGAGCCAGACGGCCAGGACCACGGGGAGCGCGACGCAGAGGATCGCCGTCACGGCGAAGGCGTTCGAGGTCCAGCCGCCCCACTTGCGATACCAACTGAAGGCGAACGTGATGGCCACGACCCAGGCCACAAAAAGCGTGACGGCGAACCAGTCAATGGGCAGGTGCATCGGTTTGGCCGGGCGATCGGGACGGAAATATCGAGAGACAAGCGCCAGCGCCAGCAGCGCGACCGGGACGTAAAACCAGTACGTCCACCGCCAGGACAGCCACACGTCGAGTTCCGCCATGAGGAGCGGAGTGAAGTACCGCGTCGAGTAAGCGAAGACGCCGTAGAAGCCGATGGCCGCAAGCAGCGCCCGGTCGAACTGCTTGTAGAGCGTGGCCCGGCCGATGCCCATCACCAGCATCTTGCCGAAGCCATCGACGAACCGGCCCAGCGCCAGGCTCAGCAGCCCGCCCGCCGCCCCGCACAGCAGGTTGCCCAGGGCGAACCCCAGCAGGCCGAGGACAATCGTGCTGCGGCTGCCGATCCGGGCCGACAGCCACAGCGCTGCGAACACGCCGTACAGGACGCCGACGCCGTAGGCGACCTGCACCCAGGTCATGTCATATTCATCGACGTTGACGCCCTTCCGGACGGCGTCGTCGGTGGTGACCGTTTGCACGAGGGTCTGGTAGGGCGCGAAGAGGATGAAGAGCATCGCTAATGCTGCCAGCCAGTGGCGGCGCTCGAGCCGCACCGGCGCGGCCGGCTCGGCGGCAGGGACGGCGAGGGCGGTAGTCATTTCGTGTCCCCCAGGGCGGGTGGGGCGTTCGGCGGGCGGCGGCCGGTTGTAGCGGGTTTCCAGGTCGGCCATGTCTTGGGCTGCCTTCTCGGCCCACGCGGCGTCCCCCTTCCCGTGGGCGATGTTCACGCGCACGGACAGACCGGCCCGCAGCAGCGGCCAGCGCTCGTCCTTCTCGATCACGATGCGCACGGGCACGCGCTGCACGACCCGGGTGAACTCCCCCGACACGACGTTCCGCGGCATCAGCGCGAACTCGGCGCCGGTGGATTTGTTGATCCAGACCACGCGCCCTTTGAACGGCCCGGCGACGGCGTCCACGTCGAGCCGAACCGGATTTCCAAGGGCCACGCCCGGCAGCCGGTCCTCCTCCAGGTAGGCCGTGACATAAAGCAGATCGGGATTGTACATGCTCAGCACGGCCACGCCGGGGGACGCGAAGTCGCCCAGGTTGCGGTAGCGCTTGACCACCACGCCGGGGAACGGGGCGAGGATCTTCGTGTACTTCAGCTCGTCCTTGGCGTCCTCGGCCGACGCCTTCTTGACGGCCGTTTGCAGCTCGGTTTCATGGATCTGGGCGTTGCCGGTCAGGGCCAGGTCCACATTCTTTTCCGCCTTCTGCGTCGCGGTGAGGGCGGCCTCCACGTCGCGCGCGGCGACGTCGTTTTTGCGACGTTCCGCCTGCGCCAGGGCGAGTTTGGCGTTGGCGAGATTGACCTGGGCGTCGGCGGCGTCGCGGGCCCGCTCCGCCTGTTGTGCGCGCTGCTTGGTGGCGGCGTCGTCTTTGAAGAGGTTCGTGTAGCGATCGTACTCGATCTGCGCGAGCGTTTGGTCGGCCTTGGCGGCGGCCAGCGCGGCGTTGGCTTCGTCGATGCTCCTGTCCACCTCATCCCTGGTGAGTCGTTGCACCTCCTCCGCCTTGAAGTGCTCGGCCTGGGCGGAGGCCAGCGTCCGCCGGGCGATCTCGATCTGAATGGGCACCTCCTCCTTGAGGCGGTCGATCTGCGCCTGTGCGGCTTCCAGCTGGCCTTGTGCGATGTTGACCTGATCCTGGTAATGGGTTGGATCGATCTCGGCCAGCACGTCGCCCTGCTTCACCGCGTCGTTTTCTTCGACCAGAAAGCGGATGATGTGCCCGGACGCCATTTCCGGGGCGATGTTGACGATGTGCGCCTCGACGAAGGCGTCGTCGGTCTCGGAGCTGGTGAGGCGGTCAGAGGCCCAGCCGACCAGGAAGAAACCGACGACAAGGACTAGAACTAGCAATGCGGCCGGCCAGAAGAATCGGCGGAACAGGGGCCGCGGCGCGCTCGCCGGCGAGCCGGGGGCGTGAGTCCCCGAAGGCGCGGGCGAAGGCGGCGTCGGGGCGGCGTTCGGTTCAGTCATGGCTTGGCTCTCCTGGCGTCTCGTCGTGGTGCAGATAGCGTGGCCCAGGCGGCTCGCCTGTGGCGCACAGGCGAGCCGCCTGGGCCACGCCGCCTTCTACGGCCCCCTTCCGCAGCCCGCCCCGTCGGCTTGGACGGAGTCCGGAGTCGGGCTGGTTCCCATCGCGTACTCAAGAGCGGCGAGCGCCGTCAAATAGTCGTAAATGGAGTTGTAATAGCTTTCCTGGGCGCGGACGAACGCCGTCTCCGCGTCGATGATGTCCGACGGCGTTGCCTCCCCTTCTTTGTAGCGGGTGCGAACCAGGCGATACGACTCCTCGGCCTGGTCCACCGCCGGCCGGGCGCGGTCGATCCCCTTGCGTGCGGCGATCGTCAATCGGTAAGCCTCGTTGACCTGGAAGGCGATGAGGTCGGCGACCGACTCGGCCTCGGCGGCGGCCGAGCGGACCTTGGCGTCGGCCGCGCGAGCTCGCCGACGCGCTTGCCGCCCTCGAACAGGCCCCATTCCAGCTGGATCTTGCCCAGGGCGACGTCGGCGTGGTCGCGCGGCTTGGCCTGCTGGAAGTCGAGCAGATCGCCCTCGGCGACGACGCGGGGGGCGAAGTCGGCCCGCGCCGCCCGGACGCCTTGCTGGGCGGCCTCGACGCCGGCGCGGGCAACCCGCAGCTCGCGGCGCCTGTTCACAGCCGTCTGCAAGCAGTCGGAGAGCGAACGGTCGAACGGCGGCGCGTCGGCGACGTCTTCCACGGCCGGCGGCGCGCTGACGTTCAGGCCGATGGCGAGGTTCAGCGACGACCCGGCCACCGCCGCGGCCGCCTGCGCGGCGTCGAGTTCATGCCGGGCCTGGGCCAGCTCCACCTCGGCCCGCAGCACGTTCTCGCGCAAGACGACATCCTCCTTCTTCAGCTTGCGTGCCAGGTCCAGGTCGTCCTCGGTGCGGCGGACGGCCTCCTCCGCGGTGCGCCGCAGGGCAGCCGTTCGCAGCACTTGATAGTAGGCCGTCGCCACTTCGTCGGCCGTCGTCTGGTAGGCGCGCTCGGTCTGCAGCTGGGCCACGTCCACGGCGATTTCCGCCTGGCGGCAGCGGCCCAGCCGCCGGCCGAAGTCCAGGAGCAGCCACTGCAAGCGCAGCTCGGCCAACTCGTACCCCGAATCAATGGTCAGAGGGATGGGGACCACCCCGCTAGGGGGCAAGAACGCCACGGGGACGGGGCTGTTCCCCAGTGGGACGCCCTCCCCGCCCGCGTTGAGGTTGAAACCGCCCACGTGATATGCCGCGCCGGCGGTCGGCAGGAACGGCGCGAAGGCCACCTGCTCCCCGCCGCGCGCCTGCTCCACGCCTTCCAGGTAGACTCGCAGCCGCGGCTGCAGCCGGAACGCCAGCGCGATCGCATCCGATAGGGACATCGGCATGCAGGGCGCGCCGTCCGCGGCGGCCGTTTCCTCCTGTCCCTTGCCATCGCTAACTTGAGTGGGCGGATTCTTGTCGGCGGCGTCCGGACGGGGCGCCGGAGCGGCGACGCTCTGCGGCGGCAAGATGTGATCGGCGAGTCCATCCTCATACACCGCCCCGTCGTGGCGGCAGCCCGCCACCGCGGCCAGTGCGACCAGGCAGCCCAGGAAGCCTGCGGGGCGGAACGATGGGGAGGCGCGGCGCAGCCGGTTCGCTCCGAGAAAGCGTGCGGACTGCACAAACATGACGGATCCTCCGAGCGTATCGACGGCATGGATCGTATCGGTTCCGCTGTCCTGCGAACTTGAATAGAACCGGGAAGCTATGACGCGCCGGGCGTCCCTCTCGGTTTTGGCATCCGCGTGCAGCACTGAGCGAACGTACCCGTGAGTCCGGGGCGTGCACGCGCGGCCCCGTTTCACCTCCGGCCGATCAGCTTCTCGAACTCCTCCTCGCTCAGCACCGCCACACCCAGCGCCCTGGCCTTGTCCAGTTTGCTGCCGGCGCTCTCGCCGGCCACGACGTAATCGGTCTTCTTCGACACGCTGCCGGTAGCCTTGCCGCCGAGCTGTTTGATGAGGCCCTCGATCTCGTCGCGGCCGTAGTTCTGCAGCGTCCCCGTCACCACGAACGTCTTGCCGCTCAGGTCGGCGCCGGCCGGCCGCGTCCTCGGTTCCTCCGTCAGCTTCACGCCCAGCTCGCGCAGCTCTTTCACCAGCTTTTCGCCATCGGGATTGTGAAAGAACTGGAAAATGCTCTCGGCGCGCTCCGGGCCGAAACCCCTCACGGCCGCCAGCTCCTCCTTCGGCGCCGTCAGGATCGCGTCGATGCTGGGGAATTCGCGCGTCAGCAGCTCCGCCATCGCCTCGCCCATGAGCGGGATGCTCAGCGCCGCCAGCACGCGCGCCAGCCCGCGCCCCTTGCTCGCCTCGATGCCGTCCAGCAGGTTCTGCGCCGACTTTTTCCCCATGCGCTCCAGCTGCAAGAGCTGATCCAGCGTCAGCCGATAGAGGTCCGTCACCGACTTCACCAATCCGCTTTTGACCAGCTGGGCCGTGAGCGACTCGCCCAGGCCTTCAATGTCCATCCGGTCGCGCGTGGCGAACGACTCCACCCGCTTGCGGATCGCCGCGGGACAGTCCTTCGCCTTCGTGCAAAACACCTTGCCCTTCCGCCGCTCGGTCGGTGAGCCGCATCCCGGACATTTCGTCGGGAATTTGTACGGGACTTCGTCTCCCTTCCGCAGCTCCGGCAGCGACCGCACCACGTAGGGGATGATCTCGCCGCGCTTCACCACGATCACCATGTCGCCGATGCGCACGTCCTTCTGCTCGATCTGGTCGGCGTTGTGCAGGCTGGCCCGCGACACCGTCGTCTGCGACAGCGTCACCGGCTCCAAGAGCGCCGTCGGCACCAACATGCCGTCCTTGCCCACGGTGATTTCCACGTCCCTCAGCCGCGTCACCGCCTGCTCCGCCTCGAACTTGAACGCCGTCAGCCAGCGCGGAGCCTTGCTCGTCTGGCCGAGGCGCTTGTGCTGGCCGTAGTCGTTCACCTTCACCACCAGGCCGTCCGTGTCGAAATCCAGGTCGTGCCGCTTCTCCTCCCAGCTCTGGCAGTACGCGATCACTTCATCCATGGTGTCGCACGTCTGAATGTGTGGATTCACCGGGAAGCCGAAGGTCCGCAGCAGCTCGAGCGCCTCCAGGTGGCTCTTGACGGCGACGCCTTCCACCGCCCCCAAAGAGTAGGCGAAGAGGCGGAGGCGGCGTTTGGCGCAGAGCTTGGGATCGAGCAGCTTGAGCGAGCCGGCCGTGGAATTGCGCGGGTTGGCGAGGACTTCATCGCCGGCCTTCTTGCGCTCCTCATTGAGGCGGGCGAAGTCGGCCCGGCTCATGTAGACCTCGCCGCGGGCCTCAAACAGGGCCGGCGGATGGTCCGTGCGCAGCCGCAGCGGCACGCCCTTGACCGTCATCAGATTGTGCGTCACGTCGTCGCCGTGGACGCCGTCGCCGCGCGTTGCGCCGAGCTGCAACAGACCGTTGACGTAGGTGAGCGATATGGCCACACCGTCGATCTTCAATTCGACGACGTAGCGCACCGGCTCCTTGCCGAGCGCTTTGCGGACGCGGCCGTCGAACTCGCGCAGCTCGATCGGCGTCACGGCCTTGTCGATCGACAGCATGGGGATGCGATGCGTCACCGTGGCGAAGCCTTCGATCGGCTGGCCGCCGACGCGGCGCGTCGGGCTGTCGGGCGCCGCCAGCTCCGGATGCTCCGCCTCCAACTTCTCCAGTTCGCGCAGCAGCCGGTCGAACTCCTTGTCGGAGACCTCCGGCTTTGCCTCGACGTAATAGAGATGATTGTGATGGTCGATCTGGCGCCGCAGCTCCGCGGCGCGCTGCGCGAGGGTCGGCATGTCGCACCTCCGTCGAAATGATGAATGAGGAACGATGAATGATGAATCAAGACCATTCATCATTCATCGTTCCTCATTCATCGTTTGCTTGGGTGGGGTGATTGTCGCCTGCGCGCGTTCCTTTTGCAAGCTCCGCAGGCGATCCCAGACCATGCTGCCGACGGCCAGCACGGCGACGACGGCCACCTCGACCAGCAGCCAGATCCAGCCGTCAGTGCGAAGGGCGTCGCGGAACGGCGACGGCGGCGGCGCCTGGCCGGCCTCCAGCGCCTTCTGCTCCAGCACCGGCACGAGGGCGACGGCCAGCGCAGTGACGGCGAACACCACGCCGGCGATCAGCAGCAGAAAATACAGCGGGTTGCGCGGTTCGGAAGGGGTGGCCATCGGTCGCGGGTCTCGGCGAGCGGCCGGCGTGAGCCGGCTGATGCGGGTACACGGACGGTATCCTACATCAGCCGGCTCACGCCGGCCGCTCGCCGTGCGGGTCGAAGGGTCGGCGCAGGATCAGCCGCGTCGCCTCCGGCCGGCAGAGGAAGCGCAAGGGGTGATCGCCGCCCAGGCCGCGGCTGACGTTCAGCAGCGTCGGCGGTTCGCTAAAGACGCCGCAATCATAGCGACGGCCGTAGCGGCTGGGCACCAGGAGGGAGCCGATCAGCGGCAGTCGGACCTGGCCGCCGTGGACGTGGCCGGACAGCATCAGATCAACGCCGGCCCGCTGCGCCCAGCGGATGTTGTCCGGCGTGTGGCTCAGGCAGAGGCGGAACGGCCCTGCCGGGCAGCCGCGCAGGTCCGGCGCCGGGCGGAACCACGGCCACTCCTGGCCGATCGCCACCATCGGCTCACCGCGCACCTCGATCTGCTCCCAGCCGTTGCCAAGGACGCGCATCCCCAGACGGCGCAGCCGGCGGCGCACCCTGTCCGGGGCGTACCAGGCGTCGTGGTTGCCGAGGATGGCGAAGGCGGCCGTCTGCCAGCGAAGCCGCCCCAGCACCGGCACGATCCACGGAATGTACTCCTCGCCGTCGGCCAGGTCGCCGGTGACGGCGACGAGGTCTGGCGCCCAGGCGGCGCAGCGGTCCATCACGGCCCGGAACCACGACCGATCCGGCGTGCCGCACAGGTGCAGGTCGCTTAGGTGCAGGATGGTCAGGCCGTCCCACGTCGCCGGCAGACGCGGCAGGTGCAGCGTCCGCTCCAGGTACTCGACCGTCAGCGCCTCGTTGAACGGCAGCCGGGCCTGGAACGCCTGCTTGCCGACGCCGGCCGGCGGACCCCCGAGCTGTTTCACGATGTCCACGACCTCCGATTGCTCTTTTCCGAGCGCGGCCGGCTTCCGTCGCAAGGTGCGGAACGCGGCATCGAGCGGCAACATCACCAGCGCCGCGAACCAGCACAAAACGACGTAGGCGGTCAGCGCGATTCCCCCGATCGAGTCGAAGCGGAACAGGCCCGACAGGTCCCAACCCGCCGCCCACCAAAGGAGAACGGGGAAGGCCAGCACCAGGCCGCCGTACAGCAGGTGCAGGCCGTCCATCAGGCGGCGCGGCATGAGCTGGCCGTAGAACCAGTTGTGGCTCAGCACCATGAACACCAAATGGCCCAGGCAGGCCGCCGCGAAAAGTAGAAGCATGGGACCGGAGGCTAGGGTTTTCAAAGAGGAGACAAGGAGAATAAGGCGTTCTTCCTCAATCCGAGGCAGAGGGCCGCGACAGCTCGTGACTCTCCTTGTCTCCTTGTCTCCTTGTCTCCTTGTCTCCTTGTCCGGCGCCGGCGCCGTCGAAGGTCAGGGCATTCAGGAGTTGGTCCACCCGGAAAGGCTTGAATAGCACGTACTTCAGGCCGTCCTGGCGGGCCTTGACCAGCGTGTGGCTGGGGTCGTAGCCGTAAGAGGTCATGAGGATGACGCGGGCCTGCGGCTGGGCCTCGCGCAGCTGGCGGTAGGCGTCGTAGCCCGGCACGTCCGGCAAGCGAATGTCGGCCAGCACGGCGTCGTAGGCGCCGAGGCGGGCCATCGTCAGCGCCTCCTTGCCGTCCCGCGCCGTTTCGACGACGCAGCCCCACCGGCCGAGCAGACCGTGCGCCGCCCGGCGGACGCGCTCGTCGTCGTCGGCCACCAGCACGCGGAGGCCCTTGGGCATGACCGGCTTGGGCGGTTGCGGCCCGGCGACCGGCCGACTCGGCGCCATGTCTTCGCCGACCTTCTGGATGCTTTGCTTGATCGACCGGGCCGCGGCCAGGATCTTGCGCAGCTTGTCGGCGATGTCCGGCTCGTGGCCGATGTAGCGCTCCAGCACCGACGCCGCGGCGGCCAGGATCTCGTCCACCGGCAGGGCCACCTCACGGTTGACTGCCTCGATCGACTGCGTGGCCGTCGAGCTTTTCTCGGCCGACAGCAGGTCGAACGTGTGCAGCGCCGCGGCGATTTCGTGGCTGAAAATCTCGGCGAATTGCAGATCGTCTTCGGTGAAGTGGTTCGGCTCCTGGCTCTCGACGTTGAACGTGCCGATCACCTGATCCTGGTAGATCAGCGGCACCGTCAGCGAGCTGCGCGCCGGGGCGCCGGGCAGGTAGAGCGGGTCGAGATGCGTGTCGGCGCACAAATAGCCCTTGCCGACCACGGCGACATAGCCGGTGACGCCGTTGCCCTCCGTGGACGGGACGAGTTCGCGGTTCGCCGCCTCCGCCGCCATGCCTTCCTGGATGAGCAGCTCCAGTTTGCCGGTCTGGCGGTCGATGACGCGGATCTCGACGACGTTGTAATGGAGCAGATCGCGGGTGAAACGGCGGATGTTTTCCTTGAGCAGCTCGATCCGCTCGGGCACGCTCATCTCGGCGAGCTGTTCCGGGGCGAGGCCGGCCAGCGCCCGGCCGGCCTCGTGCAGGGCGTCGAGCTTCTGCCGCTGCTCGACGGTGTGCGTCACGTCGCGGGCCAGAACGAGCAGCATCGGCCCGGAGCCGGTGGACTCCTCCAGCGACGTGACGTGGAGGTCGATGAAGCGGTTGCCGCGGCAGACCAGGCAGGTGGTGATGAGCGGCGGCAGTGCGGCGCCGGCCTCGCGCTGGACGGCGCGGACGGCCAGGGCGGTGTGAAAGGGGCAGTACTCGGGGCCGAGCAGCTCCGGCGAACCGAGGGCCTCGTAAAAGCCGCGGCCGACGACTTCGCCGCCGCACCAGGCCTGGAAGGTGGGATTGGCCCAGCGGATCTTGAGGTCGAAATCGACCAGGGCGATGCCTTCCGGCACGGCGGTGAGGATGCGCTGCGCCAGCAGGAGACGGCGGGCCGATTCCAGAAGCGTCGGGTTGGAGGGGCTGCTGAGAACGGCGTCGAAGCGCTCCTTGCCGAGCCGCTCCAGGGCGGCGGCGATGGAATCGACCGGTACGGCCTCGGCCTCCGGCCAGCGGCGCAGCCACTCCGCGGCCGTCTCGCCGGCTTCGCCAACCACCAGGATACGAGGTCGGTCCGACACGGTGACGCGGCCCTCGGGACGGATGGGGTTCTCCAGGAGCAAGGTGATTATAAGACGGACCCGAAGGGGCTACAAGCGGGCGGGGCGGTTAGCCGCGACGCGCAGCGGAGCGCTTGGGCAAGCGCGCTCCGCTGCGCGTCGCGGCTAACCAGTGCGGTCGCGTGTGCGACGGCCGCCATCCCTTACGCCGGCGTCGGCCGCAGCTTCCGCGGCCGGCCGTAGGGCAGCCATTCGATGACGTACAGGTCGCCGTTGCTGGCCACGGTCAGCGCGTGCGGCGCCCCGAACAGCTCGGGACGATCCTTCACGTCCTTCACGTCCTTGCCGTCGCCCAGTCGGGCGACGATCTTGTCGTCGGCGTCGAGGATCGTGACGCGCGAGCCGAGTTCCGGCACGTAGAGTTGGCCTTCGTGCTGATAAAAGCAGCACGGCAGGCGGAAGTCAGGCAGCGTCCGCTTGTACTCCTGCTCCAGCGAGTAGATCTCGACGCGGTTGTTGGCCCGGTCGGCGACGTAGAGTTCCGGCTCCTTCTTGAGCGTGCTGATCCAGATGCCGTGGCAGGTGTTGAACTTGCCGTGTTCCTTGCCGGGCCCGCCGATCGTCTTGATGTGCTTGAAGTTCTTGTCGAAGCGGTACAGCAACTGGCTGCCGTAGCCGTCCACGACGTAAACGTCGCCGTTGGCCGCCACGCACAGGTCGGTCGGGTTGGTGAACTCGAACTTCTGCGACGTGGGCGATTCCTTGTCCACATTGCCGATCGTGTAAAGAACCTTGCCCTGGAGGTCGGTCTTGTAAACGCGAGCGCCGATCTTCGGGGAATCCTTGGGGGCGGCCACGTTCTCCGTCCAGTAGAGGTATTCCGCGTCGCCATCCTTGTTCCAGTAGAGCCCGTGGGCGGTGTCCCTGACCTGTTCGGGCGTAAAGCCGACGCCCTGGGCGAACTCCTTGCTCCACGTTTCGAGGAGCTTGCCGTCCTTGTCGAAGACGGCGACGCACGGGCTGGCTGAGCGCGAGGTCACGAAGACGCGGTCCTTGGAATCGACCACGAGGGCGCAGCCGAAGCCGTACCGCATCCCGGCTGGCAGCTGGCCCCAGTCTTGATCCAGCGTGTAGGTGGACTTGCCTTCGCCGAGGGCGATCGTCTTTTTCGGCTCATCGGCCCGAGCGCCGGCGGCCAGCAGCCCGGCCGCCGCCGCTCCGGCGGCCGCGGCGGTCCCCAGGAAGTCGCGCCGCGTCAGCTTGCGTGGAAACAGATACTCTTGCTCGCTCATGAACGGGGTCTCCTTGGAGGGATACAGGGGGGCCGCCTTATATTCGCCGCCGGAGCGTCGTCGGTCAAGGAATTCCCGGCAGGCGCCGCCCGGTTTCGCGCCTGCGGCGAGGTTCCAGCATTTTTCCCCAAATTGCTGATTGACTCGCGGCGCAACTCCGTGTACCTGTAAATAATCCCCACCCGTTTTTCGGGACCCACCACACCGAGAGGACTGCTCCGTGAATTCCAGCGACAAAAATGGCCTATCCCGCCGCGACGTGCTGAAGACGGCGGGCGTGGCCGCCGCCGGGACGGCCCTGGCCGGCGTTTCCGTGCCGTTCGTTCATGCCGCCGAGAGCAACACCATCCAGTTGGCCTTGGTCGGCAACGGCGGCCGCGGCACCGGCGCCGTGTTCAACGCCCTCAACTCCAAGAACGGCCCGTGCAAGCTCGTCGCCATGGCCGACGTCTTCAAGGACCGTCAGGAATCCAGCTACAAGACGTTCCAGAACGACGAAAACATCAGCAAGAAAGTGGATGTGCCGGAAGACCGCCGCTTCATCGGCTTCGACGCCTACAAGAAGGCGATGGACTGCCTCAAGCCGGGCGACATCGTCATCCTCACCACACCGCCCGCCTTCCGCTGGGTCCACTTCACCTACGCGATCGAAAAAGGCCTGAACGTCTTCATGGAAAAGCCGGTCGCGGTGGACGGGGCGGCCGCCCGCCGAATGTTCAAGCTCGCCGAAGAGGCCGACAAGAAGAACCTCAAAGTCGGCGTCGGCCTGATGTGCCGTCACAGCCCGGCCCGCGCCGAGCTGGCCAAGCGCATTAAGGACGGCGCCATCGGCGACCTCATCTTGCTGCGCGCCTACCGCATGATGGGCCCCGAGGCGAGCTGTTTCAGCGGCAAGAAGCCGGCGAACATGGACGAGTTGGAGTACCAGATCCGTCGCTTCCACAGCTTCCTGTGGGCCAGCGGCGGCTGCTACAGCGACTTCCTCATCCACCACATCGACGAGTGCTGCTGGATGAAGGACGCCTTCCCGATCATGGCGTCGGCCACCGGCGGCCGGCACTACCGTGAACTCAATGGCGTGCCGCAGATCGACCAGAACTTCGACCATTACGCCGTCGAATACACCTACAAGGACGGCACGAAGCTGCTGCTGCAAGGCCGCACCATGCCCAACTGCAGCCAGCTGTTCGCCAGCTACGCCATCGGCGCCAAGGGTGCGGCCGTCATCTCCGAGGCCAGCCACGCCCCGGCCCGGTGCCGCACCACCAAGGGCTACGACATCACCGACAAGAGCGATGTCACGTGGCGCTATAACAACGGCAAGGACGAGGGGAACCCGTACGACATCGAGTGGGACGACCTGCTCGACGCCATCCGCAACGACAAGCACTACAACGAAGTGCCGCGCGGGACGGAGGCCAGCCTGGTGACGGCGATGGGCCGCATGGCCGCCCACACCGGCCAGATCATCAAGCGCGACGACTACCTGAACGACGACGTCGCGTTCGCGCCGGAAGTGGACAAGCTGACGTTGGGCGGCCCCGCCCCGGTGCTGGCCGACAAGGACGGCAAGTACCCGGTGCCGCAGCCGGGCATCGTCAAGACCAAGGAATACGAACCGTTCAAGGCGTGATCGGCCAGTCGGGCAACGGAACCAGCCCGGAGCGCGAGCCAGGGAGTGCTTTCCTTTGCTCGCGCTTCGGGCTGGTTGCGCATGCGTTCCACGCTACTGCTGCTGCGTGCGCCACCGTTGCGCCTCGTCGAGGGCGCGGCGGGCGGCCTCCGCCTCCGTGGCGCCGTGCGCCTCGACGCGGTGAGTCTGGCCGGGGTCCGCCGTCGGCAGCAGGCACGTGAACTGCACCACGTCCGCGCTCAACCGATCCACCTGGAACGTCGCCACGCCCAATTCCTGCAATCGCCTGTGGATGGTCGTCCAGTCGCCGTCGGCCGGGCGGCCGCCGAGGCCCAGCTGTTCTGGCGACGGCATCGCCATCATTGGGCGGGCAGGCGGCAGCGTATCCGGGGCTTGGCCGCGGATGATGGGCGGCCTCGGCGGCGGGGATTGCGCAGCCCGAACCGGGGCCGCGGGCCCCTGCGGGGCCGCCGCCGGAATGACGACGGCGCCCGGCGGCGGGTACGGGACGGCGCCAGGTGGAAGCGCGGCGTATCCCGGAGTCGGATAGTACGGGATCGCGCCCGGCGGACCGCCGGGCAGGGGCGGGCACCCCGGTCCACCTCAGGCAAAGACATTGCCGGCCGGGGCGGCGGCGATCCAGACGACGGCGGGCAGCAGGGCGGCGGCCAGGCGGAGCGCATCCTTGCGCATGGGGGGACTCCTGCGAAACGGCGGTGGACCGTCCGCGCGATTCAGCGGACAAACCGGACGCGGTAAGAGGCGAAAAGGGTCGGTGCGGTTTGCGAGTCGGATAGGGGTCGGTCAGGAAGTGGGCGGACCATATCACAGCGCCCCCCGCCGGAAAAGAGCGATTCACAAGCCGGGGACTCTGCACAATTTACAGGGCGTGGCACTTCTTACAAAGCCTCCGTGGGGCAGGTTTCCGAACCTCCCTATTCCAGGCGGCAGGTTCGGAAACCTGCCCCACGAAAGCTCAGCACCTCCGCAGCACGCCGACCAGTACGCCGAGGATGCGGGCGTTGGAATTCGGATCGACGTGGATCGGCTGCATCTCGCCGTTGGCGGGGTCGAGACGCACGCTTTCTTTTTCGCGGTGGAAGCGCTTCAGCGTCACCTCCTCGTCGATCATGGCCACCACGCGCTCGCCGTTCTCGGCCGTCTCCTGCTGGCGGATGACGACGTAATCGCCGTCTTGGATGTGGTCCTCGATCATCGACCGGCCCTGGACCTTCAGGGCGAAGTGGTTCGTCCCGCCGAACAGCTCGCCGAAGCTCAGCCGCTCGTCCTGGGCGTTGGCCGCCAACGGCTGGCCGGCCGCCACGAGGCCCAGCAGCGGCAACTCGGCGCCCGGCGGACGGTGATCGACCAGCTGGATCGCCCGCGCCGACCGCCCCTTGCGCAGGATCAGCCCCTTCTTCACCAGGGCGTTGAGGTGGCACATCACCCCGTTGGGCGACTGGATCTCGAACGCCTCGCCGATCTCGCGGACGGTCGGCCCGTAGCCGCGGTTCTCGATCTTCTCGCGGATGAACTCGTAAATCTCTCTTTGCCTCTCCGTCAACTGGCTGAAGTCCGGCATGGCTTGCCCTTTCGTGCTGGAGTGGATAGGGGCCGCCGCGGCCTCCCTTCGCACGGATCGGTCGTCCCTGGTGTATGGACTAAAGTATATTAGACGCCCGTACACAAAAAAAGATAATTCTTGGCCCGGCGACCGTTTTTTGGATATCGTCTACTTGAGGGGACCGTGCTCGCCGGTCCCCGGGAGCGTTTAGATCATGTCCGTTCCGACGCCTCCTCCGCCCTGGTTCGCCAGCACGCTGGCAGCGCTCGTGGAACGCCGCGACCTCGACGGCGTCCGCACATGCGAATTGATGCACGGCCTGGTCGGCGGCGCCTGCGACGAGGCGGCGACGGCCGCCCTGCTGATCGCGTTGGCCATGAAGGGCGAGACGGCCGACGAGCTGGCCACGGCGGCGGCGGTTTTGCGTGAATATATGATCCCGCTTCCCACTGGGCGGGACGACCACCTCGACACCTGCGGCACCGGCGGCGACGGCGCGGGGACGTTCAACATCAGCACGGCGACGGCGTTCGTGGCGGCGGCGGCGGGCGCCCCGGTGGTCAAGCACGGCAACCGGGCGGCGTCCAGCCGCAGCGGCAGCAGCGCCGACGTGTTGGCCGCGCTGGGCGTGGCCGTGGAGGGAGACGCGAAGACCGCCCGGCGCTGCCTGGAGCGCGTGGGGATGGCGTTCTGTTTCGCCCCCAGCTTCCACCCGGCGTTGCAGCGCGTGGCCGCCGTGCGGCGGCGGCTCGGCGTTCGCACGCTGTTCAACTGGATCGGCCCGCTGGCCAACCCCTCGCGCGCTCCCTACCAGCTGCTGGGCGTCGGCCGGCTCGAACATCTGGACCGGATGGCCGCCGCTCTGGCGCGGCTGGGCGTGCGGCGCGCGTTCGTGGTCTGCGGCCGGGACGGCCTGGACGAGGTGAGCCTGGCGGGGCCGACGGTGGTGCGCGAGGTCCACGACGGACAAATAACATCCCACGAGTGGACCTGCACGGATTTCGGCCTGGCGCCATGCCGGCTGGAGGAGCTGCGCGTGCGGGGGCCGGAGGAGAGCGCGGCCGTGATCCGCGGCGTCCTGGAGGGGCGCGAGGGGCCGGCGCTGCGCATCGTGTTGGCCAACGCCGCCGCCGCCCTGCTGGCGGCCGAGCGTGTGCGGACGCTCTCCGAGGGCGTCGAGCAGGCACGGACGGCCGTTATGGAGGGTCGCGCCGCGGCGGTGCTGGAAGGGCTGGTTCGAGAAAGCAGTCAGGGGTCAGGAGTCAGGGGTCAGGAGTCAGGAATCCACCCCCGAGGTCTGACTCCTGACTCCTGACTCCTGATTCCTGGAGGAGAGAGGAATGCCCCGCAAGGTGATACTGATCTCGGACCCCGGCATCGACGGGGCGTTCGCGGGAGCGCTGGCCCTGAGCGCGGGCGAACTGGAGGTGGTCGGCCTGGCGGCCACGGCCGGCAACGTCCCTGCCGAACAGGCCACCCGTAATGTCCACATTCTCGTCGAACAGATCGACCCGCCGCGCTGGCCGCGGCTGGGCGCTGCCCTGCCGGTCGAATACGACGTGGACGCGCGGGCGCTGCACGGCCCCAACGGCCTCGGCGGCGTGGACTTCCCTTGCGTCCAGCTGCACCACCCCCACCCCGGCGACAAACTCATCGCCGACCTCGTGCGGATGTACCCGAAGGAGGTCGTTATTCTCCTTCTTGGACCGGCCACGGTGTTCGCCCGCGCCCTGGACCGCGACCCCGAGCTGGCCCTGCTGGTGGAACGCATCGTCATGGTGGGCGGCGCCTGGCGCGAGAGCGGCGATGCGACGGCCGTCGCGGAGTTTCACTTCTACTGCGACCCCGGTGCGGCGCGGCAGGTGCTCCGCTGCGGCGCCCCGATCACGCTGCTGCCGCTTGACGTGACGCGCAAGGCCGTCTTCTCGCCGACGGAGCTGCTGCACCTTCCGAACCAGGATTCGGCCACGACGCGGTTCCTGTCGCGGATCGCGCCGCCGGCCATCGCGGCGTCGGCGGGTTTGTACGGCGTCGAGGGCTGCTATTTGCAGGACGTGTTCGGCCTCGTCGCCCTGGTGCAGCCGCAGGCGTTCAAGACGCGGCCGGTCCCGGTGGACGTGGAGACGCGCGGCGAGCTGACCCGCGGCGCGATGGTTTGCGACGTCCGCTGGGGCGCGAAGGCCAAGCCTAACGTCGATCTGGCCGTCGATGTGGACGTGGGCGTCGTGCGCCAGTTCATCCAGCGCACGCTATCGCGGGAGTGAGCGGACGCGGCGGCGAGCCGCCGGGTTTATCCCGGCGGTTTGGATAGAATCCAGTCGAAACGGCGGGGATGGACCCCGCCGCTCGCCTCTTCACTGTACTTTGATCTTCGCCGCCTCCGCCTGCAAACGCAGGTTGAGCTGTAGCACGTTGACGAGCGGCTCGTCGCCGGTCAGCCCGAACATCGGCCGCGACGTCAGCTCGTCCAGCAGCTTGTCCACAATCGCCCCGATCTGGGGCGTCAGCTTCGCGGTCAGATCGTCGTGCAGTTTCTTCTTGGCGTCGTCGGTGAGGTTCTTGTTCTCGTCCCGGGCCACAAAGTCCGAGGCGAGCTTGTCCGCGTAGGCGGGGACCACGGTTTCCCGCTGGTAGACGGCGTTCTCCCGGGTTATGTCCGGGTCCAGACCGGAACCGGACGCCGTCACCATGTCCGCGGGGACCTGCACGAAATCCTTCACCGGGTCGAGTTTCTTCGCCTGGACGCGCTCCGTCAGCCACGTGTCGAAAAACGTGCCCTCGACATCGGAGTCCTGAGCGTCCGGCTTGACGACCGCCGGCGGCTTCTGGCCGGCGTCCACCCACTCGCCGGGGTCGAGCGGCGGCCAGTCTTTCGGGTTATTAGGATAATCCTGGTAGAAAAAGGCGACGAGGTCCGCGTCCTTCGGCCCTTCCTTGGCGTCCGGGTTCGCCGCCTTCCACTTCTTCACCACGTCCGGGTGGTCCTTGGCCCAGCCGGCGATCTTGGCCGTCACGTCGCTCAGGGCTTCCTGGGTCGGCCACTTGCCGACAAACTCCTTTTCGTAGCTCTTAAAGAAGTAAACCGCCAGGTCGTCCGCGCCGAGCTTCTTGGTCGCGTCCGTCGCGTCGAGCGCCTTCGGTGAATCCTTGTGGTCCTGCTTCCAGGCCTCGACGACGTCGGGGTGGTCCTTGGCCCACTGGAGGATGTAGTCCGTGGTCCATGAGCCGCCCGTGACCCAGCCGCCCGTCGCCCACGCCTGCGAAATGGTTGGGTTGTTGGTCGCCCATTCGGTGAACAGGTCGCGCTTGGCGTCGGTCTGAGCCTTGAACCAGGCTTTTATGTCGTCCTGCGGGTTCGGTTCACTGCCGTCGGAGTTCGGGTGCGCCTTCTTGTAGGCGTCGCTGTAGCGGGAAATCGCACCGAGCAGCGTCGCCACGCGGCCGCGCAGCTTCGGGTTGCTGGCCGCGTAATTGGAGCCGCTCGAAGCCGCGCCGTTGTAGGATGCGGCCGACGGCCGCGGCTGGAAGAACCAGGCGCTGTTGAACTGCTGGGCGATCTGCCTGGAACCGACGGCCTTCGCCGGGTCGGAGGTTGGCTTGCCGTCGGCGTCGATCAGGCTGCCCTCCGCCTGGTCGTGGAAGAACAGCTGCCCGACCACCCAGACGGCGCCGGGGTACAGCACGCAGCAGATGACGAGGCTCAGAACGAGGAGCCAGAGGTTGGCCCGCAGGTGTCCCAGCGCGGGACGGCTTGCCTTTTGTTCCTGCATGAAAATATATCCTTGTACGCGGTTTTTTGGTGATTCGGTCAAGCCAAGTGCATGAACGCCAGCACCATGTCGATCAGCTTGATGCCGATGAACGGAAGGATCACGCCGCCGAGGCCCCAGATCAGCAGGTTGCGCCGCAGCAGGGCGTCGGCGCCGACCGGCCGGTACTTCACGCCCTTCAGCGCGATCGGGATCAAGCAGCGGGATGATGATCGCGTTGAAGATCACCGCCGACAGGATCGCCGACGTGCGGCGAGTGCAGGTGCATGAAGTCGATCGCCTTCAGCCACGGCAGCGTCGCCGCGAACAGCGCCGGCACGATGGCGAAATACTTGGCCAGGTCGTTGGCGATCGAAAACGTCGTCAACGCCCCGCGCGTCATCAGGAGCTGCTTGCCGATCTCGACGACCTCGATCAGCTTGGTCGGGTCGCTGTCGAGATCGACCATGTTGCCGGCTTCCTTGGCGGCCTGGGTGCCGCTGTTCATGGCGACGCCGACGTCGGCCTGGGCCAGCGCGGGGGCGTCGTTGGTGCCGTCGCCCATCATGGCCACCAGCTTGCCGCCCTGCTGCTCCTTGCGGATGTAGGCCAGCTTCGCCTCCGGCGTCGCCTGGGCGATGTAGTCGTCCACGCCTGCCTGGGTCGGCGATCGTCTTCGCTGTCAACGGGTTGTCGCCCGTCACCATCACCGTGCGCAGGCCCATGCGGCGGAGGCGCTCGAAACGCTCGCGTGATGCCGGGCTTGAGGATGTCTTCCAGCACGACCAGGCCGGCGATGCGGTTGCCCTCGCAGACCAGCAGCGGCGTGGCCCCCTGGGCGGCGACGGCGTCCACCTGCTCGCGCGTTCCGGGCGGCGTCGAGCCGCCCGCGGCCTCCACGTGGCGGATGACCGAGTCGGCCGCGCCCTTGCGGATGCTGCGGCCGTCGGGCAGATCGATGCCGCTCATGCGCGTCTGGGCGGTGAATTCCACGAATTTGGCGCCCTGCTGCAGGGCCGCGGGAACGCCCGCCTTCGACTCCCGGCGGTACAGATCGACGATGCTCTTGCCCTCGGGCGTCTGGTCGGCGACCGACGCCAGGGCGGCCAGATGGCCGACTTCTCCGGCCGCAAAATCGCCCAGCGGCACGAACCGCGTCGCGTGGCGGTTGCCGATCGTGATGGTGCCGGTCTTGTCCAGCAGCAGCGTGTCCACGTCGCCGGCCACCTCGACCGCCTTGCCGCTCTTGGCCAGGATGTTGGCCCGCAGGGCCCGGTCCATGCCGGCGATGCCGATGGCCGCCAGCAGGGCGCCGATCGTCGTCGGAATCAGGCAGACCAGCAGCGCCACCAGCGTCGGGATGTCGGTGCCCAGGCTCTGCCGGTACTGGCCGGTCAGGCTCGCCATGTACTGCTCGGCGTTGTACGCCATCGGCCACAGGGCCGCCGTGCACGATCAGGAAGATCAGCGTGAACGCCGACAGCACCAGCGACAGGGCGATCTCGTTCGGCGTGCGCTGGCGGATGGCGCCCTCGACCAGGGCGATCATGCGGTCGAGGAACGACTTGCCCGCCGACGCCGTGATCCGCACCACGATGCGGTCGGACAGGACGCGCGTGCCGCCGGTGACGCCGGAGCGGTCGCCGCCCGCCTCGCGGATGACCGGAGCCGATTCGCCGGTGATGGCCGATTCGTCCACCGAGGCGACGCCGTCGATGATCTCGCCGTCGCTCGGGATCACCTGCCCCGTCTCTACCACCACCAGATCGCCCGCCTGCAACGCGGTGGACACGGTTCGCTCGACGAGGCCGTCGGCCTGCTCGATCGCCTCCTGGGCGGGGAGGTCCATGACGCGCTCGACGTCTTCGCGCCGGACCTTGTAGGCCGGCGTCTCCTGGCGGGTCTTGCGCAGCGAATCGGCCTGGGCCTTGCCGCGCGCCTCCGCCAGCGCCTCAGCGAAGTTGGCGAACAGCACCGTCAAGAACAGCCAGAGGTCCAGGGCGATCAGGTATCCGATCGTCGGCGCGTAGGAGTTCGGGTCGAAGATCTTGGCGACCGTGTACAGGATGGACAGCGACCGTGCCGACCTCGACCACGAACATCACGGGGTTCTTCCACTGGATGTCCGGCCGCAGCATGACGAACGAGCGGACCAGGGCCGTTTTGAGCAGGTCCGGCGCGAACAGGCCCTGCCGGCGGCTGATGCGCCGCGCCGTCTTGGCTTCGACGACTGAGGGCGGGGGGATGATCGTGGACATGGTTCTATTTCGCTCGTCCATGGATTCTTTGGGATGCGGAACGCTTTCCACAGGATTTCGGTAAGTTCCGGTGGGCGGGGGCTTTGGCCTCTGCGGGGTGTCGCGTCCGCATGCCTCCCTCCCCCGCCCGCCCGGAATCTCAGTTGCCGAAGGGGATGGGGCCGAAGTGTTCGGCCACCGGCCCCAGCATCAGCGCGGGCATGAACAGCAGCGCCCCGACCAGCAGGATCGTTCCGAGCAGGAACAACCCGAACATGATGCTGTCGGTGCGCAGCGTCCCGACCGTGAAGGGCGTTGGCTTTTTCAGCGCCAGGCTGCCGGCCAGGGCGACCGGGGCGATGATCGGCACGAAGCGGCTGATGAGCATCACCATGCCGCTGACGATGTCGAAGTACGGGCTTGCGGGCCCCGGGAGCGACGGGTTGGCTGCCGGGTCGTTGAGGCCCCAGACGGAGGCCATGCCCTCGAAGCCCGAGCCGTTGTTGGCCGAGGCCGAACTGAACCCGTAAAGGACCTGCGAGAAGCCGTGGGCACCCGGGTTGGTCATCAAACTCATACCCCAGGCGGTGGCTACGAAGATGCCGGTCGGCAGCAGGATCATGAGCGGGTGGCTGAGCAGGGCCAGCATCGCCAGCTTCATCTCCCTGGCTTCGACCTTCTTGCCCAGGTACTCCGGCGTCCGGCCGACCATGAGGCCGGCCAGGAACACGCCGACGACCAGGTAGATCAGGAAGTTGATCAGCCCGACGCCGACGCCGCCCCAGATGATGCAGTCCAGCTACATGCCGGCCAGCGGCACGAGGCCGGCGACCGGGTTGAGGCTGTCGTGCATGCAGTTGACCGAGCCGTTCGACGTGTTGGTGGTCAGGGCGGCCCACGTCTGCCCGGTGGAATCGCCGAAACGCAGCTCCTTGCCTTCCAGATTGCCCGGCGATTGATTCACGGGCAGGCCGGGCAGCGTTGTCGCCGCCAACAACTCGCGCCTGTCATCTTCCGCGGACTTGCTGGGGTCGCGCTCCTTCTCCGTGCCGGAACCGCCCGGCGGGATCACTTGCCAGCCATCCTTGGTGACGCCGTCTTTGGTGATTTTCTTGCCTTCGACGCTGCCCACCTGGGTGGTCAGGCCCGGATTGGGCTGAAGCCGGTCGTAGCCGATCGCCCAGGCGATGGTGACCACCGACATGAGGAGCATCACCGCGTAGATGATGGCAGCATGCCGCCAGTTCTTGAGCATGATTCCGAACATCACCAGGCAGGCGATCGGCACGAGGATGATGCCGACGCATTCGATGATGTTGGCCCAGGCGTTCGGGTTCTCGAATGGGTGGGCGGAGTTGGCGCCGAAGAAGCCGCCGCCATTGGTGCCAAACTGCTTGACGGAGACGATGGCGGCGACCGGGCCGCGGGCGATGGCCTGCGTCTGTGGCTGGCCGTTGGCGTCCACGTCCAGAGTCGTGACCTGGGCGTTGGGCTGCATGGTCATGGGCGTGCCGGCCGCCACGAGCAACCAGGCCACGATGAGGCAGAGCGGCACGTAGAAGTATACGACGCCGCGCCACATGTCGAGGTAGAAATTGCCCATGTGCTTGTCGCCGCGCAAGCCGCGGATGATCGCAAGCAGGGCGCAAATGCCGATGATGGGGGAGAGGATCTGCTTCCAGCAGACGAAGAAGATCTGGCTGCCGTACGACAGATGCACCTCGCCCGAGTAGTCCTGCCAGTTGGTGTTCGTCAGGAACGACGCGACCGTGTTGAAGATGGTCGTCGGCGCCAGGGCGCCTTTGTGGTCCGGGTTGAGAAAGTCCCCGTGGTACGGCTGCGTCACCAGGACGAAGTAGCCGACGAGGAACGTGAGGACGTTGAAGATCATGAATGCCAGCAGGTACTGCTTCCAGTTCTGCGGCCCCGTGTCGATGCGCCGCTCCAGCCAGGAGAGCCAGCGGGGCAGACGGCACTTGCCTTCAAACACCCAGGCCATGAACAGGCCGACGGGTATCGCCAGCGCCGTCGCGGCGACGAGAATGAAGATCGGGAAGGACCAGGTAATCCACATCGAGGGAACCTCGTTGGTTGGCGGCGCCGCGGGCGCCTTTACGGCCAAAGGGGATCGCGCACCCGCTGCGCGGAAGACGCGCCGCGCCGTCCTAGTCGAACCCCTAAGGCTCGCCCGACGGCGTGACGGCAGGAGTCCTGTGCGACGGTTCCTTAGAACCACTCGGGGCGCAACAGTGCGACAAAGAGGTAAACGAGGAGAAACACGGTGACGACCAGGGACACCCAGATCATTTGCGCTCCTTTAGATCTTGTCGCAGGCGTAGATGAATGCGACCACCAGGGCCAGCACGATCAGGCCCAGAAGGAAGAACGCGGGGTTCCAGACGGCCAAGTCCCAGGGCTTGGTGATGTCCATAAACACTCCTTGAAATCCACGAAGTCTTCGAGGTTGCGAGCGGGCGGTCAGCGCTGCGGTCGGGGGCCGCCCCGGTGGAAGGCACCGAGCAGCCGGCCGTGCAGGAAGGCGCCTTGCCGCACCGGCCGCTTGCGAGGCAGGGCCGGAGCCGGGACGACGGCGGGTTCTTCGACATGGTAGATCCCGCTTATCGCTCCCATGATCGCCCCGGCGGCGAGGCCGGCGAAGACGCCGCGGAGGGACCACCACCCGGCGAAGGCCCACGGCAGTGCGTCCGCCAGGCAGAGGACCGCGCCGCAGGCCGCGCCGACCAGCCCTCCGGCGACCGCCGCCAGCGGACCCAGGATCAGCGCCCGGAGGGCTGTCCGTCGCAACGCCTTCCATGCCCCAGGGGCGTCGGTGTGGTTCGTCTGCATCGGGAATCTCGGATCGGGCGCACGGCCGGAACCCCCCCGCCGAAATGGCCGAGAGGATCAGGCAGGTCGCGCAGGTTGTTGCCTGGAGAAATGCACGCGGCGTACCGAAAAGCGCCGCTGGTCCGGACTCCTTGGGGCTAAAGCACTTGCGCCGATAGATGGGCCGCAGTCCAGCCGGCGGCCGGTTGCAATTCGCACGACCGCTCTTGCAAAACGCCAGTGGTGTTAGCTGGGTTTGGACTCGTCAGTGCTTCGGCGCCGCACGCGCAGCCAGCGGCGGACGGCCACGCCGGACCATATGAGTTCCATAAGGCCGAACGGCCAGGCCCCCTGGAGGAAACCGTAGACGGACGCCATCACGCAAGCGCCGGCGAACGCCAAAATGAAGACCGGAGAGCGGCCTTCCACGGCGTAGAAGCAAAGCATGGCGGCGACGGCGACCAGCCCGTACAGACTGAGGGGGTCCAGCAATTGCGTCATCGGAACTCACTTTCCAAAAGGCATCGGACCTAAATGCTCGGCCGCGGTGGTGAGGACCGCTCCCGGCAGGAACAGCAGCGCCCCGACCAGCAGGACCACTCCCAGCAGAAACAGGCCGAACGTGATCGTGTCGGTGCGCAGCGTCCCGACCGTGACGGGGACCGCCGGCTTGACCGACAGGCCGCCCGCCAGCGCCAGCGCGGCGATGATGGACAGGAATCGTCCGAAAAGCATGACGACGCCGGTGGCCGCGTCCCACTGGGGGCTGTACGGCCCCGGCGGCGATTGCGGATCGACGGCGTTGAGGCCCCACGTCTGACGCAGGCCGCTGAGTTCCGAGCCGTTGTTGGAGGCCGACGAGCTGAACTCGTAAAGGACCTCCGCGAAGCCGTGCGGGCCGGGGTTGCCCGTCGATTGCGGGCCCCAGCTCAGGACGGCGAACAGGGCGGTCGGCCCCAGGATGAGGATCGGGTGGACGAGCAGGGCGATCATGGCCAGCTTCATCTCGCGGGCCTCGACCTTGCGGCCGAGGTACTCCGGCGTGCGGCCGACCATCAGGCCGCCCAGGAAAACGGCCAGGATCACGTACAGGAACAGGTTGATGAGGCCGACGCCCTTGCCGCCGAAGACGCAGTTCAGCCACATGCCGACGAAGGCCGACAGCAGCGCCAGCGGGTTCAGGCTGTCGTGCATGCAATCGACGGACCCGCAATCGCCGGCCGAGGTGACGGCGACGAACGTGGCCGAGGCGGGCGCGCCGAGCCGCAGCTCCTTGCCCTCCAGGTTGCCCGCCGCCTGGTCCACCGGCAGCCCGGCCAGGCCCGGATTCGGCTTGCCCGCGTCCCAGTGGACGGCCCAGCCGATCATGGCGACGAGCAGGACCAACAGGACGCCGTACAGGACGAGGGCGTGCCGCCGGTGGCGGAGCATCCGGCCGAACATCACGACCTGGGCGCACGGAAGCAGCAGGATGGCGACGCACTCCAGGAGATTGGTCCAACCGTTGGGGTTCTCGAAGGGGTGGGCGGAGGAGGCGCCGAAGAAGCCGCCGCCGACGCTGGCCAGGTGCTTGATCGGCTCCAGGACCGCCACCGGACCCCGGCAGATGGTCTGCGTCGCGCCCTCCACGCCGGCGACCTTGGCGGCTCCGGCGAAGGTCATCGGCACGCCGCCGGCGACGAACGCCGGCGCCAGGATCACGCTGATCGGAAGGAAGACGTAGGCGAAGCCGCGCCACAGGTCGAGGTAGAAGTTGCCCAGGTGCGGGTCGCCGCGCAGCCCACGGACGACGGCGGCCAGGACGCCGAAGCCGACGCTCCCCGACGTGAACATGAGCCAGACGATCACCGCCAGCTGGCTGAAGTACGACAGGTGCTGTTCGCCGGAGTAATGCTGGAGGCTGGTGTTGCTCTGGAAGGAAATAACGGTATTAAAGACCGTGCAAGGGGCGAGCGCGGATTTGCCGTCGGGGTTGGGCGGCGCACAGGGCTGAAGACAGAGCAGGATATAGCCGACCGCAAAGAGGAAGGTGTTGAACAGGATCAGGCTGAAGGCGTATTGCGTCCAGTGCTGCGGCCCCGTGTCGATCCGCCGCTCCAGCCAGGCCAGCCGCCGCGGTGCCCAGCGCCCCTCGATGATCCATTCCAGGTAGCGCCCCAGCGGGAACGACAAGCCGACCAGAAGGACGACCACGACGACGGGAAAAGCCCACATTCTCACCATCCTTTGCGGGGAGTGGGTCGGAGAACGAGCCGCGAATCGGGAACCAGACGCACACCCCGTACCGGGACCGCCGCTACGACACGGATCGTTGGCTTTCAAGATGTTGCGTTCGGCGGGTTCGTCGCCCTCCGGCGACTCGCGTTGCATTTCGCCCGGCAAGCCGTGCAAAATGCACAAGGCGGCCGCTGCCGCTGGCTGGGCCACCGCGTCTTCCTGCTGGACGGCTCCGGCTTCTCCCTGCCCGACACCGACGCGCTGCGCGGCCATTTCGGGCAGCCGTCCGGCCAGGCCGACGGCTGTGGCTTTCCAGTCGCCCACCTGATGGCCCTGTTCGACGCCCGCCGGGGCTACCTGCTGGAGGCCGCCGCCCAGCCGTTGAACACCCACGACATGTCCCAGGCCGCCGCCCTGCACCGGCGCCTCCGTGAGGGCGACGTGCTGGTGGGCGACCGGGCGTTCGGCTCCTACGCCCACCTGGCGCTGTGTCGGGGCCGTGGCCTGGACGGACTGTTCCGTGCCCACCAGCGGCAGATCGTGGACTTCCGGCCCAGCCGGCGTCACGTGGCGCCGGGCACGAAGGCGGTCAAGGGCCGGCCGCGGTCGCGCTGGCTGAGGCGCCTGGGCCGATGGGACCAGTGGGTCGAGTACTACAAGCCCAAGGACCGTCCCGAGTGGATGACGGACGACCAGTACGCCGCCCTGCCGGACTCGATCGTGGTGCGTGAATTGCGGTACGCGGTGAAACGGCCGGGTTGCCGCACGCGCGTGGTGACGTTGGTGACGACGCTTCGGGACCCGGCGAGGTATGCAGCGGAGGAACTGGCCCGGCTGTACGGCCTGCGCTGGGACGTGGAAACGGACTTGCGGCACCTCAAACAGACCATGAGGATGGACGTCTTGCGTTGTGAGACGGTGGACGGGGTTCGCAAGGAGTTGGCGGTGTTCGTGCTCAGGTATAACCTGGTGCGTCGGGTGATGGAGGAGGCGGGCCGGCGTCAGGGGGTGGAGGCGCGACGCATCAGCTTTGTGGACGCCTGGCGTTGGCTGCAGCAGGCGCGTCCCGGGGAGGATTTGCCGAGGCTGGTGGTCAACCCGGATCGTCCGGGCCGCGTGCCGCCGCGCGTGCGCAAACGGCGGCCCAAGGAATACCCGCTGATGAAACGGCCGCGCGCCGAGTTGCGGAAAGCCCTATACAACCAACGACCTGCGGCTTAACTTAATGGCGTTCATAGCAGTGCCCTTTACGCCCTTCGTGTCAGCTTCCCGGCGCCGCGCAGACGGGATAGGACGCTGCTCGCCCCGGTCGGCTCCCAGCGGCGGAGCAGGAAGAAGAGCGCCAGGAACTCCTCGCCGGTCAGTTGGCCCTTCACCTCGTTGCAGCGGCGGCAGCAGCAAACCAGGTTCGGCAGCGAGTGGCGGCCGCGTCGGGAGCGCAGCCGGTCATGGTCCATGCTGATGTTGTGGACTGTCAGCACATCGCCGCAGTACGGACACCGGCCGGCGTCCAGGGCCGCCCGCACCAACTCGCGCAGGGCCTGCAGGTAGTAATCCAGTTCCTGACCATCCTCATTATCCCAGCGCCGGTGCGTGGCGAGGCGGACGCGGTGCGCTTCCGAAAGACCGCCGGCTCGCGACTCGCGGCCATCGGCGTTTGGCGCGGATGGCCATGGTCATGCAAGAGCGACGTCGCTCCTTTCCCCTGCCTCCCGTGGAGCACTCATTGGCCCCAATCCGCATCCATTTCCCCTCCTGATTCACCTGCCCAGAGGGACCCGCCGCATGGTAAACTCCCGGCGCCCCGCGTCCCCGGTACGTCGAGGTCGGCCATGATTCTGCATCCGGTCGCCGATGATCCGAAGATCGCCCCGCGCCAGTCGGCCGCGCCGTACCGGCCGCGTCGGGCCGCAAACGGCAGGGTCGTAAAATCCGGGGGGACGCAACCCATGGCGCAATGGCGCAACGCCCAAGAGAGTGTTGGACAACAACGACTTAACAGTGCGCCAAGCTTGCCGCCGTCCGGCGCAATGGCGCACCGTATGGGCGACCCTGAGCGCCAGATCGCGCCGGGCGGATGTGCATGGCCGAGCACCCCGCGTCGCCCACCGCCGGGGGAGCCGAGGCGACGCGTGCGGACTGCCTGGATGTTCGCGGCGGCCTTTCTGGGAATGCTGCTCCTCGCGTCGCCGGCGGTCGCCGCGGGTCACGAACCTTTGGATCTGCCGCCTTGGAGCGTCGCGCCCTTCGTCCTGTTGCTGCTGTGCATCGCCGTGCTGCCCGTCGCGGCCGAGCACTTCTGGCACCAGGACCGCAACAAGGCGGTCATCGTCGCTCTTCTGGCGGCGCCGGTGGTCCTGTACCTCGGCTATCTGCAACTCGCCACGGGCCGGGGCACGCTGGACCCGCTGGTCCACGAACTCGCCAAGTACGCCTCGTTCATCGTCATGCTCGGCTCGCTCTACACGGTGGCCGGCGGCGTCGTCATTCGCGGCGACCTCCGGCCGACGACGCTCAACAACGCCGTGATCCTCGCGCTCGGCGCCCTGCTGGCCAATCTCATCGGCACGACGGGCGCGAGCGTGCTGCTGATCCGCCCGTTCCTCCGCATCAACGCGGCGCGGAAGAACAACGTCCACCTGCCGCTTTTCTTCATCCTTCTTGTCAGCAATCTGGGCGGCTGCCTGACGCCGCTGGGCGACCCGCCGCTCTACATGGGCTACCTCAACGGCGTGCCGTTCACCTGGACGCTGCAACTGTGGCCCGAGTGGCTGTTCGTCAACGGCGTGGTGCTGGCCGTATTCGCGGCCGGGGACGTCCTCGCCCTCCGCCGCGAGTCGCCCCCGCCTGCGCCGGCGGGCCAGGGGGAGCCGGTCCGCATCGACGGCAAGATCAACCTCCTGTTCCTGGCGGGGATCATGCTCGCCGTCCTCGCCTCGGCCGACTGGTTTCCGCCTAAAATGGATCGCCTGTGGGAGGTGTGCGGCGGCGAGGTCGTGATGCTGGCGATGGCCGCCCTGTCGCTGTACTTCACGCCGCGGGCGCTGCGCGAGGCCAATCGTTTCACCTGGGCGCCGATCACGGAGGTGGCGATCCTCTTCGCCGGCATCTTTGTGACGATGGTCCCGGCGCTGGACCTGCTGGAGGCGCATGGCCGGGCGCTCGGCCTGACGCAGCCATGGCAGTTCTTCTGGGTCACGGGGCTTCTGTCATCGTCGCTGGACAACGCCCCGACCTACCTGGCGTTCGCCACGATGGCGGCAGGGTCGAGCGACTTCGGCGTCCTCGTCGCCAACCAGGCCCCGGGGATGGACGGGCCGATGGTGCTCCGGGCGATCAGCTGCGGCGCGGTGTTCATGGGCGCGCTGACGTACATCGGCAACGGCCCGAACTTCATGGTCAAGGCCATCGCCGAGCAGGCCGGCTACCGGCCGCCCTCGTTCTTTGCCTATACCCTGCTGGCGGGCGCCGTGCTGCTGCCGGTCCTCGTCCTGGCCACCTTGCTGTTCTTCCGGCCGCTTTGAGTGCGCGTTGTCCGCGCCCGTGCGGCCGGGCCGTTACGGCGTCGTCGGCCGGTTGCGTGGAGGCTCGGTACCGGAGCCGCCGACGCCCTGGAGATCCCCGGCGTCGGCCCGCGCCCGGTCGTCCGGGTCGCTGAAGGCACGTTCCACGGTGCGGTGCAGCAAGGTCAGTTCCCGGCGGAGCAGGGCCGCCCGCTCCTCCGGCAGCGACTCGATCAGGTTTTGCAGCATGGCCCGCAAGCGGCGGGCGACCTGCATGCTCGTCGCCCCAAACTGCCGGATCTCCGTCACAGCGAGCAGCACGAAATCCTCCCAGTCCGGCGTGCGGTAAACCAGCCGCAGCGCGCCCGCGCGTCCCGCGCCTCTCCGTCGTCCAGCCGCCGGCCGCCCACGAGCCGCAGCAAGTGGTGAATCTGGTCGATGGCCAGGACGGCCGTCGTTGGGTCGTTGATCGCCGGCGACAACGCCTTGGAAGCGATGTCCACGATGATCCGGAATCCGAACAGCGGGTCCTGTTCCACCGTCAGGACGATTGCAAAGTCTATTTTGGTCGTTATCCTGTTGACTGGACGCACTTTGACTATTCCGCACCCGGAAGGACTCCTATGTCTGCCGCACCCGCCACGACCCTTCTCGCCGCCTTGCAGCTGCTAACCGATCCTCGCTGCCGCCGCGGCATCCGCCACCCCTTCGCCGCCGTCCTGGCCCTCACCTTCCTCGGCCTGCTGTGCCGGCAAACGGACTTCGCCACCATCGCCCGCTGGGCCAAGGCCCACTGGGACGCCCTGCGCCCGGCCCTGGGCTTCACCCGCCGCTACGCCCCCCACGCCACCACCCTGACGCGCGTCACCGCCGCTTACTCCTTGGCCGAGTTCCAGGACGCCCTGTGCCGCTGGCTGGCCAGGAGGATTGCATAGTCACAACTTCTTTCGGGCTATGAGGTCAATCGCTTGCTCGACATCCCAGCCCAGGGCGTCGGCGCGTGCGCAGGGGCAGGTCGTCCTCCGGGTCGGCGGTCGCCCGCAGCACTGTCACGACCGCGTTGAGTAGCACGGCGAAGCCCAGCGCCACCCCCGCCTGGGTGCTATAGTGCCGGTCCTCGTCCCACCAGCGATCCTTGATGAAGTGCAAGCCGTTCTCCACCTGCCAGTGGCCGCGCACCGCCGCCAGCAGGCCGTCCGGCGTCACGCACCCCGGGTCCAGGGCGGTCGCGAAGTAGCGCGTCTCCGTTTTCGGATCGGCCTCGCCGCCCCGCGTCTCGCTATCGACCCGCAGCAGGATCCGCAGGCCCGGGAACGACAGCTTCTCCCGGGCGTAGTCGGCGGTCTCGACATCCAGCCACAGCCGCCGCGTCACCACCGCGCCCCCTTTTTTTCCTAGGATGGCAAACTTAACTTGAGAGGCCCCGAAAACGGCCTGTTCTTGAACTGGGCGGCCCAGGAAAACGCCAGAAATCGCTTGTCCGCCGAGGGTCTCAAGTTGAGTTTGCCGTCCTAGTTTTTTTCCTAGGACGGCAAACATAGCTGGAGACATCGTTGCTCCAGTTCATTGAGATAGCGGTCGGGGTCGCGGCGGAAGCGCCCTTGCCGTCGTCGCGCCTCCCGTCGCCGCTCCAACTGGCCGCGCAGTCCCCGCCAGCGTTCCACGTAGCCCTCCGGAAGACGCAGGCCCTCGTCCGGTCGCAGCCGCGTCGCCAGACCCGACGCCACGCGCACCGAACCCAGCACCACCAGGCCCGGCGACGCCCGCCGGCGGCCACTCGCCCGACGCTCGTGATAACGATGACTTCCGAACAGGTGTTCCAGGTCGTTGTTGGTCCGCGGCACGTCGTCCGACCCGTAGCACCAGAATAGTCCCGGCCAATAGCTCCGCGTCACCCGGGCGAAGTGGGCGAGTTGAGCGCGCACCGAGGCGTCGGGGTCCGCGGCCGCCGCCCGGCGTATCCGCCTCACGAGTCGGCCCAACCGCCGCCGCACCTCCCGGGCCGACCGATTCGCCTCGTTCCCCAGCAGGTGGGCCACGCGACGCACCCAGCGGTAGGCCGCCCGCACCGGCGGCCACAACGCGGCCGTCTCCTCCAGCCCCCGCCCCAACAGCCGGCGCAGCCGGTCGAGGCCCCCCGGCAAGGCGCCGAGCCGATCGGATAACCACTCCAAGCTCTCGGCGATGTGCGTCAGCCGCTCGTGCAGCTTGAGCCCCGAGGCCGAAAGCGGCGGCAGGCCGTCGTCCGTCAACGCCGAACGCACCGCCGCGCAGTAGCCCCGCACGATCTCCGCCTCCTCGTCGTCCTCGCCCTCCGCCGCCCGCTCGATCGGACGGACGCCCCGGACCCGCTTTTTCAGCTCCTTTTTCGCGTGGCGGTCCGCCTCGTGGATCGGCCGGGCCGCCTCCCGCAGGTAGTGGAACTGGCACAGCGGGTGGGGCGCCTCGGGCAGGGCTTGCGCCACGGCCTTGCGGATCGACTCCTGGCCGTCGGAGATCACCCCCGTGACAGGCACGGGCGACGCCTCACGCACCTCGGTCAGCAACGCCGCCAGATCCTTGGCCGTGGCCGACAGCAGGCTTTTGGCCAGGAGGATCTCGCCGGACAGGCAGTCGCGCAGCACCCACAGCACCTCGTGGCCGACGTCGGGTTGCAAGCCGTCGATGGCCAACACCACCCGCTGCTGACCCTGCAACAAACGCCGCAGCCGTTGGGGATCGGCCGCCGCCAACGCTCGCAGTTCGTCGTATCGGTCCAGGAGGTTGAGGACGGAACGCTCGGCGACGGCCACGCCGCGTCGGGTGAGTTCCCGGTGGATCTCCGGAACGCTGCGGTGTTCGGCGTGGCGCAGCCGTCCGACCAGGGCGAGGACGTCCAGTCCGAACTCGTGGTGCGGCAGCGCGAAGTGCGGCTCCGCCTCGGGGCGATAGGGGCGGCGGTAGCGGCTGCAGGCCGGGTTGTGGCAGCGTCGCACCTGGACGGTCAGGCGGGTGACGGCGTCCAGGGTGCTGACAGTGCGGAAGTTAGCGTAGTCGGCGCAGAGGCGGCGTTGGCAGACCGGGCAGTTCGTCAGGATGGGCGTGAGGGTCTGCGCGGGTGGGGCGTGGACGGGGTCGGGTACGCATGGCAATCCGCCTCGGGGATGTTCCTACCTCCATTATACGCACCTCGATGAATCCCCAGTGGAGTTTGCCGTCCTAGAAAAAAAAAGTCGGACCGCTCGCCTGAGCGGCTGCGGCCGCTGCTCGAGCCGGACCACCCGGCGTTGAGCGTGCGGCGGCAGTGCGAACTGCTGGGGCTGAGCCGGTCGAGCCTGTACTACGAGGCGGCGGCCGAGACGGCGGAGAACCTGCGGCTGATGCGGTTGATCGACGAGGAGTACACCGCCCACCCCTTCCTCGGCAGCCGGCGGCTGGCGAAGTGGCTGATCGGGCAAGGGGAGGCGGTCAACCGCAAGCGGGTACGGCGGCTGATGCGGGTCATGGGCCTGGAGGCGATCCACCCCAAGCCGAAGTTGAGTGCGCCGGGCCGGGGGCATCGGATTTACCCGTATTTGCTGCGGGACGTGCGCATCGAGCGGCCCGACCAGGTGTGGAGTACGGACATCACCTACGTGCCGCTGGCCCATGGGTTCATGTACCTGGCGGCGATCATCGACTGGTTCAGCCGCTACGTCCTGGCCTGGCGGCTGTCCAACACGCTGGACGGCTCGTTCTGCCTGGAGATGCTGGAGGAGGCGTTGGGCCGGGGCCGGCCCGAGGTGTTCAACACCGACCAGGGGGTGCAGTTCACAGCTCAGGCGTGGACAGGTCGGCTGGAGTCGGCGGGTGCAGCGGTGAGCATGGACGGCAAGGGGCGCTGCCTGGACAACGTGTTCGTGGAGCGGCTGTGGCGGACGGTGAAGTACGAGGACATTTACCTGTGGCGGTACGAGGGCGTGCCGGAGTTGCGGCGAGGGCTGGGGCGTTACTTCCCGTACTACAACGAGGAGCGTCTGCACCAGTCCCTCGACTACCGGACGCCGGCGGCCGTGTACCGGGAGGGTCGGGCTGGGGGAAGGTCGGCGGGGTGAAGGGGAGGCATTCTTTTTCGCACCGCCCTCCCTCAGCCCCGGTGAAGGGAGGGCGGTGCGAAAAAGAATGCCCGGGGGCAGGGCCGAGAGGATAGTGACGTAGGAGAGCGGAGTTCTCCAGGACTGTAGCTAAGGAAGGCGCTTTTTTGGTCTAGACAATGGGGTCCACCTCACCACGACTTCCTGGGCGATCTGCTTGAGATAGTAGGTCGGTAGGCGGCCCCGCAGGACCAGCACGCCGCCCTGGCAGTCGCAGGAGACGTGCTTCAGGGCCGAATAGGGACTGCTGCGTAAGCCCTGCTCGGCCGCAGCTTGGATGCTGGTCGGGCGGTTGAGGGCAGGCACGGCGTTCTCCTTGCTGGGCCGAAACGACAAAAGACCTGTTGCAATCCCGTGCGCACGGCACGCTTCGCTGCCTCCGGGGACTACCGTGCCATCGCATGGCAACTGTTTCTGAGTTGCGAGCCTCACCCGGACATGCCACGCAGCGGAGGTATATGGGAAACCATGACAAATGCTGTGCCGAACCCGGTTTCGGTGGGGGAGAAAACGTAAGTTGAGAGAAGATTTGCAGTTGCGGAAACGTGCCGGGGCAGGGGCGGAATGCCTCTCCAGGGAGTGTGCTTCAGGTGCGGGCAAATACTGGCTGCGTTTGAGCGGCCGGGCTTTTCCGCCTTCCGGCTCTTAGAGCCTATCCCAAAACCGTCGAAACATCACCAATTTGACGAGAATCGTCATGATCGACGGTGGTTTTGGGATAGGCTTTTACCGCTGGGTGCCGCTCCAGCCGCCTGTCGAGGATGAAGCAGATGACCGGCTCGCTCATCTTGCGGGCATGGATGAGCTTGCCGTGGATTGGCGGAAGGGTCGTGATGCACTCGCCTGGCAAGGTCGGCCTCCGTCACCCGTTGTTCCAGAACCAGTACGAGTAGTCCTTCAGCAGTTGCCGGTTGGGGCTGCCCTTTTTGGCTTCGCACTCGCCCAGCGGCACTTCGATCAACCGCCCCTCCGCTCTGGCCTCGCACAGCAGCCCGTACATCTCGTCCGCCCAGGCGTCGTCTTCGGGGTCGCCCAGGCCGGTGATCTTGACGGACTGCGCCGGCCCGTGTTCCGGCTCCCATTTGGCCTCGCATGGAAACGCCAGGTGCGCCGCCAGGTAGCGGTGGTAGGCCCGGAGGGCGTCGTCATCGACCTCCGGCAGCGGGTCGTCGCTCGTCAGTCCCAGGGCGATCCGCACACGGTCGTCCTGGTCCTTCTCGTTGAGCGGGCGGGCGACGATGCTCGTCGGCTGCTCGATGGCGGCCGGCACCCCGGTGTCCGCCTCGATGTCGTCCTCGCCCAGCCACATGCTTTCGAGTCCGAGGCCGTCCCGCTCGCAGCGCTTGCGGTAGACCGGGTGCATGTCGTCCAGGGTGTGCTTGTTCCATTCGATCAGGTACGTCGGCGGGGCCGATCTCTGGTCCACTTCCCGGATCGTCCCGGCCCAGCCGCCCAGCGGAATGTCCTCGAAGTCGGGTACGGTGATTCCCGGCTTCACACGCACCTGCGCCCCGGCGGCGAATCTGGCCGGAGGCCGGGGTCTATTATCCTTCTTGTTCTTCCCTTTCATGGCAGCCCCTCCGGTGTCGCACGTTATCATCTTGCGGAAGGACCGGCTCCCCGGACAAGCCCCCGCAGGTATTCTCTCGGCGACAGGCACACACAGCCAGGCTGACCGCAGCAGGCTACAACGACTCCATGAAAATCCTCTTCCTCCACGGCTGGACCTCGAAGCCCGGTGGCGTGAAACCGACCTACCTGGCGAAGCACGGCCACGAGGTAATCAACCCGATGCTGCCCGACGAGGACTTCGAGGCGGCCGTGCGCATCGCCCAGGCCGAGTTCGACAAGCATCAGCCGCAGGCCGTCGTGGGATCGAGCCGAGGCGGGGCAGTCGCCATGAACATCAACAGCGGCGACACCCCGCTCGTGCTGCTATGTCCGGCCTGGAAGGAATTCGGCACAGCCAGGGCGGTGAAGAAGACCACGACGATCCTGCATTCACGGGCCGACGACGTGGTGCCGTTTGCCGACAGCGAGGAACTGCTCCGCAACAGCGGCCTGCCCGCAACGGCGCTGGTCGAGGCCGGCAACGATCACCGGCTGGCCGACCTGGAGCCGCTGGCGGCGATGCTGGAGGCGTGCGAGAGGGCCGTACCAGCACGGAGGGACTGACCGATGGACCAGAAGACCGTGGACAAGCTGGAACAAGAAGTCGAGCAGGCCATCGCCGGGGTCGTCGCCCGCCTCGGACTGAAAAGGCTGCCGCTCCTGCCTTCTCACCAGACCATGCGGATGATGGCCAAGGCTGCGGTCGCTGTCTACGAGGCGGCAGCAGATGAACCCCGACCAGAGGACAGAGAGCCGTAGCCGCTACTCGCCAAGCAGCAGCGCCTTCGCCCGCTCCACCACCAGCAAGTCGGCGGCGCAGCGGCGCAGGTCCGCCTTCCGCTCCATCTCGATGTCTTCAGGATCAGCGTCTTCGTAGATGCCGGGGTCGAACGGCTCCGCCAGCCGGGCTTGGTCCAGACATTCCGCCAGTTGCCACGGCTCGAAGAGGCGCTTGATCTCGGCGACGAAGGCGGGAAGCTCGGCCTGAAACGTCGAGTCCTTCTCGGCTGCTTCGAGGTAGTTCAGGAACTTCTCGCCCACGAGGTAGGCCAGGGCCTTCTGCGTGCCGAATTCGTCCTCGATGCCCCTAGCGGCCTCGCACTGTTCCATCCAGATTTTGCAGAGGTTCATGGGGTTCCTTTCCCACCGGCCGTGGCGACCTGCGGCCCATTTTACGGGGCGGGGCCGTTGTCAGCCCGCATGTCGCCTCCAATAATGGAGATGTCTCTGCTTCATCCCGAAGGGCCGAGGGGTAGCTTCCCCCGACGACGCCCGCCAACCGGCTGCCCGGCAGTACGGTGGTTCCGAAGCGGCGGCGAAAGCCGTGACGATGGAGGCGGTCGGTGCCGCTTCTACTTCTTTGGCACAGAACCGCAAGGAGATGTCATGTCCTTCCCAACCCGACGCACTTTTCTTCAGACCGCTGTTGCCGCAGTCGCATCGTTCCTCCTGCCCAAGCGCCTGCGTGCCGGAGAACACTCCAGGTCGTTCTGGTTTCTGCACACCCCCACCGGGGAATCCTGGCCTGTGGATGATCCCGTGGCCTGGGCGCTGGCAAATGCGCAGCAGCCGACCTTGGAGCGAGCCTTGGCGGGCTTGCGGAAATTGACGCCTGCGGACGACCAGCGCATCATCAGGCTCCTTGTCAGGCGATGCCAGGTGAACCTGATCGAGATTCACCTTGGGCGGGTAGTCGTGCATTTTTGGGGCCAGCAGGGACAGGGCAATTTGCGCCCCTTCTTCAAGGCGCACAGCCTGGCAAGGAACTCCGTCCGTGTCATCTTGATCGACCGGAAGCGAGAAGCCGCCACGGTCCAATCCGGCGACGACTTCCTTTACGGGGAGCGTATGACCGAGGAATTCCCGCTCGGCGTTTACCTGGAGAAGTGGCAACGGCGAGCCGTCGAGGAGCCGGACGACTGGACGCCAGCCCCTTGCAGCGCGTCGAACTACTGCTGGGAGGGGGTCGAGCAGCGCCGGATTCCCTGGCGGGTCTTGAAGTCGGCCTGGCGGCACGAGAACGCCCCTCTCTGCCAGAACTGCGACCAGCCCACCCTCCTGACCGCCTTCGGCTACTTCGCCTGTGGCTTTTACAAGCGAGGGCCAAAGGTCGTGCGCGTCTGCCCGCTGTGTAGCAGCAGGTTCGAGGACGACTCGCCGTGGGATGGACCGGAATGGATGCGGGCCAACCTGGACGAGCCACTGCTGCCAAGCGCCGACCTCATGTTTGGCCATCCCGTGAAATGGACGCTTCCCTGGACAGCGGAAGGGCAGGCCCATCAACTGAAGCTGCGGCAACAGGGCAGTAAGACGTAGGCGGTACGGCCTGCCGCTGGCCTGGTCAGCGAAGTTGCGCAGGACGAGCGATACAAAGACCGCATGACCGCAGGACGCATCATCGCCATCGGAGACGTTCACGGCTGCTCGGCGGCTCTAACTGCCCTTGTCCGGGCCATCGAACCCACGCCGCTCGACACCCTCGTGTTCCTGGGCGACTACATCGACCGGGGGCCGGACAGCCGGGGCGTGCTGGAGCAGGTGATCGCCCTTGCCGAGCGCAGTACGGTGGTTCCGCTGCTGGGCAATCATGAGGAGATGTTGCTCGCCGCCCTCGAAGGGGCGTCCGAACTGCGCTACTGGCTCAAGTTCGGGGGCACGGAGGCCCTGGCCTCTTACGGCTACCGAGGCGGGCCTGACCTTCGCCCCGCCGACCTGCGGACCTTGATCCCTGCCCAGCATCTTCAGTTCATCAAGGGCTGTCGGGACTACTTCGAGACGGTGCGGCACATCTTCGTCCACGCCTACTACGAACCCCACCGACCGCTCCACGAGCAGCCCTGGGGCGGGCTGCGCTGGGCCTCCTTGCCTCCGATCCCGAAGCCGCACTGCTCCGGCAAGGTCGCCGTCGTCGGGCACACGCCGCAGAAGAACGGCGAGGTTCTGGACCTGGGCTACCTGAAGTGCATCGACACGTTCTGCCACGGCGGGGGCTGGCTGACGGCGCTGGAGGTCGGCACCGGCAAGGTCTGGCAGGCGAACGTGGCGGGGGAGTTGAGACAGTAGGTGCGCCTGAATCTTGCACTCCAGAACCCGGTGTTTTCGTGCCACTATTCCGCCACTTTTTCCAGGTAAAACCGGGTCAAAACAGGCCAGATTAGACACTTTCTTGCCACCTGAGAAGCCCTGCTGACCTTGACGTAACTCCTATGTCCGGCAAACAATAGCGTAGCGTCTTTGACGACTCGGAGAAGCGTGAGCCGATGGTAACCGTCCAGCGGAATTCGCAAAGCAGCGCAGCTGCGCCGAGAGCCGACTGCTAAAATCGTGGCATGGACGCTTCCGTGTGCCCGGGATGCTGCGAACGCGATAGGCGCATCGCCGAGTTGGAACGCCGCGTCGCCGAGTTGGAAGCCCGACTCGGCACCAACAGTTCCAACTCCTCGCTGCCGCCGTCCGCCAATCCCCCCGGCGCACCCAAGCCGGTCCAGAAAAAGAAGTCCAAACGTCCAGCCGGCGGACAACTGGGCCATCCCCCGCAGCTGCGGCGGTTGCTTCCCGCCGAGCGGGTCAACCATTTCAAGCACTTGGTCCCCAAGCGGTGTGAGCGCTGTGCCGCGGCCCTGCCCGCCCAGCCCTCGCCGGGCGATCCCGAGCCCACCCGCTTCCAAACCATCGAACTGCCCCCGGTCATAGCCGAGGTCACCGAGTACCAGGGCCACGCCCGCACCTGCCCCTGCTGCGGCCACCGGACGCATGCGGTCATCCCGGCGGCGGTTCGCGCCCACAGTGTCGGGCCGCGGCTGACCGGCACGCTGTCCTACTTCTCCGGCTGTCACGGCCTGAGCAAGCGCGGCGTCGAGGAGATCGCCGACGCGGTCTTCGACGCCCCGATCGCCTTGGGCACGGTCTGCAACCTCGAGCAAGAAGTCGGCGCCGCCCTGGAGACGGCCCACCAGGAGGCGGTGGCGGCGGTGCGCCAGGCGGCGGTCAAGAACGCCGACGAGACCAGTTGGAAACTCGCGGGGGCGTTGTGCTGGCTGTGGGCGGCGGCCACCACCCGGGTGGTGGCCTTCGTGATCCACGCCCGCCGAAGCGCGGCGGGCCTGACGGCGATCCTGGGCCTGGAGATCCTGGGGATCCTGTGCAGCGACCGCTGGGGCCCGTACAACCGGGTGCCGCCCCAGCGGCGGCAGATCTGCTGGGCGCACCTGAAACGGGATTTCCAGAAGATCATCGACCGGGGCGGCCCCGAAGAGTGGGTCGGACGGGAGGGGCGGCGACTGGTCAGGAAGGTCTTCGCCGCGTGGCACGGGTTCCGGGACGGACAGGTCACGCGGGCACAACTGGAAGCGCGGCTGGCCCCGGTGATGCGACGGATGAACCGGGTGCTGCTGGAAGGCGCGATCCTCGGCGCCGACCCAACGGTGGTGCGGTTCTGCGAGAACGTGCTGGCGTTGGAGCCTGCGCTGTGGACGTTCGTGACGACGGAGGGAGTGGAGCCGACGAACAACCACGTGGAACGACTGCTGCGTCGGGCGGTGCTGTGGCGCAGGCGGAGTTTCGGCTGCTGGAGTGGGAACGGCTGTCGCTTCGTCGAGCGGATTCTGACCGTGGTGCAAACCCGGCGGTTGCAGGCGAAGAATGTCCTGGATTACCTGCATGAGGCTGTCCTCGCCCATCGCACCGGCCAACCCTGCCCCTCACTGCTCTCGTAGCGTTGAACGATTACCCCTATTCTATGGCCGACACCCCCTTATGGAACAGACTCTAAGTGAAATCGAGCAAATCCCCATCCTTGTCGCGAGTGATGGTCGCTTGGTTGTCACCGCCAGGTTCGCCTTTGATGACCCGCACGTCCTTGGCGAGCCAGGAGAGCTTGCCGTCTTTGACAGTACCGGCCACCTCCCGATCCAGGTTGTTACCGATCACAAATCGCGCCAGGAACTTCTCACCCTTCCGCTCGATGACCATCAGAGTCATCCCCTGTAGTGCGCCCTGAAATGAGACCACCAAGGCACGTTGCCTATGGTACAGTCGTCACGATCAACGGCGATCTTCTTCGCCTCCCGCCTCCCGGCCTCAGCCCCGGTGAAGGCCGGGAGGCGGGAGGGGAAGAAGATCGTTGGAGAGCCATCAGGCGGGTTGCTGGCTCCGCCACTGCTGCTCGAACTCGGCCGGCGTCAGGTAGCCCAGCGCCGAGTGAATGCGCTTGTGGTTGTACACGGCGTCCAGGAAGCGCCCAGCTGGCGCAAGGCGTCGGCATAGTCGAGGTACTCCGACAGATCGACTTCCTCCTCTTTGATGGTCCGCATCAGCCGCTCGGCGAAGCCGTTCTCGCGCGGCTCGCCCACGGCGGCCATGCTGACCCGCGCCCCGACGCCTTGCAGTCGTTGCACGTAGCCGTCGGCGGCGTACTGCACGCCTTGGTCGGAGTGGTGGATCTGGGGGCGGCCGCGGGCCAGCGCCCGCTCCAGGGCCGTGAGCGTCAGGCCGCCGTCGAGGCCACGGCCGAGATGCCAGCCTCGGATCAAGCGCGTAAAGACATCCATAACCACCGCCAAGTAGACGAAGTCGCGTCGGAGGCGGATATAGGTGATGTCGGCCACCCACACCTGGTCAGGCCGCACGACCTCGAGCGTCTCCACCAGGTTGGGCCAACGCGGGAAATCGTGGTTGCTGTCGGTGGTTCGCTTGCGTCGGACAGGCGCCGCGCCGTGGAGGCCGAGGTCGGCCATGACGCGACGGACCCGCTTGGCGTTGACGTCCCAGCCCTCGCGGCGGAGCATGGCGGTCAGTCGGCGGTAGCCGTAGGTGGGCCACTCGCCGGCCAGGCGGGTCAGGGCCTCACGCAGCGGGGCGTCCTGCTCGCCGGGGTCGGCGGGCGAGCGGTACAGTTGGCAGCGTGGGAAGTCGAGCAGGCGGCAGACCAGCCGCGCCGGGTAGTGTTGGGTCAGGCTCATGACGACCTCCCTGCGGCGTTGGCCAGTCCATTCATGAGCCTGGAGGCTTTTTTTAGGATCTCCAGCTCCAGGGCCTGGCGGCCGACCAGCTGCTCCAGGTCGGCGATGCGTTGGCGTTCCTGGCTGCGCTGCTCGTCGGCCTGGAAGACGAGCGGGAGGCGTTCGAGGAAGGCGTCCTTCCACAGGACGAGGAGCGAGGCGCTGAACTGGTGCAAGCGGCACAGTTCGGCCTGGGAACGCTCTCCGCGGAGCAGGTCGAGGACCACTTGGGCTTTGAACTCGGGCGTGAAGCTGCGTCGTGCGCGTCGAGGCATGATTCAGAGACTCCCTCCGGGGCCAGTACTTCATATCGTACTGGTCTCACCCGAGGGGCGCACTGCAGACTTTCCTTCGTTCACCCATACGGACTTCGACTGAAAGGGGTCCGTAGGTGGTGCTGGCTCAGGCTGCATCGGCGGGGCCGCGGCATCCGCCGGCGGCAGTTCCTTGATGCGGATGTTCTTGAACCACAGCTTATCGCCATGGTGCTGCAGCTCGATCGGCCCCTTCGCCGGCAGCGGCTTGCCCGGCTCCCAGTAGTTCTCCAGCGGCGTGCCGTCCACCACAAGAAGGTGGTCGAGGAACACCGTGACCTTATCGCCCTTCATGACGATGTGGAAGGTGTTCCACTCGCCGACCGGGTTGTCGGCCTTCACCAGCGGCTGGTTGGAGTGGTTTTTGTTGTTCCACAGGCCGCCCGAGCCGGTGTGCCAGTCCTTCTTGAGATCCTCGCCGAGGTTGTCGGAGTCCCAGATCTGCACCTGCGGGTTGCCGCGCAGGTAGATGCCGCTGTCGCCCTTGGACGGGATCTTCCAATCGACATACAACTCGAAGTCGCCGTAGTCCTTCACCGTCTGCAGGTTGTCGCCCTGGCCGTCGTAGACCAGGATGCCGTCCTGCACCGTCCAGTGCGGCAGATCCTTCTCGTCGGCCTCCTTCTGCTTCTTGGCCAGCTCCTCGGGGCTGAGCTTGGACCGCTCGTTGATGGGCACGAGGCCTTGCCAGCCGGTCAGGTCCTTGCCGTTGAACAGCGACACGAAGCCCTTGTCGTCATCCGCGGCGCCTGCAACCGGCGAGGGATCGGGCTTCTTCGTGTCGGGCGGCGGCGGCAATATCGCCGGCGGCGGCGCGTCGGCCTTCGCCACTTGCTCGGGTACCAGTCGGGCCGTGAAAACTACCCGGTCGCCGTCCCGGAACGTCAAGTCCGTGCCGTCCACGCCGAAGCCGTCCTTCTTCACCTCCACCTTCCGCGTGCCCGGCTTGACGTGGATCTCCGCCTTTTTGCCGCCGTCGCTCCATGTCACCGTCACGCGGTCGCCGTCCACGAACACCTCCGCGTTCGGCTCGTTGACCTGCACGACGAGGACGCCGTCCGCCGTCTTCACCTTGAACGCGCCGCCGGCCCACAGAGCCGCCAGGCCGGCAACCAGCAAACACGCCGCCGCACCGGCCAGGATCGGCCATTTCGGACGACGGTTGGCCACGGCCGCGACTCGCCCCCTTTTCGCCTTCCTCGAGGCGGATTTGGGTGGAGGCGCGGCATGCACATGGTCGAACGGGGAGTGATCGGCTACCGGCGCGGGGGCTTTCACGACCGCAGCCGCCGGAGGCGCCGGAAGCGGTAGAGGGCGTGATGAAGGGGCCACGGTCGCTGCCAGCCACAGCGCCGGCGCCGCAAGGGGCGGAGGGGATGCGGACGGGGCTTGTAAATACTTACCAAGGGCGTCCGCCAACTCCGCCATGCTCGGAAATCGGTCGGCCGGCGCCTTCGCCATGGCCCTGCGGCAGATAGCGTCCAGCCGGGGATGCACATCCGGGCGGAACTCCTTCACCGGCGGCGCCGGGGCGTTCAGGATCCGGCCGATCACCACCGCCATCGCGCCGGTGTACGGCGTTTCCCCGGTGAGCAACTCGAACAGCATCACGCCGAGCGAGTAGACGTCGGTGGCCGGCCCGATGGCCGAACTCTCCCCCTTGACCTGTTCGGGGGCCATGTAGCTGGGAGTGCCGAGGATGCCTCCCAGCCGAGTCAGCTTGGCCTCGTTCGGGTCCACATCGACGACCCGCTTGGCCAGGCCGAAATCCATGACAACCGGCTCGCCGCCGGCCGCCATCATCACGTTGGCCGGCTTCAGGTCGCGGTGGACGATTCCCTTGCCGTGGGCGTGTTCCAGGGCGAGGGCGATCTTACGAACGACCTCGGCAGCGCGCAGCTGCGGCATCGGCGCTTCCGGGTCGATCTCCTGTTCGAGGGGCGTGCCGGCGATGTACGCCATCGTGATGAACGGCCGGCCGTCGATCTGCCCCGCGTCGAAAACGGTGCAGATGTTGGGATGCTGCAGGACCGCCGCCGACCGGGCCTCGCGGACGAACCGCTCGGCCCGCTGCGGCGAATCCGACCCGCCGAAGAACGGCACCTTCAAGGCCACTTGCCGTCCGAGCTGGGAATCCTGCGCCAGGTAGACCGCGCCCATCCCGCCCCGGCCGAGCAGTTTCAGGATCCGGTAACGGCCGAACTCGGCGGGCAGGACCGGAAACGGGTTCGCGTTCGATGCAGGCTGGTTGTTGTTTGTGTCGCGCTTTTGCCCATCGACGGTCGGTTTCACCAGGAAGGGCTTGTTGCATTTCGGACACTTGACGGGGGCGCCGCTGTTGGCCTCCGCCACGGAACAACTTGCTTTGCACGCGGGATTCGGGCACTGGACGAGCATGGCCATTGGCGGACCTCGGGCGCGGGGGAGCAAGGACTTTTGGTCCTGCGGTTTGGAAGAGGCTTTGCTTTCTCATGCGGCATTCTACCCCCATGCCGCCGGGGCAGCAAACGCGGAATGCCTGCAATCGCCTGGCACTGCACGGCGCCGCCGTTCACAGCCGCGGATAGGGACGGCGCGAGGGACGAAAACCTCGCTTGACCCGCCAGGCCCTTTTCGGTACACGCCCCCCTCCTCAACAGACCGTGTACAGAACGAGTGCGTCCCCCCCCGGAGACGATCCCATGCCGCCGGCGAACCGCCGTCGGGAAGCGGGCGTCGGCGGTCACGGCGGCTTTCGTCTCGGCTATCGGCCCGAGCTGGACGGGCTGCGCGGCCTGGCCGTGCTCGCCGTGATGGCCTACCATTGCGACCTGCGCCGCGTCGTCCCCGGCGGGTTCCTGGGCGTCGATTTGTTCTTCGTGCTGAGCGGCTTTCTCATCACCGCCCTGCTGCTGCGGGAACATCGGCAGACGGGGCGAATCCACCTGCCGCGCTTCTATCTGCGGCGGGCGCTGCGGCTGCTGCCCGCGCTGTTCGTGATGCTGGCGGTCTGCTGCGTCTGGGCCATGCTGCGGACGAAGCCGGATCGGGCGGCGGTGATTTACCAGGCCGCCCTTCTGACGGCTTGCCATGCGGCCAACGGGGCGGCGTACTGGTCGGTCCCGATGGACCTGCTGAGCCACGCCTGGTCGCTGAGCCTCGAAGAGCAGTTCTACGTCGTTTGGCCCATCCTCCTCGTCCTGCTCCTGCGGTTCGGGGCCGGCCCCCGGCGGATCGCCTGGCTGGTCGGGACGGGGATCGCCGCCTCGGCGCTGGTCCGCGCGGCGTTGTGGCTGAGTCCCTGGCCGGCCGGCCCGCTGGCGGCGACGACGAGCCTGATCGCCCGTGCGGATTCGCTGCTGGCGGGCTGTCTCGTCGGCCTCCTCGCCTCCGCCGGCCGACTGCCGGAGTCGCCCGGCGGCCGGCGCGCCCTGCGGGCCGCGGCCGGCGTTTCGACGATTTTTCTTCTCTTGCTAGGGATCATGGGGCGAAATGGCGCCCCCTATCTGGTTCTCGGCGGCTACACCGCCGTCGCCGCGGCCGCCGCCGTCGTGATCGCGGCCCTGATGAATTCCCCGCCGCGGCTGGCGTCGCGCGTCCTCGGCGCCCCCGTCCTTGTCCGGGTGGGGCGGATCTCCTACGGCCTTTACCTGTGGCATTTCCCGCTCTTGTCGCTGACCCCCAAGCTCATCCACGGCTTCATCCCCATGACCCACCGGCTTCGCGGTCTCGACGCGCCGCTGGCTTACGCCCTCGCCTTCGCGGCCGCAACCGTTTCCTATTGCGCCGTGGAACGGCCGTTCCTCCGCTGGAAGGCCCAGCTGGGGGAGCCGTCGGTCTGTACGCCGATTTCCGCTCGCTCAAGTATTCGATCAGGTCCAGGAACTCCCGCGGCGTCGTCTGCTCATGCAGGTTGTCCGGCGTGAGCGACTCTGGCGATGCGGACCACGCCATGGGGCGTCGTGGCGGCCTTGGCGCCGGACACGATGGCAGCTTCACGATTCATGACGCACCTCCTTCGCCGTTCGGCGCTTTTCCCCCTTCGGGCAGCCGGACGATGAACGTCGCGCCCTTCCCCAGCGCGCTCTCCAGCTCGATGCGTCCCCCGTGGGCGGCGGCGATGCTCCTGGCGATGCTGAGGCCCAGGCCGGCGCCGCCCTGCTCCCGCGTGCGGGCCTTGTCCGCGCGGTAGAACCTGTCGAACACCCGGTGCAGGTGTTCGGGCGGTATGCCGACGCCTGTGTCGCGCACGGCGAGCACCGCCTCGCCGCCGTCCCGACCGCAGCGGACGGCGACCGCGCCCCCTTCCGGCGTGTACTTGATCGCGTTGTCGAGCAGGTTGTAGAGGACCTGCCGGAGCCGGGCCTCGTCGCCCCGCACCTCCACGGGGCCTTCCGCCTCGGCGGTCAGCGCCACGCCCCTCGACTCCGCCAGCGGCCGCATGGTCTCCACGACGGACCTGACCAGCGCGGCCAGATCGACCGCCGCCTGCGGCGGGAGGACGGCGTCGGCGTCCTCGCGGGCCAAGGTCAGCAGTTGGTCGGTCAGCCGCGTGAGCCGATCGACCTCCTCCAGAATGCTGCCCAGGAGGTTGCGGCAGCCCTCCTCGCCAATGGGCCGGGCCAGGGCGACTTCGGCCTCGTTGCGGATCACGGCCAGGGGCGTCCGCATTTCGTGCGAGGCGTCCGCCGTGAAGCGGCGGACCTCGGCGAACGACCGCTCCAGGCGGGCGATCATGTCGTTGATGGTCGCGGTCAGGCGGCCCAGCTCGTCGTGCGCGTTGCGGACGGATAGGCGTCGGTCCAGCCGGACGGCCGTGATCTCCCGCGTCGAACGCCGCAGCCGCTCCATCGGGGCCAGGGCCTTGCGAGCCATGAAGTAACTCCAGGCCCCGGAGGCTGCCAGCGCCGCCGGCACGGCCAGGAAGATCGCCCACAGCAGCAGGCCCAATTCGCGGTCCACGTCGTCCAGGGGGGCCATGAGGATCGCCGTGTACGGCTGCCCGCCCAGGCGCAGGCCGCCGACAAGGACCCTCTGGCGGCCCAGTCCGGGCGGGGCCGCGTCGAGGAAACGGGGGTCGGCGCCCGCCGGCGGCGCGGGCGGGATCGCCTCGGGCGGCAGGTCGCTGGTGCGCTCACAGACCTTCCCCCCCGCGTCGTACAGGACGCAGGCGAAATTGTCGTGTTCCTTGATCTCGGCCATCCAGTCGCGCAGCGGCTCGCCGGAGGGCTGGTCCTCCTCCATGTCGCGGAACTCCGCCAGGACGGTCCGGTCGAGCCGGTCGTAGTGTGTGTGAGCCATCAGCCCGTACACCAGCGCGGCGAAGCCGGCCAGCACCACGGCCAGGCCGAGGACGTTCCAGAGGACCAGCCGCCAACGGATGCTCAGTCGCATGGTTCGTCCCGCAGGCTGTAGCCCACACCGCGCAGGGTGTGAATGAGCGGCCGCCGATCCGGCCGCTCCACCTTCCGGCGGAGCAGGGTGATGTAAACCTCAATGACGTTGGTGAGGGCGTGGTCCGGTTCCTTCCACACCTCGCGGCCGAGCATGTCCCGCGTGACGACGGCGTTCTTGTGCCGGATCAGGTAGGCCAGCACGTCGAACTCGCGCGGAGTCATCGAAATCTCGACGCCGCCCCGCAGGGCGCGGCGCTCCAGCAGGTCCACTTCCAGGTCGTCGGCCCGCAGGACGGTGGGACGCTCGGCCCGCTCGCGCCGGAGCAGCACCCGGAGCCGGGCGAGCAGTTCGGGAAACGCGAACGGTTTTACCAGATAGTCGTCGGCCCCGGCGTCCAGGCCGATCACGCGATCCGCGACGGCGTCCCGCGACGTGAGGATCAGGATGGGCGTGGCGTCCCCGCCCCGCCGCAAGTCGGCCAGGACTTGAAGGCCGTCCCGACCGGGCAGCAGCAGGTCCAGGAGCAGGCAGTCGAACGGCTCGGCGGTCGCCAGGCGGTAGGCGGCCTCGCCGCTGGCCGCCGTCGTCACCTCGTAGCCTTCCGCCCGCAGCCCGCGTTCGAGGCTGCGGAGCAGCTTGATTTCGTCTTCCACGACCAGGACGCGCGGCACGGTTCACCTCCGCGCTCATTGTGGCCCGGCGTCCCGTCCGTGCAAATCTCAAGGGCGTTAAATCCGCTTAAGGTTTCGCCGGTTCGGCCGCACCGGCGCAGTCGAGCGCCACATGCCCAAGACAGGCTCGAACTCCGTCAAGGCCGAAACGCGCAACCACACCTTCAATTTCATCTCGCCACGCCGAATCAGCGCCGCTCACTCAAGTATTCGATCAGGTCCAGGAACTCCCGCGGCGTCATCAGCTCATGCAGGCTGTCCGGCATGAGCGACTTCTTGGATGCGACGCGCTCTTCGATGTCCTGACGCATCAGGGTTTCCAGCCGGCCTTGGGCGTCGGCCAGCGTCACCGTGCTGTTCGGCCCCTCGTCCACAACGACGCCGGTATGGACCTTGCCGTCGCGGGTCGTGACGTTCCAGGTCACGAACGCCGGCGCGATTTCCTTGCTCGGGTCGAGGATCGACTCGACCAACCGCTCGCGGTTCAGGGCGGCGCCGATGGTCGAGAGGTCCGGCCCGACCTTGCCGCCGCGGCCGTCCACCTGGTGACAGGCGGCGCAGCGCGGGCCGGCGGCGGAAAAGAACACCCGCTCTCCGGCAACCGAGTCGCCGCGGCCGGCCAGGAACTTCTGCCACTCCGCCGCCGTCGTCGGCCGCGGGCCGGCCGCTTCGGTCAGCGCCTTGCGGTGATTTTCGACCGCCGACATCGCATTCGCCTTCAGGGCCAGCAAGAGCTGCCCCGCCGCCTCCCGCCGCTCGTCCCCAGAGAGAGAGGCCTTGTCCCACCAAGCCAGCAGGCCCTTCGCCACCGCGGCGTCGCCTCCCGCCAGCCGCAGAGACCGCAGGGCGTCGCGCCGGTAATCCGCCTGGTCCAGCAGCGACAGCAGGAACCGCTGAACCTCGGCCGAGTCGGCGGCGGAGTTGGCCAGGCCGAGCATCGCATCGCCGCGGAGAGCCGGTTCCGCGAGCCGACGTCCTTCGCCAGCTTCAGCAGCAGCGCCTGCGAATCCTTGTCAGTGCGCGACGCCAGGGTGCGCGCAGCCTGCCGGCGCAGAGGCTTCGTCGTTTCCCGCCAGCAACTTCTCCAGGCTGGCCGCCGACAGGGCCGGGATGATCGGGCCGCAGCATCTGCATCGCCAGGACGCGGAACGCCGACGGCTGGCCGGCGTCCCCCACGACCTTGGCGAGGTAGTTTTCGTCGAACGGCTCGGCGTCCGGCTTGCCGCCGGCAAGAAGGTGGTTCGAGGCGAGCAGCGCCTGGAACAGGGCCGGCGTCGTCGGCGCCTGGACGGCGGCGGCTTGCAGACTGCGGGCCGAAATCCTTCAACCCCTCTTCACCGACCCACTGGATCGCTGTACGCCGGATTTCCGGGTCGGGGTCCTTGAGGAATTTCTTCAGGGCGTCCCGCCCACCTCCATCGCGGTGATCCGCGCCGCATTGCCAGCAAGCACCCCCAGCCGCAGCCGCGCGTCGGCCGCGTCCGATGTACGGGCAGCCGCAAAGCTGGCATGGACCCAGTCTTGCCGAAAGACGTACACTGCCGCACTGACGATAAAGGGATCCTTGTCGGCCAGCAGTGGCAACGATGCTGCTCCTCGGGCAGTCGAGCGGCGGCTGACCAGCCGTAACAGCGCTTCCATCCGCACCAGCGGCGACATCGTCCTTCGTGCCCGTTCGAGTCAACTGCGCTTCTGGCGATGTCGGCGTCGTCGGCGATTCGCCGCACTGCCTCGGCCCGCACCTCGGCGGCCGGGATCGTCGCATGGCGGCGATCGAGCAGGTCGTCGGCGTCCTTCCCGATCCTCGCCGCGGCCCAGAGCGCTTGCAGCTTCGCCCGCACCTCGGCCTTGCCCTTGACCACGCCGCACCAGCACATCCTTGACCGCCTTCCCCTTCCGCGCCAGGGCTGCCGTCGCGGCGTCGCGGATCTCCCTCTTCGGATGGCCGAGCAGCTTAATCAGCCGATCCGTTTCCATTCCGGCGACCTTGGACGTCCGCAACCCATCGTCCTTGGGCGGATTCTTCATGCGAATCCGCCAGATGCGGCCCTTGCCATGAACCGGATACGATTTGTCCACCCAATCGCTGAAATAAACCGAGCCGTCCGGGCCGACCGCGATGCCCGACCGGCCGGAAGTCGTCGCCGCCGCGAACCACCGTCTGCGACGTGGCCTGAAAGCTCGCCCCGTTCGGTATCAGATGAAAGCGCTCGACGATGTGGTCGCCCCAGGACGTGACCAGCAGGTCGCCGCGGTACTCGTCCGGCAGGCCGGTCGATTCGTAGGCCGTGACGCCGCAGGGCGCCTCGCCGGTCCCCGCGACCCAGCCGAGCGTGCCGGGCAATTCGCCGTTCCAGGCCTGGAACGGGTGCGTACCCTTGCGGCCGTAGCGGAAACGGAAGCCGTAGTCGCCGCCCTGGACGACGTGCAGCAGCCGGCACGGCCCCCGCGAATCGGGGTCGTTATCCACGGCGAACAGCCGACCGAAGGCGTCGAAACCCTGACCGAAGGGGTTCCAGAAGCCGGTGGCGATGCGCTTCAGCCCTGAGCCGTCGGGCTTGCAGCGGAAGACGTTGCCGCCCTCGCCGCCGCCTTGCAGCGTGGTCCCGTCGGAGCCGACCAGCTTGTACGCGGCGCCGAGGTTCTCGCCCATGCCGAAGATCAGGTCGCCGACGCCGTCGAAGATGGGGCCGTCCAGACCGTTGTGCGGGTACGTCCCCGACGTTTCGAGCTTCATGATGGAGCGCTTCTCTTCCGCCTTGTCCTTGCCGCGGAGAACGAAGATCTCTGAACGGGTGACGAGGTAGACCGCCCCGTCGGAGGAGAGGGCGAGGCCCATCGCGTTCTTGAAGCCGTCCGCATAGGTCGTGATCTTTCTGGCCTTTCCCGACTCGTCGAAGTCGGAAAAGATGAGAATGCGGTCGCTGTCCGGCCCTTGATAGTTGGCGGGGCGTTCATGGGTGTTGTTTTCGATTGCCCACACGCGGCCCTGTTCGTCCACGGCGATGCCGGTCGGCGTGACGATGTCGGGTTCCATCGCAACCAGCTCGACGACGAGGCGATCGTCGGTCGAGACGGGCGGCGCGGCCAGGGCGGGGACGGCGACGAGCAGGAGAGAGCCGGCGGCAGGCCAGCGGATGGCGGAGTGCATGGGGAGGCCCCGGTACGGGTGGAGGGAAGGCGCCTGGTATCCCATCACCATAGCCGACGGAAGCCTCGATGTCCGAAGAGCAGGAATTACGTCAGGATTTCCACCGCAAGGTCAGGAAAGCGTCTCAACGCGACATCGTTGGTCAGGAACAAGCCGCAGCCGTGTTCCGCGGCCGCGGCGAGGTGAAGCGCGTCGAGCGCCTGAAAGCGGCGACTGGCTCGGATTCGCGCCGCCCGTTCACAATCGGCCGCGGTTACGGGAAAGACAAGCACTCCCGGGTCTTTGAAAAAGGCGTCGAAGTCGGCCAGGAGGACGGCGTTGCCCGTCACGAGAGGGCCCACCAGGCATTCGAGGCGGGCAATATCGCTGACAGCCACTCGATCGCCGGCCGCCCTCAAGCGGCCGATTCGGGCCGCGGCCTTCGGTCCCCACACAGGAGTTTTCTCGATGAAGTAGATGACGACGTTGGCATCCAGGTAGACGATCATCCGGGGTCTCCCCCATCCTCCGGCCCGTCGCCGGGCTTCTTCCCTTCCCAGTGGATTCGCTCGGCCTCGAGCAACTCCTGCTTCGGACTCTTCATTAGTGCGACGCCGTTCCGCCTCCACCTCTTCCTCACTGCGAGGAACATGCCCGCGTGCCCGTTGTCCCGCCCAGATGGCTTCCATCGTCGCCATGAACGGATCCTGCGTCTCGGCCGGATTCTGCGAGGGCTCGACGGTCATCCGCACCCGACCGGCCGGAGGGTTCAGCTTCTCGTCCAGCTCCAGGGCGCCGTCCGGTTTCAGCGTCCCCATAACCGTCGTCGGTTCGGCGTTCATGGGAATTCCCTCCGTCGCTCAACCCGTGGACCGCCCCGGATAATTGTACCCGACCCGCGCCAGCAATTCATTCCGCCTCTTTGCCAGCTGGTTCTTCGGTCGCCCCCGTCTCCGGCAGCCCAGGCGGTTCCAGCGGCCCCGGCCGGCGCGCCGCCTCCACGAAGCCGCGCAGCGTCCGCTCCAGCCCCTCCGCCCATTCCTGATGATGTTGCAATACGTCGTTCACTTCCCAGCGGTCGTCCGGCTTGACGTACAGCCGCGGCGGCCGCGGCCCCAGCGGCAGCAGATAAGCCCATTCCGGGGTCCGTAAACTCCACTCCGCCGCGTCGCCGCCCTGGCCGCCGGAACAGACGTAGGCGTGAACCTCCTCCGCCTCGCCGTACACCAGCGGCAGCAGCGTCCGGCCGTGCGCCGACGGCAGCTCCGCCTCGAACACGTCGGCCAGCGTCGCCGCCAGGTCGGCCGCCTGCGTCAGCGCCGCCACGCGCCGTCCCGCTTCGTCGCCGCCGGGCAAGCACAGGATCAGCGGCAGGTGCGTCGTCTCCTCATGCGCCAGCGGCGCCGTCGGGCCGACATATCCGTGTTCGCCCAGCGCCAGGCCGCAATCGGCGGTCAGCACGACCAGCGTTTCATCTCTCGCATCCACGGCGTCGAGCCGCTCCAGCAGCCGGCCGACGCCGGCGTCCAGATACGTCACGGCGCCGGCGTAGCTGTCTTGCAGCCGCAGGAACAGCTCGTCGTCCTCCGCATCGACCGGGCCGGGCGTCGGGTCGTTCAACGGCGTCAACGGTTCCAGCGGCTCTTCTTCCTCCTCGTCGCCGACCGCTTCCGCTTGGAAGTACGGCGCCAGGAACTCCTCCGGCGTGTCCCACGGCGGAATCAGCGCGGCCAAGTCCACCCACAGCAGCCAATCGCCGCGGCTGGCCAGCTGGTCCAGCGCGGCGGAGGCGGCGTCCAGCACCGCGTCGAACGAGGCGGCGCGATGCACTTCGTCCCAGCCGACCTCGAAGCCGGGTTCGGCCGGCCGGCTGTCGTCCAGGACCAGGCAGGTGTGGACGCCGCGCTTCCGCAGCTGCTCGATCAGGTCGGCGGGTGCGTCGGCAGGCGGCTCGCGGCGGGATGGGTCGGGCAGGCGACAGCGGCCGTCGCGCCAGGTGCGGCAGGCGCCGGCGGCGTCGGCGCGGCCGGCGTAATGGCGGTCGAAGACGACGCCGCCCGTCGCCAGGGCGTCGAGGGCCGGCGTCGCGATCCAGGGGTTGCCGTAGCAGCCGACGTAGGCCGTCTGGAGGCCACGGACGGCGAGGACGAGGACTTTCATGAGCGCCGATTCTACGGGGCGGCGCGCGAGACCGCCAGCCGCCTTGCTTGACGGACCCGCCGCAGCCGTCTACAAATCAAAGCAGCGACACGCATTCGTCACTCGACCCGCCCTCCCCCTTTCGGGAGCGTCTTTGCGCATGACCGATCCCGCCGCCCGCCCCCGCCGGCCGGCCCTGAACGCCAAGAACGGCCCCGCCGCGGACCCGGTGGACCACCGGCGTATCGAGGCGGCCGTCCGCGAGATCCTCCTGGCCGTCGGCGAGGACCCCGACCGGGAAGGCCTGCAAGAGACCCCGGCCCGCATCGCCCGCATGTACGCCGACCTCAGCGCCGGCCTCCGCCGCGACCCCGGCGAAGTCCTGCGCAAGACGTTCACCCAGAAATACGACGAGATGGTCCTCGTCAAGGACATCCGCTTCGCTTCCCTCTGTGAGCACCATTTGCTCCCCTTTTTCGGCAAGGCCCACATCGCCTACTTGCCCAAGGGCAAAATCGTCGGCCTGAGCAAATTGCCCCGGCTGGTGGACACGGTGGCGCGTCGGCCGCAGGTGCAGGAGCGCATCACCGAGGAAGTCGCCGACCTCCTCGTCGAGGAACTCCACCCGCGCGGCGCCGCCGTCATTCTGGAAGCGACGCACACGTGCATGACCGTCCGCGGCGTCCGCAAGGCCGACAGCGTCTGCACCACCAGCGCCATGCGCGGCGTCTTCCGCGACAACCCCTCCTCCCGCAGCGAGCTGATGGCGCTGATCTACGGCGGTCGGTGACATTCCATGTCCGCGCTCTCCGTTTTCGCGTTGCGCCTCGCCGCCGGCATGACCGCCTGCCTCTTGCTGCTGTCGCCGGCCCAGGTCAACCCGCGCTTCTACCGCGTCCACTTCCTCACCGCGCTCGGCCTGGCCGGCCTCGCCGCCCTGTTCCCCCCGGCGGCCGGCGGCTGGGCCTTGTGGACGCTGCTCGCCGCCGGCGCGGCCTTCGCCCTGGCTGGCTCCGTCGCCTGGTTCCTGGAGAAGGCGCCGGGCGGCCGCACCCTCATCGTGCTGACCCTGCTCGCCCTGGCCGGGGCGCTCGCCTGCGTCGAGGCGGCTGACCCCGCCGCGGTCCGCGCCGCCCTCGCCGCCGCCCTGGCCGACGTCACCTCCGCCGCCTTGCTCGGCGCCGCCGTCACCGCCATGCTCATGGGCCACTCGTACCTGATCGCGCCGTCGATGTCGCTGCGGCCGCTGCTGCTGCTGATCGCGGCGCTGGCGGTCGCCGTCGCCACGCGCATGGCCGTGGACGGCTGGGTGTTCTGGACCGCCGGGCGGGCGACGGGTAGTCTGGATAATGAGAGAATTTTGCTGATGCTGGTGCGGTGGGCGGTGGGTTTCGCCGGCGTCCTCGGCCTGACGTGGATGGCCTGGCGGACGGCCCGCATCCGCTCCACGCAGTCGGCGACGGGCATTCTGTACGTCGTGGTGATTTTCTGCTTCCTCGGGGAACTGACCAGCCAGCTCCTGGCCGGCGGCGCCCCTTCGCTGTGAGATTTCGCGTGAACGTCCGTTTCCCCTGTCCCGGTTGTGAGCAGGCCGCACGGCTCGAAACGCCGCTGCCGGCCGAGTGGTCGTGTCCGAATTGCGCGCGCGTGACGCCCTTAAAACCGGAGAACGCCGATCCGGCACTGACGGCGTGCGCCGTCTGCGGCGACCCTGAGCTGTACCGCAAAAAGGACTTTCCGCACAGTCTCGGCCTGGCCATTCTGACGCTGGCCTGCCTCGCGTCCACCGTCACCTACTTCCTCTATCAGCAATGGTGGACCTGGGGCATCCTCATTGGCTCGGCCCTGTTCGACTGCGTGCTGTACCTCGTGGTCCGGGACGTGGTCGTCTGCTACCGCTGCGACGCCCACTACCGCGGCCTGCCGCCCGGCCCGGAACACAAGCCGTTCGAGCTGACCGTCTATGAGCGCTACCGCCAGGAGCAGATGCGGCGCAAGCAGTTGGCGCCGCGGCCCTGACCGCGCGGCCGGAGGAGAAGTGAATTCGGTTAGCCGCGACGCGCGGCGGAGCGCTCTTCCCCAAGCGCTCCGCCGCGCGTCGCGGCTAACCGGAGCGCCTGAACGGAGAATCGACCTCGTGGACCCCGCGCAGCGCGAACGCGTTCACGACGACCTGAAAGGGATCGTCAAGGGGGAACTCCTCTTCGACGACGTTTCGCGCGCCCTCTACAGCACCGACGCTTCCCTGTTCGAGATCGAGCCGCTCGGCGTCGTCGCGCCGCGTGACGAGGACGACCTGCGGGCCTTGGTCCGCTACGCCGGCGAAAACCAGGCCACCCTCACCGCCCGCGGGGCCGGCGCCGGACTCGCCGGCGAGTCGCTCACCGCCGGCATCGTCCTCGATTTCAGCCGTCATTTCCGCTCCATTTTAGATGAAACCGCCGACGCCGTTCGCGTTCAGCCGGGCGTCGTCCACCGCGACCTGGCGCGGCGGCTGGCGGCGTCGGGCCGGCGCATCGCCCCCGAGCCAGCCCACGGCGAATGCACCCTCGGCGGCATGACGGCCGGCGACGCCTCCGGCCCCCGCGCGTTCCGCCACGGCTCGATGCGCGACCACGTCCGGGCGCTGCGCGTGGTGCTGGACGACGGCTCCGCCTGGACGGCCGGCCGCGTCTCGCGCTGGCCGCCGGCCGAGGGCGAGCACGGCCGGTTGCAGGACGTCGTTTCGTCGGTGGTCACGCTGCTGGAGCAGAATGCGGAGGCGATCCGCGACGGTCGGCCGCGCACCCGCTTCAACCGCTGCGGCTACCTGCTGCACGATTTGCTCGACGCCGAGCAGTTCGACCTGGCCCGGCTGCTGGTCGGCTCCGAGGGCACGCTCGGCCTGTTCACGGAAATCGAGCTGCGCACACTGCCGCTGCCGGCGGGGCGTTCCGCGGTGCTGCTCGCCTTCACCAGTCTCGACGCGGCGCTGCGGGCGGCGCAGGCCGTGCTGCCCACCGGACCGGCGGCGTGCGAGCTGATGGACCGCCGCCTGCTGCGTCTGGCGCACGGCGACGCGGCCGTGGCGGCCCTGGTCCCGGCGGCGGAGGCCGTGCTGCTGGTCGAGTACGAGGCGGACGGCCCCGCCGAGGCCCGCCGGCTGGCCCTCGACCTGGCCGACCGATTCCGCCATTCCGAGCGGCCGCTGCTGGCGCTGACGGCCTCCAAACCGGAGGAAATCGACCGCTTTTGGCAGGTGCGCGAGGCGGGGCTGTCGGGCCTGGCCGCCCTGCGGGGGACGGAGCAGCCGGTCGTCGGGGTCGAGGACGCGGCCGTGCCGGCGGAGCTGCTGCCCGAGTACCTGCGGCGCGTGCAGGAGGTGTTGCAGCGGCGCGAGGCGTCGGCGGCGTACCTGATCCACGCGGGCACGGGACAGGTGGACATGCGGCCGTTCCTCGACCTGCGGCGCCGCGAGGACGGGGCGAAGCTGTGGGCGCTGGCCGACGAAATCTACGACATCGTGCTGGAGCTGGGCGGCACGATCAGCAGCCGCAACGGCGTCGGCCTGGCGCGGTCGCCGTGGGTGAGCCGGCAGTGCGGCCGACTTTACCCCGTCTTCCGCGAGCTGAAGGCCCTCTTCGACCCGCGCCGCCTGTTCAACCCCGGCAAGATCGTCGGGCCGGGGACGGGATCGCTGATATGGCCGCTGCGAAAAGTGGCGAGTGGCGAGTGGCGAGTGGCGAGTGAAGAAGGGAAGGACGCCGTCGCCGAAGAGGCCGTCGCGCCAGCGACGGATGCTTCTTTACTCGCCACTCGCCACTCGCCACTCGCCACTCTTCAGCTCCGCTGGCGGCCCGATGAAGTCGCGCAGGAGAGCAACAGCTGCAACGGCTGCGGCCGCTGCCGGACCACGGAACCGACTCTGCGCATGTGCCCAATCTTCCGGGCGGCGCCGGACGAGGCCGCCACGCCGCGGGCCAAGGCGAACCTCATGCGCCGCCTCCTCCAGCCGGACGCCGACCCGGCGCGGCTGTCCTCCGACGAGGTGCGGGCCGTGGCCGACCTGTGCGTCAACTGCAAGATGTGCGCGGTCGAATGCCCGGCCCACGTCAACGTGCCCGCGCCTCATGCTGGAGGCCAAGGCCGCCAACACCGCTCGCCACGGTCTCGATCGCTCCGACTGGGCCATGGCCCGCACGGAGCTGTTCGCCCGCGTCGGCAGCGCCTTCGCCCCGGTCGCCAACGCCCTCCTGTCCAGCCGCACCGTCCGCTGGATGCTGGAGAAAATGTTCGGCGTGTCGAGCCGCCGCCGGCTGCCGGCCTTCGCCCAGCGCAGCTTCCTCCGCCACGCCCGCAACCGCGGCTGGACGCGCCGGCCGCGCGCCGCCCGGCCGCGCGTCGCCTATTTCGTCGATGTCTTCGCCAACTATAACGATCCGACAATCGCCGAGGCGGTGACGGCGGTGCTGCACCACAACGGCGTCGAGGTCTACGTGCCGCCCGGCCAGATCGGCTGCGGCATGGCGCCGCTGGCCTACGGCGACGTGGAAACGGCCCGCGACGCGGTGCAGCACAACCTGCGGCTGCTGGCCGACCTGGCCCGCGAGGGCTGGCCGATCCTCTGCTCCGAGCCGACCGCCGCCGTCATGCTGCGCCAGGACGCCCTCGACCTTCTCGACGACGCCGACGCCCGCCTGGTCGCGTCGCAGACCGTGGAATGCACCGCCTTCCTGTGGGACCTGCACCAGGAGGGCCGCCTCAAGACCGACTTTCGCCGGCTCGACGCCTCCGTGGGGCACCACGTCCCTTGCCACCTCAAGGCGCTGGGCCGGCCGCCCGTCGGCCCGGAGCTCCTGCGGCTGATCCCCGGCCTGCGCGTCCACACCATCGACGTGAGCTGTTCCGGCATGGCCGGCACCTTCGGCCTCAAGGCCGCCAACCACGCCGCGTCGCTGACGGCCGGCCGGCCCCTGCTGGACGAGCTGTCGCGGCCGCGCGTGCTGTTCGGCTCGACCGAGTGCAGCACCTGCCGGATGCAGATGGAGGACGGGGCCGGCAAACGCACGCTGCACCCCGTCCAGTACCTGGCGCTGGCCTACGGCCTCATGCCGCAGCTGGCCCGGCGACTCACGAAACCCATACGCGGTTTGGTCGTATCATGAAATTAAGTGTTCGTATGTTCGCCCGCGCCCGGGACCTGGCCGGGACCGATCGGGTCGCCGTCGAGCTGCCGGACGGCGCGACGGTCGCCGACCTGCGCCGGCGGTTGGTCGCGCTCTGCCCGCAGCTGGCCGACCTGGCCGCAAAGTGCGCGATGGCCGTGGACGCCGAGTTTGCCGGGGACGACGCGCCGCTCAAGGACGGCGCCGAGATTGCCCTGCTGCCCCCGGTCAGCGGCGGGTAGAATGAACGCCATGATCCGCCTGACGACCGACCCCCTTGACCACGCCGCCCTGACGGAGCAGGTGCGCCGCCCCGACTGCGGCGGCGTCGTGCTGTTTCTCGGGACCGTGCGCGACCTGACCGACGGCCGGGAGACGGTCGCGCTCGATTACGAGGCGTATCCCGCGATGGCGGAGAAGAAGCTGGCGGAGATCGAGCAGGAGACGCGCCGCCGCTGGCCGGTCGGCGAGATGGCGCTGGTCCACCGCCTCGGCCGGTTGGGCGTGGGCGAGGTGAGCGTGGCGGTGGCGGTGAGTTGTCCGCACCGGGCCGAGGCGTTCGACGCCTGCCGCTTCGCCATCGACCGCCTCAAGGAGCTCGTGCCCATCTGGAAGAAAGAAAACTGGGCCGACGGCCGGACGGAATGGGTGCATCCGGCGAAGAGTGGCGAGTGACGAGCGGCGAGTGGCGAGAGAAGAGACATGAGCGATCTGGTTCCGTTGACGATGAGAAGTGAGACCGTGACGCCGGGCGGCGGCCACTCGCCACTCGCCACTCGCCACTCGCCACTCATCGATTCCTTCGGCCGCGTCCACAACAACCTCCGCATCAGCGTCACCGACCGCTGCAACCTCCGCTGCGTCTACTGCATGCCGGAGGAGGTCGTGTTCATGGACCGGGCCGAGCTGCTCACGTTTGAAGAGATCGCGCACTTCGTCCGCGTCGCTGCGCCTTTGGGGATCGACAAAGTGCGATTGACCGGCGGCGAGCCGCTTATGCGCCGCGACCTGCCGCGGTTGGCGCGGATGATCGTGGACGTTCCCGGCGTCCGCGACGTGGGCCTGACCACCAACGGCCTGCTGCTCGCCGAGCAGGCTCAGCCCCTCTTCGACGCCGGCCTGCGCCGCATCAACGTCAGCCTCGACACCCTCGACCCCGGCCGCTTCCGCGAGGTCGCCCGCCGCGACGGCCTGGACCGCGTGCTGCTCGGGATCGCCGCCGCGAAAAAGGCGGGATTTCATCCGATCAAGATCAACGCCGTCAGCATTCGCGGCCTGACCGACGTGGATGTCGTGCCGCTGGCCCGGTACGCGCGCGAACACGGCCTGGAGCTGCGGTTCATCGAATACATGCCGATCGGCGCCGAGGCGTGGGAGCGCGGCAAGGTCTATTTCGCCCATGAAATCTTGGAGCAAATCGAGCGCGAGGTCGGCCCGCTGGTCCCGGCGCCGGACTACGACCCGCGCGCCCCGGCGATGGACTTCGTCTACACCGACGGCGGCGGTACGGTGGGCATGATCGCGTCGGTGTCGCGGCCGTTCTGCCTGAGCTGCAACCGGCTGCGGCTGACCGCGGAGGGCAAGCTGCGCAACTGCCTGTTCGCGCTCGATGAGGTGGACGTGCGGCCGCTGCTGCGCGGCCGGCCGGACGACACGGCGCTGGCGGAGACGATCCGCCATAACGTATCCGAGAAGTGGGAAGGACACCAGATCAACACGGCCCGCTTCGTCAAGCCGGGCCGCACCATGCACGCCATCGGGGGCTGAAAGGAGGGATCGCCATGTCCAGCCAGTTCATCGACTTGAACGCGCCGTCGCTGCAAGGCGGCTTCCCCAGGCTGCCGCAGGACCTGCCGCACGGCCTGATCGCGCCGCCGGAACTCGCTCGGGAGTGGCTCGAAAAAGAGCGGGCAGGGCGTCCGCCCGAAGTGTTCGCGCGGCACGAGGAGCGGCTCCTGAACGACTTGACGCTTCAGTACTACTTCGACTATCTCGGACATGACGTACTGTACCGGGTCACGCCGCAGGGGCCGGAAGTGCTGGCGGTGGGATTCGACGAGATCCTCGCGTTCACCAAGGACATGCCCCTCGACGAGCAGTTGAAACTCGAAATCTGGACGTGCTGATGAGCCGCCTCGTAGTCCCCATCCAGGGCCGCAAGCTCCGTGCCACGGGCGACGTCCTGTTCTGGATCGAACTCGATCTTCGGCTCAAGGATGCTTCGGGAAATTGGCAACGCCAACGGTTCCGGGTGGACACCGGCGCCGAAATGACCACGATGTCCGCCCACCAAGCGAAGCAGCTTGGGCTTCCCATGCCCCAGCGCGCGACGCCCGGCGCCGTCCACGTCCAGACCGGCCTCCCTTTCCGTTCGGGCTATCTTCGCTTTCAGATTGTCGGCATGGACCAGACCGAACATGTTATCGCGTGCCTCTTCCTCGGCGACCCCGACGCTCCGCCGGCCCCGGCGCAGCCCCGGAAGCTGCTCCAGCCTTTTCAGCTCCTGGATCGGCTCCGGTTCACGCTCGACAAGGACCCCGCGGCCGGGTCGCTCTACGGCGAGCTGATGGTGGAGAAGAGATAGAAGCGACCGGGAAAGACGAGCCTTCCAGCACTGTTCCGGGCTAAACGACCCAGCTCACCTGCCGGGACCGCTGCAACAGCCGGTCGTGCGGCCGCTCCCTCGGCTCCTATCCGCTGCCGAGGGTCAGATCCTTCGTGAATCGTACGCCCAGTGCAGGAGCGCTTGTCGTTGCTTGGGCCGGCAGTCCAGGTCGCGGCGGCGACAGTTCTTCTCCACCTGCGCAACATGCCGTCGAACGGCCCGCCAGCGCCGGACCTGGCGCTCGTCGTCGGGGCAGCGCCTGCCCAGGAAGTAGCGGCAGTACCACTGGAACCAGCCGCGCGGATCCTCGTGATAGATCCAGCCCTTCGCCCGCCAGACCGAGAGCGGCTGGGATGCGTTCACCCTAAAGCAATTCAGGTTGGGATCGTGCCGCTCGGGGCAGAGTCGGGCGTTGTCGAACCAGTCCGCGGGGTACTCCGCGGCGCAGTCGGTCATGTACTTGCCGCCGAATACGCCGAGTTCGAGTATCTGCTTCGGCGTAAGTTCAGGCCGGAAGTCCCAGTGAAAGTTCCGCTCCGCCGGCTCCGTTCGCAGATAGACGTAGCCCTGCTGCATCCGATCATGGATCTCGATTCGTGATTGCGTCATGTTCGTAACATCGCTCCCGGCGCCGGACGGGCGTCTTGGGCGGTCTCCTCGATCGGCCTTGCGAGCGCGATGCGGCGCGCCGCCGCCTAGTGGTCCGTCCAACGTCATTTGACGGGTGAGTTCGTAGCCGCATTCGCCAGAATGCGGGGATTTCACCGCACCCGCATTCTGGCGAATGCGGCTACCTGTCAAGTGAAGATTGACGGAACACTAGCACGATGACCGTTGCACAAGCAAACGCCACGCATCGTCCCGCAGCCGGCGGTCGCGTTCAAGGGCTCTTCCACCCTGCCTGAAGCGATGCTCAGCCCGACAGCCCTGGCTTCGCCCCCCGCATCGGAATACACTCCCGTCAGCCCCCATCCACGACGGGAGACCTCTCCATGAACCGCAGACAGTTCCTCGGCTCGGCCGCCGCGACCGCACTGGCCGCGCAGCAGTTCCCCTTCGGCGCCTTCGCCGCGGCCGCCGACAAGGCCCCGCGCGTCGGCCTCATCGGGACCGGCTGGTACGGCAAGATCGACCTCCTTCGGCTCATCCAGGTGGCGCCAGTCGAGGTCGTGTCGCTGTGCGACGTGGACAAGAAGATGCTGGCCGACGCCGCGGACATCGTCGCCGGCCGCCAGGCGTCGAAGAAGAAGCCGCGCACCTACGCCGACTACCGCGATATGTTGAAGGAAAAGGATCTGGATATCGTGCTGATCGCCACGCCGGACCACTGGCACGCCCTGCCGATGATCGCGGCCGTCGAGTCCGGCGCCGACGTTTACTGCCAGAAGCCGATCAGCGTGGACGTGGCCGAGGGCAAGGCGATGCTGGCCGCCGCCCGCAAGAACCAGCGCGTCGTGCAGGTCGGAATGCAGCGCCGCAGCACGCCGCACCTCATCGAGGCCCGCGATACGATCGTCAAGGAAGGCAAACTCGGCAAAATCGGCCACGTCGAAATCTACTGCTACTACCACATGCGAGCGACGGGCAACCCGCCCGACGAGAAGCCGCCGGAGAACCTCGACTACGAAATGTGGACGGGTCCGGCGCCGATGCGGCCGTACAACAAGCTGGTCCACCCGCGCGGCTGGCGCGCCTTCATGGAGTACGGCAACGGCATCGTCGGCGACATGTGCGTCCACATGCTCGACATGGTGCGCTGGATGCTCGACCGGGGCTGGCCGCGGCGCATCAGCTCCTCGGGCGGCATCCTGGTGGACAAGGGCGGCAAGGCGAACATTTCCGATACGCAAACGGCCACGTTCGACTTCGGCGACCTCCAGGTCGTGTGGCAGCACCGCAGCTGGGGCGACGCGCCCGACCCGAAGTACCAATGGGGCGCGACGCTCTACGGCGACAAAGGGACGCTCAAGGCCAGCGTCTACGGCTACGATTTCACGCCGTCGGGAGGCGGCCCGGCCGTCCACAAGGACGTGACCTACGAGTTCGACAAATTCCCCGAGGACAAGACCGAGAAGGACCTGGAAACGCACGTCGCCCCGGCCGTCCGCGGCCACATGAACGACCTGCTGGCGGCGATCCGGACGCGCGGCCGGCCTGTGGCGGACATTGAAGAGGGTTATATTTCCACGTCCAGCTGCATCCTGGCCAACCTGTCCATGAAGCTCGGCCGGTCGCTGGCCTGGGACGCCGACAAGCAGCAAATCGTCTCCGACGACGAGGCGAACAAGCTCCTCCGGCGCGACTACCGGGGGCCGTGGGTGCATCCGTCGGTCTCCTAGGTGGCGAGTGGCGAGTGGCGAGTGGCGAGTGAAGATGGGTCGGGGGCGGGCTGCGGACTCCAGCGGCGTTCTCTCGCCGCTCGTCACTCGCCACTCGCCACTGCTTCTTGCCATGCGCCCCTCCGCATGGCAGAATGACAGGGGGTGATCCTCTCTCGCATCCGTCTTCCACCAGTCCACCCCCGGCCTGAACCCCGAGGAGCCGATGCCGGCGCCGACAGTCGTAAGCGACTTTCTAGAGTGCGTGCGCAAAAGCAGCGTGCTCGAACCTCAGCGCCTCGAAGAGTACCTGGCGAGAATCGGAGACGCCGCGCCGGCCACGCCGGCTCGGATGGCCGACGCCCTTGTCCGCGACGGCCTGCTGACCCGTTTCCAGGCGGATCAACTGCTGCGCGGCCGCTGGCGCAACTTCATCCTGTGCGGCAAGTACACCATCCTCGAACCGCTCGGCGCCGGCGGCATGGGCACGGTGTACCTCTGTTCCCACAAGATCATGCGCCGGCCGGTCGCCATCAAGGTGCTGCCGGCCGGCCAGGCCGACGACCCCGGCTCGGTCGAGCGCTTCCACCGCGAGGCCCAGGCCGTCGCCCAGCTGCGCCATCCGAACATCGTCGGCGCCCACGACGTGGACCGCGACGGCAAGTTCCACTTCCTCGTCATGGAGTACGTGGACGGCGTCAGCCTCCAGGAACTCGTCAAGCGCCGCGGCCCGCTCGACCCGGTTCGCGCCGCCCATTACATCCACCAGGCCGCCCTTGGCCTGGAACACGCCCACGAGGCGGGGCTGGTCCACCGCGACATCAAGCCGGCCAACCTGCTTGTGGACCGGGCCGGCGTCGTCAAGATCCTCGACCTCGGCCTGGCCCGCTTCTTCCGCGACACCAAGGAGTCCGTCACCCAGAAGTACGACGGCAACGCCGTCCTCGGCACGGCCGACTACCTGGCGCCGGAGCAGGCCGTGGACAGCCACAACGTCGATATCCGTTGTGACATTTACAGCCTCGGCATCACCTTCTACTTCCTGCTCGCCGGCCGCAGCCCTTTCCAGGAGGGCAGCGTGGCCGAGAAGCTGATCTGGCATCAGGTCCGCCAGCCGACGCCGATCCGCCAGCTGCAGCCGGAAGTCCCCGAAGGATTGGCCGAGGTCCTCGGCAAGATGATCGCCAAGGAGCCGCCCCAGCGCTACCAGACGCCGGCGGAGCTGGCCGAGGCGCTGGCGCCGTGGACGCAAACGCCCATCGACCCGCCCTCCGCCGAGGAGCTGCCCCCGACGACGCCGGCGCGCGCCTGGCCGGCCTGTCGGAAATCAACTACGTCCTGCCGCGGACGCCGTCGCCCAGCACGCCGACCCCCGCCCCGGCCAAACCGGCGTCGTCCGGCCGCCGCCTCCCGGCGGCGCAAGAGCAACTGAACACCCACAAAGACGTCCGCACGGACGTGATCGCGGCTACGCCGAGGACCATGAAGAGCGCCCCCAAGCGCCCCTGCGGGCGGCGAATTCCACCCGAAACCTGCCGAAATCGCCGCCGGCCCGCGCCGCTTCCCGTGGCGGATCGTCGCCGCGGTCGCCGTCAGCGTGCTGGTGCTGGCCGTCGGCGTCGGCCTCGCCGTCGCCGGCATTGCCGTCGCCCTGAGCTTCCTCCACACGACGCCCGTCGCCAACGTCCCGCCGCCGAACGATCAACCGCCGAGTCCGGGGACGAAACCGCCGCCCACGCCCAGTCCGGGCGTGACTCCCGTGCCGGGCGTGTCGCTCGTCCGCAACGACGCCGGCGTCCAGGTGAAGACCGCGAAGTACGAGGCCGTCCTCGGGACGGACGGCTGCCTGACGAGCCTGACGGCCGGCGGCGTCGAACTCCTCCGGCCGGGCGAGCCGCTGTTCAACGGCAAGTCGATCGCCCGCGGCGCCTACTTCTACTTCGAGAAGCCGCCGCACCAGGGCGTCGTCCAGATGTCGCAGATCGAGCAGCCGGCCGGCAACATCGTCAAGGCCAGCGGAGACAAGTTCTCCGTCACGTATGAATTCACGCCCGACGCCGTCCATCTCAAGGCCGCCAACGCGACGGACGATCGCGCCCCGTTCTTCGTCGTGCTCGACTCCGTGCCGGTCGCCGAGGTGGTCAACGACCGGGGCGAACACTGGACCGTGCCGGCCGGGGCGCCGCCGGACGCGAAATGGGCGACGACGACCTGGAAGGCGGGGCGTTCCGCCCTCACGATCCGCCGCACGGACGGCGGCGACGTGAGGCTCTGGGGGCCGTTCGGGAAGGCGCGATCGCAGGTCTGGGAAGGGGACGTGGCCAGTTACGGAACGGCCGACATCCTGCTGGAACCGGGCGCCGCGCCGGAGACGCCGGCGCCGGCCGTATCGCCGGGCGGCGTGTTGCTGACGCGGCAGGGCGATTGGCGCCGCGTCCGAACCGACCTGTACGAGGCGGTGGTGGACGGCGACGGCTGTGCGCCGAGCCTGCGGGTCGATGGCGTCGAGTTCTTCAAGCCCGGCGTCAGCATCTCCCGCGGCGCCTACTTCCACCAGAAGGACACGCAGCTGCTGCCCGCCGTCGCGCAGACGGGACCGGCCGTTCTCACGGCCTCGGGCAAAAACGCGGGGATCGTCTACGGCTTCGCCCCAGACAAGCTAACCTGGGCGCTGGAAAACCGGACGGACGCTCCGATGGCGTTCTACATCGTGTTCGACTCCACGGTGATCGCGGTGCGGAACGGCAAGGGCGAGTTGCTCAAGACCCCCTTCAACGACAATCAGGCCGCGCCGGACCCGAAATGGGCGAAAACGACATGGTACGCCGGCCGCGCCAAGTTAACGATCACTGGCGGCTCGCGTATCTGGGGTCCGTGGCCCGATGCGAAGGGATATCAGGTCTGGGAGGCGTCCCTCGCCCCCAAGGAGAAACGCACCGTCGTCCTCGAAACAGGCCTGACCACCCCTGACGAGGCCAAGCAGGCGGCGGCGACCGCCGGGACGGCCTCGCCGACCATCGCGGAGCTGTCCCTGTACGCCCCTCTTGATTATCAGGTGGTGCAGCGCAAGACGCGGCTGCAAGGGGCGATCGCCCTCCGCGGCCGGGTCCGGCCGGACTTCGACCGCCTGGAGGCGCGGGTGACGGGCAAGGCGCTGGACGACGCCGCGACGGGCCAGTGGCAGGGGCTGCCGATGACGACCGGGGTGCATTCGTTCGACCTCACGATGCCGGCGCCGGCGGGCGGCTGGTATCGGCTGGAGATGCGGGCGCTGAAGGACGGCAAGGAAGTGGGTTCCGCCGCGGTGGACCACGTCGGCGTCGGCGAGGTGTTCGTCGGCGCCGGCCAGTCGAACTCGACCAACTGCGGCCAGTTCCGAACCCAGCCGAAATCGGGCCTGGTGTCCACGTTCGGCGGGACCGAGTGGCGCCTGGCCGACGACCCCCAGCCCGGCACGCACGATCAGGGCCTGCCGGGCTGCGACGGCGGCAGCTGCTGGCCGGCGTTCGGCGACGACATGAACGCCCGTTTCCACGTCCCCATCGGCGTCGCTTCCACCGGCCATTCCGGCACCAGCGTCAACGCCTGGGCGCCCGGCGGCGACCTGTTCGGGTGGACCACGACGCGCATGGACCAGCTGGGCAAGGGCGGCTTTCGGGCGGTACTGTGGCACCAGGGCGAATCGGACACCGGCATGAACCCGGATGAATACGATCGGAAGATGACGGCCTTGATCCAGGGGACGCGCGAGGCCGCCGGCTGGGACGTGCCGTGGTTCATCGCCCAGGCCACGTACCACCCCGGCGAAGGGCCGAACACGGCGATTCGGGAGGCGCAAAAGAAGCTTTGGGAGTCGGGTGTGGCGCTGCAAGGGGCCGACACCGACCAGCTGACCGGCGACGACCGCGACAACGGCGGCAAGGGCATTCACTTCAGCCCCAAGGGGCTGGCGGCGCACGGCAAGCTGTGGGCGGACAAGGTGGGCGACTGGCTGGACAAGGTGCTGGCGAAGTGAGTCGTTGCAGGGCCGCGACCGTCTTTCAGAGCCGCGACCGTAAGAGAGCGGTCTTCTCTCCGCTCTCTTACGGTCGCGGCTCTGTTTTGACGTTTACTCGTGCGCCACTCCCGCCAGCGGGGCGTCCTCCCCTCGGCGTATCCGCGGAATCAGCAGCAGCAGCACCAGCATCAGCCCGCCGCCGATCAGGTACGGCAGCATGTGGTCGGCCGTGGCGAAATAAAACATGAGGCTGATCGGCGACAGGATGCGAGCCATCGAGGATGCCGACGAGTTGACGCCTAGGATCTCTCCTTGCCTTTCCGGGTCGCTGCGCCGCGAAACCAGGGCCGTGGCGGACGGCGTCAGCAACGAGAAGCCGACGACGGCCACGGTCAGGCTGACCATCATCAGAGCGATCATGCCGCCGAAAGGGACCAGGCGGGCGTTCGCCAGGGCGTTTACGCCGGCCACACTGCCCACCCCCAGCCCCATCAGGAGCATGCCGACCGCCATGAAGGTCGGCTCCGTCACGTGCTTCGCCAACCTCCGGTAAAGCCCGCCCTGGGTAAGGGCGAGCACGAGGCCGACGTAGGCGAACAGCAAGCCGTTGTTCTTGTCCGAAATGCCCAGGGCGTCCTTCGCCATCAGCGAGAGCGTGACCTCGAACATGCCGAAGCCCAGCGTGGTGAAAAAATAGGTCAGGATCACGGGGCCGACCGACGGGTTCGTGAGCGCGATTCGCGCGGCCTGCCAGTCGAACAGTTTTCGATTCAGCGGAGGCGCGGTCCCGAACCGCCGCGTCTCGGGCAGCAGCACCACGCCAAGGACCAGGGCGATCAGGGACAGACCGGCCGCGCAGTAACCGACGACGCCCTGATAGGTAGGCGGCGCCCAGTACAGGGAGGCCACGGCGACGAGCGGGCCGAACGTGAAGCCGATGCCGAAGGCCATGCCGATCAGGGCCATGCCGTGCTTCCGCTTCTCCGGCGGCGTACAGTCGGCGATCACGGCCTGGGCCGTGGCGATGGTCGCGCCGGCGATTCCGGCCCCCAGGCGCGAAACGAACAGCAGAAGCAGCGCCAGGCCGGCCCACGCGGCCGCCTCCGGCAGGTCGGAGGCGTAGCCGAACAGGGCGTAGAACACCACCGACCCGGCGAGGCCGATCAGCAGAATCGGTCGGCGGCCGATGCGGTCGGAGATGCGTCCCCAAACCGGCGCGAGGATGAACTGCATGAGCGAAAAGATCGAGAACAGGGCGCCGAGGATCGCGCCGACGCGCCAGTCGTGCTGCGCCGCGTCGGCCGCCCCCTGGCTGGGCGTGCCGAGCCACTGAGTGACGTACACCTCGCCATAGCGCGGCAGCAACGGCAGGACGATGCCGAAGCCGAGCAGGTCGATCACGACGACGAGGAAAACGATGAACAGGGCCTTCCGCGCCGCCGGGCCGCCGACCGCCGGGGCCGAGGTTGGGATGGCGGGGGGAACCTGGATGGAGGGATCGAGCGGGTCGCCGGCCGAGGGGGAGGTCTGGATCGAGGGGTCGGACATGCGCTTCCTTCCTGCGGGTGGGGCGCGGGCGAGCCATTCCGCTGTTATACCGGCTCGCGTTCCGGCCGTCCCCTGCAACCCTCCGCGTCGCCCCGTCCGGCCGGGCCGCCGTCCCAGCTCCTTGACCGCGGCGCGGGCGTCCGCCATGCTGGACGGTCACAGTCCCAGCGGCCCATCCTAAAAACGCTGTCGCAGCGTGACCGAGGGAATCCCCATGTCGTCGCCAAGCGAACCCGACCGGACGCCGTCCGAAGCCCTCCCTGCCGCCGCCACTCCCGCGCCGGAGCGAACCGGGCCGTACGTCTCCGAAGCAACCGATCTAGTGGAAGCGGTCGCCGCATCCGCCGGCCGTTGCCGTCTCTTGGGTGAGATCGCGCGCGGCGGCATGGGCGCCGTCTTCAGGGCTTACGATCCGGACCTCGGACGCGACCTCGCCGTCAAGGTGCTTTTGGAACAGCACCGCGGCCGGCCGGAATTGGTGCGTCGCTTCATGGAAGAGGCGCGCGTCGGCGGCCGGCTGCAGCACCCCGGCGTGGCGCCGGTGCATGACGTGGGCCGGCTGGCGGACGAACGGCCGTTCTTCGCCATGAAGCTGGTCGAGGGCCGCACGCTGGAGGAGCTGCTGCGCCAGCGCAAAAGCCCCGCGGAAGACCTGCCGCGCTTCCTCAAGGTCTTCGAGCAGGTCTGCCAGACGCTGGCCTACGCCCACGCCCAGGGGATCATCCATCGCGACCTGAAGCCGCTGAACGTCATGGTGGGGGCGTTCGGCGAAGTGCAGGTTCTGGACTGGGGGCTGGCCAAGGTGATGGGCGCGGCGGACGGCGTGACGGCGCCGGGCGAGGCCGGCGCCGCGCCGGAGACGACGGGGGCGGGCCAGGCGCTGGGGACGCCGGCGTACATGGCGCCGGAACAGGCGCGGGGGGAGACGGATCGTCTGGACGCGCGCTGCGACGTGTTCGGGTTGGGGGCGATCCTGTGTACGATCCTGACGGGCCGGCCGCCCTACTTCGGCGGAGACGCGCGGGAGGTGCTGGCGCGGGCGGGTCGGGGGGAGCTTGCCGACGCCTACACGCGGCTGGGCGCTAGCGGGGCGGATGCGGAGTTAGTGGGTCTAGCAAAGAAGTGGTTGGCGGCGGCGCCGACGGATCGGCCCGCCGACGCCCGGCTGGTTGCGGAGGCGATGACGGCGTACCTGGCGGGGGTGCAGGAGCGTCTGCGTCAGGCGGAGTTGGCCAAGGCGGCGGCGCAGACGAGGGCGCTGGAGGAGCGGAAGCGGCGGTGGTTGGCGGTGGGGCTGATGGCGACGCTGGTGCTGGCGACGGCCGGGGCCGGGGCGGGGGCGTTGTGGTATCAGCACGACCAGTCGGTCCGGTCGGCGGAACACGCCCGGCGGGCGGCGGACACGGAGCGCGACGTGACGGCGGCGCTGGACGAGGCCGCGGCGCTGGGCAAACAGGCCGAAGTGGTGAAGGCGGACCCAACGAAGTGGGAGGCGGCGCTGACGGAGGCGTTGTCGGCCGTGAAACGGGCGGAGAGCGTATGGAACGGCGGCGTGGACGACGGGGGCCGTTTGCACGGGCGCACGGCGGCAGTGCGGCAAGCGCTGGAGGCGGCGGACCGGGATCGCCGCATGGTCGCAGCGCTGGAGGCCGCCCGCTTGCAGCAGGCGTTCGCCGGAAAGGAGGAAGGCTTCGACAAGACGGGGGCGGCCGACCTCTACGCGGCGGCGTTCCGGCACGACGACGAGGACTGGGACGCGCTGGGAACGGAGGAAGCGGCGGCCCGCATCAACCGCCGGGCCATTCGGGAGGAAATGCTGACCGCCCTGGACGACTGGGCGCGTATCACGCCCCGTAAGGCGGAGGCGGAGCGGGCCCGCGCCGTCGCGCGGGCGGCCGACCCCGACCCCGCGTCCTTCCGCAATCGCTGCCAGGCCCTGCTGGCCAAAAAAGACTGGGCCGGGCTGCGGAAGCTGGCCACAGGTCCGGAAGCCGGGACCGCGCCGGCGTCCAGGCTGTGGATGCTGGGCGGGCAGTTGACCGCCGCGGGCGGCGCCGCGGAAGCGGTGCGGCTGCTGAAGGAGGCGAACGAGCGGCGGCCGGGCGACTTCTGGCTCCTCTTCGAACTCGCCGGCGCGTTGCACCAAACGAATCCCCCGCAGACGGACGAGGCGATTCGTTACTTGACGGCGTCGCTCGTGCTTCGGCCCGACAGCGCCGTGGCCCACAACAACCTCGGCACGGCTTTGCAAGACGAGGGCCGGCTGGAGGAGGCGATCGCGGAGCGCCGCAAGGCGATCGCCCTGAAGCCGGATTTCGCCGAGGCGCACAGCAACCTCGGCAACACCCTCCGGGACGACGGCCGACTGGACGAGGCGATCGCGGAGCACCGCAAGGCGATCGAACGGATGCCCGACAACGCCCAGGTCCACCACAACCTCGGCAACGCCCTGCGGGACGCGGGCCGGCTGGACGAGGCGCTTGAGGAGTTCCGCAAGGCGACGACGCTGAAACCCGATTACGCACGGGCCTGCTACAGCGTTGGCACGGTCCTGCGGGAACAAGGGAAGTTTGCGGAGTCCCTGGCCGCCATGCGCAGGTGTCACGCCCTGGGGTTCCGGAACCCGAACTGGCCGTACCCGTCCGCCGCTTGGGTGCAGGAGGCCGAAGGCCTGCTTCGCCTGGACACCCTCTTGCCCCTCATTCGGGGCGGCGCGGCGGCGCCGGCCTCGCCCACTGCGGCCCTCGCGTTCGGCGAGGTTTGCCACTATAAGGGCCTGAACGCCGCCGCGGTGCGATTCTACACAGACGCCTTCGCGGCTGAACCGGCGCTGGCCGCCAACCTGGCATCCGCCGCCCGCTACGACGCGGCCTGCTATGCGGCTCTTGCCGGTTGCGGTCAGGGCGAAGACGCCGCCGCAGCCGAAGCGAGGGAACGCTCGCGCTGGCGCGCAGGCCCGGGATTGGCTCTCCGCCGATCTGATCGCTTGGACAAAGAAGATCGCTGATGGAAAGACCGAAGACCGCGCCGCGGCGCTCCAACAGCTCCGGCATTGGAAGCAGGACCGCGACCTGGCCGGGGTGCGCGACGCCGACGCCCAGGCGAAGTTGCCGCCGGAGGAGCAGGCCGCCTGGCGTCATCTGTGGGCCGACGTGGACGTCCAGCTGGCCAAAGCCCAGCCCAAGTGACCGCCGGCCGTTCGCCTTGCTTTCTTTGTCGTTGGGGACGGGCCTGCCTCCGCTGTCAGCGGACGGCGGACGATCCGCCTGCTTGACGGCGGCGTTTCCGTCGGTCATGCTTGACGGTTGCAGATCCCGCGCGTGGAGGCGACCGGATGGCCAACAGCATCAGCGCCGAGATCCTCGCCCGGCGCGGCGCCGCGCCCGCCGGCCCCACCACGGGCTTTCTCGTCTTCGACACCGAAAGCGTTCCCGATGGTCAGCTCCTCGCGCAGGTGAAGTACCCCGGCGAAGACCTGACGCCAGACGCGGCCATCGACAAGGCCCGCAACGAGGCCCGCGAACAGGCCCGCGACGGCTCCGACTTCCTGCCGGTGACGTTCCAGGTTCCCGTCGCGGTGTGCGTGCTGCGGGTCGGCTCCGACTTCCTGCCGCAGGCGCTCGCCTGTCTCGACGCGCCGGCGTTCCGCACGCCGGAGATCGTCCGCCAGTTCTGGCGCGGCGTCGGCCATTACCCGCGGGCCAAGCTGGTGACGTTCAACGGCCGCGGCTTCGACCTGCCGCTGATGGAGCTGGCCGCCTTCGATCACGGCTGTTCCGCCCGCGAATACTTCCAGGGCAGCCGCAACCGCTACAACGGCAATCACATCGACCTGTTCGATTGGCTGTCCAACTTCGGCGCGTTCCGCCTGGTGGGCGGCCTCAATCTGATGGCGAAGCGCGGCCGCCGCCCGGCCGGCGTCGGCAAAATGGAGACAGCCGGCGCCCAAGTATACGACATGCACCGGGCGGGTCGCTTTCAGGACATCAACGACTACTGCATGTTCGACACATTGGACACCTACTTCGTCTTTCTTCGGACGCGCGTGCTGTTGGGCGAGATGAGCGCCGAGCAGGAGCAGCAGCTGGCGCTGCGGCGCGGGCCTGGCTGGCGACGAAGATCGTGATGCTGCCGGCGCTGCGGCAGTATCTGGACAAGTGCGATCAGGAATAAGACCGTTGATCCGCCGGCGTCCGACGCGCGATTGGCCGACCGGAAGGATCGGTCATCGCGCGATGGCGAGGCGGCGGAACACCGGCGCCTTCATCGCGTCCAGGGCGAAAGCGAAGACGACGGCCGCGGCCAGTGCGCCGGCGACCACCGCAACGGGTAACGGTGCCATCAAGATCCCGCGGACGGCCAACGCCGAAGCGATCAGCACGTCGCCCACCGACGAGGCGACGAGCCAGACGCTGGGCCGAGACCACCACAGGCGCCGGCCCTGGCGAACGGCATAGATGGTCGCCTGACTGCCGAACACCAGGGCCACAAAGGCCAGCGTTCTCAGCGCCTCGACGCCGAACCCCATCCAGAACTTGCCGGCGGCCAGGACCAGGGTGCAAAAGACCAGAAGGCAGACGCCCATGAGGACGCCTGCGGCAGTCAACCGGCCGATTCGCCAGACGTTGGGCGTCGGGGACGGTTGCACGTTGTCCGTCGTCAGCGACATGGACAGGAAGTCGCCGACGACCATGAGCAGGACCATCAGGAGAGGGGTCAGGATCGCGTGGCCGGTCATGACAAGGCCGACCGCCAGAAACAGCACCGTAACGACCTTCTTGATGACAGAATTGAGCGTATAGGTTTGAATGCGCTGGAACGTCGTCCGGCCCTCCTTTACCGAAGCGACGATGCCGGCGAGTCCGGGTTCGATCAGCACGATGCCGGCCGCCGACTTGGCGACGTCGGTCGCGGTCGATACCGCCAGTCCCATCTGCGCCTGGCGCAGCGCCGGCGCGTCGTTGACGCCGTCGCCGCACATGCCGACGGTGTGTCCGGCCTTCTGGAACGCCTGGACGAGGCGATACTTGTCCTCTGGAAGGACGCCGGCGAAGACCGCGAAATCCTCGGGGCGAACGCCGTCGGGGATCGGCCCGGGCGGACAGACCGGCCCCTCCAATCCCACCGCCCGAGCCACGATCGCCGCGGTCGCCGCCGCGTCGCCCGTCACCATCACGGTGCGCACGCCCAGGGTGCGCAGCTCCGTGACGAGCGCCGCGGAGTCCGTCCGGGGCGGGTCGCTGAGCGCGATGATTCCCGCCAGCCGCATCGCCGCCGGCTTGCCCACCGCGACGGCCAGGACCCGGAAGCCTTTTGCCTCCAGTTCGTTCGCCGCCGCGGACGCCGCCGGCGACGGCGGCGCGAGGCCGGCGACCACGGCGAAGGCCCCCTTCACGACGCGCAGCGCGCCGCCGTCCGGATCCGCCGTCGTCGCCTCGGCCATCTTCGTCGCCGGATCGAACGGCACGAAATGGATCGGTTTTGGCGGAATAGCGGCGCCCCCCGCCGAACCGGCGGAGCGAATGGCCGCATCGACCGGATCTTGCCCGCTCTCCGAACTCGCCAGCGCGGCCAGCGCCAGGACGTGGGCTTCGTCGAAGCCGGGCAGGGGACGGATCGCCGTCACCGCCAGCTCGTTGCGCGTCAGGGTGCCGGTCTTATCCGAGCAAAGCACGTCGATGGTCGCCGCCTCGTCCACGGCGGAGAGGCGCGTCGGAAGGACGCCCCGCCTCGCCAGGGCGCGGGCGCCGAGCGCCGTCGCCAGGGTAAAGGTGGCCGGCAATGCCACCGGGATCGACGCGAGGATCGCCGTCAGCACCAGCGGAAGAACCTCGAAAAAGGGCAGTCCCAGCGCGAAGGCGTACCCAACCAGCAGGACGATGAGGACGCCGTTGAACACGGCGAGATTGCGCACCACGCGCAAAACGGCCTTCTGCTGGGAGCTGACGACATGGGCGCTCAGAACCAGCTCCGCGGTTCGTCCGAACCGGGTGCGCGGCCCGGTCGCCGTCACCTCCGCGATCGCCTCGCCGCGCCGCACCAGCGCTCCCGCAAAGGTTTGAAAGTTCGGGCCGGCTTCGATGGGTATGGATTCGCCCGTGAGCATGGATTGGTCGAGAAGGATCGTTCCCTCGACCAGGCGCACGTCGGCCGCGACCACGGCGCCAAGCGACAGCTTCACCACGTCGCCCGGCGCCAACCGGGCAGCGGGAACCGTCGTCCAGACGCCGTCGCGTCGAACCACGGCGGTCAGCGCGAGCCGCGATTTCAGCGCGGCGAGCGTCGCCTGGGCCTTTCCCTCCTGGAGAAACCCGAGGACGGCGTTGAACACCAGCAGGCCGGCGATGATCGCGGCGTCAACGTACTCGCCGAGCGCCAGCTGGAGCAAAATCGCGGCTTCGAGCATCCAGGGGACGGGCGCCCAAAACTTGGTCAGGGCCATGCGCCAGGGATGGAGGGTCGTGTCGGACACCGCGTTTGGGCCGAACCTCTCCAACCGGCGGCCGGCCTCCGCACTCGTGAGGCCGTTCGGCGGCCCGTCCGGGACGGCGCCGGCGGACGCATCGGGCAAAGGGACCATGGCGAGCGCGGCCGCCGCGAATTCAGGCTCCACCGCCCCCGCCGGTTCCAGCGGGGATGTTGAGGCGGCGTCCGTTTCGCGTCTTGTCATGATGGACTTTCGATTGAATCCGTCGGCGGAGAAGCCGCTTTTGCGGCGCCGAAAACGTCGTGCATGGAGGTGAAGCGGCGGCCCCTGTCGGGGGCCGACCGGCGCGCGGAAATGGTTTGGCCTATCGGGTTCGCCCTGGGGGCCGCGACCTCGCCGCCGCAGGCGAAAAAGGCCGACGGGGTCGAACACCTCACGTTGTTCGACCCCGTCGGGTGCTTCAACACATGTGATATTCTACGGCCCGGCGCGGGGAGGGCAAGCGGTTGGGACGCGACCGTGAGGAACGGTCTTTCCCGCTCCCTTACGAGCAAATTGCATCAGGCGACGTAAGTCTGTTTTCTCAATTGCATTCGGAGGGCGTTAAAGATCAGTTTGGCCTGGACCCAGCGGTTGACGCGGCGGTACGTCCGCACCCATGCCGGCAACGGCGCCAAGCCGCCGCCGAAGCTGGTCAGGTTCCCGAAGTAGCGTTCGATCGCCTGCCGCCCTTTCAGCAGGCCGCGCCCGAACGCGGGGAACGGGCTGTCCAGGATTTCCAGGCCGCGCAACCGGCCCGGGCTGTGCCGGTGGTGGCCCAGACCTTTGGCATTCTTGTAGCGTCGGGGCGTCACCAACTGGAGGTCCCCCTTGGCCCCACAGGCGTCGTGCAGTTGATTGTCGTCGAAGGCGGCGTCGCCCACCACGTAGCCTTGGATCTCGGCCTGCCGGATCATCCGCCGGGCCATGACGCGTTCGTCCTTGTTCATCGGGGCCAGACGCCAGAGGGGCAGCGAGCCGTCGCAGCCGACCAGGGCGTGCAGCTTGTAGCCCTTGGCCTTGCCGGCGGCGGCCCTGCCGTAGCCGGCCTGGCGGTCGCCGGAGGCGCCGCCGATGGGCAGGCCCTTGCCATCGACCAGCCAGAGCAACGGCGGGTCGCCTTGCGGGTCCAGAACGTCTCGCGCCAGATGTCCCAGCAGGTCCAGAACCGAGGGGCTGCGGAGCCGACGCGACATCACCGAGGGCGAGGGGAGTGGCTTCTTGCGGGCGTGCAACGGCCAGTTCCTCTTGTCACAAGCCCAGCAGGTGGGGCGGTCGTGCAGGGCGGCCCAGTAGAAGACCCGGACGATGTCCCGGTCCTGGAAGGTACAGTGGGGGCGGAAAGGCGTTGACAGCCGCCCCAGCTGCCGCTCGAAGGAGAGCCAGAGTTCGTGTTCCATGAAACAACCTCCGACGGGTTACGTCAAAGGTTATTATGAACGCCAACTCCTTCTCCTGACAAGCCTTGCAGCCGCGCCTGCAATTTGCTCTTACGGTCGCGGCTCCGACCACGAATCAGTCCGGCGTCTCCGCGAAGATCTGCTCGAAGGCGTTGTCGCACTCGCGCAAGGCCACCATCAGCGCCGGATCGAACTGCGTCTGTTCCGGCTTGAACAGCAGCCGCCGCACCGCGGCGTGGGCCAGCCCCGGCTTGTACACCAGCTTCGAGCGCAGCGCGTCGTACACGTCCGCGATGGCCGTGATGCGCGCCGCCAGCGGGATCGCGTCGCCGGCCAGCCCCGACGGGTAGCCGCTGCCGTCGTACTGCTCGTGGTGATGGCGGACAATTTCGATGGCCATTTGCAGGAACGCGAGGCACACGCCCTGCTGCCGCGCCACCGCCTCCAGGATGTCGGCGCCGAGGACGGTGTGCGACTCCATGATGGAGCGCTCCTCCGGCTCCAGCTTGCCCGGCTTGAGCAAGATGTGGTCGGGAATGGCCACCTTGCCGATGTCGTGCAGCAGCACGCAGCGCTCCAGCATCCGCACCCAGGCGTCGTCGATCACCGGCGCGAAGGCCGGCAGACGCATCGCCGCCTCGGCCAGCACGCGGACGTACTTCTGCATCCGCAACAGGTGGCCGCTCGTCTCCTGGCCGCGCAGCTCCGCCATCTTGGCCATCGCAAAGATCAGCACGTCCTGGGCCTGGTGCGCGGTGGAATCGCGCTGCTGCACCGCCTGCTCCAGCTGGCCGTTGGTCGAGAGCAGGCCGTTGAGCAGCCGGTCGGCCCGCTCCTCGGTCTCCTTCAGCCGCAGGGCCAGGCGCACGCGGCCCACAATCGCCGACGCCGCCGCGTCGCGCGGGGCCTGATCGTCGCAGACCGCATCGACTTCGGGCGAGGTTGTGGCGTGGTCTGAGACCGCGCCACAACCGCCGGTCAAAAGGATCAGCTTCTGGTGCGGGACCATCGCCTCGGCCCGCAGCCGGCGGCACACTTCCACGCCCGATTCGCCGTTCAAATGTCCGTCGATCAGCACCACGTCCGCCGGAAAGCGCTTCAGCAGCTCATGCACTTCATCGCCGTCCTCGGCCTCGGCGAAGGAGGTCCCGCGGCTTTCGAGGGCGTCGCGGAGGACGGAACGGAAGGCCGCCTGCGCCGACACGACGAGGACGCGGCGGGCGCCGGCGTTGGGATCGACGACGCCGGCCGCCGCGAGCGAGTCCGCCGTGTTGGCCGGCCCCCCCGCCGTGCTGGCGTGCGTCGTGCCGCTGTCCGGCCGGCGCGACGGCTCCAGGAACTGGTTGAGGGCGGCGATGACGGCCAGCGGCGTCGGATAGCGGTCGTTGGGGTCCAGCGCCATCATCTGGCAGACGACCGACTCCAGCTCCAGCGGGAGGTCGGGCCGCAGACTGCGGGCCGACGCCGGCGTCTCGTGCTGCCGGGCGAGCAACTCCTGCACCACCGGCCGGTCGGTGGGGAACGGCCGCTTGCCCGTCAGCAGCCAGTAAAGCGTCCCGCCCAGGCTGTAGATGTCGGCGCGCACGTCCACCGAACGGGCGTCGCGGGCCTGTTCGGGAGCCATGTAGTCGATGGTGCCGAGGACGACGTGCGCCTCGGTGTAGCGCCGGCTGTACATGCGGGCCAGGCCGAAGTCGAGGACCTTCACCTGGCCGTAGGGGTAGGTCGCCCCAGGCTCCGGCGCCAGGCCGGGCGGCATGTTCATGATCAGCACGTTCGACGGCTTGATGTCGCGGTGCAGGATGCCGTGTTCGTGGGCGTGACGCAGGCCGTGGGCCGCCTGGCGGATGAAGTCGCAGGCGGCGTCGATCGGCATCGGGCCGTTCTCCATCACGTAGCGTTCCAGGTCCACCCCCTCGACGAATTCCATCACGAGGTAGCGCAGGGTCTTGCCCGCCTCGCCGGGCACCGCCACGTCGCCGGCGTCGAAGGCCTCCACGATGTTCGGGTGGCGGAGCGTGGCCAGGACCTGCATTTCGCTGGTAAAGCGCTCCATGAAGACGGAATTGCCGTCGCAGTCGGCGGACAGGACCTTGAGCGCAACGGGCCGCTTCATGTGAATGTGTTCGGCCTTGTAGACGACGCCCATGCCGCCGCTGCCGAGCCAGTCGAGAACGCGGTAGTTGCCGACGATGAGGCCGAACGGCTCGCCGGCCAGCACCCACTGCATCTGGTACGGAGTCAGCACGCCCTGCGACACCAGCGCGTCGGCCAGGAGCGGCGTGTCGTCTTGCCGCATTCCGGGGCGCTCGGCCAGCAGGCCGCGCAGCTCCCGCGAGCCGACCAGCCGGCTCTGGACCAGCGTTTCGAGGAAGCGGTTCAGCGGCGGGAAGCGCCCCTCCGGCCGGACCACGACGCTGCCGTTCCAGGGCGAGTCCATCACCTGCCAGGATCCGGTCTTATCCACGGGCGACTCCTTGAGCCGGGGGAAGTTTGCTGCGCCCATACTTTTCCTGTCGGAACGCAAATCCAAGGGGGGGCGGGAATTACATTCTCTGATCGATGCAAGGGTAGCTTGGATTCAGGCCGTGTCAAACGGAAGTGGTTCGGACGGAGCGGCCGGTGTAGAGTAAAAGGCGAGCCGCCGGGTTCATCCCGGCGGCCTTCGCCCGAACGGCGGGGATAAACCCCGCCGCTCGCCGAATCCAGGAGGACGCCATGACCGAGCAGTCGGCGGAGCAGCTCGCGCGGTCGTATGGAGAAATGCTGTCGCAACCGTGGACCGAACCCCCCGATGCCGGCCGCACGGGCGAGGGAGGGGAGGCCGCCGCGCCGCCGCCGCTGGCGCGGATCGTGGAGGCGCTCCTGTTCGTCGGCGGCCCGCCGCTGACGGCCGCCCGCGCCGGCGAGGCCGCGCACGGATTGACACCGGCGCTGTTCGCCCAGGTCATCGAGGGCCTTAACCGCGACTACCGGCGACAGGGGCGGCCCTATCGCATCCAGCCGCGCGACCAGGGCTACGAAATGGCGCTGCGGCCGCGTTTCCGCGTCGTGATGGAGCGGCTGTACGGCTCGGCGCGGGAGGCCCGCCTGACGCCGGCGGCGCTGGACGTGCTGGCGCTGGTGGCTTATCGGCAGCCGGTCGGCAAAAATGAGATCGACAGTCTCCGCGGGGCCGAATCGGGGGCGGCGCTGCGTCAGCTGGTGCGACTGGGCCTGGCGGCGGTGCAGCGTGGCGACGCGGGGCAGCCCGAGGCGGCTTATCGGACGACGCCGCGATTCCTGAGCGTGTTCGGTTTGCGCAGCCTCGATGACCTCCCTCGCACCCAGGATTTGCATAAGCTGTAGGAGGTCGGAAGTCAGAGGACAGAAGACAGAGGACAGAAGACAGAGGACAGGAACAACGGTTCGGATATGGGAGGCAAGCACGCGGGCAAGCTACGGTCTTGCTGTCCTCTGTCCTCTGTCCTCTGTCCTCTGTCCTCTGACGAAGGAGGCGTCCATGAGTACCGGCGGATTGACGAAAGTCACGGCCAAGACGGCCGCGGAGGTGTGCAAGCTCTTCCCGCTCGGCGACGAGGCGAAGAAGCTGCTGCGCGACGGCATGGCGCCGCGGCCGTTCCTGGACGCACTGATCGAAAAGCAGCAGTTCCCCGACGCGGTGCGGCTTTTGGCGCACGCGCTGCCGAAGCGGGAAGCCGTGTGGTGGGCGTGCCTCTGCGCCCGGCAGGCCCATGGGGCCAGCCCGCCGCCGCCAATCGGCCCGGCGCTGACGGCGGCGGAGAAGTGGGTTTCCGACCCCAGCGACGACAACCGCCGGGCGGCGCATGCGGCCGCCCAGGCGGGCGCGACGGGAAGCCCGGCCGGCTGCGCCGCGCTGGCGGCGTTCTTCAGCGGCGGCAGCCTGGCGCCGGCCAACCTGCCCGCCGTGCCCCCCGGCGAGACGCTGACGGCCCAGGCCGCGGCCGGGGCCGTGCTGCTGGCCGGTGTGCTGGCGGAACCGCAGAAATCGGTGGATAAATATCGCAAATTCCTCGCCCTGGGCGTGGACGTCGGCAACGGCGTCAACAAATGGAAGTGAGGGCCGTCGTCATGGGGATGCCCGCCGCGCGGATGGGGGACATGCACGTCTGCCCGATGTTCACCGTTCTGATCCCGCACGTCGGCGGGCCGATCAAGGGGCCATGCGCGCCGACGGTGCTGATCGGCAGCACGCCCGCCGCCCGCGTCACCGACTTGGCGGTGTGCGGCGGACCACCGCCGCCGCCGATCCCGCCGGGCACGCCGGCCCCGGTCGCTATGGCGATGGCCACCGCCTTCGCCGCCGCCTTGGCCGGCATCGGCCCGCCGGACGTGATCGCGCTGGGCAGCTTCAAGGTGTTTATCGGCGGAATGCCGGCCGCCCGCATGACCGACCTGACGGCCCACGGCGGGACCATCATGATCGGCTGCCCCACCGTGCTGATCGGGTGAACGACCCGTTCGGGGACGCGCGCCTTGGGAGCGCAGCCGCCGCAATCGGGAAGCATGGCGGGGGAGGCGGTGGAACAGGCCGCGGTCCATCCCGCCTGTCCCACCACTCCCGCGCCTCTGCTCGTCGGTCACCACTTGAGCTGGTAGGTAGCCCAGAGGGAGTCTTGGTCCTTGGCGGCGGCCGGGGTGACCGCCGTTTCCTTGATGAACGTTCCCGAGAAGAGATGGGCGTAACTGATGTTGATCAGCTGATGATTGTCCAGGTGGAACTGGACGGAGCCGCTGAGGGCGTCGCCGATGTCCGTGCCGGACTTCCCCGTCGCGTCCTGGCGGACGACCGAGCCGCTGGAGTTGTACAGGGCGTCCTTGGCCTGGTCCAGGCTCAAGACGTGGTAGGCCGCCGTGAACCGCAGCCAGTCTAGCGGGAAGAGGCCCAGCTCCAGGTGGAAGTCGTTGATGTTCTGCCGGCCGAAGAGGTCCTCGGCGTTGTAATAGCTGTGGCCGCTGGGGAACAACTGGTTGAACGTCCGGTGCTCGGCGCCGTTGGTCGGATCTTGAGTGCCGGACGCATGATCGTAGTAGACCCAGAAGGTGGGGATCGCCGGCAGGTCCTTGAACCAGTAACCCAGGCCCGCGACGTACATATCGGCTTCGGTGGTCTGGTTGGACCAGTCGCCGAACTGGACGGCCCCCTCGAAGTCAAACAGATACTGGCCGTGGTCCCCGGCCTGACCGACGAGGCGGCTGCCCAGGGTGTTGACGTCGTAGCCGCCCAGCACCCCCTTCCGTCCCGCAGACGTCTGGTTGTCGTTATCCAGGTAGAGGCAGTAAGCGTCGAGACTGACGTCCTTGTTAAAGCGGTACTTGAAGTAGTCGCCGACGAAGCACTGCCTGTCATCGACGCTGTCCAGCTTGCCCGTGTTTACGATCACCGGCTGGACCCACCACGCGTCCTCTTCGACCTTGTCGGTGTGGTACAGGGCGCGGACGCCCTGGAAGGTCCGGAGTTCGTTGCTCCAGTCCGACGGGGAGATCAGGCGCTGCGACCCGAACAGCAGTTCCTGCCGGCCCCCGCGGACGTAGAGGGCGTCGCCGCCGATGGTCAGAACCTTGACTTCCACAAACAGGTTCAAGATGTCGGCTTTATCGACGTCCGAGGACAAATGCGGAATCGTCTGGGGGGAAGAATCGGCGCTGATGAACTCCCCGTACAGCCGGAAAACGTCCAGGTAGTTCAGGTCTCCGTAAACCCGCGCCCGAATCACGTTGAAGTCCTCGTCGGCGCCGGCCAGCGGCTTCTTGTTGTACAGGTAGGCGTTGTCCAGGCTGGAGTAACGGTCGCGGAATTCGCCGCCCGTGGAGAACAACCAGTCATCTCCCCGGTGAATCCGCTTCAGCGAATCAAACAGGAACGACTCGGTGTTGTTTGGATTGTCCAGGTAGCGGAAATCCACGTTGAAGAAGGGGTTCGCGTTCTGGCCCCACTGGAGGTACGGGTTACGCGGCCGGTCCTGCAATTCGCGGTCCTGCAAGAAGTCATAGAGCGTGTAGTACCCCGGCCCCGAGGGTGCGACGTAGAAGTTGCCCGTGCGCGGGTATGGGACGATGGTCGGCCATGCCGTCTCCCAGAACGTCTTGGGGCCTTCGGCCTTGCTGGGAGGGCCCGACCACGTCCTTCCCAGCCCATCCGACGTCGGCAAGCCGGATTGGCCCGACGACGCCGGCCCGTCCGCAGTCGCCCCGCCCGTCGGCCCCGGCGCTGGCGGGGTCGAATCGGCGGCCGGGGTCGCCGGGGGCGGCGCCTGGGCTCGCCCCGGTGCAGGGCTGAGCAGCACCGCGCTCCCCACCAGGATGGCGGCAACCATCCGAGGGACGGCGTTGACCGCTCCGACGCGCTTTGTGACGTCTTTCATCGTTAGTCTTCTTCGCGGTGAAGCCGAAACCAGCGAGCGCGAGGGCCAGGCGGACGCCCGGTTGCCATCTGCGGGGTTTCATGACGGTCATTCGCCAAACAGGTATGGGGATCGGCGCGAACGACTCAAGTTGCAGATTCCTATCGACCGTAAAAGCTGCGGGTCTTCAATCGGACGGAGAAACTGGGACAACCGGGAGATTGATTTTGGGAAGTCGATTGGCGACGTGCGATCGGGATCCGATGACGGCCAACGGGGCGGATGCGTCCCCCCTCCTTTGCCTTCCCCCGTCCGCGACCTACCATGAAGTTATCGCCGCGGAGCGCCGGGAAAGGACCAGTTGTGCCGACTGTGTTGAGCGGGCCGAACGTCATCCTCGCCCTGAAAGTCGCGGTCGCCGCCGTCACGTTGCTGCTGCTGGCCTCGCTCGCGGCCCTGGCGCTCGGCAAAATCCGCCTCCACGGCCGCATCAACATCGTCTTTTTCGCGCTGACGGTTACGGCCCTGATCGCGTTCGAGGTCGTCATCCGCTTCCTCAACCCCGGCGCCTTCGATTACATCAACGGCAACGCCGAGCTGCGCCGCGCCCTCGACATCCATCTGTGCTTTTCCGTGCCGTCGGCGCTGCTGATGCCGGTCATGCTCTACACCGGCTTGTCGCGGCGGCGCCGGGCGCATCTGGCGCTGGCGTTCGTGTTCGGCGCCCTGTGGCTCGGCACGTTCGTCACCGGCGTGTTCTTCCTGCCACACACGGCGGCGCCGTGAACGCCCCCACAGGAAATGGACGGGATGGGATGGGAGTATCGACGGGAGCAAGGCGAGCGGCCGGCGTGAGCCGGCTGATGCCGCCCCGTTGTAGCATGTTCTCCTGACCGTGCCACGGCTGGGGGAGACCTCCGGTCGGTCCCGGAGAATTTGCCTGCGGCGCTTGACGCGGCCTCCCCGGCGGATTATAATCCCCATTGTGGGGGGGGAAAAGGGGGAAGGATGAGCGCCATCTTGTCGCCCACATTTCTGGCCGACCTTGAGAAGGTCTACACTACGCTGCGACCGCCGCTGTCGGAAGCGTTCCTGTCGGACTTGGAGAAGGTCCACGCCACTCTGCCCGTCCTGTCGGACGCCCACCTTCTGCATCTCGCCGACCGCTTCAACGAATGGCGAACGAGAACCAAGGATTTGGTGCGGGGCCGCCTCGCGAAACTGGAGGAAGACGACCCCTTAAAGTGCCCAATCAGCCTGTTCCGCACGATGGACTACGGGCGCTTGGAAACCGCGCACACGCGGGTGTTGGCCTGGCTGCTTGACCCCGACAAGGAACACGGCTTCGGCACGGCCCTGCTCGCCGCGCTGTTGCGCCGCGTGGTCGGCGTGCCACGCTCTGACGGGCTGGGGGAGGTGCGCCTTGCAAGCGAGGTCATGATCGGCAAGTCCGAAGCAATGGGCAGGCTGGACGTGCTCGCCGCAGGGACATGGGGAAGCGCGGACCACGGTGGCTGGGTGCTGGTCATCGAGGCGAAGATCAATGCCTGGGAATCCGAAAGGCAACTCGACAAGTATGACGAGTGGATCGATTCGCACGCGGCAGGACGAGAAACGCATCGCGTTTTCCTGACGCCCGATGGCCGTGAGCCTGAGAGCGGATGCGATGAATGGACGGCGCTTTCCTTTCTGGAACTGGTCAACGCTTTCCGCAAAGTCTACGGCGGGCTGCGCCAGAAGCCCGGGTTCCACTTCCTGCGATTTTACCTGGCCGGCGTCCTTCAGGATGTTTGCCACTTCCCATGCAACGTCGGCGAGGACGCTCCCAATCCGTATGCAGTGGCCTCCTACCTCAAAACCGTCCACGAATCTCGTTCGGAGGGTGCAAGCCATGACGTCGCTCGGTAAGCCGCTGGTGTTCTACCTGAAGTACATGGCCGAGATGACTCGCCTCTACGCCGATCTGGAAGAGGGTGAAGAACGAGACTTGACGGGGCTGGAGGACGCGGAACACGTCGTGCAAATGGCCCGTACTGTCGGGGATGCCGCCTGCGAACAAGTTGCGGATTTCCTTGCGTTGTGCGGCAGAGAAGTGGAAGTTCATTTCACCGCTCAGGGGGCGACGCTCGACGCCAAAACGAAACGGACCTTCGTCGTCAACAACTGGTCTTGGCGCGCCCACGTCAAGCACCCATCCGTGCCGGGCGGATGGTTCGCACTCGGCGTGTGGGTCACAGCCCCGCCGGAGATCGCTGTTTCGCTCGACAAGGAAGCCTGTGGCGAAGTCGTGCCCTGGGTCTGGTCAAAAGGCGGTCAAAAAGGGGAAGACGCTCTTTGGAACATTCTGGGCGGCTGGGCTCATTCTCGCGGAGCTGCGGGAGCGGGCGCGGAGAAGGGTGTGGTTGCTCTTGCGTGCATCCCGATCAAGGCCCAGCCGCCGCAGAGCTTCGACGTGGACCGTGATCCGCTCATTGCGGAGGTGGCAAAGACCGTCGCCCGAATCGGGAGCGAGCAAACAAAGGTCATCGCGAAGTTCGTGGCGGGACTCAAGAAAACCGATGACGGCTGAACTCCGGCTGTGGGCGAATCGACGGAACGGCCGCGAGCCCGCAGCGCCAAGCAAACTCCTCACCCCGTTCCGCGGCGATACCGCTGCCAGGAACGGGGTGAGAAGCCGTGGCGCGAGGCCTCAATGGAGGTTGGCGCTCCCACGAGTGGGATGGAAGTCGCGCTCAGCGCGGATGCCCTGACGCCCCGGGATGGTGACCTCAACCCGGTACTTGGGCCCGAGGTCCAGCGCGCCACGGGAATGCCTATCCTATCGGTGCGGGGCCGCGGGTCGAGGTGGCCGCTCGTGCCTTGGCGCTTCGTGCCCGAAAGCAAGCTTGGTCCCGGGAGTCTGCGACGACCGCATTGGCGACACGCCGCGGCGTGTTCCCGTTGGAGAGACTGCCTCCGTTACGCACTCCCGCGCCCGCGGCCCCTTCGCCCGTTGACCACCCGCACCCTCATCCCGAGGTCGCCATGACGCCACGCTTTCGCCAAGACGGTCGTATCGTCGCCTCCCCTGAGCCGCTGCGGGTCACCAACCCGCACGCCGCCGGCATCGACGTCCATGCGGCGCGCCACTACGTCGCCGTGCCGCCCACGGCGGTGGCCGCCGACCCCGCCGACCCGGCTGCCCACCTGCCGCCCCACGTCCGCGCCTTCGGCGCCTGCACCGCCGACCTGGAGGCGCTCGCCGATTGGCTCCAGGCCTGCGACGTCACCACGGTGGCGATGGAATCGACCGGCGTCTACTGGGTGCCGCTGTTCGAACTGTTGGAGCGGCGCGGCTTTGCGGTCTATCTGGTCGATCCGCGGCAGACGCGGCACGCGCCCGGCCGGCCCAAGAGCGACGTGCTGGATTGCCAATGGATTCAACGGCTGCACAGCTACGGGCTGTTGAGCGCGTCGTTCCGGCCGGAGGATCAGGTGGTGGTCCTGCGCGGTTACCTGCGGCAACGGCAGATGCTGATCGGCTACGCCGGCCAGCACGTCCAGCACGTGCAAAAGGCGTTGGAGGAGATGAACGTCAAGTTGACCGAGGCGGTCAGCGACGTGGTCGGCGTGACGGGCCTGGCCATCCTCCAGGCGATCCTGCGCGGCGAACGCGATCCTCGGGAGTTGGCGAAGTTGCGTCACGAGCGGTGCCGGCGGACGGAGGCGGAATTGGCGCGGGCCTTGCAGGGCAATTGGCGCGAGGAACACTTGTTCGCGCTGCGTCAGGCGTTGGCGTTGTACGAGTGCTACCACGCGCGGCTGCACGAGTGCGACGCGCAGGTCGAAGCCTACCTGGGGACCTTCACGGACAAGAGCGGCGGCCGGCCCCTGCCGCCCAAGCCTCGCAAGCGGGGCCGGGCGGCGAACGAAGCCCGTTTCGACGTGCGCGGTTCGCTGTTCCGGCTGGCGGGGGTGGACCTGACGGCGATCGAGGGCATCGACGCGGCGACGGCCTTGGTGGTCCTGAGCGAGTTGGGCACGGACCTGAGCAAGTTCCCGACGGTCAAGCGGTTCGTCAGTTGGCTGGGGCTCTGTCCGCAGCACCAGGGTTCGGCGGGGAAGATCAGGAGCCGGCGGGTGCGTCGGGGCTCCAACCGTGCGGCGCGGGCGTTTCGCCTGGCGGCGCAGGGCTGCCACCACGCCAAGAACGCGTTGGGGGCGTTCTACCGGCGGATTGCGGCGCGGGCCGGGGGCGGCAAGGCGGTGGTGGCGACGGCGCGGAAGATCGCGGAGCGGGTGTACCGCCTCTTGAAGTACGGCGAGGCATACGTGCGTCAGGAGCAGGGGGCCTGTGAGGAGGCGTATCGGTTACGCCAGGTGAAGGGCCTGGCGCGGAAGGCGGCGGAGTTGGGCTATCGTCTGGAGCCGGCGGCGCCGTGAGCGCGTCCCAACGCGACCGCGGCCCGACGGTAGGCGTGCCAGCAGTCCCAACGACGATGCGGGCAGATCTCGGAAAGCGGCGCGGGGAGGGGGTTGGTACGCGCACCGACCGTGTATAATGTTCTTTACGTCTGTGTTACGTCCGCAATTCTCGAAGAGAGTTCCTGGAGAGGGCGGGCAAGGCGATTGCTCACCCTTGCTTGGCGCTTCGGGCTCGCGGGGTGCTACTTCCCCTTCATGCTCTGAATCAAGATGCGCGCCGTCTCCGGCCGCATGACGCGCGGGTCGGGCAGTTCGCCGGCCCGCAGCTTCTCGCGCATCAGCCGGCCGGCGATGTTCACCTGCTTCGTGTAGCCCTTCTTCTCGCACTCCTCCACCAGGCCGACGCGGCCCAGCTCTTCGTAATAAGCGGCGAAGCCGATCTTCACCGGCTTGATGAGCAGCTCGCCCTTCAGCTCGTCGAACTTGCGCTGCGCCGCCAGGCCGTCCCAGATGTCCTTGCCGTCCTCGTAGGGGGCGTCGGCGTGCTTGCGGCCGATGACGATGTCGGTGAAGCCGAAGTTCTGCCGATAGACGGCGTGCATGATCGCCTCCTTCGGCCCTCCGTAGAACATCTTGATGTCCAGGCCGAGCAGCAAAATGCGATCCGTGATGTCGCATCCGGCCTTCTTCCAGAGCGTCTCGTCCTTGTCGCCCTCGCCGAGCGCCCTGGTCTCGATCAGCGCCTGGTAGGTGCGCATCCGCGTGACGGCGTCCACGTCGTCGCCCTTGGTCTCGCCGACGAGCGGGTTGAGGACGGCGCCGGCGAAATGGCCGTCGCGCGTCAGCCGTTCCAGGCCGGCCACCAGGGCGTACTCGTGGGCGCGGTGGAGCGGGTTGCGCGTCTGGAAGGCGACGACGCGCTTCCAGCCTTTCTCGCGGAACAGCGCCCGCGTCTCGCGCGGCGACAGGATGAACTTGCCGTATTCGGGATGTTTGGGCTGCGGCAAGACGCGGACCTCGCCGCCCAGCAGGTGCGTGCGCGGGTCGTTCTGCACCATCCGGCCGCCCGGATGGTCCCAGCGCTCCGTGCCGTAGACGCCCTTGACGTAGGCGGTCTTGTCCCACGGATACACGTCGGTCACGTCGAGGGCGCCGACGATCTCATCGCGGCCGTTGACCAGCGCGACGGTCTGGCCCGGCTTGAGCGTCGCCGCCTGCTCCGCCGACGCGGGAAACGCCAGCGGGATGGTCCAGGCGTACTTCTTGCCGTCGCGGACGACGACTTCCTCGGCGAGAACGCGGTCGAAGGTCGCCTTGTCCATCGGGCCGGTGAGCGGGCTGAGACCGCCGTCGCCGAGGCGGTAGAGGGTGGACAGGTCGGCGTCGCTGACGGCCACGCGCGGCAGGCCGGCGGCGCGGCCGCGGAAGGCGTCGGCCTCGGCGGCCGGGACGTTGCGGTTGACGGGTTCGCTCAGTCCGCCGTGCGGCGGGATCAGGTCGGCCATTCCAGTCTCCTCTCTTGGAAGGGAACAGGGAACAGGGAACAGGGAACAGGGAACAGCAGAATGGCCGTCACACGAGACGGCGACGGATGGCCGTCAGCATCTTGCTAACCTCCGTTACGAGGCCGAGCGCCGGCGTGGCCTGTTCCTGAGTAATGTAGCCAAGGCGGATCGCAAGAAACAAATAGGTTTCCGTTTCCATAAGAGAGCCTTTCGAGACGCTCAGGAAATAGGCGTACTCTCGGGGCGTCCCGCGGGCGTTGCCCTCGGCGATGTTCGCTGGAACGGAGACGACCGCTCGGGTCAGCTGAGAAACCATGCGATAAGTCTCCGACTTCGGAAACCCGTCGGTGAGTCGGTAGACCTCGACGGCCAGGTTCATGGCCTTTTGCCAGACGATCAGATCGCGATGCGATTCAATCCGGCTCATGGCCCTCACTCCTCATTGAGCAAGCCCTTCTGTTCCCTGTCCCCTATTTCCTGTTCCCTCGGTCAAATCTGGTACGTCAGGGCGTTGGTCAGTTGCGTGCGGCGCATCAGCTCGGCGAGGGTCAGCTGCTGAAGCAGGCGTTGTTCCTCCGACTGGATCTCGCGCCAGACGGCGAGGAGCGTCTGCACGGCCGGCGAGCGGTTGGCCGCGGCCAGGGCGGAGCGCGGCGCCAGGGTGCGGGCGTCGATGGCGGTGATGACGGAAGCGAGGGTGATGCTTTCCGGCGGCCGGGCGAGCTGGTAGCCGCCGGAGGCGCCGCGCACGCTGGCCACCAGCCCGGCCGTCTTGAGCTGCAACAGGATCTGCACCAGGAACCGCGGCGGGATGCCCTGCGCGTCGGCGATGGCCTTGATGCGCACCGGCTGGCCGTCCGCATAGTTCGCGGTCAGCTCCAGCATGGCGACGCACGCATATTCGGCCTTCGCGGAGATTCGCATCCTAGATCCCGCTCCCGCCCTGGACCTCGATGACGTGCAGGCCGCATTCCTTCTTCATGGTGCCGGCCCAGCGGCCGTCGCGCTCGTCGCCGTCCTCGCCGACCGGCCTGGTGCAGGGCCAGCAGCCGATGCTCGGATAGCCCTGGTCGTGCAGCGGGTTGTACGGGACCTCGTTGTCCACGATGAATTTCCACACGTCCTTCTTGGTCCAGGCCAGCAACGGGTTGACCTTCACCAGCTGGAATTTCGGGTCCCACTGAATGAGGTCGGCCGCCGCGCGGTCGGTCGTCTGGTCGCGGCGGATGGCGCTGATCCATGCCTCGTAGCCGACCACCGCCTGCCGCAGCGGCAGGATCTTGCGGTCGTGGCAGCACTGGTCGGGGCGGTGCCGGTAGAGCGGGCCGCCGTGTTCGGCCTCGTACTCTTCCACGGTCAGCTCGGGGCGGATGTACTCGACCTCAATGCCGTAGCGCCGGGCGATCCGCTCGCGCAGTTCCAGGGTCTCCTGAAACTGGTAGCCGGTGTCGAGGTTGAAGACGCGGGTTTCCGGGTCGATCGCGGCCAGCATGTGGATCAGGCAGCAGCCCTCGGGACCGAACGCCGTCGCCATCGTCAGCTTCTTGCCGAACGTCTGCACCGCCCAGCGGAGGATGGTTGGCGGCGGGGCCGTCGCCAGCTCCCGGTTGGCGGCGGCGATCTGCTCCTCGCGGAACCGCGGTTCGCTCATAACGATGTCCCTTGGGCGGCCGGCGGCCTCTTCCTCGAAAGCCCCCGAAGTCCTTATCCGTTCGGAAACCTCTCCATCTTTATCAGTATTATCATGATTGTGTCAAGCCTGCCCCGCCGTGACCGTTGACCGCGGCGCCGCGGCCTGCATCTTTGTCGGCCGCTGGTGCATCCCTATACCTTCGTGTATGATAGCGGTTTCATCTGCGCGGACGCCTCAGCGGGGAGTCGATCGCCGCCCCCGGCCCCGGCGGCCCCGCGCCCTCCGTCCTCTGGCCCATCATTCCTCGGAGGTTTCCGGTGTTTCGGAAGTCGCTTGATCTGTTGCGGTCGCGCTTCAAGGCGCCCATGCAATCCGGCCAGCTGCTGCTGTGGTCGATGCGTCTCTGCTACGGCGTCATCATGATCGGCCTGGCCATGGCCGCCTTCAGCAACTTCTTCCGGGTCAACCCCGAAAATAACGTCCAGGCCTGGGCCCTCTTCCTCGGCGTCCTGGGCGGCGGAATCCTCATCGTCGTGGCCGACGTTTGGTTCCGCAACAAGCAGATCACGACCCTGTCGGCCCTCTACTTCGGCCTGCTGCTCGGCCTGCTGCTCGGCTACCTGCTGTCCACCGCCCTGGAGCCGTTCCTGTTCAACTTCGACATGCCGCAGCAGGCGGGCGCCGAGTTCACGCTGAAGCTGGTCGTCCGCATGGTCATCACCACCGTCTGCTGCTACGTCTGCATTTCCACGCTCTTGCAGACCAAAGATGAATTCCGCTTCATCATCCCCTACGTGGAATTCTCGAAGCAAATCAAGGGAGCGCGGCCGCTGGTCCTGGACACCAGCGTAATCATCGACGGCCGGATTGCCGATATCTGTGATACGCGGTTCATCGACACCAGGCTGATCATCCCGCGCTTCGTGTTGCAGGAGTTGCAGGCCGTCGCCGACAGTTCCGACAAGCTCAAGCGCAACCGCGGCCGCCGCGGCCTGGACATGCTCAAGCGGATGCAGAGCAACCCCAAGGTGGAGTTGCAGATCCACGAGGGCAACCTGTCCGAGCTGCGCGAGGTCCACAAGGTGGACGAGCGGCTGGTGGTGCTGGCCAAGGCGCTCGGCGCCCGCGTGGTGACCAACGACTTCAACCTCAACAAGATCGCCCAGTTGCAGGGGGTCGAGGTCATCAACCTGAACGAGTTGGCCAACGCGCTGAAGTCGGTGGCCCTGCCCGGCGAGGTGATGGTGGTGCGCCTGGTCAAACCGGGCGACCAGTTCGGGCAGGGGATCGGCTACCTCGAAGACGGCACCATGGTGGTGGTGGAGCAGGGGCGCTCGTGGATCGGCCAGGAAGTGACGATCACGGTCACCAGCGTGCTGCAGACGCCGGCGGGACGGATGATTTTTGGCCGCGTCGAGTCCCGCAACCCCACGCCGCCGCCGCCGACGCACCCGGGGCCGGTCGGATGACCGGAAGGAGAATCGATCCATGCCGCGCCGCTTCGCGGTCCTCGCCCTTGTCCCCGCCCTGTGTTCGGCCCTCGGCCTGGGTGCGTTCCTCTACGCCCAGACGTCCAACGCCCCGCCGGACAAGGACAAGCCCAAGGACGCCCCGGCCGCGGGCGCTTCCGACATCGACAAGGTCGAGCGCCTCATCGCCGCTCGCCGCGAGTACCAGCTCAGCCTGGAGAACCTCCGCACCTACTACATCTCCAGCGGCGACCTGGAGCGCGCCCGCTGGGCCGAGGACGAGCTGCTGCAGTTCCACCGGATCACCAAGCAGGCGTTCCGCATGGAGCTGGACGTGCCGCCGCCGAACCTTCAGGCCAACTACAACGTCCCCGAGGCCAACGAGCTGTACAAGCAGGCGATGACCTACAAGGACAAGGGCTGGGGCACCGACTACATCGACAACCAGCGGTGCGCGGAACTGCTGCTGCAGAAGCTGCTGTCGGACCACCCGCAGAGCGACAAGATCAGCGACGCGGCCTACCAGCTCGGCGACGTGTACGAGAGCAAGGCGTACAAGCAGTACGATCGAGCGGCCCATTACTTCGAGCGCCGTTTCGAGTGGAACCCCAAGACGCAGTTCGACGCCCGGCTGCGGGCGGCGCGGCTGTACGAGCGCAACGTCGGCGAGCGCAACCACGCCATTCAGATCTATCAGGACATCGTCAACCGCGAAACCGATCCCAAGCGCATCGAGGAGGCGCAGAAGCGGTTGGCGGACCTCAGCGCGGGGAAGTGAGCAGCGACTCCATTCGTCCTATAAGTCCCATAAGTCCTATAAGTCCCATAGGACTTATAGGACGAACCAAGACGCTACCCGGAAGTGACGCCCCTTGAGAGGGCCGCCATGACGCCGACTCCCGGCGATCCGGTGCTGCTGAACCATTTCACCGTCGCCGTCTACCCCTTCGTCCACGACCTGACGGCGGCGAACCGCGCCGCCCGGCTGTCCGCCCTGGACCGCCGCTGGGCGCCGTGGTGGGCGCGGCTGAGCGACCGCGACGCGGCCGAGGCCCTCGACGGCTCCGCCTTCTTTCTTCCCTACATTCGCGGCCTTTTATACCCGGAAACGGCCTGTCTCGACGGCGAGCCGCCCGGCGAGCAGTTCGCCCGCTGGGTCGGCCTGATCCGCGGCTGGAGCGCGGACGGCCTGCGCTCGTGGCGGAACTGGACGCCCGCCGACGCCGTGCTGCGGCTGACCTGCCGCTCGGCCGTTCACGCGCCGCTGTCGTCGTTCACGCTCTCCGCCCGTCGCGGCGCCCCCGGCAAGAGCAGTCTGCTCACCGAGATCCCGGCGCGGCTCGACTGGATCGACGCCGTGCTGTTTCCGTCCGGCCTCGGCTTCCTGGCGTTCAAGGTGCGGCTGGACGAGGAGCCGCCGCGGCTGTCGCGGCTGATCGCCCTGAACGCGGCCCTGCGGCTGGTGCATCCGCCGTCGCTGGCCTGGTCGCTGCCGACGCTGCGCTTCGCCAGCGGCGAGGAAGTGCGGACGTGCGACCTGATGAACTTCCTCACGGCGGGCCTGACCGAGCCGCGGCACGACCCGGAGGCGCTGGGCCGGCCGGTCCAGCGCAGCCCCGATGAAACCGCCTACACCGATTCGGAAGCCGGCCGGGCCTACGGCGAGCGGCTGCAATTGCTGTCCTATGCCTGCGTGGACCTGGCCGGCCTTGGCCCCGAGGAATTGCCGGCGGGCGCCTTCGCCAGCGGCGAGGACCGCGTGCTGTACGAGTACGCCGCCTGCCATCACCTCGGCGACACGGTGCATAACCCCGTCTGGGCGCCGTCGCCGGAGCAGGCGCCGCCGGGTGACGCGGGAGAACCGGCTGGCGATGTGGCGCTGCTGGAAGGCGATGGTGCTGAAGAGAGCTGCGTCTTCCTGGCCGTCGAGGACCTCGGCTTCAACCGCAGGTCGCTGCCGCACACGATCGAGAACGACTATCTGCCGCTCTACCTCTTTACGCTGTATCAGAAGTTTCAATTGCTGGCGTTCTCGAACGACCTGATGCGCGAGGTGGCGCGGGGAGGCCGACTGGGTGGGGCGCGGGCGCTCCTGCGTCGGTTCACGGCGTTTCGCAACCAGTTCTGGTTCAGCGAGGTGACGCGCAAGCCGATGGGCGGCGACCTGTACCGGACGCTGCACCAGGGATTGGAGGCGCCGGCGCTGTACCAGATGGTGACGACGAGTGTGAAGGAGGCTCAGGAGTATTACGAGGGGGTATGGGCGCGACAGGCGCAGTGGGTGCGGGACGCGCTGACGTTCGGCGGCCCGCTGACGGCGGCGCTGTGGGCGGCGCACGTCTTCCTGGACGGGCCGAACGACTACCGCGGGATGCTGACGGTGCTGGCGGCGGTGGTGCTGGGGGCGCTGACGGCAGCGGCCGTGCGGTGGCGGCGAGGGATGCGGCCGCGGCGGCGGGCGCGGAGGAAGGGGCCGCCCGCGCCCCTGAACTGAATCGCCGTGCATCGGCTCGAAGCCGTCAGCCGGGTCCGCACGCTATGCCCCACGCTGCCGACCTGGGACCGCGGCCGCCGTCGCGGTATAATGAATGGATTGGATGGGAAAGGCGCCCCGGACGAGCCACGGACCATGACATCGACGGCCAACGTAGTTTTCGCGGACCTGCCTGGTCCGACCCGTAAGCGGACCCGCAGCCGCTATTGTTTCCGCCTGATCTACCGCGGTCCCGACCCCGGCGGCGAAGGCTGCGCGCTGCTGTGGGAAGTGGACGGCGGAAGAATGACTTATCAGATCGCCGTGGAGCGCGAAGCGGGCGGCGGCCTGACCTGGCATTGCACCTGCGCCGACCACGTTTACCGCCATGAGGACGTGGAGGGCTTCCAGTGCAAGCACGTCCGCGCTCTGCGGTCGCGGGGACGCGGCGCGGCGTGAGGCGAGGGGCGGGAAATACCTTACTCGTAGCCGCATTCGCCAGAATGCGGGTGAATGGCTGTCGGCCCGCATTCTGGCGAATGCGGCTACGGGTATCATTCCTGCCGCCGCTCGCCACTCAGGACGCCGTCGTCCCCTCCAGCAGCGCCTTGCGGAGCTTGCCCAGGGCGCTGGCCTGCACCTGCCGCACGCGCTCCTTGGAAAGCCCCAGCTCGCGGCCGACCTGCTCCAGCGTCCCCGACTTGATCCGCTCGTCCAGGCTGAAGCGCCGCAGCAGCACCTGTTTCTCCCGCGCGGACAACAGGGCGTGGCCGTCGCGCAGATATTCGTCGATCCGCTGCGCGCGGGCGAACGGCGTTTCCACGGCGCCGCGGTCGCGCGGCTCGCCGTCCGGCAGCGCCTCCAGCGGCAGCGACCGCGACAGTCGATCCGCCGCGTGCCGCTGCGACAGACGGGACAGCGCCCGCATCAGACAGGTAAAGGCGTAGGTGCTGAAGCGAATGCCCAGCCACGGGTTGTAGGCCGCCACCGCCTGAATCAGCACCACTTGGCAGTCGCCGGCCATGTCGTCGGCCCACGCCGGCGGCGACGTCCACCGGCCCACAGCCCGGTAGATCAGCTTGCGGTTGCCCAGCACCACCCGATCGCGGAACGAGTAATACCGCCGGCCCCAGTGGGCGCGGCGGCGGAAATCGGCGACCCGCGACAGCCGCCACGCCGCATAGTGCATCCGCCGGCTCAAGTCGCGGGTCACGTCGTCCGGCATGTGGGTCGCCCGGTACGAGCGATCGTCGCCGTCCGCCGGGCCGTACAGCCGCTCCGCTTCCGGCAGCTCGAACGAGTCGTGGAACACGAAATACGGCACGTCCGGCGTCGTGCGCCGCTTCGTCGTTGCGTTCGGGGCTGGTTTGCTCACGGATGCGTCTCCTGTACGGGGCGGCTGGCCCGCCCGGTAATGTTCCCGCCATTTCCTGCAATTCGCTTGCCAGCCGCTCCGGAAGTCCATTACTATCTTCGCATCGCTTCATCCCTTTCTTGGATTCGCCGCAGCCGCCGTCGGTTACAGCCGAAAGACGGCCCGACGTTCCTTTCTACCGGAGGCCCGCTCCCTCATGGCGCAAACACTCACCTGTCCGAATTGTCAGCATCGTTTCCGCCTGCCGGCGGAACACGCCGGCGCGAAAATTCCCTGCCCGCGCTGCGAGCATCTGGTCGCCGTGCCCGGAGAGGCCGGTCCAGAGGACGTCATGGAGGCGAAGCGGACCGTGCGCCGGCAGGAAGAGGATGTGGTCGAGATCGAGGCGGATGAGGACGCCCCGCCGATCAAGCGGAAGGGGTTTCGGCCGTGCCCGCGCTGCGGGGCGGAGGGGCCGAAGCGCGTGTTGTGGACGCCGTGGGGCAGCTTTTACGGGCCGGCCCTGCTGCACCACGTCCGCTGTCGGGAATGCAAGTGCGCCTACAACGGCCGCACCGGACGGTCGAACCTGCTCTGGGCGATCATCTTCGTGACGATCCCGTCGCTCATCATCGCCGGGCTGCTGACCTTCATCGGGTTCGTGCTGTACCGCGCCATGTTCTGAGCGGCGGCGAGCCGGCGATTTTGCTTGCACCGGGGCGCCGCCTGCTTACGATGTACGCAGTTCGCCGAACCGGCCGCCCTTCGCGGCGGCGTTTTCACACGAGGGGAGATCATGAAACGATTGCTCTGGTCCGTCGGTTGGGCCGTCGCGCTGGGCTGCGCCACGGCGGCGGCCGCCGACAAGCCCGCCGTCCTCGACGTCTGGCCGGGCAAGCCGCCGGGCGATACGGCCGACATCGGCGAGGAAAAAGCCACGGCGGACAAGAAAGATCCCAATATAATCCAATCGATCACGAACGTCTCGCACCCGACGCTGACGGTCTACCGGCCGGCCAAGGACAAGGACACGGGAGTGGTCGTCATCATCGCCCCCGGCGGCGGCTACACGAACCTGGCCTGGGCCAAGGAGGGCGTCGATCCGGCCGAGTGGCTGAACTCCATCGGCGTCACCGGCGTCGTGCTCAAGTACCGCGTGCCGCGCCGGCCCGACAACCCCAAGGACCGGCCGCCGATCCAGGCGCTGATGGACGCCCAGCGCTCCGTCAGCCTCGTGCGGAGCAAGGCCAAGGAGTGGGGAATCGACCCCAACCGGATCGGGATGCTCGGCTTCTCGGCCGGCGGCCACCTGACCGCCTGGACCGCGACCAACTTCGACAAGCGGGCCTACGAGCCGATCGACGACGTGGACAAGGTCGGCTGCCGGCCCGACTTCGGCGTCTGCGTCTACCCCGGCGGCGTCGTCGCGCGGGACAGCGATTCGCTGAGTCCGGAAATCCGCGTCTCGAAGGAAACGCCGCCGATGTTCTTCGTCCACGCCGGCGACGACAAGGGCCGGGCCGAGAACAGCGTCGAAATGTATCTGGCGCTGAAGAAGGCGGGCGTGCCGGCGGAGCTGCACGTCTACGAATCGGGCGGCCACGGCTTCGGCCTGCGGCCCAGCGACAAGCCTTGTTCCACCTGGCCGCAGCGCTGCGCCGACTGGATGAAGGACCAGGGGCTGCTCAAGCCGACGGCGCCGTGAGGGCGACCGTTTGACCAGCGCAAGGCGCCAGCAAGGGTTTCGACGAAATCCCTTGCTGGCGCTGCGGGCTGGTCACGACAGGACCGCCAGCAGTCGTTTGACCTCCGCCTCGATCCGGTCGCGCACCGCGCGGTACTGCTCCGGCGGCAGCTCCTTCGGGTCGGGGATGGCCCACTCCTCGCGGCGCCGCGCCCGCACCAGCGGGCAGCCCTCGTCGCCGCAGCCCATGCCGACGACGGCGTCGAACTCGACGGGCGGCAGGTCCGCCAGTCCTTTCGACCGATGCGCCGTCAGATCGTAACCCACCTCGCGCATGAACTCCACGGCGCGCGGGTTCACCTTCCCCGACGGCCGCGAGCCGGCGCTGTACGCTTCGACGCGCGCGCCGCCGTGAAGGCGGGCGAAGGCCTCCGCGATCTGGCTGCGGTTGCTGTTCTCGACGCAGACGAAGACGATCCGTTTTGGGCGATCAACCAGCGGCGTCATGCGAAGGCTCCTTGCACGAACCGAAGCAGCAGTTCCGCCCCTGGAGGCACCAGCACACGGGCACGGCCAGGGCGGCGCCGAGGACGGGGGCGATCAGGTAGATCCACAGATTGTCCAGCCGGCCCGACGCCAGGGCGGGCGCCAGCGACCGCGCCGGGTTCATCGACGCGCCGCAAATCGGGCCGGCGAACAGCGCCTCCAGGGCGATGACCGCCCCGACGGCGACGCCCGCCATCATGCCTTTCTCCTTCGCCCCGGTCGAGACGCACAGAATGACCACCATGAGGAACAGCGTCAGGACGGTCTCCAGCACGAAGGATTGCCAGGCCGAGCCGGCGGGCTGCGTCGATCCGAGGTCCGGCTGATCCGGGAACAGGCCGCGCAGCAGCAAGCTGGCGAGCAGCGCACCGGCGCACTGGCTCAGGATGTACGGAACGACCCAGCGGGCGTCCAACCGGCGGGCCAGGAAGAAGCCCAGGGTGACGGCCGGGTTGAGATGGGCGCCGGAAACGTCGCCAAGGGCGTAGATGAGCGCCAGGACGACCAATCCAAAGGTGAGGGCCACACCGACGTGCGAGACGCCGCCGCGGCTGACGCCGTCGATCACGATGGCACCCGTCCCCGCGAAGACAAGGACGAAGCTGCCGAACAGTTCCGCGGCGAGTTTCCGCATGACGATTTCCTCGGGGCCGCGGGTCAATGGCGGAAGTGCCGGAAGCCGGTGAAGACCATCGCCAGGCCGTGCTCGTCGCAGGCCGCGACTGAGTCCTGGTCGCGCTTCGAGCCGCCCGGCTGCACCAGTGCCGTCACGCCGGCCTTGGCCGCCTCGTCCACGTTGTCGCGGAACGGAAAGAAGGCGTCCGACGCCAGCACCGACCCCTTCACGCGGTCGCCGGCCTTGCGCACCGCCATGTGGACCGAGTCCACCCGGCTCATCTGGCCGGCCCCGACGCCGACCACCATGCCGTCCCTGGCCAGCACGATGGCGTTGCTCTTGACGTGCTTGCACACCGCCCAGGCGAAGTGCAGGTCCGCCCACTCCGCGCCCGTCGGCGGCCGCTTCGTCGCCGTTTGAGCATCCTTGAAGTCTTCTTCCGGGCCTCGGTCGTCCGGCGTCTGCGCCAGCACGCCGCCGTCCACGTCGCGCAGAACGACGCCCCGGGCCGCGCCGGAGTCGAGCGGCCCGGTGCGCAGGAGGCGGACGCTGTTCTTCCAGGTCGGCCGTGTCGTGAACAGCGCCAGCGCCGCCTCGCTGAAGCCGGGGGCGATGACGCACTCGATGAAGCGGTTCGGCTCCGTCGCCAGGCGGGCCGTCGCCTCGTCCACCTCGTGGTTGAACGCCAGCACGCCGCCGAAGGCGCTTTGCGGATCGCCCTCGTAGGCCTTGCGGAACGCCTCCGCCAGCGACGCCGACACGGACGCCCCACAGGGGTTGTTGTGCTTGACGACGACCGCGGCCGGTTGCACGAACTCGCGGACGACATTCAGCGCGCTATCCAGATCGACGATATTGTTGAAGGACAGCTCCTTGCCGTGCAGCACTTCCGCCGTGGCGACGCAAGCGCGGCGGCCGGCCGGATCGACGTAGAAGGCGGCCTTCTGGTGCGGGTTCTCGCCGTAGCGGAGGTCGCAGCGCTTGACCCAATGACAGTCGAGCGACGCCGGCGCCCCCTCCCTTCCCTCCCCCCACGGGTGGGGGAGGGTGGGGTGGGGGGCGCGGCGAGCGAAGTAGGCGGCGACGGCCTGATCGTAAGCGGCGATGCGGGTGAAGGCGGCCGCCGCCAGCCGCTCGCGCGTCTCCGCCGCGAGCGCTCCCCGATTCTGCTGCATCTCCCCCAGCAGGGCCGCGTACTGGCTGGGTTCGACGACGACGGCCGCGTCGTGGTAGTTCTTGGCCGCGGCGCGCACCAGCGTCGGGCCGCCGACGTCGATGTTCTCGACGATTTCCTCATGCGTCGCGCCGGGCCGGGCGACCGTCGCCTCGAATGGATACAAATTGCATACGACAAGGTCGATGAAGCCGACGCCGTGCTTCTCGAGGACGGCGGCGTGTTCGGGGTTGTCGCGCACGGCGAGGATGCCGCCGTGGATGTGGGGGTGGAGCGTCTTGACGCGGCCGTCCAGCATTTCGGGGAAGCCGGTAACGTCGGCCACGTCGCGCACCGCCAGACCGGCGTCGGCCAGGGCCTTGCGCGTGCCGCCGGTCGAGATCAGCTCGACGCCGAGGGCGGCCAGGCCGCGGGCGAGGTCGAGAAGCCCGGTCTTGTCGCTGACGCTGAGAAGGGCGCGGCGGATCGGTCGCGGTGACATCGTGGACCCTCGGAGAAACGAGAATCAGTTGCATGGGATGAATAGGACCCCTAATATCTTATCAGTCCTATTGCTGCAGCGCCCCAGCAGATGATCTTCTATGACGGAGGAGGATTGGGTACAAGGCGCGTTCGGGAATGCGGAACGGGACGTCGTCTGGAGGACGCGCATGGACGTGCAAGCAGTTCGTCAACCCTGCGCAAGCCAGACTTCCAGCGGGAAACGGCCAACGGGGGGGGCGGAGTTTTCTTGAGAGCGACGTGATTCCGGCGATCGTCTTGTGGAACGGCGCCACGCACATGAGAGTTGCCATTCCACGAGCAGGAGGCTGGGTGAACTGCCAGCTATTGTAGAGAAATGCCGGCGAGCCGGATCGCGTGAGCGCACGGAGGCGCTCAGAAGGGCCAACCCGCAAGGACCTCCAGCACGCGCCGGCAGGCCATCTGCATCCGGCGCACGCGTTCCCGATCGCGGGCGGCGGCGCGCTGGTCGGCGCTGAGGCCGGCGGGGTCGGGATCGTCGTCGTCGCCTTCGTCCGCGGCAAGGGGGCCGCCGTCGAAATGGAGTTCCTCCGCGAACGCCCGGCGCGAACTCAGGAAAAAGCGATAGCCGGCGTCCTTGAGCGGACGATCAAAGACGAAGCGCAACGCTCGGACGCCCGTGGCATCGCCCTCGATCACTTCGACCCGGAACGGCATCGGCCCTGCCGCCGGTCGGACGGGGAACGGGCCGCGGTTCAGGTCGGTTCGCCTCGCGCCGTACCATCCGAGCTGGACCCGGTCGCCGAAGTCGCCGCCGAAGAAGGCGCCGCCGCGCGAACGGACCACGAACGTGTGGTCGTCTTCCTGCTCGACGGCGACCTTGGCGCCCGGAAAGAACAGCTCCGGCGCGTAGGTGAGCGGGTAGACTTCCAGGTCGGGCCGGTCGGCGGCGTTGCGCAGGGCCGGGCCGACCTCCGCCGCGAAGAACGGCAGGTTGATGAAGAAAAGGCGGGTCCCGCGCGGGAACTGCGCGGGCCGGGCGGCCAGCACGTCGGTCCGCACCAGCCGCTCGGCCGTCGCCGCCGAATGCAGCATCCACGAACCAGCCCACAACCCGGCCAGGTACCCGGCCGCCAGCACCCCGGCGGCGCCGACGACCAGGCGCGGTTTCGTCGCCCAGAGGCGGCGCGCCCACATCGCCAGCAGGACCGCCCAGCCCGCCGTGGCCAGGTAATAGTTGTAAGGCGCGGAGAAGGCGAGCAGGGTCGGCGCCTGCGCGATGGCCAGGCCGGCGAGGACGCCCCACGCCGCCCGCGACCGCCGCAGCGGCGCCAGCAGCGCCGCCGCCAGGGCCGCCACGAGCAGCACGGCGACCGCCGTGGTCAGCGGGTGCGACTGCCACCAGGGCACGTCCACGATCGGCACGAACGGCAGGCCCAGCGGCAGACATACCAGATCGTTAAGGATCTTATAAGGCAGCCAGGCGAAGAAGCCCGGTTCCGTGGGCCAATGGAAGTAGGGGCTTCGCGGCGCCGGGGCCGCCCCGAGAGACCAGGCCCGGAAGGGAAGATACGCCAAACCCAGGAGGACCAACCCACCATAGATCGCCCAGCGCCGGCGCCAGGTCGCCTGGGGGATCGTCGCTGCCGCCGATCCGAACCCCCCCGGTCGGCCCACCCCCAGGAAATCGAACAGAACGAGCAGGGGGCCGACCACGATCCCGTTCTCGCGGCTGAGCAGGGCCAGGGCGTAGCAGCCGAAGACGCACGCCAGGAGGCCGAGCCGGCGATGGCCCTGCCGCGCCGAGGCGTCGAAAAGCCACAGCCCCGCCAGCAGCCACAGGCCGACCAGGACGGGGCCGTCGTTGGCGAGCCAGGGAGTCGTAAAGGCGTTGGCCGGGTGCAGGACGAAGAACGTCCCCGCGAACCACGCCCAGCCGGGGCCCCAGCCGCAGCGACGCAGCAATCCGTAAAACAGCACAACGGAGAGGCTGAAAAGGGTCAAATGAACGACGTGGAAAGGCAGCGGATTCAGGCCAAATACGTCGAGCTGGGCGGCCCGCAACGCCACGGTCAGCGGGCGATAATAGGCCCAGCCGGTTTCCTGCCCGGCCCACCAGACGTGGGTGAGGCGTCCGGTCCAGTCAAAGCGATTGCCGCCGGCCAGGTCGCTGAAGCCGTTCTTGCGGCAGAGTTCCAAGTGATTGTGGTCGTCGAACCAGAAGCCGAGCGTCAAGCCGTGGCCGTGCAACGCCCAGGTACACAGGACCAGAACGGCGATCGCCAGGAGGTCCCGGCGCCGGCGGTCGGCGGGAACGGCGCTCGCGGGAGGCGCGGGAGTCCCGGCCGCCCGAAGCGGTGCGTGGAGGCGGAGAAACATGGCCCGGGGAGAACCCGATGTTCAAAGGGCATACTCAACAGGGAATATCGGGATTTCTCTCGGGGCACTTGAAGCCTTCATTTCCGCACATTCGCCGCGTCGATTTCCGTCATCTTCCCATACCCCTCCGGCCAGCCCGACTGCACTTCCGCCTGACCGACGTAATCGTCCGGCCCGAGCTGCGCCTTCCAGTCGTCCGCCAGGCGTCCCTTCGAGTCCACGTACACTTTCACGAGATATTTGCCCCTCGGCAACGCCGGTTTGCCGGCCCTCCACGCCTTCGCCTGGTCCGACTCACGCGGCGCCAGGAGGGCGAGGTTGTGCTGCCACAGCCGCCCCTTGCCCCACACGACGCGATCCGACGACGCGATCGACTCGGCCTGCCAGTCGTTCTTCGCCGCGTCCCAGGCGTACAGGTCCACCTGCAACAGCTTGTCGCCCCACTCCGGCGGCGTGTTGCTCAGCTTGAGCCAGGCGTCGCTCCCGAAACGGTCGGGACCGTCGGCCTTCGGCAGGTCGTCGGCCTTCGTGTACTGGTCGCGGACGGTCTTCGCATAGTCGTCGATGAAGTCGCGGAACGCCTTGTAGCCCTCGTCGCCCGGCACGAACTTCTTGCCGCCGCCGTGCTTGACGGCGGCGAGCGGCTTGAGCAGCAATGTGCTTCTTTCCGGGTCGTCCACGTTGATCAATTTCGTGGTGCGCAGGTAGTCGAGCGTCGCGGCGGGGCCGTCGGCCTTCATCCACGCCACGCGCTCGCCGTACTCCTTGACGTTCTTCTCGTTCTGGGGCGTCCCTTCCGCATGGCAGCCCATGCAGCGGAAGCGCATGGCCCAGACGGTGTTCTCGAACGTCTCCAGCAAATGATCGGCCCGGTCGTGGCGGATGACCTCGACCGGCCGTGCGGGGGCGGCGCGTTCGGCCGGGTCGAGCTTCGGCGCGTCGCGGAGCTTCGGGTCGCGGGCGCCGGCCTTGATCCACTCGGCGAAGGCGTCGTACTCCGCCTGGCGCGTCTTCGCCTGGATGAGCGAGGCCGGCCGCTTGTCCGAGTCGCCCATTTGGATGAGTTGAAGGATCTTCGATTTCTCCGGGGCGTCCAGGTCGATCAGCCCCTGGTCGCGGAGCGACAGGAACGTCTTCTCGCTGGACGGCAGGATGTAGTTCTTGAGGTCCACGCCGGCGAGATGGCATTGCACGCAGCTGGAGGGTTTCGGCGATTGGAAGATCGGCAGGATCCTCTTCTCGAACACCTGCTGCGGCGTCGGCTCGTCGGCGCGGACGGCGGAAATCTCACCGCAGAGAACGCAGAGAACGCAGAGAAAATGCCAAAGATGATTTGTGCGTTTCATGTGTGTATTCCCTCTGCGTTCTCCGCGTTCTCTGCGGTGAGATCATTGGATTTCACACCCGCGCCGGCCGCCGTTTCCGTCCGCCGGTGCCGCGCGGCTCGCCGTCGAGCATCTGATCCAGGTCGTAGGTCGCCGCCCGGCCCGGCTGGCCGACGAAATGCTCGTCCAGCAGGGGCCGGACGTGGTGCTGCCACACCAGCCGCAGGCGGTCCTCGTCCAGGTCCGGCGCCATGAAATAACTGTGGCCGACCTGCGCCTGCGGGCCGAGGTCGGCGCGCAGCCGGGCGTTCAGCCGGTCGAACAGGGCCGTCGCCCGCTCCGCGAAGGCCGGCCCGTCCGCCGGGACGTGGACGCGATACCACGCCGACAGCACCGAGGCGTCCGGCGGCATCTCGACGAACGAGAAGCGGCGCCGCAGCGCCTGATCCACCCGCGCCGTCGAACGATCCGCGGCGTTCATCGTGCCGAGGATGTACAGGTTGGACGGCAGCCGGAAGCCGCGCCGCGAACAGGGCAGCGTCACGGCCTGGTCGCGGTACTCCAATAGATAAAGCAGCTCTCCAAAAATGCGCGGCAAGTTGCCGCGGTTGATCTCGTCGATGATGAGGACGTGCGGTTCCGAGGGTCGCAGCGCCGCCTCCGCGGCGAAGGCGCACAGCAAGCCGTCCTCCACGGGGTACGTCACGTCGTGCCGGCCGTCGATCTCGATGGATCGGACCTTTACTCCCTCCACGAACTCTTCATAGGTGTAGGCCGGGTGGAATTGCACCAGCCGCACCGCCTCGTCGCGGCCGGCGGTCAGCAGGCGGGCCAGGCTGCGGGCGACGTGCGTTTTGCCGGCGCCGGGCACGCCTTGCAGGATGAGCTGCCGCTTGAGGTCGAGCAGGCCGCGCGTCCGCCGCAGCCAGTCGTCGGACAGGAACGTGGTCCGGTGGAAATCGGCGTCGGTGAATCGTTCGCCCGGCGCGGGACCGTCCCGGCTCACGAGGAACGGCAGCGGGTCGTCCTCGACCGCGCAGGCGTAGACCGGCAGCAGGCGGTCGAAGGTGAGCAGGATCTCGCCGGCCAATTCGTCGCCGCCGAGGATCGGGGAGTCGGCCGGCAGACCGACGGCGACCTCGAACGACCGCCCCTCCGCCCACGCGCAGATCGTCGGGGCCGGCGAAGCCGTGCGGCGCGTCTCCGCCCTCCGCCCGGCCGAAGCGGCAGGCGGCCAGCGCGCCGGCGTCGCGCAGCGTTCGATAAAGCAGATCGGCGTACTTGCCGACGTTGTCGCGGAAGCGGGCGCAGGCGTCCCGGGCCTTGCGGCCGATGCGCAGGCCGTAGCGCAGGCCGGCCGCGTCCAGCCGCACGAAGAGCTGGGCGTCGCGCCGGCCCGCCGTCCCGCGCCGACAAAAAGCGATCCACAAAGCAGTGTTATAGGGCCGCGACCGGCCATAGTCGTTCTTGCAAATGCTGGTCAAGGCGCGGCCGCTCCGCGCTCCACCTCCAGGTCCCAGCCGTGGACGCCGTGCAGCACCGGCCGGATGTAGCGCACCGCCAGCGCCCGGCAGAGTTCGGCCAGCGGTTCGCGGACGGCGAAGCGGTAGCGGCCGCGGCGAGCCTCCATCCAGTCGCGGCGGTTGTCGGCGGCCAGCTCCTCCAGGAACCGGAAGGTGTCGGGGCAGAAGCCGCCGAACGCCGCCGCCGGGGCGTCGCGCCGGTTCGCTTCCGGCGCCAGCGCGGCGAGCACCTCGGCCGTCTCCAGCGGGTGGATCGAATGGCGGCGCCGCAACCAGGCCGCACCCTCGTTGAACAGGCGGTAGCGCTCGGCCGGCGAACCGGCGCCGTCGAGCGCGTCGTCCAGCGTCGCATGGCCCTGGCGGACGGCCTCGTTCCAGGGGGCGAACGCCTGCGGGTCGCGCAGATGCAGCACCCCCGCGGGCAGCCACAGCCCCGCGCCGGGCAGCGGATCGGCCTCCCAGAATGAGGCCAGCAACGGATACGGATCATCCGTTTCCCACAGCCGCCCGACCCACAGCGTCAGCGTCTCCGCGTGCGCCCGCCAGTTCAGGCTCGACCGGCCGGCGCTGGGGTCCGCGGCGGTCAGCGCGGCGCGGATGCCGGGGCCGTCGCACTGCGCCAGCGCAGCTTCCATCCGCTCCTGCGCTTGTGCGATCGCTTCCCCGCGCTCCTTCAGCCGTTGCCGCAACGGGGTCTGACCGCGAACCCGCCGAACCGCGTCGGCGACCGGGGCGGCTTCATCCAGAAGGCGCCCGCGCTGCGACAGGTCGCGGCCCTTCATGGATGCGACAAGGGTTAGAAAATGATCGACGTGGAGGGCGTTCGCCTCCGGCGTCAGGGCCTGGATGCGTTCGTAAGCGGCGAGAAGGCCGCCGTAGACGGGCGCCGGCCCGTCGCCGGATCGCCAGCGGGCCAGGTCGAGCCGCCGCAACCCGGCGACGACCGCGGGCGTCCAGCCAGGGCGCCGCGTCCGCTGCGCCGCCTGGAACAGGGCCGACCAGAAGGCCGGTCCCAGTCCGGCGACGTGATACGGGCCGCCCGGCGCGAGGCAGGCCCCCATCCGGGCCGGCAGCGGGTCGCGCCCGTGCAGCAGGCATCCCAGCCCATGCCGGACAATGCCGATCCTGGATTGGATCGCGCCGGCGTGGAGCGGCGGATCGACGACGGCCTCGTAAAAGCGCGTCAGGGCGGCGGACAGGTCGGCGTCGGAGGCGTCGTCGAGGAACGCGGGGTAGAGGAAGCGGGCGGTGGCGGAGAGGACGGCGGAGAAGCGCGGCCCGAGGTCGGGGAGACGGCCCAGCTCAGCGGCGGACGGCAGCCCGGCGGCGTAGGCGTTCCACAGCGGCGCGAGGGGGACATGCACCCCGGAAGACGTTTTCATACGATGCGCGCCTCCGCCCCAGCCGTGGGATCGACCTTGACGATTGTAACGGCGGCGCGGGGATACGCAACCCGCCGGGACGGTTTCGGACGGTTCGCCGATGAACTCGCGTGCACTCCTCCCCGGACGGGTGTGCCTCCCCGGACGGACTTGGCGACCGACTCGCCTTGTCAAATCGGGCGGGCCGGCGTATGTTCCGCCCTCCCACCCGCCGGACGCGACGACCGTCTTGCCGCGGGCGAATCGAGGTTCTCATGAGCAAGTGTGCAAACGACGCCCTCGATCGCCGCAGGCCCCGTCTTCCCCAGATTGCCCTGGCGGCCGCCGTCCTCGCGCTGCTGGTCGGCTGCCATTCGCTCAAGATGAACGCCACCGACCGAACCGACGCCCACGGGGACGACCCGGCCGCGGCCGCTCCCGCGCCGCCGTCGAAGTACTCGTTCCGCGTGGCGCCGTACGTGTTCGTCTCCGACTTCGAGGTGCCGCGCGACCAGCCGCTGTTTGAGGAGCTGGCCGGAATGCGCGACCAGATCTGCAAGGAACTGCAGCTTGCGCCCGGCGACGCCACCGTACAAGTGTACCTGTTCGAGGATCGCAAAAGTTATGAACGCTTCATGCAGGCGCGCTACCCCGACTTGCCGCAGCGGCGCGCCTTCTTCATCGCTCAGCCGCGGACCATCGGCGGCGCCGACGACCTGGAGGTCTACACGTTCTGGGGCGACCGCATCCAGCAGGACCTGCGCCACGAGCTGACGCACGCCCTTTTGCACAGCGTCATCCGCGACGTGCCGCTGTGGCTGGACGAGGGGCTGGCCGAGTACTTCGAGCTGCCGCCCGACTGGAAGGGCGTCAACCCGGCCCACGTCGAAAGCCTGCGCCACGCCGGCTCTTTTCCCTATAAACCCGATCTGCCCCGGTTGGAGAACCTGACCGAAGTGAAGCAGATGACGCCGGCGGAGTATCGGGAGGCGTGGGCGTGGGTCCACCTGATGCTGCGCGACCGACCGGAGGCCAAGGCCGTGCTGACAGGGTACCTGCGGCAGCTGCACCAGAACGGCGCTCCCGGCCCGCTGGAGCCGAAGCTGGCCGCCGTGTTCCCTTCGCCGGACGATGCTTTCGACCGGCACCTGTCCCAACTGGAGGCGTCGATCCGATCCGACGCGGGCGATCGGTGACGCATCGATTCCGCGACGGCGCCGGCCGCATCGTTCAAATCATATAATACCAATCCGCCTTGTCCGACGGGGCCTCTCCGCGGCGGGGGCACGTCGGGCACAGATCGTCGCCGAGCAGCTCGTAGGCCCGACGCACCGCCTGGAGCGTGGACGACATCACCGCCGCCTCCTCCAGGAACACGCGGTCGCGCGGCAACCAGTGGTGAAAGCGGAGATTGTCCAGGATCGCGGCGAAGTCCGGCCGCACGCCGCAGAGCAGCACGGTCGCCTTGTGGGCCTGCACGTCCTCCAGGAAGTGTTGCAGCCTTTCCAGGCAGACCATGTCCGGATTGCGGATGCGCTTGAGGCGGAGGATCACGACGCGGACGCCCTGCTCGACGCGCTGCTTGAGGTCCGCGAGGTAGTCGTCGAGTTCCGGGGCGGCGCCGAAAAACAGCTCTCCCTCCAGGCTCAGCAGCACCATCTTGGCGCACGACGGCTCGCCCGGCTGCTTCTCGCGCACCACGCGCTCGGGGCTGACGATCAGCTCGCTGGCCTGCAAGCGGGCGGCACGCGGCACGAAGAACAGGAACGAAAAGAACGTGCCGATGAGGATCGAGTATTCGACCGGGAAGGCGACGGCGGAGACGGCCGTAATGAGGCAGACGCCGGCGTCGAAGCGGGTGGCCCGCAGGCAGTAGCGCAGGCGTTTCCAGTCCACCAGTCGAAAGGCGATGACGACCAGCAGGCCGGCCAGGGCCGCCTTGGGGACGAAACGGGCCAGGCCGGCGAAGACCAGCAGGGCGACGGCCACGGCGGCGGCGGCGATCAGCCCCGAGGCGCGGCTGACGGCGCCGGCCTGGTAGTTGACGGCCGAGCGCGTCAGCGAGCCGGAACCGGGCATGCAGTTGCACAGAGAGCCGGCGATGTTGGCCACGCCCTCCGCGAGGCACTGGCGGTTGTAGTCGATCCGCTCGCGGGTCCGGGAGGCGATCGACTTGGCGATGGCCAGCGCCTCCAGAAGGCCGAGCAGGGCGATGGCCAGCGCGCTGCCGCTGAGTCGGCTGAACCACGACCAGTCGCCGACGTGCAAGGGGGTATATACCAGCTTGACTTCCATGTCCGGGTCGGTCAGGCCGAACCGCCAGGCGATCAGCGACGCCAGGACGACGCCGATGAGCAGGTCGGGCAAGAGGATTTTCAACCGCTTCTCCAGGCGGCGGAGCAGGACCACCACCGCGGCCGTTCCCACGCCCAGCGCGACGGAGGTCCACTGAACGGCATGGTCCGAACCGGCCCTTGCCAGCGTGGCGAACAGGCGGACCACGAGCAGCTGGTCGTTGGCGCCCTCTTGCTTGAGGCCGAGCAGATTGGGCACCTGGCCCAGCGCCACGAGAAGCCCGGCCCCGGCCATGAAGCCGAGGACGACCGACTCCGAGATGTAGCGCGTCAGGTCGCCCATCTTGAGCAGGGCGATGACCACCTGGAACCCGCCCACCAGCAGGCAGAGCAGGAACACCGCTTGCAGCGCCTGCTCCGGGTCCTTCGGGCCGCGGGGGTCGAGCGACAATCCGGCGACGGCGCTGAAGACGACAAGAGAGATCGCGTTGGTCGGTCCACTGATGAGGTGGGACGACGAGCCGAGGAGCGAGACGACGGCGGTCATGACGACGGCGGTGTAGAGGCCGTAGACCGGGGGAATTCCGGCGATCTGGGCGTAAGCCATCGCCTGCGGCAGGGCGACGGCGGCCACGGTCAGGCCGGCGAACAGGTCGCGGCGCAGGCCGGCGCGGCCGTAGGCGGCGAGTCGGCCGGTCAGTCGGAGGTTCTCCATCCGGTCGTCTCTTCCGGCGGGCGGAACGATCGGCGAATGGGGTTAGGATAAGAGAGGCGTGGTCAAGAGACCAACCACGGAACGCACGGAAAAAAGCAGGAGTTTGGTTACGGTCGCATTTTTTCCGTGCGTCCCGCGTGTTCCGTGGTTTATTTTGTATGGGCCTGGGCCGGCACAACGTTTGCCCCTCCGGCGTCTAGTCTTGCCATGCGCCCCACGAGGACTGGCCCGTGCGTCTCTCCAACGGAACCGATCCCCCCGCCGACGCGGCCCTGGCCGCCGTCCGCGTGTGCCGAATCGACGGCGCCGGCGTGGCCGTCCAGTCGGACGTGCTGGCCGTGGAGGAGCCATTGGAGATCCGCCTGGGTTGTGACATCGACGGGCGCCGCACGCACCGAACCGTTTCCGTGACCATGCGCACTCCCGGCGACGACCGGGAACTGGCCGTCGGGTTTCTGTTCACCGAGAGCGTCGTCCGCGAGCCGGAGCAGGTGGCCGGCGTCCACGCCTGCGGCAAGGGCAGCCGGGTGCGCGTGGACCTGCGGCCCGGCGCGGCCGTGGATTGGGCGCGGCTGGAGCGCCATTTCTATGCGGCCTCCAGCTGCGGCGTTTGCGGCAAGGCCTCGCTGGAGGCGGTGCGGGCGCCCGTCCGAACTCGGCCCGGCGCGGATCGGCCAATCGTCGAGGCCGCCGTCATCCACCGCTTGCCCGACGCCCTGCGAGCGGCGCAACCCGTCTTCAACCGCACCGGCGGGCTGCACGCCGCGGCCCTGTTCGACCCGTGCGGCGCCCTGCTGTGTCTGCGCGAGGACGTCGGCCGGCACAACGCCCTGGACAAACTCATCGGCGCCCAGTTCCTCGCCGGGAACACGCCGGTTTCCCAAGGGGTGCTGCTGGTCAGCGGCCGGGTGAGTTTTGAGCTGGTGCAGAAGGCGGCGGTCGCCGGGATTCCCATCCTGGCGGCGGTGGGCGCGCCGTCGAGCCTGGCGGTGGATCTGGCCCGCGAACACGGCCTGACCCTTATCGGCTTCGTCCGTCACGACCGCTTCAACATCTACACCGGGGCCGAGCGCATCCGTCCGGCCGTCTGAAACGAAGGAAACGCCATGTTCAGCCTGCCGCTCTTCTCTCGCCCGGACCCGTCCCGCGAGCCGTTCAGCCCGCAGACGCTGAAGAAGGCCTCGCGCCTTCGCGGCGCCGCCGTCACCGAAGGCGTCTGTCCCTACTGCGCCGTCGGCTGCGGCCAACTGATCTACACCAAGGGCGGCCAGCTCATCGACATCGAGGGCAACCCGGACAGCCCCATCAACGAGGGCACGCTCTGTCCCAAGGGGGCCAACGCCTTCCAACTGGCGGTCAACCCGCATCGCGTCACGCAGGTCCTCTACCGCGCCCCCTATTCCGACCACTGGGAAACGCGAACGCTGGACTGGGCGCTGGACCAGATCGCCCAGCGCGTCAAGGCGGCGCGCGACGCCGACTTCACCGAACGCAACGACAAAGGGCGGTTGCTCAACTCCGTGCGCACCATCGGCACGCTCGGCGGCGCGACGATCGACAACGAGGAAAACTACCTCATCAAGAAGCTGTTCGGCGGCGGCCTGGGCGTGGTCTCGATCGAAAATCAGGCCCGGATATGACACTCGGCCTCGGTGCCCGGTCTGGGCGCCTCGTTCGGCCGCGGCGCGGCCACCACCTATCAGCAGGACCTCGCCAACAGCGACTGCGTCCTGTTCATGGGTTCCAACATGGCGGAGGCCCATCCCGTCGGCTTCCGCTGGCCGATGAAGGCCAAGGAAAAGGGCGCGACCCTGATCCACGTCGATCCGCGTTTCACGCGCACTTCGGCGCTCTGCGATGTCTACGTCGGCATCCGCGCCGGCAGCGACATCGCCTTCCTCGGCGGACTGGTCAACTACGTCCTGACCAACGACCGCTGGTTCAAGGAATACGTCCTGGCCTACACCAACGCCTCGACGATCATTCAGGAGGGTTTCCAGGACACCGAGGACCTGGCGGGCTTGTTCAGCGGCTACCAGGGCGACCGAGCGAGCGGCAAATACGACGCCAAGGAAGGCCACTGGGGCTACGAAGGCGCGCCCAGCGCCGGTGACGGGTGCAGGAGCAAGCGCAGAAGGCGGAACCCGGCGTTCACGGCCACGGCCTCATGGGCGGCGCCACGTCGCACACCTCTCCGCGCGCGGACATGACGGCCGCGCCGGCGGGCCAGCCGCCCCGCGACCCGACCTTGCAGCATCCGCGCTGCGTTTTCCAGATCCTCAAACGCCACTTTTCCCGCTACACGCCGGAGATCGTGTCCCAGGTGTGCGGCTGCACCCCGGAGGAGCTGCGTGCGGGTGGCGGAGCTGCTGTGCGCCAACTCCGGCCGCGAGCGGACCAGCGCCATCGTCTACGCCCTGGGCTGGACGCAGCACACCACCGGCGTGCAGATGATCCGCACCGCCGGCATCCTGCAACTGCTGCTCGGCAACATGGGCCGGCCCGGCGGCGGCATCATGGCCATGCGCGGCCACTCCACCATCCAAGGCTCGACCGACCTCGCCACGCTCTACGATCTCCTGCCCGGCTACCTGCCGCAGCCGGCCGCCGACGCGCGGCACGAGACGCTGGATTCCTACGTCGAGCAGGAGGGCCTGCCGACCGGCTACTGGGCCAACTTCCGCAAGTTCATCGTCAGCCTCCTCAAGGCGTGGTACGGCGACGCGGCCGCGCCGGACAACGACTTTCGCTTCCCGTGGCTGCCGCGGGTGGACGGCGACTATTCGCAGCTGGCCTACTTCGACCGCATGGCCAGGGGCGAGGTCAAGGGCTACTTCCTGTTCGGCCAGAACCCCGGCGGCGGCGGGCCGAACGCCGGTCTGCACCGGGCCGGCCTGCGCAATCTCGACTGGCTGGTGGTCGTCGACTGGTTCGAGATCGAGAGCGCCGTCTTCTGGAAGAGCGACCCGAACGGCCCGCCGGCCGTCCGAGATCAAGACCGAGGTCTTCTTCCTTCCCGCGGCGGCCTCGCCGGAGAAGGAGGGCAGCCTGACCAACACGCAGCGGGTGCTCCAGTGGCACGACAAGGCCATCGACCCGATCGGCGACTGCCGCTCCGACGCCTGGTTCCTCTACCACCTCGGCAAGCGCCTCAAGCGGCTCTACGCCGGCTCGACCGAAGCCCGCGACCAGCCGCTGCTGCGCCTCACCTGGGACTACGACTTCGATGAACGGCCGCGCCTGCCCGACGGCACGGTCAGCCGGATCGAGGGCGAGCCGGACCTGGAAAAGGTCTTGCAGGAGATCAACGGCTACGAACTAAAGGATGAAGGCGGAAGGATGAAGGATGAAAAAAGACATGAACTCGCTCTGGTTCATCCTTCATCTTCGCCTTCATCCTTCCGAAGCTGGTGAGCGGCTTCTCCGAGCTGAAGGACGACGGCACGACGGCGTGCGGCTGCTGGATCTACAGCGGCGTCTTCCCCGAGCCGGGCCGCAACCGGGCGCGCGAGCGCCGGCTGCACCGACAACCCGCTTGCAGCCGGAATGGGGCTTCGCCTGGCCGCACAACCGCCGGGTCCTGTACAACCGCGCCTCGGCCGACCCCGACGGCCGGCCGTGGTCGGAGCGCAAGAAGCTGATCTGGTGGGACGACGACCGGAAGCGCTGGGTCGGCCTGGACGAGCCGGACTTCGACCCGGAAAAGCCGCCGGACTATCGGCCGCCGCCGGGAGCGAAGGGCATGGCGGCCCTCGCCGGCGATCGGCCGTTCATCATGAAGCCCGACGGCCTCGGCTGGCTGTACGCGCCCGGCGCCGTCAAGGACGGTCCCCTGCCGACGCACTACGAGCCGGTCGAGTCGCCGGTGGGCAACCTGCTCTATCCCCGGCAGACGTGCAACCCGACGGTGCGGTTCTTCGAGGGGCCGCTCAACCGCGCTGGCGCACACGCCGACGGCGGAGTACCCGGTGGTCGCCACCACGTTCCGGCTCACGGAGCATTACCTGAGCGGGCCGATGAGCCGGTTCAACAGCTGGCTCAACGAATTGCAGCCGGAGATGTTCGTCGAGCTGAGCCAGGAGCTGGCCGCCGAGCGCGGCATCGTCCACGGCGGCTGGCTTACGGTGCAGTCGGCCCGCGCCCGGATCGAGGCCCGCGCGATGGTGACGCGACGGCTGCGGCCGCTGGTCGTCGAGGGGCGCGTCGTCCACCAGATCGGCATCCCGTTCCACTGGGCCTTCGCCGGAGAATGCGTCGGCGCCAACGCCAACGACCTGACTTCCCTGGTGGCCGACCCCAACGTGAGCATGCACGAATGCAAGGCGTTCGCCTGCCAGGTCCGGGCCGGCCGGTTCGATGGCCGGGCGCCGACCCCGACGAAGCCCGCGGCGCCCTGGCCGACGCGCGATCCGGTCCCCGACACGCCGGCCGCCGCCCAGCCGGAAGGGAGATTTGGACATGGCGAGTAGAGAAATGGAGCTGTCCCGGCTGCCGCAGGAGGCCGACCCGCCCCGCGGCCGGCTGTCGGCGCTGGTGGAGCGCCTCGTCGGCCCGTTCCGCCGCGGCGCCCCTCCGAAGCCCCAACCGGCCACTGGGTTTTACACGGACACGACGGTTTGCATCGGCTGCAAGGCGTGCGAGGTGGCGTGCAAGCAATGGAACCAGCTGCCGGCGGACGGGTTCCACTGGTCCGGCAACAGCTACGACAACACGGGCGAACTCTCGGCCACGTCCTGGCGGCACGTGAAGTTCATCGAGCAATTCCCCCAAAACGGAGGGGCGAGCGAGGGGCGCCTCTCCTTGCCCTTGATCTCTCCTGCGTCGCCTGCCGCAGGCCCCTCGCCGCCGTCGGCGGAACCGGGCCGCTGGCTCATGATGAGCGACGTCTGCAAACACTGCGTCACGGCGCCCTGTCAGCAGGCGTGCCCCACCGGCGCCCTCGTCCATAACGAGTTCCAGAACGTTTACATCCAGCCCGACATCTGCAACGGCTGCTCCTACTGCATCGCGGCCTGCCCGTTCGGCGTCATCACGCGCGGCAGCTTCGACGGCCACGCCCACAAATGCACGCTCTGTTTCGATCGCCAGAGAGACGGCCTTGTGCCCGCCTGCGCCAAGGCCTGTCCGACCCAGTCGATCCAGTTCGGCCCCATCGAGCGAGCTGCGCGAGAAGGCCCGCAAGCGCGTGGAGGAGCTTCACCGCCGGGGCGTCCCCACCGCCCACCTGTACGGCGACGCCGCCAGCGACACGTATTCCGAATTGAATTCGTTCTATCTGCTGGTCGATCGCCCCTCGACGTACGGCCTGCCGGAAAAGCCCTTCAACCCGTGGCTGCACATGAAGGGAGACTACGTCCGCGCCGTCGCGGGGGGGCTGGCCGCGATCGCCGTTCTGCTGGCGATGCTGTTTCTTCTGGGCCGCTGAAATGAACGCCGATTCCCGACCCCAGACGCCCGCGGCCGGCTATGCGACCGGCCCGACGACCAAGGCGCCGCACTGGCACGGGCTGGTCGCCTGGGACCTGTTGTTCAACAACCTGACGACGGGGCTGTTCCTCGTCGCGGCGCTCGGGCGAGCTGACCCGGCCGGAGGTCTTCACCGCCGCGGCGAATGCGGCTTATCCGATCGCCCTCGTCCTCTTATTCGCCGATCTGGCGTGTCTGGTGCTGGACCTGGGCGACCCGCTGCGCTTCCATCACATGCTGCGGGTGTTCAAGCCCACCTCGCCGATGTCCCTCGGTACGTGGTGTCTCACGATTTACTCCCTGCCGCTGACGCTGATCGTGGTGCTGGAGCTGCTCACGGCGACCCACCTGCTGCCGGACGGGTCCACAGCTCTTGATTGGATTCGTCGGCTGGCCGTGATCGGCGGGCTGGCGCCGGCGTTTGGCGCCGCGGTTTACAAGGGGGTCCTGTTCAGCACCAGCTCGCAACCCGGCTGGAAAGACGCTCGCTGGCTGGGCGGCTATCTCGCCAACTCGGCGCTCCTGCTCGGCTGCGCCGGGATGCTGGCCGTGTCGCTCCTGACGGGGCAGGAGAGAGCGGCGGTCATTCTGCGTCCCATTTTTGGGGTGCTTCTCGTGGTCAACGGCATTCCTTTGGGCTTGCTGGCGGCACAGGTCCGCCCCGCTCTGGATCAAATCAGCACGCGCCAGCCGCTCCTAGGCGCCGGCGCCCTGGCGGTGGTCGGGGGGCTGGCGATCCCGTTCTGCCTGGTCCTGGTCGGCGGTCCCGTCGCCCTGCTGAGCGCGGTGGTTTTGCTTTTCGCGGGGAGCCTGCTCGGTCGTTTCGTGATCGTCCGGCTGCCGCACTCGTCCCGCGGTGGAAGGACGGCGCCGACCGCCGGCAGACAGGACGAATCCGTGCAGACAGGGGATGATCGGCTCTTGGGAAGCGGAGAGGGCGGGATTTGAACCCGCGGTGACATTTCTGCCACACGGCATTTCCAGTGCCGCGCCTTCGGCCGCTCGGCCACCTCTCCGAATGATCTAAGTCTAACGGGATCTGATACTTGTGTCAAGGCCTCCCTGCGTTTCTTTCGGGCCGGTTTCCTCCTTGCATCCTATTTGCATACCGCCGCCTGCTTCCTCATGTCATTCTACCAATCGCCGAAAGCCTGACCAGCGCCGCATGGAAACCTGCCCACGCCGCGGCGTTGCTCCCCCTGCTGAGAAAGTCTCGTCTCAAACTCCTTGCCAATTTCCTTGCCGGGGCGCCCCGAATGCTTTACGATCCATGAACCTGCCCGCCTTGCGTTCCGGGAAAAGGAATGCGTTCGATGTCCCGCCGAGCTATCCTGTCGCCCCTGATCGGGCTGCTCCTCCTGGCCTTCGCCGGCCGGGCCGCGGCCGGATCGTCGGCCCTGTTCCAGCCGCCGCGGCGGCCTGACCTGCCGGCCGTCCACAACAAGGCCTGGTGCGTCAACCCCATCGACGCCTTCATCCTCGCGCGCCAGGATGCCGCCGGGGTGGAACCATCGCCGCCCGCCGAGAAGCTGCGCCTGCTGCGCCGCGTCACCTTCGACCTGACCGGCCTGCCGCCGACCCTCGACGAACAGGACGCCTTTCTCAAGGACGCTTCGCCCGACGCCTACGAAAAGGTGGTCGATCGGCTGCTGGCCAGCCCGCACTACGGCGAGCGCATGGCGACCGACTGGCTCGATCTGGTGCGCTACGCCGAGACCGACGGCTTCAAGGCCGACGACCTGCGGCCGGAAGCGCACCGCTACCGCGATTACGTCATCCGCAGCTTCAACGCCGACCTGCCCTACGACCGATTCGTCCGCCAGCAGCTGGCCGGCGACGAGCTGGAACCGGACAAGGCGGATGCCATGATCGCCACCGGGTTTCTCCGCCTGTGGCCCGACGAATACAACGCCGCCAACCTGGAGCAGCGCCGTCAAGAAATCCTCGACGACGTCACCGACACGACGGGACTGGCCTTCCTCGGCATGACGTTCGGCTGCGCCCGCTGCCACGACCACAAATTCGACCCCATCCCACAGTCGGACTACTACCGCCTCCAGGCGTTCTTCGCCCCGATGCGGGCGCGCGACGACGCGCCGGCCCTGGACGGCCCGCAGCGCAAGGACTACCAGGCCCGGCTCGCCGCCTGGGAAGAAACGACGAAGGACATCCGCAAAGAGATGGATTCCCTGGTCGCCGGCAAGCGCGAGGAGGCGCGGAAGAACGCCCTGATGAAGTTCCGCGCCGAGATCCGCGAGGCCGAGCAGACGCCGCCGGAGAAGCGCACTCCGTATCAGGAAATCATCGCGCGGATGGCGGAGCAGCAGATGGACCGCGCGGCCAAGGATGTGGAGTCGAAGCTGCCCGGCGAGCAGAAGAAACGCTACCAGGAGCTGGAGACGAAGCTGGCCGCGGTGAAGCCGGGCCGGCCGGAACCGCCGCCGACGGCGATGGCCGTGAGCGACGTCGGCCGCGAGGGGCCGCCGACGTTCCGGTTGCAGACCGGCGACTGGCGCAAGCCGAAGGAAGAAGTGACGGCCGGCTTCCCGACGTTCCTCGGCGGCGGCGACGCCGAAGCCGGCGCTCGGTCGGCCGGCGGACACGACCGGCCTGCGCTCGGCCCTGGCCGAATGGCTGACGCGGAAGGACAACCCGCTGACCGCCCGCGTGATGGTCAACCGCCTCTGGCAGCACCATTTCGGAGTCGGAATCGTCGCCACGCCGAGCGACTTCGGCGTGATGGGCGAAGCGCCGACGCACCCGGAATTGCTGGACTGGCTGGCGGCGGAGTTCGTCGAAAGCGGCTGGGGCCTCAAGCACGTGCACCGGCTCATGGTGCTGTCGGCCGCCTACCGGCAGGATTCCGGCGTCGATCGCGACGACCCGCGCTGCGCCAAAGCGCTGGAAGCGGACCCCGAAAATCATCTCCTCTGGCACGCGCGCCGGCGGCGGCTGGAAGGCGAGGAGGTCCGCGACGCCATGCTGTCCGTCAGCGGCGAGCTGAACGCGCGGATGTTCGGCGTCAGCGCCCGGCCGAAGCTGCCCGACCGCATCAGCAGCTACGCCTGGAAGCCGGACGCGAAGCCGGAGGACCAGGACCGCCGCTCGGTGTACGTCTTCGCCAAACGGAACCTGCGTTATCCGCTGTTCGACGCCTTCGACCTGCCGGACATGCACAACAGCTGCGCCCGGCGGGCCGTCACCACGACGGCGCCGCAGGCGCTGTTGCTGCTCAACGGCGACTTCGCCCTGGAGCGCGCCCGGCGACTCGGCGCCGACCTGGCGAAGCAGTTCCCGACCGACGACGCCGGCCTGGCGGCGCGGGCCTACCGCCTCGCCTGGGGCCGGCCGGCGACGGACGACGAGGTCCGGCTGGCGGTGAAGTTCCTGGCGGCGCAGACGGACGCCCTGCACTCGCGCGACGCCGCCGTCGCCGACTTCTGCCACGCCCTGCTGAACACGAACGAGTTTTTGTACGTGGATTGATAGGTCTCATAGGACCTATAAGTCCTATAGGTCTCATAGGACCAGGCGGGGATTGAAATGAACCAGCCGCATCACGAGTGCGCCCACTCCCGCCGTGACTTCCTGACCCGCGCCGGCGGCGGCATGGGCCTGCTTGCCCTGATGGCCCTGCTGGAGCAGGACGGCCGCGCCGACGAGCCGGCCGACCCGCTGGCGCCGAAGCCGCCGCACTTCAAAGCGGCCGCGAAAAGCGTCATCTGGTGCTTCCTCGACGGCGGCCCCAGCCACATCGACCTGTTCGACCCCAAACCGGAGCTGACAAAGCTGGCCGGCCAGCCATTGCCGCCGTCGTTCAAGCGGCCGGTCACGGCGATGGGCCGCACCTCCGACACGCCGCTCCTGGCGTCCAAGCGCACCTTCAAGCAGTACGGCGACTCGGGCCAGTGGGTCAGCGACTGGTACCCCGAAATCGCGTCGTGCGCCGACGACCTGGCCGTTCTCAGGGGCTGCTACGCCGACGGCCTCAACCACGTCGGCAGCATCTGCCAGATGAACACCGGCGACGTGCTGGGCGGCCGGCCCTGCCTCGGCTCGTGGACGCTGTACGGACTCGGCAGCGCCAGCCAGGAATTGCCCGGCTACGTCGTGCTGCTCGACAACGCGGAGGACCCGCCCGGCGGCAGCCGCAACTGGGGCACCGGCTTCATGCCGGCCGTCTACCAGGGCGTTCGCTTCCGCGACGGCAAGACGCCCATTTTGTATCTCGATCCGCCGCCGAATGAGATCGGCGGCCCGGAGCGGGCCAAGCTCGACTTCATCCAGGAATTGAACCGCCGCCACCTGGCCGACCGCGCCGGCGACGCCGAGCTGGAGGCGCGCATCGCGTCGTATGAGCTGGCCTTCAAGATGCAGTCGGCCGGGCCGGAGGCGGTGGACCTGGCGAAGGAGACGGCGGAGACGACGAAGCTCTACGGCCTGGACGACAAGGCGACGGAGCGCGTCGGCCGCAACTGCCTCTTGGCCCGGCGGCTGGTCGAGCGCGGCGTCCGCTTCGTGCAGCTCTACTGCGGCTCCGGCAGCAAGTGGGACGCCCACAGCGACATCGAGGGCAACCACGCCCTGCACTGCCGCGAGACGGACAAGCCGATTGCGGGTCTGCTAAAGGACTTGAAACGGCGCGGGATGCTCGACTCGACGCTGGTGGTATGGGCCGGCGAGTTCGGCCGGACCCCGATGAGCGAGGGCACCGGCCGCGACCACAACCCCTACGGCTTCACCGTCTGGCTGGCCGGCGGCGGAATCAAGCCCGGCGTCAGCTACGGCGCCACCGACGACGTCGGCCTGTACGCCGTCGAGGGCCGCACCCACGTCCACGACCTGCACGCCACGATGCTGCGCTGCCTCGGCCTGGACCATCTCCGGCTGACGCTGCCGCACAACGGCCGCGACGAGCGGCCGACCATCAACGGCGGGATCGTGGTGGATGCGATCTTGAAGGGACAAGCAGAGACGCGACCGTAAGGGAGCGGTTTTCTCCCGCTCTCATACCAGCGCGGTCACGGGTCGCCGAGCTGCACCAGGAACGCCAGCTGCTCCAGCTGCACCGTCAGATCGACCGACACCACGCTCACGCCTGCCGGTGGACGCAGCACGCCGGGGGCGAACGTCAACAGGCCGCGAACCCCCGCCGCCGCCATCGCGTCGGCCGACGCCTGCGCCGCCTCGGCCGGCACCGTCAAGACGCCCAGCTCCACCCCCAGCGCCGGCAGCAGCCGCGCCATCGCCTCGGGAGCGTGGACCTCCAGGCCGTCGATCCGCTGGCCGACCTTGCCGGGGTCCGCGTCGAAGAGGGCCGCGACCCGAAAGCCGCGCTCCGCGAAGCCGCGGTAGCGCAGCAGCGCCCGGCCCAGGTTGCCGACGCCGGCCAGCGCCACCCGCCATTCGCGGTCCACGCCCAGCGCCCGGCGGATCGCCGACGCCAGTTCCGGCGCCGCGTAGCCGACGCCGGGGTGGCCGAGGTTGCCGAGGTAGGCCAGGTCTTTCCGCACCTGGGCGTCGGTGACGCCCAGCGCCTCGCCCAGCGCGCCGCTGGACACCTTCGTCGTGCCTTCCCGCAGCAGCGCTTCCAGGCGGCGCAGGTACAGACTCAGCCGGCCGACGCTGGCCCGCGACAGGCGCGGCTCGGTCCCCTCTCCTTCTTTGCTCATACTCCGCTGAGTCTAGCCGGGGTCGGGAGGAGGGTCAAGCGAACGGGGGAGGGGCGGCCGCCTCTATACGTCCTATAGGACCTATAGGACGTATGGGACCCATGAAGCGTCGGTTCCCCCTTTCCCTCTCGCTCCCCTCCGCCTACGCTTATGCACATGACTCCCGACCTCATCACCGAAGTCCCCCGCCTGGCGCCGCGCGACCCGGACGCCAACAAGGGCGACTTCGGCCGCGTCCTGCTCACGGCCGGCAGCCGCGGCATGTCCGGGGCCGCCGTCCTCTGCGCCTCCGCCGCCCTCCGCGGCGGCGCGGGACTCGTCCGCCTCGCCCTGCCCGCCGGCATCCTCCCCATCGCCGCGACCGCCAACCCCTGCTACATGACCGTGCCCCTGCCGGAAGACGACCACGGCCGGCTCGCCGCCGAAGCCGCCCCGGAACTCGTCGCCCTGCTCGGTCAAAGCACCGCCGCCGGACTCGGCCCCGGCCTCGGACGCGGCGACGGCGTCTCCGCCGTCGTCCGGGCGGTCCTCGAACAGACGACTTTGCCGCTCGTTCTTGACGCCGACGGCCTCAACGCCTTGCCGCCGCTGCTGGGCCTGCTGAAGCGCCGCGGCGGGCCGACCGTGCTGACGCCGCACCCCGGCGAGTTCGGCCGGCTGATCGGCGCGGACGCCGCCGCCGTCCAGGCGAATCGCCAGGACCTGGCCGTCCGCTTCGCCGCCGAACACGGCGTCGTCCTGGTGCTCAAGGGCCGACACACCATTGTCACCGACGGCCGCCGCCTCTACATCAATTCAACCGGCAACCCCGGCATGGCCACCGGCGGCACGGGCGACGTGCTGACCGGGCTGACCGCGGCGCTGCTCGGTCAGAAGCTGGAGCCGTTCGCCGCCGCCCAGCTGGCCGTCTACCTGCACGGCCTGGCCGGCGACCTGGCGCGCGACGCCCTCGGCGAAACCTCTCTCATCGCCACGGACCTGCTCGACGCCCTGCCGCAAGCGTTTCAGGCTCATCGCCATTGACACGGAACGCCCGGCATGAGACTTTACGCACAATCCGTATTCCCCTTGCAGGGCCGCCGATCATGAATCTGTTATGTCCGAACTGTCAGAAGCCGCTGAGCGTGCCGGAACAGTACGCCGGCCAGCCGATGCGCTGTCCGCTGTGCGCCGGCACCTTCACCGTTCCGGCGCTGCCGCAGTCGTCGGCGCCGCCGCCCCCGCCTCCACCGCCCCCGCCGCCGTCCCCCATGCCGCCGCCCGACGTCTACGGCGTCCATGAAGTCGCGCCCCCGCCCCCGCCGGTACACGACTTGGACCTGCAGGTGCCGCCGTCCTCGCCGCCCCCGCCGCCTCCGGGACACGGCGGCCCGCCGCCGACCTACACCGAGGAGCAGCCCACCTACCCGGCGACGCCGGCGCCGGAAGGCTATCAGCGCAAGCACAGCATCTGGTTCAGCCCGAAGGTGCTTCAGTACATCGCTCCCGTCTCGGTGTTCCTGATCTTCGTGCTGTCGTTCTTCGCATGGACGGGCGTCTATCCCGGCGGCGTCCCCGCCGCCTGGCAGAACGGCTGGTACGCCGCCTTCGGGACGTACGACTACGATCCCAATGTCGGCAATCCATTCAAGCCTAGTGACACGACCAGCCCTCCCGGCCCCCTCTCCTTCGGCAAGACGCCGCCGGCCGCCCCAGGCTTCAACATTCTCCTCCTCTTCTACCTGCTGCTGTTCATCCCGACGCTCCTGATAACAATCGCTTGCCTGGCGCTGGCGTTCCTGCCGTCGTCCAAGTTGCCGGCTGCGCTCCACCCGATTCTGCCCTGGCGCTGGGGGATCGTCGCGGTGCTGAATCTGGTTCTCTTCCTCTTCCTGGCGCTGCAACTCGTGTTCGGCTTCAGCCTGGAAAACAACGTCATCGCGTCGGGGGAGAACGGCGCCAACGACATGGCGAAGGAGATCCATCCGGACGCGGCCCCCACGGCCCCACAGGCACGCGAGGAAGCCATGTTTCGCGGCATGGTCCGCCAGCAGGTCAGCCGCACCGTCTGGCTGGACCTCGTCGTGCTGTTCCAGCTCCTGGCCGTCCTGGGCGCCGGCCTGACGTTCTGGGTGCAGCGCCGCGGCGGACGGCCCGCGCCGCGCATCGACCTGCTGACGTGAAGCGCATCAGCGATCCCGTTTAGCCGCGATTCGCAGACCACGCGGAGCGCGGTCTGCTGGCGCATCGCGGCTAACCGATCCCCTCACTCCCACACCGCCGCCTCTTCGCCGTCCAGCCGCAGCGTCAGGCACTTGGCGCTGCCGCCCGACTTCAAAAACTCGTCCAGCTCCACCGCCGACCGGCGTGTAGCCCGCCGTCCGCAGGTCGGCCGACAGCTTCTCGCAGCCCGTGTTCGTCACCACCGTCTTGCCCACCACCACCGCGTTGCAGCCGAAGCGCTTCGCCTCGTCCTCCGTCGCCGCGATCAGCCGCGGCACGTGCGTTTGCAGCACCTTCCGACCGTAGGCGTCGAACGCCTCGGGATACCAGATCGCCTCGCCGGGCGCCAGCGGGCAAAAGCACGTATCCAGGTGGTAGAAGTACGGGATTGACCAGCTCCAGCGGCAGCACCTGGCGGTGCAGCAGGCCGGCGAGGTGCTGATGTCCCTGCACGTCGCTGCGGATGCGGTAGCCGGCGATCAGCGACGGGCCGCAGAACAGGGCGTCGCCGGCCCCCTCGAAGTACATCCCCTCCGGCAGATGCTCCACCGTGAAGCCGTGGGCCGCGAACCAGGCGTCGAAGTACGGCGACTCGCGGGCGCGCACCTCGTGGCGGAAACGCGAGCTGAAGAAGCGCGTGCCGAACACCAGGCCGGCGTTGGCCGTGAACACGAGGTCCGGCAGGCCCGGCTGCGGCGCCATCAGCTCGACCGTCGCGCCGAGGCCGGCGAGCGTGTCGTGCAGCCGGCGCCACTGGGCGCGGGCGCGTTCGAGGCTGCTGCCGCGCGACCGGCTCATCCAGGGATTGATCTCGTATTCGATTCCGTAATAGTCCGGTGGGCACATCAGGATGCGCGGCTGTCGCATGGCGCCCTCCATTCTTAGCCACAGAGGTCACAGAGAACACGGAGAATGGATGAAGGAGGGCAATCCCAGGCTCGTCCGACACATCGCCTCTGTGTTCGTCTGTGACCGTCTGTGGCTAAGCATTTTGCACCCCCAGCTCCGTCACCAGCGCCCGCAGAAACGGCTCCGCGTCGGTGACGACGCCGACCGTCTGGATGCTGCCGCGGTCGGTCAGCTTCGTCACCGTGGCCGGGTTGATGTCCACGCACGCCACCTTGACCCACGCCGGCAGCAGGTTGCCCGTGGCGATCGAGTGCAGCATCGTCGCCATCATCAGGCAGAAGCCGACGCCGTGGATCTTCTCGCGCATCCGCCTTTGCGCTTCCAGAATGTCCGTGATAACTTCCGGCAGCGGCCCGTCGTCGCGGATGCTGCCGGCCAGCACGAACGGGATGGCGTGCTTGACGCACTCATACATGATGCCGCTTTTGAGGACGCCGCGCTCGACGGCCGAGCGGATGCTTCCCAGGCGGCGAATGGTGTTGATGGATCGCAAATGGTGCTCGTGGCCCTCCTCGGTCGGCAGGCCGTGGTCCTGCGAGACGCCGAGGCTGGTGCCGTAGAGGTCCAGCTCGATGTCGTGGGTGGCCAGGGCGTTGCCGGCGAACAGCACGTTGAGGAAGCCGCCGCGGATCAGGCGGGCGACGTAATCGCGGCCGCCGGTGTGGACGACGGCCGGCCCCAGCACCGCCAGGATCTTCTCGCCGGCGTCCTTGGTGCGGCGCATGGCGGCGGCGATCTCGCGCACCGTGACGCCCTTGGGCTTCTCGCTGGAGACGGGGCTGGCCATGAACTCGAACAGGTTCTGGCGGGCGGCGCTGTCGGCCGGGAAGACGCGGAGGCCCTGCCGGCCGATGACGATGCGGTCGCCCTTGCGCACGTCGGTCATCGGCAGGCAGCGGGCGGCGTCCCCCTCGGCATCGACGAGGATGCCGCAGTCCATCTCCTGATCTTCCACGTCCACCCATTCGCCGTGGAGGCGGACCTGGGTGCGGTAGTTCGTGGTGCTGTAGAAGCCTTCGGGGAAGGCGCCGTCCATGTCGGCCGGCGTGGTCACGCAGTCCTGCGGGGAGACGGGCACGGCGCCGTGGTCGTGGATGGCGTTGAGGACTTCGCGGAGCTTTTCGGGGGTTGGTGGCGCGGACCTCGATGCGGGCGTGGCTGGGGTCTTCCTGGCGCTGGCCGACGCGGATGTCCTTGATGGCGTAGGCGCCGCCGCGCGTGAGGATCTCGTCCAGCACCTTGGGCAAGAGCAGCGAATCGATGATGTGCCCGTGGATCTCGACTTCCTCGACGAAGCCGGGGGCCGGAAGGGTCGCCGTCATGACGCGGTCTCCGGGGACAGGGAAGCTTCCATCCCCATTGTCCCCGAAGCGCGCGTCGCGGTCTACGGCAGACGAGGACTCGGGTGTGCCTCTCGAATTTGGAGGCGGCGTGGGCCGGCCGGCCCGTGCTGAAGCACGGGCCTACAAGCAAAAGCCCGGTAAACCGGGCTGAAATCCCTGGCAGCCCGGTTCACCGGGCTTCGGCTTGTAGGCCCGCCGTTCACGGCGGGACGGGCCAGGTCCAAAATCGGGAGGCACACCCCGAGGACTCGACGGCCGTGAGCGCGACTCCCTCACAGCCCCAGCCAGCGCCGTATGGCCGCTTCCACCAATGCCATTTGATCCGGCGGCAGGTCGCCCAGCTTTCGTACCAGCTTGACTTGCGGAACCGTCGCCGCCTGCTGGGCGTCGAACACCCCCGGCTTGAGGAACGGCCCCTTGACGGCGACCTCAAACCGTGCGCCCTGCACGCTGGTGGTATGAGGGACCAGCGTGACCAGCACCCGGTCCTGCGGGTCGGTCGGCACGCTGAGGACCAGGCACGGCCGCACCTTGGCCGCCATGCCCAGGTCGGCGATCCAGACCGAGCCGCGGTCAGCGCGGGGCATGTCCGGCCTCTTCGGCGTCCAGGGCGAGAAAGAGCGCGTCGGCCGCCTCGACCAGCGCGGCATCGGGCAAGTCTCCCTCGACCGACGCCGACACGCGGCGGAGGATTTCGACGGCCGCCTGATGCTTGTCGGCCTCCGGGAGAGAGTCGAAGGAGTCCAGGAGTTGCTGCACAACGGTTGTCATCGCTCATCTCACGGTCAAAGCCAAGTCGTTCCCTGCCCAACCGCGCGGACGCGGCCGCGGCCGTAAGAGGGTCAACCCTCATCTTAGGCGAGGGGCGGGAAAAACCTTACCCGTAGCCGCATTCGCCAGAATGCGGGTGAATGGCTGTTGGCCCGCATTCTGGCGAATGCGGCTACGGGTATCATGCCTGCTGCCGCTCGCCTTACAGCCGCGCCCCTGAACCGTGCAATCCGGCCGAACGGTCAGGCGGCCCTCGCCCGCCGCGCGCTCCGCCAGCGCCAGCCCGCGAAGCCGGCGCCGCCAAGGCCCAGCAGCACCAGGCTCGCCGGTTCCGGCGCCCCCTGCGGGCCGCCGTTGATTTGCACCGTCGTGTCCGGCGTGAACGACAGGTCGTCGTAGACCCATGAGTCCCCGGCGCGGCCGATCTCGGTCAGCACCACGTACTTGATGCCCGACGCGGAAACGCTCAACTGCGACCAGTCCTGCGTCGTCAGCGTGTCCGTGGCCAGGAGGTTGTTGCCGGCGCCGAACGCCTGCATCTGGAACTTGTGCGCCAGCCAGCCGCCGGCCGCCCAGATGGAAACCGACGATTGCGGGTCGTTGAAGGTGATGGTTTCCGGGCCGGTCGCCTTGCCGGCGAAGAACGGCGGGTCCAGGATGGGGCCGCTGCACGGGGCGTTGCGGTTGAAAGCCAGCAAATTCGTGCCGCTGTGGGGCAGCGCGGGCGTAGACGAGGCGCCGGAAGTTGGTGTCGTCGCTGAGGATGGCCCCGCCGGAGAACGGATTCGGCCCGCTGAAGTGGACGCCCAACGGGGCGTAGAACTGGGTCAGGGGCCTCGTCCAGGCGAACGAACTCGCCACGGGATTCGGGCACGCCGGCGACGAACGGCTCGTCGAAGGTGATGAGGCCCGCCCGCGCCGGCTCGGGAACGGTCAGGCACAGGACGGCGGCCGCGATCGCGGCCCACAGGATCTTCCGCACAGCGAACTCCTTTCGTTGTGTACCGGAGCGGTGAATCAAAGGGCGCGCACGCCCCTCGGGGGCTTTGGGAGAGCCAGTGGATTCTCCGGCGGCCTGGAGTTTTACAGCAGAGCGGGATTCGGCACAAGCCGAAGTGGACGGGGGAGGACAAGGGGACAAGGAGACAAGGAGACAAGGAGAGGGGATGAAACGGCGAATGGCACCGATTCTCCTTGTCTCCTTGTCTCCTTGTCTCCCAGTCTCCTTGTCTACTCCGGCGTCGAGCTGGAGGCCGTGCTGTTGGGCGGCAGCAGGGGCGTGAATGTGCCGGGAGGCGCCGAGTACTCCCAGAACTCCCCGTCGATCAAGGTCATGAACACCTCATCGACCCCGGCCGGCGTCTGCGTCGCGCTGAGCTGCGTCGCCAGAACCGTTGAGGAGAGCTGCTTGTTGCCGCTCGCGCTGTGTTCCCAGACGGTGTGGTCGGCGGCGACGCCGAACACCTTGTCGGGGCCGCCCGCCTGCACGCTCAGGAACGACGACGGCAACGCCGGGCTGCCCATGCCGGACAGCTGCTCCAGGCCGGTGTCCAGACCGACCGGGCCGAAGGCCGGGTTCTGCTCCCACAGCTGGCCGTTGGTCAGGATGCCGTACACGATCTCCTGGCCGGCCGAGTTCAGTCCGGCGCTGATCTGCTGGAAGGCGCCGGACGAGAGCTGTTGCCAGCCGGAGGGGAAGGCCGGGCCATGCAGCCAGAGCGTGCCCTGGTAGCCGGGCGACTGGACGATGGCGTAGCACCACTCGTTGCCCGCCGGGTCGGTGACGGCGCTGATCGACTGGATCGTGCCGGCCGGCGACAGCATGGCCCAGCCCGTGTCCAGGCCGAACGACACGTGTTCCTCCCACAGCGAGTGGTCGGTCAGCACGCCGAAGACGATCGCCCCGCCGTCCATGCTCGTCGTGGCGCTGATCGACAGGAACTGCCCGCTGGACCGTTCCGACCAGTTGCCGGCGTAGTACTCGAACAGCCGGTTCTGATACTGCGGGCCGGCCAGGCCCGTGGTGATGGCGTAGACGGCGGTGACGCCGTTGCTGTCCTGCGCGGTGCTGACGGCGAGGATGGTGCCGGGCGGCGATATCTGCTGGGAGCCGCCTCCCGCGTTGAACAGCGTCAGCGAGCCGTTGGTCCCCAGGACGGCCGTGTTCACGGGCGTCACGACGGGGATGACCCAGATGAAGCTGACGCTGTTCACGACCGATCCGTCGTCGGCGGTGATCGTCACCGTATAGGTGCCTGCCGCCGTTGGGCCGACGGTCCCGGAGATCAGGCCCGTGGCGTTGATGGACAGGCCGGGGGGCAGCGTGCCGCCGGCGCTGAAGGAGCCGGAGTCGGCGTCCGTGGAGCTGATCTGCAAGCTGACCGAGTCCCCGACGTGGTTGACCTGGCGCCCCGGGTTGGTCAGGGCCGGCGGCGTGGTGTCGTTCACGTTCCAGGTGAACGTGGTGCTGCCCTTGACGCCCTGGTGCGTGGCGGTGATCGTCACCGAATACGGGGGGCCGGGAGGCGTACTCGCCGCCCGCGGGTCGATGGTCCCGGTAATCAGGCCCGAGGGGCTGATGCTCAGGCCGGGCGGCAGGCCGGTCTCGGTGAATGTGTTCGGGTCGGCGCCGGTGGCGGTGATTTGCAGAGAGACGTTGTCGCTTTCGTTGTTGGTCTGCGTCCCCGGGTTGTTCACCGTCGGCGGGGCGATGAAGTTCACCGTCCAATGGAAGGTGGTGCTGCCCGAGGTGCCGTCATCCAGGGCGGTGATCGTCACCGTGTACGGGAGAACCGCTCGATGCACCGGTGCTGATGGTGCCGGAGATCACGCCGGCGGAGGTGATGCTCAGGCCGGGGGGCAGGGTGTGGACGCCGCCGACCAGGTCGGTGAACGAGTTGGCGTCGGCGTCGGGGCTGGTGATGGTAAGAGGCGTTATCGTGACGTTTTCATTGTTCGTCTGGTCGCCGGGGTTGTTCACCGGCAGGACGGGCGGCTCCGTGACGTTGAACGTCACGGCGTTGGACGTGATGACGTGGGTCGGCCCGCTCAGGCCGCTGGCGTCGGGAACGCTGACGCTGACGCTGTAGCTGCTGACATCGACGGCCGGGTCGAGGAACGACGCCGCGATCGTCACCTGGATCTGCGATTGCGAGACGCTGCTCGGGGTCAGGGTGGTCGTGCCGAAGTTCACCACGGCCCCGGTCGTGAAGCCGGTGCCGGTGATGGTCAGCGTGAACGACGGAGACCCCTCGTTGACCGAGGGCGGGTTGAGGCTGATGACGATCGGGGGCTGCAGCTCGAAGGCGCCGACGTCCACGTGGGCGCCGGCTTTGCGCGGGAAGCCGGAGCCGCGCTGGTCGGTGGTGAGGCCGGCCGCGGTAGCGAGGGCGTCGCTGCCGGCGTCGATGGCGACGCTGCCTTGCAGGAGGCCGTCGGTCGGGGTCGGCCCGCCGTTGTTCTGGAGCGGGCCGAAGTTGAGCTGCGCCGCGGTGATGCCGGTTTGGTCGCCCGGCTGGGTGAACGCCGTGCTGTCGTTGGGGCCGAGCACGCCGATGAGGTTGTTCCCCTGGCTGACGATCGTCGCCGTTCCGAACCCGACTTGGTTGCTGGTCGGGTTGAGTGGGCCGCTGCCGGGGGGGACGTTGTTGAGGTTGGTGCCGGACTGGTTCAGGGCGATGATGGTGTTGCCGACGTTGCTCGTGCCGCCCTGGCCGAACAGGCCGCCGCCGCCGACGTTGCCGTTGGGGCCGGCCGTGCCGTTCACGCCGGAGCCGTTGCCGGCCGCGTCGCCCGGCGAGCCGCCGGCGCCGCCGGTGAAGGCGGTCAGCACGGCGTTGGCGGAGTTGTCAACGATGGTGTCGTTGACGAACGTGGCCGTGCCGCTGTTGACGAAGACGCCGCCGCCCAGGTTGCTGCCGCCGGCGCCGCCGTTGCCGCCGCTGCTGAAGGCCAGCGTCTTGCCGGCGGTGCCGCCGTTGGCGCCGTTGCCGCCGTTGCCGGCGGTCAGGGTGTTGCCCAGACTCGCGCCGCCGAGGGCCGTGCCGCCGAAGGTGCTGTTGGTGACGGTCAGCGTGGTGTTGTCGCCGTTGAACAGGCCGCCGCCCTCGGCGTTGCCGCCGGCGCCGCCGATGCCGCCGTTGCCGCCGTTGCCGGTGTTGCCGGTGCCGGCGACGCCGCCGGCGCCGCCGAGCACCGTGTTGGCGGACATGGTGTCCTGCGTGACGGTGAGCGTGCTGACCACGGTCGTGTTGAGGCTGGTGTTGAACAGGCCGCCGCCGGCCGCCAGGCCGCCGGCGCCGCCCTCGCTGCCGATGCCGTAGGGGGTGGGGGGCGTCGTGGGGGTGGCGTTGCCGGAGCCGCCCTGGCCGCCTGCGCCGCCGAGGCCCGCCTTAAGCATGTTGCCGTCGAGGGTGGCGCCGGTGACGGTGACCGTATTGACGTCGGTGAAGCCCGCCTGGACGAAGAGGCCGCCGCCTTCCGCCGATCCGCCCGCGCCGCCGATGCCGCCGGGGACCTTGTTGATGCCGCCGCCGGGGCCGGAATCGCCGCCCTTGCCGCCGGGCTGGGCGGTGAGGGTGTTATTGGCGGCCGGGCTGCCGGTGAAAGCCAGCACCAGGCCGGCGGTCGTGTCGTTGTGCAGGATCGTGCCGATGGCGCCCACCGTGAAAACGTCGGTGGGGCTGCCGCCCCAGACGCCGTTGAGCCGCTGCACGGTCCCCGAAACCTGGGCGGTCCAGGTGACGCCGTGGTCGCCGGAGTGCAGGATCGTGCCGCCGGCCCCCACCGCGAAAAGGTCGGTCGGGCCGCTGCCCCAGATGGCGTCGAGGTTCTGCGTGGTCCCCGAGGTCTGGGCGACCCAGGTGGCCCCGTCGTTGTTGGTGTGCAGAATCGTGCCGTTGGCGCCCACCACGTAAACGTCGGTGAGGCTGCTCTCCCAAACGCCGTTGAGCTGCTGCACGGTCCCCGAAACCTGGGCGGTCCAGGTGACGCCGTCGTCGCCGGAGTGCAGGATCGTGCCGCCGGCCCCCACGGCGAAAACGTCGCTCGGGCCGCTGCCGAAAACGGCGTCGAGGTTCTGCGTGGTCCCCGAGGTCTGGGCGACCCAGGTCAGGCCGTCGTTGTTGGAGTGCAGGATCGTGCCGTTGGCGCCCACCGCGAAAACGTCGGTCGAGCTGCTCTCCCAGACGCCGTTGAGCTGCTGCGTGGTCCCCGAAACCTGTGCGGTCCACAAGGCGCCGTCGTTGCCCGTGTGCTGAATCGTGCCGTTGAGGCCCACGGCGAAAACGTCGGTCGGGCCGCTGCCGAAAACGGCGTCGAGGTTCCGCGTGGTCCCCGAGGTCTGGGCGCCCCAGGTCAGGCCGTCGTTGTTGGAGTGCCGGATCGTGCCGTTGGCGCCCACCGCGAAAACGTCGGTCGAGCTGCTCTCCCAGACGCCGTTGAGCTGCTGCGTGGTGCCCGAGTTCTGGGCGGTCCAGTTGCTGGTGTTATTGGTGTAGAAGACGCCGCCGCCGAGGGCGTTGCCGCCGACGCCGGCATTGCCGCCGGCGCCGCCGCCGAGGCCGCCGTCACCGCCGATGCCGGCGGTGACGGTCTCGCCGGTGATCGGCGAGGAATTCAGGGTGGTGGAATTCACGGTCAGGTTCTGATTCTCCGCGCCGATGCCGCCGCCCTCGGCCGACCCGCCGGCGCCGCCGCTGCCGCCGTCGGCGCCGCCGCTGCCGGCGCCGGCCGAGCCGCCCGCGCCGGCAATGATGATGCTGCCGGTGATCGGGCTGTCGGCGACCGTGGTGTTCCCGGCCGTGAGGGAGGAAACGTCAATCCCACCGCCCTGGACGGTGCTGCCGTCGCCGCCGCTGCCGCCGCCGAGGCCGTCAATGTCGTTGCCGCCGACGCCGCCGGCCCCGCCGGTGATCTTGTCGCCGGTGAAGGTGCTGGCGGTCACGTTGACCGTCGTGTTGGCGGCCTGGTTGACCACCGCCAGGCCGCCGCCGCGACCCTCGCCGCCGCTGCCGCCGCTGCCGCCGCTGAGGCCGCCGCCGCCGCCGCCGCTGGTCGTGACCGTGTCGCTGGTGAACGTGGCGGACGTGACCGCGACGGTCTGCGGCACGACGGGGCCGCCGGCTGGAACGAAGTACGACAGACCGCCGCCGAAGGCCGTGCCCGAATCGCCGCCGTTGCCGCCCAGGTTGAAGCCCGGGCCGCCCGCGCCGTTGCCGAGTCCTCCCGCGGCGGCGCCCGCGCCGCCGGCCCCGGAGGTGATGGCGTTATCGGTGAATACGACGGGGCTGGCCGGCGTGCCGTTGATGTTGACGTTCAGGGCGTTGTCGCTGGCCGCGACGGCGCCGCCGAAGACCGCGGAGCCGACGCCGCCGGACCCGCCGGTTCCGGGGAAGGTGAAAACGCCGTCGCCGCCGTTGCCGCCCGCGCCGCCCGCGCCGCCCGCGCCGCCGGTCACGGTGTTCGCTTGCTTGGCGCCGGCGCCGCCGAAGGTGGTAGACGAAATCGTCAGGTTGCCGGTGATGACGGCGATGGCGCCGCCCTGCGTGAGAACGCCGGCGCCGCCCATGCCGCCGGGGCCGCCGTTGCCGGGGCCGAGAGCGCCTATGCCGCTGTTGCCGCCCTTGCCCCCGACGCCGCCGACGCCCGACGTCACCTGGTTGTTGGTGAAGAGGCTGGTGAAGGTCCCCGCCGTGACGGTCAGGTCGCCACCCTGGTTGAACACCGCGCCGCCCTCGGCGAAGCCGGGGGAGAGGCTATTGCCGCCCGCGCCGCCGTCGCCGCCGCCGATCGGCCCTGCGCCGCCCGCTCCACCCGCCCCGCTGGCGCCGCTGGCCCCGCTGACGACCACGTTGGTCTGGAATGTGTCGCCGGTCAGGCTGAACGCCGTCGTGCCGGCCGTGTTGAAGATCGCGGCGCCCTGACTCAGGCCGCCGACGCCGCCGGCCCGGCCGTTCCCGCCTGGCCCGCCGTTCGCGCCCGTGAGCGTGTCGCCGTTGCCGCCGAGGGCGCCGTCGCCGCCGCCGCTGCCGGCCGTTCCGAGGCCGCCCAGGGCGCCGGTGGACGTGTTCGTGGTGAACGTGTTCTGGCTGAAGTTCGCCGGCGCCCCGGCCATGAATACCCCGGCGCCCTGCGAAAGCCCGCCCGCGCCGCCGAGCGCGCCCGGCTGGCCGACGCCCGCCAAACCCGCCAAGCCGCCGAAGAATGCGTCGTTGCCGCCCGTGCCGCTCGTCCCGCCCTTGCCGCCGATCGCCCCGCCGTTGCCGCCCCCGCCGCCCGTGGCGCTGTCCGTGGAGAAGGTCGCCTGGGAAACGTCGCCCAGCGTCCCGTTGCTGAAGACGGCGCCGCCCTGGACGGCTCCGCCCGCTCCGCCGTTGCCGGCGATCGACCCCTTGCCGCCCGCGCCGCCGGTGCCGCCGGTCCCGACCCCGGCCGCGGTGCCGCCGGTGCCGCCGGTGCCGCCCTGGCCGCCGCCGGCGCCGCCCGTCCCGCCCAGGCCGCCTTTGATCACGTCGCTGGTGAAGTTGGTCAGCGTGATGGTTCCGAGACTGTTGCTGTTGAAGATGGCGCCGCCGTCGGCCAACCCAGCCGCGCCGCCCATGCCGCCCACGCCGGCGTTGCCGCCGGCGCCGCCCACGCCGCCGTTGCCGTTGCCGGAACCGTTGCCGCCGTTGCCGCCGTTGCCGCCGTTGCCGGGGCCGTCGCCGCCCTTGCCGCCCGCGCCGCCGACCGCCGAAGTCATGGTGAACACGGAGGCCTGGCCCGTGATTCCGGCGATGTTGCCGACCGTGGCGGTGTTGCCGATCCAGATGGCGCCGCCCTGTGCCATGCCGGCCGCGCCGCCGGCGCCGCCCGTGCCGGCGTCGCCGCCCTTGCCGCCCAGCCCGCCGGTGCCGCCGGTGCCGGCGTCCGTCCCGCCCGTGCCGCCGGTACCGCCCGACCCGCCGCCCACGCCGCCGATGGCGCCCGCGGCGGCGATAGCGTTGGTGTTGGTGAACGTTACCTGCGTGAGGTTCCCCAACGTCGAGGGGCCGAGGACGACCTTGTTGAAGATGCTGCCGCCCTCCGCGAACCCGCCGACGCCGCCCACGCCGCCCTGGCCGGCGGTCCCGCCGGCGCCGCCGACGCCCGCGACGCCGTCCATGCCTGCAATGCCGCCCACGCCGGGGGCGCCGTTGGCCCCCCCTCCGGCGCCGTTGCCGCCGTTGCCGCCGGCGCCGCCGGCGCCGCCGCTGCCGGCGTTGCCGGCGTTGCCGCCGTTGCCCGGTGTTCCGGCGGCGCCGCCGACGCCCGCGACGCCCGCCTGGGCCGTCTCGTTGGTGAACGTGGCGTCGGTGATGCTGCTGATGGCGCCGGTGTTGAAAACGCTGCCGCCCTCGGCGTTGCCGCTGGCCCCGCCGGTCCCGCCGTCGCCGCCGTCGCCGCCCTTGCCGCCCTGGCCGCCATTGCCGCCCTGGCCGCCATCGCCGCCGTTGCCGCCCCGCCCGCCGTTGCCGACGCCGGAGGCGTTGGCCCCGTTGCCGCCGGCCCCGCCGGCGCCGCCGTTGGCCCCGTTGCCGCCGTTGCCGCCGTTGGCCCCGTTGCCGCCGACCCCGCCGGCGCCGCCGTTGCCGCCGAGGGCCGTGTTGCCGGAAAAGGCGATCGCCTTCATCGACCCGTCAATGATAAGGATGCCGGCGTTGAAGACGCCGCCGCCCTGGCCGTCGGCTCCGGGGGCGCCGGCACTGCCGGCCGTGCCGTCGCCGCCGGGGCCGCCGTCGTTGGCGACGCCGCCGGAAAAGCCGCCCTTGCCGCCGAGGGCCATGCCAATCATGCCGTTGCCGCCCTGGCCGCCCGTGCTGCCATTCGCGCCCTGGCCGCTGCCCAGGGCACCGCCGCCGTCGCCGCCGTTGCCGCCGGCGCTGCTGTTGTTGCCGCCGCCGCCGCCGCCGCCGCCGCCGCCGTCGCCGCCGGCCCCGATGCCGTTGCCCCCGGCCTGCCCGGCCTGGCCGTTGACGGCGTTTGGCGCATTGCCGCCAGGGAGGCCGCTGAAGCCGGGGTTGCCGGCGACGCCGAAGCCGCCCACGGCCCGGTTGTTCTTGACCGCGCTGCCGTCCTTCAGGGTCAGGGTGGCGTCGATGTCGTTGTAGATGCCGCCGCCGTTCCCCGTTCCGCCGACGCCGACGCCGTCCGCCCCCTTGGCGGTGTTGCCCGTGACGGTGGTGTTGTCCAGAATCAGCGTGGCGCCCGTGCTCAGGCTGCCGCCGGCGTTGAAGATGCCGCCGCCCCGGCCCTGGAAAATCGTCGAGTTGCCGGTGGCGAAGCCGTTGCTGACGACATCGTTGGTGAGCGTCAGCGTACCGCTGTTGAAGATATCGCCGCCCTGGTTGCCCGAGTTGTTGGGCGCCGGCTTGGCGTTGCCGTCGGTGATGGTCAGGCCGGAGATCGACACCGTGATGTTCTGGGCCGTGATGTTGAAGACGCGCGTGCCGGCCGGGTTCGTGCTGCCGCTGGGGCCGTTCTGGGCGTTGCCGTCGATCGTCAGACTGGTGGCGCCCGGCCCCGTGATGGTGGTGTTCTGCGAGATTTTCAGCTCGCCCAGGCCGCTGAGGGTGATGGTCGGGCCGGTCTTGCTGGTGTCGAACTGGACGGTGCTGCCGGCGTAGAAGGCCGTGTTGGTCAGGCTGAGGACGTAGCGGATGTCCCCTTCGATGCTGGTGGGGGTGCTGGATCCCATGCCGAAGTCGCCGGGGCGATCGACCAGGGCCATGACGGGGGCGGGCAGCGTCCTGTCCTCAAGCAGCTCCAGGAGGCACTGTCGGTAGCGCGGCTTCGGCGCGGCGTTGCGGGCTTTGCGGGAGGAGACGGCCTTGGTGCGGAACCACGAGAACGGCATGGGAGAAGCTCCTGATGCGTCGTCGAATGCGGAGGACGCCGGCGTCGATGAAGTTATGAATTCGGGATGGTCCGTCAGCCTCTTAAGCGAACTGCAATTCGGGGCCGCCATGTGACGGAACCGGCGCCCTGACCGTCGGGACGGTTCATCACGGGAAAACAGACCGCTGGATAAATGGCTGGTGTAAAGGCATCCAGGGCGAGATCGGCGCGTTCCGCGTCGTCTTTGGGCCTGGATTCCAGGTTAGCCCCTTTATCGTAACTCAGGCATAGGGGAGCCTCAAGCGTAAAATGGTTAAAAGGAACAAAATATTCTGCTTCCGTAGACTGTTCGCTCCGAAGGCCACGGCCGTAGCGACCGCCTGTCCGAGCCGCGACCTGTCCTGTCCGAGCCGCGACCGTAAGGGTCTGTGAATTAATCGCACTCCGGGTGCGTAGAATGGTAACAGCTGAGTTGCAGCTGTTACCATTCTTGTTCGTTGGGTTGGCTCGCCATGTCTACCGCCGCGCCGTTGCCGCGCATCCGCTCCATTGACCGTAATCGCTGCTCCAGCGTTTCGCTGGAGCAGCAACTACCCGCCGACCATCCCGTCCGCGCCATCTGGGCTTTCGTCCAGTTGTTCGACTGGACGCCCTGGTATGGCCGCATTCGCGCCGTCGAGGGCCGGCCCGGTACTCCCGCCGTCGCCCCGGAATTGCTCTTCGCCCTCTGGCTGTTCGCCACCACCGAAGGCGTCGCTTCCTGCCGCGAGCTGAACGAACGCTGCGGCCGGGACCTGCCCTATCAATGGCTGTGCGGCGGCGAACCCGTCAATTACTGGACCCTCAACGATTTCTACACCGCCCACGCCGCCGACCTCGACCGGCTGTTCGTCGAGCACATCGCCGCCTTGCGGGGCCAGGGATTGATCGCGTTGCGGCGAGTGACCCAGGACGGCCGCAAGGTCGTGGCCGACGCCGGCAAGGACACGTTCCATCGCCAGGGGACGCTGGAGCGGCACTGGGCCGAGGCCGAGCAGCACGTGGCCGCCGTCCAGGCGCAACGGGGCGCGACGGCGACGCGCAGCCGGTCGCAAGCGGCCCAGGAGCGGGCGGCGCACGAGCGGCTGCAACGCCTGCGGCGGGCGGCGGCCCAGGTGCGGCAACGGCAGGAGCAGCGTCGCGTCTCCAAGCGTTCGGACGCGGAAGCGGCCGAGGCACGGGCGTCGGAAAGCGATCCGGACGCGGCTCGGATGAAGATGCCTCACGGCGGCTTTCAGTTGGCCTACAACGTGCAGACGGTGACCGATACGGCCCACGGTCTGATCGTGGCGACGGCCGTCGTCCACCAGGGTTCGGACAATGGGCAATTGCGACCGATGATGGAGCAGGTGCATCGGGAGCAGGGGCAGCGGCCGCAGGCGGTGATCGCGGACGCCGGCTACAGCGACGCGGAGGACGTGGAGGTGCTGGAGACGGAGGGGGTGACGGTGTACATGCCGCCTCGCGACGAGCGTCGGGACCGGGCGGCGGGACGGGACCCGCATGCGCCGAAGCGACGGGACACGGCGGCGTTGGCGGCTTGGCGGTCCCGGATGGGGACGGAGGCGGCACGCTTGGTCTATCGCGACCGGGCGCCGGTGGCGGAGGGGGTTCATGCGCAGGCGGTGCAGCGGGGCTGGCGCCGGTGCCGCCTGCGCGGCTTGGCCAAGGTCGGCGGGGAGGCGCGTTGGCAGGCGTTGGCGCACAACGTGAAGCGTCTATTGGCGCTGGGTTGGCTTACGGTGGGGGGGAGGGTGCGCGCGGCGGCGGTGTAACGGGGCGGGTGGGGCGACGGGTGCAGCCCGCTGCACCCGTCGCCCGGATCGCCGCCGACCAAGAACGAGCGTAGCCATCGCCCATCCAGAGCCTCAGCGGCAATTAATTCACAGACCCGTAAGGGAGCGGGGGCGAAGACCCGGTTGTGGGAGCCGCGACCGTAAGGCGAGGGGCGGGAAATACCTTACCCGTAGCCGCATTCGCCAGAATGCGGGTGAATGGCTGTCGGCCCGCATTCTGGCGAATGCGGCTACGGGTAGCATTCCTGCTGCCGCTCGCCTTATGGTCGCGGCTCCGACGGACGAGAGTCCGGCCCCCTTCCCTTCGCCGTCGGGAATCGAATAATAATCCGCACGCCCCCTCCCACGAGACCATCCCATGCAGCACTGGCGCACCGTCCTCTTTTCCCTTTTCGCCCTCCCGATCATCGTTTTCGCAGCGGCGCCTCCAGCCGGCGACGCCCCGCACAGCGGCATCGACCTGACGGGCATGGACCCGTCCATCAAGCCGTATGCGGACTTCTACCAGTTCGCCAACGGCAAATGGCTGGCCGACACCGCCATCCCCGCCGACCGCGCCTCCTATGCCATGTTCAACGTCCTCAGCGACCGCAACCGCGACGTGCTGCACGAGATCCTCGAAGACGCCGCCAAGGACGACAAGGCCCCCAAAGACGGCTTAAAAGCCAAGGTCGGCGCCTTCTACGCCAGCGGCATGGACGAAAAGCGCGTCGAAGCGGCCGGCGCCAAGCCGCTCCAGGAAACGCTCGACCGCATCGCCGCCATCAAGGACGCCGCCGGCGTGCTGGCCGAGATCGCCCGGCTGCACGCCGCCGGCGTCGGCGCCGCCTTCGGCCTCGGCGCGGAGCAAGACCCCAAGGACAGCAAGCGCATGATCGCGGGCCTCGGCCAGGGCGGCCTCGGTCTGCCCGACCGCGACTACTACCTTAAAGACGACGAAGCCACCAAAAAGGTGCGCGACGGCTACCGCGCCCACGTCGAAAAGATGTTCACCCTGCTCGGCGACGACCCCAAGACGGCGGCCGCCGAGGCGGGCATGGTCCTCGAACTGGAGACGCGCCTGGCCAAGGCGTCGAAGTCGAACGTCGATCTGCGCGATCCACTTGCCAACTATCACCTGATGACGCTCGACCAGCTCCAGGCCGAGACGCCCGGCCTGGCCTGGAAACCCTACCTGGAAGGTCTCGGTTTGGCGAACGTGAAGGAGGCCGACCTCGGCCAGCCGGACTTCTTCAAGGAAGTCGGCCGCATGATCGATTCTCCCCCCGCCCAAGCCGGGAAAGAGGTTGCGGTTGAGGGGGTGGACAGCTGGAAGGCGTACCTCCGCTGGAACGTCGTGAACCACTACGCCAGCTACCTCAGCCCCGCCTTTGATGAGGAACATTTCCACTTCTTCGGCACGGTGCTGACCGGCGTGCCGCAGATGCGGCCGCGCTGGAAGCGCGTGCTGGACGCGACGGACGGGATGCTCGGCGAGGCGCTGGGTCAGCTCTACGTGGCCAAGGCGTTCCCGCCGGAAGCCAAGGCGCGGGCCGAGGCGATGGTGAAGAACATTCGGGCGGCCCTGCACGACGACCTCGCCCACCTCGAATGGATGAGTCCCGACACGCGGCAAGAGGCCCTGAAGAAGCTGGACGCGCTGACGGTCAAGATCGGCTACCCGTCGAAGTGGCGCGACTACTCCGGCCTGACGATCGACCGCGACGCGGCCTACGTCCAGAACGTGATGCGCGGCGAGGCGTTCCTGCGCAAGCAGGAGCTGGACAAGATCGGCAAGCCGACCGACTTCGCCGAGTGGGAAATGTCGCCGCCGACCGTCAACGCCTATTACGAGCCGACCAAGAATGAAATCGTCTTCCCGGCCGGCATCCTGCAACCGCCGTTCTTCGACGCGCAGGCGGACGACGCGGTCAACTACGGGGCGATCGGCATGGTGATCGGCCACGAGATGACGCACGGCTACGACGACCAGGGCCGCCAGTTTGACGCGCAGGGCAACCTGCGCGACTGGTGGAAGCCGGAGGACGCCAGGGCGTTTCAGGAGCGGGCGGCCAAGATCGCCGACCAGTACGACGGCTACGTGGTGGTGGATGGGCTGCACATCAACGGCAAACTGACGCTGGGCGAGAACATCGCGGACCTCGGCGGGATGAAATTGTCGTACCTTGCCTTCACGAAGTCGCTGGAGGGGAAGCCGGCCCCGGCGAAGATCGACGGCTTCACGGCCGAGCAGCGCTTCTTCCTGGCCTTCGGGCAGATCTGGCGCGCCAAGATGCGTCCCCAGGCGGAGCGGGTCCAGATCGCGACCAATCCGCACTCGCCGCCGCGCTATCGCGTGATGGGGGTGTTGTACAACACGCCGGAGTTCTTCGAGACGTTCGGCGCCACGCCGGAGCAGGCGGACGGCCGGATGAACCCGAAGCCGGTGCGGATTTGGTAAGTTCCGTTTAGAGCCTATCCCAAAACCGTCGAAACATCACCAATTTGACGAGAATCGTCATGATCGACGGTGGTTTTGGGATAGGCTTTTAGCCGCGGATCGAAGATCCGCGGATCTTCGATCCGCGGCTAAACGGGGCGCTGGCGTCCACCGCCCCGCCACGTTACCGTAGGGGCGGGGTTGCCCCGCCCTCATCCTGACCGGAGGACCACCCGCCATGCGCTTCCTCGCTCTGTCCTGCCTCGCCCTGAGCTGCGCCGTCGCCCCGGCCGACGACGCAGTCACGTCCGGCCCCGATTCGCCGCTGCCTCCCGACCTCGGCACGCGCAAGGCCGGCGTCGATTGGCCGCGCTTCCTCGGGCCGACCGGCGACGGGGTTTCGTCGGAAACCGGCCTCGTCGCCCCCTGGCCGAAGGAGGGGCCGCGCGTCGTCTGGCAGGTCAAGGCCGGCGAAGGCTACGCCGCCGCGACCGTCAGCCGCGGCCGGCTTTTCCTCTTCGACCGCGTCAAGGACCAGCAGCGCCTCCGCTGCCTCAAGAGCGAGACGGGCGATCCTCTTTGGGAGTTTCTCTACCCGACCGATTACGCCGACCTTTACAACTACAGCGGCGGCGCCCGCTGCTGCCCGGTCGTGGACCGCGACCGCGTCTACATTCTCGGCCCCGAGGGGATGCTGCATTGTCTCCGCGCCGAGGACGGCAAGGTGATCTGGAAGAAAGACATCGTTGCGATCTTTCACGTCGTTCAGAACTTCTTCGGCGTCGGCGGGGCGCCGGTGATCGAGGGCGACCTGCTCATCATGCAGGTCGGCGGCAGCCCGAAAGACGTCACCGACGAGCGGCCGAGCCTGGATTTGCCGGGCCTCGACAGCGGCGTCGTCGCCTTCGACAAGTACACCGGCGCCGTCAAGTACCACGTCACCGACGAATTGGCCAGCTATTCCTCGCCGGTCCTCGCCACCATCGGCGATCGCCGCTGGTGCTTCGTCTTCGCGCGCGGCGGCCTGATCGGCATGGAGCCGTCCACCGGAAAGGTGGACTTTCACTACCCCTGGAGGGCGCCGATCCTGGAGAGCGTCAACGCCTCCAACCCGGTCGTGGTCGGCGATCGCGTTTTCATCTCGGAGACGTATGGGCCGGGGGCGGCGCTGCTGGAGGTGAAGCCGGGCGGCTGCAAGGAGGTGTGGACCGACGCCCACACGCCGCGCGCCAAGGCCATGCAGTGCCACTGGAACACGCCGATTTACGTGGACGGCTGCCTGTACGGTTGCAGCGGCCGACATACCGACAATGCGGAGCTGCGTTGCATTGAATGGGCCACGGGCAAGGTGATGTGGAGCGTGCCGGACCTGAAGCGCTGCTCGCTCCTGCGCGTGGAGGATCACTTCGTCTGCATCAGCGAGGACGGGGCGCTGCGCCTGCTCAAGATCAACCCGAAGCAATACGAGGAGGTTTCGCTGGCCGAGCTGACGCGGACGGAAAACGGCGAAGAGGTCCCGCTGCTTCAGTACCCCGCGTGGGCGGCGCCGGTGCTGTCGCACGGCCTGCTCTACCTGCGCGGGCGCGACCGACTCGTCTGCCTGGAGGTGATCCCGGAGAAGAAATGATCGGCCGGCGAGCGGCGGGGTTTATCCCCGCCGATTTTATCCTCGCCGTCCTCACCTCTGCGGTTGAGCCGAACCCGCCGGGACAAGCCCGGCGGCTCGCCGACCCTGTCGCCGGCCGGCGAAGGCGCCGATCAGCCGGCGGCCGACGGAGGCCGGCGCGGCCGCCGCGCCGCTTCGGGCGGCGCGCCACTCGGCCTGCCAGCGACGCAAGGAGGTCTGGAACAACGACGCGGTATTCAACGATGTCTCAGTCACGGTTTCTTCCTGCTTGATGAGTTCGCCGCCCATCGGGTCGGCGAGGGCCAGTTGCTCTGCTTCCTAATGCAAACTCTAGGCCAAAAACGGACAGCAGGTCGCCGCACGGCGACCGATGCGAAGCTAACGCCGTCGTGGCAAGAACTTGCGCGCCGCCGTCCCCGGTGCGTCGAACCGGGGCGGCGGCGGCGGAAGCGGCGAACTGGGGCGACATGCGGCGCGGCCTGGGCGAAATCGGACGGCGCCTGAAGAACCTCACTGCCCTCCGCCCGCGATCCCGCCGACGGCCGTGGTCGGCGGATGGACGGGAGCGGACAGGGCGTCGTCCTGGCCGAGCAGCGTTTGCAGGCCCTTCTTCATCTTGTCGCATCGCGTTTGGAGCGTGTCGCGCTCGCCGGTGCGGGCGTCCAGCTGCTGGCGCAGCTCGTCGCGCTCCTTGGCGACCGCCTTGCCGGCCTCGACGTCCTTCTGGAGGGCGGCCAGCTGGTCTTCCATCTGCGCGTGCTCATCCTGGAGGGCGGAGAGCTGCTTCCGCGCCTGGTCGCGCGCCGTCGCCGCCGACTTGAAATCGTCTTCCAGTCGGGCGCACTTGTCTTGCAGCGCCTTGATCTTGTCCGCCTGGCCGTTCGGCGAGACCGCCTCGGAACAGCCCCACAGGCCCACGGCGGCCACGAGCAACACCATCCACAGTTTGCCGGCGCGATTCATCGAAGTCTGCTCCTTGTGGAAGGCCGGAACGCCGTTGCCTGCGTCGGCACGGCGCCGGCCGGGGAGTCGGGTCACGGATTGGGAAAGTACGCGCGGGAACGACGGGGATGTTCATGGGGGGGCGGCCTGCGGCTTGCCCAGTCTTCCCCGCGCCCGGATTCGTCAGAGTCTATTTCGGCCGCAGGGTCGGGGGGACTTTATCCACTTTGGGCAGACCACCCAGGGGGCGACGGCTTCGCGCGCCTGTGTTGAGGGAAAAGTTTGCGCCGTCGGCAGGGTCATCGTTCGCCGCGGCGTTCCTCCCAGACGGCCGCGTAGCGAATCTCGTCGTTGACCAGATAGGACGCCACCGACGTCGGTCGCAGGCCGAGGCCATCGAGCTCCGTGAGGGCTTTCTCGTACTCCACCGCGGTGAGGTCCACGCGGCATTGCCACTTGACTCGGTCGGGGTTCTCGGCGGCGACGTTCAGGAACCGGGCCGTCTCCCCGTCCACGTAGGCGGCGACCTGAGTGAGCCGCCAACCGCGCGCCCGGCATTCGTCCGTCCGTTTGGCCAGGTCGTCCGACGTTTGGCCGGCGGCCGTGTCCCACTTCCGGCCTCCGTCGGGAGCCAGAACAACCAGGGTGTCCATCGGAAGTCGGGTCTGCGTCTCCGTGCTGAGGTAAACCGGCATCAAGCCCTTCGGCCGGGCTTGCGAGTCCAGATAGGCCGAGAGGTCGGCAAGCCCGAGGGAATACCCGCGGAACGTGACGCCGTCCTTGACCCAAATCTGCGCCTGCTTCTGCACGCCCGCCTCGCCGTAGATGCCGCCGACCAGCAACCGATAGTCCTGTCCGCGCATCCGGAAAAAGTACTCCGCCGAGTCCTTGCCGGTTACGATCCCGACGCGAACGGCCGCGGGCGGCGCCTGGCCGCCGGGAACGGCGATCCCGTTGAAGCGCGGCCGCGGGCCGCCGGCGGAGACGCTTAATGAAACGACGCGGAACCCGTCCTGTGTCTGGCCGTCGGCCCAGGCGACGAAGGCCTGTTCCCCGGCCCCGTGGATTTCACGGAATCCCGTTGTCGCACCCGCCGCGGTGAAGCCGCCTTCCCCGTCGCCCCAGTCCTGCTGCGTATCGCCCCGCTTCGCGGCGAGCCGCACCGTCGCCATCTTCTGTCCGTTGCGCTTCAGCACGACCGGCTTGTCGCCGTCCAGCGTCACGGCCAGCCCGTCCGGGTCGTCGGTTCGCGTCAGCGTCAGGTCGCCACGGTCGAGCTGGTACGAGCGCCCCGTCTTCGGGTCGATGATGCGGACGATGCGGTCGCCCTTGACGACGACCTCGACGTCCGGATCGTCCGTCTCGATGGCACCCTCGCCGCGATCCGTTGGCGCCGTGAGACGGAAGGCCATCGCCGCGGCGCCGATCCCCAGAAGGAGCGCGAAGGCGATCAAGGCCCAGCGTCGCCAGCCCCATCGAGGCTTCCGCGGCGGCGCGGTCGGCTCGGCCTCAGCCTTCGTCAGCCCTTCGATGACCTCGCGGGCCGACGCGGTGCGGTCGGCCGGGTCCTTGGCCAGCAGCCGCATCACCAGCGCCGACAGCGCCGGCGGCGCGGCGGGGTTGACCTCGCGCGGCGGCCGCGGGTTCTGGCTGGCGACGGCCAGCAGCACGGCGACGGCGTCGCTCCCCCGGAACGGGTCCTCGCCGGTCGCCGCGCGGTACAGCACGCAGCCGAGGCTGAACAGGTCGCTGCGCGCGTCCACTCGACCGCCGTTGGCCTGCTCCGGCGCCATGAACGCGGGCGTGCCGATAATGGCCCCCTCCTGCGTCACCTTCGCGTCCGCCGCGGGACGGGCCAGTCCGAAGTCGAGAATCTTCACCCGCCCCGCGGCGTCGGACTCCAGCCAGACGTTGGCCGGCTTGATGTCGCGGTGGACCAGCCCCTTGGCGTGGGCCGCCTCCAGTCCCAGCGCGATCTCCCGGCCGACGCGTACCACCTCGGCCGGCGGCAGCGCGCCCTCGCGCCGCAGCCGGTCCTCCAGCGTCTCGCCACGCAAGAGCGGCATGGCCAGGAACGGCACGCCACGGTCCTCGCCGACCTGAAAGACAGGGACGATGTGGTCGTGGTGGAGCGCGGCGGCGGCGCGGCCCTCGCGCAGGAAGCGGCGGCGGGCCGATTCGCTGGCCGCCAGGGCCGGCCGCATGACCTTGAGGGCGACCGGCCGTTGCAGCGCCGGGTCCTCCGCGTGGAAGACGACGCCCATGCCGCCGGAACCGAGGACTTTGAGGATGCGATATTCGCCCAGCCGGCCCAGCTCCCCCGGCCCCTCCGGCGGCGCCAGGAAGTCGAACCGCTCGCGGCCGGCGTCGGTCGCCTCGCCGTGCGGCGGGATCGTGTCCGACAGCACCGTGGGCGGGCCGTCGTCCTCGCCGTCTTCGGCCGGCCCGTCCGCGCCGGCGGGCGGCGGCCCGGCGCGGCGAAGGGCGTCGATCAGCCCGTCCACGGAGGGTTCGGCGGGCGCCGCGCCGTCCGCCGCGCCCCGCACCGCAGCGGAAAGCCAGTCGTCGGGGTCGAGGGAGCGCGCCAGCGCCGCGCAGCGGTCGCACCGGCCGAGATGGTCGTAGAGCGGTTCGGCGTCTGGCAAGGGGACGCGGCCGGCGAGCAATTGGCGGAGGGATGGGCTGTCGGGGCACGGCATCCTTGCGGGCATGGGCCACGCCTTCCTTTCGGGCACGGGAGGCGACCGGGGCCTCCCCAAGGAATAGTATGCGCGCGGCGGCGCAAATCTTGCCAAGCTCTCCGAAGGATCGGTCAGTCGAGCAGCCCTTCCAGCTCCTCGCGCAGCCGCGCCAGGACGCGGGACTTGGCGGCGTAAACGCTGCCGACGCTCAGACCGAGCGCGGCGGCCACGGCGGCGGGGTCGGCCCCGTCCACGGCGTAGCGCCAGAAGGCCTGCCAGGCGCGGTCGGGGAAGCCCGGCCGCACCAGGTCGAGCGCCCGCCGGACGACGTAGCGCCGATATTCCGCCTCCTCGAACACGGCCATTCCCTCGGGCGCGGCGACCTCTTGCAAGGCCGCGTCGCCTTCCACGGCCGGGGCCGCGCGACGGCGCCGCTCGCGCCATTTGTTGAGGGTGACGGTGCGCAGCCAGGCGCGGAAGCTGCGGCTCCGGTCGTAATGAAACGTGGGCATCTTGCGGACGAGGAGGACGAGCACCTCCTGCACCAGATCGGCGGCGTCCTGGCGGCGCAGGCCGACGCCGTGCGCCCAGTGGAAGAGGAGGGGGCTGTACAGCCGGACGAAGCGGTCCCAGGCTTCCTCCGCGTTGGGATGCCGCAACCGTTCCAGCAGACTGGAGGAGGTCGAGTTCATCACCGTCCCTGGCGAGTGGGGAAGGGTCCGTGGGCGTCGGAAGAGAACGCAGGCATAGAGTACCAGCCCCGCCGAAGCGGGGCAAGTCCCCTCCGCAAGGTTGTCAGGCAACAATAGAAATGTCCGCATTTCGGCGACAGTAGAAATGTCCGGTGTCCGGACGTTGTCACTTCTTCCGCTTGAACGGCTTCCTCCACGGGTGGTCCTCGGCTGGACGGTGTGGCCCCTTCTTGTTATCGTCCGCCCCGCCGTCGGGAGGATAGGGCTCCGCAGGAGTGCGACCCGAGCGCCCGTCGGTCGGCTGTACGCCAGGCGACCGGGACCCCGAAGAGGGGTCCCGGTTCGCTTTTCCCCCGCTGGCGTCGGCCGCCGATGCGTTAAACTCCGGGGGTCTGGGGGCGGAGCCCCCAGGGCCGCAACCCGGCGGGATCTCGCGGTACTTCAGGTACTTGCCCCGGAAGCGGATCGCCATAGTCCCGTCCAGGCGAGCTCGATCACCACCCGACCGCCCCGCTCCCCCGCATGCACCGGCGGCAGCAACTGGTAGAAGCGGTTGCGGAAGCGCACCGTGTAGTCGTTGGACACCACCCGCCCCTCCTGGATGCTCAGGATCGCCGCCAGGTCGTGACCCGGACCCAGCGGCCGGTGCCCGTCGGCCGCCTGGCGCGCCGGCTTGACGAAGCGGCGGTTGTGCGTCGGCAGCAGCCGCTCCAGCACGGCGTTGGCCCCCGCCAGCGTCGTCACGCCCGCCAGGCGCAGCTCCTTGACCCAGCGGTCCTGGGCCGTGCCGAAGGACCGCTCGACGCGGCCCTTGGCCTGCGGGCTGTGCGCCCGGATCAGCTCGATGCCTAGCTCCCGCAGGGCCCGCCGAACTGCGTCTCCGCGTCGGGCAGGGCGCGGCCCTTGTCCTGCGGCTCGAAGATGCTGTGCCGGTCGGTGTACAACGCCACCGGCCGGCCGAAACGCCGCAGCCAGCGGCCGGCCAGGTCCATATGCGCCTCGACCGTGCCGGCCGGGTAGAAGCGCGCCAGGGTGCGGTTGGTGGCGTCGTCGATCATGCCGATCAGGACCATCTCCTCGCCGCGGCCCTCCAGCCAGTCATGCACCGAGGCGTCCATCTGAACCAGCTCCCCGAAGCAGGCCCGGCGCGGCCGGCGGCTGCGGTGCGGGTCGCGGCGACGCTTGCGTTGCCACAGCCCCTCGGCGATCAGCCAGCGGCGCAGCGTCTGCGGGCCGACCGTCAGGCCCTCCCCGGCCAGCTTCTCGGCGGCGAAGGTGGGGCCGAAGTCCGCGTAGCGGGTGCGGTAGGCCGCCAGCACGGCCCGGCGGAAGGCGGGGTCGGGCCGGTGGTTGGAGGGCCGGCCGCGCAGGCCGTGCACGAGGGCGGCGTCGCCTTCGGCCTCCAGCTTGCATTGGATGCGTCGGACCTGGCGGACGCACAGGCCGAGCAGCCGGGCCGCCTCGGCCTGCGTCCGCTGGCCGCTCTGCACCGAGTGCAGGACCCTGAGGACATCGCGTTCCTTCTGACTCATAGCGATCCGGTCTGTGGAAAGCACGCCGATAGACATGGCTCCTCCTTGGCCTGACCAAGGAGGACATTTCTATTGCGTTAAGACCGGACATTTCTATTGTCGTTCAACAGCGAATTCCCGATCAGCGCTGCTGACGGCGTGAGGCTCCCCGGAATGTCCTTGAGACGGTCTTTCGGCGGGGGTACGATTGCTCCGCCCCTCCTTTTCGCCGGAGCCTGTGATGACCCAACCGCCCGACCCGACCCGAACATACGACGACGCGCCGCAGCAGGACGCCCCCGCCGCGGACCCCGGCCTGGCGCATCCGGAGAAGGCGGCGCCGCCACGGCTGGAGCTGCTGGAGGAAATCGCGCGCGGCGGCATGGGCGCGATTCTGAGGGCGTGCGACTCCGACATCGGCCGCGACGTGGCGGTGAAGGTGCTGCTGGAAGACCACCGGGGCAAGGGGCTGCTGGCGCAGCGATTCCTGGAGGAGGCCCGCATCGCCGGCCGGCTGCAGCACCCCGGCGTGGCGCCGGTCTACGCCCTGGGCTGGCTGCCGGACGGCCGGCCCTACTTCACCATGAAGCTCATCAAGGGGCGGACGCTGGCCGAGTTGCTGGCGGAGCGCCCGGATCCGTCGGCCGACAGGCCTCGGTTCCTGGCGGTGTTCGAGCAGATGTGCCAGACGTTGGCCTACGCGCACAGCAAGGGCGTGATCCACCGCGACCTGAAATCGTCCAACGTGATGGTCGGCGCCTTCGGCGAAGTGCTGGTCATGGACTGGGGCCTGGCCAAGGTGCTGACGCCCGACGGGACGAAGGCTGAGCCGGCGCAGGAGCCGACGGCGCCGGCGGTTTCGCTCATCCGGACGCCGCGCGGCGAGGACTCCGACGGGGGGTCGGACGGCTCGGAGACGCGGGCGGGGAGCGTGCTGGGGACGCCGGCCTGCATGGCGCCGGAGCAGGCCCGCGGCGAGCTGGAGGACGTGGACCGCCGAGCCGACGTGTTCGGGCTGGGCGCCGTCCTGTGCGAAGTGCTGACGGGTAAGCCGCCTTTCCCCGGCCCGAGCGAGGCGGCGCTGAAGAAGGCGCGGCGGGGCGACCTGGAGGAGGCGTTCGCCCGACTGGACGGTTGCGGGGCGGACGCGGAATTGGTCGCGCTGGCGAAGCGTTGCCTGGCCGCGAAGGCGGAGGAGCGGCCGCGGGACGCCGGAGAGACGGCGGCGGCCGTGATGGAATACCAGCGCTCCGTGACCGAGCGGCTGCGGCGGGCGGAACTGGAGCGGGCGGCGGCGGAGGCGCGGGCGGGGGCCGAGCGGAAGCGGCGGCGCGCGACGCTCGCGCTGGCCGCGACCGTGCTGGCCCTGGTCCTGGTCGGCGGCGGCGGGGCGGTGTGGTGGCAGCTGGAGCGGACGGCGGTGACGCGAGACGTGGAGGCGGCGCTGGCCGAGGCGGCGTCGCACGAAGCGGCCGGCCGCTGGCCGGAGGCGCGGGCGGCCCTGGAGCGGGCCGAGGGCCGGCTGGGCGGCTTGGGGGACGAGTCGCTGCGCCAGCGGCTGCGCCAGGCGAAGGCCGACGCCGACATGGTGGCCGAATTGGAGGCGATCCGCCTGCGGCCCGCGGAGACGCCCTACGAGGGTGGCGCCCGCAACTACAGCCGGGTGATCCAACAGGAGTTAAACGCGCAGTACGGCGGGGCGTTCCGCAGGTACGGCATTGACGTAGAGGCGCTGGCGACGCCGGAAGCGACGGCGCTTGTACGGCGATCCGCAATCCGCGATGACCTGCTGACAGGGCTGGCCCAGTGGCTGCAGCATGGCCCGGCGAACGAAGCAAACGTCCTCGCAGTGATCGAAGGGGCGGACGACGACTCGTGGCGGCGGTCGTTCCGTGAGTCGTGGCGCCGCCATGACGGCATAAGCATGAAGGCGCTGGCGGCGAAGGAGGCGGCTCTGGCCCAGCCGCCGGCGATGCTCGACTGGCTGGGTTCGTGTCTGGAGAACGACGGCTTGTGGGAAGACGCGGCGGCGCTGCTTCGTCTGGCGCAGCAGAGGCACCCGGGAGATTTCTGGGTCAACCTTGCTCTCGGGAACATCTGCATGCGCCTGCGTCCGCCCAGGCCGCAGGAGGCGGTGGCCTATGGGCGGGCGGCCGTGGCGATTCGGCCGGGCAGCTCGATGGCTCACAACAGCTTGGGCGGCGCCCTAAGGGGCGCCGGCGACCTGGACGGCGCCGCCGCCGAGTACCGGCAAGCCATCGAAGTCGATCCGACGGCTGCCGCGCCCCATGCCAACCTTGGCCTCGTCCTGAGGGCAGCACGGCGACGTTGGCGGCGCCGTCGCCGAATTCCGCCGGGCCAGCGAACTCGAACCGAAGGGCGACTTTGCCCACTACGGCCTGGGCCTCGCCTTACGGGATGGCGGCGACCCGGACGGCGCCGCCGCCGAATTCCGCCAAGCCCTCGCACTCAACCCCGACGGCACAGGGGCGCGGGGTGAGCTGGTCAAGTCTCTCGCCCCGCGGGGCCGGCTGGAGGAAGCGCGCGCCGCCTGGGCGGCGGCCCTGCAACGCCTCCCCCCGGAACACGACGCCTGGTACGGCTACGCCGAGCTATGCCTTTTCCTCGGCCGCGACGAGGATTACCGCCGCAACTGCCGCGCCCTGCTCGACCGCTTCGGCGACACGCCCGACTTGGCCGTCGCCGAACGCACCGGGAGGGCCTGCCTGTTGCTGCCCGCCTCCGGCGCCGACCTGGAGCGCGCCGCCGCCCTGGCCGACCGCGCCGGAGCCGCCTGGCCGACGCATGAATACCACCGCTTCTTCCTGGCGGCGAAGGGCCTGGCGGACTACCGGCGGGGCCGGTTCGACTCCGCCATCGACGCGCTCCAGCAGGCCGGCGCGAGGGCGGCGTGGATGCCCGTTGCGCGCCCGGTGCTGGCCATGGCGCTCTACCGCTCCGGGAGGACGGGGGAGGCGAGCGACGCCCTGGCCGCCGCCATTCAGGCCTACGACTGGGACGAGGCGAAGGCCGACAACCAGGACGCGTGGATCGCCCACGTGCTCTGTCGTGAGGCGGAGGAGTTGATTGTGCCGAACTTGTCCGCGTTTTTGAAGGGCGACTACCAACCCAAGGACAATTCGGAGCGGCTCGAACTGGTGGGGCGCTGTCTCTTCCGCAGGCGATTCCTCTCCGCGGCCCGGCTGTATGCCGACGCCTTTGCGTTCGACCCGAAGCTGGCCGATGACCCGAAATCCGGCAATCGCTACAACGCCGCCTGCTGCGCCGCGCGGGCCGGCCGCGGCGAGGGCGTGGGCGCGAAAGACCTCGACGAGAAGGAACGCGCCCGCTGGCGCCGGCAGGCGCTGGACTGGCTGCGGGCCGACCTGGAGGCGTGGTCGAAGCGACTGCCGGGCGACAAGCCAGAGGAGCGAACGGTAGTCGCGATGCAGATGCGTCACTGGCAAGAGGACGCCGACCTGTCCGGCCTGCGGGACCCGGCGGAGCTGGCCAAGCTGCCGACCGACGAGCAGGAGACGCACAAGATGCTCTGGGCCGACGTGCAGGCGCTGCTGGACAAAGCCGATCCAAAAAAGTGAGCCGCCGCGCCCCGTCGCCGTCTGCTACAATTCGGGGGGCGACGGATCGGGCTGGGATGCGAACATGGACTTCCGGCCGGAGCACTACTTTCAAGCCGCGATTCAGCGCATGGAGCAGGCCCGTCACCTTTACGGCCACGGCCGCAGTTTCGCCCTGGCCGTCTACGTGGGTGGGCTGGCCGTCGAGTGCATGTTACGGGCGTTCAAGCTGCTGCACGACCCATCGTTCGACGAGCGGCACAACCTGCTGCGGTTATTTGCGGCGAGCGGCATGCTGCGGGTAGACCACGAGAAGCTGCGGGCCAGGGGATTCACCGACGCCCAAATCGACAGACACCTGAACGACCTGCGCGTGGCCGTGAACGCCATCGCGGCTCTTTGGGCGAACAATTTCCGGTACGCCTCGGAGGAGCGGCTGCTGGCTCATCTGAAACGAACGACCGGCTACAAGAAAACCAAGGGCGACTACCTGAAGGCACGGACCAAGGAGTTCCTCAACTCCGCCCAGACGTTCATCAGCAAAGGGGTGTTGCAGTGGCGCTTCTCCAGAAAGTAAAGCGCGTCCTGGCCGAGGAGTTTCCTCCGCCGGACAAGCTGAAACTTGAAGATCACGACGGCATCTTTGGTTCCATCCGCTCCAACCGCTTCCGGCGGATGGAGATGCTGGACCGCCAGAACCTGATCGGCGAAATACTGGCCGCCCACCTGGACCAAAAGGAACTGAGGCGCATCCAGGTGATCGTGGGCGTCACGCCCGATGAGGATGTCGGATTGGTGGACGCGGAGTAAAACATGGCTTCCACGCAAAGGCCGGAGCGGCCGCTCGCCCGAATTCTCCTTGTCATCCCCCCCGGTTCCGGCGTAGGATCGGTGTAGGCCGCCGACGGGCGGCTCCCGCCGCAGTCCCGCCCACGTGGAGAACGCCGATGAGCAACCGGGGGGCGCTCGCATCGGTTGTCCCGATTTCCGCCGACAACTCACGCCCGACCGTCGCAGCTTCCTGCGGGCCGGCGTCCTGGGCGCAACCGGCCTCGGCCTGGCGTCGCTGCTGCGCGCCGAGGCGCGGGCGAATTCTTCACCGCGACCCTCCGTCATCATCCTGTGGATGCGCGGCGGGCCGAGCCACATCGACATGTGGGACCCCAAGCCGGACGCCCCGGCCGAGTTCCGCGGCGAGTTCGGCGCGGCCCCGACCAACGTGCCGGGCGTCACGCTCTGCGACCTGCTGCCGATGTGCGGCCGGATCATGGACAAATGGTCGATCGTCCGCAGCCTCTACCACAACGACGCCGGCCACTCCAGCGGCGACCAAATCTGTTTCACCGGCTACCCGTCCGGCCCCAACCCCGACGAGAACGTCTACCCCAGCTGCGGCTCAATCGTATCGAAGCAACTCGGCGGCCAGGACCCGCGACTGCCGGCCTACGTCATGATCCCGCGCATGGTGCCCGGCACGGGTCCTGCCTACCTCGGCGTGGCCAACAAGCCGTTCGAGACCAACGCCGACCCCGCGAACGACGGCCCGTTCCACCTGCCCAATTTCTCCTTGCCGGATGGCGTGAATCTGGAACGGTTGGCGGATCGGCGCGGCCTGCTGGCCGGCTTCGACCGGCTCCGGCGCGACGTGGACGGCAGCGGCCAGATGGACGCCCAGGACGCCTTCACGCAGAAGGCGTGGGACGTCCTGACCTCGCCGGAGGCGCGCGACGCCTTCGACCTGGACCGCGAGCCGGCGAAGGTGCGCGAGCGCTACGGCTTCCTGCCGGCGTTCGACCCGCACGCCTCCAACCGCTGCGGCGCCCCGGCGTGGAGCCAGCGCATCCTTTTGGCGCGGCGGCTGGTCGAGGCGGGCGTTCGGCTGGTGACGGTGGACCTGCGCTGGTGGGACACGCACGTCAAGGGATTCGAGTCGCTGAAGCTGGGCTTCCTGCCGCGCTTCGACCGGGCCTATTCGGCGCTGATCGAGGACCTGGAGCAGCGCGGCCTGCTGTCTTCGACGTTGGTGATCGCGTGGGGGGAATTCGGCCGGACGCCCAAGGTGAACAACGACGCCGGCCGCGACCATTATCCCAACGTCTTCAGCGCGGCCCTGGCCGGCGGCCCGGTGAAGGGCGGCCGCGTGGTCGGCTCGTCGGACGCCAAGGGCGCCTTCCCGAAGGCCAATCCCAAGACGCCGCAGGACGTGTTGGCCACGCTGTATCATCATCTCGGCGTCGATGCCGCGGCGCAGTACCCCAACGGCACGGGCCGGCCGATCAGCGTGCTGCCGGAGGGGAAGGCGATCGGGGAACTCTTTTAAGCGTCCGTTTAGCCGCTCCTCGAAGAGGAGCGCGGAATCATCATGCCCAAACCCGACGACGCCGCCGAACTCGCCGCCCGGATCGTGCAAACCCTAGAGCGGCTGCGCGAGCAGGGCGACGCCTACCCGCCGAGCCTCCGGGCGCTTACGCAACCCGACTCACCGCTGGATCTCGTCGCCAAGGCGCTGAAGAAGAAGCCGTTCGCGGCCCGCCTGCTCGTCGCGCTCAAGCACCCCGACAGCCCCGTCGCCCTGGCCGAGGACGCCGACCGCATCGCCGACAGCCCCCGTCTCATCGAACTGGCCCTGTCGCTGTTGTGTACGCCGCAAAAGCGCCTTCATCCACCTTCCCGGTTGATTTCCAAGGTGGACAAGGCGCTGAAACCGGCGTTCGGCGCCGCCCTGCAACGGCGGCTGGCGGAAAAATCGTTGCCGCCGGCGGTCGGCGTCGTGGAGGTCCGCGGCAAGCCGCAACTGTACCTGCGGGCGCTGCCGCCGCCGGCCGTGGAGTTGTCGCAGAAGCTGGTGGACGCGCTGGAGGCGATGCGGTCGGCGGGCGAAAACGCCTATCCGCCCTCGTGGAAGGGGCTGATAACGCAAACCGACCCGGCGGCGGGGCCGGCGCTGGTGAAGGAAGCGATGCGTCTGCCGCCGTTCGCCGGCCGGGCGCTGTTCGCCGCGCCGCGCGACCCGGAGGCGCCGATGGCGCTGGCCGAGGACCGCGACGCCCTGCTGGCCAGCGCCGCCCTGCTGGAATACGCCCTCGCCGCCGTGCGCAAACCGGATCATCAGGCCGTGCCGGCGGCCGACCTCAAGAAGAAGACGGCGAAGCCGCTGCAAGCCGCGTTCGAGGCGGCCGTGATCGCCCGCGTCGCCGCGCGGCGACTGCCGCCCGCCGTCGGCTGTCTCTACGTCAGGAAGAAGCCGCATCTGTTCTTGCTGCGGGACCTGAACGTGGTCCCGGCGAGCGGGGGGCGTCCGCCCCCTGATTTGGCGAAGAATCAGGGGGCGGACGCCCCCCGCTCGCCAAGCATCGCGTCCGCCTTCGACGCCGCCTTCGACCGGCTGGACCGCCAAAAAGGATCGCACAATCTCGTGAATCTGCTGGACCTGCGCCGGGCCGTGCCGGCCGACCGCGCCGCATTCGACGCCGGCTTGCAGCAGCTGCGCCGCGACGGCCGCTACACCCTCGGCACCGCCGAGGGCCGTCACGGCGTTACGCCGGAGGAGCGGGAAGCCGGGATCGTCGAGGAAGGGGCGCTGCTGCTGTTCGTGTCACGCCGCGGTGGATGATTCTCGCTCGTGTAAATCGCTGATAAGCGCGGCCAACCAACCGGGACGGCGATCCGGACTCCACTCGCGGCAGTCCGGCGTTGGTGATATTTTGTACGGGGAGCGATTCGCCCTCTTCGCACCGCGGAGACCGACATGACGACCGTTGCCATTCCTCCCACCGTCCCGACGCCGGCCCCCGCCCCGGCGTCCATCCAAACGTTGGCCGACCTGATGGAGCGCCTCGGCGGCGTGCCTCTGGAGCGCATTCGCTTCCACCCCGCCCCTGGCACGGCCGTCGAACAGGACGTGCTGGAGGCCGAGAAACAAGGACTGTCGTGCGAACTGGTGGATGGCGTGCTGGTGGAGAAGGCGATGGGCTATGCGGAATCGATCCTGGCGGCGTTCCTGATCGAGATGCTCAACGCCTTCGTTCGCCCCCGGAACCTCGGTTTCGTGAGCGCCCCGGACGGGACCATGCGTCTCTTCCCCGGTCTGGTCCGCATCCCGGACGTGGCCTTCGCCGGCTGGGACCGACTTCCCGGCGGCCGCCTGCCGACGGCGCCGATCCCACCGATCGCCCCGGACCTGGCGGTCGAGGTCCTGAGCCAGAGCAACACGCCGGGCGAAATGGCCCGCAAGCGCCACGACTATTTTACCGCCGGCGTGCGCCTGGTCTGGCTGGCGGACCCGAGGGCCCGGACGGTGGACGTTTACACGAATGAAAATCAGTTCACGCGTCTGACAGAGGCGGATGTGCTGGACGGCGGGGAGGCGCTGCCGGGTTTCCGGCTGCCCGTGCGGGACTGGTTCGGCGAGATGGACCGGCGGCGGTGACGCCGCTCACGAATGCGGTCGCCCTGGCCGGCGCCGTCCACCTCGGCAAGGGGGTCGTCGAGCGCGACGTGGAGCAGCGCTTCACGGACCCGACTGCGGAAAACATCCTCTGCTGCCACGGCGGCTTCCGCTCCGCGCTGGCGGCCGACAACCATCAGAAGATAGGATGCACCAAGGTGATCTCCACGGACGGCGGCGTCCGCGGCTGGCGCGACAAGGACTATCCGATGACGAAAGGCTGAGCGCTCACCAGCGCGGCAATGCCAGTGTTGCAGATATTCATAGTAGTAACTTTTCGGCGCGGCCCTCGCTTCGCTCGGGTGCAAAGAGCAACAGGGCAAAGAGAATAGTGTAAATCAGTCCAGACACAGCAGGACGCGACAACCCACGAGGTGGTCGTTACGGTTGGCCTGCGCGTCCCAGCTGCGATAGGCGGCGCGGCCGGCCATGGGGATGAGGAACCACGACCCGCCACGCAGCACACGGGCGTCCGATTTTGCGAGATTTTCAGGGTCTTTATTAGGGCTTTTATTGTAATAATTAGGATCGTAATAGTCCGAACACCACTGGAGCAGGTTGCCGTGCATGTCGTACAAGCCCCACGGATTGGGCGTGAAGAAGTCAACCGCCGTCGTCTTCTGCCGGTATTCTCCCGTCTTACCGCCCTTGCCGTAGGCGCCCGTACCGTTGTAATTGGCCTGCTCGGTGCTGATGGTGTCGCCGCACCAGAACGGCGTTGAGGTTCCCGCACGGCAAGCATACTCCCACTGCGCCTCCGTCGGTAGCGTGTACTTCCGCCCCTCCAACGCACTCAGTTTGCGGCAGAACTCCTCGCAGTCGTCCCAGGATACACTGTCCACGGGCAGTTTTTTCTTCTCGTCGTCGGTCTTACCCATGAACTTGCTGTGGTTCGCGTCCTTCCCCATGACGCGCTCCCACTGTTCCTGCGTGACCAGGCAGGCGCCCATGTGGAAGCCCTTGGTCAGCGTCACCTGGTGCGGTATTTCCTCCTCTTGCCTCATCTCCTCCGCCGGCACTCCAGCAGGCGTCTTCCCGTCCGGGCTGCCCATGAGGAAGCTGCCCGGCTCGATCCACTTGAACTTCATGCCGATGGAGTTGGTGTAGTCCTGGCCCTTCTGTGGTTCTGGGGAATTCGATGTCGGCCGGTTCGATGTCGGCCGGTTCGCCCACAGGAAACCAACGACCACCGCCGCCGACAACATCAACAGGGCCAGCACCGCCCACAGCACCGGCCAATGCAACCCGCTTCGCCTCTTCGGATTCAGATGTTTTTTGCTCATAAGAAACTCCTTCGATCATTTAAGGTTGATGCAAGACGCTTTGCCGCTTCGGATTCAGATGCACCTGCAGGTGGGCGTGCCGCGCTTTCCCCACCTCGCCGAAGCCGCCGACGCCCAGCGGCGCCTCCAGCACCCAATCGACGCCGGGCAGCGGCCGCATCCCCGGCCGGAACCGTGGCGGCCACGGCGGCAAAAACGGCAGCAGATCTTCCGGCGAGCGCAGGGGCAGGTCGGCGGGCACGGTGGTCCCGGTGGGGTCGGACGGCCGCCGCAACGAGCGGCGGATCATGCCCGGCGCCTGGCCGAGATAGATGGCCAGCTGTTGCTGCGCGTCGGCCGGCACGTGCGCGGCCGCGGCCTGGGCCGCCTGTTGCGCTTCCTGCTGCACCTCGGCGGCGGGGGCCTGGGCCAGCTCGCCCAACTCGGTGCGCAGACCGTCCTCTGGGCGGCCCTGACGGTAATCCTCCCAGACCTCGGAAGCGATGTCGAAGAGGACCTCGCCGCCAGGGACGAGGCCACAGAGGAACTTGACGCCGTTCTTGGCAATCGCTTTCGCCAGGCAGCCGAGCAAGCGAAACCGCATGGGACGACTTTGGAAAGAAAGCGTGGTCGCACGGGGAACGGGAGATCAATCCCGCGGCATTGTATTCGCCGGCCGGGCGCCGTTGTTTCAAGAAAGATCAGAAACCCACGGAACGAGCGGCGGCCGGATTCTATGCCCCCGGCCCGCCTTCCCGCAACCGCACCAGCACGGCGGCGACAGCCGCCCGCGCCTCCGGATGCGGCTCCAGCGCCGTCAGCAGGGCGCGCAGGAACGTCTGCACGTCGGGCCGCAGCAGCAGCGGCGTTTCCTTCACGGCGCCGGCGTGCGGCTTGGCCAGGGCCGACCAGCCAGGTCGGGCCGCCGTCTCCTTGCCCGGCCCCGCCTTGAGCCAGTCCATCGGCTTCTCCTTCAGCGCTTTAGCCTCGGCCGCCAGCCGCGCCTGCGCCTCCGCCTGACGCAGCGCTTCGACGAATTGCTTGTACTTCAGCGGCCGTCCGGCCTCGCCCTTGCGCAGCCACTCCTCGAAGAGTTCCTGCGGCACGCCGGCCGCCTCGGCGGCGACGTGCGGATAGCCGCCGGCCCGGACGTAGGCCACGATCATCTTTTCGACGGCGGGAGTCAGGAGGGGCGCTTGGCGGACATGAAGGATAAACCAGAGTTCAGGTTGATAGAAGCGCGCGGGCCTGTTGGCGTGGCAGGGCGGGGCCGACGTACTCGAAGCCCGCCGTGAGGCGGGTGGTCGCATGTTTCAAGCCGCGCATCCGCCGTTCACGGCCGGCGGCGAGTCCCGGCGCCCGTCGCAATCGCCACAACGGCGATCGCATTCGGGCGCGGATCATGGCCGGATGCGTGGTCGTGGACACGGCCCGGTAGCCGAGGCCGCGCCACAGCGACGCGATCAGGGCCGACAGCACGTTGCCGATCCCGATTCCCTGATAATCCGGCAGGCACACGGTTCGATGTTCGCGCCGCGTCGGCGGGCCGGCGCCGACGAACGGCAGCCAGGCCGAGAAGGCCACCGGCCGATCGTCCCACGAGGCCAGAAAGCAGACGGCGGAGCGGGCCAGCGCGCCGCTCAAATAGTGGTGCGCAGCGAACAGCGGCCACGCCGATGCCTGGCAACGAACGACGTCGAGGCGGACGCTCGGCCGTCGTCGAAGCGACCTCCATTCAAACCGACCCTCGGCGGGTTGATACACCCAGTCCGGTTGTAACCACGGGATCACGTCGTCATGGCACGTCACGGCGACGAACTGCAAGGCCTGGCCACGGACGGCCCGCGCTGCGGCGGCGCTGCCGACCTGGGCGACGGTGCGGTCCACGACGCTGGTGTACTCGTCGAGGACGACGAGCGGCGGCGGCGCTTCCGCCAGCGCCTCGGCCAGCAGCCGGGCCAGCGTGACGCGGAATTGCTGCCCGGTGGACAGGACGGCGAAAATCACTTTCCTTAATACGCGGTAGCATCTATAATACCCCTTAGAGATCGCCCGTCTCCAAGAGGGTCCCGACGATGACTGCTGTTGCCTACTCGTACATCAGGTTCTCTACGCCAGAGCAGAGTCGGGGCGACAGCCTCCGGCGCCAGACCGAAGCGGCGCAGGAGTGGTGCGACCGCAACGACGCCCGCCTCGACGCATCGACCACCCTTCACGACCTGGGCAAGTCCGCTTTCAAAGGGGCGCACCGCACGAACCCCGACCGCAACGCCCTGGCCGGCTTTCTGAAGCTGGTGGAAGACGGCAAGGGCCCGCGCGGCAGCTACCTGATCCTGGAGTCGCTGGACCGACTGACCCGCGAACACATCCGCCCCGCCCTTACGCTGCTGCTTAACCTCATCGAGGCCGGCGTGCGGGTCGTGCAGCTCAAGCCGGTGGAAGTCGTTTATGACGACGACGTGGAGCCGATGACTCTCATGATGGCGCTGATGGAACTGAGCCGGGGCAACAGCGAGAGCCGGGTCAAGAGCGAACGCATCGGGGCCGCCTACCGGAACAAGAGGGTCAAAGCCCGCGAAGCCGAGTTGGTGCCCGGCCGCACCCACACGCGCACCGGACGGCCGCTGACGACGTGCCTGCCGGCTTGGGTCAAAATCACGCACATCGAAAACGATCACTACACCTTGGCCCTGATCCCGGAGCGGGCCAAGATCGTGGCGGGAGTGTTCGCCCTGGCGTCGCAGGGGCTTGGGCTGTTGCGGGTGGTGCAGAAGCTGACCGCCGACAAGACGCCGGCGTTCGGGAGGATGCCGAGTGATGAAGAAATCGCCGAGTACTGTTCCCGCCGGCGTGAACAAGGCAGGCCGGTAACGGAAAAAGAACGCCAGGCCCTGCGCCGGCCCGGCCATTGGTACAAGGGCGAGTGGATCGTCGCCCGGTGGAACCGGAGTTACGTCCACAACCTGCTCGCCGACCGCCGCGCCCTCGGCGAACACCTGCCGCTAAGCCGCACCGGGGTCGGCGCTAAACAGGGACGGTATCCTGACGGCCCACCCATCAAGGACTACTATCCGGCCGTGGTGGACGAGGCTACGTTCAACGTCGTCAGAGCTGTCATGAGTGCTCGCAAGCCGCTTGAAGGACGCCGGGTGGGCAGTCGCATCGATCTCTTTTCACGACTCGTATTCGACGCCCCGGACGGCATCGCCTATTACGCATCGAGTAGGGTGGAAACCAAGCCGGACGGGAGCAAGCAACACTGGCGGTCGCTAGTCAGCGCGGCGGCGGCGCAGGGGCGCGGCCCCAAGAGTTCCTTCCCACTCCCCACGTTTGAGAAGGCCATACTCTCCATGCTGAGAGAGGTAGACCCGCGTGAAGTGCTGGGCCGGCCACTCCCGAAAACTGGCGTAGCCGCCCTGGAGAAGCATCTGGATTGGCTGACCCAACGGCAGGCGGAGTTGGCGGCCGAATTGCGCACGGCGACGTGCCGGTGATTGCTCAGCAACTGCGTGAACTGGCTTCCGAAGAGCAGGAAACTGCCGCGAAGCTGGACGAAGCGAAGCAGCTGGAGGCCAAGCCGCTCAGTGAGACGTGGACCGATCTGGGCCTCTTACTTGACGCTTCCAATGATCCAGACGACAGGCGACGGCTGCGGTCGGCAATCTCAAGGGTTGTTAGATCGATCAATCTGATCGTCGAGCGGCGGGGACGGGACCAGCTGGCGGCCGTGCAGGTCAACTTCGATGGAGTGCCCACAGGCGAAGAAGAAGGGGTAATGTCCAGCAGCTGCCCCCGGCGCAACTTCCTGATATTTCATCGGCCGGCTCAATGGGTCGGCAATGGCCTCGGCGGGAAGCTGCGGCCGGGCCGCTGGTGGGCCGCCAGCGTCAAGCACCCAGACGACCGACTGCTCTTGAACAAGGAGAACCTCCGCGACCCGGACGGGGCCGCAATCGTGCGGCGTTCGCTGGAGAACTATCCGCGCGACCTGATCGACCAGCTGCTTGCGGAGGACGGGCACCCACTTCCCTGATTCACTCCAGGCCGGACGGACGCACCCCTCCGGCTGTCACTGGTGTTACTGTGGTGCATAAACGCCGTCCGCCGGCCCTAACGCCAGGGCCGGCGGTGGCGCTTTCCTTGAGACCCGGCGGCCGCTCCTAGTGGGTAGGGGCCGCGACCGCAGGGGAGAAAGGAGGAACGTGCAGACGAATCCTACTATAGCCGGCTTCGCCCCGGCCGACCGCGCGGCCGGAATCGAACGGGCCGGGATTCTTCACTTGCCAGTCGCGCTGGAGCTGTACCCCGATGCACGCATCGCGGCCGTCTACAACCGCATGTCGTCCGACGGCCAGGCCGGCAAGGGCAAAGAGAAGCTGGATGGGATGACCGGCATGCTCGCCGCCGAAGTCGTCCGAATTGCCCCCGGCAAGTTGGTGGGCGGAAAGATCGTCCAGGCCATTGAGGAAGGGAAGCTATTGAAGCCAAGGCCGAAGCTCAGTCAGACGGCCGCATGGGCGATCCGTTACGCGGCCAGACGGCGCGGGGCGGTGATCGTCGTCACCAGCGATACGAGCCGCTTTATTCGCGCCGAGGCGTACCACAGAACGGAGAACCCAGAGGCGTGGCCATCGGTCGAAGAGTTTGCCCGGTTACGCTCGCTGTTCCCCCCGCCATCGAGAACCGGCGGCGTGATCCTCGCCACCGTAGGCCGCCCTACGATGACGGAGAAGGAGCGGCACGCCTGGATCATGCGCCGGCTTGGACGGGCGGGTAAGTGCGGCAGGCCGAGAGACGACGCTTACGCCCGCCGGGGACACGACCTATACCTGCAGATTCTCTATGCGTTGGGGCCGCGAGATCTGGAAACCGGCCGCTGGGACTTATCGCTGTCTGTCGTCGCCGAGAGGGTCGCCAAATGGACGGGAAAGAGCAAGGACGCCGCGCGGTCGATGATACAGCGGTTCCTCGACCGCCCGGTACAGAAGGACGTGGACGAACGGCCGCCGCCCGGCATGGAAGGTCTGACGTGGAAGGAGCTGGATAGGCCCGCGGAAATTTACCGGAGAGCATTGGAGCGGGGCCTGTTGAAGTAGCCCGTATCGAAACGCCAGTAGACCTTTGGCGGGCCGTATCGAAACCTACTTAGTAGCCTGTCGGCCCTGACCCCGGCTTTTCGATCTACCGGGGTTTCGATACGGTCGGCCTAGAGACGAGGGGCCAGCCGGAATGCGGGATGGCTTCTCTGCTGCCCTACTCGCCGACGGAGTGGGGGGGTTATGGGACAGGCCGCGAGCATGGCAGGTTCGATAGGCGTCGCAAGGCCATCCCTGGCATGGTCCTACTGGGGTTTCGATACGACCCGCCACTGGCATCGCCGACGACCGCGGGCCGGCGGTTAAGTCAAGGCAATCTCCCTGCCGTTCGCACCCTCCGCCGCACGCTGGTCCAACGAGGCGGTTCCCCCGCCGCGAATCGCGGTAGAATTGGGGACCGTTTTCGGGAAGGGTATCCGCCGCTACCCCATGAACGGCGGGAACCCCTATGCCAGCCCCGAAGGCCCCCGGTTTAGACATGCGGAAAACGGTTGCGTTTCCGGGCCGGCGGGCCTCTCCCGCGGAGTACCAGTGGTGAAGAGAGACGGCAGAGACCGGGGGGGCCGGTTCGCACTCGGCAACCGGGGCGGCCCCGGCAGGCCGAAGCGGGCGGCCGAGGCGGACTACCTCCGCGCCTGGCCGGGATCGTCAGCCTGGACGATCTACGGGCCATCGCCCGGCGGGCGGTCGCGGACGCAAAGAGGGGCAGCACCGCGCCCGCGAGTGGGTCAGTACCTACCTGTTGGGCGTCCCTGTGCCGAAGGCCCACCCCGGCCCCGACGACCGGCAGCGGGCCAAGATTGATGCCGTCCGGGATGAGTGGTCTGGCGAGTTGGCGTCCGCGCCGCCGACCGCCCCCGCAAGGCCCAAGCCCAAGCCGCGGCCCTCGGGGGCATTCGCATCGGCCGGGCCGGTCGCGCCGCCGGCCCCACCGCTACAGGACTCGACCAACGCGGCCCCGGCCGCACCTGCGATTCCAGCTACGGAGAACCCATGAACGGCAAACTGTGCGGGGCCAAGACGCGGGCCGGCACGCCCTGCAAGCGCTTCGCCCAGCAGCCCCAGGGCCGTTGTAAGCTGCACGGCGGCGCGTCGCTGTACGGCCCGGCGCACCCGAACTGGAAGCATGGCAGGCGGTCGAAGCATTATGCGTGGCTGGCGCCCGCCCTCGAAGTGGCGTTCGCGCGGGCCACCGAGACGTGACGGCAGGTGGGCGCGGCGCGATTGGTAGCGGGCTGGACAAGGCGACGGATGTGGATGACAACGACTCCTATCTCCTTAGAGCCTATCCCAAAACCCGGTCGGAGGGTATAATATGAGTAGCCACTTATCTACCGAACTGGAGCAGAGTCATGGCCGCTTCTCGTGAAACGGTTGTCGATACTTTCCGTATCCCGGACGCCCTCTGGGAACGCATCGAACCCCTGTTGCCCAAGGTGCGCCGCTCCCGCAAGGGGGGACGGCCGCCTTTGCCCCAACGCCAGGTGTTGGACGGCATTTTCTACGTCCTGCGTACCGGCGGCCACTGGAAGGCCGCCCCGCCCGAGTTCGGCTCCGGCAGCAGTCTGCACCGCTACTTCCAACGCTGGCAAAAGCGGGGGCTGTTCCGCCAGCTGTGGCAAAAGGCCTTGCACGAGTACGACGACAAGGTCGGCATCGACTGGGAATGGCAGAGCCTGGACGGGACCATGACCAAGGCCCCGCTCGGGGGGAAAAAAGACGGGCAAGAACCCCACCGATCGGGCCAAAAAGGGCACGAAGCGTTCGCTGCTGACGGACGGCCGAGGCGTGCCGCTGGGCCTGGAGGTGGCCGGGGCCAACCGGGCCGACATGAAACTGGTCGAAGCCACCCTGGACAGCATCCCGATCGAGCGACCCGACCCACGCCGGAGAAGCCACAGCACTTTCTGGGGGACAAGGGGTATGACTACCCCTCGGTGCGGGAGCTGGTGGCCCGCTGGGGTTACACAGCCCACATCCCGGTCAAGAAACGCCGGGGGGCCAAGGCGGAGCCGAGGGAGAAGATCCCCGGGTATCGGGCGGGGCGCTGGGTGGTGGAGCGGACGCATAGTTGGATGAACCGCTTCCGACGACTGTTGATCCGCTGGGAGAAAAAAGTCCCCAATTACAAAGCCTTCCTCCACTTCGCCTGCGCCTGGATCACCTGGAGGGCGGCAGGGGTTTTGGGATAGGCTCTAAGTGTCCCCGTGGGGGGAGTGTACTTCTTGGTGAAGTGACCCTCTGAGGATCAGCGGTGGTGCTGTTCCGGCGCATCCCGTCAGCCTTTAGCTCGGCGATCAGGCGGACAAACTTGTCGAATGCCCTCATTCCGCAGTAGCAGGCGACGAGGAGCGAGACTAACGTCATCGTCCTACCCGGCGAACCTTCTGGGTCCTTTAGCAGCGCCATGAACAGCATGGCGTTGATGACCCAATAGACTGCCCAACACAGTCCGAGTCCCAGCTTCAGCTGTTTCATTGCAGTTTCTCCAAGGATTAGTTAGATTGAGGTGAAGTTGACCACGTTACCCATGTTTTGGTGTTGCTAGCATTAGCTCCGGACCCATCGCCACGTTGCCAGGGCGGCGATCCCGACGCCCAGCAGGACGAGGGAGGAAGGTTCGGGGGCCGGCGTGGCGATGAAGCCGTGTACGTTCCCGCTGCTGTCGAAGTAGTAGCCGGCGATCTGGCCCGAGTCGTTGATCCCCGTCGCAATCGAACCGCCGGAACCGGCGCCTGGAACGTCGAAGGTTGTCTCGTTTCCGCTTGCGTCACGAAGAACGACGTGGGCGCCCGTCTGGTTGCTGGTGAAGCCTACTATGTCGCCGTAATTGTCGATCCCGTTAGCAGCGAAATCCAGGGGTGTGAAACTCCCGCCGTTCATGACCCAGCCGCCATTGCCGCCGTTGTCGTACCCGACGACTTGCCCGGAGTCGTTTACCCCGGTGACGAAGAAATCACCGTTGGTTATGCCTGGGACGTGGAACATCGTATAGTCACCCGCCGCATCCCGCAGGAAGCCCCCGGCCCGATTCCCGTAGACGCCGCTGATGAGGCCGGAGTTGCTGATCCCCGTGGCGATGGTCTCGTTCGAGCCCGGAACGTCCAGCTCCGTGAAGACACCGCCGCCCAGCACGAAGCCGTGCGCGCCGAAGGAGTCGGCGAACGTGCCGACGATTTGGCCGGAGGCGTTGATTCCCGCTGCGTCAGTGTTGGTCGAGCCAGGTCCGTCTATGGTCGTGAAGTTGCCCGCCGCGTCGCGCAGGTAGCCGTGTTCGACGCCGAAGCTGTCCAGGTAGTAGCCGACGACTTCACCGGAGTTGTTGAGGCCGGTTACTCCCATTAGCGCGCGGCCATTCGGCGGGGCGGCCATCGGCACGTCGAAGGTCGTAAATGTATAGTCCGCCCTGGCAGCCCCGGCGGACCCGCATAGGACCGCGACCGCCGCCAGCAACGCGATGCGTCTCATGGTAGGAACCTCCGGTAGCAGAGTCGCCCGCCGTCCGGTCACTTCGGCCGGCGCTGCCGGGTCGGCGGGCGGCAGCTCTGTCACGTCGAACGCGCGTAGTTGACCCGTTCGCGGTTCAGGATGTCGATGACCTTCTTCTCGTCCGAAGTGTCAACGGTGATTACGTCGCCGGAGATGCTCGTCTTCGAAGCCGAGGTCGCGGTTGATCTTCTGGACCGCCGACGACTTGGCGGACGACGGGGCGTTCCGATCCATTGTGATCTTCACCTTCATGGTGGGGACTCCTTGTAGGGTTGGCCGTCCCATTGCGGCGGTTCGCCCGGCGGCTGTATCGTTGCCGGGTCAGTCGTGAAGGTCGAAGAGCGTGCGAAACAGCACCGGTGCGTGGCCCCGCTTGCCCACACCGCTGCGGATCACACCCTTGATCCGCCAGTTCGGCTGCTGGGCGCCCATGACGTTTTGCAGGTTCGGGTTCTTGGCGACGCCGGCTTGAATAAGGAAGTCTTCGATCTCATTTATGAGGTATCGGTTTGGTTGTCCTTTTCGGGTTGCACGCACGACGAAGAACATCAGGGGCCTCCCTACGGCGTACTCGCTGTAGCCTTTGCGACACTTTTCTCTGTTGGTGGCGTTGAACGCCTCTACCTTGAAGGATGTCCTGGCGGCCTTGCCGACGTAGATGGGCTGCAAGCCGCCCCCGGTCCTCATGGCGAACACGTAACAGCCGTCGCCATTCGCCAGGAATGCGGCTTTGGCGTCTTCGGCCCAGAAATCGTCGAATAACAGGAAGCGTCCCCCGGCACGCCTTTCGTGCGGGACCTCAAACGGGCCATGCACCTCAAACGTCACCATCGCTGATCTCAAAAAAGTAGGAGCGACGACCAGAGCCGCTCCAGCAGGCCCGGCCAAGGGCCTCAACAGAACAGCACCTGGCCGCCGCCCCTTTCGGGGCGTGGCAGGTACTGCTTCTCGTTGAAACACCGCGAGCCGTGCGGCCCGCGTTTGGCCGGTTTGCTGAAAGCAGATACCCATGCTCACGCATGGTTCGGATTGTCAACGGGCCTGGTCCGGCCCGTTCATGCTCTGGTCGGGATCTCCGTGGTCGAGAAAGGACGCGGCCTCGGCACGTTGCCGAAGCTCATCACTGGCGATGTTACCGACGGGAGAACGGGCGTCCAGCAAAAATGGCACGGCGGCTGGGGCTATTTCCCTCCGGCCCCTACGCTCCGGCTGCCGAGGTCCACCCGCCCCTGCCCTACCCGCTTGGCGCGTCCTACGGCCGCTTGTACGAACCGATCCCGGCCCGACCCTACGGCCTACGGCCTACGGCGGCCCCGGCCCGTCCTACGCGGTCCTACGGCCCTTCCCGCCGTCCTTTCGGCCGTCCCGCGCCCGCCGGAAAGTCGTATAGCGATTCCGAAATACCCCTAGACGGAGTAAGAGAGTCAGGATATGATAATAGGGTCGGATAGGGCGACGCCGGGGCCGGGGGTTCCGGCCGGGCCGCCCCGACCCGACGCGAAGGGCGGGCCGGCACTAAGAACGCCGCCCCGCGAACGCGATGGCGAAGTCGAAGCAGCAGACGGAAGAGCAGCGCCCGGAAGACCAGGCCGAACGGCAGGCCGACGACGCCCAGGAGGACGGCGAGGCCCCGAAGCAGCTCACCCGGACGGAGGCCGCGAACCGCGTGATCGCGGAAATGGGCGACGACGAAACGACGGTGGAGGCGCTTACCGGCAAGGCCGACGCGCTGTTCGTCGCCGGGGGCGGCGGCAAGGCGAACCACGACCGCATGTACTGGGAGCTTTGGCGCAGCCTGGAGACGCTGGAGGCGATGGGCGTCGTCGAGACGGAAGAGGCCGACATCATCGTCCGCAAGGTCCGCAAGTAGCCCCTCCCCCGTCCCCCGGCGCTCGCCCCGCCGGGGGTCGTCCGTTCCCCACGAACCCGAAGGAGACCTCCGATGTACGTGTGCCAAGAGTGCGGCCGGACGTTTCGGACCACGAAGGCCGCGGAGCAGGCGGCGCTGGAGGGCTGCCCGGATTGCGGCGGCGTTGACATCGACCTCGACGTGAAGCCGGAGGAACCCTCGCACGACACGGGAGGGGACCACACGCTCGACGTTTACCACCACGGGCTGCCCGACGACGACACCTACGAATGACCGCCCCTGCGGGGCGGGCCGCCCACCCGCCCCCTGTTCGGAGAACTGCCATGTCCCCGACCGACCCCACGCCCCTGCGCTCATTCGCGTCCCTGCCCGCGGACCCATCCACGCCCGTCACTGTAGAATACGACTGTCGAGGCCGGCGCCAGGCCAGGACGTTTGACGACGCCTATGAGGGCGGCAGGGTCTACGCGGCGAAGTTCAAGGCGGGCAAGCGCCCTCGCGTCATCGCGGCTCGCCAACCGTCCGGCCGCCGCAGGGGACCGCCGCCGTTCGGCGGGCTGCCCGGCGAGGCCGAAGTGGTTGCGCGAATCCGTGAGTTGCGGGTCGAGGAGATTTCTCTACAGAAGATCGCCGACATCCTCAACGTGTCCAAGGCCCCGACGCGGACGGGGGTGCCGTGGTCGAAGATGGCGGTAAAGACCGTGTTAGACCGCGCCGACGCGGACGGGTAGGCGTCGGCCCCGGATCGCGGTAACGGTCCCGCTTTCCGCCCCGCGCTAGGATCGCCTATACGGCGTCCGGCGGGCCGCGTAGCGAAAAGAGTCCGGCCGCCCGCCCCCGGACGCGCCTACGGGCCGCGTAGGGCCGGGAAAGGGCGTTCCCGGCCGGCGTAGAGAGCCGGGCCGGGGCCGGCGCGGCAGCGCTTTTCGGGGCGGCCTAGCGTCCGCGTATTTACGAAACACTAGGGAAGGGCCGCAGCCACGCCGGCGGCGACGAGAAGCCGACGGCCGACAGCAGGGCGGTGACATCCTTTACGGAGGTCGTTTCGGGGAAGGCGTCGATGAGGCAGCGGTCGCGCGGCCAGGACAGGGCGGCCGACCGCAGCGTCTCGCGCGGCCACAGCCGGCGCGCGATGGTGGACTTGCCGCAGCCGGATGGTCCGGTGATGAGGCCGATGTTCCACGGCCGCTCCTCGATGGGCAGCGAAATCTCCCAGCGGAGACGCGACGTTTTCTCGGGGGCCAGATCGAACAACCCGCGCACCTGCTGGACGCGCGGCGATTCGACGATCGGCGACTCGACGGTGACGACGGCGTGCATGGCTCGCTTCGCTCCCAGTGTTCAGTGTTCAGTGTTCAGTCAGTCGCCCGGATGTACGGGCATCTTCTACCTGCTTGCTGAACACTGAACACTGAACACTCTTCTTCAACTCAACAGCGCCCGGCACTTCAGCCCTTCCGCCTGGAAGCGTTGCAGCAGGGCGGTTTGCTGCGTCTCGTCGGTGCATTCGACCAGGACGAGGAACTGTTCCGGCGGCTGTCGGCGGTGCGACGGGCGCGGTTCAGCGTCTCCTCGACGGCCGCGCCGGCCGCGGAGATGGTCGCCCACAGGTTGGCCAGCGCGTCGGAATCCGAGTCGGTGACGGCTCGCAGCGCATCCAGCTTGCCGGCGTCATAGTCGGCCAGGCGGGCCAGCGGGTCGATCGACAGCAACAGGGCGCGGGCCTCGGCGTCGTCCACGTCGAGGATCTCCACGTCCACTTCCATGTCAGGGTCCATCGACTGGCGCAGGTGGCCGTCGATCAGCTTGAGCCGGCCGTCCGGCAGCTCGTAGACGAGGAGGGAGCGGGCGAAGCCGACTTCCTCGTACAGGGCGGCCAGGGCGGCGCGCTGGGTCTCGGCGTGCAAACGCGGGTTCATCTCATGCGGCACAAGGTCGCCGGCCCGAACGCGGCGGTGGCCCTTGATGCGGTTGCGCGGCTTGTCGCTCATATCCGATCTCCCAAAAGGCTCACAGGTCGTTGCTCGGCCAATTGACGGTCTGGCGGAGAAGATACACCTCCTTGAAGTCGTACCCGCCTCCCGCCCGGATGCGCTGCACGAACACGACGTTGAACTTCGTGCCGCCCTGGTTCGGGATGTAGACCGTCTCGCCGCCGATGGCGCGCACGTCGGTCCCGATCTCCACGTGCATGACGTGGGTGTAGGCGCCGTCGGCGACGGGCTTGATGTTGCGAAACCGCCCTTGCAGGAACACCGCCACGCCCGGCACGTCCGGCGGGTTGGGCGGCGCGTTGCCGGTGTGGTAAACGTCGCACGTCGTGTTGGGAGGGGCCGGCGTCGGCATGGGACATGCTCGCTTTCATGCTCCCTCCCCCTTGCGGGGGAGGGTGTCAGTGTTCCCTCCCCCCTTGTGGGGGAGGGTTGGGGTGGGGGGTGACGGCTTCCGAACACATCAACCCCCACCCCCGGCCCCTCCCCCGCAAGGGGGGAGGGGAGGACGACTCCTCAGCAGTTGTCGCCCTCGCGCGGCGGCTGATCGTTCATGCGCAGATAAACGCTCTTGTAATCGCGCGATCGGTCGTCGCCGAACCACGTCCGTTCCACGAAAACCACCATGTAGTCCTGCCACTTCGGGTCGCTCTGGCTGGTCACGTAGAGGGTGTCGCCGGAGACGGTGTTGGGCCAGTCGTCGCGCACGTCCGTCGTCAGCGGCATGTAGGCGATGTGCGTGTAGGTGACGGCCGCCGGGGCACTGGTGGGCGGCTTGATGTTGCGGAAGCGCGGCTGCAGCAGGATCGGCACGCCCACGGCCGCCGGATTGCCGCTGCGGTAAACATCGCAGGTCGTGTTGGCTGGGAGCGGGAAGGCCACGGGTCACCTCTTTCCAGAGGACAGAGGACAGAGGACAGAGGACAGAGGACAGAGGACAGAGGACAGAGGACAGAGGACAGAGGACAGAGGACAGAGGACAGAGGACAGAGGACAGAGAGATGAATCCAGATGCTGCCGACCTCTGTCCTCTGTCCTCTGTCCTCTGTCCTCTGACTCCTCACCCCTGGTCCGTGCCGACGGTATGACGGCGGTACGGGGCCAGCAGGGCGCGGACGGCCGGCGGCGGCTGGTGGTCCGGCGACGGCCGCCATTCCTGGCGAATCGCCCCGTAGACTTCCTGGTACGTCAGGTCCGGGTCGCGCTGCGTCAGGTTGTAGCAGAGCGCCACCCAGCGGGCGCACGCTTCCTGCACCGCCTCGGGGACCGTGGAATAGCCGGCCGTGTACTGCACGCGGAAGTTGTTCACGCCGACCGGCCAGATCAAGTCCTCGGGATGCAGCAATTCGGGATCGGTATAGGGGATGGCGCGGAGCAGCCAGCCGCGCGGGTCCCACTGGTAGCCGGCCAGCTCGTAGGTGTGCAGCTTCAGCTCGGCGTTCTGGCCGCGGGCCGTCAGATTGCCCTGGCTGGTCAGCACGCCGGACCCTTCCAGCGCGTCGCCGTAGGAGCCGGCGACGTAGAGATCGGCCGACGGCCACAAGCCGTAATCGCCGGTCGGCCCGGCGTCGCCGACGATCTGCGCCGCCCAGCCGTTGCCGAGGGCGCTCACCGCATTGGCCAGGGCGTTGAGCGTCGGATACGCCGCCCACGTCAGCAGCGTCTCCGTCGCCGCGACGCCGGAAGCCGTCCGCGTCAGCTGCAACCCGGTCGATGTGACCTGAGCGCGGGCCTGCTGGTTCAGGAGCGTGTTGTTGTTGATGACCTTGAGGACGGTCACGGGCCGATACCGGACGCTCTGGACCGCCTGTATCGGATACTGGCGGAGCAGGAGCCGCCGGTCGCCGTTGCCGTCGTACAGCTCGTCCCAGGATCGGCTGACGAAGCGGCGCCGGCAATACTTCTCGATGGCGTCGGAAATCGACGTAATGAGGGTTTGCAGGATCGCATTGGTCGTCGTGTTGTCGCTGTAATACTGCATCCCCTGCACGGCGCGGGCGCTGGTGATGAGGTCTTTCGCGTTAGCCACGGCAAACCTCCTTCCGCCACGCCCGGATGCGGCCCCGGGCTTCGCCCACGGCTCGATCCAGGCCCCAGCGGCAGCGGCGATGCAATTCGCCGCCGGGTTGTACAGGTTCAACCCGGAAAGCGATCGGACATGGTCGATGTTCTCGTCAACATAGCGGACGTGGTTGGCGTCGTGGCCGATGAGGTAGGGATAGATCCCCGCCTTGCGGAGGCAGCGGTCGAACGGCTGTTCCGTGTCCGGGTAGCCGTGCTGCTGGGGATGCGCTTCGCCGGATTCCCAGTAGCGCTCGAAGCTCCACGTCGCCCCGATGCGGCGCATGGTCGGCATGTGCAGCATCGTGCAGGTGTGCGAGACGACGTTGCGCCAGCCGTCCGTTCCCGGCCGCGGACTCATCTCGTAGCCGACGACGGGCTGGTCGTCGCGGCACAGGCCGAGCAGCCATTCCACGAGGTCGCGCCGCCGCGGGAACACGTCGGAATGCGTGCAGAACAGGTACGGCGTGCGGCACAGGGCGAAGGCGACGTCCATCGCCGTCGTCACCGGGCGCCGACGAATGGCGTAGCCGTGGGCGCGAAGGTAATGCACTTCCACGTCGGAACGGCGCAGCGCCTCCAGCCGGCGCACCACGGCCGGCGACGAGCCGGTGTCGATCAGCAGGACGTACGGCCGCACCGTTTGCAGCGCCAGCAGTTCCAGCAGCACGGGCAGCGTTTCCGGCGTTTCCAGATGGGGAATGGCCGCCGTCACTTGATGTTCCCACGGCTTGCGGGCGGCCGTCCCTTCCCAGGACCGTTCGCGGCCGAGGCAGGCCAGCGGCGCGACGGCGGCCGCGACCGACTCGTCGCGCGCAGGATCGCCTCACGGGCGCGGGCCAGGGTGATGAGTCCCTTCGGTTCCATTGCGGACCTCCGTTGAATCAGTGTTCAGTGTTCAGTGGCCAGTGGTAGCAAGGGCAAGCTGATCGCTGGACAGCTGAACCACTGACCACTGAACACTCGCTTGCCGGCGGCTCAGGTGGTCACTTGCTGGCTGACCACGGACGCATCGTTGTTGACGCTGTTGGGCTTGTGGATCGCCTCGCCGGTGAGCGGCAGACAGGCGACGGGGATGGTGGGCGTGGTCCCGCCGATGGTGAAGACCACGCTGGCGCGGACGTAGCGCTTGCCGGCGCCGAGCTGGTCGGCCCGAATCTCGCTGGTGCCGATATTGTTCTGGGCGTTGACCGTGAGCGTGGCGACCGTGCCGTTGGTGGTCCAGGTCGTGCCGTCGGGCGACTCCTGGACGGTCAGCACGGCGCTGCACGTCGGGCTGGTCCCGCCGAAGGGGCCGAGGTCGAGAAGGAAGAGACAGCGGTGGACCAGCGACATGTCCACCTTGCCGGTGGTGAGGGTCTGGGTCGCGGTCAGCTGCTGGGCGTGGATCGGGGCGCCGGCGATCGCCAGCGCCTGGGTCATTTGTTCGGTGTACATGGGTGTCTCCTTTGATCTCACGCACAGGCGCAAAGAACGCAAAGAAAACAAATCGAATCTTACTTTGCGTTCTTTGCGCCTTTGCGTGAGATTCTTTGGTTTTCAGTTCAACACGACGAACGGCGAAACCTGCGTGACCGCGTCTTGCAGCGTCACCGGCTTGTCCAGCCACGGCTGGCCATCGACCCTTTCGACGACCCTCCAGGTCATCTGATTCTTGAGGAAGTTCACGTGTTCCGACTGGCGGCGATCTCGATCTGCATCCGGTCGCCGAGGACGTAGAAGCTGGGGTCGAGCAGCATCAGATCGCCCTTGGTGCCCAGCGCCGGGACCTTCTCCGTCGGGAACACCGGCCGGCCGAGCAGGCTCCAGTTCGGCGACTTCGTCGCTCCCTGATCGATGCTGATGAAGATCGCGCGGTTCGACCCATCCTTGAGCTGCAACAGCTGCGGGCACCACGCTGGGGCTGCACGTCCAGATCGCCTTGCTCCAGCTGATCGGCAGCAGCTTCGCCCACATGCCGGCCACGTCGGCGAACTGCACCTGGTTGGCGCCCTGCCGGTTGAGGCTGACCGCCGCCGCGGCCGTCAGCATCCCCTGCGGCTTGCCGGCGCCGTTGCCCTGCAGGAAGGCGTACTCCTCGAACCAGGCCAGCGACTTGGCGAACAGCGTCATCAGGAACTTTTCCAGGCCGATCACGCTGTCCTGCAAAAGCACGTTGCTGGACACGGAATAGCCGGAAAGCTCCCACGCCTTCAGCTCCATCTGCTTGAACTGCGGCTCCGTCTCCGTGCGCGTCTGGGCCTCGGCCGTCCAGTACATCTGCACGCCGCCGAAGAACGGCGACACGCCGGCCGCCTGCACGGTGCTGACGTCGAGGTAGGGGATCTGCATGGAGGCCGCCGGCCATCGGCACGACGAAGGCGCGGGGGCGGATGAAGGTCTCTTCCGCCATGATGGTCATGAGCTGCTGGTAGAACTCGGGCGGCACGGTGTAGCCGCCGGTGACGCCGCTGGCCTCGGCCAGGGCGGCCTTGCCGGCGTACTCGACGAAACGGCTGCCGTAGTGCTTTTCGAGATAATGCCGGTCGCCGCGGGCGACGGCGAGGCACCAGTCGCCGAAGGTCCGGCCGTGCGGATCGCCGTTCGCCGCCGGCGCCGAAGATGGCCGGGGCGGCGTGCTTGCGGGCCAGCGTCTGGGCGTCGGCGAAGGCCTTGAGCGACTGGTTGACGGCCGCGTCGATGGTCTGGCCGGCGCGGGCCAGGGCGGCGTCGAGGGCGCGGCCGACGGCCGGGCCGATCGAGGTCGTCGGTAACGGCGACGGCCGTGCCCTGCTGGACGAGCTGGCGGGCGTCGTCCTCCGAAACGTCGATGCGTTCGCCGGCGGCGCGGCCGAGGAACGACTTTTTCAATTCCACGAACATGGGTGTTTCTCGCGGGGGTCCACGGATGGGGTGCGGATTCACGACTGCATCCGTCCGTCTCCGGGTCGAGGCGCCTGGCGGCTTGGCGTCCGCCTCCGGCGGCGAACCCTGACGGCTTGAGCGGGAGGATAGTAGCATATGTACGGGTGTTCAGAGAAGAGTATTTTGGATGATTATGGGTGACATATGAGGAATATCAACCCGTCGGCGCCGGGCGACGGGTTCACCGGCCTATTTTTGAATTCTTCTTCGCGGGGCTTGACAAACGAGTATGGGGGGGGGAAAATGTCCACGATATATTGGAGTCCCTGCCCGTCCACAAGGGACGGGCGCCGGCCGTCTCCAAGCCACTCAGGAGTCAACCAATGTCGAGAGCGTTCCGATTCGCCGTTCTGCTCATCGGGGCGGCCTTCATCGCAGCGAGCGGCCCGAGCCGCGGCGAGGACAAGAAGCCCGCGAAGTGGGCGCCCTCGGTGGATCTCGGCGACGCGGCAGGGAAGACCTGGCTGCTGGGGCCGGCGAGGACTGGCGCGCTGATGGCTTCGGACAAGCCTTACCGCGTCGCTGAGCTGCCTAAGAGGCTCTAACAAAACCTCCGAAAACCTTGAAAAACAGGCCGAATTCGAGGTTTTGTTAGAGCCTCTAAGGAGATGGTCGGCGGGGCCTATTTGTTGCGACCCTCCGGCGACCTGAAGGGTTGGCTTCCCGGCGCGGCAGTCAAGTCCAAGGATGATGGGACGGTCTACGCCATGATCCAGACGAAGTACCTCGGGAAAGACCTGTTCGGAGAGGAGAAGCAGGCGCTGCTAACGCAGAAGGAGGGCTGGCAGGAGGTTGATGGAAAAGCATCAACGACGTTCCCCTCCGGCGAGGGCTGGGAGTGGAAAGTGTACAAGAAGGATATCAAGGCCGGGGACGTGATTTTGCAGCTGGACAAGCTGAAATGGGACGACATGACCCCGGTGTTGTTCGTGTTCAAGTGATCTGGTCCGGCGCCGCCGGTTCAACCTTATGACGATCTCGTTCCCGGAGTTCGCCGGGAGCGAGATCGTTTTCGCATTGCACCTCCCAACCGTCCGCGCTCGCCGGTCGATCCGCCCCGCCGCCCGCTTCCATTTGACGCCGCGGTCGATCCGCTGCCATAATGCACGCATTCCTTTCCCCGAGGCCCGGATGACCGAGATCGAACTCACCGACGCGCAGCGGCAGGCGCTCCAGGCGGAGCCGGGCAAGCCGGTCGATGTCGTGGACCCCGCGACGCGGCGGCGCTACGTGCTTCTGGAGCGCGAACAGTACGAACGGGTGCGCCCCTTGCTGGATCAAGCCGGTGGACCGGAGCCGGAGGACCCGACCGCCGGAATCCCTCCGGGCATTCTGCGATCGCAGCAAGCGTTCTGGCGCGACCTGCCCGAGCTGCTCCGCAACCGGCGGAACCGCGGCCGGTGGGCGGCGTACCACGGCGACGAGCGGATCGGCGTGGACGCGGACGACCGGAAACTGCTCCGGGAGATTCGGCGGCGGGGCATCTCGGCCGATGACTACTATCTGGGGCGCATCGAACCAGAAGACCAGCCTCCCTGGGAGCCCATCGAAGTGGAATCCCTGCCACGCGGCCCGGACGAAATCCTACCCGAAACGTGAAAATCCTCGACCGACTCCCCTACTGGACGAAACCGGCGCCGGCCGTCGTCGTGCGCGGCCAGTCCATGCCTGTGCGGCGGTATCAGGTCATCGTGTGGGTAAGCGTTAGCGTCCGCGCCCCCGGTTCGGTTGAATGGGACCCGCGGGCGCCTGCTTTCCCCGCGATCCTGGACACGGGAAACACCTTCACGCTCGCGATCTTCCAGAGGCAGCTGATCCAGTGGGCGGGCATTCAGCCGCGGCTGCTGCGAAGGCTGGGGACCATCAACGAAGGCGGCACGGCCTACCCGTGCCATGAGGCCGACCTATGGTTGCACTCCAATGTGCCGGGCCGCCGTGATCGGCGCGGCGACCGCCCGCCCCTGCGCATGTCTCTGGCGAAAGGCATCGCCGTCTATCCGGACGCGGCGTCGCGCCCGCCCCACCTGCCGCTGCTGGGTTTACAGGCGCTGACGGAGAACAACCTGCATCTGACGATCGACGGCGAGCGGCGCCTGGTCTCTCTGCGAACGCCGGACTGGTACACGAAGCTGCTTCGCTGGTTCTCGTAACGTCCTTGTCTCACACCCGCCCGCGCAGCCGGTCGACGTGGTCCGCTCCTCAGACTCCGCTCGGGTGGGATAATCCCACTTGACCAAATTCCCACTTCGGTCTACATCGGGAAGCGTGAGAACCCCGTCCGATGCCGGGAGAAATCCCGTGGCCGCCGAAATCCGAACCACCGACAAAAAGGGCCGCCTCTGTCTGCCGAGGGCCTTCGCCAACGCCACCGTCATCGTCGAGCAGGTCAGCGACACCGAGGTGCGCATCCGCAAGGCCCAGGTCATTCCCGAAGACGAAGTGCGCTTTGAAGAGGAGCGGCCCCGCACGCCGCTGTCGGATCGGGACCGCGACGCGTTCCTGGCGCTTCTGGAGAACCCGCCGCCGCCGAACGAGGCGCTGCGGCGGGCTGCGGCCAAGTACAACAAGCGCCATGGATGACTGGCGAATCGAACATTTGGATCGAACTACACCGGAGGGACGAGTTCGACTGCGGGCAACGCCTCCCTCAATGAGTTCGTGCGCTCGCTGGTCAGCCAGTACGAGAAACGGAAGCTCGGTCGCACCTACGTGGCCGTGCCTCCGGACGACAAGCGGGTCTACGGCTATTACACGCTGGCCGCAGGCTCCGTCGGCGTCCAGCACCTCCCGCCCAAGGCCGCCAAGAAGCTGCCGAAACATCCCGTTCCCGTCATCCTTCTTGGCCGGCTGGCCGTCGATCGAATCGCTCAAGGTCGTGGCCTTGGGCGCGCGCCTCCTGACGGACGCCCTGAAGCGCTGCCTGGAATTGTCGGCGTCGCTTGGCGTTCACGCCGTGGAAGTGACGGCAATCGACGATGCCGCCATAAACTTCTACTTGAAGTACGGTTTTAGTGCGCTGTCGGACGACAGTTCGCCATCTGCATGTCTCCCTGGCGACCCTGGAGGCGACGGCGGCCCAGGCCGAGCCAACCGCCCCGCTAACCCTCACACCCGCCCGCGCAGCCGGTCGATGTGTTCCGCCGCCCGCCGTGACGCGAACGCCGCCCAGTCCACCGTCTCCACCACTCGCGCCGCCGCCCGCTCCACCTCCGCCAGCGGCGTGAAGGGGATCGGGCGGCTGCTGACCCCTCACCCCCGGCCCCTCGCCGCCCGAGCGGAGAGGCGAGAAGGCCGGCGATCCAGGCCGAGGGCGCGCAGCAATTCCGCGTCCAGCGCCACGGCGCCCTTCGACACCGCCTCGACCAGCGCGTCCTGGTTCGCCGGCAGGAAGACGCAGGCGTACTCCAGCAGCAGCCACTCGTCGATGACCAGCCCCACGCGGTCGGCCCAGCCGCGCTCGGTCGCCTCCTTCGTATCGGGGACGTGGACGCGCGTCGGCAGAAAGCCGATGCTCTTGCCCTGGAGCAGCCCGGCCTGGACCAGCGCCAGCACCTTGTCCGGCGGCCACTCGTCGCCGGCCGGCCACGCCTCCGGCCGCGGCGGGTAGACCGTCTTGGCCTTCACCCCGACCAGCTCGCCGTCCTTGACGCGCTTGCGCCACAGCGATTTTCCCACCGGCGGCATCCAGTACGCATGGCCGAGCGTGACGAGCGGGTTCTGCTGAAACTGGCCGTCGTTCATGCCCTTGGCGACGACGACCTCGCCCATGCGGTCCACACTCTCGGTGGAGATCCACGACACGTCGCTGCGTTCGCCGGGGTTCAGCTCCGTCGGCGGCCGGGTAACAAGAGATTTGCGGTACTCGTAGTCCTTCGTCTTGGGCAGCGTTCGCAGCAGGGCGTCCACGGCGCGGGCGGCTTTGTCCGGCATCGGGAAGCCGAGCGGGCCTTCGGTAAGAGTCATGATTTCACCTCATGAGTTCAGGAAAAAGGATTCACCGCAGAGAACGCGGAGAGCGCAGAGAAGACAAAATCAAATGCCAAAGGAGCAGCACGCCTCGGAACCATTGCTTTTCTTCTCTCCGCGCTCTCCGCGTTCTCTGCGGTGAAATCGTCGTCACTTCTTCACCGGGTCGGCCCGGTTCGGGTCGTTCGTTTGCGCCCACAGGCGCGGCAGCCACGGGGCGTCGCCCCACGGCACGGGTTCCAGTCCCTGCACGCCGCGCACCTCGTTGATCGTCGTCACGCCGTACTTGAGGTTCAGGTCCTGCTCCCGCGCCGTCAGCTCGCGGTTGATCGGCACCGGGTCCTCGCTCGCCAAAAACAGCCGGCCGCGTCGGGTCGAACAGCGGGACCAGCTGTTCGTTCAGCTTCTCGTCGCGCCGCTGCAACCGCGGCGTCACCGCCTTGGACATGTGCTGATGCTCCGCCGCCTGCAAGTTCGCCAGGTTCGTCTCGCTGCTCAGGAAGCTGATCGGAATGTGAAACGCATTACAGACGTCCTCCTTGGTCGCTTTCATGTCGGCCAGGGCGGCGAGGTCGCCCATCGAATGGTCCAGCAGCTGCACCCGCAGGGCGCTCTCGGCCACGACCACCTTGCCGCCGCCGCCTCGCCGGAAGCGGCTGTTCCACTGCGCCTCCAGGCGGTCGCGCTCCTCCTCGCCGATCACCTCGTCCGGCGACACGATCGCGTCGGGGATGGCGTGGTTGTCGAACTTCGCCCGTTTGAACGCCGCGAACTCGCTGGTGAGCGCCGCCTGCTCGTAACAGGCCCGCAACGGCGACAGGCCGCCGGTGTACGGGTCGCGCGGGTCGGGGTAGCGGAACGGGAGGACGCCCCCACCCCCACCCTCCCCCGCGGAGGGGGAAGGGAGTCTGTCTTGTCCCCTCCCCCCTCCGCGGGGGAGGGCAGGGAGGGGGGGAAAGCGCTGTTCGTGCGAGCCGGTGCGGTAGAGGTAATAATCGACGAGGTTCGGCGAGTTTGGCCCGCGCCGCGGCGTCACGTTCTGGCTGGGGAGGATCCAGATCTGTTGCGGCGTCCCCAGCGGGCCGAGGTCGAACAGCCAGTAGGCGGCGCCGTGGACTTCCTGATAGAGCGTTGTCAGCTCCCAAAGGTCGAAAGCATTCATCACCGGGTTGGCGTGGGCCAGCAGGTCGAGCAGCGGATGTTCCGTCACCTCCTCGATATGTGCGGCCGCCCGCGTGCGGCCGACCAGATGCGGCGCCGACCGCAGCCGTTGCTGCGTCGCGGCCGGAAGCGATTTCGTCAGGCACTTGGGCCGCGGCTGGTCCGGCTTCGTCGTCACGTACAGCCGCGGCGGGAAGCTGGCGCAGACGGCGGCGTTGATGCTGGCGCAGGTCCAGGCGGTGTTCTTCAATTCCGCCAGGATTTCGTTGGGCGTCGGATTGCGGTTGCGGCGGAAGGCGTCGATGAACGACGTGCCGCTCCACTGGGCGCCGGCCAGGACCGGCGGCAGCGCCTTGCTGGGCGACGGCCGCAGCCAGTCGGCGAGGCGGGAGAACACGTCGGCGAGGTAGGTGCGCATGGTGAGTCCGGTTCTTCAGATTTGACCGTCGGAGCCGCGACCGTGAGCGGAGCGGTTTAGGGCCGCAATCCGCTCCTCTCACGGTCGCGGCTCCGATCGGGATTCACGTTACGTCAATCCCGTCCACAACTCCGGGTTGTCCATCGGGTCCACAGGTTTCGTCGTCGCCCCCGGCGCCGCCTCCGGCCGCTTGCGCAGCCGGGCGATGAATCGCGCGTCCAGCGCCGCAATCAGATATCGCAGAGCGCCCAAGGCGTGATTGTGTTCGTCCACGGGGTTCTCGTGGATCGAGGCGCGTTCGGCGCCCGACGGGTAGCGGTACAGCCGGGCTTCCGCCAGCAGGTTCGGACAGGCCGGGCCGTGGACTTTCAGCCGGCCGGTTCGCAGCCGCGCCGCCGTCGCCGCGATGCCCAGCCGGATGTCGTTGTCGGCCCGCCGCACCGTCAGCCCCGACGCCCGCAATTCCTCGATCTCCGTCCGGCCGGCGGGGTCGGCGTACCAGACCGTACCGGCGGGCTGACGCCGCGCCGCTCGCCGCAGCGCCGCCGCGTGTTCGTGCAACGGCGTCTCGCGCAGGTAGCGCTCCCAGTCGATCCACAGCACGTCGTCGCGGTCCAGCACGCCGGCCAGCGCCGCGAACGGGTTGCGCCAGCCGAAGTCGATGCCGCCCACGCCGCGCCCCGTGGGACAGGATTCCAATCCTGTCCAGACCACCGCGTCCATGAAATCCGGATACACCAGACCCTCGCGGGAGTTGAAGCTGCATTCGTACTCCTGCGCCGACCCACGCGGCGCCCATCGCCCGCGTCTCCTCGGCGATGAAGTCGGCCGTGATCCGCGGGCAGTCGCGCCACGTCACCTGCACCCGCTTCCACGGGCCGCCGCCTTCCCACTCCTCCCAGAACCAGCCGCGCCGGCCGAACGGCGTCGAGAGCGCCACCAGCCGGCCGTGCGACACCGCCAGCATCGGCCGCACGCTGCGATACAACCGATCCGGGTATGCGCGCCGCCTCGTCCAGCACCAGCAGCGTCACGCCGCCGAACGAGCGGATCGTCTCCTCGCGGCCAGGCAGGCACAGCACGCGGGCGCCGTTGGCCAATTCCAATCGCAATTGGCTCTCATAGACCGCCGGGATCGGCCGATTCAGCGCGACGTAGGCCTCGTGGACCTTGCGGAAAATCTCCGCGCTCTGCCGCTGCGACGGCGACAGCAGCAGCACCAGCCCGCCCGGCGTGAACAGGGCCGCGTGCAGCGCCAGGGCGCTCACCACCGTCGATTTGCCGCTCTGCCGGCTGCAATTCAGCAGAATCTGCCGGTCCCGGCAAAACAGAAAGTCGCGCTGCCACGGATCCGGCGTCAGGCCGCGCGCGACCAGGATCGCCGACGGATCGAGGGCCAGTAGTGTACAAGAGTATATGTTCACAAGGCCGATCTTAACCCACTCGGACGGCCTCTGGGCAGTCCACTTTTTGAAAAGAAATGGGAAAGGTTGGCTTTTCCTGGTAGACGAGGCACGGATCGCCGCCGACAATAGCCCGAACTCCGGGGAGTGGCCTCTCGCCATTCCGGTCGCCTCCCCTCCCCGGACTCGCGCCCAACCCAACTATGAACCACCCCAAGCCGGACACGGCCGCTCACGGGCCGCCCGAGGTCGAACAATTACACCGGCGGCTCCGCGCGCTGGAGGCGGGCCGCCACGCCCTGCTGGAAGCCGTCCCCGGCGCGGCGGCCGAGGTGGATGCGGCCGGCTGCGTCGTGGCCTGCAACCGCCGCTTCGCCGCCTTGTGCGACGCGACCGAGGCCGACCTGGCCGGCAAGCCGCTCTCGTCCCTGGAGCTGAACGGCTCGGTGCAGTTGGAGCGCCGGCCGCTGCCACCGCCCGCGGAGGGCGAACTGGTCGTCGCCGGGCCGAGGACGCCGGACCCGACCGCCGACGAGCGCTTCCGCGTGCTGTGCGAGGCGGCGCCGATCGGCGTCTTCCTGACCGACGCCCGCGGCCGGGACATCTACAACAACCCGCGCTGGCTGACCATGATGGGGCTGACCCAGGAGGAGGCCCTGGGCTACGGCTGGGTCCAGGCGATCCATCCCGACGACCGCGCCGCGCTGCTCGACGACTGGCGCGGGACGACCGCGACGGGGGACGGGCCGTGGCTGCGGCGGCATCGCATTCTGTCGTCGTCGGGCGAGGTGCGGTGGGTCCACGCCTGGGCGGCGCCGCTGCGCGAGCCGGGCGGGCGGCTGCTCGGCTACGTCGGCACCATCGAGGACGTCACCGATCAAGTGCAGGCCGAGGAGTCGCTGCGGGCCGGCGAGGAGCGGTTGCGGCAGGTGGTGCAGCACATGCCCTTCCTCATCGTGGCCCACGACGAGCAGGGGCGGATGGCCGCCTGGAACCGCGAGTGCGAGCGCGTCACCGGCTACACGGCCGCGGAGATCGTCGGCAACCCCCGGGCCGCGGAGGTCCTGCATCCCGACGCGGAATACCGCGAGCGCATGCTCCAGGAATGGCGCGAGCGGGCCGGCGACTTCCGCGACTGGGAGTGGCGCCTGACCGCCAAGGACGGCTCCCTGCGCGTCGTGGCCTGGTCCAACCTGTCCGCGCACTACCCGGTCCCCGGCTGGCGCAGCTGGGCCGTTGGAGTAGACGTGACGGATCGGAAAAGGGCGGAGGAAGAGCGGCAGGGGCTGGAGCGGAAGCTGCAGGAAGCGCGGCGGCTGGAGAGCCTGGGCGTGCTGGCCGGCGGGGTGGCCCACGACTTCAGCAACCTGCTGACCGGGATCATCGGCTTCACGTCGCTGGCCCGGCGGGAGGCGGCGAGCGCGGCCGGGCGCGACTACCTCGACCGGGTGCTGCAATCGGCCCAGCGGGCGGCGGAGCTGTGCGGGCAGATGCTGGCCTACTCCGGCCGCGGCCGCTTCCTGGTCGGGCCGCTGGACCTGTCGCGGGCCGTGCGCGACCTGGCCCCCCTGCTCCAGACGTCGGCGCCGCGGCAGGCGGCGCTGTCGCTGGAGCTGGCCGACGGCTTGCCGCCGGTTTTGGCCGACGCCTCGCAGGTGCGTCAGGTGGTGCTGAGCCTCGTACACAACGCCTTCGAGGCGCTGGGCGAGCGGGCCGGCGCCGTCACGATACGAACCGGCCGGGCTTGGTGCGACCGCGCCCGTCTGCATGGCGCCTACCTGGACGACGATTTACCGGAGGGGGAATACGTCTTTATCGAGACGGCCGACACCGGTTGCGGCATGGACGCCGAGACGCGGCGGCGCGTGTTCGAGCCGTTCTTCACGACGAAGTTCACGGGCCGCGGGCTGGGACTGGCGGCGGTGCTGGGCATCGTGCGCGGCCACCGCGGCGCCATCGAGCTGACCACGGAGCCGGGCCTGGGCACGACGGTGCGCGTGTGGTTCCCGCGCGCCCCGGAGACGGCCACGGCGCCGGCCGCGACGGGCGCGGGGGGGCCGTGCTGTTCGTGGACGACGAGCCGGCCCTGCGCGACCTGGCCGTGCGAACGCTGCGGCCGGCGGGCTACGAGGCGCTGACGGCCGCCGACGGCCGCGAGGCGCTGCAGGTGCTGCGCGCCCGCCCCACCGACGTGCGGGTAGTGGTGCTGGACCTGACGATGCCGGGGCCGGACGCGGACGAGACGTTGCGGCAGCTGCGACTGGTGCGGCCGGACCTCCCGGTGATTTTGTCCAGCGGCTACACGGAGCCGGAGGCGGCCCGTCGCTTCGCGGCCGGCGACCTGGCGGGCTTTTTGCAGAAACCGTATCGGCCGCATCAACTTCTCGCCGCGATCCGGGGAGCGGCCAAGGAGACAAGGAGACAAGGAGAGGGGATGCCGAATGAAGGAGAAAGTTGAGACACATTGCGATTTGCAAGTCTACCGAAGGGCGTTTGGTAACCGTCCAGCGGAATTCGCAAAGCAGCGCAGCTGCGCCGAGAGCCGACTGCTAAAATCGTGGCATGGACGCTTCCGTGTGCCCGGGATGCTGCGAACGCGATAGGCGCATCGCCGAGTTGGAACGCCGCGTCGCCGAGTTGGAAGCCCGACTCGGCACCAACAGTTCCAACTCCTCGCTGCCGCCGTCCGCCAATCCCCCCGGCGCACCCAAGCCGGTCCAGAAAAAGAAGTCCAAACGTCCAGCCGGCGGACAACTGGGCCATCCCCCGCAGCTGCGGCGGTTGCTTCCCGCCGAGCGGGTCAACCATTTCAAGCACTTGGTCCCCAAGCGGTGTGAGCGCTGTGCCGCGGCCCTGCCCGCCCAGCCCTCGCCGGGCGATCCCGAGCCCACCCGCTTCCAAACCATCGAACTGCCCCCGGTCATAGCCGAGGTCACCGAGTACCAGGGCCACGCCCGCACCTGCCCCTGCTGCGGCCACCGGACGCATGCGGTCATCCCGGCGGCGGTTCGCGCCCACAGTGTCGGGCCGCGGCTGACCGGCACGCTGTCCTACTTCTCCGGCTGTCACGGCCTGAGCAAGCGCGGCGTCGAGGAGATCGCCGACGCGGTCTTCGACGCCCCGATCGCCTTGGGCACGGTCTGCAACCTCGAGCAAGAAGTCGGCGCCGCCCTGGAGACGGCCCACCAGGAGGCGGTGGCGGCGGTGCGCCAGGCGGCGGTCAAGAACGCCGACGAGACCAGTTGGAAACTCGCGGGGGCGTTGTGCTGGCTGTGGGCGGCGGCCACCACCCAGGTGGTGGCCTTCGTGATCCACGCCCGCCGAAGCGCGGCGGGCCTGACGGCGATCCTGGGCCTGGAGATCCTGGGGATCCTGTGCAGCGACCGCTGGGGCCCGTACAACCGGGTGCCGCCCCAGCGGCGGCAGATCTGCTGGGCGCACCTGAAACGGGATTTCCAGAAGATCATCGACCGGGGCGGCCCCGAAGAGTGGGTCGGACGGGAGGGGCGGCGACTGGTCAGGAAGGTCTTCGCCGCGTGGCACGGGTTCCGGGACGGACAGGTCACGCGGGCACAACTGGAAGCGCGGCTGGCCCCGGTGATGCGACGGATGAACCGGGTGCTGCTGGAAGGCGCGATCCTCGGCGCCGACCCAACGGTGGTGCGGTTCTGCGAGAACGTGCTGGCGTTGGAGCCTGCGCTGTGGACGTTCGTGACGACGGAGGGAGTGGAGCCGACGAACAACCACGTGGAACGACTGCTGCGTCGGGCGGTGCTGTGGCGCAGGCGGAGTTTCGGCTGCTGGAGTGGGAACGGCTGTCGCTTCGTCGAGCGGATTCTGACCGTGGTGCAAACCCGGCGGTTGCAGGCGAAGAATGTCCTGGATTACCTGCATGAGGCTGTCCTCGCCCATCGCACCGGCCAACCCTGCCCCTCACTGCTCTCGTAGCGTTGAACGATTACCTTACGAGATAGTCCTCTCCTTGTCTCCTTGTCTCCTTGTCTCCTTGTCTCCTTGTCTCCTTGTCTCCTTGTCTCCTTGTCTCCTTGTCTCCTTGTCTCCTTGTCTCCTTGTCTCCTTGTCTCCTTGTCTCCTTGTCTCCTTGTCTCCTTGTCTCCTTGTCTCCTTGTCTCCTTGTCTCCTTGTCTCCTTGTCTCCTTGTCTCCTTGTCTCCTTGTCTCCTTGTCTCCTTGTCTCCTTGTCTCCTTGTCTCTCGCCCCGTCGATTTGCCCCCTCCCCATTTTCGAGCTACCGTTCCCTGCGGATGGTCCGCAGAAGCCGCCCAGGATACGCCCTTCCGTAACGCTGCGGGGGGGCCGGCGCCGCCGTTGCGCCGCCAGGCGCTCTCTGAGACGACTTCATGCCGCAGGCACACGCAGACCAGGCCGAGTGGGATCGGAGCGCAAGCGCCGCACCGCCGGACGGGGCCGCCCTCGCCTTCCACGGCCTGGCGCCGGGCGCCGGCCTCGATTCCTGGGGCGAATCGCGCCGCGACGGCGGCCCCGTCCGCCTCTTCCACGAATCGCAAAACACCGACGCCCGCCTGGCCGGGCTGACCGAGGGCCTGGTCCCATTCCCGGAGGTGGGCCAGGAGTTCCTGGGCTTCCGCCTCGTCGGCGAACTCGGCCGCGGCGCCTTCGGCCGCGTCTACCTGGCGCGCCAGGGCGACCTCGCCGACCGGCCCGTCGCCCTCAAGGTGTCCACCGGCTGCTTCGCCGAGTCGCAGAAGCTCGCCCGCCTCCAGCACACCCACATCGTCCCCGTCTACTCGTTCCATCGCGCCGGCCCGCTCCAGGCCGTGGTCATGCCGTATTACGGTGCGACCACGCTGGCCGACGTGCTGGAAACCCTCGGCCGCCACGACACGCTGCCCGCGTCCGGCAAGGGCCTCGTCAGCACGCTGCACAGTCGCCGCACCCGCAGCGGCGTAACCGCGGCCGCGCGGCCGCCGTCCGCTCCCGTCGCGCCGTCGGCCCGCATCGAGGGCCGATCCGAGCCGCCGACGGCCGACAGCCCCGCCACGCTCACCACGCTCCGCATGTTGGAGGGAATGAGCTACGTCGAGGCGGCGCTGTGGATCGGGGCGCGGCTGGCCGAGGGGCTGGCCCACGCCCACGAGCGCGGCGTGCTGCACCGCGACCTCAAGCCGGCCAACGTGCTGCTGACCGACGAGGGGCAGCCGATGCTCCTCGATTTCAACCTCGCCGAGGACGCCCCCACCCTACCCTACCCCGCCGCGGGGGGAGCGAAGGGTGGGGGTGAGGCCGCCGGCCGCGTCGGCGGCACCCTGCCGTACATGGCCCCGGAGCATCTTACCGCCTACCAGGGGCAGCCGGCGGACGTGGACGCGCGAAGTGATATTTATGCACTCGGCGTCATCCTGTATGAGCTGCTGACCGGTCGGCACCCGTTCGGCAAGCATCCGCCGGGAGACGGGGCGCTGGACCGGATGATACGGGACCGGACGCGCCTGCCGCCGCCGGCCCGAACGCTCAACCGCGGCGTGACGCCGGCCGTGGATTCGATCCTGCGCCGCTGCCTGGCGCCGAACCCGGCCCGCCGCTACCAGACCGCCGCCGAGCTGCAAGAAGACCTCGACCGGCAGCGGCAGCACCGGCCGCTGCGCCACGCGCCCAATCCGTCGGTGCGCGAGCGGGTGGTGAAATGGTTCCGCCGCAACCCACGGGCCGTCACCGCCACGCGGATCGGCCTCGCTGCCGGCGTGCTGCTGGCGCTGCTGACGGCCGGGCTGCTGTGGCGCGGCGAGCAGGTGGCCCGCTACGAATCGGCCGACCGCCTCAAGGGGTTCCGCGACGACCTGGCCGCGGCACGGCTGCTGCTCGGCGCCCGCGCCGCCGACGTGGACGAGCGGGTCGAGGGCCGCCAGGCCGCCCAGCGCGCCCTGGACCGATACCCCGTGGACGCCGACGGCCGCTGGCGCGAGCAGCCGTCGTTCCAGCGGCTCTCGGAGGAGGAAAAAGGGCGCGTGCAGACGGAACTCGGCGAGGCGCTGGTGCTGCTGGCGTCGGCCGACGCCGGCGAGCCGGGCAGCGGAAGCGCCCGGAGAGACGTGGAGGAAGCGCTGCGGCTGAACCGGCTGGCGGAGACGTGCTACCTGGACGGGACGGCGCCGCGGGCGCTGTGGGCGCAGCGGGCCGATCTGGAGGCGCGGCTGGGACACGACGAGGAAGCGCGGCAGCTGCGCGACCGGGCCGCCGCGGCGCCGGTGCGCGACGACGGGGACGTGTATTTGCTGGCGCGGGAGCAGGCGGGCCAGGGCCGGCTGGGGGATGCGGCCGAGGAGCTGCGGGCCGTCGCCGCCCGCGAGCCGGACAACTTCGCCGTGCAATTCCTGATGGGCAACTGCTGCCTGGACGGCTACATCGACGGGCCGGGGCAGGACGCCGACGCCGTCGGCTGTTACAGCGCCTGCATCGCCATGCGGCCGGACTTCCCCGCCGCCTACGCCAACCGCGGCCGGATGCGGCTGCGCCGCGGCCTGTACGAGGAGGCCGAGGCCGACTTCACGCGGGCCGCCCAGCTGCGCCCCGACCGGGCCGACTACCTCATCGACCGGGCGCGCGCCCGCGAGGGACTGCACCACGATCAGGAGGAGTTGGACGATCTGAATCAGGCGGAGGAGCTCGGCTCGAAGACGGTGCTGCTGTACTACCTGCGGGCGACGGCCCATCAGCGGATGGGCCACGACGTCTCGGCCCGGCGCGACCTGGATCGGCTGCTGCGGCTGACGCCGAACGACGAGGAGGGGTTCACGGCCCGCGGCATGGCCCGGGCGTCGGACGGCGACGCGGAAGGCGCCCTGGCCGACTTCACGGAGGCGATAAAGGCGAATCCGAACTCCCTTCCCGGCTTGCAGGACCAGGCGCGGATTCTGGAAGCGGTGTTCGGCCGCAACCGCGAGGCGCTGGCGCCGCTGGACCGGCTGGTGGAGCTGTACCCGGCGTACGCCGTGGCGCATGGCGCGGGCCGTGGTGCGGGCGCGGCTGGGGATGCGCGACGAAGCCCTGGCGGACGTCCGGCAGGCGCGGAAGCTCAACCCCGACGCCGGCGTGGTGCTGTACCAGGCCGCCTCGACGTACGCCCTGCTGGGGCGCGAAGGGGAGGCGGACGGGGGGAGGGAAGCGGATCGGGCGGAGGCGTTCCGGCTGCTGTGCCGGGCGCTGCAAAAGGGCTACGGCTGGACCGACGTGGAGCGCGACGACGACCTGGCGTCGCTGCGCCAGGATCCGCGCTACGGCGACCTGGCGCGGACGGCCGGGCTGCTGCGGCTGAACGCGGAACGATGAATGATGAACGATGAATAAAGAGATGCGGGCGGCCCTTATTCATCATTCATCATTCATCATTCATCATTCCGAAGAGGAGGCAAAGCGTGTCGAACGAGCGGACGAACGGCTGGCCGCCGACGGCCGAGGCGGCCCTGGACGTGCTGGAGCGGTTTGGGGCCGACCTGCACCACGCCGAACAGGCTGCGCAGCAGATCCGCATTATCCTGACCTCGGTGCAAGAGGCCCTGGGGGCCGACGCCGTCTTCTGGCACCCCGGCGCCACCGGCGACGGGCCGGAGGGCGTCGGCGTGACCGAGCTGTCTCCCGCGTGGCGGCAGGGCTTCATCGAACACGTCCTGGCCGACTCCGCCGGCGCCGGCCAGGTGCTGCGGTCGTTCCTCGACCCCGCGGCCAAGCCGGCCGCGCCGTGGCCGTTCAGCGCCGTCCTGGTGCGCATCAGCCGGTCGCGCGGCAACTGGCTGGCCGCCCTGAGCTTCCATCCGCGCCGGCGCTTCGAGGCGGTGGACCTCAAGCTGATGCTGCTGGCCCGGCGGCAGCTGCTCAACCACCGCCAGCAGGCCCAGGTCTATGAAAAACTAAGAGACTCGCTTTTCGGCCTGGTGCGCTGCCTGACGGCCGCCATCGACGCCAAGGACCCCTACACCTGGGGCCACAGCGAGCGGGTGGCGCGGATGGCGGTGCGGATGGCCCGGCAGATGGACATGCCGCCGGCCGTGCAGAGCGACCTCTACCTGGCGGGCCTCTTGCACGACGTCGGCAAGATCGGCATCCGCGACGACGTGCTGCAAAAGCCCGGCCGGCTGACGCCGGAGGAGACGGCCCACATCCAGGAGCATCCGGTGATCGGCGACCGGCTGGTCGGCCACGTCCGACCGCTCCAGCACCTGCGGCCGGGCGTGCGCAACCATCACGAGCGCTGGGACGGCCGCGGCTACCCGGACGGCCTGGTCGGCGAGGAGATTCCGCTGCAAGCCCGCATCCTGGCCGTGGCCGACTCGTGCGACGCCATGATGCACACGCGGCCGTACCGGGCCGCCTTGCCGACGGAGCGGATCGAGGAGATCATGCGGGAGGGGGCCGGGACGCAATGGGACCCGCACGTCGTGGCGGCGTTCCAGGTGTGCCGGCAGGAGCTGTACTCCATCTGTCAGCGCGGTCTGGGCGATTCGGTGTTCGCCGCGGTGGAGTGCGCGCTGAAGGCGAGCGCGGCGGAGGAGAACTCGTCGCAGGCCAACTCGTCGGCCGGACCGGGGTGAGAAATCATTTCACCGCGGAGAACGCGGAGAGCGCAGAGAAGACAAAAACAAGGTCCAAAGGAACGACACGTCCCGGAACCATTCTCTTTCTTCTCTCCGCGTTCTCCGCGTTCTCCGCGGTGAAATCTTCATTGCATGAGACGCCTCACGGGTGCGTCGGCGGAATGATGAGGCCCGGCGGCGGCGACGGCGCATCCTTCAGCCCGCTGCTCGGCCGCAGCGCCCCGCCTATGCCGATCAGCTCGGGGTGACGCGCCAGCTTGTCCGTGAACGTCTCCACGTCCTTGAGGATCAGGGTCAGCTGCGGCGCCGCCTTCGCCGCCTGACACGCCAGATCGTCCAGGTGATTGTACAGCGACGGGTCCGTCAAGAGCTTGTTCAGCGTGCCGTCGCTCTGGCCGATCGCCTGCACCAGCTGGTCCACGTCGGCCAGCGTCCGGTTGAGGCGGCCGAGGCCCTCGTCCAGGTTGCGGGCCAGCGCGTCGCCGCGGTCGGCCAACGGCTTCGTGATCTTCTGCAAATTCTGCGTCAGGTCGTCCAGGCGGATCAGCGTCGCGTTGAAGCGGTCCAGGGCGTTGCGGCCCTCCTTGAGCATCTCGTTCGCGTTGCGAGTCAGGTCGGGGAACGTCTCGCTGGCGGTGCGCACGTTGCGGAGGATGTCCGTCACGTTACGGACATTGTCGTCGCTGAGCAGCACGGCCGTGCGCGTCAGCACCTCGTTGAGGCGCGTGATCGACTGCGTGATCTGGTCCTGGTTCTGCTGGAGCAGGAGATCGAAGCGCTCGGTGACTTTCTGGACGGCGCGGGCGGCGGCGGCCGCGTCGTCGGCGTCGCGCGTGATGCGCGGGATGGCGTCCTGGGCCTGTTCCATCGCCTTCTGGGCCGACTGCGCCAGCTTGTCGATATCGGTGTTGGTCTGCCGCAGGTCCGGCATGGCGTCGTTCAGCTTGTGGCCGAGGTCGCGGTACTCGCGGAACGTGTCCTCCACCACCGGCGTCATCTTCTCGATCCGCGCCATCGACTTGCGAATGTCGTTGAGCGTCTCCTGCGTCGTCGGCACGACTTCCGAGGCGCGGGCGACGAGCTGGTTGAAGTTGCCGGCGCGGACGCCGGGCAGCACCGTCTCCGGCGACACCGGCGTCGTGTCGGGCAGTTTGCCCTCCGGCGGCGGGACCGTAACCAGATCGATGGCCGCGTCGCTGCCCAGCAGGCTGGAAACCAGAGTCACCTCCTCGTTCTTGCGGACGACATAAGGCTGGTCGAGCACCAGGCGGACGCGGACGGCGCCGGTCGCGTCGTCCAGCGTCATGTCGCCGACCGTCCCGACCGCCACGCCCGAGCGCCGCACCGGGGCGCCGGGACTCAGACCGCTCACGTCGTCCGTGAACTGGGCCGTGTACGTCGTGGTCGGTTTGAAGAGGCGCGGCAGGCTGTTGAACAGCACGATCAGCCCGCCCAGCAGCACCAGCGCCAGCGCCACGAAGACGCCGATCAGGATCCGCATCCATCGCCGATTCATTGTGTGCGCCTCCGCGTTCCAGGGGTCAGGGGTCAGGGGTCAGGGGTCAGGGGTCAGGGGTCAGGGGTCAGGGGTCAGGGGTCAGGGGTCAGGGGTCAGGGGTCAGGGGTCAGGGGTCAGGGGTCAGGGGTCAGGGGTCAGGGGTCAGGGGTCAGGGGTCAGGGGTCAGGGGTCAGGGGTCAGGGGTCAGGGGTCAGGGGTCAGGGGTCAGGCGCCCCTCGTCACCCCTCGTTTTTCCTCGTTCCCAAGCTCTGCTTGGGAACGCACGTCGGCGAAACGCCGTTTCGCGTCCGGTCCCTGAACGGGACGCGAAGCAGAGCTTCGCAGCCTCGCGTTCCCAAGCAGAGCTCGGGAACGAGGGGTACTCCTGACTCCTGACCCCTGACCCCTGACCCCTGACCCCTGACCCCTGACCCCTGACCCCTATTGAGCCGCCGCCATCTCCTGCAACCGCTCCCGCGCTTCGCCCTCGACGAACTGCCGCACGCGCGGGTCCGACGACTGCCGCAGCTCGTCCGGCGGGCCGTCGAACAGCACCTGATTCTCGCCGGGCTTCAGCCGCGACAGCGGGTAGAGCATGACGGCACGGTCGGCCACCTTCAGGACCGTTTTCATCTCATGCGTCACCACGACGCTCGTCACCGGCCGCCGCTGCCGCGTTTGCAGGATCAGCTCGTTGATGACGTCGGTCATGATCGGGTCGAGGCCGGTGGTCGGCTCGTCGTAGAGCATGACTTCCGGGTCGAGCGCCAGCGCCCGCGCCAGGCCGACGCGCTTCTTCATGCCGCCGGACAGCTCGGCCGGCTTCTTCTGCATCGCCGCCGGCGGCATCCCGACCTCCGCCAGCCGCTGCCGCACCACGTCGCCGATCTCCGCCTCCGACTTGCCGCCCAGGGCGTGCAAACCGAACGCCACGTTGTCGTAGACCGTCAGGCTGTCGAACAGCGCCGCCCCCTGGAACAGAAAGCCGAACCGCCGCCGCTGCTTCGTCAGCTCGCGCTCGGGCAGGTCGGGCAGCACCTTGCCGTCGAACAGCACCCGGCCGACCGTCGGCCGCAAGAGGCCGATGATGAGCTTGAGTGTAACAGTCTTTCCGCACCCGCTTTCTCCGATGACGGCCACCGTCTGGCCCTTGCGGATTTCCAGATCGACGGCGTGCAGCACCCGCTGGCCGGCGAACTGCACCGACACTTGATGCAGCGCGATCAGGGGGGGGTCGGGCGGCGGCGGTTCGGGCATGTTCTTCTCCCACCGACAGAGGACAGAGGACAGAAGACAGAGGACAGAAGACAGAGGACAGAAGACAGACCGCTACCCGTGTTCGCTTCCAGCATCGGCGTCATTCTTGCTGTCCTCTGTCCTCTGTCCTCTGTCCTCTGTCCTCTCTTAAAGCAGCCCCCTCCCCCCCGCCGGCCAAATGAGGCCGTGGAGGTTGTTGAGGAACAGCGCCAGGAAGAAGTCCAGCACGAGGATGGCGATGAACGACGACACGAAAGCCCGCGTGGCGGCCCGGCCGACGCCCTCGGCGCCGGCGCCGCCGTGGAAGCCGCGGTGACAGCCGATGATCGCGATGGCGGCGCCGAAAAACATCGGCTTGATGAGGCCCACCGACAGGTCCCACAGGGTCACGAAGCCCTCGCCGTTCTGCCAGTAGAAATGGGCGTCGATATTGTAGACCTGCGTACACACCAGCGCCCCGCCCATCACGCCCATGAAGTTGGCCACGGTCGTCAGCAAGGGGATCAGCAGCACGCACGCCAGGAACCGCGGCACGGCCAGGCGGTGGATCGGGTTGGCGCCGAGACAGGCCAGCGCGTCGATCTGCTCCGTGATGCGCATGGTGGCCAGCTCGGCGGCCATCGACCCACCGACGCGGCCGGCCAGCATCGTCGCCGCCAGCACCGGTCCCAGCTCGCGCACCACCGACATGTTGATGATCGAGCCGAGGCGCGTGGCCATGCCGATCGAGTGGAACTGGGCGAACGACTGCACGGCCAGCACCATGCCGATGAACAGGCCGGTGACGGCGACCACCGGAATGCTGCGCACGCCGACGGCGTAGAAGATCGGCGTCACCGCGCCGCGGGCCGGCCGGCGGAACGTCAGCGCGATCACCTCGCCGCCGAAGGCGCTCAGGTCGCCGAACTCGGCGAAGGAATCGCCGAGCCGCCGCAGGAACGCCGACAGGAAGCCGGCCGGTCGTGGGATCGTCGCCATCGGGTTCCCTCCGTTTTCGGCGAGCGGCGCGGCGTCAGCCCGCCGGTTGCGCCGTCACCGGCGGGCTGACGCCGCGCCGCTCGCCGCGACTCTACCGTTTCCATCGGCGGCCGAAGGTGGGGAAGCGGCACGGAAAAGGCCGGGAGAAACGCCCCCGGCCTGTCGGGCCGTCCTTCCCCACGGAAGATTCGCTCATTCCGCGCCGGCCTCGTACACCTCGACCGGCCGGCCGTTCCGCCACAGCACCCAGACATGGTAGCGCCGGTCCCAGCGGTAGCCGGAGAAGCTCGGCGCCGGCGGATCGTCCTCCGCGATCGCGTCTTCCTCGGCGACCGCCTCCCAGCGCTCCTGCCGAGCCTGCTGGCGGACGCCCATCAGCTCCATGCGGCCGGCGAAGGCGACAAAGGCGCCGACCAGTGCCAGAATCGGGGTGCCGAATCCCGTAAAGGGAGAGGCGAGGCCGGCGACGATCAGCAGCAGGGCCAGGGCGACGCCGACCGCCGACGCGATTTCTGTCGCCCGCACCCGGTCCAGCATCAAGGCCAGAAAGGCCCGGAAGACCCGGCCGCCGTCCATCGGGAAGGCCGGCAGCAGGTTGAACAGCATCAGCAGGCCGTTGGCGACCATCAAAATGACGGTGAACTTGACGGCGATCACCGCCAGGCCGTCGTCGAGGCGGAAGGCCTTCACCTCGTCGGGACCCAACAGTCCGGTCGCCAGGGCGAGGAACGCGACCGGCAGCAGCAGGAAGACGATGGCGAGATTGACGGCCGGCCCCGCCACGGCGACGGCCATTTCCTGGAGCGGCTTTTCCGGCATCCGCTCCAGGCTGGCGACGCCGCCGATGGGATAGAGCGTGATGTCGCGCGTGCGGACGCCGAAGCACCGGGCCGTCAGGGCGTGGCCCAGCTCGTGCAGCAGCACGCAGCCGAAGATCGCGGCCGTCAGGACGATCATGACGACGGCGTTGAACCAGCCGCCGTCCAACTGACCTGCCAAAACGAGTGCCGGCAACAGCAAGATTGTCGGATGTAAGTATAGCGGGATGCCGAAGGCCGTCCCGATTCTCCACGAGCGAAACATGAAGCGCCTGGCTTTCGTGATTGAGGCGAGCGGCGCGGCGTCAGCCCGCCGGTCTAGCGCGCTATCGGTGACGGAATGCTGCACCGGCGGGCTGACGCCGCGCCGCTCGCCGGGATCGGGCCGGAAGCTGGGTAAGAGGAAAAGCCTCTTTCTCCCCGCGGGAGGGTTTTTCTCAAATTCCCTCGTCCGCCGGCACGCGCAAGCGAGCGGTCCGACCTACAATACTATTGTAGGGGCGATCCCCAAGGGGCGCGCGCCCTCGAACGAACAAGAAGTAGGGAGGGACCGAGGCCTCCGTCGTGAACCTCTCCCACCCCTTCCACCCTCCGTTGAATGCACGAGCCGCGGGCGGCCCGCCCGCGCTAACCTTTGGTCAGGAGAACACCCCCATGAAGCGCAACTCCAAAGGGGCCAAACGGCGGCAAAAGACCATCCAGGTCTGGACGCTCGCGCAGGCCAAGTCCGCGGCGCCGTATCTGATCTCCGTCGTGCGCTCCCTCCGTGAACGCACGCTGGAAGGATTGGCCAGCCGCCGGCGGTTGCGTCATATCGACGAGCGTCCCGGCCGGCCCGACCGCGACGCCCTCATCGCCAAGCAGGAAGCCGACGCCGACGTCCGCCGGGCCGAGGAACACGCCTCCCAGGCCGCCGACGAACTGTTGGCCCTCGATATCCAGCCGCTCGATCCCGTCCGCGGCCAGGCCCTCGTCCCGTTCGTCCACGAGGAGCAGCTCGCCTGGTATGTTTTCGATCTCTTCGACCCGCAACCTTTCCGCTTCTGGCGCTTCCAGAGCGACCCCGACGATACACGCCGGCCCGTGACCCCACGGCAGCACGGCCGCGTCGAGGCCGCCGAGACGGCGTGAGCGCGATGCGATAGGGCGAGCGGCGCGGCGTCAGCCCGCCGGTGCGGCAACACCGGCGGGCTGACGCCGCGCCGCTCGCCGCTTTTTCCGGTCGCGCAAGACGCGCGGGCGCCGACGGCAAGAATTTCCCCACCTCGGGCTACTGACGGCTTGTGAGCGAAGTCCTAGAATGGTGCAATTGAATACCAGCCGGCGACGACATCCATAGCGAGGCAAGGGCGCCGGGAATTCACCTGGGGGAGCCGGGGCAAAAGCCTATGCTGGCGCTGAAGGGGCTGTTCATGGAAAAATGGATGTGCTGGGGCTCCATGGGGGTCGCCGGGCTACTCCTGCTCTTGTTCGTGCTGGACATGATTTTGAGCGTTCCTTTCGGCGGCGTGAGCATCGTTGTAGATATCGTGGCCGTCCTGGCCTGCGGCATCGTCCTCTACCTCGCCTACGACGCCCTCCGCGATTTGCGCTGAGACGATAACCCTTGCTTGCGCTGCGAGCTAGTGAGGGCCTTTCGCCAGCGCTGCCAACGCCTCCACCACTTTCTCCGTCGTGTACTCCGCCGCCTCCGCCGCCACCGGCAGATCCAGCTTGCGGATCGCCGCGCTCGTCACCGGGCTGATGCTCACCAGCGCCACCTCGCCGTTGCGGATGCGCCGCCGGGCCGCCGGTTCCAGCAGGCGGATCAACGCCTCCGCGATCTTCGAGCTGGTCAGCGTGATGCAGTCGATGTGGCCCTGGTTGATCTGCTCCAGCAATTCCAGGTCGATCTCCGCCGCGTCCACCTGCGAATAGACCGCGACCTGATCCACCTCCGCCACGGCCGACAATTCCTGCCGCAGCAGGTCGCGCCCACGATCGGCCCGCGCCAGCAGAATGCGCTGCCCGGCCGCCCGTTCCTTCAAGACGGCCGCCAGGCTCTCCGAACGGTACTCCGGTGGAATGAGGTCCGGTTCCAGGTGATATTCGCGCAGGGCGTCCGCGGTGGCCGGGCCGATGACGGCCAGCTTCACCGGCCCCAGCGCCCGCACGTCGCGGTCGATCTGCCGCAGCCGGCGCAGGAAGAAATGGACGCCGTTGGCGCTGGTGAAGACCAGCCATTGGTACCGCGCCAGGTCGGCGATCACCCGGTCCACCGGCGCCCAGTCGGCCGGCGGTTTCACCTCGACGGTGGGCATCACGGAGACGACGGCGCCCAGCTGCTCCAACCGCCGCACCATGTCGCCGGCCTGGTGACGCGGCCTTGTCACCAGCACGCGCTTGCCGAACAGCGGCCGTTTCTCGAACCAGGCCAGCCGCGGCCGCAGGGCCGCCGTCGCGCCGACGATCAGCACGGCCGGCGCCTTCAACCCGGCCGCCTCGACCGCCGCGGCCAGGCCGCTCAGCGGCGCCTCGACGGTGCGCTGTCGGCCGGTCGTCGCCCACTGCACCGCCGCCGTCGGGGTGTTCGGCGCCAGGCCGTTGTCCAGCAGACGGCCCACGACCTGCGGCAGCCGGGCCATGCCCATGTAGACGACCAGCGTGCCCGGAAACCGCGCCAGCGCCGCCCAGTCCAGGGGCGGGGTTTCCCCGCCCCTGCTTTCCTTCTCGTGGCCCGTGACGAAGGCGACGGCGCTGGTCCAGCGGCGGTCGGTCAGCGGCAGACCGGCGTAGGCCGCCGCCCCCAGCGCCGCCGTCACGCCGGGAACGATCTCGTAATCGACGCCGGCCTCGGCCAACGCTTCCGCCTCTTCCCCGCCCCGGCCGAACACGAACGGATCGCCCCCCTTGAGCCGCACCACGCGCCGGCCGGCGCGAGCCGCCTCGATCATCTTGTGATGGACGCCGGGGACGCGCTCGGGGCGGCAGCCGGGCAGCTCATCGACGCAGATCAGCTCCGCCTCCTCCGCCGCGTATTCCAGCAGACAGGCGGGCACGAGCCGGTCGTACAGCACCAGATCGGCCGCGGCCAGGCACTCGACGGCGCGGAGGGTGAGCAGACCGGGGTTGCCCGGCCCGGCGCCGACCAGGGCCACGGCAGATGGCGGGTTCACGGCGACCCCCTGTTCGCGGCGAGAGAGGCACATTCATCGTAACGACCGCGCGGGATCATGGCGAGGGGCGTGACCATCGTTTAGCCGCTCCTCGAAGAGGAGCGCGTTTGCCCAGCGCTCCTCTTCGAGGAGCGGCTAGACAGGGACGCATGGTTCCGGTCGCGCCGATTGTTCCGATTCTTCCGACGAGTCCGCGCGGCGCTGGAATCGCCCCGGCGCTTTTCCTCTTGCGGTCGGTTCTCTCTATAATGACCGTCGATAATAGCAGCAGGAGCCGCCGGGCCTGGGACCCGGCGTTTCCCAACGGAAGGGAGAGACAAGATGCGCCGACTTTTCCTGATAGGCGCCCTCCTGCTGCTGGCGGGCTGTCAAAACATCGAAGGGCCGCGAGCGGCACCGGGACAACCCGGTGCAGATCGACGATCCGCGGCTGACGCTTGAGGAACAGAAGCGCCTGGAGCGCGACCGCCTGGCCCTGCCCCAAGAGGGGGCGAACATCGGGCCGCCGACCTTTATGCAATCGCCCGGGGCGCCGGACCCCAACGCGGTGCGCGGTCATTGACCGCGGCCGCCGGCCGGCCTCCGGGCCGCCACCGAGAGGACGCACCCATGAAGCGCGCATTGTGGATGGCAAGCGGTTCGCTGCTGCTGATCCTCGCCGCCTGTCAGATGCCGGAAGAGCGGGCGGCCCTGACGCCGTTGCCGGACGACGCGCCGCCGCTGCCCTACGCCGAGCTGTTGACCCGCGCCCGTTACCAGTCCACCCTGGCCACCGAGGCGTTTTACGTCGATAAGTGGACGGAGGTGGAGGACGCCGCCCGCGGCCTGGAGCAGACGGCCCGTTTCCTTCCCAAGGCCCAGGACGTGCCGGCCAAGCAGAAGGACTCGCTGCCGGTGGTGAGCGGCGACCTGTCGAAGGAGGCCGGCCGACTGCTGGAGGCCGCCCGCGGCAAGGACGTGAAGCAAGCCAACGACGCGCTCCAGCACGTCCAGCTCGTGGTGCATGAGCTGCGACTGGAGAATTGAGGGCGGTCATGGAGCCGACGGCGCCGTTCTGGTTCAAGCAGCGTCAATGCAAGGCGGAGCCGGCCGGCGAGCGACGCGCTGCGCGTCACCGGCCCCAACCTGGCCGAGACGTTCCTCCGCATTGAGCCGGCCGGCGATCGCTGGCGCGCGGTCCTGCGCCAGACCGCCGACGGGCCGGATCTCTCCTATTCCGATCCGATTCTCCCCACGGCGGAAGAGGCGTGGCAGGCGGCCTTCGAGCTGTACCGCGTCCGCATGATCGTCTGAACGCGCTCACTTCAGCAGCTCTTCCGTCTTGCCGTCCTTGCCCGTGTACGTGGCGCCGGTGAGCTTGCCTTCTTCATAGGTGATGTGGACGGAACCGCCGTCGGCCAGATGGTAGTCCGAGCCGGCGACCTCCTTGTCCTTCACGTCCGATTTGTCCGGGTAGCCGGTCCAATCGAGAACGTCCCACCCCGACGCGCCCTTCGGCAGAGCGCGAAACGTTTCCTTGTCGCGCCGGAAGTCGGTGCGCGGCGGCTTCGCCAGCGCGTCCACCGCCTTCGCCGAATCAAACATGTCGGCCAATCCGATGGCCTCCTGGTCGCCGAAGTGGCCGACGCCGGTGACGATCAGCGCCTTGTCCTCCGCCAGCGGCACGATCAGGTCGCGCTGCTTCTCGGCGTCGGTCCCCCCGCGCGGCGGCAGGAGCCAGCCGCTCCTCTTGCCGACCACGACCTCGATCGCCCCCCGCTGCTTCAGCGCCTCGGGGGTGTGTGTCGTCTTGAACTCGGGGTCGCGGGCCAGCACCGCCTTCGCCTGCCGGAAGTCGTTCCCCAGCCAGTCGTACTGGACCTCCTGCCGGTACGCGGTCGGCTCCTTGCCCTCCGCCACGACGGGCGGAAGGTAACGGAGATCGTAATTCACCAGTTTACGGGGAAAGACGCCGAACCAGCCGGCCTGCGGCTTCGGCCCATCGGCGCCGAATGACAGCGCCGCGCCGAACGACGCCAGGAAGAGCAGGGAACCGCGCATCGTCGTCTCCGAAATCCGGGGATGGGACGCTTTGATGCTACTCCCCAAGCGCCGCCGGCCGCAAGGCGGCTGAGCGCGGTTGTTACATACCTGCACGGCGCTCCGCCCTCGACGCTTCGCCCCCCACCGGATTTGCTTGCGTCCTGTGAGCGGTGGTGAGAGAATCCCTCCAACAATCGCCGACCGAGCCGTCCGTCCCCGCGAGACCGCACATGACGCTTCGACGTGTCGCCGCCGCACTGATCGCCGTCGCTCTCGTCTTGGCCGCGCTCGCCGTCCTCCGCGCCGGCCCGGACGCCGACTACGCCGACCAGCTGCCGCGCGTCCCGCCGCTCTCGCCGGCCGACGCCCTCAAGGCCATCCAAACGCGGCCCGGCTTCCGCGTTGAGCTGGTCGCCGCCGACCCGCTGATCGAGTCGCCGGTCGCCCTCGATTTCGACGAGAACGGCCGCATGTTCGTCGTCGAGTTCCCGGAGTACAACCAGAACTTCAACAAGAACTTCCCTGCCCACGGCGCCGTCCGCCTCCTCGAAGACACCGAGGGGACCGGCCGTTACGACAAAAGCACTCTCTACCTCGACGACATCGATTCGCCGCTGGCCGTCGCCTGCTGGGACGGCGGCGTCTACGTCGGGGCCGCGCCGGACATCCTCTATTGCAAGGACGCGAAGGGCGACGGCCATGCCGACCTGCGCAAGCCGGTCTACACCGGGTTCGCCGGCGACGCCTCCGGCGAGGGGCGAATGAACTCGTTCCGCTGGGGCCTGGACAACCGCTTCCACGTCTCGACGGGCCTGGCCGGCGGCGACGTGCGGCCGGCCGACGACCCGGCCGCGCGGCCGGCGCCGGTGCGCGGCCAGGGCTTCCAGTTCGACCCGCGCACCGGCGCCTTCGCGCTGACCAGCGGCGGCGGCCAGTACGGCATGAGCCTCGACGACTGGGGCCGCACCTTCACCTGCGGCAACAGCGATCCGGTGAATCTCCTGATGTACGACCGCCGTTACGTCGCCCGCAACCCGTACCTCCAGCCGCCGGCCGCGGCCGTCAACATCGCCCCGGACGGCAAATACACCAAATTGTATCGCATCAGTCCGGTGGAATCATGGCGCAAGCTGCGGACGCAGCTCCGGCACGAGGGCGTCGTTCCGGGGTCGGACGAGGGCGGGTCGCCGTCCGGCTTCTTCACCGGGGCGACCGGCGTGACCGTCTACCGCGGCGACGCCTATCCGAAGGAGTACCGCGGCAACGTCTTCGTCGGCGAGGTGTCCGGCAACCTGGTCTACCGCGCCCGCCTGGAGCCGGACGGCGTCGGCCTACAGGCGGTGCGGGCCGATGCGGGCGTCGAGTTCCTCGCCTCGCATGACAACTGGTTCCGGCCGGTGCAGTTCGCCAACGGCCCCGACGGCTGCCTCTACGTCATCGACATGCCGCGCGAGGTCATCGAGACGGTCTTTTCGCTGCCGCCGGAGATCCTCAAACACCTGGATGTAGGTTCCGGCGTCGAAAAGGGGCGCATCTACCGGATCGTGCCGGATGGGTTCAAGCAGCCGAAAATCCCGAAACTCGGCGAAGCGACCACGGCGGAGTTGGTAGCGCTGTTGGAGCATCCCAATGGCTGGCATCGGGACACGGCGTCGCGCCTGTTGTACCAGCGGCAGGATAAAACCGCCGTCGCGCCATTGAAGAAAATGGCAGCGGAATCAAAGGTCGCGCTGGGCCGCGTCCACGCGCTGTACGCCCTGGACGGCCTCAAGGCGCTGGACGCGCCGACGGTGCTGCACGCCCTGGCCGACGACGACGCGCGCGTCCGCGAACAGGCCGTGCGGCTGGCGGAGAAGTTCGCGTCGGCGGCGGACATTCGGGATCGGCTGACGAAGATGACGGACGACGCCGACGTGCGCGTCCGCTATCAGCTGGCGTTTTCGCTGGGTGAATTCAAGGGCGATGAAGCGACGGAGGCGCTGGCGCGATTGGCCCGGCGCGACGGCGGCGACCCCTGGTTCCGGCTGGCGGTCCTCAGCTCCTCGGCCGACCGGGCCGGCGACCTGTTCACGCTGCTGCTGGCGGACAGGGGCCTGCGCGGAAGCGATCCGGGCCGGGCGCTGCTGACCGAACTGGCGGGCGAAATCGGGGCGGCCGACCGCAAGGCGGACGTGGCGGCGGCGCTGAAGGCGATGGAAGATTTGGGCGATGCCGATAAGGGGTTGAGCCGCGCCGTCGTCCTGGCGCTGGTCTCGAAGCAGCCGCCGGTGGCGCGGGAGCGGCTCCTCAAAGACGACCCGAAGGTGCGGGCCGCCCTCGACGACCTGCTGCGTTCGGCGCGAGAGACGGCGGCGGACGCGAAGCGCGACGAGGCGGCGCGGGCGGCCGCCGTGCGAACGGTGGGGCTGGCCCCGTTCGGTGAGGCGCGCGACCTGTACCGCGATCTGCTGCAATCGAATCAGCCGCCGCAGGTTTCCGCCGCGACGCTGGAGACACTGGGCCGCTACGAACAGCCGGAGGCGGCCGGCCTGATCCTCGATGCGTGGCCCGGCCTCAGCCCCGCCCTGCGAAAGACGGCGGCGGAAACGCTCTTCTCGCGCGGCGCCTGGGTGTCGGCGTTCCTCGATGCGGTCGCCGCCAAGAAGGTGCGGCCGGGCGACGTGGACCCGGCCCGCGTGAAGCTGCTGCAATCGTACCCCGACGCCAAGGTGCGGCAGCGAGCGGCGGCGCTGTTCGCGTCGGCCCAGCTGGCCCGGCGCCAGGACGTGGTGGACGACTACCAGAAGGCGTTGCAGCTCAAAGGTGACGCCATGCAGGGAAAAGCGATCTTCAAACGGGAATGTTCGTCATGCCACCGGCTGGAGGGCGTGGGTAATCAGATTGGGGCCGACCTGACCGCCATCAAGGATTGGGGGCCGGAAAAGATCATGCTCAACGTCCTCGACCCCAACCGCGAGGTGCAGCCGCAATTCCTCACCTACGTTCTGACCACGAAATCGGGCCGCGTCATCACCGGCATGATTACGGCGGAGACGGCCAACGGCGTCACGATCCGCCGCGCCGACCAGACCAGCGAGACGGCGGCGCGGCCGGACATCGACGAGCTGCGCAGCACGGGGCTGTCGTTCATGCCGGAGGGGCTGGAGAAGCGTGTCGGTTATCAGGAGATGGCGGATCTGCTGGCGTATTTGAATGCGGCGAAGTGAAGGGCGGAGGTTCCGGTTACAATACCGGAGAGGAGCTTCCTTTTCGTTTCGCCATTCAAACCGGAGGCGCGACCCATGTCGAGCACGATCACCGGCGTCGTCCGAAACGGCGTTATTGTTCCCCAGGCGCCGCTGCCCGAGGGGGCGGAAGTCGAAATACGTCTGAGCGAGGCGCCGGCCGCGGTTGCGGCCCGCCCTCCGACGCCGGCCGAGTTGCGTCGGATGCCGCGGGAGCAGCGTCAGGCCGTCCTGGCGGCGGCGGCGGAATTGGCGGAAGAGGACTACCGCTCGGACAAGGAATTGACGGGTTTTGACGCGTTCAGCGAGGAAGAACAGAATGACGACGAATCCGATCCCGAGTAGAGGCGAGGTGTGGCGGGTCCGGTTCGACCCGGCGGAAGGCGACGAGATCAAGAAGGTGCGGACGGCGGTGGTCGTCAGTGAAAACGCCGTCGGTCGCCTTCGGCTGAAGATCGTGGTCCCGATAACGGAATGGAAGCCGCGGTATGCGAGCTATCCGTGGTTCGTGCGCCTCGCTCCGACGCCGACCAACGGTCTGACGAAGGCGTCCGGCGCCGACGCCTTTCAGGTCAAATCCGTTTCGGAAACCCGCTTCCTCGACCGGCCAGGCGAGCTGACGCCCGGCCAACTCGATGACATCGCCAACGCCATTGCGGTTTGCGTCGGTGCGCCTTGACGGAGAGGCGGTTTACAGCAAGTTGGTGCGAAAGTTGGCGGAAGCAAAAGCGGCTGACGTATCAGGAGATGGCGGATCTGCTGGCGTATTTGAATGCAGCGAAGTGAGGCGCGGTGCGGCGGAATCGCCTTCCAGGATAATACCCGATTCGTTCATATGCCTAGAATTCAAATGAGCTGACACGAATGCCGTTACTGAGTCCCGCCTATCTAAAGACATCCGTTCCCAGCCGTGGCTGTAGCACAAGCTTCAGCTTGTGCCCATCGCACAAGCTGAAGCTTGTGCTACAGTGTCTTTTATCACGCAGGACTCAGTAAGTTAAGGGCGATTCGCTTCCGGCGAGCCCGCAGCGCCAAGCAAGGGCGAGCAGTCCGCCTCGCCCTTGCTTGGCGCTGCGGGCTTGCGGTTTCCCCTTATCTTAATGCCATTCGCGTCCGTTCCTCCTTCACCGAATGGAAGCGGCGCCGATTGTCGCCCCAATTGTCCCCGATTGTCCGTCGGGTTGCTCAGGCGGCGCCGCGGATCGCCGGAACGTGGCGCGCACGCTTCCCGGCTTGTTCTCGAACTGGCCGATGATCCACACGGGGCCTTCCGGACCCGGCCGCCGGAACGAGAGGTTGCCTCCGTAGAGGTTGGGCGATGTTCCGGCTTCCGCCGCCGACTTGGCGGCCAGGCAAGCGAGGAGCGGCCGGAGAATCCGCTGCGACGGGCGGTCGGCGGCGGCGCCCCCGCCGGCGCCATTTTCCTCCATCGGCACGCATATTCGAGTGCCCAGACGGTCCTTCTGCGTGGTAGGGTAAGGCGAGCGGCAGCGGGAATGATACCCGTAGCCGCATTCGCCAGAATGCGGGCCGACAGCTATTCACCCGCATTCTGGCGAATGCGGCTACGGGTAAGGTATTTCCCGCCCCTCGCCTAAGTGCGTTTGGGCGTCGCCGCGGCCGCTGCGGTTGCGAGCCGCCGCCCTGGGCCGAGGACCAGCCATGCTGTGCCAGCCTCCCTCATCCGCTTCGATCAGCGACTGCCCGCGCCGATGCCGCGGCGAGGAAAACCGCCTCCGATGGTCGGTAAATCGGCGCCGCCCAACGAAGCCGATGATCGCCCAGCAGCGTAAGGCCGACACACCCCAGGCGCGCAGCGTGTCGGTCTTGCGGCCTTGGCGGTCTTACCCGGCCCCGGCGCCTGCTGCAATGACCGGCAAACAGCGCCTCAAATCCGTCTAAAGCTATTAAGGGGTCGAATCATCCATGAACATCCCATCGCACCGACTGCTCGGCCTTGTTTGCACCGCCGCCTGCTGTCTTCCGTCTCCGGCGCGGGCCGATGCGCCGCTCTGGAAGGCCGGCGTCGCCCGAATCAAGATCACGCCGGACAAGCCGATGTGGATGTCCGGCTACGTCAACCGCACCCGGCCGGCCGACGAGACCCTCATCGACCTCTACGCCAAGGCCCTCGCCCTCGAAGACCCCGACGGCAAGCGCCTCGTCCTCGTCACGATGGACCTCGTCGGCATTCCGCGCGACCTGTCGCAGGCGGTCTGCGCCGACCTCAAGGACAAATACGGCCTGCCGCGCGAGTCGGTCGTCCTCTCCGTGTCGCACACGCACACCGGGCCGATCGTCGGCGGCAACCTCCGCGACATGTACGACCTCGACGAGACGCAGCGGAAGCGCGTCGATGACTACGCCGAGGCGCTGCGCAAGAACCTCGTGACGGTGGTCGGCAAGGCGCTGGACGACCTGGCGCCGGCCCGGCTGGCGTGGGGCGGCGGCCACGTCACGTTCGCCGTCAACCGGCGGGACAACAAGGAAGCCGACGTGCCGAAATTACGGGAGTTGGGCGAGCTGAAAGGTCCGGTGGACCACGACGTTCCGGTGCTGTCGGTGCGCGACCCGCAGGGGAAGCTGCGGGCCGTGGCCTTCGGCTACGCCTGCCACGCCACCGTCCTGAGTTCGATGGCGTGGTCGGGCGACTACCCCGGTTTCGCGCAGCTGGCCGTGGAGAAAGCTCACCCCGACGCGATCGCGCTCTTCTGGGCCGGCTGCGGCGGCGATCAGAATCCCCTGCCGCGCCGCAGCGTCTTCCTCGCGCAGAAGTACGGCCAGGAGCTGGCCGACGGCGTTCAGGCGGTGCTGGACGAGCCGATGACGCCGATTCAGGGTTCTTTGCGATCCGTCTACGAGGAAATCGACCTGCCGCTGGCCGATCTGCCGTCGCGCGAGCAGCTGGTCAAGGACACGACGGACATGAATCACGCCGTCGCGGCCCGCGCCAAGCGATTGCTGGACCGGCTGCGGATCATGGATTCGCTGCCCGGTTCGTACCCTTATCCGGTGCAGGTCTGCCAGCTGGGGCCGGACCTGACGTGGGTGGCGCTCGGCGGCGAGGTGGTCGTCGATTATTCGCTCCGGCTGAAGAAGGAGCTGGGACAGGGGCATACCTGGGTGGCGGGGTACACGAACGACGTGATGGCCTACATCCCGTCGCTGCGCGTACTCAAGGAGGGCGGCTACGAGGGCGGCGGGGCGATGATCTATTACGGCCTGCCGGCGGTGTGGAGTCCGCGGGTCGAGGAGAAGATCGTCGCGGCGGTGCATGAGCAGGTGGAGAAGGTGCGGGGGGACGCTGGCAAGGATAGGTAAAAAGAGATAATGTGGACCCGCTAATCGAAACCCTCGTCGCCTGCCTGACGCCGCCCGGCCAGGGGGCCGTCGCCACGCTGGCCGTTTGCGGCCCGCGCGCTGGGAGGCGGTGCGGCCGCTGTTTCGGCCGCGCTCCGGGGCGGAATTGCCGGCGCAACCGCAGCCGGGCCGCTTCCTTCTCGGCCGGCTGGGCGGCGAGATCGCCGACGAGGTGGTGCTGACGGTCCAGCGCGGCGGCGCCACGCCCCTGCTGGAATTGCACTGCCACGGGGGCCGGGCCAACGTCCGCTTCCTGCTCGAGCTGTTGGCGGCGCGCGGCCTCCGCGTCTGCGACTGGCGCGAGTTCCTCCGCCGCACCGAACCCGACCCCCTCCGCGCCGCCGCCGCCGTCGCCCTGACCGAGGCGCCCACCGTCCGCACCGCGACCATTCTCCTCGATCAGTGTGCCGGGGCCTTCGCCGCCGCCCTCGACGCCGTGACCGCCGCCCTGGATCGCGGCGATGCCAACGCGGCGTCAGCGGCCCTCGACGGCCTGGCGCGACACGCGCCGCTGGGTCGGCGGTTGACGGCGCCGTGGCGCGTGGCCGTCGCGGGACCGCCCAACGTCGGCAAGAGCAGCCTGGTCAACGCCCTGGCCGGCTACCAGCGCAGCATCGTGGCGCCGACGCCCGGCACCACCCGCGACGTGGTGACGACGCGCCTGGCCATCGACGGCTGGCCGGTCGAGCTGGCGGACACGGCCGGCGTGCGGGACGCGACGGATGCGCTGGAAATGCAGGGCGTGCGGATGGCGCGGGAAGCGTCGGCCGACGCCGACCTGTGCCTGTGGGTCCTCGACGCCTCGGCGCCCGCAGGTCAGGCTGTCCCGCCTGACCGTCAGACCGGAAAGCTTGACCTGCGGGTCGTCAACAAGATCGACCTGCCGCCGGCGTGGGACCTGGCTGAAGCGCCGGGGGCCGTCCATGTCTCCGCGCGCACCGGGGCAGGATTGGCCGAGCTGCTGCGCCGCCGTCGGCCGCCGGCTGGTTCCCGACCCGCCGCCAAGCGGGGCGGCCGTGCCGTTCACCGCCGCCCACGCCGAGGGCGTGCTGGCCGCGCAGGGGTCTCTCCGTCTCGGCCGGATGGACGAGGCCCGTCGCGCCGTGGCGCTCTTCGCCGAGCGGACTTATCGTAAATGTCCGCGTCTGTGCCCCCTTCACCCCGGTTTCTCCGATCGCCGCAAATCTCCACGCCGGGAATCATTGGACCGGCAGGCGGACGTGAACTAGGGTTGCATTGGCGACCGGCCGGCCATGCGACGCCCCCGCCGGCGCCCACGCGGAATAGTCGCGTTCGACGAGCGCAACGAAAGGACTTTCGCCGTGGCCCCCCGGGATGCGGGAGTTCCCACTGCAACGGCGCCGGGCCGCCTGGCCCGACAGCCGGGCGCGGAGCCGCTGCCCGGCTACCGGCTCATTGAGCCGCTCGGCAGCGGCGGCTTCGGCGAAGTCTGGAAGTGCGAGGCCCCCGGCGGCCTCTACAAGGCCGTCAAGTTCGTCGGCGGCGACCCCAACTCCGGCGCCGGCCTCGCCACCCAGGAATGGGAAGCCATCGAGCGCATCAAGCGCATCCGCCATCCCTTCCTCCTCTCTCTCGAACGGGTCGAAGTCCTCGACGGGGTGCTGGTCCTCGTCATGGAGCTGGCCGACCGCAACCTGCAGGCGGTCCTGTTCGACTACCAGAGGCAGGGCCAGCCCGGCGTGCCGCGCGAGCAGCTGCTCCGCTTTCTCCGCGAGGCGGCCGAGGCCCTCGACGTCATCAACTTCGAGCACGGCCTGCAACACCTCGACGTCAAGCCGCACAACCTGTTCGTGGTCAGCAACCACATCAAAGTGGCCGACTTCGGCCTGGTCCACCGCCTGCCCGGCGCGGACACCGTGTCGTCGGGTCTTCGCAACGGCGGGGGCACGCCGCTGTACGCCGCGCCCGAAACCCTGCAAGGCTCCCTCAGCCGTCACAGCGACCAGTACAGCCTCGCCATCGTCTACCAGCAGCTGCTGACCGGCACCGTGCCGTTCTGGTCGGCCAACCCGTACCAGCTGCTGATGATGCACATCGTCGTGCGCCGGACCTGTCGGCGCTGCCGCACGCCGACCGGCCGCTGATCATCCGGCGCTGGCCAAGGCGCCGGAGCACCGCTTCCCCTCCTGCATGGATTTCGTCCGGGCGCTGGCGCAGGTGACGGACGCCAGCGGCGAAGTGGTGCGAACCGCCCGCCACACGCCTCCCCCGCCCACGACGGGAGAGCAGGGAGGGGGTCCGCTGCCGGCCGTCGCCGCCACCCGCGTCCTGCCCTCCGCGCTTCAGCAAATCCAGGCGACCGTGCCGTCGGCCACTCCGCCCGCCGCGCCGTCCCTGCTGCTGGGCGACCGCGCCGCGCCGCCGACCCACCCGCCCACGGCGGCCGGCTTCGCGGCCCCGCCCACCGCCGAGCCGGAGGACGACGCGCTGCAGCTGCCGCAGCCGTCGGGGATCACCCTGCCCGGCTACCGCTTCCTGTCCTGCGTCGGTCGCACGCCCTTCGGCTGCTTATGGACTGTCCAGGACGCCGACGGCCGCGAGCGCCTGGCCCACTGCTTCCTCCACCTGGGCCAGGTCGCCGTCGAGGCGCGCACGCGTCTGCAGAACCTGCGCCATCCGACCCTGTCCGATCGCGAGGTGTTCTGGGCGCCGCCCGGCTGCCTGGTGGTCGTCACCGATCTGGGCCGGCAGACGCTGCGCGACCTGTTCGAGGAGTGCCGCGCCGAGGGCTTGCAGGGCGTGCCGCGCGAACCGCTGCTGCAATGCCTGGCCGCCGTCGCCGACGCCCTGGACGAGATGAACCGGAGAGAAAAACTGTCCCATCTGGGGATCAATCCGACCCAACTGCTGGTGGAGGAGGGCCGGGTGCTGCTGGAGGATTTCGGCCTGACGCCGCTCTTGTGGCTGCCGTCCGGCCGGCCCGCCGCTCAGCTCAACCCCCGCTATAGCGCCCCTGAGCTGCACGATCCAACGTCCAGCCCCACGGCCGATCAGTACAGCCTGGCCCTGATCTACACGGAGATGCTCACGGGCATCTACCCGCGGTCGAAGCCGCCTGGCGGCAAGTCGGGCGCGCACCGCCGGCCCGGCCTGGCCGAGGCGGGATCGGGTTCGGGGCTGCACCGCCGCCCGAACCCCTCACCCCAACCTTCCCCCACCAGCGGGGGGAGGGCAGGGAGGGGGGGGGCCGCCGCCGGCCCGCGGGTGGACCTGGACTTCCTGCCGGCCGGCGACCGGCCGACGGTGGCGCGGGCGCTGCACGACGACCCGACCCAGCGGTTCCCGAACTGCACGGCCTTCCTCCAGGCCCTCCAGGCCGCCACGCCGCCGCCCGTGGTGTCGGAGGCCCACGCGGCGTCGCTGCCGGCGGTCGTCCCGTTCGCCCAGCTGATGGGCAAGGCGCCGCCGCGGCCGACGCCGGCGCCGCCGACCGAGCAGGTGGCCGCCGACCTGATCGCCGAGGCCGTCGGGCCGGTGGCCGTCCACCAGTCCGACCACGCCCGCTACATCGTCCACCCCGACGGCGCCTGGGAGTACCGTTTCCCGATCCGGCTGATCGCCAGTCTGCTGCGACCCAAGCTGGAGGGGTTCCGTCAGCAGTGGAACGCTCGGCCGGTGGACGACGTCCCCGGGGCGTTCTCCTTCGAGATCCGGACGAACAGCGGCCGGGGCTGGCCCGGGTTCCGGCCTCGGCCGGCCGGGCTGAAGGTCCAGCTGCGCTTCCAGCCGCCCGAGGCGTCCGACACGAACCAGCGCGAGGCGGTGGTGCGGCTCGGCCTGTTCGGCCGCCACGGCGCGCACCAGGCGAAGCTGCTGCCGGCGACGGCCCCGCGGATCTTCCAGAGCTTGCGGGCGTATCTGCAAGGGAACACGGACCAGCGGACGCGCGAGCGCTGGCCGTTCACCCAGCGCGTCGGCATCTACCCGGTGCTGGCCAAGCTGGAGATCGGCAAGCCGCTGGAGGGACAGGGCCGCGACATTTCGCTGGGCGGCGTGCGGCTCTGGGCGCCGGAGGAGCCGCCGAGCGAGTTCGCCTATTTTCACTTCCACGAGACGCCGAAGGCGGCCCCGCTGGCCGTGCTCGGCCGCATCGTCCGGGTGCTGCCGCTGGACGACGGCGCCTACGAGTTGGGCGTCACCTTCGTGGTGGACGGGCCGGTGTGACGTCGCCTGCCTTTTTGCACCGTCCGCCGACGGAACTATCGGTTGACCGCACAATGCTGCGTTGGGTTCGCGTCGGCAGCGTGCGGTTGCCGTGCCAGTAGCCATTCACGGGCCGAAGGCGGCGGACGTTGGGGAAATCTGGCTGCAAGCGGGTCCGAGGCGTCCCCGAAAGCGCTTCGGCGTGTCGGCCCGACGCGCGCAAGGTACTGGTCGGCAGCCGGCAGTTCGAGAAGGCCGGCAATGTGGCTCGCGGTTGACCTATCCCACGGTCGGCGGTAACCTTCATAGTGCGTAATGGTGTGCTTTGGCCGTCATCGAGGTTCTCTTGTGCGAATCCCTCTCGGACTGGGATTGGCTATACAGGGGCGTGCCGAAGGACTCCTACGAGGCCAGCACCGCCGAAGCGGACGGGGAAGTGATTCCGCCCAGGCCCGATCTGGTCGGTGAGGAGGTCCGCTACGCCCACATCAACGGCGAGCAGACCGAATCAGGCTACACGAGTTGGACAACGAACCCCGACGCGGCGGACTACTTCGCCAGGCGGGCCGAGAGGGCGGCGAACAGGAGGGCGAGGCACCGACACCGCTTCGGCGTCGGGGACGGCGAGCCGATTTCTTATGAGATCGTCATACTTCACGTCCGAATCAAGACGCTGGAAGAGAACAAGCTGTTCGAGGGCAGGTGCGAGGAGGGCGAGTGGCTGATAGAGGGAAGGGTAGAGAACGTAGTAATTTGGGATGGTGACGAAGATGATTCCTGAACCGACGGGTCCGAAGTCCTGGCTCGCTGCACTTGGCGAAGCTGCGACGGCCCAGGGTTTCGCCTGGCCCGGATTCGACGTGTTCGCCATGGGTACCGCACGGTCGGACAAGACCAAGGACGGCAGGTACGTCACCCTCAAGGATCTCTACTCTCCCAACCCGAGCCGGCGGGGTGTGCAGTGGGGCTTGTGGCGGGAGAACGGGGACTTGCCCGTTTTGGTCGCTGCCTTCGTGACTACAGCCGACCCTACGCCTGAGGGCGTCGCGGCCGCCCTCCCCCTCTTCCGAGGTTGGCTGGCCGAGGGTTGGAGGCCCGAGCAGGCCAATGAGAGCGTCGGCAAGCACCCCGGCGCCCTGTCCGTGCCGGTTCGCGTCCCCTCCCCGACCAACAAAAAAGAATTTTGGCTGTCGGAAGATCGTGATTTCGGATTCGTCGTCTACAGGGACAGGTGGCAGATTTATAGCGGGTACAGGTGCTTATCCAGGTGGAAGCAGAAGGACGGCACCAGCAACAACACCTTTTTCGACCTGGATAGCCTGGATCGGTTCTGCACCTGGCTGGCCAAGAACTGGCAGGTGATCGCCTACGGGACCGACTACCGGCCCCCGTCGATGATAGAGCACGGCGTCTCCGGCAGCACGGCCTACGAGCGCGCTGTGATGACCCTCGACGGCAAAACGGAGCCCAGCCTCCGGGACTGGTGGGGAAGGCACGCGCTCCGGGCGGATGACAGTGACCTGCCCAACTTGTTCTTTGAGCGTCAGGCGGACGATCTCGTCGTGTCCTGGGACGCGTGCCCGTCGAAGACACGGTCTTACGAAATCGACAGCGGCGTTGCGGCCCTGCATGCGGTAGTCGCCGTCCCGAGGCTCCGCAGCCTGGTCGAGGATCGCATCAAGCTCGACATTTCGAGCCTGCTGGGAGACGCCACTGCCGGCTACGCCGCAGTCAGCCACTACAACAGCAAATTGGGCACAAAGGCCTGGCTGGAGAAGCACGATTTCTACGAGGAGGATGCCCGCGAACTGGGCCGTTCCGGGACCTCACACCAGCCGATAATCGGCTTGCTCCGCAGCGGGCAGGGCAGTTCGCTGGTCTCCGAAGACTACGACGCGGTCTTCGGGCTCTTGAAGGAGAGCAAGCGGGGCAGTTACGAGCGGCTCCGTGACCTGGCAAGGGGACTGAGCGTCTCTATCGACCCCCGGCAACCGTGGGAGTCAGGCTACTGGCTGGCGAAGAGCGTCCGGGAGCGGCTAGGGCTGGAAGCCAACAAGAAACCGGACATCGAGGGACTGATGCGGGGTCTAGGAGCGGATGTCCAGAACTTCAACCTCGCGGACCCAAATGTTCTAGGCGTCTGCGTGGGCACCCCCGAGTACTCCCCCCTGGTTGTCGTCAACCTCGCGTGCGAGAATTCAAAGGGACCGAGCGGCCGGAGGGTGACGCTCGCCCACGAACTCTGCCACCTCCTCTTCGACCGCGGCGGATTCCGCAACCTGGCCCGGTTTGAAGGCGGGACGGCGGATGGGGACAGACTGATCGAGATGCGGGCCAACGCCTTCGCGATCGAATTCCTCGTGCCGATGTCCAATCTTGTCGAGGGGGGGAAATTCGTCTCGAACGAGAGGCTCGGTGCCATTGCAATGGAGTGGGAGGTCAGCAAGGCGGCCCTGGAAAAGCACCTGGAGAACGCCCGCAACCAGTGAGACGCTTCGGCCGGCTGCTGGAGCTTTTCGGTGCGCGGGGACAGGTATCCTCCGGGATAACCCACCACGTTGGTTTATTATTGTTTCATTCTGGCCGCCCGGTTGCGTGCGTCGGTCTGATCGACCGAGGTAGCCGAGAAGCCCCTTCGCCGCTCGGTCCCGCTCTGTACGTTTGCAATCCTCGCCCCGTGAACGCCTGGCGTGGGTGGAGAATCACCTCCCGCCTCGTCGGCGCCGTCTGTTGTACCACGGCTGGCGGCCGGCTCACTTCGGCGCCGGCCGCACCTCGAACGGGGTCTCGACCATCTCCACCTTGGCTTGCGTCGTGGTCGGGTGCGTTTCATCCACCTCGAACGGCCGGTCGATGCTGTTGCCGGCCAGGTCCTCCAGCCGCTTATCGACGACCAGCCGGTAGGACTCCGCCGCCCACGGCCCGCGCGGCGTGAATCGCCAGCGCGTCTGGCCGTCTGTCACGGCGACATCGCCAGCGATTTTCCGCCCGCCGGCGTCCACCACCCCCAGCATGTCCAGCAACAGGGCATGGTCCATCGGCTTGGGGAACGTCACGACCAGCGGCGCCTTGCCGCCCGCGGCCGGCGCGTCCAGCCGCCACGTCTTGGGGTCCGGCGGCGCTTCGTCGGCGGCCGCGGCCCGGAACGTCTTTCGGAACGCCTCCTTGAGCGGCTCGCCGTCCGCGTCCTCCCATTCGCGGTCAATAACGAGCGTATAAGTCTTGCCCTGCTCCAGCACGGGGCCGAGTTCCTCGCGCGGCTTGAGGCCGCGCTTGATCCGCCCGGGGTCGATGAGGAGCGTGAAGCGCTTGCCGTCCGGGTCCCACAGCTCCTCGCCCAGCTCCAGGAACGGTTGATCCACCGGCTTGCCATCCGCGTCCAGCAGGCGGACGCGCCGGTACGCCTCGCCGCGGCTCATAGGCGCGGTGAAATGGAGGTAGAACTTCAGCTGGTTTTCGGGCAGCTTGTCCGCGGTGGGGTAGACCTGTTCCACGGCCGTCGCCTCGGCCGGCCGCGCTTTTTCCAGATAAAGCGACTCAACAAGCGCTTCTTGACCTTGTTTCGCGCCGGGCAGCCGGTCGGCGTGCAGCACCGCCCGGTAGTGGACGCCGGCGCCAGGGGGAAGCGCGGCGTGAACCGCAGGGCGTTGTCCACGACGCGGTAATCGCCGAGGACGGCCGGGCGTCGCGACGGGTCGGAACCGTCGGTCGGATCGACGTACACGGCGAACAGGGCGGTCCACTCGTCCGGCTTACGGTCGGTCTGCAATAGGGCGCGCAGGGCGTCGGCGGACAAGCCGGTTACGTCAACGGCCGCGCCGCCATCGCGGATCGCAACGGCGGGAACATCAGCCGCGGCACCGTAGCCACACCCCGCCACGAACAGAGCGGCGACGAGCGCCCGCCCAAAACATGCAAGCGTCTTCATGATGTGAGCCTGAGGGGTTTCGGCGAGCGGCCGGCTCACGCCGGCCGCTCGCCTTGGCGTTCAAGCCATTCACGGCAACTCAATCGTGTCTAGCGTGGCCGGCCCGTCGGCCTTCGGCCGAATGAGGACCACGGCGTGATCCTTGTCAAACACGTCCAGCTGTTCGACGCCTTTGAGACTCGCGATAGTCTCATACGTCAGGCCCGCCGTCGTGTCGATCTTAACGGGCGTGGTGATCGGCGCGGTCGTGGCCACGCCGTCCAGCGACACCTTCATCACGCCGCGGGCGCTGTTGGCCATCAGCAGATAATCCTTGCCGCCCTTCTGGTAAACGATCATGTCGAGCGGGCGGTTATGGGCGCCCAGCTCGGCGATGGTCGCGCCCTTGACCAGCTGGCCGGGCTTGAGGTCGGCCACCGGAATCTTGACCAGCGGCGTGCAGGTGTAGGCCGCCAGCAGGTTCGGCTCCGAGCCGACGTCGAACTCCACGAAGGTGCGCACCGGCGACTTTGTTTCGAGCCGGCCGTGCGAGCCGTGGAAGATCTCGACGCTCGATCCCTTGTCGGCCTCGTCGAACGGGAAGGCGAGAGAGCGCAGGTTCGAGGCGAAGTCCTCGTTGGAAAGGCCGGCGACGTAGATGCGGTTCTTGACGAACGCCAGGTGCGTGATCGCGTCCTGGCGGCTCTTGCCCTCGGCGACCGGGTTGGGCAGCGCCGCTCGGGCGAACTTGATGTCCTTCAGATCGACGGCGTCGATCTTGCTGGACCGGTCCACGCGGAAGAGCAGCGGGGCAGCGTCCGGCCCCTTGCCGCGCGAGGCCGAGACGTAGACGTTGCCGGAGATCGGGTTGACGGCCACGTCGTTGAGCAGAAGCTGTTTGGCGTCGATGCCGACCATCGAGGCGATCTTGTCGTCGAGGCCTTCGACCTTGGGACGGTCGGTGCTCTTGGAAGGCGTGCGGTCGCCGGTGTCGAGGGCGAAGACGGCGGCGCCCTGCGAATCGCCGACGAAGAGGATGCCTTCGGGGCCGAAGGCCAGGGCGCCGGCCGACTTCAGGGCGGGCGTGCCCTTCTGAAGGCTGTCGGTGAGGTCGGCGCGGCCGGCGGCGGCGTAGAGCAGCGCGGCGGCCAGGGCCGGCAGGAGAAAACGGAAGAAACGCATGGACCCTCTCCTTGTGACAGAGGCCGGGCGGGTGCGGAAAAGCGATGTCCCTTATGATGCCGCATTTGGGGGCGGATGCAAGCAAGAAGTCTGCGCCGTTAGCCGCGACGCGCAGCGGAGCGCTTCGACCGAAGCGCTCCGCTGCGCGTCGCGGCTAAGAAGCCGTTTCAAAACCCGGTGGGACCGGCGTCCCGCCGGTCCAAACCCCGACCGGCGGGACGCCGGTCCCACCGGCCAAACGGTTTTGAAACGGCTTCTAACCGGATGATATGCCGTTCCTTCCCGCCCCACTCTCTTCTACCATAAGAGGGATCACTCCGCGCCTTGCGCCGCAGGGAGGACCCCGGATGGACCATATCGAGCAGGCGGCCATCGATCTCGCCGCGGCCGCCGCCCCCGACCGCGACGCGGTCGAGGACGCCTACGCCGCCGCCCAACGAATGCTGGCCGAGGTGGAGACGGCCGACGCCGCGGCTTGCCAGCGCGCCCTCGCCCGGCTGGCGGACGTGCTGCCGACGGCCGCGCTCGGCTGCGCCGGCGTCGTCGCCCTGGCGTGCGGCGCCCTGGTGGAGAACGGCGGCGACCCCGACCGGCCGCTGGACGGCGTCCTCGGCCGACTGCCGGAAGCGCTGGTCGGCGCGACGGCCTTCGCCGACGCCTGCCGCGACCATGCGAAAAACGCCCCACCCGACGACGACGAGGACGACGGCGACCCCGTCCAGCGCTTCGGCGACGTGGTTTCGGAGGCGCGGCCCAGCGAGGCCGTCGCCTGGGCGCGCTCGACCTGATCGGCATGGCCGCCCTCGCCGTGCTGTCCCGGTCCCCCGACGCCCGCCGGCGGGCGCGGCGCGGCCGGAGTTGCTGCGCCAGGCCCAGGCGCTCGCCGAGCTGCACCCGCGGGCGAAGTTCCTGGCCGAGATGCTGCGCGTGCTGGACGACGAGGAAATCCTCGTGCTGCACCCTGCGACCGGCGGCGGCTGGAGGGTTCGCATCCATGGAGTATCCGACAATTTCCAGCTGCATACGCTTCTGGCGGATGCGCTGATCGGCGATCCGGAAAAGGGCTTGTTGCCGGGTCGGCGCCCCGACCCGCGCGTCGTCGCCGCGGCCCGCGACGTGCCGGTCGATCCGGCCGCCGAGCTGGCCGAGGGGGCGTTCAACCTGATGGGCTGGCAGGCGCTGCGGCCGGATCGGACGTTGCCGGCCGGACAGGAGGCCGCCGAAAACTGGGTCTGGAACGAGGGCGTTCCGGCGGATATCTCAATGTTGGAGGGGATGCGGGTGCTGCTGCTGGGGCCGCCGCCGTACGTGCGGACGTGGAACGCCGGCCGCCGCTTCGAGGACATGCCGGCGGACCTCCGCGTCGCGGAGACGCTGACGCCCGCCGCGGCCGCCGGCTGGCTGGGCCGCATCGCCGCGGCGCCGCGAACGTCGAAGACGTGACCGGTATCTACCCATTAAGGGATCGCATGAAGTACGCCGTCCGGTTCTGCATTTTCGGGATGATTCTGGCGGCCGTCGGGGCCTGCCTGGGCGGCCCGGCATGGCTGCTGCTGTGGCCGGCCGTCAGCCTCGTGCTGATCGGCGGCGCTTACGCCGGTCTGGGGCCGCGGGTCTGCGGCAAACAGCCGGACGGCCGAATGGCCTGGTGGGCGGTGCTGGCGCTGCTGCCGTACCTGCTGACGACGTGGATCGGCTGGCACGCGATCCGCCGCCTCAGCCGCGAGGCGTGCTGCGACGAAGTAGCGCCCGGCGTGTGGGTCGGCCGACGGCCTTTGCCCGGCGACTTGCCGCCGGGCAGGGGCGAGGTTGCCTCGCCCTTGCTCATCGTCGATCTGACCGCCGAGTTCCCCGCCGGCCGGGCCGTGCGGCGCGGCCGTACCTATCTGTGCGTGCCGACCCTGGACTCGATGGCGCCGGAAGAAACCGCCCTGCGTGCGGCCGTGGAAACGGCGGCGGCGTGGTCGGGAACGGTCTACATCCACTGCGCCCTCGGCCACGCCCGATCCGCGACGACGGCGGCGGCGGTGCTGATCCGGCGCGGCCTGGCGACCGACGCGGGGGCGGCGGTGGCGCTGATGCAGCAAGCCCGGCCGCGCATCCGGCTGGAGAAGTCGCAGCGGCGGCTGCTGGAACGCATGGCGGCGGCGCAAGTCGGTTAGCCGCGACGCGCAGCGGAGCGCTCTTCCCCAGCGCTCCGCTGCGCGTCGCGGCTAACCGGATCGGTTATCCACGCCACACCCCATGAATCTCCCCTTACCCGATCCCTCGTTGGTCCTTCTCGTCGGCCCCGCCGGCGTCGGGAAATCCACCTTCGCCCGCCGCCATTTCCGGCCCACGGAGGTGCTGTCGTCCGACTTCTTCCGCGGCATGGCCTGCGACGACGAAAGCGACCAGTCCGCCAGCGGCGCCGCCTTCTCTCTGCTCCACCACGCCGCCGACGTGCGCCTCGGCCGCAACCGCTTCACCGTCGTCGATGCGACGAACCTCCAGGCCGACGCCCGCAAGCCGCTCTTGGAGATCGCCCGCCGTCGCCATTTCCAGACGGCCGCGGTCGTCTTCGCGCTGCCGGAGGCCGTCTGCCGCGACCGGGACGCCGCCCGCACCGGCCGCGTCGTCGGCCCCAACGTCGTCCGCCAGCACGTCCAGCAGCTGCAACAGGGTCTCGCCCGGCTGCACAAGGAGGGCCACGCCGCCGTCCACGTCCTGTCGTCGCCGGAGGAGGTCGAGTCGGCCGTGATCGAGCGGCGTCCGCTGCCGGTGGACCGCCGCTTGGAATGCGGGCCGTTCGACCTGATCGGCGACGTCCACGGCTGCTTCGACGAGTTGACGGCGCTCCTAGGCCTTCTCGGCTACCATATATCCGCGATGACGGACGCCGCCGGCCGGCCGGACTACGCCGTGGCGCCGCCGCCGGGCCGCAAGGCGGTGTTCGTCGGCGACCTGGTGGACCGCGGCCCCGACTCCGCCGGCGTGCTGCGCCTGGTGATGGGCATGGTGCGCGATGGGATCGCCCTGTGCGTGGCCGGCAACCACGACGACAAGCTGATGCGCAAGCTCAGGGGCAACGACGTCCAGGTGGCGCACGGCCTGGCCGAAACCCTGGCCCAGCTGGCGCCGGAGTCGGAGGAGTTCAAGGAGCGGGTTCGTATCTTTCTGGAGGAGTTGCCGAGCCATTACGTTTTCGACGGCGGCCGGCTGGTCGTGGCCCACGGAGGGCTGAAGGCGGAGTTTCACGGTCGAATGTCCAGGCGGGTGCGCGACTTCGCCCTGTACGGCGACGTGAACGGCGAGACGGACGCTTTCGGCCTGCCGGTGCGGCTGAACTGGGCCGCGGACTACTGGGGGACGGCGGCGGTGGTCTACGGTCACACGCCGGTCGTGCAGCCGGAATGGCTCAACGGCACGATCGACATCGACGCCGGCTGCGTCTTCGGCGGCCGGCTGGCGGCGCTGCGCTGGCCGGAGAAGGAGTTGCTGTCCGTGCCGGCGGCGCGGGTGTACCGCGAGCCGAAACGGCCGCCGGCGGCGCCGGCGCCGCCAGCGGCCGCACAGCCGCCGGCGGGGTAGCACGGGGACGACCTGGGGCTATGGGACACTGACGGCTTGCAGTGGTCGTTGACGGGGGATCGCGGACGGGTCACGCTCGCGGTATGGACTACACACAGCTGATTACGATTGAGCCGGGCAAGCGGAGCGGCCAACCGTGTATCCGTGGCATGCGGATCACCGTGCAGGACGTGCTGGAGTACCTCGCGGGGGGGCATGACCGCCGAGGAGGTGCTGGCCGACTTTCCCGAACTGACTGCTGAGGACTTGCGCGCATGCCTGGCGTTCGCGGCCGACCGCGAGCGGCGGTTGCGGGTATGACCCTCCTGTCCGACCAGAACCTGTCTCGGCGGCTGGTCGGGCGGCTGGCCGTCGAATACCCCGGCTCCGAACACGTCGAGGCCGCGGGCTTGTTGGGGGCCGACGACCGGACGGTCTGGCGCTACACGGCAGGGCGGGGCCTGATAGTGGTATCCAAGGACTCGGACTTCCGGCACCTGGCGCTGTTGTACGGGCCGCCGCCGAAGGTGATCTGGGTGCGGGTCGGGAACGGGCCGACGGCGGCAGTGGCGGAGCCGCGACCGTGAGGGAGCGGTCTTCTCTCCGCTCCTTCATGGTCGCGGCTCCGACACAGACGCCGATGCGTAGAGAGAGGGCGGGCGAAGACGGGTGCATCAGTTCTCGCTGAAATCGAATTTCTGGGCCGTGTCCTTGCTGAGCGGGTCGCGCAGGTACCGTTGGCGGCACTCCGGACACAGGTCATAACGGAAGTGCCGCGACGCCGGCTCGACCGCGTCGCCGTCCTCGGACTCCTCCATTTCCCGCAGCAGTTGGCTGACCGCTTCCATGTGGTCTTCCTCGAGATCCTCCTCGGTGATCTCGGCCGGGTCGTGGACGGCGAAGACCTCGATCTTTACGACGTAGTGGTCTTCGCTGGCCCTCAATTGCTTTCCGCAATGATCACACGTTACGTGCAGCATGTACCGTTGACCCTCCAGAACCGGCGACCAGGCCCGCCGCGATACCGGCCGCGAATGCGCCCTCGCGTGCAAAGCCGACATGCGTTTGCAGGGATGCGGAGAAACCGCTCTCTATCCATCCGTCGCACGTTTCCCACTCTCTGTCAAGCCGAATCCCGGAATTGCCCGGCTTTCGCGGCGAGCGGCCGGGCGTCAGCCGGCCGGTGGAGGATCGGGACATCGGCTGGGTTCCGCACCGGCGGGCTGACGCCGCGCCGCTCGCCCACGTTGCGGAGCGGCCGGCCCCGCCGTAGCATAGCGGGAGAACGCTCCCCCTTGGGTCGGCCCCGCGCCGACCGCCCGGAGACCGCGGACGATGGTCGGCGCCGTCTTCCACCAGGAAATGCTGCTCGGCGGCCGCCGCGGCCGTCTGCACGTCCTGCGCTGGGTCTACGTCGGCTGGCTGATTTTGCAGATCCTCTTTCTCTGGTTCGGCTTCCTCTACCTGCAAATGCAGCGCCCCAAGGCCGCGGCCCCCATGCCCTACGGCTTCACCGCCGACGCCGAACCCACCGTTCCCGACAACCCCGCCTCAGCCCCGGGCGTCGTCGGCGACTGGTTCGTCCGCGGCAGCGACGACGGCCTCCTGGAGCGGCTGTTCTTCCCCGGCTTCGTCGGCGGCCAGATGCTCATGCTGTTGCTGGCGACGCCTGCCTTCGTGGCCGGGGCCGTCGCCGATGAGAAGCGGCGCGGCACGCTGCAATACCTGCTCACCGCCGACCTCGACGCCCGCCACCTCATCCTCGGCAAGATGTTGGGCCGCGTCGCCCAGGTCGGTCTGCTGGCCCTGGCCGGCCTGCCGGTGTTCGCGCTCATGGCCGGCTTCTGCGGCGTCGGGCCGGTCCCGTTCGTCGTGGGCGTCCTCGTCCTGCTGGGGCCGATGTTCGCCCTCAGCGCCGCGACCATGCTGGCCTCGGTCCTGTGCCGGCAGGCCAGCGACGCCGTGCTGGCGATGTATTTCTTCAGCTTGATCGGCTGCGTGGTCGTCGGCCTGGTCGGCGGGCCGCTCCGCTGGCTCGACCCGATGTATGCCGTGGAAGCGGCGTCGGCGCCGGGGGGCGCCATCGCCTGGGGCGAGGTCGGCGTGCGGCTGGCCGTCGAGATCGCGGCGTGGGGGCTGTTCGGCTGCGTATGCCTCTTCGTGGCGGTGCGGCGACTGCGGCCGGTCTACATCCGCGAGCTGGAGGGGCCGCCGGGCAAGCCGGCCTGGCAGCAGGGCGACCGCGTGCCGGTCGGCGACGACCCCGTCCGCTGGCGCGAGCGCTACGTCGAGCGGCTGATGCCGGCCGGCCTCAAGGCGTTTTTCATGCCGCTGGTGCTGGTTCCCTACACCCTCGTCGCCTTTCTCACTCCCAAATCGGCGTCCGGGCGGGCGCACCGCCTGGCGCTGTGGCCGGGAATCCTGCTGACGGCCGCCCTGACGACCGTTTCGTCGTTGTCGATCCTGTGGCATCACCTCCCGGCCCGGGCGACGCCGGAAGCGGCGGCGGCGGCCCTGGCGCGCTTGAACGTCGGCGCCCTCGCCGCCATGCGGCCGGTCGGCGCCGAAAACGGCTTCCAGGTGCAGGGGCTGGTCGCCATGCTGGCGGCCAGCTTCATCGTCGGCGTGCGCTGTTCCGGCGGCATCACCGGCGAGCGCGAGCGGCAGACGTGGGAGGCCGTGCTGCTGACGCCCCTGAGCGCCAAGCAGCTGGTCGCCTCCAAGCTGTGGGGCGTGATGTCCGCATGCTACTGGTACCTGCTGGCCTACGCGGCGCCGGCCGTGCTGCTGTCCGCCCTGGGCGGCTGGGGGGCGCTGGTGTGGACGGCGGCCTGGCTGGCGATCACGGTGCTGGCGATGTACTTCCTCGGGGCGGCCGGCGTGTGGTGCTCCGCCCGGTCGAAAACCTCGTGGCGGAGCCTGCTGGCGACGATGGGCGTGGGCTACCTGGTGGGGACCGGCCTGTACCTGGGCGGAGCGATCGTCGCCACGGTGTTTTCCTGCATCGTCCTCGGAATCGACTCCAACTCGACGCACCTCTATCCGCCCGCGCCGACGGGAGTTTCGCCCGTGATCAGCCTGGCGTGGTGGGCGTGGCTGGTGCCCAGCCCGCCGTTCGTCGCACTGTCTTGCGTCGTCCTGGCGGTCATCTTTCTCGTCCTGCCGCAGATGTTCCTCGGCTGGGCGCAGCGGTGGATCGCCGACCGCGAGCGCACGCGCCACTGGCACGAGGAGCCGTTCTACCGCCGGGCGCGGCGCGAGGCGGCCTACCCGCCGGCTTAGAGCCTATCCCAAAACCCGGTCGGAGGGTATAATATGAGTAGCCACTTATCTACCGAACTGGAGCAGAGTCATGGCCGCTTCTCGTGAAACGGTTGTCGATACTTTCCGTATCCCGGACGCCCTCTGGGAACGCATCGAACCCCTGTTGCCCAAGGTGCGCCGCTCCCGCAAGGGGGGACGGCCGCCTTTGCCCCAACGCCAGGTGTTGGATGGCATTTTCTACGTCCTGCGTACCGGCGGCCACTGGAAGGCCGCCCCGCCCGAGTTCGGCTCCGGCAGCAGTCTGCACCGCTACTTCCAACGCTGGCAAAAGCGGGGGCTGTTCCGCCAGCTGTGGCAAAAGGCCTTGCACGAGTACGACGACAAGGTCGGCATCGACTGGGAATGGCAGAGCCTGGACGGGACCATGACCAAGGCCCCGCTCGGGGGAAAAAAGACGGGCAAGAACCCCACCGATCGGGCCAAAAAGGGCACGAAGCGTTCGCTGCTGACGGACGGCCGCGGCGTGCCGCTGGGCCTGGAGGTGGCCGGGGCCAACCGGGCCGACATGAAACTGGTCGAAGCCACCCTGGACAGCATCCCGATCGAGCGACCCGAGCCCACGCCGGAGAAGCCACAGCACTTTCTGGGGGACAAGGGGTATGACTACCCCTCGGTGCGGGAGCTGGTGGCCCGCTGGGGTTACACAGCCCACATCCCGGTCAAGAAGCGCCGGGGGGCCAAGGCGGAGCCGAGGGAGAAGATCCCCGGGTATCGGGCGCGGCGCTGGGTGGTGGAGCGGACGCATAGTTGGATGAACCGCTTCCGACGACTGTTGATCCGCTGGGAGAAAAAAGTCCCCAATTACAAAGCCTTCCTCCACTTCGCCTGCGCCTGGATCACCTGGAGGGCGGCAGGGGTTTTGGGATAGGCTCTTATTACCCGTGAGGGTTCCGGTGGCATCGCCCGTCCGAATGTTTCCCTTGGGTGTCGGCGCCATGCGTATCCTTGTGACGGGCGCGACGGGCTTTGCGGGCGGCTGGCTGGCCGAGGCGCTGGCGGCGCGCGGCGACGGTAGGGGCGAGGTTGCCTCGCCCCAACTCTTCGGCCTGTGCCGCCGTCCCGTTTGGCCGGTCGAGTGGGCGCACCTGGCGCCGTGCGTCGCGCTTCGGGCCTGCGACCTGTGCGACCGCGACGCCGTTGAAGCCGCCATCCGCGATATTCAACCTCAGCAAATCTATCATCTCGCCGGTTACGCCCAGGTCGGCCGGTCGTTCGATGAGCCGGACGCCGCCTGGTCCGGCAACCTGACGGCCACGCGCTCGCTGTACGAGGCGGCGGCCCGCTGGGGCGGCCGGCCGCGCGTCCTCTTCGTCGGCAGCGGCCTGGTCTACGGCGACCCGGCCGTGCCCGACGAGTCTCAGGACGAGAGCCGCCTGCTGCGGCCCAGCAGCCCCTATGCCGCCAGCAAGGCGGCCGCCGACCTGCTCAGCTATCAGACGGCGGTGATGAAAAACGGTCTGGAGATCGTTCGCGCCCGCCCCTTCAACCACATCGGCCCGCGTCAAAGTTCGCAATTCGCCGTCGCCAACTTCGCCCGGCAGGCGGCGGCCATCGAGCGCGGCGAATTGCCGCCCGTGCTGGAAACCGGCAACCTGGAGTCGCGCCGCGACGTGACCGACGTGCGCGACACGGTGGCCGCCTACGTCCTGCTGATGGAGAAGGGGCGATCCGGCGAGGCCTACAACGTCGGCTCGGGGCAGAACGTGTCGATGCAGACGGTGCTGGATCGGCTGCTGGCGCTGGGCGGGCTGAAAGTGGAGGTGCGGCGGCGGGCGGAGCTGATGCGCACGGTGGACCAGGCGGTGGCGCGGGTGGACGCCTCGCGGCTGCGGCGCGAAACCGGGTGGGCGCCGCGATACTCTCTCGACCAGACGCTGGCGGACACGCTGGAGTACTGGCGTTCGCGGCGGGAATAGCGCCGGCTCGCGTTTCGGTTGTTTCGACTATTGCTTATGTTTCGTTAGCACGGTATACTGTATTGTGACCGCGATGCTTTATAAGGCGAGGGGCGGGAAATACCTTACCCGTAGCCGCATTCGCCAGAATGCGGGTGAATGGCTGTCGGCCCGCATTCCGGCGAATGCGGCTGCGGGTATCATTCCTGCCGCCGCTCGCCTAAACGGAAGGGAGGATGTCATGTCCACCCGACAATTTGAACTCTCTCAAATGGGTATACCGAGCGAAGCCGAACGGGAGGCGGCGCGGGAGTCCAGTCGCCGGTTGGCGACGCACGTGGACGCACGGAGCGACCTCCAGGTGCAAATCGTTGAGGCGAAAAAGCGGGTTGGCGAGACGCTGACCATCCCGGCTTACGCACTGCGTCTCCTCCTTCGCATCCTGACGGAGATGGCCGAGGGGAACGAGGTGCGGCTGATTCCGCTAAGCGCCGAGTTGACGACCCAACAAGCCGCGGACCTGCTGAAGGTTTCACGACCCTTCCTGATCGGTTTGTTAGAAGATGGCCGGATTCCGTACCGTAAGGTGGGCGCCCACCGACGGATCCTGCTCCAGGACGTCCTGGAATTCAAGCAAAAGACCGACGAGCAGCGCCTGAAGGCCCTGGATGAACTGGCGGCGCAGGCCCAGGAACTGGACATGAGCTACTGACGGCGACAGCACCCGTGTGAATAACAGAATTGCAGTATCTAATATTACAATATATTCCTATAATGGCGATAACTAGAGGGAATACAGTGCGATGGGTCCGTTCACCGCGGTCTTCGACGCCTGCGTTCTCTACCCGGCCCCATTACGGGACCGGCTGATGCACCTGGCGTTGACGGATTTGTTCCGCGCTCGGTGGACCGACGAAATCCATGAAGAGTGGATCGGGAGCGTTCTCAAAAGCCGTCCCGACCTCAGCCGTCAACAGCTGGAGCGCACCCGCACCTTGATGAACGCCCACGTGCCGGAGTGCCTCGTCGTCGATTATCAGGATCTCATCCCCACGCTCCAACTACCTGACCCCAACGACCGGCACGTCTTGGCCGCCGCGATTCGGTCACGGGCCGATAGAATCGTGACCTTCAACCTCACCGACTTCCCCGCCGCGACCCTGGACCGTTACGGCGTGGAAGCCGTGCATCCCGACGACTTCGTCGCCCAACTCTTCACTTTGAGGGCGGCCCTCGTTTGCGGCGCCGCGAAAGCGCAGCGGCATAGTCTGCGCAACCCACCCAAAACCGTCGAGGAGTATTTGGGGGTGCTGGAACGCCAGGCCTTGGTTCAAACCGCGGCCCGGCTGCGTGCGTTCGCCGACCTCATCTGACGAGGGCGCAAACTCATGCCCGAGTCACTACCTGCATTGCGACCCCCTTCCCTGCCGATATAGAGTCACGGTTTGCGCCGAACCGTTTCTCCTCTTGCGAGGTCGCATCATGGGTTTCTTCTCAGGCCGCGTCACGTTCCTGCGCTGCCGCGTCAACGGCCCTTCGCCGCGACTGTTCGGGCCGGAGCACCTGGAACGATTGCAAGGCCTCGCCATCGGCAAACAGCGCCATGCCGCGTCGGATGGAGTCGAGGTCGGCTGGACGGCCGCCGACCACATCCTCGACACGTCGTTTGAACTCGAAAAAAACGTCGTCAGCGACGCCCTCCATTTCTGCATCCGCATCGATTCCCAAAAGGTCCCGTCCGACCTGATGCGGGCCTACGCCGCCGTGGAGCTGAAGGCGCTAGCCGCGTCCAACCCGAGCGGCATTCCCAGCGCGGGCCAGAAGCGCGAGGCCCGGCAGCGGGCCAAGGAGCGCCTGGAAGAAGAAGCCGCCGACGGCCGATTCCTGCGCCGCAAGGCCTGCCCGCTGCTCTGGGACGCCCCATCGAACGAGCTGCTCGTCGGCACGACTTCCGTCACCGTGATGGACCGCTTGCGGACGCTGTTCGAGCAGACGTTCGGCGTCGGCTTCGAGCCGCTGGGGGCGGGCCGGCAGATGTTCCGCCTGGCGGAAGCCCGACGGCAGACGCGCGGCGTGGACGACGCGGCGCCGGCCGCGTTCGTGCCGGGCGCGGCGCCGTCGGAGATGGCCTGGGCGCCGGACGAGGCCAGCCGCGATTTCCTGGGCAATGAATATCTGCTTTGGCTGTGGTACGTGCTCGATTCGGAATCCGACGCGATCGCGCTGGGCGACGGCTCGGAGGCGTCGGTGCTGCTGACGCGGACGCTGGTGCTGGAGTGCCCGCGCGGCCAGACCGGCCGCGAGAGCATCACCAGCGGCGGCCCGACCCACCTGCCGGAGGCGCAGCGCGCCATCCAGTCGGGCAAGCTGCCGCGCAAGGTCGGCCTGATCGTGGCGCGGCACGACCAGCAATATGAGCTGACGTTGCAGGCCGAGACGCTGGCAGTGAGCGGCGCCCGGCTGCCGGCGCCGGAGGCGGCCGACGAGCGCGCCCGGCTGGAGGAGCGTATGACGCAGCTGCGGCATCTGCTGGAAACGCTGGACCTCATGTACGACGTGTTCAGTCAGCGGCGGGCCAGCGACGCCTGGCCGAAGAGCTGGCCCGGATGCAGAAATGGCTGCAGCGCGAAGACCCGCGGCGGCTGTCGGCCATCGGCTGAGGGGCGAGCGGCGCGGCGTCAGCCCGCCGGTGCGTGTCATCACCGGCGGGCTGACGCCGCGCCGCTCGCCTCACCCGTGGCCGTTGCGTTCCTGCCGCATCTGGCCGACCTCGTGCTCCAGCAGCGCCCGCCGCGCGTCGAGGATCTTCCGCTGCTCTCGCACGCTGAAACGGCGCGTGGCCCAGATGTCCACGGCCGCGAGGAGGATGAGGGCCAGCAGCAGAAGAAGGAACGCGATCCAGACGCCGATGTAGAGGCGCATGAACTGGTGCGCTTCCGGCGTGTTGTTTTCAGGCGGCTTCTGGGCGGCGAGACGGGAAGCCTCCGGCCCCATGACGAGAGCGCCCAGGCGAACATGCCGGCCATCGCCAGCATCAGGGCGGAGCCGGCCAGCCGCCGCCACGCCTGGCCGCGGCGCCAGCGGGACTCGTCGGGCGACAGGCCGTGCGGCCCGCGCAGCCGGCGCAGCATCCGCACTTGCAGCCAGGCGTAGAAGCCCGCCAGCGTCGCCAGGACGGCGACCAGCAGGGCGGCGAACACGATTTCCTTCGTCTCCACGGGGCCGCTCCAGAGTGGGACCGGCGCTACTTCATCCGCTGCACCCACACGCCCAGCACGCGGGCCACCTGTTCCAGACTGTCGCCGGAGCAGTTGTCGGGCGTGTCCGTCAAGCGATGCCAGTGCGGGTAGCTGAAGTCGATGATATCGACGGTCGGGATGCCGGCCGCGTTCAGCGGCAGGTGGTCGTCCTGCACGGCGAAGCGGCTGAACTCGTGGGAGCGGAACGCCGTGCAGCCAAGAGCGTCGGCCGTGGTCCACAGGTCGCGCGCCAGGTCGGGCGCCTTCCAGAACGAGTTCTTCTCTACCGGGAAAGCCGCGTTCTTGCCGCCGACCATGTCCAGCAGCACGGCCGCGACGTAGTGGGTCTTGTCCCTGTTCTTCGCGTACTGCCGGGCGAACTCCTTGGAGCCGAAGAAATACGTGTCGTCCTCGTCGAAAACGTACTCTTCGCCGTCGAAAAAGACGAAATCGACGCCGACGTTGAGATCGACGTCTTTCATGTGGTTGGCCATTTCCATCAGCAGGGCGACGCCGGAGCCGCCGTCGTTGGCGCTGAGGAATGTGTCGTGCCAGCGGCGGCGGTTCGGCTCCTGGTCGGCGATGGGCCGCGTGTCGTAGTGCGAGCAGAGGATCACTCGCCGCGGCTTTTCGGGATGCCAGCTCACGATCAGGTTGTTCATGGCTACGTCGCGGCCCTCGCTCTTCTGCCGGGCCGTGAAGGGCTGCAAGGAAACCGTGGCGCCGAGCGCCTCGAAATGCTTCTTGAGAAGGTCCTGCTGCTGCTTCATGCCGTCGGTGCCGCTGATGCGCGCGCCGATCTTGCAAACGTCGCTGAGGTAGCCCATCGCGCGATCCGCGTCGAAGGCCAGCGGGGTGGGGCCGTCCCGGTCGGAGGCGAAGCCGTCGCTCTTGGGCTTGGTCGCGGCCGGCGACGGAGGGCCGGCCGGGCCGTCGCCCTGCGGCTTGCTCGCGGTTCCCTCGGCCATGCCGACCCGCAGCAGGACCAGGCCGACGACGCCCGCGCCCACGATCATCACTCCCGCGCCGACTGCGAACCGAAGCATGACAGGGCCTCCCGCTCCTGGACCGAGCGACCAACCACCGTTGGGCATCATACCCGTCCGCGGCGGGCCGGGCGAGGTCGTTTTCTTCGCCGCCTCGCTATGATAAAATGAGACGACGCTGCGTCACCCGGGCCGACATCCTTCCGCCCCCGCGGGCGCAAGGCGCATCCCATGACTCCGACCCCCGGTTCCTCGCCGCCCGCGCTGCCGGACGCTCCGCCGCAGACCATCGGCAAATTCCAGGTCCTGGAACGCCTGGGCGCCGGGGCCGTCGGCGTCGTCTACAAGTGCAGCCAGCCCGACCTCGATCGGCCGGTCGCCGTCAAGGTGCTGCTCTCCGCCCGCCATGCGACCGCCGACCAGCTGGCCCGCTTCCAGCGCGAGGCGCGGGCCGCCGCCCGGCTCAACCATCCCAACGTCGTCCAGGTCTTCGACGTCGGCTGCGAAAACGGCCTGCACTACATCGTCATGGAATACATCGACGGCTGGCCGTTCGACCGGCTCATCGGCAAGCCGACGCTGACCGTGCCCCGAGCGCTGCGCATCATCTACCACGTCGCCCGCGCCCTCCAGACCGCCCACGAACAGGGGGTGGTCCACCGCGACGTCAAGCCGTCCAACATTCTCGTGCAGCGATCCGGCCTGCCCAAGCTGTCGGACTTCGGCCTGGCCAAGTTGACGGCCGACGGCCGCGCGCTGAGCAGCAGCGGCGACCTGATCGGCACGCCGCGCTACATGTCGCCCGAGCAGGTGCTTTCCGACCCCGCCGACGTGGACGCTCGCACCGACGTCTACTCCCTCGGGGCGGTGATGTACGAGGCGCTGTGCGGCGTCCCCCCGGTGGATGGGCCGAACGCCTTCGCCGTCCTGCGCCAGCTCACCGAGGAGTCGCCGGTCCCCCTCCGCCAGCGCAACCCCGCGATCCCCGAGCCGCTGGCGGCCGTCTGTCACTGCGCTGGCCCGCAACCGAACGGATCGCTTTCCCAGCGCGGGGCGTTTCGCCGACGCCCTCCAGGCGTACCTCCTCGAACAGGTCCGCGGCGGCTCGCAAATCGGCCACGCCACGGCGGCCTTGCCGGCGCCCCCTCGGCGCCGGCGCTGGTGGGTCGGCGCCGCCCTGGTCTTGCTCGCCGTCGGCCTTCTGGCCGGCGGCCTGCTCGCGCTCTCCCTGAAGGGGCAGCCCGCGGCGGCGCCCCCACGCCGCCGGCGACACGCCCGAACCTGTCCGGCCTGGTGGATCGGGCGCGCGAACAGCTGGACGGGCCGACGGCCGGCCCCGATGCGGTCGCCGCCGGCGATCGGCTCCGCACCGCGATCGACGATCTGACGGCCGTGCTGACCTACGATCCCGACGACGACGCGGCTCGCTTCCTGCGCGCCGCGCCGCCCGCCGCGGCGGCGAGTTTCAGGCCGCCATCGACGATCTGAATGGGATTCTGAAGAAGCATCCCGACGACCATGCGGCGGTCGCGGAGCACCTGCTCGCGGCCTACGAGCTGAACGTCCTGTATCTCGACAACCTGCAGGAGCCGCTGCTGCGGCCGCGGGAAGGCAAGACGGTCGCCGCCGACGTGGAGGCGTTGCGGCGGGCGAAGGACGCGCCTTCGGAAGCCCACGCCGCCGAGCTGGTGGACGCCCTGGCCCGGCAGGACTACGAGGCGGCGGCCAAGCTGGCGGAGGAGGGTTGGCCGGCCGCCGTGGCCGCGTGCCGGACTGGACCGGGCATGGAGTCGCGTTGCACCTCGATCATGCCGTGGCCGCGCGTGCCGGACTGGACCCTGCTGGAGGCCGACGCCCTCTACCACGCCGCCGATGAGGCGTTCGCCGCCGAGCAGGCCGCCGACGGCGACGCCAAGGCCGAGCCGCGTTCGCGGCGCGAGGCCCTCGCCCGCCGGGCCGACCACGCCCTCCGTGTGGGCCTCGACGCCGACCCCAACCACGTCGGGCTGCTCTTCCTTAAGGCCAATGGAGCGCTGCGGCATGGAGCGTGGGAGACGGGCGATATGGAAGATCCTGAAAAGGCCCGTCACACCAAGCAGGCGTTCGACGCGGCCTGCGGCCTGCTGCGCCGGGCCGCCGTCCGGCGCGGCGACGACGCGCGGCTGGCCCGCGCCGTGCTGCTGTGCAACGCCGGCCGCGAAGAGGCCGCCCTGGAGCAGCTTTCCGACGCACTCGCCGGCCCGCCGGCGCCCTCCTACGCCGTCACGCTGCTTGCTTACATCCGCCTGCAAACGCCGCCCGACGGCGTGCTCGACGGCGACGACGTGGAACAGGTCCTCCGCGACCTGCAGCCCGCGTTCAATCCGCCGCCGGACGAGTTCAATCCGTGGTTCGTGCGCGCTCTGGCGGAATCGGCGGCCGGCCGCTGGGAGAACGAGGCCCGCGCCGACCTGCGCGAGTGCCGCCGCCGTCTCGGCGCGAACGACCTGCCCGCTTCGGTCCCCGCCTACGCCGAGTGGGTCCGCCGCGCCGACGGCCCGACGCTGGAGTACCTCAACGCCACGCTTGATGTGCTGTCGAACCTGTCGGTCCCCGCGGACCTGCGCGTGCGGCTGGGCGACGACCTGCTGACGCGGCTGGCCGACGACGACGCCGTGGCCAGGGACGGCGTCGATGCGGATCGCGCTCGCCTGCTCAAGGGGCAGACGCTGCTGTTCCTGGCGCACACGGCGGCGGGCGCCGAGAACCGCGACGACGTACTCAAGCGACTCACCGGGCTGCTCACGTTGAACCTGCCCGACGTCGCCACGACGGATTCGCTGCAGGCCGACGACGCCTTCAAGGCGTGGAACACGGACCCGGAATTCATGGCCCTTTACGATAAGTTCAAGAAGCCGGCCGGGCCGTAAGCCGTGTGTCCGGGGCACAGGGCGGGGCTTGGGGTGCCATGCTTTCGCGGCCCAAGGGCGACGCCCTTTGTCCCTCGTAACCGCACCGGCCGCGAAAGCATGATGGCGTCCTCGACTGCATCATGCTTTCGCGGCCCATGCCGCCGGTGGAGGCCCATCCCAGTCCCCGACAGGCCGCGAAAGCATGGCACCCAACAGCTGTCCCCCGCAGAATCCGCCCACGCAGCTGCACGTCCAACCCATCCGCAAATCGGTTTGACAACCCTCTGCGCCGTCTCCATACTGAGGTAAGTTTCCGGGCCGCCGCCCGTCTTAACTTTTGCGTACTGTTTGCCCGCGTCGCCGGCGCGTCCGCCCTTTTGCGAAGGGCCGTGGACTGCGGCCGACCGTCGCTTTGCCTGTCCCCATCCACCACCCGGGGCCTGACCATCCATGAAACGTGGACTCCTTTTGCTGCTGGGGGCCGTTCTGCTCGTCGCCGGGCGGGCGTCGGCCCAGGACGCCTCGGTCCAGGACGACATGCGGTTCATCGAGGAGCTTCGCAAACAGGGCAAAAGCGATCTGGCCCTGGAGTACCTGCAACGGCTGGCGAAAAACGCCTCGCCGGAGCTGGCCAAGGCCCTGCCGCTGGAAACGGCGCGGACGCGGCTGGAGGCCGCCGGCGAGGAGCCGGACAGCGCCAAGCGCCTCGCCCTTTACGGCGAAGCGCGCGACGAATTCAAGAAATGGCTCGACGCCAACCCCGGCGACCCCCACGCCGGCGAGGTCAAGCTCGACCTGGCCCACGTCACCATCCAGCAGGGGCGCACCCAGCTCAGCCGGGCGTTCCTGAACGAGGATTTCGATACGCAGGTGACGCCGGAGGCAGGGCAGGCCCGCGCCATTTTCGAGGAGGCCGGCGCCCAGCTGAAGCAGGTGGCCAAGGACCTCGACGACCAGATCGCCAAGGCGGGCGAGCCGAAAACGCCGGCGGAGAAGGAGCTGCGGAAGAAGCTGGACCACGACCGGATGCAGGCGGACCTCGACGCCGCCCTCAACGTCTTCGACCAGGGCCAAACCTATCCGCTCCACGCCGACGCCACCGGCGCGGTGAGCAAGGCCCGCAATAAGTTGTACGCGGACGCCCAGAAGCTCTTCGAGAAAGTGGGCGCCAAGGACGACCAGAACCCGATCTGCTGGACGGCGAAGGCGTGGGCCGCCCGCTGCCTCCACATGCTGGGCGACTTCCCCAAGGCCAAGGAGCGCTACAAGGTCATTCTCGCCGCCGACCGCCGCACCGCGGCCGACGCCATCCGGCTGACTCGATACTTCTACGTCCTGCTCCTGGATGAAACCTCAGCCGAGCTGCGAGACAAGGACGAGGACGACGCCCACATCGTCGAGCGGGCCAAGGCGTGGATCAGCGACTACCCCGGCTTCCTCAAGACGCCGGAGGGCTACGGCGTCCGCTTCCTCCTGGCCGAGGAGTACGTCAAGGCGTCCGTGACCGAGAAGGACGTCGCCAAGCGGACCTTCGACCTGGCCGAGGCCCGACGCTACTTCCGGCAAGTCGAGGAATCCGAGAACGACTTCACCGACCGCGCCCGCCGCGAGAAGATCGACATCATCGCCAAGCAGCAGGGCGGCTTCAAGGAGCCGGTGGAGCAGCTGAAGACCTTTGAGGACTGTTACGTCCGCGCCCAGTTCGAGCTGATTCAGCAGGCCAAGGGCGAGAGAGACGCGAAGACGCCGGAGGACGCCGAGAAGGTGCGGAAGGAACATGCCGACGTGATCACGGCCGCCCTGGAGCGCGGCCTGAAGCTGGCCGACGAGTCGAAGGCGGGCCACGGCGACGAGGGGCTGGAGCTGGCCAACGCCAAGGCGATGATGGCCTTCCAGTACATGAACGCCAAGAAGTACCGCGAGGCCGTCGCCCTCGGCGAGAAGTTCGCCAAGTCCGATCCGCGCTCGTCCCAGGCCGCGGCGGCGGCCGTGTACGTCCTCCTGTCCTACGTGGCGCTGGTCGATAAGGAAGCGGCCGCGGACAAACCGCCGGCCGAGCTGGCGGCGGATCGGAAGGCCCTGTTCGACTTCGCTCAGTACATGGAGCAGACCTGGCCGAAGGAGCCGGCCGGCGACATGGCCCGGCATCAGCTCGCCCTGCTGTACATCAACGCGAAAATCGACGCCGACGACCCCGACGCCGCGCGGGCGGCCCGCGCGGACAACGTTCACAAGGCGATCGAGGCGCTGGGCCAGGTCACGACGGCCTACCCCCAGTACATTGCGGTGCAGTATCAGCTGGCCCAGTTCTGCTTCGCCGCCGACAAGGAGAAGCTGCCGCCGCTGGCCGGCGACGCGGAGGACGGCTACCGCAAGCGGGCGCTGGCGGCCCTGGAGAACGTTCCGCAGCCGGCGCCCGGCGCCGATCCGACGACGAACCGGATCTACTTCCTCGCCAAAATCCGCCTGGCGCAGGAGGACTTCACGGCCCAGAAGTACGACGACCTGGAGAAGCTGACGGAGAAGATGAAACCGCTGCTGGCCCAGGCGAAGCTGAATGCGAACGACGACGACGACAAGAAAATGCACGGCGAGTTCGAGGACAGCCTCAACAGCTATGCGGTCCTGGCCCACTGGGGCATGGCCGACGCCGAGGCGCGAGCGGCGGACAAGGCCGACCCCAAGGATCGGCCGGCCCATTACGAAACCATCCTCAAGCTGCTCGATCCGGTCGTGGACGACATCAAGGCCCACAAGCATCCCGAGCTGAAGAACAACCAGCCCCTGGCCCGCGGCGTCCTGGACAACGCGCTGCGGGCCACGATCCAGCTGAACAAACTGGACCGGACGCGGGACGTGCTGGACTGCTACAAGGAGTTGGCCCCGGCCGGCGCCCCCGACGGAGGGGCGTCCGAGGTGCTCAAGGAGCTGGTGGCGTTCATCCCGCCGCAGCTGGAGGAGCTGAAGCGCAAGGGCGACGCCGCCGCCCTGGACGCGGCCAAGAAGGAATACGGCGAAATCCTCGCCGACACTCTCAAGCCGCTGGGCGACAAGCTGACGCCGACGCTGGTCTATTACACGGCCAAGATCTACTCCAGCATGGACCAGCACAAGGAGGCGGCCGACCTGCTGGAGAATGTGCCCGAGCCGATGAAGCCGGCCCCGGACATGGACGTGCCGGACGCCGACAAGAAGATGTTTGAATCGATCCGCCTGGCGCTGGTGCGCGAGCGGCGGCTGAACGGCGAGACGGACGTGGTGCGCAAGTTACTGAACGAGATCCTGGGCGATCCGAAGAAGCCCGGCTGGGGGCGGAAGGAGATCCCGGTCCTGGTGGAGAACGTCGAGCTGCTGGCCGCCGAGGGCGACAACAAGGGGGCCGCCGAGCATGCCAACGGCCTCGCCCAGCAGCTGCTGCCGAACATCGAGACGAACCCTCGGCTCAAGGAGATCTATCTCCAGTGCTACTACCTGACCGTGGAGAACGTCTATCGCCAGGCGGTGAAGCTCAAGGACAAGGCGCCCGCCAAGTACGCCGAGGGTCTCAAGACGGCGGCCAGCCTGTCGGCCGACCTGGCCAAGAACCAGCTCGGCTTCGTCAACGACGCCACGCGGGCCCGCTTCCGCGATCTGATGGACGCGACGGACAATCAGGACCTCAAGAACGCGTTCCTGGAGGCCTACCTGACCACGGTGGAAGGGATGGACAAGCAGGCGGCGAAAATCGCGGGCGACGACAAGCGCGAGAGGGCCTATGCGGGCGCCGCATCGCTGGTCGTGGAGCTGGAGAAGATGTGGCCGGACTACGGCAGCGACGCGGCCAAGGCCCGCGCCACGGCCCTGCTCGCCGACGACCCGCTCAAGAAGGAATACGACAAGTTGAAGGGGACCGCCGCGACTCCTTGATCCGCGGCCGCCAAACGACCGAACGACGCCCCGAGAGGATAAGGCAATCATGAAACGCATCGCGCTCGCCGCCGGCCTGGCGGCGTGCCTCGGCCTGTGTGCGGCGCCGGCGTTCGCCGACGACGTGATTTTGCGGCGCGACCCGGCGAACCCCGCCAAGGACGTCAACGTCGCCGGCACGATCGTGGACGAGACGCCCGCCGGCGTGAAGATCAAGGTGGGGAAGGACACGCTGCTGATCGCACCCGATGACATCCGTTACATCGGCTACGACGTCAAGAACGCCCCGGACATCGACACGCTGTCGTTCGGCAACCTGCACGGCAAGGAGCAGGAGGCCATGACCGAAACCGCCGACCAGCGGCAGAAGGACCTGGTGGAGGTGATGGTCGGCTACCGCAAGCTGGAAAAACAGCTGAAATCGGCGCCGAACGCCCTCCGCTACGTCCAGTACCGGATGGCCATGCTGGCCGTGGACGCGGCCAAATTCGACCCGTCGAAGGTGAAGGCGGCGATCGACGCGCTGAACGACTTCCGCTCGACCAACAGCGCCGGCTGGGAGATCGTGCCGGCCACCAAGACGGCGGCGCGGTTGCTGGAGGACAGCGGCGACAAGCAAGGCGCCTTGGACGCCTACGACGACCTGGGGCGGAACCCCGACGTGCCGGCGGACATTCGGCTGAACACGAACCTGCTGGTGGCGCACATGCTGATCCAGGACGGCAAGTTCGACGCCGCCGAGAAAAAGCTGTCGTCGGTGCTGGCCGACACGAAGGATGCAAAGCAGAAAGCCTACGTGCAGGTGTATCTGATTCAGACGCAGGTGGCGCAGGGAAAGGCGACGAGTCCGGCCGACTTGCAGAACCTCATCAAGGGCGCCGGCGACGACGACAAGCTCAAAGCGATGGGATACAACACGCTGGGCGACTATTACCAGCAGGCCAAGCAGCCCGACGAGGCGTTCTGGCAGTACCTGCGGGTGGACGTGCTGTTCAATCAAGACCGCGAGGAGCATGCGCGATCGCTTTACAACCTGTGGAAGCTGTTCGACTCGGTGCGGCACGACCCGCAGCGGTCGAAGGAGTGTTTGGATCGGCTGAAGGACAAGGTGCTGGACGGGACCGAATTCCAGGCACGGGCGCTCAAGGAAAGCGACGCCGGCGTCAAGTCGCCGTGAGATGGGCAGGGTCGCGGCGGCCTCGCCCGTTTTTGCCCGGTGCTGCCCTTGCGGGGGCGCGTCGCTATTCCCTATAATTCCCCAGTATACTGCGAACCACCGGGGCCGTAGCTCAACTGGGAGAGCGCTACGTTCGCAATGTAGAGGTTAGGGGTTCGATCCCCCTCGGCTCCACTGACCAAGGCCCTGCGATTTCTCGCAGGGCCTTGGCGTTTGCAGGGCAATGGGACGCCGATTCGCCGACATCCCGGTTGACACCCGCCCCCTGAATCTCTAGTTTATCTCCAACGCCCACCCGCCTGATTTGGCATGGCGAATGCACTAACCTACCAGCCCGACCCTCCCCCGGCTGCCGCTATCTGAATACCTGGTTCGCCGCCCGTTGTCACTCCACCCGCCCGACGGGACGCACAAAGGAGAAACCGCGCCATGCTGCCCCATTGCAACGGCTTCCGCCCCGACCGCCGATCGTTCCTGCACGTCGGCGTCGTCGGCGGCCTCGGCCTGACGCTGGACCAGTTTTTCCGCCTCCAGGCGGCGCAGGCGGCCGATGCGGCGCCGAATCCGGGGGCTAACGCCCCCGGGCCGCCGGCCCAGTCGATCATCCACATCTTCCTGCCGGGCGGCATGGCCCACCAGGATTCGTGGGACCCCAAGCCGCTGGCCCCGATCGAGTACCGCGGCGAACTGGGGACCATCCCCACCAAGCTCGACGGCGTGGTCCTCAACGAGCTGCTCAAAAACACGGCACAGGTAGCCGACAAAATCACCATCTGCCGGTCGATGACGCACGGCGAGGCCGCCCACGAGCGCGGCACGCACAACATGTTCACCGGCTACCGGCCCAGCCCGGCACTCCAGTTCCCGAGCATGGGCAGCGTGGTGTCGCACGAGTTCGGGCCGCGCAATAACCTGCCGCCCTACGTCTGCGTGCCGAGCCAGCCGAACACCTACGCGGGCTCCGGCTACCTGTCGTCGGCCTTCGCTCCGTTCAGCCTCGGCGCCGACCCGGCCGACGGCAATTTCCGCGTGCAGGACCTGACGCTGCCCGGCGGCGTGGACGACAAGCGCTTCACCAGCCGCCGTTCCATGCTCGACGCCGTCAACGACCACTTCGACGCGAAGGAAAAGGCCGACGGTCTGGAGGCGATGGACACGTTCTACCAGCGGGCCTACAGCCTCGTCAGCTCCGACAAGGCGAAAGCGGCGTTCGACATCAATGCGGAGCCGGCCCCGGTGCGCGACGAGTACGGCCGCAACCCCGCCGGCCAGCGGATGCTGATGGCCCGGCGGCTGGTGGCGGCCGGCGTGCGGTTCGTGTCGCTGACCTACGGCGGCTGGGACATGCACAGCAACGTCAAGGACGGCATGCGCGGCCAGCTGCCGGTCTTCGACCAAGCCTTCGCCACGCTGATCCGCGACCTGGAGCGCACGGGCCTGCTCGATTCGACGCTGGTGATGGTATCGTCGGAGTTCGGCCGGACGCCGAAGATCAACGCGACGGCCGGCCGCGACCACTGGCCCAAAGTGTTCAGCGTCGTGCTGGCCGGCGGCGGGATCAAGAAGGGCTTCGTCTACGGCAAGTCCGACGCGACGGCGACGGAGCCGGACGAGGATCCGCTGTCGGTCGAGGACATGGCGATGACGGTCTACAAGCAGATCGGCATCAACGGCGAGAAGAAGCTGATGGCGCCGGGCGACCGGCCGATCGACATCGTCCGCGGCGGCCAGGTCCGTAAGGAACTGATCGCATAGATGAACCAACCACAGAGGCACAGAGAACACAGAGAAATGCGAGGTAGGGTTATGAGGCCGTGCCGATCTGGAAACACAGTTTTCTCTCTGTGCTTCTTCTCTCTGTGTTCTCTGTGCCTCTGTGGTTCGCTCTCTTTCGCCTCGTCGCCGTCGCTCGGAGCGATCCAGCCGCGCGGCGCCCAGCGCGGGACCGACGCCGTTCTCCTCTTCAACGGCGCCCGGCTGACCGACGCCCAGGAAGTGCTTTTCTACTCGCCCGGCTTCAGCGTCGTGAAGCTGGAAGTCGTCAACGACAGCCAGGTCAAAGCAACGGTGAAGATCGCCCCGGACTGCCGGCTCGGCGAGCACGCCGCCCGGATTCGCAGCGCCAGCGGCGTCTCGGAGCTGCGCACCTTCTACGTCGGCGCCCTGCCGGTCGTGGACGAGAAGGAGCCGAACAGCGACTTCACCGCTCCCCAAAAGATCCCGCTCAACGTCACCGTCCAGGGCGTCATCGACAACGAGGACGTGGATTACTTCGCCGTCGATTGCAAGAAGGGCCAGCGCCTCTCGGCCGAGGTCGAGGGCATGCGCCTCGGCGGCGCGTTTTTCGATCCCTATGTCGCCATTCTGGATAGCAAACGCTTCGAGCTGGCCGCCTGCGACGATACGCCCATGCTCGGCCAGGACTGCGCCGCCTCCGTCATCGTGCCGGAGGACGGGACGTATGTGATTCAGGTGCGCGAGAGCGCCTACGGCGGCAACGGCGGCTGCCAGTATCGACTGCACGTCGGCACGTTCCCGCGGCCCACAGCCGTCGTGCCGGCCGGCGGCAAGCTCGGCGAGGAGGTCGAAGTCACCTTCCTCGGCGACCCGGCCGGGCCGATCAAGCAGAAGATCAAGCTGCCGGCGGCGCCCGATCCGAAGTTCGGGCTGTTCCCGCAGGACGCCGGCGGCGTCTGCCCGTCGCCCGTGCCGTTCCATCTGTCGGAGTTCGGCAATGTCGTTGAAACGGATGGAAATAACACACCGCAGACGGGAACGCCCGTCCCCGCCCTGCCGGCCGCGCTCAACGGCGTTATCGCCAAGCCGGGCGAGGTCGATTACTACCGTTTCACCATGAAAAAGGGGCAGACGTTCGACGTCCACTGCTTCGCTCGCCGCCTCGGCTCGCCGCTCGACTCGGTGATGACGGTCGGCGTGGTCGGCGGCGGGGCGCTCGCGGCCAACGACGACGCGATCGGCCCGGACAGCTACTTCCGCTTCACCGCCCCGGAAGACAAGGAGTATTATCTAAGCGTCACCGACCACCTCAAGAACGGCGGGCCGACGTACTTCTACCGGGTCGAGTTTCTCCCCATTGAAGCGAAGGCCGTGGTCAGCATCCCGAAGGTGGCGCTGTATTCCCAGGAGCGGCAGACGATCGCCGTGCCGAAGGGCAACCGCATGGCGACGCTGGTGAACGTGGCCCGCGGCGACTTCGGCGGCGAGTTGGTGATGGGCGCCGACGGCCTGCCGGCCGGCGTCGCCATGAACAACGAGAACATGCTCGCCAATCTGGATACGATTCCGGTGGTGTTCGAGGCGGCGCCGACGGCGGCGGTCGGCGGCAAGCTGGCCGCGATCACGGCGAAGCACGCCGACCCGGCCCAGAAGATTCAAAGCCGCTTCAACCAGCTCGCGGAACTCATCAACGCCCCGCCGGGACAGTCGATCTACTGGAAATACGAGACGGACCAGACGGTCGTCGCCGTCGCGGATGAAGTTCCATTCAAGATCGCCATTGTCGAGCCGAAGGCGCCGCTGGTGCAGGGCGGCTCGATGAGCCTCAAAATAGTCGCCGAGCGCAAGCCCGGCTTCACGGCGCCGATCACGATCCTGCCGCTGTTCAACCCGCCGGGCGTCGGTTCCGCCTCGTCGGTTGTCATCCCCGAAAACCAGAACGAAGTGCTGATGCCGATCAATGCGGCCGGCAACGCCCAGGTGCGCAAATGGAAGACGGCAGTTCTCGGCACGGCGACGGTCGGCAACGGCCCCGCGTGGGTGTCGTCGCAGCTGGCGACGATCGAGGTGGCGCCGCCGTTCGTGGCGTTCACGATGGAGCGCGCCGCCGTGGAGCAGGGCAAGCAGACCGAGATTTACTGCAAGATCCAGTTGAATACTCCGTTTGAAGGTCCGGCGACGGTGAAATTGCTCGGTCTGCCGCCGAAGGTGACGGCGCCGGACCTGACGATCACGAAGGACTCCAAGGAGCTGTCGTTCAAACTGGACGTGGACAAGACCAGCCCGGCCGGGCAGCACAAGAACATCTTCTGCCAGGTCGTGGCGATGAAGGACGGCGAGCCGGTGATCCACAACGTCGGCGGCACGGAGCTGCGGATCGACGTGCCGCTGCCGCCCAAGGCCGACGCGCCGCCGCCCCCGCCGCCGATGCCCATGCCGATGAACCCTGCCGCCCCGGCTCCGCCGCCGGAGAAACGGCTGACGCGGCTGGAGCAGCTGCGCAAGGAGCAGGAGGAGCGCGAAAAGGCGTTGCACACGCCTCCGGCGCCGCCCGCCCCGCCCACGCCGCCGAAGTAGCGCCGTTTCAAGCGGCAGGGCCATTGGTGTGCGGCGCCGTATGGCGCGGCAGATCGCGGAGTTCGGTGACGTGGGCGAGGGCCACACGAGTCACCAGATCGGCCACGGTGGGGTTCTGGGCGCTGGGCCGGCCCACCATCAGAAACTCCAGGGTCACCAGGACGAGATCCGGGTGGTAAATGTCGTAAGTCTGCCCCGTGGTCGTCACGATCTGCATCGGAACAAACGGCTGTTCGCGGAGCCGGGACTTCACATAGTCGGGAGTGAAGATCATCGAACGTCCTCCTTCGGTGGAATAGGTATTTTAGCAGACCTCGGCCGGTAAAGCGAGGCCCGGCCGCATCAACATAGGCGACATCCCATGCGACAGAATGCGTTGTTCCGCTCTGCTGCCGCGGCCCTCGTCCTTTGGCTCGGCGCGTCCGCCGCGTTCGCCGACCCGCCGGCCCCGCCCCCCAATCCGGCCCCGCCGCCGGCCGCGACCCCGGCCCCCGCGCCGGCGCCTCCCCCGGCTCCGCCGCCCCCTCCGGCTCCCGTCCTGGCCAGCCTCGAAGTCTCCCCGCCCGACGTGGTTCTCGCCACCAACCGGAGCCGGCAACTCTTCGTCGTCCAGGCGACCTTCGCCGACGGCCTCACGCGCGACGTGACCGCCGAGGCCAAGGCGACGCTCGCCAACCCCGCCCTGGCCAAGCTCGACAAAAACCTCCTCACGCCGCTCGCCGACGGCGCCACCACTCTCGCCGTCGAGTTCGGCGGCAAGACGGTCAGCGTCCCCGTCACGGTCAAGGACGCCGCCAAGGACCGGCCGATCAGCTTCAAGCTCGACGTGATGCCGGTGTTCATGCGCAACGGCTGCAATCAGGGCAGCTGCCACGGGGCGGCCCGCGGCAAGGACGGCTTCCGTCTATCGCTGTTCGGCTTCGACCCCGACGGCGATCACTACCGTCTCACCCACGAGATGAACGGGCGCCGCATCGACCTCGCCCTTCCCAACGAAAGCCTGCTCATCGAGAAGGCCCAGGGGAAAGTCGCCCACACCGGCGGCCAGCGCATCAAAGACGGCGACGAGTACAGTCAATCGCTGCTGCGCTGGCTCGAAGCTGGCGCCCCGCAGGACCCGGCCGATCAGCCCACGCCGGTCGGCGTCGATCTCTATCCGAAATCGGCGGTCCTCGACGGCAAGGGCGCGACGCAGCAGATGGTCGTCCGCGCCCGCTACTCCGACGGCTCGGTGCGCGACGTGACCTCGCTGGCGCTGTTCCTCAGCAGCAATGACACGTCGGCCAAGATTTCGCCCGACGGCCTGGTGACGGCCGGCGACCGCGGCGAGGCCTTCGTCATGGCCCGCTTCGCCACCTTCACCGTCGGCGCCCAGGTGATCGCGCTGCCCAAGGGGCTGCAATTCGCCTTCCCGCCGGCGCCCGAAAACAACTACATCGACGCCCTGGTGGACGCCAAGCTCAAGAAGCTGCGCGTCGCCCCGGCGCCGCTCTGCTCCGACGAGGTGTTCCTGCGCCGGGTCTACCTCGACGTCATCGGCGTACTGCCGACGCCGGAGGAATACCAGAAGTTCATGACCAACCCCGCGCCGAACAAGCGCGAGCAGCTGGTCGATGAATTGCTGGGCCGCAAGGAATTCGCTGAGTTATGGGTGCTGAAATGGGCGGAGCTGTTGCAGATCCGCTCGTCCAATCAAGTCAGTTACAAGGCGACGCTGCTTTATTACAACTGGCTCCAGGACAAGATCGCCCGCAACGTGCCGGTGGACCAGTGGGTGCAGGAATTGCTGGCGGCCAACGGCGGCACGTTCAAGAACCCTGCTACGAACTACTACCAGAACGAAACGGACGTCCTCAAGCTCTCCGAAAACACCGCCCAGGTGTTCCTCGGCATGCGCATCGCAGTGCGCCCAGTGCCACAACCACCCCTTCGACCGCTGGACGCAGGACGATTACTACGGCTTCGCCGCGTTTTTCTCGCAGATCGGCCGCAAGGGCACGGACGACCCGCGCGAAACCGTGATCTTCAACAGCGGCGGCGGCGAGGTGACGCACCCGGTGCGCGGCGTCGTGATGAAGCCGAAGTTTCTCGGCGGCGACACGCCGGACGTGGCGGGCAAGGACCGGCGGGCGGTGCTGGCCGCGTGGCTGGCGTCGCCGAGCAACCCGTACTTCGCGGACAACCTGGCCAACCGCGTCTGGGAACATTTCTTCGGCATCGGTATCGTCAACCCCGACGACGACGTGCGCATCAGCAACCCGGCGTCGAACGCGGAGCTGCTCCACGAACTCGGCAAGCGTTTCACCGACTACAAATACGATTTCAAAAGGATGGTGCGCGACATCTGCCTGTCGCGGACCTACCAGTCAGCCACGGAGGCCAACGACAGCAACGCCGGCGACGTGCGCAACTTTTCACACTCGTACCTGCGGCGGATCAAGGCGGAGACGTTCCTCGATTGCATCAGCGAGGCGACGAACACGAAGAACAAGTTCCCCGGGCTGCCGCTGGGGGCGCGGGCGGTGCAGATCGCTGACGGCAACGTCAGCACCTACTTCCTGACGACGTTCGGCCGGGCGACGCGCGAGACGGTCTGCTCCTGCGAGGTGAAGCTGGACCCGACGCTGTCGCAGTCGCTGCACCTGCTCAACGGCGACACGACGACGCAGAAGATCGCGGCCGGCAACCTGATCGGCCAGCGGCTGGCGGAGGGCAAGACGCCGCCGCAGATCGTCGAGGAGCTGTACCTGCGCTGCCTGAGCCGCAAGCCGACGGACAAGGAGGCGGCGCGGCTGATGGAGCTGATCGCGGCGGAGCCGGACAAGGACAAGGCGCTGAGCGACGCCTTCTGGGCGCTGCTCAACTCCCGCGAATTCATGTTCAACCATTGAAAGAAGAAGCGAACCACAGAGGCGCAGAGAACACAGAGAAGCCGTGAGAGGGTTCAAGAGCATGGTACGTCATCGCGTTTTGATTCTTTTGTCCTCTCTGTGTTCTCTGTGCCTCTGTGGTGAATCTTCCGCCGCAAAGGTCACGTTCGACGACAATGTCCTGCCCATCCTCCGGGACAAGTGCATCGGCTGCCACAACCCGGACAAGAAGCGCGGCGGCGTCGTCCTCAACAACTACACCAAGGTCATGGAAGGCGGCAGCTCCGGCGCCCTCGTCAAGCCGGGCGACCCGGACAACAGCGCTCTGTTTCAGGCGATGGCCCATCTGCGCGAGCCGTACATGCCGCCGTCGTCGCCGATGATCCCGGCCGAGTCGGTGGCGATGGTGCGCCAGTGGATCCTGGACGGCGCCCTGGAGAACTCCGGCAGCAAGGCCGTGGCGACCGGCCCCAAGATCGATGTGGGCCTGCCGGGCGTGGTCCGCGGCAAGCCGGACGGGCCGCCGCCCATGCCGCAGAAGGCCCTCGGCCTCGATCCGGTCGTCCGCACGGCCCGGCCCAACGCGGTCACCGCCCTGGCGTGCAGCCCGTGGGCGCCGCTGGCCGCCGTCGGCGGCGAGAAGCAGGTCCTCCTTTACAACACCGACACGCTGGAGCTGATCGGCGTGTTGCCGTTCCCGGAGGGCGAGGCGCATGTCCTCAAATTCAGCCGCAACGGCGGCTTGCTGCTGGCCGGCGGCGGCCACGCCGGCAAATCCGGCAAGGTCGTCCTGTGGAGCGTCAGGACCGGCGAGCGCGTCATCGAGGTCGGCGACGAGACGGACGCCGTTCTCGCGGCGGACATAAGCCCCGATCAGACGCAGGTGGCGCTCGGCGGCCCCAGCAAGGTGGTCCGCATCTACTCCACCAAGGACGGCAAGCTCCTTCATGAGATCCGCAAACACACCGATTGGATCACGGCGCTGGAGTACAGCCCCGACGGCGTGCTGCTGACGACGGGCGACCGCGCCGGCGGCCTGTTCGTGTGGGAGGCGTTCACCGCCCGCGAATACTTCACGCTCCGCGGTCACACGGCGGCGATCACGGAAATCAGCTGGCGCTCCGACGGCAACGTCTGCGCCTCGGCCAGCGAAGACACGACAGTTCGGCTGTGGGAGATGGAGAACGGCGCCGCGATCAAGACGTGGAACGCTCACGGCGGCGGCGTGGAGTCGGTGCGCTATGCACGGGACGGGCGGATTGCCACGGCGGGGCGCGACAAGCTGGTGAAGCTGTGGGACGGCGGCGGCAATCCCGTGCGATCGTTCGACCCCTTGCCGGACGTGGCCCTCCGCACGGCCTTCACCTGGGACGACGGTCGCGTCATCGCTGGCGACTGGACCGGGCAGGCGACAACGTGGACGGCGGCCGACGGCAAGGCGGTCGGCGCGATGACGCCGAACCCGCCGACGCTGGCCGAGCGGCTGGACGCCGCTCAGAAGGACGTGGCGGCAAAGCAGGCGGCGCGCGACCAGACGGCGTCGGCCGCGTCGGCGTCGGCGACCGCTTCGCAGCAAGCCGCGGCGGCCCTGGCGGCGGCGCAGAAGGCCGCGGCGGATGCGACGGCCAACGCCAAGACGACGGCCGATGCGGCGGCCGCGGCCAAGGCGGCGGCGGACAAGGCGACGGCGGCGGTCGGTGCCGCGCAGGCCGATCTGAGAGCGAAAATGGTGCTGGCTCAGGCGCTGGCCGAGGCCTCAGCGAAGGTGAAGGACGCCGCCGACAAGGCGGCGGGCGACGCGGCCCTGGCGGCGGCCGCTGCGAAGGCGCGCGACCTGGCCGGGGCCGCCGCCACGGAGCAGGCCCAGGCGCAGAAGAACGTCGCCGATTCGACCGCGGCGGCGACGAATGCGACCAACGCGCTGACCGCGACCCAGCAGGCGGCGACCAACGCGGCCAATGTCGCGGCCGCGGCGCCGAAGCAGGTGGAGACAGCCACGGCGGTCGCCAAGGCGGCGGCCGACAAGGCGACGGCGGACCAGTCAGCGGCAGCCGCAGCGGCGCAGGCGTTCACGGCGTCCACCGCCGCGGCAGAGAAATGGAAAGCAGCGCTGGCGGCCAAGCCGGCGACGCAGGCAAGCAAATGACGAGGCGAGCCGGGGGGTTTATCCCCCCGGTATGGCTTCCGCGACGGCGCCTTCCGCCGGAGAGCCGCCTCGACGGACATCTTGCTGCGCGTGCCGCTTGCTCGGCCCCAAAGACGTTCACGGCTTCGCGGGAGTCATCGGCCCCCACGGTTCAGACGGCGCCGGATTCTCTTCGATCACCGCGCCGCACGTCGGCGCGGCGACCGGAATGGGGCACGGCGTCTGCGGCCGACAATTGCACGGGCAGGACGGCTTGGAGCAAAGGTCGTCCCAGAACGTCCGCGACGGCACGTAGATGCGGTCCCCGGTCGTGATCTGGTAATTGGTCGAGGTGTCGCCGAGCTGGACGATCTCGCTCCAGCAGACCGGCAGCACCACGCGGCACGAGTCGGGCGGCGTCGGCCGGTCCAGGATGATGTGGTCGCGCGCGGCCCGGTCGGTCAGGCCGCCCGCCGCCAGAACCGCGTCCAGCACCGTCTCGCGGCCGCTGAGTTGGTAGGCGCCGGGGGCGTTGACCTCGCCGAGAACATAATAGACCTTGCTGGTCCGCGTCACCACGCGGACCGTGATGACGCCCGCGTCCTTCGTCTGGGCCTCGACCTGGGCCTTGACGGCCGCCTCGATCTCCTCGACCGTCTTGCCCACGACCTGGAGACGACCGTACTTGCCCAGCTCGATCGTGCCGTCGGGCATCACCGGCTGGTCGCCCGGCAGGTGGGCCGGCGATTCGACGTCGGCCGGCTGCACCAGCAGCACGTCACCCGGCTCGACCACGTACGCCGGTTGGACGCGCTTGTCCAGCTCGCGCGGGACGGCCGCCGGGACCGGCGCCGCCAGGCGCATCTCCTTGGCCGGGTCGATCAGGCTGTGCGTGGGATTGAAGGTGGAAAACGAGTTGCCCGGCCCGCCGGTGCATCCGGCCAGCACGCAAGCCAACCCGGCCAGCGTCCCTGCCCATCCGGCGACCGCAGGGCGCGGTCGGCGGTCACGGCCGGCGGTAGAATGACTGTGCATGGCACGGTCCTTGGGTAGTCCATAGTCCGTAGTCCATGGTCCATAGCGGCAAGCCGGGTTGTCTTCGCTGGCGACCATGGATCATGGACTAACCAATTGATCGGCGGCCGGAAGCGCGGAACTGTAACGGAAGCGCCGGACTCAGGGGCCGTCGCTCAGGTAAATATGGATCGACATGCAAACTCTCACTGAGGAATTCGTCAAGGCGCAACGCCGCCTGTCGCGCCGCGACCCGGCCCTCCGGCGCGTCATCCGGAACGTCGGTCCCTGCACCCTGCGGCCGAACTCCAACGGCTTTGACATCCTGGCGCGGGCCATCGTCTCGCAGATGATCTCGACCAAGGCGGCCGTCGCCATCGCCGCCCGCCTCGAACGCGAGCTAGGCCCCGCGGGGCTGACGCCCGCCGGCGTCCTGGCCGCGCCGGAAGAGAAGCTGCGCGGCGCCGGCCTGTCGCGTTCCAAGGCCCTGGCCCTCCTCGACCTCGCCGGTCGCGTGCAGAGCGGTCTTCTGCCGCTCGACGAGTTGCCGCGCCTGCCGGACGAGGAAGTCGTCGCCCTGTTGACGCCGGTGCGCGGAATCGGCGTTTGGACCGCCGAAATGTTCCTGATCTTCTGCCTGGGCCGGCTGGACGTGCTGCCTGTGGGCGACCTCGGCCTGCGGGCGGGCGTGATGGCGACTTACGGCCTCCCGGAAATGCCCAAAGCCGTGGCGCTGCGCGAGCGCGGCGAGGCGTGGCGGCCGTTCCGCACCGTGGCGACGTGGTACTTCTGGAAGAGCCGGGGGTTCGTGCCGCAGTCGGATTGACGTGGATCCGATGGGGGAACGGTCGGAGCCGCGACCGTGAGGGAGCGGGCGCGGTTCGTGGAGGCTTTGCTCCCTAGCGGCTTTGCTCCCTAGCCGCTCCCTGCTCCCTTACCGGCCGCGCTGCTCCCAAACTGGGCGGAGACCAGTGACACGACACGCAGCCGTGCGACTTCGCCAGACCGTTGCCGTTTGATCGCCGCGAGGGTAGCTGGGGTCAAGGGAGAGGAGCGTTGCCGGCAGGCGTGCCGTTAGCTGGTGCGGGGGTTTGGGGAGGCTCCATTTCAAGGTAGATGGGAAACTGCTGGCGAGATTGCCATTCGACTGAATCGGCGTGCCGCAACCTGCACTCGATTACCAACACCCCCGGCCCGAAGAATCCGGGGATCGTTAGTTCGGGCACGAAGAGTCGATGCACAGCGGTTTCAAATGAGAAGGCGCCGAATTCGGCGAGTACCACTTCACCCGGCAGTCCGGGGAAGAGGCCAACGAGTTGCGCCTGATAGCGACGTTGCGGTGTGTCGTCTGCTTCCCTGAGCCATGTCGCGCAGACTCGCATTGTCAGTGGCTTATTTGTGCCTGGAGAAGCCTGCGCCGGCGGAACATTCCTGACCTGTACCGTTTCGACGGCATGGAAGTAACTGGCCGCATTAGTCGTCTGATCGAACGCACCGCCGATGGAACAGACCATGTGTCCGGTTCTTGGCATGTCAGCTTCCTGCGGCGGCCACTGGCCGAGTCGAGTTTGCCGCCTTTTCGGACTGATAATAGGCCATTCCAGCCTCGTCCACGTGCTCCACTTTTTGTGGAGTCCAGTTTCTGGCAGAGACGCGATCCGACTGCGAATGCGCACCGCCGGTTGCGTCGTCGCGCGTTCGTTTGAGGTATTCACGCAGTTCGGGCAGGTCGAAGAACGCCCTGATGAAGTCGTTCATGACTCGCTGCTGAATCTGGCCCCCACTCTCCCACCGCGACACCGTTTCCGGAGCCACTCCGAGCAGGCGCGAGAATTCCTTTTGACTCAGGCCCAGGCCGCGCCGCTTTTCTGCGATTTGAGCAGGGGTGAGTAGCCCAGCCAAGCGTCGGAGTTCGTCGTTCAGCCTGGCGTAGGATTCGTCGGGCAGCTGTTGGTGGCCGCACTGCACACATCGGAGGATTTCGAGGCCGCCTACGCGCAGGGAGTAAGCGCGTCCGTCGTGTTCCATTTCCGTTTGGTAATCGACGGTGACGGGCCAGACCTTTTTTTCACGACAAGACGGGCATTTCCACGGATGCGGGCGCATGGCTGGTTCCTTCCTGTATCACGGGAATGCTGGCGGATGCGCGTTGAGCAGACTTACCACCGGGTCGCTTTGGTCGTCGTCCGTCAGTTCCATCTCGACGAACAGCCCCTTGGGAAATTCAGCCAGACCCTGGATGACGACCCAGTAGTAGAAATCCCGTTTCTCCCGATAGCCTTCCCGACCTTCCCGTGTGCACTCAATATCTCCTCCTTTTTGTACCCAATCCCGCGTCAGTTTCTTGATTTCGTCAGCCGTCAGTCCACGATTCCGGGGATCGTTGCCCACTCGGATGGGCGTCCGGTCGTCAATCCACACGAGATCGCCGGTGCAGGTGGACAAGACCGCCTTACGGACTAGATCGACAGGCGACTGGTCCACAATACACTCCTAGTATATGGGACGGCGTGACGTAGATCAAGTTCGATGTTGTTCGCGCACAAAATCGACGCAACTTACTTGCCACTAATGCTTTGCAGAAGTGATTTTTTGCGAGAGATTGTGGAAGCGCGAACCTTTCCCTGGTTTTGGTCTCTTCGCCTAGTTCGGATGGCGCAGCTGTGGCCGCGTCATAAAGGGAATTTTCTATCGGCTTTTTGCGTCCCGGCGGCCGTTGCCAGGCGTGCTTTTCCGGGGTCGATTCCAATAGGGGCTTTTGCACTTCGGGCAGACGCGCGGCTCCTGATCTTTCTCCCGCGGAACCCACTCGTGCCCGCACCGCTCGCAGCGATAGCCCCAGACCGTTAGCTGAACTTTCGCCATAGGAGCAGTGTACATAAAAAGACCGTCCTTTTCAAGTAGATGACTACCAAGGTGGAAACTCGCCTTACTCATGCGGTATATTACTATCCAGGTAAACAGACACCTGGAGTAGTTGCCGTGGACCTGCGCGAGTTGAAGGGTCTGGAACTGGCCGCCCGCACCCGGATCGTCTGGAAAGACGGCGCGTGGCATGTTCCGTCGCAGAGCGGCAACGGCAAATACCGCGTGGTCCTCCACCCGGCACCATCGTGTCCGTGCGACGACTTCGCGTTGACCGGGAAGCCGTGCAAGCACGTCCACGCGGCCCGCTTCACGCGGGAGCGCCACGACGGCGACAAGGCACAGGAACTCGACACCGAGGCTGTCCCGAAGAAGCTGACCTACAAGCAGAACTGGCCGGCCTACAACCTCGCGCAGACGACGGAGAAGCACCGCTTTCAGGAGCTACTCGCCGACCTCTGCCGCGGCGTCCCGGAGCCGCCGCCCAAGGACCGCAGCAAGGGCGGGCGCGTGCCGTTGTCCGTTGCAGACGCCATCTTCGCGTGCTGCTTCAAGGTGTACTCTACGGTCAGCAGCCGGCGGTTCGGCTGCGACCTGTCCGACGCGCACGCCAAGGGCTACCTGTCCCGGCCGCTGCACACGAACACGATCAACAAGCACCTGGAAGACGCCGAACTGACGCCCGCCCTCAAGGCGCTGGTCACGCAAAGCAGCCTGCCGCTCCGGGCCGTCGAAACCACGTTCGCACCCGATTCCACCGGCTTCAGCGCGAACCGATTCGACAGGTGGTACGACGAGAAATACGGGACATACCGGAGCGAACATAGCTGGGTCAAGGCGCACGTCCTCTGCGGCGTGAAGACGAACGTAATCGTCGCCGCCGAAATCCTTGACCGGGACGCGGCCGACTGCCCGCAATTCGCGCCGATGGTCAACGCGGCGGCGCAGCACTTCACCATCAAGGAAACGCCGGCCGACAAGGCGTACCTGAGCAACGACAACCTGAACCTCGTGGAGTCGCTGGGCGGGACGGCGTTCGTCCCGTTCAAGGTGAACAGCATCGAAGGCGCAGGCGCGGTCTGGGACCGGATGTATCACTATTTCCAGTTCAGAAGGGATGAATTCCTACAGCACTACCACCAGCGAAGCAACGTCGAATCAGCGTTCAGCGCCATCAAGCGGAAGTTCGGCGACAGCGTGCGGAGCAAGACGGACGTGGCGATGCGGAACGAGGTCTACTGCAAACTCATCTGCAATAACATCTGCTGTGTCATCATGGAGCAATGCGTGCTGGGAATCGAAGCGGAATTCTGGCAGAATGAGGAAGCGGACGAAACGCCGGCCGGGTCGGCGGATGTGCTGCCGATGGTCCGGCCGGGATAACGCGCCTGCTCCCTAACTGAAACGGCTGCTCCCTAACCCTCCTTTTCGGAGAGGCTAGGGAGCAAAGCCGTTCGTGGACGCAATCCGCTCCCTTACGGTCGCGGCTCCGACTTCACTGTCAGCGGGTGGAGAATCCCGGGTCGATCTTGCGGCGCAGGGCGTCGGGACTCTTGTCCCAGATGGGTTGGAAGACCTCTTCCTTCTTGCGGTGCTTGCCGAGCGCCCGGCTCAGCGGCAGCATGGCCCGGCAATACTCGCGGAAAGCGCCGACCAGATCGCGCCCCTGGAGCAGCTCCTTGGCGCGCTCGTGGTGTTCGTGGAATTCCGGCATGTCCGGCGCCCAGTGATTGTCCTCGGCCCGCTGCTGCAGCAGCGCCACGGCCCGCGCCAGGCGATCGATCAGCGGCGTCTCGATCCGGCAAGCGGCCCGCCGGTGAACGCGCGGCGGCGCCGACGGCTCCTCCTCGTCCGTCTGCTGCTTCTGTTCCTTGCGGTAATGCAGCCCGAGTCCGACCAGGCCGGCGACGATGGCGATCGTCGCCAGCAGGAAGACGAACAGCGCCCCCGGCACGTTGTTGAAGTGCATCGCGGCGGCGCCGAAGGCCAGCAGCGCTCCGCCGGCGAGGGCCAGCAGCCACCACGCCGGGCGCGGCAGCCTCCGCGGCTTCCGCGACGACGACGCGGGCGCGCCGTTGGCCTCCGGGCCGGGCGGGATGCGGACGATGAGCGCGGTGATGTTGTCGGGGCCGCCGCGCAGGTTCGCCAGGTCCACCAGGAAACGGCACGCCTCCGCCGGGGGCAGCGCCGTCGCCACCGCCCCCATTTCCGAGTCGGTAACTTGACCACTGAGGCCGTCGCTGCACAGCAGGAACACGTCGCCCGCCTCGACGGTGTGCGGTCCCTCCACGTCGATCTGGACGAACGGCTCCGGCCCGAGGCAGCGGTGGATGACGTTGCTGGGAATGTCCTGGACCTCTTCGGGGTCCATGTGCTTGATGCGGGCGTATTCCCAGAGCAGGCTGTGGTCGTAGCTGAGCTGTTCGATCCAGCCGTCGCGGATGCGATAGACGCGGCTGTCGCCGACGTGGCTGACCCAGGCGCCTTCGGGGCGGATCAGCAGGGCGGTGGTGGTGGTGCCCATGCCCTCGAATTCGCGGTTGGCCTGGCCGCAGGCGTGGATGTGGGCGTTGGCCTCGATGAAGGCCTTGCGGAGGGCGGCGCCGGGCGGGTTCTGCTGGGCGTGCTTGACGAACGTGTGCGGGATGACGCCGGCCGCCTGTTCGCTGGCCTTCTCGCCGACCGCGTGGGCGCCCATGCCGTCGGCCACGAGGAACAGGTGGCCGCGCTGGCGCCACTGGGCGTCGTCGGCGGCGAGCTGCACCGCCAGGTTGTCCTGGTTGTGGCTGCGGCGGACGCCCACGTCCGTCAGGCTGGCGTACTCGATCTGGTCGAAACGATTCACCGGAACACACCCCGGACGCCTCGCTTGCGTGCCTTGCTTGTATGCTACACCGACGCCGGGGTGTTGCATAGGGACATAGGGAATCCCCGCCGCCTGGGGGTGCCCCTCCAGATCCACTCCGCCCCGTCCCCCGACACGTTCAACTGCGTCGGGTCCGTCAGATCCAACCGACATGCCTCCGCCGCGCAACGCTCGCCGAACGCCGACGCCTCCTCGACCGCCGCGATCACCGAGCGAACCGACGGGGCCGGCAGGTCCCGCTTGTCCCAGGCCGACGCCTCGGCCGGCTCGCCCCGCTCCCGGCAGGCGAAGACGGCCACCTTCACGTCGCGCCAGCCCTCCTGCGTGTTGACCTTGCCGGCGTCGATGTGCAACTCCCGGTCGCCCGGGGCGGCCGCGAACGCCTCCGCCGTCGCCCGTTCCTCGCGCCGGGCCGTCGCCCGCGCCGCCTCCTGGTGGCAGAGGCGGCGGATCGTCTCGTCGTCCAACTCCCAACGGGCCAACTCCGTCAGCAACGTCTCGGCCTGGGCGAACGACTGCTGCACCCCGGCCAGGCAGGCCATGCGGCGGGCGGCGGCGGTCAGGTAGCCGTCCAGGCCCAATACGCGGTCGGCCCCGAAATCGCCTTGACCGCAGACCGGGCAGGTGAAATACCGGCGATCCACGTCGATCGGCCCGACGGCGGTCAGGGCGCGACGCTCGTGCCGCCCCTTGGAGAGGCCGGCGTGGCCGCACGCGCAGTCCCCGGCGCGGGCGGCCCCCCTTTTTGTTCGGCCGCCTCGATGCGTCTCTGCACGGCGGCGGCGAGGCCGGCACGCAGCAGCGCCGGCCCGTCGCGGAGCGCGACCTGCTCGCAGGCGGCCAGCACCGTGCCGTCGGGGGCGGTCTGAGCGACCTGCCGCATCTGGGTGAAAAAGGCGATGGCCTGTTCCAGGCCGAGCCGCTCGCGTTCATCGCGATATTCGATTGTCAGCACCGGCATCGGAATCCCTCCCAAAGAACCCAATTCCCTCAGCACGGCGTTCTAACAATCCGCCACTCCAAAATCGAGAGGGACACCCCCGCCTCGGTCCCGCTTGACGGCGAACCCCGCGCATGGTACACCCCCGCCCTTTCCCGAGCGAACCGGCCGGCGCCGCCGGCGCGGCGGCGCAAGCCTGGCACACGGACGGGGCCTGCTCCGGCAGGTTGCGGGACATGATGCGGAACTACTGGCTCGGAGCGCTCTTGGCCGCCGCGACCCTGGCGACGGGCTGCGTGGACCAGCGCTACCTGATCACATCCGACCCGCCGGGCGCGATGGTGTTCCGCAACGGCGTGCCGATCGGGCCGACGCCGGTGGACGATCAGTTCGTCTACTACGGCAACTACCACTTTACGCTGGTCAAGGACGGCTATGAGACGCTGCAAGTCGATCAGGACATTCCCGCGCCGTGGTACGAATACCCGCCGCTGGATTTGGTGAACGAGGTACTCAACCCATTCAAACTGCATGACTTGCATGCGTTTCACTTCGCCATGCGGAAGGTGGAACCGCCGAACAAGGAAGACGTTATTAACCGGGGCCAGGAGCTGCGTAACCGCGGCCACAGCCTGCTCCCCCAGCAGGGACCGCCCCCGCCACCCCCGCCTCTGGGGGCGCCCCTTCCGTCGGCGCCGGGGAACCCATAGCCGATCAACGATAAGGCGCAGCCCGAAGCGCCGGCGCGGTTATCGCGCCCCTACCGCGCCAGCGCTTCGGGCGGGTCAGCGTTTTGTGCGATCGTCTAACCGCTCTATTTCCCACCGCTTTTTTGTTTGCCAACGGAGCGCCGACCGGCGACGATTGCCTCGCGGCCTGTTCGCGCCGCACGCGCCTCTCTCCTCGGGAGAACACCAGTGGCCAACCCCTTCTTCTTCGGTTCCCCGCGCGGGGCCGGGTTCGAGTTCCTCAGCGACGTCGCCGCCGCCGAGCGCCAGGTGGACGCCTACTTCGCCCAGCTCCACGCGCAACCCACGGTCCCGCCCGAGGGCGCCGCGGCCTTCGCCCTCACCAGCGAGCAGGCCGTCGAGGCCTACACCCGGTGGCTCAACAGCCTTTCCTTCGTCCCCGGCGGTCTGAAACGATTCGCCGACCTCGGCGCCCTCAAGGCGGTCTACGTCCCCTTCTGGGTCGTCAACGCCATGACCCACACGACGTACCAGGGCCAGCGCGGCGTCAACCACCTGGAGACGGAGCATTACCAGGACGCCCAGGGCAACGCGCAGACGCGCCAAATCACCCGGACGCAGTGGAGTCCGGCCATCGGCGAGGTGACGCACTATTTCGAGAACGTCCTCATCTCCGGCAAGGACGCCCTGCCGCCCGGCCACGTCACGCTGCTGACGCCGCCCGACCTGATCCAGAAGATGGAGGTCTACGCCCCCGACCGGCACACTCACCCCGTCGAGCCGTACACCATCGATCCGCGAACCGCCTTCACCAGAGCCAGGACCGAGATGGAGGCGAAGATCCGGATACTGGTCGGCGCCAACATCGGCGGCGACCGGCAGCAGGTGGACGGCAGCCAGACGCGCTACGTCGGCGTGTCGGTGCGCCACGTTCTGGTTCCCTGCTTCCAGGGGGCCTACAAATACCGGGACAAGAGCTACGACGTTCTCATCAACGGTTTCAACGGCGAGGTGACGGGCGCCCATCCGGTGAGCGCGGGCAAGATCGCCCTGCTCGTCCTGGGCGTCGTGGCGGCCGTGGCGATCATCGTGGCGCTGTTCTGGTTCTTCGTCATCGCCCCTGCCATGAAATAGCAGGGGTCGCTGCCGGAAAAGGACCGGCCGGCCGCGGTGTACGTGGTGTCGGCCGGCGGAAGAGCATTCGGCGTCCCGACGGCGCACGTCGCCAGAGACGGCTCGGGCGGTTGACGCCGAGATCCCGCGTCGGATCGACGCGAAAGATCGCCTGCGACCTGCACGGCAAGACCCTTGCTTTGCCTCATGCCGGGGGGCCAAGATGGCGAGTGTTTCAGACGCCGTGACAGCGATACTCAGGAAACGCGCCGCGCTGCCGAACCAGCGCGCTCTGCTCGTGGCCGTGTCGGGGATCGACGGCTCCGGCAAAGGCTATATCAGCGAAAAAATCGTCGCCCGCCTCTCCGAATCGCTGCCGGGCGTGGTCGGCGTCAACATCGACGGCTGGTTGCATTTGCCAGAGCGCCGTTTCAGCAAGGAACGGCCGGCCGAACAGTTCTACGAATACGGCATCCGCTTCCGGGAAATGTTCGACGATCTTGTTCTGCCCCTCAAGGAGAAGCGCTCCCATCGGATCGAAGCGGATCTGGCGGACGCGACCAACGCGGATGTGTACCGCAAGCACTTGTACGACTTCACCGACGTGCGGGTCATTATCCTGGACGGCATTTTCTTGCTGAGGCAGGCCTTCCGTGGCTACTATGACCTCACGGTCTGGGTAGACTGCACCTTCGCAACAGCCCTGGAGCGGGCGCTCCGGCGCGGGCAATAAGGCCTGCGGGTGGAGGACACGATCCGCGACTACGAGACGGTCTATTTCGCCGCCCAGAGAATCCACCTGGCGAAGGAGGATCCACGGGGGGCCGCCGATCTCATCATCGGGAACGACCCGCGCTTGCATTGACCCGCGCCGCGCGGGAGGAACCCATGACCATCCTCTTCTACCTGAAGCGCGACTCTTACGGGTGGCTGTCGAACTTCTCGCCGCACCCTATTGAGATGAAGGGCCGGGTCTGGCCGACCGTGGAGCACTATTACCAGGCCCAGAAGTTCGCTGACACGGAACACGAGGAACAGGTCCGCCAGGCCCCCTTCCCCCTGGAGGCCAAGTCGCTGGCCCACGACAGCAGCCGGCCCGTCCGACCCGACTGGGACGCCGTCAAGGACGGGATCATGCAGGCGGCGGTGCTGCGGAAATTCGAGACGCATCCCGACCTCCGCGAGCTGCTGCTGGAGACCGGCGATGAGGAACTCATGGAGGACGCGCCCGACGATTACTACTGGGGTCGCGGCGCGGACGGGACGGGCGCCAACACCCTGGGCAAGATCCTGATGAAGGTGCGCTCTCTTGCGCAACCGCGCCGGAGGACCTTCCGTGTCCGAGATTCTGGACCGGATCGTCCAAGAGCTTCTCGACCGCCACGTCGGCGGCGTCCCGTTCTTCGACCATCTCGACGCCGCGTGGAGGTTGCCGCGAGGTTGGCCGGTGGTCCAGCACCTGCTGGCGCGGGCCGGCGTCCAGCCGCACCCGAGCAACCCCGCGCCCTTCGAGAAGACGTTCCCCGGCGCGACCGCCGTCAGCACGGGCCGGTTCGGCATGTTCCTCAACAACGCCTTTGGCGTCGATCTGATCCTGGTGACGGGCGGACTGCGGACGACGGCGCCGATGGACGACCTGTGGTACGTGCGGCAGAAGCTCGAGCGCGGCCAGGGCCGGGACTTCATCCTGCTCGATGACAGCTTCTATTCGGGCCAAACGCGGAACTTGATCCGGGAGGAACTGGAGCGTCAGGGCGGCCGTCTCGTCCACACCTACGTCGTCTACGACGGCAACCGGGAATGCGACCCCGACGTCAGCGCTCTCTATCGCTACTACGACCAATTCGCTCCGAGCCAGGGGCAGGCGAATCCCAACGTCCGGGTAGACGTGAAGCAACCGTCATGAGCGGCGAATGTGGCAACCCTTTCGGCGGTTTCGTATCCTCTCCGCAAGCCCCAACCGATCCGCGTGAGCAACCCGCCATGAGCTTCACCCGCGAGCAGTGTCTGCAACGCCTTCGCGCCCAGGTCGCGGCCGGCCGACCCATCCTCGGCGGCGGGGCCGGCGTCGGCCTGTCGGCCAAGTGCGCGGAGGCCGGCGGGGCCGACCTCCTCATCATCTACAATTCCGGTCGCTTTCGCATGGCCGGCCGCGGCAGCCTCAGCGGCATGATGCCCTTCGGCGACGCCAACCAGATCGTGATGGACATGGCCCGCGAGGTGCTTCCGGTCGCGCCGAATACGCCCGTGCTGGCCGGCGTCTGCGGCGTGGACCCGTTCCGGCTCATGCGGAACTTCCTGCGCGACGTTCAGGCGGCCGGCTTCAGCGGCGTGCAGAACTTCCCCACGGTCGGCCTGATCGACGGCACGTTTCGCCAGGGACTCGAAGAGACCGGCATGGGCTTCGACAAGGAAGTGGAGATGATCGCCGCCGCCCACGAGCTGGGCCTCCTGACCTGTCCCTACGTCTTCACCGAGGATGAGGCGCGGGCGATGGCCCGCGCCGGCGCCGACGTGCTGATCCCGCACATGGGCCTGACGACCAAGGGGACGATCGGGGCGAAGTCGGCCCTGACGCTGGACCAGGCCGTCGAGCGCGTTCCAGGCCCTGCACGACGCGGCCAGGGCGGTGCGCCCCGACGTGCTGGTGCTGTGCCACGGCGGTCCCATCGCGGAGCCGGCCGACGCGGCTTACGTCCTCCAGCGGACGCACGGCGTCGTCGGCTTTTTCGGGGCGTCGAGCATCGAACGGCTGCCCACCGAGACGGCCATCACCGCGCGCGTACGAGAGTTCAAGGGAATTGCGATCCGGAAATAGAGAAACAGCTCGGTCCCCACGTTCCTGCACGTCGCGGCTGAATCCACGATCCATGTCGCTCGCCAAGTCGCGGGACGCGCCGCCGTTCTAGGAAACGACGGCGAAGGTCCGTTGCCATCGCCCATCCTCCAACCGAGGGACCCGATCATGCGACACTTCGGAACGCTCAAGATGCTGACGCCGCTCGCCCTGCTGGGGGCGCTCGCCGGCGCCGTGGCCGCTTTCCGCGGCAGCGACCCCAAGCCCGACGACAGGGCCGCGATCAAGCTGCCGGGCCAGGCGACCCACGGCGTACTCAACGGCGACCGCTTCTACACCATCGCCGACGGCCAGTTGGTGGGCGTGGACCTCAAACAGGGGCAAGCGACGATCTTCAAGGAGTGCTACCGGCTGTATCCCAAGCTCGCGCCGTTCGTGGACGTGGCCGACGGCAAGGCGTGCGTCGCCTCCCAGGGCGAGCTCCATATTATTGATCTGAAGAGCGGCCAAATCCTGCATTCGGCGGACTGCAAGGGCGAGGTCCACGGCCTCGGCTTCGCCGGCGACGCCCGCGTCTTCGTCCTGGGCCGCACGGACGTCGCGATCATGGACGTGGCGGCGGGCGAGACCGTGAAGAGCATCCCGATCCTGAAGGACGAGCAGCCGAACCGGCCGGCCCGGCCCGGCGCCCTTTCGGCCTGGCAGAAGGTCGGCAAACTCCTCTACGTCGCGGACTCCGACCTCGGCCGCGGCCTCAAGGTCGTCGATCTGGAGGAAGGCGCGATCCGGGACAACATGAAGTCGGGCTACGACTGGTACACCGGCTTGCAGGTGACGGGCGACAAGGCGTTCGTGCGCACCATCAACCTCAGCTACGGAATCAACAACCCGGACTTCGGCTTTTTTGATCTGAAAACGAAGAAATACATCGGCCTGAAGCATCCCAACGCCACGTTCTCGGACCACGTCGAGCAGAAGGCGTTCAACGCGGCCACACTGGTCGCCGGCCCCGACGGCGGGGTGTGCCTGGCGTGGAAGGGGAGCGTCTACCAGTTCGACGGCGACGGCAAGCAGGTCGGCGAGACGCCGCTGGACAAGGACGACGACGGCCGGCTCGTCGGCGTCTGGAACGGCCGGGCGCTGACGGTCGGCAAGGATTCGCTGCGTCTGACGCCGCTGGCCAAGGCGACGGCGAAGGGAGATTGAACGCGGGCCGCGGGTGTGCCACGGCTGACACAGCCGTGGCACACAAGGAACGTATCCATTCCCACCGGAGCGAGGATGAGCGCATGGCCCGGCGAACCAGCATCCTGACGCCCCTCGCGGGAGCCGTCTGTCTGGCGCGGCGGCCCTGTTCGTCAATCCGTTCACGCCGCGGTTCCCCACGGCGCCGGCCGCCGGAGCCGCCGCGCCTCCCATGCAGGAACCCACGCCGGTCGGCCGCAAGATCGACGACTTCACTGTCCACGACGTTTTCGGCCGGCCGCACTCCCTCGCCGAATGGGCCGATGCGAAAATCCTCGTCGTCGCCTTCCTGGGCACGGAATGTCCGCTGTCGAAGCTGTACGGCTCGCGCCTGGATGAGCTGGCCCGCGAATTCGGGCCGCGCGGCGTCGCCTTCGTCGGCGTCGATCCCAACGCCCAGGATTCGCTCAGCGACGTGGCCGCCTTCATCCATCTCCAGAATATCACTTTCCCGATCTTCAAAGACATCGACGGCTCCGTCGCCGACCGCATGGGCGCCGTGCGAACGCCGGAAGCCTTCGTCCTCGACGCCGAGCGGTTCGTCTGCTATCGGGGCCGCATCGACGACCAGTACGGCGTCGGCGTCCGCCGGCCGGCGCCAACGCGGCGCGATTTGGCCGACGCGCTCGGCGAGTTGCTCGACGGCCAGCCGGTGTCGCGGCCGGCCGTCGCATCCGTCGGCTGCCGCATCGGCCGCCCCCCTCACCCTACCCTCTCCCTCTCGGGGGCAGAGGGTAGGGTGAGGGGGGCGGCGGGTGAGGTGACTTACACCAATCAGATCGGCCGGCTCTTGCAGCGGCGCTGCGTCTCATGCCATAGGGCGGGCCAACCGGGGCCGTTCTCGCTGACTGACTACCGCAACGCCGCCGACTGGTCGGCCATGATCCGCGAGGTAGTGGACGACGGCCGAATGCCGCCGTGGTTCGCCGACCCCCGCCACGGCCGATTCCGCAACGACGCCCGCCTCACCGCCGACGAGAAGCGCCTCCTGTTCCACTGGATCGACGACGGCTGCCCGGAAGGCGACGCCGCCGACCTGCCGGCGCCGTCGCCCTTCACCGACGGCTGGCGCATCCCGCAACCCGATCAGATCGTGTTTATGGCGGATCAGGCCTATGAAGTACCCTCCCAGGGGGAATTGCCGTACCAATACTATCTGATCGATCCGGGCTTCACGGAGGACAAATATCTGCGAGCCGCCGAGGTGCGGCCGGGCGACGCCTCGGTGGTCCACCATGCCCTGGTGATGATCGTGCCGCCCGGCGAGGCAGGCTTCGCCCCCGACAGCGCCGGCGCGCTGCTCGACTACGCGCCCGGCATGGACCCGACCGTGCTGCCCGACGGCGAGGCGCTCCGCGTCGCGGCCGGGTCCAAATTCCTGTTCCAGATGCACTACACGCCCAACGGCTTGCCGCGCCGGGACCGCACCTGTCTCGGCCTGGCGTTCGCCGATCCGAAAACGGTGAAAATCGCCGTGAGGGGCGGCGCCGTCTTCAACACGGGGATCGCCCTCCCGGCCGGCGCCCGCGATTACCGTCTGACGGCGGAGTACGTCGCGCCGCAAGATATTCTGCTGTTGAGCCTGTCGCCGCACCTGCACCTGCGCGGCAAGTCGTTCCGCTTCGAGGCGGTCTACGCGGACGGCCGGCGCGAAACCCTGCTCGACGTGCCGCGCTACGACTTCAACTGGCAGCTGCGCTACGAGCTGGAGGCGCCGAAACGGCTGCCCAAGGGGACGCGGTTGGTCTGCACGGCCCACTGGGACAACTCGGCCGACAACCCGGCCAACCCCGATCCGACGCGCGACGTGGGCTGGGGCGACCAGACCGGCGACGAGATGCTGATCGGCTTCTTCGCCTACGCGCCTGCCGATTGAAGCCATTGCGTCTTGCGGCGCCGGCCCGCACCGCGTACTCTGAGGCCAGTCGGGGCGGCGGCAAGGGACCGGGCCGCCCTGCTTCCTTCTCACGAGGAGTCCGACTCATGCGAACCGCTTTCGCACTGGCCTGGGCGCTCCTGCCCGGCCTACTCTGCGCCGCCCCGGCCGCGCCCGACAAGGATGCGCCCGCCGGCGCCGTCGAGAAGGTGCGCCAGGCCCTCGACCAGCCCGTCACCCTCCAGATCGACAAGCAGACGCTCGCCGCCGCCGTCGAGGCGCTGCGGCAGAAAATGAAGATCAACATTGTCCTCGACAACCTGACCATCCAGCAGCAGCTCGGCTTCGCTCCCGACCAATCGCCCGCCCAGGTCCAGGTGGATCTCAAGGATGTGAAGGCGCGCACCGTCCTGCGGAACATCCTCGCGCCCTACAATTTGAGTTTTGCGATCATCGGCGACACGGTCGTCGTCACCACCGAGGACATGGCCGCGATGCGGCAGATGCGCCAGCGCGTCAGCGTGAACCTGAGCAAGGTGGAGCTGACCGCGGCGCTGCGGCAAATCGGCCGCGAGACGGCCACCAACCTGATCGTTGATGTCCGGGCGGAGAAGGAAGCCAGGGCGGAGGTGAGTTTGCAGCTGGAGGACGTGCCGCTGGAGACGGCGGTGCGTCTGCTGTCCGAGATGGCCGGCCTCAAGCCGGTTCGCGTCGGCAACACGCTGTTTGTAACGAAGAAGGAAATCGCCGCCGACCTGCGCAACGACCCCGCGTTCGCCCCGCAGAATCCGCCGGGAACCAACGTGTACGCGGCGCCGAACGGACAGGTGTTCTTGACCCCCGGAGGGGTCTTTGCCAACGTGCAGGGCGGGACGGCGATCTATGCGCCCGTCCAGGCTGTCAACCCCGGATCGGGCGTGTCCAGCACGATAGCTCCTCCGGGACCGGGCGCCGCCGCGCCAGCGCCCCCGAACGCCAACGGCGCCGACCCGAACGCCGACAAGCCGCCGCAGGACAAGTAGGAAGACAGGGCGAGCGGCGCGGCGTCAGCCCGCCGGTGCGGCATGTTGTCAGCGACAGCATTCTGCACCGGCGGGCTGACGCCGCGCCGCTCGCCCCCATCCGCGGGCCAAGTATACTTGCGGCCCCCCTCAAATCCCGACTACAATACCAGGACGCGCAGGATTGCGCCCTTTGGAGCCATCCACAGCGCCCGGCCGCGCACCGGGCGGGGAATGATGCCATTGTGTCCACCGCCGACACCCATCCGCCGCCGCAGCGCCCGCGCCGCCTGGTCGTGCTTGGTTCCACCGGCTCCATCGGGACCAACTGCCTGGATGTGGTCTCCTACCTGCCCGACCGCCTCCAGGTCGTCGGCCTCAGCGCCCACGCCAACGTCGAAATGCTCCTCCGCCAGGCCGAGAAGCACCGGCCGCGCTGGGTCGCCGTCACCGACCCCGACGCCGCCTGCCGGCTCGACGCCGCTCGCCTCCCGCCCGACTGCCGTTTGCTGCATGGTGAGGAAGGCGTCGCCCGGATGGCGTCCGACCCCGACGTGGACGTGGTGCTTAACGCCATCGTCGGCGCCGCCGGACTGGCCGGCGCCTGGGCCGCCCTTGAAGCCGGCAAGACCGTCGCGGTGGCCAACAAGGAAACGCTGGTCATGGCCGGCGGCCTGGTCACGAAGCTGGCGGCGGAGCGCGGCGGCCGGCTGCTGCCGGTGGACAGTGAGCATAGCGCCATTTTCCAGGCGATGCAGGCCGGCCCGCCCGGGTCCGTGGAGCGCGTCGTCCTGACCGGCAGCGGCGGCCCCTTCCGCGGCAAGACCCGCGCCGACCTGGCCGACGTGACGGTGGAGCAGGCGCTGCGCCATCCGACCTGGCGCATGGGCCGAAAGATCACCGTCGATTCGGCCACGCTGATGAACAAGGCGCTGGAGGTGATCGAGGCGCGCTGGCTGTTCGACCTGCCGCCGGAGCGCATCGACGTCATCATCCATCCCGAGTCGGTGATCCACTCGTTCGTCGAGTTCAAGGACGGCTCGGTGCTGGCCCAGCTGTCGCCGCCCGACATGCGGCTGCCGATCCAGTACGCCCTGCTCTACCCGGAGCGCGTGCCGGGGCCGGCCCGGCGGCTCGACTGGCGCGAGCTGTCGGCGTGGCGCTTCGAGCAGCCGGATCATGAGACATTCCCGGCCCTGCAACTGGGTTATGAAGTCGCTCGGCGCGGCGGCACTTGCGGGGCGGTCCTCAACGCGGCCAACGAGGCGGCCGTCGAGCGCTTCCTGGCCGGGGAGCTGGCTTTCCTGGACGTGCCGCGCGCCTGCCGCGCGGCCCTGGATCAACATCACTACAGCCCGGCGCCGACGCTGGCGGAACTCGCCGCCTGCGATCGCCGGGCGCGACAGGAGGTAGGCCGTTGGAACCGCAGTCTCCGACACCCCGGCGCCCGGACGACGTGAGGCCCGACGCCGCGACGCCACCTGTCCCGCCCGTTGAGATCGGAACGCCGGCGTCCGGCCCTCCGGGGGCGTCAGCCCCCGGAGGGCCGGACGGTGAGCCGGCGGCCCCGCCCGCGCCGCCGCTCACGCCGATGGGCTGGCTCCAGCAGAACAGCCCCTTCCTCGTCGCCTTCGTCGCCATCGTCGCCGCTCTTTACTACTACTGGGGCTTCGACGGGGTCTTCCGCGCCGCCCTCGTCGTCGTCGGCCTGGGGTTGGTTATCTTCATCCACGAACTCGGGCACTTCGTCGCCGCCAAGTGGTGCAACGTCCACGTCCAGACGTTCAGCCTCGGTTTCGGCCCCGCCCTGCCCGGATGCAGCTTCAAATGGGGAGAGACGACGTACAAGATCGGCATTCTCCCCCTTGGGGGCTACGTCCAGATGGTCGGCGAGGGGGCCGACGCCGACGAGGACGAGAGCTACCCGCGCTCCTACAAGAACAAGACCGTCCTGCAGCGCATGTTCATCATCTCGGCGGGCGTCGTCATGAACGTGGTGCTCGGCTTCGTCTGCTTCGCGCTCGTCTACCAGTTCCACGGCGTCGAGATGCCGGTGGCCGCCGTCGCGGCGACCGAGGCCGGCTCGCCCGCCTGGCAAGCCGGCGTCCCCAGCGGCGCCGTTTTCACCCGCATCGGATCGACCACCGACCCCACCTTCGAGGACCTGCACGCCAGCGTCGCCCTCACCTGGTGGGAAACGGCGGTTTCCATGCAATACCTGACGCGCGACGGCCGGACGGTCGAGGTTTCGATCCGGCCGCGCCGCGACGCCAACGACACCCAGCCGGTCATCGGCGTGTCGCCGCCGTCGAAGCTCGTGCTGCCGCCGAAGAAGTACCTGGACGACTACGACCGGCCGGCTCGCCGCGGTTCGCCGGCCGACGTGGCGCGCGTCATGGACCTGCGCCCCGGCGACGTGGTGACGGCGGCGTCCGACCCCGACCAGCACGACGCGATCACGGACCTGCCGCACGACTCCGCGAAAAAGACCTTCGACGCGGCCGAGTTGTGCCGCCGCATGAGCCGCATGGGCGACCGTGAAATGCTGCTGCGGGTGCAGCGGGCCGACTCGCCCGACGCGACGGTGGAACTCCGCGTCCCGATGAAAGGCTTCGATCCGGACGACGTCATCGCGGGCACGACCGACCCCGACCACGCCGACGACCCGTTCCGCGTCACAACGCTGAAGACAAAGCCCGGCGGCGTGAAGGACCAGGATTACGACTATTACGACTTCCAAAAGCGCATGAAGCTGCTGGCCGGCCGGCCCGCGGTGGTGCAGGTCCTCCGCGTGTCGCACGGGGCGAAGGGCGACGTTACATCCACGATGGCCGACGTGCGCGTGCCGCCGGCCTTCCACCTGACGTTCGGCCTGAAGATGAAGATGGGCGAGGTGGCCGCCGTCCGCCCGCCGGCCTCGGACACGGTCAAGGAGGGCGACACGATCGTCTCGGCCAAGGTGATGCAGGACGACCGCCTCCTCGGCGAGATCTCCGGGGAAGCGCTCGATCCGGTTCGCCTGACCTACGAGCTGGAAAAGGCGGTGGACGCCGCCTCCGACCGATCGAAGGTCCGCGTCGAGCTGACGGTCAACCGCTGGGGCGAACACAACGAGCAGAAGCCCGTGACGCTGACGGTCCAATGGGACGACCGCTGGCGCTTCGACCAGGAGATGCCGTTCAATCCGGCGTCGCCGATGGCGATCCCGGAGCTGGGGATCGCCTACCGCGTCGAGAGCACCATCGTCGAGGTGCGGCCGGATTCGCCCGCCGCCAAGGCCGGGCTGCAACCGAACGACCGCATCGTGGAAATCTGCTTCAAGGAGTCCGAGAAGGGCGGTCCTGGCAAGTGGGGCTACTGGCACAAAATGGCGTCCAAGCGCGTCAAGGGCGGCGCCACCGATGAGGTCTACGACGAGTGGGCGAACTTCTTCGCCGCCGTGCAAGCCAACGATACGCCGGACGTGAAGGTGAGGGTGTGGCGCAACGGGACCGAGCTGCCCGACGAGATCCCCATGACGGCGGTGGATGACCCGACGTGGCCGCTGGTCGAGCGCGGGATCATGCTGATGCCCGAAACGAAGCTGCAAAAGGCCGACACCGTTTTCCAGGCCGTCGGCATGGGCGTCGGCCGGACCTGGTCGTTCATCCGCACCATTTACGAGGGCCTGGTGAGCATGGCCACCGGGCGCATCAGCGCGTCGGACAACATCGAAGGCCCGATCAACATCGCCAAGCACACCTTCCAGGCGGCCCAGGACATGTGGAGCCTGCTCCTCATCCTGGGCATGATCAGCGTCAACCTGGCGGTGGTCAACTTTCTGCCGATCCCGGTGCTGGACGGCGGGCACATGGTCTTTCTGATCTACGAACTGGTGAGGCGGAAGCCGCCGTCCGACGCGGTGCGCACCGTCGCCAGCTACGTTGGCCTGGCGTTGCTCGCCACGCTCATGTTATTTGTCGTCTATCTGGACGTCAGCCATTGGATCTGGGGCGCGGGCCGGTGATTCGGCCGATGAAGAGGATTCCTTGAGGAGGGCAATCGACCATGGCGCGACCCGCCGCCCACCAGCCGGCGAGCATTCAGCAAGAGCCGGCGCCGTCCGCCGCGCCGGCCGATCCTGCGTCGGCCGAGGCGCCGAAGACCGCCGGCCTTACGCTGCCCTGGCGCGTGGCCCTGTTCATCTGGGCGTCGGCCTTCATCTGCCTCTTGGCCTACGAGCTGCTGACCACGCTGGTGCGGTCGCTCTCGCGGCTGTTCTGATTCACCCCGTCCGCCGGCCGGCGAGCTGGGCGGTCTGCCGCAGCGCCTGCGCCATGTCGTCCAGGCGGAAAGGCTTCTCGAACAGCCGCACGGCGCCGAGCGCCAGCAGGCCGTCCGCCGTGCATCCGCCGGCGTGCCCCGTCATGAAACAGCACACCACCGCCGGGTCGATGCGCTGCAGCGACGCCAGCGTCTGCGGCCCGTCCATGCCCGGCATCCGCACGTCCAGCAGCACCACGGATATCGCCGACTGATGTTGCCGGTACAGGTCGAGCGCGGCCCGGCCGCCGTCGGCCGCCCAGACGGCGAAGCCGTGGCGCCGCAGGACGGCGTCGAGGAGGTTGCGGATGTAAGGCTCGTCATCCACGACGAGGACGCCGGGGTGGGGCGGAGGAAGCGTCGGGTCCGACATGGGGGGCCTCCTTACCCAGTCCACCGTGGCGACGACCGCGGCGGAAAGCACTTATCCTTGGCGACTGGGTAGTTTTACCCCGTTTGCCCCCGCGCTGTCAATGGGCGGGCCGTTTTGGCCGACTCACGCCGGCCCCGGCCCGTCGTGTTCCAGCCGCTTGCCCATGCTGACCACGTCGTCCAGGGCGAACCCCAGGCGCTTGTAGAACTCGATCGCGCCGCTGTTGGACGTGCGCACCTGGAGGTTGATCTTCGGGCATCCCTCCGCGCGCAGCAGCCGCTCCGCCTCCGCCACGATCGCCCGGCCCAGCCCCGTGCGCTGCCGCCGCGGATCGACGCCTAGGTACTGGATCCAGCCACGGTGGCCCTCGTAGCCGACCATGACCGTGGCGGCGATCTCGCCGTCCACCACGCCGACGAGGAAATGGTCCGGCCGCACGCGAACCTTGCGGCGGATGTCCTTCCGCGGATCGTTCCACGGCCGCGTCAGGCCGCACCGCTCCCACAGGGCGACCACGGCGTCCTCGTCGGCCGTCTCAAAGGGTCGAACCAGCATGACGGTCCCTCCGCCGATATTGTAAGAAGCCGCTCGCCGATATAATGACTTTTCGCCTTCGGAGCCAGACCCCGGCCGCATGGGCCACAAGGAGGCGCGCGTCTACCTGGCCAGCCCGCTGACCGTGGCCGCCAGCGCCGTCAACGGCGTCATCACGGACCCGCGCGAGTACCTGGGGTGATGGACGCGAACGAGTGGAGGTCCGCATGAAACGGAAAGCCGACGCGCCCGCCGTCCCCTCCGCCGCGCACCGTTCCGCCAACGGAAAGGCCGCGCCCGATGACCGCGAGCTGACCATCGACGAACTCATCACCGACATCGAGGAGCCGGTGGAAAGCATTTTCATCGAGAAGCAGCGGCGACTCTTGCCCCAGGCGCTTTACGAGGGGTGGCGCGGGCCGGGCCGCGGACGGACCTTCCTCGCTGCGTCCGACGTGGGCGTGTTCCCGGAGAAGAAACAGACGCCGATCGTCCCCGATGTGCTGCTGTCGCTGGACGTGCCGCCGTTGGACCCTTCGCGGAGGGAGCACCGATCCTATTTTCTGTGGATCATGGGCAAGCCGCCCGACGTGGTCTTCGAGTTCGTGTCCGACCGCCGGGGCGGCGAGGAGGGGCACAAGAAAAAGCGCTACGCGGCACATCGGCGTCCGCTACTACGTCATCTTCGACCCGGAGCGATGGCTGCGCGGCGAGGTGCTGCGCTCGTATGAGCTGGGCGAGGACGGCGCCTATCACGCACTCGGAAAACACTGGTTCCCTGCGATCGGACTCGGCGTGCGACTGTGGCAGGGGAACTACGAAAACTGGGACAACGAGTGGCTGCGGTGGTACGACCGTCGCGGGCGCCTGGTTCCGATCAGCGCGGAATTGTCCGGCGCGGCCCAGCGGCGCATCGAAAAACTGGAGGCCCAGCTGCGGGCGCGGGGAATCGAACCATCGCCTTGAAGGATCCATCATGGCATTGCAATCCATCATCGCCGGCCGCGCCTACGTCCTCGGCGACAACATCGACACCGACCAGATCATCCCGGCCCAGTACCTGACCTTCAACCCGGCCATCCCCGAAGAGTACCGGCAGTTCGGCAAGTACGCGCTGAGCAGCGTGCCGCCGTCACGGGTGCGACCACCACCCCGGAGCGCCGAGGCAATCCGAAGCGGAGGCCCAATCGTCAGGATCTTGGGGCTGAGCGTACCCTCGGCCAATAGATCAATGGACAGGGGGTGAATCATGCGGAGGATATTGCTGGGCCTGTGCGTCGTCGCGCTGTTCCTTCTCGGGGCGAACGGCGTCGCCCGCGCCGACGAGCAAGACGAAATCGAGGCGAAGCTCCGCGCCGTCGTCAAACAGCAGCAGGCGCTGGAGCAGCAGGCGGACGCCCTGCGAAAACAACTGGAGGAAGTCAAGAAGCAGTCGCACGGCTCCATCAAGATCGTGGTCAAAGGCAAGCTGATCGCGCTGGAGGGGACCCCTGGTACGGCGTTCGGGCGAACGACGCCGTCTTCTCGGACGTGACCGTGGTCGTGCGGCTGCTTCGCTCCAAGGACAAGAATCGGCAGCTGGACGAGCATTTGAAGGCGCTGGAGGGCAAGACGGTCGTCGTCGAGGGGTTCCTGGATTGCCGCACGGTCGGCCAGCCGGGCAACACCCTCGATCTGTACCTGAGCGACGAGGAGCAGGTGAAGGCGGCGGATGAGAAGTGAACCGGCCCTTTCCGCGGCAGGATGCGGCATGAATTACAGCCTGGTCATGGCGATTTTATGGTTCGTCTTCGGCGTCGGCTGGCTGGCCGCGGCGTGGACGACGGGCGGCAAGCTGCCGATCATCCGCCTGGGAGGAGTGGAGTTTTCGCCGGCCTGGGTGGCGCTGCTGCTGTGCGCCTATAACGTGGTGCGCTGGCGGCTCCGTCCCCGCCGGCGGTCGCAGGACTCGTTGCAGGAGAGCCTGGAGGCGCGCCGCCGTATGCACCGCGCCGAGAGCGCCCGCCCGGCCCGCCCGATCCGACTTTCAATTTCACCGACGCGCCGTCCGTCCCGGAGCCGCGCAGCTCCGACGCCCCACCGTCCGGCAACGGCTCCCCTCCGGCAAGTTGACAAACGGCCCAGAAAAGGTACGGTTTTAACCGATGCAGCGAACGTGACGCTGGGGGGGTTCCGCGCGCCCGGCGCCGATGGGGACCGTTCCCGGGACGGCAATGGACTCTCCCGGCCCGACGGCCTTCCGCCGTGGGGCCGTGACGCGAGCGGAAGGAAGGCGGCGCTCATGGGACTATACCTGGGCTTGTTCGGCTCGGCCGGCCTTCTCCTGGGCCTTCTCGGCGCCGCGGCGATCCTGCTGCTTTGGCGGGGCCGCGTCCTCCATCTGCTGGCCGAGGAGCGGGCGGTCGCCGAGCGATCCGTCGCCGACGCGACCGCCGGGCGGGCACGCGCCGAGCAGGCGCTGCGCGAGACGCAAACCCATTTCCAGGAACTGCTCAAGGGCCGCAAGGGCTACGCCATTTTCACCCTCGACGCCGGCGGCCGCGTCCGGACCTGGGGCCGCGAGGCGGAGGAGATTTACGGATATTCCGACTCGGAAATCCTGGGACGGCCCGCTTCGCTGCTCTACACCCCCGCTGAGGCGTCCGCCGGCGCCGCGGACCTGCACCTGGCCAACGCCCGCTCCGCCGGCCGCATCGACCACGGCGGCTGGCGCGTCCGCCGCGACGGACGGACCTTCCGCGTCCGCTCCGTGCTGTCGGCCCGCCGCGACGCCCGCGGCGAGCCGGACGGCTTCTGGTGCCTGACCGAAGACCTCGGCGGACAAGGCTCCCATTCGAGCATCGTGCTGGGCGCCGACGGCGGCCTTTCCCTCGACCCGCGCGGGACGTGATGATCGCGCTGTCGGCCGACGGCAAAATCAGTTTCCTCAACCGCGCCTTCGAGAAGACGACCGGCCTGGCCCGCCGCGAATGGCAGGGCCGGCCGTTCACCACGCTGGTCCACGCAACCGACTGGGGGCGGGTGGCCGACCTCCTGAAGCGGCTCGGCGACGGCGAATCGCCGCCCGCCGTCGAGGCGCGTCTCCTGGCGGCGTCCGGCCGGCACGTCGCGGTCGAGCTGACGGCCACGCCGCTGGCGTCGGAGGGAACGGCGCACGGCGGCCTGATCCTGGCCCGGCCGACGGCCGGCCGGATGGCCGCCGCCGAGGCGCCGCGCCCGGCCGACGAGCAGATGCTCCAGTCGCAGAAGCTGGAGGCGCTCGGCCGGCTGGCGGGCGGCGTCGCCCACGACTTCAACAACCTCCTCACCGTCATCCTCGGCTACGCCGACCTGATGACCCGGTACGGCGCCGACGACCACGCGCGCGAGGTAGGCCGCGAGATTCAGAAGGCGGGCGAACGCGCCGCCGCCCTGACGCGCCAGCTGCTGGCGTTCAGCCGGCGGCAGGTGCTGCAGCCTTGCGTCCTCGACCTCAACGGCCTGGTCCGCGACCTCGATACGATGCTCCGCCGTCTGATCGGCGAGGACGTGCAGCTGACGACGGCCCCGCACGCCAGCCCGCTGCGAGTGAAGGCCGACCCCGGCCAGCTGGAACAGGTGCTGACGAACCTGGTCGTCAACGCCCGCGACGCCATGCCCAAGGGCGGCCGGCTCATCATCTCCACCGCCGAGGTCCCCGCGTCGATCGACTCCACGATGCTCACCGGCGCGACCGGGTTCGCCCTGCTGACCGTGACGGACAGCGGCTGCGGCATGGAGGAACACGTGCTCAAACGTCTCTTCGAGCCGTTCTTCACGACGAAGGAAGTGGGCAAGGGGACGGGGCTGGGGCTGGCGATGGTCTACGGCATCGTGCAGCAGAGCGGCGGACGCATCGAGGTGGAGAGCGAACCGGGCAGCGGGTCCACGTTCCGGGTCTACCTGCCGCTGACGCACGAGTCGGCCGCGGCGCCGGCGCCGCGGCAGTCATCGGCCGGGGCGGCCGGAGGCACGGAGACGGTGCTGCTGGTGGAGGACGAGGAGGCGGTGCGCCAGCTCGCCCGCCGCACCTTGCAGGCCCAGGGCTACAACGTCCTGGAGGCCAGCGACGGCGTGGCGGCGCTGACGGTCTGCCAGCGCCATTTGCCCTCGATCGACCTCGTCGTCACCGACGTGGTGATGCCGCAGCTGAGCGGCGTGGATCTGGTGCAGCGGCTGCGGACGGTGCGGCCGCAGCTCAAGGTGCTGTACATGTCCGGCTACACCGACAGCACGGTGGTCCGGCACGGCATGGAGGCGTCCGAGGCCAACTACCTGCAGAAGCCGTTCACGCCGGATCATCTCGCGCAGAAGGTGCGGCAGCTGCTCGATCAAACAGCGGCGCGGAACTAGAAAGCCATTTCAGAAGCCCGGGCGAGCCGGCGGGTTTATCCCGCCGGGACAAGCCCGGCGGCTTGCCCTTCCGTCCCGCGCCCAACGGACCACCGGAGGCGTTTTTCTCCTTGCGGGGCCGTCGGCCGGCCGTGTACATTGAGCGCATGGGTGTTGCGCCTCGTTCTCCTCCCCCGGATCGCCATGCCGACCGCGACCCTCACTTGCCCGCACTGCTCCATGAGCCTGACGACGGCGAAGTCGTTCACCGCCGGCAGCCGCTTCCGCTGTCCGCGGTGCGGCGCCGCCTTCGCCGTGCGCCCGGAGGATGCGCCGATGCGGGGCGGTCCACGCGCCCAGCCGCGCCGACCGGCCGACGACAAGCCCCCATCCCGCCTGGGCGCCTGGCTGATCCTGGCGGGCGTGGCCGGCGTGGCCCTGCTGCTGCTGGGCGGCGCCGGCCTCGTCCTGGCCCTGCACTTCATGCAGCCGAAGAAGGACGCACCGGCGGTCGCCGGCGCCCCGACAGGCAATAATCCCGAGGAAAATACTCCGCGGGCGCCGGGGCCGCCGCCGCCGGACCTCCCGGACAGGCCCGCGACTCCACCCGCGCCCGAGCCGGCCTGGCTGCCGCCGGAGCAGCAGGACAAGGTGAACGCCGCCATCGACCGCGGCGTCGCCTACCTCGAAAAGACCCAGTACCCCGGCGGAACCTGGGACCTCAATCATCAGACGGGCCTGGCCGCCCTGCCCGGCCTGACGCTGTTGGAGTGCGGCGTTCCGGCCGACGATCCGCACGTCCTGAAGGCCGCCCAGTTCGTGCGCGGCTCCGTCCCGAGCCTCAACGCGACCTACGAGCTGGCCCTGGCGATCCTGTTCCTGGACCGCCTCGGCGACCCCAAGGACGAGCCGCTCATCCGCACCCTGGCCCTGCGCCTCATGGCCGGCCAGGAGGCCACCGGCGGCTGGACCTACAATTGCCCGGTCCTCTCCGACAAGGACGAGGGCAGTCTGCTGACGATCCTCCAGACGACGCGCCCGCGCGCCGCCCTCGACCTGAGCGCTTCGAGGAACGGCAGCGACAGCCTCTTTGCCGCCCGGGTCGGCGACGCGCCGGGCGCGATCGGGCTGCCGTCCGGCGAGGAAGTTCGGCAGGCCCGGGGCCTCTATGATGGGCTGTCGCCCAACCTCAAGGGCATCCCGGCGCTTCAGCCGCCGATCGACGAGAACCAGATCCCGCGGGGAGACAATACCGACAACTCGAACACGCAGTTCGCCACGCTCGGCCTGTGGGCAGCCGGCCGGCACGGCGTCCCGATGGAGCGCTCGCTCGCCCGGCTCGGCCAGCGCTTCCAGGTCAGCCAGACCCTCCAAGGCGGCTGGGACTATCACTTCTTCTATCGCCCCCAGCAGGGTGCGCCGCAGGGGCCGTCGATGACGGGAGCCGGTCTGCTGGGCCTGGCGGTCGGGCACGGCGTGACGTCCGACCTCAAGGGGGCCGATGTGAAGGCGGCCGGCGAAGACCCCCAGGTCGAAATGGGCATGAAGGCCCTGGGGAACTTCATCCGAAGCATGAAAGACCCGGGTTATCTGAACGGGCAGATGGCCGGCCTCTACTTCCTGTGGTCGGTGGAGCGCGTGGGGATGCTGTACGGGCGCCGGACCATCGACGGCAAGGAATGGTATCCCTGGGGCGTGGACCTTCTGCTGCCCCGCCAGCAGGAAAGCGGTTCCTGGCTGACCAGCGGCTACTTCGGGGCGACGCCGGTGACGGACACCTGCTTCGCCCTGCTGTTCCTGAAACGGGCCAACCTCGCCAAGGACCTCACGACCAAGGTGGAGTTCCTCACGCAGGTGAAGAAGCCGTAACGATTGGGCGAGCGGCGCGGCGTCAGCCCGCCGGTTCTGGCTGCAACCGGCGGGCTGACGCCGCGCCGCTCGCCAAACTGCTGACCTTGAGAAAGGCGCCCGCGTTCCTCTATCACCAATAGGAGAAAACGCACGCGGAGGGCGGCCATGAGCGAGGACCTGACGCGGGAAGAGCTGCACAGCGCCGCGGATCGGTTGGTGGACGAGCTGCTGGCGGCGGCCGGCGTGACGCGGCCGCCGGTGGACGTGGTCGAGCTGGCGCGGCGGCATTTCAACATGGCCCTCCGGGAAGAGGCGCGGCAAGGGCCGTCCGGCCGCCCGAAGCGCGGCGGCTCGGCGGGCGTCATCGTGGTTCCCGCGGGCGCCGGTCAGGAAGCGCGGCAATGGGCGGCGGCGCAGGCGGTCGGCGGACGCCTCAAGCCGGACCTGCTGCGACGGCTGGGCCTCGACCCGGCCGCCCGGCTGGGTCTGACGGCCGAGTCGTTCGCCGGCCTGATCGCGCAGCGGCTGCTGACGCCCGCCGCGTGGTTCGCCGGCGACGCCCGCGCGGCCGGCTGGGACGTGACGGAGCTGAAGCGCCTCTACGCCACGGCCGGTTACGAGGTGGTGGCGTGGCGCCTGCTCGACCTGCCGGAGCCGTGCATCATCACCGTGGTGGAAAACGACCACGTCCACCGCCGGCGCAGCAACGCCTGGCGCGTCGCCAAGACGTTGCATCCGGTGGAGAAGGAATGCCAGCGCTACGTCCACCACTACAGCCGGCCGCGCGTCGTCTCCGCCGACGGCTGGACGGTGCAGGGCTGGCCGGTCCACAGCGCGGACTGGAAGCGCGAGATCCTCCGCAGCGTGGCGGACATCGAATCGGTATAACGAACCTCTAACCCGCATCGACCGTTTCAAGAGAATCCGCCTTTACAAGACTCGGCGGGACCGACAAGATAACGAGATGATAAGCGGGGCAGGACCGGCCCGTTCTGCCCCTTCCTTCCGTCCATCGAACGATCAACATACAGGAAACGAACGGCCATGGCTGACGATCGCGTGCCGATGACGAGAGACGGCTACGAGAAGTTGAAGGCCGACCTGGATCGGATGCAGAACATCGAGATGATCGAGGTGGCCAAGCGCATCGCGGCGGCCCGCGAACTCGGCGACCTCAGCGAGAACGCGGAGTACCACGCCGCCCGCGAAGACCAGGGGATGCTCCAGGCGCGCATCGACGCCCTCAAGACCAAGCTCGCCCGCGCCTTCATCGTCGATCGCAGCAGCCTTCCCGTCGATGCCGTGGTGTTCGGCGCCCGGGTGCGCATCAAGAACCTGGCGTCGGGCGACGAAGAAGTCTACGAGCTGGTCGGCCCCGGCCAGGAAGACTACGACAACAACAAGATCCTCACCACCAGCCCCCGCGGCCAGGGACTTCTCGGCAAAAAGATCGGCGACACCGCCGAAATCAAGATCCCGCGCGGCACCCTCCGCTACCAGATCCTCGAAATCAGCTTCCCTCAGTAAGGCGAGGGGCGGGAAATACCTTACCCGTAGCCGCATTCGCCAGAATGCGGGTGAATGGCTGTCGGCCCGCATTCTGGCGAATGCGGCTACGGGTAGCATTCCTGCCGCCGCTCGCCTAAGGGAGCGGGGGCGAAGACCCGGTTGTCGGAGCCGCGACCGTAAGGCGAGGGGCGGGAAATACTTACCCGTAGCCGCATTCGCCAGAATGCGGGCGAATGGCTGTCGGCCCGCATTCTGGCGAATGCGGCTACGGATATCATTCCTGCTGCCGCTCGCCTAACGTCGCTGGAGTTCCGTTCAGGCGGACGGTTGTTCCGATCTTTTTGTGAGTTTCTATAGAATTTCCATTGACGACCCCTTGCGTCGGGATACGATTTTGATAGAAGGGGTGATGGCGCAGCGCGGCGCCGGGGGGGTACGATGGACCCGCGTCTCAACAGTGTGCACTTGGAGGCCCCGCGCCGGCAGGACTACCGCCGCGCGCGCGAGGCCCTGCTGGACGCGCGCGGCTGCCAAACCCTCTACGCCGAGCGCGAGTCCGAGGAACCGGACTCTTCCCCTTCCAACACGCTCATACAAAAAGCCGACCACCCCAACCCCGCCGCGCTGCCGTGCTGGCTCGCCGACGATGAGTACATCTATCCGCTGAAGGTCGGCCTGAACACCGTGGGCCGTTCCTCCGAGAACGACGTGGTCGTTGCCGACTGTTTCATCTCCCGCCGCCACTGCGCCATCCTCGTCCACTCCCGCAACGGCTATGAGCTGCACGACACGGCCTCGAAGAACGGCGTCTTCCTGAACGGCGCCCGCCTCTCCTGCCCCACCCCGCTGAAGTCCGGCGACACCATCCGCATTTGCGAACGCCAGTTCGTGTTCGTTTCCCGCGACGGCCGGCGCCACAACAACACCGGCGTCACCGCCAGCCTCTGACACCCGCCCATTCCCGTCCGCCGCTGCCGGCGCCTATCCAAATCCGATAGTCGATCCGCGCCGCCCAGCCGAGAGAAGCCGCATGGGCACCAATCTCACCATCTTCCAGAAGGGCCTGATCCTGCTGGCCGTCCCCCTCCTGTTCCAACTCGTGTTCTTCGGCGTGCTGCTCAAGATGGAGTGGGACCAGGACGAGGTCGAGCGCCTGGCCGTCCACACCAAGGAGGTGATCGCCCAGACGGAAACGTCGTACCGCTGGCTCCTGGACGGCGTGAGTTATGTGCGGCGGATCGTCATCACCGGCGAGGAACCGGCGGCCGTCTCGCCGCTGCACGACGCCCTGGAGAAGACGCCGGACGAGTTCCGGCGGCTCGGAAGTCTGGTCGCCGACAACCCGCCGCAGCAGGCCAAGGTCGTGGACGCGGCGGCCGACGCCGAGCGCCTGCGGGACTGGCTGCGGAAAGTCAGCGACCGGCTCGCGGCCCACCACCCGGAGGAGGCGGTCGCCTTGGCCCGGGATTCGGCGGGGCAGAACCTTCTCGATTCGGTGCGCAAGAAACTCGACGACTTCCTGCAAGAGGAAGGGAGGCTGGACCGGGGACGGATGGATGCGCTGGACGATTCCCACCGGCGAGGGAACTGGCTGATCGGCGTGGGCGTCGTGCTGTCGGTCCTGGTGGCGCTGGTGGTCGGCTTCTTCTTCGGCCGCGACGTCGTCGGCCGGCTCGCCCGGCTTTCCGACAACGTGCGCCGCTGGGGGGATAAAAAGGAGATGACAACTCCGCTTTCCGGGCGCGACGAGGTGGCGCGGCTGGACCGGGTGTTCCGCGACATGGCCCGGACGCTCCGGGAGCGCGAGCAGGAGAACGAGATGTTCATCTACAGCGTCTCGCACGACCTCCGTTCGCCGCTCGTCAACCTCCAGGGTTTCAGCGAGGAGCTGAGTTATTCCTGCAACCACCTCCGCGCCGCCCTAGCGGACGGCGAGTCGGGGCGGGCGCGGGCGCTGGAGGTCGTGCAGAAGGAGGTCCCCGATTCGCTGCACTATATCAAGACCGCGGTGTCCCGGCTGTCGAGCATCATCGACGCCCTGCTGCGGCTGTCGCGCGTCGGTCGGGTGGAGTACCGGATTCAGCCCGTCAACGTGGAGGAAACGGCGCGTCGCGTGGTGGAGGCCCTGGGGGCCACCATCGAATCGCGGAAGGCCGAGGTGACGGTCGGCCCGCTGCCGCCGGCGCAGGCCGACCCGACCGCCGTGGAACAGATCTTCGCCAACCTCATCGGCAACGCCGTCCACTACCTCGACCCGTCGCGGCCCGGCCGCGTGGAGGTCGGGGCGCTGCCGCCCGGCGCCGGAGGCGCCGCCGGGATTGCAGACCTATTTTGTCAAGGACAACGGACTGGGCATCCCCGAAGCGTATCAGTCGCGGGTCTTCCTCGCCTTCCAGCGCCTGCACGCCGACGTGGCCCAGGGCGAGGGAATCGGATTGGCCCTTGTCTATCGCATGATCGGGCGCCTCGGTGGTAGAATCTGGTTGCAGTCCAGCGCGGGAACGGGGAGCACATTTTTCGTGGCCCTGCCGCCGGCGCCGGAGGTATGAAGCGCACTATGACCGCACACCCCGTTACGATCGTCCTGGCGGAAGACGACGACGGCCACGCCACACTGATCCAGCGCAACCTGGAACGGGCGGGCCTGGCCAACGGCTTCATCCGGCTCCGGGACGGGCAAGAAGCGCTGGACTTCTTCCGCGGCGAAGGCGCCTGCGCCGGCCGCGTCCTCGACCCGGCGGTCCTCCTGCTGCTCGACATCAAGATGCCGCGCATCGACGGCGTGGAAGTCCTCCGGGCTTTGAAGGCCGACCCGCGCACGGCGCTGGTTCCCGTCATCATGCTGACCACGACCGACGACCCGCGCGAGGTGCAGCGCTGCTACCAGCTGGGATGCAACGTCTACGTCACCAAGCCGGTGGAATACCAGACGTTCATCGATGCGGTCAAGCGACTGGGGCTGTTCTTGCAGGTGGTGCAGGTGCCGCGGAACGGGAGCTAGTGGTCCGTCCAACGTCATTTGACGGGTGAGTTCGTAGCCGCATTCGCCAGAATGCGGGGACTTCACCGCACCCGCATTCTGGCGAATGCGGCTACCTGTCAAGTGAAGATTGACGGAACACTAGCACTGAGGTCGGTTGGCCGCGACGCGCCAGCGGAGCGCGTCCGCAACGCGCTCCGCTGGCGCGTCGCGGCTAACCGACGCAACGAGTCGGAAAGGCCGCCAATGACGCCGGAACAACGACAGACCATCCTCATTGTGGAAGACGACCCCGGCACGGTTCGCCTCGTGCGCACCCGGCTGGAGCGGGCCGGCTACGCGGTCGAGTCCGCGGCGACCGCCGAGGAGGGCATGGCGCGCATCCAGCGCGGCGGCGTGGACCTCGTCGTCCTCGACCAGCGGCTGCCGGACGGCCTCAGCGGCCTGGAGCTGTACGAGCGCGTCCGAGCGGCCGGCTTCGACGTGCCGGCCATCCTGGCGACCGGCTTCGGCGACGAGGCCACGCTCGTCGCGGCGATCCGGGCCGGCGTCCGCGACTTCGTGCCCAAGACGGCCGACTACCTGAATTACTTGCCGCCGGCCGTGGCACGGGTGCTGCAACAGGTCGCCGTCGAGCGCGAGCTGGCCGAGTCGCGGGCGCGGGCACGGGAGGCGCTGGTCCGGCAGCGGGAACTGGAAGCGGATATAGAAGAGCGCGAAAGGGAAAACAGCGAGCGCGACCGGCTGATGCAGGAACTGCAGGGCGAGGTCGAGCAGCGCAAGCGGGCGGAAGAGGCGCTGCGGGAAGCGGACCAGCGCAAAGACGAGTTCCTCGCCATGCTGGCCCACGAGCTGCGCAACCCGCTCGCCCCGATGCGCACCGCCCTGGAGGTGATGAAACGCACCGACTCCGCCCCGGACATGCTGCGCCGGACGCGGGAGATGATGGAGCGGCAGGTGCAGGTCATGGCCCGCCTGGTGGACGATTTGCTGGACGTTTCGCGCATCACGCGCGGCAAGGTGGAGCTGCGGAACGGGCCGGTGGATCTGCGGGCCGTGATGGCACGGGCCGCCGAGACGGCCCGGCCGCTGATTGAGGCGCGGGGCCACGACTTCACGCTGGACCTGCCGCATGAGCCGTTGCTGCTGGAGGGCGACGCACTGCGGCTGGAGCAGGTGATCGCCAACCTGCTGAACAACGCCGCCAAGTACACGGAGCCGGGCGGCAAGGTCCGGCTGACGGCGGGGCGCGAGGGCGACGAGATCGTGCTGCGGGTGCGCGACACGGGCGTCGGCGTCGCCCCGGACCTGCTGCCGCGCGTCTTCGACCTGTTCGTCCAGGCGAATCATCCATCCTGCCTGTCGCAGGGCGGCCTGGGCATCGGCCTGACGCTGGTGAAGCAGCTGGTCGAGATGCACGGCGGCCGGGTCGAGGCCCACAGCGAGGGGCCGGGCCAGGGCAGTGAATTCGTGGTTCGGCTGCCGGCCGCGGTCGGCGCGGCGCCGCCCGGATCGGAAGCCGGCGCGACGACGGAGGAAGGACAACGGGGTCGGAGCCGCGACCGTAAGGGAGCGGTTTGACCTTACCGCTCCCTTACGGCGGGCTTCCGACGAGGCTATTCCCCAAGGAGAAATCATGACGTTCAGGCGATTGTTGCTCGCGGCCGGGGTGCTGGCCGTATTGGCGTCCGCGGCCTGGTGGACGGAGCAGGCGGGCTGGACCACGGCGCAGGCCGTCGAAGAGCCGGGCACGCCGGCCGGCCTCAAGATGACGGCGGCGGCGGATCGGCTCGTCGGAATGCTCGACGACGAGCAGAAGGCCAAGGGGCTGTTCGCCTTCGACGACGCGGAACGCACCAACTGGCACTTCGTCCCTCTGCAAAAGGACAAAAAGCCGCTCCGCAAGGGGCTGCGGCTGGACGAGATGACCGACGCCGAGAAGGACGCCGCCCACGATCTGCTGAAGACCGGCGCCAGCGACGACGGCTACAATCGGGCGATCACCATCATGAGCCTCGAAAACATCCTGCGCGAGCTGGAGAAGAACGGCTCCAACTTCCGCAGCCCGGAGTGGTACTTCGTCAGCATTTTCGGCAAGCCGGCCAAGACGGGCAAATGGGGCTGGCGGATCGAGGGCCACCACCTGTCGCTGAACTTCACCCTGGAGGACGGCAAGGTGATCGGCTCGACGCCGGCGTTCTTCGGGGCGAACCCGGCCCTGGTGATGGAGGGCGACAAGAAGGGGCTGCGCACGCTGCCGGAGGCCGAGGATTACGCCCAGGAATTGTTCGCCGCGCTCGACGACGACCAGAAGAAGGTCGCGTTCCAGGCCAAACAGTTCCCGGAGATCGAGGAGGCCAAACCGAAGCCGAACGCCGGCGCCCCGGTCGGGCTGCCCGTCTCGAAGATGAACGAGACGCAGCGCGGCGCGCTGGTCAAGCTGGTGCAGGCCTACGCCAACCGGATGCCGGCCGAGGTGGCGTCGGCCCAGATGGCCCGCGTCCGCGAAGCCGGCATCGACAAGATCGCCTTCGCCTTTTGCCGCGAGGACGACAAGCCGGGCCGGCCGTACACGTACCACGTCCAAGGCCCCACGTTCCTGATCGAGTTCCTGGACGTGCAGGCCGACAGCGCGAACAATCCCGCCAACCACATCCACAGTTGCTGGCGCAACCTGGCCGGGGACTTCGGCGTGGAGACGAAGTAGCGCCTCTCATCACCGCGTCGGATTTTCCGACACGCTGACGGAAAATCCGACGCGGTTCCGTTCCTTCCCTTTTCGCCCCATCTTTGTCATTTATTACTCAAGTCCTGTATTCGCATCGACTTGAGTCATTTCTCCGCGTTCCCACGGATTTGGCCCTGAATCTGCTAAGAGGGGAAACATGCGGATTCCGCGGGGAACCGTCGCCCCGATGAAACACGGTTCGCTTAGACGGCGCCCGAGTGTCGCCTGGGGCGCCGGCCACACTAGCCCTAACCGGGTGTGGTTCCTCAGCGGAGGGGTCGTAAAGGATTGAGATCGCCCTTGGGCCCATGATCTCGTCCTTACGACCCCTCCGGTCGGGGGGAGGAAGAAGGATCTCACGCAAAGACGCAAAGGCGCAAAGAGGGCAAGAAGCCAACGGGCAGGGTTCCAGGGTGCGCCCGCCTCGAACACAGGCATCTGTCTTCTTTGCAGCTTTGCGTCTTTGCGTCTTTGCGTGAGATCTTCTTTCACCCCATCATCCGCCGCGTCAGATCGCCATAGGCGTCGATGCGCCGATCGCGCAGGAACGGCCAGTTGCGCCGCACGTCCTCCAGCCGCCGCCGGTCGCACGGGGCGATGACCAGCTCCGGCCCGTCCTCGGCGGCCCGCCCCAGGACCACGCCGAACGGGTCCGACACGAACGACGATCCCCAGAACTCCAACCCCCCCTCGGCCGGCCCTTCATGGCCGACCCGGTTGACCGCCGCCACGAAGACGCCGTTGGCGATGGCGTGCGACCGCTGGATCAGCTCCCACGCCTCCCGTTGCGAGGCGCCGTGTTCCTCCTTTTCGCGCGGGTGCCAGCCGATGGCGGTCGGGTACAGCAGCACCTCCGCCCCGTGCAGTGCCGTCAGCCGGGCGCCCTCCGGGAACCACTGGTCCCAGCACACCAGGACGCCGATGCGACCGAAGCGCGTATCGAAGGCGCGGAAGCCGGTGTCGCCGGGCGTGAAGTAATACTTCTCGAAGTACAGCGGGTCGTCGGGGATGTGCATCTTGCGATACAGCCCGAGCAGGGCGCCGTCGGCGTCGAAGACGACGGCGGTGTTATGGTACAATCCGGGGGCGCGGCGCTCGAACACGGAGCCGACGACGACGGCGCCGGCTTCCTTCGCCGCCATGGCCAGCCGTTCGGTCGAGGGGCCGGGAATCGGTTCGGCCAGGTCGAACAGGGCCGGGTCCTGGCGCTGGCAGAAGTACGGCGACCGGAACAGCTCCGGCAGGCAGATGATTTGCGCCCGGCGGCGGCGGCCTTGTGGATCGCGGAAACGGCCTTGTCGAGATTGACGGCCGGCGACGGCTCGCAGCGCATCTGGATCAGGCCGAGTGTGAACGTGTCGGACGAAGGCGCGTTCATGGAATTCTCTTCGGAGCCGCGACCGTAAGGGAGTGGTCTTCGCTGTCGTCGGGCGTCACGGTCGGCGCCCGATGTCATTGTAAGGCCGGGTGCGGGGAAAGCGAATCATGGCGGATCGAGCGGACGAAGCGAAACCGGACGTGGCGGCGCAGCTGCGGCGCCATCTGGAGAGCCTGCGCGCCGCCGGCGTGGAGTGGCTGCCGGCCCGGGTCGCGCTCCCGGCGACGACGGCGCGGGAGGAGCCGGCGGCCCCGTCGGCCGTCGCCAAACCGCTGTTCGACGAGGGGCCGCCGCCTCAGGTTGGGGCATGGTCTCAGACCATGCCCCAACCGGGGGCGTCCGCGGAGGACCGGCGGCGGGAGCTGACGGTGCTGGCCAAGCAGGTGAGCGGCTGCGTGCGGTGCAAGGAGCTGGCCTCGACGCGGACGCAGACGGTGTTCGGCGTCGGCCGGATCGACCCGGACGTCTGCTTCGTCGGCGAGGCGCCGGGGGCCGACGAGGACGCCCAGGGCGAGCCGTTCGTCGGCAAGGCGGGCCAGCTGCTCACGCGCATCATCGAGGCGATGGGCTTGAAGCGTGAAGACGTTTACATATGCAATATCTTGCGTTGCCGCCCGCCGGGCAACCGCCAGCCGCTGCCGGACGAGGCGGCCCACTGCCGCGAGTGGCTGGAGAAGACGCTGGAGCTGGTGCGGCCGCGGTTCCTGTGCGCGCTGGGGGCGTCGGCGGTGAAGTATCTGGTGGGGAACAGCACGGGCATCACGCGGCTGCGCGGCAAGTTCCTCGACTACCGCGGCACGCCGGTGATGTGTACTTTTCACCCCTCGTATCTCCTTCGAGACCCGACGAAGAAGAAAGAGGTGTGGGAGGACATGAAGACGCTGCTGACGCGGATGGGACGGCCGATTCCGCAGCGGTGAATGGGCCGGCGCGGGCGTTTCTGTCCGTGGAACTGTTTATGGATCAAGCGCCCGTTACCTAATTCAGTACCCAATTAACGGGGTAGTACCCAATTCACGGCGCCGTCTTACGCCAGAGGGCGCTCCGGCCGCGGCCCAAACACGCCGCCTTCCCGGCTGCTTTCAGGTCCTTGAGGACGCGGCGGATCATGTCGAGGCTGACCCCCGGACACTCTCGCTGAAGGTCGGCGACCGAGAAGCTTCCCGTCGCCCGCTGGACGGCGGCCGCCACCATAGCTCGTTTCTCGCCGCGGGGGGAAGCCGTCTCCCCAACGCGCCGCTCGAACTCCTTGTACGCCTCGATCAGCGTGTAAAGCAAGTAGTTGATGTAGGTCCACGGATCGTGCTTTCCCTCATGCCATCCCTGCGAACTGATCTTCAGCGTCTCGTAGTAGCGTTCCTTGTTCTGTTCGATGAGCCGCTCCAGACTGATGTAACGTCCCACCTCAAGCCCCAGGTGGTAACACTGGAGCAGCAAAAGGAGCCGGGAAACGCGGCCGTTGCCGTCGCGGAACGGATGGATGCAAAGGAAGTCCAAGTTGAACGCGCCCACGGCGATCAGCGGGTGGACCGTGCGCGCCTTGAGGACGTCGTGCCAGCGTTCCACCAGCTCGCGCATGCAGGCCGGCGTATCGGCGGCCCGCACCGTCCGAAAACGCACCGTCCGGCGGCCGTCGGGAAATACCTCAACAATGTCGCTCTCTTTCTCCTTGTATTCGCCCGCATCGCCCACGCCGCCGCGAGAAACGGCGTGCAACCGGCGTATCGTTTCCACGGAGACGGACAGAGCGCTCCCCCGTGTGTGGATCAGGTCCAGCGCTTTGCGATAGCCGCGAACTTCCTCTTCGTCACGATCTCGCAGCAGCGCCTTACCGAAAACCACCGTGCCGACGCGCGCCGGCTCTACCTCCACGCCCTCGATGCGGTTGGACGACACCGCGCTTTCGATCAGTGCGTGTTCGCGCAGCATCTTGAGTTTCTGCGGCGATTGCCGGGTGAACAACTCCTGCTTGCCGCGCGCCTCGCCAAGGTCGGCCAGGTACCACGAAGTCGCCGCGGGGACGGTCTTCGGCGGCGTTTCAAACTGCCGCAGGGTCATCATGTCGTTCAACCATCGGGTTTACGGAACGACGGCGGCAAGCGCTTCTTGCCTCTGCGCCCGGGCGCCCACGCTCTACGCGGATGCCAGGGCGGAAGGGAGAACCTCACGCCGGCAGCAGCTCCTCCAGCTTGCGCTTCAGCGCCTTCATCGTCACGCCGGGGTCGATCGAGCAGGGCCGTGTTCGGACGCGAACGCACATGCTTGGCCCAATCGGCCTGCTCCTGGCCGAGGATGAGGATGCCCGCGCAGGAGAATTGCTTCCGCCCGGCCTCGTCGATGACGTGCTCGAAAACCAGGCGGCCGTCCTCGCCGGTCGTCCGGGCGTCCACGATCAGCGCGTCGAAGGGCTGCTGGCGAAAACGGTCCAGGGCGCGCTGCGGGTCCGCCGCGATCAGCACGCGGTAGCCCTGCTCCTTGAACCGGTCGCGCAGGGCGTCCTGCAGCCGCTCGTCGCTCTCGACCACGAACAGCGACCGTCCCGCCGTCCCGCCGCCGCCAGCCGGCGCGCCCGTCGCCTTGCCCTCCACTTCGCGCCGGGCCGCCCGGATCGCGTCCAGCAGCTGCGACGGCGTCTGGTAGCGCTGCTCGGGCGACCGCGCCGTCATCGTCTCGTACAGCTGGAACACCGACGCCGGCGCCTGCACCTCGTCGCGAGGCAGCACCGGCAGGTCGTCGAAACGCTGCTTCCGCATCCGGGCGTGCTTGTCGCGCGTCATCGCCAGCGGCGGCCGGCCTGTCAGCATTTCGTATAAAACGCATCCCAAAAAGAAGATGTCGCTGCGCACGTCGCCGGACTTCACGTTGGTAGCCCGCTCCAGGCCGGCGTAATCGACGGTGCGGTCCACCTTGTCCTTGCCCTTGGCGTCCTTCTCCAGCATCGCGAAGAACTGGGCCAGGCCGAAGTCCACCAGCTTGGCGCCGCCCGAGCTGGAGATCAGCAGGTTCGTCAGCTTGACGTCCCGATGCGTCACGCCGCGCGAGTAGGCGTAGGCCAGGCCGGAGGCCGCGTCCTCCAGGATGCGCAGCGCCTCGGCCGGCGTCAGCTTTTTGCGGATTTGCAGGATCTCGCGAAGGTTGCCGCCCTCCACGAACTCCATCACGAGGAAATACTGCTTGGTCGTCGGGTCCTGGCTCATCGTCAGCACTTCGACGATGTTGGGGTGCTTGAGCGTCTGACCGACGCGGCCCTCGCGGATGAACAGGTCGATGCGCTGCTGGTCCTCGCTCCAGCGCTTGCGCAGCACCTTGATGGCCACGATCCGGCCGTCGCGGGGGTCGTCGGCGCGGAAGACGCGGCCGAAGCTGCCCGACGCCACCTTGTAGAGGATGCGGTAGCCGCCGAGGAAATAACCGGCGTCGTCGCCGGCCAGGAGCTTGGCGCTCTGCCAGGGCGTCAGCCAGCCCCGCCGCTCCAGGCCGCGGAGCAACGCGATCAGGTCCGGCGGCTTGCCCCCGAACTCGTCGAGGGTCTCCTCGAGCTGCGCGTCCGTGATGAGACCGACCTTGACGGCGAGACGGCCCAGCGCGAGGGGGTCCTGGATTTCCATGATGGTCCTGTGAGATAACCGCCTTCAAGACGCGTTCCTCGGCCCCCCCCGAACCCCTCTCCGGCTTCGGGGGAGAGGGGTTGGGGTGAGGGGGCGGAGGCCGTTCCCCATTCTACCCGGTCTGCCGGCCGTGCCAAGCGCGTCTGCGAACCGGCGGTAGGGTCTTCGCCTGTCCCATGCGTTCTATAGGGCCTATACGACGCATGGGACTAAATGGGACGAACGGAACGCTTCCCGGCCTGCCGGGCGGTGCTTTGCCCTTGCCGCCGGCGCGACGGGAGGTTATACCCCCCGTCCCGCAAAGAGCCAGGTGTCAGGGGAGGAAGCCGGTGGACGCACACAACAGACGACGACGTTCGGCCGGGCGCGGCCTGCTGACGTTCGCCCTGGCCGCGGCCTGCCTGGGTTCGGTCGGCTGCGGCACGTTCTGGGACGACGTAACGCGCCGCGATTTCAGCTTCAACCGACTCTTCGCCCATCCCGATCCGCTCGTGGTGCTGCGCGACAGCCAGGACCCGGACGACCGCGCCCGGGCCATGCGGGCGCTGCGCGAGCCGTTGCAGTACGGCGGCGACCAGCACGATCAGGACGTGGTCGTGTCGGTGCTGACGACGGCCGCGACGAGCGACCGCCAGATCGTCTGCCGGCTGGCGGCCGTCTCCGCGCTGCGGCATTTCAAGGATCCGCGGGCCGTCGAGGGCCTCAAGGAAGCCTACTACCGCGCCGGCAACGTCAACCCGGAGACGGCGACCATCCTGCGCTGCCAGGCGCTCGACGCGCTGGGGGCGACGGGCCAGCCGGGCGCGGTCGAGCTGCTGGTCAAGGTGGTGAAGGAGCCGCCGGTCGAAGGGGCGACAGAGGACAAGCAGGCCAAGATGGACGAGCGCATCGCCGCCGCCCGCGCTGGGCCGCTTCAAGGAGTACCAGGCCACCGAGGCCCTGGCCGACGTGCTGCGGACCGATCAGGACGTGGCCCTGCGCAACCGAGCCACGGAATCGCTGCGCACTATCACCGGCAAGGAGCTGCCCGCGGACTACGAGGCGTGGGCGGACTTCCTGAACAAGCCGGAGGGCCGCGACGCCGTCGTCAAGGAGAACTCCTCGGGCGGGTGGATCAACCTGGCGGGGTGGTGGCAGAAGTAACGAGAACGGGGTACTGAAAAGCGGAAAGGCCGTTACGGCGGGAAAGCAGGTCCGCCATCTCGCTTCCCCGACCATGACCGCAAGAAATGGTCGTAATCCTCCGGCGTGTCCAGGTCGCACAGCACCGCCTCGCTCCCCGCCGGCACTTCCGCAATATCTCCGACATGCGACCGCAAATAGGAGTTTATGCCCTGTCCATCGGGCAGCGCCCCAACACCGGCGACGTGGCGCCAGGCGATCAGCGTCGGGTGGCCGCGGCGCCCCTCATGCACCGGAATCAGGATGGACCGGGATCGCCGATCGGCATAAGCCGCGCACAGCCGCCGCACCACGTCCACGTCCAGCGTGGGGTGATCCGCCGGCGCCAGAAACCAGGCGTCGTCCGGACGCGGATGAAAGCGCTTCTCCAGATAGCGTAAACCGTGTTCCACGGTCGCCCGCATGTCGGCCGTGGCTTCCACCAGGCGGAGGACGTCCGCGCCGGCCGCTTCGGCCAGGGGCGCCAGCGCGGGGTCGTGCGGCCCGGCGACCACCAGCACCTCATCCACGCCGCCCTGTCGCAATGCGACAACGACGTGTTCCAGCACGGTGCGCCCGCCCAGCGGCAGCGACAGCTTCGGCCGGCCCATGCGCGAAGCCCGGCCGGCGGCGGGGACGACGGCGAAGATCATGGCGCCGCCCTCCGCGCCGCGTCGGGGCCGAGATTGCGGCAGGCGATCAGCTCCGCGACGATGCTCACCGCGATTTCCGGCACCGTCTGCGAGCCGATGTCCAGGCCCAGCGGCGCGTGGACCCGGGCCAGCGCCTCCGCCGGGACGCCGCGGGCGATGATGTCTTCAAAGATCAATTTTATCTTCCGACGGCTGCCGATCATGCCGACGTAACCGCACGCCGACGGCGCCAGCCGGTACAGGGCCTCCTCGTCGTGGCGGTGGCCGCGCGTCAGGATCAGGGCGTACACGTCCGGCGTCAGCGACGGCGCCAGGTCGGCCAGGGTCGGGCCGACGTCGCCGACGATGCGGCGGCTGGCGGTCGGGAAGCGCTCCGGCGTGACGTACTGCTCCCGGTCGTCGAGCACCCAGATCGCAAATCCGACCTCGGCGGCGAGGCGGGCCGTCGCCTGGCCGACGTGGCCGCCGCCGATCAGGAAGAGCGTGACGCGCGGCAGGGTCGGGAGGTAGGCGACGCCCTGCCGCGTTGTGGGCCGCGGCCGATCCGACAACGGCGCCGGCTGGACGGAGTCTGGCGCGGGCCGATCCGCGAGCCGGGCCGCGAGGGCGCCGTCGGCGTCGAAAAGATAGCGGTCGCCGGCGGACAGGCCGGCGGCGTCGGCCACCACGACGGCCTCGGTAAAGCCGAGGCCCCGTTCGGCGAGGCCGTGCAAATGGCGGTAGTAGTCGGCGGCCGGCTCAGTGGCGCCGGCGGGCAGTGGGTGCATGAGGATGGTCATGCGGCCGCCGCAAATCAAACCGTCGTCCCATCCGTGGATGTCGTCGAGATGAAATGTCCGCACTTCCGCACAGCCGTCCCCGACATGGAGGGCCTGGAGCGCTCGCTGCTTCACTTCCGCCTCGACGCAGCCGCCGCCGAGCGTGCCAACCTGGCCGCCGTCCGGCCAGACGAGCAGGGCTGCGCCCGGCTTCTGCGGCGTCGAGCCGCGCGTCTCGACCACGGCGCACCAGACGCACGGCCGTCGGCGTTCCAGGGCGGCGACGACCTCGGCCAGCAGCTCACGCATGGGAGAAGTCCATCGGCAGCGACCGCAGCCGGACGCCGGTCGCCTGGAAGACGGCGTTGCCGACCGCCGGGCGCCGTCGCAATCAGCGGCGTCTCGCCGGCCCCCGCCGACGGCACGTCCTTGCGGTTCACCAGCACGACCTCCAGAACCGCCGGGGCGTCGCGGAAGCGCGGCACGCGGTAGTCGGCGAAGGCGGCGTTGAGGACCTTGCCGTCGGCGAAGTCGATTTGCTCGAAAAGCGCTCCGCCGAGGGCCATGATCGCGCCGCCCTCGATCTGGTTCTTGAGGTGGTCGGGATTCAGCACCGCCCCGCAATCGAAGGCCGACACCAGCCGCTGCACCTGAATCCGCCCGCGCTCGCGGTCCACGGAGACTTCCGCGCAGGTCGCCACGTAGCTGCCCTTCTCCGTCGCGGCGGCGATGCCGAAACCGCGTCCGGCGGCGGCCGTCGCCTTGCCCCAGCCGAACTTGTCCGCCGCCGCTTCCAGGACCGCGCGGAGTCGGTCGTCCTTGAGGTTCTTCAGGCGGAAGGCCAGCGGGTCCATCCCGATCGCCTGTGCCAGATCGTCCATGTGCGATTCGCGGACGAAAGCGTTGGCCGTCGCCGCCAGGCCGCGGTACGACCCCTGGCGCAGCGGCGAATCGGCCGAGTGGAACTGGGTGCGCCGGTTGGCCACGTCGTAGGGCGTCGCCAGGGCCGACGCGCCGGAGTTGTAGTTGTGGCACTCCCAGGCAGTGAGCGTGCCGTCCTTCGTGGCCCCGCCCCTTACGTCGATGACGCCGGCCGGCCGGAAGTAGGCCCAGGTGAATTCTTCCTTGCGCGTCCACACCACCCGGACCGGCTTGCCCGCCGCCTTCGCCAGCCGCGCCGCCTCCAGCGCCGCCTCGCCGGTGTGCTTGCCGCCGTAGCCGGAACCCATGTCGGGGGCGATGACGTGGACGTTTTCGTCGGGCAGGTTGAGCGCCTTGGCCAGGTCGCCGCGCACGCCGAACGGCCGCTGCGTCCCGGTCCAGACGGTCAGCTTGCCGTCGGCCCACTCGGCGACGGCCGCCCGCGGCTCCAGCGGCGCATGAGCGATATAGGCCACCGTGTAAGTCGCTTCCAGCTTGGCGTCGGCCGCCTTCATCCCTTCCTCGACCGAGCCGCGCGTATCGGCCCCCCTGCCGAAGCCGCCGCCCCCGGCGCCGGCGTGGTCCTTGAGGTACTTGAAGAGATCCTTCGCGGACGGCTGCGGCGTCTCGCGCCATTCGGCCTGCACGGCGTCGAGGGCGTTCTCGGCCTCGCGCTCGCTCGGTGCGGCGACGCCGACGAAATCGCCGTCGTGGACCACCGTGACGCCGGGCGTCGCCTCGGCGTCGGCGGTCTTGATGGAAACCAGCGTCGCCTTGAAACTCGGCGGCCGCAGCACTTTTCCCACGAGCATCCCCGGCCGCTTCACGTCCGAGGCGTAGGAGTGCGCCCCGGTGACGAAGGTCCGGCCGCCCACCTTGGGGACCGACGTGCCGGCCGTCGTCCATTTGTCGGCCGGTGTGGTCGGGGCGTCGTCGCCGATGGTCCGCATCAGCTTCTTGCCCTTTGTCAGCTCGCCGAAGTCGAAGGACGGCTTCCCGTCCGGCCCCACGACCTTGCCGTCCTTGACGCTGAGAGACGCCCGATCGACCTTCGCCTGCTCCGCCGCCAGACCGATCAGCTCCTCGCGGGCCGCGGCGCCGACGCGGCGGAGCTGGGAGGCCATCTGCGGCGTCGTGCTGCTGCCGAACGTGCCCATGTCGTAGGGCGTCAGCGCCGTGTCCGCCATGACGAGGCGCACCCGCTCGACCGGCGCATGCAACTCCTCGGCGACGACCTGCGTGAGCGACGTGCGGATGTTCTGGCCGATCTCCACCTTGCCGGTGTAGACGGTGACGGCGCCGTCCTCGCCGACGTGCAGCCAGGCGCCGACCTCCTTCGGGCCGGCAGGCCCGCGCCCGGCCGCTGGCCGAAAACCTTGCCGCCGAGCAGCAGGGCGACGACGACCCCGCCGCCGGCGATGCGGAAGAATTGCCGTCGATCCAGCTCCCAGCCGCCGGCGCCCTCGTTCAGCTCGTAGCGCTCCGGCTCGAAGAGCGATGGTACGGAGGGTGATTGGCTCATTTCGCCGCTCCTTTCATCCGCTCCGCCGCGGACTGAACGGCCGCCACGATGCGAACGTAGGCGCCGCAGCGGCAGATGTTCTTGTCCATGAAGCGGACGATGTCTTCCCGCTTCGGCTCGGGCTGCCGGTTCAGCAGGGCCACGGCCGACATCACCATGCCCGGCGTGCAATAGCCGCACTGGAAGGCGCACTTGTCGAGGAACGCCTCCTGAACCGGATGGAGCTTATCGCCGTCCGCGAGTCCCTCGATGGTCTGGACCTTTTTGCCCTCCGCCACGTCCATGCGCGTGACGCAGGAACGGACGCGGGCGCCGTCGAGCAGGACGGTGCAGGCGCCGCACTGGCCTTCGCCGCAGCCGTACTTCGGCCCGGTCAGGCCGAGATCGTCGCGCAGGACGCCGAGCAGGCTGCGGTCGCCGTCGGCGTCGAGGGCGTGGGGCGAGCCGTTGACGTGCAGTTCCTTGACCTTCGCCATGACCTCCCCCTTTGCGGAGCTTCGGCAGTTTTTCGGAGCGAGGCAGTCGGGAAATGAGGGCCGGCGGCGGCGCCGGTCCCCAGGGGAATGTATGCGGCGATTCATGAAAACGCAATGAGAAGGTTCGGGCGGGCGGCCGTCCGGGTGCGGCTGTCAAACGGTGGCGGATTTCGAGAGGGCCTGTGAACTTGGGGGGGTGCCATGCTTTCGCGGCCTGCGGAGGCCTCCTTTATCCCCCTGGGCGTGCGGGCCGCGAAAGCATGTCGGGATCCGCCGGACGTCCCCGAAGGAACCATGCTTTCGCGGCCCACAAGCCCCGGAACGGCCTGGCCAGTCCCCGAAGGCCGCGAAAGCATGGCACCCACAACCCCTCCCAACGGACAACAACCGCCGCCGAAAATCAGCTGCACCCCGGCCGTGCCGTCTTGTTCCCAAGGCGTGCGCCCTTGCGCCCGTTGCGCATGGTTCGGCGCATCCTGAGTCCTTGAGTCCGAACACGGCTGACGCAGCCGGGGCGCAACGGGCTTCGTTTTTTCCGAGAATCGATAAACGTAGAGGGGAAATGGAGGAATTCAGGGCGGGCCCGGCGGCGCCTTGTCGGAGTTCAGCATCCGGATGCGCTTGAGCGCCGCCTGAACCATGCCCCGTTCGCGCTCCGGCAAGTTCTGCTTATCGATCTGGCCGGCGATCTCGTCCGGCGCGCCCTCGCAAGTGACGGTTTTGAGGCGGGCCTCGTCTTCGGGGTAGAACTCGATGGTGACTTTCAGCCGGCCGCGCTCCAGCGGCGTGGCGGCGACGCTGACCGCGGCGGGGCCGCCCGCCTTGGCGACGCCGGGGGCCGTGTCGCCGACCCCGGTCTTCACTTCCTGGGCGGTCCGAATGGCCGGGCCGACGGCGAGCGCGGCGTCGGCGCTGGTTTCCTTGCCGCCGCGCAGGAACGTCAGCTTGATCGCGCGGCCCGGCTTGTCGGTCTGCAACAGCCGGACGAGATCGTCGCAATCGCGGATCTTCTTATCGTTGTATTGCAGGAGGATGTCGTTGCGGTGGAGGCCGGCCTTTTCGCCCGGCGAGTCGGCGAGGACCTGCGTGACGAGGACGCCCTGGTCGCGCGGGAGCTGCGGGAGCTGGTCGTAGAGGGCTTCCGAGACGGGGCCGAAGAGGACGCCGAGGTACGCGGCATCCCCCCCACCCCCACCCTCCCCCGCCAGGGGGGAGGGGGTTTGCTTGGCCCCCTCCCCCCTGGTCGGGGAGGGTGGGGGTGGGGGGGAGCAGCGCATTGCGCGACGCCCCCCGCCAGGAGACAGGCGACGCTCAAAGCCGCGAAGGTACGGTTCATTCCCAGCGCTCCGGTCGGGCGAGACGCGGACGCCCTCATTTCGGCGACACCGGCCAATCCGTCACGTTGACGTGGATGGTCGTGCCGTTGGGTTCCTGGATCAAGCTCTCGTCGATCTTGAGCTTGGACGGGCCGCCCGTCTCGGACGGGAACGTGATGCGGGGCGGTGTCGGATACCCAAGGGGGTTGTTGCCGCGGTCGGCGCTCGTTCCGTTCACCGGAAGCCCCGAGCCGGTTGAGGTCGGCCGTCCCTGGAACGCGCCGGCGAGGAAAAGCAGCCCCGTCGTCAGCAGTGCCACGGAGGCGGCCAGCGCGAGCCGGCTGCGCAGCAACGGCCACCTCGTCCGGGGCGGCGCGGCGGGAAGCGGCGCGGTACGGCGAAGCGGGGTCGCCGGGGCGGGCGGCCACGGGTGCGGCATCTGCGCCCGGAAGAGGGCGCCGAGCCGGCGATCGAGGTCTTCGGGCGGCGGGCCGCCCCTCGAAGCGGGTGGAGAGAGTAAGGTCATCGTCCGTCTCGCGTTGGCGGCGCCTCCTGACCCGGCGCCGCTAAGAATTCGTTCAGGGCGAGTGATGCACGCCGTTCGCCTGCAGCCGGTCCGCCAACCGCTGGCGAGCCCGGGAGAGTCGCATGTGAACGGCGGTCGCGTTGATGCCCAGCGTCTCGGCGATGGCGTCTGTATTATAGTCCAGAGCGTACCGCAAGGTCAGGATCTCGCGGTCGGTCTCGTGCAGCAGCGCCATCACGTCGCGGAGCTGCGCGAAGGTTTCTTCCCGTTCCAAACTTTCCTGCGGCAGCGGCTCGCGGCCCTGTACTCCGTTCATCGTCTGCGGTGGGTGCGTGCCGTTACGCCGAAAGGCGCTCTTGGCGTAGTCCTCCGCCAGGTTCCGCGCCACCCGCAGCAGCCAGGCCCGCGGGTTGAGAATGACTTCGCCGTCTTCCCACTGTTTCCAAAGCCGCAAAAACGCTTCCTGCGCCACGTCCATCGCCGTGTCGGCGTTCATCCAACGGGCATAGGCCAGCGCCCAGACTTCCCGGCTGTGTTTTTCGTACAGCGCCTCGAAGTCCGCGCGCGGCTCGGCGCCGTATGGGGGGTCGATTTCACCCGTCCATTCTTCATTCGCCCCACCCGCAGGCCAGGGGGAGGTCCCCGTACTGGTCCTCAGCTAAAGGACGAGACAGGCGGCCGCGACTAACAACGCTGGGGGCGATCGGAACGATTCAGCCGTTCATGTCACGCCGATTCTTTGCCCATCTCCTATTGTTCCTACATTTTTCCATTTCGCAAGGGGAGCGCGGCGGAGGCGTGGGCCTGGACGGTTTCATGCAGCCGGCGGCGCGGGAAGCAGCCCCTTCTCGCGGAGCAATCGCGTCGCCCATTCGGCCTGTTCCGGCTTGAGCGGAGGGACCGGGGCGGTTTCGGCGTAGCGGACGCGACGGCGGTAGGGGCCGGTGTCGTAACAGCGGTCGAAGACGGCCTGCAGATCGACGTTCACGGGCGGGTCGCCCGGAAGGAGGGGCACGGCGATTTCCGGCAGACGCTCGGCCACGAGGATGGTGTAAAGGAAATAGTCTTCCAGGTTGTCGAAGTGGTGGATGCAGACATGGTAGTCGAACGGCCCGGTTTTGGGAAGGGCGTAGGCCAGCGGTACGGCGGTGGTGTGCTGGCCGGCCCGCAGAAGGTCGATCTCCACCAGATGAACGCGACTGTTCAGCACCTCGCGCTGTTTGCGGAGATACTGCTCCCGCCCTTGCTCGCCGGGCGTCTTGTTCGCCAGACTGAGGACCTCGATGGAAGTGACCAGCCGTTCCTGATCCTGGCGAGCGTAGATTTCGACGACGGTTTCCCGCCGCTCCTCGTGCGGCACCGTCACCACCACGGGCTGTGTTCGCGTGGCGGTCGCCGCAGCTACCGCCACGCCTCCGCCGTTCGGGACGGACTCGCCCGTCGGCTCCTCTGCGCAGGACGTTGACGTCCGGCTCCAGAGGCCGGCGCGATGTTTCCACCCAAACGCGATCCGCGATTTCCGCATAATACGGAGGGGGCAAGCGCGGTTGAAGAAACTCCCGGAGATAAGCGATCATACTCCCGTGGAGGCCGGGAAAGAACGCTGGGCTTTCCAGAAACGGGTCCATTCCAGGGAATGGCGACGGCATGGCGATCCTCCTTGCCGGCGAAAGGGCGGGGGGAGGGACCGTCCTCCCCCCCGCTCCGCATCACGCGAACTTCGTCTGGCCAGGGACGGCCACCTTCCATTCCGGCAGCTTCGTGTCCCAGGTCAGCTTCTCCGGCTCCGGCATCAGCTGCTCCTGCGACGCCAGCGCCTCGTCCCACTTGAGGGCCTTGCCCGTGTAGGTGGTCATGCGGCCCAGGATGGCCGTCATCGTGCTTTCCGCAACGCGCTTCAGCTCGTTGAGAGGCTTGCCCGAGCGGATGCTCTCGATCAGGTCGGTGTGCTCCTGCACGTAGGGCGCGTTGTCGCGCTCGCCCTTGGCGAGGACCGGCTTGCCGTTGAGGACGTAGCCGCCGGAGCGCCAGTCGCCCTTCGTGCCGGCGAAGGCCTCGGAGACGTTGTTCTCGCAGCCGTCGATCTGGCGGCACATGCTCAGGACGTGGACGTTGTTCGGGTATTCGTAGTCCACGGCGAAGTGGTCGAAGATGACGCCGTAGTCCTGCGGGTTTTGCACGCTGCGCTGCCGGCCGCCCATGCCGACCGCGCGGATCGGGTGCGCCTGGAGGCCCCAGTTCATCACGTCGAGGTTGTGGATGTGCTGCTCGACGATGTGATCGCCGCAGAGCCATGTGAAGTTGTACCAGTTGCGCATCTGGTACTGCACCTCGGTCTGGTCCGGCTGGTGCGGCTTGAACCACAGCACGCCCTGGTTCCAGTAGGCCCGGCCGGAGGTGACGTCGCCCATCTCGCCGCCGTGGATGCGCTTCATCGATTCGAGGTAGCCGGTCTGGTGCCGCCGCTGCGTGCCGCCCACGATCGCCAGGCCCTTCTTCTGGGCCGCCTCGGCCGCCTCCAGCACCGTGCGGATGCCGGGGGCGTCGGTGCCGACCGGCTTCTCGGTGAAGATGTTCTTGCCGGCCGCGACGGCCGCCTTGAGGTGGTACGGCCGGAAGCCGGGCGGGGTGGCCAGCATGACGTAATTGATGTCCGGGATGTCGAGGAGCTTCTGGTAGGCGTCCAGGCCGACGAAGCAGCGCTCCTTGGGAATGTCCACCTTGTTGCCGAGCTTCTTGACCTCGTCGTCGTTGGCGACGTTTTTCATCAGGCCGTCGCGGCAGCCGTTGAGGCGGTCCTCGAAGGCGTCGGCGAGAGCGATGATGGAGACGTTGGGGGCGGAGTGCATCACGTTGTCGGCGGCGCCGCTGCCGCGGCCGCCGCAGCCGATCAGGCCGATCTTGATGGCGTCGGTCCCGCCGGCGAAGACGCCGGAGGGGAACAGCGACGCGGCCGCGGCGGCCCCGGCCGCGACGGCCGACGCCTGCAGGAAGTCGCGGCGCGAGTGGCCGCCTTCCGGTTTCTGCGAGTTCTTCATGAGAGGTCTCCTCGTGAGGGAAAAGGGAGTATTTGGACCAGCCCGGAGCGCGAGCGACGGGTCTCGGCTAACCCCGTCGCTCGCGCTCCGGGCTGGTCGAAGCGATGTCATTTGCTCTGCAGCGTGATCTTCGAGTGATAACCCTTAAGGTTCTCCTGCTCTTCGACCGGCCGCACGACGCGGAAGCCGACGAAGTCGGCGCTGGTCAGCCACCAGATGCTCTGCGGACGCTGCGGGTCGAGCGTGATCCAGCTCTTCTCGGAGGCGCGCCGCGCCGCGCTGCGGCACTGCGCCGCCTCGTCGGCCCACGAGCCGCCGCGGACGACGTGCCCGAAACGCCGGCTGTCCGGGATGTTGACCGGCTGCAGCGTCGGCTTCGTCAGCGAGAACATGGAGTAATAATCTTTCTGATAGTGGTCCAGGCAGTATTCGTCCACGTTGCCGCACATGTCGTAGAGACCCCAGGGGTTGGGCTTCTTGGTCCCCACCGCCTGCGGGTCGCCGTTGGCGTTGTCGGTGAACCAGGCGTAGTCGCCGAGCTTGGCCGGGTCGTCGCCGAAGAAGTAGGCGGTCTTCGTGCCGGCGCGGCAGGCGTACTCCCACTCGGCCTCGGTCGGCAGGCGGTAGACCTTGCCGGTCTTGAGCGACAGCCAGCGGCAGTACTGCATGGCGGCGTGGTAGGTGATGCCGAGGACGGGGTGCTTTTCGCGGCCGTGCTGCCACGTCTCGTCGGAGTAGGGCTTGGTCGGGTGAGTGACGGCGTCGGCGTTCTTGGGGGCTTCCGGCTCGACGTCTTCCTTCTGGCCCGGCGGCCGGGTGCGCCAGAACGCGTCGAACTCGTCCCAGGTGGTTTCCTTGGCCTCCATCCAGAACGGCTTCAGCTCGACGGGGTGCTGCGGCCCCTCGTCGGCGCCGCGGCCCTTCTCGGACTCGGGGCTGCCCATCTCGAACGTGCCGCCGGGGATGGCGACCATGTCGAACGAGACTTCGCTGCCGGGGATGGCTTCCTTGTACGATTCGATTTTAGCGGGCGCGTCGGCGGCCCGGGCCGGTCCCGTCGTCGGCGCGGCCGTCAGCCACGCCGCCGCGCCGGCCGCCGCCAGGCGCAAACCCCGATCGCCTGCTGTATCCAGCGCCTCATCTGTGTTAAGCTCCAAACGGGTTTTGGCGAGTCCGCCCCCTCAACGAGAGACGCCTGCCATGAATATTCGAGTTTTCCTGTCCGTTTTTACGGCAATCCTCGCCGCCGGCGCTGATCCGCGCCGAGCCGCCGCCGTCCCGGTTCGCGTTCAAAGAAGTCCACATGGGCACAGAGTTCAAGATCATACTCTATGCGCCGGACCAGGAAACGGCCGGCAAAGCCGCCGCTGCCGCGTTCGCAAGGATCGCATCCCTTGATGCTACCATGACCGACTACGACCCGGCCAGCGAATTGATGCGCCTGTGCGCGAAATCCGGCGGCGACCCGGTTCCGGTCAGCGACGAGCTGTTTTTCGTGCTGTCCAAGGCGCAGGAGACTTCGCGCATCTCCGACGGGGCGTTCGACGTGACCGTCGGCCCGGTGGTGCGGCTGTGGCGGCGGGCCAGGCGGACGCAACGGTTGCCGGACCCGGAGAAGTTGGCGGCCGCCCGCGCCCTGGTCGGCTGGAGGAACGTCGTCCTCGACGAGAAGGCGCATACAGTGCAGCTGCTCAAGGCCGGGATGCAGCTCGACCTGGGCGGCATCGCCAAGGGCTACGCGGCCGACGAGGGGATCGCCGTGCTGAAAAGGCAGGGCGTGACGCGCGCCCTGGTGGCGGCGGGCGGCGACATCGCGGTGAGCGGCCCGCCGCCGGACGCCGACGGCTGGAAGATCGCCATCGCCCCGTTGAAGGAGGACGACGCCACGGAAGGCCCGTACCTGACCCTGCACGACGCGGCCGTGTCCACCTCCGGCGACGCCGAGCAATTCGTCGAGATCGACGGCAAGCGTTATTCACACATCGTCGATCCGAAAACAGGCATCGGCCTGGTGGGGCGGATGAGCGGCACGGTCGTGGCGCCGCACGGCGTCGTCGCCGACAGTCACACGAAGATCGTGTGCGTCCTCGGCCCGGAGAAGGCGTTTCCGATCCTGGCGAAGGAGGACGGCGTCAGCGCCCGCTTCGTCCATCTGGGCGACGACGGCAAGGAGGAAACGGCGGTTATGAAGAACTTCCCGCCGCTGAAGCAGCCATAAAGAACTCACCACAAAGACACAAAGAACACAAAGGAAGACAAAGAAGACAAAAATAATGGTTCGAGACAGGCGCGCCCGGGAACTTTCTCTTCCGCCTTTTTTGTGTTCCTTTGTGTTCTTTGTGTCTTTGTGGTGAATCTTCTTATCCGCTACTTCTTCTCCCCCGGCAGAATGCCCGGCAGCGCCTTCAGCACGTCCGCGACGCGCTCCTCCGTCAGCTCGCCCGGTCGGAACGCGAAGTTGGCGACCACCTTGTGGTTGACGAAGAGCAGCACCGTCACGTCGGCGTCGCGGTTGAGGCGGTAGCTTGGCGGCCCGTCGAGGTTCTCGAAAACGCCGACCGGCACGTCGCGCAGCGCGTACTTCCGGCCCCATTCCACCAGCTTGGGGTCCAGCGCCGTCTGGTCGTCGCTGAGAAACGTCACCCACGCCCGCAGGTCGGCGGCCTTGTGGTCGGCGACGGCCTTGTCGAGGCCGGCGGTCAGCTGGCCCAGCGGGTCGGTCAGCGTCCGCGCGAAGACGATCGCGGCCGGGTGTTCGGCGGTGTCGCAGATGTAGCAGTGCGATTCGCCGCGCTCGGCGCCGACCGAGACGATGGAGGAATACGGCCCCACCTTCTGACCGGGCGCCAGGCCGGACGTGCAGGGGTCGGCGGCGAACGCGGCGGGAAGGAAGGCTGCGAGGACGGCGAAGAATGTAACGACGGGACGCATGGCGGAGGTCTCGGTTGGGTGGGACGGCGGGGCGGGTCTTCGTCCATCGTATCCGCTCCGCCCCTCCGGCGCAACCCTTTTTTCGTATTCTTCCCTCCTCCCTTTCCCATCGCGCTCCCCCTGGCGGCGCCGATCGACTGACGCCGCCCGCGCCGCTTGCCGATGTTATGCCGAGCGCGAGCCGGTGGGTGCGGTTGTATTTCCGCCCACTTCGGCTATAGTCGCGGGCGGACCGGGCAGGAGGCCAGGGTCCGCATCCGACCGCGCATGGAGGCGCCGATGTCCCTGCAAGTCCACCTGCCCGAACCGCCGGCCCGGCGGGACGGCCGGCTCGACTACGCCCGCCGCGTCCTCCGCGCCGAGGCGGCCGGCCTCGAACTCGTCGCCCGTCGTCTCGACGACTCCTTCCTCCAGGCCGTCGATCTCCTCCTCCGCGTCACCGCCGAAGGCGCCGGCCGCGTCGCCGTCACCGGCACCGGCAAATCCGCCGACGTGGGTCTCAAAATCGCCGGCACCCTCAACTCGACCGGCGCCCGCGCCTACTTCCTCGACGCCACGAAAGCCGTCCACGGCGACCTCGGCATGGTCCATCCCGACGACGCCGTGCTGGTGCTTTCGCACAGCGGCGAGAGCGAGGAGATCCTGCGCCTGCTCGGCCCTTTGCGGCCGCTGGCGCGGCGCTGATCGCGCTGACGGGGAACGCCAACAGCACCCTTGCCCGCAAGGCCGATGTGGCGATCGTGTACGGCCCGCTGGACGAGGTTTGCCCGCTCGGCCTGGCGCCCAGCGCCAGCACCACGGCCATGATCGCGCTGGGCGACGCCCTGGCCTTCGTCCTCAGCCAGGAGCGGGAATTCACGCACGAGGATTTCGCCCGCTTCCACCCGGCCGGCAGTCTCGGCCGCAAGCTGCTCAAGGTGGAGGCGGCCATGCGCCAGGGCGCCGAGCTGCGCGTGGCCCCGGCGACCGACACGGTTCGCAGCGTGTTCGCAAGGGCGCGTCACCGCGGCCGCCGCACCGGGGCCGTCATGCTGACCGACGCCGACGGCCGGCTGTGCGGCCTGTTCACCGACAGCGACCTGGCCCGGCTGATCGAAGCCCGCCGCGACGAGGCGCTCGACCGGCCCATCGCCGAGGTGATGACGCACAACCCGCTGACGGCTGCGCTCGGGTCGCGCGTCCTGGATGCGGTGGACGTGCTGCGGCGGCACAAGATCAGCGAACTGCCGGTCGTGGACGCCGACGGCCGGCCGGTTGGGTTGCTGGACGTGACGGACCTGATTGGTGCGATTTCGGCCGAAGAGACGGCGGTTCGGGTGGCCTGAAACCGGGGTGGGAGGACGAAGCCATGCAAACCGCCTCCCAGACGCTCGCGGAGCGCTGCCGCGCCGTCCGGCTGCTCGTGCTGGACGTGGACGGCGTGCTGACCGAGGGCGGCATCGTCTACGGCACCGGCGGCCTGGAAATAAAGAGGTTCCACGTCCGCGACGGATCGGGGATCAAGCTGTGGCGGCTGGCGGGGCGGCGCTGCGCCCTGATAACGGGCCGGTCGTCGCCGGTGGTGGATGCGCGGGCGGCCGAGCTGGGCGTCGATTTCGTCTTCCAGGGGGCGTCGGACAAGCTGCCCGCTTACCGCCGACTGCTGGAAGAGGCGGCGATGGAACCGTCGGCGATCTGTTATGTCGGCGACGACGTGCCGGACCTGCCGCTGTTGCGGGACTGCGGCCTGGCGGTGTCCGTCGCCGACGGCTGCCGCGAGGCGCGGGCCGCCGCCCACTACGTCACCCGCGCCGGCGGCGGCCGTGGGGCCGTGCGCGAGGTGATCGAGCTGGTGCTGCGCTGTCAGGGCGAGTGGGGACGGCTGGCCGAGCGGTTGCGGAATCCGGAATTCTGAGGCGAAGCGACGTTGCATCCGTTCAGCCGCTCTTCGCAGAAGAGCGCGTCGGCGACGCGCTCTTCTGCGAAGAGCGGCTGAACGGAGCAGGGCAGGGACCAACCCATGTGGACACCCAAGCGGATCGTACTGCTGGCGTTGGGCTTCTTCGTCTTCTTCTCCGGCTACATGCTGTACTCCACCGCACTGGGCGGCATCGACGGCCTGCCGCCGCTGCCCGCGGCCGATCTGCCGCCCGACCCCGGCCATTTGCCGTCCGGGCCGCTGCCGTCGCACGGACTCAAGCTCGAAGACAAGCTGCGCCAGGCCTTCGGTCAGGACTGCCCCGAGCTGAAATGGCCCCTCAAGCTGGAGCTGAACTCCAAGAACATGGTCGTGGCCGCCCGCAACTTCACCATTGAGGACGACGGCCGGCTGCAACTCGACCGCGTCAGCGTCGCCCTGTTCAAGGCCCACGACGACGGCAAGTTTCCCGAGATCAACACCGTCCGGGCCAAGCAGGCGTACCTGACCTTCGACAAGAAGCTCGGCCAGAACGACAAGGACTTCGGCGGCCGACGCATCATCGCCGCCGAGCTGCTCGGCGACGACGCCGACAACATCGAAATCGTCAACAACCACCGCACGGCCGAGCGCGACAAACACCTGCACCTCGACATCGTTCACGGGCCTCTCTATTATGACGAGGCGAAAAGTCTGATATGGACCGACGACGACGTCCGCGTCGAGGACGACCAGAATCAACCGCCCACGGTCGTCACCGGCCGGGGGATGGAAGTGCATCTCGCGGCCGCGGAGGTCCGACCGGACGCCAAGCCGGCGCGGCGCGGCAAGCCGCGGGGCGGCGGCTTCACCGGCGTGGAACGCATCGTCCTGAAGTCCGGCGTGGACATGAACCTGTACGCTTCCGGCGACTTCCTGTCGAACCCGCCGGAGGGGAAGGCGAAGGCCGCCCCGCCGGCCGGGCCGCCGGAAAAGGCGCACGTCAACATCTACACTCCCGGCCGTTTCGAGTACGAGTTCAAAAAGGACGGCGACATAGCTCGCTTCGACGCGCCCAACGCCGACGCCGCGCACCCTGGCCCGGAGGACCGCACCGTCAAGGTGATCCGCTACACCACCCCCGCGCCCGACGACAAGGCCCCCCAGGACAAGCTGTCCTGCCAGCACCTGGAGCTGCGGCTGTCCCACAAGGACGGCGGCCCCAGCCCCCACGACGACGGCCCCGATCACGGCCTGACCATCGACAGCGCCCACGCCGTCGGCGAGGGGGAAGGCTTGGTCGAGCTGCACTCCGACGAACAGAAGCTTTCGGCCTGGTGCTACGACCTCCAGTACGACGCGCGGACCAGGCTGACGGTCCTGAAACAGGATCCGAATAAGCCGGATTCCGGCATGAAGGCCGACCAGGAGGGCAACAAGATCCACGCCCGCCAGCTCCAGATCCTGGAGCTGCCGCCGGGGCCGGACGGCAAGGCCGCGCGGCAGGTGACGGCCCTGGGGCCGGGCCAGATCGACCTCCTCGACAAGACCACCAAGAAGCTGTCCACGCACGCCGCCTGGCGGGAAAAGCTCGTCTCCACCAAGGACGGCGCCCAGGACCTGATCGTCCTGAGCGGGGCGGCGACGTTCACCGACGACGAACACGACCAGACGCTCCAGGCCGACACGCTCAAGGTTTGGCTGGCCGCGGCGGAGGGCGGGCCGGCGGCGGCGACCCCGGCCAACCCGCAGGCCGCCCGTCGGCCCAGCCACGTCGAGGCCGTCGGCAACGTCGCCGTCCGTTCGAGCGAGCTGACCATTCCGCACGCCGGCCTGCTGGTCGTGTGGTTCCACGACGTGCCGGGCGAGGCGCTGCCGGCCGCGGCCCCGACGGTCAAGCCGGGCGCGGCCGGCCCGCCGCTCCACCCGGCCGCAAGGCCGGCCGGATCGGCGCCCGTCGCCGCCGCGCCCGCCCCGGCGGCCGCGGCCGACGCCCCGGCGGCGCCGGCCAAACCCATCGACCTCACGGCCCGTTCCGTGTACGCCTGGGTGGCCCGCTGCGAACAGAAAAGCACCCTGGAAAAGCTCCAGGCCGAGGGCGACGTCAGCGTGCATCAGGACCCCGCCAAGGAAGGCGAGAAGGGCGTGGACGTGAAGGGCGACTCGCTGGAAATGACCTACCATCCCGAGGGGAATTTCCTGGTCGTCATGGGCGACCTGGCCCAGCTGATGATGGACCAGATTTACATCATGGGTCCGGAGGTGAACATCGACCAGGCGGCCAACAAGGCGTGGGTCAACGGCGCCGGGGCCATGCAGATGGAGAGCAAGAGCGACTTCCAGGGCCAGCCGCTGGAGAAGCCCGTGCCGCTGACGATTTACTGGAAGAAGGACATGCTCTTCACCGGCAAATACGCCATTTTCACCGAGGCCGTCCAGGCCGACGAGGACAACGCGCGTCTGGCGTGTCAGGACGAGATGCGGGTGTCCTTCGACAAAGCGATATCCCTCAAGGAAGGTAATCGCGGCGGCCCGCCGCCGCGGGTGAAGGAGCTCGTCTGCTCCAAAGACGTCCGCATCGAGAACCGGACGTTGGACGGCGACCGCCTGGTGCGCTACCAGCGCATCGTTGCCGAGGGGCTGGAGATGAGCGCACTGGAGCCGGAGGACGCCGCCGCCAAGCCCGACGCGGCCAGCGAGGGCAACGAGATCCGCGCCCCGGCCCCGGCGAGGTGCGCCTGTTCCAGCGCGGCGGCCAGGACCCCCTGGCCGCGCCGGCCGGCGGCAAGGTGACGGCGGCCAAGCCCGACCCCGCCAAGCCCGACGACCCCATGAAGCTGACCTACATCACCTACGGCGTCAGCACCGGCGGCGGCCACATGTACGTCAACACCAAGACGAAGTCGGCTTCGTTTTTTGAGAGCGTCCGCGTGCTGAACATGCCGTGCGACGACCCCAACGTACAGATCGACCTCGACGAGGTCCTCAACCATCTGCCGGAAGGGGCCATGTACCTGCGGGCCGATCGGCTGAACGTGGTCGATCACGGCGACAAGAACAAGTCGCAGCAGGAGATGACGGCCAAGGGGCACGTGACGGTCCAGGCCAAAGACTTCTGGGGCCACTCGGACACGTTGACCTACAACGAGGCCAAGGACCAGATCATCTTCGAGGGCGGCGAAAACGGCCTGGCGACGCTCTACAAGCAGAAGCAAAGGGGCGCCGAGCCGCAGCGAATTGAGGGAAAAACGATCATCTACATCCGCAGTACAGGGATGTTCAAGATCGAGGGCGGCGAGTGGATTAGTGGGAATTGAAACGGAAAAGGCGAGCGGCGCGGCGTCAGCCCGCCGGTGAAGGTTCACCGGCGGGCTGACGCCGCGCCGCTCGCCTCATTCAGAACGCCAGAAACAGCCCCAGCACCGCCAGCAGCACCACCGCCCCGGCGCCCAGCCGCAGCAGCGTGGTGTAGTAGCCGCGCGTCAGCTCCTCCAGCTTGACGTAGCCGAAGACCACCAGGAACAGCGCCACGAACGACCCCAGGATGCGGCCGACGAGCAAATGGCGCTGAGTGACGGCCGGCTCCAGTCTCGCCCTCCGCGCCGCATCGACTTTCGTCTGCATTTTGCGAAGATTCGGATCGCTCACATCGACATAAGCGGTCGCCAGGTACGACTCCTTGCGCGGTCCTTCCAGCTTCGGGTCCGGCGGCTGTACTTCGATGCGGACGACGCCGAACTGGAGGAGGTCCTCGTTGGTCGGCTTCCAGCCAATGTCGTGGAAGTTCCGATCCAGGTAATCCTCGACGGACTTCCGGGCCAAATCCAGGGCCACCTGCTCGGCGTCGTTCCTCGTCTGGCCGTAGGCCGGCTCCTCCCAGGCGCGGTCGGACGGAGGCGGCGGCACGACGTGCCGGGAAGGCTGACGGGGGAGGTTCACCGGCGGTTGCGCCGGGGCGGGCACGCCGGGCACGGCGGGCGGCTGCGGCGGGGCCGGCGCGATCGGCGGGATCGGCGGGATCGGCGCGATCGGCGGGATCGGCGGGATCGGCGCGATCGGCGGGATCGGTGCGATCGGCGCAACAATAACCGGCTGCGGCGGCGCGGCCGGTTGACCGGCGGCGCCCCGCATCAGGTAGATGAACCCCGCCAGCGCGAAGCACAACGCCGCTATGAAAACGCAGCGATGCATGACGTTTCTCCTCTCCACGGTCAGGCGTACCGCAGGCGCATCCGCCGGGCCGGCGGCGGGGGCGGCGGTTCCCAGGGGCTGACCAGCTGCACCACGGCCGACGCGATCATCAGCACGCCGGCGCCGTACCACATCTGGAACCCGCCCACCAGCAGCAGCACCAGGCCCCAGAACGCCGCCGCCAGCACCGGGGCGAAGCTGAACCGCTGCGGCCGCCGGCGGTCGGCCATGCGCCACCACCGCAGCGCGAAGAAGGCCAGGCCGAAATAGCTGATGTAGCTCGCCTCGTTCAGCACGCCGGACGGCGCGATCGACGAGACCACCGACGTGGGCATATCCGGCGTCAGGTTCGGCGGCGGCGCCTGGCCCGGCGACCAGCCGTCCAGCCACAGGGCGCCGAAGCCGATCAGGCCGCCGACGACCATCAGGATGATCCGCCGCGACCAGCCGTCGCCGCGCCGGTCGGACCAGAACTTGGACGGGACCAGCACCGACCAGCTCACCGCGACGATGAGGTAAAAGACCGTGCCGAGAAAGTTCCAGTCCGTGTAGGGGGCCAGCGCCTTCCACAGCACCGTCGCCACCGCGGCGAACAGGACGCTCAGCGTCAGCGCCCGCGTCAGCTCGCCGACCTTGTCCCGCAGCGTGAACGCCGGCAGCGCGGTCAGCATCGGCTCCGGCGCCCTGGGCGGGATGGGCCGCACCGGGATCGTCGGCAGCGCGTCGGGAATCGGCGGCGGGACGGATCGGCGGTAGGGCGGAGGGATCGGCGGCGGCGCCGCGGCCGGTTCGGCGTGTCCGACCGCCTCCACCGCGCGGGCCATGTCCGCCATGCTGGCGTAGCGCTGGGCCGGGTTCTTCGCCAGCGCCTTGGCCACGATCGGCAGGTAGTCCGCCGGCACCTTGCTCAGGTCGGGCGGCGTCGTCAGGTGCTTCATCAGGATTTCGCTGGGCGTCTCGCCGTCGAACGGCACGCGCCCGGTCAGCATCTCGTAGAAGACGACGCCGGCCGCGTAAACGTCGATCTGCTTGTTGTACTTGCCGCTGGCGATCTCCGGGGCCATGTAGTGGACGGTGCCGATGCTGTGCGTGTTGTGGGCGCCCTGGCTGTTGGTCAGCGACTTGCTCAATCCGTAATCGCCGACTTTGACCTGGCCGTTCTCGAGGAAGACGTTGGCCGGCTTGAGGTCGCGGTGGACGATGCCGTGGTCGTGGAGGTAGCCGACCGCGCGGGCCAGGCCGAGGAACCATTCGCGGGCCAGCTCGCGCGGCAGTCCCTGCGGGTGGCGCTGCAGCACCACGTTGAGCGCCTCGCCGGCCACATATTCCATGACGACCCAGTCGTCGCCCTGGCCGTCGCTGCGCAGGTCGTAGATGCTGACGAGGTTGGGGTGCTTGAGGTTGATGCACTGGGCCACGCCGCGCAGCTCGATCTCGTTCTCGCCGCGCACCAGCTTGAGCGCCACTTCCTTGCCGCCGTCGCTGACGGCGAAGTAGACCTCGCCGAAGCCGCCGCGGCCGACGCCCCGCTTGATCGTGAAGCCGTCCAGGGGCCGCTGACCGGAACTGTAGGTGAATCGCATAGGGCATCCCCCTCCCGGAACGATGAACGAGGAATGATGAACGATGAATCAAGAATCAGGATCTAACGGTATCTTTTATTCATCATTCATCATTCCTCGTTCATCCTTTGTTTCCGACCGGCTCGACGGCGAAGGCGAAATCGTCGCCCGAAACCAGGGCCCGCGGGCCAAGGACCGTTCGCTCCGGGACCGTCTTGCCGTTGACGGTAAGGCGGCCGACGTGCCGCAGGCCCAGGCCGTCCTTGTGCCGGAAGAACACTACCGGATCTTTCATGTCCGGCGCCGGGACGTGGACCTGGGGGCCGGCGCCCAGGATCAGCGTCTCGGCCATCACCAGCACGCCGTCCACGCCCAGGAGCAGCCGATGGCCGCTCACCAGATCCAGCCGGGCCGTGGCGCTGGGCGGGGCGGGCTGCCAGAACTGGAACTGGCATGAGGCGCCGAGCGTCACCCGATCGCCGGGGTGGAGCAGGGTGCGCGTGACCGGCTTACCGTTCACCTGCAGCGCCCGCACGGCCTCCAGAACGTAGCCCTCGCCGTCGCGGCTCAGCGTGGCGTGCATCCGCGACACGTCGGCCACCAGCGGCACGTCCACTGGCGATCCGGGGACCGCTTGGCCGAAGTTGACCCGCGTCCCCATGCAGACCAGATAACCGCCGACGCCGTCGATCCACAGCAGGAATCGATCCGGCGAGCTGGGCGGCGCAGGCTGGCGGTTCCGGCCGCGACTCGCTGAGCGCCACCGTCACCGGCTCGACCGCTTTCCAGGCCTGGCCGCGCGCCTTGCGGGCCTCGGGGTGCTGCGGGGCGACGGCCAGCACCTGCTCGGCCGCGTGAACCACGTCGGCCCCACGGCCGGCGTCGGCCGCCTCGTGCAGCCGCACCAGCAAGCCGGTCAACACCTGCTGTCGCTGCCCCAGGTCCTTGCCGTACTCTTCCAGGACCTTAAGGCCGCGCACCAGCCGCCCCACGCGCTCCACCCCTTCCAGCGCCCGCGTGAACTCGCCGCGGGCCGCCTGATCGCGGGCCGCCAGCCAGCCGCGGGCGGCCTCTTCGACCACCTGCAATTCCGACGTGCGGACCAGCTTGCCGCGCAATCGGGCGGCGGCTTCTTCCGCCCGTCCCGGTTCGCCGGCCTGGAGCAAGGCACGCACCTCGGCGACGCCCAACCGCGTCAGGGCTTCGCGCAGCTGCTCCGCGTTCTTCTCCGGCGAGTGGAGGTGTTCGGCCTGGAGCAGGTCGCGCCAGGCGGCCTCCGCATCGTCCTTCCGCAGGAGGCGCTCGGCCCGCATCGTGAACGCCCGCGCCAGCCGAGTCGTCAGCACGGCGGCGCCGCGATGCTCCAGGGCGTGCGGCTGATTCAGCAGCCGCAACGCTTCTTCCAGGCGGCCGTGCTTCAACGCCTCCTGGGCCTGTCGCACCGCCAGCCATGCGAACCCGGCCATGCGGCCCCCGTATCCCGGCGTCCCTCCGGGGCGAGCCGCCGGGCTTGTCCCGGCGGGATAAACCCGCCGGCTCGCCTCGCTCTTGAAACTGCGTCTGAAACCCAAAGCGGCCCCTCGCCCGGCCCTTCGCCGCGCCTTTCCGAAGGAGGGCGCTTCGGAAAGGTCCGGCGAAGGGCCGTCCCTTATCGCGGATTATTTGTGATCCGCGACATCCGCCTTGGTCCCGTCCATCTCGGCGGCCTTCTTGTCGAACCGCTTCAGGACGTCGGCGTCAGGGGTTTTGTCGGCCGGCGCGTCGGCGTGGCCCTTGTCGAACTCGGCGTGGAGATCCAGGACCGTCTCCCGGTGCTTGATCTTCTTCTCCACCTCGTCCATCTCGGCCTTCAGGTTGGCGCGCTCGTTGTCCTCGGCCTGCACACCGGCCTGGGCCTCGCGGGTGCGGACCATTTCAAGTTCGGCCCTCATCTGATCCAGGCGGGCTTCCATCTCGTTGTTCTGGCTCTCCAGGTTGGCCAGCTGCTCGCGGGCCGCCTGCAATGCCTGAGTCTTGGCGTCCAGGGCGTCCCTCTTGAAGGCCAAAGACTTTTCAGCGATCTCGTAGGAGTCCAGCTCCTGCTTCAGCTTCTTTTCGGCCGCCGCGCGGCTGCTGTACGTGGCGTCCTTGTAGGAGTAGGAAGTCTTCTGGGTGTCCAGGTCGGTGCGGAACTTCTGCATCGCCTGCCACTGGGCGTCCGTGTCCCTGGTCATCCGGGCCACCTCGTCGGTCAGCGCCGTCACGTCGTCCTTCGCCTTGGCGGCCTGGTCGTAGTACTTGGCCTTGTTGTTCTTGATGTCCTTGAGCTTGCCCTGGAGGACGTCGATGCGCTGCTCCAGCGGGATCGAGTCCTCGGCGCCGTCCTTGAGGGCCTTGCCCTGGTGAACCATCCAGTCGAACAGCGGCGGGCTGATCCACGCCAGGACGGCCACACCGACCGCCACGGCCAAGCCCGCGATCACAACCTTCTTCATCATGCACATGGTGCTTTCCCCTTTCGGAAAACGTGGTCCGTGACACAACGGTCGAGGAGGCCGACGAGGTTGTTCGTCTTCTCCCTCTACGTTATTCGCCGGCCCTTGCGCCGGATTTTGCCGATTCGCAAAAAAAATCATCGCCGACTGGACGCGAGAACAGTTCCGGTTCTTTCGCCGGTGTTCATGGTACTCCAATAATACCGGCCGGGGAAAGAGTTTTCCCGGTTTACCGGCGCCGGAACACTCGCCCCGAACCGCCGGACTTTGCTAAAATCAACGGGGAAGGGCGGTTGGCGCGGCGTCCCAGACTCGAAATCATCTCTGCTTTTGCCGGCGCCGCGCGGCCGTCCACCCCACACCCCGAGGAGGCGCCGTGGAACGCGACGACGAGCGCACCGCCTTTGCCAAGGCCTGCGCCTACTTGAATTACAACCGGGCCGCCCAGTGGACGGCCCACGCGGCGGGCGTCGGCTCCTGTCTCGTGTACCTCGCCCTGCTTATGGTGCTATGGCTGTTCGCCGACCTCATGGTGTGGCGCGGGCGGCTGCCCACCTACCATAACGTTTCGCCGGCCGTTCAGGGCCGCTTCCTCGACGAGTGGAACAAACTGCCGGCCGCCGACCCCGCCGCCGCCCTGACAGTGGCCGGCGCCGCGAACGTCGTGGGTGACCCGCTGGGGGAGTCCGCCGTGGCCTCCGCCGCCGCCCTCGCCTCCGAGCGCGGCGGCAACAACGAGCGCGTCGCCCGGCTCATGCTGGCGGGGTACGACGAAACCCACAGCCTCCAGCTGGCCTCCCTGTCGGCGTCGCCGGACATGGACCCGGACGACCTCGACGCCCTCTGGCGCGCTCACCTGGCGTCGGTCATGCACCAGAGCGTCAACGTCCCCGACGCATCGCTCCGAGAGATGCTGCGGCGCAACCGTTACCACGGCGACAACTACCACGAAGTCGATCACGGCCTGCTCAGCCTCGTGGTGCGCTCGCACCTCAACAACGACTTGCAGGCGCCCGTCATCGCCTGGGTCGCCCGATGGAACCCGTGGCTGTGGAACGTCTCCCCGCAGACGGGCACGTTCTTTCCCCTGCACCTGACGGGGCTGCTGCTCGTGGCCATCGTGCTGGCCCTGCTCGGGACGTTCCTGCTGCTGCTCATGTACGACATGGCGGCGCGGGCCGTGATCGGGGCCGCCCACCGCTTCCGCCGGGCCGTCTACCACCACACCTTCCGCCTCGGCACGCTGGCCTTCCGCGCCCTCGGCCCCAGCGAGGCCGTCAGCGTCTTCACGCGGCACATCGAATCCGTCCACGACGCCCTGTACGCCCGGATGACGGTCACCTACCGCGAGGCGATCAAGTTCTGCCTGCTGCTGGCGTTCGCGCTGGTGGTGCAATTCTGGCTGGCCCTGGCGTTCCTGCTGTTCGCCGTGCTGGTCTACCTGATCGGCGGTCGGATGTCCAACCGCTTCCGGCGCAAGAGCGCGGCGGCGACGCACCACGCGGCCGAGCGGCTGACGGTGATCCGCGAAAGCCTGATGATGATGCGGCTGGTCAAGACGTACCTGATGGAGCAGTTCAACCAGTCGCGCGTGGAGCGGCAGCTGGCCCGCTATTCGCTGGCGCAGCGGATTCGCCACCGCGGCGACACGATGCCGCGACCGCTGCTGGGCCTGATGGCGCTGTTATGCACGCTGGTGCTGCTTTACGTCGCCGGGGTGATCGTGCTGGCGGGCGGCCTGGGCGTGGCGGGGATGGTGGCGCTGGCGACGGCGCTGGTGAGCCTGTACCGTCCGGCGGAGAAGTGGCTGGCGGCGCGGCGCACGCTGCGGCGCGGCCGGGAGTCGGCGCTGCAGCTGTTCAAGTTCCTGGACCGGCGCGGCGACGTCGGCCAGGTGGTCGGCGCCGAGTTCCTGCCGCCGCTGGCCGAGCGCATCGAGTTCGACGACGTCAGCCTCAAGGAACCGGGCGGCACGCGCATGCTGCTGGAGAACGTGTCGCTGACGATCCCGGCCGGCAAGCGCGTCGGCCTGATCGGAGCGGACGAACTGGAGAAACACGCCCTGGTTTATCTGATTCCGCGGCTGCTGGACCCCACCTCGGGCGAGATCCGCATCGACAAGCACAACCTGCGCTGGGTGACGCTGGATTCGCTGCGGGCGCAGATCGCCTGCGTCCTGCAGCACAATCTGGTCTTCCACGACACCGCGGCCAACAACATCGGCTGCGGCGACCCGGCGTACACGCTGCCGAAGATCATCGAGGCGGCCAAGGCGGCCCACGCCCACCACTTCATCCAGAAGCTGCCGCAGGGCTACGAGACGCCCATCGGCGAGTTGGGCCATCCGTTGAGCGTCAGTGAGCGGTTCCGCATCGCGCTGGCGCGGGCGGTGCTGCGCGACCCGGCTTTGCTCATCATCGAGGAGCCGGAAAAGGCGCTGGATGAGGACAGCAAATCGCTGTTGGACGACACGCTGGCGCGGGTGCTGCCGGGGCGGACGGTGATCTTCCTGCCGCACCGGATCTCGACGATCCGCTCCTGCGACGTGCTGTTCTTGCTGCAGCACGGCAAGGTCGTGGCGTCCGGCGTCCACAAGGAGCTGTTGGCGCAGAATCCGCTGTATCGGCACCTGCATTATCTGGAATTCAACGAGATGGACGAGCAGGTGTGATCGGGGGGCGGACGCGCCGCTAAGCGAGACTCCTTCGGCAGCGGCCCTCCTTGTCCCATGGGTCCCATAGGACCTATAGGTCCTATGGGACCCATGGGACAAGGAGAGGCAGTACCAACCCCTCTCCTGTCAGACGCACCCCCCGGCCGACGGTACTATACTACGGGGACATTTCCTCCCCGTTAGGCATCGCAGCCCAGGGGTCCGCCATGACGATCGACGCGCCCGACCTGGCCGCGGAATTCGAGCAGCATCGGCCGCGCCTGTGGCGCATCGTCCAGGGCCGGCTCGACCCGGCGCTGCGGGCGCGCGTCGATCCCGACGACGTTCTCGCCGCGGCGCTCGCCAAGGCCCACGCCCGCTGGGCCGACTACCTTGAAAAGCGCAGCCCGTCCGTCTTCATCTGGCTGTACCAGATCACCATCGATTGCTTCATCGACTGCTGGCGTCGGGAGCACGCGCAAGGCCGCGACTGCGGGCAGGGACGAGGCGTGGCCGGAACAGACCGCCGTGCAGCTGGGGCTGGGCCTCGTCGCCTCGGGGACCAGCCCCAGCTCGGCGGCCGCCCGGCAAGAGCTGTACGACCTGGTGCGGCAGGCGATGGAGCTGCTCCGGCCCGACGAGCGCGAAATTCTGTTGAAACGCTACCAGGATGATCTTACATTTGAGGAACTGGGGCAGCATTTCGGCGTGTCGGAGAACACGGCGACGCAGCGCTGCCTGCGCGCCCTGCGGCGGCTGCAAAAACTGTGGCGGCGGCGCCACGGCGATTTGGGGTTTGAGGGATGAGCCAATCGTCCTCGGCTTTCGACCCCGACGAACCGATCCTGGCGCGGTTCCTCCAGGACCTCGCCGCGGCCGGCGATCCCGCCGTCGTCCTCGCCGCCTACGTCTCCGCGCACCCGCACCTGGAGAAGGAGTTGCGCCAGCTGGCCGCGGCCGACGACCTGATGCGCCGGTCGCGGCCGGAAGCGGAGGCGGCGCCGCCCGCGCCGCCCAGCCGGCTGGGCGAATTCCGCATCGTCCGCCGCATCGCCGGCGGCGGCATGGGCGAAATCTACGAGGCGGTGCAGGAGTCGCTCGGCCGTCGCGTCGCCGTCAAGACCGTCCGCCGCGGCCGCCTCTCCCCCTCCGCCGAGGCGCGCTTCCTGCGCGAGCAGGAGGTGCTGGCGTCGCTGCACCAGACGCACATCGTTCCGATTCACACGGCGGGCCGCGACGGGGCGCTCCAGTTCTTCGCCATGCCGTTCATCGAGGGCGTGGCGCTGCACCACGTCATCCGCTCCCTGCGCGAGGACGGGCCGCCGCCGCCCAGCGGCAAGACGCCGACCCTGGCCGTCCTGGTCGAACGGGCGTCGTCGGCCGGGAATACGCCGGCGAGCGGCCGGCGTGAGCCGGCTGATGTCGTCGCATCAGCCGGCTCACGCCGGCCGCTCGCCCTGCCGGCGGCCTACTTCCGTTCCGTGGCCGCCGTCCTGGGCGACGCCGCGGACGCCCTGCACTACGCCCACTGCCACAAGGCCCAAATCCTCCACCGCGACGTCAAGCCGTCCAACATCATGGTGGACCGGGCGGGCCAGTGCTGGATCATCGACTTCGGCCTCGCGGCCTACCTGGCGAGCGGGGGGCGTCAGCCCCCTGATTCCGCCCCGACGGAAGCGCCCGACCCCCTGGAAGCAGTCACGGCCAGCGGCCTCCTCGGCACGCCGCAATACATGGCGCCGGAACAGTGGCGGAAGGAGGCGCTCGACGCGCGAACCGACGTGTGGGGTTTGGGCGCGACGCTCTACGAGCTGCTCGCCCTGCGGCGGGCCTTCGACGGCGAGACCGTCAAGGCGATCCAAGAGCAGGTGCTGAGCCGCGATCCGAAGCCTCCGCGGAAGTACGTCCGCGGCGTGCCGGGCGATTTGTCGGCGATTTGCCGAAAAGCGCTCCAAAAACACGCCGACCGGCGTTATGCGACCGCACGGGACTTCGCGGAGGACCTGCGGCGCTGGCTGCGGCGGGAATCCACGTCGGCCCGGCCGGGCCTGGTCCGCCGGGTCGCGCTTTGGTCGCTGCGGAACAAGGGCTGGGCGGCGGCGATCGCCCTGACGCTGACGGCGGCGTTGGGGTTCGTTTCCGCCTGGCTTCAGGTGACGCAGGAGCGAGAGAATTCGGCCAACGCCCTGGCCGCCAAGGATAGCGACCGCGCGGGAGCGCGACCGCGACCTCTTGCTGCGCCAGTTGCAGCTGCTGCGCCTGTCGGAGCGCCGCGAAGGCTGGTCGGACAAGGGCTGGAAGATGGTGCAGACCGCCGCCAAGCTCCCCAACGACGCCGAGCTGCGGAATCAGGCGGCCGCCGTCCTCGTCGGCCTCGACGCGCAAATCGAGATGGACTTCACCGGCCAGTTCGACGCCTCGTCGGTCGCCTTCGACGCCGAGGGCAAGCGGCTGCTCTTCGGCGGCTTCGACAAGAGAAGGACGCGGCTCCGACCAACGGAAGGGCGTTCCATGACGGGGCGAGGCTCTGGGACGGCGGCGCCGATTCGCCCGCGGCTTCCAAGGTCCTCGGGGCGGGTCCGGTCGCCTTCCACGCCGACGGGACGCCGCTGCAATTGGTCCCGGACGCAAAGGACCGTCTGCGGCTGATCCTCTGGGACGTGGGGCGGCGACAGCAGGTCCGGGAGTTCCGCTTTTCCGCCAAAGGAGATCCGGGGCCGCTGAACAACCGCAACGGCCCGCTGATGGCCCTGACCGCCGAACGCAGCCGTGGTCGCGGCGTCGGCCGTCCTGGGGGACGGTTCGACGCGGATCGCCGTCTGGGAGGCGGCCTCCGGCAAGGCCGTCGCGGGAATTCGACCCCGGCGCCCGCAAGATCAGCGCGGTGGCCGTCGCCCCGGACGGCAGCGGCGTGGCCGTGGGCGACGAGGACGGAAAGGTCGTCGTCTGGCCGCTGCCGACGGGGCGCGCCGGCCGCGCTGCCGTCGGCCGGCCGCACGCGCATCAACGGCCTGGCCTTCGGCCGCTCCCCGCGACGCGCGGGGCGGCCGGCCCCGGACCTGCGGAACTGGCTGCTGGCCGACGGCGATGCAGGCGGCACGACCGCGGTTTGGGACCTGGAACGCAACGCCCCACAAACCTACTGTCACGGATCCGATTACGACGTTTATCGGGTGGCCTTCAGCCCCGACGGCGCGACGCTGGCCTCGGCCGGCCGCTATTACACACGGCTCTGGGACGTGGCCACCGGCCGGCTGCTGATCACCCTCTATCACGCGGACTTCATGACGGGCCTGGCCTTCTCGCCGGACGGGCGGAGGCTGGCCGTCAGCACCCAGACCGGCTACGGCTCGGACGGCGGGGCGCATGTCTGGGCTTTGGAACCCGGACGCGGGATGAAGACGTTGCGCGGGCTGAGCAGCCAGGTCGCCAAGGTCTGTTTATCGCCCGACGGCACGCTTCTCGCCGCGCTGTCGCACGACTGGCAGGCGGCCGTGTGGGACCTGAGGACCGGTTCGCTGCTGCACCTGCTGGACGCGCCGCGGGGGACCAACGCGGACAACGCGGCCCTGGCCTTCAGCCCGGACGACCGCCAGTTCGCCCTTGCGGCGGGGACCGAGGCCCGGCTGTGGGACTTCGCCACGGCCGAGGAAAAGTCGTGGCCGCTGCCGCCGGGGCTTCAGGACAACATGGCCTTCGATCCAGCGGGCAAAAAGCTGCTCCTGGTCCGGGCCGAGGCCGCCGACGGCGCCAACGTGCCTTGGGGCCAGGGTCGCCGCCGCGTCTGCCCCCTCCGAGACCTCCTCGGGCCGGAGCCGGCGAAGCCGATTCGTGAGATCGACTATTTCAACTGGCGCGTCGGTTACATCAAGATGGCGCCGGGCGGCGGTTGGTTCGCGATCGACGGCCTTCATGGGGACGGCGGCGGGGAGGAGATGTTCGAGGTGTTCGACGGCGCCACCGGGACGGAAGTCTGGCCCGCGGCGGCGTCGAAAAAGTCGGACATGCAGGGGATGGGCTTTGATGCAACGGGCAAGCTCCTCGCCGTCGTGCCAGCAGGGGGCGGCCGGGCCGACTTGCTGGAGCTGCCCTCCCGCCGGCATGTCGGATTTGCTGGCCGCACCTTACCGAGAACATGGGTCCCAAGGGGTGGTTCGCGGGCCAACCCGGCTCAGGTCAAGTCCGGCTACGAACTGCTTCGCGGCGACGGCGACGCCCCTCTGGCGACGCTCGGGATCGATTCCTTGGTCAGCGGCGTGCAATCCCAGTTCAGCGCGGACGGGAACACGCTGGTGTGGGGCAACGCGGACGGGTCGGTCATCGTCTGTAACGTACCGGAGGTTCAAAGTCGTCTGAATGGGGTCGGCCTGGGGTGGTAGCCGATAGCCCGCCGCCTTTCGGGGGAATCCGCGCCGCCGGCTGTCAGACCTGGCGGCGAGACGCCGGTTATCTCTGGGGGAGAGGTCGCCCGGTTTCCTCAATGGAGGCGGTTCCCATGATGCGATCTTCGTCTGTCGGCGCCCTGTCCGTCGTGGTCCTGTTCGGGCTGGCCGGCGCCGCCCTGGCGCAATTCGTGCCGGACGATCCCCCCGCCCCCGCCCGTAATCGACCTGCCGCCCGCGATCCCGCCCCCGATCGACTTCACGCCGCCCCCGATCGACTTCACGCCGCCCCCGATCGACTTGCCCCCCGTGCACGACCCGCCGCCCCCGATGCCTGCCGCCGGTACGATCCGCCGGCGGTCTATTCGCCGCCGGCCTACACGCCCCCCTCGTCCTATACGCCGCCGGAATCGTACACAGCGGCGCAACATTCGTCGTCCGCATCCGGCTCGCCCCCGCCGCCGCCTGCCCACGGCGGCGATGGCGGGGGAGGCGGCGGGGATTCGTCCTCGCAGTCGTCGCCATCCTCGCCCCACGCCGCGGCGTCGCCCGCCGCGGCGGCCGGCCCCCCACCGCCCCCTCCCCCCAGCGGGAGCGCGGGCGGCGGCGACGGCCCCCTGACGTGGCTCGGCTACATGCCGTGGTGGGTGTACGTCGCGATCGTCCTGATCGTGGGCGCGTTCATCGCGGCATCGGCGAACGACCGGCCGCGCCGCCGCTGGTAGCGGCGGCGCGGCCCGCCAAGTCGCGTCGCCCTGCGCAACTGCGCAACGTTCGTCAGTCCAACAGAGAAACTCATTTCGTTGCCCCCGTCCGAGGTCCGTCCAGCGCCGGTTGCCGCTGGCGGAGCGCACAAAACCAATGCAACCTTGTGGGGTCCCCCATGAAACTGCGTCACGCCCTCGTCATCGGCCTGGTCGCCGTCCTCTGCCTGTGCAACGCCCCGCCGGCCGCGCGGGCGGTGCAGGCCGACTACGGCCAGATCACCTTCGAGAATCAGACCAGCGTGTCCCTGGATTGCTATGTGGACGGCGAGTTCGTCGGCACCGTGCTGAAGGGCCTCTTCATCACGGTCGAGGCCACCGAGGGCGGCCACCGGGTCAAGGCGGTGGCCACGGACGACCGGACAGCGACCGGCAGCGTGAGCGTGGAGACGGGCGGCACGACCACCTGGACCATCCGGGAGGATTGACGGCTGATGGGCGGCTGTTGCCAAGGCTCAACCTGGAGTCCATCACATGACCATCAAAAACCGCGGATTCCTCCGCGTGCTGTGTCTGGCGGGGCTGGCCGCGGGGCTCGTTTCCCCGGCGGCGTCCGTTCGGGCCGAGGAACCGAAGCCTCCGGAGGAAAAGGCCGCCATTCAGTGGGTCGGAAAAGTGGATGTGCCCGCGACCCTCAACATCGGCGACGAGTTCACGGTGGCGACCACGCTTCGCAACAACGGGCCGCGCGTCGTCCTGCTCAACGTTCGGTTGGCGTTGCCGAAACAGCTGCGCCTGCTGGCCCCCGACCTGGAGCAATTCTGCTACGTCGAGGCGGGCGCGAACCGAACCGTGAAGTGGCGCGTTAAGGTCGTCGCCGAAGGCCGGTGGGACGTCAACACGTCCTACGGGGTAATATCCGACGGGCGGCCGCCGACGGGTTCCCCGCCGGAGATTCCTGCCGAGGACAAAACCGCTCTCGCCAAGGTGTGGACGGGCACGTGGGAAGGCTCGGACGGCGCCGTCTACGACGCCGACATGACCTTGGCGCTCGACCTCTCGGGCCGCGTGGATGGGCGTTTCGACTGGACTCTGAAAAAGGCGCCCGTGAAGGCGTCCGACGAGGTTCGGGACTATTACGCCTCGAAGATCGGCGAACAAGGCGTCGAATACTTCTGGGGCGCGTACGACCCTGCGACGCGCGGTCTGAAGCTGGAAGGGTATCGCCGCGACGACCCCCAGCAGATTCTAGGCACGGATCACTATCGGCTCACGCTGTCCGAAGACCGCACCTCGCTCAGCGGCGCCACGCGGGGGGCCGGCGACTGGAAGAGCCGTTTCAGACTGACGCCCAAGTCCGAATGAGCGCCGCCGTTCCACCGCGCAGGGCGGCCGTCGCGGCGAACGCTGCGGTCGCCCGCCTTTCTCGGGGACGATTTGCCTATGGCCGATCAATTCTGTCCAGGCTGCCTGGCGTGTTCTTCAGGGGAGAGCGCCGGAGCGTTGCGAACGGTCAACGCCTGCGGGAGCATGTTTTATGGCTGGGCCGACCGCTGCACCGACTGCGGCTCGCGGGTCAAAACCGTGTGGGCCGTGTTTGCCGCGTTCCCCATGTTTCCTCTTGGCTCTTTCCGCGTTCTGGACTTGAAGGACTCCCGGTTCTTGAGCCGGCGAGTTCCTCTGCGCCGGGGTCAAGTGTTGGTGACGTGGGCCGTCGCTTATCTTGTGCTGGCCCTGGGGCTCGGCGTTTGGGCCTGGACGGACTATCCCGATTTCAAGGGTGTGGTCCCCACCTGTACGGTCGGCTGCGCGTTGCTGTTCCCCGCCCTGATGCTCTCGATACTTGCCGGCAGGGCCTTGTCGCGATTCGTCGGCTCCGCGTTCTCCACGTTCCTTGGCTATGTGCTGTTCTTTGCTTTGATGGTCGCCGCCTGCATCGGTCTGTGGGGGTATCTCGACTTTCTCCACTGGCCCGAAGAGGTGCAAATGGTCTGCGCATTTCTGGCGCCCCTGCTCATCGTGATTCTGCCCGGCGTGCTTCTCGTGGATTTGATCCATCGGAATCGCGGCTGACTTCGCCGTGCAAATCACGGCTTGCCTTCCAGCGGCGCCTCGGGCGGCGTCCGGGCCGTGATCCCCTCATCTGTCGTGGGCCCGCTCGGCCGGGCGGAAGTTGGCCGTCAGCACCCAGACCGCCTTCGGCCCGGACGGCGGGGCGCATGTCTGGGCGTTGGAACACGGGCGCGGGATGCAATCGCTGCGCGGTCTGAGCAGCGGCCGCCCGCCGCAAATCCAATAAGACTGGTTGCACGGCGGAAAAACCTAACCTAGATTTGCGCCAATGCAGCCTCCCCTGTCCACCCTGCGTCGATCGCCGCTGACCGATCGTGATGCTCCCCGCCAACCGTGAGGAGGTTTCCATGCATGTGCGTCGCGCGTCCGTTTTCGTTCTGGTCGCCCTGCTCTCGCTTGTCCTGACTGCGCCGGCCGCGCGAGCCGTGCAGGACGACAACGGCCAGATCAAATTTGTGAACGACACCGGCGGCTCGGGGTCGGAAGATAATCCGCTGGGGGTGGCCGTGGATTTCTACCTGGACGGCAAATTCGTCGGCACCGTGCTGCCTTTCGACTCCCTCACGATCGACGCCGAACCCGGAAACCATGACGTCGAAGCGAAGTCCGAGACAGTCGGCAAAGTGTCGAAGCGGTTGAGCCTCGATGCGGGAGAAGCGACCGTCTGGACCATCACTTTGAAATGAAGGCCTGTGCGGCCACGCGGCGGCTGTTGCGACGACCGCTACGGCCGCCCGCCCTTCTCCGGAATGATCCGGTCGTCCGCGGCGCCGCCCGATCCGCCGGGCGCCTGCATTCCGGTGGGAGGGTGGTCCCACGCCCGCCGCATGACTTCTCCCCCCATCCGGTGATAATGCCTTGCCGCCTCCAGGAAGTCGTCGAAGGCCCGGTCGTCGCGGAAGGCGCGCCGCGGTACGACGATGGCCGTGGTCGTGTTGATGTAGAAAAAGGCGTGATCCAGCGTCGATCCGATCTGGTCGATGCCGTGCCACAGGTAGGCCGAAGACGCGAACTCCGAGGTGTTGCGAATCGCCTCCGCGTCGATGGACAGCCGGCGCCAGCCGAGGAACTTCTCCGCGTTGCGGCCCTGCTTCATCGCCCGAAACAGGAGGCGCGGCGCCGTAGCCCGCGCGTACACGATCACGCACAGCAAGGCCAGCGCCGCCCCGAGGCCGACGAACGGGACCATCATCAGGTACCAGGCGGCCGTGGGATCGTCCGACAGGAAGAAGAAAAGCGCCGTCGTGGCGACCGCGATGAAGATCACGGTCCCGACCAGCGCGTTCGCCGGCCCGCCGCGCTGCTGGGGCTGCGGCGAGCTCCTCTGGTGATAGCGCTGGAACGCCAGCAGGTCATCGGGCGTCAGATCGTATTCGACTTCCATGACGATCCCTCTCTAACAAGTTTCCTTCGCTCCGACTCCTCGGGCGGCGTCGGAGCGACGATCCCCTCCTCACGCCGGCCGCTCGCCAGTCTCCGCCCGAAACATCCAGTACAAGATCGTCTTCATCTCAAACGGCTTGAGGCTCGGCCGCAGCGACAGGATGCGGGCGGCGATGCCGGCCAGGTGCGGCGCCGCCCAGCTGGTCGCCGGCTCCGCCGCGAACGGGCCGAGGTAGCCGCGGCCGTGCGCCACAAACTCGATCTGCTCCCGCGGCTCGTAGGCGAACTGCAACGGGTCCGCGAACAGCCGCTTGTCCACCGACAACAGCGGCGGCGCGAACGCCGCCGGGTAACTGCGCGTCAGGGGATGTTCATTGTGCGCCGCCGCCACCACCAGCACGTCCTTGAAGTACGCCTCCTCGACCGCCCGCTGAAGCTGCTGCCGTCGCTGCGCCTGCTGCAACCGCTGCTCCGGCACGCCGAGCGACAGGTTGACCACCTTGCACTTCCACACGTCCATGGCCCAGCGCAGGGCGCGGATGACGACCTCCACCTCGCACGTCCCGGCCGGGCCGAACACGTCGGCCGAGTAAAGCCGAACGTGCGGCGCCTGCGTCAGGATCACGTCGGCGACCGTCGTGCCGTGCGGTGAGCTTTGCCGGCCGTCGTAGGGCAGCGGGGTGGCCCGGTCGGCCGAGAAGACGCCGCCTTCGATGGGATGAATCTGCACGCCCTGACGGGAGTATTTGTCCTCCAGCAGCCGGCGCTCGACGCCGCTGTCGATGACGCAGACCGTGACCCCCTCGCCGTCGGCCCGCGGATCGCGCAGCAGCCGCTCCGGCGTCAGCAGGGCGAACACCTCCGCGAAGACGTCGGCCGGCGGCGTCGGGTTCAAGGCCGGTCCCCCTCGACGCCTGCCGTCTCGTCGAGCAGGCGACGTAAGCTCTCCACCATCTCCGTGCAATGACGCACCGCGGCCGCGCCGTGCCGCAGCGCCAGCACGCGCACCGCCTCGGCCAGCCGCAGCGTCTCCCCCGCGCCGACCCCGGCGTCGGCGTTGCCTTGCAACCCCTCCTTGAGCCGCTCCATCACGGCCGCCGGCGGCGGGTCGTCCGGCCGGCCCGCGCCGCCGCGCAGCGACTCGGCCACGGCGTCGCTCGCCCCCAGCGCCGCCTCCACGGCGTCGAACAGGACGCGCTGCGTCTGCCGCTCCGCCAGCGCCTGGCGCAACATCTCCGCGCCGAAGTCGGCCGCCGCCGCCGCCGTGCGGCGGTCGGCGTCGGTGAAGCCGGCCGCGTCCGGTTCCCCCCCCTGCGTCTGTTTGTCGAACAATTCCAGCACCGCTTGCAGCCCCGGCGCCACGGCCATCGGTGCGGCCAGCAGCGAGCAGCGCCCCTTCTCGAAAGGGTGCAGCTCGACGGACTCCGCCGCGGCGGCGCGGTCCAGATGCATCATGGCGCTCGGCTCGCCGAGGCTGACGGCGCCGCCGGCCGCCGACCGCGCGAACGGCGCCAGCGGCCCGTCGATCGGCCGCCCGTCGGAGCCGTAGACCCGGCAAACTTCCGCCGGGTCGCGGCCGGGATCGTAGCCGCGCACCAGCAGCGCCCCGTCCCGTGCCCCGGTGGTGCGGATCAGGAAGCGGAACAGGCTGTGGACCGCGGCCGGCAACGGCACGGGGTCCGTCATGGCGGCCGACGCCTGGACCAGCGGCAGCACCTTATCGACGGCCGAGCGGAAGGCGACCAGCCCCTGGTGCAGCCGGCGCTCGCGGCGGGCGGGGCGGATGCGATCCAGCTGGCGCCGCACGGCCCGCAGGAACGTGGCCCGGTCGAGGTCCTGGTTCTTGTCGAGGTAATCGCGCACGCCCATGCGCATGGCGTCGAGCGGCGTGGCCTGGTGCGCAAAGCCGGTAATCATGATGGCGACCACGTCGGGGTTGAAAAGGGCGAGGTCCTCCAGCAGCCGGAGTCCGTCGCTGCCGGCGCCGAGGTTCCAGTCGAGGATGGCCAGGTCGATGGTCTGCTGGTTGGCCTGGAGCAGGGCCGACTCGGCGTCGTCGGCGGCGAGGATGCGGCAGCCCAGGTCGGCGCCGTCCAGCCATTCCCGGAAGGTGCGGCGAACCGGCTCCTCGTCGTCCACGATCAGGATGGTTTCGGCGGACAGGTCGCCCGGCGGCATGATGAACCCCTCGGCCCGCTTCTCTTCCCCCTTCCATCTTATATCAATACCTTCGCTTCTCACCAGCGCGGGCCGGCGGACGCGACGGCCTTGTGTTGTTTATGTGAAAATGCGATAAGCTCGCTTGACGGGCCTGAGCCGTCGCCGGATGCTGCAATGGAAGGCATTTCTTCTGGGCGGGGGTTTGCCGATGCCCATCCCTGACGGCGTGCTACGACAGGCGGCCGCGCTGCCGATGAAGGACGGCGCGGTGTGCCTGGTGACGTCCCGCAACGGCAAGCGCTGGGTGGCGCCCAAGGGCTGTCTCGAACCCGGCAAGACCGCGGCGGAAATCGCGCTGCAGGAAGCGTGGGAAGAGGCCGGCCTTGCCGGCGCCCTCGACCCCGATCCCATCGGCAGCTATTTCTACGAAAAAGACGGTCTCATTTGTCATGTGATCGTCTTCCTCATGCAGGTGACGGGCGAGACGGCGGACTGGCCGGAGCGCTCGTTCCGCGAGCGGCGCTGGTACCCCGCCGCCAAGGCGGCCCAGCGCGTGGCCGATCCGGGGCTGCGCGTGTTGATCGAAGGGGCGGTCGGCAGCAAGGTGGGATGAGGCTTCCCCTCACCGGACGCTCGCACACTCTTCCTTGACGACCGGCTCGCGCAGCGTGCTGGTCGTCAGCTCGGCCCGGAAGCGCCCATCGCCCGGTTTCACCGCCTGCATCTCGACGATGTACGTCAACGTCTGTCCCGGCGGCAGCGCCTCCAGCGGCGTGAACGTCAGCCGGGCGCCGTCCACCTGATACGTCGTCGGCCCGTACGCCGTCGTCATGCGCATCCCGGCCGGGAGCGTCGCCGTCACCTGCACGCGCTCGGCCGGCAGCGACCCGGTGTTGCTCACCATCACGCGGAACGCCGTTCGGCCGCCCACCTCGATCGGGCCGTCGCGGCCCTCCACCGTCATCTTGAGCGCCGGAAGTCCCAGCACCTCCGTGTCGGCGGACGCCTGAACGCGCACTTCGGCCGCCGCCGCGTCGCCGCCGACCCGAGCGGTCGCCGTCGCCGTGTTCGCCGCTCGCGGCGCCGGCCGCGGCGAGGTCGTCGTCAGGTGCAGCAGCTTCTGCCCACCCGGCGGCAGGTCGCCGACGTTCCAAACCACTTCCCGGCCCTGCAATCGGCCGCCGTCCGTGGCTTCCACGAACACGAATTCCGGAGGCAACGGATCGCTCACGGTCGTTTGCGTCACGGGCGTGTCGCCGATATTACGGACCTCCAGTTCCCATACCGCCGGCTTGCCGACGTAGCCGCGGCCGGGACCGGACAGCCGCAGCGTCAGGCGGGCGTCGCGCACCTGGAGCGGCCGTTCGGCCTGCGCCGCCAGGCCGCCGTCGCCGACTGCCGTCACCTTCGCCGACGCCGAGCCGGCCTGCTTCGGCCGCACGGGCAGCGCCACGATCCGCGACTCGCCCGCCGCCAGCGTGCCCACCCGCAGCTCCACGTTGTCGCCGCCTTGCTCGTGTTCCAGGCCTCCGGCCAACGACGCCTTGAGCACCACGTTCGTCGCCGGCCCCGTCCCCGGATTCTGGACGCGCACCTGATACACCACCGGGCCGCCGACCAGGGCCGTCTCCGGCCCGCTCGGCCACACCTTCAGCTGCGGCGCGGGCGACGGCGTCACGTCGCAAACCGCCGTCTTCTCGTCGCGCCGGCCGTCCTCGCCCGTGAGGCTGGCCCGCGCTGTGACCGGGCCGACGCGATCCGTTTGGAACACGGCCTGCAGCATCCGGCGGCTGCGGGCTGCCGCCGACGGCAGCGTCCAGACCAAATCCTGGCCCTGCGGGGTCGCCGGCGGGTCGGAGCGAACATATTTGCATCCGTCGGGGACCGTGACGCGGACGCTGACCGGCCGGGAGTCCACGGGTCCGGCATTGTTGACGGACAGCGTGAGCGGCGCCTCCTGGCCGACCGTCGCCGTCGGCAGGAAGATCGCGGCCAGCGACAGGTCCGGCCCCTGCCAGTCGGCGTAGGTTTCGCCGCGGGCGACGACCTCGCCGCTCTTGCCCAGCAATTCGACGCCGATGCGGTTGCGGCCCGTCTGCGGCGCCGTCTGCGACAGCACCACCGGGGCGACGCCGGCGCCGCTTGCGGCGACCTCCGCTTCGACGGATTGCGACGGCAGGAACAGGGCCGGCGGCCCGTCGAGGATGCGGTAGCGCACGGAGTATCCCAGCGTCGGTTGGTGGTCGCCGCGGCGGAAGACGGCGGCGCTGAAGAACTGTTGGGCGCCGGGTCGGCCGGCCGACGGCGCCGGCAGCGTCCAGTCGGCGTCGGCCCAGTGCTGCGTCACGAGCACGCGGTTGGCGTTGGGGGCGCCGACCTCCGGGGCGGTCGCGGTGACGTGCGTCTGGCCCTCCTCGGCCGACGTGACGACGCACCAGCTCTGGCCGCGGCCGATCGTGAAATCGGCCGCGCCTCCGCCGCGGTGGACGACGTCCTCGAAATGCTCGGTGAAACTGACGGCGGAATGGTCGTTGATCTTGCGTCCGTTTTCCAGCAGCCGGCCGTGTTCGTCCACGGCGACGATGGCGCCGGGGCCGTCGAGGGTCCAATCGACGCGCCGGCCGAGCAGTGGTCGGCCGGCCGCGTCCACCACCGAGGCGATCAGCACCTGTTCCGCGTGCGTCGGCAGCACGGCGTCGAAAGGCCGCACGTCCAGGCGCGCGGGCCGCGGATCGACGGCGGCGAAGAGGCCAGGAGCGGGCGGCTTGGCGTCGGCGTGCGCAACGGGAGCAGCGGCGGCCGGCGGCCCCAGCAGCGGGTCCGGCCCGCGCGCGGGACCGACGCACCCGGCCAGGCCGGTCAGGAAGACCGCGATCAGCAGCGGCGGCGTCCGACGCCGTCCCCGTTGCTCCATGAACACGCACCCCCTGCGTCGAGGGTCGAAGAAGATCGGAGAAAGAATCGAGTCGGCGTATAGCGGAAAGAGGCCGGGAAGGGCAAGGCGAATCAGCGGCGAGCGGCGCGGCGTCAGCCCGCCGGTATCGACCACACCGGCGGGCTGACGCCGCGCCGCTCGCCAAAACGTTACAGCCCTTTACCCCCGCGTCATCGACTCCAGCACCCGCCCCAGCGTCTCCATCGGCAGCCCCACGACATTGCTGACGCTTCCTTCCACCACGCGCACATACGGATCGTCTTTCTCCTGAATGGCGTAGGCTCCGGAGCAGCCCTGCCAGATGCGCGTACTGAGATAGGCGTCGATCTCGGCGTCGGTCAGCGCGGCGAAGGCCACGCGCGACCGCTCCTGCCAGCAGACTTGCATGTCGTCGGGCCGGCGCCACACGACGACGCCGGTCCAGAGTTCGTGTTCGCGCCCGGCCAGTTTGCGGAGGATGCGGCGGGCGTCGGCCTCGTCGGCCGGCTTGAGGATGGGACCGCCGTCGATCCAGCCGATCGAGTCCGCGGCCAATACCAACCCGGCGTCGATCCGCGGCGCCACGGCCGCCGCCTTCATCCAGGCCACCGTCGCCGTGAACGACCGCGGATCGCCGAAGCCGGTTTCCGGCTCGTCCACGCCGGACGGCAAAACCTCGAAGGCATGGCCGGCCCGCTCCAGCAGCTCGCGCCGGCCCCACGAGCCGCTGGCCAGGATCAGGCGGTGCGGCTTCGGATCTGCCATGTCTGCAAAACCTCTTCCAGGCGCGGCCACAGCCGCTCCGGCGTCAGCTCCGCCATGCACTCCATCCGGCCGCAGCGCTTCAGCCGGCTGCCCTGGCACCAGACGCGGCTCTCGACCGCCCCCGCCTCGCCGCCATACGGCCCGGTCAGCAGGACCTTGGTGCAAGTATACGGGGCGACGACGGGCCGGCCCAGCGCCGCCGCCAGGTGCAGCGGCCCCGTGTCGTTGGCCAGGACGACGTCGGCCGCCTCCAGCACCGCCGCCAGTTGCGGCAGCGCGGTCCGGCCGGCCAGGTTGCACGCCGGCCCCGCCAGCCGCGCCGCCACGCCCTCGGCCAGGCTCGCCTCGTCGGCGCCGCCGATCAGCACGGCCGTGCCGCCGAAACGTTCCTGGGCCTGCCGCACGAGGGCGGCGAAGTGTTCCGGCGGCCAGCGCTTCGTCGTCCACCGCGCCCCGGCGCCGACCGCCAGCCACGGCCGGGGCAGGCCGGCCAGCCGGTCCTCGGCCCAGTTCCGCGCATCATCGCTAATTGGGATGTGAAACATCTTGGGCGCGTCGCCCGCGCCCAGCGCCTCGGCGAGCAGCCACAGGCGATCGACCGCGTGAATCGCCTCGAAGTTCGCGACGCGGACCACGTCGGTGTAGAACCAGGGCGTTCCTTCGCGGGCGCTGCTGAGGCCGACGCGGCGGCCCGCTCCGCTGAGGAGGGCCAGGAGGCCGGTGCGGAACAGCCCTTGCAGATCGACGACGAGATCGGGCCGCAGCCGCCGCACCTGCTCGGCCAGGTCGAGGAAGGACCGCGCCGCGCCCGACAGGCCGCCGCGAGAGCTGGCCCGGTCGAACGTCAGCACCTCGTCGAGGTCGGGGTGGCCGCGCAGCAGGTCGGCGTAGGAAAGGTTGACGACCCAGCGGATGTGGGCGTGCGGGAAGCGCCGGCGCAGGGCGGTGAGGACGGGCAAACTGTGAACGATGTCGCCGAGGGCGCTCGGCTTGAGCAGGACGATGCGGCGGGCGTCGATTTCGGTGAGGGGCGGTCGGCTCCGGCCGGACATGGCTATGCACCTTCTCCCTTCCGCGGCCCGCGGGCGGCGGGCCGGACGGGCGGGAGTGTCGCAAAGGCGGCGGCGCCACGCAAGACCGACCGGCCGGATCGTGGCGGATTGGGGTGCATTGGACATGGCCCATCCCGCCGTGAACGGCGGGCCGCCCGACACCGCGAAATGCACCATGCACAGGCTGCCGTCGGTTTCGGTCGGGGAGTCCCGCCCTCCCTCTTCATTTCACGCCGCCTGGGCCGAGGGAGCGTCCGCCTGTTCCATCAGCAGGCCGGCGACGCGCTCCACTTCCTCGCGCAGCAGCGCAATCATCTGTTCATCCTTGTCGCGCCGCGCCTGGAAGCGTTGCAGCTCCAGCCGGCGGCGCTCCTCGGCGTCCTCGGCCGCGGCCCGTCGCTCCTCCCACGCCGTCCGCTCCCGCGTCAGCTCCTCCCGCCGGGCGGCGAAGTCGTCCTCCCGCCGTCGCAGGCGCCCGGCCAGTTCATCAAGGCGACCGGCCTCGGCGGCCAGGCCCTTCTGCACGGCCTCCATCCGCCGCTCGGACGTCTCGATCCGAGCGGCGTTCCGCCGCCGCAGCTGTTCGATGCGGCGTTCGGCCCGCGCCGAGTGGACGGCCTTGCCGACCACTTCCAGGCGGAGCTGCTCGACCGCCAGGGTCCGTGCGGCCAGATCGCGCTGGTCCCGCGCCACTTCCGCCCGCCGCTGCCTGCACTCCTCCCACAGGGCGACGTACTGCCGGCGCAGGTCCTCGCACTGCGCCCGCGCCGCGGCCAATTCTTCCGCCTCCTTGCCGCGCTGCAGTTCGCGCCGCCGGGCCAGGTCGTGGAGCCGTTGCAGCTGGAGTCCGGCCGCTTCCTCGCGCCCGCACCTCCGTCGTCAGCGCCGCCCGTTCCGCCTCCCAGGCCGCGTCCCGCGCCTTCAGCCGCGCCTGCCATCCCTCCAGGGAATAGCGCGTCTGAGAGAGGGATTGTTGCCATTGGCGACTTTCGGCCATGGCGGCGTCGAGTTTCCGCTCCTGCGTCAGGAGGCGCTGCTCCCGCTCGTGCAGCGCCCGGCCGGCCGCTTCCATCTCGGCCAGCGCCTGCTCGCGGCCGTGGCGCCATTCCTCCTGCACCCGCAGCAGCGCCTGCCACTGTTCGAGCAGGTGGGCGCGCTGATCGGCGAGACGGCCCGCCACGCGCTCCAGATATGCCGCCCGCCCGTCGCCGTCCGCGGGCGCCGGTTCCACGGCGGGAGTGGGAAGCACGACCGGGGCCGGGATTTCCGTCCCGCGCTCCGCCCGCAGCTGGGCGACCGCCGCCTCTTCCTCCGCCAGCTTCTCGCGCTGGCTGCGGATGCGCGCCTCCAGGCCGGCGCTCTCGCGGTGCAATTCGGCCAGCGACAGCCGCACGGAGCGCTCGCGCCCGGCCCAGGTTTGCTCGGCCTCCGCCAGCGCGGCCGCACGCACGTCCAGCTCGCGGTCGCGCCGGTCGCGCTCGGCGCGCTCCTGGTTGAGGCACGCCTCCCACTGCTGATGCGCCAGGGCCAGCTCCTGGCCCTGCTCGCGCGCTTGCCGCCGGGCCAGCTCCACCTCGCCGTTGAGCCGGAGCTGCTCCGCGACCAGGGCGCCCCGCGTGCGGTCCAGCTTCGCGGCCTCCTGCTCCAGGCGACTTGCGCGAACCGAAAACTCCTTTTCGCGCCGCGCCAGGTCCGCTTCCTTCTGGTCCCAGTGCCGCCGCCAGCGGCGCCGCAGGCGCTGCGCAGCTCCACCAGCCGCCGCCGTTCCGCGCGGGCCTGGCCGGCGACCGCGGCCGCACCTTCGCGCTCCGCCGCCAACTCCTTGCGGATCGCCGCCTGTTCCGCCTCGGCCGCGGCGCGGGCGGCCTGGAACGCCTCGCGCTCTTGCCGCGTCTGCTCCTGGAGTTCCAGCAGCCGGCGGCGGCGCTCTTCCAGCCGGGCCGCCAGCTGCTCTTCCTGCTGTTCCAGCGCCCGCGCCGCTGATGCAGGCGCGTCTCCTCCTCGTTCAGCGCGGTCTGCTGGGCGACCACCGCGGCGGCCTGGATGCGCAGGGCGTCGCGCTCCGCCTCCACGGCCTGCCGGCCCGACGGGACGATCGCCTCCAGGCGGAACCGGAACGGCCCGACGGCGATTTCGTCGCCGTCGCGGAGGGGGAGAAGGGATGCGGGTTTGTCGTTGACGAGGACGCCGCCGTCGCCGGCGAGATCGCGCAGGAGAAAGCCGTCCGGCCCGTGGACGAGCGCGGCGTGCAACGGCTGAACGCCCTCGACGTTGAGGCGCACCTCGCAGCCGGGCGCCTGGCCGAACAGAGTCAGCGGCCCGGTCAGCGGCCGCCGGGCGCCGCTGAGCCGGCCGTTGACGACGACCAGCTCCGCGGGCGGGGCGGGGCCGCCGGGCGACGGCGGGGTATGAGGGGCTTCCATCCAGCGGTTCCTCCGGCGGCTCGGCTGGCGAGTCTTCTGGTCTTATCGGCCGGAGGGTAGGCGCCGGTTGAGAAATGCAGGAGTCAGGGGTCAGGGGTCAGGGGTCAGATTCTTGCTGACTCCTGACCCCTGACTCCTGACTCCTGACTCCTGACCTCTTATTTCAGCACCCGGGTGATCATCTTGTCGTAGGCGTCTTCGCGGTTGAGGCCCACGGTCTGATCGACCGGCTGGGCGCCGCCGTTGAACAGCATCACCAGCGGAATGGACGAGATGCGGTAGGTCGCGGCGGTTTCCTGGGACTCATCGACGTTGAGTTTGCCGACCTTGACCTTGCCGGCGTACTTTTCGGCCAGCTTGTCGATGGTCGGCCCCAGCGCGCGGCACGGGCCGCACCAGACGGCCCAGAAGTCCACCAGCACCGGCTTGTCGCTCTGGACCACTTCCTTTTCCCAGTTGGCGTCGGTCAGTTCCACCACGTTGGCGCTCGCCATGACAAATCCACCTTTCTCGCATTTCGATGCGGAATCAGCCCTTCGTAACCTGGATCGGTTGCCTCTCGTTACCTCCATTATAGGAACGAGTCAAATTACCGGGACGACCAGACCCCCAGGAGGCAGTATGACGACGGCCCGGAAAACAACGGCCGCCGCGCCAAACCCTGCGCCAACCGGAGTGCCCCTTGGCGCACATTTAAGTCCTTGGCGGGCCTGACTTTTTCGGGCCTTGCGCCATTGCGCCAAGGGGTCTTTCCCCCCGGAATTATGGCTGCCGTTGGGCGACGATGAGGGCGAAGCCGAGCGGCGGGCAGGGCCTCGCCGGCGCCGGCCGGCCGAGCCGTGGCATCGGTCATCGCTCGTCGGCGGGGTTCGGCGGGCGGGCGCGGGGACATGCTGCACCTCGACGTTCCGGGGGCGCTGGGCGACGATGAGTGTACCATGCGGAGAGGCCGTCTGGGGAGACCAAAAAGGAGGGGAAATGGGTGCGAATGGGGGCCGATGAGCGCCAGGGGACGAGTCTATGCCGATTTCGCGCGATGTCGATTCGCGGTGTGGAACGTCGCCGTGGACGTCCTCGTCACTCGCCAGGCGAAGCATGTTGCAGCTCCATCTGAGCCTGCCGGGCCAGCAATTTCGCCTTGAGTTCCGCCCCGCTCGGCTGCCTGGCTTCGATCTCACGCCGCAGCTGTTCCGCCTCCGCCGCGCACGCCATGAGGTAGGCGTTCACCTCCCCCTGGTTGCGCAGGTAGTAAGCAACGACGGCGTAGACGTCGGCCAGTCGGAGGGTCGGGTAGCCGTGGACGATCGCCTCGGGGGAGTTCCCCTTGAGGTACTCCCGGACCACGACGTCCAGCGACACGCGGGTGTCTCCGACGCGGATCGCGCCGTCCACGTCCTTACGGAGAGGGACCGGGCTGTCGTGGGTCGTTAGTTCCATCGTAATCTTCTCCTCCGCGGCGACGGCCAACGCCAGCCGCATTTGCAACTCGTCCGCCGTCCTGACGGATTATATTCTACCTCCCTGCCCGGGACGTACGGAACAGGGGACGGGCAATTTGGGGACGCCCTCCACTGGCCGCCATAGGCGTCGATAGGCAGCGGTGACTCGCCAAGTGGCGAGTCTTTTGGCGGATCATAAGTCGTTGGCCCGTTTGGTTTTTCATGATTTTGTGCCAACACGCCAAATCTAGTCTGTGGACGGTTTCGTTTCTCGGGGGTCGCCGTATTCATGCGGCGTCGGTCCCGTCAGACAGCTCGGTGTACCGCCTGCCAGTGTACCACGCGGGGAACGGACCTGGACAGGTCAAAGGGGAGGGAAAATGGGCGCAAATAGGCGCCGTTGGGCGACGGGGGATGGGATCTCGCCGATTTGAGGGGGTGCCGCCTTGCCCGGTTCAGGTGGCGGTAGGCCGGGGAAGTGGAGTTCGCCGCCGGCCTTTGACAAATGGTAACAAAGACGATCTTCTATAACACTGTTTTCACTCGTGGCTTGCTCGGGGCCCCCTTGACTAAATGTGCCCGTCCCCTTTTCGTCCCGCGGCTGCTGTCCTAGCTGCTGGCGGACGACGAACTCGGTGTAAATCAGCTCCGCGGCGGAATCGGCGTGGGCAGCCACGGCGGGGAAGGCGATCAGGAGGTCTTCGGTGCGGCACGGGTCGCCGGCGCAGGCACCGCTCCAGTTCGGCGCACGCCTGGCGCAGTTGCTGGGGGGCGAGGCCGTCGCCCAGTTCGGCGGGTGCGGGAGGATTCATGCCGGCCGCCTTTCGTGGGCCGCCGCAGACGTTCGGGACGGGACGGGCACCTGCGATGGGAAGGGCACCCGGTTGGATTCTATGACCGCGGCAAGAGGAGTACAGGGATCGTTCGTGGGTGGGTAGGTTGCGGCATGGTTCAAGACCATGCCGCAACCGAGCGAAAGATCGACGCCCCGGGACATCGGCGGCACTGGCCCGGCCGTACTTCTGGTCGGCGTAGCCTCACAAGGGCGTCACGACCCAATGTTGTCGCCGCTCGTCGAGGCGTCGTTGCCCAGGATGAGGGTGAAGACGTCGTCGAACGTTCCCAGCGTGTAGACGCCTCCGCCGATGCCCTCGCCGTCGCTGCCGCCGTGGCGCCCATGACCGCCATCGGCGTCGTTCAGGGTCACCAAAGACTTCGTCAGCGTCAGGGCGGCCCCAGGTCCGTTGTAGGCGCCGCCGCCCAGGCCGTTGCCGCCGTTGCCGCCGCCGCCGCCCGCACCTCCCAGAGCCTGATTCCCGGCGATGGCGCTGGAGTCAATGCCGGCTGTACTCCCCGCCAAGACCGAGAGGCCGCCGCCCAGGCCGTTGCCCCCATTGGCGCCCGACCCGCCGGCGCCGCCGACGGCCTGATTCCCGACCAAGGCGCTGTCGGTCAGAGTCAGCGAGCAGTTGTCGGGCGTACCGAAAAGGAGGACGCCGGTGCCGACGTCGATGCCGCCGCCCACGCCGGCGCCGCCATTGGCTCCAGCGCCGCCGGCCCCGCCGATGGCCTGATTGTGGTTCACGGTGGTGTTGCTGACGGTCACGACCGAGCCACCCGCCAGGTCGATGCCACCGCTCACGCCGTCGGCGCCTGCCACTCCTGCGTTGCCGGACCCGCCGCGCGCTACGTTGTTGTTGACCGTGCAGCCGGTCACGAGGCTGCCCGCAGGGACGAGGACCAGGGAGATGCCGCCGCCTTCGGCGAGTGCCGGCGCCGGCCCGGAGCCGCCGACCGCCTGATTGCCGCTGATCGTGCTGCCGGCGATGAGCACGGAGCCGCCTGCGAGGTCCAGGCAGAAGATGCCGCCGCCGGCGGTCGCACTGTTGCTCAAGACCGACTGCGAGGGGGGGACATTCGCTGCGAGAGGCGCGCCCTGGGCCAGGTTGATGCTGACCGTCGAATTGCGAACGGTCAAGGCGCCGATACTGTTGATGCCGCCGCCCTGGCCGGAGCCGTAGTTGGTTGTGCCGTCCCCGCCGGCGGCGCCGATGGCTGCGTTGCCCTTGAGCGTGCAGCCCGTGACGGTCAGGGTCGCACCAACGTCGCTGGAATTGCTGATCGCCCCTCCGCCCGCACTGGCGCCGGGGCTGCCGCCGAGCGCCTCGTTCCCGGTAAAGGTGCTGTTGCTGATCGTGGCCGACCCGGTGCTGGCCGAATTGAGGTCGATGGCACCGCCCGCTGCGAAGATGTAGGAGGCGCTGACGATGGGATCGTTGGGGCCGACGGCGATGGCCTTGTTGTCCTGGAAGGTGCTGTTGCTGACGGTCAGCGTACTGGACGCCATGTTTTCGATGCCGCCACCGAGCCCACCGCCGGCCGCATTGCCACGGGCCACGTTGCCGCTGACGGTGCTGGAGGCGACGCTCAGCGTGCCGTTGTTGTAAAAGCCACCGCCGGTGACGGCGGAGTTGCCGCTGACGGTGCAGTTGGTCAGCGTGTTCGTGCCGCCGTACCTCATGCCAACGCCGCCGCCGCTGAAGCCGGAGGAGTTACCGCTGACGGTGCAGTTCGTCAGGGTGGTGTTGTCGCCGTAGTTGGCCAGGCCGCCGCCGTTGAAGCCGGCGGAGTTGCCCGTGATGGTGCAGCGGGTCACCGCGGTCGTGCCGTAACTGGTTTGCACGCCACCGCCGCTGCCCCCCGCAGCGGGGACGAAGTTGCCGCTGATGGTGCAGTCGGTCAACGTGCTCGTGTCCTTATAGACGTTCACGCCGCCGCCGCCGCCGTTGTGGCCGGCGTAGTTGCCGCTGATGGTGCAGTCAGTCAGCTTGGCCGTGCCGAAATCGCTGACCACGCCGCCGCCGAAGCCGCTGATGGTGCTGCTGCCCGCGGAGTTGCCGCTGATGGTACAGTCGGTCAACGTGAGCGCGCCGCTGTACATACTGGACACGCCGCCCCCGTTGTCGCCAGACGAGTTGCCAGAGACGGTGCAGTCGGTCAGCGTGGTCGTGCCGCCCTTGCTGTAGACCCCGCCGCCACGAATAAAGGGGGAGTTGCTGGTGGAGTTGCCGCTGATGGTGCAGTCGGTCAGCGTGGTCGTTCCGTCATTGCTGGACACGCCGCCGCCGCCGCCGGTTTTTGGTGCGGTGTCGGTGGCGGAGTTGCCGCTGACGGTGCAGTCAGTCAGCGTGGTCGTGCCGAGGTTGTAGAGGCCTCCACCGGTGCTGGCGCTGCCGCCGGTGATCGTCAGTCCCGAAATGTACGCGGTGACTCCGGCATCGACCTGGAACAACCGGCTCGCGTTGTTGCCGCTGATCGTCACGCCCGCTTTCGGGCCCGTGATCGTTTCCGCCCCGGTCGTGTCGCTCAGTTCGAGCTGGGTGCCGCTCAGGGTGATCGTCTGCGGCGTTTTGAACACCGCTTTATTAAAGGTGATCGTCTCGGGCCCCCCGTTCGTATTCGCCTGGGCGATCGCCTGGCGCAGGTCGATCAGGCCCGCGACAGGGGTGTCGGTGGGGTTGTTCACGACAATCGTGGACGGAACCCAGCGCTCCTCCAGCACCTCCAGGGTCGGGCGGAACCGGGGTGGCGCCTTGCGAATCGGGCGCGTGCCCGGGCGGGTGAACAGGTTGCGAATCCAGGAACGCATCGTCACGCGAAACTCCTGAAACAGGATGGAAAACCCTCTGCGCGGCGGCGCAAAGCGGTGAGGGCCAAGGCGTCACGCTGGTCCCGAGGCGCGGACGGTCGCCGCGACGTCACCGAGACACTCGGTGGGGACCACGAAGGAACTCTCCAGGAACTTCTCGTCGTCGTTGATCAGATCGGGGAACCGCCGCGGCAACAGCGCCACGGCGAAGACCTCTTGCACGCCGCTCACGAACTTGAGCAGGGCGACCGTCTCGCCGCGGCGCAGGTCCACGACGCAGACGCCGCACATCCGCTCATCGGGGGCGAGCCGCTCGGTGATCGGGATGCCGCTGAAGACGGCCGAATCGCGGACCTGCGACAGCCCGACGAAGGCGAGATCGCCCGCGAAGTCGAGCCCGCGCGTGAACCCCGGCACGGCGGCGACCGCCTCATACCGGCCGGTCTTCAGGTCCACATACCCGAGCGTTCCCGAGCCCGACTCACAGACCCACAGCCGGCCGGCATACCAGCGCGGCGAGTGGGGCATCGACAGGCTCCGGCACAGGATTCCGCCGGTATCCACGTCCATCAGCAGGCCGCCTTTGGCCTTGTTCGCCCGCCAGCCACCCATCTCGTTCGTTTCGCCCAGGGCGGTGACGTACTTCGGCTTGCCGTCCACCATGCCCAGGCCGTTGAGGTGGCAGCGATCCGACGGCTCCAGCTCGGTCACGAACGGCGGCCGCCAGCGCGGCACGAAGCTCGACTCCGAATCGATCGTGGCCAGGCAGGAGAAGCGGGTGTTGGCGAACCAGAGCTGGCCGCCGGCGCCGTAAGCCATCTCGTGGATCAGGACGTTGCCGGTGACGTGGCTGGAGCGCGGCAGGAAGCAGGCGTCGTGTCTGCCAGCGGGCTCCAGGCGGCGGGCAACGTCGCGGTTGTCGCGGAACTCCCAGACCTGGATGGTGGTGCCGATGGCGAGTTTGGCGCCGCCGTCGGCCAGGGCCAGGCCCATCGGGGACTGGAACGCGCGGTAGTGGGTGTTGAGGTGGTCCCCCTCGCCGCGGACCATCACGAGCTTGCCGGCCTGGTAGGTGGTGACCAGCAGCGACGCGCCCAGCTGCCGCAACAGCGCGGGGAAGTTCGGCGTGTGGGCGGCATGCAGCGGCCCCGGATCCTCCTTCTTGGGGAGGGCTGGGTCCGGCTTCGGGCGGTCGGGGGCGGTTTGCTGAGCCATGTTTTTCACCACACCCGCCTGCCCGGAACAGGGCGAGCCGGCTTCGTCGAGCGCTGGCCGTTTGCAATCCGCATCGAAGAGGCGCGACCGCCACGGCAAATTCGGCAAACTGGGCAAAAGTGAAAGTGCTGTTAGAACAGGTACGAATGGCGGTGTCAAGGATAAAAAGGAGTTTTTTGATGAGACTGAAAAAACGCCGATTCACCCTCGGCCGCTGTTGAAGGTCGCGGGGCGGAAAAGGGGGGGCGGAAAAGGGGATGGGCACATTTACGGCGCCATTTCCGGCATTCGCTTGCGGGGCCGGCCGCGCGGACGCAGCGTGCCGCCCAGGCCGAGTCTCCCGGCGGTCGCTGGCGTCCAGCCGTCGTCCCCGTAGGGTGCCCCGCGCGCCACGCTCCGGCGGATCGCCTCCACTTTGGCACTTATCGTGGCGCCAATGCGCCCGTCCCCTTTTTTCGGCCAGACGCCGCCCGTCTGTTCCCCTTCCTGGATCGGCGTTACAATGGCAACCAAAAGCCACGACCACGGGCGCGGCAGGGGGAGCGACAGGTTCCGCGGTCGTTGGTTCTCAGGGGGAGGTGCGATGTGAACTTTTCCGAGCAGCCGTCCTCGAAACAATGGGCAGGCTTGAAATACAGGGGAGAGAAGTTCGCGGAGGTCTGGTTCAAGCCCGACGGCCAGCCCCTGGCCCTTGCGTTTCGCATCCCCCAGGAAAGCTTTCACATCCCCGGCATCGGCGAGTTGTTGACGGCGGAAAACCTGCTGACGGCCGTGGGCGTGGCGGCGGAAGAGGTCGAGTCGTGGCGCCGGGAAGACGCCTCCGCTTCCGACGCGGACGGGTCCGATTCCGAACTCGGAAGTCCCCTGCCGGCGCCCCCGCAAGGCGTCGCCCACCTGAATCTTTACGTCCACCTGAAGCCGCCGCCCCAGGCCGTCGCGCCCGATGAGGGCCGAGAGCCGGCGATTCCCGAGGCGAAATGGCAGGACCTTGAAGCCCGCTGGAAGGCCGTCCTGGAGCTGGAAGCGAGCATGGACGTGCCGCGTATCAGCATGGAAGGCCTTCGGGCGGAACTGGAGGCCGCGTTAAGGAGGATGCTCACGCCGGACGAGAAGGTGCATGCCCTGAACGCGGACGTGGCCCAGTGGAACAAGGCGAAGAGCCGCGTTCATTACGCCCTGCCGAAAGTGCGAGAGTTCATCCATCGTTCCACCTGGGCGACGGGTACGCCGGAAAGGAAGAGGTTAGAAGAACTCTTCAAGAGCCACATTCGACGCCGGAAGCCCTTTGCCGAGATGGATAAGACGGCGGAACAGCTGGAGAACTTGCTCAAGGATTGGCAGGTCCTGTCCGCGCACGGCACGTCGGTCCACCAGGAATGCAAGGGCGTCGCCGTAGACGTTCAGGGGGCCTTGAGGACGCTCCAGAGCGGTGCGGCCGCGAACGCAGTCAAACAACGGGGCGCAACCATAGCAAAAAGCAAGTTCTTCTAGCACCTGCCACATCAGGGATTGGCCCCCTCGCGCGCGTGCTCCAGCAGAATCCGCCGTATTTCCAGCACGGCCAGCGGGTGCTGGTGGACATGGAAGTGGTCGGCCGGCACGATCAGCTCGGATTCGGCGTCGTCGAGATGAGCGCTCGAGTAGGGCACGATGCCGTCGCCCGGCTCGTCGCCGCCCAGCAGGCGCTCCCAGACCGTCCGCGACGTGGTCACGCCAATGACCGAGTGGTAATGCACGCCGGTCGGGTGCGGCCGCGACGCCAGCAGCTCCAGGGCCGGCGCGCCCGGCGCCAGCAGGTCCACGCTCGTCGGGATGCTTCCGAAGCGCCGCACCGTCGATTGGGCCGGGTTCTCGGCCGCCGCGTCCTGCACCGCGCTCATCAGCCCCTGCGGCAGCCGCACCAGCTCGTCCGCCAGCCGGCCCGCCGGCGACGGGCTGAGCCGCGAGCCGTGGTGCGGCGTGGCCAGGAAAATCACGCGCTGGACGCACGGCTCCCGCTGGAAAAAGAAGATCCGCCGCAGCTCGTCGCGCGTCTCGGGCCGCAGCGTCAGGTCGCCGAACGGCCGGTCGCTCACCAGCCGCCAGAAGTCGTCGCCGCTGTCCACCGTCAGCAGCTTGGAGATCAGCCCGCCCATGCTGTGGCCGACCAGCACCATGCGGTCCAGGGCGGCGTCCTTGTGGTCGGGGTCGAGGTCGGCCCGCAGCCCTTCGAGGTCGCGCCGCAGGTCGGCGGCCGTGGCGATGTACGGGTCGCCGGTCGGGTAGAAGTAGAACCAGAACTGGAAGCGCTGCCGCAATTCGGGGTCGGCCCGCAGGTCGTTGAAGACGGGCATCCACGTCAGCGGCGACGACAGGAGGCCGTGGACCAGCACGACCGGGATCTTGCCCGGCTGGTACGGCTCCAGCATGTGGATGCCGTAGCGGCTTTTCAGCGCGTCGGCGCGGAGGAAGCCGACGTAGGCCGCACTGGTCAGCTTCGTGTCGGAGAGGAAATAGGCGAGGGGCGTGGTCAGGTCGGTTTCCAGCGGCACGGTTCGGCCGCGCACCTCGATGGCCTGGACGGTGAGCGGGTTGTACAGCTCCAGCCGGCCGGTGCGGCGCTCTCCCAGCTCGGCCAGGCCGCCGTCGAAGCGGAAGAAGGCGGTGACGGGGAAACTGACGTTTTTGGGATAGTATTTGTGTTCCGGCGCCGGGGCGTCGGCGGCGCGGACGGCGATAAGCGGCACGCCGAGTCCGTAGTCGTGGTGGACGTTGGCCAGGCCCTCGACCTCGTAGTCGTCGCAGGGCAGCAGCGGGCCGAACTCCTCGGGCTGCCACGGGAAGCCGGCGTGGACGACGGACAGGGTGAAGGCGCCGCCGTCGGCGGTCGGCAGGCGCAGCTCGTGGCGCGGGTCGAGCCGGCCGACGCGCTGGGCGGCGGCGATGCACTTGGACAGGCCGGCGTTGTAGAGGTCGCAGGCCAGGCGGAAACGCGGGTCGAACGGGTCGGCCGGGGCGAGCGGCGCGGCGACTCCCCCACCCTGCCCTCCCCCTCCAGGGGGGAGGGTGGACGGAGGAGGACCGGCGCAGGCGAAGAGATAATGGTAGGCGTAGCCGGAGCAGAGGTAGTAGTGGGCGACGCTGTCGGCGCAGTCCCAGCGCTCGGCTCGCTTGCCCTGGAGATAACTCAGCTCCGCGAGGGCGAAGAGGAACTCCGGCTGCGGGTCCTGGAGGGCGAGGTCGTGGAGCTGGGCGGCGGCGTCGGCGGGCTTCTTGCGATAGGCGTCTTCCAGGCCGAGGCGGCGCAGGGTCTGGAGGCTGCGGGGCGAGAGGTCGTCGCCGGCCAGGGCGCTGGCCTTCCAGGCGTCGCGGAGGTCGGAGCTTTTGGCCGCCTTGTGGACCGCGATGCCGGAGCAGCCGGCGGCGAGGAGGACGAGGGCCAGGAGCAGGCTTCGGCGGAGAGGCGCCATGGGGTGGTCCCTCTCCGTCCCGCGGGGGTCCCGTACCGACAGGGGAGGATAGCGAGCCGGCGCCGCGTGTCAAGGCGAGCGCTCGACTTGAGGGTGCGCCTCCCGCATGAGTGCAGTCCCGGCGACCTGGCGGAGGTGGACGCCGCCGGCTCACTTCTTGGGCGGAATCCACGGCGGCCAGGCGGGGTCGCTCTCCATGCGGCCCAGGAACACCCAACTCATATCGGCGGTGTACTGCTCCAGGGTTCGCGGGTTCGACCGCCTTGCGGAAGTGGTCCCGCGCGCCGTCCCGGTCACCGTCCGCCAGTTCCGTGAGGGCCACAAAATAGTGGGCATTGCACTGGTTCCAGCGGGACGCACCCGCCGCTTTGAACAAGTCATCCGCTGAGGCTCGGTCGCGGTTGTATTCCTGCACTTGCCGGAAAAACGCACGCCGAGGTTCTGGCCACGACCGCGGCGCTTCATGGTCAACCGTCAAGGCCACGGCTTCCTTCCTTCGCCCGAGATAGCGCAACACGTCTGTGTCGTGGTACGGGTACTCGCCGCCTAAATGCCGCCCGGCCAGCTCCTTGTACGCTTGCAGCGCCCGCGCCTGGCCCGTCGGGCAACTCGGCCAGGACGTAAGGCCGTAGAACGCTCTGGGCGCCGCCCGGCCCGGCGTTTAGGACATCGAGGGCCTTGTCGAAATCCCCATGCCGGTACAACGCCTGCGCATATCGCCAGCTCACCAACGGCTCATGCGTTCGCTCCCAAGCGTGACGGCAGGTTTTTAGCAGGGACTTCTCGTCGTTGACGTATCGATAATACATCCAAAGCAAGGTTACGGCGATTGGGTAGTCGTCGTGGTGCGTGAGGACTTCCGCTTCGCGCGCCGCCTCGGCGAGGACCGCGTCTCGTTTATCCTGCCGTCCGGCGGCCGCATAGGCGCTCGCGGCCACCAGGCGAGCCTCCACGCTTTCGAGGAGTGCGAGAGGATCGTCGGGAATGAAAAGTTTGACCGCGTCGGCGTCTTCCATGGCCAATTCGGCTTCCGCGGGATCGCCGGTGTCGTCAGCCCAGTTGAACCGCACGTCGCCTCGAAACGAATACGCAAGAAGGGAGGGGCGCTGGCGCACGGCCTCGTCCAGGTATTTGAGGCCACGCTCAGGATCCTTATGGACTTCCGTAAGGCCCCTGAAAAGGTAGTCCTCCGGGGTCTCGGGCGTGAGGTCTTGCAGCTCCGTAAATGCCTTGTCGTATGCTTCCATTTGTCCATCGTATCCGTAGGCTGATGCCAGCAGCGCTCGCGCGGCGACGCTCTTCGGCATGAGCGCCACCGCCTGCTCCAGTTGCTTGACTGCGTCCGCAGCCTTGCCGTGGTAATGGCGATAAAGCCACGCAGCATGCGAACCTGCCCGGCGGACACGCCGAGCCTTTCCGCCTCGGCGACGGCCTGTTCCGCAGCCGTCCCAGTCCATGCCCATCGCCGCCACCATCCCCTTGTCCAGCGCGTTCTGCCGATGCTCCGCCAACAGCCGTTCGTCCGCTTGCCTTCTGCTCGGCGAGTCGGCGCTGCTCCCCGGCGTAGGATTGGTAGGCGAAGAAGCCCGCCGCCACGGCCAGCAACACGGCCGCCGCCAGGGCTCGCGGCCACGCCGGGATGGCGGCGCACCCACTTGCGCATCCGTCCCAGCGGCCCCACGCGCCGCGCCGCGATGGCGAAGCGGTTCACGTAGCGCCGCAGGTCCTCCGCCATCGCCCCGGCCGTCTGGTAGCGCCGGTCGGGGTCCTTCTCCAGCGCCTTCAGGCAGATCGTCTCCAGATCGACGGGCACTCGCCGGTTCACCTTCCGCGGCGGCTTCGGCTCCTTCTGCACGATCTGCGCCAGCACCTGCGTCGCGCGCTGGCCGCCGGAACGGCGGCTCGCAGCGTCAGCAGCTCGTACAGCGTCGCCCCCAGCGAATAGACGTCGGTGCGGTGGTCGATCGGGATGCGGCCGGCGGTGATCTGCTCCGGCGACATGTAGGCCGGCGTGCCGACGAACTCGCCGCGTCACCGTCATGCCCGGCTCCTCCAGCACGCGGGCCAGGCCGAAGTCGTTGACGCTCAGCCGGCCGTCGGGGGACAGCAGCAGGTTGGACGGCTTGACGTCGCGGTGGATCGACGCCGCTGCTTGTGGGCGTGCTCCAGGGCGTCGGCCACGTCCGCGATCATGCGGGCCACCGCTGTCGAAGTAGTCGCCGCCCGAGCGCGAGCGACGAGGCGCTGAGCCAGGCCGACGGCGAGCGCCGCCGCGTCGACCGCCGGGGACGTAGGGGCCGGTCGTCGCCATGCCGGCTCGGCGCGTGCGTGCGGCCGGCGAGGCGTCGCCCTGCGCGCCTCGCGCAGCTTGGCGGAGGACCCGGTCGAGCGACGGCCCCTCGATCAGCTCCATGGCGTAGTAGAGGACGCCGTCGTGTCTCGCCGGTGGCGTAGACGGGGACGATGTTGGTGTGGTGCAGTTTGGCGGCGGCCTCGGCCTCGCGGCGGAAACGCTGCACGGCCTGGGGCGAGTCAGGCCGAGGCGGCGGCCAGCACCTTGAGGGCGACCTTGCGGTTGAGCGACAGCTGGCGGGCCTCGTAGACGACGCCCATGCCGCCGCGGCCGATCTTCACGCACGATCTCGAAGTCGCCCAGACGGTCGTTCATCGGTGAACCCCTCCCTGGACGCTGGAATGCACGAAGGGTCAGATGAATTGTACCAAATACCGCTTGCTCTGCCGCAACGCCCGCTCCTCCACTTCGATGCACACCGCCCCGCGGCAGCCGGCGCCGGTCAGCGCGGAAAACGGCGATCCCCATTGCACGTCGCCCGGCCCCGGCAGCTTCGCCGTGCGCCAGCCCAGGCCCAGTCCGCCCACCGCGTGCTCCCTTGTCGGCGTCGATCTCCCCGGACTCGCGAGTGCGTCCGCCTGGGGTACACAAGGCGGCCGCCTCCTTCCAGAAGTGCATCCTCATTTGATCATGCGAATCGAAAGGGGGAACTCCCACCACTTGCCCTCGTTGGCCTTCGTCGCGCCGATAATCATCATCACCAGGGCATAGACATTGACCGCCAGGAACAGCGGCACGACGATGATGGCGCCCAGGCAGTAGGTGAGGATGATGAGCGGCACGCCCACCATGAACAGCGCGACGACAGGGATGATCAGAGTGATGCAGAAGTTAATCACCTCCTTGCCGTGGTGATTGACGAATTTCGACTCGTCGCGCTTCATCATCCACAAAATGAGCGGCCCGACGAAGCCGGTGAAGATGCCGAGCAGATAGACGAACATCGCCGTCTGCCGGTCCTCCGGCGTGACGCCGCCCGGCCGGCGCGGCCTCCGGCGGGGCCGGTCGTAATCGTCGTCGTCGGCCGGCATCGCCTCATCGATCTCGGCGTCCTCGATCTCCTCGCCCTCCTCCACCACTTCCGGCAGTTCATCGACCTCCCCGGCCCGCCGCCCGGCGCGGGTCGGTCCCTCGGCGTCCACATCCTCCAGCTCGGGACGCTCCTCCTCGGCCGGCGGGATCTCCAGCCGCGGCGTCATCGCCGCCGGGGCCGGCCGATCGACCAGCACCGGACGGGAGCAGCGCGGGCACTTGATGGTTTTGCCGACCAACGCCTCGGTCGCCTTGAGCTTGGCGTCACAGTTGGGGCAGGTGATCGTGAACGGCATGGGGCATTCCCGCACGACGGTGAAGGGTTCTCCAAGGGCGAGCGGCGCGGCGTAAGCCCGCCGGTGAGGCCGGAACCGGCGGGCTTACGCCGCGCCGCTCGCCTTCTTGTTCTTCTTCGCCATCGCCCATCCGACTTGATACACGATCCCGGTGACGAAGTAGCCGAGCGGCAGGCCGATCACCACGCCGGCGAGGAGGCCGAGCCAGCGGGCGTTGGGGTTCGCCACGAAGCCGAGGGCGGCGCCGAGAAGGGCGCCGAGAAAGGGGCCGCCGAGGACGCGCAGCAGGATCTTTCCGGGGTGCATTTGTCGGCGAAGGCGTCGCCGATAGGCGGCGAGGGTTTCGCGCGTCCCCTGCCAGACCACCGACCGCAAACCGACGTAGCGCCGGCAGCCGGCGCAGTAGGTGGCAGGCACAAAGCCGAACGGATCGCCGCTGATGCGGGCGGCCACGTCCGCGGAAAACGTCGTGCCGCCGCCGCAGGCCGGGTGGTGATAGGCGGTGGGGTCGTCGCCCGCCGTGGCCGGGAGGTTGGGGTCCAGCGTCTCGGGAGAGGGCAGACTTCGGGGGGCGGGCCGGCGGTCGTCGATCGGCCGGGGCCGGAGCGGTCGGCGGCTGTCCGCGACCGGCACCGCCCACAGCGGCTCCTCCTGCTGCGGCCGGGGCGGCGGCATTCGGGGCGCGGGCGGGATCGGCATCGGCGCCGGCGCCGGGGCGCTGACCGACAGAACGCGGCCGCACTTGGGACAGGCGGCCTGCTTGCCGGCGGCCGCGTCCGGGAACTGATAGTGCTGGTCGCATTGGGGGCAGTGGACCCATAGAGGCATGGCCGTAACCTCCCGGGCGTGGCGCGAAACGCCGGAATTTCAGGCGTCCTGCCAGCGCCAGCAGTAAAGGCGGTAATCGTGCGCCCGCAGCGCCAGGGCGCCGACGTAGCCGGGGGCCGGCGCCAGCGCCCGCAGCGACCAGTGCGCCGCCGCCTCGCGGTCGCCGTCGATGTGGACGATGTGGGCCGGGTCGTCCGGGGCGTGGCTGACTTCCACGCGCTCCAGGCCGTACGACAGGCCCAGACCGTGCGCCTTGAGGTACGCCTCCTTGCGCGTCCAGAGGCGGAAGAACGTCTCCAACCGCCCCCGCGCGTCCAGGACGCGCAGGGCGTCCGCCTCGGTCGGCGTGAAGAACCGATCCGCCAGGCCCATCTCGTCGGAGAACGGCCGCACCCGCTCCAGGTCCACGCCGATCTCGCAGCGGCCGCTCAGGGCGATCAGGGCCATGCCGTGCGAATGCGACACGTTGAAGCAGAGCGGCGGCGGTTCCGAGGCCAGCCGCGGCTTGCCCCGCGCTGTCTGCGAAAACCGCACCTCCCGCGGCGCCACGCCGAGGCGCTCCGCAAGCAGGAGACGCAGCACCGCGCGGGCGACGATGAACTCGTCCCGCGACGGCTGATGGCGAAAGCGCCCGGCCCGCTCGCGCTCGGCGCCCGACAGGCTGCGGGACAGTTCGGCGACCTCGTCGGCGGGGCGGTCCAGCGCGGCGGCCCAGACGTGGACTTCGTCCGCGGCCGGTTGTAACCCGGCGGGGGCGGTCGGCCAGTCCAGGAGCATCGCCGTCACGGGGGGCCTCGCACTCATGTCAACCGCACCCGAACGATTCTTCGCCCGAACCGCACGACCAGGCCGTTCGTCACGGACACGGCCTGGTTGGGGTCCGTCGCCTTGTCGCGGTCGGGACCGACGGTGACGCCGCCGCCCTGGACATGCCGGCGGGCCTCGTTGTTGCTCTTGGCCAGGTTCAGCAGCACCAGGAGCTTCGCCACGCTTATTTTACCATCCGCCAGGTGGGCCGCCGCTACCTCTACTTCGGGGATTTCGGTCGGATCTTGGCGCTGCGAGAACTGTTTTTCCCATTCCGCCTGGGCCGCGGCCGCCGCGTCCGCTCCATAGTAGAAGGTCACGATGTCCCGGCCGAGCGTCTTCTTCGCCTCCATCGGATCTGCGATGAGGCGTTTGACCTCGTCCTCGGGACGATCCGTGAGGAGAGTGAACCACTCCGGCATCAGCTCGTCTGGAATGCTCATCGTCTTGCCGAATTGTTCCTTGGCCGGCTCGCCGACGCCGATGTAATTGCCGAGGCTCTTGCCCATGCGGCGAACGCCGTCCAGGCCGCGCAGGATCGGCAGCGTCAGACACACCTGCGGTTCCTGCCCGGCGTCGGCTTGAAGGTCGCGGCCGCGCATCAGGTTGAACAGCTGCTCGCTGCCGCCCAACTCCACGTCGGCATGGATCTCGACGCTGTCGTGGCCCTGCATCAGCGGATACAGGCACTCGTGCAAGTAGATGGGGACCGACGGCTCCGCGCGGAAGCGCTTGGTGAAGTCGTCGCGCTCCAGCATCCGCTGCACGGTGATCTTGCTGGTCAGCTCCATCACCTGAAGGAAGGTGAACTTGCCGAACCAGTCGCCGTTGTGGCGGACCTCCGTGCGGCCGATGTCGATTACCTTGCTGACCTGCGTGAGGTATTCGCGGGCGTTGGCCTCGACCTGCTCCGGCGTGAGTCGGGCGCGGGTCTGGTCGCGGCCGCTGGGGTCGCCGACGAGGGCGGTGTAGTTGCCGATAATGAGGACCGCTTGATGGCCCAATTCCTGGAACTGGCGCATCTTGCGCAGCGGGACGGTGTGGCCGAGGTGGACGTCGATGCCGGTGGGGTCGATGCCGTACTTGACGCGCAACGGGGTGTTGGTGCGGACGCTGCGCTCCAGCTTCTTGCGCAGCTCGTCGCGGGTCGTCGCCTGATCGACGCCGCGGAGGATCGACTCCATTTGCTCATCGACGGACTTCACGGCGGGGTTTCCCTTGCGGGCAATCCGTCGCCATGTGCCACGGCTGTGTCAGCCGTGTTTGGGCTGCCCAACACGGCTGACACAGCCGTGGCACACAGGGGATCGGGTATCTCGGTTGCCCGTGGTCTTCACGAATACATCTGCCACTTCCCCACCGCCTCGAACGCATTCGGATAGTGGTCGATGCCCGGCTCCCGGCGATCGGCCGGCCACGTTACGATGAGGACGTCGAACCGAGCCGGGTGGTTCAGCAGCCCGTGCCGCTGCAAATAGTGCAGCGCCAGCTGAGTCAACCGGCGCTGCTTCGCGGCGTCCACCGACAGGGCGGGGCGCTCCGGGTCGTCGCCGCCGGTCGAGCGGACCTCGACGAAGACGACGCAGCCGGCCTGCTCCGCGACCAGATCCAGCTCGCCCTGTGGACAGGCGTAGTTCCGGGCCAGGATGCGGCAGCCGAGCCGGCGCAGGAAGCGCGCGGCGGCGCGTTCGGAGCGCGTCCCGAACCAGCGGCGCCACCACGGTTTTCGCGCGGGAGATTCCGTCACCGGCCGCGCCCTCGTGCGTCAGGCCGTCGGCTGCTTGGCCGGGGCCTCGGTCTTGGCCGCCCCGTCCGTCTTGGCCTGACCGTTGCCGCTCACCTTGGGCTTGCGCTCCCGCAAGCGCGTCGCCTTGCCGACACGGTCGCGCAGGTAGTACAGCTTGGCCCGCCGGGTCACACCGGTCCTCTTCACCTCGATCTTGGCGATGCGCGGCGAGTGGAGCGGGAACTGCCGCTCCACGCCCTCGCCCTGCACGATGCGCCGCACCGTGAACATCGCGCGCATGCCGTCGCCCTTGCGGGAGATCACCACGCCGCTGAAGACCTGCACGCGCTCCTTCTGGCCTTCGAGAATGCGCTGGTGGACGTCCACCGTATCGCCGATCTCGAACCGGGGCGGGTCTTTCTTAAGGGCCGCGCCCTCCACCAGAGTCATCCATCGATTCTTCATGACCATCACCTTCCTTCGTTTCGTTCGTCGTCTTGTCTTCTCGGCCCCATCCGGCGGCGGCGCTCCTGGCCCGCGATTGTTCCCGCCGCCAGCGGGCGACGGCGCCGTGGTCGCCGCTTAACAGCACCTCCGGCACGGCCATGTCGCGGAAGACGCGGGGCCGGGTGTATTGCGGATATTCCAGCTGTCCGGGGTCGCTGTGCGACTCCTCGGTGACGCTCTCCGGGTCGCCCAGCACGCCGGGCACGTACCGAATCACCGTATCGATCACCACCATCGCCGGCACTTCGCCGCCGTTGCAGACGAAATCGCCGACCGAAACCTCGCGCGGCTTCAACCCCAGCCGAACGCGCTCGTCAAATCCCTCGTAACGGCCGCACAAGAGGATAAGCCGCTTGCGTTCCGACAGCTCGCGCACCAGCGGCTGAGTCAGCCGCTCGCCGGCCGGCGTCAGCATCACCAGCTCGCCCGGCTCGGCGTCCTTCTCCCGCACGGACTCCACCGCGGCGAACACAGGTTCGGGCATGAGGACCATACCGGGGCCGCCGCCGAACGGCCGGTCGTCCACCTTGTGATGCCGATCCGTCGCCCAGTCGCGGATGTTCCAGAGGTGAATTTGCACCAGCCCGTTCTGAATCGCCAGCTTCAACAGGCTCTGCGTCAAATACCCCTGAAACAGGTCCGGGAATAGCGTCAGCACGTCGAAGCGCATGGCCTCACGCGGTCGGGGCGGCCGGCTCCTGCGGCGCGGCCGGTTCGGGGGTCGCCGGGGCCGCCGTCGCCTGCTGCTCGAACTTGGCCATGTACTTCTTCAGCAGCACGCCCACGTTTTCCGACGGCAGCGCGCCGACGCTCATCCAGTACTTGATGCGGTCGGGCACGAGCCGGACGCGCTCGTCGGTGTTCTTGACCATCGGGTCGTAGGTGCCCAGCTCCTCGATGATCCGGCCGTCGCGCGGCTGGCGATGGTCGATGGCCACGATGCGGTAGTAGGGGCGGTGCTTGCGCCCGAGTCTTTTCATGCGAATGCGAACAGCCACGGCAACTCCAGGGGTCAGGGGTCAGGAGTCAGGAGTCAGCGGTCAATGACAGACAGTAGAAATACGGAAACCGCACCGGCTTTCCACTGACTCCTGACCCCTGACTCCTGACTCCTTATCTTTTCTTCCGCTTCTGCTTCCGTTCCTTCGCGCGTTCCTTCGGCGACTTGCGATGGCCGGTGTCGCCTTTCGTCTTCATCATCCTGGCGCCGGGCTGGAACGCGCCGGCCTTGCCCATGCCCATCACCATCTTGATGCGCTCCCAGATGCTCATCTTGGCCATCTTGCGCATCAGGTCGCGCACCTGCTCGAACTGGCCGAGGAACTGCTTGATGTCGTGCGGCTCGACGCCGCTGCCGGCCGCGATGCGCCGCCGCCGGTTGATGTCGATCACGTCGGGGTTGGCCCGCTCCGCCTTCGTCATCGAGTCGATCATGCCCTGGATGCGGCGGAAGGCGTCCTCGGGGTCCTCGCCGTCGGGGATCATGTCGCCCATGCCGGGCATCGACGCCATGACCTCCTTCATCGGCCCCATCTTCTTCAGCTGCTCGAACTGCTTGCGGAAGTCGTCGAGCGTGAATTCGCCTTCCTGGAGCTTCTTTTGCTGCTTTTCAATCTCCTCCTGGCTCAGCTGGGCCTGGACGCTGGCGACCTTCTCGATCAGGCCCATGATGTCGCCGCGGCCGAGGATGCGCTGCGCCATCCCCTCCGGACGAAACGGCTCCAGCTTGTCCAGCTTCTCGCCGACGCCGATGAACTTGATCGGCACCTCCGCCACCGACTTGATCGACAGGGCCGCGCCGCCGCGGGCGTCGCCGTCCATCTTGGTCAGGATGACGCCGTTCAACTCCAGGGCGTCGTTGAAGGCCTTGGCGCTGTTGACGGCGTCCTGGCCGGTCATGGCGTCGCAGACCATGTAGACCTGATCCGGCCGCACCAGCCGGTCAATCTGCTTCAGCTCGTCCATCGGCATTTCGTCGATGTGGAGCCGACCGGCCGTGTCGAGAATGACCGTGTCCAGAAGGGCTGTCTTGGCGTGGGCGACGGCGTGGCGGCAGACGTCCACCGGCGTGGCGGGCGGCGCCTCGCTGTAGACGGGTACGTTGATCTGGGCGCCGAGGACTTTGATCTGCTCGACGGCGGCGGGCCGCTGCATGTCGGCGGCGACCAGGAGCGGCTTGCGGCCGCGCTCGTGCAGCATGGCGGCGAGCTTGCCGGCCGTGGTCGTCTTGCCCTGGCCCTGGAGGCCGCAGAGCATGATGACGGTCGGCCGGTCCTTGGCGAAGGGGATGTTCGGATCGACCGGCCCCATCAGCTGGACCAGCTCGTCGTAGACGATCTTGACGATCTGCTCGCTGGGGTCGAGGGTACGCAGCACCTCGGTGCCGACGGCGCGCTTCGTTACCTTGTCGGTGAACTCCTGGACGACGGTGAAGTTGACGTCGGCTTCGAGGAGGGCCTTGCGGACCTCCTGCATGGCCTCGCGGATGTTGGCCTCGGTAATGCGGCCGCGGCCGCGCAACCGTTTCAGGGCCTCGGAGAGGCTTCGCTGAATGCCTTCAAACATACGTCTACCCTCGCCGCCGGTACGCAGGAAGGCGCGCGGGGCAGCCGCGCGCCTTCGCAGGGCGGTAAACCATCCATGATACGAAAGATCGGCGCGGGTTGCAACGGCTCCACGAACGCCCGGGCACTGCGACAAGGCCTGGCTGGCCGGCTGGCCGCCGCGTAGCATCCCTTACGAACCCTCTCGCGGAGTCGCCCCTGGAGCGGAACATGCTGCGATGCGTTCTCGGCCTGGGTCTGGCGTCCCTCGCCCTTCTCACCGCCCACCCCGCCGCGGCGGACGAGGCGGCCGACGAGCAAAAAGCGATCGAAGCCATCCGGAAAGCCGGCGGCACGGTCCAGGTGGACGACGCCGACCCCGCGCCGCCCAGCCGGCCGGCCGTGCGCGTCGATCTGGGCGGCGACAAGGTCACGGACGCCGACCTGGCCCCGCTGGAGACGCTGACGCACCTGCGGCGGCTCACCCTCGACGGCGCCCATATCAGCGACGCCGGTCTTGCGCACGTCCGGCGGCTGACTCGATTGCAGAAGCTGTACCTGACCGACACGCCGATCACCGACGCGGGACTGGCGAACGTGGAAGACCTCGCGCGGCTGGAGGTCCTCGACCTCGCCGGGACGAAAGTCACGGACGCGGGCCTGGCCCACCTGGACGACATGCCGAAACTCCAGGTTCTCGACCTGAGCCACACCCAGATCACCGCCGCCGGACTCGACCACCTCCAGAAGCTCGACGGCCTCAAGGAGCTGTACCTGATCGGCCTGAAGCCGAAACCCGAGGAGGACGTGGACGGCAAAAAGGGATCGGAAATTGAGGAAAAAATCCTGGCGCTCTTGAAGGCCCAGCCGCAGGTGAAGGTGGTTCGTTGAACGGCCCGAACCGCAAACGAGCGTAGGATTCGCCCTTTCGCCGATGGTCCCCGGCAAATGAAGTAAGCGGGGCGAGGTCCAGTGGCCTCGCCCCGCTTTGAGAAGAGTTACGCGATCCCTCAATCATCCGAACCAATGCTCACGACGATGCGGGCGCGGCCGCCGCCCTGCTGCACGCACTTCGCCAGGGCGATGCTTTCGGCGATCTCCTGGCTCGTGCCCCAAGCGTAGCCGTACGAGCCGTCTTGGCTGACGGCGAGGGCCGCGAAGCCGTTCTTGACCACGACGACCACGCGGGCGTCGTCTCCGCCGCACACCGCCAGCGCGCCCGCCTGGGCCTGGAGGCTGGAGGAGGCGCTGGTGGTGTCGCCCCAGTTGCCACTGCTCGGCGAGTAGGCGATGGCGGCGTAGGTGTCGCCCTCGGCGGCGTGGGCCGGGGCGGCGCTCGACAGAGCGGCGACGGCGGCAAGGACGAGAGCGATCGCGGTAAGGCGGACATTACGAAGAGCGTTCATCGGTTGACTCCCCATCAGTTGTTTGTGTTTCCGGCGCCCCCTGCGGGCGCCTTCACCCTTCTATTCGGCGCAAACCCGGAAGTGTGACGCGCCGGTTGAAAAAAACGCGAGCGGGGCGAGGTCAAGCGACCTCGCCCCGCTCGCGGCGGAATGGCCCGGCGACGAGACGAACTCACGGCTCCGTACACTGAGCGGCCTTGATCGCGCTGCGGATGGGGCCGACCTTGGGGTTGACGTCGTAGTCGCGGCGGGTGATCGGGTAGCCGTCCAGCCCCAGGTACGCATAGACCCATTCATGGGTCTGGTCCTTGTCGAGGATGTGGGGGCGGAAGGCCTGCAGCACGGCCCAGCTCGCCGTCACGCCGAACCACGGGCTGAGGACGCGAATGCGGTAGCCGCCGGTTACGCTGCCGACGGCGTGGATGCAGTTGCTGGCGCGGTCGGTCGGGTAGCCGGAGTCGAGCGCCTTGTAGCGCACCTGACCGCTCTCCAGCACGCCGAACTGCCGCACGGCGTTGTCGTACAGCTCTTCGTCGATCCGGTAAGGCCCCCACATCGACACGTGCTCGCCTTCCGAGAAGGCATAGCGCAGCGTTTCGTGCAGCTCGAAGTTGTGCCCGCACTCCGGCAGCAGAGCGCAGGTGCGCACCTTCATGTTGGCCGGCAGCCAGCTGATGGTGAAGCAATCCTCTACGACGTACGTCGCCGGGCAAGGCCCTTCGCCGGACGCCCGCACGAACGTGGCGAAGGTGTGGGAGTAGTTCGGGTTGTTCGGAGTCGTTTGCGATCCGAACATGGTGAGATAATAGAACTCCTCCGCTGGGGCCTGTCCGGCGAAGAGCAGGAGGGCCAATGGCGTGGACCACCGCAGGGCGCTCGCAAGAGCAGCGGATCGAGGGAGGTGCATGGGTCCATACCGTCGTGAGGAAGGATAGGTGCGCGGCCGCATCGTGGAGGCGGCCCCCCTCTAGGATGCCCCGCAACCGGCCGGGGGCAAGAGACTTCAGCCGAAACACGCGGCGCCAACCCCTTTCATGGGCTTGTCAAGCGGCGCAACCCGCACAGCTTCCCCAGGCGCCGCGGATTCGGGGGACGCATCGGGCGCTCCCTTGAGCCGGCCGCCGCGCCGCGATACCCTGACGCCATCCCTCGCCCCGACCCGGAGGACGACGCCATGCGTCAAGCCCTGCTCGCCGGTGTTTTGGTTCTGGCGCCTGCCTTCGCCGACCCGGCGCCGCGCGACGGCGGCGACGGCCGGCCCTATTTCACCATCCAGGTCGTGGACGACGAGACGGGCCGCGGCGTGCCCCTGATCGAGCTGCGAACCGTCAACGCCCTCCGCTGTTGGACCGACAGCAACGGCGTCGTCGCCTTCCGCGAGCCGGGGCTGATGGGGACCGACGTCTTCTTTTCCGTCGCCGGCCACGGCTACGAGTACCCCGCGGACGGCTTCGGCGTTCGGGGCGCCCGGCTGCACGTCGCGGCCGGCGAATCGGCGACTTTGAAGATCCATCGGAAGAATATCGCCCAGCGCCTGTACCGTCTCACCGGCGGCGGAATCTACGCCGACAGCGTTCTTGTCGGAGAAAAGGCGCCGCTCAAGGAGTCGGTGCTGGACGCCCAGGTTTTCGGCTCGGACAGCGTGCTGAACGCGGTCCACCGCGGCAAGGTCTACTGGTTCTGGGGCGACACCAACCGCCCCTCCTACCCGCTGGGCCTGTTCAACGTGCCGGGCGCCGTGTCCGAACTGCCGTCGAAGGGCGGCCTCGACCCGGAGACCGGCGTCGATCTTGACTACTTCACGGACGCCAAGGGGCTGGCGAAGGAGACGGCCCGGATGCCCGGCAAGGGGCCGACGTGGCTGACCGCCCTCGTTCCGCTGACGGACGCTGCCGGCCAGGAACGGCTGTACGCCTCCTACGTCAAGGTCGAGCCGCCCCTGAAAGTTTACGCCCGCGGCCTGGCCGTCTTCGACGACGACAAGGAGGAGTTCGAGAAGCTGGCCGATTGGGACATGCAGGCGCCGGCCTTCCCGTCGGGCCACGCCTTCCGCCGCACCGAGAACGGCGTCGATACCATCTATTTCGTCAATCCCTATCCGCTGACGCGCGTTCAGGCGTCGCCCGACCACTTCCGCGCGCGGAGGATTATGAGACGTACACCTGTCTCCAGGAAGGGTCGCGCCTCGACGACCCGGTCCTGGACCGCGACGCGAAGGGCCGGCTCCGTTACGCCTGGCGGAAGAACGCCCCCGCCGTCGGCCCGGCGGAGCAGGGCAAGCTCATCGCCGACGGCAAGATGAAGCCGGAGGAGGCGCTGCTGCAACTGCGCGACCGCGATACGGACAAACCGATCTTCGCTCACGCGGGATCGGTCTGCTGGAACGACTATCGGAAGCGCTGGGTGATGATAACCGTCCAGCAGGGGGGCGCGTCGTCGTTCCTCGGCGAGGTCTGGTACGCGGAGGCCGACGCGCCGGTCGGGCCGTGGGCCTATGCGGTGAAGGTCGCCACGCACGACCGCTACAGCTTCTACAACCCGAAACAGGACCCGATGTTCGATAAGGACGGCGGCAAAACCATCTTCTTCGAGGGGACGTACAGCAACACGTTTTCCGGCAATCCCGATGCAACGCCGCGCTATGACTATAATCAGGTCCTCTATAAGCTGGATGTATCCGACCCGCGACTGGCGATCCCGACGCCGGTGTACGACGTATCGGCCGGCGACGCGCCGGAGTCGTTCGCCGCGGCGGCGCCGGCGGACGGGAAGGAAGGCCGCATCGCGTTCTTCGCCCCGGATCGGCCGTTCCGCGGCGGCGTGGCGGTGCTGGCCGGCAAGGACGGCCTGCGCGTCGGCGGGGTGGAGGAGAAGGGGGCGCTGTTCTACGCCTTGCCGGCGGACGCCAAGGACCCGCCGGCCGGGGCGCGGCCGCTGTACGAGTACCGGCGGAAGGACGGTGGCGGCCGGCGCCTATCCGTCGATCCGGACCTGCGCGGGACATGAGCGGATGGAGCGGCCGCTGTGCCTGGTGTGGCGGCGGTCGGGGTGAGGGCGGTTAATGAATCGATATATTCACACAGGCGTGGGCGAGGCGAACCGTTACCCGTCAGTCGCCTTCGGCAATCGGAACGGGGTCCAGAAACGGCTCCGTCGGCTCCTTTCGCCGTGTTTCTCCTCCGGCCAGTCGTTGCCATAGCTGGTAGATTCGCCCTTTAACCACATGAGCCCGCGCCTGATCAGCTTGCCGCCAGGACGCAATTACTAGCTCGCGACCGGGGGCCTCCGCCCCCTAGTTTCCTTTCACTGGTGAGGACAGGCGCCTCCAGTCTGGCCGACGACATGAGCAGCTTGGTCAGGTTGTCTACGCGAGCTACCAGCCGGTTGTTGCTCGAATCGCGTTGAAGCCATAAACTCAGCACGTATTCGTTGCCGTTTGCATCAGCGAACACGCGTTCGTCACCACGGAGACGTCCGCCCGCGATGTCCTCGTCGGACGATTGGTCTGTCGGTCGTTCCAGGCATAGTCGCCGGACAACACTCCGTCTTTCGTCTTCACCAGTTGCCAGCCATGCTTCCCAGTTCCTAATGGCAGCAGAGCGTCGGACGCCATGAGACCCCAAAACGCCGCCACTGCCATGACCAGCAGCCCTGCGAGTACGAGCATGGGAGGACAAGCCTCGCTCCAGAAGAACGCCTAACGAGTTGGCGGGCTCCCGCCAGGACCAGCAGTAAGCCAGCCGAGAATGCCACAACGCAACACGCGAACACAGTTGCTTGCAGAGAGCTAATGTGGTTCGCCGACACCGATGGCACCCCGCCGCGGCCAGGTCGGGCAGGCCGGTGGCAAATGCCAGACAGTAACGAGGTCAACGAGCCTTTTCATGTCTCTGAATTAGGATCGGTAAAGCAGATCCCTGTCACTCCCGACGCACATTCGACTCAGCCCAAGCGAAGGCTTGCCGAACGCGCTTCGCCCTGCGCTTGAACCGGGGACAAAAATATCTTCAAAAGGGACGTGAAAAGCCTACTTCGCCAGCTCCGCCACCGTCTTGTCGAAGTATTCGACGCACTTCGGCAGGTCGGCGTCCAGCTCCTTGACGCTGCCGTATTCGTACTCGATCGAGAGATAGCCCTTGTAGCCCTGGTGCTTCAGCTCCTCCAACATGCCTTTTATGTCGCCCTTGCCCGTGCCCCAGACCACGTCATGGGCGGTCAGGCCGAAGTCGTTGAGGTCCTTGAAGTGCAGGTGCTCGACGCGGCCTTCCAGCTTCTTGAGCTGCTCGACGGGGACGAGGCCGCGGCGCATCCAGTGGCCGGTGTCGGAGCAGGAGCCGATCAGCTTGGAATGGCCCTCGCACGCCTTCAGCACCTCGTCCGGCGGCCAGCTCTGCGGGTGGTTGTGCAGCGCCATCCGAATGCCGTACTCGTTGCACAGCTTGTCCAGCACGTCGTTGGGCGTCGTCTCGGTGACGAGGACTTCGATGCCCATGTTCTTCGCCCAATCGAACTCCTTGCGGGCGCCCTTCTCGTCCGTGGCGATGCCGTCCACGCCGTAAGCGACGAGCTTCACGCCGGCGTCGGCCAGCTTCTTCTTCACCTCGGCGATCGTGTCGTCGCTCATGTCCTTGCCGACCTTCGCGTCGGAGTCGGGCTTGAGCTTCTGGCCGGGGTACATCTCGACGTACTTGACGCCCAGGCCGACGGCCTTGTCCACGGCCTCGAAGAAGGTCAGCTTGTTGTAGGTCCAGCACTGCATCGACAGTTTCATGCCCAGTTTCTCGGAAGCGGAGTCGTCGCGCTTGGCGGCGGGTGGATCGGCCGCGAGACACGGCGCGGCGGCGAGCAGAAGCGCCGCGAGCGCGAAGAGGCGGGGTCGCATGGAAGTCTCTCCGACGGGGTGTGAAGCGCCGGCCTATCCCTGGATGCGGCCGGCGCAAGAGTGGGCGGACGTCACAAGGCGCATCTTAGCCCGTCGCGTGCGGCCGGCAAGGAACGGCCCAGCCGACCTCGAAACCTGTACAATCTTCCTGTCCCGCCGCCCCGCCGCCCTGATCCGTCGTCCCCACCCCGGAGCCGCTGGAATGCGAACCCATCCGAAAGCGAAGGTTTGGCTGCCCATCCTGGCCCTTTTCGTCGCCGCCGCGTCCGTCCGCGCCGACGACTGGCCGCAATGGCTGGGGCCGCAGCGCGACGGGGTTTGGCGCGAAACCGGCATCCTCGACAAGTTCCCCAAGGGCGGCCCCAAGGAGCGCTGGCACATGCCGGTCGGCGGCGGCTACGCCGGGCCGGCCGTGGCCGACGGCCGCGTCTACGTCGCCGACCGCGTTCTCGCGGAAGGGGCCAAGAACCCGGACAACCCGTTCCTCGCCTCCAACTCCGACGGCGAGGAACGGCTCTGGTGCTTCGACGAGGCCGACGGCCACGTCCTGTGGAAAAAATCGTACCCCTGTAAGTATCAACTCTCCTACGCGGCCGGCCCCCGCGCCACGCCGACCGTCGGCGGCGGCAAGGTTTACTTCCTGGGGGCGATGGGCGACCTGCACTGTTACGACGCGAAGACCGGAGACGAAATCTGGGCGAAGAACTTCGTCAAGGACTACAAGGCGCCCGTGCCGACGTGGGGCTTCGCCGCCCACCCGCTGCTCGACGGCGACAAGCTGATCTGCCTGGTCGGCGGCGACAACAGCGTCGTCGTGGCCTTCGACAAGGACACCGGGGCGGAGAAGTGGCGGCAGCTGTCGATGGAGACGGAGCAGATCGGCTATTGCCCGCCGATGATTTACAAGGCGGCCGGCGTGCGCCAGCTCGTGATCTGGACGCCGGAGGCGGTCAACGGCCTCGACCCCGACTCGGGCAAGGTCTACTGGTCGCAGAAGTTCAAGCTCACCTCGAACCTGTCGATCCCGACCCCGCGCCTCGACGGCGACAAGCTGTTCGTCACCTCGTTCTACAACGGCGCCATGCTGTTGAAGCTGACGGCCGAGGACGGCAAGCCGTCGGCGGCGGTGGTGTGGAAAAGCAAGGGCCGCGGCGAGAACCCCAAACAGACGGACACTCTGAACAGCATCATGTGTACGCCATACATCCGGGACGGCTACGCCTACGGCGTGTGCAGTTACGGTCAATTGCGGTGTCTGAAGGAGGAAGATGGTTCGCGCGTCTGGGAAGACCTGCGGGCGACCGGCGACGTGAAGCAGCCGACGGAGCGCTGGGCCAACGCCTTCCTGACGCCGCAGGGCGACCGCTGGTTCCTGTTCAATGAGAAGGGCGATCTGATTATCGCCCACTTGACGCCGAGCGGCTATGAGGAGATCGACCGCGCCCACCTGCTGGAGCCGACCAACAAGGCGATGGGGCGATCCGTCGTCTGGTCGCACCCCGCCTACGCCGACAAGTGCATCTTCGTCCGCAACGACAAGGAGATCGTCTGCTGCTCGCTGGCGGCGGAGTAAACCGCGATCGGTCGGCGCGAAGATGCGACGAAAATGCCGGCGGAAGCGGCTAACGGCCGCGCTTGCCCCTTCGTTCTCCTCGCCGCCCCGCTATCCTTCCACCGTTTCCTCACAACCGGCCGATAGAGCAAAACAGGCCTCGCACGCGCCAGGACGGCGGCCCCACGGACGGGGGCGCTCGCGTCGGGGCGGCCTCTTCCGGTTGACCAAATCCATGTTGACGAACCTCCGCAGCGGCGGGCGCTGGGCCGTCGCCGGCTTGCTGGCCGGCTTGTGCTGCGACCTCGCCGCCTCCCGCGTGTCGGCCCAGCCGCCGATCCCGCCCGACATCACCGTCCCACCCAGCGCGACTTCCGCGCCGCCGCCCAAGAAGGAAGAGGGGCCGCAGCCGTTCTGGGCCAAGGTCCCCGACCTGGAACCGCAGTCGCGGCCCGGCGACTTCCTGTTGCCGCCGAGCGGCTGCGGCTACTATAGCGCCCTCGACGCACTCCGCGGCGAGCAGAAGGATACCGCGCCCTTTTATCCCTACCACGGCTTCGACGGCTTCTTCAACAACGACTTCCGCTACCTCGACAAGACGGACGGCAAGCCCTACGACGCCTTTGACGACTTCAAACGGATTCATCTCGGCTCGCTGTTCAACCCCGGCTGCGACGACTGGGAGCTGTCGGTCGGCGGCGAAGAGCGCGTCCAGTTCAAGAACGAGGTGAACAGCCGGCTGACCGCGGTGGACAACAACTACCAGCTGCTGCGCACCCGCGTCTACGCCGACCTGTGGTACCGCGACGATTTCCGCGTCTACGTCGAGTACCTCGACGCGCAGACGTACAACCAGAACCTGCCGCCGCTGCCGATCGACCAGGACCACTCCGACCTGCTCGACGCCTTCGTGGACGTCAAGCTCGGCGAGCTGAACGACCATCCCGTCTACGCCCGCATCGGCCGGCAGGAGCTGTGCTACGGCTCGCAGCGGTTGATTTCGACGCTGGATTGGGCCAACACGCGGCGGACCTTCGAGGGCGCCAAGGTCTTCTGGCACGGCGACAAGTGGGACGTGGACGCCTTCTGGACCCGGCCGGTGGTCAACAGCCCCGGCCGCTTCGACTACGCCGACTACAGCCAACAGTTCACCGGCCTGTGGACGACGTACAAGCCGGTCAAGGGCCAATTCGTGGACATGTACTATCTCTATCTGAACAACGAGACGCCGGTCGCCGTCGGCCGGGTCCCCGGCGGCGAGGCGGGCTACGACGTGAACACGTTCGGCGCCCGCTACAGCGGCGACCACAAGGTGGAGCGCTGCTGCGGGACCAGCCCCGGCAGCCTGCTGTGGGACTTCGAGGGCGCCTACCAGTTCGGCAACTACTCGGCCCGCGACCTGTCGGCCGGCATGGCGACGGGCGGCGTGGGCTGGGCCTTCAGCGAGCTGCCGATGCAGCCGCAGTTCTGGGCCTACTATGACTGGGCCTCCGGCTCGCCGAACCTGGGCGGGACCGGCGAGTTCTCGACGTTCAACCAGCTGTTCCCGTTCGGCCACTACTACTTCGGCTTCCTGGACGAGGTCGGCCGGGAGAACATCCACGACCTGAACTTCCAGGCGGCCGCTTACCCGACCAAGTGGATCACGGCCCTGGCCCAGGCCCACTTCTTCCGCCTCGACCAGCCCGCCGACGCCCTGCACAACACGCCGCCGGGCTACCCCATCCTGCGGCGGAGCGTCGCCGGGACGGCGGGGCTGAACGTCGGCGATGAAATCGACCTCATCCTCAGCCTCCAGCTCGACCGGCACAGCAACGTGCTGCTCGGCTACTCGAAGCTGTTCGAGGGCGATTTCATCCGCGGCACCGGCCCGTCCGTGTCGCCGGAACTGATGTACTTGCAGTACTCGTTCCGCTGGTGAAATGGCGGTCGGCGCCGCGCGGAAACGAAGACGGCCAGGGGAGTTTTCCCCTGGCCGTGTTCGTTTCTAACGAACCGCGGAGGGCGGAGCGGTAATGTACATGCGACTGGTGGTATGCGAATCGCCGTTTCAAGCCTGAGGCGGATCGGGACGAGTAATCAGCTCTTGCCCAGCAGCAGATCGACCACCCAGCAGCCGCGGACGTGCTCGCCCCGCTCGCGGCAGTGCGCCAGGATCGCGGCGTCGGTGCAGCCGGCGTCTTCCAGGGCGTCGGCCAGCACCGGCAGGCGATCGAAGGCGCGGGTGTCGTAGATGGTCTGTGCTATCTTGCGAATGGCGCTGTCGTTCCACCCCAACCAAGCGGGGTCGAGAGGTGGGAGCGGCCGGAAAGGGTTGCCGAAGATGTCACGGATCAAGCCGCTCAAGTTCTTCGGCGACCGCATCGCGTGCGTGATGGCGGTCGCCACAGACGCAGCTTCCAAAGTCGTCATTGTCGGTGCTGCGGCCTGTGCGGCCCCACTCGCTGCCGCACCAGCGGCCCGTGTTGGCGTCCCCCGCCACCCCACTTGGCTTGCCGCCGCCCACACCTCATTGAGTACTTTCCTAGCTGCCAAGCCGTCCGCATACCGCTCAGCTGTCATCACGGCTCGACGGCTTCGTTCGTTCTTTACGACGTGCCAGCCAACCCGGCAGCATGCGCAGGCGAACAGCCTCAGCTTCCTGTCGCTGGCCTTGCCCCGGAGGAACTCCAGCATCGGCGTCGGGTCGTTGCAGGCCGTCCATTCCGCCTCGGTCATGGTTTATTCCTCTCGTGCGCCGACATCGTCGGCCCCGACTGACCCCTTATCAAGGTCCGCCAATGTCCGCTCCATGCCCTCCGCCACGCTCACCACCGGCTCATACCCCAAATCCCGCTGCGCCGCATCGATGTTATAGGTCTGCGTCTTCGCCAGAATGGCCGCGCTGTACCGCGTCAGCATCGGCTCGCCCCCGAACAGCGTCGCCCGCAGTTCCATCAGGCCGGCCAGCGCATGCACCATGCGGTACGGCAGCCGCCGCAGCTCCGCGTTGATTCCCAGCCGGCGCAGCACCGTCCTGATGAGGTCCCACAACGGCACATGTTCGCCGTTGGTGATCGTGTACGTCCGGCCGACGGCGGCGCCGGCCGTCAGCGCCAGCAGCAGGGCATGAACCACGTTATCGACATAGGTTAAATCGACGAGGTTGCGGCCGTCGCCGACCTGCGGCAGCCGGCCCCTCCGCGCCGCGGCCAGCAGCCGCGGCAACAGCGACGTGTCGCCAGGGCCGAAGACCGCCTTGGGCCGCAGCGTCACGGTCGCCAAGCCGGACGCGGCGGCGGCGCGGACGCGGTCCTCGCCCAGCTTCTTCGTCAGCGAGTAAACGGAGGTCAGACGGCGCGGATAGGGGGCGTCCTCGGTCAGGTCGCGGTGGTCGGTTCCGTCGAAGACGACGCTCGGCGACGAGATGTAGACCATCCGGCCGACGCCGTGTACCCGGCAGCCGGCAAGGACGTGTTCCGTGCCGCCGACGTTGATCGCGTGGAAGTCGGCGGCGCGGCCCCACGGCGCCGACAGCGCCCCAACGTGGCAGACCGCATCCACGCCGGTGCACGCGGCGATCACGGCGTCGCGGTCGCGCAGGTCGGCCCGCACCACTTCGGCGCCGTCCGCGGCGAGGGCGGCGCAGGCGTCGGCGTTGCGGCCCAGCGCCCGCACCCGGTCGCCGCGCCGCAGCAGGGCCGCGACCAGATGGCGGCCGACGAAGCCGGTGGCGCCGGTGACGAGGATGCGCATGGCGTCATCCTATCAAACGCCACAAGCCCGCAGCGCCAAGCAAGGGCGAGCGTCGCCCTTGCTTCGCGCTGCGGGCTTCCGGCCCGGCGCCTGCCTTACTCCTGCGACTTCTTGAAATCCTCCGACCGCATCGGCGGTTGCCCCTGGATCTGCGACAGCCGCACCTGCGCCGCCTCGGCGTGGCGCGTGTTGGGGAAGTTCTGCACGACGCGCTCCAGGTAGAACGCCGCCTGCTGCGGCTGCCCCTTCTTCAGGCAGGCGTCGGCCAGGGCCAGGTACAGCACGCCCAGCCGATCGCTCATCTGGTCGGCCGCCATCTTCGCCCATTCGGCGTTGCTCTTGACGTCGGCCGACAGCCGGGCCGCGTCGGCGCCCTCCGGCAGGTCCGCGAACTGCGACGCCAGCACCTCGCAGCGGTCCAGGCAGCACAAATACTGCTGCGTGCGGAAATCCTCGCGGGCCTGGGCCAGCAGGTCGCGGGCGCGGTCCCGGCGCTGCTGGTCGCCGGCGTCGGTACGGCCGGTCAGCGTCGCCGCGAACTCGGCCGCCTCCCGCGCCGCGTCGGCCCCGGCGAACTGATGCACCACCTCGCCGGCCGACTTCAGCGCCTCGGCCGTCTCGCCGCGGTCGGCCTGCTGCTTCGCGCTCGTCAGCCGCTCCGCCGCCCGCTGCTCCACGTCCGCCATCAGCTGCCGCGCCTTCGTCTGGATCAACCGCTCCTTGCCGTCCTCGACGATCCCCTTGAGCAGCGTCAGGGCGCGGGCGTAGTCCTTCTGGCCGGCCGCCTTCGCCGCCTCTTCGTAGTCGTGTGCCATCCATTCCGGAGCCGAAACGGCGTTGACCGTGCGCTGCACCTGATCGCGGAAGACCGGCGCCTCAATGAACCCCTCCTGATAGCCGAGCACCCGGCCTTCAGGCGACGCATAAACCAGCGTCGGGTAGCTCTGGATGTTCATCTTCTCGATCAGGTCGGGGTTGCGGCCAGCATCGACGTGCAGCGGCACGCAATGGTCGTTGAGCAGCGCGATCACGGCGGCGTCCGTGAAGGTACGCTGCTCCAGCTGCCGGCACCAGTAACAATTTTCCGTGCTGAAGTCGATGATGAGCGGCAGGCCCTTTTGCACCGCCTCCTTGCGCGCCTTGCCGTAATCGCTGCGCCATTCGACCTCCTGGGCGGCGGCGTGCGAAACCCAGGCGAACGTCACGATGAAGGCCAGCGAACAACCGGAGGCCAAGCGACCCGGAAGACAACGGCGTCTCTGCATGGGGATCGACTCCGATCCGCGGTGGGCGCGTTGGGGCATGGTCTCAGACCATGCCCCAACGCGCGAGGTCAGGCCCGCGGGTGGGCCTGGTGGTAGCTCTCGCGCAGGCGCTGGGTGGTCACGTGCGTGTAAATCTGCGTCGTGCTGAGGCTGCGATGTCCGAGCAGCTCCTGGACGCTGCGGATGTCGGCGCCCGCGTCGAGCAGGTGCGTGGCGAAGCTGTGCCGCAGCGTGTGCGGGCTGGTGCGCGGGTCGAGGCCCGCATGGGCCAGGTACTTTTCCAGCAGCCGGCCGACGCTGCGCGACGACAGGCGCGTCCCGCTGCGGTTCAGGAACAACGCGGGCTGGGCGCGAACGCGGCGGGCCACGATGACGGCCCGCTGACCGAGCCAGAGCCGCACGGCGGCGACGGCGTGCGGCCCGAGCAGGGCCAGGCGCTCGCGCTTCCCCTTGCCGCGCACCGTGGCGCAGCCGGCGTCGAGGTCCACGTCGTCCACGTTCAGCCCGGTCAGCTCGCTGACGCGCAGGCCGGCCGAATACAGCGTTTCCAGGATGGCCCGGTCGCGCACGCCGAGCGGTTCGCCGGCCGGCGGAGTGGCCAGCAGTTGCAGCATGTCGTCGCGCTGGACGAAATGCGGCAGCTTGCGGTCCTGGCGCGGCCCGCGCAGGCCGTCGGCGGGGTTGACCTTGAACACCCCCTCGCGGCACAGGAACCGGCACCACGACCGCACCGCGGCCAGCCGGCGGGCGATGGTGCTCTTGGCGTAGCCCTGTTCGTGCAGCCAGGCGAGGTAGGCCCGCACCACGCGCGTGTTGAGCCGCTCCGGCCGGGCCGACTCGTCGCCGAGCTTCGTGCGGAAGAAGTCCACCGCCTGCGTCAAATCCTCCCGATACGACTTCACCGTGTTCGGCGAGGCGTTCTTTTCCAGGGCCAGGTGGTGCAGGAATTCGGCGAGGGCTTGTTGCATTGCGTCTCTTGGCGAGCGGGGGGCGTCAGCCCCCTGATTCTTCATGCAGTCGTCGAGAGGATGCGTCGTCAGGGGGCTGACGCCTCCCGCTCGCCGATCGCGTCAAAATCGCCGGGCGGGCGCGTCGGATCGAGCCGCCGGCGCGGAGGCGGCCTGTTCGTGCGCCTTCTGCGTCAGCACGGCGGCGTCGAACCAGTTCAGGCCCAGGTTCACGTCCGCCGCCTGCTCGCGCAAAAACCGCAGCAGCACGTCGCGGCTTTCGTCGTCATAGACGTAAACGTAGCGCTCATGGTCCTTAATCAACGCCAGCACGTTCACCTCGCGGGCCATGCGCCCCTCCTCTCGCTGGAGGGATCATCGACCGGCCGAGGGCCGCGGCCGCATGGGAACGGCCGCGGCGGTTCCGTGCCGCAAAGTCGCGCGTCGGTCGTTCCGGCGCCGTCACGCCAGGTCGCGCAGACTGCGCAACCCCACTTCCTCGCGGCACACGAACGGCTCGCCGTAGCCGGCGCCGATGGCCCAGCCCCAGTAGCGGCCGCGGGCGCGCAGGTCGTCGAGCGCGGTCGGCGGCGTCGGATCGCGGCCCTCGATGAACTGCGACCGATAGCACTCGATCGCCCGCATCTTCGTCTCGAAATGCGGCGTCACGTCCAGGACGAACGACGGCCGGGGATGGATGCGAAGGTGGACGCTGAAGTAGTAGAGGATGCGTTGCGGATAAAAGGGATCGCCGGGCAGGTCGGTCTTGGTGAGCTTGGCCCAGAAGCGAGCGGCATCGATGAGGGCGGTGGCGGCGAGGTGGTCGGGATGGGCGTCCTCCCAGTAGGGGGCGAAGAGGACGCGCGGCCGCAATTGGCGCAAAACGGCGGCCAGGTTGGCGCGGGCGGCAAGGTCGGCTTCGAGACGGCGGTTCGTCAGCCCGAGATTGCCGCGCCAGGCGAGGCCGAGGACGGCCGTGGCGGCGTCCGTCTCCCGGCGGCGGACCTCGGGGCTGCCGAACGGCGTCGGTTCGCCGTCGGTCAGGTCGAGGACGCCGACGCGGGCGCCCTGGGCCTGGAGCAGCAGGATCGCGCCGCCGACGCCCAGCTCGGCGTCGTCGGGGTGCGGGGCGATCACGAGATAATCGAGAGGTTGCATACGCCGTTCTCTACCGTACCGGGCCTGGGCGCGGGGCTGGTAGGTATGTTACAGAACCTCGGCGCCCCGGACGCCGTCCGTCTTTCCCCCTTCCCGGGACGGCGTTACAATGGGAGTCAAAAGGTACGATCAGCGGCACGGCGGGGCGGCGACCGGGACCGCCCTCGCCGCCGGATATTAGGCGGAGGTGCGGAGTGAACTTTTCCGAGCAGCCCCCCTCGAAACAATGGGCGGTCTTGAAGTACAGGGGAGAGAAGTTCGCGGAGGTCTGGTTCAAGCCCGAGGGCCAGCCCCTTGCCCTTACCTTTCGCATCCCCCACGGAAGTTTTCAAATCGCCGGCATCGGTGAGCTGTTGACGGCGGAAAACCTTCTGAACGCCGTGGGCATAGCGGCGGCGGAGGTCGAATCCTGGCGCCACGAAGGCCCCTCCCAATCCCTTACGGACGGGTCCAATCCCGACCTTGGAAATCCCCTGCCGGCGCCCCCGCAAGGCGTCGCGCACCTGAATCTTTACGTCCACGTGAAACCGCCCGACCAGGCCGCCGCCCCCGACGAGGGCCGTGATCCGGAGATTCCCGAGGCGAAATGGCAGGACCTCGAAGCCCGCTGGAAGGCCGTCCTGGAGTGGGAAGCGAGCATGGACACGCTGCGCATCAGCATGGAAGGCCTTCGGGCGGAAATGGAAGCCTCGTTGAGGAGGATGTTGACGCCGGACGAGAAGGTCCACGCCCTGAACGCGGACGTGGCCCAATGGAACAAGGGAAAAAGCCGCGTTCATTACGCCCTGCCGAAGGTGAGAGAGTTCATCCACCGTTCCACCTGGGCGGCGGGCGCGCCCGAGAGGAAGAGGCTGGAGGAACTCTTCAAGGGCCATATTCGACCCCGGGTCCCTTTTCCCCAGATGGACAAGGCGGCGGAACAGTTGGACGACTTGCTGAAGGACCGGCAGGTCCTGTTCGCACACGGCACGTCGGTCAACCAGGAGTGCAAGAGCGTCGCCGCGGACGTGCAAGGGGCCTTGAGGACGCTCCAGAGCAATGCGGCCGCGAACGCAGTCAAACAACGGGGCGCAACCATCGCGAAAAGCAAGTTTTTCTAGCGCCTGCGACGGTGGTGCGGGGCGAAATGGAGGGGCGACCGGCTCTCCCTCAACCATCTGGTGGGCAGAATCGTGCGCGCCTCGATCCGACACGCTGCGGTCGATGCAGACCGAAGCGCTCACCAGCGTGGTCGCCGCTGTCGCGCTCATGCCTGCCTGGCACTTGCAATTCACCCAAGGGAGGCGCCATGAGGACCCGCCCCAGCAGGTACGACTTCTTGGGGCCAATGGTTCAACTTAGGACCCGTCCAAGAATACCTTCCAGGTCGGTGGGACCGGCGTCCCGCCGGTCCTGGGACAAGAAGACCAGCGGGACGCCGGTCCTGGGACAAGAAGACCGGTGGGACCGGCGTCCCGCCGGTCCTGGGACAAGAAGACCGGCGGGACGCCGGTCCCACCGAAGTCATTCTTGGACGCGCCCTTAGCTCGGCCGGTCCCAGGTGTTACCCCTTCCGCTTTTTGCAATATCTTGTAAGTGCTGATCTTTTCATGAATCTCGATTATCGCTTGCACATTACGCGATATCGAAGTCGTTGCCGGCAAGGTCACTGCTTGTCGGCTTCGGCCCGCCGCAGCAGCGCGTGCCAGGCGGCGCGGCGGAGCGGCTCGCTCAGCTCCGTGTCGCTGCGGAGGCGCTCAGCGACTCGATCCGGATCGCCGCCCAGGCCGTCAACGAGTGCTTCCGCCTCCGGCCGCAGCGTCTCCAGCTCCCGTCGCGCCTTGCAGCGTTCGCGCAAGGGCGCCGTGTCCCACAGCCGCACTGTCCCGTCGCCGGAACCCGATAAGAGGGTCGCACCATCCGGGCTGAAGGCCAGCGTGAAGACGTAGTCGGTGTGGCCGGCGAGTCGGACCAGCTCGTCGCCCGTGGCCGTGTCCCAGATGCGGATGGCGCGGTCGCGGCCGCCGGTGGCGATGCGCGTGCCGTCGGGATGAAAGACGGCGGCGAACACCGCGTCCGTGTGTCCGCCCTTGTCGCCGCCCAGCACGGTCTGGAGCTGGCCTGTCGCCGCGTCCCACAGGCGTACGCTCCGGTCTTGGCCCGCGGTCAGGACGCGCTTGCCGTCCGGGCTGAAAGTTACGGTTTCCACTATCCCCGTATGTCCGCGGAGCACCGTTAGCACCTCTCCCGTGGCCACGGCGACAATCTGCACTTCCGGTTGGCCGCCGGCCACGGCCAGACGTGTCCCATCCGGGCTGAAGACGGCGATTCGCACGCCCGTAAGCGAGAGAGGCAGCGCGGCCTGCTCGGCGTCGCTCTGAAGGTCCCAGAGGCGCACCCTTTGCTCGTCTCCGACGGCGAGCAGGCGGCCGTCGGGACTTATGCTGATGCGGTGGCCGTGCGGGGGGTCTAGACGCGCCGCTGTGAAAGGCAGCTTTCGACCACGGCCGGTTGTGGCATCCCAAACACGCACGGACTCGTCGTTAGCGAGCGAGACGATTTGCTTGCCGTCGGGTGTGATCGCCAGCGCGGCGATCCAGCGAGTGTGGCCGTGCAGCACAGCGATCGGCTGGCTGCTGGCGGCGTCCCACAGGGTTATGTCGGAGGCGCCGCCGTTCGGATCGTGCCAGCCCGCGGAGGCGAACCAACGCCCGTCCGGGCTGTACGCGACGCTATAGACATAACTCGGCTGATGCAGCACGCGAGGATCGCCCTGAGTCGCCGCATCCCAGCGGCGCGCCGTGCCGTCCCCGACGGTCCAGATGGACTGTCCGTCGGGGCTGTAGGCCACTTGCCCGATGGCATCGTTGTGGCCGTGAAACTCGGCCACGACCTCGCCGGTCGCGGCACTGAAGATGCGCAGGACGCGGTCCTTGCCGCCGGTCGCGATCCACTGGCCGTCGGGGCTATAGGCCACGGTCAGGATGGCATCGTTGTGGCCGTGAAACTCGGCCACAACCTCGCCGGACGCGGCGCTCGAAGATGCGCAGGACGCCGGCCTTGCCGCCGGTCGCGATCCACCGGCCGTCGGGACTGTACGCCGCTGCCGCTACCCGGTCTTCCGCCCCGCGGCGGATCTCCAGCTGCTGACCCGTCGGCACTTCCCACAGGGAACAGCGTCCGTCAGCGATTGACAGGATTTGCCCGCCGTCGGGTTTGAAGCTCACGCTCCCGGATATTCCGTTGGTTTGCCAGCCGGCCAGCAGGCGATGCGCCGGCACGTCCCACAACTCGAGGTAGCCGCCCCACATTCCTGCGACCAGGCGCGTGCCGTCAGCACTGAAGGCCAGAGCCACGATTTCGCCGCGTTGCGGCTCCGGAAGCGTGCCGGACAACGCCCCCGTAGCGGGATCAAACAAGGCCAACGTGTGTGTGTCTCTGTTGATGTTGGTCCAGGCCAGCGCGAGCTGCTTGCCGTCGGTGCTCAGCGCAGCGGAGAAGCAGGAATCCGGTCCAGGGACATGAAACGATGGTCCCGGACGCCCGGAGTCGTCGAAGCCGATCAGGTCGCCGCCGTCACGTGGCTCCACGACTAGAAGCGATCGCGCCGGCGACGAAACAGCGGCGAGCACCCGGCCCGCGGTCAGTTGTTTCAGGCAAGTGTTGTCCGCATCCCACAGGGACAGTTGCTGGTCTGGGGACGACAATACGACGTGGCCGCTGGTTGGGAACAACGCGGCAAATGCATTGGTCGGCTCGCCGATCACGGCCATGCTGTCGTCCAGGCGGCTGTGGAGATGGAACCATTCCCAGCGGCGCAGGTCCGCCGGGGCCTTATCGAGCTGCTCGGCGGCTTCGCGGGGGCTATGTTCCAGCATTCGGAACTGGGCGACCGCCGTGCGTCCCTGGTACGCCTCCCACAGTGCTTGCCGCCGCGCCTCTTCCATGCGCTGGGCATTGTCGTCGGCCCGGCGCCGCGCCTCTTCCATGCGCTGGGCATTGGAGTCGGCCAGCTGCCGCTGGCGGTATTCGCCGAGCGCAAACAGTACCGAGACGATGGTGCCGATGAGCATGGCCGCCACGATGCCGGCCGCGGCGGCGACGAGGGCCTTGTGGCGGCGCACGAACTGGGTCGCGCGATACCAGGACGAAGGCGGCCGTGCCAGGATCGGCTCCTGAGCCTGGAAGCGGCGCAGGTCTTCGGCCAGATCGAGAGCACGCGCGTACCGCCGCGCCGGGGTCTTTTCCAGGCAGCGCATGGCGATGGTGGCGAGGTCGCGCGGCACGCGGGGCTGAAGGCTGCTGATGGAAACCGGCTCGTGGTGCATGACCTGCAACAGCGTTTCCAGGGGCGTGGCCGCCTGGAAGGGAGGCCTGCCGGTGAGGCATTCATAGAGGATCGCCCCCAGCGCGTAGACGTCCACCGCCGGGCCGACCTGGCGCTGGTTGCCGGCCGCCTGTTCGGGGGCCATGTAGCCCGGCGTGCCGACGACGGCGCCGCTCTGAGTCGGGCCGTCGGAGGGGCCTTCGGTCAGCAGCTTGGCCAGCCCGAAGTCGGTGATCTTGGGAAGAAGATTGCACCACAGAGGCACAGAGGACACAGAGGAAGAAAGAGGAGAAGAATTGTCTTTCTTGCTTTCTGATTTTTGCCTTTTTGTCTTCTCTGTGTCCTCTGTGTCTCTGTGGTGCATTCTTTGCAGCAAGACATTGCCCGGTTTCAGGTCGCGATGCACGATGCCGGCGTCGTGGGCGTGCTGGACCGCTCGGGCAAGTTGTTCCACCAGCTGGGCCGACGCGCGCGGCGGCTGCGGGATGCCGGCGAGGAGCTGCTTGAGGCTGCCGCCCTCGACCAGCTCCAACGACAGATACGGCAGCCCCTCGTGCTCGCCCACGTCGTAGACGCCGACGATTCCCGGGTGCGCCAGCCGAGCCACCGCCGACGCCTCGATGTGGAAACGCCGCAGCTCGGCGCTTCCGGCATGCGCCCCGGCAAGGATCATCTTCAAGGCGACCACCCGCCCCAGCCGGAGGTGCCTGGCCTTGTAGATCACCCCCATGCCGCCTCGGCCGATCTCGCTCAGCACCTCGTAGCCGGGCACTTCGGGGAGAGCGGCGGCCCCGTGGCTCGGCCGATCCGCCAGGGGCTGCTTCCCCAGGAACTCGAGGGTTTCGTCGCCCCGACGGCCGCGCTTTTTCAGCCGAATCAGCAGGGCGTCGGCCGTTTCGGGCGCCAAGGATGAAGGATGAAGGATAAAGGATGAATCAGAGCTGCCTTTGCTTTTTTCATCCTTCATCCTTCCTACTTCATCCTTCCGAAGGAGCCGCTCGAGTCGGGCCTGGCATTCCGCACAGCTCTCGACGTGCCGCCCCAGCGCGGAGTCCTCGGCTGTCTCCAGGCGGTCGTCGAGGAGCCGCTCCAACTGCTCTTCCGGCGGGCAGTGCGCGGTCATGTGCCGTCTCCTTCGAGTTTGCGAACCTCTTCCTCCAACATCTTCTGAACCCGCCGCCGCGCCTTGGCCACCGCGGCTACTTCCTTGCCGAGCCGAGCCGCCGCCTCGGCGGCGGTCAGCCCCTCCACCGCGTTCAATCGGAAGGCTTCCCAACTGCTCGGCTCGACACGCAGGCGGATGCGGGCGGACGCCTCCTCCAGCACTTCCCGGTCGAACTGCTCCTCCAGGCGCGCCACCAGGTCGTCTCGGGCCGGCAGCGTGTGCAAGTGTTCCTCCACCTCGCTGTCGCCGGTCCCCCTCCCCGCGCGCTGCCGCGACTCGACGAAGTCGCTCCAGGCGTGGTGGGTCAGCGTCCTCAGCCAGCCGCGAAAACTTTTCGACGGATCGTAGACGAACGTCCGCATCTTGTCGGCCAGTTTGACCAGCACGATCTGGGCGACGTCCTCGATGTCGGCGTCCTGCAGCCGGGCCTGACGGCACCAGGCGAGGATGAGCCGGCCGTAGCGCTCGACGAACTGTTCCCAGGCGGCCTGATCGCTGGGCTGCTGCCGCAGCCGGCCCAGAAGCGTTGGGCTGGTCTGTGAGCTGGGAGTGTCGTCCATAGGACTTACGCCTTTCGCGGGCGGAAATGGACACCGCCGGTCAGACAATTCGCGGATTCCGCCAAGAGGAGCCTTCTCGGGAAGTATTACGAAATCCTGTGTCCACTTTCCGCTGTTCCGTACCTCCTCAAGTCTCGGTGAGCGAACACCAGACATGCGGCGCCGGAGAAGGCTTCCAGGATGGCCGTGTCCATGGCCCCTTGCCGCTGTTCGGCCCGCAGGTGCTCTGGTGCTCCGTCAATCTTCACTTGACAGGCAGCCGCATTCGCCAGAATGCGGGTGCGGCGGTGAAGTCCCCGCATTCTGGCAGGCAGCCGCATTCGCCAGAATGCGGGTGCGACGGTGAAGTCCCCGCATTCTGGCAGGTAGCCGCATTCGCCAGAATGCGGGTGCGGCGGTGAAATCCCCGCATTCTGGCAGGCAGCCGCATTCGCCAGAATGCGGGTGCGACGGTGAAGTCCCCGCATTCCGGCAGGTAGCCGCATTCGCCAGAATGCGGGTGCGGCGGTGAAGTCCCCGCATTCTGGCAGGCAGCCGCATTCGCCAGAATGCGGGTGCGGCGGTGAAATCCCCGCATTCCGGCAGGCAGCCGCATTCGCCAGAATGCGGCTGCGGCGGTGAAGTCCCCGCATTCTGGCGAATGCGGCTACGAACTCCCCCGTCAAATGACGTTGGACGATCCACTAGAATCCCCAAATCAGGGCGCAAATAGGACGCGAAAATCCCCCTCACTAACAAGTTCGTGAATAAATCAGACCCTGCCGGAGAACTATCAAGCAGATTTCCCAGCCCGCAGAGGATGCGATGGCCGCCGACCGAGTCAACCGAGTAATCCTACCCTTGTGTTGGGCTGCGCTCGGGCCGGATGGCGCCGGTTCGACAGACCGTGAGCTGCTGGAGCAGTACGTCGCCTGCCGGGACGAAGCCGCATTCGCGGCCCTGCTGCGGCGGCACGGGCCAATGGTTTTGGGTGTTTGCCGCCGCGTTTTGCGCAATCAGGCCGACGCCGAGGACGCCTTCCAGGCGACTTTTCTGGTGCTGGTCCGTAAGGCCGCTGCCATTCGGTCACGGAGTGTGGGGAGCTGGCTGTACGGCGTGGCCCACAACACGGCACTGAAGGCGCTGGCCATGAATCGCAAACGGCGCACCAAGGAGCGGGAAGCGGGTTCGGTGTCCCGGACCCGAACCGCCGAACCAGGCTGGTGCGAACTCCAGGCCCTGCTGGACGCCGAGTTGAGCCGATTGCCGGATAGGTACCGTGCTCCCCTCGTCCTGTGCGATCTGGAGGGAAAGACGATCAAGGAAGCCGCACGGCGCCTGGGTTGGCCGCAGGGGACTGCGGCCACGCGCCTGGCGCGAGGCCGCACGCTGCTGGCCCGTCGCCTGGCAAAACAGGGCCTGATCGTTTCGGCCGGCATGGTGACGGCCGCTCTCGCCCACGGATCAGCGCTGGCCAGTGTGGCTCTGGCGCTGGTGCGCACTACAATCCAGGCCGCAACGCGGTTTGCGGCGGCGAGAGGGGCAGCCACGGTCTTGATCTCGGCCAAAGTCGTCGCCTTGACGGAAGGAGTGTTGCAAGCCATGTTCCTGAACAAGCTCCGAAGCGCCATCTGTGTCTTGTTGATTCTGGCTGCTATAGGGCTTGCCGCTGGTGGGTTGGCCCATCAGACCCAGGCGGCCGATCCCCCCGAGTCGCCTTCCCCATCTGCCAGTGGGAAGCAGGACGACCGCAACCTCAAGGAGACGGTCCTGGCACTGGAAACGCGCATCTTGGAGGCGTACAAGGCCCAGGACCGTGCCGCCTTCCAGAGCCTCCTGGCCGACGATTTCGAGGGCGTGAATAAGGAGGGCTGCCCCTTCGACAAGACGGGCGAGCTGAAGTATGTATCCGGCCACTGTACCACGGAATACGAGCTGAAGGACGCCAAAGTGATCCTGCTCACCCCGAACAGTGCGCTCGTGACCTACGAAGTCCATTACAAGGTTCGCCTGACCGGCGCTCAGAAAATCGTCGAGGATACCACCGGCCACAGGACGGCGGCCTGGGCGCAACGCAACGGCAAATGGTGGCGCGTCTATGTCGAGGATCGGGTCGCTCAGGAAGAGGGCGTCAACGGGGGCGAAGACGTGATCGGCGTTTCGCGGTAAGGCGAGGGGCGGGAAATACCTTACCCGCAGCCGCATTCGCCGGAATGCGGGTGAATGGCCGTCGGCCCGCATTCCGGCGAATGCGGCTGCGGGGATCATTCCTGCTGCCGCTCGCCTAAGAGCCTATCCCAAAACCGTCGAAACATCACCAATTTGACGAGAATCGTCATGATCGACGGTGGTTTTGGGATAGGCTTTAAAGATAACCAACGGTTCTTCCAGCGCTGCCAGATTCATCTCAGGAAACTGCGGCCCCCGATGGGATGCTCACACGGTCCAATCCCGCAAGCAACAGCGCGGCCGGCGATTCCCCGAATACCAGATGGAGGAGCCCAAGGCAAAAAAAGGCGCCGCGTTGATTAAGGCCGTCTGGCGATCCCCTAACCGGCATTTTACCGCGCGGGGCGGCTCGCCTTTCCGTTGCCCTTGCCGAAACCCTGCCAAACGTCCCGCCCCCCTCGGGGAAGGCGTCACGCGAACGGCCCGATCCGCGCGCCGCCTGATGCGCGGATCGCCGTCGGCGCCGGCAGGCGCCCATCGGCGTCTATTGGCGCACATTTTCTCTCCATTTCAACCTGCCCGGACGCCCTCTTCCCGTGTTACACTGCGCACCCCCCGAGCACCGCCTCGCCCCGCGGTGTGGGCGTGCCGCGCCTCATTCCGCCCGGCGCAACCACAGGCCGGGGTCAGCGCCGGTTCATGCCGGTGGGCGCCCCGAGGTGTAAGGCCGACAGACCCCCGTCGCGCGCCGTGTCGGCCTTACGGCCTTACTCGGGGAGGAGTGGAGGTCCAGACCATGTACTCGCGATCGACGGCACGCGGCCGGATTCGCCCGTCAACTGAAATCGACGCGCATCTGCACGAGATCGTTACGGCCAACGTCGAGCTGCACGGCGTCGCCCTGGATCGGCAGGTCCATTATCGCTTCGCCGCGGCCGTCGAGGAGGCGGGCCGATTTCGGATCGCGCACGCAGCGGCACTGGGCCTGGCCCCCGACGCCGCTCACCTCCAGCAGCCGGGCCGTCACGGCGTCGGCCCCGTCGGGCGCCGGCCGCAGACTGCTCAGCACCAGATTGGGCGCGTCCAGGTGGAACAGCCAGCCGGCCGCCCCGACGTGCGGCGGCCCCTGGCCCGTTTCGACGACGGGGACCGGCGTGACGACGCCCAGCGCCGTCTGCATCGGCTGCTCCCGGTCCAAGCCGATCGCCAGCTCGAAGGACGATGTTTCCTCTCCTTCAACCATGAGAATCACGTCGAGCATCCGGGCGCCGTGCCGCTGGTGGAACGGCAGGCCGCCGGGGAAGAGGACGGTGCTCTGGGCGCCGACGCGCAGCTCCAGATAGTCGGGCGTCTCCGGTCGGGTGTGGCTGGTGGTGTAGGCCGTGCCGCACACGCCGCGCTGCAGCGTCGCCGTCTCGTCGCGCCAGGCGAAGCGGGCGCCGTAATAGCCGTGCCAGGGGTAGCCCTTCGGCGGCTGCACCACCTTGAAGTCGATGCGCATCTCCAGCAGCGGCCGACCGATCCAGGCCCGAAAGCGCTGGCGGAACGAGGCCAGCACCTCGTCCTTGGCGTCGATCAGCACGCCCTCGCTGACGATCTCGCCGAGGGCCGGCCCCGTGGACGTGGTGCGGATCTGCTGGACGTGGGCGGTCGAGCCGGGGTTGAAAACGATCTGCTGGCCCACGCGGTTGGCGCGGCTGCGCGGGTCGCGGAAACCGCGGAGGCCGCCGGTGGTCGGATCGATTTCGGCCTCGAAATACTCGTTGCGGACGAAGCGGTCGTCGGCCAGGCGCATCCGGCTGGTCGGCGGCGGCGGGCCGGCCGGCCCCACGCGCGGAAACCAGGCGAAGCCCAGCGCGGGGACTTCCACCACGACGCGGCCGACGCCGTCGTTGAACTGGCTGGCCTTCACCGACCCGCCCAGCGGGATCGGGGCCGACAGGCCGCCGAGTTCCAGGGCGACGCGGCGATTGAAGCTGCACGGGTTCAGCACGAGGTAGCCGGGGTTGTTCGGCTGACCGCGGGCCGTCAGCCGTCGGGCCAGCGCCGCGGCCGCCCCGTCCTGCACCTTTACCAGCTCCTCGACGGAGGAATTCGGCTCGGCCTCCAGCCGGTCTTCCAGCCGCGACAACTCATTGTCAGCGGGGAGGCCGTCCGCCGCGCCGCCGAGGGCGCGGTGGAGCGCGGCCAGCGACCAGGCCGTGTCGAGCCGGCGGCGAGCGCGGACCTGGCGGGCGAAGCCGCTGACAGGTTCGCGCCGCTCCGGCCCGGTCGGCCGGCCTTCCGGCGGGTTGGCGCGCTCCACCAGATAATCGTCGCGGAAATCGTCGGCCGAAGCCGCCGCCGCGTAGTCGCCGGCCTGCACCTCGCCCAGGTACGCCGTCAGCGTGGCCCAGCGGCCCAGCACCGGCGCCAGCCGCGTCAGCTCCAGCCAGTCGTCGTACCAGGGGCCGGCCGGCTTGCCGCGGTGCAAGAGTGGCAGCGTGGCCGCGTGGTCGTTCTGGATGGTGCGGTGCAGGTGGTGGGCGAGATGGAAATACGTCTGCGGCGAGTCGGCCGGCAGCGGCGTCCGCGTGAAACATTGCACCTGCTTGCCGTCCGGCGACGGCCAGTTGACGACCGTGGTGCGGTGCGAGGGGACGACCGATTCATCGAAGGTCAGCAGCAGCGCCCGGCTGATTCCGACATTCTGGAGCAGCAAAGGCGTATGAGGGTGGAAGGCGAAGCGGCGCCGGCCGAAGACGCGGACCTCGCGGTCGAGAAGTTGCCTGTACACATCCCGCCCGTTAAGGAGGTTCCAGATCTGCGATTCGAGCGGCAGCAGGGCGTCGTCGCGTTCCAGGTACGGGCCGCCGCACACGTCGGCAAGGTCGGCGGCGACGCGCTCGCGCAGGGCGGCGAGGCGTTGCGGCTGTTCGCGGCCGATGCGTTCCAGGAGGGCGGCGCAGGCGACGAGGTTCAGCGGCAGCCCCTTGTCGAAGGAGACGGGCCACGGGGCGTCGGGGTGCGCGTCGTCCAGGAGGGCGAGATCGACGACGTGGACGGCGGCGGCGTAGATCACGTCGCGCGCCGCGATGAGGCGTTCGGCGGCGGCCTTGAGGCAGCGGCGCGGGGCGTCGGCGTCGTCGCCGGCCAGGGCGGCGACGGCGTCCTGCACGTCCTTCCAGAAGGCGGGCGCGTCGATCATATTTTCATGCGACATCGCCTCGAACAGCGCTTCCATCATGACGTGGCCGAAGCCGATCCCGAGGAACGGGTCCGCGCGGCTGGGGTCGAGTTCGAGGAGCGGATCGGCGTCCCCCCCACCCCGGCCCTCCCCCGCGGAGGGGGGAGGGAGTCCTTCTTGCTCCCTCCCCCCTTGCGGGGGAGGGAGTCCTTCTTGCTCCCTCCCCCCTTGCGGGGGAGGGCCGGGGTGGGGGGGACGGGAGCGGAGGGCGTCCTTGAGATTGCGGAGGGTGACGTCACGGTCGGGGTAGGCCTTGAAGGCGACGGCCCCGGCGGCCTGGACGCGGGCGGTCCAGTCGTCGGGCAGGAGGAGGGGCGGATGTTCGGGCGTGGCGTAGACGCAGTTGGGACGCGGCTGCTCATGGTCGTAGGGCGAGGCGACGCGCGGCGGCCCGGCGGCGCCACGGAGGGCGGCCGGGTGCCAGAGGACGGCCAGGCCGTTGAGGAAGGCGGCCACGTCGTCGTCGGCGAGGTAAAGAGTGTGGTGAGTCGGCAGGCGGTAGGGACTCAGCAGAATCAGCTCGTGTTGGCTCATGCTCTGGATTTAGCAGAGGGGGAGGGCAAAAGCCAGACCGCCTCGAAGTCCCGCTTTCTGACCTGCTCCCTGCAATCTTCCATCCCAAGACCCCCTTGGGCGGCCGGGGCGCGGGGGCAGGAGGATTGCATAGTCACAACTTCTTTCGGGCTATGAGGTCAATCGCTTGCTCGACATCCCAGCCCAGGGCGTCGGCGCGTGCGCAGGGGCAGGTCGTCCTCCGGGTCGGCGGTCGCCCGCAGCACTGTCACGACCGCGTTGAGTAGCACGGCGAAGCCCAGCGCCACCCCCGCCTGGGTGCTATAGTGCCGGTCCTCGTCCCACCAGCGATCCTTGATGAAGTGCAAGCCGTTCTCCACCTGCCAGTGGCCGCGCACCGCCGCCAGCAGGCCGTCCGGCGTCACGCACCCCGGGTCCAGGGCGGTCGCGAAGTAGCGCGTCTCCGTTTTCGGATCGGCCTCGCCGCCCCGCGTCTCGCTATCGACCCGCAGCAGGATCCGCAGGCCCGGGAACGACAGCTTCTCCCGGGCGTAGTCGGCGGTCTCGACATCCAGCCACAGCCGCCGCGTCACCACCGCGCCCCCTTTTTTTCTCGCGTCCCCGCGTCGGCCGTCTCGGGGGTCGCGTCGGCGAACGCCGTTTGCGCGGCCTCGTGCAGATCGGGCTGGTTGTCCTTGATCGCGAACAGGTAGGCGCGGCCGGCCTCGACGATGAGCCGGGCCAGCGGCCGCTGGCAGAACAGGGCGTCGCCAGTCAACAGCCGCAGCGCCGGGTGGGCGGCGAACAGCTCGCCCAGGTGGGCCTTGAGGACCTCCGGCTCGGTCTCCTTGCCGTCGCCGACGGCCCACTGAGCCAGGCAGATATGGGCGTCGTGGGCGAAGACGTTGAGGACGTGGATGGGGTCGCCGTCGGCGTCGTGGCCCTGCTTGCTGGTCTTGCCGTCCACGGCTGCCGTCCGCACCGGCTCGCGGGCGAGCAGGCCGGCCAGCCAGCGGCACAGGGCGTCCTGGAACTCGGCCAAGGAGTAAGCGGCGGTGACGCGCGTCAGGGTGGTGGCGTGGGGGGCGTAGCGGCGGGTGAAGCCCAGGGCCGGGCGCAGGGCGTCCCAGTGGGCCTTGGCCCAGCGGGCGATGGTGGCGAAGTCCGTTTGCCGGCACAGCAGGCCGAGGAAGGTGAGGGCCAGGACGGCGGCGAAGGGGTGGCGGATGCCGCGGCGGCAGCGAGGATCGGTTAGCAGCTGCAAGGCGGCGAGAAGGGTCGTGGCGGGTGCGGCAGACATAGGAGTCCTTCCGGGTGCGGAATAGTCAAAGTGCGTCCAGTCAACAGGATAACGACCAAAATAGACTTTGCAATCGTCCTGGCGCGGGGGGCGCCTCCTTGCGTCCAGCCCGTTCGTACCTTATGATAGGCCGACAGATTCGCCCAGGCCCCGGAGGAAATCGAAATGCGACCCGCGGTGTTGGGATTCGCCTTACTGCTGGCCGCCGGGCCGGCGTGGGCGAGGCCGGACGACAAGCCGGACGCCAAGGGCCTGTCGCCGGGCGAGGAGGTGCAAAAGCTCATCTCCGATTACCAGAAGGCGCAAAGCGACTTCTACGTCAAGCTGCGCGAAGCCAAGACGGCCGAGGAACGCACCAAACTGTTGGCCGACGGCCAGCCGCGGCCCGACCAAGCGGCCGCCCGGCTGCTCGAGCTGGCCGAGAAGAACCCCACGGACAAGGACGTCAACCCCAAGGCCCTGATTTGGGTCGTCGCCAACGCCGGCTACGACCCCGACGCACGGAAGGCCAAGGACAAGGCCCTCGCCATCCTCACACGCGACCACGCCGGCAGCGACGAGGTCGGCAACCTGTGCATGAACCTGACGCGGGAACCGTCGGACGCCGCGGAGAAGCTCCTGCGCGCCGCGGCCGAAGCCAACCCGGCGGGCGCGGCCAAGGGGAAGGCCGTGCTGGCCCTCGGCGAGTACCTCAAGAACACGGCGGAGACGGTGCGGCAGCTGAAGCAGAACCCCGATCTCGCAAAGGACCTCGCGCCCATTTTGGGCCAGGACGCGGTGGACCGGCTCGCGGCCGCCGACGCCGACCAGATGAGCGCGGACGCCGAGAAGCAGTTTGAAACGGCGGCCGACAAGTTCGCCGACGCGCCGATCTACAAGACCACGGTGGGCGAGCTGGCCCGCGGCGAGCTGTTCGAGCTGCGTAACCTGGCGATCGGCAAGGTCGCGCCCGAGATCGAGGCCGACGACCTCGACGGGAAGTCGTTCAAGCTGAGCGACTACCGGGGGAAGGTGGTGGTGCTCGACTTCTGGGGGAACTGGTGACCCCCGTGCCGGGCCATGTACCCGCACGAGCGGTCGCTCGTGAAACGGTTGGAAGGCAAGCCGTTCGCCCTGATCGGGATCAACAGCGACGCCGACAAGGACGCATTGAAGAAGGTTATGGAAAAGGAGGAGATCACCTGGCGGTCGTGGTGGAACGGGTCGGAGGGGACGGGAGGACCACTCTCGAAGAAGTGGAACGTCCACTCCTGGCCGACGACCTACGTTCTCGACGCCAAGGGGGTCATCCGCTACAAGAACGTCCGCGGCGAAAAGATGGATGAGGCCGTGGACGCCCTGCTGAAGGAGTCGGAGGCGGGCGCGAAATAGCGCGGGGGGGAGAAGATCGGCCCGCCCCGTCTTCTCCCCCCACTCCTTGAGGCCATCGGCCTTCACGCCAGCAGCTTGTCGATGACCACCCCATGCACGTCCGTCAGTCGGCGGTCGATGCCGTTGTGGCGGAACGTCAGCTTGGTGTGATCGACGCCGAGCAGGTGCAGGATGGTGGCGTGCAGGTCGTAGCAATAGGTCATGTCCTCCGCGGCCTTGTACGACCACTCATCGCTGGCGCCGTAGGAGACGCCGCCCTTGAAGCCGCCGCCGGCTACCCAGGACGTGAACGTGAACGGGTTGTGGTCGCGGCCCTTGCCGCCTTGGCTGCACGGCATCCGGCCGAACTCCGTCGTCCACACCACGATGGTATCGTCGAGCAGGCCGCGCGCCTTGAGGTCGCGCAGCAGGGCGGCGGCCGGCTTGTCCATGCTCGCGCCCATGTCGCCGTGGTCGCGGGCCACGTCCTCGTGGGAGTCCCAGTTGCGGCGCGGGAAGCCGTTGTCGGCCCCGCTCCACAGCTGCACGAAGCGGACGCCGCGCTCCAGCAGCCGGCGGGCGATGAGACAGTTGCGGCCGAATTCTTCCGTGATCTTGTCGTCCAGGCCGTACATGCGCTTGACCGACTCCGGCTCGCGCGACAGATCCAGCACCACCGGGGCGCTCGAGCTGGAGCTGCGCGGCCATCTCGTAGGAGGCGATGCGGGCGTCGAGCCGGCTGTCGCCCTCGCGCGTCGCCTGATGTTCTTTGTTCATGCGGTCGAGCAGGGCGAGCGCGTCCGCGTCGTCGTCCTTGCCGACGCCGGCGTCTTCCGGCGGAAAGAGGTCGTAAATGGGATTCTTGGTCCCCGGCCGGATCATGGTGCCCTGGTGGGCGGCGGGGAGGAAGCCGCTGCTCCAGTTGGCCGGCCCGTTGGGGGCGAAGCCGCGCGAGTCGGGCAGCACCACGAACGCCGGCAGGTCGTCGGTCAGGCCGCCGAGTCCGTAGCTGACCCAGGCGCCCATGCTCGGGAAGCCGGGCAGGACGAAGCCGGTGTTCTGCATGAACGTGGCCGGGCCGTGGACGTTCGACTTGGAGACCATCGCGTGCAGGAAGGCCATGTCGTCCACGCAGCCGGCGAGGTTCGGCACAAGGTCGCTGACCCACTTGCCGCACTGGCCGTACTGCTTCCAGCCCCACGGCGACTTCATGCAGGCGCCGGGGACGCTCTGGAACAACTCGACCTTGCCGCCGGGGTCGAACGGCTGGCCGTGGCGCTTGATGAGATCCGGCTTGTAGTCGAAGGTGTCCACCTGGCTGGCGGCGCCGGACATGAACATCTGCACGACGCGATGGGCCTTGGCGGGATGGTGGAGGCCGCCGTTGAGTTCGGGCTTGCCCTTGCCGAAGGCGCGCGGGGCGTCGGCGGCGAGCAACCCCTCACGGCCGAGCAGCCAGGCCAGGGCGACGCCGCCGAGGCCGCCGCCGGACTGCCAGAGGAAATGGCGACGGTCGAAGAGGGGTTGGGGCATGAGAGCGTCCCATTTGTAAGATTCGGAGTCGGGCGTTATGGGATGAACACATACTGGTCCCGCCAGTCCACGGCGGAGCTGGCATGCGCCGCGGCGACCACGAGAGAAGCGACTTGGGCGAGCGTGCAGTTCAGGCGAACGAGGAAGACCCCCGGCGAATGGCGACCGGCGCGCAGGTGATCGGCCAGATGCCCTGGCATAGTGTTCTTGTCCAGCGTCACCAGGATTCGATCAGTCTGCTCGGCCCAGATCAACAGATCCTCGTCCGGGGTCTGGAGGGGCGGCGCCGGCGGGTCGCCGACCCGGAGCACGTCCACCGGATATTGTCCCCGCGCATTGTGGTGTTGCAGGGCGTCCCACATTTCTCCCCGCAGGTTCTCGTCCAGCAAGAAACGCAGGGGCATAGGTCACGGCGCCTTTCCGCGCATGGCGTCGAAGCGACGTTGCAGTTCCTGGAAGGACGGTCCCCTGCGAGGTTCCGCTTCCTGCCGTTCGATTTCCGCCAGGCAAGCGGCGACGTAGGCGTCTACGTCCGCCCGGTTGTCGCGGTGGAAGGCGAGCGTCTGCTGGATCAGAGGCAAGGAGAGCGTTGGGAAGCGTTCCAGCAGCATCTCCGGCGAGTCGCCCTGCTGCGAGTAATAAACAAGATGAAACAGGCCAATACGGTGGCCGGTCAGACGAATCTCGCCGTACTTGTGCCGCGTCAGGAAATCCGGCAAGTCCATGTTCGTTTTCTCCCCAGGGAACTCCCATCCTCATTCTACTCGGCTTCGCGCTCCTTCAGTCGATGAACACGAACTCGTTCGCATTGAACAGCACCCGGCAAGCCTTCGCCAGACCATGTTTCTTCGCGTACTCCATCAGATCGTCGCGCTCCGCCGCCGTCGGCGGTCGGCCGAACGCCAGCCGGTAGGCCGCCTCCGCCTGTTTCGCCGGGTCGTCGCTGATCTTTTCCAGCCGCTCCGCGAAACAGTCCGCCTGCTTGAGCATGAACGGGTCGTTCAAGAGCGCCAGCGCCTGCAACGCCGTCAGCGTCGTGTTGCGCACCGGCGTGCTGACGTTCGGGTCGGCGCAGTCCAGGCAGTCCAGGAACGGGTTCGGCACGCTGCGCACCGTGAAGCGGTAGACCGTCCGCCGCCAGTTGGCGGGGTCGTTGATCTTGTCCACGGCCGTATGATCGTAAACCGGCGAATGGTCGTCCTTGAAACGGAACAGCTCGAAGCCGGGGCCGCCCATTGTCAGATCCAGTTTGCCGCTGACCGCCAGCACCGCGTCGCGCACTTCCTCCGCGTCGAGCCGCTGCCGCGTCATGCGCCACAGATAACGGTCGTCGGCGTCGATCTTGTCCGCCGCGGCGTCGTCGGCCGACGACTGGCGGTAGGCGGAGCTGAGGACGATCAGGCGGTGCAGCTTCTTGAACGAGCCGCCGCCGTCGCGGAACTCGACGGCCAGCCAGTCGAGCAGCTCGGGGTGCGTCGGCCGGGCGCCGTTGCGGCCGAAGTCGCTCGGCGTGTCCACGAGGCCGCGGCCGAAATGGTAGTGCCAGATGCGGTTGACGATCGACCGCCACGTCAGCGGGTTGCGGTCGTCGGCGATCCAGGCGGCCAGCGCGGCGCGGCGGCCGCCCTCATCCTCTCCTGTTGTGGCACGGTCGGGAGACCGTGCCACAACGAAATCTGGATTCAGCTCCTTAACGCAGGAGAGGGCGCCCGGCGTCACCTGTTCCTGCTTCTGTTCCACGTCGCCGCGGTGCAGCACCCAGATCGACCGCGGCGGGATCGGCGCCACGGCGTAGACCACGTTGTTTTTCGCCTGCTCCTGGAGATCGTCCTCCACGGCGGCGAGGCCGGCCGCCGTGCGGGCCAGGCCGTCGCGCGTCGCGGGATCGAGCAGGGCGTCGGCCGTCGCTTTGCGGTCTTTTTCGGTCTGTTGAATCTGTTCCTGCAATTCGGCCCGGCTTTTGACGAGGTCCGGCGTCTTTGGATCGGTCAAATCCGGCAAGGCCGTGCGACTGTCGTAGCCGTCCACGAGGTAGCGCTGGCTCCAGCGGCCGGCCTCGATGGAGTCGAGCGACGTCACGGCCGCACCGCGGGCCGCGTTCTTGCCGCCGGACTCGATCTCCAGCTCCGCCAGGGCGAAGACGTAATCGCCGGTTCGCTTCCACAAGCGCTTCGCCGTCACGCGGACGTAGCGGGCCGTCACGCCGGTCGGCTTGAAGACCACGGGGCTGTCGCCGGGGTTGGCGTAGTCTTCCCTCGTTTGGTCCGCGATGCTCACGGCCCTGGCGAATGCGGGATCGTCGGACGCCTCCACGCGGAAGCGCACCGGAAAGCCGAAACCCGGCGTGTCGGGGAAGTCGGTCGGCCGAGCGGGGACGAGGCGGATCGCATCGACGGCCACCGACTTGCCGAGGTCCACCTGCACCCATTTCTCGACATCCGGAGTCGGCGAAATCCCGCTGTGCCAGCCGTTGCTGGGGCTGGGGGCGCCAGTCGGCAGGGGCAGCGCCGCCAGCTCCTCGCGGGCCTTCTTGAGCTGGGCGTCGAGGCGGGCCAGGTCGGGGCTGGAAACCGCCGCCGCCTTCTTCAGCAGCTCCGCCCGTTCCGCGGCGATCTGCTTTCGCCGCGATTCCAGCTCCGCGCCGGGCCAGCTGGTCCCGGCTCAGGTAGGGCCGGTCGCCGCGCTCGACGCCGGCGAAGACGGCCTGGAGACGGTAGTAGTCCTTTTGCGGGATGGGATCGAACTTGTGGTCGTGGCAGCGGGCGCAGTGGACGGTCATGCTGTCGAAGGTGGAGATCGCGTTGATGACCATGTCGTCGCGGTCGAGGACGCGCGTCTTCTCCTTGTCCACCGTGCCCTCGCGCAGCTCCACTTGGCCGACGAAATCCCACGGGCCGGCGACGACGAAGCCGGTCGCCGCAACGCCGTCGGCGTCGGCCGGAAACAGCACGTCGCCGGCCAATTGCTCCTCTACGAATCGCTTGTAGGGCTTGTCGGCGTTGAACGCGCGGATGACGTAATCGCGGTAAGGCCAGGCGTGGTCGCGGCGTTTGTCCTTGTCGTAGCCGTGCGTGTCGGCGTAGTGGGCCACGTCCAGCCAGTGGCGGCCCCAGCGTTCGCCGTAGCGCGGCGAGGCCAGCAGCCGATCCACCACCTTCTCGTAGGCGTCCGGCGATTCGTCCTTGAGGAAGGCGTCGATCTCGTCCGGCGTCGGCGGCAGGCCGATCAGGTCGAACGTCGCGCGGCGGATCAGCGTCGTCCGATCGGCCGGCGGCGACGGGCGCAGCCCCTTCTGCTCCATCGCGGAGAGGATAAAAGCGTCGATGGGGTTGCGCACCCAGGCGTCGTGGACCGCGGGCACGGCCGGCCGGGTCAGCGGGCGCAGCGACCACCAATCCGCGTCGGCCGGCGCCTTGTCCTCGGCGACCGTCGCGTCCTTGGGCCACGCGGCGCCGGCGTCGATCCATTGGTGGAGAAAACCGATCTCGTCCGCCGTCAGCTTCGGCCCTTCCTTCGGCATCTTCGCCTCCGGGCCGCTCACCATGCGGAGGAGCAGACTGTCCGCGGCCGCGCCGGCCTTCACGACCGGCCCGTCGTCGCCGCCGTGCAGCAACCCCTCGGCCGTCGTCAGGTCGAGGCCGCCGCGCTTCTTGACCGGGTTGTGGCAGCCGGCGCAACGCTGCCCCAGCAGGGGGGCGACGTGGTCCGGGAACAGGGCCGGCTCCGCGGCAGACAGCGGCGCGGTCCCCGCCAGCGACGCGACAAGAACCAGGAGCGAGGCGGCGGTCGGCCGATTCGGCATGGCGGGTTCTCGCGATCCGGGCAGGCGGGCAAAGTGGTCTGACCACTTGAAAGTATCGCCGCGCACCACGGATTGTCAAGGGTGATTCTCGAAAATGCCGAGGCCGGGCGGATTGCCATCGCGGCGGCGGGGCGGTGTAATAGGCTGGACGTGTGCGACGGCCGCCCGGCGACTCTATCCCTGACGGACCCATGCCCCACGCCGATCTTGTCACGCAGACCGCCCGGCGGCTCGAGCAGGCCATCCTGAGCGGCCGGCTCACGGCCGGCGACCATCTGCCGTCCGAGAGAGAAATCAGCGCCGAAATGGGCGTGAGCCGCAGCGTGGTCCGCGAGGCCCTCGGCCGCCTGGCCAGCCTGGGCCTGGTGCGGAGCGTCCACGGCTCCGGCACGCGCGTCGAGGCGCCGAGCGGCAAGCCGATCGCGGCCGGCTATCAGATCCTTTTGCGGAGGGGTGAAGTCCGTCTTGCCGACGTGGCGGCCGTGCGCTTGCCGCTGGAAACGGCCATCGCCGCCGAGGCCGCCCGGCGCCGCACCGACGAACACCTGTCTCGGCTGGGGGCGGCGCAGGCCGCCCTGGCCGACCCGCGCAGCTCGCTGGAGGTCCACGTCAAGGCGGACCTGGAATTTCACGCCATCCTGGCCGAGGCGACCGGCAATCCGCTGTTCGGCATCGTGCTGACACCGATCCAGGAATTGCTGATCGAAACGCGGCGGCGGACGGTCGGCCGGCACGGCGCCGCCCTGGCCCACGACCACCACGCCCGCATCCTCGACGCCGTTCGGGTCGGCGACCCCGCCGCCGCCGCCGAGGCCATGCGGATGCACCTCGAAGCGAACTATCAGCACCTTTCCGAGAACGCGGAGTCGGCGAACTGAGTCCCCCGGAGCCGAACATGGCCGACGAGCGGCGCGATCTGAGGGTCGGCGGCGTGGTGCTGTGCGGCGGGCGCAGCAGCCGAATGGGCCGGCCCAAGGCGTGGCTGCCGTTCGGCGGTGGACTCCTGCTGCCGCGCGTCGTCCGCCTGCTGGGCGAGATCGTCGATCCCGTGGTCGTCGTCGCCGCCCCCGGCCAGGACGCGCCGCCGCTGCCGGGACACGTCGCCGTGGTCCGCGACGAGGAGGACGGGCGCGGCCCGCTGCAAGGGTTGGCGGCCGGGCTGAAGGCGCTGGGCGATCGGATCGATGCGGTCTATCTGTCCTCTTGCGACGCCCCGTTCCTGCGGCCGGCGTTCGTGCGGCGCCTGATCGAGCGAATCGGCGACGCCGTCGCCTGCGTGCCGCGCGTCGGAGACCATTACCAGCCGCTGGCGGCCGTCTACCGCCGGGAGGCGGCCGCCGCCGTTCAGCGGCTGCTCGCCACGAACCGCAGGAGCGGGGTTACCCCGCCCCTGCACGCTCTCTTCGCCGCCGTTCCGACGCGAGTCGTGGAAGCCGCGGAATTGGCGGACGTCGATCCGACGTTTCAGACGCTCCGCAACCTGAACACGCCGGAAGAATACGAGGCGGCGCTGCGGGAACACCTTTCGGAGCCACGACCGTGAGGGAGCGGATTCAGCCTAAACCGCTCCCTCGCGGTCGCGGCTCTGACGTTCCGCTCCCTCACGGTCGCGGCCCTGACTTGCGCCGCCGTACCACTCCAGCGTCCGTCGCAGCCCCTCCACCGCCGGCGTGCGCGGCCGCCAGCCCAGCTCCGTCCGCGCCCGCTCCGTGCTGTAGCGCGTCGAGCGGCCGACCAGCGACACGGCGTAGCGCGTGATGTACGGCGACCGCTTCATCCGAATAACGTGGGCGATGATTTCACCGAAAAAAGCTCCCCAAAAGGCGATGCGGAAGGGGATGCGGCGCGACACGCGCGGCCGGCCCAGGGCGTCGGTCAGGACGTCGAGGAACTCGCGCTGGGTCAGCTCGCCGTCGCTGCTGAGGTTGTAGGCCCGGCCGCGGGCGCCGGGGTGGTTGGCCGCGAGGATAGCGCCCTCGGCCACGTCGGCGGCGTAGATGATGTTGAGGCGGTTGTCGCCGCGGCCGATGATCGCCACGCGGCCGGCCTCGAGCGCCTTGAAGACGCGCGGCAGCGAGTTGCGGTCGCGCGGCCCGTAGATCCAGCTCGGCCGTACGATGGTCCAGTCCCCGCGGTAGGCGCGGCACAGCTCCTCGGCCCGGATCTTGGCCCGGCGGTAGAAGTCGCGGAACCAGAGGTTCTGGCCCAGCGGTTCGTCCTCGGTGAACAGGTCGGCCCGTTCGCGCGGGTGGCCGTAGACGGCGATGGAGCTGACGTGCAAGAGACGGCCGACGCTCGCGTCGCGGCAGGCGTCGAACACCCGGCCGGCCGGTTCGATGATCCCTTCGCGGAAGGCGCGCCACGGCCCCCACTCGCCGACGCGGGCGGCGCAGTGGTAAACCACGTCGGCGCCGCCCACGGCCCTGCGAATCGAATCGGGATCGCTCAAGTCGCCTTCCGAAAGCTCGACGCCGAGGCCTTTCAGAAAGGCCGTATCGCTGGCGGGGCGGACGAGGGCGCGCACGGTTTCGCCGCGGGCGACGAGCCGTTCTGCGATGTGGCTGCCCAGCAGCCCGGTCGCCCCGGTGATGACGTTCAGTTTCACGCGCGCAACGGCCTCCGAAGAGAATGATGAATGATGAATTCGGCCCCTCGTTCCCAAGCTCTGCTTGGGAACACCTGCCGCGAAACTCCGTTTCGCGTCCGGTTCCTCGACTGGACGCGAAGCGGAGCTTCGCCGACGTGCGTTCCCAAGCAGAGCTTGGGAACGAGGGGTGATTTGCTCGATTCATCCTTCATCGTTCATCATTCCAAAAACTTGCTGACCACCAGCGACACGTTCTGCCCGCCGAAGCCGAAGCTGTTGCTGAGGGCGTGGGAAACCCGCTTCTCGCGGGCCGTGTTGGGAACGTAATCCAGGTCGCACTCGGGGTCGGGCGTCTCGCTGTTGATGGTCGGCGGCAGCACGCCGCGACGCAGCGCCTCGACGCAAATGATGAGTTCCACCGCCCCCGCCGCCGCGATCAGGTGGCCGATCATGCTCTTGCTGCTGCTGACCGGGATCCGATACGCCGCCTCTCCGAATACTTTTTTGATCGCCACTGTCTCGGTCCTGTCGTTGACGCGCGTGCTGGTGCCGTGGGCGTTGACGTAGCCCACGTCCGCGGGGTTGAGCCGGGCGTCGGCAAGGGCGTCGGCCATGCACGCCACGGCGCCGCGCCCGTCGGGGTGGTTGTCCGTCATGCGGAAGGCGTCGGCCGTCGAACCGTAGCCGGTCAGCTCAGCGTGGATCGCGGCCCTGCGTCGCTTTGCGTGTTCCAGCTCCTCCAGAACGACGGTGCCGGCTCCCTCGCCGATGACGAAGCCGTCGCGGTCGAGGTCGAACGGCCGCGACGCCTTCTCGGGCGCGTCGTTCCGCGTGGACAGGGCCGTCAGCAGGTTGAAGCCGGTGACGCCCAGCGGGTGGATCATGCTGTGCGAGCCGCCGGCCAGCATCGCGTCGGCGTCGCCGCAGCGGATCATCTCCAGCGCCTCGCCGATCGCCTGGCTGCCCGCGGCGCAGGCCGTCAGGCAGTTGTAATTCGGCCCTTCCAGACCGAAATACTCCGCTACATGGGCCGGCGTGGTGTGAAGCTCCTGCTCGTACTCGCGGCCGGGCCGGTACTCCCGAACGGCGAGGGCGGAAAATGCAACCGGGTCGATCCGCTTTTCTTCCGCCCGGTAGCTGCGGGCCGTCATCGACAGAAGACAGTGGAAATCCTGCGTCCCTTCGCCGGCGCCAAGGTAGACGCCGAAGCGCGTCGGGTCCACGCCGGCCAGACCGAGCAGCCCCGCGTCATCGAGCGCCTGGCGGGCGGCGGCCAGGGCGAAGCGCGTGTTGGCGCCGGCGTCGTCCCAGCGGTGCGGGTCGTCCACGAAGCAGCCCAGGTCGAAGCCCTTGACCTCGGCGGCGAACCGCGTCGGAAACGTCGAGGCGTCGAAGCGCGTGATGGGCGCGACGCCGCTGCGGCCCGCGACCTGCGCGGCGAACAGCTCGGCCACGCCCAGCCCCACCGGCGTGATCGCGCCCATGCCCGTGATGACGACGCGTCGTTTCATGGTTCCCTGCGGCAGACGACCGCCGCGCACTGGCCCCGGTCGGTGAAGCCGAGTTTCAGGAAACACGGCCGTTGCACCGGCCGCGGCTCGCGCCCGACGTTCACCGGACACTCGGGGTCGGGTTCTTCGTAGTTTAGCGTCGCCGGCAGCAGGCCGTCGGCCGACGCGAGGAGGCTGGCCGCCAGCTCGATCGGGCCGGAGGCGGGGCCGGCGTTGCCAAAATAGGACTTCGCCGCGAAAACGGGAAGCGACGGCCCGAACACGTCGCGCAAGGCGCGGGCCTCCACGGCGTCGGCCGCCGTGCTGCAGCCCTGGACGTTGACGTGGTCCAGGTCGCCGGGGCCGACGCCGGCCTCGGCCAGCGCGGCGCGCACGGCCCGCACCATGCCGGCGCCGGTCAGGCCGCGGTCGAACGCGGCGCCGAAGCCGATCACCTCGGCGTAGATCCGGGCGCCGCGACGGCGGGCGTGCTCCACTCCTCCAGCACCACGACGCCGCCGCCCTCGCCCAGCACCATGCCGTCGCGGCCGCGGTCGAACGGTCGGCTCGCCTTCTCTGGGGCGTCGTTCCGGCGCGACAGCGGCGAGAACAACGCCTGCCGCGCCATCGTGATGGGGTTGATCTTGGCGTCGGCGCCGCCGGCGAGGAACAGGTCGGCCCGGCCGCGCTGGACGGCCCGGAACGCCTCGCCCAGCGCCAGCAGGCCGCCGGCGTCGGTCTGGCTGATCGTGTTGTTGGGGCCTTGGGCGTTGTGAATGATGGAAACGTGACAGGCCAGCATGTTCGGGACGTGGTTCAGCATCCACATCGGCGGGATCGCCGGAATGCCGCGCTCGCCCCACTTCCGCAGGTCGATTCGGTTCGGCGCTTCCGCGAGGCTGGCCTGAGCGGCGGGGCCGAGGTCCTCCTGGTCGCCGGGGATCGTCCCCGCGCCGAAGACGACGCCGAACCGGGTGGGGTCGCAGGGGCAGGGCGACCCGACCCCTACGGCGTCGGCCATCGCCATCTGGGCGGCGGCGACGGCGAACTGGATGGTGCGCACCATCACGTTGAGGCGTTTGCGGTCTTTCTTCTCCAGATATTTGCGGGGGTCGAAATCGACGACCTCGCCGCCGAAGCGGACGGGCAACGCGGAGGCGTCAAAGGAGCGGACGGCGTGAACGCCGCCGCGGCCCTCGCGGAGGCTTTGCCGGAAGGAGGCCGCGTCCAGGCCGATCGGGGTCACGACGCCGACCCCAGTTAGCACCGCGCGAAGGGAAGAGGTCATGGCGCCCTCGGAACGATGAACGATGAACGATGAACGATGAATCCGAGCCATGCCGTCTATTCATCGTTCATCGTTCATCGTTCATCCCTGGCGCAGAGCGGAGGCCGGCGGCATCACTTCCCGCCGCTCGTGGCGGCGGAGGTCGGCCTTGGTCAGACCCAGCGCCTGGACGACCGGCTCGAAGACCTGATAGTAGTAAATGTCATAATCGAAGATCCGCAAGCTCTTCACCTCCTCCGTGCGCTTGCGGGAGTCGGCCAGCAGATGCACCGCCGGCATGGCGAAGTGGTTCACCACGCGCCGCAGCTGCTCCAGCGTCCCCTCGCGGTCGTCCTCGAGGTAGAGGGCGACGAGCCGGCGGAAGAAGTCGTAGTGGGCCCGCTCGTCGATGGCGACCAGCTTGAGGGCGGCGTCCAGCGCCGCGTCGCCGCCTTCCGCCGCCAGCCGTTGGCGGAGGTTCTGGTAGTGGAGCCAGGTCGCCACCTCCTGCACCATCGTGTAGCAGACCATGGCCCGGGCGTTGTCCCAGGGCAGCTGCCACTCGTGCGAGAAGACGGTGGCTTCCAGGTCGGCCATCTGCTCGTCGCTGCGGCTGCGCGACCGCAGCAGCCAGTCGCCGAACGCCATCGAGTGCTTCGACTCCTCGTAGCCCCAGTTGGCCAACATCCAGGCCCGGCCGCGGTTGGCCCGCACCTGGGGGATCAGCTTGCTGAGGTAGTCGGGCAGATACAGCTCGACAGCGCAGAACGTTTCCACGACGTCCGCGATCGCCGGGTTCAGCGACGGGTTGCACTGGTCCCACGGGATGTCGTCCCGGATGGACCAGCGCCGCTTCTTCTCGGCGCGGTCGAAGTAGTCTCGGAAGAGCGCGTAGGTCTTCTTCAACAGTTCCGGGCTTTCCGGCTTGTACGCGCCGTCCTGCTCCGCGCCTTTCGACATCACGGGCTTCTCCGCCTGCATGGCCTTCCGCGCTCCTCGGGCCTTGCAGCCAAGTTTACTGAGGCCGGGATTCTTGGCAAGAACAAACGGCGGGGGGCGGGGCGGCTTCAGCACGCGCCGCTATTGTTTCACCGGCCGCCCGATGTACGATGAATAGCGTGGCTTGCGACGACGCGGTCGCGGTCGGCCCGCCTCCCGAAGCGCTCCCTCCCCGTACGTTCGACCGGAATGGTCGCCCGTTTCCTTGCAAGGTGCTGCCATGACCACTGAAGCGGTCCAGGAAAAAACCGGCCTGGGCAACTACTTCGTCGCCAACTATCCGCCGTTCTCGACGTGGAAGCCGACCTTCCTGCCCCAGGCGCGGGCCGTCCTCGACGCGCCGCCGGCGCCGGATACGCCACTCGGACTCTATCTCCACATTCCATTCTGCCGGAAGCGCTGCAAATTCTGCTACTTCCGCGTCTACACCGACAAGAACGCCCGTGACGTGGAAACCTACATCGACGCCCTCGTCAAGGAAGTCGAAATCTACAGCAAGAAGGCCATCGTCGGCGGCCGGGGGTTGAAATACGTCTACTTCGGCGGCGGCACGCCGTCGTACCTCAGCGCGACCCAGCTGCGCCGCCTGATGGAGCGCCTCAAGGCCGTGCTGCCCTGGGACGGCGCCGAGGAAGTGACGTTCGAGTGCGAGCCGGGGACGCTGCAGCAGCACAAGCTGGAAGCGCTGCGCGAACTCGGCGTGACGCGCCTCAGCCTGGGAGTCGAGAATTTCGATCCGAAAATCCTGGAATTCAACGGCCGGGCGCATCTGGAGGATGAGATCCACCGCGCCTACGGCTGGGCGCGCGACCTCGATTTCGACCAGATCAACATCGACCTGATCGCCGGCATGGTCGGCGAGACGTGGGACAACTGGAAGCGGTGCGTCGCCAAGACGCTGGCCCTGGCGCCGGAAAGCGTCACCATCTATCAGATGGAGCTGCCGTTCAACACGGTCTTCTCGCAGCAGCTGAAAGTCATCGGCCAGGACGAGCCGTTCCCCGGCGGCGGCGTGGCGGACTGGCCGACCAAGCGGGCCTGGGTGAGCTACGCCTTCGAGGAAATGGGCAAGGCCGGCTACGAGGTTTCCAGCGCCTACACGCTGGTCAAGGACCGGGCGAAGTGCAAATTCATGTACCGCGACAGCCTGTGGCACGGCGCCGACATGTTCGGCACAGGCGTCGCCTCCTTCGGCCACGCCCACGGGATGCACATTCAGAACGTCGATTCGTGGGAGCAGTACACCGATCTGCTCGACAAGGGCGAGCTGCCGCTGGGCCGCGCTTTGCCCGTGCGGCCGCACGAGCTGCTGATCCGCGAAATGATCCTGCAACTGAAAACCGGACATTTGGAAGCGGGGTACTTCCGCCGCAAGTTCGGGGCGGATATTCTGGAGGAGTTTGCGGACGGCTTCGGCCAGCTGGAAGCCGACGGCTTCCTGACGCGGAAGCCGGACGGCGTGGAGCTGACGCGCGACGGGCTGTTGCAGATCGACCGACGGCTGCCGGTGTTCTTTGAAGAACAGCATCGGAACACGCGGTATACGTGACACGCCCAGCGAGCCGGGGGGTTTATCCCCCCGGTCGGTGGCGCCGCGGCCGAAACCAGACCGGGGGCGTAAAGCCCCCGGCTCGCCGACGCTTGTGAAGACCGTATGGCCGACGATCTGACCTTCGACATGGGCAAGTTCCCGGCCGTGCTGCCAGCCGGGCTGCTGTACGCGCGCAACCACATGTGGGCGCGGCCAGAGGACGGACGGCTCCGCTTCGGCTTCACATCCTACGCCGTCCGCCTGATGCAGGACGTGTACTTCCTCGACTGGCAGGTCGAGCGCCGGCGACCGCGTCGCGCTGTTGCAGCAGATCGGCCACATCGAAACGTCGAAGGCCGTCTCGGACCTGTTCGCCCCGGCCGACGGCGTGCTGACCGCCTTCAACCCGGCCCTGCTCGACGACCCTTCCACCATCAACGTGGACGGCTACGGGGCCGGCTGGCTGTTCGAGATGGAGGCGCCGGCCGACGGCCTGCTGAGCGCGGCCGAATATCACCAATTCCTGGCCGAAAACTGGGAAAAGACGCAACGACTCATCAAGGGCAAGATCAACACCGAGGACTGAAGGCCATGAGCCGTCAACGCTTGACCGTCGTGCTGTCGCAAGCCCAGGGGAAGGACCCGCGCAAGCGCGCGTTGGAGGAAAGCGTCGCCGCAGCCCTCATCATGGAGCCGGGCCTCGACGTGTCGATCGTGCCCTACCTGTACGACCTGGACGCCGACCACACCGGCCGGCTGTTCCTGGAATCGGTGCAGGGCGACATGGTCGTGCTGGGTTGGATGTACCCGCGCGCCGCCTTCTGGCTGCTCGACCGCTGCGATGTGAAGGGCCGCTACGGCGAGAACGAGATCACGCCGAAGGCCGACGACGCCGACGACGAGGACGAATCCGGCGAGCCGGAACCGCCCAAGGGCATCGGCGCGGTCAACGTGCCGGATCGCTGGATTTACTGCCTCGACCTGCGCGACCACTCCGACCACGCGCTCTACGTCCAGGAAGTGCGGCGGATCGCGGCGGAGTGCCGTCAGCGGCGCGAGGCGCAGCAGGCCGCGACCAACGGCCACACGTCGCTCGTCCAGCTGGGCCGCGTGCAGCGCGAGGAAACGGCGGCGCCCCCGTTCACGGCGGACCAGCTGATGCAGCAGCCGCAGCGGCGCTGGTATCCCGTGATCGACTACAGCCGCTGCACGAACTGCATGGAGTGCCTCGATTTCTGCCTGTTCGGCGTCTACGGCGTGGACAAGATGGACCGCATCCTGGTGGAGAATCAGGACAATTGCAAGAAGGGCTGTCCGGCTTGCAGCCGCGTCTGCCCGGAGCAGGCCATCATTTTCCCCGACTACAAGACGCCGGCCATCGCCGGCGCCGCGGTGGGCGCCATCAGCGGGCTGAAGATCGACCTGACCAAGCTGTTCGGCGGCGGCGACGCGATGGCGATCGCGGCGCAGGAGCGCGACCGCGAGCTGGTGGCCGACGGCCGGCAAGCGGTCGGCCTGACGGTCGGCATCCCCAAGCGCCAGGCCGACAAGCCGCAGGGGCCGAAGGACGACCTGGACAAGCTGATGGATCAGCTGGATAATTTGGATATTTGAAAGGGGCAAAGATGCACGTCGATCTTGTACGCGAGGCCCTCCTCAAGCAGCCGTTTCAGCCGTTCACGCTACGGCTGGTGGATGGCCGCGCTCTTCCGGTCCCGCACAGGGAGTTCGTCGCGGTCTCGAACCGGCGGGTTGTTGTCATCGACCCGCAGGACGAGGGGATGTCCGTAGTGGAACCGCTGTTGATCCTGTCGATCGAATACACCGGGATGGCGCAGACGCGCCGACGCCGGACGGGAACGGGACCTGACGGACGGGAGGGAATCATGGCGACGGTGCGAACGGCCCGCGATTACCAGCGCATGGTCGCTCCCCGGCGTGGACTGGAAGGGATACCTCGCCATCGGCCGCGTCCTGGCGGATCGCCCCGGTCTGCGCCTCACCTACGACCGGGGGGTGCTGGAAATCATGACGATCTCCTCGGAACACGATCGCATCAAGCATCTCCTACGCCGTCTCCTGGAGGCATGGACGGAGGAGCGCGACATGACCCTGGCCGGTTACGGTTCCATGACATTTAAGCGCCGCAAGCTGCTCCGCGGCCTGGAACCGGACGAATGCTTCTGGATTGCGAATGAGCCGAAAATCCGCGGCCGCGATGACATCGATTTGCGCGTCGATCCGCCGCCGGATTTGGTCCTGGAAATCGACGTTTCGCGCAGTTCGTTGAACCGCATGAGCATCTACGGCGCGATGGGCGTGCCGGAGGTCTGGCGATACACCAAGGGGACGCTGGTCTTTCGCGTCCGCCAGAGCGACGGCCGCTATGCCGACGCTCCGGCCAGCCTTGCCGTGCCGCCGTTGACGCCGGCCGATCTGACGCCCTTCCTCGCCATGCGCGGGGCCACGGAAGAAAATGCGCTGGTCCGTCAATTCCGCGCGTGGATTCGTCAGAGGTTACCCGCAGGCGGCACGGCGCCGCCGGCCCCATGAGGGCGGAGCCGCGATGTCCATCTCTCTCGACGCGGCCCGCCTCGAACGCGCCTACCAGACCGCTCGCGCCGCCCTCCTCGCGGAACGGCATTCCGACGGCTATTGGGTCGGCGAACTCTCCACCTCCGCCCTCGCCACCGCCGTCGCCGTCAGCGCCCTGTCCCTCGTGCAGAAGGCGACCGCCGCGCACGGTTCGTTCACGCCGGTTATCGACGGCGGCCTCGCCTGGCTCGCCGCGCATCAGAACGCCGACGGCGGATGGGGCGATACCGTCAAGAGCTTCAGCAACATCTCCACCACCATGCTCTGCCGCGCCGCGTTCCATCTCACCGGCGCCGCGGATCGCTTCGCCGATTGCCTCCGCAGGGCCGACGCCTGGCTGGCGGAGCGACACGGCAAGACGCCGGCCGAGCTGGCCGAGGCCGTCCGCGCCCGCTACGGCAAGGACCGCACCTTCTCCGTGCCGATCCTCATGACCAGCGCCCTGGCCGGGCTGGTGGAGTGGAAGGAAGTGCCGTCGCTGCCGTTCGAGTTGGCCTGCTTCCCGCATTCGTGGTATCGCTTTTTGCAGCTCCCAGTTGTCAGCTACGCGCTGCCCGCCCTCATCGCCATCGGCCAGGCGGTGCATCACCACCGGCCGCCGTGGAACTCCATCGCGTGGCTGGTGCGGAAAATGGCGATCCCGAAAAGCCTGCGTGTGTTGGAGGCGATTCAGCCGAGCAACGGCGGCTTCCTCGAAGCGACGCCGCTGACCGCGTTTGTCACGCTGGCCCTGGCGAGCATCGGCCGGGCGGAACATCCGGTAGTAGGGAAAGCGGTCGATTTCTTGGTGAAGTCGGTGCGGCCGGACGGCAGCTGGCCGATTGACACGAATCTGTCCACATGGGTGACGACGCTTTCGGTGAACGCGCTGGCGGCGGCCGGCGACCTGGACAAGCTGGATAAGCGATCCGAATTGCGCGACTGGCTGCTGGCGCAGCAGTACAAGGAGCGGCACCCGTACACGGGGGCCGACGCGGGGGCATGGGCGTGGACGCCGTTGCCGGGCGGCGTGCCGGACGCGGACGACACGCCGGGGGCGATCCTGGCCCTAACTCGTTTGGGGGTGACTGAGCCGATTCATGCATCCATTCTGGCCGGGCTTGGCTGGCTGCTCAACCTAATGAACTTCAACGGCGGATGGCCCACATTCTGCAAGGGTTGGGGACGACTGCCCTTCGACCGCAGCGGCCCCGACCTCACTGCGCACGTTCTTCGCGCGTTCGCGGCCCTGGCGAAGCCGGACATTGTCGCGGGGTTGAATCGGTTGATGCAGCAACTATACCCGGCATGGACGTTTTCTCTCCGCACCGGATTCGCCGCCGCCACGGACGGGGCTAGCCGTTTCATCGCGTGCTACTCAAATCAAGGACAACGGTATTTGGTCAAGACCCAGCGCCCCGACGGCTCTTGGCTGCCCCTCTGGTTCGGCTGCCAGCACGCCCCCGACGACGAGAATCCCACCTACGGCACGGCCCGCGTGCTGGCCGCCTACCGCGACCTCGATAGGATGAACTCGGAACCCGCTCGCCGCGGCGTCCGCTGGCTGCTCGACGCCCAGAACGCTGACGGCGGATGGGGCGGCGCCCTGCATACGCCGTCCAGCATCGAGGAAACGGCGCTGGCCGTCGAAATCCTCCTTTCCGCCGGTCCCGACGCCGAGGCCGCGGTGAATAATGGACTTGCCTGGCTCGTCCAGCGGGTGGAGTCCGGCGGCCTCCGGGAACCCACCCCGATCGGCTTTTACTTCGCAAAGTTGTGGTATTTTGAAAAGCTCTACCCGATAATCTTCACCGTGGCGGCGCTGGGGTGCGCGTTACGTCGCCATGACCAGGCGTGAAACAAACCCGAGGATTCGCATCGTGACGACCGTCGCCGATCCCAAGGTCGAAAAGAAAGAAAAGCGCCCCAGCACCTCCCATCTCAAGGTCGTCCCCGAGACGCGGGAACTGCGCGACCGCGTCCGCGCCGAGGCCGCCGAGTTCGGCAAGACCATCGACCGCTCGCGCGTGCTGACCAAGCCGACCCTCCAGAAGATGGCGGAGGAGCTGCTCGCGCGCCTCGACCTTGGCGAACAGTACCTCGGCTTCGCGATGGTCTGCATCACCAACGAGTTCTGGCGCGAGCAGATCCAGGCCGTCGATTTCAAGCGCCGCCTCCTGCTGCTGCCGCACTGCCTCAAGCACGCCGAGGGCTGCCCCGCCGATTACGATGAATTCGGCCTGGATTGTCGCAAGTGCGGCGCCTGCTCCGTGGCCGACTTCAAGACCAAGGCCGAAGACCTCGGCTACAAGGTGCTGGTGTCGGAAGGGACGCCGATCGTCCTCAAGATCATCGTCAGCGGCCACGTGGACGCCATCGTCGGCGTGGCCTGCCTCAATGTGCTGGAAAAGGCGATCGACAAGATCCTGCTGGCCGGCATCCCGTGCGTGGCCGCCCCGCTGCTGTCGAGCAACTGCCGCAGCACGTCGGTCGATGACGACTGGGTGTCGGAGCTGATCGACCTCAAGACGCCGCCGCCCCAGGCCCTCACGAAGACCTATGTGCATCTGATGCGGGCGGCGAATCAGGTCTGCGAGGAGCCGGAGCTGAGCCGACTGGCGCCGCGGACGCGCTCTTCCGCTCCCTCCCCCCTTGTGGGGGAGGGTTGGGGTGGGGGGGCCAGGTCGTCACCCCCCACCCCAACCCTCCCCCACAAGGGGGGAGGGAGTAAGACCGCCGACCCACTGGCGATTCACGAAAACATCGCCTACGAATGGATGGGGCAGGGCGGCAAGCGCTCGCGGCCGTTCATCACGCTGGCCGCTTACGACGCCCTCAAGGACGCCCCCGGCACGCGCTCGGCCGACGGCTTGAGCCTACCGGATTCCGTGCGCCGCACCGCCCTGGCCATCGAGGCGTTTCACAAGGCGTCGCTGGTCCACGACGACATCGAGGACGACGACACCTTCCGCTACGGTCGGCCGACGCTGCATCGGCAGTACGGCGTCGCCACGGCCATCAACGTCGGCGACTATCTGCTCGGCCTCGGCTATCGGCTGGTCGGCCGCGAGCGCAAGGAACTCGGCGGCGACTGCACCGCCGACATCGTCAACCGCCTGGCCGACGCCCATCTGAAACTGTCCGAAGGCCAGGGGGCGGAGCTGCTCTGGCGCGACGCCGGGGACAAGACGCTGACGGCGCTGGACGCCCTCAAGATTTACGCTCTCAAGACGGCCCCGGCGTTCGAGGCCGCCCTGTACGCCGGCGTCCGCCTCGCCGGGCCGGCCGACGACCATGAGAAGATGATCGCCGAATTCAGCAAGAACCTCGGCGTCGCTTTCCAGATCCTCAATGATCTGAAAGACTGGGACGGCGACGCCGACAACAAGCTGACGGCCGGCCAGGACGTGCTGGCCGCCCGGCCGACGCTGTTGCTGGCGCTCGCCCTGGAAGGGTCGTCGCCGGCCGACCGCGCCGAGCTGATGACGCTGCTGCACAATCGACGCGACGCCGCCGAGGCCAGCCGCATCGTGGGCCGCGTTCGCCAGCTGTTCACGAAGGCGCAGGTCTTCGACAAGGCCGAGAAGCTGGTGGAGAAGTTTCGCGCCCGCGCCGAGGCCGCCGCCGACGAAACCGAGCCGGCCGAACTGCGCGAGCTGCTCTATTATCTGGTCGATAACGTCCTCGACCGCCAACCGCCGCCGGAACCCGAGGCGGCCTCCCTGATCCCGCTGACCCTCGCATGAACGTGCCGCCGCGACCCCTGGGCCTGAGCGTGGAGGAGCTGTTCGCCCCGTTCGGCCCTGCGGACGATCTGCCGGAGTACGCCTTCGTCCTCCCCGACGCCGTCCCGCCGCCCTACCATGACCTGCTCGTCCACCGCCACCACATGACCGTCACCGTGGAATCGCACCACGGCGATCTGGTGGACGTGCGCATCCTCGCCCGCAAGCTGGAAGGCGATTCGTATACGCGGAAAATCGTATTGGCCCTCCAGGGGACGGGCCGCGTCGTGCAGTTCGGCATCGCCCGCGTCCACCTGAACTATTGCAGCGCCCCGGTGCGCGAGGCCATCGTCGCCGGCCGGACGCCGCTGGGCCGCATCCTGATCCAGCACAACGTCCTTCGCGTCGTGGAGCCGACGGCGTTCCTGCGGATTCAGGCGGGGCCGGCCGTGGCGACATGGTTCGGCCTGGCGGAGGCCCGGCCGACTTACGGCCGGTTGGCCGTCATCTACTGCGACGGCCAGGAGGCGATCGAGGTGCTGGAAATCGTCGCGCCGGAAGGCGATTCATAGATTGAAAACGATCGCGTCGGAAGCCGTCTATCGCACTCATTGGCCAGCGGGAGAACACGGTGTCGGAATCTTCGTTCAGCGAAAGCGCACCCAAGTCATACGAAACGGGCCTTCAAACCGGCGCTCCGCCTCCGGCCGGCGGCACGGTCGTCCCTCCGCCCAAGCAATGGACGCCGACCCTCGCCTTGATCGTGGTGATCGCCTGCGTCGGCTTCGCCTACGACACCTACACCTTGCTGGTGATGCCGCTCGTCGCCCAGCCCGCGCTGTCCGACCTGGAGCATCTTGACCCGTTCACCGACAGCGGCTTCACCGGCATTCGCAACTGGGCCGCGACGATCATCTTCGTCAGCGCCGGCTGCGGCGGCGTCTTTGGTCTGCTGGGCGGCTATATGACCGACCGCTTCGGCCGGCAAACGGTGCTGCTCTGGAGCATCCTGCTCTCCACCGCGGCGGCCGTGGGGTCGGGCTTCGCCGCCGACATTCCCGCCCTGCACCTGTCCGGCGGCTGGGTCTTGCTGATCTGCCGCTGCGCGGCGTTCATCGGCGTGTGCGTCGAGTTCGTCGCCGCCGTCGCGTGGCTGGCGGAGCTGTTCCCCAACCCGAAACAGCGGGAGCGGGTGCTCGGCTACACCCAGGCGTTCGCGTCGCTGGGCGGGATGATGGTCGCGGGGGCGTACTATGTCGTCAATCAGACGTATGCATCGTTGCCCGCCATTTTCGACGGCCACGCCCAGTGGCGCTATGCGCTGATTTCCGCCGTGATTCCGGCCTTGCCGCTGTTGCTCATCCGGCCGTTCCTGCCCGAATCGCCGGTCTGGAAGCAGAAGCGGGCGGCGGGGACGCTGCGCCGGCCCAGCATTCTGGAGCTCTTCCAGCCCGCGCTCCTCCGGACCTCCATCGTCACCGCTTTGCTGTTCACTTGCAGTTTCGGGGTCGCGTTCGGCGCCATTCAGATGACGCCGCAGCTCGTGCCGGGCCTGGTGCCGGAACTCAAATTGATGGGTCCGAAGCGCATCGCCTATGAAGCATCTCAAAACCCCGCCAAGCTGGCCGGGCTGAAAAAGGCCAAGGAGAAAGCCGAGGGCGAACTGGCGAAAGACCCGCAGAACGCGGACCTCAAGGACAAGGCGGACAAAGCCCAGAAGCTCTACGGTCTGGCCTTCGCCGCCAGCAAGGCGGACGCCGCCGGCGCGGCCAAGCGGGAAGGCCTGAAAAAAGACATCGACGGCATGTACAAAAAGCAGGAGGACGAGCGCGACAAGATGCAGTTCTACCAGGAAACCGGCGGCCTGGTCGGACGGTTCGCGCTGGCGTTCCTGGCCACGGTCATCGTCTCCCGCCGGCTGCTGTTGTGGATCTTCCAGGTCCCCGCCCTGTTCATCATCCCGCTGGTGTTCCTCTTCCCCGCCGCCGGGAAACTGGACCCCGCTTACAACCTCACGGTCTTCCAGTGGGGCATCGCCGTCGCCGGGTTTTTGATCATTGCTCAATTCAGCTTCTGGGGCAACTATCTGCCGCGCGTCTACCCGACGCACCTGCGCGGCACCGGCGAGAGCTTCGCCGCCAACGTCGGCGCCCGCATGTTCGGCACCTCCGCCCAGGCCCTCACCAGCTACGTCATGGCCCCGTACCTGATCGTGGCCCTGATGCCGGGGCTGGACCGCACCGCGAACACGGCCTACGCGGCGGCGGCCACGGCGGCCTTGCTGCTGGTCGTCGGGGTGATCCTGACGTTCTGGCTGCCGCAGCCGAAGGAGGAGGTCGCGCAGGAACAGCGCCGCGCGGCGAGCCGAGGCCATGCGCATCACCTATATCACCGCGGGCGCCGCCGGCATGTTCTGCGGCTCCTGCATGCGCGACAACACGCTGGTCGCCGCCCTCGGCCGCCGCGGACACGACGCGCTCCTGGTCCCCTGCTACATGCCCATCCGCACCGACGAGGAGGACGTCAGCCAGAAGCGCGTCTTCTTCGGCGGCCTCAACGTCTATTTGCAGCAGAAATGGAGCCTGTTCCGCCACACGCCCTGGTTCCTCGACCGCCTCCTCGACGCCCGCTCGATCCTGCGCTGGGCGGCGCGCTTCGCCGGCAAGACGCGGGCCGAGGACCTCGGCGATCTGACGGTCTCCATGCTCAAGGGGGAACACGGAAAACAGAGCAAGGAAGTCGCCAAGCTCGCCCAATGGCTGGCCGTGGAGGTAAAGCCGCAGGTCGTCAACCTGACCAACGCGATCGTGTCCGGCATGGTTCACGAGCTGAAGCGGGTCGTTCGCGCCCCCGTCCTCTGCTCGTTGCAAGGGGACGACATTTACCTCGATGCGCTGCCGGAGCCGTTTCGGACGCAATCGCTCCAGTTGATCCGCGATCACTGCCGCGAAATCGACGGCTTCACGGCGACCTGCGGCTACTACGCCGACTACATGGCGGAGTACTTCGCCATCCCCCGCGAACGCATCCACATCGTCTATCCGGGGCTGAACCTCCACGGTCACGGCGGCCCGCGGCCGCCGCACGACGGCCGGCCCTTCACCATCGGCTACTTCGCCCGCATTTGCCCCGAGAAGGGGCTGCACGTCCTGGCCGAGGCGTTCCGGCTGTTGCGCTCCGACCCCGGCGCCCGCGCTGCCGGCTGCGCGTTTCCGGCTGGCTCGGCGATTCCAACAAGAAGTATTTGGACGACATCCAAAAGCGTCTGAAGGCGGCGGGCCTGGCCGACGACTTCGACCACGTCGATTCGCCGAGCCATGACGACAAGGTGCGCTTCCTGCACGGGATCGATGTGCTGTCGGTGCCGACGACGTACCGCGAGCCGAAGGGGCTGTACGTGCTGGAGGCGCTGGCCAATGGCGTGCCGGTGGTGCAGCCGCGGCACGGCTCGTTCCCGGAGCTGCTGGAGGCGACCGGCGGCGGCGTCCTCGTCCGCCCCGACGACCCGCGCGACCTGGCGGACGCCCTGCGCCGCCTGATGGACGACCCGGCCCGCGGCGAGGAGTTCGGCCGCAAGGGCCAGGAGGCCGTCCACGCCCGCTTCCACGCCGACCGCATGGCCGACGAAACGGCCGCCGTTTACGCCCAGTACCTCCGCTGAATCAGGAGCCTGCCATGCCGGCCGCCTTCCGCACCACGCGCATCGTCGAGTTCGGCGATACGGATATGGCGGGAATCGTTCATTTCGCCAACTTCTTCCGCTTCATGGAGGCGGCGGAACACGCCTTCCTGCGGTCGCTGGGCCTGTCCGTGGTGATGGAGATCGACGGCGGCCATTACGGCCTGCCGCGGGTGTCGGCGGCGTGCGACTACCTGCGGCCGGCCCGCTTCGGCGACGAGCTGACCATCGAGGTCACGGTCGTCAAGCTCGGTCGCAGCTCCGTCCACTACGCCTTTGAATTCACCCTCGGCAGCGAGCCGATCGCGCGCGGCCGGGTGACGGCGGCGTTCTGCCGCTTCGACCTCGGCCGGCCGCAGGCGTGGGAGCTGCCGGACGAGTTCCGGGCGAAACTGGACGCGGGCGCCAAGGCGTAACGCCACGGTCCCGGAAACGGATTCAAGGACCGCTAATGTAGGTGGGCGATTTCCGCGATTATGACTTGTGCCGAAGCAGCAATCGGTTGGTGTTCCTATAGGTTCGGCTCGCAGAGGTAGGTAAGATGGCTGATGGAGCAGCGCCCTTCCTTCCCGACGAGGCCCTCGTCGTCCGGGGCGGGCTGAATTTGCCGCAGAGCTTTGCGGGAGGATCAGGCGTCGCGCTGGACGCGGGCGGTTTGCTGATGGGCGCGTCCGTGAATTGTAGTCCGAACCGCTCCGTTGAGGAGTTGACGGCCCCCAATGCGCAAATCGGCTACCGAGGAATCCCTCACACGCAAATCGGCGTGACTACCGTCGGGGCGGTTCGTGCGGCCGGTGGTGAGGTCGTTCCTTCACCCAGGCCCTGGAACCCCTTCCACGCAACCCTGAGCGGCTTGACTCCGGAGCAGGCCAGCCGCCTTTTCCGGCCGACGCGGATAAACCCGAATCGCCCGTAGGTCGAGACGCCCGTTGAAGGCTTGCTCGCCTAGGGCGAAAGGGAACGACGCTTTCAATGAGGCCTTCACTAGAGGGAGATGCCGGAATGCCCTTGCCGCGCGTGTACGCCGACTTCCAGAACCTGGCCGACGTCAATCGGCTGAAGTTAAATTGCGTGGGGACCCAACACGACCTCGCCCGCCTGGGCCTCCGTCTGGCGGAGGGCCTTGCGCTCACTCTGTACACGGACGACGGCGACGAGGAGGGGCGGCCCGACGACCTGTGCGTGGACGGGGTGGTCCGCTACGACCCGAACGAACAATGCTGGACGGCGGAAGTGGATTGGAACTCTCTCCGCCACGCCTCGGAAGAAAAAACGGCGGACGCGAGCGCGCCGAAACTCTCCGCCGGCCGCTGAAACGATTCGGTTCGTGACAGGGGGGCGCGGACTCAATGAGGAGGAAAGAAGGAGCCGCCATCATGGCCGTCAACCTGACGCCGCAGTACCACGAGGCCGAGGCCGAGTACAAAAAGGCCCAGACCGCCGAAGAGCGTCTGGAATGTCTCAAAAAGATGTGGGCGCTGGTGCCCAAGCACAAGGCCAGCGAAAAGCTCCAGGCCGAGATCAAGACGAAGATCAGCGAGACGAAAGAGGAAGTTGAGCAAGAGCGGAAACATCCGAAGAAGGCCGGCGTCAGCTACAAGGTCCCCAAGCAGGGAGCCGGCCAAGTGGTGCTGCTGGGCGGGCCGAACGTCGGCAAGAGCCGCCTCCTGACGCGGCTGACGCGGGCCACGCCGGAAGTGGCGCCGTACCCGTTCACCACGCGCGAGCCGCACGCCGGCATGATGGAGTGGGAGGACGTGCGCGTGCAGCTGATCGACACGCCGCCCATCACGCCGGACGTACTCGAAGGCTGGCAGACGAGCATGGTGCGCTCGGCCGACGCCGCCGTCCTGATGGTCGATCTCGCCGACGACGACGGCCCCTTCGCGGCGGAGTCCGTCCTCGAAAAGCTGGCCCAGGTCAAGACCGTGCTGGCCGGCCAACCGCCGGCCGAGAACTCCGACCCGTCCATTCAGTACGTCCGCACCCTGATGGCGGCCAACAAGCTCGACGCCCCCGGCGCCGCCGACCGGCTGGACGTGGTGCGCGAAATGTTCGGGCCGCGCTTCCCCATCCAAGCCCTGGACGCCGAATCCGGCGCCGGACTGGAAGCGTTGCGCACGGCCGTTTACATGTTTCTGAATGTTATCCGTGTTTACACCAAGCGGCCCGGCAAGCCGGCCGACAGGGACAAGCCGTTCACCTGCCCCGCCGGCAGCACGGTAGCGCAGATGGCGGAGCTGGTCCACCGCGACCTCGCCGAGAACCTGAAATCGGCCCGGATCTGGGGGACGGGCGTCTTCGACGGCCAGACGGTCACGCGCGACCACGTGCTCCATGACAAGGACGTCGTGGAGCTGCACGCCTAACGGGGGCGAAATGGGTACAATGAACTCCGCCCTTCGGCGTCGAATTTGCTCATACAGTACCCACCACGGCCGGCGCCGGCCGTGGGTTTCACCCGTGCGGAGGCGGCACTCATGTTCAAGCGCGGATTCTCCCTGGCGGCGTGCGGGGCGCTGGTCCTGCTCCTGACGGCCGCGGAATCGTCCCCGGCCCAGGTGTTCTTCCCCGGCGGGCGCGGCGGGGCCTTTTTCTGGCCCGGCGTCGGCTACCCCGTCGGCCCGACCTACGCCAACTACCCCCGTCCCTATTACTACAACCCTCCGCCGACCGCCTACACGGGCTTCCAGCAGTACGGCATGACCACGCCGACGACCCTCTATTACGGCGCCGCCACGCCCATGTACTACGGGAGCTACTCGTCCGGCTACCCCACGGCCCGGCTCCTGTCGCCGGCCCCCGGCGTCGGCCTGACCGCGGCTTCCAACGTCAGCGAAGCGGCCTACGCGACGCCGAACTACCCCATCCAGTCGCCGAACTACACCGTGCGCTACCCGATCTCGCCGCCGCTCGCCGCCATCACCGACAACACCGCCCAGGTGGAGGTCCGTCTGCCGGCCGACGCCGAGTTGTGGTTCGAGGGCCAGAAGACCGCGCAAACCGGCAGCACGCGCACCTTCCACTCGCCCGACCTGGAGCCGAACCAGGACTACGTTTACAACGTCCACGCCCGTTGGCAGGCCGACGGCAAGCCGGTCGATGAGACGCGCAAGGTCACCGTCCACGCCGGCGATCGCGTCGTCGTCAATCTCACGCAGCCCGCGAAATAAAGGATGAAGGCGGAAGGATGAAGGATGAACAAGAGTTGTCTTGTTCATCCTTCATCCTTCCGCCTTCATCCTTTCTCTGTGGCGGTCCTCGCAACGGTGTGGTAGAACCACAATCTCCCACCGTGCTTCCCCGAGGATTGCATCCATGCGCTTGCCCCTGCCGCTGTCCGTCGCCGCCGCCCTTCTCTTTGCCCTGCCCGTCGCCGCCGACGACCTCGACCAGCTCAAGGTCGGTCTTCAACCCGACGGCCGTATCGTCACGCCGACGAATCAAGTTCTCCGACCCGCCGGGCGGCAGCTGACGTTCCCCGGCCGGCCGGTCGATCTGGCCCTGGCGGAGGACGGCGCGGTCCTCGTCGTCAAGAACACGCGCGACCTGATTTTCATCGACCTGGCCGCGAACAAGATCAAGCAGACATTGACGATTCCCAAAGTTGGCTACGGCCTCAGCGTCGTCGGCCTGGCGGTGCGCGGCGACCGGGTTTGCGTCGGCGACGCCGGCGACACGATTCGCACGGCCCAGCGGCAGGACGACGGCAAATACCAGTGGGTCGATGAGGCCGCTCTCGTCGCGCCGCCAGCCGGCGGCAAGGCGCACACGGCCGGGATGGAATTCGACCGCGGCGAGGGGGAAATGTTGTGGTCGGCGTCTACGCGCGGCAACAACGTCCAGCTCCTCGACCTGGCGAATCACAAGGTCGAGCAGACCGTCGCGGTCGGCGTGGCGCCGTACATGATCCGGGCGGTCGGCGATCGGCTCTACGTCAGCAACTGGGGCGGCGACCCGCCGGCGGAGGGCGAACCGCAGGCGAAATCGTCCGGCACGCCGGTCCACATCGACCCGACGACCGGCGTGGCCGACCGCGGCAGCGTCTCCGTCCTCGCGGCCGAGGACGACAAGTGGAAGCAGGTCAAGACCATCGCCGTCGGCCTCCGGCCGTGCGGCATGGCCGTCAGCCCGAAAGGCCGCTTCGTCTACGTGGGCAATGCCAACAGCGACACCGTCTCTGTCATCGATACCAAGACGGATAAAGTCGTTGAAACGATCCTCTGCCGGCCGGAAATCCACCTGCCGTTCGGCAGCGGCTGCAACGCCGTCGCCGTCAGCCCCGACGGCGGGACGCTCTACGTCGCCGACGGCACGAACAACTGCATCGCCGTGGTGCGCCTGGCCGCCGGCTCCTCGGACGGCGACGCCGGCCGGCCCGACGCCAGCACCGTGGCCGGCCTCATCCCGACCGGCTGGTACCCCGGCGCCGTGCTGCTCTCCGCCGACGGCAAGATGCTCTGCGTCGCCAACGTCAAGGGCCACGGCTCAGTGAGCCAGCCGCGACCCGCCGACAAAGGCAAGAACTCTCACGACTATCTCGGATCGGCGTCCCTCATCGACGTTCCCGACGCCGCCCAGCTGGCGGATTACACGAAGCAGGTCAACGAGAACAACCGCCTCGCCTACAGCCTGGCCGGCCTGGACAAGCCGCGGCCCGACGCGAAGCCGGTCCCGATGCCGCAGCGGCACGGCGAGCCGTCGGTGTTCAAGCACGTGATCTACGTCATCAAGGAGAACCGCACCTACGACCAGATGCTCGGCGACATGAAGGAGGGCGACGGCGAGCCGAAATTATGCCTTTTCGGAGAGGACGTGACGCCGAACCACCACGCCCTGGCCCGGCAGTTCACATTGTTCGACAATTTCTATTGCAGCGGCGTCCTCAGCGCCGACGGCCACTGCTGGACCGACCAGGCCTATTGCGGCGACTACCTCGAAAAGTCGTTCGGCGGCTTCACGCGCAGCTATCCCGACGACGGCTCCGACCCGCTGGCCTACGCCTCGCCCGGCTTCCTGTGGGACAATGCGCTCTCGCACAAGAAGACGTTCCGCAATTACGGCGAATACGTCTCCAATCAATTCGATCCGAAAAAGGCGCGATGGGCCGACCTCTACGCCGACTACAAGAACCGCACGGCCAACGTGAAGGTGACGGCGACGGCGAACCTCAAGACGCTGGCGCCGTACACGCACCCCGGCTATCCGTGGTTCCCGCTGCTGATGCCGGACGTGTACCGCGCCCGCCTGTTCCTCGACGAGCTGAAGGACTTCGAGAAGAAGGGCGAGATGCCGAACCTGATTGTTCTAACGCTGCCGTGCGACCACACGGCCGGTCTGTCCGGCGGCTACCCGACGCCGCGGGCGATGGTGGCCGACAACGACCTGGCGCTGGGGCAAATCGTCGAGGGAGTGAGCAAGAGCAAGTTCTGGGCGGACACGTGCATTTTCGTGGTGGAGGACGACCCGCAGGCCGGCTTCGACCACGTGGACGGCCACCGCACCGTCGCCTACGCGATCAGCCCCTACACGAAGCGGAAATTCGTGGACCACACGGCGTACAACCAGACGGGCATGGTGAAGTCGATCGAGCTGGCGCTGGGCCTGCCGCCGATGAACCAGCTCGACCTGTCGGCCACGCCGATGCGGAACTGCTTCACGGCCGAGCCGGACCTGGCACCGTATGAATGTGCGGCGAACAAGATCGCGTTAGATGAAATGAACCTCCTGCCGGGCTTCCTCCAGGGCGAGGCCCGCCGCTGGGCGGAGAAGTCGGCGGCGCTCGACTTCGACGACGGCGACGCGGCCGACGAGGACGCGCTCAATCGCATCCTGTGGTACTCGTGCGCCGTATCCGGCGGAGTATACGCCGGGCGGGAAGGAGAATGGGTAAGTTGGCCTGGAATCAGTAACTGTTCGTGCGTATAGTAGCGGTTGGGCGATTCTCAGAACAGACCGCCCAACAGAATGAAGAGCATCTTCATCCACGACCCTCTCGCCCAGACGATGAACGACGCCCTCATGTGAGGACGAGCCTGGCCACTGCGGTCTACCGTGGGAGCATTCCCGTGGCCGAGAACTTCTTCGACGAGCAGTCCGAACAGTCCCAGATCAAAGCCGGGATCGTGGCCGATTACTTCTGGGCCTGGGCCAGCGTCATCATCAGCGTCCAGAAGCGGTATCCCCAGTACGCACAGAAGATCGCCTACATCGACTTATTCGCCGGCCCAGGCCGGTATGAGAACGGCGCCGTGTCCACGCCGCTGCTCATCATCCAAAGGGCGGTACAGGACCCCGCCATCCGCGAACGGCTGGTGACCATTTTCAACGACAAGGACGAAGGCAACCGCGCGTCTCTGGAAAGGGAAATCAACGCCATCCCTGGCATCGAGGCGTTGAAAGCGAAGCCCAAGATCTATTGCGGCGAGGTGGGCGAAAACATCGTCAAGCAATTCCAGGCCGCGAACCTTGTACCCACGTTCCTGTTCGTGGATCCCTTCGGCTACAAGGGGCTCTCCCTGAAGCTGGTCAACTCGGTGCTGAAGGACTGGGGGTGTGACTGCGTCTTCTTCTTCAACTACAACCGCATCAGCATGGGGCTGGGCAATGCGGCCGTTGAGGAACATATGGACGCGCTGTTCGGCAAGGAACGCGCCGATTCCCTGCGCGAAAAGTTCAAGATGCGCCAGGTCTCGTCAGGCGAGCGGGAACTGTTCATCGTCGAGGAAATGAAAAAGGCCCTCGAAGAAATGGGCGGGAAGTTCGTGCTGCCGTTCCGGTTTCGGAACCCCACCGGCACGCGCACGACGCACCACCTATTTTTCGTCTCAAAGGCGTTCCGCGGCTACGAGATCATGTGGGACGTAATGTACAAGCACAGCCACAAGGACGAGACGGTGGCAAAGTTCGAGTACAACCCGGCGGACGCCCGCTGGCCGAGCCTGTTCGAGTTGGTCAGGCCCCTCGGGGACCTGGAGGACATGCTGTTCGCCGACTGCGCGGGCAAAACCTACTTGCTCAAGGGGTTGTTTGAAGACCATAGCGTCGGCAAGCCGTATGTGCTAAAGAACTATCGGGATCTGCTCTGCCGAATGGAACAGGAAGGCAAGGTGCGGATGGAGCCTCCCTGCCCGCCGCGCCGGAAGGGGACCATCGGGGAGAAGGTAAAGATCATTTTCTCGTGAAGGTGGCGTATGAGCGCATCATCGAGCATCGAGTGGACCGACGCGACATGGAACCCCGTCCGCGGCTGCACGAAGATCACGCCAGGATGCGCCCACTGCTACGCCGAGACGTTCTCCGAGCGGTTCCGGGGGGTGCCCGGCCATCCCTACGAGCAAGGCTTCGACCTCCGCCTGGTGCCGGAGAAGTTGTCCGAGCCGCTGAAGTGGTCGTCGCCGAAGACGATCTTCGTGAACTCCATGAGCGACCTGTTCCACCAGGACGTGCCGGACTGGTACATCGAACAGGTCGCGCGTGTCATGCTTTCGGCCAACTGGCATACCTTCCAGGTGCTGACGAAACGGCACGAACGCCTGCGCGACCTTCTGCGCACACGGCTGGCGTTCGCGGCCCAGGCGCCACACATCTGGTGGGGAGTGAGCGTGGAGAACCGGAAACACGGGCTGCCGAGGATCGACGCCCTGCGTGAGGCGCCCGCTGCGGTACGGTTTCTCTCCATTGAGCCGCTCATCGAGGACCTGGGCGAATTCAACCTGCGGGGAATAAGCTGGGTGATCGTCGGCGGCGAGAGTGGCTTGGGCGCCAGGCCGATGGACAAGTCATGGGTGCTGAGCATCCGCGAGCAGTGCCAAGCGGCAAACGTGCCCTTCTTCTTCAAGCAGTGGGGCGGCGTCAGGAAGTCGGAAGCGGGACGGCAGCTGGACGGACGCAACTATGACGACATGCCAGATCGGCCGGTCGGGAAAGTCGCGCCGCAAAAGATCCGGCTGGCGATGATCGACGACGTGAGGGGCTGGACGGCCGACATGCAACCAGTCTGACGTGCGACGAGGATGATTACTGAAGCCCCGTGAGCGGGCCGCACGCACGGCAACCCATTCAGGGGGCTTCGTCCAGACGACTGCTTATTTCTCCCCCTTCTTCGCCCGCATCATCGCGTCGAACGCCTCCGCCTCCTCCACGCTGATGAGGCCGTCGCCGTCCGTGTCGATGCGCTTGAAGTCCTCCAAGCTGCCGAGGAACTCGCGCGGCGATACGTCGCCGTCGCCGTTGACGTCCATCTTGCGGAACCACAACGGCCCCCGCTCGATCCGGGCGGGCTGCGCCGGCTGAGCGATCGGCGCCTGCTGCTGGGCCATCTGCTGCGGGAACGAGTTGGGGTCCACGGCGGCCTCCACGACCGTCAGCTGAAACTGCTGCGGGATCTCGTCCCGACTGATCGAGCCGGCGCCGTCGTGGTCGTAGGGCGCCAGCCGCGCCCAGGCGCCACGCATCTCGCGCAGCGTCAGCCGGCCGTCGTTGTTCGCGTCCAATAGCTCGAACAGCGCCCGGCCGTTGTCCGCCACCGAGACCGTCGGCACGCAGCCGGCCGACTCGGTCCCCAGCGCCACCCACGCGCGCAGCTCCTCCTCCGTCATGCGGCCGTCGCCGTCGTGGTCGATCACCGGGAAGGCCTGGTACAGCACCGGGTTCATGCCGTCGGCCAGCTGCTCCCTTGTGATGTACCTTTTGTCGTCTTTATCGACCATCTGGAATTGCTGGTCATAACCCTGGAAGACGCTCTCGGTCAGGCCGTTGGGGTCGTAGGCCTGCGGAGCGCGGATCAGGCTGATGAGGGCGTCGTTCATGCCCAGCGACAGGGCGTTGACGGCCGCCTTGTGGACCGCCAGGCTTTGCGCGGCGGCGGGGCCGGGCGGCGGCGCCAGGTCGAGCAGGCCGTCCTTCTCGCCTACGCGCCCCAGGCGCACCGTCGCCTCCAGGTCGGGGGCGTAGACCATCCAGCGCACCAGCTCCAGGTCGCTCCACTCGCCGTCCTTGTCGGCGTCGTAGCGGTCGAAAATCTCCTTGGGCAGTCCGATTTCGGCCGGACTCAGCTTGCCGTTCTTGTCTTTGTCGTACTGAGCCAGCACCTCCTTCGCTACCACCAGGCGCTCCGTGATGCGCTTCGGCGCCTCCTCGCGCGGCACCAGCACAAACGGCGCGTTGACGAGCGGCGTCGGCCGGGTGTACTGCGCCTGCATCACGCCGGCGCCGACAGGCGCGAAGGCGACGGGCGTCTGCATCAGCTCCGCGATGGTGATGACCTCGTCGTCGTTCAGGTCGTACTTGTGAAGGACCCTCTCGGCCGCCATCAGCTCCTTTTTCGACAGCTTTCCGTCCTTGTCCGTGTCGAGGACCTTGAACAGGGTTTCGGTCAGGGCGTTGGCGCCGAGGCCCAGCCCCGGCGAGCCGGTCAGCTGCGCCGGCCCGCCGGCCGACCGGCGGTAGAAGTTCAGAAACTCGGCCGGCGTCACCTTGCCGTCCTCGTTGACGTCCATCTCCTGGAACATCGACGGGTCGTTGAAGGACGCCGACCCGTAGGGCGTGCCGTGGAACAGCTGGGCCATTTGCTGCGGCGACGGGGCCAGGGCGACCTCCTCCTTGGTGAGGGAGCCGTCGTTGGCCTTGTCCAGGTACTTGAAGACTTTCAGCACCTGCTCGGCCCAGCGGACGGTGTACGGCTTGCCGTCGATGGTGACGTGGAGGCGGAACAGGTACGGCCGGGCCGGCGCCAGGTAAACCAGATCCAGCACGTCGTCCACCTCGCCGGGGTCGGCGGGGCGCTGGGCGGCCGGCGCGGCCGCGGGAGGATCGGCCGCCGTCGGCCGGGGCGCGGCCGTCAGCAGCGTCAGCCCGACCACGGCCGCCGCCCAGCGCAGGCCGGAGCGCTTGCTCATTCCAGGACCTCCTGGATCGGCATGGCCGTCTTGTCCACGATGCGGATCGGCCGGCCGACGTTGGACAGGTTGTACTTGAGCGGATCGACGCCCAGGGCCAGGCAGACCGTCGCCAGGAAGTCGCTCACCGACACCGGCCGGTCCTTGACCTCCATGCCGTCCTCGCTGGTCTTGCCGACGGCCTGGCCGCCCTTGATCCCGCCGCCGGCCAGCACGGTGCTCCAGGCGAGGGGGAAGTGGTCGCGGCCCTGCTGCGGGTTGATCGCCGGCGTGCGGCCGAACTCGCCCATCCACACGATCAGCGTCGAGTCGAGCAGCCCGCGCACCTCCAGGTCGGACATCAGCGTCGCCCAGGCCGGGTCGAGGATTTGAGACAGGTTGCGGACGCCGTCGAAGTTCTGGGCGTGGGTGTCCCAGCCGATGCCGTTGTCGCCGGCCAGCGACACCTCGACGAACGGCACGCCGCGCTCCACCAGCCGCCGGGCCAGCAAGCAGCCCTGGCCGAACAGGCTCCGGCCGTAGGCGTCGCGCACCGACGACGGCTCTTCCTCCAGGTCGAACGCCTTGGCCGCGGTCGTCCGCATCAGCTTGACAGCGCGGTTGTAGGCCGACTGGTGGCTCTGCGGGGCGACGCCGGGGTGCCGCCGGACGAAGTCGCTCTCCGCCTCCTGCAAGAGGTCGAGCCGGGCGTCGGCGTGGGCGGCTTCCACGTCGTCGGGCACGTCCACGTCCTGGACCTTGAGCAGCTTGCCGTAGTCCACGGAGGCGGTCTGGCCGGGCGCCTGCGGGCCAACCTGGATGTTGTCGCCGACGTTCAGCGGGGCGAACTGCGGGCCAAGGAAGCCGGGTCCGTAGGCGGCCGGGTTGATGAAGCGGTTGGGCGCGATGGCGACGCAGTTGGGCAGCGGGGCCTCCATCGAGCCGAGCTCCTTCGACAAAAGCGAGCCGATATAGGGGTACTGGATGGGGCCGGTCTGGTTGTAGCCGGTGCGCATGACGAAGGTGGCCCGGCCGTGCTCGGCCTCCTTGGTGCTCATGCTGCGGACGACGGCCATGCGGTGCCCCTGTTGCGCCAGCCGCGGCAGATGTTCGGAGATGCGCAGGCCGGGGGCGCTGGTCTGGATGTCGCGGTAGGGGCCGCCGTTCTTGGTTCCGGGCTTGAGGTCGAACGTGTCCATCTGGCTGGGGCCGCCGTTCATCCACAGCAGGATGCAGGCGCGCTTGCGCTGCGGATCGTTGGCGGCGCGGGCGGCCAGCGTGCCGAGCCAGCCGGACAGGGGGACGCTCACGACGCCGGCGGCCGACAGCTTGAGGCAGTCGCGGCGCGACAGACGGGGACCACGGTCGGAAAGCATGTGCGGGACTCCCGTGGAATGATGAATGATGAACGATGAATGATGAATCAGGAAAGTCTTTGATTCACCGTTCATCATTCATCGTTCATCGTTTGATTTCAGTGGTTGAAGATGAATTCACTGCTGTTGAGCAGGACCCAGAACACGTCGGCGAGCGCCTTGCGCGAATCGCCGCTGGGTCCGCCCTTCTGAACGTAGCGGAGCATGCGCTCCGCCTCGTCGGGCCGCATCGTCCGGCCGAAGGCGCAGATGTAGAGGGCGTCGAGCTTCTGGTGGTCGTCCATGAAGGGGCTGTCGAGGACGCCGGCCAGGGTCTTGCTGCGCTCCAGATGGGTCGCGTCGGCGGTGATGCGGCCGTTCATCAGCGACAGCGCTTGCAGGATCGAAGTCGTCGTCTCGGTGCGCTTGTCGGCGCTGTTGGAGAAGCTGGCCAGAAACTCGGCCCGCGCTCCACCGCCGCCGAACGGGTTAGCGCCAGCGGGGTCCTCCGCCCCGGCGCCGTCGTCGAAGCCAGTGGCCAGGGCCAGGCTGTCGTACAGCTGCTCCGCCGTCAGCCCCTTGACCGACATGCGCGTGAACAGCCGCGGGTCGTCGGCCGGGCCGTCGATGCCGCTGGTGCGCTGGTAGGCCTTGCTGGCCGCGATCGCCTTGATGAGGAATTTCACGTCGTAGTGGTTATCGACGAACGCCCGGGCCAGGGCGTCGAGCAGCTCGGGGTGGCTGGGCGGGTTGTCGTCGCGCAGGTCGTCGGGCGGATCGACGATGCCGATGCCGAAGAGGTGCGCCCAGATGCGGTTGACGGCGGCGCGGGCGAAGTAGGGGTTGTCCGGCGAGGTCATCCAGGCGGCCAGGGCCTGGCGCGTGGTGACGTCTTCCGTCCAGTTCGGCTGTTTGCCGTCGAGGAAGTGGGCCTGGAGCACCTTGTCGCTGCCGGGCATCTTGATGGAGTGGCGGTGGGCGGCGTCGGTCCCCTGCGTGAAGTCGGCGTTGTCGTCGGTCGGCTGGTCCGGCATTTGCGGCCCGATGCCGGAGAAGAACGCGGCGTATTCCCAGAATTGCTTGCGCGTCCACTTGTCGAATTTGCTGTCGTGGCACTGGGCGCACTCCAGCTTGACGCCGAGGAAGAGCCGCGACGTGGCGGCGGCCAGGTTCTCCGGCTTGAGCTGGTTGGCCTGGAAGAACGCCACGCCGGTCGTGCCGCCGTTCAGGACGGCGCCGGGGGGGATTTGCGGCTGCTGCACGGCCGGATTCTGGACCACGCTGGTGGTCAATAGCTCGCGCACCATCTCGTCGTAGGGCGTGTTGGCGAGGAAGTGCTTCCGCAGCCACATTTCCATGGCGGGGGCAAGCGCCTGGACCTGCGGATCGTTGCCCTGCGGCAGGAGAAGCGCCCGGTAGACGTGCGTCATGTGGTTGACGTACTGGGGGCTTTCCAGGAGCCGGGCGACGAGCTGGCGCGCTTGTCGGGCGCCGAGTCGGCGAGGAACTCGCGGACCTCGCTGTTGCGCGGGATGCGTCCGGCCAGGTCGAGATAGACGCGGCGGAGGAACTCGCAGTCGTCGGCGAGGGGCGCCGGCGTCGCCTTTTTGGCGGCCTGGCCCTCGTCGATGTAGTGGTCGATCACGGCCGCCAGGACGGCGGGGTCGTGGATCGGGGCGGGGGGTAGGGCCGCGTCCGCGGCCCGCAGGGGGTTGCACACAACGCCCAGGCAGAAGACGCCCAGGCCGATCCCCGACCACAGGTTGCTCATGGCGTCGGATTCCTCGTGCCTTGCCGTCCCGTGCGCGCTTCGAGCCGGCCGAAATGGGGACGGGCTTTTCAGCAGAATAAACGCCTCACTACGCCGATCCTAACCGATATTCCGCCGCCGTGCCACAGAATTCAGTCAAGGCGTCTGAGTTTTCTGTCGGCGCGCCGCGGGACCGTAAGGGGCAGGCCCACGTTTTCCCTTTCTTTTTGTTTGACGCGGCGGCCCCGACCCGACACAATGCGAGGATGGCCGTGCGGACAGGGCGACGTGGACGCACCGGCCGCAACTATCCATGGCCGCGGAGAACGAACCGAACGAGTTGATCGGCGACCTTCCCCTCCCCCCCACTCATCGGGGCCGCCGATGGCTCGCACGTAGAACGGATGCTGTATCGGCCCTCACGCAAACTCTCCCGCCCACAGTCTCGTCTGCGGTGGAGGAGTCGCCACGCGGTTCGTTCTTCCGCCATGCTCCCCCGCACGTGTCCACCACCCGGGAGGTCTTCGGATGCCCGCCTTCGTTAAGGAACCATTCGCCGGCCGGTTTCCCCGCCTCGCCGCCGTCGCCGTTCTCCTGTGGGCGTCCGCTCTGCCGGCGCAGCAGGTTTCGCCCGACCAGGCCGCCGACATGATGCTGACCAGCGCCAAAACGGCGTACAACGCCAAGGACTACACCTTCGCGGCCGGCCGCTTCCGCGAGTTCCTGGCGAAATACTCCAACCACAAGGACGCCGTCTCGGCCCACTACGGCCTGGCCCTGGCTCTCCTCGACGGCCCCGACAAGGACTACAACGCCGCCGTCGCGGAGCTGCAGCCGCTCGCCGGCGCCAAGGACGCGCCCGACTATCCGTTTTATCTCTATTATCTCGGCCTGGCCGAGCGCGGCCAGGGCGTCAAGTTCCTGGCCCAGGCCGCGGCCATGCCGCAGCAGGCCCAGCAGCTGAAGGACCAGGCCCACGGGCGCTTCGACGAGGCGGCCAAACAGTTCGCCGCCGCCCTGGCCGCGTTTTCGGCCCGCGTCAAGCCGCCCGCCGCCGACGCCAAGGACCTGCCCATCGACCTCGAATGGGCGGCCCGCGCCCGCTGCGACCTGGCCGAGATGCGCCTGCGCCTCCTCGATCCCAAGAGCGCCCGCGACGCCGTCGAAGTTTTCACGAGCGACCCGTTGCTCGCCAAGAGCCGCTACCACGGCCTGGGCCTTTACTATCACGGCTTCGCCTGCTTCCAGCTCAAGGACGACCTTGCCGCCGGCCGCTCGCTGACCGAGCTGGCGCCGTTCACCGATCCGGTCTACGGCGGACATGCCCGCTATTTGCTGGCGCGAATCTATCACAACGATCCCACGAACAACCAGCGCGCCGAGGCGATGCAGCAGTATCAGGGCGTCATCGACGACTACGCCAAGCAAAAGGCGGAGGCCGTCGAGACGCTCAAGCAGCCCGACCGCTTCAAGAACGACCCCGACGAGAAGGCCAGGCTGGAGGCGCTGGTCCGCGATCCGCCGCCCGATTACGTCGCCCGTTCCACGTTCTTCCTGGGCGTGATGCAGTACGAGGACGGCAAATACGCCGAGGCGCTGACGCGGCTGGCGGCGTTCGCGCAGCAGCATCCGACCTCGCCGCTCGTCGCCGAGGCGCAGCTGCGGCAGGGCTTCTGCCAGGTGCAGCTCAAGCAGTTCCCCAACGCCCTGAAAGCGCTGCAACCGCTGGCGGACAAGGAGCCGCGGTTGGCCGATCAGGCGCTCCTGTGGATCGGCAAGGCGCAAGTTGGGGCGGCCGACCCCGGCAATCCGGCGGCCTACGATCAGGCATTGAAGACGGCCCAGAACACGTTCCGCACCGCCGCCGACCGCGCCAATCAGCTCGCCGCCAACGACCCAGACGCCAAGACGCGCCGCGGCGAGGTCCTGCTGGAGCTTGCCGACGCCCAGCAGCTCGGCAAGCAGTTCACCGACGCGGCTGCCACCTACAACCAGATACTCAACGAGAAGCTGCTGCCGCCCCGCGAAGAAGAGGTGGTGCAGGACCTGGCCGCGGCCTTTCACCAGGCGGGCAACTACCCCGAGTCCGACAAGGTCTGCGAGCGCTTCCGCACCAGCTACCCGGCGAGTCCGCTGTTGCCCGGCGTGCTGTTCCGCTACGCCGAGAACGCCTACTTCAGTGCGCTGGCGGCCGACAAGCTGCCGAACCCGCCGGATCGGCAGCGCGAGACGGCCAAGTGGCTGGACGAGACGATCAAGCGCTACCAGGCGGTGGTGGACAAGTACCCGGATTCGCCGAACGTGAACCTGGCGCGCTACGGCCTGGGCGTGGCCTATTACCAGAAAGGCGATCTGGCCAAGGCGCGGGAGCTGCTGGAGGCGATCCCGCCGGCCGAGCGCAACGGCGACCTGGCGCCCGTACCGTACCAGCTGGCCGACATCATGATCCGGTCGGCGCCGGCCAAGGCCGACGACGCGGTGGCGGCCGGCAAGCTGGAGGAGTCGATGCAGACCGCGGCCGGGTTGCTGGACGGCTTCGCGGCCGCTCAGCCGAACAGCCCGCAGGCGCCCGACGCCCTCCTCAAGCTCGGCTATTGCCGGCAGAGGCTTGCGGCGCTTTTGGTTCAGCCGCCCGATCAGGCCAAGGCGCTCGGCGACGCCCGCGCCGCCTATGAGCAGCTGCTTCAGAAATACCCCAAGAGCGATCTGGTTCCGCAAGCGACTTTTGAGAGGGCGAAATGTCTCGCCCAGCAGAAGGACGTGGGCGGCGCCATCAACGAGCTGCGGCGGTTCACGAACCAGGATCCGCTCAAGAACTCGATTACGGCGCCGCTGGCGGTGCTGGAGCTGGCGACGCTGTTGCGAAGTCAGAACCAGGCCCAGCAGGCCGCCGACGTGCTGGCGCAGGCGCGGCAGCAGTGGGAGGCGAAGCTCCAGGCCGACCCCGCCCACGCCGCGTGGGTGACGCTGCTGCAATACCATCACGGCGTCGCGCTGCGCGAGGCCGGCAAACGGACGGAGGCGCGGGCCGTCTTCGATCAGGTGGTGAAGGCGGCGCCCGATCGGCCCGAGGCCGCCGAAGCCGCCCTGCGTTTCGGCCAGTGTCTGCGGGACGACGGCCAGCAGAAGATCGCCGACGCCTCGAAGAAGCTGGCGACGCCGGGGCTGAAGCCGGAGGAGATCGCCGCGGCCCAGAACCTGCTGAACGACGGCGTCAAGGACCTGCGCGACACGATCCAGTACCTGAACGCGCAGGCCGATCAGGTGAAGCAGAAGCAGCCGGATTCACTGGCCCGCGCCCGCATGTACTACGAAGCGGCGTGGGCCTGCCGGGCGCTGGCCGACCTGGAAGTGAAGGCGGCCCGCGACAAGATGCAGCAGGACCTCTGGCAGAAGCGCAAGGACGAGATCGCCAAGAAGACGCCGCCCGGCCAGCCGCCGCCGTACATCGCGCCGCCGGACGTGCCGCTCGGCGCCGTGCCGATGCAGCCGTCGGAGACGCAGGCCCGCACCGAGTACCAGTCCCTCATCACGGCTTTCCCCGACGTGGCGATCAACGCCGACGCCCGCTTCGAGCTGGCCGAGTTGCAGTCGGGCCGCGGCGAACACGACGCCGCGATCAAGCAGTTGCAGGAGGCGCTGGACAAGGAGCCGTCGCCGGAGCTGACGGACAAGATCAAGGTCCGGCTCGGCGCCGCCTACCTGGCCAAGGGAGACGCCAAGAAAGCGCTCGACGTGCTGACGCCGATCGTCGGCAACCCCAAGAGCGCGATGATCGGCCAGGCGACCTACCGGGCTGGCGAATGTCAGCTGGCGCTGGGCAAGCCGGACGAGGCCGTGAAGCTGTTCGCCGTCTTCCGCGACAAGGGGGAGTTTCAAAATCTGCCGAACCTGACCGACCGCGCCCTGCTGCGGCTGGGTTACGCGCTGGCGCAGGTGAAACAGTGGGAGCCGAGCCGCCAGGCGTACGAGCAGGTGTATAATCGTTTCGGCAACGGTCCCTGGGCGAACGAGGCCCGCTACGGCGCCGGTTGGGCGCAGCAGAGCCAGGGCCGATTCGACGATGCGGTGAACCTCTATTCCCAGGTGGCCGCGGCGACAGCGACGGAACTCGGCGCCCGCGCCAGCTCAACATCGGCCAGTGTCGTCTCGCCCAGAAGCGCTACCCGGAGGCCACCACGGCGCTGCTGGTGGTGCCCTTTACGTATGATTACCCGAACTTGAGCGCCCTGGCCCTGATGGAGGCGGCGCGGGGGTTCGCGGAGAACAACCAGGCCGACCAGGCCGGCAAACTGCTGCAGCGCGTCATCCGCGACTACCCCGACAGCGAGCAGGCCGAGGCGGCGAAGAAGCGGTTGGCGGAGCTGAAAAAGGGATGATGCCTGCGCCACGTATGTCCTGCTAACAGCTATTAGCTAATAGCTATTAGCCCAATACCGGAGGGGTACGGATGGAGATCTTGTCCCTTATCGCCGCGATGCGTCGGCTGCCACACTGTGAGGTTCACTCACCAGCAGGCCTGCCAGTGGTCCGCCCTCAGCACATGTTGCCCGACGACGTTCGAGCGTTTTATCGAGAATGCGGCGGATTTACCTGGACTCTTTATTACCGAGGCATCGAATGGGACAGCTTTTCTGTACTGTCGCCGGAGAAGGTGGTGATCGCAAACCCGCTGCTTTGCGGTATCTCGGAAGAGGAACTGAAAGGACAGTACAACTTGGCCGACGATGAAATCTCGTGGGATTGGTACACAATTGCGGAGGACCCTGATGGCGACTTCTACGTTATCGACCTGAATCCCTGGAGATTAGGCCGTTGCTATGACGGCAATCACGAGACCTACCCGCTGCGAGGCCAAACAGCGATTCTTGGAGTTTCTTTCACCGACTTTCTCATTCGGATCGTCGATCGAATTGAGAGCACACGCAAGGCATGCAAGCGCAAGGGAATCGGTTGGTCCTGGAAAGCAGGCGGATGGGGAACAATGGCTTTAGGTGACGCTTATGAGGAGCCGCGGCTAACCAACGGCTGAAGCTGCCCGTGGCCGCCATCCTCGTTTTCCGAGCTTCAATGTCCCTGCCTACGGCCCCGGCAGATTAGCCGAGCGTTAGCTGACAAAGGCGCGAATCACGCACCGCGGACGGAGGATTTCTCCATGACCCCCCGACGACTGATGGCCGCCCTGGCGCTGGCCGCGCTTTCGTCCCCACACCCGCCCGCGCCTACGTCGAGGCGCCGCACAGCATGGGCATGATCTGCAACCTGTCCACCAACATTGTGCTGATGCAGGTCGAGAAGGTGGACAAGGAAAAGAACCTCATCATCTTCCGCAAGGTGAAGGACGTCAAGGGCGTCCACCCCACCGACCTCATCAAGCACAACATCGGCCGCGGCGGTTACAATCCGCGCGAGTGGCAGTACATCATGGAGTGGGCCGAGCCGGGCAAGATGGCCGTCTTCTGCCACAACGGCGGCGAGAGCGAAACCTGCATCGGCAACTACTGGTACCAGACCGGCAACGGCGGCGAATGGTGGAACCTCACGCACGGCGAGCCGTTCCTCCTCCGCAGCTTCTGCGGCAACCCCGAGAAAATGGCCGCCCTCGTCACCGAGATGCTGGCCGGCAAGGAAGTCGTCGTGCCGTGCATGGCCGACGGCAACAAGGATGATCTCCATCTGCGACGGGGCAAAATGGAGCGGATGCGGGCCAGCCTCAAGCTCGACTACAATGAGAAGCGCGACTTCGTCGGCTTCGGCGCCGAGGACTTCCGTCGCGTCAGCGGAATGCCGGGCTTCACCCACTATTCCGCCCTCACAAGGGTGGACGCCGACGCCCAGGCCGTCAGCTGCCTCGACATCGACGGCGACGGCAAGCCCGACGTTTGCCTGGCCGGCGCCGGCCGCGTCGCCGTCCTCAAGAACGGCGGCGATTCGTTGGACGAAATCACCATACCCGGCCTGACCGGCGGTTGCCGGGCCGCGGTGTGGGCTGACTACAACGGCGACGGCAAGCCGGACCTGCTGCTGGCCACGCCGGACGGGCCGAAGCTGTACACGAACCTCGGCAACAACACCTTCCGCGACGACAGCCATCTGTTGCCGCGCCAGCCGGGCTGGAACCTGACCGCCGCCGCCTGGATCGACTACGACGGCGACGGCCGGCCCGACATCCTGCTGGGCAACGGCTTCCACGGCCTGCGACTCTACCGCAACAAGGGGCCGGTGGACCAGGTCGCCCCGCTGAAGCTCGGCAAGTGGTCGTACTGCGGCCCGTTCCCGAACTCGAACGGCCAGGGCTTCGCGGCCGTCTACCCGCCGGAGCAGGGCGTCAATCTGACGCAGAAATTCGGCGGCAAGAATGGTGAAGAAGCGGCGTGGAAAGAGGGGAAATTCAACGACGGCGAGATCAACAATATCGCTCTCTTCAAGCCGGAAAACAACATCGACGCCGTCGTCTACCTCTACCGCGAGATCGAGAGCGACAAGCCGCGCGAGCTGCCGGTGTCGCTGGGCAGCGACGACACGCTGACCGTCTGGCTCAACGGCGAAAAGATCGTGTCGGAGAACGTGCAGCGCGCCTGCCAGCCGGACCAGACGAAGGCCGTGCTGAAGCTCAAGCAGGGCGTCAACAAGCTCTTGATGAAGGTGTGCCAGGGCGGCGGCGAGTGGGCCTTTTACTTCAAGGCGTCCGATGGTCTGCCGCCGGCGGTGACGTGGGCGTTCGAGGACGTGTCCGACGCGGTCGGCCTCGGCGCCAACGGCATCGGCAGCACGGTGAAGGGCGACAGCCTGACCGTCTGCGACGTGGACGGCGACGGCCGGCCCGACTTCCTCTATTCGGCCGGCGAGGGCCTTCTCGTGCTGAACACGCCCAAGGGCTTCGTCGCGGCCAAGGACTGCGGCATTTCCTACAAGGCGGGCAAGGTGGGTCCGGTGTTCGGCGATTACGACAACGACGGCCGGCCCGATCTGTTCGTGCCGCAGAAGGACGGCTGCAAGCTGTTCCGCAACGAGGGGGGCGGCAAGTTCACCGACGTGACGGCGAAGGCCGGCCTCGACAAGTTCACCGGCTGGGCGACGAGCGCCGCCTGGGGCGACGTGGACAACGACGGCAAGCTCGATCTGGTGGTCGGCGTCCTGCGCGGCCCCAACCGCTTCTTCCGCAACAAGGGCGACGGCACATTCGAGGACGCCACCGAGGCGATCGGCCTGAATCAGAGGATATTCAATACTCAGGCGGTCGGTTTAGTGGACCTCAACGGCGACGGCGTGCTGGACATGGTCTTCAACAACGAGGGCCAGGAGTCGTGCGTGCTGCTGGGCAACCCGGAATGGGTGGCCAAGCGGACGCCGGTGACGCTGGGCGTGGCGGGCAAGAGCGGCGTGATCGGCAGCCAGGTGAAGGTGACGGACAAGGACGGCAAGCTGGTGGCGGTGCAGCAGGTGTCGGGCGGCGAGGCCCGCGGCGGCCAGTCGGCGCCGACGGCGCGGTTCGCGCTGGCGCCGGGGACGTACCGCGTCGAGGTGCTGTTCAGCAACGGCGACCGGCGGGCGAAGGAGCTGGTCGTGGCCGGCACGCACGTCAAGGCGATCCTGGACGAGCAGACGCCCAAGGCGGATTGAAGAGAGATTTCACCGCAGAGAACGCGGAGAACGCAGAGAGAAGACAAGAGAAAAACACAATAGCCAAGAGAACGCCTTTGGAACATTGTTCTTGTCTTTTCTCTGCGCCCTCCGCGTTCTCTGCGGTGAAATGGATTGGACTGCACGGAAAGAGGATGACATGGATTGCCGCGTGATTCGCCTTGTGGTTGTGGGATTGTGCGTCTCCGCGGTTCCGGCGGCCGCCGCCGAGTCCGGTTGGACGATGTACCGCGGCAACGCCCAGCGCACCGGCAACACCGACGGCAAACCCGGCCCCACGAACCCCGCCGTGCTGTGGGTGATGCCGAGCAAGGAGCATTTCGTCGCCTCGCCGACGCCGGCCGGCGACCGCGTCTTCATCAGCGGACTCGGCCCGTTCAACGTCTCCACCTTCTACAGCCTCGCCGCCGACCCCAAGGCCGACCCGCGCGTCCAGTGGACCAAGACGACGCCGTTCCTCAAGCTGCCGACCGTCAGCTCGCCGGCGGTCGTCGGCGACAAGCTCATCTTCGGCGACGGGATGCACCAGACCGACGCCGGCGCCACGCTCTACTGCATCGGCATCGACAAGGGCCGGCCGTACTGGCGGCTGCCGGTGCTGGGGTCGCTCGTCCACATGGAAGGGTCGCCGACCGTCGTGGACGGCAAGGTCTTCCTCGGCGCCGGCTCGGGCGGCGTCGTCTGCGTGGACATGAACCGCGTCACGCTGGAAGGCAAGGAAATGGACCTGCCTTCCATCCAGAAAATCCTCGATGCGAAATGGGCGGATTTGCAGGCCCAGTACGAGATCGACAAGAAGAAAGATCCGCTTCTGGCGCTGCCGCCTGGCGAGGACCAGCTGCCCAAGCCGGCCCCGGTGCTGCTGTGGCAGCAGGGCAAGGACAAGTGGCACGTGGACGCCCCGGTGACGGTGATCGGCGACCGCGTGCTGGTGACGTCGGCCTTCCTCGACAAGGAACAGCTCGGCGATCGCGCCCTGTTCTGTCTCGACGCCAAGACCGGCGACATCGTGTGGCGGAAGCCGCTGGCGATCAACCCGTGGGGCGGCCCGTCGGTGATCGGCAAGACGGTCGTGGTCAGCGGCAGCACGATCGGCTACGATCCCAAGGCGATCGCCAAGAGCACCAAGGGCGAGCTGACCGCGTTCGACCTGGAGACGGGCGCCGAGAAGTGGCACAAGGACATTAAAGGCGGCGTGGTGTCGTGCGCCGCGCTGACCGACGATACGGCCGTCGTCGTCGCCACCGACGGCAAGGTCCGCGCCTACAATCTGGAGACCGGCGACCTGCGCTGGCCTTGCGACGTGAAGGCGCCTCTGTTCGCGCCGCCGGCCATCGCGGGCGGGGTCGTCTACGCCGGCGATCTCAAAGGAGTGCTGCACGCCATCGACCTCGCCAGCGGCGCCGAGAAGTGGAGCGTGGACCTGGCGGCCGAGCCGGTCAAGGCGCCCGGAATGATCTACGGCGGCCCTGCCGTGCAGGGCGGACGCATCTACGTCGCCACGGTCAACCTCGCCGACAACGGCAAGGGGACGCCGACTGTGGTGGTGTGCATTGGGGAGAAATAGGGGTCAGGGGTCAGGGGTCAGGGGTCAGGAGTCAGTTAGAATACTGACCGAATGATTGCCGCAATAAGGCGAGGGGCGGGAAATACCTTAAAGCCTATCCCAAAACCACCGTCGATCATGACGATTCTCGTCAAATTGGTGATGTTTCGACGGTTTTGGGATAGGCTCTTAGCCGTAGCCGCATTCGCCAGAATGCGGGTGAATGGCTGTCAGCCCGCATTCTGGCGAATGCGGCTACGGGTATCATTCCTGCTGCCGCTCGCCTAAGAGGACAAAGTCCTTCGCCGCCTTCCTGACTCCTGACTCCTGACCCCTGACCCCTGACCCCTGACCCCTGAAGGGAGAGCATATGACGCAACGGAAATGGGGCCTGTTGGCCCTGATCGTCGCCATCGGCGCCTGCGCCTTCGCCACGGCCGACGGCGACAAGCCGGCGGACGCGCCCGGCGTAGTCGTGGACAAGGACAAGCGCACCATCACCATCGACGCCAAGATCGCGCCGCGCAAGATCGACGATCCGCATTACGACAAAATCTATCCGCTGGAAGTGGTGGCGTGCTGGGCCTTCCCCAAGGGGCAAAAGGCCCATGAAACCGTCGTCACCATCGACTGCAAGCCCAGCGACGTGTCCAAGGCCGTCGAGGCGCTGGGCCTCAAGCCCGGTACGCCGCAGAACGGCGGCGAAAAAATCCCCGACGGGCCGGAGGTCAACATCTACATCGAGGTGCCGACGGACAGCGGTGATATGAAGCGTTTGCCGATCGAAAAAGTGATTATCGACCAGAAGACCGGCAAGCCGCTCAAAAAGCAGAAATGGCACTTCACCGGATCGACGGCGGTTCAGCCGGACCCGACCAAGGACGACAAGGTTTTTGGGGCCGACACGACCGGGACGCTGATCTGCATCTTCCCGGTGACGGACCTGACGGTGTTCCAGGCCCATCTGCAATTCAACGACCAGCGCTACGTCGAGCTGGAGACGGACAAGAAGCTGCTGCCCAAGGAAGGCTCGCCGGTCAAACTCGTCATCGAAGTCCCGCCGCCGAAGTGAGCCGGTCTTCCGTATTTTGGGATAGCGATTAGGGGACATGCGATGAAGTGCAGCCGTCCGTCCGCGTGGCTGTTCGCCCTGTCTCTCGGCGGCCTCGCCGCCGGCTCGTCCGGTTGCACCCGGCCGAGCGTGGCGCCCGTGGCCGAGAGCCTTACCGCCGCGGAGCCGGCGCCGCCGTCGGCCAGTGACGCGGACAAGACGCCGGCCGACGACAAGAAGGAGGCCGACGGCCCTGCCTTCCATTTCCCGGAGGACGCCGGCGGGGCGCTGCTGTCGCGGGTGCTGCCGCCCGCCGACGTCAAGGGTCCGCTCGACGAGCCGAACCCCGGCCCGCGCCGTCCCGCGCCGAGCGCTCTCGACGGCCGGCCCACCGTGTCGCTGCTGCCGCCGACGACCCCGGCGCCGCCGCCCCCGCCAGGCGAACATACCCACAAAACCCCGGCGCCGCATCTGGTGATCGACGAAACCCTCGGCACGGGCCGCGGCGATCCCTTGCCGCCGGAGCCGCGCTCGTTCTACGCCGGCGACCGCACGCGCCTGCCGTCGGTGGACGTGAATCAGCCGCCGCCGCTGCCGATCCTGGCGGACCAACCCACGCCGGATCGCGCATCCCTGGACGATCCGACTGTCGATGCGTCGGCCGAGGCGGCGCTGGCGGCCGCGATGCCGCAGCGGACCAACCCGGCCCCCTATGTCCGCGTAACGACGCCGGACCCGTTCGACAACCGCCGACCGCTCATCCTGGCGGCGCCGGCCGAGGACGACCGGCCCCTTACGGGGACGGTGCATCCGCCGAGGCCATGAATCGCCGTTCCCCTCGCGCTTCACGGATCCTTCTTGGGGGACGAATCGCCCGGCGGACGTGGTGGGGCGGGTTCCGGGAGGAAGCCCATTAGTCGAACTTGGCCCTCGATGGCGTCGGGCGTTGCACGGGCCTCCACGGAAACCGTGGCATCCGATGTCGTGGCCGTCAAAGTCTTGGCGGCCTCGATTAACGCCGGCAGGTTCAGAGCCTCGGCCCGTTCCTTGTCCAAGTCGATCATGACCTGTGATTGCTTGACGATCTTCTCGCTGGCGGCGGAAATGATCCTGGCAGCTTCCTTGGCCTTGTCGGCGTCCTTGAAGGTTGCGGTGATCTCGGCATGCAGGTCGGCGTCGCCGAGCGTTACGGCGCCGTTGTAGCCTTCCCCGCCGTAGTCGCGAATGGCTCGAGTCGCCGTCGTGAAGCCGCCTTTACCGTCAGCCTTTGCGGATACGCTCGTTACCACATCGCCGGAGCAGACCACGGTTAGCGCCGCCTTCATGTCCTCGTTGGCAAAGGCGTCGCGCACCAGCTTGTCTTGGAGGTCGGTCTTCTTCTTGCCCGCCGCCTTCTCCAGGGCCTCCAGCGCTTGACTCTCCAGGCCTGTCGCCATCAGGGTCTCCTTGTCGAGCATTGCCAGGTAGAGCCGGCTGTCCCCTTCCCGTCCGACGTTCAATTCCCACAGTTCCATCCCGTGGACCGCGCGGGGCTTCTTAACGACGTCGGCGTGGTCTTTGAGTGCCTGCTGCAGCTTGGCTTCGAGCTTGTCGGCGTCGAAGTTACCCTGAAGGAGGAAGAACGTCGGGAAGCCGTAGGGGCTGAACCACCGTCCCAAATCGGTTCCCGCAGTCGGCGGAGGCGGGGGCGGGCCGGGCGGATAAATGCGGGGCGGCGGCTTGATGATTTGCGGGGAGTCCGCGGCGGCCACGATCACGACGCGGTCCAGATCGCGCAGGGGATCGAAGCCGGTGTCTTTGAGGAGTTCCGCCGGCGGGCCGTTCTTGAGGGCCTGCTGGATCTGGTCCTGGAACTGCTTCTGGAACGGCGTCCAGGCGGTGATCTGCTTGACGTTCACGACGGCCACTACCTGGGCGTCGTCGGGCAGATACTTGTCTAGGTCGGCGGCGGGCGCCGACGCGGCCAGGCACAGCAGGGCGCCGGCCGCCAGACATGCGCTGGGGAGAATGGAACGACGCATGGGACTTTGCACCTCGGAAAAAGAGGTTGAGGGGAGCGCCGCGGCCCGCAACGACCGACGGCCGCGGCGCCATCGCCACGGCGGTCCATTGGAACCCACCGGCGTCCGCAATGCAAGCACCTGATTGGGTGCGCTTTGTGAGCCAGTCGGGGGCGAACCGGCGGCCCGGCGCCGCGCCGCTCGCCCCATTGCAGCTCAGCGCCAGTTCAGCACGCGGAACACCCCCTCGCGGCGCTTGATCCGTTCGGGCAGGGCCAGCAGCCGGTCGCGGTACACGGCCAGCAGCAGACCGGCGCCGAAGAACAGGCCGCCGCCGACCGTCAGGTAGACCCCGATCACCCACAGCCCGCCGGTCGGGATCAGCGACGGGAGCGTCAGCAGATACAGCGCCATCATGGCCGCCCCGGTCAGCGTCGTGGACTTGATCCGCATGGCGAAGCCGCCGGCCAGCATCACCAGGCCCACCGCCAACATGCCCACCTCGTTGAGCGTGTGGAACGTGTCGAAGGCCTCGCGGGAGAAGCGGCAATAGAGCACCCCCCAGCTGAGCGGCACGGCCACGAGCAGGCAGCCGACGAACAGACCGAAGCTGACCATGTCGTCCTCGCGCTCGTGTTCGCGGAACCAGCCCAGGTGGGACGCGACCAGCACGACGGCCCCGAGCGCCAGACAAACGGCCTCCAGTTTCTCCGAGGTGGTCCAGTCGAGCTGGAGGATCATCACCAGGACGGTCAGCGCGGCGTTTCCGATCGCCGCCAGCAGATACCAGCGGCGCCAGGCCGGCCGCCGGACCAGGAACAGCGCGAGCACCGAGGTCGCCACGACCACGGCCTCAAGGCCGACCAGCAGGGTCAATTCAAACTCGCGCCGGCTCCCCCCCATGCTAGGCGTCCCCTTGTAGAGGCCATCCCCGTTGCCCGAGCCGAGGAACTGGAACCCCGACGCGGCCAGGCTGGACAGCGCCAGCAGCGCGGCCGCGACGGCCGCCAGCGTCAGCAGGGCGTTGCCCGACTGGAACGCGGCCCGACCCAGGCCGGCCTTCGGCCCCTTGTCGAGGACGGCGAAGCGGTAGACGATGAGCAGCGCCAGGCCCAGCAGGGCGAAGGCGCCGATGTAGTATTCAGGCTCCAGGTCGCGGTAGGACAGCAGCTGCCACACGGCGGCGGCGGCGGCGGCCGCACAGGCGTAGACGGCGAACTGGCGGTCGCGCCACAGGGCGGCCAGCAGGTAGAACACGGCCGCCGCGGCGAAAAACGCCGCCAGCAGCAGGTTCGTCGGCTGGCCGTGCTGCACCGCGAAGCCCTCGAAGGCCACGCCCAGACACGAGGCGACCAGGACGAGGGTCATCGCGTGGGCCGCCCAGACGACCGGCGTCTCCAGCGCCCGGCCGCGGTAGAAGTGGGCGACGGTGAGGAAGGCGAGCGGGATCAGCATCAGCACGGGGGCGATCCAGACCCAAGGAAGGTCGGGATCGTAGCAGAGGAGAATGCCGGACGCCATGAGCATCAGCGACCCGCCCCCGCCGAAGAGGTAGATCGTCACCAGCCACGGCTTGCCCGATCGGTGCAGGAGTGCGGCGGCGCGGCAGGCCGCTGCGGTCAGCGCCATGGCCGCGACGTACCCCCAGCCCAGCGTGTAATGCCACGCGCTCCCGACGGAAGCGACCGCCCGAATGTGCAGCACGAGGCCCAGCAGGAGCGGCAGGATGCTCAGGCCCAGCGCGAGGACCGGGCCGGTGCGCCGCAGGTATGCGACGGCCGGCTCGAAGCGCGTCAGGACGAAGTTGGCCAGGAGGCCCGTGACCGCCAGCGCGATGATGACCGTCTCCTGCGGCGCCAGGGTCGGCCAGGTGGTGAAGGCCAGGCCGAGGATCAGGATCTCCGCCCACAGGAAACAGGCGACCGCCAGGTGGATGTAGACGCCGACCTTGCGGACCACGATGTCGGAGTAGAAATAGGCGTAGGTCGCCGCCGCGACGATGCCGAGGGCCAGCAGCTGGCCCCACGGCGTCGCCACGATCTCCGACGGCCCATGCAGGACCGGGTAGCCGAGGTATATGTCGAGCTGTTCGTAAAAGCCCCGGAAATAGTCGTAGAGCAGGCCGCACATCAGCTGCGCCGCCAGCAGCACCAGCAGGCCGGCGGCCAGCGCGGCGTGGCCGGACCAGAAGAACGCCAGCCCGAACTTGCGACGGGTGAACGGCCCCTCCCCTTCCGGGAAGAAGCGCCCAGATGGATGCACGCCAGGCCCAGGATGGCGAGCATCGTGACCGGCCCGCGCGTCCCAGAAGAGAGACACCCCATGGTCGGCCAGCAGGAGCAGGCCGGTCAAGGCGAGGCCGCCGACCAGGACGTAGACCAGCATCGGGTCGCGCAGCACCGCCGCCGCGGCCGCATAGAGCGCGACGCACACCAGGGCGGCCAGCCAAAGATGCCCCCCATTCTCGATCTTCAGAAGGTTTTGATAGTCGTAGTACCAGAGATTGAGCGGCATCACCAGGCAGGCGAGGAGCGTAAGGGCGCGGCCGGCGAGCTGATAGCGCGTGAAGCGAACCGTCGCCAGGCCGCCGGCTAGGAGCGCGAGGTTGCCGGCGCCCAGGAGGACGGCCACGAACAGCGGATTCTCAAACACGCCGGAGGCCGCCAGCCAGATGACCAGGCCGATCACGAGCACCGCGCCGCCGCAGGCCAGCAGCCACTGAATGCTCCGCGGGTCGAGCAGCAGTTCGAGGAAGTTGCGGCGCGGTGCGTGTCGCACGGCTGTGGCAGCCGTGGCGTCCGCCGGCTCCGGGACCGCCCCCGGCGCGGCGGGGTCCAGCGTGAGTCGCGGCGGCGCCGGGGCGGCCGCGATGCGCTCACCGTTCAGCTTGCGCCGCAGGGCGGCGATGCGGCTGTTGGCGTCGGCCAGGCAGCCGTGGGCCGCCGACAGGTCGAGCCGGCCCTCGCGCTCGTGCTTCTTGATCTCATGGCAAAGGCAGATGAGGCGGCGAAGCCGGTCCACGGTTTCGGTGCGCGCTGGGGCGCCGCAATCGGCGCAGTAGTGTTCGGGGCCGACCGGCCCCTTGCAGCTCCAGCACAGGTCGGGGGACGGCAGCGTGACCGCGTCGGACAGCGGCTTTCCCGATGCGGCGTCGTGCTGGAGGCCGTCATAGTAGGCGTCGAGAACGGCCTGCTCCTCGCCGCGAATCCGTCCTTGCTGGCGCCAGTCGCCAAAGGCGTCCCTTACGAATGCCAGTGCGTGCGGCAGGTCGCCTTCGGCGGCCGCCGGGGTTGCGAGATCGTTCGCCATGTCACACCTCCCCAGAGGGGGCCCGGATCAGACCGGGCGGGAAGGACGGACTCGTGGGGCGGAGCGGCCGGGGCGGAGTCCGCCGAGAGGCGCCCCGCCGCGGCGGCGATTCTAACACGATTGCAACCGAAGGGGTGGAAAAATTGAAATAAATGCGGGGGTAGGATGTTGAGCACCCTTCCCCACCGGTTGCGAACCGGCCGGGTTACTTGTGGTGCTTGAGCTGATGCTGCATCGCCTTGTCCAGCGCGATCATCTGCTTGGTCATCTGGCCCTGGATTTTGGTGGAAGCCTGCTGTTCCTTTTTCAGCTCCCTTTCCAGGGCCTTGATTTCCTTGGGCGTCCCGCCGGCCGCCACCTTGGCTTCCAGGGCGGCCACCTTCGCATCCTGGGCCGCCTGCGCCTTGCGCTGAAGGGCGTAGTCGCGGGCCCAGCTCAGGAACTCGCTCCGGCTGATCTGGCCGTCGCCGTCCTGGTCGAGCTGCACCAAAAAGTCATAATCCGGATATTCCGAGTAGTCGGGCTTCTTGGCGGAAGTCGGGTCGGTGGGCTTGTCCGTCGGCGCGTCGTCCGTCGTCTTCTTATAGTCGTAGGGCTTGGCGTCGGCGCCGCGGAAGGCCTTTGCCAGCTCCGCTTTGTCCAGAAAAGCGTCGCCGTTGCGGTCCCAGGCAGCGAAGAGGGCGCGGAGCTGATCCATGTACAGCGTCGTGCCGGGCGGGTCCGGCGGCTCGGCGATGGGCGGTGCGGCGGGCGGCGCGGCGGGCTTCGGCGGGTCGGCGAGCGCGGCCGCGGCCAGCGCGAGTGTCAGGGCGCTGACCAGCAAGGCGATCCGGGTTGTCATCGGCAACACTCCTCGGCGGTGAAAGGTGCAAGCCGTCAGACCGAACGAGTCGGTTGGTTGTACCACCGCCCGGGGCGGGGCGCCAGAAAAAAGCCCCTGGAGATGCGAAAAAATCCGCCGACGCTCTTCTTACCCCTCGGCGCGCGACCCGGTGAATCGCGTCCCCGCCTCCGCCCGCTTTCTCAGCTCCGCGCACGGCTCGAACCGCCGCCCGTGCCGCGCCGCCAGACCGTTGAGCGCCTCCACGACCGCCGCCGGGCCGCGCTCGTCGGCGTAGCGCAGCGGGCCGCCGCGGTGCGGCGCCCAGCCCGTGCCGAGGACCATCGCCAGGTCGATCATCTCCGCCGATTCCGCCAGTCCCTCGCCGAAGACCATCGCCGCCTCGTTGACCGTGAGCAACACCAGCCGTTCGCGGGCCTCCGCCTCGCGCGCCTCCGCTGGCAATGCCTGGCTCAGCGCGGCGGACCCCGGCGCGGTCTCGGATCGCAACAGGTTCTCGGCCAGGCGGTTCGCCGTCCGCGCCCGGCCGCGGTGGACGTAGAAGCCGCGGCCGCTCTTCTGGCCCAGCCAGGTTTTCTCGCGCATCCGGGCGATGGCCGCGTTCGCCTCCAGCCGCCCGGCCATCAGGGCCGCCATCGACTCGGCGACGTGCGCGGCCACGTCGAGGCCGATCTGGTCCAGCACTTCGAGCGGCCCCATCAGCATGCCGAACCGCTTCATGACGCGGTCGATCTCTTTTATCCCCATTCCCTCCGCGACCAGCAGCGACGCCTCGTTCAGGTACGGCGTCAGGACGCGGTTGACGACGAAGCCCGGGCTGTCGCGCACGACGATCGGCGTCTTGCCGAGCGCGATCGCCCATTTCACGAGGGCGGCGACGGTTCGCTCGCTGGTCGCCGCGGTGCGCACGACCTCGACGAGCTGCATCCGGTGGACGGGGTTGAAGAAGTGCATTCCGCCCACGCGCTCGGGATGCTTCAAACCGTCTTCCAGCAATGTCACGCGAAGCGACGACGTATTGGTCGCCAGCACGGCGTCCGGCCGCGTCCGCCCGTCCAGCTCGCGGAAGACGGCCCGCTTGGCGTCGAGGTTTTCGACGGCCGCTTCGACGACGATGTCCACGTCCTCGAAGGCGTCCCAGCTGGTCGTACCGCGCACGGCGGCGGAGCGCTTCTCGGCCTCGGCCGCCGACAGCACGCGGCGTTGCGCCGCCTTGTCGAACAGGTCCTTGATGCGGGCCATCCCCGCGTCGAGCGCGGCCTGGTCGATCTCGCGCACGACGACCTTCGAGGCGCCGCGCACAGCAGCCAGCTGAGCAATGCCGGCGCCCATGACGCCGGCGCCGACGACGCCGACGCGACGCACTTCCGCCGGCGCCACGGCTGCCATTCCGTCGGGCATCTTCTGGGCCTTTTCACCGCGCAGCCAGAGCATGATGAGGTTGCGGCACGCCGGGCTGACGGCCAACCGGCCGGCGGCGGCGCGCTCCTGCGCCAACCCGGCGGTCATGCCTTCTTTCAGCCCGACGCGGACGGCCTGCAACGCCTCCATCGGCGCGGGCATGTCGTCCGGGACCAGGCTCCGCAAGGCGCGCTCCGTCGCCCCGAAGAGGACGGCCCGGCCGAGGCCGGTCGATTCCAGCAGCCGCTGTCCCCACGTCCGCAGCGGCAGCCCCTTCAACGATCTTTTGCCCCGCTGAATGGCGCTGATTTTGAGAAACGCCAGTTGCGAGCGCAAGTTTTCCTCGCCGGCCGGGGCCGCATCGGCCAACCCGGCTTTGAGCGCCTCGCGCGCCCCCAGCCGCTTGCCCTGCAAGATGATTTCCAGCGCCCGCCGCAGGCCGACGACGCGCGGCAGCCGCTGCGTGCCGCCCCAGCCGGGCAGAAGGCCAAGTCGCACTTCCGGCAACCCGAGCTGTGTCTTAGGGCTGTCGAGGGCGAGGCGGTAATCGCAGGCCAGGGCGAGTTCGAGTCCGCCGCCGAGACAAGGGCCGTGGATGGCGGCCAGGGTCGGCATGGGCAGCGCGGCGAGCTTGTCGAAGAGGCGTTGGCCCTGGGCGGACAGCGCCTCCGCCGCAGCGGCGTCGGCGATTTCAAGGAAGCCGTGCAGGTCGGCGCCGGCGAGGAAGCCAGCCGGTTTGCCGCTGCGAATGACGAGGAGCGGCAGGCGCGTCTCCGCGGCGACGGCGTCGAGCGCGGCGTCCAGATCGGCGAGAACCTGGCGGGTGATGACGTTGTGCGTCTGGCCGGGCACGTCGATCTTGAGCAAGGCGCTGCCGTCGGCGTCCTTCTCGACGGTGACGGTTTCGGATTGGAAGAGCATGGACTGACTCCCAAAGCCAACGCCAAAAGAATCTCACGCAAAGACGCAAAGGCGCAAAGCGAAGACGCCAGGAAAGAAGTTCCGGCGTCCACCTGGATTTCGCTTCGCGGCTTTGCGTCTTTGCGTGAGATTTCTTACGACTCGCCGGCCTCCACGAACACCGCCCCGCCCTGCCCGCCGCCGATGCACAGCGTCGCCAGCCCGCGTCGCAGGCCGCGCCGCCGCAGCTCCTTCAGCAGCGTCAGCACCAGCCGCGTCCCCGTCGCCCCGACCGGATGCCCCAGCGCGATCGCGCCGCCGTTGACGTTCAGCTTCGCCGGGTCGATCGCGCCCAGCGCCGTCTCGCGTCCTAGCTTTTCCCGTGCGAACGAGTCGGAAGCGAAGGCCCGTTCGTTGACCAGCACCACCGCCGCGAAGGCCTCGTTCAGCTCGATCAGATCGAAATCCTGCAACCGCATTCCTGTTTTGGCCAGCAGCTTGCTCGTCGCATAGATCGGGCCGAGCGCCATCCGTTCCGGCTCGACGCCGGCGTAGGCGAACGCCCGCAGATAGCCGAGCGGCCGCCGGCCCTCGGCGCGAATCGCCTCACCCGGCGCCACCACGACGGCGGCCGCCCCGTCCGTCAGCTGCGACGAGTTGCCGACCGTCACCGTGCCGTCCTTCTCGAAGAACGGCTTGAGCCGGGCCAGCGCCTCCAGCGTCTGGTCCTTGCGCACGCCGTTGTCTTCCTTCACCTCGCCGACAGGCGTGATCTCCTCGGCCAGAACGCCGCGCTTCTGGGCGTCGGCGGCCCGGCGGTGGCTCTCCAGGGCGAAGGCGTCCTGTTCGGCGCGTGTGACGCCGAACTCGCGGGCCGTGAAGTCGGCCAGCGAACCCATGAGCTTGCCGCACGTCGGGTCGGTCAGCCCGAGCTGCACGCCGACGACCGGCTTGAAGTGCCGAGGCCGGAACGACAGCAGCGTCTTCATCCGCTGCCACGCCGACTTCGCCTTGCCGAGCCGGAAATACAGCCCCGTCGCCTCCCGATTGTAGAGCAACGGGATGCGGCTCATCGACTCCGTGCCGCCGGCCAGCACCGTCTTCGCCTCGCCGAGCTGGATGAGCTGGGCGGCCGTGGTGATCGCCTCCATGCCGGAGGCGCAATTCCGCTGAACGGTGTGGGCGATGCGGTCGGCCGGGACGCCGGCCTTGAGGGCGACGACGCGGGCGATATTGGCGGCGTCGGCCGGCAGGACGACGTTGCCGAAGACGACTTGATCGATCTGGTCCGGGCGCAGCCCGGCGCGGCGCATCGCTTCGGCCGCGGCGACGCCGCCGAGGTCCTGGGCGGGCACGGACGCCAGCGGGCCGTAAGCCTTGGCGAAGGGCGTGCGGGCGCCTTCGAGAATGGCGATGTCTAACACGTCACTACTCCCCATTCTTTAGCCACGGAGAACACAGAGGGCACAGAGGAAAAGACAGAGGCGACGTCTTGCCGTGTTTTTCCTCTGTGCCCTCTGTGTTCTCTGTGGCAAATCCCTTGCTCATGAGGGCGCCGGCGCCAATCCCGGCAGCGGCGGCGCGGCCTCGCGCAGCTTGCGGCGCAGGACCTTGCCGAGGAAGTTTTTGGGCAACTCGCCCACCACCTCGATCCGCCGCGGCCGCTTCTGCTTGCTCAGGTGCAGTCGGCAGTGGGCCTCCAGCGCTGCCGCGTCCAGCTTCACTTCACCGCGAGGGACCACCAGCGCCTTGACCAGTTCGCCGCGCTCCGGGTCCGGGACGCCGATCACGGCCGCCTCGGCCACGCCGGGGAACGCCCGGATCACCTCTTCCACTTCCGCCGGAAAGACCAGGAAACCCGACGTCTTGATAATATCCCTCTTGCGATCGACAATAGTGTAATAGCCGTCGCCGTCCCGCCGGGCCATGTCGCCGGTGTAGAGCCAGCCGTCTTTCAGGACGGCCTGCGTCGCCCAGGCGTTGTTGAAGTAGCCCTTCATGACCTGCGGGCCGCGCACCACCAGCTCGCCGACGCCTTCGCTCACCTCGGCCCCCGTATCGGGGTCGGCCAGGTGCGCCTCGGTGTCGGGCAGGGGCAGGCCGATCGTGCCCGGCCGGTTGCGCTCGTCCGGCGGGTTGGCGTGCGTCACGGGGCTGGCCTCGGTCAGGCCGTAACCCTCGACGAGGTTGCGGACGCCGTAGCTCTCGAATTCGCGCCGCACGTCCGGCTCCAGCGCCGACGCGCCCGACAGGGCCATCTGGATGAAGGAAAGGTCGTGCGGCCGGCCGCGCATCACCTTGTTCAGCGCGTGCAGCATGGCCGGCACGGTCGGCACGATGTCGGGCCGCTGCTCCTCCAGCAGCGACAGCACCGCCCGCGCCTCGAATCGGGGATGCAGATGCAGCGTCGATCCCTTGGCCCAGCTGGTCAAGAGCGACACGCTCAGCCCGTAGGAATGGAAGAACGGCAGCACGCCCAGGACGCCGCCCTCGCCGTCGCCGCCGGGGCACAAGCTGCGAAGCTGCATCGCGTTGGCCAGCAGGTTGCGATGCGTCAGCATCACGGCCTTGGGAGAGGCCGTCGTGCCGCCGGTCGGCGCCAGCACGGCCACGTCCTCGGCCGGATCGACCGCCGCCGGCTCGGCCAGCGGCTCCGCCTGGATCAGCTCGTCGAAGCGGTGGCGGTGGGCGTCGCTGGGCAGGCGAAGATAGCCGTTGCGGCGCAGGCGCTCGAAGCGATACAGCATCCCGCGCCACACGGCCATGCGCCGCACCAGCGAGGTGAGGACAAGATGCTCCAGCGGCCCGCGCCGCAGCGACCCGACGACGGCCGGCGCCAGCAGATCGAGAGTGACAACGAGGTGGCAGCCGGTGGATTCCAGCCAGTGGCCAACCTCCTCCGCCACCATCAGCGGACTGAGCTGGAGGGCCGTCGCCCCCGTCAGCCACACGGCCTGAAGCGCGACGAGGTACTCCGGGATGTTCGGCAGCAGCAGGCCGATGTGGCGGCCGGGGCGGGCGCCGAGACCGACCAGGGAGCGGGCCAGACGACGGGCCTGGTCGTCGAGCTGGGCGAACGTGGTAGGCTCACCGTAGAGCGTGCAGGCCGGCCGATCCGGGAAGCGCCGCGCCGCCGTCTCCAGCAGGGCCGTCAGCGGCGCTCGCGGGTACGGCACGGTCGTCGGCATGTCACAGGGGTAGGAGTCGAGCCAGACCTGCCTCCAGTCGGACGATCCGACAGGCGCGGTCACGGCTTCCGATAGTGTTGCCATGACGGAACCTTCCTTCCGCGCGGACGGCTCGCGTCGCGCACCGCGATCTATCGCGGGCGTGCAGGGGACGGGGAGAGGCGGGTGGGTGCGAGACGGGTCCGGGCCTTGACGGCCGTAGGTGTGCGAAGCGGATTCGGGAGCCTCTTCTCTTCTCCCTGTTATATTGTAGGTTGCCTTTTCGACCGGGACAACCGCCCCGCGATGATTCACGGATAGGCCTCTTGCGCCAGCGATGGGAAGGCGCGGCCGGGACCATCCCGGCGACTTTGCCGATCCGGGAGGATGCACTTACCATGCCGCCTTTGCTGGAAAGTCACGTTCCCGGCTTCCCCTGCCGCCGCGGCAAGGTCCGCGACGTGTACGACCTCGGCGACCGTCTCGTCATCGTGGCGACCGACCGTATCAGCGCCTTCGACTGGGTGCTGCCGACGCCGATCCCCGACAAGGGCCGCGTTCTGACGGCGCTGACGCTGTTCTGGCTGGAGACGCTGGCACCGCCGAATCACCTGATTAGCACGGACCTGCGGGACATGCCGCCGGAGTTCGCGGCGCGGGCGGCGGAGTTGGACGGCCGGACTTGCCTGGTGCGCAAGGCGCGGGTGGCGCCGATCGAGTGCGTGGTTCGCGGCTGGCTGGCCGGCTCCGGCTGGAAGGAGTACCGCGAAACCGGCGCGGTATGCGGCGTCGCGCTGCCGCCAGGCTTGCGGCAAAGCGAACGCCTGCCGAAGCCGATCTTCACGCCGGCCACGAAGGAAGAGCAGGGCCACGACCAGAACATCTCCTTTGAAGAGGCGGCAAGGATCGTCGGCGCCGAGGCGGCGGCGCAGCTGCGCGACCGCAGCATCGACCTGTACCGGCGGGCGGCCGACCACGCGGCGGTGCGCGGCGTGATCCTGGCGGACACGAAATTCGAGTGGGGCTGGACGCCGGACGGGGAACTGATCCTGGTGGATGAGGTGCTGACGCCGGACAGCTCGCGCTTCTGGCCGGCGGACGGCTGGGCGGTCGGCAGCAATCCGCCGTCGTTCGACAAGCAGTACGTCCGCGACTGGCTGGAGACGACCGGCTGGGACAAGAACAGTCCGCCGCCGGCGCTGCCGGAGGACGTGGTGGCGCGGACGCGCGAGAAGTATCTGGAGGCGTTTGAGCGGCTGACGGGGCGGCGGCTGGCGGGGACGTGAACGCGGGACGGCAAAAAGGAGTGAGCAGACCGTGAAATTCCACGAAATGACCTTCCCCGAGCTGCGGCAGGTCCCGCGGGCCGGCGCCCTGATCCTGGCCCCCATCGCCGCGGTGGAGCAGCACAGCCGGCACCTCGCCGTCCTCACCGACACGGTGCTCGTCACCGGCGTGGCCGAGGGCGTCGAGAAGCGACTGCCCGAGTCGGTGGTGCTGCTGCCGACCTTGTGGTTCGGGGCCAGCCATCACCACCTGCGCTTCGGCGCCACGCTGTCGGCGTCGGTGGACGTTCACATCGACATGTTATGCGATCTGCTGACGCCGCTTCTGGAGGACGGCTGGAAGCGCGTCCTGATCCTGAACGGCCACGGCGGCAACATCGACACGATGCAGACGGCGCTGCGGCGGCTTCAGCCGTGCTACCGCGACCGCGTTCTGTCGGCGGCGTCGTACTGGGACCTGGCGGCGCCGGAGCTGGCGGCCCTGGCCGACGGGCCGCGCAAGGCGATGGGCCACGCCTGCGAGTTCGAGACGTCGATGATGCTGACGCTGCGGCCGGACCTGGTGCGGCGCGATCAGGTCCGCGACGACCCGCCGCGCGAGGACCCGGCCCTGCGCGGACTGTATCTCTGCGAGGACATGAAGCAGCGCACCGACCACGGGGCGGTCGGCTACCCCGAGCGAGCCACGGCCGAGAAGGGCCGCGCCTTCCTGGACGCGGCCGTCAACCGCACGGTGGAAGTCGTTCAGGCGCTCCTGAAGCGGCCGACGCCCGAATGAATTGGGGCCGATGCGCTGCGCCGGCGAACCGTGCGATCCGCTCCGTCCCGCGAAGATGTTGAACCGGCGGTCAACTCAGTTTTTTTCTAGGACGGCAAACTCAACTTGAGACCCTCGGCGGACAAGCGATTTCTGGCGTTTTCCTGGGCCGCCCAGTTCAAGAACAGGCCGTTTTCGGGGCCTCTCAAGTTAAGTTTGCCATCCTAGTTTTTTTTATAACTGCCCTTGTCAACCGGCCGTCAGCAACTAACAATAGGGGTGCATCAAGAAGCATGGGTACGGATACTCATGGGCGCTCCCGCTGAAACGGCACCCCGCACGGACGTTCGCTGACTTCCCTCCATCGCCCCCCTCCTCCGCGGCCCGCCATCAGCACCGAACCCGCCGCACTCGTACCCCTTGACCGGATTGTGTACCGACCCCCGGACGGCGCCGACGGCGCCCGCGTGGACTGCCGCCGCCGTCCCGACCCCGCCTGCTGCGAAAGGATTCTGCGCCATGCTCGTGCTGTCGCGACGGCTCAACGAGAAACTCCTCATCCCCTGCATCCGGAGTGCGATCCAGGTGCTGTCGATCCAGGGCGGCCAGGTCCGCCTCGGTATCGATGCGCCGCCGGAAATTGCCGTCTTCCGTGAAGAAATCTACAAATGCGACCCGCAGGAATCGTCGTCCGACAAGGGCGCCGCCGCGCCGCGGGATCGCATTGCCGCGCTGCTGCGGAATCGGCTGGCCCGACTGGCCCTCGGCCTGGATCGGCTCCAGCGTCAGATGGAGGAGAAGCTCGGCGCCAGCGCGAGCGGCCCTGGACCAGCTCGGCGACGAGTTCGACGAACTGGTCCGCATCGTGAACGACCTGCCGGACGACTACTCCGAGATGAAGCGCTCCGCCGGCTGCGCGCGGTGACGCCGTGCTGAAAGGGAAGGATCGCCCGACCCCCGCGGGCAGCGACGCGGCAATGCCGCCGCGCCGACGCTCTCGACGTTGCGGTCACCGGGCCGGCGCCGGCTCCGTCCACCACGGGCTGAGGACGTGGATCTTTTTCAGGATCACGTCCTTCTCGCCGCCGCTCTTGGCCGCGGCCAGGCGCGCCTTGAGCTTGGCCATCTTCTGCTTGCGGTGGTAACGGCGGTCCAGCTCGCTGCGTCGTTCGACCATAATTCCCTCGTCGTTTCCGTCCATTCCCGACTCTTCGACCGGAAGAGTGGTTATGGTACGGGGTGCGGCTGCCGGAGCAAGGGCTGCCGGCGTGCAACCCGGCGCCCCTTGTCGCCGTCGTTCGGAAATCCCAAGAGCGGACAGGACTTTAGATCGACCCTTCCAGCCGACCTGTGCAGACGGCGCCCGTTTTTGCTACGCTTCTCATTCAGTCATTCCCCTTTCCCCTTCGGTGCGGCCGTCATGCACAAAGAAGAAGTCGCCGCCGTCCTCGACGAGATCGGCACGCTGCTGGAACTGCAAGGCGAAAACGCCTTCCGCTGCAACGCCTACCGCAACGCCGCCCGCGCCCTCGAACAGCTGGAGGGCGACCTCGGCGAACGGGTCGCGGCCGGCAAACTCACCGAGGTCCGCGGCGTCGGCGACACCCTCCGCGACAAGATCACCGCGCTCGTCACCACCGGCAAGCTGCCCTTCCTCGACCAGCTGCGCGAAGACGCCGCCCGGCCTGTTGCAGATGCTGCGCGTCGGCGGTCTGGGACCGAAAAAGGTCAAGGCCCTCTACGATCAGCTCGGCGTGGACGACCTCGACAAGCTCAAGGCCGCTTGCGAGGCCGGCCGCGTCGCTCAGCTGAAAGGCTTCGGCGCCAAAACGCAACAAAAGATCCTCGAAGGCGTCGAATTCCTCAAAAGCACGGCCGACCGCGTGCGCATCGACCAGGCCGAGGCCGTCGCCCTGTCCCTGCTCGCCGCCCTGCGCGACGCGCCTGGCGTTCGCCGCATCGAGGTTTGCGGCAGCCTGCGCCGCCGCAAGGAAACGATCAGGGACATCGACCTTCTCGTCAGCGCCGACGACGCGGGGCCGATCATGGATCGCTTCGTCGGCCAGCCGGGCGTCGCTCAGGTGCTCGGCCGAGGCGACACGAAGGCCAGCGTCACCATCGCCGCCGGGTCGGACGGGCATCGCTTCGTGATCCAGGCCGATTTGCGCGTGGTCACCGAGGAGCAGTTCCCCTTCGCGCTGCACTATTTCACCGGCAACAAGGAGCACAACATCGAGATGCGGCGCCGCGCCCAGCGCGCGGCCTCAAGCTGAACGAGTACGAGCTGGCGGGAAGCGATCGGCGCATCGCCTGCCGCGATGAGGCGGAGCTGTTTCGGGCGCTGGGCTGCGCATACGTCCCGCCGGAGCTGCGCGAACACACCGGCGAGATCGAGGCCGCCGAAAAGGATGATCTCCCCGCGCTGGTCGAGACGGCTGACGTCACCGGCGTCTTCCACTGCCATACGACCGACAGCGACGGCGCCGACACGCTGGAAGACATGGCGAAGGCGGCCCGGGCGCTGGGCCTCAAATACCTCGGGTTGGCCGACCACTCGCAATCGCTCACCGTCGCCAACGGCCTCAGCCCCGAGCGCGCCCGCCGCCAGCAGGAAGCCATCGACGCCCTCAACAAGCGCCTCAAGGGCTTCCGCCTGTTCAAGGGGACGGAGTGCGACATCCTCGCCGACGGCCGGCTCGACTACGACGACGACCTGCTGGCGACGTTCGACTACGTCGTGGCCAGCGTCCACAGTCATTTCAATCAAAGCCGAGAGGAAATGACAGATCGGATCGTGCGGGCGGTGCGTCACCCGGCCGTCACCATGCTCGGCCACGCCACGGGCCGGCTGCTGCTGCGGCGCGAGGCCTACGCCGTCGATCTGGAGGCGGTGCTGCAGGCGTGCGCCGAGAGCGGCGTGATGGTCGAGATCAACGCCCACCCCGTTCGACTCGACATCGACTGGGTCCACTGCAAGCGGGCCAAGGCGCTGGGCGTGCCCCTCGTCATCAACCCGGACGCTCATAGCACCGGGGAGTTGGCGCTGTACCGCTTCGGCGTGGACGTGGCCCGCCGCGGCTGGCTGACGAAGGCCGACGTGTTCAACACACGGCCGGTGCGGGAGATCGCCGCGGCCCTCGCGGAGCGCAAGGCCAGAGGCGCCGGGAAGTGAGGACGAGCGCGTCAGCGCCCTTCGTCCTCCCGGCGCTTGATGCCGCCGAGTTGCTTGCCGAACGCCAGGATCGATTTGGCGTCCACGAACTGATCCGACGCGCCGCCGAGCATGGTCTGCATGGCGTCCAGGTCGATGCTCGGGCGCTCTCTCCGCCAGCCATGCGCCGATAGCGGACCAGGCTGCGCGGCAAGTCGTCGATGTTCCAGCGGCGGTAAACTTCGTAACCCTGGAGCATGAGGAGGCGGAAGTTCGTCGCCACGAGTCGGGTGAAATAGCCGTTGGCCAGGCCGAGGACGATGATCGACCCGAAAAACAGGACGAAAGCGGTCACGGCGCCGATCGGCAGCAATGCCGGCGCCGGGCCGTTCAGCAGCCAACCCAGCCCCACGCCCATCGCCCCGAGGCCCAGGGCCGCGACGAACAGCAAGGGGTGGGTGACGTACTTCTCCCACGACGGGTTGAAACGCGGGCCGGCCACCCAGACGACTTGCTCGTCCCCGCGGAGCAGCTTGCGCGCCAGCCAGGGCGGCAGCGGCGGGTGTCGGCGGGATTGTTCGGGCCGTCGGTCGTCGTCGCGATAATCGGGCCGCCGATCGTCGTAGGGATACCCGCGTCTTCGGTCGTCGGGAACCTCGGGGGGTTGGGCGTCGAACGGATCGGTTCGGAAATCGTCGGACATGGGCTGCTCCCAGGGTGGTGTGCCGCGTGACGGCGTTCCCGACAGTATAGCCGAGCGAGGCAGTCGGTGTCGCACCCTCCGAACACGTCTTGCGGATGCGGCGATGCGCTACGCCGGCACTTCCACGTAATCGACGACGCCGCGAAGGCGGGACAGGTCAGGGAGGTCTTGCTCCAGCTTTGCCATGACACCAGGATACCAACAAACGCCGCCAAGTCGCAGGGTCGCGCTAATTGCTTGACTCATACTGCGGGGGCAACGACAATTCGATCGTTCGCAATTCTCCCCAGGGGACGCCGCCCATGTCGCAAACGCCGGCCAGCCTGCTTCATCGTCTCCGCGAGGCGGCCCCCGACGCCAGCGCCTGGAGACAATTCGACGCCATCTACCGCCCCCTGCTGACCGGCTGGTTGCGCTGCTACGCGCTGCAACCCCACGACGCCGACGACCTCGTCCAGGAAATCTTGCAGTCGGCGGCCAGTGAGCTGCCGCATTTCCGCTACGACCCGGCGCGGGGAAACTTCCGCGGCTGGCTGCGCCAGGTCATGGTGAACCGGCTGCGCGAGTTCTGGCGGACGCAGAAGCGCGACCGGGCCTTCGTCGAGCCTCTGATCGAGGAGCTGCAAGACCCCAGCAGCGAACTGAGCCAGCGCTGGGACCGCGAACACGACCAGCACGTCTTGAACGTGCTGCTGGCCCAACTCGAACCCGACTTTGCGCCGCCGACCTGGCAGGCCTTTCAACGGCTGCTGGCCGGGGAAGAGCCAAAGGCCGTCGCCGCCGCCCTCGGCCTGTCCATGAACGCCGTCTTCCTGGCCAAGTCGCGCATCCTCAAGCGCTTGCGGGACGCCGCCGAGGGCCTGGCCAGTTGACGCCGACTTTTTCGAGACAGGTTTTGACCGGCCGCGTCCATTAGAGATAGGACGCGCTGAGGAGGACGGCACATGATCGGCAACCACGAAGCCATTCATCCGACCAGCGACCAGCTCGCCGCCTTCGCCCTGGGACGCCTGGACGACAGCGAGGCCGCCCCCCTCGCCGACCACCTGGACGGTTGCGAGACCTGCCAGCAGGCGATCCGGGCCGTCCCCGACGACTCGATGCTGTCCTTGCTCCGCCCCAGCGGCGGCACACCCCTACCTCAGTCCCCGTTGCAGGGCGTTACCACTTGCGAGGACGCCGCGCCGCCGGAGCTGCGCGGCCACGCCCGCTACCAGGTGCTGCGGCGGCTGGGGGCGGGCGGCATGGGCGTGGTCTACCAGTGCGAACATCGCCTCATGCGGAAAACGGTCGCACTCAAAATGATCAACAAAGAACTCATCGCCGCGCCGGGCGTGATCGAACGGTTCCAGCGCGAGGTGCGGGCGGCGGCCCGGCTCGCGCACCCGAACGTGGTGCAAGCCTTCGACGCCGAAAAGGCGGGCGACCTGCACTTTCTGGTTCTGGAATTCATCGAGGGCGTCACCCTGGAGACGCTGGTCAAGCATGACGGGCCGCTGCCGGTGGACCGGGCCTGCGACTATGTGCGCCAGGCCGCGCTGGGGCTGGCGCACGCCGCCGTGCAGGGGTTGGTGCATCGCGACGTCAAGCCGCAGAACATCATGGCGACGTCCGAGGGACAGGTGAAGGTGATGGACTTTGGGCTGGCCAGCATCAGGGCCGAGCAGGGCGGCGAGGGTGGGCTGACAGAGGCGGGCCAGGGGCTGGGCACGCCGGACTACATGGCCCCCGAGCAGATCCGCGACCCCCGCACGGCGGACGCGCGAGCGGACATTTACAGCCTGGGCGGCACGTTCTACTTCTTGCTGACGGGCCGCCCGCCCTTTCCCAACGGCAACGCGGCCCAGAAGATGGCGGCCCACCTGGAACAGCAGCCGGAGCCGCTGTCGCGGCTGCGGCCTGAGCTGCCCCCGGGTCTGGTGAAGGTGATCGAGAAGATGATGGCCAAGGACCCGGCCCAGCGCTATCAGACGCATGCCGCAGTCGTGGCGGCGCTGGAGCCTTGGCGCCACGCGCGCCTTCCCACCGGCGATCGGCCCCGGCGGCGGTTCGCCGCAGAGATACTGCTCCGCCGTCCCCGCACCGTTGCGGTCGCCGCGGGGGTGGTCCTGGTCCTGATCGCCGCCGCAGTCACGTATCTCATGCTCGGGGCCAGTGAATCGTCGAAACGCCCCCAGCCGCTGGGCCCGGTCTTGCTCGCCAAGCCGCCCGACCGCGACTTGCAGGCCGGGGATCCGGCCCCGGATCTGAGCGGGGTAATACCACTGATCGACGATGATTTCAGCAATCCGGATAAGTGCCACTTTGGCATAAGGCGGCCCGATTCCGACGACTTCCGGATTGAAGACGGTCGCTTTGTTGAGCAGACGTTTCCAACGCCCAAGTACCCGGAGCATCGCTGGGCGGCCGAGGATTGCGGGCAATCGGAGGAGAGCGATTTCGCGTGCCAGGTAATCGGCCGCGTGAGGACCGGAGGGGACAGCGGGTGGGCATTAAGCCTTGTCCGTTGGTCGATACGGTTGCGCCGGGACGGCCTGGTTGAGGTCGGAAATGGCTCCTGGGGCATTGGCGTTGCCCCTCTCACAACGGCCGGCCCGATCCGGCCCCCGGCCTTCAAGTCCGGCGACGAGTTCAACAAGCTCCTGGTCGTCTGCCGCGGCGGCCGGAAACTGGAGATCTACGTCAATGACTCTGCCGTCGGCCCGGCGGTCGCGCTCGACCATTCGCTGGGGCCGGTCGTGCCGGGTTTGATGATCTGGAAGCGGGGCCGCGACACAGAGGAGGGGAGTGCGGAATTCGAGCGATTCACGCTTTGGCAATTGCCGCCACCGGCGCAGGCGACGCCGTGAGGCCCGCCTGTTTGGCCGATGAACGGGAGTGCGACAGCGGCGCGGGCGGGAAGCCCCGTCTGACGATCCGCGGCCAGGCGGCTTGCTCGTTTCGGTCGCCGTGCCATTCGGTTTGCGTTACGAAAAAAGGTCCAGTCGGAAGTCGTTTCGCCCAACCCGGCGGCGGCGCTGATGCCATGGGGTGGGTCTGACGGGTGCAGCGCGAGTGCGTGTTCAGGACGCCCTGAAGCAGACACGCGCCCTTGCTCGCCCACCATCATCAGCGTACCCTGGGAAACGTGGAGGTTCCGATGCGCAACTCAGCAAAAAGGCCGGGCTTTACCCTGATCGAGCTGCTGGTGGTGATCGCCATCATCGCCATCCTGATCGGCCTCTTGCTGCCCGCCGTCCAAAAGGTGCGCGAGGCCGCCGCCCGCATCCAGTGCGCCAACAACCTCAAACAGATCGGCCTGGCGGCCCACAACTGCAACGATTCGGTGGGGTATCTTCCGCCGGCCCAGGGCTGGTTCCCGGGGGTGGGGCCTACGCCGGGCGCAGGTTGGGGCGGCGTCTTCTTTCACCTGCTGCCCTATGTCGAACAGAAAAACTTCTACCAGAGCGCCGTCGCCACAGGCCCCAATCCGATGGGAGAGAACCCCGGCCCCAACCAGCCCTACTGCAGCGGCGCCTCCGGCGTCGGCGGCCCGTCCTTCGTCGGCGCCCGCAGCCTCAAGGGCTTCATCTGCCCTTCCGACCCAACCGTGCCTGGCGGGACTTATACCGACGTGATCAACAATCCACCTTATCAGTGGGCCCCCAGTTGCTACGCCGGCAACATGCTGGTCTTCGCGGTGATTCCCTACCCTATTCAGCAGTCAAACCCGGTGACGAGCTGGCAGGGCGCGAGCAGCATCTCGACGTCATTCCCAGATGGCACGTCCCAGACGATCCTGTTCGCCGAGAGAGAGGCCGTCTGCGTATCGAACCCGCTTGGCCTGCAAAGGGCCAACCTGTGGGACGGCTGGCTTTACCCGGCGTATCTCAACGGCGGCATAGGGCACGACTACCTGCCCTACTTTGCCATTCCCACGACCAACGGCAGCCCCATCGGCCCGGCGTCGATCTTCCAGGTGCAGCCCAGGCAAGGAAACTGCGACCCGTCGCGCGCCTCCTCGGCCCACACCGGAGGCATGAACGTGGGCCTGGCCGACGGGAGCGTGCGCTTCCTGTCCACGGGCATATCGCCAACGACCTGGTGGTCGGCCGTCACGCCGAACGGCGGCGAGGTGCTCGGGAACGACTGGTAAACCGGCCGGCCAGGCGACCGGAAATGGCGTCAGGAACTTTTCCCCATGTAATTGGTGAAAAATGTTCCTGACGCCTCTGTCCGCCCAGCCGTTCTTCCGCCCTGCGCCTTCGCGCCGGAGAGGATGCCATGGCCCACCTCGTTGTTGTCAGCGGCGGCGAACCCGGCCTGCGTCTCCCGCTGGACCGCGACCAGACCGTCCTCGGCCGCGACCCCGAATGCCAGGTCGTCATCAAGGAAGCCCTGGCCCGCCGCGACGACGCCGGCCCCCGCGTCAGCCGGCGCCATGCGGTCATTTCCCGCCAGGACGAGAAATTCACCATCGAAGACGGAGACGGTCAGGGGAAAATGAGCCGCAACGGCACCTTCGTCAACGACCGCAAGACGCCGTTCCCGGGCGCGTCCTGCTCCACGACGGCGACCGCATCCGCATCTGCGACTTCGTCTGCACCTTCCACCAGGCGTCGGACTCCTCGTTCTCCGTCGAGCATTCCATCGATCACCCAAGCAGCGTCCAGTTTCTGCAAGCACAGCCCGCCGAGCGGCTCCGCGTCATCCTGGAAATCAGCAACAGCCTCAGCCACACGCTCGAAATCGACGCCCTCCTGCCCCGCCTCATCGACCGCCTGCTGGAACTCTTCCCGCAAGCCGACCGGGGTTTCATCATCCTGCGGGACGAGATCACCGGCCAGCTGGTAGCCCGCGTGTCCCGGACGCGCCAGGCCGGCGACCACCCCGACGCCCCGTTCAGCCACGTCGTCGTCCGGCAATGCCTGGACAGCGTGCAAGCGATCCTGGGCGACGACCTGCCCCAGCAATTCCCCGGCAGCGAGAGCATCGACGGACTGCCCATGCGCTCGCTGATGTGCGCCCCGCTGTGGACGCAGGACGACCAGGCCCTGGGCGTCATCCAGCTGGACAGCGAGGGGCCGAAGAAGAAATTCTCCCCGGAAGACCTGAACCTGCTTCTGGGCGTCGCCAGCCAGGCGTCGATCGCCCTGAGCAACGCCCGCCTCCACCGAGACGCGCTGCTCCGTCAGGGTCAGCTCCGGGAACTGGAACTGGCCGGCAAGGTGCAGCTTGCGATTCTGCCCCAGCGCCTGCCCGACATACCCGGATACGAATTCTACGCTTATTACAAATCGGCCCAGGAGGTCGGCGGGGACTACTACGATTTCGTTCCCCTGCCGCGGCAGCGCCTGGCCGTGCTGCTCGGCGACGTGGCGGGTAAGGGCGTTGCGGCCGCCCTGGTCATGGTCAAGTTCAGCGTCGAGGCGCGTGCCTGCCTGCTGACCGAGGCGGAGCCGGCGGCCGCCGTCAGCAAGCTCAACGCTCTCATGAGCAAGGCGGCCCTCGCGGATCGGTTCGTGACGCTGGCCCTTGCGGTGCTCGACCCCGCCTCCCACACGATAGCGCTCGTAAACGCCGGCCACCCCTCGCCGCTGCTGTTCCGCCGCGCCGCGGGGCTGGGCGGCGCCGTGGAAGAAGCGGTCCCCCTCAAGGACGCGGGGCCGCCGGTCGGCATCGACGACGGCCATGATTACACCTGCTGCCAGGTTGCGTTGGGGCCGGGGGACGGTCTGATTCTTTTCAGCGACGGGGTCACTGAGGCCCAGGACGCCCGCGGCTTGCAGTTCCGGCCGAAAGGGATCCGCACGGTCCTCCAGGCTGGGCCGTGGTCGGCGCCCGAGACGGGAGAGCGCCTCATCGAGGCCGTGAAGCAGCACGCCTCCGGGCGCAGCCAGAACGACGATATTGCCGTGGTGTGCTTCGGCCGGGCCTGGGTTTGACAGCGCCGCTCTGGAGGGACTCCCAGGTCCTCGGCTTTCTCGATGAGTCACAACCGATATCGGGGACGCCCCTCCAGATACTTCGCCGCTCGATCCGTCCGCGTCGCCGCTTCCGCCAGGAACGCGACCGCCTCATGCAGCCGCTCGTCCGGCTCGGCGCAGCTGAAGCGCAGGAACCCCTGACCCGCCGGCCCGAAACATTCGCCGCCCAGGCACGCCACGCCCTTCTTGTCGTCGGCCGCCTCCAGCAGGAACATCGCCAGCCCGTGCGACGTCATGCCCAGCCGGCGGCAGATCGCGGACACGTCGGGGAAGACGTAGAACGTCCCCGCCGGCATCCGCACGTTTACGCCGCCCACTTGTCGCAGGTCGGCCGTCAGCAGCTCCACCTTCTTGCGGAAGCGCTGCATCACCTCGTCGCGCTCGGCGGCGTCGTGTTCCAGCGCCGCCTGCCCGGCCAGCTGCACCGGCGGCGGCGTGCAGGACAGCGACGTGTTGATCATCTTGCCCATCGCCTCCGCCACCCGCGCGTCGGCCACCGCGTAGCCGAGGCGCCAGCCGCTCATGCTGTACGATTTGCTGAAAGTGTACGCCGCTGTCGTCTGTTCCAGCATCCCCGGCTGCGCCAGCGGCGACTCGTGGCGGCCCTCCCAAACCATGTGGCAGTACGGCTCGTCACTGAAGACGGCCACGTCGCGGCCGCGCACCAAATCAGCCAGGCCGCGCATGTCCTCGGCCGTCGCCACGCCGCCGGTCGGGTTGTGCGGCGAGTTCAGGAAGATCGCCCGCGCCCGCGGCGTGTCGTTCAGGAAGCGCTTCACGTCGTCGAGGTCCGGCCGGAACTGGTTCGCCTGCCGCAAGGGGCTGAACGCCGCCCGAGCGCCGCGGCGGTCGATGTTCGGGCCGTAGGTTGGGAAATGCGGCGTGAACACCAATACGGAGTCGCCGGGGTCGAGAAACGCCTCGCAGAAGAACTGCTCGAACACCTTGGCGCCGGCGGCCGCGACCACGTTTTCCGGCCCAATGGCGATCCCGAATTCGCGCTGATAGTTGCGGGCGACGGCCTCGCGGAAGGACGGCAAGCCGGGCGACGGGCAATAGTGCGTGGCGCCGTCCTGAATGGCCTGGATACCGGCCGCGACCGCGCTCCGGGTGCTGGGAAAGGGGCTGTCGCCGATCTGCAATTCGATGACGTCCTTGCCCTGCGCCTTGAGGCGCCGGGCCACGGCCAGCACGTCGAACGCGGTTTCGGCGGACAGGCCGCGGGCGAAGGAACTTAGGGAGACGGGCATGGAGGGTGTTCTCGCCGGGAGACGGTCAGGCGGTCGGGTCCACGACCAGGGTAAATCCAGGAAGGAGCGCAGTGGTGTACGTCCCGCCGAAGGCCACGTCGATGGGCCGCTGCCAGGAGCGGGGGCCGCTCTTGCGGTAGACGCGCAGGGTGGGGTGGTCGCCGGCGTCCCGCGGATCGAAGATCCAGTATTCGCGCAGCGTCGGCGCGTGGCGGTAAAGCGTCACGTTGCGTTCCAGGTCCTTTCGGCGGTAATCCTCGGAAAGGACCTCGACCACCAGGAGCGGGTTAAAGGCCTGCCAGCGCCGCATTTCGCGCGGCAACCGGTAGGGATAATCGCGATAAGCGGCCAGATCGGGTTCCGGGCAGGTGGCCTGCCGGCGACCGGGGATGAACTCCCGGCAACAGCCGGAGACGTAATTGATCACTTCCCGGTGCGCGTCGCGGTAGGCGAACAGCCGGCCCTGAATCCATTCCAGAACCATGTCGTGCGGCAGTTCAGGGTTGGCGAACACCTCCAGTCTCCCGTCAATGAGTTCGTAACGCCAACCCTCCTGGAAATCGGCCCGGTCGAAATCCTCCAGAGAGATGTCGCGCCCCGCCCATTCCGGCGTCAGGCGGATACGGCGACCCGGCGCCGGCTCCTCTTTGGGACGGGTCGGCGAACGACGGCTCGTTTTCGTTTGCGCGGAGGACATCGGAGCGCTCACTGCTTGGCGGCGATGGTCTGGGCCAGCGGCCGGACCACCGCCGGGATGATGTGCGTATCCACCAGCTCCTGACAGAGCCGGCGCTGGTTGCGGTAGGAGTCGCCGAATTCCTTGATCGGCTGGCGGCCCCAGTACTGCCGCACCGTGAAGTAGACGCTGATCGGCGCCTCCGGGTACTGGCCGGTGCGGACCTGATAGGCGTTGGTGCGCGTCTCGATGTTGAGCCGGCACTGCAAGCGGCAGGCGTCGTCCAGGGCCAGCATCAGCGACGGCTCGTAGTTGATGACCTTGCTGCCCGGCATCTGAAGCAGACTTTCCAGAGTGGTGTTCAAGCCCAGGGCCTCGGCCACCACCTCGTCGTGGTTGCCGCCGTACATGAAGTCGAAGGCGAACAAGACGTCGAGCGCCTCGCAGTCCAGCGGGCTGAAGCCGAGGTGGAACGGCGCCACTTCGAGGATGTGTTCGTGCTGGGAATCGGCCGCCTCCAGCTCCGGCGGGTTGACGTAGCCGGTGCAGAGCCGGCGCGCCTCCAGCGTCACCCAGCGGTAGCTTCCCTGTTCGCGGTCCTCCTCCAGGACGAACTCGCCGCTTTCGCGGTGGTCGAAATCGGTCATCTGGGGGTAGGTCTTGCGAAGGCCCTCGAAGAAGTGCAAAACGGTTTCCCGGCCGGTCGGGAGGTCCATTTTGGTGGTGAGGTAAACGTACACTCCGAAGTCGTCGCACAGGGAGCTGTAAGAGGTCATTTTGCGGCCCTCGGTGTCCGAAGAACTCGTGCCCGACGCGCGCGGTCCCGCTCCCTTGGGGGAGGCCGTTGCCGGCCGGACCTTGGCGGGCCGCCCGTCCCCCCGGCATGAGGAGGGCGGAGGTTCCGGTCCGGAACGGACCCATTCCCTTTACTTCATTGTTCGGTTTTTCACGGCCGGATGCAAGGTCCGTGAAGACATTTCCGTGCGCTCCGGTGAAGAGGGGGCGGCGCAAACCCGCCGCGGGCCGGCAAAAAAACACCTCGGCGCCGGCCCCCGTGGGAGAGCCGGCGCCGAGGAGAGTGCGGCGCCTGCGGGAACGTCGGCCGATTCACGCGCTGCGGGCCAGCTTGGCCTTGGCGGGCACGGTAAGGTTGGTCTGGTGAATCCAGCGGCCGGCGTCGGGGGCGCCGTGCCAGCGCTGCAACGAGATGGAGCGGACGTGGTCGCGCTCCTCCTCGTCGAGCACCTCGAAGAAGGCCTGCCCGAACTGGGCGCGGACCTGCGTGGACGAGCGGCCGAGATACAGCAGCCGGTCGGTGCGGTCGTCGAAGACGGCCACCGCCCGCCAGCCCTGCGGTTTGGCCTCCGTGTGGTAGAACATGCCGGACCCTCCTTGGTCAGGAATGGATTCAATCCGCGCCCGGCGGCGGTGCGGCCGCCGCGACACGGGATGCGATAGAATGATCGGGCGCGGAAAAAAAGTCAAGAGTTTCAATCCGCAACGGCCGAGAGCTGCCGTGAGCCGGCTGCTCGCCCTGCACCCCTCACATCCCATCTTTCCCCTTCCTTCCGCTTCTCCGTTAAATCGTGCGCCAAAGGTTGAACCTGCCCTAGGCCGGCGGTCGATAACACCATCGGGTTTATGTCCTCGAATCGGTGCAAGCGGCGCAACTTGCCAACGCCCTTGGACCCTTTGCATGGGTGACTTCCGCCATGAGAAATGGATTTCTCGGCTGCGTCGTGATGCTGGCCGGGGTCGGCGTCGCCGCCGCCCAGCCGGCCGGTCCCATGCCGGCCATGCCGTTCGTCATGTCGCCGCCGCCAGGCCTGGGCTACGGCCCCCCTCCGGGGATGCCGTACGCCCTGCCGCCGCAGCCGGCCATGCCGTTCGTCATGCCGCCGCCGTCGGGAATGCCGGGGCCTCTGATGGCGCCAGGGATGCCGGCGCCCATGCTGCCGCCGGAGATGCAGCCGCCCGAAATGCTGCCGCCCGACGGGCCGCCTCCGGCGGCTGACGGCGGGGACGACGACACGGACGGGGAGCGCCCCCACTGGTGCGACCATGTCTGGGCCGACGCCGATTTCCTGCTCTGGTGGATCAAGTCCGCCCACACGCCGACGCTGCTCACCCGCGGTTCGGCCGCCGACGCCTTTCCCGGAGCGCTGGGGCAACCCGGCACGAGTCCGCTGTTCGGCGGCGACATGGCCTACGACGCCCGGCCCGGCGGCCGCTTCGAGCTGGGCGGCTGGGTGGCGGAGGAAAACGGCTACCGTTTCGGCCTGCAAGCCGACTTCTTCTTCCTGGCACAGGGGTCGATCAACTTCAACGCCTCGTCGCCGGGGACGCCGGTGCTGGCGCAGCCGTTCCTGGACGCCAACGCCAACGCGGAGCGTGCGACCCTGCTGGCTTTCCCCGGCCAGCAATCCGGCCAGTTCAGCGCATCGCTTTCCAACCGGCTATGGGGCGCGGAGGTCGAAACCCGTTCCGAGGCGGTGGACACTGGCGTGATCCACATCGACACGCTCTTCGGCCTGCGCTACCTGGAATTCCTGGAAAGCCTGGACGTCGGCTCGGCGTCGGTCTTCGCCAGCCCGGACCCGCTCCTGGCGGGCGTTACGATCGCGCAGTCCGACCACTTCGCCGCGTCCAACTACTTCTACGGCGCCGAGATCGGGGCCGACGGCCGGGCCGATTTCGGTCCTCTGTCGGTGCGTCTGATGGGGAAGGTGGCTTTCGGCGACACGCATCAGGTGATCGACGTCAACGGCTCGACGACCCTTACGACGCCGCTCGGGGGCGGCTCGACGACCATTCCGAGCGGCTCTCTCGCCTTGCCGAGCAACAAAGGCCGCTACAGTCGCGAGGTGTTCACGGTCGTGCCGGAGGGGCGGTTCGGGCTTGGCTACGCGCTGACGAAGCACGTAAGCGCCACGCTCGGCTACAGCTTGCTCTATGACAGCAACGTGCTGCGTCCGGGGGATCAGGTCGATCACGAGATCAATCGGACGCAGATCCCACCGCCGATTGGGCCAGGCGCCCTGGTCGGCCCGGCGCGGCCGGCGTTCTCGTTCCACGAAACGGATTTCTGGGCGCAGGGGTTGGACGTCGGGCTGGAGTTCCGGTACTAAGAGCCTATCCCAAAACCGTCGAAACATCACCAATTTGACGAGAATCGTCATGATCGACGGTGGTTTTGGGATAGGCTTTAAGGGCGGCCGCTGCGGCCGGCGAATTTTCCGCGCCGGCCGACTGCGACGAACTCGCTCATTTTCTGTACGCCTCGCTCCAGGGCGCAATTCTTGAGTCGAAGGTGGAGCGCAGTTCGGCTCCGCTGGAGCGGTTCAAGAAAGTCGTCTTCTCGACCCTGCTGCGATGAATGTGCATTTTGGTTCAGTTGACGGCCAATGCGAAAGGACGCGGCGATGAGTCAAGACGGCCATGCTTGCATGGCCAGCGCCGAAACCAGCCGCAACTCCTTCTCGGTCGCCCCGCTGGCCGCCTGAACCGCAAGGCCGTTCAGCACCGTGGCGGTGTACCGCGCAAGCGTCGCGCAATCGGTCCCCGCCGGCAGGTCGCCGTCCTGCGCGGCCCGCTCAAACCGCTCCTGTAACGTCGCTACGATCGCTTGCCTCAATTGGGCCAACTCCCGGCGCACCGTCTCCGCCTCCTGGCCGCACGTGAGCGCCCCGGACACGACCAGGCACCCGCGTGCTTTGTCGCGGTCGCGCTGCATCCTGACGAACCCCGAGAAGATTGCCTCCACCACGGCCCGGGCGGTCGGCTTACGCAGGGCCTGGGTCAGGAACGACATGGGCCCCGTTTGGTAACGGGCGAGCGCCTTGCGGAATAACTGCTCCTTGTTCCCGAAGGCGGCGTAGAGGCTTGGCCGGTTGATCCCCATGGCCCGGGTCAGCTCCGGGAGCGTGGCGCCCTCGTACCCGCGCGCCCAGAACACCTCGAGTGCCCGGTCCAATGCCTCATCCACGTCGAACTGTCGCGTGCGCCCCGAGGGCATGGCGACCTCCTCGTAAAAAAACGTTGTCGGCCCTTGACCGTCGCTTCGCCGGCTCTTACACTTTCATTGTACTGATCGGTACAGGGAACTCAAGGGAGGAGATCACCATGTCACGCACCACACAGGAAAGACCACTGGCAGGCAAGGTCGCGCTCGTCACCGGCGGTTCGCGCGGCATCGGCGCCGCGATCGCCAAGCGCCTGGCGGCGGACGGCGCCAGCGTCGCCGTCACCTACTCCAAAGGCGCCGACGCGGCGGCGTCCGTCGTCAAGGAGATCGAACGCGGAGGCGGGAAGGCGATCGCGATCCAGGCGGACGCCGCCGACGCCGACGCCGTCCGGAACGCCGTCGAAAGGACAGTCACGACCCTTGGCCAGCTCGACGTGCTGGTGAACAACGCCGGCACGATCATTCCGGCAAAAGTCGAGGAGACGAAGCTCGCGGACTTCGATCGCGTCTTCGCGGTCAACGTCCGCGGCGTCTTCCTCGCGACGCAGGCGGCGCTCAAGCACCTGAAGGCCGGCGGGCGAATCATCATGATCGGCTCGTGCCTGGGCGAGCGCGTGTTCATGCCCGGCTCGGCGCCCTACGCGGCAACCAAAGGGGCCGTCAAGATGTTCACGCAAGGGCTGGCGCGTGAGCTGGGAGCGCGCGGCATCACGGTCAACAACGTCCAGCCGGGTCCCATCGACACCGACCTGAACCCCGCCTCCGGCGAGTGGGCCGGCAGCCAGAAGGCGGCCGTTCCGCTTGGTCGGTATGGAAGCGCCGACGAGGTCGCGGCGCTGGTGGCGTTCGTCGCCGGTCCGGAGTCGTCCTACATCAACGGCGCGAACCTGACGGTGGACGGCGGCGCCAACGCCTGACCGCAAGTCGAAGCGACGATGAAGGCTTCACTCCAACAGAAGAACGAGAGATCGACCATGAGCGAGTTCCAGGGAAAAGTCGCCCTCGTGACCGGCGGAACCTCAGGAATCGGCCGCGCCGCCGCCATCGCCTACGCCCGGGAAGGGGCCAAGGTAGTTGTCGCCGGCCGCCGAGCCGCCGAAGGCGAGGAAACCGTTCGGCTCGTGCGCGCAGGGCGGCGATGCCATGTTCGTGCCGACCGACGTGGCCCAGGAAGCGCAGGTCAAGAACCTCATCGCCCGCACGCTGGACCACTTCGGCCGGCTCGACTTCGCCTTCAACAATGCGGGGATCGAGCAAACGCCGACGCCGTTTCTGGAGCAAACAATGGAGACCTATGACCAGGTCATGGACATCAACGTGAGGGGGGTGTGGCTGAGCATGAAGTACGAAATCCCAGCCATGCTCAAGACGGGCGGGGGCTCCATTGTGAATACTTCTTCGGGGCTGGGAGTGATCGCCATGCCAGGCATGGAAATCTACGTGGCCAGCAAGCATGCCGTCATTGGCCTCACGAAATCGGCCGCCCTGGAGTTCGGCAAGCAAGGCATCCGCGTCAACGCCATACTGCCGGCGGTCATCGACACGGACATGTTCCAGCGCTTTGCCGGCGAGAAACCCGAGTTCCGTGCGCAGATAACTGCCTTGCACCCCATCGGACGCATTGGCAAGTCGGAAGAGATCGCCGACGCGGCCATCTGGCTTTCGTCCAGCAAGTCCTCGTTCGTGACTGGCCACAGTCTGCTGGTTGACGGCGGCTTCACCGCACAATGATGCGACTACCGTGGACGGAGGATCAAAACGATGATTCAGCCGAAACAGGAGAGGAACAAGGCGCTCGTGCTTGAGGCCTTCGACACCCTGTTCAACAAGCGAGACTACGCCGCGGCTGAGCGCTACTGGTCGCCCACCTACATCCAGCACAGCGCGCACATCGCTCCCGGCCGCGAGGGCCTCTTCAACCTCATCAAGAGCATGCCGCCGACGCTGAAATACGAGCCAGGGCTGATCGTGGCCGACAGCGACCTCGTCATCGTCCACGGACGTTTTTCGGGGTTCGGGGCGCCCGTGAACTGGATCGTGGCAGACATCCTCCGGATCGAGGATGGGGTACTCATCGAGCATTGGGACGTCATTCAGGACGAGGCGACGCGGGAGCAGTCCAAGAGCGGTAGGCCGATGTTCGGGGACTCGTTTCCGGTGTACAACAAGCGAGGAGCAATCCCATGAAACTAACGGGCAACACGATCTTCATCACCGGCGGCGGATCCGGCATCGGCCGCGGCCTGGCCGAGGCGCTCCACAAACGCGGCAATCAGGTGATCATCGCCGGCCGGCGGAAGGAACGCCTCACCGAGGTCGCCAGCGCCAACCCCGGCATGTGGTGGGTCGAGCTTGACATCGAGGACCCCGCCAGCATCTCCGCCGTCGCCGGCAGGCTCATCGCGGAGCACCCGAAGCTCAACGTGCTGATCAACAACGCCGGCGTCATGCACATCGACGACGTTTCCGCACCGATCGACGAGAAGCTGCTGGTGGCCACGCTCACGACGAACGTCATGGGGCCGATCCGGATGACCGGTGCGCTGATCGAGCACCTGAAGCGTCAGGACGACGCGGCCGTGATCAACAACTCGTCGGCCCTGGGGTTCGTGCCGCTCGCGATGACGGCGGTCTATTCGGCGACGAAGGCCGCGCTGCACTCGTACACGCTGTCCCTGCGCTACAAGCTCAGGGGCACGCCGGTGAAGGTGCTGGAGATCGCGCCGCCGTGGGTGCAGACGGACCTTCTCGGCAGCAACAACGAACCGCGGGCCATGCCGCTCGCCGAGTTCATCGAGGAGACGATGCGGGTCCTCGGGACAGACGCGGAGGAAGTCCTGGTGGAGCGGGCGAAGCCGCTCCGGAACAACGCCGGCCCCAACGAGGCCGCGTTCGTGATCCAGTTCAACGATAGGATGCTTGGCCCGAAGTGACCGATCTCGGCGCGGCGTGTGCGGCGCCCCCCGGACGCGGTGCAGCTTTGAGAGGCGCCTCCCTTTCAAGGAGAGCGGCCGGCGTGGGCCGGCGGCTCGCCGCCATGCTTCTGGGTGGGTTCTTCCCTCACCGGCGCCGCCTCCTTGAGGGCGCGGACGGCGGCGGCCAGGGCGGCGGGGTCGAGCGGCGTCGGCACCTGTTCGACGAAAACGGCGGCCCGTTCGAGGGCGTCGTTGACGGCGGTGCGGAAGGCGGCGGCCGCGTGGCGCTTTTCCGCGGCCATTTCCCGGTCGCCGGCGAGGTAGCCGGCCGCGATCATGGCCCGCAGATCGCGGACCAACTCGGCCGCGCGTCCGTCGGTCGTCGGCCCGTCCATGAGTCCCCCCCTCGCAATACACCGATCGCCCAGCCGTCCCCGTCGTTGAGAAGGATATGGGCGGGGGGATGGGACGCCAAGGTAGGCGCGGCGGCTCACCCCAGCTGCTCCAGCCAGACGCGCAGGTCGTTCTCGTACTCGCTGGCCAGGTCCACCTTGACCAGCTGGCGGTGGAAGTCCGCCGCCCCCTTGCGGCCCAGGTCGGCCGCCAGCGCGTCGGGGAAGCGGCGGCCCGGGTCGGCCGCCACCAGCCGGCGGCACAGGTGCAGGAGCATCTCGCTGCGGCTCACCTCCGGCGGCAGCAGGACCGATAAACGCCGGTCGAGGTCGGCCTTCGCATCCCGCAACTCCTGGACGGTCGTGAGGCCCTCGAAGGGCGATCGGCCGGCCAGCATCTCGACCAGAACGTAGCCGAGGCTCGCCAGGTCGGATCGCGGCGTGCCTTCTTCCCCCGCCAGCACCTCCGGCGCGGCGTAGGCCGGCGACCAGACCCGCCGCGCGGTGGGACGGTTCAGCTGCACCGCCGAGCCGATGTCGATCAGCTTGACGTTGCCGGTGCGCTTGAGCATCACGTTGGACGGCTTGAGGTCGCCGTGGACGATCCCCCGTCGGTGCAGCGCGGCCAGGGCCGACAGGCAGTCGCGCAGCACCCGGATAGCGACGCCGGGCTGGAAGCGCGGCTGGGCCGGGCCGTCCGTGAGGATGACGCGCTGCACGTACTCCCACCGCTCCGGGCCGACGCGGCGCCGTGTGCGCTCCACGATTTCCCGCGTAAGGAGGACGCGCAGGTCATAGCCGTCCAGCCATTCCATCTCCATGACGCGGACGCCGTCGAGCGTGAAGAAGTCGTGAATGTGCAGCAAGTTGTCGTGCTGGATGCGGGCCACACGGGCGGCGACCTGGGCGACGCGGCCCATGTCCTCGTCGTAGGCGGCGGCGTCGCGGTACGGCTCCGGCGAGAAGACCTTGAGCGCCACGGGCAGCGTAAAACCGTCGTCCCCGCAGCGTTCGCCGAGGTAGACGACGCCCTGGCCGCCGGCGCCGAGCTGGTGGAGCTTGCGGTAGTGCGCGGCCCAGCGCAGGGCCGGCGCGTCCGCGACGGCGCGGTAGCGGTCGAGAAGGTTTGCTGTACCCGGGTCGGGGGAGTCGGTCGGCGCGGCGGCGGGATGGTACGAGGCCGTGGAAGCCATGCAGCGATTCCTCTGCCCGAGGGACGACAGCGACGCAACAGGCATTGTACAGGCGCGGCGAGCGGCCGGCGCGAACCGGCTGGTGTAGCACGATGTCCGGGACAAAGTCTACACCAACCCGCTTGCGCCGGCCGCTCACCGAAACCCAATCGTATGGGTCAACCCGTGTTTTTCAAGCCCGAGGCGACGCCGTTGACGCTCTCCAGCACGGCGGTGAGAAGCTCGTCCCGCGATCCGTCGCCGGCGCAGGCGTTTCAACAGCACGAGCTGGATGAAGCTGAGGGGGTCCACGTAGGGGTTGCGGCGCTGGATCGAATTGCGCAGCACCGGGGCGTGCTTCAGCAGGGCGGTCTGTCCGGTGATTTGCAGGATGACCTCGACGGTGCGCCCGTACTCGGCCGCGATGCGGTCGAAGATGCGATCCGCCAGCGCCTGGTCCTCCACCAGATCGGCGTAGAGTCTCGCGATTGTAAGGTCCGCCTTGGCGAGAATCATCTGGGCGTTGTCGATCAGGGTGGTCCAGAACGGCCAGCGCTGGTACATGGCCCGCAGCGCGGCCAGGTCGTCGGGATGCTCCGCCAGGTATTCGGCGACCGCGCCGCCGAGGCCGTACCAGCCGGGCAGCGTGTGCCGGCTTTGCATCCAGCTGAACACCCACGGGATGGCCCGCAGCTCGTCGATGCCCGCCGCGCCGCCCCGCCGCGGCGGCCGCGAGGCGAGCTTCAGCTGCGACACCTCGGCCAGCGGCGTCGCCTGCTCGAAGTACGTCAAAAACTCCGGCGTCTCGTAGACCAGTTCGCGGTAGTGCCGGCGGGCGGCTCGGCCAGCCGATCGAGGATGTGCTCCCAGCCCGGCTCCGGCCGGTCGTCGTCCGCCGCGAAACTGCTTCGCAAGACGGCGTTCAGCATCTGGCCCAGGTGCCGTTCCGCCACGGCGTGATGGCCGTAGCGGTCGGCGATCATCTCGCCCTGCTCGGTGATGCGCAGCCGGCCGTCCACGGTGCCGCGCGGCTGGGCGAGGATGGCGCGGTTGGCCGGGCCGCCGCCGCGACCGACCGCGCCGCCGCGGCCGTGGAAGATCTGCATCCCGACGCCCATGCGCCGGCCCACGTCGGCGACCGCCGCCTGCGCCCGGTACAGCGCCCACGCCGATTGCAGCGGCCCGCTCTCCTTGTTGCTGTCGGAATAGCCGATCATCACCTCCTGCAAGTCGCCGCGCAATTGCAAATGCTTCCGATAGACCGGCAGCATCAGCAGCCGTTGCAGCACCGCCGGGTGCTTTTCAGAGATTCCAGAGTCTCGAACAGCGGAACGATGTGCAGCCGGCTGACGCCGTCGGCCGGGCGGAACAGCCGCGCCTCCCGCGCCAGCAGCAGCACCTCCAACAGGTGGGCCGCCTCCGACGCCCCGCTGATGATGTACGTCTCCACCGCCTCGGGGCACTGCTGCTCCAGCACCGCGGCGACGGTGCGGAACGTTTCCACCACCTCGCGCGTCTCCGGCGAGAACGGCAGGTGGGCGGGGACCAGCGGCCGTGTCTGTTGCAGCTCCCGCACCAGGCAGTCGAAGCGCTCGTTGGGCGACAGCTTGGTGTAACGGGGGACGACGCCGGCCCACGCCAGGATTTCCTCCATCGCCTGGCCGTGCCGCGTGGCGTGCTGTCGCACGTCCACGGTCAGCAGGTGCGTGCCGAAGACCTCCACCAGCCGAATGAGGTCGTGGACCAGGCCGGAGGCCGCCGCGGTCGCGCCGGCCCGGCCCAGGTCGTCGGCGATCGCTTTCAGGTCGTCGAGCAGCTCCTGCCGCCCCATGTAGACGCCGCGCGGCGGCCGCAGGTCCTCGGCCAGCCAGCGCGGCTCCAGGCCCTGGAGATGCGCCAGCGTGAGCCGCAGCCGGGCGGCGATGAAACGGCACTTGCCGCGGTACGGCTCCACGCCGCCGTCGTCCGCGACCTCGGGCAGCACCTCGGCGTCGCGGGCCAGGGAGGCGCGGAAGGCCTCGCCCGGCTGGATGAATTGCCGCGAGTGGCTGAGCTGGCGGCCCAGCTCCTCGACGAGGTCGAGGTAATGGCGCAGCAGCGTCTCCTGATGCAGCCGGACGGCCTGGGCGGTGACGGCGTGCGTGACGTGCGGGTGGCCGTCGCGGTCGCCGCCGATCCAGGAGCCGAAGCGCAGGAAGGACGGCACGCGCCAGGGCTGTTCGGGATAGACCGCTTGCAGGGCGGCCTCCAGGTCGCGGTAGAGTCGCGGCGTCACGTCGAACAGGGCGCCCTCCACCACGTCGAGGCCCTGCCGAACCTCGTCGAGGACGGTCGGGCGGCGACCGCGCACCGTCTCGGTCAGCCAGTAGGTTTCGACCTCGTCGGCGACGGCGGCGACAGCGGCGCCGCGGTCGCGCGGCGGCAGCCGGTCGGATTCGAGCCGGTCGAGTCGGCAAGCGATCGCCTCCAGCTTTTCCAGCACGGTGCGCCGCCGCGCCTCGCTGGGGTGGGCGGTGAAGACGGGGCAGACGAGCGCCCGCCGCAGCAGCGCCTCGACGCGCTCCGCCGGGACGCCGCGCTCGCGCAGCTGCCGGAGCGCCGCCTCGGGGCTTTCGCCGAGCGGCCGCGGCGCCGTCTCCGTGCGCGCAGCCGCAGGGCGCGGACGCGAGCCTGCTGCTCCGCCAGATTAATCAGGTCGAAATAGATGCTGAAGGCGCGGATGCAGGGTGCGCAGCGACGGCAGATCGAGGCGGTCGAGCCGATCGCGCAGCCGCCGCGCCTCGTCCACGGACGGATTCGCTCGCAGCGCCTTGGCGGCGGCCCGCACCTCCTCCTCCAGCGCGTAGGCCTCCGCCCCGGCCAGCCGCCGGATAGCGTCGCCGAGTAGGTCGCCGAGCAGGTGGATGTCGGCGCTCAGGCCGCGCTGCACCTCGGCGGGGATCGAGCGGGGCGGCGGGGCCGCGACCGCGGCTTCAGTCGAGGTAACGGATGCGCTTGTTGACATCGACGTTTATCGAGTGATAGGGTTGCGTGAGGTTGCCGGGCTTGAACAGGTCCTGACGGACGGCCTCCATGTCGTCGTGGCCGATGGCGTCGCGGAAGATCGGCAGCAGGTACTCCACGCCGATCTGCGACAGCCGAAGGTTTTCCGCATCGTAAAAGGTGGGATGAACCTGGCGGGCGTGGATGTGGCCCCAGCGGTCGCGGAAGTCGTTGGCGTCCACGCCGGAAACGTGGAAGCCCAGCTCGCGGTTCCACATCAGCACGGCGACGCCGTTGGCCCGGCCCTCCAGCAGGAGATCGACGGACTGGCCGCCGAGCTGGGCGCCGTAGAAGCGGTCGAAGAGGATGGGCCGGCCGCCGCGCTGGGTGTGGCCGACTTTCCGGGTGAACACCGCCGCCTTGGCCGATTCGTTGCGGCGCTTGCTGGTGAAGTAGTCGTCGCCGAGCCGGCGGATGAGGATCTGCCGCAGGGCCTCGGCGGCCCCGCTCAGCACCTTGTTGCCGGCCGGGTCGGTGGACGCGACCTCGGCGCCGAGTTCCCGCCCTTCCTCGTCCACAACGCCCTCGGCGCAGACGATGACCGCGTTCTTTTGCAGCTCGTAAATCTCGATGATGCGCTCGACGAGCCGATCCGTGTTGAGGGGGCTTTCCGGAATGAGGACGGCGTCGGGCCGGCCGAAGGCGGCGCCGAGGGCGAGGTAGCCGGAGTGGCGTCCCATGACCTCGATGATGGCGATGCGGCGGTGGCTCTCGGCGGTGGTGCGGATGCGTTCGACGCCCTGGGCGGAGACGAACACGGCGGTGGCGTAGCCCGGCGTGGCGTAGTTGACCATGTGTTCGAGGTCGAAGCGGATGCGCGACGGGGCGCGGGCGTAGCGGTAGCCCGGCGGCGTTTCGATCGGCTCGCGGACCCACTCATCGACCTCATGGCGGTAATTGAGGCCAAGGTCGTTGTCGATGGTCTTGGGGGCCAGCACGGTCGGCAGGTGGTTCGACAGGGCCTGCATTCCGTTGAGGGTGCCGTCGCCGCCGACGCAGATGAGGCCCTCGATCTGGAGTCGGCCGAGCCGTTCGACGATCTGGCCGATGGCCTCGTGGTCGTCGCCGTCCACGTAGTCGCGGGAGGCGCCGATGAGGGTGCCGCCGCGGGTCATGTCCAGTTCGGGGATGGGCGTGAACAGCGGGTTGAGGTGAACGTGGGGGACGCGGGGGTTGAACAGGCCGCTGAAGCCCTTGATGAAGCCGAACACCTCGATGCGGCGCTGGCTGGCGCGGGCGACGGCCCCGTGAATGGTGGCGTTGAGGGCGGGGGTGTCGCCGCCGGCGGTGAGGATGCCGATGCGTTTCATGGCGGATCGCCCCCGTGGGGAAGCTCCGGCGCGGCGGCGGCGCCGCCCGATCCTCTGGATCATTCTCTCGCTGCGATCTATTGTATAGAGCATTTCACGTGCCGACCGCCGCCGGACCCGCATCTGCGCATCGCCCCCGCAGCCCTGGCGCCGAGACGTGCCGGAAATACTTACGAACAGACGGGAAGCGCTGGACGGGAACGGTGGACCGAGAAAGCCCGCAACGCGGCGGCCGGAGTCGGCCGCCACGGATTCGCGCAGTCGATGCTCAGAAAAGCATCCGACAGGGCGCGGCGCTCAGGCGTGCGAGACGGGCCGGCGGACGCGGGTCGGATCGGCAACGGCGGCAATTCAGGACATGGTTTCGCGGGCTTACTTCACGTTCTGCAAGCCGGCGGGGAGCGGTTTGCCGGTCACAAGCGCGAACGTTTCGCGCACCTGCTCAAACCCCGTCTTCAGAAGGAAATTCGAGTCGCGGCCGTAACTCTTGGCGCCGAGGACGAAGAAGTTCGGCTCCGGGCAGCGCGGGCCGGCCGGACGCAGCGAATCGCAGCTCTCCGGCACCTGCAATTCGCGGTACAGCTCCGCGTCCGGCGAATAGCCGACGTTGGCGACGACGCGCTCCACGTCCCAGGAAACGGGCTTGCCGCCGCTGCGGCCGCTGACCTTGAAGCCGCGGTCGGGGCCGGCCGTCTCGATCGCCTCGACGACGGTCTGCGCGTGGAACTCGACGTTGCCGTCGGGCCGCGTGGCCAGGTTGTTGGCCCGCACGGCCAGCAGGTCGCGCTCGCGCAGCGGGTCGCCGCCGATACGCCGGATCGGCAGCGTGCCGGCGCCGCGGGCCAGCCAGATCACCCACGTCGCCGGGTGCTTTTCCGCCAGCGCGGCCAGGGTACACACCGTCGTCGCCGCCGAGCAGCCGGAGCCGATCACCAGAGTCGTTTTATCCGCATAATGCGCTCGCCGCTCGCCGGCCACGTCTTCCAGGCCGAAGGCGACGTAGGGCCGGGCGGCGGCCTCGCCGACGGCCGGGATGCCGCCGTCGCCGAGCCGGCGCGGATGGCCGTAGACGCCGGTGCAATCCAGCACCACGTCGGCCTCCTCGACGCGCTCGCGGCCCTTGTCGTCGCGCAGCAGCAGACGGAACGGCTCCTTGCCGCGGCGGGCGTCGCCGGGGTGGTCGCCCTTGAGGAGGCCGCGGCGTCCGACGTGCAGCACGGCCGTGCCCTCGTGAATGGCCGGCGTCAGCGCCGGCGCCAGCGCCAGCGGCTCCAGATATACAGCGAGGTGCTCGCGGCCGGTGAGAATGGCGTTGGCGTCCGGCAGCGGATGTTGCGGCTGATCGGCGCGAATGCGGGCGCGGCCCAGCGGCGTCGAGTTCATGCCGAACGGGCTGAACAGGCGGACGTGGCCCCAGCGGCGCAAATGCTCGCCGACCCGGCCGCGCTCGTAGACCGCGAACGGCAGATTGAGCGCCGAGGCGCACAGGGCGGCCTCCAGGCCGACCGGCCCGGCGCCGAGAACGGCGACCCGCGGCGGTTCCGTCCGCGCCATAGGAACTCCCTTCCGTGGTCTACGCGGGAGGCTTGTCCGGATCGACGCCCAGCGCGCGGAGCATGGCCGCGAGGCGCTCGGCCCGCTCGTGTTCCTGCGACCCCCGTTGGCTCGCCTCGTCCGCCCGCTTCCGCTCTTCTTCGGCCCGCCGCGCGGCCTGATCCGCGCGCGGCGCTCCTCCTCCGCCCGCCGGTCAGCCTCCCGCGCCGCCTTGTCTAATTCCAGGACCGTCTGGAAGCGCGTCCCGTCCGGGCGGTAAAGGACCAGTTCCTCCCCGGACATGTCGAAACGCACGCTCAGCCGCGGACTGGTCCACCCGTCCATCGGGAGGATGGGCCGCAAGCGCCCCTCCTGCCGCCGCCAGCCGGCCAGTTCCACCATGTTAGGGTCGTAGACGTAATACTCCTCCACGCCGTGCCGGTCGTAGAACGCGAACTTCTCGTCCATCTCCTCCGGGCGGTTGCTCGGCGACAGGATCTCGAAGACGACGTGCGGCGCGACGCCTCCTTCCCGCCACTGCCGGTAAGAAGGGCGATGGCCGGCGGGCCGTCCGAAGGCGACGAGGACGTCGGGCGCCGCGCGGATTCCCGGCTCGCCCTCCACCGGGTACCAGAACAGATCGCCCGCGATGAAAATGTTCGGGTCGGCGCGGAAGACAATGTCCAGGTTGCCTTTGATGGTCGTGATCCACTCGTATTGGAGGGTGTTTTCCGCCATCGGCTTGCCGTCGGTTTCCGGGTAAACCACCTGATCCTGGTCTTGCTCTTCCCGAATTTGCGTCATGGCTGTGGCCTGCAAAATAGCGCCTGGGCAAGATGATGATACCTGGACGAGGTGCAAAATGGAACCGGAGTCGGAAGCCCCTCTACTTCCCCGGCTCCGCGTCCATTACGCAGACGTAGCCTCGGTCGGGCAGCCGCACGCAGGCGTAACCCACTGCTTTGAGATCCGGATTGAGCAGCGGCGCGCGGTGGAACAGCGTGTCGATCCACCCGTCCACCGCGGCGCCGGCGTCGGGTTCCCGCGCCACCACCGACGCCCGGCCGGCCCGGCGGCCCTCCGCCGTCGCCCCCGGCAGCGACGCATCCTCGTCGTGCATCCCGAGGCCCTGCGCGGCCGGCTGGTCGATGTTCCGCGCCAGGTAGTTGGCGTGCAGCCGGCAGCCCTTCGACCGCTCCTCGTCGAGCGTCACCGGCGCCAGCCCGGCCGTCCGACGGTAGGCGTTCAGCGACTCGACGGCCGCCGCCGCGAACGCCGCTTCGTCGTCGTCCGAGTCGCCGGCGGTGTGGAAGTCCCACGTCCGCGTCCACGCCTCGCCGCCGACCTTCGCGGATGTCACCACAGTGTATTTCGCGCCGGGCCGCAGCACGCTTTTCGGGACCAGGCCGATGCCGTGCTGCGGGACGCCGCGGATCGCCGGATCTTTGGGAGTGGATACATAGCTTTCCACTTCCTTGCCCGCCTCATCGAGGAGCCGGGCCTCCACGTCCGCGATCGCGGTGCGCGGCGGGAACAGGGCCGTGACCGCGTAGCCGCAGGGGGCCTTGGCGTCCGCGTCGGGGATCGGCGGCGCCTCGCCGGACGGGTAGGCCGTCGGCACGCCCTTCTGATCGGGGCCGGGGAACAGAACGGCCTCGGCCGGCCCGCGCTCGCCGCGACCGCTCTGAGCGTCGATCACCCAGACGAAGCCGCCCGCCGCGTGCGGCGCGGCCCCGACGCCGAGCTTCCGCACCGCCGCGTCCAGAACCATCTCCCGGGCGATGAACGAGGCGACGCACCAGTCCGCCGACGATTCCGCCCCGCCGCCGGCGTCCACCAGGGCCCGCCGCGCCACGCGCCGGCCCTCGTCGCTCGCGCCGGGCAGGGTCGCGTCCTCGTCGTTCCAATTCAGGTCTTTTTCATCAAAATTCCGCTCCAGGTAGCGGGCGTGGGCGGTGCAGGGGGCGGACAGGTCGGCGTCGGCGGAAACGGGGTCCAGCCCCGCGGCCTTGCGGTGGGCGTTCAGCCGCTGGAGGAAGGCCTTGACCGCCCCCTCGGCCGCCTCCTCTTCGCCGGCCGTGGTGAACGACCAGGCGCGCGACCAGTCCTTGCCGCCGGCCTCGGCGGACAGGCGCACGGTGTAGGCCCGGTCGGGCGCCAGCGGCTTTTTCGCTATAATGCAGATCGTGTTTTGCTGGGCGTCGGGCCGGTGCGGGTCGGCCGGCGCCTCCGGCGACGACGCCCACGCCTCGACCTCCCGGCCGTCGGGGTCGAGCAGGGTCGCGCGAGCCTTGCGGACGGCGACGCTCCGCGGAAAGGTCGCGGTTATCGGGAATCCCGCGACGCCGCCGTGGGCCTCGGGGATGGGGTCGGGGACCTCGTGGCCGGGGAAGGCGACCGGGACGCCCTTCTGACCGTCCACCGGGTAGATCACGACGCCAGCCGCGGGCGTCTCGTGCGGGGGCGTTTCCCGCGCCCGGCCGTCGGCGCCGCACGGCGGGGCGAAAACCATCGCGGTCCCGACGGCCGCCAGCAGCGCCAGGACCGTCCGGCAGGTGGCACAGGTGAACTGGACGCGCATGGCGTGATCGCCCTCCCGACGTTCCACAGCTTCCCGCTGAGATCCTATCTCCTTACGGCCGGCGCCGCGCCCCCGTTCGCCGCATTCGGTTGCGGCGGCGCCCCCGGAAGATACAATGGAGCCAGGCGTTCGCCAACCCCTTCCGTCGAGGGTCGGAGGCGCCGCGCAACCAAGGGCTTCCCTCATGCCGTTGTCGCTCACCTGCGACTGTGGGGCGCGTTTCGAGGTGGACGACGCGCTGGCCGGCCAGAACGTCAGCTGTCCCGAGTGCCAGGCCGCCCTCAAGGCCCCCGCCGCCCGCCGGCCGGTCCAGCGCACCAGCAACCTCGCCCTGGCCAGCTTTCTCCTCGCCATCGTCGGCGCCTTCACCGTCGTCGGCACCGTCGCCGCCGTCGTCCTCGGCCTCCTCGGCGCCGCCGCCATCCTGCGCGACCGCGAGCGGTTGGGCGGCCTCGGCTTCGCTGTCACCGGCATCGTGCTAGGCGCCGCCTTCACCGCGCTGACCCTTTTCAGTCTCAGTCGGATCGAGTTCCTCGGCGGCGCTCTGCGGCGCGGCCAGATGGTCGGCCAGCTCGACAAGAAAGTCGATCCGAACAAGGACGTGGAGATCAGCGAGAGCGGCTTCCGCATCACCAAGCCGATGACTTGGTGGCGCGCCAACAAAGATTTCTCGTTCCTCCCGGCCGAGCCGCTGCTGCGGGACGACGCGCTTTTGCTGCTGGTGCAGCCGGACATGGGCGCCTTCGTGGACGTGGAGGTCGAACCCGCGGCCGACGTGGGCGCCATCGACGATTACATCCTCAACCGCATCAAGCCCGACACGGTCCACGACAACGAGAGCGCGAAACCGCGCGACGGAGATGCGGAGAACCTGGCGCAGATCCAGGAGCGCAAGATCCTCTCCAGCCGCGACCTGCCCGGCGGCGACGGCGTTCGGGAAGCCCACGAGCTGACGGTGAAGATCAAGCTCGACAACAAGGCGTGGACCATGCTGGTCCGCACCTACCGAACCGGCCGCCAACTGTTCATCGTCCGCGGCTTCATGGAAACGCGGACGTATGAACACATGCAGGGCGCCAAGGATGCGCTGCTCAAGGCCCTGGACTCGTTCAAGGCGGCGCCGGGTTCCTGACCGGCCGGAGGCGACGGCCCGTGCATGCCTGCTTCTACCACGAGGACCGTGCCGCCGTCGGCATCTGCATGCGCTGCCGGCGACCTATCTGCGCGGCCTGCACCACGCGGCTGGACGGCGTCAACCACTGCCACCAGTGCCTGAAGGAGCTGGGCCGGCGCGGCCGAGCCGCGCGCCGCCGCTGGCTCCAGCTTTGCGACGGCTTTGGTTCTGCTGCTGGTGGGCGCCTTCTGTCTGTTCCTGGAGTGCCTGTTCCTGGTGGAGGGGCGGTTGGCGCCTTGAAAGAAGATTAGTCCTATAGGACCTATAGGTCCTATAGGACTAATTCCCTTAAGGAGTCTCTCATGTCGGCGGAAGGCGCGGCGGTCGTCGGGCCGCGGACCACGGGCGAGCTGCTCGACGACGCCTGGCGGCTGTACATCGCGGACGCCCCGGCCCTCCTTCTGCTCAGCGGCGCCTTCCTCGCCCCCGCCTTCGGCGCCCTCGTCCTCTTGGCCGGGCTGCCCGCGCCGGCCAACCCCGCCCTGCGTCTGCTGCCGCCGCTTTTGCCGTTGGCCCTGCTCGTCCTGACCGGCATCGGTTCCGGGGCGTGTCAGGAATGGCTCCGCGCCCGAGCCGAGAGGCGGAAGCCGACCCCCGCCGGCTGCCTCGCCGCCGCTTTCCGCCGCGGACTGCCGCACGCCGCCGCCCGCGCCCTCGCCCTGGTCGGCCCGCTGCTGGGGCTGGGCGTCTGGCTGTCCACCGTTTCCCTCACGGAAAAGCCCGGCGGTACGGCCGATCCAGGGTTGCTCCTGTGGCGCCTCCTCATCACCGCCGTGGCGTGCCTGCCCGGCCTGCTGCTCTGGCCGTTCACCGCGACGATTCACGCCTTTTTGGCATCCGGGAAGAATCGTTCTCTGACCGACCTCGGCCCGTACTTCCGCCAGGCCGGCGCCGACACGGGCAAGGGCGGCGTTGTGACGCTGACCCGCGCGGCCATGCTGCTGCTGGTCGTCGTCAACCTGGTCCTGCTGGTCGAGATCGGCCTGTGGGTGCTGGACGGGATCGCGGGGCTGGACGCCGCCTTCGTCGGTCTGCAACTATCGATCGCCAACCCGGTCTACGACCTGGCGCTGGTCCTCTTCGCCTGGCTGCTGCTGGCCCCGTTCTTCGAGGCGTCCAACTTCCTCTGGCACGTGGACGCCCGCAGTCGCCACGAGGGGCTGGACCTGCAAGTGCGCGTGCAGCGCGTCTTTCCCACGGCGGAGCGCCAGCGCGTCGGGGCGCTGGCCGTGCTGGTCGGTCTCCTCTGCCTGGCGGCCCCGGCCCGCGCCGACACGACCTACGACGCCGTCCACGCCGCCCGTCAGGACGTGCAGGCCGTCCGCCAGAAGGCCGGCGAACAGAACCCGTACCGCGGCGGCCTCTGGCAGGACGCGCTGGATCAGACGGCCGACCGCCTAGAGCGGGCGGGCGGCCGCCAACGGTTCGCCTGGTTCCGCAAGGCGATCGACGGCTTCGCCGACCGCGCCAAGGACGACGCCCTCCGGGTGCTGGACGGCCTGGACGAGCGCCTTGCCCTCCTGGAGGAGGCGCTGCCGCACGGCGACGCGAACCGGCAGACGGCGCCGAGCGACGATTTCAAGAAGCTGTTGCAGCAGTCGGGCGGCCGGCGGCCCGCCGTGCAGCCCGAGGACGACACGGACCAGAAGAAGCCCGACGACGACAAAGAAAAGAAGAAGGACGACGACGAGAAGGACAAGAACAAGGACGACCCGGACAACCCGCACGGCCACCCGGCGCTGATGGGTCCGGGGGCGGTCCCCGGCTGCGGCCAGGTCGGGCTGGTGCTGGCGGCCGGGCTGGCGTTGGCCGTGCTGCTGGTCGGCGTGGTGATGTTCATCGCCGGCGCAAGAAGGGACCGCCGTCTTCCCGGAAGCCGATGGTCCCCGCGAAATCCATCCAGCACACGACCGAGCGCCGCGATCCGCTGCCGATCGAGCGTCCCGCCGCCGAGTGGCAGCGCGAGGCCGACGCGCTGGCCGGCAAGGGGGAACATCTGGAGGCGGTACGGGCGCTCTACCTGGCGGTGCTGTCGCTGCTGCACGGGCGGCAGCTGCTGCGCTTCGAGCCGACGCGGACCAACGGCGAATACATCCAGCAGGTGCGTCTGGCGCCGCAGGCCCCGCCCGCCCTGCACGCCGTCTTTGAGGAGTTTACCCGCCTGTTTGAGAGGAAATGGTACGGCGACCGCGCCTGCGAGGCGGCGGAGTACGGGGCCGCCCGGAAGTTGGCGGAGGAGGTTCAGGCGGTGGTGCGGGAAATGTAGGGGCGGGGGAAGCATGAATTGTTTCTGGTAGCATTCGGGGGGTGAGAATGCGGGTGCCATGCTTTCGCGGCCCTCCGGCGACTGCTTCTGTCCCGCGAGGCGTGCCGGGCCGCGAAAGCATGAGGTCGGCGACGACATGCTTTCGCGGCCCATACAGTCCAAGGACGCCCTGCTCCATCTCCGCGGGCCGCGAAAGCATGGCACCCAATAGCTTCCCCGAAACTCCAGAATCCGCGCACGCACTCGGTTCACGGCGCCGTCCCCGCCGCCGTTCCATAAAACACGCTCATGTCGCGCCCCCTCACCTGGCTGCTGGTCGTGCTGCTGTTCGGCGTCTTCGCCGGCGCCGTGGCCTACGTCCTGCGCGAGCGCGCCGACGCCGGCAAGGGGATGCCGTCGTATTCGATCTACTCGCACGGCGCCCGCCGCGGCGCGGCCGAGGCCGCCTACGTCCTGCAGCAGGCCGGCTGGGCGCCGGTGGCCGTGACGCGCCCCATTCAATACACGAAGGCCCGCGGCCTGCTGATCCTCGTGCAGCCGCAGGAGGACGAGACGCCGGACGCGGAGGACCTGACCGGCGGCGTCAGCGACGAGGACGCGACGGCCATGCTGGCCTGGGTGGCGCGCGGCAATACCCTACTCGTGCTATCCAAAAAGGCGAACGGCATCCATCACGTCCTCGACGAGACGCCGACCGAGGACGCGACCACGGAGGCGCAGAAATTCGTCGAGGTGAAACTCGACCCCGAACTCGACCCGTCGTTCGGCTACCTGCGCGACATCCACGCGCTGAGCGTCGGCAGCCGCAGCACGCTGCCGCCGCGGGCGGGGGCCTTGCCGCTGTGGTCGGTGGACGGCCGGCCGGGGGCGATGGTGCTGCGGCACGGCCAGGGGCGCGTGATCCTGGTCGCGGACCCGTCGCTGGCGACGTACAACGGGTTGTGGGATGCGACGACCAGCCCGCCGACGCTGCGCGACGACAACGTCCTGTTCCTCGTCAACGCGGCGGCGATGAACGCCGAGGACGGCAAGGTCTATTTCGACGAGTATCACCACGGCTTCCAGTCCGGCGGCGGCTTCTGGGGCTATTTGCGCTATCACGGAGAGCATTTACTGCTCTTGCCGTTGTTCCTGGCGGTCGGGGCGGGGTTGTGGCTGTGGGCGGTGCGGCTGGGGCCGGCGACGCCGACGCCGCGGACCAGCGAAACCGACGCGGTCGATTACGCCTCGGCGCTGGCCCGGCTGTACCGCCAGGCCGGGCGCGCCGGCGGCTGGCGCGGACGCTGCGCGCGGCTTCCTGGGCGCCCTGACGGGGCAGCTGCGGCTGCGGCGCAACGCGCTGCCGGCCGAGGTGCTGTCGGCGTGGCGGCTGCACGACCCGGGGCCGTCCGGCGAGCGGCTGCAAGCGCTGCTGCGCGGCACAGCGGAGCTGCGCAAGGGCGACGTGACGGAAGCCCAGCTGCTGGACTGGTCGCAGCGGTTCGACCAGTGGCAGCGGGAGATGGAGACGGTGGATCGCGGCCGGATGGGGTTGAAGGCGAAGAAAAGGGGTCAGGGGTCAGGGGTCAGGGGTCAGTAAGAAGACGTGGACCCCTGAATCAGCCGCCTTTGCTGACGCCTGACCCCTGGCCCCTGACCCCTGGCCCCTTTGCCTTGAGGACCATCGACATGCAAGCCGAGGGCGCGGTGAACGTCGCCGAGCTGGTGGGCGGGATGCTCAACCGGGCGGAGCGCGTGGTGGTCGGCCAGCGCGACAACCTGGAAATGGTGATGCTGGCGATGCTGTGCGGCGGCCACGTGCTGCTGGAGGGCGCGCCCGGCACAGCCAAGACGCTGATGGCCCGCACCCTGGCCCGGCTGATGGCGCTGGAGTGCAAGCGCGTGCAGTTCACGCCCGACCTGATGCCTTCCGACATCGTCGGCACCAACGTCTTCAACCTGCAGAACAGCCAGTTCGAGTTCCGGGCCGGCCCCGTCTTCACCGACATCCTCGTGGCCGACGAGATCAACCGCACGCCGCCCAAGACGCAGTCGGCCCTCCTCGAAGTCATGGAGGAGAAGACCGTCACGATCGACGGAATCAGCCATCAGCTATCGGAATTGTTCACCGTGGTGGCGACGCAGAACCCGATCGAGTACGAGGGGACGTACCGGCTGCCGGAGGCGCAGCTGGACCGCTTCCTGTTGAAGCTGAACATCGAGTACCCGGCGCCGGACGAAGAGGACCGCATCCTGCGTCTGTACCAGGGCCGCAGCAGCCTCAGCGCGCCGCTGGACATCCTCGGTCCCCCCCACCCCAACCCTCCCCCACCCGAGGGGGGAGGGCAGGGAGGGGGGGCGGCCGGCGTGGGGACGGTGCGCGGCGGCCTGACGCGGGCGGAGATGACGCAGGCGCGGCAGTCGGTCGGCCGGGTGACGGCCAAGCCGGACGTGCTGTCGTACGTCGGCAAGATCGTGCGGATGACGCGCGAGATGGACAAGGTGCTGATGGGCGCCAGCTCGCGGGCGGCGGTGCATCTGTTGCAGGCGTCGAAGGTGCGCGCCCTCCTGAGCGACCGCAACTTCGTCAGCCCCGACGACGTGAAGCGCGTCTGCCGGCCGGTGCTGCGCCACCGCATCACGCTGCAGCCGGACGCTTATGTGGAAGGCTTCACGACGGACGACGTGCTGACGACCGTGCTGGAGCGCGTGGAGGTGCCGCGGTAGAGCTGGCGCTGGACGCGGTGATCGCGGCGCTGGGCGGCGTCCAGGCGTGGCACGCGGTGGACCATCGGCATGTGGCGCGGCACCCGCGGTATCCGCAGGGGGGCGGTTGTTTGTGTGAGTCGAGCCTGCGGCCGACGCGCCGCCGGAGGGAAGGCGCATGCGTCAGGACAGGGACATGAGCGAGCCCGAATGGCTGGGCTGCGAGGACTCGACGAAGATGTTCGAGTTCCTCATCGCCCGGGCGCGTTCGAGGCGCTCCCCATTACCCCACCGGTCGTTCCGCCTGTTCGCGTGCGCCTGCTGCCGCCGCGTCTGGCGCCTGCTTGGCGATGAGCGGAGCCGGGCGGCCGTGGAAGCCAGCGAGCGGTTCGCCGACGGGCTGGCGAAGAGGAGTGAGTTGGACCGCGCTCATCGCGCCGCCGCAACGGTCGTGAAGGCCCTGAAGGATGCCGGGAAGGGCCAGAAGGCCGCCTACCCGGCGGCGAACATGGCCATGTTGGCGTCCACCGACGCCATCCACGATGTGGCAGGAGGCACGGCCGCAGAAGCCGAGGACTTGGCCGCGAGTATGGCTCCGACGCCGTCGGCCTCCGCAAGGAAAGCGGCCCGCCTGGGCGAGTCGAAATGGCAGTGCGACCTGTTCCGCGACCTCTTCGGCAACCCATTTCGGCCGGCGTCCGCCGTGGAACAGCCCTGGCTCGCCTGGAACGACGGCGCGATCCTCAAGATGGCTCAGTCCCTCTACGACGCCCCCTCCTTCGACCGCCTGCCCATCCTCGCCGACGCCCTCGAAGACGCCGGCTGCACCGACGCCGACATCCTCTCCCACTGCCGCGGTTCGGGGCCGCATGTCCGCGGCTGCTGGGTCGTCGATTTGCTGCTGGGAAAGCACGGATGAACCCGAGAGGCTGCCGTAAGATATAGGCAGGCTCGGTTGTCCGTGGGCGCCGACGGGAAAAGGAGGAAGAGTCATGCCGAACATCACGCTTCAAGAGGCGCAGGCCCAGCTTTCGGACCTAATTCAGCGGCTGAATACCGGCGACGAAGTGGTGATAACCGAGAATGACAAGCCCGTGGCGAAGCTGGTCCGCCTCGACCCGAACAAGCAATGGCCGTGCAAGGCGGGTAGCGCCAAGGGCAAAATTCACTGGATGGCGCCCGACTTCGACGCCCCGCTCGAGGAGTTCAAGGAGTACATGGAGTGAGCGACCTCTTGGTCGATTCGCACGCTTTCCTGTGGTTCGTCTGGGACGACCCGAACCTGAGTGCGACCGCCAAGGCGCTGATCGAAGACCCGGCGAATCGGAAATTCGTCAGCGTGGCGAGCTGCTGGGAGATCGCGATCAAGGTCGGGCTGAGAAAGCTCAACCTCGGCGAACCGGCCGCGACGTTTGTGCCGCGGGAACTGGCGGCGAACAAGATCGACCTGCTGGACATCGCGCTGGTCCATGCCACGTTCGTGGAGACCTTGCCGCACTACCACAGGGATCCGTTCGACCGCCTCCTGGCCGCCCAGGCGATGCTTGAGAAGATGCGGCTGGTCAGCGCGGACGCTGTTTTCGACCAGTACGGCGTCATCCGATTGTGGCAGTGAGTGCTGACGGAGAAAGCGTACCATTCTTCACATTCCATGCCGCAGCGCCCGCCCCGGCCGTTCGCCCGTATGCTTACCGCCGTCAATGACCAGCTTGCCGTTGACGACGACGTACACCACGCCCGCGCTGTACTGGAACGGCTCCGAATACGTGGCCTTGTCGGCGATACGTTCCGGGTCGAACACCGTCACGTCGGCGTAGTTCCCCGGACGGAGCAGGCCGCGATCCGTGAGGCCGAGCTTGGTCGCGCTCAGCGAGGTCATCTTGCGCACGGCGTCCTCCAGCCGCAGCAGGCCGAGGTCGCGGACGTAGACGCCCAGCACCCGCGGGAAAGTGCCGAAGCTGCGCGGGTGCGGGTTGCCGCGGCGCAGCGGCCCTTCCGTCGCCAGCGCCAGGCCGTCCGAGCCGATCGAGCACCACGGCTGCACCAGCGCCAGGTTCATTCCGTTGACAATTAGGTGTGGTGTTCAGGCCGGTTCGCTTCGGCCGCTTCCACAACTTTCTTGGCCTTCTCGTAGGTCTTGCCGGACATGCCGACGGCGCTGGCCACGCGGTCGCGGGCGCGGCCGGTGGACACTTCGGGCAATTTACCCGAAGTGTTTTTCGATTTGCCGGGGGCCGTGTCGCCGTGTTCCCGTTGCCGCGCCTTCGCCTTGGGCTTCTCCAGCGCCTCCAGCTCCTTGCCGATCGCCGCGGCCCCGCCGTGCCCCCGTGGCGCTCTCCCCCGCCCGAACCGACCCGAACGCCGTTCACACCCCGTCCACACCGTCCGCGGGCAGCATCGCGGCCGCCCTCTTGACGGCGGCCCGCCAGCCCCGCGACAACTCCCACCCGCTCGCCCCGCCGCACGCGCGGAAGATCTTGCTCACCAAGCCCGGTGCGGCCGTGGGGAGCGGCGACGCCAACCGGGGCATGTACTGGAGAAAGTCGGCGTCGGAAAACACCCACACGCTGCCGTCGGGGGCGGGGATGGCCAGCCACTCCGCCCCCCGTTCGATCAGCGCGGCTTTCGCAAGCAGCTGCCAGGAGTCGTCGGCGACGATTACCATCCCGAATATCAGCCGGGGGTGATGACGCAGCACTTCGCAGAGGTGTTCGATCTCCCAGGCGGTCAAGGGCGGGGCAGCCACGGGGGCGGCGTGGCCTGCGTTGACGTTGCGAGAATTCACGGCGTCAATTCCCCTTCTTAAAAATGCCGTTCATGGCGTCGATGAGCTTCTGCCCCTGGCGAATTTGTTCTTTGCGGTCCCTCTGTTCTTGCTGCATCAGGTCGAGGATTTGCTTTTGCATGTCTACCATGGTCCCCCCGCCCCGCGCGGGGTCGCGCAGCATTTCGTCCTTGAGGATCGCCGAGTAGGCTTCGTGGCTGCCTTCCTCCATCGCACCGGAGGTTCGCAAGTCATGGTGAAGTCCCAGGCCCTTGAATTCCTTTACCATGTTCGCGGCGAACGCATCCGGGTTGATCTTGTCCAGGCCGACGCCGACCATCTCCTCATACTTCGCCTTGAGCTTGTCCATCGCCGACGCGCCCTGATTCAGGTACTCATTCAGCTTGCCGGCGGCGCTTTTCGCCAGCTCCTCATTCAAGTCGGACACCATGTCGCGGAAGCGGCCGCCCGGGTCAGCCACGCCCTTGAACGCTTCCTTGAGTTTTTCGATCTTGCTCGTGTACTGGTCAAAGATGTTCAGCCCGGCCGTAGAAGTCTGCATCAGGTTCATGAGCATCTCATGGGTCGGACCAAGATCGCCGGGGGGGGCGGTCACGCCCCCCGGGCCGTCGCCCAGAGGGACCTTCGCCGCTGCAATCGCCGCGCTGAACTTGTCCTTGAACCCGGCGGCTATCGCGTCGATTGCGGCGTCTCCCATCTTGTCCGCCGCTTCCCGGTCCGCCGCCGCCAACGCGAACCGCCCCGAGAGTTCGTCATACTCGCCGGGGTGTGAGATGGTTCGCGCCACGTCCTCCGCCTGCTTGCCCAGCTCATCGAGCTTGTGGCCCATACGATCGAACCACTTGAACATCTCCGCCAAGCCGTCGATCATGTTCGGGATTTGCTGTTCGAGCCAGTCCACCCCGTCCTTGATTTTCTGCTTGATGTCGATGCCCTTCAGCCAATCCTCAAATCCCGTGGCGATTGACGTGATGATCGGCGCCAGACCGGCCGCCAGGTCACGCTGGATGCCCTTGAGCGCCCCGCCGAGCTGGTCCATCGCCTGCGCCGCCCGCGTCGCCCGGTCAACCTCGTCTTGCGTGGCGATCGCCCCGAGCTTGCCGCCGGCCATTTCCATTTCACGGATCGCCGCGCTCCCCTTTTCGAGGAACGGGATGATGCCCTGCGCCTCGCGGCCCATCAGCGTCATAGCCAGCGAAGCGTTGCCGCCGTCCACGCCAAGATCACGCATCCGGTTGGCGATGGCGTCCACGGCGTTGCTCAGGCCGCCGCGGGACAGCGCGATGCCGTCCAGCCCGAACTGCGCAAACTCGTCACGGGCCTGTTTGGATCCGGCCGCGACCTCGTTGAGCTTGACGTTGAGATGCTTGAGGGCGCCCTCCATGTCGCCGCTGGCCCGGCCCGCGGCGAACTGGAGCCCCGACAGCCGGCTCACGTCGATGCCCAACTCCCTTGACTGGCGGCCGAGGGCTTCCAGATCGTTGACGCCTTCCATGACCCAGGCGAACGGCGCGGCCATACCGCCGAACACCGCCTCCGCCCCGGAGATGACGGCGAACGTCTTGCCCACGCCAGCCGCGAACTTGCCCAGGGCGCTGTTAGACTTGTCCAGCCCCGCCGTGAACGCCACGGCGTCCAGGGCCAGCGTGACGGCCAGGTTCCCGATGTTCGTGGACATGAAAACTATCCTTATCCGTCTTGTTGCGGTAGGGCCACGGTCCCCGTCGCTCAGTTCAGCCCGCACTGGTGGCCGACTTCGCGGGCGCGCCGGGCGGCGTCGGCCGCCGTCCAGGCGTCCCGGTGTTCCGCCGGCCGGCCCCGCTCACGCTCGCGGGCCTGCTCTTCGCTCGGCCTGCATCTCGACCTCGACCGCGCGAAGCCGGGCCTGCATCCACGTCAGCCGCCCCGCCGGCATGGCCGACGACGGGGGCCGCGGACGGTGGACGGCCGACGCGCCGTACCCGCTGCGGACTTCGCCGGCGGCGCCGGGATCGCTGCCCAGGTCCTTGAGCAGCTGCTGAAAGGTAGTTACGCGATCCACCATTCCCGCCGCCCGCGCGGGCACGGCCATCGTCATGCGGCCCTGGCCGAATGTCTTGCTGACGACGCCTTCGCTGACCCCACGGCCCCGCGCGACCGCAGAGACGAACATCGCGTGGTAGGCATCGACCTTGCTCTGCAACTCGGCCTTCGCCTCGGCGGACAACGGGGAAAAGGGGCTTCCTTCCGCCTTATACTTGGACGAAGTGACGACGGTGTGTTTCACGCCGGCTTGCTCGGCGGCGCCGCTTTCGTCCTGGTGGATGGCAAGGACGCCGATGCTCCCAACCATCCCACCCGGCGAGACGCACAGCTCGGTTGCTTGGCTGGCGATCCAGTAGGCGGCACTCGCCGCGACGGAATCGGCCATCCCGATGATCTTCTTTTCCGACTTGAGGGCGTGAATCTTGTTGGCCAGCTCGACGACCCCGCTCACGCTTCCGCCGGGCGAATCGACCAGAAGGACGATACTCCGACAAGATTTATCCGCTACCAGCGACTCCAGCGCGTAGCCGATGGCCTCACAGCTCACCGTGGGTTCACTGCTGTTCTCGACCGGGCCGCCACGCTGGGACAGGACCCCGATGCAGGGGACGACTCCGACCTTGCCGGCCATTTGGACGTCAGCCCCGCCGCCCGGCCGCCGGCTCGCCGTGATTTCCCGGACGCGCTCCGGCGGCATTTCTCGCCCCTGGAATCGCGCCTCCAAAAACGCCTTGATTTCGCCCAATTTGGAGGGCAGAATCGCAAGCGGCGTGTTGTAGAACAGGCCGGCTATCCGTCTGTACCCGGTGGTATTTCGCACGGTCGCTATCCCCTATGTAGTTCACGCGGGGCGGTAGGCGAGTCCGCCCCGCGGTTGGTTGTCAGCTCGCGGCCGCCCCAGCGGACTGTGCGGCGGCCGCGTCCCCGGCCGGGGCGTCCGCCCACTCGGCGATGCCGGCCTTCACCATGCGGGCCGCGTCTTGGGCCGCCCACGGGCCGACCCAGCCCGCGCCCCATTCGTTCTCGCTGGTTGCCATGTCCCTGAGCAAGCGGATCGTCTTGGCGTTCGGCTCCGCGCTCGCCTTCGGCCCGCCGAAGAGCTTTTGGATCGGCGACGGCGCGACCGTGGCCGGGCCGCCTTCCACCCCCAGCGTCGGCAAGGCGTCGGCCGCCGGGTCCGCACCGGATCGCCGGCCCCCGACCAGCCCGGCCACGGCTGATGCGGCCCGCCCAACCGCAGCCGCGGCCGCGCCCAGCAAGCCAGACGGCCGTGGCGTCGGCGGCGGCTCCGGCGCGTTGTACGTCTTCGGCGGCGTCGGCCGGTCAACCACCGACCCGTCCGGCCGGCGGACGACCAGCGGCACGCCGACAAGGAAGTCCTCGTCGCCGGTCAGCACGCCGGCCGAAATCAGGTCCGCGAAAAACAAGCTGGCGTTGCTGGCGTGACAAACCGGATCGCCCAGCTTCGTGAACGACATGTCGCTCAACCCCCCTTGCGTCACCGGTGCTGCGCCTCCACGTGGGACATGAACGCCAGCACGGCCATCCGGGACTTCCGCGCGGCCGCCACGTCGCGGGCGTGCGTCCGCAGCAGGTCGGCCACAACCGGGAAAGCCTCGCGCATGAGCGCGTGCCACGCCCGCAGCCGCTCCGCCTCCACGCGCGGGGCCAGTAAACGGATCGCCTCCATGATGACGGAGACGCGATGGCGCGCCATGCGCAGCCTCCCAACCTTTGCCGCCAGGTCCGCAGTCCGGCCGGGCTGCTCGGCGCCCAGTAATTCGAGCGCCTCTAGACGGACGGGCGCGTCGCCCAAGTCGCCGACCTCGACGGCCAGGCTGTTCACTTCGGTCGTCGAGACGGTGAGCTTGGCGTTCAGGTCGGCCAGCTGCCCCGAGAGGGCAGCGTAGTCCGGGCCGTAGGACTCCAGCGGGCCGGGCGGCGTCGGCGTCGTCGGCTGCTGCGCGGCCACGGGCGGCGCGTCCGCGGGCTTGATCGCGGTGGACTTCTCGGGCTGCTTCTTCATGGTGGTTGTCGGCGGCACGGGAATTTCTCCTGTCAGGGGGCGGTTAAGTATCCACTCAGTTCGGCCAGGCTTCGGCGTGGCCGGCGGTCGCCAGGTAGGCCGGGCTTCCTCGGAAACACAGGCTGACGTCGATCAGCCTCGGCACGCTGACCAGACGGCGGACAGGTGATCGCGTGAAGAAATCAAACCCGCGCCTCCAGTCGGACCTCGTTCAAACTGAACATGAACGACCCGCCCGTACAGCGGCCGGCCCGGAACGCCTGGAGTAGTTCGCGGCCGCCGGCGTCGTCATCCAGGTACGCGACCGCCAGCAGTCCGATGGCGTCCTCTTGCAGCCGGAGCGTCCCATCCCCCGTGCTGGCGACCTCCGTCGCGTGGTTGATCCGCAGCAGCACCGGGCGCAAGTCGGCCAGGGTGATCGCCTCGGCGAACGCGCCGGGCTGAATAACCTCCCTGTCCCAGCCGTATTCCGGCCGCGGGCTGGAAACCGCACCAAACAGGGCCGGCCTGAATCGGACGTACACGACCGCTACTCCTGCTGCCCATTATCATGCGGCCGGCCGCCGGAGAGGCGCGCCGCCGAGAACGCCTGCAACCCGGCAACCGACACGCGGCCTATCAGGCCCCCGGCAGAGTCGCCGGCGCGGCCTTGATCTCGGCGTGTTGAAACACCAGCACGTCGGCGCCCAGCCCTTCGGGTTCCCGCCAGGCCGGCGTGATCTTGTACCCGTGCTGACACCGGGCCGACTGCTCGGCGTCCAGCAGCAGCTCCAACTCCATGCCGGCCATGCTCAGCTCGGGCGGGCAAAGCACGAACAGGAAAGACCCGTCCACCGGGCCGCCGTCCAGGAATACCCGCGTCTTGTGGCGCAACACGCCATCGGGTTGGCGACTCTCGCTCCACCGCTCCGCCCACCGGCACATGATCTCGGCGTCCTCTTCGTCCAGGTCGTCAGGCAGGGCCTCCTTGAACTGGTAGAGCAGCGCTCCGCCTTCCGCGGAGTCGCCGGTGAGCTCGTAGCGCCCGTTCCCGCCGCCGTCGCGCAGCGCCACGCCGATCGCCGAGGCGCGGACCCGGAAATCGGGCGGCCGCACGAGCAGCAGCCGCCGGCCGTCCGCCGGGCCGCCCACAAGGGCCAGGGTTGCCATGTTCACCTTCATGTTTTGCGACACTCCAGAGGGTTAATAGGTTGGGCGGCCCCGCCTCGTTCGTAACAGTCGGCCAGGTCCGGCACGTCCGGCACGCCCAGCCGCCGGGCCTCAGCGGAAAAAGTCTTCCGTCAGATCAGCGGCGCCCGCCGGCGGCGTGATCCTCAGCCGCGCCCGGCCGGAAGGCTCCAGCCCGAACAGCGCGGCGAACTCCCGCACGCCCTTGAGCGCCTGCTTCTGCTGGGCAACCATCGGGTGAGTCGCCCGACAGCCGTTTTTCAGCTTGTACGTCCGCCCCTCTTTTTCCAGCGTCCGCGTGGCGGCCCGGTACTCTGCCCAGCTCTGGCAATAGCAGGCCAGGGCCGCGCCATCCAGGATCGTCAAGACGCCCAGCCTCAGCAGCTCGGGCACGACTTCCGCCCACTTCTCTTGAGCGCCGACGCTCAGCCAGGCCGGCATCGGCGGTTCGCCCGGCGTCGGCTCCATCTCGACGCGCGAGTCCACCGGCCGCTTGCCGCGATTGCCCTCGAACAGCTTGATCCGGCTCGGTTTCGGCTTCCGGCCTCGCATGATGAGTCGCCCTCGAAAGATCGCCTGGCGGCGGGAGATACCCCCCCCCCTCAATTTCGCGGTTATTTTTGCGTGGTTGCGTGATCGGTCTGCAATCGTGCGCTCGCCAAAAAAACGACCCCCCCTACCCGTGCGGGCGCCCGGCCATGCCACCTTTGCGCGATCCACTCACGCCCGCACGTCGCATCCCCGCGGCAGCGTGTCCTTGCGGCCGGCCAGCGCCTTCAGCACGCTGGGCAAGTGGAACCGAATCGCCCTGCCGAGGCGGACATGCGGGAGTTCGCCGCACGCGGCCTTGCGATAGATCGACGCCCTGTTCACGTCCAGCTCTGCGGCCAACGCCGCGGCGTCGATCATGTGCGCGGCGCGTTCGTCGTGCTGGTTCACGTTTGCGTTCGTGTCGATGCCGTTCGCCATGTTGCACCGTTGAGATTCGCGGCAACTGTTGTGTACCCGTGTAATCGTACACGGGTACACAATGGGGAGTAAAGCCCATAACGGATGGATTGTGGAAAAAACCGACGCCCACGCGCCCCGCCGTCGCCGCGGCGCGGCGGAGTCCGGCGCCGGCCAGCAAGCTTGATTCGTCTTCGTCATGCTCATGCGGCCGACGACTCCGGCGGCAAGCCCTCATCCCACGGCCAGCGGCCGCCGGTCTTGAGATTGGCGACGCATAGGCCGTGGTGGTCAAGCAGTTCGCGGATGTTGTCCACCAAAAGGCCGGCGGCCTTGACATGATCCACGTCGCAAGGATTGCCGTGGGCCGATCGGCCGTTGCAGAAAGGCCGCGTCGAAAGCAGCTGGATCGACTCCATGCTGACGAAGAGCGTAAGCCATCCGCCGCCGCGAGTTTCGATCAACCGACGCATGGCGTCTACCTGGTGGATGCAGGTAGTGCAGCCATAGAGCGTAGGCGCGGCGACGCCCGCGGCCGGTGCGGTTGCCGCACTCCCAGCGTCAGTTCGCCGCTCCTCAAGCCGTCGTTTTCGCCGTCCCCGGCGCCGCATGGCGTCAAGGTAAATCTGGCGGTCGATCATCGCTCGCCCCTCCCCGTTTTGGTTCTGTCTCGTTTACCCCATATAGAGACTGAGAGCTTCTATATGGGGTAAGTAGGACACGCAAGTTTTCTTGCTCTTCCACGTCTTCCACGCTGGGCTTGCGCCACGGCTGAGACGGTTCCTCGGTCACGTTCCAACGGTCAAGCATCGCGTAGAACAGCAGCACGTTCTCAAGCGGCGTGTCCTGGTCGAATCGCCAGGAGAAGCCGCCGTTGAAGCAGGACAGACTGGGATCGCCAGGCCCCCACAGGCGAACCTCGGCAATCCCTTGGGCGTCGCGCAGCGCGGCCTGCACTTCCTCCGCTTCCCCGGTTACGCCGAACGGCTGGTACTCTTTAACGACCTCAGGCGTCTTCCATCGGCCCCAGAAAGTGACGGCCTTCCGCTTCCGAGTGGCGTTGTCGATATGCCAGGCGAGCTTTTTTGCGGCCGCGGCGGGGGCGGTCGGGACGCCCCCCTCGAATGGCGCGTCGGAAACGAGCAACGCTTCGCGCCCGAAAGCGCTGACGACTCGCCCGCCGGCCGATTGTCGCCCGGCCGCCTCGCACGCCCGGTCGATCCGCTTCTTCACCGCGCCCGATTCGGCCACGTCGCCGAACCACAGGTAAACGGGATCGGTTGGGATGCGCAGGTCGTTGCGGACGTCCAGCTTGCGGTTGCGAGTTTGCGGCGGCAGCCCACAGGAATGGCCGTCCTTGCTGTCCGGCACGTCGTGAAGAACGCACGTCGCGGCGTGGCGCTTCCAGAACGCACAGGCGGCACAAGCAGTGGTCGCAGTCGAGACGGTCGCACGCCAGAGGGGCAAAAAACCCCTTGTGCGGATCGTCTTTGAGAAAATAGCCGCGCGGCCGGCCGATGGCGCAGCGGTCGCTTCGCTCCGGCCCTTTGCCGTCGTGTCCCTTGAAAGCGGCGGCGACAGTCGCCTCAATCCAGGCCATAACGGCGACGGCCGCCCATCGGGCTTCTTTCACCGTCCGGCTTTCGCCAGGCTGTTTCGGGCGCGGCAGCGGCAGCAGGTTTTGCAGCGCGTCGTCAGAGGCGTTGCCGGCTAGAACGCTGTCCAGACACGCGGCCAGCCGGTTGATGCGTTCGTGTTGGGCCTGGAACCGTCTTGGGGCGTCCTCGGCGTCCTCGGCCTGGCGGCGCGCCGCCGCCTCGCGCTCCTCTTGCCAGGGGTCCGGGTGTCCGGGCTGTCCGGGCGCCACGGTGAAGTTTTCCAGGCCGGCGAGCGGATCGCGGGAGGCGGCGCGGGACGCGGGCGGCGCCGTAACGCATGGATCCAATTTGGATGCGTCCGCCGTTGGCTGGGCGGCCGGCCCGAACAGCCCGGACACGTCGCCGATCTCCGCCAGCTCCGCGTCCAGGGCGTCGGCGTAGGTGTTACGGCTGGCGTCCCGCAGGTACCCCCGTGCCCGGCCCTGCTTGTCCGGTAGTTTGTCGGCATCCTCCAGCTTGTGCAACAGCTCCGCCTCAGACCACGGCGGCGAGCATTTGCAGTTCCAGTAGCGGAACAGCGGCAACGCCTCGGCGACGGACAGGTCGAAGCCGTAGACCAGATAGCGGGCGGCGGTGAGCGTCTTATTGTGGCATTTCCCCTTGTCCGCGACCTCTGACGTTCCTGGAACGCGACCCATGTAGGCGTCGGCGCGTTCCAGGACGCCGGACTGATGGACGTGCCGGGTCGGCCGCGCCACGGGGGGCGGCGTGGGCCGAACGGCCGGCTGCTTGACCGCCTCGGCGTTCTTAATCGACCAAGCCAGGTCGATGAACCATTGCGGTGGCGCAGACCGGCGCGAGTTCCCACGGCGGCACGGTCCAGCGGTAGGGCCGGCCCGACTGGTGGACGCTCGGCGCGACGATGACGACGTGGTTGTGACCCTCGGCGTACCCCGGCTGGCCCGGCTCGCCGAGGGCGGGATAGCCGGACAGCAGTTCCACGCCCTCGGCGAGCTTGATTGACGTGCAACGCGGCAGCACGCCGGCGGCCGGCGCGGCGAAGTAGTAATGGCGTCCGCCGCCCCCCGATTGGTCTTGCGCCGTCCGCGGCAGCGGCCCGTACTTCGCCTCCAGCGCGGCCAGGCCCTCCAGCCCCCCGTTGCGAGGATCCACGTCCATCACGACAAGCTGGGTGGGGCCAAGCAGGATCGCCCAGTTGACAGGATCGGGCGCGTTCAACCCGTCGCCGTAGAGGAGTTCCTCGATCCCGCGCATGGACGGCGGCTTCTTCACGTCCCTCCACTTCCCGTGCGGATGCTTCCCGGCGTTCTTGCCGCAGTCGGAACCGCGGCGGCAGGTACAGCGGAACAGCGGCGGCGAAACGACGTGGAACAGGTGGACGCCGTGGCATGGCTTCACGCACCAGCCACGCGCGAGGTAGTCGCGCAGGATATCGCCGTCGTCCAGGTGGGCGGGCGGCGCAGTGGGCGCCGAGGGCCCCGACGGCGGCGGGGCCGGCGGTGCGGCCGACGGCGCCCCCACGGACCTGATGTTGTGGTTGACGTTCACGGACGGCTGGAGTAGCATGTTAGCACCTGCTGTTCGTTTTTGCCGCCGGCCCGGGGTCGCATCCGGGCCGGCGGCGTTTTCGTTTCCTCACACGTCGCGGCCGCGTCTTTCTGGAACAGCTCCTTCAAAGTAATCCGTTTCGCCGGGGCCGCCGTTGTCGATAAGCGGCAGGCCAGCGGATTCTCGCCGCGCCTGTTCCAGTAGTACGGCCACACGCGACCAGCCTTTTCTTAGCCCCTCGTTGGCGGCCTCCTGCCAGTACCGCGATTGCACTGCCGCGGCCAACGCCAGCGCCTCCAACGCCCAATCCATGTTGCCGCGGCGCACCACGTTGCCCAGCAGCTCGTCGGTGAACTCATCCGACACAAAGGTCTCGCTCATCGTTCCATTGCTCGTCATCGGGTCGTCTCTTGGTTAACGTTCTCTCGGTTCGCGGCCGGCCACGCGCCGGCCGCCTTCAACAGCAGCCGCACCCCCGGCGATCTCCGCGTCTGGCGGGCGGACGCGCCGCCGTTCGGCCACGTTCACCGGGGACCGGGCGAGCGCGGTCAGGTTGTCATCGGCGTGGTTAGCGGCCACGGTTGCCCCCTTCTCTGGCGCCGGCTTCGTACCGTTCGCACCGGGCGGCGGCCTTGAGCATTTGCCGCAATACGGATTGCTCTTGTGTGATTTGGGTCAGGCGGTGGGCGATCTCATCCGCCGAGGGCAGGCGGTCCGTCAGGCGGATTGATCCCGTGTTGGACTCGGTAGAGCCACGCATAGCGCCTCCAGTGTTTGAGCCACTGGAGTCATTATGCGCTACGGCAGTTGGAACAGCTATGTACTACTTATTCCACTTATTCCAAACTTATTCCAAATCAAAGAGCAAGACGGTAGCCTTTGCCGCGGCCGGACTCGACAAGGTCGCGTAGGGCCTCGGGAAGCGCGTTCCGGGCGCGGTCCCAGCGCGCACCGTCGTGTTCGCGGCAAGACCCCTCAACTTCCTTCGCGTTCAATTCGGGACCGCTGACCCACTCGCCCCCCGCCGCGAGCAAATGGCCCAACATGCACAGGGCGGCGCCCCGAGTTTCCGGTCCCATGTCGAGAGTGACCGCCTGGCCGTCGAGAAAGACCTTCTCGCCTTCGATGCGCAACCGGCAGACGGGGGGATCGGCGGCCACGGCCGGGGGCGAGCTTTGGCCGTCAGGCCGGGCCACGATGTAAACCGGGATCGGGTTCGCGGCCGGCTGCTTGACCTCTACCGGGTGCGGCGTCGTTTCCGGGGACAAAGGTTCGATCTCCGGTTCCTGCTTGGGCTTTTTCGTCCGCTGCGTCCGCTGCGTCCGCGCCGCCGCCGCCCGCATGGGGATCGTGGGCGCGTCGGCGTCAACCACGGCGGGGGCCGCGACGGCTTCCCGCGCCCCAACCGTGGCGGACGCGGCTGGTGCGTCTGGCATGACCAGGCCGTCCAGCTGCATCAGCTCCATCCTCATTTCGTGCAACAACAGGGCCGAATCGGGAAACCGGAAGGCCGTGCTGAATCGTTCCCGCAGCTCGCCGGCCGTGGAATTCCACTCCATCACTTCGTAGATCCCCGGCGAGTCGTCGTCGTCGTCGAAGCCGCATACCGATCCGCCCACGACTTCCCACACGAGGTTGACGACGCGCCGGGCCACGCCAAGCAACGCCATTGTGGCGCTCGTGCCGTTGGCCTCGGCGTCGAAGGGCCGGGGTGCCAATCCGGCCGCGGCCCTGGCGTGCCACAACCGCCGTTCAAGGGGTGCGGCTTGTTCCAAAACACGCCCGACGTTCCGCTCCAGCGGCACGAACACGGCCGCGAACGGTTCCCCACTCAAGCGGCCCTCGGCGAGCTGCTGAGCCATGCGTGCCGCGTCTGGAAGGTATCGGAGGATCGCCCGTTCCAGGTCGCGCAGCTCGTAGGCGTCGTCGGCCAGCGACAGCGGCGTGTAGCCTTTGAAAGCAGCGTGAAACTCGACGGCGGTAAGACCAGGGCGGGTTGGGCTGGCGGGGCGTTCGGGATGATCGGGTAGATCGGCGGGGGTGGACATGCGGGAAGGCTCCTGAAAAGATCCCGCGGAGAAGGCCTGGTCGCTGGCGTCGTCGCCAGGAGAACGACACGCCAGCGACCAGGCTTGCGGTCGGTAGCTACTCCGACCGTCCCCGCGAGAATTCAGACGGGCATTGTAACATGGGCCGCCGGCCGGTTTCCAGCGCGACCAGCGGCGGGACGTGGGCCGCCACCTTGCGGTATTTGGCCTTGGTGTGATCTGCAAAAGGTGCTGCACCTGATGCAGCACCTTTTTTCTTTCCGCGTCCGCCTTCCTTGCCCGTTTCTTCCCGCGTCTTCGCCGGCATCAACTCCCCCAGCCGTGCCACGATCTTAATCTTCCCGTACTGAATCGCGTTCACGATCTCCGTGCCCGCCGGCCGCCGTCAGATCAACAGCGTTCATCCGGCAAACGCTCTGGTTATCGAACTCGGCTCGCACTTGCCCCAGCACCCACGCCCAGAGCCGTGCATCCTCGGCGAGCCGGGCGTCCTCCGCATCGGCGGCGACGTGGGCGTCAAACGTTTCGTCGAGGGCGTCGGCCAGTCGGTCAAGGGCGGTATCGGCGCGAAGGACGGGGCAGTCGTGGCGCGTGCCGGCGGCCGCTACCTGCGCCTGCCTCCGTTCGATTTCACGCTCGGCGGCTTGTCTCGCGGCGAAGGGGGCGTCGCTTTCTGCGAGGTCGGACATCCATTGGACGCTGTAGGACAGGCCCTCCACGGCGATGCACCAGCCGCATTCGGCGTCCTTGCACGCCTCCCCGTGCTGGCCTTGCACGGCTTCCAGGGCGTCCAGCAACTCCTGGAACGCGGGCGCCAGCACAGCATGACAATCGGCCTCCAGCTTGGCCTCGGCGGGCGTTTGGCGGCGCTCGCCGAGGTGCGCAAGATCCTCATCCGACAGTTCCGTCATGAGGGACTTCGCCGGGGCGGCCAGGGCCGCGGGGGACGCCTTCGCGGGCGCCGCGACCAGGGCGGCGGCGGCCAGGCCGACCAGGCCGGACAAGGCTTGCCGGCGTGTCGGGGCGGGTGTCGCGGTGGGGGACGGGATCGGGATCGATTTCGCCATGAGGTCTTCTCCAGCACGGGCGAACGTGGAATGACGGCCGACGCGGAACGTCCACGCGGCCGGTTGTGCGGGGCGAGCCGGGGGCGAGTCCGTTGTGTCGTGGGCGCCGATCCTGGCGAGTGGGGACGCCGTTCCCGATGGGCACGGACGGGGGGTTGGGGGTCGAATGCCCCGCCGCCGACTGACACGGCGGATGATCGTCTCCGGGGCCGCGCTGTTTTCAGGTCCGCCGCGTGGACTGGACGGGTTTAGCGACTTCCCGAGTCTGCCACGTTTGCGACCGGGCTTGGTCGGTGGGCCTGTACGCCAGGTTCCCCGCGCCATGGTCGGTTGAAGAGCCGCGTTGCCTCAGTGCAGCACGGCCGCCAGAAGAGACAGCAGGGCCACGAGCGCCGCGGCTACGCCGTAGTGGATGGGGGTCGGGTGCATGGGGTCAGTCCTCCCCGTCGTCGTCAGCACCGGGTCTTGATCGCAGCACGCCCGGCGGTATAATTGGCACAGGTGGACACACGGAATCATAAGGATCGTCGGAACCGGAGTCAAGTCCATTTGGACTATTTTTTTCGCGGGGTGCATCTGGTGGAAAACAAGGATCGGTTCGCGGCGCGGCTACGGGAGTTGAGGGAGTCGGCCGGTCTCACACAAGAGGCCCTGGCGATCAAGGCCGGCCTGAGCCGGGACGGGGTTGCGCACTTGGAGCAAGGGCGGCGTTCACCGTCCTGGAAAACCGTGCAAGCCCTGGCGAGCGCCTTGGGCGTGGAAAGCGGCGCCTTCACGACGACGCCCAGAACGACGACGACGCGACGCAAGCCGGGCCGGCCGACGAAGGGACGGAAGAAGGATGGGAAGTGAAGGGCCGCGCTGCTCCGCCTCACACGGCGTCCGCCGAGGCACCCGCCAGGGCGTCCAGCTTGACCTTCCCCAGCATCGCCTCCAGCGCCGCGGCGTCTTCCCGCCGGCGGAGATCCAGGCCGCCGGCGCCAGGAACGGCGTCGGCAAACGACCGCACCGCGAATTCCGCTCGGCGATAGTTGCCCGCGGACTGACTGGAAATCAGGTAATCGCGCCGCGCGTCGCCCTCGAAAAAGACCTGCACGGTGCAGACGCGACGGGCGGGACTCAGCGGCATGACCAGTACCCAGATTTCCTTGACTTGCTGCTGCAAAAGCGCCCGCAGTCTCAGGCGGGCGTCCTTGGGGTCCGGGGCCTTGTCCAGCGCTTCAATGAGGGACATGGCTTCGCCCCACGCTTCCGCGGCCGGATGCGCCGCCTCTCGCTTCACCGCGGCTAATTGCTCCTGCAATTCCTTCTCCCGTTGCTGAAGCGTCGTCGCGGCCCTGCTTAACACCTTGATATCCCCGGCCTTCTCCAGCTCCGCCTGTATTGCGTCCAGTCGGTTCTGTACGTGGGCCAGCTCACGCGCCAGGACAAGAACCTCGTCTTGCCCCGGTTCGTCGCCCAAGATGTCGCGCGGGTTGATTTCACGAAGGGACGTGAGAACGGCCTTCTCGAACACTTCCAGGTCAAAGCCGTGAGCGGGGCCGCCGTGCTGACACGACCCTTCCGCGATCAACACGCGCCGATGCTTGCCATTGTTCGTCCGGGTTCCAACGTAGTAGCGATCGCCGTTTCGGGCGTTGTAGAGAAGGCCGGCGAAGATGTTGATGCGTTCGCCGACCCTGCCCCGCGGAATCCTGCGTCCCGCTGACGCAGCCGTGGCCAATGCCCATTCCTCCTCCGTGGCCACGGGAGGGAAATAGTCGGGGATGGAGTCGCCGGCCGGCCGGCCGTTGCGATAACGAGGCTGAAACTCCCCCACAGAGCGGCGATCCTTGAGGATGGCGCCGACATAGGCGCGCGACCAACGACCCGAGGGGCCGATGGCGGCGAACCCCTCCCGCTCCAAGGTCTTCACGATGAGGGCGGCGCCCAGCCCGGCGGCGGCCAGCGTGTAGACGCGATGCACCGCGGCCGCCCTGTCGATGACGAGGCGCAACACTCCGTCCGACTCTTCTATCCACGCGGGCAGCTGATGGGTGAGAATGCCCTTTCCGGCGCGTACCATCTCGCGCTGCGCCTCCCACGCCGCGCCGTTGCGCTCACTCTTCGCTCGGCTTTCCGAGTGTCCGCGACTCAGTTCGATGACGGCGCGGATGATGTCGGTTAAGTCGGATCGCTCATGGCGAAACACGGTCTCCGGGAACAGCTGGACGATGGACACCCCGGCGTCAAGGATGTCGAGCCAGAGCCGGAAGGCCGTGCGCTCGTCTTCCCGACTCAGCCTATCCAAGTTTTCGATGATGAGGTACGATCCTCTGGCCACCTTGCCCTGATTGACGGCCCGAAGGAATTGCGCGAGACAGTGTTTGTCGTCGCGGTGGGCGCCGCGGAACGCGGACACGCCGAGGTCGCGGAGGGTGAGCGAGCCGTCCAGAGTGACGCCGTTCTTGTCGCACCATGCCTCGGTCGATTCGACCTGGCGGCGGAGCGAGTCGCCTTTCCGCTGTTCGGGGGTGCTGAACCGAACGTAGCTATAAGCGAGAGCGGCTATCTCAGAAGTGCTTTTGCCTGGCATGGGTGCGGCCTCCTTGGGGCTGCGCCCATTCTAGTCACCACGGCAAGGAAATGTCAATACAAGGTTCATGTCCTTTTCCGTATGATGCTCGTAGACCGTCGGCACCGAGCCGCCCTCCTCGATCAACACGTCGAACAGCACGTCCAGCGGGTCGGGGGCCGGGTCCTTGCCCTTGCTCCGCGCGGCGATGACGCGGTCCATCGTCAGGCCCTCATAGGCGCCCTTGCCGGCCACCAGCATCCGCGACCAGTCGCCGCCGACGGCCGTGTAATGGTCGTACCAGCCCGGCAGGCCTTCGCGGATCTCCTTTTTCATCCGCTCGCGCTGCTTCGGATCCTTCAGCCGTCCCAGCAGGGCCGCTGTCCCGCCCTCATGCGCCCACGGCGGGATGATGCTGACCAGATCGTTGCTGCCGCGCGTGTAGGGGTACACGTTGGCCTGCACGTTCACACCGCGCTTGCGGGCCTCCTCGATCAGCGCGACGACCTCGTTCATCCGGCCCCAGTACTTCTGGTCGGCGATCTTCAAATGGATAATGTCCACCGGGAGGTTGGCGCGCTCGCCGACCGCAATCGCCTCCTTGACGGAATCGAAAACTCCCGTTCCCTCGTTGCGAATGTGCGAGGAGTAGATGCCGTGATGCTTGGCCGCGACGGACGCCAGCGTCACGAGGTCGTCGGTGGTCGCCAGGGAGCCGGGCGGCATCGCCAGCATGGTGGACAGGCCGAACGCCCCGTCCTTCATCGCCCCGTCCACCTCGGCCTTCATCTCGTCCATCTGGGCCGGCGTCGGCCGGTCGAACGAGCCGCCCATCACGCCCTGCCACACGTTGTCGAGGCCGACGTAGGACGCCACGTTGACCGAGACGCCGGCATGTTCGAGTGTGTCGAAATACCCGCCCAGCGTCGTCCAGTGAACCGTCTTGCCGGCGACGACGGCCGAGTGCGGCAGCAGCTTGCCGAGGTACGGGCCGGCCGACTGGCCCTCGCCGATGACTTCCGTGGTGACGCCCTGCCGGACCTTGCTCTGGGCGTCGCCGTCCTCCAATAGCGTGTAATCGGAGTGGGAGTGCATGTCGATGAAGCCGGGCGCGACGACCAGCCCTTTGGCGTCGATCTCGCGCTTCGCGGGCGCCGGCGGAATGTGGCCGACCGCCACGATGCGGTCGCCGCGGATCGCCACGTCGCCGACGTACCACGGGTTGCCCGTGCCGTCCACGATCTTGCCGTTGCGAAGGACGAGGTCGTACGGCGCCTCGTCGGCGGGCGCGGCGGGGGCGACGACGGCGAGCAGCAGGCTTCCGAACAATACGGCGAAAAACGTGGTGCGCATGGCAGCCTCCGATGGGGTGATGGGATTGAGGCTACCCGACGCGGCGGAGAGGAGCAAAGGAAAAGCGGTTAGCCGCGACGCGGAGCGGAGCGCTGGTCCCGAGCGCTCCGCTCCGCGTCGCGGCTAACCGCATATTCAAAATCGCATTTATCAGAAATGGTACGTCATGTTGGCGAACGCCTCCACGTCGTACACCTTCGGCCCCGTCACCGACGTTCCCGCCGCGGCGCCGAACTCCAGCTGGCGGAACAGCACCCGGACGCCGGACGTCAGGTCCACCGCGTCGGGGAAGCCGATCGGCGTGCTGCTCAGGCCGCGGTGCGTCAGCGGCGTGTTGACGTGGACCTCCAGCTGCGGCCGGACGAAGCGAACCGGGGCGTCCGGGCAGTCGTCCACGTAAAGGTTGTAGCCCACGCCCAGGCTGCTGAACATCAGCGTCACGTCGCGCATGTCCGTCGGTACGGCCACCGACTCGAAGCCCTCGAAGTACCAGCTATCGACATTGTAGATGAAGCCGACGAAGGGCTGGAACAGCGTCGAATTCAGGCTGCTCTCGCCGGCGATGAACAGCTTCCGTTCGGTGGGCAGCGTCAGCAGCATGCCGGCCGACAGCAGGTTGCCGGTCTGCGGGTCGTCGATGATCGCGTGCTTGTAGATCAGGCTCATGTCGCCCATCTCGTCGTCCTGCACCAAGTGGTCGCCGGTCAGCTGCAAGACCGGCAGCCGCACGCCGAAGGACGATTCGCCCTGGTCGAACGTCTTCTCCAGGCCGACCGTTTCGCGGCTCAGGTCGGCCCGTCCGACGCCGAACGCCCGCAGCGACTGGTCCACGTTGTCGTAGAAATTGTAACTGACGTAGACGCGGTTCTGCGGCCGGGGGCTTTCGTTCTCGGCGATCTTGTAGGCGGCGTCCAGCGGGACGGGGGCCGCGACGGCGGCGACGTTGCCGGAAAACCCGCGCAGCGGCGAGGCGCCGGCGCTGCCGTTCGGCCCACCAATCTGCGGCGGGGTGAAGACGTTGCCCAGCGTAGCGATGGAGCCGATCTGGTCGCCGAAGAAGGCGGGGGCGACGCTGGCGGCCGCCTGGGTGCCGGCCTCCGATCCCTGGGCGAACGCCTCGCCCGCCGTCGTCGAGGGCTGCGACTCCGCCGGGTTCGTCCCCGGCGCCGGGTTCGTGCCCGGCGCCGGGTTCGTCCCGGGCGTGGGGTAACTGGGCGTCGGGACGCCGGGGAAGTAGGGCGGCGGACAGCAACCGCACCCGGCGGGGACCGGCGGCCCCAGCTCCGCGCTGTCGCCCGCCGCGACCCCGGCCAGGGAAGCCAGACAGACGGCCGCGCCCGCCCAATGCGCCCATTTCATATCCTGGCACTCCCTTTACGGTTTTTCACGCCGCCCGGGGGCGGAGGGTCTCCGGCGCGCACGAAAACGCTGCTCGCGCGGCGGTCGGGTCGGATGGACCCGCTGTTACATCGGGTACTATCGGGAGAACCGGAACACCGACTTCGCCGACAAGTCCGGTTTTTCCCGAAACGCCGTCGGTAGGGGCGGAGGATTGCCGGGAAGGGAAAGCAGGCAAACGGGGCGATCTCCCACGGGGCCGGCGCCAGCGCCGCGCCAGGCCCGTGGGAGAGACGTGCCAGCCGCCGGGAATCACTTAAGGAGGGTGGGGCCCACCGTTTGCGCCACCGAGCCGCTGCTGCCGAGGAAGTCGGCGCCCGCCGCCGGTGTGTACACCGCCTGGATGTTGTGGCCGCCCACCGTCAGGTTCGTGGTGCTGAAGGTGGAGGTCGCCGTATCGGCGCCGGTCGCCGTCAACGCCGACCCCGGGCCGAGGTCCGTCGCGCCGTCGAAGAACTCGACGCTCCCGACCGGAACCCCGCCGCTGCCGCTCGCGTTCGTGACCGTGGCCGTGAACGTCACGTTTTGGCCGAAGGCCGAGGGGTTGTTGTCGGACCCCACCGCCGTGGTGGTTGCGGCGTCCACGACTTGCGAAACCGCGCCGTTGCTGGCCAGGAAGTCGCCGGTAGGCACGTAGAACGCCTGGATGTTGTGGTTGCCCGCCCCCAGGTTCGCGGTGCTGAACGTGGAGGTCGCGCCGTCGGGGCCGGCCCCGGTCAGCGCCGTGCCGAATCCGAGGAACGTCGCGCCGTCGAAGAACTCCACGCTGCCGGTGGGCGGGCCGCCGCTGCCGCTCGTGTTCGTGACGGTGGCCGTGAACGTCACGTTCTGGCCGAACGTCGAGGGGTCGAGGTTGGAGACCACGCCTGTCGAGGTGCCGGCGTTCACCGTTTGCGTCACCGAGCCGTTGCTGCCGAGGAAATCGCCGGCCGGCGTGTAGACCGCCCGGATGTTGTGGGCCCCGACCGACAGGGCCGAGGTGGTGAAGGTGGAGGCGGCGGTGTTCGCGCCGTTCGCCGTCAGCGCCGTGCCGAAGCCGAGGAACGTCAGCCCGTCGAAGAACTCGACCGAACCCGTGGGCGGCCCGCCGCTGCCGTTCAAGTTCGTGACGGTGGCCGTGAACGTCACATTCTGGCCGAACGTCGAGGGGTCGAGGTTGGAAACCACGCCCGTCGAGGTGCCGGCGTTCACCGTTTGCGCCACCGAGCCGCTGCTGCCGAGGAAGTCGCCGGTGGGCGTGTACACCGCCTGGATGTTGTGGTTGCCCGCCGACAAGCCCGCGGTGCTGAAGGCGGAAGTCGCGGCGTCGGGGCCGGTCGTCGTCAGCGCCGATCCGGCGCCGAGGTCCGTCGCGCCGTCGAAGAACTCCACGCTGCCGGTAGGCGGGCCGCCGCTGCCGCTCGTGTTCGTGACAGTGGCCGTGAACGTCACGTTCTGGCCGAACGTCGAGGGGTCGTTGTTGGACGCCACCGCCGTCGAGGTGGCGGCGTCCACGACCTGCACCACCGCGCCGTTGCTGCCGAGAAAATCGCCGGCCGGCGTGTAGACCGCCCGAATGTTGTGATTGCCCGCCGACAAGCCCGCGGTGCTGAAGGTGGAAGTCGCGCCGTCGGGGCCGGTCGTCGTCAGCGCCGAACCGGCGCCGAGGTCCGTCGCGCCGTCGAAGAACTCGACGCTGCCGGTGGGCGGGCCGCCGCTGCCGCTCGTGTTCGTGACAGTGGCCGTGAACGTCACGTTCTGGCCGAACGTCGAGGGGTCGAGGTTGGACGCCACCGCCGTCGAGGTGGCGGCGTCCACGACCTGCACCACCGCGCCGTTGCTGCCGAGAAAATCGCCGGCCGGCGTGTAGACCGCCCGGATGTTGTGGTTGCCCGCCGCCAGGTTCGTTGTGCTGAACGTGGAAGTCACTGCGTCGGGTCCAGTCGTCGTCAGCGCCGATCCGGCGCCGAGGTCCGTCGCGCCGTCGAAGAACTCGACGCTGCCGGTCGGCGGGCCGCCGCTGCCGCTCGTGTTCGTGACAGTGGCCGTGAACGTCACGTTCTGGCCGAACGTCGAGGGGTCGAGGTTGGACGCCACCGTCGTCGAGGTGGCGGCGTTCACCACTTGCGTCAGCGCGCCGCTGCTGGCGAGGAAGTCGCCGGCCGGCGTGTAGACCGCCTGGATGGCGTGGTTGCCGCCCGACAGGTTCGCGGTGGTAAGCCTGGAAGTCGCGGCGTTGGGGCCGGTCGCGGTCAGCGCCGACCCGGCGCCGAGCGGGTTCGCTCCGTCGAAGAACGCGACGCTGCCCGTGGGCGGGCCGCCGTTGCCGCTGGTGTTCGTGACGGTGGCCGTGAACGTCACCGAATTCCCAAAAACGGAGGGGTTGAGGGCGGAAACCACTCCGGTCGCGGTCGTCGCGTCCACCACCTGGGCCGCCGAGCCGGCGCTGCCCGCGAAGTCGCCCGACGGCGTGTAGACCGCCTCAATGGCGTGACCGCCGACCGACAGCGTCGAGACGGTGATCGTGGAGGTCGCGCTGTGGGCGGCCACCGGCGTCAGCGCCGTGCCTGGCCCGAGGTCCGTCGATCCGTCGAAGAACTCGACCTGCCCGGTGGGGATGCTCCCGGAGCCGGTCACGGTCGCCGTGAAGGTGACGGCCTGGCCGAAGACCGACGGCGTATTGCTGGACGCCACCAGCGTCGCCGTCGCAAACAGGGCGGTCGCCGTCAGAACGCCGCTGTTGCCCTGGAAGGCCTCCTGAGAGCCTGCAAATCCCTTGTAAATGCTGAACACGTCGAGGGGCGACTCGACCCAGACGTTCCCCTCGGTGGAGGTAGGGTTCACCGGCCGGTGCAGCAGCGGCGGGAAGACGCTGGCCACGGCCGGCGCCGGCGCGATGACGAAGCCGTACAGCTCCCGCACCACGTCCCCGCGGAATTCCGTCGAGGTCAGCACCGCGTTCACCAATCCGGCCCGGCCGATCGTCGGCAGCGCGGCGACCGCCGTGGCCGATTCGTCGGCGCTGGCGTTGCGGCCCAGGAGCCTGGTGTACAGCGCCTGGACGAACGCATCGGAGGCGCCATAGCGGGCGGTGAACTCCGGCGACAGGACCAGATCGGCGACGACCTGCTCGACCGTGCCGCCGTTCTGGAGGAAGGTCACGAAGCCGGCGCGGGAGGACAGGTCGGCGGCGTGACCCAGGACCTTCTGGTACAGCCCATCGACCAGGACGCCCAGCCCTTCCGGCGAGCCGACGATGGCGGCCGCGACGGCCGCCTGGCTCATGGCGCCGCTGTTGAGGGCGTTGACGAACGCCCCCGCGTCGTTGGGGTTGCTCAGGTCGCCGGCCCGTCTCAGGGCGTCGTTGAACAGGATGGCGACGAAGGCGGCGTTGCTGCCGAGGCTGTTCGACGTGTTGAACGCGGCGCCGGGAAGGGCGTCGCGCAGGTCGTTGCCGCCCAGGCTGCCCTGGCTGCCGCCGCCCAGGTCGATGCCGTCGTTGGGTCCGCCGGCTTCCAGGACGTTGACGGCCAGCTGGTTGTCGTAGAACTCGTTGCCCTGCACCTTCACGTTGACGACGTCGGCCTCGCTGACGCCGGTGGTGATGACCAGGCCCGTGCCGGAGCCGTTGGTGCTGATCTGGTTGCCCTGGAGGAAGGCGCTGGTGGTGATCGGCGTTTCGGTCTGCACGCCGCCCAGGACGGCGACCCCGGTGGCGGCCCCGCCCGTCAGACTGATGACGTTGCCGACGATCTGGGTTCCCTGCGTGCCCGGCTCCAGGCGAATGCCGGTGACGCCCGGATTGGGGTCCGAAAAGGTGTTGTTCTGGAAGATCACGACCGTCGGCCCCACCTGGCTCACTTCCACGAGGGGGCTGCCGGTCGCGGTCCCCGGAGCGGCGACAAAGGCGCTGTCGCGGACCACGTCCGGGACGGCGACGCCGGCGGCGGCGCGGTAGGCCAGCAGACTGCCGGTGGGAGCGTCCGCCGCGAAGGTGTCGCCGCGCAAGAGGTTGGCGCCGGCGAATTGCACGTCCACCAGGTCCGGCGCTCCGACGCCGCCCACGTTCGTCACGGTCGATTGGAGCAGGGCGTCGGCGCCGCCGGCGAAGACGACCGCGGCGCGGGCCGTGGAGCTGAAATCCGTGATGCTGGAATTGAAGATGGTCGCGGTCGTGTCGAAGACGATGCTGGCCGACCCTCCCAGGCCGACGTTGACGTTGCTCAGGGTGAACCCCGCCTGGCCGCCGCCGATGACGAGCGCGTCGCGGACGTTGAACTGCGGGATGGACGACAGGGGCGCCGTCGGGTCGCCCTGGATGGTGAGGCCGGCGACGTTCGGCAGGTCGCTGTTCTGAATGGTTCCCGGGGAAGCGCCGGGTTCGATCTGGACGACGCCGGAGGCGCCGAGGCCAGGGGCGGCCAGGGCCGCTTGCAGGGAGGGGAAGCGGGTGACGTTGTCGGCGGCGCCGGCCGGGACCACGAAGAACGTGGACAGCAGCGTGCGATCCTCCAGCGCTTCCAACCGAGGTCGGGCGGCCGGGCGCGTGGCGGAACGGGATCGGCGGAGACGCGGGAGGAAGTTCAGCATGGGCTTGCCCTGGGGAATAGGAGCACGGTGCGGCCGGTGGGCGGGGCCGGCGTCGGCACGGATTGCGCTTCCGTCTCATTCCGCCCAAAGCACCCAAAGTTTGTCTGTAAGCTTCGCCAGCATTGTATGAACGGTGCGGCGTTCGGCGATGGCGGCCCCCATCACGACCCCGGCTCGTCGGCGGCCCACAGCCGCGAGTCCTCGCGGACGTTCCACCGTCGCGTCCCGCCGCTGGGCAGCTTCACCTCCGCCGTCGCCTGGAAATGGTCGGCGCCCGCCTCGATCGTCGGCGGCCCTGCCAGCGTCTCGTCCTTCAAGCCGCCGAGGCCCAGCTCCTCCAGCGTCTTGGCGTAGCGCTTGTGGGCCTTAAGGAAGTCGTGCTGGGCGTAATAAATGCGCATCAACTGATGCTTGGCCGGCCTGGCCGGGTCGGGGCGGAACGCGGCGGCCCCCGGCGCGGCCGTCGAGAACTGGACGTAGCCCCACGTCTCCGGCCGGTGCATGTTGACCACGCCCTGCGGCGACCAAACCCAGTTGTCCTCGCGCTCGCCGGGGATTTTAACATATTTGCCGTCCTCAATATTTGTCTTCCACTCGACGCGCGAGAAATCGACGCGCCACTGGTCGCCGTCGCGCGGCGGGGCGGGCTGGGCCGACAGCTTGCCGAGGACCTCCCACGGCAGGGCGATCTCCACCGACCATCCCTTGTCCACGTCGCGCGCGTCGTTGAGCGTGCCGTCCACGTGAACCGCCGTTTTCAGGCCCGGAATCTCCCAGGAATTGTCGGCCTTGCCGCCGTCCTTGTAAGGCTTGTCCAGCAGCAGGTCCCAGCCGGTGTTGAGGGCGTTCATCTCGAATTCGGCGTAGTTGAGGTTGTCGCCGTCGGGGTCGATGAACAGCTCGAAATCGTTGTCGTGAAAGATGACGGAGTCGTGTTCGGTGAGCGTGCCCCAGACGTGGGCTTCCTCCAGCTCGGCCGCGATGTAGAAATAGTGGTCGTCCCAGAGCATCTTGGCCCGCGTGCGGAAGCGGCGCCGGCTTGCGGTCGCCTTCGATGTCGATGAAGTCTTCCGTCCACGGGACCGCATCCCAGGCGGCCTCGTCGATGCGCCCGTCGATGGTGATGGGGCCGGAGGCGCGGCAGCAGACGTAGTGCCGCGGCGGCGTGTACACGTCGGCCGTCGGTCCCGGACCCAGCGCCGGCGGGTCGTCGATCGGGACGGGCTTCGTCGGATTGCACCCGACCGCCAGCGCCAGCGCCGCCGCGAACCCCAGCCGCATCTTCATGGACGCACTCCCTCGGAACGCGGGCGACGGGGAGGATAGCCTATAGGCGCGCACCTTTCGCCGTCCGCCCGCCGCGGAAACTTGACGCCGCTGCAACCCCAACCTACAGTTGGGTGAACGAATGGCAGCTCTCCCTTGCCTCCTCGCACCTGCCCCTGGAATGCGACGGCGAACGGACGCCCGCCTTCCCGATCGACGTCTCCAACCCGGAACCGGAGTACCGCTCCCGTGCGCCATCTCGAACAGAGTCTTATCCGCTTTCTGAAAGATGAGGACGGCCCCGCGGCGGTCGAGGTCGCCGTCATGCTGGCGCTGATCGTGATGGTCTGCATCGGCTCGCTCAACAGCCTGGGCCTGAAAGTCGGCAACACCTTCAGCACCGTGGCCGGCAAGCTCCACGTCCCCACCGGTTCCTGACGACGACGACCGACCCAGCGCGGTAATATGACAGGGGCGTCGCCCGCAAGGCGGCTTTCCTCGTTATTATCCCTCCGGGAACGGCCCGATGACATCCGCACCCCCCATCCGCGTCGTGCTCGCCAAGGTCGGCCTGGACGGCCACGACCGCGGCGTCAAGGTCGTGGCTCGCGCCCTGCGCGACGCCGGCATGCACGTCATCTACGCCGGTCTGTGGCAAACGCCGGAAGCCGTCGTCCGCGCCGTCGCCGACGAGGACGCCGACTGGCTCGGCCTCAGCATCCTCAGCGGCGCCCACATGACCCTGGCGCCGCGCGTCCTGCAGCTGCTGCGCGAAGCCGGGCTGGGCCACGTCGGCGTCCTGATCGGCGGCATCATCCCGGAATCCGACATCCCCAAACTCCGCGAAATGGGCGTGGCTCACGTCTTCGGCCCCGGCACGCCGCTGCCGGACATCGTCGCCTTCCTCCAGCAGGAGCCGAGGCCGGGCCATGCTTGACGAACTGCTCGAGCGCTTCCGCCGCCGCGACCGCAACGCCCTGGCCCGTCTCCTTACCCTGGTGGCGCGTGGCGAGCGCGTGGACGAGATTCTGGCCGGCGTCCCCCCCCACCCCAACCCTCCCCCGCAAGGGGGGAGGGGGCAATTGGGACTCCCTCCCCCCTTGCGGGGGAGGGGGCAATTGGGACTCCCTCCCCCCTTGCGGGGGAGGGGGCAATTGGGACTCCCTCCCCCCTTGCGGGGGAGGGTTGGGGTGGGGGGTTGTCCCGCGTGGTCGCATTGACCGGCGGCGGCGGCGTCGGCAAGAGCACGCTGGCCGGCAAGCTGGTGGAGCAGGCGCGGGTACACGGCCTGACCGTGGCCGTCCTCGCTTGCGATCCGCAAAGTCCGCTGACGGGCGGCGCGCTGCTCGGCGACCGCTTTCGGATGCCGGCCCGGCCCGACGACGACGGCGTCTTCATCCGCAGCCTCGCCGCCGCCGGCGGTCGCGGCGCCGTGGCCGAGCGCCTCGGTCCGCTGATTCGCGTCTGCGAGGCCTTCGGCTTCGACGTGGTGCTGGTCGAGACGGTCGGCGCCGGCCAGGGCGACACGGCCGTGCGCGATTTAGCGGACGTGCTGGTGCTGCTGTTGCAGCCGGAGACCGGCGACGACTTGCAGTGGGAGAAGGCGGGGCTGCTGGAAGTGGCCGACGTGGTCGCGATCCACAAGGCCGACCTGCCGGGGGCGGAGCGCGTGGAAGCCCAGGTGCTGGCGGCGCTGGCGCTGGCGCCGGGCAAGGCGCCGCCGGTGTTCCGCGTCAGCGCCCGCACCGGCGCCGGCGTCGAGGCGCTGTGGGCGGCGATCATGGCCTGTCCGCCGCGCCGCGCCGGCAGAGACGCCGCCGATGAATTGTTGCGGCTGACTCAGGAGGCGCTAGCCGTGCGGTTCACGGCGGCGCGGGCCGACGGCGCCGTGCGGGGGCTGCTTGACCGCTGGCGCGGCGGCGAGCTGGACGCGGCCCGGACGGTTTCGGCGCTGCTGCATCTTTTGGCGGATCGCCCGTAAGCGCCGCGAAACCCGTCTCGACGATCGGAAGTATACAGAGCAACGACTCTCCCCGCCTGGTCCTTGCACGACGAGGAAAACTGACATGTTTCGACGACTCCGTGTGCTGACGCCGTTCGCCGGGATGACGGCCGCCGCCCTGCTCCTGTCCTGCTGCGGCCCCCGCCAGGCCCGCGCCGCGGACGAGACGCGCTGCGAGGTCGAAACGACCAAGGATATCACGTACTGCGACGGCGACGACGCCGACAAGAACAAGCACCAGCTGGACCTTTATTTGCCCAAGGGCAAGAAGGAGTTCCCCGTCGTGATGTTCGTCCACGGCGGCGCCTGGGTGTTCGGCGACCGCAACTTCTTCGGCATTTACGAAGGGATCGGCAAGATGTTCGCCCGCCACGGCATCGGCGCCGTGGTCATCAGCTACCGCCTGTCGCCGCACGTCAAGCACCCCGAACACATCAAGGACGTGGCCGCCGCCTTCGCCTGGACGCACAAGCACATCGGCGAATACGGCGGTCGGGCCGACGAGCTGTTCATCTGCGGCCAGTCGGCCGGCGGCCACCTGGTCGCGCTGCTGGGGACCGACGAGAGCTACCTCCAGGCGGAGGGGCTGTCGCTCAAGGATGTCAAAGGCGTGATGCCGGTCAGCGGCGTCTACGAGCTGCTCGACGGCTACTTCAACGAGGTCTTCGGCAAGGACCCCGAGGAGCGCAAGAAGGCGTGGCCGCGCAACCACGTCCACGAGGGCTGCCCGCCGTTCCTCATCGTCTACGCAGACAAGGATTATCCGTTTTGCGACGTGGCGTCGGAGGACTTCTGCAAGGCGCTGAAGGCGGACAAGGTTTCGGCCGAGACGATGAAGTTCAAGGACCACGACCACTTCAACGAGGTGGTCAAGATGGGCAAGGACGACGATCCCATGGCCAAGGCGCTGTGCGATTTCGTCATGGCGCACGTCAAGGATTGATCTCGTTCAGCCGCTCTTCGCAGAAGAGCGCGTCGGCGAAGCGCTCTTCTGCGAAGAGCGGCTAAACGAGCTTCCCCGCTTTCAGTTCGATCACCCGCGTGGCCGGCCCCGTCGTCCGGGGGTCGTGCGACGCCAGCACCAGCGTCCCGCCCGCGGCGTACAACTCCCGGAGCACCGCCAGCAGCGCCGCCGCCGCCTCGGCGTCCAGGTTCGACGTCGGCTCGTCCGCGATCACCACCTCCGGCCGGCCGGCCAGCGCCCTGGCGGCGGCCACGCGCTGCTGCTCCCCGCCGCTCAGGTCTCCCGCCCGCGCCCCGCCTTTCCCGACAGCCCGAAGCGCGACAGCCACTCCCCGGCCCGCCGCCTCCGCTCCGCCCGCGGCACGCCGCGCGGGATCAGCGGGTAGGCGACGTTGTCCCCGGCCGACAGGTTCGGGATCAGCGAAAAGTCCTGAAAAATGAACCCCATCCGCCGCCGCACGCGCGTCCGCTCGACGTCGGAGCAGTCGGTCAGGTTCTTGCCGTCGAAGAGGACCGCCCCGCGCGTCGGCCGCTCCAGCGCCCCGAGCAAGGCCAGCAAAGTCGTCTTTCCCGATCCCGATAAACCGTTGATCGCGACGAATTCGCCGCGCTCGACGGACAGGGACACGTCGTCCAGCGCGCGCACCTCGTCGCGGGCGGCCGCCCGGTAGAATTTGCAGAGATTTTTCGTCTCGAAAAGGGGTGGCATGCTTTCGCGGCCTGTCAGGGGTTTCGTATTTCATGAACGACCTGGAACGGCCGCGAAAGCATGGCGCACTCTCGCCGTCACCTCATCGCCTCGCGCGGCGCCGCCGTCGCGGCCCGCCACGCCGAATAGAGCGTCCCGGTCAGGACGACCACGAACGCGATCACGAACGCCAGCAGGAATGGGACGGGCGCCAGCCGGAACGGGACCGGCACGCCCGGCGCCGCATCGACGCCTTCCAGAAACAGCCCGGCCGCGCCCCAGCCGTTGAAGAGCCGCAACCACGCCCACGCGGCCAAGAGCGCCGTGCAGGCGCCGGCCAGGGCCAGGGCTAGGCTCTCCACCAGGGCGCGCAGCAGCACCTCGTCGGTCTGCCAGCCCGTCGCCTTGAGGACGCCGATCTCGCGGCGCCGCTCGGCCAGGCCCACCCCCGACGTGACCAGCAGCACCAGCACGCCGACCGCGAAGGCCAGCAGAAAATGGAGGTTGAAGATCCCTTCCCGGTGCAGCAGGCCCTGTGGCAAGAGGGCGAGCAAATCCTCCCGCCCCGTCACCCGCGCCCGCACCGCCCCGCCGCCCGCCGGAAACGACAGGTCCCGTTCGACGGCCTGGCTGACGGCGGCCTGGTAGCCCGGCCGGCAGGAAACCAGCAGATCGGTGGCGAGGCCGTGCTGGTCGAAAACGTCCGCGGCCGTGTCGAACGTGGTCAGCACGAGGTTCGACTGCCACAGCGGGCCGTCCGGCTTGAAGACGCCGACCACGCGGGAGACGCGGTCGCCGCGGCTGCTGTGGTAAAACGGCAGGATCGGCGAGCCGACCTTGAGGCCCAGCCGCCGGGCCAAAACGCTGCCCAGCACCAGCTCGTTCGGCCCCGGCCCCGGCCCCGGCAGACCGCCCTCGACGCAATCGCCCCAGCCGGCGAAGTGATCCGGCGGCAGGCCGACGAGAACGGCGTATTCCCGCTCCTTGCCGAGCCGCACCTCGCCGACGATGCGGGGGACGACCCCGGTGACGCCGTCGAGCCGGCGCACGGCGTCGGCGGCCTCCAGCGGCAGCGGCACGGGCCGGCCGAACTGAATGCCCGTGACGTACAGGTCGGCGCTGAAGCGGGCCGACGCCTCCGCCTCCGCCTCGACCCCCTGGGAAATCGCCAGGCCCCCCAGGTACGGCAGCAGCACGGCGACGACGGCGGCGACCGACGCCAGGCTGCGCAGCGGGTGCAGCAGTACGGCGGTCAGCCCCGTAAAGGAGATGTCAAGGAGGCGACGCATCAATTCAAAGGAGGAAGGAGGAAGGAGGAAGGAGAAACACGAACGGGCGTCTTTGTATGGATTCATCCTTCATCGTTCATCCTTCATCCTTTCTTTGAGCGGCGGGTAGTAAAAGACGGAGCCGGCGTGCCGGGGACAGAAATATCCGCCGCCAGGGATGGGGCCGCGCTCCAGAGAACACGACCCGTCCAGCCGCGGGTCGAAGCCGAAGGCGCAGTCCCCGATATCGACCGCCGGCCCGAATCCCAGACCGCCGACGAGCCGCTGGAACGACTCGTCGCGCCCCGGCCGCGGCCGGCCTTCCGCGACCAGCACCGCCCCGGACGCGCCGGCCAGCAGCAAGAGGACGATCCCCAGGGCGTGGGTGCGTGATTCCATGATTCCTAGTTTTTCGGTTCCGCGATGTCGTGCATCTGGTTGATCGCCGGATTCACCCCCTCGTTCCCAAGCTCCGCTTGGGAGCGCAGGTCCGCGAAACTCCGTTTCGCGTCCGGCCCCTGAACGGGACGCGAAGCAGAGCTTCGCGGCAGGCGTTCCCAAACAGAGTTTGGGAACGAGGGATGAACCCCGCCGCTCGCCGCGCCTGCTTACTTCGGTTCCGCGACGTCGTGCATCTGGTTGATCGCCGGATTGTCGATCGTCTGCGTCCGGTATCCGCCCCCGCGGCGCGGCCACTTGACTTCCACGCGGTCGATCTTGGTGCGGTCGCCCAGGCCGAAGTGGAGCGTCCTGGACGACTGCGACAGGTAGCCGCCGGCCGCGTCCACCTGGCGGACCATGACCGTGTCGCCGCTGTGGAGGACCACCAGCGCCCCGACGGCGTCGCGGCCGCACTGGCCGCCGTCGGCCTTGCCCCCCGTCAGGCGGAAGGCGACGTAGTTCCTCTTCGGGAACTGGTTGCGGTAGTAGAACGCCCGGTCGTTGAAGTTGTTGACGACGAGATCGAGCCGGCCGTCGCCGTCGAAGTCGGCCGTCGCGGCGCAGCGCGAGCTGCGGGCCGCGTCCTGGCCGCCGATCTTCTCTGCGAGGTTCGTGCCGCCGGGCGGCGGGTCGATCCCCTCCTTCGCCGCCCGGTCGGTGAACGTCTCGTCGCCGTTGTTCATCATCAGCGCGTTGGGCCAATAGCCGTAGGGATAGCCCATTCCCGACGGCAGGAACACGTCCTCGTAGCCGTCGTAGTCGAAATCGCCGACGGCGATCCCCCAGGGCCACCACGTCTCCATGCTCGCCTTGTCGGAAATTTCCTCGAACTTGCCCGAGGGCAGCTGCTTGAACAGCGTGTTGCCGAAAACCACGTCCTCGTAGTGCAGCTTGAACTTGCCCGCCATGCTGTCCTCGGCGTCTCGCGCCGCGCCCTCGCGGTGATAAAACGGACCTACCACATGGTCGTATTTCTTCTTCAGGTTGTCCTGCGTCCCGGTCAGCGGCGGGATCTTGGGCGGCAGCCACATGTCGGAGTGCATGTCCACGACGAGCAGGTCGAGCCGGCCGTCGTTGTTGAAGTCGAACGCCTTGGAGCCGATCGCCCCGAACGAGGTGCGGCCGAGATATTCCTTGGTCACATCCGTAAATGTGCCGTCGCCGTTGTTGTGGTAGAGCTGGCTGGCGCCGAACATGTTGGTGACGAACAGGTCGAGGTAGCCGTCGCCGTCGAAGTCGAAGACGGCCACGTCGCCGCCCCAGCCCTTGCCCGCCAGGCCCGACTTCGCCGTCACGTCCGTGAAGGTGCCGTCGCCGTTGTTGTGGTAGAGGATGTTGTGTTCGATCGGGCTGTCGGCCAGCTGATCGAAGTTCGAGCACGCCGGGGAAGTGGTGCTGCCCCTTGTCGTAGTCGTCCTGCGTCCACTTGGCGGTGTTGGTGACGAACAGGTCGAGGTAGCCGTCGTTGTCGTAGTCGAAGAAGACGGCGGTCTGCGAGTGGCCGACGTAGGGGACGTGGGCCTTTTCGGTGACGTCGGTGAAGGTGCCGTCGCCGTTGTTGTGGAACAGCACGTTGCCGCCGCGCGTGCTGGTCACGAACAGGTCCTGCTTGCCGTCGTTGTCGTAGTCGGCCCAGACGGCGCCGACGCAGACGCGGTCGCCGAGGGCGACGCCGGCCTTGTCGGTGACATCCTCGAATGTGCCGTCGCCCTTGTTGCGGTACAGCGCGTTGCGGCCGAGCTGGTTGACGAAATAAATGTCGTCGTGGCCGTCGCCGTCGAAGTCGCCGACCGCGACGCCGCAGCCGTGGTCGTAGAGGTTAATTTTGAACTTTTCCCCTTGCTCATTGGGGAGGAAATTCATGTGGAAGTCGATGCCGGATTCCTCGGCGCACTCGCGGAAGCCGGGGCTGGCGTTGGCCGCGTTCGGGGAAGGGCCGCTGGGGTTCGGCGGCGCGTTCCCCTTGTTCCAGAAGAAGACGTAGTAGGCGACGCCCCCCGCGACCACGAGAATCACGGCCGCCAGGGCCGCGATGATCGACCGAGACATGGACATTCAACCTCCTCGCACCCCGACAACCGACTCCTCATCCCCGTCACGCCAGGGCCAGCTCCACGGACAGCAGCACCATAGAGCCAAGATAGCCGAGAAACGCCAGGCGGAGAAGGCGGCCCGTCGCGGCCGGCAGCAGCGGCCGGCTCTCGGGGCCGTCGCCGAGCCAGGCGGCGACGCAGGCCCAGCCGACGCAGAACGCCCCGCTGAGGAAGAGGGCGACCGGGACCAGACTCAGCGGCGCCTTCGGCACGAGGTCGTAGGGGCAGTGGTGGGGCCGGTGCAGCAGGCGCGGGGCGGCCGCGTCGATCAGGAACAGGCCGTTGACCACGACCGAGGCGGCCGCGCTCAGCAGAAGCGGGGCCAGCCACGCCCCGGGGGCGCCGCCGCAGAGAGGCGGCGCCCAGCGCCACGACCATGAGGCCGTTGATCGTGTAATAGCCGCCGTACAGCCACGGGCCGGAGTCCGCCCCCGACAGCGCCGGCGGCAGGAAGCGCGAGGCGCCGCCCGCCGCGTCGAAGACGCCCGCACAGCAGCCGCCTTCAGGGAACTCCTCCTTCTTCGGAATGACGAGGTAGGCGACCTCCGATGCGGCGTCGGCGACGGCGAGGGCGGAGGCCGCCAGCAGGACGAACAGGACGCGGCCGGTCAGCGGCGCCGTGCGCGTGCCCCGGTTGACGAGATACAGGACGAACCAGGCGCCGCTCAGGAAGACCAGGGCCGGCTTCATCGCCTGGAGCGCGGCCAGCAGCGGCGGCAGGAAGCGGGCGGGGCCGATGCTGCCGACCCCGATTTGCGTCACACCGTAGATGCACATGACGTCCGGCCACTCCGGGACGTAGCTCTGCAACAGGAGATAAAGCAGAGGCCAGGAGAGGACGTTGAGGGCGAGGAGCAGTCCGCCGAGCATGAACAGGAGGTAGCAGCGGTCCTCCGCCGCCTGGCGCCGTTCGGGGCCGGCGCCGCGGCGGCGCCAGGCGAGCCAGGCGAAAACCCACAGGACGACGACCAGCAGCCCCAGGCCGAGGCGGAGCAGGCTGACGGCGGCGTCCAGCACGGCGTAAGCGTTGAGGATCATCGCGGTTCGTCCGGCTCGGCGAGATTGCGGCGTGGCATGGCCGAGACGGCCGTGCCATACCCGACCTTTTGCTATCGTAACAACCATTTCACCACGTCATGCGCCGCCGCCCGGTCGTCTTCCGCGAACTTGTCCGCCGCGCCCGCCGCCTCGTACACCGCCTTCATCCAGCGACCCATGCCGGTCCCGTGCTGGTTGTGGATGGTCACCTCGCCCGGCGCGGCCAGGGCCGACAGCGCCGACAGGCCGCCGTACTTCAGCGCCCCCGGCAGCATCATCGGGTCGTCCGTCGTCTTGACCTGCTCGAAGCGGAAGCCGTGGACGTCGGCCGCCGTTCGCGCTACCGCGTCGCCGCACAGCGCCCGCGCCAGCAGCGCCCACGGTCCCGCCTCCTCAAAACCGATAAGATCGACCTGCTTCGTTTTCTCATGGCCGTGGACGTAGGCCACGGCCGTCAGGATGTCATGAACGCGCTGGGCCAGCAGCGGTTTGTTATAGCAGAAGGTGTAGCCGGCGAATTTCGGATCGACCGTGGGCGGCTTGTCCAGGGCCAACTCGCCGACGTCGAACACGTCCACCGCGAAGACGCCGGCGCCCGAATCCAGAATCCGCGCCGCCTCGGGGACGAGCTTGCCGTCCTTGAACAGGCTCGCCTTGCCGTCGGGGTGGACCCAGACGACGACCGTGCCGTTGAAGTTGGCGCGGCACATGCCGACGGCGGGGACCTGTTCGCCGGCGCCCTTGCGGCTCAGCAGATAGCGGCGCGAGATCACGCCGTCCTGCTCCTGGCGGTCGCCGACCTCCTTCGCCTCCACGTCCTCCGGCCGCGGCAATTCGTCGTGGATCATCACGCGCAGGGCCGTGCCGATCACCCGGCGGTACTCGTCCAGCCCCTTGCCGTCTTTCGGCAGGAGCGACTCGATTTGCTTGTCCGACTCCTGCGTCAAAAGCTGCCGCAGCCGCGACGCATCCACCGCATCCTTGGGCAGCGGATGCTGCTCGTCGTAGACCGACAGGTCCTTCGTCGGCACGACCGGCTCGAACGGCTTCTCCGTCACCGGCTCCGGTTGGCCCAATTTGAGGTACTTATTGAACCAGTTGTACATCACCTCGCGGCTGACCTGGTTGTAGTTGTGTTCAAACTGCGGGAACACCTTTGCCGAAACGCGGTCCTCGGCCCCGTAAAGCTTGTACAGGCTCTTCAGCGGCGGCAGGCCGGTCTCCTCGACGTGCAGCGTCCAGTCGTGGGCGCCGGTCATGCCGAGCGGCTTCGGCGCGAACAGGGCGGCCAGCTCCACGTTGCCCGTGTCCTGGCGCAGGTACGAGGCGTTCTCGCAGACGCAGCCGCCCTGCATTTCCGTGGACACCATCACGGCCGGGAACGCGACGGTCGGCCGATCGTCCACCGCGCAGAGGATGAATGTCTGCGTGCCGCCGCCGCTGGCGCCGGTGACGCCGATCCGGTTCGGGTCCACGTCCGGCAGCGACAGGAGGAAGTCGAGCGCTCGGATGCTGTTCCAGGTCTGCAACCCCATGAAGCTCTGCAACCGCAATTCGGCCTCGGCGTCGGTGAAGCCCTGGGCGTGGGGGATCATTTTGCTGTCGCTGTGACCGACCATGTCGTAGTGGAAGACGACGCAGCCCATGCGGGCGAGCTGGGCGGGCAGCGCTTGCAGCGGGTAGCGGGCGCCGGCCTCGGTCTTGTCGCCGCCGCCCTGGACGATCGCCTCGGCCGCCTTCGCGCCGGCGTCGTAGAAGCGGGCGTCCTGCCAGTGGCCGTGCGGGAACAGCACGCCGGGCAATTTGCCGGTCTTGCCCTTGGGCCGGTAGAGGTTGCCGCTGACGTAGTGGCCCGGCGTGCTCTCGAAGAAGACTTTTTCGATCGTGTATTCATCGCGGTCGATCTTGCCGTGGATCACGGCGTTGAGCGGCGTCTTCTCGGGCATGGGCCAGAGTCCCTCGGCGACGAGGACCTGTTCGCGGAGGGCCTGGCGCCGCGCCTCCCAGGTCTTGAGGTCGGCGGGCGGCGTGAAGAGAAAATCCTTGTCGTTGAGGGTGCGGACCTTGCCGATGCGGGCGTCCTGCGGCTTCTGGCCGGCGGGCAGGACGCGGGTCGGGTCGTCGGCGGCGGTCAGCGCCAGGGAGAGGACGACGGCGGTGGACAGGGCCGGGAGCTTCATCGAGGTTCCTCCGCGGGATGCGAGACGGCGATGCTACGCAGGCTAAGGCGCCGGAGCGGCGGCGTCAACTCTCGGGTAGTGTGTCAGCTTGTCCCATGGGTCCTATAGGACCTATACGTCCTATAGGACCCATGGGATAAACAGAGACACTGCCAACTCTCGCGTTGCCCGCCGCCCGCGTTTCCGCTATACCCGCCGGTCGGACCACCCCGCGGCCCCGCACGGAGGCGAGCGGCCATGTCGGCCCGCCAGCGGTTCATCGTCGTCGGCCTCGTGGCGCTGGGCCTGGCCCTGCGCGGCTACCACTACTTCCGCGAACCGTCGATGTGGCACGACGAGGCGGCCGTGGCCGTCAACGTGCTGAGCCGCGGCTACGCCGATCTGCTGGGGCCGCTCACCTTCCACGAGGCCGCGCCGCCGCTGTTTTTGTGGCTGGAAAAGGCCGTCTGCCTCGCCCTCGGCGACGGCGTCTTCGCCCTGCGGCTGCCGGCCTTCCTGGCGAGCTGCATCGCCCTGCCGCTCCTGGCGTGGGCCGCCGGCCGCCTGCTGGACCCGCGGGGCGTGCCGTGGACCGTCTTCCTCTTCGCCGTCTCCGAACAGCTGGCGTGGCACGCCTGCGAGGCCAAGCCCTACGCCTTCGACGTGCTGGCCGCCGTCCTTCTCGTCGCCCTCTATGCCGTGACGCGGACGGCGCCGGTCGGGCGACGGCTGCTGCTCTTCGCCCTTCCCGCGCCCGTCCTGATTTTCCTGTCCTACCCGGCCTGCTTCCTTTACGGCGGCGTGCTGGCGGCGACGGCGCCGGTGGTCTGGCGCGAGAAGAAGCCGGCGGCGTGGGCGGCCTACGGCCTGCTCGCCGCGACGGTCGCGGGGACGTTCCTTCTGCTCCTCATCGGGCCAATCCGCGCCCAGCACGACCCGACCATCGCCTCCTGCTGGGCGGACGCCTTCCCCGACTGGGGCCGGCCGTGGACCGTACCGACCTGGACGCTTTTTTCCACCCTCGATGTCTTCCGCTACTGCTGCAAGCCGCTCGGGGCGCTGCTGGCGCCGCTGGCGGTGCTTGGGGCCGTCGTGCTGTGGCGGGGCGGTCGGCGGGGCCTGGTGGTGATGCTGGTCGCGCCGGTGCTGCTGGCCCTGGCGGCGGCGTTCGCCCATCGCTACCCCTACGGCGGCGCCCGCGTCCTGGTGTATGCGGCCCCCGCGCTCGTGCTGCTCATCGGCGCCGGGACGCCGCCGGCATGGGACTGGCTGCAACGACGGCATCGGCTCGCGCCGGCCGGGCTGGCCCTGCTTTTCCTGCCGCCGCTCTACGCGGCCGGCCACGCCGTCGTCTTCCCCTGGGCGCGGCCGAACACCGCCGCGGCGTGCGCCTTCGTCGAGGCGCACCGCGAGCCGGCCGACGCCGTCGCGGGCAACGACTGGACGCATCAGTACTACTTCCGCCGACTCGGATCCGCCTTCCATGCCGACGGTGTTGCGGATGCGGAAGATCGCTGCTGGATCGTATATACGGTGGAGCAACCGGCGGCGGAGCGGCTGGCCGGCGCCGTCGGCAGGGGGCCGGCGGGGTGGGTTACGGTCGAGAGGCACGAATTCGACTTCACGACGGTGCTGCTGCTGCAACGGCCGGGCGCGCCCGTCCGCAGCCCGACCGTGAGGGAGCGGTCTTCGCTGACACCGCTCCGTTAGGCGAGCGGCAGCAGGAATGATACCTGTAGCCGCATTCGCCAGAATGCGGGCCGACAGCCATTCACCCGCATTCTGGCGAATGCGGCTACGGGTAAGGTATTTCCCGCCCCTCGCCTTACGGTCGCGGCTCGGACGGGTCGCGGCTCTCGGACGGCCCTTTTGAGGGAGATCGTGCGAAATGGCGACCCTAGCAACATCCACCGGGCGAACGGCGCTTCCCGCCCGGCCGTGGCGAACGTCCACCGGACCCGTCCGGGCCACGGGAACGCCGGTGAAAATCCTGCGCTGGCTGGCGGTCGCGCTGATCGCGGTCGGCGTCGTCGGCCGTCTGGTGCGCTATTTCCTCGTCTTCCCCATCTGGGGCGACGAGGCGTTCGTCTGCTTGAACTTGCTCCACCGCGACTTCATCGGCCTGACCCACGGCCTCGAATACGGGCAAGTGGCGCCGATCCTGTTCCTCTGGTCGGAGCTGGCGGTGACGCGCCTGTTCGGCGTCTCGGAACTCTCCCTGCGGCTGCTGCCATTGCTGGCGGGGCTGGCGTCGCTGGCCTTGTTCTGGCGGCTGGCCCGCTCCACCGTCCCGCCGCTGGCGGCTGTGATCGCGGTTGGTCTGCTGGCCGTCGCCCGCTGGCCGATCTCGATGGACACCTTCGTCAAGCCGTACAGCGGCGATCTGCTGATGGCGCTGGTGCTGCTCGTGCCGGCCGTGGAATGGATGCGTCGGCCGCAACAGCTGCGCTGGCCGGTCCTGCTGGCCCTGGCGGCGCCGGTCGCGCTGGCCGCGTCGTACCCGGCCGTGTTCGTGGCCGGGGCCGTCAGCCTCGCCCTGTTGCCGACGGCCTGGCGCTCGGGCTGGACCGGCCGCGGTCTCTTCGTCGCCTACAACCTCCTGATCGCGGTGACGTTCCTCGGCGCGTACTGCCTGGTCGGCCGGGCGAGCTCGATCCCGGCAACGGCGCGGTCGATCGGTTCTTCCAGGCGGCCTGGGCCGACGCCTTTCCGCCGTCGGGCCTATGGCCGCTGCTCAAATGGCTGGCGCTGATCCACACCGGCCAGATGATGGCGTACCCCGTCGGCGGCTCCGACGGCCTCAGCACGGTCACGTTCCTGCTGTTCGCGTTCGGCGCCTGGACGTGGTGGAAGGGCGGTCGGCGGTCGCTGCTGGTGCTGTGGCTGGCGCCGTTCGCGCTGAACCTGCTGGCCGCGGCGCTGCACCGCTATCCCTACGGCGGCGGCGGCCGGCTCTGTCAGCACCTCGCCCCCGCCGTCTGTCTCCTGGCCGGGACGGGGATCGCGGCGCTGCTGGAACGGTTCGTGCGGTCGGACGCCCTGCGGATGCGCTGGGCCGTGGGGCTGAGCGTCGCGCTGGGAATGTGCGCCGGCGGCGGCCTGGTCTGCGACGTGGTATATCCCTACCGCGACCCGGAAACGCGCTGGCTGGCCGACCTGCCCGGCAAGATCCTCGCCGACGTGAAGCCCGGCGAGCAGCTTGTCGTGGCCCAGGATCCCTACGACGTGCCGCCGACGTTGCGGTGGTATCTGGAGTCGCGGGATCGAGATGTTCGCTGGCAGGGGCAAATCGACTGGGATCAGCTGACGGCGGATAGGAAAACTCTGACGACCGTGAATGTATGGGTCCACCGCAGCGGGGAAACGGTCGTGCCGCCGACGTTCGAGGTGCCGGCGGCGCACGGCTGGACGGCGACGGAGCGGACGCCGTACACCACGCGCGGCGGCAACGGCGAATGGACGTTTGACGTGGAAGTGTGCCGCTGGGCGCCGCCATGACGGGTAAACGGTTAGCCGCGACGCGGAGCGGAGCGCTTGGGGAGAGCGCTCCGCTCCGCGTCGCGGCTAACCGGACGCGCCGCGTCACCCTTCCTCGTTGACGCGCTCCATGATCCAGCGGTCGATGTCGCGCAGCATGTCGGGATGGATGCGGTGGTTGGTGGGATAAGTACTCATGCGAATGTCGAGGCCGGCCGTGTAGAGCAGGCGGAAGTCGGCGCGGGCCAGGCTGAGCGGGGCGACGGCGTTGGCGATGCCGTGGCCGATCAGCACGCGCAGCCGCCGCACTTCCGGCAGCCGCAGCAGCGGGCCGCCGCGCGGCAGGAGGCCGTTGAGTGACGCCACGCCGCCGAAGCGCTCGGGATACAGCAACCCGAGGCGGTAGGCCAACGCCGCCCCTTCGCGGAAGCCGGCGAGATAGATGCGCTCCGAATGGACGTGGTAGCGGCGGCGGGTGTCTTCGATGGCGCGGAGGACGTAATCCTCGACTTCGGAGTCCACGCCGCCGTCGCCGCCCCAGCTGAAGGCGGCCCGGCCGTCGGGCCGGACGCCGAGGGCGTGGGGGCCGCGGAGGCTGATGCAGACGTAGTTGCGCCGGCTCATGCGCGGGGCCAGCCGCAGCACCTGTTCCTCGCTGCCGCCGTGGCCGTGCAAAAACACCACCAGCGGATACGGATAGTTTGGCTCATAGCCGGTGGGCAGAAAGGTGCGCAACGGCCAGCCGCGCACCGCCTGCACTTGGGCCGTGTAGAACCCCTCGCGGGGCCGGAGCAGACAGGTGGGGAATTCGGTACGCGCCATGGGGGAGTCCGATTATTCCGGGAGTAGGAGTTCTTCCGATCGCGCCAGCCTTGCGGCCGCGGGGGCGAGTCTTGGGCCTCCGCGCTGCCGATTCGACTCAAGTAGACCGGGCAAGTCTACGATTGGCCCTCCGGGGTGTCAACGCTGCGCTGGAGTCCAACCCGCTGAAAACAAGGCGTTTTCGCCGTCGGACGACGGAATGCAACGGTTGGGTGAAGTAGGCGGGAAGGCGGAATTTGGCGGGGTGGCGCCCGCACCGCCGGTGGCAACGATTGTATGGAATGATGAATGGTCTTGATTCATCATTCATCGTTCCTCGTTCATCATTTCGAGCCGAGCAAACCCTGCTTTTCCAGGTACTCCATCAGCTGCACGGCCGCCTCCTGCGGCGACGTGGCCGTGGCGTCGAGGGTGATTTCCGGCTGGAGCGGCGCCTCGTAGGGGTCGTCCACGCCGGTGAAGCCCATGCCCTTGCCGTTCTTGACGGCGTCGCGGGCCTTCTTGTAGAGGCCCTTGGGGTCGCGCTGCTCGCACGTCTCGATCGGCGTGGCGAGATGGATTTCGATGAACGGCAGCTTGGCCGCGGCGTGGAGGGCGCGGACGATTTCGCGGTCCTTGCGATAGGGGCTGATGAAGCTGGTCAGGGTGAGGACGCCGGCGTCGGCGAACAGCTTGGCGACCTCGCCGATGCGTCGGATGTTCTCTTCGCGGTCGGCGGCGGAGAAGCCGAGGTTCTTGTTGAGTCCGTGGCGGATGTTGTCGCCGTCGAGGACGTAGGCCAGCCGGCCGCGACTCACCAGGGCGTGTTCGAGGGTGAAGGCGATGGTGCTCTTGCCGGACCCGCTGAGTCCGGTGAACCAGAGGGTGGCGCCCTTCTGCTTGAGGAGGGCGGTGCGCTCGTCGCGGCCGACGTGACCCTCGTGCCAGGTGATGTTGGTCGCTTTGATCTCCGCCATCCGGTCTTGCTCCTTGCCAGGGGGCGCTGTCGATTTCGGCGAAGGGTTGTTGTATCGCCGCGGCAAGGATTTGGCGAGACGGCGACGCCAGGCGACAAGACCGGGTGCGGCAAAGACTCCGGGCGGCCCTTGTAGCACAAGCTTTAGCTTGTGCCGCCTGCACAAGCTAAAGCTTGTGCTACATCTGTGCCGTCCCCCGCTCCTGGTACAATGGACGCATGGCCGCCAAACGTCGCAGCCCGTCGCCGACCCCTCCCCTGCGCTGGTATCGCGGGGCCGACATCCCCATGCGCCTGATCCGCCGGTTTGCGCGAGGTCGCCGAGCGCTTCCACCCCGACAAGATCATCCTGTTCGGCTCCTACGCCTACGGCACGCCCCACGCCGACAGCGATGTGGACATCCTCGTCGTCATGCCGGCCCGGAACCAGATCGATCAGGCCTGCCGCATCGACGACGCCATCGACCCCCCTTTCCCGCTCGATCTTATCGTCCGCACACCGAAGAACCTGGCCTGGCGTCTCGCGGAGGGCGACTCATTTCTGAGCGAAGTCCTGGCCAAGGGCAAGGTTCTGTATGAAAAAGCAGACGGCCGAGTGGGTGGATAAGGCCGAGTCCGACTATCAGTTCGCCACCCGAAACGTTCGAGGCGCGGACCCGTTTCATGACCAACGCTGTTTCCTGTGCCAGCAGTCGGCGGAGAAATACCTCAAGGCGCTGTTGGAGGAGCAGGGGCTGCCCATTCCTCGTACGCACATCCTGCGTGACCTGCTCGCCCTGCTCTCGCCGCACCACCCGTCGTTACGGGCCTTCCGACGCGGGTTGAAGTATCTCACGCGCTTTGCGGTCGGCATTCGCTACCCCGGCCAGTCCGCGTCCAGGCGCCAAACCGAAGCCGCCCTGCGCTGGGCTGGACAGGTGCGCGCCGAATGCCGTAGGCTGCTGGGCCTTGCCTCCTCCGGCCGCCGTCGCCGCCGGCCGCCGTGACGCACGGCCCTTGTCGCTTGGGTCTCCCAAGGGCCGCCGGCTCGTGTCACGGGGCTTTCAAGTGCGCCTCCGCCGCGTCGCGACGACGGAGGAGATCGGCATTGGTCGGATCGGTCAGAAGTAGGCGGTTGAGGTGGAAACGGGCGGCGAACCAGTAACCGCTGGCCTCGGCGTCGGTCGCCTGGGCGAGGTGCCACTGCCGCAGTTCGGGGCGTAGGAGCCAGTCGCCACCCTTCGCATCAAGGATTTGCTGCTGTTGTTGCCCTTCGTCCTGGGTTAGCGGGCGCAGGGCACCATCTTCCGTGAAGTCCTTGCCTGTACGCACCAGCACCCAGGCCCGTAGACGGTCTAGGTCCACGTCGTCGGGGGTGGCCATACAATCGATATCCCACAGGCGGGCGGGATTGCTCCCGCCGGCGGTGAGGCAAGTATGGCCGTCGGGGCTAATCCAGGCCGACGTCACCGGGGCATCATCTAGCAGGCGGCGCCGCCGCCAGTGGCGACATCCCACAGGCGAACCGTCATGCCCTCGACGGGACCATTAGGATGCCTGATCTGGCTGGCGGTGATGACGGTGCGGCCGTCGGGGCTGAACGAAGTCTTCAACACCGGAGCCTCATGCGGGAGGCGGCGCAGTTCCTTCCCGCTTCGGGCGTCCCACAGCCGGGCGGTATGGTCGTCGCTGCCGGTGAGGATGGTGCGGCCGTCCGGGCTGAATGACACCGCGTATATGTGATCCTGAGGGAGCCTTAGAAGTTCCTTGCCGCTTTGGGCCTCCCATAGGCAGACGGTCCCATCCATTACGATGCCCTCGACGAAGGACCATGCCAGCTTGGCGGTCAGGACGGTGCGGCCGTCAGGGCTGAGCAACGCCCTGTCCACCGCATGTTGATGCTTGAGCCGTAGCAGTTCTTTGCCGCTCTGGGCGTCCCACAGGCGGGCGGTCCCGTCGGCGCAGGCGGTGGCGACGGTGCGGCCGTCCGAGCTGAACGACGCCGACCACACGTCATCCTCATGCGTAAGCCGTTGCAGTTCCTTTCCGCTTTGGGCGTCCCACAGCCGGGCGGTATGGTCGTCGCAAAGGGTGAGGACGGTGCGTCCGTCGGGGCTGAACGACGGCGCACGCACCTTATCCTCATGCGTTAGCCGTAGCAGTTCTTTGCCGCTCTGGGCGTCCCACAGGCGGGCCGTCCCGTCGGCGCAGGCGGTGGCGACGGTGCGGCCGTCCGGGCTGAACGACACCGCATTCACCATATTCAGCAAACCGCCGTGCGCGAGCCGTAGCAGTTCCTTTCCGCTTTGGGCGTCCCACAGCCGGGCGGTGTTGTCGTTGCTGGCGGTGAGGACGGTGCGGCCGTCCGGGCTGAACGACGCCTGGTCCACCCTATACCCATCCGGGAGTTGTCGCAACTTCTTTCTGCCGACGGCCTCCCACAGCCTGGCGGTCAAGCCGGCGGCGGTGAGGACGGTGCGGCCGTCGGGGCTGAACGACGCCGTCCGCACCGTATCCTCGTGGGGGAGCCGTTGGATCTCCTGGCCGGTTTGCGCGTCCCACAGCCGGGCCGTCTTGTCTTCGCTGGCGGTGACGACGGTGCGGCCGTCCGGGCTGAACGACGCCGACCACACCGGAGCCTCATGCGGGAGGCGGCGCAGTTCCTTCCCGCTTCGGGCGTCCCACAGCCGGGCGGTATGGTCGTCGCAACGGGTGAGGACGGTGCGTCCGTCGGGGCTGAACGCCGCCGCCTGCACCATATCCTCGTGGGGGAGCCGTTGGATCTCCTGGCCGGTTTGCGCGTCCCACAGCCGGGCCGTCTTGTCTCCGCTGGCGGTGACGACGGTGCGGCCGTCGGCGCTGAACGACGCCGACCACACCGTATCCTCATGCGTTAGCCTTAGCAGCTCCTTGCCGCTCCGGGCGTCCCACAGCCGGGCCGTCTTGTCGCTGGCGGTGAGGACGGTGCGGCCGTCCGGGCTGAACGACGCGCGCCATACGCTGGTCTCATGCGTGAGGCGCTGGAGTTCCTTTCCGCTTTGGGCGTCCCACAGCCGGGCGGTGTTATCCGAGCTGGCGGTGACGACGGTGCGGCCGTCGGGGCTGAACGACGCCGACCACACCTTAGCGTCATGCGTGAGCCGTTGCAGCTCCTTTCCGCTGGCGGCGTCCCACAGCCGGGCCGTCTCGTCTTTGCTGGCGGTGAGGGCGGTGCGGCCGTCGGGGCTGAACGACACCGACCACGCCACATCCTCATGGGGGAGCCGGTGGATCTCCTGGCCGGTTTGCGCGTCCCACAGCCGGGCCGTCTCGTCCCAGCTGGCGGTGACGAGGGTGCGGCCGTCCGGGCTGAACGACGCCGCCTCCACGGTGTCGTTATGCCAGAGCGCGACATCGGATAGGGGGCGACCACGGCCCTCGATCAGGCGGAGGTAGCTCGGGCGCAGAAGATCCTGCTGCGGAGCCACCTCGTAGGCTCGCAACATCCAGCTGAGGCACTCATGCACGTTTCTCGCCTGATACTCGACATCACTGCGATCCGCATAGCTGCGAGCGAGCATCGAGAGTTGCTGGTTCAGACTGTCTAGCGTCTGCTGCTTCGCGTTTAGAGCATCCTGCTTCTCCTGCAAGGCCCCCCGCAATTCCCCCCCTTTCTTCTCCAAATCATTCCCCTTGTGGACCGCCTCGTCGCGCACCCCCATGACTTGCACGAACGCCATCGTCACCACCGCCGCCAGCAGCAAGAGCATCCCCGCCGCCACGGCCAGCGGCGTCCGGTAGCGCCGCGCCCATTTCCCCAGTACGTACCCCAGCGACGGCGGCTGCGCCCGCACCGGCTCGCTCCTTTGCCACCGCCCCAGATCGTCCGCCAGCTCTGCCGCCGTCGCATAACGCCGCTCCGGCCGCTTCTCCAGGCATTTCAGACAGATCGTCTCCAGATCGCGCGGCGTCTTCGGCTGCAACCGCCGCGGCGGCACCGGCTCGTCCGCCAGCACCTGCATCAGCGTGTCCAGGTCGGTCGGCCCTCGGAACGGCGGTCGGCCGGTCAGGCACTCGTAGAGGATCGCCCCCAGGGCGTACACGTCCGTCGCCGGGCCGATCTCCTTCGACCGGCCGCCGGCCTGCTCGGGGGCCATGTAGCTCGGCGTGCCCATCACCGCGCCCGTCCGCGTCTGGCCGGCCTCGTCCAGCTTCTTGGCCAGGCCGAAGTCCGTCACCTTCGGCGTGCCGTCCGCCGCCAGCAGCACGTTGGACGGCTTCAGGTCGCGGTGGACGACGCTCTGCTTGTGGGCCGCCTCGACCGCCCGCGCCAGCGTCTCGACCAGCCGCGCCGCCTCCGCCGGCGGCAGCGGCGTGCCGCCGAGCCTGTGGTTCAGGCCGCCGCCGGGGCAGAACTCCATGCTGAAGAACGGCCGGCCGTCGTGTTCGCCGACCTCGTGGACCTGGACGATGTTCGGGTGCTGCAACCGCGCGACGGCCTCCGCCTCGGTGCGGAAGCGGTCGCGCTCGTCGGGGCCGGCGTGGGCGCCGCTCAGGATCATTTTGAGCGCGACGACGCGGTTGAAGCCGAGCTGGCGGGCCTGGTAGACGACGCCCATGCCGCCGCGGCCCAGCTCGCCGAGCAGCTCGTAGCCGGGGACGGACGGCGGCACCGGCGGCGTCGGCGGCGGGATGGCCGGCTGGTCGGTGTAGCGGGTGGCGAGGGGGTCGTCGGAGTAGCGGGTGGCGTTCGGGTCGTCGGAATAGCGCGTCGCGGCCGGGTCCGTCGCGGTGGGCGTCGGGGAAGGCGGCGATACCGGGTCGTCGGGCTGAATGGACATGAGCGCGGTCCCCTGCGTGCGATCATGAAGATCGCCCCAGAATACCGCATCGCCCCGCTGCCGACCAGGAAAAACGGCCGGCGTCAAGGCGGCGTCAGGCGAGCCGCCGCCTCATCCCGACGACGGAGGAGGTCCGCATTGTTCGGATCATTCAGAAGAAGACGATTGAGATGGAAGCGGGCGGCGAACCAGTCCTGATCGGCCTCCGCTTCGGCCGCCCGCGCGAGATGCCAGTGCCGCGGATCGAGAGGCGTTTGCCAGTCGCCCCCCTTGGCGTCGAGGATTTGCCGCTGCTGCTGCAATTCCTCCGCGGTCAGGGGACGCAACGCGCCTTCGTCGGTGAAGTCCTGGCCGCTATGCACCAGCACCCAGGCGTGCAGACGATCCGGGTCTATCTCCTCGGGGGCGGAGCGGAAATCGACGTTCCACAGCCGGGCGGCCTTGTCGCGGCTGGCGGTGACGATCGTGCGACCGTCGGGGCTGAACGACGCCCCCAGCACCTCGGCGCCATGCGGCAGCAGTTGCAACTCCTTGCCGCTGGCCGCGTCCCACAGCCGGGCGGTCGTGTCCATGCTGGCGGTGACCACCATCCGGCCGTCGGGGCTGAATGACGCCCCCAACACCTCCGCGTCGTGCGAAAACCGTTGCAGCTCCTTGCCCGTGGCGGCGTCCCACACCCGCGCCGTCCGGTCGCCGCTGGCGGTGACGACGGTGCGGCCGCCCGGGCTGAACATCGCCGTATTCACGGGGCCGTCATGTCGGAGCCGAAGCAGCTCCTTTCCGGTGGCCGCGTCCCACAGGCGGGCGGTATGGTCCCGGCTGGCGGTGGCGATCGTGCGGCCGTCCGGGCTGAACGACGCCGACCAGACCTGATCGTCGTGCGTGAACCGCTGCCGCTCCTTGCCGTCGGCGGCGTCCCACAGCCGGGCGACGTGGTCGCCGCCGGCCGTGACGACCGTGCGGCCGTCGGGGCTGAACGACGCCCCGAACACCTCGGCGTCATGCGGGAAGCGGTGCAATTCGCTGCCGTCGGCGGCGTCCCACAGCCGGGCGGTTCGGTCCGCGCTCCCGGTGACGACGGTGCGGCCGTCGGGGCTGAACGACGCCGACCACACCTCGGCGTCGTGCGTGAACCGTTGCAGGGGCGAGGCAACCTCGCCCCTACCGCCGGCGGCGTCCCACAGGCGCGCCGTCCGGTCCCAGCTGGCGGTGACGACCAGGCGGCCGTCGGGGCTGAACGACGCCGCGTTCACGGGGCCGTCGTGCCGGAGCGTGACGGCCGGCAGGCAGCGGCCGCGATCGACGAGCCGGCGGAGGTAATTCGGCCGCACGGGGTCCTGGCGCGGCGCCGCCTCGCAGGCCCGCAGCATCCAGTTGAGGCAGTCGCGGACGTTTCCCGCACGGTACTCGGCGTCGCTCCGGTCGGCGTAGCTCCGGGCCAGGATCGAGAGCTGCTTGTTCAGGCTGCCGAGCGTTTGCCGCAATTCTCCCTCTTTCTTCTCCACATCCTTGCGCCGCTGGTCCGCCGTCTCGTAGTTCTTCTGCACCTTGTCCCAGGCGGCCACGAGCAGCACGAACGCCGTGGTCACGACCGCCACCAGCAGCGCGATCATCCCGGCGGCGACGGTCAGCGCCGCCCGGTGTCGCCGGAACTGCTTCCGCAGGAGGTAGCCCACCGACGGCGGCTGCGCCCGCACCGCCTCGCCGCGGCGCCATCGGCCCAGGTCGTCCGCCAGCGCCGCCGCCGTCGCGTAGCGCCGAATCGGCAGCTTCTCCAGACATTTCAGACAGATCGTCTCCAGATCGCGCGGCGTCCTCGGCTGCAACCGCCGCGGCGGCACGGGGTCGTCGGTGAGGACCTGCGCCAGCGTGTCGAGCGCCGTCGGCCCCCGGAACGGCGGCCGGCCGGTCAGGCACCCGTACAGGATCGCGCCCAGGGCGTACACGTCGCAGGCCGGGCCGATCTCCCGGGACTTCCCGCCGGCCTGCTCGGGGGCCATGTAGCTCGGCGTGCCCAGGACGTCGCCCGTCTGCGTCCGCCCCGCCGTATCCATCCGCTTGGCCAGGCCGAAGTCCGTCACCTTGAGCGTGCCGTCCTCGGCCAGCAGCACGTTGGCCGGCTTCAAATCGCGGTGGACCACGCCCCGTTCGTGGGCGTGCTGCAACGCCCGCGCCAACGTCTCCGCCAGCGCCGCCGCCTCGGCCGGCGGCAGCGGCGTCCCGCCGAGTTTCTTGTCCAGGCCGCCCCCGCGGCAGAACTCCATCGAGAAGAACGGCTTGCCCTCGTACTCGCCGACCTCGTGGACCTGCACGATGTTGGGATGCTGGAGGCGCACGACGGCCTCCGCCTCGGCGTGGAAGCGGTCCCGCTCCTCGGGTCCCGCCTGGGAACCCGACAGGATCATTTTGAGAGCGACGATGCGGTTGAAGCCGATCTGCTTGGCCCGGTAGACGACGCCCATGCCGCCTCGATCCACCTCGCCGAGGACCTCGTAGCCCGGCACGGACGGCAGCAGCGGCGGCGTCGGCGGCGGGATGGGGGTCTGCTCCGCCGCGTCGTCGCCGGTCGGATCGGCGGCGAAGGGCGTGGCGGGCGTGTCGTTGGACCGGCTGGACATAAGGGCGGCACCCCGCGGGTCGCGTCCTGGTTGGCGGGAGTCAACCTTTCGAGGCGGACCAGTGCCGCGAAAAGGTTGTCGGAAAGGGGAACCCGTCTTTCAGATTAGGGTACGACCCGCGCGGGCGCCAATAGGAATCGGCCGCGCTGTACAATGGGGAGGATGAGACGCGAAGCCGGCGAAGGCAACCACTGAGGTCGGCGCCGATGAGCAAGCCGTACGACGCGACGCTCAAGGCGATGCTGGAGGCGTCGCCGGCGGACTGGCCGAGGCTGGCCGGCTTCCGCGTCGGCCGGGCCGAGGTCATCGACGCCGACGTCTCCACCGTCACCGCCGCGACCGACAAGGTGCTGCGGCTGTACGGGGAGCCGGACGCGATCATGCACTTCGACTTCCAGGCCGGTCCCGACGCCGGGCTGCCGCGGCGGGTCCACACGTACAACGCCCTGCTCGGCGCCCGCCACGGCCGGCCGGTCCACAGCGTCGTCGTGCTGCTGCGGCCCGAAGCCGACCTGCGCTCCATCACCGGACGGTACGAGGAGCGCTTCCCCGGCGTCGCGGAGCCGTACCTGGCCTTCCGGTATCAGATCATCCGCGTCTGGCAACTGCCGGCGGAACGGCTGCTGGCGGGCGGGCTGGGCACGCTGCCGCTGGCGCCGATCGGGGCGGTGACGGAACCGGAATTGCCGGGCGTGATCGAACGACTGAAGGAGAAGCTGGAGACGCCGCGCTACCGCAGGGCGGCGGGGCGGCTCTGGACGGCGGTGGACGTGCTGATGGGGTTGCGATACGATCGGGCCATGATCGAACAACTGCTGCGAGGAGTGCGGGGCATGAAAGAATCCGTGACGTACCAGGCGATCGTCGAAGAGGGGGTCGCCAAGGGCCGGTTGGAGGAGGCCCGGCGTATGCTCATTCTGCTGGGCGAAGAGGAGTTTGGGACGCCTCCGGAACGGCGCGATCGGGCAAGCATCGAAGCGGTCAACAGCCTGGAGCAGCTGGAGCAGCTGGCCAGGCGGACGCGGCACGTGCGCGGCTGGGGCGAACTGCTGGCCGACGCGACGGCCTCCGAATCTCGCAAGGGACGAGGCAAAGGAAAGCGAACGCCGGGTTGAATGCAGAACCATGGCGGCGACGAAGGAAGAAACGAAGACACCTATTGCTCCGTCAATCTTCACTTGACAGGTAGCCGCATTCGCCAGAATGCGGGTGCGGCGGTGAAATCCCCGCATTCTGGCGAATGCGGCTACGAACTCACCCGTCAAATGACGTTGGACGGACCACTATGGGCCGTCACGGCCCCGCCCCGCCCGCCCGGTTCGCCCGGTTGATCGCGTCCTTGATCCAGGCCGGGTCGATGCGGAAGCCGTTCACGTCCAGGACGGGAGCGTCGGTGCGGACGCTGAGGAGGACGCGCACCGTGTCGCCCTGCTGCTCCGTCTTCGCCGTCACCAGGGCGTACACCGCCGGGTCCAGGAATTGCAGGGAGGCGAAGCCGAGCGGGGACGCCGCGCCCAGCTGCCGGGCAAGGTCTTCGGGTTTCATTTCGCCCTTGGCCAGCCGCTCGTTGAGCTGGGTCAGATGCGCCTGGAGGAAGTTCAGTCCCACCCGCACGGCCTCCGCCCCGCGCTTGGCCCCGGCCGCGTCGGCGAACACAAGCCGCGCGTCGATTTGCAGCTCCAGGCGGTCCCCCTCCCCCCCTCCCTTCCCTCCCCCCGCGGGTGGGGGAGGGTTGGGGTGGGGGGCGAGAGTCAGGGCGACGCCGGCCGACTGCATCTCCGTCACCGGCATAACGTCTTCCCGGATCTTGGGAGGCATCTTTTCGCCGAACGTCTTCAGAAACTCCGGCGGCGGGTTCAGGCCGACCACCACGTGATATTGCGGTTGGGCGGCGATTCGGAGGGCGGCGGCCAGAGGCCCCCGCGGCTGGGGCGTGGCCGTTCGTTTGCTGAACTCCTGCAATACCGCCTCGGAGGGGCCGATCAGCAAGAGATGGTCGTTGAGCGGGTGAAGGGCGAACGCCTGGAAGGCCTGGAACACGCCGCGCAGCAAGGGGCGCCGGGTTGCGTCGTAGGGCTTCTTCGTGGAGACGATCGCCAGATACGACGAGTCGTTCCGAGGCATCTCCAGGAACACCAGGGTGGCGCGCTCCACCTCGGCCGGCTGGAGTCCCAGCAAAAAGGGAACGGCGGCCAAGCCCGCATAGATCAGTTGGTCGGCCTCGGGGTCGGCCTTGGCGATCCGTCGGCGGAGTTCGGCGAACTGCGGCGCCTCCATCAAGTCGGCCTCCCGCACCGAGACGAAACCGGCGGCGTCCGCCGGGACGAGCGCCAGGTCCGGCGGCAACGGGTCCGGGTCCGGCGCCGGGATCGGGATCGGAGCGGACACCGGCGTCGGTGTGGGATCGGGGCCGCGGGCACGGACAGCCGAGGCCCGAGGAAGCCGGCCAGCAGGCCCAGCGCCACGCTGGCCGCCACCGCCAGCACGACTCCCGGACGCCGCCGCACCGCTCGCGCCGTCCGTCGCAGCACTCGCCGCGCCGCCCCGACCGGCCGGGCCTGAACCGGCTGGCCGTCGAGGAAGCGCTGCAAATCCTGGGCGAGGTCGTGCGCCGTGGCGTAACGCCGCGCCCGGTCCTTCTCCAGGCAACGCAGCGCCACCGCCTCCAGGTCGCGCGGCGTCTTCGGCTGCAACTGCCGCGGCGGCGCCGGATCGGCCGACAGCACCTGCGCCAGCGTGTCCAGCGCGGACGGCCCCTGGAACGGCGCCCGGCCGGTCAGGCACTCATAGAGGATCGCTCCCAGCGCATAAACGTCCGTCGCCGGCCCGACCTCCTTCGACTTTCCCCCCGCCTGCTCGGGGGCCATGTAGCTGGGCGTGCCTATCACCACTCCGGTCGCCGTCCGGCCCTGCTCGTCCAGGCGCTTGGCCAGGCCGAAATCCGTCACCTTGGGCGTGCCGTCCTCCGCCAGCAGCACGTTGGCCGGCTTGAGGTCGCGGTGGACGACGCCCTTGTCGTGGGCCGCCTGCACCGCCCGCGCCAGCGTCTCCACGAGCCGCGCCGCTTCCTTCGGCGGCAGCGGCGTCCCGCCGAGTTTCTTGTCCAGCCCGCCGCCGGGGCAGAACTCCATCGAGAAGAACGGCTTGCCCTCGTGTTCGCCGACCTCATGCACCTGGACGATGTTCGGATGCTGGAGGCGCGCGACGGCCTCCGCCTCGATGTGGAAGCGCTGCCGCTCCTCGACGCTGGCATGGGACCCCGACAGGATCATTTTGAGAGCGACAATGCGGTTGAAGCCGAGCTGCCGTGCCTGGTAGACGACGCCCATGCCGCCGCGGCCCAGCTCGTCGAGGACCTCGTAGCCGGGCACGGACGGCAGCACGGGCGGCGTCGGCGGCGGGATAGTGGGCTGCGTCGCCGCGTCGGCGCCGGTCGGCTCGGCGGAGAGGCGCGTGGCGTCCGTGTCGGTGGGCCGGCTGGACATAAGGGCGGGTCCCCTGCGTGCGACCAAGGACGATGGCGCAAGAATACAGCATCGCGGCGCCGGCCACAAGAAAGGCAGGCCAATTCCGCCGGGGGACGGTTCTGGCGTCAAGGCGGCGTCAGGTGGGCCGCCGCCTCGCTGCGACGACGGAGGAGATCCGCATTGTTCGGATCGGTCACGCCCCCCTCCACAGACCCGGCCGCCTGAAGCATTCCTCCCAGGGCGTCGCAAGCGACCCGCACCCCGTCCTCCTGCCGCATCTGCTCGCCCACGGCCGAGGCGCGCCGTCCATACGTCGGGTCGTCGAGCAGGCGCCGCAACTCGGCTGCAACGCGGGCGGGGGTGCAGCGATGGCGGGAAATGGTGCGGGAAATCCCCAACCGCGCCACACGCTCGGCATTGTCGGGTTGGTCCCAGGCGCAAGGCATGACCAGCATCGGACGCCCCGACCGCATCGCCAGCCCGGTCGTACCAATTCCGCCGTGGTGGACGATGGCCGCCGCCCGGGGAAACAGTTCGGAGAACGGCGCGTAATCGAAGGCCGCCACGCCATCCGGCAAGGTGGGGGGCCGATTGCGGGGGTCTTTCAGGATGAGAACGGCCCGGCGACCGAGCAAGCGGGCGGCCCGGGCGCTGGATTCATAGAACGAGCCGGCGTCCGCAGCCACAGCCGTGCCGAGCGTGAACACGATGGGAGAGGGGCCGTCGTCCAGAAACCGCGCCAACGCCGGGGGCAATCCGGCGCCGCCGTCCTGGTCATACCACGGAAAGCCGGTGACGACGGTCTGCGCGGGCCAGTCGGGCTGCTTGTCGAGGAGCCGTTTCGAGAACAGGGCCAGGTGCAGCCACGGCGAGTAGCCGTCCGTCAGCGGGTTGACGCCGGAGACGGGAGGCAGGCCGATTTCCTGGCGCAAGCGGCGCCACGGCCTGGCCATCCAACGGGTCGCCCATTTCAGGAAGCGTCCCAGCGGCCCCCAGAAGGCCGGGCCGAGGAAACGAAGCGCTTTCGAGAGGCCCGGAAAGCCGGGGAGCAGCGGGGGATCAAAGGCCGAGAAGAATAGCGTCGGAATATGCATGACGGAGGCCCAGGGGATTCCCCTCTTCTCCGCCACCAGGCGAGCGGCGTAGGTGGCCAGATTACCCACCAGCATGTCTGCACCCTGGGCCGCCGCCAGGGTATCCTCGTAGGATTCGCGCAAGGCGGCCATCACCATCTGGGCGGCCCGGATCAGGCCCCAGCGCAGGTGCGCGATACGGCGCACCATCTTGGGGTCCGCCAGCCAGGCGCAGTCGGGACGCACGGCCCGGAAACCGAGGCCCAGTTCCTCAATCTTTCGCCGGTAGCATTCACCCGTGCCGAGGATGACGTCATGGCCCTGAGCCTTGAGACCCAGGCCGATGGCGAGGTACGGGTACAGATCCCCCAAGGAGCCCCACGTCGTGATGACGACCCGCCGACCGGGATACGTCGCTCTTGGCCCCATCGTCACAGCAGTCATCCCTACCTCTGCCGCCGGAAAAAGGCCGAACGCTAAGGCTAAGTTGCCGGGGCCGCCTCGGAGGGCGTGGAACCCGGTGGCCCGAAATGGCGGCCCTGGTCCATTTCAGCCGTTGGTTCGGCTCGTTTTTTTCTAGGATGGCAAACTTAACTTGAGAGGCCCCGAAAACGGCCTGTTCTTGAACTGGGCGGCCCAGGAAAACGCCAGAAATCGCTTGTCCGCCGAGGGTCTCAAGTTGAGTTTGCCGTCCTAGTTTTTTTTGCGGCACAAGCCTTCTGCCTAAAGAGGCCTGACGCTTTCGGAGATCCGCGAAGATCGCCTTGACGTCAAAGTCAAACTCCGCCGCAAGCTTTTCGCGTGTTCGATGGACGTCATCGACGATGGGGTCTTCCCACATGACGCTAGGCTCCCATGAGTTCTTCGGGCGTACAGATGATTGGCATCCGGCGCCCCAGCTTCGCACACACCCATGCTATTCTCCGCGCGATTTGGGCGTTTGCCAAGTGCTTGCAATTCCAGGTCAGCAGATAGTCAATGGCGTGAACAGCCGCCACGGCAATGTGCGCGGCGTCACGAACGGCGTGCGGCGGAAGCATGCCAGCAGCCATGATGGCCTGGGTCAATAATTCGGCGTCCTCCGTGATTTCGAGAGCCGGCAGGGCGCCGACAATTGCGAGTCTCTTTTGCACCTCCGCCGGATCGCCGGCGGAGGCTTCGTCGATGACGACTTGAGAAACGCATGCAGCGCCTCGTTCGGCACATCAACGGACAAAGGCGCTCCACAAAAGACGGATTAACTACACTGATGCACCTGACGTATGGGCCATGCGGGACACCGAGTACAGATAAAATGGTAGAGCCAGCCACAGTCCCCAAACATCATTCCGTGGCCTTGCAAGCGCTCTGGGAGTTGGGCTGGCCAACGTTCCCAACAAGGTTGCTCGTCATCGGCCGCCCATCGCCGGTAGCGGTCAAGGGAACATTCCCCACTTGCTAGAGTTACAAGGTGGTCCATCTTATGCCCACAGTCGCACACGGGCGTTTCCTCGGCTTGGAGCCAGGCGACGTACCCGCCCACTTTGGAGCCTGGGCAGACGCTTAGCTCCGCCCAGTAGAGGGTCTCGCCCCCGCGTTTGTCCTCCGAGCGAATCGCCAGGTCCTCCAGCCGCTCTTGAATTTCGGACGCCTGAAGGCCCGGCCACCTATTGAGGCGGTCCAGTTGTTCCGGGGTCAATTCTACGGCTTCAGGGTATTCGGCAACTCGCTCCGGGAAAACCTGGCAAGGCTTGGGGACCAGGTTTTCGTCGGCGAATCGCTGACGCTTTCGATCGTCTGCTTCCAGCCACTCCCCGGGTGATAAAATCTTGGCTCCGGGAGGCTGGTAGAAGGGGCCTTTTAGCGCCTGGGATGACCGCCAATACGCTCTGGTCTTGGTCACGTAATCGGGGCCTCGAAACGGCAGGTGGACCTGCGGACACCACAGGAGCTGGAAGAGATCTGACCCATCTCGGAAGGGGAATTCCGGGAATTCTTCAGCCCGGAGTTGCAAGACCGCAACGAAAGGAAGCGCGTGTTCCTCGCATTGTGGCCAGGGTTCGTCCGTGGGCCAGAGAATCGCGCCTCCTATTTTGCTGGCCCAACACGGCGATTCTTCCCCCCGCCGTGGATGAAGTCGGAAGGTACTTCGCTCCCGACCGGCTAATTCCGGCAACACGTGCCCTACGTGGAGGCAGGGCGGCGGGGTTGTTGGCAAGGACTGTACCTCCGAGAAAGTGTCGAACTGGTGATTGTCCTGACCAGCCCGGTCAGCATATAGCACGCGCCGGTCAGGCCGTTACGAGCGCCGGTTGGCCGATTTCGCAGGCGCCCGTGAGCCACGTCACCAACCAAACCACCGCCTTTTGCTCCTGTCAAGATAAAAAGAGCGATCCTTGCCCTCACCACGCTCCGCGTGGGAACGAGGAGAAAGCGAAGGGCCGATTCCGCTGGCGTTCCCTCCCGCGCCACGCTACGCTAAACCTCCACCGGGGTTTCCACCCCCACACCATCGCCGTCACACACAAGGGAGGCTCCTCATGGACAAGAAGCGTCGTGAATGTCCCGATTGCTCCGGCGAGGGCGTCGATCGCCGGCAGTTCCTCACCAGCGCCGCCGGCGTCGCCGCCGCGGTCGCCGCCGGCGGACTGCCGCTCTTCGCCACGGCCAAGGCCTCGGCCGCCCCGACGCCCAGCAGCGCGCCGGAAACGGCCGTCAAAGGACTCTACGATCTGCTCACCGACGAACAGAGAAAAGTCATCTGCTTCGACTGGGACTACAAGAGCAACGACAACGGCCTGCTCCGCACCCACGTCTCCAACAACTGGCAGATCACCAAGCCGTACATCCTCAGCGACTTCTACACCCCGAAGCAACGGGACGTGATCCACGACGCCTGGAAGGGCATCATCAACCCCGACTGGTACGACCGCTTCCTCAAGCAGCTCAAGGACGACACCGGCGGGGCGGACTGGGGCGAGCAGCAGAGCATCGCCATCTTCGGCAAGCCGGGCGGCGAAGGGAAATTCGAGTTCGTCATCACCGGCCGGCACATGACGCTGCGGGCCGACGGCCACAGCCAGGACCACGTCGCCTTCGGCGGCCCCATCTTCTACGGCCACGCCGCCAGCGGCTTCAACGAAAAGGTCCACCACCCCGGCAACGTCTTCTGGCACCAAGCCGTCGAGGCCAACAAGCTCTACGGGATGCTCGACCCGAAACAGCAGGCCGTCGCCCTGATCGACAAGCGGCCGAAAGAGGCGGCCGTCGGCTTCCAGGGCGACAAGGGTTCGTTCCCCGGCATTCCGATCAAGGAGCTGGCCGACGAGCAGAAAAAGGAGATGCAAAAGATCCTGTCGCTCCTGATCGACCCGTTCCGCAAGGACGACCAGGAAGAGGCGATGGCCTGCCTCAAGCGCGAGGGCGGCCTCGACCATTGCAGCCTGGCCTTCTACAAGGAAGGCGACATCGGCGACGACGGCGAATGGGACAACTGGCGCATCGAAGGGCCGGCCTTCGTGTGGTACTTCCGCGGCCAGCCGCACGTCCACGTCTGGGTCAACGTGGCCGACGACCCGTCGATTCCGACGAACGCCAAGGGGTGATCGGACGCGCGCCGCCGCCTGCGCTCACACCCATTCCACCGGGTCGCGCTCGCGGCGGCTCGCCCACGCCGGCACGTCCGGCCATTCCGCCTGAAGACGCTCCGCCAACTCCTCGACGCCGCAGCGCTCGGTGGCGTAGTGCCCCGGCAGCACCAGGGCCAATCCCCGAGCCTGGGCGGCGAGGCAATCGTGGAACCGCGCCTCGCCGGTCAGCAGCACGTCGGCCCCGGCGCGGACGGCGTCCGGCAGCAGCTCGCCGCCGGCACCGCAGGCCACGGCCACGCGGCTCACCGCCCTTTGCGGATCGCCGATCAACTGCACCGGGCCGCAGCCCAGCGCCGCCCGCACCGCCTCGGCGAACGCGCGCAGAGGCCGGGGTTCCGGCAGCGCGCCGAGTCGGCCGGCGCCCAGCGCCGAAGGCGACGGCCGCAGCGGATACACGTCATAGGCCGGCTCCTCGTAGGAGTGGGCGCGGCGGATCGCCGCCGTCACCGCGTCCACGCTCCCCTCGGGACTGACCGCCTCCAGCCGCCATTCGGCCGCTTCCTCGCGCCGGCCTTTTTGGCCGACGGTCGGATGGGTCGCCTCGGAGCCGAAGAACGTGCCCGTACCGGCGACGCGGAAGCTGCATTCGCTGTACTGGCCGATGCGGCCGGCGCCGGCGGCGAACATCGCGTCCGAGACGCGCTGCAAGTCTTTCTCCGGCGTGAACACGACGACCTTGCACATACGGTCCTCCTCGCGGCGCCGCAGCGGGCCGACGCCGGCCAGGCCGAGCCGCCGGGCCAGGAGCGCGTTGATCCCTTCGGGGGCGTCGTCGAAGGCCGTGTGCGGGCTGTAGACGGCCACGCCGGCCCGCGCCAGCGCCAGCAGCGTCCGGCCCTCCGCCGCGGCGTCCGTCAGCCTCTTTACGGCTCGGAAAAGGATGGGATGATGCGTCACCACCAGGCCGGCGCCCGCCGCGACGGCCTCGGCCGCGCTGTCCGGCGTGACGGTCAGGCAAGTCATGAGGCGCCGCACCTCGGCCGTGCGTTCGCCGAGCAGCAGGCCGACGTTGTCCCAGTCGGCGGCCAGCGTCGGCGGGGCGAGGCGCTCCAGGAACTCCACGACGGCGGCGACGGTGGGCATGGCAGCAGCTCCGAATTCAGAGATTTCAGAGCCGCGACCGTGAGGGAGCAGGGGAAGGTGCAGCAATCCTCCCGCTATCTCACGGTCGCGGCTGGTCGGCTGGGGGTTCGCCCCCCATTATATGCCGATTCCGCGTTGATCCCCCTCCGGTGCCGCGAAATGTTCCCTGCTAAGTTTTCAAAATCTTCTTGCATTCCTTTCCAGAGCGCGATACTTTCGCGCAGAGAGGGATTGCACCGATGGTGCGCCCTCATCCCGCCGCCCCGCCGCCTGCCTGAAAGTCCTACCCCCCCTCCCACCGCGCGACGCGAGGGACATGAATAAGCCATCGGAGGATCGTGGGATGCATGCCGCTTGCATGACCCGATGCGGGACCGCCCTCCTGGTCGCCGGTTTCCTCGGTTGCGTCGCCGGCCCCGCCCGCGCGGAAATCCGGCTGCCCGGCGGCGCGACCGTGGAGAAGGTCGATTTCGAGCGCCACGTCATGGGCGTCCTCGGCCGCTACGGCTGCAACTCCGGCTCCTGCCACGGCTCCTTCCAGGGCAAGGGCGGCCTGCGCCTCTCCCTGTTCGGCTACGACCCCGAAAAGGATTACTACACCCTCACCCACGACCTCGACGGCCGCCGCGTCAACCGCGCCAACCCCGACGCCAGCCTCATGCTCCTCAAGGCCACCGGCCAGGTCGAACACGGCGGCCAGGTCCGCTTCACCAAGAATTCCTGGGCCTATCAGCTCATCCGCCAGTGGATCGCCCGGGGGGCCGAGTGGCGCAAGGGCAGCGGCGACATCGCTTCCATCGCCGTCAACCCGCCGGAATACGCCTTCGCCAAGCCCGGCCTGACCGGCCAGCTCCAGGTCGAGGCGACCTTCTCCGACGGCTCCAAGGAAAACATCACGCCGCTGTGCGACTTCCGCAGCAACGACGACGCCGTCGTCCAGGTGACGCCGATGGGCGAGATCAAGGCGCTGCAGCCCGGCGACACGGCCGTCATCATCTCCTACCGCGGCAACGTCCTGCCGGTTCGCGTCCTGGCGCCGATGGAAACGCCGCCGGGTTTCAGGTATCCTGACATTCCCGAGGTCAATTACGTCGATCGCGAGGTCTTCTCCAAGCTGCGGCGGCTCAACATCACGCCCAGCGACCTGTCCGCCGACAACGAATTCCTCCGCCGGGTGATGATCGACACGGTCGGTTCGCTGCCGTCGCCGAAGGAAGTGCGCGAGTTCCTCGCCGACGCCCGCCCCGACAAGCGCGCCCGCAAGATCGACGAGCTGCTGGCCGACCCGCGGCACGCCGCGCTCTGGGCCACCAAGTTCTGCGACATTACGGGCGACAACACCGACTTGCTGGAGAACCCGCAGCAGCGCCGGCCCAAGCTCAGCCAGATGTGGCACGACTGGTTTGCCAAGCGCTTCGCCGAGAACATGCCCTACGACGAGATCGTCCACGGCGTCCTCTGCGCCACCAGCCGCGACGCCCTGGCGCCGCAGGACTACATCAAGCAGTACACGCAACTCGAGGCCGACGCCGACAAGGGCTGGACCAACGCCTACGCCGACAAGCCGACGCTCGACCTGTACTGGCGGCGGCAGCAGCCGGTGACGGTCGATCAGTGGGGCGAGAAGACCGCCGCCGCTTTCCTCGGCGTCCGCGTCGAGTGCGCCCAGTGCCACAAGCATCCGTTCGACCGCTGGACCCAGGTGGATTATCGCGCCTACGCCAACGTCTTCACGGCCGTGAGTTTCGGCGTCTCGCCGGAAGCCAAGAAGGCGTTCGACGACGAGAACGCCGAGCGCAAGAAGCAGAACGACAAGGACAAGAAGAATCAGATTACACCGATCCGTGAAGTCTACGTTGGCGCCGGCCCCGGCGGCAAGGGCGGCAACGGCGGGGCCTTGCCGCACCCCGACACGGGCAAGCCGCTGGCGGCCAAGGCGTTGGGCGGGCCGGAGATCACGGTCAAGCCCGGCGAGGACCCGCGCCAGGCCCTGTTCGACTGGATGCACGCCCCGGACAATCCGTTCTTCGCCCGCGCCTTCGCCAACCGCGTTTGGGGCCATTATTTCGGCGTCGGCATCGTCGATCCGGTGGACAACTTCTCGCTGGCCAACCCGCCGTCCAACCCCAAGCTGTTGGACGCCCTGGCCCGGCATTTCGTCGAGAGCAAGTTCGACGTCCGCCGGCTGGAGCGCACCATCCTGAACTCCCGCGCCTACCAGCTGAGCAGCAGCGCCAACCCGACCAACAAGCTCGACCGCATCAACTACTCGCACAGCTATCTCCGGCCGATGATGGCCGAGGTCATGGTGGACGTGCTGGACGACGCGGTCGGCGTCAAGGAGAAGTTCGGCAACGACGGGCCGCCGGATTGCCGGGCGATCGACATTGGCGCCAGCCGGGTGCAAGGCTCCGAAGCGCTGGCGTTCCGCGTCTTCGGCCGGCCGGCCCGCGCCAGCTCCTGCGACTGCGAGCGGTCTTCCGACCCGGCGCTGACGCAGACGCTGTTCCTGATGGCCGACGACACGCTGTACGCCCGGATCAACCAGGGGGACAACCGGCTCAAGCAAATCCTGGCGGATCACAAGGACGACAACGAGGCGCTGGACGAGGTGTTCCTGGGCGCCGTCGCCCGCTTCCCGACCGACAAGGAGCGGGAGAAGTTCGCGGCCTACCGCGAATCGCACAAGGATCGCCGGGCCGCGTTCGGCGACGCCCTGTGGGCGCTGGTGAACACGCGGGAGTTTCGGCTGAATCATTGACTCCGCCCCGGTTAGCCGCGACGCGCAGCGGAGCGCTCGGCCCTAACCGAAATGCTTCTGAAAACTTTCAACCGCGTCCGCTTTCGCCGTCCTGACAGGCGGGCGCACTTTGGGGGGAACGTCAGGGCGGAAGAGGGTCGTGCCATGACACTGCGTTTCCGGACGGACTGCGAAGGGTTCCATCGCCGGGACTTCATCAAGATCGGCGCGGCCGGACTCTTCGGCCTGTCGCTGCCCCAGCTGCTGCGCCTGGAGAGCCAGGCGCGGGCGGCGGAAACGGAAGGAGCGGCCAAGCGCCGCGCCAACGCCGTCATCCTGCTCTGGCTGGGCGGCGGCCCCGCCACCATCGACATGTGGGACCTCAAGCCGGACGCTCCCACCGAGATCCGCGGCGAGTTCAAGCCGATCGACACCAACGTCCCCGGCATTCAGATCTGCGAGCACCTGCCCAAGACCGCCAGGGTCTGCGACAAGCTCACGCTCGTCCGCTCCTTGAACCACACCATCCCGGCCCACGGCCCCGGCACGGTCTACATGCAGACCGGCAACAAGCCGACGCCCGCGATCCAGTATCCGGTGCTCGGCTCGCTGACGACGCGCCTGATGACGCAGGAGAAGGGCGTGCCGCCGTTCGTGTCGTTCGGCGAGATGCGCAACGGCAACGCGGCCGGCTACCTCGGCACGGCCTGCAACCCGTTCGTCATCGAGGGCGACGGCGGCAAGGGCGGCGGCAACAAGACCAACTTCCGCGTCCGCGGCGTCACGCTGCCCAACGGCTTCACCCTGGACCAGCTGGAGGACCGCGACGGCCTGCTCAACGAGTTCGACGAGAACTTCCGCGCCGCCGACAAGTCCGGCGATCTGGTGGACGGCCTGGACACGTTCCACAAGAAGGCCCTGGAAATCCTGCGCTCCGACAAGACGAAAAAGGCGTTCGACCTGGCGCAGGAGAAGCAGGAGATGCGCGAGGCGTACGGCATGAACGCCTTCGGCCAGGGCGTATTGGCGGCCCGGCGGCTGGTCGAGGCGGGCGTGCGCTTCGTGACGGTCAGCCTCGGCGGCTGGGACACGCACGGCAAGAACTTCGAGGCCCTGTCGAAGCAGCGGCTGCCGGCGCTCGACCCGACCCTCTCGACGCTGATCCAGGACCTGAGCGACCGCGGGATGTTGGACAAGACGATCGTCTACTGCGCCGGCGAGTTCGGCCGGACGCCGAAGGTCAACAAGAACGCCGGCCGCGACCACTGGGCGCGGTCGATGGCGGTGGTGCTGGCCGGCGGCGGCTTCAAGGGCGGTTACGCCCACGGCACGACCGACGCCCAGGGCATGGCCCCGGCGACGGAACCCTGCACGCCGGACGACGTCTCCTCGACGATCTTCCACTGCCTCGGCATCGACCCGCACACCGAGCTGCAAACCTCGACGGGCCGGCCGATCCAGCTGTTCCGAGAGGGCCGCGTCGTCGAGAAGCTGCTGGCGTGAGTCGCGCCTCGTGTCCATTGCTCAGTCGCTCCTCGGAGAGGAACCCGCCGTCGGCGCGCTCCTCTTCGAGGAGCGCCGAATGACTGAACCCATTTCTTGCCGGTAAACCGCCGGACTTTCGGCGAAGATCACCGGGGAAGCTTGCGGCGGCGCGAGCCGGCCGCTGAGCTTGGTATTCGGCGACAGAGGAGGCGGATGAAGACGTGCGCCGACTACGAGCGGGCAATCCAAGCGGTGCGAGAGGTCGTCCACCGCTGGGATCCTTACGGCCTGCCTCGGCGGCGGCTGCCCGCCTGATGAGTTCGACCCTGAGATCGCAGCGGTTGTTGTTCAGATCCCGCGCATCCGGTCGCGTGCCGATGCGGTGCATGTTTTGTCGCGTGTATTCTCGTCGGCGTTTGAGCCGGAGCGGTTCCGGCCCGAGGACTGTGCTGCGGTGGGGGCCGAGGTGTTCGAGGCTTTATCGGTTCGCGGACTGTTGGCGGGATAATCGCCGAACCCACATAAGGTTCTCGCCGTCAAGAGAAAATATTTTCCACGGCCACGGGGAGCAGCGGCTTTGCCGCTTTTTAGGTCCGAAAAGGCGAATTAAGTGTCAACCCGGCCTTTTCGGCGTCAGCCGGGTCGGTTCATCGGCAGCAGGTCCGGCCCCCCCTCGGGCTCGCTGCCGCGTTCCTCATCCCGCCAGAACTCCGGCTCGATGCCAAGCTCGCACTGCGACTGAATCACGCACGTCAGATGTTGTGGCAGAGAAACTTCGCAGAGGACTTCGTTGACCATCGCCACCGTTGTTCTTGCTGCGAACGTGGTCGCGGAACTTTCGCCTTCACCATGCTGAAGCGTGCTTTCCACGTTCGACCGCTGGTGGTAGTGCTTCAAGAAGTCTTCACGCCGGTACTGGTAGAAGTGGAACGTCCGCTCCCACAGCGAACCGGGTTCGCCCGGCGTGCTGTTGCTCTTGAAGGGAATATAGGCCGTACCGCCCATCGCGTGCAGCAGGTCCAGGTTGTCATGGGCGAGATACGCCTTGTCCGCCGGGACTTCCTTCACGTCGAAATGCTCCGCCGTGGCGTCCACGAGGGGCTTGAACTGCGGCGAGTCGCCCGCGTCCCGTCCCGCGATCACGACCGCCGTGACGACGTTCGTCTTTACGCCCGTCATGACGTGCGCCTTCACCCAATCCTTCCCGGAGCGCTGGACGCCGTATTTCTCGTCGTACCAGCGGACGAAGCGACTGGTGCTGAACCCGGTGGAGTCGGGGGCGAACACGGTTTCGACGGCCCGGAGCGGTAGGCTGCTCTGCGTAATGAGCTTGTGCAGGACCGGCGTCAGTTCCTCGCTCTCCATGTATTTGCAGAGCTTGTTCGGGTGCATCGTGCAGGACATGTGCCCCTTCTGAATCGCATCCTGCAAGTCGCAATTGAAGCGCCGGCCGCTGAACGTGCGAGTAGACCTTGAAGCAGCAGGCGAAAACCTGATCGGCCAGCGGCGTGGGGTTGCGGCCGCGCTTCCCGGCGGGGCGCGGCGGTTCAGGGGGAAGGACTTGGCACAGGTCGCACAGGAGGACTTGCAGACGGTTTTTCTCCATCATTTGAGCGCGGTTGTACGCCGGCCAGTCTTGCTTGTAAGTCGGCCGCTTGGGAACGGCGTCCGGCAACGACGACCGGCGACTTGCCACCGTGGTCGCGTTCGCGCACCGAGCCGGGCCGCATGGATGTGCTTGCACGGCTGCAAATGCAAGGTATGGTCATCGCAAGTGCAGGTGTCGCCGTCGGGCCGCAGCACGACCTTGTACCGGCCGGTCCCGGTCTGCGAGGGCACGATCCAGGCGTCGCCGTCGAAAGCGATCTTGGCGCGAGCCGCGATTTCCAGACCCTTTAGCTCTCGCATATCCATCGGCCGCTCTCCCGCACGGAACGTATGTTCAGTACGGGAACAAGTGTAGCATGTTCGTAGCGACAATCGTATGTCGGTAGTTGACTTCCAAAATCGCCGTCGCTACAATCGGCGCATGGCAGGCAAGCCGAAAAAGCCCGAAGACGTAAAGACGTTCATGCTCCGCGTGCGCATGACGCCGGATGAACACGCCCTCTTGGAAGAGGCGGCGAAGACCCTATCCTTGGGCGTTTCCCCGTGGGTGCGTTCCGAGATGGTCAAGCTGGCGCGGCGGGTGCTGGCTGGGCAGAAGGCGCGCACGCCGCGGCGCGTCTAGCAGATCGTGGATGCTAGGGATTTCACCTCCTTTTGATACCGCGAGATCGACTTGTTCACCTGCAATCGCTGGCCTTCGATGGTGAGGAACTGCCCCTGGATCAACTTGGCGAGCGGGATGCGCTTCGTCCCGCTGAATGCGCCCGGCGGAGTGGAAGTCGTCCAGCAGGTGGATGCAGTCTATGGGGTCGCTGGACGTGAATAAATCCTTGTACTCCGCCGTGATCTCGACTACTTGCACCAGGTAGGACTGGGTGGACCGATCCGGCGTGTACTCTGCTTGCCGGTTCCAGCCGCAGTGCGTCATCACCACAGCGTGGACCTTGGGGATGCGCGTGATGCCGGCCTCCCCGTTCAGTCGCAGAAAGTCCATGCTCTTGTTCTTCAGCATGGAGAGAGTCAGCTTCAGGGCCTCCATCGAGTGCTGATCGACTGCGCACGGGGATGATGAGGGCTTCGGCCGCGACCCAGGCGAGGTGCGTCGCCCCGCCGAAGAACGGGCTGGTGTCGATCAGCGTGATCTCGAATCTCTTTTCCTCGACCAGCTTGCCGATGGTGCGCTCCAGCGACCGCAGGATGGTGTTCTTGGCCTTCTGCGTGCGGTCGGTGCCACCGATGTTGGCCGTCGAACTTGAGGCTGGTGTACAGCAGTGATGGGAAAAGGAACAGTTCCTTGGAGCCGGGGATCGTGTAGACGGGGTGCCCTAGCTTGAACGCATTGCATTCCGGCGGGACGCTCACCAGCAGGTCGTCCAGCGAGACGGCCTCCGTGCCGGGACTGACGGACGGCAGCAGGGCGTCGTAGATCGTGACCTTCTGCTCAAGCAGGGTGTCGCCGAGCAGCGATTGGGTGAAGTTTCGTTGGGGGCAGACATCGAGAAGGAGCGTCTTCTTTTGCCGTGACACCTCGTAGGCGAGGTTGAAAGCCAGTGTGCTTTTCCCGATGCCGCCCCGGAAGTTCGTGATTGCATACGTCTTGGACCGCGCCTTCGGGCGGGGGACCTCCTCGTCATTCAGTACGGCCTTGAAGTTGTCAAGTAGCCGCTGTAAACCGTTGTCTGTCATGGACATGCAGCCCTCTTAGTGGTTCCCAGGATGGCCCGCCTGCCGCAATGCAGGTCAGGCAGCTTGACCTGCGTACCAGCAGGTCAAGCTGCCTGACCTGCATCATAAGTTGTCTGCGAGCGCAGGTCAAGCTGTATTCGGAGATAAATGCAGGCCATGCTATTGGCCTGCCGTCGCGGCGAGTCAATCGCCCGTGTGGCGTGTGCCGGGCATTTGCTTGCAGGGCGGCCGGAAACCGGGTAGCATTGCCGGGCGTGGCGGTGCATAATCCCGGATCGGCGGCGGAGAGAACAGGACGGGAATCGAAGCCGGGGGGCGTGGAGGAGGCTGCGGAAAACATGGGACGAAAGTCACTAAACCGAAGTTTTCGATCCGCCAAGGCGACGAAGCAGGACGAGTTTTACACCCAGCTTTCCGACATCGAGAAGGAGTTGCGGCACTACACGAAGCATTTTCAAGGGCAAGGCCGTCCTGTGCAACTGCGACGATCCGAGGGTCAGCAACTTCTTCAGACTATTTCCTGAACAACTTTGAGAAGCTGGGCCTGAAAAAGCTGATCACGACGTGCTACAAGAATCAGCGAGCCCGACCTGTTCAGCAAGCATGATTCGACAAGGGGCATCTATTTCGAGTACGCCGGCGAGCAGAAGGGCCAGCGGCTCCCTGACCCCGACGAAGATCAAGCACGCAGGAATTCAATGGCGACGGCGATTTCCGCAGCGCGGAATGCGTGGAGCTGCTCAAGCAGGCCGATATCGTCGTCACCAATCCGCCGTTCTCACTGTTCCGGCGAGTACGTCGCGCAGCTGGTCAAGCATAAGAAGAAGTTCCTGATCATCGGCAACCAGAACGCGATCACCTACAAGGAAATCTTCGGCCTGCTCAAGGAGAACCTGATTTGGCTCGGCGTGAGCATACACAGCGGCGACAGAGAATTCGGGGTTCCGGACCATTATCCGACTGAATGCCTCTGGAACCAGGAGTCGACGGCGACGGGCAACAAGTTCAGCCGTAGTCAAGGGAACGTCCGCTGGTTCACGAACCTGGACTTCGCGCAAGCGCCATGAGGATTTGGTGCTTTACAAGAAATACTCGCCGCGATAAGTATCCGACTTACGTCAATTACGATGCAATCGAGGTCGGCAAGATGGCGGACATTCCTGCGGACTACAAAGGCGCCGATGGGCGTGCCAATCACCTTCCTGGACAAGTACAACCCCGACCAGTTCGAGATCCTAGGGATCAAGCAGGACGCCTCGCCAGACCGATGAGCAGAGTTCGCCAAGAAGGGAACCTTCTCAAGCAAGGCGGACCAGCGCTTTTACCTCCCCAATGGCGACGGCACGTACCGCCGGATGTACGACCGCCTCGTCATCAGGAACAAACGCCTATGAAAATCGAACTCAAGGAAATCACCATCGAGAAGCTGACCGACGGCTTCGCCGACAACGCCGAGCAGGGCGTCGTCGCCTATGGCGGCAAGCTCGACATTCGGCCGCCGTATCAGCGGGAGTTCATCTACAAGGACAAGCAGCGAGACGCGGTGATCGACAGCGTCCGCAAGGACTTCCCGCTAAACGTGATGTACTGGGCGGTGCGCGAGGACGGCAACTACGAGGTGATCGACGGGCAGCAGCGCACGCTTTCGATCTGTCAGTACGTCAACGGTGACTACTCCATCGACGGGCTGGCGTTCCACAACCTGCAAGACGATCAGCAGCAGACAGATTCTCGACTACAAGTTGATGGTTTATTTCTGCTCCGGAACCGACAGCGAAAAGCTGGATTGGTTCAGGACCATCAACATCGCTGGCGAGGAACACACCGACCAGGAACTTGCGCAACGCTGTCTATGCCGGGCCGTGGACGGCGGACGCCAAGCGCTATTTCAGCAAGACGGGTTGCCCGGCATACGGCCTGGCGAGCAATTACATGAGAGGCAGCCCGATCCGGCAGGAATATCTGGAAACGGCGATCGCGTGGCGCTCGGATGGCGAAGATCGAAGCAGTACATGTCGAAGCACCAGCACGACAAGAACGCGACGCCGCTGTGGCAATACTTTCAGAAGGTCATCGGCTGGGTGAAAGCGACGTTTCCGGAGTACCGGCGAGAGATGAAGGGCGTGGAGTGGGGTGTACTCTACAACCAGTTCAAGGACAAAGAGTATGATACCGACAAACTGGAGAAGCAGGTTGCAAAGTTGATGATGGACGACGATGTACACCAAGAAGTCGGGAATCTATCCCGTACGTCATGGACGGCGAAGAAAGGCACCTGAACATCCGGGCGTTCACCGACAACATGAAGCGGGAAGCATACGAGAGGCAAAAGGGAGTCTGCGTGAAGTGTAAGAAGAAGTTTCACTTGGAGCGGCATGGAAGGCGATCACATCAAGCCCTGGCATGAGGGCGGCAAGACCAACGGCGGCGAACTGCCAGATGCTATGCAAGGACGACAACCGGAGGAAGTCCGATAAGTAGCAGGGCCACCACCACCGGCACGCCGGGGAAAAAGCGTCAGCCGCCCGAATAAAGCGTCAGTCGGCTAAAAAGCGGCAAAGCCGGGAGCAGCGTTTCTCTTGACGCCTTTTCTCCGGGGTGGCAGCAACGGCGGCGGGGAGACGGCCTCGGCGACCCGGCTTGCCTATCGGAGGCGGAGGCGAAGGGGCTGGGCATGCTCGGCGCGATTGCGGGCGACGTGATCGGGTCGGTCCACGAAGGCGCCCGCACGAAGACGAAGGATTTCCCGCTGCTGACGCCCGAGAGCCGGTTCACGGATGACACCGTGCTCACGGTGGCCGTCGCCGACTGCTTGCTGCACGGACGCGATTACGTGGACGCGCTTCACGATTACTTCCACGCTTACCCGAACGCTGGCTACGGCGGCACTTTCTTCCTCTGGGCCGGCTCCCGCCGCCGTGAGCCGTACAAGAGCTGGGGCAACGGGTCCGCCATGCGGGTCAGCCCCGTCGCCTACGTCGGGACGACGCTGGATGAAGTGCTGGCCGAGGCCAAGCGAAGCGCCGAGGTGACGCACGACCACGAGGAGGGCATTCGCGGCGCCCAGGCGACGGCCGCCGCGATCTTCCTGGCCCGTACCGGCGGCAGCAAGGAGCAGATCCGCCAGTATATCGAGGAGCGGTTCGACTATTTCTTGGATGAAACCCTGAACAACCTCCGCCCTACATACCAGTTCGATGCGTCGTGCCAGTGGTCCGTCCCGCAGTCGATCATCGCCTTCCTGGAATCGACCGGGTACGAGGACGCTGTCCGCAACGCCATCTCCCTCGGTGGGGATGCGGACACGATGGCGTGCATTGCGGGCGCCATCGCGGAGGCGTATTATGGCGGCGTGCCGGCCGCGATTGCCGAACCCGTCCTGGCGCGACTGGATGACCGTCTGAGGAGCATGGTGCGAGAGTTCCGCGAGCATTACGGCATGGGCTTCGTAACACCCGTCGAACGAGGAACGAAAGCAGACCGGCCACGCGAATGACGGCTTCTCGTATCTCAGCGCCCGCCCCGCGTGGGCCGCGCACTGCACGGGTCGTTCGGCCTCGACGGGCAACGTCTTGCGGCCGTCGCGCACCGCGGGTAGTCTGGGCGCATGGGCCCGTCGATTCGGGAGGTCGATCCGACTGATCTGCGGCTCCCGCCAAGTCGAACCGGCGGCGCCGACCCGTGGAAACTGCACCAACAGATCCGCCAGTTCGGGTCGTCGAAGGACGGCATGCCGCCGATCTTTGTGTACGAGGATCCCGACGGCGTCCTCGAAATCTCCGACGGCGTCACGCGGGCCACCCGGATGGCGAAGCTGGCGCCCGGCGTAACGGTCCCGGTCATCGTGATCGGGCGCGTACCGCCGGAGTCGGGCCAATTCGCCTCGTGTGAGGGACAGGTTGTGAGCGAGAGCGAGACGCGGTCGGAATTGTTCGCCGCCCTCCGGGCTTTGGCCGAGATCGCCCCGGAAATGCGGGGCGGCCAGCTCATGGCCGCGGTCGGGGAGTTGTGCGCCGATCTCCACGGGCGCGGCCTGTGGGACGCCGCCGACGCGGAACTCCTTGAGGCCGCGTGGCGGTTCCGCCGCGATTTTGAGGCGGCTACCGTCGCGCAGAGCAGGTCAGAGGCCGAACTAGCCGCTGCAGCGGATAGGCCACGCGATTGACGCCCTCTCGTGTCTCGGCGTCGGCCGCGCGTGAGCCGGCCGCTGAGCGGGTCGTTCGGCGGCGCGGGACTTCCGCCGAGAGCGGACGCGCGGCGCCGCGCTACTTCTCCTTCAACCCCGCCAGAAACTCCACCAGATCGCGCAACTCCGCCTTCGACAGCTTCTTGATGATGTCTTCGGGCATCGCCGATTTGCCCGGATGGCGCTCGTCCACGTCGCTCTTGGCCACCGTGATGAGTTTGCCCTCCGCCGTCATCAGGCGGATCTCCTTATCGTCCTCGCCCTTGAGGACGCCGGTGCGCGTCTGGCCGTTGTTGAGGATCAGCAGCACGCTTTCATACCCTTTGGCGATCTGCTTGTTCGGATCGACGATCGACTCCAGGATGTAATCGCGGTTCTGCTTGGCGCCGATGCCCTTCAGCTCCGGGCCGACCTCGCCGCCCTCGCCGTTGATTTTGTGACAACGCAGACAGGTCGTCTCGTTTTTGTAGAAGAAGATGCGCCGACCGTTCTCGGCGTCGCCGCCGACCTCGGCCTCGCGGTACGCCGCCAGCGGATCGTCCTTCGACCGGGCCGACTCATAGCGCGCCAGCCGGTCCTTCACGTCCTTCGCCGGCCGCCGGCCCGCCGCCTCCAGCAGGTCCAGCGTCACCTCCGGCGGCAACTTCTTGTCCAGGAGTTTGTCCATCTCCTTCGACAGCAATTCGTCCGCGCCCGGCGCCTTGAGATCGCCCAACACGGCATAGGCGCCCTGCCGCTCGACGATTTCGCCGGAATCGACGGCCTTCTCCAGCAGCGGCAGCGCCGCGGCCGGGTCCTTCTGGGCCAAGAGGCGCCGGCCCTCGGCCCGCATCGTCGGCGCGGCGTCGGCCAGCGCCGCCTTCACCGCCGCATCCAGGTGGGAATCCTTCAGCGCCCCAGCGCCCGCAGCGCCTCCACGCGCGCCTGGGCGGGCCGCTTGTCGTCGGCGGCCGTCTCCGCCAGCACGGGGCCGACCTCCTTGACTCCCAGCTTCACCGCCGTCTCGACGGCCGCCTGACGCACCTTCTCGGGGCCGCTGAAGATGCCGCCGAGCTGCGCCCGGAAGGCGTCGGCGGCGCGCTCCGGCGGACGCGCTTCCAGCGGCCGCCACACGCCCATCACCCGGTCGCGGCCGGACGGCTTGGTCCAGTCGGCGAGTTCGCGGAGCGCCTCGATCCGCAATGTCTCCGAAGCGTCCGGCCGGGCCGCGAACGCCGCCACGGCCTCGGCGTTCGCCGCGCCGCCCAGGCGGAAGTTGGCGTTGAGGACGCGGAAGCCGAGCGGGTCGGACGGCCCCGGCCGAGGCGCCAGCGCCGCCAGCTGCGGCATGGCCGCGTCGATCGGCGCGTCGTTGATCGCCCGCGCCGCCTCCACCACCAGCAACGGGTCGGCGTCGTTGAGGAACCGCGCCACGTCCGGGTCTTCCGTCCGCCGCAGCGCCAGCAGAACGCCCATGCGCACGGCCGACGACGGATCGTCCGCCGCCGCCATCCAGGCGTCCTTGGCCCCGCTGCCGACCAGCGCCATGACGCCGGCGTGCCGCAGATAGCCGTCCCGGTCGGCGTTGTCGCGGAGCATATCCAGCACGGCTGGGACGGCCCCCCCTCCCTTCCCTCCCCCCGCGGGTGGGGGAGGGTTGGGGTGGGGGATACGGGCCAGTCCCTGCGCCGCGAAGAACCGCACCCGCGGTTCGTCGTCCTTCAACAGCGCGATGAACGAATCACCGGCCTCGGCGACCTTGCCCTCGCCCAGCACCTTGGCCGCCTGCGCCCGCACCTCGGAATCGGCGTCTTTCAGCAGCGGCAAAAGCACTTTATACGCCGTCGCGTCCTTGCGGCCGATCTGCCCGAGGCCCCAAATCGCATGGAAGCGCCCAGGCGGTCCTTGCCTTCGCGGGCAATCGCCGCGAAGGCCGGGATCGACGCCGATCCCTTCTCCGCCAGCCCGAACTGCGCCCCTGGCGCACGCGCATGTCCTTGTGGCTGAGCAGACCGACCAGCTCCTCGGGGGAGCGCTTGTCGAAGCCGTCGGCCAGGATTTTCTTCACTTCCAGCACGGCCGGGGCCTTGGCCAGCGCCGGATAGGTGACTTTCCAGATCCGGCCCTTGTTCGGCTTCTCCCAGCCGTCCACCCAGTCGGTCAGGTAGATGGCGGAGTCCGTGCCGAAGTCCACGTCGGTCGCCAGCACCGACCAGATGAATTGATGCCGATCGACCATCTCAAAACTCGCCCCCTTGGGCTTGCAGGCGAAGGAGTGGATGCCGCTGCCGCCGGCCGAGCCGCGAAAATCGCACAAAAAGAAGTGCTGATCGTAGCGCTCCGGCAGGCCCAGGCCGGGATAGTACGTCAGACCGGACGGCCCGTTGGCCAGGTTGGCGACCGGCGGCACGATCCACGCCGGCTGCCCCACCCACGGCGGGTCGTCCATTTTCTCCGCCATCCACGGCCCGCGAATGCCCTCGGCCGTCGTCCACTGGTAGCCGATCCGCCAACCGCTGTCGCCGTTCTGGACGACGTAGACGCAGCGCACCTTGTCGCCGGCGTCGGAGTTGTTGTCCACCGTAAAGAGATCGCCGAACTCGTCGAAGGCCAATTCCTGCGGGTTGCGCAGGCCCTGGGCGTAGACCTCCAGCTCCGTGCCGTCCGGGTTGCAGCGCATCACGCAGCCGGTGTCCGGCAGGAAGATCGGCTTCTCGCAATCCTTCACATTCGTTCCGCGGTCGCCGATGGAGAAATAGAGCTTGCCGTCAGGCCCGAAGCGGAGACCGTGCAGGTCGTGACCGAGGTAGTTGATGTGGACGCCGAAGCCGTGGTGGAGCCGCTCGCGCTCGTCGGCCTTGCCGTCGCCGTTGGCGTCGCGCAGCTTCCACAGGTCGGGGATGCAGGTGTACCAGACGTCGCCGTTGCGCGTGACGAGGCCGGCGCCGATGCCGTCTTCCGGGTTGTGGAAGCCGTCGGCGAAGACGGTCGCCTTGTCGGCCCGGCCGCTGCCGGTGGTGTCTTCCAGCAGGCGGATGCGGTCGTGCTGGACGCCGTAGTCCTTGAAGTGGTCGCCGAGCTTGCGTTGCATCATGGCGACGCGGTCGTCCACGGTGCGGCAGGCGAGGTCGTCGTCGAGCCAGTCCGTGTGGCCGCGGATGTCGGTGACGCCGTCGTGGAGGCGGAAGGTCTCGGCGACGTAGAAGCGGTTCTTCTCATCGACGGCGAAGCAGACGGGGTTGGCGACCAGCGGCTCGGCGGCGAAGAGATCGACCTTGAAGCCATCGGGGACCTGAATGCGTTTCTGGGCTTGCATCCACTCGTCGGAGGCCGGGTCGATTTTCGGCTCGTAGGGCTTGTCGGCGGGGACGGGCGGCGCGACGGCGAACAGGCCGGCGCCGGCGGCGCCGAAAAGGACGGCGGCGGCGAGCAGGAGTTTCTTGTGCATGGGATGGCGGGGCCTTGCGGGGGGCGCCGAGGCGCCGGGGGGGACAACGGTAGGCGGGTCAGGAGCGATGATTTAGACTACCGGGCGGCGGGGGCGATCGCAAGAGGAGGACCGGCGGGAGCGCATCACGGTGGACGGCGTGGATTACTACCTCGATCTCCTGTTCTACCATCGCCGCTTGCGCCGCTTGCTCGCCGTCGAATTGAAGCTCGCCAAGCTGACGCCCGCCGACGCCGGTCAGACGCAATTGTACCTGGCCTGGCTGCGGAAGTACGAGACGCGCCCCGCCGAAGAACCGCCGCTGGGCCTGATCCTGTGCGCCGACAAGTCGCCGCACCAAGTCGAACTGCTCGAACTGGAGGCCGGCGGCATCCGCGTCGCCGAGTATCTGACCGAATTGCCGGAACGCGCCTTGCTCGCTCGCAAGCTGAATCAGGCCATGCGGCAGGCGCGGCAGCGTCTGGAATCGCGGGGAGAGGAGCAATCGTGAAACCGCGCACCGCCGAGCCGGAGACGCTGGGCGAGCGGGGGGCGTCAGCCCCCTGATTCCGCATCCTGTCGGCGACCGCGTGAAGAATCAGGGGGCTGACGCCCCCCGCTCGCCGTTGCCGTCCAAGCGGCGCACACCGGCGCGGATAGACTGCCATTTCAAGTCTTGATTATCCGCAAAACATGCGTAGCATTTGTACAGGTAGTCAGCGCCTTCGTTCTCTCTCCCTTGATGGACATGGCCGACCCTGTATGCCTGCATTGCGAGCGTCGGCCGGCGGCCGATGCGCTCGGCCTGTGCGCCGTCTGTCACGCCCGCAGCTGCGTCCGGGTGCTGTACGCGGTGCGCCGCCGCGGCTGGACGCCGGAGTGGGAGGCGCATCTGCGCCGGCTGACGGAACGCGCGAAGAAGAAGCTGCCGCTGTTCGGGGACGACGCTGATCGGGTACAATAGCCCGCATGGCAAGCAAGCGTCCCAGCAAGCCGGAGTCTACGCCCTATTATCGCGGTGCGGACATTCCCCTGGGCGTGATCCGTGATTTCGCGCGGCGGGTGGCGGAGCGCTTCCATCCAGAGCGGATCATCCTGTTCGGCTCCTACGCCTACGGCGCCCCGCACGCCGACAGCGACGTGGACATTTTGGTCGTGATGCCGGCGCAGCGAACTAGCCCAGTCGGTGCGCATCGACCTGGCTTGCGAGCCGAACTTTCCCCTCGACATCATCGTGCGCACGCCGGAGAACATGCGGTGGCGCCTGGAGGAAGGGGATTCCTTTCTGCGTGAGATCGTGGCGCGGGGGAAGGTCCTGTATGAAAAGGCTGACGAAGGAGTGGGTGCGAAAGGCGGAAGCCGAAGGCAGGTTGCTCGATCATGATTGGATCAGCCGGTCGTACTCAGAGCCAGTCGTGCATCGCCATCGCCCTGGCCGCCGTACTTTTCGCGTCGCACCACAAGCCGGTGGACGACGGGGCCGGCGACGGCGATAGCAGACCGTGTAGAATCACAGGATAGGGTTTCCATCTTGCCGCACGAACCGAGGGACAGCAATGCCGACGATTGGAGAGTGGAAGAAGGCTCAGGCTGACAGCTACGCCAAAGAACAGCAAACCCTGGTCAACGTCCTTCAGCAACGAATGAAGTGGCATCAGGAAGAGTGGGGCAAGACGGAAGACCCCACCTTGAAGAATGTCCATGAAGAGTTGTTCAAGCGGGATCAGGACACCCTGGACGAAGTGAGGGAGAAGTACGAAAAGCGAACCCATGTCCTGAAGATTCAGAAGATCGACTTGCCGGCGCTGAAATTCGAGGAGTAGCCGACAGCGCGGACAAAAGCCGAGGCCAACCAGCGCCGGCTTTTTTCGTGCGCCTTCACGTCCCCCGCGTGGTCGTCGATGCTGGCGACGAGGCCGGCCGGCCAAGACGGCGAGGCGGAGGACAGCGCCGCCTTGGCAGACGCCGAGCTGCACGACGGCCCAGGCCGCGCACGGCAGGCCGCCTGGCCGCCGGCCGCAAGCGCCACGCGGTCGCCGGCCGCCGAGCTCGCGCTGCCGCCGGATCGGCCGCAACGCCGGCCAGGCTATTTCGCCGCCGCCTGGAACGGCCACGACCCCCGGCAGCGGCCGTGATTCAGGCAGCCGCCGGACGCGCCTCAAATCCGCAACCCTTACCGGCGTCGCTCGCTGCGGGGATCACGGTCTTCGGTCTGGGCATGTCGGTTGACCGGCATCGACGCACTCGACATTTCACGGGCGTACTGAAACGCGGCGTCGTTCGTGGCGAACCCCGTTTGAACGACGGTGTAGGCAGCCTGTTCGGACGCGGACATCGCGTTCCACTCCTTGTCAGAAAGCACGCTGACGTGGTCGGAGGTTTTGACGACTCGGAAGCTCATGGAATCACTCCGTGCTGTCGCTGGCGTAACAAGCCGGCCGCCGGCGTTTGTGCCCAGACCGGGAACCCTGTTCATCCCTTGCACCCCGTACTACCTGGCCCGAGACGAGGAAGACAACCGAATCGACGTAGCTCGGCGCATTTTCTGGTCGCGGCCTTCGCCTTTTCCGGCCCCGAAGGGGGAGTCCGCCACGTCCTGGCCAGAAAGGAGCCGCCCTGACCACCGGTCGGCACCCACGGCCACGGCGAAGCACCCGGCCGTCTGCACTACGTCCGGGCCAGCGTAGCGGGCGCCGCGTTGCAACGGCCCTGCGGAGGTTCACTTTCCGCCAATCATCGGGCGGTTCGCCCGGATCAGTACCTCGTAGTCGCTGGCCATCGTATCAGGCGAGCCGGGGCTTGCCCGTAGGTTCTCCTCTTTGACCGCATTCCACTCCACGTCGCCGACACAGAGCTTTGCCGTATCCAAGTACAGATCGCCTCGCTTTATCAAGCCGGTGCGGGTTGTCGCCATCCTCGATCCCACGCTTCGCATGGTAACTCCATCCGCAACGCTCTGCGTCGGAGGAACGGAGATGCATCGACCGAATCTTGTCTTCCGGGATGCGGAGCGTCCCGGCGTGCGCTCCCACGTAGAGTGTGGGAATGAGGGGAAGGGGAACGCCGAGCGCGCTTCACACGTCATTGTCCTCGCCGTCAGGGTTCTCCAGAATGTCAGCGCCATCGAAGTCTTCTTCGTCCTCATCGTCGAGGTCGTCCTCGCCGCCTTCGTCTCCGTAATCTTCGGTGCCGCATACCGGGCACCGAAAATGACGGTCTTCGAGTAAAATAAGTATCTCTGTCGCATTTGTCGCACTTCTTGAGCTTCGCTGGGCTTTCCCGCAAGCGTCCCTCGCCATCCAACTCCAGCCGAATAGCGGAGCAGCGATAGCATTCGATCACTCCTTCGACCGTAAGATGTAAGCCTCCGCCGCACTGTGGGCAGTTGGCATCAAGCCCCGCTTTGAATAGTCCCTCGGCGTCCGCGACCCACAGCAGGGAGCAGCCGCCACACTCGACCCAGCCGCCGTACTTCGGGTAATAGCAGGGCCTCGCGCATTTCGGGCATTCGGTTAGCCCACCCAGCACTTTTCCGTGACCGTCCACCTTGTACGCTTGATCGCATCCAGGACACACCGCCTGGCCGGCATGGGCTTCAAAAAGACGGCCACAGTGGTCGAAAAGACATTTCGCTATGACCGTGTGGCAATCCGTTATTTCCCCGCTCTCGTCCAGTACGAATCGCCAGTGACAGTTGGGGCACACGACCGGGCCTCCGCCTTCGACGCCGCCCGTGAGAGGCACCTCGCAGTTCGGACATCCCACAGCAAGGAACGCGGGTTCGCCTTTTCCGGCCGTTGGAGTCGGAGTTGCAACCTCATCCTGGCCGGCTTCGGCGTCGTGGCCTGCGGCTGCCGTCTCGGCTTCCGACCCTGGCCGAAGTTCCTCCTCTGGTTCCAGAAGACCGAGAGCCGCCGCCCATGAAGCAACCGCCCATTCCGCCGCTTCCTGCACAATTGCCAAGTTCTTGTGCAGTTTGGTGCCGATCTTGCGGACGGCTGCATCTAACGACATATCAGCTTGGGCAGAAAGGAGTTGCGGAACGACACCTGCCTTCAACGCCGCCACAAGGAGGAAAACCTCGGTTCGATACTTCGAGCAGGCCTCGGCAATCGCCTTTTCGCACTCGACGGCATTTCGGACCAACGAAAGACCGTTCGCGCTGACAATCTCACAGAGCTTCCGCCTTGCGGAATTATTCATCGGTGTTGCGTCATGGGTCGAACATACCGCGCCCGCGGGGCTTCCACCCCGGCCGTGCGCCGATTGGTCTTGCCGCTGGTGGAGGTGATAACGACTGTAACCCCACAGGGTTCCGTGGGCAAGTGCCTTGTGTGCATAAGGGGACGCAGACGCCGCCATGGCGAAATCCTTCGCCCCTTCATAGCCTTCGCAGGGCGGCCACGGCCGGGCCGTTGTTCAAAGCGCCGCCCAGAACGCCGCCAGGGCCGGCGACCGTGCGAAAGCCGGCGGCAGCGACAGCCAGGTTGTTTATGTCCAAGGCCGGCGTCCAGGAAGACACCGGCTGCTCTGCCGCCGACAACGGCCCGGAAGTCCGTCCACAGTCCATCCCGCCCGTTGGCGTCCGCGTCGCTGGCCGGGCATCGTCAACAAAGCGGACTACGCCCGGCGCCGGCTGCGCTTCAGGTAGTCGCCGGATGCGCCTCCAATCTACGACCTTTTCCGTCTGGGCCGTTCGCTCATCCTTTTTTTGTACTCCTTGCTCCTGGCTCGCCGTCTTTGCTCTCGTTCGTCCGGGTTCTGGTCGGCGTGCTTGTATATCGCGTCCTGGACCTCGGGCGGCCATGCACGTTCGTCTTCCTGCAAAAGCACGGAAGCAAGGGTCGATGGAAAATCCAGATAATCATTCACGTCCTGTCTCCTCTCGGCATGGTGGCAACGACTCGGAAAACCCATGACAGTCACTCCTTGTGTGCGGCGTTTTATTCCGACCGCATTGCGGGTGCGTCGAGCCGGCAAACCGGCTCATCCTCTCCTCAACTCGTAATAGGGTAGGTGCCAGTACGTCCCGAACAGTTTTGTGCCAGTACGTCCCGAACACCGTGGGCTACAATATCCCCAAAGCTGATCCCTTGGGAGGTCTTCTGATGAGCAAGCAAAGCGTCAAGCCGATCGTCGTCGGGCCATGGTAGCCGCCGTCCGCCGTGGCCAGTCTCTGCGAGCCGTGGCCCGCCGCTTTGGAGTCGGAGTCGCTACCGTGACTCTGTGGGTCGAGCGAGCCCGTGGGCAGCGGCTCGATCGGGTGGACTGGTCCGATCGGTCCTCGGTCCCGCACAGGACCCAGCGGATCGACTCCTCCACGGAGGACCTGATCCTGACCGTCCGCAAGGAACTGGCCCACGGAGACCTGGGGGCAGTCGGCGCCCAGGCCATCCAGCAGGCCCTGCTCGACCGGGGAGACACGGCGGCGCCGTCGCTGCGGACGATCAACCGGATTCTGGCTCGCCGGGGCGCCCTCGACGGACGGGTCAGGACTCGCCGACCGGCCCCGCCCCGGGGGTGGTATCTGCCCGAGGTCGCCGCGGCCCGGGCCGAGCTGGATAGCTTCGACATCGTCGAGGGCCTGGTCATCAAGGAGGGCCCCGAGGTCGAGGTGCTTAACGGGGTGTCCTTGCACGGCGGCCTGGTCGTCTCCTGGCCGACGACCGCCCCCGTTACCGCGGTCCTGACCGTCGAATCGTTGACGGAACACTGGCGGGAGGTCGGACTCCCTGGGTATGCCCAGTTCGACAACGACATGATCTTCCAGGGGACGCACCGCTACCCCGACGCCCTGGGTCGGGTCATCCGCCTGTGCCTGAGCCTGGGGGTGGCGCCGGTGTTCGTGCCGCCGCGGGAAGTCGGCTTCCAGGCGATGATCGAGAGTTACAACGGCTGGTGGCAGGCACGGGTCTGGGCACGGTTCCAGCACCCCGACCTGGAACACTTGCAAGACCGTTCGCAGAGGCATGTGCAGGCCCTGCGTCGGCAGCGGGCGGCCCGGATCGAGGCGGCCCCCGCCCGCCGCCCCTTCCCGGCGGACTGGCGTCTGAACCTGAAGACCCGGCCTCGGGGGCGGCTGGTCTACCTGCGACGGACCAACGGTGCGGGCGAGGTGACCCTGCTGGGACGGACCTGGGTGGTGAGTGCGGTGTGGCCCAACCGGCTGGTCCGCTGCGAGGTGGACCTGGAGGCGGACAAGATCCGGTTCTTCACCCTGCGACGGAAGGAACCGAAGACTCAGCCGCAGGTCCTGGAGGTGGACTACCGGCTGCCCAACCGCGGGTTCCAGGACTGAACGAGGCTGTTCGGGACGTACTGGCACCTGTCACCGTGCGAGCAATCAGGTGTTCGGGACGTTGTGGCACTTACCCCGTAATACCGCGTCCGCCGTCTGTCACCAACCAAGCCGGTGAGGCCCGCCATTGATGTTGATGGGCAGGTGTCGTCGTGGCTAAGGACGCCCGAAACAATAACTTGAGCAAGTGTCAGTTGGGCGCAATGGTGTAGTTCCAATCGCCGTGGAAGTCGGCCTTGGTGATCTGAAGGGATGCCATCTCTTCGTCACTCACCTTGGCTCCTGTCTCATAGCAGTTGGTGTCCAGCGCCGCCTGAACTTCAAGTCCCGCTTCGGTGGTGGTATGGGCAATCAGGCTTACGATCACCTCATGGCTCACCAGCGGTCGTCCCCGCCAGTTCTGCGTGATGTGGCAGAACAGCCGGTGTTCGATCTTGTTCCACTTGCTCGTCCCCGGCGGCAGGTGGCTCACGCTCAGCGGCAGCCCGACGGCGTCGGCCAGCCCTTGCAACGCCATCTTCCACAGCCGCGACCGACTGCCGTTGCTCCCCCCGCCGTCCGCCGTGATCAGCAACTTCCGGGCGCGTGGGAACCTCTTGGCGCCCATCCCTGCCCACCAGCGCCGCAGCGTCTCGGCCGCGAACCGCGCCGTGTCGTGGTCGATGCCCACGCTCACCCAACCCTGGTTGTGGGTCAGGTCGTAGACCCCGTAGGGAATCGCCTTGCCCAGAGCCGGATCTTGGAAGTCGTGGACCCGGACCTCTTGCGGCTGGCCTTTGGGCCGCCACTCCCGGCCGCCGTTCTTGAAATCCCCGACCAATTCCTTCTTCTTGGTGTCCACCGACACCACCGGCTGCCCCTGGCACTGGAACAGCCGCACCCGGTCGTTGATGTACTCGAACTGGGCGTTGCGATCCGGGTGCGCCGACCCCTCACGGGTCTTGCGGTTGGACTGGAGGCTGTAGCCCGCCTCGTACAGCAGCTTGGCCACGGTTCGGTCGCTGACCGCGTGCCCCTGCCGGTGCAACTCCTCGGCCAGCTTCGCTGTGCTCTTGCACGTCCAGCGCAAGGGCGATTCGGGGTGCCCCCGCGTCACCGGCTCGACCAAGGCCTCCAGCGCCTCTGCCAGACCGGGGTCGGTCTCGGTCAGCGGTTTGCGCCCGCCGCCCGGTCGCCGCACCCGCGGGCTGGGAGGAACGGGCGTGGTCTGCCGCGACCGCTCGCCGATCTCCGCAATGCCGGCGGCAATGGTATTGCGCGACAGCCCGGTGGCGCTGGCAACCGCCGAGACGCCACCCCAGCCCAGGGCGAGAGCTTCCGTGGCAGCCCACTGGCGACGGAGACGCTCGTCCATGATCGGCTGAAGAGTTCCATACTTGGTCCGCAGTCCTTGGAGGATGGTTGCATCGTGCATCCTCACAGACTACGAACTCAGAAAAACTTGCTCAAGTTGTTCTTTCGGGCGTCCTAAGGCTGAAATTGGAGGTAAGACAAGAGGAAACGGAGCTGAAACACTGGAGGCGAAAGGCAAAACATCCGTTTCCAGCGCCAAGCACTTCGGACGTAACCCTAAGAAATGAAACAACATCCGACGAATCGGAGGTTGCGGAAGAGTGGAGCCACGGGGATTCGAACCCCGAATCCCACAATGCCATTGTGGTGTGATCCCATTTCACTATGGCCCCGCGGGATCGACCGTTAAACTAGCGAACCCAGACGGCCCTGTCAATTCCCGCCCGGCGGCCGGCCGAAAAACTCCGCTGGACGCCACGGCCAACCTTTCGCAGAATGCCGAAACCTCGACGACGTTCTCGCCCCGCATGAACTACACTGAACGCAGGTTGCGGAACGAACCGAACGATCCCCCCAACGACAGGAAAACGTGTCGTGAATAAACGCATCCTCGGGACGGTTTCCGGATTGGGCTTGGCGCTGTGTTCCGGGGCTTGGCGCTGGCTCAACGTGAAGCCGCGCATGCTTGTAGCCAAGTATCTGGTGGCCGCCGCGCTCCTGGCCTTCGTCGTTTGGCTGAACTGGGGCCACCCCGACGCACCCGAGGCGGCGCCGGCGCTCGGCGCCAGCACCGTGGGGCTGATGGGGTCGCCGATGGGGCCGGGGCCGCTTCTGGCCGCTTCCGCGCTCACGCCGGGGAGAATTCACCCGGACGACCGCGGCCTCGGTTACGTCTGGCAGCACCACGTCGTCCAGGGCCAGCCCATCGACTACGGCGCCCTGGCCCTGGCGTTCCTCTTCTTCGGCGCCGCCGTGCCGATCACGTTCGTGCGCTGGTGGGTGCTGGTCCGCGCCCAGGGCCTCCCGTTCCGCCTCGGCAACGCCTTCCGTCTGGGCGCGCTCGGCTTCTTCTTCAGCACGTTCCTGCCGGGGTCGGTCGGCGGCGATCTGGTGAAGGCGGCCGGCATCGCGCGGGAGCAGAGCCGGCGCACCGTGGCCGTGGCGACCGTCGTCATGGATCGGCTGATCGGGCTGTGGGGGCTGTTCTGGCTGGTCGCGCTGATCGGCGGCGGCTTCTGGGCCTGCGGCGGCCTGGAGGGGTCGGCCGTGGGGCCGTCCAAGCTGATCGTCGGCGTGTCGATCGCCGTCGTCGTGCTGTCGCTGGCCGTCTGGTTCGCGCTGGGCCTCTTGTCGGAGGCGCGGGCGACCGCCCTGGCCGACCGCCTGGCCCGGCTGCCCAAGGTCGGCGGCTCGGTCGCGGAATTGTGGCGGGCCGTGTGGATGTACCGCAAGCGGCAGCGCCACGTCTTTCTCGCCCTTTTCCTGGCGCTCATCGGCTTTTTGGGCTTCATCCCCGCCTTCTACTACAGCTCCGTGACGCTGACCGACGCCGGCGCCGGCGTGGTCCCGACGCTGGTGCAGAACTTCCTGTTCGTGCCGATCGGCCTGGTGGTCCAGGCGGTCGTGCCGCTGCCGGGCGGCATCGGGGCCGGCGAATACGGCTTCGGCAAGCTGTTCGGCTGGTTCGGCTGCCCCGAGCCGAACGGCGTCCTCAGCTCGCTGGTCTATCGCGTGGTCGGCCTCGGCCTGAGCCTGCTGGGCTATCTCGTCGTGGCCTGGATGGGCGGCGCCACCGCACCGCCGCCGCCCCATCGGCGCCCGAATCGCCCGCCGCGACCGACGCCGGCTGGCGGCAGGCCGAGGGCGCCATCGCCGCGGACGCTGCGACGCCGTGAACGATTGGCGAGCGGGGGGCGTCAGCCCCCTGATTCCGCATCCTATCGGCGACCGTATGAAGAATCAGGGGGCTGACGCCCCCCGCTCGCCTCCCCGGAGCAAACGCCATGCGCGTCGATTTCTACGGCCTGGCCTTCGAGGCGCCGCGAATTTCGTTCTTCCTCCGCTCGCCGTGGCGCGCGTCGCACCTGGAGCATCGCCTGTTCGAGGCCGTGCGCAGCCTGCCGCGCGTCGAGCCGGAACAGGCGCCGGACGAGCTGCGCATCCACATCACCGATCCCAAAACGTGGCGGTTGGCGCTGCAGGCGACGACGCGCGTCCTCAAGGGATGGGAAGAGGAGGCCGACCCCGGCGGCGAGAAGCGGTCGTGGCGCTGGATGCTGGAGGCCGACGTCAACGCGGCCGGCTACGACCACCAGGGAGAGCCGGTCAGCCTGTGGGGCTTCCTGCGGCTGAGCCTCGACCGCGGCGGCCTCGGCGAACCGGACAAGGGCGAGGATGTCGATCTGGACGGCTTCGGCCTGCAAATCCCCGGCGAGCGCTCCGCCCCTTGACCGCTCCCTTTCCCCCGTTACCATGAAAAATAGCGTGAGGCGCTTCGCCCACGCACCGAGTCCCCGCGGGCGCGACCAGCCCCGCGAGAAGGAGCATATCCATGCATCCAGCCATCGAATTTTGGCGCCGCGCGCCGGGCGTTCGCCGAGAGCGGCTGTCACGGCGCCTGGGAGGGCCGCGGCCACGGCTTCCGCCACGGCGGCGGTCCCCCCGACGAAGGCGGCGAGGAAGGCTTCGGCGGCGGTTTCGGCGTGCGCCGGCCGCTGCGCTTCCTGGCCCACAAGCTCGACCTCGACGACCGCCAGGTGACGGAGATCGCCCGCATCCTGAACGAGCTGAAGACCGAGCGCGCCCAGGCGGAGGTGGACCGGCGGCGGACGGTGTCCGCCCTGGCCGACGCCCTGGCCGGCGACGCCTTCGACGCGGCCAAGGCCGGCGAGGCCGGCGGTCTGCGCGTCCAGAGCGCCGAACGGCTGCGCGACGCGGTGGTCAAGGCGCTACAGCAGATCCACGGCGTGCTGAATTCCGAGCAGCGCGTCCGGCTGGCGTACCTGATCCGCACCGGCACGCTGGCGGTCTGACGTCGGTTCTCGGCGGTCGGGGCGTTCTTGCGCCCGAATGCTACCCGTAGCCGCATTCGCCCGAATGCGGGCCGACAGCCATCCACCCGCATTCTGGCGAATGCGGCTACGGGTAAGGTATTTCCCGCCCCTCGCCTAAAGCCGATGTTCGTACCGGCAATCGGTCTTGCCCCGCTGAACGACGGTTGGCGGCTTTACACACTTCAACAGGAAATCGTCTTTGTGTTGACTTTGTAAAGTCCCAGGCGATAATGCTCCCGGTAGGTAGCAGGGCGACCCCACCGAAACACGGAACGAGAACGCCGTCACCGCTGAGAATGAAGCGCTGGACCTCGGCTCGTCCTGGCTATTGCCTTGGCGAAACGCGAAAGGGGCTACAAGCGGCGCGGCTCCTCGCCCCCCCGGCCGCAGACGCAAGGAGTGACCCATGCCTCAGCCTGACACGCTCGACCCCCGCATTCTGGGACAGCGCATCGCCGAGGCCCGGAAAGCCCGTGGCAAGACGCAGGAGGAAGTCGCCGACTTCTTGGGTTGCAGCCGCCCCACCTACATCGCCGTCGAGAAGGGCGACCGCCTGGCCAAGCCGGACGAGATCGTCAAGCTCGCCGCCTTCCTGGGTCGCAAGATCAACGAGCTGGTGCGACCGACGGCGCCGGTCGTGGACCTCCAGCCGCACCTCCGCGCCGCTGCCGAAAAGATGAAGGGGGCCGACCGAGAGGCCCTCAACGCCGCCATTGACGAGCTGCAACGGCTCGCCGAGGACTATCGGGACCTGGAAAAGGTGATGAACGCGCCCTTGCGCTTCAACTACCCCCCGGAGGTCGCGCTGAACCCCCGCATCGACGCCGCGGAACTGGCCGAGAGCGTGGCCCAGCAGGAGCGGCGCCGGCTCGGTCTGGGAGACCAGCCGGTGATCTACCTCCGCAACACGCTGGAGTGGGACGTCGGCCTGCGTATCTTCTACGGGGATCTGCCCTCACCCATCGCCGGGATGTACGCCTATACGGCGGACCTCGGCTGCTGCATTCTCGTCAACCGCAAGCACCCGCCCGAGCGCCGGCGCGTCTCGATGCTGCACGAATACGGCCACCTGATCGTGGACCGCTACAAGCCGGGGATCGACTACCTGACCATGCCCGGTCGCAAGCCCGCCAACGAGCGTTTCGCGGAGTCGTTCGCCCTCAGCTTCCTGATGCCGACGAACTCCGTGCGGCAGCGGTTCCACGACATCGTGACGACGACCGGCGACTTTCGCGTGGCCGAACTGCGGCGGCTGAGCCACTTCTACTTCGTCTCGGTGGAGGCGACGGCCCTGCGGCTGGAGCAGTTGGGACTGATCCAGAAGGGCAGCGCGCGGTTCTTGAAGGAGTCGAGGTTTTCGCCCCGCGAGGCGGCGGAGCTGCTGGGTTTGCAGCAGCAGCCGGTGAACGACTTCCCCTTCCCCGAGCGCTACAAGTACCTGGCCGTCGCGGCCTACGAGCGGGGGGAGATCGGCGACGGCGACCTCGCCGACTACCTGCGGTGCGACGTCGTGGAGGCCCGCGAGATCGCGGCGGCGACCCTGACCAGCCGGGGGGAAGTGGAGTCCACGGGTGAACGAAGCGCGTGGCGGCTGGACTTCGCCAAGTCCCTGCTCCATGCGGTCCCCTGATCCGACAAGGACTCGTCATGCCTCCGGCGGCCATCGACGCTTGCTGCATGTTCGACCTGCTGGCCTCGGGACACGCGGAAGCCATCCTCCGAGTCGGCGGCTTCACGTGGCAGTTGCCGTCCGCGGTGCAGGCGGAAGTCCGGTACGTTCGCCAGCACGACCCGGCGCAGCCGGGGAAAGTTGTGAAGGTTCCCGCCGACTTATCGGGCCTGATTTCTTCCGGAGTGTTGACCGTTTGCGCCCCAAAGAGCAAACAGGAGTTGGACCGCTATACCCACTTTGCAGCGGTGTTTCGTTCGGACGGCGAGGCGATGTGTCTGGCTCTTGCCGAGCGGCGGGGGTGGGTCGTTGCAATGGATGATCGGAAGGCGATTCGGGTCGCCCGGCAGGCGGGCCTGACGGTGGCGTCCTGCCCCCAGCTCGTCAAGGCGTGGGCGGGTGCGACTTCGCCGAGTCAGGCCGTGCTGACGAAGGTCTTGCAGGACGTTCAGGTGCTCGCCCAATTCAAGCCGAATCCGTCCATGCCCGAGTACAAGTGGTGGGTTGATGAACTTGCCAAGGCATGAACGCGCCCGGAAGCAATCCCTCCCTTGAACGACCTGCCCAACCGCGGACAGCAAACGGCCATCTGCTGAGGAATCGTTGCACGCCCCGCCGGCCCGGCGTAAAATGGATGCACTTCGACCCACCCCGCCGCGAGACCCCTCATGCACCCCGCCGCACGCTGCTTCGCCTGCCTCGCCGCGCTGACCGTCCTGGCGCCGGCCGCACGCGCCGACGGCCCCGTCAGCTTCCGCAACGAGGTCATGGCCGTGCTGTCGCGCGCCGGATGCAACGCCGGCGCCTGTCACGGCAACCAGAACGGCAAGAACGGCTTCAAACTCTCCCTCCGCGGCCAGGACCCCGACTTCGACCTCGCCGTCCTCACGCGCGACCAGTTCGCCCGACGCACCGACCGGCTCCGCCCCGAAGACAGCCTCATCCTCCTCAAGCCGACGGCCGCCGTCGCCCATGAGGGCGGCAAGCGCTTCGACGCCAACTCGCGCGAATACGGCATCCTCCGCCGCTGGATCACCGCCGGCTGCCCGGACGACCCGCCCGGAAGTCCCGTGCTGCAACGGCTCGACGTGACGCCGCGACAGGCCGTGCTGACCGAGCCGGCCGACGAGGTGCGGCTGCGCGTGACGGCGGCCTTCTCCGACGGCCGGACGCGCGACGTGACCGGCCTGTCCGTCTTCGAGCCGTCCAACCTCGTCGTCCGCGTCGATCGCGACGGCGTCGTCCATCGGCAGAGCCTCGGCGAAACGACCATCCTGGTGCGCTACCTCGACCGCCAGGCCGTCGTGCAGCTCGCGTTCATCCCCGACCGGCCCGGCTTCGTCTGGAACGACCCGCCCGAGAACAATTTCATCGACCACCACGTCAACGCCAAGCTGCGGACGCTGCGGATGCTGCCGTCCGACCTCTGCTCCGACGCCGTGTTCCTGCGCCGCGCCTACCTCGACACGCTCGGCGCCCCGCCGACGCCGGAGGAGGCCCGCCGCTTCCTCGACGACCCCCGTTCGGACAAGCGCGCCCGCCTCGTCGATGAACTACTGGACCGGCCGGAGTTCGCCGACTTCTGGGCGTTGAAATGGTGCGATCTCTTGCGCGTCGAGGAGAAGGTGCTGGACCGCAAGGGCGTGCGGCTGTTCCACGACTGGATTCGTCAGAGCATCGCCGAGGGCAAGCCGCTCAACGAGTTCGCGCGGGAGCTGATTGCAGCCCGCGGCAGCAGCTACGCCAACCCGGAGGCGAACTACTACCGCGCCCTCCGCGACCCCAACAGCCGCGTCGAGGCCACGGCCGAGGTGTTTCTCGGCGTGCGTCTGAAATGCGCCAAGTGCCACAACCATCCGTTCGAGCATTGGACGCAGACGGATTACTACGGCCTGTCGGCGTTCTTCGTGCGGGTCGATTACCGCATCGTCGAGAACCACCGCAAGGACAAGTTCGACAAGCACGAGTTCGACGGCGAGCAGATCGTCTACGAGTCCCGCGACGGCGAGGCGACGCACCCGCGCACCGGCGAGACGCTGCCGCCGCGCTTCCTCGGCGCCGACACGCCGGAGTTCGCCCCGGACGCCGACCGCCTCCAGGCGCTGGCCGACTGGGTCGCGGCGCCGGACAACCCGTTCTTCGCCTGGGCGCAGGCCAACCGCGTCTGGCGCGAGCTGATGGGCCGGGGCATCGTCGATCCCGACGACGACTTCCGCGCCTCCAACCCGCCGGTCAACGGCCCGCTGCTGGACGCGCTGGCGAAGGACTTTGCGGACCATCAATTCGACCTGCGCCGTCTGATACGGACGATCATGAATTCGCGCACCTATCAGCTCTCCTCCGTCCCCAATGAGACGAACCGCGACGACGAGACGAACTTCTCGCACGGTCTGGTTCGGCCGTTGCAGGCGGAGCAGCTGCTGGACGCGCTGGGCCGGGCGACGGGGGCGCCGGAGCGGTTCCCCGGTCTGGAGCCGGGGCTGCGGGCCTGCCAGCTGCCGGGCGTGAAGACCGAGGCCGGCAAGCGGACGGACGACGGCGACCGCTTCCTGTCGGCGTTCGGCAAGCCGGTGCGGGCGCTGAGCTGCGACTGCGAGCGCTCCGACGATGCGACGTTGGACCAGGCGTTTCAGCTGCTGACGGGGCCGGTGCTGGACCACATGCTGACGGCGCCGGACAACCGCATCGGCCGGCTGCTGGCCGCCGGCAAGTCGGACGAGGAGATCGTGGGGGAGCTGTATTTCGCCGCGCTGGGCCGGCCGCCGTCGGCGAAGGAGCGGGCGGGGGCGCTGGCGCTGATCGGGCGAGATCGGGATCGGCGGCGGGCGCTGGAAGATGTATTATGGGGGCTGGTGAACGCGAAAGAATTTTTGCTTCGCCAGTGACGCGCCCGGCGGAGGGTATGAGCCAATGCAAATTACCGTGCTGATCGAGTCGGTCGCCGAGAACGGTTTCCGCGCCCGCACCGGCGAGCCGCTCGGTGTGACGGCGGAGGGAGCGACGCGCGAGGAGGCGTTGCAGAAGTTGCGGGAGCAGGTCGCCCGCAAGATCGCCGGCGGCGCCGAACTGGCGTCGGTGGAGGTCGGGCCTTTCGTACATCCCTTGATGCGCTTCGCGGGAATTTGGAAGGAAGACGACCCCTTAATCAAGGAATGGAAACAGGCCATGGAGGAGTACCGCCGCGAGGTCGATGCCGACCCGGATTACTTATGAGCCTCTACGTCCTGGACACCGACATTCTGACCTTGTTCGTAAACGGCAACCCCGCCGTGATTCGCAACGTCGTCAACCATTCGGCGGATGGGCTGGCGATCACCGTTATCAGCATCGAGGAGCAACTGCGCGGGTGGTACACCGTACTGCGGCGCGCCAAGCGGCGTGACCTTCTCGCGGCGGCCTACCATCGGCTTGCGACGGACGTCGAGTTCCTCGCGGACATGATGATCTTGCCGTTCACCGTGCCAGCGATCCTGCGTTACGAGAATCTGAACGCCCTCAAGCTGAACATCGGCAAGATGGACTTGCGGATCGCCGCCGTCACCTTGGAGAATAACGGCATCCTGGTGACGCGCAACCTCCGGGACTTCCAGCGCATCCCCAACCTCGTCGTGGAGAACTGGGCCGTCTGACCCTAAACCCCTCTCCGAATTCTATAAAAGAGGCCAATCGCATGTCTCGCGTCTTCTGGCTGCCCGTGTTGTTCGTGTTCCTGGCCCCGCCGGCCCCGGCCGCGGAGGCGCCCAAGGAGTCGCTGAAGGACTACATCACCCGCAGCGTCGGCCGCACCGCCTACGGCATCTACGTCGGCGGCAAGAAGGGCGGCTGGGAAGTGGACGAGGTCCAGCTCGCCCAGCGCGACGGCAAGGACGCCGCCCTGCTCACCACCCACTCCTACGTCGCCGTCACCGTGGACGGCACCAAGACGGTCCAGGAACAGAAGACGGCCATCTACTACGCGCTGGAGGGCGAGGGGACCGTCCTGTTCGCCGAGGACCGCAACACCGAGGACAACCAGGAGACGGTGCGGACGGCCGTGCGCAAGGGCGACGGCCTGCTCCTGACCACGCAGGTCGGCGGGCGCAAGACGGAGCGGTCGATCCCGATGGTGAAGAACACGCTCACCCTGCAACAGCGGCTGGAGACGTGGCTGCAATCGGCCAAGAAGGGCGACACGTTCGACAACTGGAACACCTCGTGGGACCAGGACACGGTGGATGTCAAGGAAATTTACACCTTCCAGGAGAAAAAAACGCTTACGTTGGCCGGCGTCGAAACGGAGGTCTACGCCGTCCGAACCGTGTCGCAGGGCGCCCGGTTCGAGGGCCAGCTGCTCAGCGACGCCCGCGTGCTGGTCGGCAAGCTCGGCGTGATGGAAATGCGGATGGAGAAGGAGCCGCTGGCCAAGAAGCTCGACGAGGACGTCGATCTGATGGCGGCGACCTCCATCCCGGTGGACAAGGACATCGGCCGGGCTTCGCGGATCGAGAAGCTGACGCTGGAGCTGACGGGCCTGGACGACTACCCGTTGCCGGAGTCGGCGCGGCAGAAGATCGCGTCGCGCAAGGACGGCGTCGTCGTGCTGGAGATGTCGCGCGACCGCCCCGCCGACAAGCCGGCCCCGCTGACCGACGCGGAGCGCAAGGAGAACCTCAAGGCGACGGCCTCCATGCAAGTGGACAGCGACAAGCTCCGCGACCTGGCGAAGGAGATCGTCGGCGACGAAAAAGATCCGCTGAAAATGGCGGCGAAGCTGGAGAAGTGGGTGTACAAGACCCTGCGCAAGACCTACGACGCCAACGCGGACGACGCCCTGACGGTGCTGGAAAACAAGGCCGGCGACTGCACGGAACACACGCTGCTGTTCACGGCGCTGGCGCGGGCGGCGGGGATACCGGCCCGCGAGGTGGGCGGCGTGGTCTACGTCGGCGGCGACAAGCCGTCGTTCGGCTGGCACGCCTGGTCCGAGGTCCACGACGGCACGCAATGGGTGACGGTGGACCCGACGTTCAATCAGGTCCGCATCGACCCGACGCACATCAAGTTCAGCGAAGGGGAGGAGGACCAAACGTACCTGAACGTGGCCGGGAAGCTGAAGGTGAAGGTGCTGGAGGTGGAGAAGAAGAAGTGAGGGGCGCCTTGGTTGGTCCCATGGGACTTAGAGTCTGTTCCATAAGGGGGTGTCGGCCATAGAATAGGGTATGGAACACAAACCCTATCCGAGCGACCTCACGGACGACCAATGGGCGACTCTCCAGCCGCTGATCCCGCCCGCCCGGCCCGGAGGACGACCCCGCAAAACCGACATGCGTGCGGTGGTCAACGCCTTGTTCTACGTCACCCGCCAGGGTTGCACGTGGCGGGCGCTGCCCCATGACTTCCCGCCCTGGAAGACCGTCTACAACTACTTCCAGGGGTTCCAGGGGAACGGCGCCTGGCAGCGTCTCGTCGATGCGCTCCGGGAACGCGTGCGTGGCAAGGCCGGCCGGCAGCCGACGCCCAGCGCCGCGGCCATCGACAGCCAGTCGGTCAAGACGGCCGAGGGCGGACGGGAGATTGGCAACGACGGCGGCAAGAAGGTCCATGGTCGCAAACGGCATATCCTCGTTGATACGCTGGGTTTGCTGATCGCCGTTGGGGTGACGGCCGCCAACGTGGACGACGGCCGCGCCGCCCAGGACGTTTTCGCCCAGGCGCGGGGCCGGGACTTCCCCCGCTTGGAAGTCGTATTCGCGGACAACAAGTATCACAACTATGCCCTGTATGACTGGCTGCGTCTTCACCGCCGGCCCTATCGGCTGGAAGTGGTCAGCCGGCCGCAGGGCGAGCGGAAGTTCAAGCCCTTGAAGATCCGCTGGGTGGTGGAACGGACCTTCGCCTGGCTGGGGCGTTACCGGCGGCTGAGCAAGGACTACGAGCATCTGCCGGAGTCGAGTGAAGCCATGGTGCAACTCGGCGCCATCCATCACATGCTCCGGCGACTCAAACCGAAACGGAAGGCATGGAGCCAGCGTTTCCGGTTCAAAGGTCATCGGCCCAAATCGGCCGCGTAGGGCCTTATGGAACAGACTTTTATAGGTCCTATGCGTCCTATGGGACCTATGAGACCAATCGAGACGGCGCCACCCGAACGACCGTGTCATGAATCGAGGTTGAGATGTTTTCCGCCTGCGACGATTTCGCCCACTCCCGCCTTACCCGCCGCCGTCTCCTCCAGGTCAGCGGCCTCGGCCTGCTCGGCCTGTCGCTGCCGACCCTGCTGCGGGCAGGGCCGGCCGGTCGCAAGGCGCGGGCGAAGTCGGTCATCTTCCTGCACCAGTGGGGCGGGCCGAGCTGCCACGAAACCTTCGACATGAAGCCGGACGCCCCGGCCGAGGTCCGCGGCGAATTCAAGCCCGTCGCCAGCCGCGTCCCCGGCGTCCAAGTCTGCGAACGCCTGCCGCGCGTCGCCCAGATCATGGACAAGGTGACGCTGCTCCGCGGCATCCGCCACGAGATGAAGAACCACAACTCGGCGGGCTATTATAGCCTGACCGGCTACGCCCCGCCGACCGACGACCAGCGGCTGCGCGAGTCGCAGGACCTGTTCCCGGCTTACGGCTCCGTGGTGGACGCGCTGGCCCCGGCCCGCGCCGGCGTGCCGACCTTCGTGGCCTACCCCTACGTCATCGCCGACGGCTCCGTGACGCCCGGCCAGGCCGCCAGCTTCCTCGGCAAGGCCCACGACCCGTTCTACGTCGGCCAGGACCCCAACGCTGCCGACTTCCGCATGCCCGAGCTGAGCCTGCCGGACGACCTCACGCCAGGCCGCCTCGCCGACCGCCGCGAGATGATGCGCCTGGTGGACGAGCAGTCCGGCCTGCTGGACTTCTCGGCCCGCGCCCGCGGCGTCGATGCCACCTACACCAAGGCCGTGAACTTGCTGCTGTCGTCCGGCGTCAAGAAGGCGTTCGACCTGTCGGCGGAGCCGGACGCCCTGCGCGACCGCTACGGTCGGACGACCTACGGCCAGGGCTGTCTGCTGGCCCGGCGGCTGGTGGAGGCGGGGGCGCGGTTCATCAACGTCTACTTCAACGGGACCATCGGCGGCTGCGAGGGCGGCTGGGACACGCACGGCTTTGAAAATAAGCCGATGTATCCGATCCTCAAAAACTGGCTTCTGCCGCACACCGACCAGACGCTTCCGACGCTGCTGACGGACCTGGACGACCGCGGCCTGTTGGACGAGACGCTGGTGGTGTGGGTGGGCGAGTTCGGCCGGACGCCGAAGATCAACGCGCAGGCCGGCCGCGACCACTGGCCGCAGTGCTACACGGCGCTGTTGGCCGGCGGCGGCGTCAAGCGCGGCTTCGTCCACGGCGCCAGCGACCGGACGGGGGCCTATCCGACGAGCGATTCGGTGCGGCCGGAGGACCTGTCGGCGACGATGTTCCACCTGCTCGGCGTCGATCCGAAGACGGAGGTGCGCAACGCGCTGAACCGGCCGCTGCCAATCAGCACGGGCGAGGTGATCGAGGGCGTGCTGGCGTGAACGCCTACGACAAGGCCAGCCGCTACGCCGCCCATCTCGACGCGCCGGGCTTCCTGCGCTGGCTCCTGCCGGACCTGCCGGCGGACGTCTCGTTCCACGGCTGGCTGGACACGCGCACGCTGCCGTTCCCCGGCGAGGCGGATCGCACCTGCGACACGGTCGCCTGCTTTCACGACGAGGCGGCCGGCGACTGGTGGGCGGCGCCAGTCGAGTTTCGGATCGAGCCGGACGGCGAAATGTTCGGGCGTTTTTTGGAGTTTCTCGGCCGCCTATGGCGCGAACGCCGGCCGGCGGCGGAAGGGGCGGCCCGCTACATGGTCGGCGCGGCGGTGGTGAACCTGACGGGGCGAGGCACGGCGTCCCGAGACATGGTCCTGGGGCCGGCCGGTCCGCGGACGCATCTCCAGGTGGTCGAGCGCAACCTGATCGACGAGGACGCGGCGGCGACGCTTACGGGCGTGGCCGACGGCCGGGTGAGTCGTGCGCTGCTGCCGTGGATTCCGCTGATGCGAGACGGCGGCGAGACGGGTATCATGGAGCGGTGGAAGGAGCTGGCGCTGGCGGAGCCGGACGGCCGCCGGCGAGCGGAATATGGGGCCTTAGCATTGGTGTTTGCCGAAGCGGCCGGTCGGCGGGCGCTGTGGAAACAGGCATTGGAGAAGTGGAACATGATCGAGTCGCAACAGGTCTTGGAGTGGATGGCGGAGGGGGAAGCGAAAGGGCAGATGCGGGAAGCTCGCCGGCTGCTGCGCAACCTGCTTGAAGACCGCTTCGGGCCGCTGCCGGAAGTCCTGGCCCAGCGCATCGAAGCTACAGCCGACCTGGAGCGCCTGCGCGCGGCCGTCCGCCAGGTGTCGCACCTGAGCCAACTCGACGACCTGCAACTGTGAGGCGCCGGATCGGCCGCAGCCGATCAGCAAGGGCGACGTGATCGAGGGCGTGCTGGCGTGAGGGAGGAGGCCCACTCTACTTGGCCAGACATCTGGTACAGCGTAAGGAGGGGCAGTTATGGCACAGACGGCGCCGAAGTCGTTCATGGGATCGCCGACCCGCGGCGCCATCGCCTCGTGGATGATATTCGCGGGGCTTCTGCTCTTACCGTGGTTGCTGTTGCCGGCCTTCGGCCGCGATCAGCCGCCGTCCGAAGTGGAACCTCAGAGCGACATGACGGCGACATTCAGCCCCAGGGAACAGGCCGAAATGCGTCAGGCCGTCGAGGCGGCCCTCCCGCCGGACTGGACCGTCACGCGAACGAAAACCGGAAGGACGCCCCCCGACTGGTACAGCGACGACCCACGGGGCGGATTCGTGGTCGAGTGCAGGAACGGAGAAAAAACTTGTCGGGTCTGGTTCCTCCCCATTGATTGGGTGGGCATCCACACACTCTCCGTACCGCCGGGCGAATGCACGAAGCGCGGCCCTTCTTCCTATTGGGACGGTATTCAAGACAGGCGGACATACCGGACGATCCTCGACGCGCCTGACGGCTCACCGTGGGAGACGGGAGAGGGCTTTCGCAACTACGCATACAACCCGAGTCTGGGTAACTGGGGTTACAAGCGGGCGGAAGAGGCGTTCGGGCGCCGGGCGGAAGCAGCCGACCGGGCCGCCCAGCGGTTGATTGCGAAGCACTGCACAACCCAGGAGGACTTTGATAACGCCGCCGACTCGTTGCGGGAACTGGGGGTGCCGGCCCGGAAGGTCTTCTTGCGCGGCCCGCGAAACAGAGTGCTCCAAAGAAGACACCTTCGTTTGGCTCCTCGGCGTGATGGGCGGGGATGATGCGATCGGCGTTCTCTGCGAAGTTCTTTCGGACCCGAAGGAAGAGGACGGCGTGAAAGGAACCGCCGCTGAAGCTCTGGAGCGCCACACAGACAAGCGGATAGGCCCGGCCTTGTACAAGGCCATGAAACAGATGCAGCCCGGCAGGGAAGCGTTCGGCTACGTGGTCAAGGGCCTGGGCCAACATCACTACGAGGCGGCCATTCCCGACCTGCTGGGCCTTCTTCGCGATCCACAGGCGGACGTCCGATGGCCGGCGTCCCAGGCGCTTGCGATGCTTCACTGCAAGGACGCGATCCCTGACCTCCGCAAGATCGTGGAACAGCATCCGGGAGAGAAGAACAAGCCGCCGGAACGGGACGGCTACGAAATGGCGCTGCTCCGCCTCCAGGGCGACTGGGGCCAGCCGGGAGAAGACAGTCGGTACATGATCTGGGCCCCGCAGGAAGTAACCCTCGGCCAACCGCTCGAAGTGACGGTGTACAAGGAAAACCTCGCGCGGGAGCCTGTGGAGTGGTCCGACCTGGACATGCAGAGAGACGACCTCATGGTCAACGGGAAGCCGTTGATCGAACCGGACCCGAGCGGTTTCCGGGTCTTCGGGGGCTGTTTCAGGTCTTGGTCAGCATATCCCGGCGATATAAGCAGCCATATCCTTGATCTGACCCAAGACCTTACGAAACCAGGCCGTTACAAGATCCGGTACGGGCTTGGCGACGTCCACTCCAACGAGGCCGTCGTCGTCGTGCATGAGGCGCCGCCGAAATAGTCCGCTGCTAACCGCTTGATGCGCTCCGTTAAGGAATGGAAACGGCAGGCATGTAGGCGCCTGCGGTCGGCCGCCGCCTGCGTCCTGCCCAAATACGGTGCCCGGGCAGACTTTACACCATTTGGGGCGGGAGGTCGCCGGCGTACCTGCCGCCCCGGCACGCCGCTTGCTATTCCCCTCCCAGCTTCTTCACGGTTTGTTCACCCGCCGCGGGCCGAGTTTGCTTCTCCCCAAGGCCGGCCGGCCCCGTCTGATCCTTCAGGCGGGGCCGGCTTTTTTTCACGGCCCCGCCAGCCGGTCGGCCCAGCGGTGGACCTTCCGCACCGCCGCCGCGACCTGTTCCACCTCCTCATCCGATCCCAGAAGAATGGGATGGTGCAGCACGACGGCGCCGGTGTGGGCGCGCTCCGCCTCCGCCAGCGATTCGATCCGGCGGAAGCGCTCCGGCGATCGGCCGACGTGCAAGGCGCGGAAGCCCTCGTCCAGCGCGATCCCCTCCGCCCGCACGGCCGCTGTGAACCGCGCCCGGCTCAGTCCGAAGCGCTCAGATTCGTACCGGAAGCCGACCTTGTAATAGCACGGCTCGCCGTCGGTGCGCTGTCGAAAGAGATGGACGCCGTGTACGTCGCGGAGGCGCTCGGTCAGCAGGGCGACGGCCCGGCGGCGGCGGGCGTTGCGCTCGTCCAGCCGATCGAGCTGCGGGGCCAGGACGGCAGCCTGGAGTTCGGAGAGGGGATAAAGCACATTTCCGGCCCGGTGCAGCAGCAGCCGCAGCCGCTGATGCAGGTCGGCCCGATCCGTCAGCAGGGCGCCGCCGCGGCCGGCCGTCAGCAGCTTGGAGCCGCCGAAGCTCAGCACGCCCACGTCGCCCCACGTCCCGGCCCGCCGACCTTGCACCATCGCCCCCGGCGCCTGGGCCGCGTCCTCGATCACGGCGACGTTATGAGACGAAACCAGCTCCGTCAACTCCCGCATGGGAACGAGGCCGCCGTGCAGGTGCGATACGATCACCGCCTTCACCGCCGGGCCGAGCGCCTGCACCAGCGAATGCAGATCGAGGTTCCAGTCGTCCGGGTGTACGTCGGCCAGCACCGGCCGGGCGCCGACCGCGTGGACCGCAAGGAAGTTGCCGGGGTAGTCGTAGGCGGCCAGGACCACCTCGTCCCCGCGTCCGATCTTCAGCGCCCGCAGGGCCAGCTCGACGGCCAGCGTGCCGCTGGAGCAGACGGCGGTGAAGGCGACGCCGTGCATGTCGGCCAGCCGCCGCTCCAACCGCTCGACATGGCCGCCCTGGTACTTGCCCCAGGAGCCGTCGCGCCAGGCCGCTTGCAGCGCCTCGCCGACGGCCTCGTCGGCGGGCGGCCAGTCCGGCGGCCCCTGCGGGCGGATCGGCGTTCCGCCGAGCAGGGCGGGCAGGTCGGCGGCGCTCATGGGATAATAGCGGCCCCTTTCATCGCTTCCGAATCCGGTACAGCGTCCCCTTGACGCGGCGGCCGCCCGGTTCACCCGCCTTCATCATTTGCGTCGTGAACGGCAGCCCTTCCGCCGTCAGCGTATCGCGCAGCACGTGCGACGGCACGCGGTCCTGATCGGTCAGCAGGCAGAAGCCATCCGGGTGCAGCACCTGCTGAATCAGGCCCACCAGCGGAGCGATATTGCGGACCTCATAAATCAGGTCGGACGCCAGCAGCACGGGAAACTGCCGCGGCGGCGGGTAGCGCCAGTCGAGCTGGATCGTCTCGAAGTCGAAAAAGCCGTTGGCCCGCGCGTTGTCGGCGGCGAAGCGCAGGGCGGTGGCGTCGCAGTCGCTGAAGACGACGCGCAGCCCGACCGACAGGGCGACGATTCCGGGCAGGCCAAGACCGCAGCCGACCTCCAGCGCCGTCAGCGGGCCGAGACGGGCCGCATGTTCGGCCCACGGCTCGCGGACGATCGCCTTGGCCAGCATTCGCGCGGCCGGCCACAGGTCGGCCCAGTAGGGCAGATACTCATCGGCCGCGAAAGCGGCGTGGATGGCCGGGTGGTTCAGCAGCCGATCCGAATCGCTCGGCCGGTCGATGACGAAGGTGCGGTCCTCGACGATGACGTTTTCGCGGATGGGCGGCCCGAGGGCGTCGGGCGGCGTCTCGGGCAGCGGCGGTCGGTTGGTCGGCAGGTCGGCGTTCATGGCATGGGAGATCGCAAAAGGCTCACGCATTGCATCAATTCGGCATGGGTCAGCGGGCGGTCGGCGGGGAAGAGGCAGCAGGCGGCCGGCTCGGCGAGGCTGTCGAGAATGAGCTGGCGGTCGTTGGGGGCGTCGAAGCCCTTGTCGCAGGGAATGTGCCCCGTCACGAGCAGATCGGCGTCCACCTTTTGCAGGAACGCCGCCGCCGTCTCCGCGCGCGTGTCGCGGCCCCAGACGAGGGAATGGACGGAGCCGCCCGGCTTGCAGTCGGCCTCGGTGGACTCGTCGCGCTCCAGCACGGCGGGATCGAACTCCGCCAGCCGCGAACCCGGCGGCAGGCTGTGGCTGAGGAAGACGCGATTCGGAGTCCGCAGCGCCAGCGGGGCGGCCGCGATCAGCCGCAGGTAGGCGGCGTACACCTCGTCGCCGCGGGCGCCGTAGGCCGTCCGCACACCTTGAATAAAGAGATCGTTCAACTCCACGTCATCCTTGGCGATGCGGCGGTCGGTGAGCTGGGCCAGCTCGTGGTTGCCGATGAGAAAATGCACCTGGCGCGGGTGCTGACACTTGAGGGCGGCGATCAAATCGAGCAGCTGGTGCGAGCGATCGCCGCCGGCCGGGTAGCGGAACGGGCCGTGGACGACTTCTTGCAGGACGAAATGCCGGCCCGGATTGCCGGCGAGGTCGGCCTTCTGGAGGAGGCGGCGGAAGTTCTCGACGTTGCCGTGCAGGTCGCCGGCGACGAGGACCTCGACGGCCCCGTCCAGGGCGACAAGCCGGCCGCGCCGGCCGGGCGTGGCCCGAATGGCGTCGAGGGCGCGTCGCAGGGTGGTCAGGAGGCGGTCGGGGTCGGGCATGTCGGAATAATCATAGGAGGTCCGCAGCGTCCCTGCAAGCGACGGCCGTCCGACTTGGCCATGCGGCCCCGGGGCGCCTGGCGCGCCTCTTCATCAGCGCGGGATGCACTGGGTCGTCCTTGACAAGGCAGAGCGGGTGGAGACAATGAAGAGCATGGACACACGACGACAACGGCATTCCACCGGAGCTGCTGGCCGAAATGCAGCGCACCGTGGACCTGGCCGCCAAGGGCGTCCGCGATCCGGAGGCCATGCGCCGGGCTTGCGAGGACATGGACCGCCTCAGCGAGGAGATTTTCCAGAGGGAGGGTCTTCTCGACATCGGCGTCCCCGCCATCCGGGCCTTGCGCGACAGCGAGGACGAATGAGGTACGTACTCGACGCCTCGGTCGGCTTCAAGTGGGCGATCATTGAAGTGGACACCGTCAAGGCCCGCCGGCTGCGGGACGATTACCGCAACGGCGTCCACACCCTCCTCGCTCCGGACTTCTTTCCGGTCGAGGTTGCTCATTCCTTGACCCGCGCAGAGCGCCAGCGCCGGATCACCCCCGCGGAGGGCGCCCGGGCGTTTTTCGATGGGTCGCAGACCTTGCCGCAGCTGCTTCCTTCCTTCGTAGCCGCGTTCGCCAGAACGCGGGGTTTTCGCCCCGCCTTCTGGCGAAGGCGGCTACGGACGGGCGAAGGCGGCTACGGGCTGCCCGTTCATCACGGCGGATGACAGACTCGTGAAGGACCTCCAGAAGCAATTCCCATTCATCGTAGCTTTATCCTCAATGCCCTGACGGCGAAGGATGCTCGCCGCGCCCGCGCAGTCGCCACGGTTCCTGAACATCTCCTGCGTCCTCGATGTTCCCACGAGGGGCGTTCCTCCCGGAAATGCTGTTCGTACTCCTCCCAGGTCGGGAAGGCGCGGAGGATGAGCGCGGGGTTGAGGGCCATCGCCCGGGTTTCGGCGCTGAACCCCGTCTGCGGAATGCGATTCGGCGACGCCGTCCTCGCCATCCTGCGGAAGATGAAGCGGGCTGAGATCGCCAACAAGACAGGGGAGTTGTGAAAATCACTCGAATAACGTCTTCGGCGGCGCCTCCTTCGCGGCGTACCAGTCCTCGACCTCATAGTTCGTCCATAAGACCTCTTCCCTCTTGTCCTTCGTGGAGTGGATGGTCTTGGGCGGGCTTTTGTGCTTTCTCCACTTGGGCGCAGGATAGAGGCGGTCGAGCAGTTCACAATCGTAGTTGGACAGCGCCACCCGGCCCCGGGCGGAATTCAGCGCTTCTGCCAGCTCCGCATGTTGTCCGTCTGTCATTTCATGCTTGTATGCCTTTGAATCCCCTCGGGTCTCGTGGACATAGGGCGGATCGCAGTAGAAAAGTGTTTCGGGTCCGTCGTACAGGCGGATCGCGTCCGCCGCGGGGCGATTCTCGATCTGGACCCGGAGGAGTCGTTCGGCGATGTCCGGCAGCATGTCCACGGCGCCCAGCCATCTGCTGATCACGCCACTCATCCCCGCGCGGCTCGTGTCCTTGCAGTTCGCCCACCGGCCGACGGATGCGGTCTGCGCCAGTCCGGTGCGCACCTGGCGCGCGCGGACGTAAAACCGCCTGGCGCGCTCGAACGCCTCCAGCGCCGGGTCGAGGGTGCAGGCGAGGGCGAACTCTTCACGGGAAAAAGGGGTCAATCCGATGGCCTTCACCAGCCGATCGCCCTCGTTGCGCAGGACGTGGAAGAAATTGACCACCTCGCCGTCCAAATCGTTGTACGTCTCGATCGGAGAGGGCTTGCGATTGATGAGTACGGCGGCCGACCCGGCGAAGGGCTCGCAGTAGTGACGGCAGGGCGGAAGCAGCGGCAGCAGCCATTCCAGGTGGGAATACTTTCCGCCGTACCAGCCGAAGAGGATGAGCTTCCTTGATTCTTTCAAATGAGAGACGCCCGGCGGCTTGCCGTCACGGGAGCGCTTCACCTCGCCGGCCAGATTCTGTCCCATCGTCGGCCTCCCTTTGCTGCTCGCGGCGTTCGTGGTTCCGTTCGGCCCGGCTCTCCGGGTACGGCTCCTCGGAGCGGCCGGCCGCCGCGGGTTCCTTCAGACGGCGTTCCATGACGGCCCGCCTACTTCGTCAGACGCCCGGCGTTCTCGGGGCCGGCGGCGTGGCCTCGTCGAGCCAGTCACGCACCGCGTTGGTGTACAACGCCTTGAAGTCGGCCCTTCCGCTCAATTTCCTGTCCGACAAATAAGCAAATCCCTTATTGACCGCCGCCCTGAGTTCTTGCGGCGTGAGCTCGGCAGCAAGAAAGTTAACAACGTCATGCATGTCCACAACCGCGATGTCTCTGCCGTAAGGCTCCACGTTCAGGGCCATCGTCGCCGGGACCTTCCACTCGTTGTCCGCGTTGATCCCGGCGGCGATGATGACGTATTTTGACATCCCGAAGCGGTCCATTTTATCCTTGAAATTCGAGATGCGGTGCTTCCAGTCGTCTCGGACGGTCACTTCGTATGCCCGCACGAGTCGGCCGTCTTGCCGTTCCTCGATATCGCCGGCGGTTTTGCCATACCTGTCGGCGGCATGGGGATGCTGAGTTGTGATTTCGATGGAATACCGGCGGCGGTACTCATGCAACAGGGCAGCGATAAGGAACTGCTGGATGTGGCCCTCGGAGTGGATGGCGAGCAGCTGGTGGAACAGCACCTTGGCCCGCACGAAGGTCAACACGTCGGAACCGACCGGGGGCAGGAGTGTCGCTTCCCGCTTCGACTCCGCGAACCGCTCTGCCATGCAGTCAGCAATCTTGCCGATCTCCTCCATGTCGTCATGGGCGTCGGCAACCTTTTCAAGGAAGTCCCTGAAGCGGTCATCCTCCAGCAAGCGGATGTTTTTGCTGCGGATGTTCCCCTTCCAGCCCAAGTTTTCCGCATAAGCGGTGATCGGGCCATGGAGCGTGATGCTGCGGTTCGTCAATTCCTCGCAGAGCTTCTTGTCGCCGTACTTGCCTCTCGAACCGACCGGGACGCTATTCCGGTCCCACGTCGGGTCTTCAAGCCAGAAGAACATCAAGAACAACGTCGCGGTCTTGACGCTGTTGGCCTTGTGTTCGAGCAATTCTTCGCAGGCTCGGCGGTGGGTCGGCTGCGGAAGGCTAACCTTCTCGCCTCCGATGAAGGCGTCAACCCGCTCCAGCGCCTTGTTGACCGCCGCTTCGACCAAGAGGTTTCGGCGGGACGACTCATCCCCGGCAGGAGCTTTGGCCTTGCTTATCAGAACAGCGTCCTCTGGCGTGGCCTTCGGAGGTCCAAGTCGTTCTTACTCGCACTCGTGTGGACTGTAAAGCAACATTCTTCCGCTGGTCAACTCTCGTTTCCGACCGGAACAGAAGTACAGTGAGAAGTGTACCCTCTTCAAGGCGGCGGTCAAGGAAAATCGCGGAATACTACTCAGGGAAACAGGGGAACCAGGGGAACGGGGTTGGAGTTGACCGATGGCGATCATCGACGCCGGCAGTGTGGAGGCGGTTTGACTTACATACATCGCACCTGCTTCCAGCCACCGCGCAGACGAGACAGCGCGCTGCTCGCCCCCGTCGGCTCCCAGGCGGAGCAATCGGATCAGCGCCCGGAACTCCCCGCCTCTCAGCTGGCCCCTCACCTCGTTGCAGTGGAGGTTGAGCAAATCAGGTTCGGCCGCGAGTGCCGGCCACGGCGGGACCGCCGCCAACCGCGCTCCCCTTCCCCAGCGGCCCTCATCGTCGCCCAACTTCCCCTGCCCAGACGCCCCACCCGCACGGTACACTCCACCGTTGTCCCGGATTCCCGCAATATCGAGGTGCGTCATGGCGAATCGTCCATCCAGCAAGATCCGGCCGGCCGACGGCGGAGGAACCTGTTCCGGGCGCCCGGAAGTTTGGCGCATTGGCGCAGGGCCAGTTAATCCAGATGCACCAACGACTTACGATGCGCCAAATGATGCGCCATCTGGCGCATCACCCTTGCCGGCCGCTGCCGGTCGGGGCCATTCCCCCGCCGCATCATAAGGTGACACAGCCCCAGCCGCCCGCCCCACGGGAACCGCCGATGCGACCGCCGTACCACGCCGCCTGGCTCGCCTGTCCCCTTCTCCTCCTGGGATCGGCCCGCGCCTTCGCCGCCGACCCCATCGTCCCCGTGGGCGCGGGAAGCTGCACGACGGAACTCCCCCCCGGCGCGAAGGCGCCGCCGGAGACGATTTATCGGACCGAAAACGTCGCCGGAAAGACGCCCACCAACGACTGGTGGAGTTCGCTGGCCTGGATGAAGTATTCGGAGCGGCAATATCCGCATCCCCTGGCGGTGCAGGCGGAATCGGCCGGCCTGCGCGTCTTCTATCCCGGATCGGCAATCACGGCCAACCGCGACGGCATTTTCGGGGCCATGCCGGGCGGGACCGGCGACGATCTGGTCCTCGGCCACTCCGCCCAGGACGAGTTCCCCGACGCCCGCCTCGACGGCTTCAGCGACTGGTTCGTCTCCGCCCGCTTCGCCTCGGACAAGCGGGCCATGACCGTCTCCTACGGCCACGGTTCGCCGTTCGTCTACGCCGTCTATGAAGGCGGCGAACCGCGCGTGACCTTTCCGCAGGCGCCGCGCGTCTGGTCCGGCGACGAAAACAGCCCCGTCCTGGGCGTTTCGATCCACGGCAAGCCTTACGGCCTGTACGGGCCGACCGGGTCCACCTGGACCGGCCTTTCGGGCAAGGTCCTGACGAATCACTCCGACGCGAAGCATTATTTCTCCCTCGCCCTGCTCCCCGACGGTTCGGCGGAGACGCTTGCCCTCTTCAAGCGATACGCTTACTCCCACGTCACCGACACGCGGGTGGACTGGTCGTGCGATCCGAAGACCGGCGCGGTGACGACGACGTTCACTTTTCGCACCACGCCGAAGGAAGGCGACGCGAAGGGCACGCTGTTCGCGCTCTACCCGCACCAGTGGCGGAACGCCGGCGACGGCCTCCGCTTCCTCGGCGAATACGCAACGGTGCGCGGCAAGATGAAGCTGGCGGAGGGGACGTCGTTCCGCACCACGATGCGCTTCCCCGGCGTGCTGCCCGCGCTGCCGAACGTCGGCGGCGCGGACCCGGAGAAGATGGCCGCCTACCTGAAGGAGGAGGTCGAGGCCAAGACGCCGGAGATCACCGACACCTATGCGGACGGCAAATGGATGGGAAAGATCGCCTCGCTCATCCCGATCGCCGAGCAATACGGCCAGGACGACGCGGCCAAGGCGCTCGGCGAACGGCTGCGGAAGCGGCTGGAAGAGTGGTTCACCGCGACCACGGCGGACGGCAAGCCCAAGGAGCGCGGCCTGTTCTATTACGACGACCGCTGGGGAACGCTGATCGGCTACCCGGCCGCCTACGGATCGGACGTGGAACTCAACGACCACCACTTCCACTACGGCTATTTCCTCCGGGCGGCGGCGGAAATCGCCCGCCGCGACCCCGCATGGGCGGCGGACGCGAAGTGGGGCGGCATGGTGAAACTGCTGATCCGCGATATCGCCGATCCGGATCGGAAGGATACGCAGTTCCCGTTCCTGCGCAACTTCGACCCCTACGCCGGCCACTCCTGGGCGTCCGGCCACGCCCGCTTCGGCGACGGCAACAATCAGGAGTCGTCGTCGGAGGCGATGAACGCCTGGACGGGCCTGATTCTGTGGGGCCAGGCGACCGGCGACTCCGACCTCCGCGATCTCGGGACCTACCTCTACACGACGGAGATGAACGCGATCGACGAATACTGGTTCGACGTTCACGGCGACAATTTTCCGAAGGACTACACGCCGTCGGTCGCAACGATGGTGTGGGGCGGCAAGGGCGCCAACGCGACGTGGTTCTCCGCCAAGCCGGAATTCGTCCACGGCATCAACTGGATGCCGATCCACGGCGGTTCGCTCTACCTCGGCCGCCATCCCGAGTACGTCGAGAAGAACTACGCCGCCCTGGCGAAAGAGAACGGCGGGACGAAGTGGACCGCGTGGGCGGACTTGATCTGGATGTACCGGGCGCTGGACGATCCGCAGGACGCGATCCAGCAGCTGGAGGCGGCCGGGGAGCGGTTTCCCGTCGAGGGCGGGAACAGCAGGGCGAACGCGGTCCACTGGATTTACAGCCTGAACAAGCTGGGCCAGGTGGACGCCGACGTAACGGCGGATTATCCGCTTTATGCGGTCTTCAAAAAGGGGAAGACGCGGACCTACTGCATCTTCAACATGACGGATGAGGCGCGGACGGTGACGTTCTCCGACGGCTTCCGGCTGAAGGCGGAGGGCAAGGGGTTCGCCCATGCGACGGGGGAGGAGTGATTCAGATGTCGTCGCAGGCTTCGCGCCGGCGGTCGGAAAGGCAGTCAATGGCCACCGGCGATGTTCAGCGCCCGGTCAGCTTATCGAGTTCCGCGAAGAGTTGATCCATTGTCGCCGGGTCGAGGACGCCGAGGGGCCGGAGACAGTTGGTCTTATCAACGGCTGTTAGCTGGAATCCCAGGGCCACGGAAGGCGCGGTCAGGCCGTTCCGCCCGTCGGGCTGCACCGCCAGCGTGCCGGGGAATCGCAAGGCGGCCAGGGCGCCCGTGAACGGGACGATCAGCACGGTCGGTAACGACTGCGTGGCCTGATCCTCCTGCACAATGACGGCAGGCCGTATGCCCGCCTGGGTGTGTCCCGCCACGGTGGGTAGGCGGACGCGCTAGACCTCACCCCTTCGCATCGGCTTCACCCTCTTGGGCCAGACGTTCGACCAACTCCAGGGACTCGGCGCCCGCAAGCTGCCAGGCGTCGAGTTCGGCTTGCAATTCCGGCGGGACTTCGATCGGTCCGTGGATGACGTGGACCTCCACGAACGCTCCCTCGGGCAGCGGCTCGTTAGGGACGACGACGCCGTTCTTGACGAAGCCGGCAATGATGATCGACATTCGCTACACCTCCATAGCGGGACGCAACCTTACCGACATCCTACCGCAACGCCCGTATCGAGGATACACCGGCGCCGCCAGCCGTTTGACGCCCCTTCGCCCGCCGGTTATCCTCGACCGCATGAGCGAGATCACGCGCATCCTGAACGCCATCGAACAAGGCGATCCGCAGGCGGCCGATCGACTGCTCCCCCTCGTCTACGAAGAGCTGCGCCGTCTGGCGGCCCAGAGGCTGATCCATGAAGCGCCCGGCCAAACGCTGCAAGCGACCGCCCTTGTTCACGAAGCGTATCTCCGGCTGGTGGGCGGCGAGCCGGATCGGCCGTGGAACGGCCGCGGCCACTTCTTCGCCGCTGCGGCCGAGGCCATGCGCCGCATCCTCGTCGAAAAGGCCCGCCGGCGAAAGCGCATTCGCCACGGCGGCGGTCGGCAGCGCATCGACCTCGACGAGGCCTGTTCGCTGATACAGCCGCCGTCCGACGATCTGCTCGCCCTCGACGAGGCGCTGACTCGGCTCGCCGCCCTCAACTCCGTCCGCGCCGAGTTGGTCAAGCTGCGCTTCTTCGCCGGACTCACCATGCCCGAGGCGGCCGCGGCGCTGGGAATCTCGCTGGCCACGGCGGAGCGCTACTGGACGTTCGCACGCACCTGGCTCTACGCCGAGTTGTCCGGCGAATGAAAGAACCGCGGCCACGGTGAGGGGTTTCGCCCCTTTCCGTCGCACTGTCTCCCGGACCCCCTTCCGAGGAGCCTTCCCATGGAAAACCTCTCCGCCGTCGAGTCGATCTTCTTGGCCGCCCTGGACAAAGCGGCCCCCGAGGATCGCGCCGCCTATCTCGATCTGGCGTGCGGCAAGGACGCGGAGCTGCGCCAGCGCGTCGAGCGCCTGCTCGGCGCCCATCCCAAGGTCGGCAGTTTCCTTCAAGCGGCGGCGCGCGACCAAGCCCTCACCACCGACGAGCCGGCCGTCACGGAGCGCCCTGGCACGGCGATCGGCCCCTACAAGCTGATGGAACAGATCGGCGAAGGCGGAATGGGCCTCGTCTTCGTCGCCGAGCAGCAGCATCCCGTTCGCCGCAAGGTCGCGCTCAAGGTCGTCAAGCCCGGCATGGACACGCGCGACGTGATTGCCCGCTTCGAGGCCGAACGCCAGGCCCTGGCCCTCATGGACCATCCCAACATCGCGCGGGTGTTCGACGCCGGCGCCACGGAGTCCGGCCGGCCGTACTTCGTCATGGAATTGGTCCGCGGCGTCCCCATCACCGACTTTTGCGACCAAAATCAGCTCACGCCGCGCGAGCGGCTGGGGCTGTTCGTCGCCGTCTGCCAGGCCGTCCAGCACGCCCACTCCAAGGGCGTCATCCACCGCGACATCAAGCCCTCCAACGTGCTGGTCACGCTGCACGACGGCGCGCCGGTGGTCAAGGTGATCGACTTCGGCGTCGCCAAGGCGATCGGCCAGAGCCTCACCGACAAGACCGTCTACACCCGCTTCGCCCAGATGATCGGCACGCCGCTCTACATGAGTCCGGAGCAGGCGGAGATGGCCGGCCTCGACGTGGACACGCGCTGCGACGTCTATGCGCTGGGCGTGCTGCTGTACGAGCTGCTGACCGGCACGACGCCGTTCGACCCGGCGCGGTTGCAGAAGGCGGCGTTCGATGAGGTGCGCCGGATCATCCGCGAGGAAGAACCGCCGAAGCCCAGCACGCGCCTGACCACGCTGGGCGAGAGGCTGTCGGCGGTGTCGGCCCGTCGCAAGACGGAGCCGAAGAAACTGTCGGCGTTGGTCAAAGGCGATCTGGATTGGATCGTGATGAAGGCGCTGGAGAAGGACCGCAACCGGCGCTACGAGACGGCCAGCGCGTTCGCGGCCGACGTGCGGCGGTATCTCGGCGAGGAGCCGATCGAGGCCCGGCCGCCGTCGGCGCTGTACCGCTTCGGCAAGGCGGCGCGGCGGAACCGCGTGGCGCTGACGACGGCGGCGCTGGTCGCGGCGGCGCTGGTCGCGGGGACGGTCGTGAGCGCCTGCCTCGCGGTCGTGGCTTGGCGGGCGGAAGGCGACGCCCAGGACGCCAAGGGCAAGGCCCTGACGGCCAAAGCGCAATCGGATGACAACGCCCACCTGGCGAACGAGCGCAAGGATCAGCTGGGGGCCGCGAACCGGGGCCTGCGCAACGCACTTTACGAAACCGACATGACGCTGGTCCCGGCCGCGTGGGAGGCGGACGATCTGAACCGCTTCGACGAGTTGATGCCGTGGCGGCCCGACCCCGACGAGGCCGACGTGCGCGGCTTCGAGTGGTACTACTGGAACCGCCGGCGGCACGGCGAGCTGCGAACCGTCGCCCTGGCCGGCGGCTTCCGGGATTGCCAGGCGGCCGCGTTCAGCCCCGACGGCAAGCGGCTCGCCGCCGTGACGGCGGACACGGCCGGCGCCTGGGAGTTCCGTCTCTGGGACCCGGCCTCGGGCGCGTTGCAGCGGACGCTCCTCCGGAAAATCCCCAACGGCCAGATTTGGATGAGCGACCCGGCCCCGATGGTGAACGGCCAACACTTTCGGATCGTATTCAGCCCGGACGGCCGGCGCGTGGCGCTCAGCCTCGGTTGGCTCTGGAAGGCAGTCGATCCGGCGCGGCCCACGAATCGCCTCCCGGACGCCGAGGACCGGGAGATCCACGTTTGGGATGCGGATACGGGTGATGAGTTGTGTCATCTTTCGGTGATAGAAGGCGGCAGCCGGTTCGACGGCCTCGCCTTCGGCCCCGGCGGCAAGCTGCTGGCGTTCGCGGTCCAAACGTGGATGGGCGGCGCCTCGCCGCCGCCGCGGGACCGCGTTTGTGACGTGGACAAGGGCGGGGCGATCTGTTTCCCGCAGCCGCCCGGCACGGCCAACGTTTACGCATGGGACGTGGACGGCCACAAGGCGGCGTGGACTCTGTCGGCGGCGCCGGGTGTCGCGACGCCGCGGGAGTTGGCCTTCAGCTCCGACGGGGGCCGCCTCGCCGTCGCCCTGTCGCGGGAGACCGAGGCAGCCCCGGACGACGCCAACCAGGTCCAGGTCTGGGACGCGGCGACGCGGAAAGACCCGCTTGCCTTCCAAAGCGATGGCTGGCTGCCGAACGGCGTGGCTTTCAGCCCGGACGGGACGCGCCTGGCCGTCGCCTGGTACGGGCCGACCGTGGCGACGGCCCGGTACGAGAGACTGTCGCTCCGCGACGCCGGCACGGGGAAGGAAATCCGCGCCCTGGACGGGTTCGCGAAGACCGAAGCGGGAAGTGGGCCGCAACCGGTATTCCGCGCCGACGGGCGGCGGCTGACTCTTCCGGTAAGCGGGTCGGAGGTCCACGTCTGGGACGCCGACTCGGGCGCCGTGCTGTACATGGCGAGGGGACACGCGGGGACGCCTGCCGTGGCGTTCGCCGCCGACGGGACGCGCCTCCTCACGGCCGGCCTGGACGGGGCCGTGAAGGAGTGGGCCGAGCCGGCGCCGCCGCCGGCGCCGGAAGGGCTGGAGGCGTCCGACGCGCTCGCCGACCACCTCAAGGGCCTGTTCAAGGGAGCCATCATTCCCGAGCCGGATTGGCGGCGGATGTGCCGAGACTTCTCGCCGCTGGCGTCGGCCTGCACGCCGAACGGCCTGCGGCTGGCCCGCGCGTCCCTCGGCGGCGAAGGAGATAAGGCGTCTTTGGAGGTCCGCATATTGGATGAGAAGGGCGGGGCGTTCCGCGTCCCCATCCACGCCGACGTCCGGCCGAGCAAGGTCGGCGGCCTCCTCTTCAACAAGGACGGGACGCGCCTCGCCGCCCAATACACGGTCCCCGCCCCCGAGCCGTGGAACTGGCGGAGTCACCTGAAAATGTGGGACGTCGAAGGCGGGAGGGAACTGCTCACGGCGGACAGCGATAATCCGTTCTCCAGTCTGCTGGCCGTCAGCCCGGACGGCTCGCGCGTGGCCTGGAACGCCGCCGGCGGGGTGCGGGTCCTGGACGTGGCATCCGGCCGCGTGCTGCTTGACGTGAAGGAGGCGATCATCAACGCCGCCATGTTCAGCCCGGACGCCTCCCGCATCACCTGGGGCACGATGGATTCGGTGCGAGTGTGGGACGTGGGCGCGGCCGGGGAGGTGCTGACGATCCGCAACACCGGCGGCCCGGTCGGCCTGCTGGCCTTCAGCCCCGACGGAACGCGCCTCGCCGGGGCGGTCGGCCCGGTTTACGTCCACGGCGACGTGAAGGTGTGGGACGCCGCCGACGGCCGCGAGCTGCTGAGCCTGAAAGGCCACAGTTCGGTCGCTGACCTCGCCTTCAGCCCGGACGGCCGCCGCCTCGCCGCCTACGGCTGGCGGCACGACAACATCGGCAACCGCCTCGGCGTGACGCTGTGGGACGCCGTGAGCGGCCTGCCGCTGCTCCAGCTCGGCGCCGCCGACTGGCGCGGCGCCGGCCGTCGGCTGCAATTCCAGCCCGACGGCCGGCGGCTGTTCCTCGTCAACCTGCAAAGCGACCGGCCCGGCGACGCCTACGAGGTCTGGGACGCCACGCCGACGGCGGCGGACGAGCCACGACCGTAAGGGGCCGGTCTTTTCTCCGCTCCCTTGCGGCCGTGGCACGTTTGCGTTCCTTTCCGAGGAGCCTTCCCATGGACAACCTTTCCGCCGTCGAGTCGATCTTCTTCGCCGCCCTGGACAAGTCCTCCCCGGAGGATCGCGCCGCTTACCTCGACCAGGCCTGCGGCCAGGACGCCCCGCTGCGCCAGCACGTCGAACGTCTGCTCAGCGCCCATCCCAAGGTCGGCGCGTTCCTCCAGGCCCCGCCGCGCGACCAGGTCCTCACCACCGACGAGCCGGCCGTCACGGAGCGGCCCGGAACCGTCATCGGCCCCTATAAACTGATGGAACAGATCGGCGAAGGCGGAATGGGACTCGTCTTCGTCGCCGAACAGCAGCAGCCCGTCCGCCGCAAGGTCGCCCTCAAGATCGTCAAGCCCGGCATGGACACGCGCGACGTGATCGCCCGCTTCGAGGCCGAACGCCAGGCCCTCGCCCTCATGGACCACCCCAACATTGCCCGCGTCCTCGACGCCGGCGCCACCGACTCCGGCCGGCCGTACTTCGTCATGGAATTGGTCCGCGGCGTCCCCATCACCGACTTTTGCGACCAAAATCAGCTCACGCCGCGCGAGCGGCTGGGGCTGTTCGTCGCCGTCTGCCAGGCCGTCCAGCACGCCCACTCCAAGGGCGTCATCCACCGCGACATCAAGCCCTCCAACGTGCTGGTCACGCTGCACGACGGCGCGCCGGTGGTCAAGGTGATCGACTTCGGCGTCGCCAAGGCGATCGGCCAGAGCCTCACCGACAAGACCGTCTACACCCGCTTCGCCCAGATGATCGGCACGCCGCTCTACATGAGTCCGGAGCAGGCGGAGATGGCCGGCCTCGACGTGGACACGCGCTGCGACGTTTATGCGCTGGGCGTGTTGCTGTACGAGCTGCTGACCGGCACGACGCCGTTCGACCCGGCGCGGTTGCAGAAGGCGGCGTTCGACGAAGTCCGCCGCATTCTGCGCGAGGAGGAGCCGCCGAAGCCCAGCACGCGCCTGACCACGCTGGGCGAGAACCTATCGGCGGTGTCGGCCCGGCGGAAGACGCAGCCGAAGGCGCTGTCCGCTTTGGTCAAAGGCGATCTCGATTGGATCGTGATGAAGGCGTTGGAGAAGGACCGCAACCGGCGCTACGAGACGGCCAGCGCGTTCGCGGCGGACGTGCGGCGGTATCTCGGCGAGGAGCCGATCGAGGCCCGGCCGCCGTCGGCGCTGTACCGCTTCGGCAAGATGGCTCGGCGGAACCGCGTCGCGCTGACGACGGCGGCGGTCGTGGCGGCGGCGCTGATCGTGGGGATCGCCGTCAGTTCGTGGGAGGCGGCGGCGGCCTGGCGGGCGGAAGGCGAGGCCCAGGACGCCAAGGGCAAGGCCCTGACGGCCAAAGCGCAATCGGATGACAACGCCCATCTGGCGAACGAGCGCAAGGATCAGCTGGGGGCCGCGAACCGGGACCTGCGCCGCGCCCTGTACGGCGCCGACATGACGCTGATCCCGGCCGCGTGGGAGACGGACGACCTGTCGCGCTTCGACCGCCTGATGCGGGCGCACGCCGGCCCGGACGAGGCCGAGACGCGCGGCTTCGAGTGGTACTACTGGAATCGCCGGCGGCACAGCGAGCTGCAAACCGTCGCGTTGGCCGGCGGCTTCGAGGATTCGGTCGTCCTCACAGACGCGGCGGCGGGACTCCAGATGCGAACCGTGGCGCGGACCTGCGGCTTCCAGGGCTGCCAGGACGCCGTGTTCAGCCCCGACGGCAAGTGGTTCGCCGCCGTGACGGCGGCGGACGGCGCCGGCGAGTTCCGCCTCTGGGAGACGGCGACGGGCGGGCTGCGGCACACGCTCCTGCGGATTCCCTTCAATTGGTTTCAGTCGGCAAGGTCGGCGGACGACCCAACGAAGAGCGGTCTGGGAGACGAGCGGGTGAAGAGGCGGTACGTTCGGATGGCGTTCAGTCCGGACGGCCGGCGCGTGGCGCTGAGCCAGGGGCTGTTCTGGAAAGCGGCGGACCCGGCGCAGATGTTCAAGTGGCTGAACGACGGCAACCGAGAGATCCACGTTTGGGATACGGACAAGGGCAATGAGTTGTGTCACCTAACCGTGCCGGAAGGCGGCTGGTCCGACGCCCTCGCCCTCGGCCCCGAGGGCAAGCTGCTGGCGTTCGTCTCCCCGCCGGCGCCGGGTCAGCCGCCGTCGGGGAACGTCCGCATCTGGGACGTGGACGCCGGCAAGGAGGCGTTCGCTCTGTCCACGCCCGGCACGCCGCGCGAGCTGGCCTTCAGCCCCGACGGCGGCCGCATCGCCGTCGCGCTGTCGCGGGAATGGGCCGAGCTGTTTCCGGACGATCAGAACCAGGTCCAGATATGGGACACGGCGACGCGGAAAGACCCGCGGGCGATCCGCAACGGCGGGGCGCTGCCGAGCGGCGTCGCGTTCAGCCCCGACGGGACGCGCCTGGCCGTCGTCTGGCGTGGGCCGAAGGACCAAACGCTGGCGCTGTACGACGCCGGCACGGGCAAGGCAGTCCTCACGCTAGAAGGGGTCGTGAAGACGGACGGGAAGAGTCGGCCGCGGCCGGTCTTCAGCGCGGACGGCCGGCTGCTGACGTGTCCCGTGAGCGGGTCGCTGGTCCAGGTATGGGACGCGGGCACGGGCGCCATACTGTACACCGCGAGGGGACATGCGGGGACGCCGGCCGTGGGGTTCGGCGGCGGCGGGACGCGCCTCCTCACGGCGGGCTGGGAGGGGCCGGTGAAGGAGTGGGCCGAGCCGGCGCCGCGGCCCGTGCCGGACGGGATGCAGATGTTTGGCGCCTTCTCGCCGCTGGCGTGCGCGTGCGCTCCCAACGGCTTGCGGCTGGCCCGAGCGTTCCCCGTCGGCAATGGAGATGAGAATTCTTTGGAGGTCCGCATATGGGATGAGACGGGCGGGCCGTTCCGCGTCCCTATCAAATCCGATCTCTGGCCGGACAATATCGGCCGCCTCCTTTTCAATCGGGATGGGACGCGCCTCGCCGCCCAGTACGTCAATCACAGGTCGGACTTTCAATCCGGCCTGAGGATGTGGGTCGCCGAAAGCGGAAAGGAATTGTTCACGGTGGACAAAAAGGATAATGCATTCACCAGCCTTCTGGCCCTCAGTCCCGACGGCTCGCGCGTCGCCTGGAGCGCTGGCGACGGTGAAGTTCGGATCCAAGACGTGGGGACCGGCCGCGTGCTGCTCGACGTAAAGGACACGGCCATTTCCACAACGTTCAATGCCGACGGTTCACGCATCGCCTGGCGGGACATGACGCAGCACGTGCATGTGTGGGACGTGGAAGCGGCGCGGGAAGTCCTGACGATACCGGACCCCGGCGGCGAAGTGGGCCAGATGGTTTTCAGCCCCGACGGCACGCGCCTCGCCGCGCCGGTCGGTCCAGGCGAGGTGAAGGTGTGGGACCTCGGCGGCCACGAAGTGCTCAGCCTGAAAGAACAAGGGTCGGTCCACGATATCGCCTTCAGCCCCGACGGCCGCCGCCTCGTCGCCTACGTCTGGCGGCACGACAACGACGGCGACCACCCCGCCGTGACGGTGTGGGACGCCGTCAGCGGCCTGCCGCTGCTGCAGCTCGGCGTTCCCGACCGGTCCATCGAAACCAGCCGCCGGCTGCTGTTCCAGCCCGACGGCCGGCGGCTCTTTCTCGTCAACCTGTACCCGCAGAATAGGGGCGACGCCTACATGGTCTGGGACGCCACGCCGACGGCGGATGAGCCGCGACCGTGAGGGAGCGCTCTTTTCTCCGCTATCTTGCGGCCGCGGTACGTTTGCGTTCCTTTCCGAGGAGCCTTCCGATGGACAACCTCTCCGCCGTCGAGTCGATCTTCCTCGCCGCCCTGGATAAAGGGTCCGCCGAGGATCGCGCCGCCTATCTCGATCTGGCGTGCGGCAAGGACGCGGAGCTGCGCCAGCGTGTGGAGCGCCTGCTCAGCGCCCATCCCAAGGTCGGCGCGTTCCTCCAGGCCCCGCCGCGCGACCAGGTTCTCACCACCGACGAGCCGGCCGTCACGGAGCGACCGGGCACGGTCATCGGCCCCTACAAGCTGATGGAACAGATCGGCGAAGGCGGAATGGGACTCGTCTTCGTGGCCGAACAGCAGCACCCCGTCCGCCGCAAAGTGGCGCTGAAGGTCGTCAAGCCCGGCATGGACACGCGCGACGTGATCGCCCGTTTCGAGGCCGAGCGCCAGGCCCTCGCCCTCATGGACCACCCCAACATCGCCAAAGTCCTCGACGCCGGCGCCACCGACTCCGGCCGGCCCTACTTCGTCATGGAGCTGGTCAAGGGCGTCCCCATCACCGACTTCTGCGACCAGAACCAGCTCACGCCGCGCGAACGCCTCGACCTGTTCGTCTCCGTCTGCCAGGCGGTGCAGCACGCCCATTCCAAGGGCGTCATCCACCGCGACATCAAGCCGTCCAACGTCCTGGTCTCGCTCCAGGAGGGCGTCCCGGCGGTCAAGGTCATCGACTTCGGCGTGGCCAAGGCGGTCGGCCAGAGCCTCACCGACAAGACGATTTACACCCGGTTCGCCCAGATGATCGGCACGCCGCTCTACATGAGTCCGGAGCAGGCAGCGGGAGGCCCGGACATGGACACTCGCTGCGACGTTTATGCGCTGGGCGTCCTGCTGTACGAGCTTCTGACCGGGACGACGCCGTTCGATGGGAAGCGGATGCAGAAGGCGGCGTTCGACGAGGTCCGCCGCATCCTCCGCGAGGAGGAGCCGCCGAAACCCAGCACGCGGCTGAGCACGCTGGGCGAGGGGCTGTCGGCTGTGTCGGCCCGGCGGAAGACGGAACCGAAGAAGCTTTCGGCTATGGTGAAAGGCGATCTGGATTGGATCGTGATGAAGGCGCTGGAGAAGGACCGCAACCGGCGTTACGAGACGGCCAGCGCGTTTGCGGCGGACGTGCGGCGCTACCTGGGGGAGGAGGCGATCGAGGCCCGGCCGCCGTCGGCGCTGTACCGCTTCGGCAAGATGGCGCGGCGGAACCGCGTCGCGCTGACTACGGCGGCGCTGGTGGCGGCGGCGCTGGTCGTGGGGATCGCCGTCAGTTCGTGGGAGGCGGCGGCGGCCTGGCGGGCGGAGGGGGCGGCGCTCAAAGCCGAGGTGAAATCGGACGAAAGCGCCCGGCTGGCGAATGAGCGCAAGGACCAGCTCGGCGCCGCGAACGCGGACCTGCGCCGCGCCCTGTACGGCGCCGACATGACGCTGATCCCGGCCGCGTGGGAGGCGGACGACCTCGCTCGGTTCGACCAGCTCATGCCCTGGCGACCCGGGCCGGACGAGGCCGAAGTGCGCGGCTTCGAGTGGTCCTACTGGAACCGCCTGCGGCACGGGGAGCTGCGAAGCGTCGCCCTGGCCGGCGGCTTCCAGTCATTCCAAAACGTCACTTTCAGCCCGGACGGCAAGCTGTTCGGCGCCGTGACGCGCATGGGCGACCGCGGCGAGGTCCGCCTCTGGGACACGGCCACGGGCGCGGTGCGGCGTACGCTACTGACGATCCCCGACTACGGCGACATCCTCCACCTCCTTCCGGTTCGGTTGGCGTTCAGCCCGGACGGCCGGCGCGTGGCGCTGAGCCTGCGGGATCTGAAGGCGGATGACCCGGCGGGGATGGTCTACAGCTTCCCGCTAGGAACCATGCACCTGGACGTCCGTGTCTGGGACGCGGACAAGGGCGATGAATTGTGTCATATATCCCTGGACCGGGGCGGCAGCCGGTTCGAGGGCCTGGCCTTCGGACCCAACGGCAAGCAGCTGGCATTCATCGCCCCGCCCCCGAGGGGCCAGCCGCCGTCGGGGAATATCCGGGTTTGGGACGTGGACGCCGGCAAGGAGGCGTACTCGCTGTCCGCGCCCGGCACGCCGCGCGAGCTGGCCTTCAGTCCCGACGGCGGCCGCATCGCCGTCGCGCTGTCGAAAGAGGGGTTGACCGAAGGGGTCCCGGACGACAAGAACCAGGTGCAAATCTGGGACACGGCGACTCGGAAAGAACTGCTGACGATCCCGAAGAAAGGGGCGCTGCTGAACGGCCCTGTGGAGGCCCCCCCCAACGGGACGCCATCCCCGCCGCCCCGCCCTTCGTGGTTGGGGTCGCTGCCGAACGGCCTCGCCTTCAGCCCCGATGGGGCGCGCCTGGCCGTCGTCTGGCATGGGACGAAGGACGGCGTGCTGTCGCTCCACGACGCGGGCACGGGCAATGAAATCCGCGGCATGGATGGGACGTTGAAGACCGACGGGGCCATGTTGCGGCCGGTGTTCAGCCCGGACGGCCGACGCCTGACCTGCCCGGCGCCCGGCTCGCCGATCCGCGTTTGGGACGCGAGCACAGGCGCCGTGCAGTTCACCGCGCGGGGCCATGCGGGGACGCCAGCCGTGGCGTTCAGCGCCGCCGACGGGACGCGCCTCCTCACGGCGGGCTGGGAGGGGGCGGTGAAGGAGTGGGCTGAGCCGGCGCCGCGGCCCAAGCCCGTGGACCTGGAGGCGAGCAGCAATTACTCGCCGCTGGCCACCGCGTTCACGCCCGGCGGCCTCCGCTTGGCCCGGGCGTTCCTCGTCGAGGAGGGAGACAAGAAGTCGCTGGAGATCCGCGCATGGGATGAAAACGGCGGCCCCTTCCGCGTCCCCTTGAAGACCCCGCTTCGGCTGGACAAGATCCAACACCTCGTTTTCAGCACGGACGGGACGCGCCTCGCCGCCGACTTTATCATGGCGCAAGCCACGTTGACGGACGTGCGACTCGTGACGGACGTGCGACTCGGCCTGAAGGTCTGGGACGTCAAGAGCGGCAAGGAACTCCTCACAGCGGAGGGCAATACGCTGCTAAGCGGTCTGGCCGTCAGCCCCGACGGCACGCGCGTCGCCTGGGTTGGGAGCGGGAAAGTGCGCAGTTTGGGACATCGGTTCGGGCCGCGAGCAGCTCGACGTGCCCGAGCCGTGGTCCATGTCCCTGTTCCCGTCGTTCAGCGCGGACGGATCGCGGCTGGCCTGGGCCGGCGACCGGAGGGTGCGGGTGTGGGACGTGGACGCGGCGCGGGAGGTCGTGACGATCAGCGACCCGGGCGGCTACGTCGGGCCGCTGGCCCTCAGCCCGAACGGCTCGCGCCTGGCCGGGGCGGTCGGCCAGCTCTGGGCCTTCGACGAGGTAAAGATGTGGGACGCCGCCACCGGCCGCGAGATCCTCAGCGTGAAAAGCCAGAGGTCGGTCTCCGATCTCGCTTTCAGCCCCGACGGTTCTCGTCTCGCCTCGTTCCGCTGGCAGCACGACCAGGAAGGCGACCGCCGCGAGGCGACGCTGTGGGACGCGGGCGCCGGGCTGCCGCTGCTGCGGCTCAGCGTCGCCGCAGGCTCCGGCAGCACCGCGCAGCTGCGGTTCCAGCCCGACGGCCGCCGGCTGTTTCTGTTCAATATGTTCCCCTCTCGCCCCGGCGGCGGCGACGCCTACGAGGTCTGGGACGCCACGCCGACCGCGGATGAAGGAAAGTGAGCCGGCGTCCCTGTCACACGCCGCGACGGCCGAGGTATGGGAGGGGAACGCGGCCGATCGGTCGGCCGCTTCGCCCGCCGCTCCCTTGTGAAAGGCCCGCACTGCCATGCTCACCGAACACCGCCGTCGCCCCGAAATCGCCTCGACCACCGGCGGGCTGACGCCGCGCCGCTCGCCAGCCGCCCCGCCGGTCAACCCGATCCACTTCTATGTCCGCGTCTTCCTCTATCTAACGGCGGCGTTCGTGGTGCTGCCGCTGGCGCTGTTCCCGTTCAGCCGGGAAGCGGGATTCTGGGGCGAGCTGTTCGGGTCCATCTTCGCCCTATCGATGCTGCTCTCGGCCGGCGTCACCGCCCTGGTCGGCTGGTCCGTCTCGCGCCGCCTCAAGCACTTCCGGCAAGGCGACTACCTGGCCCACTGGACCTACACCGAGGCGGAGTGGTTGTCATTCGCCGAGAGCGAGTGGGAACACCGGCGGCGGGAGTCGCGCCAGGGGGCGCCGCTCGGCCTCCTGATCGGCGGCTTCACCGGCCTCGTCTGCGGCGGCGCGGCCGCCTACGCCCTGGCGCCGAGCGTGCTTCCGGTGGTGCTGGGCGCCTCGGCGGGCGGGCTGGTCCTGGGCCTCCTCGGCGCCTTGATCGGCTGGCTGGGCGGATGCGCGGCCCGGTATGCGGGCTGGCGGGCCTATCAGCGGATGCAGCGGCGCGTCGGCGAGACGTACATCGGCGCGGACGCGGCCTACTGCGGCGAGTGCTACTGGAGCTGGACCATGCCGAACTTTCAGCTGGTGCGCATGGAGCTGGTCCCCGGCCGTCCGGCGGTGCTGGTCTTCACGCTGCGGGTCTATGTGCCCAAGGGCGGCGCCGCCCTGTATCACTATCGGGCGCCCGTGCCGCGGGGCCGCGAAGAGGAAGCCCGGCGGATCCTGCACGGACTGTGCGGCGGAGGGGTCGTTCATCGTGCGGAGCGCATCAGCAAGCAAGCCCCGACCGGAGACGACCGCTCGGGGCCCGGGAACGCCGTCTCGTGAGGACGCGGTTACTTGCCGTTGTCCTTGGGCTTCTCGACGCGGATCAGGACCTTCCCCTCGTGCTTCTTCCCTTCGCCGTCCTTGTAGGTGTAGGCGATCGTGCCGCTGTCGGCGTTCGGCTTCAGGCCGGCCTGGATCATGATGGCGCCGTCCGCTGTTACCAGGTGCGGATCGACGGTACTCCACGCGCCGGCCACGATGACATCGCCGTCCGCGGTCACGTCCAGGTCGAACACCCCCTTCTTCTTGCGGGACGGGCTGGTGATCTGCACCTGAACGCAGTCGTTCGGCTTGACCTTGAGCTCCTTCTCGCCGTCGTTGTTGGAGATCGACTGCTGGTCGCCGGGGGTGACGGGGGCGGCGGCGACGGCCGCCGCCAGAACCAGGAGGGCGGAACACGACAGAAACATCCGCATGGATCGGACTCCTCGGGGCGCACCCGCAGGGGAGGCCGCCGGTGTGGGATCGGACGCAAGAAAACCGTTCGCCATGCCCCCGAGCCGGTCACGCGGACGAGCGCCGCGGCTCGAAGGCGGGGCGAGGCCGAAAGGGAACGTGCGCGGCGGCCCGGTTTGCGCGGCCGCTCCATTCCCTCACCGCTTCCCCTTCGCCGACAAATCCACCTCCGTATCGTGCAGGAACTGCGCCGCCTGCTCCGGCGGCACCGGGTTGATATAGAACCCCGTCCCCCACTCGAAGCCGGCCACGCGCGTCAGCCGCGGGATGATCTCGATGTGCCAGTGGTAATGGGGCAAAAGCTGCGTGTCGAACGGCGACGTGTGGATGATGTAGTTGTAGGCCGGGTTGTCCAGCGCCGTCTCCAGCTTCTTCAGGATCGTCTTGAGGACGATGCCCAGCTCCTCCACTTCGTTCTTCTGGATGTTCTCGTAGTGGCTGTTGTGGTTCTTCGGCAGGATCCACGTCTCGAACGGGAAGCGGCTGGCGTAGGGGCAGAAGCTCACGAAGCTCGGCGTGTCCAGCACGATCCGCTTGGCCGTCGTCAATTCCTGATGCACCATGTCGCAATAAATGCACCGGCCGCGGTAGTTGAAAAACTCCAGGCTACCGGTCATCTCCTCCCAGACGTTGATCGGCACGATCGGCGTCACAATCAATTGCGAGTGCGAATGTTCCAGCGAGGCGCCGGCCGCCGCCCCCACGTTCTTGAACACCATGCCGTACACCAGCCGTGGGTCCTTCTTCAGGTCGATCAGCCGGTCGCGGTAGACCCACAGGATCTCGCGGATGTATTCTTCCGAGAGATTGGCGATCGAAATCTCGTGGAACGGACATTCGAGGATGACCTCGTGGGCGCCGACGCCGTTCATGCGGTCGTAGATGCCGTCGCCGCGCTTCTCCAGGGCGCCCTCGATCTGCAGCGCCGGGAACTTGTTGGGCACCACGCGGACGCGCCAGCCCTTCTCGTCGGGCTTGGTGTTGCGCTCACGGTAGGCGAGGATCTCGTGCGGCGTATGGATCTCATTGCCCTCGCAAAAGGGGCAGAAGGAGCCGGACGGCAGCGGCTCCGTCTTCGGCGCGACCGGCCGCTTGGCCCGGTCGGTGGCGATGATGACCCAGCGGCCCACGATGGGGTCCTTGCGCAGCTCCGGCATCGGCAGCTCCCTCAGCGACGTGGCGAATCCTTGAAGCGACAAGTCCATTGCGTGTCACATTCCCGTTGATCGAATCCAGTTCCGTTGATCGAATCCAGTTCCGTCTCGTTGGTTAGCCGCGACGCGCAGCGGAGCGCTTTGCCCAGCGCTCCGCTGCGCGTCGCGGCTAACCGGGCGGAATCACCCGGAACGTGCGGGAGCGCACCTAAACATCCCACATCATCAGCTCGAAGTCGCGCGACGGCCGCGTCAGGGCGACGGTCCCCTGGCGCGGCGCCCGGTCGCGGCTCTGGCCGCCGTGCAGCAGCTCCACGAAGAACTGCACCGGCCCGTCCACCGCGACGCCCAGCGCGTCGAACGGCACGGCCAGCTCCGCGATCTGCTCCACCGCCGCCTCGACCGGCGTCCCGGCGACCGCCTTCCCGCCGACGATCAACTCCGCCGACTGGTCCGGCCGGCCGGGATGGCGGCAGCGGATCTCGGCGCCGGCCGGCTCCACGAAGCCGACGCGCAACAGGTCGCAGTCGGCCAGGGCGTCGCGGGCCGGCCGGTCGCAATCGACGCGGATCAAGAGCCGCGTCAGGTCGAAGCCGAAGAACAATTCCTCCAGCGGGCCGCGCGTCGCCATCGCCATCGTACCGCGTTCGTTCTGGCAGGCATAGCGGCCGGCGCTGACCCACTCGAAGAACGTGGCCCGCCCGTTGATCTTCACGTCGAGGAACGCCCGCGGTGCGGTGTAGTGGACGGCGCCGCGGCGCGACGGCTGATCGGCCGCGCCAGGTCGGCCGGCGGCTCGTCGCCGAGCAGCCGGTAGACGTTCTGCAGGTGCTTGCGGAACAGGTAGTCGAACAGCTCGTCCTGGGCGCTGGAGTGGTCGTCGCCGTACCACCAGAACCAGTCGGAACCCTCGGCGATGTACAGCTCCCGCCAGGCCTTTTGCAAAGGGGTCAGGGGCGAGGGGCCAGGAGTCAGGGAAGAACCACCCGGCTCCTGACCCCTGACCCCTGACCCCTGACCCCTTTTCAGCAAATGCTCCCGTGCGCGGTGCAGAGCGTCCCACGCCGTGTTGTCCTCCTCGTGGCCGATCCAGATGGCGAAGTTGTGGCCGATCCAGCTGCCGGCGAACAGGCGCGGCAGCGTCTCCTTCGGAGGATGCCGCTCCAGAAAATCGCCGATGGAAACCGGCCGCACGCCGGGCGTCGTGGTGCAGCGGCGGTACAGGGCGCGCAGGAAGTCCACGCCGCCGCCGGGGTAATGCTCCCAGCAGTTCTCGCCGTCCAGGATGACGCTGACGAGCGCAGGGTCGTCGCCGTCGATCGCCTGCGAAATGCCTTGCAGACAGGCCATGAAGTCGTCGGCCGCCGACTCCGGCGGGCTGTGCTGGTAGTGGAAGCCGATCAGGTCGCTCAGGGCATGGTCGCGGAAGACGATCCCCAGCTCGGCGTCGCCTTCGCGGACCTGATAAGGGCGGTACAGCATTTCCGGCCTGTTGACGTGGCCCTTGCCGTCGCGGCTGACGGCGCCGGCGGTCGAGGCGCTCAGGACCTCCTCGTCGGTGGCGATCCAGCGGATTCCGTGCTTGGCCAGCAGCGGGATCATCGACTGGCACACCGACCCCTCGGCCGGCCACATGCCGCGCGGCGCGGCGCCGAACAGCCGGGCGTGCTGCTCCACGGCCGTGCGGACGTGCAGGGCCGCGTCCTCGGGGTAGCCGGCCGTGTGGTGCGGCAGCGGGGCGTCCGGCATCGCCTCGCGCGCCAGCTTCTTGTCCAACAGCAGCGGCAAAATAGGGTGGTAGAACGGCGTCGTCGTCAGCTCGACCTGGCCCGACTCGGCAAGCTTCCGGTGCAGCGGCAGCACTTCGCGGAGAATGGCCAGCTGCTTTATCAGCAAAAATATCTTCTCGTCCTCCGTGTAACCGCGGCCCTTGTCGCGGAGGGCGCGGAGGCCGTCGTCGCGCTCCACGGCCAGCGGGTGGACCCAGGCGAGGTTGAACCACACTTGCAGGTCGCGCAGGTCGGCCGGCTTGAAGCGGCGCAGCGCCTCAGCGGCCGTGCCGCGCCCGAGGCCGCGGCGCTGGTACAGCTCGCCGTAGCGCGGGAACGGCCGGATCATGTGGTCCGGGTTGGCCATGAAGAAGTGGTCGAGCAGGTAGAGGGCGTCGGCCTCGCTCAGCCCGTCGGCGGGGACGCGCGAAACGTCGAGGAAGCGGTCGCTGGCGCCATGGTCGGTGTAGGCCAGGAGCTGCACCAGCAGACTCGGTACGAGGTTGATCGTGCAACGCATCTCCGGGAACTCCAGGAGATGCAGGGCCATGCCGCAGTAGTCCTTGACGCCGTGCAGGCGGACCCAGGGCATGGGGTTCTCGCCGGCCACGTCGTCGGGGTAGTACGGCTGGTGCTGGTGCCAGAGGAAGGCGAGTGCGATGTCGGCCATCCTGCTCCCCTCCTCCAGATGACAAGGTGACAAGGTGACAAGGTGACAAGGTGACAAGGTGACAAGGAGAGGGGGTGAAACGACAACGGTTTCGTCCCGGCGTGTGTCTCCGCGGCGCAATCCGATCAGGTCTCCTTGTCTCCTTGTCTCCTTGTCTCCTTGTCTCCTTGTCTGTCCGCGAGCCGTTCATAGAGCCGCACGTACTCCGCCGCGCTGCGGTCCCACGACCAATCGGCCCTCATGCCCGCCCGCACCAGGCCGCGCCAAGCGTCGGACTGCTCGCGGTAGAGGTTGATCCCGCGCCGCACGGCGTCGAGCAGGGCGTCGGCCTGGTAGGGGATGAAGACGAAGCCGGTGGCCGTTCCGGCCGCCAGGGCTTGCGGCGTCGCATCGACGACGGTGTCGGCCAGGCCGCCCGTCGCCCGCACCACCGGCGGCGTGCCGTAGTGCATGCTGTAGAGCTGGTTGAGGCCCGACGGCTCGTAGAAACTCGGCATCAGGAACAGGTCAGCCCCCGCCTCGATCTGATGCGCCAGCGCCTCGTCGAAGCCGATCAAGAGACCGACCCGCCCGGAAAAGCGCGTTGCCAGGTCCTGCAACTGGGCGTGATACGCCGGGTCGCCCTGCCCCAGCACGGCCAGCTGCGCCCCTTGACGCAGCAGGTCCGGCGCGGCCTTGAGGATTAATTCGATCCCCTTCTGCTCCACCAATCGGGCCACCACGCCCAGAAGCGGCGCCCCCGGCTCGACGGCCAACCCCAGCCGCCGCTGCAACGCCTCCTTGCACGCCGGCTTGCCGGGCGTGAGATGCTCGGCGTCGTAAGGGGCCGCCAGGTGCGGGTCGCGCGACGGGTCCCACACCGCATAGTCGCAGCCATTGACGATCCCGCACAGCCGATCGCGCCGTTCGCTCAGCACGCCTTGCAGCCCGCAGCCGAAGTACGGCGTCAGGACCTCCTTGGCGTAGGTCGGGCTGACGGTGCTGATAAGGTCGGCGAAGACGGCACCGGCCTTGAGACAATTGAGATGGCCGTGGAACTCCAGCTGGCGCGGGTTGAACAGCCGCCAGCCCAGGCCGGCCGTCGCCATGTCCCAGTGCCAGAACACGCCCTGATAAGCCATGTTGTGGATGGTGAACAGCGTTTTGATGCGCTCGTAGCGGTCGCTGCCGACGACGGTGTAATGGTGGTAGACCTCGCGCAGGAAGACGGCGGCGAGGCCGGTCTGCCAGTCGTTGAGGTGGAGGACGTGCGGCCAGAAGTCGAGCAGGCGGACGGCCTCCAGGACGGCGCGGCAGAAGAAGGCGTAGCGGGCGAAGTTGTCGGGGTAGTCGTGGAGTTCGCCGGCCTTTTTGAACTGATAAAGGCCGCGGCCGGTCGCCGGATCGTCGCGGTCGAAATACTCGGCGTTCTCGACGAGGTAGACGGCCACGTCGGAGCCGGGCAGCTTGGAGCGCCAGAGTCGGCCGGGGATGGTGGCGCCGGCGATGGGGACGCGGAAAACGTGGTCGGTCGGCTCGACGGGGACTTTGCCGATGCGGGCGCCGCGGTAGAGCGGCAGAATGACAACGCATTGACAGCCGGCGCGGGCGAGGGCGGGCGGCAGAGAGCCGGCCACGTCGGCGAGGCCGCCCGTCTTGGCGAAACCGACCACTTCGGAAGCCGCCAGCAGAACTCGGATTGGCTCAGCCCGTGTCACGGCGCGTCTCGATTCCCTGGCGTCCGGGGCGGCGGCTCGACGCCCCGCCGCTGCGTAGGACAATCTATGGCGTCCCGCCGGGGCGGCAATGCGGCGGCGCCCATTGTCCGGCCCCGCCGCGTGGTGTACCATCGTTGTTGTCCGCCTTCTGGCGAAGGCGGCTACGAAGCGGGGCGACTCTGCCGCCGTCGCCAGTAGCCGCCGTCGCCAGTAGCCGCCTTCGCCAGAAGGCGGGTGCGGGTGCGAAAGCCCCGCCTTCTGGCGAAGGCGGCTACCTGTAGTCCTGCCGCGAGCATTCCGCACGCCATCCACAAGGGGAATCGCATGACCAGACGCATGGGGGGCCTGATCGTTGCGCTTTGTCTGGCGGCGGCGCCGGCCCTGGCCGCGCCGCCTTCGCCGGGTTCCGAAGGCGCCGCCGTGGAACAGTGGCCCGGCTGGCGCGGTCCTCGCGGCGACGGCACATCCGCCGAAATCGGCGTCCCCGACGCCTGGGGGCCAAAGGAGAACGTCCGCTGGAAGACGCCGATCCCTGGCGTCGGCCACTCGTCGCCGATCGTCTGGAACGACCGCATCTTCGTCACCACCTGCGTCCAGGACGATAAGGAGGAAGGCGACCGCAAATTGCTCTGTCTCGACCGTACCGACGGCCATGTCGTCTGGGACCGGGTCGTCGTCCCCAAGGCCACGCTCGAAAAGAAGCACCGCCTCAACAGCTATTCCAGCTCCACGCCGGCCACGGACGGCAAGCACGTCTACGTCGCCTTCTTTGACGATCCGAAAATGGTCGCCGTCTGCTACGACTTCGACGGCAATGAGGTGTGGCGCAAGTCGCCGGGCGAGTTCCACTCCGTCCACGGCTTTTGCACTTCGCCGATCCTTTATAAAGACCTTGTCATCCTCAACGGCGACCAGGACGCCGCGGCCTACATCGTGGCGCTGGACAAGAGCACCGGCGACGAGAAGTGGCGCACCGACCGGCCCAACCGGACGCGCTCCTACTGCACGCCGATCCTGATCCACTCGCCGAAACATCCCGACGTGACGCAATTGGTGCTGAGCGGCAGCAAGTGCGTGACCGGCTACAACGCCGACGACGGCCAACTGCGCTGGATCGTCCAGGGGCCGACCGAGCAGTTCGTGGCCAGTCTCGTCTACCTGGACGATACGCTTTGTCTGACGGCCGGCTTTCCGGAGCGGCACCTGATGGGCATCGACCCCGACGGCGAGGGCGACATTACGGACACGCCGTTCGTGCGCTGGCACATCGGCAACGCGGAGAACGGCGAGAAGGGCGCCTCGTACGTGCCGTCGCCGATCGCCTGCGACGGCTGCTTCTTCATCGTCTCCGACGTCGGCTGGCTGAGCTGCGTCGAGGCCCGGACGGGCAAGCGATTGTGGATGCAAAAACTCGGCAAGCACCACAGCGCTTCGCCGGTGCTGATCGACGGCAAAATGTATTTCCTGGACGACGACGGAACGACGTGGGTGCTGAGGGCCAGCCGCAACTTCGAGGCGCTGCACAAGAACGCGCTCGGCGAGGAGTGCTACGCCTCCCCGGCCGTGTCGCACGGCGAGCTGTTCATCCGCACGCTGAACAACCTCTACTGCATTGGTGCGCAGAAATAGGAAAATCTCACGCAAAGACGCAAAGAGGCAAAGAAGACGAGAACATGGGTTCGAGACGGGCACGCCCACGAACCCTATTCTTCTTTGCCTCTTTGCGCCTTTGCGTCTTTGCGTGAGATCATTTGGACCGTAACCGGGCGAGGCGGAACATTTCGATCGGGTGGTCCGTGCGCCCGCTCTCCGCGAGGTCGGCCAGGATTTCGCCCACCACGGAGGCGAATTTGAAGCCGTGGCCGGAGAAGCCGGCCGCGAAGACCACCTGCGGATGCTCCGGGTGAACGTCGATCAGGAAGTGACGATCCGCTGTCAGCGTGTAGATGCAGGTCGCGGCGCGGCGCACCGGCCCGTCCGCCGCCGGCAGGTGGGCGCGGAGGAACCGCCGCACCGGCGCCTCGTCCTCCTCGGAAACCGTGCGGACGATTTCCGACGGCTCGCGCCGCTCCGGCGCCCCATAATGGCGGGCGACTTTGAGGCCGTCGGCGTTCAGCGCCGGCAGGCCGTAAAACGCCCCGTCGTCTGTGTCGGCGATAAAAATCGGAAAGACATCTCTTTGGAAGGAAGGGCCGCCGCCCAGCCAGAACACCACCTGGCGCATGACCGTCAACCCGGCCCCGATTTCGCCGAGCATTCGCCCGGCCCACGGCCCCGCCGTGACGACCAGCCGCCCCGCGGTGCAGCGCCCCGCCGTCGTCTCCACCGCCACGCCGCCGCCCTCCGCCTTCCATGAAATCACCGGCTCATTGTCGCGGACGACGGCGCCGAGTTTCCGCGCCTCCTCGGCATAGGCGTGGACGCAGTCATCGACGTACAGAAATCCGGCCGAGTGTTCGAGGAGGCCGACGTAATCGTCAGAGAAACGGAAGGCGGGGTAACGGCGGCGCAGGGCGGCCGCGTCGAGCGGCTCGACCGGCAGGCCGTGCTGCTCGGCGGACTGCCGCACGCCGGCGATCAGCTCACCGTCGGGCCGGCCGATGCTCAGGCAGGGGTGTTCCGTCAGCAGCGTTTGACCGCGGCGCTGTTCCAGGTCGCGCCAGCGGTCCCAGGCGCAGGACCAATGGAACGTAATCGGGATGCTCATAGTAGGCTTTACGGATGATGCGCGTGTGGCCGTGCGAGCTGCCGCGGTCGTGGCCGAGCGCGAACTGCTCCAGGGCCAGCACGCGCCGGCCGCGTCGGGTCAGCTCGAACGCCGCGGCCGAACCCATGCCGCCGACGCCCAGCACGATCGCGTCGAAAGTGGTGTCGCTCATGTCTTCGTGTATAATCGGGCGGGTTGCTCGACTCAAGGGGGAAGATCGCCATGCGAAGCCCGACGCCGGAGTGGTTCATCCTGGGGCTGCTTCTGCTCGCGCCGTCCGCCGGCCGGTCGGCGCCGGACGAGAAGGCGCCGGTTTACAACGGCAAGACGCTCGGTGCATGGGTCGCGCAGCTGAAGGACAAGGACGCCGCCGCCCGCCGCGACGCAGCCGACGCGCTGGTCTGGTTCGGGCCGAAGGCGAAGGACGCCGTCGGCCCGCTGATCGCGGCCCTGGCGGACCAGGACGACACGGTTCGCGACACAGCTGTCCTGGCGCTGTCCGCCGTCGGCAAGGATGCGGTGAAGCCGCTGACGGCCACCCTGCAAGACAAGGACGCGGCCGTGCGGGCCGGAGCGGCGTCGGCCCTCGGCGGCGTCGGGGCGGACGCCCGGGAAGCGTCGGGCGCGCTCGTGGGCCTGTTCAACGACAGGGAGGCCCGGGTCCGCCGGGCGGCCGCCTTCGCCGTGGGCCAGGTCGGGGCTGCCCCGGAGGCCATCGACCCGCTCCTTGCCCTGCTGAATGATTCGGAACGGGGGACGCGCATCGCGGCCGTCGTCTCCCTGGGACAGGCCGGGCCGGAGGCCAGGGCGGCCGTCGAACCGCTGCGGAAGTTCCTCAAGGCGAATCCTGGGGCGCGAGTCGCGGTCGCCGTCGCGCTCGGGCGGATTGGACCGGAAGCGCGGGCCGCCGCGCCCGATCTGATCGCCCTGCTGCGGGCCTCGGACGGGACGACGAGGGGCGCGGCCGCGGCCGCGCTGGTCGGAATCGGCAAGGACGCCGCGCCCGCGCTCATCGACTCGCTGCACGAGAAGCGCCTGGAGGGACGGTGCAACGTCATCGAAGCGCTGGGCGCGATCGGACCCGACGCAAAGGACGCCGCCCTCCCGCTCGTCGATCAGCTGAAGGACGACGACTCGGAGGTGCGGGCCGCCGCGGCGAACGCCCTGCCGCGCGTCCGGCCGAACTGGAAAGAGGTCGTCGGTGCGCTCACCGGCCTGCTGGATAACCAGCACCGGAATGTCCAGGTCGCCGCGGCCGACCTCCTGAGCCTCACGGGCGAGGCCGGCGCGCCGCCGCGGGGCCGCTCGCGCGGCTCCTGGCCAACGACGACAATTACGACGTTCGTATCTCGGCCGCTCATGCCTTGGGCGTCATCGGCACGGCGGCCAAGGACAAGGGCGTCGTCGCGCCGCTGGCCGCCGCCCTGAAGGACGCGGACGCCCGGGTCCGCACGGCCGCCGCCGTCTACCTGGGCGCCCTTGGTCCCGACGCGAAGGAGGCGATCCCGGCCCTGAAGGAGGCCGCGGCCGACCGGGACAACGACGCCCGGGCCGCCGCATGGGAAGCGCTGAAGCGCGTCCACGGCGCCGACCCGCCGGAGCCGACGCACGACGGCAAGCCGCTCACCGCCTGGGTCGAGCAGCTGAACGACTCCAAGGCGTCCGTGCGCCGGGCGGCCGCCGAGGCCATCGGCGCCATCGGGCCGGATGCGAAGGCCGCCGTGCCGCCGCTCGTCCTGGCCCTGAAACTCGACGAGTCGGATGAGGTCCGCACCGCGGCGGCTGAGGCGCTGGGCAAGATGGGTCCGGCCGCGGAGTCCGCCGCCCGCGCGCTCACCGCAACGCTGAAAGAAGACAAATCGGACCTTGTACACGGCCAGGCGGTCGTGGCCCTGGGCAAGATCGGCAAGGCGTCCGTCGCGTATCTGGTCGAGCTGCTGGACGACCCCAACGCGGAGGTGCGGCGCGACGCCGCCCTGGCGCTCGGCGAGGTCGGCGCCGGCGCGAAGGACGCGGTGAAGCCACTGATTCCTCTGCTCAAGGATTCCGACGCCGGCGTGCGCGTGGCCGCCTTTTCCGCGCTGGGCAAGATCGGCCCCGACGCGGCGGCGGCGGCGCTGCCGCGGTTGGCGGAGTTCCTTCACGATCCGGCTTATCGCAATGAAGCCGCCGCGGCGATGGTCGGCGTCGGCAAGGCGTCCGTGCCGACCTTCACGGCGGGCCTCGGAGACAACGACCTCGCCCTCCGCCGGCTGGCCGCCTTCGCGCTGGGACGCATCGGCCGAGACGCCAAGCCGGCCGTCCGCCTGCTGGCCGAGTCACTGAAGGACATGGACGTCGCCCTGCGCCGGGCCGCCTCCGAGTCGCTGGGCAAGATCGGCCCGGACGCCGCCGGGGCGGCGGACCCGCTGCTCGGCACCCTCAAGAAGGACGACGACCCCGTCGTCCGCACCAACGCGGCGATGGCGCTGGGCCGGCTCGGCCTGGAGGCCCGGCGCATCGTCGGGCCGCTGACCGAGGCGCTGACGACGGACAAGGACTCGGAAGTGCGACGGCGAGCGGCCGAGTCGCTGGGCGGCGCCGGGGCGGATGCAAAGTCGGCTGTGCCGGCGTTGAAGGACGCCTTGAAAGATCCGGATCCGGCCGTGCGCGACGCGGCGCACGACGCGCTGAAGAAGATCGACCCGGAAGCGGGCGGGAGGACGCCGTGACTCCCCACGCGACCGCCTCCGGCATCCCACTTGCATGACACATCCGCGCTGAGCATGGGGCCGGGAATGATCGCCCGGATGACGAGGCCGGACATGAACGCGACGCACATTCCGATGGTGGAAAAGGCGGTCCAAATCCCGATAGGCCGCGCCTCATTGGAGGGAACGTTCCGCGGCCCCGAGGGGGCGACGGCGGCGGTGCTGTTCGCGCACGGCAGCGGCAGCAGCCGGCACAGCCCGCGCAACCGCCGTGTGGCGGAGGCGCTGCAACGGGCCGGGTTGGCGACGGTGCTGCTGGACCTGCTGACGCCGGAGGAAGAGGCGGTGGACGTGCGGACGGCCGAGTATCGCTTCGACGTCGGCCTCCTGGCGGAGCGCGTGGTGGAGGCGGCCGACTGGCTGACGAACGCCTCGTTCGCGGCGGGGATGACGCTCGGCTGTTTCGGGGCCAGCACGGGGGCGGCGGCGGCGCTGATCGCGGCGGCGGATCGGCCCAACACGATCAAGGCGGTGGTGTCGCGCGGCGGCCGGCCGGACCTGGCCGGGCCGGCGCTGGGCCGCGTCCACGCCCCGACGCTGCTCTTGGTCGGCGGCATGGATCAGGTGGTGCTGGCGCTGAACCGGGAGGCGCTGGCGCAGCTGGGCTGCGTCCACAAGCAGCTGGACGTGATCCCCGGAGCGACGCACCTGTTCGAGGAGCCGGGGGCGCTGGAACAGGTCGCGGAAAAGGCGGGGCGGTGGTTCGGGCGGTGGCTGACGAGCCGGACGGAGGGGGCGGTTTCCTGACGGAGGCGCCTTCCATCGTATTCCTGCCGGCGAACGGTAGAATGAGCCGCGAGGAGACCGGACGCCGGGAGGACCACTCATGCAAATCCCCATCCTGATCGAACCCATCGCCGGCAACGGCTACCGGGCGAGCGGCGGCGCGCCGCTGGCCGTCGTCGTCGAGGCGCCGACGCGCGAGGAGGCCCTGGCCAAGCTCCAGGAGCAGCTGCAGGCCCGCCTCCGCAACGGCGCCGAGATCGTCCAAATCGAACTGACTCCCACGACTCACCCCCTCGCGAAATTCGTCGGCATGTTCAAGGGCGATCCGCTCATCAAACACTGGAAGAAGTCCATGGCCGAGTACCGCCGGCAAATCGACCGGGATGAAGACCGCCCATGAGCCTCTACGTCCTTGACACCGACGTGCTGACGCTGCGGGAGGACGGTCATCCCACCGTGGGCCGGCGCTTCCTCGAACAGCGGCCCGAGGACACGGCGATCACGGTGCTGACGGTCGAGGAACAGCTGTCCGGATGGTACACCGAAGTCCGAAAAGCCAAGCGCCCCGAGAGGCTGGCGTGGGCCTACCGCCGACTCGCGGACACGGTTGGGTTTCTGGCGCACCTGCGGATTCTGACTTATGACGAGGCGGCGATGCGGCGCTACGAGCAGCTTCGCAAGGCAAAGATCAAGATAGGCGGAACGGACTTGCGAATCGCCGCCGTCGTGCTGGGACACGGGGCGGTCCGCGTCACCCGGAACGCCCGCGACTTCAGGAAAGTTCCCGGTTTGCAGATCGAGGATTGGTCGGCGTGAGCGGGGAGGCGCCGTCATGACGCGCAACATGGGTTGGGACGTGGTCGTGGTCGGCTCGGCCAACACCGACTTCCTCATCCGCGGGCCGAAGCTGCCGGCGGCCGGCGAGACCGTCGGCGGCGACGAATTCCACGAGGGCGCCGGCGGCAAGGGCGCCAACCAGGCCGTCGCCGCCGCCCGCCTCGGCGCCCGCACCGCCCTCGTCGCCCGGCTCGGCCGCGACCGGCGCGGCGACGAGCTGGCCGCCCGCCTCGCCGCCGAGGGCGTCGATCTCCGCCACGCCGCCCGCGACGCCGACGCCCCCACCGGCGCCGCCGTCATCATGGTCGATTCCCGAGGGGAAAAGTCCATTCTCATCGCCCCCGGTGCCAACGGACGCATGAGCGCCGCCGACGTGGACGCTGCGGCCGGCATGATCCAGGCGGCCCGCGTCGTCCTCTGTCAGCTGGAAGTCCCGCTGGACGCCGTGCTGACCGCCTGCCGGCTGGCGCGGGCCGCGGGGGCGCGCGTCGTCCTCGACCCGGCGCCGGCCCGGCCGCTGCCCGATGAATTGTTCCGCCTCCTCGACGTGATTCGGCCCAACGCCACGGAAGCGGAGACGCTGACCGGCGTGAAAGTGACGAACCGCGCCTCGGCCCGGCGAGCGGCGAAACAGCTTATCGGCCGCGGCGTCGGGGCGGTCGCCGTGCAGGCCGGCGACGACGGCAACCTGCTCGTCTGGCCCGGCGGCGAATGTTGGATGCCAAAACTCCGCGTCGCCAGCATCGACGCCACCGGGGCCGGCGACGCCTTCGCCGCCGCCCTGGCCGTGATGATCGCCGAGGGCCGGCCGTTCGACGAAGCCGGGCCGTTCGCCAACGCCGCCGCCGCGCTGGCCACCACCGTCGTCGGAGCGCAGGAAGGGGTGCCGCGACGCGACGCCGTCAACCGTCTGCTCACGGAAGTCGGGGCCAAGGCGTAAGCGGGTAGGTGCCAGTACGTCCCGAACAGTTTTGTGCCAGTACGTCCCGAACACCGTGGGCTACAATATCCCCAAAGCTGATCCCTTGGGAGGTCTTCTGATGAGCAAGCAAAGCGTCAAGCCGATCGTCGTCGGGCCATGGTAGCCGCCGTCCGCCGTGGCCAGTCTCTGCGAGCCGTGGCCCGCCGCTTTGGAGTCGGAGTCGCTACCGTGACTCTGTGGGTCGAGCGAGCCCGTGGGCAGCGGCTCGATCGGGTGGACTGGTCCGATCGGTCCTCGGTCCCGCACAGGGCCCAGCGGATCGACTCCTCCACGGAGGGACCTGATCCTGACCGTCCGCAAGGAACTGGCCCACGGAGACCTGGGGGCAGTCGGCGCCCAGGCCATCCAGCAGGCCCTGCTCGACCGGGGAGACACGGCGGCGCCGTCGCTGCGGACGATCAACCGGATTCTGGCTCGCCGGGGCGCCCTCGACGGACGGGTCAGGACTCGCCGACCGGCCCCGCCCCGGGGGTGGTATCTGCCCGAGGTCGCCGCGGCCCGGGCCGAGCTGGATAGCTTCGACATCGTCGAGGGCCTGGTCATCAAGGAGGGCCCCGAGGTCGAGGTGCTTAACGGGGTGTCCTTGCACGGCGGCCTGGTCGTCTCCTGGCCGACGACCGCCCCCGTTACCGCGGTCCTGACCGTCGAATCGTTGACGGAACACTGGCGGGAGGTCGGACTCCCTGGGTATGCCCAGTTCGACAACGACATGATCTTCCAGGGGACGCACCGCTACCCCGACGCCCTGGGTCGGGTCATCCGCCTGTGCCTGAGCCTGGGGGTGGCGCCGGTGTTCGTGCCGCCGCGGGAAGTCGGCTTCCAGGCGATGATCGAGAGTTACAACGGCTGGTGGCAGGCACGGGTCTGGGCACGGTTCCAGCACCCCGACCTGGAACACTTGCAAGACCGTTCGCAGAGGCATGTGCAGGCCCTGCGTCGGCAGCGGGCGGCCCGGATCGAGGCGGCCCCCGCCCGCCGCCCCTTCCCGGCGGACTGGCGTCTGAACCTGAAGACCCGGCCTCGGGGGCGGCTGGTCTACCTGCGACGGACCAACGGTGCGGGCGAGGTGACCCTGCTGGGACGGACCTGGGTGGTGAGTGCGGTGTGGCCCAACCGGCTGGTCCGCTGCGAGGTGGACCTGGAGGCGGACAAGATCCGGTTCTTCACCCTGCGACGGAAGGAACCGAAGACTCAGCCGCAGGTCCTGGAGGTGGACTACCGGCTGCCCAACCGCGGGTTCCAGGACTGAACGAGGCTGTTCGGGACGTACTGGCACCTGTCACCGTGCGAGCAATCGGTGTTCGGGACGTTGTGGCACTTACCCCGTAAGCCGAGGGGCGGGAAATACCTTACCCGTAGCCGCATTCGCCAGAATGCGGGTGAATGGCTGTCGGCCCGCATTCCGGCGAATGCGGCTGCGGGTAGCATTCCTGCTGCCGCTCGCCTAAGAAGGCGATCAGCGATCGCCTTCGGCGTCGGAAACCACCACCTCCGGCGCATTCAGGAAGCGGCGTTCCTGTCCCTGCACCCGCTCCAGGGCCGCGCCGACCAGATCGGCCTTCGGCTTCCGGGCGGCGTGCAGCTCCCGGCCGCGCTTCGCCGACGCCTCCGCCTTCTCCGGGGCGCCGAGGGCGCGCTCCGCCAGGGCCTTGTAGTACCAGAACCGCGCGTCCTCGTCGTCCAGCCGCACCGCCGAGTCGAAGCTCGTCAGGGCGCGGTCGTAATCGCCCTGCCAGTAGCTGCGATAGCCCATCCAGAAGACGCGAGCGGCCTCCTCGGAATCGATTTCGTTCGCCTGCGGGGGCGGCAGCGGCTTCTCCAGCGGCGGACGCGGCTGCTCCGGCCGCGGCAGTCCGGTGGGCGGCGCCGGCGTCGGCGTCGGCGGCACGAATTCCGGCGGACGCGGCAGTTCCCGGCGTGGCGTCGGCGCCGAACCGGCCGGATAGTACACCACCGACGCCGGACCCGGCAGCCAGCAATGGCTGGCGCAGTCGTAGTAGATCATCGACGACGGCTGCACCACCATGACGTAATGGCGCGGTTCCGCCTCGCGGCGCAGCCGCTCCACCTCCGCCCGCGCCTCCGCCAATTCATGGCGCAGCCGTTCGCGTTCGTCCGGAATCGCCACGACGATCGGCGGCCCTTGCGAGGATATGGTGATGTGGCTGACGATCTCGACCAGCCGTGCGTCCTCTTCGGAGAGCAGTCCCCCCTGGTGCTCCCGAATCGCATAATGGAGGACTTTTGTCAGGTCTTTCATCGCCTTCCTGCTTTCCTCGCCGTCCAGCTCGCGGCGCGGCGGGCAGTACCAGTACAGGGACGCCGGAACGCCCTTGTCGTGTTCGTAGTAGATCCGGTCGGGTCGGACCACAATCAAGGCGTCGAGGTCCGTCCAGAATCCGGCGCGATCCGGGTCGTCGCGGCTGGCCTTCACGGCGGCCGACACCCAGTCGCGGAGTTTCTCCTGCGTCAGCTCTTTCAGCGGGACCGCCGCCCACGCGGGCCGGACGGCCAGCAGGACGGCGACGGCCAGCAGTGCGGGCCGGAGAGAAGCACGATTCATGGGGACGCCCTTATAACGACACGGACGATCCGAAATGGCGAGGCCGCTCGCCCTCCCAGACCTCCTGGATGGTGCAACCGGCATTTGATGCTAATCGGGAAACTCCGGCGCGTCAATTCGCGGAAGGCGGGAGGTTCGCGGAAAAGAGGTGGGCCGTGCCGATTATAGCGATTGAGGGGTGCGCCGCAGAGGCCGCAAAACCAGAACGGCGATTCCGTCCACTCCAGAAACGGCTGTTCCGCCCCGATTCGGTCGAAACGTTCCTGTTGCGCCACTTGGAGGGCGCACTTTTTGCTATAGATTGCCCAGAGTGCTATTGACCGTGCCCTTGCCTATTTTTACTATGTTGTCAGGAACACCTACCTTCTCACGCATCCACGTGTGAGGCGGCGTTGGTGCGATCCGGTCAGGACTGCCGCCGCCGGTGCGGCGTCAGCGAAACGGGCTCGACCTGGCCGGGCCGTGCGAACGTACCTTTTGCGGGACGGGGACGTGATGAGGCGAGCAGAGCGACAGGTCCTGTCTGCCACACAGGGTTCTGGCCCGAGCGGGCTTTCATGAGGGGGTAGGCACGGAGTTCCCTAAAACGTGGAGGGGTTTGGTATGTACAGTGTCGTGTTGATGATGGCCCTGACGAGCGGCGGCGACGCGCAGGCGTTTGGCCACCATGGCGGCTGCTGCGGCGGCTACTCCAGCTGCTGCGGCGGCGGCTACTCCAGCTGCTGCGGCGGCTACGCCTACAGCGGCTACTCCAGCTGCTGCGGCGGCTACTCCAGCTGCTGCGGCGGCGGCTACTCCAGCTGCTGCGGCGGCTACAGCTGCTGCGGCGGCGGCCACCACCGTCTGTTCGGCGGCCACCATCATGGCAGCTGCTGCGGCGGCGGCTACTCCAGCTGCTGCGGCGGATCCTACGGCGGCTACTCCAGCTGCTGCGGCGGCTATTCCGGCTGCTGCGGCGGGATGATGTACGCGCCGGTCATGGCCCCGGCGACCACGCCGGCGGTCACGCCGGAACCGATTCCGACCAAGCCGACCGACAAGGACAAGCCGAAAGAGAGCATGGTCCCGGCCCCGGCCACGATCATCGTGTCGCTGCCGGCCGACGCCAAGCTGACCATCGACGACGCAGCCACCGTCTCGACGGCGGCGGTGCGCGTCTTCACGTCGCCGGAGCTGCCGGTCGGCCAGGACTTCCACTACACCCTGAAGGCCCAGTACGTCCAGGACGGCAAACCGATCAACCTCAGCAAGGACGTCACGGTTCGCGCGGGCGAGGAAACGCGCGTGAACATGGTGGAGACGGCCGGCGTCGCCAGCCGCTGACGCTGTTCGGCCGAAGAGCAGACGCAAACAGACGAAGGGGGGCCGCGTCGGCCCCCCTTCTTCATTCAACAGGGCCGCGACCGTGAGGGAGCGCTTTTGGCGAAGACCGCTCCCTTATGATCGCGGCTCGGAGCGCCCTCACTGCTCTTGGCCCGCCGCCACGGCCGCGAGATATTCCCGATTCATTTTCGCGATGAACTCGACGCGGATCTCCTTGGGACAGGCGGCCTCGCACTCGTAGTAGTTGGTGCAATTGCCGAAGCCTTCCTTGTCCATCTGCTCTACCATGCGGCGCACGCGGCGGCCGCGCTCGGGGTCGCCCTGGGGCAAAAGCGCCAGGTGCGCCACCTTGGCGGCCGTGAACAGCATGGCCGAGGCGTTCTTGCACGCCGCCACGCAGGCGCCGCAGCCGATGCACGCCGCCGCGTCCATCGCCTGCTCCTGGTTCTGCCGCGGCACGAGGACGTCGTTGCCGTCCGGCGCCCCGCCGGTGTTGACCGAGACGTAACCGCCCGCCTGGACGATGCGGTCCAACGCGCTGCGGTCCACGACCAGGTCCTTGACCACCGGGAAGGCCCGCGCCCGCCATGGCTCGACGTAGATCGCGTCGCCGTCCTGGAAGTTGCGCATGTACGTCTGGCAGGTCGCCACGCCGCGCTCGGGTCCGTGGGCCCGGCCGTTAATCATCAGGCAGCAGCTGCCGCAAATGCCCTCGCGGCAGTCGTGGTCGAAGGCGATCGGCTCCTCGCCCTTCTCGGCCAGCCCCTGGTTGACCACGTCGAGCATCTCCAGAAACGACATGTCCGGGCTGACTTCGCGGGCCTCGTAGTGCTCCATGCGGCCGGGGTCCCGCGGGCCTTTTTGACGCCAGACGTGCAGGGTGAGATTCATTTCGGATCGACTCCTCTCGCCGCTTAGCCGCGGTTCGCAGAACCGCGCGGATCTCCGATCCGCGGCTAAACGGATCGCGGCTTACTTGTAGCTCCGCACCGACGGCTTGACGTACTCGAACACCAGCGGCTCCTTGTGCAGCTCCGGCTTCTGGCCGGCGCCCTTGTGTTCCCAGGCGGCGACGTAGCAGAAGCGCTCGTCGTCGCGCTGGGCCTCGCCGTCGGGCGTCTGATGCTCTTCGCGGAAGTGGGCGCCGCACGACTCGTCGCGGTCCAGCGCGTCGTGACAAAGCAGCTCCGCAAACTCCAGAAAATCCGACAGACGGTTGGCGTCCTCCAGGGCCGAGTTCATCTCGCCGCCGCCGCCCGGCACGCTCACGTTCTTCCAGAACTCCTCGCGGATCTGCGGGATTTTTGTCAGCGCCTGCTTCAGGCTGGCCGCCGTCCGGGCCATGCCCACGTCGTCCCACATCACCTTGCCCAGCTCGCGGTGGAACGACAGCACGCTCCGCTTGCCCTTGACGGCGAGCAGCCGCTTCAGGCGATCGCTCACGTCCGCCTCCGCCTGCTTGCAGGCGGCGTGGTCGGCCGTGACCTTCGTCTTCGTCAACTCGGCCGTCGCCGACGCCAGGTAGGCGCCCATCGTATAGGGGATGATGAAATAGCCGTCGGCCAGACCCTGCATGAGGGCGCTGGCGCCGAGGCGGTTGGCGCCGTGGTCGGAGAAATTGGCCTCGCCCAGCACGAACAGGCCGGGCACGTTGCTCATCAGCTCGTAGTCCACCCACAGGCCGCCCATGCAGTAGTGGACGGCCGGGTAGATGCGCATCGGGACGGCGTAGGGGTCCTCGTGCGTGATGTGGGCGTACATGTCGAAGAGGTTGCCGTAGCGCTCCTCGACGGTCTTCTTGCCGAGGCGGCCGATGGCGTCCTGGAAATCGAGGTAGACGCCGCGGCCGCCCTCGCCGACGCCACGGCCCTCGTCGCAGACCTGCTTGGCCGCCCGCGAGGACACGTCGCGCGGCGCCAGGTTGCCGAAGCTCGGATATTTACGCTCCAGGTAGTAGTCGCGATCCGCCTCCGGGACCGCGTTGGGCGGCCGTTTGTCGCCGGCCGTCTTGGGCACCCAGACGCGGCCGTCGTTGCGCAGCGACTCCGACATGAGCGTCAGCTTCGACTGGTAATGGCCGGTCTGCGGGATGCAGGTCGGATGGATCTGCGTGTAGCAGGGGTTGGCGAAGAAGGCGCCGCGCTTGTACGCACGGTAAGTGGCCGTGACGTTGCAGTGCATGGCGTTGGTGGACAGGTAGAAGACCGGCCCGTAGCCGCCGGTGGCCAGGACGACGGCGTCGCCGACGAACGACTCGATCGTGCCGTCCACGAGGTTCCGCGTGACGATGCCGCGCGCCCGGCCGTCGATGACGATCAGGTCGAGCATCTCGGTGCGCGGGTGCATGACGACGCGGCCGGCGTCGATCTGGCGGCAGAGGGCCTGGTAGGCGCCGAGCAGGAGTTGCTGGCCGGTCTGACCGCGGCAATAGAAGGTGCGCGACACCTGGGCGCCGCCGAACGAGCGATTGGCCAGTTGACCGCCGTACTCGCGCGCGAACGGCACGCCCTGGGCGACGCACTGGTCGATGATGTGAACGCTGATCTCGGCGAGGCGGTGGACGTTGGCCTCGCGCGAGCGGAAGTCGCCGCCCTTGACGGTGTCGTAAAACAGACGATAAATGCTATCGCCGTCATTCTGATAGTTCTTGGCGGCGTTGATGCCGCCCTGGGCGGCGATGGAATGGGCGCGGCGCGGCGAATCGTGGAAGCAGAACCCGTCCACGTGGTAGCCGAGTTCGGCCAGGGAAGCGGCCGCGGAAGCCGCCGGCCAGGCCGGTCCCGACGACGAGGATGCGGTACTTGCGCTTGTTGGCCGGGTTGACCAGCTTCATGTTGAAGCGATGCTTGTCCCACTTCTCGGCCAGGGGGCCGGGCGGGATGCGGGAGTCGAGGATCATGAAAGGCGCCTCTTCGGGGGCGACGGATGGTGTTCGCGTTTAGCCGCGGATCGGAGATCCGCGGCTAAAAGCCTATCCCAAAACCACCGTCGATCATGACGATTCTCGTCAAATTGGTGATGTTTCGACGGTTTTGGGATAGGCTCTAAACTAATGCGGCTGCCACCTCGCCAGGATCGCCAGCGGAATCGAGCAATTGCCCACGACGATCAGGACGGCGACGGCGGCGCCGACGCCGTGGATGATGCGCTGCCAGCGGCGGTTGTTGAGGCCCAGCGACTGCATCCAGCTGCCGGCCCCGTGCCACAGATGGAGGCCGAGGAACGACCTGGGCGACGACGTAGCTCAGGCTGATCCACCACACCCGGAAGCTGCCGACCACCATCGCCGCCACGTCCCATTCCGGCTGAGCGCCGGGGTCGGCGGCCTTGTACTGCGACAGCACCCACTTGTGGTGTTCCGGGTCGATGACGCCAACGGTGAAATGCAGCAGGTGGAAGATCACGAAGGCGAGGATCACCAGGCCGGTCAGCAGCATGTGCCGCGACGCCCAGCTGGCCTGCACCGTGTCGTCGCGGTAGTAGCCGACCGGCCTGGCCTGGCGGTTGAGCCGCCACAGGCGGATTCCCATCACGATGTGGACGACGAACATGGTCAGCAGCACGACGCGGACGGTCCACAGGAGCATCGGCAGCTCTTCCAGGTGGCGGGCGTAGTCGTTGAGCGCCTGCTTGCCGAGGAAGATTTGCAGGTTGCCGGCCATGTGGCCGATCACGAAGAGGAGCAGCACCAGGCCGGTGACTGCCATGATGTACTTGGAGCCGAGCGACGACCGAACCGGCCGCAACAGCAGATTCATCAACCACCCTTTCGGATCAAGGAGAGGCGTGCGGAACCGGCCCGGAACTTGCGAAACAATGTCGCGGCCGGCGCCCCTCCAGGGGCTGTTATAGGCCACAGGCCGGCCAAGAGCGAGGGTCGGCGCCAGGTTCTTGGCCGTCCCGCGCAAGCCCTTGCTTACCCATCGGCAAGGCGTCTCTCATTCCGACGCGGGGAGACGCCAGCGGCGAGCTATTTCACCAAATACTGTTGCATTCGGCAACGTGCGGCCGCTTCCGCGGTGGATGGGCGCGCCGGTTGCTGGGAGTAGGCGAGCCGGGTCGCTTAAGCGCCCGGAGATGGTTTCAACGAACGGGCACTCTCTCCCACGAGCCGGCGTCCAGAAGGGACGGCAAGGGGCCGTCCCACGGCGCCGCGTGTGTGGAGTTGCGAACAAGGAGTACGTCATGAAGCAGGTTCTGTCTCTGGCCGCCGCCTTTGCCGTGGTCGTGTTCGTCGGATCGGCCGTCCGCGCCGACAAGGCCGCCGCGCCCGACAAGGCCGCCAGCACGGTGGCAGGCACCGTCTCCACCATCAGCGCCGCCGACCTGACCATCACCGTGACGGACAAAAATGGCAAGGACCATCCGCTGACGGTCGCCAAGGACGCCAAGATCCAATGCGACGGCAAGGACTGCAAGCTGGCGGACCTCGCGAAGGGCACCATGGTCACCGTGACACTGAACCCCGACCATAAGGACGTGGCCTCCCAGATCGACGCCAAGACGAAATGACGCTTCGCGGGCATTCGCAAAGCCGGGCGCCGTCTTCGACGGCGCCCGGTTCTTTTTTTCTAGGATGGCAAACTTAACTTGAGAGGCCACCGAAACGCCTGTTCTTGAACAGGGCGGCCACGCGACGCACCCAGCGGTAGGCCGCCCGCACCGGCGGCCACAACGCGGCCGTCTCCTCCAGCCCCCGCCCCAACAGCCGGCGCAGCCGGTCGAGGCCCCCCGGCAAGGCGCCGAGCCGATCGGATAACCACTCCAAGCTCTCGGCGATGTGCGTCAGCCGCTCGTGCAGCTTGAGCCCCGAGGCCGAAAGCGGCGGCAGGCCGTCGTCCGTCAACGCCGAACGCACCGCCGCGCAGTAGCCCCGCACGATCTCCGCCTCCTCGTCGTCCTCGCCCTCCGCCGCCCGCTCGATCGGACGGACGCCCCGCACCCGCTTTTTCAGCTCCTTTTTCGCGTGGCGGTCCGCCTCGTGGATCGGCCGGGCCGCCTCCCGCAGGTAGTGGAACTGACACAGCTGGTGGGGCGCCTCGGGCAGGGCTTGCGCCACGGCCTTGCGGATCGACTCCTGGCCGTCGGAGATCACGCCGGTGATGGGAACGGGCAGGGCCTCGCGCACCTCGGTCAGGAAGGCCGCCAGATCCTTGGCCGTGGCCGACAGCAGGCTTTTGGCCAGGAGGATCTCGCCGGACAGGCAGTCGCGCAGCACCCACAGCACCTCGTGGCCGACGTCGGGTTGCAAGCCGTCGATGGCCAACACCACCCGCTGCTGACCCTGCAACAAACGCCGCAGCCGTTGGGGATCGGCCGCCGCCAACGCTCGCAGTTCGTCGTATCGGTCCAGGAGGTTGAGGACGGAACGCTCGGCGACGGCCACGCCGCGTCGGGTGAGTTCCCGGTGGATCTCCGGAACGCTGCGGTGTTCGGCGTGGCGCAGCCGTCCGACCAGGGCGAGGACGTCCAGTCCGAACTCGTGGTGCGGCAGCGCGAAGTGCGGCTCCGCCTCGGGGCGATAGGGGCGGCGGTAGCGGCTGCAGGCCGGGTTGTGGCAGCGTCGCACCTGGACGGTCAGGCGGGTGACGGCGTCCAGGGTGCTGACAGTGCGGAAGTTAGCGTAGTCGGCGCAGAGGCGGCGTTGGCAGACCGGGCAGTTCGTCAGGACGGGCGTGAGGGTCTGCGCGGGTGGGGCGTGGACGGGGTCGGGTACGCATGGCAATCCGCCTCGGGGATGTTCCTACCTCCATTATACGCACCTCGATGGGTCTCAAGTGGAGTTTGCCGTCCTAGTTTTTTTGCGCGCGGCGGTTCAGTCGGCGGCGCCGCCCGCCTGATAGAGCCTCTTCTCGCGGACATAGCACTCGACGGCGCGGGGCAGGAGGTAGCGGAGGCTGCGTCCGTCGGCGGCGCGTCGGCGGAGGTCGTGGCTGGCGATGTCGATCTGCGGCGCCTCGACGACTTCGAGGCGGACGGCGGGCAGGCCGAGGCGGGCGGCCAGCTCGGCGGAGTCGGGCGCCGGCGTGCCGGGACGGGCCATGACGAGGAGGCCGGCCGTTTCGACGAGGCGCCGCGGCTCGTACCAGAGGTGGAGGTCGCGCACCACGTCGCCGCCGGCCAGGAGCCAGAAGTCGTCGCCGGGCCGGCGGCGACGCAGCTCGGCGAGGGTGTCCACGGTGTAGCTGGGGCCTTCGCGGTCTTTTTCGATCTCATCCATACGGAATGCGGGATTGCCGGCCAGGGCGAGGGCCAGCATCTCGACGCGCTGATCGAAGCGGGCGCCGGGCCGCGGCTTGTGGGGCGGCCGGGCCGTGGGGACGAACAGCACCTCGTCGAGCCGGCCCTGTTCGCGGCACTGCTCGGCAAGGATGAGGTGCCCGAAGTGGACGGGGTCGAAGGCGCCGCCGAAGACGCCGATGCGCATGGCCGCTTCCTCCCAGGGCGGGATGCGGTCAGGGTAGCGGCGAGAGGCGGGGAGAGTCAAGGCGGGGAGAGCGGCGCTTGCCCCGGGTGGGTGGTGCGAGGTAAGATCCATTGCATCCAAAGAGGGGAGGGAACGGCGATGACGGCTTCGCGCAACGACGCCGCCCCGACGGCGCCCCGGCGCCGACGAATCCCGGACGCCGCCATTCACCAGTTCGCGGATCAGATCGCCGAACGCTTCCGGCCGCACCGCATCATCCTGTTCGGCAGTTACGCCCGCGGCACGGCGCGGCCGGAGAGCGACGTCGATCTGCTGGTGCTGATGGACACGGCGGAGGAGGGCGAGGAGTCGTTGCGCATCCGGCAGGCGACGCCGTGCGACTTCGGCGTCGATCTGATCGTGCGGACGCCGGAGACGTTCCGGCGACGGCTGGCGCTGGGCGATTTCTTCCTGCGTGAGATCGCGGAACAGGGCAAGGTGCTGTATGAATCCACTCACGGTTGAGTGGGTCGCCAAGGCGGAGGCGGATTATGAAGGGGCCGTGGCGCTGAAACGACGGCGCAAGAACCCGCTGCCCGACCTGGTTTGTTTCCACTGTCAGCAATGCGCGGAAAAATACCTGAAAGCGCTCCTGCAAGAAGCAGGCGTCGCCTTTCCGAAAACCCACATCCTGATTGATCTGCATCGACAGGTTGCCGCGGCCCACCGGGCGCTGGCCGGACTGGCTTCCCCGCTGCTGGTCCTCGAGGACTACGCCGTCAAATTCCGCTATCCCGGCATGAACGCAACGGGCGTCCAGGCGACGGCGGCAATGGCGGCGCTAAGGACGGTGCGGCAGGCGGCGCGACGGAGTTTGGGGATAGGGCCTCCGCCGCGCCAGCGAAAGAAGTCCTGAAGGGGGGCCGGGCCGCGAGACATTCCAGATGCGGCCGATGGCGTGATATAATGGGCGAAAGGAGGAAAACCAATGAGTCCCGCAGAACTGCAAAGCGAACTGCGGAAGAAGCCGTTCGTTCCGTTCCGGATGCACCTGTCGGACGGAACGGTGTACGAGATCCACCACCCGGACCTCGTCATGCCGGAGATTACGACGGCCCTTATCGGGTTCGCCTCGGACCCGAACCAGACCTACTACAACAGCTACACGGTCGTATCGCTGTTGCGCGTCGTCCGCCTGGAGCCGGTCGCGCCCACCCCGGCCGGGACCAACGGCCCGGTCGCCTGAATCCGGCTTCACGGCAAGGCGGGACCCTTCCTGTCGCCCCAACCCCCGTCACTTGCCGCCCGGCGCCGTCTGGCACGCCGCCGGCCCCAGCAGCAGCAGCAGGCGGACCTGGGCCTTGTTGTACGCATTCACGGATGTGATGTAGTTGAAATGGGCCAATTCCAGGCCGCGGAGGCTCTGCAGCACCTCGGCCGGCGTGGCGCCCGGCGCGTTCTGCTTCAGCCGCAGGTCGCTCAGCCGGTAGCTCTCGCTGGCCCGGCGCACCTGCTCCGACGCCTTGTCGATCTGCTGCCGGCCGCTCAGGATCGCCTCCCGCGCCTCGCGCACGCCCAGCGTCAGCTTGCCGCGCAGGTCGTCGTAGCTCAGCTCCACCTGCCGCCGCTTGCTCTCGGCCAGCCGCTTCTCGTCCTTGGCCCGGAGCAATTCCGTCAGGTTCCAGCGGGCCTCGACGCCCACGTCGAGGCGGTTGGCCCACACCATGCTGGCGTCGGGGCCGGCGCCGAACGCCCCCTCGCCGACGCACAGGTCCAGCGTCGGCAGGAACTTTTTCGGACCTTCCAGCTCCGCCATGCCGCAGTCGATGGTCGAAAGCAGCCCCTCCAATTCGCGGACGCCCGGGCCGTTCGCCAGCGCCTGCGCGACCAGCGCCGAGGCCGGCGGCGTCGCGTCCACCACGTCGATCGGCGCCAGCGCTTCGTCCACCGGGACCAGCGGAGATTCCGGGTCGATTCCGAGCAGATACGCCAGCTTGGCCGAGGCCGCGTCGCCTTGCTGATGCAGCTTCGCCTCCGCCTGTTCCGTGCCGGCCAGCTCCGCCGCCACGCCCTCCGACAGCACCTTGCCGCCTTCCTTTTCCAGGTCCCTGGCCCGCTGGAGCAATTCGCGCTGGCTTTTCTCCAGTTCTTGCGACACCGACTCGCCGCGGCGGGCGGTCAGCAGGTCGATGTACGTCTCGGCCGATTGCAGCAGCTGCTCGTTGCTGATGCGGCTCAGCTCGCCCTGCTGCTGCCAGCGCTTGCGCTCGGCGTCGATGCGGGCGAAAGTGGCCTCGCGCACGTCGAAGGCCGTATGCAGATCGAGGCCGGGGTAGAGGGCGCCGAAGCTGGAGCGCGTCAGCGTGCCGTCTTCGTTCTGGATGCCGCCCTCGTGGCGGTAGTAGCCGACGCCGGCCGTCACCTTGGGCAGCCAGCTCTTGGCGGCGAGGTCGTTCTCGATCTGGCTCTCGTGGACCTTCTCGCGGGCCAGCGCGATCGGGGCGTTGCGCTCCTCGGCCAGCCGGAAGACCGCTTCGAGGTTCACGGGCGTCGGCGCCGGGGCGGCCGCGGGGGCCGGCGTCGGGGGCGGCGGGGATGCGTCCGCGGGAGCGGGTTCGTAGGCGGCGGGGCGAACGCCGTCGATCCGGGCGGGGATCGGCGACATGCCGGAGGCGACGTAGGGCACGTCGGGGAAGGCGCCGCGTTCGGTCAGGGCGGCGGCGCGGTCGGCGCAGCCGGCCGCCAGCAGCGGCAGCCCCGCGGCGCACAGGCCGGCGGCCCACCGGCGCAGACGCAGGGATCGGGCCATGACGGAAGTCCTCCCGCGGCGGTCGAGTAACGGAACGGTCTGTCCCGTAACATCGGCCGGCCGGTGGGATGAACTTTGCGGATAGTGTCGAGAGAAGAGGATCTCACGCAAAGGCGCGAAGCGCAAAGAGGCGCAAAAAGACGGAAAGGAGGTTCCGAGGCGCGCCTGCCTCGAACCCAAATTCTTCTTTTCTTTGCCTCTTTGCGCCTTTGCGTCTTTGCGTGAGATCCTTCTTATGCCCGTGGCGCCGGATTGGGGTAATCCGTCGGCACGACCATGCGTTCCAGGCGGCGTTCGCCGCGCAGCAGCCGCACCGTGGCCGGCTGGCCGACCGGCAGCTGCGTCAGCAGCTTGTGCAGGTCGTCCACCGTCGTCGTCGGCTGTTCCTCCAGAGCGACGATAACGTCGTCCTCTTCCAGCCCGGCCTGGTCCGCGGGGCCGCCCTCCTCCACCGCCAGCACCTCCACGCCGCTCGGGGCCGGCAGGTCGTAACGGCGCACCAGCGCCGGGTTCAGCGGCACGTTGCGGGCGTGCAGGCCGAGGTAGCCGCGCACGACTTTGCCGTGCTTCATCAGCTGCGGCAGGATGTGCTTGGCCATGTTGATCGGAATGGCGAAGCAGATGCCCTGCGCCGGGGCGATGATGGCCGTGTTGACGCCGATGACCCGGCCGCGCGAATCCACCAGCGGGCCGCCGCTGTTGCCCGGATTGAGAGCGGCGTCCGTCTGAATCACGTTGTCCACCAGATGGCCGGTGATGCTGCGCAGGGTGCGGCCCAACGCGCTGACGACGCCGGCCGTCACCGTCGATTCAAAGCCGAACGGGCTGCCGATGGCCACGACGAGCTGACCGACGCGCAGGGCCGCGGAGTCGCCGAGTTCCGCATGCGGCAGCGCCCCGATTCGGCCTGGACGACGGCCAAATCGGTCCACGGGTCGGCGCCGACGACGCGGCCGGCGATTTCCTGGCCGTCGCCGAGGCGGACGCGAACGCGGTCGTTGCCCTGGACGACGTGATGATTGGTCAGCAGGAAGCCGTCCGGCGTGAAGAGGACGCCGGAGCCGGAACCTTCGCGCCGACCGCGGCCGGTGCGCAGGTTGACGACGGCCGGCCGCAGCCGCTCCGCCACGCGCACGACGACATTGGAATAGGCGTCGAGGGCCTCGCGCTCGTCGGGTTCGGGGCCGGACACGTCCGGCGGCTGGCCGGCGTCCGCTCCGTTGCTGATGAAGTGCCGCCAGAATCGGGACATGGGTGTCTCCTGCGAAGGGGATCGCTCCGATTCGTATTGTAACGGCGTGCGTCAAGCGGCTGATGATGTAGCACAAGCTTAAGCTTGTGCTACAGGCCGCTCGCCAACCGAATGCGAGGAACCCACCATGCGACGATGCAGCGTTCTCGTGGCGGCCCTGATGCCCGTGGCCTTGGGCTGCGTCTCGAACGATGCGCAGGTGTCAGCAGTGCGGTCGGCGGAGTGCCGGCGAGCGACCGGGCCGATCAAACTCGACGGCGTGCTGGACGAAGCGGCCTGGGGCCAGGCGCAGCCGCTGACCGACTTCGCCGTCTTCTGGCAGAATCGCAAGCCGCGCACCGCGACCACGGCCCGGCTGCTCTGGGACGACGACTACCTCTATTTCAGCGCCGACATGGAGGACGCCGACCTGTACGCCGTGGTGAAGGAGCGCAACGGCATGACGTGGTACGACGACGTGATCGAAATGTTCCTCAAGCCGTCGGAGGACAAGCTGCCCTACTACGAGTTCCAGGTCAACGCCCTCGGCACGGAGCTGGAGCTGTTCCTCCCGTCGCGCGGCGCCGGCGGCTACGGCCGGTTCGCCCCGCTCAGCAAGCTCGGCATGGAGTCGGCCGTGAAGCTGGACGGCACGCTCAACCACTGGGAGGACGTGGACAAGGGCTGGACGGTGGAGGGGCGCATCCCGTGGACGGCGTTCCAGGCGACCGGCGGCCGGCCCAAGGCCGGCGACAAATGGCGCTTCGCCCTTTGCCGCTACGATTACTCCGCGACGCTCGACCACCCGGGCTGTCGTCCACGGCGCCGCTGACGCAGTCGGATTTCCACCGGTACGAGGATTACGGGGAGTTGACGTTCGTTGGGAAGTGACGGGTGGCAAAAGCTCTTCGACGTTGATCCCTGGCGTCTCCGCCGAAAGGCATTGAAGGAACGCCTGACCCCCTTCGAGTTCGGCCGGCTGCTGGTCCACTTGGCCCAGCGCCGCGGCACCGTCGGCGTTTCCGCCCTTTCAAAGCCATGCTTGATTCGGAGCAAGCGGCGGGATACCTTCAGGGCATCTCATCACTCTCAGGATGAAGCGACGATGCCCGCTCCAACTCAACCTTCGCTGCTGTTCGGCCCTGTCCATAACGCCGGTCTGTTCTCCAGCCACTGGCTGGAGAACCGCCTGGAACTCGAACCGGAATGGCAGGAGACTCGCGAGCAAGCGCGCGAAGCGCTCGACCATCTCGCCGAAGTGTGGCGAGTGCAGCGCAACCGCGTGGAGCGGTACGGCGACGAACAAGGACTGGAACAAGGCTTCATCCAGCCTGTACTGGAACAACTGGGCTGGAAGCTGAAGTACCAGACCTGGCTGCAAGGACGCAAACCGGATTACGCCCTGTTCGGCGACGACGCCGCCCTTGACGCGGCCCTGGTGCTGGGGCGGACGTCGGACGATTTCTGGAAGACGGCCACGGTTGTTGCGGATGCCAAGGCCTGGCACATCAGCCTGGACCGACCGTTGCGGGTAGAGAACAGGCGGCGAATACCCGCCCGAGCAGATTGAGTGGTATCTCGACCGCTCCCGGCTTGCCTGGGGGATCTTGACCAACGGCAAGGTGTGGCGGCTTGTTCCCCGGCAGCTGGGGCCGCAGCAACGTCGCTTCCAGACCTACCTGGAAATCGATCTGGCCACGATGCTTGAGGAGTGGCTTTCGCCGCCCGCCGGGCAAGCGATCACCGAGCGGTCGGCGCAGTTCAACGACTTTCTCCTCTTCTACCTGTTGTTTGGACCCGCCGGGTTTAAGGAGTCGGTGCAGCATAAAGCTCTGATCCGGCGCGCCTCGGATGGAAGCTCCGAATACCGCCTGGGGGTGAGCGAAGGCCTGAAGGGACAGGCGTTTGAAGCCCTGCGGGTCGCCATCGAGGGCTTCCTGGCCTACGCCCCGAACGAGTTGGACCCGGAGCGCGACCTGCTGCTCTGCCGCGAACAGGGCTTCATCCTGCTTTGCCGGCTGCTATTCATCCTGTTCGCCGAAGACCGTCGGCTGTTGCCATACCGGACGAACGCCCTCTACACCAACAACCCGCGCTGGGCCGGCTGCGCGATGAAGTGGCCCAGCGAATGGAACGCGTGCGGCAGGGCCGTGAAGAGGACTACGACCGCAATTCCGTGGCGCTGTGGGCCGACCTCGACGGCCTTTTCGACCTCATCGACAAGGGCCATGCGAGATACGGCGTCCCCGCCTACAACGGCGGGCTATTCGACTCCGAGGCCCACGCCTTTCTCGCGGAGAAGAAGCTGTCCGACTGGCACCTGGCCCGCGTCATCGACCACCTGGGCCGGGCCATCGACCCCGACAAGCCGGCCGCCGGCTACTTCCGCGTCGATTACCGTGACCTCGCTATCCAGCACCTTGGCGGGATCTACGAAGGGCTGCTTGAACTGCACCCGTGCCTCGCGGCCGAGCGAATGGTCGTGTACGCCCGCCGCGTCAAGGGCGTGCGTGAGGAGACCGTCAAGCCGGAGTCGGAGCGTCCGCCGTCCGGCTACGACCGGACGGACATCGCGTATGCGCCCGGCTCCGTCTACCTCATGACGGACAAGGGCGAGCGCCGCGCCTTCGGCAGCTACTACACGCCGGACCACATCGTCAACGAAATCGTGCGGGAAACGCTGGGTCCGATTTGCGCGGCCGCGGCGGAACAACTGCGCGAGGAAATCGAAGGCTGCCGCGAACAGCTGGCGCGGGCGGCCGGGGCCGAGCGGGAAGCGTTGACCCAAACGCTCGCCGCCCTGGAGGAAGCCTATCCCGAAAGGGTGTTGCGGCTGCGCGTGCTGGACCCCGCGATGGGTTCCAGCCATTTCCTCTTGCGGGCCTGTCAGTTCCTGGCCGAAGAGATCGCCACGAACCCCTTCACCGCGAGCGACCCCGGCGGCGGTGAATCCGCCCTGTCGTACTGGAAACGCCGCGTCGTGGAAAACTGTCTCTACGGCGTGGATGTCAACCCGCTGGCCGTGGAGCTGGCGAAGCTCGCCCTTTGGCTCGAAACCGTCGCGGCCGACCGTCCCCTCACCTTCCTCGACCACCACCTGCGCCACGGCAACAGCCTGATTGGGGCGCGGGTGCGCGACCTGGGCGCCCTGCCGGGCCGACAGGGCGGCGCTTTCAAGGCGGTGTTCGACAAGGAGCTGGCGGTCAAGCTGCCGACGTTCCTGAAGCACTTGGCGGAAATCCGCCAGTCGGCCTCGGATCAGGTGGCGCAGGTCAAAACGAAGCAGGCCGGCTTTGATGCCTTCACGAAAGCGGTCACGCCGTTCCGGCAAATCGCCGACGCGTGGTGCGCGGCCGTCACCGGGGAAGCCGTGACGGAGAAGCAGTATCAAGACGCCCTGGATGTGGTGGACAAGCCGGCCCGCTTTCGCAAGATCGCGGAACAGGATTGGTTCCGCGCGGCCGCCGCGAAGGGCCGCGGGCGCCTGGCTTGCTTCCATTGGGACCTGGATTTTCCCGAAGCGTTCTTCGACGAATCCGGCCCACTCGCCCGGCCCGGTTTCGACGCGGTCATCGGCAACCCGCCGTATGAAGTCCTGTCGAAACTCGAATCGGGGCAAGACCCGTCCGACCTCCAGGCGGTGATCGAAGCCGACCCGACACTCGCCGCTTCGCGGCACGGCAAAAATAACCTGTACAAGCTCTTTATTTGCCGGGCGCTCGACCTGCTGGCGGACGGCGGCCGGCTCGGCTTCATCACGCCGATGGCCGTGCTGGGCGACGACCAGGCCGCCGACCTGCGCCGCGAAATGGTCCGGATCGGTTCATTCACCGGCATTGAGGCCTTCCCGCAGAAGGACGATCCGGCCCGCCGCGTGTTCCGCGAGGCCAAGCTGTCCACCGCCCTGTTCGTGTTGGTCAAGGAACGGGTTTCCGGAGCCGACCCGCGCCGTTCCGCGCCCGCGTCCATCCCGCCGCTTCGGTGGAAGAGGCGTCGCCGGGCCTGACGCTGACCACCGACGCCATCCCGCTCTACGACCCTAGCAACTTCACCATCGTCAGCTGCGATCAGGGCGATTGGGACCTGGCCACGCGAATCATGCAGTCCGGCCGCATGAAACGCCTTGGCACGTTCTGCGTTTCCTTTCAGGGTGAGGTGAACGAGACCAACGAAAAGGAGAAGTGCTTATCCGCGGCCCCATCGGCGGGACCGCTCATCTTGCGCGGGGCCAACATCTGCCTGTACGCTGTCCGCGGGGCTTCCCAGGGCGAAGCCTTCTACATCAGCGTGCAGCGATTCCTGGCCGGAAAGCGGCCAGGAGCGAAAGCCTTCCACTCCCAGGAGGAGCGCGTCGGCTTTCAGCGAAGCTCACCTCAAAACAACTTCCGTCGCATCGTCGCCGCCTTGATCTCAGCGAACAACTTCTGCTTCGACACCATAAGCTATATTCCGCATTCGCAATCGTCTCTACATCCTCTGTTCCTGCTGGGCCTGCTGAACTCGCGGCTCTCGGATTGGTACTTCCGGCTCGGAAGCACCAACTCCAAGGTGAACGAGTACCAATTCAACAACCTCCCTTGTCCGCAGGTCGCCGCGGAGCGCGCCAACGGCGAAGCCAAGCGGCAAAAGGCGGCGGAAAGCGCCCTGGCGGCGGGACGGCCGGAGGAGGCGCTGGACTTGCTCCGGCCGCTGCTAGCGAAACCGCCGTTCAGCCCGGCCGTACAGGAAATCATCGTCGCAGCGGTGCAGCGGATCATGGCCCTCGAAGCCGACCGGGGCGACATCGCGCGGACGGAGCGCCTCGGCCCTCGACCCGGCCGCGCAGCCGTATCAAGACCTAATCGACCAGCTGTTCTACGGCATGGCGGGGCTGACGGACGACGAAGTGAAAGCGCTGGAAGAGCGGTATGCGAAGATGCTGTAGCCGCCGGGCCGAAAGACCTGGACCGGCCGTTGCCACAGGTCGTGACCGACAGGCGCGAACCCTGTTTCCGACAAGTCGGTCCAGAGTTGGGGAGAGCCAAAAAACACACCATCGTCGGATCGGGGATACGCCCATGAACCAGCCGCCGCAAGACCCCCTTTCGATGTTGTTCGGGCTATGGAAGAAGATCGGCGAGGAAACCAGCCAACGGCTCGGCGACGAAACCGCCAACCTGTTCGTCTACCTTTACAACGACTCCGTCGAAATCGGGGGGGCCGTTGGCGCCGCCTACCCGAAAGAGGAAGTGTGCCAAAGCCTGGTCAACCTCGAACTCATTGGGCTACTCAAAGAGTTGTCCTGCCTCCATGTCCTGTTTCTCAGCGGCAACTATCCCATCGTCCTGAGCCGGCTGCGGTTCAACTGGGAGCGGATCTTCCGCGCCTGCCACGCTGACATGTACGCACTGGAGAATCCCGGCGCTGACCCACGGGCCGGGGCCGACCGTGGGTGAGAAGCACGACTGGCTGACTAAACGGGACGACAAGCTCAATTGGAAGACGCTCATCGCCCCGACCCTGGGCCGTCTCTTCACGGAAACCGCTCCAGGGGAAATCCAGCAGCAATTCAAGCCGCTTTGGGATCGGCTCAACCGCTGCGTGCATCCATCGGGTGAGTTGCGGGAAAAGCTGCTGGGCGACCCTCCCCTTCTGGCGCTAGACGCCTTCGATGAGGCGTGGGCGCGAGAGACGCACGCAGACGCGGCGGAAGTGTTCGCGCGTGTCTGGCAGGCGGTCCTGTCGCGGTTTCCTGACGCTGTTCCGGCTCTCCTTGCCGATCCAGAGACTTTCCGCGCTTGCCCTCAGCTGCGTGCGGTGCTACAAGCGCCACAACAGTCCTGAGTAAGGCTACCTTCGTTGCCGAACTCCCGTTCGAGAGTGCCTCGCCCATTCGGCCGCCCCGCCGCTCACCGGCCCTCATCCGCAGACATTTCCTCCCAGGGCCGTTCGATTCTTGCCCATGCGTGTCGGTCCTTGCCCGGCTTGCCGCCCCCGTGTGGCGGTGGCGGGTTGGCGGACATGGTGGCATGGGCGGCGTAGGGCAGCGGTAAGGGGCCGTCCGGCGCTCATAGGAACTCCGCCAACCCCGTGGCGGACTGTGGCGGACTGCCCCCCATCCCGGCGAAAACCGAACAGCCCAGGCGCCCAACAGCCGCGCCCCGCGATTGCTCTAGGACGCCCGCGCCCCCCGCGTATAATCCGCCCTCGCACCATTCTCGGCGAGGAGGGAACCTCGTGGCCGAAACGCAAAGCAGCCTGGTGGTGGAGACGTTCAAGCTCACCAAGATCTACAAGAACCGCCTCATCGCCCTCAACGACGTGACCCTGCGCCTCGAACCCGGCTCCGTCCTCGGTCTGCTCGGGGCCAACGGCGCCGGCAAGACCACGTTCCTGCGCCTCCTCATCGGCCTGCACCGCCCCACCGCCGGCTGGGCCAAGGTCTTCGGCAAAACCATGTCGCCCAACAGCGCCGACCTCCGCCGCCGCATCGGCTACATCCCCACCAACCCCCAGTTTCCGCGTGGGATGACGCCGATCTCCTATCTTGACTACATGGCCCGGCTTTTCGGCCTGCCCGCCGACGTGCGCAAGCCGCGCCTCGCCTCGCTCATCCGGGCCGTGGACCTGCTCGGCGCCTCCGGCCACGCCATCGACGGCTTCTCCAACGGCATGACCGCCCGCCTCGCCGTCGCCGCCAGCCTCATCAACGAGCCGGAGCTGCTCGTCTGGGACGAGCCGACCCACGGCCTCGATCCCGAAGCGCGGCGCATCCATGCTCGACCTCATCAAGACGTTGGCCCGTGAAAAAACGTTGATCGTCTCCAGCCACAACCTGAGCGACATCGACGAGGTGTGCAATCACGCGGCCGTCCTCAGCCACGGCCAGCTCATCTACTGCGGCTCGCTCCAGGACCTCAAGGGCCGGATGCGCCGCAACCACTTCGAGCTGGAACTCGAAGGCGAACAGAAATCCGTCGCCAAGGCGACCACGGCCATCCGCGGCCTGGCCGACTTCAAGGTCGTCACCCTGCGTCAGCGGCGCCTGGAGCTGTACCTCCACGACGAGGTCGTCAACACCTCCGCCCTGGCCGGCGTCTTCTCCATCCTGACGGACAACAAGGTGGCGCTGGTCAGCATCCGCAGCGTCGGCCAGCAGACGGAGCAGGCGTTCCTGGACCTGGTCGAGAAGGAAGAATCGCGCGGCTTCGCGCGGATCTATCAGGCCGAGGCGGCATAACAAGAGATTTCACCGCGGAGAACGCAGAGAACGCAGAGAGAAGAAAGAACGAAACACGGAAGCAATGCAGCTCCTATGCAACTCTCTTTTGTCTTTTCTCTGCGCTCTCTGCGTTCTCCGCGGTGAAATCTGAGGATGGGGACATGGAAGCGACCATCGAGAAAAAGAAGCCGATCGCCATCAACCGCTGGCTGCCGTACTGGGCCGTCTTCCAGTACGACGTCGGCCAGACGCTGCGCAGCTGGGTCTACCGCGTCTGGGTGCTGGCCGTGCTGCTGGCCGTCGGCGGCTTTCTGCTCTATCGCTTCGGTCTGACGCAGGAGGCCGGCGTCGTCCAGCACGCCTCGCAGCTGTTCAGCAACCTCCTGCAAGGGGCCGTCCTCGGCAGCGTCGCCTTCGTCGTCGTCCTGGCGGCCGGCTGCATTTCCTCGGAACGCGGCACCCTGGCCGACTCCGTCCTCAGCCGCGGCATCAGCCGCTATCAATACTTCCTCGGCAAATGGCACGCCCGCCTGGCGACGGTGCTGGCGACGTACCTGCTGCTCTGCCTCCTGGCGCTGGCCGGCAGCCTGGCCCTGGTGCATGAGGATGTGACGATCGACGGCGGACTGATCGCGCTGGCCACGGTCGGCGCCCTGCTGGCGATGGTGGTGACGGTCGGCGTCGCGGTCAGCGCGGTCAGCAACAACGGCCTGCTCGGCGTGTGCGGCCTGTGGGTGGTCCTGTATGGCGGCGGCCTCGCCCTGAACCTGAAGTGGCTGCGCGAACGGCTGCCGAACTCGCCGGCCGTGGTGCTCGAACGACTGCCGTACATTCTGCGCGGCGACTACGACCTTGGGGTCCTCGGCGGCCTCATGGTCTGGAGCGCGGCCCTGTCCCTGACGGCCGCGCTCGCCGGCATGATCTGCTTCTCGCGGCGGGACGTGTGATTGCGGCCAGAAGATCTCCCACCCCGCCCCCCTTGCCCCTGTCGCACCGCCTGCCCCTCCCGGCCGCATTCCCGGCACGACCGGCGACCCCGGCTAAACTCCATTCTCCCCTCTTCCCGATACATCCCGGCGTGGGAGAAAACTCGATCGGCCGCGGCTCGCGGCGGCGGCCGTTCCAGGGACAAGGAGTGCCCGGACATGAAGTGGATGCGCTTGGTTTGCGTCGGCGGATGCCTGGTCTGGCTCGCCGCCACGGCGGCGGCCCAAACTCCGGAGTCTGGCTCGGTCGCCGCCGCCGGCGGCCCCTGCTGCCCGCCGCCCCTTTTCGGCGGCCCCAGCTGGACCCCGGTTTCCCCCGGCTGCCCGCCGCCGCCTGTCGTGAGCCCGCCGACGACTCCCCCGACGACCCCGCCCACGACGACCCCGCCCACGACGACGCCCCCCACGGAGCCTTCGACGCCGCCGGGCGAGGCGTTCGCCCAGGGATCGGAGGCCGGCACCCAGGCGGCCGCCAGCGTCGCCCCGGCCATGTTCGGCGACCTCATCGGCCTCCGCGGCAACCAGGTGGTCCTCGTGCCGACGGGCGCCACTCTGCCGCCCGGCTTCCGCCGCATCAGCGGCAACAAGGCCGCCGTCGTCGCCCCGCTGCCGCTGCACGCCTCCTACAAGATCATGGAGGGCGAAAGCCCCCTGCCCGAGAACCGCGCCTACGTCACCTACACTTTCTACGACAATGTAGATCGTCTGTTCCCGAGCGGCGAGGCCGGCACGTCCAACCTGCACCGCGAGACGCTCGGTCTGGAACAGACCTTCGGCGGCGGCGACACGTCGATCGGCCTGCGCCTGCCGTTCCTCCAGCTGACCGGCAACAGCGACGTGCAGGACAATCAGGTCGGCGACCTGAGCGTCATCTGGAAGCACGCCTTCATCAACGATCGGCAAACGGGGGATTTGTTTTCCGGCGGCCTGGTCGTGACCGTGCCGACGGGGCAGGGGCTGGAGATCGACGGCGAATCCACGATCCACTCGACCGTGTTCCAGCCGTTCCTCGGCTTCTGCTATAACTTCGATGCGTTCTACGTCGAGGAGTTCTCGTCGTGCGCGGTGCCCACCGACATGCGCGACGTGGCGCTGATGTTCAACAGCGTGGCCCTCGGCTACCGGCTCTACCAGGACGAATCGTATGACGCCCCGATCCGCGCCATCCTGCCGCAGGCCGAGCTGCACCTGAACACGCCGCTCAACCACCGCGGCCTGAACAGTGGGCCGATCAACTTCGACGACTCGCTGGACTTCACCGGCGGCCTCCGCGTCCTGTTCCGGCGATCCGAAATCGGCGCCTGCGTCGGCACGCCGGTCACCGGCCCCAAGCCGTATGACCTCGAATGCGCCGCCAACCTGACGTTCCGCTGGTAGACGACACGGCGAGCGGGGGGGCGTCAGCCCCCTGATTCCGCATCCTGTCGGCGACGGCAGGAAGCATCAGGGGGCTGACGCCCCCCGCTCGCCATTCGTTATTTCTCTCCCTTGCCGCTCTCCTGAGTATTCGTGTCCGCCTTGACGCCGTTGACGGCCGTGCCGGCGTCCGTCTGGGCCTTCTTCTCGGCCTCGAGGCGGGCCTTCTCGATCGCGCTCAGGACCTTCTCGCCGCCCTTCTGCGCGTCCGATTCGATCTTGTCGGTGTTGAGGTCGATGTTGAAGGCCTTGTGGCCGGCCACGGCCGGGCCGCGGGCGATGTGGAACCAGTTCAGGTACACGCCGACGCCGGCGAACACCAGGACGGCGGCGCCGAGAAAGGCCAGCAGGTTCTTCATGGCTTGGTCTCCGGGGGAATCGGGACGGACTCCATTCGCCCCGGCTGTACCACGGCCGGCCGGCGCGGGTCCAGAGCAACCGCCGCCGGCCGCCAAACCGGGCTTGACAGCACCCCCATTCAACAAAGTATGCTGCACCCGGCGGCAATAGCGGTGAGATCGGGCGGAAGCGTAAAGCGGCGTACGGGCGAACACCGGTTATCCAGGCAGGACGGCGCGCGTCAGGGAAAGATGTCCCTCTCCCCCCTCCCACCCGGCCGCGTGGTTTGACCGGACCTCCCTGTTCCGGGTAGAATAGGTTAGTGAGCGCCCGCGTGCGGGACGGGGGCCGGGCGGTTCCCATCGGATCGGACGCAAGCAGGGGCCGCCTCACCCGCGACCCTCCCCACGACGCTCTTCCCAAATCGGCCGGAACTCGCTCGACTCGCCGCCCCCGCCCCAACGACGACGGCGGCGGGGGGCGGACGAACGACGGCGCCCGGAGCTTTTTCCCGTCGCTCCTCCCGGCCGGGATTTCACAACCCAAAGCAACACCCGCGGCCGCGGTTCACCGCCGCCGCCTTTCATGGAGGGGACATCGATGTCGATCGGCAAGGCCATCCTCGCGTCTCTCCGTCAGCAGCTCAACCTGACCGACTACCGCAAGACGCACTGGGAAGGCGGCTTCGAGGAATACCTCGACATCGTGCGCGAGCATCCCGAAGTCACCCGCACGGCGTACCAGCGCCTCTACGACATGATCATCTCCCACGGCACCGAAGAGGTGTACGAGAACAAGGAGAAGATCACCCGCTACAAGTTCTTCACCGAGTTCGCCGCCAAGCACTCCGACTCCATCTTCGGCCTCGACCGGCCGCTGATGCAGCTGGTCCACGCCTTCAAGTCGGCCGCCAAGGGCTACGGCACCGAGCGCCGCGTGCTGCTCCTGCACGGCCCGGTCGGCTCGTCCAAGAGCACCATCGCCCGTCTGCTCAAGCGCGGCCTGGAAGACTACGCGCGCATCGACGAGGGCATGGTGTTCAGCTTCTCGTGGAAGCCGCTCGACGACGACGGCCTGTGGCAGAAGTGCCCCATGCACGAGGACCCGCTGCACCTGGCCCCGCTCGAGCTGCGGCCGGCCCTGCTGGCCCGCCTCAACGAGGGCCACAAGCCGGGCGACCATGAAGTGACCATCCGCGGCGACCTCTGCCCGTTCTGCCGCCAGATGTACAACGAGCGCATGGCCAAGTACGACGGCGACTGGGCCCGGATGCTCGGCGACGTGAAGGTCTATCGGCTGATCCTGTCGGAGCAGGACCGCATCGGCATCGGCACCTTCCAGCCCAAGGACGAGAAGAACCAGGACTCGACCGAGCTGACCGGCGACATCAACTATCGCAAAATCGCGGAATACGGCACGGACTCGGACCCGAGGGCCTTCAACTTCGACGGCGAGCTGAACATCGCCAACCGCGGCCTGGTCGAGTTCATCGAAGTGCTGAAGCTGGACGTGGCCTTCCTCTACGACCTGCTCGGCGCCTCGCAGGAACACAAGATCAAGCCGAAGAAGTTCGCGCAGACGGACATCGACGAGGTCATCCTCGGCCACAGCGTCTCCGGCGCGACGCCGATCCCGTACCGTTTCGACGGCGCCCCCGGCTGGACGACGCTGGAGCGGCTGCACGAGCGCTTCGTCGGCGACCCGTCAGGGCTGGAAGTGCTGGCCCACGACTTTGCGACGGGCAAGACCTGCTGGACGCCGGTGCGCGGCCTGTTCCGCCACCGCTTCACCGGCGGCCTCCTCACGACCTCCCAAAAGTGGGGCGTGGTCGAAACCACGCCGAACCACTCGATCTATGATCGCAACGGCCAGATGTTCTACCCCGAGGAGCGGCGCGAGGTCATGGCTGTGCGCGGCCTGGCCGACGCCTTCGCCCCGGCGCCCGGCGTCGAGGTCATCGACGTGCTGGAAGGCGTGCCGGGCTTCGTGCGTGAGGCGGCGCGCGTCACCGCCCGGGGCGGCAAAATGACGCGGCCTTGCCGCGAGGGCTGGGCGCGCCTCGACCTGCCGCGCCACGCCACGGCCGTGCAGGCCGTCTACGACCCGATCGTGGACGTGCAGCCGCTCAAGGATCTTCTCACGGTCCTGATCTGGTACGCCACCGAGGGCCACATCAACGGCCGCAACGGCGGCCTGGTCGTCAGCCAGGCCGACCGCGACGAGCTGGAGCGCGTCCGCGCCGCCTACGCCCGCATCACGACCGGCAAGGGGTCCATCGACTCCGGCGCCAAGACCGACTCCGCGTGGCGGCTCTATCTCGGCTCGCAGGCGATCGCCAAGCTCTGCGAACACCACTGCGGCGAGCACTCCGTCAACAAACGGCTGCCGGACTTCCTGTTCCGCCTGCCGACGGCGTACCTGCAACACGCCTTCGACGAGCTGATGCGAACCGACGGTTCGCGGAAGCTGACGGCGATCCTCGAAGAGACGGCGTCGGACGACTACCGCGAGAAGTTCTTCGACTACAAGACGATCTCGCCGATGCTGGCCGCCCAGGTCGGCACGCTGGCGACGCTGCTCGGCTTCGACTACGGCGTCGGCCGGTTCGAGCGCGAGGACCGCGAACCGGCTTACCGCGTCCGCTTCTGCTCCGGCGCCGGCAAGCGCGGCGGCCGACACACGACTTTCGAGGCCCGGCTGCACGAGCGCCCCGTCGCGGACGAATGGGTCTACGACATCGAGTGCGCCGGCCTGCACAACTTCGTCTGCGGCGTCGGCAACGTGGTCGCAAGCAACACTAACGAGCCGGAATATCGCAAATTGCAGAACAACGAGTTCATGGAGGCGCTCCGCGACCGCACCGTGAAGATCGACGTGCCCTACGTCACCCGGCTCAAGGACGAGATCAAGATCTACGAAAAGGACTTCAACGTCGAGCGCGTCAAGGGCAAGCACATCGCCCCGCACACCATCGAGATCGCGGCCATGTGGGCCGTGCTGACGCGGCTGGTGCAGCCCAAGCACGCCAACCTGACGCTGCTGCAGAAGCTCAAGCTCTACAACGGCAAGACGCTGCCCGGCTTCACCGAGGACAACGTCGTCGAGCTGAAGCGCGAGGCGATGAACGAGGGCATGACCGGCATCAGCCCGCGCTACATCCAGGACAAGATCAGCAACGCCATCGTCGCCCACCCCGACGAGGACAGCGTCAACCCGTTCATGGTGATGCACGAGCTGGAGATCGGCCTGCGCCACCACTCGCTCATCACCAGCCAGGAGCAGCTGCAGCACTACAAGGAGCTGCTGTCCGTGGTCAAAGAAGAGTACGAGGACATCGTGAAAAACGAGGTGCAGCGCGCCATCGCGGCCGACGAGGACGCCCTGGCCCGCCTCTGCTCCAACTACATCGACAACGTCAAGGCCTACACCCAGCGCGAAAAAGTGCGCAACCGCTACACCAGCAACTACGAGGAGCCGGACGAGCGGCTGATGCGCTCGGTCGAGGAGAAGATCGACATCCCGGAGGGCCGAAAGGACGACTTCCGCCGCGAGATCATGAACTACATCGGCGCCCTGGCCATCGACGGCAAGAAGTTCGACTACAAGACGAACGAGCGGCTGCTGAAGGCCCTGGAGCTGAAGCTGTTCGAGGACCAGAAGGACACGATCAAGCTGACGAGCCTGGTGTCCAACGTGGTGGACAAGGCGACGCAGGAGAAGATCGACGTGGTCAAGAGCCGGCTGATCCGCAACTACGGCTATAATGAATCGAGCGCGACGGACGTGCTGACGTTCGTGGCCAGCATCTTCGCGCGGGGACATGCGAAGAAGTGAGAGGACCGCGGCATGAAGTTCCAGGTTACAGTCGATCGCGATGAAGACGGCGTCTGGGTCGCGGAGTGCCCGGCCATTCCGGGATGCGTCAGCCAGGGCGACACCAAGGCCGAAGCGCTGAAGAACATCCGGGAAGCGATTCGGTTGTGCCTGGAGGTCCGGGCCGAGCGCGGGATGCCCCTTACCGTGGAAACGTGCCAGGTGGAGGTCAAGGCCTAGATGGCTAAACTGCCTTCGGTCAGCAGCCGGAAGGTAGTCAAAGCCTTCAACGCCTTCGGTTGGAAAGTGGTCCGGCGGGAATCGAGCCACATCATCATGGTCAAGGAGGATCATGTAGCGACGCTCTCGGTTCCCGATCACAACCCGGTGGCCAAGGGAACGCTTCGCAGCCTCATCCGGTCGGCCGGTTTGACGGTGGAGGAGTTTGTTTCATCCCTCTGACCGGGCGGCGCGGCGATGAACCGAGCACAGGAATTGCAGTTGGAGCGCCTTCGGATGGGCAGCTTCAACGCCCTCAACGGGGGCAAGGTTGCCGACGATCTCTTGGCACACGAGGGCCTGTGGGACTCGTTCGTGTTCGGCGGCTTTGAATACATGCCTCTCATCGAGCTGCGGGATCTCAAGAATGGATTTGTCAACGCCGACACGATCTTTCTGCTGACGCGGCGGGAACGGCTTGGCGGCCTGCTGGACTTGATCAAACGATGGGGGGCCGATGAGGTTGGCTGGCAGTCCGAAATAGACCGGGGCGGCGATTATGTGTGCAAGTCCGCGTTCGACATGCTTGGCGCAGTTCCTGGGGCCGGATGACGTGCTGATCCGAGTGTGGTGGGATTGATTCCTGTGGATTCTGCGGTCATGGGACCACCGGAGTTCTTAACGTGGGCCAGAAAATCGAACGCGACCACCAGCGCTTCAAGAAGATCGTTCGCGGCAAGGTGAAGAGCAACCTCAGCAAGTACATCAGCCGCGGCGAGATGATCGGCAAGAAGGGCAAAGACCTCGTCAGCATCCCGCTGCCGCAGATCGACGCCCCGCAGTTCCGCTACGGCCAGAAGGGCGGCGGCGGCGTCGGCCAGGGTCCGGGCCAGGTCGGTCAGCCGCTCGGCCCCGGCCAGGGCGAGCCGGGCGGCGGCGCCGGCGACCAGCCCGGCGGCCACATTCTCGAAGTGGAACTGTCCATGGAGGAAATGGCCGCCATCCTCGGCGAGGAGTTGGCCCTGCCGCGCATCGAGCCGCGCGGCAAGAAGAACATCGTCACCACGCGGGACAAGTACACCGGCATTCGCCAGGCGGGACCCGAATCGCTCCGCCACTTCAAGCGCACCTTCAAGCGGGCGCTGAAGCGCCAGATCGCGGCCGGCGTCTACAACCCCGCCGAGCCGATCGTCATTCCGGTGCGCGAGGACAAGCAGTATCGCAGCTGGAAGGAAGTGCATCTGCCGCAGAGCGTGGCCGTCATCCTTTACATGATGGACGTGTCCGGCTCGATGACCGACGAGCAGAAGGAGATCGTCCGCATCGAGGCGTTCTGGATCGACGCCTGGATCAAGGCCCACTACAAGGGCGTCGAGACGGTCTACATCATCCACGACGCGGCCGCCCAGGAAGTGGACGAACACACCTTCTACCACACGCGCGAGTCGGGCGGCACGAAGATCAGCTCGGCCTACCACCTGGCGGAGAAGATCATCGCGGCCCGCTACCCGCCGGACGCCTGGAACATCTACGCCTTCCACTTCTCCGACGGCGACAACTGGGGCGACGACACGCCGCACTGCATCGAGCTGCTGCAGGAGAAGCTGCTGCCGAAGCTGAATCTGTTCGGCTACGGCCAGGTGGAAAGCCCCTATGGCAGCGGCGAATTCTACGAATACGTCCACGAACTGGTCGGCGAGCGCGACAACGTGGTGTGCAGCCGCGTCCCCGACCGCGAAGCGATTTTGGGATCGATCAAGGAGTTTTTGGGAACGGGCCGGTGAAAGGATGAAGGATGAAGGATGAAGGATGAACCAAGACGACTCGATGGTTCTGATTCATCCTTCATCCTTCATCCTTCATCCTTCAGGTGAGCCATGCTGAACCCCTACAACACGAACCTGCCCCCCGATCTCCGCGCGTTGAAGGAGGAGATCGAGGGCTACGCGCGCGGCTACGGCCTGGACTTCTTCGAGACGATCTTCGAGGTGATCGACGCCGACGACCTCAACGAGATCGCGGCCTACGGCGGCTTCCCGACGCGCTACCCGCACTGGTCGTTCGGCATGTCCTACGAGGAGCTGCGCAAGGGCTACGACTACGGGCTGTCGAAGATCTACGAAATGGTCATCAACAACGACCCGTGCTACGCCTACCTGATGCGCAGCAACCATACCGTAGATCAAAAGTTGGTCATGAGTCACGTCTATGGACATTGCGACTTTTTCAAGAACAACGCCTACTTCGCGCACACCAACCGCAAGATGATGGACGAGATGGCCAACCACGGCGCCCGCATCCGGCGCTACGCGGAGAAGTACGGCGAGGACGAGGTCGAGAAATTCGTGGACCGCTGCATGTCGATCGACGACCTGATCGACGTGCATTCGGTCGCCATCCGCCGCCGCGAGCCGGCCTCGCGCTACGACTTCACGCCGGAGTCGGAGGAGGGCGACGGCGACCAGGCGATGCGGTTCAAGTCCAAGGACTACATGGACGCCTACATCAACCCGCGCGAGGTGCTCAAGAAGGAGGAGGACGAGCGCCGAAAGAAGAAGGAACAGGCCGCGCGCAACTTCCCGGAGCAGCCGGAGAAGGACGTGCTGCTGTTTCTCGTCGATCACGCCCCGCTCAAGGGCTGGCAGCGCGACGTCCTCGAAATCGTGCGGGACGAGGCGTACTATTTTGCTCCTCAAGGGATGACAAAGGTGCTGAACGAGGGGTGGGCGTGCATATGTTCAAATTCTTATGTGTTCACTGATTCGGGCGTCCTCCCCATGGGAAGGATCGTGGAGGGGCGGATGCCTGTTCGCGTCGGCGACGGCGAATCTCTTCGCCGGGTGTACGACTGGGCGAAGTTCGAGGACCGCGAAACGGTGAAGGCTCGCACGCGCCGCGGCCTGGAACTGGAAGGGTCCACGACGCACCGCCTGCAACTGCCCGACGGCGCATGGCGACGGCTGGACGAGATCGCCGTCGGCGACCGCGTGCGCATCGGCGCGGGGCCGAATGTCTGGGCGGAGCGGCCCGTGACCCTGGACTGGAAGCCGGAGCGTCGCTTCACGCTGACGGACGCCGCGGAGGCGGCGGGGGTCGATATCGAAACGGTCATCCGCTATCGCCAAGGGACCAGGGCGCGGACGCATGCGGGTTTGGCCGAGGCGGCGGCTCGCTACGATGCGGGCCTCGCCACGGCGACCGTGATGCACAACAAACGCCGCACGATCCGTGTCCCCGAAGTAGTGGACGAGCGGCTAGCGGCCTTCCTCGGCTACCTGACCGGCGACGGCCACATCAGCGAGGTCAAGCGCGTCATCGGCCTGACCACCGGCGACGAGTCACAAGCCGATCATTTCGCCCGGCTGACGCAGGAGCTGTTTGGGATCGCGCCGCGGAAGAAGTGGGACCGGACCAAGTGGCGCGTGCTGTTCAGCTCCGGCAATGTCACGGATTTCCTCAAGCACCTGGGTATGAAGACCGGCGTCTGCGCCCGGCTGAAGGAAATGCCGGATGTCATTCTGCGGTCGCCGAAGTCGGTTGTGGCCGCCTTCCTCCGGGCGTACTACGACTGTGACGGATACGCTGGCTCTGCGGGCGTCATCCTGTCCACGTCCAGCACGGAGATGAGCAAGACCGTCCAGCTGCTGCTCCTCAACTTCGGCATCCTGTCGCGTCGAAGACTTAACAAGGACGGCTGCTGGCACGTCCACACGACGGGCCGCTCCGCCGCCCGCTTTTTGGACGAGGTCGGTTTCGGCCTGGAGCGCAAGCAGGAGGCGCTGCGGCGTCATATTCAATTGAGCAGGTGGTTCAAGGAGGAAAGCTGGGACGACGAGATCGTGTCCGTGGAGCGCGGCCGGGCCGACGTGTACGACGTATCCGTGGAGGGGACGCACCGCTACGCCGCCCAGGGCTTCATCAACCACAACAGCTACTGGCACTCCACCATCATGACCCAGAAGGCGCTGCACCCCTCCGAGGTGATCGACTTCGCCGACCACCACTCCGGCACGATGGCGATGCAGCGCACGCGGATCAACCCCTACAAGCTCGGCATCGAGCTGCTGCGCGACATCGAGGAGCGCTGGAACACCGGCCGATTCGGCAAGGAGTTCGACGACTGCCACGACCTCGACGAGCGGCGCACCTGGGACAAGAAGCTCGGTCTGGGGCGTCAAAAAATCTTCGAGGTGCGTCGCGTCCACAACGACATCACCTTCATTGATACATTTTTGACCCCCGAATTCTGCGTTCGGCACGGTTTTTTCAGCTATGCTTACCAGGAGCAGGGCGGCCAGTACGTCATCGAGTCCCGCGAGTTCGAGAAAATCAAGCAGCGGCTCTTATTCAGCTTGACGAACTTCGGGAAACCGTGGATCTATGTAGTAGACGGCAACTTCCGCAACCGCGGCGAGTTGCTGCTGCGGCACCAGCACAATGGGGTGGACCTCCGCCTCGACCAGGCGGCCGACGTGCTGGCCAACCTCCAGTTCATCTGGAGCCGCCCCGTCCACCTGCAAACGCTCGTCGACGGCAAGCCGACGATGCTGTCGTTCGACGGCACGGACCACGCCATCAAAACCGGAGGAGAAATTGATGACCCTCGAAGAAGCGCTCCTGCAAAAACTCGCTGAATGGCGATTCGATAGCGGACCGCAAACTCTCACCCTGTCCCACCCGGAGACCGGCTGGAGCGTCGCCGTCCAGGCGGACTGTTCCGACCGCGTCGGCTGCCAGGTGGGAGAAGCTGAATCTGACCCGAGCCGAAGCCTCACCGGCCTCGGCCGACCTGAAAACGCGGGCGCAGCGGACGGCAGAACGGGCGACCGGCCTCCGCGAACCGCTGCGGCTCATCGAAGTGGACGCCGGGCGCGAAATCGCCCTGCTCCGCAGCGCCGCGCCCAGAAACGCGGCGACGACGTGTTCTATTACGAGGTCGAGCTGAAGCCCGGCGGCGCCGGCGTCCGCCGCTACCAGGCCTCGACCACCGGCGGGACGCGACAGCCGATCGCCTTCCCGCTCACCCACGAAACTTTGGCCAAGCTGGCCGGCGACCTGGCCGCGGACGCCTGAAGCGATCCGTCCTGAATGAGGAAGCGCCGGCGAGGGGGATCATGATCCCCCTCGCCGGCGCTTGGCTTTTTCGGAAGGGCCATCCCTGACCCATCCCGTGGTCAGATCAGCGTGAACACGTCCCCCGGTTGCTGGCCGGCGAGCAGGTTTTCGCCTTCCGTGTAGAAGAACCAGTTGTGGCCCCCGCCGGTGAGCGTCGCGGCGGAGCTGGGGTCGCCGTGGACCGTCTGGGCGTTCAGGGCGTACTGGTTATTCAGGCCGACGCCGTTCATCAGGTCGTTGATGCGCGTGGTGAAGTCGGCGTCCGTGCGCGTCCACTCCGCCATCAGGGCGTCCAGGGCGGTAGTGTTCGTGTCGTAGTCCGTCGTGCCGGCGATCAGGATGTTGTCGCCGGGGCCGCCGACGAGCTGATCGGCGCCGCCGCCTCCGATAATGATGTTGCGGCCGGTCCCGCCGATCAGCACGTTAGCGTTGGCGTCGCCGACGAGCAGGTCGTTCCCAATGCTGCCGGTGACGTTGCGGATGTTGCGGACGCCGCCAGCGACGCCGGTCGGCCGTGCCCAGCGGGAGGTTGACTGTCACGTCGCCGACCCAGGCGGAATAGTCCAGCGTGTTGACGCCGGCGCCGCCGTCGATGCCGAGCGAGACGTTGGGCAATGCCCCCAGCAGGGCGTAAGGTCGTGTCGGCCGGCGCCGCCGAGGACTGAGACCGCGGAGCCGGCGTTGAGCCTGAAGTAGACGCCCAGGTTGGGGGCGCCGGACAGGCCTGTGACGCTGGAACCGAGGCCGCTCGAGTCCGTCGGGGCGATGCTCACGCGCCGGGCCGCGGTGCTGGCGTCGCCCGAATCATCCAGGGTCAGGGTGGAAGTCGCCCCCGGGCCGTCCCCGAAGGCCACCGTACCCAGGATGTTCGCCATCGTGCCGCCCAATCCGGGGGCCGCGCTGCCGACGACGGCCTGGTCGCCGTTGGCCTGGGTGATGTTCATGAAGACGCCAGGGGCCACGCTCTCGACGTTCACCCGGTTGCCGCCCACCGCAGGGACGGCCACGATCATTTGGCTGAGGCCGTCGTAGGTGAGGTCGGCCGCGAGGTCGCGCCGCACCGTGCTGACGGCCCCGTTGGCGAACAGCGTGAATGTGTGGCCGGCGGCGTTGAAGTAGTCGAGGCGCTCGCCGAAGTCGGTGATTTGATGGCCGTGGAAGGCCACCGGCCCCAGGAGGTTGTCCGTCGCCGGCGGGGCGTCCGACGGGCTGAACTCGTCCTCGGCGATGAACTGGTTGTCGCCGCCGTTGCCGGCGTTGAGGGAAACCGACGTCCCGAACGGCGTGCCGAAGGCGTTGAACAGGTTGGAGGCTGGAGTTGGCGCCGTTGACCACGATGCTGGTCAGGCCGGAGTACGCGACGGTCTGCGTCGGACTGGTAGCCGGCGTCGTGATCGGCTCGCGCGTGATCATGGTGGAGTGGACGTCGTACTCCTCGCGGCCGGACGCGCCCTGGTCGTTGAGGGTTAGGGTGGTGCGGCCGTTGCCCGTGACCGTCACGTTGGCGATCGCGTCCAGCGTCCCCTGCGGCTCGCCCACGGACACGGCGTCCGTGCCGCCGGCGTTGACGGCGACGTCGGCGGCGCCGGCCGTGTTGTCGATCTGGTAGAGGTTGGCGGCCAGAGGGCCGCCGTCGATCGTTACGCTGGCCAGGCCGTTGTATCCGACCGTCGAAGTGAACGGGAAATACGACAGCTGGCCCGTGGGGATGGTGGTGAGCGCCGTCGTCAGGCGCGTCAGGACGCCGGACGGCGGATCCTGCAACCGGCCCGCCTCGACGAAGAACTGGGTCTCGATGGGGAGGTAGAAGGAAGAAGCCGTGCTGAGCTGGCGGTCGCCGCGGTCGTCCATCTCCACGGTCGTGGCGCCGTTTCCGTTGACCTGGACGTTGGCGACATCGTTCAGGTTGTGCCCTTTGTCGCCCAGCGTGACGGCGTCCTGGCCGCCGGCGTTTACGACGACGCTGGCGGCGCCGATGGTCCCGTTGATCTGGTAGGCGTACGGCCCGGTGGGGCCGCCGTCGATGGTCAGGCCGGCCAACCCCTGATACTGGATCGTGGAGCGGAACGCCTGCGACTGGGGGAGCGGCGAGGGGAAGACGTCGGCGTAGGCGGTGCGGGTCAGCCGCCCGTCGTCGATGAGGTAAGAGGTGTTCTGAGGGGTGTAATTGGCGGCGCCGATAAGCCCGGCCACGTTGCCCCGGTCGTCCACGGTCAGCGTCGTGTGGCCGTTGCCGTTGACGTTCAGGGCGACGACGTTGAGCAGGTTGTTCTGCGCGTCGCCGGCGGTGACGGCGTCGCCGGAGCTTTCGGCGTTGACCGTCAGGCCGCGGGTGCCGCCGGTGCTGTCGATTTGGTAGGCGTACGATCCGCTGGGGCCGCCGTCGATCGTCAACGCGCCGAGGCGCTGGTACTTGATCGCGGAGTTGAAGGCCAGCTCCGTGGGGCCGACCTGCGGCAACGTAACCAGGGCGAGGGCGGTTCGCGTCAGGGCGCCATACTGGGCGAGGTACTGGGTCAGCAGCGGCGTGTAGCCGGGGAAGCCGGTCGGCGCCGGGCCGTTGCCGCGGTCGTCCACGGTCAGGGTGGTTCGGCCGTTGCCCTTGACCGTCAGGGCGCCGACGAACAGGAGGTTGTGGGCGGCGTCGCCGACCGTGACGGCCGACGTGCCGCTGCCGGCGTCGATGGTCGTGGTCGGGCCGACGCTCTGGACGAGGAACGTGTTGGCGCCGCTGCCGCCGCGGACCTCCAGGGAACTCACCCCCTGGCCGTAGGAGATGGTCGCCGGCGTGCCGAGGTAGTAGTCATTGGTCAGAGCGCCGCCGGTGACCGTCCAGTTGAGGGCGTTGGGGTCGGCCGAGTCCTCCACGGTCAGGCTCGTGCTCCCCGCGGGGTTGCTGACGCTGATCGTCCCGAAGATGTTCTGGACCGACCCGGTCAGCGCAGGGCGCTGCTGCCGATGACGACGGCGTCCTGCGCCTGGCCCGAGGCGGGGTTCGTGGCGGTCGAGGTGATGTCGAGCGGTCCCGAGGTCGCCTGAACGTTCACCTTGTCGCTGCCGTACCCGGTGTCGAGGGTGGTGGTGAAGTAGGGGGCCGTCGCCCCGACGTCGAAGCCGCCTGCGCCGGTCCCGCCGCGGATGGTCAGGGCGTTCAGGCCGGCGCCGTTGTAGAAGATGGTTCCCAGGGCGGTCGAGCCGGCGGTCGGGCTGACGTCATAAAACCCGATGGCCGGCTCATCCAGGGTCCAGAGCCGTCGCTTGGCGTCCTTCGAGTCGTCCAGGGTCAGGGAAACCTCCGGCTGGTCGTCGAGGATGTTGACGTTGCCGAGGACGCCCGCCATGGAGCCATTCTTGCCGACGTTGACCGTGGCGGCGGCGTTGTTCTCGATGGTCAGGCTTTGGTTGGCGGCGAGTTCCTGCACGTTGACGGTGGAGCCGGCGGCGGGCGCGACGGTGATGTTGACGATTCGGCCGGGGTCGAAGGTAAATGAGTCGGTCTCGGGAAGGCCCGTGATGACGTTGAACCCGTTGAGGGTGATCGTCGTCCCGGACGCCGTGCCGTCGATTGTGATGGCGTAATCGAGGTAGGCGCCCTGGTTCCCGTTGACGGCAAGGTCGTACTGGCCGGAGAAGCTGGACGTCGCCGGGTTGGTGGAGTAATCGGTGGTCCAGTAGGGGCCGGGGTCGAGGGTGACTTGCTGCGTGTTGCCGTCGGCAACGACGAAGGCCTGGGCTGAAAGGGACCAGTAGGCCTGGACGGACGCCCGGCCATTGGGGCCGCTGAGCTGGTATGTGTAGCGTTCGCCGTCCGGCTCGTTGTCGGCGACCTGGGAGCCATTGCCGGCGAATGCGTAATAGGTCGGACTCGACGCCGGTGTATCGATGCCCAGTGCTTGTGCGCCGGCGCCCCGTCGAATATCCGTTCCGCCACTTCGTGCGATAGCAGGACGGTAAACGTTGTTTCGTCGTGCGCGGATGTCATGCCCATCCAGATGTGGTTCATGCGCAGCGGGGTGCTGGAATTTGGGGGCGTGTAGTTGTCGCCGCCGTTGCCGAACGCGCCGCCGGTGTCGAACACGACGACGTAGATCGGGGAATCGATCGAAGACGTGCTCTGGGGCTTCTGAAACGAGGTGTTCGGCAGTTTGCTCTGGATCTCGGCTGTGGCGGTGATGGGGTTGGACGGCCCCGGAGGGGCAGTGTTATCGATGAGGTAGCCGCTGTCGATGTTGGCGCCGCCGCCGTACGTGGGAACGCCGCCCTCGCTGCCGTAATCCTTGAGCGGGCCGAAGTAGGAGGAGTTGAAGACAGTCTCCGCATCAGCGACGAAGCGCCGCGCGGTGCTGACCGTCCAGCTCTTGCCCCAGAAGAAGAAATACACGGAGGGGCTTTTCAGCACCGTGGGGTTGGAAGCAATCGGTTGGGTGATTACCTGGCCGCCCTGGCCGTTCACCTCGCCCTCCTTGACGACTTCCGGGCCGAACGCCGGCTTGAAGACGACTGTCGGTACGGTGCGATCTTCCAGCCGTTCCAGGGTCAGCGGCCTGGACGTCCGCTGGGCGGGTCGTTTCGGCGCGGCCTGTTGGAACCGGCGGGCCAGTCGTTGCAGCCAGGAGGAGCGTGCCATTGTCGTTTTCCTTTCCTCTCACACGACCTGCCGCCGCGCGCACCGCGAACGAACCGGCGGCCGAGGTCGGCGCCGGGGCTGTGGCGATGGCTTTACCGAGCGACAGGTCGAACGGTCTGCGGTACAATGAGAGGAAGTTGCTCCGGGGCGCAGACCAAACGCCCGGGCGACTCCGGGCCGGTGAGGGCATTGCTTGGCGGCGTGACCTCACCGGCCGTTTCATTCATGTCGATGCTGTGGAGGGGCTTCGCGCACCCACGGCAGCCAAGTCCGGGGCCTCGGCGGGAGTGGTGACGCCAGGTCGCCCAGGTCCACCTCGACCCGCAGGGGCGGCCGGGACTCCGGCGCGTCGGCCGGCGGGTACGCCGGCAGGTCCCAGTCCAGACCGTGCGCGGCCAGCTCCTCGCGGAGGGCGCGCAGGTCCCACACCTGGATCTTTTTGCTCTCGTTGCCCGTAACGGCCAGCGCGGCGCCGTCGGGGCTGAACGCCATCCGGCCGGCCCGGGCCTGCACGGGGTCCTCCAGGCGGGCGTAATCCCGGCCGCCGTCCGGCGCGATCAACCGCACCACGCCCCGGCCGTTCTCCGCCGCGATCAGCTTGCCGTCGGGGGAGAAGGCAAAGGATAGCGCCTCGCCGAGGACCGGCCCTTCCCGCCACGAGCCGACGGCCCACAGCCGCAGGACGTCCGTACACGTCGCCAGCCAGCGGCCGTCGGGGCTGAAGCCGCACTTTCACGTGCGATTCGTCGGGCAGCAATTCCCTCACCAGGTCGCCGGTGCGGGCGTCCCAGACCCGGGCGCCGCTCCCGTTATGGCTACCGCTGACGACCCAGCGGCCGTCGGGACTTACGCTCACGCAGCGGGCGTCATCATGGGGGCTGAGGCGAAGCACGCTATCGGCACCCCGCCGCCACACCTGGACTCCCCACTTCTGGGCGGAGACGACCACCTGGCCGTCTGGGGTGCAGGCCGCCTCGGTCCACCAGTTCTTCACCGGCAGGGGGAGCTTCTCGGGCGGGCCCACGCGGATCAGCCCCGCCATCATCGGGTCCGGGCGGATCGGCCAACGTCGCACGCCGCTGGCGCCCTGGGTCAGCAGCGTGCCCGAGGCGTCGCAAACGACCGGGTTCACGTAGCCGATTCCCGAGAACGCGAGCGGGGCGCCGGAGCGCGCGTCCCAGAAGCCGAGGCCGTCGCTCATCGCACAGGCCAGCAGGCGGCCGTCTGCGGTGAACGCGGTCTGGCCGTAATCCTGTCCCGGGTCCAGGCTCGGTGGGCGAGCCACGGTGCGGCACACGCGGCTGGTCGCGACTTCCCAGAGCTGGAGCCGTTCCCCCCGGATGTCCGCCGCCAGGAAGCGGTTGTCCGGGCTGAAGCGCGGCCGGATGCCCCAGGCGGCCGGCGTGCGGAACACCTCCTCGCCGGTCCGACGGGTCCCACAGCCGCAGTTTCCCCTCCCAGCCCTGGGTGGCGAGCAGGTCGCCGGCGTGGTTGAAGGCGAGGTCGATGCCGCCGTTGGTGATCCCCTCCAGCCGAACCGTCGGGCGGCCCGAAGGCACGTCCCACAGGGAGACGACGCGGTCGCCGCCGGCCGCGGCCAGGGTCGTGCCGTCGGGGCGCCAGGCGATGCTCGTGGCGTCGCCCGCCCCGGGAAGGTTGGTCAGGACGTCGCCGGTTTCCCAGTCGCGGATCTGGATGCCGCTTTCGTGTCCGACCGCCAGCCGCCGCTCCCGCGGGTGGAATGCCAGGCATTGCGGGCGCGGGCCGGGGGCCAGCACGCGGGGCGGGCCGCCGCCGGCCAGGTCGTAAACCTGGATCGAGCCGTCGTCCAGGCCGAGGGCGAAGCATCGGCCGTCCGGGCTGAAGGCCGACGCGCTGCCGCCCTGCTGGTCCACCAGCTCGGCCGGCTCCGGCGGCGCCAGGCGCCAGACTTTCACCCGGTCGTGGGACCAGGCCGCGAGGCACGAGCCGTCGGGGCCGAGGAGCAGCCACGGCCCGTCGAGGCCGGAGTGGATGCGGCACAGTTCGGCGTCGTCCGCGACGCGCCGGACGCTGATCGTCCCCGGCCGATCCGCCCGGGCGTAGCGCTCCAGGCCGCCGTCGAAATCCACGCGGATCGTGCCGGCGGGCCAGCCTGGCCACTCCCGGGCCGCCCGCAGGTCGGGCAGAGCAAGACAGGCGATCGTCTCGTCGCGCAGCTCCAGGAAGTCGTCGGGCAACTGTAGCTGGCGGGCGATCTGGGTCGCCTGTTCCAGGGCGGCGACGCCGTCGAAGCGCTGGCCCATGCCGTGGCTGCGGCGGCTGGCCCGCGCCTGCAGGACCAGGGCGCGGTAGAGGCGGCGCGTGGCCTCGTCCTGGGCCTGCTCGGTGCGGTGCAATTGCCGGCGGGTGGACTCCTCCGCCTCCCCCAGCCTCCAGGCCGCCAGCGAGGCGCCCACGGCCGCGGCGGTCAGCAGCACGACAAAGCCGGCCGCCGTGGCCAGGGGCCGGCGGTGCTTGCGGACGAACTTGCGCAGCCGGTAGCCGGCCGACGGCGGGCACGCCAGCACCGGCTCGTCGCGCAGGCAGCGCCGCAGGTCCATCGCCAGGCCGTTGGCCGTCTCGTACCGCCGGTTGCGGTCCTTCTCCAGGCACTTCATCACGATCCAGTCCAGGTCTCCCCGGACGGCGCCGCTCAGCTTCCGCGGCTCCAGGCCCCGGTTCGCAGCGACGGCCGGCAGCTCCGCCGTCGTCGCTCAGCCGCGCGCTCGGACGGGGCGTCTCCTCCTCGCGGATCAGCCGCAACGCCTCCAGCAGCCCCGTGTTCTTGAGCCGCTTCCGCTCCAGCGGCGTCGTGCCGGTTAGAAGCTCGTACAGCAGCACGCCGAGGCTGTAGACGTCCGAGCGCGTGTCGATGTCCAGCTGGTTCAGCTCCGCCTGCTCCGGCGACATGTACTCCAGCGTCCCCACCACCGCCCCGAACTCCGTGAACAGCGTCCGCTCCGTCAGCTTCGGCCCGGCCGCCTTGGCCACGCCGAAGTCGATCACCTTCGGCACCGGCTTGCCGTCGTACAACGCCACCAGCACGTTGGACGGCTTGAGGTCGCGGTGGATGATCCCCTTCTGGTGGGCGTGCTGCACCGCCTCGCAGACGGGGATGAACAGCTCCAGGCGCTGCCGCGGCGTCAGTTTGTGCTCGTCGCAGTATTTCGTGAGGGGGACGCCCTTGACCAGTTCCATGACGAAGTAAGGGCGTCCGGCCTCCGTCGCGCCGCCGTCGAGGACCTTGGCGATGTGGGGGTGGTCCATCAGCGCCAGCGCCTGCCGCTCCGCCTCGAAGCGTGCGACGACCTGCCCGGAGTCCATGCCCGGCTTGATGAGCTTCAGCGCCACCTTGCGCTGGATCGGCTGGGTCTGCTCGGCCATGAACACGGCGCCCATGCCGCCCTCGCCGATCGGTTGGAGCAGCTTGTACGGGCCGATGACCGTGCCGGGGCGTTCGGCAGGGGCCGTAGGGATCTCCTCGCCGGACGCGGGGGTGAAAGGCCCGGTGCCTCCGAGACCTTCGGCCGGCCGCTCCAGGAAACTGCCCAGCTGCTCCTGCTCCCGCAGCAGCTCTTCCACCCGGCCGCGCAGGGCCGGATCGCCGCCGCAGGCCCGGTCCAGATACGCCGCGCGCTCGGCCGGGCTGGGCTGCTGGAGGGCGGCGATGAAAATGTCGCGCTCGGTCATGGCCGTTCACCCAAGGGTGTTTGCTCGATAGTCCGTGCGTATTTCGGCCGCTGACTCTGCAAAGTTTTTGCAGGGAGGGCTGACGACTACTCGGGCTGCATCCGGCGACGCAGCCACGACCGGGCATACGCCCAGACGTTCTGGGCGCTGCGAACCGACATGCCCAGGGCTGCCGCCGCCTCGGCCATGGTCATCCCCCCGAAGAAGCGGAGTTTGACCAGCGTCGCCGCCTCCGGGTCGATCCGGGCGAAGTCGTCGAGGGCGTCGTGGACGGCAAGGAGATGTTCTTCCGGCGCGGGAGCGGCCAACTCGGATGGGTCGAGGATCCTTCGCTCCGCCTGGCCGCCGCGCTTGGCGGCCGCGCGCCGGCGGGCCTGTTCCACCAGAATGCGGCGCATCGCCTCGGCGGCGGCGGCGAAGAAGTGACCGCGGCCGTTCCACGGCGGCTCGTCCCCTTTGCCCACCAACCGCAGATAGGCCTCGTGGACCAGGGCCGTCGCTTGAAGCGTCTGCCCTGGTTTCTCGTGGGTCAGCTTCTTCGCGGCCAACTTGCGCAGCTCGTCGTAGACGAGCGGCAGCAGCCGCTCGGCGGCCTGGGGGTCGCCCTGGGCGACGGCGTTCAGCAACTGCGTCACGTCTTCCATGACGCTCAAGAATAACCGGCCGGACGTGTCCCTACAAATAACTTTTGAAAGGGCGGACGTCCGACTCTCGCCGTCCCGAACGACAAAGCGCCGACAAGGGGGATACGCATCCTCCTCGTCGGCGCTTTGCATTTCCAGAAGGCGCGGCCTCCGGAGGACCGACTCACGGGAAGAGGTTGTCGTTGCTGGTCGAGGCGTCGTTCTGGGCGACGGTGGTCATGATGAGGTCCAACGTTCCCAGGTTGTAGGCGCCGCCGCCCACGCCGTGGCCGTCGTCGCCCCCGGTGCCCTCTTCGCCGCCGTCGGCATTGTTGTGCTTGATGGCGCCGCCGCTGACCGTGGCGCTCGACCCCGCTTGAACGGCGAGGCCGCCGCCCAGCCCGTCGCCGCCGTTCGCGCCGCGGCCCCCGACGCCGCCTTGGGCAAGGTTGTGGTCGATCGTGGTATCCGTCATCGTCAGGGTGGAATTGTCCGTGAACCCCATGAGGGCGTAGAAGCCGACGTCGACGCCGCCGCCCACGCCGTTGCCGCCGTTGGCCCCGGAGCCTCCCTTGCCGCCGGCGGCCTCGTTGCCGCTGAATACCGAGGCGGTGACGGACGCGCTCGAGTTCCTGGAGTCGTCGAGGCCGCCGCCGATGCCGAACCCGCCGCGGAAACCGCCGCCGCCGCCGCCCAGAGCCTGGTTGCCGGCGAAGATGCTGTCGGTCGCCGTGAGCGTACTGGCCTCTTCGTTTTCGACGCCGCCGCCCGCGGCCGAACCGCCGATTCCGACGGTGCTGGAACCGCCCCGGGCCACATTGCCGGCGACCGTGCTGTCGATGAGGGTTAGAGTTGAGCCGGAAGCGTTGGCGATGCCCGCGCCCAAAGCGCCGCCGGTGAGCGGGTGGGCGGCGGTGGGAGTCCCGCCGGCGCCGCCGACGGCCTGATTGGCGATGATGCGGCTATCCAGGACGGTAAGCGTGGCGCCGAACACGTTGAAGATTCCGCCGCCGATGCCCTCGCCGAGCGAGTTGACGCCGTCCGCCCCGGCGCCGCCGATGGACTGATTGCCGATGAGCGTCGAGTCGCTGAGGGTCATGGTCGCCGACTGGTTTTCGATGCCGCCGCCGTTCTCCGTCTGACCCGCGCCCCCGACGGCCTGGTTGCCGATGAGCGCGCTGTCAATGATGTTCATCGTGCCGTCGGCGAAGTTCATGATCGCCCCGCCGATGCCGAAGGCGCCGTCGCTCTCGCCCGACTGGTTGCCGACGAGGAGCGAGTCGCTGAGGGTCATGGTCGCCCCAGGCCCCTCGTTGTCCACGGCGCCGCCGTTGCCGGCGACGCCGGCCCCCCCACCGGCCAGGTTCCCGGTGAAGACGGAGTTGGTGATGCTCGCCGTCGAGGCGTGGGCCAGGTCCAGGCCGGCGTTGTTCTCGATGGCGCCGCCGATGCCGAAGTCCCCCGCGCCGGTCCCGAGCGCCTGGTTGTTGACGAATGCGCTGTCGGTCACCGTCAGCGTCGCGCCGCCGAAGTTGTCGATGCCGCCGCCGACGCTGCCGCCGAAGAAGGAGCCGCCGCCGCCCCCCAGGGCCTGGTTGCCGCTGAAGGTGGAACCGACGACGGTGGCAACGCCCTCGTTGAGCAGGCCGCCGCCGAAGACGTCCACCGTGTCGGAGGCCGCCGTCGCCGTGTTGTTGTTCAAGGCATCCCGATTCAGGGTCAAGGTGGAACCGGCCTCGTTGAGGATGCCGCCGCCGCCGAGGCCGCCGACGGTCGCCCCGTTGGCGACCGTCACGCCGTCGATGGTCACACTCGCCCCGTTGCTGACGTCGAAGACCCGGCTGGCGTGGTTGCCGCTGATGGTCAGCTTGTTAGCGCCCGGCCCATCGATGGTCAGGCCCTGGGTGACGGCCAACTGCCCACTCGTCAGCGTGATGTCATGGACCGAGGGCGCGAAGACGATGGTGTCGCCGCTGTGGGCGTTGGCGATGGCGGCCCGCAGCGATCCCGAGCCGCTGTCGGCGTTGTTCAGGACGGTCAGGGTGCTGGGGGTGAGCCGGTCTTCCAACGCCTCCAGCCGAGGCAGGGTGCGAACGCGCCTGGGGTTTTGCCCGGGACGGCGAGCACTCGGCGGACCTCGGAACGACCGTGGCGCTGCTTGCAGCCACCGGATCACAGAGAAGCGAGACATGGTGCAACTCCTTCGTCACAGGGACTGGGGATACGCTCGGTGGGACACAGCCGCACCGAGAGAGACAGCGATTCGCAGCCCTTCTCCGGGCGCCCGCCTGTCGGGGGCCGTTGGCGATGCCACGAGAGGCCCGTCGTCCCCGGCGCAACCCGAGCGCCGGGGCGATGCCGGGCCGGTGAGCGTCCTTCCTCGCGGTTGGGACTCATCGGCCCACGTTGTTACGGAAGTCAGAGGTCAGCGCGGCATTGGCTTCTTCGGCGACTCCGGATTCTCCACGCCAGACTCCATCTTCATCAGTTCCGCGGCTTCGCTGCGAAGCGGCGGCCAGCCGGGGTGGTGGTGGGTCGCCATCCACAGGTCGGCCTTGTCGTACCACTGGCGCGCCTCGGCCTTGTCGCCCAGCCGCCAGTGGACCATGGCCAGGAAGAACCAGTCGGCGCAATCGCCGCCGTTGCGCAGGGCCATGGCCTTCTCCAGCGACTCCCGCGCCGGCTTCCAGTCGCCCACCCGGTATTGCGCCGCCCCCAAGGTGATCCAGTAGTTTCCGTCCTTCGGCGCCAGTTGGACGGCTCTTGCGGCCAGTTCGAGGGCCCGGTCCCCATCGCGAGAGTCGGCGTCTGGGCACGTGGCCAACAACCAGGCCAGCTCGTTCAGGTACCTGGCGTTCTTTGGGTCCAACCCGACGGCCTCCGCGTAGGCGCCGACGGCCTGGTCCCACTGCCTCGACTGGAGAAAACCGTCGGCCTCTTGCTCATAAGCCTGGGCCTGAATCATCGCGCCGGGATCGCCCAGGTCCACTTCGACCCGCAGGGGCTTGGGGGCCGGCGCCGACGGCGGGTACGGCGGCAGGTCCCAATCCAGCCCCATTTTGGCCAACCGTTCCCGGATCGCCCGCAGGTCCCAGACGTGGATCGACCGATTGTCGTCGTTGGAGATGATCAGTTGCGTCCCGTCGGCGTTGAAGCACAGATCGAGGGCGCGGTCCTGGTCGGGGTCTTCCAGCCGGGCGTATTCCCGGCCCGTGTCGGGGTTGACCAGCCGCACCGCCCCGTAATCCGCGACCGCCAGCAATTTGCCGGAGGGGGACTTGAGGTCGGGGCAAAAGGCAAACACCCCGCCGCCGATCCGCGGGCCTTCCCGCCACGAGCCGACGGCCCACAGGCGAAGCCCGTCGCCGTTGGTCGCCAGCCATTTGCCGTCGGGACTGAAGCCGACTCGCGAGCCATCGACGGGCAGTTCTTTCTTGCACTCGCCGGTCTGGGCGTCCCATATTTTAACCCCCATTTCGTTGTGGCTGCCCGTGGCCGCCCACAAACCGTCGGGGCTGACCGCGACGTACCGGGCGTCGCCATGGGGGGTAAGGCGCACCGGCTGGTCCGGGTGATCGGCAAGCAGCACCCGGCCGCCCTGGAATTGGGAGACCGCGATCACCCGGCCGTCCGCGCTGCAGGCGACGTGGCAGATAGGGCCTGGCACGGGCAGCTTGAGCGGCGGACCGATCCGCAGCAACCCCGGCGACGCCGCATCGTCCCGGACGGGCCAGCGCAACAAACCGGCAGACCCGTTGGTCAGCAGATCGCCGGACGGTTCAAACAAGACAAAGTTCGTGCCAGGCGACTGCAGGAACGACAGCTCTTTGCCGCCGGGCAGTTCCCACAGCCCAACGCCGTCCCTCATGGCCACGGCCAGGGTCCATTCCCGTTATTGCGGCGCGGCGGCCGGTCGGCGCAAGCGGCCGCTGCCCGCCGCGCGGGGATGCGGCCGCGGTCGCGCCCAGTACCGCTCCGCCCGTTCGTCCTCGCTCAAGTAGGCTGCACGCACCTGGAGGACGGCCTCGGCGCCGCCGCGCAGCCAGAACTTCTCGCTCCCCTTCACGCGACGGTTCAACTGCTTGATCACGCTCTCCACCGGCGCACTACTGATCGGCAGGCCCAGCCGCCGGTACTCGGGGTAGTTCATCCGGCCCCGGTTGTTCTCCACGTAGCCCAGCGTGTCCGCCGCCACCCGCCGTGGCTCGTCCTCCGCCGCATTCGCCGGCGGCTCCCCCAGACGCTTGCACACCGCCCGCAGCCCGCCCAGCAACAGCAGCACCTTCCCTGACCAGGCCCAGCACAGCCATTGCGTGTACAACGCCCACGCCGCCTCCGTGCCCTTGCCCTCCGCCGCGCACGCCCCCGCATACAGATGCGCTAACAGGTGTAAAAAGTCCAAAATGCCGAGGAACCCAGCCGCCAGCAGATGAAACTCGAACACCGCCCAGACCGCCTTCGAGCCGTCGCCCAGGCAAGCCTTCCGCTTGGCCTGATCCAGACCACGCCGGTGAACCTCGGCCGCCACGTGCCAGCCGAACGCCTCGTTGTCCGCCGTGGTCGCCAGCACCGTTCGCACCAACCGCTGCGGTCGCCTGGTCCGACCCGGCCGCCGCCGCCGACGCTTCTTGGGAGGCGGCGGCGAGGGCCGGTCGGCACGGCCCACGCTTTTGCCGCTGTGCGACCGCAATTCCGCCGCCAGTCGCGCCACCCGTTGGCGGTCCAGGAACTTCGGCGGCGGCTGCGGTTGCGGATCGCTCCGAGCTTCCCGGGAAGCGTAGGTCTGACAACAGGCCACCTTGTCCTCGCGCCAGGCCGGGTCGGTTACCCCGCGTCCCGCCTCCGCGGCGCGCGTTTGATAGCGACCCCCATCCAGCATCACAGCCGCGACCACGGGCGCCTTCCCGTAGTCGCGTGCCAGACGGTTCTCCTGCAACGCCCGGACGTCGGCGTCTCGCTGTTGTTCCCACTCCCCGCCGATCCGTTCGGTCAGACGCTGCAGATGCGTCGGACTGATCGCCCACTTGGCCAGTGCCCGAAGGTCCTCGCTGGCGTCCTTAAACGAGGCCGCCTTGGCGGCCTGACGAACCGCCTGGCGCAGCAGGGTGGGACTATAGCCTTCCGTCCCCAACGCCAGTTTGTGGTCCAGAGGGAAAAAAAGAGACCCGACAGGTCTGGCAGTGCCACTGTTCGCGGCTGAAGGTCACTTCCCCCGCGTCGCTGTGCAGTTGCCGCCGCGGCAGGGGTTCCCCCGCAGGAGTATGCCGCCGAGCCGGTCGGCCGCACCGCGGACAAAGGATCGGTTGGCCGTCCTCCGGTCGCACGGCCGGGTCGTCCGCGATGTCCTGCTCCAGGAGCCAGGCGGCCAGCTCACGGGTAAGAGAGCAGGCGCGGCCTTCCCGCTGAGAGAACGTGACCGGGGGTGGATTCGGCCCGCCGTCGAAATAGAGATCGAAGGCGGCTCCCGCCTGTTCGAGCCACTGCTGGCGGAGTTGTTCGCGGCCGGTGTTCACGCTGCGTGAAGATTCGTTCATAGCTGCCTGCCGGGGATTAAGGAACAACGTGTCTCGCTTTCCTGGTTATCTCATACCGGAGGCGCAGCTGCAATAACGGGAATGGACCCCCACGGCCAGCAACCGTCCGTCCGAACGAATCGACGTGATATAATACTCGCCCTTGCCGGCGGCCGCGGCGCGAAGCAGCGTGCGATACTCGCCGCCGGCGGCGACTTCCCAAAGCCCCATCTTGCCGTCGCGGAAATCGCCGGACAGCAAACGGTCATCGGGACTGAAGCGGGGAATTCCCCAGCCGGACATCGTGCTGAACAGTTGCTTGCCCGTTTCGGGATCCCACAGCCGCAGTTTCGTCTCCCAACCCGTACTGGCGAGCAGATCGCCAGCATGGTCGAAGGCGATCACGACGCCGCCGCTCCTGATTCCGTCGATGACCAAGGTTTGCTTGGGCTTGGGCGCGGTCACGTCCCACAAATAAATCCGGGAGTCGTTGCCGACCACCGCCAGCGTTTTGCCGTCGGGGCGCCAGGCGAGCTCAGTTGGCGCGACCGAACCCTGCAAGTCCGCGACCACTTCCCCCGTATCCAGGGCACGGATTTCGACCGACGTGTCGCACGAGACCGCCAACTGCCGGCCATCGGGATGGAACGCCAATTGCGCACCGGGCCGTCCCTTGGGAAGCTCCCGCGGCGGCTGCCCGGAAGCCAGGTCAACCAAGCGGATCGAGCCATCCACACGGCCGATGGCGCACTGTCGGCTGTCCGAACTGAAGTCGAAGCCATAGGCATCGTCGAGTTGCTCCACCCGAACCGGCTCGTTTCCGCCCAGCTTCCAGAGGTTCACGCTCCAGACGTTCAGACCACGAGGCCAAAAGACGCCCAGGAACTTGCCGTCGCGACTGAACAGCACCCAGGTTTCGGCGCCGGTGGCGGCCAGGTGAGCAATTTCCACGTCGTCGGCCACGCGGCGAATGCTGACCGCCCCCTGCTTGTCTACCACGGCGACTTGTTCCATCTTGCCATCGAAATCGACGTGACGGCTGCCGGCGGGCCAACCGAGTCCCTGCGTGGATAGGCGCAGGTCGGTCAGGGCCATGCAGGCGATGGCCGTGTTGCGGCGTTCAAGAAGGCTATCCGGGGGCAGGTTCAGGTCACGGGCGATCTTGGTTGCGTCCGCCAGGGCGTCGAGGCTGTCGAGCCGTTGGCCGACGCGCCGGCTCAGGCTCCCCGCCTTGGCCTGGGCCAGCCGCGCTTCGTAAAGCCGGCGCGTCGCCGTTTCCTGGGCCTCCTCGGTCAGGCGCAATTGGGCGTGCGTGGCGCTCTGGGCTTCGGTTTCCGCCTGCAATCGCGTTTGAGCCAATCCCTCCGCCCCCGTCGCCCGAACCGCCTGCCAGGCGCTGACCGCCGTGCCCGCGATCAAGGCCAACGCCAACACCCCGACCGTCGCCAGCATGCGCTTGTTCCGCCGCGCGAACTTGCGGAACCGATAGCCCACCGACGGCGGGCACGCCTGCACCGGCTCGTCGTTCAAGTAGCGCTGCACGTCGGCGGCGAAGCCGTTGGCCGTCTCGTAGCGGCGGTTGCGGTCCTTTTCCAGGCGTCTTCATCACGATCCAGTCCAGCTCGCCGCGCACCAGCTTCGCCAGCTTGGCCGGCTCCGTATGCCGCTGGGCCGAGATGGACGCCAGCGCCTCGCCCGAGTCGCTCAGCCGCGTGCTCGGCCTGGGCGGCTCCTCCTCCTTGATCATGCGGAGGACCTCGCCATAGGCCGCCTCCTTGATCCGCTTGTGGGTCAGCGGCGTGCTGCCCGTCAGCAGCTCGTACAGGAGCACGCCCAGCGAGTAGATGTCGCTGCGGGTATCGACGCCCAGGGCGCTCATCTCCGCCTGCTCCGGGCTCATGTATTCCAGCGTGCCGACCATGGTGCCGTACTGCGTGAACAGGGTCCGCTCGGTCAGCCGTTGCTCGGTCGCCTTGGCCACGCCGAAGTCGATCACCTTGGGCACCGGCTTGCCGTCGTAGAGCGTGACCATGACGTTGGACGGCTTGATGTCGCGGTGGATGATGCCCTTCTGGTGGGCGTGCTGGATCGCCTGGCAGACCGGCACGAACAGCTCCAGCCGCTCGCGCGGCGTCAGGTGGTTGTCGTCGCAGTACTTGGTGATCGGCACGCCGTGGACCAGCTCCATGACGAAGTACGGCCGGCCGGATTCCGTGGCCCCGGCGTCGAGGACGCGGGCGATGTTGACGTGGTCCATCATGGCCAGGGCCTGCCGCTCGGCCTCGAAGCGGGCGATGACCTGGCGGCTGTCCATGCCCGCCTTGATGACCTTGAGGGCGACCTTGCGCCGCACCGGCTGGGTCTGCTCGGCCATGAAGACCGTGCCCATGCCGCCCTCGCCGATCTGCTGGAGCAGCTTGTACGGGCCGATCACCGTGCCGGGGCGTTCGCGGAGGGGGGCGGCGGCCTCCTTTTCCCCGAGCGCGGGCGTGAAGGCGCCCGTGGCCCCCAGAGCGGCGGCCGGGTGGTCCAGGAAACTGCCGGCTTCGCGGTGAACCCGGAGGAGGCAGCCCACCTGTTGCTCCAGTTCGGCGTCACCTCCGCAGGCTTCGGCGACGTAGCCGTCCCACTCCTCCGGCGGCAGCTTGCCGACGGCGTGAAGGAATAGCTGGCGGGCCTTTTGCATATCTGCTGGCATGGCAACACGTCCCTTCCGGTTCGCTGCCTACAGTGCGGATTCGCGGTTCGATTTGTCCGGAAGAAAAGAAAAAAAGACGGTCCCGCCTGCCGATCACTCCCGATCCAGCAGGGTTTTGAGGCGTACCCGGGCGTAGGACCAGTGTTCGTAGGCGGTGGAGCGCGAGACGCCGATCACCTCGGCGGCGTCCTCGATCGATAATCCGGCGAAGTAGCGCAGCTGAATGAGTTGGGCGGCCTGCGGATCCTCGGCGGCCAGGCGGGTCAGGGCTTCATCAATGTCGAGAAGCTCATCCGCCGGCGAGGTGAAGCCGACGTCGGCGGCGTCGAGCGGCACGCGACGCCCCTTCCCGCCGCGTTTGTCGGCCTGCTTGCGGCGGGCCTGATCGACAAGGATGCGGCGCATGGCCTCGGCGGCGGCGGCGAAGAAGTGGCCGCGGCCGTTCCACGGCGGCTCGTCCCCCTTGCCGACCAGCCGCAGGTAGGCCTCGTGGACCAGGGCCGTCGGCTTGCAGCGTCTGCCCCGGCTTCTCCTGGGCCAGCCTCTGCGCCGCCAGCTTGCGCAACTCGTCGTAGACGAGCGGCAGCAGCTGCTCGGCGGCCTGGGGGTCGCCCTGGGCGACGGCGTTCAGCAACTGCGTGACGTCTTCCATGACGCCCAAGATAACCGGCCTGACCCGTCCCTACAAGTAACTTTTGAAAGGCGGACGTCTGACTCTCGCCGTCCCGAACGACGAAGCGCCGACAAGGGGGATACGCATCCTCCTCGTCGGTGCTTTGCATTTCCATCCGGGCGTCATTCGGCCGCCGCATGGGTCCGGGCGTCGCAGCTGGCCAGCGCCTGCTCGACGGCCCGGTAGGCCGCCTCGTCGCCGGACAGCGCGGGCGCGATACGCAACCCGTTCGACCCCATCGAGTGGACCAGTTCCAGCACCGTTTTGCCCTTCGCGGCGTAGGCGCCGTTCAGGTAGCCGCTCACGTCCGGCTGTCGCAGCACCGCGGCCGACGTCTTGAGCCGGGTCACGAACGTCCCCGCCTCGATCGCGTCCGAGTCCGGCCAGTCTTTTCTGCTGCGGATCTTCGCCGTCACTGCCCGATCCATCCGGTCCACCGCGTCGAGGACGTCCTGGCAGGCGTTCCGGGCGACCGGCCCCTCGGCCGCTTCCGCCCGTGCGACTTCCAGCGCCGCTTCCACCCGCGCCCGGTCAGCGGCGAAGTCGTCGGTGCTGAGCGATAGGGGCCAGGGCAGCGGATTTTGCAGCACGAGGGCCGGGCCGACGTCGCCGTCGCCGCTGGCGACGACGTGAATCCGCCCCAGGACGGCCGGGTCCAGCCCCACGTCCGCCAGCGCGACGCCCTTGTCGTCTAGGCGCCGCAGGTCGGTCAGCAGCACGTTGAGGGCCTTGCCGGACTGCACCTCCGCCGGCGCCGGGTCGTTCCGCGCCTGGAGGACCGAGTCCTCGAAGCGCATTTCCTGCTTGTCGGCCGCGGTCGGTTCCAGCACGCGCGCCGGCGGCCGGCCCGCGTTCGCCGCTTCGGCGCCCTCCAGGACCGGGGTGGTCGAAACCGGCTCGTTCAAAAGACGCTCGAAGATCGGCCGGTACACCTTGCCGATCGGGGCGAGGGGGTAGGTCGCCAGCAGCAGATGGATGCGGCCGACGTTGTTCAGGCCACGGCCGCGGTCCAGCACCGCCGCCACGTCCTCGGCTGTGTACTCCGGCCGCGGCGCCACGTTCGACGCGACGCCGTCTTCCTGAAGCAGGCGGTCGGCGTGGGCCTTGCCGAAGAAGGCCTTGAGGTCGGCGCCGCTCTTGCCGTCCAGCGCCGCGAGGTTCCAGGTCTCGACCACCCAGCGGGCCTCGCGCAGCAGCGTCGGCCCGTCCACGGGGCCGGCCACGGCGTCCAGCACCCGGCCGTCCGGCGTGCAGAAGTAGCTGGCGACGTTGCCGCCCTGCTTTTGTCCATTGACGATCTTGAAACTGGCGACCTTCTGAAAGGCTGAGTCGAAATGGTCGTTGAGGTACTGACCGACGTCCGGCTTGGCCAGGGCGTTCACACGGAGCGCCTCGGCGTTGTTTCAGGTGAAGGCGTCGTCCTCGAAGTCGCCGGAGACGTGGAGCAGGAACACCAGCTTGCCGTCGCGGGCGGCCTGCTTCTCCGCGGCCGTGGGGCTGACGGCGAACTCCACGCTGGTGTTGAACGTCTGACACACGGCGGCCGGCGGCGGCGCCTCCTTTTTCTCCGCCGGGGGGGCAGGGGGAGGGGCCGGCGGGTCCGCGGAGGGGGCGGCGACTGGGGCGGCGGGAGGCGGCGGGAGCGGCGGCGGGTCGTAGCGGCACGCTACGTTGTCTTGGTTCATGGCCGAGACCGCCAGGCTGGCCGAAGCCGCCGCCGGAGGAGGAGGCGCCGGGTCTGTGGGCGGCGCCGCGTCCGCCTCGGGGAGAGGGGACGCTAGATCGGCGATGGCCGGCGCGGCCAGGGCGACCGCGACCGGATGGACCGTGCGGGCCGGACGGAGGGCGATGCCCGCTATCACGCCGCCGACGAACAGCGCGCCGGTGGCGGCCGCCAGGGCGACGGCGGGCCAGTAGATCACGGGGCGTCGGACGGAGATGCTGCGGACAGGGGGATAGACGGGTGGGCGGAAACGGACGGGACGGCCGACGATGTGTCTGTTGGCCACGGATCAACCTCCTGCGGCGTGGATCGGTCATGTCGCCGACCGCGGGACCGAAGTCGCGCCTGCCATTAGAAAGGATGCGCGCTCGGAAGAACCTTGCGCATCCAACCGCGCTAATCGGGCGCCTCGCACAGCACCCGGAAGCCGTAGTGGACCATCGAATCGCGGGGGGCGAAGGCGGCGCGGCGGCTGACGTGGATCTTCTCCCCGCTGGCGATGAAGCCGCAACTGCGAATCACCCGAAAGCGGCCGTCGGCCGGCCCCTGCGGGTCGGTCGCCGTGTCGTGCGGCAGGGGGGCGAACCAGTCCTGGCAGTAGTTGCAGCAGTCGCCGAGCATGTCGTACAGCCCCCAATTGTTCGGCTTCTTCTGGCCGACCGGGTGCGACTTCATTCCCGAGTTCTCGGCGTACCAGGCGTAGTCGTCCAGGTCCTTGGGGTCGTCCCCGAAATAATAGACGCCCGCGCTGCCGGCCCGGCAGGCCCATTCCCATTCCGCTTCGGTCGGCAAGCGATACGTCCGCCGCTCCTTGCGGCTGAGCCATTCGCAGAACGCAACGGCGTCGTGCCAGCTGACCTGGCCGACCGGGTAATCGTCCCCCTGCGCCACGTCCGGATGCCGCCAGGTGTATTCCGGTTTGCGCTCCGTTTGGTGGTTAACGTCCACGTCCACGCCGCCTTTGCCGGAGACTTCCGCATCGGTTTTGTAGCCGGTTTCGTCCACGAAGGCGCGGAACTGCGCGATGGTCGCTTCACACGCGCTCAGGCGGAACGGCTTGCTGATGCGGACCCGGTATTGCGGCGTCATGAAGAACTCGCCCGGAGGAATGAGCCGAAGCTTCATGCCGACTGTGTTCGTGGTTTCGACAGGCGCGCCAGATGCTTGGCCCAGGCTTCCTGACTGGTCCGGGCCTGACCGACATCGAACGGGACGACGAGCGGCGCCGGCCCCTTTTCCGCGACCGGCGACGCCGGCTGCATCGGGCCGGGCGCCGCCGGCGAGAACAGCCAGGCGGCCAGGTGCGTCGCGCCGGTCGCCTCGGTCAGGGCCAGGCCGACGATCAGCATCAAAAGCAGGGCCGCCGCCGTCGCCGCCCATAGCTATTTGCCGAGAACCCGATGGGAAATGTCTGGTGCAGACGCCGGATGCTGCTGCGGCGCCGCCGGCCGTGCGCCGCTGCGCATCTGCAATTCGGACAGCCGGCCGGTCAGCGCGTCGGCCACGTCGCGGGCCGTGGCGAAGCGGTCGTCCGGCTTCTTGGCGTGCAGCCGGGCGACGATCGCGCAGAGCCACTCGGGAACGTCCGGGTTGATCTCCCGGATGGGCCGCGGCGTCTCCTCGCAGACGCGCTTCAGGACGGCGAACGTGGACGAAGCCCGGAAGGGCGGCTGTCCCGTACACATGGCGTACAGCACGCTGCCGAGGCTGAACAGGTCGGCGCGGTGGTCGATCGCTTCGCCCTGGGCCTGTTCCGGCGCCATGTACAGCGGCGTACCGGCCACGACGCCGGACTGCGTGATGCTGGCGTCGTCCGCCGCCCGCGCCAGGCCGAAGTCGGTGATCTTGACCCGCTCGACGCCGTTTTCCAGGAGAATGTTGCTCGGCTTGATGTCGCGGTGAATCAGTCCCTGCCGGTGCGCCGCCGCCAGCCCCTCGGCCGTCTGCGCCGATCCGCAGCACCTCGCGCAGGTCGAACGGGCCGCCCCGGTCGAGCTTCTGCTGCAAGGTCCGCCCCTCCACAAACTCCATGATGAGGTACGGGACGGGCTGCTCCTCGACGACGTGAATATCGACGACGTGTTCGTTGCGGACGGCGGCGGCGCTGCGGGCCTCGCGGAGGAAGCGCTTGCGAGCGGGGGCGCTGGCGACCAGCCGTGGGCCTAGCACCTTGACGGCCACGACCCGATGCAGGTTGTCGTCGAAGGCCTTGAAGACGACGCCGAAACCGCCGCGGCCGAGGATTTCCTGGATCTCGTAATGTCCCAATCGGCCGAGCGAGCCGGGCCGCTCCGAAGGCCGCAGGAAGTGGAGGACGAGTTCCTCGTCGTCGTCGGGCGGCTCGGCCCGCACGGCGGTCTGTTCGGGGACGGCCGCCGCGGAGGCGTCGGTCCTCTCGTCGCCGGCCGGCCGGCTCAGGAAATCGCCGGCCCGGACGTGGGCGTGCAGCAGCGACTCGACCTCGCGGCGCAGCTCCGCGTCGCCGGCGCAGGCCCGGTCCAGAAACGCGCTTCGCTCGGCCGGCGAGGCGATCTCCAGGGCCTGCTCGAAGACCGCTCGCACGCTTCCGGGTTGCTTTTCCACGGCCTGAACCTCCGGGAAGGAAGGCGCCCCTCCTATCCGTGCGACGGCGGCGCGGGAAGCGTGCCAAAAAAGGGGTCAGGGGTCAGGGGTCAGGGGTCAGAGGTCAGGAGTCAGCGGCCGGTCTTTATTGACTCCTGACTCCTGACCTCTGACCCCTGATCGGGATGCAGCCGCCGGTAGAGCCACGCCCGCGCGAAGGCCCAGTGCCGGTTGGCCGTGCGAACCGACAGGTCGAGGGCCGCCGCCGCCTGTTCGATCGTGAGGCCGGCGAAGTAGCGGAGCTTCACCACCTCCACGACCGCCGGCTCCTGCGCGGCCAGCTGCTCCAGCGCTTCATCGAGGGCCAACAGGTCGTCGGATGGGGCGTCGGACGCAAGATCGACGGCGTCCAGGTCGAGGCGCCGCCGACCGCCGCCGTGGCGCAGGCGCCGCTTGCGGCGAGCGTTTTCGACGAGGATGCGGCGCATGGCCTCGGCGGCCGCGGCGAAGAAATGTCCCCGGCCGTTCCAGGGCGCGGCCGGCTCGGCGCCGACGAGCCGCAGATACGCTTCATGGACCAGGGCGGTCGCCTGAAGCGTCTGCCCCGGCTTTTCCCCGGCCAACCTCCGCGCGGCGAGGCGGCGCAGCTCGTCGTACACCAGCGGCAACAGCCGGCCGGCGGCCTGCGGCTCGCCGCGATGGCGTCCAGCCCGAGTGACGTCGCTCATGGCCCTAAGAGCCTATCCCAAAACCGTCGAAACATCACCAATTTGACGAGAATCGTCATGATCGACGGTGGTTTTGGGATAGGCTTTAAATTAACCGACCCGACGCCTCTCCGCAATCACTTCCCCACTCAGTCGCCGCTGCTGGGGTCGTTCGGGTCGTCCCCGCCTTGGGGGACCGGCGGATGAGGACCGAGCGGAATCACGCCGGTTTCAAAGCCGCCCGGGGTGACACGTCGATAATAGAGATGGCCGTTGGCCACGAAAGCGTACGGCCGCATCATGGCGGCGACGTAGGGCGGCGTGGAGAGCATCGGCGGGATTCTCCCCGCGGCCATCTGCCGGGCGGTCATCGCCTCCGAAGCGGCCAACTTTTGGCTGAAGGGGGTGTTGTTGTTCGGATTCGACGCCACGGAGAGCGACGAGCCGACGGCCGGCGGCTGCGGAGGGCGAACGATCGGACGGTACACAGGGCGGACGATCGGACGGTACGCCACGGGGAACCGGCGCCACGCGGCCTGGGCGGGGGACGCTCCCACCACGGTCGTCAGGACGCCGAACAGCACGCCGGCGGACAGCAAAGGGCTTATGCGCATCAGTCGTTCTCCGGAACGGGGACTTGTCGGGGCGACCTCTCTCGCCCGAGCGGCGACTCCGGCCTTCGGCGTTCGTGGTGTTCGCAAACCGCGCGCCGTCCGCACGCTTCGCCGGATGAACAGGCCGATCCTGGAGATGCGGCCGAATCCGGAAGGGGTTGCGCCGGCCACGGATCGAGGGGATGGTCAACAATCGCCCCGCGCGGTTCATCCTTAGGCGAGCGGCAGCAGGAATGATACCCGTAGCCGCATTCGCCAGAATGCGGGCCGACAGCCATTCACCCGCATTCTGGCGAATGCGGCTACGGGTAAGGTATTTCCCGCCCCTCGCCTTACGCAGGCGGGGCCGACGAATCGGCCGCGTCCTGTTCCCCAACCGGCCGTCGAAAAATAAATCGACGCGCCGCCCCCCTTCGTCGCGGTATAGAGAGGTGGTCCCACGAGCCGGGAGGCGGGCGTGAAGACGGGTCGCGTGCGGATGATTCTCGGACGGCTCCGCGAGGCGGCGCTGCCCAACGGCGGCGGCCTCTCGGACGGGCAGCTGCTCGGCCAGTTCGTCGCCCGCCGCGACGACGCCGCCTTCGCCGCCCTGGTGCGCCGCCACGGGCCGATGGTGCTGGCCGTCTGTCGCCGCGTCCTCCGCCACGCCCAGGACGCCGAGGACGCCTTTCAGGCCGCGTTCCTCGTCCTGGCCAAGAAGGCCGGCGCCGTGGCCGACCGCGAGGCGGTCGCGGGCTGGCTCCACGGCGTCGCCTACCGCGCCGCCCTCGGCGCGCGGGCGGCGGCCCTCCGGCGCCAGGCCAAGGAACGACAGGTCGAAGTCATGCCGCACCCCGTCGCGCCGCCGCCGGACGATCAGCGAGAGCTATTGGAGCTTTTGGACCGGGAGCTGGCCCGCCTGCCGGAGAAGTATCGGCTGCCGGTGGTGCTGTGCGAATTGGAGGGTCGCAGCCGCAAGGAGGCGGCGCGGCAGCTGGGATTGCCGGAGGGCACCCTGTCCAGCCGACTGGCGACGGCCCGCAAGACGCTGGCCGCCCGGCTGTCCCACGGCGGGGCGGCCGTCTCGGCCGTGGCGCTGGGGACGTTGTTCACGGAGGGGGCGCGGGCCGCGTGTGTACACGGCCGCCTGGTGGTTTCCACGGTGCGCGCCGTGGGCGGGGTCGTCCCCGCCGGCGTCGCCGCCTTAACGGAGGGAGTCATGAAGTCCATGTTGCTGACGAAACTGAAAGCTACGGCCTGGGGCCTGCTCCTGGCCGCGTCCCTCAGCGTCGGGGCGGTCGCCCTGACGTACCGCCCGGCGGCGGCCCAGCAGCCGGCGGCCGTCCCCCCGCCAGCGGCGGCGAAATCATCGCCGGATCGGGACGAGCTGGAGGCGCTGCGGCTGGAGGTCGAGGCGCTGCGGCTGGAGCTGAAGGCGACCAAGGAGCGGGTCAAGACGCTGGAGGAGCAGGCGCAGGCCGTGGGAAGGGAGGGCCAACTGCTCTTCACCACCGACCACATCGTGGTAGACAATCCGAGCATCGCCAGGTGGAGAGCTGTGTGGGCCGCCCATGCTGATCGCTGGGATTTGGCCCAGCTGGTCCAATCTACCGCGCCGCCGGAGGACATGCAGAAGCTGGCGGCCGAGGTCGAGGCGGCGGCGAAGAAGCTGCGGGAAAAGCCGGACGATCCGCAAGCCCTGGAGGAACTGAACTGCGCGGTGGGGCGGCTGAAGAAAGCGAAGGAGCAGAAACGCGATCCGTGATCGGGCTGAGAAACACCCCGGTTAGCCGCGACGCGCCAGCGGAGCGCTCCTCCCCGAGCGCTCCGCTGGCGCGTCGCGGCTAACCAAATGGAGGGACGCCATCACGCCGCCTTGCGTTCCGCCGGCACGACCGCTTTCGCCGTCGGCTGCTCGCGCCAGCGGAGATAGACGCTGACCAGCAGGCTCGTCAGCCCCGCAATCTGGATGGCCCAGTAGCCGGGGATGCGGCGCGGCGTCCACGGCCCCGCCCACCACATCAGCGCTCCCAGCACCGTCCCCCAGCCGGACAGGATCACGAAGTCGCGCCGCTGGGCCGGTGGGCAATCGCGCAACCAGATCGCCAAAATGTAAAATCCTGGCGCCAGCAGCGGCACGAACCACCGCACGGAGCAACAGACGCCGGAATGGTTCGTTGAAGTGACGGAATACAGCAGCCACGTCCCGACGCACCAGACGACCGCCAGCACCGCCTCCGGCCGATCCGGCGACGGCCGACGGCACAGCCGCAGCTGCAAGCAGCCGCCGACGGCCAGCCCCAGCATCAAGTTGTGGCCGAGAAAGCCCTGCTTACCGCCCAGCAGGTCCAGCGCGTACAGGACGCACGACAGCACGCCGGAATGGCCCCAGCCGCCGGTCATCGTCTGGGCGTTGAACGGACTGCCGGGCCAGTCGAGATAGGCCGGGTTGGCATTGGCCGGCCCCAGCGTGCCGCCGATCATCCAGTTCAGGCCGTGGTGCAGCACCACCCACGGCGCCGCGGCCAGCGCGAACAGGGCCAGCGCACCCCTCACCCCAACCCCTCTCCCCATCGGATGGGGAGAGGGGTTGGGGTGAGGGGAACGGCAGCGGTACGCCAGCCATACCGCCGTCCCGCCCAGCAGCAGCGGCCCCGTGCCGACGTCGATGGTGTAGGTCAGCCCCGCCAGCAGACCCAGTCGCAGCATCCGGCCCCACGTCGCCGGGGCGCCGTGCGCCAGCCACGCCATTTCCGTCATCAGAGCGGCAAGCGCTCCCAGAAGGAGGATGTGGTTGTTGACGTGCCGCGCGTACGGCAGGGCGACGGTGGCCAGGGCGAAGCTCGCCGTCAGCAGCAGGCGCAGCGCGGCGCCAGGCCCAGCGGCCGGCCGAGCCGCCAGACGCTCCAGACGGCGACGACGTAGGCCAGGCCGGACGAGGCCAGCGTGAGGAGGTAGCAGAAGGCGTCGGCGTGGGTCGCGGCGGTCCAGCCGGTGCAGAACCGGAAGACGGCGTAGACGGCGGCCAGCCACAGCGACGGGATCGGCGATTTGTCGGAGTAGTAATGACCATTGATGAGCAGCTTGTCGAGCGTCCCTTCGTGCAGGAGGAGGTAGTCGGCCGGCGGCTCTGCCGCGTAGGGAGCGGGGCGCCGGGGGCGACGGCGGAAGGGTGGACGAACACGGAACCGTCGATGACCCAGGTGTGGCGGTCCACGAGAGATTCGACGCTGGCCAGACGGCTGCCGTCGTTCCACGACCCGGCGTAGGGGTGCGCGCTGACCACGGCGATGACGACCGCGACCGCCAGGACCGCCCCTCCCCATAACCCGGATTCGCGCGTCGCCGCCTGTGGGTTCATACGTCCTCCTCCATGAGGGCGGGCGCCGGTCGCGCCCGACGGGGCATGGTAACGAATTGCACCGTCCGAATCAGCGCCGGTGCGCCGCCTGCTGGGAGGCATACGTCGCTCCGTATTCTCCGTGAATGCGCTGCTGGACGTGAATATATTGGAGAAACTGGATCGAAATCAGCAGCTGCGCGGCCCACAGCACGCCCAGCCAGACGCGGCCGCGGCGGGCCGCCGACGGCGGCGCGCCGTGCCGGCCCAGCGCCAGCCGCGCCAGCCACAAAAACTCCAGCGGGAACAGGACGGCCATGTAGTGCCGGTGCAGCGAGCAGCACGACGCCGTCAGCAGCAGGCCGAAGCCCCACAAAGCGGCGTTCTGCGTGAAGGCGCTGGGCGAGTCCTTGCCGGTGAAGCGGCGCCCCAGCTCGCGCCGGCCCGCCCACAGCGACCGCGCCAGCCGGACCAGCAGGACGACGGCCGCGAGGAGGAGAACGCCGTGGAGGACGGCGACGAGGTAGGTCGGCCGGCCCCAGACGTGCGGGTAAGTCAGGAAGTCGCGGAACTGATCTTCGAGCGTATAGTCGATGCCGAGGCCGAACGGTTCCTGGACCCAGCGCATCCAGAATTTGCACTCCAGGGCGTGGATCGGGTTGTCGTGCGTGAGCGCGTGGGTCCCGTGCGCGGCCGCCAGCGCCCCCAGCCAGGGGAGCATCGGCAGGGCGCCGAGGGCGTTGCCGGCCAGCCAGCCGAACCAGGCGACGCCGCGGCGGTCGAACAGCAGCGCCCACAGGGCGAAGCCGGCCGCGAGGAAGAAGCCGCTCATGTGGATCTGTCCCATGCAGACGGCGACGAGGCCCCACAGAAAGGCCCCCCACCAGCGCGACCGCTGCTGCCAGCCGCACAGCACCAGCATCGTCAGCAGCGGCAGCACCGACGGCGGCCAGATTTTGCGCTGCAGCAGGACGGCCAGCGGGTTGACGGCTACCAGCGCGGCCGCCCACAGCCACGCCTCGCGCTCCTCCGGCGGCGCGAGGCGGCAGGCGAACCATACCAGGAAAACCAGAGCGCCAATGTTGCAGATTTGCACCGCCCGCGCCAGGCCGGTCGGGTCCTGCACCGCGAACAGCTTCGTCAGGGCGACGAACACCCACAGGCTCATGCCGGGGTTGGGAACGCCGACGCTGGCCGGCATGCCCGTCCAGGACAGGTCCGACCAGTGCTGCACCTGACGGCTGTGTTCGTAGGTCCAGGTCTCATCCTGCTTCCATTCCATGTCGCGCAGCCAGACCAGGCGCAGCGCCGCCCCGATGGCGACGGCGGCGAACACCAGAACCAGCGGCCGGCGGCGCAACGCCGTCACGGCGGAAAGCAGTCGTTTCACGAATGGCCCAGCGAGAACGCCGCACGAGACGGCGCGACCAGCGGTTTCAATCATCCATCATCGGCGCGCGGCCGCGCCGATATTGAGGGCGAGCGGATGACGTATAGCACAGTCGCCGGCAGGATGCACCGTCAGCCGGCTCACGCCGGCCGCTCCCCCCTGACCGCCATTGACGCCATCCCCCGCACGGACATATGATCGCGCCCACATTGGCACGCGCCGCCGCGGCGGCCTCATGGACGAGGGCAATCCGATGGACCTGCGGACCAAGACCATCCTTGTCACCGGCGGCGCCGGCTTCCTCGGCCGGCACGTCGTCGCCCGCCTGCGCCAGGCCGGCTGCGCCCGCGTCCACGTCCCGCGCAGCGCCGAACACGACCTCCGCCGCGAGTCGGACATTCGCCTCCTCCTCGACCAAGTCCGCCCCGACGTCGTGATCCACCTCGCCGCCGTGGTCGGCGGCATCGGCGCCAACCGCCAGAACCCCGGCGCCTTCCTGTATTCCAACCTCATCATGGGCGCCCAGCTCATCGAGCTGAGCCGCCAGGCCGGCGTCGAGAAGCTCGTGGCCGTCGGCACCATCTGCTCCTACCCCAAGTTCACGCCCGTGCCGTTCCGGGAAAGCGACCTCTGGAACGGCTACCCGGAGGAAACCAACGCCCCCTACGGCCTGGCCAAGAAGATGATGATCGCCCAGACGCAAGCCTACCGCCAGCAGTACGGCTTCAACGGCGTCAACCTGCTCATGGTCAACCTCTATGGTCCTGGCGACAATTTCGACCTGGAAAGTTCGCACGTCATCCCGGCCCTGATCCGCAAGTGCGTCGAGGCGAAGGCGCACGGCGACGGCGTGCTGCCGGTCTGGGGCACCGGCACGCCGACGCGCGAGTTCCTGTACGTGGAGGACGCGGCGCGGGCCGTGGTGCGGGCCGCCGAGGTCCTGGAAACGTCGGACCCGGTGAACGTCGGCTCCGGCCAGGAGATCTCCATCGCGGAGTTGACGGAGATGATTGGCGCAAAACCGGCTTCGCCGGCGAAGTGCGCTTCGACCCGTCGCGGCCGGACGGCCAGCCGCGCCGCTGCCTCGACGTGACGCGGGCGCGGGAGCTGCTCGGCTTCGAGGCGGCCACGTCGCTGTCGGACGGCCTGGATCGGACGGTGACGTGGTATCTCGCGGCGCGCCGCCAGGAACGGGCGGCGTGACGGCGGCAATGATGAATGATGAATTGTCTGGGATTCATCGTTCATCGTTCATCGTTCGGGTGATTTCCCCCCCTCCTCTTCCCCATTCGTGACCTATGATTAGGGTGCGTTCTTCGCCCCCTTTCCGAACCCAAGAGGAGGGATCGTCTCATGAATTCGCTGTTGGTCCTGGCCCTGGTGTGTACGTTGTGCGTGGCCGGCATCGGCGCCATCTACTTCGTGTGGGTGCGCAAACGGACCTCGGTGAACGAGTCCGCGCAGCCCGAGCAGAAGTAGGTACAATGAGGTCAACCGGCGGGCAGGGAGCGGCCCTATGCCGCGCCGCCTTCCGTCCCCTGTCCCGCGTCCCCCGCCCGGGCCGGTTCGGTTGACCGATGGACCCGATCTACCTCGACAACAACGCCACGACGCCGCTCCTTCCGGTCGTGTGGGAGGCCATGCGCCCCTTCGCTGTGGAGGGCTACGGCAACCCGGCCAGCGCCCACGGCTTCGGCCGCCAGGCCCGCCGCGGCCTGGAAGACGCTCGCGAGCAGACCGCCGCCCTTCTCGGCGCCCACCCCGATGAAGTCATCTTCACCAGCGGCGCCACTGAGGCCAATAATCTCGCCCTCTTTGGCCTGTCCGGCGATCCGCCGGCCCATCTCAGCGCCAGCCCCGTCGAGCATCCTTCCGTCGCCGAGCCGTTGCGCCAGCTCGCCGCCTCCGGCTTCACGCTGGATTGGTTGTCCGTCGATGCGCACGGCGTCGTCCAAGCGGCGGGGATAAACCCCGCCGCTCGCCTCACGGCCGTGATGCGGGTGAACCATGAAACCGGGGCGATCCAGCCGGTGCGCGAGTTGGCCGGCCGCGCCGCCTTCCATTGTGATGCGACCCAGGCGGTCGGAAAAATCCCCGTTCACTTCCACGACCTCGGCGTCACGTCGCTGGCGCTGAGCGCGCACAAGTTCCACGGGCCGAAGGGCGCCGGCGCCCTGCTGCTGCGGCGCGGGGCGACATTGCGGCCGCGGACGTGGGGCGGCCATCAGCAGCAGGGGCGAAGGCCCGGCACCGAAGCCGCGCCGCTGGCCGTCGGCCTGGCCGCCGCGCTTGCCCTGGCCTGCCGGGAAATGGAACCGCGCACCACGGTGGTCCGCTCGCTCCGCGAGCAGCTTTTGACCGGGCTGCGCGAGTCGGCCGCTCCGCTGGTGCTGAACGGTCCCGCGGAAGGCGGCGTGCCGCACACGGTCAACGTGTCGTTTCCGGGCCTGAAGGCGGACGCCTTGCTGATGGCGCTGGACCTTGCCGGCGTGGCTTGTTCGGCCGGCTCGGCCTGCTCCAGCGGCTCGCTCCTGCCGTCGCCGGTGCTGCGAGCGATGGGCGTGCCGGAGGATGTGCTGCATTCAGCGGTGCGCTTCAGTCTGAGCGCGCTGCTGACGCCGGCCGAGATCGACGAGGCGGTGCGGCGGATCGCGGCGGTGGTGCGGCGGCTGCGAGGCGCAGGCTGTTCGGGTACAATGGCGGGGGCATGAGGTCGAAAGGAGCATTCCATGAGCCTTCAAGAAATCGTGGTCGCGGGGACCATCAAGTCCGACGGAACGCTGGAACTGGACCAGAAGCCGAACCTGGCGCCGGGCCGGGTAACAGTGGTCTTGCGGCAGGAGTCCGAGGCGTCGGCGCCGCCGCAGGAGGGTTGGTGGCCCTACATGCAGCGGGTCCGAGCCGAGCGCGAGGCGGCGGGCTACCATTTCATGAACGAGGCGGAGATGGAAGCCCACCTCCAGTGGCTACGGGATGATGAAGATCGCATGGACCGCATTTATCGAGAAATGGACCTAGAGAAACGCATCCAGGAGAACGCTTGATGCGCATTTACGGCGACAGCGTCATCTCGATCTATTACTTCGAGGGTGCGCCGCTCTTCAAGGCGCGTGCTACGGCCCGCCTGACGGCGCTGTGGGGATCCGGCGATATCCTGGTCATCAGCGATCTGGTCCGGTTAGAGTGCCGGATGCTGCCCATTCGTCTGGGAGACGCTGCTCGCCTGGCCGACTACGACAAGCTTTTCGCCCAAGCCAACGTCGCGCTCGCTCCGATCACGGCGGCGGTATTCGACCGTGCCACGCTCATCCGCGCCACATACAACTTCAAGCTGGTGGATTGCCTGCACCTGGCCGCCTCCGTGGAGGCCCGCTGCGACCGCTTCCTCACCAACGATGTCCGCCTGTCGGCGTTCACCGCTCTGCCCGTGGAAGTACTGCCCTGAGCCACGCGGTGCGCGGCCGGTGACGAGCCGCCCGGAATCGGTATTTGCCGCCGCCGCCGATCCGTCTAAGATGCTCCGGCCCAGGGAAGGGCCGGCGGCGCCCCGACGCCTCCGCGCTCTGTTGTCAGGGAGGACGACATGAACTGGCTTCGGAAATGCTTCGCCCGCCGCCCGCGCCCCGCCGCCCGCCCCCCGCAGCAGGTCCGCCCCCGGCTGGAGCGACTGGAAAGCCGCGAGGTGATGAGCGCCACGTTCCACGGCGGCGCCGTCCTGCCCCAGGTCGAGGTCCAGGGCGTCTATTACGGCATCGGCTGGCACGACACCGCCGCCAATCTCCAGGGCTACTCCCCCTACCAGCTCACCTCGTACCTGGACGCCGAGCTTGGCTATCTTGTGCAAAGCCCGTTCATGGACACGCTTTCCGCGGCCGGCTACGGCGTCGGCCGCGGCAGCGCTCAGACCGGCCGCATCTACACCATCAACCTCCCCTCCGACTCCACCCTCACCGACGCCTCCATCCGCACCAACCTCCAGGAAAAAATCACCGACGGCGGTCTGCTGTCGCCGGACGCCAACCGGCTCTACGTCATTTTCGTCGAGCCGAACATCGTCGTGCAGGAGGCCGGCGGCGCCCTGAGCAACAGCACGACGCCCGGCCAGGCGTTCAGCGGCTACCACGGCGCCTTCGCCGGGACCGACGCCCAGGGCCACGCCGCCGTCATCCACTACGTCGTCGTGCCGACGCCCGGCGGGGCGGTCAACAACGCCTCGGCGGAACCGGGGCAGACCACCGCCGACGCGATCAGCGTGGCCCTGTCGCAGCAGCTGGCCGACGCCGTCACCGACCCCAACAACGGCTATTCGACCAAGGGCTGGTACGACGACCTCAGCCACGCCGAAGTCGCCGGCGCCCCCGGCGCCGTCAACGGCCCGTTCGTCCGGCTCAACGGCTACGCGGTCGCCGAGATCACCAGCCCCAACGGCACGGCCCTCGGGGCCGGCCAGGACGAGGTCGTCATCTTCCCCGGCCAGGGCGTCTGGCGCTACGAGGACGTGACCGGCTGGGAGCAGCTGACGACGGCCAACGCCTCGCAGGCCGTGGTGGACGCCAACGGCGACGTGGCGGCGGAGATCCCCGGCTTCGGCGTCTGGCGCTTCGAGGACGCCGGCGGCTGGCAGCAGCTGACCGCGTCCGACGCTTCCCAGGTCAGCATCGCGGGCAGCGGCATCGTGGCGGTCACGATCCCCGACGCCGGCGTCTGGCGTTTCGAGGACGCCAAGGGCTGGCAGGAAATGACGCCGGCCAACCCGACGCAAATCGGCGTGGACGGCCGCGGCGACGTGGTGGCGGCCATCCCCGGCGCCGGCGTCTGGCGCGATCTGTCCACGGCCGGCTCGGCGCAGTTGACGACGACGGACGCCTCGCAGGTGAGCATCGCGGGCAACGGCATCGTGGCGGCCGTGCTGTCCGGCGCCGGCGTCTGGCGCTTCGAGGACGCGGGCGGCTGGCAGCAGCTGAGCGTCGCCAACCCCTCTCAAATATCCCTGGACAGCTCCGGCGACGTGGCGCTGCGCATCGCGGGGGCGGGCGTGTGGCGCTTCGAGGACGCGGGCGGGTGGAAGCAGCTGACGCCGGCCGACGCCTCCTCGGTCGCCATCTCAGGCAACGGCATCGTGGTCATCGAGATCCCCGGCGCGGGCGTGTGGCGCTTCGAGGACGCCAACGGCGGCTGGGGTCAGCTGACGCCGGAGGACGTGTCGTTTTTGTCGGCGGTGGAGTGATATGGGATCACGCCGCGAAATGGCGTGGGAACGATGAAGGAAATTGTTCCCGGAATTCCCGAAATTGCGCGTGGGGTTTGCCGAAAAAATGCATCTTTACCAGTAGGGCTGGATCTGCTAGCGTTGGGAGGCACCTACGATGAGAATGCGACGGCTGGGCGAAGCCAAGAGACACCAGTGGAGTTTGATGCTCGCGTGCTTGCTGTGGATGCTCGCGATCCCCGTCAGCGTAAGGGCGGCCGGGTCCTTTTCCGGCGGGAGTTGTTATGTGCAGTCTGTCACCGTGAATGGGACGGTAACCTGGCAGATCCGCGGCACAGCGTCAGTAACCGGCGTGGTCCCGGCCAATGCTCCCGTCATGGTGACGGTCAAGTTCCAAACGATGCCGAAGGGTGCCACCCAATGGAGCGACATGTCATCGGTGGATCAAACGACAAATGCAGTCAACGGTACGGCAAACATCGATACAGGCTTCGTCACTTTCACGCCCGCGCCGGGTTCTGGCGACCAATACCGCATCTTGTTAAGCGGCTCATACGGTCAACCACCCTTGATTACACAGATGCAGTCAGTCGGCAGCCCCCCTGTGACCCCTGTGCCGTGAGTGTACTTATGTAGCAGTTAGCGAGGGCGCTCACGCAGCTGTATCGCCCGGCGACGGCCGATGATCGCCCATGTTATGTTTGATGATTGAGTACGGAACCGGACCACGGTTCCGTACTCGACCTGCTCGCCTTTTCTCATTCTGTAGGAGGCAGTCTCTCATGCGAACCTTGGGCCTCATCCGGCGCCGCGCCTACACCCTGATCGAGATGCTCGTCGTCATCGCCATCCTCGCCGTGTTGATGGGCCTCCTGTTCGTCGCCGTTCATCACGCGCGCGAGTCGGCCGCGCTATTGCAAAACAAGAACAACCTGCGCCAGATGATCCTGGGCGTGCATCAACTGGGCGACCAAAACGGCGGCGAGATTCGGGACTTGATGCGCTCCTCAACGACAGGTCTACAGGCGATCTCATCTGACGCCTCTTTGTTCTACCGTCTGACCCCTTACGTCGATGCGCCCGTGCGTACGGCAACAACATGTCTGCCGAGGAAATGTTCGAGTTGGCCCAACCGAGTCATATAAAGGTCTACCACAATCTGGCAGACCCCAGCTGGGATCATGACCCCGCCGAGGCCAAGGTGCGGTGCAAATGCAGCTACGCCCTCAACATGTTTGCTATGGACGGGAGTGTGAGTTTGGACGCCTCGCTCCCCGACGGCGCTAGCCACACGATCGCCCTGACCGACAAGTACTTCCTCCGCGGCAACCAAAATTCCACGCTCGCACAGACGTGTAATATATTTACCTGGGTCTTCGACCCTTACAACGGCGAGGTCTACGGCGACCGACGGGCCACGTTCGCCGACCGTGGTTGGCAGGATGTGCTTCCGGTGACCGATCCCGCCACAGCCACTACTCGTCCATCCGTTCCTGGCAAGACATTTCAGGTAAGGCCGCGACCGGAGGAGGTGGACCCGCATATCCCGCAGACGCCGCACTCAGCCGGGTTGTCCGTGGCGATGTTTGACGGCAGTGTCAAAACAATTTCGCCCGCGGTGGCCGAGACGGTCTTCTGGCGCAAGTGACGCCCGCCGGTGGCGAAGTCATCGGCCCCGATTGATGAGAGGCCGATCCGGCCCGCGTCTTCCGCGCGGCATCCCCCTGGCGAGTTTGGGCGCTCCCGCGCCCCCGCTCGCCAGGGGGATACGTTGTTATTACGGCTCTTTCAAATCCTTTTTCAGCTCCTGGCAAGCCCGACGGTGCAGTTCGGCGGCGGCCTCGGCGCCGCGGTGCATGCGCTGACCGATTTCCGCCCAGGAGAGTTCCTCCAGCCGCAGCCGCACGACGCGGGCGTGTTCCTCCGGCAGGCGGCTGACGGCCTCATTCAGGCGCGACAGTTCCTCACGACGGATCGCGATTGCGTCGGCGGCCGGCGCTGCGTCGCCGAGGGATTCCTCAAGCCCCGCCGCTTCGGCGGAGACTTCACGGCGGATGTCGCGCTTGGCCGCGCGGGACTCGCGGGCGAAAATCGCCACCGTGCGGTCCACGATGACCGACAGCCACGCATCGAGCTGTTCCGGCGTGCAGCCCCGGAAGGTCTTGATCTCCTCCAGCACCTTCAGAAACGCCGCCTGCGATACGTCGGAGTCGCGCCAGTTCTTCTTGATGAAGCGCGCCGAATGTTCATAAGCCAGCCGCTTCAGGATGGTGCGCATGGACCCCAGCAGCTTGGCTTGCGCCTCCTCGTCGCCGGAGCGGGCGGCTTCCAGCGTCTCCTCCCGATCGTCGTGGAACGGCAATGGATCGACGGGGACCGGCATGGCGCCCCTCCGTAGCGTGCGCGGCGGTGTGAAAGGGAATGCACGCGTCGATGGGTGCGGCTCGTGCAGGATAGACGACGGCGCCTCGGTCGTCCAGCGCCGATTACGGAAAAGTCAATCTTCGCAATCCGCCGGGGCGGGCGTGTGGCGCTTCGAGGACGCGGGCGGGTGGAAGCAGCTGACGCCGGAGGACGTGTCGTTTTTGTCGGCGGTGGAGTGATATTGGATCGCGGCCGTCTCCGACGATAAGCGCGGCGTCTTGTGGCGCCGCACTACGCTTCCCCTTCCCCTCGACTTATTCCGGCGATTCACTGCCGCGCACGATGTCTTCGCGCGGAGCGGCAAGCAGCGGTGCGACGATTGCCTTTCCTTCCGTAGCATCATACATCATAGGTAAGGCCGCAGCTCCGGCTCGTGTGGAGGGCATGGAATCGTGTGGAGAAAGATCCATTCGCCCACGCTGGCCATTTTGGCCCTTTCTCTCGTGGCGGCCGGCTGCATGGTCCGAATGGACAGAGGCGCAGAGGCCGTATACACCACCGCTCCCTGGATCGTCTACTCGCTCATCGCCTTGGGCGTCGTCATGTTGCCCATCGGCGTCCTCGTCGTCCGGCGCAAGGGGCCTGTTCGCATGAGGCTGTTCGGCGTCGGCCTGCTTACGCTTTTGCCGATCCTGTGCTGGACTTCCGCCTGGGCGGCGTCAAGCCAGTACGCGGTCGTTGCCGACGACCGGATCGAATTCAAGAGCGGGGCGCTGGGGCGGGTGAATGTGGTGCGGTTCTCGGACTGTCAGCGCTTTGAATTTCAGATCCGGCAGGTCGCGGGGGACCGCGGCAAGCCGGAGGAGGCCGTCATCCCGGTCGCCATGCTGAAGGATGGGCGAAAGATCGAGTTGGACTACCCCATCCTCCGAGGCGGAGTGTTGGACGATTTGGTCGAGCGACTGAAAAGGGCCGGCGTGCCGGTCATGGGCGACCGACGCGGGCTTTAGGCCGACGTTCCTGCCCCCCCACTTACCATACGTATCTTCTTCTCCAACAGTCCCTTCCGTCGCTCCGATTACCCTTGTGAAACACCCCCAATTTCGCTAAAATGAACCCATCGCAGGAAGCTCGGGGCGAGCCGGTCGCGGAGGAACCTCAACGCGCATGCAGACGCTGACCTCGTGGGTGTCGCTGCCGGAAAATCGCTCCGCTCTGGCCGCCGTCGAGCGCGTCGCCGACTGCGTTTGCGGCCGCTCTGGAGGGATGAATCCCTCGGCCCGCCTGACCGTCAACCCGCTGTTCCTCCACGGGCCGGCCGGCGCCGGCAAGACGCACCTCGTCGCCGGACTCGTCGCCCGCATCGCCGAGCGCCAGCCCGGTCTGTCGGCGCTGGTTCTCACGGCGGGAGATTTTGACCGCGACCCCGCCGAGTCGGTCGCCGACCTCGCCGCCGCCCGCCAGGCCGACCTCGTGGCCGTCGAGGACGTGCATCGCCTGTCCCCTGCGGCCGTGGAAGCGGTGGTTCAGCTCCTGGACCGTGGACTCGCACGCCAGGTGCAGCTGATCTTCACGGCGGCCGTGGGGCCTGCGCAACTGGAATTGCCGACTCGCCTTACCAGCCGTTTGGCGGCCGGGCTGATCGTCGGGCTGGAGTCGCTGGCCCCCGCCAGCCGATATACCTTTATTCAGGATCGCGCCGCCCGAACGGGGCTGACGGTCGATCCGACCGTGATCCGCTGGCTGGCCGACCACGTGGGCGGCAGCGGCCGGCAGCTGGACGGTGCCGTGACCCGGCTGGAGGCGCTGACCCGGCTGCACGGCGGGCCGCCCGCCGTGGAGGTCGTCGCCGAGTCCTTCCGCACCGACGCCGAGGCCCGGCAGGCCACCGTCGAAAGCATCGCCCAGCGCGTCGGCCGTTACTTCCGGGTCGAAGCGCGGCGGTTGCAGTCGCGCGACCGCTCGCGCCAGGCCCTCTTGCCGCGACAGGTCGGCATGTACCTCGCCCGGAGGCTGACCGACCTGTCGCTGCAACAAATCGGCGCCTACTTCGGCGGCCGCGATCACAGCACGGTCCTGCACGCCTGCCGCAAGGTCGAGCAGGCCCTCGCCGACGACCTCGCCCTGTCCGGGGCCGTGCGGCAACTGCAGGCCGATTTGAGGTGAGCGGAATGGTGGGTAGTGTCTCTCTTCGTCCCATCCGTCCCATAGGACCTATAAGTCCCATGGGACTTATAGGACAAACAGAGACGGTAGGGAATGGTGGAAAAGCCGTCGCGCAATGGGCGCGCCTTCGGTGGCTCGGGGTGCTTACGCAACCCGGCTCGCCAGGGCGGCGCCGACGACGAGAAATGCGCGACCGCCAACGACGGAAGCGCGCCCATTGCGCGACACGATTTCCACAACGGCCGTCGCGGCGCATCATCCTGGGGGGGACAGGAGTAGCGGAATACGGCAGGCGGCTGTCAACGGAAACCCGGCTCACCTGAATACTGCTGCTGGGGATGAAAGAGCATTGGATTGATTGGAAGAAGAAAAACCCGGGGCGTGAGTAGGGGCGGGGCAACCCCGCCCCTACCGCCCATGACCAGGGAGAGATATGAACCATGCGAGCGCGTTGCCGTCGGGAAGGACTGCTGTCGGCGTGTCAGTTGGCCAGCGCGGCGTTGCCGGCGCGGGAGGTCAAGCCGATCCTCCGCAATCTCAAGGCGGTGGCCGCCGACGGCCGCTGCACCCTCATGGCCACCGACCTCGAAGTCGGCATCCGCCTGGACGTGCAGGGACTGACCATCGAGGAGCCGGGCGAGGCCATTTTGCCGGCGGCGCGGCTCGTCGCCATCCTGCGCGAGGCCACCGACGAGGAGCTGACCATCGAGGCCGACCAGGCCGCCTGCACGGTGCGCGGGCCGACGCTGGAGTTCGAGATGGCCGGCGAGGACCCGGCCCAGTTCCCGGAGTGGCCGACCTTCGCCGAGGAGAAGTACCACGAGATCTCCGCCGGCACGCTGCGCGAGATGATCCGCCGGACCATCTTCGCGGTCGCGCCGGAGACGGGCCGCTATTCGATGACGGGCGTGCTGTGGGACCTGGACGGCGACACGGCCCGGTTGGTCGGCAGCGACGGCTACCGGCTGGCGCTGGCGCAGGGGACGGCGACGGCCCACGAGGGCCACACCACCAAGGGCCAGATGCCGGTCGTGCCGACCAAGGCGATGGGCCTGCTGGAGCGCAACCTGGCGGACGACCCAGAAGAGAGCGTGAAGATCTGTATTCGCCCCAATGACGTGCTGTTCCGAACCGGCCGGGCGGTGCTGTACAGTCGGTTGGTGGAGGGGCGGTATCCGCCTTATCGTGAGATTTTCCCCAAGAAACCGGCCGTGAAGGCGACGGTGACGGCGGCGCCGCTCCTGGCCGCGGTGCGCCAGGCGGCGGTGATGGTGGACGCCGAGACGAAGCGCGTGGCCTTCCGCTTCGGCAAGCACAAGCTGACGCTGGAGGCGCAGGGCGTCAACACCGGCCGATCGAAGGTCGAGCTGCCGTTGGCCTACGAGGGCAAGGCGATGAACCTCGGCTTCAACCCCGAGTGGCTGACGCAGATGCTCAAGATCGTGCCGCCGGACGCCGAGCTGACGCTGGACCTGATCGACGCCGACACGCCGGTGCTGATCCATTGCGGGGCGGATTACTCGTATTTGGTGGTGCCGACGGCGCTGGGGGCAAGCTAAGAGCCTATCCCAAAACCCGGTCGGAGGGTATAATATAAGTAGCCACTTATCTACCGAACTGGAGCAGAGTCATGGCCGCTTCTCGTGAAACGGTTGTCGATACTTTCCGTATCCCGGACGCCCTCTGGGAACGCATCGAACCCCTGTTGCCCAAGGTGCGCCGCTCCCGCAAGGGGGGACGGCCGCCTTTGCCCCAACGCCAGGTGTTGGATGGCATTTTCTACGTCCTGCGTACCGGCGGCCACTGGAAGGCCGCCCCGCCCGAGTTCGGCTCCGGCAGCAGTCTGCACCGCTACTTCCAACGCTGGCAAAAGCGGGGGCTGTTCCGCCAGCTGTGGCAAAAGGCCTTGCACGAGTACGACGACAAGGTCGGCATCGACTGGGAATGGCAGAGCCTGGACGGGACCATGACCAAGGCCCCGCTCGGGGGGAAAAAAGACGGGCAAGAACCCCACCGATCGGGCCAAAAAGGGCACGAAGCGTTCGCTGCTGACGGACGGCCGCGGCGTGCCGCTGGGCCTGGAGGTGGCCGGGGCCAACCGGGCCGACATGAAACTGGTCGAAGCCACCCTGGACAGCATCCCGATCGAGCGACCCGAGCCCACGCCGGAGAAGCCACAGCACTTTCTGGGGGACAAGGGGTATGACTACCCCTCGGTGCGGGAGCTGGTGGCCCGCTGGGGTTACACAGCCCACATCCCGGTCAAGAAGCGCCGGGGGGCCAAGGCGGAGCCGAGGGAGAAGATCCCCGGGTATCGGGCGCGGCGCTGGGTGGTGGAGCGGACGCATAGTTGGATGAACCGCTTCCGACGACTGTTGATCCGCTGGGAGAAAAAAGTCCCCAATTACAAAGCCTTCCTCCACTTCGCCTGCGCCTGGATCACCTGGAGGGCGGCAGGGGTTTTGGGATAGGCTCTAAAGGATGAAGGATGAAGGATGAATAGGCTTGGTTCATCCTTCATCCTTCATCCTTTCGAGGGAACCTCATGGCCATTCGCCGCGACTCGCCCGGCCGAGGCCCCGAGAACCTGGGCGACATCCTGGCCCGCCTGTTCACCGCCCGCGGCTGGGGCCGACGCCAGGGCCGTCTGCACCTGGAGAAAGCCTGGGCCGAGGCGGCCGGCCCCGACTTCGCCGCCCAGACGCGCGTCGCCGCTCTGCGCCGCGGCGTCCTGGAAGTGACGGTCGGCAACGCCGTCCTGTTGCAGGAGCTGGCCCACTTCCACAAGCGCCGGCTGCTGGAAGAGTTGCGCCGCCGACTGCCCAACACTCCCCTGACGGACCTGCGCTTCCGCGCCGGCCCGGTGGAGTGAACGATTTCCGCCGTGGGGCAGGCTTCTAGCCTGCCGTTGCCCACAAGGCAGGCTAGAAGCCTGCCCCACGGCTCGGATGGAGAACGAGACGATGAGCGACAACCCCACCGCGATGATCGACGCCGAACGCACCGCCGAGGAGCAGGCCGTCGCCCAGGCCGCGTCGGACCAGTACGACGCCAGCAACGTGGACGTGCTGCGCGACTTCGAGCGACATCCGCCAGCGCCCGGGCATGTATATCGGCGACACCGGCGTGAAGGGCCTGCACCATCTGGTCTATGAGCTGGTCGCCAACAGCGTGGACGAGGCCCTGGCCGGCTTCTGCCGTCACATCAACGTTCACATCAACGTGGACGGCAGCCTGAGCGTGGCCGACGACGGCCGCGGCATTCCCGTCGATGAGCATCCCAAGGAGAAGCTGCCGACGCTCCAGGTGGTGATGACGATGGTCGGCGCCGGGGCCAAGTTCGGCAAGGGCGCCTACAAGGTGGCGGCCGGCCTGCACGGCATGGGCGCCAAGGCGGTGACGGCCCTGAGCGAGTGGACCGAGGCCCAGGTGCAGCGCAACGGCCGCACCTACATGCAGGAGTACGAGCGCGGCAAGGCCGTCACCCCCGTGCGCGACATCGGCGCCTCCAAGCGCACCGGCACCCTCGTCAAGTTCAAGCCCGACCCGGAAATCTTTCACGACGTCGCGTTCGATTACGACACGCTGGAGGACCGGCTGCGCGAGCTGGCCTTCCTCAACAAGGGTCTGACGCTGACCCTGCACGACGAGCGCACCGGCAAGGAAGAGGTTTTCAAGGCCGACGGCGGCCTGGCCGAGTTCGTCAAGTACATCAACCGCATGGAGGAGCCGATTCATCCGCCGATCCACATCGAGAAGACGGTGGATCAGGTCGCGGTGGAGATAGCGATGCAGTACACGCGGAGCGAGGAGGAGCGCAACCGCTGCTACACGAACAACGCCTTCAACTCGATCGGCGGCACGCACCTGAGCGGCTTCCGCACGGCCCTGACGCGCACGCTGAACGCCTACGGCGCCAAGGAGGAGCTGTTCAAGAACGTGTCGCCGATCGGCGAGGACTTCCGCGAGGGGCTGACGATCGTGATCAGCGTCCAGGTTCCCGAGCCGCAGTTCGATTCGCAGGAGAAGAAGCGGCTGAACAATCTGGAGGTCGAGGGCATCGTCGCCGGCGTGGTGTCCGAGCATTTGGCGAAGTTCATGGAGGAGAACCCCAAGGTCGCGCAGACCATCATGAAGAAGGTGGCGCTGGCGGCGGAGGCCCGCGAGGCGGCGAGCAAGGCCAAGAAGGCGTTGAAGGACCGTAAAAGCATCCTGAGCGGCGGCGGCCTGCCGGGCAAGCTGTTCGACTGCACCAGCCGCATCCGCGACGAGGGCGAATTGTTCCTGGTGGAGGGCGATTCGGCCGGCGGCTCGGCCGAGAGCGGCCGCGACCGCACCTACCAGGCCATTTTGCCCTTGCGCGGCAAGCCGCTCAACGTCGAGAAGGCCCGGCTGGAGAACCTCCTCAACAACGCCGAGATCACGAGCCTGATCTCCGCCATCGGCGTGGACATCGGCAACACCGAGGACACGGCGAAATTGCGCTACGGAAAGATCATCATCCTGACCGACGCCGACGTGGACGGCCAGCACATCCGCACGTTGCTCTTGACGTTCTTCTATCGGCAGATGGCGAAGCTGGTGGCCGACGGCCGGATCTTCGTGGCCCGGCCGCCGCTGTACCGGGTGAAGCAGAAGAAGGAGGTGCGCTTCGTGGCGACCGCCGAGGTGATGAGCAGCGAGCTGATGGAGCGCGGCCTGAAGGAGACGCGGCTCACGGTGCTGCCGCCCCCCCCGTATCCCCCCCCGGAACGGGGGGGGATACAGGGGGGGCCCGCCGCGCGTGATCCAGGGGGACGACTTGGCCGCCTTGGTGAAGGCGACGGCCCGGCTGGACGACGCCCTGACGATCGTGGAGCGGCTGGGTCTGAATCTGGCGGAGCGGCTGCCGAAGGTGGACGCACGGGGGCTGCCGATGCACCGGGTGACGTTCCACCACCGGGACGAGTGGTTCCACACGCCTGAGGAGCAGGCGGAGTTCCTGCGGCGGAAGGCGGAGGAGCTGGGCCACGATCTGGTGGTCGGCGACGAGTCGCAGCCGGCCAACGGCAACGGCGAGGATCGCTATTATCCGAAGGAGCTGCACAAGGTGCGCGAGGTGAACCGCGGCCTGGAGGAGCTGCGGCGGTTCGGCCTCTTGCCGACGGACCTGCTGCCGCCCCTGCGGCTGGCGGGGCGGGAGCCGACGCCGCGTCTGGTGCTGGAGGCCGGCGATCAGCGCCGGCAGCTGAACCACCTGCGCGATCTGGTCGGCGAAATCCGCCGGCTGGGCGAGCGCGGCATGGAGGTGACGCGGTTCAAGGGCCTGGGCGAAATGAACCCGGAGGAGCTGTGGGAGACGACGCTGGACCCCAAGACGCGGACGCTGATGCGAGTGCAGCTGGACGACGCCCTCAAGGCCGACGAGCTGTTCCGCACGCTCATGGGCGAGAAGGTGGAGCCGCGGAAGGAATTCATCCAGAAGTACGCGCTGGAGGTCAAGGAGATCGACTATCACGGGGCGTGAGCGATCCGAAATACCAGCCCGGAGCGCAAGCGACGGGTTCCGTGGGAGGAGGACGGCGACGATGATGGATCTCATTATGCCAGCTTTCAAGCTGAACCTGTGGTACAGCCAGAAGCTGGTCGCGGACGTGCCGGACGATCAGATGTGCGCCCAGCCGGTCGCGGGCCGCGTGATGAACCACCCGGCGTTCCTGCTGGGCCACCTGGCCTGGGCGGCCGGCGACGTGGCCCTGGACAAGCTGGGCTTGCCGCCGATGTGTCCGGCGGGCTGGAAGGAGTTGTTCGGCATGGGCGCCCAGCCGCTGGCCGACCGCTCGGGCTACCCATCCAAGGCCGTCTTGCTCAAGACGCTGGAGGACGCCTTCGCCCGTCTGGGTGAGGCCGTGACGAAGGTTTCGCCGGAGACGCTGGCCCAGCCGGCGCCGGAAAGGATCCGCGAACGCTTCCCCACCATCGGCGCCCTAATGGTCGGCCTGATGACTTCACACCACGCCAGCCACAACGGCCAGCTGTCGGCGTGGCGGCGGGCGATGGGGCTGCCGCCGGTGTTTTGATGCAAATCCGATCATTATTGTCCGTTTAGCCGCGGTTCTCCGAACCGCGGCTAAACAATACCGGCCCCCATCGTCGCGTCAGTGCATCGTCGTTTCCGGCTCGCAGAAGCACTCGACGCGCGGATTCACCATCGCGAACCAGTCGTCGAAGCGCATGCGGAAGGCGTCGCGGTGCGTGCCTCCCAGCAGGAAGACGTCGCCGCCGCGGCCCAGATGGCCGTCCATGACGACATCCACCCCCTTCCAGTGCCGCAGCGCCGGGACGGCGCCGACCTCGCAGTCGCTGAAGAGCCGTCCCATTTCCTCCTCGCTGGCCAGACGGACGACGTTGGCCCGGAGCTGGTCGCGCAGCCGGTCGAGATCGACGCGCCGGCTGGCGGGCAGGACCAGCTCGACGGGCCGACCGTCGGCCAGGACGCAGACCACCTTGGCGACGCGGTGGCCGCTGACGTGCTCGTGCTGGGCCACTTGCTGGGCCGTGAAGGCCTCGGCGTGGTGCAGCTCCTCGTAGGCGACGCCTTGCCGGTCCAGCTCCTCGCGGATCCAGGTCGCGGTAGCCATAGGCTCACCTCCTTCGGGTACTGGGTTTCCAACACGGATCTTGATGTGGCCCCGCCGGGCGTGGGCGGGCTAATATTATTGTAGAAAATGGTGCGCCGGGCAGGGCGAAAAAGGCTTTCGCCGAACGGGCTGAACGAGTACGCTGTCAGGAACGGGCGGCGGGAGACGAGCGATGATTAAGACATTTCGCGTCCAAAATTACAAGGCGCTCCACGACATGACGCTGGAACTGACGCCGATCCACGTCCTGATCGGGCCGAACGACTCCGGCAAGACGAGTGTGTTGGAGGCGCTGCGGGCGTACTCGCGAATAGTACGGACACAGCAAGGAGAAACCTTCGAGGGACGTTGGACCGGGCGTCAACTGGTGTGGCGGCAAAGCGACTCACAGGTCACCTTTGAGGCGACGGGCCGGTGGGACGGTCGAACCGTCCGACACGCGATCGGAGTTCGGTTTCCGGCGAGCGGCCGCAATGCTCCTCAAGTAGTACACAATCACTTAACGCCTGTCGATCCTCCTGCGTCCTTGGGCCCCGGCAACGCCCCAGTGAACTGGCTTGGTCAGACTGTCGGGTCCATGCAATTTTACCGTTGGATTCCCTCATTACTCTCACTTCCAGTGTCCTTCGACTTCGCCACGCAGTTCGGCATGGAGGCGTCGGGCTTCGGCCTCGCCATGTATCTCAATGACATCCTCACCGGCGATCATGAGAAGTTCGGCGAAGTGGAGCAGCGCTTCCACGATGTTTTCCCGGCCGTGCGGCGAATCCGGTTGAACCGCGAGGGGGCATACCAGACCGCACCTCCTAATTCGGCTGTTTCGACTACTGGGAAGGGCTTGGGAATCTATTTCGAGCAGGCAAGTGGGGATCTCCTTCCCGCGGCCCAGGCGTCCGACGGCATGATGCTGGTGCTGGCGTACCTGGCGATCTTGTTCTCGCCGCAGCCGCCGGGCCTGCTGCTCATCGAAGAGCCAGAGAACGGCGTTCACCCCCAGCGCTTGAGGGAGGTTTTGCAGATTTTGAGAGAGCTTGTGTCCGAACAAGATCGGACCCAGGTGATCCTCACCACGCACTCGCCCTACGTGGTGGACCTCTTCAAGCCGGAGGAAGTCACGCTCTGCCTGAAGGGGCCGGACGGCGCCGTCACGACGCACCGGCTCTCCGAAAGCAAATCCGTGCGCGAGCAGATGGACATCTTCCAGCTCGGCGAAATCTGGACGGCCGAGGGTGATGAGGCCCTGGCCGCGCCCGCAAGCACCCAAGAGGCGGCGTCGCCGTGAGAGTGCTGCTCATCTCGGAAGGGTCGCACGAAGGGCATCCGGCGGAGGAGAACCCGCAGGCGCTGCGCGCCTGGTGCGGCGCGTCTTGCCGGAATCCACGACCTACGAATGGCTCGATGTGCATGATCTGCCGCGCGGCAATCCTTTCCCCGGCAAGGGCGGAGGCCATTTCAAACTCGCGTTGAAGGCCCTCAAGCACGCGACGGACAAAAAGTTCGACGCCCTCGTCTGCGTGACGGACGCCGACCGGCGGCACGAGCGCATCGGGGAATTCGACGCCGCCCAGGAGAGCGACCGATTACGTCTTCCGCGCGCCCTGGCAATACCGGTGGAAGCATTCGACGCCTGGATCTTGGCCGACCATAAAGCGCTCGGCAATGTCCTCGGTCTTACGCTCCCCTTGCCTCCCTCGCCAGAAACCCTGGACGGCGGGAAAGGGTCCCCACGCCATCCCAAGCAATTCTGCCGATCGCTCATGCGCCAGCACAAATGGAAGCAGTCGCAAGCGGAGTTCTACGCCGCCGTCTGTGACTGCGCCGACCTGGAGGTGGTCGCCGCGCGTTGCCCGCGGGGCTTCCTTCCCTTCCTCCAACGACTCCGGCGGTTGGCGGAACGGCTTGCTTGACGCCTGAAGAAGGAGTTGCGTCGCCCGACGCCGGTCGTTTATGCGAACCATCCTCCCGTCCGTGCGTGCGGCCTGCCGTCCGGAATCGTGGAATCGCGTACCTGAATTCTTGAACAGACGCGCCGGCCTATCGTATACAATGGTTGTGGGAACCGTTTTCCCGCCCCGGCGGTCAGGACGCCCGTGCCGGTATCCGCGCCGAACCGGAGCCGCCCCCGCGGCGGACCAACGCCATGCACGCCGCCATGCACGCCCCTGTCCACCGCAAACGCAAGCACACCCTCGCCGACTATCAACCGATCCCTAATGGGGACGAATGCCTGACGCTGGTTCGCGCCCAGGAGCTGTTCCGCGGTGAAACGTGGACCGCCGCCGAAGAGGAGCATTGCGGCGCCTGCGACTGGTGCTGGTACTTCGTCTCCCACGACGAGAAGGAATGCTTCAAGGCCCGGCAGCTCTTGCAGATCGCGTCCGGCCGGGCGCCGACCGAGGCGGAGTGGCAACACCTCGCTGGCTGTCCGGCCTGCGCCTACGACTACGATTTGCTGCGAAAGGACGCGGACGCTTGACGGAACCGAGCCGCGACCAATCCGAGCCGCGACGGTGAGGGAGCGGTTGGGGCGAAGACCGCTCCCTCACCGCCGCGGCTCGAACTTGCTCCCCGGCATGGCGGCGCGACACGGCTCGACCTTGTCGCCGGCGTGCAGATCCTTGCCGCCGGCGACGACCACCCAATCGTCCGGGCCGAGTCCCTCTTCCACGATGCGCATCCCACCGTCCTCGCCGCCGAGCCGCACCTCGCGCCGCTCCGCCGTGCCGCGGTCGTTGACCAGCCAGACGTAGTGCTTGCCCTGGTCGGCGAAGATCGCTTCCTCCGTCGCCTCCAGCGCCGGGGCCGGCTTGCCGAACGGCAGACGCACCCGCGCGAACATGCCCGGCAGAAGCAGACCGCCGGATTCCGCAAAGAGGCCATCCACGGTGATCGTGCCCGTATCCGCGTTGAAATGGTCGTCGAAAGACGCGAGCATTCCTTCGTGGGGGAAGCCCGTCTCGTCCGTCAGGCCCACGGAAAGCGGGCCGTCCACTCCTTGAACCTCGCGGGCGGCCAGGGCGCGGCCGTAGCGCAGGTAGGTCCGCTCGTCCATCTCGAAGCGCACGCCCATCGACCCGGAGAGGGGCGTGAGCTGCGCCAGCAGGCGCGGCCGCTCCCACGCGCCAGCGACCTCGTCGCCTTTGCGGCGGGAATACCGAAACCTGCCGTCCGCCGGCGCCACGATCCGGGCGGCGTCCAGGTCCTGCCGGGCGCGTCGGACGGCGGCCTCGGCGGCGTCGCGCGCCGGCCCGGCGGCCGCCGCGTCCCGCTTCGCCTCCGCATCGGCCAACGCCTCCTTCAAGGGTGCCGGATCGATCTGAAACAGCGTGTCGCCCTTCTTGACGACCGTCTCAACTCCAGCCACTAGGTTCGGCGCGTCCACCAACCGGCCGCTCGCTCGCGCCACGACCGGAATCACCTCCGGGACCTCCAGCCGGCCCGTGAAATCCTCGGACGGAGCCAGCTCGCGCCGCACGGGCCGGCTCACCGTCACCGCCGTGACCGCGGCTTCCTTCTCCGGCGGCCCTTTTTCCGCAGCGGCCTGGGCCGGCGGCGGCGCGGCCGCCGCCTTCGTCCGCATCCACATGCTCAACCCGCCGCCGAGCAGCAGCACGCCCGCCAGCGCCGCCGCGATCGTCGCGCCGGTGGTCATCTTTTTCACGAACATGGCCCGCACCACTTTCTTCGCCAGGGCGACCGCCGTGAGGGAAACGCTTTGCCCCGCCGCCTTGCCGGACGTGTACAGCACCGCGGCCCGCACCGTAGGGCGGACCAGGCTGTCCGCCGCCGCGCCGACGCCGACCGTGAGGCCGACGCCGCGCCGGGTCAACCGCGTGTGGAGGCGCTTCCGCGCCGCGCCAGCCGGCTGGCCACCGTGCCGCGCGGACAGCCGAGCAGCCGGGCCGCCTCGTCCACTGTCTTGCCTTCGAGATAGCAGAGGACGGCCGCCGTGCGGAACCGCTCCGGCAGCCGATTCACCTCCTCGTCCACCGCCGCGCACAGCTCGCGCCGCTCCGTCTCCGCCGTGGGATCGGCAGCCGCGGCCGGCCCATCCCCCTTGACCTGCCGCGCCCGTCCGGCCCGCGCGGTCAGGGCGGCGCGATAGGCGACGCGGAACAGCCAGCCCGCCAAAGCCTCCCGCTTGCCGATGCCGCCGGCCTTGCGGGCGAGGGCCAGAAACGTGGCCTGGAAAGCGTCCTCGGCGTCGTGGTGGTCGCGCAGGATGCGGCGGCAGACGCCGAACACGAGGCGCTGGTGTCGGCGGACGAGCAGCTCGAAGGCGGCCACATCGCCGGTCGCGGCGAAGCGGCCCAGCAGCTCGGCGTCGCCGACGCCGTCGCCGCCGGCCGCCGTCTTGCGGATCTCGCTGAGCACCTTCGATAGCGCGCGGTCTTCCATGCGAATGATCCCTCGATCGGCCTCTTCCTCCCTTATAGACGGCCGGGACGCGGAACCGTATCCCGGTTTTTGCATCGAAGCGTCAGAGCCGCGACCGTAAGGGAGCGGGCAAGGTTCAAGGACCTTGCCCGCTCCCTTACGGTCGCGGCTCCGTTTTATCGTAGAAAAGGCGCTATTCCTTGCCGCCGGCCCGTTCCAGCAGTTGCCGCAGCGCCGCCGCGTCCTGCTCCGCCTTGGCCTGGGTCGCCTTCAGGCCCTGCTCCGTCCACGCCCCCGTCCACTTCAGGAAGTTGTCGGCGGGCTTCACCAGGTCCAGCGCCGTCCGGCCCTGCTTGTCCTTCCGCCGGACGTCGGCGCCTTCGGACAACAGCAGCTTGGCGTTTTCGAGCCGGCCGTTCTCCGCGGCGAACATCAGGGGGGTCCGGCCGTCGTCGTCGCGGGCGTTGACGTCGGCCTTCTTGTCCAGCAGCAGACGCACGACCTCGGGTTGGCAGCCGGTGGGTTGGTTGCCGGCGGCCGCGAGCATCAGCGGCGTCTCGCCGGATTTCGTCCGGGCGTTGACGTCGGCGCCCTTGTCCAGCAGCGGACGAACCGTCTCCACTCCCCACCCGATCGCTTCGTGCAGGGCCGTCCGACCCTCGGCGTCGGCGGCGTTCACCTTCGCGCCGCGGTCGAGCAGGACCTTGACCACTTCGGGGTAGTTCAACCACGCCGCCCAGGTCAGCGCCGTTCCGCCCTTGTCCGGATTATTCGGGCCGCAATAATCCCGGATCAACTCCACCACCAGCGCCTCCTCGTCGTGCTTCGCCGCCCAAGTGACGGCGTTGCGGAACCTGGCGTCGATGACCAGGCGGTAAACCGCATGATCGTCGCTAGGGTTCTTGACCGTGGCCCGCAGCTCGGCCACATACTCCCGAACCGCCTTCTCCTCCGGGTCGGGCGACGCATCGGGGGCCTTGTCTCCCGAAGCCGCCTGCGTGGAATCGGGATTCATCAGCGCCCGCCCCTCCCGGCGCGGCATCGAGGCCCAGGCGACGGCCGCCCCGGCCCCGGCCAGCGCGGCCGCCAGCAGCAGCGCCGTGACCGCCTTGAGTTTCGTCAGCAACATGGCTCTCGACGCTCCTTCCGCCAGGGCGATCACCTTCGCCGAAACCGCGACGGCCGCCGACCCCGCGGCGAACGCCGTCGCCGCCTTCACGGCCGTCGCCGTCAGCGCCGGCGGCACGACGGCCGGCGTCAGCTCTTGAGGCGAGGCCCCGTGCCGCTTCATCCGCCGCGCCAGCTCGGCCCGCCCGCGCGACAGCCTGCCCGACACCGTGCCGACCGGCCAGCCGAGCTGTCGCGCCGCCTCCTTGTGCGTCTTGCCTTCCAGCTCACACAGGACAATCGGGATGCGGTAACGATCCGGCAACCGAACCAGCTCGCGGTCCAGCAGCGGCAATAGCTCTTGCCAGCGGTCGTCGGGCGCGTCCGGCCGGTGCATCTTGCCCGCCCGCCTTTCCTTCGCGCGCCGCTTGAGGGCCGCGGCCCGCGCCTTCTGGGCCGTGTGAAAGGCGACGCCGTACAGCCAGTTGGCCGCGCGTTCGCGCGGCCGGATCGAGGCCGCCTTGCGGATCAGCACGAGGAACGTCGCCTGAAAGGCGTCCTCGGCGTCGGACTCCGACCGGAGGACGCGCCGGCAGACGCTGAGCACCATTGGGCCGTGTCGCCGTACCAGCGCCTCGAACGCCGCCTCGTCGCGCTGACTGAGGAAGCGCGTGAGCAATTCGCCGTCGGTTCGCGCGGCGTCCTGTTCGCGCAGCGCCGCCCGCCGGACGTGATCGAGAACGCCGTGAACCGGACTCGTCGGCATCGGCAGCTCCGTCGGCCGCGGCGGAAACGCCCGCCCCGCCGTTATCTTATTTCCCGGAGGGGCGGGATTTCATACGGGAATATTTCCGCCCGCCCCCGCGAATGGATTAGAATGGCCCTCGGGAACCGACGGGGGCAATTCCAACGGCGTCGCCCGGATGAGCACCAACAAGGAGCGTCCATGTCTCTTCGATGCGCATCTCCGCTTCGGGCGATCCTCCCGGCGTTCTTGCTATTCGCCTCCCTCCCCGGCGTCCTGTTCGCGGCGGGCGGAAAGGAAGTCCGCACCGACGCCCAGGGCGATCCGCTGCCGCCGGGCGCCCTACTGCGCCTGGGCACGGTGCGCTGGCGGGTCTGCACCGCTTCCTGGCGTTCACGCCGGACGGCAAGACGCTGATAACGGGAGAAATGAACGGCCCCACCGTGATTCGCTTTTGGGACGCGGCCACGGGCAAAGAAACCGGAATCTACCATCCGTCGTCTCACGTGACCGCATTCGCCCTCGCCCCGGACGGCAAGACGATGGCGGCTGAATCTGGCCTGGGAATCGAAAGGCGTCGTTTTCATGAGCGTCCCCGACGGCAAGGAGCTTCGCCGGATCGAGGACTTGTCCACCTATTTCCCCCTCCTCTGCTATTCGTCTGACGGCAAGCTGCTCGCCGGCGTGGGCAACGACGGCGTCGTCCGCGTATGGGAGGCGGCGAATGGGTAAGGAAATCCTGCGCGAACAGGAGGAAGGCGACGGCCGCTCCGCCCACCTGGCGTTTTCTCCCGACGGCACGAAGCTGGTCGTCGGCCGACCGCCGGGCACGCTCCGTTTGCTGGAGGTCGCCACCGGAAAGGAGCTATTCAAGCAAGAGGTGAAAAAGGAAGCAGTCACTCGGTTCACGGCCGTCGGCTTTTCCCCGGACGGCAAGAAGCTGTTCTGGGCCGGGGAGGATTCCCACTCCTTCGCGCTTTGGGACGCATCGACCGGCGAACCGCTCCTCTCGTTCCGCGTTCCGGAAGGGGCGGTTCGGGCCGTCGCCGTCTCGCCGGACGACAAGCTCATCGCGTCCCTGGATTCGTCCGGCGACGACCCGCCGGCCGTCGGCCTGTGGGACGCGGCGACGGGCAAGGAACTTCGGAAGCTGACCTCCGCGGTGCCGCCGGGCTGGGTCGCCGATCCCGTCTTCTCGCCCGACGGCAAGCGCCTCGCTTCGGCCGGCGACTACGACGGCTTGCTGCATGTGTGGGACGTGGCGACGGGCAAAGATCTCGCCCAGACGGGCGAACACCACGCCATCGTCTGTTCCGCTGCCTTCGCGCCGGACGGCCGCACGGCGCTGACGGGCTGCGCCGACCGGATGGTGCGCGTGTGGGACGCGGACAAGGGAACCGTGGCGCGCCGGATTGACGTCGCCGGAGTGGGAGGAGAAGCCCTCGATTACCACATCGACTTTTCCAACGACCGAAAGATTGCAGCCGTGACCAACTTTCGCGGCAATGCAGATTTATGGGACCTGGATTCGGGAAAGAAGCGGGCCGAACTGGACGGAGGAAAGGACAAGGCTTGGGTGGCGGTCTTTACGCCGGACGGGAAAAACCTGGCTACAAGAGGCACGTTCGGAACGGGCATCCAGTTCTGGGACGCGGGCACGGGGAAAATGGCAAAGCGGATCGCTATCGACGATAACGGTCTCGGAGAGTTCGCCTTCTCCCCCGACGGCAAAACGCTCGTCGTCATGCACTCTCATCCGGAGGGGCCGATCGAGATGTCGCTTTGGGATGTGGCCGGTGGGAAGGAACTCGACAAGTGGCCAACGCGGCTCAAGTACGGAGGCTTCGGCCTCCAGTTTTCTCTGGACGGACGACGTAGTCGCGGCGACGGGAGGCAGCGAGGTGGACCTGTGGGACCCGTCCGCGAAAAAAGAGCTGCCCGCGTTGCTTGTCCCCAAGGACGGGCAGCCGGCCTTCCCGCTCTATCGCCCCACCTTCTCGCCTGACGGCAGGACGCTGGCGGCCTGTGGCAACATGGGCGTGATTTATCTTTGGGAAGTCAGCACGGCGAAAACTGCGCACCGTCCTCACGGGCCATCGGGATCGGGTCAGGTCTCTCGATTTCTCGCCGGACGGCCGCCGCCTGATTTCGGGCAGCCACGACACGACCGCCCTCATCTGGGACCTGACCGGATTGGCGGATGAAACGGGCGCAAAAACGCTCACGGCGGAGCGGCTGGCGTCGCTGTGGGACGACCTGGCCGACGCCGACGCCGGCAAGGCCTGCGCTGCCGGCTGGCAGCTGGCGGCCGACCCCGCCGCGAGCGTGCCGTTCCTGCAAAAACACCTGCGGCCGGCCGAGGTGGACGCGGCCCGGATCGCCAAGCTGCTGGCGGCGCTGGACGGCGACGACTTCAAGGCGCGCGAGAAGGCATCGCGCGGGTTGGCGGAGCTGGGCGACCTGGCCGGGCCGGCGGTGCGGCAGGCGCTGGCGGGGAAGCCCTCGCCGGAGACTCGGCGGCGGCTGGAGCAGCTGGCGCGGGGACTGGATAAGCCGGTTGAGGACGCGGAGGAGGCCCGGGCCCTGCGCGGCGTCGAAGTGCTGGAGCATATCGGCTCGGCGGACGCACGGAAGCTGCTGGAGGAGCTGAGCCACGGGGCGGAGGGGCGCGGCGGACGCGGGAGGCGAAGGCGGCGCTGGGCCGGCTGTCGAAGCGGGAGGACGGAAGGCCATGACCAGGCTGAAATGTGCGGCGGCGCTGGGGGCGGTCGTGTGCAGGACGGCCGCGGGGCCGACGCCGGCCGCGCACAGACGCCTACGGCGACCCGCTGCCGCCTGGCGCCCTTTGCGATTGGGCACGGTGCGCTGGCGGGCCTGCGCCCGTTACCTGGCGTTCACCTCCGACGGTAAGACGCTCGTCACGGGCGAATATCCGCCCGCGAGTGTGATCCGCTGTTGGGACGTGGCGACGGGCAAGGAGACCGGGGGCTTTGCCGTGGACGGAGGGCTGTCCGCGGTCGCCCTCGCGCCGGACGGCAAGACGCTGGCGGTGAGCGAATCGCAAGGGATCGTTTTCCGGAGCGTGCCCGACGGGAAGCTGGTTCGGCGCCTCCAGCCGGCCGACGCCGCGCCGGGCAATGGCCTCGTCTTCCTGCGCCTGGATTTCTCGGCGGACGGCAAGATTCTGGCCGCGGCGAGCCAACTACGGCGCGGTACACCTCTTCGAGGCGGCGACGGGTAAAACGATCCTGCGACTGCCGGGCGTCGTCGGACGCAACCTTCCGACGGCGCTTTCCGCCGATGGTGCGAAGGCCGCCGTCGTCGGCGAGAACAACACCCTCCGCGTCGTGGAAATCGCGACCGGAAAGGAAGTGTTCAAGCAGCAGGTCCGACCGAACGACAGCCGGACGCTGGGCGCCAGCTTTTCCCCCGACGGCGAGAAGCTGGCTTGGATGGGGGACGACGCGAACACGTTCGCGCTGTGGGACGTCGCGAGCGGCAAGCCCGTCCTTCAGTTCCGCGGCCCTACGGAGATCGTCGATTCCGTTCAGTTTTCCCCGGACGGCAAGCGCGTCGCCGCACGCTACACCGGGACGGAAGGCGGCTGCGTCCGCCTCTGGGACGCCGCGAAGGGCAAGGAGCTTCAGAGACTCGTGCCGCCCGACGGGGTCGCGGATCGATTCGCCTTCTCACCGGACGGCAAATGGCTGGCCGCCGGCGACGACTTTGACGGCGTCGTGCATTTATGGGACGTGGAGACCGGCAAGGAACTTTCCCCGCTCGGCGAGCAGCAGGGCGCCGTCTGCTCGGCGGCGTTTTCGCCGGACGGCCGCGCGGCGCTCACGGGCTGCATGGATGGCCTGGTCCGCGTGTGGGATACGGAGCGCGGCGCCCTGACGCGGCGGGTCGAGGTCGGCGGGGGCGGCTATCCCTCCTATCAGGTCAGCTTCTCCGGCGACCGGAAGACGGCTGCCGTGAGCGGCATTCACAATGTCGTCGGTATTTGGGACCTTGATTTAGGCAAAAAGAAGACGGAATTGGGCGGAGACGACGCGGCGCGGGGGGGCGTCCTGTCGCCGGACGGGAAGATGCTGGCTTCCCAGGGCGCGGGGTCGGACCTGCTGCTGTGGGACGCGGCCGCCGGCAAGCTGGCGCGCCGGATCGGAACCGACGCCAACGGTCTCGGCAACTTCGCCTTCTCGCACGATGGCAAGACGCTCGTCGCCATGCGCGGTTTAGAGAGTTCGCCGGGCGTGCCTGGGGCGGATGAAATGTGCCTTTGGGACGTGGCCAGCGGCAAGGAAGCCGGCAAATGGCCCACGCGGGTTAACGGAGGGGCTTTCGCCGTCCAGCCTTCACCGGACGGGGGACGGATCGCGGTGATCGCGGTCAACCGGGTGGACCTGTGGGACCCGGCCGGGCGGAAGGAGACGGCTTCGCTGGTCGTCCCGGAGGCCGCGCCGGACCCCGGCTTTCTACTCTGCCTCGCCTTTTCGCCTGACGGCCGGACGCTGGCCGCCGGGAGCTATGCCGGCCCGGCCTACCTCTGGGAGGTTGACACCGCCAAGCTGCGGGCCGTGTTCCCCGGCCACCGAGGCGCGGGTCGTTTCTCTCGATTTCTCGCCGGACGGCTCGCGCCTGATCTCCGGCAGCCACGACACGACCGCCCTGATCTGGGACCTGACCGGCTTGGCCGATGAAACGGACCCGAAAACCGCTGACGCCCGAACGCCTGGCGTCGCTGTGGGACGAGCTGGCGGACGCCGACGCCGGCAAGGCCTGGCGCGCCGGCTGGCGGCTGGCGGCCGACCCGGCGGCGAGTGTACCGTTCCTGCAAAAACACCTGCGGCCGGCCGAGGTGGATGCGGACTGGATCGCCAAACTGCTGGCGGCGCTGGACGGCGACGACTTCGAAGGGCGCGAGAAGGCGTCGCGGGAGTTGACGAATCTCGGCGACCTGGCGGGGCCGGCCGTGCGGCAGGCGCTGGCGGGCAAGCCCTCTCCGGAGGCCCGGCGGCGGCTGGAGGAGCTGGCGCGGAAGCTGGACGGGCCGGTCGAGGACGCGGAGGAGGCCCGGGCCGTGCGCTGCGTCGAGGTGCTGGAGCACATCGGCTCCGCGGACGCACGGAAGCTGCTGGAGGAGCTGAGCCACGGGGCGGCGGGGGCGCGGTGGACCCGCGAGGCGACGGCGGCGCTGGAGCGGCTGAACCGGGCGGCGTCCGGGGCTTCCAACAGGTGAGCGATCCTGAGTGTCCCGGAACGGCGGGATAGGTTACGGAATCGATGTCGGCATGAGTCGGGCCGCGACCCCAGAGGTCTCCGTTTTGCTCTCCTTCATCATCCCCGCCCACAACGAGGAAGCCCTGATCGGCCGCACCCTGTCCGCCCTGCACGAGTCCGTCCGGCCCCTGGCCGAACCCTACGAGATCATTGTCGCCGACGACGCCTCCACCGACCGCACCGGCGCCATCGCCCGGCAGCACGGCGCCCGCGTCGTCGCCGTCAACCGCCGTCAGATCGCGGCGACGCGCAACGCCGGGCGCGGGCGGCGACCGACGAACTGTTCCTCTTCGTGGATGCGGACACGGCGGCGACGGCGAAGGCGGTGCGGGCGGCCGTGCGCGCCTTGCGCCGCGGCGCGGTGGGCGGCGGTTGTTCCGTGCGCTTCGACGGTCCCGTGCCGCTCTATGCCGCGGTGCTGGAGGCGCATGCTGCCGCCGGTCCTGCGCGTGCTCGGGTTGGCCCCCGGCTGTTTCCTCTTCTGCACACGCCGGGCCTACCTCGCCGCGGGCGGGTTCGACGAGGCGCTGTACGCCGCGGAGGAGGTCGCCTTCGCAGGGCGGCTGAAGCGCCAGGGCCAGTTCGTCCTGCTGCGCGAGTTCGTGTTCACGTCGGCGCGCAAGCTGCGGGTGCGCACCGCGCTGGACCTGCTCCGCATCGGCGCCCGGCTGGCGCTGGGCGGCCCGCAAGCGCTCCGGCGGCGCGAGGGACTGGAATACTGGTACGGGCCGCGGGAGGCGGCGGCTACTTGCCGCTGTCGCTGGGGTAAACGACCCGCCAGTTCTGGGAACTCGACTTTTTGACGACCTTGCCCTTGAACAGGTCCACCGTGGCGGCGGCGGGGGGGGCGCCGGCGCCGAAGTTGGTGAAGGTCAGTTCCGTGTCCACGCCCCCGAACCGGGCGGGATCCTGCTGGATGGCGACCTTGGGCTGGCCGAGCAGGGCGATCACGTCGTCCATGGCTCATGCCCTTGTCGATCTTGTCGAATGAGGCCCGCGTCAGGGTTCCGGCGGGTTTCGGCGGCGGATTGCCGCCGGGCGGGTCGCTGGGGTAAACCACCGGCCACGGCTTGGAGTCTCCTTTTTCGACGACCTTGCCCTGAAACAGGTCCACCGTGAACCCGACATTGCGCACAAGGTCGATATACACCAGATGCGCGTCCCGGCCGGGGTAATTGGCGGGATCGACCGTGATGACGGTCGTGGGCTTTCCGGCCAGGGCGACGACGTCGTCCATGCTCATGCCCTTGTCGATCTTGTCGAAGTTCTCCTGGGTCATTTTGCTGGTGGGCTTGGGCGGCGGGTTCTTATCCGGCGGCGGGTTCTTGCCGGGCGGCGGGTTCTGGGCCACGTCGCTGGGGTATTGGTTCGGCCGGTTCCCGGAGTTTGTTTTTTTGACCACTTTGCCCTGAAACATCACTACCGTGAACTTGAGCCTGGGTTCAGGCTCGAAAGTCAGGCGCGTGTCCGCGCCGGGGTTATTGACAGGATCAACGGTCGTGGGCGCCCCGAGCAGGGCGGTGACGTCGTCCAGGCTCATGCCCTTGTCAACCTTGTAGAAGGTCTCCCAGGTCGCGGTCCCGGCGGGCTTCGGCGGCGGGATCTTGTCCGGCGGCTTGGGTGGATCGGTCTTGTCGGTGTTCGGCGGCGCACCGTCCCCCGGGTTGGCCGGCGGGACTGGGTTGGTCGGCGGGGCCGGGGCGGCGGCAACGGGGTTGTCCGGCGGTTTGCCGAAGTGCGAGAAGACGACGACGGCGATGGCGACCGCGCCCCCGCCGACCAGCAGCAGCACAAGGGCCGCGACCAGCGCGACGATCCATACACTCATCCCGGGGCGGCGGGAGCGCGCCGTTGTGGCGCGGGCGGGTGCGACGCCGGCCTTGGCTGCGGCGGCCGGCCGCGACCGGGGGGCGGGCGCCGGCGCGACCGCGGCGGCGGAACCGTTCGCCGGCGGTTTCCCCACCCGGAACACGTGGGAGCAGGCCGGGCAGCGCACCTGCTTGCCCCGCTTGTCGTCGGGAAACCTGTAGGCCTTTTGGCATCCCGGGCAGTTCATCTGAAGCGGCATCGATGGGGCCTCCGGAGGCGGACAAAGCCGGTGGGGTCCAACGCGGCGCGAAGGGGCCTCCTCCTTGGCTCTACCTGAGAGACGGCGCCCGCACGGTCATCGACCGCGCGGAATAAAATTTGCTCTCCGATCGTGCTGGTCCACGCGGTCGGCGAGCCGGGCGGCTGCGAATTCCGTCCTATTTCGGATAGACCACCGGCCAATCCGCGGTGGTCAGTTTCGACACCACCTTGCCGCCGGCGACGCTCACCAGGATCTTGGCGCCGGCGCCCTGCCAGGTGAGGCGCTCATCGACGCCGGGCTGCGGCTGCGGCTTGACGTCGGTGGGTGGCCCGAAGAGGTCCGTCAGGGCGTCCTTCGTCATGCCCTTGGCGATCTTGTCGAAGTTGTCTTTGGTCACGGCCGCCGCGAACTTCGCCGGGTCGGGCTTGTCCGGCGGCGGGGGTGGAGGCGGTGGGTCCTTGGCGACATCGCCGGGCCACGCGACCGCCCAGCCCTGGGCGTCGGCCTTGTCGAAGACCTTGCCCCGGCGCAGCGTCACGACGATCTGCTTGCCTCCGCTCTCCCAGATTTGTTCGACGTCGCCGTCCGCCGTGGGGACCGTGAAGGCCTTGCCGGCCGGCCCGAGGAGGGCGGTCACGTCGTCGAGGCTCATGCCCTTGGCGATCTTGTCGAAGTTCTCCTGGCTCCAACGGGGGTCGTCCGGCGGGTTCTTGGCGGCGTCGGCGGGGTAGACGACCTCCCAGCCCTGGGAGCTCTGCTTGCCGAGGACCTTGCCCTGCGCCACCAGCACCACGATGGTGTACCCCTCGCCTTTATAAGTGAGGACCTCGTTCGCAGGTTTGCCCGGCGTGGAGGTAGGCGGCCCCAGCAGAGTATTCAGATCGTTCAGGAGCATGTCCCGGTCGATCTTGTCGAAGTCCACCTTGGTCAGGGCGCCGGCGGGCCTCTCCGGCGGCGGGTCCTTGGCGCCGTCCGGGCCGATGAGGTTCGACCACTTCTGGTCGTTGTCCTTGATGATGACCCGAGCGTCGCGGAAGACGACATGCACGACGCCGGGGTTCCCCATCCAGGTCACGAACGTCTCATTCGGACGGTCGCCCGGCCGGGCCTGGAAGGGCGGCCCGAACAGGGCGATCACGTCCTTGTCCGCCATGCCCGTCGTGACCCGGTAATAGTTGTTCTTGTTCACGCCCGGGGTGGGCTGGTCCGGCGGGGACGGGTTCTTGGCGACATAGGGGGGGTAATTGGTCGGCCACTGCTGCAGGTTGTCCTTCAGGACCGTCTTGTCGTTCTTGAGCGTCACGATAACGGTCGGGCCGCGCAGTCCCCCCGGCTGCCACGTCACGTACGTGTCATAGGCCGGCACGTCCGGCGTCTTCTTGACGTCGGTGGGCGGCCCGAGCAGGGCGGTCAGCTCGGCCAGGCTCATGCCCTGGGCGATTTTGGCGTAAGTGTCCTTGGTCACGCCCGGGCCTGGGTTGTCCGGCGGCGGGGGCGGCAGAGGCGGCGGCGGGTTGGCGGCCACGTCGCTGGGCCAAACGACCTCCCAGTGATTCGCGTCGCCCCCTAATTTGTCGCGCACGGCGCCGGCGGCCATGAACACGGTGATCGACGGACCCGGAATGTCCCCCCTGTTCGGGGTCCGCCACGCCAGCATGAGGTCCACGCCGTCCACGCCGGGGTCGGGCATTCGGTAGTTGGGCGGCCCGAGCAGCTTTTTCAGGTCGGCCTCGGTCATGCCCTTGGCGATCTTGTCGAAGGTCGCCTTGGTCACGGCGGCGGCGAGCTTGGCCGGGTCGGGCTGTTCCGGCGGCGGGGTCGGGTCCTTGTCCGGCGGCGGGTTCGCGGCCACGCCGGAAGGGTAGACGACCGGCCAGTCCTGGCCGCTGCTTTTGGCGACCACGCGGCCGCCCTTCATGCTCACCGTCACCTGCGGCCCGCCCCCGACCTTCCAGATCAGGTCCTTGTCCGCGCCGGTCTGCTTCGACTCCTCGGTGGAGGTGGGCGGCCCGAACAGCTCCACCAGGACGGCGTCGGTCACGCCCCGGTCGATCTTGTCGAAGTTCTCCCGCGTCAGAGAGGCGGCGAGGCTCCCGGCCGCCGGCTTCGGGGCGTCGGCGGGCGGATTCGGGGTTTGCGGATCCTTGTCGTCCTTTTTTGGCGGGGCCGGTGCGGCCGGGTGCGAATCGGGCAGGGTCACGGCGGCGACGAACGGCAGCTTGCCCGTCAAGGCCATGAAGGCGAGAGCGGCAGCCCCGCCGCCGGCGAGCAAAACCAGCAGCAGCAGGAACAGCAAGCCCATCACGCCCCGGCTGGACTTGCGCCGGCGGCGCGGCGGCGCGGGCGGCTCGGCGGGTGCGGCCTGGCGGGCCGGGGCGCGCGAGCGGCCGGGGTTGCTTGCGACCCCGGCGCTTGCCCGGATCGGCGGCTTCGGGGCGGGTTTCGGCGCCGGGCGCGGCGCAGCGGCGGCCGCCGGCTTGACGGCTGACCGGGCGGCCGGCTTCCGCGCCGGGGCCGGCGGCGGTTCCGGCGGCGCCGCGCCCTCGGGAGGCGCGCCGGCCGGGGGGCGGCCCGCCAAGAAGACCTGGAAGCAGTCCTGGCAGCGCACCTGCTTGCCGCGCTTGTCGTCGGGGAGAATGTAGGCCTTCTGGCACTGCGGGCAGCTCACCTTGATCGGCATCGGCGGGCCTCCTGGGGCGGAGCCGGGGGGGTTCAGCGGGCGCGGAGCCTCTCGATTATTTGCTGAATATTAGAGACGATTGCCGCGCGGAAATCAACGGCTCGGCATATAATGGGTCCATTCCCGTTATTGCAGCTGCGCCTCCGGTATGAGATAACCAGGAAAGCGAGACACGTTGTTCCTTAATCCCCGGCAGGCAGCTATGAACGAATCTTCACGCAGCGTGAACACCGGCCGCGAACAACTCCGCCAGCAGTGGCTCGAACAGGCGGGAGCCGCCTTCGATCTCTATTTCGACGGCGGGCCGAATCCACCCCCGGTCACGTTCTCTCAGCGGGAAGGCCGCGCCTGCTCTCTTACCCGTGAGCTGGCCGCCTGGCTCCTGGAGCAGGACATCGCGGACGACCCGGCCGTGCGACCGGAGGACGGCCAACCGATCCTTTGTCCGCGGTGCGGCCGACCGGCTCGGCGGCATACTCCTGCGGGGGAACCCCTGCCGCGGCGGCAACTGCACAGCGACGCGGGGGAAGTGACCTTCAGCCGCGAACAGTGGCACTGCCAGACCTGTCGGGTCTCTTTTTTTCCCTCTGGACCACAAACTGGCGTTGGGGACGGAAGGCTATAGTCCCACCCTGCTGCGCCAGGCGGTTCGTCAGGCCGCCAAGGCGGCCTCGTTTAAGGACGCCAGCGAGGACCTTCGGGCACTGGCCAAGTGGGCGATCAGTCCGACGCATCTGCAGCGTCTGACCGAACGGATCGGCGGGGAGTGGGAACAACAGCGAGACGCCGACGTCCGGGCGTTGCAGGAGAACCGTCTGGCACGCGACTACGGGAAGGCGCCCGTGGTCGCGGCTGTGATGCTGGATGGGGGTCGCTATCAAACGCGCGCCGCGGAGGCGGGACGCGGGGTAACCGACCCGGCCTGGCGCGAGGACAAGGTGGCCTGTTGTCAGACCTACGCTTCCCGGGAAGCTCGGAGCGATCCGCAACCGCAGCCGCCGCCGAAGTTCCTGGACCGCCAACGGGTGGCGCGACTGGCGGCGGAATTGCGGTCGCACAGCGGCAAAAGCGTGGGCCGTGCCGACCGGCCCTCGCCGCCGCCTCCCAAGAAGCGTCGGCGGCGGCGGCCGGGTCGGACCAGGCGACCGCAGCGGTTGGTGCGAACGGTGCTGGCGACCACGGCGGACAACGAGGCGTTCGGCTGGCACGTGGCGGCCGAGGTTCACCGGCGTGGTCTGGATCAGGCCAAGCGGAAGGCTTGCCTGGGCGACGGCTCGAAGGCGGTCTGGGCGGTGTTCGAGTTTCATCTGCTGGCGGCTGGGTTCCTCGGCATTTTGGACTTTTTACACCTGTTAGCGCATCTGTATGCGGGGGCGTGCGCGGCGGAGGGCAAGGGCACGGAGGCGGCGTGGGCGTTGTACACGCAATGGCTGTGCTGGGCCTGGTCAGGGAAGGTGCTGCTGTTGCTGGGCGGGCTGCGGGCGGTGTGCAAGCGTCTGGGGGAGCCGCCGGCGAATGCGGCGGAGGACGAGCCACGGCGGGTGGCGGCGGACACGCTGGGCTACGTGGAGAACAACCGGGGCCGGATGAACTACCCCGAGTACCGGCGGCTGGGCCTGCCGATCAGTAGTGCGCCGGTGGAGAGCGTGATCAAGCAGTTGAACCGTCGCGTGAAGGGGAGCGAGAAGTTCTGGCTGCGCGGCGGCGCCGAGGCCGTCCTCCAGGTGCGTGCAGCCTACTTGAGCGAGGACGAACGGGCGGAGCGGTACTGGGCGCGACCGCGGCCGCATCCCCGCGCGGCGGGCAGCGGCCGCTTGCGCCGACCGGCCGCCGCGCCGCAATAACGGGAATGGACCCGCATATAATCGTGTCGCATCCAAGCGTGATCCGCCGACCCCCGTTCTCGCGCCCGGAGGTGGTCCGTGTCCGTACTGCTGACCTGCGGCCGCTGTTGCCAGTGGCAACAGGAAATCGACGCCCCGCCGGACGTGCCGTTCATCTGCCCCGTCTGCGGCGGCCTGGTCCCGGACGAGGCCGCGCCGGCTCCAGCCTCGGAAACCGCCACCCTGCCGCCGGGAGGGCTGGTCGCCGCTCCGGGCGCTGACGCGGCCCGGCTCGCCGGGCGCGATTGGCCGGTCGTCGCGGGCTACGAGGTCCTCGGCGAGCTGGGCCGCGGCGGCATGGGCGTCGTCTACCAGGCCCGCCAGATCGGCCTCAACCGCCTCGTGGCGCTGAAGATGATCCTGAGCGGCGACCACGCCGGCGAGGCCGAACGCGCCCGCTTCAAGGCCGAGGCGGAGGCGGCGGCCCGGCTGCGCCACCCCAACATCGTGCAGATTTTCGAGGTCGGCGAGTCGGCCGGCCGACCGTTCTTCTCGCTGGAGTTCGTCGAGGGCGGCAGCCTGGCGGCCAAGCTGGGCGGCACGCCGTGGCGGCCCCGGCCGTCGGCGGGCCTGGTCATGACGCTGGCGCGGGCGGTCCACGCCGCTCACCGGGCGGGGATCGTTCACCGCGATTTGAAGCCGGCCAACGTGCTGCTGACGGCGGAGGGCCAGCCGAAGATCACCGACTTCGGCCTGGCGAAGAAGCTGGGCGACGCGGCCGGCCTCACGCAGAGCGGGGCCATCGTCGGCACGCCGAGCTACATGGCCCCCGAGCAGGCCGGCGGCCGGGCCGGCGAAATCGGCCCGGCGACCGACACGTACGCGCTGGGGGCGATCCTCTACGAGTGCCTGACCGGCCGGCCGCCGTTCCGGGCGGCGACGCCGCTGGACACCGTGTTGCAAGTCATCAACGACGAGCCGGTCCCGCCGCGGCAGCTGCAATCGAAGATTCCGCGCGATGTCGAGACAATCTGTCTGAAATGTCTGCGCAAGGAGCCGAGGAAGCGCTACGAGAGCGCCGAGGCGCTGGCGGACGACCTGGAGCGCTTTCTCGACGGCAAGCCGATCGCGGCGCGGCGGGTGGGCCGGCTGGAGCGCGGCTGGCGCTGGTGTCGGCGCAACCCGGGAGTGGCCGGGCTGACGGCGGCGGTGTTTCTGTCGCTGGCGGCGGGGGCGGCCGTCGCCTCGTGGTTCGCCGTGCAGGCGCGCGACGAGGCCCAGCAGGTCCGCGACGAGGCGGTGAAGGTCCGCCGCCACCTGTACGACGCCCAGATGAGCCGCATCCAGCTGGCCTGGGAGGAGAACGAACGGGAGGCCATCGGGCCGCTGCTGGACCAGCAGCGGCCCGACCAGACCGACGGCGTCGATTTGCGCGGGCCGGAATGGCACTTCTGGCTGCACCGCAAGCCGACGCCGGTTTTCATCTTCTCCTCTCTGTTCTGGAGGCCAAGTTCCTGCGACACGAACGGACGGTTGGCGGCCGCCGTGGGATCGGGTCAGGGAACCGTATGGGACCTGACGACGGGAAACGTGCAATGCACCTTTACCACGCCGTCCCCGTTGGGCGTGACGCACGTCGCCGTCAGCCCCGACGGCCGGTTCCTGGCGGTGGGCGGCCCCTTCCTGTCGAGGGACCCCAAGGTGATTATGGCGGGCAAGGGCGACTGCACGTTCCGCATCTTCGATGCGGCGACGGGCGCCGAACTCCACGCCCTGGAGGGGCACACCAACGCGGTTTCCTCCCTCGCCTTCAGCCCGGACGGCCAGCGCCTGGCCTCCGCCAGCATGGACGGGACGGCCCGGTTGTGGGACCCGGCGGCGGGCAAGCAGGTCGGCGTGTTCTCGTGGCCCGACGACCCCGACCACAAGCCCACGACCGCCGGCGTCGTCGCGCTCGAGCCGGGGGGCGGCCGCCTCGTCTGGACCCGCGAGGGCCGCGTCGTGGGCTGGGACTTGACCACGAACAAGCAGGCGTTTTCTTACGTGAGCGGGGCCCCCAGCCTGGCGTACAGCCCCGACGGCAAGCGCCTGGCCAGCCCCTTCGGCGCCGGGATCAAGCTGTGGGAGGCGGACACGGGGCGCGAGGCCGGCGCGCTGACGGGCGCCGGCGGCGACGTCTCCTGTGTGGCGTGGAGCCGCGACGGCAAGCGGCTGGCGACGGGCCACAAGGACGGGACCGTGAAGTTATGGGATGCGGATAGGGGTCGAGAGATATTTACGATCCAGGGGCACACGGGGCCGGTCGAGTCCGTCGCTTTCGACGCCGACGACCACCGGCTCATCAGCAGCTCCGCGGACGGGATCAAGGTATGGGAAATCAGCGCGGACCCCAGCGCCTACGTCGTCGTTCCCGGAACGACGCTGTTCGCGTTCAGCCCGGACGACAAACATCTGGCGACCTTGACCGCGGACGGCGACGTGACGGTTTGGGACGTGGCCGGCCGGCGGGAGGAGCGCCGCCTGCGCAGGAAGGTTGAACCTCTTCCCCCCAAGCCGGCCCCCGCGAAGCCGCCGCCCCTGATCGCCCCGCCGGCCGGCCCAGCGAAGCCCGGCGGCCCCGCGGGCGGCATGGGGCTGCCCCCGCCCCCCAAGAACCCGCCGCCCGCCCCGACAACCAGCCCGCAGGGGCTGACCTTCAGCCCGGACGGGTCGCACCTCGTCGGGTGGTCGGACAAGGGGCCGGTCCACGTGTGGGACCTGGCCGACGGGCGCGAGGTTTTGACGCTCCACGACAAGACGCCGGACAAGGGGCTGGGCCGCTTCCGGGCATCGAATACAGCGCGGACGGCAAGAGCCTGGTTTTCGCCGCCACCGGCCTGGGCGGCTGGGTCGGGGGGTGGGACGCGGAGACTGGGCAAGCCCGGCCGAGCGTCGAGGTGAGCGAGTTCGAGAAGCTGATCGTGGGGGAGCCTGTCAACAGGAAAGACGCGGCGTTCAGCCCCGACCGGCGGCGAATCGCCCTGCCGCTGCGGGGCCAGCCCCTGGGGGTATACGACGCCACGAACGGCAAGCTGCTGTTCAGCACCGACGCGACCGCCGATTTCGCCGCGTTCAGCCCCGACGGCGGCCGAATCGTCTGCGGCGACGGCAAGGACCAAACGCTGGTCGTCTGCGACGCCCAGACCGGCCGGCGGATCGCTTCCCTGAAGGAGTACCTGTCGCCGGCGGTCGCGGCGACGTTCAGCCCGGACGGCCGGCGCCTGGCCGCCGTCAGCGGCGACGGCGTGCGGGTCTGGAACCTGGAGACGGGGAACGAAGTGCTGTCGCTGCAAGGCATGATGAGCGTGGCGTTCAGTCCCGACGGCCGCTGGCTGGCGGCCGCGGCGCTGGACGGCAACGTGCGGATCTGGAGCGTCGATTCCGAGCCGCGACCGTGAGGGAGCGGTGCGAAGACCTGGAGCGTCGATTCCGAGCCGCGACCGTGAGGGAGCGGTTTGGACTAAAACCGCTCCCTTACGGTCGCGGCTCCGACCGTCCGGGGACGGCAGGTGGGGTTCCCCGCGGGACGGCCGCGAGTTAGAATGCGTCCCCGTCCGGCCTCATCTCGCCTGAACAAACGGACGGCGCCTTGTGGGGGGCGAAGCGGCCCCGGAGGCGCGAGCGCCCCTACCGTGTGGAGAGGAACGTCCATGCAACCGAACGCGCTCGAACTGTTCACGACCCGGGAACTGGTGGATGAACTCCTGCGGCGCACGACCTTTCTGGGCGTGATCGTCCACTCGGAGGAGGAGCTGAAGGAGGCGTGGCAGGGCGAGCGGATGTTCAAGGTGCGGTTCAACGACAACCTCAACGCCGGCGAGGCCTGCCGGCTGCTGGGCCGCGTCGCGGAGTACATGGAACAGACGGAGAGTTAGCGCCGAATGATTCACCGCGGAGAACGCGGAGAACGCGGAGAAGACAAAAACAAGGTTCAGAGGAACGGCACGTCCCGGAACCATTCTCTTTCTTCTCTCCGCGTTCTCCGCGTTCTCCGCGGTGAATCATTCGGCCTTTCGCGCCCGATTTCATCGCCCGCTACGCTTCTTACCCTGGGAGCATCATCATGCGTCGCTTGGCCGCCCTCCTCGTCCTGGCTCCAGCGTTCATCTACCTGCTCATGCCTCCTTGGACGGCGGGCGCGGCCCCGAAAGGCGAATCCTCCGAGCTGACGCCGGTGATGGTGCAGGATTTTGAGAAGGCGTCCCCGCCGCCCGAGGTGTGGGTCGTCAACATCCCCAACGAGAACGCCTCGGTCGCACTATCGACCGACCACCCGCACGAAGGAAAGCAGTGCTTGAAGCTGCACTACCACTTCGTCGCCGGAACGAACTTCCAGTACGTCGGCATCCCCAACAAGACCAAGATTCAAGCGCCGGTCCATAAGCTGCGCTTCATGCTCCACGGGGACGACTCGAAGTGTTCCTATGCGGTTCAGGTGAGCGACGCCAGCGGCGAAACCCACCAGTACGGCAACAACACCGGCCAAGGGGGGCTTGTGGACTTTACCGGCTGGAAAGAAGTCGTCATCGACCTGGACTCCAAACATGAGACCTGGGGGGGCGATAAGAACGGCAAGATCGATTATCCGATCACCGGGATCACGTTCATCGTCGGTCAGCCCAGGGAGGAAGCCAAATTGCTGGCCGCCGAGGGCGATCTGTACTTCGACGCCCTGAGCGTCGATTCCGAAAAGAGCGCGGATGAGACCTTGGGCTGCCAGGTGTCGGTGCTTTCGCCGGAATACTGCTCCGACGTGAAGGGCGATACTCGGGTCGCCCTCGCGGCGCCCGGCTTCAAGAGCGTGACCGTGAAATGCTGGAAGCAAGGCGACGGCCCCGGCGCGGATTCAACCGTCGCCGTCGTCGATCTCGACGCGAAAGGCGGAGGGTCGTTCGTCTTCCCGGCCGAGCAGTACCCGCACGGCCCCGTCACGCTGAGGATTTCCGGCGCGAACGGCGACGTAAAGGACAACTGCTATCTGCAACTCTACAACAAGGGCGGCGTCTCCTGGAACGAGGGGATGCCCAAAGACCCGCCGCCGGCGGCCAAGGGCATGAAACTTGTCTTCGCCGACGACTTCAACGGCCCGCTGTCGATCTCCAGCGCCGATCCCAAGGCGAACTATTACGACCACAAGCCGCCGAACGGTTGGCAGGATTTCAGCGTCCATACGTTCTCCGGCCACGATTCCCCGAAGGACCCGTTCAGCCAGGTGGACACCTACCTGCGCATCCGGGCCAGCGACAAGACGCACAGCGCCGGGTTGATTTCCTCCCTGAAGAACGACGGCAGCGGCGTCAAGGTTTCGGCCCCGTGCTACTTCGAGTGCCGGTTCATCGGCCCGAACGCCCTCGGCACGTGGCCGGGGTTCTGGCTCATGACGGATTACATGACGGACTACAACAAGCTCAAAGACAAGACGCCGTGCGATGAGCTGGACATTATTGAGGCTTACGGCGGGGAAGGCCCCCGCGAGCCGAACGCGTTCGACACGTATATGGTCACCCCCCACTGCTGGAACCAGGGCGACGCCGGCAAGGACCTTGAGACCAAGGCATTCCAAGGGATGCACGATCCGATTCGTATGAAGAAGGCCGGCGTCCCCTCGACCTGGTTCGAGGCGTTCCACACCTACGGCTGCAAAGTGACCGAGACGGACACGATCTACTATTGCGACGACGTCGAGGTGGGCCGGCACGCGACGTTTCCGCTCTCCAAGAAGCAGCCGCTCTTCTTCCTGATCGATCTCGCCACCGGCGGGGGCTGGCCCGTCGATCTGTCCCGCTATGGCGGGCGGGTCGATATGTATGTCGATTACGTGCGGGTCTACAGTGGCAGCCCTTGACGAAAGAGGTGTCTTGAATTACGGAAAGCTAGGATTCACCGCAGAGAACGCGGAGAGCGCAGAGAGAAGACGGGAGAATGCATTACCGTGTCTTCTCTCTGCGCTCTCCGCGTTCTCTGCGGTGAATCCTTCGGCTTTTCGCGCCCGATTTCGTCGCCCCCTACGCTTCTATTCTTGGGACGGCCGACATGGCCGACGAACCGCCCGCCGCCGATCTGCCGTGGGAGCGCTACCGCGACTACCTGCACCTGCTGGCGCGCTTGCAGGCGCCGGCCTACTTGCGCGGCAAGTTCGACGCCTCCGACGTGATCCAGCAAACGCTGCTGGAGGCGCACCAGGCGGCCGGCCGACTTCTCCCCCTCGACGAGGCGGCGCGGGCGGCGTTCCTGCGCCGGATGTTGGCCCACAACCTCGCCGACGCCGCGCGCCGCTTTGCCGCCGAGGCGCGCGACGTGGGCCGCGAGCGCTCCATCGAGGTCGAGCTGCGCGAGTCGTCAGCCCGACTGGCGTTGTGGCTGGCGGCCGACCAGTCGTCGCCGAGCCAGCGGGCCGGCCGTGAAGAGGAGCTGCTGGCCCTGGCCGGCGCTCTGGCCCGGCTGCCGGACGATCAGCGGACGGCGGTGGAAATGAAGCACTTGCAGGGGCACTCCGTCGCCGCCGTGGCCGCGGCGATGGGCCGCACCGAAACCGCCGTGGGCGGCTTGCTCCGCCGCGGCCTGAAACGTCTCCGCGAGCTGTTGCACCCATGAGGGCGAGGCGTCCATGGACCGCGAGCGATTGCCGGACGAGGTCATGACCGCCTGCCTTCCCGGCCGGGCGGATGAGGAGAGGCGCGTTCCGGGCGGCGCCCGATCAGTCGCCGTCCGCGATCTGGTCGAGCAGCGGCGCGCCGAGGAAGTCCGCGATCCGCCGTCCCGCGTGGCGCATCCATTGCAGGTCGGAGTCGTCGGTCAGGTGAAGCCGATCCTGGTAGTCGTCGGCCGTCACCAGATTCATCTGATAGACGACGCGCTCCCCGCCCCGCCTCAGTCCCGCGGTCTTATCGGCCAGCCCGCCGGGGATGAGCTGGACGGCCCGGACCTTGGCCAGCGGGTACGTCCCCTTGAGGCCGAACCAACCCAGCGTCAGGAGTCCGGCCTGGCGGTCGAAACGGTTGCGGTACAGGAGCAGCGACTTCAAGGCGGCGGCCTGAGACAGCAAGGCCCCCAACAGCAGGATCATCGCCGTCCAGCGGAGGTCGGCCGCCCCGAACCACAGGAGCCAGACGAAGTAAAGCTCAAAGCCAATGGAGTGCAAGGCGAGCACCAGCCAGACCCAGGGGCGGCGCAGGCGCGACCGGAGCACCAGAACGTCATCGCCTCTCGGCACGACGCGCCGGCCCGCGGATGCTCGCCATTCCGGGAGAAAGCGGCGACCGGCTCAGCAGCTCCAGGGGATTGCCCGCCGCCTTCCCCTCGCCGGGCCGCGCCGCGGCGGGCGTCGGCCCGTTCGCGTCCAGCAGCGGCACGCCGAGGAAGGACGCCGCCCGCGCCGCCGTCTGCCGCACCAGCGCGGCGTTCGCGTCCATGCTGAGGTTGAGTCGCGGTTGCTGCGGGTCGTCGAGCAGAAGGTTCAAGAGGTAGTAGTCGGCGCCATACCCGACCTTGGCGGTCTCCACGGCCTTTACGGATGCAAGGGGCAGCGTCGCCCGGCGACCCAGCAGCCCCCCGCGACCCACCCGCCTCAGCGTCAGCGTCCCTCTCTCGCGGTCGAACTGAGCCTGGCGGCCCATGGTTTTGAGCAGCATCAGGAGATAGACGACGACGCACGCCGCAAACGTCACGGCGAACCAGGCAGGGGCGTTCTCGACGACCACGGTGACCACGAGCAGCGTTGTCGTCGCCAGGGACGCCAGGACCTTCCCCTGGACCCCGAACAGGAAGGCGAGGCGGTGCGGGCGGATGATGAGCACGTCCGGCCCGGCCTCGGCGGCCGCGGGCGACGCAATGAGCCAGGCCCAATCGGCCGGCATCTGCACGTCGGGGGGCGCCGGCGCGCCGGGCGATTTCCCTCGCACCACCGCGTCCGTCTGGAGCGCCTTGGCGGCCACGAGCGCGGTCACGCTGTCGAGAACCGGCACGCCAAGAAAGTCCGCCACAAGCCGCGCGTTGGACCGTGCCGCCTCCAGGCTGCTGGTCAGGACGTTCAGGCGCCGCTCGGCCGGGTCGTCGAGGATCAGGTTCATCTGGTACATCGTGACGGCGGGGACGCTGTGTTCCGCATCGCCAAGCTGCTTGCGCGTCTGCATCACCTGGACGCCAATGACCGACGACAAAGGCCGCTGCCCCCGCCGGCCCCTCCACCCCAGCGTCAGCGTCCCCGCCTCCCGGTCGAACGCAACGCGCGGCAGGAGGATGCGGTGGTACCAATGCCAGGCCGCGAAGACGGCGTACGCGAGGACGACGAGCGCTGCTATGGTCGCCTGTTCGGCCCAGTTTCCCAGGAAGACCGCGACGAACAGCAGGACCACGGGAACCAGGAGAAAGGCGACGACGGAAAAACCGATCGCGGCGGAACCCATAACCCCGTACGTCGGGCGCAGGACGAGGCGATCCGGCCCCGGCTCCGATCGCACGCCTAAGGGCAAGGGCGGCAAGGTCGCCGGCCCCGCCGGCACCGGCGAGTCCTCGGCCGGCACGTCGCGCCACGCCGGGTCGGTGGGCTTGCCGTATTCCAGCGCCTCGTCGGCGGGTGATTCGCTCATGGGGGCTGCCTTACGTCGCCGAATCGGTCTTTCCCCGGCGGACGCCCTCCGGAACGGGGACTGCGACCACAGAGAACGAGCTTATCCACTTGAAAGAGCGATCACAACGATTTCCCGCCGGGGTGCCGCTTTACGCCGGCGGGAAACGTCTCCGCGAGCTGTTGCACCAATGAGGGCGAGGCGTCCATGGACCGCGAACAAATGCTGGACGAGATCGTCACCGCCTATCTCAAGGCGGTCGAAGCCGGTCAGAATCCCGACCCGGCCGAGTGGCTGGCGCGTCACCCCGACCTGGCGGACGAATTGAACGACTTCTTCGCCGCCCAGCGGAGCATCGACCGCGCCGCCGCCCCGTTGCGCGAGCTTGCCCCGCCGGCTGCGAACGCGGCCGAGGCGCCGACCCTCGCACCCAGCCAGGCGCCCGCGGACGCCGGACTCGGCACGGTTCGCTATTTCGGCGACTACGAATTGCTGGAGGAGATCGCGCGGGGCGGCATGGGCGTGGTGTACAAGGCGCGACAGGTTACGCTCAACCGCGTCGTGGCCCTGAAAATGATCCTGGCCGGGGCGTTCGCCTCGCCCTTGGATGTGCAGCGTTTCCGCACGGAGGCCGAGGCGGCGGGCAACCTGGACCACCCGAACATCGTGCCCATCTACGAGGTCGGGGAGCATGAGGGCCAGCACTACTACAGCATGAAGTTCATCGAGGGGAGCAGCCTGAGCCAGGAGATGAACGGCCTGATCCGCGACCCGCAAAGGGCGGCACGGTTATTGGTGAAGGCGGCGCGGGCGGTGCAGTACGCCCACGAGCGCGGCATCCTGCACCGCGACCTCAAGCCGGCCAACGTCCTGCTGGACGCCAAGGGCGAGCCGTACGTCGCCGACTTCGGCTTGGCCAAGCGCACGGACACTGCCGCGAATGAGCCGGGCCAGGCGGGCCTGACGAAGACCGGGGACATCGTGGGCACGCCGGCCTACATGGCGCCGGAGCAGGCGCGGGCGGGTAGTGGTACACTTTGGCTAGTCAGCGCTCTCCCATGTCCGTGAATGCGGCATGGGAGTTGCTGTTTTCAGCGATCCATTTCGGCTATAATGCTCAGCGTCGGGACGCCTGGAGAAGTTACCCAAGGACGCATCCATGAGCGAGACGTTTCTGAAATTCCTGGTGGCCGAACTGGAAACACTCCGAATCACCTGTAAAAAGTGTCGGTCGAAAGCGACCATCGAGTTGCCGGTCTGCAAGATCGACCGGCTGTACGCCGAGTGGGAATGCCCTATCTGTAAAGAGTCGTTCACCAAATCGGACGTGGAACTGGAGGCGAAAGGTCGGAATTACTTGGTGGACCTGGCGCGCGCCATCGCCGGAATCAAGGAAGCCTCAGATCGGGTGGAAATCGCCTTCATCATCTCTAAGGACCAAAAGGCCGCACAGACGACTCCCGGCTGATCGACTTTGCCACGCAGGTTGTTCAACTCTCTTGAGCCTTTTTGTTCGCGGCCCTGGTCGCAGCGGCCTTCTTGCCCGCCTCCCGTCGCTTTCGGGTCGCCGCAGCTTTCTTCCCGGCTTCCCTTCGCTTTCTCGTCAGGGCCGCCTTCTTCGCGGCCTCGCTGCGCTTCGCCTTCACGTCATCGTCAGGCATGGGATTCCCTCTTTGCGGGCGCCAGGGATGCGGATCTCAGCTATCATAGTCGCATCGGGAAAGGCGGAGTAGCTACCGCCTGACGCCCGGCCGGCGCTCGCGGTTGCTCCATGCCGCGGGGTGCCGGCCGGGCCGGCCCGACCTCGTGGAGCGGGCCGTGGATCAAGTCGCGCCAAAGGCACTTGTGGACCTGTATACGCTGCTTTCCGCTGAAAGCAAAACGACGTTCTTGCGTCTGCTAGGTCAGCAAATGACGGCCGAACAGCACTTCCTTGTCTACCGCGAAATGCCGACGCTGGAAAGGCAAAAACTCACGTCCGCTGTCTTTAACCAGTTCGCCAAGGATGTAGTCCCTGAAATGCTCTTAGAGGCCGCAAAGGCCGGTCCAAAACTCCCACCGGGGAAAATCGACGAACTGCAAGAAATCGTCGCGCAACGCATGACGACTCAGCGCGAGAGCCTTCGGATCTTTGTGCAAGCGCAGGTCAAGGAGGCGCGCGACCCGAAAAAGCGAAAGGTAGAGCGGGACACCGAAATCATCCGTCTGGCGAAGAAGGGGAAAACATCGGGAGAAATCCATCTCGACATCAAGGATCGCTGGCCCTGCTCCGTGGGAGCTGTGAATCAGGTCATCCAACGAGCAAAACGCGCCGGCCAGCTGCCGAAGTAGTCCTTGTACAAATCCTTTTGTACAAGAGGCCCTGCATTGTACAGATTCTTTTGTACGATCATTTCGGAGTACAAATTCTTCCGTACAATCAATACTCTTCTTACTCCTTTTCTTCCGCGGCTGGCCTGTAAACAATGAACCCGTCGGGAACCGATCCCGACGGGTTCTCGCGTTTCACCGAGCCGCCGTTGCCACGGCGGTGCATCCGAGGAGGTGGAGTCCGATGGACGCCTTGATATGACCAGCGGGCATGGATGCCCTTCCTCTTGGGCCTGCCAGGTTCGGGAGCCGTGCCTTATACCCACCGCTCGCGGGTTCGATCCCGACAGGTCCACTCCGCGCTATTGTACGGCGCCCGACGCGGAACGCAAAGCCGCCAGATTCTTACTTTTGGGAAACGAAATCTATAAATATCGTGAAGGGAGCAGCGAATAACCTTGTGAGGGCGTCGGGAACGGTTCCCGGCCCGAAACGAAAACTCCCGCGGCTGCTTGTAACAGCCGCGGGAGCAGACACACCCGGTGGGTAAGCGCCAGAGTGAGCCTCAGCAATGCCATTCTAGCCTTCCTGCCGCGGCTTTCCGAGAGGAAATCCCGTGGCCAACGTCCTTTCTCCGTGGGACCAAATCGCGGTCCTGAACCTGCTTGTGGAGGGCGCGTCCCTCCGAAGCATCGCCCGCCTCACAGGGATTCACCGAACCACGACGGCCCGCCTCATGCTCGCGGTCGGCGAGCGACTGCTTGCCTTCATGGACCGGCGGATGCGGAATCTCACCTTGTCGCATCTCCAGTGCGATGAAATTTGGACGTTCGTTTTGAAGAAGCAGGCGCGGCTCAAGCCGGCCGAACGCGACAACCCGGCGCTCGGTGACATGTTCCTTTTCATCGCCATCGACGAAGCGACGAAGCTGATTCCCACATTCGCACTCGGCAAAAGGACGCGCGAGACGACGGAGCGATTCATCGACGACCTCGCAAGCCGGCTGACGCTGGTGGAACCGTACCAGAGCGGCCCGCGCCCGCGGCTGTCCACGGACGGATGGCAGAGCTACCGGCCCGCCATCGACGACGCTTTCGGCGAGCGGGCCGACTACGGCGTCATCATAAAGACCTTCCACGAATCTCCGCAGCCCGGCCGCTATGGGCCGCCCGTCCTGGCAGGGACCGACCGGCGCGTCATAGCCGGCGCGATAGAACCGAAAGAGATATGCACAAGCCATGTAGAAAGACATAATCTATCCATCAGGACGTTTTTGCGTCGCTTCACCCGGCTGGCGCTCGGCTTCTCAAAGAAGCTGGAATGCCTGAATGCGTCAATTGCACTCTACATTGTGCATTCCAACTTCTGCCGGGTCCACGGCAGCTTGCCGGGAACGCCAGCGATGGCGGCGAAACTGACCGGGCATCCGTGGTCGATGGAGGAACTGCTTGACGCGGAGTGATTGCCACTTTGCAAGCCGTCTTTGCTTTCTGAGAGGATTGAATGCGCCGGGCGAAAAATCGCCCGGCGCATTCTCTTTTGAGGCAGCCGATGACTCAATCAGAAGAGCAGTATGCAGCGGCTTTTCACGTCTTGCTGAACACTACGGACGACCTGACCCGCGTCCTACTCGCCTGGCACAAGGCGAGCGCGGAGGCAGAAGCGGCTTGGGACGCCATTCCCGAGAACAAGCGTCGGGTTTGGTACTCTCCGCGCTGCCTCAACCCATCGCGCAACCCGGCCGTGAAAGGGATGATTCGGCCACCCGAACACTTGCTCGGACTGCCCATTACTGTTTCTGATGCACCGCCTCAGTAGGGCGGCTATGGAAGGGCGTTGTGGGCCTTGCGCAGAGCCTGTTCCGCTCGATGCCATTCCAGTAGGGCATCTGCAAGCTGCCGCCCGCTGGGCAGGTTTGCACAATCTAGAGGAAGCCCACCGGCAAGGCTTTGTGGCCAGCCGATCTCACCGAGGTTGATAGGCTGGACGTGTTGCCAGTTGTCGCCTTGGAGGATGCCGGCCGCGTCCACGATGGCGCTCACCTTCAATCGCACCGCACGGCTGACCTGCTGAAGAGCCTCTTCAGCAGCTTGGTAGGCGGCGACGGGATCGGTAGAATCAGACATGACCCGACTCCTTGACAGTTGGGTTCCCGGCTCCGGCCGTCATCAGCGGCCGGAGCTTTGTTGTTTACCCGGATTGTCTCGGATTCGGGCTGGCAAGGCAAGAATGGAACCTGTCCAAACCCATCCACGCCCGCTTATTAGATCCATTCGCATCCACGGCCGCTGATGCGTCGGGAAGATTTTTCAAAGTGTACCACTACCCGCGGGCGGAGCGGCTGGTGACGACGGCGGCGGACGTGTACGCGCTGGGGGCGATCCTGTACGAGTGCCTGACGGGGCGGCCGCCGTTCCAGGCGGCGACGCCGCTGGACACGCTGATCCAGGTGATGGAGGCCGACCCGGCTGCGCCCACCGCTCTCAACCCCAAGGCCGACCGCGACCTGTCGGCGATTGCGCTGAAGTGCCTGGAGAAAGAACCCTCTCGGCGCTATGCCTCCGCCGCGGCGCTGGCCGACGACCTGGAGCGCTGGCTGAATGGAGAGCGCATCACCGCCCGCCGGTCGGGAATGGTCCGCCAGCGGCTGCGCTGGATAATGCGGCATCCGGCCATGTTTTTCTCTCTCTGCTCTGGCATGGTTCTTCCCATAAGCGCAATCGTGGCACAGTGCGTCTTCGGAGTTCCGCCGCTGGACGTTCTCGTGATTTACAGCATCACGATCATATCCCTGGGGCTGTTGTTCTTCTCTGCGATTCCGACGGCGTTGGCAAACCGGCTCGCCGCCGAGGAGCGCCGCATCACGCCTGCCGCCGCGGCACGCGCTCCGGGGCTTGCCGCGTCGCCCTTGCCCCCTCCGGCCCCGGCGATTGCGGCGCCCCCGGCTCAAGATCGGAACCTGCCGTCCCCTTCCGAGCGCATCGCGATCCTGTTGGAGCTGGTCCGCGGGGCGTGCCTGGGGGTCGTGCTGGCGTATCTCGTCTACACGCTAGTTGGTACGCCGCCCGATAAAGAAATCGGACTTATGGAATTGACAGATCCTTCGATGGTCCCCTTCCTTTGGGAAGGGGCGCTGCTTATTGCCCTGGCCAACGGCGTGGCCCGCCTATTCGCTCGCCCGCCCAAGCGGTTCGCCCGGTGGATAAGCATAGGATTCATGCTAATAGCGCCCCTGTTTCCGGCTGCAATGCCCCGCGGATTCGTGGAAGTGCTTTTATTCGGAGCCGTTTTATGTGGACTCTACGGGGCGGCCTGGGCCATCTGGCTTCAGGAAGTGGTCTGGAAGCGCCTGAGACCTCGCGTGATGCTACCGCCGTTCTTCCGGATGGGTCGCCGACTGGCTCTCTCGCCCTTTGCTATTTTGGCCTTACAGTTCATGGGCGACCTCATCGGCGAGCTAGTCAGGGCGCCACTGCAAGGGATCATGCTCGGTGCCGCCGTGGGCATTGTCGTGGCCGCCCTGGGTCGCTCGCCTGCTCGGCCGACGGCAAATAAGGCGTTATAATACGCTGGTCGGACAGACCCAAGGGCGCCGGTTGGTGAGAAGCCTGCTGATGATGCTTGAGGGTTTTTGAGAGCCAACCATGCCGTCGTCCCCGCCTCCGTCCCCCAAAGATCTGCTGACGCCCCAAGGGAAACCGATCGGGACACCGGGAACCAAGGCGTCGATCCGAGAGGTCCCAGGCGGACAAAAGGCGGCCGACGATTTGTTCAACGCCCTGACGGTCGGCGGAAAGTCCGTCGCCGCGCCTGCTTATCCTGGGAAGATGGTGGACCTTCCCGGGGGAGGCCGTGTCGGACTTCGCCCGAAATCGAAGAGCGGTGAGCCGACCCTGGACATCGACATCCCCGGAATACCGATCAAAAAGATCAAGTTCGTATGAGGAGGCGAAAACGATGGAATCCCTGAAACAGAGCATCCTGACCGAGTGCGAGGAGGACCACGTCGGCCTGTGGTCCGTGATTCGGGACGCTGAGGAGTTTCTCCCCAAGCGAGATCAAGCGGCCGTCCGGGATCACGTCCTGAGACTGCTGCATGAACTGCTGGCCGCGCATGAGATCCAAGCCGGTTTCCCCACGCCGGAAGGGCGTTTCCGCTCGTTGCGGGCGACGCCGGAGAAGATCATGGCCCGAATCGAGGCCGAATGGCCAGTTGGCCAGCGCCCGACCATCGGGGAAGGGCTGTGGTTTACGAAGGCGAAAAAGGGCCGCAGCGGCAACCGCGCCTGAAATCCCTTGCTTGGGCTGCGGGCCGGTAAAGAGGCGCCCGTCAATCGACGTAAGGGTCCGCCCCCAGGTCCTTGAGGATCTCCTGGCGCTGTTTCTCGTGGACCATCAGGTCCACGCGGCTGCGGTAGTGGCGCCGCTCGACCTTCTCCTGCGCCAGCACGAACAGCGGCTGAAACTCGTTCCAGTCCCGCGCCCCGCCGCGCCGGCCGCGCTCCTTCAGCGATTCCTGCCGCTTCTCGCCCAGCCCCTCCAGCAATTCGTCCTCCAGCGACACGTAGAACTGCGCGCTGCCGGGGTCGCCCTGCCGGCCCGACCGGCCCATCAGCTGGCGGTCGATGCGCAGCGCCTCGTGCCGTTCCGTGCCGATGACGTGCAAGCCGCCCGCCTCGATACATACGCGATCCGGCTTGATGTCGGTGCCGCGGCCGGCCATGTTCGTGGCGATCGTCACCCGGCCGGTCCCGCCGGCCTCGGCCACCACCGCCGCCTCCTTGTCGTGCTGCCGGGCGTTCAGGACCTGATGGTCCACGCCGGCCTCGCGCAAGCGCTCGCTCAGCTTCTCCGACTTGTCCACCGACCGCGTGCCGATCAGCACGGAGCGCCCCTGCGCCCGCAGCCGCAACACCTCCTGCACCACCGCCGCGAACTTCGCGTCCTCCGTCGCAAAGACGCGGTCGCCCCAGTGCTCCCGCACGATCGGCTGATTGGTCGGCACGCACACCACCCAGATTTTGTAGACGCGCCGGATCTCCCAACGGTTCTGCACCGCCGTGCCCGTCATGCCGGCCAGCTTCTTGTAGAGGCGGAAATAGCTCTGAAACGTCACCTGCGCCGCGTGGTCCGACATCTTGTGGATCGTGACGCCTTCCTTGGCCTCGACGGCCTGGTGCAGCCCGTCGCGCCACTGGCGATCCGGCATCTTGCGGCCGGTGAACTCGTCGATGATGACGACCTTGCCCTTTTCCAACATGTAATGCTGGTCGCGGCGGAAGCGGTGGTGCGCCTGCAACGCCTGCTCGACGCGCTCCTGGAGCTTGTCCATCGCGCTGCTCTCGCCGCCGCCGACGGCCGGGGGGTTGGAGTAGCGCATCAGCTGGCGGCCCACGCCGGTCAGCTCCAATTTCTGTTTCTTTTGGTCGAAAAGGAAATGCTCGTTGGGCGCCATCTTGCCGGCCAGCTCGTCGGCCCAGCGGAAGACGATCTGCTCCTCCGCCGTGGCCGGCCGCGTCTCCTGACTGATGATGAGCGGCGTGCGGGCCTCGTCGATGAAGATGTTGTCGGCCTCGTCCACCAGGGCGAAATGGTGCGGCCGCTGCACGTTGGCGTCGTCGGGGCTGGCATAGACGCTGCCCTTGACCCACGGCGCCCAGAACGGCGCCTCGCGGCCCTGGCCGCCCGCCCCCTTGAGCCGGTCGCGCAGGAAGTCGAAGCCGAACTCCGAGGCGGTGCCGTAGGTGACGTCGCACTGGTAGGCCGCCTTGCGGTCCTGCTCGCCCATCTGCTGCTGCAACACGCCGACGGTCAGACCAAGCCCATCGTAGATCGGCTTCATCCATTCGGCGTCGCGGCGGGCCAGGTAGTCGTTGACGGTGGCGACGTGGACGCCCTTGCCCTCCAGGGCGTTGAGGAAGGCCGGCAGCGAGGCCGTCAGCGTCTTGCCCTCGCCGGTGGCCAGCTCGGCCAGGCCGCCCTGGTGCATCACGACGCCGCCGGCCAGCTGCACGTCGAACGGCCGGATGTTCAGCACGCGCCGCGTCTGGACGCACACCAGACCAAAAGCCTCCGGCAGCAGTTTGTCGAGCGATTCTCCGCCGCGCGCCCGGCCCCGGAGTTGCAGCCCCGCCGTCTTGAGTTCGGCGTCGCCGAGCTTCTCCAGGCGGCGCTCCGCGGCGCGGATCCGCGGCACCATGAGGGCGGCCTGGGCGAGGCGCCGCTGCCACGGCGGACCGATCAGGGCCACGACGGCGTTCTTCCACCACGGCCCGAGCCGGCCGCGCGGCATGGCGCGCGGCGCGGGAGCTTCGGGCGGGGCGGCCTGCGGTTCAACGGCGGCGGGTTCGGCGACGGGATTCACGGCCACAGCTCCATGTCGGCGTGGGGCTTCCTCTCTGTCTAGCATACCCGAAAACCGCGACGCGGCGAAATAGCCTCTTTCAACGCAAGGCCGACACGTCTCGCAGGGCGTCGGTCTGGCGATGAGGGCCGGACGGCGCCCAGCGACGCCCCTGCGTGTAAGGCCGCAAGGCCGACACGGCGCACGACAGGGGTGTGTCGGCCTTACCCTTGCCGGCGTCCAACGGCGCTTTCCGACACGGACCTCCCCACCCATCTGCACCGCTTCGCCGCCGCCCAACGGATACGCCTAGGCGCCCATTCGGCGGCGCAGCCGGTTGGGCGGCGTCGGCGGGCGTCCAAGGGGTGCGAGGCCGTTCCACGGCCTTCCCTTTCTTCATACCAGGCAAAAGACGACCCTGGAAGTCGAAGATATGTGCCTATGGAGGAATATGCGGCCCATCCGCTGGGGCGTCCGGCTTCTGTGCTTTCTATATCTTCTTTTACACTCCCGTATAGTTCTCAATAAAATGAACTGACACCGATTTTCCGATTTTCCCCGATTTTCCCGACGGGAAGCAGCCGCTGGCGTGGATCGTCAGGGGGCCGCGGTAGAGCGTCCGCCAGCCGCGGGTCTCGAACCGCTTGGCGCCGTGGATGATGAGCGTTGCCCACGGCTGGATGAGTGAGATGCACTTCATGCTGTGTCTCCTTTTTCGGGAGAACACTGTAGCATGAACACGTTTTTTCGCGCAGGGAAGTTGTAGTGGTCGTAAGATGAAGCGAACTCAGGACTTGCGGATCGCAACCAGTTTGTTCATGTATTCGGCTCCGTAAGGCGTCAGCGACCAGAAGGTGGTCCCTCGATCCTTGACGCCTTTTCTGCCTTCGGCCAAAGCGATCAGTCCCAAAGCATTAAGCTGGACAATTATCTTATTAGAATCCACTTCATCTATTTCTAGGACCTTGTCGGGCCCAAAAATGTTTCTCCATCTTGCCGCGATCGTCTGCGCTAGCAGCTCACGGATTCTGTATTCCGACGCCTCCTGAATCATCGAAGGAGCGACCGCCGCAAAGATTTGGTCCCAGCTCAGCGGCCTGGTGTCGCGCTTCTTCTCTAGATAACTATTAAAAGCCTATCCCAAAACCACCGTCGATCATGACGATTCTCGTCAAATTGGTGATGTTTCGACGGTTTTGGGATAGGCTCTAAGGGGCCTTGTCGTGAAGTTGATGATAAATGTGTCCTGCCCCTGTGCGAGCGATTCTGTCCCCTTGGGCGGCTCCTTGGAAAGGCGGTCGAGCTGACCCCTGAGCCCGTCGATCTCGCTCCGGAGGGAGTTGATGGTTAGTGCCGCGGTCTCGTCGGGCACGTTGTCGCCACGAACCCATCCGACCGCCGGGTGATCGTTCATCAAGTTAACAAGGCCCCTGCTCACTTTGCCGCCAAGATCGGCTGCCGAAGTCCAGTATTTGCAGTGGCGTTTCTCGCAGAGGATGCGAAAGGCATTGAGCTTCTCTCGGATGGCCGGGTCGGGCTCGCTCTTGCCGGCGGGGATGTCGTCGGGCTTTTGGTGTAGAAAGCCGAGGATCGGCTTGTTCTGCTCGACGGCGTGCTCGTACTCCTTCTGCGTGTAGCTGATTCCCTCCGGCGCGAGGGAGCCATACGCGCCCGCCGACGATCACGAGGTAGTAATCACAGTCGTCGATGACCCGCTTTATCAGGGTCCACTGATCCTCGTTCGCGGCGGGGAAAAGTTCCATTCCGCTCGGAATGCAGTTCAGCTCCAGGATGGCTTGCATGACCTCCTGCCGTTCCTGCTGAAGGTCGCGGAACGTCGAACTTACGAACACCTGGTATTTCCTCTGGATGGGCACGGCAGGGTCCTGTTCGCTTTGAGCGTCGTAAGCCGGGGGGCGGGCGAATCGCCCGCACTGGGCCGCCAGGTTTCCTCCCCCCTCATGTTCTCCCGGCTCGGGCCGGGAGTCAAGAGCGGGCTGTGCGCAGGGGCCAGCGTGGGCGGGGGTGGATGAAGCCGCATCCCCACCTCTAGCCGGGCCGCCGTCAGCGTAGCTGCCACCGGCGCTTCCGGCGGACGGCGGATGCTTTCTGTACGGCCTTCCGGATGAGCCGCTGGCTCCCCTCCGCATCCGTCCTCCCGACGCCGAACGCGCTCCGCCAGTGCTGGACGGTGCTCTTGCTGACGCCCCACCAGTAGGCGATGGCCGCCGCCGACTCGTGCTTGATGGCGCGGGCCAGCTCCTCATTGATGAGCAGACCGTGGCCGCGGGCGCGGCCCTCGGCGATGTAGCAGCGCGGCCAGGGGATGCGGGCGTTGCTCCAGCCTATGATGAGGACCGTGGCGTCCCGATAAGGGCAGCTGGTCTGCTCGCCCCTCTTTAGCGGCGGCGCTTTGTAGGGTCCAAACAGTAGTTTGAGGCGGCCGCGCTCGATCATACCGGCCAGTCTGCCCCAGCGGGCGCGAGGCGGCAAGGGAAATCTCGCCCGCTGCCTTGTCGCCGCTGGCGCTGTAAGCTGGCGGCATGTGCGGACGGTATTTCCTGCTGCTGTCGGACCCCGACCTCAGGCGCGTGTTCCGGGCAAGCGCTCCCATGGACCTCGTGCCCCGCTACAACATCGCGCCCACGCAGCCTGTACCCGTGGTGCGTACCGCCGACGCGAGCCGCGAATGCGCGAATCTGCGTTGGGGGTTCATCCCCTCCTGGTCAAAGGACGGGAAGTTGTCGCCGATTAACGCCATGTCGGAAACCGCGGCCAGCAAGCCGATGTTTCGATCGGCCTTCCGCAAGCGACGCTGCATCCTGCCGGCCAACGGGTTCTACGAATGGCAGGCGACCGGCGCGAAGAAGAAACGGGCTTACGCTATCCGCCTTGCGGACGAATCGCCGTTAGAGCCTATCCCAAAACCCCTGCCGCCCTCCAGGTGATCCAGGCGCAGGCGAAGTGGAGGAAGGCTTTGTAATTGGGGACTTTTTTCTCCCAGCGGATCAACAGTCGTCGGAAGCGGTTCATCCAACTATGCGTCCGCTCCACCACCCAGCGCCGCGCCCGATACCCGGGGATCTTCTCCCTCGGCTCCGCCTTGGCCCCCCGGCGCTTCTTGACCGGGATGTGGGCTGTGTAACCCCAGCGGGCCACCAGCTCCCGCACCGAGGGGTAGTCATACCCCTTGTCCCCCAGAAAGTGCTGTGGCTTCTCCGGCGTGGGCTCGGGTCGCTCGATCGGGATGCTGTCCAGGGTGGCTTCGACCAGTTTCATGTCGGCCCGGTTGGCCCCGGCCACCTCCAGGCCCAGCGGCACGCCGCGGCCGTCCGTCAGCAGCGAACGCTTCGTGCCCTTTTTGGCCCGATCGGTGGGGTTCTTGCCCGTCTTTTTTCCCCCCGAGCGGGGCCTTGGTCATGGTCCCGTCCAGGCTCTGCCATTCCCAGTCGATGCCGACCTTGTCGTCGTACTCGTGCAAGGCCTTTTGCCACAGCTGGCGGAACAGCCCCCGCTTTTGCCAGCGTTGGAAGTAGCGGTGCAGACTGCTGCCGGAGCCGAACTCGGGCGGGGCGGCCTTCCAGTGGCCGCCGGTACGCAGGACGTAGAAAATGCCATCCAACACCTGGCGTTGGGGCAAAGGCGGCCGTCCCCCCTTGCGGGAGCGGCGCACCTTGGGCAACAGGGGTTCGATGCGTTCCCAGAGGGCGTCCGGGATACGGAAAGTATCGACAACCGTTTCACGAGAAGCGGCCATGACTCTGCTCCAGTTCGGTAGATAAGTGGCTACTCATATTATACCCTCCGACCGGGTTTTGGGATAGGCTCTAAGGGTTCGCGGGCTTGTGGGAGGCGTGGGAGGGGCCCGATGGGCCGGTCGAATCCTGTTGCATTCTGACGACCGCGCCGAACGATCTGGTGACGAACATCCACAACCGGATGCCGGTGATCCTCGACCCGGACCATTATGACCAGTGGCTCGAACCCAAGGAGCAGGACGCCGAGGCGCTGGCGCAGCTGTTGCAACCGTTCCCGGCTGAGAAGATGAAGGCGTTGGCCGTGTCAACCTGGGTGAACGACGTGAAGCACAAGGACGCACGCTGCCTGGAACCTGTCGCCGCGTGACCGCTGCGGACCTTGGCGCCTATCATGCACCTGCGGTTATGCTTCCTTGCGCAAGGCGCGAGAGGTCGTCTGATGAGCGATTCCAAATCAAAGATCTTGTTTGTCCTCATCCGTTCATGGGTCTTCTGGGCTGTCGTCATTCCCGCCACGCTGCTCATACTTGTCTTGCTTTCCCTATTTTGCCCGCCTCTTCTTGCGGCATTTTCGCTCGTGGCGGAAGTCGCCGTCGCTTTGGTTATTTACTACGAAGTGGAGGAACAAAGGGCGACTTCATTCCTCGAACAGGCAAGAGGCAAAGCGTACGAGGAGCGTGGGGAAATCTATGACCACTTCTTGGAGATGCCTAGTGGCTCACTCCGCGAAAGAGCGGAGGCGTTTTGCAAGTATCTGTGGGAAAATGAGCCGCTTCGGAAAAAGTGCGACTATCAACTCCTGCATTTCACGCATCTGAAGTTTATATTGCGTCGGTCCATCCTGCACAGCACTCTACTCGAAGAGGTATTCCCGCAGGTGCCGGTCTGCTTATGGGCCATGCTATCAGCCTACATAAAAGATATTGAATCGCGTAGGTTTCGCCCCGCCAAGGAGATAATGGCTGCTGTCGTGGCCTCGATAGACAGCATGGAGCAGAGTAAGAAGGGGCTTCAGCCCATTTCCATGTTTTCGGTAGCCAAGAAGCTTGACATGAAGATCTCCGTGGACGACCTCAAGTCGATGCGGGACGAGATCAAGTCGAGACTAAAGAACGTCTGAAGCAACTCGGTGGCGCGCTGTGCGCGGGGGGGCAATCGGTGTCAGTTCATTTTTCTCGCTCTTTGCGCGGTCTGCCACGGGGCCGCGGCGGCGAGGGCAACCCCAACGCCGCCGCCTGGGCTTCCGCCCAGGACGCTTCCCCATACGGCCGGCCGCTCACCACCGAATGACGCACCGCCGCCAGTTCCCGCTCCGTCAACGCCTCGTGCGCCCAACGCCGCCGCCACGTCTGACGTTCGCCCGGACCTCGTCCCACGCCTTCCCACGCAGCCAGCGGACTCACGAGCGGATCGACTCGCCCCAGGCCGTGGGCGCCGTAGCTGGACCAGGGATGATCGGCCAAGTCGGCGACCATGCCCGCGCGCAGCGGGTTCGCCTCAATGTAACGCAGCACGACCAGCGCGTGGTCGTCGTCCTGCACGATGGGGCTCTTGAATCGCCCCTGCCAGACGTGGCCCACCGTGCCGCGGCCGCGGTGATAGCGCCACGTGTGGGCCACCGTCAGCGATTGCAGGATGCGGCTGATGCTTACGCCGGCCTCCGGGGCCAGCAGCATATGGAAGTGGTTGGTCATCAGGCAGTAGCCGTAGAGCCGAAAGGGGTAGCGTCGCTGCGTTTCGCCGGTGAACCTGCACCGGCGGGCTGACGCCGCGCCGCTCGCCCGGAAACGAAAACAGCCGTGCGACCCGCTGTACCACCTCTCCCGTGGCCAGCGCGGGTCGCAGGCTGCCAAAAAGGCCTGCGCGTAGGAAAAAACCGGCCGGCCCGCTGTACCACCTCTCCCATGGCCAGCGCGGGCCGGTCGGCTTTGGTTCGCTCTCTCTCCCAGAGCAGAACGCACCCCCTCATTGCAAACCCCGGACCAATCCCCCGGCCTTTCCCGACCCGCGCCAAACGCCCCGACCTTACCTCAAGAAACATCACGACTTACGAACGTCCATCCGACCGGCGCCGTCCCGCAACGAGGCCGCTCCGCCCCGTAAACCGCCCGCTTGCCATGCGTCTATTGCCCAGACTCTAAGCGATGGGCGGGCGGCCGCTTTTTCCTGGATTTCCGAAGCCGCCCGGTCGAAGGAAACGAGGGGCAAATTGACCCCCGGCCGACCCGCCCCTACGATGACAGCGGCGGATCGGCCGACGCCGCGGCGCGCCGCCGAGGGGAACAACCGATGGCCACGGACATTCGTCTCAAGGAAACCCTGCCGGAAATCACCGAAGCGATCGTCGCCACCTACACCGAGTGCGGCCGCACCAGCCACCTCGGCCACAAGCCGCTGCCCAGCCGCGAGGCCGTCGTCGAGATCCTGACCGACCTGCTCGACATCCTCTACCCCGGCTACTGGCGGCGGCAGAACCTGCACATGGGCAACGTCGAGTACCACGTCGGCGACCTCATCGACCGCCTGCACGACACCTTCACGCAGCAGATCGCCCGCGCCCTGCGGCACGAACACGATTTCATGCCGCACGAGCTGGGCGTCGCCCGCGTCTCGATCGACCTGGAGGCGCTGGCCCAGCAGAAGACGGTCGAGCTGCTCAAGCGGCTGCCGGACGTGCGGCTGATCCTGGAGCAGGACGCCCAGGCCGCCTTCGAGGGCGACCCGGCCGCCAAGAGCCACCACGAGATCATCTTCTGCTATCCCGGCCTGGAAGCGGTGTCGGTCTACCGCATCGCCCACGAGCTGCTGCTGCTGGGCGTGCCGCTGATTCCGCGCATGATGACGGAGTACGCCCATCAAAAGACCGGAATCGACATCCATCCGGGGGCGCGGATCGGTTCGGGCTTCTTCATCGACCACGGCACCGGCGTGGTGATCGGCGAGACGTGCGACATCGGGGTCGGCGTGAAGCTGTACCAGGGCGTGACGCTGGGGGCGCTGTCGTTCCCGCGCGACGCGGCCGGCAACATCATCCGCGGCATGAAGCGGCACCCGACGCTGGAGGACGACGTGGTGATCTACGCCAACGCGACGATCCTGGGCGGCGACACGGTGATCGGCAAGGGCGCGGTGATCGGCTCCAACGTGTGGCTGACGCAGAGCGTGGCGCCGTCCACGGTGGTGTCGCTGGAGAAGCCGTCGCTGCGCATCAAGGGTCCGGCCACGCAGGATTTCGTGGCGAACTATGTGATTTGACCCCATGCGCACCGAAGTCGTCGCCGTGGACGCCCGCGCCCCGCAACCCGAGCGGATCGCGCGGGCGGCGGCGGTGCTGCGCGGCGGCGGCCTGGTCGCCTTCCCGACGGAAACCGTGTACGGCCTGGGCGCCCTGGCCCTGGACGCGGCGGCGGTGGGCCGCATCTTCGCCGCCAAGGGTCGGCCGGCCGGCAACCCGCTCATCGTCCACATTGCGGACATTTCGGAGATAGATCGAGTCGCCGCGGCGTGGCCGGACGCCGCCGAACGGCTGGCCCGGCGTTTCTGGCCCGGCCCGCTCACGCTGGTCGTGCCGCGCGGCGCCGCCGTGCCGGACGCGACGACGGCCGGCGGCCCGACCGTGGCAGTGCGCGTGCCGGCCCACCCGGTCGCGCTGGCGCTGCTGCGGGCGGTCGGCGCCCCGCTCGCCGCTCCCAGCGCCAACCGCTCCTCCGAGCTGTCGCCGACGCGGGCCGAACACGTCCTCCGCGGCCTGGACGGGCGCATCGACCTCGTGCTGGACGCCGGCCCCACGCCCGGCGGCGTCGAATCCACGGTGGTGGACGTGACAACGTCTCCACCGCGACTCTTGCGTCCGGGCCTGATCGGGCCGGCGGAGCTGGAGGCGGTGGTCGGCCCCCTCGCCCGTCCGACGGCGGTGAGGGCGGAAGGGGCGCTGCCGTCGCCGGGGATGCTGCCGCGCCACTACGCCCCGCGGACGCCGCTGGAATGCACGGCCGACAGTCGGGGCCGCGTCGAGGAATGGCTGCGCGCCGGCGCCCGCGTCGGCTGGCTGAGGCTATCGTCCACGCCGGAAGAGGCGGCGCCCGGATTGATCGTGCGGACGATGCCGGCCGACCCCGCCGGCTGCGCCGCGCTGCTGTACGCGGTCCTGCACGCGCTGGACGACGCCGGCGTGGATCGGATCGTCGTGGACCAGCCGCCGGACGGCGACGAATGGCTGGCGGTGCGCGACCGCTTGCGCCGCGCGGCTCAGGCCGATTTCTGATGGAGACTTGACCGGACAAAGCGGCGCTGCCAGAATACCCACCGGCGCAGGCGAGATGCGGCGCCCCTTACCCGGTAGTGTAACGGTAGCACAAGAGATTTTGGCTCTCTTTGTCCAGGTTCGAATCCTGGCCGGGTAGTTTCCTCTCATTCCCACTTGCTCTGTCGAAATCCTGGCGAGCGGGGGCTGACGCCCCATAGGCATCAACTTAGGGTAAAGCGGAGGGAACTCCTTTGTTAGCATGGGGTTGACCATAACACCGTGCCAACGGGAAGGAGTCCCCTCCATGATCCGTACTGTAACGCTGTGTGCGGCCGCTTTGCAAAGCCTTTTGTTCGCCAAGGCCGAGGCGGCGGCCCAAGCCGTGGGCCTGGTGCAACGCCGCCGCCGCCTCAGCGGGGCGCAATGGGTGCAGACGCTCGTGTTCGGCTGGATGCGTCAACCCGACGCTACCCTGGAGGACCTGACCGACGAGGCGGCGCGGCTGGGGGCGGCCATCACGCCGCAGGGGCTGGACGCCTGGTTCGTCCCGGAGGCGGCCGAGTGCCTTAAGCGCTTGGCCGCGGAAGCGGTCGGCGTGCTGCTGGAGACGACGGCGGCGGCCATCCCGTTGCTGCGACGCTTCCGCCGCGTGTCGGTGGAGGACTGCACGGTGGTGGCCTTGCCGGCCTGCCTGGCGGAGGCCTACCCCGGCTGCGGCGGCAACGACGCGGAGGGCCGCGACCAAGCGGCCCTGAAGATGTACGTGCGCATGGACCTTACGGACGGGGCCGTGACCGACCTGGCCTTCCAGCCGGGCAAGCAGCCGGACGTGGCGGCGGGTCAAGAGGCGGCGCCGTTGCCGGCCGGCTCGCTGCGGCTGAAGGATTTGGGCTTCTTCGACCTGGACATGGCGGCCCGGGACAGCCGGGCCGGGGTGCATTGGGTCAGCCGGCTGCCCAGCGGCGTGACGCTGCGGGAAGGCGACCGGCCGGCCGAGTCGATCGCGGCGTTCCTGCAACGGCAGGTCGAGGACGCGGTGGACGTGGGGGTGCGCGTGGGCCAGGAGAGGCCGTTGACGTGCCGGCTGATGGCGGTGCGTTGCCCCGAGGCGGTGCGGCAAAAGCGGCTGCGGAAGCTGGGCCAACGGGCCCGCAAGAAGGGGCGGCCGGTGAGCACCCGCCAGCGCGAGTTGTGCGGCTGGACGGTGCTGATCACCGACCTGGCGGCAGGAGAACTGACGTTCGACGAGGCCTGGGTGCTGTACCGGGCGCGTTGGCAGATCGAGTTGTTGTTCAAGCTGTGGAAGGGCCGGGGCGGGCTGGCGCGGTCGCGAGGGCGGCGGGGCGACCGGGTGCTGTGCGAGGTGCTGGCCAAGCTGGTGGCGATGCTGGTACAACACTGGTTGCTGCTGACGGCGGGCCCGTGGCTGGACGGGCGGGCGGCGACGCGCAAGGTGCGTCGGCTGCGTCGGCTGCTCACGGAGTTGGTCGAGGCCTTGGGCGAACGCGCGGCGTTGGAGGCCGTGCTGCGCAGGATCGGGGAGGAATTGCATCGCCTTCGTCCTCGCAACCGGCGTAAGAAAAAGCCGGGGACCATCGAGCTACTGAACGAACCGGGGCGAGCGAGGTTAGGCGTAAGTTGATGCCTATGGGGCTGACGCCCCCCGCTCGCCTCCGCGTGTTGGGTTACTTGGAGGCGAGAAATACCACGTCCGCGAATTGCACCGGCTGGAGCCGGGCGTACTCGGCTTGCGGCACTTTCAGGTACGACCACGGCTTGCCGGTCAGCAGCGTCGCGTTCTCGCACCACAGCCGAGCCGCCCGGTCCTTGCCCGCCACGTTCACGTCTTCCAGGCCCTTCGTTTCGATCAGGTAGGACGCCCCCTCCACGGTCAGCGCCACGAAATCCGGCTCGTAGAAGCGCAGGTTCCCCGAGGCGTCGGTGTACTCGATGACGAAGCCGAAGCGCTCCGGCAGCTTGGCGAAGCGCTCCACGTCGTCGGCCGCTTCCAGGAACCGGGCGAACTCCTTCTCCAGGTCGTTGTCGCACGCAACCAGATTGAAGATGCTCTTCGCCGCCGCCAGCGTCTTGCGCGACCAGGGGAACTTCGGCGTCTGCGACAACGGCCGCCCGACGTCCAGCAGCTTGGGCGCCAGCTCCTGCACCACCAGCTCGCGCAGCGCGGCCGCGAACGTCTTCACCGTCACGTATTGAACCACGTTGCTCCCGATCGCCTTCACCATGTCCGGCGTGGAAATGTCCACCGGGCCGCCGAACGCCTTCCGCTCCAGGAACTCGCGCACCTTGGGCACGAGCGCGGCGAACTGCGACGGCAGCTTCACGTCCTTGGCGATGCGGCGGGCGTAGTAGCCGATGACCTCTTCCGCCGTTTGCGGAGCGGGAAGGGTGTAGTCGCGCTCGATCAGCTTCTTGAGCGTGATGAGGTCGTGCGCTTCGTACCGGAACTCGCGGGCCGCCTTGTCGTTTTCCTTCCGGGGCAGGATCGGGCAGGAAAAGCTCATCACGTCCAGCGCCGCGATCTCATCCACCAGGGATTTCTTGCGTTCCAGGATCGGACTCAGCTGCGGCAGGGATATGTCCTTGTCCGCCTTGTCGGCCATCGGCTCGATGACGACGATCGACACCTTGTCCTTGCCGATCTCGAACTCGTCCAGCTGCATGTCCTCTTCTTTCTCCAGCTGCTCGACGAACTCGATGAATTTCCGATTGCCGATCACGTCCACCCGCTCGACGTAGCCGTTGCGGTCGTCGCGGAACATCAGGCGCAGGCCGCGGCCGACCGTCTGTTCCGGCAGGATGTTGGCTTTCGAGGTGTAGGGCCGCAGCCCCACGATCACGGTGACAGCCTGCACGTCCCAGCCCTCGCGCAGCATGACGACGCTGACGATGCAGTTGACCGGGCTGGCGCCGCTGTCCACGTCGCGGGCCACCTTGCGGGCCTCGTCCAGGTCCTTTTGCACCACGTCGCCGGAACGGTTCGTGTGGATGATGAGCAGACGGCCGCCGCCGAACTCGCCGGGGTACTTCTTCTGAAGCCAGTCGCCCACATCGTCGGCCTCGGCCGTGTCGTTCATCATCACGAACAGAATGGGCTTGCGACCCAGCGGCGCCAGCTGGTCGCAGTACTCCTTCCAGCGCTCGACGCCGGCCGCGAGGTAGGCCTGGTAGCGCGTGCTGGCCATTTCCGACGGCTGCTCGGCGATGCCCTTGGCCACGCCTTTCAGCGGCCGCTTCACGATGTTGTCGAGAATGGCCTGCTTGAGCGGGTAGTCGAACACCGTCCACGAAAAGAGCTGCCCCTTCGTGTGTCGGGGCGTGGCGGTGAAGTCCAGCTGCGCGGCCAGTCCCCCGCGAGTCGCCGCGTGCAGCCGGCGGATGGTCTTGTTCCATTCGCTGTCCTCATCGTGCGTGTGGTGCGCCTCGTCGTTCAGCACCACGACGGGACCGCCGCGTTCGGCGATGCGCGGGATAAAGTCTTCCACTTCCTGCGTGTTCGCCGGCGGCTTCGGCCCCAGCATGGCCGTCATCACGTCCGGCTCGTCATCATCGGCGTCTTCCCGTTCGTGCATCTGCTGGATGTTCGTGAGGTAGAGCGCCCCGAGCGACCCGGCCCGCTCGCCTTCGCCGCGCATGTAACATTGGAGGTCCCAGAATGTGCGGCGCAGGTCCTCGGGGACGACGGGATCGGTGAGGAAGATGCGGCCGCCGGCGAAGTCCGTCTTCAGCCGCTCGAAGACAATGACGTTGGGGGCGATGACGAGGAACGTTTTGGCGTAGTCGTCGCGGGCTTCGGCCACTGCGTTGAGATACTGCCAGGCGATCGCCAGCGACATCACCTTCGTCTTGCCCGAGCCGGTGGCCATTTTGATGCAGTAGCGGGCGAAGTCGTCGTACTGCAACAGCTTCAGGTCCGAGCGGCCGGAGAAGGTTTCGAGCAGCGGCTTCTGGCGGCGTATCTTGACGACCTCGTAGAGGTAGATGAGCGTCTCAATGGCGGGGCGGTGGCAATCGTGGTACTTGAACTTGCGGCCGTCGCCCATGCGGTGATCGGTCTCGAACCAGTAATTGAGCAGCTTGCGCGACGTGTCCGTGGCGCCGGGGTAGCCGTCGGCGCGCCATTTGTTGACGGCGTCGCGGATGGCGGGTACGCACGGCGCAGTAGAGGTCTTCACGTCGAAGAGGGCCGGCTGGGTCGGAGCGGCGGATCGCTTGCGGGCCATGACGTTTCTCCCATACCAGCCGCGAGCGCGAGCGAGCGCGAAGCAGAGCGCTCGCTCGCGCTCGCGGCTGGTTCACTGTCTTTCCTGAACGTATCGGATCGCGTTCCGCAAATACGCCTCGTCGTTGATCCACTTCGTGCTGCCGTGCCGCGTCCACCAGCGTTCCGGCGGCGCGGCGGCCCGCTCGTTCAGCCGCCGTGAGCACCACGCCTTGAATTGGTCCATCACCTTCGCCGGCTCCGCGTCCGCCGTGACGACCACATGAACGTGATTGCTCCGCACGTTCACCGCCAACAGCGTCCACCCCCGTACGTCGCAGTGCGCCCGGATGGTGGATTCCACGACCGCCCGTTGTTCCGCGTCGAGGACGACCGGCGGCCCATCCATGCGTCCGCGAGCCGCCTCCTTCCGTTCCGCGTCACCCGCTTTCACGCCGGCGGCGCCCCATTGCACCCACCCGCGCTCATCGCCCGGCAACCACGTCCCGTGCGTGGTCCACGTAATCAGGTACGCAAGCGGCGCACTCATCGCAGCGCCCTCCCTTACCCAGCCGCGAGCGCGAGCGAGCGGCGCTCGCTCGCTCGCGCTCGCGGCTGGTAACGCTCACTTCACCGCCACCTTGATCGTCTTCGTCGTGTCGTTGCCCAATATGTCGATCACCTTCACCACCACCGTGTATTCCCCCGCCTCCTCATAGCTGTGGACCGCCGCCGCCTCCAGCTTCGGCTGCTTGCGCGTGCGGAACGTCTGCCACTGGTTGTGGAACGTCTTGCCGTCGTGGTCCCAGTCCACCGCCCAGTAGTCGATCCACTGCGACCAGTGCTTCACGGCCGACTGCACCTCCTGCGGCACGTCGTCCGGCGGGATCACGAAGTTCGTCAGCGACAGCGACACGTCCAGCCGCTTCGTCTTCACCCCCACCGACAGCGCGGCCAGCTCGAAAAACTTCACGTCGCCCTGATCGACGGCCCGCTTGTCCATCACGTCGCGCGGGATGCGCAGGAAGCGCAGGTTGAGGTTGCGCGCTCGGCCTGCTGACGGGCGATCTCGTTGACCTCGAAGGCGAAGTCCCAGCCCAGCACGTCCACGCCGTTCGTCGTCGGCGCGTCCTTGCCCGTGCCCATGCGGCGCTTGAACTCGACGGCGATCTGCCGCACGTCGCCGTCGCTGACCGGCGCCTCGACGCCGCCGACGTGGACGAGCCGGCCGTTCTTGACGCCGTGCAGCATCGTGCCGCCGCCCAGCGGCGTGGCGTGGTACAGGCGGAGAATGAACTCCGTATACTTCCGCTGCCGCTCCGCCTCCGCCGACGAACCCGACGAACCCGACGAACCAGCCGCGAGCGCCAGCGAGCGGTCGCCCCCCGCCGCGAACGCGCCCGTCTGCCACAGCTGCCGCTCGTACTTGCCGAGGTTCTGCACCAGGAACGGCTTGACGCCTTCGATGTTGAGCAGACGCTTGCGGGTCGTGTGGACGGCGAAGCGGCCGAGGTCGCAGGCGATCCAGCGGCGGCCCAGCTTCTCCGCCACGGCCGGCGTCGTGCCGGAGCCGCAGAAGCAGTCGAGGATGAGGTCGTTGTCGTTGGAGGCGAGCTTGATGATGCGTTCAAGGAGCGCTTCGGGCTTTTGCGTTACATAAGAAAGCCCTTCCATTGACTGCGACTGGACAGGTTTGACATCCAACCAGAGATCTTGCAGAGGAACGCCGGGCATCTCGTCTAGATAGCGCTTTTGGCGAGGCACCGTGCCAGGCGACGTTTGTACGATACGTCCTTGAGAATAAAGCTCCTGCATTGTCTCTTTGGAGAAGCGCCAATATCGCGTGACGCCCATGAAGTCGTATCGCGGGTTCCCCTTTGCGGCTTGACCGCCGCCTGGCGCGGTGATGTCGCTGAGCTGATAACGGCGGCCGTCGGCGTCTTGGTAGCGATAGAAGGCGTTTATGTAGCTTTCATCATAGGGCGTGTACTGCATGTTCCATGCGCATTTATCCGATTTTGTATAGAGGAAAATCGTCTCATGAATGCGGCCCAGGTGGGTCGCTCCCTGTGTCACGTCGCCCTTCGCCGTTTGGCGCTTCCAAATCACCTCGTTCACAAAGCGGTCTGGCCCGAACACCTCGTCTAGCACGATCTTGGCGTGGTGAGCAACATGCCAATCTAAGTGTACAAATATACCCCCCCCTCATATAATAGCTCATGTAGGATCGCCACTGTCTCATAAAACCATTGCAGATACGAATCGATCCCCTTTCCCCAGGTGTCACGGTAGGCTTTCTGCTCGATGATGCTCGGCTCCTTGGTGAAGGCGAGTCCGTCGCCGTCGTCGTCGTCCGGGGCGTCGGGCACGGCGGCGGTGAAGGAGAAGTCGGCGCCGGTGTCGAACGGCGGGTCGATGTAGATGACGTTCACCTTGCCGGCGAACTCGTCGAGCAGGGCCGGCAGGACGTACTTCTTGTCGCCCCAGATGAGGCGGTTGCGCCAGGGCTGCTCCTCGGCCGGGGCGCGGAACAGCGTCCGCCGGCTCAGCGTCGATTCGTTGACCGTCTCCACGTCCTGGAACGGCAGCTTGACCCGCAGCGGCAGGACGCGGGCGCCCCGGGCGTCGTACTTGCCGTCCCAGCGCAGCTCGGTCGTGAGGGCCATCGTCGTGCGTCCTTTCCGGATTTCGGCGGGCGGCCGGCGCCCGTTCAGGTTGGTATGGAAGAAGGTACGCGTCCCGCCGCGGCGATGGCAAGGGAAAAACAATGCGGATCTTCTATTGCGGTCATTAATCCCTGGCCTGCCGCATCCCATTCTGCAAAAACCCCGCTCGCCTTCCGCATCCGGCGCTGGACGCGGGACGCGGCCGGTGCGATAATCGCGTCGGCGTGTTTCTCTCCCCTCGCCGAGGCGCCGCATGTCCGACCAGACCCCCCCGCGCACCCCGACGGCGCCGCCGTCCCCGACGGCCGACGGCCACACCGTCCCCGAAGCCACGCCGTCGCGCGGCCGCCCTCGCCACCGCCGCCGCGGCGGTCGCGGTCCCCGGCTACGAGATCCTGGGCGAGCTGGGCCGCGGCGGCATGGGCGCCGTGCTGCGCGGCCGCGACCCGGAGCTGGGCCGCGACCTCGCCGTCAAGGTGCTGCTGGAGCGGCACCACGACGACCCCAAGACGGCGGCGCGCTTCCGGGAGGAGGCGCAGATCGGCGGCCAGTTGCAGCACCCCGGCGTCGTGCCGGTCTATGCGCTGGGCCGACTGACCGACGGCCGGCCCTTCTTCACGATGAAGCTGGTCGAGGGCCGCACCCTGGCCGCGCTCCTCAAGGAGCGGTCAAGTCCGGTTCATGAGTTGCCGCGCTTCCTGCACGTCTTCGAGCAGATCTGCCAGACGCTGGCCTATGCGCACAGCCGGGGGGTGATCCACCGCGACCTGAAGCCGCTGAACGTGATGGTGGGGGCGTTCGGCGAGGTGCAGGTGATGGACTGGGGACTGGCCAAGGTGCTGCGGCTGGGGGCGGTTCAGACGGTGCGCTCGGGTCGGCCGGAAGCGGAGTCGGCGGCAGGATCGGTGCTGGGGACTCCGGCCTACATGGCGCCGGAGCAGGCGTGCGGCGACGTGGAGGGGCTGGACGCGCGTTGCGACGTGTTCGGATTGGGAGCGGTATTGTGCGAGATTCTGACGGGTGCGCCGCCGTACCGGGGCCGGGAGACGGGCGAGCTGTTGCGGAAGGCGGCGCGGGCGGACTTGGCGGACGCCTTCACCCGACTGGACGGCTGCGGAGCGGAGGCGGAGCTGGTGCGGTTGGCGAGGGCGTGCTTGTCGGCGGAGGCGTCGGATCGTCCTGCGGACGCGGGTTCGGTGGCGTCGGCGATGACGGCTTACCTGGCGGGGGTGCAGGAGCGGCTGCGCCAGGCGGAGCTGGCGCGAGCGGCGGCGCAGGCGCGTGCGGCGGAGGAGCGAAAGCGGCGTCGGCTGACGTTGGCGCTGGCGGCGACGGTGCTGCTGGCGGTGGTCGGGGCCGGGACGGCGGGGTTCTGGTATGAGGCGGAACATGCGCGTCGGGCGGCGGCGACGGAGCGCGACGCGACGGCGGCGCTGGAAGAGGCGACGGTCTTCTCCAAACAGGCGGCGGGGCTGCACGACGACCCGGCGCTGGGAGGCGGCGCTGGCCGAGGCGCTGTCGGCGGTGAAGCGGGCGGATGGCGTGCTGAACAGCGGCGAGGGCGCCGACAAGTTGCGGGTGCGCGTGGACGCCCTGCGGCAAGAGTTGGAGGCGGCGGAGCGGGACCGGAGCATGGTCGCGCGACTGGAGGCGGCCCGTTTCGAGGCGGCGGCCGCCGGCAAGGAGAATGGGTTCGACAATGCGGGGTCGGCCGCCCTGTACGCGGAGCGTTTCGCCGAGGATGGCCTGGACTGGGCTTCCCTGGAGGCGGATCAAGCCGCCGACCGGATCAACAGCCGGGCCATTCGGGAGGAACTGCTCGCCGCCCTGGCGGACTGGTCCAACGGCACACCCCGAGCAAGGACGAGGGCGAGGTTCGCCGCGTTCTGGAGGCGGCGGACCCCGACCCGGCCTCGTTCCGGAATCGCTGGAACGCGGCGATGGGGCAACGGGATTGGGACACGCTGCAGGGCTGGCCTTCAATCCCGAGGTGAAGGAGCAGCCGGCGGCCCGGCTGGTGATTATGGGCAGGGCGTGGGCCGCGCGGGCAATCCGGCGGGGGCGGTCAAGTTCCTGAAGGAGGTCGAATGAAGGGCGTCCCGGCGATTTCTGGATCGCTTTCGAGCTGGCGAATGCTTCCTCGATAGACGAAGCCGCCGGCGATGGACGAGGCGATTCGCTATTACACGGCGGCCCTTGCGCTGCGTCCTGACGGCTTCGCGGCCCACAACAACCTCGGCGTCGCCCTCGACGATAAGGGGCGGATTGGACGAGGCCATCGCCGAGTACCGCAAGGCCATCGAACTCCAGCCCGATGACGCCGATGCCCACAGCAACCTCGGCAAGGCTCTGTGCGACAAGGGCCGGCTGGACGAGGCCATCGCCGAAGGCCGCGCGGCCATCGAGCTGAAGGACGATTTCGCCGAAGCCCACGACAACCTCGGCATCGCTTTGTGCGACAAGGGCCGACTGGACGAGGCGATCGCCGAGTACCGGAAGGCCGTCGAACTGGAACCCGATGACGCCACGGCCCGCAGCAACCTCGGCTACGCCCTCTGGGCCAAGGGCCGGCTTGACGAAGCGATCGCCGAGTGCCGCAACGCCATCGAACTGAAGCCAGACTACGCCTCGCCGCACGTCAACCTCGGCCTTGCCCTTCACGACAAGCACCTGCTGGACGACGCGATCGCCGAGTACCGCAAGGCCATTGCGCTGAACCCCAACGACGGCCACGCCCACGCCGACCTCGGCAACTGCCCTGGCCCACAAGGGCCGCCTGGATGACGCGATCGCCGAGTTCCGCAAAGCCATTGGGCTGAAGCCCGAATTCGCCGGCTACCACAACAACCTCGGCGCCGCCCTCACCGACAAGGGCCGGATGGACGAGGCTATCGCCGAGTACCGCACGGCCGTCGAGCTGCGGCCCGACTACGCCAACGCCCACAGCAATCTCGGCGGCGCCCTCGACCGAATAGGCCAGTTGGACGAGGCGATCACGGAGGACCGGAGGGCCGTCGAACTGCAACCCGATGACGCCGACGCGCACAATAACCTCGGCGCCGCCCTCACCGACAAGGGCCAATGGGACGAGGCGGTCGCCGAGTTCCGTAAGGCCCTCCAAATTCAGCCCGACTACGCCTATGCCCACAACAACCTGGGCTGTGCCCTCCAGCACAAGGGTCAATCGGGACACGGCGATCGCGGAGTACCGGAACGGCCCTGCAAATCCAGCCCGATTACGCCCTGGCCCGCATCAACCTCGGCGACGCCCTCGACCTGGCCGAGCGCGACGCCCTGTTGCCGGCCATCCTCCGCGGCGAGGCGGCGCCCGCCGACGCCTTCCAGCAGGTCCGTTTCGCGTTCTTCTGCCAACACTATAAGCGGCTTGATGCGACCGCGGCCCGCTACTACGCCGACGCCTTCGCCGCCGAGCCGTCCCTGGCGTGGCCTCTCAACGGCGCCCGCTACAACGCCGCCTGCGCCGCCGCGCTGGCCGGCTGCGGCCAGGGGGAGGACGCCACGACGACCGATGCGAGGGAGCGCTCCCGCTGGCGGAAGCAGGCGCTGGACTGGCTGCGGGCCGACCTGACATTATGGATAAAACAGATCAATTCCGGCGAGAAGAACGACCGCGCCGCCGCGGCCGCGACGCTCCGGCATTGGAAAGAAGATTCCGACCTGGCCGGGGTGCGCGAGGCGGACGCCCTGGCCAAGCTGCTGCTGGATGAACAGGACGCCTGGCGCCGGCTCTGGGCCGACGTGGACGCCGCGCTGAAGAAGGCGGGGGAGAAGTGACAGAGATGCGATTCGGCGCTGGACATGCGACGCGGCGGGTGGGATAATCCCTATCGCGCTTGGATCTCGAATCACGGAGACGCCTCATGGCCACGCCCCCCTCGAAGCCTTCCCAGGATGCCACCGAATCGCACGCGCCCGCCGCGCCGTCCACGCTGGCGACGCCCATCCCGCCACCGGCCGGGACGGTGCCGCAGGCCGGCCCGTCGCCGGCCGCGGTGGCGACCGGATCGGCGGTGTTTCAGGTCCCCGGCTACGAGGTGCTGGGCGAGCTGGGCCGCGGCGGCATGGGCGTCGTTTACCTGGCGAAGAACGTCCTGATGGACCGGCGCGAAGTCCTCAAGATCGTGAACAAGGCGCTGCTCGACCGGCCCGGCGTGCTGGAGCGCTTCCTCCGCGAAATCCGCTCGGCGGCGATGCTCAACCACAACAACGTGGTCAAGGCGTACAGCGCCGTCCAGGCCGGCGAGTCGATCGTCTTCGCGATGGAATACGTCGATGGGGAAGATTTGAACAAGGTGGTGCAGCGCCAGGGGCCCCTGCCGATCGCGTACGCCTGCCACTACGTCTCGCAGGCGGCGCTGGGCTTGCAGCACGCCCACGAGCACCACATGGTCCACCGGGACATCAAACCGCACAACCTGATCCTGTCGCGGCAGGTCAAGAAGCACGTCGTCAAGGTGCTCGACTTCGGTCTGGCCAAGGCGAAGCGGGAGGGGGAGGCGGCGACGGACCTGACCGGGGAAGGGGCCATGATGGGCACGCCGGCCTACATGGCGCCGGAGCAGGCGCGGGACGCGGCCAGCGCCGACATCCGGGCCGATGTTTACAGCCTCGGCTGCACGCTGTACTTCCTGCTGACGGGCGCCCCGCCCTTCACGGGGCGGAGTTTCTTCGAGGTCCTCCAGGCCCACGTATCGACGGAGGCGACGCCCCTCCATCAGTCGCGCGCGGGGCGCCGCCGGAGCTGTCGGCGGTCGTGGCGAGGATGATGGCGAAGGACCCGGCGCGGCGCTACCAGAAGCCCATCGAAGCGGCGCAGGCGCTGGCCCCGTTCATCAAGTCGCCGGCGCCGTCGGCCAAGTACCCGGCGGCGGGCGCTCCGAAGGCCGGCAAACCGGAAACGAAGCCGGCGAGCGGGTCAGGCCCCGCCGTGGTTTCGTCGGCCGGCCGTGCGCCCTGGGGCAAGGCGGCGCACGCGTCGCCGCGGCGAAAGGCAAGGCCGTCCCCGCGCGCCCCGGCGTAAGCCCAAAAAGGGGTCGCTGAAGTGGTTGATGGCGGGCCTCGCGGGCGCCGTCTTGCTGCTCGCGGGCGCCGGGGTCTGGCTGTGGGCCGGCCACGCGCTTTGGGGAAAGGCGCCGGACGGCAACCGCGTCGCCGACCCATCGCCGCCGGCGGCTTCGGGACGGGACAAGGGCGGCGATCCGCCGCCGGCGCCCGATCGCCCCCTCGCGAGCGACTACGACCTGACCGGGGGCTGTCGGTTCGTGCATTTCGGGGCGGACGGGCCGCTGGTGGTGCTGGGGTTTGAAGACGGCGCGGACCAGCATTTCGCCCGGGTCTACGATCTGACCACGGAGCGCGCCGTCACGCCGCCCCACGACGCCCCTCTCCAGGCCCCGTGCTTCAGCCCGGACGGCCGGTGGGTGGTCACCGTCGATCTGAACGCGGACGTCTGGAGCGCGGCCACCGGCGGGTCGCTCTCCCCGCCTGCCAAACCGGATGAGGCCCTGAACCATCTGAATGGTTCCGGGGACCTCCCGGACTACTTGGCGTTCGCAACGTTCAGCCCGGACGGCAAGCGGACCCTCACGGCCTACGGGCTGCCCGGCGGCCTCGGCGGCGCCCTCGGCCTCGGCGGCGGCGCCGGCTTTGGCGGCGGCCTCGGCGCCCTCGGGGGCGCCCCGGCGCCCCGGCGCCCCCGGCGGCCCCAACGGCAAAAAGCCCCAGGGGAAGGCGTTCGTGTGCAACGCCGCCACCGGCAAGCCCCTCACGCCGCCCCTGAAGCACGACGGCGCCGTGGTGCAAGGGATGTTCAGCCCGGACGGCCGGCGCGTCGTCACCGCCAGCGACGACGGCACGGCGCGGGTATGGGACGCCGTCACCGGCAAGCCCGTCACCCCGTCCCTCCAGCACGGCGATGCGGTGTCGTGGGCCGCGTTCAGCCCGGACGGCCGGTGCGTCGTCACCGCCAGCGCCGACAAGACGGCGCGGGTGTGGGACGCGGTCAGCGGCGAGCCGGTCTGCCCCTCCCTTAACCACGACGAAGTGGTCAACCATGCGGCGTTCAGCCCGGATGGGAAGACGGTAGTGACCGCCAGCGACGACAAGACGGCGCGGGTCTGGGACGCCGCCAGCGGAATGGAGCTGCAACGGCTGACGCATGACGACGTGGTGGTGTGGGCCGTGTTCAGCCCGGACGGCACAAAGGTGGTCACCGCCAGCGCCGACAAGACGGCGCGGGTCTGGGACGCCGCCACCGGCGAATCCCTCTGTCCCCCCCTCCAGCACGACGACGCGGTGGAACACGTCGCGTTCAGCCCGGACGGCAGCCAGGTCGTCACCGAGAGCAAGGACCACACGGCGAGGCTGTGGGACGCGACGACGGGCCAGGAGCTGAAGAAAGTGACCATCGCGCCGGACGCACCGTAGCGGTCGTTTAGCCGCTCTTCGCAGAAGAGCGCTCCTCCCCGCGCTCTTCTGCGAAGAGCGGCTAAACGAAGCGCCTCACCGCCGCAGCAGCAGGATCAGGTTCACCAGCACGCTCAGCCCCAAGAGGCCGCCCGTCACGCCGATCCACACCCACGGCATCGGCGGTCCCGACGGTCGCTCCGCCGACTCTTCCCCCGATTCGTCGGCGTCGCCCTCCGCCAGCTCGCGCAGCGTCCCCTCCTCGATCTTCTTCCGCGCCAGCTTCGGCGGATCGCCCGACAGCAGACATTCCAGGTCGATAATCAGGTCGTCGGCGCCGGCGTAGCGCTTCCGCCGGTCCTTCGCCATCAGGAACTCCACCACCTCGCCCAAACCGGATGACAATTGCTGGTTGACGTGGTCCGGCGGCGTCAGCTCCTCCTTCAGGTGGGCCTCGATGATGCGCTCCACGCCATCGCCGGGGAACGGCGGCCGGCCCGTCGTCATGTGGTACAGCGTCGCCCCCAGCGAGTACAAGTCGGCCCGCACGTCGATGTGGTCGCGGCCGCGGATCTGCTCGGGGGCCATGTAGTACGGCGTGCCGATCGTCAGGCCGCGCTCCCGCTTCACCTGCGTCAGGTCGGCCGAGTCTCGCGCCATGCCCAGGTCGGCCAGCTTCGCCACGCCGTCCGCCGTCAGCACGATGTTGGCCGGCTTCACGTCCCGATGCACCAGGCCGCGCTTCGAGGCGTGGCTCAGCGCCTGCGCGATCTGGATCACGATCTCCAGCGCCTCCCGCTCGCCGTATACCTTGCCCGCGTCCAGCTCCTCGCGGATCGTTTTGCCCTCCACCAACTCCATGATGAAGTAATGCAGCGGGCCGGCCGAGCCGACGTCGATGGCCTGGACGATGTTGTTGTGGCTGAGCTTCGCCGCGACGTGGGCCTCGCGCGTCAGCCGGCGGAGGAATTCCGGGTCGGCCGCCAGCTTCGGGTGCAGCACCTTGACCGCCACCAGCCGGTCCATGCTCACCTGGCGGGCCTTGTACACCACGCCCATCGACCCCTGGCCGAGCTTCTCCAGCAGCAGGTATCCGGGGATTTGCTGTCCCAAAAGGGCGGCGAGTTCCTTCTTCGCCCGCCGGGCCTGCGAAGCGGTCAGCGCTCCGGCGGCCGTCAGCCGGGCCAGCAGACCGTCGGCCCCGGCCGCGCCGGCGCTGGCCCGGCCGGCCTGCGCCTCCTCCGCCGACACCAGGCCGCGGCTTACCAGGGCGTTGAGCAACCGCTCCTCGTCGAGGCGCGGGTCGGAGCGGGGGGACTCGGACATGAACTCCTCCGGGGCGCCGGGGCTCCACACCAAACCGTCAACGAACTTTCACGGCCGCGCCGACGGGCAAACGCTTGCCTGCCCCGCGCCGCGCCTGTTAGTATAAACAAAACTCGAACCCGACCCCACGGCGATGCGTCGATAAGGTGAGGAGCGCCGCGACGCCGGACGCCAGCGGTCGGCGGGACGTCCCACGAGAAAGGGTATCCATGAACTCCAGTCCCAACTCCGCCCTGGACGCCAGCGTGCTGGTCCTGAACAAGCTGTTCATGGCCGTACACATCATTTCTGTGCGGCGGGCCTTCTGCCTGCTGTTCAAGGAACTGGCCGAGGTGGTGAGCCTGGAAGACGGTCAGTTCGCCACCTACGACTTCGCCACCTGGCGCGAGGTCAGCGAGTTCCGGGCGCGCCACTTCCGGCAGGAGGACGACGACTGGGTCCGCACCGTCCAGAGCGAGATCCAGGCCCCGCGGGTGATCCGCCTGACCGGCTTCGACCGGATGCCGCGCCAGACGATCAAGTTCAATCGGCGGAACATTTTCGCCCGCGACAACAACCAGTGCCAGTATTGCGGCAAGAAGTTCCCGACCTGTGAGCTGAGCCTCGACCACGTCGTGCCGCGCAGCCAGGGCGGGCTGGGCGCCTGGGACAACATCGTCTGCGCCTGCGTCGCGTGCAACGTCAAGAAGGGGGGCCGCACGCCGAAGGAGGCCCACATGCACCTGATCCGCAAGCCGGAACGACCCAAGCGCAGCCCGCTGCTCAACCTCAAGCTGACCCACAGCAAGTACCAGTCGTGGCGAACCTTCCTCGACAACGCCTACTGGTCGGTCGAGCTGAAATGACAACGGAGCGGCTGGGGCCTCAGTCCGCCACCGGGTAATACACCGCCGGCGCCGCCACGCAGCCCAGCCGCTCCATGTCCGCCGCCGCCGACCGGAACGCCCCCGTCAGCGCCGTGTGCGTCATGATGACCAGCTGCACCCGCGTCCCCTCCGTGTCGTCCGGCGTCTCGTGCTGGATCACCGACGCGATGCTGATCTGGTGCCGCGCCAGCACGCCCGTCACCTCCGCCAGCACGCCCGGCCGGTCGTCCACCAGCAGCCGCAGGTAGAAGCGGCTGCGCACCGTGGCCGGCGGCCGCAGCTGCGCCGCGCCCCGTTCGGCGCCCACAGTCGGAGCGTCTGGAACGTCCGCTGGCTGCGGCCGATCGCCAGGTCGATCAGGTCGGCCGTCACCGCGCTGGCCGTCGGCATCTGGCCGGCCCCCTGGCCGTAAAACAGCGTGTCGCCCACCGCGTCGCCGACCACGTGGATCGCGTTGTAGGCGCCGCGCACCTGGGCGAGCGGCGCGGCCCGCCGCAGCAGCACCGGCGAGACGTGCAGCGCCAGCTGGCCGTCCAGCAGGAACGCTTCCGCCAGGAGCTTGATGACGTAGCCCAGCTCCCCGGCGAAGCGCACGTCGAGCGGGTCGGCGTCGGCGATGCCGCGGCATTCGATGGCCGACAGCGGCACGGCCACGCCGAACGCGATGTGGGCGAGGATGGCCAGCTTGTGGGCGGCGTCGGCGCCGTTGACGTCGAGCGTCGGGTCGGCCTCGGCGTAGCCGCGGCGCTGGGCCTCGGCCAGCGCGTCGGAATAGCTGCTTCCGCCCTCCGTCATGGCGGTGAGGATGAAGTTGCTGGTGCCGTTGAGGATGCCCTGGATCGCCACTATCTGGTTGGCGGCGAGGCTCTGGGCGAGGGCGGCGACGATCGGCACGCCGCCGGCCACGCTGGCCTCGAAGGCGACGGCCCGGCCGTGCCGCCGGGCGGCGTCGAAAACCTCCGCCCCGTGCTGAGCCAGGAGCGCCTTGTTGGCCGTCACCACGTCCTTGCCCGCTTCCAGCAGCGACAGCACGGCTCGCCGCGCCCAGTCCACGCCGCCGACCAGCTCGACGGCGACCTGGATTTGCGGGTCGCGCACCACCTGCTGGAGATCGGTCGTCAGCAGCTCGCGCGGCAGGCGGACGGCCCGCGGCTTGTCGAGGTCGCGCACGACGACGCGGCGGAGGACGAGGGGCCGGCCGGCCCGCGCGGCCAACCGTTCGGGCTGCTCCAGCAGCAGCTTGGCCACGCCGCCGCCGACGGTGCCGCAGCCGATCAAGGCGATGTTCAAGGGTTCCATGAAGGCGCTCACCGCGAAGGAATCGGGACGCGGAGAGGATTCTACGGCGGGGCGGCGGGGTTGTCTTGACGGGGGATGATCTCCGTTCGCCCGTTTGCTCTACCAAAGCCGGGTCACGCCGTAGGCGTCGAAGGCCCCGTCAACCCCGACCACCGAAAGGCCGTTCCGGAGTGCGTGGACGACGATCATCCGGTCGAAAGGGTCACGGTACTGCTTGCTGGGAAGCGGGAGCTGCTCGTAAGCCACGCAGTCGTCCAACGTCATCGGAAAGGCCGTCAGGCCGTACCCAGTGATCGCTCGTGTCATGAACGTGACGTAGGGGGCGGACAGAGTAAGTTTCTTCAGCCCGACTTTGATGGCGATCTCCCAAACGCTCGCCATGCTCAGGAACAAGTCGTTCGCCGGATCCATGAGCAGGGCGGTGGCCGTGGCGCTCATTCGAGGATCGCCATCGGCGTGCCACAAGAACGTGTGCGTATCGAGCAGGAGTTTCACTCCATGTACTCCCTCATGTCCTCCAGTGGGGCGTCGAAGTCCGGGGCGATGCAGGTAATCATCCCCTTGCAAAGCCCAGGTCCAGGCCGCTGCTTCGGCTTCGGCCGCTCCGCCACCAGCTTCGCCACAGGCCGTTGATTCTCGGTGATGACGATTTCCTCGCCGGGGGCCAGACGGTGGATCAACTCCTTGAGCTGGGCCTGGGCCTCTTCCACGGTGATCGTTGCGAACATTGGCGTTCCTCCCGATTCGTGTTTATCCGTGCGAGTTCCGGCTCGTCAGCGTCTGGTTACAACGGCTCTTCTTCGTCGATGGCGGACGCATCGAACAGACCGCCGAGGTAGGAGACGTTCGGGTCGGGGATGTAGCCGTGAACGACCCGGTTGGGTGGGATGCCGGCCGCGATCACCTTCTTGTCCACCTCTTCCATGCTTTCGCCATACGCGACGATGTGCAGGCCGTCGAGGCTCCATGCGACGTGCTTACCCTCGAACGGAATCAGGTGTTCGAGGGGAACCCGCCTGCGGTTTTCCGCGAAGAGTTCCATTTCGCGAAGAGTTCCATTTCTTCGGGCGACGGGTCGGGGGCGCGGCGCTCGTTGGTCATGGCGGTTCTCCGGTTGTGAAGCGCGTCGAACTCCGGGTGCTTACGCAACCCGGCTCGCCTGGCCTCCGCTATTGTACCCCTTCCCCGCGCCGCCGCACGCCGACTTGCAGCAGCTCCCCCGCCCGGTTCGGCCGCGCCCCCGTCCAGCCGCCGACCTGGCCGCCGCCGCCCGGCACGTCCGATGCCAGGCCGCGCGTCAGCACATACCAGCAAAAATAGCAATGGTTCGTCGTCGCCCCCGGCAGCGCGTCGGGGTCGCGCGCCAGGATCTCGTCGCGGATCGCCGTCAACCCCTCGCGGAACACCTTGCCGACGTAGGGGTGCTTCCGCGCCCGCCGGATGATCGCCCGCACCGTGTCCTTGTAGATATTGCCGATCGTCAATTGATCCAGATCGGACGCGAAGCCGCAGCACGGCTTCACCTCGCCGCGCGGCGTCACGATCAGCGCCTGGCCCGGACCCTCGCAGTAGTCTTCCTGAAACCATTCGCCGTCCCACGCCCCGGTGAACCGCTCCGCCCGCTCCACCGGCGCCAGGTGGTTCCAGTTCAGCGTGATCGTCAGCTCCGGCGACACCATCAGATAGCGATGCAGCGTCTCCGACCAATCGACGACCGCGTCCAGCTCCCGCGCCAGCGCCTGCACCGGCTCCAGTCCCAGGTCGGGCCGGCGGCTGGCGTAGGACAGCGACACGATGTTGTCCCGGTTGAACACGCGCCGGGCGACGCGGCAGAACTCCGCCGCCTTCGCCGTCCCGCTCACCCCTCTCCCCTGGAGGGAGAGGGGCGGGGGTGAGGGGGAAACGTGGAACTTGTCCACGCTCAGGCCCAGCTTGCCCGTGAAGCCGCCGGCCGCCAGCTCCGACAGCACCGATTCCAGGTGGGCGGCGTCCTCGTGCCAGACGCCGTTGCTCATGATCTTGTCGAAGCGAAAACCCAGCTCGGCGGCGCGGCGGCACACCGTATGCACGAATTCGGGATACAAAAAGGGTTCGCCGCCCGTCAGGCCGAGGGTTTCGACGCCCTCGGCGCGGGCGTCTTCCAGGAAGCGGACAGCGGCGGCGATCTCCAGCCGGTCGGGCCACTCGATCGGGACGCAGCAATGCGCGCAGCTGAGATTGCACTGGTACGTCCCGGCGAAGGAAAGGTAGTTGGGGCGGAAGGTGCGCGTGCGCCGGCGCACCGGCCGGACCTCGCCGCGCGAGCCGGGAAGCGGGGGAGGAACGGGTCGGGACATCGCGACGACTCCGCGGGAAAAGAATAAAACGGCATTATATCGCGTCCGGTTCGCCACCGCTCCAAACGACGACCGCCGCCCATTCGTCTATAGTTACGATGTTTTCCGCTTGCCAGCACGCCGGCGCGCGTGCGACAATCCCTATTGCCTTCCTCGTCCCGCGCTCGACCGGGTTCCGAATTAAGGAAGAACGCCAATGTCGTGGAGCCTCCGCCGGGTCCTCGTGGTCCTCACGGCCGTCGCGGCCTGCGGGACCATCGCCTGCCTCCAGACCGCGTTCGCGCAACGGCGCGGGGGGGTCGCCGGGCCGATCGTCATCAACCCCGGAATGCCGGTGCAGCCCACCGGCAGCGCGGACGCGGCCTCCTTCGACCTGCCCCGCGACACCGACGCCAAGCGGCACATCGAGGCCGCCCGCGACTACATCGACGCCAAGCGCTGGCCCGAAGTCGTCGAGGCGCTCCAGCACGTCCTCAACGACCCGCAGGACAAGTTCGCCCCGCTCCTCCGCAAAGGGCCGGACGGCAAGGAAATCGAGGTGCCCACCAGCGTCCGGGCCGAGGCCAACCGCCTGCTGGCCGGGCTGCCGCCCGAGGGCCTCGAAGTTTACAAGGCCTACAAGGACGCTGGACCCGCGGCCGCCGAATATCTCCAAAAGGCCAAGAGCGCGGACTCCACGGAGGAACGGCTGTCGTACCTCGGCCTGGTCGTCCGCAACTACCTGCACACCGACGCTGGCGGCGAGGCGGCCGACCTGCTCGCCACCCACTTCATGGACGAAGGCGACTTCCGCACCGCCGCCCGCTACTACGGCCTGCTGTTGACGCGGGCCGGCGGCGCCGGCGTCGTGCCGCCGGATACGCTCTTCCGCGCCGCCTACGCCTTCCGGCAGGTCGGCGACAAGGCGTCCGAAGACCTCCTGTGGCAGACGGCCCGCAACCGCGGCATCCGCGAGATCAAGCTCGGCGACGAAACCCGCACCGTGTCGGAGCTGCAAGACTACTTGGCCAGCATCGCCCCGCCCGCCGACCCCGTCGCCCGCCAGTGGAACTACTTCCTCGGCGACGCCAGCCACACCGGCCGCGGCGACGGCGGCCCCGCCTTCATGTGGCGCTTCTGGTCGCATCCCACCACCCTCCCGAACGGCGTCATCCCGACCGGCTCGACGGACAGCAAGACGGATTTCGGCGTCAAGGTGGACGAACTCTTCAAGAAGGCCTCCGAATCGCTCACGAAGGTCAACCAGCCCGTGTTCTCGCCGCAGTTCCCCGTCGCCTCCTACGTCACCCTCAAAAAGGACGGCAAGAAGCACGCCGTGGTCGCCTTCCGCACTCATTCCGGCATTGGGGTCGGGGACCTGACCGACCGGAGACTGCTCGGGCTGTCCCCCATCGACGGCAGCCTGGAATGGATGATGGACAGCGGCCGGCAAAACGTCCTCAGCCAGTGGACGCAGGCCTACATCGACCAGGGCCAGCGGCCCGGCATCGTCTTCGAGAACACCACCGTCGGCACGCTCAGCATCGACGGCGATTTCGCCTACACCGTGGCGGACCTGACCGTGCCCAAGCCGCCCATGTACCGCTTCGCCGGCTTCCCCGGCCAGCAGCAGAACTTCGGCTGGCCGACCGAGATCGTCGAGGCCATCAAGAGCAACCGCCTCGCCGCCTTCGACCTCTCCTCCGGCTGCAGCAGCGTTTGGCTGCCGGAGGTGTTCACCGATCCCAAGAGCGAGCTGAGCGACTGCTTCTTCCTCGGGCCGCCGCTGGCCGTCAACGGCAAGCTCTACGTCCTGTCCGAGAAGCAGCAGGAGCTGCGGCTGATCTGCCTGGAGAACGTGAAGGGCGACGCGCCGAAAACGTGGAAGCCCAAGATCGATTTCGTCCTGCCGCTGGGCGTCTCCCGCGACAGCAAGCTCGAGGACGACGCCCTGCGCCGCGTCAACGCCGCCCACCTGTCCTACGGCGACGGCGTGCTGGTCTGCCCGACCAACCTCGGCTACGTCATCGGCATCGACCTGCTCCAGAACAGCCTGCTGTGGGCCTACCCCTACCGCGACAAGGCCGACGCGGCCGCCGCCGCGATGGTCCCGCCGGGCGCCCGCGTCTTGCCGGGCGGCATCATCATCGGCATGAACGGCCAGCAGATCCAGCCGACGCTTCCCCAGCAGGGCTGGAAGTCGTCCGCCCCCATCATCCAGGACGGCAAGGTGGTCTTCACCGCCTACGACTCCAGTGCGATCCACTGCGTCAACCTCCGCGACGGCTCGCCCGTTTGGAGGAAGCCGCGCCAGGAGGGCGACCTCTACCTGGGCGGCGTCGTCAACGGCAAGGCGATCGTCGTCGGTCAGAAGGTCGTGCGGGCCTACAACCTCAGCAACGGCGAAAAGCCGTGGGAGGCCGTCGAGACCGGCCAGCCGACCGGCTTCGGCGCCGCCAGCGACAACGTCTATTACGTCCCGCTCCAGGGCTTCGCCGGCGGCAAGGAGCCGGAGATCTGCGCCATCGACGTGGACCGCGGCGTCGTCGTAGGCCACAGCAAGGCCCACGTCCCGCCGGACTGGTCGGGGACGAAGGTGGACGTGCCCGGCAACCTGATCTTCTTCGACGGCGCCATCCTGTCGCAGAGCAACGACGCGGTGACGGCCTATCCGCAGATGAAGATCAAGGTAGCCGAGATGAACGACAAGCTCGCCGCCAACCCCAACGACGTGGAGGGCCTGTTCGACCGCGGCGAGCTGAACCTGGAGCAGGGCGACAAGAGCATGGAGGACGCCATCCAGGACTTCCGCACCGTCCTCCGCAACGCCCCGCCGGGCGAGTTGCAGAACAAGGCCAAGGAGAAGCTGTATTACGCCCTGACCCAGTACTTCCAGCAGCACTTCGACAAGGCCGAGAAGTACCAGGCGGACTACGCCGCCCTCTGCACCACCGACCTGCCGCCGACGGCGACCGAGGACCAGAAGGCCGAGGCCCGCCGAAAGCGCACCAAGTACCTCTGTCTCGTGGCCGAAGGCAAGGAGGGCCAGCGCAAGCTGACGGAGGCGTTCGACCTCTACTTGCAGGTCAACGCCGAGGCCCAGCCCGACGTGCTGCTGCCGGAGGTCGATGAGCCGACGGTCAAGGCGGCGCCGGACGTGCTGGTGCAAGGCCGCATCGCCGCTATGGTCGCCAGCGCCAGCGAGGCGGAGCGCAAGCCGCTGGAGGCCCGCATCGCCGCCCGCTGGAAGGACATCCAGGCCAAGAACGACCCGGAAGAATTGCGCCGGTTCGTGGCGATGTTCGGCTCGCTGTTCGCGGTCGGCCAGGAGGCCCGGCTGCAACTGGCCGAGCAGCTGCTGGGCGACGACAAGGAAGATTCGCTGATCGACGCCGAGCGCCAGCTCAGCCTGCTCCGCGCCCGCACGCAGGACCCCGAGCTGGCGGCCCGCGCGGTGGAGTGCCTGGCCCGGCTGAACACGCGCAAGGGCCTGCTGGAAGACGCCGCTTACTATTACCGCGTGCTGCGCGACCGCTACCCCGACGTCAAGGTGACGGCGGACGGCAAGACCGGCGCCGACCTGTTCAACGAGGTGGCGACCGACAAGCGGCTGTGGGCCAGCCTGGACGACCCGCCGCGCCTGGGGTCGGGCGGCCACCTCACCGCAAAGGAGGAGCGCGACAACTACAACTACGCCAACCAGAGCTACCAATTCACCCACGAGGGCGATCCGCTGCCGTTCTACCAGCGCTACAGCCTCGGGTTGCAGTTCGCCGACACCTCGCTCAAGCTGGCGGATCGGGCCACCAGCGAAGTCCGCTGGAAGCCGATCGTCGTCGCCGGGACGATGTTCCAGAGCATCGTCCAGGGCAACCAGAACTTCAACCCGCAGCAGCCGATCTTCGTCGGGCCGGGCATGCCGCAGGTCAACACGCAGCCGCCGCCGGCGCCGAAATGCTCGTACATGACCCTCGGCCATTTGGCGGTGGTGCCGGTCGGCAACGTCGTCATCGGCCTGGACGTGGTGCATGGCAAGCAGCTGTGGCGGAAGAACCTGCTCGATCAGGTCAACGGCCCGCCGGCCGCCGGCGTCCCGCAGCCGAACCAATACTCGCTGACGGTGGACCCGCGCGACGGCAGCGTGCAGATCGTCTTTCAGGAGGGCTGGACGCAGCACCTCGGCCGCATCGGCCCGCTGGAGGGCGCCGCCGTCTGTTTGCAGATGCGCGACGCGCTCACGGCCGTCGATCCGGTCAACGGCCGGGTGCTGTGGACGCGCTCCGACGTCAACTCGTCCAGCCGCCTCTTCGGCGACGATCAGCATGTTTTCGTGGTGGAAATGTCCGAGAACGGCAAGCCGGCCTCGACGCGCGTCTTCCGCACCTACGACGGCGCCACCGTCGGGGCGCCCGACTTCCATCAGGTTTACGAGGACCGCATCCGCCTGGTCGGCCGCGACATCCTCACGGCCGACAAGGACCACGACGCCGTGACGCTGCGGCTGTACGACCCGCTGACCGGCAAGGACGTGTGGAAGCAGGCGTTCGCGCCGAAGTCGATCGTCTTGCAGGGCGACGAGGGCGACCTGGCCGGCGCGATCGAGCCGGACGGCCAGGTGCATGTCGTGGACCTGACCACGCGCAAGGAGGTGCTGACGGCCAAGAGCAAGATGGACCCGAAGTTCCTGGACAAGGACGCGACCTACACGGTGCTGGGCGACGCCCTGGACGTGTACATCGTGCCCGACGCCGCCCCGGCGGCGATGACGAAGTTCAACACGAACCTGATGCCGGGCACCGGCCTGCGCGGCCTCAACGCCAACGGCCAGCTGTACGCGTTCAAGCGCGGCACCGGCGAGCGGCACTGGTTCTTCACGGCGACCAACGTGCAGCTGGTGCTCGACCAGTTCGAGGCGATGCCGATGATGCTTCTGACGGGCCAGACGCAGAGGTACGTCAACAACGGGTTCCAGCCCGCCGGCCCGCCCTCCACGTCGCTGATCGTGATCGACAAGAGCAACGGCAAGCTGCTGCTGGAGTACGAACCGCCCAAGCCCGGCGAGTCCACCAACGACCATTCGCACGACAGCTACAGCGGCGGGCCGTTTTACAGCCTGGAGGTGAACGGCCGCGACGGCATGATCGACTTCACCGGGCCGCAGAACCGAATCCGCATCGGCCTGGAGAGCAACCCGCCGGCGCGGCCTTGAAGGAGACAAGGAGACAAGGAGACAAGGAGACAGGGAGACAGGGAGACAAGGAGACAAGGAGACAGAGGAGACAAGGAGACAGGGAGACAAGGAGACAAGGAGACAAGGAGGGGCGGAAACCGCTGTCGTTTCATCCCCTCTCCTTGTCTCCTTGTCTCCTCTTCTCCTTGTCTCCCGCCGCCCGACCTGCTTCAATAAACTTCGTTGCGCCGGACGCACCCGCCTCGCAGCGAGTCGCCCCGCCCCTTTTGCACCGGACTGTCAGAAAGCCCGGCTTGGATCGTCAACAAGCGTGCGGGGCGTCGCGCCCGTAGCCGCCGCATTCCCCCAAAAGGAGCCGATCCATGCATGCGACCGACCAGCAGGGCGCGACGCGGCGCGAGGCGCTGCTTGCCGGAGCGGCCGGCCTGGGCGGACTGGCCTTCCTCGGGCTGGGCGCCAACCGCAACGGGGCCAGGGCCGACGAGGTCCCCGCCGAGTTCCAGCCCTGCATCAGCAAGGGCCTCGAATGGCTGGCCAAGACCCAAAGCAAGGACGGCCACTGGGAAGCGTTCGGCGGCCAGTATCCGCTCACCATGACCGGCCTGAGCGGCCTGGCCATGCTCATGGAGGGCAGCACCATCCGCGAGGGCAAGTACAAGGACTACATCCGCCGCGCCGTCGATTGGCTCATGGCCCGCAGCCAGCCCAACGGCATGATCGGCAACCCGAACATCCCCGGCGAGGCCGGCCGCTACATGTACGGCCACGGCTATTCCCTTCTTTTCCTCTCCTGCATCTATGGAGAAGAAGAAGAGGGGGAACGTCGCAAGAAGCTGGAGGACATGCTGACGCGGGCGGCCGCCTTCACCCACTTCGCCCAGACGGAGCGCGAATCGACGCGCTACAAGGACCCCAAGAGCGGCAAGCCGCTCAAGCTCGGCGGCTGGGGCTACGTCTCGGCGAAGGAAGGCAACAACTTCGACGAAGGCTCGGTGACGATCACGCAGGTGCAGGCCCTGCGCGCCGCCCGCGACGCCGGCATCGCCGTGCCGCCGGACGCGATTCCGTGGGCCGTCAACTATTTGCAGGAATCGACCAACGACCAGGGCGGCGTGATCTACAGCCTGGCGGGCGGCGGCGGCGGCGAGGGCCGGCCGGCCCTGACCTCGGCCGCCATCTCGTGCGGCTTCAGCGCCGGCGACTACAACTCGCCGCTGGTCAAGAAGTGGCTGCAATTCGCCCGCGCGGCCGTGCAGCCGGTCGGCGACATCCGCTTCGGCCAGCACGACGAATACACGCACTACTACTTCGCCCAGGCCATCTACAAGCTCGGCGAGGACGGCTGGGCCAAGCTGTTCGGGACCGACAAGGACGCCCTCAAGTGGAGCAGCTACCGGGCGGCCACGTTCCCGAAGCTGAAGGCCCAGCAAAGCCAGGACGGCAGCTGGCAGGGCGGCCAGGTCGGCCCGTCCTTCATCACCGCCGTCCACCTGGGCATCCTCCAGCTCGACAACGCCTGCCTGCCGATTTTCCAACGATGAGGAATCGTCCATGATTCCCTTCGTTTAGCCGCTCTTCGCAGAAGAGCGCGGGGAGACGCGCTCTTCTGCGAAGAGCGGCTAAACGAAGCCCTGACCCCTGACCCCCTGGGAAACGACCCTGATGAGCGACCAGTTCAGCCCCCAAATCGGACTGCCCGGCGACAAGGCCTCGGCCAATGGCCCAACCGTCACCGAGGACCTCGGCCAGGACGACCTCGACGCGGTGCGCAGGCTGCGCGACGGCTTCAACGACATCAAGCGCCAGCTCAGCCGCGTCATCGTCGGCCAGGATGAAGTCATCGAGGAGCTGCTGATCGCGCTGTTCAGCCGCGGCCATTGCATCCTCGAAGGCGTTCCCGGCCTGGCCAAGACGCTCATGATTTCGACTCTGTCGAAGTCGCTGTCGCTGGCCTTCAGCCGCATCCAGTTCACTCCCGACCTCATGCCGTCCGACATCACCGGCACGGAGGTCATCGAGGAGAACCGCTCGACCGGCGCCCGCGAGTTCAAGTTCCTCCAGGGGCCGCTGTTCGCCAACGTCATTCTCGCCGACGAAATCAACCGCACGCCGCCCAAGACGCAGGCCGCGCTGCTGGAAGCCATGCAGGAGCGCCAGGTGACGGTCGGCCGCGTCCGCCACAAGCTCGACGACCCGTTCTTCGTCCTGGCCACGCAGAACCCGATCGAACAGGAAGGCACCTATCCGCTGCCCGAGGCGCAGCAGGACCGCTTCATGTTCAAGGTGTTCGTGCGCTACCCCAAGTTCGACGAGGAGTTCGAGATCGCCCGCCGCACCACGGCGCTGCAGAACGAGGAAGTGTCGCCGGTGCTGGGCGGCGACCAGATTCTGGATCTGCAAAGGCTGGTTCGCCGCGTGCCGGTCAGCGACCACGTCATCCGCTACACGCTGGCCTTGGTGCGGCAGACGCGCCTGGGCGAGCCGGGCGTGCCGAAGTTCGTCCGCGACTGGCTGTCGTGGGGCGCCGGTCCGCGGGCGGTGCAGTACCTCATCCTCGGCGGCAAGGCGCGGGCGCTGCTGCACGGCCGCGTCCACGTCCAGACCGACGACGTGCAGGCGCTGGCCTACCCGGTGCTGCGCCACCGCATCCTGACCAACTTCACGGCCGCCTCGGAAGGCATCACGCCCGACGTGGTGGTCAAGAAGCTGATCGACGAGACGCCGAGCAAGGAGAGCGAGCTGTCGCGCGACGACCGCTTCAAGAAGATTTTCGCGTCGTGACGTCTCCGTTACCAGCCCCGAGCGCGAGCGAGGGTCGGCGTGGACCGAGTCCTGTGGCACGGAACGACCAGAAAGAGGGCGGGAGCGATCCTGCGGGACGGGCCGGACCCCTATTTCATCGAACCCGGAGGCATGTTCCCGGAAAAGGAGTTTTCCGCCGCGCCTGTGGAAGGGCCTTTTCCGGTCGGCTCGCCGGAGGACTATGCCAGGGCGAAGGCCAATCTCTTCCCGGATGAAGGCGGACCTGTCATTCTGGAGATAGCTGTTCCGTCTGAGATCGTCGAATTGGCGTTCGAGCCGGGAGGCGAGATTCGCTTCGGCCTGGGCGGAGCGGGCCTGATGGAGTTGATCGCCGCCTGGCCGTCCTTGCCCAAAAGGATCATCGAGCTATGACCCCACACGACGAAGTTGCGACTCTTGTCGGCGACCTGCTGCGTGGGAAGAAGTTCGACGGAGTTCTTTTCGTCGATCGATTCCTCGCCTTCGCCGCCGCCGCCGGCGAGGTCCACTGCGCCCCGGCGGGCGACGAGCGACTCCGGTTCACGGTCGCCGACGGGCCGCCCTTTAACGTCGAGCTCGACCGGGCGCGCAGCAAGCTGCGCATGATTTGTGCGAGGCTCGCCGTACTTTGCGCGGGCGAGACCCTGCCGGATTTTTACGGAGGCGAGGGGCGGATCGCCGTGGACACGAACTCGGAATCGTGCAACGGAGCAAAATCGGCAGATCGAACCCTCTTAAATGTTCGTTTCTCAAACAGGCCTGGCGACGTGGAATTCACTCTCCGAGCCGAGCCGAGCCCCGCCGGGCCGCCCCGCGAGTCGGAACGACTTCACGCCTGAACTGCCGACGAGGAGATGACGACAACGTGCCAGTCAAAGAAGAAGACCCCCGCCGCTTCCTGCACCCCGAGACGATCGCCCAGATCACGCGCCTGGAGCTGCGGGCGCGGCACGTCGTCGAGGGCTTCATCAGCGGCATGCACCGCAGCCCCGTCTTCGGTCACAGCATCGAGTTCGTCCAGCACCGCGAGTACACGCCCGGCGACGACATTCGCCACCTCGACTGGAAGGTTTGGTCCAAAACCGACCGCTATTACATTAAACAGTACGAGGCCGAGACGAACCTCCGCTGCCACCTCCTGGTGGACGTCAGCGAGTCGATGCACTACGGCCGCGGGGCGCTCAACAAGTACGCCTACGGCTGCACGGCCGGCGCCTGCCTCGCCTACCTGCTCTTGCGCCAGCAGGACGCCTGCGGCTGCATCACCTTCGACTCCGAAGTGCGCCACGTCGTGCCGGCCCGCAGCCAGATGACGCACATCGACGCCATCGTCAACACGATGCACGTCAGCAAGCCGCGCGAGAAGACCGACCTCGACAAGATCATGCGGCGGGCCGTCGAGACGCTGCACTCGCGCAGCATGATCGTGCTGATCTCCGACCTGCTGATCGACCGCGACGTGCTGTTTCGCGGCCTGGAGATGCTCACGCAGCGGCGGCACGACATCCTCGTTTTCCACGTCCTGGACGAGGACGAGATGGTCTTCCCGTTCACGGGCACGACGCGCTTCGAGGGCATGGAGGAGCTGCCGCATCTCCTGTGCGATCCGCGCGCCCTGCGCGACGGCTACCTCGAAGCGCTGCAAGAGTACCTGACCGAGGTGCGCCGCGGCTGCACGCGCATCGGCATCGACTATCATCTGGTGCGGACCAGCGACTACCTCGACGCGGTGCTGACCAAGTTCCTGCACCACCGCATGGACGACCGCGTCCTGCCGGCGGCGACGCGGGCGCGCGGGCCGCAGTAGGCGGTCTTATAAGACCTATAGGTCCTATAAGACCTATTTCGAGCCAAAAAGGTTCCGGCTATGACATTCGCATACCCGTGGTTCATGGCGGCCGGCGGCGCGCTCGTCAGCGCTCCGATCCTCATCCATCTCATCAACCGCATGCGCTTCAAGCGCATTCGCTGGGCGGCGATGGAGTTTTTGCTCAAGTCGCAGAAGCGCAACCGCCGCAAGCTCATCATCGAGCAGCTCATCCTGCTCGGGCTGCGCTGCCTGCTGGTGCTTCTGGTCGGCCTGCTTCTGGGGGCGCTCCAGTTCGGCGGCGACACCGGCCAGACCGCCTTCCACTTCGTCGTCATCGACGACACGCCGAGCATGGGCGATCGCTTCGTCGATGCCCAGGGCAACGCCTCCAACTCCTTCGAGGTCGCCAAGGATCAGGTCAAGACCCTGGCCGACACCCTGGCCAAGGCCAGCACGCCGCAGGAGATGCGCGTGGTGCTGCTCTCCGATCCCGGCGAAGCCGTCTTCCCCGACGACGGCAAGCCCAGCCGGCAGCTCGACGGCAAGGCGCGCACGGCCCTCGAAGCCAGGCTCAAGGACCTGCACCCGGCCGCCGTCCACGTCGATCCCATCCAGGCCGTCGAGAAGGCCCGCGAGGTCTTCGCCAACCAGCCGCGCGGCAAGAAGGTCCTCCACTTCGTCAGCGACTTCCGCGAGCGCGACTGGAAGACCGGGCCGGACGTGGAGGCCCTGAACAAGGCCATCGACGCGCTCACCGGCACGGGCGCGAACCTCAGCCTCATCGACGTGGCCGACGCCCGCCGCGGCCCCAACGGCGAGAACATCGCCCCCCACCCCAACCTGTCCATCCAGGAGCTGCGGCCGACGACCACCATCGCCACCGAGGGCGCGCCCGTCGAGTTCACCGTCGGCGTCTTCAATCACAGCACCGCCCCGAAAACCACCGTCCTTCACGTCTTCACGCGCAGCATCTTCGTCAAGGAGGACGGCAAGATCGACGACCGCGAGGCGCTCCAGGAGGACCTGTCGGCCTACGGCGTCTTCACCCGCCAGGAGGGCGCCGGCGACGCGGCCCCGGCCGACGCCAAATCCAAGACCGACAAGCTGCCGCCCGGCCAGCTGACCGAGCACAAGTTCCAGCTCATCCTCCAGAAGAAGCAGAAGGGCCAGGACGTCAAGCCCAACGACCCGCCGGAGGAGCGCGAGCGCAAGCGCCGCGCCGACGCCGAGTTCGTCCAGGTCCGCGTGCAGATCGACGACGACTCCAAGGACGCCGGCTTCCAGGCCGACAACGTCCGCGACGTGGTCGTCGCCCTGGTGCGCAAGGTGCCGGTCCTCATCGTGGACGGCGCCCCGGAATCGAGCCGCAAGAAGAACGGCGACCTCTGGTACCTCCGCCGGGCGCTCGACGCCGCCGTCTCCTACGACATGGACCGCTGCACCGTCGAGGAGCTGGACAAGATCAAGCTCGACCAGTATCCCGATATTTATCTCGTCAACGTATCGGAAATCAAGAACAAGGAAACCGTCCAGAAGCTGGCCGATTACGTCGCGCGCGGCGGCAGCGTCGCCTACTTCCTCGGCGACAAGACGCTGCCGGAATTCTACAACCGCCTGTTCAGCAACCCCGACGGCGACAAGGCGTTCGCGGAGCCGAAGGACGCCTCGAAGGAGCAGCACCTGTTCCCCGTGCTGCTGGAGACCGACCCGTCGCCGCCGATGTCGCCCGAGGAGATCGAAAACCGGCTGATCAACGACAAGCAGCCGAAAATCCTCTTCCCCGACGAGAGCCACCCCATCATCCGCGGCCGCAGCGGGGCGCCGACCGAGAAGGGCGGTCTGGTGAGGCTGGAAGACCGGCTGCGCTACCTGACGATCAACCGCTACTGGCGCTGCCAGTCGCGGTCGAAGTGGGACCCGGAGCCGTATCAGTCGCAGCCGGTGGTCGTCCTGCCCAACCGCAACTCCATCGACCAGTACAAGCGCGCCGCCCAGGACTACATGACGAAGGTGGTCAAGCAGGCAGCCGACCTGGCCGGCGAGGACGTGAAGTACGAGCCGTACCGCAAGCGCATCGACGCCGCCCACAGTGCGATGGTGGACGCGCTCACGTCGCCGTACCTCGACGACCTGATCCGCGTCTTCGACGATCTGGTCCACGACCCCGGCGCCAAGGACGACGCGGATCGCCCCAGTATGCCGGAGCTGTGGGCGCATCCGAAGATGAAGGCCCTCAAGGACGAGATCGACGCCTTCCGCGACACGCTCCAGTACGGCGACCCGCTGGTGGTGACGCGGCCCTACGGCAAGGGCCGCGTGCTGGCGTTCCTGACCACGGCCGGCACCTCGCCGCGCGGCCTGCCGCCGGTGGCGTGGAACGACTGGGCCGGCAGCCCGATCGCCGGCAGCTACCCGGTCTTCATCCAGCAGATGCAGGAATATCTCATCGGCACGGCCGAACAGCGGAGCCGGCCGGTCGGGACCGATCTGGCGCTGCCGGAGCTGGACGCCAAGCGCTACCAGCCGACCGTGCGCCGCTTCTTCCAGTCGCAGCCGTCGCCGTGGAACAAGGCGCCGATCGGCCCGGCCGGCCCTGGCGCGCCGCAGCCGGCGGCGACGGGGATGCCGGCCCTGACGCTCCAGCCCAGCGGCCCGGACGCGGCGCCGACCTATCGGCAGGTGCTGCGGAACGTCAACCAGCCGGGCGTCTACACGTTTGAGTTCACGCCGAAGGCGGACCCCGGCGACCCGGCGCCGGCCGCCGAGCTGCAAGCCTACGCCTTCAACATCGACACGAACGCGGAGAGCGACCTGAGCCGGGCGCCGAACGAGGCGCTCTTGCGGAAGGCGCCCGGCGGCTCGGGGCTGAACGTCGGCGGCAAGGTGGCCCTGCGCCGCCCGGCGCCAGCTTCGACGAATTCAAGGAAGAGCCGCCGAACCTGTCCAAGATGGTCTGGTTCTTCCTGCTGATCGGCCTGGTTTTCCTGGCGGAGCAGGCGCTGGCCGTCCACCTCAGCTTCCACCTGAAGGAGGGCGAGGCGGCGCTGGCGTCCGGGCCGGCGCGGACGCAGGCGGCGGCGTGATTCGCGATCTCGTTCAGCCGCGGTTCGCAGAACCGCGCTCCGACCGAGCGCGGTTCTGCGAACCGCGGCTGAACGGTGAGTTAAGGGATGAGGATTATGAGTCGAGCACAAGCCATGCAGGCCCCCGCGCCATCCTGGGTGGGCACCCTGCTTCATGCCGCCGTGGGTCTGGTGCTGTTGGCGCTGCTGATCGCCGGCGCCCTGGTCTACGTCTTTCAGGCGGCGGCGCCGGCCCTGCTCCCGGAGCACGTCCGCCTGATCTTCGAGCGCTACGCCACCCCGACGCCCGACCCGCGCGACGCCGGCGGACTGCTCCTCTGGCTGGCGATGGGCGGCGCGTTCTTCCTCGGCTGCCTCGGCCTCGGCTTCTGGGCCGGCTGGCGCAACTGGGGCGACTCCTTCGCCGCCAGCCAAAACGTGGTGCTGAGGACGATTGAGATCGCCCTATTCGCCGTCATCTCGGCGCCGGTGTTCGTCGCGGTCACGATCGGCTACCTCCTGGGCCGCAACGTGCGCGCCGTCATCGTCCTGCCCATCCTCGCCGCGCTCGCCGGGATGCTGGCGGCGGTCGGGATCGTCGGCCTGATGGTGCATCCCCGCTACGTGCCGGGCGTCTGGGCCTGGTGGTTCATCACGGCGACCGTGCTGTCGGCCGGCTTCTTCTACGTCGCCGCGATGTACACCCGCGACGCCCGCGGCGTCGGCCCGCTGTGGGCGGTGCTGCTCGGCCTGTTGCGCGCCGTCGTCTTCACGGCGCTGGCCTTCTTCTTCATGCTGCCGGCCGTGGGCGAGTACCACGAGGAAAGCCACCGCTCCAAGGTGCTGGTCGTCTTCGACGTTTCCGGCAGCATGGTCTACGAGAAGGACGACGTTCCCGACGACGCCCACCCGCTGGACAGTCTGCCCACCCGCCAGGACAAGGTGATGGCGTTCCTCGCCGACGACAAGGAGAACTTCCTCAAGCGGCTCGAAGCCAAGAACCCGGTGGACGTTTTCCGCATGGCCCGCAGCCTCGACCCGGACTACCTCCACTTTTCCAAGGACAACCGCAACTGGACGCGGGCGGAATTCGACGCCTGGATGAAAGACCGCGACCGCGACCGCAACGCGCCGGCGCCGGGCGATCTGCCGCCGGAGTTCTGGGCGGCGTGGCTGAAGCCCGACACGGACGTGAAGACGCCGGACGAGTGGACCGCCGACCGCAAGGAGCGCTTCCGCCGCTTCCTCAACCTCAACGACGATCTGATCGAGAAGGACGCCGCTTTCCTCAACAACACGAACGTCGGCGACTCGCTGCTGACCCTGGTCGATAATGAGAGCAAGAAGATGCTGCAAGGCATCATCGTCTTCACCGACGGCCGCAGCACGGAAGGCTCGGCGACGGCCTTCGAGCAGCTCAAGGACCACGCCCGCCGCGACCACGTTCCGCTTTTCATCGTGGCGATCGGCGAGGAGCGGCCGCAGGTCAAGGTGGAGATCGTCGATCTGCGCGTGCCGCAGCAGATCCAGCCCGACGACAAGTTCCCGGCTGTGGTCGAGGTGACGGGCGAGGGCCTGCCCGACCAACCAGTTGCGGTCGAGCTGGAGCTGAACTACGTCCACAAGGGGGCGGAGGGCAAGGAGGAGCCGCTGGCCATCAAGCTGCGCGAGTCGGTGGACGAGAAGCCCGGCGCGACGCCGGCGGCAAAGCCGCAGGAGGTGCTGCTGCCGTCGCAGATCGTGCTGCGGCCCCCCCAGGTGGTGAAGTTCGACACGGGCAACCCGCCGCGCGCCGAGGTGCAGTTCCAGATCGACGCGGCCGCCCTGGCCGCCGCCGCCGGCGTGGACTTGACCAAGGGCGCCTTCGGCGCGGTGCATAAGTGGGAGATCGCGGAGACGCTGCCCGATTCGGAGTTCCGCTTCCGCGCCCACGTCCCGCGGGCGCCCAAGGAGATCTTCGCGGCCAAGGAGCACGTCAGCGACCCGGCCGGCCTGATCGTGCAGAAGAAGCCGCTGCGCGTGCTGCTGTTCGCCAGCGCCGCGACGCACGAGTACCAGTTCGTGCAGGCCATCCTGGTGCGCGACCAGACCAAGGGCCGCGTCAAGGTGTCCGCGTTCCTCCAGCCGCCGCCCGGCCAGAAGGACCCGCGCGAGGGCGTCCTCCAGGACGCTCAGCTCTTGACGAAGTTCCCCGACCAGTTCGACGTCGGCCCCGACAAGAAGGACGACAACCCCTACGACCTGAGCGACTACGACGTCATCGTGGCCTTCGACCCCGACTGGGACCAGCTCACCGACAAGCAGATTTCGCTCCTGTTCGGCCGCGACGAGCTGGACCCCAACGGCAAGAACATCCACATCGACGGCTGGGTGGACAAGGGCGGCGGCTTCGTCTACGTGGCCGGGCCGGTCAACACCGTCGAGCTGGCCGGGCCGCGCGAGGACGAGAAGCGGCGCTTCGGGCCGATCCTCGACAAGCTGCCGGTGGTCCCCAAGGACATCCGCCTGGAGGAAGTCAACCGCGACACGGAGCGCGCCTGGCCGCTCGATTTCAAGGACGCCACGCCCGACCTGGAGTTCTTGCGCTTGCAGGAGGAGACGGCCGACAAGCCGGTGAAGTTCCTGGACGACTGGAAGGACTTCTTCGGCCCGATCCAGCCCGACCGCAGCGTCAACCGCGGTTTCTACAACTTCTACCCCGTGGAGAGCGCCAAGCCCGGCTCCCAGACGGCCGCCTACTTCGGCGACCCCACCGTCAAGTCGAAGAACTCCAAGGGCGAGGAATCGCTCATGCCGTACATCGTCCTGAGCAACCCGGCCGACGTGAACACGCGGGTCGTCTGGGTGGGCTGGGGCGAGATGTGGCGCCTGCGGCAGAAGAACGAGGCGTACCTGGAGCGCTTCTGGACGAAGCTGACGCACTACGCCGGCGGCCTGCACCACGGCAAGGTAATCAAGCGCATCACGACGAACTTCGGCCGCCTGTTCACGGTCGGCCAACCGATCGTCATGGAGGCGAAGATCGAGGGCAAGGGCGGCGAACCGCTGCCCGACGACGCCAAGCCGACCATCAAGATCACGGCGCCGCGCCTCGCCTCGAAGATCACGGAAGAGGACGCCCGGAAGCTGAAGGAGCTGGTCGCGCACGGCGACGACCTCAGCGCCGCCGACCGCCTGCTCCGGGACCAGCTGCAGCGCACGCAGGACGAGGACGAGCGGCAGAAGCAGGACGTGGACGATCTGGAAAAGAAGGATTGGGTCATGACGCCCAAGCCCAACAACCCCGGCTGGTTCCAGGTCCGCTTCCAGGCGCCGGTCGAGGGCGCCTACCAGATGGACCTGACGGTGAGCGAAACCGGCGACAAGGTGTCGCACAAGTTCACGGTCAAGCCGTCCGACCCCGAGCGGGACAACACGCGGCCGGACTTCGCGCGGATGTACGAGACGGCCAGCTATCTGGACGAGGACGTGCAGCCGCGCATGACCTCGACGGACTACGCGGAGCTGGCGCAGAAGCTCCAGCGGCCGAAGCTGGAGGAGGGCGCCACGCAGGACGACCGGCCGCGGCTCTACTTCAACCTGAGCAACGCGGGCCTGATCCCCAAGTGCATGTCGGAGACGGAAAGCACCACGACGACCCACAGCGACCCGCATTCGATCTGGGGCGAGAAGACGCCGTTCGGCTGGTTGTCGCCGTGGCTGGCGGGGGCCGCCGCGTTCGGCCTGACGCTCGGCTTCGTGGTCGCTTTCGTCTTTTTCCGCGACCCGCGTCCCAGCCTGTCCCGTCAGTATCAGGGCGCCTTGGCGGCCGTCGCCATGCTGGCGGCGCTGGCGGCGCACGCCGTCTCAGGTCAAGGGGGCTACGTCGGCGTCGCGATCGCCTTGCTGATCGGTCTGGTGTGCCTGGGCGGCTACCAGGCCGGCCGGAACCTCGGCTGGGGCGGCTGGGTGCTGTTGGCCGGCGCGATCGCGCTTCTGATCGGGCCGCTGTTCCTGCCCGTCCTGATCCAGCTGGGCTGGCTGGCGCTCGCGGTCCTGATCGCTTTGATGTCGGCGGAGTGGCTGGTTCGGAAGTTGTTGCGATTGGCGTAAACGCAGCAGTGTTCAGTGTTCAGTGTTCAGTGTTCAGCAGCCAAGTGTCGCTGAACACTGAACACTGAACACTGAACACTGAACACTGAGGATCCTTCATGGCGACCATCACCCCTCCCACCCGCGCCGGCGACATGGGCGAGTACCAGCGGCGCGTGCGCAGCCCGCTGGCCCGGCTGCGCGGCACTATCCGGGCCTACGTCAGCCTGGAAGGGGCGCTGCTGCTGGTCCTCTACGTGGCCCTGTGGTTCTGGATCGGCCTGGCGCTCGACTACGGCCTCTTCAGGATCACCGCCGCGGTCGGTCTGCCGCCCTTCGACTGGGTGCAGGCCTGGCCGTGGTTCGTGCGCCTGGTGCTGCTCATCGCGGTGTCGGGCGCCATCGTCGCGGCCGTGTCGCTCATGATGTTCGGCCGCATGTGGCGCGAGTTCAGCGACCCGTCGCTGGCCCTGGTGCTGGAGCGGCGCTTCCCCGAATTGCTCGGCGACCGCCTCATCACGGCCGTCGAGCTGGCCGACCTGCGGCGGGCGCAGGAGCAGGGCTATTCGCCGGCCATGATCCTGGAAACCGTCCACGAGGCTTCCGAGCGCGTCGAAAAGGTCCCGATCCAGAAGGCGTTCGATTGGGGCCGGCTCGTCCGCCGCGGCGTCCTGGCGGCGGTGCTGACGCTGGGCCTCTACGTCGTGGCCGGCGGCGTGTTCCTCATCGTGGATCTGGTCGGCCACGTCCACGCCGGCCGCACCGGCTACGGCCGCTTCAATGAAGTCGCGGGGATCTGGTTCGAGCGCAACATTCTCCTCCGAAACACCATCTGGCCGCGGCAGGCGCAGCTGGAGTTCGCCAACATCGGCGAACCCGGGCTGAAGGTCGGCGAAGGCAGTCCGGTCCCGCAGGTGCGGCTGCGGGCGATCGAATACGTCATCGCCGATCCGAAAACGCCGGAAGGCTGGCGCACCCTGACCTGGAACGACCTGATGGGCCGGCCCGACCTGATCGGCGGCGGCGTGCCGGCGCCGCCCTTCACCCTGGCGCCGCGCGACCCGGCGGCCGGCCTGTCGGTGGACGAGGCGGCGCTGGCGCTCCGCCGCTTCGACGTGCGGGCCGCGGGGCCGGGCGAGACGGGCCGGTGGCTGGCGGCCGACGCCGCGGTGAAGGGCGGCTGGCGGCCGCTGCGCTGGGCCGACCTCAAGCCCGAACGGCTCGACGGCGTTCCCCTGCCCAAGACGCTGCCGGACTGGGACGGCGAGGCGCCGGACGACGAACTCACCGTGGAAGCGGTGGCGACGGCCGTGGCCGCGGCCGGCGACAAAGGCCCCGAGGCGTTCAAGGACGTCGATGTGGTCTTGCAGCACCTCGACCGGCTGGCCGCCGTGCATGACGTGATCGAGCGCGTCAACGCCCGCGCCGCCCTGCCGGAAATGAGCCGGACCATGCGGCGGCTGGACCTGCCGGAGAAAATCTACCTCTCCGGCAACGGCGAAAAGGGCAGCACCCTCCAGCAAAGCCTCGATCGCGGATCGGACAACGAGTACACCGCCGACTTCCGCGGTCTGGACGAGTCGATCAGCTTCTGGGTGCAGGCCGACGATTACTACACGCCGCGCCGCACCATCGCCCTGGTGAAGCCGCCCACCGTGGACAAGCTGGACGTGGACGAGCAGCAGCCGGCTTATCTCTTCTACCGGCCCGACGACGCGACGACGCTCGCCGACCTGCGCGGCCGGAAGCAGCCGTTCGCCACGAGCCACGTCCGCCAGGCCGGCGCCGTGACCGACCGCATCGACCGCATCGACGTGCCGGCCGGGACCGACCTCGTGGTGACCGGCCACGTCACCAAGGAGCTGCAGGAGATATTCCTCAAGGCGAAGAACCCGCAGGACCTGCGCGAGCTGCGCCTCCGGGTCGATGACGCCAACCAACTTCTGGCCGCGGGCCTCCAGGTGCAGCCGGTGGTCGGCGACCCGACCAGCGTGGTGGTGCGGCCGGCCCGCGACGGCGACCCGCTGCGGCTGCCGATCAAGATCGGCGCCGACCGCCAGGAGTTCCGCATCCAGCTGCCCGACGTGCGCCGCGACCTGATGCTGGTGCTGGAGTTCACCGACTCCGACGGCGTCAAGGGCCAGCACGAGCTGAAGATCCAGGCGCAGACCGATACGGCCCCCGACCTCAAGGAAGTGAGCATCCCCTCCCTCCGCAACGGGACCAGCCTGTCCGCCAAGGGCGAGAAGAAGGCGTTTTACATGGTGACGGCCCAGGCGCGCATCCCGGTGAGCGCCCGCATCACGGACGACCACGCTCTCGGAGAATTGCTCTACCGCTTCACCCTGACGGCGCCCACGGGGACCGCGGCCGACGTGCCCGAGGCGGTCAACCGCAACGCCAGCTCCTACGTCCCGCCGCGGTTCGCGGAGATCGTGCGCGAGGCGCGGGACGGGCTGCCGTCGGAGACGGTCAAGCAGCTGCTCGCCCTGCCGCAGGAATTGCCCTTCCGCCAGCTGGTGCGCGACATCCAGGTGCAGCCGGACACGTGGGGGAACGTTCAAGGCGATCCGCTCGGCTACGACTTCCCGCTGTGGACGCAGAAGGTGGCGCTGGACGACAACCGGCCGTTCTATCGCATGGACTTCTGGCTGGAGGCGTCGGACATCGACGCCGACGACCCGCCGGGGCCGGGCGGGGCGCCGCAGCCGCACGCCAGCAAGAGCAAGGAGACGTTCACCTTCCTCGTGGTGCGCGAGAACGTCCTGATGGCGGAGATCGGCAAGGACGAGGCCAAGCAGTACGGCGCCCTGCACAAGCGGTTCCAAGACCTCGGCCGGCTCGTCATGGACAAACGCGAGTTCGACGATCTGACGCAGAGCGAACGCGAACCCGGCAAGGACTCCCACGACGACCTGGCGGACGAGACGGCCGCGCTGACGCTGGCCCTGGCGAAGATCAACGACCCGGACGTGAAGCCGAGCGAGCTGATCCAGCAAAGCGTGCGGGCCTCGAACGTCACCGAGGCGCTGGAGAAGGCGCTGGCGGAAACGCGCGTCGCCGTCGATAAGTACGACAAGCTCCTCCGGGAGGAGCAGTTGAACGTGGTCAACAAGGAGGTGATCGACTACACGCAGAAGAACATCATGGACAAGCTGCAAGACCTCCTGGCCGCCAACGGCGACTTCGCGCAGGCGGAGGACGGCATCGGCCGGTTCCGCAACGCCCTGGACCAAAAGGGCATGTCGGACAAGGACCGCATCGACGCGGCGCGGATCGCCGGCAAGGACCTCAAGCCGAAGATGACGACGCTGATGAAGGACCTGTACGCCGTGCTGGAGTCGATGCGCGGGCGCGAGAACCTCCAGTCGCTGAAGGACCGGCTGAACGGCATCGATCAGGGCGTGGTGAGTCTGAAGAACGACACCGACGCGATCCGGAAGTATCTGGAAGGGAAGATTTTCGACGAACCGCCGAAATAGGCGGTTCTATCCTCGTCACACCTCGTTCCCAAGCAGAGCTTGGGAACGAGGAATAAGGCGAGCGGCAGCAGGAATGATACCCGTAGCCGCATTCACCAGAATGCGGGCCGACAGCCATTCACCCGCATTCTGGCGAATGCGGCTACGACTAAGGTATTTCCCGCCCCTCGCCTAAAGCCGTGACCGGCGGAATGGGCTGCCCGTTCGCCGGGACGACTGTTGGCGCGGGGCGGTCGGATCGTCAATACAGCGACGGGCCTACGGCGATCCGGCGGCCCGTCGGATCATGGTTCAGTCCCCGCGGACGTGAGAGGACGATTTCCCATGACTCGTAGACTCCTGGCCGTGCTGTTCGTGACGGCCGCGGTGTTTGCCTTGACCGTCCGGGCGGACGACCCGACGGCCAAGCCCGCCGACCCCACGACCCCAGCCGCCGCCACGGACCCGAAGGCCGAACCGGACCCGACGGTCAAGCAGCCCGAGCTGGTCGCCCAGGAGAAGAAGCTCCGCGAGCAGTTCGAGGCCTTCGAGAACGAGGTCATCAAGCTCAAGGACCGCCTGGCCACCAGCGACAAGGAAGAAGACAAGCAGACGGTCCTGGTGCTCCAGCGGGTTCTGACGGAAATCGACGCCCTCAAGGTGAAGCAGAAGTTCCACGACGTGGACTCCATCCTGTCGGACGCGGCGGCGATCAAGAATCAGGCCACGAAGGCCGGCGAGGCCGCGAAAGACAACGCCGACCTGCACCAGGCCATGCAGAAGCTGATCGCCATCCTCGACAACCTCGACGACGCCGACTCCGAGAAGCACAAGCAGATCGCGGAACAGTTGAAGCTGTTGCAGCAGCTCAAGGAGGCCCTCAACGCCCAGGAGCGCCAGATCGCGCAGATCGACCGCAACCAGAAGAGCGGCGCGGAGCTGGCCAAGCAGCAGGGCAAGATCGGCGATCAGATCAAGGGCGCGCTGGGCGATCCCAACGCCAAGAAGCCGGACTTCAACAAGAGCGAGGCCAAGTACGACGACAAGCCCGGCCCCGACGGCAAGAGCAAGGCCAAGAACGACGCCGAAGGCCCCAAGGGCGAGGCGAAGGACGGCAAGCAGGGCGACCCGACCGAATCCAAGCCCGGCCAGGACAAGACCGGCGAGAACAAGGACGGCATGAAGCCGGCCGAGGCGAAGGACGGCGAGAACAAGGACGGCATGAAGCCCAGCGACGGCAAGACCGGCGAGAACAAGGACGGCATGAAGCCGGGCGAGGCCAAGACCGGCGAGAACAAGGACGGCGACAAGCCGAGCGAGGCGAAGGACGGCAAGGCCGGCGACGACAAGAACGGCAAGCCGGGCGAGGCGAAGGACGCCGGCGCCAAGCCCGACAATAAAGAGAGCAAGCCGGGCGAATCGAAGGACGGCAAGGGCGGCGACGCCAAGGACTCCAAGCCGGGCGACGGCAAGGACGGTCCCAAGCAGGCCCCGAGCAAGGAGAGCAAGCCTTCCGACGGCAAGGCCGGCGACAAGGCCGGCGACGACAAGGACGGCAAGCCCGGCGAGGGCAAGCAGGGCGACAAGGCCGGTCAGCCCAAGGAAGGCGCCAAGCCCGGCGACAATAAAGAGGGCAAAGCGGGCGAGTCGAAGGACGGCAAGGGCGGCGACTCCCCCGACGGCAAGGCCGGCGAATCGAAGGACGGCAAGCCGGCCCAGCCGGGCGGCGAGAACAAGCCGAGCGCGGCGAAGGACGGCAAGGGCGATTCCAAGCCGGGCGAGGGCAAGCAGGCCTCCGGCGGCGACCCGAATGGCAAGCCGGGCGAGGCGAAGGACGGCAGCAAGCCGGGCGATCCGAACAGCAAGGCGGGCGCGGCCGGTCAGCCGAAGGAAGGCGCGAAGCCGGGCGACGCCAAGCCGGGCGCGTCCAAGCCGGCTGCGGGCGACGCCAAGCCGGGCGAAGGCAAGGGCAACGAGGCGAAGCCGGGCGCGGCCGCCGATGCGCCGAAGTCTGGCTCCGGCAAGCCGGGTTCGCCGGGCGACGGCAAGCCGGGCAAGCCGGGCGACTCGAAGGACGGCAAGCCCTCCGACGGCAAGGCCGGCGACGGCAAACCGGGCGAGGCGAAGGACGGCAAGCCGGGCGACGGCAAGCCCAGCGACGGCAAGCCGAGCGAGGCCAAGAGCGGCAGCGACAGCAAGGGCAAGGCCGACGGCAAGGCCGACGCCAAGCCGGGCGACCCGAAATCCGGCATGAGCGGCGACGGCAAGCCCAGCGAGAGCAAGGGCAACCCGTCCCCCGGCCAGCCCAGCCAGGGCAAGGGCGACTCGTCGTCGTCCGGCGGCGGCGATTCTCCGCCCCAGCCGCCGCAGCCGCAGCAGAAGCCGATCGACCCCAACGTCCGCAAGAAGATCGAGGACGGCGCCAAGGACAGCGACGAAACCAAGGACAAGCTGAACCAGGACGACAAGCCGGGCGCGTTGCCGCCGGCCGACAAGACCGCCGACGATCTCAAGAAGGCCATCAAGAAGCTGGAAGAGATCATCAACCAGGATCGTCAGGAGGAGATCGACCGCATCCTGGAGCGCTTGCAGGCCCGCTGCGCCCGCATGTTGGCCTGGCAGATCGACGTCCGCGACCAGACCGCCGCCCTCGACAAGGAAGTTCAGGACGCCCGCTTGAGCAAGAACGAGGAGGCCATGCGGAAGGCCGATCAGAAGGCGATCGACCTGGCGACCAGCCAGGCCGAGGCCAAGATGAGCGAACAGAAGATCATCGACGAGGCCGACCGGGCGCTGGTGCTGCTGAACAACGACGGCACGGCCGTGGCCTTCGCCGAGATGTTCACCATGGTCCGCCAGGACATGGGCCGGGTGCAGAAGCGCCTCAACGAAACCGACACCGGCAAGGTGACGGTGGCGATCGAGGACGACATCATCGGCCACCTCAAGGACATGGTGGACGCGCTGAAGAAGCAGCGCGAGGCCAACAAGAACAAGCAGAACCAGCCGCCGCCGCCGCCGGGCAAGCCGAAGCCGCCGGGCGAGGACCCGCTGGTGGACATCATCGCCCAGCTGAAGCTGCTGCGCTCCATGCAGGACGGAGTCAACAAGCGCACCCAGCTGTACCACGACGAGTACCAGGGCGAACAGGCCCCGGTCCCCGGCGACGGCAAGACCGACAAGGAAAAGGCGCACTACAAGGAGATCCAGGACGAGATGCGCGACCTCGCCGACACCGAGGCGCGGATCGGCAAGATCCTCAAGGACCTGCTGACGGGCAAGACGCGGGTCGATTGACGGCGCTTTCCCTACCAGCCCCGAGCGCGAGCGAGGGGGGTTCGGTCAACCCCCTCGCTCGCGCTCGGGGCTGGTCCAACCGTTGTTCCCGCACCCGCCTTTCGATTATCATGAATCCATCGCCGTCCACCCGCGATGCGAGGTCGATCATGCCCGTGCGCCGAACCCTGCTCGTTCTGCTCCTGTGTACCTCCGCCGGCTGGTCCGCCGAGCTGAAAACCCTCAAGCAGGAGACGATCACCGGCGATCTGGTCAGCATCTCCTCCAAGGAGGTCGTCCTCAAGGCGGCGTCCGGCAACGTGACGACGCCGATCGATCAGGTGCTGATCCTGACGTTCGGCCAGGAGACCGGCCCCCTGCCCAGCAACCTGGCGTGGGTGGACGTGGAGCTGACCGACGGCACCGAGCTGCACTGCGCGACGTTTTCCGTCAAGAAGGACCAGGTGGAGGTGACGCTGCTGGCCGGCCAGACGGTGAAGTTCCCGCTGTCGTCGCTGTCGTCGATGCTGACCAACGCCCAGCTGGAGAAGAACCGCAAGGCCTGGGCCGACGTGCTGGACAAGACCTCGCGCAACCACGACGTGGTCGCCCGGACCACCGACGCCGGGCCGAACGCCGTCGAGGGCCTGATCGGCGACGCCGACGAGTCCGGCGAGAGCATTCGCTTCACGCTGTCGAGCGGCCAGGAGGGCAAGCTGTCGCTGTCGAAGATTTTCGGGATGGCTTTCAGCCGCAAGCCGAACCCCGACGCCGCCGTGGTGCAGTGCCGCCTGTCCGACGCTCACCACGACCTCGTCATGGTGAGCGCGGCCGAAAGCACGCCGACCGGCTTCACGGTCACGACGCCGGCCGGCGCCAAGATCGAGTACACGACGGCCCTGGTCGTCAAGATGGACTACAGCCACGGCAAGCGCGACTACCTGTCGGACCTGACGCCGGTCACGGTGGAGCAGCGGTTCTGGCTGTTCGCGGAGGAGCGCACCGTGGACCAGTACCGCGACTGGCGCTACCGCGGCGACAAGGACCTGGACGACCGGCCGCTGGAGCTGAACAACGTACCGTACGAGAAGGGCCTGGCCCTGCACTCGCACACGGAGCTGGTCTACGACCTCAAGGGCGACTACCGCGAGTTTCACGCCGTCGTCGGCATCGACCGCGAAGTGCCGGATCGCCGGCCGGTCGTGGTGCGGATCGAGGGCGACGGCATCGAGCTGGCCAAGTTCACGTTCGTCCGCGGCGAAAAGGACAAGACGGCGGGGCCGGTCCCGGTGGTGCGGAACATCAAGGACGTGAAAAAACTGCGCATCATCGTGACGCACCTGGACGAGGACCGAATGAACGACATCGGGCTGAAGGCCGTCCTGGCCGACGCCTTCGTGACGAAGTAAGAGGCGAGCCAAACGAGTCCGAACTTGTCCCATGGGACGTATAGGTCCTATGAGTCCCATAGGACCTATAGGACAAACGGAGACGTTACCGGCGAGCCGTTGAAAGGACACCCATGAGCATCCGCCATATGATCCGCTGGGCCGGGCCAGCGCTCGCCGCCGTCGCCGGGCTGGCCCTCGTCCTGTCGGCCCGCGCCGTGGACGTGGATCCGCGCCTGGAGAAGGCCGAGCAGGAGCGCATCGCCCTCATCGAGAAGGTCAAGGCGCCGGTGCTGGCCGTGCTGGCGCCCGGCGGACAGGGCGGCGGCTCCGGCGAGATCATCACCGACGACGGTTACGCCGTCACCAACTTCCACGTCGCCGCCGCCGTCGGCACCCTGTTCCACTGCGGCATGTCCAACGGCGAGATGTACGACGCCGTGCTGGTCGGCCTCGACCGCCCCGGCGACCTCGCCCTCATCAAGCTCATCCAGAAGCCGAACCAGACCGTCAAGTTCCCGGTCGTCACGATCGGCGACAGCGATCTGGTCAAGCCCGGCGACATGACGGTGGCCCTCGGCAACCCGCTCCTGCTGGCGACCGACTTCAACCCGACGGCGACGTTCGGCATGGTGTCCGGCGTCCACCGCTACCAGAAGATCCCGCACCCGACCGGGACGCTGCTGGAGTATTGCGACTGCATCCAGGTGGACACGGCCATCAACCCCGGCAACTCGGGTGGGCCGCTGTTCAACATGAAGGGCGAATGGATCGGCATCAACAGCGCCGGCTCGCTGGGCAAGAGCGACCGCATCAACTCCGGCGCCGCCTATTCGATCTCCGTCAACATGGTCAAGAACTTCCTGGGCGAGCTGCGGGTCGGCCTGGAGTGCGACCACGCCACGCTCGGCGCCGAGGTCGATCCGGAGAACGAGGACGGCGGCCTGGGCGACCTGATCGTCAGCCGCCTGGTGTCCGGCTCCGAGGTCGATCGCCGCGGCCTCAGCCCCGGCGACAAATTGGTCGCGTTCGGCGGCCTGCCGATGCGGAACATCAACCAGTTCAAGAACCGGCTCGGCATCTACCCCAAGGGCTGGCGCGTGCCGATGGTCTTCCGCCACGACGTGACGGAGGTCCACGACGTGCTGGTGCGGCTGCCCGGCCGGACGGCCGACGAGGTCCCGGACAGGCGCGTGGCGATCGACGGTCCCGCGGCCGGCCCCGCCGAGCCGACCGGCCCGCCGCCGCTGCCGCCGCCGCCGGCCGGCACCGAGGCCGCCAAGCTCTACGTCGCCAAGGCCGGCTTCGCCAACTACTATTTCAACAAACTGGAGCGCGATGGTCTGCTGGAAGCCTTCCACCGCCAGGGCGACTTCACCGGCCGCCAGGGCCTGTGGACGATGAAGGCGGACTGCACCATCGCCAAGAAAACGTCGTCGGCCGAGGCGTCCGTCCGCCCGCCCGCCAAGGACCAGAAGAACGAGCAGATCGCCGCCACGATCGACGGCATCGACTACGCCCTCGACCCGTTCAGCACGGACCCGATGGACACGAAGCTGGAGAATCTGATGCGTCCCAAGGACAGCGGCGGCCTCTTGCTGGCGCTGTACCAGTACCGCCAGCTCCTGACGCAGGGCGAGAAGGGTTTCACCGGCGAATACGTCCACGGCGGCGTAGAGCCGTTCTATCCGCCGTCGGTCGTCGGCTCGCCGCCCGACTACCGCAAGCGCGTGATGTGCGACGTGCTGCGGACGCAGCAGGCCGGCGTGTCCGCCAAGTGGTATTTCCGACGAACCGAGCAGGACAAGTGGTACATGCCGCAGGCGCCGACCGGCGAGCTGATCGGCTTCGAGGCGACGGTGGACCACGACGAGGACCCGTGCGAGGTCTACCTGTCGGACTACGCGCAGCAGGAGGGCGGCTCGCTGCCCGGCCGCATGGAAGTGCGCTACAAGGACAAGACCTACGCGGTGCTGACCAACGTCAAGTTCACGATGGAAAAGTAAGGCGCTCGCGATCCGTTTAGCCGCTCTTCGCAGAAGAGCGCGGGGAGAAGCGCCCTTCTGCGAAGAGCGGCTAAACGGCGGCGGACGCGCTTCCCGGAGACCGACCCCCCATGAACCGATTCCCCCGGCTCGCCGTCCTGGCGGCGACCGTTCTGCTCTGCCTCGCGGCCGCGGCCCGCGCCGACGATTCCTCGACCAAGGTGGTCGATGAGGTCAACAAGAAGATTGTCAAGGTATGGGGTTCCGGCGGCCTGCACGGCCTGCCCGGCTTCGGCACCGGCTTCCTCGTCTCGCCCGACGGCTACGTTCTGACGGCCGACGCCCCGCTGCTCGACACGCGCGACCTGCGCGTCCACCTCTGGGACGGCACCAAGTATCACGCGGAAGTCGTGGCCCAGGAGCCGGAGCTGGACGTGGCCCTCCTCAAGATCAAGTCCGGCAGCGAGACGGACAAGATCGAAAACCTGCCCTATTTCGATCTGGAAGAGGCGGCGAAGCGGCCGCCGGCGGACGTGGGCACGGACGTGCTGGCCTTCAGCAACTGCTTCGAGATCGCCACGCGCGACGACCCCGTGTCGGTGCAGCACGCCGTCGTCACGGCCTACGCCAAGCTGCAAGGACGCAACGGCTTCTACGAGATGCCGTACAGCGGCAAAGTCTACATGGTGGATGCCGTAACGAACAATCCCGGCGCGTCCGGCGGCGCCCTGACGACGCGCAAGGGCGAGCTGATCGGCATGATCGGCCGCGGTCTGCGCAACGAGCTGACCGGCACCTGGATGAACTACTCCATCCCGATCGGCGGCGTGGCGGAGGTGGCGCAGCCGGACGGCAAGACGATCAAGACGAGCATGGTGGACCTGTGGCGGCAGAAGGAGAAGTACGTCAAGGCGAACCCGAACGGCGCGAAGGACAAGGTCGGCCGCAGCTTCGACCGCACGCTGCGGGAGATGACCGGCGTCGTGCTGGTGGCCGACCCGGTGGACGTGACGCCGCCCTACGTCGAGGACGTGCTGCCCGGTTCGCCGGCCGCCCTGGCGGGGATGCGGTCGGACGACCTGATCGTCTACGTCGGCGGCGTCTCGGTGAACACCATCGAAAGCTACAAGGAGATGATGGTGCATTACGCGCCGACCCAGAAGGTGCAGCTGGAGGTGCGCCGCGGCGACACGCTGACGACCATCGAGCTGACGCTGGCGAAGCCGACGGAGAGGAAATAGGGGCCGCGACCGAGGGCGGCGTCCCCATTGGTCCCATGAGACTATAGAGGTCCTATAGGTCTCATGGGACCAATGGGGACGCCGCCGGGCTGAGGAATCAAGGATCACCACACATGACGCAACGACGACCCCTCCTTCTCCTGGCCGCCCTGGCCCTCCTGGCGCCGACGGCGCGGGCGGACGACGATCTCGGCGACCTGCAGGAGAAGGCCGTCAAGGCGGCCGTCGCCCAGGTCGCCCCTTGCGTGGTGCAGATCGAAACGCAGGGCGGCACCGATCTGGTGCGCGGGGCCGGCGGCGCCATGATCCGCCACGGTCTCGGGCCGACCAGCGGCGTCATCGTCAGCCCCGACGGCTACGTCGTCTCCAGCGCCTTCAACTTCGCCAACACGCCGACCACCATCGACGTGTCGGTCCCCGGCAAGAAGCAGCGCTACCCGGCCAAGGTCGTCGCCACCGACCAGACGCGCATGCTGACGCTCCTCAAAATCGAGGGAACCGGCCTGCCGGTCCCGACGGCGGCGCCCAAGGCCGAGATCAAGATCGGCCAGTCCGCGCTCGTGCTGGGCCGCACCCTGCCCGACGCCATCGACGATCCGCCGTCGGTGTCCGTCGGCATCGTCAGCGCCACCGGCCGCATCTGGGGCAAGGCCGTGCAGACCGACGCCCGCATTTCGCCGGCCAACTACGGCGGCCCGCTCATCGACCTGCGCGGCCGCGTCGTCGGCGTCGTCGTGCCGGCGTCTCCCTACGCGGAGGGACAGACGGCCGGCTTCGAGATGTACGACTCGGGCCTCGGCTTCGCCATCCCGCTGGAAGACATCAACGCCATCCTGCCGCGGCTCAAGGAGGGGACCGACCTCAAGCGCGGCGTCTTCGGCGTCAACATTCAGACGCAGGACCCGTACACCACGCGGCCGATCGTGTCCAGCGTCGAGTCCGGGTCGGCGGCCGAGAAGGCCGGCGTCCAGCCCGGCGACCGCATCGCCGAGATCGACGGCAAGCCGGTCGAGACGCAGATCCAGTTGCAGATGCGCCTCGGCGCGAAGTACGAGGGCGACGTGATCGCGGTCAAGATCGAGCGCAACGGCCAACCGATCGAGTTGAAGGCCGTGACGCTGGGCGGGGCCGTGGCGGCGTTCGGCCAGGGCTTCCTCGGCGTGCTGCCGGTGCGCGACGACCCCGGCCCCGGCGTCGAAGTGCGCTATGTCTATCCGAAAAGTCCGGCGGACGCGGCCGGCGTCAAGGCCGGCGACCGCATCGTCAAGATCGACTGCCCGCCGCTGCCCGGTCAGCCGCCCGGCAAGCAGCCGATCATCGACCGCGACCGCTTCCTCGACCTGATGGCCCACCAGCGGCCGGGCGCCGACGTGAAGCTCGACGTGGCCCACAAGGGAAGCGACAAGACGGACACGCTTTCGGCCAAACTCGGCGAGCAGCCCGGCGACGTGCCGGCCGCGCTGACCGGCGAGGCGTCGGCCAAGCAGGCGCCCAAGAAGGACGGCAAGCCCGACGTCGGCTTCTTCAAGAAGGCCAGCGCCGACAACACCCACGCCTATTACGTCTACGTCCCCGAGAAGTACGATCCGACGGTTTCCTACGCCCTGGTGGCGTGGCTGCACCCGGCCGGCAAGGTGCGCGAGGACGACATCAAGAAGTTCAAGGGCGCCTGGGAGGACTACTGCGACGCGAACCACCTGATCCTGGTCATGCCGCTGGCCGAGAGCGAGGACGGCTGGAAGCGCGACGAGGCCGGTTTCGTGCAGGAGGCGGTCCAGGCGACGATGAAGGCCTACGCCATCGACAAGCGGCGCGTGGTGCTGCACGGCATGGGCGTCGGCGGCGAGATGGCGTTCTACCTCGCCTTCCACAACCGCGACCTGTACCGGGCCGTCGCCGTCACCGGGGCGACGCTCGGCATCCCGCCCAAGGAGCGGTCGGTGACGCTGCCGCTGAGCTTCTACATCGTGGCCGGCGGCAAGGACCCGCTCAAGGACCTCATCAAGGACGGCCAGAAGAAACTGGCCGACTACAAGTACGCGGCCATTTACAAGGAAGTCAAGGACATGGGCCAGCAGTACATGGACGCCGACACGCTCAAGGAGCTGGTCCGCTGGATCGACTCGCTCGACCGGCTGTGACCGGAGGAACGACCATGCTTCGATTGAAGACGACGATGGTCTGCATCCTGGCCCTGGCCGGCTCCGGTCTGCTGGCGTCGGCCGGGGAGCCGCCGAAGAGCGACGACAAGCCGGTGCGCGTGCTGCTGGTCGCCGGCGCCGCCACGCACGAATACCAGTTCGTCCGCAACCTGCTGCGCGCGACGCCGACAAGAGCGGCTTCCATCTAGCCGTCTACTTGCAGGCGCCGCCCGGCCGCGACCAGCCGCGCGACGGCGTTGAGCAGAACGCCACGCTGCTCAAACACTTTCCCGACGCCATCGAACGCAAGAAGAGCGAGGATGTGGATCGGGAATATGACCTGGCCTCCTATGACGTGATCGTGGCCTTCGACCCCGACTGGCTGCGGCTCGACGCGGACCAAACGAAACTGCTCAAAACGTGGGTCGAGGGCGGCGGCGGCCTGGTCGTGCTGGCCGGGCCGGTGAACACCTCGCCGCTGTCGCGCAAGGCCAACGCCGAGAAGCTCCAGCCCATCCTCGACCTCTATCCCGTGGCGCCGGGCGACAACCGCCTGGACGACCTCGACCGCGCGACCGACAAGCCGTTTTCCCTGCACTTCCCCGCCGCCGACAAGGCGCCGCCGTTCCTGAAACTGGACCCGGACGGCAAGGGACCGCTGGCCGGCTGGGGCGCGTTCTTCTACGGCGAAGGCGAAGAACACACGGAAAGCGACCCGGAGCGCGGCTTCTACGGCGCCTACCCGGTCGATTCCGTCAAGGCGAGCGCGACCGTGTGGGCGACGATCGACGACCCCAAGGAGTTGCTGGCCAACGGCCGGGAGAGGCCGTTCATCGCCGGGCAGACCGTCGGCAAGGGCCGCGTCGTCTATCTCGGCTCGGGCGAGCTGTGGCGGCTGCGGGCCTACCGCGAGGCCTTTCACGATCATTTCTGGACAAACCTGATCCGCTATGCCGCCGGAGCGCCGGAGAAGGAAGCGCCGCCGCCGGACAAGGCGAAGTGAAAACGAAGTCGGCCCGGGCCGGCCGCGTCAGGCGCCGTCCCGGGCCGAAAGCGGTCGGCCGCGGCACGGTCGTTGTCAGCCGTTTTCGATGCAGATCTTGAGCTGATCGATGGCGGTCTTCGATGGCCGCGATGGCGTCCTTCTTGTGGCCGCCGAAGTCGGTGTCGGCCTTTTCCAGCTCGTCCTTGGCGTCGCGCAGGTCGGCCAGGGCGGCCCGGATTTTCGGGTGCTTCTCCGCGGCGGCGGCCCGCGACGGAATCAGCGCCGTGGCGGCCAGGGCGGCGAGGCCCGCGGTCCCGACGGCCCCCAGCGCAGCGCGCCGGGTCAGGTTGTCCTTCATGCTGCACTCCTTCGACATGGGGATGCCTGGGGCGATTCGGATACGGCAAGGTATTTAACCCCGCCGTCCGCCGCGGTTCCAGAAAAAATACAAAGAATGGGCGGAAAACGATCGCCCGACCGAAGACGGCCGCCCCCGGGAGATTCTACCTTTTCAGGGGTGAAAACTCCCGTAGCACAACCACAGCCCCATCAGCGTGATGAACGCCGCGCTGACCAGCGGCAGCGCCCGGAGCAGCGGCCGCAGCCGTTCGGTCCCGCCCCAGTGCTTGCCGGCGAAGTTGCGGGCATAGACGACGCCGACGCCGATGGCCACCAGCACGCCGGCCAACCCCGCGCTGAACGCCAGCAGCAGCGGCAGGCCCAGCCACAGCCGGCCCGCCGAGATCGCCAGGGCCAGCATGGCGATCGCGTCCCAGCACGGCACGATGCCGCCGCTCACCCCCAGCACGATCAGACGCCACCATCCGACTTTTTGCGGCGACAGCGAGACGGCCGGCGCCGTCGCCACGCCATGAGTGTGCGGCTCATGGACGTGGTCGTGGGGATGAGGATGGTCGTGGTCATGGTCGTGCGCGTGATCGTGTCCGTGGTGGTGATGATGGCCGCCGCCGATGTGGATGTGGTCGTGGCCGCCGCTGAGGCGGCGCTGGAGCAGGAAGAGGCCCAGCCCGGCGACGAGAACGCCGCCGGCCAGTTCGAGGATGCGCTGGACGTCGGCCGGCGGCGCGTTGGGGAAGAACAGCGGCAGCAGGCCGGCGACGGCCAGCACGGCCGCGGTGTGGGTGATCGTGGTGGTGACGCCCAGCAAGACGGCGTGGCCGATGGTGCCGCGCTCGCCGACCAGATAAGCGGCGACGAGCGTCTTGCCGTGGCCCGGCGTCAGGGCGTGGACCGCCCCGAAGCCGGCCGCCAGCACCAGCAGCACGGCCCAGCCCTGGCGGGTGTCGAGCAGCAATTTCAGCAGCGAATCGTCGGGCCGTGGCGCCGCGGCGGGCGCCGGCGGTAAGGCTTGCGGGGCCTCCGCCGCCGGGGGCGGACCTTGCGGCGCCTCGGCCGCCGTCCCGCCCACGCGGACGTCGGCCTTGGCCGTGCGGAGCCGGTCGCCGTCTCTGGGCTTGCGTTCGCCGCCCGGCTTGGCCATCAGCGTCTCGTCCGGCGCGACGACGTGGTCCAGCGTCACCGAGTCGTCGGCCGTCAGCGTCAGCCGCATCCCGCTGAAATTGTCCAGCTCGTAGTTGGCGTCGAAGAAGGAGAAGCGATGCGGCCGGCCGGGTTCCAGCTCCCACGGCGCGGTGAAGCGGAAGGTATAGATGTTGGTCTGCTCGTCGGCGCCGCTGCGGACGCAGGTGAAGGCGAGGGGCCGGCCGTCGAGCTTGGCGTCGAGGTTGCCGGCGAGGGCGGTCTTCTGGTGCTTGAGATAGGCCGGATAGAAATCCTTGTAATCGGACAGTTGGGCGATCTCTTCGCGGGTCAGTTCGAGGGCGGCGGTTTCCGGGGCGACTTCCAGGCCGTAGTCCACGGTCACGCCGTCGCGGGTGAGGTTGATCTGGATGATGCGGTCGTGGTTGGTTTTCGGGACCAGATGAGCGAAAGAAGATCCACCACAAAGACACAGAGAACACAAAGAAAGACAAAGAAGACATAGCCCGCCTCGTTCCCAAACTCCTGTTTGGGAACGCGCGACTGCGAAGCTCTGCTTCGCGTCCCGTTCAGGGACCGGACGCGAAGCAGAGCTTCGCGGCAGGCGTTCCCAAGCAGAGCTTGGGAACGAGGGGAGAGAGTTCGAGGACGGGGCGCCCTGGAACCCCGCCTTCTCTTTGTCTTCCTTTGTGTCTTTGTGGTGAAGCATTTACTTCTTCTTGCAATGGCTCAGCGCCATGAGGGCGTAGCCGGTCACGAGGTCCGGGTCGCCCTCCATCCAGTGGTCCTGCTCGTTCGTGAAGCTGCCGTCGTCGTGCTGGCGCTTGGCGATGGCCGCGGTGATCTCGGCGCGCCAGTCGTGCTTCACGCCCTTGGCGTCCGTCACCTCGTCCACGCCCATCGCCTCCAGGCACTTGGCCATCGTGTGGTAGTAGTAGTACAGGCCCCACTCCGCCCGCGGCTCCGGCATTCCGGGATTGGCGTCCACCGTGTAGTTCTTCTGAATCCACTCGTAGGCCTTCTGGACGCGCGGGTCGTCCTTGGAGACGCCGCAGTAAATGAGACTTTTGATGCCCGCATAGGTCATGCTGCCGTAGCCGGGCAGGCCGTCGGCCGGGTTGGCGTCGTCCTTCACCTTGGTCTTGCCGCCGGCCGCGGCCGTGTAGATGAAGCTGCCGTCGTTGATCTTGCCGGCCCACGGCTGGTCGTTGTTCTCGCCCTTGAGGTTCTGGCAGCGGCTCACGAAGGTCAGCGCCTTCTTGAAGGCCGGGTCGTCCTTGGGCACGCCGGCCGCCGTCAGCGCGTCGAGGAAGAACTGGGTGTTGGACAGGTCGGGCCGCGAGGTGCTGTCGTAGCCGGCCCCGCCGTAGAAATCGTCCTTGGGAGATTTGCCCTCTCCCTCATCCCATTGCAGCTCCTTGAGGAACTTCACGGCGTCGGCGACGACGGACTTGTAGCTGTCGCGGTCGGCCGAGGTGAGGGCCAGGACGTTGACGCAGGTGCAGTAGTTCTTGAGCTGCTCGCGCGGGTCCTTGCCGGCGATGTGGCCGTCCTTGGTGTTGATGAGGCTTTCGATATATTTCAGACCCTTTTCGACGGCCGGATCTTTGGGGCCGACCTTGCCGCTTTCGAGCATTCCGGTCAGCACAATGCCGGTGACGCCGACGGCCTGTTTGCCGCCCCAGCTGCCGTCCTCGGCCTGATGCGCCTTGAGGTAGGCGATCGCCTTGTCCACGGTCTGGTCCCACGGGCCGGCGGCGGGTGCGGCCTTCGCGTCCGGCGCGGCGGCCGGAACGGTCGTCAGCGCGCCGACGGCGGCGGCCAGGGTCAGGGCCAGGACGGCCCGGGGTCGAATGCTCATGGCTGCCATCTCCATAGATGAGGAGGGAACGTGCTTCACGGCCGCCCTCTTTGCAAACCCCGCGCCGGGCGCGGCGCGGCTGTTTTCGGGGCCGGCGGCGAAGGAATGGCGGCGGCGGTGCGTGCGATTTCGCCAGCGCTGGTCAGAGTCTGCGCGATCCGGCCTTGCCGCATTTTACCCCGGCGGCGCGGCGGCGGATAGTGGCCGACTCGCTCCGCGAGTCGGCGGCCAATCGCGGAGCGATTGGCCCACGATGCCGGCGGCGCCGCGTTTGCGTGGGATGGGGACGCCGCGAACGCGCGGGTCGAGAACCCTCCTGTCGGGAACCTCCACGCATGGACGGTCTGCCGTCGTACCTCCGTTGGGACCAGCTGGATTCCTCCGCGCTCGTCCTCGTCTGCCTGGCCGTGGCGGCGGTCGCCGCCGCCGTCCTCATCAAACTCGGCGTCGTGCGCTGGACCTTGCGCCTCTTCGGCGTGGTCGTCCGAGCCGCGGTTCGGGCGGGGTTCGAGGTATGGAAGCGGCTCTTCTCCTGGGCGGACTGGCCGCGCTTCCTCGCCGTCGTCTTGGTCCTGCTGGTGCTGGGATGGGCGGTCGGGCTGGAGGCGCCGTGGATCGCCGTGCTGAGCGGGGCGGCCCTGGTGTTCATCGGCGTCACCGCCTGCCTCGCCTACATGTTCATCGACCTGGAGCGCTACGAAGTCGGCCGCGGCTACAAGGCGGTGTATAAGCCCCTCAAGGGACAGCAATTAGCCGTCAATCTCATTCAGTACGGCCATCGGGTCGGCGTGCCGCTGCTGATGGCCGCCGCCGTCGCCGCGATCGGCGGCTTCGCCATGCTCAACGAGGGCCTGTACCACACCGTCGGCGGCGACTGGTACGTCCTCGGCGCGGCGAAGCCGCCGACGTACCTCGACTTCCTGGCCTACCCGCTCGTTCACCTGTTCCGCATCGTGGACCTGATGGACTTCGCCAGCTCGCACCAGTTCCTCAGCGCGACCTATGTTCACCCGGTTCGCTGGCCGGCGTCGGCGCTGCTGGCGGGGTTCAAGGTCTTCTTCTCCCTGGTGCTGCTGCAACAGCTGTTCGCCTCGGTGCGGCGCGGCAAGGTGCTTTCCGAAACCATTGCGGAGTTCTGGAGTCCGCATGAGCCGATCGCGGAGCGGGCCCGGCTGTCGCTGCCGCAGCACGGCGTCGGCGCCGTCCGCCCGCTGCTGCTGTCGCTGCGATCCATCGAGTTCCTCACCAAGGAGCAGCGCGACCAGCTGCCGCAAGTCTTGGCGGACATCGGCCCGGCGGCCCTGCCGACCCTGACCGCCCACCTGCACGATTCCCACGAGAACGTGCGGGCCGTCGCCGCGGGCGCCGTCGGTTGCCTGCACGCTCTCGACGCGCTGCCTGCCCTGGTCAAGCTCCGGCGCGACCGCAGCGAATGGGTGCGCGAGAGCATGGTGGAGGCGCTGGGAAGAATCGGTGGTGCGAGCGGAGGCCCCATGCGCCGGCGGCGGTTGCTCGGCCGCGCCCTCGGCGCGCCGAGCCGGCTGATGGCATGGGTGATCGGAAGAAAAGCGCCGGCGCCGTCGCGGAACGCGGCCGCCCTGATCGATTTGGCCGTCTCCACCCTGCGCGGCGCCCTGGCCGATCCGGCGACGGCGGTGCGCACGCAGGCCGCACGGGCGCTCGGCCTGATCGGGTCGGCCGCGGCCGCGGCGGTCCCGGAGCTGATGGGACTGTTGCGGGACGAGGACGAGGCGGTTCGCTGTCAGGCGGCCGAGTCATTGGGCCAGGTGGAAGGGGAGCCGGAGGCGGTGGTCGCCGCCCTGATCGGGCTGCTGGAGGACGTGAGCCAGGCGGTGCGAACGGCGGCGGCCCGGACGCTGGGGTCGCTGAAAGAAACGGCGGCGGACGCGGTGCCGGCCCTGGTGGCGCTGTTGCAGGACCGGGAGGAGTCCGTTCGCCAGGCGGCGGCCGAGGCCGTCGGCCGCATCGGCACGCTGAACGGGGACGCCACGCCGACGCTGGTCGAGGGGCTGGCGCACGCCGACAACGTGGTCCGCGCCGAGACGGCGGAGGCGCTGGGCGCGATCGGCGAGACGGCGGCGGAGGCCACGCCGGCGCTGGTCCAGGCCTTGAAGGACACGAACGACCGCGTTCGCGCCAAGGCAGCGGAGGCGCTGGGCAAAATCGGCGAGGGCGCAGCGGAGGCCGTGCCCGGTCTGGTCCGCGCCCTGCGCGACAAGGACAACTGGGTGAGCGCGATGGCGGCGGAGGCCCTGGGCGAGATGGGCGAGTCGGCCGACGGCGCGGTCCCGGCGCTCATCCGGTCGCTCGGCCACATCAATCCGCAGGTGCGCAGCAACGCCGCCGAGGCGCTCGGCAAGATGGGAGACGCGGCCGCCTCCGCGGCGCCGGCTCTGGAGAAGGCCGCGCGCGACGAGGACGCGGGCGTCCGCGGGAACGCCGTCCGCGCCCTCGGCGCCGTCGTTCAGACGGCGACGGAGGATCGCGTCCTCCTGGCGGCGACGGAGGACGCCGACCCGACCGTCCGGGCCGCGGCCGTGGAGGCGCTGGGCAAGCGGGGCGAGACGGATGAGGCGGTCGTGGCCGCGCTGCTGCGGGCGCTGACCGACCCGGCCGACCCGGTGAAGGTGGAGGCGGCGAAGGCGCTGCCGCGGCTGGCCGGGGCCGACGGCAGCCGGTGATCGCCGGCCTGTGCAACCTGCTCGACGACGACAGCGCCTGGGTGCAGCTCCACGCCGCGCTGGCGCTGGGCCGGTACGGCGCGGAGGCCGCGGCCGCCGGGCCGGCCCTTCTGCGCGGCCCAGACGGCCGAATTGGACGTGCGGGAACAGGCCATGCGCGCCCTGGTGATGATCCAGCCGCCCGAGGTCGTGCCGGCCCTGCTGAGCGGCCTGAAGGACGCCAGCGGCGACATGCGCAAGGTCGCGTCGGCGGGCCTCGTGAAGGCGGCGTCGGTCCCGCCGGAGGTCGTGCCGGAACTGCTGGTCGCGCTGCACGACCCGGAGGTGCAAGTGCGGGCCAACGCGGCGCACGCCCTGGCCCGGCTGGAGTCGCTGCCGGCGGAGGCCGTGCCGGCGCTGATCGAATGCGCGGCGGACCCGCGCGACGACCTGCGGATGAACGCGGCGCTGGCCCTGGACAAGGCGCCGCCGGCCCGGACGGCCGAGGTTTTCGCCCATCTGATCGAGGATCCGAACCCGCGCATCCGCCTCATCGCCGCGCGATCGCGGCTGTCGCAGGATCGCGGCCGACGCCGGCGCCGTCGCGGTCGTGAAGGCCGCGCTGACGGACCCGACGATCAAGGTCCGCAAGGCGGCGCTCGATCTGATCGAATCGCTCGACTCCGGCGCCGCGGCGTGGCGGGACGCTCTGAAAGAGCGGTCGGCGCTGGAAGAAGATCCGAAATTGCAAGAAACGGCCGCCCGGCTGGTCGAGGCGCGGGAGGCGGCGCGTCCGCTCCTCGTTTAGCCGCGGTTCGCAGAACCGCGGTTCTGCGAACCGCGGCTAAACGGACGGCGGCTGCTTCCCCCCTTCCCCCCCTGCCATTTCCAGCCCCACGGTGACGGACATTCCGGGTCGCAATTTGCCGTCGGGGTTCGGCAGGTCGATCTCGACGCGCATCGAGGTCCCGATGCCGTTGGATTCAAGAAAGGCCCCGGCCGTGCGCGCCACCTTGCCCTTGAACACCGCACCCCCCGCCGCCGATGCAGTGATCACGACGGGCGCGCCAACGGCCAACCGCGAGGCGCTCCGCTCGTCCACGTCGAAGACGACGCGAACCACGTCGTCGCGCATCACACTGAGCAGCGGCGCCGTCTCGCCCGGCTTCGGCGGCCCGACGACAGCCCCCGTATCGACCAGCCGGCGCGTCACGACGCCGTCGAACGGGGCGACGATCCGTGTGAATCCCAGCCGTGTCTGTGCCTTCCGGACCCCCACGGCCGCGATCTCCACGCCGGCCTGGGCGACCTTGACCCCTGCTTGGGCCTGAGCAACCTCCGCCGCGGCCGCCGCCCGCGCCGCCTGGCCCGTATCCAATCGCCCCTTGGTCTCCGTGAGTACGGACGCCGGCGTGGCGGTGGGACTGGCAAGAGCGCTCTTATAAGCGTCCTCTGCCGTATCGCGCCCGGCGTCGGCCTGGGCCACCCGTGCCTTGGCCGCCGCCGTCGCCGCCTCGGCCTGCTCGACCTGCGCCTTCGCCTGGTCCAGCTTGGCGGCCGCCGCGTCCAGGTCGTCTCTCAGCTCCGGCGCGTCCAGCTCGATCAGCACCTGTCCCTTCTTTACGCGGTCGCCGATGTCCACGTTCACCCTTGCCACGGCGCCGGCGACGCGGGCGGAGATCCCGGTCTGCTCGGCGGCCTCGACGCGGCCGGCGAAGACGAGCGGCTGTGGGGCGTCGGCCGCCGGGACGGCGGCGGCGACCCCGAGCGTCAGTGCGGCGACAAGAACCGTTCTCAGCAGTTTCGACCCCATGAAGCATCTCCTTTGGATGTGCATCATCCGGTGCGCCGCCGCCCTTCCCTCAACGAATATGATATTCCGGCCGGGCGCCATTTGTACAAAGACGGCAGCGAGACCGGGGAGGTCCCACGATGCCCCTGAAAATCTCCGCGTTCCCCAAGTGCTACATCGACGCGATCGCCGGCGCCCGCACCATGTCGGTCTTCGACTGGATCGACATGGCCCGCTCCCTCGACGCCGACGGCCTGGAAATGTACGACGGCTTCTTCACGAGCCTGGAGCCGACCTACCTCGACCGCGTCGGCGCGGCGATCCGCGGCGCCGGCTTCGCCATGCCCATGCTCTGCTGCTCGCCCGACTTCACCAACCCTGACCCCGACGGACGCCAACGCGCCCTCGACCGCGAGATTCAGATGATCGGCGTCTGTCGCCGGCTCGGCGGCCCGAAGTCGGTCTGCCGCGTCCTCAGCGGCCAGCGCTACCCGGAGGTGAGCCGGGAACAGGGCGTGGCGTGGGTGGTCGAGGCGATCCAAAAGCTGCTGCCGGTCGCGCGGGAACACGACGTCATCCTCGGCATGGAGAACCACTACAAGGACGGCTTCTGGAAATACCCCGAATTCGCCCAGAAAAAGGATGTCTTCCTGGAGATCGTCCACGCGATTTCGGATCGGGAATATTTCGGCGTGCAATACGACCCTTCCAACGCGATCGTGGCCGGCGACGACCCGGTGCAGCTGTTGCGCGACGTTGCCGACCGCGTGGTTTCCATGCACGCCAGCGACCGCTACCTCGCGGAGGGCGCGACGCTGGACGACCTGCGCCAGACCGACGGCACGCTCGGCTATTCGCCGAACCTGCGGCACGGCGTCACCGGCAAAGGTCTCAACGACTACGACGCCATCTTCCGCATCCTGACCGACCACGGCTATTCGGAATGGGTGAGCATCGAGGACGGCATGAACGGCATGGGCGAGATGGCCGAGTCGTTGGCCTTCCTGCGCCGGATGAGCAGGAAGTATTTTCCGGAGGCGTAAATGCGGCGCGTGCGCACGGCGGTGATCGGCTGCGGCAAGGTGGGGCGGATTCACGCCGACGCCCTGAAAACCATCCCGGAGGCGGAGTTCGTCGCCGTCTGCGACAGCGACGCCGGGCGGGCGGCGGCCTTTGCGGGTCAATACGGCGTCCGCCCTTACAGCGACATGGGCGATCTGCTGAAGGATTCCGGCGCCGAGGTGGTGATCCTCTGCACGCCGCACCCGCTGCACGCCGAGCCGGCGATCCGGGCGGCGGAGGCCGGCGTCCACGTCCTGGTCGAGAAGCCGCTGGCCGCGAACCTGGCCGACTGCGACGCCATGCTGGCCGCGGCGGACAAGGCGGGCGCGAAGCTCGGCGTCGTCAGCCAGCGGCGCTTCTTCGAGCCGGTGCGGCGTATGCGCCACGCCATCGACGCCGGCAAGATCGGCCGGCCGGCCCTCGGTACGTTCGTCATGCTCAGCTGGCGCGACGAGGCGTATTACCGCTCCGACCCCTGGCGCGGCCGGTGGGACACGGAGGGCGGCGGCGTGCTGGTCAACCAGTCGCCGCACCAATTGGACCTTTTGCAATGGTTCATGGGGCCGATTGAGGAAATCAGCGGCCGCTGGGCCAACCTCAACCACCCGTCCGTCGAGGTGGACGACACGGCCGTGGCCGTGATCCGCTTTGCGAACGGCGGCCTTGGCAGCGTGGTGACGAGCGTGTCGCAGAGGCCCGGCGTCTACACCAAGGTCCACGTCCACGGCTCCAACGGCGCCTCGGTCGGCGTACAGACCGACGGCGGCGCGACGTTCATCGCGGGCATGACCGGCATGGCCGAGCCGCCGTTCAACGACGTCTGGACGGTCCCCGGCGAGGAGGCGCTCTTGGCCGGCTGGCAGGCGGAGGACCGCGAACGGTTCCGGCGCGTCGATCCGGTGGTGCATTATCACGCCTTGCAGGATCGCGATTTTCTGCAAGCGGTGCGGGAAAGGCGCGAGCCGCTGACGACGGGGCGCGACGGGCGAATTGTCGTGGCGATGTTCACGGCGATTTACCAGTCGAACCGGGAGCGGCGGGCGGTGCGGATGGAGGAGCTGGGCGAGCGGCCGGCGTGAGCCGGCTGATGCTTGACGGGTTGCGGCCGCGGTGGTAGCTTCGTGCTGGCACGGGCGGGCCGGCCTCATCCGAGGTTGGGCAAAGAGGAGGGGAACACATGGCGACCGCCGTGATGCGTCACAAGTCGTTCGTCAGCCCGACGACGTACTGGAACTTCCGCTCCCTCAACGAGAACCGGGAGAACATCCGCGCTCAGGCGGAGGATTTCATCAACACGATCGGTGTGGAGAACGTCGTTTCCGTTGCGGAACATGCGATGAGTACCGGGCCATTCTCCGTCGTCGTGTGGTATCGCGCCGAGGAGGCCGCGCCGGACGAGCCGCCGCATCCGGTTTCTACAGACTTCCGTACGCCGGGCGGTGGTCGAGGCGGCTGACCCGGGTCCTCAACCCTCCTGTGCATCGCGCCGGGCGCCGGGTGCCATGCTTTCGCGGCCGATCCGAGGCTCGCCGCTCATTCCCGGCTATCTGGGCCGCGAAAGCATGTCTTCTCCGACTACATCCGGCAAGGAGAAACATGCTTTCGCGGCCCGGCATGTCGCTGATGACAAGCCAGGCTTTAGCAGGCCGCGAAAGCATGGCACCCGACCTGCCCGTGGTGAAAGAACCGGAATCCTCATGCCACCCTTGAAAACCCACGCCACCACCCTGTATCCCTTCGTGCCGTCCGGCGGCCGGTTTCAGGAATCGCTCGACTTCTTCGCCGCCCTGGGCTTCGAGACGACCTGGCGGCAGGACGGGCTGGCCGGCCTGCGCTTCGGCGGCGCCTACTTCCTTCTGCAAGACATCGACGTGCCGGAGCAGCAGAAGAATCAGATGGTCGTGTTCGAGGTCGCGGACCTGGACGCCTACTGGGCGGAGCTGGAGCCGCACGACCTGCCCGGCCGATTCCCCGGCGTGAAGCTCCGGCCGCCGACCGTGTTCCCGTGGGGCCGCGAAATCCACATCATCGACCCGGCCGGCGTCTGCTGGCACGTGCGGCAGGCGAAGCGCGAGACATGAACGCCGGACGCAGGCAGTTTCCGCTGTGCTTCGTTCCTGTTACGCTGTACAGATCTTCCGGCTGCGGTTTCTTTGCTCCGTGGAGGCGACAATGGAGACGGAAACGATGGGCAAAGTGGTCGTCACGGCTCGTCTGGAAAACCTCGAAGACGTGTACAAGGCTGCGCAGGCCGCCCTGCCCGCCGATCAGGTGCGCGCCGTCGAGGCGCCGGACGCCCTCATCGACGCCGGCACGACGGGGCTGCTGGTCCCACGGCGCCTGGTCGCGCAGCTCGGACTCTTGCCCCTAAAAGCCTATCCCAAAACCACCGTCGATCATGACGATTCTCGTCAAATTGGTGATGTTTCGACGGTTTTGGGATAGGCTCTAAGGACGCGAACCGCGCGGACGATCGGGGGCAAAGTCGAAGTTTCCATGTATCGGGCCGTCCGCATCACGATCCAGGGCCGCGACTGTATCAGCGACGTCGGGGAAATCCCGGATGAATTCTCGGTCATGATCGGGCAGGCGCCGCTGGAGCTGATGGATTGGGTCGTCGATCCGAAGGGGCGGCGGCTGATCGGCAACCCCGAACACGGCGGCGTGCAGATGATCGAGATCTGAACGGCCTCTGCCGCCTGCTACAATGAGGATTCAGCCCCCGCTAGGAGCCTCGCATGGCACGCGACCTGATCCTCGGCACCGCCGGACACATCGACCACGGCAAGACCTCGCTCGTCAAGGCCCTCACCGGCATCGACTGCGACCGCCTCCCCGAAGAAAAGGCCCGCGGCATCACCATCGACATCGGCTTCGCCCATCTCGACCTGCCGCCGTTCCGTCTCGGCATCGTGGACGTGCCCGGACACGAGCGCTTCATCAAGAACATGCTCGCCGGCGCCTCCGGCGTCGATATCGCCCTCCTCGTCGTCGCCGCCGACGATTCGGTCATGCCGCAGACGCGCGAGCACCTCGAAATCCTCCGCCTCCTCGGCCTCCGCCACGGCGTCATCGCCCTCACCAAGACCGATCTCGTGGACGCCGACACGCGCGAGGTCGCCGAACTGGAGATTCGAGAGCTGGTTCAGGGCACGTTCCTCGAAAACGCCCCCATCATCCCCACGTCCGCGCACACCGGGGCCGGGATCGCGCCGCTCAAGGAGGCCATCGCCGACGCCTGCCAGCGGGCCGCCCCCACGCCCGCCGGTCCTCCCCCACGAAAAGGGCCGGAAGAAGAGGACGCCGCTCTCTTCGAGGAGGAGAGGGGAGAGATGGGCGCCGTTCTCCCGCCAGAGGAGAAGGGCAGGAGCGAGGGGGAGTGGTTCCGCCTGGCCATCGACCGCGCCTTCATCGTGCAGGGCCACGGCACCGTCGTCACCGGCTCCGTCACGTCGGGGAGTTTGCGGATCGGCGATGAGGTGGAATGGCAGCCGCGCGGCGAGCGCGTCCGGGTCCGCTCGCTCCAGAACCACGATCGGCCGGCCGAGGAGGTCCACCGCGGCCAGCGCGCGGCGATCAACCTGGCCGGCGTCCGTCATGACGACGTGATCCGCGGCCAGGAGATCGCGGCGCCGGGCTATCTCGTCCCGTCGCGCGTGTTGACCGTCCGGCTGCACTGCCTGGCCGACGCGAAGCGGCCGATCAAGCATCGGCAGCCGGTGCGCCTCCACCTCGGCACGGCGGAGATCATGGGCGTCGTCGCGCTGCTCGACTGCGACGCGGTCGCGCCGGGCCAGTGGGGATTGGCCCAGCTGTTCCTCGACGAGCCGGCGACGGCGACGTGGGGCCAGCCGTTCGTGGTGCGCGAATCGTCGGCGGCGCACACGCTGGGCGGCGGCCAGGTATTGCAGCCGGTCGCCCGCAAAGTCCGCCGGCGGCACCTGGAGATGTTGGAGCGCATCGAACGGCTCTGGACCGGCGACGCCGAGGAGCGCGCCCGCACGGTCGCATGGTTCGGCGGCTTCGCCGGGTTCACGACGGCCGATCTGGTGCGCGGCGCCGGCGTCGATGCCGACGAGGCGGCCGGGCAGATCGCCCGGCTCAAGGAGAAAGGCGATCTGGTAGAGATCATGACCGGCGGTGCGCGGCGCGTACTGCTGCACAAGGACATGTTGCAGGAGCTGGAAGAGCGGATCATGGCGGCGCTGGCGGGGCTGCACGGGCAGTTCCCGCTGATGACGCTGCACGACCGCCGCAAGGTCGAGTCGCAGCTGGATTACGTCGGCGACGAGGCGCTGGTCCACGCCGCGGTGGACCGGCTCTTGGCCGACAAGCGGCTGGTCGGCGACCTGCGGCGCGTCGCCCGCGCCGACTTCAAGCCGAAGCTCAGCGCCAACCTGCGCAAGCTCAAGGACAAGCTGGTCGCGGCCTACCAGGAAGCCCGCTTCCAGCCGCCGGAGCCGTCGAGCTTCGCCGGCACGGCCGGCGGCAACGCGGCCAGCCTCAAGGACCTCTTCGAGGTGTGCGTCGCCGAGGGCTTCCTGGTCCACGTGGCCGGCGAGTTGTACCTCCACGCCGACGCCGACGCCGACATGCGCCGCCGGGTCAAGGAACGGCTCAGCCAGCAAGGCGGCGGGTTGACGGTGGCCGAGATCCGTGATTTACTGGGCACGACTCGCAAATACGCCGTCCCGCTGTGCGAGTACCTGGATCGAGTGGGCGTCACGCGGCGGGAAGGCGACCTGCGGCGGGCGGCCGGCGCGGTTTAGCCGCGGTTCGCAGAACCGCGGTTCTGCGAACCGCGGCGAACGGACGGAGGTTGCGTTCGTGCCAACGTTCTGGCGAGTGCGGTTGATTCTGCTGATCGCCGTGGTCCTGGCCCTGGCGTGCTTCGGCGGCTACTGGGGCGTCGCGGCGGCGATCCGCTCCTCGCAGGCGGCCCCGTTCAAGTCTCACGTGGCCGAGTACCTGGCGGCGCCGGAGGGGCCGCCGGCGCCCGGCCCGGTGCGCGGCAAAATGGTGGTCGTCGATAAGAAGACGCAGGAGATCGACTGGGATGTCTTTTTCAGCCTGCCGGACGCTCTGCGGGCCTCCCGGCCGGAAGAGGTCGGCACGATCGTCTGGCTGGAGTACGGCCGGGAACAGGGTCAGGGCGTTTACATTGACGGCAAGGATCGCCGCCCTTCGTTTTTTCAGACCTGCGAAGTCACCGTCATCGACCGGGCCGGCCGGGCCGTGATCGGGGCCGCCCTGGTCCACGGCGGCCCCCCGCCGGAACGCATCCAGGAGGGCGACAAGGAAGGCGTCGGCCCGCGGCCCACGGCCGAGGTGATCGACTATCTGAAGGGGCTGCCGCGGCAGTGACGGGGGAGGGGGACGCGATGGGCCGCCGTGCGCGGAGGCGGAGCGGGGTCGCCGCCCGGACGTTTCTCCTGACCCTGGCGATCGTCGTCACCGTCGTCCTCGTCGGGCTGACGGTGACGGGGGCGATCATCGGCCCGTCGCTGGTCCGGGACATTCAGATCTCCGGTCTGGACGCCTCCGCCGCGGAGTTCCTGAATCCGCCCACCGGCGGCCCGGACAAGGGGGACAAGCCCTACGTCAAGGGGAAACTCGTCCTCATCGACTCCAAGACGCGCCATATCGATCCCTTTTGGCGTCAATTGCCGGATGAGCTGATCGCCCGGACCAGGGACGAGGTCGGGACGATCGTGTGGGTGGACTGGAAGGTGGACGGCGTGACGGTCAAGGGGGCCGGCGACGTGGACGTGCCGGTGTGTCGGCTGACGATCATCGACCGGGCGCGCAACCGGGGCCTGGGCGAGTTCACCTTCCCGTATGATTATAGCTTCACGGACGCCACGCATCGCATGATCCAGGTGAGGCCGCCGACCGTCGCGGTCGCCGATTACCTCAAGGGCCTGCCGCATTGAAAGCGCCCCCGGACCCCGTCATGGGCGAAAACCCCTTCCGCAATCTCCCCGCCGTCCACGACGTTCTCGCCGCGGAGGCGCTGCGGCCGCCGGGCCGCCACGCCCACGAGCGCGTCGTCGCCGCCGTCCGCGCCGAACTCGCCGAACTCCGTGAACATATCTCCACAGGGATCGTCCATCGACGGCCGATCCGACGCCGCCTCCGTGGCCGTCCGCGTCGCACGGCGGCTGGAGCGAGAGTCCCGGCCGCGGCTGCGTCCGGTCGTCAACGCGACCGGCGTGGTGCTGCACACGAACCTCGGCCGCGCCCCGATGGCGGAGGCGGCGGCGCGGGCCGCCGGCGACGCCGCCCGCGGCTACCTCAACCTGGAGCTGGACCTGGAGACGGGCAAGCGCTCGTCGCGGCAGAACGCCGTGCGCGAGTGGGTTTGCCGGCTGACGGGGGCGGAATCGGCGACGGCGGTGAACAACTGCGCCGCCGCGACGGTGATCGTGCTGCGGGCCGTGGCGGCCGGCAAGGAGGTGATCGTCTCGCGCGGCCAGCTGATCGAGATCGGCGGCAGTTTCCGCATCCCGGAGATCATGGCGGTCAGCGGCGCCGTGCTGCGCGAGGTCGGCACGACCAACATCACGCGGTTGGCCGACTACGAGCGCGCCCTCGGCCCGTCCACCGGCGCCCTGATGCGCGTCCACACCAGCAATTACCGCGTATCCGGCTTCACGAAGTCGGTTTCTCTGGCGGAGCTGGTCGCGCTGGGCAAGAAGCACGGCGTGCCGGTGATCGACGACGCCGGCAGTGGGGCGCTGTACGACTTTGCACGGCTGGGCCTGCCCGGCGAGCCGCTGCCGCGCGCGAGCATCGCGGCGGGCGCCGACCTGACGCTGTTCAGCGGCGACAAGCTGCTGGGCGGGCCACAGGCGGGCGTCATCGCCGGCCGCAAGGAGTGGATACAGAAGATCGAAAAAGACCCCCTGATGCGGGCGTTCCGCCTCGACAAGATGACGCTGGCCGCCCTGGAGGCGACGCTGCGGCTGTACATGAACGAGGAGCAGGCGGTGCGCGAAGTCCCGGTGCTGCGGCTGCTGTCGATCCCGCTGGAGGAATTGCGGCGGCGGGCGGAGGCGCTGGCGGAGCGGCTGCGGGCGGCGCCGGGGCTGACGGCGTCGGCGCGGGAGGATTCGGCGTTTGTCGGCGGCGGCTCGCTGCCGGATCAGGCGCTGCCGACATGGGTGGTGGAGGTGGAGGCGGCCGGCGTGGGCGACGCGGAATTGGCGCGGCGGCTGCGGGCGGGCGAGCCGGCGGTGGTGGGGCGGTTGCAGGGCGGCAAGCTGCTCCTGGACATGCGGACGGTGTTCGTGGAGCAGGAGGCGGGGCTGGTTCAGGCGGTCGTGGACGCAGCCCGCGCTGGCCGATAAAGTGAATGCTATAGAGAGGGATCCCCGTCATGCTCACGGCCGTCGAACTGCGATCGCTGCTGAATACGCAACCCTTCGTCCCGTTCCGCTTCGTCCTGAGCGACGGCGGAACGGTGGAGGTCAAGAGCCGGGAATTCGTGACGGTCGGCCGTCATTGGGCCTTGGTGGGGATTCTCGATCCCCAAGCCAGGGACACTTTTGCCGACCGCTGGGCCATCGTCTGGTATCTGCACGTCACCCGCGTGGAACAGCTGAATGCGGGCGCGCCGCCGCTGATCTCGCCGCCGGGGCCTGCGGAGTCGCCTACGCCTTCCCCGGTTTGACCGACCTACCGGGCCGGCGCCGGAACCAGCGGCGGGCAAATGTACACCGCGTCGGCGAAGTCGGTCGTGAGGAACCTATCGACAAGGCTCAGACGGCCGGCCCGTTGCTCTCGGTGGTCACAGCCCCTTCCAGCGGCTCCAGTTTGACGACCTGGCGCAGCGACAGGATCATCGTGCGGTCGTAGAGGGTCGAGTCGGCCGACGACGGGAAGCCGACGGTGGCGGTCGCCAGTCCCACCATGCACATCTCGATCCGTCGCACGTCATAAGTGCTTCCGTCCGCCATGTAGATGCGGAATGGCACGAAGGGTTGGCGTCGCAGCAGCTGCTGGAGTTCGGCGGGCGGCATGAGTCTTTCCCTTCCTTTCCGGCTCGTCCTTCGCTTCGGCGATCATACCTCGCCGGTTCTCGGAAGAGAAGAGGCCGCCGACGCCGTACGATAGAGCGCCCACGCCCCCGCGAAGTCCCGCCGCATCAGCCGCGTCGCCGCCCGCAGCCGCCGCGACTCCTCGTCGCTCCGCAGCCAGTCCGCCTCCGCCGCCCGCGCGTCCGCCTCGTCCGCCCGGGCCGCCGCCAGCAGCCGGCCCGCCTCCGCCAAGGCCCGCGCGCGCTGCTCCTCCAGCAGAAACAGGAGCGACAGGTCGGCCTTGCAGCGGCGGCACGCCGGCCCCTGCGCGTTCTCCGCCTTGCACACCGGACAGCGCATCACCGCCATCACGTATCCTCAAGATAGAACAGCACGTCCGCCAGCTCGTTCGACGCGGCCGTCAGACGGTCCCATTGCCGATCCGTCAACGCCGTGCGCACCTTCTCCATCAGCCTTTCCACCTCCGGCTTGTCCTCCGCCGGCACCCGCTCCATCAAGCGCTCCGCTTTCTCCAACAAGGCGCGCGCCTGCACCGCCTCGCGCTGGCCCTCCCGCGGACCCGGCGCCAGCGACGGCGCCTCCTCCTCGCCCGGCTCGCCGATTTCCTCGCCCTCGTCGTCCTCGAAACCCTCGGCCTGGTCCACCCAGAGCCGGTCCAGCCGCTCGCGGGCCTCGTCGCGCTCCTCCGCCTCGAAATGCGCCAGCGCGTTCTCGATCACCACCTGCTTTTGCAACCCCGTCGCCCGCTCCCGCGCCGACACCTTCAACATGCCGTCCAGGTTCAGGTCGAGCTGCACCACGATCGGGTTGCCCGCCGACACCGGCGCCAGCCCTTTAATCAGGAACTTGCCGACTCGGTGATTGCGGCGCACGTCGTCGCTCTCGCCCTGGTAGACGTCGATCTCCACCTCCGTCTGGCGGTCGCGGTAGGTGTGGAACAGCTCGCTGCGCGAGGCCGGCAGCGGCGTGTTGCGGCGGATGATCGGCGCGAAGCGGAACTCGAACGGAAAGCCCATCGACTCGTCCAGGCACTTGATGCCCAGCGAGTGCGGCGTGATGTCCACCAGCACCGCCCCCACGTCGGCGCCGGCGACGATCGCCGCCTGCACCGCCGCCCCCATCGCCACGCACAAATCCGGGTTCACTTCCTGATGGGCCGGCTGACCCATCCGCTCCTCCAGCATCGCCGACACCAGCGGCGTCCGCGTCACGCCGCCGACCAAAACGATTTTGTCGATGTTCGGTGGAGTCAGATGGGCGTCGGCCAGCGCCCGCTGCACGCAATCCATCGTCCGATCCAGAAGCGGACGAATCAGCTCCTCGAACTCCGTCCGGCTGATTTCGACGTTCAGGTGCAGCGGCTGGCCCTCCTTTTCCGCGACGAACTCCTCCTCGATCCGCGCGAACGGATGGAACGACAGAGCTTTTTTCGCTTCTTCCACGGCCCGCAGCACCCTGGCCCGCGACACGAGGCTGGCCCGCAGATCGACGGCGTGCTCTTCCTGGAAGCGGTCGCAGACGCGATTGAGCAGCAATTCGTCGAAGTCGTCGCCGCCCAGCTGCGTGTCGCCGTGGCTGGACAGCACCTCGACGACGCCCTCCTGCGCCTGCACCACCGACACGTCGAACGTGCCGCCGCCCAGGTCGTAGACCATCAGGCGCCGCAGCGCCTGGTGGCTGGGGTCGTAGGTCAGCGACGCGGCCGTCGGCTCGTTGAGGATGCGCACCACTTCCAGGCCGGCCAGCTCGCCGGCCTCGCGCGTGGCCTGGCGCTGGGCGTCGTTGAAATAGGCGGGCACCGTGATGACCGCCTTGTTCACCGGCTGGCCCAGCTCGCGCGCCGCCCGGTCGCGCAGCGCCCGCAGGATCATGGCCGAGATCTCCTGCGGTCGATATTCCTGGTCGCCGAGCTTGACCTTCACGTCCTGGCCCATCTTGCGCTTGATCGACTTGATGGTCCGTTCCGGCGCCAGCACCCACTGGTTCTTGGCCGCCTTGCCGACCAGCAGCCGGCCGTCCTCCGCCAGGCCCACGAACGAGGGCAATATGGGATCGCCGTCCTCCTCGAAGACATGCGGCTGGCCGTTCTGCACCAGCGCGACCTCGCTGTTGGTCGTGCCCAGGTCGATGCCGACGATGGTGTCCATGATTGTTTCCTCCATAGTCCATAGCCCATAGTCCATAGTCCATAGCGAAGACAACACGGCTTGCCGCTATGGACTATGGACTATGGACTATGGACTGTTTTTCGCCACCCGCACCTGCGCATACCGGAAGACGCGCCCCTGCCACAAATACCCCCGGCGCACCTCCTCGACGACCTCGCCGGACGGACGGCCGCTGTCGAGGACGACCTCCAGCGCCTCCATCCGATCCGGGTCGAACGGCCGGCCGACGGCGGCGAGCGGCTCCAGGCCGTGCTGCGCCATCGCCCGCTCCACCCGCTGCAACGTCATCGCATAGCCGGCCGCCGTCGCCGCCAGCGTCTGACGGGTGCGCTCGACGGAGTCCCGCGCGGCCCGCAACCGTTCTTGCCGCGCCTCGTGTTCGCGCCGGCGCCGGTCGGCCAACGCCGCCGCGGCGGCCGACGGCCGACCGCCCAGCAGCCGCGCCCACCACGGCGGCTGCACCGGCGCGGAAGGACGCCAATCCGGCTCGTCCTTCTCGTTCATTTCCGCGGCCGCGATTTCCTCGATTGGAATCGCGGTCGCGGCGACGGCGTCCTGCACGCGCTGCAATTCGCGGCCGGCCAGCGCCACGGAATCGTAGAGGTCCACCAACGTCTTGAGCAGCGGCCGCAATCCGTCCTCGGCGGAGGCGTCCCACGGAATCGGGGCCGCGGCCGGCGCCTGGGCCAGCGCGTCGAGGGCCTCGGCCAGATGACGCAGCGTTTCCGAGTTCTGCTCCTGCTGGCGCGGACCGCTCGCGTCTGCAAATTGACCTCGTGCCGAAGGGCCGTGAACTGCCCGACCAGCGTGGCCAGATCGACGGCCGGCCCCGCGGGCGGCGTCTCCGAGGCGGCCGCCCCCGCCGCCGTCAGCCAGCGCCGAAAATCCTCCAGGACCGCGGCGATCGCCTCCGGCGTCAGGGCCGCGACGCCAGCGACAGCAGCGTCTGGAGCGAGACCCGGCGGCGGGGAATCCGACATGCGACCTCCTCAATAATCGCGTCCACGTTCTCTTTCTTGCCGGCCTCGAACAGGCGGTGCCGCAGGCGGGCGTCGCGGTCGCGCAGGCTCTCGTAAGCGGCCCGGATCGCGGCGAAGCGCTGGGCGTGATGCTCCGGCGAGAACTGCCGCACCAGTTCCAGGTAGCGGCGGCGGATCGCCTCGTCGTCGGCGTCGTCCGCCAGGCCAAGCACGGCGTAGGGATCGTCCACAGGATTTTTCCCTCCTCATCAGGTTCCGGTTAGCCGCGACGCGCAGCGGAGCGCTTCGTCCCAAGCGCTCCGCTGCGCGTCGCGGCTAACCGGCGCCGCGCCAACAAATCAATCCCCCGAATCGTCGTCGTCCCAGTCGTCGAAAAAGGACCCGAAGAAGTCCGGCACGAACCCCATCCCGAACGGGTTGACGGCGGCCAGCGCGTGGAGCCGGTCCTGGATGTCCCGCAGCAGCTTCTCCCGTCGGGCGTCCGGCGGCAGCGCCTCGGCCAGCCGCCGCGCCTCCTCCAGCAGCGGCCGCACCTGATACAGCGGCGCCCGCTCCAGCTCGCCCGTCATGTACGTCAGCGCCAGCTGGTAGGGGAAGGTCGGGTTGGCCGGGAACTTCCGCTGCGCCGCCTCCAGGAAGCGCCGCGCCGCCCGCGTCGATTTCAGATCGACCAGGGCGGAACAGACTTCCTCCATTTGCGCTTCGGTAAAGTCGGCGCCGGCCGTCTTCTCGACGTAGGCCAGCACCTTTTTGGCGTGCGTCTTCTGGCCGTAATAGCTCACATTGCTTTTCATGAGCGCACGGGTCAGGCCGACCAGCGCCGCGGCCGCCGCCGGCGTGGCCGGCTCCGCCAGGCCGGCCTTGAATTCCTGGTCGAACCGCGCCTTGTACGGCCGCGGCAACTTCAGCCGGATCGTCTCCACCAGCATCTGATAGGCGACGGCCAGCCCCGACGGCGCCCGCTCCTTCGCCTGCGCCAGCAGTTCCTCGCCGCGCTCTTTCCGTCCATCCCGGAACTCGGTCGCCGCCCAGCGGCCGTAAACGCCGTACGCCTCGGCCGGCTCGGTCAGGTTCAGGGCGGCCTGATACTCGCGGCGGGCGTCGTCGAAGCGGTCGGCCAGGCTGTGGCCGCGGGCCGTCAGCAGGTGGGCCAACGCCACGCGCGACCGCAGCGCGCGGTTGAGCGGGTTCGCCTTCCAGGCCCGTTGCAGCAGTTCCAGCGCCTCGCCGTACTCTTCCTTTTCCAGCAGGATCTCGCTCAGCCCCTCCAGCGTCGGCAGGTGGTCGGGGAAATGCTCCAGCAATGCCCGCGCCGCCTTCTCCGCCTTGTCATTGCGCTTCGCCCGCCGGTGCAGCTGGATCAGCGCTTCGTGGGCTTCGAGCAGGTCCGGCGCCAAATCCAGAGTGCGGCGGTAGCACTCTTCCGCCGACGGCTTCAGCGGCCGCGGCCGGTCGGGGTGGTTGCGCAGAATACACGGGCAGCCGGGCCATCTCTTCCGCGTCGGGGACGGACGCGGCCATCCGGCCCATGCGCAGCCAGATCAGGGCGCGGACGCGGTCGGCCTGTCCGGCCGGCCACGCCTTGGGGTCGTCGGCGATCTCCTTTTCGTACTTTTGCCAGAACTTATGGGCCTCTTCCGGGTTGCCCGCGCGTTCGTGGGCCAGCGCCTCCAGGCGGTGGAAGTTGGAGTCGGCGGCCGGCCGGCCGAAGACGCGCTTGTAGCGCGTCACGTCCTCCGGCCCCGTGTCCACGGCGGCCCAGTAGAAGCAGGACGCCAGCCGATCGACCGTCTGCGGCGCCTCGCGGCGCAGGGCCGGCAGCAGCGCCTCGGCGTGGCGGAAGGCGGACGCCAGCGTGTCCGGGTTGGCCAGCGCCGCCCGCACCTGGCGCAGCTGCGGCAGCAGCGCGACGCCGCCCTCGGCGCGATCGAGCTGCCGTTGCAGCGCGGCCTGGGTTTCCGCCGGCTGGGCGGCGCGGAACTCGGGGTCGATGGTGAAGCGGAACGGGGCGGCCAGGCGGGCCGGCAGCCGATCCGGCGCCAGCCGCTGCCAGTTCTCCAGGGCGCGGGCGTCGTCCCGGACGTAGTAGGCCTGGAGGCCGCGCAGCAGCACCCGCCACTCCAGGAACGGCGAACGCAGGCCGATGGGTTGCAGCGTGGCGCGGGCGTCGTCGTCCTGGCCGCCCTCGGCCTGACGGAAGGCGAGGACGACGCGATCGAAGTCGGCGTGCAACGCTTCGGGCAGGAGGGCGCGGCCGGCGTCGCCCTGCTGCACGGCGGCGTCGGCGACGTACACGGTGACGCGGCCCGCGGCGTCCGGCGTCGCGGCGGCCACCCGGAGCGCCTCCTTCACCTCGCCGACGTGGGCCAGCTCGGCGGCGACCTGTTCCAGCCAGGCGGGGGTCGCATGGTCGAACACCAGGGCGGCGCGGAGGACGGCGGCGGCGTCGCGGGTGTGGCCCTGGCCGCGGAGCTGGCGGGCGCGGCCGAGGTAGGCCCGGCGGACGAGGTCCTGATGGGCCGGCGTCGGCTCGGACTTGTGGAGCTGCTTGGCCAGCTCCAGGCCCTGCTGAAACCGCCCTTCTTGCATCGCTCTTTCGGCGCGGCCGCGCAGGGCCGCCGACGACACCGGGGGTGCGGTCTTGTGGTGCTTCTTCTTTGGCAAGGGGATTTCTCCCACCGACGGGTACGCCCGGGTCGCGGCCGCGAGTCCTCCTCCCTCATCGTTCACTATACAAAAGGGTCGCGCCCGTACCACCACGGCAGTTGACCAAGCGAACAGGAAAGAAGGTGCGGTCGGTTCTTGACGGCGGCGAGCGGGTGTGGTTTCTTCAACAAGGCGTCGCAGATGATTCGGGAAGATGCGGCACGGAGTCTCCTTCCGCTTGGGGGAAACCTCTGCATGGCGAGGCATCCCAATAAGGAAATCGAAGCCGCTCTGAAATATGCCAGGAGCAACGAGTGGTCCGTTGTCAAAACGAGTGGTCCGTTATCAAGTCGCTCCGGGGACACTGCTGGGGGATGATCCGCTGCTCCCACGGCCGCGGCGGGTGCCAGAAGTCCGTTTGGTCAACGCCGAAAAACCCACGGAACCACGCCGACGCGATTCATCGATTTGTGGACCATTGCCCGCACCGAGCGAATGCGACGGATGAACCATGAAAACCCACGCGTTCACTTTGATTCTCTCGGGGGTCGCGGAAATCACCCCGGAACTGGCCGACGCCTTGTATGAGGCGACGCAGGGCGACGTCGAATTGAACCTGCGGGACGGGGTCGCTTTTCTGGAATTTGAGCGGACGGCGCCCACGCTGCGCGAGGCCGTCACCGCCGCGATCCGCGAGGTTGAAGGGGCGGACGTCGGCGTGCGCGTCGTGCGCGTGGAATCGGAAGTGGCCAACGTCATTGCCAAGATCAACGCCGACCTCTTGGGGGCGGCCGGCGGCTGATGGGACGACGCGGCCCTCCGTCCGCACCACGCCGGCGGATCGTACTGGGGATCAGCCCGTAATGCGATCATCCGGCGGTCGTTCGGCCGGGCGATCCCGGAGCGCGGCGTCCGGCAAGCGCGGTCCCCGGCCGGCGTCGTCGCCCGCGGCCTTTTCGAGGCGGGGCGGCTTCGCGTTGTTCGCGGCGATGAGAATGAGGAGCGCCGCGGCGGCCACGGTCGCCGTGATGTGAAGGCCCTGGCTCGTCCACGACAGTCCCTGGACCTCGTCCGGCGTCAGGTCCCGATCCTCGGTGAAGGCCTGATCTTCCAACACGAACCGAAAGGCGAGCGCCCCGCCGGTCCCCACGATGAGGGGGAGCAGGAGCAGGCAGCCAACGGCTCGGCCCGCGCCGCCCTCGACCACGCGATTGCGGATCCAGGGGAAGCGGCCCACGATCAACGCGGCGACTCCCAGCAGAGCCACGACGGATTCAAAGACCATCCAAAACATGGGCGCACTCCTGCGGAGAGTGCGTCGCCGCCGCCTCGGTTCTACGCGGCCGTGAGGCGCGGGGCGGCGGGACCGCCCAGACTGCCGCCTTGGCGAGACGCCGCTGGACCGCCTTGGGTTTCGGACCGACGACGAGAGCGTGGGCCGGTTCCGACGCCAGGGGATCGCGGACCACCCCCAAACCGCACGACCTCACCACACCGACGGGGGCGACGGCGAGAGCGAACCCTCGTGCCCCGCCAGGATTTCCGCGGCGTTGCGGAGGGGTCGAGCGGGTCCCTCCGGCGGCGGGTCATGGCGGCTCCTGGGTGCGATGGTTCCACGCAGTGCATTCCGGCGACGGTTATGGCCATGCACATGGCAAGTGACCCACTGGCGCAGCCAGCGCTCTGCGTGGTCAGGCCCGCGGCGGCCGCAGACCACGTGGCACTGTGCCAGGCGAGAGATCAGTGACGCGCGGCGGCCATCTGTAGGGGATCATCGGCCGACGGCCTGGCGCAGCGCCTGCAACTCCTCCTCGCTGACGTACTTCACCGTCAAATCTTCGGTCAGCACCCACCGCTTGCCCCCCGAATCAGGAACGGCCTCGAACGCCAGCAGTCTGGGCGCCCTCTGGCCCGGCGGTCCAGACAAATCAAGGCCCCAGACGACGACAATCTTCCCACCCGGGGGGAAGTGAGACAGTCATCGGACCAAAGGCTGGTGAGGTCCTGTTCACTCGGCGTCCCGCCGTTAAGGGCAACACCGCGGTAATAGCAGCCGATTGTCTTGAGCCGGGCTGCCGTTGGCGAGACGTTGGCGAACTTGGCATCAAACTGCCTCAAGCGCTCCCGGGCCTCCGCACGCACATGGTCAAGCGTGGCTTGCTGGCTGACGTTGAACCAATGGAGCCAATAGAGGGACAGCCCCCACGCCCCCGCGACCAAAAGGAGCACGCCGATGGTCTGCACCAAGGCCACAGCGGGCCGAACCGGACGGGCTTGCCGTTTGGGCCGATTAAACAGGACCGGGGTCGGCACGCGCACCTCCCGCGTGCCGGCTGCCAAATGGGCCAGGTTCCCGCTGCGGATGCAAGAGCAGGATGGCCGACGACGCCACGATCAAGCAGAGATTGGCGATGCCCAGCGGTAGTGCAAGCGCCTCAACCGAGAATCCCGGCAGGAAAGCAACCCCGGCCCATGGCAGCAGCAATGGGTAACCGACGGCGAACCGCCACGCCGCCCGGCCGATTCGCAAACGCCGGCCGTCCCATCGCGTCACCCGCAGACCCTGCGTGTTGTGCAGCACCGGCCAGAGCATCAGAAGCCCGCACAGTCCTGCCCAGGCCACGTTGCCGAGGTGAGCCAGCAAGTCGGGCATGCCCGCATGGTCTGCGGACGAAAGGGCTGCAGGGGCGGGCGGTAGACCAAGACGAGGACCGTCATCAGCGTCGCCAGGCACTGACCGGCCAGCAGCAGACCGGGCGACCAGATTTGTACTGCGCTGACCCAGGGCGCCAGCCTTGCGGGGCGACGACGGGGAGGGCGAAACGGATCAGGAGGAACAGATACATCATCAGGGCGAGGCAACACAGCAGGTGCTGGGCGCCGTCCGCAAAGCGGAAGAAGACGGCCGCGGGCGGGGCCTGCTCGGGCGACTCGGTGCGCAGGGCCTTAATCAGAGTGATGTAGTCTGGGAAGCGATCCTGCGGGCGCCGGGCCAACATGCGGCTGACGACCGCGGCCTGCTCATCGGTCAGCCCGGCGACCTGGCCGGCCAGGTCCGGGGCCGGCCCTGCCAGTTGCTGAGCCAGCAGATCCATTCGGTTGCGGGCCGTGAAGGCGGTTCGGCCGGTGAGCAGAAAGTACATGGTCATGCCCAGCGCGTACATGTCACAGCGGCCATCAACTGGCTTGCCGGTGGCCTGCTCCGGCGACATGTACAGAGGCGTGCCTACCACGGCGCCCGTGTCGGTCAGGGCCGTCTCGCCCTCGACCTGCCGCGAGACGCCGAAGTCCGTTACTTTGAGCGTGCCGCCGGGCGTAATCATCAGGTTGCTCGGCTTGACGTCGCGGTGGACGATGCCGAGCTGGTCGGCGGCTTGCAGAGCCTCGGCGGCCTGCAGGGCGAGGCCCCAAACCTCCGCTATCGGCAGCGGCCCCTGGAGGCGCACACGTTCTTCAAGCGTCTCGCCCTCAACCAACTCCATGGCGATGTAGGGCCGTCCCTCCATTTGGCCGACGCTGTACACCTTGGCCACGTTGGGATGATTGAGCCGTGCGGCCAGCCGGGCCTCCCGATCGAATCGTTCCCGGGCGAGCGGCCGGCCCTCAAGGGCTTCGCCTAACACCTTGAGGGCGACGGGCCGGCCCAGCGAGCGGTCCCAGGCGCGGTAGACCGTCCCCATGGCGCCCGCACCAGGCGGCGGCCCAGATCGTACTGATCGATGCGGTCTGTGACAGGCCCGAAGTCGTCCCCGCGGGCCGCGGGCGACGCGACGACCGGCGTCGGAGCGGGGCGCCGCATCACCAGCCGGGTGCCGGTGAGCCGGTCGTGCGGCAGGAGCTGCATGGCCTCGTAGGCGTCCTCGCCGGTCAGCGCCTCGCCGAGAAAGCGACGATACTGGAGCGTGAGCCAGGAAAAGCCGTACAGCGCAGTCATCAGCACCATGAACCCGGTGATGAGCGTGAAGATGGCCGCGCCCACGTCCCGCTCGATGAGGGCTTTCGACGAGAACCAACCGATGGCGATGGGCCAGCCGGCCAGCAAGCCGATCTTGAGGGCCGCTCGCGACAATCGCTTGCTGCGTCCGGCGGGGTCCCCGGACAGGTCGGCCACCTCGTGGCCCAACCAGCGCCGCAGCAGCGTTCGGCCGAGAAAGACCTCCGTGAAGATCAAATAAAGCAGGGCGGGGGCGCCGAGGACCATGAACTCCGGGAAGGTGCCATTCTCGCTCTCCTGGTAGCCGAACCCCAGCTTGGCCACGAGAGCAACGACCGCTGCGCCGCCGAAGATCAGCAGGATTCCCTCGAAGATCAGCAGGACGCGCATGGGCCACGGGACGCGAACCGTCTCGGTTTGTAACACCGTTTCGACATCGGCAACCACCGCGTCCGCCGAGGAATAGGGCGCGGTGCCGTCGCCAGGCAACGGGCAAGGATGCCGGAGAGCGCTGCATTGACGCCGGGGTTGAGTCGCCGCGCCGGGGGCGGATCTTCGGAAGGCGGTGCGCCGGCGACCAGGGCGTAAAAGGAAGCTCCCAGGGCGTACAGGTCGCGCTGACATGGGTCGGTGAGGCCGTGGTCGGCCGGCGCGGCGAATGGGACGGCCTCGGCCACGGTCGCCTCGTCGTCGCCCAGCCCGGCCACGACCACCCGACCGTCGGGATCGACCCGCAGGGCGTCCGGTCGCAAGTTGCCGTGCGTGAGCCGCCGCGGTGGACGGCGGCCAGGCCGCGGACGGCGTCGAGCAGGGCGAGGCCGAGCCGGCGGTTGGGGAACAGCCCTTCGCGCTGCCGCTCCACCCACTCCGCGGCCCGAAGCCGGAAAGAGGATTGCCGGGGCTGTCCTCCAGCGCCACATACAGAGCCGGCTCGGCCAGGGACGCCTCAAGGACCGTGCCGGCGAGATTGGGGTGAGCCAGGTGGGAGAGATCCTGGGTCCAGCGGGCGAAGTCGGCTCGGGAGGCCGGGTCCGCGGCCGCTGCTCCCTCTAGCGCGGCGACGAGTACCGTGCGCGTGCAGGCGCGGGTGGCGGGCCGCGTACACCGTTCCGTTCCGCCAGGCCCGTACCGGCTGAAGCAGCTGGTACGGGCCGAGCAGAGGGCCGGCGGGCTCGGTTCCCTCCGGCGTGGCAGGCGCCGCGTCTGCGGGGAGACCGCCATAACTGCCCGTCGAGGCAAGCACCGCGGGGGGGCCGGTTGTTGGAAGATGGGGTCTGGCGGGGGCTGACATGAGAATGTGCCTCTCACCGTTGGATGCAACGGGCGAATGTCGCTTCCCCAAGCCGTCAGGCGAACGGAGGCAGGGGGATAGACAAGGGGCGGCGCTTGCCTGCAAGGAGGGGTAACGGAACAACGCCCCTGGCAAGGCTCCCAATGGCCCATTGTACATCCGGCCGACTCAGAGGCTCGTTGCAGGCCCTCCGCGTCCAATTCGGCCAGCACCCTGATCTTCCGTTCGGCGACGTCTCGACGGCCGAGCGGCTCGATGCACACCCCCGCGGTCGGCGGCATCTGGCGCGGGCTGCACCGTCCCTCCGGTTTGGCGGCTGTCAGGCGTGGGGCGGCGGGACCGCCCAAACCGCCGCCTTGGCGAGACACCGCTGGACCGCTTTGGGTTTCGGACCGACGACGAGAGCGTGCCCCGGTTCAGACGCCAGGGGATCGCGGACCACCCCCAAACCGCAGGCCCGCACCACACCGACGGGGACGGCGGCCAGAGCGAACCCCTCGTGCCCCGCCAGGATTTCGGCCGCGCCGCGGCCGCCAACCGCCTCGGCCAGAACAACGGACATGGATTGGCCGTCGGGATCGTCGGCGAACGCCGAGGACGACGGCCGCCAACGTCCCAGGTTTTCGTCGTAAATGATGTGCCAGGGAGGAATCCGCCTCCACACGATCGATTCGTCGCGGATCGAGGCGTCATTGGGGGGCGGCACGCCGTCATGCACCGGACCTCCCCAGATCCGATCGAGGGCGGCCGACAGGTCCGCGAAGTCCTCCATCAGGGTTTTTTCCCAGACCTCGCCCGTCGCCTCCGCTTCAAACGAAACGACGAATTCTCGCGGCCCGACCACCTCGATTTCCAGATCGACGCCGTTGCGGTGCCATTCCAGCTGAACGCCGCCGCTGTGCCGGTCGGCACGACGGACGGCGCGGGCGAGTCGTCCCGCATGACGGCGGAGAGCAGCCGCCAGGCGGCGAGAATGACGGATGGGTCGGGGGAGCGGCCGCCGTAGGAGTCCCAGCCGGCCGGCAGAAGGAAAAGGCCCCCGAGGGTCCGAAGCGTCGGGTTCCACCCACGGCCGCGGGATCGCCTTGCAACCCCAGCACCAGCCGCCCGTGCGACAGAGGAAAGCTCACGACGCTCCGGACGGGTGCGGCGCGCCGATTCTTCCAGGGTGGTAGGGGACATGAAGGCCTCCGGCGAAATCCGTTGGGGCGTTTTGCCATTATAGGGTTCATTGTGGCCGCGAGGAATCGGCCGTCATAGCGCCGCCCGCCGCCCCGCCTTGCTCGGCTCGATGCACGCCCCCGCCGTCGGCAGCATCTTGCGCGGGCTGCACCGCCCCTCCGGGTTGAACGCCGACCGCAGCCGCAGCATCATCCCCAGGTCTTCCGGCGTGAACAGCTTCGGCATGAAGTCGATCTTCTCGACGCCGATGCCGTGCTCGCCGGTGACGCTGCCGCCGACGTGAATGCACTCCTCCAGAATCTCATGGCTCGCCGCCAGCACGCGCCGCACCTGATCGGCGTCGCGCTCGTCGAACAGCAGGATGGGGTGGATGTTGCCGTCGCCGGCATGGAAGACGTTGCAGATCCGCAGATCGTATTTTTGGCCGATGCCCTGGATGACGCGCAGGATGTGCGGCAGCTTGGTGCGCGGCACGACGCCGTCCTGGGTGCAGTAGCTCGGCGCCAGCCGGCCGACGGCGCCGAACGCCTGCTTGCGCGACTTCCACAGCAGCAGCCGCTCCGCTTCGGTGTTCGCCTTGCGCACCTCCCGCGCGTGGTTCTTCATCGCCACTTCGGTGATGCGCTCGGCGTCGGCGTCCAGCCCCGCCTCCAGGCCGTCCACCTCCATGATGAGGACCGCCCCGGCGTCGAGCGGGAAGCCGAAATGGAACGCCGCCTCCACCGCCTGGAGGATGAGCCTGTCCAGCATCTCCAGCGCGGCCGGCACGATTCCCGCCCCGATGAGATCGCTGATGGTGTTGGTGGCGTCGTCCACCGTCTCGAAGACGCCGAGCAGCGTGCGGTACGCCTCCGGGTTGCGCGTGATGCGCACCCATATCTTGGTGACGACGCCGAAGGTGCCCTCGGAACCGACGATCACGCCGGTCAGGTCGTAGCCGGGGTTGTCCTCCGCGGGGCCGCCGGTCGTGACGACTCGGCCGTCGGGCAGCACGATCTCGACGCCGAGGACGTGGTTGACGGTGACGCCGTACTTGAGGGTGTGCGGCCCGCCGGAGTTGGTGGCGACGTTGCCGCCGATGGTGCAGGCGCCCTGGCTGGACGGGTCGGGGGCGAAGTGCCAGCCGTGCGGCTTGAGGTGGTTCGTCAGCCACAGGTTGACGACGCCCGGCTCGACGACGGCGAAGCGGTTGCGATAATCGACTTCGAGGATGCGCTTCATGCGCGAAAGGGCGATCATCACGCCGCCGCCGACGGGCAGGCATCCGCCGGAGAGGCTGGTGCCGGCCCCGCGCGGCAGGAAAGGCACGTCCAGCTCGTTGCAGACACGGACGATTTGCACGACCTGTTCGGTGGTGGTCGGGAAGACGACGACGTCGGGCTTGTTCTTTTCGATGGTGAAGCCGTCGCACTCGTAGACGAGCAGCTCGCTGGGAGAAGTCAGGACGCCGCCGGGGCCGACGATGGGACGGAGACGGTCGAGGAGAGCAGTCATGAGGAAGATTCACCGCCAAGACGCCAAGGACGCCAAGAAAGACAAAAACGTGTCCCGTCGGGGGAGCTAATGAGTGTCACCCTCGTTCCCAAGCTCTGCTTGGGAACGCACGTCGGCGAAACTCCGTTTCGCGTCCGGTCCCTGGACGGGACGCGAAGCAGAAGCTCTCGCGGAAGGCGTTTCCAAGCAGAGCTTGGGAACGAGGGGACCAAATCGCCGCTCATAAATGTTGTATGCCTTTGTCCGGCCTTTGTGTTCTTTGTGTCTTGTGTGGTGAATCCTCTTCACTTCACATTCGCCGCCCAGTCGCCCAGGCGCCGCCGCGCCGCCGTCATGGTTTCGGTCCAGCGCTGGTACGCCTCCGACTCGGTGCGCAGCGGCTCGTCGGCCTCGGCCGCGTCGCGCTCCGCCTGATCCAGCCGCGCTTGCAGCCGCTGCATCCACTCGTCGAGCGCCAGCAACGACGCCCGGGACGGCCCGGCGCCGGCGACCGGCGCCGGCGGTTCGTCCACTTCCGCCAGCCGTCGGGCCAGCGCCTCGTCGATGAAGTCCAGCACCTGCATCCACGCCGCAACCGGCCGCCCTTCCGCAGGCTCCGCCGTCATGGCACCATCCCCCTTTTATCGATCTTCCAAATCCTCCGCCTCGGCGGGCGGGATGATACCGTGATCGCCGGGATTTGGCAGGCCGATTTGCCGCGCCGCGGCGGTTTTTCTCCCTCCCCCCCCTTGCGGGGGAGGGTGGGGGTGGGGGGGTGAAGCCGCCGAACCCTATCCCCCCACCCCACCCTCCCCCGCAAGGGGGGAGGGGGCAAGAGGCGGCGAGGGTGTGCCTCTCGAATTTGGAGGCGGCGTGGGCCGGCCGGCCCGTGCTGAAGCACGGGCCTACAAGCAAAAGCCCGGTAAACCGGGCTGAAATCCCTGGCAGCCCGGTTCACCGGGCTTCGGCTTGTAGGCCCGCCGTTCACGGCGGGACGGGCCAGGTCCAAAATCGGGAGGCACACCCCAGGCGCCGCGGCGCCGCAAAACTGCTCTTCCCTTCCCGTCCCTTCGACGGTATACACCCTCCCCCTCAAGGGGGATTCCGAACGTCTGTCTCGCCGGTGGGGAGGGCGCCATGTACGTCGCTTGTTCCACTCTGTGCTTTGCCCGCCGTTCCTTCGAGGACGCCCTGCGGGCCATCGCCGAATTGCAGTTCACCAAGTTCGAGGCCGCCCTGCACGAGTCCGGCCCGCACCTGCGGCCGTCCGAGGCGGCGGCCGACGTTCACGAGGCCGCCGAGCGCCTCCGCTACGGCGCCGGCCTGACGCCGGCCGCCTTCTCCGTCGAGATCGAGGCGGCCGACGACGAGGACTACCAGCGTCAGTTCCAGGCCGTTTGCCGGCTGGCCCGCGTCACGGCCGTGCCGCTCTTGACGCTGAACGCCGCCCCGGCCGACAGCGCCCTGGACGCCGAGGTGCGGCGCCTGACGCGGCTGACCGCGCTCGGCGGCAAGGAAGGCGTTCAGATAACCGTGGCGACGCGCCTGGGCACGCTGACCGAGGATCCCGACACGGCCGTCGCGCTATGTCAGCGCGTGCCGGGCCTCGGCCTGACGCTCGACCCCAGCCACTACATCGCGGGGCCGCACGCCGCCAAGGGCTACGATCAGGTCTTCCCCTACGTCCGCCACGTCCAGCTGCGCGACACCGGCCGCGGCGCCAACCAGTTCCAGGTGCGCGTCGGCCAGGGCGAGGTGGAATACGGCCGGATCGTGTCGCAGCTGGCTCGCTGCAACTACGACCGCCTGCTGTCGGTGGACATCCGCGACACGGCCGAAACGCCGTTCGCCATGCAGCCGGAAGTGCGGAAACTCAAGTATCTGCTGGAGAGCCTGGTCTAACCGTTGGTGAAGAACTCGGGGGACGCCTCGAAGCCGATGCGCAAGTCCAGCGCGTCCTCGCCGATGCCGACCCAGAAGGCCAGGCCCTGCGGGTCCGGCGAGCGGTGCAGCAGCACGCCGTAGTCCGACTGGACGAGGTCGGTGCGGTACTCCCCCGAGGTCAGGAAACCCAACGCCACGCCCAGCCGGCCCTGCTGGGGCAGCGTGGCGACCCAGCTCATCACTTCGGCGTCGCTCGCGGTTCGGCCGAGCAGGAGCGGGTAGAGCGCCTGGACGAATCTCTGGTCGGCCGTGCCGGAGGCGCTGAGGGTCTGCGCCCGGCCGTAGAACTCGGGGGAGGCCAGGATCTGGCTGAGTACCTGCTCTTCGGTGGTCCCGCTCATGAGCTGGTTCACCCAACCCAGCTCCTCGCCGCCGCCCGCCGCACGGCCCAGGAAGGTTTCGTACCATCCCTTGACCAGATGATCGCGCCCCTCAAAGCTCTGCTCGATGCCCCCGGCGATGGCGGCCTGGGCGTCCATCTGGCTTGACCCGCCATTGAACGCGACGACCCAACTGTCCAGTTCGGTCTTGCTGCCGGCCCGGCCCAGGGCGTCGAGGTACAGCGTCTGCACGAACCGCTCCTGCGACGTTAGGCCGGACAAGCCGTTGCCCGTCTCAAAGGCGCCGAGGTCCACGGCGGGGCCGAGGATGCGCGGGAAACCGGGGCCGCGCTGATCGGTGGTCAGGGCGGCCGGCACGGCGGCGTTGCTGCCGGCGTCGATGGCCGGGCTGCCGGGTTGCAGCGCCATCGTCTCGGTCAGGCCGCCGTTGTCCTGAAGCAGCCCGAGCAGGGGGTCGCCTGTCAGCGGGGCCGGGCCGGCGATGGCCGCCGTGGTGCTGCCAATGAGGTTGGGGCCGGTCGCGGTCACGGTGGCGGCGAGGGGTCCCGTCAGCGTGTTGAGGGATTGCGCCGGATTGTTGACCAGGTCGGTCCCGCCGATGCTGTCGGCCAGGATGCTGTTGGCCAGCGTCAGGGTGGCGGCGGCGCCGCCCAGTCCGTTGCCGCCGCCGGCGAGGGAGCCGCCGTAGGCCAGGTTGTAGACCGCCCCGCCGTCCGAGGACGCGCTTGGGACGCCTAAGCTGGCCCCAGAGGCGACCGCGTTGGCAGCGAGGGTGCTGTCGAAGACGGTCACGGCGCCGTTGAGGTTGAAGACCGCGGCGCCGTTGCCGGCGCCGCCCTGGGCGCCGGAGCCGCCGAGTGCGGAGTTGCCGGCGAGCGTACTGTTGATGATGGTAAGCGACCCGCCCATCATGAAGACGGCGCCGCCCAGTCCGGACCCGCCTTCTCCGCCGGCGAGGCTCCCGCCCCCGGCGCCGCTCCCGCCGCCGAACCCGCCTCTGCCGCCGAACCCCCCGCCGTGCCCGCCGGGGGCGCCGGCGCCGCCCCCGCCGCCGAATCCCCCGGCGCCGCCGTCGCCGCCGATAATTGGCCCGCCCGGAAAGGTGACCGTGGAGCGTCCGGCGGCGCCTCCGCCGCCTCCGCCGCCGAGGCCTCCGCCGTCGCCGCCCACGCTCGCGCTGAAGCCGCCGGTGTTCCCGCCCACGGCGATGTTGCCGGTCAGCGTCGCGCCGAGGAGCGTCACCGCCCCCTGGCTGAAGATCGCACCGCCCGCCCCCAGCCCGCCGCCGCCCCGGCCGCTGTCGCCGCCCTGGCTGAGGCCGCCCCGGAGCGTCAGGTTCTCCAGCGCCAGGGCGCCCGAGACGTCGAACAGCCGGAAGGCCGGCGTGCCCGATGCCCCGGAGCGCTGGATGGTCGCGCCCTGGCCGTTGATTGTCAGCGTGCCAGCCACGGCCGGCAGGCCGTTCGAGCCGTTGACCAGGTTGTCCACGGCCGTCAGGGTGTAGACGCCGCCGGGGAACAGGTTCAGAGTGTCGGCCTGGCCGTCGGCGTTGGCGGCGGCGACGTCGGCCTCGAGCTCGGCGACGGCGCCGGCGTTGTCCACGGCGGGGTTGACCATCAGGGTGAAGGTGGACGGGAGGGAACGGCTTTCAAGGCATTCCAGACGCGGCCGGAAGGTCGGACGTGGGCGGGACGGCTGGCGGGGGGATGGGGACATGGCGGCCTCCACGTTCAGCGGACAGGCCCGCGCCGACTTGCGGCGCGGGCGATTCATCGACATTACCCGGCTCCGAATGCCGCGGGTGGCCCGGGCGGGCCCGGCGCCGCGGCCGGGCGGCCTACCCGTTGGTGAAGAACTCGGGCGACGCCTCGAAGCCGATGCGCAAGTCCAGCGCGTCCTCGCCGACGCCGACCCAGAAGGCCAGGCCCTGCGGGTCCGGCGAGCGGTGCAGCAGCACGCCGTAGTCCGATTGGACGAGGTCCGTGCGATACTCTCCCGAGGTCAGGAAGCCCAGCGCCACGCCCAGCCGGCCCTGCTGGGGCAGCGTGGCGACCCAGCTCATCACTTCGGCGTCGCTCGCGGTTCGGCCGAGCAGCAGCGGGTACAGCGCCTGGACGAATCTCTGGTCGGCCGTGCCGGAGGCGCTGAGCGTCTGCGCCCGGCCGTAGAACTCGGGGGAGGCCAGGATCTGGCTGAGCACCTGCTCCTCGGTCTGGCCCTGGAACAGCAGCCCCACCCAACCCAGCTCCTCGCCGCCGACCGCCGCCCGGCCCAGGAAGGTCTGATACCAGCCCTTGACCAGATGGTCGCGTCCCTCAAAGCTTTGCTCGATGCCCGTGGCGATGGCGGCCTGGGCGTCCATCTGGCTCGATCCGTCGTTGAACGCGACGGCCCAGCTGTCCAGCTCCGCCGTGCTGCCGGCCCGGCCCAGCTCGTCCAGGTACAGCGCCTGCACGAACCGATCTGCCGGCGTCAGGTTGGCGAACGGGCTCTGGGCCTCGAAGGCGCCGAGGTCCACGGCGGGGCCGAGGATACGGGGGAAGCCGGGGCCGCGCTGGTCGGTGCTCAGGCCGAGGGCCTGGGCGATGGCGTCGCTGCCGGCGTCGATGGCGGGGCTGCCGGGCAGCAGCGCCATGGTCTGCGTCGGGCCGCCGTTGTCCTGCAGCGGCCCGAGCCGGGGGTCGAGCGGCTGGGCCGCCGTGCCGACCTGGCTGCCGTTGACGCCGTTGCTCACGCCGCTGCTGCCGTCGCCGTTGCCGATGAGGTCGCACACCACCGTCGTTACTGCCCCACTGATGTCCGAGGCCGCGTTGCCGGCCACGATGGTGTTCGTCACCGTCACCGGCTGACTGCCGGCGGGGTCGGTGGCGATGCCCACCCCGCCGTTGCCGCTGATGGTGCTGTCGGCGACCGTCAGCGTGCCCGCATTCTTGACGCCGCCGGCGCCCGCGTTCCCGGCCTGGTTGGCGGCGACGGTGCTGTTGAGGAGGGTCAACGTCCCGCTGTTGTTGATCCCCCCTGCATCGGGGGGATAGTACAGGGGAGGTTCGTGGTATTGGGGCTGCCAGTAGCCGTTCGCCGTGTTGCGAGCCACGGTGCTGCCGACGAGGGTCATCGTCCCGCTGTTGGCGACGCCGCCGATTACCCCGCTGGAGTTGTCGGCGATGGTGCTGTCGGCGACGGTCATCTGGCCGTGGTTCAAGACGCCGCCGCCGGCGAGCGTGGCGGAGTTGTGGGCCACGGTGCTGCCGACGAGGGTCAGCGTCCCGTCGTTGTAGACGCCGCCGCCCCAGTAGCCCTCGTTGTAGACAATGCTGCAGCTGCGGACGGTCAGCGTCCCGTTATTCAGGATGCCGCCGCCCTGCACGGCGTCGCCATCGGTGATGGTCAGCCCGGCGATGGTAGCGGTCGCCCCGGCGGCGACGTTGAAGATCTGGAAGCGGATGCCGGCGCCGGGCAGCACGGCCACGGTGGACGCGCCGGGGCCTTCCAGATCGATGTTGGCGCTGAGGGCCGGCAACGCGGTGACCAGGTAGATGTTGCCGGCGACCCCCGGCGCGAAGTTAATGGTGTGGCCGCCCGCCAGGCTGTCGGCGTCGAGGAGGGCCTGGCGCAGCGAGCCGGGGCCGCTGTCGTTGAGGTTGCGGACGGTCAGGACGGCCGCCGACTCGAAGGCCCCGATGTCGATGATCTCGTTGACGACGCGGGGGAAGCCGCGGCCGCGCTGGTCGTAGGGCCCGGCGCGGCGGCGTTGTCGCCGGCGTCAACGGCGGGGCTGCCCGCCAGCAGCGCCATGGTCTGCGTGGGACCACCGTTGTTCTGGAGCGGCCCCAACCGCGGGTCGATGGGGGCGGCGGAGGATCCGACCTGGTCGCCGGCGGCGCCGAAACCGCTGGAGCCGTCGTCGTCCCCGATCAGGTTATGGCCCAGGCTGATGAACGCGCCGGCCACGTCCGGGTCGGGGCCGGTCGGGTCCTGGTTCAGGGCGACGATGGTATTTTGCACCGTCACGCTCGCCCCCGCCACCCAGTTCGCGATGCCGGCGCCTGGCCGCATGGCGGTATTGCCGGCGATGGTGCAGTCGCGGACGGTCAGCGTCCCCGCGAAGTGGAGGATGCCCCCGCCCTGGTTGTCGGCGATGGTGCTGTCGGTGAGGGTCAACGCCCCCTCGTTGAAGACGGCGCTGCCGCCGCCGTTGTCGGCGATGGCGCTGTCGGCGACGGTCAACGTCCCCGACGCTTCGTTGAGGAGGGCGCTGCCGTCGCCGGCGGTCTCGGCGCCGGTGATGCTGAGGTTCTTGACGGTCAAGGCGCCGGCGTTATCGATGCCGCCGCCGATGAGGGCCAGGCCCGAGACGGTGACGGTCGTGCCGCCGCTCACCGTGAAGACGGGGAGGGAGTCGGCGAAGCCGCGCGCCACGGCGAGTCGGTTCGCGCCGGGGCCGATGAGGTCGATGTTGGCGCCCAGGTCGGGAAGGGGGCTGGCCAGGTTGATCGTGCCGCTCAGCGTGGGCAGGACGGTGATGATGTCGTCGCCCGGGTAGCTGTCGGCGTTGAGGATGGCCTGGCGCAGCGAGCCCAGGCCGCTGTCGTTGGTGTTCGAGACGACCAGCGACGGCGGGACGGGCGGTTGCACCTCGAAGGCCCCGATGTCGATGGCGCCGTTGACGACGCGCGGGAAGCCGGGGCCGCGCTGGTCGTAGGCCCCGGGGCCAGGGCGTTGTCGCCAGCGTCGATGGCGGGGCTGCCGGGGAGCAGGGCCATCGTCTGGGTGGGTCCGCCGTTATTCTGCAGCGGGCCGAGCTGCGGGTTGAGAGGGTCCGCGGACGTGCCGAGGACATCGCTGGAGACGTAGCCGCCGCTGCCGTCCGGGTAGCCGCCGCTGCCGCTCGGGTCGCCGATCAGGTTGTGGCCTTGACTGCTCACCGAACCGGCAACGTCTGGGGCGGAAGGCGCCGTGTTGCCGGCGACGACGGTGTTTCCCAGGATGATCGAGCCCGCGCTGTTGAAGATGCCGCCTCCGGCTTGGCTGGAGGAGTTGGCGCTGATCGTGCAGTTGGTGACCGTGAGCGTCCCGTCATTCCAGATGCCGCCGCTGCTGTTGCCACTGATTGTGGAGTTCGTGAGGGTCAGGGCGGCGTCCGGGTACAGCAGGATGCCGCCGCCGCTGTTGCCGCTGATGGTGGAATCGGTGATGGTTCCTGTATTTGGACTCCCCTCAAACTCGATGCCCAGGCCGCTGGTCCCCGTGATGGCGCAGTTCGTGGCCGTGAGCACGGAGTCGTTCACGATCCAGATGCAGTCCCCGTTGTTGCCGCTGAAAGTGCAGCTCGTGAGGGTCAGGCTGGTGCTTACGTCTTGGATCGCGCTGCCGTTGCCGCCCGTGTTGCCCTGGAAGGTGGAATCGGCGATGGTGCAGTTGTTGGTCGCGGACGCGGTCCCGAAGTTGAAGATCCCGGCGGCGACGGACGCGCTGTTGCCCTGGAAGGTTGAGCCGGCGACATCGAGGGCGCCTCCGTTGGCGATGCCGCCGCCCCAGCCCGCGCTGTTGCCCGTGAACGTGCAGCCGGTCACGTTGAGCGTGGCTGCGTTGTAAACGCCGCCGCCGTAAGCGGAGCTGTTGTTGCCGCTGAACGTGACGTCGGTGACCGTGAGCGTGCCGGCGTTGTAAATGCCAGCGCCCTGGTAGATGCTCCCGGCGGCGACGCCGTCGGCGACGGTCAGCCCCGAGAGGGCCACGGTGAACGACCCGGTGACATCGAACACCCGGGAAGCCTGATTGCCGCTGACCGTGAGGACATCGGCGCCGGGGCCGGTGATCGTCAGATCGTTGTTGATGGCCAGCCCGCCGGTGGTCAGGGTGATGGTTCCGGTCAGGCCGGGCTGGAAGTCCACGACGCCGCCGGCCGCGGTGTTGGCGATGGCGTCGCGCAGGGAGCCCGAACCGCTGTCCAGCAGGTTCGTGACCGTACTGGGGACGGTACGGTCCTCCAGGCGTTCGAGTCGCGGCCGGAAGGTCGGACGGGGGCGGGTCGGACGACGACAGGACGGAGACATGGCTGCCTCCCTGTGGAGGACGCGGGGCTGAAAACACACGGCGCAGGGAGCAATTCCGGCGCCGGCCGCCGGGTTGCGTCCGACGCCGGGAAAACGGCCGGAATCCCGAACCGCTTCCCCCGGCCCCGCCGCCCGGCGGGCGTTTACGCACAGGGCCGGGGGCAGAACCGCACATCCCTGGGCGGGTGGGGCGCCTGCTGGTCCCGCGCGCCGCAGCCCGGCGGCCTAGCCGTTGGTGAAGAACTCGGGGGACGCCTCGAAGCCGATGCGCATGTCCAACGCGTCCTCGCCGATGCCGACCCAGAAGGCCAGGCCCTGCGGGTCCGGCGACCGATGCAGCAGCACGCCGTAGTCCGACTGGACGAGGTCGGTGTGGTACTCTCCCGAGGTCAGGAAGCCCAACGCCACGCCCAGCCGGCCCTGTTGGGGCAGCGTGGCGACCCAGCTCATCACTTCGGCGTCGCTCGCGGTTCGCCCGAGCAGGAGCGGGTACAGCGCCTGGACGAATCTCTGGTCGGCCGTGCCGGAGGCGCTGAGGGTCTGCGCCCGGCCGTAGAACTCGGGGGAGGCCAGGATCTGGCCGAGCACCTGCTCCTCGGTCGTTCCGCTCAGGAGCTGGTCCACCCAGCCCAGCTCCTCGCCGCCGCCGGCCGCACGGCCCAGGAAGGTTTCGTACCAGCCCTTGACCAGATGGTCGCGCCCCTCAAAGCTTTGCTCGACGCCCGTGGCGATGGCGGCCTGGGCGTCCATCTGGCTTGACCCGCCATTGAACGTGACGACCCAGCTGTCCAGCTCGGTCTTGCTGCCGGCCCGGCCCAGCGCGTCGAGGTACAGCGTCTGCACGAACCGCTCCTGCGGCGTCAGGCCGGCGAACGGGCTTTCCGCCTCGAAGGCGCCGATGTCCACGGCGGGGCCGAGGATGCGCGGGAAGCCGGGGCCGCGCTGGTCGGTGGTCAGGGCGGCCGGCACGGCGGCGTTGCTGCCGGCGTCGATGGCCGGGCTGCCGGGTTGCAGCGCCATCGTCGGCGTCAGGCCGCCGTTGTTCTGCAACAGCCCGAGCAGAGGGTCGCCTGTCAGTGGGGCCGGGCCGGCGATGGCCGCCGTCGTGCTGCCGACGAGGTTGGGGCCGGTCGCGGTCACCGCGGCCGCATTGTTAGCCAGGTCGGTCCCGCCGTTGCTGTCGGCCAGGATGCTGTTGGCCAGGGTCAGGAAGGCGGCGCCGCCGCCGAAGGCCAGGTTGTAGACCGCCCCGCCGTCGGAGGGCACGCTTTGGAAGCCTGTGAAGCTGCTGGCGCCGGAGGCGACCGTGTTGGCGGCGAGGGTGCTGTCGAAGACGGCCACGGCGCCGTTGAGGTTGAAGACCGCGCCGCCGTCGCCGGCCCCGCCCTGAGTGCCGGCGCCGCCGAGGGCGAAGTTGCCGGCGAGCGTGCTGTTGAGGATGGTAAGGGACCCGTCCATCGAGAAGACGGCGCCGCCCAGTCCGGCGGCGGCGGCGCCGCCGCCGCCGAACCCGGCGGTGCCGGGGACGAAGCCGCCGAGGCCGGAGCCGCCCGCGCCGCCGCCGAACCCCCCGTTGCCGCCGGCGCCGCCGACGCCGCCGACGAGGGGGTAGCCCGCTCCGCCGGCGCCGCCGCCGCCGCCGAACTCCCCGTTGCCGCCGGGGCCGCCGCTGGCGTTGGCCCGCGACTCCCCTATTTCACCAATACCGTTGCCGCCGGCGGCGCCGCCGCCTCCGTCGCCTCCGAGGCCGCCGCCGGCGGCGCCCGCGCCCGAGACGCCGCCGCTGCCGCCCTGGGCGATGTTCCCGGTCAGCGTCACGCCGAGGAGCGTCACCGTCCCCTGGCTGAAGATCGCACCGCCCGCCCCCAGGCCGCCGCCGCCCGTGAAACTGTCGCCGCCCTTACTGAGGCCGCCCCGTAGCGTCAGGTCCTCCAGCGCCAGGGCGCCCGAGACGTCAAACAGACGGAACGCCGGCGTGCCCGAGGCGGTGCTGCGCTGGATGGTCGCCCCCTGGCCGTTGATCGTCAGCGTGCCGGCCACGGCCGGCAGGCCGTTCGAGCCGTTAACGGAGTTGTCCACGGCCGTCAGCGTGTAGACGCCGCCGGGGAACAGGTTCAGGGTGTCGGCCTGGCCGTCGGCGTTGGCGGCGGCGACGTCGGCCTTGAGTTCGGCGACGGCGCCGGCGCTGTCCACGGCGGGGTTGACCATCAGGGTGAAGGTGGACGGGAGGGAACGGTCCTCCAACGCTTCCAGACGCGGCCGGAACATCGGACGTGGGCGGGCCGGACGGCGACGGGACGGGGACATGGCTGCCTCCCTGTGGAGGACACGGGGCTGAAAACACACGGCGCTGAGGCGCGGGGAGCAATTCCGGCGCCGGCCGCCGGGTTGCGTCCGACGCCGGGAAAACGGCGGGAATCCCAAATCGCTTCGCCCGGCCCCGCCGCCCGGCGGGCGTTTACGCACAGGGCCTGGGGCAAAACCGCACCTCGTGGGGACGGGTGGAGGGCGAAGGGTCGGTTCCGTCGGGTAATCGACTTCATGGAAGCGGCCGGTGCGTCCTCCGATCCCGTGCGCCGCGGCCGGCCGGCCTACCCGTTGGTGAAGAACTCGGCGGACGCCTCGATGCCGACGCGGACGCCCAGCTCGCCCAGGCCGGAGGAGACCCAGCCGTCCAGGCCCTGCGTATCGGCCGGCCGGTGCAGCAGGAGTTCGTAGTACGACTGAACAAGGTCCGTGCGGTACTCCCCCGAGACCAGGAAACGCACCGCGACGCCCTGCCGGCCCAGCTGCGGCAGGACATTGATCCAGCCCGTCACTTCCGCGTCGCTCCCGGCCCGGCCGAGCAGGCGTTGGTAGAGGGCCTGGACGTAGTTCTGGTCCGGCGTGCCGGAGCCGCCCAACGTCTGCGCCCGGCTGTAGAACTCGGGCGTGGCCAGGATGGCGCTGAGGACCTGCTCCTCGGGCGCCCCCGCCAGCAGCTGGTTCACCCAACCCTGCTCCTCGCCGCCGACTGCCGACCGTCCCAGGAAGGTCTCGTACCAGCCCTTAACGAGATGGTCGCGCCCCTCCGGGCTGGTTTCGATGCCCGCGGCGATGGCCGCCTGGTCGTCGGTCTGGCTGAACCCACTGTTGAACAGGACGACCCACCCGTCCAGCTCCGCCTTGCTGCCGGTTCGGCCCAGCACGTCCAGGTAAAGCGCCTGCACGAATTGCTCCTGCGGCGTGAGCGAGGTGAAGGCCTGGCCGGTCACGGCGTTGTAGCCGTCGGGGCCGACCGCGGCGCCGGCAGGACTGCCCCCGCCGGCCGTGATGGTGTTGCCGGAAAACGTGCTGCCGGAGAGGGTCAGCGTGCCGCTCAGGATGAAGACGGCGCCGCCGAATCCGGAACCGCCGCCGCCCCCGGGTCCGCCCGCGCCGCCGACGGCGGAATTGCCGGTCAGGATGCTGTTGGTGATCGTCACCGAACCCTGCTCGCTGAAAATGGCGCCTCCCATCCCGGCGCCGCCGCCGGGGCCGGCGCCGCCGCCGAAGCCGCCCGAGCCACCCTGGCCGCTTCCTGCAACCACGTTAGCGTCGCCCGCGCCTGCACCGCCGCCGCCGCCGAAGCCGCCGGCGCCGCCGCCGCCGCCGAAGCCGCCGCGTCCCGAGCCGCCGGGGCTGCCGAAGCCGCCGCCGCCGCCGCCGCCGCCGAAGCCGCCGGCGCCGCCGCTGCCGCCCGAAGCGCCGAGAAGATCGGTGGCGGTGGAGTCGCCGGCAATGCCGAAGCCGCCGCCGCCGCCGCCGCCGCCGAAACCGCCGCCCCCGCCGCTGCCGGCGAAAGCACCGCTTATGCCGCCGGCGCCGCCGTTAGGGTTGCCGCCGTTCGCGCCGGCCCCGCTCCCGAGGCCCGCGCCGCCATTGCTGGCGGAGCCGCCACTGTTGCCGCCGACGGCCGCGTCGCCGGTGAAGGTCACTCCTTGCACGGTGAGCGTGCCCATGTTGAAGATCGCGCCGCCCAAGCCGGCGGCGCCGCCGCCGGTCCCGCCGCTGTCGAAGCCCTTCGCCAGGCCGCCGGACAACGTGAGGTTGGACAGGGTCAAGCTCCCCGTCGCCTCCACGAAGAAGAAGCGGAAGTCGGCCGCCGTCGCGGCGCGGGTGATGGTCTGGCCGCCGCCGAGGATCGTCAGCGTCTTGTTCACGTCGAAGGCGGTCGGCCCGGGGAATGTGCCGGTCGCCGGGTTCAGCGGCGCCGCGGTCAGGGTGATGACGCCCCCCGCCAGCGACGGGTCGAAGTCGATGGTGTTGGAAGCGTCGCCGTTGGTCTGGGCCACGGCGATGAGGGACCGAAGCGTGCCCGCGCCGCCGTCGTCGGCCAGGCTGGTGACGAGGAGCATCGCCGGGGCCGTGCGGTCCTCCAAGGTTTCTAGGCGCGGCCGGAACGTCGGGCGCGGGCGAGCGGGCCGTGGGACGGTGCGGGACGACCGACGCGGGGACGAGAACATGGCTGCCTCCAGGGTGTGGATCGGGACGGTGCGCGGGGGCGCGCCTGCGCCGCATTCCATCACAGGGGATTCATCAACATTACCTAGCTCATAATTCCACAGGCGGCCTACCCGTTGGTGAAGAACTCGGGGGACGCCTCGAAGCCGATGCGCAAGTCCAAGGCGTCCTCGCCGATGCCGACCCAGAAGGCCAGGCCCTGCGGGTCCGGCGAGCGGTGCAGCAGCACGCCGTAGTCCGATTGGACGAGGTCCGTGCGATACTCCCCCGAGGTCAGGAAGCCCAGCGCCACGCCCAGCCGGCCCTGCTGGGGCAGCGTGGCGACCCAGCTCATCACTTCGGCGTCGCTCGCAGTTCGGCCGAGCAGGAGCGGGTAGAGCGCCTGGACGAATCTCTGGTCGGCCGTCCCGGCGCCGCTGAGGGTTTGCGCCCGTCCGTAGAACTCGGTCGAGGCCAGGATCTGGCTGAGCACCTGCTCCTCGGTCGTCCCGCTCATGAGCTGGCTCACCCAACCCAGCTCCTCGCCGCCGCCCGCCGCGCGTCCCAGGAAGGTTTCGTACCAGCCCTTGACCAGGTGGTCTCGCCCCTCAAAGCTTTCTTCGATGCCCGTGGCGATGGCGGCCTGGGCGTCCATCTGGCTCGATCCGTCGTTGAATGCGACGACCCAACTGTCCAGCTCGGTCTTGCTGCCGGCCCGGCCCAGGGCGTCGAGGTAGAGCGTCTGCACGAACCGCTCCTGCGGCGTCAGGCCGGCCAAGCCGTTGCCGGTCTCGAAGGCGCCGAGGTCCACGGCGGGGCCGAGGACGCGGGGGAATCCGGGGCCGCGCTGATCGGTGGTCAGGACGGCCGGCACGGCGGCGTTGCTGCCGGCGTCGATGGCCGGGCTGCCGGGTTGCAGCGCCATCGTCGGCGTCAGGCCGCCGTTGTTCTGGAGCGGGCCGAGCAAGGGGTCGCCCGTCAGCGGGGCCGGGCCGCCGATGGTCGCCGCGGTGCTGCGGATGAGGTTGGGGCCGGTCGCGGTCACGGTGGCGGTGTTGGTGTTGGCGCCGTTGATCGCGTTGCTGGCCAGGTCGGTCCCGCCCGTGCTGTCGGCCAGGATGCTGTTGGCCAGGGTCAGCGTGGCCGAGCCCGGGCCGCCGGTGAGCGTGTTGCCGAAGGCTAGGTTATAGACTGCCCCGCCGTCCGAACCCACGCTCGCACCGCTGCTGCCGGCGCCGGAGGCGACGGTGTCGGCGGCGAGGGTGCTGTCAAGGATCGTCACGGCGCTGTCGAGGTTGAAGACCGCGCCGCCGTAGCCGGCCCCGCCCTGAAAGCCGGCGCCGCCGAGGGCGAAGTTGCCGGCGAGTGTGCTGTTGATCAGGGTAAGGGACCCGTACATCGAGAAAACGGCGCCGCCCATCCCGGCGCCGCCACCGGGGCTGCCGCCGCCGAAGCCGCCGGCGCCGGGGCCGCCGGAGCCGCCGCCGACGGTGCCGGAGCCGCCGCCGCCGCCGAAGCCGCCGGGGCCGCCAGGGCCGCTGGGGGCGGCGCCGGGGGTAAAGTCACCTTCGCCGCCTTCGCCGCCGCCCCCGCCGCCCCCGCCGAAGCCGCCGCCCCCGCCGCCCCCGCCGGGGGTGCCACTGAATTCTCCGCCGCCGCCGGCGCCGCCGCCCCCGCCGCCCCCGCCGGCGCCGCCGCCCCCGCCGCCCCCGCCGGCGCGAAAGGGGTCGCCGCTGGGGCCGCCGACGCCGCCGAAACCGAAGTCGCCGCCGACGCCCCCGGCAGGGCCGAAGACGTTGTTGTCGGCGGAGTTGCCGCCATCACCCGTGCCGCTGCCCAGGCCTCCCAGGCCGCCGCCCATGCCGCCAACCGCGTCGTCGCCGGGTCGAAAGCCCCCGCCTCCCCCCGCGCTGCTGCCATTGCCTCCGGCGCCGGCAAAGGGCCCGCCGAAGCCTCCCCCCGGTCCCATGCCGCCGCCGTCGGCGCCGCCGGCGGCGGCGCCGCCCCCACCGCCCTGGGCGGTGTTCTGGGTGAGCGTCACGCCGAGGAGCGTCGCCGTCCCCTGGTTGAAGATCGCCCCGCCCGCCCCCAGGCCGCCCCCACTTCCATCGCCACCCCTGGCGAAGCCGCCCTGGAGCGTCAGATTCTCCAGTGTCAGGTTGCCCGCCGGCACGCCGCTGAAGCCGCCCGAAACGTAGAACAGCCGGAAGGCTGGCGTGCCCGACGCCGGGCTGCGCTCGATGGTCGCCCCCTGGCCGTTGACGGTCAGCGCGCTGGCGACGGGGGGCAGGCCATCGGGGCCGTACAGGTAGTTGTCCACGGTCGTCAGCGTGTACACGCCGCCGGCGAACAGGTTGAGCGTGTTGGTCTGACCGTTCGCGTTGGCCGCCGCGATGTCGGCCTTAAGTTCGGCCACGGCCCCGGCGTTGTCCACCGCGGGGTTGACCATCAGGGTGAAGGTGGATGGCAGAGAACGGTCCTCCAACGCTTCCAGGCGCGGCCGGAAGGTGGGGCGTGGGCGGGACGGCCGGTGGTGGAACGGGGACATGGCAGCCTCCGCGTTGAGAGAGCGGGCCGGCGGTGCGGCCGGCCGGCCTACCCGTTGGTGAAGAACTCGGGCGACGCCTCGAAGCCGATGCGCATGTCCAAGGCGTCCTCGCCGATGCCGACCCAGAAGGCCAGGCCCTGCGGGTCCGGCGAGCGGTGCAGCAGCAAGGCGTAGTCCGACTGAACGAGGTCGGTGCGGTACTCCCCCGAGGTCAGGAAGCCCAACGCCACGCCCAGCCGGCCCTGTTGGGGCAGCGTGACGACCCAGCTCATCACTTCGGCGTCGCTCGCAGTTCGGCCGAGCAGGAGCGGGTAGAGCGCCTGGACGAATCTCTGGTCGGCCGTCCCGGAGCCGCCGAGCGTCTGCGCCCGTCCGTAGAACTCGGTCGAGGCCAGGATCTGGCTGAGCACCTGCTCCTCGGTCGTCCCGCTCATGAGCTGGCTCACCCAACCCAGCTCCTCGCCGTCGCCCGCCGCGCGTCCCAGGAAGGTTTCGTACCAGCCCTTGACCAGGTGGTCTCGCCCCTCAAAGCTTTGTTCGATGCCCGTGGCGATGGCGGCCTGGGCGTCCATCTGGCTCGATCCGTCGTTGAAGTTAACGACCCAGCTGTCCAGCTCTGGCTTGCTCCCGGCCCGGCCCAGCACGTCGAGGTAAAGCGTCTGCACGAACCGCTCCTGCGGCGTCAGGCCGGCCAAGCCGTTGCCGGTCTCAAAAGCGCCGAGGTCCACGGCGGGGCCGAGGATGCGCGGGAAGCCGGGGCCGCGCTGGTCGGTGGTCAGGGCGGCCGGCACGGCGGCGTTGCTGCCGGCGTCGATGGCGGGGCTGCCCGGCAGCAGCGCCATCGTCTCGGAAAGGCCGCCGTTGTTCTGGAGGGGGCCGAGCAGGGGGTCGCCCGTCAGCGGGGCCGGGCCGGTGATGGTCGCCGTGGTGCTGCGGATGAGGTTGGGGCCGGTCGCTGTCACTGTGGCGACGTTCGCCTCCAACGGCGGCGCTGTATTGGCCGCATTGTTGACCAGATCGGTCCCGCCGCTGCTGTCGGCCAGGATGCTGTTGGCCAGGGTCAGGAAGGCGGCCGCCGGACTGCCGCCGGGGGTGCTGCCATAGGCCAGGTTGTAGACCGCCCCGCCGTCCGAGGGCACACTCGGGTTGATGGCGCCCGGACTGCCGCTGCCGGAGGCGACCGTGTTGCCGGCGAGGGTGCTGTCGAGAATGGTCACGGCCCCGTCGAGGTTGAAGATCGCACCGCCATCGCCGGCCCCGCCCTGGGCGCCGGCGCCCCCGAAGGCGGTGTTGCCGGCGAGCGTGCTGTTGATGACGGTGAGGGACCCGAACATCGAGAAGACGGCGCCGCCCAGTCCGGCACCGCCTCCGCCGCCTATTTCGCCGCCGCCGCCGAAGCTGCTGCCGCCGTTGAAGCTGAAAAAGCCTTCGCCGCCTCCGCCGCCAAAGCCGCCGTCGCCGCCGCCGCCGCCAAAGCGGGGGGTGCCGGCGCCGCCTTCGCCGCCGCCGCCCCCGAACCCCCCGTCGCCACCGCGGCTGCCGATGATAATGAAGCCGCCTGGCTGGGGACTGGAGCCCCCGGCGGCGCCGCCTCCGCCGTCGCCGCCGAGGCCGCCGCCGTTGGGGCCTGCACCGAGACGCCGCTGCCGCCGCCCTGGGCGGTGTTCCCGGTCAGGGTCACGCCGAGGAGCGTCACCGTCCCCTGGTTGAAGATCGCCCCGCCCGCCCCCAGGCCGCCGCCGCCGGTGGAGCTGTCGCCGCCCTTGGAGAAGCCGCCCTGGAGCGTCAGGTCCACCAGCGTCAGGCTTCCCGTCGGCAGGCCGCCCGACGGCAGGCCGCTGGAATTGCCCGAGACGTAGAACAGCCGGAAGGCCGGCGTGCCCGCGGCCGTGCTGCGCTGGATGGTCGCGCCCTGGCCGTCGATGGTCAGTGTGCCGGCGATGGCGGGCAGGCCGTTGAGGCCGTTCAGGGAATTGTCCACGGTCGTCAGCGTGTAGACGCCGCCGGCGAACAGGCTCAGGGTGTTGGCCTGTCCGTCGGCGTTGGCCGCGGCGATGTCGGCCTTGAGTTCGGCCACGGCGCCGGCGTTGTCCAGCGCCGGGTTGACCATCAGGGTGAAGGTGGACGGGACGATTCGGCCTTCAAGGCATTCAAGACGCGGCCGGAACGTCGGGCGCGAGGGCGAAAACATGGAGGCGCCTCCGGGTGAGGATACGGGGGAGTTGGGCCAGCACGGTGCGCGGAGGCGCGCCTGCGCCGAATTCCGGCACAGGAGATTCATCGACGTTGCCCACCCCAGAATTCCGCGAATGGTCCGGGAGCGTCCGGAACGACCGCCGGACTTACCCGCGCAATTGGCGCAACCGTCGCCCACCATGCAAGAGGAGCGTACCCCCTGGCGCGGCGGATTGCAATGATCTCTTTCCCACTTTGTACAGGGCCGAGAGCGCCGATTCGCGGAACAGCGTATCGTCCACTTGTCGCCGTCCGTTTGTCGCCGTCCGTTTAGCCGCGGTTCGCAGAACCGCGGTTCTGCGAACCGCGGCTGAACGAGAAATGGACGCACCCAACCCGATCATGTATAAGCCGGCCCCGCCGACCGCACCGCCTCCGTCGCCTGAGCGGTGTAGGTCTGGAAATTGGCGCGGAACAGACCGGCCAACCGCCGCGCCTGGGCGTCGTAGGCCGCGGCGTCCGGCCAGGCGTCGCGCGGACGCAGCAGCTCCGCCGGCACGCCGGGACACGTCTGCGGCACGGCCAGGCCGAATACCGGATCGGGCATATAGGGTACGTCGGACAGCGCCCCATCCAGCGCCGCCCGCAGCAGCGCCCGCGTGATCGGCAACGGCATCCGCTTCCCCTGGCCGTGCGCCCCGCCCGTCCAACCCGTGTTCACCAGCCACACCGTCGCCCCGTGCGTCCGCAGCCGTTCGTGCAGGAGCGCCGCGTAGCGCGTCGGGTGCAGCGGCAAGAACGGAGCGGCGAAGCACGTGCTGAACGTCGCCTCCGGGTCCGTCACCCCGCCTCGGTCCCCGCCACCTTCGCGGTGTATCCCGATAGGAAATGGTACAACGCCTGCTCCGGCGTCAGCCGGCTCAGCGGCGGCAGCACGCCGAAGGCGTCGCAGGCCAGAAACAGGAGCGTCCGCGGATGGCCGCCGCGGCCGCTCGGCTCGGCGCCGCCGATAAAGTCCACCGGGTAGGCGGCCCGCGTGTTCTCCGTCCAGCGCTCGTCGTCGAAGTCGGGCCGCCGCGTCGCCGGATCGACCGCGACGTTTTCCAGCACGGCCCCAAAACGGATCGCGTTCCAGATCTGCGGTTCGTGTTCTTGCGACAGCCGAATGGTCTTGGCGTAGCAGCCGCCCTCGATGTTGAAGACGCCCTCGTCGGACCAGCCGTGTTCGTCGTCGCCGATGAGCCGGCGTCCGGGGTCGGCCGACAGCGTCGTCTTGCCGGTGCCGGACAGGCCGAAGAACAGGGCCGTGTCGCCGGCCGGGCCGATGTTGGCCGAGCAGTGCATCGGGAAGACGCCGCGGAACGGCAAGAGATAATTCAGAACCGAGAAGACGGCTTTCTTGATCTCGCCGGCGTACTGCGTGCCGCCGATCAGCACCAGGCGCCGCTCCAGGTTCAGGACGACGAAGACCTCGCTGCGCGTGCCGTCCACGGCGGGGTCGGCGTGCATTCCGCCGGCGCAGACGACCGTCAGCTCCGGCGGCCGGCCGGTCGGCAGACGCAGCAGAGACTGAGCGAGGAGCGTGTGCCAGGCCTGGTCGGCGATGACGCGGACAGGGAGCGCGAGGCGGGGGTCGGCGCAGGCGCAGGCGTCGCAGACGAAGAGGTCGCGGCCCTGGAGGTAGGCGCGGACGCGGTCGAAGAGGCGGTCGAAGACGGCCGGCGCCATCGGCCGGTTGATCGGACCCCACCAGATATCGTCGGGGCGGGCGGTTTCCGGGACGAGATAGCGGTCCTTGGGCGACCGGCCGGTGATGGCGCCCGTGTAGGCGGCGAAGGCGCCGGAGTCGGTCAGAAAGCCCTCGCCGCGGCGCACGGCCAGCTCGACGAGGGCGGCGGGCGGCAGCTGGGCGTGGACTTTGCCGGTGTGGCGCAACCCAAGCGCGGTGAGGTCCACTTCCGCGCCGGCGAATTGCCGCGCTGAGGTCACGGGATTTGTGGGCATGACCGCCCCGTCCTTTCCTGATGCGCCCGCCCCCTCCGGGGACGGGAAGTGTGCGTTGGACAGGGGGCATTATACCAGGCGCTCAGGAGTCCGGGTCTGGAGGCGGCCCCGGAGTTGATAGGGCAGAACGGCGGGGGGTACGGCCGCGTTTGGCGCCGGGAGTTCGGCGCGCCGTCAGACGTCTCCCGGTTTCAGCCGGTCCTGCGCCGCGTGGCGGACGCGGTGGATGTGGACGACCGAACCGTCGATCGTGAACAGGATGCGGTAAACGTCACGCCTTCGGCCATAGAGGAGTTCCCGAAGGTCAAGTCCCAGATCGGCCGCCTCGTCTGCCAGCGGGTAACGATCCGGGGACTGTTCCAGGGCGGCGACACGGGCGAGCAGTCCCGTCCGCCAGCGGGCCGCCGGCGCCGACCGCGAGGACAGCCAGGCGAGCGATGCGTCCACGTCGGCAAGCGCCCGGCGGGTGAAACGGACCTCGTAAGGCGAGCGGCAGCAGGCATGATACCCGTAGCCGCATTCGCCAGAATGCGGGCCGACAGCCATTCAGCCGCATTCTGGCGAATGCGGCTGCGGGTAAGGTATTTCCCGCCCCTCGCCTAAAAGCCTATCCCAAAACCACCGTCGATCATGACGATTCTCGTCAAATTGGTGATGTTTCGACGGTTTTGGGATAGGCTCTAAGGCACGACTCACTCTCCCGGTTCGAGGGGAAGCCCGTATTTCCGTGCCAGGTCCGCAGGGCTTGACGGGCGGGCGTCGTCCGTCCCGCCTTCGCGTCCTCCAGCGACTCCCGCAGGATCGCCAGTTCTTTCTCCCGGTCGTACGGCTCCGGCGGCGGGAAGAGATCGTCGTCCTCGTCCGCCACTTCCACGCGCACCCACGCCCCTTCAGGGAGCTGCGTCCCCGCGTCCAGCACGATCACCCCGTTGACCACGGTGCCTTCGAGCGTCATCGGTCGTCCTCCGATCTTGATGGGATCAATCGTACCACGCGGCCCGGCGGTGAGCGAAGGATGGGGGCGTTCGATCCGCGCCGCGACGCCCCCGGCCGCGTCCTCACGGCTTCTCCGGCGGCCGCGGCCTCGCCTCGGGCGGCGGGACCGGCTTCGCCGGCGGCGCCGTCACCTTCACCGGAGCGCTCTCCCCCGCGCCCTCCGCCGGCCCCGACAACCCCGGCCGGCGCCCGATCACCGGGACCTTGTCCCAGTCGATCGGGTTGCCGTCGGCCGGCATGATGAGGAACTTCAGCAGCTGATCGTCGATGTTCTTCTTGATGAACAGCACCGACCCGTCCGCCAGGGCCGCGTGGAAGCCAAAGCCGAAGTCGCCGCCCAGCGGCGGGACCGGCTTCTTCTCGTCGAACGGGATGTCGTCCGGCTTGGTCCACGGCACGGCCTCGCCGGCCTCCACGACCAGGAATGTGTTGGAGGTCCCGTCCGGGAACGCGGCCGGGAAGCGCGGCCCCATCGCCCCGAATGGGCCGCCGCCGGGAGCGATCTGGAACGGCGCGCCGGGGCCGACGAACACCTGATAGTAGGTCGAATACGGCTGCTTCGTCTTGCCACGGATCGGCGCGTAGGTCTTGGGCATTTGCGCCAGCAGCTTCTTGTTGTTCGCGGAGTCCCACGGCTCGTCGAGCTTGAACTGGTTGTAGAGGTCCGGCTCGAAGTACGGCAGGATGGCCACGCGCCAGCTTAGGAGTGGCTTGCCGTTGCGGTCGCAGATGGCCGGCGGCGGCATGAATCCGTAGGCGTCGCTGAAACTGATCATCGCTATCGCAATCTGCTTCAGGTTGTTGGCGCTTCGGATGTTGTCGGCGCTCCCGCGCAGCTGCAACGCCAGCCCCGCGACGGCCGCCGGATCGATCTTGGCCTGGGCCGATACAGTGACGGTCGTCCCTTCGACGCGGACGGCGGCGGTTCGGAGCGCCTCCTGCAGCTGCCGGAAGAGCGGCTTCAATTGTTTCGCCGAATCCGGGTCCGCAAAGAGTTCTTCCCCGGCCCGCGGCAGCAGCTCGCGCAGCACGTACAGCGTGGTCTTGAGCGACGTTTCGCCGTCGGCCGCCAGCTCCTTGTCGGCATAGGCCGCCCGGCCTTCCAGCCGCAGCCCGTCGTCCAGGTCGAGGGTCAGCGTGATGCAGCGCGCCTGAAGCAGCGGCTTGAACGGCAACGCCTGCGGGGGCAGTTGCCCAAGCAGCTCCTGCACGTCAGGCTTCGAGGGGTCGGGGACGTCCGCCGCGGATTCTCCACAAGGCGGAGGCCCCTTCTTCTCGTTCGACGGCGGGGGCGGGGGCGACGTGGCTGGCGACGCCGCAGGCCCCACCTCGTGGAACGTATCGGTGTGGCTCGTCCCCAGCTGGATGACGAGGGCCACCGGATTGAAGGCGGCCGTGACGGCGTGCTTCCCGGCCGCCAGCTCCAGCGCCTCGCCCAGCGGCGCCTGGCCATCCGGGTTGACCGGCCGCGGGGTCAGCAGCTGCTCCAGCCGCTCCACCGGGCCGCGCACGAAAACGTTGTCGTCGATCGGCATCAGCCCGCGCTCGTCGCCGCCCAGGTAGACCGTCTTGCCCTTGATGCGCTTGACCCGCGCCTCGCCGCCCAGCGCGTCGAGGATCTTGTCCCGGTCATACGGTTTGGTCGTGCGGACGATTATGACCTGCGTTTCCAGCAAGAGCGTGAGGCGTTCGACGTCGGCCGGCGGCACGACCAGCTCCCGGTGCAGGTCGGCCAGCAGATCGCCGGTCGCTTCCTTGTCCTTGTGCAGCTGTTGCAGGAACTCCTTGCCCGCCGCGCTGTCCGCCAGATCGCCGACGCGAATGCTGACGAAGCCCGCCGCGTCGTGGGCCGCCAGGGCCAGGTCGGACGGCAGGGCCTTGTCGTCGCCGCGCAGCGGCGGCCCGCTCAGCAGGGCCGCCGTTGCCAGTACACCCGCGATCAGCGGGAGCAGTCGCGGGATTCCAAGCCGGAACCTTGTCATGGTGCGTCTCCGGGGTCGAGGGAAAGATTTGCATCTGCAAGGGCCGAGGTCGATTGTCTCAGATGGAGAGGGAAACACAAGCGAAAAGGCCGCGCCGCCGGCAGCGTCACGGCGCGTCTCACGGGACGTATAGGTCCCATGAGACCCATAGGTCCCATAGGACAGATAAGGAAACGCCGTCCTTCTTCCGGCCATACGGTTGCGTCCGCCGTCCGCGTCGCGGTTGCAGCCGTGCGCCCGGCGGTCTCCCGAGGAGCAGTCCCATGCCCGACACCTCACGTCCCCCCTCCGCGCCGGCGGCCCGCTTCCTGGAGCAGGTCCTGCTCGCCAGCTTCGTCGTCCACCTCATCGCCCTGCTCACGATGGCCGCGTTCTGCCTGCCCGGCGTCCCCGGCGGCACGGGCGCGGACGGTTCGGCTCGCCTCGCCTACGTCGCCGATCACCCCGTCCTCTGGCGGATCGGCTGGATTCCCTGGCACCTGTCGGCGGCCGTCGATCTGTTCACCGCCGTCGCCCTGCTGTCCACCCGATGGGTCCCCAAACTCCCTGCCCTGCTCACGTTGCTCGTCACCCTCGCCGCCGTCGGCGTGGAGCAGTCGGGCGAAATCCCCTGGACGGTGCAAGGGCCGATCCGGGCCGCCGAGGCGCGCGACGCCGGCCATCCCACGCAGTACCTGAAATTCGAGAACGATTGTTATCAGCGCGCCGTCGTCTGGGGCGCCTCGCTGTACATGGTCATGGCGCTCGGCTGGACGTGGTGCTTCGCCGCCGCCCGGACGTGGTCGCGCGGCCTGACCTGGCTCTCGGTCCTGACGTGGGGCGTCCTCGCCGTCGGCAGCGTCGGGCTGCTGCTGCCGGCCGAATGGCGTCCGCCGCCCGTCGTGGTCGGCGCCGCCAATGGCGTCGGCTTCCCCCTATTGCTGATCTGGTTGATCGCCGTCACGGAGCGCGTCCTGCGCCGCGCCCGCCCCGACGAGGCCCACGGCCGCATGGCCCCGTGGCGACATCCGTGGCCCGGCGTCGCCGGCCGCGCCATCGACGCCGTCGCCAACAGCCGCTTCCTCCGCGCCCTGTGCGAATGGCTGCCGCTCGTCGGCCTGCGCAGCGACATCACCGATGTTATCTATGCGAATTATCTGGTGGACGCGGAACGACTCCTGCCGCTCGTGCCGTCGGGACTGGAATTGCAGCGCCTCGGGCCGGACGGCCGCTTCGCGCTGTTCACGTCGCTGACCTACCGCCACGGTCATTTCGGGCCGGGGCTGGCCGGGCCGCTGCGGCGGCTCATGCCCTCGCCGGTGCATAGCAACTGGCGCATCTACGTCCGCGATCCGCAAACGGGGTTGGACGGCATTTACTTCGTCACGAACGCCATCGCCTCGACGCCGCACGCCCTGGCGGCGCGGATGCTGTCGCAGGGGATGCCGATGCACGTCCCGCGGCGCGGCGCCGTCGTCGCCGAGAAGGACGGCTCGTTCACCGTCGCGCTCGATCCGGGGAGCGGCACGGCGCCCGATCTGGAAGGGCGGCTGCGACCCGGAGCGGCGGAGCTGCCGGCGGCGTGGGGCGAGTGCTTCGCCTCCTACCGCGACTTCCTCGCCTACTGCGTGCCGCAGGATCGCGCCCTGTCGGTGCAGCCGTGGTACGGCCGCGTCACCCGCCAGGAGATCCGTCTCGGCATCCCGCTGGAGGAGTGTGAACCGTTGCAAGGCGAGGTGCAATCGCGCGCGGCCGAGTGCTATGTCGGCGACGCGGCGGCGCTCTGCTTCCGCGTGCCGCGCGTAGCGTTCCGGTTCGATGGGGAACACTACGATTATCGGCGACGCGCCGCCGCCGCTCAGTGAGCCTGTGCGGCCCGTCACCTCTTCCGCCGCGACTTGTTGCGCGGATCGGCGGGGCGACTGCTGGTCAGCCGCTCCAGGTGTTGCCGGATTTGCTCCGCGGACAGGCCCGCCAGGCGCTCTTCCGGCGGCAGGGACTCCAGGACTTCTCGACGCTCCTCCGGAGAGAGCGACTCCAGGACTTGCCGGTGTTCCTCCGCCGGCAGCGACTTCACAACTTCCCGGAGGAACTCCGGCGGCAGCGATTGGAGGAGCGCCCAACGTCGTTCGGGCGACAGGCGCTCCAGGGCCGATCGCTGCTCTTCCGGGGTCAGCCTGGCGAAGTGTTCCTTGGCGTATTGGCGCTGGAAGTCTTCCATCGTAAACGACATGGTAAAGCCCTCCTCCCGAAACTTCTCCAAGAGTTGCTCCAGCATCGCGCTCGTTTCTTGGGAACGACGCCGGTAGGCGCCGCGCCCGAAACCCACCAGTTCCGGCGAAGCGCTGAATAAATGCAGCGGCGCGTTGTGCGTCTCCCGCGGCAACTGCCCCGCCACGACCACGCGCACTACATCCGTGCCCCAGCGGCAATCATACACCCCCGCCTGCTGCTCTTGCCACGGGACCTGCTGCGACAGATTGTGCGGCAAGCGCGCGCACACCGCATACAGTCGGAAGCGGTCCTCCGGCCACAGCCTCGACGGAGAGCGGCTGACGAGCTTGCGGTAGGCGACGTAGTGGCCGACCAGCTCCTTCATGGCCCAGGCGTCCAGCGCCTCGTGGTGCGACTTGAAGGTGATAAGGTTGTGCGCCGCCAAGCCGTCCAGCCCGTCGGGCAGGCGGCCGACGAAGCGGCCGCGGCCGCGGCGCAGGATCACCACATCGAGGAACTGCTGTTGCTCCGACAGGTCGCGTTCGACCTCCACGCTGAACGGCGATCCGGTGAAGAAATCGGTGAGGAGCAGGCCGAAGAGGCGATGCCAGTCGCGCAGTGTATCCCGATCGACGGCCATCGGACGGTCTCCTTGTCCTCGCGCGATTGTACTGCTTTCGACGGCAACACGGCGGCGGCAACCTCGGCACAACCGTTACCCTGAGACGTGGCTGGGGGAATTACTTTCTCTTGACTTGGGGAGCCTTATAGAGGTTCTTGCCCAGATGGTTTGCCGGAACCTCAAATGTAGAGGCCGCCGACTGAAAACGACTCGTACTGTTCCGAGTTGTCGATGATCCGAAGCCATCGACCCTTGGGAAAGGCCAACTTGAAGGACTTCGGCGAATCAATGACGACCTCGGTGACGGTTTTGCCCAAGAGTTCCAGGAACCGGAAGACCTCCGATCGCGCGCCCCTGTCCCAAGCGTCGATAATCGCGCCAGAGTCTTCGAGCAGTTCGCAACGTCCTTCCACCGAGACGTTTCCCTGCGGATGAAATTGAAACTGCAAATCATACTCTCCGACACCCACCAGGATCATCTTTCCCCCACGCAGGTGCGACAGATGCTTGATGTCGTCGGGCTGAAGGCCGTGCATGTTCGCCCCGCTCAAGAAAGAACTGGTAATTGTCCTGACCAGCGCCGGTCGCATATGGCGGCTGTCGGTCAGCATATCAGAGGCGCCGGTCAGGACATTACGAGCGCCGGTCAGGGGGGAGGTTTAGCCGCGACCCAAAGGGGGCGCGTCGCCCAAGCGCTCCCCTTCGGGTCGTGACTAACCGTCACGCCCCTTCCAGCAGCGCCCGCACCGGCTGCCCCTCCGCGATCCGCACCGGCCGGCCAAGGCGGTCAGGCGCCTCCGCCTCCGGCGGCAGGCCGAGACAGTGGTACAGCGTGGCGGCGAAGTCGGCCGGTGACACCGGATTGTCAGCGGGGAACGCACCTGTTTGTCCGAGGCGCCGTGGACCTGGCCGCCGTGGACGCCGCCGCCGGCCAGCATCGCGGAGAAGACGTTGCCGTAGTGGTCGCGGCCCGCGTCGCCGTTGATCCGCGGCGACCGGCCGAACTCCCCCGTCCAGACCACCAGCGTCTCGTCCAAGAGGCCGCGCGAACGCAAGTCCTCCAGCAGCGCCGACGACGACTGGTCCAGGGCCGGCAGCAGCGTGTCGCGCAGCGACGGGAAGTTCGGCGTCTTGCCGACCTTCCAGCCGTGCGTGTCCCAGGCGGGCACCGCGACGCTGTCCTTGTTGCCGTTGTTGATGAACGCCTCCGGATCTTTGCGATCCGGCCAGTAGACCGTCACCATCCGCACGCCGGCCTCGACCAGCCGCCGCGCCAGCAGCAGGCTTTGGCCGAAGACGTTCATGCCGTAGCGCTCGCGCACCTTCTCCGGCTCGCGCTCCAGGCGGAACGCCCGCTCCGCCGCCTGCGAGTCGATCAGGTCGAAGGCCCGGCGGTAGAGCGCGTCCATTTGCATCGCCGTATCGTTGCCCTGCAACAGGTCGTCGCGGGCCAGCAAATCGCGGAGATTGCGTCGTTGGCGCTCGCGTTCATCGCTTATGTCCGCCGGCGGATGGGTCAGCGGCGGGGCGAAGGTCAGGCCCTGGTCGGCCGGCACTTCCAGGCGAAACGGGTCGCAAGCGCGGCCGAGGAAGCCGCCGTTCTGGCCGGGCACGATGTTGGTGCTGGTGGTGATCGCCCACGGCAGCGCGACGAACGGCGGTACGGCGGGCGATCCGGGACGGAGCCGCGTCAGCACGGCCCCATAGTGGGGGAAATCGTCGGCGTTCGGCCCGACCTCGCCGAGGGCGCGCGGCCGGCGGCCGGTCAGCATGGTGTGCCCCGCCGAGCCGTGGGCGTTGTCGCCGTGGGCCAGCGAGCGGATCAGGGCGTACTGGTCCGCCAGCTGAGCCAGGCGCGGCAGATGCTCCGTGATGCGGATTCCGGGCACGTTGGTCGAGATCGGCTTGAACTCGCCGCGGACCTCCGGCGGCGCATCCGGTTTCATGTCCCAAATGTCGATGTGGCTGGGTCCGCCGAAGAGGTAGACGAGGATGCAGGACTTGGCCCGGCCGAAGCTGCGTCCCGCCGGCGCGTCCGCCCGCGCGGCGCCGCCCAGCAGCCCCAGCGCGCCGCCCAGGCCGAAGCGCAAACAGTCTCGGCGCGTCCAGCCGCGGCGCAGATCGACGGCGCTTCCCCGAATGCAGAACATGGCACACCCTCGCGGACCCCATCCCTCGCCCCAGGCAAGGCCATCTTACCCCTTCCGCCGTCGGCGGGGGAGGGAAAAAGACGGCCGACTTTCTTATTGAACCCACTCCCCCGGCCGAACATAATCTTTTCGACCGGCCGCGCCGCCGTTCCCGGAGCGGCGGCCCCACCTGTGCCGAGTTCCCCGAGGGCAGTCATGGCCCGCATCTGCCGGAATTGCCGCCGCGCCAACCCCGGCGAGGCCGCCTATTGCTACCACGACGGCGCTGTCCTCGAAGGCCACGCCGGCCCCGCCGACGTGGCCTCCCAGGCGTTCGCCGCTCCCTTCGTCATGCCCTCCGGCCGAATCTGCCGCAACTTCAATGAGCTGGCCCTGGCCCTCCACGACGACCTGGAGGCCGCCCACCGTCTGCTGCGCAAGGGATATTTGGAATCCTTTCTGGGCGCGCAGGGCCGGGCCGACCTGGCTTCCGCCGCCCGCGCCGCCGCCCGTTCCCCGGATCGCGAGCGGGCGCTGGACGAGTTCCTCGACCGCCTGCCCGGCGCGGCCCGGCGCCCGGCCCGGCTGCACGTCGAGCCGGCGGCGATCGACCTGGGGACGCTGACCCCCGGCGAGGATCGGCGCGCCGAGCTGGTGCTGCGGAACGAGGGGGCGCGGCTGCTGCACGGCTCGGCGAGCTGCGGCGACGCCGTCTGGATCGCGCTGGGCGACGGCCCCGCCCTGAAGCGCAAGCTGTTCCAGCTCGCCGACAAGACCATCCTGCCGGTTCGCATCCTCGGCCGGCAGCTCGGCGCCCGCAACTCGCCGCAGGAGACGACGATTCGCCTGGAGTCCAACGGCGGCGAAGCCGAGGTGAAGGTGCGCCTGTTCGTGCCGGTTCGGCCGTTCCCGGACGGCGTGCTGGCCGGGGCGATCAGCCCGCGCCAGCTGGCGGAGAAGGCGCGGGACGCGCAGAAGGAGGCCGCCGTCCTGATCGCCAGCGGCGCCGTCGCCCGCTGGTACGAGGCCAACGGCTGGGTCTATCCCGTGGCCGGGCCGACCGCCTACGGCCCGGCCGCGGTGCAGCAGCTGTTCGAGGCGCTCGGTCTGGCCCGGCCGCCGCGCGTGGAACTCAGCGAGGAGGTCGTCGAGCTGCGCGGCCGGCCGGGCGAGAAGATCGAGTACGTCATCGCGGTCGTGTCGCAGGAGAATCGGCCGGCCGTGGCCCACGGCGTCAGCGACCAGCCGTGGCTGCACGTCGGCGCCACGGTCTTCCGCGGCCGCAGCGCCTTCCTGCCGCTGCTCGTCCCCGCCGTGCCGGTGCGGCCCGGCGAAACCCTGGAGGCCGTCGTCTCGCTCGCGGCCAACGGCGGCCAGAAGTTCACGGCGACCGTCCGCCTGGCGGTCGGCGCCCGAACCACCGTCGCGCCCGCGCCCGCACCGGCCGCGCCGCCGAAACAGGCCGTCGCGCCGACGCCCGCCCCGCCGACGAAGGCGCCGGCCGCGCCGCCGACCCGAATGCCGGCGCCGCTTCGGCCGGAAAGGAGATCCGGTATGTCAATGGCAGGGACGCTCGCGCCGGCGGCCCTGCTGCTGCTGGCCCTGCTGGGGATGGCGGGGTGGGATTATTTCCGTCCCGAGCGGAAGCCGCCCGAGCCGGCGGTCGCGCCGCCCGACCCGACGCCGCGCATCGAAATCCGCTTTCACGACGCCAAGAGGGACGATGTGCTGGAAAGGCTCTGGTTTCCCGATCCCGAACCGACGATGCGCTTCGGCCTGGTGATGCTCCAGGACGGCAAGGAAATCGGCGAAGGCGTGAACGTCAAACGCCTCACCTTCGACCCGTGGGGCCGCACCAACAATTTCTGCCTGCGCTTCGACAAGAGCGACGAGCGCCTCTTCGGCGGCCGTGGCGGCCGCTGGGAGGAGACCGCGGCGAAAGGTTGGACGGACGACCGCGGCGAGGACCACGACGGCGTTCGGTCGATCTGGGTCTGCGACGACAAGAAGGTCCGCGTCACGCAGTTCGTCGAGCCGGTGCGCGGGGAGCAAAGCGGGCTGCTGGACACTTGCCGGGTCCGCTATCGGATCGAAAATCAGGACGCGAAGGAACACGGGATCGGCCCCCGCTTCCTGCTGGACACCTTCATCGGCGGCAACGACAACGTGCCGTTCACCATCCCCGGCGACGCCGACCTGTGCGACACCCTCAAGGACCTGCCGAGCCAGGCGAAGGACAGGAAGACGCCCGACTTCCTCCAGGCGCTGGAGAAGCCGGACCTGGCGCATCCGGGAACAATCGCGCACCTGCGGCTGAAGCTGGAGGGGCTGGAGCCGCCGGTGCGCGTCACGCTGGGCGCCTGGCCGAACCGCAAGCTGGGCGTTCTGGATCAAAAGGCCGACGGCCCGGCGACGCTGTGGGACGTGCCGCTGCTGTCGATGAAGTCGCTGGGCCTCAACGACTCGGCGATCACGATGTACTGGATGGAAGAATCGCTCAAGGCCGGGGCCGTGCGGGAAATCGGCTTCGAGTACGGCCTGTGGAACCTGGCGAGCCAGGGCGGTGGGCTGGCGGCGACGGTGGACGGCGCCTTCCGCCCCGACGGCGAGCTGACCGTGGTGGCCTACGTCCCGGCGTCCGGCGGCGACGAGAACGAAACCCTCACGCTGTCGCTGCCGGCGGGTTTCAAGGTCCTCGAAGGGGAAAAGACGCAGACGGTCCCGCCGGCGTCCCGCGGCGGCAACCGCCCGGTGACGTGGAAGGTGCAGGCGGGGCCGGTCGGCAAATATGAGATCAAGGTGGAGTCGAGCAAGGGGCTGTCGCAGCCCTTGCCGGTGGAGATCAAGCAGCAGATCTTTAATTGAGGCCGCGGGGACCGTCCATGTCCTTCCGTCGATTCGTCTACTGGTGCGCCCTGTGCGGCGGCTGGGCCGCCCTCGCGGGCTGGGCCTTGGGTCAGGCGACGCCGGGCGACCAGTCCCGCGGCGAAGCCGGGTTCCAGGGCATGTTCCTCGGGCTGCTGATCGCCCTGGCGCTGGGCCTGGTGGACGCCCTCTGGGTCTTCTCGCTCCGCCAGGTGCGCCAAACGGTCCCGCGCGTGCTGGTCTGCACGGCCGTCGGCGCGGTCGGCGGCCTGTTCGGCGGCTTCGTCGGCCAGGTGCTGCTCGACTGGACCTCGCAAGTCCCCTTCAAGATCGGCGGCTGGGTGCTGGCCGGGCTGCTGGTCGGCGTCTCGCTCGGCGCCTTCGATTTCCTGCGGGGCTGGGTGCGCGAGGAAGACTTGCGCGGGGCCGGCCGCAAGGTGCTGCGCGGCGCCCTGGGCGGGGCGATCGGCGGTCTGCTGGGCGGTCTGGCCGACTGGGGCCTGGGCCGGGTTTGGGACCGCCTCTTGCCGGGCCGGGCCGACCTGCTGAGTCCCAGCGCCACGGGGTTCGTGGCGCTGGGACTGTGCATCGGCCTGATGATCGGGCTGGCCCAGGTCGTGCTGCGGGAGGCGTGGCTGCTGGTCGAGGCGGGCTTTCGCAGGGGCCGCGAAGTGCCGCTGAACAAGGCGGAAATCACTCTCGGCCGGGCCGAGTCGTGCGACGTCGGCCTGTTCGGCGACGCCGGCGTCAGCGGCTTGCACGCCCGCATCCTCCGCCAGGGCGGCCGCTACCTGATCGCCGACGCGGGATCGGCCGGCGGCACGTTCGTCAACGACGTGGAGATCCAGGGACCGACGCCGCTGCGCTCGGGCGATCGCATCCGCATGGGCGCCAGCCTGCTGCGCTTCCGCGAGCGGCGGAAGCGGAAGGCGTAGCATGGGGGCGAGCGGTTAGCCGCGACGCGCCAGCGGAGCGCTTCTCCCCGAGCGCTCCGCTGGCGCGTCGCGGCTAACCGATGGGGGACGCGAATTACTTCTTCTCCTTCTCCAGCAGCTCGAACTTGTCGCTCAGCTCCTGGGCGAGGTTGGCCTGCTTGAGGAACAGCAGCGCAAAACAGGTGTCGTGGATCGCGTTATTGTTGTAATAGGCGCCGTCCTGCCAGTGCCCGTCCGGCTTCTGGGCCGCGAGCAGCAGTTTGCGGCCCCAGGCGTACCAGTCCTCTTTCCCGATCGTGCGCAGGTTGTAAATCACGCCGACGCGCTCCACCGACCACAGGAAATACAGGTCGATCGTCCGGCTCTCCTCGGGGCGGTTGATTTCCCGACCCACCATCGCCAGGCCCAGCTGGATGTTCCGGTCGTCCAGCGGGTTCTGCTTTTGCTTGGCCGGGTCGGTCGTGACGCCGTGCGCGACGGCCAGGCCGAGCAGGCCGGCGGCCGTCATCGTCGGCCAGACGGACGAACTCGTGCCGGATTCCGCGTTGTAGGGCCAGGCCCCCTCCAGGTTCAGCATGTGCTGTCCGGGGTCCGGCCCCGCGGGCAGCTGCGTCGTGCGGAAGCGCTGTTCCACCAGGGCGATGGTCCGTTCGATCGGCACGTCGTGCCGCTGCGCCGCCACCCACAGGGCCAGGACGGCGAACTGCGTGTTGGAATTGTCGGATCGGCCCGGATCGAACGCCTGTCCCTTGAACGCCTCGCTGCGCCACTGATCCAGGGAAACCTTCGGGTCGCGCAGCTTTTTCAGGAGATTCGGGACCTCCTTAACGTCCATCGGCGCACTGGCGTATCCCCACCCCCAGTCGTCGGCGCGCTGGCCGGCGATCAGGCGCAGGGCCTGGAGCTGAATGAGTTCCTTGTCTTTGGGATCGCCCAGCCGATCCAGGAACAGGATCGTGAGCGCCGCCTGGTAGGTGTCGTAACTGACGTTGGGCGACAGCTTCGGCGCCTCGACGCGGACGAAGGCGGCGGCCCGGACAATGGCAGGATCGTCGGTGGGGACGCCGCACTCCAGGAGGGCCAGCGCCGGCAAGGCGGTGTAACCGACCGGGACGATCTGGTGGTCCGGCAGGGCGTCGCCCCAGGCGCCGTTGACTTGCTGGCTCCTTTTAAGATACCAGGTGCCCTTGATAAGGGCGTTATCGACCTTCAGCTCGTCCGCCGGGTCCATCGGCGCCGTCGGCTTGCGGGCCGGCGGGGCCGGCGGGGGCGGGGCGGGCGGCTCGTCCCCGGGGTTCGCCGCGTCGGTTTCGGCGAGGGGCGGGCCGGGCGCCGCCGCGGCGGTTTTCTGCACATTGAGCGTCCAGCAGTAGCAGCCCAGCAAGGCGCCGCCGCTGAGGTAGAACAGCACGACGAGGACCGCCAGGAGCAGCCGGCCGGCGTCCCACTCGCCGGCAACGCCGCCGTCTTCCGGGACGGTGAAGAAGGCGGCGCACTGCGGGCAGGGGATCGTTCGGCCGATCCGGATGCCTCGCCCCGACTTCAGGGCGGCGCCGCAATGAGGACAAACGACCTTGTTGACTCGGGGCATGGCGACGGGCCTCGGGGGAAGACCATGGAGCGCGGGACCTCTTCCCGACATCCTATCCGCGGAGGGAGGACCGTGTCGGTTTCGGCCCGCGTCTGATTCGGCCGCCGTCGATTTCGGCTGTCGCCCGACCGATTCTTGCCGGAACAGAATTCCTTTCCGGCAAGAGACTTACGGCGGCCGGCAAGTTCGTTTTCTCGTTTGCATTCGTTGCAAACGTGACCTACGTTACTGGTGTCCTCTGCTTTGGGGAGAAGGAGAGGACCTTGTGAGCCGCCGGCAGAGAGGGGATTGCCGGCGGCTCTTTTTGCGCGCAGCGGTTAGCCGCAACGCGCCAGCGGAGCGCTCCGATGGACGCGCTCCGCTGGCGCGTCGCGCCTAACCGGAACGCACCCTTGGCGTCGTGCCCCCTTCTCCGAACAATACCCTTGCACAGCGAAGGCTTCGCCCGGGGTCCGTTGCAAGGGGCCGTATCATGGTCAATTCGTTCCAGAGCCGGGCGACGCTCCGCGTCGGCGACCGCGACTGCACCATCCACCGCCTCGACGCCGTCGCCAAGAAGCACCCCAACGCGGCCCGCCTGCCGTTCTCGCTCAAGGTCCTCCTGGAAAACCTCCTCCGCACCGAGGACGGCCAGGCCGTCCGCCCCGCCGACATCGCGGCCCTGGCGAACTGGGACCCCAAGGCGAAGCCCGACAAGGAAATCGCCTTCACCCCCGCCCGCGTGCTGCTGCAAGATTTCACCGGCGTCCCGGCCGTGGTGGACCTGGCCGCCATGCGCGACGCCATGAAGCGCATGGGCGGCGACCCCAAGAAGATCAACCCGCTCTTGCCGGCCGAGCTGGTCATCGACCATTCCGTCCAGGTGGACGCTTTCGGCAACGGCCTCGCCTTCCGCACCAACGCCGACCACGAGTTCCAGCGCAACCGCGAGCGCTACGAGTTCCTCCGCTGGGGCCAGAAGGCGTTCCGCAACTTCGTCGTGGTGCCGCCCGACACCGGCATCGTCCATCAAGTGAATCTCGAATATCTGGCAAGGGTCGTGTTCACCGACGACTCCACGCCGCCGCAGGCCTACCCGGACACGCTGGTCGGCACCGACTCGCACACGACGATGGTGAACGGCCTGGGCGTGCTGGGCTGGGGCGTCGGCGGCATCGAGGCGGAGGCGGCCATGCTCGGCCAGCCGCTGTCGATGCTGATCCCCGAGGTGGTCGGCTTCCGCCTCAAAGGCCGGCTGCCGGAAGGGACCACGGCCACCGACCTCGTGCTGACCGTCACGGAGATGCTGCGCAAGAAGGGCGTCGTCGGCAAGTTCGTGGAGTTTTTCGGGCCGGGACTGGCCGACCTGGCGCTGGCCGACCGCGCCACCATCGCCAACATGGCCCCCGAGTACGGCGCCACCTGCGGCATCTTCCCCGTGGACGCCGAGACGCTGCGCTACCTCCGCTTCACCGGCCGGCCCGACTCGCTCGTCCGGCTGGTCGAGGCGTACACCAAGGAGCAGGGGCTCTTTCACACCGCCGTGACGCCGGAGGCCGCGTATTCGGACATTGTGGAGCTGGATCTGGCGACGGTGGAATCGAGCCTGGCCGGGCCGAAGCGGCCGCAGGACCGGGTACGGCTGGGCGACGTGAAGAAGTCGTTCGGCGCCGCGCTGCCCGACCTGTCCAGCAAGGCCAAGCCGAAGCCCGCGAATGCTCACGTCGAGTTGGCCATCGCCAAGGAGATCGCCGAAGGGTCCCCCGTCGCGCCGCCGGCCGCCCCTCCTCATCCGGCCCACGCCGACGGCGGGAACGCGCCGGCCAAGGCCCTGCATCACGGCTCCGTCGTGATCGCGGCCATCACCAGCTGCACCAACACGTCCAACCCGTCGGTGATGATGGCGGCCGGCCTCCTGGCGAAGAAGGCCGTCGAAAAGGGCCTGCAAACCAAGCCGTGGGTCAAGACGAGCCTGGCGCCCGGCTCCAAGGTCGTCACCGACTACCTGATCGAGGCCGGCCTGATGCGGCCGCTGGAGGCGCTGCGCTTCCACCTGGTCGGCTACGGGTGCACCACATGCATCGGGAACAGCGGACCTCTGCCGGAGGAAATCTCCCGGACGGTCGCCGACAACGGCCTCGTCGTGGCGGCCGTGCTGAGCGGCAACCGCAACTTCGAGGGCCGCGTCCATCCCGAAGTGCGGGCCAACTACCTCGCCTCGCCGCCGCTGGTCGTCGCCTACGCCCTGGCCGGCGGCGTGGACGTGGACCTCAGGACGGAACCGCTCGGGACGGGCAAGGACGGCAAGCCGGTCTACCTCAAGGACGTGTGGCCGACGCAGCAGGAGGTTTCGGACGCCGTCGCCAAATCCGTGCATTCCGACATGTTCACGAAGGAATACGGCGAAGTGTACAAGGGCGACGAGCACTGGCAATCGCTGCCGATGCCGGAGGGCGACCTGTTCCGCTGGGACGCGAAATCCACCTACGTCAAGCACCCGCCGTATTTCGAGGGGATGAAGCCCAAACCGGAGCCGGTGCAGGACGTGAAGGGCGCCCGCGTGCTGGCGGTGCTGGGCGACAGCATCACGACCGACCACATCTCGCCGGCCGGCGCCATCAAGAAGGACGGCCCCGCCGGCAAGTACCTGATCGAACACGGCGTCGGCCCGCTGGACTTCAACTCCTACGGCTCGCGCCGCGGCAACGACGAGGTGATGGTGCGCGGCACCTTCGCCAACGTCCGGCTGCGCAACCAGCTGGCGCCCGGCACGGAGGGCGGCGTGACGCGGCACCTCCCCGACGGGGAGCAAATGTCCATATTCGACGCTTCCGTGAAGTATCGCAAGGAGGGCGTGCCGCTGGTGATCCTGGCGGGCAAGGAGTACGGCGCCGGCTCGTCGCGCGACTGGGCGGCGAAGGGGCCGCTGCTGCTGGGCGTGCGGGCGGTGATCGCGGAGAGCTACGAGCGCATCCACCGCAGCAACCTGGTCGGCATGGGCGTGCTGCCGCTGCAATTCCGCCCCGGCGAAAGTGCGGCGTCGCTCGGCCTGACCGGCGAGGAGGTGTACGACTTGGAGGGACTGCCGGTGCTCCTGGATTCGGGCTTCCGCGACGGCCGCGAGGTCACGGTGCGGGCCGGCGACAAGACGTTCCGGGCGGTGGTGCGCATCGACACGCCGCAGGAGATCCGCTACTACCAGCACGGCGGCATCCTGCAATACGTGTTGCGGCAATTGCTGGGGCGGAAGTAGATCGTTTAGCCGCTCTTCGCAGAAGAGCGCTCTTCTGCGAAGAGCGGCTAAACGACGCATCGAATCAGGAGAACCCATGCTCACGGACGACGCCCTGACCGCTTATCTCGACGCTGCCTGCGAGGCCGCCCGCCGCGGCGCGGCGGTGCTGGAAGAATGGCGCGCCAAGTTCTCGGTGCGCGAAAAGCGCGCTTCGACCTCGTGACCGACGCCGACCTCGGCTCGCAACGGGCCGTCCGTTCCTACCTGCAAGGGCGCTTCCCCGACCACGGCTTCCTCGGCGAGGAGGAGTCCGGTCCCAAGGGTCGGCTCGGCCCCGACGCGCCGCCGACGTGGATCGTGGACCCCCTCGACGGCACCACCAACTACGTCCACGATTGCCCTCTGTATTGCGTCTCAATCGGCCTGATGGTCGCGGGCGAATTGGTCGTCGGCGTGGTGCTGGACCCGTCGCGGCAAGAACTGTTTCGCGCGGCGAAGGGCCGCGGCGCGTGGGTCGGCGAACGGCGGCTGCAAACGAGCCGGTCGGCGCGGCTCGACGAGGCGCTCCTGGCCACCGGCTTCCCGCCGGACATGCGGGGGCAGGAGCGGCAGCTGGAGTGGTGGCGCTGGTTCTCGCTGCACGCGCGGGCGCTGCGACGAACCGGCTCGACGGCGATCAACCTGGCGTGGGTCGCGGCCGGCCGCTTCGACGGCTTCTGGGCGTTCGACAACCACGTCTGGGACGTGGCCGGCGGCGTGGTGCTGGTGCGCGAGGCCGGCGGCGTGCTGACGGCGATGGACGGCGGCCCCTACGACCCGTTCTCGAACGAGGCGCTGGCCAGCAACGGGCCGATGCACCCGGCGCTGCTGGAGGCGATGCGGACGGGGCCGAAATAGGAAATCGCCGCACCCCCGCGGATCATTGAAAAGGGTTGGGAGGCGTCATGAAAGGTCAGGACCGAATCGCCGACGCAAAGGGCCTGAGCGCCGCCGGGGGCGACGACGCCCAAGCGGCCGTTCGACCCAACAAAGCCGTGCTGGATGCGATGAAGCGGATTGCAGATATTCAGAAGGGCATGAATCCCAAAAAAGGGAAGGATTCTCTGGAGCATCTGAGCGAGGCGCGGGAGGGCGCGGTTGACTTGCTCTCCTCTTTGGGGGTAGGTGTGCCGCGGCCGGCGCCCCGCACGGCGCCGCTCCGGATTCAGCGCCGCCCGCTGGCGGCTCTTCAGGATGGAGGCGCAAAATGCATCGGACGCGTTGGGCATTGGTCGCGTGCATCTTCGTGGCTGCATGTTTCGCCGACGCGCCGCCAGCGCGGGGCGAGGATGCGTCGTGGGTCGGCAAACGCGTCATCCTGACGAAGCGCGGCGTCAAAAGGGGGTACAGGGGAGCGGACGGCATAATCCACGACGACGGCATGCCGGACACGATCGTTAAAGGCTCGCGCATAAACAACATGGTCAATGACAACGCCCTGTCCGAGCCGCGACCGTGAGCGATTGTGTTGCCAAACCGGGGTTTTTGGGGATCGATGGCTGCGGGAAACCCCGGTTTGGCAACACAGTCGCGGTGAATCTTCAACATACAAGGGAGCGGTAGAAGCGAAGACCGCTCCCTCACGGTCGCGGCTCGGACGATGTCATTTCTGCGCGGACCTTACGGACGGGCGGCCTGCGCCGGCGGCCGGCCAGGCGTTCCACCTGATCGGGACGCACGGCGACGAAATCGGTCGCCTCCGGGGCGCCCTCGCCCGGACGAACCTCGGTGTACCGGAGCGACGTCAACGATTTGTGGATCTGGAAAATCCGAAATCCGGCGGCGCTCAGCAGCCGATACGCCGCGCACTCGTGGAAATCCTCGCCCCGGTACAGGTGCGCGTGGGACTCGAAGACGACGCCGCGGGGCGGCCGCCGCGCGAAATACGGCGCGAACCCGGCCAGCACCTTGCCCTCGTGCCCCTCCACGTCGATTTTCACGGCGTAGTCCCCCTCGATCCGCAGCGATTCCAGGAACTCGCTCCCGTCGCGGACCTCCACGACCCGGCCGTCGTCCGCTCCGGCCGACCCCGGCTCCAGCGTTGCGGTGCCCAGATTGCTCGCGTCGGGCAGATTCAGGGCCAGCCGTCCCGCCCGATCCGAAAGGGCGAGGCGATGGACTTCGAGGTTGGCGACGCCGTTGAGCGCGATCGTCTCGGCCAGCGCCTCGCAGCAGCGCGGCTGCGGTTCGACGGCGACGACGCGCCCGTGCGGCCCGAGCAGCGGCAGACACTGGAGGCTCACCAGCCCCACGTTGGCGCCCACATCGAGCAGCGTGTCGCCGGGCTCCAGCAGCAGCGACAGCGTGCGCGGAATCTTCGGGTCCAGGTCGCCGAAGAAATACACCGATTTGCCGATGAAATCGTTGGGGAAGACGACGAGACGCAGGCCGTTCGCCAGGCGCACCGGCAGCCGCTCGTGGTCGAAGCGCAGCCAGCGCACGGGGGGCAGCTGCACGAGCGTCCCGCGCCGACTCAGGAGCGGGAAGCGCCGGCACACGGCCCGCAGCAGGCGATGAATCGGAGGCGGCGGGCAGGGGCGGCGGGGAGCGATGGGGTTTGTCATGGGAGAGTTCCCGTCCGTGGGATGGATTGGATGGCGGCGCCGTCGTTGGCTCGGTCATGGTAAGCAATGGCCGTCGGCGGGTCAATCAGGATCGGCCCGCATTCCGTCCGCTGTACGACCGCCTCGCCGGTCCCGCATCATCTGCTATGATGGCCGGGTTCTATCCCGCATCCGCCCACCGAGCGACCCCGCCATGCAACGACCCCTCCTTGCCCTTCTCCTCGCCGCTGTCCCCGCCGCGTCCCTGCCGGCCCAGGAATACGTCTGGATGGAAGGCGAAGCGCCGACCCGCGCCACCGTGAAATTCGAGACCGGCGGCTGGGGCCGCGCCGATTTCCTCTCCGGCGGGAGCTGGCTGCACGGCAGCGTCGAGCCGAAGGACCTGGAGGCGAAAATCCCCGCCGAGGGCGCCGTCCTCTCCTACGACTTCGACGCGAAGACGGCCGGCGACTACGAGGCGTGGGTCCGCATCGGCTACGAGTTCGCCCGTTCGCCGTTCTCCTGGCGGCTCGACGGCGACGCCTGGAAAGGAAGCAAGCCGGACGAGCTGACCACCGACCTGATGTGCCTGCAAGACTGGAACGAGGTCGCCTGGCTCAAACTCGGCGGCGTCGCGCTCCAGCCCGGTAAGCACACTTTCGAGATCAAGTTCGACCGCCAATACAAGGAGAACAACGGCAAGAAGGAGCCGGATCGCATCCTGTTCGGCCTCGACGCGATCTGCCTCACCAAGGGCGCGTGGCTGCCGAATGGGCCGTACAAGCCGGACGAGCAAGAGAATAAAGAGATCGACAAAATGGCCGCCGCACAGGTCTTCGCGATCCAGGCGGGGTCCGGCGGCGAGCGCGGCGTGACGCCGCTGGGCGGGGCGTGGCAGATCGCCCGCATCGACGAGCAGGAAATCAAGGACCGCACGGCGCCGGTCCAGGAATTGCCGATGAAGGCGGACGCTCTGCACTGGAAGGGAATCCACGTCCCCGGCAATCGCGACGACGAGCGGCCCGACTTGCAATACGCCCACCGCTTCGTCTACCGCGCCCGGCTCAATGTGCCGGCCGAGGCGAAGGGGCGCTCCTTCTTCCTGCACTTCCCCTGCAACGCGGTGATTTCGTCGGCCATCGTCAACGGCGTCTATTGCGGCGGCAGCAAGGCGCCCTGCACCGCCTGGGACTGCGACGTGACGCAGGCGATCAAGCCGGGCGAAGTCAACGAAATCCTCGTCCCCATCAAGGACCCCTATTACGCCATTGCGAACACCGGCGACCCGAAAAATCCATCGGTGCGGCACATGTTCAACGTCCCCTCCGACTGGGTCTATCACTCCAGCGGCCTCAGCTCCGCGCGCTACGCCGACCTGCCGGCCGTCCTCCAGGTCCCCGGCGCCGGCATCTTCGAGACGCCGAGCTTCGTCGTCGCCGGGCCGGCCTACACGTCGGACGTGTTCTGCATTCCGTCGGTGAAGGACAAGACGCTCGGCCTGGAAATCACCGTCGCCAACCCGACCGCCGCCCCAATGACCGTGCGGATCACGAATGAGGTCGAGCCGCTCCCGGACGGCCCCGCCGAGAAGACGTTCGCCGCGAAGGAGCTAACCGTCGGCGCCGGCAAGGAAGAAACCGTCAAGCTGTCGGAAAAGTGGGAGAACCCCAAGCTCTGGTGGCCGGACGACCCGAATCAGTACGTCGTGAAAACGAGGCTCACCGCCGGCGACAGGCTCCTCGACGTGACGACGACGAAATTCGGCTTCCGCGAGTGGCAGTTGTCGGGCCGGGACTTCACGCTCAACGGCGTGCCGTGGCACATGCACGCCGACCTGGAGCATAACGACGCTCAGCCGCAGCACCCTGAGGACGCGGTGAAGGACTGGCGCGCACACGGCCAGAACACCTTCCGCTACTGGGGCTATCGGCCGTGGACCGGCAAGAGCCAGGAGGAGACGCTCGACTTCTTCGACGCCCACGGCGTGGCGGTGCGCCGCTCCGGCATTTTCGACGGCGAGGGGGCGTCGTACCTCCTCGTGGACGACGGCAAGGCACGCGCCGACCTGTTCGACAACTGGCGGACGCAGCTCAAGGCCTGGGTCAAGGCGGAGCGCAATCATCCGTCGATCTTCATCTGGTCGGTGGAAAATGAAATCACCTACATCAACGCCCGCAATCTCGGCTGGCTGCCGCAGGAGGAGCCGGAGGTTCAGAAGGCCGTTGCAATGGTGATGGCGCTCGACCCGACGCGGCCGGCCATGACCGACGGCGGCGACGCGGGGCTGCACGCCCAGCTGCCGATCTACGGCAACCACTACAACGAATTCAACATGCGCGAGTACCCCGACGAGGCGTACACCTTCGCCAAAGCGCTGAAGCGGCGCGACCCGTGGCCGATCGGCGACGACAAGCCGCTCTTCCTCGGCGAGAGCTATTTCGCTTCGGGATTTCAACCCTCCGCCTTCTCGGCGATGTGCGGCGAGTCGGCGTTCACCGGCTGGGCCGGCGCGGCGCGGCGTCGGCCTATTCGCCAAGATGCTGGCCGAGGGCTACCGCTGGCACGGCGTCGCCGCCTATCAGTTCTGGTTCGGCCCCGACCGCGCCGACCTGCAATGGAACTCGTTCCAGCCGGTTTGCGTCCTCTGCCGCGAATGGAACAACACGTTCGCGGCCGGCGAGAAAGTCAAGCGCACTTTGAAGGTCTTCAACGACACCCGTTATGACGATCCGATTGAAATGACATGGTCCGTCGCTACGCGCAAAAGGTTGGGGGACCAGGGCAAGCAGACCTTCCACCTCAAGCCGGGCACGGCGGAGGAGACGGAGATCGAGTTCATGCCTCCCGTGGACGAGGGGGTTGGGCAGGGGCGGGGGCCGGTCGAGCTGACATTGACCTGTCAGCGAAACGGCAAGGAGGTCTTCCGCGAGGTCAAGCCATGCTGGGTGATCCAACCGGACGGCGCTGCGAAGCCGGAATTGACGAAGGAGGAACTGGTCGTCCTCGACCCCAAGGGGCCGGTGAAGGCGCGCTTGGCGAAGCGCGGCATCGCCTTCACCGAGGCGGCATCGGTGGAGACCCTGCCGGCGAAGATGCGCGTGCTGGTGGTCGGCCCCGACGCGCTGACGGCGCGGCAGGCGACGGACCCGGTGTGGCAGGCGCTGGCGGCGGCCGGCGTGCGCGTGCTGGTGCTGGACCAGGACGAGCCGCTGCGCTATTCGGCCGTGCCCGGCGACCTCGAAGTCACCGACCACGCCGGCCGCGTCGCCTTCCCGGAGAACCTCGAACACCCGATCTTCCAGGGATTGGGGACCGACGACTTCTTCACCTGGTCCGGCGATCACGTCGTCTACCGCAACGTCTACAAGAAGGCGTCGCGCGGCGCCCGGTCGCTGCTCCAGTGCGACGACGACCTGGGCTGCTCCGCGATCTCCGAGTGCCCGGTGAAGGACGGCCTCTTGCTGCTCTGCCAGGCGGTGGTCGGGAGCAAGCTCGACTCCGACCCCGTGGCGCAGCGGCTGTTCGACGACATGCTCGACTATTGCGCCGCCTACAAACCGGCGGCGAAGCAGACCGTCGTTGTCCTGGATAAAAACGATCTGCGAATGAAGACGCTGGACGCCAGCGGCCTGAAGCGCGGCACGGCCGCCGACGTGCTGGCGGCGGTGGGCGACCCGCACGCCGAGATCGTCGTCGCCGACGCCTCGCCGGAGAACCTGAAGAAGCTGGCCGCCAACGCGGACGCGGTGAAGCGGTTCACCGGCCGCGGCGGCTGGCTGATGCTGTGGGGCCTGACGCCGGAGGGCCTGGCCGACTTCAACAAGGTGGTCGGCCAAAATCACGTCATTCGTCCATTCCGCATGGAGCGCGTGACCATGCCGGCCGTGCGCGACCCGCTGCTGTCGGGCCTGACGATCCGCGACGTGGCGCTGGAATCGACGAAGCGCATCTTCCCGTGGTCCGGCGACGTTTACCCGTCCGACGACGCCTTCACCAACGTCGTGGACCTGGACGACGTCGCCCCGTTCTGCAACGCGGGCAAGGACGGCTTCCTCTGGGGCCAGATCACCAACGGCCTCACGTCGGCCGACGCCTGGGTCTTCATCTACGAACACAACATCAAGGATGATCCGCACCCCAAATGGACGGGTAAGCTGCCGAAGGAAGAGGAAGTAGTCGGCTTCTCGATCGTGCCGAACGCCTTCGACAACCGACTGACGAAGCTGCGGCTGACGTTCCACGGCGCCGCCGGCGACGAGTCGGAGACGCTGGAGCTTAAGCCGGAGGGCACGCTGCAAGACTTCCCGCTGAAGCCGCGCCGCTGCACGTCGGTCACGCTGGAGCCGCTGGAGTGGACCGAGGCCGGCAAACGGCCGCTGATCGGCATCGACAACATCTGGATTCGCGTCCAGCGCTCCGACGAGTGGAAGAAGAACGTCGTCCCGCTGCTGAACATCGGCGCGCTGGTAAAATACCGGATGGGTGAAGGCGGAATCGTGCTGAACGACGTGAAGGTGCAGGAGTCGGAGAGCAACCCCGTCAACGCGCAGAAGAAGCAGAACATCGTCGCCGTGCTGCTGCGCAACCTCGGGGCGGCGTTCGCCGGCGAGCGCGTGCTGACGGCCGGCTCCGGCCTCAAATACACGCCGATCCCACTGGGCGACAAGTGCAACCAGTTCCTGACGAAGGAGAAGGGCTGGTACGAGGGCGGCGACGACCTGAGCGCGTTCCCGGTGGGCGAGAACACGCTGTCAGGCGTTCGGTACGAGGTGCGCGACTTCCGCACGTCGCCGCTGCCGGCCTGCGTCATGCTGGCCGGTGCCGGCGTGAAGGGGCGGATGCCGGAGGCGGTGGAGGGAATCCCGGCCGGCGTGAAGGCGGACGCGCTGTTCTTCCTGCACACGTTCCATCCCGTGAAGGAGTGGAAGCCGACGAACGAGCAAAAGGAGCCGCCGGCCGTGTTCGAGTACGTGGTGCATTACGCGGACGGCAAGACGGCGGAGGCGCCGGTGCGCTACGGCCGCGGCGTCGGCGACTGGCTGCAAGCGAAGCCGCAGGGACTGCCGGAGGCGGCCGTGGCGTGGGCGGCGCCGCTGACGAAGGACGCCGGCAAGAGCGCGGTGGTGTATCAGATGCAGTGGACGAACCCGCGGCCGGAGGAGGAAATTCGGAGTATCGACATCCGCTACGACCCGAAGGTGGGAAGTCAGTACGGGGCGCCGGCGGTGCTGGCGGTCACGGCGGGGACGGCGGGGAAGTAGTGGGGGAGCGCCGTGGACGTGCTGCATCATGCGGACGGCGTTGGTAGAATGAAAGGTGGCCGGGTTGAACTCGGGGCCTCGGGCCGGGGAACGAGCCTTTGAATCCACCCTTGCGCCGAATCCACTCGGACAAGACGATCGAGTCCGGCGCCAGCCGGTTTTCGTTGGACTACTGGCGCAAGCAGCCGACCGACGACATCATCCGGTCGCTCCAACCGGGTGGGGCGGAAGCGCTTCGGGTCAAGCCCGACGGGCGGATCATGAACGGCAACACGCGGGTCAAAGTGCTGGAGGAACGCGGGGTGGACGTCCACCGCCTGCCGCGGGAGTTCGTGTCGTGAACGGAGGGGGCAAGATGGACGTCGCCGATGCCACTACTTACTTCTCCGCCCTAAGCCTGGACGAAAAGGCGGAATTCCTGGCACTGCTGGCGCATGAGCTGACGATCGTCGCCCGTGACGCTTACGAAGTGGGGGAAGAGGGCCTGACGCACCCGAGCCGGATGCGCGCCGTCAACGAGGTCCAGCACCGACTGACCGCTTTCCTCGCCGCGCTGTTGAGGGGCGATCCGAGAAGGTATCCCGACGACATCCTGGTTCGGATTCTCCTCGAACAGCCCCAGGATGCGGTCCTCCAGCGCCAACTCGCCGAAGCGTTCGCCCGAATCCGGTCGCGGGCCGGCGCGGTCGTCTGATTGCCGCGCCGGCGGTGCTGGCGATCGCGTCACGGAAATAACCGACGCGCCGGACTGCTGCGGAGATGATTGGCACGGCCGCGCAGCCTTACGACCCAACGCTGAAGGCGCTGGTCGAAACGGAGCCGGAGTCGTGGCCCACCCTCTTCGGCCAGCCGGCGCGACCGACGGAAGTGATCGACGCGGACATCACGACGGTCAGCGGCGCGGCCGACAAGGTGCTGCGCGTTTCCGCCGACCCGCCCTACCTGCTGCACCTGGAGTTCGTCGCCGGGCACGACGCGGCCGTCCTGCCGCGGAAGTTGCACGTGCGCAACGGCCTGCTGGAGGACCGGCACGACCTGCGGGTGCGCAGCGGCGCGGTGCTGCTTCGCCCGGAGGCGGACTCTCCACAGCTCACCGGCGTCTACGAGCGCGGCTTCCCCGGCGAGGAGGCGTACCTGACGTTCCGCTATTTGGTGGTGCGCGTCTGGCGGCTTTCGCCGGAACCGCTGCTGACCGGCGGGCTGGCTCTGCTGCCGCTCGCCCCGATTAGCGCGGTGACAGAAGCCGATTTGCCGGGCATAATACAGCGAATGGGGCGACGACTTGCCGGCCGCCACGCCCGGCGGCAGGCCTCGATTGTGTGGGCGGCGGCGTACGTCCTGCTGGGCCTCCGCTGGTCGTCGCCGCTGGCGTCCCAGTTGTTCCGGGGAGTGGTGTCCATGAAAGAATCCGTGACGTATCAGGCCATCGTGGAAGAGGGCCGTGCGGAAGGCATCGCGGAAGGCGTCGCGCAAGGCCTCGTGCAAGGCCGCGCGATCGGCGCCGTGGATGAGGCGAAGAAGGTGCTGCGCCTGCTGGGCGAACAAGCCTTCGGCTCGCCGGACGCCGCAACGGCCGCGGCGATTGAGCGGCTCGACGATCTGGCGCGGCTGGAAGACCTGCTCCGGCGCGTGCGGACGGCCGGCGGGTGGCGGGAGTTGCTTGGGCAGTCGTCCGGCCGACGCGGCGCCCGTCGGCGCCCGACTTGACGCATGGGGGCTACGATCGACTCATCGACCTGGAGACCCTCGCCATGAGCGCCTCGCCAACCGACATTCCCTCCCTCCCGCCTCCCGTCGCGCCGACTCTCCCGCCACTGCCGGAGTGCGAGCCGAGTTACGACGGTCTGGTCACCGAGGACCACAAGCCCGTGGAGAGCATTCTGTTCGAGAAGCTGTATCGCCTGCTGACGCAGCCGTTGTACGCCAACTGGCCCGGACCCGGCGAGGGGCGGACCTTCCTCGTGCTGGCCAACGTCGGCTGGTTCTACAAGGAAAAAACGCCGGCGGTCTGCCCGGACTGTCTGCTGAGCCTGGACGTGACGTACCCGCCGGACCTCCACGTCAAGCAGGGCCACTCGTACTACCAGTGGCGCATGGGCAAGCCGCCGGACGTGGTCATCGAGATGGTCTCCGACAAGCGCGGCGGCGAGGATTCGTTCAAGCGCGACCTCTACGCCCGCCAGGGAGTCCCTTACTACGCCATTTACGACCCGGAACATCGTCTCTCGGAAGAGACGCTGCGGACCCTGGAGTTGAGCGGCGGAGCCTACCGGCCCGTCGCGCCCGGCCCGTGGCCGACCGTCGGATTGGGCCTGCGCTTGTGGAGAGGGGTTTTCGAGAAGCATGGGGACGAATGGCTGCGCTGGTGCGACGCCAACGGCGAGATCATCCCCACCGCCGAGGAGCGCGCCGACGAACTGGCCAAGAGTACGGCGCTCCTGGCCGAGCGCGTCCGGCTGCTCGAAGAGGAAAACCGACGGCTGAGGGGCGAACCGCCGTCCGCCTGAATGGGTGTTCGACGGCCGCGCCCTATAACAATCACCAGGGGTGCGTCGTTCTCGCCCGCCGCCGTGGATTCCGGAGAAGAGCCTTGAAGTCGAGATTCCTTGCGACGATCGCTTTTTGCTTCGCCCTGGCCGCCGTCCCCGCCGCCGCCGATGACTGGCCGCAGTGGCAAGGCCCTCAGCGGGACGGCATCTCCCGCGAGACGGGGCTGCTCCAGGAGTGGCCCAAGGGCGGCCCGACGCTGGCCTGGGAGGTCAAGAAACTGGGCGGCGGCTACAGCGCGCCGTCGGTCGCCGCCGGACGCATCTACGGCATGAGCTACCGCGGCGGCGACGAGGTCGTCTGGGCGCTCGACGAGAAGGACGGCTCGGAGAAGTGGGTCGCCAAGATCGGCCCCGCCTCCCACGACATCGGCAGCCCCGGCAGCGAGGGGCCGCGCTGCACCCCGACCGTGGACGGCGACCTCCTCTACGCCCTCGGCACGCAGGGCGATCTCGTTTGTCTGAAGACGGCCGACGGCTCGGAAGTCTGGCGCAAGAATTTCAAGAAGGACTTCGGCGGTCATTTCATGGCGCGCTGGGCCTACTGCGAGTCGCCGCTGGTGGACGGCGACAAGCTCGTCTGCACGCCCGGCGGCAAGGACAACACCGTCGTCGCCCTCAACAAGAAGACCGGCGAACTCGTCTGGAAGGCGTCGGTCCCGGACGGCAACGGGGCGGGCTACGCCTCGCCCATCGCCATCGACGCGGCCGGCCACAAGCAGTACGTTCACTTCCTTGAAGGGGGATTGGTCGGCATCGACGCGGAGACCGGCAAGGTGCTGTGGCGCTCCGCCAAGGGCGCCAACCGCGTCGCCAACTGCGCCACGCCGATCTTCTCCGACGACAGCGTTTTCGCGGCGTCGGCCTACGGCGGCGGCGGGGCGCTGGTGAAGCTGACCAAGGACGACGACGGCGTCAAGGCCACGGAGGTCTACGCCACGCCGAAGATGCAGAACCACCACGGCGGCGTCATCCTGTCCAACGGCTACCTCTTCGGCGCCAACGGCGGCAACGAGGGCGGCTGGCTCATCTGCCTCGACTTCAAGACCGGGGCGGTTCAGTGGGACGAGCGCGAGGGCAAGCACGCGCCCAAGGGGGCGATCGCCATGGCCGACGGCCGGCTCTACTACCGCCACGAGAACGGCACGATGACGCTGCTGGAGCCGAACCCCAAGGAGTACGTCGAACACGGCCGCTTCGAGCAGCCCGACCGCAGCCGCGCCAACGCCTGGTCGCACCCGGTCATCGCCAACGGGAAGCTCTACCTGCGCGACCAGGATGTGCTGCTCTGCTACGACATCAAGGACCCCAAGGCCGCCGCGAAATAACGGCGCCGTCCGTCTCGCGGTTCACGGTCCAAAGCTCGCCCCTTCGACCGCCAGCATCCACGCCTTGGTTGCCAGGCCGCCGTGGGTGGAGAAGCCGCCGGGCTTGCCGCCGGCCGCCAGGATGCGGTGACAGGGGATGATGAGCGAGACGGGATTCTTCCCCAGGGCCTGTCCGACGGCGCGGGCAGCGCCGGGCCGCCCCGCGGCCCTGGCGAGGTCGCCGTAAGATCGCGTCTGTCCGGCGGGGATTTGTCGGGCGGCTTCATACACCCGCCGGGCGAAGGGGGCCGCCCCTCCCAGGTCCAGGACCACGTCCCGGAAATCTTGCACGTCGCCCCGGAAGTGTTGGCACACCCTCGCCATGATCTCGGCGACAGCCGGCGGTGCGTCCTCCGGCGCCGCGCCGGACTTCCGCGCGATTCTCGATTCCGTCTCCTTCGCCGTCGCTTCGGGAAGCTGGAGCAACGTCACGGCGGGGACGCGGGATTGCTCGGATTCGCTCCAGGCAATCCCGCACCAGCCCAGCGCCGTCTCGAACAGGCAGTAGGCGGCTTGCTTCATGGGCCGCTGTCCCTTCCGGACGGGGGTTATTTGGCCGCGCCGGCGTACTTCGCCGAGGGGGGAAACGGGGACGGGCACATTTACAGGGCTGTGTGCCCGTCCCCGTTTCCAGGCCTGCGTCCCCGTTTCCAGGTCTGGAAGAAGGAGTGCAGGGCCGGTCAGGGCAGGCGAAACACCTGGCCTGGCGGGGCCAAGCGCAAAACGTAGATGGCGCCGTTGGGGTGGGTGACGGCCAGGTGGCGGCCTTCGGGACTCAGGGCGATCAGGCACGGCCCGGCCGAATCGCGCGGTGCGATGCGGACCTCCCTTCCGCGGAGCGGGCTGGCGCTCACGTCCCAAAATCGCACCCCGCCGTCGGCCTGGGCCGTGGTGATCAGCAGTCCGCCGTCGGCGCGCCATAGGCAGGCCCGCACGGAGCTTTCGTGGCCGACCATGCCCATGGCCAGCGGCTTACCCTTGCCGGGCACGTCCCTCACCAGGACCTCCTTGTCGTCGCCAGCGACGACAAGCATGCACCCGTCCGGGGAGAAGGCGAGGCGCCGGACGGGGCTTCTATGTCCGAACAGCGTGCTGCCGCCTTTGTTGTTGGCCACGTCCCACAGGCAAACGGCTTGCTCCTCGCCGCCGACGGCCAGCGTCTGGCCGTCCGGGCTGAACGCCACGCAATAGACCGCGCCCGTCCCTATCCGCACGGTGTTCAGGAGCTTCGTGGTGCGCACCTCCCATAACTGGGTGGCGCCGCCATCCCGCCCCGCCGCGAGGAGCTTGCCGTCGGGGGAGAACGCCAGCTGGTAGAGGTCGCCGCCCGGCTCCTGCAGGGCGGCCAGGTGCTTACCGTCGGACGGGTCCCACAGGTGGATCGCGCCTTGCTTGTGGCCGGCGGCGAGCAACTTGCCGTCGGGGCTGAAGGCCATGCTGCAAAGCCCCTCCGCCCGCGAGCGCGGGTCGGTCAATTCCAGCCGCACCTTTCCGGTCGCGAGGTCCCAAAGGCGAACGACGCGGTCGGGGCCGGCGGCGGCCAGGGTCTTGCCGTCCGGGCTGATCGCCAGCGCGAGCTGCTGGCCCGCCGGTGCGTCCTTCTCTGGGCCCAGGACGGCTGCCAACTCGGGCAGGTCGCCCTGGGCGTCGCGGACGACCTGGTCCATAAGTTCCTCGGGAATGTCCTGGCGGCGCAAGGCGTCGGCAGCGACGGGATAGCGGGCCAGCTCCTCGGGCGACGGAACCTCCCCGGGCTTCCACCACGGCAACGCCGGCGGCGGCTTGTCCCCCGGGTCGTCCTGTTTATCCTGGTGAGCCGGCTCCCCTTGCACCGGCGGCCCCGCCTGGGCGGGCCGGTTGTCGTGCGCCGGCCGGTTGGCCTGGTTGAGCAAGATCACGGCGCCGGCCGTCGCACCAATCAGCAGGGCCGCCAGCAGGAGGAGGAAGGCGGGACGAAGGAGGGACCGGAGCCTGCGCGGGCCGACTTCACGCCAGGTTCGCGTCGCCCCTTCCGGTTCGGACGGCGCGGCCGGGTTCGGCTGCTGCAACTCGACCAGGCGCCGGCTGAGCAGTTCGGCCACCTCCGCGGCGGTCTGGAAGCGGTCTGCCGGATCTTTGGCGTGCAGCCGGGCGATGAGCGCTTCCAACCAGGCGGGTACGTCGGCGTTGACCTGGCGTAACGGCCGGGGCGTGTCCTCGCTGACGCGCTTCATCACCGCCATCGCGCTGCTCGCGTGGAATGGCGGCCGCCCGGTGCAGAGTGCGTACAGGACGCTGCCCAGGCTGAACAGGTCGGAGCGGTGGTCCACGGGGCGGCCGTTGGCCTGCTCCGGCGACATGTAATCGGGGGTGCCGGTGACGTAGCCGCTCTGCGTCAGACTGGCGTCATCCACCGCGCGGGCCAGGCCGAAGTCGGTGATCTTGACGCGCCGGCCGCCCGCGGCCAGCAGGACGTTGGCCGGCTTGACGTCGCGGTGAACCAGCCCTTGTTTGTGGGCCGCGTCCAGGCCGGCGGCGAGCTGCAGGCCGATGCTCAGCACCTCCCGGATCGGCGGCGGCCCGTGCCGTTTGAGGTGACCTTCTAGCGAGGGGCCGTCGATGAACTCCATGACCAGATAGGGCGCGGGCCCGGCGTCTTCGACGGCGTGAACGCCGATGACATGGTCGTGGCTGACCGCGGCGGCGGCCCGGGCCTCGCGGACGAAGCGCTGGCGTGCCGTGTCGCTGTCGGCCAGGTGCGGGGCCAGCACCTTGACGGCGACGACTCGCTGCAACCTCTCGTCGAACGCCTTGAGGACGACGCCCATGCCGCCCTTGCCGACGACGGCCAGCACCTCGTAATGGTCGAGCCGGCCGAGCGAGCCGGGTTTCTGCGCCGGGGCCAGGAATGTCAGCGCCTCGCGGCCGGCGTAGGGCCGCCCAGTCGCCGTATCCTTCAGGAAAGCAGCCGTCACTTCGGGGGAGTGGAGCAGGGCCTCGATCCGCCGGCGCAACACCGTGTCGCCAGCGCAGGCTTGGTCCAGGTACTGCGCCCGTTCCGCCGGGTCGTCCCGGTCAAGCGCGGTAATGAGAATCTCGCGTTCGGTCATGGCCGCCTCACTTGGTCTCCCCGCCACGAGGAGGTCTCCAATGAGTGTACCAGTCGCGCGGCCGACAGCCCTGATGGGCAGCCCTTCTGTTTCTCGGAGTTTGAGGTCACTCCAGGCGGCCTCAGCGCGTGACCCGTGTCGTTCGTCAGCGCACGTCGGTCGCATCGACCGAAGTAGCCGAGAAGCGACTTCACCGTTAGGTGCGGCTCTGTACGTTTCTCACCCTCGGCTCGTGAACGGTTACGGCGGATAGGACTCCAAGCACAGGCTGGAGGGTCTTTTAACCAGCCCGAAGCGCACGCGAACCTTCGTTGCAAACCCTCGCTTGCGCTACGGGCTGGCGAAGACGCGCGTTTCACTTCGCCGCCATCGGCAGCTCCGCCTTCTCCGCCATCTTGCGGATGTCCTGCGTCACCTTCATCGAGCAGAACTTCGGCCCGCACATCGAGCAGAACTTCGCCGACTTGAACACCTCCTGCGGCAACGTCTCGTCGTGCATCGCCCGCGCCGTCTCGGGGTCCAGCGACAGCTCGAACTGACGATTCCAGTCGAACTCGAACCGCGCCTTGGACAATTCGTCGTCGCGCTTGCGGGCGTCCTTGCGGCCGCGGGCGATGTCGGCGGCGTGGGCCGCGATCTTGTACGCGATCACGCCCTGGCGCACGTCGTCCTTGTTCGGCAATCCCAGGTGCTCCTTCGGCGTGACGTAGCACAGCATCGCCGCGCCCGCCTCGCCGGCCAGCGCGGCGCCGATCGCCGACGTGATGTGGTCGTAGCCCGGCGCCACGTCCGTCACCAGCGGGCCGAGGACGTAGAACGGAGCGTCGTGGCACAGCTCGCGCTCCTTCTCCACGTTCATCTTGACCAGGTGCATCGGGATGTGCCCCGGTCCCTCGATCATCGTCTGGACGTTGTGCTGCCACGCCTTGAGCGTCAGTTCGCCCAGCGTCTTCAGCTCGGCGAACTGGGCGGCGTCGTTGGCGTCGGCCAGGCAACCGGGGCGCAGGCCGTCGCCGAGGCTGTAGGTCACGTCGTACGCCCTTAGAATCTCCGATAACTCGTCAAAATGCGTGTACCAGGGGTTCTGCTCGTGCCGTTGCAGCATCCACGCGCCCATCAGCGCGCCGCCGCGGCTGACGATGCCGGTCACGCGCTTCGTCGTCAGCGGCAGATATTCCAGCAGAACGCCGGCGTGGATCGTCATGTAATCGACGCCCTGCTGGGCTTGATGCTCCACCATGTCGAGCATCATGCGCGGCGTGATGTCGCCCACGTCCTTGACCTGCTGAATGATCTGGTAGATCGGTACGGTGCCGATCGGCACGGGCGAGGCGTCGATGATGGCCTGGCGGATGGCGTCGATGTCGCCGCCGGTGGACAGGTCCATCACGGTATCGGAACCGAGGTGAACCGCCGTGTGCAGTTTCTCCAGCTCGTCGTCGATCTTGCTGACGACGGCCGAGTTGCCGATGTTGGCGTTGATCTTGCATTTGGAGGCGACGCCGATGGCCATCGGCTCCAGCCGCTTGGTCAGGTGGACCGTGTTGGCCGGGATGACCATGCGGCCGCGGGCGACCTCGTCGCGGATCAATTCGGGGTCGAGGTCCTCGCGCTCGGCGACGAATCGCATCTCGCCGGTGACGGCGCCCTTGCGGGCGGATTCCATCTGCGTCATGGGGACGGCCTTTCACAAAGAGGGCGCGACGAAGCGAAGGAAACCGGCGACGCTGAACACGAACAGGAAACAGACGATCAGCACCAGGGCCGGGAGAAAATGTTGGAGCAGGAAGATCTTGAACGCCTCCAGCAGGTCGTCGAGGGCGTAGGCCCAGTTGCAGAGGAGGACGGCCAGCACCGGGTACGGCGCCATGAGGATCCAGAACAGCGTGTAGGAGGTCCGCGACACGAGGACCAGGGCGACGAAAACGGCGACGGCCTTGTAGGCGGCCACGAGGAACCCGACCAGCGCGGAGCGCGTCCAGAACTCGCGCTGATCCATCGGCAACTCGGCGGCGCCGAGATTGATGCGGTAGGCGAGGGCGGCCAGGAGCGTATCGATCGCGCCCACGACGACGAAGACGCCGACGTACCAGGCGAGCAGGCGCAGGAAATCGAAGTCCATGAGACGATCCCGGCGGGTTCTCGGCGGAGAAGGAAGAGCGGCAAGCCGGGACGTGCGGCGGTTCGCTTCCCCACGCCGGTCTGAACCGGATCAGGTCCCAAGGGTGTGTTCTCAGCCCGCGCCGTCCATCGGCGCGGACACCCCTAGCGAATACCTGCGGGAGATTGTACGCGGCGGCGCGGCCGGCGGCAGCGCCCCGGCGAGCGGCGCGGCGTCAGCCCGCCGGTGAAGGCGCACCGGCGGGCTGACGCCGCGCCGCTCGCCTTCGCGTCTTCGCCTCACATTCCGGCGCCAGCCCCTTGCGGAACGGCGACGGATGCGAGAGAATACTTCCATTTCAACAACCCCCTGGGCGGGTCAACCTTCGGGCCTGGCCGCGACGGACATGCCCCGACCCTGCCGGGCTTCGGCCCGGGCCGCCCTTCTCGCCGTCGCTCGGAACGACTCGCATGAGCATCAGTTTTCCATGCACCGGCTGCGGCCGCACCCTCAAGGTGGCCGACGAGCTGGCGGGGCGCAAGGCGAAATGTCCGCAGTGCCAGGCCGTTCTGTACATCCCCGAGGGGCCGGCCGCCGCCATTACGCCGGCGCCGACCGCCGCGCCCATGCGGCGGCGGGCTGCGCCGCTCCCGGAAGACGAGCCAGACGCGGGGGCGGACATGGGCGAGGAAATGGAGCGACGCCCGCGCCGCCGGAAGAAGGCGAAGAAGTCGATGCTCGTGCCGGTGCTGATCGCCGTCGCGGCGGGGGTCCTGCTGCTGGGCGGCGTCACCGTCGCCGCCTTCTACGTCGTGCCGATGCTGTTCGGCGGCGGCTCCGAAGACCTCTATTTCATGCCCGACAACGTGCAGATGGTCGGCCAGGTCCGCGTGGACCAGGTCTTGAACAGCGACGCCCTCAAGCAGGTGTGGACGGCGTTCCCCGACGCCAAGAGCGCGTTCGACAAGGCCAGCAGTCAGGAGTCGGGCGTGGAATCGTCCAACCTCGACCGAATGTATTTCGGCACGGCGACGGTGAATTTCAGCGGCTCCAGTCCGCCCGCCTACATCGTGGTCTTGCACTTCAAGAGCGGCGTCAAGATCGAGGACCTCGAGGCCGGGATGAAAAAGAGCAACCCCAACCTCACCTTCACCGACACGAAGGTCGGCAAGTACACGATGATCGACGTCAAGGCGCCCCGTTCACGTTCGCTTTGCCGCCGCTCAAGGGCCAGCCGGCGCCTCCGCCGCCAGCCCCCGCGTCGCTCTACGCCCTCTGCATGCCCAACGACAAGGAAGTGGTAATGGGCACGACTGCGTCGTTGCAGGCGGTCCTGACTCGCGACAAGAAGCCGGACGTCAACGACAGGCTCATGGCCGCGATCAAATCCGCCGATTTCAACGCCACGGTCGCCTTCGCCGCCAACGTCAAGGATGGGTTGCCGCAGGCCGCCTCCGGGGCCGGCTCGTCCAATCCCCTCCCTATGGGGAAGGTGGACGGCGTGAGCGCGACGATCAAGGTCGGCAGCGACGTGGACGTCAGCGTGACGGCGTTGTGCCAGGACGCCACGGCGGCCGGCGAGCTGAGCGGCGGGCTGAAAACCGCCATCACAAACGCCAAACAGCAATATGGCAGCAAGCTCCCGCCGGAGCTGGCCGATCTCCTGAACATGGAGCCGCAGGTGAGCGGGTCCAACGTGACCATCGCCAAGACCATCAAGGTCGCCCCGCTCATCAATCTGGTGAAGAATCAGCAGAAAGGCGGCGGATTCAACCCGTTCAGCCTCTTCGGCAAATAAGAAACCCGCCCGAGGCCCCTTCGGTTAGCCGCGACGCGCAGCGGAGCGCTTGAACCCGAGCGCTCCGCCGCGCGTCGCGGCTAACCGTCCTTCCCCCCTCCAGGAACCCGACTCATGACGACCGCGACCGCCGTGCAGAAGCGCATGTACATCGACGGCAAATGGTCCGACGCCGACTCCGGCCGGACGCTCGGCGTGACCAACCCGGCCACGGAGGAAGTCGTCGCCGAGGTCGCGTACGGCGGCCGGGCCGAGACGCGGCGGGCGATCGAGGCGGCCGGCCGGGCCATGCCGGCCTGGATGAAGCTCACCGCCTGGGACCGGGCCAAGGTCCTCAAGAAGACCGCGGAATTGATGCGCGAGCGGGCCGACGCCATCGCCCGGACGCTGACGATGGAGCAGGGCAAGCCGCTGCCGGAGAGCCAAGGCCGAGGTGCTGCACTCGGCCGACACCTTCGAGTGGTTCGCCGAGGAGGGCAAACGAGCCTACGGCCAGGTCATCCCCAACTCGGCGCCGGGCAAGCGTCACGTCACCCTCAAGCACCCCGTCGGCGTGGTCGGCGCGATCAGCCCGTGGAACTTCCCCATCACGCTGCAGGCCCGCAAGATCGCGCCGGCCCTGGCCGTCGGCTGCACCATCGTTTGCAAGCCGGCCAGCCAGACGCCGCTGTGCCTGATCCAGGTCTTCGAGTGCATGGATCGAGGCCGGTCTGCCGGCCGGCGTCGCCAACCTCGTGATCGGCCCCGCCCAGGAGATCGGCGACGAGTTCCTCGAAAACCCCATCGTCCGCAAAATCAGCTTCACCGGCTCGACGGAGGTGGGCAAGCACCTGATGCGCGGCTGCGCCGAGCAGATGAAGCGGGTGAGCCTGGAGCTGGGCGGCCACGCCCCGTTCATCGTCTTCCCCGACGCCGACCCGGAGGTGGGGGCGAAGATCGCGGTGACGGGCAAGTTCCGCAACAACGGTCAGGTGTGCATCGCGCCGAGCCGTTTCTACGTCCACAAGGACGTGAGAAGAAATTCACGGAGGCGGCGGTGGAGTTCGCCAAGGGCCTCAAGATGGGCAACGGCCTGGACGCCGGCGTCGAGGTCGGGCCGATGTTCGAGAAAAAGGCGATGCAGCAGACCGTCGATCTGGTCGAGGACGCCCGCAAGCGCGGGGCGAAGGTGCTGACCGGCGGCAAGCGCAGCGACCGCTTCGCCAAGGGCTACTTCTTCGAGCCGACGGTGCTGGCGGAACTGCCGGCCGACGCCCGGATGCTGACGGAGGAGCCGTTCGCGCCGGTGATGCCGCTGCTGGATTTCAGCAAGCTGGACGAGGTGATCCGGGCGGCGAACAACACGCGCTACGGCCTGGCGGCCTACGTGTTCACCAACGACCTGACGGTGGCGTGGAAGATGGCGGAGGGGATCGAGGCGGGCATCATCGGCATCAACGACCCGGTGCCGGCGACGCCGCAGTGCCCGTTCGGCGGCATGAAGGAGAGCGGCCTGGGCCGCGAGCTGGCCCACGAAGGAATGGAGGCGTATTTGGAGACGAAATACATCTGCTTCAAGCTGCGGGATTAGTAAGAGCTTACGGAGTATGGCTTTGCGTCGTCGGCCCCCCGCCGGCCGGTTGCCCCGGTACCAAAAGCGGTACCTGCTCAGGAAACACGGCCGGCAGATCGATTACGAGGTCAATCAGGCTGTCCAGGTCCAGCTGCAAGTACAGGTCCGCCGTCCGTTTGAGGCTGGCGTGGCGCATCAGGCGTTGCACGGCCTTGAGCGGGAGCTTCTGGGCCAGCAGCGTGCAAAACGTGTAACGCAGCGAGTGGAACGATAGACGGCGGCCGTCCTCGCTGAACCGGGCGATCTTCGCGCGGCGGAGGTTGCGTTGGAAGGTCGCGCGCGTCTGTCGCCTCGGGAACAGGCGCTCGGTCGGCTTCTTGCCGTCGCAGACCCGTTGCAGCGTCGGTAGCAGGTCCGGCAAGATCGGTAGGCGGTGCGTCATCCGCGTCTTGTCGATCTCGGCGCGGCAGGTCCAAAGCCCCTTTTCCAGGTCGAAGTCGTGGCGCTCCACCCGGGATAGCTCGGTCCATCGCAACCCGGTCAGGGCCGCGACCCGATAGTAATTGCGGTAGGCCGGGCAGGCGTCGAGGAGTCGGCGGAGCTCCTCGGCGGTGAATGCCCGCTTGCGGTGCGGCAGGGCCGCGGCCGTCGTCTTCGCACGCTTCACCCTCCTCGCCGAGTTCGTCTGGATGAGCCCCTGGGCCACGCACCATTCCAGGAAGGCGTGTAGGTTGTCGCGGTGGACGTTGCAGGTGCTCGGCGCCCGGCCTTCTCTGGCCTCCGCCGCCAGGGCGGCGGTGATGCTGTGGGTCGTGACGTGGTGCAGGGTCTTCCAGACGCCGATGCGGGCGAGAATGTGGAGTTGCGATTTCCGGTTCTTGATCGTTAGCGGACTCATCCCCTGGCGGGTGAGGTCCGCCAGGTACATATCGACGACTTGCCCCCACGGTAGGTGCTGTGGGGCGATCACCTCCAGACCGAGGAACGGGCCGGTGATGTCCGGCCGCTCGGGCTGAAGTGCGGCCCGGAGGCGGTCTACGTCGCGCTCGATGAGGGACGCCAGGCCCTCGGCGGCGCGGCGGTCCAGCATTTCGGAGCTTTCGACGCGGGGGGCGCCGTGCTGGTCGATGAACTTGATGCGGTAGATCCTGCGGCCGGTGGGCTTGAACACGGATGCCATGGGGCCTTCCTCCTTCTGTGGTGTTATCGTCCCGAGGGCGGCTTGCCAGTAACAGGATGAAGGGCAGGACCGGCCCGATCGGGCCGGTCCCTGTTGACGTCTCACGCCGCTTTCGTCTTTGCGGGCCGGCGGCGGCTGGGGCGGCGGGGCGGGATGGCGGCCAGGGCGGTTTGCAGCTGGACGGCGCGGGCGGAGACGGCGGCCAGGGCGGCCTCGGTCTTCCCCAGCTTCGCCTCGGTCTGCTGGAGCATCGCCTCGGCCGCGTCCAGCAGCTTCGACCGATTCACCAGCGCCGCGAGGAGGGCGGACGGGAGAACGCCAGCGGCCATCAGCGAATCGACATGTTAGCATGTTCCGGCTTTGTCGTGCTGCGGACAGTCGCACGAGGCCATGCCGCCGATCTCGACGGCGACGAGGTAGACCGGCGACGACGGGCCGGCCAGCTTCTCCAGGTTGAAGGCCACGACGGGCCCCCCGACGGAGGGGAGGACGGGCCGGACGGTGTAGTAGGAGGTCGCGCCGGCGTCGTTGGTGATGCGGAGGCGGAGGCTGCAAGTACGCTTTTTCATCTCTTTTGTCTCCATAAGGAGGGGCCGGCGGCCTGAGCGGGCCGCCGGAGCCGCGGCACGCTCAGGCGGCGCAGGGCAGCGACACGGAAAGGATGTTGCGGACGACCCGCGGGCAGGTCCACAGACCGCGGCCGCGGTGCGTGAGCAGGTCGCGGGGAACGGAGACGCGGACAAGGACGATGTCGGAGGGCAGCCAGTCGTGGCGCTCGGCGACGTGGGCCACGGCCCACGCCCGGCGGGAACGGGAGAAGAACCAGCACTCGGCGCGGGGCCCTGGGAGAAGGCGGGGGAGACGCCGAGGGCGCCGATGGAGGGGAGGTTGCGACGGTGCGTCGCATGCAATAGGATGGACATGGGACCGTTCCTCACACACAGGTTCGGGACCAGGGCCGGCGGGTGTTGATCGCACCAGCCGGCCCACTTCATTTCGTGGATTGTCCCATAAGCGACCAGCGGAGTCAAGAGAAAAACGGCAAAAACAGGCGGATTCTCAAAGATAAGACGGATGAAAGAGAGTGTAAAAGCCGCCGGGGCGTTGACGAACACGAGCAAGAGACGGAACAAGGAGACAAGAGAGATACAACAGATCGAAGAAAGCACCAACCGGAGCCGGAGTCCGTCCGTCCGTGCCCCGCCAACATTGGTCGCGGCCACGTCCCCACCGCCCGCAACGGCTGTGCCGTGTACTCACGGCACAGCCGTTTGCAGGTGGGGATGCGGCCGCTGCCGATGTCCACCTGTTTCGACCAGTGGAGCGGCGGTTGCCCCCACCCCCCACCAACCATCGCCGTCGCCGCCGCCGACCCCGCACCCAACCGTGGGGGTCGGCGGCGGCGACGTCGATGGTTGGTGGATGACCGCCGCGGAACGGCATGAGGTCAAAGACGTGCCGGATGAAGCGAAGGCGGTACTGGTGCTGTGTTGGTGATGAAGATAGGGAGGCCGGCGCACGGACTGCTTGACAGGTGCAACGATAGGCTGTGTCCGCCGGCCGTTGCGAAGTGAACACCAAGGGGTTCAGCGGCACGTGGAGTCGAAATTGTCTTCTTTTCCCAAATCTTCTGCAAAGTGATTAGAAGGAAGACCACATCGGACCACCAGGGGGGGGAGGGCTGCGTCCCCGGTGGTCCGTTACGAAAGCGGCGTGTTGGGCATCGCGGCCCCAATCAGGGCGGTGTGATTCACTTCGTATACGCACCAAAACCGATTGTGTTTGTCGGCCTTCCGACCGCGGTTCAAGAGGCTGGTGAGGATCAGCCTGCAAGGCATGGCTCCGTCGTCCCTGGCGGTCAGTTCCTGCTTCACGCTGCCCGAAATGAACAGGACATCGTCGGTTTCCTTGCCGACCGCGGCCAAGACGCGCTGGCCCCCGTTGATCCCCTCGCCGATGTAATTCCAGTCCCCCCCTTCCGTCCGTTCCAGGGCCTCACTCGTCTCAACGACCGTGGCCGCTTGCTGCTGGCCGCCGCGCCCCCAATCCCAGAAGCAGAACACCGGGCCGACATGAACGCCCATCCGAAAATGGAACTCGACGGGAAAGCGCCTGCGGGCGACCTGGACCTCGATAAGCTGCGCAGGTGCGCGGCGAAGTAGGTCGCACAGGCGACGTCTTTCAGCACAAAAATGTAGCCGTCGCCGATGCAGAGCATAGCCTCCAGGTCTTTCCACGCTTCCAGGGCAAAGCCGAAGTTCCAGTATTGCCAGTCGCGGACCAGCGACACAAGGGAGGCGACGATCAGCGCCTGCTGGCCAGGCGGGTGCTGCGAGAAGTCGGACACATCGACGTAGACGAAACAGCGTGTGATGGGCCAATCTGAGAGTCTGCGGATCGTGCTGCAGTCGTCGGCCAACTGGCGGTTGAGGGCGTCGCGAATGCCCACCGGGATAAGCCAGTGGGATTCCCGCTTGGTGATGCCAAGGGCTCCTCGCCGAGGTAGTGATGCTCGGGGCTGGTGAACGCCTCCCACAGGCGCGCATGCGGGCCCAGGAGGCGTCTGGTCCCCAAGCGGCCGTAACGGCCAGACTGAATTCGCCGGGCGAGGTCTTTTCGGTGGCGAGGCGGGCGCCCTGTTTCTTGCACACCTCCATAAGCTCTGCTGCGGTGGCAAACGCCACGTCGCCTTGGAGCAATGAGCCTTTCGGCCCGTGTTGGGTTGTCATCGGCTGCTCGACCATTCTTACCTCCGCGTCGTTGGCGTTAGCGGTTCTTGGCAGGGTAGGGCGCTGCTGCGGCGCTCCTCTACGGCACCCGGAACATCTTCAGCACCTCGTCGCCGTAGTGGTTGATGACCTTCACCGCGATCTTGCCTTTCGTCGGCGGGTCGAACGGAAGGCTCTTGGTCGAGTACAGCTTCGCCCATTCGGCCTCGTCGATCTCCGCACGCAGGGCCTTCTTCAGCTTCTCATACGGCTCGTCGGCGCCGCAGAAGTAGGCGTGGCGGACGAAGAAGCTCTCGCCGTTGTAGTCGGTGTCGAGGAACCAGCAGGCGATGTCGTCGGTGCTGTGGCTGCGGACCTCGCCGGTCGTCGGGTCGTACACGTCCACGCCGCGGATCTCGGCGACCAGCTTGCCGTCCTTCTGCTTTTGCAGGTCAATGTCCGGCTCGCCGAAGACCATGAACAGGTTGCCGCTCCCGGTTTTCTTCAGCAGCTCGTCGCCCATCGACAGGTCGGGGTTCATGCGCACGGCCAGAATCCGCAGCTTGCCGAAGCGCATTTCCTTCTTCAGCTCCTGCGTCTGCTCGGAAACGTGCGGGTCGAAGGCGAAGCCGCAGACCAGCAGCAGGTCGCACTTGCTTCCCTTGATCGCCTCCAGCGCCGCCTTCTGCATCCACTCCGGCCCGACCGTGCCGAACTCCGGCCCGACGCTCACCCGCACGGCCTTCGTTGCGCCGTTCTCGGTGTACGTCCCCTCGGCCTGGATGTACTCGCCGGGGAACACGTCCAGCCGGTCGAATGTCAGCCGCTCGTTCTTGACCGTGTTTTGCACTCCGGCTTTGCGGAGGTTGTCGAGGATCATGGTCAGGTAGTCGGCCGCGCCGGCGGCCGCGGCCTCGGCGGCGGGCGGGGCAGATTCGGCGTCGGCCCCGGTCGGCAGCATCCGGTGGGGCGACAGGCTCTCGACCGTGAACGGCCCGGTCACGCGGACCACGCCCTTATCCTCGTAGGGCTGGTCGTACAGGATTTCCGTCTCGGCGTGCTTGCGGATGGCCGCGTCGATCTGCTCGCGGCGTCATCCCCTCCTGGATGTCCGGGTTGTTGGCGATGCTCTTGAGGGTGACGTGCGGCACACGCTTGTAGACGAAGCCGCGGCGGATGTCGTTGGTGCGGTCGGTGCAGTCCGGGGCGGCGACGCCGAGTGATGTCCGCCTCCTTCTTCCGCGCCCTCCGGCGAGTCGGCGAGAAGGTAGTACGGGAAGCGGGCCGCCATCAGCCGGGTGCGGGCCAGGGCCAGGGCGACGCGGCTGGTGTCGATGGTGATCCAGCGCCGGCCCCACTGCTCCGCGACGTAGGCCGTCGTGCCGCTGCCGCAAGTCGGGTCGAGCACCAGGTCGCCGGGGTCGGTGGTCATCAGGAGGCAGCGCTGAACGATCTCGACGTTTGTTTGTACGACGTAAACAGGATCCTTGTCTGGCCTCCGAATCCTGTCCCACAAGTTGCTGATGGCTTGCAGAGGAAAGTCGTCAGCATACCGGACCAGTCGTAGCTTCTTTCCAACGGCTATGGTTTTGCCAGCCTCGATGACCTTTTCGAGCGATTCCTTCGGGGTCTTCCACCACCGATTTCCAGAATCGTAGAGCTGGCCTTGGTAGCGGATCGTGTATTTGGCACCCGGTCCTGGCTTGGTGAGGTCGATGTCGGCGAAGACCCGCGAACCATTTGGAAGAGCCTGTTCGCCCTGGCGTTCTTCTCTCGTCATCCTTCGCCGTGATCCATCGGGGAGTTCAACCCAAGTGTACCCTTCTGCGCTCGCCGACTCCCTTGCTCGACAAAGAGCTGGCGGTACTTGCTTACCTCCGGCTGCTTGGCGTACCAAATCACATAGTCTAGGCGAGCGTTCAAGCGGTGGGCCGCTTCCAATCCAGCCGCTCCCTTTGTGAAGGCGATCAGTGAAACGAAATGCATCGCTCCCGAACACCTCATCCATCACGCTCCGCACCAGATGCACGTTCTCGTCGCCGATCTGCACGAACACGCTGCCGCTCTCGGTGAGCAGGTCGCGGGCCACGACGAGCCGGTCGCGCAGGTAGGCCAGATAGGAGTGAATGCCGAGCTTCCAGGTGTCGCGGAACGCCTGAATCTGCTCCGGCTGGCGCGTCACGTCCTCGGCCTTGCCGTCCTTCACGTCGCGCTTGCGCGTGCTGACCTGCCAGTTCGACCCGAACTTGATCCCGTACGGCGGGTCGATGTAGATCATCTGGACGCTGGCCCTTCAGCCGCTCCTTCTCGGCCAGGCTGGTCATCACGAACAGGCAGTCGCCGAGGATCAGGCGGTTCGACCAGTGCTGGTCGTGGTGGTAGAAGTCCACCCTCTTCTCGAAGTCGTCGAGGCCGTTGAAGTCGGCGAACAGGTCACGCTGCTGCGGCTTGCCGGCGGCGGCTCGCTGGCGCAGGTCCTCGATGATCGCCTGCGGGTGGATCTTCTCCTGGATGTAGATCGGCACGGCCGGGACTTCGAGGGGGTTGCGGTCCTGCTCGTCCTTGCCTTTCCAGACCAGTTGCGGATCGAGCGACGGGTCGCGGGGGTAGAGGACGGATTTCGGCGCCGCCTCGTCGTCCGCGGCGAAGCCGGCCAGTTCGTCGCGTGGGGATGTTCGTGCGGGTGTCCTTGTGCGTGATGGAGTCGACCGGCCCGGCACCGGCCGCGGGCTTGGCTTTCTTCTTCGGGGCGGAATCAGCCTTTTTCTTAGCCATCAGTCATTCTCCCGTCGGCGGATTGCGTCCCGCGCCTGTCTTTAATCCCTTCCGCTTGTCCAGAAACGCCCGGATCGCGTGTTCGGCGTCCCACGGGTCGCTGATTTCGAGGAACGCCCAGCGGCCGAACGTCCCCTGGTTGTTCACGGCCGGAACCCAGAGCTTGCGGGCCGTTTCGACCTTGGCTTCCTTCTCCTTCTTCTTCTCGCCGGAAATCTCGACGATCAGGTTGAGCAGGTCGCCGGGCCGCGGCCGTCGTCGATGCGGACGAGAAGTCCGGGTAGTAGTTCGCCTGCCGGCCCTCGAAGGTGTAGGGAATCGTGAACCCGAGGCTCTGGTTCTTGACGTAGGCCGATCACCTCGGCCATGTCTTCCAGCACCTGGGCCAACTTCGTCTCCCAGTCGCTGTCGCAGGCGACGTGCGAGACGTGGCACTTGTCCGCCGCCGGTGCGCACAGGTCGGCTTGGTGGTGTCGAAGTCGACGTAACGGCCGTCGTGCCGGTCTGTGTCGTAGGGCCGCAGGATCGGCGCGAAGCCGGCGGTCGGTGGAGGCCGCGGCCGCGATGCTCCGGTAAATCTTCTCGGCGGCCTCGTGCGCCTTCTGAACGAAAAGCAGGAGTTGCGGAAACGTGTGGTCCTTGCACACGACGCATTCCGCCAGCCAGCGCTTGACGATCGCCAGCACCTGCGGGAACAGCCAGACCTGGACGCCGTTGACGGGCTGGCTGCGCCGTCCGGTTGGGCGCTGGCTCGCCGTCCTCGGCCGGAAATATTTCTCCAGGGCCAGCTTGGCCAGGGCGAAGGCGACTTCGTTGTTCCCGCCGCTTCTTTAGGTCGTCGAGCGTGTGGATGCTGGTCTCGCCGACGATCGGGGCGTTCTCGGTCTTGGTCGGCATGTCGGCGGTCGAAAGGACGACGCGCGAGTCGTCGGTGAATCGGGCTTCCAGGTGCTCGGGCGGCAGCTCGTAGCGGTAGCCGAGCAGGCGGGGGAAGGTGATCTCCAGGTAGGTGCGCTGGGCCAGCCGCTCGGGAACGGCGCGGATTCGGCCGGGCTTCGGGCTTGGGCGTTTGCTCCTTCCCGTCCGCCGCTGCCGGCGCAGGGGATGAACGAGAACGGCACGCCGTAGACTTCGGCGTATTCGGGCTCGAAGCGGCCCTCGTCGTTGGCGGCGTAGCTCATCCGCCGCAGCCCGCGGCCGACGACCTGCTCGCAGAGCAGCTGCGTGCCGAACGCCCGGACGCCCAGGACGTGGGTGACCGTGTTGGCGTCCCAGCCCTCGGTGAGCATCGAGACGCAGACGACGCACTTGACGTGCTCGCCGAGCTTGCCGGGCTTGCCGACGGTGTTCATGCACTTCGCGGAGCAGGTCTTCGTCGGTCAGGCTCTCGGCGTCGCGGCCCGGGAAGCGGCGCGCGGTACTCGGCCTTGAACTCCTCGATCTCGCGGGCGGCGATCTTCTTGAACTCGGCGCTCATCCCCTCGCCCGATTCGAGCTGCTCGCTGTCGACCAGGATCGTGTTCGGCCGGGCGACTCCAGCGGCCGTCGTCCTCGTTGCTGAAGAGGGGGAGCTTGCCGGCGACGACGACGGTCGCGCCGTCGGGCGAGCGTCTGTTTCCCAGCCGGCGACGTAATCGAAGACGAGCTTCGAGACGTTGGTGTTGTTGCAGACGACGATGAAGACCGGCGGCGTGCAGCCCGTCGGCCTCGGCCTCGGCGTTCTGCTCCCAGAGCCGTCGTACTGCTTCGTAGTTGCCGTAGAGGCTTTGAAGCGCCCCTTCCAGCTCGGCCGGCAGCTTGGGCTCGCCGCGCAACGGCTTCGGTCTTGCGGCCCTTCTTCGGGCAGGTCGTCGCGGATGCGTAGCCAGAGGTCGCGGTAGGTCGGCTGGTCGCCTGTCATCGAGTCGTCGCGAACGGGAACGCGGGGCACCTTGACGATGCCGACTCTCGATGGCGTCGATCAGCGAGAAGTCGGAGACGACCCAGGGGAAGAGCGTCCCCTCCGGGTAGCCCGAGCCGCGCAGGAAGAACGGCGTGGCCGACAGGTCGTAGATCGCCTTGACGCCGATCTTGCTCTTCACCGCCTCGAGCCCGGAGATCCAGATGCGGGCCTCTTCCTCGCGCTTCTCGGCTTCCTTGCGTTCGTCGCCGGTGAGCTTCTCGCCGTCCTCGCGTCGGGCTTGCGGCGGTAGCAGTGGTGGGCCTCGTCGTTGATGACGATGATGTTCCGCTTGCTGCCCAGCTCGCGGCAGACGCGGCGGACCATCTGGTCGGGCGTTTCGGTGAACGCGCCGGACTTGCCGCCGCGCAGGATGGCCTTGGTCAGCTTGCCGGCGTCGCCATCGTTCTCGCGCAGCTGGAAGGCGTGGAAGTTGGTGATGACGATCTTGGCCTTGCCCAGGTCGTCGAACTGCATCGGGCGGGACGAGGTCGCGTCGCGGTAGTAGTTCTCGGGTCGTTGCGGCAGCAGGACGCGCAGCCGGTCGCGGATGGTGATGCCGGGCGTGACGATCAGGAAGGTGTCGGTGAACCGGCGCGTCCTGCGGGTTGGCCAGCTTGTTGAGCGCGTGCCAGGCGATCAGCATGGCCATGACGACCGTCTTGCCCGTGCCGGTGGCCATCTTGCAGGCGAGGCGGAACAGCGCCGGTGCCGGCGTCGTGCGGCATCGCGCAGCTCGTTCTCGATCCAGGCGTCGCCGGACTTGTCGCGCGGCCTCGGTGAGGTAGATGAGCGTTTCCAGCGCCTCGATCTGGCAGAAGAACAGCTGCCGCTCGCGGTCTGGTCGCGTCCAGTAGTCCAGCAGGCCGCGGGTGACTGGCGTGATGCCGGCATAGCCGCCTTCGCGCCAGAGTGCCGACGCGCTCGCGGATGCGGTTGACGTCGTTGTTCTCCTCGATCCGGTCCTGCGTCCACTCGGTGTCGAAGGCGAGTTGCTTGCCCTTCTTCCTCGGGCTGGCGATCGGGATGAAGTAACTGCTAGGCCGGCGGGCCTCGACGATCTCGTTGGTGATCCCTTCGTCGTCGAACTTGAAATGCCGTTGCGGGCTCTCGAACGGCGAGTTGAGGATCGGGTTTTCGATGACGACGGACTTCATGGGGACGATTTCCGCGCGCGCCGGGTGGGCGCTCGCTCGCACCGCGGACAAGGCGGAGACGCCGCCCAGGCGTTGCAGGGTAGTGTAAACGGGAAAAGCCGGATTGCAACGTCCGTAGGGAGATGGCGGCGAGAATTCAGGCGAGTCCGTCCAGCAGATGTGCCAAGGGGACGCGCAGCAACCTGGCGATTAGCCTCAAGTTGAGAATCGAAATGTTGCGCTCGCCGCGCTCGACGGAGCCGATGAAGGTGCGGTGGAGGGCGCATTTCTCGGCCAGTTGCGCCTGCGTCCATTTGTGGGCAAGGCGGCGCTCGCGGATGCGGCGGCCGAGTTCGCGGAGGAAGTGCTGGTCACTGAGGTTCATTGGCGCCCTTGACGCCAATCATCAACCGGGCCATGATGCGTTTAAGTAGAATTTTCATCAGGGCCGGAAATGAGCCGATCCCCCGCGAAAAAGCGCCTGGAGTGGTCCGAGATCGCCGTACTCGCCGTACTGGGCGGGCTGGTCGTCTTCGGCTTCGCTGCCAACGGGTTGTCACTGGTGCGATCGGTGGTCTCCCTCGGCTTCGTTGCGGGTGTGCTGCTGGTCGCCTGGCTGTGGCGACTGAGTGTGCGGCGGGCGGAAACGGCTCCGCGTTCGACCTGGCGGCGGACGGCTTGGGATGCGGCGCTGTTGTTCGGCTGGGTGGCGGCGATGGCAGCGCTTGCCTGGTGGTTGTACGCGTCGGATCGTTCCGATCGGACAGGGCAGGATGCGTCGCCGTCCGAAGGGCCGCAGCGCGGGGCCGCGCCTTTCAAAAAGCTGCCATCGTGCCGGGAAGATGGTGCCAACTGAGACTATGAGTCTCTTCTACCGGCCGTGTGGAATCCCGTGGGCCGCGACCGGACGCGCCGGGGCCTCCCCGGCCCGAGGGGCGGGCCGCGGAGGGCCGAAGCGGCGTCCGCCGCCGCGGCGCCAGCCGCGTGCCGCACGATGCGGCCGGGGCGGCACGGCCCGAGTTCCGACGCAAGGGATGTCAGAGGGACGTGTGCGGGGAGGCGTCACACCCGCGGCAGGAGCCGCGCGGCGGGGGCCGGCCAGGAGGGCCGCCGCCCCCGCCTTGAAGGAAGATTCGCGGGCGCTGGGGCGGCGGAAGAAGGCTCGCCCGCGGTCGCGGGCCCCGTCAGGGGCCTCGCGGCGGCAGGATGCCGCATACGACTCGCCCGCCAGGAGGGCGGGCTGCGGCACGATGCCGCCGGAAGCCGCAGGACGCGGCCCGGGAGGGCACGTTGGAGAGCCGTGCAGCGTCGGAGAGGGAGGAAGCAAGGGGCCTCCCCGGCCTAGAGGGGCGCCGCCGCGTAGGCATTGCTGGTGTGCCGGAAGAGGGAGAACTGCCGGAGGAAGAAGAACGCGGGTGAAGGGGACGGCGAGGTCCGCAGGTTCGACGGGAGGAATGGCGGCAGGGAGACGACCCGCGGCCACGCGGCCGGGACATGCCCCGGAGCTGCGGGCACCACGTCCAACAGCTGGACCAGCCGGCCGAGGGCGTGGTGGGATGCAGGGCACGGCCCGACCAATCGGGGTAGGCCGGGACCATGCGGGCGCCGGTTCGGGCAGGCCACCCGCGCCCCCTGCCAAAACCCGCCCAAATTCTCCCCGCAAACCCACACGCGCTCTCCTGCCCGCCGTTTTGGCAGGTTTGCCTGTACGCGCTTACACAGGATGCGCACTTTTTCCCTGCGGTTATGGGACGTAGGGTTATCCGACGTTCACACACTCGATGTACGTCTTCTGGACGTAAAGATAGCGTTCTCGGTGCGTCCACTTGCCCTTTCGCGGGCTGAGCTTGCAACTGTCTACCGCAACTGGGTGACAGCTACGGGGCCGCCGTCCACGGCGGCCGGCGCAGGATCGGCGGCGGACTGCACGGCCGCGACTGCTGGCTTGCGGTTCGCCGACGCCAGGCGTTCGGCCTGGACCTGCCGTTCGGCGTACTTGATTCGGCGCCGGTTCGCGGCGGCGCAGGCGACGGCGAAGGCGCGGCGGCGTTGGCGATTGTCCTCGGTCATTGGTGGCCTCCGGGAAATAGGTTGTGCGAGTCGGCGATGTCGGTCAAGGGCGCCAGGCTGGGGAGAGGGTTGGGCTGGCGCCCTTGACCGTCTGGGGGTGGTGGAAGCTGCCAGTTCCAGGTGCGGCCCGACCTGACGGACTGGACGCCGATCTTGGCTTTTGCGCGGTCGAGGGTTCGCTCGCTGATGCCCTTGTCGATAGCCTGTTGGACGACGTTCGCCTGGGGCTGCGGGGCGGCGGCCAGGGCTTCGCGGAGGAAGTCCTCGGCGTCGGCGAGCGGGTCGGGGCCGGCGGCGCTGCTCGCCAGCAGGTCCGCCGCCTCGAAATGCGCCTCGCCGAGCCACTTGATCCGGCTGGTTTCGATGTCGCGTTTGCTGGGAAGGCGAACCGTCTCGATGATGTAGCGAAGGGAGACGGCGAGCGGGGCCCAGTTGTTCTTGCACTGGGCCAGGATGAACTGCTCGGGATTGTCCGGGGCCCGGGCGACGAGCAGGGCGGAGCGGACGGCGGCGGAGATGCCGATGGAGCCGCCGCCGCGGTAGAGCGGGTTCCTGGTGGAATCGTCTTTGTTCAGGTGGCGTATGAGGACGATGGCGACGTGGTGCTTCTGCGCCAGCATCTTGAGGCGATGCAGAACCCGCCGCATGTCCTGATCGTGGTGCGAGTGGATCTTGCCGTTCGAGGTAGGCCATCAACGGGTCGATGATGACGAGCTTCACCTTGTGGGCGACGATCAGCTCTTCGAGCAGCGGGATGTCGTAGGGCAGGACGGGCGGCTCCTCGCCGTCGTCGGTCTCGACGGCTTCCAGGGAATGGACGCGATCCATGTCGGCGCCGGCGGCCTCGATCCGCGGGCGGAGCGTGCTATCCAGGTTGTCCTCGGCGCTCAGCAGCAGCACGTCGCTGCCGGCGAGGGTGGCCTCGGCGGCCCAGTCGAGGGTGATGGTGCTCTTGCCGAGGCCGGGGTCGCCGTCCAGGACGGTGACCGCGTTGAGGGGCAGCCAACCAGGTCGCAACCATTCGACGGAAAGCGGCTGAACCTCGGCCAGCGTCTTCAGGACGGGGCGGCGGGCGGGCTTGGCGGCGGGGGGTTGCTGCAGCCGGTTCTCGCTCTGCTCGATGTCGGCCCTCAGCCGGGCCTTGTATGCGTCGTCGGCCAGCGGCTCCGGCTTGCACTTTGCGGTCGCTTGTGTCATGATTTCCTCGGTTGAAGAGTTTAGCCGGCGGTTCGGGTGTGGCGCCCGCCGCCGGCTTTTTTTGCATCACGCGGCCGGGATGGATGAACCGGGCCCCCGGCGATTTTGGGTTAGGCGCGGGGTTGGATCTGTTGGAGGAACGCGGCGATGGCGGGGGCGGGCCAGCGCACCACGTTGCGCGAGATTTTCAACGGGCGCGGCAGCTGGCGGCGAGCGATCATGGCCCAGACGGTCCTGCGGCTGACGCCCAGGAGCCTGGCGATGTCTAGGGGGGACCAGTAAAGCTTGTCCCCGAGGTTTGGGAGGGTGGGAGTTGCGGTGGCAATCGACATGTGCGGGGTCCTCGGATGCTGAGGCGTGTTCGCCCCACGGGTGTTTTTTACCCTGGCATCCGTCCCCCTCCGCGCCCGGCTAGCAGCCTCGATGTCTGCCTCCCTCGGGATGCGGGCTAACGGCTTGCCTGACCCTCTTAGCTTACCAGCGCCGCGATGGACGGGCGTATCTCAGGCGCTCGCCCCGGCGTCTAATTTCACGGCGTCTGTTCGGGTGGCGCCGGCGGCACGGGCTTTTCGGCCGCCCGCCCCAAGCTGGGTCAATATCTACAATGGATATGGTTATTGACCCTAATGGTAGGGCCGGCGGTACCAAGAGCGGTACCACGTCCCGCTCCCCCGGCTTCACTCAGCTTCGCCCTGGTTCCTGGCGTGTCGCAAGGGCTTGTTGCGCAACGGGTTGCAACTGAGGGAATCGGAGGGAAGCCCGTCCCTGGGCTTCCTGTTTGGAGACGAAATATATCTCGTTTAAGCTGCGGGATGCGTGATTTTCGGGACAGGCTGGTTGGACTTCTGCTAAGGTGCGGCCGATGAGGAGGGCCGGAGTGCCCCCGCGCCGGCTGCGCCGGGCGGCGCGCCCTTTTCCCTTGTAGGAGTCACCTGTCGGTCTGGGACCGGACAACTCCTTCTCTTAGGCTGCCAATGTCGGATTCGCCGGCTGTCGCCGGGAGTCTCTGGTAGATCGTGGGAAAAGGAGGAGGGCAATGGCCGCTAAACCGAACGCGTCTCGATGCGACGTTCAGCAGCCGGTGAGGATTTGCACGGCGGTGCGGGGCAACCTTGGCCGCGTCATCCGCGGTGCAGCCATCACCGAGGCCCAGGCGGTTCTTGAACGCCGGGCAGGACATGATATTGTGGTATGCGACGGCGCTCCCCGCGAGAGCCGGGCCGTCGCCCGCCGCATCGAGGATGCCGTCGGCCCGAACGAGCGCCAAGATCCGCATCGGAGCGCCGGCCCGTATGCTCTGCCCCATTTCCAACAGCTGCGACAGCCGCCGTTGGGGCATTCCTTCTACGAGACGGCAGGGAAAAAGGCGGCCAGGAACCCATGAAGTACTTCACACCCGAACTGTACGTCCAGGGTCAATCCCGCGACGACGACGTGCTTGACCGCGTTGAGGAGGAATGGGAGCGGGCGGGACAGCGCTACCGCCGGCGTTACAAAAAGATCGAGTCCCAGCTGCCAGAATCCGTACGGAAGTTCCACGACGAACAGTGCCTGCACGACGCCGACTGGTGCGGGCTGGCCCAGCTGCCCACCTACACATTCCCCCTGAACTCGCCGGGCGTCACGATTGTCGCACGGCAAGTGAACACGCTGGTCCCCGCGTTCCTGAACACCCTGGCGATCCTGCAATACACCGTGACGGCGCCGCCCGTCATTGAAAAGCCCGTGGAAGCCCCCGTCTTTTCGGACGTGCAACCGGAGTGGATGTACGACGAGATCGACCTGATCGAACCCGGCGTCTTCTCCCACTCCGTCCTCGTGAGCAACGGCCTCGTCGTGACCATTCAGTTCCGCGAATTCCGCTATCACATCGCCCCTTTGCTCGACGCGGCCCGCAACGGCGCGGCGGCGGAGCAGGTGCGGCCCAAGTCCGCCTCGGCCTGAGTGCCGTCAGAAAAAACTGGATCAATTCGCGCCCGTCCGACCAATATAGAGGGTGTGGCGACGGACGGAGCGCGGGGCGAAGCGCATGGCGACGATGCGTCTGAACCGGGTCATTCAGCGAATCCGCGACGCCGCGGCCCGCGACGGCGCCGCCGGCCTCGCCGACGGGGACCTCCTCGACCTTTTCCTGCTGCGCCGCGACGACGCCGCCTTCGCCGAACTGGTGCGGCGCCACGGCCCCATGATCCTCGGCGTCTGCCGCCGCGTCCTCAAGAACCCCGACGACGCCGACGACGCCTTTCAAGCGACTTTTCTCCTCCTCGTTCGACGCGGCGATTCCGTCCGGCCCCGCGGCCAGGTCGGCGCCTGGCTGCACGGCGTCGCCTACCGCACCGCGCTGGAGGCGCGGCGGGCGGCGGCAAAGCGCCGTCTCAAGGAGGCGAAGGCGGCGCCCCGGACGGAAGCGGTGGAAGACGTGTGGGAGGAGCTGCGGCCGGCGCTCGACCGAGAGCTGGCTCGTCTGCCCGCCAAGTACCGCGTCACTCTGCTGGCCTGCGACCTGGAAGGCAAGACGCGCAAGGAGGCCGCCGCGCAGCTCGGTTGGCCGGAGGGCACGGTGGCCAGCCGCCTGTCGCGGGCGCGCGGGCTGCTGGCCCGGCGGATGACGCGCCACGGCATAACCCTCCCGGACGGGGCGGCGATCGCGGAGAATGGGCGGTCGGCGTGCGTGCCGCCCGCGCTGGCGCTATCCACCATCAAGGCCGCCGTCAGCCTGGCGGCGGGCACGGCGGCGGTCGGGATCGTCTCAGCCAAGGTCGCCGCTCTGACGCAAGGAGCCATGAAAGCCGTGCTGTTTACGAAGTTGAAGATCGCCGCGGTCGTCCTTCTGACGCTGGCGGCCGGGGTCGGCGTGGGCGCCCTGACGTATTGCCTGAAGGCGACGCAGCCGGCGGCGCGAGCCGACCCGCCGCAACAGCCCCCGCACGACGCCGACGCTCCCGTGGCGCCCCAGGACGCCGGAGCGCCCGCCGCCCCGGAGCCGTGGGGAACCATTCAGGGCCGCGTCGTCTGGGCGGGCGATGACGCGCCCACGCCGACGCCGGTCGTCATGGACAAGGATCAGGCGGTTTGCTCGAAGAAAGGCCCCATCTTCAAGACGGATTACGTCGTGAACCCCAAGAACAAGGGGGTGCGCTGGGCGGTGGTCTGGCTGGTGAACGCCGACGATTACCTGAAGCCCCTGCCCGTCTACCCGAACTTGAAGGAAGTCGCACAGAAAGAGGTGGTGCTGGATCAGCCGTGCTGTCAGTTCGAGCCGCACATCGTCTGCCTGCGCGAGGGCCAGACGCTGGTGGCCAGGAACTCGGGCACGATCCCGCACAACACCAAAATCGACTCGCCCGGCGACAACCCCAACCTCAATCCTCTCGTTCCGCCGGGCGCTTCGGTGTCCGTCCCCAACTGGAAAGCGGACTGGCGGCCATCGCTGGTCAGCTGTGGCATTCACCCCTGGATGAGCGCCTACGTCCGCGTGTTCGACCATCCCTACTTCGCCGTCACCGACGAGGACGGCCATTTCAAGATCGACAAGGCCCCCGCCGGCAAGGTCCGCATCGTCGCCTGGCAGGAGTCGGTCGGCTACCTCGACAAGGGCCTCAAGAGGGGCGACCCCATCGAGATCGCGCCGGCCGGCGTGACCGAGGTGAACTTCCCGGTGAAACCGAAGGAATAGCGCCAACCCTCTTCGGCCTTGACCGCGGCCGGCGGCGGGGCTATCACCCCTCCCGCGCCCGGTGCGCGAATCGCTCGGGTCTGAGGAGGGAGATACGATGGTCGCCAAGGGCCGTCTTTTGCCGGCCGCCGTGCTGCTGGCCGCGCTGTCGGCGCCGGCCGCCCCGGCGCAGCCGCCGCCGCCTCCCCCCGTCCCCGTCCTGCCGCCGGCCAACCCCGGCCCGCCCGCGCCGACGCTCGGCGCGCCCGCCGCGGCGCCGTTCCCCGGATCGCCGGCGCCTCCGCCCCCGCCCCCGCCGCTGTTCGACCGGCCCGACCCTGGCCGCGACGGCTGGGTGGACGGCCCTTCGCCCGATGAGGGCCTGTACTTCGGCGTGGAGCTGGATTTCACCAAACCGCATGTCAAAAATCGTGTGCAAGGGAACGTGACGTTCCCCGACGGCACGACCGCGACCGTGCAGGCGCCCCAGTCCGACCTGCCCTGGACCGTCGCGCCGACCTTTACGCTGGGATACCGTCTCGGACAGGACTTCGGCGAGTTCGATTTTTCCTACCGCTTCCTCACCAGCGAGGGCAACATCATCGGCGCCTCGCCCTTCGGCGACCTCAATTTCCGCAGCCGCCTCGACCTCAACCAGTTCGATTTCGACTACGCCGCCGCCCGCTATTCGCCCGGCCCCTTCTGGGACCTCCAGGGGCGGGTCGGCATCCGGCTGGCCGACGCCTTCTTCGACTCCACCGCCGACCTGACCGGCCTGGCCGAGGTGCGGACCAGCAACAACTTCATCGGGGCCGGGCCGCACTTCGGCCTCGACGCCGAGCGGCGCTTCCCGGCCCTCGATGGGTTGGCCGCCTTCGGACGCATCGACGGCGCCGTCCTGATCGGCCAGGTCCACCAGCGGTTCCACGAAGGGTTCGTCCAGGGCGACGGCACGACCTTCGCCGGCGACAATACGCAGCAGGGCACGCAGTCGGTGCCGGTGCTGACCTTGCAGGCCGGCCTCAGTTACACGCCTCCACGGATGGATTACATCCACTTCACATTCGGCTATGAGTTCCAGGATTGGTGGAACGTCGGCCGGCTCGACGGCTCGCAGGGCGCCCTGTCCGACCAGGGGCCTTTCGTGCGCGGCGAGTTGGATTATTGAGCCGGCGCCTTCTTCGGCAGCGACGCGGGCCCGGTCCCGGCGATCATCGTGTATAGGGCTGTGCGATGACCAGCTTGGGCACGATCCGGTAATGCTTGGCGTTGAAGGTGTACAGGGTCGCGGAGAGGCCGACGGCGCAGGCGGCGATCAGCGCGTCCACCAGCCCCAACCCGTGGGAGAGGTGGTAGACCGCGTAATCGAACAACGCGCGGTCGCAATCGGCGTCAGTGGCCCACACGATTTGCATCCGCAGCGACCAGCCGCAACGCCTGTTGGACCTCGTGCCGATTCCGGGCGTTCTGGATCAGCTCCATGACCGCGAAGCCAGGCGCGGCGGGAAGATTCGTGAGGCTGGCGAACCAGGCCACAGCGGGCGGGTGTCTCCGCTGAAAGTCGATGAGTACGTCCGCATCGACGAGTTGCATCGGGTACTATTGCTCTCCCTTTTCAGACTTTTCCCGCAAATTGCGGACGTGTTCCAACCGGGTCGGTGATGTCGGTTCGCGTACCGAGAAGTCCCTGCACGTTCCCAGTAGGCGACGAGCTCCGCGCCGGTGCGCGGCATAGGGATTCGGGGGCCGTCCGACGGCGATGACGATGTACGACGTATTGGGGAAGAGGTAGACGAAGTCGGGCGGCCTCGGCGGCCAGTTCGGCTTCCAAATCGGGCGGCAGGTCGATCGTAAGGCTCATGGGTATCCTCCTTCTCCGCATTGTAGCGGAGAGGATGGATGACCGCGCGGAATCCGCCGGCCAGTGTCCGCACGACGGATCGCGGCGTGAGGATGCGCACGGCGCACGTCCGCAGGTACGTCGGCCGGCGGCCCGTAACCGCCCGGAGTCCAGGCGAGCGGCGGCCCATCGTTCATCACAAGATGCGGCTGTTCCGAACCGGGGAGCAGCACCATCGTCCCCGGCGGTAAGCGATTCAGCCGCTCCTCATAGGTCACTTTTTCCTTCGCCGGGCCGATGCGCTCCGCGTGCAGACGGCGTCCATCCGATCCACCTTGGGCGCCGGGCCGTCGGCGAGGTCGGGATTGGCCGCGGCCCACGCCGCCTGGAACTCGCGGAATCGGCCGCGCTGGCACTCGGCGCAGGGACGATGGCCGGCCGCAAGGGCCGTGGCCTCGTCCAGGAAGAACAGCTGCGTGTAACGGTGCGGCGCCATGACGATTTGCCGCCGGTCCTTGAATTGCAGTACGCAGTAGAGCCAGTGGCGGCTGGCGAATGGACGCCGAATCCGTTGGTGCTCGTCGTGCAGGATGCCGCGGTTGCCCATCAGGGTCCCGCGGTTCTCGACGGCGATCAGCTCGCCGAATGGCGTGACGCGATTCTGCGTGGCAACGGACGGGCCTCCGTGTCTGGGCGCGTCCGGAGTTCTAGAGCACGTATTTGCAACGACCTCGCTAACCTTTGCGATGCCGGCGCGTGTACTCCAAGTTGAGACTTGATTTCATGGGTTCGATCTCGGTGCCGCAGGTCGGACAGTTCACAAAGCAATCAAGACCGGTGATGACGTGGCTTAACTGCGTGTGCCCCTTGAGCGCTGCCATTGCCCCGAGCAACCAGCGCGTCGTATGCAAGTCGAGTGGACACAGAAGGGTCTCCGTGAGCAACTCCGCAGCCTCCCTTACTGCTGTCTGGTAGGCCGGGCGAAGATACTCCGGAATAGCAGGTGTATCTGGAAGCGCTGCGTCCGCTACGGAACATCCCACAAAAGCGAGCAATTCTACGCGCTTCTCGGGTGGCAACCCCTTGGCGGCATCCACCAAATGAGGGACCGCCGCAAAGGTCGCCGTAGACACGGAGTTCTGGTGATCCAACGCACCCCACAAGTCGAGTCGCCGGAACGTCTCGTCAGCTGTTCCGGGATTGGCCGCGAGCTGAGCGAGCTGCGGCGGGATGTCCGTCGCAGCTCCGTAGGCGTGGCTTAGGACGCCCGAAAGAACAACTTGAGCAAGTTTTTCTGAGTTCGTAGTCTGTGAGGATGCACGATGCAACCATCCTCCAAGGACTGCGGACCAAGTATGGAACTCTTCAGCCGATCATGGACGAGCGTCTCCGTCGCCAGTGGGCTGCCACGGAAGCTCTCGCCCTGGGCTGGGGTGGCGTCTCGGCGGTTGCCAGCGCCACCGGGCTGTCGCGCAATACCATTGCCGCCGGCATTGCGGAGATCGGCGAGCGGTCGCGGCAGACCACGCCCGTTCCTCCCAGCCCGCGGGTGCGGCGACCGGGCGGCGGGCGCAAACCGCTGACCGAGACCGACCCCGGTCTGGCAGAGGCGCTGGAGGCCTTGGTCGAGCCGGTGACGCGGGGGCACCCCGAATCGCCCTTGCGCTGGACGTGCAAGAGCACAGCGAAGCTGGCCGAGGAGTTGCACCGGCAGGGGCACGCGGTCAGCGACCGAACCGTGGCCAAGCTGCTGTACGAGGCGGGCTACAGCCTCCAGTCCAACCGCAAGACCCGTGAGGGGTCGGCGCACCCGGATCGCAACGCCCAGTTCGAGTACATCAACGACCGGGTGCGGCTGTTCCAGTGCCAGGGGCAGCCGGTGGTGTCGGTGGACACCAAGAAGAAGGAATTGGTCGGGGATTTCAAGAACGGCGGCCGGGAGTGGCGGCCCAAAGGCCAGCCGCAAGAGGTCCGGGTCCACGACTTCCAAGATCCGGCTCTGGGCAAGGCGATTCCCTACGGGGTCTACGACCTGACCCACAACCAGGGTTGGGTGAGCGTGGGCATCGACCACGACACGGCGCGGTTCGCGGCCGAGACGCTGCGGCGCTGGTGGGCAGGGATGGGCGCCAAGAGGTTCCCACGCGCCCGGAAGTTGCTGATCACGGCGGACGGCGGGGGGAGCAACGGCAGTCGGTCGCGGCTGTGGAAGATGGCGTTGCAAGGGCTGGCCGACGCCGTCGGGCTGCCGCTGAGCGTGAGCCACCTGCCGCCGGGGACGAGCAAGTGGAACAAGATCGAACACCGGCTGTTCTGCCACATCACGCAGAACTGGCGGGGACGACCGCTGGTGAGCCATGAGGTGATCGTAAGCCTGATTGCCCATACCACCACCGAAGCGGGACTCGAAGTTCAGGCGGCGCTGGACACCAACTGCTATGAGACAGGAGCCAAGGTGAGTGACGAAGAGATGGCATCCCTTCAGATCACCAAGGCCGACTTCCACGGCGATTGGAACTACACCATTGCGCCCAACTGACACTTGCTCAAGTTATTGTTTCGGGCGTCCTTAGAGCCTATCCCAAAACCCGGTCGGAGGGTATAATATGAGTAGCCACTTATCTACCGAACTGGAGCAGAGTCATGGCCGCTTCTCGTGAAACGGTTGTCGATACTTTCCGTATCCCGGACGCCCTCTGGGAACGCATCGAACCCCTGTTGCCCAAGGTGCGCCGCTCCCGCAAGGGGGGACGGCCGCCTTTGCCCCAACGCCAGGTGTTGGACGGCATTTTCTACGTCCTGCGTACCGGCGGCCACTGGAAGGCCGCCCCGCCCGAGTTCGGCTCCGGCAGCAGTCTGCACCGCTACTTCCAACGCTGGCAAAAGCGGGGGCTGTTCCGCCAGCTGTGGCAAAAGGCCTTGCACGAGTACGACGACAAGGTCGGCATCGACTGGGAATGGCAGAGCCTGGACGGGACCATGACCAAGGCCCCGCTCGGGGGAAAAAAGACGGGCAAGAACCCCACCGATCGGGCCAAAAAGGGCACGAAGCGTTCGCTGCTGACGGACGGCCGAGGCGTGCCGCTGGGCCTGGAGGTGGCCGGGGCCAACCGGGCCGACATGAAACTGGTCGAAGCCACCCTGGACAGCATCCCGATCGAGCGACCCGAGCCCACGCCGGAGAAGCCACAGCACTTTCTGGGGGACAAGGGGTATGACTACCCCTCGGTGCGGGAGCTGGTGGCCCGCTGGGGTTACACAGCCCACATCCCGGTCAAGAAGCGCCGGGGGGCCAAGGCGGAGCCGAGGGAGAAGATCCCCGGGTATCGGGCGCGGCGCTGGGTGGTGGAGCGGACGCATAGTTGGATGAACCGCTTCCGACGACTGTTGATCCGCTGGGAGAAAAAAGTCCCCAATTACAAAGCCTTCCTCCACTTCGCCTGCGCCTGGATCACCTGGAGGGCGGCAGGGGTTTTGGGATAGGCTCTTAGGACGCCCGAAACAATAACTTGAGCAAGTGTCAGTTGGGCGCAATGGTGTAGTTCCAATCGCCGTGGAAGTCGGCCTTGGTGATCTGAAGGGATGCCATCTCTTCGTCACTCACCTTGGCTCCTGTCTCATAGCAGTTGGTGTCCAGCGCCGCCTGAACTTCGAGTCCCGCTTCGGTGGTGGTATGGGCAATCAGGCTTACGATCACCTCATGGCTCACCAGCGGTCGTCCCCGCCAGTTCTGCGTGATGTGGCAGAACAGCCGGTGTTCGATCTTGTTCCACTTGCTCGTCCCCGGCGGCAGGTGGCTCACGCTCAGCGGCAGCCCGACGGCGTCGGCCAGCCCTTGCAACGCCATCTTCCACAGCCGCGACCGACTGCCGTTGCTCCCCCCGCCGTCCGCCGTGATCAGCAACTTCCGGGCGCGTGGGAACCTCTTGGCGCCCATCCCTGCCCACCAGCGCCGCAGCGTCTCGGCCGCGAACCGCGCCGTGTCGTGGTCGATGCCCACGCTCACCCAACCCTGGTTGTGGGTCAGGTCGTAGACCCCGTAGGGAATCGCCTTGCCCAGAGCCGGATCTTGGAAGTCGTGGACCCGGACCTCTTGCGGCTGGCCTTTGGGCCGCCACTCCCGGCCGCCGTTCTTGAAATCCCCGACCAATTCCTTCTTCTTGGTGTCCACCGACACCACCGGCTGCCCCTGGCACTGGAACAGCCGCACCCGGTCGTTGATGTACTCGAACTGGGCGTTGCGATCCGGGTGCGCCGACCCCTCACGGGTCTTGCGGTTGGACTGGAGGCTGTAGCCCGCCTCGTACAGCAGCTTGGCCACGGTTCGGTCGCTGACCGCGTGCCCCTGCCGGTGCAACTCCTCGGCCAGCTTCGCTGTGCTCTTGCACGTCCAGCGCAAGGGCGATTCGGGGTGCCCCCGCGTCACCGGCTCGACCAAGGCCTCCAGCGCCTCTGCCAGACCGGGGTCGGTCTCGGTCAGCGGTTTGCGCCCGCCGCCCGGTCGCCGCACCCGCGGGCTGGGAGGAACGGGCGTGGTCTGCCGCGACCGCTCGCCGATCTCCGCAATGCCGGCGGCAATGGTATTGCGCGACAGCCCGGTGGCGCTGGCAACCGCCGAGACGCCACCCCAGCCCAGGGCGAGAGCTTCCGTGGCAGCCCACTGGCGACGGAGACGCTCGTCCATGATCGGCTGAAGAGTTCCATACTTGGTCCGCAGTCCTTGGAGGATGGTTGCATCGTGCATCCTCACAGACTACGAACTCAGAAAAACTTGCTCAAGTTGTTCTTTCGGGCGTCCTTAGCTCCGACCAGCGCTTGTCGTCAAGCGGCAACATTGACAAGACTCCTCTAGGTGCCAAACCAGGGTTTCGGCTGCCGATCAGTCTGAAAACAACCCTAGCACCCCCAGCCCATAAAACGTGTACTCCACATCCCACCCCTCGTCCCAGATGCCGCCGTGAAAGCCGCCGTCGGGCCGCTCCGCCGACTCCGCGAACGCCCGCGCTTCCTCCACGTCGATGCGGTCCAGCGCCCCCAGCTGGTGCAGCGTCCAGGACGCCGTGAACGTGGACAGCAGGTCGGCCAGCGGCGCCCGGCCGTTCGCCCTCAACCCGCCCTCCGGCGACGCCATCTCCGCCAGGAAATCCGCCACGCCGTCGCGCACTTCCGCCAGCAGCGCGTCGCCGTGCGGGGCCGTCAGCTGCAACAGGCCGACCGCCGCCGCCGTCGGGTTCGTGCCGCCGCGGCGCATCGGGGCGATCTCCACGAAACCGCCGTCCTCCCGACGCCGCGACGCCACGAAGCGCACGATCCCCGCCGGGTCCGGCAGCGATTGGCCGAGCAGCTGGTAGCACAGGCCGACGAGGAACGTGTGGTAGGTGCTGCCGGACGCGCCGCCGGGGTTCTTGGTATAGCCGCCGTCGGCGGTGCGGAATGTCTCCAGAAGCGCGGTCGTGCGCTCCGGCCAGTCCGCCGGGGCGTTCGCCAGCACGTCGGGGCCGCCGGACGCCTGCACCAGCAGACACGCATACAGAAGAGAGAAGAAATCCACCACGCTGGCCGATTGCGTCAGGCTGGTGCGCAGGAAGCCGGCCGCCTTGTCGCAGATTTCCGGCGTCAGCGCGTCGAGGACGCTCAGGCCGCGCAGGGCGAAGCCGGTGTAATAGAGGTCGGAGCCGCCCTCGCGGCCGGGAAAGCCGCCGTCGGCGTTCTGGGCGGAGCGCAGATAGGCGGCGTGGCGGGCGCGCGTCGATTCCGGCAGCCGGGCGACGCCGTCGGCCAGGCGGGAGGCCAGTTGCGCGAGGTACGATTCGGGGTCCATGCGGGGATTGTATGAGGCGATCCGCGGAAGACGCCGCCCTCTCGCCCGGTGCGGAAATTCAGGCCCGGCAGAAACGTTTTTCGCGCAAGACTTGACAACCCCCCGATTCATCTCCCACAATTCGTTGCACGCTTACACGACCCCCCTACCCGCGTGAGGCCGCCGGGACCGCAGCATGGCGTATAACTCCTCTCAGCGCCCCAACCGCGAATGGCCCTGGCTCGTGCTGGCCGTGGCGCTGGTGCTCGCCGTTTGCATCCCGCTGTGGCAGTTCTCGTCCGCCGGGTCCGGCGGCGAAGGCGCCGCCAAGTGGACGCCGCAGCGCTTCGGCCAGCTCCTGCTCGGGCCGGAACAGATCGCCTCCTACTGCTGCTTCGTCTGGGCCGGCTTCATCCTCGGCCAGCGCTACCTCGACGTGCGGCGCCAGCGCCGCGCCTTCGGCCTCGGGCTGCTGCCGACCGACGTGGGCGTCTGCATCCTGCCGGAAGACGCCCGCCTCCTCCAGCGCAAGGTCGAACAGCAGGCGTCCATCGGCGGGCCGTACATCCTGGCCAACATGATCCGCCTCGCGCTCGGCAAGTACGCCATCAGCCGCTCCGGGCGCGACGTGGCCGAAACCGTGCGCACCCAGGCCGACGTGGACCTCGGCCGGCTGGTGTCGAGCATGGCCACGGTCCATTACCTGGCATGGGCGATCCCCGCCATCGGCTTTTTGGGCACGGTGCGCGGCCTGGCCACCAGCCTGACGATGGGCGGCCAGACGCAACTGGAGATCGCCGCCTTCATCAAGGAGGCCACCGGCCACCTCAACGTCGCCTTCGACTGCACGCTGGTGGCGCTGGCCCTGAGCCTGGTGCTGATGTTCCTCTTGCATTCCGTCCAGCGCGAGGAGGAGTCGCTGGTCCTCGATTGTCAGCAGTATTGTCTGGAACATCTGGTGGCGCGGCTGTACGATCATGAACCGGAGCACGCGGAAGCCGGGATGCGGCTGCCGTGAGGCGAGCGGCAGCAGGAATGATCCCCGTAGCCGCATTCGCCAGAATGCGGGCCGACAGCCCTTCACCCGCATTCTGGCGAATGCGGCTACGGGTAAGGTATTTCCCGCCCCTCGCCTGAACGGGTGAGGCCCGCGGCGCAAGCATGGGTTTGCACGGCATCCCTTTCACGTGCGGCGGGCGGCAAGCAAGGACGCGCGAACCTTGCGACCCTCACCCCAACGAAGTGGAGGCGCCAATGAGTGTGGTCGGCCTGGAATTGAACGCCAGCCGCGCCCGCGCGGTCCACGGCACGGGCCTCGGTCCCCCCGGCGGCCTCGACCTGGACGACGGCCGACGCGACCTCCCGCTGGCCGTCAGCCTGGAGGGGCGCAGCCCCGTCGTCGGCTCCGCCGGCGCCAGGCTCCGCCGCAAGGCGCCGCACCTCGCCGCCCTCGATTTCCTCCCCGCCCTGGGCCAGTCGCGCGAATGGATCGCCGGCCGTCATCGGCTCGACGCCGCCGCCGTCCTCGGCCTCGTCTTCCAGCGCCTGCACCAGTCCCTCGGCCGATCCGAGGGCGTCTTCCTGACGCTGCCGACGTACCTCTCCGACGCCCAGGAAGTCCAGGCCCTGCAACTGGCGGGCAAGCGCGCTGGCCGCTGCTGGGCACCACGGCCGCGCCGACCGCCGCCGCCCTGGCCGCCTATCAACGGCTGCCGTGGACCGGCCTGGCCCTCGTCGTGGACGTGGACGGCCACGCCCTGACGTGGTCGGCGGTGTCGGTCGAGGCGGATCACGTCCAGCTGGTGCAGACGCACGTCTGCCCGCACCTGAATCTCGGGGCGTGGCTGCTGCGGCTGCTCAACGGCGCCGCCGGCCGCTGCGTGCGCATGAGCCGGCGCGACCCGCGCCACTCGGCCGACGCCGAGCAGACGCTCTACGACCAGCTGGAGGACGTGCTGGCGTCGGGCGGGCCGTCCGCCGGCATGGTCGAGCTGGTCATCCAGGCGCCGCAGTGGTTTCAAAACCTGATGCTGCACTCCGACGAGCTGACCGCCTTTTGCGCCCCGCTGGTGCAGCAGGCGATCGCGGAGATGCAGGCGTTCACCGAGGCGACGACGGGACGCGGACCGACGGCGGCGATCCTGGTGACTGCGGCGGCGGGCGGCCTGCCCGGCCTGACGGCGGCGCTGGAGGAGCAATTGCATCGGCCGTCCATCGTCCGCGCCGCCGACCCCAGCGACTTCGGCGCCGACCTGCCGCTGGACGACGACGTGACGGCCGGGCGCGTGGAAGTGCTGGACGCCGACGCCGTGCCCCGCGCCGCCTGCGAGCTGGCCGGCCGCGTCCGCCGCGGCGAGCTGCGCGCGGCCGCATCGACGCCGCCCCGCTGCCGTCGGCCCCGGCGTCCCTCGGCGACGGCGGCCCGCCGCGCGTGCAGTTCCGCGGCCAGGACCACCCGCTGACCAAGGCCGTTTACACGCTCGGCCGCGATCCCGCCTGCGACATGGTGTTCGAGTCGGAGCTGTATCCGTCCGTGTCGGCGCGGCACTGTGAGATCGCCCTGGACCGCGGCGCCTACCTGCTGCGCGACCGCAGCCGCCACGGCACCTTGCTCAACGACCACCGCGTCAACCAGCAGGCGGCGCTGCGCTCCGGCGACTGGATTCGCCTCGGCCCCGGCGGCCCCGTGCTGCGCTTCCTCGGCCGGCCCGCCGAGCAGCAGCGGCGGCTGATGACGACGGCGTAACCGAGTGTTCAGTGTTCGGTGTTCAGTGTTCAGCAAGACGACCGAACAACAGCCGAGTTGAGTCCGCCTGCTTGCTGAACACTGAACACCGAATACTGAACACTGGAGCGAAGCGACATGCGCGTCCGCCACCGCATCCCGTCGATCTTCAACCTGTCCATGGTGGACGTGCTCTGCTGCGCCCTCGGCTGCGTCATCCTCATCTGGCTCATCAACCTCCGCGATTCCAAGCAGCATCAGGAGGAGTCCGCCCTTCTCCTCGATCGGCAGAAGGGAGAGATCGCCGATCTGGAAAAGATGCGCGACGATCTGAAACGGCAGACCGCCGACCAGGCCGACGTCGTGCAGCGGCTGGAAGCGAAACTGCAAGTCGCCACGGCCAACGAGGACTCCCTGCGAGCCAGCCTGAAAGCGAGCGGCAAGGACCTCGACGCGGCGCGGGCCGGCGCCGACGACCTCTCGCACAAGCTCAGCGAGGCGCGCGGCAAGATCGACGCCTTGCAACCCCTCGCCGACGCCGTGCCCGGCCTGCGCGACAGTCTGAAGAAGACCCGGGCGCAGGCCGACGACGACGAGGCCCAGCTGCGGGCGATGGAAAAGGACCTGGCCCAGCGCCGGACGGACCTCGACGAAACCGGCCGAAAGCTCCTGGACGCCCAGAAGGACGCGACCCAGCGCGGCCGCGACCTCGCCGACGCCGAGAAGATGCTTGCGGACCTCCGGGCGGCGAAAATCAAGGTGGATGCAAGCCTGGACGACCGCGACAAGGAGCTGGCGCTGCTCCGGCCATACAAGGACAAGTTCGCGGCCGACGAGGACAGGGTGCTGGCGCTGACGAAGGACCTGGCCGACGCCCGCCGCACGGCCGACGCCTTTCAGACCGAAAGCACGAAATGGCGCACCGAGGTGGACCGCATCAAGACGGCCGCCGACAACCGCTTCGCCGGCATCAACCTGACCGGCAGGCGCGTCGTCTTCCTCGTCGATATGTCCGGCAGCATGGACTACCTCGACGACGACCACAAGGCGCCGGAGAAGTGGCTGGGGGTGCGCACCGCCGTCGCCAAGATCATGCGCAGCCTGCCGGACCTGGAGAAGTTCCAACTCATCACTTTCTCGGACAAGACGCACTTCCCGCTCGGCCCCGAGGGCCAATGGCTGGACTACGACCCCAAAACCAGCCCCGAGCTGGTGCTCAAGACGCTGGCGGCGATCAAGCCGGACGGCGGCACCAATATGTACAACCCCATGCAGGCGGCGTTCGCCATGCGGCCGCAGGGCCTGGACACGGTCTACCTCTGTTCGGACGGCCTGCCCAACCTCGGCGAAGGCGTCACGCCGCAGGAGGTCGCCACGCTCACGGAGGTGGAGCGCGGCGCCAAGCTGGGCGCGATCATCCGCAACAAGCTCAAGAACGACTGGAACCGCGACGTCCAGGGGCAAGCGCGCGTTCATATCCACACCGTCGGGTTCTTTTATGAAAGCCCCGACGTGGGCGCCTTTTTGTGGCGCTGGCCCGCGAGAACGACGGCGGCTTCGTGGGGATGAGCAAGCCGTGACGGGCGCGCCCTGCCGCGCCTCCCTCACCCCAGCCGCTGCCTCGGGTGGTCGTGGTGGACCATCTCCTTGTACTCGTCCGTGGAAGTCGCCGACCACCTGTGCCGGCATGAGGTGCATTCGTAATTCGTCCGGTAGGTGGACCTCGCAAACGGGACTCCCTCCTTCTCGAACAATTCCCGATCGACAAAATCCTTCTCAACGACCCTCCGCGCCCACCACTGGCCGCACGAGGGGCAGCCCGTCCCGTGCCCGTACAGAACGGAGAGGAGGACGATGGCGGAAGAGGGGACGAGGATCATCGCCCCGAGCTTCGCCATGTCGGCATCCGACGCCAGGGCGGGCACGGCCGGGGCCGCGATCGCCAGCAGCAAGCTCAGAACCCCCACGCCCGCAGCCAGGCCCACGGCCCACCGCTCGCCCGGCCTCATCCCCGAAAACAGCGACGCGGCCTCCCCCCCGCGCCGACAGGCCGCGGCCCGACCCGACGCCTCGGTTTCCGAGGATCGCCCGTCGGCGTCGGTCGCGGCCGCCGCCGCGGGAACCACGGAGCGCTCCTGACAGCGGGGGCAAACGACGGCCGCACCGGCCTTCCCGTCGGGCGCCTTGAGGGTCTTGTCGCAGAGCGGGCAGCGGAAGCGGATCATGGGTGGTGCTCCTCTCGGGCGCATGATGCGACGGTTGGGGCGGAGCGACTCCCGGCGGCCGGCGCGCACGACCACGGCCACGACGGCGTCGTCGGCATGGCGGGTCGGGCGGTCGGACGGTGCGGGGACGAATGGGCGACCGAACGGTACACTGCGAGTTGTCGTCTCTCTAGTTTCTCAAATGGCGATGGGACCGGAGGGGGTGCCAGCGTCGGCCACGGCCGCCTCCACCGGGCGGTGGAATGATGGCTGCACGGTATTGATTACAGACGATCCGCCGGGAAGGCAACCTCGCCCCTCGGACGTTCCCACTTTTTTCGGCAAGGGCCATGCCAGGACGGAGAAGGGTATTGAAGGTGCAAAGCCCGTGCCGGACGGCCTCGCCCGCGGTCATCGCCCCGCCGCCTTGGCCCCTTCCGTTCGCTCCCTCGCCAGCCAGCGCAGCCGCGTGCCGAGGATCGCCAGGCATGCCGTCCAAATCGCCCCGAACTCCAGCACCGCCCAGCGCGTGTCGAACAGCATCAGCACCGAAACGACGAAAAACGCCAGGCCGAACGCATAGCACCAGCCCCAGTAGCTGCTGCCCAGGAAGAAGAACGCCATCCCCGCCGTGACGGCGAAGAACGGGTATTCGACCATCCGGTAGACCTGCTCCACAGAGAACAGCCGCCAGCTCATCACGGCGATCAGCACCGATGCGGCGATATACGCGATCCACACAGACCACAATTGCCGCTCCGCCGTCGTCGTGGGCGCGATGCCCTTGCCCCGGCCGCGGTAGAGGCAGAACACCGCGAAGATCAGGGCGAACTGCACCGCCTGGCACACCGCCACCCAGACGACCGCCTGGCCCGCCGCCATCAGCAGGTGCTTGGCGATCTGCGTCGTCATGACGATGGCCGCGAACCAGTACAGCATCGTGCCGTAGGCGCCGAACTGCACGTCGTACTGGCTGTGTTCCAGCGTCCAGGTGATGCGGTCGATCATGCTGAAGGTGCGGGCGCGGATCGACTCGCCGTTGAGATAGCGCTCCAGGTCGTCGGCGACCATCGCAGCCGACGGGTAGCGCCGCGCCGGGTCCTTTTGCAGACATTTCAGACAGATCGTCTCCAGATCGCGGTCCACCTTGTGGTTGAGCAGGCGCGGCGGGGCGGGGTCGCGCTCCAGCACCTGCATGAGCGTGTCCAGCGGCGTCTCGGCCTGGAACGGCGGCCGGCCCGTCAGCAGCTCGTACAGCAGCGCCCCGAGACCGTACACGTCGCAGGCCGGGCCGATCTCGCGGGCGCCGGACGCCTGTTCCGGGGCCATGTAGCCCGGCGTGCCGAGGACGGCGCCGGTGCGCGTGCAGCCGTGGCGGTCGCGCGTCATCTGCTTGGCCAGGCCGAAGTCGGCGACGTGCGGCTGGTCGTCGGCGTCGAGCAGGATGTTGGCCGGCTTGAGGTCGCGGTGCAGCACGCCGTTCTTGTGGGCGTGGTCGATGCCGCGGGCGACGCCGACCATGTAGCGCGCCGCCGTCCGTCCGGGCAGGGGGCCGGGCGCCAGCCGCTTGGCCAGGCTCGGCCCCTCGATCAGGTCCATGCAGTAGTACCACCGGCCGTCCTGCTGACCGACCGCGTGGACGGCGACGACGTTGGGGTGCTTGAGGCAGGCGGCGGCCGACGCCTCGGTCTGGAACCTTTCCAGGTCGGTTTCATCCGGCATGGCGCCGGGCAGGATCATCTTGACGGCCACGTGGCGGTTGAGCTTCACGTCGCGGGCCTTGAAGACGACGCCCATGCCGCCGCGGCCCAGCTCGTAGAGCAACTCGTAGTCGCCGATGCGCTGCACGACGGGGCAGGCGGCGCCGACGGTCAGCTCGGACTGGGTGGGCTGATCGCGCGGGTCGATGATCTGAGGAATGGTGGAATCGGGCATAGCGGCGTCTCGGCGGTGTTGCGAGTCCGGGATGGGGGCTATTGTCGCACGGATCGGCGTGGGCGGCAACGGCGAGCGGCGCCATCCTTCGGGCGGGTGGCACGGTCAGGAGACCGTGCCACAACAGAGCAGAGACGGCGCCACAATAGGGGGACTTGCTGTCCAGCGACCGTTTGAGCTGGCTCGCAGGGTGAGCGGTCAGGAAGCCCAATTCTCGACGGTCAGCCCCGGCACACCGGAAAGGTCCCCGTCCATGGTGACGACCGTGCAGCTGCCCAATGTCAGCGCAATGGCGGCGATCATCATGTCGTTTTGGCCGATGGGCCGGCCGATACGTCGGAGTTCGGCGGCGATTCGGCCATACTCGAATGCGGCCGCCTCGGTGACGGGCCAGAGCTTCCAGGAGGCAAGTGCCAGTTGCAGCCGTTGCAAGTTGCGGTCTCGGTTCGGGCCGCCTTCCACGCGATAGGCCAACTCCGCCAACACCGGATGCGCGACACCGATCCAGTTGCCGAGGGAGCTTTCGGATTGTGCGCGCTCAAAGACGCCACGCCGGCGGTCGATGTAACAGCCGGCGATCCCGGTGTCTAGCAGATAACGCCTCATGGAAAGACATCCTCGACGCCCCTATCCATGTTGGCGATGGTGTAATCGTTCACCTTCTTTTCCCAGGCGTCGGCACTGGCCCGCTCTTCGTCCGTCATGTCGAAAGGCTCGACCTTTTCCATGGCGGCGAGCGCTTCCGCAATTTCGCTCGGGGTCATCGGGCGATCGTTGTCTTCGAGACCCAAAAACTTGCCGTGAGCGCGACCGGTGATGGTGACCTCCGAACCGTCCGGCAGGTTGATCGGCTCAGCGACTTCCACCCGCCCGTTGCGGATGACGCCCTTCATCAGAATTGAACTCATGGGGTTGCTCCTCTTGCGTGGGTCATCCTCATTGTATCAGCACCGGCCACGGTCGCCGGCCCCTGGACGCCGCCCTCAGAAGACGTAGCGAACCGACGCATACCACAAATTCTGGACGTCGCCCACCTGGAAGTCGGCCGTGCTCTCCACCCCAAGGCGAAACTCGCATTGCCGACAGGAAGCGAACGGCCGGGCCGCCAGGCCCACGTCGAAGAGCAGCAGCTTGGCTTGGAAGGAGCGTTCGCCGATGTACGTGGCGTCGCCGAACGCATAAGCGGGCCAATCCCATAGATCGCACGTCAAGTAGGCGCGGAGCAGCAGGCCGGGTTGGAACGTCCGGCCGTCGTTGCCCACCAGGGTCTTGCTCGGGTAGTAGCCGACGCTCAGAAAGGTCGCCCGGGTCACGTCAAACCCCGTCTGGCCCAGCTGGGCGTACTCCGGCGACAGGTAATAGCGATTTTCCAGCCCAAAACCATCGTTGATGCCGGCCGGCGTCACCGGACTGTCGCCGCGATTGAGGTTGCTCAGGGAGTAGCCGAAGGCGCGCGCCTCCCACGATCCCGCGTAGTTCCAGGCGGCCCCTCCCGACAGGTCGAACTGGCGTTTGCTGGTGCCCAGAAAACCGTCGCGGCCGTTGGTCACGCCGTACTCGGGCTTCTCGCCCCAGAAGCGAGCGTCGCCGAACAGGTAGACGCGCTCGCTGCGCCAAATCCAGCCGTTGAGGTCCAGGTCCATGCTGAAATTCGGGTGGTATTCCTCTCCGTTGGGCGCCACCTTGGGGCCGGCGGGAATCGCGCGCAGCCCGACCAGCCCCCAGACGGTTTGCCAGGCCAACGGCTCGGCCAGGTCCACCGCATCGCAAGTCGAGGCCGGGGCCTCGGAGGCCCAAGCGGTCCCCAGGACGGGGCCAAGTCGCCCGTCCGGGGAAACGGGGAGAGGCGCCCCCAGGACCGCCGCTTGTTGCGCAGACAGGGGCGTCGCCCCCAGCCATGCGAGCAGCAATGCCGCCATCACCGCTCGGCGCATGTCGTCCCTCGCGCAACCTGGACTGGGTTGTCTTAGCCCGGAGTCGCCCCGCCCCCTCTGTTGTGATATCGTGCGGCAAAGATGCGGGCTGTAACAAAAGCGCCAAAGAAACCGATTTCGCAGGCGCCCGGTCATCCGGCGCAACCGTTGCAACCTACCCAATCGGCGGAGGTCGGCCGCTCGCCTTGTCTCGCCGTCTCGCCCCGGACTACACTGAAAGCGTTGCCGCCCCAGGCACCAGGAGGCCCGGCCATGAGTCCGTCCGACCAGGAACGACTGCACGGCGACGCCGTGACCCGCGCCCGCGGCGACAGGACGCCGCGTCAGCGCCTTCATGGTGCGTGGTTATCGGTCCAGTACTTCGCGCACCTTCTGCGCCAAGCCGGCCGGCGTGAAGGGCTTCTGGAGGAAGGCCGCTTCCGCTTCCAAAACGCCGTGACGCACGACGGCGTCGTCGGTGTACCCCGATAGATACAAGACCTTCACGCCGGGCCGTACGGCGGTGAGACGCTCAGCGAGCTGGCGACCGCTCATCACCGGCATCACCACATCCGTCACCAGCAGGTGGATCGTGTCCTTGCATGCCTCCGCGATGCGGAGCGCGTTCTCGCCCTGGCTGGCTTCAAGAACCGTGTAGCCGTGCATCTGCAAGACGTGACGGGTCAGCACCCGGACGGCCGGTTCGTCTTCGGCCAGGAGGATCGTCTCATTGCCCTGCTGCGCGAGTTTCAGGCCGGGTTGCGACTTGCCCGACGAAGGGATTTTCTCAATGACCGGAAGGTAAATCTTGAAGGTAGTGCCATGTTCCGGCTCGCTGTAGACGGCGAGGTGCCCCTCGCTCTGCTTGACGACGCCGTAGACCATCGCCAGACCCAGCCCGGTCCCTTTCCCCGGTCCCTTGGTGGTGAAGAACGGCTCGAAGATGCGGGCCTTCGTCGCTTCGTCCATGCCGCAGCCCGTGTCGGTCATGGCCAGCAGGACGTAGCGGCCAGGTCGAACGTCCGCGTGGGCTTGCGCGTACGTCTCATCCAGCTCGACGTTGGCCGTCTCAATGGTCAGCTTGCCGCCCTTGGGCATGGCGTCGCGAGCGTTCACCGCCAGATTGATGAGGACCTGCTCGATCTGGCCTGGATCGGCCCTCACGCGGCCCAAGCCCGGCCCCAGGATGGCGTCCAGATCGACGTCCTCTCCGATGAGCCGTTGCAGCATCTTCGTCGTGTCGGTCACGATGGCGTTGAGGTTCAGCACCTTGGGCTCCAGCACTTGCTTGCGGCTGAACGCCAGGAGCTGCCGGGTCAGCGAAGCGGCCCGCTCCCCAGCTTGACCGATCTCCCGAACCGACGCCCGCACCGGGCTGTCGGCTGGAAGCTGCGTCTGGACGATGTCGCTGTAGCCGTTGATGATCGTCAGGAGGTTGTTGAAGTCGTGAGCCACGCCGCCGGCCAGCTGGCCGATGGCCTCCATCTTCTGCGCCTGGCGCAGCTGTTCCTCGATTTGCTTCCGCTCCGTGACGTCCGACCATGAGCCCACCGCGGCCGGGAGGCGGCCGCCCCCGTCGTCGCGGATCAGCCGGATCTCGACCCGAGTCCAGCGATACTGCCCATTCTGGCGCCGGAAGCGGTACTCATGGGCTGTACGGCCCCGGGTGAATAACTGCTCGCGGGTGTGCGCGATGAGCCGGTCCCGGTCCTCCGGGTGGATGTTGGCAAGCCACCAGTCCGGGCCGAGCGCCTCCTCGGCCGTGTAGCCGAGCATCTCCTGAAGGTTGTCGCTGATCCAGCTGATCCCCTGGATGCGCTCCCCATCGAGAGCCAGCGTAAAGAGGACGGCGGGACTGGAAGCGACGACGTCGCGGAGCCGCTGCTGGGCCTGGCGCATCGCCTCTTCGGCCCGTTTCTGCTCGGTGACGTCGGCGGCGATGCCCAGCACGTGGGCCGTGCCGTCGGGCAGAACCAGCGGCGCCTTGACCGTGTGGAACCAGTAAACCCGCCCATCGGGCCGAGTGTTGGACTCGCCCAGCGTGACCGCTCGCCTCGTGCGCAAAACTTCCTGCTCGACCCGGCGATAGTCGTCCAACTCACGGGGCGCCGCCACGTCCTCGCCCGCGGTTCGCCCCACCAGAGCCTGGGGCGTCGTGCCATACAGGTCCGCCAGGGCCTTGTTGACCAGGACAAACCGGCCTGCGGCGTCCTTGACGAAAATGAGGTTGGGGTCGGTGTCCAGCACCAGTCGAATGAATTCCCGCTCTCGTCGCAGGAGATCCTCGGCCTGCTTGCGCTCGGCGATGTCCCGGACGATGCCGGTGAAGCCTCGGCCCTGTCCCAAACGGAACTCGCTGATCGCCAGGTCCATCGGGAACGTGGAGCCGTCTTTACGGCGCCCCACCACTTCCCGTCCGATGCCGAGGATCTTGGCTTGCCCGGTGCGGAGGTAGTTGGCGATGTAGTCGTCGTGCTGGCTGTGGTACGGCTCCGGCATCAGCTGCTTGATGTTCCGCCCGATAATCTCCTGAGCGGTGCAGCCGAAAATCCTCTCGGCTGCGGGGTTGAAAGTCGTGACCATGCCGTTTTCGTCGGTGCTGATGATACCGTCAACCACGTGGTTGACGACCGAGCGCAAGCGCTCCTCGGCGTCGGCCAAGGTGCGCAAATCGGCCTGCTGGGGTTCGTCGGTTGGCACGCGGCCTCCTCGAACTGCCGGTGGGAAGTGCCCGGGCAATTCTTTCTTGGCAACCTTGTGGAGGTTTGACGGCCGGCTCGCATCACACACTGTATCGCAGGAGCGGCCTTCCGACCATCCCCCCCGGCCGCTCGCCTTGTCTCGCCGTCTCGCCCCGGACTACACTGAAAGCGTTGCCGCCCCAGGCGCCAGGAGGCCCGGCCATGAGTCCGTCGGAACAGGAACGACTGCTCGCCGACGTCGAGGCGTTCTGCCAGGAGGTCCGGCCGATTGAGGAGCTGTGCTACGTCGAGCATCGCTTCAACGATCAGGTCCTGCCGCTGGCCCGCAAGCACAACATCCTCGCCATGCCCGTGCCGCCGGCCTACGGCGGCCGCGGCGCCGACGCCGTCACCTACGCCCGCGCCCTGGTCCGCATCGGCCGCGAGGGCACCGGCGTCCGCACCTTCTTCTCCGGCCACACCTCCATCGGCGAGTACCCCATCCTGACCTGGGGCAATGAGGATCAGAAAAAGCGCTATCTGCCGGCGGCGGCGCGCGGCGAGAAGGTGCTGGCGTTCGGTCTGACGGAGCCGGAGGCCGGCAGCAACCCGCTGGAGATGCAGACGACCTACGAACGGCGCGGCGACAAGTTCGTCCTCAACGGCGTCAAGTATCTCATCTCCAATGGGGGAATTTGCGACGCCGTCGTCGCCTTCGCGTATCCGAAGAATCCGCCCAGTCCCGAGAAGCGCCGCGTCAGCGCCTTCATCGTGGACCGCGGGCCCGGCTTCGTGAGCGAGGACCTGACGGCCAAGCTCGGCATGCCGACGGCCAACACGGCCATGTTTCAGCTGGAAGACTGCGAGGTCCCGGCCGGCAACCTGCTCGGGGCGGAGGGCGACGGCTTCCGCATCGCGATGGGCACGTTGGTCAGCGGCCGGCTCAGCGTGGCCGCCGGGTCGCTCGGCGTGATCGAGGATTGCCTGGCGGAAGTCGTGTCCTATGCCAAGGAGCGGCGGCAGCACGGCAAGGAAATCGCCCGGCACCAGCTGGTGCAGGAACACATCGCCGCCATCGAAATGCACCGGGCGGCATCGGATGCGATGGTGACATGGGCGGCCAGGGCCAAGGACGCCAGCGCCGCGGCGCCGGACGACGCCGGCCTGAAGCGGCAGGCCGACCTGGCGGCGGCGCAGGCGAAGCTGTTCGTCGCCAACGCGGCGTGGGACGCGGCCGACCGGGCGGTGCAAGTGTTCGGCGGCCGCGGCTAGTCGACGCTGTACCGGCCCGGCCGCCACCTGATGGACGTGCGCGTCTGCCGCATCTACGAGGGGACCGACGAGATCCTCAAGCTGAAGGTGGCGGCGGCGGTGCTGGGCAAGGAGTATGAGGCGTTCAAATAGGGGAAAAGGGGCAAACACCGTGGACGAGATTCGACCCGTCTCCGACCTGGGGCGCGAGGACTACCTGCCGGCGCGCGTCCGGCCGGACGTGATGCCGGCGAGCGGCGGCGTGGAGTGGGGAACCGCGTCGCTGACGTTCGGCGCCGTGTTCGCGGTGATGATGCCGCCGACGCTGCTGCTGGTCAACGCCTTCCAGGGCGGCGGCACGAGCGTCCTTGAGGCGGCGGGCTTCTTCTTCGGCGCGCTGATCCTGATGCTGTCGGCGGCCGGCCTCGCCTTCGGGATTCTCGGCATGAACGCCGCCCAGCGGGCGCGGCGGCCGGTCGCGCTGGGCCTCGGCGGCCTGATGCTCAACGCGCTGAACCTGCTGATGTGGGCCGGCGGGGTGCTGGCCTGGTACTCGAACTGGCACTAAGGACGCCCGAAAGAACAACTTGAGCAAGTTTTTCTGAGTTCGTAGTCTGTGAGGATGCACGATGCAACCATCCTCCAAGGACTGCGGACCAAGTATGGAACTCTTCAGCCGATCATGGACGAGCGTCTCCGTCGCCAGTGGGCTGCCACGGAAGCTCTCGCCCTGGGCTGGGGTGGCGTCTCGGCGGTTGCCAGCGCCACCGGGCTGTCGCGCAATACCATTGCCGCCGGCATTGCGGAGATCGGCGAGCGGTCGCGGCAGACCACGCCCGTTCCTCCCAGCCCGCGGGTGCGGCGACCGGGCGGCGGGCGCAAACCGCTGACCGAGACCGACCCCGGTCTGGCAGAGGCGCTGGAGGCCTTGGTCGAGCCGGTGACGCGGGGGCACCCCGAATCGCCCTTGCGCTGGACGTGCAAGAGCACAGCGAAGCTGGCCGAGGAGTTGCACCGGCAGGGGCACGCGGTCAGCGACCGAACCGTGGCCAAGCTGCTGTACGAGGCGGGCTACAGCCTCCAGTCCAACCGCAAGACCCGTGAGGGGTCGGCGCACCCGGATCGCAACGCCCAGTTCGAGTACATCAACGACCGGGTGCGGCTGTTCCAGTGCCAGGGGCAGCCGGTGGTGTCGGTGGACACCAAGAAGAAGGAATTGGTCGGGGATTTCAAGAACGGCGGCCGGGAGTGGCGGCCCAAAGGCCAGCCGCAAGAGGTCCGGGTCCACGACTTCCAAGATCCGGCTCTGGGCAAGGCGATTCCCTACGGGGTCTACGACCTGACCCACAACCAGGGTTGGGTGAGCGTGGGCATCGACCACGACACGGCGCGGTTCGCGGCCGAGACGCTGCGGCGCTGGTGGGCAGGGATGGGCGCCAAGAGGTTCCCACGCGCCCGGAAGTTGCTGATCACGGCGGACGGCGGGGGGAGCAACGGCAGTCGGTCGCGGCTGTGGAAGATGGCGTTGCAAGGGCTGGCCGACGCCGTCGGGCTGCCGCTGAGCGTGAGCCACCTGCCGCCGGGGACGAGCAAGTGGAACAAGATCGAACACCGGCTGTTCTGCCACATCACGCAGAACTGGCGGGGACGACCGCTGGTGAGCCATGAGGTGATCGTAAGCCTGATTGCCCATACCACCACCGAAGCGGGACTCGAAGTTCAGGCGGCGCTGGACACCAACTGCTATGAGACAGGAGCCAAGGTGAGTGACGAAGAGATGGCATCCCTTCAGATCACCAAGGCCGACTTCCACGGCGATTGGAACTACACCATTGCGCCCAACTGACACTTGCTCAAGTTATTGTTTCGGGCGTCCTAATCGCCCTAATGTTCGACCGCTATTGAGGAATCCCCTGGTTGGGAAGGGTTTCTCTCTGTTGGTGGCGGACAGGTGGACGTGAGGACCATGACCGATGAGGTTCATCTACGATTTGTTTGGTCGCTTCTACGAGCGGGGTTTTTTTCGTGGTCCTGTTCAATACTGCTATGAACTCCGATGGTGGCAGTTCGTTTTTCATCACGAAGCAGGCCATGCCGTGGCTTCCTTAGCACTCTGGAATACGTCAGCGGACATCGTGGCGGAAGCCCTTGCAGATGAGGATGGTGTCACGAAAAGGAAAGCCACCTTCCGTCACACTCTGACGCCTCTACATTTCGGCCAGCACCCATTGAATGCCACCATCTTGACCGCAGCAGGAGCGCAGGCTGAAAGACTGTTTTTCCACCGCCCTTCTGACGGCTTCATGAAAGACAAGAGCATTATCGACGCCGGAATCAGTTGCTTGAGCGCACAAAATCGACAGCAGGACGTGAATCTCCTGAGATTGGAGATGCAAGACAACTATCCCAACACGTTCATTTTCCTTCAGCAGCATGAAAGAGCCATCGGGGTAATTGGAAGGACTGGGTACAGGCGATTTCTCACAATGAACCGCATCGGAAGGTTGTTTCCTAACACGGTGATATTGACCTCTGCCGACGTGCAGCATCTCTATCAGTCAAACTCTTGATGAAGCCGTGCCAATGCTGGCGCTGGCGACGACAATGACCAGTTCGATGTTGGGTCGCTGCGAATCGCCCCGTTTGCCTGGACACAGACAACGTGCAAGCCTAGCGCAAAGTCGCCGGGCCATTTTGACGCAATGGGGATGCTGACGGTGATCGAGATGGTTCCTCTTTACCACGACCCGCACTTCACCTTCCGTTTCACCGACGACCGGATCATCTCCCGGTTCCACCTGGAGGGCGTCGAGGCCGGGCAGTGTGTCTCGGTCTTCAAGATCGACGCCGGCACCGGGGAGCGGCTGGGCCTGCTGGCAACCGCCGCCGTAGGCGAGGGCGGTTGGGTGGACTTGCCCGTGCCGGTCGTCATGAAGGCCGGGGATGCTTTCATCGCCGTACCGGGACCGGCTCAAGAAGGGCGGCTCATTCTGCTTCACGTCGCAGCCGGAATCCGAGGTCGATCAGCCCCGCCGACCGCTGTTGTGCTTCCGCTTCTCGGCGGCAGCGGTCGCAGACGATCCGGCCCTCAACTCCTGATGAATGCTCCTCGCAGGCGGGGTTGAGGCACACTTCGCACTCCCGGTAGAACCAGGTGTCCCGGTCCCTGGGGTCCACCTTCAAGATCGGCTGGAGTTTTCGGCTGCATCCATTGACGCTACACTTCACGAAAGGCATGGAGATTCCCCCTTAGAGCCTATCCCAAAACCGTCGAAACATCACCAATTTGACGAGAATCGTCATGATCGACGGTGGTTTTGGGATAGGCTTTAAGGACGCCCGAAACAATAACTTGAGCAAGTGTCAGTTGGGCGCAATGGTGTAGTTCCAATCGCCGTGGAAGTCGGCCTTGGTGATCTGAAGGGATGCCATCTCTTCGTCACTCACCTTGGCTCCTGTCTCATAGCAGTTGGTGTCCAGCGCCGCCTGAACTTCGAGTCCCGCTTCGGTGGTGGTATGGGCAATCAGGCTTACGATCACCTCATGGCTCACCAGCGGTCGTCCCCGCCAGTTCTGCGTGATGTGGCAGAACAGCCGGTGTTCGATCTTGTTCCACTTGCTCGTCCCCGGCGGCAGGTGGCTCACGCTCAGCGGCAGCCCGACGGCGTCGGCCAGCCCTTGCAACGCCATCTTCCACAGCCGCGACCGACTGCCGTTGCTCCCCCCGCCGTCCGCCGTGATCAGCAACTTCCGGCGCGTGGGAACCTCTTGGCGCCCATCCCTGCCCACCAGCGCCGCAGCGTCTCGGCCGCGAACCGCGCCGTGTCGTGGTCGATGCCCACGCTCACCCAACCCTGGTTGTGGGTCAGGTCGTAGACCCCGTAGGGAATCGCCTTGCCCAGAGCCGGATCTTGGAAGTCGTGGACCCGGACCTCTTGCGGCTGGCCTTTGGGCCGCCACTCCCGGCCGCCGTTCTTGAAATCCCCGACCAATTCCTTCTTCTTGGTGTCCACCGACACCACCGGCTGCCCCTGGCACTGGAACAGCCGCACCCGGTCGTTGATGTACTCGAACTGGGCGTTGCGATCCGGGTGCGCCGACCCCTCACGGGTCTTGCGGTTGGACTGGAGGCTGTAGCCCGCCTCGTACAGCAGCTTGGCCACGGTTCGGTCGCTGACCGCGTGCCCCTGCCGGTGCAACTCCTCGGCCAGCTTCGCTGTGCTCTTGCACGTCCAGCGCAAGGGCGATTCGGGGTGCCCCCGCGTCACCGGCTCGACCAAGGCCTCCAGCGCCTCTGCCAGACCGGGGTCGGTCTCGGTCAGCGGTTTGCGCCCGCCGCCCGGTCGCCGCACCCGCGGGCTGGGAGGAACGGGCGTGGTCTGCCGCGACCGCTCGCCGATCTCCGCAATGCCGGCGGCAATGGTATTGCGCGACAGCCCGGTGGCGCTGGCAACCGCCGAGACGCCACCCCAGCCCAGGGCGAGAGCTTCCGTGGCAGCCCACTGGCGACGGAGACGCTCGTCCATGATCGGCTGAAGAGTTCCATACTTGGTCCGCAGTCCTTGGAGGATGGTTGCATCGTGCATCCTCACAGACTACGAACTCAGAAAAACTTGCTCAAGTTGTTCTTTCGGGCGTCCTAAGCGAGCCGGCGGCGCCCGGCCGCTTTCCCGTGTACAATCGGGGTCGGCCCACAGTCATCCTGAGCGGTCGCACGGCGGCCAATCGCCGCCCGCGACTCCCGATTGCTCGAAGGACGGTGCCCGATGCCGCCGAACGCCCACGACCCGTCGCCGACCACCGACCACGTCCCGGCGCCGCTGCCGGAGGCTCCCAACGAAACCGTCACCCTCCAGCCCAGTCCAGGAGAGCCGCGAGACGACTCCTCGGCCGCGCCCGCCGAGCCGCCACCGTCCATCCCGGGCTACGAGATCGAGGCCGTTCTCGGCCGCGGCGGCATGGGCGTCGTGTACAAGGCCCGGCATCTGGCCCTGAAACGCACCGTCGCGCTCAAGATGGTGCTGGCCGGCGGACATGCCGGGCCGCGCGAGCTGGCCCGTTTCCGCATCGAGGCGGAGGCCGCGGCGCGATTGCAGCATCCGAACATCGTCCAGATCCACGAGGTCGGCGAGGCCGGCGGCCATCCCTACTGCGCGCTGGAGTTCGTCGAGGGCGGCAACCTCGCCGACCGAATCGGCGGCAAACCGATGCCGGCCCGGGAAGCGGCGAAGCTGGTGGAGACGCTGGCGCGAGCGATGCAACTGGCGCACAGCCGCAACGTGGTGCATCGCGACCTCAAGCCGGCCAACATCTTACTGACGGCCGACGGCATGCCCAAGATCACGGACTTCGGCCTGGCCCGGCAGCTGGACAGCGACAGCGGCGAGACGCAGGCGGGCGCCGTGATGGGGACGCCGTCGTACATGGCCCCGGAGCAGGCGTCGGGGCTGGCCCACGAGGCCGGGCCGCCGGCGGACGTGTATGCGCTGGGCGCGATCCTCTACGAGTGCCTGGCCGGCCGGCCGCCGTTCAAGGGCAAGACGATCGTCGAGACGCTCGATCAGGTGCGGACGCAGGAGCCGGCGCCGCCGTCGCGCTGGCAGGCGGGCCTGCCGCTGGACCTGGAGACGATCTGCCTGAAGTGCCTGCGCAAGGAGCCGGAGAAGCGCTATGCGTCGGCGGCGGAGCTGGCGGATGAGCTGGTTCGGTATCAGCAGGGCGAGCCGATCCTGGCGCGGCCGGTGGGTCGCATCGAACGGGCCGTCAAGTGGGTTAAACGCAATCCGGTGGTGACCGCAATGGCCGCGGCCGTGGTGCTGGCCCTAGCCGTGGGCGCCACGGTGAGCTACCTGAAATACCTGGAGGCGAAGGTCGAAGCCGCCAAGGCGGAAAAGGCCAGCGACTATCTCGTGAGTATCTTTAAGCTCGCGGATGACAAGGGCCAGCGGGGCTCCAAGACGGCCCGTCAGATTCTGGACGAGGCCGAGAAGGACATTCCGGAGAAGTTTGCGGATCAACCCGAGCTGCGCGATAAACTACTGAAGCAGATCGGGGACGTGTACGACACAATAACCGCCGCTTCTCCGCTGGCCATGATTCTGGAGGCGAGCGGCACGGTGCAGTTGCACTCGACCCGAGACCCCAACCAGCGGGCGGCGCCCCAAACGCTGCTCTATACAGGCGACCGCCTGACGCTGGCCGCCGACGCCCAGGTGCAACTCGTGATCCTGTCCGACCTGCACAAGGAACGGCTGCGCCCGGGCACGGAGGCGACGATCCGCCGCAAAGGCTGTGAACCGGCCGACGCCGTCGCCGAGCGGGACCCGGACCCCCTGATGACCTTCGTGCATCTGCCGAAGGGGACGTTCTACATGGGTTGGGGCCCCGAAGTCGCCAAGGGGACGATCCAGAAAGGCGTGAGGACGGAGATCAAGGAGGACTTCGAGATCGCCGTCCACGATGTGACGCAGGGCCAGTGGCAGGTGGTCATGCGTGAGAATCCCAGCTGGTTTTCGCGCTTCGGCTCAGGTCGGAATCAGGTCAAGGACATCTCCGACGAGGAGCTGAAGCTATTCCCGGTGGAGAGTGTGTCGTGGGACGACGTGCAGGAATTCATCCGGAAGCTGAATGAAAAAGAGAGCGGTCGTGGGTATTTGTACCGCTTGCCGACGGAGGCGGAATGGGAATATGCATGTCGAGGAGGGGCCACTTCTGAGGAAGAATGTTCGCACCATTTCTACTTCGACAAGCCCACCGACGACCTTTCCTCGGACCAGGCAAACTTCAACGGCGAGCATCCGTTCGGTGATGCGCCGAAGGGGAACTACCTGGGGCGCACGTCGCGGGTGGGCGCGTACCCGCCGAACAAGCTGGGGTTGTGCGACATGCACGGCAACGTGCATCAATGGTGCGAGGACCTGTGGCCTCCGGGGGCTCGGACCGGGTGCTCCGTGGCAGCTGCTTTAACGTCTTCGGCGACAGCTGCTACGCGGCGGCCCGCAATGAGGTCGCGCCAACGCTCCCGCTTTACATCGGCGGGTTCCGTCTTGCCCGAGTTCCCGTCCGGCGCGACGGCGAACCCACGACCGGGGACGCTCGCTAATGTGATTGCAACGTCTCGTCGGCCAAATCCGGCAGCTCGTCCCGCAGCCGCCGCAGCACGCGCGACTTCGCCATGCGCACGGCGTCCGGCGTGACGCCCAGCTCGGCGGCCACGCCCGCATTCGGCGAATCCTTCATGACATCGGCGACCCTCCCGCCAGCGCCTCCTCGTGCCGCGCCCGCCCCTCCTCGAACACCTGAGCGATCACCTGTTCCAGCGGCGGGTCCTCGACGCTCAGGTCCACCAGAGTGTACCGATCCAGAATGGCGGACAATGCTTCGCTCACGCGGGCGCGGTCCATCTTCAGCTCGGCGACCGGCCCCACGACGCTGACCTCGCCGTAGCAGTCGAGGCCGGCCGGCGCCTCGTCGCCGCTGAAGTGCAGCCGCAGCAGCTTCGTCTTGCCGAAACGCTCGGTGATGCCGGCTAGCGGGCCGTCGTAGATGATGCGGCCGTGGGCGATGACCAGCACGCGATGACACAACGCCTCCACGTCGCGCATGTAGTGGCTGGTCAGGAGCATGGTGACGCCGCGCACGGCGTTGTACTCCTTGAGACAGCGCTGAATGGCCACCTGCGCCACCACGTCCAGGCCGATGGTCGGCTCGTCGAGCAGCAGCAGCTGCGGCTCGTGCAAGAGCGCGGCGATCAGCTCCATCTTCATGCGCTCGCCCAGCGACAGTTCGCGCACCGGCTGGCGCGTCAGCTTCTCGACGCCGAACATCTCGGTGAGGCTGCCGAGAGTGCGCTCGAAGGCGGGGCGCGGCAGCGAATAGATTTCGCGGTGGAGCTGGAAACTGTCGCCGGCCGGCAGGTCCCACCAGAGCTGGTTCTTCTGGCCCATGATGAGCGAGAACCGCCGGCGAAAAGCGTCCACGCGCTCCCAGGGCGTGAAGCCGAGGACGCTCGCCGTGCCGCGCGTGGGGTAGATCAGCCCCGACAGCATCTTGAGGGTGGTGGTTTTGCCGGCGCCGTTGGGGCCGAGGAAGGCGACCATTTCGCCCGGCTCGACGGTGAAACTCACGTCGGCGACGGCTTCCACGACCTTGTATTTGCGGTGGAAGAGGCTCTTCACGGCGCCGAGCAATCCGGGCTGCTTCTGGAAGACGCGATAGGTTTTCGTGAGGCCGCGGACGTCGATGATCGGCATGTCGCTTCGCTCCAGGAGTCAGGAGTCAGGAGTCAGGGGTCAAGAGTCAAGGAAGACCGGCCGGCCCCTGACCCCTGACTCCTGACTCCTATAATAACAGAGCCGCCCCCCAAGGAGACTGAGGACATGGCCCCATCCGGGCCGCTGACGCCGACCGTCCTTCGCAAGGACGGCCCCGACCGTCTCGTCATCGAGTGGAACGACGGCCACCACAGCGAGTACACCTGGCGCCATCTGCGCGAGCATTGTCCCTGCGCCAGTTGCCGCGAAGAGCAGGGACGGCCGCCGGACCCGCTGCGCGTGCTGAAGCCGGGCGAGCTGCTGCCGCCGGCGCCGACGGCGATGCCGGCCGTCGGCCGCTACGCCTACAAGATCGTCTGGAACGACGGCCACGAAACGGGCATCTATACTCTGGAATATCTGCGTTCGTTGTGTCAGTGCCCCGAATGCCAAGCGCGGCAACGCGCCTGACCGTTTAGCCGCTCTTCGCAGAAGAGCGCGTGGAGAGAGAAGCGCTCTTCTGCGAAGAGCGGCTAAACGGCGGGCGCTTCATGCCGTTGGAGAACCCCGACCATGCAACCCGGCGCTCCGCAGAAGTTCGAGCTGCCGAACATTCAGTACCTCGTGGCCGTGGCCAGCGGCAAGGGCGGCGTCGGCAAATCGACCGTCGCCGCCAACCTCGCCCTGGCCCTGGCCCAGCGCGGCAAGCGCGTCGGCCTGATGGACGCCGACATTTACGGCCCCAGCATCCCGACCATGCTCGGCATCGGCGACATCGACCCGCAGACGACGCCGTTCCCAATCCACAAGCACGGCCTGGAAGTCATGTCGATGGGCTTCCTGCTCGGGCCGGACAAGGCGGCGATCCTGCGCGGGCCGATGGTGCAGCGCTACCTGCAGAGCTTCCTCACGCAGATCGACTGGGGACGATTGGACTATCTTTTGGTGGACATGCCGCCCGGCACCGGCGACGCGCAGCTGGCCCTGGCGCAGACGGCGCCGGTGGCGGGCACGATCATCGTGACGACGCCGCAGGACGTGAGCCTGAACGTGGCGCGGCGCGGCGTGCAGATGTTCCGCCAGGTCCAGGTGCCGGTGCTGGGCGTCGTGGAGAACATGAGTTTCTTCATCGGCGATGACGGCAAACGCTACGACATCTTCCGCCACGGCGGCGGCCGGAAGCTGGCGGAGGAATCGGGCGTGCCGTTCCTGGGCGAGATCCCGATCGACCCGCGCGTGGCGGAGTGCGGCGACGCCGGCGAGCCGGTGGCGACAAAGCACCCGGATTCAGCGGCGGCGAAGGCGTATTTGATCCTGGCGGACAATGTGGACGCGCAGCTGCGTCGGGGGCGCAGCCGAAGGGATTGCCGGAGGTGCAGCTGTAGTTGGGTGGACGGCTCAGCGATGCAGTTCGGTGGAGGAGTGCCAAGCGTGCGGCGTCCAGGGCGACGCGGGCGTGACATGCGGCTCGGGCGGCCGGGCGGACGAGGCGCCGGGCACGCCGAAGATGGGGCCGGACAGGCACGTCCACAGGGCGAGCAGTGCGATCCAGCGGAATTGCATGACACGCCTCCCTGGGAGCCGGGTGGGGCGGGAGGAAGAAGAGCAAATGGCTTGCCGAAGAGACGGCGCCGGGCCGATCTCGACGGCCGATCGCGCGGCGCAAGGGGCGAGGCACCAATCGGATAGGGCATGAATACAGTCGAGAAACGGCGACGGCGCGGGAGGCGGAACGTTGCCGGAAGTTAGCGCGATGAACAGGAGACGTAGCGGCGGGACAACGAAACGGGCGGCGGCGGAATCGAACGGGTTGACGGAAAGTACGGCGTGGTTCGGTTTCCGGTCAGCGGGCGGAACCTGACCAGCCGGACGCCCGGAGGAGGGTCGTCCAATGGATCGAGTAGAGCGTTACCGCGAGGCAGTGCGGCGCGTCATCGAAGAGTACGCGACTTACAAACCCTCGCATGGGCAAATTGATACCGAAGCGATCATCGACCATGAACACGACCACTACGAGGTGATGCACGTCGGCTGGGACGGTGTGCGCCGCGTGCATGGTTGCGTGGTTCACATCGACATCAAGGACGGCAAGGTCTGGTTGCAGTACGACGGCACGAACCAGCCGGTCGCGGAGGAGCTGATGGCGGCGGGCGTGCCGAAGGAGGACATCGTGCTGGCGTTTCATCCGGCGGAGGTGCGGCCGCTTACGGGTTTCGCCGTGGGCTAAGCAGGCGCCGCTCCAGCCGCACCAACGACCGCCGACACTCCGCCCCATCGCCCACCACGCGCAGCGTCCGCATCTCCACGCAAATCGCCGCATTCCGGAGCGCGTACCTCCGCACCGCATCCCGCCGCCCCGGATAGACCAGCACCGCCCGGCCGACGCCCAGCGCCGAGCAGTACGCCAGCATCTGGTACAGGTCCGCCGGCGACGGCGCCCCGGCCGGCCGCTTCCATTTCGCGTCCACCACCAGCGCCGGCCGGCCGTCTGCGTGTACCGTCACGTCCGGCCGCATCTCCAGGCCGGCCGCGACGGCGTGCGTCTGCTGCGCCGCCGCCGTCCAGCCTTCCTCTCCGGCGAACGCCTCCAGGACGCCGCGCGTGACGTAGCGCTCGAAGACGCGCTCCATGTCCAGGAGGAAGGCGGGGCACGCCGTCGATCCCGCCGCTTCGGTCGGGCCGAGGGCGTCAGCCAGCAGGCGGCACAGGTCGAGCAGCGGGCCGTAGCCCTCCGCCATTCGGTCCGCCTCCGCCGCCGCGAACAGGTCAGGCGTCGGCGATCCGGATTGTACTTCATCAAAGCCGCGCAGCGCCGCCCGCAGCGCCTCGCGCACCCGTTCGCCCAAGAGCGCTGACGCCAGCAGCCGTTCGGCCGTCGCCCGCGGCGCGCGGTTGCAGGGCACGTCGGCCGTGAAGTCGTCGTGACGGCCGTGCAGCCGGTCCTTGCGGCCGGGGTTCTCGCGCAGCTGGGCCGGCACATCGATGCGGCCGTGCAGGAACGGCCCCTCCTCGGCCCGTTCGCGGTAGCCGCGGCGCAGGCCGGCCGCCGACCGCTCCGCCAGCAGTCGCGCCAGCCGGCCGGCCAGGAAATCCAGCAAGTCCGCTTGCGGGGACGGCGCGGCCTCGTCCCGCGTCGCCGGCGCGGGGTCGTCCGGGTCGAGAAGAAGGAACAGGTTTTGCATCGGGATTTTCGGCTGAATCACCAGCCGCCGCGTCGGCGCGGCCACGACGCCGGCGCAGCCGCGCGGCGTCAGCCGGAAGACGCCGCCGCGGCCGGTCGGCGCCACGTCGATCCGGCCGGCGTGGGCCGCCAGCAGGAATTCCACGTCCGCCGGTGCCAGGCGCACTCGCCGCGGCTCGCGCTCCGTGAGAACCACCGTGCGACGCATCCGATCCCCCGAGAAATAAGTCGCCTCGATGACGGCGAGAACCAATATAAGAAAGACAAATGATTCCGAGAGGTCGAGGGGATTTGCTCTTTTTTTCCGTTCCCGGCCATTTTTTCTTTGTATCTGTTGAGTCGTTAGGGTTAATTGGAAGGGTCCGCCGCAACGGGTACAACGCCGACCGAGCGGCATCCCGTCAAGGAAAGCGAGGCGTCCCATGACCAATTCGTCCGCTCATCCGTGGAAGATCCGCACCATCCGCTCGTGCGCCGGCCCAAGCGGCGGCTGCAAGTTCGCGGTGACGCTGGAGCAGGGAAACGACTGCATCAGCGATCTCAAATTGGAGGCCGCGGACCTGCTCGACTACGCAACCTTCCAGGCGCAGGTCTTGAAGACGAGCGGCCGGCTGGTCCGCTTCGCGGCGGTGGAGGACTCGGCCGAGCCGGCCGTCGCCTGGCTCGACATGGTCGAGGCAGGCCTGCCCGACGAATCAATCCGGCGCCCGGCGCCGGGCTTCTGTCCCTCGCCGCCGCCCCTCCGCAACCCCGCCAACGGCGTCGTCCCGGAGATGACGGAGATCGGCGGAGGAGACTGACCTGAGGACAGAGGACAGCAACACAAGTTTCTGTCCTCTGTCCTCTGTCCTCTGTCCTCTGTCCTCTGGTCACCGCGGCGGCGGGGGCGGCAACCGTTCGCCCTCCAGCGGCTGCTCCCACAGGCGCTTGCCGGTTTTCAGGTCCACCGCCTTCAGCGTCCGCGGGATGACGCCGCCGAACGGCGATCCCTTTTGTTCGCCCTGGACCATGCAGTAGGCCCGCGACCCGACGATGGTAAGGTTCGCGGCGCCCAGCTCGTCGGGGATCGTCCCCAGCGACTTGCCCTCCACGCTGTACACGTCCCACGCGGCGTCGCCGCTCTTGCGGTGGATCAGCACCACCCCTGGCCCGATCACCCGCTCCCGGTCGTAGGGACCGCCTTCCTCCAGCACGACTGGGTCCAGCGGCTTGTCCCCGGCCAGGTCGTAGCGCTTCAGCACCGCCTTCGTCCCGTCTTTCCCCAGCTCCACCGCCACGCCGAGGTCGCCCACCACGCTGACCCTGCCCACGGCGCCCGGCGCGCCCGGAAGCAGCGCGGCGGCCGCCTTCTCCATCTGCTCCTTGCTGAAGCGCGCGGCCGGCGGGGGCGGCGCCTTGTCCAGCAATTCCACCTTGCCGCTGTCCAGGTCGATGCGGGCGACGCCGTCGGCGTTGTGTCGGGCGGCCTTCTCCGTCTGGGGCGACGGCGCCGCCCCGCCCCAGTACCACGTGGCCGCCTGCCAGCTCAGAAGCAGATCGCTCCCGTCCAGGCGCGTGGAGGCGTTGAACGAGTAGCCGCCCCAGCGGCCGGGATCGGCCCGCACCCAGTCCGGCAGTGCGATGGGATCGGACTCCCACACCTTGTCCCCCTTGTCCGCGTCCAGGCCGACGATGCGAAGCACGTTGGCCTTGTCGCGCGTCTGCACCAGCACGCGGCCGCCGCGCACGGCCAACGGCCGGGCGTCCAGCTTGGAGGTCCAGAGCGGCTGGCCCGTCGCCAGATCCAGGGCGGTCAGGCCGCCGGTATCATTCCTCACGAAGCCGCGCACTCCGTCGGCGTCGGCCACGCCGCCGGGGATGACTCGCGTTGGGTCGGCGTCCTTCGGCTCGGGGGCGGGGGCGAGGGCGGCGGCCGCTGCGGCCAGCAGCGCGGCGGCGAGCGGTGTAAGGCGATTTATCATTCTTTTCCTCCCCTGAAAATCGTCAAGTGACGGTTTATTCCTGCGATGCGGCTCCCTCATCCCCACGACGAAACGAACTCCCGCATGGTTCTCTCCCCTCCCTCACGCCAATAGCTTCTTCACGACCTCCCCCGCTACGTCCGTCGGCCGGAAGTTGCGGCCCTGGAAGCGGTACGTCAGCCGCTTGTGGTCCAGGCCGAACAGCGCCAGCACCGTCGCGTGGAAGTCGTTGACGTGGATCGGGTTCTCGACGATGTTCCAGCCGATGTCGTCGGTCTTGCCGACCACCTGGCCGCCCTTCACGCCGCCGCCGGCCATCCACAAGCCGACCCCGCTGGCGGTGGAGGTCAGGAAGTGGCGGCGGGAGCGGAGCAGGCGTTCGTGAAAGGGGTGCATGGCGGAACTCCGACGCTAAAACGTCTCGTCGATTGCCTTGATTTCCCGCTGGATGTCCGGGTCCGCGGCCATCGCCGCCAAATCCTCTTCCTGGCCGGCCTCACAAATCTCCTGGCGCAGGGTCACGGCCACCCCTTCGAGCAGCCAGACCCGCTCCGGCAGCGACAGCTTCTCGATGCGCAACAGCAGTTCAACCGCTTCGTTGGTAATCATTATCTTCACTCCTATGTCACGAACTCATCCAGATTCAGCAGCGCCCACGCCGCCTCGTGGTCACGGCCGGGCCAGCTGCTCCCGAACCCACGCGCGGAACGCGCGGATCATGTCGAGGTAACCCACCGACTCGCTCGGTTGCAGGAACGGCACGATCCCGGCCAGCGGGATCTTCGGAAACGTCGGGCTGGTTTCGGACTCCCGCCACGACCCGTCGGGTTGCAGCAGGTGCGCCGCAGGGTCGCGCCATCGCAGCGCCAGACTTCGGGCACGCGCAAGGCCGAGTAGATGCCCATGCGGTTGAGGGCGCTGCGACTGATCTCGATCTCGATGACGAGGTCCGGCGGCGGGTCGCGCTTCGGGTTCCATTCCAGCAGGGCGCGCATGTGCCGCTCATGGACGGTCCAGAAGCAGTCGTCCGGTTCCAGGCCGCGCTCCAGCTCCTCACGCTGGAAGGTCATTTCACCCGCCGTGGCTATCGGCAGATTGCACTCTTCCGCCAGCGCCTCGACCAACCGACCGAGACGCTTTTTGTAGATTTCGTGTTCGGGAGAGAGGGTCATGAATTCAAGTCTCCCTCGGTCGTAGGTCATGCGCAGACCGGGCCAATCGGGCAGCCCGCGCCGATGGCTACGTACGATTGCCACGGGACGTTGTGCAGGACGAGCCGCTGAGTTCCCGGAGCCGTCCATCCGGCGCCCGACGGCGGGGCGGCCGGCTGTGCGAGGATGTTCATATCGGCGTGTCCTCCTTCATTCCCGCGTTACGCACTCGTCCCGGTTCGGCCGCGCCCGCGGCACGGCGCCGAGGCGAACGTCGGCGAGGCGGGGACGGGAGCGATGCGGTCTATGGTACCCGGACGGGCCGCGGCAGGGGAAACGAAAACGGCGGCCCGGAGGCCGCCGTTCGCGTTCGGTCGGACGGTCGCCCGCCCCGCGGACGCTCACATGCCCACTTCCTTCTTGACCACGTCGTACCAGTGGTGGAACATGCCCTGCTTCACCTTGAAGGCGTTGTCCTGGATGATCTCGACGACCATCCGCTTGCACTGCACGTCGGTCTTTTTGCCCTGCGTCTGCTTGTGCATGGTCGTGACGGCGTCCTTGAACTCCTTCTCGTCGATGTGGCCGTCGTTGCCGGCGAACGTCTCGATCACTTCCTTGACATTGGCGAGCGCCTTGCTCTCCAGGACGTAGCCCTGGGCCTCGCACACCTGGGCCAGAGCGGCCCGGGCCGAGTCCACCGTGATGCCCTGCGTCAGGGCGATCTGGAGGATCTCGCGCTCCTCGTTCTTGTCGATGTACTTGTCGTCGTAGGCGCGCAGCTTGACCTGCTCCACGAACTGCCGTTTCACTTCATCCAGGGACATGGTCGCTCTCCTTTGGGCGGCCGATGCGCCGCCGGTGGTGTCGAATCCCTCGCCCGATTCATCGAACGGGCACCTCTCGCGTAGTTCTTCGCCGTCGGCCGGCGCGTATTTGAAGTGAGAGGGATTATACCCGAGTCGGGGCGACGGTCAATAAGCGGGAGCGAGTTTCCGGGGCGAGCGGCGCGGCGCCTCACCATGAGCAATTTCTTACAATCTTCCGCCGCGATTTGCGGTAATTCTTGCAATGTGGCGCCTGCGGCGCCGCCGGCCCGCGGATAAGCGCGCGCCCCAAACCCTTTCATTCCCTTCTCTTGCGTTTCGCGCGTCGAATGCGCCGGGATGTTGGCACGGCGGTTGCAACCAATCTCGCCGTTCCCGCAGTGCTTCAACCAACGGAGGTGGACGCCATGAGCCAGAGAGAATCCAATCTGTTGTGGCTCAAGGACATGCTGGAACACCTCTCGGCCTGCCAGCGGCAGCTCGAGTGGGCGCAGGACAAGGAAGCCATGCGGCTCCTGACCGAAACCATGCTCCGCGACCTGGAACGCTGTCAGCGCGTGTGCGAAGTGTTGCACCAGCGCGGCATCGTCCGGCAAGCGGTTTAGTCAAGGAATCACCTTCCCGCACTTGATCCCATTGCTGGCCGCCGTCTTCCGAGACGGCCGACCTCACACCCCCCCCGCACTTCCCCCGACCCATCCGCATCCGCCGGCGACGCCGCAAACGTCGCCGGCGTCTTTTTTTCTCAGTGTTCAGTGTTCAGTGGCCAGGTGTCACTCAAAGGTAGTCACCCGAGTGTCAGTCAACGGTAGTCAGTATGCCAATGAGAAACGGCCTCATTCAGGAGCGTTCTCATGAGCGAAAAACCGCAAGGAACAGCAACGCCGGGCCATGGTGGCCGCCGTGCGACAAGGCCAATCGTTGCGCTGCGTGGCCCGACGGTTCCGGGTCAGCCTTCGCACGGTCCAGATCTGGGTCAACCGGGCCGCGACCAACGCCTGGACCGCGTCGATTGGACCGATCGACCTCGTGGCGGTCGGCGGCCCGCTGCGGCAACCGCCACCCGGATCGAAGACCTCGTCGTCCGCCTGCGCCAGCAACTCAAGGAGACGACGCCTTGGGGGAATACGGAGCCGCCGCCATCCGGCGGGAACTCCAGAAACGCCGGGTCCAGCCCCTGCCGTCGGTGCGCACGATCGGGCGCATCCTCCTGCGACGCGGCTTGCTCGATGGCCGGCGGCGCGTCGGCGGCCCCCGCCGCCCAAGGGCTGGTATCTGCCGCGTGTGGCCGCCGCCCAGGCCGAACTGGACAGCTTCGACTTCGTGGAGGGCCTCGTCATTCGCGGCGGCGCCGACGTCATGGTGCTCAACACGGTGAGCCTGCACGGGGGCCTGTGCGGCAGCTGGGTCCGCTCGTCGTGGACGGCGAAAGCCACGGTCGCCACGCTGATCGCCTACTGGCGGGAACACGGCTTGCCCGGCTACGCCCAGTTCGACAACGACACCATCTTCCAGGGGGCCCACCAATGGCCCGACTCGTTCGGCCGCGTCATCCGCTTGTGCCTGCAGTTAGGCGTTATCCCGGTCTTCGCGCCGCCGCGGGAGACCGGTTTCCAAGCCGCCATCGAGAACTACAACGGCCGCTGGCAGGCCAAGGTGTGGCAGCGTTTCGAGCACGACGACCTCCACACGCTGGCCGGCCATTCCGACCGCTTCGTCGCCGCGGTGCGCCAGCGTTCGGCCCCGCTGGGCGACTCCGCGCCGGCGCGGACGGCTTTCCCCGCGGACTGGGAACTCGATCTGCAACGGCCGCTGCAGGGGACGGTGATCTTCCTGCGTCGCACCAACGAGCAGGGCGAGGCCGAGCTGCTGGGGCGGCGATACCCGATCGATCCGCTGTGGCCCCACCGCCTCGTCCGCGCCGAGGTCGATCTCAGCCGGGGCCAGATCCGCTTCACCGCCTGCGGCGTCGCGAACCGAAGCAACAACCGCTGATGAAAACGATCTCCTACAAGCCGCCTTCCAAGGCGTTCCACGAGTGACTACTTTTGACTGTCGGAGTCACCCGTGAACAAGACGGGTGACACGACGCGTTCAGTGTTCAGTGTTCAATCGGACGGGCTCAGGAGAAACCTGGCCATCCCTGACCCGGCACCGTCCGCGCCTTGCTGAACACTGAACACTGAACACTGAACACTACTTCCGCTACAGCCGTCCCCACCCGAAGCAACCCCGCCGGCGCAAGGGTCGCAAGCGGGAGTGGGCGTCATCAAGCCGGAAAGCTGCTGCCGATAGAGAAGCTTGGAGAGGCTGGTCGCATCGGGCGACGCACAGCAACGTGGAATTTCACCTCGCCCAGCCGACGGCGGTCCCCGGACGGAAGGATCGAAGGAAGCGTCCGCCCGCCGCACGGCGCCGATGGGTTCCACACCATTCGAGTCGATTGAGGAGGCCCAGTCATGAGGATGCGCTTGGGGGCGCCGCTGACGGCGATTCTGGTCGGCCTGCTTGGGGCCGTCCAGGGCGCCCGGGCGTCGCATTTCGGCGCCGACTGTTACGACGGCTGTAGCGCGCAGCCCTGCTGCGACGCCCAGTCCTGCTTCCCGGCCTGCCAGCAGCAGGTGAAGACCTGCTACAAGCTGGTCTGGGACAACGTCATGGAAAAGCGCTGGCACACGACCTACCAGACGGTCCAGGAAACCGTCAACCGAAACGTCTGCAAGACCTGCTGGCGCACCGAGCAGGTCACCTGTCAGCGGCCGGTCACCTCGACCTGCTGGCAGGAGCGCCAGGAAACCGTCTGCCGGCCGTGCTACAAGACCACCTACAAGGAGGTCTGCGAGACGGTCTGCCAGCCGGTTTGCGAGACCTGCTATAAGGAGTGCCATTACACCATCTGCAAGAAGGTGCCGGTCTGCTGCGAGAAGGAAGTCTGCTGCACCGTCTGCCGTCCGGTCCAGGAAGTGGTCTGCCACAAGGCCTGCGGCCAGGTGTGCAAGCAGATCTGCGAGCAGCGCTGCCGCGAGTGCTGCGAAACCCACTGTGTGCCGGTCTGCGAGACCTGCTACAAGGAAGTCTGCTGCGAGACGTGCCGGCCGGTCTGCGAAACCTGCATGAAGCAGGAATGCTGCACGACCTACACCAACTGCGTCGAGACGTGCATGAAGGACGTCTGCAAGAAGGTGTGCAAGCCGGTCTGCTCCACCAAGACCGTCGCCAAGAAGTGCGGCGAATGGGTGGAAGAGCAGTACTGCGTCAAGGGCATGGGTCGCCTGCACTTTGTGCAGGAGTGCGGCGAGTGCTGCTTCGACCCCTGCACCTGCCAGACGCATCAGAAGCCCGGCCGTTGGAAGCTGTGCTGGGAAGAAGGCTGCTGCGAGACGCGCTGCCGCAAGGTCTGGCATGAACACACCGTCTGCGAGACGGTGCCCTGCACGACCTATACGACCGAGTACGTCCATGAGCAGGTGCCGTACACGGTCTGCAAGCGGGTCCCGCACACGGAAGTGAAGCAGGTTCCCTACACGGTCACGCGCATGGTGCGCGAACACACCGTCAAGAAGGTCCCGTACACGGTGACCCACTATCAGACGGAAGTCTGCAAGAAGCAGATTCCGTACACGGTCAGCCGCTGCGCCAAGGGCGCCTACGTCGATAGCAACGGCGTCGGCCACGAGTGCGAAGGCCCGGGCCTGACCTTCCAGGAAGGCGCCCACTACGAGACGACGACCTCCGAGACGGTCTGCCGCATGGTCCGCGAGAACGTCGTCAAGAAGGTGCCGGTGACCACGTACCAGACGGTGCAGGAGGAGTGCGTCAAGCAGGTGCCCTACACCGTGACGCGCATGGTGCCTCACACCGTCAAGAAGTGCGTGCCGGTGACGACCTGCGCGATGGTCTCGGAGACGGTCTGCCGCAAGGTGCCGGTGACGACCTGCCACATGGAGTCGTACACGGTGTGCAAGCGGGTGCCGTACACGGTGAACGAGTGCGTGCCGGAGACGGTGTGCAAGAAGGTGCCGGTCTGCACGTGCGAGGAAGTGTGCGTGAAGAAGCTGCATCGGGTGGCGGTCTGCGAGACCTGCGCCCCGGCCGCCCCGAGCTGCGGCTGCGAGAACTCCTGCGGCTGCGAGCGGGAGGGCTTCCTGAGCCGGCTGTTCCGGAACCGCTTCGGCTGCGACAGCGGCTGCGGCTGCGACAGCGGTTGCACGAGCGGCTGCGGCTGCAAGTAACGTAACGTCTGCGTAGGGGCGGGGGCGCCCCGTCCCTACTCGGCCGACCGGAGGCGGGGAGACCCGCCTCCGGTCGTTTCGTTTCCCCCGCCGCCGCGAAGCGCGAGCGAAGGGCTTTCCCGCCTGCTCCCGATACTGGTACACTGACATTCATGCCCTCCACCTTCCGCGACGTCGATCCCCGAACGCTGCATGTTCCATCGACGCGCCCGGCGGGCGCCGACCCGGTCAAGTTGCTCCGACAACTCGCCCAGTTCGGAGCGTCGAGCGCCGGAATGCCTCCGCCGTGGGTGTACGAGGGGACGGATGGACAACTCGTGATTTTCAACGGAGTCACCCGCGCGACCCGCATAGCCAAACGGGCGCCCGGAACCCTCCTTCGCGTCGAGGTGATTGGGAAGGTGCGAGCCGCATTCGGATCGCTGCCCACCATCGGAGATTTGCTGCCATGATCGAACCGACCCGTCAGGAGATACTGACCCGCCTGGCCCGGCTGAGTGAGCTGGCCCCGGACATGCGCTTCGGTCAGCTGATCGCCAACCTGGCCTTCATGGCCGCCGGTCCCTGGGACCAAACGCTGTGGGACGTGGAGGATGAACTGCTGGTGGGGGCGATCCGCCAGATGGAGTCCGACCTGTCCCGGCGGGCGGACGAGGCGGGCGTTATCGCGAGAAGGTAACATCCACCGCCGGCTGTTTTGGCTGCCGCCCCATCCCCCAGAAGAACAGCGCCGCCAGCGCCCCCATCCAGGTCCCGGTCGTCGGCGCCCAGTTGACGCGGCAGACGACGTAGCCGAGTCCCAGCTGCGTCAGGCCGCCGATCATCGCGCCCAGCCCCGCCGCCAGCGCCGCCACGAACAGCAGCGCCGCCGCGCCCAGCCCCCAGCCGGCGCCATCCTTCCCCTTGGCCCGCTCCTCGCGCATCCAGCGCACCCACCAGACCAGCACGAGCGGCGCCAGCGGCGCGGTCCCGGCCGTGCGCCAGATCCAGTCGGCGTCCGGGCCGAAGGCCGGCGACGCCGCGGCGATCGGGTCCGCCGTCGGCGCCGCGGCGGCCGGCGCCCACAGGAACGACGCGGCGAAGCCGCCGATCACGCCGCCCCATACGACGGCATTCAGGACCTTCGTAAGGTTTCTTCCGAACAGGCGCAGGCCGGCGCCCAGGCCGATCAGCCCGCCGAGCAGCACCGCCCCGAGCGCCACGGCGATCACCCACGTCCCGCCGCCCGCCGCCGCGAAGCCGCCGGCGATCAGCGCGCCGAGCCACGCCCCCTGCCAGGCCAACGTCGCCGCGCTCATCAGGCGCGCCCCGCCGCCTCCTTCGTTCCGTGCCGCGCCGACCCGGCGAAGGCCAGGGCCGCGCCCAACAGGGCCAGCAAGGGGCCGACGACCAGCGCCCCGAGGCGCGACGCCGTTCCGACTTCGACGGCGGAATCCACCATCGAGCCGAGCCACGCCCCCCACGCCGCCGCCAGCAGCGCCCACGGGGCGGACGCGAGGAACCGGGCGCCGGCGGGGTCGTCTGGCGGGGCGGAGACGCGAACCGTGCGCGGAGCGTAAGACGGCGAAGAGACGGCGGCGGACATGAGGGTACTCGCACCGGGCGATTCGGGCACGGCCTGAAGAACCCTAGGCGAGAAAACCGGGTGTGTCAAACCTAGCGCCTCCGACGTTCACGCGGCAGATGCGCTCGCCGGACTGCGACGGGACCAGCCAGCCGTCCGGCGTCTGGTTCAGCTTGCAGACGGCCGCGATGACCAGGCCGCCTTCTTCCCGAGCGTTCATCGTTGTGCGCCAACCTGCCCGACGCCCTTATCTTGCGAACGCTGATGAACATCCGCCGCAGCCACTAAAAGTTGCACCAGACCACTTCAGTCATTGACCGCTTCTGCTTGCCGCCGGCCGCCTGATTGGGCAGGGCAAACTCGTGCCGCGTCCAGTCGCGTAGCCGGCGGTCGTACATCTCCGACGGGTAGCCCGACAGCATGACGCGGCCGGCGCAACGGCAGAGGACCTCCAACAGTTCGGCGTGCTGCGCCGGCCCCATCTCATGCGCATACACGTCGTCGCAGGCCCGCGTCTCCGCGAGGTACGGTGGGTCGAGGTAGAAGAGAGTGTCGGGGCCGTCCTGCTGCCGTATCACGTCCAGGGCGTCGTGGTTGAGGATGGCCACCCGCCGCAGCCGGGCGTGAACCGCCGGCAGCCCGTCCACGGCGGCAGTCCAGGCCGACGCCTGCTCGTTCATGCCGCGGCGGGTCCGCGTGCGGGATAGCGGGGCGAAACCATCCATGCGCCCGGCGAGCGACTGGCGGCAGCGGACGAAAAAGCGAACGGCCCACTCCACGGCGTCGGCCCCACGGCCCTCTTCGGCGTCCCGCCACTCCCGCTCCGAGAACGGCATGGCCTCTAGCGTGCGCTGAAAGCGGCGGAAGGAGTCTTCCTGCTGCAGTACGCGCCAGAAGTTGGACAGGTCGCCGTTGAGGTCGTTGACGACCTCGGAGACGCCTTCGGGGTCTTTGGCAAGCAGAACCGACAGACCCCCCGCGAACGCCTCGACGTAATGGATGTGCGGCGGCATCTTGGCAACAATTCGCGGAGCCAAGTACCACTTGCCGCCGTGCCACTTCAGGGGCGGTGAGACGCGGGGATGGGGTGTCATGTCGGACTCGTTCCGCGTTGGCGTTAGGCGGCTGAGCGAGGAATGTTAAAGACCGGGCGCCGCTCTTCCACCAGCTTTCTCTCAATGGCTTCGAGAACCGAAATCGGCTGCAGGATGGCCGCGAAATCGACAACGAAGTCGTCGGGGTCGGGAGTCCAGAGCTTCTCGGCAAGCGCCCTGAGATTGAGGCGACTCACCTGAGTTACCCCCCCTATGCCTTGGGGAACTTGCGGATTCGGTGAAGGACGTCGTCGATCACGACGGCCACTTCTCCCTGGTGGGTTTTCTTGCCCATGCGGTGAAGGAACTTGGCCAGCTTTTCCATCCTTGCGTCATCTTCGACGTGGCTCTGCTGGGCATACGAATGCACCAAGATCGCCGGCTCCGGGATGATCTCGCCATCGTCGCTTCGCCGCCTGCCCTTCGCCGTCGGCATCTCGTGCAGCCGCCGAACTGCTCGGCGAGCATGTCCCCGGCTGCGGCCGCCCCCATCTGCTGATCTGCCCCGTGGGGGCAGTTCTTTTCCCTCGTCAGTCTTGCTCGGTATGAACAAGACAATCAAGCAGGCGTTCGGTTCCGCTTCCGACCCTAAAATCTCCTCATGGGTCTGTTTTTTGGGCATGTCAGGCGATCTCCTAGGATTTTACCAGATAATTACGCACGGCGCAAGTGCGCTTTTGGTGGGCCGCTTGCTCTTGCTCCGCGCGAGACCGCGCAGCCTTCCCGGCGAGTGGGCTTGCGGACATGCTGGCCTTCCGCGAGGGCGCTGCCGATCATCCCGCGCTGCCGCGGCGCGTGCAAGCGGATATTAGGCCGTATCAACAGACTGTTTAGGCGAGGGGCGGGAAATACTTTACCCGTAGCCGCATTCGCCAGAATGCGGGTGAATGGCTGTCGGCCCGCATTCTGGCGAATGCGGGCCGACAGCCATTCACAGACTGTTTAGGCGAGGGGCGGGAAATACTTTACCCGTAGCCGCATTCGCCAGAATGCGGGTGAATGGCTGTCGGCCCGCATTCTGGCGAATGCGGCTACGGGTACCATGCCTGCTGCCGCTCGCCTAATCGGTTACTATCCGACCGGGAGAGGTACTCGGGGAGCGGGCGGCCGCCGCATTCCGTAACAGACCTGGCGCGCAGCAGCGAAGCGTAACACGGAGGCAAAGCGTAACAAAGCCCCTTGCCGACGCCGCGCGGCCGTGTTACGTTACGCCCCTGTACCGCCTGCCTACCCCGCCTTCCGAAAGGACCGACCATGCTCCGACGCCTTGCGTGCCTCGCCCTCGTGCTGCTGGCTCCCGGCGCCGCCCTCCGCGCCGAAGACTCCGACTACAAGCTCGGCCCCGACTCGATGGAAAAGCCCGACGTGCCCCACGGCAAAGTCACCAAAATGCCTCCGTGGACCAGCAAAATCTTCGACGGCACGGTCCGCGACTGGTGGATCTACGTCCCCGCCCAGTACGACCCCGCCAAGCCGGCCTGCGTCATGGTCTTCCAGGACGGCGGCGGCTACGTCAGCCCCACGGGCAGTTTCCGCGTCCCCACCGTCTTCGACAACCTCATCGCCGCCAAGGAGATGCCCGTCACCATCGGGATATTCATCCAGCCCGGCGTGGTCCCGCCGCCCGACGGCGACAAGAACGCCAAGCCGCGCCAGAACCGCAGCTTCGAGTACGACACCCTCTCCGACCAATACGCCCGCTTCCTGGAAAAGGAGATCCTGCCGGAGGTGGCCAAGAACTACAACCTGAGCAAGGAGGCCAAGGACCACGCGATTTGCGGCATCAGCTCCGGCGGCATCTGCGCCTTCACGGCGGCCTGGGAGCGGCCCGACCTGTTCAGCAAGGTGCTGAGCCACGTCGGCAGCTTCACCAACATCCGTGGCGGCGACGTCTATCCCGGCCTGATCCGCAAGACGGAACACAAGCCGATCCGCGTCTTCCTCCAGGACGGCGCCAACGACCTGGACAACATGTTCGGCAGCTGGCCGCTGGCCGCCCAGTCGATGGCCAAGGCGCTGGAGTATTCCAAGTACGATTACAAGTTCGTGTTCGGAACGGGTCACCACAGCGGCGTCCACGGCGGCGCCATCCTGCCCGACTCGCTGCGGTGGCTGTGGCGGGAAGAGAAGTAATGGCAGGAGTCAGGAGTCAGGGGTCAGGAGTCAGATGCCGGTCTTTATTGACTCCTGACTCCTGACTCCTGACCCCTGAAGAGGAGCCATTTATGCGCAAGCTATTGTGTGCGGGAATCGTGCTGGCCGCCGCCTCGACGGCGGCCGCCCAGGACATGCCGCTGACGCAGGTGCTGCCGCCCGGCGAGGGCTGGAAGCCGGCCGGGGTGGAGTGCAAGTCGGCCGCCGGTCTGGCTGGCGACGGCCGCGGCAACGTCTACATAGCCGACCCCGACGGCCGGCAGATCTGGCGCATCGACAAGGACGGCAAGGCGTCGCTGTTCACCAAGACGGTGGGGTCGGTCCACGGCCTCGCGGTCGCGGCGGACGGCCGGCTCTTCGCCGCTGAGCCGGAGGCGGAAAGGCTGCTTGTCTACGACGCGGACGGCAAGGAGGTCGAGCGCCGCAGCGGCCTGGCCGTGAGCGACCTGGCCCTGACGAAGACGGGAGAGTGCTATTGCACCGTGCCGGACGAGAAGGCGGTCTACCTGCTCGGGCCGGACGGCGCCAAGCGCAAGGTCGCCTCCGATTTCGTCTTGCCGGGCGCCCTGACGCTGTGGAACGACGGCGCCACGCTGGTCGTCGCCGACGCCGGCGACAAATATCTCTACGCCTTCCGAGTGCAGAAGAACGGCGATCTGGACGCGCGGGACCGCTATTATCCGTTCTGGGTGCGTCCCAAACAGCCGAGCGACAACGCCGGGCTGACGCTGGACGCGGCCGGCCGGGCGTATGCGACGAGCCGGGAGGGCGTGCAGGTGTTCGACCCGACGGGCCGGCTGAGCGGCATTCTGGTCGCGCCGGAGCGGGCGGCGCTGGCCGGCGTGGCCTTCGGCGGGGCGGACCTCGACCGGCTGTACGTCGCCTGCGGCGGCAAGGTGTACGTGCGGAAGACGCTGGCCAAAGGCGTGAAGGCGGCGGAAACGACGGGGCCGTGAACGACCGGGGGCTTGACCTTGCCGTCGAAGCCCGGGTTGAGCTCCTTCAAGCGAGCAAGGACGGCCTTCACCTGCCCCGCCGCCGGCACGGCGGCCAGGGAACGCTCCCAGGCGCAGGCGTCGGCTCGCCCATCGACTTACTCCTTGAACTCCCCCTTGTCGTAGCGCTCCCAGAACTCCGCCGCCGGCCATGCTTGGTTCACATCGATGCCGATGGTCTTGAGGCTCTTCATGTCGCGGAGAATATCCAGGCCCCGGGTGATGTTCTTCGGGGTCAGGAGGATTTTTTCCAGCGGCATGCCTCGCAGAGGAGTCAGGTCGGTGATGCCGGTGTTGTACACGCTCAACGCCGTCAGGGCGCGCCCTGAAGTTGGCAAGGCCGGCGTCGCTCACCTTCGTATTGTTGAGGACGAGCAAGGTGAGTTTCTTGCAGTCCTTGAAGTGGGCGAGGCCCGCGTCGCCGACCTGCGTGCCATATAGCAAGAGTTCGGTCAGATTCTTGCAGTCCTTGAAGTTGGCCAGGCCCGCGTCGCTCACCTGCGATCCGGCCAGTAGGAGCCTCGTCAGGTTCTTGCAGTCCTTGAAGCAGGCCATCCCCGCGTCGGTCACCTGCGTGCTGTTTAGAGCAAGTCCCGTCAGGTTCTTGCAGTCCTTGAAGTAGACCATCCCTGCGTCGGTCACCTTCGTGTCGCTCAGACCGAGATACGTCAGGGCCGCCAGGTTCATTCCCTCGAGCGGCGTCAGGTCCGCGAGCAGCCCGTTGGACTGGCCAGTCCACGTGCCGTTGCCGTTGGACTGGCCAGTCCACGTGCCGTTGCAATCGAGCACCCGCAGGGCGTTGAAGACTCGGATGGGGGCGATGTCCGTCACGTGGTCAGTCACGATCTTGAATTCCGTGACGACGCCGCGCTCGATCTTGGTCTCCATTTTGCCGTCGAAGCCGGGGTTACGGCGTTTCAGCTCCCTCCGCACTTCCTCGACCTGTTGCTCGGCCGGCAGGGCGGCGATGCGCTGGACGTCGGCGTCGGTGAACGGAGTGGCGGGAGGCGGGGAAGCCGCTTCCGCCCGCGCCAGCGGGACGTTGTTCCGCCCGAGTTCGCGCAGGGCGCGGGTCTCGTCGTCCGACAGTGCCCGCTGGAAGACTGTCAATTCGTCGATCACCGCACCGGACATCTTATACCCAACGAAGTCGCACTCGCTGGGGACGTCGCGTACGACCTTTTGGGTAGCCAGGTCGTATGTGGCGTCATTCAGGGTCACCCGCAGCGCCCCCTTGCCGACGCCGCCATCCCTCAGGGTCACCGCGAAAAAGTACCAACCCTTGGGGACCGCCCCCGCCGGCGTGCTTACGTTAAGCCAGTTCGTTGGGGGGTAGTCCTTGTTCCACGCATGGACGTGGAAATCGCGCCCTGTCCCTGCGCCGAGAAGGAATAGGGGGTTCATGCCATCGGCGTCGGACGACCGGTACAGGACAGGTACATCTTCGTCCCACACGATCTCGTCCCACCGACACCAGCCGGTGATGGTGTAGTTCGCTTGCCCGTGGATGAGTGAATGGGGAATGCGCAGGGATCCGCCCCGGCACGCGAGGCCGCCGCCAACCTTGCCGTCCGGGGTGAACGCGACGCCTTCGCAGACGCCATCGTTGCCCCTGCCGCTGAGGTCGCGGACCCACGTCTTGCCGTCTTTCTCGAAAAACGTGTCCTTCTCGAAGTTCATCACCAACACGGCGCCCGGGGGCGTCAACCCCGCTGGACCGATCTTCGGCCCACTCTCGCTCCGGACGCCGGCAGGAGGCGACACGACCAGTACGACGCGAAAGCCGAAAAAGTTGGCGCGGCCCGCGGGATTGTGTTTATGGCGCATTGCGGAGCGGCTCCACCACGCGTCGTTCCACAGCCAAAATCCGCCCCGTGCCACGCGCTCGTCGCCGGCAGCTGGTCCAGGCGGGTCTTGCAGTGGACCGGTCTTGTAGTAATTCGGATCGAACAGGTCCTGACACCACTGCTCCACATTCCCGTGCATGTCGTACAAACCCCACGCATTCGCCTTCAATCCAGCCACCGGCCAGGCATGATTCTGCGAGTTGCCGCCGACCCTTGCGTAATCCCACAACTCGCCCTCGTTGTCGCCGAAAGACCATCGACCCTTTGATCCGGCCCGGCAACTATATTCCCACTCGCCTTCCGTGGGCAAGCGGTAGGTTCTTCCCTCCTCCTTGCTCAACCACTGGCAAAACTCCACGGCGTCATTCCAGCTGACGCAGACCACCGGATGATCGTCGGTTTGGGCGTAACCCGGATTGAGCCAGTCCGTATTCGCGACCTCTTTGAATCCCCCATTCGGGAAACCGCGGACAGCGCCGCCTTCCCGCTCGGCCTGCGTCTGGTATCCCGTTGCCTTCACGAACTGTCGAAACTGCCCTACCGTGACGTCGGTTTGCCCCAGGTAAAACGGCTGCGTGATCTCGACTTCATGCTGCGGACCTTCGCTGAGCAGGAGGTCCTTGTACCAGCCATCCTGCTTGAGCTTGAGCCAGAAGTCGATTTCCTCCTTTGGCGATCCCATCATGAACTTGCCGGGCGGGATGAGTCGCAACTTCATGCCGATGCTGTCGGTCGTCTCGACGGGGACGCCCAATTGCTTCGCCGACGCTTCCTGGGTTTCCTTGGCGTCCCTCGCCCCGCTCTCGGTCGGGACGCCGGCAGGAGGCGAGACGGCCAGCACGACACGAAAGCCGGCGTCGTCGCACCGGGCGCCGGGAGTGTTCCTGACGCGGAACGCCGAGCGGCATTGCCCGGGGTAGAAGCACCAAGAGCCGCCACGCTGCACGCGCTCGCCGCCGGCGTCTGGGCCGGGCGGGTCTTTCGGGGGACTGGCCTGGTAGTAATTCGCGTCGTAAAAGTCCTGACACCACTCGAAGACATTACCATGCATGTCGTAAAGACCCCACGCATTCTGCTTCAATCCAGCCACCGGCCAGGTGTGTCCCTGCCAGGTGTGTCCCTGTGAGTTGCTGAGGCACCTTGCGTAATTCAATACCTCGCCCTCGTTGTCGCCGAACGACCATCGGCCCTTCGATCCGGCCCGGCAACTATACTCCCACTCGGCCTCCGTGGGCAGGCGGTAGGTTTTTCCTTCTTTCTTGCTGAGCCAGTTGCAGAATTCCACAGCGTCATTCCAGCTGACACAGACCACCGGATGATCGTCGGTTTGCGAAAAGCCTGGATTCAGCCAGTTCTTATGGGCGTCGAATTGTCCAAAATGCGAAGCGCCGGCCTCCGTCTGGTATCCCGTCGCCTGCACGAACTGTCGAAATTGCCCCACGGTGACGTCGGTTTGCCCCATGTAAAACGGCTGCGTGAGCTCGACTTCGTGCTGCGGACCTTCACCGAGCAGTTTTTCACTGACCCAATCGTTGCCACTCCGCTTGGCCCAGTAGTCGATTTCCTCCTTCGACGATCCCATCATGGACTTGCCGGGCGGGATGAATCGCAATTTCATGCCGATGCTGTTGACTGTCTCGACGGGGACGCCCAATTGCTTCGCCGACGCTTCTTGGGTTTGCTTGGCGTCGAACGAGGCGTCAGCCGCAGGCCCGGGCTGCTCCGCATCTTTCTTCGGCGGACTCAAACGGAACAGATGCGTCACCCCGGCGAACTCCGTCGCGGCCAGGGCGATCACGGGAAGCAACACGGCCGCCGCCACGGCAGCCCACTTCCACCGCCCGGATCGCCGCGGCTTGCCGCGCGGGATGCGCGAGAAATCCTTGACCTTGGCGTGGGCCTTGAGCTGGGCCTCGCAGTCGGCCAGCACGTCGGCTGTTTCCCGCGCCGACTGGTAGCGCTCGTCCGGGTTCTTGGCGTGCAACTTCGCGATGATCCCGCACAACCAATCCGGGGTTTCGGGAATGATCTCCGGAATGGGGCGCGGCGACTCCTCGGCCACGCGCTTGAGGACGGCCAACGCGGAGGGGGCGCGAAACGGCGGCCGGCCGCTCGCCATCTGGTACAGCACGCTGCCCAGGCTGAACAGGTCCACCCGCTGGTCGATCTTGTGCCCGAGGGCCTGCTCCGGGGCCATGAACATCGGCGTGCCGGCGATGACGCCGCTCTGCGAAATGCTGGCGTCGTCGGCGGCGCGAGCCAGGCCGAAGTCGGTGATCTTCACCTTATGCGACCCGCCTTCGAGCAGGATGTTGCCCGGCTTGATGTCGCGGTGGATCAAGTCACACGCATGGGCGGCGGCCAGCCCCTCGGCGATCTGCCGGCCGATGCGCAGCACCTCGGACACTTCGAGCGGGCCGCTCCGGTCGAGTTTCTGCTGGAGCGTCTCGCCGGGGATGAACTCCATCGCCAGGAACGGGAGCGGCTGTTCGCCGACCTCGTAGACCTGCACCACGTTCTCGTGCCGAACCTGGGCGGACGACCGGGCTTCGCGCAGGAACCGCTTTCGCGCGGGGACAGGGTCGCAATCTGCGGGGCCATCACCTTGACCGCGACCACGCGCTGCAACGTCTCGTCGAACGCACGAAAGACGATGCCGAAGCCGCCCTTGCCGAGCACCTGGAGCATTTCGTAATGCCCCAGCCGGCCCAGCGAGTCGGGCCGCGTGGAGGGGGTGAGGAAGGGCAGTTCGTCGCCCTCGTCCTCGCGGTCTTTTGCGGCAGGCACGACATCCCCTTCGTGGGCGACGGTGTTGTCATCCGCCTTCCCGCCCTTTTCGGCCGGCCGCCTTGGCGACACGGCGTCGCCCTCGTGGGCGACGGTGTTGTCATGGCGCGAGTCCGCCTGGCCCTGCTCGGCCGCCGGCACGTCCAGAAACTCGCCGCTCTTGAAATGCGCGGCGAGCAGGGCCTCGACCTGCCGGCGGAACGTGGCGTCCTCGCCGCAAGTCTTGTCCAGATAAGCGGCCCGGGCGGCTTCGTCGGGCAGATCGAGGGCGGCTTGAAAGGCTTGTTCTTCGGTCACGGCGGGGATCTCCGTACATGGTCCCGCGGACAGGCTCAACCCCAATGCGAAATCCGCGCGAAAACCCGGCCAAGATTTGTCAGGATTTTTCCCCGCCCCCCTCGACCGCGCGCCGGAGCCAGGCGCGGGCATACGCCCAGTGGCGGCCCGCCGTCCGCTCCGACAGCCCGAGCGCCGCGGCGGCGTCCGAGAGGCTGAGGCCCGCGAAATACCGCAGTTTGACGAGTTCAGCCTTGAGCGGATCCTCGGCCGCCAGCCGGTCCAGGGCTTCGTCCAGAGCGAGCAGGTCCTCGCGCGGCTCGCGGGCGGCGGCCAGGTCCGGCGCGAGTTCGAGTCGGACGCGCCCGCCTCCGTGCCGGACGGCCGCCTTCCGGCGGGCACGATCCACGAGGATGCGCCGCATGGCCTCGGCCGCGGCGGCGAAGAAGTGGCCGCGGTTGTCCCACCGTGCTTCGTCGGCCGGTCCGACCAGCCGCAGATACGCCTCGTGGACGAGGGCGGTCGCATTCAGAGTGTTGCCGGGGGCTTCTTCGGTCATCCGGGCGGCCGCCAGTTTCCGCAACTCCTCGTACACCAACGGCAGCAACTGCCCGGCGGCGTGGGCGTCGCCCTGTGCCAGGTCGGACAGGATGCGGGTTACATCGCCCATCGACGCTCTCTAATTCCTGGCCCGGTTGGCCGCGTCCGGTTGGTCTGGCCGGGGCTGAGTCCGCGAAGCCCCGGCATGGCTTCCGAGGGAGCGCCGGGGCTTCCGAAGACTCCAGCCCTGGCCACGCCGAAACGGTGGGGGAACGGCGTCGCCCTCGTTCGCACCGAACCCGCCGCGAAGACCGGCGACGAGTTTACCACCCGCATGGTCAGAAATCCATCACTCAAATATCCCCAGCGCCAGCTGCGCCGCCTCCGACATCCGGCCCTTGTCCCACGGCGGGTCCCACACCAGCTCCACCGCCGCCGACGCGACGCCCGACACGGCCGCCACCTTTGACCGCACCTCCGTCGGCAGCGCCTCCGCCACCGGGCACATCGGCGACGTCAGCGTCATCCGGATCGCCACGGCCCCGGCCTCGCTCACCTTCAAATCGTAGATCAGCCCCAATTCGTAGATGTCTACGGGGATTTCCGGGTCGTAGACCGTGTGCAGCACCGCGATCACCCGCTCCTCCAGGCTGGTGTTGGGGTCCACGGCCGCTGGCGAGCGGGGGGCGTCAGCCCCCTGATTCTCCGGCTTCTCGCCGCTCAGCGGCAGGGCGAAGCGCCCCTTCTCGTCGGGGTTCATGCGACCTCTCCCGGCGCCAGGGCCGCCGCGAACTTCCGAATGCGCTCCACCATGGACGCGAGGCCCACCTGGCGCGGCTGAGTCAGGTGGTGGTCCAGGCCGATGCGGGCGAAGAACCCCTTCACGTCAAAGGCGACCACTTCGGACGCCTTTTGTCCGCTGAAGAGACGCTCCAGCACGGCGATCAGGCCGTTGACGATGTCGGCGTTGGCGTTTGCCAAAAACTCGATCGCCCCCGGCTCACCCGGCCGCTCGCGGATGGTCAGGTACACGGTGGCCTGGCAGCCGTGGACGCGGTTGGCCTCGGTGCGGTACTCGTGCGGCAGCTGCGGCAAGCCCTCGCCCAGCTCCAGGAGGTACTGGTAGCGCTGCGGCCAGTCGTCGAGGAAGTCGAACACCTCGGCCAGCTCCTCGGCCGCGGCCTGCGGACTGGCGGCAGCGGCCGCCGGGTAGTCGGGCGCGACGGGCGCGGCGTCGTCGGCCGGGGCCGGGGCGGCCGGCTTCGCGCTGGCCGCCGCTTCGGCGATCACCTCGCGCAGGGCGTCCGCAAGCCGGTCCACCTCTTCCACCGTGTTGTACAGGGCGAACGACGCCCGCACCGTGCCGGGGACGCCGAAGCGGTCCATCAACGGCTGGCAGCAGTGGTGCCCCGTGCGCACCGCGATCCCTTCAAGGTCGAGCTTCACGCCGACGTCGAGCGTCGAGACGGGCGGATCTTCGACGACGAACGAGATCACGGCCGTCTTGTGGGCGGCGTTGCCCAAAATGCGCACGCCGGGGATCTGTTGAATCTTCTCCGTGGCGTACCGCAGCAGCATGTCCTCGTAGGCCGCGACGGCGTCCCAATCCAGGTCCTGGAGGTAATCGATCGCCGCCCCCAGGCCGATGGCGCCGGCGATGTTCGGCGTCCCCGCCTCGAACTTGTACGGCAAACTGTTGTACGTCGTCTTCTCGAACGACACCGTGCGGATCATGTCGCCGCCGCCCTGCCACGGCGGCGTCGCCTCCAGCAGCGTCTCCCGGCCGTAGAGCACGCCCACGCCGGTCGGCCCGAACAGCTTGTGGCCGGAGAAGACGAAGAAATCGCAGCCCAATTCTCGCACATTGACGGGCAGGTGCGGCGCCGACTGGGCGCCGTCCACCAGCACCGGCACGCCGCGGGCATGGGCCATTTCCACGATCCGCTTGATCGGATTGATCGTGCCCAGCGCGTTGGAAACGTGGGCCACCGCCGCGATCCGCGTCCGCGGCGTCAGCAGCTTCTCGAACTCGTCCAGCATCAGCTCGCCGGCGTCGTTGACCGGGACGACGCGCAGGACCGCCCCCTTCTCCTCGCACAGCATCTGCCAGGGGACGATGTTGGAGTGATGCTCCATCGCCGTGACCAGCACTTCGTCGCCTTCACGGACATTTTTTCGGCCGAACGTCTGGGCGACGAGGTTGATCCCCTCCGTGGCGCCGCGCACGAAGATAATTTCGCGCTCGTCGGCCGCCCCGAGGAAGCCCTTCACCTTGACGCGCGCCTCTTCATACGCCTGCGTCGCCCGCTCGCTCAGCAGATGGACGGCCCGATGAATGTTGGCGTTGTCGGCGCTGTAGTAGTGCTGCAGCGCGTCCAGCACGGCGCGCGGCTTCTGGGTGGTGGCGGCGTTGTCGAGGTAGGCCAGCGGCCTGCCGCGAACCTTCTGGCGCAGGATGGGGAAGTCCTCGCGCAGGCGCTGGACGTTGAACAGGGAGGGAACCGCCTGACTGCCCACTCGGGGCGATAGGACGTCGGGGATCGCCTTGATGCTCATCACCTCTCCTCGCTCGATTCCGCCAGCAGCGTCCGCTCCAGCCGTTCGCGCAGCGACGAAACCTTGACCCGGCCGATCACGTCGTTGGCGAAGGCGTAGATCAGCAGATTGCGCGCCTCTTCCAGGCCGACGCCGCGCGAGCGGAGGTAGAAAATCGATTCGTCGTCGAGCTGGCCGACCGTGGCGCCGTGCGTGCATTTCACGTCGTCGGCGTAGATCTCCAGCTGCGGCTTGGTGTTGATCGTCGCCTCTTCGGACAGCAAAAGCGTCTTGTTCGTCTGCTTGGCGTCGGTCTTCTGGGCGTCCTGGCGGACGTAGATTTTGCCGTTGAAGACGCCGCGCGCCTTGTCGCCGAGGACGCCCTTGTAGAGTTCATGGCTGACGCAGTTCGGGACGGCGTGGTCGATGAACGTGTGGTTGTCGATCAGCCGCCGGCCGTCGCCGCGGTAGAGGCCGTTGAGGGTGCATTCGCCGCCCTCGCCGGCGAAGACGGCGTTGATCTCGTTGCGCGTCCAGAGGCCGCCGAGGGTGAAGGCGTGCGACGAGAAGCGGGCGGCCCGGCCGAGCTGCACCTGCATGACGCCGACGTGATACGCCTCCGGCCCTTCCTCCTGGATCTTGTAATGATCCAGCTCCGCATTGTCGCCGACGACGATCTCGGTGACGGCGGTGGTGAAATAAGTCGTTTGAGGGCCGCTGAAATCCTCAATCACCGTGGCGCGGGCGTTCCGGCCCAGGACGACCAGGGCGCGGCGGTGCCAGACATGGGGGTGATTGTCGTCGGACGCGGCGACAACCGCCGACAGATGAATCGGCTCCTCGACCGCGACATTCGCCGGGACGTACACAAAGGCGCCGTCGCGGAGGAAGGCGGTGTTGAGCGCGGCGAAGGCGTTGCGCTTGAAATCGGCGCAGCGGGCCAGGTGCGGTTCGACGAGCTGCGGGTGTTTTTGCAGCGCTTCCGCCAGGCTGCAAGCGATCACGCCTTCCGGGAGCGGCCGGTCGTCGCCGAGCGGGAACGGCGCGGCGACCGGCGATAGGCGGAACGGCGTCTGCACCAGCGGGGTCAGCGGGGTGAAGCGCCATTCCTCGTCGCGCGGGCCGGGGAAGCCCAGCTCGGCGAAGCGCGCGATCGCCGTCTTGCGCAGCCGTTGCAGCGCCGGGGCGGCCGGCTGCTTCTCCAACCGCTCGAAGTCCGAGAGGTAGTGGTTCGTTTGTTCCATCACTTGCGTCACGATGATTCCTCGCCGATACATGATGCGGCTGACCGAATTGGTTAGCCGCGACGCGGAGCGGAGCGCTTCGTCCCGAGCGCTCCGCTCCGCGTCGCGGCTAACCAATCACGTCACCGGCTGCCGCTCCGCCGCGTCGGCCTTCAGCCACTCGTACCCCTTTTCCTCCAGCTCCAGCGCCAGCTCCTTGCCGCCCGACTTGACGATGCGGCCGTCGAGCAGGACGTGGACGCGATCGGGCACGATGTAGTTGAGCAGCCGCTGGTAGTGCGTAATGACGACGAAGGCGCGGTCTTGGCTTCGCAAAGCGTTGACGCCGTCGGCCACCGCCTTCAGCGCGTCGATGTCGAGTCCCGAGTCGGTCTCGTCCAGGATGCCGAGCTTCGGGTCGAGAACGGCCATCTGAAAGATCTCGTTCCGCTTCTTCTCGCCGCCGGAGAAGCCCTCGTTGACCGGCCGCTTGAGCAGCTCCTCGTCGATGTGGAGGAGCTTCGTCTTCTGCTTGACGAGCTTGACGAAGCTCATGGCGTCGTATTCGGCGAGGCCGCGATGCTTGCGGACGGCGTTGACGGCGGCGCGGAGGAAGTAGGTGTTGCTGACGCCGGGGATCTCGACCGGATACTGGAACGCGAGGAAGACGCCCTCGCGGGCGCGCTCCTCGGGGTCCATCTCCAGCAGGTCCTTGCCCTGGAACAGCACCCGGCCCTCGGTCACTTCGTAGGCGTCGCGCCCGGCCAGGACGCCGGCCAGGGTGCTTTTGCCGGAGCCGTTCTCGCCCATGATGGCGTGGACCTCGCCGGCCTTCACAGTCAGGTTGACGCCGCGGAGGATTTCCTTGTCGTCCACACGGGCGTGGAGGTTTTTGATTTCGAGCATGGGTCCTTCTCTTGTCTGCATTCCTCAGCTGATGCGGACTACTTGTACCACCGTGGCCAGGCAATCGCCCGGATTGACGGTAAAAACGACCGCCAGCGGCGGCATGCGAAGAAGCCTTCTGCTCCCCGAATGGGGTACGCCTTTTCGATGGGCGTCAATCCGCAGCTCCTGGTCAATCGCGTGGGTCGCGGCCGTAATTGCCTTCCGAGCGGAAGCGTTGTTGTCCCAAAGGGTCGCCAGAGCATTTCGGGCGGGTCGTGTCCATGCGACCGTGTAGATCATTCCTTTTTCTCCAGCGACTCGAGGTAGGCCAGCACTTCCGCCGTGGTGCAGGTCGGCCCCCCCTCCTTCTCGATCCGGTCCAGCTCCTCGGGGTCGAACATCGCTGCCGCCTGCCGATACCACTCCTGCTCTTCCGGCGACAGCACGGGCGTGTAGGTGCCCATCACCTTGCCTTCGGGATCGCGGATTTCGACCGGCTCGACGATGCCGGCCAGGCGTTCTATCAGCGCTTGGTCCGCCGTCAGATGGTTCATGGCTTTGTCCTCACTCACCCTTCGGGCCGGTGAATCGCCCCACGCTCCCCTTCAGGCTCACGCCCGGCGCCTCTTCCGCCGCGGGGAACGTGAAGAGTTGCGGCGCGGGCAACGGTCGCCCTTCGGCCTGATACGATTCAATCAATGATTCCAGCGCGTCTTGCCCTTGCCGGGCCGCTTCTTCGTAGCTGTCACCGTGCGTCATGCAACCGCCAAACTCCGGCAGCGTCACGACGTACACCTGGTCCTCGTCGGACCACTGGATCAACATGCTGTATTGACACGTCATGGGCCTTGCCTCGATTCGCGAATTCTGCGAGCGACATCCTTTTCCTGATACGGTCGTGCGTCGGCGCCGTCGTTCCCAGACAAGATCACCGATCCCCGCACCTTCGGATGCGACCAGACGGTGTGGCTCCCCTTGCCCGGTCGCCAGGTGAAGCCGGCCTTGGCCAACATGCCTTTCAGCTGGCGGATCTTCTTGGGCATCGTCGCGTCCCTGCGCGGGCGTTCACCCCACGCTCCCCTCCAGGCTCACCCCCAGCAGCTTCTGCGCCTCCACCGCGAACTCCATCGGCAGGTTCAAAAACACCTGCTTGCAGAAGCCGTTCACGATCATGCCCACCGCGTCCTCGGCCGACAGGCCGCGCTGCTTGCAGTAGAAAATCTGGTCTTCGCCGATCTTCGATGTGGACGCCTCATGCTCCACCCGCGCCGTCGGGTTCTTCACCTCGATGTACGGGAAGGTGTGCGCCCCGCAGCGGTCGCCCAGCAAGAGCGAATCGCACTGCGAGTAGTTGCGGGCGTTCGCGGCGCCTTTCAGCACCTTCACCAGGCCGCGGTAGGTGTTCTGGCCGTTGCCGGCCGAGATGCCCTTGGACACGATCGTGCTTTTCGTGTTCTTGCCGATGTGGATCATCTTCGTGCCGGTGTCGGCCTGCTGCTTGTGGTTCGTCAGGGCCACCGAGTAGAACTCGCCGACCGAGTCGTCGCCTTGCAGGATGCAGCTCGGGTACTTCCAGGTGATCGCCGAGCCGGTCTCCACCTGCGTCCAGGAAATCCTCGACCGCGGCCCGCGGCAGGCGCCGCGCTTCGTCACGAAGTTGTAGATGCCGCCGCGCCCCTCCTTGTCGCCGGGATACCAGTTCTGCACCGTCGAGTACTTGATCTGCGAATCGGCGCCGACCGCCACCAGCTCCACGACGGCCGCGTGCAGCTGGTTGGTGTCGCGCATCGGGGCGGTGCAGCCCTCCAAATACGACACATACGATCCCTCTTCGGCCACGATCAGCGTCCGCTCGAACTGTCCGGTCTCGGCCGCGTTGATGCGGAAATACGTGGACAGCTCCATCGGGCAGCGCACGCCCTTGGGGATGTAGCAGAACGAGCCGTCGCTGAAGACGGCCGAGTTCAGCGTGGCGAAGAAGTTGTCGTTGTACGGCACCACGGAGCCGAGGTACTTGCGCACCAGCTCGGGATGCTCCCGAACCGCCTCCGAAAAGGAGCAGAAGATCACGCCCATCTCGGCCAGCTTCGCCCGGAACGTCGTCGCCACCGAGACGCTGTCGAAGACGGCGTCCACGGCCACGTTGCTGAGGCGCTTCTGCTCGTCCAGCGAGATGCCGAGCTTCTCGAAGGTGCGGCGCAGCTCGGGGTCCACCTCGTCGAGGCTGGTCAGCTTTTTCTTCTGTTTCGGCGCGGAATAGTAGATGACTTCCTGGTAGTCGATCGGCGCAATGCGCAGGTGCGGCCACCAGCGCGGCTCCTGCATCGTGAGCCAGTGGCGGTACGATTTGAGCCGCCATTCCAGCAGCCATTCCGGCTCGTCCTTCTTGGCCGAGATGGCGCGGACGATGTCTTCGCTCAGGCCTCGCGGCAGACTCTCGGCCTCGATCTCCGAGACGAAGCCGTGCTGGTACTCGCGGTCGGCCAGTTCCTGGATCGTGCTCGTGGCAGTCGTCATCTCTTTGAATCCTATTTCACCACTGGGGATCTTATAGGTCTTATAAGACCTATAAGACCTATAAGACCTATAAGACCGCTCAATTCCTCGGCGGGGCGCTCAGCGTAATCAGCGTCTCGTCCGGCTCGAACACCTCGGCCCGCAGCCGTTCGCGCAGCAGGTCGCCGATGCGGCCCTCGCTCTGGAGCAGGTCGGCGAGGGTGATCTGGTTGAGCGTGCGGCGAATCCAGCCTTCGAGGGTGCCCCACAGGGCGCGGAGAGTGCAACCGTCGTGGTGGACGCAGGAGCCTTCGGCGTCGGGGCCGGCGTGGCGGTCGCAGTAGTCGCCGTCGAACAGCGGCTCGCCCAGCGCCAGCAGCACCGCCCCGAGGCGAACCTCGGCCGGCGGGTGGGCGAGGCGGTAGCCGCCGGCGCAGCCGCGGACGCTCTCGATCAAACCGGCCTGCCGCAGCACCGACAACAGCTTGGCCACGTTCGGGGCCGACAGCCGTTCCGCCGCCGCGATCTCCGGGATCGTCAGCGGCTGATCGGCGTCCCCCGCGCCAGCCGCAGCAGGCACCGCAGGCCGTACTCTTCCTGCGCTGTGATTTTCATGCGCGTCGGAACCCCGAGGCCTCAATCGTCCTCTGTAGGCATTATTGCGAATCATTACTTTTCCGTCAACATTCGGATGCGAAATTCTCGTGGTAGGAATGTTTACCAGACGGTGCGATAGGAGAACATTCGAGCAAAGCGCCTGTGGCGAAGGACTTGCGTCGTCGATCTGGCTTTTCCGCTCAACCGACGAACGGGCGGCTATAATGACAATCACCAAGAAGGAGCGAGGCACGATGTCCAAAGAGATCCTTCACGAGGTTCAGTCCCGCTACGCCGCCGTGGCCGAGGCCGGGGTCGGCGGCGATCAGGCCGGCGTCCGCGCCGTGGCCGAGGCGTTCGGCTACACGCCGGAGGAGCTGGCCTCCGTCCCGTCCGAGGCCAACCTGGGGCTGTCGTGCGGCAACCCGACGGCCTTCGCCGGTCTGCGGCCGGGCGAGACGGTCGTGGACCTCGGCTGCGGCGCCGGCCTGGACGTGCTGCTGGCGGCGGCGCGGGTCGGCCCAACGGGCAAGGCCGTCGGCATCGACATGACGCCGGAAATGATCGACCGGGCGCGGCGGAATGCAGCTCGTCGCGGCGTGGACAACGCCGAGTTTCACCTGGCCGTCATCGACCGGCTGCCGCTGGCCGACGGCTGCGCCGATTGCGTCATCAGCAACTGCGTCATCAACCTGGCCCCGGACAAGCGGGCCGTGTTCCGGGAGATGCACCGCATCCTCAAGCCGGGCGGCCGGGCCGCGGTCAGCGATATCGTTCTCAAGAAGCCGCTGCCGCCGGAGCTGGCCCGCGACGTGATGGCCTACGTCGGCTGCATCGCCGGGGCCGTCTTCATCGACGACTACCGCCGGGGGTTGGAGGAAGCCGGCTTCCTCAACGTCCAGGTGATCGACGCGGGGGCGGACCTCAACGCTTACGCCCTGGTCGCCGATCAGGTAGCCTGCTGCGCCCCGGCCATGACCTCCTCGACGGGCCTGCCCATGACGGAGGCGTGTCATACCCCGGAAGCCGGCGCCAGCGCGGTTCACGCGGCCCTGGCTGACCTGCTCCGCAAATACAACGTCAACGAATACGCCGCCAGCGTCCGGGTCTACGCCCTCAAGGGGCGGTGACGATGGCGCCCTGGCAGCCCGAGCCGCTGCCGGCGGTGCAGCCGTAGCAATGCGGGCCGGTGACGATGCGCCGGCTGCTGAGTTGGTCCGGGTCGAAGTCGCGGATGTGCCGCGACAGGTCGGGCGACAGGCCCAGCTCCAGCATCTGGTTGAAATCGCAGTCGTACAGCCGGCCGTCCCAACCGACCGAGAGCATGGTCCGGCACATGACGCCGGCCGCCGCCGCCGGGTTGTAAGCGGCGATCAGCTTGTCCATGTATTCATCCACGCGGCCCTGGCGCATCAGGTCGTCGAGGAAGCGGCTGATCGGCATGTTGGTGATGGTGATGAGCCGGTTGAAAATGACGCCGTAACGGGAGGCGAGTTCTCGCCGATAGGCGGCCTCCAGGCCGGGTTGCGGCGGCGGCAGGCTGGGGCCGACCGGGTTGCAGACGAGGGTGAGGATCAGGCCGCCGTCGGGCCGGCCGTAGCCGACGGCGTTGAGCCGGTGCAGGGCCGCGATCGATTTCTCGAAGACGCCCTCGCCGCGCTGGGCGTCCGTGTTCTGCGGCAGGTAGCAGGGCAGCGAGGCGACGACCTCCACTTGCCGCTCCGCCAGGAACTCCGGCAGATCGTCGAAGCCGGGGGCGAGCAGAATCGTCAGGTTGCAGCGGTCGATGACGTTTCGCCCGAGGGCGCGGGCCTCGGAGACGAGCCAGCGGAAGTGCGGATTCATCTCCGGCGCCCCGCCGGTCACGTCCAGGGTCGGGACGCCGGCGCGGTCCAGCACGTCGAGGCAGAGGGCCATCGTCTCGCGGGACATGACCTCGCGCCGCTCCGGCCCGGCGTCAACGTGGCAGTGGCGGCAGGTCTGGTTGCAGAGCTTGCCGACGTTGACTTGCAGCACCTCGATGGCCGTGGCCCGCAGCGGCGCCAGGCCGCTTTGGGCCAGGGTCTGCTCGAAGGGGGGGTGGCGGCCTTCGGCCAGAATGCGGAGTTGCTGAGCGGGCTGAGACAGGGGGCTGCCTTGTCGCAGCAGAGTTGGTAGGGGCATGCTCACTCCGTTCGCAGTGTTCAGTGTTCAGTGTTCAGTGTTCAGTAAGACAGAGAGTTGATCTCGCGTTTGCCCTTCAGGTTCGATGCCTTTTACTGAACACTGAACACTGAACACTGAACACTGCGCTATCGTACCACCGGATAGAACGCCGCCAGCCGATCCGGGTGGACGCCGCCGGCCGCCAATGTCGTCAGCGCCCAGTTGCGCAGCGTCTGGCGAACGACGCCCTGCCGCATCCAGCGCCGCGGCGATACGAAGATGCGCCGCGGCGCGACCGCGATCCGCCCCTGGCGCCGCAGCGCTTTGCTGAGGAACACATCCTCCATGAGCCGCAGCCGTGGGAAGCCGCCGACGTCCGCAAACCGCCGCCGCTCAACGAACAGGCCCTGATCGCCATAGACCAGGCCGGTCAGCCGCACGCGGGCCGTGGCGCCGGCGTCGATGAGGCGATAGGCCATGCCGGCGGCCGTCACCCTCATGCGGAAGCAGCCCGCCGCGACGCCGCGGCGCCCGAGACAGCTCTCGGCCGCATGCAGGGCGCCCGGTTCGAGGGTGCAGTCGGCGTGCAGAAACAGCAGCACGTCGCCGACGGCGTGGGCGCCGCCGAGGTTCATCTGGGCGGCCCGTCCGCGGGGGCCTTGCAATACGCGGTCGGCCTCTCCGGCCGCCTCGCGCGTCCCGTCGCTGCTGCCGCCGTCCACCACGAGGATTTCATAGGGGTTTTCACGGCGGACGGAGCGCAGCGTCTCCGCCAGGCAGGCCGCCTCGTTCAGCGCGGGGATGACGACGGATACAGTCATGTTGGACAGCCCAACGGGGCCGGAATACCCTTTCCTCCATGTTACGGCGCGTGCTGGGTCTGTTCGCCAAATGGCCGTCGCCCGGCGCCGTGAAGACGCGCCTGTTCGCCGATCCCGCGCGGCGCGCGGGCGGCGCAAGCCCTCCTGCTCGACACGATCCGCCGTCTCGCAGCCGTGAACGCCCACCGGGTGCTGGTCTTCGCCCCTGCGGATCGGGAGGCGGATTTCACCGCCGTCGCGGCCGGCCGCTTCGCCCTGGCGCCGCAGGCGGACGGCGACCTCGGCCGCCGCATGGCCGCGTTCGTCGAGCAGCGGCTGGATGAAGGGGCGCGGGCCGTCGTGCTGGTCGGGGCTGACAGCCCGACGCTGCCGGTGGAGTACGTCGAACGGGCGTTCGCCGAGCTGGAGCGCGCCGACGTGGTGCTGGGGCCGGCCACGGACGGCGGATATTACCTGATCGGCTGCGGCCCCGTCGCGCCGCCGCTGTTCGAGGGAATCGCCTGGGGCGCCGCGTCGGTGCTGGCCGACACGGTGGCGGCCCTGACCGATCCGCGCTGGCGGCTGTCGCTGCTTCCGCCGTGGTACGACGTGGACGCGCCGGACGACTGGACGATGCTGGGCGGTCACATCGCCGCCCTTCGCCGCGCCGGCGTCGATCCCGGCGTGCCGCACACCGAGGCGTTGATCCGCGAAACCGCCGCGCGCATTTCGCCAGGCGCCGGTCCATGATTTCGCGGCGGAAAAACCCCCCATGCGGCATGGGGAATGAAGCCTTATGAACGAAGGATTTACGCCGACGGTCAAAAAGAAGAACGCCCGGCGACCGCCTTCTAGCGTCCCTAATACCACAAATTCCCTGTTGCTAAATCCTGCAACATCAAGGACTTGCGTCGCCCCATTCCGGTGCAACCTCTCGCAACCTCCCGCCGCTGCCTACCACGAATCGAACATGCTACAGTCATGCTACACTCCGGCGATCAAGCGATGACACGCGCCATTTAGCGGCCGCAATTGTGCGATATGTCTCAACTCGGCCGCCCAGTCGTCGCGGCCGGCCCACCGCAAATACACGGTAAACCCGACCCGATTTTGCCCTGTTACCAGACCGTGGGCCGCCAGCTGAACTGACGTATCCCTCCTGCTGGTGGTAGACTCTATCCCAGCCTTCAACCATCCCGCTGCAACTGAACTCGGAACCGAGGTTTTTGCCATGCCCGAAGCCCTATTGACGATGCGAAACATGTGCGACCTGTATCAGGTGTCCCGCTACACCATCTGGCGCTGGTACAAGGCGCGTCTGCTTCCAGCCCCGATCCGGCTCAGCCGCACCCTTCGATGGCGCCGCGCCGAGATCGAGGCCGCGCTGAAGATGGCCGTCGAGCGGAACTGAACACGCCGCCGACCGGGATCGTCAGTCCCGGTCGGCGCAGAGGAAATGCACTATGTCTAGCCCCGAACTCCGGCCGATCCTGCCGCCGCCGTGGCCCAGCCCGATCCACAAAGCCGCCTTCCACGGACCCGCCGGCGAACTCGTCCGCCTCGTCGAACCGCACAGCGAAGCGGATCCCGTGGCCGTGCTGGTGCAGGCCCTCGCCATGTTCGGCAACTGCATGGGCCGCACCGCGTACTTCGAGGTCGAGGCCGACCGCCACTACGGCAACCTCTTCCTCTGCTTGGTCGGCCGGACAGCCAAGGGCCGCAAGGGAACGTCCCTCGGCTACCCGAGGCGCGTGTTCGCTACGGCCGACAACGACTGGACCGACTCTTGCATCAAGTCCGGCTTGAGCAGCGGCGAGGGCCTCCTCCACGCCGTACGCGACGCCCAGGGCAAGGACGAGGGCGTGCGGGAGAAACGTCTGCTCGCCGTCGAGCCGGAGTTCGCCACGCTCCTCAAACACATGGAACGCCAGGGCAACATCCTATCCAGCCAGCTGCGCCAGTGCTGGGACGGCCCGGCCGTCTGCCAGACCTTGACGCGGACCAATCCCGTCAAGGCCACGGCCGCCCACGTCAGCCTGATTGCACACGTCACCGATGAGGAGCTGCGCCGCTACCTCTCCGCCACCGAGCAGGCCAGCGGCTTCGGCAACCGGTTCCTGTGGCTGGCCGTGAAGCGCTCGAAGTCCTTGCCGGAGGGTGGGAACCTCGACCCGCATGCGCTGGACGACGTGGCCGAGAAGTTCCGCAACGCCGTCACGGTCGCGCGCGAGGCCGGCACCGTGGAACTGGACGAAGATGCGCGGCGCCGCTGGCACGAAGTCTACCCGCGCCTGTCCGAAAGCCGGCCCGGACTCACCGGCGCGATGCTCGGCCGGGCGGAGGCGCAGGTCCGCCGCCTGGCGATGCTCTACGCACTGCTGGATCAAACGACAGTCTGCGGGCTGCCGCACCTGCTCGCCGCCCTGGCCTTGTGGGCATACGCCGCGCGAAGCGTGCAGTTCGTCTTCGGCGACGGCACCGGCGACAAGACGGCCGACGCCATCCTGGACGCCTTGGGGGCCGACGCCGAAAAAGGCCTGACGCGTACCGCGATCGCGGCCTTGTTCGGCAACCACAAGCCGGCGTCGGAGATCCAACGCGCCGTCGGCGTCCTGCTGGCCGGCCAACTCGCCCACGGCAGGAAGATCGCCACCGAGGGCCGGGCCGAGGAACGATGGTTCCCCGGCCCCGCTAAAGAAGCGAAAGAAGCGAATTAATACCAGGGGCCGCGGTGCTTCTTTCGCTTCTTTCGCTTCTTTAGCCCACCGCCCCAAGACCCAGCACCATCCCCCTGTTCCGGAGACCGAGCCATGACCGTGCCGACCGAACGTCATCCGCCAAGCCCTGCCGCCCCCCGGGCCGCGCCGAAGCCCAGCGCGACCACGGCCCTCTACGAGTTGACCCGCGCCATCACCGAAGCGTTCAGCTCGCCGAACGTCAGCGACAGCAACGGCGAGCCCGCGAACGTCGTGGACACCCTCGCCATGATCGCCACCGCGGTCCACGCCCAGCCGGCGGCCCAGGACCGCCTGGCCGCCGCCGTGGAGCGCCTCGCCGAGGCGATGGACCGCCGCCAAACGTCGAAGACCCGGCCCGTCACCAACTAAACACCGACAAAAGAGCCGATATGCGTGTGAAATCCCTCAAGCGCCGCGACCTCGGCCCGCTCGGCGTTCATGATCCGGGCGCCGTTCTCGATCTCGGATATTACGACTTCATCTGTCTGCAAGTGTTGGGCTACGTCGCGCCCCTCGGTTCACCCCCACGCACGTGGGGAATACGTATACGATCCGAGGGCAGCGCTGGCGGACGCCGGTTCACCCCCACGCACGTGGGGAATACCGGCTGTTGTCCGAGCCGCGCCCGAACGTTCGCGGTTCACCCCCACGCACGTGGGGAATACGGTGCCGCTGGGGGGGGGTTACGCGCCGGTGAGCGGTTCACCCCCACGCACGTGGGGAATACGGCCGCCACACAAACGAGATCGGCTTTACGATCGGTTCACCCCCACGCACGTGGGGAATACTTGACCGGGATGCCCATCTTCGCCGCCATGTCCGGTTCACCCCCACGCACGTGGGGAATACGTTGCGCCGGTCGTCCTGGATGTTGTTCACGACGGTTCACCCCCACGCACGTGGGGAATACTCCTCCCCGCGCTCGCGGTATTCGTCCGCCTTCGGTTCACCCCCACGCACGTGGGGAATACCTTCCCCGGTCGTCCCGGCACGGTTCGGCCCCCGGTTCACCCCCACGCACGTGGGGAATACTTGGCCGCGATCTGCATCTTCTGCAGAACGGCCGGTTCACCCCCACGCACGTGGGGAATACGTTGACGATAAAACAAAAACTGCTAACTCTTTCGGTTCACCCCCACGCACGTGGGGAATACTTCACCCCGGCGGAGATTGCCGCGGAGCTGGACGGTTCACCCCCACGCACGTGGGGAATACCGCTGCGCCTGCTGCGGCGAGACGGAACTGGTCGGTTCACCCCCACGCACGTGGGGAATACGTTGACGATAAAACAAAAACTGCTAACTCTTTCGGTTCACCCCCACGCACGTGGGGAATACTTCACCCCGGCGGAGATTGCCGCGGAGCTGGACGGTTCACCCCCACGCACGTGGGGAATACCGCTGCGCCTGCTGCGGCGAGACGGAACTGGTCGGTTCACCCCCACGCACGTGGGGAATACTACAGTTCATTCATCACTCGTTCGATTTGGGACGGTTCACCCCCACGCACGTGGGGAATACTACAGTTCATTCATCACTCGTTCGATTTGGGACGGTTCACCCCCACGCACGTGGGGAATACTTGATCCCCGGATGGAACTTGCCCTCCCTGACCGGTTCACCCCCACGCACGTGGGGAATACGTCATGACCTTGAAATCCCGGCCGCCGATCTCCGGTTCACCCCCACGCACGTGGGGAATACTGGAGGCTGCGAATCGCATCATGCACCAGGACCGGTTCACCCCCACGCACGTGGGGAATACGACGTGGCCGGTGCGGAATGGCCGTCGAGTCGGTTCACCCCCACGCACGTGGGGAATACATCTCTCTCACCCACTCCGGGCGGAACGGCGGCGGTTCACCCCCACGCACGTGGGGAATACGATTTGGGCGATCTCAGATTATGTCACGAGGCCGGTTCACCCCCACGCACGTGGGGAATACCCTAACCCGCTGCCAATCCGCAAGTTCGAGAGCGGTTCACCCCCACGCACGTGGGGAATACACCAGCTTCCCGCATTCACGCCACGCGCACGCCGGTTCACCCCCACGCACGTGGGGAATACGATCGAGACGCTCATACTGGTCTTGCTGTATACCGGTTCACCCCCACGCACGTGGGGAATACTTCGGGGTTCATGTCCTCCGCAATCCGAACCTCGGTTCACCCCCACGCACGTGGGGAATACTGGATGACGTTGGCGTTCGCTTCATTTGACATCGGTTCACCCCCACGCACGTGGGGAATACAGCTTGGGACATCATCGTCCGCCGGGCCGCCGCGGTTCACCCCCACGCACGTGGGGAATACCTGTCCAGCGCGGCAGCCCGGTGTACCTGCATTGCGGTTCACCCCCACGCACGTGGGGAATACTCGACCGCCGCCGGGCGATCCGGCGTAACGCCACGGTTCACCCCCACGCACGTGGGGAATACGAAATGATCGGCGTCAGGCCGCATTTCGGCGATCGGTTCACCCCCACGCACGTGGGGAATACCGCCTAACTCGCAGATGCCGGACCACCGCTACCGGTTCACCCCCACGCACGTGGGGAATACGTCCTGCTTGATGGCGTGCGCGGCGAGGTTGACCGGTTCACCCCCACGCACGTGGGGAATACGCAGACCGCGCCGAGTTATCGCCCCGGCCCGCTCCGGTTCACCCCCACGCACGTGGGGAATACGCGTCGGGATCTTCCTTCTGACAGGGGTGGATCGGTTCACCCCCACGCACGTGGGGAATACTCGTTGAAGTTCTGCACCGCCCGCCACTGCTGCGGTTCACCCCCACGCACGTGGGGAATACTGTCCTTCCAGGTGTTGCCGATCCGCCGCAGCGGTTCACCCCCACGCACGTGGGGAATACGTTCACGCCGTCGCCAGCACTTCGTCCTTGATCGGTTCACCCCCACGCACGTGGGGAATACCGCTCGATCGCACGTCTTCCCGGTAGCCGCGTCCGGTTCACCCCCACGCACGTGGGGAATACGACCGCCGGCCCGGAGTTGACCCGCTGGCCGGACGGTTCACCCCCACGCACGTGGGGAATACGTGTCGGCGATCGCCCCGACCGTCTTCAGCTTCGGTTCACCCCCACGCACGTGGGGAATACGATGCCGACCTCGATCCAAGGCATGTCCACGCCGGTTCACCCCCACGCACGTGGGGAATACGCACCGTTCGGCGCCGGCAGCCCCTGGATCGCCGGTTCACCCCCACGCACGTGGGGAATACCCGAGCGGCGCGGTTGCGGACGTGGCAGGTTTGCGGTTCACCCCCACGCACGTGGGGAATACGTCATGGTTCCCCTGCGACCGGCTCACACCAGCGGTTCACCCCCACGCACGTGGGGAATACGCTTGCTCGGCGGGCGCCAGTGGTTAGGGATTCGGTTCACCCCCACGCACGTGGGGAATACGCCAGCGCGTCCACCGGCGGCCGGCGGTCCTTCGGTTCACCCCCACGCACGTGGGGAATACGTGACGGCTAACAGGCAGGCGGGCGTGTACTGCGGTTCACCCCCACGCACGTGGGGAATACGGCAACATCATCCGGGCGGAAGACTTCCGGTACGGTTCACCCCCACGCACGTGGGGAATACGCCGAATCCTTCGTCCACCTGCTGCTGCGTGTACGGTTCACCCCCACGCACGTGGGGAATACGTCACGGGCCGGTTGCGTGGGCGCGTTCGGCGTCGGTTCACCCCCACGCACGTGGGGAATACTCGTAGGGCGTTGGTCGGAGTAGTTGAGCGTGACCGGTTCACCCCCACGCACGTGGGGAATACGTCACGGCGGCGGTCGGCGGGTCGCTGGACGCCGGTTCACCCCCACGCACGTGGGGAATACGCTGCCCCGGCCTCGGCCCCGCAGGTGCCGACGGTTCACCCCCACGCACGTGGGGAATACGGCGACCTGGCGCCAGCCGAGGCGACCGCAGCACGGTTCACCCCCACGCACGTGGGGAATACCGGCTGACGCGCTACTGGCCGACCAAGGCACGGTTCACCCCCACGCACGTGGGGAATACGAGCTTGCGCCAGCACGTCCATGTCAGTCATGACGGTTCACCCCCACGCACGTGGGGAATACGGCCGGGCCGTCCGCTTCAGACCGGCGGTGAACGGTTCACCCCCACGCACGTGGGGAATACGGCCGCGGCCGCCGGCGTCATGCTGGCGTGGAACGGTTCACCCCCACGCACGTGGGGAATACTTGCGGCGGCGGGTTTCCCGCGAAGATGCAAGTCGGTTCACCCCCACGCACGTGGGGAATACGTCCCCGCCGCTGCTGATCGCCGGCGGTCGGTCTCGGTTCACCCCCACGCACGTGGGGAATACCTACGACGCTACTGTCCACCGCTCAGACCTCGCGGTTCACCCCCACGCACGTGGGGAATACATGTCTCAATCAGCGCCAGCGGGCACGGTCTACGGTTCACCCCCACGCACGTGGGGAATACACCTCGTACGAGCCGCCGACCGATCCCGACACCGGTTCACCCCCACGCACGTGGGGAATACTGACACTGATCACGCACGCTGTACAGGTCCGCGGTTCACCCCCACGCACGTGGGGAATACCAGACTCGTCATGGGTCGCTTCGCCCGGTATCACGGTTCACCCCCACGCACGTGGGGAATACGTCCCGGCATATCACCTGCACGTCCCAGGTGGCCGGTTCACCCCCACGCACGTGGGGAATACGCGTACGGCAATGCCGTTGACTCTCGACCAGACCGGTTCACCCCCACGCACGTGGGGAATACTACGCCTGCAATGCGGGCGGTCGAACTGCTGGACGGTTCACCCCCACGCACGTGGGGAATACTCGATTCGCGCACGGCCGGCGCCCTGACCGAGCGGTTCACCCCCACGCACGTGGGGAATACGATTGCCTGTTGACCGGCCGCAAGCGGATGCGGCGGTTCACCCCCACGCACGTGGGGAATACGATCGAAATGCGGGCGCCAGCTGCGGCGATGGCGGTTCACCCCCACGCACGTGGGGAATACGACTGCTTCGTCTTCATCGTTCAGTGCCCTCCCCGGTTCACCCCCACGCACGTGGGGAATACTTACCTGGCAAGTCCTGATTTCCACGCCTGAACCGGTTCACCCCCACGCACGTGGGGAATACGCGAGTTCTGTGCCGCAAAGAGTTGTGCGAAATCGGTTCACCCCCACGCACGTGGGGAATACCCACCGTCACGCCCACAGTGAGCGTGCCGTCCGGTTCACCCCCACGCACGTGGGGAATACTCGGATTCGTCCGGCGTCATGTCGTCGACCGTCGGTTCACCCCCACGCACGTGGGGAATACGCGGTCGGCGTCGTCTACCAGGCAGCGGCGGACCGGTTCACCCCCACGCACGTGGGGAATACTCGTAGAAGACGCTAAGCTTGTGGACCTCAATCGGTTCACCCCCACGCACGTGGGGAATACCCGCGGCGAAGTTCGTCGAGCTGCTGTCGCTGCGGTTCACCCCCACGCACGTGGGGAATACGGCGAACGCCTCCATGCAGCTGCGCCCGACCTCGGTTCACCCCCACGCACGTGGGGAATACGACGGACGCCATCCGCATGGCGCTGCGGCGTTGCGGTTCACCCCCACGCACGTGGGGAATACGATCGCCGACGTGCCGGAGATCGTGCCCGCTGTCGGTTCACCCCCACGCACGTGGGGAATACCCTGGAAAATCATGCGGAATTCGGCCGGTCGCGTCCAGCGGCCTTGCGGTTTTTCTTCCGTTGGCTCCGGAGCGTCACCAGGGCGAGGCCCTCGAAATCAGTGAGCATCCGTTTACTATCGCCGTACTGGCGGTAGTCGTACCCCTGCGGATGGCGGGAGCTCCACAACTGGAGCACGTAGCCCAGCAGCGGCCGATCCGTGATCTGCCGCCACAGCTCATCCCGGATTCTCTGGCTCGGGTTGCCCAGGAACATCCCCGGCCTCACCTCGATCAGCCAGCGAGACAGCGCGCCCCTCCATTTCCTCGGCAGTTTCTCCAGGATCATCACCAGCATTGAGCACCTCCGCGATGTCGGGAAGAATCCGCTCCATGAGCTTGGCCGCGTGGAAGACCTGGCGGCACTCCATCCGCACGGCCCGCTCCAGGTTCGTGGTCACCGTGGCCGCCAGGCGGAAGGCGACCGGCACCGTCGTCTCGGTCTTGTAGAAGTCGGCCACGTCGTAGACGAAGCTGAGCATCTTGCCGGTGTGGATGAAGCCGAGGGCGGCCGAGTAGCCGGCCGACACGATGGCGGCGTGGCAGACGCCGTAGAGACAGGCGTTGCCAGCGGAGAGGGCGCGGTTGGTCGGCGTGGCCTGGTACCAGTCGCCCTGGTCGTAGTTCCGCCCCTCCCACTTGACGCCGCACTGGGCCGCGATCGCCTCGTAGGCCTTGCGGACGCGCAGGCCCTCCATGCCGCGCACCTGCTCGATGTTCTTGCCCTCCAGCGGCGTGCCGGGGAATCGCTTCTGGTACATGCGGTAGGCGACCGCCAGGCGAGCCGGCTCATCGCTGACGAGCCGGGCCTGGAGGAGGAGCCGGCGGGCGCTGAAGGTGCCGCCGGTGCTGTGGGCGTAGAGGCGCACGCCGTCCTCGCCGACCCAGGCGAGCAGACAGTTGTTGGCCGCCAGGGCCTTGACGGCGGCGTGGCTGATGCTGATGCCCGGCCCGAGCATGACGAGGCTCAGTTGGTCGATCGGGACGGGCGAGTGCGCGTCGGCGGTGTGGAAGACGAGGCCGGAGGCTTCCTGGTCGAGGACGCCGCGTTCGAGGTAGAGGTAGCTCCAGCGGTCGTGAAAGCGAGGCAATTCGTGCAAGGTGCGCATGGTTCATCCCTCCACCGGGGCCACGGACAGCAGGCCGAAACCGAACGCTTTGGCGCTGCCGAGGCCGGCGGCGACGGTTTCGCGGAACGCCGGGGGATCGGTCACGACCAGCACGCCGTCGAAACGGACGGCCAAAAACGCGCCGTCGTGATCCGGCTTGTCGTTGCGGTCCCGGCCATCCGGGACGATGTCCACGCGGAAGTTGGGCAGCTGCACCGGCTCGCCCGTCTCGGGATGCTTGGCTTCCACCCACTCGCCGGGGATGCGGAAGCCGCCGGCGTCGGCCCGGCGGAGCAGCCAGCGGAGCTGCTCGGCCTCGGCGGTCAGGCCGACCCGCTTGCCGGCCATGACGCCGCCCAGCCGCTCGTTTTTGGCCGCCACCCGCTTGGTCGGGTTGGCCCGCAGGCGGAAGCGCAGGCGCTGACCGGGCCGGACGGCCAGGTCGAACGGCTTGCACTCGGCCGGCCCACGGAGGTAGCCGCCGGGCAGTTGGGACCAATCGGGATCGTCGCGTGTTTGCACGAGAACGACCGGCGTCCCGGTCCTCGACGGTTCGACGCGGAACAGCAGGTCGCAACGGCTTTCGACTCGCGGGTACGGGTAACCGTTCATCAGGGTGCGGTGCATCTCATAGGGCGCGCGCCAAGTCGCGCCGGGCCTGGGGATTGCGGAGGTTAAGCTCCAGCTTGCTGAGGAACATGCGGCGACTCCGGAAAGGGTTCGAGGATTTGGGGAATGGGGAATTGCTCGTCCTTGACGTGCCGGACGCCGAAACGGCGGTCCCGGCTTATGAACGACAGAGGTACGTCCGGCCGCGGCTCACCCTCGCCGTAAGCCACTTCGACCACGCCGCGGAGTGGCTTGTCGGGGTCGGGCGGCTTCTCGCTGCGATGGCGCTTCCGCCACGGGCGGGATTTCAGGACTTCTCGCAGGTCGTTGTCAAAAACGCCTTCCCCCACGGGGAGCGACAGCACGAACGCCTTGCGGCCGAGGAACAGCGGCCAGACGGGCCGGCGGAGGGCGCCATCCAGCCGCTCCAGGAACGGCCGGTCGCCTTCCAAGCCGACCAGAAAGTCGGCGTCGGCGAGGTAAAAGCGTTCGCTCAGCACGGTGTCCTGCGTGCCCTTGGTCGGGTCGGCGCGGCGGACGTTTTGGGCCGTGTGGTAGTCGCGCATGAGCCGGCCCTCGCGGTCCACGCGGACGGCCATTTTCAGCGGAAGAAAGTCGTCGAGCGGCGCCTCGCGGGGACGGCCAAGGGCCGCGCACAGGAGGCCGATCACCCCGGATCGGGACGGCTCCAACCCGGTGTCACGGTTGCTGAACCGGCTGCGCGTGCCCCAGCTCTGCATCGGCCCCGCCAGGCGCATCAGCAGCACGCTCATGACGCCTCCCCGGCCGGGAACGCGGCCGCGACGACGGTTTCGATCAGCTTCTCGACCGAGTCGGCGTCTTCTTTCAGGTGGTTGAGTTTGACGCCATCCATCTGGCAGACGGCGGAGTTCTTGAGGCCGCCGTCGCCGTACATGGCGACGAGCCGGCCGTAGTAATCGTCCATCGCTTTGATGGAGAGGGCGACCAAGTCGCCGTCCCGCCCCGGATAGACCGGCTTCACGAAGGCGTTGGCCAGCGACACGGGAGGGCCGTCGCGGACGATGGCGAACACCAGCGACGGCGAGTTGTGGGCCGCGAAGCTGTTTTGCTTGCCGGTGGGGATGGCGTGGATGAAGGCGGTGAGGAAGGCGGCGGCGGTCTTCCGGGCAAGCTCGGCGTCGCCCTGGAGGCCGAACGGGCGGGTCTTCTTCTCGTCCCGGTAGCCGCCGACCAGTTCGGTCACGTCCAGGGTGGCGTAGCGGTAGAAGCAAGCGGAGTTGAACTCGACGGTTCCGATCATGTCGGCGCCGGGGTTGTCGTTGTTGATGTCGTCCACGGCGGTGTAGTAGTCCATCTCCATCGAGTGGATCTTGTTCGTGGAAATGGCGTGGGCGACCTGGCAGGCGGCGTCCACGTTCTTCTCGGGCAGGTCGGCGAGCATTCGGCCGAAGAGGCGCAAGGTCGGCCGCCTTACCGCCGTCGAGCAGGGCCAGAACGGCTTTCTTCACTTCCTCGGGGGCTGCCTTCATCGCTTCCGCCTTGTCCTGCTTCGCCGTCCTTTTCTTGCCGGCGTCGGCCTTCGGGGCTTCCGGTTCCTTCGTCAGCGCCTCAAAGTGCTGATCCACCAATGCGGCGAAACGCGCGATCTCCCCCTCGCCGAGAAACAGCAGGTACTGGGTCAGGTTTTTCTCGTCGAGCTTCAGCCCGCCGCTGGCCAGAGCGGTGGTGACGGCCCGGTTGATGGCGGTTTCGGTCCTGCCCGGTTTTTCGAGGCGTTTTCGGACGTGTTCCAGAAGGCGTTTGGTGCGGATTGCCTGGTTTGCGGCCGGGATGAGGTCGTGAATCTTGAAGTAGTTACGGACGGCCCGCTTGCTGCACTGGCTGGAGATGCGGGCGCGGCGGTGGCCGCCGAACTCGGCGTCCTTGGGGCTGCCTGTGTCGTCGCGGTTCAGGTTCGATGGGGCGAAGTTCTGCAAGGCGTGAATTTCGATGCGCATGGGCACTCCCATCGGGTAAGGGTCACTCGGAAACGGTTTGTTCGTTGACGGCGGTTTCCTCGGTTTCGGCGGCGGACCAGAAGCCGCGCGCCCAGTCTTGCTGCACGCGGCGGTTAGGGCGGCCCCAGCGATCGAGGTTCTGGATGAGTCGCACCCAGTCGAGGCCGACGCCATCGCGGCCGATCAGCGTGATGGCTTGCCGGAGCTTGTAAGGCAGTTCTTCGCGATCCGTGTCGAGCAGGTCAATGAAGCGTTTTTCCCGCTGCTGCTTCTCGTCCTGGGTCAGCCCTGCACCGAAGGCCGCGCCGAAGTTCACATTGTCGGTCTGCCGGCAGTCGCCCTTGACCCAGGCGAACAGACCGGCGGCAAGGACCGCGTTGTCGAGCGCGAAGTCGGGTACCCGGCGGAACAGCCAACCGACACGGCTGAGTGTGTAGTCCACGGGGCCGTCCAACCCACGGCGGAGGTCGCCAGCGCGGCCCGGTTGGGGTTTTTCGGGTCGGCCAACTCCGTGAGGCGCTCGACAAGCTCTTCTTCCCATCGGCGTTCACTCATGCGACACCTTCTTTCTCCCGATCCGGGATGCGGTTGTCGTTGCGGATTCTCTTCAGGCGGGAATACAGCAGCCCACGGCCGGCGTTGACGGCCTTAAGGTCGCGGCCGCCGTCAATTCGCCCGATGGACTGGTCGAAGGCGTTGGTCGCGGAGGGGTGGAGTGTGTTCCAGTACCAGCCATTGACACAGGCGTCGAGGTCCGCGCCATCAGTGGCGAGGGCGACGAGCAGCTCACGGAAGGGCGTCTCCAGCCGGGACCAGTAGAGGCGGTCGGGGGCGAAGGAATCGACCACGTCGCGGACGCGGTCGGTGTCCGGCTTCATCTCGGGGTTGGTGGTTAGCCAGTTGGCGGCCGTGGCCCAAGCGGCTGCCCCTATTGCCTTGGCCACTTCCTCCGCCAATCCGAGCGCCTGCTTCAGCGCTTCGACCAATTCCGGCCGGTCCAAGTACACCAGCGGCAGCGGCAGCGATTCGTGCCGCCAGAAGAAAATCTTCGCCCGGTCAGCGGACATTCCGGCGACATCCAGCTGGACTTGCTTACGACTCAAATGACCGCCCTGACAGAGTTCGTGGAGCCAGGAGATATTACGCGGCCGCTGGCAGGCTTCGGCTACTGTTTGGAACAGTGCATGGCTATCCCTCCACAGGTCTTTCCCCGTGCGGAAACCAAGCGGTGGCCACGGGTCTTGTTTGCCCTTGGCCTCCTTCGCCCGGATGTATCCGACCATCGTCTCGTAGTGGAAACGCCAGTATTCGTCCGGCAATTGGAAGCCCTTCATGGCGACCACGCCGGACGCGCCAAGCAGATTGCCCTCTGGGTCTCGCACGGCAATCAACTTGACCCGACGGCTCTGCCACGTAAGCAGATCGAGATACCCGTCGTAGCGGCGATCTTGCGGCTTCGGCTCATCGTCCCGCTCCCAGGCCGGCCGATCGGCCTTCGCCTTGAACGCGAACGGTGCCTCATCCTCCGCACTGTAGTGAACCAGGTTCAGCATCAGGGTCTGGAACAGGTTTTCGCCCTTGGCGAGCACCACCGCCGACTTGACCAGCTGCCCTGCGTCGGCTGAGCCGTCTTGAGCTTTCTTTCCCTCTTCGGTGGTGATTAGACCCCCCAGCGCGAACCCCTGGAATGCGACCAACCAGCGGGCGGCCTCGTCTGCTGGGCGCGTTTCCCAGTCGTTTTCCGTGAAGTGCGCGAACAGGTTCATGCTGTCCGAGTAGGCGAGTTCGTGCGCCATTTGCCAGATGGGCTTGACGAACTTCGCCCGACCCGTCTTCTTCTCCACTGAGCCGAACGGAAGTGAGGCCGTCTGGTAGAACGGGTGCTTGTCGTCGAACAGGTCGAACCGCGCGCACATACCGGGTTTCTTCAGGTACGCTTCCAGCATCTTGGCGTTGAACCGGCCCGAACCGTTCTGCCACAGGGCCGCCCACGCTTCGGGGCTCTCCGGCCCGAACACCCGATGCAGGACCGCAAGCAACATGCGGTGCAGGGCCATCGTGACCAGCGGGGACGGATCGCGCACTTCTGCGTACTCCGCAGCGCCGGCCAACGTCTGAAAGATGCCTTCGTGCTTCACCGTCCCGTCGGACGTGATGCAAGGGAGCCATGCGTCATCGACCAGATTGAATGTCCGCTTCATTCGTCTTCTCCTTCGACGCCGCGGGCAACGGTCAGCCCGAGGAGATTGTCGAGAACCAATTCGTACGCACCGAGGCGGGCTTTTCCGCCCGTGAAGACGATGAGGTGGTGTCGGCACAACATGCCAACCTCTCCCCACTCCGTCGGCGTCAGCGGTGCCGCCTGGAGTTGCCTAATCAGCCCCCAATGTGCGCTCGTCACCTCACCGAGCATCAGCCGGCCGACGTCTTCAAACCCTCCGCAAGACATCCTGCGGATTGCCAGCGTAGGCACCAGGCTGTTGTCGTGGGGCAGCCGGTACGCCTTGTTGTCGTCCCTGTTCAGGCAGATGAGCGACACCGTCGGCCGCGTGAGCCGCGTGAGTGCCTGGTGAGCGGGATGCAGGCCCGGGTTGTCTTCTTCACGGGGCTCCTGGACCATCCGGGCCAGGGCACCGCGGAATTGCGGTTTCTTGATCTGCCGGGATTCAGCTTCGCTTTCTTCCCTTTCAAGCGTCTCCTGATGCCCGGCAAGGCTTCTTGCCCAGAACTCTTGTTCTGCCGGCGACAGAGCATCAGGCACGGCTGGGTCTTCGTACACCTGATCGATTAGCGCATCGATTTCCCAAGGAAGCCGCACCTTATCCCGTGTCCCGGTTCGCTCGAACCGGAGTGCCAGCAGCGAACGGAAGAGCACGTGCCGGGAGTAGACGAACCCGCTCGCACCGAAGTCCGGGACCTGATCGTCGCCCATTTGCGGCTCGATCAGCCACAGCCGCGGCTCGGCCACGCCGGCGGGTCGCGGCCCCCGCGCGTGCCGATGCAGTCGCCCCGCCCGCTGCAACACGAGGTCCACCGGGGCCACGTCCGACACCATCACGTCGAAGTCCAGGTCGAGCGACTGCTCGATTACTTGTGTGGCCACCAGCACGACTCGGTCTCTTCGTTTGCGGAACTGATCGCCCTTCGTGCCGTAACGCCGGAGAACACGCCGTTCGATCTTCATCCGGCGACCGAACGGGAACCGGGCGTGGAACAACTCCACTCGGATACCGTCCGCCTTCAGGGCGTCCCGCAGCCGCAAGTACGTCTCCTGCGCCAGCCCCACGGTGTTCCGAATCACGGCACCACAGCCGCCGTCCGCCAGCAATTGGCGCAACTTCCCGGCCAAGTCGGATTCGTCCACCCAGCCAAGCTGCACCGCGCACGCCCGCGCCGGGTCGGCCTCGACAGGCACTACTTCCGCCCTGTCGCGGCCGACTGCTACGCTGGTCACGCGCGGATACGGCTTGTCCTCCGGTTCCGGCAGTCCGTCCCCGGCGTAGGCCCGCAGCAGCTTCAGCCGCTTGTCCCGCGGCAACGTGGCGCTGAGCAGCACCACCGGGCAGCCGAGGGCGGCCAGCCACCGCAGCAGCCGCTCCATCAGCGTGGTCATGTAGGCGTCGTAGGCGTGGACCTCGTCCAGGATCACGCACTTGCCGGCCAGCCCAAACAACCGGACGAAGACGTGTTTCGTCTGAAGCACCGCCAGCAGCGCCTGGTCGATGGTGCCGACGCCAAAGGGGGCCAGCAGCCCTTGCTTCTTGTTCGCCGCGAACCAGGCCTCGGCCACGACCGCCGAGGGATGCTTGTCCTCGTCGTATACCTCAACGGCGTACTTGCCTCCTTTCAGCAGCTCCTGGAACTGCTTGTTCAAGGCGGCTTTGCCGTGCAGGAGCATCAGGTTCCCGCCGCCGCCGGCTTCGAGGAACTTGCCTACGCGGTCGAACATTTGGTTGCTGGTGGCCATTGTCGGCAGCGCCACGTAGGCCCCCTGGCCTTCCTGCTGGTTCCAGCTGGCGGCCGCGTACCACCCTGCCTCCGTCTTCCCCTCGCCCATCGGCGCCTCAACGACCAGCAAGGTCGGCGCGGTCAACCCAGATACGATTTGGACCACGGCCGTCTGAAGTGGGCGAGCAGCACGTCCATGAGGCAAGAAATCCTCGATCCGCACCGGGCGCCGGTCATTCGACTGGCGCAACCAACCGAGCTTTTCCAGGGCCACCGCAGCATTCTTTTCGGCCGCGCCAAAGTAGTCGTCCACATCGAATGGGCCGTCCGCCAAGGCCCGATTCCCGATCGGTTCAAAGAACTCCTGGTTCGACCCGATCCAGTCGGCCACGGAGGTCAGGCCGGCGACGAACATCCAGACGGACTGGTCGTCGGCCACGGTGGGGCACGGAGGAGGTAAGCCTCTCAACGCCAACAGCCGGGCGAGTTCGGCCAGTATTTCGCGGCGGGCGTCCGCCCAGCGTTCATTGCCGAGCGGGCCGTGCATGCCATCCCAGTTCGTGGGGAACAGCCCGTGGTGCCCGCCGACCGCGACGGCCGCGGCGCGGGCGACGGACCCAGCGAGTGGCGTCCAATTTCGTCCCTCCGCCGTCAACTCCGCGGCCAAGATTGTGGTGCTGACGAAGCCATGCGGCTCCGTGCCCCCGGTGTGGGCAAAGTTGAACTCCGCCGCTGCCAGCCGCCTTTTCAGTTCATCCGTCTTCCCTTGAGCCTGGAAATCTGGCGACACCTTGCCGATGTCATGCGCCCCGGCCCAAAACGCCAGCCACGCCCCGGCCGCGTCCTGGTCCGTCAGCCCGAGCCGCGCGGTGACCCACCGCCGCACCTTCGACCGGCACACGTCGGCCCAGAGTCGGCGGGCGACCTGACCTACATCAATGAGGTGGCAAACGACCGGGTGGTATTGGTCCGGCCAGGTCGCGTTGCCGAGTTTGGCCCAGAAGCAGAGGGAGAGGGGCATGAGTGAACTCGTTGGGCAGCACGGGAGACGTTTTCCCACTCCACCGAATCGTAAGGGAGGATACTCCTGAAAGTCCGGTAATTCCAGCATGGTAGGAAAAAATGATTGTGACGGCGGCGCGAGGCGCGGCGGCGAAAAGGGGAGGGAACACCGCCGCGGCGGCCTGGGGATTCAAGGGATGAGGCCGGCGCGGCGGAGGAGTTCGACGAGGTCGGTCTTGTAGACGCGGCAGAGGTCGGCCAATTCGACGACATCGAGGCGGCGCTCCCCGGATTCGCACTTGGAGACGAATGAGGCGTAGGTGCGGAGGCGGGCCGCGACCTCGCCCTGCGTAAGCCCGGCGCTGTCGCGGGCCTGGCGCAGAACTCCGAGCAGCCGGCGATACTTCGCGGTATGCGGGGACTTGTCCATGTGCCGCCTCGACCTTGGCGGCAGGGTAATCGCCGGCGTATAATTTCCCAAAATGGGAAATCGGCAATAGAGAGTGGTCGTGTCGCCGTACCGGGGCTTCGGGCCTCCTCGGGGCCGGAAATGAGCCGATCCCGCGCGAAAAACCGCCTGGAGTGGTCCGAGATCGGCGTACTCGCCGCGCTGGGCGGGCTGATCGTCTTCGGCCTCGCCGCCAACGGGCTGTCCCTGGTGCAATCGGCGGTTTCCCTCGGCTTCGGCGCCGGGGTGCTGGTTCTTGCCTGGTTGTGGCGACTGACCCTGCGGCGGGCGGAAACGGCTCCGCCTCCGACCTGCCGGCAGACGGCCCGGGATGCGGCGGTGTTCGTCGCCTGGCTGGCCGTGGTTGGGACACTTGCATGGTGGTGGTACGCATCGAGCCGTTCCGATCGCACACGGCCGGAAGGGGCGCCGTCCGCAAGCTTCCCGAACTCGTCGGAAGACCCGCCCGAGGACGACGCTCCGCCTGCACCGCCCCCGCACCCCGCGGGCGACGGGCCGTAGCGCACCACAATCCGCGACCCCACTGCACAACGGCCGCCGATGCGCCAGCCGCGGCGCCGACCGGGCCGTGTTCTTCACCACCGGCCACAACCGGCCGGGCGAGCGGCCGCAATGGTCCCTGGCCAGTCTCCCCGCCATCTCAGCCGACACGCCGCGGGTCGCCCAGGTCCGCGGCATGTTCGACCTTGTCCCCGAGTCCACGTCCCGCGTCGCGTGGGACGTGGACCTTCCTTTGGAGGATCATCCGTGGCACATCGGTCTGATCGTGGGTCCGAGCGGGTGCGGCAAAAGCACGATCGCCCGCAGTCTATGGCCCCGAGCCTGTGGCATCTCCTCGAACATGGAGTGGCCCGCATCACAATCTGTCCTGGATGCCTTTCCGCCTACGCTGCCGATCAAGGAGGTCGTGGCTACGCTGAGTGCGGTGGGCTTCTCCTCTCCGCCGGCGTGGCTGAGGCCGTTCCGTGTTCTCAGCACGGGGCAGCAGTTCCGGGTGACGCTGGCCCGCCTGCTGGCGGAGGGATCGTCGGCAACTTCCCTCCGTGAGCCGCTGGTGTGCGACGAGTTCACCAGCGTGGTGGATCGCACCGTGGCCCAGGTCGGCTCGGCGGCCGTGTCGAAGGCGATTCGGGCCAGGGGCTTGCAGTTCATCGCCGTCACCTGTCACGAGGACGTAGAGCCGTGGTTGAACCCGGACTGGGTTTACCGGCCCGCAGAGCGGCAGTTCGTATGGAGGTTGCTTCAGCGACGGCCGCCTGTCCATCTCAGCCTTGCGCGAAGCGGGGCGGCGGCATGGCGGTGCTATTCGCACCGCATCACTATCTGAGCGACGCCCTGAACAAATCGGCCGTGTGCTTCCTGGCAAGCTGGTGGGATCGGCCCGTCTCCTTCTCGGCCTGGCTGCCGTTCGTGGGGGCGGGTTTCCCCGGCCGTCGGGAGCATCGGACCGTGACGCTGCCGGACTACCAGGGCGTGGGGATCGGCAACGCCGTGTCGGACTGCATCGCGTCAGCATGTGGCGGGCGCTGGGGTATCGGCCGACCAGCACGACGACGCACCCGGCCATGATCGCGGCTCGGCAGAGGTCGAGCAACTGGAAGATGCACCGGGCGCCGTCGTTCGCGGTCGGGAACGAGGGCGGGATGAAACACGCCACGACGAGGTTGACCGCATCCTTCACCTACGTCGGGGCGGCGATGAATCAGCTTCAAGCGAGGATGCTATTTGGGAAGTAGCCCCTTCTCAAACGGAGGCACGCCATGTGGAAAGACCTGCTTGAGTTCCTCAAAGCACAACTCACCCTCAGCACCATGTTGGCCGGCACTGGCCGCCCTGGGTCACGCCCGACAAAAGGACAGAAGCCGTCAGGAAGCAACTTGACCAGCTTGCCAAGCTCTGGCAGCCCATCGAAGCCACCTTCAAGGATCTCGCCTTCGACGAAGAGCGGAACATGGAAAAGGCCGAGAACGAAGCCCGTACCTTTCTGACACCCAGCAGAACGGATCCGGCTGATTCTGGCCGATTCATCGACAAGTGACAAGCCCTGACCCACACCGCCGGGAGACATCTCCCGGCGGTGTGGCTATCTCACAGGCACAGCCATGCACCCAACAGCAATCCGCCGTCTCGACCACAACGACCCCTACCTCCTGGCCCTGCGCCAGCACCGAGGAGATCGCGGACAGGTTAAGACGCTTAACCTACGTGGACATCGTCCGCGTTATTTTAGCCGACATACGCAGCATCTACAGCGCAGGGAGGCCGAAGAATGAACAAGTCTGCATTCGCGATTGCCGAGGAGGTCTTCCGCGAGGAACGCGCCCTGAAAGTCGCCGTCTCCGGGAGCCCCAAGCCGAATGACCTGAAGCTCGCCGCCGACCTGCTCTTGCTGCTGCTGCGGTCGGCGATCCAGCACGAGCCCGACGCACTTAACGCCCTGCTGAAGACTGCCCTTGCTCCAACGTTCGAGCAACTGATGACCGCCGTAGCCGAGCCGGAGTCGCATCGTGCCAACACTCGAACAAATGAAGAAGCGGTTTTGGCAGAGCCAAGCGACCCCGTCAGCGAATCGGGGTACTAAGCCGGCCCCGTCCATCACGCCCGAAGAAGCTGGCCCCACCGCACAGAAGGGTGCCCTGGGGCGATCTCATCGAGCGGCACCCGACGCTGCGGCAGCCCCTCATCGAGGGGCTGCTGCGTCGTGGTGAGACGATGAACATCATCGCCAACAGCAAGGTGGGCAAGTCGTGGCTCGTGAACGACCTCGCGTTGTCCGTGGCCACGGGGCAGCCGTGGCTCGGGAAGTTCCCCACCGTGCAGGGTCCGGTTCTCATCATCGACAACGAGTTGCACCCCGAGACCATCGCTCACCGGCTCAAGATGGTGGCGGAGGCGAGGGGCGTGGAGATCGAGCCGGAGGATCGCTCCATCTCCGTGTGGCCGTTGCGGGGCGGGTTGCTCGACATGGGCAACATCGCCGCGACGCTGGGGAAGCGGGAGAAGGGGGAGTTCGCGTTCATCATCGTGGATGCGTTCTACCGCACCTTGGCCGAGAAGATGGACGAGAACTCGCAACGCCGACATGGCGAGGATGTACAACACCGTGGACGGCATCGCCGAGGCCACCGGGGCGGCCGCGGCTCTCGTGCATCACGCCAGCAAGGGGAACCAGAGCGAGAAGTCCGTGACCGACGTGGGGAGCGGGGCCGGGAGCATATCCCGTGCCGCGGACACGCATCTCATTCTCCGCCGCCACCAGGAGGAGGGGGCGTATGTCCTCGACTTGGTGATGCGGTCGTGGCCGGCGGCGCCGCCGTTCTGCATCCGCCGCCGCTTCCCGCTCTGGGAGCTTGCCGAGGATCTGGACCCGGCCGAGCTTATGGAAGGCGGGGAAGCCGGCCAAGAAGGAGGAGACGCCGTTCCAGGCGTGGGACGTGAAGCGGTTCGCGGAACTGTGCCCGGCGGAGCCCGACGCCGAGGGCCGAGCTGATCAGCCGGGCCGTGCGCCGCCGGCATGTCGAAGAGGAATGGCCAAGGACATGCTGACCGGCAGCCATCCATGCCGGCCTGCTGCAGGAGAGCGGGGCGGGGCGAACAAATTGGCACAGTACGCTCTCTCGCGCGACGCCCCCCACACCCCCCGTGTGGGAACGTGAACGTTCCCCACGGGTTCGGCTGATGCGCGCGTGCAGGGAGAAAGCGGGGCAAGAAGAGGCAGGGCAGAACGCAGGGATATCCCGTGCATCCGGTGTAATCCTGTACAGCGGCAGGGCAGGCATGATAGGATGGGAAGGGCGCGTTTGGGTTTGGGGGCGGTTTTTGGCCCCGGTTTTGTCACGGGGGTTTGCCGGGGGAGGTTCCGGGCATGGCACGCAGCGTGGGGGGTCCATCGGCGGAAGTGCAGCGCACCATCGCGGCATACGTGCGCAGCGGGGCGTATCCTGCTGTGGCTGCGGAGGCTGCCGGCATCTCCGCTGCTGTTTTTCGTGCATGGATGCAATCGGGGGGCTGCTCGTCGTGCTGCTGCCCGGTACAAGGCCTTTCGTGCTGCTGTGATCGAAGCATCCGCTCAGGCCCGGGTGACAGCGGAATTGGCATGTTTCCAGGATGATCCCAAGACGTGGCTCACCAAGGGTCCGGGGAGGGAAACCGCCGAGACTCCGGGATGGTCGGGGGTGGTGCGCCCGGTCGTGGCCTTGACGGATAACCGCTCGGTGAATCTCCTGACGGACCCGACCAGCTCGGCCCTCTTGACCATGCTCCTTGCCGCTCTTGCCCCCTATCCGGATGCTCGTCGTGCTGCGATCGACGCCTCTGAATGGGGCTGCTGCTCCTGCTGCTCGGGTGATTCCGGCTCTTCCTCCTCCTGCCGCTGCTCCACCGGATGCATAGGCGTCCTCGCGCGTTGCTGTGCTACCGCAGCAATGCCTCGCCGGCAGGCCCCCTCAACCGCCGGGGAGGCTCCTACTGTCATCCCGTCGAGCCGGCTTGTGTTCGCAGGGTCTGGCCTCCCTTGCGTCTCTCCGGCTTCCGCGAGTCCGTGCCGTGGCCTGCGGCCCGGCCCTGCCAGCGAGTCCGTGCCGTGGCCTGCGGCCCGGCCCCCATACGCCAGGCCTTCGGCCGGCCCTGCGCGATCAGCGCCTGTCCGGTCCTTTTCGCTCCTTCCGCGACCTGCACGGGCGGCATCGTGCCGCTCGCGCCGCATCCATGCGGCAGGCCGGCCTCCTGCCGGCCGGGTTGTATGCGGCATCCTGCCGCCCCGCGAGGCGCCTGTTCGGCGCCCGCGGGACCGCGGGCGGCCTTCTGGCCCTCCAGCGCCCGCGTCATCTTCCTTCAAGGCCGGGGGGGCGGCGGCGTCCAACGCCGCCTTACGGTTTCGCGCGTTCGGCCTCTCTCGCCCACCCCCGGCCCCTTGGCGGGCGTCGTGCCCGCCGAGTTGTGGCGGCACTCGCCGCCTGCCGCGTTGCTCGCGTTCTATCGTCCGCGTCTCTCGCGGCCGGGTTGGGCCGCCTCTCCCAAGGCATCCTTCCACCCGTGCCGCGGGCGGCTTGCACTCGAACAACCGGGGGGAAAGAAGACAACCGGGGGGAAAGAAGACAACAACCGAACAAAACCAATGCAAAGGCAAACAACTCCCGGCTGCGGCCGGGGCCGCTCGGGCCGCGGCAAAGGCCCCTGCGCGTCCCGCGTCCTGCGTCGCTTCGCTCCGCCTCCCTTCCGCCTGCGGCGGGGCCTTGGGCCGGCAGGCCCTCGTCGCGTTGCTCGCGGCCTCGGGGATTCCTCGACCGGCGCAGAGGAGACTCCTAGCGCCAGTCTCCACCCTTCCCCCCGTCCGATCCCAGCATTTTGACTCTCACGATCGTGCTGCTGACATGCCGCTGTCACCACGTCCTCCAGCGCTCCCTTCAACCTCTCCCGCTCGTTTTCGTGCAAGCTGTGCTACCGCAATGCAGGGGGGCCTTCGGCAGCCCCCCTGCACCCCCCCCGCCTCCCAGGAGATCCACGCATCACGCCTCGTTGCTCTACCTCTTGCCGCCATACCGTTCCGCGGCGGAACACCAACCATCGCCGTCGCCGCCGTCGCCCCCCGCCAGAGTGCGGGGCGAGGGGGACGGCGATGGTTGGTGGTTAGTGGTGAAGACCGCCGCTCCACTGGTCCAAAAAGGTGGACCTCGGCAGCGGCCACGTTCCCCCCAGGCGAACGCCGTGCCGTGAGTACACGTCACGGCGTTCGACGAGAGGGGGGAGCGCGGCCGCGACCAAGGTTAGCGGGGACTCGGGACGGACTTCCGGCTCCAGTTGGTGCTTCTAAAGATCCCCAATATCTCCCTTGTCTCCGTGCCGTCCCCCGCGTCGTGGTCGTTCAACGTCAAAGCCTCCGGCGGCCTGGCCGGGGCCGGGCGTCGCTCTTCCCCCTTGTCCCCTCCCTTTTCTCTTTCCTGTCTTTGAGAATCCGCCTGTTTTTCCGGTTTTTCTGTTGACAGCGGTGGGTGGTTTTTGGTACAGTCCACCTACGAAGTGGGGAGGGTCGGTTGGCCCCGACCCTCCCCTGGTCCCAAACCTTGGTGGAGGTCCGGTCCCAATGTCCATCCTATTCCACGCCACGCCCCGCCGCAACCTCGCCTCGATCTACCGCCTGGGCGTCTCCCCCGAGTTCGCCCGCTGCGTCCGCCAAGAGTGCTGGTTCTGTACCGGCGCCCTGCGGGCCTGGGCGGTCGAACACGTCGCCGAGCGCCACAACGTCCCCCCCTCCGAAATCGTGCTGGTCCGCGTCTCCGTCCGCCGCGACGCCCTGACCTTCCGCGGCAAGGGCAAGTGGACCTGCCGCCGCGCCGTCAAATCCATCCTGTCGGTGTCGCTCCCCTGCGCCGCCTAACCGGCCCGCAGCCCCCGCCGGCGCGCGTGGCGCCGGCGGGTCTTCCCTCTTTTCCAGGAATCAACATATGAAGCCACGTACATGCTTCCTCTGGTTGTGGATCGCCAACGACGCCGGCAAGACCGCCCGCTACTCCGTCAAGCCCCTCCCGGCCGCCGAGCGGGCCCTCTCCGTCGCCGCGTTTCGGCTCGTCAACCTCAGCAAGTTCCCCAACCCCGCCTACACCGTCCGCCTCGCCCTCGACGGCCAAGCGTCGTGCAGCTGCCCTCAGCACCAGCTGGCCGCCGCCTGCAAGCACACCGACGCCCTGGTAGCCGCCGGCGTCCTCCCGTGCGCCCTTCTCGGCTTGCTCCTCGAGCGCACCAAGCAGCTCCACGCTTCGGAAGCCGAGGCCCAGCGGCTCGCCGAGGCCGCGATCGAAGAGCAAACGGTCCACCAGCACGACGCCCAATGGTCCGCCGAGCGGATCGCCGACTTGACCGCCGCCGTCCACAACCTGAACGAACGCGCCGCCCGCCTCCAGTTCGAAGTCGCCGCCTACCACGCCGGCGGACCCAAGCGCCGCCGGGCCGCCCGCCCCGCGAAAGCGGCGTGAACCATCCAACCGGGGCCGGCCCTGCGGGCCGGCCCTCTGGTTAATCCCGTACTGGCCAGGCCGCCCAACGGACGATAACACCAAAGAAGGAGGGGGACCGATGAGGAAGACGAAAAAGCGCCGGGGCCGAGGCGAGGGGTCAATCTACCAGCGCAAGAGCGATGGCCGCTGGGTAGGGTCCGTCGTCGTCGGCTACAACGCCGAGGGCAAGGCCCGCCGCACGGTGGTCTACGGAGACACCAAGGAGGAAGTCCAACGTCTCCTCAACGACCTCTTGCAGCGAGCCGGCGCCGGCCAGGCGGACGCCGGCAAGCGACTCCTCCGCTCCGTCCTGGACTTCTGGATCGACTGCAACGTCAAGGCCCGCGTGGACCCGGCGACCTACGCCTTACACAAGCAGCGCGTCACCGATTACATCCTCCCGCACCTGGGTCACTACCCCGTCGCCGCCCTCAATGAGTACATGGTCCGCACGTGGTACGATGACCTGGAGAAGGCCGGTTGCTCGCCGGACCTCCGCAACAAGTGCGGGCAGCTGCTGCGCCGCTGCCTCGACAAATGCGTCAGCGACGGGGACATCAAGACCAACCCGACCCGCAAACTCTCCCTGCCCCGCGCCACGGCCCAGGAGATGCACCCCCTCGACGCCGACCAGGCCCGGACCTTCCTCGCCTTCGCCCGCCGCCACCGCCTCGCCGCCTTGTGGCTGTTGGCCCTGGACAGCGGCATGAGACAGGGCGAAATCCTGGCCCTGAACTGGCCCGACGTGGACTTCACCGCCGGCGTCGTCTCCGTCACGAAGTCGGTTCGCACCGGCGACAAGGGCGCGGCCCGCGTGAAGGAAGTGAAGACCAAGGCCAGCCGCCGCCGCATCCGCCTCACCCGGCGGACCCTCGACGCCCTGGCGGCGCACCGCAAGCGCAGTCGCGGCCCGCTCGTCTTCTCGACGCCGGGCCGGGCCGCCCACCGCGGCCAGCCCCGCTACCTGAACAAGGCCAACCTGACCAAGAGCTTCCGCCTCTTACTGCGCAAGGCCGGCTTGCCCAGGGTCCGCTTTCACGACCTACGGCACACCCACGCCACGTTCGCCCTACAGGCGACCAAGAACATCAAGGCCGTGTCGGCCCGCCTCGGCCATGCCGACGTGAGAGTCACCCTCAACACCTACGCCCACTACCTGCCGCTAATGGAGGAGGAGTACGTTTCCGCCATGGAAACGCTGCTGGAAACGCCGGAGGCGCCGCCCGCCGACGCCCCGCAACAAGAGATACCCAATATCCCTGAGTGATGCTACACTTATGCTACACACGGCGTTCCTGCCCGGCGCATTAATTGGTCTAACGACTGGACATTAAATGACTTACGCCGACGGTCAAAAAGAAGAACGCCCGGCGACCGCCGCCGGGCGTCTTCTATGGGGAAGAGTTGGTGCCAATGGGGTAAGCGTCCCTCCTGGCCGGAGGGGCGTGGTCGGAGTCGATCCCGGCGTCGTTCGCCGCTGACCGATTCACCCCAGGAACGCCGCCGCCGGCCGGGCTTGCGCGCGAATTTCAGTTTTTTTTGGGATTCGGGGAAGGCCCGCGCCCCGCTATGATTCGGGCTGGCCCCGTTCCCCCGAGCGCGAACCCCATGCCCCCCTTTCCGCGGGTCGCCGGCCCCCTGCTGCTGGCCCTGCTCCTCGCCTCGGCCGGCTGCTCCCCGAAGCCGACGACGACCGCCCCCGACGACGCCGACGGTCCCGTCTGGTTCGAGGACGTCACCAACTCCGTCGGGCTGGACTTCGTCCACGACCCCGGCCCCACCGATTCCTACTTCATGCCGCAGTCGATGGGTTCCGGCGCCGCCTTCCTCCACGACGGCGACGGCACGCTCTACCTCTACCTGATCCAGAACGCCGGGCCGGAATCGAAATCCGTCAACCGCCTCTACCGCCGCGAGAAGGACGGCACGTTCAAGGACGTGACGGAAGGCTCGGGCCTCGGCGTGGCCGGCTACGGCATGGGCGTGGCCGTCGGCGACGTGAACAACGACGGCCGGCCCGACGTGCTGCTGACCGAGTACGGCCGCATCCGCCTGTTCCTGAACCTCGGCGGCGGCAAGTTCGAGGACGCGACCGCCGAGGCCGGGTTGAGCGATCCGCTCTGGGCCGCGTCCGCCGCCTTCCTCGATTACGACCGCGACGGGCTGCTCGATCTCGTCGTCGTCAATTACCTCGATTACGATCCCAAAAGGGACTGCCTGTCGCCGGAGGGCAAGAAGGACTACTGCGGCCCGAACATGTTCCCCGGCACGTGCAGCAAGCTGTTCCACAACCTGGGGCCGGTCGAGGCGAAGGACGGCAAGCCGGCGGCGCGGGTCCGCTTCGAGGACGTGAGCTTCGCGTCGGGAATCGGCCGGCTGGCGGGGCCGGGTTTGGGCGTCGCCTGCGCCGATTTCGACGGCGACGGCTGGCCGGACATTTTCGTCTCCGACGACGGCCAGCCCAACCGCCTCTGGATCAACCGGCACGACGGCACGTTCAAGGACGAAGCCGCGTCGCGCGGCGTGGCCCTCACGTCGATGGGCAAGGCCTTCGCCGGCATGGGCGTCGCCGTCGGCGACACGGACGGCGACGGCCTGTTCGATCTGTACGTCGCCCACCTCGGCAGCGAAACGAACACGCTCTGGAAGCAGGGGCCGCGCGGCCAGTTCCGCGATCGCACCGTCGATTCCGGCCTGACGACCAGCCGCTGGCGCGGCACCGGCTTCGGCGCCGTCATGGCCGACTTCGCCCTCGACGGCAGCCTCGACGCGGCCGTCGTCAACGGCCGCACCGTCCGCGGCGGCCAGGCCCACGACACGGGCATCGGCTTCTGGGAAACCTACGCCGAGCGCAACCAGCTCTTCGCCAACGACAGCAGCGGCAAGTTCCGCGACGTGTCGCCGTCCAATAAAGCCTTTTGCGGATATCAAAATGTCGGTCGAGGATTGGCCTGCGACGACTTCGACGGCGACGGGGCGCCGGACCTGCTGGCCACGTCCATCGGCGGCCGGGCGCGGCTGTTCCACAACGTGGCGCCCAACCGCGGTCACTGGCTCAAAGTGCGAGCCTTCGACCCGAGACGCCACCGCGACGCCTATGGCGCCGAGGTTCGCATCCGGGCCGGCGGCCGCGAGCAGCTGCGACTCGTCAACCCCGCCCAGAGCTACCTGTGCAGCAACTCGCCGCTGGCCCTTTTCGGATTGGGCAAGGCGACGAAGGTGGATTCGATCGAGGTGACGTGGCCGGACGGCAAGCGGCAGGAGTTCGACGGCGGGGACGCCGATCGGACCATTGAGGTCCACGAACGGGAGGAGGCCGCGCCATGACGCCGCGTTTCGGCGCGGGGCGCTGCTCGCCGCCGCCTTGCTGGTGCTGGCCGCCGGCGCGGCCGTCGGCTGGTGGTGGTACAGCTCCGCGCCGCCGCCGGCGCCGCCGATGCCGCGCGACATCGAGGAAACCGAGGTCCGCGAAGCGATCGAAGCCGCGCGGGCGGGCGTGCTGAAAGAGCCGTACTCGGCGGGCGCCTGGGGCCGGCTGGGGATGATGCTGCTGGCCCACCTGTTCAGCGAGGACGCCGACCGCTGTTTCGCGGAGGCCGCCCGCCTCGACCCGTCCGACGCGCGCTGGCCCTACGGCCGCGCCTTGATCGCCCTGAAGCGCGACCCCGACAACGCCGTGCCGTTGCTGCGGCAGGCGGCGAAGGGCGCCGCCGACGCCTGGCCGGACGACCCAACGGCCGTCCCGCTGCAACTGGCGGAGGCGCTGCTGGAGCGCGGTCAGCTCGACGAGGCCGAGGCGATCTTCCGCGAGGCGCTGCACCGTAAGCCGGGCGATGCGCGAGCCGAACTCGGCCTGGGCTTGGCCGCCGCGGCGCGGGGCGATGCGCAGGCCGCCGGGGACCATCTGACCGCCGCTCGCTCCGACCCGCACGCCCGCAAGAAGGCGACGGTCCAGCTGGCGGCCCTGGCCCGCGCCCGCGGCGACCCCAAGGCCGCCGCCGACCTCGACCGGGAAGCCGCCGCGCTGCCCGACGACCCGCCCTGGCCGGACCCCCTGCTCGATCAGGTCGTTCAGCTGCAGGTCGGCCATCGCGGCCGGGAGCGGCGGGAGGCCGAGTTGGAGCAGCAACGCCGTTATGCGGAGGCCGCGCAGGCCTATTTGGAGGAGATCCAGGAACGGCCGACGGCGCGGGCCTGCATCGGCGCCGGCCTCAACCTGGCCCGCGACAAGCAATACGACCAAGCCTTCCCGCTGCTGCGCCAGGCGGTGCAGCTCGACCCGAACAGCGCCCAGGCCCACTACACGCTGGCCCTGGCGCTGTTCTCGCGGGCGGAGGAGACGGAGCAGCAGTCGCCCACGGATCGGGAGAAAAAAGAGATCCACGATTGGTTTCAGGAGGCGGCCGGCGAGGCGCGGCGGGCGGCGGAGCTGAAGCCGGATTTCGCGCAGGCCTACGATTTCTGGGGCCTGGCCCTGATGCACCTCGGCGACGCGGCCGGGGCCGTCGCCCCGCTGCGCCAGGGGGTGGAGTGCCGGCCGGAGAGCCTCGAATTGCAGCTCCACCTCGGCGAGGCGCTGATGGCGTCGGGGCAGGCGAAGGAGGCGGAGACGCACCTGGAGAACGCCCGCCGGCTGGCCCCGCCAGGCGACTCGCGGGCGGCGGACGACCTGAAACGGCTGCGGATGAAGCCGTAGGGCTTCCGTCAGAGTCGGCCGTCCCCGTGAGGAGCATGGTGTTCCGTCAATCTTCATTCGACAGGCAGCCGCATTCGCCAGAATGCGGGTGCGGCGGTGAAATCCCCGCATTCTGGCGAATGCGGCTACGAACGAACCCGTCAAATGACGTTGGACGGACCAATAGCGCTCCGTCAATCTTCACTTGACAGGTAGCCGCATTCGCCAGAATGCGGGTGCGGCGGTGAAATCCCCGCATTCTGGCGAATGCGGCTACGAACGAACCCGTCAAATGACGTTGGACGGACCAATAGATTGTTTCTGGCCGTTTTTGCGGCTGGCCAGCGGGCGCCCGCTTTTGCGGCCCTTCGGCGACCCGTTTCCTTTCCCGCGAGATGCGAGGCCGCGAAAGTATGGCACCCGCGCGGGAGAAGTACGATTGCCCCTTCTCTTCTCTGACGCCCACGGACGGCGCACCGGGCCGGCGTTCAGATCGCCGGCGCCGTTCTGGTTGCGCACTTCCGGCCGGCGGCGAGGCGGCGGCGCCTGCGGGAAACAGGTCTTCAAGCCGGTGCGTCCAGCACCTCGCGGATTTTTTTGGACAGAACCGCTGGCGAATGCGGCTTCTGCAAGAAGTTGACGTTCGCCTGTAAGACGCCGTGCCGCACCACGGCGTCGTCCGTGTAGCCGGACAGGAACAGCACCTTCAGGCCGGGTCGCAGGACGGTCAGCCTCTCGGCCAGTTCTCGCCCCCCCATGCCCGGCATGACGACGTCGGTCATCAGCAAGTGGATCGGCCCCTCGTGCCGTTCGGCGGCCCGCAAAGCCTCGACGCCGTCTGCCGCCTCCAACACTGAATAACCCTTGCCTTGCAGGATGATGCGGTTGAGCAGCCGAACCGCCTCCTCGTCTTCCACCACCAGCACCGTCTCATTGCCCCGGGGCGCCGGCGCGACGACGGCGGGCGCTTCGTCCTCTGGCGCCGTCTCCTTGACTCGCGGCAGGTATATTTTGAAGGACGTGCCGACCCCCGGCTCGCTGTAGACCGCGATATGGCCGCCGCTTTGCCGGACCACGCCGTGGACCACCGCCAGCCCCAGCCCGGTCCCCTTGCCGACGCCCTTGGTCGTGAAGAACGGCTCGAAGATGCGGGACTTCAATTCCGGCGTCATGCCGCAGCCGGTGTCGCTCAGCGCCAGTTGGACGTGAGGGCCGGGCCGACCTTCCGCGTTGAGGCCGGCGTACCCTTCGTCCAGTTCGACGTCGCGGGTCTCGATGGTCAGCTTCCCCCCCTGCGGCATGGCGTCCCGTGCGTTTACCGCCAGGTTCATCACGACCTGCTCCACTTGCCCGACATCCGCACGGACGCACCCCAGGCCCTCTTGGAGGCGCACGTCCAGGTCGATGTCCTCGCCGATGAGCCGTCGCAACATCTTCTCCAACTCGCGGACGACCGCGTTCAGGTCCAGGATACGGGGGGCAAGAACCTGCTGGCGGCTGAAGGCCAGGAGCTGGCGCGTCAGGCCGGCCGCCCGTTCCCCCGCCTTGACCATCTGGGACACCATCTCGCGGATTGGAGCTTCGGCCGGTAGGGAAGCGAGGATCATGTCGCCGTAGCCCGTGATGACCTGAAGCAGGTTGTTGAAGTCATGAGCGACGCCGCCGGCCAGGTGCCCGACCGCCTCCATCTTCTGCGCCAGGCGGAACTGCTCCTCCAGCTTGCGCTGCTCGGTCATATCCCTGCTGACGCCGACCAGTCCCATGATCGCACCCGCGCGGTCGCGCAGGGGGACCTTGATGGACAGGCGCCACTGGCGATTGCCTGCGGCGTCCACACAAGGCTCCTCCCGATTGATTACGGACTGCCCGCGAAGGACTGCGAGATCGTCCGCGTGGTAAAGGTCGGCCAGCTCGCGCGGGTAGAGGTCGAAGACGGTCTTGCCAGCGAGTTCCTCTTCGCGCGTGCAGCCCACCAGCAGGCGCGCCGCCGTGTTGGATACGACAAAGCGCCCCGCGGCGTCTTTTGTGAAGACGACGTCGGGCAGCGCGTCGATGAGCGTCCTCAGCAGGTTGCGCTCGGCCGCCAACGCCGTCTCTGCTTTTTTGCGATCCGTTATATCGCTTGAAATGCCGATGACGCCGAGGATGCCGCCCTGCTCGTCCCGGTAAGGGCGCCTTGGTGGCCAGGTAGGTGCGCGTCACGCCGGCGGCGGTCAGCACTTCCTCTTCCGTCTCCGCCTGGCCTGACTCCATGACCCGGCGGTCCCGCTCCATCACCACGCGGGCGCCGGCCGCGTCGAACAGCTCGGTGTCGTCCTTGCCCAGCACTTCCGCCACCGACTTGCCCACGAACCGAGCCGCCGCCGGATTGAACAGCAGATAGCGGCCCTGACGGTCCTTGACGAACACGGCGTCGGGCGTCCCGTCCGCCACCGCCCGCAGCAGGTTGGACGTCCGGCGCTGCTCCGCTTCCACCCGCCGCCGCTCCGTAACGTCGTGCAGCGTCAGGACGGCCAGATCAACGCCGCCGCCCGGTCCTCGCACGGGCGCCCCGCTGTACCGGATGATTAGGTCCTTCCCGGCGTCGAGGCGGCGGACGTGGAGTTCCTCGTCCACGACCGTTTCCCCCCGCAGCACCCTTGAGATCGGCCACTCCGAGTAGGGCAGCGGCGGTTCTTCCGGCCGCGACATGACGAAGGCTTTGGGGAACTCCGAGCGGAGGCGCCGGACCTCCTCCAGGCTGCCGTAACCATACAGCCTCATCACGGCCGGGTTGCAGTCCACCACGTCGCCGCGCGCGTCGGTGGTCATCAGCCCGTCGATCAGGCTGGAGACCACGGCGCGCAGCCGGGCCAGGCCCCGCTCGGCCTCGGCCCGGGCCGCCACCAGCTCCTCGTCGGCCTTTTTGCGGGACGAAATGTCGCGGGCGATTTTCGAGGCCGCGACGATCCGCCCGGCGGCGTCCCGGACGGGCGACACGCTCAACGACACCTCCACCCGCGAGCCGTCCTTCCGAATCGCGCACCGTCTCGTGGTGCGTAACTCGCTCCCCCCGGCTCACTCGGCCCAGGATGTCCGGCATCTCGTCCGGCGTCTCGGGCGCGGCCAGGATGGCGAGGGGACGGCCCCGCACCTCCTCGGCCGTGTAGCCGAACAGCCGCTCCGCCCCGGCGTTCCAACTGATGATGACGCCGTCGAGGTTCTCGCCGACGATGGCGTCCTCGGACGACTCGACGATGGCGGCCAAAAAGGAGCGGTCCTGATCGGCGCCGCGCCGCGCCAGGTCGATTCGGTGCAGGGACCGCGCGTTCCAGTACACGAGCGCTGTGCAGGCCGCGATTTCGACCAGCACCATGAGCGCGGTGCCGAACCTCCGGTCGTATAGGCCCTCGTCCTGGCCGGCCAAGCGCAACCAGCCCAGGACGAACAGGAAGACGACCAAGGTGGGGAGCAGGCGTCGCGCCATGTGGCCGCCGGCCGTGTCCGCCAGGGCGAGTGCCGCCATCCCCCGATCGGTGCGGGCGGTCAGGACGCCGAGGCTGAGCGCGAAAAACGCCACGGCGGTGTGCAGCGCCACGGAAGCGTAGGGGCCGACCTTGTAGAGCGAACTGACCCCGTAGACGTAGCCGACCAGGGCCAGCAAGGCCAGGAAGGCGGCGCACGCGGCCAGAATCTCGCTCGGACGCAGACGCCACCGGGCCGAGCGGTCCAGCAGCAGGAGCGCCAGGCCGAGGAGGAGAAAACACACGGCCGTGATCTGCGACATCCGGCCGGGGCTCGACGTCCCGACGCTATCGGGCGCGTCGCGGCAGAGAATCTGGTCGATGCCCAGGTCGAGGCCGACCGCGTATTCCACCAGGGTGAGCATACCGATCAGGGCGACGGCGGCGGCCAGGATCGTTCCGAGATGGCTGCGCCATTGACGGGGTCGTTCCGTCCGCCGCAGCCAGAGGGACAGGCCGGCCAGGAGGAACGCCGACGCCGTATTCACCTTCATCGTGGCCAGGCCGGGGAGGACGCTCTTGAGAGGGGGAACGTCGAGGATCCAGCCGGCAAGGACGACGAGGCCGGTCAGGGAGACGCCGGCTGCGGCGCCGGCGGTGATGACTCGGAAGAGCGCAAGGGGAAGTGGAAGTGCGGCGATCTTCATGGGCAAACCTCGGCGGCCGGCGTCGGGCCTGGAGTCTGGCCGCGCGGCCGGGAAAGGCGGCGAACATCGCATCGTTGAGCGGCTGGTTTTAAGAAACGCTGACGGCATTCTACCACGGTCCTCCGGTCAAAACTACAACGCCGGCCAAACCGATAAACACTGCGGCGCCACACGCGACGGCGCCGGCCGTCAACCACGCCCGCGCCAGGGAAGAGAAGAGGACATCGCAGATTAGCTTTCGCCGAGATCCACAATGAGCACCGGCCCGGCGGCGCGTGCGCCCGACTTCCTCGGCCGGCCGCGCGGACGCAAACGGGCCTCCAGACTGAGGCGCGCCGCGGTCACTGAACCCGGCAAGGGGAGCGTCGCCTGAAATCGGCGGAGGCGGATCGCCAGCGCCCATCGGCCCTCATTCGCACCCATTTCCCCTCCCCTTTCATCTGCCCAGACGCCCCCTCCGCGTGGTACACTCGGCGTCGCCCCGCGTCCCCGGAAGGTCGAGGTGTACCGTGTCGCCGCATCGACCCGTCGATCGGAGTCGGGCGAGCCGCCGGGTTCATCCCGGCGGTCTTCGCCCCAACGGCGGGGATGAACCCCGCCGCTCGCCCTTCATCGTCGCCCAACGGCAGCCATTGTTCGGGGGGACGCGGACCCTTGGCGCAATGGCGCAAGCCCTCATAATTGTTATGTGCCAAGGACTTACGGTGCGCCAAGGGTTCAGCCGCTTGGCGCGCGGTTTGGCGCAGGCGCCGGGAGCGCGGAACCGCGGAAAAGGCCGTCTGCTTAGAATCGAACGCCGTCGGCCGTCGCCGTCCGAGCCGTCGGCCTGCCGCCTACGGCACGTACAAGAACTCATTCCGGTTGAGCATCGCCAGGCAGAAGTCGGCCAGCGCCGCGGCCGCGGCCGGATCGACGCCGACCGGCGTATCCGGCGGCACGCCGACCGGCAGGCGGTCGCGCAGCCGGGCGCGCAGCAATTCCGTTTGCGCCGCCAGGAAGTCGAGCGCCGTCCGCCGCTCCCCGGCGCACGGCGGCCGGCCCAGCGCCAGCCGGTAGGCCCGGTCCACGCGGGCGGCGTCGTCCGGCCCGGCCTCGCGCAGCAGCCGGGACGCGAACGCCTTGCTCTGCTCGTGCAGGAACGGCCCGTTCAACAGGACGAGCGCCTGCGGGGCGAACGTGCTGACCGCCCGCACCGGGCACGGCGACAGCGTATCGGGCTGGTCGAACACCTCCAAAAGCGGGAGATGAAGGTTGCGTTTCGAGAAGAGGTAGAGGCTGCGGCGCGTGTGCTGGCGCGGGTCGGGCGTGACGAGCCACAGGCCGTCCGGCTCGCCCTCGCTGAAGAGGCGGTCGTAGACCTCCGGCTCCAGCGGCGTCTTGACCATCGGCCCGCCGACGGCCGGGTTGAGCGTGCCGGCCGTCGCCAGCACGCCGTCGCGCAGCGTCTCGGCGTCGAGCCGGCGGCGGTTCATGCGCCAAAGCAGATGGTTCTCCGGGTCGATGCGCTTGCCGTCGGCGTCGGCCGGGCGCGAGTCCTGGCGGTACGTGTTGCTCAGCACCATGAGCCGGTGGACGTGCTTGAGCGACCAGCCGTTTTCGACCAGCTCGACGGCCAGCCAGTCGAGCAATTCGGGGTGGGTCGGCGGTTCGCCGTGGGCGCCGAAGTCGTCGGGCGTGGCGACGATGCCGCGGCCGAAATGATGCTCCCAGAGCCGGTTGACGATGACGCGAGCGGTCAGCGGCTGGTCGGGCCGGGTGAGCCACTTGGCCAGGTCGAGGCGGCTGAGCGTGGCGCCAGGCGAGCCGGGGGCGTCAGCCCCCGGATTGGTCAGCGCGCTCGGAAACCCCGGTTCGACGCGGGCGCCCTTCTGGCTGAGACTGCCGCGCTTGAGGACGTCGGCGAACCGCGGCGATCCGTCCTCGGTGATGGTCCACGCCTGCGCCGGCGGCGCCGGCCGCTGCGCCTCCAGGGCGTTGGCCTGCCGCCGCAGATCGGCGCGCTTCTCGCGGTCGGCCGGCGGCAGGGCAGCGACGATCTCGTCCCACGTCACCTTGACGAGGACGTCGGCCTGTTCCGCGAGCTTCTTCTGTTCCGGCGTGCGCTTGGCCGCGTCCACAGCCAGGGCGTCGCGGTAGGGCGCTTCGAGCTTCGCCTTCTTGGCCTCGCGCAGCCGATCGCGGACGGGCGCCTCGATGTCGGCCGCCTGCTTGCGGAGCGGGGCGATCTTCGCGTTCAGCTCTTCGTTAAGACGCTGATTCTCGTCGCGCTCGGCCGGCGTGGAGAGGTCGATTTCCTTGGGCTGCGCGGCGCTGAAAAAGGCCTGGAGGCGGTAGTAATCGGCCGTGGGGATGGGGTCGAACTTGTGATCGTGGCAGCGGGCGCAGCCGATGGTGAGGCCCAGGAAGGCGGCGCCGACGCCGTTGGTCATCTCGGTGAGCAATTCCTGCCGCAGCACGGCCTGGTCCACGTTGCCGCTGGTCTGGTGGACCGGGCCACAGCGGTTGAAGCCGGCCGCGATCAGGTACTCCGCCGCTTCCGGCGAGCGGGGGACGTCAGCCCCCTGATTCATCAAATCGCCGGCCAGCTGTTCGGTGACGAAACGGTCGTAGGGCATGTCGTCGTTGAACGCCTTGACGACGTAATCGCGGTAGCGCCAGGCGTTGGGCCGTTCGCCGTCGGCCTCGTAGCCGTTGGACTCGGCGTAGCGGGCCACGTCGAGCCAGTGCTGGGCCTGGCGTTCGCCGAAGTGCGGCGAGGCGAGGAGGCGGTCCACGACGCGCTCGTAGGCGTCGGGCTTGTCGTCGGCAAGGAAGTCGTCGAGTTCCTTGGGCGTGGGCGGCAGGCCGATGAGGTCGTAGGTGACGCGGCGGAGGAGGGCGATTTTGGAGGCCGGCGGCGACGGCTTGAGGCCGGCCTTGTCGAGGCGAGCGAGGATGAAGGCGTCGATGGGGTTTCGGACCCATATCGGATCGCTGACGTGCGGCGGATCGGCGCGACGAGGCTCGCGGAAGGCCCAGGGGGCCGGCGTGGCCGGCCCCGCGGCGCACAGCAGCGGCAGGAGCAGGGCCGGCAGCAGGCGGCGACGCATGGGAGGGCCTCCGGGAAGCGACGCGGACGATTCCCTGATATTGTCGCGGATCAGGCGCGGCCGAGCAAGGAGTTCCTGCGGAGGGGAGCGTTCGCCGTTCCCCGCATCTGCATCCAATGGCCGCCTGTGGCAGAACAGGCGACCCGGCCCTCTAACGCCCGGCGAGCGCGCCCGAGGAAACCAGGATCCAAAAGATGGTCGCATCCGCGCAGACATGACATGCCATTGACAGTACCAGGCCGCCGCTCCGCCAGCGCAGCAGCCCCAGACCGACCCCGTAGGCGCCCGCCAGGACCGCCCCCATCGGGCCGGACGGATAGCCGTTCCAGTGCATTAGACCGAAGAACACGGACGTTGCCAAAACCGCCGCGGCCCCGCCCCACTCCGCCGCGACGGCGTCGTACAGCAACCAGCGACAGAGCAGTTCTTCCAGCACCGCGTTCACCGCGCTGAAGCACACGCCGGCGACCAACGGGTAGCGGAACACGACCGCGGGCAGGTGAGAGGCCAGGGAGTTCACGTCCGGGTGGAACGCCGCCTGGTAGCCGAGCAAAACGGCCGAGGCGACGGCGCTCAGGGCGACCGCACCCACGATTCCAACCCGGTCGATCCGGCCGGGCGGAAGTCTTGGCATCGTCCGTCGCAGCGGCGGCGTGAGGAGAACCACAACCAGATAGCCGGCCAGTGGAACGAGGAAGTACAGGGGCCACAGCAGAAGCGGCAGGAAAACGGTGACGCAAAAGGCGAGCAGCAAGACGCCGCCGTGGACGGCCGGCCAACTGATCTGCGGTGGTCCCTTGGTCATCCCATCACCGGATGGAAGTCGGGAGAACGGCGACCGTTCATTCTACCCGTCGAAATAGGAACGGACGCGGCTTTTCTATCACGCGCTTAACTCTTCATGTCGCTTACGGAACCGCACCTCGCCGAGCCGCCGCTCCTCGTGCGTCGGCCCGAACCCTGTCAGCACCACCGGCGCGATCTCGCCCAGCCGCCGCACGACCTCGTCGCGGCCGGCCGGCGTCAGGATCGGTTCCGCCCGTCGCAGCTCGTCCGTCAGCCGGCTTTGCCACGACAGATCGGGCGCCTCGGCCGGCGCCAGCGTCGCGTTGCGGTAGCCGTCGCAAATCGAAAAGCCTTCATCCGCGATCTGATCCAGGTGATTCACGACGAGGCCGTCCAGCAAACCGACGGCGGCGGCGTAGCGCAGCAGCGGCAGGTCCAGCCAGCCGCAACGCATGTTTCCCTGCCACGGGTTCCACGGGTTGCCGGGGTCGCGCAGCCGCTCCGTCAGCTCCGGCGAGAATGTCGGCAACGGCCCCTCGCCGTGGCGCGTGGTGTAGGCCCGCGTCACGCCCAGCACCGAAACCGCCTCCACGCCCATCTCCTCCACCAGCTCCCAGGCGTGGTGCGTCGTCACCGTGCTCCAGGTGGTGTGCGGATGAAAGCCGCGGTACTCGTCGAGCAGGACGCCCTGCGCCCCCTCGAAGATCGCGGTTGTGTACGCGGGGATTCCGTCGGAGATTGCGACTCCCTGGCGGATCGCCTCGCTCAGCTCGCGGGACTCGTCCGCGGCGTTCCGGTTCCAGAGGTCGAATTCCCCGAGGGATTCCGCGGGGACGCGGGCGATCAAGTCCTGCACTTCCAGCAGCATTCGCTGACGCAACAGCTCCAGTTTATCGCGGAGGACGCAGCGGTCGGCGAGGTCGGCCGCGAAGACGGCGTCGCGGCCGTGCTGCAACCAGTAGCGGCGGGCCTCGCCGACGCCCTGGCCGCAGGAGCCGTGCCGATCCGCGCCGCGCGACAGCTCGCGCAGCCGGTTCAGCGCCTGGTGCCACGCCGTTGTCACCAGACAGCCCGGATGGAGCGTGAGCAGGGCGGTCGGATCGGGGACGCCAAGCTCCGCAAGGTGTTCGGCCTCCCGCAGCATGGCGGGCGGGTCGATGACGACGTTCGGGCCGAGGCAGGTGCGCACCCGGCCGGGGTCGGCCAGCGTGCCCGCGCCGAACTGCGAAAAGGTGTGGCGGCGGCCGTCGGGCAGCTGAACGTTGTGGCCGGCCTGGCAGCCGCCGCAGTAGCGCACCACCAGCTCGGCGTCATAGGCGCGGGTCAGGAAATCGACGACGGCGCCCTTGCCCTCGTCGCCGAAACCCAGGCCCACCGTGAGGATGGCTCGCTTCATGACGGATCACCCATTGGGCGAGCCGCCGGGTTTATCCCGGCGGGTTTCGCCCCAACGGCGGGGACAAGCCCCGCCGCTCGCCTAGGAACGCAGGTCCAGCGCCCGCCACACCGCCTGGGCCACGCCCGCTGACGTGCCGGCCTCCTGGAGGTCGTCGGCCAGGTCCGCCACGTCCACGCGGCCCTCGGCCACGCCGATCGTCGCTGCGATCAGCTCGCAGACGCCGGCCGGGTCCTCCAGACGCAGCACGTTCTGGCCCAGCAGCTCCCCCCAGCGGCCATGCACCGCCTCGTTGTTCCAGTGGGCCGTCATCCGCGGCAGGACGTAATAAACGTCGTAGCGCCGTCGCAATTCCGTCACCAGCGCCTCCACCGGAAGGTCGTGTTGCAGCCGGTCGCCGATGCGCCGCTCCACCTCCTTGCGCTTCACCCGCGGGTACGGAATCTCGTCGCCGATCAGGAACAGGTAGCCGCGCCGGCCGCGCTTCTCCCAGCAGTCGATGGCCGTGTGCCGGGCCATGAAGTACATCGCCAGCTCATACGACTCCGTGATGTGACCGCCGCCGCCGCCCTCCAGGAACAGCCGGCCCAGGTCTTCGTCGATCTCGACGCCCGACTCGAACTGGCCGATTTGCAGCGGCGCCGCGTCGCAGGTCGCATCGCCGATCGCCCCGATCAGCACCTGCGGATGGTCCAGGTAGCGGCCGTCGATCAGCAGGTTCATCAGCCGCGGCAGATTCGCCTGCAAGATGCGCGGCACGGTCTGCATGGAGCCGGTAACGTCGAACAGCACCGCCACGGAACGGCTCTCGGGGTGGACGTCGCTGTCCCGCGACTCGCGGAGCCTCACACGCAGCGGATCCATTTTCTCGTGGACGCCGCGCTCGACCTCGCCCTGACGAACGGCGGCGTCATGCTCGAAGGCGTCCCGGCCGGTGCGGGCGCGGTGACGCGCCCGGTCCCGATACTGATCGTTCGACCATCGTGTGCTGCCCATGTCGGCCTCCTCGGAAAGGCGAAAGGAGAATGCGTCACTCTGACACTTATATTACGCGCCTCTTTGCGTCAAGTCAACACGATGGGAGAAGTATTTGCTCCGCGCCGCCGTGGCGGATAAGTTGATCGTTCAGCCGCTGCGAAGAGCGGCTAAGGCGAGGGGCGGGAAATGCCTTACCCGTAGCCGCATTCGCCAGAATGCGGGTGAATGGCTGTCGGCCCGCATTCTGGCGAATGCGGCTACGGGTATCATTCCTGCTGCCGCTCGCCTAAACAAGGGAGGGCTGCGCCATGCCATTGCGACCATTTGCGATCGGGTTCGCGCTGGTTTTGGGACTGTTGCCGTCCGGCGCTTGCCGGTCGGCCGATGCGCCGAAGGACGACGCGGGCTGGAAGGCCCTTTTCGACGGCAAATCGTTGGACGGCTGGAAGGCGTGCGACTTCTACGCTCCCGGCAAAGTCCACGTCGAGGACGGGGCCGTCGTCATGGATAAAGGGAAGATCATGACCGGCGTGGTATACACGCGCGGCGACTTCCCGAAGATGGACTACGAGTTCGTCCTGGAAGGCAAGAAGATCGACGGCGACGATTTCTTCTGCACCACGACGTTTCCGGTCGGCGACTCGTTCTGCTCGTTCGTGGTCGGCGGCTGGAGCGGCCGGGTGGTCGGCCTGTCCAGCATCGACTCGGAGGACGCCTCCGCGAACGAGACGCGGACGAATCAGGAGTTCAAGGACGATCAATGGTATAAAATCCGCGTCCGCGTCAGCCAAAAGCGGATCGAGGCGTGGATCGACGGCGAGAAGCGGGTCGATCTGGACACGACGGATCGCAAAATCTCGATCCGCGTGGAGTGCAACGTCTGCAAGCCGTTCGGGATCGCGACGTATCAAACGACGGGGGCGATCCGCAACATCCGCGTCCGGCCGCTGAGCGAAGCCGACAAGAAGGAGATCGCGGAGACGAAACCGGAGAAGAAGGATTGACCGTGCTGGGACCTCCTTAATCCACGATTTGCACCCGCACCGTGTCGCTGGGGCCGATGGGGGTCCCCTTCACCGACGCCTGCGCCGTCACGAGATACTCGTCCTTCTCGTGGGCCGCGAACGCCCCGAGCTTGCCCACCGCCCCCAGCACGCCGCCTTGGTCCTGGAGTCGCGGCGGGATCACGTAGTCGATGCGCAGGTCCAGCACCTTCGTCTCGCCGGCCTTCAGCTCGAACGGCGCGTCCAGGCTCGACTGGCCGTAGATCTGCTGCTCCGTCTTCTGCTCGGCGTCCTTGCCGGTCGTCTTCCGCCACATGAAGACATACTTGACCTTCAGAATCTGTTTATCGGTTTTCGTGGTCAGCGACACCTTGGCGTTGAGCGTGTTCGCCGACCGCGACACGCGCGGGACGAGATCCTGAATCTTGACCTTCACGCCGCCGATGTTGAACCAGCCCTTGATCGTGCTCCACATTCCCATGGTTGCGCGTCTCCCGTGTTGGCCGCGTCGTGGGGTGTGCCGTCGAACCGGCGGAGTCATATTACGACGGCCGGCGGTCCTTGTCCCGCGCCCGCGCGGTGGGAAGCCTACAATGACAGGGCCGCGATCGCAAGGGAGCGCGGAGAAGACCGCTCCCTTACGGTCGCGGCTCCGATGAAAGGGGCGGCGATGGCGGCCGACGACTTGGTCGTCGCGATCACGGGGGCCAGCGGCCAGGCGTACGGCCTCCGCCTGCTGGAGACGCTGGTGCGCGCCGGGCGCACCGTCCACCTGACCATCAGCCCGTCGGCGGTCGAGGTGATGGAGCGCGAGCTGGAGCGCAAGGTTCTTCTGGACGCCTTCGATCCGAATGAGCTGCTCGGCGACCCGGCGGACGTGCTGGGCGAGCCGCCTCCGGCGTCGTGGGGCCGCCGGCTGCACTACCACCACTACCGCGACTTCGGGGCCGGCATCGCCAGCGGCTCGTTCCTGACCGGCGGCATGGTGATCTGCCCGTGCAGCATGGGCACGGCCGCCGCCGTCGCCCACGGCCTGTCGCAGAACCTCATCCACCGGGCCGCCGACATCCACTTGAAGGAGCGGCGAAAGCTGATTCTCGTGCCGCGCGAGACGCCGTTGCACCTGATCCAGCTGCGCAACCTCGTCGCGTGTGCCGAGGCCGGCGCCGTGGTGCTGCCGGCGTCGCCGGCGTTCTACACGAAGCCACAGTCGATCCAGGATATGGTGGATTTCGTCGTCGGTCGGATCTGCGACCAGCTGGCCGTGCCGCATCGGCTGCTGCGCCGCTGGGGCGAGGAAGGGGCCGCGCCGGCGGACGGATAAGAAACCGCCGCCGCCGGCCCTCTTTGCGTTTCCCTCGTCCGGCCGCATCCGTACAGTGGCGGTACGCCCGTTCCACCCTGAACCGCCCCGGATCGACCCCGCGCAATGAACCCCGATCCCTCTCCCAAACCGCTCCTCGCCCGCCCCACCTACGTCCGTTACGGCGTCCTCGCCTTCGCCTGCTCGCTGTCGATGATTACCTACCTCGACCGGGCCAGCATCGGCGTCGCCGTGGAACCGATCCGCGAGTCGCTCGGCCTGGCCAGCGTCGCCGACCTGTGGATGGCCCTGGCCGCCTTCAATTTGGCCTACGCCGTCTTCGAGGTGCCGACCGGGTGGCTCGGCGACGTCTTCGGGCCGCGCAAGACGCTCATCCGCATCGTCCTGTGGTGGTCGGTGTTCACCGCGTTGACCGGCCTGGCGGGCATTCGATTCGCCGGCGTCGTGATGGTCCCCCTCACCGTCCTGATCGTCATCCGCTTCCTGTTCGGCATCGGCGAGGCGGGAGCCTACCCCAACATCACCCGCGCCCTCCACAACTGGTTCCCGCCGCAGGAGCGCGGCCTGACGCAGGGGGCGGTGTGGATGTCCGGCCGGCTCATGGGCGGGTTGACGGCAATTATTTGGACGTTGATTATCGTTTATCTGGGCGTCCCCTGGCGGGCGGCCTTCTGGCTCTTCGGCGGCCTCGGCGTCGTCTGGTGCGTGCTGTTCACCTGGCGCTTCCGCAACCGGCCCGAGGAGAAGGCGGGCGTCAACGAGGCCGAGCGCGACCTCATCCGCGCCGGCGCCGCCGGCGAGACCGAACAGGCCCACGCCCGCGTCCCGTGGGGCCGACTCTTCCGCAGCCCGACTTTGTGGTGCTCTGCCTGATGTACTTCTGCATGTCCTATGGATGGTATTTCAATCTGAATTATCTTCCTTCCTACCTCGACCAGCAGTTCGGCGTCAGCGACAAGGACCTGCTCGGCTCGCTGTACAAGGGCGGGCCGCTCATCTTCGGCGCGGCCGGCTGCCTGCTGGGCGGCTTCCTGACGGATCGCGCGATTCGTCGCAGCGGCGACCGCCGCTGGGGGCGGCGCGTTTTCGGCATGTTCGGCCACACCCTTTGCATCCCCTGCTACCTCTACTGCCTGATCGCGCCGAGCGCCTGGAGCTTCGCCCTGGCCATCGCCCTGTCGGGCTTCTTCAACGACTTGGCGATGGGGTCGGCGTGGGCCGCCTGCCAGGACGTGGGCCGCAAGCACGCGGCCATCGTGGCCGGCTGCATGAACACGGTCGGCAACCTCGGCGGCTTCGTCGCCACCGTGGCGACCGGCCTCATCCTCAAGGGCGCGCAGCACGCCTACGAGGTAGGGCACGGGCTGGCCGCCGACGCCCTGAGCGACAAGGCGAACGCCGGATTGCTCAAGGACGCCCTGCTGCCCGGCTACAACCTGAATTTCATCATCTTCGCCGTCATCTACGTCGCCGCCGTGCTGCTCTGGCTCGGCATCGACGCGACGAAGCCGGTGCTGCCGGAGGACGCGGCCGCGCCGCCGGCGGAGGCGGCCGGCGAGACTAGCATTCCCGCGGACTGATGCTTATGATTGGCGCAAGGTTCACTCGCCCCGAGAGAAGAGGTCCCACTCATGGCCAAAGGCGCGGGCAAGGCTCGCAAAAAGCTCCCGAAGGAACTGGCCGTCGTCCGGGCGGACAACTGCACCGGATGCGAGGCCTGCATCGAGGTCTGTCCCGTCGATTGCATCTACAAGGTGCCCGGCGAGGACCAGCCGTCCGTCCAGTCCTTCGTGGACATCGACCTGGAACGCTGCATCGGCTGCTCCCTGTGCGAACGCTGGTGCCCGTGGGACGCCATCGACATGGTCGATTCCCCGGACATCGCCGAACACGTCGCGGCCAAGGGCGGGCCGGAGGAGTACGTCGCCAAGAACCAGGAGCGCCTCGTCGCCGTCGCCAAGATGCTCGCCGACCTCGCCGTCGAACAGCGGGCGGCGGCCGTAAAGAAGTGAGTGGCGAGTGGCGAGTGGCGAGCAAAGAACGAAGGAGCGTCCCCTTGCAAGCATCCGTATCCACTCGCCACTCGCCACTCGCCACTCGCCACTGGATTTGGCTGCTGCTGGCAATCGGCTGTCAACCGGCGGTGCGCTACGAGAAGCCGGCGGCTTCCGCGCCGGCCGCCGAGGCGGCGAAGTCCGACGACGGCGACCCGGTCGGCTGGCTCAACCCTCGGCCGCGGGACGTGCTGCCCGACACGCCCATCGTGTTCGTCGCCGAGAAGGACGGCGAGGCGTGGGCCAAGCTGCCGAAGTTCTGGAACCCGCCGCCGACCGCGGAGCAGAAGGCGGCCGCCGCCCTCGCCCTGTTCCCCGGCACGGCCGCGCCGCTGGCCGCGCTGGAGGACGTGGTGCGGATCAAAGTCCCCGCGGGCCTCGACGACCCGCGTCCCTTCCTGCCGTCCGACCCCGACTCCAACCCGCCGACGCTCAACAAGTGGCGGCTCGGCCGGCGACTCTTCCACGATCCGACCTGGCTCACCGCCGAGGGCGGCCAGTCGTGCGCCTCCTGCCATAAGCCCCGATCCGGCTTCGCCGACGACGCCCGCGACCACGGCGACTTCAACACGCCGACGCTCGTCAACTGCGTCTACAACCGCCGCCAGTTCTGGGACGGCCGCGTTGGGTCGCTGGAGGAAGTCGTCCAGCGCACGGTCGCGGACGAGACGGCGCCGGAGGAGAAGCTGCCGTTCCATACCTGGAGCGGCGTCGTCGGCCGGCTGCGGGCGAGCATCGAGTACGGACGGCGCTTCCCCGAGGTCTTCGGCAACGAGCCGACGCAGGACGCCGTCGGCAAGGCGCTGGCGACCTACCTGCGGACGCTGCTGGCCGCCGACTCCGTTTACGACCGGGCGGTCGCAGCCCAAAAAGCGGAGGGCGCCGCCGAGCTGAAGGCGGAGCATTGCGAAAAGGCGCTCGACGCCGCCTCCCTCAAGGGGCTGGGTTTCGACCCGACGGCGAAGGGCGACGCCGCGAAAAAGATCTATCGAGGTTATCGGCTCTTTCATGATCGGGAAGAGCGCAAGACGGGCTGCGCGACCTGCCACGGAGGCGGCGAGTTCAGCGACGGCGACTTCCACAACCTCGGCGTCGGCTTCACGGCGCCGGAACCTGGCCACGAACCGGGCCGCTTCGCCTCGCTGCCGCTGGGCCGGAAGGACGCCTTGATGATCGGCGCCTACAAGACGCCGACGCTGCGCGGCCTGCCGCGCACCGGGCCGTATTTCCACGACGGCTCGGCGGCGACGCTGGAGGACGCCGTGCAGTTTCACATCGACGGCGGCCGATGGAACCAGTACATCGCCCCTCAGCTGCGTACGCGGGACCTGCCGGGGCCGGATCGGGAGGCGCTGCTGCTGTTCCTGCGTGCGCTGGAGGGGGCGGAGGTGGACCCGGCGGTGGGGCCGGAATAACCCCCGGCGAAGCGAGGGCGTCATGCTCAGCCGCAGCCAGCGCATCGAAGGCGGCATCGTCGGCCTGCTCGTCGGCGACGCCCTCGGCGTCCCATACGAGTTCGAGAAGCCGCTGCCCCTGGATCAAATCGACTTCACGCCGCCGCCCGGCCACTGGCACGCGTGGCCCGGCACGCCGCCGGGGACGTGGTCGGACGACGGGTCGCAGGCCCTGTGTCTCCTGGATTCCCTTCTGACCTGCGGCCGGCTCGACCCGGACGACCTGGGCCGCCGGCTGCTGCGATGCCACACCGACGGTTACCGATGGGTGGACGGCCGCGTCTTCGACACAGGCAACACGACCGCGGACGCCTTGTACGCCCTGCGCCGGGCAAACCCGCACTGGAGGCCGGCCCTACGCATGAAGGGTCCAACGGCAACGGCTCGCTGATGCGCGTGCTGCCGCTGGCCCTCTGGCACAAGGGGACGGACTCCGGGCTGATCGCCGACGCCAAAACGCAATCCCGCGTCACGCACGGCCATATTCGGGCGCAGCTTCGCTGTGCGCTCTATTGCGTCTGGGCGCGGCGGACGCTGGAAGGGGCGGCCGACCCGTGGGCCGAGGCGGTCGCGGCGGCGCGCGAGTTTCACGCCGGGGACGCGGCGGCGCTGCACGAGCTGGACGCGGAGATCCGGCCGGAGCGTTCGCCGGGTGGCGCCGGTTCGGGCTACGTCGTGGACTGCCTGCACTCGGCGCGCTACGCCGTCGCCGCGGGGCCGTATGAGAAGGCCGTGAAGACGGCCGTGGGCCTGGGCGACGACACGGATACGACGGCCTGCGTCGCCGGCGGCGTGGCCGGGGTGCGCGACGGTGTGGACGCTATTCCAGAGCGCTGGCGGCGGGAATTGCGGGGGGGCGAGCTGTATCGGCCGTTGGTGAAGGCGCTGCTGCGCGCGGCTGAGCGAGAAACCCGGATCGCCCGCATTCCTTCCGAACGCCCTACAGCACCTTCGCCACCAGCAGCGTGCGGTCGTCGGTTGCCGGCGCCCCGCCGGTGAACGCATTCACCGCCTCCAGCACCGACTTCAGCAGGTCCGACGCCGTCACCGAGCAATTCTCCAGCACCGCGTCCAGACGCGCCAGCCCGAACAACTTGCCGTCCGGCCCCTGCGCTTCCGTGACGCCGTCCGTGTATAGCACCAGCTGGTCGCCGGGGACCAGCCGCACCGTCCGTTCGGGGTACGTCTCCGCCGGCGATATGCCTAGCGGCAGGCCGAGGGCGCCGTCCAGCGACGCCAGCGTGCCGTCGGAGCAGCGCTTCAGACGCGGCGGGTTGTGGCCGGCCGAGGCGTAGGTCAGCGTCCGATCCGCCGGGTTGTAGACGGCGTAGAACGCCGTCACGAACGTGTCCGACTCGGCCGTGTAGAGCCGCGTCAGGCAACCGTTGATGTAGCCGAGCATCACGCCGGGCGGCAGGTGCGAGCCGGGGTAGGTGTGGGCCAGGCTGTGCATCACCGCCATCAGCACCGCCGCCGGCGTGCCGTGGCCGCTCACGTCGGCGATGAGAATGCCCCATTGACCGTCCGGCAAGGGGAAAAAGTCGTAGTAGTCGCCGCCGGCCCGGCTCGACGTCTGGTAGGAGGCGGCCACGGCCAGGGTGGGGATCTTCGGCGGCTTCTTGGGCAGGAGCGACCGCTGGATGTCGGCCACCACCTTCATCTCGTGATCCGCCGCTTCGTAGGCCTCCTGGAGCCGTTCCATCAGCACCAGCTGGTAGGTGGCCCGGCCGAACAGGTTGCTCATCATCACCAGATCGGGCAGCTCTTCGGGGTCGAACGCGCCCGGCTCCCGCCGCATCAGCAGCGCCATGTTCAGCGCCTCGCCCCCGTCGTACAGCGGGATGGCGACCACGGAGCGGAATTCGTCCAAATACTCCGCGGCCGGGTCGTCGGGGACGCGCAGGTCGTCGAACAGCCGCGGCTCGCCGCCGTAGATCAGCTCGGGCAGCAGTCCGCCCGACACGAGCGGCAGGCGGTCGGCCTCCTTCCAGGGGTTGATCTCCTCCGTCCACCGCGTGCTGCGGGTGATGCGGCACCACGGCGGCTGAAGGCCGCGGCGGCTGAGGGACACGGAGCCGTCGATCGGCCGCAGCTTGCGCATGCGCTCGACGTAGATGCGCCGCAGCTCCGACGGATCGGTCTGCCGGCTCATGTCGCGCGTCGTCTGCACAACCACCGCCAGCCGCTCTTGCCAGCCGGCGATCTTCTCCGGGACGACTCCCGCCAGTGCGCTCATGGGGATTCCTCGGGGAACAACGGGTACGACGATGGTATTGTTGCGGCGGAGGGTCGGAAAGGCAAATGACGGGGGCCGTCGAGGGGTATTCGTTAGAGCGGGAGGAGGGCGGGGAAACCCCGCCCCTACGGCGATCAGGGATGCCCCGTCCGATAGGCGGGCGCCCGGACGCGCGGGCCGTCGCCCAGGGGAAGGAGCCGCCATTTGGCCAGCGTCCAGACGGTTTGCACCGCGTCGCGCCAGCCGATCTTCTTGCCCGCCGACGCGCCGCGCGGGTGGTAGGAAATGGGGACTTCGACGATGCGGACGCCGCGGCGGCACAGCTTGGCCGTCATCTCGGGGCACAGCTCGAAGCGCTCCGCCCGCAGGTCCAGCGCCCGCCACAGGCCCGTCGCCGCCGCCTTGTAGCAGGTCGCCTCGTCCGTCAGACGCCGGCCGTACACCAGCCGCACCAGCAGGTTGAAGCACACCACGCCGCACCGGAAGCGCGTCCAGGGCAGCCGCCGCGACGGGTCCAGGTAGCGCGAGCCGTAGACCGCCCGGGCCTCGCCGCGAAGGATCGGCTCGACCAATCGGGGATAGTCCGCCGGGTCGTATTCGAGGTCGGCGTCCTGGATGAGAGTGACTTCGCCGCGCGCGTGCGGCAGCCCGGTTCGCACGGCCGCGCCCTTGCCGCGGTTGCGGTCGTGGCGGAGGAAGAGGAATCCCGGCCGGCCGGCCCACGCCTCCAGCAGCCGCGGCGTGGCGTCGGTGCTGCCGTCGTCGATGACGATGATTTCCTTGCCGGGGTACGGCCCGTCCGCCACCCGTTGCAGCAGCGCCTCGACGGTGCGCTCCTCATTGTAGACGGGGATGAGGACGGTCAGCGTCGGCCGTTGCGTCTCGGCAGCGGAAGGGGCGGCGACGGGAAGCGCGGCGGGCGACATGACGGTCCTTTCAATAGTCCGGCACGACCTCGCCGCCGGCCGGCGTCATGAGAGCCTGAATGGTCTGCGCCGACGTGCCGTAGGCGATCAGATGCACCGAGCCGTCGCAGAAGAGGAAGTTGGCCCCGGCCGCGTGGGCCGAACCCCAGTTCTCGCGGGCCTGGTAGAAGCCGCCCTTCTTGTCGTGCAGCAGACCGTTGCCCTTGCGCGAGGTGCTGTCGGAGCCGCCGAGGAAGAACGGCTCGTCCCAGTACCAGGAGCCGGTGGAATAGTAGTCGGGGTCCATCGCCTTCTCGCCGGCGAGAAGGGTGTGGGAGGTCCCGTCGGTGATCCCGCTTATCGAGACGAGGGGCAGGCTGCGGTTGGGCACGACGAGGGCGTTGGCAGCGTAGTCGGTCTTGCCCCAGGTCCAGCCGCCGCCGTTGTAGATGCCGCGGTCGTCGTCGTGGGCCGGCAGGGCGACGGCCTGGCGGCGGCTGGGGCAGACGTAGACCTTCACCGGATCGGTCCACGTGCGGGTGTTGGACATGTTTTGCTGCTCGATATACGGCAGCAGGGCGAAGGCCCACGATCCCGTCTGGTCGGCTCCGGTGCGGTTGGGGTCGCCGACGCCCCAGTAGAAGGGGTTGGGCAGGACGAGGTCCTTGGTGTAGACGTAGGTGGGCGTGCCGTCCGTGGAGAGGATGGACTGCTTACCGTCCCAGCCGCCGTTGTTGGGGAAGGCGTTGCGCTGGTCGTGGTACATCTGGAAGGCGAGGCCGATCTGCTTGAGGTTGTTGGCGCACTGGATGCGGTTGGCCGCCTCGCGGACCTTTTGCACGGCGGGCAGGATCAGGCCGATCAGGATGGCGATGATGGCGATCACGACGAGCAGCTCGATCAGGGTAAGGCCTTCCCGATCGGAGCGACGGAGAGCGGACATGGTGAACCTCCGCGCCTTGAAAGACCGCGGATTCAAGCGGCCGGCTTGGGTGCCTTCCGGCGAAGGAACCACCACCAGACGCCCGCCGCGGCGATGCATACGAAGGAAGCGACCACGGCCCACAAGGACCACCAAGGCCGCGTCGCGGGTTCCTGCATCTCTGGTAGACCGAATGCGGGAAGCCGGAAATCGGAGTCGGCTGGGGGGCGAGTCTCGTCCACATCGTATTGCATATCAGACGAACTAACATATGTTTGACCCAAGTATTCCGGCTCAGTCGCCTGACTGGTTGTCGTGTCGGCAATATGCACCGGCAACGGGAAACCACGTGTGCTACTGTCTCTGATCTCGACTATATCCGAGCGGAGTGTACTTAAGGAGTTAGAGTGCTGGGAATGAACCTCATATCCCCGGAGGCACCACGACTGCTGCGGATCGAGCAGTATCGCGCCGGACTGGATCGGCTCAAACGGAACCTGCTTCATCGAATGAGGGTTCTCGAATTCGATGCGGACCAGTTCCGCCCCGTTCTGCTTAACGACGGCGGCGTGTGCAACTCGAAAGTTCGGCTCGCGCACCAAGTCGGCAAGACGCGACACCGAAACGGTAGTCAGGATGCCCTGTAGCCCGCTTCCCAAGGCCCCCGCGCTCCGATATTCCTCCGGCAATCGAAAATCTTGGTCTGTGGGCTTTTTCTTGAAATCCCTGAGTACCCAAGGAGAATCAGGAGACTTACGCTTCAGGATAAAAACATAGTCCGGGTTCGAGCCATAAACGGCGTAATCCAGCCCTTTGCCCTCCTCAGTGATCTCCACTTGCGACAGGCGGTTGCCAGGTTTCTCCTTGAACAGCCACCGCACTGTGGTGTTTGTGGTTCCCGATTTGATGACACTCGTTACGCGCCCTTGGAGCTGAAACACATGCGAATTCAGCATGTCCCATGCGCGCGGCGCCTCGTCTAGGAATCGCTTCGTCAGTGGGCCGTCGTCATCGGCCCTCAAGCCGCCGCTCGGGGCCGTGAAGAGTAACAGGAGCGCGCCGGAGAGGCAAAGCAGCTTCTCTCGCATGATGCGGATGACTGATTGTTGCATGGCCACCACCGTTTGGGCAAAATGGGCCGACGACCCTTAGACCTGATCGAAACGCGCCCACGCTATACTGCGGGGGGGAGCGGTTGAATACGTTCCCCACGTGAATCACAAGGCGTTTCCAGGAGTGACGCAGGTTGTCAACGCGCCGTCCAGAACTGGTGGATTGAAAACCTGCGCCACGTTTGGAAACGACATCTCAGCAAGCCCATTTCTAGTTGCAACCTGTGTTGCCCATGGTGCAGCGACACACCTTCGTCGATGGCAACATTAGGAGGCATTTGCACCCGCAGGCCGAACAGTCTTCATTGCCGTTGGCCACGCAGCTGCCCCCCCCGCATCCGTTAACTTGCGGATCCTTGCTGTTGCAGTTCCCATTCCCCTGCCCACAATCGAAACCCGCGCACGACGGGCGCTGGTTCCTACTGTTTGCGCGAAGGCCCGGCCTTGGCTGGGTGGTGCCAGCACCGCACCGACCACCAGTAGGGCGACGGCCAGCGAGGTCAGGAACCACGGGACTCCTTTAGCCGCCTTTTTCATGTTGCACCTCCTGCAGCAATGGGCGACGTTCATAATGACCTGCCCGCCGGGCGGGGCCGGCGTGAAGGCCGTTACGGCCCGGTTTTGCTTACCAGCCGTCCTCTGACTTCGCCGAATATCCGCGGCTGCGACGCGTCGTCCGTGAACAAGGCAAAAGCGTGTTGTAGCACCTTCGGCGAACCCCGAAACGTCACACGGATCGTGATCGACTGATCGCTGTGCGGTGCAACGACGACCGGCAGGTCGTCCCATGCGACGCAGGAGCAATCCGCTGTCCCGCCAATCACCCGAACAGGCTGGTCCGAATGGTTCGCGAGTCGGACGACGGTAGAGCGCGTGTCTGGGTCATGGACGTCACCCATGTCAACCAGCGGCGGTTCGACCGTGATCAACTCTCCCCGGAAGCGAAGAATCGCTTCGCGCGGGGAACCGTAAGCCCATGTCAGAACGCCCGCCGCCCCGGCCAGGATGGCAACCGCGCCAGCGGCCGTCAGCAGGATTCGCCGCGTAACGGCCGGATCGAATCGCCACACCTGCGTCGGCCGAAAGAGGACGAGCGCCGCCACGGCCGCGACATCCAGCCCGAAGGCGTACCAGGGGCTGACGGGCAGCTTCGCGCCAAAGCAGCCGCAGGACGGCTGACCCACTAGACCCAAGTAGAAGCTCGTCCCGCTCAGGAGAAGGAACCAGAGCAGCGCCGACCACCACAACGCCCGCGGCCACAGGCCGACGAGCAGCCACAGGCCAAGCAACGCTTCCACTTCGACCGCCGCCATTCGCCAGAACGGGTCGTACAGCAAGGCCAGGGAACTGCCCAGGCCGGAATCGTCGCCCCATGAAAGCAGCTTCAGGCCAGAGGCGCTGAGCAAGATCACGCCGAGTGTGACGCGCACGACCGTCAGCCCGGTCGCGCGCGACGGCGAGGCCTTCGTTTCGGCGGCGGGCCTGAGCGAAATGTCTGCCACGCTCGACCTCCCTCCCTGCCGAGCTTCGACGAAGGGGAAAAGAGTAGTTAACCCCCCCCCATTATCTATTATTCGCTTAAGAAACCGACCCATTCAATCGGGATTATAACGCGCCTCCACCGCGTTTCAAGCTCCAAAAGCGAAGAAACCGAAAAAATCGGTTCGGCCGGCTCGCATTCGTCCGGCCCGCTCCGCGCGCCGCAATCCCTCCATCTAAGCCGAGATGTCAGCCTCCAACTGGCAGGGCCGGCTGCAGCATCTGCATACAATCTTCCTGCGTAATATGGTAAATATAGATCGACCAGCCGGCGCGGGCCACCGGGCGGAAGCGCAGAAAATAGGAGAAGGCCCTGAGCGGGAACTGCCTCGCGCCCCCATGACCATCCGGCGCCGCATACCGGTAACCCCGCAGCAACGTGACGCTCACGGCGTACCAACCCGGCCGGGGGCCAAGTTCCTCCGCGGCCAGGCTGGAATCCTCCTCGGAACCCGTCGGCCCCGGCGGCGGCAGCGTGAATTCAATGCCGGCCACGCGCGGGTCGAAGCACCCGAAATACGCCAGCCTCAGCGGCCGCGCCTCGGGGTGATCCTTCAGCCAGTCGCGCAGGAACAAGAGGTCCTGGCCCCAGTCGATGTTGCTGTCCACCAGATGGTTGTGACCGCCGGCCGGGCCGCCGGCCGCTTCGTTGAAATACGACAGGCTGTGCGGGTACACCCACAGGCTGCTCGCCACGGCCCAGGCCGCGGCCCCGCCGACCAGCACAGCCGTCCAGCGCACCTTGCGCTCGAACGCCCGCGCCGCCTTGCTCATCCAAACGAAGGCGAACGGAAAGATCGGTAAGACGTAGCGCAAATGGTGGTTGAACCCCGTCTCGGCGCTCACCAGCGTCAGCACCGCCGCCGCCGACGCCAGCACCGTCAGCTCGTCCCGCCAGGACGCCGCGTAGCCGCGCCGGGTCAAGCCCAACACGGCCGCCAGCAGGGCCAAGGCCCAGACGCCCAGCGGGACCTTCACCGCCAGGCCGTACAGGTAGTAATACCACCAGCCTTCCTTCCGCCACTCCCCCCGCAGATAGGAATAGTAGTGTGACTCGAAATCGCGCTTCTGCACGTCGATGCCGAGCAGGTAGTTCCGCGGGACCGGGACGGGGACCGACGCCAGCCAGGTTCCGGCGAAGCGGTTGCTGCTGCCGGGAATCCCTTCCAGCTGCGGGCCGCCGAGGGTTTCGCTCACGAACCGGAAATCGCCCAGTCTCTCGAAGCAGCCCTCGAAGCCGTAGCCCATGTTGAGCAGGTACAGGCCGAGCAGGAGCGTCGTTGCCAGCTGAAGGCCGCGTCGCAGCCAAGGTCGGCCCGCATCAGGGGACTTACGCCCCCCGCTCGCCTGCCAAAGAAGCCATAATGCCGGCCACAGCGCGAAGAGGATAATCCAAGTCGTTTTCGTCAGCAGCGCCAGCCCCAACGCCACGCCGGCGCCGAGGGCGAGCATCCAGCCAGGACGTTTCAGCCACTTCCAGAAGATATAGGCTGCCGTCAGGCCGAAGGCCGTCGCCCCCGTGTCCGGCGTAATCATCTGCGCGTTGGCCAAGATGTTCGGCTCGAAGCACCACAGTGTCAGCGCCAGCAGGCCGGGCCAGTCGCCGTACAGCTCCCGCGCCCACCGATAACACACATAGCCGCCCAGCAGGTTGAACGGGATGCAGGCCCACCGCGCCCAGGTGAAGAACCAGAACGAGCGCTCGCCGTTGGCCGTGATGAGGTCGCGGCCGATGGGGAACTCCGACCGCGCCCCGGCGCGTCGGAGTATTGCGACCAGTCGGTCTTCGGCTGCACGAACAGCACCGGGACGACCGCGATCATGCGGACCAGCGGCGGGTTGACGTGGTAGAGGTCGAAGCGGCCCAGCTGCCAGTGGCTCAGGCCCGCCGCCAGGTGGCCCACCTCGTCGATGGAGGGGCTGTGGATGGCGGCGCCGTAAGCCAACAGGCCGGCGTGAATCGCCAGCAGGGCCGGCAGGAGCAATCGCCGAATCACGGTTGTCCGCATAGGAGCATCCTATAGGAAGCGGGTCGAAAACCAGCGCGCCGCCGGCGCCGTCTTCCCGATCCGCCCGATCGGCCCGTTCCACCTCTTCCGGCCGGAAGCCGGGCGCAGCTTGCGCGTCGCGCCGGCTGCGCCGGCGCTCCGGCCCGGCAAACGGCGTCCCGGTCGTTGCTCGCCTCGTTCCCCCGTCGTATAGTTGAAGGACGCCGTTCCTTCTGTTATGAAGGGATGGCAATCCCGCGCGGGCGCAGTACCATGTATTAGCAGCGCGGCGAGCGTCCGCCCTTTTGTCTCTCGATCCGGCGCCCCTCTCCCTCAGCGCCGGCGCGGGCGGCGGCGCCGGGCGTCCCGTCCTGGCGATTCGTCAAACGAACGAGGTGGCCCCATGGCCCTGGCCTTGAATATCGGCAAATGCAGCTTGCTGGGGAACTACCGCGAGAACAACGAAGATTCCATCGACGTCAAGCAGTTCCCCGACATGACGGTCTGTCTCGTGGCCGACGGCATGGGCGGCCAGGCGGCCGGCGAAGTGGCCAGCAAGCGGGCCGTCGAGATCGTGCCGCGCGAGCTGAAAAAGCACCTCGGGCCGTCCGTCTCCGGCGACGACACCAAGGCCGTCATCCGCCGCGCCATCGTCCAGGCCAACGAAGAAATCATGGCCATGGCCGCCCTCGACCGCGAACTCAAGAACATGGGCACCACCATCGTCTTGACGCTGTGGCGCAAGGGCAGCAACCAGATGTACGTGGCCGGCATGGGCGACAGCCGCGTCTACCTGCTCCGCAAGGGCAAGATCGAACAGCTGACCGTCGATCACTCCATCGCCCAGGCGCTGGTGGAGGCCAAGACGATCTCGGCCGCCGAGGCGCGCGTTCACCGCTACCGCAACGTGCTATGGAAATACCTCGGCTCGGCGGAGGTCGGCGAGGGGCCGGAGGTCAAGCTGGCGCCGTTGCAGGCCGGCGACCGCTTCCTGCTCTGCACGGACGGCCTCAGCGGCGTCGTCTCCGACGAGCAGCTGGCGAATTTCATCAAGGAGAAGCCGGACGTGCAGGAGTGCGCCGACGGCCTGGGCCAGCTGGCCCTGGACCAGGGATCGCGCGACAACGTCTCCTGCGTCGTCGTCGAAGTGACTGAAAGCAAGATGTGAAACGGGCGAGCGGCGCGGCGTCAGCCCGCCGGTGGAAGGTTCACCGGCGGGCTGAAGCCCGCGCCGCTCGCCTTGTTCGCGCCTCTCATTTCTCCCGCCGCAGCACCATCAGCACGATGCGGGAGTTCTCCGCCGACGCGAACTCGGCCGGCCGTTCCTTGCCGAGGACCTTGGCGCAAATCCTGATCTCATCGTCGCCGTTCCATTCGTAGATGCCTTCGATCTCGGCCCCCTTCTCGCTGCCCTCGCCGATCTGGAAGTCGATCAACCGCGGTTTGGCGGTCGCGTCCAGCTTCAGCGTCGCCTTGCCGTACTCCTTGGCGACTTCGTCTTCGCCCTTGACGGCCCACACGTCGCCCTTGATCTCGAAGCGGAGCTTGGAGACGATGTCGGCCGGCACTTCGCCGCCGTCGAAGGTGATGGTGGAGATGGTCCAGGCGCCCTGGAGCTTTTCGAGGTCTTTTTTGGAGTCGTCCTTGGGGGCGTCGGCCGCGGCCAGCGCGAGCGCCGCGGCGAGGAGCGAATGCAGGATCATGAAAGCGTCTCCGGAACGGGGCGAGGGACGCGGGATAGTGTATCCGGCGGCGGGAGGCGGCTTCAAGGGGCGACCCGATCCGCGATCACGGAGTTTCGTCAACGACCGCCGGCCGACGGATACGGTCCCCGTCGGCCGGCGGTCGTCGCAACGATCACGGCTGGCAGGCGCCGTTATTTCTGCGCGACGACTCGGGCATTCCCGCTTTGCGCGTTGTACCAGTCCATGGCCTGGCCGTAGTCGTTGCACACGTAGACGGTGTACCAGCAGCCGTTGTAGCACTTCTGGCAGAGGTACTTGGTGCAGTAGTCGCCGCCCATTGCCGCCGCCCGGTCATGCAGCGTCCCCGCCTTCGCCGCGGGCGACGCCATCGAGAGGCCGGTCATCGATCCCAGAAAAACTCCGCCGGCCAGCATCAGCTTCCAACACATTCGCATGGTCGCAACTCCTTCGTCGGCTCGGTATGCCCGGACCCTATCCGGTGCGAACGGGGAGCCGTCCCGTCGCAAGGATCGCCGTCCTACTTGTGGAGATTGGTTGGCCCAAGGCCGACCGTCGGCCTCGGGTTCTCCGAGATAGGTCCGCGTCCCGCACCAGGGGAACGCCCGTCGGCCGCGAAAACCTGACACGAAAAATTGCCGCCGGAATGTCTTTGGCGCCCCTCGCCGGGCGCCGGTACAATCGCGGGGTCGGTTCCCTGTCTTACCCGGAGGCGTCCGCCCATGTCGTCCGACGGTTCCGTCACTCGCTGGATCGACCTGCTCAAAGGCGGCGAACGCGACGCCGTCCAGCCCCTTTGGGAGCGCTACTTTCGCCGGCTGGTGGGCCTGGCCCGCGCCAGACTCCGGGCGCCCGCGCGGCCCCGCCGACGAGGAGGACGTCGCCCTCAGCGCCTTCAACAGCTTTTTCGGCGGCGTCGCCAAGGGGCGCTTCCCGCGCCTCGACGACCGGAACGACCTGTGGCGCATCCTGCTGGTGCTGACCGCTCGGAAGGCCGCCCACCAAAAGCGGGGCGAGTTGGCCGCCAAGCGCGGCGCAGGCCGGGTCCGCCCCGAGTCCGACCTGCCGGGGGCCGACGCCGAGGACGCCGAGGGGGTGCTGGCGCGGGCGATTGGCTCGGAGCCGACGCCGGAGTTCGCCGCCCAGGTGGCCGAGGAATCCCGCCGCCTGTTCGCCAAGCTCGGCAGCGACGTGCTGCGTTCGGTCGCCCAGAGCAAGCTGGAGGGCTGCACCGTCGAGGAGATTGCGGCGAAAATCGGCTGCATGCCGCGCACGGTGAATCGCAAGCTCGCGGAGATTCGCGATCTCTGGCGTGAGGAGGTTTCGCCGCCATGAGCCAGCACATCGACCCCACGGAATCGCTGCCGACGGGCGTAGCCGGGCGGATCAACCCGGTGTGCGACCGCTTCGAGAAGGCGTGGCAGACCGGCGGCCGGCCGCGGCTGGAGGAATTCCTCCCCCAGGCGGAGGCGGCGGACCAGCCCTGGTTGCTGCGTGCGCTGCTGCGTCTGGAGGTGGACTACCGCGGCCGCAGCGGCGAGAAGCCCATCGGCCGAGGAGTACCGCCGCCGCCTGCCCGAACACGCCGACTTGATCGACGGCGTCTTCCTCTCGGCGAACCGGCCGGCGGAGCCGTCGTCGGTCGGCGCCGACTCGGCGTCGCAACTCCCCATCCCACCGCCGACGCCGCCGCTGCTGCCGTCCGTGCCCGGTTATGAGGTCCTGAAGGAGCTGTCCCACGGCGGTATGGGCGTCGTCTACAAGGCCCGCCAGCTCGGCTTCAACCGAATCGTCGCTCTCAAAATGATCCTGTCGGGTTCTTACGCGGGGGCCGAGGAGCGGGAGCGCTTCCGCATCGAGGCGGAGGCCGTGGCCCGGCTGCAGCACCCGAACATCGTCCAGGTGTATGAGGTCGGCGAGCACGAAGGCAAGCCATTCTTCTCGATGGAGTTCTGCCCCGGCGGCGGGCTGGACAAGAAGCTCAACGCGACGCCGCTGCCGCCGAAGGAAGCGGCGCCGCTGATGGAGACGCTGGCGCGGGCGGTGCAGGCGGCGCACGCCAAGAGCGTGGTCCACCGCGACCTGAAGCCGGCCAACGTGCTGCTGGCGGAGGACGGGACTCCGAAGGTCGCGGACTTCGGGTTGGCCAAGAAGCTGGACGACGCCGGGCGAGACGCAGACCGCGGTGGTGGGTTCGCCGCCGTACATGGCGCCGGAGCAGACGTCCGGCAAGTCGAAGGAGATCGGCCCCGCCGACGGACGTGTATGCGTTGGGGGCGATCCTGTACGAGTGCCTGACAGGCCGGCCGCCGTTCAAGGGGCCGACCACGCTGGAAACGCTGGCGCAGGTGCTGGCGGACGATCCCGTGCCGCCGCGGCAGTTGCAGGCGAAGACGCCACGCGATTTGGAGACGATCTGCCTGAAATGCCTGGAGAAGCAGCCGGCCCGGCGGTATGACACGGCGGCGGACCTGGCGGACGACCTGGGCCGGTGGCAGCGCGGCGAGCAGGTGCGGGCGCGGCCGGCGTCGCTGGGGTATGTGCTGGGGAAATGGGCGCGCCGCCACCGGACGCCGCTGGCCGTGGCGGCGGGGATGCTCCTGCTCTTGGCCGCGGTCGTAACGACGGCGTTCGTGCTGCTGCTGGGCGCGTGGGGTACGGCGCAGAAGAATTTCCAGACGGCGGACAAGAATGGAAAGGCCTTGCAGGTCGCCCTCAACGAGAAGCAGCAAACCCTCGATAGCCTTTATCAACAGCTTTCCCTCCTGGCACGCAGTTACGCAGATAAGAGCGAAGCCGCGTACCACGCGGGGAACCGCCGCGACAGCATCAACTGGATGCTGCGGGCCTATGAGGTTGCTCCCGCCAAGCACCCCGGACCCCCTGCGGCCGAGTTACCTCCGCCTGATCGCGGGTCGGGGCCGTGGCCTCTCCGACCTCGCACTCTGGCATGACGGCCCCGTGGTTGCGGCCTCGTTCAGCCCCGACGGCCGCACGGTCCTCACCGCCAGCGACGACGCGACGGCCCGACTATGGGACGCCGCCAGCGGTAAGGAACTACAACGGTTCACGCATGCGTATAAGGTGGTTGCGGCGTCGTTCAGCCCCGACGGCCAAACGGTCCTCACCGCGAGTTGGGACAAGACGGCCCGGCTGTGGGACGCCCACAGCGGCAAGGAGCTGCAACGGCTCCTGCATGGGGAGGCAGTGAATGTAGCGTCATTCAGCCCCGACGGCCGCACCGTACTCACTGCCAGCGGGGACGATACCGCCCGTCTGTGGGACGCCGCCAGCGGCAAGGAGCTGCTACGGCTCACGCATGACGTTGGGGTGTCGGTAGCATCGTTCAGCCCCGACGGCCGCACGGTCCTCACCGTAAGCGAGGTCTGGACCGCTCGGCTGTGGGACGCCGCCAGCGGCAAGGAGCTGCAACGACTCACGCATGACGGTGAGGTGTATTCGGCGTCGTTCAGCCCGGACGGCCGCATGGTCCTCACCGCCAGCTCGGACAAGACCGCGCGGCTGTGGGACGCCGCCAGTGGAAGGGAGCTGCAACGGCTCCCGCACGAGGATTGGGTGTATGCGGCGTCGTTCAGCCCGAGCGGCCGTACGGTTCTCACTGCCAGTCGGGACAAGACGGCCCGGCTGTGGGACGCCCGGAGCGGGAAGGAACTGCAGCGGCTAACACATGATGATGTGGTGCTGGCGGCGTCGTTCAACCCCGACGGGCGCACCATCGTCACGGCCGGCGGGGACGGGACCGCTCGGCTGTGGGACCCAGCCAACGGCAAGGAGCTGCTACGGCTGCCGGTTGAGAGCGTGGTGTATGCGGCATCGTTCAGCCCCGACGGCCGCACGGTCGTCACCGCGAGCCATGACAACACCGCGCGGCTGTGGGACACCGCCGCCGGCAGGAAGCTGCAACGGCTCTCGCATGACGAGGCATTGTCGGCGGCGTCGTTCAGCCCGGACGGCCGCATGGTTGTCACCGCGAGCGACGACAAGACGGCCCGGCTGTGGGACGCCCAGAGTGGCAGGGAGCTGCAACGACTCACGCATGACGGCGAGGTGTTTGCGGCGTCGTTCAGCCCCGACGGCCGCACCGTCCTTACCGCCAGCGGCGACGCCCGGTTGTGGGATGCCGCTTCCGGCAAGGAGCTGCAACGGTTAACGCATGGCGTCCGGATTTATGCGGCGTCGTTCAGCCCGGACGGCCGCACGGTCGTCACCGCCAGCCAGGACAAGACGGCCCGGCTGTGGGACGCCCAGAGTGGCAGGGAGCTGCAACGACTCACGCATGACGGCGAGGTGTTTGCGGCGTCGTTCAGCCCCGACGGCCGCACCGTCCTTACCGCCAGCGGCGACGCCCGGTTGTGGGACGCCCAGAGTGGCAGGGAGCTGCAACGACTCACGCATGACGGCGGGGTGTGGGAAGCGTCGTTCAGCCCCGACGGCCGCATGGTCCTCACCGTGAGCGTGGACGGGACCGTCGGTCTGTGGGACGCCGCCAGCGGCAAGGAGTTGCAACGGCTCTCGCATGACGCTTCGGTGAATGCGGCGTCGTTCAGCCCGGACGGCCGCACGGTCGTCACCGCCAGTTTCGACAATACGGCCCGGCTGTGGGACGCCCAGAGCGGCAGGGAACTACAATGGCTAACGCATGAGGGAGGGGTGTGGAAGGCGTCGTTCAGCCCCGACGGCCGCACGCTCCTCACGGCCAGCGGGGACGCCTCGCTGTCCGATACTTGGTTGTGGGACGCCGCCAGTGGCAAGGAGCTGCAACGGCTCTCGCACGACGGTTCGGTGAATGCGACATCGTTCAGCCCAGACGGTCACACGATCCTCACCGCCAGTTCGGACAGGACGGCCCGGTTGTGGGACATCGGTTTCCTGTCCGTTCCCGATGAGGTGAACCCGAAGCGTTTGCGAGCCTGGGTGCTGGTCCGCACGGGCAAGGACTTCACGGCAGAAGGGACGCTGCGCCACCTGAGCAAGGCGGAATGGGAACAACAGCGACAGATCCTCGACGCCGAGGGAGGCGACTGGCAAACACCGTCCGACCCACAGCAATGGCATCTCGCCCAGGCGGCCGACGCCGAGGCCCACCAAGCCTGGTTCGCCGCCCGCTTCCACCTCAACCGCCTTCTTCTGACCGATCCGAAGAATGCGGATCTCCTCCGGCGTCGGAACGAGGCGGCGGCCCACCTGCCGACGCCTTGACCTTCCTCCGGCCGCTGACGCGACCCGGCTCGCCCTGACTGCTCTGGTGCGCCCGCCGCTCATCCAATACCCTTCAAGACAGGATACCGAACCATCCTGGAGGGTCCGCACCCCATGCGACTGTTCCGCATCGCACCGCTCGTCCTCCTCTCCACCATCGTCCTCCCCTCCGTCGCTCCCGCCGCCGGGACCGTCGGCTACTACCGCCAACCGGCACTCTGCAAGGACGGCGTCGTCTTCGTCGCCGAGGGCGATCTCTGGAAAGTCGGCGACAAGGGCGGCGAGGCCGACCGTCTCACCAGCCACCCCGGCGACGAATCGCTGCCGGCCGTCTCGCCCGACGGCAAGACCGTCGCCTTCGTCGGCCATTACGACGGTCCGGCCGAGGTCTACACCATGCCGCTCGCCGGCGGCACGCCGCGGCGCCGCACCTTCGACGCCGCGGAAGTCGTGTTCGTCGGCTGGACGCCCGACGGCAAAATCCTCGTCGGCACCGACGCCGACACCACCCTGCCGCAGACGCGCCTCGTCACCCTCGACATAAGCCAGAAGAACGTCGCCGCCCTGCGCAAGGTCGTCCCGCTCGCCCAGGCCGCCGACGGCAGCTACGACGAGGCCGGCAAAACGCTCTTCTTCACGCGCCTGCCGTTCCAGGGCAGCCACACCAAGCGCTACAAGGGCGGCACCGCCCAGACCGTCTGGAAATACGCCGACGGCGACGCCGAGGCGGCGCCGCTGACGGCCGACTTCACCGGGACCAGCAAGAACCCGATGTGCGTGGCAGGGCCGCGTCTACTTCCTCTGCGACCGCGACGGGGCCGTGAACATCTGGTCGATGAAGCCGGACGGTTCCGACCTCAAGCAGCACACCGCACACGCCGGCTGGGACGCCATGTCCGCGTCGCTCTACAACGGCCGCATCGCCTACCAGCTCGGCGCCGATATCCGTCTTTATGACATCGCTTCCGGGGAAGATCGCGTCGTGCCGATCACGCTCGAATCGGACTTCGATCAGGTGCGCGAGCATATCGTCCACAAGCCGCTCGACTACCTGACCTCGGCCCATCTGTCGGCCGGACGGCGCGAAGGTCGCCCTGACGGCCCGCGGCCGGGTCTTCGTCGCGCCGGCCCGCACCGGCCGCTTCGTCGAGGTCGAACGCAAGCCGGGCGTGCGCTACCGCGAGGCCCATTTCCTGTCCGAAAAGGAATTGGTCGCCCTGTCCGACCAGAGCGGCGAGGTCGAGTTGTGGAAGCTGCCGGCCAACGGCGTCGGCGACGCCGAGCAGCTCACGAAAGACGCCGAGGTGCTGCGCTGGGACGCCGTGCCGTCGCCGGACGGCAAGCTCATCGCCCACCACGACAAGAACCTGCGTCTGTTCCTCTACGACGTGGAGAAGAAGGAGAACTGCAAGATCGACGAGACGAAGTCGCCGGACGGCTTCTCCGACCTGGCCTGGTCGCCGGACGGCAAGTGGCTGGCCTACGTCACCGCGGCCGGCAACCTGTTCCGCCAGGTCAAGGTCTACGGCGTGGACGACTGCCAGGCGACGATCCGTGACCACCGACCGCTACGACAGCTGCAGCCCGGCCTGGAGCCCCGACGGCCACTGGCTCTACTTCCTCTCCGACCGCAATTTCAAGACGACCGTGGAAGATCCGTGGGGGACCTATCAGCCGGAGCCGTTCCTCGACAAGAAGACGAAGATATTCCAGATCGCCCTTACGGAAGGGCTGCGTTCGCCTTGGCTGCCGAAGGACGAGGCGCCGTCGGACGACAAGGCGGCGGGGGCGGCCGACGACGTGAAGATCGAGCTGAAGGGGATCCGGAAGCGGCTGTACGAAGTCCCGATCCCGGCCGGCAATTACACCTCGCTGGCGGTCGGCGACAAGGTGCTGTTCTGGCTCTCGACGCCGGCCGGCGACAAGAAGGCGTCGCTCAAGGGGGCGGACGTGACCACCGGCGACGTGGAAGTCAAGGACATGACGGACGACGTGAAGTCGTTCGAGCTGTCGCGGAACGGCGAAAAGCTGCTGGTGCAGAAGGACGACGGCCTGTACGTCATCGACGCCTCGGCGTCGTCCTCGGTGGAGCTGGCCAAGAAGGACGTGCCGCTCGACGACTGGACGCTGACGGTCCACCCGCGCGAGGAATGGAAGCAGATGTTCGCCGAGGCGTGGCGGCTGGAGCGCGACTACTTCTACGACCCGCACCTGCACGGCGTGGACTGGCAGGAGGTCCGCAAGAAGTACGAGCCGCTGGCCGAGCGCGTGGCCAGCCGGGCGGAGCTGGCCGACCTGATCGGGCAAATGGTGTCCGAGTTGTCCGCGTTGCACATCTTCGTCCGCGGCGGCGACGTGCGCAAGGGGGGGCAGGACTTCCCGCCGTCGTTTCTGGGGGCGGAGCTGACGCGCGACGAGAAGGCCGGCGGCTACCGGGTCGGCCACGTCTACGAAACCGACCCCGACGAGCCGGAATGGGCCGGCCCGCTGGCCCGGCCGCACGTCCACGTCAAGGAGGGAGACGTGATCGAGTCGGTCAACGGCACGGCGACTTTATCGGTCGCGGACATCGGCGTCCTGCTGCGGCGGCAGGCCGACAAGCAGGTGCTGCTGCACGTCAAGCCGGCCGACGGCGGCGACGGGCGCGACGTGGTGGTCAAGCCGATCGACGAGACGGACGCCGCCGACCTGCGCTACCACGACTGGGAGTATTCGCGGCGGAAGATCGTGGACGATTTGGGCAAGGAGCAGATCGGTTACGTCCACCTTCGGGCGATGGAGTCCGACGACTTCGCGGCCTGGGCGCGGGAGTATTACCCGGTGTTCACGCGGCAGGGGCTGATTATCGACGTGCGCAACAACGAGGGCGGCAACATCGACAGCTGGATCCTCGACCGGCTCACTGCGCAAGGCGTGGTTCTACTGGAGCAACCGGGTCGGCCAGGCGCCGATGTGGGACATGCAGTACGCCTTCCGCGGCCATATCGTCGTCTTGTGCAACGAGAACACGGCGTCGGACGGCGAGGCGTTCACGGAGGGGATCAAGCGGCTGGGCATCGGCAAGGTGATCGGCACGCGGACGTGGGGCGGCGAGATCTGGCTCAGTGGCGACGACTATCTGGTGGACAAGGGCATTGCGACGGCGGCGGAGTTCGGCGTGTACGGCCCCGAGGGCAAGTGGCTGATCGAGAACCACGGCGTCGATCCCGATGTGGTGGTGGACGACCTGCCGCACGCCACGTTCCAGGGCGAGGACGCCCAGCTGAAAGCGGCCATTGCGTATCTGCAAAAGGAGATCAAGGAGCATCCGGTCGAGGCGCCGCCGCAACCGCCGTTCCCGAACAAGGCGTTTCCGGAGAAGAAGGCGGCGGGGAAATAGGCGGAGGGCGGGCGCCGCGTGATACAATAGCGGGGGTGAAAGGAGAAGCAGCGATGACCCGGACTGTGGAAGCCGTCTACGACGGCGCCGTCTTGCGGCCCGAAACGGCGCTGGGACTGGAACCGAACACCCGCGTCCGCCTCACGGTGGAGGTCCTGCCGGCAGCCGTGACGGCCCCGGCTTCATTCCTCCATACCGCGCGCTCTCTGGAACTGCAAGGGCCGGCGGACTGGTCCGCGAACCTCGACCACTATCTCTATGGCGACGGCGATCAACCCCGGGGATGAGGTCTTCCTGGACACGTCGTACGCGCTGGCGCTGTCCGCGCCGACCGACCAGTTCCACGGCCGGGCGTTGCGCCTGGCGGAGGAACTGGAGACGGCGCGGGCGCGGCTTGTGACCACTCGCGCGGTTCTGCTGGAAATCGGCAACGCCCTGTCGCGGCAGCGCCACCGCGCCGCGGCCATCCGTCTGTTGCAGGCGCTGGAGGCGGACCCAAGCGTCGAAGTGCTGTCGTTGTCCGAGGAGCTGTACGCGCGAGCGCTCCAACTGTACTGCTCCCGCCTGGACAAGGAATGGGGGCTGATCGACTGCGCCTCGTTCGTGGTGATGTCCGAACGGGGCCTGACCAAGGCGCTGACGGCCGACGAACACTTCCAACAGGCCGGTTTCCGGGCCTTGCTCCGCGAGGGGGACGGCTGACGCTGACACGACTCCCTTCCCTACCCGGCTCGCCGGTCCCTCACTTCCGCCCTCTTGCTTCCCTTTCCACGTCGGCCGGTAATTGTGCAGATACCCGCAAATGTCCTCTTCCCCCGCCAGGTTGTAGTAACCGTGGGCCATCAGGTCGTCGATGGCGCGGTCGTTGCTCCAGTGGTCCTGTTCCATGTGGTAAATGGCGCAGTAGGCGCCGGTGCGGTGGATGCCGGCGAAGCAATGGATCAGCACCGGGTAGTTGGCCGGGTCGCTCATCACCGCGCGGAAGCGCTCGACGTTCTCCTCGACGGGCGGCGGTCCCTCGGCCGACTCCCAGTGGGCCGGCGGCAGGCGAACGTAGTTGATCTCCTCGGCGTCGCAGTATTTTTCTTCGGCCAGGTCCGGGGCGGCCTCGCCCTCGACGGCCGGGCCGCGCAGCGTGATCACGGTGCGAATGCGATACTCGTGGAGGAGGTTTTTCAGTCCGAACAGCGTGAGTTGGCCGCTGCGGTAGAGGACGCCGTCCTTGACGACGCAGAAGTTGCGCGTCTGGGCCTGCATGTGGACGGCGAAGGCGACCGGCCCGCCGATGCACAGGCCGACCACGACGACGCCGGCGAGGGTTCTCAGGGTACGCGACATGAGGGGGCCTCCGTGCCCGATGGTTGGCGGCGCGTCCGCGCGGACGGCCGGGGCAGCGGATTCTACCGGCGGGCGGCGTCCGGGGAAAGGCCGACGGCGTGGGGCCGGGACGACCGGCGCCCCGCACCGCAAACTGTCCGCGCCTGTACAGGCGTTACAAATGCCACGCATGTTTTGCGGATAATCAAGACTTGAAATGGCAGTATATCCGCGCCGGTGTGCGCCGCTTGAACGACAACGGCGAGCGGGGGGCGTCAAGCCCCCTGATTCCGCATCCGATCGGCGACCGAATGAAGAATCAGGGGGCTGACGCCCCCCGCTCGCCTGTCTGCGCCGCCGCTCACACGAAGTCGTAGCCGATGAAGAACGTGATCCGGCCGTCCGGCAAACGCTGGATGTTGGTGATGTGGACCGGCAGGCCGCCGCCGTTGACCGCCTTGCTCGACGGCGTTGTGTACGGCGTGAAGGCGCTGTTGGCCGCGCTGGGGTACGGCACCGAGCCGAGGAAGCGCTGCGGGCCGTCCGGCGTCAAAATGCCGTGCGACTCCTCCAGGATCGGCCGGCCTTCCGCCACGTGCCAGATCAGCAGGCCCTCGCCCGGCAGGTCGTGGTCAAAACCCTTCCGCACCCGGTTCTCCAAGAGCAGGTACTCGCTGCCGTCCGGCTTGAGCAGCACTTTGTAGCACTCTTTCGGCGAGCTTTCGATGGGTGAAAGGATCAATTTCTGCTTCACCGTCGGGTCGAGGACGGCCGGCTTGATCCAGCCGAGTTGCTCCTTGCTCCAGGCGCAGAAGTGCAGCGGCTTGCCGTCCTGGCCGTGGCCGACCGACATGGTGCACCAGACGCCCAGGCCCGGCTGGTCGGGGCTTTGCGAATACAAGTCGGGCAGGCCGAGCATATGGCCGAACTCGTGGGCCACCACGCTGATCGAGGCCATCTTGTCGCCCCCCTCGGGACAGATGAAATAGCCCCAGTTCTTGCCGTGGAAGCGGACGCTGGAGCGGTGCGGCCAGTAGAGACCGCCGCGGATCGTCTGCACGCGCTCGCCGGCGTAGAGGAAGAAGACGCCGTCATAATCCTTCAGCGCGTCCTTGCCGTCGCGGTCCTGCAGCTTATCCAGCGCCTCGGTCAGGAGGGCGAAGCGGTTGGAATCCTCGCCGTACACGTTCCGCTTCTTTTCCACCTGCACCCAGTCGAACACCTTGCCCTCGACGTGGAAGGCGCCGCACGATTGCTCGATGTAGAAATCGTTGAGGCTGCCGTAGACCTTCTGGCCGGTCGGACTCTTGTCGTCGTATTCGCCTGTGCTGAAAAGGGCCGTTTCCCAATCCTTCAAGTCCACCTTGTCGTTGTGCTTGACGTCGGGGTACTCGATCGGCACGACGGCCAGGTGGTAGACGGGCTTGCTCCACGCGCCGGGCTGGCGGTCGTCCCACTTGAGGGAGGGGGCGTCGCCGGCGTCGGTCGTCAGCTTGAGGAGGAAGCCGATCTCGGCCTGGCGCCGCTTGACGGTCAGCCAGACGAGATCGCCGGGCTTGTGGTTGCCGAGCGTCTCGGCCATGCGGTCCGGGTCCGTTGATGGCGCGGTCGTTGATCTGGACGATCACGTCGCCGACCTTGACGCCGGCCTTGGCGGCGGGCATCCCGGGCGTCACCTGATCGATGTGGGCGCCGTCGGCGTCGCCGGGGGCCATGCGCACGCCCATGACGGCCCGCCGGCCGCCGATCATCGGCCGGCTGACCGCGGCCAGCGCGACGTTGGTTTCGACCGTCTTCCGCTGCGTTTCGCCCTTGGCGTCCTGGCGCACGACGACGACCTGGACGGAGTCGCCCGGCGCCTTGCCGGTCAGGAGATCGCGCACGGCGGCGGGTCCGGCGACGGGTTTGCCGTCCAGCTCGGTCAGAACGTCGCCGACCGTCAGGCCGGCCTTGGCCGCGGGCGAACGGGGGTCCACCTGGGCGACGACGGCCCGGCCGTCCTTGTCGGCGTCGAGGTTGACGCCGAGGTAGGCCGGCTGCGTCGTCTCGGGGGCGGCCCGGCTGATGCGCGTGGTGACGGCCGTATCGACGGTGCGGAACTCGGACAGGTCGGGCTGCGGCGCCGCGGGCGGTTCGGCGGCGCGGAGCAGCAGCCCGGCCGCGAGGAGAACGGCCAGCGAGGCCAGACGGTGCAGCCAGCGGCGGGTCATGGATGCGACTCCCGGAGGGTGGACGGCGGTGGGCCGGAGGGATTCCTGGCGGGTCATTGTACCGCCGTGTAAACCCCGGCGGAAGGGGTCGGTCGCGGGGAATTCGTCGGCGGCGCGAAACGGGTGAGAAGAGATGCTCGGCGTGCGGGTTGGATGCGGGACCTGCCGCGGAGGCCGCCGCCTTCGGCTGACGAATGCACCACAGCGGGAGAGCGTCTGGGCAGAAATTGGGAGGCGAAATGTCTGCCAATGACGGCCGATGGACGCCCGCCTCCCGTTTCCGCCGGAACCTTGAGCGAGGTTCGGTCGGATAGGGAGTTAGACTGAGTGGTAAAGGGAAGGGGGCGTCGTAGATTGCCTAAACTACGACGCCCCCTTCTCAACTCAATCGGCCTTCACCCTCCCGGCGGACCAACCATGATCTGGGTAGAGACCGGAGTAGCAATAGTGTCCGGCACGCTTCGTGCTGTGCCACGATGCTGGCTTTGAGCCACCGCACCCTGGAGATGATTCAGTTCTACTTCCAGGGCTGGGCCACGGAAGAGGAACGGATGGCTCATCTGGATAAGCTCAAACCGCTTGCACAGTAAGCCGCGCTCCCGGTGTGCGCCGAGGTCCCGTACGGCGGTCTCGGTCGCCGCGCGCCGAACAGCGACTGCCACTTGGACAGCGGGCGCCTCCCTCTTTGGCGGAAAACCCATCGCGTTCCACCCAGAAGCTGCACCCGGCTCTCTATCCTCTTGCCCCCCTCGCCGCCCTCAGCAACAATCGAGCCGGACAGTATTGGGACGCAGGTAACAAATGTGCCCGTCCGCTTTTCCGTCCAACGACCACGCGCTTCAATCGCCGCGTTTGACCCCTTGTCGTGTGACGATGGGCACGTAGCCGATTTCCAGGCCCTTCGGAGGAGTCACGATCACCGCCGGGTCGAGATCCGCGAGCTTGCCGACCGTCGGGGGGGGAAGGTACTCGCGGTCCTTGGTCCACTTCTTGTGCAGCATCTCCACCCGCTTCTGGAGGCTCTCCCGCTCGTCCGCGGTCAGGTCGGCGTTCAGCAAGGCGGGCTGGTCGGCGAAACGATACCAGTAATAGGTCACCACGCTGCCGTCACCCAGCTTCGCCTCGAACGGTCCCGCCGCCGGCCCCGGCTTCTTCCAGCAACTGTCCGCTTCGTCGGGCGTGACGTAGGGCTCAGGGGCGGCGTCGCGCCGTCGAGGGAATTCCACCTTGGCCAGGCCGGTCTCGGCCGGCACGTCCTTGGGGCTGACCACCACCCATTGCTCTTTGCCCTGCGCGTCCTTCTCCAGGCGGTAGTACTCGGGCAGGGTGACGAGCGGCCCGTCCTTCGAGTCGGCTTTCGTCACCGCGTCCTTGGCCCACCGGTAGCCGTACGTGGTGTCATCGAGGGCGACGGGAGTGGCGAACGAGTTCCAGGCGAGCGGCACCTTCTTGATCGTTGCCGCCTTTGGGAGGATAGATTTGCCAGGTGGCCCCGCCCTTGCCGTCGAAATGATGCACGCCGGCGGCCTTGGCGTCGATCTCGCCGGACGCCGCCGGCCCGCCGTCGAACCACGCCTGGACGCCGTCCCACAGCGCGGCCTTGCTGTACGCGGTGATGCGATGCACCAGCGCCGAATCCCCGTCCGGTTTCCCCGGGAACAGCGTGGGGGCGATGCGGGCGTAGAGTGTCTCCCTTCGCGTCCTTGGCCAGGTACGCGGGGATGTGCTGGGTCTCCATCTGCACCGCCTTGTTCGGCTCGGACGGCCGGGTGTCGAGGAACAAGCCCGCCAGGCGTGGGTTCTCGACGGAGGGACGCGACCAGAAGTACGGCATGAAGAACGTCACCGGCCCCTTGAAGTTGCCGGTGTTGAGGAACAGGGTCCAGCACTGGTTCCCGGTCGGCACGTCCTTGCCCGCGGTGGTCTTCTTGGGCGTCGTGAGCGGCAGCGGCAGGTAGCCGTACCCGAAGAGTTCCCCGCACGTGCCCTGCTTGAGGTTGAGGCCGTCCGGGGGCCAGAGCACCCACGGGCTGAGCTGGGCCACGGCGTAATGGCCCGCGGGCTTCTTCCAGTCGCGGCCCTTGCCGGCGCCGGGGCCGTTGGCCCACTCGCTGAAGTTCAGGGCCACGCCGCCCATGATGAACTTCGGCGTCTCGGTGGCGAACCGCGTGTCGCGCCACCAGCCGAGTCCGCCCTCGATGTCGGAGTAGTGGTCCTTCGGCGCCGGGCCGTCGAACTGGGCGAACATCCACGTGCCGAACAGGCCGCTCTGGAACTCCTGCCCCGGGTAATTCTTCAAGAGCGGCCAGGCCGCCACGTACATGGAGAACCCGGCGTTGTACTTCTCGGCCACCTTGCCGTGCGGGACGAGCAGGTAGCCCGCCATCTCCGCCTTCCTGGACCGGCTCGTCGTCCGCCGCGACGGCGGATGGGCGCCAGAGGGCCAGGAGCGCCAGGCCTACCGCGAACCAGAAGCGGCATGGAGTGTTCGGCATGAGACGACCTCCTGGGTTAATGCCATGGATTTTCGGGCTGCCGCGTCGACGCTCACTTGGCGGGCGTCTTGGCCTCGCACAGCTTCTTCATCGCTGGCCCATCGCCTCGCCGATGAGGTAGTAGGTCTCGGCGTTGGTGTTCCAGTGGTACCCCTGCCCGGTCGGCGACACCTCCTTGTCCCGCCAGAACGCCTTCGTCCCGACGAACGCCACGTTCCCCTTGAACTCCTCGTACTCGGCCACGGCCGCCTGGGCTTTCATCAGGGACAACGCCCGCGGGTGTTTCTCCTCCGGGCCGCTCATCCCGGTCTCGGCGATCACGAAGGGGAGGTCCTTCACCCCGAGGTCCTTGCGGATGTCGCGGATGAAGTTGGCCAGGTTCTTCTCGTACTCGTCGTTGAACGCCTGGTTGACGCGGTCGTTCCACCCCTGGTGCCAGCCGAACCCGGCCAGTTCGTACCCGCGGTCGCCGAACTCCGGGAACTCCTTCTTCAGGTCTCCCAACACGGCCTTCGTCCGCTCGACGATCTCCTTGTAGTACGGCCCGACCTCGCCGCCCGAACTCGGCGGGCGGAAGTCCTTGGCGAGGCTCTTGCCGCCCCAGGCGAGCTTGATGAGCAGCACCGGCTCCTCGTAGGCGTCGCCGATCACGTGGCCGAACCCGAGTTCCGGCCCGATCCGGTCTTCTTTCGCCCCGTAGCCCACCGTGAGCTTGCCCTTGCGGTCGAGGTAGTGAATCCACACGTCGTCGCGCACGGCCCACTTGCCGTCCTTGTCCAGGAGGTGCTTGAACTTGTCGGCCGTGGCTGGGTCCTTGACGAGGTACTCCAGGCTCCCCTTGCCGCCGTTCCGCTGCGGGTCGGCCTTGATGAACCCTTGCCCCTCCATGTTCGACTGCCCGGCCAGGATGAACACCTTCACGGGCTTCAGACTTCCTTCCCTGGCGGGTTGGTCCGGTTTCGGTTCCGCCGGCGGCATCGCTTCGGCAAACGCCTTGCCGATCGGCGCCAGGATCTTGGCGGCGCCGAGATAATGGTAGCCCCCGTTGGAGACGCCCTTCAGGCGTTTCAAGTCCTCCGGCGTGAAGTTCTCCGCGATGGCCTTTTTGCGAGCCTCGTCTTTCGCCGCTGGAGTCCGGTTGGGGTCTTTCTTGGCCTCTTGATCCAGCCTTGCGTTGAGCTTCTCCATCCGCTGCTGCAGCGCGTCCAGTTCGTCGTCCCAAAAGGGCGCCGTCTCCACCGCGATCACATTGCCCTTGAACTCGGGCAGCGACGCCGGCGCGGCCTGGGCCTGGCGGAAATACAACTGGGGCGGCTTCTTCCCTTCCTGAACGCCGCCAATCCCCATGACTCCAATCACGAAGGGCATCTTCGGCGCCGACAGGTCCTTGCGCACGTCGCGGATGAAATCCGCCAGCAACTCTCCGTAAAGGTCGTAACCGCCGGGCTTCATCTGCTTGTCGTACGTCCAGTCGGAGACCAGATCGTTAAACCCTTGGAACCAAACGAAACCGGCCAGTTCGTAGCCCTGTTTCTCATCGTAGTCCGGCACGACCCGCTTGACGTCCGCGAGCACCTTCCGTACGTGCTCGATCATGTGGCGGTAGAACAGGCCGGTGGCTTTGACCTTGTCGGCCTTGATCTTTTCCAAGTCGTCGCCGCGCCGCTTGCACTGGGTCAACTCGTAGTCGCTCCAAACGTACGGCCCGGCGCTGGGAGGACGGAAATCGGTGTGCAGACTCCTGCCTCCCCAGGAGGTCTTGATGATCAGGATGGGTTCGTCCAGCCGTTTCTCCATGGCGAGGCCGAACGTGAACTCCGGGCCGATCTCTTCCGGCGAGGCGCCGAAGCCCGCCGTCAGTTTGCCTTTCTGCTCGATGACGTCCGCATAGCCGTCGCCGGCGCAGCCGACCGACGAGATCCAGACCTTCTCGCACACCCGCGGTTTGCCGTCGGGGCCGCGCATCTCCTCCAGGAGGGGCGCCGTCTTCGGGTCATCGGCCATCGAATCCAACGTCGAGACGTTGGCATGCCCCTGCATGTTCGACTGCCCGGCCAGGATGAACACCTTCAGCGGCTTGACGCCCTTGGCAGGAGAAGGGGATGCCGGTTTCGGCGCGTCCGCGGCGATCGCGGAAGCCGCAAGGGCCATGAGGGCGACGCCGAGCATGGCGGCCTGAAACCGCCGGTGTGAAAAATCCATCGTTGTCTCTCGCAGGTGAACGGGTCGAGAGTCCGGGCCATAGAACGCCACAACAGCTACTGAGTTTACTGCTTCGCCCACGTTAGCTTTATAGGAGATATCAGATCTCCTTCGAGATAGTTTTCCACGGACACGAGGTTGAGTCTCTCGGCGGTACTCATGCCGCAAGTCTAGCCCGGCGGCGCCGGGGACACAAGGGGCCGCAGGAGGCGTCCAAGTCGGCGAAGTTCTGCTCGATGTGCGGGCCGAAGTTTTGCTCGATGAAGGTGACGCAGGACATCCGCAAATGGCGGAGAAGGCGGAGCTGCCGATGGCGGGGAAGGGAGGCGACGGGATGGCGTCGCCGGGAGCAATAGAATAACTGGTTCGGCCAGTTACGTCAGTTCGACCGTTTTCGCCGCGTAGTTGATATCCAGCCGGCGGCCATCCAGCAGCATTGTTCCGAGGAGCGGATACTCCCCATCGCTGGCGGCGATCTGCGTCTCGTAGGTCATGCCGAACCAATCGAGGAAGCAGGCGAACGTTTCCAACTCCACGGATCGGCCGTCCGCCAGGATCGCCTCGGCGGACGACTGCTTCGACAGCCCCAGTTCCGCGACCTGCTGCCTCGGTATTGCCAGCCCGCCGTTGAACGCCGTGTCGATCCACACGACGAGGTCCGTGCGCTCCCCGTCGCGCGACGGCGACACCGGCACGCGAAGCAGCGCCCGCAGCTGGTCGTCCACGAATCCGTTCACCGCTGCATGCCCCCCATGTGAAAGGCGGCGCGATGCCCGATCCGAATCGTGTGCGACAGCCGGGACGGGTGCTTCGCTCTGGCCGACTTCACGGCCTCGTCGAACGTATCCCCCAGGAAATACTCGCCGGATTCCGGCTCGATGGCGACGAACCGATTCCGGTGCTGGGGCTCCAGCACGCGCCTGCAGTTGCTCGGCGTAGATCCGCTTGGCCCGCTCGATGACCGATTTCGTGTCGGCCGATACCATGTCCGCCTCGCTTGCTTGTAAAGGCCCCGCCTGACATTGTAGACTCAAAACTCCCCGGCGTCTTTGGCAGAGCGTTCGGCGGTGATTCTGAAGGGGTTGGTCGCTAAAGCGGACCTTGCCCAGCGTCCCGCAAGATGGCGGAGAAGGCGGAGCTGCCGATGGCGGCGAAGTGAAGGGGCGGCTATAATGAGGACCGCCCTGCTGCGGAGGTGCGGCTCATGTCGATCCGTATGAGCGGCGTCGTCCGAAACGGCGTCGTCGTTCCCCAGGCGCCGCTGCCCGAGGGGGCGGAGGTTGAAATCCGTCTGAGCGAGGCGCCGACCCCTGCGTCGGCGAGCCGTCCGACCCCAGCCGAACTGCGGCGGATGCCGCGGGAGCGGAGGCAGGCGATCCTGGCGGCGGCGGCGGAGCTGGCGGAGGAGGACTACCGCTCGGACCGGGAGTTGACCGGCTTCGAGGCGTTCAGCGAGGAAGAACTGAATGACGACGAATCCGACTCCGATTAGGGGCGAGGTGTGGCGCGTCCGGTTCGACCCCGCCGAGGGCGACGAGATCAAGAAGGTGCGGACGGCGGTGGTCGTCAGCGAAGACGCCGTCGGCCGGCTGAGGCTGAAGATCGTCGTGCCGATCACGGAATGGAAGCCGCGGTATGCGAGCTACCCGTGGTTCGTGCGCCTCGCGCCGACGCCGACCAACGGACGAAGGAGTCCGGCGCCGACGCTTTTCAGGTCAAGTCGGTTTCACAGACCCGCTTCCTCGACCGGCTGGGCAAACGGACGCCCGGCCAGATGGATGACGTCGCCAACGCCATCGCCATTTATGTCGGGCCGCCGTGAGGGTCGAACGCGAGTTACTTTAAGAGTATAAAGATGAATTGACGCCATTTTCCCGGCCTGCCGGCCCGGCGGAAGCGGCGTTATTCCACGTCTGCTTGGTCGGGGTCCAAGCCCGCCTGTTGCCATAGCCAGATTTGCAGACGCGAAAACTCTTGTTCGGAGGCCGCGAGGGCGGGGTCGGCATCCTCCACCCCTGAGTTGAACAAATGCAAGATCGCGGATTGGCCGGGCGCGTCGCCCAGCTGCGACAGGCCGAGCGGGTCTTCGTCGGTAACTGCTTCGGGCGGCCAGCCCCGGCCGATGAAGGCAAGGCTCCCCCGGTTCGCAGGCGCGCCGCCTTCCTCGCGTTGACGGCCCAGAGGCTGTCAACGCCATGCTCCAGGAAGTCCGCGGAGCCGTCCCAGTCCCAATCGACGGCCCACCCGCCGGCGTGGCCGGCGAGGTTGCCGCAGGCCCGGCAGAGCCACGACAGGAAGCTCTCGACCGCGTCGCGCATGACCTCCACGAACTTCTCGAACTCCGGGGCCCATTTGGTCGGGTGATCCAGGCCGCCGAGCCATTCCTCGATCGCGGGTGTGATCGTGGACCGCCCGCAACTCGGAAGATCGGCAAAGATGCTCTCGTAGGACTCGCCCCGCAGCCAGGCTTCCAGTACGCCGTCCCAGTCGCCGCTCTTGACGCGGAACCTGTTGTCCTTGCCAGCGAGTTCCTTCCGCACGCCAGCGTGCCTCTGTTCGGGCAGGGTGCCTAGTCGCCGGAGCAATGCGGCCGCCAGCCCCGGCAGCGTTTCCGGCTCATCCAAGTCCTGGAGTACCCCGACGATCCGCCGACAGCTTGCGGGGGAGAAGCCCGTCCGCACGGCCGCCTCCCCGAACGGGGTCAGCTGGAGCGGACTCGCGGCCGTTGCCAAAGCCCCTTCGGCGGGGTCCAGCAGGGCCGCTTCGATGTCACGCAGCGTGGACCGGATGCGGCCGGCGTTCTCCGGGCGGTGCGCCCAAAAAAGCCCCGCTCCGAACTTGCGGGCGAGGTTCTCGACGCGGGGGTTTTCCGGGATCGCCGCCATGAACTGCGAGGCCAGCGTGCTGAGCATCGCCTGCTGCTCCTCGGTGCCGGGCGACGCCTGATCCATCGCGATCGTTACCTCGGCGGGGGCGTCGGCGAGGAAGATTTCGTCCTGAATTAGCCGGCGGTTCGGGTCGAACGAGTAGGTCGGGTCGCCGAGCGGGTTGTCCACGACGATGGTGTCCCCCTCGGTCAACATGCCGGCGCGGCCGCACCGACCGGCGATGTTGCGGAACAAAAGGGTGGGCATGGGCCTCTGCTTCTTTCCCTGCCAGCTGAGCCAATCGACCAGGATGGTGAACCGGAACGGGAGATCGACCCCCTCGGCGAGCGTCGTTGTCGCCGCCACGGCCAGCAGCTGACGCTGCCGTAACCCGTCCTCGATGGCGCGACGGATGTCGTGCGGCAGGGTGCCATTGTGGTAGCACACGCCGTGTTCCAGGAACTTGCACATCGGGAGCAGATACCGATGGCTGGACCGGATCAGGTCGATGGCCTCGGCCACGGCAGCTGGTATCGGCGCAAGGGCCGGGAATCGCTGGGCCAACGCCGAAGCTGCCGTCCGGGTGTCGTCTCTCTTGGGGCAGAAGCATAGGATGAGCTGGCCGTAGTCTTGAAAGAGTGATTCGGCGAGGTAAGCGACGTTGCCGAACAGGCCGGGCGCCTGCCTGTCGTAAGACCCTGGATGCTGGACCGCGTACCACCTGGACGTGGGCCACGGGACGGTGGCCGTTCCCAGGACCGCCTCGTTGGGCGTTCCTGGGCGCCGAACCGGGTCGTTGCCGATGCGGTAGACCAGCTGTCCGTCCCGGCCCCAAAACGCGAGGCGGCGTGCGGTCGGCTTCCAGCTGTCGCTTATCACCATGTCGTCCGGCACATCCACCCACGCCTGGAGCCGCTCGTACTCGGACAGGACGGCGGACAGGAGTACGATGCGGACTCTTTCTTCCTGCGGCCGCAGGAGAAGCCTGGTCAGGACCCCTCTAGGATGATGCCCCTGGTGTCGTTCTGGACCATGTGCGCTTCGTCAACTACGACGCACCGCAGGTGCGCTGCGGCTTCCGGCGCGGCCCGCAGCAGCCCGTCCAGACGCTCAGGCGTTGCGACGACTACCTCCTTGCGGGCGTGGGGGGAAAGGTGGTCAGGGGCGCGGTAGCCGCCTATCATCCGGTGAACGCGGATTGATTGCGGAAGGTGCTTGCGCAGGCTGTCCGCGACCTGCCCGCCGAGGGCCACATACGGTACGAGGTAGCACGCGAGGCCGGGGCCGCGTGCGAGCGACGCGGCGAGGCACAATTCGCCGAGAAGGGTCTTGCCGGTGCTGGTGGGGAGGGCGAGGATCGCGTTCTCGGTGCGGCTAACCAGGCGGTGGTTGGCTATGGCTTTCAGCTGCGGCGGCAGAAGGACGCGGACGCCGCCGTCGAGCAGCTTTCTCAGGTGCGGTGCCGATATGTCCGGCGCGTGGTCCCGTAGCACACGCGCGAACGAGAGGCAGACGACTTGTTCGAGGCAGAGGCGGCACGACCGCAGGAGCGCGGCCTCCAGGGAGGAGGACGGTTCGCCCGACTGCGACGCGGACGGATGGATGAGGCACTCGACTAGCGCGTCCCGCAAGGGCTGGGCCTCGTCGGGGTCTCCGGAGCGAAGAAACTGCGCGAGCCTCTCCAGGAATGCCAGTTCGACGGAGTCCTCCGGGCAGAAGGGGATCATCTCCACGATGAGCGAGGGGGCGGCGGCCGCCATGATGACCGCGCACGGCGGCGTTATCTCCAAGACGCTCTTTACGCTGCGCTGGATGACGGCGCAGGCGGAGACGAAGTTCCCGTACATCCCGAAGGCGACGGCCGCGGCCAGGGCCAGGCCGCCGCGGTGCGCTTCGGGCAGGCCCGCGGGCGGCTGCGAGGCGGCGTCGAGGATGCGGGCGGCGGCGATGAGGGACAGCGCTTCTTGCTCGTCGTGAAGCTGTTCCGGCGCGTCGTCCAGCCTGTCCTGGAACTCGCCCATCACGGCCTGGGCCGAGGCGATCAACTCCCCCCACTTCGCCGACGCGGGCGCAGGTTCCGGAACAAGGCCGCGGCAGCGTTTTCGTCGCCCGCGAAATCGAGCCATGAGGGAAGCATCTCAGTTCCGGTTGGTAGCCAGGCGGACCAGGCGGTTGTTCAGGTTGCTCAGCCCGATCGCCCACGCCTCCAGATAATCCGCAGACCAGCCCTTCCCGATCAGGGTTTCTCGGATCGCCAGCATCCTTCTTTCAGGCGCGGTGCCGGTTCGCTCATGGACCAGCGTCGGCAGCAGGCCGACCCGCGGGGACGTTTCGGGAGACTTGCCGGCCAACCGGCCCAGGCGGCGTGCGAGGGCCGGTTCCCTACTGACGTACTCCAGCTGGGTCTTCAACGCCTGGAAGCGCGTTTGAAGGGTGAGGTTGCCGTCGGTCCCGAAGAGCTTGTCGTAGTCGTCGATGAGCTTCTTGGCGTAGTTCAGGGACTGCTCGCCCGTCGCCTTGACCTCCTGAAGCATGGCCCTGTCGTGTCTCGGCTGCCTGCCGAAGAAGACCCAGACGATGTCGATGTCAATTCCCGAACTTGGGTTGCACGGCCTGTGGGCGTTCACGGGAAAGGTGCGCCATTCGTCGTCGTAGCCGTTCCAGATGGCCACGCAGAACGCGATCGTTTCACCGAGGTTTCCTCGGAGGATGTTATCGTCCTCGTCGGCGGAGTCCCTGAACACGCAGCCCCGGTCGCGGAGCCATTGCAGCACGGCGTCGTGCGCGTGCTGACACGTGGGGTTCCCAGTCCACAGGACGATGCCCTCGGCTTCGCCCTCACCTTCCCTTCTGGCGAACGGCCCCATCTGACCCTCCCGTGTCGCTTCGCTGCCGATCTGGCGGTGCGGCAGGCCAGCGGCAGTTTACAAGGGGAGGAGGGGCTTCTCAATCAAAAACCAAGATAATGCATTGGTACAGTACGCGGTAGCTCAGCAGTGGCCGGAAGGAAAGGGGGATATAGTGGATTTATCTATCTTCTATATACCTATTTCCTTGCTGCCAAACTTTTCTCTGCTTGCCAAATCGGCAGCCAGCCCTTGATCGTCTTTAGGGTGGCGCCCGATCCCAAGGAGACTTCCGTATGCCCCGTTTCCTCGCCGTCGCCTCCCTGCTGCTGGCCTCCGTAGCCCTGGCCGGGCCGGTGAACATCTCCCCCGAAGAACACGACCGCCAGGCGCGGGTTCTGGAGCAACTGAAAAAGGCCGTCGTCGCCGAGACGGGCGATGCGGCCAAGCTGGCGATCATCGCGCGCATGATGAAGGAGGAGAAGGCGGTCGATCTCCGGGGGCAGGCCCTTGAGCTGGCGACGCAGACCCCCGGCGCCGATCTCGACGCCTTCCTTACGGCCTTGCTGGACAATGAACCGGACGCCGGACTCCGCGGTCGGGCGGCCACGGCGCTGGGCCATTTAGGCTCGGAAAAGTGCCTTGCCGCACTGGCCGAATGCGCCGCGAACGACCGCACGACCGACGTGGAAATCGGCTGCATGATGGGCCGCTCCAGCGCCCGCCGCGCCGCCACGTTCGCCGTCGCCGAACTCGCCGCGCGACACCAGAAGATCGCCGATGAAGCCGCGGCCAAGCTGCGCGCCCTGTCTCCCGTCGCGAAAGACAACGAGGGCCTGGCCGACGCGCGCGTGCAGGCGCTTTACCAGATCACGCACGACGATGACCTGCTCAAGCCCTTCTTCGAGCGGCTCAAGAGCAAAGACGGCGAAGAGCGGGTGAATGGGATCGTCGCCTTCCGGTTCCTCGCGCTCAAAAAGGCGCCGCCGGAAGTGGTCGCCGCCCTGGACGACGCAAGCCCGGACGTCGCTTCCTGGGCCGCCCTTGTTCTCGGCGAAATCGGCGACGCGAAGACGGCCCCGCCCCTCATGGCGATTGCGGGAGACGCGAAAAGGGAGGTGGGCCTTCGCTGTAACGCCATCGGCGCCCTGGGCCGTATGAAGGTCGCCGACGCATCCGACCTTATGGAGCGGCTGCTGACGGACGACGACCAACGGGTGGTTGTGAACGCCGCCATCTCGCTTCATCGCATCACGGGCAAGAAGGTAAAGCAGTTGCCGGAGGGGTATCGCGACGACTGACCAGGCCGCAAAACATGCGGGAAGTATCGGACGATCACGGCGTTCCTTCTCAGCGGGGGCGGGGCGAATAGGATGAGAACATGGCGATCACCCGCACCGGAAGCACACGCATGGACACCACCCGCGCCCGCAGCCATACCGCCTTCGCCCGCGCCTGCCGCGTCCTGCCCGGCGGCGTCAACAGTCCCGCCCGCGCCTTCGGCGCCGTCGGCGGCGAGCCGCTGTTCATCGCCCGCGGCGAGGGGCCGTTTCTCTACGACATCGACGGCAACCAGTATCTCGATTACATCGGCTCGTGGGGGCCGCTCATCCTCGGCCACTGCCACCCGCGGGTCGTGAAGGCCGTCGAGGAGGCCGTGCGTCGCGGCGCCTCGTTCGGCGCCCCGACGGAAGCGGAGACGGAGTTAGCGGAGCTGATTATCGAGGCCGTGCCGTCCATCGAGATGGTGCGCATGGTCAGCTCCGGCACGGAAGCGTCGATGAGCGCCATCCGGCTCGCGCGCGGCTTCACCGGCCGCGACGTGATCGTCAAGTTCGCCGGCTGCTACCACGGCCACGTCGATAGCCTGCTGGTCCAGGCCGGCTCCAGCGCCACCACGCTCGGCGTGCCGACCAGCCCCGGCGTGCCGAAGGGATGCACCGCCGACACGCTGGTGCTGCGCTACAACGACGTGCAGGGGTTGGCCGACGCCTTCGCCCGGCGCGGCGGCGAGATCGCCGGCGTCATCGTGGAGCCGGTGGCCGGCAACATGGGCCTGGTCACGCCGTCGGCGGAGTTCGTCGCGGAGCTGCGGCGGCTGACGGAACGACACGGGACATTACTGATCTACGATGAGGTGATGACCGGCTTCCGTCTGGCGTTCGGCGGGGCGCAGCAGCTGTTGAAGCAGCGGCCGGACCTGACGGTGCTGGGCAAGATCGTCGGCGGCGGCTTCCCGGTCGGCGCCTACGGCGGCCGGGCCGACGTGATGAAGAAGGTGATGCCGGCGGGGCCGGTGTTCCAGGCCGGCACGCTGTCCGGCAACCCCGTGGCGATGGCGGCCGGCCTGGCGACGCTGCAGGAATTGCGCGACCATCCGCCGTATGCCGGACTGGACTACCTGGCCGGGCGGCTGGCGGAGGGATTGAAGCAGGCCGCCCGCGCCGCCGGACTGCCCCACTGTCTGAACCGCGTCGGCAGCATGTGGACGCTGTTCTTCACCGACGGCCCTGTCACGGATTACGACACCGCCAAGAAGAGCGACACGGCCCGCTTCGGCCGCTTCTTCTGGGCGATGATGGACCGCGGCGTCTATTTGCCGTGCAGCCAGTTCGAGGCGGCGTTCAACTCCGTGATGCACGGCGAGGAGGAGATCGAGGAAACCATCCGGGCGGCGCGAGGCGCTGGCGGAGATCGGGCGATCCTGAGAAGGAGGATCGGCTGTGGACCTCGTGCGATTCTACCGTGGCGAAAAGCCGGACTACCGGGGTCGAATGCTCCAGGACATCTGGGCTTGGAATGACGACCGGTGCTGGAAGGGCGGCACGACTACATCCAGGTCTTGTTCCCGCTCCAGGAAGCCAGCAAGTACAACCCCACGCCCCCCTCCTGGACGAGGCCACGATCGCCCGTTTCCAGTCGGATGCAGACGATCCGGGCGAATTTGCTGCAGATCGTTCCGCGATGATGCTTCACTTTTACGGATTCCGAATGGGATGAAACGACCGGACGAAGTCGACAGAGGCAGACGATTTCGCCGACCGTGCGAAGGAATGGCTGCGTCCCGGCGACCACAACCACCTGCGCATCACGCGCATCCTGAAGTGTCTGACGCGGTGCGGGCTGCGGAAGGAGGCATCGGCGTTCCTGCGGCGGCTGGAGGCCGTCGCCGACCCGCAATGGGTCACGCGGCAGAGTCTGCACTACTGGCGCGAAGCGGTGGCGCCGGCCGAGTGACGGCGGGTCGCCGGGCCGCCGATTCACCCTTGCCCCGCCGCCCCCGGCATGGTCGAATGGAGGGGTCGCCTCGCGGGAGCATCCGACATGACCCAGATTCCGTGTCCGAATTGCGGTGAATTGCTGGCCTGCGGCGACGAAGCGATCGGCCGGAGGGTGCGTTGCCCGCGGTGCCGGGCGATGCTGCGGCTCGACGCCGACTCGGAAGGACGGCCGGCCCCCGTCTGGCCGCGCCGCCGGTTCTCACTGCTCCGTCTCGCGATCGTGCTGGGAGTCTTCCTGGCGGGGTTGGCAATCGGCTTTCAGTGGGGGGCGAGCGCAGCCCAGCCGAACCCCAATGGGGTGTCGGCGACTTCCGTCGGGTTCTTCGGCGCCTCGAACACGGTGATCGTGGAAGACAACGGCCCTGCAAATGGGTCGCCGTCGCCGAAGCCGGGCGCGCCGGCCGGCGACCGCTGAGCGGTCACGTCCGCGTGAGATCGTTCAGGTCGGCGTAGGACAACGCGCCCTGGAACCGCACGCCGAGCGCGAATCGGCCGTCGCTGGTCGGCACGCACCAAACCACCACGGCCATCTTCTTGATCGGCCGGCGGTGGACGACGCCCTCCAGGTTGACCTCCAGCTCCTCGCCGGGCTGGAAGGCCGTCTTGACGAGCAGGGCGGCCCCGCTCTCCGAGACGTCCAGGGCGGATACGGCCACGTTGGACCCCAGCCCCATCGGCCCGCGATAACAACGGACTTTTGTGCTGCCTTTTGGGGGACGACGCCGCGACGAGCGCCGGTTCGCCCCCTGCTTGACTTCAGACATATTGCACCCTCCCAAATCGAACATAGGCCGCAATCGGGGGGAAAGCAAACGCGGCGGCGCCGGTCGCCGTCGTTCGGATCGACGGACGGGACCGAAGCGGCGGAATAGGATGGGGAGAATGGCGCCGATGGAACTTCCCCGGGCCGCGGCCCCGGACATCGCCCTCCCGGCGCCCCGGTCGAGCGAGGACGCCATGCGCGTGCTGATCGTGGAGGATGAGGCGGACACGGCCGATGCGCTGCAGCTGATTCTGACGATGATCGGGCATGAGGTTCAGACGGCCCACAGCGGCATGGCGGCGCTGCAGGCGGTGAAGGACCATCGACCCGACGTGATCCTGCTGGACATCGGCCTGCCGGACCTCAACGGCTATCAGGTGGCGGAACGCCTCCGCGAAACGCCGGACGCGATGAAGCAGGTCGTGCTGGTCGCCATGACGGGTTACGGACAGGCGGAAGACCGGCGGCGCGCGGTGCGGGCGGGGTTTGACTATCACATGGTCAAGCCGTTCGATCCGCAACGGCTCGAACAGCTCCTGACGCAGATCGCCAAGCCGCAGGGGCCGTGAGCTTACGCCCGGCTGGTTCTCGCCTTGATTTCCAGGCCGCTCTGGACGATAATTCACTATGGGTAAGCACGCCACTCGGACGCCGCTCGGGCGATGTGGCGTCTCTGGGCCGAGGATAGCGCATCAGCGGTCAAACGCCAGGTGCGTGAAAAGAGTCACCCTCGGGGTGGCCTTCCCGGCCTCGACAGGCGGGTATTACCCGGCCCCGGAAGCCTGAATCCAGGTTTCCGGGGCCGCTTTTTTCTACGGCGGGAAGATGACTCTTCCCCCCTCCTTCCGCCGGATCAGTCGATAGTAGCGCCGGTCCTCCGCCATGACCGCGCCGACGACCATGTCGATCATTTGAACCAACTCATCCTTGTACGAGTCCAGCCGCCGTGTCTCCCCGATGACCGGCAGGCCTTCGCTGCGACCGGCGTGCTTCTTGAGAAACCGCAGGAACTCCCAGTCGAACGCCTTGCTGCTCGTCGCGTCGAAGAGCAGTTTCGCCTCCCGCATGTTGTTCCGGGCCTGGTCCAGCGTCAGGGCGCCGGCGCGTTGGTACATGTACTCCTTTTTGGTAACCGTCCAGCGGAATTCGCAAAGCAGCGCAGCTGCGCCGAGAGCCGACTGCTAAAATCGTGGCATGGACGCTTCCGTGTGCCCGGGATGCTGCGAACGCGATAGGCGCATCGCCGAGTTGGAACGCCGCGTCGCCGAGTTGGAAGCCCGACTCGGCACCAACAGTTCCAACTCCTCGCTGCCGCCGTCCGCCAATCCCCCCGGCGCACCCAAGCCGGTCCAGAAAAAGAAGTCCAAACGTCCAGCCGGCGGACAACTGGGCCATCCCCCGCAGCTGCGGCGGTTGCTTCCCGCCGAGCGGGTCAACCATTTCAAGCACTTGGTCCCCAAGCGGTGTGAGCGCTGTGCCGCGGCCCTGCCCGCCCAGCCCTCGCCGGGCGATCCCGAGCCCACCCGCTTCCAAACCATCGAACTGCCCCCGGTCATAGCCGAGGTCACCGAGTACCAGGGCCACGCCCGCACCTGCCCCTGCTGCGGCCACCGGACGCATGCGGTCATCCCGGCGGCGGTTCGCGCCCACAGTGTCGGGCCGCGGCTGACCGGCACGCTGTCCTACTTCTCCGGCTGTCACGGCCTGAGCAAGCGCGGCGTCGAGGAGATCGCCGACGCGGTCTTCGACGCCCCGATCGCCTTGGGCACGGTCTGCAACCTCGAGCAAGAAGTCGGCGCCGCCCTGGAGACGGCCCACCAGGAGGCGGTGGCGGCGGTGCGCCAGGCGGCGGTCAAGAACGCCGACGAGACCAGTTGGAAACTCGCGGGGGCGTTGTGCTGGCTGTGGGCGGCGGCCACCACCCAGGTGGTGGCCTTCGTGATCCACGCCCGCCGAAGCGCGGCGGGCCTGACGGCGATCCTGGGCCTGGAGATCCTGGGGATCCTGTGCAGCGACCGCTGGGGCCCGTACAACCGGGTGCCGCCCCAGCGGCGGCAGATCTGCTGGGCGCACCTGAAACGGGATTTCCAGAAGATCATCGACCGGGGCGGCCCCGAAGAGTAGGTCGGACGGGAGGGGCGGCGACTGGTCAGGAAGGTCTTCGCCGCGTGGCACGGGTTCCGGGACGGACAGGTCACGCGGGCACAACTGGAAGCGCGGCTGGCCCCGGTGATGCGACGGATGAACCGGGTGCTGCTGGAAGGCGCGATCCTCGGCGCCGACCCAACGGTGGTGCGGTTCTGCGAGAACGTGCTGGCGTTGGAGCCTGCGCTGTGGACGTTCGTGACGACGGAGGGAGTGGAGCCGACGAACAACCACGTGGAACGACTGCTGCGTCGGGCGGTGCTGTGGCGCAGGCGGAGTTTCGGCTGCTGGAGTGGGAACGGCTGTCGCTTCGTCGAGCGGATTCTGACCGTGGTGCAAACCCGGCGGTTGCAGGCGAAGAATGTCCTGGATTACCTGCATGAGGCTGTCCTCGCCCATCGCACCGGCCAACCCTGCCCCTCACTGCTCTCGTAGCGTTGAACGATTACCCTTTTTGTTCCACTCCTTGCCGGACAGCCGTTCTTTCGTGATCGTGCTGGAGTAGAAGTGGAACGGAAACTCGGCCACGGCCCGGAGGAACGCCTCACGGCGCTCGTGGTCCATTTCGCGGAAATGAAACTCGGATTTCTTGCCGCTCAGCTTCATTCCCAGTTCCGGGCGCAGCGCCTGGATGCGCGCCCTGCAAGCGTTCGCTTGAGCTTCCTCCTGAAAAAGGACCATACCGATGGTGAAGAGCGCAGAAGAGCCTTGGCCGAGTTTCATCCCCGTGTCGCCGGATTCGTCCATCATCGCAAGGCACATCGAACACGTCCATGTAATGCGGATGCTGCATCCACGATCCTCCGTCGGAGGACGGCATGACGGTTACAGCCGGAAGACATGGTAGGCGAGTGCGGGTAGTCGTGAAAGCGATCCTCCGTCGAGGACGACTTGACGGTCACACCCGCAGCAGCCCCTTCACCGTCTTGTACATCGCCATCGCCTCCGTCTCCGCCGGCCGCAGCCGGAAGTAGGCGCTCTTCTCGTCCACCACGACCAATCGCCCCCGGCTCCGCTCCGCCAACTCCCGTATCCGTTTGCCGTTGCGGTAGCCCAGCACCACGTCGGTCGGCGCCCCGGCCTCCGACGCCTTCTCCAGATGCACCGTGCCGATCCGCCAGTGCGACGCCAAGAGCCGCAATTCCGTCAGGCGCAGCAGCCACTCGGCCGGCTCCGGCGGCGGCCCGTAGCGGTCGCGCAGCTCCTTGCGAAAGTCGTCCAGGCGGTCCAGGCCGCGCACCCGCGCCAGCCGCCGGTACGCCTCGATCCGCTGCCGCTGCCCCGCCACATAGTCGCGCGGGAAGTACGCCGTCCACGGCAGATCGACCGTCACCTCCAGCGGCGTCTTGCGGGCCTGCCCCTTGAGGCCGCGCACCGCGTTCTCCAACAGCTGGCAGTACAATTCGTAGCCGACCGCCGCGATGTGGCCGCTCTGCTGGTTGCCGAGGATGTTGCCGGCGCCGCGGATCTCCAGGTCGCGCATCGCGATCTTGAAGCCCGCTCCCAGCTCCGTAAACTCCTCGATCGCCTTCAACCGCCGCGCCGCCGTCGGCGACACCTGCTTGTCGGCGTCCAGCAGCAGATACCCGTAGGCCCGGCGCCCTTCCCGGCCGACGCGGCCGCGCAGCTGGTGCAGGTCGGCCAGGCCATAGTTGTCCGCCTGGTTGATGAAGATCGTGTTCGCGTTCGGAATGTCCAGGCCGCTCTCGATGATCGTCGTCGCCACCAGCACGTCGGCCTCGCGGCGGACGAACCGCAGCATCGCCTCCTCCAGCTCGTCGCCGGACATCTGGCCGTGCCCCACCGTCAGCCGCGCCTCCGGCACGATCTGTTTCACGCGATCCGCAATCTCCTGGATGTTCTGCACGCGGTTATGCACGAAGTAGACCTGGCCCTCGCGGTTCAGCTCGCGCAGGATGGCGTTGCGGATCAGCTGCTTGTCGAAGCGGACGATGCGCGTCTCGATGGCGAGGCGGTCGGGAGGCGGAGTTTCCAGGTTGCTGATGTCGCGGATGCCCAAAAGAGACAGGTGCAGCGTGCGCGGGATCGGCGTGGCCGTCATCGTCAGCACGTCCACCTCGCGCCGCAGCCGCTTCAGCCGCTCCTTGTGTTCCACGCCGAAACGCTGCTCCTCGTCGATAATCACCAATCCGAGGTCCTTGAAGCGCACGTCGGCGCTGAGGAGCCGGTGCGTGCCGACGACCACGTCCACGCCGCCCGCCGCCAGCCGGGCCAGGATGCGCTTCTGCTCGCCCGCCGTGCGGAAGCGGCTCAGACATTCGACGGTGAACGGGAACTCCGCCAGGCGCTGGCCGAAGGTGCGCTAGTGCTGCTCGGCCAGCACGGTCGTCGGCGCCAGCACGGCCACTTGCTTGCCGTTGTCCACGGCCTTGAACGCGGCCCGCACGGCCAGCTCCGTTTTGCCGTAGCCGACGTCGCCGCAGATCAGCCGATCCGTCGGCCGCGGCTTCTGCATGTCGGCCTTGATCTCCGCCATCGACGTGAGCTGGTCCGGCGTCTCCTGATAGGGGAACGACGCCTCGAACTCGGCCTGCCAGTCGGAATCCGGCGGGAAGGCGAAACCGGGTTGCGATTCGCGCACGGCTTGCAACTGGATCATCTCGCTGGCCAGGTCCAGCACGGCGGCTTGCACCTTGTCCTTGCGGTGTTGCCAGCCCGTGCCGCCCAGCTTCGACAGCTCCGGCTCCGTCTTGCCGCCGCCGACGTATTTCTGCACTAAATCGATCTTGGACGCCGGAACGTAAACGCGCAAGCCGTCGCGGAATTCGAGGATGAGATGCTCTTCCTTCTGGCGGGCGGCGCCCCCACCCTGCCCTCCCCCGAGCCTGGGGGAGGGTTGGGAGGGGGCCGCGGCCGCGTTCTTCTCCAGCACCTCCATGCCGCGGTAGCGGGCGATGCCGTGGCTGAGGTGGACGACCAGATCGCCCTCGGCCAGGTCGAGGAAGCTGTCGATGGCCCGCGACTCCAGCCGGCGGCGCGGCGTCGAGGGCAACCCGGCCGGCGTCGGCGGCGCGTCGCGGTGGAACAATTCCTGCCCGCCCAGCACGACCACGCCGACGGGATCCACCAGGCGGAAGCCGGCCCGCACGCGGCCGACGACGAGCCGCAGCCGATCGGACTGCGCCAGCCGGCCGGACGCCAGCACCTCGGTCAGCCGCTTGCATTCCGCGTCGTTGTGGCAGGCGATCATCACGCGCTCGCGGGCCGCCACCGAATCCAGCTCGTCGCGCACCCGCGTCACGTCGCCGCTGAAGCGCTCGACCGATTCGACGTGCAGCCGGAACGTCGCCTCCACCGACGGGCTGGGCAGCGCGGAAACCGTCACGCTCGGGAAGCGCACCAGCCGGGCGAACACGTCCGGCACGGTAAACAGACTCTTCGGGTCGGGAATGCGGTCGAGATAGTGCCGCCCCTGCTCGCCGAGGTCTTCCACCTCCACCAGCACCGTCCAGGCGTCTTCGGGCAGGTAGTCGGCGAAGGCCCCGGACGGCCCGGTTTCCCGGCTGTCGCCGTCGGAAGACGACGCGGCCAGCGCCGCCCATTCCGCCCTTTCCAGATCGCCGAGGCTGCGCTGCGTGGCCGGCGAGAACGACCGGATGGAGTCGATCTCGTCGCCGAAGAACTCCAGGCGATGCGGCGCCTCGGCGTCCGGCGAATACACGTCGAGGATGCCGCCGCGGCGGCTGAACTCGCCGGGCAGCTCGACGGCGTCGGTGTTGCTGTAGCCGCGATCGACGAGCCACGCGGCCAGCTCTTCCAGGTCGGCCGTCTCGCCGCGCCGCAGCACGCGGCGGCGGGCGGCGAACTCGGCGCGGTCGGGGACCGGCTGCAACAGGGCCTGGATGGTGGTCAGCAGCAGGCGCGGCGGGTCGCCGGAGTCGAGCTGCTTGAGGAGGCGGAGGCGCTGGCCGGCGATCTCATCGACGGCGTGGCCGGCCGACGGCTGGTCGTCCCAGGCGGGGAAGATCGCGGGGCGGACGCCGGAGAACGCGACCAGATCGCCGGCCCAGCCGTCGAGGTCGCGCGGATGGGCGATGACGACGAGGAAGGTGTGCGCGGCGTGCGGCGCCAGGGCGGCGATGGACAGGCCGGCGGACGAACCCCAGGCGCCGTCGATGACGCCGCTGCGGCCCTGGCGCAGGGCGGCCAGCAGCGGCCCGAATCCGTCGGCGGTTTGAAGAAGAGCGGGTAAGTCGGTTAAATGATTCAGGGCGAGAGCGGCGGCGCGCGGCACGGAATGGTCCTCCCCGTGCATTGCAGCGCGGCCGGGCGAATTTTTCCGCGCCGCTCGCCTATCTCAGGCGGACTCGGCCTGCGCCGCGGCCTCGGCCAGCGGCGCGACCATGTTGAGGATGTTGCCGAGCTGGGCCAGGCGCATGCCGTAGCGGTCGAGGAACTCCTGCAGCGCGAAGTCGTTGTCGATGGCCTCGTCGTCGTCGTTGACGCAGTTGGTCAGCTCGGTGATGAGCTTGCCGAAGGAGCGTTCCAGGGCGGGCATGGCCTTCTTGCAGGCCTCGCCCAGGCCGGGGAACTCCTGCTGCCAGCGCGACAGGTAGGCGCGCCAGCGGGCGCCCATGTCATGGGCGGCGGCGGCGGCGCGCTGGTAGGACAGTTGTTCTTTTTGGACTTCGAGGAGCTGCTTGAGCAAATCGACGGTCTCCGCGGCCGGGTTGGCCGGCGGCGGCGGGTCCGTGGGGACGGCGGGCATGGCGGACGACACGTCGATTTGGAAGTTCATGGTTGGATGATCCGCGTCAGGGCCTCGGGGCCGGGCGAGCATATCGCTCGGTCGAAAGGCGGGGAATCGGTTCGGGTTTCGCATCCGGCCGCGTCCGGCCATCGGGCCGAGACGCCAGGCGACGCCTGGGGAGGAGGAGACGAAGAAGGTTGGGGGTGGTTCTCCGGGGCCGGTCCTTTCACCGTTTTATCTTACCAGAGGCGTCTGCGGATTTCCAGCGGCCGTTACCGCGGGGTGTGCCTCCCGAAGGAGGCACACCCGAACCAAAGGGCGGGACATCGCCACCCCGTGCGCCGCGGCAAGATGGACAGGGCGGGGTCGCCCCGCCCTGTCCGCAATAATCACGGAGTCCTGGTGGGAACGCGCAACACGACCCGGAACCCGTCGTTGCCGCAGCGGTCGCCGGGAAGGATGACGACGTTGCGGTAGGCCGAGCGGCAGTACCTCGGTTCGTCGTCCCACGAACCGCCGCGCAAGACACGGCTTTGTCCACTATTAGTATCTTTATAATCTTTAATATGGCTTTGGGCGTAGTAGTCCTTGTCGTAAACGTCGGCGCACCACTGCCAGGCGTTGCCGTGCATGTCGTACAGGCCCCACGGATTGGGTTGGAAGAAGTCAACCGGCGTCGTCGTAGACGTACACGCCCTTCTCGTCGGGGATGAGGTTGCCCTTGTCGTCCTTGACAGGGTTGCTGTCCTTATCGACCTTGAACTTGATTGGCTCACCCTTGTCATCGACAATGAACCTGTAAAGGTGCAGGTCGTAGGCACCGGTCGCCGGCGATTCGGTAACCTCGACTGACAACGGAGTTTCATTCGGGTCCGTATACGCCGGGTCGAAGGCGGGCGGCGCGACCGGGACCATCACGGTGACTATATACCTGCCCGGCGGCGCTCCGTTCTTGGCCGTCCCGGTTGTGCTGTCGGTGGACAGCCTGTAGGTTCCGTTAGCGTCGATCCGGCCAAACGGCTTGAGCGTGGACGTGTTGCCGGCGGCGGCGTCGGGCGTGAACATGACCACGCCCGCAGTGAGGGGCTGGCTGCCCCAGAGAACCTTGCCCTGGACCGGCACCATCTTGGGCGTGACAGGCTGGTTTATAGCCCACACGAAGTAACCGCCGACAGACCCCAGCAGCAGCACACTCAGCACCACCCACAGCACCGGCTGCCGCCACAAGCTGCGGCGTTTCGGCTTTCGAGGCTTCGACCCCGGCGCCGGCGCGGCCCGCCGAGGCGGCCGCGGAACAAGGGTTTCCGTTTTCGACTCCCGAGGCGCCCGCCCCGCGGGCGCATCCGCCCCCGCCGGCAGGACCGTGGGGCGGTCCCACACCGCAGGCGGAACGGGAAGCGCCGCCGGCCGGTCGGACCTCGCCGCCGGGGCCGTCGGCCCCTCCTGTGCAGCCGACCCCGGCTTGATGAACGGCGCCAGCGCCTGCGCCGCCTCGATCGGCTTCTGGTAGCGCCGCGCCGGGTCCTTCGCCATCATCTTCGCCACGACCGCCGCCAATTCCGGCGTCGCCTCCGCGCACCGCTGGCCCAGCGGCGCCGCCTCTGTCGATACATGTGCTTGCAAGATCGCGAAAATGCTCTTCCCCGTGAACGGCGGAACGCCGGTCAGCAGGAAGTACAGCGTACACCCGAGGCTGTAAATGTCCGCCCGGATGTCGGCGCTCGCCGCGTCCTGCGCCTGCTCCGGGGCCATGTAAGCCGGCGTCCCCATCACCGCCCCGAACCCGGTCAGGTCCGTCACCGCCTCCCCCTCCCGCTTCGCCTTGGCCAGGCCGAAGTCGAGGACCTTGACGATATGTTTCTTCTTCTGCCGGGACAGCATCAGGTTTTGCGGCTTGACGTCGCGGTGGACCATCTGGTGCTCGTGGGCGTGCTGCAATCCCATCGCCGCCTGGGAGACGTAATGGCAGGCGTATGGGATCGGCAGCGGTCCCTGGCGCTGCACCACCTTGTCGAGGTCCTCCCCCTCGACGTACTCCATCGCAAAGAGCAGTAATTCGCCGGCCTGCACGGCGCTGTAGGCCTGCACCACGTTGTTATGGCGGAGCATCGCGGCCGAGCGGATCTCGCGCAGGAAGCGCTCCATCACGCCGGGCTTGTCCAGCAGCGCCTTGTTCACGACCTTCAGCACTTCGCGCCGGTCCATCAGGACGTTGCGGGCGAGGTAGACGACGCCCATGCCGCCGCGGCCCAACTCGCCGAGGACCTCGTAGCCGGGGACCTGCAACGCCGCCGCCCCGGTCGCCGGCGCCGGCCGGACGTGCGGCAGTGTTTCGGCCAGGCCGGGCGCCGGCGGCGCCTGGGTCAACGTGGCAGGCGCTACGGCGCCTGCCAGCCAGGCCGGGTCCAGCCCGGGAAGCGGCGCAGATACTCCGCCGCAGAAACCGCCTGCCCGCCGGCACGGCGGTAGGCCACGTCCAGGCGAACGAGTTCCCTCAGCAAGGCCGCGCGCTCGGCGCCGGCCGCCCCGCCCAGCTGTTCCTCGATGCGCGGCGCCTGACCGGCCTTGCAGGCGGCCTCGAAGCGCCGGCAGGCCGCGTCCAAACGCAGCTCCACGGTGGAGGGGAGCGACTCGTTCCGCTGGGATGGAACGTCCCTCATGGATTCCTCCGAGGTGCGATACGTCGATCCGGAACGCATTGCTGCATTGTAAGGTCCGGCACGGCGGCGGGCAAAGGAAATCGCCGCCCTTTCGCGCCGGCCCCTGTTGAACGACAATAGAAATGTCCGGTCTTAACGCAATAGAAATGTCCTCCTTGGTCAGGCCAAGGAGGAGCCATGTCTATCGGCGTGCTTTCCACAGACCGGATCGCTATGAGTCAGAAGGAACGCGATGTCCTCAGGGTCCTGCACTCGGTGCAGAGCGGCCAGCGGACGCAGGCCGAGGCGGCCCGGCTGCTCGGCCTGTGCGTCCGCCAGGTCCGACGCATCCAATGCAAGCTGGAGGCCGAAGGCGACGCCGCCCTCGTGCACGGCCTGCGCGGCCGGCCCTCCAACCACCGGCCCGACCCCGCCTTCCGCCGGGCCGTGCTGGCGGCCTACCGCACCCGCTACGCGGACTTCGGCCCCACCTTCGCCGCCGAGAAGCTGGCCGGGGAGGGCCTGACGGTCGGCCCGCAGACGCTGCGCCGCTGGCTGATCGCCGAGGGGCTGTGGCAACGCAAGCGTCGCCGCGACCCGCACCGCAGCCGCCGGCCGCGCCGGGCCTGCTTCGGGGAGCTGGTTCAGATGGACGCCTCGGTGCATGACTGGCTGGAGGGCCGCGGCGAGGAGATGGTCCTGATCGGCATGATCGACGACGCCACCAACCGCACCCTGGCGCGCTTCTACCCGGCCGGCACGGTCAAGGCGCATATGGACCTGGCCGGCCGCTGGCTGCGGCGTTTCGGCCGGCCGGTGGCGTTGTACACCGACCGGCACAGCATCTTCGAGCCGCAGGACAAGGGCCGCGCCCTGCCCGACGCGGAGACGCAGTTCGGGCGGGCCCTGCGGGAGCTAGGCATCGAGCTGATCCGGGCGCACAGCCCGCAGGCCAAGGGCCGCGTCGAGCGGTCCTTCGGCACGGCCCAGGACCGCTGGGTCAAGGAGCTGCGCCTGGCGGGCGTGACGACGCTGGCGGGGGCCAACGCCGTGCTGGAGCGGCTGCTGCCGACGCACAACCGCCGCTTCGTCAAGCCGGCGCGCCAGGCGGCCGACGGGCACCGGCCGCTGGGTCCGGGTCACGACCTGGCGGCGATCCTGAGCATCCAGGAGGGGCGGGTGGTGTCCAACGACTACACGGTGCGCTTCCGCAACCGCTTCTACCAGTTGCTGCCGCCGGTGCATGCGGGGGAGCGGGGCGGTCGGGTGGTGATCGAGCTGCGCCTGGACGGGAGTATGGCGATCCGCTTCCGGGGCAAGTACCTGAAGTACCGCGAGATCCCGCCGGGTTGCGGCCCTGGGGGCTCCGCCCCCAGACCCCCGGAGTTTAACGCATCGGCGGCCGACGCCAGCGGGGGAAAAGCGAACCGGGACCCCTCTTCGGGGTCCCGGTCGCCTGGCGTACAGCCGACCGACGGGCGCTCGGGTCGCACTCCTGCGGAGCCCTATCCTCCCGACGGCGGGGCGGACGATAACAAGAAGGGGCCACACCGTCCAGCCGAGGACCACCCGTGGAGGAAGCCGTTCAAGCGGAAGAAGTGACAACGTCCGGACACCGGACATTTCTACTGTCGCCGAAATGCGGACATTTCTATTGTTGCCTGACACCTTTCCGCCGGCCCCTTGTGCCGCTTCCCGCCCAGTCGTAAGCTCTACGCCACGTCGCCCGCACGGTTTCCGTCCGGGGCCTGCTCGTGAGTCTCTCCACCAACCTTCCGCTCGCCGTCCGGCCGACGCGCGTCCGTTACGTCGTCGTGGCCGCCCTGTGCGTCGTTTGCGCCATCGCCTACATCCAGCGCAACAGCTACGGCGGCGCCGAGAAGCAGATCCGCGAGGAACTGCACCTGACGCCCGCCCAGACCGGCGGCGCGGCCGGCCTCCTGTTCCTGCCCTACGCGCTGCTGCAGGTGCCGGCCGGCTGGCTGGCCCAGCGGACGGGGGCGCGGCGGACGCTCGTGTGCTGCACGATCGGTTGGTCGGTCACGCTCGGGCTATGCGCCCTGGCCTCGGAGCCGTACAGCCTCATCGGCGGCCGGCTCGTCGTCGGAGCGTTTCAGGCCGGGCTGCTCCCCTGCGCCACGCTGGTCGTGGCGGCGTGGCTGCCGGCCTCCCGCCGCGGCCTGGCCACCGGCCTGCTCCAGAGCTCCATGCTGATCGGCGGCGCCCTCAACAGCAACATCACCGGGGCGCTGATCCTCCCGCTCGGCTGGCGCGGGCTGTTCCTCTTCTACGCCGTGCCCGGCGTGGTCTGGGCGCTGCTGTTCGCCGTCTGGTTCCGCGACCGCCCGACCGACCACCCCGGCGTCAACGCCGCCGAGCGGGCGATCATCGGCGGGCCGCAGCCGGAACCGCCCAAAGAGGCCCGCTGGGAGGCCGCGCCGGCGATGGAGGAAGGCGTCACGGCCGCGGCGCCGACGGGGCTGCAAGTCGGCCGCGACGCCGCGGAGGAGTCGGTGCAAGGGGGGCCAATTCCCCCGCGAGGGACCGACGACTTGCGGGGCGATTCGCCCACGATCCTGCCCACTTTCATCCGCCGGCCGTCCGCCTGGCTGATCCTGCTGAGCGTGCCTCTATACTGCATTTGCATGCAGCAGTTCTTCCGCGCCGGCGCCAGCCGCTTCGTCGATCTGTGGCTGCCCACCTACCTCCAGGAGGCGCGGCACGTCGGCCCGGCCATGGCGAACCAGCTCGCCAGCCTGCCGCAGTGGCTCGGCGTCGTCGGCTCCACGCTGGGCGGCGTGCTGTCCGACTACCTGCTCCGGCGCACCGGCAGCCGGCGCGTCGCGCGTCAGGGGTTGGCTGTGGCCAGCACCCTCGGCGGGCTGGCGATCTACCTGTTCGCCTACACCGTGCCCGGCACGACGGCGGCCGTGGCCGTGTTCGCCGTCGGCTTCTTCGTGTTCTACTTCGCCGCCAGCTGTTCCTTCGCGATCACGCTCGACATGGGCGGCCGCAACCTCGGCGTGGTGTTCGGCGCCATGAACATGACCGGCAACTTCGGCGCGGCGGCCTTCACCTGGCTGGCGCCGCAGCTGAACCACTGGTTCGGCGGCGGCGACTGGACGCCGACGCTGATCCTCTTCGCGGCCATGCACGTCGCCGCCGCCGCCTTCTGGCTGCCGCTCAACCCCAACGGCGTCATCGGCGAACCCACCCCCGCGCCCGAACCCAAGGAGTGATGCTCATGCGAACACGTGCAACCCCGTTGACGGTCTTCGCGGCGCTGGCGGCCGCGCTGCTGGCGTGCGGCGCCGACGAGCCGGCCGCCAAACGCGGCGACGACGCCATCGACGCCTACCTCGCGCAGGAGACGGCCAAGCTGAACCAGCGCGAACTGGACGGGGCGAAGACCCGCGAGGAGTGGGAGGCGCGGCGGCCGCGGCTGCGCCAGGAGTATTTCGACATGCTCGGCCTCTGGCCGCTGCCGGAAAAGACGCCGCTCCACGCCACCGTGACGGGGACGCTGGAGCGCGGCGATGTGACGATCGAGAAGCTGCATTTCCAGAGCCGGCCGGGGTTGTACGTCACCGGCGATCTGTATCGTCCGAAAAAGGTCGAGGGCAAGCTGCCGGCCATCCTGTACGTCTGCGGCCACTCCAACATGGGCCGGGACGGCAACAAGACGGCCTACCAGGACCACGGCCTGTGGTTCGCCTCGAACGGCTACGTCTGCCTCATCATCGACACGGTGGAGCTGGGCGAGATCAAGGGCGAGCACCACGGCACATACAGCAAGGGCCGCTGGTGGTGGCACTCGGCGGGATACACGCCGGCCGGCGTCGAATGCTGGAACGGCGTCCGCGCCATTGACTATCTGGTCGGGCGGCCGGACGTGGACGCCGACCGCATCGGCGTCACTGGCATCTCCGGCGGCGGCGCGGCCACCGTCTGGATCGCGGCGGCCGACGAGCGCGTGAAGTGCGCCGCCGAGGTCAGCGGCATGAGCGACCTGGAATGTTACGTCTCCGAAAAGGTCGTCAATCATCACTGCGATTGCATGTTGTTCTACAACACGTACGGCTGGGAATGGACGACGATCGCCGGGCTGATCGCGCCGCGGCCGTTCCTGTTCGCCAACTCCGACGCCGACTCGCTGTTCCCGATGGACGGCAACCGCCGCATCGTCGATCAGCTGCGCCGGCTGTACGGGTTCTACGGCAAGGCCGATTCGCTGGACGAAACCGTCAGCACGGGCGGCCACGGCTACCGGCCGGACCTGCGCGTCGCCGTGTTCCAGTGGATCAACAAGCATCTGAAGAACGACGCGGGGCCGGTCAAGGACGCCAATTTCGAGGTGATCGCTGGCAAGGATTTGCGCGTCTTCCCCGAGGACAAGGATTTCCCGGCGGACGCTCTCAACGGCAAGATCGACGAGACGTTCGTGCCGCGGGCGGAGGTGAAGCCGCCGAAGGAAGGGGAGTTCGCCGCGTGGAAAAAGGGGTTGATGGCGGGGCTGCGCGAGCGGCCGTTCCACGCATTTCCGGAGCGGATTCCCGCGGCGGCGAACACGGGCGACAGCGCCAAGGGGGTGGGTGCGCTGCTGACGACGGAGGCCCCGCTGCGGGTGCTGCTCACCACGCCGCTCAACCCGGAAAATGACGGGGCGAAGGACGGTCTGCTGATCGTGCTGAATCCCGATGAGGAGGCGGCCAATCGGCCGCCGGACTGGGCCGAACCCTATTGCGCCGCCAACACCGTCCGTCTGCTGGCGCCGCGCGGCGGCAAGGCCTACGGCGAGTGGACGGAGAAGTCGCCGCCGAACTACGTCGCGCGCGCCGACGCCTTACTGGGCCGCACCGTGGACGAGGGCCGCGTCCGGGACGTGGCGGCGACGGTGCGTTACCTGAGCGAGCAGGACAAAGGGGAGCGGAAATGGCGCGTGGCAGGCCGCGGCCAGGCGGGGGTGATCGCGGCCTATGCCGCGCTGTTCGAGCCGTCGATTCAGGGGGCGATCGTCGTCGATCCGCCGACGTCGCACCGCGACGGGCCTTACTTCCTCGGCGTGCTGCGCGTGCTGGACACGCCTGACGCGCTGGGGATGCTGGCGCCGACGTCGCTGACGCTGATCGGGGCGAAGGACGGGGCGTTCGACCGGACGGAGGAGATCTACAAGATCGCGGGGGCGGCGGATCAATTGCATCGGAAGTGAGGCGCAAGTCCGCGAAAAAAATCCGTGTTTATTGCGAACCAACCGCCCGGCCCAGCGTCTATCCCTGTGTACGACCGATCCACCGAGAGCCGGCGAGGGGGCCATGAAGGAACCGGGCTTTGAGTATCTGGTTGGGGCGATATCGGCCGGGCGTCCGGCTGACGTGTGGGCGAAAGGCCTTCCCGCCCATCCTCCGCGCTTGTGACACCGAGCCGCTTCCACGGGAAGAGGCTTGCAAGGCCAGGTGTCGCAACGGGACGCCTGGCCTTTTTCTTTTGGGTTGGTAGCTGAGATGGTCCAAGCGGCGGTCTGAAAAACCGCAGACGAGGATTCGAGCGCCTCCCGACCCACTGCACACGGCTCGTTCGTCTAGGGGCGAGGACGCCGGGTTTTCAACCCGAAAACAGGGGTTCGAGTCCCCTACGGGCTGCTGATAAAAGCCTATCCCAAAACCACCGTCGATCATGACGATTCTCGTCAAATTGGTGATGTTTCGACGGTTTTGGGATAGGCTCTAAGGAGTACACCAATGTTGCTGCGACGATGCAAACGCCGCGACCGCCGGAAATCGGGGTCGTGGTGTAACGGCAACATCCCGGACTTTTAATCTGCGAGATCAGGGTTCAAATCCCTGCGGCCCTACTGCGTTGGAATGAATCGGGGGCAAGGTGTAACGGCGGCATGCCTGTCTCTTAAACAGGAAGGAGTTGGTTCAACTCCAACTGCCCCCACTGCGGAAAGCGCGCCCATGATGTAGCGGCAGCCTGCCGCCTCGCCAGGGCGGATGGGCCGGTTCAAATCCGGCTGGGCGCTCTGAAGAAAACCCTGTCACATCCGGCGGACGGCGCCGTATACGGAGTGACGGGCGGCATCGAGATGTGGGGTAGTTGGAGTGCCCGCCTCCCTTGGAAGGAGGAGAACGCTGGTTCAAGTCCAGCCATCTCGACTTCCCGCGCCGGGCCGACCGCCCACGGCCCGGCGCGGCGGACGGGAGGAGCGCCCGGCTGCGCCAACGGGACGAGCGGCTCCGCTTAAACCGGAGTGGGTGTGGGTTCGACTCCCACGCCGGGCACAGGAACGTCGCTTTCTCCCTCCCCCCTTGCGGGGGAGGGCCGGGGTGGGGGGTGGGCGCCGCCGCCGATAGCATCCCCCCCACCTCACCCCTCCCCCGCAAGGGGGGAGGGAGATAGGAGAATCGGCTCGGTAGGCAACCGGACGACCATCGGGACTCAGAATCCCGAATGCTGTGGGTTCGACTCCCACCTGAGCCACTGTTTGCGGGTCCGTGGTGTCAACGGAAGCATGTCCCGGTCCAAACGGGAGGGTCAGGGTTCAAATCCTTGCGGACTTGCTGGTGAGGTGCGGTACGCAAACTCGGCAAAGCGGCCAGGCTCAAACCCTGGCGACTGTGTGGGTTCGATTCCCACCCGCGCTAATGAACGGTAATGCGTCGGCTGGCAACAAGCGAGCCAAACCGCCTGTAAAGCGGCTGCCCAACGGCTGTGGGGGTGCGATTCCCTCCCGGCGCACTGACGAAGGGGTCCGTTCGGCTTTCGGTGAGGCCGCCACGCCCTCAACGTGGCCAGAGGGGTTCGACTCCCCTACGGACTGCTGAGAATCCATTCCGGGGGGGCGAGGCCCAGTTGCGGCTCATACCCGCGGCATCCCAGGTGCAACTCCTGGACCCGGAACTTTCGGCCGAGTACGCAAACCGGCAAAGCGGCCAGGTCGAGAGCCTGGCGACTCTGCGGGTTCGACTCCCGCCTCGGCCATTGGACGCGGCCGGCCCCCGGCGGTCGGCGGTAAAGACAGGCGCGGCCGCCGCGCCGATTGTCGCCCGCCGCCTCCCGGCGGCCCGGCCGCGTCTTTGCGAGAGGTTTTCTATCGTCCATTCGGCTCCTTTCGCGGCCCGCGTCTGCCCATTTGTCCGTTGCAATCGCTCCGTCCGGGCACTACAAACCATAGGAGGTTTCCTTACACGGACGGCGGCGATGGCCCTTCTGACACGGATCTATTTCAACGCCGTTTTCGGCGCCCTGGGCGGACTGCTCGGCTGGATGCTGTTCGGCGTCTTCGCCGATGCCGCGCACCTCGGGGACGACAAGAAGCCGGCCTTCTGGCTCGCCCTTCTCCTCGGCGGGGCCATTATCGGCGGGTCGATCGGGTATTTCGTCGTCAGCGTCGAGGCCCTGCGCGACCGCTCGCTGCTCCGCTTCGTCCGCCTCTCGTCCTACGGCGTCCTCCTGGGGGCGCTCGGCGGCGCCGTCGGCATGGTCCTGGGCGAGTGGGTCAACTACGGTCTGATATGGCTCTTCGGGGCCGGCACCGTCGTCGCGTTTCTCGGGGCGATGTTCGCCCGCGGCCTCGGCTGGATGTGTCTCGGGGCGGCCGTCGGCGTCAGCGAAGGCGTCGCCGCCCGGTCCCTCGGCAAGTTCAGCTACGGCACGCTCGGCGGCGCCATCGGCGGCTTCGTCGGCGGCGCGTTCTTCGGCGGCGTCTACCTGGCGACGCGCGACGTCGGGGCCGGCGCTTCCCTGTGGGGGGCGGTCGGCTTCGTCATCCTCGGCGCCTGCATCGGCTCGCTGTCGGCCCTGGTCCAGGGCGTTTTCCAGCCCGCCTCGGTCAAGGTGATGCGCGGCTGGCAGGAGGGCCGCGAATACCCGCTGGAGAAGGACGACAACCTCCTCGGCCGGGACGAACATGCCGACATCGCCCTGTTCCGCGACATGAAGGTCGAGAAGCGGCACGCCGTCATCCGGCGCGAGGGCGCCGTCTACGTCCTCGTGAACAACCGCTCGCCGGTGGAGTGGACCCGCGTCAATGAAGAGCCGGTGGCCGACCACTGCGTCCTGCTCGACGGCGACCGCATCCAGCTGGGCAACGTCCTCTTGCGCTTCCAAATGCGGGCCGCCCAGACCAGGAGTCAGGGGTCAGGAGTCAGGAGTCAGCGAAGGCAGCTGATCCCTCCTGCTCCCGGCTCGTCCCCCTCTGGAATTCGACACTGACCCCTGACTCCTGACCCCTGACTCCTTTGCCTATGCCGCACGTCGTCTGTCCGCGCTGCCAACGGGCCAACCCCGCCGACGCCGTCTTCTGCTGGTTCGACGGCGTCGTGCTGCGCCAGACCGCCGGGCCGGCGGGGGCGTCGCCGTTTTTGCCGCAGGAGTTCGTCTTCCCGTCCGGCCGCCGCTGCCGCAGCTACGACGACCTGCTGGCCGGCTGCCAGGCCGAATGGGAAGACGCCCGCGACATGCTGCACAAGGGCGATTTCGGCCGCTACCTCGCCCGGCTGGGCCGCATGGACCTCGTCCGCGCCGCCAAGGAAGCACAGGCCCAGGGCGACCCCGACCTGGCCTTGCAGAATTTCCTCAGCAGCCTGCCCGCCAGCCAGGCCCAGGGCGCCGGGCCGCGCCTCGACCTCAGCCCGCGCCGTCTCATGCTCGGTTCGATGCGCGTCGGCGAACAGCGCCAGGTCCGCATCACCGTCAGCAACCGCGGCCAGGGCGTCCTCCAGGGAAAAATCCGCGTCAGCGAGGGCGAAGAGTGGTTGAAGATCGTCCCCCCCGTTGCGGCGCGGTCTCCAGACTGCGCCGCAACGGAGAGGGACGAGCGCGAGCTGCCGCTCAAGACGGATCGCGATCAGGAAGTGGTCCTCCGCGTCGAGCCGCACGGCCTGCCGGCCGGGCAGACGTACAGCGGCAAACTCACCGTCGTCACCAACGGCGGCGTGGCCGAGGCGCCGATCCGCCTCGACCTGGCGGCGACGCCGTTCGGCAAGCCGCCGTTCCAGGCCGCGTCTTCAGCCCGCGAGCTGGCCGAGCAGATGCGGGCCAACCCCAAGCCGGCGGGGCCGCTGCTGGAGAGCGGCGACGTGGCCCGCTGGTTCGCGGCCAACGGCTGGAGCTACCCGGTGCCCGGCGCGCCGGCGCACGGCGTCGCGGCGGTGCAGCAGTTCTTCGAGTGCATGGGCCTGTCGAAGCCGCCGCCGCTGGAGCTGTCGCAGAACGAGTTCACGTTCCAGTGCGAGGCGCCGCAAACGATCCGCGGCCAGATCACGATCCGCACGCCGGCCCGCAAGTGGGTCTACGCCCAGGCGGTCGCCGACCAGCCGTGGCTGCGCGTGACGACGCCGAACGTCAGCGGGCCGCAGCAAACGTCGATCTCTTTTGAGGCCGATTCGACCCTGATGGGCGACGCACCCGTACAGGAAGGCCTGCTCCAAATTACCGCCAACGCCGGCCAGCGCTTCCAGGTGCGCGTCCATGTCGAGATGCGCCGGCCGCGCCCGCATCCGGCGAGCGGGGGGCGTAAGCCCCCTGATTCCGCACCCTATCAGCGACCGTATGAAACATCAGGGGGCTTACGCTCCCCGCTCGCCGAACCGGCGCCAATCACGATGACGCCGGAGCCGTTTCGGTTCGACCCGGCGCCGGCCGCCCGGCCGCAGCCGCGCGCGCCCCAAGCAACCGAATGGTGCGGGCGGTCGTCGCCGGCGCCGTGCTGGCGCTGCTGCTGCGGCTGATCCTGCTCCTGCCCGCCGACCTCTACGCCCGCGTCATCGCCCGTTCCCTGGACGGTTCACCGGCGGCCGGACAGGCGCCGACGGCGGGCTGGGACTTCTGGCGGCGGGGACCGATGACCGAGGCGTCCGGCGACACGCCGGCGGTGATCGACCCCGGCTTCTTGCGGCAGTTCGTCCTGGCGATCTGGTGGGTCGGCGCCGTGGTGGGGCTGGTCCTGGCTTGGCGGGCGGGCGGGCGGGCGGCGGACGTGGCGTGCGGCGTCGTGGCCGGCGCCGCGGCCGGCGTCGCCGGCGCCGCAACGCTGGGCTGTCTCACGATCCTGCTCGACGGGCTGCCGCGCGCGCTGCTCGGCCTCCTCGACATTTCCACGGCGTCGCCGTGGCTGGCGACGCCCCTGTGGGTCGTGCTGGTGCTCGCCTGCTGGACTTTCATGGGCGGGATCGCGGGCCTGGCGCTGGGTGTTCTCGGATCGCGCGGGCGGCGCGTCCTGTCGGCGGCGGCCGCGCCGCTGAACTGGACCTTGCGGGCGTGCGGACTGCGGGGGATGGCGTCCTTTTTCGCGTTGCAATAGCGGTCGCTGCGTATTCCGCTCGCCGACGATCTTGATTTCCACAAATGCCCACATGTAAAAACGACGAGGTTGATCCCTCGGTCTTTCCAGCGCCGCACGGCAGGACCGGCCGACTCTGGCGGACGGAGGGCCGGCCGCCCGAACGCGGGCCGCTTTTTTCGCATTTTCTGCTTTACAGCGGCCCTCCGCTGCGTCTATAGAAGAGTCTGCATACGGAAAAACCGTATCCGGCGCCGGCGCCGCCGGTTGGGGCATGGTCTCAGACCATGCCCCAACCGGCGGCGAGGAAAACCGCCGCATGGGCCGTTGCAGACCGTCGCCGGGCGCGATACAAAAAAGCTGTTTCCGCCTTGGCCCGCGGCCCGCAACTCCCGTCCGGCCCCCGGCCGCGGAATTCCCGGAACCGATGACCTCGACCCCAGGCGTGCAGGCGCCGCACCACCATGACACCGACACCATCGCAAGCCAAGATCCACATCGAGCGCATGATGCACCGCAGCAGCATCGCCGTCGCCGGCGATTCGGCCGCCAGCTACGCGCTCGTCAAGCTCATCCCCGCCGGCGGCAGCGGCGGCTCGCTGGCCCTCAACCTCGCCCTCGTCCTCGACGTGTCCGGCTCCATGTACGAAGAGGACGGCACCGGCGTCAGCCGACTCAAGCGCATCCAGCAGGCCGCCATCCGCGCCCTCCAGCGGCTCAAGCCCGACGACAGCCTCGCCATCGTCGCCTTCGCTCACAACTGCCAGGTGCTGCTGCCGTCCACGCCGCTGTCCCAGCGGGCCGCGATCGAGGACGTCATCAACAAGGTCGATATGTTCGACGTCGATCCGGGCGGCACGTCCATGGACCAGGGCATCAGCATGGGCCTGGCCGAGGTCGAGAAGCTCGTCGGCGCGGGCAAGCTGTCGCAGGTGATCGTGCTGACCGACGGCGAGACGTCCGGCGAGCAGACCTGCCGCAACCTGGCCAAGGAAGCGGCGCAAAAGAAAATCCGCTTTAATATCATCGGCGTCGGCACCGAGTGGAACCAGAGCCTCATCAAGGACCTGGCCAAGCTGGCCGAGGGAGACTGGGGCTACATCGACGTCAACGACGCGTCGGCCGCCGAGCGCGTTTTCGCCGCCGAGTTCGCCGCCCTGGCCGCGGCCGGGTTCCTCAACGTCGAGATGCATCTGCGCGTCAAGAAAGACGTGAAGGTCAAGCGCGTCCGCATGGTCGTGCCGGAGATCAAGGAGCTGACGCTGGCCGAGCCGGAGGAACGGCATCTGGTCGCCCAGCTGGGCACGCTGGAGCGCGACAAGCCGACGCGCTACATCATCGACCTGAGTCTGCCGAAGCGGCCCGACGGCAAGTTCAGCATCACCGACATCGAGGTCACGTTCGACCCCGGCACGGGCAAGCGCGAAAGCACCGGCCAGGTGCCCCTGGAGATGACGTACACCTCGGCGGGCCACGGCTACATCAACGCGGAGGTGGCCAAGCACATCGACGAGGTGCAGATTTTCGAGCTGAACAAGAACCTCCAGGCGGCCATCTCGACGAACAACACGGAGGAAGTGAAGCGCGTGGCGCAGAGCATCGAGAAGAAGGCGGAGGTGATGGGTCCGCGCGCGGCCAAGAAGACGATGCTGGCCAAGAAGGTTTTGGAGGAACTGAACGTCGGCGGCCGCGTCTCCAAGAAGACGCAGCTGGCGGTGGACGACGCCGCCCGCGACGCCACGGAAGCGCCGGCGCTGTGATTGTAGGATGGAATGCCCTCCGGGCCGGCCTCCCCGAACACGAGCGCGAGGCCCGGTCCAGTTTTCCTGGGAATCCCCCGAGGTTGACATCATGGTGCAGTGTCCGTTTTGCCATTACAACAACGAGGACGGAGCGCTGTTCTGCGAACAGTGCAAGTCGGACCTCGCCGGAGTGGCCGTCAGCGTCGAGTCGGCGGCCGTCGCCGTCGAGGCCTTCCCGATGGCGGCCGAGGCCATGCCGATGGAGGCGATGCCGGTCGAGGCCTTCCCGATAGCGGCCGAGGCCATGCCCGTCGAGGCGACGCCGATGGAAGCGACGCCGATGGAAGCCATGCCGATGGAAGCCATGCCGGTCGAGGCGATGCCGGTCGAAGCCATGCCGATGGAGGCGACGCCCCTGGTCGCGGAAGCCGTCCCGATGGAGCCGGTCGCGCCGCCTCCGCCGGTCGTCGCGGCGCCTCCTCCGCCTCCGCCCCCACCTCCGCCCCCTCCGCCTCCGGCCCCGGCGGTGGAGGCTCCCCCGGCCCCGGCTGCGGCCCCGCCGGCTCCAGCGCCCGCACCGGCTGCCGCCCCCGTGGCGGCCAGCTTCGTCGGCAAGGAGCCGAAACTGATCGTCCTGCGCGGCAACAAGCGAAGCGCGGAATATCCGATCTACGAAGGGCAGAATTTTGTCGGCCGGGCCGACGAGAAGCCGGTGGACATCGATTTGGAGGACCAGGAGCCGCCGGATCGCGTCTGGAGTTCGCGCCAGCACGCCTGCATCTTCCTGGAGAACGGCGAACTGTCGATTGAAGACCTCAACAGCTCCAACGGCACCTTCGTCAACCGGGCGCGCATCTACCCCGGCCAGAAGAAGGGCCTGAGCATCGGCGACGTGGTCCAGATCGGCACCGTCCAGCTCAAGGTCGGCGTTTGAACTCCGCGGGCCGTTTAGCCGCTCCTCGAAGAGGAGCGCGTAGGGGACGCGCTCCTCTTCGAGGAGCGGCTAAACGAGCGCCGTCCGCATTGACCGTTGAACCCGCGCCCGCGCCTGTCATAATCACAGCAATCCGAGGATTCCGTCCGCTCTCGACTGCACCGGGACGCGCCGATCCAAGCGTCCGGTAGGAAGTAGACATGGCTCAGACCTGCAGCAAGTGTTCGCGCGCGAACCCGTCGGACGCCGTTTACTGCTACTACGACGGACTGGTGCTGGGCGGCCATTCCCGCAACGGCGGCCCCGTCGCCGTCGGCGCCCAGGCTTTCGCCAGCCCCTTCGTGTTCCCCACCGGCAAGACCTGCCGCAGCTTCAACGAGCTGGCCCTCGCCTGTCAGCACGACTGGAACACGGCCCGCGACATGCTCCGCCAGGGCTACCTCGAAACCTTCCTCGGCGGCCTCGGCCGCATCGATCTGGTTGTGGCCGCCAAGGAAGCGGCCAAGTTCCCCGACGGCGACCGCGGCCTCGACCAGCTCCTCAGCAAGCTGCCCAGCGACGTCCTCGACGCGCCGAAGCTGGCCCTGGAGACGCAGGAGATCAATTTAGGCGTCCTTGCGGTCGGCGCCGGCGGCCGCGAGTTCAAGCTGCACCTGGAAAACCAGGGGGCGCGGCTCCTGTACGGCTCCGTCAGCTGCACCGACGGCCTGTGGCTCAGCCTCGGCGAAGGCCCCGCGGCGAGCGAAAAGCACTTCCAGTTCGGCCATGAGCTGGTGCTGCCCGTCCGCGTGGTCGGCGACCGGCTGCGGGCCGGCAACAAGCCGCTCGAGGCGCACCTGGCCGTCGAAACCAACGGCGGCTCGGCCACGGTGACCGTCCGGGCGGAAGTGCCGATCAAGCCGTTTCCGAGCGGCGTCCTGGCCGGGGCCGTCAGCCCGCGGAAGGTGGCCGAGAAGGCCAAGGCCAGCCCCAAGGAGGCCGCCCTGCTGTTCGAGAGCGGCGAGGTGGCCGCCTGGTACAAGAGCAACGGCTGGACCTACCCGGTGCAAGGACCGCCGGCCTCCGGCCTGGCGGCCGTGCAGCAGTTCTTCGAGGCTCGGCCTGACCCCGGCCCCCAAAGTCAAAATCAGCGTCCAGGCGATCCGGCTGAGCGGCAGCCCCGGCGCCACGCTCCGCTACGCCATCGAAGTCAAAACGGAGGAGAAAAGACCGATTTACGCTCACGGGACCAGCAACCAGCCGTGGCTGGAGGTCGGCCGGGCCAAGATCAACGGCCGCACCGTCACGGTGCCGCTGTCGGTGCCGTCGGCGCCGAACAAGCCCGGCCAGGACCTGACGGCCAGCGTCACGGTGCAGTCCAACGGCAACCAGCGCTTCGTGGTGCCCGTGACGCTCCGGATCGAGGGCGGCGGCGCCTTCAACTTCGACGAGTCGGCGCCGGTCCTCGCCCCGGAGCCGGAGATCGTCGAGGAGGTCGAGGTCGTGGAGCCGGCGGCGGCCGTGGCGTTCGCGCCGGCCCCGTCGCCGGCAGCGACCGCCCCCGCCCGGCCGATCCCGCCGCCGCAGATCCAGTTCGAGCCGCCGCCGCCGGCGCCCCGGCCCTACTCGCGCTACCGCCGGCCGTCCAAACCGCTCTGGGTCCACCTCCTCCCGGCCGGCCTGCTCGGGCTGGCGCTGCTGGTCGTGGTGATCGCGGACCTGATCGGCCGCGCGGCGCCTCGAACAGCCCCAACTCGGACAGCACGGGGAACAGTCCCATCCCGGATGACGCCGGGAGCGGTTCGAGCAACTGGAGGGACTGGAAATACACGAACGTGCGCGACCCCCGGCCGAAGCTGGGCCTCAACTTCAACGATCATCCACCGCTTCGGCCTCGAAATGCTGGACGTTCCCGACCCGCGGCCCGAGTTCAAGGGGTCGTACAAGAAAATCACTTACAGCGACGCCGGTGTACCTCCTCAAGGCGACACCAACAACACCATCGTCTTCATCGGCGGGTCCGAGTACTTCTTCGGCGAGGCGCATCTCGACCGCGACGTGAAGAGCGAGAACTTGCCCAAGGGCCGCAAGGGCAACCGGACCAAGATGGACTTCGGCGACGAGAAGGTCCGCGTCACGCAGCACGTCGAGATCGTGCCGGGCCAGAACGGCCTTCTGGACACCTGCCTGATCTGGTATCGCATCGAGAACTACGGCGAGTCGCCGATCAAGGTCGGCGTCCGCTTCATGCTCGACACCTTTATCGGCGCCAACGACGGCGTGCCGTTCACCGCCCCCGGCGTGAAGGGCCTTATCAAGGATATGCGGGAGTTCAAAGGCGAGGAAGTCCCGCCCTACCTCGAAGTGGTCGAGAACGGGGACGACGCCAAGAACCCCGGCACCGTCGTCCGTTTGGGGTTGAAGAACATCCGGCTGCCGGGGGTGGCCAACGTGGAAGAACCCGACGACGTTCGGATCACGCACTTCCCGCCCAGCCAGGGCCGTCAGGGCTGGGAGGTGCCCATGCGCTCCATGAAAGACGAGACGGTGGACCCCAAAGACCAGACCAAGACGCAGGGGGATTCCTGCGTCGCGATGTACTGGCCGTACGACATCACGAAGAACCGCGTCGCCGAGCTGCCCGCCGGGGGCAAGCGCGACATGGCGGTGACGTACGGCCTGAGCCAGCTGGACATCAGCACTGGCGCCGGCAAAGCGGCCCTGGCGCTCAGCACGCCGGACGCCGTGCCGCCCGATACGGACTTCGTGGTGACGGCCTACGTCTACAACGCCAACTCGGGCGACCCGGTCGAGCTGACCCTGCCGAGCGGTTTGAGGCTGGCGTCGGGCGAGACGGCGAAGAAGACCGTGGAGGAGGGCGGCAAGCGGTCGGTGGTGTTCTGGAAGGTCCACGCGGGATCGGCCGGCGATTACACGATCGAGGCGAAGAGCGGCGGCGCGACGGCCAAGCACGCCGTGGCCGTCAAGAAGAGCAGCATCTTTGGGTAACGGGTAAGCGATAGCAAAAGGGCGGGAAGCCGCGCATGTCATTCAAGGCGTTCATCTACTACTGTGCCATCTGCGGCGGTTGGGCGGCGTTCCTGGCCTGGCTCGCCCTTTGGGCCGTGGGGGTCGTCGGGATCGATAACAACCCGTTCCTCAAGGCGACGCTGATCGCCGGTTTCCTGGGCCTGCTCGTTGCGGCCGGCGTCGGCGCCGTGGACGCCAAGCTCAACTCGATCGGCTTCCAGCGCGTCGTGCGAGTGGCGGTCTGCATGGGCGTCGGATTGGTGGGCGGCGCCCTGGGCGGCCTGATCGGCGAAGGGGTCCATTTCAACGACTACCTGCTGATGATCGGGTGGATGCTGGTGGGCGTGGCCATCGGCGCTTCCCTCGGCGTCTTCGACGTGCTGCGGGCGGCGATCACGGGCCACGATATCGGGCCGGCGCTGAAGAAGACCCTCAACGGCGTCTACGGCGGCCTGCTGGGCGGCTTCGTCGGCGGCGTCTTCTTCGGCCTGTTTTACTCCAACCCGGCGACGCGCCAGGCCCTGCCCAACGGCAGCCTGGCCATCGGCCTTGTCATCCTCGGTCTGTGCATCGGCCTCCTGATTGGGCTGGCCCAGGTGGTGCTGAAGGAGGCGTGGCTCAAGGTGGAATCGGGCTTCCGGGCCGGCCGCGAGGTGATGCTTTCCAAGGATGAGACGACCATCGGCCGGGCCGAGTCGTGCGACGTCGGCCTGTTCGGCGACAGCGCCCTCGAAAAGCTGCACGCCCGCATCCAGCGGAAGAACAACATGTATTTCCTGACCGACGCCGAGACGCAGCGCCGGGACGTACCTCAACGACAAGCCGGTGCGCAAGCCGGCGCCGCTCCGCAACGGCGACCAGATCCGCGTCGGCAACTGCGTGCTGCGCTTCGGCGAGCGGGCCAAGAGATAAAGGATGAATGATGAACGATGAATGATGAATCAAGACAATTCATCATTCATCGTTCATCATTCATCGTTCCTGAGAGAACGACCATGCCGCAAGTGATTCGCTGCTCCAGCTGCAACACCGCGATGCAGGTGCCCGACAACTCGGCCGGCAAGACGTTCCGCTGTCCCAAGTGCCAGAAGCCGGTGACGGTCGGCGCGGCGGCCCCGCAGCCCGTCGCGGTCGGCGCCGGCGCGGCGGCCGGCGGGATGCGACCGCCTTCCGGCGGCAACGTGTCGCTCGGCAACATCCAGATCCCCCCCGCCACGGCGCCCGGCCCCCGCCCTGCCGCCGGGGCCGTTCCGTCCACGACGCCGGCCAACTGCCCCGCCTGCGGCAGTCCGCTCTTGCCCGGCGCCATCGCCTGCATGGATTGCGGCTTCCTGCTCCAGGCCGGACGGCGCGGCCGGCGAGGCCGAGGGGCCGTCGCCCAACATCTGCCCCAACCCGGCCTGCGGCGTCGCCAACCCGCCCGGCGAACGCAACTGCCAGCGCTGCGGCACGCCGCTGCCCACCGCCCCCGGCACCGTGCTGCATGGCCGATACCGGATCGAAAAACTCCTTGCAATGGGCGGCTTCGGCGCCGTCTACCTCGCCACCGACACCAAGAACGGCAACCGGCCGGTCGCCATCAAGGACATGATCTGCGCCGACCCGACAGGAGTTCGCCATCCGCCTCAACTTCTTCCGCCGCGAGGCGGAGATCCTGCGCTCGCTCGACACCATCCCCATCGTGCCGCGCGTCTACGACCTGATCGAGCAGGGCCAGTCGGCCCATCTGGTTCTGGAGTTCATCCGCGGCCAGGACCTGCTCAAGATCATGGAAGGCAACAGCAACAAGCCGTTCCAGCTCGATCAGGTCATCGACTGGAGCAAGGCCATCTGCGACGTGCTGACGCACATGCACACGCAATCGCCGCCGCTGGTCCACCGCGATCTCAAGCCCGACAACATCATGCTGCTGGAGGACAAGAAGACGATCAAAATGATCGACTTCGGCACGGCCCGCGACCTGGGCCGGACGCAAAAGGAAAAAATGGCGGCCAAGACGAAGGTTTATACCGAGGGTTACGCCCCGCCGGAGCAGATCATCGGCAAGCCCGAGCCGCGCAGCGATTTGTTCGCCCTGGCCGGGACGATGTATCACCTGGCGACCGGCAAGGCGCCCGAGGGCTTCTACACCGCCAAGGAAATCGAGACGCAGCTGAACGACCCGCAGCGGCCCGATCTGCCGGCCGAGCCAGCGCTGGTTCTACGAGCTGATCCGCATCGAACTTGGCCGAGGACGTCAACGAGCGCTACTTCACGGCCCGCGAGATCAAGGCCGACCTGGATAAGCGTCAGATGACGCGCGAGGTCGCCTGCCCGAAGTGTCAGCACGTCAACAAGGTGCGCGAGCCGTATTGCGGCAAGTGCGCCGAGCCGCTGACCGACCCGACGCCGCCGTGCCACCACTGCGGCAAGAACAACCGCATGGGCAGCCGCTGCTGCATCCACTGCGGCAATCGTCTTCGTTGACCTGAAGCTTTTTGGCGAGCGGCGCGGCGTCAGCCCGCCGGTTTCGGCTGCACCGGCGGGCTGACGCCGCGCCGCTCGCCCTTGGGTTGATGCCTCATAAGGCAAGGTGCCCCCGTGAATCCGACCGACGAAGCCCCCGCGGACGAACTCCTCCCCACCTGGGACGTGCAACCTCCCCTGCCGGCGGTCCCCCTCGGGGAGAATGGGGCGCCGGCGGAGTTGCCCGCCGCCATGCCGGTGCTGTCGCTGGACGAACCGGCGCCGGCGTCTCCCGCGCCGATCCTCTGCCCCGTCTGCCAGTCGCCGCACGTCGGTAATGGCCCGTCCTGTTCGGACTGCGGCTATTACTTCACGCCGGCCGAGCTGGCCGCCGCCGCTTCCGGGGCGGCCGGCCCCGGCGCCCCCGCAGCGGCGGGGCCGGTCGTCCGGTTGCAGGACCGCTTTGAGGTCGGCGCCCAGGTGAGCGAGCGCCAGGGCGTGCAGCGCTTCCGCGGCTTCGACCACGGCGCCAACCCGCCGGCGCCCGTCTGGATCGTCCGCGAGCCGCTCCCGCCGGTCGCGGAAGAGGCCATCCCGATGGCCGAGGCGATCGAGGAAACCGTCCCCGTCGAGGCCGTCGAGGAGGAGATCCTGCCGGGCTTCGACGACGTTCTCACCAATCCCGTCTCGGTCACCCAGGAGTTGCCGCGGCGGCCCCGATGGCCGAGCGTCTCCTGGGAACACGGGCTTTTGCACGGCCTGGAGCACCCCGCCCTGCCGAACGTCGTCGCCTCCTTCGTGGAAGACAACTTCGAGTATCTCATCGAGGAGGTTCCCGAGGGCCGTGTGCTGTGGGACGCCTGGGACGATCCCGCGTCCGGCTCGGAGGAGCGCTTCGGCTGGCTGGCCCAGATCGCCGAGGTGCTGCACTGCCTGCACCTGTCCAACGTGATCCTGGAAGGGATTCGGCCCGACATCGTGGTGATTTCGCCGGAGGGCCGGGCGCGGCTGACCGACCTGTCCGACCTGCTGCCGTTGCCGCTGCCGCCCGGCGCCCCGATCCGGGCTTCGCTCTACACCGCCCCGGAGCTGAAGGCCGGCAGCGGCCAGGTGGACGCTCGCTCGGACCTCTACAGCTTCGGCGCCATGATCTATGCGCTGCACGTCGGTCGGGAGCTGACCGAGATGGACTTCGAGAAGAACGGCACGCCCAAGCCGTTCATCCCGCGCTTCCCCGACATTCACCCGGCGTTCGGCCGGCTGCTCACCAAGACGTTCCGCAAGGAGCCGGATTCGCGCTTCCCCAGCGACGAGGCCAGCAAGGAGGACGCGACCGGCTTCACCGAGCTGATCCGCACGCTGAAGGTGCTGGCCCGCACCTTCGACAACGTGCGCATGGAGATCGCCAGCTGGACGACGACCGGCATCGTGCGGACCGGCAACGAGGACGCCTACGCCCTCTTGCACGCCTGCGAGACGCGGCAGGACGACATGGCGGAGTCGGCGCTGATCCTCCTGTGCGACGGCATGGGCGGCTACGAGGCCGGCGAGATCGCGGCGGCCTTGGCCATCCAGGCGCTGCGCAAGTTCCTGGTGGCGCAGAAGCCGTTCGAGGCGCTGTCCGGCGTGTCGCACTTCCCGGCGGACCCTCTGGCCTCGGGCAGCCGGCCGGAGGGCCACGCCGCCGCCCCGCTGGACGTGGAGGGCGCCAAGCAGCTGCTCAAGAACGCCTTGCGGGAGGCGAATCGGCAGGTTTTCGCGGCCTCGCGCGTGCCGGGGTCGAAGCGGCGCGGCATGGGCTGCACGGCCGAGGCGGTTTACCTGGACGGCCGCAACGTGGTGGTCGGCCACGTCGGCGACAGCCGGACGTACCACCTGAGCGAGGGCCGGCTGATCCAGCTGACGCGCGACCAGACGCTGGTGAATCGGCTGGTGGAGCTGGGCACGCTGACGGCGGAGGAGGCGGAGACGCACCCGCGGCGGAACGAGCTGCAGCAGGCCATCGGCGGACAGCCGGACGTGGAGCCGGGCGTCTATTCCGGCGTGCTGAAGCCGGGCGACTGGGTGGTGGTCTGCTCCGACGGCGTGACGAACCACGTCACCGCGGAGGACCTCAAGACGATGTTGCAGTCGGAGGCGTCGTCGGCGGAGATGGCGGCGCGGCGTCTGGTCAACCTGGTCAACATCGAGGGGGCGACGGACAACGCCACGGTGGTCGTGGTGCGGCTGACGTGACCCTTCGAGAGGCGAGCGGCGCGGCGTAAGCCCGCCGGTGCTTCACGGGGCGAAAAGGTCGGCGACGGCGACGCGGAAACCCGGCAGGTGCGGCTCGCCGGAGAGTTCCTGGGCGTCGTTGAACAGAGCCGGTTTCGCGTCCGGGCGGTAGAGCTGCACGGTGCGGAATACGGGATCGAGCACCCAGATCAGAGCGACGCCGAAGTCCAGGTATTCGCGCACCTTGTCCGTCACTTCCTCATGCGTGTTCGACGGCGACAGGATTTCGACTGCGAGGGTCGGCGGTCCATCGACGAGATACACATCTAGGGGAAACGCAGCTGCCAGTTCAGCCGAAATGTAGGCCAAGTCGATCCCGACCGTCGTGTCGGGATTCCGGCGCAGGCGGAAGCCCGCCTCGCCGTCCATCACTTGCCCGCGCGGCTGGGGTTGTTGCAGCAACCAGGCCTTGAGGTAATAGGCCACGTTGCCTTGCGTCAGGCTGTGTCTTCGGTTGCGTCGGGTCATCCCATCCTCCCGCAGCTCACCGCGGATCAGCCACCGCCTCTTGCCGTCGTTCGGCAGGGCCAGCAGTTCCTCGGTGGTCATCAGCTTTTTTTCGAGGATCGCGCTCACGGATATACCCCTTCTGCCAAGAATTCAATCGCCCCCTTGCTCGCCCAGCGCCAGGCCGAGCAGGCCGAACGCGCGGTTCGGCCCGTCCCAGCCCTTGACCGTTCCCGCCGAGCCGTTGTTGCGACGCGCCCACTCCGCCCGCGCCAGCCAGGCCGCGACCGTCTTCGCCTCCACCGCGTCCATCCGTTTCGGGTCGCCGGCCTGCTTGGGATCGGCGAGACGCGCCCGGAGGACGGACAGCTCCGCCCGGCCGCGCAGGGCGGGGTCGGCAATCATCACGGCGATCGGCTGCATCGTGTCCGGCGCGATCTTCGCCCGCTCCCCGATGCGCATCAGCCGCAGCAGCAGCCACGGCGGCGCCCCGTTCCCCGCGGCCCCCGCCTGGGCGAAAGCCGCGTCCACGTCCGTATGTCCCGCCGCTTTGTCGTCCAGGTCGGCGGCGGCCAGGGCGACCTTGGCCCGCAGCAGTCCGTCGGCATTCTGGATCGCGGAAAGCGCCGTTCGGGCGGCGTCCCACTGCTTCATGCAGGCCAGCGCTTCCACCCGGCCGATTTGTTCGCTGGTCGCGTCGTCCGGCGCCTTCTCCGCCGGCGCCGTGAGCGGCTTTTCCAGCACGAGCGCCAGCGCCGCCGCGGCCGGCGCCAGGGGCGGCCGGTCCTTCGCGGGGTACAGCGCCGCCGCCTGGTTCGCAGGCCCGGCCGCCAACTCCTTCTTCCCCGCGGCCCATAGCTCCAGGCCGACCAAACCCAACGCCTCGCCCTTCTCCTCGTTCGTGGAGGGGAAAAGGGAATTGGCCAGCGCCGTTGCGCGGAGGCCCTCGTTCTGCTCCGCCAGCCGCCGGGCGACCCCGCGCAGCGCGTCCAGCTGCGGCTCCGGCTCCTGCATCGCCCCCAGCGTCGCCCGCAGGTCCTTCTGCACGTCCTCCCACGGCGCCTTGCGGCCGGCGTCCACCTCCTCCGGCTTGCCGCCCAGCTCCACCTCCGCCAGCGCCAGGTCCTGCAACAGGGCGTCCTGTTCCGTCCCGTGGGGCGCGGCGTTCGCCGCCTGGAAACTCTTCTCGAACAGGGCGCAGGCGCGCTTGCCGCTGTCCGGCCGCCCGGCGCGGAGGGTGTATTCACCGGCCAGGCGGTAAATCGCGGCCCGGCCGGCGGCGCCCAGCTCGGCCTTGCCCGCGTCGGATTCCGCGTAGGCCACGGCCGTCTCGGCGCCCTGCGCCGCCCGGCTGTCTCTCCATTTCAGATAGCCAAGGACCGCAAGCACGATGACGGCGACGGGACCGCCCGACCACAGGGCGTAGCGGACGATGCGCCGGCTCAGCGGGACCGGCTCCTTTTTCACCGGAACGGCGCCGGCCTCTTGCAGTGACTCGCGGCTGACCGGGGCGGCGGCGTTCGCCGACCCCCACGCCCCTTCCGGCGCCGCTTCCACGTCGCGCTTGGCGCCGGATGGAAGGTTCGGGGCCGTCTGCCGCCAGTTCGCAGGGTCGCGCTTCTCCGGCTCGGGAACCTTGATGATGCGCTTGCATTCGGGGCACGGCGTCCGCTTGCCGGCCTCGGCAAGGGGCATGTGCAGCTGCGCGTCGCACATCGGGCAGGTGAAGTCGATGGTCGTCGGCGCCGCGGCGGCCTCGGGCTTCGGCTCGTCGGCCAGAGCGGCGGCGGCTTCCGCCTCGGCGTCCGTCGGCGTGGGGGGAGGAGCCGTCGGCTTCGGCGGGGCGGGCGCGGCCGGCTTCGGCGGGGCTGGCGGCCGGGCCGCCGGCGCCGGCACGGTGACGCCCTTGGCGCAGAAGGAGCATTTGCCCTTTTTGCCCGCGTATTCATCCTTGACGCTCATCACCTTCTTGCAGTGCGGGCAGAGGAATTTGATCGACATGATCGTCGGCGTCCGTTGTGAGAGGGGCCGGCCCTATGAGGTCGATTCTACCACCGCCCACCCGGCCGCGGCTACTTCCCTATCCAACCTCGCGCAGCCGCCGCCGCACCTGCTCCGGCGTCGCCGTGCCGGTGACGCCGATCTGCTGGACGGTGATCGACGCCACCAGACAGCCGAACGCCGCCGCCTGTTCCGCCGTCGCCCCCGCCGCCCGCGCGCAGACGATGCCGGCGCTGGTACTGTCGCCGGCCCCCACCGGGTCGGTCGGCCCGTTCGCCGGGTAGCCGGCGACGAGGATTGGCCCCCCACCCCGACCCTCCCCCGCCAGGGGGGAGGGAGATCCTGTTTGCTCCCTCCCCCCTGGCGGGGGAGGGTCGGGGTGGGAGGGTTCGGCCAGCAAAATCCCCTCGTCGCCGCAGGTGCAGAACACCGGCCGCCCCGCCCGCCAGGCCAACGCCGCCGCCGCGGCCGACGGGTCCGTCTCGCCGGTCGCCGCCAGGCACTCGCTCCGGTTCGGCTTCAGGGCCACGTTGCGGAACAGGCCGATGCGCTCGCGGCTGTCGGCCAGGATCAGCCGGCCGGGCCATTCCGCCCCCAGCTCGGCCAGCCGCTGCCGCACGCGGGCCGTTATGACGCCGCAGTCGGCCTCGCTGACCTGATCCAGGACCACGAGCGCCTCGACGCCGCGCCAGGCGTCGTCCAGCGCTTCCAGCACCGCCTCCTCATCCGCGGCCGACAGCGGCTTTCGGTTCTTGATATCGAGCCGATTCAGCTCGCGCGGGGCTTCGCCGGCGCGGCACAGCATCGGCTTGGTGTAGGTCGGCGTCCGCCGCCCTTCGCCAAAGCGGACCCCCTCGGAAATCACCACTTTCAGAGCGTCGAGGGCCTGGCGCAGCTCGTAGCCTTCGCCGTCGTCGCCGATGATCGAGATCGGCAATATCTCTCCGACGCCGAGCGCCGCAAGGTTGTTAATGACGGTGCCGGCCGCGCCAGGATAGGACCGGACGTGCGTCACCTGATAGGCGTCCAGGCCGGTTTCGATCGACGGCTCCGTCAGAGCGGCGTCGAGGTCGAGGTAGCGGTCGAGGAAGAGGTCGCCCAGCACGCCGATGGTCATTTCCGGCAGGGTGCGCAGAATTTTTTCAACCACGTCCTCGGTGAGCGGGTTGCCGGGCCTCATGCGGCGCCCCCTTCCGCGGCGAGGGCGGCCCGGCGCAGGTGCGGCACGGTGGCGCGGTGGTCGCCTTGCAGATAAAAGCTCTCCCCGCCGTCGGCGACGGTGCGGACCAGGATCGTCTTCCACGGCCGGTAGTAGTAGCGCGGGTCGGTCTTCGGCGCCTGGCGCCGCGTGTCGCCGTCGATCGGCACGAGGTCGAAGACGGCGGTGGTGAAGCGGCGGACGACGCGGCCCTCCTGGTGGGCGACGTTGCGGGCCATTGCGAGAGCTTTGAGATAGACTTCCGGCCCCATGACGGCGGAGCCGAAGTTGAGCAGCACGCCGCCCTCCAGCCGCGTCACCGTCTGGGCGAAGACGAGGAAGTCGCGGTAGCTGGTCGCGCCGAGGGCGGCGCCGTCGCAGTTGGGGTGCTCGTGGAGAATGTCGTAGCCGACGCCGACGTGGACGGTGGCGGGCACGCCGAGCCGGGCCGCGGCGGCCAACACGCTGACGTCCTTGTGCGGAAACGGCCCGTCGAGAATGGCCCGGCCGACCGCCTCGCCAAGCCCAAGGCCGTCGCGGGCGCCGTCGCGGATGACGTCGTTCATGCGGCCGGTTTCTTCCCAGAGGCCGAACTCGCCGGTCTGGATGTAGCGGGCGACGCTCTCCGTGCTGGCGCCGATGAGGGCGAACTCCCAGTCGTGGATCGGCCCGGCGCCGTTGAGGGCGAGGTGATCGACGAGGCCGCGTTCCATAAGGTCGATGAGATGGCGGGCGACGCCGGCGCGGAGGACGTGCGCTCCCATGAGAAGGACGCGCGCCCGGCCGTCTCGCCGCGCCTCCACCAGTCGGCGACCGAGGACCGGCAGGGCCGGGTGGTCGTAGGCCGGCGGCTCGGCGTCGAGCGGCAAGAGCGCGGACAGGTCGAGGTCGTTCTGCCGCCGGGCCAGCGGCTGGATGCACAGGCGGGAACGGTCGAATTGCGGGAAAGGCATGGCGGGCCGTCTCACCGAATGGTCGGGCGAGTCCCTGCCATTGTAGAAGGCCGCTTGCCGCGCGGAACGGCCGTCACGCTCGTCCTATGAGCGATAGGCGCATGAGGTTTCCTCGGCGGGGCCAACGCATGGAACCGTTTTGGGGACGCCGGGTTTCAGGGAGTCGGCGGGGGGAGTTTGCGCACCCAGGCGCGGAACTGGCGAACGACGGCGTTCTCATCTACTTGGCCGCGCAGATCGAGAAAGCGTTGGAGGTCGGCCGGCTTCAAAGGCGGCAGCGCCCGGCTGACGGCGGCGGCGGCGTAGGTCCGATCGGGCTGGAGCAGCTGGAACGAGAGGAGACCCCGAGTGATCCGCCACACTTCGGGCATTCCGAGGGACGCGTAAATAGGCAGACGGGGAATGCAGCTGCGCGTCACTTCGATCTCGATAACCAGATCCGGCGGTGGGTCGTGGCGAAGGTCGAGGCGCTCCCGGTTTCGGACCAGGGTTTCGTTGGCAATCCAGAAGCACTCATCCGGCTCCAATCCACGGTCCACGTCCCTGCGGCGGAAGGTAGTCGATTTTCCGCCCTTGACGGGAAGTCCGCGCTCCTCGGTCCAGGCGTCGATCAGGCGCGCCAGCAGGCGGGCGCTGTGTTCGTGTTCATGCGTGAGCGTCACGACCTCAAGAGTCCCTCGGTCATAGGTGATGCGGACGTGCCGGCGCTCATCGAAGAGCTTGAGCCATCGCGTGTAGGCGCTCCACGGCTCGCTGAAGAGAATGAAACGTTGTTGCGCGGGGATGCGGATCGTGGACATGTCGCCTCCGGGGTTCGCCGCTCCGTCTGCTGCTATTGTACCCGGTCGCCGCCCTCTCACCCCAGCTTCTTCACCAGCACCAGCGACCGCCGCCCGCTCTTGTCGTAGCGCTCGCGCCGCGGCGGCGGCAGGTCGTCCGGCGCCCCGGTGGTGAAGCCGCCCTTCTGCTGAAAATAGTTGAACGCCTGCGTAGACAGGCAGAACAGCTCCGACGCCCCCCGCGCGGGCCTGCGCCTCGGCGTACTGCACCAGCTTGGCGCCGATGCCCTGGTTCTCGTAACGCGCATCGACGCACACCGCCGCCAGCTCCGCCTTGCTCCCCGGCGGGTAGAAGTGCAGTGCGGCGCACGCCACCGGGTTGCGGTCCACCTCGAAGACGAAGAAGTCGTCGATCTGCCGCTCGATCTCGGCCCGCGTCCGCCGCACCAGCTCGTCGTTGGCGACGCCGGCCTTCGTCAGCCCCAGGATGGCCCGGATGTCCTTGCGCGTGGCCCGGCGGATGGCTTGATATTCGTTGGCGTGGATGAGGGTGCCGATCCCCTCGTTGGAGAAGACCTCGGCCAGCAGCCCCTCCTCGACGCGGCCGTCGATGATGTGGACGCGCTCGACGCCGTCGCGGGCCGCCCGCACGCCCTGTTCCAGCTTCGACGCCAGCGGCCCCGGCAGGTCGGCCCGGTGCTTCTTCAAGAGCGCGTCGGCCTCGTCCACCGACAGCTGGCGCATCAGCTCCGCCTCTGGGCCGTCCTCCGGCGAGGTGCGGACGCGGACGCCGGGGAAGATCGTCAGGTAGATCAGCTTGACGGCCTGGAGGGCGCGGGCCACCTCGACGGCGACGTTGTCGGAGTTCAAACGGTAGGAATTGCCCTCGCCGTCGCTGCCGACCGGCGGGACGACCGGCACGATGTCGCTCTGCAAGAGGGCGTGGAGCAGCGCGGCGTCCACGCGCTCGACGCGGCCGGTCCAGCGGTGATCGACGCCCTGGAGGATGCCGGCCGGGTGGGCGACGACGGCGTTGGAGACGGCCCCGCGCAGGTCGGCCACTGACAGCCCTTCGAGCAGCTCATGCGAAACGCGGTTGGCGGCCAGCAGCGCGACGCGGAGGGTGTCGTCGTCGGTGACGCCGGAGCCGTCGAAGTTGGACGGCGTAATGTGGAAGGCGTCGGCCAGGCGGCGGACCTGATGGCCGGCCCCGTGGACGAGGGCGACGCGGATGCTCAGGCTGCGCAGCAGGGCCACGTCGAGGAGGAGGTTGCGGAAATTCTCGTCCTCGACGACGGCGCCGTCCAGCGCGATGACGAAGACCCGATCGCGGAAGCGCGGGACGTAGCGAAGGATCTCGCGCAGGTCGGTCAAGCGCAGCATGAATCCGTGGTCCGTGGTTCGTGGTCCGCAGCAGGAACCCCCGCGGGCGCTGCTGCCGGGTTTGACGCTCACTATACACTGATAGCAGGAATGCCAACCACGGACTACGGACTACGCACTATGGTTGAAAAAGTGGTCATCATCGGCTCCGGCCCGGCCGGCTGGACGGCGGCGATCTACGCGGCCCGCGCGAACCTGACGCCGCTGGTCTACGAGGGGGCGCACTCCGCGGAGAACCACGCGAAGGGAATGGCGCCGCTGGGGCAGCTGAACCTCACCACGGAAGTCGAGAACTTCCCGAGCTGGCCGTCCGGCGACACGCGCGAGTACCTCAAGACGGCCCTGCCGGCGGAGCGCCAGCCCTACTGGGTTCAGGACGGGAAACAGCCGAACCACGGCATCAGCGGCCCCGAGCTGATGGAACTGATGCGGCAGCAGGCCGTCAACTTCGGCACGCGGATTGTCACGGATGACATCGTGAAAGTAGATTTCAAGTCGCGGCCCTTCAAGCTCTATCCGGGCGAGGGCGGCGTGGTGGAGGCGCACACGGTCATCGTGGCGACGGGGGCGCGCGCGAACTACCTCGGGCTGCCGTCGGAGCAGAAGTACAAGAACAACGGCGTGTCGGGTTGCGCGGTGTGCGACGGCGCCCTGCCGCGGTTCCGCAACAAGCCGCTGGTGGTGGTGGGCGGCGGCGACTCGGCCGTGGAGGAGGCGACGTACCTGACCAAGTTCGCCAGCACGGTGTTCTTGGCCCACCGGCGCGACCAGCTGCGGGCGAGCAAGATCATGCAGGCGCGGCGCGCGAGAACCCGAAGATCACGATGAAATGGAACTGCGCGGTGGACGAGGTGCTGGGCGACGACAAGAACGGCGTGACGGGCGTGCGGTTGAACAGCACCGTCGGCGGCCCGACGGAGACGCTGGCGGTGAGCGGGATGTTCCTGGGCATCGGCCACACGCCGAACACGGACTTCCTGGCCGGTCAGCTGGAGCTGGAACCGAACGGCTACGTCAAGTGGACGAAGCCGGCGCGAACGAACACGAGCGTGGACGGAGTTTTCGCGGCCGGCGACGTGGCGGACAGCTATTATCGCCAGGCGGTGACGGCGGCGGGCACGGGCTGCATGGCGGCGCTGGACGCGGAGCGGTGGTTGGCGGAACACCACATCGAGTGAGGCGGCCGATGGCGCCGATCGAGACGATCGTGGAGACGGCTGCGTACGCGGACGACCTGGCCGCGGCGGAGGCGTTCTACCGCGACGTGCTGGGCCTGGAGATGATCGGCCGCGAGGCGGGACGGCACGTCTTCTTCCGCGTCGGCGCGTCGTCGGTGCTGCTGGTCTTCCACGCCGCCGCCACGCTCAAAGGCGACGTGCTGCCGGCGCACGGGACGCGGGGGCCGGGGCACTTCGCCTTCGGCGTCCGAGACGGCCTGGAGGCGTGGAAGGCACGGCTGGCGGCGCACGGCGTCGCGGTGGAGAAGGAAGTGACGTGGCCGGGCGGCGGGCGGTCGCTCTACTTCCGCGATCCGGCGGGGAATGCGGTGGAGATTCTGACGCCGGGGGTGTGGGGACTGGTGGACGGGTGGTAGCTCGAATGGCGGTGGCGCCCAATGAGACGACCTAATTTCGCGGCATGATAGAATGATTGAGGGCTTTGCCACTTTTTTCGTCCGCCAAGGCGAATTCTGTGTCAGCCCGGTCCATGTCGTGTCAGGCGGGCGGAACCAGCGGCAGCACGTCCGGTCCGCCCTCTTCCGCCGACGCCTCATCCTGCCAGAATACCGGCTCGATGCCAAGCTCGCATTCCGACTGAATAAGGACGCAGATGTTATGGCAGAGCAGCTTACAAAGAACCTCGTTCGTCATGGCCGTGTCCGTCTTGCTGCGAACGTGGTCCCGGAACTTCGCCTTCACCATGCTGAACGTCGATTCCGCGTTCGACCGCTGGTGATAGTGCTTCAAGAAGTCGTCGCGCCGGAACTGGTAGTAGTGGAACGTCCGCTCCCACAGCGTGCCCGCCTCGCCCGGCGTGCTGTTGATCTTGAACGGAATGTACGCGGTCCCGCCCATCGTGTGCAGCAAGTCCAGGTTGTCCCGCGACAAGTACGCCTTGTCCGCCGGGACTTCCTTGACCGTGAAGTTTTCGGCCGTGGCCTCCACCAGCGGCTTGAACATCGGCGAGTCGTTCGCCTCCCGGCCCGCGATGATGACGGCCGTGACCGTGTTCGTCTTCACGCCCGTCATGACGTGCGCCTTCACCCAATCCTTTCCCGACCGCTGAACTCCGTATTTCTCGTCATACCAGCGCACAAACCGGGACGTGCTGAACCCGGTGGAGTCGGGCGCGAAGATGGTTTCGACCGCACGCAGCGGCAGGCTCGCCTGTGCAATGAGCTTGTGGAGGATGGGCGTCAGTTCCTCACTCTCCATGTAACAACAGAGCTTGTTCGCGGCCATCGAACAGGACATGTAGCCCTTGCCGATTGCGTCTTGCAAGTCGCAGTTGAAGCGCCGGCCGCTGAACGTGGAGTAGACCTTGAAGCAGCAGGCGAAGACCTGATCGGCCAGCGGCGTAGGCGTCCGCCCTCGCTTGCCCTGTGGACGCGGCGGTTCCGGGATGCCTTGGCACAGCTCATGGAGCAGGACTTGCAGGCGGTGCTTCTCCGTCATCTGCGCTTGGTTGTAGGCTGGCCAGTTCTGCCGGTAGGTCGGCCGCTTGGGGACCGGCTCAGTCACGATGACCGGCGACTTGCCGCCGTGGTCGCGCTCCCGCACCAGCCTAACCGCGTGGATATGCTTGCAAGGGATTTTGTGGAGTGCAAAATCCTCACACTGGCATGTCTCGCCGTCCGGTGCCATGACGACACGGTACGTCCCTTTGCTGGTCTGCGACGGAACGACCCAGCCGCCGTCGAAGAAAGCGATTTTGGATCGGGCCGCGATTTCCAGGCCCTTCAACTCGCGCATGTCCACGGCATCCCCCTTCATCTTCGGAGGCGCGGTGGTAGAATGGCAGTCGAGGCCGCGTTCTGGCGTGACCGCGCCGGAGTGTTGGTCGCTCCGGGGGCTGTTAGCAGCAGCCTCCGGAGCCTCTTTTCTGCCTATAATTATACGCATGTTCAGATCGTAAGTATATGTCAGCAGAGAGATTGCGCCGATTTTTCTTGGCGGCGGCGAGAAGCCGAGAAGTGCCGGACGCCCCTTGGGATGCGACAGGATGCGGCAGGACGGCAAACGGTGCTGAAGGCGGCCCGTTGGCCGGCTGGGGGGCGATGGGCCGGAGAAAGGCTCTGGCGTGGCTTGGCGGGAAAAGCAGCGTCAGCCGACGCGGCGCTGTGCGCCGGTCGGCTGACCGTGGCCGCGACCTCAGCGATCCCGCTCGCCGAACAGTGGTCCAGGCCCCCGCGCCTCGACCTCGGCGCGCACCACGTCGATGGCGCGATCCAGGATCGGCAGGTGGTCCTGCTCGATCATGAACGTGCCGTTGGGGCACCCATTCATTTTGTAGGGGCGCCGCCCCAGGCGCTCCATGAACATCCCCACGCACACGTCGCGGACGCGGCACCTGTCCTTCTTGGTGGCCATCGGCCAGCGATCCTTGAGCCGGTCGTCAACCGTCACGAACGGGCCGATCGGCCGGTAGTTCGCCGCCATGCTGGACAGGGCGCTCGCGGCTTTCTGCATGAACTGGCGAAGCTCGTCCATCGGCACCTCGAACCTCATCTCCTCAGCCATCTTCTCGTTCCTCCTTAAACCGCCGCGCAAGGGCGCCAACGCGGTTGACGCCGTTGCGGCAGGTAGGTATGCCGCTCCGTGCTGATGCAGCGGCTACTATGTCATATCGTCTGTTACCAGCGCATGGATGAAGGAAAAACACGGAGGCCATCGTGTCCCGAACAAAGAAGACTCAAGAGATGCGTCACGTCTCTTTCCGAATGCCCGCCGATGTCCATGAGGACTACGTAGCCGTCGCGGGTTCGCGTGGGGTGGACTTGTCCGCCCTGTTGAACTGGGTCGTGGTTGAGTACAGGCCAATGTTGCTCTTGCGGAGCGCCGAACATCAGGCGGGAATGCTCCGGGCGGCCGTGGTCGGTTTGCCGCATGGGGAGCGAGTCGGCCCCGACGCCCAAGAGGCGCTGTCCAAGGTGAATGAAGTCATCCGGCAGCTTCAGGAAGTGGCGTCGAAGCTTGTGAAGCAGGCGAGCGGCGGGGGGGAGGGTCGCGCCGCATGAGGATGCGCACCGTCCTCTCCGCGGGCAAACGCAGCCGGCCGGGCGATGGTCGCCCGGCCGGCAATCAGTGTCAGACGCGGCAAAAACGTGTCAAAGACCTAAAAAGTGGCAAAGCCATGATTGAGGATGTCCGGTCATGACGCGACTTTACCGCGCAATGAAGGAGAGCGCGGAAGGGCTGGTTGAAGTCGAAGACAGCGCCCGGGCCTTGGGCGTTCGTCCCGGCGTCGACGTACCGGCGCGGAATGCTGACGAAATCGTCCGGCCTGGCGAGGGGGGACTGTCCGTAAGCCCCGACGATCCTCTGAACCTACCCGCGTTCCGACGGCCTCCCGACTTTCAGGGGGTGGGTAAGGACGAGCTTTGGACGCTCACCGCGTCGGAACTCGGCCCGGATTTGGCCTATCGACCCGACCCCGCGTCGGCTCGACACGGCTTCATCGAGCCGCCTCGGCCCATGACGCTTGCGGAGTTCCGACAGGCTCTCGCACGGACGCAAAAGCGCTGGCAACGGTCGAGGCCGGAGTCCCGCGCGAGGAGTAAATCCGATGCAAGTTGACGAATCCATCGAGCAGGCGCTTCGTTCCTCCGAGCCGTTTCATTCCCTCCGTTCCGTTGCGCAGCAGTTGTTTTCGCAAGGCAAGGACAGCCCGGCCGTCCTCGCCGTGTTCGAGCGCGCGCGCCAGCAGCTGCGTGAAGCGGGCCGCGAGGCCGACGAAGACGCTGTCATGGACGTGATGGATTGCCTCGTCGGCTGGTGCGGCTCCCATATGAAGCTGGTCCCGCCGGACGGGACAGACGCCCAAGCGAACGGCGGCGTGACGCATTCCTCAGAGCTTGTTCAGCCGGTTCAGCCGACCTCGCCGGAAGAATCCACGCCCCTGACGTAGCCGTCGCCGCTCAAAACCGCATCGCCCCCTGCCACGCCTCCTTGAGGTCCCTCAGCGCCGCCCACACCACCCATTCGCCGTTCGCCGCCGAGATCCGCAGCCGGGCTTCCTTGCACGTCTGCCCCAGCCGCGTCAGCGGCACGTCTGCGACGCACGCCTCGAACGCCGCCGCGTTGGCCGGCGTCACTTCGACGATAAACCGCGTCTGCGATTCCGAGAACAGCAGCACCGCGTCCGGCAGACCGCCGGTCTTCGCTAACCCCGTCAGGTCCGCCCCGACGCCGCCGGCGAACGCCATCTCCGCGACCGCCACCGCCAGGCCGCCCTCGCTCAAGTCGTGGCACGCCCGCACCAGACCGCGCGCGATCGCCTCGATGCAACGCGCGGAATAGCCGCGGCGCCAGCTCCAGGTCCACGCGCGGCACGGCGCCGCCGTCGAGGCCGTGGACCAGGTGGTAATGCGAGCCGCCCATCTCGTCCTTCGTCGCGCCGACGAGATAAAGGATATTGCCCGGCTCTTTCAGGTCCATCGTGACGCAGCGGCGCACGTCCGGCACGATGACCCAAGGCGCTGATGAGCAGCGTCGGCGGGATGACGATGTTGCGGCCGCCGGCGTGGTACTCGTTCTTGAGACTGTCCTTGCCGCTGATGAACGGCAGATTGTACGCCAGCGCCACGTCGCGGCACGCCTCGGCCGCCCGCACCAGCGACCCCAGCACCTCCGGCCGATCGGTGTTGCCCCAGCAGAAATTGTCGAGAAGGGCGATCCGCGATGGGTCGGCGCCGACCGCGACCACGTTGCGCACCGCCTCGTCCACCGCGGCCGCCGCCATCGCGTAGGGGTCGAGGTCGCCGTAACGCGGATTGATCCCGCAGCCGACCGCGAAGCCGGTCCACGAACCCAGCACCGGCGTCACCACCGCCGCATCGCCGGGGCCGTCTTCGTGGACGCCGACCAGCGGCTTGACGACGCTGCCGCCCTGAACCTCGTGGTCGTACTGGCGGATGATCCATTCCTTGCTGCACACGTTCGGCGAGGACAGGATTCTCAGCAGGGTTTCCGTGTGGTCTTTGGGGCGAGCGGGGGGCGTAAGCCCCCTGATGGAAGGTTCGATCTCGGAAGGTTTCATCAAGGGGCTGACGCCCCCCGCTCGCCACGTCGCCTGCCGCACCACCGGCGGCCGGCCGTCGTGCAGGAAGTGCATGTCGAGGTCGGCGACCTGATTGCCCTCATACGAGAGCCGCAATCGGCCTGTCTGCTCGAACCGGCCGATCGCCGTCGCCTCCACGTCCTCGCCGGCGCACAGCGCCTGCAACCGATCCCAGTTCTCCGGCGGCACGGCCAGGATCATCCGCTCCTGCGATTCCGATATCCAGATCTCGGTGTACGACAGCCCGGCGTACTTGAGCGGCGCCTTCTCCAGCTCCACCGCCGCCCCCAGCGCCTCGCCCATCTCGCCGACCGCCGAGCTGAAGCCGCCGGCGCCGCAGTCGGTGACGGCGCTGTATAAACCCTCGTCGCGGGCCTGCAGCAGCACGTCGAGCAGCTTCTTCTCGGCGATGGCGTTGCCGATCTGCACCGCCCCGCCGCTCACGCTTTCCGATTCGGCCGTCAGCTCCACCGAAGAGAACGTCGCCCCGTGGATGCCGTCGCGGCCCGTTCGGCCGCCCAGCGCCACGATCAAAGTCGCCGGGCCGGGCCGCCTTCTGGCAGCGGTCCACCGGGATCAGGCCGACCGTGCCGCAGAACACCAGCGGATTGCCGAGGTAGCGCTCGTCGAAGCAGACGGCGCCGTTGACCGTCGGAATGCCCATGCGATTGCCGTAGTCGCGCACTCCCGCAACGACGCCTTTCATCACCTTGAGCGGGTGCAGGACGCCGGGCGGCAGCGACTCCGGCGGCGTGTCCGGCGGGGCGAAGCAAAAGACGTCGGTGTTGCAGACGGGCCTGGCGCCGAGGCCGGTGCCGAGCGGGTCGCGGATCACGCCGCCCAGGCCGGTGTTGGCGCCGCCGTAAGGCTCGATCGCCGACGGGTGGTTGTGCGTCTCCACCTTGAAGCAGACGTGAAACCTGTCGTCGAAGCGCACGACGCCGGCGTTGTCCTCGAAGACGCTGACGCACCAGTCGTCGGCGCCGAGCCGCCGGCGCATCTCCTGCGTTGCGGCGAAGATCGTCTCCTTCAAGAGATTTTCGTAGCGCCGAACTCCGGATTCGTCGCGGAACTCGATCTTGCCCTTGAGCGTCTTGTGCGAGCAATGCTCCGACCACGTCTGGGCCAGCGTCTCCAGCTCCACGTCGGTCGGGTCGCGGCCCGGCGGCGCGGAAATGCTCCTGGATCGTCCGCATCTCGGCCAGGCTCAGCGACAACTGGCCGTCGCGGCTCAGCCTCTGCAACCCCGCGTCGTCCCGATCGCGCAGCGGCACGACGGTGCGATGAAAGCGGTACGGGGCGCCGACCGTGAGATGCTCCAGCGTCAGCGGCCCCTCGACGACCTGCTCCATCGCCTCGTTGGCCAGCACCTTGCGGAACAGCACCGCCTTCGCTTCCAGCGACAAGGACGGCCCGTAATAACGGCGAAAGCTGCGCACCGAATCGACCGTCACGCCGAGGTCGCGGGCGGCGTCGGCCACGCTCAGCGCCGCCGGGTCCATCACGCCCGGCTTGTACAGCACCGTCGCCAGCCGGTCGCCGTTTTTGTGTTCGTTCAGCGCTCCGACAACGCCGCTTTCCGCCAGGGAATCGACCAGCAGATCGCGCGTCAGCCGGTCGGCCTGGTCGCGCGTCAGCGGGCCTTCCAGCAGCCAGCCGCGGGCCGTCGCGCTCACCACGGCCGAGCCGTCGTTGCGGTGCGTCAGCAGGCCGAACTCCTCGGCGACGCGGGCCAGCTCGCCGTCCGACCCTTTGGGGCGTATTTCGATCTCCCAAAGCATGGAATCCCTTTCTCCAGGGGGCCGGGCCTACGCGCCCAGGTAGATGGAGACGGCGAACAGGCCGATGAACAGGCCGACGTACAGGCCGCCGATCACCAGGCCGATCGTGGCCAGAATCATGTGGCCGCCGCGCGCCGCAACACGGCCGTCGCCTGGCCGATGCCGAACAGGGCGACGCCCGCGGCGACCAGGAGCGCCGCCATCGCCAGCAGAATCCAGATCACCGCCGCCGGGAGCTGACCGCCGGTCGCCGCCATCCCGAGGCCGGCCACCACGAAGCCCACCAGGCTCAGCACCCAGGCGCCGATCCCCATGCTCAGCGCCAGGATCGCCTGCCGCAGCTGCGTCCGCGACTGTTCCGGCGCCGCCTCCTTCGACTCCATCGCCCGATCGACGCAGGCGGCGCACAGGACCTGGTCGCGCCACTTCGTCCGGCAGGTCTCGCACATGAACGTGCCGCACCGGCCGCACGGCCCCACCGACTCGCACTCGGGATGGACGCCGCAGGCGCCCTCGCCCTCGCGCACCGGCCGGCCGAAGCGCTCCGGCGGCTCGTACAGCGGCTCGCGGCAGTTCGGGCAGCGCGCGCCGACCCGCTCGCGGTCGTCGGGGATCGGATAATCGCAGGAAGGACATAACGCCATGACGGATCTCCGGCCGTCTTGTCCCCTCCCCCCTTGCGGGGGAGGGTTGGGGTGGGGGGTGAATACAGTCAGGGACTGCACCCACCCCCCACCCCCGGCCCCTCCCCCGCCAGGGGGGGAGGGGAGAAGAGCATTCACCCCTGGGCCAGGCGCAGGATGACGAGGAACGCCACGGTCAGGCACCACAGCGCCCCGACCAGCGAGCTGGTCGCGCCGGTCATGGCCAGGCCGCGGCCGCCCGTGTTGGGCCGGGATTCGATCTGGCGCAGGGCCATCCCGCTCACCACCAGCCCGCCGACCGGGATCGCCAGGCCGACGATGCTCAGGATCACGGCCCCGACGCCGCCCATCTGGCCGCCGCCGAACAGGGTCAGGCAGAACGTCACCGGGCTGCTCACCATGCCGACGATCATGGCCACGACGGCCAGCGGAGGCGTCTTGCCGGGCCGGTGCAGGCCGCGGACCTGGAAATTCTTGCACGGCCCACACAGCGTCTTGCCTTGCAGCTCGACGAGGCAGTTGGGGCAGAAGGTTTCCTTGCACTCGGCGCAGGCCTTTTCCGTGGCGACGTCGTCGTGGTTGAGGCAGAAGCCCGGCCGATGGCGGCGGAAGACCCGGCGCGGCGCCGGCGCAGGAGGTCGCCGGCCGAGGCGTCGTCCGGGGGCGGCAGAGGCCCTGGCGGCCGGCGCCGGTTGTCCCATTCGTCGTCATCGTAGGGACCGCGGCGCGGCGGCGGCCGATCCCAGTCGCGTTCGTCCGCCGGCCGGCGCGGCGGGGGCGGCGGGACGGGCCGGCGCGGCGGCTCCGGCGGCGTCTCGGGCGGCGTCGTGGTGCTCTGCCACGGCACCGGGTTGCCCTGGCCGCAGTCGCAGAAGACCAGCGTGCCGGACAGATTGTCCGCCCGGCCGTGCTTCTTGCCGCACTTCTTGCAGGTGAACCAGATCATCGGCGGCCCGCGCATTCGACGATCGGTTAGCCGCGACGCGCAGCGGAGCGCTTGATCGGAGCGCTCCGCTGCGCGTCGCGGCTAACCGGGGATCGACACTTGCTCCTAGTTTAGCAGTTACGGCCGCCTCGGCTTCGGCTTCCCCGTGGGGCCGCGCGGCCCGTCTTCCGGCGGACCCTGCTCGCTCAGCACCGCGGCCAGCTGCAGCACGAACTTCTCATCGCTCTCATACTCCTCCGGCGCCAGCTCCAGCCGGCTCTCGAAATACTGCGCGGCCGATCGGAACAGCTGCGTGCGCTCGGCCACGCGCAGCTGATCGCGGCGCAGACAGAGATCCAGCAGCGTCTGCTTCTGATCGCGGGCCAGCGACGCCAGCCGGTGTCGCCACAGTGTCAGCCGGGCGCGGTCGGCCTCGCTGCGGCCCTCGACCAGCGCCCGGATCGGCTTGACCCGCGCATCGACGTGAACGACGAGGGTGCCGGCCGCGAGGTCGCCGAGCCGCAGGTTCTCGCGGTTGCAGGCGGCCACGACGAAGCCGACGGCGTAGGCGCCCGGCAGCGAGTCCACGAAGCGGACGATGTTGCGCACGGCCGAATGATAAAAGGTGAGGGCCGTCCCCGTGTTCTGAATGACGCGGATGCCCAGCGCCCGCTTGCCCAATGTCTGGCCGTTCCACAACCACTCGAACAGGAGGAAATAGCCCCACAGGACCGCGAAGGACCACAAGCCGAGCAGGGCGGCGCCCATGCCCGAGCGGAGAAGGTCCAGCACCGAGAAGAACAGGGCGCCGGCGACCATCAGCAGGGCGAAGACGAGGCAGTCGATCATCCAGGCCAGGGTGCGCGAGCCAAGCCCGGCCACGCGGTAGCTGAACGGCACCCTCTCGGTGGTGAGGACCTCGTGCAGGATCACGCGGCGTCTCTCCGGTAATACGGGTTCTTACCCCAGCCGAGCAACAGGGTGTAGGCGAGGAACAGCGCGGCGAAGACGCAGGCAACGGTCAGCTTCGCCATGCTGGAAATGTATACGTCCAACGCGCGGGCGACGCCGGCCTCCAGCAGTCCCGCCACGGCCAGGAGCGGCACGGCCCCCGAAACCAGCAGGAACGCTTCCTTGCCGGCGCGGGCCATCTCCTCGCGCCGCGGCCACGGCCGGGCGCGGATCAGGCCCTGCGCCAGCACGAACCCCGCCGCCCCGCCGATGAAGCACGCCGGCAGCTCCAGCACGCCATGAGGTACAATGCCGGTGATAAATGTCAGGAAATAGCCGTGGCCGGGGTTGCGAACCTCCGCGTCCCAAAAGACGGCGCCCAGCACGCCGAACAGCAGCCCGTTCTCGAACATGAACCACGCGGCGCCGACGCCGAAGGTAATGCCGAGCGCGAACGCGACGAGAGTTACGGTCGCGTTGTGCGCGAACAGGCCGCTGGAGAACTCGGCGAATTGCCCCGTGGACATTTGCGGCGTGGGGTCGTTCTGCCCTTCCTCGCGCGGCAGGATCGTTTGCATGTCGTTCGGCAGGAGCAACGGCCGGGCCACGTCCTTGTCGTAGGAGGACGCCAGGAATCCGAAGACGGCGCCGAAGACGAACAGGCCGGCGGCGGCGAGGAAGTGCGGCAGGTAGCGGCGGAACACGGCCGGCCAGCCGAAGACGAGGAACTTCACCATGCCGCGCCAGTCGATGCGGGTCTTGCCGTAGATGAGCAGGTAGGCCCGCGCCACAAGGTCGTTGAGGTAGCGGACGGTGACATCGCCGCTGACGAAGGTCTGGGCCTGGTTGAGGTCGGAGGCCGCGCGGCGGTAAAGGTTGCCGAACTCGACGGCCTCATCCTCGTTGAGACAGCTCAAACCGCTGCTCTCGGCGCGCTCCAGCAACTCCTCCAGCCGCTTCCAGGAGGGGCGACGGTCGTGCAGAAAGGTGGATAGGTCCATGCTCCTTTCAGTGTTCAGTGTTCAGTGTTCAGTGTTCAGCGACATCCCCCCGCTGAACACTGAACACTGAACACTGAACACTGCCTCTCACATTCGCATCCCCGTTTTCAGCGACAGATACCGGTTCACCGCGTCGATGGTCAGCTTTTCCGGCGCCGTGTCGAGGACCAGCACGCCCTGCCGCTCCAGGCTGCGAAGCATCTCCGACCGGCCGGCCAGCAGGTCGCGCGCGGTCAGCACATTGTACAGGTGTTCGGCGTCGCGCGGCTCCTCCGCGGCCAGCTTCAGCAACGGCACGTCGGCCACGGCCAGCGTCAGCGGCAGGTGGAAGCGCTTGAGCAGCGCCGCCGCCTCCAGGTACTCCCTCGACGCCGTCGCGTCCAGCAGGTCGGTGAACACCATCGTCAGGGCGCGCTTCGGATGGCGGCCGATCAGCGTGTTGAACGCCTCGCGGTAATTGACGTAGCAATACTCCGGTTTGATCGAGTAGAGCGCCTGGAGGAACTTGGCGTGCTGCGAGCGGCCCTTGGCCGGCGGTAAATAGAGATGGACGGTGTGCGAGAAGACGAGCAGGCCGAGGTTGTCCTGGAACGTCTGGCTGACGTGCGTGAGCATCAGCACGGCGTTGATGGCGTGGTCGAGCTTGGTCAGGGCGCCGACGCGGGCGGCCATCATCCGGCCCACGTCGAGGCAGAAGATCACGTCCTGGCTGTGTTCGGCCTCGAAGACGGCGGTGATCGGCTTGTTGCGGCGGGCGGTGGCCTTCCAGCTGACCTGGCGGTAGTCGTCGTCGGGCGTGTAGTCGCGGTAGTGGCTGAACTCGCGGCCGGCGCCGGGCAGCCGCTTGGCTCGATAGCCGCCGGCCCGCACCAGCGTCGTCCGCACCAGCGCCTCGTAGCGCCGTATCTCCAGCAGGTTGGGGTAGACCTGAACCGGCTCCCCCGCCGGCAAGCGGTAATCGAAGAACGCCAGCCCCAGCGGGCCGCGGCAGCGCACCGACACGTCGCCGAACTCGAAATTGCCGCGCTCCGTCGGCAGCAGGCGATACGGCAGCCGCGACTGGCCGAGGGCCGGGACGACCGTGCGCTGGATGATGGGGTCGGCCCGGAAGCCCGCCGGAACTTCGTCGCGCACGTCCAGCGTCAGCCGGATGCGCGACTGGTTATCCAGGATAAGGACGATCTCATTATCGACGCCGAGCGACAGGCGGGCCGGCCGTTCCCGACGAACCACAAGCCGGCCGAAGCGCGTGGCGCGCCAGGCCCAGGCGGCGTCGGCGAGGAACAGGAGGACCACACAGCCGTCGAAGCCGAAGACGAGCCACGGGCTGGCGAGGAAAACGGTCTGTCCCATCCCCGGCAGCAGCTGCGCGGCGAGTCCGGCCAGCCAGAGCAAGAGGCCGACGGTCAGCAGAACGAAGGTGGTCCGCGAGGGGAGCATGGTTTCCACACCGGCGAGCGGGCGGCGTCAGCCCCCTGATTTTACATTCCATCGCTGACGGTGCGAAGAATCCGGGGGCTGATGTCCCCCGCTCGCCTCGGACAGACTACGGAAACCGAGCGACTCCGGGAACGCCGGTTCGCCATTGAGTTCATAGATTGGGAGAGCGCCCCGTCCATCCTACCGGATCCGCGCCGCAGGGACCCATGAACGCACGCCAGGCCGTCCTCACCGCCCCGCACGCCGTCGCCGTCCGCGAAGTCGATTTGCCCGACCCCGCACCCAACCAAATCCTCGTGCAGACCGAGGCCAGCGTCGTCAGCGCGGGCACCGAGTTGGCCGTCTACACCGGCACGCATCAATGGCTCAAGGACCCGAACCTGCCGGACTGGAAGTTCCCCTTCAAGCCCGGCTACAGCGCCGCCGGCGTCGTCGCGGCGGTCGGCTCCGACGTTAAGGGTTGGAAGCCGGGCGATCGCGTCAGCTACCCCGGCAACCACGCCTCCGCCGTGCTGCTGACGATCGGCCACGAGCGCGGCAAGCTGTGGCGGCTGCCGGCCGGACTCGACGCCGAGAAGGCCGCCTGGGCCTGCGTCGCCCGCTACGGCCTCGGCGCCTCCATCCGCGCCGGGATCACGCTCGGCCGCTCCGCCGCCGTGCTGGGCCTCGGCGTCATCGGCCAGTTCGCGCTCCGCTGCCTGATCGCGGCCGGCGCCCACCCGGTCGTCGGCATCGACGCCGTCGCCATGCGCCGCCAGGCCGCGACCGCCGCCGGCGCCGATCACGTCATCGACCCCGCGGCCGGCCCCGTCCGCGACCAGCTGGCGCAGCTCCTCCATCAGCGCGGCGCCGAGGTCGTGGCCGACGCCACCGGCGTGCCCGACGCGGTGCCGGTCGCCATGTCGCTGGCCTGCGACGGCGGCCAGGTCGTCGTCGTCGGCAGCCCGCGCGGCAAGGCCAACGCTGTCAACTTCTATGACGATCTGCATCGTCGCTATCTGGAGGTGACGGGGGCGCACGGCAACATGCTGTTCGAGCCGGCCCACACCCGCTTGGCCGGCGCCTGGGACGTGAACAAGGCCCAGAACTGGCTGCTGGCCGCTCTCGCCTCCGGCCGATTGAGCCTGGCCGGCCTCGTCACGCATTCGATTCGGGCCGAGGAGCTGGGGACCGCCTACGACGGGCTGCTCAAGGACAAGGAGGAATATCTCGGCGTCGTGGTGCGGTGGAACTGACGCCGGAGGCCCGAATTGGGGGCGCCATGCTTTCGCGGCCATCCCAAGCCTCATTCCGTCCCCCCGTCGTGCCGGGCCGCGAAAGCATGATGGGGTCGGCGACGCCATCATGCTTTCGCGGCCCATAAAGCTTCGGGAGGCTCGTCCCGGTTCCTGAAGGGCCGCGAAAGCATGGCACCCTCGTTGACGTGGGAGTTCCTCTGGGTCTACGGCTCGCTGTGCGTGGCGGCCTTCGCCGCGGGGGCGGTCAACGCCGTGGCCGGCGGCGGCACGCTCTTGACGTTTCCGACGCTGCTGTCCGTCCACACCCCCGACGTGATCGCCAACGCGACCAGCACCGTGGCGCTGGTGCCCGGCTCCCTCGCCGGGGCGTGGGGCTACCGCCGCGAGCTGCGCGGCAGCCGCCGCTGGCTGATGCTGCTGTTCGCGCCCAGCCTGCTGGGCGGCGTGGTCGGGGCGCTGCTGCTGACGCGCACCGACCCCGGCTATTTCACGCTCGTCATCCCCTGGCTGCTCCTCGTCGCCTCGCTGCTGTTCCTGGTGCAGCCGTATCTCGCCCGCTGGTTCCCGCCGCACCCGGAAACCGGCCGGGCCTCGCTCGGCGTGCAAACCGTCGTCGTCGTGTTTCAGTTCTTCGTGGCCGTCTACGGCGGCTACTTCGGCGCCGGCATCGGCATCCTCATGCTGACCTCGCTCAGCTTCATGGGCATGGGCGACGTCCACCGCATCAACGCCGTCAAGACGATCCTCGCCGCCGTCATCAACGGCGTGTCGATCGTCGTTTTCGTCATGGACGGCAAGGTCGATTGGCGTTACGCCCCGGTGATGGCGGTCGCGTCCGTCCTCGGCGGCTATTACGGCGCCGTGATCGGCCGCCGCATTCCGCGGACGATCCTGCGCTGCTTCGTCGTGGCCGTCGGCCTGGTCCTGGCGGCGTATTATTTTCTGAAGCAGGCCCACGTTGTCTGACGGAAGACCGTCGCATTCCCGCCGCGAATCTGGTATGAAAAGAGGATCGGCAAACCTCCTCTTCGACCCTTTCCGGGAAAGGAAAGAAGACATGAAGAAGTATTTCTGGGTTCCGCTTGTCGCGATCGTCGGCCTGGGCGTCCTGTGCATCGTCCTGGTGTCCAACGCGGCCGACGACAAACCAGGGAGCGATTTCGTGACCACCAACTCGGGTCTGAAATACCACGACGCGAAGGTCGGCGACGGCGCCACGGCCAAGGCCGGCGACACGGTCGTGGTCCACTACACCGGCTGGCTCACCACCGACGGCGGCAAAACCAAGGGCAAGAAGTTCGACAGCAGCGTGGACCGCAAAGAGCCGTTCCCCTTCCCGCTGGGCGCCGGCAAGGTCATCCCGGGCTGGGACGAGGGCGTGGCCGGCATGAAGGTCGGCGGCAAGCGCACCCTCGTCATCCCGCCGGATCTCGCCTACGGCAAGCGCGGCGCCGGCGACGACATCCCGCCGAACTCGACGCTGCTCTTCGAGGTCGAGCTGCTGGAAATCAAGTGAGCCCCGAGGCGAGCGGCGCGGCGTCAGCCCGCCGGTGCAGCTGCAACCGGCGGGCTGACGCCGCGCCGCTCGCCGCCATCGGAACGACCCCATGACCGCGGCCCTCCTCGACGGCAAGGCGCTGGCCCAGACGATGCAGGCGGAGATCGCCGCCGACGCGGCCGCCTTCACCCAGGCGTCCGGCGTCCGTCCCGGTCTGGCGGCCGTGCTGGTCGGCGACAGCCCGCAGAGCCAGAGCTACGTCAAAAGCAAACAAAAGGCCTGTGAAAAGGCCGGTATCGCCAGCTGGCTGCACCACCGGCCGGCTTCCATCTCTCAGGCCGACCTGCTCGCGCTGGTAGCCGACCTCAACGCCGACCCGGCCGTCCACGGCATCCTCGTCCAGCTGCCGCTGCCGCCCCACATCGACGAGGCCGCAATCGTGGATGCTGTGTCGCCGTTCAAGGACGTGGACGGCTTCGGCCCCGAGAGCCTCGGTCTCCTGGCCGCCGGCCGGCCGCGCTTCCTGGCCTGCACCCCCTACGGCGTGCAGCAGCTCCTCGTCCGCAACAACATCTCCCTGGCCGGCGCTCACGTGGTCGTGATCGGCCGCAGCAACATCGTCGGCCGACCCCTCTCCCTTATCCTCTCCCAAAAAGGTGTGGACGCCACGGTGACGCTTTGCCACAGCCGCAGCCGCGACCTGGCCGCCCTCACGCGCAGGCGCGGATATCGTCGTGGCCGCTATCGGCAAGCTCCACACGCTCCGCGCCGACATGGTTCGGCCGGGCGCCGTGGTCGTGGACGTCGGCATGAACCGCACGCCGGACGGCCGCTGGGCCGGCGACGCCGACTTCGACGCGCTTCGGCCGATCGTCTCGGCCATCACGCCCGTGCCGGGCGGCGTCGGCCCGATGACCATCACCATGCTTCTGCACAACACCGTCCGGGCGGCGAAGCTGCGACACGAAGCCGTCCGCTGAGCGCTTTCGGCCGAACCCTTGATGCGGTATGATGATTCGCCGGGATGGTTCCGCGCAACGGCTGAAAGCGGATAGCCGAGAGCGGACAAACCCGGAAGGGCCTCTGACGTGATGAACCTCAACCTCAGCACGGCGACGCGGTGGGGACTCAACGCCCTCATCCTGTTCAGCGTGGTCCTGGCCCTCTACCTGGGCAGTCCCATCTTCATCCCGGCGATCATCTCCCTCTTGCTGGCGGCGATGCTGTGGCCGGTGGTGACGTGGCTCAACAAGCGCGGCGTGCCGCTGCCGGGCGTGGCCGGCCGCGCCCGCCTGCCGTGGCTGCGGCCGTGCATGTGGCGGCTGCGCCTGCCCTGGGGCGTGGCCTGTCTCACCACGGTGGGCGGCCTGGTGATCTGCACCCTGCTCGTCGCGATCGCCTTCGGCCTGTCGCTCAGCAAATTCGTGCTGGACGTCGGCGCCGACGTCAAGCAGAAGGAGATGTACGGCCACTTCCGCGACAAGATCTCGGCGATGGCGCCCGTGATCGGCGACGACGACCAGTACTTCAACAAGGACCCCAATAAATCCCACCTTTTCGTCACCATCAAGTCCTTCTTCGACCCGAACAAGGACGCCTTCGTCAACATGGTCACGTCCATCGGCTATTCGGGGTCGCAAATTCTGTGGGGCGTCATCCTCATCCTGTTCGTGCTGCTGTTCCTGCTGATCGAGGGCAAGATGCTGTCGCGGCATCTGGTCTCGATCTTCGGCCCCACCGAGTCGGCGCAGCGCCGGGCCGTGGACGCCCTCAAGGACATGGCCACGCAGATCCGCTCCTACGTGGTCTGGCGCACCATCATCAACTTCTCGATGGGCCTGTTCCTCGGCCTGCTCTACCAGCTGCTCGGCCTGAGCCAGCCGTGGACGTGGGCGCTCCTGACGGCCGTGCTCTGGTACGTCCCCTACATCGGCCCGATCATCGCCGGCTTCCCGCCGATCCTGGACGCCTTCATCAGCTGCGACAACCCGTGGGTGCCGTTCGGCATTCTGGTCTTCTACGTCCTGTTCGTGATGCTGGAGGGATATTTCGTCGTGCCGGTCGTCATGGGCCGGAGCATGGAACTCAACGCCACGACGGTGATGCTGGCGTGCCTGTTTTGGGAATTGGTGTGGGGCGTTCCGGGCCTGTTCCTGGCGATGCCGCTGATGGCGGCCGTGCGGACCATCTGCATGCACGTTCCCGACTGGCACCCCTGGGCCAACCTCATGGGCACGCGCGAGAACCCATTGCCGCCGAAGCGCCCGCCGGAGCCGGAAGCGGAGCCGGCCGTCAACGACAGCTTCCTCGAAGACACGCAGGTCCTCACCTCGGCGGAGCTGAAGGCGCAGCTGGCGTCGAGACGGTCGGCGGAGGCGGGGGAAAAGATCGTCTAATGGTTAGCCGCGACGCGGAGCGGAGCGCTCCGACGGAAGCGCTCCGCTCCGCGTCGCGGCTAACCGTTCACGACGCCTTGAGTCGATTCAACGCGCTCCGCGCGTCGTAGACCAGCGGGTTGCCGTCGTAGGCCGTCACCATCTCGTAGGCCTTCATGGCGTGGGCGCGGTCGCCGAGCTGCTCGTAGGCCTGGCCGAGCTTGTACAGCGTGCGGGCGCCGCTCTTGGCGCTCTTGCGGAACTCCGTCAGGCACGGCACCGCCAGGTCGGGCCGGGCCGCCTCCAGGTAGAGGTCGCCCAAAAGCTGGCAGGCCTGGTACCACGCCTCCTCGTCCTCGCCCTCGAACCGCTCGGGCTTCGGTTCCCGCACCCGCTCCAGCAGGGTCGTCGCCTCCTCCCGCTCGCCGAACCGCAGCCGCAGCCGGGCATACAGCACTTTCGCCGTCAGGCTCTCCGGTTTCACCACGATGGCCAGCTGGATCAGGTGCGACGCCACGTCCAGCCATTCCGCGTCGGTCTGGAGTCGGCCGTCCAGCACCGTCCGCGCCCGCCGCAGGCAGTAATCGAAGTCGAAGCCGCCCTTGACCGCGTCCAGCCGCGCCCGCAGGTCCTCCGGCATCACCGAGTAGTAATACTTGTCCTTGCGGCCGAGCAGGTCCTTGTCGCGGGGGTTGTACAGGAGCGCCTGCTCCGTGACGCGCAGGGCCATCAGCGGGTCGCCCTTGCGCTCGTACAGGTCGGCCAGCGTCCGCAGCGTCTCCAGGCCGCTCCGCTCCGATTCGGCGTACAAGTGCAGGTTCTCGACCGCCGCGTCCAGGTCGCCGGCCGCCTGCGCCGAGTCGGCGAGGCTCTTGACGCTGTAGAAGTAAGCCTGCCGCTCGGCGTCGGCGAGGTTCTTGGCGCCGATCGACCGGCCGGCGCGCTTGGCCAGCTCCAGGTTGCGCCGCGCCTCGTCCAGCTTGCCGACGCGCTGCTGGGCCTGCGCGATCTGCCAGAACAGCGTCGGCCCCAGCGTCGGCATCCCGTGGGCGGCCATGCGCAGGTACTCGCCGCCGCGCGGCCAGCGCGTGTCGTCGTCGATCAGGGCCAGGCCGAGCTGCTGCACGTAGTTGTAGTCGAACGGCGGCTGCCTCCCCGTTGTGGCAGGGTCTGGAGACGGCGCCAGCGGTTGGTCGCCCATCGTTTCGACATATTCCGCCTCCGTCAACTCGCTGTAGAGCATGCGCTTGAGGCCCCAGGCGGCCTCGTCGCCGTTGTTCTCGGCCAGGCGCCGCTCGACCACGGCGATGGCTTCCATGCGGCGGCCCGGCTGGGTCAGCTGCGGCGCCGACGCGGCGCCGCAGCTCCTCCGACAGGGTCAGGGCCAGCTGCCACGCCGGCAGCAGCACGGTTTGGCGCTGCGGGTTGTCGCGGCCGTAGTGGACCGGGTCGAGCAGCCGGACCAGCTCGGCGGCCGCCTCGTCGTACTGCCGGCCGTGCGTGTGGGCCACCGCCCGCCAGTAGTCGATCGGCGGCTGCAGCTGCGGCCGCAAGCGCAGCACCAGATCGAGCATCCGGTGCGCCTCGCCGAGCTGGGCGGCGGTCGGCTTGCCCTGCACCAGCAGCGAGCCGGCCCGGTCCAGGCAGAGGTCGAGATCGACCAGGGCCAGCGTCTGCGGATCGTCGGCGACGGCGTTGAGGTCGAGCGAGCGGTGGACGTTCCAGACGCCCTGGAGGGCCAGCTTGTTTTTCGGGTCGAGGGCGAGGGCGCGGCGGAACGACTGGAGGGCGCGGCGGTAGCCGCCCACCTGGGCGAAGCTCATGCCGCGGAAGGCGTGCTTCACCACGCGCAGCCAGGGCAGGGCGCGGAGGACGTAGACGGCGTACAGGCCGACGGGGATCAGATAGAGCAGGTGGCCGACGTGGGCCAGGGTTTCGGCGTCGGTGAGGAAGGTCCGTTCCAAGACGCCGATGCTCAGCGCCAGGCCGGCGCACACGGCGGCGACGTCCGCCTCCGACTCGTCCTCACGGCCGGCCAGGACCAGGACGCAGAACAGTGCCGTGCCCGCCAGGACCTGCACGGCGAACAGGATTTGGGTGATCGGCTGGGCTTGCGGGCCGATGTTCAGGTTGGGCAGGTTGGGCCGCTGGCCAAAGTCGCCGAACTGGCCGAGCCAGAACAGCACGCCGCCCGCCATGACGACCGCCAGCAGCAGGCCGTAGACCAGCCGTGCCATCTTCCGCGGGACCTGGCGCAGCAGGCAGAACACGACGCCCAGCCCGACGCCGCCGCACAGCACCGACGGCAGCATCGGGTCGTCCCACGTCCCCGGATGAATCCAGTACAGTCCGACGACTGTGCCGGCCAGGACGCCCAGGTAAACCAGCCAGGGGCTTTCGAGCAGGAGGAACAGGAGGAAAAGGTGGGGCCGGCCGCGCACGCGGAACCCCTGGCGCAGCCGGACGCCAGCGGCGATCGCAAGGGCGATCGCCAGCCCGGCCACGGCGGAAAGGTTGAGCTGGGCGAAGTGCGCCCAGGTATTCCCGTCCGGCGGGGCGGCGGCTTGATCCAGAGCGGCGTACAGCACCAGGCCGAGGAAGAGGCCCTTGAGGAGGTATTCGGTTCGGAGCCAGCTCATGGGTGGTCGCCGTTCAGCAGGGGAGGGAAGGCCGATCCTACGGATAAAAGCCTAACGACTTCCCGCCCGATTGGGAAGGGGCGGAGGCCAGGCGAAGCGGTTCCGCCGGCGCGGGATGGTCCGCCGAAAATCCGACGCGGAAACCGAAAAAGATCCTTGCTCTCCGGCCGCGGCTCGATATACTTCTGGGGTACATTCCCAAAAATGGGAAGACTCTTCGGCCTTTGAGGGAAATAGCTTATGCTAAGCCGTGTCGCTGCGGAGATCGACTTCATCGAGGAACTGCGCCTGCGTCGTTGGGCGCGCGAAAACTACGTTCCTCCCAGCCGGCGGGAACTGTCCTGGCACCCCGTGATCCTCGACGAAATGGACCGCAAGGACGTGGAGATGGTTGAGGCCGAAGCCGTATGCACCTACGCCTGATCGCACCACTCTCTCCCAGGGCATTCGACGCGCCCCGGGGCCGCCAGGCACGACGCCTCGCCGCCCCGGGGTTGTGTGTTTTCCCCGTTCGTTTAGCCGCTCTTCGCAGAAGAGCGCGCCGGCGGCGCGCTCTTCTGCGAAGAGCGGCTAAACGGGCGCTCGTGCGCCCAGCAGCCGCCCCAGCAAATCCTCCTGCGGATACCCGTGCCCCAGGTGCTGCCGGAACCCTTCGGCATAGGCGGCGCCGATCCGCTCGCCGCGGCGGGCGCACCAATCTCGCATCGAATCGACGTACTGGTCCATGCCGTGGTGTTTGAGCAGCCAGTCGCGCTGGCTGGCGTGGGCGGCCAGCATGGCGGCCTTGGCGTCGATCGCGCCGCTCACGTCCACGCAGAACTGGGCTTCCACCTCGCGGCCCAGCGCGTCCTTGCCCTCGATCGGATCGCAATAATACAGATGGGGAATGTGTTCTAACGGCGGCCCGTGCCCTTGATCGCGGAAGAAGTTGGGCGCCGGCGCGCCAAACGCCGCGGCGCGCACCAGGGTGCTGGTGACTTCGTGGTCCAGCATGTAGTCGGCGGGGCTGTGCGTCAGCACGAGGCGCGGCCGCACCTGGCGCAGGAGCCGCGTCACGCGCTCCAGCGGCCGCTCCGCATAGAAGATGCGCAGGTCGCGCTCCTCGACGCAGTGATAGACCGCCCCGATCAGGCCGGCGGCGCGGGCGCCCTCGGCCCGGCGGATCGCCGCGATCTCCTCGGGCGGCCGCTCCGCCGAGCCGCAGTCGCCGGGCGTCATGCTGCCGATGTGGACGCTCCAGCCGTGTTCCCGCGCCAGGCGGATCAGGGCGCCGGCGCACAGGAATTCCGCGTCGTCCGGGTGGGCCAGCACGCTCAGCACCACATCGGCCATGCGCCCCCTCTCCGATCAGGGCCGGGCCGGTCCCGTCCCCGCCGGCTGAGGCTGCTCCGGCGGCTGAACGGGTTTCAACACCGGCGCCGCCGGCGCGGCTTCCACCGTGTCCTTCTTGCGCGGCTGATAGGTGCGGCGCCGCTCCAGCACGTTCTTCTTGACGCCGGCCATGATCCACGGCGTCTTGTTGTCGTCCTCCATCCGGTCGAACGGGCCTTGAGTCAGCGCCAGCGTCGGGAGGTCGGTCGGATAAAGCACCTCCAGCAGGCCGGCCGCGTTCTGCAAGCCGCCGGCGCCGGCCAGCGACGCCGCCCCGAGCTGGGCCTTCAGCTCGTTGCCGGGCAGGGCGCGGTTGAGCACGTCCAGATAGTCCAGCTCGACTTCAAACGACTCCTCCTCGATCAAATCGTCGTGCCGGAAATCGTTGTGTTCCTTGAGGATCTTGGTCCAGGCGTCCAGCGCGCTCAGCCCCTCCAGGATCGGCCGCTTGTTCACGTCCTCCGGGTGCGGACCCGGATCGGGATCGTGATAGGTCTGCAGCGCCTTCTCGGTCGAGCCGATCAGGGCGTAGCCCTGGGCCTTGTAAAACAGCGCCCGCGCCCGGACCGTCTTCGGGTCCTGCTCCACGAGCGCCCGGTTGTAGTTGTGCGAGAACGCGCTGACCTGGCGGCTGGCCTGGTAGAGGAAGAGGAAGCGGCCGGCCTTCCATCCCTCTTTCAGGTCTGGATTATCCTCGGAAGGCGGCAAGGGCATGTCGATGGTCAGATGCCGGGCCGCGCGGTATTTGGCCGCCTGGCGACTGAGGTTCTCCTCGTCCTCCGGTTTGGGCAGCAGGAGGTGGTTCCGTTCGCCGTGCGCCCGCCACATCTTGTACGCCTCGCCCCAGGCGTTGGCGGCCCAGTTGCGGCCGGAGCCGATCACCTTGCTGAACCATTCCGGCCCCTTGGTGGACCAGCCCTCGTCGTCGAACCAGCCCTCCTCCTCCAGGCGCTCGGCGATGTAGCTTTGCGCCTGCGCCGGGTACTGGCGGAAGATGACGGTTTCCATGTGCCGCGGCACGCGCTGGCGGACCCGGTCCACGATCGGCTCGCTGTCGCCCGGCAGGTCGGAAGGGGCGGGGACCGGCTCCAGGGAGTAGCTGTACCAGGCGCGGGACACCAGGAACCCGTCCCAGTCGTCCAGGTTCCCCTGGGCCGACTCCTCCGTCAGATCGCCCTTGTCCATGTCGTCGTAGGGCAGGAACAGGTGCAGGGGCGAATCCCGAGGGTACGAGCGCGGCGGCGGCAGCACCGGGAAGCGCCCAGCTCGTCGGGGTCCAGAGCGCGGTTGGGGTCGGAGGCCCAGTCGGCGCCGGCCGGCGTCGGCTTCGCCTCCGGGTACAGCGACGGCACGCGGAAGTTGTCCGCCAGGAACCGCACCACCTCCTCCGGCGTGGCGCAGCTGAACAGCCGGCGCTGCTCGTACAGCGTGTCCTTGTGGATGCCCTCGCGCAGCCGGCGAATCAGCTGCGGGTGGTCGTCGCAGAACTTCACGAACTCGTCGTAGTTGATCTTGCGCTTGTCGCCCTTGACGCGGAAGCGGGCCGGGTCGCGCTCGTTGGGCGGGATCAGGCTCAGCTGGAACAGCGAGCGGTGGTAGTTCGTTTCGTCGCTCTGGCAGATCTTGTGCTGGTAAGTCGTGCCCAGCTCGAAGCGCAAGTCCGGGTCGTCCTCGTTCTGCCGCTCGCCGCTGGCCAGGAGCTGGGCGCCGCGGCTGATCCAGAAATACTTGTCGCTGGGCTGGTCCGTCTTGTTGGACACGTTATAGGCGAGGTTCCAGCTCTGAAAAAGCCACGGCGTGTTGAAGTGGGGCTGCAATTCGGTGAGCCAGCCGACGATGACCTCCAGCTCGTTGAGCTGGTTTTTCATCTGCTTGTCCATGGCGAGGTTCCACAGATAGCAGGTAGTGACGCCGCGGAAGCCGCCCAGGCCGAGGCGGACCAGCGAGCCGCTCAGGTGAACGTCGCCGTGGCTCTGCTCGCGCACGGCGAATTTCCGGCCCTGGGCGTCCACGACCACGGTGCGCCAGACGTAGGCGTAGGTGAACAAGAAGACGATGGCGACGCCGTAAATCGCTTTCTTGGCGACCGCCTCCGCCATCGCCGTCGAGGTGTTGCGGCCCAGGAAGGTCGAGGAGACGAACCGGGCGATGGACCGGAAGAACACGTGGGTGAGGACGAACCACGCCACGAGGACGGCGGCGAACACCGCGAAACCGACCTGCCACAGGATGTCCGGCATGGGGGGAACTCCTCCGAATTCTCCCCTCTCCCCGGTACTCTGGGGAGAGGGGCGGCCCTCTCCCTCCCCCCTTGCGGGGGAGGGTTGGGGTGGGGGGTGAGAACTTCCGAGAGCATCACCCCCCACCCCCGGCCCCTCCCCCGCAAGGGGGGAGGGGAGAAAGAAACAAGCGGTCAGGTGTTGGACGCGACCTCGCGCCACTTGAGCAGATAGAACGCCAGCACGGCCCACGGCAGCAGGTAGCCGATCAGCAGCAGCAGGGTCACGAGGAGCTGGCTGAGCGATATGTCAAAGCCCTCCGCCACAAACAGCGTCAGGTCGAAGCGGTCCACGTCGGGGATCAGGTCGAACACGCGGCCCATGACCCCGCGGAAGAGCGGGTCGAAGGCGCCGAAGAGAAAGCGGGAGGTCGTCTGTTCCAGGTGCGAGGTGTCGTGCTGGAGCAGGCTCCATCCGGGGCCGTCGTACACGAGGCTGGGCGCCCGCTCCTGCGGTCCGACGCCGACCTGCCGGCCGACGACGGCGAAGAACGACTGCAACGGGCCGCCGCCGACGTTCTTGCCGGCGACGACGGAGTAAATGAACTCGCGGAAAATGCCGCCGACGTAGAGCATCAGGGCCACCAGCAGGGTGATGACGTTGCTCAGGTAGGTGCTGAGGGCCGTGGCGACGGCGATGATGAGGACCAGGCGCATCCACAGGCCGGCCGACCCCTTGAGGAAGTTGACGGCGAAGCCCCGGGCCTCACCGCCGGCGTTGGGGTCGTCCTCGCGCAGGTACATGTCGTAGCGGGCCATGCCCACGTATTCCTGCTTGTCCAGGCAGCGGACGCGCACCTCCAGCGGCGCCGGCTTGAGGCCGCGCAGGTCCAGGTACTCCCGCCGTTTAGGGTCGTCCTGCTCGGCGTTCTTGAACAGACCGCCCGGCAGGTCGCGGGTCATCGTGTGGAAATTCGTCACCGGCAGGCTGTCGATCTCGTAGTAGCCGTATGTCTCGGCCAGCGCGTTGTCGATGTCCAGGTCGGAAGGGTGGCCGGGCTTGTTGCGCTCCTCCTTGCGCTTCTTGCGGTACTCGTCGAGCTTGTCGGGGTCGAAGCGCCAGGTCTGGAAGGCGAAGGCGCAGCCGATGCCGCGGGCCTCTTTTTCGCCTTTGTAGGCCCGGTAAATGGCGAAATTGAACTCGCAGCGGACCTCTTTGCGGTTAGCGAGGTCGGAGGGCAGGTCGGCGAAGTGGAACACGGCCGTCTGCGGCGGCTCGCCGGCGATCGGGGCGGTGACGTAGCTGCGGTAGCCCCACTCTTCGCCGACGTTGACGCCCTTTTCCACGTCGCCGGTGTTCTCGAAGCTGAGCGTGCCGAACAGCGGCGAGCGGGCCTTGAGGCTCTCGGAGGCCGCGTCGGGATCGACGCCGCGGAGGACGTAAAGGAGGCTGACGCCGCTGAGGACCAGCAGCACCAGCGACATCAGGCCCGTGAAGCCGAGGACGCGGCCGAGGTAGACCTCGAAGCGCTGGACCGGCTTGGTCAGCACGGTGTGGATGGTCTGCTGGCGGATGTCGGCCGGGATGCTGAAGGCGGCCAGCAAGACGCTGGTGAACAGCAGCAGCGGCGTCATGGCCCAGAAGACGAGCTGGACGTAGGTGCGGAGCTGGTCCTCGTGCTTGGCCCGGCCGGAGATGAACCAGCTGCCGAACAGGAAGACGAGCAGCAGGGCGGAGAAGGCCCACAGGACGCGGCGGCGGAGGGCCTCCTTGAAGCTGAGGCCGGCCAGGGCGAAGATGCGGCGCCAGCGCAGGGCCAGCAGGTTCAGCACGAACGGCGTCAGGACCACGACCATGCACAGGAAGCCGCCGATGAAGAGACAGACGCTCTCATACGTCTGCACGGCCGGCTTCCAGACGACATCGACGACGCCGCCGTTGGGCGAGGGGAAGAAGCTGCTGCCGAAGCAGAACTCGAAGGCCTCGTAGAGCCAGAGCGGCAGGACGGCGAGGTAGGCGCTGGCGGCCAGCCCGATGCAGGCGGCGACGAACCCGCGCAGCGGCGTGGGGACGGCGTCGCGGTCGGCGGGGCGGCGGCGCACCCAATCGACGAGCAGCCAGGCGACGACGCCGATCATGGCGAAGCCGCCGACCGTCTGGACCCAGTGGTAGAGTCCCAGCGGAACGTCCGCCAGGCGGAGCGGGTCGCGTTCCAGGAACAGGACGGCGAACATGAACGAGGCCCCTGCCCAAGATATTTCATAGGTCCTATAGGACGTATAAGTCCTATAGGACCTATGGAACGTCACCGATTTTCCGTGATGTCGGTCGATCCCGGCGCGGCCGGCGGGGCGGCGGGCACGGTCTTGCCGCCGTCCTTGCCGGGCAGGAAGCGCCGGCCGGGGTGCGCCTTGCTCTCCTCGACGATGTGCAGGAAGTAATCCTCCAGCGTGGTCGTCGGGTGGCCGACGACGTCGAGCTTGCCGCCGTGCTTGCGCAGCACCTCTTCGAGGTCGGCGCGGAGCTGGTCGGTCAGCTGGAGGCCGCTGGCCCGCATCTCGACGCGGTTGACGTCTTGCAGCAGCGTCTTGACTTCGCCGTAGGATTGGAGATCGCCCTCGCTGAGGATGGCGATGCGGTCGCACACGTCCTGCACGTCCTCCAGGCGGTGGCTGCACATGATGACCGTCTTGCCCTGGGCGCGCAGCTCCAGGATGAGGTTCTTCATCCAGCGCGTGCCGAGGGGGTCGAGGCCGGAGGTCGGCTCGTCGAGGATGATGAGGTCGGGGTCGTTGATGAGGGCCTGGGCCAGGCCGATGCGCTGGCGCATGCCCTTGGAGTATTCGCGGAGGATGCGCTTGCGATCGTTCTTGAGGCCGACTTTCTCGATGAGGTCCTGCGACTTGGCCCGGCGGACGCCGGCCGGCATGTTGAAGAGCCGGCCGTAGAAATCGAGCGTCTCCTCGGCGTTGAGGAAGCGGTAGAGGTACGACTCTTCCGGCAGGTAGCCGACGCGCTCGTTTTTGCTCACGTCGGCGGCGGGCTTGCCGAAGACGAAGGCCTCGCCGTCGGTGGGGAAGAGCAGCCCGAGCAGGAGCTTGATGGTGGTGGTCTTGCCGGAGCCGTTGGGGCCGAGGAGGCCGAAAATCTCGCCGCGGTAGATCTCGATGGAGAGGGCGCGCAGAGCGTCCTTCTTACGGCGGCCCCAGAAGTCGCGGTAGACTTTCGTCAGCTTGCGGGTTTCGACAATGACTTCTTGAGCCATGGAGGCGCCTCGTCCAGGAGCCGGCGGACCACACGCATCCGTCCTACGCCGCCGGCCCGGCGAAGGTTCGCCGGCCCGACGGGGCCGCCGACCAGCCCGAAGCGCCAGCGAGGGAGTTCTATCGGCGGATCATTCCCCCGTCTCCGAAGGAGGGGTGATTCCGCTGGTCGAGTGCTTCCATTGGCTCCGCAGATGCTCGACCAGAGCCTGGGCTTCTTCCAGCCAGCGAAGTTTCAGAGGCAGCGGCCAGGCCGCCATGCGGAGCAGCTGCGCCCGTTCATGGCCGTCCCAGCCGACCGGCCATGTCCCCTCGTCTTGCAATTCGTTCTCAGCCATTGGCCCGCCCTTCCCGGATCTTTTCCAGATGGTCGATGTCGATCTGGTCCTTGGGGCGACCGGCCTGGCGCTTCAGCGTCAGGAGATCGTCGAGCCCCACGAAGGTCGCCGGAAGGCCCGCGGCCACTTCCATGCGGGCCGCGGCGGTGTACGCCTTGGCGAAATCGAAAGGCTCCTCGACGAACAAATCGACGACGGTTTGTGGGTGTTGGGGGCTGTGGAGCGACAGGACCGTCAACCCCTTGGTGCGAATCCAGTCCGCCCGCGTCGGCCCGTCGGCGAACGCCTCCAGCGGCACCGGCGCCGTCGGTCGGTATCCCAGGCCGGCCAACGCCGTCACCGCCGGACGCAGGTTCCCCTCGGACAGCTCGAAGATCAGATCGAGGTCCGCCGTGTAGCGGACGTAGCCGTGCGCCACGACGGCCACGCCGCCGGCGATCAGATAGCGGACGCCGGCGTCGTTGAGCGCCCGGACGATCGCCTCGATGCTGCGGACTTCCATGCCTTCCCTCCGCAATGGACATCGGCTATGTTGGCGTGTGCGCCGCCACGACGCAAGGGAGCTTCACCATGACGACCGCCGCCGCCCTGCTGACCGCCGAGGAATACGCCGAGCTGCCCGACGACGGCCGGCCGTCGGAACTGGTGCGAGGAGTGGTTGTACCCATGAACATGCCCGCGCCGCGCCACGGCGAAATCTGTGTTCGGACCATTCTCCTGTTGCAGCAGTATCTCGACAGCCATCCCGTCGGACGGCTGGTGAGCAACGATTCCGGCGTTATTACGGAGCGCGACCCCGACACGGTGCGAGGGGCCGACGTGGCCTTCTACAGCTACGCCCGGACGCCGCAAGGGCCGCTGGCGCGGGGCTACCTCCCGGTGGCGCCCGAACTCGTCTTCGAGGTCCGCTCTCCGGGTGATCGCTGGCGCCAAATCGTCGTCAAGGTCGGCGAATACCTGCAAGTCGGCGTCACGCTGGTCTGCGTCCTCGATCAGCAACCGGAAACCGCGCACGTCTACCACGCCGATCAGTCGCCGCGCGAAGTGCGGAGGGACGAGGAACTGACGCTGCCCGAGGTGCTGTCCGATTTCCGCGTCCCCGTCCGCCGTTTCTTTGAATGACGCGCCGAATTACGGCTCCGGCGTGCCCAGGTGCTTCCAGAAGTGCCCCACGATGCGCTCGTACAGCCGCTCCGTCACCACCGGGTCCGGCGTCATGTGCGTCATGCCGGCCAGCGGCAGCAGCTCGAAATCCTTGCCCGCCCGGAACAGTGCGTTGGTCAGCTTGAGCGTGTGCCGGAAGTACACGTTGTCGTCGGCCGTGCCGTGGACCAGCAGCAGCGGCCGCTTCAGGTCCGCGGCGTAGGTCAAGAGCGACGCCTCCTTGTACGCCTCGGCGTCCCTATCGGGAAGGCCCAAATAGCGCTCCGTATAGTGCGTGTCATAGTCCATCCAGTCCACGACCGGGGCGCCGGCCACCGCCGCCTTGAACACGTCCGGCGCCTTCAGCACGGCCAGCGCCGACAGGTAGCCGCCGAACGACCAGCCGTAGACGCCGACGCGGTCCAGGTCCATCTCGGGAAAGCGCTTGCCCAGCGCCTTCAGGCCGGCGATCTGATCCTCCAGCGGCACGCTGCCGAAGTGCTTGCTGACCGCTTTCTCCCAATCGCGGCCGCGGCCCGGCGTGCCGCGGTTATCCACGGCGGCGACGATGAAACCCTGGTCGGCCAGCCACTGGTCGATGAGCCGGCCGCCCATCGCGTCCGCCACCATCAGATGCGTCGGGCCGCCGTAGACGTGGAGGATCACGGGATAGCGTTTCGCCTTGTCGAAGTCGTGCGGCCGGACGGCGTAGGCGTAGAAGCCGGGGTTTTCGCCGACTTTGACGATCTCCGAATTCAACGCGAACGGCGGCTCCAGCGCCACGGACGGCAATTCGCCGACGAGTTCGCCGTCGGCCTTGTGGACCGTCGTTTTCGGCATGGCCCCGGTCGAGGTGAAGGTTTCGATGTAGAGCGAATGGTCCTTGGCGAAGACGGCCGAATGCTGGCCGGCCCCCTGGCTCACCTGCTTCGCCTTGCCGCCTTCCACCGCCAGAAGGTACAGCTGCGATTCCGTCGGATCGGCGCTGGCCCGATAGGCGACCCGTCCCGCGTCGGGATCGAGGTCGATCAACTCCTGAAAGCCGGCTTCCGGCGGTACGAGGACGGCTTGCAGGGCGCCGTCCTTGCTGCGTCGTTCCAGTTGCGGGCCGGCCTTGCCCTCGCCGACCCAAAGGAACGAGCCGTCCTTGAGCCAGCGCGGGCCGTCGTGCCGCAGGTTCACCCAGGCCGCGTCCTTCTCCGTCAAGAGCGGCGTCGTCTTGCCCGTGGCCGGGTCGCATTTGAGCAAGGCCAATTCCGTCTGCGCGCGGTTTTGCACCACGAGCGTCATCGGGCCGTCCTTTTCCCAGCGCACGTCCGCCAAATAGGGATAGGTTTTGTCGTCCCATTTGACCCAGAGTGTATCGCCGCTGAAGGCCTCCACTGTCGTAATACCGAGACGCACCTTGACGTTGGCGCGGCCCGGCCGCGGGTATGAAAAGGACTGGGCCGGCCGATCCGGATGAATGGGATCGGCCACTTGCCACACTTCGACGCCTTCGGCGTCCGCCTCTTCATAGGCAATGGACGCGCCGCTCGGCGCCCACCAGTAGCCGGTGAAGCGGCCCATCTCTTCCTGAGCCACGAACTCGGCGAGGCCGTGCGTTTTCTTTTCCGTGCCATCCGAAGTGATGTTGTACTGTAGGTCCTGAAGCGCACAGATTCGTTGATGGCCACATCCTGATTGTGGATGTACGAAATGGTCGAGCCATGCGGGGCGAATTTCGGGTCGGCGATGGCGCCGTCCCCAACGCGCAGGTCTCGGACCGCACCCGACACGCGGTCCACCATGTAGATTCTGCCGGATAGCATTACCACGATCTGGTTGCCGTCGGAGGAAACCTGGAAATCCGTGAAGCCGCCGACGCTGACGCGCTGCCGTTCGCGCCGCGCCTTCTCCTCGGGGCTGAGATGCTCCTCGGCGCCCCGGAGCAGGCTGTCCGGCGTGAGCAGCTCGCGCGTCTTGCCCGTGGCCACGTCGAACTCGTAGAGGCTCTGTTTCGGCGATTTCGGCTGCGCCCGGAGGAACAGCACGAACTTGCCGTCGGGCGTCGGCTTGGGCCGAACGGGCCGGCCGAGTTGGAAGCCGCGCGTCTCGGCGTGCAGGCGGAGGTAGCTGGCGTCCAAGGGGGCGTCCTCTGCGGGGGTGGGGGGCCGACCGTGGGCCGCCGCGACGGCGGCGAACAGCAGCGACGAGGTGAGGAGGAATGGCGTGGTGCGCATTGTGGGAGCGTACCAAACCCGGCCGGCGGGAGCAAGGAAAGCGCGGGGCGGCCCCGTCTTCTTCGCAATGTCACGCGAGTTCGCAGCGAAGTATATAATGAACATTCCGGGTCCGCCCCGCTTCGCCAGGAGCCGAGGTCATGACGCCGCCGCGACTGAGCGTATTCGCCGTCCTGGGCGTGCTGGCCGCCGCCGTGTTTGCTCGCGCCGACGACGCCCCGCCCGCGGTCCAGGACGACGCCCATCTCTTCAACGAGCCGGCCGCCCGGCAGGCGTCCGAGGAGCTGCACAAAATCGGGAACAAGTACGGACTGGATTTCCTCCTCAAAACGGAAGAGGCGCCGCCCGAGGCGGTGCAGAAACAGCTCAAGGAGGCGAAGGATACGGTTCAAAAGGACCAAGTTCTTCGCGCCTGGGGAGCGGATGAGGCCCGCAAGGCCGGCGGCAAGGCGGTTACCATTCTGGTTTGCAAGGACGTCATTCGCGGCTGGGTCTGGACCTACGGATGCGTCGTCGTCACGGTCCCGCCGGAGGCGCGTACCGCCCAGTTCACCGAGGCCGACGCGCGGAGGCTTCACGACCGGCTGCGCTGGTTCACGCGGGGGAGCAACAGGGCGAAGAACGACGCCATCCTGCTGTCGTCCGTGGCCGGGGTGAACGAGGACCTGGCCTACAACCACCTGCCGCCGTTCCCGTGGCTGGAAGTGGGCGGCGTGCTGGCGGGGGCGCTCGGCCTGTGGGGCGTGCTTCTGCTGGTGCGGCTGCGGCTGCGGGCCGGCGCACCGCCGGAGCCGCGGCCGGCGGGCCTGTTCGCGGCCCTCCTCGGCGGCATGTTCGGAGGCGCTGCCGGTCACTGGATTTATGACACCCTTTTTGTCGCCGCATCCCGATCCGTGGTCCCGGCCGAGCCGCCCGCGCCGGAAGCTCCCGCCGCCCCAAAGGCGACGGCGCCAGCCGAGGCCGACGAGCCGCCGGCGCCGACGAAGGCCGAACGGCTGGACCTGGCGGCGCGCGACCATCCGGCCGAGGAGCACCCAACCGCGCCTGGGCCGGCGCGGTACTGACGTGTGGGGCCGGTTTCCAACCGGCCTCCCGGACATGGCCGGTTGGAAACCGGCCCCACGAAGCACTCCCATGAGCGCGTCCGACTGTCCGTTTTGTCGCAAGCTGGCCGACCTCGACGCGCTGCCGCCGGGGGAAGTCGTCTGGCGCTTCCCGCACAGCGTCGCCCTCCTGGGAACGTGGCAGTATTATCAGGGCTATTGTCTCCTGATCGCCCGGCGGCACGCGACGGAGCTGAGCGGGCTGGACGCGGAGGAGCGCCGGGGCTATCTCGACGAGATGTGTCTCCTGGCCCGCGCGATCGAGGATTGTTTCCGGCCGCGCAAGCTGAATTATGAATTGTTGGGCAATCAGGTCCCGCACCTGCACTGGCACCTGTTCCCGCGCGGCGACCACGACCCGGACGCCCGGAAGCCGGTGTGGCTGGCGCTGGACCGGGCCGAGCGCGACGCGGCGGAACGGCGGCGCCTGGAGACGGGGCCGCGGGACCGGGCGGCGACGGCCGAGGAGGTCCGCCGCCGCTTGCAACATCTGGGCGCACCCACGTTATGAATTCCCCCCTTCGCATCGGCACGCGCGGCAGCCCTTTGGCGCTTTGGCAGGCCCGCCATGTCGCCGAACGTCTACGGCCGCTGGCCGCCCCGCGGCCGGTCGAGCTGGTCGTCATCGAAACGTCCGGCGACGTGGTGCGCGACCTGCCGCTGTCGCAGATCGGCGGCGATGGCGTGTTCACCAAGGAGATCCAGCGCGCCCTTCTCATGGAAGTGGTCGATGTGGCCGTCCACAGTCTCAAGGACCTGCCGACGACTCCGATCGACGGCCTGGCGCTGGGGGCGGTCCCGGCGCGGGGCCCGGCCGGCGACGTGCTGGCGTCGCGGCGCCACGCTTGCTTCGACGCCCTGCCGCCGGGGGCCGTCGTCGCCACCAGCAGCCTGCGCCGGCGGGCGCAGGCGCTGCACCGCCGGCCGGACCTGACCCTCGCCGTGATTCGCGGCAACGTCGAGACGCGCCTGCGCAAGCTGGACGAGCAGGGCCTGGACGCGATCATCCTGGCGCAGGCGGGACTGGAGCGCCTCGGCCTGGCGGGGCATATTACGGAGATTCTCGACCCGTCGTGGATGCTGCCGGCCGTCGGCCAGGGCGCGCTGGGGTTGGAGCGCCGGGCCGACGACGCGGCGGTTGCGGCGGTGCTGGGGCCGCTGAACGACGCGGCGACGATGGCGGCGGTCTTGGCCGAGCGGGCGCTCTTGCGCGGCCTGGGCGGCGGTTGTCTCGTGCCGATCGGGGCGCGGGCCGTGGTCGAGGGGGATCGGCTGACGCTGCGGGCGGCGGTGCTGGCGCCGGACGGCTCTCGGCGCGTGGCGGACGAGGCGGAGGGGCCGGCCGCGGCCGCGGAGGCGGTCGGCCGGGGGTTGGCGGAGCGACTTCTGGCGCGGGGGCGCGGGAGGTGCTGGCGATGCGGGCGGGATGACGGTGGGAACCCGTCTCCCTGGTTTTGTGTCTCTCCCCTGCTATAGTGGCATGGTCCCGCGCCTCTCGCCGATGGTCCCTCATGGTCGATAACGCGCCGATTCTGTCCTGCCAGCACGCCGGCCTCACCATCGAGGGCTACTCCCGCGCCGCGGTGCAGTCGTACTGGCGCATCCCCGAGCTGAAGATCGGCTTCGACCTGGGCGCCCAGCCGTGGGACTTCATGGGCACGCCGACCTGGCTGCTCACGCACACCCATCTCGACCACATCGCCGCCCTGCCGGTCTACGTGGCCCGCCGGCGCATGATGCGCATGGCGCCGCCCGACGTGTACGTCCCGGCCTACGCCCTGGAGGACGTGCGCCGCTTCCTGCTGATCCTGCAACGGCTCGACCGCGGCCGGATGATCTGCAATCTGCACGGCGTCAACGCCGGCGAGGAGATCGAATTGTCGCGCGATCATGTGATCGTGCCTTTCGCCACGACGCACACGATCCCGTCGGTCGGCTATGTGGTGTGGGAGCGGCGGTTCAAGCTCAAGGAGGAGTACCACGGCCTGCCCGGCGACAAGATCCGCGACCTGCGGCTGTCCGGCACGGCGGTGACGCGCGAGGTGCGCACGCCGCTCGTGGCCTATACCGGCGACACCAGCCCCGGCGGCATGGACGCCTACCCGGCGGTGTACGAGGCGAAAATCCTCATTGCGGAGCTGAGTTTCGTCCGGCCGAACCACCGGCGCGAGAAGATCCACAAGTTCGGCCACATGCACCTGGACGACTTCATCGAGCGGGCCGATCGGTTCAAGAACGAACTCATCATCTGCGCCCACCTCAGCACGCGCTACCACCCGCAGGAGGTGCGGCGCATCGTCGAGGCGAAGATGCCGCCGAAGCTGCTGGAAAGGGTGAAATTGTGGCTCTGAGAAAATCATTAGCCACAGAGATCACAGAGGTCACGGAGAATAAAAGGCCAGAAGCCGCGGCGTTTCGTGCTTCTCTGTGGCCTCTGTGATCTCTGTGGCTAAGCTCTTCTTATGATCCGCATCGTGATCGTCGGCGGCGGCGTCTCCGGTCTGGCGCTCGCCTACCGCTTGGAACAACGCCTGCCCGTCGCCGAAATCGTGGTCCTCGAACGGGAAGCCCGCCTCGGCGGCAAGGTGGCCACGCTTCACCGCGACGGCTTCCGCATGGAGGCCGGCCCCAACGGCTTCCTCGACACGAACCCCGCCACGCTCGACCTCTGCCGCGAACTCGGCCTCGGCGACCGCCTGACCGCCGCCAGCGAGGCGTCGGGCCGCAACCGCTTCCTCTTTCTCGGCGGCCGGCTGCGCAAGCTGCCCGGCAGCCTGTGGTCGTTCCTCACAAGCGGCGCCCTCGGCTGGGGGGCGAAGCTCGGCATCTTGACGGAGCGCTTCCGCCGGCCGCGCCGCGACGACGCCGACGAATCCATCGACGCCTTCGCGCGCCGCCGGGCCGGTCGGGAGGTCGCCGAGACGCTGGCCGATGCGTTCGTCACCGGCATCCACGCCGGCGACCCCACGCTGCTCAGCGTGAAAGCGGCCTTCCCGCGGCTCGCGGCGATGGAGCGCGAACATGGCAGCATCACCCGAGGCTTTGCCGCCGCCCGCCGCAAGCGCCGCGCCCAGGGCGTTCAAAGACCCGGTATGTGGTCTTTTCGGGAGGGGCTGGGTCTGCTGATCGAGACGCTGCGCCAGCGGCTGCGGACGCCGCCCGTCCCCGGCGTCAAGGTGCGATCGGTGCGGCGGTCGCCGGAAGGCGGCTGGGAAGTGCGGGCCGACGGCCGCGACGCCTGGACGGCCGACATGGTGGCGCTGACCTGTCCGGCGTATCAGCAGGCGGCGCTGCTGGCCGACGTGGACGCCGAGCTGGCGGCGAAAATCGACGGCATTGCGTACAACCGCGTGGCCGTCGTCGCCGTGGGCTACCGTGCCGCTGATGTGCCGATGTCCCTGGAAGGGTTCGGCTACCTCTCGCCGCAGCGCGAGCGGCGCGACGTGCTGGGCGTGCAATGGTGCTCGTCGATCTTCCCGGATCGGGCGCCGCCGGGGACGGTGCTGCTGCGCGCCCTGTGCGGCGGATGGAACCGGCCGGAAATCGTCGATTGGGACGACGACCGCCTGCTGACCGCGGTGCGGGCCGAATTCCGGCAGACGATGGGCGTGACGGCGGCGCCGGTCTTTCATCAGATCGTCCGCTGGGACCGGGCCATTCCGCAGTACCACGTCGGCCATCTGGAGCGCGTGGCGTGGATCGAGGAGCGGGCGGCGCGGCATCCGGGTCTGTTCCTGGGCGGCAACGCTTACCGCGGGGTGGCGCTCAACGATTGCGTGGAACAGGCCGGCGCCCTGGCCGCGCGGATGGATTCTGCTGGCAGGCCCGCCGAACGCCCGGTAGGATAGGCCGCCGATCCTGTTCGGAACGTCGAAACGGAGCATCCCATGCGCACGCACCGCGGGCCATCGGCCCTGATCGCCGTCCTCCTGCTGCTCGCGCCAGTCACGGCGACGGCCGGGTCGGCCCCGTTCACGCTGGAGCAGGTCCTGGAACCACCCTTCCCGACCGACCTGGTCGCCGCGCCGGCCGGGGGCCGCGTGGCTTGGGTGTTCGACGCCGCCGGCGTCCGCAACGTCTGGATCGCCGAACCGCCGGAGTACCGCGGCCGGCAGCTCACGGCGTACACGGAGGACGACGGCCAGCGCCTCACCGACCTGGAATGGGCGCCCGACGGCCGGACCCTGCTCTACGTCCGCGGCGGCGAAGAAGAGGGCGGCGAGTACCCCAACCCGCGCGACAAACCGACCGTCCCCACGCAGGAAGTGTGGGCCGTCGCCATCGACAAGGGGGCGCCGCGACGGATCGGCGAGGGCCAGGCGCCGAAGGTCTCGCCGCGCGACAACCGCGTTGTGTTCCTGCGCAAGGGGCAAATCTGGTGGGCGCCGCTGGACGGCGGCGACGGGCCGCAACAGCTCCTCCAGACGCGCGGCAGCTGCGGCTCGCTCCGCTGGTCGCCGGACGGCTCTCAACTGGCCTTCGTCAGCGACCGCAAGGACCACCGCTTCATCGGCGTCTACGACTGGGCCGCGAAATCCGTTCGCTGGCTCGATCCCAGCGTCGATCTCGACGGCAACCCGGTCTGGTCGCCGGACGGCCGTCAGATCGCTTTCATCCGCGTTCCGGCGCACGGATTCACCATTGAGTATTTCGCATCCTTGCGCGAGGCCGAGCCGTGGTCCATCCGGGTCGCCGACGTCGCCTCCGGCAAGGGGCGCGAGGTGTGGAAGGCGGATCGCGGCGCCGGGAGCGCGTTCAGCGAAGTGGAGGCGGAGAATCAATTGTGGTGGGGCGACGGCGACCGCCTCATCTTTCCGTGGGAGAAGGACGGATGGAAGCACCTTTACACCGTTCCCCTCACCCCTCTCCCCCGGGGGGAGAGGGGGAGGGGTGAGGGGAGCGGGGCGGCGACGCTGCTCACGCCGGGATCGTTTGAAGTGGAGTGGGTTTCCCTCAGCCCTGACCGTACCCGGCTGGTCTACAACTCCAACCAGAATGACATCGACCGCCGCCATCTCTGGAGCGTCCCCGTTACCGGCGGCCCGCCGACGCAACTCACGAAGGGCAAGGGCATCGAGTGGGCGCCGGCGCCGACGAGCGACGGTAAAGCCGTGGCCTTCTTGCACTCCGGCGCCCGCCGGCCGGCTCAACCCGCCATCCAAATCGCGACGGAGACGACCCAAGAGCTGGCGCCAGGCAGCATCCCGAAGTCGTTCCCCGAAGAGGCGCTGGTCGAGCCGCAGCCCGTCGAGATCGCAGCGGCCGACGGAATGACCATTCATGGTCAGCTCTTCGTGCCGAGCGACCTGAAACACGGTGAACGCCGGCCGGCCGTCGTCTTCTTCCACGGCGGGTCGCGGCGGCAGATGCTGCTCGGCTGGCACTACATGGCCTACTACCACCGCGCCTACGCGCTCAACCAGTACCTCGCCAGCCAGGGTTATATCGTGCTGTCGGTCAACTACCGCAGCGGCATCGGCTACGGCATGGAGTTCCGGGAGGCGCTGCACTACGGCGCCGCCGGCGCGAGCGAGGTTAACGACGTGAAAGGAGCGGGATTGTACCTGCGCGGCCGGGCCGACGTGGACCCCAGCCGCATCGGCGTGTGGGGCGGCTCCTACGGCGGCTACCTGACGGCCCTGGCTCTGTCGCGGGCGCCGGACCTGTTCGCCGCCGGCGTGGACATTCACGGCGTCTACGACTGGAACGCGGAAATCCGCAACTGGCAGTCCGACTACGACCCGGACAAGCAGCGCGACGCGGCCCGGCTGGCCTTCGAGTCGTCGCCGGCGGCCTCCGTCAAGAACTGGCGGGCGCCCGTCCTCGTGATCCACGGCGACGACGACCGCAACGTTCCCTTCGGCGAGAGCGTCCACCTGGTCACGGACCTGCGCCGGCAGAAGGTGGATGTGGAACAGCTCATCTTCCCGGACGAGGTTCACGTCTTCCTGACGCACGAACACGTCCTGCGGGCGTTTGAGGCGACGGCGGACTTCTTTGAGAGGCGGTTGCAGGCCGACAGGCCCTGACGGGGCCGGCCGTCGGGGCGCCGATGGGCGTCGTCCGGCAGGGGCCGTGCGCCAGATGGCGCACGCCTGGCGCACCGTAAGTCGTTGGTGAGCTTGATTCTTTCGGGCTTGCGCCACCGCGCCAAACTTTTGCTTTCCCCCGGAAAACCCGCGAATCGGCAGCAATGGGCAACATGGCCGAGGCGGTCGGACGGCGGCGGAAGCGAATGGAGCCATGGGACGCCTGAAGGTTGCGGGGCGCTGGGCGACGGCGAGTGTACTATATACAGAGTGATTTACGAAGGTGAAAAGGGAGGGTAAATATCTGCCAATGAGGGCCGGTGAGCGCCAGTCGGCCGCGGCGAAGCACGCTGTGGCTGAGCGACGTGAAGAGGACGGCGGCCGGCGCGGCGTGTTTCGGGACAATGGGGGACGGGTCCACGCCCATCGCCCGGCGGAAGTCGGCGGGCAGGTGGAGGCCGGCCATGCTGACGCTCTCGACCAGGGCGTTCTGGTTGGCGGCGAGGAAGCAGACGGCGTACTTCAGAAGGAGCCATTCGTCGATGATCAAAGTTTCTGGAAAAAAACTGATTTTTCCCTATTGACTTCGCCTCGGCGAGGTGTACCTTGAGGGGCAGAAAACCAATTGATTTCCCGTTGAGCAACCCGGCCTGGACAAGCGCAAGCACATTGTCCGGCACCCACGGGTCGCCCGATGCCCAGGATTCTGGCTTGGCGGGGTACTGCGTTTTGGCCTTGATACCAACGAGATCGCCGTCCTTGACGCGCTTGCGCCATAGGGACTTGCCGACTGGGGGCAGGTTGTAGACGTGCTGGAGCGTCACGAGCGGATTGGTCGCGAACTGGTTGTCGTTCATGCCCCTGGCGATGACGGCTGCCTGCGTCCGTTCCACGCGCCCGGCGGTGATCCGGGATATGTCGCATCTCCCGCCGGGGTTCAGCTCGCTCGGTGGGGACCTTCGCCGTGACGGCCTTGCGGCAGGCATGTTCCTTCGACTTGGGCAGCGCCTTCAGAAGCGTGTCGAACTGGCGGGCCTGGCGGTCGAGCATGGGGAAACCGAGGGGCCGTAGGCGGGCAGGAACGATGGCATTGCAAGCGCTCCGCGTGAATGCGTTAGCCGGAGCGTATGGCAGCACGGTGCGGAGCGTGGAGGGTACCTTCCGCGACAAGCCAGGCAGCGAATCCTGCTAAGAAGTGTGGGCACAAAGCTCCGGCTGACAGGTCTTCACAGAATCTGCCCAAGACCGAAGGGACCGACTCATGGACTTCGATGTCGGAGGTTTCCTCCAGAAGGCGTTTGGGGATCCCCTAAACCCGGCAAACCCCATCTCGTTTCAAGGCGTGCCTGGTACGCTCGGAGGTGTAGACGGCTTCCTCAAGGGGGCGGTGGGCGGTCTTGGAGACACGATCGTCAACGGGGTCGTGTCGGCGCTCAAGTCGTTTGTCGATGAGATCGGCAAGCTGTCCGATGGCGACGATTTCATCGAGTCTCTGCGTAAGCTCATCGTCAAATTGTGGAACATCGTCGTCTCGAACGCCAAGGATCTGATCGACCCACTGATCGACCATATCAAGGAGATCATTGGGGCCGTTGTCGCGAGACTGAAGGAAATCGTCGGCCCGATCCTGGACCACCTCAGCGACCTTATCCAAATCCTGATCGACAGCCTCGGGAAGATCCTTGAAGCGATCGTCGAGCAGTTCCAAGCCCTCGTCTCGGCGTGCGAGACGGCCCTACGGAAGCTACTGAATCTGTTGCTCGACAAGGTCATTGACACCGTTCCTGGGGTGCTCCATTCGGGCCCGGTGGAAGCCCTGACCGCCGTCGGCAAGCTCAAGCCGTTCCTCACGCTGATGAAGGCCGCAGACGGTGTCGAGGATCGTATCTTCGTCGTCGAGGACTCGCTGAAGAAACTCGGAGACCTGATCGCCGGACAGATGGAGCACAACGGCGTGGGCCTATTCGGGCTGCTGCTAAGCAAGCCGTTCGACGTACTCCAGACAGCCTGGACGGCTGGCGACCCTGAGAGTGATTGGAAGAAGTACCTGCTCGACATTATCTTCCCGCGGGACGCCGCCCGTGAGATTTTCAACGCACTGAAGGAAGGCCGCATCTGGGCCTGGGGCGGCTTACCGGGGGGACTGCCGACCGGCAAGATGAACACCTGGCTCAATGACCCGGACCAATTCAAGTCCAATGGGACGTCGTACACCCTGCGGCAGCAGGTCCTGGCACGACAGTTCCGCGGTCGGCTCATCGCGGCGGCGGATGCGTATCTGCGGCGGGTCACGCCTGCGGACCCGACGCTCGCGGCACCTCTCTCCCACGCGGACGAGCGGGCCGGGCATCAAGTCGTCGCCGACGCCCTGTGCGTCTTCGCCGACGCAGTGGCCACATTCGTCCTCGAACCGGACTGCTTCCCGCAAGTCGAGTTCGACTTACCGTCATTCGAGGATTTGGGCGTCAAGTTCGCCGGCTTGGCCGCCCGCGAAGTGCGGGTGTCCGTGCGGGCCACCATCAGCATGTTGCTCCGCGGCTTTTGGATCTGGCGGGTGGACAATGAGGCACTGATCGAACTGATCGCGACATTCTTCTCGTCGCTCTTCTCGTCCCTGTTTGAAGCTGTCATCCGGAACCTAACATGGTCGGCCCAGGTTGTGACGTGCTACCCAGGGACGGCAGTGGGGACCGACGAGTTCGTAATCCACCAGTGGGAAAGCCTTGAGACGCTTGAGAATTCAGGCCAGCCGGGTGATCGCCTCCAGTATATCGCCTTGGCCCGGTTCCCGGCGATACTCTCCGCCTCTGACCGGGCGAGTCTGCGGGCTGCCCTCGGGGGGGAGAACGACCCTGGTGGAGACCTCGCTCCGCTCAAGAACCTTCTTCGAGACTTCGGGGCGTACCTGGACGTGAGCTACCAGCGGTTCCGCGTAGAGTCACGGTTCCCCCAGATCGACGTGGACGGCTCGGCGCTTAACGTCGACACGGTGACGATCACCCGTGCTGAACTGGACACTGGGACCAACACCCTCCGGGTGTTCGCGACGACGAGCCAGAAGTTCGATCTGCCCCAACCAGTACTCCGGGCTTACTTCTGCTGCGAGATCGCCCTCCTGCGGCCCGGCGCGACGCCGGCCGATGCGTACACGCTGACCCTACCGCTCGACCTCACTACCCCGCGCTGCGTCAGCGTGAGCGTGCTGTCCAACCGCGGCGGGCGCGCGACCCGGTCGGTCGCCCGCGTCTGACCTGTCCGATCAGGCCACTTTAAGGAGATCGCCGATGATTTCGCTTCCTTCCACCGGCTCCGGCAATTCCCCTGCCCCGGTCGTGTTCGAGACCAGAGTCATACCGACGGCCGGCCGGGCGTCGGTCATTCTGCCATACGTGTTAGATGCACTGCGGGCCATTGGGAGTGGCACGGCGGTCGCGGTCGGGGTGGACGCCATCCAGCTGACGGCGGCGGTTGACTTCTCCACCAACCTGATTGCGGTGATCCAGGATTACGCAAAGCAAGCGAATCCGCCAGCAGACATCCCGTCGCCGAAGTTTTTCGACCCGCCGATCGCAGTTCCTGTGAAGCAAATACCCGACCCGGACGGCAAGCGCCTGGTCGATGTCATTAGGGGCCTCGCCCTCTGCCCACCGGACATGCAGATCCAGTTCCTCGCCACCCAAACCGCCGGCGCAGGCAGCAATCTTGTCTTTTCGGGGTTGGCAGACCGCGAGAGCTTCTACAAGTCGTTTGTACTACCTCAGGTGCAAAAGATCGTTGACCTTCTATGACTTACGGCGGGACGTGGCGCGGCGACTTCCCGGCCGACTGCCAGGGGCCGGACGCGGCCGCCGGACGTCTCATCACACGCACCACCGAGCCGAACGTGCCGCCCGCCAGGAAAAACGGTGTTGGTTCATTTTAAGTGTCTTAATATGAACCGACACCATTTATCCCACGCCGTTTATCCCAAGTGAAATCCGAAAAATCAGACGCACGCGCAGGTCCCCGCCGTTCGTCCACACTGCAGCAACTCGACCGTCCTGCCGTCTGGGTCGTGGACAAGCGCGCGCAGTCCCCACTGCGTCTGCCGCGGGGTGGTGGTCTGACCGAGCGAGCGCAGGGTCTCCCCGACGTCCTCTACGCTTAGTCCGAGTCGCAGCCCGGCGTCCGGCGTCGAACCGTCGAGCACCGGGTAGAGTTCGAGAACCAGGTCGTCGCCGAGCGTGGCGGCGTAGTGCTCGGGGCCGTTGCCGTGTCGCTCGCTCTTGAAGCAGGCTCCGAGGGCTGAGTAGAACTTCCTCAGGTCTTCCAGCTTGGAAGTCCGTAAAACCAGCAAGTTGAGCTTCATTTCACAGCCTCCACCGTGAATCCTCCGTTCAGCCGGAGTTCCCTCTCGGTCGCATCGGGGAAGATCATCTTCACAACGAGCTTGGCCCCGAAGGCTTCTGCAAACTCCTGCAGGGTGGAGACATGGAAATCGGACCTCGCTTCCGCGCGGGAGATGGAAGCCTGTTTCTTCCCGAGCCGCCTGCCGACTTCCTCCTGAGACAGGCCGAGTTCCTCGCGCAGGTCCTTAAGCCTGACGGCCTGGGGGGGCACGGCAGCGAGCCGGTAGGTGAGGAGCTGGACGACCCTGGGGAGCGCCCGGTCCAGGTCCTCGAAAACCTCGTCGGCTCCTTCGCCGTAACCGTGCGAATCGTCAGAGACGACGCCAAAGCCTTTGCCCGCCTGCCAGGCGACCGCGAGGTGGTAGTTGGGCAAGAACACGTTCAGCGACCACACGCCGTCCCCAGCGAGGGGCTCGTCGAGTGTGATTCTGGCGCTCGAAAACGCGCTCAAGAGGAACCGCTGCATTTTCTGGATCTGGTTCATTCCCATACCCCTTTTCCGTTAGCGCCTGCCTTCGCGAAATGGACCGCGCCGGTGGCGATAATTCTCACTTCGACGGCACCACTGCTCGCGATAAAGGTGTCATGCTTAAAGCTGTTGTATCGCAGCACTTCGGGAAAACCGGGGACCGCGTAGACCCTGTCCTGTTGGGGAGGGTAGAGTCTGCCATCCGTCTGCCAGTTCGGTGGGTTGTACGGCACGCCGCTGTGTTCGTCCTCGACCGCATTGAGTGTAGCGCAGAGCAGCGCGTAGGCCTCCTCGCGTGTCTGAGCCGCAGGCGCTGCTTGCAGTCGCTCATAGAAGATTTCCAGGCGAGCGCACTTATCCATCAGAGGCTCCAGGCTCCCCTGAAGAATCATAGCCTCTAGGGCATATGCAGTCAAGGTAATAATCGGCGATGCTTTTTGCCGAACTTGGGAGAAATGGCGTCGAAAGAAACGGGGACGGGCACATTTGTCATCCTAAATGTGCCCGTCCCCGTTTCTTTCTTATGGTTGATGTTCGTCGTGCCGGGCGGCGGCTTCAGGATCGCCTGTGTCATAGGAGTGGGACAGAATCTCGAACACTCGCCGACGTGCGTCGTCCTGTCCCAGGCCCGCGGGCGCCGGCACGACATGCACGGTCGTTCCTTCCGGCAGATCGACCGGCCCGGTCGGCCGAAACATTCCGTTCTCATAGACAGCGGTAATGGGCGCCATCGTTTTGCCCCTCGCGCGGCCGGGGTCTCGTTGAACCTTTCCCCAATTCTATCAACCTCGAACGTGGTTCGGGAACGGCGGGCAACTGTCACAAGCCTGAAGCGCCAGCGAAGGGTCCGGTCCAACCCTTCGCTGGCGCTTCAGGCTTGTTTCCCTCGCCCCCAAACCGCCCTCGCCTTCACACGCGCCGCCAGCACCGCGTCGGCCACGTCCTTCGTCCCGTCCTTGCCGCCGAGGTCCGGCGTGCGCGGCTTGCCCGCCTTCAGCACCGCGCCCACCGCCGAGCGCAGCGCGCGTCGCGCTCTTCGCATGTCCCAGATGATCCAGCAGCATCCCCGCCGACAGGATCGCCGCCAGCGGATTGGAGATGCCCTTGCCGGCGATGTCCGGCGCCGAGCCGTGGACCGGCTCGAACATGCTCGGATAGTGCCGCTCCGGGTTGATGTTGGCGCTGGCCGCCAGGCCCATGCTGCCGGTGATGATCGCGCTGAGGTCCGTCAGGATGTCGCCGAACAGGTTGCTCGCCACCACCACGTCGAACGCCTCCGGCTTGCGCACGAAATCCATCGCCGCCGCGTCCACCAGCAATGTTCTGCGTTTGCACGTCCGGATAGTCCTTTTTCACCGCCTCGAACACCTCGTCCCACAGCACCATGCCGAACTGCTGGGCGTTCGACTTGGTGATGGACGTGACCTTCTTGCGCGGCCGTTTCCGCGCGCCCTCGAAGGCCGCGCGCATGATCCGCTCGCAGCCGCGGCGCGTGAAGACGTTCGTCTGGATGGCGACCTCGTGCCGGCGTGCCCTGGTAGAGCCGGCCGCCGATCGGGGCGTACTCGCCCTCGGTGTTCTCGCGGTAGACCAGCATGTCGATGGAGCCGGGCGCCTTGTCGCGCAGCGGGCACGGCACGCCGTCGAACAGGTAGGCCGGCCGCAGGTTGACGTACTGGTCGAAGAGGCGGCGCATCGGCAGCAGCAGGCCGTGCAGCGTGATGTGGTCGGGCACGTCGGGACAGCCGATGGCGCCGAGCAGAATGGCGTCGTGCTTCTTCAGCACGTCCCAGCCGTCGGCCGGCATGATGCGGCCGGTCTGCTGGTAGTAGGCGCCGCTCCAGGGGAGCCGGTTCCATTCGACGGCCGCCCCCTCGCGGCGCAGGGCGGCGTCGGCGACGCGCATGGCCTGGTCGATCACTTCCGGCCCGATGCCGTCGCCGCCGATCACGGCGATGCGGGAAACTGCCATTGCACCATCCTCGGGGCGACGCTATTACACCGAGTCCATAGTTCCTAGGGAAGACGACGCGGCTTGCCGCTACGGACTATGGACTACGGACTATGGACTGACGACGAAGAATCAAGAATGGGAGGGTGAATCATGCGTCGGCTGCGCCGCCTCGGCCCGTGCGCCCTTCTGCTGGCCGTGGCGGGCTGCCTGCCGGGATCGTCGCCGGCCTTCGACAACGATCCGCTCTTCAACGGCCCTCGCATTCCGCGGAACGGGACCACCGCGGCCGCCGCCGCGTCCCGGCCGGCGGTCCCAGCGACGGGGACGGTCCAGCTTCCGCCGGCCGCCGGCGCGGGCAGCCCGGCCGCGCTCGCCGCCGCCGTCCCGGCCCCCGACTCCAGCACGCTCCGCATCGGCGCCACCCCGGCGGCCCTCGCCTCCGCCACGCACGACGGCGATCCGTGGCAACCCTCCGTTGCGCCCGCCGGCGCCACCCTCCAGCAGCCGCAGCCGCTCGTCGGCCCGCCGCCGCGCCCCATCGCCGAGGCCGACCCCGCGGCGCCGACCGTCGGCGGCCCCGTGGCCGTGCCGGCCGCCCCGCCGACCAGCCCCGACCAGTACGCAGCGCTGCAAGACGAGCTGACCCGCCGCGGCGTCCTGTACCAGTCGCTGGAAGGGCCGGACGACCACGGCGTCTGGTCCTTCACCTGCGGCGTCCCCAAGCACGGCGACCCGAGCGCCGTTCACCGCGTCGAGGCCAGCGCCGTCGGCGAGCGCGGCCTGCCCGCCATCCGTGCGGCGATCGACCAGATCGACCACGACGCGCCCTGACGCACGGCGCCGTCGCAAACTTTTTGACAAGTTCACATTTTGCTTGACAGACGCCCTCCCTCCGAATACAAGCAAGATTAAGAGTCTGCGGATGCTTGGGGCGACTGGACTCACTCGCTAGGCCGGTCGCAACGACGCCCTCCCAAATCTCCGCGTCGCACCCAAACGTCGTGTTCTTCTTCTTCTCTCTCCCATCCTGGTTGGAGGCGTCCTCATGCCGCTATTTCGTCTCAGGCCACGTTGGCGCGGCTTCACGCTGATCGAGCTGCTGGTGGTGATCGCGATCATCGCCATCCTGATCGGCTTGCTGCTCCCCGCCGTCCAGAAGGTCCGCGAGGCCGCCGCACGCATCAGCTGCAGCAACAACCTCAAGCAAATTGCGCTCGCCACCATCAACTGCGCCGACGTGCATGGCGGGTTGCTGCCGCCGTCGGTCGGCAACTACCCCACCATCGCGCCGGCGGGCGTGGGCGCTCCCGGCAACGCTGACGGGGGCACGTTTCTGATGATTCTGCCCTACATCGAAGCGGGAAACCTCTACAACTCGACTCTGACCGTCGGCGGCGACAACAACGACAACCGCAACGGACCCAACAACACCTACTCGCAGTGGACGGGCGTCATCACCACGCGCTATGGCGGCCCGGGCGTCGCGATCAAGAGCTACATCTGTCCGTCCGACGCCACCATGCCCAACAACAGCGGATCCCGTTCCAGCTACGGCATCAACGGCCAGGTCTTCCGCGAGGGCTTCTGGGCGCTGAACGAGCTGCGCTATCCGTCCAGCATCCCCGACGGCACCTCCGGGACCGTCATGTACACGGACAAGGTGGCGGAAACCTACACCGGCGGCTACACCAACAACTACTGGCCGGACTGGGGCCCCATCATCGAATCCCCGGACTACAACGGCAACTTCAACAACGAAGCCGGGATGGTGGCTAACGGAGGGATGCCGCAAGTGGCGTCGGGTATCGTTAGTGGGTACGCCGTTGGACCCAACCGCGCCGGACTCAGCGGCTATGGCCCCAGCAGCTTCCACACCGCTGGGGTCCTCGCCGGCATGTGCGACGGCAGCGTGCGTCTGGTCACCCCGTCGATTTCCGCGAATACGTGGTGGGCGGTCATAACCCCCGCGGGGGGTGAAGTGCCGGGCAGCGACTGGTAAGGCGAGGGGCGGGAAATACCTTACCCGTAGCCGCATTCGCCAGAATGCGGGTGAATGGCTGTCGGCCCGCATTCTGGCGAATGCGGCTACGGGTATCATGCCTGCTGCCGCTCGCCTAACCGCTTCGCCGGTGGGTTGGAACCGTTCAAGATTAGTTCCGGCAAGCGGCCGGCGCAAGCCGGCTGATGAACTTCATCAGCCGGCTTGCGCCGGCCGCTTGCCGACATTTGAATGAGGAATGATTGATATGCGGCAAATCTTGGGAAGATGGAGAGCGTTGGGTCTGCTCCTTGCTTTGGCGGCGCTAGGGGTGGGCGGGTGCAGCCCTCCAACCGCCACGGTTTCGGGGACGGTCAAAGCCCCCAACGGCGAAATCGTGAAAGGCGGCAGCGTGGTTTTCTATGACGCGGATGGGAAGACTTACCGATCGGAGATCGCCGAGGACGGTACGTACAAGATCGAAAAAGTGCCTCCCGGCAAGGTGACGGTCACCGTGGACACCTCGAGGTTGAAGGCGGAGTCCCAAGCCCGCGTCAACCCGGCGCCGCCCGGCGCCCAAGGAGGCGGGCAGAAGCAGCCCGACCCCGCGGAAGCCGCGCGGCGCTACGTCGCGATCCCCCCCGGCTATGCCGATCCGCAAAACAGCGGGCTGACCTACACGGTGACGGCCGGCGCCCAGACCTACGACCCGCCTCTCAAATGACCCGGCGGCCGCAGGGGAGACTTTCCCCGCGGCCGCGCCTTCCGTCGCCGGCCGGGACGTGGTAACGTGGGGCTATGAACGACTCCGGTTCGCCGCCGCCTTCCGTCCTTGCTTCCACTCCGGCCGCTCCACCCATTCCGCCGGCGCCGGTTCGTCGCGCCCCCTACCTCGGGCGGTGCGCCCGGGCCTTTCGCTTCCTCCTCCGCCGTCCCGGCCGCACCGCCGCGGTGGTCGTACTGGCGGGTCTCATCGCCGCCGGCGCCTGGATGGTGGGCGTGCAGGCGTGGGCCTACTCCGAGCTTCAGGCCGCCCGCTTCGCCGTCGAGCATTACCACAACCGCCAGGCGCGGCTGCACCTCAACGCGTGCCTGAGGGTCTGGCCGCACGACCCGACCGCCCTGCTGCTGGCGGCGCGAACGGCGCGCCGCATCGGGGCCTTCGGCGAAGCGGAGCGGTTCCTGGACGACTGCGAGGAGGTCCGCGGCAAGGACGACGAGGACCTGATTCTGGAACGGGTGCTGCTCCAAGCGCACCGCGGCCGGGTGGATCAGGTCGCCGACTTCTGTGCGGTTCGGGTGCGGGACAACCATCCCTCCGCGCCGCTCATCCTGGAGGCCCAGGCGGCGGGTCTGATGCGCGACTACCGGATCAGGGACGCCGGCGAGCGGCTCCAGATCTGGTTGAAGCTGCGCCCGGACGACTGCCAGGCCCTGCTCATGGAAGGCATCCTGGAGGACCTGCAGAACCGGACGAACGACGCCATCGAGAAATATCAGCGCGTCGTGGAACTCGACCCCGACAACGAGGACGCCGGTCTGCGCCTGACCGGCCAGCTGCTCCTGGCCCGCAAGCCCATGGAGGCGCTTCCCCATCTGGAGCGTCTGCGGAAGGCCCTGCCGGACGACCCGCGCATCCTGACGCGGATCGCCCAGTGCCGCATCGACTTCGGCCAAGCGGAGGAAGCCAAGAAGATCCTCGACCGCGTTCTGGCCCAATATCCGCATTTCCCGGAGGCGCTGGACGAACGCGGCTTCTTGGACCTCAACAACGGCGATCCGGCGGGGGCGGAGGGCTGGCTGCGGGACGCGGTAGCTCACGACCCCGCGGACCAGGAGGCGCGCTATCATCTCTTCCAGTGCCTGACGGCGCAAGGCAAGAGCCGGGAGGCCGACGAGCAGAAGGCGCGGCTGGACGAGATGGAAGCGGATTTACAAGAGCTTTACGGACTGATTGGGGGCAAGATGCAGCAGACGCCCTACGACCCGGGGCTGCGCACCAGGGCCGGCGAGATCGCGCTGCGGGCAGGCGCCACGGAGGACGGGCTGCGCTGGCTGGAGAGCGCCCTGGAGCTGGACCCCCATTACGCGCCGGCGCACCAGGTCCTGGCGCGGTACTATGAACAGGTCGGCGAACGCGGGAAGGCGGCGCAGCATCAGGCGCAGGCGGCGGGCGACGCGCCATCGTCCGAGCCGCGACCGTAAGGGAGCGGATTCAGCCCAAACCGCTCCCTTAAGCGAGGGGCGGGAAATACCTTACCCGTAGCCGCATTCGCCAGAATGCGGGTGAATGGCTGTTGGCCCGCATTCTGGCGAATGCGGCTACGGGTATCATGCCTGCTGCCGCTCGCCTTACGGTCGCGGCTCTGACATGCGATTGTCATTAGAGGGTGGTTCGTGGCGAGGTTTCTGGGCCGCTTCTGGCCGTGGTTGCTCGCCTTCGCCCTGCTCAGCGGGGCTGGGGCGCTGGCCGCGCCGCACCTGTGGGCCTGGCGTCATCTCGCCGCCGGCCGCGACGCCGTCGCACATTTCCACGCCGACGAGGCCCGCACCCAGCTCGACGCCTGCCTGGCGGTCTGGCCGGGCTGCGTCGAGGCCCAACTCCTGGACGCCCGCGCCGCCCGGCTGGCCGGCGACTTCAAGACGGCCGAGGAACTCCTCCGCGAGGCCCAGCGCCTTCAGAACCCGCCGTCCGAGGACACGGTGCGGGAATGGGCGATGTTCCGCGCCGCGTCCGGCGACCTGGACAGCGACGCAGAGGACTACCTCCGTAACGACGTCCGCCGCAACCCCGACCCCGAGTACTCCGCCCCGGCCCGCGAGGCCCTCGCGGAAGGCTATCTGCACATGTACCGCGTGCTGGACGCGCTGGACTGCCTGAAGCAATGGCTGGACGCCCGGCCGGACGAGGTGCAGGCGCTGGCGCTGCGCGGCGACCTGTACTGGCAGATCGGCGCCCTGGCGAGGTCGGCGGACGATTACCAGCGGGTGGTGGAACTGGAACCCGAGCGGCGACAGGTCCGCGAACGGCTGGCGGTCGGCCTGATCGAGAAGGGCCGCTACGAGGAGGCGCTGAAGCAGCTGGCGGTGGTGCGCCAGTGGAAGCCGGACGACCCACACGTCGAGACGTCCGTCGCCCGCTGTTACGAATGGCTGGATAGGCCGGACGACGCCGAGCGGACGCTCGACGGCGTGCTGGCGAAGCACGCCGATTTCGGCCCGGCCCTGCTGGAGCGCGGCCGCCTGCTGATCCAGGCCGGGCGTCCGGCCGACGCGGCGGAGTGGCTGCGCCGGGCCGTCCAGGCGATGCCGCACGACTACCAGGCCAACTTCGCGCTGGCCGACGCGCTGGAGAAGGAAGGCAAGACCGAGGAAGCCGCGGTTCAGCGCGAGAGCGCCGCCAAAATCAAGGACCGCGACGAGCGCTTCGCGGACTTGACCACGCGGCAGATGAACATGCGGCCGCGCGACCCGGCCCTCCGCTGCGAGCTGGGCCGGCTCTTCCTGGAGCGCGGCGCCCGGCCGGCGGCCGAGCGCTGGCTGCTCAGCGCCGTGCAGCTGGATCCGCACTATCGACCGGCTCACGAAGCGCTGGCGCAGTTCTACGAAGAGCAGGGCGATCAGGAGAAGGCGGCGCAGCAGCGCCGCATGGGAAATGATGAACGATGAATGATGAATGATGAATCAAGAGGGTCTTTGATTCATCATTCATCGTTCATCATTTCCCGCCCGCCGCCCCTTGTTCCTCCAGATCGTGATCGCCGGCGCCTCCCGGTGCGGGCTGAAATTTCCGACGACAATGTCCATCCGCCCCGTCCCGTAAAGGTCGCCGGCCGCGCAGGTGACGTGATCGCAGCTCGTCTGCTCCAGCGCGTGCCGCTCGAACTGCATCGGCCCCGTCTGACGCAGCACGATGAACGCATCGGGGTGCAAGGTCTCGCGCTCGGGGAAACCCTCTTCCTTCGTCGGCCCATACGGCAAAAAGCAGACGGCCGCCACGTCGAGCTTGCCGTCGCCGCACAGGTCGGCCGCCACCGCCCGATGCACGCCGTACATCGGCGTCAGCGGGTGGTGGACCCACGGGAACTTGCCCACGCCGGGGTTCTCCAGCCACTGAACGCTGTGATACGGCTTCAAAAGATACGGTTTGTCCAATACGTCGCCGTTGGTGTACAGCACGTCGGGCAGGCCGTCCTTGTTCATGTCCACGACCTGGATGCCGCTGCTGCCGTAGGCCGGATGCGGCCCGGTGAAAATCGTCTGCTTCGTGAAGTTCCCCTGGCCGTCGTTGAGGAAGGCGACGACGGTTTCGTGTTCCTGGCTGATGAGGGCGATGAAGTCGTTCTTCTGGTCGTCGCCCTGGAGGTGGCAGACGGGGACGTGAATGGTCCCGTGGCGGTCGTCCAGCACGCGCGGCCGGAAGTCGGGTTTCGACCAGTCGGCGGTGTGATTTTCCAGATACAGGATCTCTCCCGTCTTCTGCCAGCCGAAGACGCCGACGACGAGGTCCATCGGCTTGTCGGGGCCGCGGAAGTGGGCGGCCTCCACGTCGGCGACGCGGCCCACGTCCTTGAGCAGGGTGTACGGCGTGAAGTTGTCGTGGCCGTCGTTGCGCAGCCAGACGACGCTGCCGCAGCGGGCGTCGGTGGGGAGGAAGTTGCCCAGGTCGGCCACGAGGATGTCCTTGTGGCCGTCGCCGTCGAGATCGACGACCTGGGTGTGGGCCGGGTTGCCCGGCTCGTCGGGGTGGTTCGTGTGGTGCAGCCGGGCCAGCACCTTCCAGGCGGGGCTTTTCTCGTAGGGCCGCAGGACCATGACCAGGCCGCTGGACATGTCGGTGGCCAGAATGTCCAGGTGGACGTCGTCGTACAGGTGGACCAGGTTGACGTTGGAGATCACCGGCCGGCCGTCCTTGGTTTCGGCCGACGGCGGGACGGAGATCGGCTCGAAGTCCACCGGCAGCGGCGTCGTCGCGTCGGTGAAGTCGGCGGGCGGCAGCGCGTCGTGAGCGCGGTCCTCGAAGTGCTTGACGACGGCGTCGATGGGCGGCGCGTGGACGGGCGGCGCGTAGAGCTGGAAGAAGCCGTAGGCCTGTTCGACCTCGTATTTCCAGGCGGAACGCGGGAACGTCTCCGGCGGCGGGTAGGCGTGGCAGTGGCTGCAGAAGACGTGGACCTGGCGGTCGAGTTCCGGGGTTTCGGCGGGCGCCGGGTCCGGGGACGGCGCCGCGCGCTGACAGCCGAGGACGCCGAGGGGCGACGGCGATCAGGCCGGCGCCGGCCAGCGCAAACCGCCACGGGCCGCGTCGGGTATACGGACGCTCGGTAATGTCGCTCATGAACCGTCCCTCGATCCGGATGCACGCACAAATTCCGTCATAGAAGATCCATTGGGTGCCATGCTTTCGCGGCCCCTCGGGGATAGGGACGGGCTTCCGCGGCTTCATGGGGCCGCGAAAGCATGATGGCGTCCCCGACCGCATCATGCTTTCGCGGCCCAGCGGACTTTGGGGACGAAAGGAGTCGCCCCGAAGCCGCGAAAGCATGGCGCCCGCAAACTCATTCCCGCAGACCAGCAGAATCCATGCGCGTATCCTTCAGCGGCCGGCGTCGAAGCGCTTCCGATACTGCCCGGCCAGCGCCGCCCCCGGCACGTCCCCTCCGGCGTCCTTTACGGGTCGCGAAAGGTCGAGGCCCTCTTGCAGCCGTCGCCGGGCGTCTTCCGGCGCGCTGCGCTCCAGGTCGAGCAGTCCGCGCAGCGTCAGCAGGTCGGCCCGCTCCGCTCGGAGGTCGCGGTCGGCGTACAGGAAGAGCGTCGCGGCTTGCCGCTCCCGCTTCCCGGACCAGCCGATCGCCAGCGGGTTCGTCGGCGTCGCGGCCAGGGCGCCGACGTCGCAGGCGACCGACCCCGCGTAGCTGCCGCGCCCGGCCCGCCTCTCGGCCTCCAGCAGGTCGCCGATCCCTTCCAGGGCGCCGTCGGCCTGCTCGTAATCGCCGTCGGCGGCCGCGGCGCAGGCCAGCAGCCATTCGTAGGTGGGGAAGCGGTAGAGGACGCCCGGGTCCGGGCCGCCGCCGAAGGAAACCTCGTAGGACAGCAATTTGTACCTGTTGGCCCGCATCTGCTCGTCGTCGAGCATGTCTTCGGCCTCGCGGGCGCGTCCCGTCAGGACCAGCAGCTCCAGCTCCCGGTGCGCGACGGCCGACCCGAACACCTCCACGCGCGCTTTCATCAGCACGTCGTCCAGCGCCTTGCCGGCCAGGCCGAGGGCGAGCGCGGCGTCGGCCCGCTTCATGGGGTCGTCGCCAAGGGACTTGAAGCGGATCTCACATACGTTCGTGGAGTCCTGGACGATTTTTTCCAGGTCGCGGACCTGCGCCTCCAGCCCGTCGAGGCGGCGCTGGAACGCTGTCCCGTCCTCGCCGGCGCCACGGCCGGAGCGGCGGGCGAGCTGAAACTGAGCGCGGCGATGCTGGAGGGCGAGGTCGTAATAGGGGACCGGCCGCATCTCCAGGAACCGATCCGCCAGGAGTTCATGGGCCGCCTCCAGGTCGGGGTCGCGGACCAGCGCCTGGCGGAGGGCGCCGACGATCTGCACGTGCCGCAGCATGGCGAGCGGCGTGAAGCCTCCGGCGCGCGAATGCTCGGCCGTCTCGTCGCGGAGCGCGACATAGGCCAGGGCGAGATGGAGGTAGGCCCGGGCGTCGTCCGGGTCGGCGGCGACGGCCCGCCGCGCCGCGCGGACGGCCAGCAGCGCCAGGTCGGGCGGCTTGTCGCCGAATTCCGGCAGGATCTCCTGCAGCGCCGCGACCCGAAGGACGAGCGGCGTCATGGCCCCGAGCGGCCCGTCTGGCGGTCCCTCGCCGAACGGCAGCCCGATCGATCCGCGGACGAAATCCCGGACGGTGAGATACCACCGATCAATGGCCTCGCGTCGCCCCGGCGCGTTGGGATCCTCGAACAGCGCCAGGTCCACGCGGGCGGCGGTCGATTCCCACGGCGAAACCGGCTGCCGGCCGAGGCGGCTGGTCCAGTCCGGCGCCCGCGGGTCGCGCCCCGGTCCACGGCCGGGCGCCGGCGGCGCCTCGTCGCCGGCCGTCTCAAACGTCAGCCGGGCGGGGTCGAAACGCAAGTCGGCGAAGCGGTCGGCGCGGGTTGGGTTCCAGCCGACGATCGCCGCCTCCCCATCGACGGACAGCAGCGTCCATTCCTCCGGGCTGTCGTACATCCGGCCGAGGACCGGCAGCACGTGTACCGGGTCGGGGTCGTAGAGGACCACGACGGCGACGCCGCGGTCGCGCAGGACCGAGCGCCAATCTCCGCCCTGCGGGGCGCCGTGCGCCAGGGATGGGTCCAGCCCTCGGCAGACCGCGGCGTAGTCGTCCGCCACGCCGGAAAAGAGAGAAAGCCGAGCGTCCAGGAAGGATTTCTCGTCCTGGCCGAACCAGACGGCGTAGCACGCCGCGTCGGGATGGAAGCAGAAGGAGCGCTCTGCTGGGCCGAGCCGCCCGTCTCTCGCGCCAGCGGTGCAGCACCTCGGCCGCACGCCGGAGCGACGGGTTGATCTCCACGCCCCAGGCGACCTGCATGGTCGTTCGGCTGAAGCCGTGCAGCCAGCCGGGCACGGCCAGGGCGATCAGGGCGACGAGAAACGCAGCGCAGGCGGCACGCATCCCGATCACGACGCCGGCCGGAAACTCCTGTTTCATGCCCTGCCAATTGAGAGCGGCGACCGGGCCGCCGATCACGGCGAAGAAGGGGATGAGCCGCACCGACCAGGCGCCGAGCAGGGCGAAGACCACCCAGGTCACGAATCGCCAGTCGCGCAGGGCCGCGCGGTTCACGGCGAAAGACGCGACTCCCAGCGCGACCAGCGCGAAATAGGCGATGCCCGCGATGTTGGCGCCGGCCGGCGAACGGAGGGCGGCGTCGAACTGCCACGGCGACGCGGACAGCAGCCGGAAGCGCACGTCCTGGAGCAATCCGCCGGAGAACGGCAACGGGTAGAGGTCGGCCGGCAGGGTGAAGCCGAAGACGTGGTAGGGGCTGCACAGGCAGGCCGCCAGGCAGGCCGGGAACAGCCACGTCGGCGTCGGCCGCATCCCCCGCGGCCGCGCGGCGAGCGGCTGAATCCGGTCGCCGACCCAGAACAGGCCGACCAGCAGCGGCCCGAGCAGGAACCAATCGTCGAGGTTCACCCACAGGGCGCAGAGCGGGATCAGCAGGGCGCGGGCGTCGATTTCGCACTGGAGGACGATCGGCCTCCACGCCAGCGGTTTCGCGGGGGCGCGGCGGCTCCACAGCAGCCAGAGCGTCAGGCCGAGCAGCGCCAGGGAGACGCAGCGCGGTTGCAGCAGCAGCCCCGGACTCATGGCCAGCACGGCCAGGGCGGTGCAGAACGCCGGCAGCCAACCCGGTTTGCCGGGCTGGCGAATCAGGAGCAGAAGGCCGGCCAGGCCCGCGATCAGCGCCGCCTTGAGGACGACGAGCCAGGCGTCGGCGTCCTCTCGATAGAGGAGATAGACGATGCGGTCATAGAGCCAGGAGTGATTGACCCAGACGACGCCGGCCGTGGTGTAGGCGAACGGGTCGGCGCCGAAGGAATAGGCCCCCTCAGCCAGCCGCCGTCCCGTCGCCAGGTGCAGCCAGAGGTCGGCGTTGCGGGCGACGAACGAGGCGGCCAGGAAGGCGAAGGCCAGGACCAGCCCGGTCAGCACGACCTCCACCGTCCGCACGCGGCGCCGGCGGGGCCGCTCGGTTCGCGGAGTCGGGGCGGGGAGGGCGGGGCGGATCGTGTCGGGAACGTGGGGGCCGGTCATGGGGGTTCGATCCCCCGAAAAAGTGAAACGGACCCCGGCCTGCGGGCAAGCCGCAACGTTCCGGGCGGCGCATGTTCGGATGTATGAAACACTAAAGACCGGCGGGAGGCCGGTCAAGAGAAGTGTTCGTCTTCGCGGCGCCGAATCCGGGTCCGGCGGCCGTCAATCGTCGATCAGGGGGAAGTCGCGGACGTTTCGGCCCGGCTTGATCTCCCACGTCAGGCCGGACGAGCTGGGGTCCTTGTATTTCGCCGGAATGGGGACCTTCTTGGGCATGTCGCCGGCGTCGATCCGTCCCGGATCGGGAGCGACGCCCGGCGGCTGCGGGGGAAGGGGCGCGTCGGCGGCCGGGGCCGAATCGGTCTCGATCGCCACCCGCATCAGCCCGGTCGGGGCGTCGGACACGTTGAAAGAGCCGTCGGCCTTGATGTAGACGGGGAACGGGGCCGAGTTGCCCTCGGTGTACAGCAGGATGTTGCCGCCGGTGACGGGGGCGCTGTGGTAGCTGACGTGTCCGGTGACGACGGCCTTGCGGTCGTCCACGCAGCCGGCCAGCGCCGCCGGGAGGAGTCCGGCGGCGACGGCGGCCAGGAAACGGATTCGACGGTTCGGGGTGAAAAGCCTGTTCATGAGTGTTCCGCGTGCGCAGGATGGGGCGACTGCCCGGCCGGCCCCGCCGCGGCGGGGCCGGCCCCAAAAAGGTCGCCTACCAGTCGGAGCCAAGGGTCTGGCCGTCGTTGGGGATGATGGCGTAGGTCCACGTCTGCTGCGACACGCCGGAGTTGACGAGGCGGACGCTGCCGTCGCCCAGTCCGACCATCATGCCGCCGGCGTAGGGGGCCTGCACCTGGTTCGGGTTGCACGCGCTGACGCCGGGCTGGAACTGCGGCAGCGGCAGCAGCTGGCCCGGCGCCCACGGCCCCCAGTAGAACGCCGCCGTCGCGTAGTCCGTGGCGCTGCCCTGGACGCCGATGTCGGCCCAGTAGCGCTGGTAGGTCTGACAGGTCGCGTACTTCTCGGCGAAGACGATGGTGTTGGACTGGCCGTCGGTGAAGGTGGACGGGATCTGGGCCGAGCCGCCGTTGGTGTAGCCGAAGACGTAGCCGTTGGGGGCGTAGCTGGTGGAAGCGTGCGGGCCGTGGCCGTTGTTGGTTTTGGGCTGGAGCAGGTTGGACGGCGCGGACGGGTCGCCGGGGCTGGAGTACGACTTCATCACGTCGCTTTGGTTCTGCCCGGTGCTGGCGTTGAGCGTGGTGAATTCGCTGGAGGTGGCGGTGTTGTTGCGGATGTTGCCGCCCTCGATGTAGGGCAGGATGTGGTAGTGGAGCGATCCGAAGTTCGTCGGCGGCCCGGCCAGGTAGGCCGCCCCGGGGAAGTAGCCCGAGATGGGCGGCAGGCCGTTGTTGGCGTCGTTGCAGGAGTGCAGCGCCAGCGACATCTGCTTGAGGTTGTTGGCGTCCGAGATGCGGGCGGCGGCCTCGCGCACCTTCTGGACGGCGGGCAGCAGCAGGCCGATCAGGATGGCGATGATGGCGATGACGACCAGCAGCTCGATCAAGGTGAAAGCGCGCGGCTTCACCCCCAGGCGCAGTCTGACCATGATTCCCTCCGGGGAATAGTTGACAATGAGGACAGACAAAGGAGAGAAGGCCGGGAAACGTCCGGCGCGTGTCTGACGGCAAGCGTCTGGTGGGAGAGAGTTCGGTCGGGTGGGAGAGGTCGGCTGCGGAGAGAGGCGGGAGAGAACCCAGGCGGCAATCTCATCTTACTATAATCGGGAAAACACGGCTGTCAAGAAGCAAGGGCGGTTTTTCGCGGGGAAATCACGAACGCCCGCCCCATTCGCGATTGATTCCATTCCGGTGCTAGACTAGGATCGCGCCCCCTCGAGGGGGATGGACCCTCGTTCCGCGGAACGGAAGGAGAGGACGATGGCACTTTGGGACATGCGCCGGGTCGGGGCCGTGGGCGTCGCGGCGGTTTGGCTGGGGTTGCTCGGCTGTTCCGGCGGATCGGCCAAGCCGGAGCCGTCCAAGGCCGCCGCGCAGCCGGATACGCCCAAAAACGATCCGAAATCTTCGGCCCCGCGCCGACGGCACGGAGCCGGCCGCCGCCCGGGTCGCCGCGCCCACCGACGACCCGCTCTTCCACCCCTTCGTCGAGGCCGTCCGCGACGCCAACGACCCGCCGGCCTTCGTCAACCCGCCGGCCGACATGACGCTCACCAACAAGCACGGCTTCCAGCTGCTCGACGCCGTCAAGCAGCACTGGAACGACATCCGCTTCACCACGCCCGACGGCAAGCGCATCCAGTACACCGCCGTCCTCGACACCGATAACGGCCCGATCGAGATCGAGCTGCGGCCCGACGCGGCCCCCAATCACGTCCGCAATTTCGTGGCCCTGATCCAGGCCGGTTACTACGACGGCATGCGCTTCGACCGCATCCACCACGAGATTTCGCCGGACGCGCCCAGCGAGCCGCTGGACTACGTCGAGGCCGGCTGCCCGGTGGACCCGGGGGCGGCCGAGGACGGCAGCATCGGCTACTGGCTGCGGCCGGAGGAAGGCGCCGCGCTGCACCACGAGGTCGGCGCGGTCGGCGCCAGCCACGGCCGCGAGCCGGACAGCGCGGCCTGCAAGTTCTATATTATGCTGTCGGAGGCCCCGTACCTCGACGGCCACTACACCGTCTTCGGCAAGGTGACGGTGGGCCTGGACAAGGTGCGTACAATGTTGACGGCGCCGGTGATTGTGGAAGATTCCGATCCGCCCTACCACAACCGGCCGAAAGACCCGATCATCATCCGCAAGGCGACCGTGCGAACGCAGGTGGTCGCGGCGGCGGAGGGCAAATAGGCGGAACACGCAGGCCCGCGGCGAGACGCCGGGAGGGGTCCCACGCAAAGGGGAGTTGTGAACCTGGTCAGGCCTTGACGGGTGCAGCCATAAGCAACGGACCCTTGTGCAGTGGAGTGCCTCTCTCGGCGCCGCGCCGCGGGCTTCTGCATTTTCCCCCCGCGGCCGTCGCATGGGACCTATAGGACTCATGGGTCCTATAGGTTCCATACGCGAAGCCTCAACCTCCCGAGCCACGGACCATGGCCAAGACGAAACCACCGACCGACGCGCCGCCCGCCGACGAAACCTACACCGTCCTGGCCCGCCGCTATCGTCCGCAGACCTTCGAGGAGCTGGTCGGCCAGGAGCCGGCCGCCCGCGCCCTGGTCAACGCCCTCAAGGGCAATCGCGTCGCCCACGCCTATCTGTTCACCGGCGCCCGCGGCGTCGGCAAGACCTCCACCGCCCGCATCCTCGCCAAGGCCCTCAACTGCGAAAAGGGGCCGACGCCCACCCCCTGCAACGTCTGCGAAATCTGCCGAAGCATCACCTCCGGCGACGACGTGGACGTCATCGAGATCGACGGCGCCAGCAACAACAGCGTCGAGGACGCGCGCCTGCTGCGAAGCAACATCGGCACCCACACCACGCGATCGCGATACAAGATTTACATCATCGACGAAGTCCACATGCTGTCGAAATCGGCCTTCAACGCCCTCCTCAAGACCCTCGAAGAGCCGCCGCCGCACGTCAAGTTCATCTTCGCCACCACCGAGGTGCAGAAGATCCCCATCACCATCCTGTCGCGCTGCCAGCGTTTCGACTTCTCCGGCATCCCGACCGACCGCATCCTGGCCCAGCTCAAGATGATCGCCGAGCGCGAGGGGATGCCGGCCGACGACGAGGCGCTGGAGCTGGTGGCCCGGCGGGCCGGCGGTTCGATGCGCGACGCCGAGTCGCTGCTCGATCAGGTGCTGGCCTTCGGCGGCGACCGGCTGACGGGCGATCAGGTGCGGCAGCTGCTCGGCCTGGCCGGCGACGACCGCGTGCTGGCCCTGGCCGAGGCCGTCGTGAACAAGGACGCCGGCCAGGCCCTCGCTCTGCTCGACGAGACGGTTCAGGGCGGTTTGCAGATGGGAGAACTCGTCGATCAGATGGCGGCGTACTGGCGCGACCTGATGGTGATCCACTGCGCCGGCGACCAGGCCCGCGACCTGAGCGTGCCGTCGCGCTGCCGGCCGGACCTGGAACGCCAGGCGAAAGCGCTGACGCTCGACGCCGTGCTGGCCGGGCTGGACGTGCTGTCCACCACGCGCATCCGGCTCAAGGACAGCAGCCACGGCCGGACGCTCGTGGAAATGGCCCTGGTTCGCCTGTGCCGGCTCAGCGACCTCTTGCCGGTGGCGCAGCTGGCCCAGATGATCGGACAATCGCCGCCGGCGTCCGCGGGAACCGTGCGATTGGCGGCCGCGCCGCCGGAGGGCGTAAAAAAAAAGCCTTTGAGCGCCCCCGCTGACGCTTCCTCTGGTAGGGGCGGGGTTTCCGCGCCCCTGCCAGAGGAAGGGCGGGGAAACCCCGCCCCTACCTCCTCCCCTTCTCCGTCGGAATCGCTGCCGGAACTCTGGTCACAAGTTCTGCGGGCGGTAGGGTCCTTTCTGAGGAACGATTTGGAAAAGGCGGGCCTTCCAGCAATTCTTGGGCCAAACAGTCTGGTATTGCGCTTCCCCGCGGACTACAATCAATCTCGGGAGCACTGTCAGGAGCCGACGCGCCTCGCCCGGATCGAGGAGGCCCTGAAAAAGCTCAGCGGCCGGCCTTGGACGGTGAAGATCGAGGGCGCGGCCGGCCCGACAGCGCCCAAGGCGCCCGCGGCCGTCGAGACGGCGCCTGCTCCCGCCGCTCCTCGTCCCCGTCGCAACGCTCGCGCCGAGGCGGAAAAGGAGCCGATCGTCCAGCGGGCCGTCGAAGCGCTGGGGGCGCAGATCGTTCGCGTGGACGATGGATTCGGCGAGACGCCGGCCGCGTCCGCCCGTCCCGTGGGGCAGGAGGACGAGGAGACCTGACATGTTCAAGGGAATCGGCCAGATCGCCGGTCTGATGGGCAATCTCCCCCGCATTCGGGAGGAGATGGACAAGTTGCAGCAGCGGCTGCCGCAGCTTAGCGCCGAGGGCGACGCCGGGGCCGGCATGGTCAAGGTCCGCGTCAACGGCCGGCTGGAAGTGACGAAATGCCTTCTGAGCGACGAGGTGATGAAGGCGGGCGACCGCGAGATGCTGGAGGACCTCATCCAGGCGGCCGCGAACCAGGCCATCGCCAAGGTGCGCCAGCAGATCGCGGAGGAAACGGCCAAGATGGCGTCGGGCCTCGGTCTTCCTGCGGGGGTCGGTCTGCCCGGCCTGCCGGGTCTGACCTAGTATTGAGCGCGGCCCCTCGCTATAGGGGCCGCCGCCTGGAGGAAACGTCGTCGTGGAAGCGGAGCCGGTCGGAGCCATCGCCGTCTTGATGCGCGAGCTGGGCAAGCTGCCGGGCGTCGGCCCCAAAACGGCCGAGCGCCTGACGCATCACCTGCTCGCCGCCAAGCGCTCCGACGTGGCGGCCCTGGCCGACGCCCTCCGCGCCGTCAAGGACGAAGTGCGGCCCTGTCGCCAGTGCTGCAACCTGACCGAGGGCGACCTGTGCGTCCTCTGCGCCGATCCGCGGCGCGACGCCTCGGTGCTGTGCGTGGTCGAGCAGCCGCGCGACCTGTTCGCCCTGGAACGATCCGCGACGTACCGCGGACTCTACCACGTCCTGCACGGCCGGCTGGCGCCTCTGGACGGCGTCGGTCCCGAGCAGCTGACCGTTGACAAGCTCCTCCAGCGCGTCCGCGCCGGCGGCGTGCGGGAGGTCATCATGGCGACCAACCCCACCCTGGAAGGCGACGGTACGGCGCTGTACCTGGCCAGCGAGCTGGCCGCGACCGGGGTGCGCATCACGCGCTTGGCACGGGGTTTGCCCAGCGGGTCGGGGCTGGAGTTCGCCAACAGCCAAATGCTCGCCGACGCACTGGAGGGTCGGCGGACGTTTTGAAAGACTGTCCGAGCCGCGACCGTAAGGGAGCGGTGTCAGCGAAAACCGCTCCCTCACGGTCGCGGCTCGGATGGAAAGCGGGTAACGGAAGAGGGCGCCGCCGCGGCGCCGGCATTCGCTCGATACGGGGTGACGACGCATGAGCATGTCCATGTCGCCGATCATGGCGCAGAAGATGACCCAGAACATGATTCTGGCGCCGCGCATGATCCAGTCCATGGAGATCCTGCAACTGCCCATCATGGCGCTCCAGGAACGCATTCAGCAGGAACTCCAGGAGAATTGCGTCCTCGAACAGCGCGACTCCACCGATGAGCAGCAGCCCGCCCTGGAGGGCGAGGAGGAGTTCGACGGCGTTCAGACCGCCGTGCTGGAAGACACGCGCGACCCCGGCGCCGGCGAGCTGGTCATCGACGAGTCCGGCTCCAACGAGCTGGATTTCGACCGGCTGGAGGCGCTGAGCAAGGACTGGGAAGACCACTTCAACGAGGAACATCGTCCGTCGCGCAACGGCATGGACGAGGAGGGCGACAAGAAGCACGACGCCATGCAGAACATGGCGTCGCGGCCGCAGTCGCTCCAGGAATACCTGAGCGAGCAGCTCGCTTTTTCCGACTTGCCGCCGGATCAGGCCAAGCTGGTCCGTTACGTCATCGCCCACATCGACGACAACGGCTTCCTGACCGTGCCGGACGAGAACGACGCGGAGCGCCGCAAGCGCCGGCCGGCGACGATGGAAGAGCTGGCGGCCAGCTTCGACCACGGCGTTACGCCGGCCCAGGTCGAGGAGGCGCTGCAGGTCATCCAGAAGCTGGACCCGCCCGGCGTCGGCGCCCGCAACCTGGAAGAGTGCCTGCTTCTGCAACTGACGCCGGACCTGCCGCATCGCGACGCGCTGCGCGTGCTGATCCTCAACCACCTGGAGGACATCGCCCACAACCGGCTGCCGGCCATCCAGCGCCGCACCGGCTTCGACATGAACGTCATCAAGGAGGCGATCGAAGCGCTCAAGCACCTGAACCTCCGTCCCGGATCGCAGTTCTCCGCGGAACACGCTCCCTACGTCGTACCCGACATCTTGGTCGAGCGCAATGAGGACGGCGACTATACCGTGCGGCTGCTCGACGACTGGCTGCCGAACATCTACATCAGCCGGCGCTACATCGACCTGCTGCGCGAGAAGGGGGCCGACCCCAAGACGAAGGAGTACCTGAAGCGCAAGATCCAGGCGGCGACGTGGCTGCAGGAGTCGATCGAGCAGCGGCGCAGCACCCTGGAGAAGGTGACGAAGGCGATCATCAAACACCAAAGAGCGTTCCTGGACAAAGGGCCGGAACACATCGAGCCGCTCAAGATGCAGCAGATCGCCGATCTGGTGGGCGTCCACGTGACGACGGTGAGCCGGGCGGTGGACGACAAGTGGGTGCAGACGCCGCGCGGCGTCTTCCCGCTCAAGCGCTTCTTCGGCGGCGGCACGGGGATGGCCAACGGCGAGGAGGTGGCCTGGGAGGTCATCAAGCAGAAGCTCCTGGAGATCATCGACAAGGAAGATAAGGTGAATCCGTTGTCCGACGAGGACCTCGTCGCCAAGCTGCAGGAGTCCGGCTATCCCGTCGCTCGCCGCACGGTGACGAAGTACCGCAAGATGCTCAGCATCCCGTCGTCGCGGCAGCGGAAGGATTGGACGGCGTAACCAGAGTGGCGAGCGGCGAGTGGCGAGTGGCGAGAGAAAACAGGTCCCGGAGCGGTTTTCTCTCGCCACTCGCCACTCGCCGCTCGCCACTCGTGACGGTCACGGAGGACCGGCGATGGCCATTCTGGAGACGCGCGGGCTGATCAAGTTCTACCGCGGCCGCAAGGTGGTGGACGGCGTCAGCTTCGAGGTGGACCTCGGCGAGGTGGTCGGCCTGCTCGGGCCGAACGGCGCCGGCAAGACCACCAGCTTCCGCATGATCACCGGCCAGGTCACGCCCAACGACGGCACCGTCCTGTTCAACGGCAAGGACGTGGCCCAGTTGCCGATGTACCGCCGCGCCCGCCTCGGCCTCGGCTACCTGCCGCAGCAGACCAGCGTGTTCCGCAAGCTCACCGTCGAACAAAACATCCTCGCCATCCTCGAAGTGCTGCCGGTGTACCGCAGCCTGGGGAGAAAACTCACGCGCGCCGAACGGTACAAGAAGACCGACGAGGTGCTGAAACAGTTCGGCCTGGACCATCTCCGCAAGAACAACGCCTCCCGGCTGTCCGGCGGCGAAACGCGCCGCCTGGAGATCGCCCGCTGCCTCGTCTGCGACCCGCTCATCATCCTCCTCGACGAGCCGTTCGCCGGCATCGACCCCCACACCGTCGGCGAAATCCAGCAGATCATCCACGAACTCAAACGCCAGGGCATCGGCATCCTCATCACCGACCATCAGGTCCAGGCGATCCTGGCGGTGACGGATCGCATTTATGTGATTCACGCGGGCAAGGTGCTGACGCACGGCTCGCCGCAGGAGATCGTCGCCAACGAGATGGTCATCAAGGAGTACCTCGGCTCGAATTTCGCCAGCAACAACGCCGCCGTGCTGGGGCCGCGACTGGCCCCGGCGCCGGCCGCCCCGGCCCCGGTCGTCGCCGCGGCGCCACCGCCGCCGCCTGCACCGCCGCCGGCCCCGGTCGTCGTGCCGCCGACGCGGGTGGCGCCGGCGCCAATCGCGGCGAGCCGGGAAGCCGTCCACCAAATCGTCGAACGGGAGAAGATTCACCGTCTCATCGAACGGCTGAAGAGCAGCGACCGGGCGGCGGCCGCGGCCGAATTGCTGCACCGCGGCGAAGAGACGGTCCCGCACCTGCTGGAGGCGCTGGAGCGGCGCGACGTGGACCTGCGCCTGGCGGCGTTCGAGGTGCTGCGGCGGCTGGTCGGCGAAGGGGCCGACTTCGACCCGCACGCCCCGGAGGCGCATCGCCGCCGCCAGCTGGCCGTGCTGCGGGAGCGCGCTGCGCGCAAGGCGGGTTGACAGCGGCCGCGGCGTCCGTAAGCCGTGGTAGGGGCGGGGTTGCCCCGCCCGCGCGCCCATCCCACCCGGAGACCGCATCATGGCGAACCTGTCCCAACTGATCGAGGAATACCTGGCCGGTCCCGCCGCGCTGCGCAAGGCCGTCGCCGGCATGAAGCCCGAGCAGCTGACGGCCCGGCCGGTGGCCGGCAAGTGGAGCACGCTGGAAGTCGTGGCCCACATCGCCGACTTCGACCCCATCCTGGCCGACCGCGTCAAACGCATCATCGCCCTGGACGACCCGCCGCTGACCGGGGCCGATGAGAACCGCTTCGCCGCCGCGCTGGCCTACCATGACCGCGATTTGGAAGAGGAATTGACGCTGATCGAGCGCACCCGCTCGCAGCTGGCCCGCATCCTGCGCCAGCAGACCGACGCCGTGCTTCAGCGCACCGGCGTCCACAACGAGCGCGGGCCGATGACATTGGAGCGGATGCTGACGGCGGCCGTGCGGCACATCCCGCACCACGTCCGGTTCATTGAGGAGAAGCGGAAAGCGCTCGGGCTGCCGGCGGCGTAAGAAGGTCTTTTGCCCGCCCCGAGCGCGAGCGAGGGGGTGGACTGAAACCCCTCGCTCGCGCTCGGGGCGGGTTGGTTTTCGTCGCGCTTCGCGGCGCGGCGCCAGCCGCTTGACAACGCCCGGCCGCTTCACTACGAAGAGATTACCTTGGAGGCAACCCGCATCGCTCCCCCGGCGGGAAACGCCGAACGGGCAAGGATTTCCGAAGAGAATGGTCATCCGGGGCGCGGCCGGCTGGAATGGCCGCGGCCGGGAAAAGTCGGGACCGAGCAACGCCGATAACACGAGAGGGCGCAGGAGGCGACCTCTCATCCCTGTTGCTTTCTCTTGATCGAGGACCCACTGATGTTTGCCGGCACACTGATGGCATCCCCCCGGCTGGAGACGGAGCTGGACTCCCCCTGGCGGACGCCCGGCGTTCCCGTCGAGGAACTCGCGCCTCGCGCCCGCGATGAGGACGAGGAAGAGGACGACGAGGAAGAGGACGACGACGACGAGGACTTTGACGACGACGAGGACGAAGACTTCGACGACGATTTCGACGACGACGAGGACTTCGACGACGAGGACCTCGACGACGAGGACCTCGACGACGACCTCGACGAGGACCTGGACGACGATCTCGACGACGACGACGAAGAAGAAGACGAGGCGGCCGACGGGGCCTGAGCCGACGCGAAGCAACGCCATGATGGGTCGCTGATATCGCTCATGTCTTCGTTGGCGGCGGACGTACACGAGGGGCGGGGGCCTTCCCGGCGGGAAGGCCCCCGCCCCTCGCCTTCACACTGGGCAAGCGGCCGCGTCCTTGGCGGTGAGACCCGACGGAGCGGTGAGGATGCGTGCGGGGGGCGTGCGCGGGCAGGACATCCTTTGCACTTCGCGCGCCGGCCGTTATAATCGAGAACGAGTTGCGGCAGAGGCGGCGCCACGGCGCGTCGGCCCGGCCGGCTCATCCGCTCACGCAGGGGGAAGCGATGGCGCACCAAGGCAAACACTTCAGCGAAGGCCCCGAACCGCCCGCCGCCGGCGCCCCGCCGGCCCGGGCCACCGACCAAACGCAGCTCGATTTCGAGCTGGATTTCTTCACCGGCGTCCTCGGCCGCAAGCCGGACTACGTGGACGTCCTCCGCATCATGGGCAACCTCCTGACGCTCAAGGGCCGTTTCGCCGACGGCCTGCAGGTCGATAAGCGTCTGGTGCAGCTGCGGCCCAACGACGCGCTGGCCCACTACAACCTCGCGTGCAGCTACGCCCTGCTCAAGCGGCCCGAGCTGTCCATCAAGACGCTGCGCCGCGCCGTCGAGCTGGGCTACCGCGACTTCCGCTACATGCGCGAGGACCACGACCTCGACGCCATCCGCGCACGACCCCCGCTTCCGCCAGCTGTTGCGCGAGTATGAGAATCGCTGAAAGTTCAGCCGCGGTTCTGCGAACCGCGGCTGAACGATCAACGGCCGGCTATGCACATGGACCCTCTCCCTCGCGGCGAAGGTGAGCTGTACGCCGACCCCTCCGCGGACCACGCCCGCGCCTTCTTCGCGTCGAAGCCCCGCGCCCTCGTCGATAAGACCGCCACCGTCGCCGACGCCGTCGCCCGTCTCGTCAACGACGGCGACTACCTGGCCGTCGGCGGTTTCGGCTGCGCCCGAATTCCGACCGCCGTCGTCCATGAAATCGTCCGCCAGGGCAAGCAGCGCCTGCGCTTCGCCGGCCACACCGCCACGCACGACTTCCAGGTCCTCTGCGCCGGCTGTCTCCTCGGCCGCGGCATGACGCTGGCCGCGGTGGACGTGGCCTATGTCGTCGGCCTGGAGGCGCGCGGCCTGTCGCCGCACGCCCGCCGCGTGCTGGAGTCGGGCCAGGTCGCCTGCGTCGAGTGGACCAATTACGCCCTGGCCGTGCGCTTCAAGGCGGCCGCGATGGGCGTGCCGTTCCTGCCGGCCCGCGACATGCTCGGTACGGACACCTTCCGCCATAGCGCCGCCCGCGTCATCGCCTGCCCCTTCACCGGCGAGCGCCTCGTCGCCCTGCCCGCTCTGTATCCCGACGTGGCGGCCATCCACGTCCACGAGGCCGACCGCTACGGCAACTGCCGCATCCGCGGCACGACCGTCGCCGACTTCGATCTGGCCCGCGCCGCCAAGCGTCTCATCATCACTTGCGAGCGACTGATCCCCTCCGACGAAATCCGCCGCGACCCCGACCGGACCATCATCCCGTTCTTCTGCGTCGACGCCGTTTGCGAGGTCCCGTACGGCAGCTATCCCGGCAACATGCCGTATGAATACTTCTCCGACGAATCGCATCTGCGCCGCTGGCTGGAAGTGGAGCGCGATCTTGCGGAATTCCGGTCTTTCTTGGACGAATACGTCTACGGCGTCCGCGACTTCATGGAATACCTGAATAAATGCGGCGGCCTGCCGCGCATGCAGGAATTGCGGCGGCAGGAGTTGCTGCTTCACCAGGGGAGGTAGAGCGAATCGTGACCATCGCGTACACGCCGATGGAGCTGATGATCTGCTGCGCCGCCCGCGCCCTGGAAGACGGTCGCACCGTCGCCGTCGGCACCGGCGTGCCCTGCGCCGCCGCCATGCTGGCCCAGCGCACCCACGCCCCGCGGCTGGTGATCCTCTTCGAGGCCGGCGGCGTCGCCCCGCAGCTGCCCACCATGCCCATCAGCGTCGGCGATTCCCGCACCTTCTACCGCGGCCTGATGGCGACCAGCATGTGCGACATCATGGAAACCTGTCAGCGCGGCATGGTCGATTACACTTTCCTCGGCGGCGCCCAGATCGACGCCTACGGCAATCTCAATTCCACCATGATCGGCGCCGACCACGCCCGGCCGAAGGTGCGCCTGCCCGGCAGCGGCGGCGCCAACGACCTCGCCTCCCTCTGCTGGCGCATCCTCGTCGTCACCAGCCACGACCGCCGGCGCTTCGTCGAGAAGCTCGACTTCGTGACCACGCCGGGCTACCTGACCGGCCCCGGCGCCCGCGAGGCCGCCGGCCTGCCGCCGGGGACCGGGCCGTACCGCGTCATCACCGACCTGGCCGTCCTCGGCTACCACGAAGCCACCCGCCGGATGCAAGTCCTCAGTCTGCACCCCGGCGTGTCGCTGGAACAGGTCCGCGGCGCCACCGGCTTCGACCTCGGCGCCGCCGAGGAACTGTCCGTCACCGTCGCGCCGACCGCGGAGGAGCTGCGCCTCCTCCGCGACGAGGTCGATCCGCACCGCTACATCCTCGGCCGAAACCAAGGATGAAGGATGAAGGATGAAAAATGAACAAAGCGACGGCTGATTCATCCTTCACTTCATCCTTCCTCCTTCCGAGTGGCCCCGCGCCGAAACGCGACCTATAGTTGTGCAACCTGAGATCCCGCCGCCGACCCAGGCGAACCTGTCCCGAGCCGAGACATGCCCCCGCGCGCACCCGCCACCTCCGAGCAACTGGCCGCCCACCTCCGCGTGGACCGCTACGGCGACTTCGTGCTGACCGACGCCATCCGGCCGGCGCCGGACGTGCCGGTGACGCCGCGCCAGGGCTTCCGCGCCGAGATCTACCGCGACGAGCGCGCCGGCCTCAAGGTGCCGGTCCTGGCCGCGGCGGTGTCGAAAGAACGGCTGTTCGAGGTGTTTTTGGATCTGCTCGATCCGCTCGGCGAGGTGGTCGATCTGGTGCTGGAAACCAGCCATGCCAACGACGGCGCCACGCACCGCGACCTGTTCCGCGAACACATCGACTTGCCGGTGGTGCAGAGCTGCTTTCTGGAATTCGAGAACCTGCTGCTCAACGACGGCTGCACTGGAACGGCCGTCATCTCCACGGCGGAGCCGATGGAGGTGCAGTTCGACGAACACAAGCTGCTGATCGTCTACGCCCACGACCTGCGGCCGTTCGAGCGCGTGCTGCGGCGCCACGGCATCGATCGCGACGACTGGCTGCGGCTGATTACCGAGGGCGAACATCTGCACAGCACGGCGCCGGGCTACGCCGAGGAGTTCGAGCGGCTCTGCTGCCGCGTCGGCGTCGGCGAGCCGGGCGAGCGGGTCAGCAGAGAGTAATGATGAATGATGAATGATGAATGATGAATGATGAATGATGAATCAAGACCTTAGCGGTGCTGTTTGGCGGTCTTGACGGACGCCACCAGGATCGCTGTCAGTTCATTCGCCTCCGTCAGAAGCCCGCCAGGCGCGGCGCTGGTAGGATTTCGCCGTCTACGATCAACTCCAGCCAGTAGACGGTTTCTTCCAGTTCTTGCAACCCGGCTTCGATCTTGCTGATGAACTCGGCCGGGGATCGAGCCCGCGTTGCTTCCCGATAGTGAGCGCCCACCGAGGTTCCGCTCCGAACCAACTGCTTCCCCAGAATCTGGGCGACTGGCGTTGGCGGCAGGGCAACGTATACGCGGATCACCCTCAGCGCGAACGCCTTCGTCCGCGCCCGCAGGTCGCACTCCTTCGGTCTTGATTCATCGTTCATCGTTCATCATTCATCGTTCAAGGGAGCGGCAAATCCTTGAACTCGAACGGAATGTTCACCTGCCGCGTGATCCAGGTGTGATAGATCAGCTTGGCCGGCGGCTCCGGCTTGCCGTTGTTCGTGCCGTAGGTCATCTGCATTTCGACGTGGTTGGCCGACTGGTTCATCCAGTTGCTCTGGAAGACCTGCATTGGGTTTCCCTTCGCGTCCAGCACCTCGATCCGCTGGTACAGCGAGTTCACCCAGGAATAGTCGTTGGGGTCGTCCTTGAGGTCCTCGGTGATCGCCATCTTGATCTGATACTGCTTGCCGGGCTGCTCCGTCACGTCCTCGATGACGAATTGCGTCGTGCCGATTTCGGCCTTGGTCCCCTTGGCCTGCGCCAGCTTGTCGGTGACGACCGCGTCCTTCTGTTCCACCAGCAGCGTCGCGGGGATCGTGCCGCGGATGACCTTCGCGGTGGTCGCCTGCTCGGACGGCCGCTGCAAGTTGACCTGGGTCTGCATGGTGTACATGCGATTGCCGTTGCCGTACTTGCCGGCCGTCCAGCGGCGGCCGCCGAACGGGTTGTTGAGGAACTGGTTGGGATCGATGGGAATGAGCAGCGAGTTCTTCTCGTTGTCGTAGGCGGCGTCGAGGTGGGCTTCGCCGACGCCGAGAATGGCCATTTTCGGCTCCACGAACACCGTAAACATGAGCGTCAGGCTGTCGGTGCGCGACGGGGCCGGTGCGGGCCGGGCGGCCTGGCCGAAGTCGATGTTGCGGTACTGGCTGAAGCCGGTGGCGGCGAAGCGGAAGGCCCCCTCGTAGTGGACGAACGGCGAAGCGCCGTCTCCCTGGAAGAGGCGGACGTGATCGTCGCCGTAGCCCTGCTGGAGCACGAGGCCCGACGAGCGGCTGATTTTGTCGAGGGCTTCCCAGAAGGACGCATCCTGGAAGTCGAAGCTATAGAGCTTATTGGGATCGTTGACGTTGTATTCGACGTGGTAGCCGGTCTGGCGGATCAGCTCGTCGAAAGCGTCCTTGATCGGCTTGTCGGCGATCTTGAAGGTGACGCGCTTGGGGGCGAGCAAGGCCGCGTTTTCGAGGACGGGCAGAAGCTCGTCCACGCGCCGGCGGACCTCGGCGTCGGGGTTGGTGAGCGCCTGCCGGAGGGCGGGGAGGACTTTGGGACCGGCCGCCTTGAGGGCGAGGCTGGCCTCGTCGCGGACGCGGTAGTCGTGGTCGCCGAGCTGTTCGATCAGCTTGACGACTGCGGGGTCCGGCGGCGGCTCGGCCGGCGGGGCGTCCGCCCGGAGCGCCGCGGCCAGCGTGAAACAGCAGACGACGGCGAGCGGGAATGTCTTGGTCACGCGCAAACCTCCGCGGCGTCAACCCGGTGTCCGGTCACGGTTGTTTCTGCCCACCGAGTATAAGCGGCCCGCGGCTTCGCCGCAAGCAATCGGCCGAATTCCGTCTCCGGCGCCTGCGCCAAACGGTGCGCCAAGCGGCGGGCGGACGCGAAAATATGGTACACCTCGATGTTCCGGGGGCGCCGGGCGACGCCGAGTGTACCACGCGGAGGAGGCGTCTGGGCAGATCAAAGCGGAGCGCAAATGGATGCGTATGAGGGCCGATGCAGCAGAGCAGGGGCGACGCTGTCCAGCAGGCGGCCCTGGCCGAGATGGGCGCGACGAAGGAGCGGATCGCCAATACCTTCCACTGCCTGGACGGACGCGCCAACGGGGCGGGAATCGCTGTCGGAGAGCGACGGGTGGCCCATGGGCGATCCCGGAATAAATGAAGCGACAACAGTTTCCCTATTTTCCCTCCTTTTTCACTATTTTCCCCAGATCGAGTATCCTGACGGTCGCCTTTTCTTGGCCATGAGCGCTCACCAGAGCCGGGTCAGCCCATAGGCGTCGAAAGCGGAATCCACCGATGCCAGGGTCAGTCCCTCCACCAGCGCGGTCGCCGCGATCAGGCGGTCGAACGGGTCTTTGTGGTGGAGCGGTAGGGCAGTCAACGGTTCGATGTGCTGGGCCTCCAAGGGCAACAGATGAATATCGGCTGCCAGGAGATCGGCGGGAAACATCGTACCGAACGGCGCCGGCATGGGCAATTTGCCGATCCGCACCTTGAGGGCGATCTCGAGCAGGCTAATGGGCGAGAGCCAGCGTTCGTTGGCTGGATCCTCGATCGCGGTCTTGGCCGTCCGACTCAGTCGCGGATCATTCGCAAGAAACCAGAGCAGGGTATGGGTGTCGAGGAGCAGTCTCATTCCACGTACTCGCGGAGTTCCTCAAGCGGTTCTTTGAAGTTCGGCGGGACGATGAGCTTTCCCTGCCATCGACCGGCCTTGGGTATCCCCGTAACAGGCGGCCGTGGTCGTGGCGGCCGCTGCGGCATTACCGGAATGCGGACAAGCTGCGCCACGGGGACCTCGTTTTCGGTGATGGTGATCGCGTCTCCCGGGTTGAGTTGATGGATCAACTCAGCGAGTTGCGCCTGGGCGTCTTGCAAGGTAGTCGTCGTCATGCTTTGTTATCCTTTCTCCACGGCGCATGCAAAGGCAGTTTGCCGATCCGCGCCTTGCGGGCAATCTCCACCGCCGCCCGCCAGCCGTCATTGTAGGGCCATCCGGTTCGCCAAGCGACTACGGCGGCGACCGACTTGCGTTGCGGCGTCGCCGCGTGGCGACGAGCAAACGAGGTGCGGAGGCGATCCCATGCAGGCGGCTTTCCAGCACGACGCAGCCGTACAGCACGAACTCGCGGTTTTGCCGGAGGAAGTCCCAGCAGTCCAAGACGATCTGGACCGCCTCAGGGCGGGTGCAGACGGGGCCCCATCCCACGACCATGCCGGTCAGGAAGTAAGGATATTCAGTCTCGCCGATGCGATAGCAGCTGCGGGGCATGGAGGACGTTATCGCGCGAAGAGGAGCTTCGAGAGAGGGGGTTCCTGGACCGGCGGCGGAAACGCGGAGGATGGTGGGCGTCCGCGAAACGGGAGTTTCGCGGACGGCGTTCCCGAACGGGAGTTCGGGAACGAGGAGAACCCCGCCGCTCTGGCAGGGGCTCAGGTTTCCAGGCCGAACTCCCCTGGATTGCCGAAGTTCCCGTAAATGAACTGGTTCAGAAAGCGGAACCCAGCGATGCCAGCGAAGCCCGTCGGCGGCGTGGGCACACCGACGACGCGAAGGAAGCCATCGAAACCCAACTCAGGGATCTGGACGCGCAGCAGGTAAATGGTAAAGGATCCCGCATAGGCGCCGCCAAGGGCGACAGACGACCAAACGCAGCCGCCACATAGCAAGCAATCGCTCTCCTGAAGGATGAGATCGAAGCGGGAGGCGAGCGTTCCCGCGCCGGTGTCCGCGATCAAGAAGCAGGGAAGCGACTGGTTGCCCGCCGCGAGCGTCAGGACGACGCGAATAGTCGGGCGTCCCAGGCGATGAGGCCAGGCAGCGCGCGGCATCAGCACCCCCAGACGTACTCGACCTTCGTGGGATCGTGATCCGGATCCACCAAGAACACTCGGCGGGGGTCGGTTTCGATTTCCCGCAGGCGGCGCAAGAGGAGATCGACGTCCTCCGTCACGGCGACGACCTGGCCGTTGACAATGCCGACGAACTTGCCGGCGTAGGGCGAGCGGGGATCGATCCGGGCCTCTTCGTTGATGCGGTTGGCCAGTTCACGGTTCCGTTCCCGCACTTCCTCCAGACTGGACATGACCAGCGCCTCCGCACGAATGAGGGGCAAAGTCCACACGGATTCTACGCCCCGCCCTATGGGGAGAACAAGAGACGTCGCGCCTGGCGAGCCAAGCAGGGATATTCGGTCTCGCCGATGTAGTGAGGGCTGCGGGGCATGGAGGGCGTTATAGCACGAAGAGGAGCTTCGAGGGAGGAGGTTCCTGGATAGGCGGCGGAAACGCGGAGCATGGGGGGCGGGCGAAAACGGGAGTTTCGCGGGCGGCGTTCCCGAACGGGAGTTCGGGAACGAGTAGAAGCCGTGATGCCGGCCAGGTCAACTTCATCGGCTTGTTAGCCAGCACCCAGTGTCATCAGCAGTACTCCTGTGCGAGCACCAAAACATCAGCTATTTCGACATCAATATACTTCAAGAATACCTGTATCTCTGGAAGTTCAAGATTCGTAATCGTTCAACGCTACGAGAGCAGTGAGGGGCAGGGTTGGCCGGTGCGATGGGCGAGGACAGCCTCATGCAGGTAATCCAGGACATTCTTCGCCTGCAACCGCCGGGTTTGCACCACGGTCAGAATCCGCTCGACGAAGCGACAGCCGTTCCCACTCCAGCAGCCGAAACTCCGCCTGCGCCACAGCACCGCCCGACGCAGCAGTCGTTCCACGTGGTTGTTCGTCGGCTCCAGTCCCTCCGTCGTCACGAACGTCCACAGCGCAGGCTCCAACGCCAGCACGTTCTCGCAGAACCGCACCACCGTTGGGTCGGCGCCGAGGATCGCGCCTTCCAGCAGCACCCGGTTCATCCGTCGCATCACCGGGGCCAGCCGCGCTTCCAGTTGTGCCCGCGTGACCTGTCCGTCCCGGAACCCGTGCCACGCGGCGAAGACCTTCCTGACCAGTCGCCGCCCCTCCCGTCCGACCCACTCTTCGGGGCCGCCCCGGTCGATGATCTTCTGGAAATCCCGTTTCAGGTGCGCCCAGCAGATCTGCCGCCGCTGGGGCGGCACCCGGTTGTACGGGCCCCAGCGGTCGCTGCACAGGATCCCCAGGATCTCCAGGCCCAGGATCGCCGTCAGGCCCGCCGCGCTTCGGCGGGCGTGGATCACGAAGGCCACCACCCGGGTGGTGGCCGCCGCCCACAGCCAGCACAACGCCCCCGCGAGTTTCCAACTGGTCTCGTCGGCGTTCTTGACCGCCGCCTGGCGCACCGCCGCCACCGCCTCCTGGTGGGCCGTCTCCAGGGCGGCGCCGACTTCTTGCTCGAGGTTGCAGACCGTGCCCAAGGCGATCGGGGCGTCGAAGACCGCGTCGGCGATCTCCTCGACGCCGCGCTTGCTCAGGCCGTGACAGCCGGAGAAGTAGGACAGCGTGCCGGTCAGCCGCGGCCCGACACTGTGGGCGCGAACCGCCGCCGGGATGACCGCATGCGTCCGGTGGCCGCAGCAGGGGCAGGTGCGGGCGTGGCCCTGGTACTCGGTGACCTCGGCTATGACCGGGGGCAGTTCGATGGTTTGGAAGCGGGTGGGCTCGGGATCGCCCGGCGAGGGCTGGGCGGGCAGGGCCGCGGCACAGCGCTCACACCGCTTGGGGACCAAGTGCTTGAAATGGTTGACCCGCTCGGCGGGAAGCAACCGCCGCAGCTGCGGGGGATGGCCCAGTTGTCCGCCGGCTGGACGTTTGGACTTCTTTTTCTGGACCGGCTTGGGTGCGCCGGGGGGATTGGCGGACGGCGGCAGCGAGGAGTTGGAACTGTTGGTGCCGAGTCGGGCTTCCAACTCGGCGACGCGGCGTTCCAACTCGGCGATGCGCCTATCGCGTTCGTAGCATCCCGGGCACACGGAAGCGTCCATGCCACGATTTTAGCAGTCGGCTCTCGGCGCAGCTGCGCTGCTTTGCGAATTCCGCTGGACGGTTACCAAGATTCTTACGGTCTGTCGTGATGCTGGCTGGCGTCGCGTGAAGTAGTTTGCTGGTGAACGAGTAGATATAGTCGTACTCGTCTGTCAGATTCACTTTCTGCGCCATCTGGTTCACTTTCTGCGCCATCTGGCGCCAGTTCCAACGCTTGGGTTTAAGATTCCTGACATCTTGCGGAACGGTTGTGTCAAACCAGGCCCTTTCGAGTGCAATCTCGGCCAGAGCTTGCTTAACCTGGGGGACGGCTTTGGTCTCAACGAGATGGACCTGGAATCCATAGCCGTTTGTTTGAGCGTCTTTGGCGTAGATAGAAAACCGCCTGCTTGCTTCTACGTCGATTGCTTCGGAGATCGACTTCAGGGTAGAGGCACATGCCTGTCGGCGCACGTCACCGGGCGGGAGGACTTTGGCAGCATCGAGTGCCTTTTCATGGGCCTCCTTTTCCCTGTCGCCGAACGACTTGAGTAAAGCAACTTCACGTTCGAGTTGTGCTTTCTCGTCTTGGAAGTACCGTTGCTGCGTATCGATCAGTTGGTCGAAGTACACGAGGCCGTAGCGTGGATCGAGTTTGAAAAGGTGAAGCCAGACGCTCAGCTCAAAAATGTAGCGGGCGACCGCGATGACACCCAAGGTCTCGACAAAGTTGAAGTTCTGCTCGGTGAAGAGCCGGATGCGGACAAGCGCGTCTCCAGCGACAGAGAGGCACCACGAGTTGTGGTCCAATTTGTTGAAGGCGGCCTGGATGGTGGGTGTTCGTAGTCGCTGCGCAACGGCGTCCAAACTCGACCGGCGCGAGCGAATCGACTGGATCAGTTGTTCGATGTTGTGTTTGTGCCGTTCGGCCATAACGCGACTCCGTGCCTGACACGCCACGATGCATGATTTTGCTGGCTAACTGGTGAGTATGCTGACCGGCCCGGTCAGCACATCAGGGCCGCCGGTCAGCATATCAGCGGCACCGGCGCGCTATTTCGGGCGAACCGGTGCGGGTGAATCAGCATCTCAATCCCACAGCCACCCTGCCGGGACTCGAACCCGGACCGTCGCGCGATGGCGTGCCCCGGTTCGGGCAAGGTGGACCGCCGTTTGGTGCAGGCACGGCATAGCCCGATTGGACCTGGCGTTGACGCTACCGCCAGCCCCGACTGTCGATCCGAGACTGGGAGACGTGCAGACGATCTTCCCGCCTGCAAGGGGTCGGTAGACCTCTGCCCGCCCGGACATGCCCTGGCCCGGAACTCGCGGCAGGCATGAGTTCGCGCGTCCTCCCCCCGTCTACCAGGGGAGGCGCCTGTCCCCGAGAGGCAGCACGGAGCGCCCGTGCCTTCCCCGCCATAGGGACTCCGGCATTGCAGCCGGATGCGAGATTCAGACAACGCCGGATACGCCACGCCGCGTCGATGGGTCAAATTGTGTCGCATTCTCCCTTGGCACGCCGAAAACCCCTCGCCGCCGTTCAAGCCGGCCTGCTCATTGGCGAGTCGTTCGGTTTCCTGCCCCTCCAAGGTACACCTTGCCGACGAAAAAGAAAGCAAAATGCAAGGCTGGCCGCCAGAAACGCTTGGCATCAACGAATGGTTACTTCTTGAAGCGGATTTCACCGCAGAGAACGCGGAGAGCGCGGAGAAGAGACAATGGGAAGGCCGATTGGCCCTGTTTTGTCTTCTCTCCGCGCTCTCCGCGTTCTCTGCGGTGAAATCATTCTCTAATCAGGCCAGCATCTCCTCGATCGCCGTCGGGTCGTCCAGCACCGGCGTCGGCCGGCCGCTCGGGTCCGTCACCTGGATCGTCGGGTCGATGCCCAGGACGCGGTAGATCGTGGCGTGGACGTTCGACGGCGTCACCGGGCGGCTCGCGGGGCGCTGGCCCGGGCGGTCGGTCGAGCCGATCACCATGCCGCCCCGAAAGCGCCCACGACCGCGCACCTCGGCGCCCCGGTCGCCTGGAAGCTCATCCGCCCGCCCGGACTGCCCAGGCCGCGCTCACGGACGCTCATTCGCGCCCATTTTCCCTCCCGATTGCACTGCCCAGAGGCGCCGCGCGGATGGTACGCTCATGCGGCCCCATGGGTCGCAACGTCGAGGTGCATCATGTCCAGCTCCCCACTTCCCCAGGCCCGGCCGGAAGAGCCGAGGGGAGGCGAGCCGCTCGCCGGCCGCCGCTTCCACAGCCGGCCGACGTCCGGCGGCGCGCTGGCGTGGCGCCGTTGGACCTTTGCCCGACCGCGCCGGTCGCTGCCTGGCAGCGTAAGGCCGACAGACCCCCGTCGCGCGCTGTGTCGGTCTTACGGCCTTACAGGAATGAAAAAAGGGGTTGGAGGCCGTTTTCCACCTTCATCGATGGAAAAAGACCGCCAATCCCTTTTCGCCCAAATGGCGGGCGTAAAGCCCGCCGCTCGCCACGCGTCAGAGCAATTCCTCGATCGCCGTCGGGTCGTCCAGCACCGGCGTCGGCCGGCCGCTCGGGTCGGTCACCTGGACCGTCGGGTCGATGCCGAGGACGCGGTAGATCGTGGCGTGGATGTTCGACGGAGTGACCGGCCGCGTGGCCGGACGCTGGCCCAGGCGGTCGGTCGAGCCGACCACCGTGCCGCCCTTGACGCCGCCGCCGCCCATCAGGCAGAACATCGCGTCGCCCCAGTGGTCGCGGCCGGGCGTGCCCATGCTGCCGGGGGCGCCGCCGTTGCCGCCGTCGTTCATCTTGGGCGTCCGGCTGAACTCGCCGCACAGCACCACCAGCGTCTTCTCCAGCAGGCCGCGGTCGTCCAGGTCCTCGAACAGGCTGGCCACGGCCGCGTCCACCACCGGCAGGTTGTTCTCATAGCCCTTTTTGAGGTCCCAGTGGTGGTCCCAGCCGCCGAAGTGGACGGCGACGAACGTGGCGCCGGCCTCGACCAGCCGGCGGCGCCAGCAGGCAGCTCTGGCCCCAGTTGTGCCGGCCGTAGCGGTCGCGCAGGTGCGGCTCCTCCAGGCCGACGTCGAACGCCCGCCGTGCTTGCGGGCCGCTGACGAACTCGAACGCCTCCTGGCCGAAGCGGTCCATCGATCCCTGCACGTCGGCCGTCTCGACGGTGCGCCGCATGTCGTCGAAGCGCTCCGCCAGGCCGCGGCGCTCCTCCAGCTCTTGAATGGTCAGGCCGGGCACGAGGTTGAGGTTGTGGACGCTGAAGTTCGGGGCGTTGGGGTCGCCGCCGGTCTGGAAGGGGTCGTGGGTGGCGCCGAGGAAGTTGCCGCCGAAGTAGCCGGGCGTCAGGCCGATGCTGCTGGCGTGCGGCACGGCCACATAACCGGGCATCCCACGGCGGCGGGCGCCGGCCTCGCGGTGGACGACGGCGCCGATGCCGGGAAACTTGCCGGTGTTGTTCGCCCCGCTGACGCCCATGTCCTTGGCCGTCAGCATCCGATGGCCGGCCGCGAAGTGGTCGCCCGTGTCGTGGTGCAGCGAGCGCACGATCGAGAACTTGTCGGTGACTTTCGCCTGGCGCGGGAACATCTCCGTTATGTCCATGCCGGGGACGCGGGTGTGGATCGGTTTCCAGAGTCCGCGGTACTCGGCCGGGGCGTCCGGCTTCATGTCGTAGAGGTCCATGTGGCTCGGGCCGCCGTCCAGCCAGATGAGGATGACGGAGGTGTCTTTCGTGGCGCTGCCGGCGGTCCCGGCGCGGAGGAGCTGCGGCAGGCCGAGGGCGGCCAGGCCGGCGACGCCGACTTGCAGGAAGCTCCGGCGGCTGATTCCGTCGCAGTTACGCGGGGCGCGTCCGAGGTCGATGCGGAGCATGGGGTGGGGCCTCCGGGGAGGAAGGTGGAGGGCGACCGCGGGGGGCAAGATGCTGCTCGGCAGCTAATGGGGATCGTACCCCGAGAGGCGGGGAGAGTCAACTAGGCGATTGGGCAAGCTGTTCCAGCCGCTCGCGCATCCGCCGGCCATACGCCTCCAGCGACAGCACTTCGGCAATGTCGCGCCGCGCCCGTTCCCCGAGCGCCCGCGCCTCTGCCGGCCGGTCCACCATCCGCCGCATCGCCTGGGCCGCCGCCGCGATCGACGGCTCGGCCCAGACGCTCCCCTTGCGGTACACCATGTAGTCGCGCAGCAACGGCGTCTTTTCGTAGGGGACAAGGATGCTATTGTCGGCCGACATGAAGTCGAGGTTGCCGGAATAGCCGGTGGCGACGACCGGCTTGCCGAAGAACATCGCCTCCGCCATCGTCAGGCCGAAGCCCTCGGAGCGATGCAGCGAGACGTAGCCGTCGCAGGCGTTCAGCAAGCCATACGACTCTTCGCGCGACTGAACCCGGTCGATCAGCGCGCAGCCGGCCTCGTCGCACGCCTGCCGCAGCAGGGCCAGGTTGTCCGGGTCATGGGCGCCGCGCGACGCCTTGACGGCCAGCTGCACGTCGGCCGAACCGCCGAACGCCTCGCGGAACGCCGACACCACCGCCAGCGGGTTTTTGCGCTCGAACACGCTGTTCATGTCGAACACGAACAGGAAGAGGAACTTGGACGGGTCGAGGCCGAAGTGCGATCGGGGCAGGTCCGGTGCAACGGGCGGCAGCATTCCCGGCAGCATCGGCGTGACGGGAATCGGCATGATGCGGCGGAGGGCGTCGTGGATGAAGCGAGTCGGCGCCCAGACCTCGTCGAGCAATTCGGCGTGCCGCGCCCACTCCGGCGGGGCCGTCTCCAGCTCCCAGTACCACACGGCGACGCGGTAGACGCCGGGCCGCCGCCATAGTCCCGCCTGCGGATAGCAGACCTCCACCAGCGGCTCCGGCGCCATGTGCAGCAGGGTGACGTCATACGGCTCCAGGCCGAGGCAATCGGCGCGGTCGGCGGGGACGCCGTTGTGGACGCCGTTGGGCAGGTCGCGGCAGGAGCGTCGGATTCCCGCCCGATCCAGACCGCGCACAGTGTTCAGCGCCGCCTCCATCAGGCCGGAAGGGTAGCGGAAATGGGCGATGACGTTGGCGCCGAGCGGGGCCGCCTCTCCGGCGGGGAGGGATCGGGCGATGCGGTGGAGACAGGCTTCCTCGACGGCGTCGAGCGTCGGCGGGACGGGCAGAGCGTCGAGCCAGTCGCCGGCGACGCGATGTTCCTCGCGGAACCATGCGCGCAGGGAATCCCAGCCGAAGCGCGTCAGGCCGTCCGGGAATCGTTGCTGCCATGCCGGCGTCAGCAAATACGTATCGACCAGGCCGCGGTGCGGGTCTTCCGCGTTGTGCAGATGGAACCAGAGGATTTCCTCGTCGGAAAGGGGGAGATGCTCCCGCGCCTTGGCGAGGAGATAGATGAGCAGCAGCCCCCGACCGGCGGGCGTCAACCCGAGCGGGCAGGCCTGGCGGTATTCGAGAAAGACGTCGTAACGCTGCCGCGGCCGCTTCTCCAGCCCGCGGGCGAAGACGGCTCGCATATCCTCTGCCGCGGCGGACCCTTCGCCGAGCATGGCGCACAACTCGCCGCAGAAGCCGCCGTCGGGGCCGTCGCGCAGGGCCTGCGGATGACGGTGGCGCAGATCGTCGCGGCGGATGAGCGTCGTCATCACCCAGCGGGCGGTCTCTGTCTCGCCCGGACGGGGCCGCTTCCTGTGCCGCAACAGGGGGCGCTCCATCAACCAGAGAATGCGATTGAGCGCCCGCAGGTTGTACGGGTCATTCGCCCCCTTCGGCGGGGTGGGCAGGTCGGCACTGGGGGGCGGCTGCAAGCCGACCAGCCGGCGCAGAGACCGCAGGGCCAACCGCCGCCGGCTGCCGGGCGGGGCCGTCATTTTCAGGACGCGCTTCACTGTCTGAAACAGCACGCCCACGGCTGGACTCCTTATCCTGTCGTTGCAAGGGCCGGCAAGCCCGCAGCGCCAAGCAAGGGCGAGACCGCGCGGCTCACCGTTGCTTGGCGCTGCGGGCTTGCCCACTGCTTTCAGGATTGCCGCACCGAGCAATCTTCGCCGTCATGGGTCAGGTGCGGGCTGTAGAACGGATCGCCGCGGGCGATGTCCTCGCCCCAGCGCTCCAGGAACAGCAGCCGTTCCAGCACCAGCTGGGCGTGACGGGCCGGGTGAATGATGGTGCCGCGCGTCTGGCACTGGTGATGAACGAGCCGGGCGTGCGGCGTCCAGATCACTTGCAGGCCGCGGCGCCGCACCCGCAAACAGAGGTCCACGTCGTTGTAATCCCCGGCGAACTGCTCATCGAAGCCGCCCATCTCCTCGAACACGGAGCGGCGCATCACCAGGCAGGCGCCGGTGACGGCGCTGAGGTTCTGGACGGCGGCCAGGCGGTTGGCGTAGCCGGGGGCGTCCCCGCGGAAGCCGTTCATGACGTGGCCGCAATGATGTTCCGTGACGCCGAGGACGATGCCGGCGTGCTGCACCGCCCCGCCGGGGTAGAGGAGCTTCGCCCCCACCGCCCCGACTTCCGGCCGCAGCGCGTGTTCCAGCATCCGCTCCAGCCAATCCGGCGTGACGACCTCCGTATCGTCGTTGACGAAGGCGAGGACTTCCCCGCGGGCCTGGCGAGCGGCGAAGTTGTTGACGGCGGCGTAGTTGAACGGCTTGCGGTCCCAGTGCAGGAGACGGACGCCCGGGCGGCCGGCCAGGCGGGCGTTCAGGGCCAGCGCGTCGGGCGTGACGCTGCCGGTGTCCACCAGCAGGATCTCCTGATTCGGGTAATCGGCGGCCAGGAGCGTATCAACGCAGCGGCCCAGCAGGCGCGGCTGATCCTTCGACGGGATGACGACCGACACCAGCGGCCGGCCGACCGTGTAGCGGACCTGCTGCGTCCCTGGCGCCAGTCCCGGCCCTACCTGGGCGGTGACGCCGAGCCGGTCGAGATGCTCCTGCACGGCCCGGACGTTTGCGGCGTCGTCGGTCGATCGCGTCGCCGGCCGGCCGTGGTACAGCACCAGCGGAACATGGCAAACGCGGTCGGTTTTCTCGACGACGCGCAGGGCCAGGTCGTAGGCAGCCGCCGGGCCGAATGCGGGCCGAAAGCCGCCGACTTCCCGCACCAGCCGCAGGTCGAACGCCGCGAGGTTTCCGACGAAGTTCATGGCGCGGAAGGTTTCCGGCGCCCAGTCCGGCTTGAAGAGCGGATCGCAACGGCGGCCGTGGTCGTCGAGGGCGTCCTCGTCGGAATAGATCAGGGCGGGGCGCGGTTCAGCGGCCAGTGCGTGCCGCAGCACGGCGACGGCGGTGGGCGCCAGCAGGTCGCCGGCATTCAGCACGGCTATGAAGTCGTCCGTGATGGCTTGCAGGGCCGTGTTCCAGGCGTGGACGGCGGCGGATGCCAAGCCCAATCGCCAATTCGGATCGCTTTGAGCATCAAGTGATCGGATCGAGGGTTCCAGAGCCGGCCCGTCGCCGGCGAGAAGGAAATGGATGCGCGGCGCCGCGTCGGGCGCGGCGGGCGCGGACGGCCATTCCGCGAAGGCGGCCGGCTCATGGCGTTCGATCCAACGCGCATAGGCGCCGAACTCGGCCGGTGCAGCAGCGACGATTCGCCTCGGCCGGCGGGTCGCCCATCGCACGAGGGAATGGGCGCGGCCGCCGGGCGGCAGCACTGCATTCCGCAGACGGTAGTAGCGTTGAAGCAACGCCCAGCCGCGCGAGGATTGGATGGCGGCGAGAGCGTCGCGGAGACGCCGCGCTTCGCTCCGCGATTGATTCAGCTCGGCTTCAAATTCTCGGATGCTTTCGCAGGCCACGGACAGCAGACGGCGGGTCTTCTCGGCGTCGAGTGCATCCGTGACAATCGGATCGCCCATGGCACCCTCCGTGGCGCTCGCCCAAACGACCATGAAACGAAATCGGGGCGGCGGGACTCGAACCCGCGACCTTCGGCTCCCAAAACCGACGCGCTACCAACCTGCGCTACGCCCCGCCGCGCGACGGTTTCACGGCTCCGCCGCTCACCGCCGCAACACTTCCACCATGCGCTCGAAGTCGTCGTTCGACTCGAACGTCAAGATGATCTGGCCCCGGTCCTTGCCCTTCACCTTGATCTCCAGCCGCAAGCCGAGCTTCTTGCGCAGCTCGTCCTCGACGCCGATCACGTGGTTCGTCTTCTCCGCGGCCGGCTTGCCGTTGCCGCCGTGGCCATTGCCGTCGCCCTCGGCCGCCTGCTTCTCCGCAGCCTGCTGCTTGACAAAAGCCTCCGTCGCGTGAACCGACAGGCCGCGGGCGATGATCTCCTTGCCCACCTGCACCTGGCGCACCGCGTCCGGGATGCCCTTCAATACCTTCGCATGGCCGGTCGTCAGCTGGCCGACCCGCACGGAGTCCTGCAATTCGCCCGGCAGCTCCAGCAGCGCCACGAGGTTCGTGATCGTCGGCCGAGCCAGCCCCAGGCGCCCGGCCAGCTGCTCGTGCGTCATCTGATAGCGGTCGAGATAGTCCTTGAAGCCGTGCGCCTTCTCGATCGGGTTCAGGTCGGAGGCGCTGGATGTTCTCGATCAGCGCCGCTTCGCTCGCCTCCTGGTCGTTGAAGTTCACGACCGTGACCGGCACCGAGCTGAGTCCGGCCGCCCGCGCCGCCCGCAGCCGCCGCTCGCCGGCCACCAGCTGGAAACGTCCGCCGACCTGCCGCACCACCAGCGGCTGCAAGATGCCGTGCGTCTTGATGCTGGCGCTCAGGGCCGAGAGCTCATCGTCGTCAAAGCCCTTGCGCGGCTGGAACGGGCTTTGCTCAATCACGTCCACCGACACCTGCGACGCCCCGTTGGCGACCGGCGGGTCGCCTTCCGCCCCGCTGAGCAGGGCGTCCAGTCCGCGACCGAGCCGCGATTTCTTCTCCATTGCGGTTCCTTCCTCTCTCGTCGAAAAACGCCGGGTCCGTCCGGCGTCGGCATCATAGCAGCAATGCGGAGAGGGCGACAACAGGGGTTTAGAACTCCCCCGTCCCGCGCTTCGACCACCACGGCAGCGACGCCCCGCCGTCGATGGTGAGCGTCGTCCCGGTGACGTAGTCCGAATCGGGATCGACGAGGAAGCGCACGCCGCGGACGACCTCTTCCGGCCGGGCCAGTCGGCCCCACGGCAGGGCGCGGCCGGCCCGATCAAGGACTTCCTCGGTGAAGTATTTGCGCTCGCCCGGCGTGTCGGTCCAGCCGGGGTAGAGGATGTTGACGCGGATGCGGTGCTTGACCAGCTCCAGGGCGGCGGTGCGGGCCATCTGATCGAGGGCGGCCTTGGCCATGTTGTAGGCCATGCACGACGGGATGGCGACATGGGCGTGCGGCGAGCTGACCACGACGACGCTGCCGCCGTCGCCCTGGCGCATTATCTGCCGGACGGCGGCCCGCAGGCAGTGGAAGGCGCCCCACATGGTCACGTCGATCGTCTTGCGGAACCCCGCCATGTCCGCCTGATAGAAGAACTCGCGGTCGCTGTAGGCGGCGCATGTGACGAGAACGTCGATGCGGCCCATCTCGGCGGCGACGCGCTCCACCATCCGTTCCACGGCAGGCTGATCGGACACGTCCGCCGGACAGAGCAGCGCCCGGCGGCCCAGCGCCCGGATGCGGCCGGCGGCGTCCTCGGCCCCTTCCGGCGGAGAGAGGAAATTGAGGGCCACGTCGGCGCCGTCCTCGGCCAGGCCGACCGCGGCGGCCTGGCCGATGCCGGACGAGGCCCCCGTCACCAGGACGACTTTGCCGCTCAGTTTCAGCGATGGGGACGGCGGATTCATGAGGAAAAGGCTCGTGGGAGGCGGGGCGCGGTCGGGTGGCTTTTGCTATGGTATGCAATGGCGAGCGGCGCGGCGTAAGCCCGCCGGTGTTGAACCGAACACCGGCGGGCTTACGCCGCGCCGCTCGCCGAAACAGCAGGAGACGCCGTCGTGGACGAAGCACCGCCGTGGGTCTGGCCGCGCGCCGCCTATGTCCACGTCCCGTTCTGCGCCCATCAGTGCGGCTATTGCGACTTTGCCATCGCCGTCGGTCAGGATCATCTCATCGAGTTGTACCTCGACGCCCTCGACGCGGAGATGGCGACGCTCCGCGAACCGCAGCCGGTGCGGACGATCTTCATCGGCGGCGGCACGCCGACCCATCTGTCGGCGGCCCAGCTGGCGCGGCTGCTGCAATCCGTCGGGCGCTGGCTGCCGTTGCGGCCCGGCGGCGAATGGAGCATCGAGGCCAACCCCGACACGCTCGACGACGACAAGGTCGCCGTCCTGGCCGACCACGGCGTCACCCGTGTCAGCCTCGGGGCGCAGTCGTTTCATCCGCACTTGCTGGCGGTGCTGGATCGCCAGCACGTCCCTTCGCAGGTTCCGCAGGCCGTGGAACGCGTCCGCCGGCGCATCACGGCCGTGTCGTTGGATCTGATCTTCGGCGCCCCCGGCCAGACGGAGGCGGAGTGGCGCGCCGACCTGGCGGCCGCGCTGGCGCTGGCGCCGGATCACGTCTCGACCTACGGCCTGACCTACGAGAAGGGGACGCCGCTGTGGAAGCGGCGCGAGCGCGGCCAGGTCCGGCCGCTGGACGAGGACGCCGAGCTGGCGCTCTACAGCACGGCCATTGACGTGCTGGAGGCGGCGGGGTTGGCGCAGTATGAAATATCGAGCTTCGCCCATCCGGGCCGCCGCTGCCGGCACAACGAGGTCTACTGGGCCAACGAGGCGTATTTCGGCTTCGGCATGGGCGCGGCCCGCTACGTCCGCGGCCGCCGGGAACTCAACACGCGCGACCTCAAGACGTACATCCGCCGCGTGCTGTCCGGTGAAGCGGCGACGTTTCAATCGGAGGAGCTGGGGCTGGAGGAGCGGGCGCGGGAGACGATGGCGGTGCAGCTGCGGCGAGCAGAAGGGATTGACCGGCCGGCGTTCCGCGCTCAGACCGGATTCGTCCTGGAGACAGCGGCGAGTCCGGCCCTGTCGGCGCTGATCGAGCAGGGATTGCTGGTGGACGACGGCGCCGGCGTGCGGCTGACGCGGCGCGGGAGGTATGTGGCGGACGCGGTGATCGAGCGGCTGCTCTAGGCCATCCGACTACCGACGCGCCGCCAAGCGAAGGCGAGCGGCGGGGTTCATCCCCGCCGGGACAAGCCCGGCGGCTCGCCTCTCAAATCAGTCTCCGCCGACCGCCCCCGCAGCGCCCGCAGCCGCTGCCGGTGATACTTCAACCCCGGCACGAAGAAGCACACCGCCGACACGGCGCCGAACATCAACGGCCCGTAGTCCGGCCAGAGCGCCATCGGCACGGCCGTCAGGAACAGCGCCGCCGCCGAGACGTAAAACGACCCGGACAGCATCCCCGCCTTGACCACGAACGTCAGCCCCGCGATCACCGCCAGGATCGGCGACAGAGTCAGCACCGGCAGCCGCAGCAGCACCTCCGTCACGAACACGCCCACCGTCGCGGCGACGCCGCCGGCCCAGACGTGGCCCACCTGCCGCTCGACGAACAGCACCGGCCCGCCGCGCTTCCGCAGCTGCCAGAACACCGTCCCCCACACCATCAGGCCGCCGCCCCACAGCAGCAGATACCACCCCGGCGCATCGACGCCCTCCCAGTGCATCGCCGTCGTCAGCACGCAGATCAGCACGATCATGGCGCTGTGGCACATCCACAACACGCCCCAGTTTTCGAGGACAATGGCGTGATGCGTCTCGCGCAGCGCCCGCTTCAGCAGGCCCATCAGGCTGCCGAGGCTCACCGAGCCGATCGACAGCGCCTCGCCGTGGAGGAACGCCTCCAGGTCGGCGGCCAACTCCGCCGCGCTCGGGTAGCGCAGGGCCGGCGCCTTTTGCAGACACTTGAGACAGATGATTTCCAGATCGGGATCGACCTTGGGATTGAGCAGGCGCGGCCGCACCGGGTCCTGATCCAGCACCAGCAGGAGCGTGTCCACCGGCGTCGGCGCCCGGAACGGCGGCCGGCCGGTCAGCATCTCATAGAGGATGACGCCGAGACTGTACACGTCGCTGGCGGGGCTGGGTTTGCCGCGGCGGTTGCTGACCTGCTCGGGGGCCATGTAAGCCGGCGTGCCGACGATGCCGCCGGACAGCGTGGGGCCGGCCGCCGAGCCGTCGGCGGTCCACTTGGCCAGGCCGAAGTCGGTGACGTGCGGCCGGCCGTCGCGGTCGATCAGCACGTTGGACGGCTTGAGGTCGCGGTGGAGGATGCCGTGCTGGTGGGCGTGGTGGACGGCCCGGCAGACGAGGGCCAGGCAGCCGGCGGCGTCGCGCGGCTTCATGGGGCCGTCGGCCAGCACGTCGGCCAGCGTCCGCCCCTCCACCAGCTGCATGGTGAAGAACGGCCGGCCTTCGCACTCGCCGGCGTCGTGGACGGCGACGATATGCGGGTGGTCGAGGAGCGCCGCGGCGCGGGCCTCCGCCTGGAACCGCGTCAGGTCTTCCGGCGTGGCGAACTCGCCGCGCAGGACCATCTTGAGGGCGACGATGCGCTGGAGACTGCGCTGGCGGGCCTTGTAGACGACGCCCATCCCGCCGCGGCCCAGCTCTTCGAGGAGTTCGTAGTCGCCGAAGGCGCGGGGCGGAGCCGGTGCGGCGGCAGGCTCGGCACGTTCCGCGCGGAACGCACTGCCGGACCCGCGCAGCGTGAAGGCGTCGGCGATCTGCACGGCGGCCCACAGCTCCCGCAGCTCGCGGGCCAGGTCGGGGCAGCGGGCGGCGGCGGCTTCCACGTCCGGCTCGCGGCCCTGTCGCGCCTGATCGCCGAGTTCGGCGAGGAGGTCGGCGAGCTGCTGGTCCCGATCCGCCTCGGAGCGGGCCGACGGCGCGGCGCTCATGACGGCGGCCCCCCGCCGGGCAACAGGGCGGCCCGCAGGCGGCGCACCGCCCGGAGATAGCGCATCGACGCGGCGGCCTCGGCGAGGCCCAGGGCCTCGGCCGTCTCCTGGTTGGACATCTGCTCGCCGTGCCGCAGCAGGATCACTTCCCGATCCGCCTCCGGCAGCGCGGCGACGGCGGTTTCCAGGCGGCGTTGCAGCTCCCGGCGGACGGCCTCCGAGGCGGGCGTCGGCTCCTGGTCGAGCAGCTGGCCGGCCAGGTCGAACGACGACTCGTCGCTGAACCGGGCCGGCGCCAGCGACTGCTCGCGGTCGAGGCTGCGGCGCTGGGCGACGCGGTGCCGGCGGTGAGCGTCGATGATGTGGTCCTTGGCGATGTGGCGCAGCCAGAGCTGAAACGGCATCGTCGGGTTGCGGAGGTAATCGCTTAGCCGACGGTGGGCCTCCAGCAGCACGTCTTGCACCACGTCACTGGCGTCGAGTCGGGCGGCCAGGGCCGGGTCGAGGCGCACGCCGATCATGCGGCGCAGGGCTTCGCGGTGGGCCGCCAGCAACCCATCAACGGCGTCCGCTTCCCCCTTCCGCACCCGGTCGAGCAGCTCGTCGGTGCGAGGCGCCTCGGGCCACATGTCGGTCTCCGCGTCGTGAGACGAATGGTCTGGACACTGCTCCTTAATGATATTGTAGGTGGCGAGCGGCCGGCGTGAGCCGGCTGATTGGCCTCAATCAGCCGGCTCACGCCGGCCGCTCGCCCTGCGGCGCTTGCTCCGACGGAGTGTTGTGGTATCCTTCACGGGATGGAACCCTCTGCTCCACGGTCGCCGCCATGCTGTTCCGCCTCGTGGTCGAAAAGAACGGCAAACGCAGCAAAGTGGTCGAGTTGCGCGCCGATTCCGCCCGCATAGGCCGCGCCCACGGCAACGAGGTTCGCATTCCGTCCGCCGACGTCAGCCGCCGACACTGCCAGCTGCGCGCCGACGACGGCCTGCTCAAGGTCGAGGACCTGGAGAGCGTCAACGGCACCTACCTCAACGGCGACCTGCTCACCGGCGCGGCCGTCGTGCGGCCGGGAGATCGGCTGGAGGTCGGGCCGGTCACGTTCGTGATCGAGTACGAGCTGACGCCGGAGGCGGTGGAACGGCTGCGCGACATGGATTACGAGGTCGTCGAGGAGGATTCCCTGGAAGTCGTCGCCGCGGAGGATGAAGACGATCCCCCCCCGCCCACCAAGAGGAAGCCGCGCCGCCCCCCCAACCAGGAAGACGAGATTGAAGACGCGGAGGAAGTCGAGGCCCAGGAAGTGATCGAAGCCGAAGAGATCGTCGAGGCGGAGGAATACACGCCGCGCGTCGATCTGGACGACATGAACTGGGCGCCGTCGGGCGAGGGCGAGCTGCGCGACCTGCTGACCCACCTTGATGAGGGCCAGGAGTCGCTGATGCCGCGGAAACGGCCGGGACCGCGGCCGCGCCAGCCGAACTCCGACGATTGGCCGGACGACCACCGCAGCGGCCTCGAAGGGCCGCCCAAGCCGAAAGGCAAGGGGGGCAAGCGCAAGCCAAAGGCGGAGGACGAGTGAGCCGCCGTCTCACGTCGCGTACAGCCACCGCCTCCGGTTCAGGTACACCGACGGCGCCAGCAGCACCAGCAGCGCCAGCCCCGCCGTCCCCGCCAATGCCGTGGCCAGGACCGTGTCCAGCAGAATCAACCCCATCAGAGAGCGTTTGACCGCCGACTGCACGCGGTCAGGCGTCGGCGTCCGAATCGCCGATGCCACGGGGAAGCCGACGAAGAACCCCAGGCCGACCAGCAGGTACGGGAACAGCGGCGAGCTGGCGTCGGCCGGCGGCACGTCCGGCAACGGCAGCACCGGCAGCGGCAGCGCCAACACCAGGCTCAGCAGCATCACGCCGGCCGCCGCGATCAGGGCCGTCCGGTTGCTGACCCGTGCTTCGGTTCGCGCCAGCCACGTCACGCCGACGATGTACAACCCGACCAGAAAGGCCAGGTAGACGCCGCGCGTCGGCAGCAAGGCCGCGGCCGGCGCCACGCCGAGCAGCACGTTGAGGAAGCGGCACGCCCCCATCCCCACCGGCCCCATCACCGTCCGCTTCAGCCACCCGTCGTAGAGAAAGATCGCCGCCGTCAGCAGCAGCGCCAGGACGGTCACAGCCACCCAGGCGCCCGCGACCAGGCCGGCCAGGAAGGCCAGCGCGATCCCCGCAATCACCAGTCCCGCGCCGCACAGGGCCGCCTGTCGCGGCGCGATTTTGCCGGAAGGAATGGGCCGCTCCGGCCGCTCGCGTTTGTCGAGGACGCGGTCGAAGTAATCGTTCCAAACCATGCCGCCGCAGTAGAGGCAGGCCGACGCCCCCATGAGCAGCAGGTACGTCGGCCAGCGGCGCCAATCGGCCGGCGATCCGGTCGCCAGGAAGCCGAGCAGGATGTCGGCCAGGGCCGTCGGCAGGTTCGGCAGCCGCACCAGCTGGGCGTAGGCTTGCATTCGGTTCATGCGGCGGCCAGCGCCTCCGTGATGCGCTTGAGGCCGCGGCGGGCGGCCTCGTCCGGGTTTTCGACGTAGGGGTACAGCTCGATCGTCAGCCAGCCGTCGTAGCCGATGGCTTTGATGGCGCGGATCACGGCGTCGAAGTCGATGGCGCCGTCGCCGGGGATCAGGTGTTGGTGGACGCGGGTTGGGGCGATGTCTTCGAGGTGGAAATGGCGGATGTATTTCGCCACGCGCGGGATGGTCGTCGCCGGATCTTCCTTGACGCAGTAGGCGTGGCCTACGTCGTAATTCATGCCGACGGCCGGCGAGTCGATGTGCTGCATGAACTCCAGGAACTGGTCGGCCGTCTCGATCAGCAGGCCCGGCTCCGGCTCGACCAGGAGCAGGACGCCCTCCTTGTCGGCGTGGTCCGCGACGGGCTTGATCATCTCGACGAAGAGTTTCAGCGCCGCCGACCACGAGCCGCCCGACTCGACGGGGCCGCCCGGTTCCGTGGTGATGCAGCGGGCGCCGATCTCGCGGGCCAGGGTCAGAGCGCGGTCGTGTGGTCGATGCGGATCTGGCGATAATGGCGATCCGGTTCAATCCAGGACGGATGCCAGAAACGCTGGCGCGGGTCGTTGACCGCGTGCATCATGAAGGCGTTGACGTTGGAGATTTGCAGTCGATTGCGGGCGAGGGCGTCGCGGAGGGCCTGCTTCTGCTCGGGCAGCATGTAGGCCGGCCAGGCGTGCGGCACGTCGGCCATCACCTCGACGCCCTGGTAGCCGATGGCGGCCAGCCGCTTGACGGCATCCGAGAAGGAGTAATGGAGGTAGGCGTTGGTGCTGAAGGCCAGTTGCATGAGAGGACCTTGGATTCGTCGCGTTCACTCGCCGCACACTTCATCCAGCACATCCTCGGCGACGTAGATGGGCACGTTGGCGGTGACGGCCAGGGCGATGGCGTCGCTGGGCCGGCAATCGACCTCGACCATTTCGCCGTTCTGGCGGATGCGGAGCTTGGCGTAGTAGGTGTGGTCGCGCAGCTCGCTGATGTAGATGTCGCGGAGCTCGCCGCCCAGCTGGTCGATGGCGCCGGCGACCAGATCGTGGGTGAGGGGGCGCGGGGAGGGCAGCCGCTTGACGCGGCGGTCGATGCTGGTGGCCTCGAAGATGCCGATCATGATGGAGAAATTGCGATCGCCCTCCACCTCTTTCAGCAAAATCACCTGCTGCTCGTGGATCTCACTGATGATGATGCGCTTCAACTCCATATGCACCGGCACGGCAGCCTCTCTTTCACGAACGCGGCGCGACCGGGCAGGACGCCCATCGGGTGGGCGCTTCAGCCGGCGAGTCGTCCTGCGGCGGACTGAGGGTTAATTATAGAGGAGGTGAAGGAAAGGGGTCAAGAATGACGGGCGGGTAAGCCGCGACCCCGAGGGGAGCGCGTCGTCGGAGCGCTCCGCTGGCGCGTCGCGGCTAACCGAACTTGCTTCCGGCAGGGGTGAGTTCCGGTCGAAATCGGGCTATCGGCCGCCCTTGCGCTCCTGATATTCGATCGTCGGACGGCCGCAGTCGCCCTGAGCCTCCGGTGGGCAGCCTTGTTCCGAGTAGGGAGCGAGGGTCGGCGGCCGGCCGAGGGCGACGAAGAGCTGGAATTCCGCCTCATCGTATCCGACGAGGGCGTGAATCAGGTCCTGGCGGGCCGAGTTCAGAAACAGGAGGCTGTTGAGAACTTCGATCGGCCACGCCTCCAGGTTCCGCGCGCGCGTCAAATCCTCCTTGAACGCCCGCTGGGCCGTCGCCACGCGGCGGCCGGCCGTCTCCACTTCGCGGAGGCTGGCCGCGGCCGCGGCGTAGGCGTCGGCCGTCTCGCGGCGGATGCGATCCATGGTGCGGAATCGCTCGGACTGGGCCTGGTCCACCTCGGAACTGCGGCGGCGCGCGCGCCCAGTTGCCCACGCCCATGTTCTCCAGCGACCAGAAGGCGTAGGCGTCGAAGTCGGTGCGGCCGCTGAAACTGCCGAAGCGGGGGTCGGTCGTATCGGCGCCGCCGCCGAACTGGCCGGCGCTGTAGCCGACGGACAGCACGGGCAACAGCGGCCGGAACCGCTCCTCGCGCAGCCGCGCCTGGTTGAGCGCCACGTCCGCCGCCCGCGCCGCCATCTCCGGCCGATTGTCCAGGGCGATCCGCACCAGCGATTCCAGGTCGAGACGCGGGTCCACCAGGGGAATCATTGGGACGGGGCCGCCGGGCGTGTGCAGGGCCGCCGAGGGGTCGCGGTTCAGCAGGCGGGCCAGCTCCGCCGAGGCGACCGCCTCCTCCTCTTCCGCCTGCTGCTCGGTGGTGTGCAGCAGCAGAGAGTCCGCCTTGGCCCGATCCGAGTCCGACTGGCGGCCCTGTCCGGTGTGGGCGAAGTCGGCCGTCAACTCCGCCACTTGCTGGAAATCGGCCTCCGACTGCCGGATCGCCCGGACGTGGGCCTCGGCCTCGACCAGGGCGAGATAGCGGCCGGTCACGTCGAGCAGCACCGTGTTCTGCGTCGCCGCGGCGTCAAAGCTCCTCGCCGCGACGCGCTCCCGGGCGACGCGCGGCTCGAACACGGCGTCGCCCAGGTCGGCGAACAGGTGGACGCCGGGGAAGCCGACCGTGCCCGCCCCGACGGCCGCCGCCCCCGCGCCGCCGTAGAGCGACTGGCGGTTGACGTCGATGATGGACCCCTGCGCGGATTGCAGGTTTCCGCGATGGACATCGTAGCTGACCCCGGCGTCCAGCGAGGGGATCAGCAGCGCCCGCGCTTCCATTTGCTCGGCGAGACTCGCGCGGACGGCTTCCTGGGCAAGTCCGATCGTCGGGTTCTCCACCCCGGCCTGCCCGAGCGCCGTCGCCAGGTCGATGCAGTCCGTGGCTACGGGCGCCGGGATCACAGGCGCTTCCTCGCCGCCCGGCACATTGCTTATCGGAGCCGCGACCGTAAGGGAGCGGTCTGCGCCCACCGTGCCTTTCGGAGCCGCGACCGTAAGGGAGCGGGGCGAAGACCGCTCCCTTACGGTCGCGGCTCCGACGGTCGCGGCTCGGAGCGGCCCCGCAATGTCCGGGCCGGTCAGGATCGGCATGCGGATTCGCTGCCCGCCGCCGGCGGTCTGACAGCCCAGGGGGCCGGCGAGAAGCGGCAGGAACAAGACGGCCTCCGCCAGTCGGCGCCACGCCAGTTGATTTCCCTTCATCGGACAACCCCTCCTTCGTAATGATGAACGATGAACGATGAACGATGAATATTGTCTTGATTCATCGTTCATCGTTCATCGTTCATCATTGGCTTCGCCGGCGGCGCCGGAGGGGGAACGATGTCGGCGGGGACCGGCCGGGCCAGGGTGTCGGCGGGCGGTTGGCCGACGGCCACGTAAAGGTCGAACTGGGCGCGGTTGTAGGCGGAAATCGCGTCGAGGAGGTCGTAGCGGCTCTGCCGCAGCAGCCGCAGGCTGTCGAGGACTTCGATCGGGTGCGCCTCTTTGTTCTTCGCCCGCACGAGGTCTTCCTGGAACGCCTTCGCGCCGGTTCGCACCGCCCGCTCGCTGGTCTCGATCTGGGCGAAGCGGGCGTGGGTGCGGGCGTAGGCCGTCGCCACTTCCGTCCGCACCCGGTCCAGCACTTCCAGCTGGCGCAGGTTGCTGGTCCGCACGTTGCTCTGCGCCAGACGGATCATGGCCAGGTTGCCGACGCCGAGGTTTTGCGCCGTCCAGTACACGACCGCGTCGAAGTCGGTGCGGGGGCCGAAGTTGTCGAAACGCGACTGCGGCGGCGCACGGCGATGCCCGCGGCCGCCAGGTTGCTGCCGCCGCCGAACGTCCCGGCGCTGTAGCCGACGATGACGTTGGGAGAGAAGGGCAAGACCTTCGCCGCGCTCAGCGCCAGGAGCGCCTCGCGGATGGCCGCCTGGCGCTCGGCCAGCTCCGGCCGCTGCATCAGGGCGATGGCGATCAGCTGGGGCAGCGGGATGGGGTCGGGGACGATGGGCGCGGGGACGACCCAGCCGTCGTTCGCCGTGAGCCGCACGGAGGGGTCGAGGCCCAGGATCTCGCAAAGCCGTGCGGAGGCGGTCAGCTGCTCGTTTTCCGCCTCAATGAGTTCGGCCTCGCGTTCTTGCAGGTCGGTCGCGGCCCGGTCGGCGTCCGCCTGCCGGCCCTGGCCGGTGGCGGCGAAGCTGGCCGTGATGCGAGCGACCTCGCGCGATTCGTCGCGCGATTGCACGGCGATGGCGTGGTGGGCGTCCGCCTGCAGCAGCGCGACGTAGCCGTCGGCCGCCTGGAGCAAGACGTCATTGGTGACGGCCGTGCCGGCGAACTGGCGTTCCCGCACGACCTGGCGGGTGATGAGCCGGGCGTAAATGGTTTCGGAGACATTACCGCTCCACACCAGACCCGGAATGTTGACCGTTCCGGCGCCGACGGCGTCGGCGCCGAGGCCGAGGTACATGGAGCCGCGGTTGACCTTCTGGATGGCGCCGACGGATCGCTGCAAAGGGCCGGTGTGGGTGTCCACGTCGAAGCCGGCGTTGAGCGACGGCAAGAGCTGGGCGACAGCGAGCTGGTGCTCCGCGACCGCCTCGGTAATGCGCTCCCGCGCCAGCAGGATCTCGGGATTCTGCACGCCGGCCAGCTTCAGCACGCTGGGCAGGTCGATGGGCGCCGTCTGGGGGTCGAGGATGGACGCCGGCGACGGCGGCAGCTCGGTTTCCTTGACCGGCCGGGGCGGGTTCAGGTCCATCGGCTTGTCGGGAGGCGCGGCGCCGAGGAGGCCGGCGCCGCCGAGCAGGACCGCGGAGACCAGCCCCGCCGCGCACCAGCGGGGGAAGGGGAACGACGCCATGGCTAACCTCGCAATCCTTGCCGCGTTGCGGTCGAGCCAGGGTGCCAATCGGTGAAGTGCGTCCGACGCAGGCGGGAAACGGTGGGTGAGGGAATACGGGGGTCGTTCGGCCGAATGCTCTCGGCAGGCTCTCTTATCCGAATCCATCGGGATTGAGCGACCCCCACGGTTAGGAAAACTCACGGCGAGCGGCGCGGCGTAAGCCCGCCGGTGCAGCCTGTACCGGCGGGCTTACGCTGCGCCGCTCGCCTAGCTGGGAGCGGGAGCGATCGCCCCCTCGTCGCCCGGCGCGTCGAAGTCGGTCGAGGGACGATGCTCCGCCTCGCCTTCGCCGGCCGGCCTTTCCTCCGCCGGCGTCGATGGGCCGTGGGGGGCCGCGTGCGAGGACGGCTTCTTCTCCTCTTCCTCTTCGTCCTCCGGCGACTTCTTCGGGTCGCGCACGACCAGCGAATACAGCGCCGGCACCACGAACAGCGTGGTGACTAGGCCGGCCAGGAGGCCGCCGATCACCGCCCGGCCCAGCGGGGTGTTGGCCTCGCTGCCGCGGGCCAGGCCCAAGGCCATCGGGAGCAGGGCGAAGAAGGCCGCCAGGGCCGTCATCACCACCGGCCGGACGCGAACCGACGCGGCCCGGACGATCGCCTCCGTCGGGCTGAGGCCCTCGTCGCGCCGCAGGTTCTGCGCGAAGTCGGTCAGCAGCACCGTGTTGGACACCACGATGCCGACCATGAAGATCACGCCCAGCAGCGACTGCACGTTGATGGCCGTGCCGGTCAGGTACAGGACCGTAATGACCCCGACCAGGCCGACCGGCACGGCCGACAGGATCACCAGCGGCGTCAGCCACGACTTGAACAGCGCCACCATGAGGAAGTAGATCAGCAGCGAGGCCAGGATCAGCCCGAAGCCGAGGTTCACGAACGTGTCCTGCATTCGGGAATACTCGCCGCTGAGCGTGATCATGCTTCCCGCCAGCAGGTCCTTTTTCGCGGAGGTGGGGTCGAACGGCCTCCAGGCGCCGCGGCGCGTTTGCTTCCATTCCCAGCTGCCCCACTTGAAGAGCGTGTCCTGGACCGGCGTGCCGTAGCGGGCGATCACCGCGTACACGTCGTCGGCGACGTGGCCGAGGTCGCGCTTGTGGACGCCCATCGTCAGGTCGATGGTCGGCTGCAACGTGGTGTGCGTCACCTCGGCCGGCACCTTGTCGCGCTCCACCGACGCCATGTTGCGGAGCGGGATCGCCTTCTTCTGTACCTTACTGTCGATCGGCACGTCCAGCAGCGTCTCGATCGACTGGATGTCCGCCTCGGGGTACTGGACGCCGACGTAGTACTGGTTGTGCGTGACGGGGTCGATCCAGAAGTTCTTCTTGTTGAACTGGATGCTGGAGTTGAGCGCGGCCACGAGGTTCTGCATCACGTCCAACTGCGTCAGTCCGAGGTCGGCCGCCTTGGCCTGGTCCACGTTGACGATGTATTCGGGGTAGTCCAGGCGCTGCATGATGCGGCAGTCCACCACGCCGTCGATCTTCTTCACCTCGTTCTCGATGGCCCGGGCCACTTCGTGGGCCTTGTCGAGGTCCTTGGCGGTGATGCGGACGTTGATTGGCGTCGATTTGCCCTCGTTCATGGCGCCGCGGATCATGCCGCCGGCGTCGAAGGCGAACTCCAGGTCGGAAAACTTGGGGGCCGCACTGTTGCGGTCGTCGTCGAAGAATTTGCGCAGCGCCTGCACCGCCTGCTGGGCGGATTGCTTGCGGTCCTCCTTCATCTGGATCTTCATGACCGCGTCCATGGGGCCGGCGTTGGGCGTGTAGGCGGCCGACCAGTCGGGGACGACGCCGATCTCGCTGATCTTGGTATCCAGGTCGTCGCCGAGCTTCTCGTCCACCACTTTTTCGACCGCGGCGATCCGCTTTTCGGTGTCCTCGATGCGCAGGCCGGACGGCGCCCGCACGTACATCTCGAAGGCGCCGGCGTCCACCTCCGGGAAGAACTCGCGCCGCAGCTGCGAGCCGAGGCCTACTACGACCACGACCAGCAGCGCCACGGCCGCGCCGACGACGAGGAAGCGGCGGCGCATGGCGCCTTGGAGCAGGTAGACGTAGAAGAGAATGGCCTTGTTGATCAGCCCTTCCCACCAGGCGAAGGCGCGGCCGATGACGCCCTTGGAATGCACGTTTTCCTGTTGGCTGCGGTGCTGCTCGTCCTTGCCGAGGTGCGGCTCCGCCTGTGGAGCGTGCGCCTTCAGCCAGAGGCTGCCCAGGGCGGGCACCAGGGTCCGCGACAGCAGGTAGGCCGCGATCATGGCGAAGGCGACGGCCATGGCCATCGGGCGGAAGAGGAACGTGCCCATGCCCGGCATCAGGGCCAGCGGGGCCAGCACCAGCAGCGTGCAGCAGCTGGCGACCAGCTCCGGGATGGCCACCTCGCTGGCGCCGAAGAATGCGGCGTCCTTGGGCTTGGCCCCCAGGCCGAGGTGCCGGTGCGTGTTCTCCAGGCAGATGATGGCGCTGTCCACCAGCGGGCCGATGGCCAGCGACAGGCCGGCCAGCGTCATCACGTTGATGGTGTTGCCGCTGGTGTACAGGCCGACGATCGCCGCCAGGACCGCGACGGGAATGGTGATGACGGCGATCAGCGTCATCTTCCATTCGCCCAGGAAGATGAGGATGACCAGCGAGCAGAGGACGGCCCCCAGCACGCCCTCTTCCACCAGGCTCTCGATGGAGTGCTGCACGTAGACGGACTGGTCCATCACGGGCTTGAGGGTGATGTCGTTGCGCGACAGCTTGCCCGTCATGTCCGGCAGCGCCGCCTTGAGCTTGCTGACCACGCTGAGCGTGCTGGAGCCTTGCTGGCGGAACACCGGGATGTAGACCTCGCGCTTGCCGTTGATGCGCACGACGTTGGTCTGGATGAAGCTGGAATCTCGGGGCGTCGCCACGTCCTTGAGAAAGACGACCTTGCCGCCCTCGACCTTGACGGGGATGTCGCCCATGCGATCGACCATCGTATACATAGAGTTGGAATCGAGGTCGTAGTCGGTCTTGCCAATCTTGGCGTCGCCGGTCGGCAGGAAGATGTTGTACCGATCCAGGGCGTTCATGATGTCGAGCGGCGACAGGTTGCGCGCCTGCATCTTGTCGCGGTCCATGTAGGCCATGACGGCCCGCACCTTGCCGCCGTAGACGACGGGCGCCACGGCGCCGGGCACGGCCATGATGAAGTTGCGCACCTCGTAGCGGCCCACGTCGTAGAGGGTGGATTCATAGTTTTTCGTGGGGCTGTCCACGGCCACCAGGCATACGGGCGTCGTGCCGGTCGGATCGAAGGGCAGGATGACCGGCGGCAGCGTGCCGGGCGGCAGGTTGGGGATGGCGGCCGACGCCAGGGAGTTGACCTGCGTGAGGGCGCCGTTGGGGTCCACGTCCTCGTAATAGTAGTTGCGGATGATGCTGCAACCGACGATGGAGCGCGACTCCTGGCGGGCGGTGCCGGCGGCCTGGCCGGTCCAGCGCTCCATGCGGCTGGTGATGTCCTTCTCGACGTTCGAGGCCGGCATGCCGCTGTAGAACGTCAGCACCTGAACGGCCGGGCTTTTGAACGTCGGCAGAATGTCGATCGGGATCATGGTGAGCGTCAGCGTCCCGAGGACCGCGATGCTCAGCACCATGACCACGACCGCGTACCAGTTGCCGAGGGAGAACTTGATCAACCCATTCATGCACAATCGTCCTTTGTCCCTGGTCCTTGGTCCCTGCCCATCCTACAGCCAGGGCGAGCGGCGCGGCGTAAGGCCGCCGGTTGGGGCTTCACCGGCGGCCTTACGCCGCGCCGCTCGCCGACCCCTCAGTTGGTCGGCTTCGCCTCGTCCGGCGGCGCGTCCGAGGCGACGACCGGCGTGCCGTCCACCAGATCGGAGGGCGGACGCTGCACGACCTTGTCCTGCCCCGTCAGCCCCTTGAGGATCGCGACCCGCACGCCGTTGTCCGTCCCGGTCGTCACGGGAACCTGAACGGCCTTGCCGTCTCGCACGACGAACACCGACGCCTTGCCCTTTTCGCCCTTGCCCGCCAGGCAGGAGGACGGGATCGAGAGCAGGTCGGCGGCCTGGTCGAGATGAATGGTGACGTGGCCGTACATGCCCTGCGAGATCTTCCCGGTCGGGTTGGCGAGGTCGATTTCCACGCGCATCAGGCGCGTGGTGGCGTCCTCGGAGTCGGCCATTCGGGACACCATGGGCGCCTTGCCGCCCACGCCTTCCAGCGCCACGCCGGGGAGAGCGTCCAGCTCGACGTCGGCCGTGTCGCCGACGTTGCAGTACGGCACGTCGCGGTCGGGGACTTCGACGACCAGACGCATCTTGTCGGTGCGTTCCACTCGCAGCAGCGGCGTGTGGTCGCCGCCTTCGGAGGCGGCCCGGACGTAGTCGCCGGGGAAGTACGCCCGGTAGGTGATGACGCCGGTGTACGGGGACTTGATGGTGGCGAAATCGACCAGGACTTGGGCCTTCTCCAGCGTGGCCTGGGCGACCTTGACGCCGGCCTGCGCGTCGATCACGTCCGCCCGGGCCTTGGCGACCTTGGCGTTCGCCGCCGCCACCATCGTGTCGGCCTTGGCTTTCGTGGCGACCGCCTCGTTCTCGGCGGCCACGGCCGCGTCGCGCTCGTCCTCGTGCTCGTCCACGAGACGCTCGTCGATGACGGGGCCGCTGGGGGTGTGGAAGAGGTCCACCATGCGGTCGTATTGCTTCTGCCGGAAGACCGCCGTGGCGTGGGTGCTCTTGATGGCCTCCGAGGCCCGCGTGACCTCCGCCTTGGCCGCTTCCACGTCCGCCAGGGCGCTGACGACGCTGGCCTGCGCCTGAGCGACGCTGGCCTGCGCCGCCTCCAGCTCCGCCTGGTGCTGCTCGACCTGCTTCACCAGGTCCGGCACCTCCACCTGTGCGAGCACCTGGCCCTTCTGCACGTGGTCGCCGATGTCCACCTCGCCGATGTCCTCGCCGCCGGTCGAGGAAGCGGCGGCCGGCGGCGCCCCCGCCTGCCCCCGGCTATCGACCCGCCCCAGATAGCCCGAGGCGCCCGCGTATAGGTCGGCGGCCTCGAAGGACTGCACCGAGCCGGGCTGCGTGGTGGTCCGCGGCATCACGCCCTTGAGCGGGCGCGTCACTTCCACGCGCACGTCGTCGGACGCGCTGTTCTCATGCCGTTCCGCGGCGCGGGCGGCGGACGACGACTGGCTCGTCGTCAGGTAATAGGCCGCGCCGGCGGTCGCCACCACTGCCAGCAGCACCGCCAGCAGCACCCATTTTCCGACCTTTGCTATCCGCTTTACCGTCACGTCTCACCTCTTGAAATAAACGAGAAATCCTACCCGGCCGCAGGCTCAGACCGGATGCACGGCGCCGGCGAGCGGCCGGCGTGCAGGGGCGGGGCAACCCCGCCCCTATCTTCATCCGCCGGCTCACGCCGGCCGCTCGCCGACCCCTCGCCGGGAGGCGACGGGACCGCCGTCTCCTGGACCGCGACGAGGGCCGGCGCCTCCGGCAGGGCCGCCAGCTCGCGGATCACGTCGCCGCCGAACCAGCGGCGCCAATAGGAGATGGAACGCTGCTCCACCAGGACGTGGGAGCAGCGCCGCCACCGCACCGCGCGGGCCACGGCGGTCGTCACGTCGCCGCCCGCCACGAAATCGCAATCGACCGTCAGGCGGCGCCGGGCGAACGCCTCCTCCACGAACCGCTCGCGGGACCGTGCCTCCGCTTCCGAGCGGGCCGCCGTCAGAAGGACCGGCGTCACCTGAAAGGCCCGGCAGACGGCCGCCGCCGTGTCCAGGAAAACGTCGCCGGGCCGCGCGTGCTGGTTCAGCACCAGGACGCGGGAAACCGGCCGCCAGCGGCGCGGGCAGATCAGCGCGGACGTCTGCGGGCTGCGGACCAAGCGGGACAGCAGCGTTTCCCGAACGGCCCCCGGCAGCTCATTCTCAAATACGCAGAGTTCAAAAGGGCGAAATAGCTGCTGCACGCCGAGGTCGGACGGCCCTTGCCAGGCGGAGGCGTCCCATGAGATCCCGCGGCGACCGCACGCCGTCCCGAGGGCCTCGCTGCGCCGCTGGAGAGACGCCGGCCGGGGTGCGCCCCGCCGCAGGCGCCTGCAACGGCCATTCGAGGGCGCGAAGAGAAAGCCGCAGCCGCGACGACCATTCGCTGGCGTGGGCCAGCGCCCCGTTCTCCGCGTCCGGCTCGTTCAGCAGGACCGATATGCCGCGGAACATGCGCCCTCTCCTCCGGCTACGCCGTGTGGGACCCGACCGACGCGTCCGGCGCGGTGGAGGCCAGGAACTCCAGGAAGGTGGCAGCGACCTCGGCCTCGTCGCCTGCGCGGTCCCGAACTACCACCGGGCATTCGCCGTCGTCGCCCCGCCGCGCCGTGTCGAAGTAATAGGAGCGGCCTTCGCCGTCTTCCGTGAACTTCACGTAGCGCCGCGGCCGGGCGCGCTCGTCCAAATCGTTCATCAGCACGATGTCGCCCCAAAACCTGTCGCGGGGCAGGCCGAACAACTCGTGTTCCGGAAGCATGTGCGAGCCGAAGTAGCGGAGGAAGACACGATAGCTGCGGGGGAAGCACGCCCCCAGCTCTCTCTCCGCGGCGTCCAGTTCCACGTCGGCGATTCGGCTGACCGACCGGGGAGGCGTCCCGAACCGGCCCCATACTCGCGCCGCGATTTGCATGGCGAGGCTGTCCTCGGATTCCATTCGCCCCTGCCCTCCGTTCGCACGTTGACCGGGCCGCGCTCGGCCGGGCCAACCCCGCCCATCCGACAAGATCCACTGGCGCCGCCGCTTCACGTCGAGCCTGGGCGGCTCCTCGATTCTTGCCCTTCGCCGGCCGCGATCCTGTCGTGCAGTTCCTTCCGGTCCACGCGGACGGAGGCGGGGGCGACGAACCCGAGCCGAGTTGCGCCTCCCGTGACTCCCAGAACGATCAGCCGAATCCGCCCATCGATCACGATTTCCTCACCGACGTGCCGACTCAGTACCAGCATGGTGGTCCTTCCCCGGTGTGGAGTGGAGAGCGTTTTGACCAGACCGACGCGCACGGCGCCGCGTTGGTCTGCGTCCCTCTTAAAGCAAGGCCCATGCCATGCCGGGGCTTGACCGTCTGAGTGCCACAATTCATTGATGCCATTATGGTTGCGCTAGATGAAGAGCGTGGCCGACGGGCCTGGTTCTTCGGCGCTCGGAAGGCTTTTTGACCCTGCCGCGCAAGAATTGGTCCCAAACGGCCGACCCCGATCGTTGCGAATGCAGGGCAAGCGGAGAGCCAGGCGGCCGGCGCGGTTTGGGCGGCCCGGCCTGGCGGCTCACCCATCTCCTCCGGGTTCGCCGTCCTGCCGGGCGGCCGGCTCGTCCTCCATCAGGGTGCGCCCCATCGTCATGCCAAGCGTCCGCATTCGGTGCCGGAAGGTCCCCCGACTGATGCCCAGCAACTCGCTCGCCTGGTTTTGATGGCCCTGCGTGTGCCGCAGGACCCGCGTCAGCAAGATGCGCTCCACGGCGCCAATCACTTCTTCATGAAGGCGGCCGGCGGCGGAATACAGACGGGACTCGATGAATGCGGCCAAATTGAAGGACGAGGCGTCGGCCTCGGCGTCTCCGCCCGCCGCGGCGGCCGGCGACGGAGCGGAGCGGGGCGCCGTTCCCAGGAGGTGCTGCGGCAGGAACTCGACGACGATGAGATGGCCGGAGGCGTTCAGCATGGCCTGCTTCACCACGCCTTGCAGCTCCCGGACGTTTCCCGGCCAGGAGTAGCTCTGCAATACCTCCAGCGCCTCCGTGGCGTAGCCGCGCAGGTCCAGGTTCAGCTCCCGGTCGAAGCGAAACAGGAAGAAGTGGGCCAGCTCCGATACGTCCTCCAGCCGTTCGCGCAGCGGCGGGACGCGGATCGACACGGCGCTGAGGCGGTAGTACAGGTCTTTGCGGAACCGCCCCTCCGCTGTCAGCTTTACCAGATCCTGATTGGTGGCGGCCAGCACCCGCACGTCGGTTCGGACCGTCTCGGCGCCGCCGAGGCGCTCGAAGCGCTGGTCCTGCAAGACGCGCAGCATTTTGGCCTGAAGCGCCGGCGTCATGTCGCCGATCTCGTCGAGGAACAGCGTGCCGTGGTCGCACTGCTCGAACTTGCCGATGCGGCGGCGGTCGGCCCCGGTGAAGGCGCCTTTCTCGTGGCCGAACAGCTCGCTCTCCAGCAAGGTTTCCGGCATGGCGGCGCAGTTGACGGCCAGGAACGGCCGATCGGCCCGTTTGCTGTGCTGATACAGCGCCCGCGCTACCAACTCCTTGCCGGTGCCGCTCTCGCCGAGGATGAGGACGTTGACATCCTGCGGGGCCAGCCGGCCGATGGCCTTGCACGTCTCCTGCATCACGGCGCTGCGGCCGACGATCCGGTCCTCGCGGTCCTCGGCGGGCAGCACGGCCGGGACGCGCATGAGGCGGGCGGCCTCGAAGGCGCGATCGACCACCTGGCTGAGGCGCTCCAGGTCCACGGGCTTGACGAGATAGTCGAAGGCGCCGCCCTTCATCGCCTCGATGGCGGTCTCCGTGGTGCCGTGGGCGGTGATGAAGACGACCGGCCGCCGTGGGTCGCGGGCGTGGATCTCGCGGAAGACCTCCAGGCCGTTGCGGTCGGGCAATTGCAGGTCGAGGAGGATCGCGTCGGGGTTCTGATCGCGGAACAGGGCCAGACCCTCGGCGCCCGTCGCCGCCGTCAAGACGCTGACCCCCTCCGCCCCGAAAACGCGGCGGAACGAGTAGCGCACGCTCTCCTCATCATCGATGACTAACAAGATCGCCATTGCGTTCCCCGGAGTCAGGGGTCAGGGGTCAGGGGTCAGGGGTCAGGGGTCAGGGGTCAGGGGTCAGGGGTCAGGAGTCAGGAGTCAGCAGGGAGGAAAGGAGTGGGGTTGCGGATCATGCTGCCAAGCATCTTTCCCACTTCACAGCATTCCGCCGTCAACTCGGCGTGTTCCTGTTCCGTGATGTAGCCACAGTCTCTCGCATAATCCAGCGACGTATCTGTTTCGCTGTTTTCCCCGTCGCAGTCTGTGAGCTTGCTCACAAAGTGTGCCGGGTAGCGACGTTTGGCCCATGCCTCGCGCAGATTCATGCAGACCGAACGCGACGATGCACGGATCTGTCCCGTCAGAGCATACCTCTCCTCGGGCGGAAAGCGCTTGCTGTGCTGGAAGATGACCATCGACAGCCGGTAAGCCTTCACATACACTGTGAGTTCCTTGGCCGACTTCACGCTCATCTTCAATTCCTCATCGCACGTCCTGACTCCTGACCCCTGACTCCTGACTCCTGACTCCTGACTTCTTGGCAAGGCGGCAGGGTGACGACGAACGCGGCGCCGCCCTCGGGGCGGTTGCCGGCCGTGATGTCGCCGCCGTGTTCTTTCAGGATGCGGCTGGAGAGCGAAAGACCGAGGCCCGTCCCCGTCGGCTTGGTGGTGGCGAACGGCGTGAACAGGCGGCCGGCCATCTCCGGTGAAATGCCGCTGCCGCTGTCGCGGACCGAGAGCCGCGTCCCGCCGTTTTCGACGGCCTCCAGCTCGACCTCCAACCGTCCGCCCTTGGGCATGGCGTCGAGCGCGTTGAGAAGGAGGTTGACCAGGACGGTGGTGAACTGCCCCCCATCCACGAAGCCGACGACGGGACGATCCGGCACGGTCACGACGACCTCGACGCGCTGCTGCTCCGCCCGCGCGCGGATGAGATCGCGGGCACGGGCGACCGCCTCGCGCAGGTCGCAGAGGCCCCGCTGGGGGGTCGGCAGCCGGGCGAAGTCCAGGAACCCCTGCACGGTCTGCTCCAGGCGCGTCACCTCCCGATGAATAATGCGCAGGTCCTCGGCGTTCAGCGGCGTGGGTTTGCGCGGCCGCAGCGCCGCCTCCACCAGCATCTTGATCGCGGTGAGCGGGTTGCGCACCTCGTGGGCGACGCTGGCCGCGAGCTGGCCCAGTGCGGCGAGCTGGTCGGCCCGCAGCAAGTCGCGCTGATTCTGCTGCACGCTTTCCGTCACCTCCTCGACGCGCTCCACCAGCGTCTGCATTTGCCGGTCGAGCGTGTGAAGGTCGTCGCCGGCCACGCGGACGGAAGCCACGTCGCGGTCCAGGTGCTGGGCCATGTCCTTGACGCGCACGCCGAGCCGGTACACGGATCGACTCAGGCCGCGCGCCATGCCGTAGCCGGCGATCAGACCGCCGATCGGGCCGGCCAGGCCGATCAGCAGCATCGCCCAGCTGGCCTGCTGGCTGACGCGGAGGCTCTCGCGCGCGGTCGCTTCCATCTGCTTCTTGTTGACGCCCATCAGGTCTTCGCACGGTTCGACCACGTAGCGGATGGGGTGCAAATTGACCAGCTTGCGGAACTCGGCCGTGGATCGATTGGGCGCCGGGTCGGCCCGCAGCTGGGCCTGCTCCTGCTGATATTGCTTGTAGCCGTCCGCGATGGCCCGGACCCAGCGCCGCTCTTCGTCGGTGTTGCTGGCCTTGCGGGCCACGTCCAGCGCCTCCGTGAAGTGCTGCTGATCGGTGTCGATGTCGTGCAGGTCGTCGGGGTTCGGGGCCATCAGGTAAAGCAGGTTGTGGTGCCGCAGCTGCCGGACGCGGATCTCCAACTCCTGCGCGGCCTGAAGGCTGGCGACGTTCTGAGACAGGATGTTGGTGAGGTTCGTTTGGAGCTGGCTGATGTAACCGACGCTGATCAGGCACGCGCCGAACAGGAGGGCACCGATGACGACGGTGGGCGCGGTCACCCGCAGCAGGATTTTTGAATTCAAGCCAGCCCTCCTTCGCGGGTCGGCCCGTGGATTCGTGGGGCGATTTCGCAAGCCGTTCGTGTGCAGGGAGTCCCCCACCCATCTTAGCAAGAACAATGCCGGGGACGCAGCGAAAGCGCTGGGCGCGGGAATGATTCGACGGGATGCTGTTATCGCTCCCCCCTCGCGGCAGGGAGCGGTCCTCGGGACGGCGGTTTTGGTCAAGAGTTGCCCCTCACGGTGAATCTTTGTCCAAATGCTCCGTCTGGCGCACCCTTCACCCGGCGGCAAGGATTGTGCCGGTGGCGGCCGTGGCGTAGTCGCCGGCCACCGGCTGCCAGCCGGCGCTGTCCGTGAAGAGCCACACCGACCCCCAGGCGGGGAGCTCGGCCGCCACGCTTCCATCGGAGGTCAGGCCGATTTGCGGCCCCATGCGCGGAAAGCAGTCGATACTCCCGGGCGCATTGCAGTCGAATCCGAGAGCGTCGATGGGGGTCAGTTGCTGCCAGAGGGTGCTGTCCTCGTAGCGCCACACCCCGTAGCCGGGGACCTCAACCGCCACGTCGCCGGAAGCGTTGATGTGGACTTCGCTGACGTTGGCGGGGGTCAGTTGCTGCCAAGCGGTGGCGTCCTCGAAGCGCCACACCCCGGCGTTGGGAATATCGACCGCTACGATTCCCGAGCCGCTCATCGCGACGGCGTCAGCATCGGCGGTGGTCAGCTGCCGCCAGCCGGCGTCGTCCTCGAAGCGCCACACGCCGTAGCCGGGGATCTCGGCCGCCACATCGCCGCGGGCGTCCACGGCGACCTGCGATGCGTCGGAGCCGGTCAGCTGTTGCCAGCCGGCCGCGTCGGTGAAGCGCCACACGCCGTAGCCAGGGATTTCGGCGGCCACGCTGCCGGCGCCGTCGATGGCGATGCTGCTGGCGTCGGAGGGGGTCAGCTGCCGCCAGCCTCCGCCGTCCTCGTAGCGCCATACCCCGTGGCCGGGGATCTCGGCCGCCACATCGCCCCGGGCGTCCACAGCGTCCTGAGTGGCGTAGGAGGGAGTCAGCAGTTGCCACATCATGCCGCCTTCCCAGCGCCAGAGGCCGCCGTTATCGGAGATATCGGTGGCCACAATGTTCGCGGTCGCGGGAACCAGGCGGTTTTCGAGCTGTTCCAGGTACAATCGGGTCGCCGAGGGGCGCGGGGCGGCCGGCGGCCGCCGACTGAAAATGCGTGTCAGCCAGTTCATGGTGCGATCCTTTCGTTGTCCGTCTTCGGGCGGAAGTTGGGACAGGAATCGTCCGTCGCGGTGGGTTTTCGTTCGGGTTCGCTTCCAGCCGTCCGCTTCAATCGCTGGGCGCGGCCTGCTGGTCTGCGTCGGCCCTTCTTTTCCGCCTTGTCCGGAGGGTCGTGCAGGCAAGCGGCGTGCCACAGCCGACTACCCCCTGGCCACGCGCCAGCGACCCTTCATGCGACCTTGACAAGAAGCGACGCATATCGTATCTGCCCCCCTCCAACATTCAACGAAACGGTTCACGGGCGGTCGGCGGCGACGCCGCGCCGGTCCTGCCCGCGGCCCGCCCGTCCGCGGGCCTGCGGTCGCGCCGCCGGCGCGGCCGACCGGCGGGGGAAGGAGGCGGAGGAATCGGGCCGCTTTTCTTGCAGCGGCCCCGGCGAGAGGGACGATAACAGGGAACGCGAACGGCCCGGCTACGGGCCGCGACGGATGGGGGATCGGCAAGCAGCGATTCGGTCCCGATAAGGGGAGCGGGGACGCCGGGGGGCCGCGCCAATGCGGGGCGGGGGAGGCAGGGGAAGCCTCCCCCGTCCCGCCGGGCGCGGTCGGAGTCGCCGGGGGGCGCGCGGACGTGCGCCCCCGGTGGACCACCCGGGCGACCCCGGCGGGGCCGCGCCGATGCTTGCCACTCAGCAGGGAGGAGTCCATGGCGACGCATGTGGACGTGGATGTCCCGCAACTGTGGCGCGACTACAAGGCCCAGCCCGGCATCGAGCTGCGCAACCAGCTGATCGAGATCTATCTGCCTCTGGTCAAGTACAACGCGGAGCGGATTTGGCAACGCCTGCCGGACGGCGTCGATCTCGACGACCTCATCAGCGCCGGCGTCTTCGGTCTGCTCGACGCCATCGACGCCTTCGACCTGGAGCGCGGCGTGAAGTTCGAGACGTACTGCGTGCCGCGCATCCGCGGGGCCATGCTGGACGAGCTGCGGACGATGGACTGGGTGCCGCGGCTGGTGCGCAGCAAGGCCACGAAGATGGAGGAGGCGCGGAAGTCGCTGGAGGCGTCGCTGGGCCGGCCGCCGCGGCCCGACGAGATGGCCGAGCGCCTGGCGGTTTCGCCGGCCGAGTTCCACCGGATGCAGGCCGAGGCCACGGCCGTCAGTCAGGTCAGCCTCAACAAGAAGTGGTACGAAACCGACAGCTACAAGGACGTGCGTGAAATCGACATTCTGGAGGACAAAAAGGCGGAAGACCCGACGCACCGCATCCAGAACCGCGACCTGATGCGGCTGGTGACGCGCGGCCTCAACCGCAACGAGCGGCTCATCATCATCCTCTACTACTACGAGGACATGACGATGAAGGAGATCGGCGCCACGCTCGACCTGAGCGAGTCGCGCGTCAGCCAGATGCACTCCAGCATCGTGTCGCGGCTCCAGGCGCAGCTGTCGCAGCGACGGCCGGAGTTCAGCAACTGAACGCCGGCCCTGCACGAGCCTTGGGGCCTCCCGGACGACTGGGAGGCCCTTTTTGTTTCCTCCCACCTCCTTGGCGCCTGCCTATCCTTGCCGGGTGCGGCAAAAACTCCGGGCGGCTCTTGTAGCACAAGCTTCAGCTTGTGCGGGCGGCACAAGCTGAAGCTTGTGCTACACCTATGCCGTCCCCCGCGGATTGCGGTCTCTGTTCCGTGCCAGGAAAACTTGCCGCACCCGCAGCGCCGCAATCCGCGATTTAGCGCTTGCCCCCCCGCGCCGACCGCTTACAATCCCATACAGCCCACCGTCCGCTCTCCAGACGCCTTCCGCCTTGCCCCGCGACGACGCGGGCCTCCGACCGGGTCGATCCGACGGCTTTGTCCGTCTCTCACCATAGGCCGGTCCCGAACGCCGGCCCCGACAGCGCACTTACTGGGGGGGAACTCGTATCATGGCCACCGTCGCTCTGCCTTCGGACCTCCGCAATCGGATTGCGGCGGTCGCCGACCGCGTCCGCTGGCTGCGCTTCCTGCGCGGGCTGTGCCTGCTGACCCTGATCCTCACCCTCGGCTTCGGCGCCGCCCTGCTCGCCGATGTGCTGTGCGTCCAGCTCTTCTCCTTCGACCTGCCGGCCGCCGTGCGCTTCGGCGTCCTCGGCGCCTGGGGCGCGATCGGCCTGCTCGCGCTGCTCTTCGGCCTGGTGCTGCCGCTGACCCGCCGGCTCGACGCCGCCGCCATCGCCGCCGCCGTCGAAGAGAAATACCCCGAATTGGCCGAACGCCTCACCACATCCGTCGAGCTGGCCGGCGGCGGCGACGAGTTCCACGGCGCCCCGCAGATGATCGAAAGCGTGATCCGCGACACCGAGCAGCGGACCAGTCATCTCGACTTCCTCCCGGCCGTTTCGGCCCGCACCGCCCAGCTCATGGCCGTCGCGGCGGCCGGCATCCTCGTCCTCGTGCTGTCCCCCGCCCTCTTGTGGCCCGGCCAGTATCCCGACTTCGCGGAGCGTTTCTTCCAACCGTGGCTGACGCCGCCCACCTTCACGATCGACGCCGAGCCAGTCCAGGATTTCGCCGCCCGCGGCCGGCCGTTCACGCTTACTGCCCGGCTCAAACAGGTCCGCCACGTCGCCGCTCCGTTCGCCTGCACCCTCGTCCAGATCGGGGCCGACGGCACGGAGACGCGCACCCCGATGCCGCAACGGGGCGACAGGAACGGCGTCTTTACCTACAGCGCGACCGTCACCCCCGTCGCCGACTTCCGTTACCGCGTCGAGGCGAGCCGCGACTCCAGCCCGGACTACGCCATCGAGACGATCCAACCCGTGGACCTGGCGGCCGACAGCCCGGAGATCACGACCCGGCCGCCGGCCTACGCCGAGGACACCGTGGACTCGGACATCGCCGACGGCCTGGTGGACGCGACCCTGCTCCAGAACGGCACGGTGCAGTTCGTGTGCAAGTTCACGCGGCCCGCCGCGGCCGCCTACCTCGACTGGACGACGCCGGAAGGAAAGGTGCAGCCGGACGGCGTGAAGGCGCCGGCCCAGACGACCGCCGCGCTGAAACTCGGCCCCGACGCCATGACCGCCGCGGCGACGCTGCCCGCCGTCGCATCCGGCAAGTACCGGCTCCGTCTTGTCGCCGAGCGCGGCGTCGAGACGGCGTTCCCGGAACACAGCATCACCGTCAAGCCGGACCTGGCGCCCCAGGTGACGAAGTTCGCCGGCCGGGACGATCGCGCTCTGGCGACGCTGGGCGCCGGCGCCGCCGGCGTTCTCGGCTCGCCCCTGGGGCAGGGGCCGGTCCTCGCGGCATCCGCCCTTCTCCGCGGACGGAGCGATGAAATCAAGGAGGTCCTGCCCTACGACCACGTGCCGCTGGAGTTCACCGCCACGGACGACGTGGCCGTGGCCCTGGCCGAGGTGGAGTACCGCGTTGATCGCGGCGACCCGGTGCGCGAGCCAATCGCCGCGACCGGCTACAAGAACCGCACGGCGACGGTCAAGGACGCCTTCAGCCTGGGAGGCAAGGTCAAGCCGGGCGCCATTGTCGAGTACCGCATCCGCGTCAGCGACAACCTGCCGCCGGAGTTCGGCGGGCCGCACGTCGTCTACTACCCGGCCGACCATTCCCTGGTGCTGCACGTCGCCAGCGACAAGGAGATCCTCGCCCTGCGCGACGACATCAACGCCCGCCTGGAAAAGATCAAGGAGGACCTCAAGGCGGAGGAGCGCGGCGTCTACAAGGCGCGCAGCGACTCGCGCGACCGGCCGGCCCTGACGAAGGACCAGGCCGAGCAGGTCAAGGACCTGAAAAAGGACAATACGGACACGGAAACATCCCTGAAGGACCTGGCGGACGCGGCCGACCTGGCGCCGGCTTTCAAGCCGCTGGCGGACCTGGCCCGCGACGTGGCCGACAAGGAGATGAAGGAGAGCGGCAAGTCGCTGGACAAGGCGGCCGCCGACCACAAGATCCCCGCCGAGCGCGACGAGCAGTTCCAGAACTCCGAGAAGGAACTGGACGCGGCCTACGCCAAGCTGGACCAGATGAAGCGCCTGAACGACGAGCTGGCCCAGAAGGCCCTGGCCCAGGAGAACCTGGCGAAGCTGGCCGAGAAGGAAAAGGAGTTGGCGGAGAAGGCCGCCGACCTGGCCGCCAAGGACCCGGTCAAGGACCCGTCGGTGAAGGACCAGGCCGAGCAGCTCAAGCAGCAGCAGGAGCAGACCGCGGCCGATTTGCAAAAGCTGACCGACGAAAACCCCGCTCTGAAAAAGGCGCTGGACGAGGCCCGCGCCGAGGAGGCCCACGACCTGGCCGAGCGCGCCAAGGAGCTGGCCCGGCAGCAGCGCGACCTGGCCCAGGCCGAAGCCGACGCCGAGAAGAAGCAGAACACGGAGCGGCTGGCCGACCTGGCCCGCAAGCAGCAGGAACTGGCCGACAAGGCGGATGAGCTGGCCAAGAAGACGAAGGAGCAGGCGCAGGCGGCCCCGACCACCCCGCTGAAGCCTGACGACGCCCAGAAGGCCGCCGATGCCCTCAAGCAAGGCGAGGCCGACGAGGCGCTGAAGAACCAGGACCAATCCGCTCACGAACTGGAACGGATCGCCGACGAGTTGGCCAAGGCCGTCAATCTGGCGAAGGATCCGAAGGAGGCGGCTCGCCAGCTGGCCCGCCTGGAAGAGGGGCTGAAGCAGAAGGTCGAGGGCGAGGCCAAGGCGCCCAGCGCTCCCAAGCAACTCGCCGAGCGTTTGAAGCCCATTTTGCAAGAGCAGAAAGCGATCGACGACGCCCTCGAACGGCTGTCGATCCCGCCGGCCAACCAGGCGGCGCAGCAGGACAGGAAGCAGGCGCAGAATCAGACCGTCGGGATCAAGGACAGGGTCAGGGACAACGACCCGTGGGGGGCCGCCCGCCAGATGGACCAGGCCAAGCAAGCGCTGGAGAGGCTGGCCAACGATCTGCCCTCGCTCGACCAGCGGAAGGACCAGGCATTGAAGGAGGTCGCTCAACTCCGCAAACTGCAGGACGAGATCGCGCAGAAGGCGGAGCAGGCGGCGGAGCAGGCCAAGAACGCCGACATGAAAGATCCGCGGGCGAAGGATCAGGTCGCTCAGCTGATGAGCGAGGCGGCCCGCCAGCAGGCGGACGCCGCCGAGCGGCTGGCCAAGATGGACGCGCCCAATCAGGAGGCCCGGCAGCAGCGAACCGCGGACGCGCTGAACGACGCGCTCAAGGATTTGATGGACGGCCGCAAGGCGGACGTGGCTGCGTCGCAGGAGGACGCCAAGCGTCAGCTACAGCGGCTGGAGCAGGCGCTCCGGGGCGAGAAGCCGGCCGACGAGAAGGCCGCCGAGTTGGCCCAGCGTCAGAAGGCCCTGGCCGCCGAAGCGGCGAAGACGGCGGACGACCCCAAGGCGACGCCGGCGCAGAACGACGCCTTGCAGCAGAAGCAGGCGCAGCTTGCCAGCGAGGCGAAGAACCTGGACGCCCCCGAGGCGCCGCAGCGCAAGGCAGACGCGGCGGACGCGGCCCAGAAGGCGGCGGACGCGGCCCGGATCGAGCCGACCTCGCCGGACGCGCGGAAGCAGATGCAGGAGGCGGCGAAGAAGCTGGACGAGCTGGCCAAGCAGTTGAACGGTCAGGAGTCCGAGACGGCCCGCGCCCAGCGGCTGGCGCAGCATCAAGCGGAGGCCGCGGCGCAGGCGCGGCACGACGCCCAGCAGCAGCCGAACGCGCCGCAGTCTGCGGCGGCGCAGCAGAAGGAGCAGCAGGTGGCCGACGAGGCCAAGCAGCTGCACGCCGGCCCCGAGGCGCAGGCCGAGAAGGAGCGGGCGGAGGAGGCTTTGCAGAAGGCGAAGGACGCCGCGCCGCAGGACCAGCCCAAGGCCCAGCGCGAGGCGGCCGACGCCCTGCGCGACCTGGCCGACAAGATGGCCGGCCGCGACAACGACGCCGCCAAGGCCAACGAGCTGGCCCACGAACAGCGCGATTTGGCGAAGGACGCGGCCAACCCCGAAGCCGGAAAGGCCAATGCGGACGCGGCGAAGAGCGACGCCGACAAGCAGGCGGAAATCGCCCATCAACTGGATCGTCTTGATCCGGAAAACGCGACCGACGCTCACAAGGACGCCGCCGCGAAGATGAACGACGCCGCGAAGGCGCTCGACCAGGCCCACGCGCCGGCCGACGCCAAGGACGCGCTGGCGAAGGCGGCCGACGCCGCCGACAAGCTGGCGCAGGACCTCGGCCAGCAGCAGGCCGCCAACCCGCAGAACCCGCAGCAGAACCCGGCCCAGGCCGCCAAGCCGACCGACTCGCCGCGCCAGGCGGCGCAGCAGCTGGCCCAGCACGAGCGGCAGCTCGCTCAGCAGACGCAGCAGGCGCGCGACAAGCAGAACCAGAAGCCGGGCGAAGCCGGCAAGCAGGCCATGCAGGAGGCGCTGGCCAAGGTCGCGCAGCAGCAGAAGGATTTGAACGAACAGGCGTCGCAGCTGCCGGCCGGCCAGCAGCAGAAGGCGCTGGAGCAGGCCCACGAGGCGATGAACCAGGCCCAGCAGGCGCTGGAACACAACGACGCCCCGCAGGCGCAGCAGAAGCAGAACGAGGCGGCCGACGCGCTGCAACGGCTGGCGCAGCAGCAGCCGACCAAGGCGGCGGACGTGGCGCAGAAACCGCAGCCCGGCGACCCGCAGGCGCAGGCGCCGGCGGGGCTGCCGAACAAGGAGCAGGCCGATCAGGCCCGCGACCTGGCGAAGCAGCAGCGCGAATTGCAGGACGAGTTGCGGCGCGCTCAGGAGGCGGCCCACGCCGCCGCCGCGCCCAAGGACAACCCGCTGGGCGACCTGGCGAAGCAGCAGCAGGAAGTGGCGAACCAGGCGGCGCAGATGGCTCACGAGGCTGGTCAGCATCAGGGCGCCGATTCCGAAGCCGCCCATGAGGCGGGCCAGGCCCATCAGGCGGCGCAGCAGGCGGCCGAGCGGATGCAGGCCGGGGCGCTGCAGCAGGCGCACGAGGCCGGCCAACATGCGGCCGAGCAGATGCGCCAGCTGGCGAAACAGCTGGCGCAGACGCCCGGCGACGCTCACGCCCCGGCCCAGGCCGAGAAGGCGGAGCAGCTCGCGGCCAAGCAGGACGCGATCAACCGTCAGCTCAACCCGCTGACGGACAACCCCGCCGCCCAGCGGGCGCAGCAGGACGCGCAGCAGCAGAGCTTGCAGCAGCAGACCGGCCAGCTGAATCAGGATCTGAACCGGATGGCGCAGGAGGCCAACCAGGCCCATCAGGGTCAGCAGGCCAACCAGGCTCAGCAGGCCGCCAACAACGCCCAGCAGGCTCAGAACGCCATGCAGCAGGCCCAGCAGCAGGGCCGTCAGGGCAACGAGGCGGGCGAGCATCAGGGCCAGCAGCAGGCGGCGCAGGCCCTGGAGCAGGCCGCCCAGCAGCTGGCGCAGGCGGGGCAGCAGCCCGGCGACCAGCACGGACAGCAGCAGGGCCAGGCGGTGCAGCAGGCCCAAAGCGCCATGCAGCAGGCCAAGGGGCAGCTGAGCCAGGGCCAGCCGCAGAGCGCCCACGAGTCGATGGCGCAGGCGGCCGAACAGCTCGCCCAGGCCGCTCAGCAGGCGGGGCAGGATCAGCAGCAATCCCACGGCGCCCCGCCGGACCAGCCGCACGGCCGCTTCAGCGACAACGGCACGGCAGCCGGCGGGACGCCCGACAAGCTGCTGCCGCCCGAGGCCAAGCAGTACGCCGGCAAGCCGTGGGGCGAGCTGCCCGGCGAATTGCGCACCAAAATCGTCCAGCAAATGCGCGTGAAGTACGGCGACGATTACGCCCGCATGATTAAGCTGTACTTCGAGCAGGCGGCCGACACCCGCGATAGGAAATAGACCCGGTTAGCCGCGACGCGGAGCGGAGCGCTTGACCGGAGCGCTCCGCTCCGCGTCGCGGCTAACCGACGATTTTCGCGATGACATTTGAAGGATTTTTCCATGCGCTACGGCGTTGCGGCGGTCGGCGTCCTCCTGGTCCTCCTGTTCGGCGTGCGCGCGGCCGACGCGCCGCCGAAGGATGAGGAGACGGCCAAACTGGACAAGTCGGTCAACGACGCCCTCACCTTCCTGCAAGGACAGCAGCTCGGCGACGGCGGCTGGACGGCCGGCTTCAAAGGCGCGGGCCAGGCCAACCCGGCCGTCACCAGCCTGTGCGTCATGGCCTTTCTCTCGGCCGGCAACGTCCCCGGCGAGGGCCGTTACGGCGAAACCGTCGAGAAGGGCATCCGCTGGGTGCTGCGCGCCAGCAGCCGAACGGCCTCATCGCCACCGGAGGGGCCGGCAACCAGGAAATGTACCTCCACGGCATCAGCACGCTGATGCTGGCCGAGGCCGCGGGGATGACCGACGGCAAGCTCGGCGACGAGATCCGCAAGAAGCTCGTCAAGGCCGTCGAGATCATCCTGGCGGCCCAGCGGACGGAGAACAACCCGGCCCGCGGCGGCTGGCGCTACACGGTGGCCCACACCGACAGCGACATGAGCGTCACCGGCTGGCAGGTCATGGCGCTGCGGGCGGCCAAGAACGTCGGCTGCGACGTGCCGGCCCGGAACATCGACGAGGCCGTCGCCTTCATCAAGCGCTGCCAGGACGGCAACAGCGGCGGCTTCGACTACCAGCCCGGTTCCAACCTGACGATCCCCTGCACCGGCACCGGCATCCTGGCCCTGGAGATTTGCGGCAAGGACCAGCACAAGAGCAAGGAGGTGATGCGGGCGGCCAACTTCCTCATCAAGAACCCGCCGCGCTTCGGGATGCAGTTCGGTTTCTACGGCCTCTACTACTGCTCGCAGGCCATGTTCCAGGTCGGCGACAACTACTGGGACTCCTTCCGCCCCGCCCTGCACGAAATGCTGTTCCGCGCCAGCGCGACAACGGCTCCTGGGTCGGCGGCGGCGACGGCAGCTACGGCCCCAGCTACTCCACCGCCATGTGCGTGCTGGCGCTGACCGTGGAGTACCGCTACCTGCCCATCTACCAGCGCGGCGAGGAACCGACGGACAAGTAGGCGGCGAGCGGCGCGGCGTCAGCCCGCCGGTGCGGCGCAGTCGGCGATGAGTGGACGCACCGGCGGGCTGACGCCGCGCCGCTCGCCAAAACCCGATGGAAAAGTGCTATTGTCCTTTCCCCGCCGGATGGTGTAAAAGATAGGCCGCGCACGGGCGCCGAGACGGATCTCGCGGCGACGACTTGCCGGACGGTACGGACACCTCATTGCTCCCCGGCGTCGGCCCGCACACGACGACTTGTTCGACCTCCCTTGTGCTTCTCTCCCTCGTTGTGTCAGCGGCTGGCGTAGTGCCGTTCGGATACGGACCACCGTCGGGCCGACGGTGTGTGTACGCCACGCCTTCCAACCCGCTCCAACCAGCGAGGTCCGTTCATGCTTGTCTTGACCCGTCGCCCCCACGAAACCATCGTCTTTCCCGCGTTCCAGACCACGGTCCACGTCGTGTCGGCCCAGCCCCATGCGGTGCGGCTCGGCGTCGAGGCGCCGCCGGAGGTGCGCGTGCTGACCGGCGAGGCCGCCGAGCGCGGCGTGCGGCCGACCGGCGAATCGCCCACCGGCGAACCGCCGAGCCTCGTCCAGCTCGATCAGCTGGTGCAAAAGCGCCTGGACATCGCCCGACTCGGCCTGACGGAGCTGCGTCGCCGACTCGACTGCGGCCAGGAAGACGACGCGGAAATGATCCGTAAGAAGATCGACGAAGACCTGAACATGCTCCAGCGGCGCATCCGCCGCGAGGTCGAGAAGGCGGCGCCGCGGTCGATCCCCGTCCGCCGGGCGGAGGTCTGCGCCGGGCCGCGGCTGCCGCGGTAGGAAAGGATGAAGGATGAAGGATGAATCAAGACAATTCATCCTTCATCCTTCATCCTTCATCCTTCATCCTTCCGGCCGTGGATTTTCCCCCGAACTTTTCCCGACCGCACGCTATCATAGTAGAAGTGCCAACCTCCCCCGCCCCGACGATGGGGCGGCCGCGTTCCCCCGACGGAGTCCGCTGATGATGGAAGGAGGCGAACCCGCGCCGCCCGGCGATTCGTCGCGGCCCGGCGCGTCGCTCCGGCTGACCTGGCCGGAGATGCTGCTGCTGCTCGTCCTGGCCGCGGTGCAGTTCACGCACATCGTGGACTTCATGATCGTCATGCCGCTGGGGCCGCTGCTGGAAAAGCCGGTCGCGGAGCACGGCTTCGGTCTCGACCATTCGCAGTTCAGCTACATCGTCGCGGCCTACGCCGTCAGCGCGGCCTTGGCCGGGCTGCTGGCCGCCTTCGTCATGGACCGCTTCGACCGCAAGCGGCTCCTCTCCGTCCTCTACACCGGCTTCATCCTCGGCACCGGCCTTTGCGCCCTGGCGCCCACCTACTCGATGCTCCTGTTGGGGCGCGTCGTGGCCGGGGCGTTCGGCGGCGTCGGGGCGTCGATGACCTACGTCATCGTCGGCGACGCCTTCCCCGATTCGCGGCGCGGCCGGGCGATGGGCGTCCTGATGTCGGCGTTCTCCGTCGCCACCATCGTCGGCGTCCCGGTGGGGCTGCTGGTCGCCGACGTGGTGGGCGCCTGGCAGGCGCCGTTCGCCGCCCTGGCCGGTCTGGGCGCCGTCGTCCTAGTCGTGATGCAGCGGGCGCTGCCGCCGCTGCCGCGCCCCGCCGGCGCCGTCCCGGAAGGGGCGCTGGCCGTCCTGACGCGCTACTGCACGGTGCTGGTCCGGCCAAGCCACCTCCTCGCCTACTCGTTCATGGTCGTGCTGGTCCTGGGGTCGTTCACCGTCGGGGTGTTCATGCCGGACTTCCTCATGAACAACCTCGGCATGGACAACCAGGGCCTGATTTGCGTTTACATCTGCGGCGGCGCGGCGACGCTGGCGACGCTGGCGTGGATCGGCCGGCTGTCGGATCGGCGGGGCAAACGGCCGGTCTTCCGGGTGCTGGCCGCGCTGACGATCATCCCCCTGGTGCTGGTGACGAACCTGCCGGCGGGGCTGTCGCTGCCGCTGACCTTGGCGGCGACGACGCTGCTGTTCGTGCTGACCTCGGGCCGGATGGTGCCGGCGATGGCCCTCATCACGGCGAGCGCCGAGCCGGCCGTGCGCGGCAGCTTCATGAGCGTCAACTCGGCGGTGCAGCAGATGGCGCTGGGGCTGGCGGCGGTGATCGGCGGCGCCATGATGGGCGAGACGGCGACGAAGGCGCTGACGGGCTACGCGAACGTCGGCTGGTTCTCGGCCGGCATGACGTTCGTGACGGTGTTCATGGTCGGCATCCTGCGGTCGGCGCCGCGCGGCGACGTGGCGGTGACAGCCGTGGAGAAGGTCGGCGAGGCGGAAACGATTCGGGCGGCGGATTCGGGCGAACTCCCGATTCCCGCGACACCGGAGGCAATGCCGGCGCCGGCGGAGTGACAGGAGGCCGCTCTCTACCGGACAACTCCGCTGTAGAACCTACACTTCTCGCGCACGGGCGCTTTGAATAGCGGCCCCATGTCCGGCCCCACCGTGAGGGGAGACAAGGCGTTCAGAAAGCAGAGCGCGTTCAGCATTTCAAAGTAGAGAGCTTGGCGTGGCAAGCAAATGACTCCGGTACGTGCAGATCGAGCCTCCTCCTCTTCATTCTCTTCATCGTCCTTCGGCAAGAACATGTTTTCAAGCGTAAGATGGTCCTTGCAGCGACTCACCTCGTCGAAAACCGAGCCGTCTACATTCTCTTCCTCTCTAGGGCGGATATCGGGAACGCGGCGCATAATACTCCCAGTGAAAACGGCAAACTCCTGGGCCCGTTGCTCACGTGCATTTCTGGAGCTGCCGTAGGGCTGAACGCCGACGACGAAGAGGCCGCCGTCAATGGGACGCGTTGAGCCCAAGGGAAATGGCCACGCAGGGTCGGCGGGAGCATAATCCTCGCCAGGCACAGCCGGCTCCCCCTGCGCCCGAGCCGCTCCCGTCCAGACCAGACCCAGAGCCAGCACGATCAACCCGCGTCGCATGGCAACCCCTTTCCGGGAAAGATGGGAACGTTTTCGCCCGAAACCGCGACGAAAGGAAAGGCGGGAATACCATGCGCCCGTCCCGTCTCGCAAGATCAAGATTAGCCGGAGGCCCGAAGGGAGAATCCTGGCTCATGTCGCCGCGCACCCTCGCCGCCCTCGGATTCGTGACGCTCCTCTCCCTATCCACGGCTGCCGCCGAGCCGGCCGACCCCGCGCCGCTGCTCCGCATCGGCGGCGGCGACAAGACCACCGGCGCCTGCCGCATCGCGTACGCGCCGGACGGCAAGACCATCGCCTGCGCCGGTTCCGGCCCCGTCCGCCTCTACGACGCCGCTTCCGGCAAGCTCCTTCGCAGCCTCAAGGTCGATGCGCGTTGCCTGGCGTTCGCCCCGGACGGCAAGACGCTGGCCGCCGGCGAGGGGCCGTCCGTTCACGTCTTCAACGTGGCGACCGGCGAAGAAGCCCTTCAATTCAAGGCTCACCCCAACGGCGTTCTCGCCGTGGTGTTTTCGCCGGACGGCAAGATCCTGGCCACGGCCGGCGACGACGATCACGTCGTCCTGTGGGACGCCGCCGGCAAGGAGCGCAGCCGGCTCGAACTGCACGAGACCAGCGCGTCGGTCCTGGCGTTCTCGCCCAACGGCCAGTATCTCACGGCCGGCGGCGACGCCGGCGCGCTGACCGTCTGGCGCATGGAAGACGACTTTCAGGACGAACGGCGCCGGCTGGTCGGCCGGGACGGCCGCGTCGGTTGCACGGCGTTCCTCCCGGACGGCAACGCCTTCCTCTGGACGCAGGGCCGCACCATCCGCGTCAGCGAAGTGGAAACCTGGGTCGAGATCGCCCGCTACGACGGCGGCGACATGGACGCGGCCTGCTGCGCCCTGTCGCCGGACGGTAAGACGCTGGCAACCGGCGGCGGCCATTCCGTTCACTTTTGGGACCTGGAAACGGGCGAAGAACTGCTGGCGTTCCACGACGACAAGGCGGAGGCGGTCGCCGTCGCCTTCGCCCCGGACGGCAAGACGCTGGCCTCGGCGGCGGCCGACGGGACGGTGCTGGTGTGGGACCTCAAGGGGCTGGCGCGGGGCCGACTGGAGGCGCTGTGGCATGAACTGGGCGGCAGCAACGCCGCCGACGCGATCCACGCCGTCCGGGTGATGAAGGCCGCCCCGGCGGAAAGCGTCGCCTTCCTCCGCGAGCGGCTGCGGCCGCCGCCGCCGCCCGATCCGCGCATCCCCAAGCTCATCGCCGACCTCGACGACGACGACTTCAACGTGCGCCAGAAGGCGACGGCGGAGCTGGCGAAGCTGGGCAAGGCCGTCGAAGCGGACCTCAAAAAGGCCCACGACGACCGGCCTTCGCCCGAGGGCGCTGGCGGTTAGAAGTTCTGCTGGGGCGGCTGACGGACGCCTTCTCGGAGGAAACGGCCCGCGTGCGGGCGGCGTCCGTGCTGGAGACGATCGGCACGGACGACGCCCGGCAGGTGCTGGCCGACCTGGCGAAGGGGCCGCCGGATTCGCGCCTGACGAAGGAGGCGAAGGCGGCGCTGCAGCGGATGAACGTGCGACCGGAGCGGTAGGGCTTGATCGGGCCGAGCGGCCGGACACGAAGGGCCGCCGGCCGGTGCATGGCGGTCGGCGGCGACGTTGATCGACGAATGGCGGCGGTGACGGCATAGGCGACGCCGCTCATCCATGATCCGGTTGGGTGCGTCCATTTCTCGTTTAGCCGCGGTTCGCAGAACCGCGGTTCTGCGAACCGCGGCTAAACGGGCGGCGACAACCGGACCATACATCAGAACGGCAGGCTGCTGACCTTGTAAGCCCTCACGGGGCGGTCTACACTCCTCCTATCACCCACCGCGATCCAGGGGCCGTTTCCCGGCGCGCCCCTGGAGAAGGAGGACGCGCGATGAGCGAACCCCCCGCCACCGGCGAATGGCCGGCGCCCGCGGGGGCCGCGCCGGCGGAGCAGCTGACGGTCCCCGGTTACGAGATCCTGGAAGAACTCGGCCGGGGCGGGATGGGCGTCGTCTACAAGGCCCGGCAGGTGGGTTTGAATCGATTGGTCGCGCTCAAATTGATCCGCGACGGCGCCCTGGCCGGCCCGCGGGAACGGGCACGCTTCCGCATCGAGGCGGAGGCGGCGGCGCGCGTGCGGCACCCCAATGTTGTGCAAATCTACGAAGTCGGCGAGCACCAGGGCCGGCCCTACTTCGCCATGGAACTCGCCGACGGCGGCAGCCTCGACAAGCATCTTGCCGGCCGGCCGCAGCCCGCCCCCCAGACGGCCGGGCTGGTCCGCACGCTGGCGCTCGCCGCCCACCACGCCCACGCGCAGAAGGTCGTCCACCGCGACCTGAAGCCGGCCAACGTCCTGCTTCAGAGGTCGGCGATTCAAGAGGAGAAGTCAGACGAGAGCGGCGACCGGCCCGAGACTCCCGACCTCTATCCTCCGACCTCTGACTTCTGTCTCAAGATCGCCGACTTCGGCCTCGCCAAGCGCCTCGACAGCGAGAGCACGGCCTTGACGCAGGACGGGGCCGTCCTGGGCACGGCCAGCTACATGGCCCCCGAGCAGGCGGCCGGCCGAGGGAAGGAGATCGGCCCAGCCACGGACGTGTACGCGCTGGGGGCGATCCTCTACGAACTGCTCACCGGCCGGCCGCCGTTCGAGGCCGACAGCTGGAACCGGATGGTCGAGCAGATACTTCACGACGAGCCGGCGCCGCCGAGGCGGCTGCGCTCCGACGCGCCGCGCGATCTGGAGACAATCTGTCTGAAATGCCTGGAAAAGGAGCCGGGCCGGCGCTACGCCGCCGCCGAGGAGTTGGCCGACGACCTGGGCCGGTTCCTCGAAGGCGAACCCGTGGCCGCCGTGCCCCTGGGCGAGGGAGAACGGTTGGCGCGCCTGGCCGAGCGGGACGGCTACCAGATCATCGGCGCGATCGGCAGCGGTCCCCGCAGCACCCTCTACCGCGCCCTGTGCGGCCCGCTCAAGCAGGCTGTGGCCCTAAAAGTCTTCGCGGCGGGGGTCTGCACGCGAGAAGCCTGGGAGGCCCGGCTCCGGCGCCGCCGACCTGTGGGCCGCGCTCGCCCACCCGCACATCGTGCCGGTCCAGCAGGCCGGCTGGTGGGACGGCGCCCCGTACCTGGCCATGGAGTACGTCCCAAACGGCAGCCTGGCCGCCAAACTTGCCGGCCAACCCCACCCCATCCCGCAGGCGCTCCGCCTGGTCGAGCAGTTGGCGGAGGTCGTCGGCTTCCTCCACCGGCAAGGGGCCGTCCACGGAAATCTCAAGCCGAGCAACGTCCTGCTCGCGGCGGACGGAATCCCGCGGGTCGTCGATCTCCTCCCGGCCGGCGGCCTGTTCCAGGGGCCGCCGCCCGCGGACGACGCCGACCCCGCCGGCCTTGGCTATCTGGCCCCCGAGTTGGTCCGCGACCCGAGCGCGGAGCTTCGCCCTCACACGGACGTCTACGGCCTGGGGCTGATCCTGTACGAGCTGCTGACCGGCCGGCCGCCGTTCGCGGGCGCCGCCGCGCGGGAAACGCTGGAGCAGGTGCGCTCGCGCGACCCGGCCCCGCCCTCCCGCCTCAACCCCGCAGTGACGCCGCAGCTGGAGGCGTGCTGCCTGCGATGCCTGCGGAAAAACCCGTGGCAGCGCTACCACCGCGCCTACGACCTGTCCCGGCGACTGCGGTACTTCCAGGACAACCCGGAGGGCCGGCCTGTACCGGGCGAGCGGCGGTCCCAGCGCCATCCGCCGGGCCGGGAGGACGGCCCTCAGGGCGCCTGATGGGAAAGCATCGAGGGAGGAAGGATCCGCACGGTCGAATCCGTGGTCCGAATAGTGCGAGGTTAGCCGTGGACTATCCGCCTTTCGCTGATGCGATCGCTCGATTTCGATCGTTCCTGGACGACCAAGGGCGCCGCGGTCCTATTCGGTGGGTGTTCCCGGACGACGTTCTGCTGGTGGGCGGTCGATGGATCATCCGCCCTCGGCCGCAGGCCCAGGTCGTCGAAGAAGTAGCCGCCGTCTATCAGAGGGCTGCTGCCGGCCGCCTGGGGGTGAAATTCGGCGTCCTCTGCCGCGATGGAGAAGTGCTTTGGTGCTACGTCTACTACCCCGTGGACCGGATCGAGGCGGAGTGTGGCTTGATGCCCGACGGCTTGAAATTGAGCGTTGCAGACAACCCCTATCAAGGTCGGGTAATGACGGATGAGGGCGAGTGGAAAAGCCTGCTGGCCCACGAACAGGTGGAGTTCAAGCGGTGGTTGTTCATGTAGCGCCGAAGCCGTCGCCGCGCCTGACGTCGGTGGGCTTGACGGCTTTGCTGGGTTCAACGTGTGGCCGCTCTACGGGTTCGGTGGCGCCCAAGGAGGAGGCCGCAACGGCCGTCGCTCCTATTTGCGAGCCGGTTCGCGCGTCGGCCCCCGATATTCGTACAGCCCATCCTTCGGGTCGTCGCTCACCACCCACGGCGTCTTGCCGTCGCCGCGCAGGTACATCTTGTGCTGCTCCTCCAGCGTCAGCGGGTGCGCGCCACCCGGCCGAACACCGACAGCTGGTTGCCGCTCTCGTCCACCGCCCGGTTGCGGTCCACGCCTCGGCGACTCGATCCGTCATGCCGGCGAGATACCAATGTCCAGCTTCCGCCCGAGGGCCTCCGCCCATTTGTGCAGCGTCGCGAGCGTCGGGTTCAGCATCTTGCCCGTTTCCAATCGCGATAGGGCCGGCGCGTCGATGCCCATCCGCTCGGCGACCTCGGCAAGCGTCAGCCCTTGGTTTTCCCGCAGGACCTTGAACCGGGCCGCCAGGTTCAAAATCGCCTCGAAGCCCTGGCGATTGATTGCCCCGGCCGGCGGACGGCGAACCGGGTTCGCCGCGTGCCGACGGCGCACGGCTTCTTCCTCGGCCCGCTGCTCCGCGGTGCGCTGCGGCTTGGTCGTTGGCTTCATGGTTTCACCCCGCGGGTTCGGGGACATCGTAGGCGGTGATCGGACGGATGATGAACGGATCGGTCAGGTTCAGTATCTCGAACACCACTGCGATGAACCGGCCCGTGTTCGTAACGCCGAAGGCGATCGGACGTTCGGAGGAGTCGCTCACGTCGAAGGTCGTGCTTTCGTCGAAGAGCGCCGACTCGACTTCTTCCGGCGTCAGGTCATGTTCCGCGATATGGGCCGTATTGCCGCCCTCGTCCTGCGGTTCGTCCCAATCGATCAAGGCGTCCTGTAAGTCCATGCCTTGTCCGCCGCCGCCTTGTAGTATAGCACAATTGTATTCTGACGCAAGGGGAAGGGCGGCGGACCCTCACCGCCCCGCGCCAGGGCACGGCCGATCCTTATCGTCCTTCGGCCCGCGGTACTCGTAGATGGGGTCGCACGGGTCGTCGCTCACCACCCACGGCGTCTTGCCGTCGCCGCGCAGGTACATCTTGTGCTGCTCCTCCAGCGTCAGCGGGTGCGCCCCTACCCGGCCGAACACCGACAGCTGGTTGCCGCTCTCGTCCACCGCCCGGTCGCGGTCCACGCCCTTGGCGATCGCCAGGGCCATGCCGCCTTCCGGCAGCTTGTACGTCGCAATCAGCTCCGGCGTCGGTCGCGGCGAGAAGCCGTCGTTGCCCGGCGTGTCCGGCGAGGTCAGCTGCACCACCCGCATCCCGTTCTTCCCGTCCGCCAGGTAGGCGAACTCGCTCGTGTAGGTGATGCCCAGCTTCACGTCGCGCAGGTCGTTGATGCAGCCGTTCGCGTCGAAGACCTGATCCACCCGTGGCAGCTCCGGCTTCTCGATGTCCAGGATCACCAGGCCGCGCCGGCCGCCCGCCACGTAGGCGTAGGTCCGCGCCAGGTAGATCGCGTTCGCCTCGTCCATCTTCATCTCGCTCACGACCCGCGGCTGCGACAGGTCCGTCACGTCCAGAACCTTGATGCCTTCCTCGTCGCAAACGTAGGCGTAGCGGAACTGCGCGGCCACCGCGTGGGGCTTCTTCAGCTTGTCATTGCCCAGCACCGCCGTCACCTTCGGAGTTTTCGGATCTTCCAGTTGCAGCACCACCAGGCCGGCGTCGCAGCAGATGTAGGCGTAGGTCCCCACGATCGTGATGGCGTTGGCGCCGCACAGCAGGCCGTCCGGGTTGTACGTCAGGTCGCGCGTCAGGAAGTTGTTGAGCGGGTTGCCGTCCAGCAGCGTGCCGGCGCCGATCTCGATCAGGCCCTCGTACTTGTCCACGGCGTAGATCTCGCCGTACAGGCCGGCGACCTTCGCCTCGTGGTTCTCCTCGCGGTGCGTCCGCGTCGGGTCGGGGGCGATCGTCGTCGGCGCCGCGATCGCCGTGCAGTACTTCGTCGGCACGTAGAACTTCTGGCCCAACGGCGACACCGGGGCCGTGCTGATGCGCTCCGAGAAGCCCTTGTCGTCGAGGAAGGCGATGTCGAAGACGCGCACCCCGCCCGTGCCGCACGCGGCGTACAGGTACTCGCCGCGATTCTGGACGGCCAGGATCTCCGGCTTCTCGGCCGGGTGCAAGAACTGGTCGCCGATGTCCTTGCCCGGATGTTCGTGGGCGATCTCCAGCCGGCCGCCGTTCGCCAGGTGCTTGCAATACTCCTGCGGGAAGGCCAGACTGTGCAGGTGGCTGCCGATCACCGCCTGCGGCTCGTCGCGCTCCGTCACCTCCACGGCCGTCAGGCCGTGCTCGCCCGCCGCCACCCAGCAGAAACGGCCGATGAAGTTGGTGTAGTTGGTCCCCTGCATCAAGAGTTGGGCCATGATGGCGTTGTTGTCGTTCTTCTTCGAGACGTGGCAGTCGCTGCATTGCTTGGTGCCGTCCGTGCCGCGCACCGTGTGCGGCACGTTGGTGCTGAACGCGATGCCGCTCAGGCCCTCGCCGGAGATCGTCTGCTGCTGAAAATAAATCGCCTCGCGGTTGGCGTTGGAGGAGCCGACGTGGATCGCGCAGGAGGAGCGCGCCGGCCCGATGCGGTTGCCCGTCGCGTTGCCGTCGCGGGCCAGCATGAACACGTCGTCGCGCAACGTCTGGAAGTTGTAGGAGATGTAATTGCGGCTCACGTCGCCCTCGTTGTGCAGGCTCGGCAGCTTCTTGTTGGCCTTCTGCGGCAGGTGGCAGCCGAAACAGCTCGCGTTCCACGATGAATGGCAGGCGATGCAGCTCATGTTCTCGTTGGCGTGGGCGCACTTGCACTTGCCGTCCTTGGGCAGCTCGCCCCAGACCATTTTGTCCTTCTCGAAATGCACCGTCTTGGCCAGCGCCGACTTGGCGTTGTAGTGCTCGTTGCCGGGCGTGATCGTGTCCATCGTCTGCACGACCTCCCAGGCGGGGCCGTCCTCGACCATGGGGTTCTGGAAGACCTTGTCGCCGCGGCGCTCGAAGCGGCGTTTGCCGCTCGGCGTGCGCAGTGCCTCCAGGTCGCGGCCGCCCTCCTGGCTGGAGGTGTAGGAGGCCGGCCCCGTGGTGCGCAGCGTCGCCCGCTGACTGACGGTGCCATGACAGTCGATGCACTGGATCTCGCAGCCGGCCCGCACCTCGTCCTGAATCCGACCGTTGCCGTGCACGTCCTGCACGAAGTGGCAATCGACGCAGTGCATCCCCTTCTCCAGGTGGATGTCCATCAGGTGGACGGGGACGCCCGGCTCGTACTTGCGCTCGGCGGGCGGCAGCTTCTGGAAGCGCATGGCCTCTTGCAGCTCCGCGTTGCCGACGTGCGGGATGACGTTGCCGTCGTGGTCCAGGAAATTGCCGTGGCGGTCCTGGCGGAAGACGGCGCGGAAGGCCCAGCCGTGGCCGTGGAAGTCGGCGAACTGGGTGTGCCGGGCCTTCGCGTTCAGGTCGGTCAGGTTGTCCAGGAACTCGGGGTCGGACAGGTTGTTGCGCTGCGCCGATTCATTCGGGTTGGCGATCTGCGCTTGCGCCGCTTGCTCGGCCGTCGGGTGCTTGCCGCCCGGCGGGTAGATCAATTCGCCGTCGGTCTCCTCGTCCCACCAGATGAAACCGAGATAGGTGTTGAGGACGTTGGTGCCGGGGTGGACGTGGCAGACGATGCACTGGCTGGTCGGGATGGCGTTGCCCTTGGCGAACTTGTGGTCGATGGGGTGGCCCGGCTCGTCCTTGCGGATGGTCGGGTCGGTCGAGAAGCTCAGGCCGTCGTGGCCGTACTTCGCGTAGGGGCCGGCGTTCATCCGGGAACGGTCGTTGGCGTAGATGACGTGGCAGGCGGAGCAGCCGCTGGAGCGGTAGTCGCCGGCATGGTCGTTGGTGCCCAGGAAGTTGAGGGTCGGGTCGAACAGGCGCGTCTTCTGCACGCCGAGCATGGTGGGGTCGGTGCGGTTCTTGGTGCCCAGGCCGCGCTCGCTGAGGCGGCTGAGGATCGGCCGGCCCGGGTCTTCCAGGCGGTTGGGGATGCCGGTTTCCAGGCTGAACATGCCGCCGCGCTCGAAGATGCGGAGGATGTTGCCCGGCTGCGTGATCTCGAAGCGCGGCGGCGGGTCGAGGTAGGGCACGACGCCCTTCTTCTGGAACTCCTCCTCGGTCGGCGGCGGCACGGTCAGGAGGCGCTGCGGCACGCCGTCGGCGGTGTAGCTGTCGCCGTAGCAGCAACGCTTGTTGGGGATGGCGCCATTGTTGTAGAGGGCGGCGCCCCACAACATGCAGCCGTGGGTCATCATGCTTTTGTGGACCTGACCCACCTGCGTGCCGTGACAGCCGGCCGTGCCGCAGCTGATCTCCGCGACGCGCAGATCGCCGGGATTGACGAAGCGCACGAACTCCGGCGTCTCGTGATTGAGCAGGGTGTAGGCCCGCACCGGGTTGGCCGCCGACTGCCACGCTTCGGGGAAGCGCGGGTGGACATGGGCGGTATGGACGTCCTTGGCCGTCGCGTCGCCGCCGTGGCAATCGACGCAGCCGATGTTTAATGTCTCTTTTTCGTGCGGATCGTGGACGGTCTTGTGGCAGACAATGCAGCCGTCGCTCTTGGCGGCGGCTTCCTCTTTCGTTTGCTTGAGGAGGTTCACGCCGTCGGGGGCTGCGGGAGCGGCGGCGGCCGGGGAATCCGCGGCAATGGCGTCATGGAGGTTATAGGCGACGACCACGGCGACGGCGGCGAGGACGGCGCCGGCGACGACGGCATGGCCCCGCAACATCAGGCGCAACCAGTGCGGACGAATCATGGATCGCCGACCTCCCTTTCCGCGGGCGCGCTGTGCGGCCGCGAAACTCTCATATCGGATGCGACGAGTGCGTCAAGTTCAACCGGGCGTCGGCCGCGTCGCCATTCGTCCTATGGGACCTATGGCGTCCCATAGCGTCGGCTCAAGGGACAAGCACCCCCTCCGCCGCCCTCAATACGCCAAGGTGAGCTGCATAAAGCTGGCGAACTGCGTGTTGGTGCTGGTGCGGAAGTTGTTGTAAACGTCCGAGAAGCCCTGGCCCGGCACGAGCGCGGAGAGGCCGAACACCACGATGATGTTGTTGCTCAGCAGCGGCCGGTACTCCAGGCCGGTGCTGAGATCGACGCCGATGAAGCGGTGGACGCGCTCCTGGAACAGGAACGTTTCCAGCGAGTTGGTCTTGTCGAACCAGAGGAAATTGACGTTGTTGATGCTCTTCAGCTTGGGCGTCAGGTCCATGTCCATGCCGACGTTGTAGAGCCACAAGCCGGGGTTCACGAAGTTGCTCTGGCCCTCGATTTGGCTGGAGCGCAGGTCGGGGATGAGGCTGTTGGCGTTGACCAGGTTGACGCCGAAGATCGGGAGGGCCTGGCGCTGCCAGTAGCTGAACTCGCCGCCGGCGAAGTTCTGGTCGGCGAGGATGGTGTCGAAGCCGGTGGCGTGGCTGTTGTTGGCGTTGCCGTCGCCGGAGGAGTAGAGGAACGAGGTGCGGAAGCGGGCCCAGTCGCGGTCGTAAGACAGCTCGGCGGCGAAGAACTCGGCGCTGATGTCCTGCGGCTGGTTGGCAATCGGGTTGAGGCTGTCGCGGCCGACGGCCCAGTAGAACTGGTGCGTGATGTTGAAGCGGTTGATGTGGCCGTCGCCGGCCCAGCCGAGGTACACCACGTCGAGCTGGTGCGGCGCGAAGACGCCGACCGGGTCGGGCCGCACCAGGAAGCCGTTGCGGTTGAAATGGAAGCTCGGGTCGTCGTGGTTGTAGGTGACGCTGCCCTCCACCGTGTAGCCCGGCCAAATGAAGTCCTGGCGGTAGAAGTTGCCGATGACGACTTCCTGACCGCGGTTGCGGTCGATCTCGTTGAGGCCGCTGTTGGTGTCCTTCTCCATCTGGTCGAAGGCGATCAGGTTGAACTGGTCGCGGTTGGACTCCAGCGTGCCGAAAATGCGCGCGGCCCGGTTCACGTCGCTGAAGAGGAAGCCGCGGAAGTCGCTGGTGAACGGCTGCGAGCCGACGCGCACCGAGACGAAATCGTAGTCGGGGCTGAGGTCGGCGATCTTGCGCCTCGAGGAACCACTCCTGGAGGGCGAAGAAGCTGCGGCCGCGGCTCACGCCCTCGCGCACGTCGGGCTGAACGTCGCCCAGCTCGTTGAGGCTGAGGTCGTTGAGGTTGAAGACCGGGGTGATCTTGACGCGCCAGTCCGGGGGCTTGAAGCCGGCGTCGCCGTGGAAGAGATCGACCGAGAAGCTGAAGTTCTGGCTGTAGGCGAACTGGGCGGGCCGGCCGAAAACGTCGAGCTGGGCGGGGCGGGCGGTGCTCTCGAAGCCAGTCGCCCCCGTGGGGACCTCCCGCGCCTCCAGGTCCAGGAAGCTCTCGGCCGTGATGTCCAGGAACGTGTTCTGCCCCAGGATGGGGTAATCGCCCTTGAAGACGTTCTGGTTGAAGGGGTCCCACCAGTGCCCTTCGACGTAGGGGTAGTCGTCTACCGGCGGATGGCCCTTGCCGTAGCGATCCCACTGGGGGAAGCCAAGGCGCCAGCGGTCCTCGATGGGCGCGGCGTCGGGGCTGACGAGCGGGTCGCGCGGCAGCACGCCGGACTGCCCGGCGAATCCGAGCGGGGCCTTGTATTCCTCGGCCGCCGCGGCCGGATCGAGGATGGGCGGGGCGTCGGCGCCGGTCGGGGCGGCGGTCGGGGTCTCGGGGACGGGCGCCGGCGCCGGCGGCGTGGGGTCCGCGGCGACGGCCGCCGCGGCGAACAACGGACAGGCCAGCGCCGCCCAGAGCCATCGACTTGCGATCCGCGTCCCCGGCATGGTTCGGCCCTCGTGATCTTTCCAGCAACGGAAAAGACGGCGTCCTCTTCGAGAGCTGCGGCAAGCGCATCGAGAAGGGCGCCGGGTCGGCGGCGGAAGTTTGGGGGGACATGCGGCGCCGGCGGCGAGTACCCCGCCGAGCGCACCCTTTTCTTCCGCTCCGCTTCAATATCGGCCGGAGACTGCGCCGTTCGTGAGCGTGGGGCAAGGTTTTCCGATATTTCCGTCCGCGCCCGGCCGGCCGGCGTTCAGCCGGACGTGGGCAATTCCGGGACTCTTTCCGAATCCGGACAAGAATCCGGGCCGATCGTGCCGATTGTAAGGACGGTGCATTCGGTCCCGGAGCGTCGGACAGGGAGCGCGGCCGCGCCCTCCGGTCCTCGTCTTCCCCTACGCCGAAAGGAAGTCCGATGGGCCTGCTCGACTTCTTCCGCTCGCGTCCCTCCGTCCGCAGCCGGCCACGGGCGGTGCGGCTGGGACTGGAACAACTGGAGCCGCGTACCGTTCCGACCGTCTCCGCCGTCCTGAGCAACGGCGTGCTGGTCGTCACGGGCGGGCCGGGGCGGGAAACCATTCACGTCTCCCTGGACGCCGCGGACGGCGCCCTGGTCGTGAGCAACGCGCAAGGGCCGGTGGCCAGCGACCCCTCGGCCGCGGTGCAGAGCATTTCCATCACCACGGCGGACGGCGGCCTGATAACGGTTGACAATGCGGTCCTGCAACCGACCACCATCCAGGCGGGCAGCGGCGACGAACTGATCCGCACCGGCGGCGGCCCGACCACGGTGACCGGCGGCTCCGGCCCCGACAAGATCATCGCCGGGTCCGGCCCGGCCACGCTCGTCGGCGGCACGGGTCAAAATGCCCTGTACGCCGGTTCCGCGCCGGACACCCTGGTCGGCGGGCCGAGTCGGAATCAGTTCTTCCGCGTCACGCCCGCCGACACGGTCGTTTCCAACCCGGGCGATCAGGTCTTTCCGGGGGTGCTGCCGACCGCGCCAGTCAATCCCAACGCCGACCAGCTGACGACCGGACAGGTGAACCAGCTGCTCAGCCGGGCGGCGGCGGCCGACGCGGCCGACAACGCCATCGTGGCCATCGTGGACCGCGGCGGCAATCTGCTCGGGGTGCGCGTCGAGGCCAACGTCTCGCCACTGATCACGTCGAACCCCGTCGCGCTCAGCTTCGCCATCGACGGCGCCCTGGCCGAGGCGCGCACCGGCGCCTTCTTCGCCAACAATGGCGCCCCGCTCACCTCGCGCACCGTCGGCTTCATCAGCCAATCGACCGTCACGCAGCGCGAGGTCAATTCCAGTCCCGACGTGGCCGACCAGAACTCGACGCTCTACGGCCCCGGTCTGGTCGCGCCGATCCGGCTGGGCGGCCACTTCCCGCCGGGCGTGCCGAACACGCCGCAGGTGGACCTGTTCGGCATCGAGCTGACCAACCGCGACACCAGCGCTTACCTCAACCCGAACGGCACGCTGACGCCGCTGGCCAGCCGCTTCAACGTGCCGACGCAGTACATCCCCGCCGGCGCGGCCCTGACGCCGCCGGACTCCTACGGTTTCATCTCGGGCATCGACCCGACGGCGCAGCCGCGCGGCATCGGCACGCTCCCCGGCGGAATCCCGATTTACAGCACCGCGAATGGGTCGCCCGACGTGGTCGGCGGCATCGGCGTCTTCTTCCCGGGGACGACCGGCTACGCCTCGGAGGAGAACTCCAGCCTGTCGGCCGACTACAACCCGAACAAGCCCGACCTGTCGCTGGCGGCGGAGGCCATCGCCTTCGAGGCCGTCGGCGGCGCGCCGCTGCTCGGGCTGGGCGTCGGCGCCATCGGCGGCATCGCGCCGGTGCAGAACATCCTCTTCCCGCTGACGCCGACCGCGGATCGCCTCGACCTGGTCGGCGTCACGCTGGACGTCGTGGGGCCGGGCGGTTTGCAGGGGCCGAGCCGGACGCTGGCGGTCGGCGCGGGGCTGGGAGTGGGCGACCCGAACAGCGGCGTCAACGAACCGATCAACGCAGGCGGCGCCTTGTTCCAGGCCGGCCGGCCGGTGGCGGACGGCTGGCTGGTCACGCCGCACAGCGGCGTCGGCGTGACGGCCTCCGAGGTGATTCAGATCGTCGATCAGGACATCGCCCAGGCCGAGATCACGCGGGCGGCGATCCGGCTGCCCCTGGGCAGCCGCGCCAGCATGGTGTTCGCCATAACGGACGAAACCGGCGCCGTGCTGGGCCTGTACCGGATGCCGGACGCGACGGTCTTCTCGATCGGCGTGGCGGTGGCCAAGGCGCGGAACGTGGCCTACTACGACAACGCCAACCAACTGCAGCCGATCGATCAGGTCCCGGGCGTGGCGCCGGGGGTCGCGTTGACGGCCCGGACGTTCCGCTTCCTGGCGGAGCCGTTCTTCCCGGAGGGGATCAACCAGGCCCCGCCGGGGCCGTTCTCGATCCTCAACGACGGCGGCGTGGACCCGGCGACCGGCCTCAACGTGGGTCCGCCGCTGCCGGGGTCGGCCTTCCAGAGCGTGCTGGGCTACGTTGCCTTCCACCCGCAGGCGAACTTCCACGACCCGTTCAACCCGCTGAACCAGAACGGCGTGGTGTTCTTCCCCGGCAGCTCGCCGATGTACGTCAACAACCAGTTGGTGGGCGGGTCCGGCGTGAGCGGCGACGGCGTGGCCGAGGACGACGTGGTGACGTTCAACGGCGTCGCCGGCTTCGGCCCGCCGGACGACGTGACGCGAGCCGATCAGGTGTTCGTCCGCGGCGTGCGGCTGCCTTACGAGGAATTCGACCGCAACCCGGAGGGGTGACGGCTTTCCCAAGGATGAAGGATGAAGGATGAAGGATGAATCAAGAGTTGCCTTGTTCATCCTTCATCCTTCATCCTTCATCCTTCTGAATTCGGGAGCGATTTATGGGGAGAATAGGCATCGGCTGTCTCGCCGCCCTGGCGGCGCTGGCGGCGACGGCGTGGGGTCAGAGTGGGGGCGAGGCAACCTCGCCCCTACCGAGCCGCCCGGCGGACGACTGCGGCGTGGCGCGTTGGGCCGTGCCGTCGGACACGGGCCGCTACACCGGCTACTGGGTCGGCGGCGGCTCGGCGTTCCACGGCGAGCCGCGGGAACCGACCGAGGGCGTATGGGGCTGGGACTATTCGGGCGCCTGTTTCGTGCCGCGGATCGCGCTGTGGTGGAACCACGGTCGGCGCTACCAGGGCGGCCCCGGCGCCTACCGCCCGGACGGGCCGCGGTTCATCGAGGAACACAAGGAGAAGAAGGGGGAGTGAGGGGATCGGGTACGCCAGGCCGGCGGAGGGCGCCGTATACCGCCGCCCGGTAATTCACCGGGTGATGAGCCACGCAATCACCGCCGCCATTCGTCGATCAGCGTCGCCACCAGCCCCGTCCAGCCCGTCTGGTGCGACGCCCCCAATCCCTGTCCGGTGTCGCCGTTGAAATACTCGTAGAACAGCAGCAAATCGCGCCAGTTCGGGTCCTGCTGAAACATCCGCTGACCGCCATGCACCGGCCGGCGGCCCTTCGCGTCCGGCAGGAACAGCGAGATCATCCCGTCCGCGAAACGCCGGGCCATCTCGCCGCACGTCGCCCCGTCGGCCCGCAGCGACGGGCCGTAGGCGGCGTCCAGCGTCCGCAGCGACTCGATCAGCAGAAACGACGTCGGGAACCACACCGGGCCGCGCCAGTTCGAGTTGCCGCCCTTGATCTTCGACGACGACTCCGCTGGCTCGTAGCGCACCTCGGCGCCCGCGAAGCGGTACGGCTCCGCCTCGTGGGCCTTCGACAGGCTCCGCGGGCCGTGCGGGCCGTGGAACTCGGCCGGGTCCCACAACCGCGCCAGCAGCCGCAGCAGCTGCTCTTCCTTCATGAGCGACAGCACGTAGGACTTTTTCCCGTCCCGCGTCAGTGGATGGACGCACCACTCCGTCAGGTGAGGCCGGTTGCGCAGGAACCACTCCAGGTTCCCCCGGAAGTCGGGGTAGGGCGCCAGCTCTTCCTCCGTCAGCCAGTCCATCGCGTACAGCGGGATCAGCCCCACCAGCGACCGCACCCGGAACTTGTGGAAGGAGTTGTCCGGGTAACACAGCACGTCGTAGAAGAAGCCGTCGCGCTCGCTCCACAGCTCCACGTCGCGCCGGCCCATGTGCCGCAACGCCGATCCGATATAGACGAAATGCTCGAAGAACTTCGTCGCCAGCCCCTGGTACGCCTCGTTCTCCCGCGCCAGCTCCAGGGCGATCCGCATCAGGTTCAGGCAGAACAGGCCCATCCAGCCCGTCGCGTCCGACTGCTTCAGGGTCGTGTTCGGCGGCAGCTCCTGGCTGCGGTCTATCACCGTGATGTTGTCCAGGCCCAGGAAGCCGCCCTCGAAGACGTTGTACCCTTCCGTGTCCGTCCGGTTCACCCACCACGCGAAGTTCATCAGCAGCTTGTGAAAGCATTTCTCCAAGAACGGCCGGTCGCCCTTGCCGCGTCGGTCGCGGTCCATGCGGTAGACGCGCCACACCGCCCAGGCGTGAACCGGAGGATTCAGGTCGGAAAACTCCCATTCATAGGCCGGGATCTGGCCGTTGACGTGCATGAACTGCTCGAACAGCAAGAGCCACAGCTGCTCCTTGGCGAAGTCGGGATCGACCCGCGCCAGCGGCACGCACTGAAACGCCAGGTCCCACGCCGCGAACCAGGGGTACTCCCACTTGTCCGGCAGCGTCATCACGCGCAGCGAATTCAGGTGCCGCCAGTGGACGTTGCGGACCCGCTTGTGCGACTCCGACGGCGGCGACGAAGGGTCGTCCCCCTCCAGCCAGGCGTCCACGTCGAACAGGTAGGCCTGTTTGCTCCACAGCATCCCCGCCAGCGCCTGCCGCTGCACGCGCCGCTCCTCAGCCGTCGCCCCCGGCGGATGGATCGTGTCGTAATAAGCGTCGGCCTCGTGGCGCCGCTCCTCCACGATCCGGTCCACGTCGGCCAGCGGGTCGGCCGAGGGCCGGTCGGTCAGCCCGGTTGTGGTATGGTCTCCAGACCATGCCACATCGGTCAGCCGCAGCCGGAAGACCGCCGATCCGCCGGCGGGGACCATGACGCCGGCGTAATGGACGGCCGCCTTGGTGCCGACCTGTTCCGGGTTGACGCAATCCTCGCCGTGGATGACGTGGCGGTGGAAGGCGTCCTTGACGTAGGGCGAGCGGTTGGGGACGCCGTAGACGCGGGCGAAATTGGTTTCGTTGTTGGTGAACAGGGGCCGGCCGCCGTCGGCGTACAGATAGCGGGCGCCGAGGGTGTATTCGACGAGCAGGTTGCGCAGCGGCTCGGCCCCGGTGTCGTCGGCGACGAGGCAGACCGCGCCGGTCCCCCCGGTTGCGGCATGGTCTGGAGACCGGGCCGCAACGCGGATCGACGGCGCCGGCCAGCGGCCGCGACCCCCACGCCCAGGTGTTGCGGAACCACAGGTGCGGCAGGACGTGGATCGGGGCCGCTTCCGGGCCGCGGTTGCAAACCTCGATGCGGACGCACAGGTCTTCCGGCCCGGCCTTGGCGTATTCGATGAACACATCGAAATAACGGCCGCCGTCGAAGACGCCCGTGTCGAGCAATTCGTACTCCGGCCCCGCGTCCCCCGGCGATCGGCCGTGCTGCACCAGCTGGCCATACGGGTACTCCTCCTGCGGATACTTATACAGATACTTCATGTAGGAATGGGTCGGCGTGGAGTCGAGGTGGAAGTAGTATTCCTTGACGTCCTCGCCGTGGTTGGCCTCGTAGGGAACGAGTCCGAACAGGCGCTCCTTGAGGATGGGGTCGCGGCCATTCCAGAGGGCCACCGCGAACACGAGCAGCTGGTAGCGGTCGCACACGCCGGCGATACCGTCCTCGCCCCAGCGGTAGGCTTTGCTGCGGGCGTGGTCGTGGGGGAAGTAGTTCCAGGCGTCGCCGGTCGGGCTGTAGTCCTCGCGCACGGTGCCCCAGGCGCGGTCGCTGACGTAGGGCCCCCATCGCTTCCACGCGGCCTGTTTCAGGCGTTCCTGTTCGAGGCGCACCTCTTCGGCCGTCGGGTCGTGCATCGCGGAGGCTCCGGGACCATGGGGGGTTTGCGGACGGGAGGATAATAGCATCGGAATGGAGGGGCCGCAACTGGCGGACGGCGGATCGGGGCCGCGGTGCCGTCCTCTCGTCGTGGCTGGTTCAGTCAACGCACCTTGACAGCGCTCATTGCGGCGGCCACGATACTCCTTCGGCGGGGCCGTCCGAAGCTATGATGCCTCACGGCCGTCCCACCTCGCTAGGCCCGCGAAGCGTTCGGAGTCGGCCCGGCCGTGTTCCTTGGAGAGCTGCTTCATGCGACTTCCACGAACTCCTTTTCCCGCGGTCTGCTGCGGCATGCTTTGGGCAGTCGGCGTCGTTCCGGCGGCCGGTCAGGCGGAGTCGCCCTCCCCGAAACAAATTGACCAGCTCATACTCCAGCTGGGCAGCGACGATTTCGAGGCCAGGGAAGCGGCGAGCAAGGAATTGAAGGATATGGGCGAGCCGGCTCTGCCGGCATTGCGCAAGGCCGTACAAAGCGGCGACGCGGAAAGCCGCCGTCGCGCCCAAGAGTTGGTGCGCGCCATCGAAAGGCCGCTCGTCGAGAAGGCGCGGGCTAGCCTTGAAGCGCTGGGCGCGAACATCTGGCGTCACAGGGATCAGCCCGAGTTTCTGCGGATCGAAATTCACACCGACAAGACATCCGACGCGGACTTGGCCCAGCTCAAATACTTTGGGGACATCGGCTACCTGACGATCGAGGGCGGGCAGGCGACCGACGCGGGCTTGGCCGTCCTGGAGAATCTCCCCAATTTAAGGGAATTGAACCTCTATTGTCCCAAGATGACGGATGCCGGACTGGCACACGTCAAGGGCCTCCGCAACCTGACGGGATTGGGTCTTGGCAGTCCCAAGATCACGGACGCAGGACTCGTCCACCTGAAAGACCTTCGGAGCCTTGAAATCCTGGCGCTGGGCAGCGACGGAATCACGAACGACGGACTGGCCTGTCTGGAAAACCTGGCCGAAATAAGGGAGCTGACCCTAGGTTCCGCCGTAGTGACGGATGACGGTCTCAGAAATCTGGCGCGGCTCAGCAACCTGAAATCATTACGGCTGATATGCACCGGAGCAACCGGCGCCGGCGTGGCTCACCTCAAGGCAGCGGACCATCTGGAACGGATTGATCTCGGCGCCGCGACTACGGATGACGGCCTGAAGGGACTGGAAGGCTGCACGGGCCTCCAGATGCTCAGTATCTACGACAACAAGAAAATCACCGACGACGGCATTGCCCACCTCGCGGGCCTTCACTCGCTCACGTTTCTATGGCTCGTCAGGACGCCGATCACGGACGCCGGCCTGGAGCACCTGAAGGGGCTTACCTCCCTTGACACGCTTTACCTGGCCGGGACGAAGGTCACAGATAAGGGACTGGTACACCTTCAAGGAATGAAGGATCTCCGGCATCTCTGCCTCTTCGAGACTGCAGTCACCGCCGAGGGCGTGGCCACCCTCAAGGGGCCTCCCAAGCTGGAAAAGGTGGAGTATAGCAGTCCACCGGAGAAATGAGGATCTTGAAAGGGCATGGTGAAAGAGGGAGGGGACATCGAAGGTTAGCTGCAAACACGTCCGGCGGCGCCCATCGGCCCTCATTCGCGCACATTTCCGCTCCGCTTTGATCTGCCCAGACGCCCCCTCCGCATGGTACACTCGGCGTTCCCCCGCGTCCCCGTAGCGGCGAGGTACACATGGCGAACTATCCGTCCATCCGCGCCCGGCTCTCGACCGGACCTTTCCTTCATCGTCGCTCAGCGGCGCCCATTTTCGGGAGGACGCGGACCCTTGGCGCAATGGCGCAAGGGCCGCATAAATCATATGCGACAAGGACTTAAGTGTGCGCCAAACCGCGCCTCATTTGGCGCAATGGCGCGAACGGCGGATGTCGGTGCCGCGGGTCTTCCCTCATGCCGGCTGGTTCGTGCCCCCTCTGTGTCGGCCTGACCCCGCCGCCCGCGAGAAGTAGCATAGACCAGCCGGACGGCACCCCCAACTTCGGGAACCGTCGCCCCCGGTTCCTCGTCTTATGGTAGGATGATGCGTACCGAAGGTGCGCCAGAGCGTCCAGGGCCGACTCCCGGCCGCGGAGGTCAAGGATCATGTCAACGGTCGTGCAATCGACCTGTCCGGGGTGCAAGCAGCCGCTGCGCATCCCCTCGGACTGGCTCAGCCAGGCGATCCGCTGCAAGCAATGCGGCCTGGTCCTCCAGGCGAAATCCTCCGCGGCGGCCTACGCGCCCGGTCGTCCGGCGTCCGCCCGGCGGTTTCGCCGCGCACGCCGCCGCCGGTTGCGCGCACCGTCCCGTCGCCCCCGCTGGCCGTCGCCGCATCGGCGCCGGCTCCTTACGCCGCCGGCTCGCCCGTCGTCCCCGTGGCCGTCGTCGCCGCGCCCGTCGCCGCCGCTTCCCCCTTCGACATGATCGAGGCCGCCCCGTCTGGCCCGGTTCGGCCGTCGCGCTATCGCCGCCCCAGCGGCGGCTGGTGGAAGGGGCCTGCCATCCTCCTCAGCGTGATCGCCGTTGCGGCCGCGGTCGCCGTCTTCTGCTGGCCCTATATCCACGACGCCCTTCAGGAGCCGCAGCAAGCCTCCACCCAACCGCCCAAGAAGGACGAGCCGAGAAGCCCGGAGCCGGTGAACCCGAAGCCGAACAAAGATCCGAAAGATACCAAAGATCCGAAAGATACGAAGAACCCCGGCGGCAGGTCCAACGACCCGCCCAACCCGGCGAAAGACCCGTCCACGACCGAGCCGAAGCCGAGGCCCAGCGACACGCCCAAGCCGCCGCCCGACGACCCCAAGAAGGTGCAATACCCGCGGCGGGCGCTCATCATCAGCGTCCACAACTACCTGTACGCCAACCCGGTCCACGCCGGCATGTCCGGCCCCAGCGCCCGCAACCTCGCCCACTTCCCCGAGGCGCTGAACAAGGGCCTGCACATTCCTCTCAATGAGATCGCCCATCTCAGCGACGTGGCCGACAGGGGCCAGGCCCGCGCCCCCATGAAGCCAGTGATCGAAAAGACCCTCGCCGACTTCCTCGACTCCTCGCGCGGCCAGGACTGCATCCTGGTGTTCTTCATCGGCCATTCCGTGGTGATCGGCGACGACACGTACCTCGCCCCCGTCGAGGGCGAGCTGGACAACGCCGACACGCTGATCTCGCTCAAGACGGTCTACGAGAAGATGGCCGCCTGCAAGGCCCGTCAAAAGGTGCTGGTGTTGGACGTCAACCGGCTCAACCCCGGCCACGGCGTCGAACGGCCCAACGGCGGCGCGATGGACCCCAAGGCCGACGCCGCCTTCGCCGCCCCGCCCGACGGCGTCGAGGTGTGGACCGCCTGCCTGGCCGGCCAGCAGTCCTACGAGCTGGACGACGCCCCGGAAGGCGCCTTCATCGACCGGCTCTACGCCGCCCTCGCCCCCAGCAAGGGCGAGAAGGGGCTGGAAGGCGTCATCCAGACGCCGGAGAAGACGATGCCGCTGAAGCAGCTCGCGGACGTGGTCAACGGGTCCTTGAAGGATGAATTGAGTCCGTACAAGCTGGTGCAGCAGTCTCGGCTGGCCGGTTCGGAGCCGAAAGACGGCGCCGAATACAACCGGACGGAGGCCGCGGCCCCCGACGCGATCAAGAGCCTGGCGGCCGCGCCCGCCGGCGGCGACATGAAGGAGATCCAGGCCGTGCTGGACGAGGTCGGCACGCCGCCCGTCAAGGCGTCGAACGACGACAGCGGCATCCGGGCCGAGGCCCTGCCGCCGTTCCCGGCGGACAAGATGGCCGTCTACGCGCCCGGCGGCGAAATGTCCGATCTGCGCAAGGCCGTCCTCAACGCCCGTGAAGTCATCTGGGCGCTGAACACGGCCGCCCCGCCAGCCGCCCTCAAGGCCGGCGTCGAGAAGATCCGCACGGACCTGTCGGTGAACCTGGCGACCCTCAAGGACGGCTACAAAAAGCCCGGCGACGACAACAAATTCAAGGACATGCTGCTAATGGACGAGCGCCGCGTCGCCGACATGATGCAGAAGTGCGACGACGCCCTCAACGAGCTGAAGGCGGCCGGCGAGAAGCGCGCCATGGAAACCAAGCGCTGGCAGGTCAACTACGATTTCGTTTTGGCCCGCCTGGAGGCGCAGTCCGCCTACTTGTGGGAGTACAATTCGATGCTCGGCCAGCTGCGCAAGCAGATGCCGGACCTGGCGCCCGGTCAGAACGGCTGGAAGCTGGCCGCGGTGGAAAAGCCCAAGGGCGACAGCCAGGGCAAGAACCTGGAAAAAGCCTCGCGCCGACTGCTCGACCAGATCATCAAGGACAACCCCGATACGCCGTGGGCGATACTGGCCAAGCGCGAGAAGCTGACCGCCCTCGGATTGCAGTGGCAGGGGGCGAAAATCGAGTAGACAGCGAGGAGTGAGGGAGTGAGGAGGAGGCGACAGGCGCCGTTGGCTTGGTCTTTTCTCCTCACGCCTCACTATTTCCCCTCGTCCAACAGGAACCGCACTCCCACCTCGTAGCGACCGTCGGGCTGCGGCGCGGCCCGGACTACGCATGCCGGCACGTCCATCTCGTGACCCGGCGAGTCGGCCGGCAGACGGATGTGCAGCAGCATGGACGGCGGTTGACAGGGCAGAACCAGGCCCATGCCCCGCAGCGAGATGTCCCTGGCCTGCGCCACGACCTCCTCCCCCGGCGCCCGGTCGCCCATCACCGGCGACACCACCACCGGCCCCTCGAAGCGCAGGCGGGCCTGGTTGCGCCGATCCGGCAGCGCTTGCAGGTAGTCGCGCAGACTTTTCAATAATTGCGGTCCGGTATCCTCCAGAAGACGGGCGGCCGCGTCGCCGGCGCAGCGCACCGGCTCCATTCGCACCGTCACCTCCGTCAGGGCCGTCGCTGGGGCCGGCGGCGGCACGCCCACCAGCACCCTCAGACCCGGCTGCGTCCCCAGGAGGCGCTGCCACGCGCCGCCGGACAGCGACACCAGATAGGCGGAGAGCGGGTCGGCCGACTTCAGCCGATCCGCCCGCCACTCCTGGCGGAACCCCTCCAGCCGCAGCCGGCCGACGCCGGGCGGCAGGCGGGCGAAGAACTGGTGCTCCAGGCTCCTTCCCGGATGCAGGAGATAGCGCGTGTTGTGAAATTCGCGCACCTCCAGGTCGCCGGCCGCCGCCGCCACCAGGCCGTTGATGGCCTGCCGCATCCGCGCCCGCGTCGTCGGCGTCAGCTCCAGGTCGGCTCCCACGCCGGGCATGAGCGCCGTCACGGCCCGCGACCCTCGGGGACGCGCCGCGCCGGCCAGCTGGGCCAGGAAGTCGGCGCAGTTCGGCGTCCGCCGGGCCGGGTCCGCGTGCAAGGCCCGTTCGAGGGCGATGCGGTCGGGCGCCGGCGCCAGGTCGAGGTCGGGCGGGGCGCGGTGACGAGCCGACGTCATTTGGCGATGCGTGAGAGTGCGGAAGGGGTGGGAGCCGGTCAGCAGCTCGTAGAAGATCAGGGCCAGGCTGTAGACGTCGCTGGAGGCGTGGGGCTGGCCCTCGAACAGCTCCGGGGCGGAGTAGCGCGGGTTGAGGGCCGCGGGCCGGTGGCCGGAGGGCGCGTGGAGCAGCTCGACCAGCCCGAAATGCAGGATGCGCAGCCGGCCGTTCCTCAGCACGAGATGGCGCGGCGTCAGCCCGAGGTGGCGCACGCCGTGGGCGCGGAACAGCGCGTCGAGCGCCTGGCCGACCTCGGTCAACGGGGCCAGCAGCTCCGCCCGCGGCACGCCCACCTGGCCGGCCGCCTGGCACTCCGCCAGCCGCGCGGCCAGCGTCTTCGGGCAGGCGTCGGTGAGGATCGCCAGCCGGCGGTCGCCGCCGCCGACGATCTCCATCGGCTCCAGAGCGTCGTGACGCATCGCCCGCAGGCGGTCCAGCGCCTCGGCCTCCTTGCGGCCGTCCGAGAAGCTCAGGCCGAAGACGAAGCGGACCAGCCGATCCCGGCCGTCCGCCGACCGCGCCGCCCAGGTTTCGCCGCCAGGGTTGCGGGCGACGCACTCCAGGAACTGACAGCCTTCCAGCGGGTCGCCCCCGGAGGAGGGCTGCGCCGTTCGAGGGGCGGCGTCCGCGCGCGAAACGGCCGACGGGCGCGGCGACTCGGGCGGCGTTCTCCGGTCGGGGCTGACCTCGCGCGTCTCATGGGCGGCCTCGGCGGAAGCGCCGTCGCCGGGTTCCAGGCGAAGCGGGACGACCGGCGTCGCCGACAAATGGACGATGGGCACATCGGTGCGGGTGGCCGGTTGCGCCAGGCGCGGCGCGGACGGCGGCGGCCCGAGCAGCGCACCGACCTCGCCCGTCCGCAGACCCTCGACGAAGGCAGTGCAGGACGGGAACCGCCGGCGCGGGTCTTTGGCCAGCGCCCGCGCCAGCGCCGCCCGGTCGGACGCCGGCAGCAGGCCCAGGTCCGGCTCGGCCTGCATGTGCTGCAAGGCCAGCTGGCGGAAGTTCTTGCCCAGAAACGGAGGCTCCCCCGTCAGCAGCTCGTGATAGGTGATCGCCAGACTATATTGATCGGTGAACAGGGTGATCTTGCCCAGGAAGCATTCCGGCGCCGCGTACACCGGCGTGCCCGCCCCCATTTGCAGCGCGCTGGGCGTGCTGCCGCTCATCTCGGCGAGGCTGTTGACCAGGCCGAAGTCGCCGACCTTGACGTGCCGGCCGACGAGGAACAGGTTGCGCGGCTTGACGTCCAGGTGCTGCAGCCCATGCTCCTGGTTGAGCACGTCCAGCACCTCCGCCGCTTCCTCGAAATAGCGCAGCAGCTCGGCCCGCGGCACGCCGGGCAGGCCCGCGTCGCGGTACTGGCAGAGCAGGTCGTGCAGGCTGCGGTCGGCCAGCTCCATCACGATTACCAGCTCGCCGCCGATGCGTTCGACGCGGTCCATGCTCAGCAGGAAGGGATGGCGCAGGGACTTGATGTGCTGCAGCGCCCGCAGCTCCTGCTCGGCGCCGGCGGGGCCGCTGTTATGAAGGTCGTCGCTGTCGCCGCGGACGAACTTGACGGCCTTGAAAAGGCCGCCGGGCGCCTCGCACTTCCAGACCTCGCCGAAGCCGCCGCCGCCCAGCGGCTCGATGAGCCGGTAGCCAGGGATCGGTTCGGCGTCGGGCGCCTTGACGGGGTTCATCGGTCTCAGTCCTCGACGCCGAGGAAGAGCGCGCCGGCTTCAAAGCCGTCCTCGCGGGGCTGGAGCCGGACGAGGCGCGACGGCACCGGGACCGGCGGCGCGTCGCCGCCCGGAGAGAGAAAAATGTGGACGCGCCGCGAGTTCGGCCGGGTCGGCAGCAGCAGGCCCATACCGCCGCGCGACAGGTCCCGGGCGCGGGCGTGGAGGACCATCTCCGGCGTCCCGTCCTCCGGGGCGGTGCGCACTTCCACCAGCTGGTCGAAGGTGACGCGGTCTTGCCGGCGGCGATCCGGGTGCGCCTGGACGGCGTTGCGCACGGCGTCGAGCAGGGCCGGCCCCGTTTCCTCCAGCATCTGCCGGGCGCGCGCCGCGCCGCAGCCGACCGGCCGGGCCTCGACATGCACGTCGGCCAGCAGCGAATCGGCGTGAGCATGGAAGCGGAAAACGATCTCCCAACCCGCCGATTTGTCCGCGGCCCCCCCTTCCCTTCCCTCCCCCCGCGGGTGGGGGAGGGTGGGGTGGGGGTCGGCCCGCGCCGTGCGGTAGACCAGGGCGCCGTCGCGGGGCTCCGCCGGCTCGGCCTGCCAGCGGCGGCAGAAGTCGGCCAGCAGCGCGGGGGCCGATTCGGCGGAGGCGCGGGTGACGCAGTCGTGGCGGAGCCGCTCGCCGGGCTGGAGGAGATAGCGGAACAGGCCGTGCTTGCGCAGCTGCCAGCCGCCGGCGGCGTCGGCGACGACCTCCGCGAGGATCAGCGCGGCGGCCTGATCGACGTCGGCGGCCGACGCCGGCGCCGCGGCGTTCCCGGCCCCGCCCCGCTCCAGGGCCGCCATCAGCTCCATGCACGAGTCGAAACGCCGGCTGACGGTGCGGTCGAGCGCCAGGGCCAGGACGGCGCGGTCGGCCGGCTCCAGCGCACTGAGGTCGGGCTGCGAGTAGGCGCGGGCGCTGGGCCGGGCGCCGGCGCCGAGCGGGTGGACGCCGGTGAGCATTTCCTGATAGACGAGAGCCAGGCTATACGGATCGCAGAAGCGGCTGACGGCGTTGGCGCCGAGTTCCGGCGGCGGCATAGCGCGGATTGATCTCCGCCAGAGGCTGACCGGACGGCAGCCAGAACCACGCGGCCAGGCCGAAGTCGGCGGCGAGCGCCTGGCCGTTGACCAGCTGCACGGCGTCGGGGTTGAGGGCGAGGTGGGGGACGCCGTTGCGGCTGTTGAGGGCGTCGAGGGTCTTGGCGACGCTCTTGAGGGCGGCGAGCAGCTCCGGCCGCGGCAGGCCCCGCCGGCCCTCGGCGCGGCAGGCGCTCCAGCGCTCGCGGAGGGTCGGCCCCTTGCGCGGCACGACGACGATGAGCCGGTTGCCGTCGTCGCGCACCAGTGTGTACGGAAGGAGTCCCGGATGGCGAACCGACTGGAGCAGGTGCAGGCCGTCGCGGCGTGCGTCGGAATCGATCTCGGCCAGGCCGTGGAAGAACTTGACGAAACACTGCTGGCCTTCGGTGGTGCGGGCGGTCCAGACTTCGGTGGTGTCGCCGCGAGCGACGCACTCCTCGAACTGACAGCTGGCCAGCACCGCCGCGGGCGGCGCGGCCAATCGATCCGTCCCCGGCGTGGCGGCGTCCACGGCCGAGGCGTGGCGCGTCTCGGCCCAGCCCCGTTCGGTCGGGGCGCCTGGCGAGCCGGAGGCGTGGGCCGCCGGAGGCCCCACGGGGGCCTCGACGGCCAGCAGCGCTGCGACGAATTGCGTGCAGGACAGAAAGCGCTTGGCCGGATCTTTGGACAGGGCGCGGGCGACGACGCCTCGGTCGGCCTCCGGCAGGCCGCTCAGGTCCGGTTCGGCGTGGGCGTGCTGCAGCGCCATCTGGCGGACGTTGGCGGCGCGGAACGGCAGCTCGCCGGTCAGCAGCTCGTGGTAGGAAACGGCGAGGCTGTACTGATCGCTGGACGGGCTGGGGCAGCCCTGGAAGGCTTCCGGCGAGGCGTAGACGGGGCTGACGACGCCGGGCCGGCAAGTCGGCCCCTCAGCCGGCGACCGCGGCAGTCGGCTGACCAGGCCGAAATCGGCCACCTTGGCATGTCCGCCGAGCAGCAGGAGGTTGTGCGGCTTGACGTCCAGGTGGAGCAAGCGGCAGCGGAGGTTCATCACGTCGAGGACCTCGGCCGCCTCCCACAGCCGGGCGAGCAGGGCGCCGCGCGGGACGCCGGCGTGTCCGACGGACTGGTAGTGGCGCAGCTGATCGTGGAGGCTCTCGTCGGCCAGCTCCATGACGACGATAAGAACGCCATCGACGATCTCGATACGGTCCATCGAGAGGAGATACGGATGGCGGAGGGATCGGACGGTTTCGAGGGCTTGCAGCTCCAGCTGGGCGTCGGCGCCTTCGCCGTCGAGCGCATCGGGCTTATTGCGAACGATTTTGACGGCTTTGTAGAGACCGCCGGGGGCCTCGCACTTCCAGACTTCGCCGAAGCCGCCCTTGCCGAGCGGCTCGATGAGGCGGTAGCCGGACAGGGGTTCCGCTTGCGCTTGCAGGAGCAGAGGCATCCGCTCGGCCCTCGGGTCTGTGGATGCGGAATTACCGCCGTGGTAGAATTATTCCTCCATTAGTATGTAGATCATGAACACCGGCGGGGCAAATGCGGCTTCCGCCGGCGGATCGACGAAAACCGGGTACAATGCGAGCGGCCGCGACCGCGCATTTCCTTCCCTCACCGTCACGGCGCCTCAAGGGATGTTCAGGATGCCGCAGCTCTGCTCGTAACTCTCTTCCAGCTCCAGGGGCACGGCGAGGTCGTCGGCGAGCCAGAGCGGCACGGTCGGCAAAGGCTGGCACCGGGGGCTTGTCGAAGCCGGCCCATCAAAAGTTGACCGCCAGTACGCTCGCATTCACTTTGAAATAGTCCGCGAGCTTGCGAATCATCTGGCGGCTGAAGGACTTTTTCCCCGCGAGGACCTCGGAAATGGTGGACTTGGGCAGCGCCGTTTCCCTGCTGAGCCGCGCTTGCGTCACCCCCTTGGCTTCCATCAGGTGGCGCAGCATGTCCGCGTCCGAGGCGGGTTCGATGGGGTAGTGTTCGTCCTCGTGGGCGGCGATGAGGTCGCTGAGCGCGTCGAGGTACATCTCCTCGCCGTCGTCGAGTTCGCGGCGGGCGAGAAGCCGGTCCATGACTTTCTGCGCTTCCTGAAGGTGCTCATCGGACTTGATCGAGGCGAGCGGGAAGGCCGTTACAAGCTCCAAATAGGAGTCCCGGCCCGGACCCCTCATCAGGCTGAACTTCGTCTTCGCCCTCATGGGTCATCTCCTCCCCCGGGGTCGCCTGGGCCGCACCGCCTTCTTTTTATCGTGCGGCGGAGGAGGCTCAAAGCACCCACATTCGTCCTTCCACTTGTTTTCGTCGTACTCGGTGTGAGTCATCAAGGGATGTTCAGGATGCCGCAACTCTGCTCATAGCTCTTTTCCAGCTCCAGGGGCACGGCGAGGTCGTCGGCGAGCCAGAGCGGGACCGTCGGCAGCGGCCGGCCGAGGGCCAGCGGTTGCGCCCACGTTTCCAGCGTCCACTCGTCCGCGCGCTTCGTCATGCGGCAGGCGGCGGTGTAGATCGGCGGCGGTTCGGGATTCAGCAGCGGGTCGGACTTGCCGATCAGGTCGAGCAAATCGCCGTATAGGTTGGGGGTGCGCGTCGTCACCACGTCCACGATGACGACGGAGACGCGCTCCCGGAGCAGCCCGGCACACTTGGCGGCGAAGGCCCGTCGATGTTCCGGCCGGTCCTTGTTGGCCGGGCTGACGATCTCGATGGCCGCCACCAGCCGGCTGTGGTGCTTCTCGTCGTAGACCTGAACCTCGTAAACGTCCTGGGCGGGCAGGTCGGCGGCGATGGCGAACGTGGGACGCGGCGGCGCCCAGACGGCCGGGACTCCCTCGCCTTCCTCCTCGAACATCGTCACGTCGATCTCGTCGCTCTGCCCCCACTGGACGCGCGGCTCGGCGAAATAGCGGCGGGGCATCATCCGGCGCAGCTGAACGACGATCATCATGGGCCAGCCGGCGAGAAGGCTTTCCGGGTGGCGCACGTTGTCCAGCGGCGGGCGGAAATGGTCGCGCAGCGGCACAGGTCGATTCCCCTGTCCCCTCTGTTGGTGCCGAGTGCAACGCTTTCGCGGCCTCGTGTGACGCCTTCTGTCGTCCGAGGCGTGCCGGGCCGCGAAAGCATGCGGTCGGGGACGACATGCTTTCGCGGCCCGGCACGCCTCGGGAAACAGGTTTCGGCTCTGGAGGGCCGCGAAAGCATGGCACCCGGCGGCCGATTTAAGGGCAAGCTACGGCACTTGGTTGAATTCGTAGCGCCCGGGACCAGGCCAACCAGCTTTCAGCGGATCGCCCATCGCGGTGGACAGGCTGCCGACGAGGTAGGCGATAGCTGTCTGCGGCAGTCCTTTCGCGGCTTGACGCAAGAGCGGCTTGCCGTCCGGCCCTGGGACCAACCCCGGCAGGCCGCCTGGGGGAAGCCAGCTGCAATCGATCTGAATGGTCGCATCGTCTGGGGCCTGCGTCCCCTGAGCATAGCGCCACTCGTTTCCGTCATCATCTTCGATGAGCAGCTTGTCTCCATCGACCCTGACTGATCTGGCAACCGACATAACCCCTCCTTTATCCAAGTCACCGGGCGCCATGCTTTCGCGGCCCTCCGGCGACTCCTTCCGTCGCCCGAGGCTTGCCGGGCCGCGAAAGCGTGTTGTCCCCGACCGCATGCTTTCGCGGCCCGGCACGTCGGGGAAAGCGGTTTGGGCTTGGGAAGGCCGCGAAAACATGTCGCCCGGCAGCCGGGCCGGTTAGAGCGACCGCCCCTCGCCGAGCGGCCTTACTTTTATCGTTACGGAGGGGAAGTAGCGGTTGCCATCCGGGCAGTCGCTGGACCCGCACATTTTGGGGGTCGTTTGGTTGAAGAGGGGCCTCGGATGATTGTCGTGGAAGGCTCTCTTCTCCATGCAGAGCGGGCACCCCCCCACCGCCCACCGCACTTCGAGGTCGAAGACGGTCGGCAAGGGCGTGTCGCCCGGGTCCCATGCACAACTCCGGAGGTGGCAGAATTTGTGTCCCACCCGGTGTTCCTTGCCGAAGCCCATGGCGGACATGAAGAACGCGCCGACGCGCTTGTCCAGTCCGACGAAATTGTTGTTCTCCTTCTTCCGCTCCGTCTCGCTGCTCTTCCCGACGTAGAGTACCCTGCCCCCCTCCACGTAGGGGCGGTAAAGGCGGGGGCCATGCGGCCAGCGGTAATGCAGCTGGGCACGGCATAAGCTGTAGACCCTCAGCTTATTTCCATAGTCGGGGGAGATCCTGAACTCATACACGCCATCGTATTCCGGGACTTTCGGGTCGGCGTTCAGGCCGACATCGAGCCAGCGGCTCACCTTCGTCCAAGCGGACCATTCGATGTTCATGGATCGTTCGATGTTCATGGATCGTCTCCCTCTGGTTAGCTAAACCGATAGTTCGGAATCATCCACCCTGCTTCCGCCCCTGCTGCTCCCCCTGCGGCCCCCTCTCGACCGGCGCGCCGCCCCCTTCTCCTCCTCGCGCTCCACCACGATCTGCCCCACCTCCTCCGCCTTCAGCAGACCGCCGTTGACCAGCTTCTCCACCAGCGCCCGGTGCATCTGCTCGTGTTCGTGCGGCAGGGCGTCCTCGTCGGAGCGCAGCGCGATCACGATGTTCTTCTTGCCCGTCACTGGGTCGGGGATCAGGCGGATCGTCATTTCAGCCATGAATCGTGTCCCCAAAGGAGGGTTCGCCTTTCGCCGCCGCGCTCTTGCCGGTCAGGCCGGCGGTCATCGCCTGCAGCGTCTTCGCCTCGATCACGCGCTTCCCGATCAGCAGGTCGCGCAGCGACTCGACCAGCTCCCGGTTCTCTCTCACGATCGCCGCCGCCCGCCGGCAGCCCTCGTCCAGGATCTCGCGGATGCGGCAGTCCGCCGCCGCCAGCGCGGCCGGCGACATCTGGCTGCGCGTCCACCGGCCGTCGGGGTCCATCGCCGGGAAGCTGACTGTGCCGACCTCCGGCCCGCCCATGCCGTACCGCTCCACCATGTGCCGGGCGATCTGCGTCGCCTGGTGCAGGTCCTGCGAGCAGCCCCACGACATGTCGCCGAAGAACAGCTGCTCCGCCTCCCGACCGCCGAACGCCACGCAGATTCGCGCCAACATCTGATTGCGCGTCCATACCTCGCCGTTGGCCGGGTCCTGGTGGCGGACGTAGCTGGCCCCGCCCATCAGGTCGTCGTTCAGGGCGATGCGTTTGATCGCCTCGGCATGCGGGCAGAGCAGGGCGCAGACGGCGTGGCCGGCCTCGTGCGTGGCGATCACTCGCTCCTCGTGGGTGTTCAGCTTCTTGCGATCCACCCACTCCGACAACGCCTTTTCCACGTCCTCCGGCCGCGTCTCGTCGGTGCGGCCGTCGCGCAGCCGCATGCGGGCGACGGCCCGGCACAGGGCGTTGAGGTGGTCGCCGCTGAACAGCGTCCCGGCCGCCGCCCCCGGAACCACGTGGTCGGTGCGATCGACGGCGTGTTCCAGCGTCTCCGCCGTCATCTTCAGGCCCATTTTGCGGTCGTAGATGCGGATGATCTCGCGGCGGGCCTCGGCGTCGGGATAGGGGATGTGCAGGTGGAACTCGAACCGGCCGGGCCGCAGCAGGGCCGGGTCGAGGATGCTCACGAAGTTCGTCGTGCCGACCACGAAGACCATCTCCTCGCGGTGGAAGCCGTCCATCTCGGTCAGGAGCTGGTTGACCATCGAATGCTCGACGCCGCTGCCGGTGTAAGTGCCGCGGGCCGAGGCGAACGAGTCCAGCTCGTCGAACACGATGATCGACGGCGCCGACTGCCGGGCGTGGTGGAAAATCTGCCGCAGATTTTCTTCACTTTCTCCCACCCACTTACTCTTCAATTCCGGCCCCGACACGACGGTGACGGCGGCGCCGATCTCCGCGGCCATGGCCTTGGCGAAGAGCGTCTTGCCGGTGCCGGGCGGCCCCCAGAAGATCATGCCCTTGGGGATCAGCTCCTCCATCGCCCGGATTTGCTCCTCGCTGCTCAGCTGTTCCTTGCGGAGCCAGCACGTCGAGGATGTCGGAGCGCAGCCGTTCCTTCACCTTGGCGTATCCGCCGATGTCGCGGTCGAGGCTGACGGTCGGCACTTCGAGTGTGCCGCCGAGCGTGGCCTGGCGGAGCTGGCGGTAGGCCCGGCCGGGGTCGGCGGGGTAGTCCTCGCCCTCCAGCGTGGACAGCAGCCGCCGCAGCCGCACGGCGTTGACGCCGGAGACGTACTTGTACAGCGCCCACGGGTTGAACTCGCGGCCGAACTTGCGGCTCTCCTTGCTCGTGATGAGGTAGCGCAGCCGGTTGCGGGCCGTGCCGAGCAGGCTGATGCGGTGGGGGAACAGGTTCTCGATGACCTTCGGCAGCGGGAACGACGGGTCCTTGAATCCCAGCCAAACCAGCTCCGGGTTCTCGTAAAGGAGCGGGATGACCTCGCGCGCCTCGGCGGTGAGTCCGCCCTGGCTGGTGGTGAGCAGGTCGAGGTGCGGCAGGACGACGACGCGGCGTTCGACGGCCCCGCGCACGGCCTCGCGGAGCTGGGCGATCATCGTGCCGATCATGCCGACCGGCACGACCCCCTGCGGCTGCTCCTCGCCGCGCGGCCGGCCGTCGAGGTAGAGCGATTTCAGGTTGACCGCCTTGAGGCGGTTGCGGACGTTCAGGTAGAGGAAGGGGGCGAGGTCCTTGTCGCACTCGATGAGGGTGGGCAGGCCGCGCTGGAGCTTGGAGGCGGCCTCGGCCAGCTCGGAGGCGTAGGCGGCCTCGACGGCGGCCTCGGCCGTCAGCTCCTGGGGCAGATCGCTTTCCTTGATGAGTACGGACATGGGGTGTCCTCAATTCAAGTTTCACCGCAGAGAACGCGGAGAGCGCAGAGAGAAGACAAAAGAGTGTTCCAAAGGGATCGTGCTGTTTCCGTGTTTTTCTCTTTCTTCTCTCTGCGTTCTCTGCGTTCTCTGCGGTGAGATTTTTACACCTCCACCACGATCGTGAGCGAGCCGGCCTGCGGGTCTTCCGTGATCTCCTTGATCCGGCCGAGCTGCGCCGCCTTGCGTTTCAGCGCCTCCGCCGTCACGCGATTGACGGCCTGGTCCAGCTCCTGGCGCAGGGCGCCGAGCTGCGCCTCCAGCCGGTCCGTCACCTTCGTTTGCAAGCCGGTTTCTCGGTCGGCCGCCTTTTTCTGCAGGTCGCGCTGCAGCGCAGCGCGGAGCGACTTCCGCACGCGCTCCGCCTGCCCGCCGCTCTCCGCGAAGGATCGGCCGTCCCGCGTCTCCTCCAGCTTCACGTCTTCCGCGCCCTCCGCCAGCACCGTCACCGTCCCCTGCGCCGGATCGATCGTGACCGTCACGCCTTTGTCCCGGCGGATCAGCGCACCGTCGCCCTCGCGCCGGAAGCCGCGCCGCTCCAGTTCGTCGGAGAGCAGGCCGGCCATCTGCTCGGAAGGAAGAACCTCCAGAATCTCCAGGTTCGTGCTGATGCGGTCCTCGGCGCGTATCACCTTGCTGACGCACTCGCGCACGCTGATGCGATAGGATCGGCTCATGGTCGGCCTCGCTTGGTTTCAGGGTTCGTTCACGCCTGGCGCATCGGATCGAGCTGTCGCACGATCGCCAGGGCGCGGTCGTGCAGGGCGTCGCCGTCGTACTGCTCCCAGTCCGCCTTCCACAATTGAGAGGCCTGATAGCCCTCGTCGAAATAGCCGACCGTCCGCGCCCGCCGCTCCCACGATTGCAACCGGGGCATCTGCCGCAACAGGGCCGACGCGCTCTGATATGCGGCGGCGCGGTCGGCCAGGCGCTGCCCGGCCCCCGCCAGGCCGCCTACCCACATGGCGGCGTTCGCGTGTTCGCCGACGAGTTCGTGGGCCGCCCGCAGCAGGAAGCGGGCCAGATCCAGCCGGCCGGCCCGCTCGACCGCGTCGAGGAAGGCCGTCAGCACGCGCTCTTGCGCCCTGCCGAGGTCCCGCATCGCCTGCCATCCGGTGATGCGACTTTTCGCGCCTTCCACCTCGATCCAGCGCGCCGCCAGCTCGGCTTGCAACGCCTCCAGCATGGCCGCGCCGACGCCGTTCGTCCAGGGCGCGAAGTTCGGCGCGGCGTCGGCCGGGGCGGCGGTGTGGTCCTCGGGGTAGGCCAGCCGGCAGAGACCGTGCCGCGCGAACGGCTGCCGGCGCCGCAGGTCCGCCGCGCCCAGGCTCGGGGCCGCCTCCCGCAAGCCCTGGTGAGCGAAATACAGCAGAATCCGGTCGCCGGCCGTCAATTCCTCCTCGTCGGGGCGCCAGGCCGATTCGTCGTCGCCGGGCCGCGCCGCCGTGATCCAGATCAGGAATTCCAGCGTGTGCCGCGAGAACGTCAGGCCCAGCTCGGCCGGCGGCGTCCGCTGCCACAGCCGGCCCTCGACGACGCGGTCGCCGCGGAGATGCCGCTCGACGCGCCAGCCGCCCCGCCGGGCCAGCAGGGAGACGCAGCCCTTCGCCAAAGCCTCCTTCACCAGCCGCACGGCCGCACGGCCGAGACAGGGCGGCGGCGCGGCCCGGTCCTCCACCAGGGCCAGGGCGGTCTCGGCCGGCTCCCGCCCGAGGAAATAGTACAGCAGCCGCAACAGGTTCGCCTCGAAGCGCGTTACCGTCTGCATGAGGATTCTTGTGCGCCGGCGCCGCGACCGAGTTCCAGGTCGGCAGTCGTCCGGGTCGCTGTGTTGATTCTACCGGCGCGGCGGGCGGGTGTCGCCGTAGCAGCGCACAAGGAGAAAGCGGTCGGCCGATCCATCGGCGAAGAGAGGAAATCGACACGCTTATGAAGCGGTAGCTTTTTGGGCGAGGGACGGGAAATACCTTACCCGTAGCCGCATTCGCCAGAATGCGGGTGAATGGCTGTCGGCCCGCATTCTGGCGAATGCGGCTACGGGTATCATTCCTGCTACCGCTCGCCTTTGTGCCGTTCACGGCGCCTTGCGCGGCGGCGGCAGCACCGCGTCGGGCGGCGGCGGCAGGACCACCGGCGGCGCCGGCGTGTGCGGATCGGGTTTCTTCAGATCGAAAGCGTTCTCGGCCGGCTCGTCGCCGCCGGGGTAGCGGTGCGGCTCGCCGGCGATGGGCAGCGCGGCGGGGTAGCTGCGATCGTGGCACGGCACGGGACCGGCCGCACGGAACCGCTCCTCGTTGAAGACCAGGCCGTGCGTCTCCAAAATCGTGCCCGTCTGCCGCTCCAGCGCGGCCAGGTCCACGTTGTAGGCCAGCAGCTGCTGCGCCTCCGACGAGACGGCGTTGCCCCAGTCATTGATCGCCTGCAAGACGTTCAAATACTCGACCCGCCCCGTCCTGAATTGCGCGGTCTGGTACTGGAGGTTGTCGTAAGCGGCGTCGCGGGTTTCCCGCAGCGCCTGGTACTGCTCGAAGGCGCTGTCCAGGTCGCGGACGGCGACCGCCAGGTCGTGGGCGGCCTCATGCACCCCCTCGGCGACGTTTTCCGCGTCGCGCGCGATCAGCAGCCGCTGCTGCCGCACCGAGGCCCGGCCCTGACGCAGACCCAGCGGCACCGCGAAGGTCACGCCGACCGACCAGTCGGTGTACTGCCCCCCGCGCGTTGAAATATCCTGGCCGTTCGGCATCTCGCCGCTCAGGCCGTTCCAGCGATACAGCGCCGTCGCGTTGAGCTGCGGCAGGGCCTGGTTCTCGGTCTGCAACAGCTGCTGTTTGTCCGCCTCGACGATCAGCTTCAGCTCCACGACGTCCGGGCGCCGCTCCGAGGCCAAGCGAATCACCTTCTCCCAGTCGGGGGCCAGGCGTTTGCTCGCCGGCGGCGAGTTCGGCACGATCCGCCGGCCGTCTTCCGGCGGCAGGCCGAGGATGTTCCGCAGCGCCCCCTCCTGGGCCAGGACGTTCGCCTGCGACGCCACCAGCGCCGCCTTGAACTGCGCGTAGCTCACCCGCGCCTGGGCCACGTCCGACTCGTTGGCGAAGCCCGCCTTCTTTCTCTCGCGGGCCGCGGTCAGCGCGTAGTCGGACTCGTCCACCTGAATTTGCCGCGCCCACACGTCGATGCGCGCCTGCACCAGGTTCCAGTACGCCTCGATCACGCCGCGGACCATCTCCTGCACGGAATCCTTGTACTGGAAATACGACCGCTCCGTGTTCAGCCGGGCGATCACGATCGGGGCCGTGTTGACCGCGAAGCCGGCCCCTTGCAGCAACGGCTGCGTGTAGCCGAGCGACACGGTCGTCGGGTTCTCCGGGTTGAGCGGCAGGCCGTCCGCCTTGACGCGCGTGGGGTCCTCGGTCCAGTTCAGCGCCCACTGGCCGCCCAGCACGTTGGTCTTGGTCAGGCCGAGCTGGCTCTGATAGCCGTCGGTCGGCGTGCTGGTGATGAGCGACTCAAAAGGGTTCATAGGGTCCATAACGCCGAATGGGACGTTGGAGCGCGTTCCAGGTGTTGTTCTGGCTCAGCACGGGGTCGAACCGCGCCTGCGCCTGGTCAATGGTGGTGTTGACGATGGCCGTGTCGTAGATGGTTTCGCCGCTGGGGACGGCCGTGACGCCGGCCAGGGTGCGGACGACGTGGGCGTTCTCCAGCGCGATGTGGATGGCCTCGTCGAGCGACAGCGGCCATTCCGGCGTGTCGAGCCGCGGGTTGGAGACGGTGCGCGGCGGAGGGCTGTCCGGGATCGGGGCGGGCGGCAGCGGGGCGGGGTCGCGGATGTCCATCGTCCGCTGTTCCGGCATCACGATGTTATCGGCGACTTGCCGGATCGTTGGTGCGCAGCCGACGCAGACAAGGATGAAGGAGGAAGGATGAAGGATGAACAAGAGGAAGCGGAGGAAGCGGCTGACGCTCCGCTTCAACCCGGCATCCCTCTTCGCGGCATCCGTTCCGTTCTGGCTCATCCTTCATCCTTCATCCTTCTCGGAGGCGGTGCAGCGCCTCGGCGGCCTGGTCGAAGTCGGTCGTATCGAGGACCACTTCGCCGTCGATCAGCACCAGCGCCCGCCGCGCCCGTCGGGCGACTTCCAGGTCGTGCGTCACCAGGATGACCGTCAGCCCCTCGGTCTCGTTCAGCTCGCGGAAAAAGTCCATGATCTCGCGGCTGGTGCGCGTGTCCAGGTTGCCGGTCGGCTCGTCGCAGAGCAGGATGGCCGGGCGGTTGATGAGCGCCCGCGCGATGGCGACGCGCTGCTGCTGGCCGCCGGACAGCTGGTTGGGCCGGTGGTCCATGCGATTGGCCAGGCCGACGCGGGCCAGCATGGCGGCGGCCCGTTTCCTGCGCTCCCGCCGCGGGCAGCTGCGGTTGTACAAAAGCGCGGCCTCGATGTTCTCCAGCGCGGTCGTTCGCGCCAGCAGGTTGAAGTTTTGGAAGATGAAGCCGATGCGGCCGTTGCGGACCTGCGCCAGCTGGTCCGGGTTCATGCCGGCGACTTCCTCTTCCGCCAGGCGGTAGCTCCCGCCGGTGGGGCGGTCGAGGCAACCCAGGGTGTTCATGAGCGTCGATTTGCCGGAGCCGGACGGGCCGATCAGGGCGACGAACTCCCCCTCGTGAATGTCCAGCGATACCCCGCGTAGCGCTGCCACCTTCACCTCGCCCAGGTCGTAGGTCTTGCTCAGGTTGCGCAGCTCAATCAGCGGCATCGGGACACCAGAAGATATGTCGGCATTTACGGAAGCAGGGGTTGAGCGGGTTTTGCCGGCTCAGTCGTAGCGCAGCGCCTCGATCGGGTCGAGCCGGCTCGCTCGCCGCGCCGGGTAGTAGCCGAAGAAGATCCCCACCCCGGCCGCGAACAGCAGGGCCACGACCGCGGCCGGGACCGACAGCACGAACGGCCATTTCGTCGAGCCGGGAAGCACCAGGTTGATGAGCCACGTGACCAGGGCCGACGCCCCTACGCCCGTCAAGATGCCGATCACGCCGCCAAGGCTCGACAGCACCACGGCCTCCACGAGGAACTGGCGCAGGATGTCGCGCGGCCGGGCGCCCAGGGCCATGCGCAGGCCGATCTCGCGCGTCCGCTCCGTCACCGACACCAGCATGATGTTCATGATGCCCACGCCGCCGACCACCAGCGAAATCGCCGCGATCGCGGCCAGCATCGCCGTCAGCGTCGCCGTGATGCCGTTCAGCACGTTGGCCACCTCGGCGGTGCTGCGAATGTTCACGTCGGGCGGCTCGCCCGGCGCGATGCGGTGCCGCGCCGCCAGCAGGTCGCGCACCTCCCGTTGGGCCTCGGGCGATTGTTCGTCGGAGCGCGCGGAAACCAGGATCACGTCGATGTTGTCGAACGCCGACGCCTCCAAGCGCTTCTGCACCGTCGTGTACGGCATCAGCACGACGTCGTCCTGGTCCTGGCCGACGAGGTTCGCCCCCTTACGCGCCAGCACGCCGATCACCGTGAAGGGGATATTTTTGATCCGTATTTGCTTGCCGACCGGGTTGGAGTCGGGGAACAGCCGCGACACGAGCGTGGCGCCGATGACGCACACCTTGGCGGCCCCCAGCACCTCGCGGTCGCCGAAGAACTCGCCGGCGGACAGCGGCCAGTTGCGGACGATCGGGTAGTCCACGCCGACGCCGAACATCTGCCGCGGCTGCCAGTTCTCGTCGCCGCCGATGACCTGGCCGCTCGTCGGCACCAGCGGCGAGGATGCCTGCACGGCGGGGCACTCCTCGGGCAGGGCGGCGGCGTCCTCGACGGTCAGGGTCGCAACCGTCCCCTGATTGACGCCGCCGTTGCTGCTGGCGCCGGGGAAGACGACGATGACGTTGGCGCCGAGGTTCTGGAACTCGTTGCGCACGAGCTGGCCGGCGCCCTGGCCGACCGACACCATCGTCGTGACGGCGGCGATGCCGATGACGACGCCCAGCACGGTCAGGATGGAACGCAGCTTGTTCTTGCCGAGCGTTCGCAGGGAGAGAAGCACCAGATCGTAAACGTCCAAGGCTTCACCTCGGTCCAATCAGGTTGTCGATCCCGGTGACGACGGCCTGGCCCTCGGTCAGATCGCTGGTCAGGATTTCCCCGTTCTGGTTGTCGATCAGACCGAGCGTCACGGGGACGGCCCGAAGCAGCGGCCCGTCCTGGACCCAGACGTGACGGTTCTGGCGCTTGCGCGCCTTTTCGGCCTTGGCTTCGGCCGTGTCCTTGGGGGCGCCTTCGGCGCCGTCGGCGGCCGGCTGGCCGTTCACGTAGTGCCGATCCTCGGGGCGCACCTGGGCGGCCTGGGGCACGAACCGCAGCGCCGCGGCGGGGACGCGCAGCACGTTCTCCTTGGACTCGACCTGGAACGTGAGGTCGGCGGTCATGCCGGGCATCAGCTTCAGGCCGGGATTGGGCGCCTCGATGACGACGGGGTAGGTGACGACGTTTTGCGTCGTGGTGGAGTTCAAACGGATCTGATAAATCTTGCCCTCGAAGAGGTCGCCGGGATAGGAGTCCACCGTGAAGGACACGGGCCGGCTCTGATCTTTCGCGTCGCGGATGAGGCCCACGTCGGCCTCGTCCACCGAGGCGTAGACGTACATGTGCTTGTCCATCTCGACGCCGATGGTGAACAGCTCCGGCGTCTGGAACGAGGCGGCCACGGTCTGGCCGGGATCGATCTTGCGTTCGATGACGATGCCGTCTTCCGGGGAGCGGATTCGGGTGTAGCCGAGGTTGTCGCGGGAGTTCTTCACCTGGGCCTCGGCCTGCTTGACGGAAGCCTCCGACAGCTTCACCTGCGCCTCGCCGGTGATTCGGGCGAAGTAGTACGTGTCCATTTCCGTATCGGAGATGTAGTCCTTGTTGACGGCCATGAGGTTGCGGGCGCGGTCCTCGTTGTTCTTGGCCTGCTGGAGGAGGGCCTTGACGCGGTTCAGGTCGGCCCGCTGGGCGTCGAGGGCGGCCTGGTCGCGATCGAGGGCCGCGGCCGGCAGCTTGTCGTCGATCTCGGCCAGCACGCAGTCCACCTTGACGTGACTGTTGTAATCGACGTAGACCTCGGCGATCGGCCCGGAGGTGAAGGCGCCGACGGAGACGGTGCGGACCGGCTTGATCGTGCCAGTCGAGTTGACGACGGTTTCGACGCGGCCGCGCGACACCGTCGCGGTCAGGTATTTCGGGACGGACTGCTGCTTCCACCAGTAACTGAGGGCGGTCCCGCCGCCGACGAACAGCCCGATCAGCACGCCCACGACCAGCAGGCGCCGCAGCCACTTGCGCATGATGCCGCCCCTTGGAGGAATCCCATCGTCATTTTGGACTGCGTGGATTGTACCTGCGCGGCGAGACTCTTCCAACCGATTGTCTGGCACAGGCAAGAGTCGCGTCCGTCGGAGCCGCGACCGTAAGGGAGCGGTTGGGGTTGAATCCGCTCCCTCACGGTGGCGGCTCCGAAAGGCGGAGGGAACCTCACGCTCCCAGCGACTGCTTGAACTGGCGCAGCTCCTCGCGCAGCCCGTCCACGTCGCCGCGGAGGACGGCGACGGTCTTTTGCAGGGCCGCGATTTCCTGGCGGGCGTCGGCCAGCTCCCTTTCCAGGGCCGACGGCGGGGCGTCGGCGCGAGATGCAATCGGCGGGCCGGAGGCCGGCGGCGCCGGGCGCTCACGGCGACAGGCTCGGCCATGTGACGGGCGCGAAGATGCTTCAATTCTTGCGGGTCGTGGAAACCGTGCGTCAGCACCGCGCCGCGACGGTCTTCCGGCGTGAGGTAGACGACGAGGTTGCGCTTCACCAGCGGTTGCAGCACGGCGCGCAGGGCGTCGAGGTCGTCGATCGGCTCCATGCGGCTGGCCCGCGTCCGCAGCTCCCCCTCCGTCTGCGGCCCGCGCAGCAGCAGCTCGGCCAGCACGGCCAGCTCCACCTTATCGGCGTGCCACGCTTCGTAGAGGCTGTGCCGCCAGCGCACCACGCGGCCGCCGGTGATCTTGATGGCGAGGTTTTTCTTCTGGCAGCGGATGAGGGCGTCGTCCACCTCGATTTCCGACAGGTACAGGAGGGGATCGCGGTTCGACTTCTGGTTGGACCCGGTGACGAGGGCGTTGATGCTCATGGGGTAGGCGTCCGGCGTCGTCTTGGCCTTCTCGACCATCACGCCCAGGAGGCGCCGCTCCTGCATATCCAGCACCGGCCACGGCCCGGCTTCCGGCGACATGCTCGCTCCTCCGCCTTCCCCCTCCCCCCTGGCGGGGGAGGGTTGGGGTGGGGGGGTGAATCATTCGGAGATACTGCCCCCCCACCCCAACCCTCCCCCGCCAGGGGGGAGGGGGCAAGAGATCACGAACTTTTCAACTGCGAGAGCATATGCCGTTTGTACGCCTCCGCGCCCGGTTGGCCATAGGGGTTGACGCCCATGAGCCGGCCTTCCACCACCGTCGCCAGCATCAGCATTTGCATCAACTGGCCGAGCGTGTGTTCCGACAGCACCGGCAGCACGAGATCGGCCGTCGGCCGGGCGGCCTCGTACTGGGCCTGGTTGACGCCCTTCAGGGTTGCCGACAGCAGGTCCGGCAGGCCCTTGCGGGAGTAAGCGTTCAGCTCATCCTCGTTGTGGTCCGCCATCTGAACGAGGATCGGCGTGGTTTTCGCGTTTCGCACCACGAGGTTGTTGACGACCCGGTCGCGCGGCCCTTCCTGGTTCTGCTGGCCGCGCGTGGCCAGGTCGCGCGTCTGCACCGTGGTCAGCGGCGTCGGCCCACGGCCTTGCTTGCCGAGGCTCTCCGCCAGGAGGTGGTCGTACCAATGGCCGAGCGCTTCCAGCTTCTTCGACCACACCGACAGGATGCGCAACGGCTTGTGCAATTCCTCGCCCATCAGGTGGTTGACGCCGGCGAACTGCAGCACCGGGTTGCGCTCGAACGGCTCCTCCAGGAAGCGCTTGGTCATGGCCGCGGCGCCGAGCAGCAGGGCGCGCAAGTCCAGCCCCATCAATGCCGCCGGGACCAGCCCGGCCGGAGAGAACGCGGAGTACCGTCCGCCGATGTTGTCGGGAATGGTCAGCACGTCGGCGTCGCTGTGGCCTTCCGTCTGGAACAGCCGGCGGAGCTTGCTCGTCGGCCCGGTGGCCGCGGCGAACAGCTGACGCAGCCACGCCGAGCGCAGCCCGTAATACTCCGTCGCCTCGCGGCGGAAGACGCGCAGGGCCACGCCGGGTTCCAGCGTCGCCCCGGACTTGCTGAGGCAGACGACGGCCCAGCGCTCCTCGCGCTGTTCGGGATCGACGCAGGTGATCTGCAAGAGATCCAGCAGCTCTTGCAAGGCGTCGTTGTCGAAGCCGTCGCCGTCGAAATAGAGGCGCGGCACGCCGAGGCGCGTCTCGGGCGGCAATTCGTTGTGGTAGGCGCTCTTGAGGGCCTGGAACAGGGCGCGGCCGGCCAGCTGCGAACCGCCGACGCCGAGGAGGACGACGCGGTCGGCCTCGTCGCGCAGGCCACTGGCGAGGGACAGGACGCGGCCGAGGTCGCTGGCGTCGCCCTTGCGGCGGTAGCCGTCGAGCAGGGCCTGCGGCAGGTCGATGAAGCCGGAGTCGAGCGGCGTCATGTCCGGCGGCGGGGTGCGCATCTCGCGCTCGGCCGCAACCTGGCCGCGAACCTGCATCAGCCGCTGCGCCATGTCCTTGAGGCGGGCCGGCGCCAGGAAATGGCGCGCGCGCAGCTCCGCGGCCGGCGTCCACTCCTCGCCGACCGGGGCTAGAAGTCCCTGGTAGTTGTAAACGACCGCCTCGTCGGGCAGTTCCATGGCCATGACTCTCTCCGCTCGTGGTCCGTGGTCCGTAGTGGGGACCGGCGCATTTCTTCTCAACGATACTACATTCTGTCCGCAGCAGAGTTTTTTCCGCAGCCCGCCATGCACCAAGGGCTATGGACGACGGCCGACGGACTGGTAAACTCCCAGCATGAACCTCCACGACCTGATGCGCGAACTGCGCGAAGACAACCCGAGCAAAATCGTCCTTCTGGTGGCCGACGGACTCGGCGGATTGCCGCTGGAGCTGGGCGGCAAGACCGAGCTGGAAACGGCCCGCACGCCGAATCTCGACGGCCTGGCCCGCGAAGGCGTCTGCGGTCTGAGCATGCCGGTTCTGCCGGGAATAACGCCCGGCAGCGGCCCCGGACACCTCGGCCTGTTCGGCTACGATCCGCTCCAGTACCGCATTGGCCGCGGCATCCTGGAGGCGCTGGGCATCAACTTCGACGTGGGGCCGCGGGACGTTGCGGTGCGCGGCAACTTCTGCACGGTCGATGCGGCGGGCGTCATCACCGACCGCCGCGCCGGCCGGCCGACGACGGAGCGCTGCGTCGAGATGTGCGGGCTGATGCAGCAGATCCAGCTTCCGGGCGTCGAGGTGTTCGTCGAGCCGGTGCGGGAGCATCGGTTCGTGTTGGTGCTGCGCGGCGACGGCCTGGGCGACGCGGTCAACGACACCGACCCGCAGGCGGTCGGCCACGTGCCGCTGCTGGCGAAGGGCGCCGACACGGCGTCGCAGCGGACGGCCGAGGCTGTCAACCGCTTCGCCGCCGAGGCCGGCCGCGTCCTCAAGGACCAGGCGCCGACCAACGCCGTCACGCTGCGCGGCTTCGCCCGCTACCCCAAGATCGACACGATCCGGGACATCTACGGTCTGCGCGCCGCCGCCATCGCCGTCTACCCGATGTACAAGGGCCTGGCCCGGCTGGTCGGCATGGACGTGCTGGACGCCGGCGCCACGCTCGGCGACCAGATGGAGACGCTGAAAAAGGTCTGGGACCGCTACGACTTCTTTTTCCTGCATTACAAGTACACCGACAGCACCGGCGAGGACGGCAACTTCGCGGCCAAGGTGGAGGTGATCGAGCGACTCGACGCGGAGGTGCCGAAGGTGCGGGCGCTGAACCCGGACGTGCTGATCGTCACCGGCGACCACAGCACGCCGAGCAAGCTCAAGAGCCACAGCTGGCACCCGGTGCCGACGCTGCTGTGGGCGCGGACGTGCCGGACGGACGCGGTGACGGAGTTCGGCGAGTCGCAATGTCTGCATGGCGGACTGGGCCAGTTCGAGGCGAAGTATCTGCATGTCGCTGGCGATGGCGCACGCCGGCCGGCTGGGCAAGTACGGGGCGTGAGATGTCGCGCTTCCTCGACGCGCTGCGGTCGGGCCGCGTCCTGCTCATGGACGGGGCGATGGGCACGGAATTGCAGCGCGCGGGGCTGAAGCCGGGCGAGTGCGGCGAGTTGTGGAACCTGACCCATCCGGAAAAGGTCCGGGCGATCCACCAGGCGTACGTGGACGCCGGGGCCGAGGTGCTGCTGACGAACACGTTTCAGGCGAACCCCGCCGCGCTGGCCAGGCACAATCTGGACGGTCAGCTGGGAATAATCTGTCAGGTCGCCGTGGACCTGGCGCGCGCGGCGGCCGGGCCGGATCGGTGGGTGCTGGCCGACCTGGGGCCTTGCCCGTCCGACGAAGAATTCGCGGCGTTGCCGTCCTTCATCCACGCGCTCGCCGCGGCCGGCCCCGACGGCTTCCTCGTCGAAACGTGTTCCAATCCCAACACCGCGTTTTTCCTCCTCAAGTTCCTGCACGGGAATTGGCGTGAAGCCTTGCCTGTGCTGGTTTCGTTCACCTACCGGCACGACCGCGACAACCAAGTCCGCACTTTCGGCGGCCTGTCGGCCCGCAAGATGGTACGCTGGGTGGAAAGCTGCTCCATCGCCGCCCTCGGTGTGAATTGCGGGCGCGACATGGGCATGCCGCAGATGGTGGAGGTCGTGGAGGCGTACCGCGACAGCACCTGGCGGCGCATCTTCGCCCGGCCGAACGCCGGCACGCCCAAGCAGGTCGAAGACCGCTGGGTGTATCCCTACACGCCGCAGTACATGGCGTCGTGGCTGCCCGAATTGCTGAAGGCCGGCGTGAGCATGGTCGGCGGCTGCTGCGGCACGACGCCGGAACACATCGCGGCGTTCCGGCCGATGATTGACGAGTGGAATCGGCAGCGCGCCATGTTCGATTGACCCGGCCCCCGACGAACAGGTACGCTGGACTGCATGAATAAGCCGTCCGCCTCCACGCGCCGGGCCTTTCTCAAACGAACCGCCGTCGGCCTGCTGGCGACCGGCGCCGGCCTGGGCGGCTACGCCTGGCTTATTGAGCCGCACTGGGTCGAGGTGGTGCGGCGCGACCTGCCCATCCGCTTCCTGCCCGACGCGCTGGACGGCAAGACGCTCGTGCAGATCAGCGACCTGCACATCGGCCCCGAGGTGTCCGACGCCTACCTCCGCGATTCCTTCCGTACTGTTAATGCAATTGGCCCCGACATGCTCGTCGTCACCGGCGATTTCATGACCTGCGTCGCCGACGAGGAGCTGGCCCACGTCGGCCGCGTGCTGGACGACCTGCGCCCCGGCCGCCTGGCGACGCTCGGCATCCTCGGCAATCACGACTACGCCCAGTCCTACCACGACACGCAGGTCGCCGAAGAGCTGACGGCCCGGCTGACCGACCGCGGCTTCGTGATGCTGCGCAACCGCGCTCACGACGTGAACGGCCTGACGGTGGCCGGGATGGACGACCTGTGGAGTCCGACGTGCGACCCCGGCGCGGTGACGCCGACGCTGGACCACACGAAGGCCAACCTGTTCCTGTGCCACAACCCGGACGCCGCCGACGGCGACGTTTGGGAGGGCTATCAGGGCTGGATTCTGTGCGGCCACACCCACGGCGGCCAGGTCAAGCCGCCGTTTCTGCCGCCGCCGATCGTGCCGGTCACCAACCGCCGTTACATCGCCGGCGAGGTCGATCTGTTCGACGGCCGAAAGCTGTACATCAACCGCGGCCTCGGCCACCTGCGCCAGGTGCGCTTCAACGCGCGGCCCGAGATCACGGTGTTCACGCTGCGGCGGGAGGAAGGTTAGCCGCGACGCGGAGCGGAGCGCTCTTCCCCAAGCGCTCCGCTCCGCGTCGCGGCTAACCTCCCTCGCGCCCGACCGAATGAGCTTTTCAACCCGCGCTCCATCGGGCATGATGACGGGGTCACAGGAGATCCCCGTCCATGCCGTCCGCTTCCTGGTCGTTGGATGACCTCAAGGCCGTCGTCGCGCGCCACTGGGGCTTCGCGTCGCTGCGGCCGCTCCAGGAGCAGGCCATGCGGGCCGTCCTCGACGGCCGCGACTCCCTCGTCGTGCTGCCGACCGGCGGCGGCAAGTCCCTCTGCTACCAGGCCCCCGCCGTGCTGCGCGGCGGCGTCACCGTCGTCGTCTCGCCGCTCATCGCGCTGATGAAGGATCAGGTGGACGGCCTCCGCGCCAACGGCGTCGCCGCCGCCCAGATCGACAGCTCCCTGACCGACAGCGAACGTTTCGCCGCTGAAATGGATCTCCGAGAGGGCCGAATCCGCCTCCTGTTCGTCTCGCCGGAACGGCTGGTGTCGTCGGACTTCTATCGCATCCTGCAACAGGTCGGCGTCCACGCCTTCGCCATCGACGAGGCCCACTGCATCAGCCACTGGGGCCACGATTTCCGCCCCGAATACCGCCAGCTCGCCCGCCTCCGCGAGTTCTTCCCCGGCGCCTCCGTCCACGGCTACACCGCCACTGCCACCGAACAGGTCCGCCGCGACATCATCGCCCAGCTCGCCCTGCGCGACCCCGTCACCCTCGTCGGCGATTTTGACCGTCTGAACCTCACCTACCGCGTGCTGCCGCGGCACGACCTGTCCAAGCAGGTCGGCGAGGTGCTCGACCGTCACGACGGCGAGGGCGGCATCATCTACTGCCTGCGGCGCCGCGACGTGGACGAGCTGGCCGCGTCGCTGCAGAAGCGCGGCGTCAAGGCGGTGGCCTATCACGCCGGCCTGACGGCGGATCAGCGACACGACGCCCAGGAGGCGTTCACGCGCGAGCGCTGCCATGTGGTCGTGGCCACGGTGGCCTTCGGCATGGGCATCGACCGCTCCAACGTGCGCTTCGTGCTGCACGCGGCCATGCCCAAGTCGCTGGAGCATTATCAGCAGGAAATCGGCCGGGCCGGCCGCGACGGCCTGGAGGCGGAGTGCGTGCTGCTGCACTCCGGGGCGGACTTCGTGTCGCTCAAATGGATGCTGGAGAAGTCGGCGGAGGAGGCGGGGGCCGGGCCGGAATTCCTGGCGAACGCCCTGCGCCACCTGGAGGACATGGACCGCTACGCCCGCGGCGCCGTCTGCCGCCACCGCGCCCTGGTGGAGCATTTCGGCCAGACCTACGCCGCCGAGTCGTGCGGCGCCTGCGACCTCTGCCTCGGCGACACCGAGGAGGTGGCCGGGGCGACGGTCGTGGCGCAGAAAGTTCTGTCGTGCGTGGCCCGGGTGAAGGAGAGTTTCGGGATCACCCACGTCGTCGCCGTGCTGCGCGGCGACGACAACGAAAACGTCCGCCGCCGCGGCCACGACCAGTTGACGACCTTCGGCCTCCTCAAAGGCGAGAGCAAGGCCGACGTGCGCGACTGGCTCTACCAGATGATCGGCCAGAAGGTGCTGATGCAGGTCGGCGACGAATACCCTCTCTTGAAGCTGAATGAGGCGTCGTGGGAGGTGATGCGCGGCCGGCGCGAGGTACGTTTGATCCGGCCGGTGCGCCGCAAGAAGGGCGAGCGTGTGGAGAAATCGGCGGCGCAGGAAGTGTCGTGGGAGGGGGTCGATGCGGGGCTGTTCGAGGCGTTGCGTCAGCTGCGGCTGCTGCTGGCGCAGGAGCGCGGCGAGAAGCCGTACATGGTGTTCGGCGACGCGGTGCTGCGCGAGCTGGCCCGCGTGCGGCCGTCCACGCCGGAGCGGATGCGGCATATCTCCGGCGTCGGCGACGTGAAGCTGCGCGACTTCGCCGGTCGATTCCTGCCGCTGATCGCGCAGCACTGCCGCGAGTTCGGCCTGGCGATGGACGTGACGACCCGGCCGGCGCCGATCGTTCGCCCGGCGCCGCGTCCGGCGGAGAAGATGACGCAGCGCATGCAGGCGGCCCACGACCTCTACCGCAACGGCGCCTCGATCGCCGACGTGATGCGCGAACTGAAGTATGCCCGCACCACGGCGATGGAGCATCTCGCCGAATTCATCCGCACTGCGAAGCCGGCGTCGATCGCGACATGGGTTCCCGACGACGTGGTGCAGCGCGTGACGGCGGCGGTGCGCCAGGTCGGCGGCGAGCGGTTGAAACCGATCTTCCTGGCGCTGGGGGAGAAGGTGCCTTACGACGACATTCGGCTGGTGCTGGCGTATTTGCAGGGGCGGGAGCAGTAGCCGCGTTGCCGCCTCCCTCGCGCTCTACTTGCCGCCCTGCCCGTCAAAGATTCCCGTCTCCGGATGTTCCGCCGCCCAGGCGAACCACTTCACCTGCGTCCCGTCCAGCCATTCCAGCGTCCACCCTTTGAGCTTGCCCTCGTAGGCCCGGCCGGCCACGTCCCAGCGCGAGCCGGTCTCCCGATCCGTCACCGGCGCGCCGTCGGCCTTGTCGTCGCGGTAGAACGTCAGCGTTTTCGGCTCGCCGTCCTCCTTTTTCGGCGGAGCGGCGACCGGACGGTAGGCGGCCGCCGTGCGCGTCGCCGGCTCCCATACGACGATGCACGGATCGCCGTCGATCCGATCCTCGATCAGGCCGGCCTTCGCCACGACATCCAGCGGGTACGCCTTCGTTTCCTTGGCGCCGGCCACGCCAAGCACCGGCTGGTCGGCCGGCAGCCGGTCGTCGGCCGCGACCCGGCTCTTTTTCGAGTCCTCGTTGACCTCCTTGGGCAACTCGACGGGCCGGTACTTGTCGAACATGTGGTAGGCGACCGAGTCGGGATAGCGCTTCAGCCACCAGCCCCAGTCGCTGACCACCGTCGGCACGGGCTTCAATCGCGTCCCCTTCTTCGGGCCGTCGAAGGCCACGCCGGTCAGGCACGAGTAAAGCGTGCCGTCCTTGTTTTTCATGACCATAACGCCGTTCCGCCATCCGTAAAAGCTGAAATCGTAGGACGGCTCGAAGCCGCGCGCGAAACCGGCGTCGGGGTCGTAGACGAAAACGCCGTAGCTGTCGCTGATGACGCGGTACGAGTTGAGGAAGAAGCGGATCGGCACGGCGCCGCCGTTGTAATGGCCCTTGGTGTCGCGGACCCAGCAGAGGACGCGGTCGTCGTCGCGCAGCTCGTCGGCGCGGCGCCTGGCCTCGTCCTTGCAATGCGAGCAGTCGGGGTTGACCAGCGTCTGGAAGGCGTCGGGTTTGATCACCAGCGGGGGGTCGGCGGGCGGCGCGGCGAGGGCCAGAGGGGTCAGCAACAAGGGGAGCGATGCGAACACGGCGAAGTCCTCCCGAGTTTGGTTTTCGTTCGGCTGGAGCGGCGGTATTATATCCCACGGCCGTCGCCGCACCACTCCGCACCACGAGGGCGCCATGTCGTCCGCCGTCAACCGCTGTCTGTTGCTGATTACCTGTTGCCTGGGGACCGCCGTCCACGCGGCCGAGCCGGCGTCGAAATCCGCCGACGACAAGGCCGCCGAGGTCGCCGGCAAGGCCGAGTTCCTGCGGGGCGTGCCCAAGCACTTCGCCGTGCTGAAGGCGGTCGATCCGGCCCGGCAGTGCGTCACGCTGCTGATCGAGGGGGAGAAGCTGCCCAAGGTCTGGCCGCTGGCGCCCGACGCCGAGGTCAAGGTCGCCGGCTGGTGGGGCCGCCTCGACCAATTCACGGCCGGCGACCGCGTCTGGGTCTGGTTCCAGGCCGACCGCCGGAAGCAGGCCGTCGCCGTCGCCATGCTCGCCGACGAACTCAGCGAGGAGGACATGCACGGCCGCGGCGTCGCGCTCGTCGCCCGGGACGCCAGCGGCGTCACCATCCGGCCGGCCAAGGGCGAAAACCGCACGCTCAAAACGGACAGGCCGATCGACCTGCCGCTCGACAAGCCGGTGTACGTGCAGAGCAGCGGCGACATGGCCCGGTTGGTGCTGGACGCGGAGGCGTTTGAGGCGCGCCGCCGGGAGCAGAAGACGGCGCTGCGCAAGCGCTGGGCCGACGAGGGACTGCCGGGCACGGCGACGTTTTTGCACCGATTCAGCGGCGAAATAGAGGTGATGCTGGATCACGAGGCCATGCGCTGGGGTCGGTCGCTGCGGGTCGGCGACGAGGTGCGCCTCGACGCCGACCCGCCCATCGCCGCCGTCGTCCGGGAAGTGCGGCCCTGGCGCGAGCGGACCGAGGTTCGCCTGGTCGTCAACGGCTTCGATCAGGCCGACCTGGCCGCCGGCCAGCGCGTGCGTCTCAAGATGACGCCGCCGCCGGCCGACGTGGACGACGCCGCGCTGCCGCCGGACGTGGACCGGCCGCGCGCCTCGCGGGACGAGCGGATCGAGTGGTTCCTGGCCAGCATCTACTGCACGTGCGGCGTGGGCGGCGACGCCTGCACCGGCCACTTCTACACCCTGGCGAGCTGCAACCCCAACAGCTGCGGCATGCCCAAGCAGACGCGCAAGGAGATCGGCGACCTCATCGACAAGGGCCTGACCGACCGGGGGATTTTCGAGCGGCTGCTCAAGGATCGGGGGCCGGACCTCCTGCGGCCGCACCTGGCGCCGTGAAGCGACGGTTGCTTCCCGGAGCGGTCGCGCCTTTCCAACGGTGTCCAATCGCCTGCACCGACCGGGCCGTCCCGAAAACCCCTCTCGACTCCGCTCCGCCATCGGCGGTATCCTCTCCGCCGGCTCTGCAACCTCACCCGGTCAAGGAGGGCCGCTGCTCATGGCGGAAACGGCAAGCGCGGAAGGCGGGAAAAAAGGCGGCGGCTGGTTCAAGACCATCCTCGGCACGGTGGGCGGTTTGCTCTCCGGCGCGGTCGTGATGTATTTTGGCGCCTGGGTGGACAAGGCCGTCAAGCCGGCCAAGCCGGTGCCCAACTTCCGGCTGGAGCACGAGGGCCGCGTCGTCCACTTCCAGGACCTGTCGCCCGGCTTTGCCGGCTGGTGGGACTTCGGCGACGGCACCGAGTTGATACCGGCCGACTCGGGCCATGAGTCGATCGACCACACCTACGACCGGCCCGGCGACTACACCGTCAAGCTCAGCCTCTCGAATCTGCTCGGCGAGGAGAGCAACCGGACGGTGGCGCTCCACGTCGAGGACCCGCCCGAGTCCAAACAGCCCCAGGTGGTCAGCCTGGACGCAGTCCGCGTCAGCCCCGGGACTGGTGCTCCGGCCCTGTTCAAGGTGACGGCCAAAACCACCAACGCCCCGTCGTGCATCTGGGACGTGAGCGATGAGCGTCCGCTGGAGGTCGTCAGCGACGAGACGGCCAGCCAGGAGCGGCTGGTCCAGTTCGATAAGGCGGGCAATTACGTCATCGAGCTGGTGGCGGTGAATGAAAACCTGTGGGACCGAAAGACGGCGTCCGTCTGCGTCACGCAACCGCCGGCCGGCGGCGTGGGCGTCGTCCTGGCCTGGACCGACGCGGGAACTTGGGTCAAAACGCGCACGGTCCCCTGCACCTTCTGCGACACGTTCCGACCCGACGCCAAGGGCGACCGCTGCCCGCTGAGCGGCCGGGACTTCTGCGCCGCCTGTTCCAACGACCGATGCAAGGACTGGGTGATCCGCGACGTGCAGGTGATGGGCGCCAACGGCAAGCAGGTGAGCCTCGGCGACCAGACTGGATCTGCCGCTCGACCCGGCGAGCCTGGGGTTGCCGAGTACGCAGAACCTGCACTTGCAGATGGCGAATGACCGCACGGCCGTCCGCTTGCTGGGCGATCTGGTGCGGCCGGCCGGCAAGAACGGCGGGCCGCTGCCGAGCGTCGTGCTGCAAGGGGTGATGACCGAGGAGCTGCGGAGGCAACGCAGCCGGTCGGTGCAGGTGCCGGCGACGATCGTCGTACCGGCGGCCGGCCAGACGACCTCGGAAGTCGTGGCGGCGCCGCCTGCGCCGGCCGATTGGGTCGATGTGCAGCCGCGGAAGATGACGCTGACGCTGAGCGACGGGCCGACGGTCGTGGCCCACGACGTGCCGGTCCCCGGCACGAAAGATCTGACTGTCCAGAAGCGCCGCTGCACCCTCGTCACCCGGATTATCAAGGACAAGGTTTATCTCGATCTGATCGCGGCGGGCAAGCCGAACTGAAGCGAGCGGCGCCGCATCCTTGCGACGTGAAGCCGAAAACCGCGCCGCCGGCCCGGAATCCTTGACGCTTCCCCTGGGCGCTTCTAGTCTTATAAATGTATGAACACCACGAACCCGAACCCCTGCGCCATCGGCGACGCGGAGTTCCGGCGCACGCTGGAACAGGCCGGCTGGCGTTGCACGCGCCAGCGGGCGGCGGTGTTCGCGTGTTTGCAGGCGGCGGAGTGCCATCCGACGGCGGAGCAGGTCTTCGCCGCGGTGCGCCGCCGGTTGCCGCACATCAGCCTGGCGACGGTCTACAAGGCGCTGGAGGCGCTGGTCGGCGCCGGCCTGGCCGCTCGCATCGCCCACGAATCCGGGGCCGCCCGCTACGACGCCCGCAGCGACGCCCACTATCACCTCCGCTGCGAACGCACCGGCGAGGTGCGCGACCTGCCGCTGCCTTACGACCCGCACCTCATTGAGAAGCTCGCGCCCGAGCTGGTCGAGGCGCTGCGCCGCGAGGGCTTCGAGATCACCGGCCACCGGCTGGAGCTGGTCGGCCGATTTCGCTCGTCGGAGCCGCGACCGTAAGGGAGCGGTTTTAGCGAAGACCGCTCCCTTACGGGTCTGTGAATTAATTGCCGCTGAGGCTCTGGATGGGCGATGGCTACGCTCGTTCTTGGTCGGCGGCGATCCGGGCGACGGGTGCAGCGGGCTGCACCCGTCGCCCCACCCGCCCCGTTACACCGCCGCCGCGCGCACCCTCCCCCCCACCGTAAGCCAACCCAGCGCCAATAGACGCTTCACGTTGTGCGCCAACGCCTGCCAACGCGCCTCCCCGCCGACCTTGGCCAAGCCGCGCAGGCGGCACCGGCGCCAGCCCCGCTGCACCGCCTGCGCATGAACCCCCTCCGCCACCGGCGCCCGGTCGCGATAGACCAAGCGTGCCGCCTCCGTCCCCATCCGGGACCGCCAAGCCGCCAACGCCGCCGTGTCCCGTCGCTTCGGCGCATGCGGGTCCCGTCCCGCCGCCCGGTCCCGACGCTCGTCGCGAGGCGGCATGTACACCGTCACCCCCTCCGTCTCCAGCACCTCCACGTCCTCCGCGTCGCTGTAGCCGGCGTCCGCGATCACCGCCTGCGGCCGCTGCCCCTGCTCCCGATGCACCTGCTCCATCATCGGTCGCAATTGCCCATTGTCCGAACCCTGGTGGACGACGGCCGTCGCCACGATCAGACCGTGGGCCGTATCGGTCACCGTCTGCACGTTGTAGGCCAACTGAAAGCCGCCGTGAGGCATCTTCATCCGAGCCGCGTCCGGATCGCTTTCCGACGCCCGTGCCTCGGCCGCTTCCGCGTCCGAACGCTTGGAGACGCGACGCTGCTCCTGCCGTTGCCGCACCTGGGCCGCCGCCCGCCGCAGGCGTTGCAGCCGCTCGTGCGCCGCCCGCTCCTGGGCCGCTTGCGACCGGCTGCGCGTCGCCGTCGCGCCCCGTTGCGCCTGGACGGCGGCCACGTGCTGCTCGGCCTCGGCCCAGTGCCGCTCCAGCGTCCCCTGGCGATGGAACGTGTCCTTGCCGGCGTCGGCCACGACCTTGCGGCCGTCCTGGGTCACTCGCCGCAACGCGATCAATCCCTGGCCCCGCAAGGCGGCGATGTGCTCGACGAACAGCCGGTCGAGGTCGGCGGCGTGGGCGGTGTAGAAATCGTTGAGGGTCCAGTAATTGACGGGTTCGCCGCCGCACAGCCATTGATAGGGCAGGTCCCGGCCGCAGCGTTCGTTCAGCTCGCGGCAGGAAGCGACGCCTTCGGTGGTGGCGAACAGCCAGAGGGCGAAGAGCAATTCCGGGGCGACGGCGGGAGCACCGGGCCGGCCCTCGACGGCGCGAATGCGGCCATACCAGGGCGTCCAGTCGAACAACTGGACGAAAGCCCAGATGGCGCGGACGGGATGGTCGGCGGGTAGTTGCTGCTCCAGCGAAACGCTGGAGCAGCGATTACGGTCAATGGAGCGGATGCGCGGCAACGGCGCGGCGGTAGACATGGCGAGCCAACCCAACGAACAAGAATGGTAACAGCTGCAACTCAGCTGTTACCATTCTACGCACCCGGAGTGCGATTAATTCACAGACCCTTACGGTCGCGGCTCCGACGAACGCGCTCTCTTCTATGTACGCTCCTTCGTCGGAAGTGTTAAGGCGAGCGGCAGCAGGAATGATACCCGTAGCCGCATTCGCCAGAATGCGGTTCGAGAGCCATTCACCCGCATTCTGGCGAATGCGGCTACGGGTAAGGTATTTCCCGCCCCTCGCCTAAGAGCCTATCCCAAAACCCGGTCGGAGGGTATAATATGAGTAGCCACTTATCTACCGAACTGGAGCAGAGTCATGGCCGCTTCTCGTGAAACGGTTGTCGATACTTTCCGTATCCCGGACGCCCTCTGGGAACGCATCGAACCCCTGTTGCCCAAGGTGCGCCGCTCCCGCAAGGGGGGACGGCCGCCTTTGCCCCAACGCCAGGTGTTGGACGGCATTTTCTACGTCCTGCGTACCGGCGGCCACTGGAAGGCCGCCCCGCCCGAGTTCGGCTCCGGCAGCAGTCTGCACCGCTACTTCCAACGCTGGCAAAAGCGGGGGCTGTTCCGCCAGCTGTGGCAAAAGGCCTTGCACGAGTACGACGACAAGGTCGGCATCGACTGGGAATGGCAGAGCCTGGACGGGACCATGACCAAGGCCCCGCTCGGGGGGAAAAAAGACGGGCAAGAACCCCACCGATCGGGCCAAAAAGGGCACGAAGCGTTCGCTGCTGACGGACGGCCGAGGCGTGCCGCTGGGCCTGGAGGTGGCCGGGGCCAACCGGGCCGACATGAAACTGGTCGAAGCCACCCTGGACAGCATCCCGATCGAGCGACCCGAGCCCACGCCGGAGAAGCCACAGCACTTTCTGGGGGACAAGGGGTATGACTACCCCTCGGTGCGGGAGCTGGTGGCCCGCTGGGGTTACACAGCCCACATCCCGGTCAAGAAGCGCCGGGGGGCCAAGGCGGAGCCGAGGGAGAAGATCCCCGGGTATCGGGCGCGGCGCTGGGTGGTGGAGCGGACGCATAGTTGGATGAACCGCTTCCGACGACTGTTGATCCGCTGGGAGAAAAAAGTCCCCAATTACAAAGCCTTCCTCCACTTCGCCTGCGCCTGGATCACCTGGAGGGCGGCAGGGGTTTTGGGATAGGCTCTAAGGGAACCAGCCCTCCATCCGGCGTGAACTCGAGCGGCCCCGCGCTCCAGTCCCACGCCGGGGGTGCCCGGCCGGCCGCGACGGCCAGCATCGCCTCCGCCAGGTTGAACCGGGCCAAGGCCCGTAAACCGACGTAAGAGGTCGTCAAACGCGGATTGATTTCGATCGCGCAATCGCCGCTGCCGTCGGCCGCGGCGCCCAGCACCACGTCCACGCCGACGTACCCTCGCAGCCCCTCGACTGCGCCCACCGCCCGTGCGGCGATTCGCGTCGCCCGTTCGGCGAGCGGCGGCGGCAGCGGCAGCGATCCGCCCTGGTAGCGGAATCGGCCGTCCGTGGAGAGGTGCTGGGCCGCGGCAGGCAGGGCAAGACGGCGGCCGGGACCGATCAGGAAGGCGACGCTGGCCGCCTGCCCGGAAACGTAAGGCTGAACGATCGCGTCGTCCTGCCGGAAGCCGGCGATGGCGCCGGCGGCCTGCGACAGTTCGGCTTCATTGCGGACAAGATATGTCTCTTGCGACCCGGCCCCGCGGCGCGGCTTGCACACCGCCGGGAACCCCCACCCTCCCCCACCCGCGGGGGGAGGGAAGGGAGGGGGGGCGGCCCACCGGACGGTCGGCGGCGTCGGCACGCCGCGCTCGCGCAGATGGTCGGCGAGGAGCAGCTTGTCGCCGGCCAGGCGCGCGGCGGCCGGCGTCGATCCGAGGAGGCGGCCGTGCGATTCCTCCACCCGCTGGAGGCGATCCGGCAAAATGCCGTCGATTTCCGGCGCCACGATCAGCGTCCAGTCGGCGGCGGCCGCCAACCGGCGGAAGACGGCCTCCTCCTCGTCGGTTGTGACGCGATGGACGGCGACCCCGGCGGGCGGCGCCTTGCCGGCGGCCGCGGCGCCGAGAATCGTCTGGACATGGACTCCGGGAAGGCGGCCGAAATCCTCCAGCAGCGCCGCCAGCATCGCCCAGCCTTCCGTCCGCAGCGACGGGGCGTCCGGCCCGGCCCGTTCGCCGGCGCTCACGAACTCATACACGAAGATGCGCATGGTTATGGGGACATCGCCAGGCCTCACGGATTCGGCGGCAGGTTGAGCACCAGCGGCGCCGGCAGGGTCGGCAGGTCCACGGGGCCTGGCCGGGCGTCGCCGATGATGGCCGCCTTCTTCTGGCCCGGCATCGGCGGGAACTTCGCCGCAGGTTCCCCCGGCTGGGCCGGCAGCGCCTGGGGCGTGTCCAGCGGCGGCGTGTTCTGCCACAGATCGGGCAGCGCCGCGGCGTGGCTCGTCGGGCCGTCCGGCACGTCCGCGACCGGATGCGTCTCGGCCAGTGGGACCGGCGCCGCCCGCTCCCGAACCTCCAGGGCCGCGCTGCGCTGCCGCTGATGCTCCACCGCCCGCTCCGAGGCGCACCCCGGCAGCGGCCCCTCGGCGATGACGACGTTGTCGTGCTGCGCGATCGTGCCCTTGACCAGCTCGAAGACCGCCAACGCATTGTTGTAATCGCGGACGGCCTGGTACTCCTGCTGCAAGGCCTGCGCCGAGAAGCGCTGGGCCTCGAGCAGAAGGTCGGGCGTGATCTTGCCGGCCTGGAACTCCTGGAAGTTCGCTTTGACCTGTTCGCCGAACGCCTCCCGCTGGGCGCGAAGGGCCTTGATCGACTCGTAGCTGACGAAGACGTTCTGGTACGCCCGGGCCAGGCCCAGTTGAATCTTCTTTTCCGCCTGCTGCAAGTTCTCGTAATCGCGGGCCAGGTTCAGCTTGGAGATGCGCAGGTTGGCGTAGGCGTTGCGATAGCCGATCGGCACGTTCAGCCGCAGCGACAGCGACCAGTTGTTGAAGTGGTCGCCGGCCAGGTTGGCGAAGGCATTGTTCGGGATGGGGCCGCCGTCGATCTGGCTGCCGATGCTGTTGACGTCGTAGGTGCCCGCGGCGCGGAGATCGGGCATCAGGGCGTTCTCGGCCAGGCGCACGTTCAGCTGATCGGCCTTGATCTGTTCGCGGGCCATGATGAGGCCCGGATCGTTGCTCATGGCCTCGGCCAGGGCGGTGTCCCAGTCGGGATGGAACTCGGCCAGGGTCGGCGCGTCGCTGGGCACCAGGCGCGTGCCGTCATCGGCCGGCAGGCCCAACATGCCGCGGAGCTGACGCTCCGCCTCGATCACGCTGCCGCTCACGGCGCCCAGCGCCTGCAGCCGGTTGAAGCGGAACAGCTCGTACTGGCCGCGGGCCTGGGCTACGTCGGCGACGGCGATCTTGCCGGCTTGCAGCTTGACGACGGCGAGCTTCCACGCCTCGTAGGCCTGCCGCAGGGCCGCCTCGTTGGCGTACAGCGTCCAGTAGGCGTTGTAGAGGTTCCAGTAGGAGTATTCGACGTTGGCCAGCATGATGTTGACGTTGCGCTGGAACTCGGCCCGCTGCTGGTCGAAGCGGATGCGCGTGATGAGGATGCCTTCGACGCCCGGCTGGGGCAGACCGGCCAGCACGCCGGCGTTCTGCAGCAGCTCGCTCGTCGGGCTGGACTGGCGCAGCTGGTTGATCTCGACGCCGAAGCCCTGCAACAGGGGCTGCTCGAACGCGAACTGCACCGACGGCTGGTACGACGGGTTGACCGCCGACGGCAGGTTCGTGATCTGGTAGGGCACGTCGAAGGTGATGCCCGCCACGCCGCCGGTCGGCAACGGCTTGAAGATGGCCGTGCGGAAGTCGGCCGCCTCCGTATTGATGGAGGTCTGGCCGCCGGACGTCACCAGGTCCGCCGAGTTGGCGATCGGCCGGTCGGTGGTGTTCCAGTTCAGGCTGGTGCTCCAGATCGCGTCGAACTTGGACAGCGACAGATCGATGTTGGCGCCGACGCGGGCCGGGTCGAGGGCGAGGACGCGGATCGAATCGGTGAGGCTCACGCCCTGGCCGGCGAATTGCAGTTGCTGGTCGGCGTAGGTTTCCACGGGAGCGGTGGTGAAGGCCGGGTTGCCGATGGTGCCCTGCTCCAGCGCGATGGAGATGGCCTCGGCCAGCGAGATGTAGCGAACCTTGCGGTCCGGGTCGCTGACGGTCGGGGGGGCGCCGACGAACGGGATGATCGGCTTGCAGCCGACGCTGGGGTCGCGGGCCAGGTTCGTCGGCATCGACGTGACGGTGACGTTATTCAGGTCTTCCTCGGAGAGGAAGCACTGCTGCTTGCAGCCGGCCGTCACCGCAAGGGCCGCAGCCAGCCCGATGCACACTACCTTCCAGCGCATAGTCTCACCCCGTTGGAACGATCCGCCCACCCTCTCCCCCTACCCGCTCCCCCATCGGGGGGAGAGGGTAGGGGGAGAGGCCGACCGGCGTGCGATGGTTGCCCCCAGCGGCGGAGAGGCCTCCGCCGTCGCGTGCGGTCCACGGACTCGCCGAACCTGCAATCGGAGATGCTTGGGTCTATATCGGCCGCCCCGGTTCGTGAATAGAGGGAACTTTTGCCGTCTGTACGGCCTGTGCGGGAGGATGGAGGGTGGAGGCGGGAGCGCGAAGCGCTTTTCCGTCAAGCGGCGTCGCCCCGGCAAGGGCGGCGGTCGGCGTCCGGGCCAGCGACGCGGCGTTACAGGCGGTTGGGGTCTTCCGGGTTCCAGCGCGGGGCGATGCCGACGTAGGGCAGGCCGAGCAGGCGCTTGATCGCGGCCCACTCGCCGAGGTCGTTGCCTTCGGCGCGATGGCCGATCCATTGCAGGAGGTATCCGAGGACGAAGGCGCCCAGGCCCCAGTACCACGCCGGCCAGGGGATGGACAGCGCCCAGGCCGGCCACAGGCCGAGGAGGAGGACCAGGCCGCACACGGCCATCGGGATGCCGATGAGGTGGATGAAGAAGTTGAACGGCAGCTGATGGCGGAGCCGCCAGCCTTGCAGGCGTCGGCGCAGCCACGCGAGCAACGGCCGGCGCGGAGCGGCGGGGGGTGGCGTTTGGCTCATGGGGTGTATGGTAGGAAACGGCGCGTTTCCCTACCAGCCCCGAGCGCCAGCGAGGGATTTCGGCAGAATCCCTCGCTGGCGCTCGGGGCTGGTAGGGTTCCTACATCCGTTCCACCGTCCGAATGCCGAGCAGATCGAGGCCGCGCTGGATGACCCGCGCCGTCAGATCGCACAGCATCAGCCGGCTCTGGCGCAGGGCCGGCGTCTCGGCCTTCAGCACGGGGCAATTCTGGAAGAAGCCGCTGTACGTCTTGGCCACGTCCCACAGGTACGCCGTCACCAGACTCGGCTTGGAGTCGGCGGCCGCGGCCGTCAGCGCCTCCTCGAAGCGGACGAGCTGCGACGCCAAGGCCCGCTCCTCCGGCGTATCCAATAGGAGGGCCGGCGGCTCGCGCCGCAGCGCCGCCGGATCGACGCCGCCCTTGCGGAAGATGCCCCGGTTGCGGACGTAGGCGTACTGCATGTACGTCCCGGTGTTGCCGTCCATCGCCATCATCTTATCCGGATCGTATTTGTAGTCGCTGGTCCGGTTCTGCGACAGGTCGGCGTACTTCACCGCGCCGAGGCCGACCACTTCGTAAATCGTCCGCAGCGTTTCGGCGCTCAGCTCCGGCACTTCCTCGCCGCGGGCGACCGCCTCCTGCCGGGCCGCTCTCGTAGACCTGGCCCGCCCGCCGCACGGCGTCGTCGAGCAGGTCGTTCAGCTCCGGCACGCCGCCGTCGCGCGTCTTGAGCGGCTTGCCGTCCTTGCCCAGCACCGCGCCGAACGAGACGTGCTCCAGCTCCGCCGAACAGCCCCACCGCTTGGCCGCGTCGAACAGGTTGGCGAAATGCTCCTTCTGCCGGAAATCGACGACGTAAAGGATCGCGTCGGGATTCCATTCCTTCAGCCGGTAGCGGATCGTCGCCAGGTCGGTGGTGGTGTAGGTGAAGGCGCCGTCGCGCTTGCGGATCAGCGACGGCGCGGCGTTTTCGCCCCGCGGCAGGATGACCGCCCCCTCGCTCTCCCGCGCCAGGCCCTTCGCCAGAAGGTCCTGCACCACGCCCGGCAGCAGCGGATTGTAGAAGCTCTCCCCGAGCGTGTGGTCGAAATGCACGTCCAGCCGCCGGTAGATCTTGTCGATCTCTTCCAGGCACGGCGGCATGAACATCTTCCACAGCCGCACGTTCTCCGGGTCGCCGGCGTGCAGCTTGGCCGTCTCCTGGCGGCACGCCTCCTTGACCGGATCGGCCGGGTCTTCGCCCTCCTCCTCGTCGCCCTTCCGGAACCGATTCCGCACCTCGATATAGAGCCGGGCCAGCTCCCGCACCGGGTCGGCCTGGAACGCCGCCTCGTTCCGCAGATGCTTGTATCCGTAAAGGAGGATGCCGAACTGCGTCCCCCAGTCGCCGAGGTGATTGTCCGTGACGACATGGTGGCCGAGGAAGCGCAGCAGCCGGGCCAGGGCGTCGCCGATGATGGTGCTGCGCAGGTGGCCGACGTGCATCGGCTTGGCGACGTTCGGCGAGCTGTAGTCGATGACGAAGGTCTGCGGCGGCGACGCCGGCGCCACGCCGAGCCGGTCGTCCGCGGCCGTCGCTCCGACCTGCCGCGCCAGCCAGTCCGTCCGCAGCCGCAGGTTGATGAAGCCGGGGCCGGCGATTTCCGGCGGTTCCAGCAGATCGTCCAGGCGCAGCCGTTCCACCAGCATCTGGGCCACCGCCCGCGGCGGCTTGCCCAGCGCCTTGCCCAGCGACATGGCGCAGTTGGCCTGGTAGTCGCCGAAGCGCGCATCCTTGGCCGGCTGGACCATCGCCGCGTAGGGCGCGGGATCGGGAACCAGGCCCGCCAGGGCGTCGTGGAACCGCTGCTGCAAATCCTTGAGGACATTCATCTATGTGTACCTCCGGCGTCATGTCCGGAGAAAGGAATACCTGTACGCGGCGGGCCGCACAGCCCACCCCGCACCCGACGACGGCCGGGTCCGACTCCTATTCCCGCGTCCAGTCCACGCGCCCCGCGTCGGCCCACAGGTCTTCCAGCCCGTAGTACTGGCGCTTGTCGGGGTCGAAGACGTGGACGACCACGTCGCCGTAGTCCTGGACCACCCACTTGCTGGCCTCGTAGCCTTCGATGGAATGGCGCTGATCGCCTTCCCGGTGGAGGGCCGCGTCGATTTCTTCGCTGATGGTATGGATCTGCCGCCGGCTGACGCCGGTGGCCAGGACGAAGAAGTCGTACAGGGGGGTGATGCCCCGCATGTCGAGGACGACCACGTCGCGGGCCTTGTTGTCGGCCGCGACGCGGGCGCTGATGCAGGCGCGATCGAGGGAGGAAAGGAGTTGCCGCTGCGCCGCTCGAGTGGTGACGATGCTCAAAGGACCTCCTTCCGGTGTTGCGATCCGAGAGAGGAGGCCGGCCACGTCAGGCGGAGAGTCGCGAAGGAATTCGCCGTCGCCGTTGGTCACCTCCAGACCGGATCAAACCAGTCCACGCTTGAATCACCCGTTCGGGGGAAGTTCACGAACTCCCCTGGGGGACGCCGGAACCCGCGTCGGGTCGGAACATCCCTCCTTCCATATCTTCTCGCACCGACGGGCCTTCGTCAAGCATGGCTTCCCCGTTCCGGTTATTCGGATCGGAGGAATTGCAGAGGCCCGGCCGGTCGTCCCGGCAGAATCGGCAAAAATCCAACCGGCGGCCCCGCATCATCCAGACAAGATTCGCGGAGAGGGGTTCGCAACTGGAATCGAGTGAGGAGTGAGGAGTGGGGAGTGAGGAGAAAAGAAATGCTCGCCGACTTACCTTCTCTCCTCACTCCTCACTCCTCACTGCGATTGGCCTGGAACGGTCCCGACCCCGCCGCTATAGTCCGCGCCGCACCGAGCCATGGAACAAGGCCTGTCTATTTCGGCGCCCTTTGATCCATCGCGTCGCCGGCGCGCCGGACGCCGGGAAACCATACCCTCTCTCCGGGAGCAGAGAACGATCATGCGCAAGGTACTGTGGTGCTGCCTGGCCGCCGGAGCGGCGGGCTGCTGCGCCCTCGGGGTCGCGGCCTACGTGTGGCAAAATCCCGATTCGCCGGTCGGTCAGTGGGCCATGAGCGCGGGCCATCCCGGCGAGGCCCATCCGGGGACCGCCGACGCGGAACCGGTGATTCCGCCCGACCCGGTGCCGGTCGAGGAACCGTCGGACCCGCCAGCCGTGCCGGTGCTGCCGGACTCCGCCGCGCATCTGCCGCCGGCCGTCGCGGCGCTCATTCCGCCGATCATCATCCACGACGAGGAAGAACTCAACGTCTCGTCCGGCCCCGGCGCCAAAACCGAGCCGCCCCCCGCCCCCAAGGCGGACGTCGCGGTCTCCCGCTCACGGATCTATGATTTTGATCTTGACGGAATGGGCCGTCGCATCGACGGCGATGCGAGAATCGAACCGGCGTCCGGCCCGCCCATGATGCCGCGCTGCGCCGACGAGGCCGGCTCGGCGCCGATCATGCCGCGTTGCATCGACGACGACTCGACTCCATCCATGCCGCCCGCCGAGGACGACGGCCCGGTCGGCCGCGGGATGCGCCGACCCGCCGCCTGGGCGTGGTGGCTCGGTTTCTTCTCGGGACCGTCGCACCTGATGGCGGCCCCGTCGGCCATGCCCGGCGCCGAGGAGAGCAGCGAGCCGCCGGCGCCGAAGGCCGCGCCGCACGGCGATCCTCTCGACCTGTTCGACCATCCGCACCATCTGCAAACGCCGCGGCCGCTCGAGCCGGAGTCCGACACGATGGAAATGCGGCCCAGCGACTGGAAGCCGTACAGCCTCGATCCGGGACCGTTCTAAGCAAATGATGAACGATGAACGATGAATGATGAATTTGCTTGATTCATCATTCATCGTTCATCATTCATCATTTCCCGGTCTTGCCGCTCTCCGCCGACAGGTCAAAGCCCAAGTCCTTCGCCGGGACCGTCAGCGCCCGCGCCGGCTTGCCGTGCGGCAGCACCACGACCTCCGCCGACGCCTTGTCCAGCAGCAGCGGCGCCGCTCGCAACGTCGAAGCGGCGTTCAGCCCCGCGATCACGACCAGAGAATAGCGCCGGTTCATCGGGTTCTCCGCCGCGGCCAGCACCGCGCTGTCGGCGTGCGCGTACAACTCGCCGCGGACGACGAACGACTGCGGGCCGAAGGACATCGGCAAGTCGCCTGCAAATCGCTGCGTGAGCGTGTTGCAGCCGGGCCGGCCGATCAGCAGCAGGTGATGCGTCTTCAGGTCGTCGTCCGTGACTTCGTGGTCCGTCTTGATCGGCACAGTGATGTTGCAATGGCTGGCCCGGATCGCCTGCTGCAGCGCCTCCGCCGCCTCGCGGTTGACGTTCGCCTCGTCCGCCGTGCCGCAGACGATCAGCGTGTCTTCCGGCTCCTCCTTAAAGGTCAGCGTGGCGAAGGCGCCGCCGTCGGCCTTCGACGCCAGGTTGTACTTGTCCACCACGACGCGCAGCGGCTTGTCGTCCACGTCGATGTGGACCTTCCCGTCCGGCGCGGCGGGCGCCGTCACGCGGCGGACCACTTCGCCGCCCGTCGTTTCCACCGTCACATCCACCGGCCGCTCGCAGGCGCAGCCTTCGACGTGGAGGTCCAGTTCCAGGTTGTACCGCTTGTCGTCCTTCTTGACGGAGACTTTACCGAGCTTGTAATGCGGCAATCCCGGCTTGACCGTCCAGCAGTCCAACAGGTCATGCACCGCCGCCGCATCGACGCCTGGCACTGCGAGGACCGCCTTTTCAAAGTCGTCCACGCTGGTCGGCTTGCCGCCGTGTTCGGCGCCGAACTTCTCCATCAGGTCGGCGAACTTCTCCGCTCCCAAATAGTTCCGCAGATCGTGCAAGAGCAAGACGCCCTTGCCCGACGCCACGCGATACCAGTCGGCCTGGCGCAGGTCGGAGCGCGTGTCGTTCAGCGTCGCCTCCGGGTGCGCCGGGCGCCGAGGTTGTAATCGGCCCGCGCGGCGTACAGCGCCACGGCCAGCGCGTCGCGGTCCTCCGGCGTCAACTCGCCCTTGGACCGCTTGCGGAACGCGTTCTCCAGCGCCACGATCCGCTCGTAATCGCGGAAGGCCGACGCCAGCCACACGTCGGCGTCGGTCTTCGGGATCAGCGTCCCGTGCCACGCCGCCGCGGTTTCCGGCGTATTCCGCTCCTTTTTCCTCTCCTCCGACAGCGTGTCGTTCGCCGGGTCGTGCAGATCGACGGCGACGGCAGCGCCGGACTTCGCGGCGGGCGGCGGGTCGGCGTTCAGTACCACCCACGGGTTGCCGACCAGCGGCTCAATCTCCGGGAAGTTCTCGCGCTCCTGCTGCGTCGGCTGCCACGTCCGGCCCAGCGGCGGCCCGAACAGCGCCCACGTCTTCAGCTCCTTCGCCATGTCCGAGGTGGTGAATTTCGCGTCCACCGAGTGGAAGGCGGCGATCGGCGGCGTCGTGAAGGCCCGCTTGCCGAAGTCGGCGTCGATCTTGCCCTTGTACTTGTCGTACAATTCCAGCCATTTGCGATCCCGATCCGACGGATGGAACACCGCGTTCCCCGGCCGGCCGGACGCCGTGTCGTCGATCGTCTCCAGCCGCACTTCGAGGTCTTTCGTGTTGTTGCAGCCCCAGTAGAAGCCTTCCGTGCCGCCGTACCACTCGTTCTTCGAGCTTCGGTACAGCTTGCTCTTCTTCGTGCCCAGCTCAAACATGGCGATCTCGTTCGTCTTCACGTCGGCCAGCATCCATTCGTTGGTGTAAAGGCCGTTGTTCTGCTCCTTGAGGATCTCCACCGCCTTGTCGATGCTGTCGGCGTATTGCAGCGCCTTGCGGATGCGCGACGCCTCGGCCAGGCCCGACCCGTCGAAGCGCGTCTGGGCGATGGTCGTCTCGGCGCAGAGGATGCCGGCGTCGTTGAGGTAGTAGTCGAGTCCGCTCTGGATGCCGCCGGGGTAGCTTTGCATCAAAACGCGATGGCCCTTGGCGTTTTTCACGTCGAGCCAGACGTTGAAGAAGGTGCTCTCGTAGAGCAGGTACATGGTGATGTGGCCGAAGACGATCTTGCCGTCGGCGGTGGCGGGGCCGACGGCGGCGAAGGAGCTGCAGCGCTCCGGCTTGGGCTGCGGTGGGACGGAGGCGCCGCCGGTCGTCTTCCGTTCCCCTTCGATGCAGCGCAGGCATTCCAGGCCGTTCGGCTCGGCGGCGAGGCCCTCGTCGAGAGTCATGATCTCGGCCCAGGCGTTGATGGCGACGATATCGACGAGGTCGATCGGCCGGCCGTCGAAGCGGGCGCCGGCCGCGGAGGCGCCTTCGGCGATCCCCTTCATCTCCTCCAGGTACTCCGCATCGTAGCGGCGCAGGAAGAGCGAGTTGACGAGGGTGCGCGTCGCCTTCCAGCCGTCGGCCGGCGACCTGGAGCTTTGCCGCTCGGCCAGACACTGGATCTGGGCCGCGATCTCCGGGGCTAGGAGTCGGCCGTGCTGCACGCCGCGCTCATACGGCTCGCCCTCGATGTGGAGGACGATCCAGCCGGCTTGCGGGTAGCGGTAGGCGGGGCCGTAGCGCTGCACCGCGGCGGGGTCGGGGTGGAAGTCCGGAGGCGTCGGCGCCGCGGCCCTTGCCGCGAGAGGAGACCATGCGCAGAGGAGGGACAGTACGAGGACGGGCAGGCGTCGCATAAAGAACGTCCTTTCCGGTGAAGGAAGACCGGCGGGGAACCGTTGCGGGAGAGATGGTTTCATTATGCGGCGGACGGGCCGCGAGGGCAAAGCAAAACCGGCGTCGGCCGCCGCCGAATTCACAATATCATTGACGGCGGCCGCGCGATTCGTGAAACTGGCGGTGTGGTCGCCGCACGCCGGCGCCGCCCCCCGTACCGAGGCATGACCATGACCCCGAAGCTCGTCGTCACCGCCGGGCCTGACAAGGGCCGCTTCTTCAACCTCACGGCCGGCGAAACGCTCCAGGTCGGCCGCAGCCAGTCCACCGCCACCCGGCTCACCGACCCCACCATGTCGCGCGTCCACTGCCAGGTCGAATGGGACGGCCGCCGCGCCGTCCTCATCAACACCAGCTCGGCCGGCACCCTCGTCAACGGACATTCCGTATCCCAACACGAGCTGCAATCGGGCGAAGTGATCCGCATCGGCTCCACCGAGTTGCGTTTCCAGCTCGGCGACGGGGCCGAGGCCTCGACGGTCGCCCCGCCCGACCCCCGGCCCGCCCCGTCCGCCGATCTCGCCGCCCTGGCCGGGCAGACCCTGTCGCACTACACCATCGAATCCGTGATCGCCAGGGGCGCCTCCGGCGTCGTGTTCCGCGCCAAGGACGCCAATGACGGACAAACCGTCGCCTTCAAGGTGCTGCAACCCGAGTTCGCCCGCAACGAGGAGGACATGCAGCGCTTCATCCGCGGCATGAAGACCGCCCTGCCGCTGCGCCACCCCAATCTCGTTACGCTGTACAAGGCCGGCAAGACCGGCGTCTACTGCTGGATGGCGATGGAGTACGTCGAGGGCGAGAGCATGACGCAGGTCATCCAGCGCGTCGGCGTGGCCGGGATGCTCGACTGGCGCTACGGCTACCGCGTCGCCGTCCACATCGCCCGCGCCCTCGAATGCGCCCACGGCAACTCCATCATCCACCGCAACGTGACGCCGACGAACATCCTGTTCCGCACGGCCGACAAGACGGTGAAGCTCGGCGACCTGATGCTGGCCAAGGCGCTGGAGAGCAACTCGGCCGGCTGGCACACGCGGCCGGGTGAGCTGGTCGGCGACATCGGCTACATGTCGCCGGAGCGGACGCGGGGGGCCGGCGACATCGACGGCCGGGCCGATCTGTACGGCCTCGGCGCCACGGTCTACGCCCTGATCGCCGGCCGGCCGCCGTTCGCCGCACCGACGTTGCCCGAGATGATTACGCGCATCCGCAACGCCGAGCCGGAGAAGCCGAAGAAGTACCAAATGGGTGTGCCGGACCTGTTCCAGGGCGTCGTGATGAAGCTGCTGGCCAAGCGACCGGAAGACCGCTTCCAGACGGCCAAGGAACTGCTCGGCGACCTCGAGCGCGTCGGCAAGTTCTCCGGAGTCAGCGCCTGAGCGCGACCTTCGGATCGTCCCACTCCACGATGACCGCGGCGCCGCCCTCCGGCCGCGGTTCCCCGCGCACGGCCCCCTGCATCCGGCGCACGAGCGTCCGGCATACGGCCATTTCCAGGGAATTCACGCCATCGCGGGCCGGGGCGGACGGCTCGAACAGGCGGGCCGCCGCTTCGGGCGAAAGCGGCGGCCCGCCGTCTTCCACCCGCAGCACGATTCGGCCGCCGGATCGCGCCGTTCGCGCGGCGACATCGCCCCCGGTCGCGGCGGCCGCCCCGACCGCATTCCGCAGCAGCAGGAGGCACAACCTTTTGAGATCGGCATACGGGGCGACGACCGACAGTTCGCCGTCCGCCAGATCGAGTCGGATCGCCGCGCCGGCCAAGGCGGCGGCGGTGCGCACCACGCGGTTCAGGACGGTCGGCCCCGGCGGCGCGGGTGTACGGCGGCGGTAGTTCTGGAACTGCTGGATCAGCCCCGCCACGTCCATCGCCTGGCGGCGGACCTCTTCCAGACCGATGCGGCTCTCCGACGGCAGCTTGATTTGCAGCACCGCAATGTGAAGCAGCAGGGCGTTGAGGAAGTTGTTGAACTCATGCGCCAGGGGCGCCGACGCCTCGCCGACTTCGGCCAGCCCGGCGTCGCTCGCCGCTGCGTCCGCCAAGCCGGCCCGCTCCCGCTCCAGCGCGTCGATCTCCAGCCGTCCGGCCAGCAGTCGGCCCATGACCGCCAGGAAACCTGGGGCCGTCTCGCGCCCGGCCCCTTCTCCTTCCGGGACCACCAGCGCCAGCGCCCCGTGAATCCGGTCGCGGAAGCGGACGTCTTCCCACGCCAGGGCACGGCCGGCCAGATTCAGCGCCGGCGGCGCGGCGGTGCGCTCGGCCATCGGCCGCAACCCTTCGTCGCGGATCGCCGGCTCCCACTCCGGCCGGCGACCGCCCGTTTCGTCCAGCACGGACACGACCGCTTCTTCTCCGCGACCCAACACGCAAGCGGCGAGGATCGTCCCTGGCCAGAGAGAATGGAGCAAGGCCGCCGTCGCTTCGGCGCGGCGGCGGACGCCTTCACCGGCCGGCCAGCCGTCGATCGCCTCGCCGGCCTCGCGCACTTTTTCGACGAGATCCACTGATGGGAGGCCCATCCGTCGGCTCCTTGAGCGGAAAGACAGAGCCGCGACCGTTAGGGAGCGGGGGCGACCAAACCGCTCCCTAACGGTCGCGGCTCTGAGGGCTTCTTAGCCGTTTGCGCGTTTTGGTGCGCAGTATGCGGCGAAAGTATGCACACGGCGTGCCCACAGCTTGGCAAGATTGTAATATTGGGCAAAATTCCTCTGGTGTGGGCATGGCGACGTGGCGGGGCAGGCGCGGCACTTCATTTGCGAACGACGCTTTCCAACGCGGCCGGCCCCTCACCACCGTCCCTCTCCTCCAATAAGAGTAGTCTGGGGGAGGAGCGGCGCCGCAGAGGAGGCATTCACGATGAGCACCTCGGAGCCTGGGACCGCGGCCGGCGTATCGGCCGTGACGCCGGCGCATTTTTTCAGCGACCCGCACGGGCATGAGCCGGTGCGGGCGGAGCTGTTCGGCCTCGACCGGCTGGAGGCCCATGCGCGGCAGTTGGCGGCCCAGACGCGGGTGGCGCCGGTGACGGCCGGCCGGCCGCTGCTGCGGCGCTTCATGAAAAACCGCCGCTGCCTGCTCACGGCCCATCGCGCGATCAGCGCCGCCTACCGTCGTCAGGAGACGTTCGGCCCCGACGCCGAATGGCTGCTCGACAACTTCCACATCGTCTCCGAGGCCCTGTTCGAGATTCGCACCGATCTGCCGCGCGGCTATTATCAGGTGCTGCCGAAGATCAAGGGCGGGCCGCTCGACGGCCTGCCGCGCGTTTATGCGGTGGCGCTGGAGCTGGTGGCCCATTGCGACAGCTGCCTCGACGAGGGCCACATCACCCATTTCGTTGAGGCGTTCCAGGCAATAACGCCCTTGACGATCGGCGAACTCTGGGCCATTCCGATCATGCTGCGCCTGGTCGTGGTGGACAACCTGCGGCGGCTGGCGGTGCAGATCCTGCGCGCCCGCGGCGACCGCAACGCGGCCGCCGCCTGGGCCGGCCGCTTCCTGGCCCCCCCACCCCAACCCTCCCCCACCCGCGGGGGGAGGGCAGGGAGGGGGCGCTCCCACGCGGCGAATCCAGCTGGTCGGATTCGTTCATCGTGCAGCTGCTCGATTGGATGCACGACCGGGGGACCGCCGTGGCGCCCGGCCTGGAATGGCTGGAGGGCCACCTGAGCGGCTGCGGCCTGACCACGCACGCCGTCCTGGCCCGTGAGCGCCAGCGCCAGGCCGCCAATCAGGTTTCCATCGGCAATTGCGTCACGACGCTGCGCGTGCTGTCCGCGCTCGACTGGGCCGCCTTCTTCGAGCGAACCAGCCGAGTCGAGGCCGAGCTGCGCCAGGACCCCGCCGGCGTCTACGCCCGCCAGGACTTCCCGACGCGCGACCGCTACCGCCGCGAGGTGGAGAAGCTGTCGCGCGGCTCGCGCTACGACGAGGGAGAGGTGGCGCGGCAGGCCGTCGGCATGGCGGCCCGGCGGGCGCACAGCGAGCCGCCCGTCAACCACGTCGGCTACTACCTCATCGACCACGGCCGGCCGGAGCTGGAGCGCCTGCTCGGCTATCGGCCGAAGCCGCGCGACGCCGTGCTGAGCTTCGTCCTCGGCCATCCGCGGCTGGTCTACTTCGGCGGCCTCGCCGCCGTCGTCGTCGTCGCGCTGGGCGCGCTGGCCTCCTACGCCGCCGCGGTTGTGGCGTGGTCTGGAGACCACGCCACAACCGCAGGCGTCGCCGCCGTCCTGGCCGTCGCGGCCGTGCTTCTCGCTCTGCCGCCGGCCGGCGACATTGCGGTCTCGCTTGTCAACCATTGGCTCTCCTCGTTTCTGCCGCCGCGCGTCCTGCCCAAGCTGCTTCTCAAGGAAGGCGTCCCGGCCGACTGCGCCGCGTTCGTCGTCATGCCGACCCTGCTGACGCGGCCGCAGAGCGCGGCCGGCCTTCTGGAGCATTTGGAGGTCCATTATTTATCCAATCCCGACCCGCGGCTGCGTTTCGCCCTGCTGACCGACTTCACCGACGCCCCGACCGAACACGCGCCGGAGGACGACGCCATCGTTCGCGCCGCCCTGGACGGCGTCCGCGTCCTCAACGAGCGCTACGCCGACGGCGGGCCGGATCGGTTCTACGTCTTCCACCGCCGCCGCCAGTGGAACGCGGCGCAGGGCTGCTGGATGGGTTGGGAACGCAAGCGCGGGAAATTGTCGGAATTCAACCGCCTCCTTCGCGGCGCCCGCGACGTCAGCTACACGACGCTCAGCGGCGATCTCGACCGGCTGCCGCGCATCCGCTACGTCATCACGCTCGACGCCGACACGCAGCTGCCGCACGACGCCGCCCGCCGGCTGATTGCGACCCTCGCGCATCCGCTGAATCGGCCCCGCCTCGACTCGGTCGGGGGGCGCGTCGTCGCCGGCTACGGCGTGCTGCAGCCGCGCATCAGCCTGACGCTGACGGGCGTCCGCAAGTCGCACTTCGCCCGCATTTTCGGCGGCTCGGCCGGCCTCGACCCCTACACGACGGCCGTCTCCGACGTCTACCAGGACCTGTTCGGCGCCGGCTCCTTCACCGGCAAGGGCGCCTACGACGTGGACGCTTTCGAGGCCGCCGCCGGCCGCGCCTTCCCCGACAACCACATCCTGAGCCACGACCTCATCGAGGGCAATTACGCCCGCTGCGGCCTGGCGACGGACATCGAATTGCTCGACGAGTTCCCGGCGTCGTACCTCGCCTTCGCCCGGCGCGAGCACCGCTCGGCGCGCGGCGACTGGCAGATCCTGCCGTGGCTGTTCCCGCACGTCCCGGCCCCCCCCGACCGTCCGAGCGCGTGTAGCACAAGCTCAAGCTTGTGCCACGTGCGGCGCAACCCGCTGCCGCTCGTGGAGCGCTGGAAGGTTTTCGACAACCTCCGCCGCACGCTTGGGCCGCCGGCCCTCTTCCTGCTGCTGCTGCTGGGTTGGACCGTGCTGCCTGGCTCGCCGTGGGCCTGGACCGCGGCGGTGCTGGTCGTCCTCTTCTTGCCGCTGCTGCTGCAAATCGCGGGGATTCCCCTCCGCTTTGTGCGATCCATTATTGCCGGCGCGGGGGAATCCCTTCCCCTCGGGCCTGCCCAACACCGCCGCGCAGGTGCTGCTGGCCGCGACGTTCCTGGCGGAGCAGGCGAAACTGCTGACCGACGCCCTGGTCCGCACCCTGGTCCGCCTCTTCGTGACGCGCCGCCGGCTGCTGGAGTGGGAGACGGCCGCGGCCGCCGAGCGCCGGCTGGCGGGCGGACTGGCGACGTTCGTGCGGATCCTGTGGTTCTCGCCAGCCGTCGCGGCGCCTCTGGCGCTTGGACTGTTCCTCGGCCGGCCCGACAGCCTCGCCGCGGCCGGCCCCTTCCTGATCGCGTGGGCCGTCGCCCCGCTGATCGCCTTCTGGGTGAGCCGCACGCCGCGCGTCGTCGAGGAGACGCTGACCGCCGAGGAGCGGAAGGCGCTGCGACGGATCGCCCGCAAGACGTGGGGCTTTTTCGAGACGTTCGTCGGCGCGGAGGACCACTGGCTGCCGCCGGACAATTACCAGGAAGCCCCGCGCGAGGCCGTCGCCCACCGCACCTCGCCCACCAACATGGGGCTGTACCTGATCTCCAGCCTCGCCGCCCATGACTTCGGCTACCTCAGCCTGGACGCGCTCCTGGAGCGGCTGGAGCAGACGCTGGCTACGTTCGACAAGCTCGAACGGTCGCACGGGCATTTCTACAACTGGTACGACACGCGGACGCTCAAGGGGCTGCCGCCGATCTTCCTTTCGACGGTGGACAGCGGCAACCTGCTCGGGTGTCTGACGGCCCTCAAGCACGGGCTGCGCGAGAAGGCGGCGGAGCCAATTCCGAGTCCGGCGACCCGAGAAGGGCTGGAAGACGCGCTGGACCTGATCGCCGAGGCGCTGCGGCCCTTGCGGGGGCCGGACGGCGCCGCGGAGAGCGTGGCGGCCATGCAAAAAGCCGTCGAGGAGGCGCGCGGGCTGCTGGCTGAGCCGCCGCCGCAGGACCTGATCGACTGGGACGACTGGCTGCGCCGGCTGGAGGCCGCGGCGACGACATTGACGGAGCGCGCGGCGGCGCTCCCCCGGCAAATCGAGGAAGACCCCGAAGAGCTGCGGCGCTGGGTCGGGACGTTCGCGTCCCTGGCGCGCGCCCGGCGGGAGGAGCTGGAGGGACTGGCGCCCTGGCTGGGGCTGCTCCGGGCCGTCGCGCCGGCGGAGGGCGTGGCGGCCGAATCCTGGCGCGAGCTGCGGTCGTTGCTGGCCCGGCCCATCAGCGTCGCCGCGGTCCTGGATCGCGCCAAGATGCTGCAAGAGGAGCTGACCACGCTGGCCCGGACGCGGCCGGACCCGGAAGACCGGCGCCGGCTGGATCACATCGCCGAGGCGCTCGCCGACTCGACGGCGCCCGACCTGGACCGGCGCTGGCGCGACCTCGCCCAGCGGGCGCAGGCCTTCGCCGAGGCCATGAATTTCAAGCTGCTCTACAGCGAGGACCGCCGCCTCTTCGCGGTCGGCTACAACCTCTCGCAGGGCCGGCTCGAAACCGCTCATTACGATCTTTTGGCCTCCGAAGCGTGCCTGACCAGCTTCCTGGCGGTGGCCCGCGGCAACGCGCCGAAGAAGCACTGGTTCCAGCTGGGCCGGCCCCTGACGCGCAGCGCGGGCGCCGTCGCCCTGCTATCCTGGGGCGGCACGATGTTCGAGTACTTGATGCCGCGCCTGCTGATGCCCGGCGTTCCCGAAACGCTGCTGGACGAGAGCCGCAAGGGCGCCCTCGCCCGGCAGATTGAATACGGCCGGCAGTGCCGCGTCCCTTGGGGCGTCTCGGAGTCGGCCTTCAACGTCGTGGACGCCGCCCTCAACTACCAGTACCAGGCGTTCGGCGTCCCCGGCCTCGGTCTCAAGCGCGGCCTGGCGCGCGACCTCGTCGTCGCCCCGTACGCCTGCGCCCTGGCCGTGATGCTTCAACCGCGTTCGGCGATCCGCAATTTCCAGCGACTCGCGGCCGAGGGGGCCGAGGGCGCCTACGGCTTTTACGAAGCCATCGACTACACGCGCGACCGGCTGCAGCCCGGGCAGCGGCGGGCCGTGGTGCAGTGCTTCATGGCCCACCATCAGGGGATGGCGCTCACCGCCCTGGCCAACTGTCTGCTGCGCGATCCGATGCCGCGGCGCTTCCGGGCGGAGCCGATGGTGCGCGCGGCCGAGATCCTGCTGCAGGAGTGCATGTCGCCGAACGCGCCGCTGGTGGAGGCGCACAGCGACGAGGCGGCCCTGCGGCCGGCCGTGCGCGAGAGCCACCACCCGATGAGCCGGCGACTGACCACGCCGAACACGGCCCACCCGCGCACTCACCTGCTGTCGAGCGGCCACTACCACGTCATGATCACCAACGCGGGCGGCGGACGCAGTTCCTGGCGCGGCCTAGACGTCAGCCGCTGGCGCGAGGACCGCACCCGCGACGACTGGGGCTCTTTCTGCTACATCCGCGACCTGAATACCGGGGCGCTATGGTCTGCGGCGCACCAGCCGCTGCGCCGCCCGGCCGACGAGTACGAGGTCGTTTACTCGACCGACAAGGCCGAGTTCCGCCGCTTGGACGGCGTCATCGAGACGCGCCTGGAAATCACGGTGTCGCCGGAAAGCCACGCCGAGGTCCGGCGGCTCACGCTGACCAACCACGACTCTCGGCCGCACGAGCTGGAGCTGACGAGTTACGTCGAAATGGTCCTAGGTCCGCACGCGGCGGACCTGGCCCACCCCGCGTTCGGCAAGCTGTTCCTGGAGACGGAGTCGGCCCACGGCGGCGCGGCCCTGCTCTGCCGGCGGCGGCCGCGCTCCCCGGAGCAACCGCCCGTCTGGGGCGTCCACGTCCTGGCGCTGGACGGGCCGGCCGTCGGCGAAGCCCAATTCGAGACGGATCGGGTCCGCTTTCTGGGGCGCGGCCGCACGCCGGCCGACCCCGCCGCGCTGGACCCGGGCGCGGTCCTGTCGGGGACGGTCGGGGCGGTGCTCGACCCCGTTTTCAGCCTGCGCTGCCGGGTGCGCGTGGAGGCGGAGGCGTCGGTCCACGTCGCGTTCACCACGGGGGCGGCCGACACCCGCGAGGACGCGCTGTCCCTGGCCGACCATTTCCACGACTTCCACGGCGTGACGCGGGCCTTCGAGCTGGCCTGGCGCACAGCCAGGTCGAGCTGCGCCATCTGCACCTGACGGCGCAGGAGGCCCACCTGTATCAGCGGCTGGCCGCCCACGTCGTCTACGCCTCCCCGGCCCTGCGGGCCGCGCCGGAAATCCTCCAGGCGAACGCGCAGGGGCAAGCGGGACTGTGGCGCTACGGCATTTCCGGCGACAACCCCATCGTCCTGGTGCGCGTCTTCGAGGCGGCCCAGCTCGGCCTCGCACGCCAGCTGCTCGCGGCCCACACCTACTGGCGGGCCAAGGGACTGGAGGCGGACCTCGTTCTCCTCAACGAGGACCCGTCCGGGTACTTTGAGGACCTCCAAGAGGAGCTGCAGGCGCTGGTGCGCGCCAGCGACGACCGCGCCTTGCAGGATAAGCCGGGCGGCGCCTTCGTGCGCAAGGGGTCGCAGATGTCGCACGAAGATCGGGTGCTGCTGCAGACAGCGGCCCGCTGCGTCCTGGCCGGCGACCGCGGCTCGCTGGCCGTGCAGCTGGACCGCCTCGAACGGATCGCGGCGCCGGTCCCGCGCCCGCCGCTGCGGCCGCCGCGGCGCCGGCCCGACGCCGCCGCGCGGGCCGAGCGCAACGGGTCGGCCGACGCCGGCCTCGGCAAGCTGCTCTTCGACAACGGCCGGGGCGGCTTCACGCCGGACGGCCGCGAGTACGTGATCCGCATGGCGCCGCCGATGCGGAAGGCGTCTTCGATCCCGGAGTATCCTCCGGCGCCGTGGTCCAACGTGATCGCCAACCCGTCTTTCGGATTTCTCATCACCGAGCGCGGCGGCGGCTATACCTGGGCCGGCAACAGCCAGACCAGCCGCCTGACGCCGTGGAGCAACGACCCGGCCTCCGACCCGCCGGGCGAAATCGTCTACCTGCGCGACGACGCCACCGGCGAATACTGGACGGCGACCCCCCCTCCCTGCCCTCCCCCCGCTGGTGGGGGAGGGGTCGGGTGGGGGCCCCGCGCCGCTTATACCGCCCATCACGGACAGGGATACACGGTATTCACCCATTCCTCGCACGGCCTGGCGCAGGAGCTGCTCCTGTTCGCGGCGACGGCCGCGCCCGTGAAGGTGATCCGCCTGAAGGTGCGCAACCTCGGCCGGCTGCCGCGCCGGCTGTCGGCGGCGTTTTACGCCGAGTGGGTGCTGGGCACGGTCCGCGACAGCGCGCCGATGCACGTCGTCACGGAGATCGACGCCGACACCGGCGCGCTGCTGGCCCGCAACCGCTTCAACGCGGACTATCCGACGCACGTCGCCTTCGCCGACGTCGGCGCCCGGCCGCGGACGCTGACGGCGGATCGCACGGAGTTCCTCGGCCGCAACGGCTCGCCGGCCGCTCCCGCCGGCCTGGAGCAAGCGGAGTGGAGCGGCGCGGTCGGGGCGGCCCTCGATCCCTGCGCCGCCCTGCTCACGTCGTTCGAGCTGCCGCCCGGCCAGGAAAAAGAGATCGTGTTTATCCTCGGCCAGGCGGCGACTGTGGAGGAGGCGCGCCGCCTCGTCCGCGAGCACCGGGAACTGCCGCGGGTGCGGTCGGCCATGCAAGAAGTGCTGGCCCGCTGGGAGGCGATCCTCGGCGCCGTGCAGGTGCGGACGCCGGACCCCGCGATGGACGTGATGCTGAACCGCTGGCTGCCGTATCAGGTGCTGAGCTGCCGCTTCTGGGGCCGCACCGCGTTCTACCAGTCGAGCGGCGCCTTCGGCTTCCGCGACCAGTTGCAGGACGTGCTGGCGCTCGTGTTCGCAGCGCCGGAGGAAGCGCGGGCGCACCTGTTGCGGTCGGCGTCGCGGCAGTTCCCCGAGGGCGACGTGCAGCACTGGTGGCACCCGCCGCGCGGCGCCGGCGTCCGCACGCGCTGCTCCGACGACTATCTCTGGCTGCCGTTCGCCGTCGCCCATTACGTATCCCGAACCGGCGATAAGGCCGTCCTCGACGAGCGCGCGCCGTTCCTCCAGGCGCCGCTGCTCCGCCCCGAACAGGAGGAAGATTATCGCATTCCCGACCCGTCCGGCGAAACGGCGACGCTGTACGAGCATTGCGTTCGGGCCGTCGAACGCGGGATGACGTTCGGCCCGCACGGCCTGCCGCTGATGGGCGGCGGCGACTGGAACGACGGCATGAACAAGGTCGGCGCCGGCGGCCGCGGCGAGAGCGTCTGGAACGGCTGGTTCCTGCTGACGGTGCTGCGCTCCTTCGGCGAGCTGGCGGAATCACGCGACGCCGAACGCGCCGCCCGCTGGCGCGAGCAGGCGGAGAAGTTGCGGCAGGCGCTGGAGGACCACGCCTGGGACGGCCGCTGGTATCGGCGGGCGTACTTCGACGACGGTGCGCCGCTTGGCTCCGCGGAAAATGACGAATGCCGGATCGACGGCATCGCTCAATCGTGGGCGGTGATTTCCGGCGCCGCCGACCCCGACCGGGCGCGCCAGGCAATGGCCGCGGCGGAGGAAATGCTGGTGCGGCGCGACGACGGCCTGATCCTGCTGTTCACACCGCCGTTCGACAAGGGCAAGCTCAACCCGGGTTACGTCAAGGGCTACGTCCCCGGCATCCGCGAGAACGGCGGCCAGTACACGCACGGCTCATCGTGGATGGTCCTGGCGGCCGCGCTGCTGGGCCGGCGCGACCGCGCCGCCGACTGGTTCGGCCTGCTCAACCCGATCCGCCACGGCGATTCGCGCCGGGTGGTGGAGTGCTACAAGACGGAGCCGTACGTCGTGGCCGGCGACGTGTACGGCGAACCGCCGCACGCCGGCCGCGGCGGCTGGACGTGGTACACAGGCTCGGCCGGCTGGCTGTACCGCATTGCGCTCGAAAACATCCTCGGCCTGCACGTCCGCGGCGACCGGCTGACGCTGAAGCCGTGCGCCCGGAGGATTGGAAGGAATATGCGATTACCTACCGATACAAATCCGCCGTGTATGAAATCACGGTGGAGGCCAAGGGCGGAGCGGCGGGCGTGTGGGTGGACGGCGCGCCCGCGGAGGGGGGCGAGGTGCGTCTGGTGGACGACGGCCGTCGGCACGTCGTGCGGGTCCTTATCGCCTGACGGCGGCGCGGCGCTTGCCGGCCGTGAGGGAGCGGTCATACTCTCCTCCGTGGCACAAGCTTAAGCTTGTGCCACGACCATCGCGAGAAGGAACCCGACATGTCCAGGAGACCGATCCCGTGCGTTGGCGAACCGAAGAGCCGCCCGCGACCATCCACGAGACGTTCGAGTCGATGACGATCGACTCGCTCAAGCCGCTGGCTCGCCTCCTGACCACGGGCGAACTGCCGAAGCGCAAGGGGGACCTGGTCGCCCTCGTCGCCGGCGCCATGCAGCAGTTAAAGCGGGTCCGGGAACTCTACAACATGCTCGACCCGCTGGGCCAGGCGGCCGTCCAGGAGGCCGCGCGCGACCCCAAGGGCCGCTTCCACGTGGACCGCTTCGAGGCCAAGTACGGCCGGCCGCCGGACTTCGACGAGCCTTCGTCGGACAAAAGTGAATCCTACTATTCCTACCGCCGAGCGACTCCGAAGCCGCTGTCCCTGTTCTTCCCCAAGAATGACGTGTTGCCCACGGACCTGCGTGCGATGCTCCGGGAATTCGTACCGCAGCCTCGGGCGGTCGCGCTGCCGACCCTCGAGGCCCTGCCGGCGACGTTCCGGCTGACCTGGGATGAGTGGGACGGAAAGATCAAGGAAGGCGAGGATGTCCCGCTGCGCGTGCGGGAGACGGCCCGTGAGGCGCTGCACGACGTCAAGGCGGTGCTGCGGCTGGTCGAGGCGGGCCGCTTGCGCGTCTCGGACAAGAAACGCCAGCCGACCGCGGCCGCCCGGCAGGAAGTCGCGGCCGTCCTGCTCGACGGAGACTTCTACGCGACGGAGGACCAGGACGAGTACAAGGACGACGCGGCCTACGACCTGGCGATCAAGGCGTTCGCCTGGCTGATGATCGTCCAGGCCGCGGGGCTGGCCCAGTCGAAGGGCGGCCGGCTGGAGCTGACGCCAGCCGGCCGCAAGGCGCTTTCCCAGCCGGCGCCGGACGTGATCCGCGCAGCCTGGAAGAAGTGGCGGACTTCCACGCTCCTCGACGAGTTCAATCGCGTCGAGGCGATCAAGGGCCAGGGCAAGGCGCGGCTCAGCGCCCTGCCAGCGCGGCGCCAGGCAGTGTCCGAAGGCCTGACGCAATGGCCCGCGGGCCGCTGGTTTTCCCTGGACGACTTCTTTCGTTTCCTGCGCGCCGCCGACCGGGACTTCGTCGTGGCGCACGACGCTTATCAACTCTACATCGCGGAACACCATTACGGCAATTTGGGCGATGAAGGCCGCCACCTATGGAAGCTCTTGCAGGGGCGCTATGTCCTGGCCCTGCTGTTCGAGTACGCTGCCACGATGGGACTGCTCGACGTGGCCTACCTGCCGCCGCAAGGCGTCCGTTCCGACTACAGCGATCGCTGGGGCACGGACGACCTGTCCTGCATGAGCCGCTACGACGGGCTTCTCTACGCGCGAATCAACCCCCTGGGAGCGTGGTGCCTCGGGGTGGCCGCGAAGTACGAGCCGCCGATCCTGTCGCGGGCCGACGCGCTCCAGGTCCTGCCCAACCTCGACGTGGTGGCCAAGCTGCAGCCGCTGGACGCCGCCGACCGGCTTCTGCTCGACCGTTTCGCGGATCGACAATCCGAGGCCGTGTGGCATCTGGATACTGCGCGCATCCTGGAAGTGGTGGAAAAGGGTGGATCGCTCGACGAGCTGGAGGAATTCCTGTCGGCGCGCTCCGACGCGCCGCTGCCGCAAACGGCGCGCGTATTCCTGGACGACCTGCGGCGGCGAGGCGGCCGGCTGCGCGATCTCGGGACGGCGCGGCTGATCGAGTGTGCGGACCCGGAATTGGCCCGTATGCTGGCGGGGGACCCGATGCTGCGGAACAGGTGCGAACTGGCCGGCGACCGCCGCCTGGTGTTCCAGGCGGAGGACGAGTCGGCCGTCCGCAAGGCGCTGCACCGCCTCGGGCTGGTCCTGCCGCCGCAAGGATGACGGCGCCCTGGCCGAGTCCGTGATTCAAGCGACCAACTTCTCAATGACGTGGTCCCAGTGGATGTGACGTCGCCCCGGCGTCTCGCGGGCATTCTCACCCAGACGCCGCGCCAGGTCCCGATCCGCCCAGAGCCGGTTCATCGCCTCCGCCAGCGCCCGGGCTTCCGGCCGGGCGACCAGCCCGTTGACGCCGTCCTCGATCACCTCCAGGCTGCCGCCCGAGTCGGTCAGCGTCACGACGGGCTTGCCGGATTGGAAGGCCTCCAGGGTGACGTAGCCGTAGGAGTCTTCCAGGTAAGCCAGGTACAGCACGCCGCAGCAGCCGGCCATCCACTCCGCCTTGCGCTCCTCGGACAGCCAGCCGGTGAACTCGACTCGATCGGCCAACCCCTCCCGCCGGACGCGCTCGAGCAGCCGATCGAGTTCCGCGTCGGTCTGCGCCTTGCCGGCGACGACGAGCCGGTAGCCCGGCCGGGCGTACTTCATGGCCTCGATGGCCAGCTCCTGACGCTTGATGGATGTGATCCTGCTGGGATAGAAAAAGTAGTCGCCGAACTCGCCCGGCCGGAAGGGGGCGTCGTGGGGCAGCGGCGGATAAAGCACGCCGTCGGCGTCGAGCTTGTTGAACTTCTTCAGGCGGTCGGCCACGACGCGGGAGTTGGTGAAGACCTTCCGGCACTCGCGCAGGTACTGGTCGTCGGAGCGGCGCATCATGTCGCGGTAGCGGCGGCCCGTTTCCGTGTCCGGCATTCCGCCCCAGCGTGTGCCCCACAGGTCGTAGGCCTCACGGTGGTGGTGGATGAACCAGGCGACCTTGCTGGGGTGACGCAGGGCGTAGGACGGCGTGCGAACCGTGATGAGCCGGTCGATGCGGTCGCCGCCCGACTCGCTCAGGTCCAGCAGCCGCAGCCCCAGGGTCTGGTCGGGGAGGGTGGGCCAAGCCGGGTGGAGGGGGATGCGCACCGTGTCCACCTGGATGCCGCGCCGGATCAATTCGCGCTCCAGATCGTCCACGATCTTGTCGGCGCCGCCCTCGAAGAACGGCAGGAACGTGGTGGCAATGACGACTCTCACAAGTCCCCTTCCGGCTTCCGCCTTTTGCCCAGCCCGAAGCAGCGTGCGGCGCCCGCCTTGATCTTCGACCACACGGCGCCGGGCCGAATCGCCGCGCGGAAGAGCGCCTTCAGGGAGCGGAGCGAAAGCCGGCGGCGGGGCGGCGGCAGCTTGTCCAGCTCGGGCAGCCAGGACAGGTCCAAACAGCACTTCCGGGCCTCGTCGCTCCGAGCCAGGGAGCGGACGAGATCGGCCCGCGACATTCCGCCGGTCAAGGCCCCGCACCAGAGCGTCAGACCGACCCGGTCGGCCGGCCGGAACAGAAGGGCCAGGTACAGCCCCTGCACGAATTGCCGATCCGGCGCCCGCCACACCGCCTTGACCTGCGACCAGACGTTCCAGGGCACGACAGGTCCGTCCTTGGTGCTTCCGCCGACGGTGCGCGCCCAGTTCAGGTTGTCGTAGATCCTCCGGGCCAGCTCCGCCTCGTTCATGCCGCGCCCTTTCCCAGGTCGAGGAAGCCGAGCAGCTGGCCGTCGGCCGCCGGCTCCAGGCGGTAGCCGAGGCGTTCGTAGAGCCGCCGCGCAGGCGCGTTGTCGGGGTAGACCTTGAGGCGGACGCGGTTCGCCCCGCTCAGCGCGGCGGCGGCATGCAGAAAGCTCATGAACGCCCGGGCCAGGCCCAGGCCGCGAGCGGCGGGGTGGACGGCAATCCCCAGACTCGGGACCGCGTAGCCTTCGTCCCAGCCGCGCAGCAGGCCGTAGGCCAGGACGGCGTCGCCGGCCGCCGCCGCGTAATAGAGGTCGCGCCCTTCATCGGCGCACAGCCGCACGGCCTCCACGGCCGTCAGCGGGTGGGGGTGGAACCAGCGGCCGTCGCCGCGGGCCGACAGCACCTCGAAGAACGCCGTCAGCTTCGCCGCCAGGGGCGGCGTCAGTCGCAGGAATTCCAGCGGGAGACAGTCGCTCATGGGGGCGCCTCCAGCGGCCCCGGCGCAGGGCGCGGCCCGATTTTATGCCCCGAAACGGCTCGCGTGTCAACCGCAAGCGCGGCGGGGCGCACCGCATTGACATCCCCGCCGCGCCCCGGTATACGCCCGAGTCAGAAGCCCGCCGCAAGGGAGTGGATTCAGCCCTGACCGCTCCCTTACGGTCGCGGCTCGGACGGAAGCGAGGAGCGCTCTATGTCCGCGAGAATTCCCGTCGCCTCGACCGACCTCGGCGGCAACGAGGAGCGTTACGTGGTGGACGCGATCCGCAGCTCGTGGATCTCTTCCACCGGACCGTACCTGGGCCGGTTCGAGCGGGAATACGCCGCCGCCTGCGGCACGTCCAGCGCCGTCGCGGTCTGCAACGGCACGGTGGCGCTGCACCTGGCCCTTCTCGGCCTCGACGTGCGGCCCGGCGACGAGGTGCTGGTGCCGTCGCTGACCTACGTGGCGACGGCCAACGCGGTGCGCTACGTCGGCGCCGAGCCGGTTTTCGTGGACGTGGACCGTGAGACGTGGTGCATCGACCCGGCCCAGATCGAGGCGGCCATCACCCGCCGAACCAAGGGGATCATCGCCGTCCACCTGCTCGGCCACCCTGCCGACATGGACCGCATCAACCACATCGCGGCCGTCAACGGCCTGTGGGTGGTCGAGGACGCCGCCGAGGCCCCGCTGGCGACCTACAAGGGGCGCGTCGTGGGCGGACTGGCGAAGATGGCGACCTTCTCCTTTTTCGGCAATAAACTCATTACCTGCGGCGAGGGCGGGGCCATCACGCTGAACGATCCGCAGCTCGACACGCGCCTGCGCATCCTCCGCGGCCAGGGCATGGACCCGCAGCGACGCTATTATTTCCCCGTAACCGGATACAATTTCCGCTTGACCAACGTGGCCGCCGCGATCCTGTGCGCCCAGCTGGAGCGGCGCGAGGAGATCGTCGCCCGCCGCATCGCCCTATTCGACCGCTACAAGGAGCTGCTCGCTCCGATTCGCGGCGTCGGCTTCCAGCCGGTCGCTCCGTGGGCGCGGCTGTCGCCGTGGATGTTCACCGCCACGGTGGACGCCGAGGAGTTCGGCTGCACGCGCGACGAGTTGGCCGCGGCCCTGGCGGAGCGCGACATCGAAACGCGACCGCTGTTCCATCCGCTGCACAAGCTGCCGCCGTTCCGCGAGGAGTCGCAGCAGCGCGGCGAGCGTCTGCCGGTGACGGACGAGCTGGCCGCCACGGCCATCATGCTGCCGACCTACAACCGCTTGACCGACGCGGACCTCGTGCGCATCGCCGGCGCCGTTGCGGACGTGCGCAAGGGCCGCATGAAGCGGGCGGCGGCGTGAGGGCGCCTTGACGCGCCCGGCGCGGCCGACTATACACGCGGCGATTCCGCCGATTGGCGGACGATTCGGATAGGAATGAGGGGATCTTCCATGCAGGTGGTCATCCTTTGCGGGGGCCAGGGCACGCGCATCCGCGACGTGGCGGACGACGTTCCCAAGCCGATGATCCCCATCGGCGGCCGGCCCATCATCTGGCACATCATGAAGTGCTACGCCCAGTACGGCTTCAAGCGCTTCATCCTCTGTCTCGGATATAAAAGCTGGGCCATCAAGCAATACTTCCTCAACTACGCCCTCGCCAGCTCCGACCTCACCGTCGAGCTGGACTGCGTGGACGCCGTCAAGGTCAAGGAGCCGTACCGCCTGGAAGACTGGCAGGTGACGTTGGCCGAGACCGGCCCGGAGACGCAGACCGGCGGCCGCGTCAAGCGCATCCAGAAGTATCTCGACGGCGACCACTTCCTGCTGACCTACGGCGACGGCGTCTCGGACATCAACGTCAACACGCTCATCGACTTCCACTTCCGCCAGGGCAAGCTCGGCACGGTGACGGCCGTGAAGCCGCCCGGCCGTTTCGGCGAGCTGGAGATCGAAGACGGCCGCGTCGTCGAGTTCCAGGAGAAGCCGCTGGCGACGCAGGGACTCATCAGCGGCGGCTTCTTCGTCTTCAACCGTCGCTTCGTGGAACGGCTGCCCGACCGCGACGATCTGTTCCTGGAACGCGACCCGCTGACCAAGCTGGCCCACGACGGCGAACTGTCCGCCTACGTCCACGAAGGATTCTGGCATTGCATGGACAGCAGCCGCGATTACCATCTGCTGAACAATCTCTGGAACAGCGGCCAGGCGCCCTGGAACAGCTGGTCGGCCGAGAGACTGCGCCGCGCGGCGTGAGGAACCCCCCACCCCCACCCTCCCCCGCAAGGGGGGAGGGAGTCAATTCTGCTCCCTCTCCCGCAAGAGGGCAGGGAGTCGATTCTGCTCCCTCCCCCCTTGCGGGGGAGGGTGGGGGTGGGGGTAGTTCGGGCAAGGAGGATCCATGAGCGAGACGGAAGGGTTCTGGCGCGACCGCCGCGTCCTCGTCACGGGATGCACGGGCCTGGTGGGGGCCTGGACGACGCGGGCGCTCTTGGACCGGGGGGCGCACGTCGTCGGCGTCGTGCGCGATCAGGTCCACGGCTCGGAGCTGGTGCGCGGGGGACTCGACCGCCGCATCGACGTGGTGCGCGGCTGCGTCGAGGACGAGCGGCTGATGGAACGGGCGCTGGCCGAATACGAGATTCAAACGGTCTTCCACCTCGCCGCACAGACGATCGTCGGCATCGCCAACAAAAGCCCTCTTTCCACGTTTGAAACCAACATCAAGGGGACGTGGTGCCTGCTGGAGGCGGCCCGCCGCTGCGGCCGGGCGGTCCACGTCGTCGTCGCCTCCTCCGACAAGGCCTACGGCGAGCAGACGGTGCTGCCGTACACCGAGGACACGCCGCTGGAAGGCCGCCACCCCTATGACGCCAGCAAATCCTGCGCGGACATTCTCTCTCTCACATACCATCATAGCTATCGGCTGCCGGTCTGCGTGACGCGCTGCGGCAACTTCTACGGCGGCGGCGACCTGAACTGGAACCGCCTCATCCCCGGTACGATCCGCTCGGTGCTGCGCGGCGAACGGCCGCTGATCCGCTCCGACGGCAGCTTCACGCGCGACTACTTCTACGTCAAGGACGGGGCGGCCGCCTACCTCCACCTCGCCGAGCGCATGGCCTGCGACCCGGAAATCCACGGCCACGCCTTCAATTTTTCGACGGAAACGCCGATGAACGTGCTGGAGATGACGCACCGCATCCTCCGGCTGATGGAGTCGCCGTTGGAGCCGCGCATCCTCAACGAGGCGTCCAACGAGATCAAAAACCAATTCCTCTCCGCCGAGAAGGCGAAGCGGATGCTGCTCTGGGAGCCGTCTTACCGCGTGGACGACGCCCTGCGCGAAACGGTCGCCTGGTACCGCGCGTTCCTCGTCCCTGAACAAGCGCCCGCACGGCCGCAGGCCGCGTGAACCTGCACGGAGATCCGATATGAAGCCGAAGACCATTCTGACCGCCGGCCCGTCGATCACCGACAAGGAAGTCGAGTACGTCCTCGACGCGATCAAGCACGGCTGGAACAGCAACTGGGACGGCTACATCCAGCGCTTCGAGAAGTCGTTCGCCGACTACGTCGGCACGCGCTTCGCGCTGACCACGTCGAGCTGCACGGGGGCGCTGCACCTGTCGCTGCTCGGCCTCGGCGTCGGCCCCGGCGACGAGGTGATCGTGCCGGAGATCAGCTGGGTGGCGACCGCCAGCGCCGTCAAGTACTGCGGCGCCGAGCCGGTCTTCGTTGACATTGAAGAGGACACGTGGTGCATGAACGTGGACCGCGCCGCGCGGCGGTCACGCCGAAAACCAAGGTGATCGTGCCGGTCCACATCTACGGCCACCCCACCGACATGACGAAGATCACGGCCCTGGCGAAGGAACACGGCCTGAAGGTGATGGAGGACGCGGCGCCGGCGCTGGGCGGCGAGGTCTGCGGCCGGAAGGTCGGCGGCCTGGGCGACGTGGCCTGCTTCAGTTTCCAGGGCGCCAAGATCATGACGACCGGCGAGGGCGGGATGCTCTGCTGCAACGACGAGGACCTCTTCGAGCGCATCCATTTCCTCTGGGACCACGGCCGCGACAAGCACATTCCTTTCCAGATCAGTGAAGTCGGGTACAAGTACAAGATGTCGAACCTCCAGGCGGCGGTCGGCCTGGCCCAGCTGGAGCGCATCGAGGAGCTGGTCGGCAAGAAGCGCGTCATCTACGGCTGGTACAAGGAGCGGCTGTCCGACCTGCCCGAGGCGACGCTGAACGCCCAAGCGCCGTACGCCCGCAGCATTTACTGGATGTCGTCGATCGTCCTGGGCGACAAGGCGCGGGTGAGCCGGAACGAGGTCATCAAGGGGCTGAAGGAGCGCGGCGTGGACAGCCGGCCGTTCTTCCCGCCGATGAGTTCGTTCCCGATGTTCAAGAGCTGCGCGGAAAAGAACCCTGTCGCCTACCGCGTTTCCAGGAACGGCGTCAACCTGCCGAGCGGCCACAACCTCACGGAGGCGGACATCGATCGGGTGTGTGCGGCGCTGAAGGAAGTGCTGGCCGCCGGGCGCGGGTTGGCGGCGGCGTGAACCGAGCGCGGCGCTTCCGCCCGTTCAGCCGCGACCCGACAGGGGAGCGCTCAAACGATGAGGCGTCGCGGAGCGCAAGAGAACCTGGAGGAAGTGATGGCGAAAACAGTGGTTCTGATGGCCAACGACCGGCCCGGCCTTGAGGTGTGCCGGTATCTGCGAGCCAACGGCGACACGATCGCCCGCCTGTACGTGCATGAACCGGAACACCAGAAGTACGGCGACGAAATCATCCGCGCCTCGGGGTGCGCGCCGGAGGACGTGTTCCAGGCGCCGCTCCTCAAGGACCCCCGACACGTCGCCCGAATGGCCGCGCTCCAGCCGGACTTCATCATCACGGTCTACTGGGCGTACCTCATCACCCCGGCGGTCATCGCCGCGGCGACGCAGAGCACCGTCAACTTCCACCCCGCGATGTTGCCGGTCAACCGCGGCTGGTTCCCACACGTCCACAGCCTCCTCGACGGATCGCCCACGGGGGTGACGCTGCACGCCGTCGATGCGAACGCGGACACCGGCCCCATCTGGGCGCAGCGGCCGGTGCCCCTGCAACCGCTCGACACCGCCTACACGATCTACAACCGTCTCCAGGACGAGATCGTGGCCCTGTTCCGGGAAACCTGGCCGAAGATCGCGGCCGGGCAAATCGTCCCCACGCCCCAGGACGAGTCGCGGGCCGTCTACCATAAGAAATCGGAGATCGGCAAACTCGACAAGCTGGACCTGAACGCGGTGATGCGCGTCGGGGACGTGATCAACCTGCTGCGGGCGCGCACCTTCGGCGACCGCGGCTTCGCCTATTACGAGCAGGATGGGCAACGGGTCTACGTGAAGCTGTGCCTGAGCGACACCACCTCTTTTCAGGCGGCGTCTTCCGCCCGCGCGGCGTGACACGAGGAGGCTTCGGCCATGCGTGACGGTGAACCGAGATCGGCCGAGGCCGCCCCGCCGGCCCGGCGGATGCTGACCCTCCTCGTTCCGGCCCGGAACGAGGAGGCCAACATGCCGAAGGTCTACGACGAGGTGACGGCGGTCATGGCCGGCCAGCCGTACGACTACGAGGTGATCGTCCTGGACAACGGCAGCACGGACGGGACCGCCGCGGCCGCGGCTGCGCTGTGCGCCCGCGACGCCCGCTGGCGCTACGTCCGGTTCAGCCGCAACTTCCACGTCGAAGGCTCGCTCACCGCGGGCCTGCGGCTGGCCAAGGGGGACGCGGCACTGGTCCTGTTCAGCGACCTGCAAGACCCTCCCGAGATGATCCCCGAGTTCCTGCGCAAGTGGGAGGAGGGGCACGACGTCGTCTTCGGCGTGCTGCGGCGCCGCACCGGCGACCCGATCTGGAAGGCCGTGCTGGCGCGACTGCTCTACCGAATCGTCCACGCTCTCTCCGACGTGGAGATCACGCCCAACGCCACCGACTTCCGCCTGTTGTCGCGCCGGGCCATCGACGCGCTGAACGCGTGCGGCGAACGCAACCGCTACCTGCGCGGTCTGGCGCACTGGATCGGGTTCCCGAGCTGCCCGATCGTCTATGACCGCCGACCTCGCAAGGAAGGCAAGAGCAAGGCCCCCTTCTTCTATCTGCTGAACCTGGCGGCCAACGCCGTCACCTGCTTCTCCATCCGACCGCTGCAGCTCTTCTCCGTCAGCGGGGCCGTGCTGCTGGCGGGCGCCTTCTGCCTGGCGCTGGTTTACTTCGGCGGCTGGCTCCTGGGCTACGCGCTGCCCGGCTTGACCACCGTGTACCTGCTCATGCTGTTGAACCTGGCCGTCATGCTGCTGGGCTTCGGCGCCGTCGGCGAATACATCGGCCGCATCTACATCGAAACCAAGGGCCGCCCGCTGTATCTGATCGAGCGGACAATCAACGTGGACGAGGCGCAGCCCTCTACCGTGGGGCGGCGCCCGGGTCCGCCGCAGGAAGGCCTGGCCGCCTGAACGCCGCGCGGACAATGCGGATTTAGAGGAGTGGCAAATGCAACCATTCGACGGGCGCCGCCTGCGTCAGACCGTCCTGCGGATGTCCAAGGCCGGATCGACGGTCCACGTCGCCTGCGCCTTCTCGCTGATCGAGATGCTGGCCGTCCTCTACCGCTCGCACCTGGGCGCGATCGGCAAGCAGCCCGGCGACGCGGACATGCACCATCTCGTATTGAGCAAGGGCCACGGCGTCATGGCCCAGTACGCCTGCCTCCGCGAGCTGGGCTGGCTCACCGACCACGACATCGACCACTATTTCGGGGATGGGACCAAGCTCAAGGGGCTGTCCGACGCCCACGTTCCCGGCCTGGAAGTCAGCTCCGGCTCGCTGGGCCACGGCCTGTCGGTCGGCGTCGGCCTGGCGATGGCGGCGAAGCGCAAGGGCACGGGCCGCCGCGTCTACGCAATCGTCGGCGACGGCGAGGCCAACGAGGGGCCAATCTGGGAAGCGCTGCTGTTCGCGTCCCACTTCAAACTGTCGAACCTCATCACGATCATCGACGCCAACGGCTTCCAGGCGATGGGAACCACGAGCGAGGTCATGGACATGGGCCGCATCGCCGACAAGCTGACGGCGTTCGGCCTGGAGACGCGCGAGGTGGACGGCCACGACGAGGACGCCGTCGATTACGCGCTCATGGAGCTGGCGAGCCTGCCGGGCGACAAGCCGCGCGGCCTGGTCGCCCACACCGTCAAGGGCAAGGGCGTGTCGTTCATGGAAGGCGACAACCGCTGGCACTACACGCGGTTGTCCGACGACACCTATCGGGCGGCCCTGGCCGAACTCAATTGACATTCGATCCCGTTTAGCCGCGGTTCGCAGAGCCGCGGTTCTGCGAACCGCGGCTAAACGAGAATCGGACGCGGAGGATGGTCCTATGCGCAACGCCTTCAGCGCCGCCCTGGTCAACGCCGCTCGGAAGGACCCGCGCGTCCTGCTGCTGACCGGCGACCACGGCTACGCTCTCTTCGACGAGATCCGCCGCGTTTGCCCCGACCAGTACGTCAACGCCGGCGTGGCCGAGCAGAACATGGTCGGCGTCGCGGCCGGCCTGGCGAAGGGCGGCTTCCGGCCGGTCGTCTACGGCCTCAGCGCCTTCGTGCCGGTGCGCGTGCTGGAACAGATCAAGATGGACGTTTGCTACGAATCGCTGCCGGTGATCTTCGTCGGCGACGGCGCCGGCGTCGTCTACAGCACACTCGGGACCAGCCATCAGAGTACGGAAGACGTGGCGGCCGCGCGCGGCGTTCCGCGACTGTCGATCCTGTCGCCGGCCGACGCGGCGGAGATGACCGCCGCGATGGAGTTGGCCTTCGCCGCCGACGGGCCGGTCTACCTGCGCATGGGCAAATCGGACCTGGGAGTGGTTCACGCATCGGTCCCCGATCTGCAATGGGGCCGAATGCTCCGCGTACAGGACGGCGGCGGGCCGCTGGTTTGGCTGGCGACCGGCTCGATGGTGCGGACGGCGCTGGCCGCCGCGCGCGACTGGCCGGGCAGCGCCGTCTGGAGCGCACCGTGCATCAAGCCGCTGGACGCCGAACACGTCGCGGCGGTGTGCGGCCGGCATGAGGGAGTCGTGGTGCTGGAAGAGCATTCGGTTTACGGCGGCCTCGGCTCCGCCGTCGCCGAATGCACCTCGACGCACGGGCCGACGTGGGTGTGCCGCGTCGGCGTGCGCGACCGCTTTTCGCGCTACGCCGGAAGCTACGACTACCTGATACGCGAACATCAGCTCGACGTGGATTCGGTCCAGGCGCAGGTGCGGGACTTTGTCGCCCGGCTGCCCGCGCCGTTCGACTCGGCCGATGGCCGCCTAGCGAGGTACGGTATGTCCGTTCGAGACGAAATCCTGAAGCTGGTCGAGGGCCACTTCGCCGAGACGTGGCCGGAGCGGCCGTTCCGGCCCGGCGTGGACCCCGTGCCCGTCAGCGGCAAGGTCTTCGACGCCGACGACGTGAAGCATCTCGTGGACGCCTCGCTCGACTTCTGGCTCACCACCGGCCGCTACGCCCGCCAGTTCGAGGCGGAGTTCGCCAAGGTGTTCGGCCTGCGCTACTCGCTGCTCGTCAACTCCGGCTCCAGCGCCAACCTCGTCGCCTTGACCGCTCTGACTTCGCCGAAACTCGGCGACAGGCGCCTCAAGCCGGGCGACGAGGTCGTCACCGTGGCGACGGGATTCCCTACCACGATCAACCCGATCCTGCAGAACGGCTGCGTCCCGGTGTTCCTCGACGTGGACCTGCCGACCTACAACGTGGACGCGACGCGGCTGGAATCGGCGCTGTCGGATCGCACGCGGGCCGTCATGATCGCGCACACCCTCGGCAACCCGTTCGACGCCGCGGCCGTCGCGGATTTCTGCGCTAAACACGATCTCTGGCTGGTGGAAGACTGCTGCGACGCCGTCGGCGCCGAGTTCGTAGGGCGGAAGGTCGGCACGTTCGGCGACCTGGCGACCACCAGCTTTTACCCCGCCCACCACATCACGATGGGCGAAGGCGGCGCGGTGCTGACCGACAGCCCAGTGCTGAAAAAGATCGCCGAGTCGTTCCGCGACTGGGGCCGCGATTGCTGGTGCGAACCCGGGTGCGACAATACCTGCGGCAAGCGCTTCGACTGGCAGCTCGGCGACCTGCCGCACGGCTACGACCACAAGTACACTTACAGCCACATCGGCTACAACCTCAAGGTGACGGACATGCAAGCGGCGGTCGGCGTCAGCCAGATGCGCAAGCTGCCGCGCTTCATCGAGGCCCGCCGCGCCAACTTCGCCTATCTGCGGTCGGGATTGGAGCCGTTCGCAGACGCCCTCCTCCTGCCGGAGCCGACGCCGAACGGCAACCCCTCCTGGTTTGGCTTCCCGATCACCGTCAAGGACCGCAGCCCGGTGAGCCGCGACCAGCTGGTCCGGGCGCTGGACGCCCGCAAGATCGGCACGCGGCTCCTCTTCGGCGGCAACCTGCTGCGCCAGCCGGCCTACCGCGGCGCCAACGTCCGCGTCGTCGGCGACCTCGCCAACGCCGACCGAGTGATGAATCAGACGTTCTGGATCGGCGTATACCCCGGCCTCACGCGGCCGATGATGGACTTCGTGATCGCGACGATCCACGAGACGTTGGCGGCCCACTGGCTGAGGATGTCTGCGTAGCGGCGGCGCCGGACGCGCCTCCCAAACGCAAGGAACCTGTCCATGTCCACGCTCGCGCCGCAGGCTCCGGCCGCCCCGCCCGCCGCGGCTGAACGCCGACGAGACGCGGACTCCGGCGTCCGCGAAACGTGGAAAAACGCCGCCGGCTACGCCGCCGCCGCCCTCGTGACCGTCGCCGCCGCAGCCATTGCCCTCCAGCTGTGGCGCGCCGACCTGGGGGTTCCTCTCTGGTACGGCGGCGACAACCTGATGAGCCAGATGTTCGCCCAGGACGTGCTGGAATCCGGCTGGATTTACGACAACGGCCGGCTGGGCGCGCCGGGGTGATGGACCTGCGCGATTTTCCGATACCTGATGTCCTGCATGTCGCTTGCCTAAGAATGCTTGGTTGCGTGTTCCCGGACTCCGCCGTCGTCCTGAATCTGTATGGCCTGCTGCCGTTTCCCCTGACGGGCCTTTCCGCCTACTTCGTGCTGCGCCGCCTCCGAATCGGTCGGCTGGCCGCTCTCGCGGGTGCGGTGCTGTACGCCTGCGCCCTGTATCACTTCTTTCGCTTCGCTGGGGGGCACCTCTTCCTGGCCGCCTATTACCTGGTCCCGCTTATCCTCTGGCTCACCCTGCGCGTCTACCTGGGTCGCAACCCGTTCCACCGGCTCGACCCGGGCGCGGATCGGCCGCGCTGGCGGCTGCGGACGTGGGAGGCGGCGGGCGCGGCGCTCCTGTGCGCGCTCACGGGCCTGTCCGGGGTCTACTACGCCCTCTTCGCCTGCTTCCTTTTGGTGGCGGCCGGGATCGCGGCCGCAGTCCGGGAGCGACGATGGACGACGCTGGCGGCCTCGGCCCTGCCTGCGCTGCTCATCGCCGGCGCTCGCGGCGGCGCTGGCGCCCTCCGTCCTCTACAGGGCCCAGCATGGAAGGGACTACGAGGTCGCGGCGCCTGCGCGGGCGAGGCGGACATCTACGGCCTCAACGTCAGCGAAATGCTCTTGCCGGTTTACCAGCATCGAATCGGGTATGTCGCCCGGCTCCGGGAGCGATTCGTCGCGCCGCCCCGTCGCCCCACCGGGGAGGCGGCGGCCGTCGCGCTCGGCGCCCTGGCGTCGCTTGGCTTCCTGTGGCTCGTCGGCCGGTTCCTGTGGCGGCGGTGGGGCCGGGCCGAGCGGAGTGAAGACGGCCTCGCCTACCTGACCGTCGCTTCGGTCGCGCTCGGGACCATCGGCGGCCTCGGCTGCCAGATCGCCTATCACCTCTCGCCGATGATCCGCTGCTACAACCGGATAAGCATCTTCATCGCTTTCTTCGCGGTGACGGCCGTGTTCCTGCTCGTCCAGCGGCTGGCCCGGAGGCTCGTCAAGGGCCCGTGGTCCGGCGCTGCCTACGCCGCCGGCCTCGCCGCCCTGCTGGGCCTCGGCCTTTTCGACCAATTTTCAACCTATTTCACTCCGCAATACGCGCTCACGCGGGTCCAGTATGCGTCGGACGAGGAATTCGGTCGGCGCATGGAGGCGGCGCTGCCGGCCGGCTCCATGATCTACCAGATGCCCTACGTTCTCTTCCCGGAAGGCCCGAACGTCGGGAACCTCGGGGGTTACGAGCTGCTGCGGCCGTGGCTGCACACGCGGACGCTGCGCTGGAGTTTCGGGGCCATTCGGGGGCGGGAGACCGCCCGCTGGCAAGCCGACCTGGCGACGCGGCCCTTGCCGGAGGTGGTGGAGAAAATCGCCCTGGCGGGTTTCCGCGGCGTCTACCTCGACCGGGCCGGCTTCGCCGACGGCGGCGCCCAGGTGGAGGCGGAATTGTCGCGCCTGCTGGGCGTCCAACCCCTGGTCAGCGCCACCGGCCGGCAATCGTTCTTTGACATGTCAACCTATGTTCAATCCGTGCGCGGCCGCCTTACGGCGGAGGAGTGGGAGGAAAGGAAGGACGCGGCCCTGCATCCCGTCGATCGCGTGAAAGAGTAACGACGGCGGGCGCGAGAAAAAAGCCCCGGTCCTTCGGCAGGACCGGGGCCATGTCGTTTCCGTCGGGGACGCCACTGGTTACGGGAACTGGTGCGTCCTCTGGAAGTACTCGTTCGTGTCGAGGATGGTTTCGATCAGCCCCAACGTGTTGAAGGGGAGCTTGGCGGCCACGTCGGCGTTGTAGACCGACATCCAGTAGTTGATCTCGGGCTGCCCGGCGTTGCGGCCCAGGAACTTGACGTACTGGCGATTGACCAACCCGTTGACGTAGCCGCCGGTCGTCGGGTTGGCGCCGAAGAAGTACAGCGTGCTGGTGTCCAGGATCGTCGCCATCTGGAGCGCCGTGATCGAGCCGGCGTTGAGCTGGTTCACCCAGAAGTTCACCTCGCCGGTGCTGACCGTGTAGTTCGGGAACAGCACCTGATACGCGGCCTCGACGAGCGTGGTGTTGGTCGGCTGAATGCTTTGCCCCAGGATGATCGGCGACCGCGTGAAGAACTCCGGCGAGCCGATCAGCGACGCGATGAGCTGCTCCGGCGTCGTGCCCGCGCCGAGCGAGCCGAGCCAGAACGTCACTTCGGACGCCCCCGGCGCCCGGCCGAGCAGCGTCTGGTACTCGGTCGTGATGAAGTCGGTTCGGTACTCCGCGCTGGTCACGAAGAGCTGGATGGCGTTCAGCCGCGTCGGAGCGTAGGCGGCGATCAGGGCGCCGAGGTTGGCGGCCTCGCCGACTGCATTGACCGGCACGTGCAGGCTGGGGTAGAGGCTCAGCAGCCACGAATTGTTCGTGTGCAGCCCGCCCGCCGACGGGTCGGACTGGAGCAGGAAGTATTCCTGCGAGCTGAGCACCGCGGTCAGGAACTGTTCGTCGCCGTTGAGTCCGCCGGCCGCGCTCGCGCCCGCTCCGACGATCGGCAGGAACGCGGCCACTTCATTCGGCGCCGGCGCCCGATGCAGATCGCTTTCGTAGATGAAGTCGATCACGTCGGTGCGGTACTCCGGGCTGCCGACCACGGCGTTGACGACCGCGCCGCGGGCGTTGAAGTCGGCCGTCGCCAGGAACGGCAGGTCGGTGGCCTGCTCGGCCGAGGAGTTCGGCGCGCCGAGAACGGACGTGTAGAGGGCGTTGGCCCACTGCTGCTCCTGCGACGGCAGCGGCGTGGCGGCCGTGGTGTTCTTGGCGAAATACTCCCCCGAACCGATGATGGCGGCGTCCAGGTCCTCGACGCGGTAGTTCGGATTGGCCGCGTACACCTGCTGCCAGTGGGTGATCTCGGCCGACGTGGCGTCGCGGCCGAGGAACTGCTTGTAGGCGCGATCGACGGAACCGTTGACGAAGTTGTTCGGGTTGCTGCCGAGGTCGCCGAAGCGGTACAGGCTGCTCGTGTCCAGGATGAAAGCCGCCTGCGGCAGCGCCATCTGGCCTGGCCCCGGCGTCTGGCCGGGCGGCACGAGCACGCTGTCCCAGTAGCTCTCTTCCGACGGGTGGATGGTGTAGTTCGGGAACAGTTGGGCGTAGACGGCCCGGATCCACGTGTCGGTGCTGGGCGTCGCGCCGCCGCCGACCACCTTCGGAGCGTCGAAGGTGAAGTACTCCGGCGAGCCGAGGAGGGAGGCGACGAGCTGGTCCTGCGTCACGCCGACCTGGAACTGGCCGAGCCAGTAGGCGATGTCGCCGTTCGGACCCGAGCTGGGGTTGCGTTTGAGGTACAGGTTGTAATCGGCGCTGATGACGTTGGTCTGATACGCCTGCGTCGCCTCCAGGTTGCGGGCGTCCTGCGTCCGGGCGGCGGACTCAGCGTTGGCCAGCTGCGGCACAAACAACGTGTTCAGCTCGAAGCTGGTCGGCGCCCGGTTCAGCAGGTCCTCGTAAACCTGCGTGACGAAGTTGGAGTCGAAGCCGCCGACATTGCGGCCCAAGCCGGTCTGCGTGAAGTACTGGATGGAGCTGGCCAGCGACACGATGATGGACTCAAACGAGGCGCCGCCGGCGAGCTGCGACTGGAAGTAGCTCTGGTTGGGCGCCACGCCTGGCACCAGGTTGCCGACGCCGAGGATGCTCATCAGGTTGCTGGTGCTGTACGTCACGCCGCTCGACTGATACAGGTCGTTGATCAGCTGCGGGGCGCCCAGCTGCGTGACGTAAGCCGACGCCAGCCCCGGCAGCAGGGCGTAGCGGGCGGCGTCGATCGGAGCCAGCACGTTCTCGAAGCCGGTGGTGTCGGCGGGCCGGCCGAGCAGGTCGTTGTACAGGCCGGTCACGAAGCGGCCGTTGTCCGTGCTGTTCAGATCGACGGTGAAGGTATAGATATCGCCGGGGTTTTCGCCGTTGATTCCGTTCTGGTTCTGGTCCATCGGGTTGCCGACCACGTCGGTGACGTTCGGCCCGACCTTGAAGGTGTAGATCCCATCCGCGGACTGGGCTGCGAAGGTGATCTGCCAGACGTTGTGCGGATTCCCCAGGCCCGGCGGTGGGACGCTGACGTCGGTCACGGTCAGCGGGGTGATGACGTTGCCGCCGGGGCCTGTGATGGTCACCTGATTCAGCGGGAATGAGCCGATCGCCTCGTTGAAAGTGACGGTCACGGAGGTCAGCGGCCCCGCCAGCGGGTTGACCGGCGTGGCCGGCGTCACGGAAACCACGTGCGGCCCGACGCGGTCGGTGGAGATCATGAAGGCGCCGCGGCCCTGCGTCCCGGCGACCAACTCCTCCAGGTTCTGGCTGAACTGGAGGTCGATCACGGGCACGTGGGGAAGGCCGACGCCCAGCAGCGCCCAGGTACCGCCGTTGTTTACGGAGACGTACACCCCCACGTCGGTGCCGACGTAGAGCCGGCCGTTGGGGGCGCCGCTTCCGGGCTGCGAGCGCGGATCCACCACGAGGGCGTTGACGCCCACGGCCGCCAGGTTGCCGGTGATGTTGGTCCAGACGGTGGTCGCCTTGCCGGCCGTGACCGTCGTCACCCCCTCGAAGATGCGGGAACCGGCGACGCCGCCGATGGTGACGTAGGCGATCAGCGGGTTGGTCGGATTGACCGTGATGCTGTTGATGGTTCCGTTGGCGGGGAGGCCGGTGTCGATCTCCTGGAAGAAGTCGCCGCCTTTGTTCAACGTGACGAACACCTCGCCCTTGTTGGTGCCGGCGTAGATGATCTGGTCGTTGGTCGGGGCGAAGGTGGCGGCGGTGATGTAGCCGCCCTTCTTCGACAGCGGGCCGTTGCTGGGCACCTGGGTGAAATCGCCGGCGCTGGTCTTCGTCACGTAGATCCGGTCGGTGCCGAGGAGCAGCTCGTCGAAGTACTGGCCGCTGCCGGTGTCGAAGACCTTTTGCGGGTACTCCGTCAGGACGGGCAGGTAGCCGGCCTGGTCGGTGTAGCCGAGGTTCGTCGTGGGCAAATTGATGAAGCTGCCCAAGACGCCGCCCTGGACGGAGGCGGTCGGCTGGAAGGCGACGAGGGTCGACTTGTCTCCGTAGGCGAATTCCTCGTAGACGGTGTTGAGCGTGCCGGGCGGGGCGCCCGGGGTGGGGTTGCCGACGACAGCCCGGTCGCCGTCGGGGATGCCGATAAACCCCGTCAGCCCCATGGTGGTCGCGGAATTCACGCCGCTGGCGATCAGCGCGGCGCCGGTGTTGAACTGGGTGGTGTAGAAGCGGCCGGGGATGGACGGATCGATGGCCACGGAGGTCAGGTCGGCGATCTGCAGGTTGCCGTTGATCGCGGTCAGCTGGATGGTGGACGAGGGCACGGTGGCCGTCGATGGCATCTTGCCGGTCGCCCCCCCCTGCGCAATGATGCCGTTCCCGCCGCTGGTGAAGTCGTAACCCGTGCCTTGGTACACGAGGCGATACAGTCCCTGTTCGGTCCCGAAGATGATTCGGTGCTGGGCGTCGATCGCCACGGACGTGATGTTCGGCGGGGCAAGAGCGCCCCCGAAGCTGAAGTTGTTGTTGAAGGCGTTCGTCGAGAGGTCGGTCCAGGACACCCCCTCGCCGATGTAGCCCTGGTCGTTTGCGGTCGGATACTCGAATTTGTCTTCGGCGCTCGTGGTGTCGTAGGCGGCCACCCGTTTTTGGATGTCGTCGCCGTTGTTGACGTACGTGAGGGTGATGGGGTCCAGCGTGTTCACGTCTAGCATGTCGCCGGTGTCGATGCGAAGGAGGCCGTGGTTAGGGCCTTGAGCGAAGGGGTACTCCTCCGAAGCCCCGACGTAGACCACGTTCGGGTCGGTCGGATCGACGATGATTGCCCCGACGTTGCTGCCGTCCACCCCGGTGAGGTCGAGGTCGTGCCAGGCCGGTATGTCGGGAGACGGGCCGCCGGTCTGCTCGCGGATCATGACGTGCGTCCAGGCGTTGTTGCCCTGGATCTCGCCGCCGTTCTTGTAAAGGCCGAAGAGCGTGGGCGTGTTGTGGTAGGTGCTGGCTTCCGAGGGCGTGGTGTCCGGCGTACCGTTAAGCGTGGTGCCGAAGTTGATGTTGTTCCCGGAAAGCGGGACGGCGGCCGGCGGAGATGAAATCAGCACGTACAACGTGGAGATGTCATTGGTCGTGCCGAAGCCCTCGCCCAGGGTGACGCGGCCCAGGAAGATGCCGCTATTGGGATCGGCCGTCCCAGTCGTCGGGTTGATGATCGGCCGGGCGCCGGGGAGGGTGCTGTTCATGACGTTCGGGTTCAGGCCGCCCACCACGGGCTGCCAGCTGAGGCCGCTGTTCTGGGAGGTCCACACGCCCGCCGTGGCGCTGGCGCCGACCAGCCCGATGTTGCCCAGGCCGATGGTGAGCAGGCTGCTGTCGTGCGAGTTGAGCGACATGTCGGTCACGGAGGCGATCGTCGTTCCGGCCGGGAAGCCCAGGGCGGTCAGGTTCATGCTGGTGGTCGTGAGGACGTTCACCCAGGTCTGACCGCCGTCCGTGGTCTTGTAAATGCCCGGCCCCGACTGGCCGCCGGAGGCGACGGCGGCGTAGGCGATGTTCGTGTTGTTCGGGTCCACGGCCATCTTGCTGATGCGGGCGCCGGCCAGCACCACATCGCTGTTGCCGGCGACGACGAAGCTGTTGCCGCCGTTGGTGGAGACCAGGATGCCGGAGCCGGCCCGGGAACTGGGGAACGGGGTGGCGTCGCCGGTGGCGGCGTAAACGACGTACTGCCCCGTGGTGGTATTGACGGCGCCCGCCAGCGCCCCGACCGGGACGTTGATGGGGTTGCCCTTGTCGAAGACGTAGTCCGTGGCCGGGGTCCAGTCGGCGCCGCCGTCGGTCGTTTTCCAGACGCCGCCGTTGTCCGAGCCGATGAGGTAGGTGTTGCCGGAGGGATCTTGCGGGTCCACGAGGACGCTGTTGATGCGGCCGGCGACCGAGGTGTACTGGCTGCCGGTATTGGCGGTGCTGATGCTGCCAGGCCCCACCGCCTGCCAGTTCGTGACGCTCGGGCCTTGGTAGATGAAGTTGATGGTCTGGCCCATGGTGACGTTGCCGGCCTGGTCCACCACCTCCACGCTGACCGTGTTCAGCCCGAGGACGGGGTTGGGCAGGGTGACGGAGAAGTTGCCTGTGGGATCCAGACTCAGGGCGCTGATTCGGAAGTCGCCCGGCTTGTTGAAGGTCGTGTCGCCGGTTGGGCTGAAGGCCACGTAGGCGATGTTGTTGACGCCGCCGTCGTCGGCGACGCGGCCGATGAGGGTCGGGTCCGTGGTGGAGAACACCGGGGGATTGCTGGGGCCGGTCAAATAGCCGGGGTTTCGCAGCTGGGGCTGGCCGGGGAAGGTGGGGGCGATGACGTCGGCGTACTTCGTCTGGAGGCCGACGTTGTCCACGCCGACGATCATCGGCCCCATGTTGTTCACCGTGGCGATGCGGATGAGGACCTGCTTGCCGCCGTAGGCCGCCAGCAGAGACGACAGGTCGATGTTGCGGAGCTTCAGATTCAGCGTATTCCGATCGGTGGAGTTGGTCTGGAAGATGTTCTGGAGGATGTCGCCCTTGCCGTCGGCTTCCGTGTCCGTGATGGCGAAACCCGGAGCGTTCGGGTTCATGATATCGACGCGCACCTGCTGGTCGTTCCCCACGTTCGGGTTCGTGTTGTTGGGGTTGTTGTAGAACAGCGACGCCTCGCCCGACGTGAATCCCGTCAGAGACTGGATGTACAGGTCGATGGAGAAGCTGAGCGCCGTCGCCGACGCCGGCAGCGTCACCAGCTGGTACAGGAAGTTGCTGCCCGCGTAGCTCTCGACGGAATTTTGGTTAAAACCAAAGGGACCTGGGGACACGGGAATGAGGTTGGACTGGTCCAGCATGGCCCGGTAGAGGCTCTGGCCGCCGGCGGCCCCGGGGGTCGGGGCGGGCACGGTGGTCAGGCTGAGCGGGCTGAGCGTTCCCGTCTGGGTGTAAAAGGCACCGCGGCTGTTCGGGACCTGGGCCGTCTGCCAGCCGAGCAGGTTGCCCTGCTGGCCGCTCAGGTCCTTGCCTTCAAAGCCGCCATTCTGGATCAGGTTCACGTTGACGATGTTGCTGACCAAGTGGAACGTCGTGATGTGTACAAACGGATCGCTGACGACGCCCACGACGGTCGAGCTGGCCGCCCCGCCCGCCATGTAGGGGATGGGATTGCCGAACGACCCGTCGCCGTTGCCCGTCAGGACGTAGAAGTTGGCGTCGGCCGGCGCGTTCTGCGTCGGCCTGGTTGGGGTCCCGGTCAGCCCCACCACCAGATCGGGGAAGGCGTCGCCGTTGACGTCGGTGACGGCCACCGATTGGATGGGGAAGTTGAACGGCAGGGGCGTGGTGACCGCCGGCGCGAAGCCGCTTCCCGCCGAGTTGAGCAGCACCGAGATTTGCTGCGTGCCGTTGGTTATGTCCTTGCTCACGGCGACCACGTCCAGGAAGCCGTCCCGGTTGAAGTCGGCGGCGGCGAGGGCTGAGGGATGCGGCCCCACCGCGAACGACCCCTGCTGCGTGAAAACGCCCGACCCGTTGTTCTGGAGAAGGATAACGCTGCTGGTCGCGTCGTTGGCCACCGCGAGGTCCAGCGGCGCGCCGGGGGCCGTGCTGATGAAGTTTCCGGCGACGAGGGCCGTGGCCGCCACGTTCGCCGCCGCCGCGATTTCCTGACCGGCCTGGAACGTGCGGTTGCCGTTGCCCAGCAGGAGCGTCACGCCGCGCGCGGTTTGGGCCGCGCCGGCGCCGTTGTGTGAGACCGCCAGGCTGACGTTCCCGCTGCCGTCGAATTTGCCCGCCACGACCTGGGTGGGATTGTTTCCCACGGCGAAGGTGACGGCCTGGGCGAAGCTGCCGGAGCCGTTGTTGGCCAGGACGGAGACGTAACCGTCCCGGTCGGCGGTGATGATGTCCAGCTGGTTCGGGTTCCCGGTCAAATTGGCCAGGGTCACGCTGACGGGGCCGTTGCCGTGGCCGCCGAGGTCGGTGATGGAATAGACCACGGGCGCGGCATAAACGCCCGGTGCGGTGGCCAGGTAGACCGACACCGTGTTGGTGTTGAAGTTGGCGACGACGAGGTCGGGGATGCCGTCGCCGTTGAGGTCGCCCACGGCGACCGCGTCGGGCTGCGCGTTCGCCGCCTCGGGCAGCGGGGCGGAGACGAGGTAGGTGCCGTCGCCCTTGTTGCGCAGGACCGAAAACGTCCCGCCCTGGTTGAACCCGATGCCCGTGTTGGCGGTGATCACGTCCGGGCTGGCGTCGCCGTTGACGGCGCCGATCGCCAGGGCGATCGGCTTGGCGTCCACGGTGTAGTGGGCCGCCGCCGCGAAGCTGAACGTCGCCGGCGAGGACGTGTTCTGAAGGACGGTCACCTCATTGGCGGCGGTGTTCGCCGTCACGATGTCGGCCAGGCCGCTCGTCCCGGTGGACAGGCTCACCAGGTTGCCGAAGACTGTGCCGAGGCTGAATGTCTGGCTCAGGGCCGCATTGATCGTTCCGCTGCCGTCGTCCGCGTTGGCGAGGACTTCGACGTTGCTCGAGGTGGACGAACTCGCCACGACATCGTTGAAGCCGTCCCCGTTGATGTTGCCGATGGCCACGGAGGACACGTTGTTCAAGAGGCCGGTGGCGCTGGTGCTGTTGTACGGGCCGTTGACGGTGAAGGTGAAGGCGCCGACTGTCCCGCTGTTGATGAGCGTCACCACGCCGTTGCTGCCGCCGAAGGCCAGGTCGGCGGAGTTGGCGGTCGCCAGCGAGCCGGCCGCGATGGAGGTTGGGTTTTGCAGCCCGGTCAGCGCGACGGTGGTCTTGGCGCCGAACGTGCCGTCACCATTTCCCGGCAGGAAATCGACATTGGCGCTGGCGCCATCGACGACGGCCAGATCGGTGTTGCCATCGTTGTTGAAGTCACCCGCCGCCAGGCCGACCGGCGTCGTGGCGCCGGAGACGTAGGAGACCGCGGGGGCGAAGGACGGCACGCCGGTTGTCCCGTTGTTGACGAAGATGTCGATGTGGCCGTTGGTCGGGTCGGCGACGGCCAGGTCGGCGAAGCCCGTGGCGCTCACGGCGCCGAGGGGGTTGAAGGCGATCAACGCGCCCGTGGCGGTGTCCACCAGGGCCAGAGGGAGGCTCGCGTCCGGCGTGGCATTGAACCCGCCGCCGGCCTTCCCGGCGTAGATGTCCACCTCGCTGCCGCCGCCGGCGGTGTTGTTGTTGGCGACGGCGAGGTCGGGGATGCCGTCGCCGTTGAAGTCGGCGACCACGACGGCGGTCGGGGTGGGCGTGCCGAAGGGGTCGAGGCCCTGCCCCATCGGGTAGGTCTGCACCGCGTTCAGGGGCGTAGTTCCGGTGACGGCGTTGATCGTGGAGACGGTGCTTTGGCCGGCGCCGCCGTTGGCGACGACGAGCTGGCCGGGCTGGGCCAGGGCGACCGTGTCGGTGGCTTCATGCACCTTGTCGCCCTGGACGAACAGGGTGTACGCGCCGCCGACCTGGCCGGCGGCGTAGGTGACGTCGTAGGCGTTCGTCAATGTGCCGTCGGCCGTCACGGAGCTGATGGCGACAGGCGCGCCGCCGGGGCCGAAGAGCGCGTAGTTGGCCGGAACCTGATCGCCGGCGAACATCGCTTCGTTGTACTGCACGACGATCGTATTGGGCGACGCCGTTTCGACCGACGACCCCTGATCGGGAGGGGTGACGGAAAGGATTCGGGGCGGCGTGGCGGAGAGCAGTTCGCGCGGCTCCAGTCGCTCCAGTCCCAGAGGCCGATTGCGGGTCTTCAGTCTCGGTAGGCGCCGCTTGGCTGTGCTGCTCGGCCATTTGTCCCGGAGCGCGCTGAGGATGGAGCGGAGCGTCATCGGAGAGAACCTCGGTGGGATGAATCGTGCTGGAAAAAACCCGGCCCGCCGGCACGGATGAATGCCTGGAGATCTCGTCAGTGGGTGGGAGCGTAGGGATCGGGCGAGAAGGCGAGCGGCCTCCCTCTATCAATTCCGTTCATATAACAATACCTGTTGGGTAAAGGGGTGGGAAGGGGAAAATGGCGAAGAAAATAGGGGTCGCAGGGGCCGCCGCCGCCCCGAACGGCAGCTGTCGCACCACCCGCCCAGCCGGGAGCGTTGGTACGGAACGCAAGAGCGGCGCAGGCCCGCCGCGCCCCACCCTGTGAGGCCCTCCCATTACGTCCCCGCGCAAAATCCGACATTTCCCCACCATAAAGAGTCCACCGCGCCGCGAAAGCTTCCATCCGCCTTGCCGCCATGACGCGGCCGCGGCGCCCCCTCCGGGTCGCTGTAGAGCGACCGACCTACCATCCTTAGTTTGGTCTTGTTTTCAACGGAGGGGACAGGCGGCGGCGCGCATCCCCATACACCCTAAACTGCACAACCGGCGGAATCGTGACGGTCCATCCGACCGCAACGAATCGCGCCTGGCAGGGAATGGAACAGAACCGGGCCGCGCGCTTCAGGCGGCGGCGGAGTCCCCGGTGAGGGCGGCGATTTCGGCCGCCAGGCGCTCGGGCAGCCCATCCGGGGGGCGCGGCCCGAACTCGAGGAGCCGGTCGGACAGGAGGTCGGCCAGGGCCAGGACGGGGCGACCCGAACGGATCACGTCCAGGAAGGCACGGAGCCGTCGGCAGAAGACGCCCGTGTCGAATCGGCCCAGCGCGTGCCGGCGGGCCTCGCGGCCCATGCATACGCGCAACCCTTCGTCGCGGCAAAGGCGCTCCAGGACGAGCTTCAGATCGCGTTCGGAGGAAACCTTGCACACCACGTCGTCGGGAAACTCGGCGTAATAGCCGTGGTCCCAGACGACGGAGGCGACGCCGGCCAGGAGGGCGTCGAGCAGGCTGGCGGAGCTTTCGCCGAAGTGCGGGTTGCGCAGGTTGACCACGACGTCGGCCCGGGCCAGCAGGTCCCAGAGGCGGTCGTCGGCAAGACGGCCGGTCAAACGGACGCAGCCCGCCAGGCCGTGGCGATCGATGTCGCGGCGGAGTCGGCGAATGTAGGCCTCGTCGCCTTCGCCGACGACGGTGTACTCGGCGTGGCGGCGGAGGAAGTCGCTGGCGGCGATGCCGGCGATGATCGCATGAACCTGCTTGTTGGGCACGAGGACGCCGAAGGTGAGCAGGCGGATGCGTCCCGGCCGAGTGGCGAGTGGCGAGTGGCGAGCGGCGAGAAAAGAAGACGGGGATAAGCCGCCGGCTTCCGTACCTTTTTCTCTCGCCACTCGCCACTCGCCACTCGCCACTCGCGTCGCGGCCGGCCCGAACATCGGGAAGTCGAGCTTCTCCACCGGAGCGGAGACGGCGGCGGCCACGCGGCCCCGGCTGTACTCCGAGTGGACGATCACCCCCTCGCAGCGGTGCAGGACCGATTTGAACATCGGGAAGCGGAGGCGAACCGGGTCGTCGAGCGTTTCGGAGTGTTTGCCGGTGAGGAAGGCGCGGGCCATGGTCTCGGCCTCCGGCCCTTCGCCGTAGGCCATCTGCCGCGCAAGGACAAGCGGCGCCCGCTTTTCGTGCAAGTAATAGCCGAAGAAGAAGTCGCGCAGGACCAGATCGTGCAGGACCACGACGCCGGGATGGCGCAAGAGGACTTCGTAGATCCGCTTATGGTAGGGCGTGTGGTTGCCCATGTTGTAGACGGCGGCGTCGAAGCCCTTCAGCTCGTGGAGGACGGCTTCGAGCCGGCCGTCCTCCAGGGCGACCACTCGCGCCGGTCCAACATGCGCCGCCCGCGGCGCGTCCGAGGCGTAGACGACGACCTCGTCCGTCTTGACCAACTCTCCAACGACCGTTTCGCTGTAGTGGCCGATGGCGCTGTGGGGGTTGAAGGGCGTGAACCACGCGATCCTCATGCGTCGCCTCCGCTTCAGCCGGCCAATCGGTCCACAATACAGTCCCAGTGGATCTTCTTTTTCACGAGCGTCTCGTGGGCGGCCCGACCCAGTTCGCGGGCCTGCTCCCGCGACCCCCACAGCGCCTCCATGCCGCGCGCCAGCGCCTCCGGCGTCGGCTCCAGCATCCGGCCGTTGACGCCGTCCTCCACGATCTCGTCGGTGCCGCCGGAGTCGGTGAAGGTCAGCACCGGCTTGTGCGAGTGGAAGGCCTCCAGCGTCACGTAGCCGTAGGAGTCTTCGTCGTGCGGCAGGTACAGGGCCGCGAACGCCCCGCGCATCCACCGCGCCTTCTCCTCCTCGCTGATCCAGCCGAGGAACTGCACCCTGTCTTGCAGGCCCCACTTCTCGACGCAGCGGCGCAGCTCCTCGCCATAAGCGTCGGCGTCCGGCCGGCCCGCCAGGACGAGACGGAACGGGGAGCGGACGTGGCGCATGGCCTCGACGGCGACGTGCTGCCGCTTGATCGTATTGAGACGGCTGGGGTAGAAGAAGTAATCGCCGAAGTCGCCGGGACCGAACAGCTCGGGCCGGTCCAGCGGCGGGTAAAGGACGCCGTCCGCGTCGATGCCGTTGAAGTGCTTGAGCCGGCCCGCCACGATTTTCGAGTTGGTGTAGAGGCCCTTGGTCTTGCTCAGGCAGGCCGTGTCCGCCCGCCAGATCATGTCGCGGACCCGCCGCGTTTCCGGCTCGTCCGGCATCCCGCCGTAGGGCGTGCCCCACTGCTCGTAGACCTGTCGGAATTGATGGAGCAGCCAGATTTTCTTGTTCTCAAAGGGACAGAGGTAGGCCGGGAACTTGAGGGCGATCACGAGGTCGGGGTCGCCGGCCCCGACGTGGAGCAGGCGGCAGGCCAGCATGTGTTCGACGACGGCGGCCGGCGGGTACCACTTGAACGGCAGCCGGATCACGGCGACCTTGTGCCCGCGGCCGCGCAGGCGCGTGGACAGGCTGTCCACCAAATACTCCGCCCCGCCGCGCACGAACGGGGCCTGATTATTGACAATGGCGATCTTCATGAGATCAGGCTCTCGATCGCGCGGTCGCAATCGACCGCGCGGCGGTTCCGGATGGGAGCGCAATCATCCCGCGACTTCGCGGGGGAATATGCCGGGGAAGGGAGCGGATGTCAAGCGGACTTGCGGCCGGCCTCACCCCTGCACCACCGGGTTGCGCAGCACGCCGAGGCCCTCGATCTCCACCTCGACCACGTCGCCGGCCTTGAGCCAAACCGGCGGCTTGCGGGCCATGCCGACGCCGGGCGGCGTCCCCGTGAAGACGAGGTCGCCCGGCAGCAGCGTCACGACCTGCGAAATGTACGCCAGGGCCACGCCGGCCGTGAAGATCATGTGGCGGGTATTGCCGTCCTGCATGGTCTGGCCGTTCAGACGCAGCCGCACCGCGAGGTTGTGCGGGTCGGGCAGCTCGTCCGGCGTGACCAGCCATGGGCCTAGCGGCGCGAAGGTGTCGAAGGTCTTGCCGGCCAACCACTGGCGGCCGTCCTTCTCCAGCTGCCAGTCGCGGGCCGACACGTCATGGCCGATCGTGTAGCCGGCCAGATGGTCCAGCGCCGTCGCGGCCGTCAGATGGCGGCCCTTCTTGCCGATCACCAGCACCAATTCCGCTTCGTAATCGACTTTTTGGCTGACGGGCGGCAGAACGATCGCCTCTTCCGGGCCGATCAAGGCGGTGCTGAATTTGCTGAACAGCACCGGCTCGCTGGGGATCTTGGCCCCGGTTTCCGCGGCGTGGTCGCGGTAATTGAGGCCCATGCAGATGATCTTTGGCGGGTCGGGGATCGGCGGCAACAGCTTGACCCCGGCCGCCGGGATGCGCACGGCGTCGGCCCGTCCAGCCGCCTCCTTCGCCGCCTGGAGCATGGCGGGGCCGCCCTCCAGAAGTTGCCGCACACCCGTCGGCAGGGCGGGGTCGGCGGCGTGCAGATCGATGTAGTCGTCGCCCTGGAACACGGCCGCATGGGGGCCGTCCGCCGTCTGAATGGTGGCCAGTCGCATGGTCGTTCCTCTCACCCCAGCCGCGCCCGCTTCTCCAGGTACGCCGCCAGGAAGTGGTCGTAGGGTTCCTTGGTGTTGGCCAGATTATAGCTGACGTTGCGCTCGAAGCACGACTGCTTTATCGTGTCGAGGAACTGGTGGATGCGCGCCAGGTAGCGGTTGCGGAGACTCTTGGGATTGGCCGTCACCCGGCCGACCCCTTCCATGTCCTTGAAGCGCGTCAGCCGATCGTAGGGGAAAGTCAACTCGGCGTCGTCCATGACGTGGAAGACGATCACTTCGTGGTTGTTGTGGCGGAAGTGCTGCAGACCGTCGGCGATTTTCGCCTCGTCGTCGATCAGGTCGCTCAGCAGGATCACCAACCCCCGGCGCGGAATGCGCTCGGCCACGTCGTGCAGCACGGCGCCGACGTCGGTGTCCTCCTTGCTGCAGGAGTGGTCGAGCAGGTCGAGGATACGGCGGAACTGCGTCTTCTTCGCCTTGGGCGGCAGGTATTGTCGCACTTCCGAGTCGAACAGCACCAGCCCCACCGCGTCGTTCTGGTGCAGCATCAGGTACGACAGGGCGGCGGCGAGGTAGCTGGCGTAGCCGAGCTTGCTCAACTCGCCGCTCTTGAACGCCATCGACTTGGAGCAATCGACGAGCAGATGGGCGCGGAGGTTCGTCTCGTCCTCGAAGAGCTTGACGTGGTACTTGTCGGTGCGGGCGAGGATCTTCCAGTCGATGGCGCGGGGGTCGTCGCCGGGCGAGTAGGCGCGGTGGTCGAGGTACTCGACGGAGAAGCCGTGGTAGGGGCTGCGGTGACGGCCCGTCAAGAATCCCTCGACGACCTGGCGGGCGACCAGCTCCATGTGGCCGACGCGCGCCAGGCCTTCGGGGTCGAAGTATTTTTGGGTCATGCGTCCGCCTCCCGGTTAGCCGCGACGCGCAGCGGAGCGCTCCCGTCGGAGCGCTCCGCTGCGCGTCGCGGCTAACCGATGCTACTTCCCCGCCGGCTCCCGGACTTCGTGGAACAGCTTCTCGACGATGTGGTCCGCCGTCACGCCGTCGCTCTCCGCCCGGAAGCTGGTCGCCAGCCGATGCCGCAATACCGGCCTTGCCACATAGCGAATGTCGTCGGTGGAGACGTGGACGCGGCCGTCGAGCAGGGCGTGGGCCTTGCCGCCCAGCAGGAGCGCCTGGCAGGCGCGCGGCCCGGCGCCCCACGACAGGTACTTCTTCACGAAGTCCGGCGCCTCCTCCGCGCCCGGCCGCGTCGCCCGCACCAGCTGGACGGCGTAGGCCGTCACCGAGCGGGCGATCAGCACCTTGCGCACCGTGCGCTGAATGTCGAGGATGCCGTCGCGGTCCAGCACCGCGTCGATCTTCGGCAGGTCGCCGGCCGTCGTCGTCTCGGCGATGGTCAGCTCTTCCTCGTAGCTGGGGTAGTCAATCAGCACCTTGAACATGAAGCGGTCGAGCTGGGCCTCGGGCAGCGGATAGGTGCCTTCCTGCTCGATCGGGTTCTGCGTGCCCAGCACCAGGAAGGGCTTTTCCAGCAGGAAATCCGTGCCGGCCGTCGTCACCTTGAATTCCTGCATGGCCTGGAGCAACGCGGCCTGGGTCTTGGGCGGCGTGCGGTTGATCTCGTCGCCGAGGATGATGTTGCCGAAGATCGGCCCCTTGACGAATCGCATCCGTCGCCGACCCGTTCCCTCTTCTTCTTCGAGGATCTCGGTGCCGGTGATGTCGGACGGCATCAGGTCGGGCGTGAACTGGATGCGCTTGAAGTTCAGCGACAAGAGCTGGGCGATGCTGGAGATCATGAGCGTCTTGGCCAGGCCGGGCACGCCTTCGAGGATGCAATGGCCCTGGCAGAACAGGGCGATCAGCACCTGCTTGAGGACCTCCTGCTGGCCGACGATGACGCGGCCGAGCTGCTGGGTCATTTTGTCGTAGGTCCCGGTCAGCCGTTCGGCGGCGCGCAGGTCGGCCTCATCGACGCCGGGCTTGCCGCCGGGGCCGGCCGCGACGGACGTTATCGGTTTCATGCCAGTCCTCAAGGCAAGGAATTCAAGGCGGGTGTTTTCGGCAGGCTGGATTTAGCGTAGCAGGGCGTGCGCCCACGTCAACGGAATAGTTGCCGGGGCGGCGGGAAAGCGCTCACACCTCGACCCGCTCGCCGACGCCAGACAGGGCCTGATCCAGCCGCTCCTCGGCCTGGCGCAGCAGCGTCTTGACGGACGACGCGGCCGGTGAGAAGGGGGCGAGTCCGAAGCAGGCCCGCAGCGGCGGCAGCGGCGTTTCCTCCAGGGCCGGCGGCTCTTCCAGCACGCCTTGCAGCCGGCGACAGGCGCCGACCGCGCCCGTGGCCGTCGCGCCGGGAAGCAGCAGCATGAAGCCGTGCGGCCCATACTGCCCGGCCACGTCGCTGCGCCGCTTGGCCTGCGTCACCCGCGCCGCGGTCCACGTCGCCAGGTGGTCCGTCTCGGCTGGCGACAGCTGCTCGCGCCGGGCGCCCTGCACTTGGCCCAGCACCACGGTGAACGCCCCGCCTTGCCGCCGCCCCCGCGCCGCCTCCTCGTCGAGTCGTTCCAGCATGTGCCGCTGGTTGTACCAGCCGAACCGTCCCTCGGCCGGCGCCGTTTCCCAGAGCAGGCTCACCAGCCGGCTCACCTGGCGCCGGCAGTCGGCCAGCGTCTCGCCGGCCGTGCGGGCCTTGCGGCGCAGGTCGCCGAGGTGGGCGGCCGTCTGGAGGGTGGCGGCCAGAAGCGACGGGCAGCTGAGGGCCAGGTCGCGCGGCAGCCAGTGGTCGGCGCCGTGGCCCAGCGCTTCCACCACCAGGCCGGGCGTCACGTCCGCCAGGAACAGCACCGGCGTCCGGTCGGCGCCGCCGAGATAAGCCAGCGCGTCCGGCGCCGCATGGCGGTACAGCTCGGAATCGAGAACGACCACGTCGCACGGTTCCATCTGGAGGACGAAGCGGGCGCGTTCGACGCCGTCGGCCGTGACGGCGTCCCAGGCCGGGAAGAGGCCGGCGTCGAACTGGGCCTGCAAGGCGTCGTGTTCCGGCCCACGGCCCGCGATCAGCACGCGCCGGCGTTCGAGGAGGACGGGCATGCCCACGGGGTTCCCTCGGTTGGCAGGCGTCCGCGGAGGACGGCGTTGCGGGGGTACAAGATCCATCCACTGTAACGAGAGAACCCGGAGAAACGAGGCGGTTTGCCCATTCCCCGCAGGGATTTCAGCTTGCCGAGAAGGCGCGAACGATAGGAGTGGTTCAGACGGCAGAAATGGCGTTACCGCTGCGGCTCGAAGAATCGGAAGCCGATGAGGTGCGGCGGTTCGCCGAAACGACAACTCTCATCTTAGGGGGCGGGTCAAGGGCGTTGCGAAATGATGATTGGCGCCTTACGCCGGCCGTGCGATTCCTCGCGCCGTCACGCCTCATCCACCCGCGCCGTCACCAGGCTGCCCCACGCCCCTTCCTTGAACAGCCGCTCCAGGCTCGCTCGCACCGTCTCGGGGTCGCCGCCGCGGAAGCGGAAGCGGTTGTCGCGCACCGTCGTCATGTAGGGGTAGATCGCCTTGAAGTCGGCCGTCGGCTGGCGATTGCCGATCTGGCAATGGTCCGACCAAATCTTCCGCATCAGTACCTGGTCGATGCCATCGACGCGCACCGTGAACACCTTGCCCAGGTCCGGCGGCACGCTGGCCGAGCGCGGATCGACATAGCGATATCGGCTATCCGCAAACTTGGCGTCTTCCACCTGATAACCCAGCGTGCCCAGCTCCGGCACGTCGAGACCCTGCTGCTCCACCACGGCGATGACGCGCAGGCCGACGTAGCGCCGCACGATCAGCAGAAAGATCAGCGTCACCGGCAGCACCCAGAGCAGACACGCCCCGACGCCGATCAGCTGGACGACGAGCTGGCCGCCGTCGCCGTAGAATAGGCCGCGCACCGAGCCGGCCACGCCGTTCAGCCCGTCGCCGTGCGTTCCATTGGCGAACAGGCCCAGCGCAAGCACGCCCCAGACGCCGCCGACGCCGTGGACGCTGATCGCCCCGACCGGATCGTCGATCTTCAGCACGCGCTCGACGACCAGGGCGCTGCCGATCACGATCATGCCGGCCGAGGCGCCGATCAGCACGGCCGCCCACGGGGCGACGTAGGCGCAGCCGGCCGTGATCGCCACCAGGCCGGCCAGGGCGCCGTTGCAGAGGAAGCTGGCGTCGGGCTTCTTGTAGAGCGTCCAGGTGTAGGTCATGGATGCGAAGGCGCCGGCTGCCGCCGCCAGGATGGTGTTGGCCATCACGACGGCGGCGACGGGGTTGCCGTCCTTGAGCGCGGCGCCGGCGTTGAAGCCGAACCAGCCGAAGGTGAGGATGAGCGTGCCGGTCATGTACATCGGCACGTTGTGGGCCGGCAGCGGATTGGGCCGGCCGTCCAGGCGGAACTTGCCGCGCCGCGGCCCGATCAGATAGGCGCCGACCAGCGCGGCGCCGCCGCCAACCATGTGGACCACCGACGAGCCGGCGAAATCGACGACGCCGTGACCCAGGCCCATGTTGACGCCAAGGCGCGCCAGCCAGCCGCCGCCCCAGACCCACTGGGCGTAGACCGGGAAGAGGATCATGCTCATGAACAGGCCGAAAAAGACGAACGGCAGGAACCGCCAGCGCTCGGCCATCGCCCCGGTGGGAATGGTGGCGGCCGTGTCCATGTACATCAGATAGAAGAAGAACAGCGCGAAGTCGGTCGGCTGGAGGCTGCGGCCGTTCAGGAAAAACAAGTCGTGTCGGAAGCCGCTCTGGATCGCGAAGCCGCACAGCCAGAAGCCGAGGGCGCCGCCGCAGAAGACGACGACGTTCATGGCCATGGTGTGCGTGACGTTCTTGGCGCGCACCATGCCGGTTTCCAGCAGGGCGAAGCCGGCCTGCATGAAGAAGACGAGGCAGCCGGCGAACAGGGTCCACGGGATGGCGGCGTCGGGCATCCGTCGGGTTCCTCGTCCTAATCCCAAGCGCGGCCGTTCAGCCGCGGTTCGCAGAACCGCGCTCGGTCGGAGCGCGGTTCTGCGAACCGCGGCTGAACGATTTACTTCCCCGGCCAGAAGTGCAGGACGATCAGCACCCCGCCCAGCAGCAGCACCGGGACCAGCGCCGAGATCACCACCAGCCGCACCGTCGCCCAGTTCGTCCGCGCCAGCGACGGCGGCTGCAGACGGTCGCATCGGCCGGTCAATTCCACCTTTTCCGGGTCGTCCAGCTCGGCCTTCATGGCCGCCGCCGACGGATAGCGCTCGGCCGGGTTGCGCTCCATCGCGTGCAGGATGATCTCCTCCACCCGCGGCGGGATGTCCGAGTGGACCTTGCGCGGCGCCGGCGGGTCGCCGGTCAGGCGGGAATTCATGATGATGTACGGATTGGCCCCCTCGAAGGGAACCGCCCCCGTCGTCATCTCGTACAGCATGGCGCCGAGGCTGTAGAGGTCGGTGCGCTCGTCGCCGCGCTTGCCCTTGACCTGTTCCGGCGCCATGTAGTCCGGCGTACCCATCACCGGCGAAAAGCCCGAGAACGTCAGCCGCCGCAGTCCCGCCGCCTTGGCGATGCCGAAGTCCATGATGCGCAGCGAACCGTCGTTGCAGATCATGACGTTTTCCGGCTTCAGGTCGCGGTGGATCACGTTCTTCTTGTGCATGTGGTCCAGCGCGTCGCACAGTCGGCTGGCGATTTGCAGGGCGTCCGGGACCGGAATCCGCTCCACGCTGCGCATCAGCTGTCGCAGCGTTTGGCCCTCCAGAAACTCCATCGCCATGTACGGGCGGCTTTTCTCCGCCATCGGCACGACGTGCAGGATGTAGGGGTGGTCGAGCAGCCGGCCGATCTCCTCCTCGCGCTGGAAGCGCGTGAAGAAGCCGGGGTCGCTCTCGAACTGCATCGACGGCACCTTGAGGGCGACCGTCTTGCCGGTTTGCAGATCGACGCCCTTGTAGACCGAGGCCATGCCGCTGCGGGCGACCACGTCGATGATGCGGAAGCGATTGTCGAGCACGTCGCCGATCTGGACTTCGTGGCTCATGGTTGGGTCCGTCGCCTCCTGGTACACCGGCGCTCCCCGGTAGTAGCTGAGCTGCTCCACCCGATCCACCTGCACGATCTGGATCGACAGGTTGTCGTCGGTGCCGCGCTTGACGGCCAAGTCCGTGAGCTGCTGGCACGCCTCTTCCGGCGGCGCGTGCGTGGCGATCTCCACGATCTCCTTCTCGGTGACGTAGCAGTACAGCCCGTCGGAGCACTGCATCACCAGATCGCCGCGGCCGACCACGGCGCTGCTGAAATCGACCTGGACGATGGGGTCCTTGCCGATGCTGCGCGTCAGCATCGACCGCATCGGGCTGCGCAGCGCCTCCTCCTCCGAGATCAGGCCGAGCTTCACCTGCACGCCGACATAGGAGTGATCGGTCGTCAGTCGGCGGATGCTGCCATTCTGGATCAGATAAGTCCGGCAATCGCCGACGTGGCCGACGGCGACCTCGTTGTTGCGGAACAGGGCGATGCTCAGGGTCGTGCCCATGCGGCGCTGCTTGCCGACCTTGTTGCCCTCATCGTAGACGGCCTGGTTGGCGGCGGCGAACATTTGGGCGAGGAGCTGGGTCGGCGAAGCGCCGGGCCGGGCCTCGCGGAACTTGGCCAGGGCCGTCTCGACGGCCAGCCGGCTGGCCACCTCGCCGTCGTCCTGTCCGCCCATGCCGTCGGCGATGACGGCCAGCGCTCCGCGGGCGCGGGCCTCCTGGCCGTCGGCCGGCAGCAGGAAACCGAGATAATCCTCGTTGTTCTTGCGCACCGGCCCCATGGAGGAGAGCTGTCCCAGGCTGACGTCCATCCCCTCCTCCCGCCGCGTCCGCCGCCGCCGCCGCTGTTCGACCGTCGTGTCGGTGCGCGGCAGCGTCTCCCCACCTGCAAGCAGCTGATTGGCCATTCCAGGTCCCGCCTCATCTTATGGAATTGCGCATGAAGAGCGCCGCGGCGAGCGGCGGGGTTCATCCCCGCCGTCCGGGCCGCCGGGATAAACCCGGCGGCTCACCCGTGGCCGCCGGTCCCGAAACGCGAAACGTCCGGTCGGCCGCCGTGCGAGCGGCGGCCGACCGGACCAGTCGAGGGAGTAGGGGCGGGGTTGCCCCGCCCGTACAAGGGAGCGTCCTCAGTTCGCGGGAGTAAACGCCTCCTTTCCGGCAGGCGCCGTCTGGTCTTCCGCCGGCCGCGGCGGGGAAGTCAGCAGCATCTCCTTGCCCTTCTTCTTGCTGGAGGACACGAAGTAGAACCAGCCGTACCCGCCCCACAGGGCGGCGAAGACAAGGGCCGTGTACGGCTCGAACGGACTCATGCCGGCGACGCCGATGCCGGGGATAGGCCCGAGCAGGTAGAACAGCATGCAGGCGAGGTTGGCCAGAAGCCCGAACACCGGGATCACCAGGTGCTTGATCCCGTTGAACATGTGGTGCTCGCGGAAGGCGACGATGGCGATCCAGCACGTCAGCATGTAGAGCAGGAACGTGCCGAAGTTGCTGATCAGGGCGATGGTCACCAAGCTGCTGGGGATGAACTTCCCGACGCTCGAGTGGAAGAGCAGGAAACTGGGGTACCAGACGTTGCCCTTGAGCAACGCCGAGTCCAGGACCGTGTCATTGGCGGCCAGCGCGGAGACGCCGCACTGGTAGAACAGGACGGTCACGATGCCGATGACGATCGACAGGACGACCAGGGTCCAGATGGCGCGGTGCGGCGACAGGTTCTTGCCGTGCAGCATGCCGAAGTGCGAGGGCACCTCGTCGTCGCGGCCCATGGCGTAGGTGACGCGGGCGCCGGTGTTCAGGCAGGCCAGCGTCGTGCCGATCAGGGCCAGGAACACGGTGAGCGCCTCGATTCGCAAGAACCACTCGCCGCCCGCGGCGCTGCCGAACAGCCACGCCCCGGTCAGCTTCATCATGTCGCCGATTGGCGCCGTGGCGCCGGCGGCGGTCGTCAGCGGGTAGCCGGGGTTGAGGAAGTAACCGGCCGCGAAGTACTCGACCAGGTAGCAGACGCCGCCCTGGATGGCCAGCGACAGCAGAATCGCCCAGGGAATGTGCTTCTTGGGGTTCTTGGCCTCCTCGCCCATCGACGTGACCGACTCGAAGCCGACCAGGATCAGGATGGCGACGCACGCCTGGATGAACACGTAGCTGAAGCCGTGCGGCTTAACGACGTCCGCCGCGCTGGAGAACCACTGGCGCGTATCGCCCGCCGTGGGGGTCGCTTTCAAGATCGCGGGCTTGTAATTCAGGCTGAGCAGGGACGCCGCGTAGTCCTTGCCCAACCGGACTTTTTCGTCTTTGCTCGTCGGGTCCGCGTCCGTCGGGACGGGGGCGGCCACAAGCGTCCACCACAGCTGGGGTACAATCTTACCATCCTTGTCCTGGCTGCCCGTCGCCAAGTAGTAGTTGGTTTCCAGCTTCTCCTTTTTCTTGTCGTCGTCGCTGAGGGCCATCGCTTTGCCCGTGCCCGAGGTCGAGTCGAGGACGTACACGCCCTTCGGGTCGGGGTAGTAGGCCGCGTGGTCGTCCGGGTTGGTCTGATCGCTCGGCAGGTTTTGCCCCTTCGGGGAGTCGTCGGTGACGTAGTTCTCCGGGGAGTCGGGGCCCTTTTCATCCTTCTTCTCGAACACGTAGGCGCCCGTGGCGTCCTTGACTGGGTTGCCGTCGTTGTCCAGCTTCACCTTGTAGGTGGCGGCTTCCTTGAGGCCCTTGTCGTCCTTCTTGAAGGCCCAGGTTTTGCCGTCGGCGGAAACCTTCGGGTCGCCGTCCGCATCGACTTCCACCGAGTAGGTCTTGGCGCTGATCGGTTTGCCGTCCTTCATCTTGAAGACGTAGTTGCCGTCCTTGTCCTTCTTGGCTTTGCCGCCGTCGTCCTCCACCACGTACTGAGCGATCGTGCCGTCATCGTCTTGCCCGTCGAAGTCCTTGGAGTGCTTCTTGAAGGTCCCGATGTTGCCGTCGGCGCCCACCGCGAAGGTGACCAGCGAGTACTTGGTCGCGTTGCCGTCGGGGTCGAGCGTCCAGCCGTTGGAGCCGTCCGCATGGTTGACGCGGTAGGCGATCGCAATAATCGTGAAAATCAGCAGGGCGCTGATCTGGACGACGTTCACCGCCAGATTGACGCCGGTCGAGGTGGTGGCGCCGCGGTAGGCGATGTAGCCGACGCCGATGGCGAACACCACGCAGACGATGATCATGAGCACCGGGCTGGCGACAGCCGAACTGAAATACTGCGGCATGAGGTCGCCGGCCATGTAGGCGACGATCAGGGCCGTCACGCCGACCATCAGACCGGGATAGACCCAGTAGTAGAGGTGGCTGGCCCAGCCGATGATGAACTTGGCGATGCGCGCGAACTTGGCGGAGTGGCTCTTGCCGAGGTAGGCCTGTTCGGCGAAGAAGTACGACGAGCCGGCGCCAGGATACAGCTTCGCCAGCTCCGCGTAGGAGACCGCGGTGGCGAAGCAGAGCATCAGGGCGGCGAAGATGCCGAACCAGATGTCCGAGCCGGCCATCGGGGCGCCGTACGCGGCTTGCTCCGTGTACGTCAGCCAGAGGAAGGCGCCCGGCGCGATCAGCGCCATGGCGTTGACGGTCAACCCCGTGAGACCCAGGGTTGCTTTCATCTTGGGGGCTTCGGAAGCCAAGCGACACCTCGTTTCTGTGATGCCAATAGGGAGAGGCGAACAGCCCGTGTTCGTGGTCCCACCACACCCGCCGAAACGTGGTCCGGCGGCACGCGCAAGAAACAACCCGAGGAGGCGTCGGGGCGGCGGCCTTATCCGGGTCTCTCGGCTAGTGCAATCGAACTCGATTAATCGGCAGGCGATTCCCCTGTTGGCAAATGGTGTGCCGCCTTTCTTCATGAAATGCCCGTTTTCATAAGTCGTCTGCAATCCGGCGTTTGGGAAGCGATGGTCGGATGGGGCGGGCGGCGCCGCTTCGCATTCTTTTCATCGTTGCATCAATTCGTGCAGTTGGATGCCGCGACTGTCAGCACAGCTGGGTGGGGTGGGTGGGGGAAGCGCCGCGCGTTTGGGAAGAAGAAATCGGCGCGACCAACGGCGGACGGGCCGCCGGCGAACTATAATGCGCCTCCACCCCCTTCCCCGTGGAGGACCACCCGTGCGAACCCGTTCTCTCTCCCTGGCGTTGCTGGCCCTGGGCCTGGCGTTGCCGGTCGCTCGCGCCGCCGACAAGGTGACGCTCGACGACCTGCTCCAGCAGATGACCGACCTGTCGAAATTGGCGGAGTATCCCGATCCGCCTTACGTCACGAAGCAGTTCAGCAGCTACGACCGGGCCAGCGAGACGCCGGGCAACGACGCCTGGTTCGCCAACGCCGACCGCGGCTTCATGCTCTACGACGGCGTCGTCGAGAAGGAGACGCCGTTCTTCAAGACCGGCCCGATGCAGATGAGCGGTCCTGACGGCAAGTTCCCCGCCGGCACGAAGGTCGGCCTGGCGCCGACGCACAAGCCGGTCGGCGGGTACGTGTGGGCCTACGCCACAGGCCCCGACGGCCGGCCCATCGACGGCAAGACCGCGCAGGGCTACATCCCGAAGGACGCCTTCACGCCCGACCCGCAGGGCCACGTCCTGGCCGAGATGGACGGCCCCGGCTGCGTGGTCCGCATCTGGTCGGCCAACCCCGACGACGCCGGCAAGATTCGCATCTATCTCGACGAGGTGAAGGAACCCGTCATCGAGGCGCCGTTGACGGAACTGCTGGGCGGCAAGTGGAAGACGAAGATCGACGGCAACGAGACGACGCCGTTCCCCGACCCGATCGCCTGCGAACGGTCGCGCGGCTTCAACCTCTACTTCCCCATCGCCTACGCCAAGCACTGCAAGATCGTCATCGACAAGCCGGACATCTATTATCACGTCGATTACCGGACCTATCCGAAGGGGACGGAGGTGGAGACGTTCTCGTTCGGCATGTACGCCGAGAAGGCGAAGGAGATAGAGGAGGTCGTCGATCGCTTGAAGAAACCGTTCGTGAAGCAGGCGACGATGTTGGAACAAAACCAGGCCCTGACGAAACTGTCCGTGGAAATGATCGAAAAAAGCAACAATGCGAAGACTCCCGAGGACCGGAAGAAAATCCGCGAAGAATACCAACCCAAGATCGATGCCCTGTCCAAGGAAATACGCCTGGGGGACGCGGAAATTGCCAAGTTGCCGCTGCAGGTGGCCGTTGGCAAAACCCAGGATTTCTTCACGTGGAAAAAAGGCCCCGGCATGGTCAAGATTGTCGAGGTCGATTTTCCCGACCCGAAAGACGCCACACCCGAGGCGCTGCGCGGCCTCGTCCTGGTTGCCACGTTCGACGGCGCGGACAAACCGCAGGTCTGGTGTCCGCTGGGAGATTTCTTCGGCTCCAGCCCTGGACTGAATCCGTATGAAGCGCTGCCGCTCGCGGTCGAAAAAGACGGCGGACTGGTCTGCAATTGGCCCATGCCGTTCAAGGAGAATGTTGTGCTCTCCCTCACCAACCTGGGCAAACAGGATGTAAAGGTTGTGGTGAGATGTCGCAGCACTGACTATCAGTGGACCGACCGCTCCATGTATTTCCACGCCAAGTGGCGCACGTCCGACATGAAGACGCGGCCGTTCCACGACTGGACCTATTGCGATCTCAAAGGCAAGGGCGTCTTCGTCGGCGACATGCTCAGCATCATGAGTCCGGTTGCGGCGTGGTGGGGCGAGGGCGACGAGAAAATCTTCGTGGACGGCGAGAAGTTCCCGTCGTGGTTCGGCACCGGCAGCGAGGACTATTACGGCTACGCCTGGAGCAACCCCGAGCCGTTTCAGCACCCCTACCACAACCAGACGCGCTGCGACGGCAAGGGGACCGGCGGCACGTTCGGCCTGACCAGCGTGAACCGCTTCCACATCCTCGACAACATCCCGTTCGAGAAGTCGTTCCGCTTCGACATGGAATGCTGGCACTGGGACCCGAACGTGACGGTGAACTACGCGGCGACGACCTACTGGTACGCCCGTCCCGGCGCCACGGACGACTTCGAGCCGGTGGACGCGAAGGTGCTGCAGAACATCCCGACCCCGCCGCCTCCGCCGCCGCCGTTCAAGATCGAGGGGGCGCTGGAGGGCGAGACGCTCAAGGTGCTGGGCAAGAGCAGCGACTTCCCGCTCGGCCCGCAGGACATGCGGCCCTTCAGCGAGGGCAAATGGAGCGGCGAATCGCACCTGTGGGGCCAACCGAAAAAGGCCGGCGAGTTCGTCGATCTGGTGCTGCCCGTGCCCGCCGACGGCAAGTACAAGGTGATCGTCTACCTGACCAAAGCGCGCGATTACGGCGTCGTGCAATTCTCGCTGGACGGCAAGCCGATGGGCAAGCCGATCGACTGCTTCGAGCCGGTGAAGGTGCTGGCGACGGGCGCGATCGACCTGGGCTTGGTGGATTTGAAGAAGGGCGACGCGGTGCTGCGGCTGGAGATGACGGGGACCAACGACAAGTCGGTCGGCGCGCGTTACATGTTCGGGCTGGATTGCGTGGTGCTGAAGCCGGCCGGGCCGTGAGCCGCCGCCGCATTCCGAGGGGCGCCTGGCGGATTCCCGGCCCTTGCCAGGCGCCGCCGAGTTGTTAGGCTATCCGTAGCGCCCCCCGCGGCCCACGACTCGCACCAATGCCCTCCGAAAGCGACCGCCTGCTCGTCCAGCAGATCCGCCAGGGAGATCCGCGCGCCTGGGACGCCCTCATCGCCCGCTACGAGGGCCGGCTGCTGGCCTTCGTCCTGCGCCGCCTCCACGACCGCGCCGCCAGCGAGGACGTGGTGCAGGAAACGTTCGTCGGCTTCCTCAACAGTCTGCCCAACTTCGACGACCGCCGCGAATTGCAGACGTACCTCTTCACCATCGCCTCGCACAAGCTCACCGACCACCTGCGCCGCACCGGCCGCCATCCGCTCCGCTCGCTGTCCGAGGGCGGCGCCGATCTCATCAACCAGCAGTTCGACCAGAACCCGACGGCCTCCAGCTGCGCCCGCCAGGAGGAGCGCCTGGAGCTGGAGGGCGCCGCCCTGGCGCGTGGCCTGGGCCAGCTGCTGCGCGGCCTGCTGGAGCGCGAGGACTACGTCCGGCTGAAAGTGCTGGAGCTGCTTTGGGTCAAGGGCTGGGCCAACCGCGACGTGGCCGCCTTCCTGGGCGTCAGCGAGCAGCAGGTGGCCAACTACCGCTTCGCCGCCGTCAAGAAGCTGACGGAACAGATCCGCGATGCGGGGCTTTCTCCCGACGTGTTTCCCGAGCTGCACGCCCCCGCCGACTCGTGAAGGGAGCGAAGGACCATGCCGACCGTCCAGCTAGTCGCCGAAGACGATCCCAACCCGGTGGTGCAACGGGTCTTTCGGGACATTAAGGAGACGAAAAAGATCGCCCGCATCCCGCACCTCTGGCGGGCCCTGGCGGTCAACCCGGAGCATCTGGAGACGTGCTGGACGCGCCTCAAGACAATCATGCGGCCCGGCAAGGTCGATTTGCTGACCAAGGAAATCATTGCCCTGGCCGTGTCGGCGACGAACAGCTGCCACTACTGAATCAACAGCCACACGGCCGCCGTGCAGCGGCTCGGGCTGGATGCGGACGCCTACGGCGAAGTCCTCGCGGTGATCGGCCTCTTCAACCTGATGAACAAGCTTGCGGACGCTCTGCAAGTCGAGCCGGATGTGTTTGCGGAGCCTTTTCAGATCGGAGAAGGCAAATGCTGACAAACGGGCGACGGTCACGCCGCCCGCCGCCGCTCCGCCGGCTTGTCCAGGTTCAGCGTCGCCCGCACCACGTAAGCCGATTTGCCCTGGCTCTCGAAATACGTCCGCGCCAACAGCTCCCCCAGCAGGCCCATCGAGACGAACTGAATCCCGACCAACGCCAGAAGCGCGCTCAGCAGCAAAAACGGATTGCCCGTCATGTTCACCGAGTGCGCTGCGAAGTACTTCATCCACACCACGGCCACGAGGCTCAGCGCCCCAGCGCCATCGACGCCAGGCCCATCAGGCCCATCACGTGCATCGGCCGCGTCAGGTAGCTGTGCAGGAATTTCACCGTTATCAGATCGAGGATAACGCGGATCGTGCGCGTCAGGTTGTACTTCGTCTTGCCGGCCGTCCGCGCGTGGTGGCGCACTTCCACCTGCGTCACCTTGGCGCCGTGCATCTGGGCCAGCACCGGGATGAAGCGGTGCATCTCGCCGTACAGCGGCAGCGCCTCGGCCAGGTCGCGCCGCATCGCCCTTAGCGTACAGCCCATGTCCTTGATGCGCACGCCGGTCACGGCCCGGATCAGCCAGTTGCCCAGCCAGCTCGGCGCCTTGCGGATGAGCGCGTGGTCCTGGCGATCCTTGCGCAAGCCGAAAACGGCGTCATGGCCCTTGCCCAGCTCGGTCAGCAGCATGGGGATGTCGGCCGGGTCGTTTTGCAGGTCGCCGTCCATCGTCACCAGCACGTCGCCGCTGGACCAGTCGATGCCGGCCCGCAGCGCCGGCGTCTGGCCGAAGTTGCGGCGCATCTTCACCACCTTGACGCGCGGGTCGGACGCGGCCAGCTCCTCCAGCACCGCGAAGGAGCCGTCGATGCTGCCGTCGTCGATAAACAGGACCTCGTAATCGTCCAATGCGGGCGAGCCTCCGGGCTTGTCCCGGAGGGCGCCGGTGCGCAGCGGCTCCAGGGCGGCCCGCAGCCGGTCATGCAGCGGCCGGAGGTTGTCGCGTTCGTCCTTGATCGGAATCACCACCGAAAGCGTGGTCATCGCCTCGAACCTCCTCGGGCCGCGGGAAGCGGCCCAGCAGCAAGACGCCGGCCCCGCCGAGACTGGCGGCGGCGGACACGGCGAAGGACAGCACGGCCAGGGTGACGGCCTCCGCCGCCCCGACGCCCATCGGTTGCAGCAGCACCACCGTGGCCAGCTGCGCAGCCCCATTCCGTTGAGGCTGATCGGCAGCAGCGCCGTCAGCGCCACCAGCGGCGCCACGACTCCGTAATAGGCCGGCGGCACGGGCAAACCCAGCGCCGCGCCCATCAGCCCGAGCAGCACCGCGTTGGACAGCTGCACCACGAACGACAGCAGCGTGGCGGCCAGCATGGTCCGCGGATGCTCGCGGAACTCGCCGGCGCACTCCCACACCCAGCGCAGCTGGCCCGGAGGCGGCGGCAGGCGCGACAGCCAGGGCGCGGCCAGCACGCCGAACAGCGTCGCGCCGCCGAGGCCGGCGACCGTCCAGCGCAGCCACGGCGGCAGCGGCGTCGGACAGCAGACCGCGGCCAGGCACGCCACCGCGACCAGCGCGACCAGGCCGTTGATCCGGTCGCCGAAGACGCTCAGGAACGCCGCCGCTCGCCGCTTCTCCCGCGCCAGGGCCGACCCCTCGCGCGTGGACAAATACCACGAGCGCACCATGTCGCCGCCGATCGAGGTGGGCAAGAGCAGGTTGAAGAACATGCCGATGAAGTAGTAGGCGAGGTAGCGGCCGGGCGACCCGCCGAAGCCCTGGACGCGGGCCAGCATCCGCCAGCGCACGGCGCTGACCGCCTGCGCGAACAGGTAGACGCCCAGCCCCGCCGCCCACAGCGCCCAGTTGGCGCGGGCCAGGGCCGCCCCGGCCTGCGCCCAGTCGATGCGCCAAGCCAGCACGGCGATCAGGATGACGCTGCCCAGCAGCCGCCATTTCTTCTTCACCGGACCTCCAAGGGCGCCGTCAGCGGTTCCGTCGCGCCCTCCTGATAGAACCAGGCGTGCTGCTCGTCGATCATGTCCAGCTGGACCCGGTAGCGCCCCGCCGGCAGCGGCGGCAGGGCCGCGGTCACTTCGACGGACTCCCCCGGCGGCACGACGGCGTCGAACAAGCCGGATCGCCCTTCGCGGACATACTCGTCCTTCTCGGTGAACAGCACCCAGCCGAGGTGAACGCCAGCGTTGGCGCCCGGCTGCATCACCCACGGCTTGATGGACGTGTTGGTGCAGCGGACGCGGAAGCCGAAGGGTTGGCCGGCGACCGCGACCAGCGGCGCCCGGTCCAGCAGCTCGACCGCGGCCCGGCACTCGCCGGGACAGTATTCATGGTCCACCCACTGGCGGAAGAGGGCCGGCGTGTGCGGCCGGCCGTTCAACCACTCCTGATAAAGATCGAAAAAGGAGTCGAGATGGCCGTACTTCCCGGCGGACATGTGGCAGTAGCGCAGGCCGAGCTGTTCGCGGGCCTCGGCCAGATCGTCGTCGGTGTGGAGCAAGAGCGCGACGGTCGATGCCATGCCGGTGCGGTCGATGCCGCGATGGCAGTGAATCAGGATGGGGTAGTCGCAGCGATCCAGCGCCTCGACGAGCTGACGCACTGCATGGATGGACGGCAGGCGGCAGGCGGAAAAGCCGACGTCTTCCTGGCAAATCCCGAGGCGGCAGGTCGTGCGGCTTTCGGCGACGTACCACGGCTCCGGGTCGGAGCAGCCGCACAGGTTGACGACGGTGCGGATGTGATACTGACGGACGACGCGCTCCAGCTCGGCGGGGCCGAGCTGGGCGGAGCGGTAGACCGCGCCGGGGGCGACCACGTGGACGTTCGGGCCGATGAAGATGTAGATCAGTTCGACCGCCCAGGCGGCGATGAGGCCGGTAAGGCCGCCTCGGAGGATCGCGTAAAGCAGCGAGAATCGGGAGGCGGGTCGCGTCGGGCCGCTCGGGGTTGCAGGCATGAATCCGTTCGCCTCCCTGTCCGATCCACGCCCTGTCCGGGCGAAGGGCGGCATCATGCCATATCGGCCGAGGCGCGGCTAGGTCGAAAGGCGGAATGATGAATGGCCTTGATTCATCATTCGTCGTTCATCGTTCATCATTCAGCCTTGCGTGGACGGCGGCCCCCACTATCATTTGACGCGGCGCGGCCGCCCCGCCCGCCGAGGAAGGAACCTCATCCATGTCCACTTCCGCACAGCCCGTGCCGGCCAATCCGCCCGACGCCGCCCCGGCCTCCGACCGCCGCGTCGCGGTTCGGCAAGCCTGGAAAAACGTGGCCGGGTACCTCGCGGCCGCCGCGGCCGCGGTAGCCGTCATGGCGGTGACGTTGCAGCTCTGGCACGCCCGGTTGAAGGTCCCGCTGTACGGCGGCGGCGACAACCTGATGGCGCAGATGTTCGTCCAGAACATCCTCGAAAGCGGCTGGGTCCTCGACAACGCGCGCCTCGGCGCGCCCGGCGCCCTGGACATGCGCGACTACCCGATCCCCGATGTGCTGCACGTCGCGCTCATCAAGCTGCTGGGGTTGGCGTCGCACGACTCGGCCGTCGTGCTGAATCTTTACTACCTGATGGCGTTCCCCCTGACCGCCCTGTCCGCCTATTTCGTGCTGCGCCGGCTGCGGCTGGGGCGCCTCGCCGCCCTGGCCGCCGCGGTCCTTTACGCCTGCATGCCGTTTCACTTCTTCCGGCTCACCGGCCACGTTTTCCTCGCGGCCTACTACCTCGTACCGCTGATGATCTGGCTGATCCTGCGCGTCTACCTGGGCCGCAACCCGTTCCGGCGGCTATGGAGCTGGCAGGCGGCGGGAGCGGCGCTGCTGTGCGTTCTGGTCGGCCTGGGCGGCGTCTACTACGCCTTCTTCTCCTGCTTCCTGCTGCTCATGGCCGGCGCCAAAGTCGCCTTCCGCGAGCGCCGATGGGTGCCATTGGCGACGGCGGCGCTGCCGGTCCTGCTCGTCGCGGCTTCTCTCGGGGCGGCGCTGGCGCCGTCCTTCCTGTACATGGGGCGGCACGGCAAGAACCCCGAGACGGCGGATCGCCATCCGGTCGAGGCGGACATTTACGGCCTGAACGTCAGCGAAATGCTGCTGCCCGTCCAGGGGCACCGCATCCGCTTCCTCGCCCGCCTTCATGACCGCTTCCTGGCGCCGCCGCGCCGGCCGACCGGCGGGGCCGTCATGGTCGCCCTGGGCGCGCTCGGCTCGCTGGGCTTCCTCTATCTCATCGGGCGCTTTTTGTGGCGCCGCCGCGACAAGGTGGAGCGGGCCGACGACGGCCTGGCCTACCTCAACTTCTGCGCCGTCCTGCTCGGGACCATTGGCGGTTTCGGATCGCTGTTCGCGTTTTACGTCTCGCCGATGATCCGCTGCTACGATCGGCTGAGCATCTTTGTCGCCTTCTTCGCCCTGGCCGGACTGTTCCTCCTCGTGCAGCGGCTGCTGGGCCGTTTCGTCCGCGGCCGGTGGACCGCGACGGCCTACGGCGCCGGTCTGGTCGCCATGCTGGTTCTCGGCGCCTGGGACCAGACCTCCGCGAATTTCGTCCCGGCCTACGCGGCGCTGCGCAAGCAGGTCGAGTCGGACGCCGATTTCGGCCGGCGGATCGAGGCCGTGCTGCCGCCCGGATCAATGGTTTATCAGATGCCGTATGTCCCCTTCCCGGAGAACGCACCCGTCGTGAACCTGTCCGATTACGAGCTGATGCGGCCGGCCTTCCACACGCGGACGCTGCGCTTCAGCTACGGGGCGATGAAGGGCCGCGAGGTCAGCCGCTGGCAGGCCGACCTGGCGACGCGGCCGCTGCCGGACGCCCTGGAGCGGCTGGCCGTCGCAGGCTTCCGCGGCGTCTACCTCGACCGCGCCGGCTTTGCGGACTCGGGCGCCGCCACGGAGGCCGAGTTGTCGCGCCTGCTGGGCGTGCAGCCGCTGGTCAGCCAGAGCGGCCGACAGACCTTCTTCGACATGCGGGCCTACGTGGCGAGAAGAAACCCGTGAGAGAGGATCGGTCAGCCGCGACGCGCAGCGGAGCGCTTTTCCCCACGCGCTCCGCTGCGCGTCGCGGCTGACCGATCGCGTCCATCACCCCGCCCGCCTCACCGCCCGCCCGCCTCCCAGCACCTCCAGCACGACCCCCGCCGCCCGTTCGCAGGCGCCGGGTTCGGCCACGCGATCGCGCAGCGCCGCCAGGTCCGCCTGCACCTCTGCGTAGGCCGCTGGATCCTCCAGCCAGCGCAGGATGTGCCCGGCCATCGCCTCGGCCGGCAGGCGCGAGGTCAGGTACTCGGGGAACAGCTCCTTGCCCGCCAGCAGGTTGACGATGCTGATGTACGGGCACTGGATGATGAAGCGCGAGACCACGGCCTCCACCCACGGCAGCTGGTAGACGACGACGGCCGGCTTGCCGTGAAAGAGCAGCTCCAATCCTACCGACCCCGACTTGGCGATGCAGGAATGGGCGAGATGAAGGATCTCCGCCGTGCGTCCCGCGTGGACCTCCAGCGGGAGCGACCGGCCGCGCATCTGCTCCTCAATGGAGCGGGCGTGCTGCGGCCGCAGACAGGCGACGAGGAAACGCACGTCGGGCCGGCGGGCGTGGAGGAGGGCCGCCGCGTCGGCCATCGCGCGGAAGTTGTGCTTGATCTCCTGGCGCCGCGAGCCGGGCAGCAGAGCGATCACCGTGCCGGGCTTGCCGCCCTGCTCCGCCAGGAAGGACTCGTCCAGCCGCCGTTCGTGCAGCTCGTCGAAGTAGGGGTGGCCGATGTAGCGCGACGCGACGCCCCTTTGACGATACCATTCCTCCTCGAAAGGCAGCGTGCAGAGGACGCGATCGGCGAGTCGGCGCATCCATTTCACGCGCCATTGCGCCCAGGCCCAGAGTTGCGGCGGCACGAACCAGACGACCGGGACGCCGTGCTTGCGGGCGCTCTTGGCCAGCCACCAGTGGAAGGCGGGGAAGTCGATGAGGACCAGCGCGTCGGGTTTCTGCTCGGCGAAGAGGCGATCGGCCAGCTTGAGGATGGCGGGGACGCGCGGGATGCTGGACAGGACGCGCAGCACGCCGACGCCAGCCAGCTCGGTGAGCGGGTAATGGAGGCGGCAGCCGGCCCGTTCCATGCGGTCGCCGCCGAAGCCGTGGACCTCGACGTCGGGCCGGCGGCGATGCAGGGCCTGAATGAGGCTGGCCGCGTGCAAGTCGCCGCTGGGTTCGCCGGCGCTGACGAACAGTCGCATGGGGCATCCTGCCTGTAAAAAAGGGCGGGCGAGGCGGGGCAGCGTAACAGGAACGCGGCAAGACCGGCAAGGGCGCATTTCGCTGGCGTCGCGTGGGAGGCGGGATAGGATGGACTTCGGCCGCCGAACCGACCCGTTCGGGAAGGGGCGGCCGTCCAGGGAGAAAGCCATGAAAAAGGTCGTGATTCGGCAATGCCCGTCCTGAGGCGGCGTCCGCCGTCAGGCCGCCCGTGTGGCGGAGGTGCTGAAAGCGGAGCCGGGCGTCGAGGTGAATCTGATCGATGGCAAGCGCGGGGAGCTGACGGTGTCCGTCGGCGACCACGTCGTGGCGAAAAAGGGCTGGTTCAGGATGCCCGACCCTGAGAAGGTGCGGGAGGCGGTGCGGGCGGAAGCGCCGGCCTGATGGTGTTCCGCATACCCGTTTAGCCGCTCTTCGCAGAAGAGCGCTCTTCTGCGAAGAGCGGCTAAACGATCGGCCCTACGGATTCGGGCACGGCGAAGCGTCGCTGGGTCCGAGGACGGTGTCGAATTCGTGCTGGCCGGCGAAGACCTGCAACTGCACATTGCGATAAATGTCATCCCGATCGACGCCGACGTTCGGCTCGGCGCACCAGCGGGCCTGGCCGCCGATGTAGAGGACGTTCTGGCCGGCGCCGCCGTGGTTGGGGCTGTTGCCCGCGCCGCCGGCGCCCGGCCGGTCGGCGAGGATCGGCAGCAGGTCGCCGCAGTCGCGGCTCAGGCCGACCACGTCGTCGCCGCGGCGGTAGCCGAGCGTGTAGGCGTAGTCGCCGCCGAGGCCGCGCACCCGCGCGGTACTCGCAGGGTTGGTTGCGCGCAACTCATCGAGCTGCGCCAGGGAACAGGGCGGCGGCGCCGGTTCGCCTTGGGCCGGACAAACCGTGCTGGCGTCGGGTCCGAGCGCACCGGCGTCGGCCAGGACGGGCATGAAGACGCCGGCGAAGCTGCGCGGCCCCGCCGGCTCGACGCGCGGAAAGGCGCCGCCGTCCTCGGGGTGCTGGTCGGCGTAAACTTGCAGGGCCGTCCAGAGGCGATGCAGGTTGTTTTGGCAGGCGAGGACGCGGTAGTCGCGCCACTGCCGGGCCAGCCAGGACAGGCCCAGCCCGGCCGCGAGGACCAGAACGAGGGCGGCCGTGATGAGGTCGGCGCGGCGCAGCGGCCGCCTCGGGGGTGCCCCGGCCTGGCGGGGCGGCGGAGGCGCGGCGGGCAGCCGGCGGCAGGAAACCCCGGCGACGTGAGCCAGGGTGGCTTCGGCGAGGCCGGCCGGCGGCTCCGGCGCGTCGGCGTCGGCGGCCAACGGCCGCACCAGGCGGCCCAGTTCCGCCAGCCGGGCGTGGGCCTCGGGGTGGGCGCGGAGGTGGCCCTCGACGGCGCGGCGGGCGTCGCGGTCGAGGGCGTCCAGCAGATAACCGAGCAGGGTGTCGTCGTTCATCTCATGCTTCGGAAACGGCGGTCATCCATTCTTGCAACTTGACCAGAGCGGCGTGCAGCCGCGACTTGACCGTGCCGACCGGGATGTCCATCACCTCGGCGACCTCGCGGTATTTCAGCCCCTGATAGTAGGCCAGCAGCAGCACCTGGCGGAGGAAGTCGGGCAGCCGGGCCACGGCCGCACGGACGCGCTCGGCCTGTTCCTCACCGGCCGCCGCCTCGAAGGGACACGGATCGCGGCCTTCGAGGGTGGCGGCCAGGCTATCGGCCTCGCCGTCGGGGGTGGACTCGCGGGCCAGCTCCAGGCTGACGGCCTGGCGTCGGCCGTTGCGCCGCAGCGCGTCCACGGCCTGGTGGGTGGCGATGGTGTACAGCCACGGCCGGACGCGGCGGCCGGCCTCGTACTGGCCGCTCTTGAGGTAGACCTGAAGGAACGTGTTCTGGAACACGTCCTCGGCCAGGCTGCCGTCGCCGACGTAGCGGCGGAGGTAGCCGTACAGTTCGCGTTCATAGCGCCGCACCAGGGCGTTGAACGCGGGCGTTTCGCCGGCCTGGAACCGCGCCATCAGTTCCTCGTCGGGCCGGCTGTTCAAGTTGTCGGTTCGATGCACGTTCCCCCTGCACTCTCTACGGGTTGACGGGCGAACGGGTTCATGACGGAATGAGAGAATGAATCTTTCTCTAATTGAGCGAAGACGGGGAACGCTGTCAAGGAGGGAAAGGCGGGATTTTCGGGCGAGATGGCGATCGGCGTGTAGGGGCGGGGTTTCCCCGCCCCCTCCGGTCAAGGGCGGGGAGACCCCGCCCCTATAGGCCAGGGCGGGGAGACCCCGCCCCCTCCGGTCAAGGGCGGGGAGACCCCGCCCCTACACGCCGGCAATGAGTTCACTTCGCTCCACCCGTCGGCTTGAGATGCTTGTCGAAGAAATCCTGGATCTTTTGCAGGTTCTCCGGCGAGCCGAATCCCGGGCCGCCGTGGCCGGCGCCCTCGATCACGATCAGCGTGGACTCGACCTTGGCCGCCTTCAGCGCCTCGTCCAGGATCTTGCTCTGCCCCAGCGGCACGAGGTTGTCCTTGTCGCCGTGGAAGATGAGGAACGGCGCCGCGTCCTTGGTGATGAAGTGGAGGGGGTTGGCTTGCTCCGCGAGTTCCTTGTGTTCCTGGACCGGCCCGCCGAACAGCCGGCCCACCGGGCTGTCGGCCGAGTCGGCGTCGAACGCCTGCTTGACGTCCGCCTGCGCCTTCATCTGCAGCATGTCCGTGGGGCCGAACCAATCGACGACCGCCTGGACGGCGCTGGACTCGTTCTTGTTGGGTCCATCGCCCTCCAGCTCCTTGACGGCGCCGGTCGTGCCGAGCAGGGCGACGAGATGGCCGCCGGCCGAGGCGCCCCAGACGCCGAAGTGGTCGGGATCGAGGTTGTACTTCTTGGCGTTGGCCCGCAGGAAGCGGATGGCGGCCTTGCAGTCCTCGATCTGGGCGGGGAACTTCGCCTCCTGGCTGAGGCGGTAGTTGAGGGAGGCGACGGCGTAGCCTTTTTTGAGCAGGTCGAGACCGGGCGGGTTGTCCTTGTTGCCGGCCTCCCAGCCGCCGCCGTGAATCCAGATCACCAGCGGCAGCGGGGCGTCGGCCTTCGGCGGCAGGTACAGGTCGAGCCGATTGCCGACGCCGTGCGGGCCATACTCCACGTCGAATTCCGCCCGCGTTCCTTCCGGCACGCGCCCCTTGAGACGGGCCTCCTTGACGTACTTCGTGAACTCTTCGAGGCTGAGAACGCCGTCGTGGTTCACATCGAGGCGTTTGAAGATCTCTTCCGGCGTTTCCGGCTTGGCCGGCTTCGGCGGCGGATCTTTCTTGTCCGGCTCCGCGGCCAGGGCCGACAACCCGGCCAGCAGCAGGGCGGCCAGGGCGGCCGCTCCCCAGGGTCGTTTCACGATCATGACAGGTCTCCGATGCAGGTCGATGCTCCCGAACCACTGAATATGCTACTCAATCCTCCAGCCGCAGCACGGGGAATTGCGTTCCCGCCTTATGCCGATGATCGCCCGCCGGGAACACCACCAGCGCGTCCATTTCCAGCAGTCCGCGCAGGTCGGCCGAGCCGAACCACGGCACGGCTCGCACGCGCCAGCCGCCGTCGCCGACCTCCAGCCGGGCCGGGTGGTACGTCGGCCGATCCGTGCGGTAGGCGAAGTCCTCCGCCAGAATCGCGGACACCGTCGGATCGAAATCCGGCAGGCCGCGCAGCCGCCGCAGCGCCGGCCGCACGAACAGCTCGAAGCAGACGAACGAGCTGACCGGGTTGCCGGGTAAGCCGAACACCAGCGTCGGCGGCCGCCCCTCACCCCGATCATACGTGCCGAAGAGGACGGGTTTGCCCGGTTTCATCTCCACTTTGTGGAAATGAGCGACCACGCCGGCCTCTTGCAGCACGCCGGGCGTCAGATCGAGCTTGCCGGCCGAGACGCCGCCCGACAGCAGCAGCACATCGGCTTGCAATCCCTCGGCGATCATCGGCCGCAGGCTGTCGAGCCGATCGCGGGCAATGCCGAGGTAGTGCGGCCGGCCGCCGGCGCGGGCGGCCTGGGCCAGCAGCATGGGGCCGTTGCTGTTGCGGATCTGCCCCGGTCCCGGCGTCTCCGGCGGCTCGACCACCTCATCGCCGGTTGAAAGGACCGCCACGCGGGGCGAGGGGATCACCGCCGCCGTCGCCCGGCCGACCGTGGCGAGCAGGCCGATTTCCTGCGGGCGCAGCACGGCGCCGGCCCGCAGCACCGCATCGCCGCGGCGCATCTCGCGGCCCCGCGTCACGATGTTGCGGCCGGGGCGCAATTCGGGATCGTCAATGGCGACGCGGCCGCCGTCGATGGTGCGCGTCCGCTCGACCATGACGACAGCGTCGGCGCCGGCGGGCATCGGGGCGCCGGTCATGATGCGCGTGGCCTGCCCTTCGCCGACCGGCAGGCGCGGCGTCTGCCCGGCCATGACCTCCTCGACGACGGCCAGCTCGCCGCGGCCGCCGGGCAGGTCGGCGCTGCGCACGGCGTAGCCATCCATCATCGACTTGTCATAGGGAGGCATGTCGATGTCGCTATGCACATCCTCCGCAAGGACGGCGCCGAGAAGGGTGGGGTCGAGCGCGGCGGTCTTGGGCGGCAGCGGCCGGGCGTGGGTCAGGACGACGGCGCGGGCGGCGGAAACGGTGAGCATGATCGGCTTCTCTCCACGGGCGGGAGAGTAGGATTGTATCATCGGAACGACCGCGGGCGAGGCGGCGCGCCGGTTGACGGCGATTCAGGGACGCTTTAGTATCCGTGTCAGGGTCATCGGTTGAGCAAGAGGGAATGCAATGACAATGGTGGCGATCTTTCCCGTACCGACCGAGAGGGGCGTCTCTTCCTACCGCGCCGTCGCGGGAGATAAGCATTCCGAGGGCGGCACTGCGGGCGCGGCACTGGACGCCTTAACGGCGCAGTTCTCAGAAGACGAGGCGGGAATGTTGGTGATCGTCCAAACGCTGCGTCCGGATCGCTTCTTCGACGCGGCCCAGCAACAACGTCTGGCGGATCTGATGGACCGCTGGCGGACGGCGCGCGACCAGGGAAAGGCCTTGCCGGCGGAAGAACAGGCCGAACTGCAGGCGCTGGTTGAGGCGGAGGTGCGTGCGTCGGCGGATCGGACCGCCGCCCTGGCGGATGAGGCGGGGCGATGAACCCCCATCACGCCGCCGTGGCGTTGCGTGCGGGCCACCGCTGTGAATACTGCCACGCGCCGGAGGTGATATTCAATTTCCCGTTCGAGGTCGAACACATCACTCCCCGCCGCACGGGGCGGGGGCGACGTTGATGACAACCGGGCCTTGGCCTGCCGCTCGTGCAACCTGCACAAGGCCGCCCATATCACCGGGATCGATCCCGAGAGCCGGACTGAAGTACGTCTCTTCCACCCGCGGCAAGACCGATGGGCGCGCATTTCCGGGTTGATGGTGAGAGCGGTACGATTGTAGGACGGACGCCCATCGGCCGCGTGGCAATCGCTCGCCTGGAAATGAACAGCGAATCGCAGGCGGCGGCGCACGACAGTCGGCGCGGCTGGGTCTGTTTCCATAAGGCGAGGGGCGGGAAATACCTTACCCGTGGCCGCATTCGCCAGAATGCGGGCGAATGGCTGTCAGCCCGCATTCTGGCGAATGCGGCTACGGGTGTCATTCCTGCCGCCGCTCGCCTAACCGATGCGCACGGCGCCAGCGGATGCAGACGCTGTGGCTCCCAGGATTAACAGGACGACCACGATGGCCTATACAGACTTCACGCTGGGAGCAGCATAGGCGGAGCTAGGCGTCACCGCCCGGCCCGGCTCGCATCTTCGACGCTCCAGAAATGCTCGCCCATTACGTCGAGCGGCACGACAACGCTCCGCCGGGCGAGTTCATCGTGGCAGTGCTGGCTTGCCCACTACCAGGCACGCCAGAGTATCTGGCAGCCATCGCTCCGTTCCTATCGGGTACGACTAACGAGTAAGATTGGCAGTGCGCGACCGCTCGCCTGCTGGATTGAGAGGGCCAACCATGAGTCGAGTCTTGCTCTCCGCAAGCACGGAAGCCAAGGGCGCCGTCGCTGACCTGTTTGAGACCGCCCCGCCGGTGTTGGTGGAGGTGCGTTTTCCGAACGCGGGGACGTCGCCGGACTGGTATCTCTGCGAGGAGGCGGAGCAGCTGGAGCGGATTCTGGAGCGGTTGGGCGCCGGTGCGGAGTTGCATCTCAGCATTGTTTGGGACCTCAAGAACGTCAAAGAAGCGCTTTGCCTGACAAAGAAATAAGGCGCCCGCTGTTTCCTCACGCCGCCTTCGCCAGTCCCGCTTCTTGTTTCGCCGCCGGCGCCGCCCCGCCGCGCCACAGCGACACGCACGCCATCGCCCATAGGGCCAGGGCCGTGTACAGCGCCAGGCCGGCGTCCTTCAGCACTTCCAGACCCATCACCAGCGGCAGCGCGTTGCCGACGAACTGCACCGCCATCAGCGCCCATACGCCGGGCCGGAAGTGCATGTCGCCGGCCCGCTCCCACTCCCGCGCCGTCAGGGCCATGACCAGCGGCAGCGACAGCGCGAAATAATGGGTATGACAGACCGGGCTAGACGCTAACATGATCAGCGTCAGCGATCCCAGGAACAGCACCACGCCCGTCCCGTCCTCCACGCGCCGCCGGCTCGCCGCCGCCAGCGTCAGCGTCAGGAACAGGGCGGCCAACACGAAATGGGCCACGCGCACCGCCGGCGCCGCCGTGGGGACGCGGTGCAGCCGGTCGGCGTCCAGGTGCATCGTGTTGTGCATCACGACCAGGAACGATTGGCTGTCCGTCGCCGTCGCCTCAATCAGTTCCTTGGCCCGCGAGTCGTCCTTGTTCAGGCCCAGCGCCGGGCCGATCAGCACGACGGCCAGCTTCTCGTAACAGCCGATCGTCTGGGCCGGCCCCAGCGCCAGCGCCGGGACCAGCAGCAGGCCGGCCGCCAGACCGAGCGCCCATCCCGCGACCGTCCGCCAATCGCGCCGCCACAGCGGATAGAGGAGTAAATAGGCCGGAAATATCTTGATGCACGCCATGCCCGCCAGCGACGCCCCGGCCAGCAGGCGGCGGCAGCGGATCAGCGCCGCCATCCCGCAGCACAGCAGCAGCAGCAGGATCAGGTTGGTCTGGCCGCGCATCAGCGTGTGGCCGATCGGCGGCAGGCAGACCAGGATCGGCCACAGCCGCAGCCACAATCGCCGCCGGCTGTTCCACCAGCGCCAGCGCGCGCGGCCGGGTCCGGCGACGCCGACTCCAGCGCCGACGCCAGGACGTGGACGGCCAGCAGCAGACAAAGAATGTTGACGAAGTAGAATATGCCAACGGCGACGGCGAAGGGCGTAGGGTCGGCGCCAACCGGCTGCGGCGCCTCGCCGAGCGGCTCCAGGAGGATGGCGAACAGCGGAGGGTAGCTGTAGTGCCAGCCGTTCTGGTCGGTGTGGTCGTAGAGGTGGTCGGGGTCGGCCCGCACCGCCCAGGCGGCCCGCAGGTAGACGCCGAGGTCGCCCATCGGCCGGTCCAGCAGCGCCGACTTCTGCACCACCAGCCCGCCGTACAGCACGGTCACGACCGCAAACGCAGCGACGGCGATCCACTCCCACCGCGACGGTCGGCCGTTTGCAAACGACGATTGCACGCTTCGCTCCTCCGAATCCCGTCAGGCCGCCGAGGCCTCATCGCCCCCCCTCACCCCTGCCCCTCTCCCTCCCGGGGAGAGGGAGGAACGGGCGCCGGACGCGGCCGAGTTCGCATCGGGGGAACTCTCCTTGAGGAGGTAGAGCGGCCGGCCCTTGACCTGCTCGTAAATGCGACCGACGTACTCGCCGACCAGGCTCAGCGAGCAGAGAATGCTGCCGCCGATCAGGTGCAGCGTGGCCAGCAGCGTGATCCAGCCCGGCTCCAGCGGCCCGCGCGTCCGCACGGCCTCGACAAGGCCCCAGGCGGCGTAACCCAGGCCGACCAGGATGATCGCGGCGCCGAGGAAGAACGGCACGCGCAGGGGGATTTTCGAGAACGACAGCAGGGCGTCCGTGGCGAAGCCGGACAGGCGACCGAAGGTGAACTTCGATGCGCCGGCCTCGCGCGGCGCCACGCGAAACGGGACCGATGCGGTCGGGAAGCCGAGCCAATTGACCATGCCGCGCAGGTAGCGATGCGTCTCGCCGAGGCGCAGGAGGCCGTCGAGGGCCTTGCGCGACAGGAGCTGGTAGTCCGACACCGCGTCGCGCACCTCGCGCTCGCTCAGCAGACGCATCAGGCGGAAAAAGAACCCCGACGCGATCCGTTTCATGACGCCGGTCGCGGGCCGGTCCTCGCGCAGCGTCACGACGACGTCGGCGCCCTCCTTCCACTTTTGCAGGAGGGCGGGAATGAGAGACGGCGGATGCTGCAAGTCGGAATCCAGCGTGACGACCACGTCGCCGCGGGCGCGTTCGAGGCCGGCGGTGATGGCGGCCTGGTGGCCGAAGTTGCGGCTGAAGGAGTGGTACTTCACGCGCGGGTCGCTTTGAGCGAGCCGACGCAGCAGCGGCAAGGTGCCGTCGCGGGAGCCGTCGTCCACGAAGACGATCTCGGCGTCATAGTCGTCGGCCAGCCCGTCCAGGACCTCACCCAGCACGCGGTGGAAGTGCGGCAGCACTTCCTCCTCCTCGTAGACGGGAGACACCACGCTGAGCAGCGGCTTGGTTGTGGTCATTTGCCTCTTCCGTGAAGCCCCATTGCCGGACGCTCCGTGTCCGAGAATGGCCTTCGCCTCTTGCTACGCCGCCCGCGCCGACGCCGCCGGGGCCGCCTCGACGGCCTTCGCCGCGGGCGCCACGATGCGGCGGACGTTCTCGCCCAGCAGCGCCGCCAGCAGCAGCAGTCCGCCGATCGGGTGCGGGCCGCGGGCCATCAGCGAGCCGGCGTTGACCGTAAGGCTCATCGCCGCGCCGACGGTGAACGAGAGGCCGCTCGCCAGCAGCAGGCCGCGGACCCACCACGGGCACGGCCGATGCCAGCTCTCCAGAAACGCCCAGGCCAGGGTCGGCGCCACGAGGATGTAGCCGCCGCCCTCCGTGGTCGGGCCGCACACCGTCATCCAGCAGGCCGACAGGCCCAGCGCCGCGTTCGCCACGTCCGCCCGCGACAGCCTTCCCCGCAACCGCGCCGCCACGCACACCGCCGCCGTCGCCGCCGCGATCGCGAGCTGGATCACGACGTAACCCTTGTAGCTCACCGGCAGCTTGTAAAAGCGGATCAGCATCCACAGGTCGCGGTAGCACCTGTCCAACGGCCACATCGTCCGGTCGTCGATGCACAGGCTGACCCACCAGTTGCCGTACTGCCGGGCCACCCACGCCGGGTTTTGCAGCAGAAACGGCAGGGCCAGGCCCGCGGCCAGGGCGACCAGGAATCGCGCCAGGAATCGGCGCGGGAAGGCCACGATGAGAAGCAGGGCAAGAGCGATCGGGTATATCTTGAGAAGGCAGGCGGCGGCCACGAAGACCGCCGCCCAGTTCCAGCGCTCGCGGCCGGCGGCGGCCGTGCCGGCCAGCAGCAGTCCGGTCAGCAGCGGGTTGGCCTGGGCGCCGTTGATAGTGGGCACGGACAGCGGCACGACGATCAGGAAGATGAAGGCCCAGTGCGTCCGCGTCCAGGTCCGCGGGGCGTAGACGCGCAGCCATCCGAACAGGCCGCCGAGGAAGGCGGCCGCGTTGAGGGTGCGCCAGAGGAGGCCCCCGACCGTGCTCGGCGCCAGGGCCAGCGGCGCGAACAGGGCGTTGGCGAGCGGGCTGTAGCGGCAGGTGGCGAAGGTGTCCTGGTACAGATCGACTCCGTGCAGCCAGTTGCGGCCAGCCGGCTCGTAGAACGGCTTCCAGCAGTCGTGCGAGTTCGGCTGGGCGATCGTCCGAACGGCGATCACCGCGAGCAGGACGGCCCAGACGGCGACGGCCGCATGGACCCAGGTGACGCGCCTGCCGGCCCGCCCCATACCGTCCGCTGTCATACTTCGGCCCCCTTAATTTGTCCCTGTACTCGTCCTTGAGCATCACGCCGCGCGGGGCGCGGCGACGCGGCCGGCCCACTCCGACGGGGCGACGCGCCGGAAGCCGGCTCGGCGGCAGGCCTCGTCGAACGACGGGTCGGCCAGCAGGCGGCGTTCGTCCTCGCGGCGCTGCTGCGGCCCGGCGCCGTCGCGGCCGGCCAGGGTTGCGTCCGGCCGGCCGGGGTGGCAGCCCAGCTCGACGGCCCGGCCAGGGATGCGCGCCAGCCAGCGCGTGAAGAACGCCGGATCCTGTACCCATTTCGGATCCGTTACGCCGGCGAGCCAATCCGCGCCTGGAAAGCCGGCACGGCGCAAGGTGTGGGCCTGCCAACGTCCCAGCCCCGACAGCACGGTTCGTTTGACTCGCGCTCCTGGAATGCGCGCCAGCATTGCCGCCGGCTCGGCCACCCGCCGCACGTAGGGCCGCGGCCGAATGCGTTCCAGCAGCCGGCGCAGCAGGCCGCCGACCGGCGGGAACAGCGCGACGTGCTGATGGGCGTTGACGACCGACGGCGGCCGTCCCACCATTTCGACGAAGCGGTCGTACTGAGCGGTGAGTTCGCGGTGAACGTCCTCGGAGCGGATGCGGCCGGTCAGGAGCCGGGCCAGGAACTTGCCCAGCGGCCACAGGCAGCCGTCGGGGCCGACGAGGCTCGGCACGCGGTCGGCCCCGGCCAGGGGCGGGTCCATCGTCAGGCACGGGTGCCAGCCCAGTTCCGGCGTGGCGCCGGCCTGTCGCCAGGCGCGCACCGCGTCGGCGGCGTAGGGCGAATTGACCATCAGCACCGTCCCGGTGACGACGCCGCGCGCCGCGAGTTCCAGGATGCCGCGCGAGGTCTCCGGGCCAATGCCGTAGTCGTCGGCGAACACGATGAGAAAGCGGGTCGCCTCCATGCGCTGCTCTTCTCTCCAGCCGCGGCCGCGGCCCATTCCGTGGGGGGCGATTTCAACGCATCCCTCGCCGGATGTAAAGACCAACACGTCGGCCGCGCTCCGGGCGATAGCCGATTCGCGGCGGCGCGTCAATCCGGGGTCGCGCGTCGGGGGTGTGCCTCTCGAATTTGGAGGCGGCGTGGGCCGGCCGGCCCGTGCTGAAGCACGGGCCTACAAGCAAAAGCCCGGTAAACCGGGCTGAAATCCCTGGCAGCCCGGTTCACCGGGCTTCGGCTTGTAGGCCCGCCGTTCACGGCGGGACGGGCCAGGTCCAAAATCGGGAGGCACACCCCGCGTCGGAACCGCCTCGCCTTGCCGCGCGGGCCGGCCGGGGTTATGGTCCCCCTCCCGTTCGGGTCATCGTCGCCGCGCCGGCGACGGGCGTGAACCGGAACGGACCACGGAGGGCGAACCCGTGCGGCGCACTCTTCTTCTCTTGCGCTCGGCCTCCCATCCCTGACGGGCTGCGTGGGCGATCCCGTGAAGCCGCCGCCGCCCGCGGCGGGGTTCGTGCCGACGCCGGCGCCCCCCACCACCCAGGCGCGGGCCGTCGCCGTCATCAAAAAGGCCAGGGGAAAAGTCACGCCCGACTCGGTAGACCCGGACCAGCCCGTCCTCATCGCCGACCTTCACAACGTCCCCATCACCGGCGAAATCCTGGACGCCGTGACGGCGTTGCCGAAGCTCAAGGAGCTGAACCTCTACAAAACCGGATTCACGGACGACGACCTGACCCGACTCGCCGGGCTGAAGGAACTCCAGACGCTGAACCTGTGTTCCTCGCGCGTCACCGACGCCGGTCTGGCGTCGCTGCGGGCGTTGCCGGCCCTGCGATCGCTCTATCTCCACGACACCGCCGTCACCGACGCCGGCGCCCCACAGCTGGTGGAGTTGGCGCACCTGCAAGACCTGGACGTGAACGGCACGCTGATGACGGACGAGGGATTGGCGCAGCTGCGGAACCTGCATGAACTTCACACGCTGTCCGTCGGCGGACCGGCGATCACCGACAAGGGCCTGGCGTATCTGGCGGGGCTGCGCGGGCTGAAGGACCTGGAGTTGTCCCGCACCGGCGTCACCGACGCGGGGGTGCGGGACCTGCAACGGGCGTTGCCGCAGCTGCGGATCAGCCGGTGACCTCTTCCGGGTGTCCGGTGAGCCGCGGCCGGGCTATAGTCCATCGGCATGAATGACTACGACAAGGCCGGCCGCCTCCTGGTCAAGCGCGACTCGGCCGGCTTCTTCCGCTGGCTGCTGCGCCACCCATCCCTGGACTTCCACGCCTGGATCGACGCCCGACGCCTGGCCCTGCCCGACCAGAATGACTTGACCAATGACCTCGTGGCCGCGGTGCGAGCGCCGGGCGGCTTCGAGGCCGTGTGCGTGGAGTTGGAGGCGGAGGCGCGGCCGGACGTCCTGACGCGCCTGCTGGCCTACGAGGCCCGCCTCTGGGCGGAGCCGGGCGACGAACAGGCCGTTCCGCTCTCCAGCGTGGGCGGCGTCGTCCTGAATCTGACGGGGCGGAGCCGCGCCCGGCACTTGACGCTTCGGCCCAGCACGGCCCCCGAATGCCGGCTGGAACTGGTCGTCTCCTGCCGCGACCTGGCCGACGAGGAGGCGGAGGAACTGACGGCCGGCGTGGCGGCGGGGACGTTCTCGCCGTGGCCGCTGGGCTGGGCGCCGCTGATGCGGGGCGGATCGGAAGCGCGTATAATCGAGGCGTGGCGGCAAGCGGCTGAGCGACGGATGGCCGACGAGGCGGATCGGCGGCTGCTGGGTTTACTGACATGGACGTTCGCGCAGTTGGCGCGCTGCCGGCCGGCCTGGGAACATGGACTGCGGAGGTGGAACATGCAGACATCGCCGTTATGGGACGAGATCCGGGCGGAGGGGCGCGAGCAAGGGCGCGAGCAAGGGCGCGAGCAAGGGCGGCTTGAGGAGGCGCGGGCGTTGCTATTGCGGCAGGGCCGGCGCAAGTTCGGCCGGGCGCCGACGCGGAAGCAAATCCGGGAGCTGGAAGCCGTCGCCGATTTGGGACGGCTGGAAGCCCTGGGCGAGCGGCTGCTCGATGTCTCCTCCTGGGCGGACCTGCTCAACGGCGGCTGAGGCCGCCCGCGCTTCGGCAGCCCTTCGGGAACACATCGCTTCACGTCGCGGCGCCCTGTTATACGGGACCATGGCGCGGGAACAGCAAGCGCTGCCGCGTCGCCCCTCCCCCCGCTCATCTTGCTCTCGCCAAAACCTGCCGTTTTCGGTTGAATGGGTCGGGGGAGGAACGGACTCTTCCCGATGGACCGCTTTGAGACTGCAAGGAGGCCCCATGTCCGCCGTCGCCGCGCCCCGCTTCCGCGTTTTCACCTCACCGCACCGCCCCCTCGCCCTGGCCCGACTCCGGCTGGCGCTCCGCGTGTTCGCCGTGGCGCTGGCCGCCCTGCAAGCCTGGAACGGGCGCTTCCTCCTCAACCCGGACGGAGTTTCTTACCTCGACATCGCCGACGCCTACCTCCGCGCCGATTGGCGCAACGCCGTCAGCACCTACTGGAGTCCGCTTTACTCGGGCTGCCTCGCCGGCGCCCTGGTTCTGCGGCCGCCCTCTGCCTGGGAGTTCGCCGCTGTCAAATTCGTGAACTTCGCCATTTTCCTCGGCGCCCTGGCCGCGTTCGAGCGCCTCCTTCGCGAGCTGACGCTCCAGCGGCCGGCGCGGACGGACGCCGTGGAAGGGTCCGCCACCCTGCCGCGCGGCGTCTCCCTGCTGATTGGCTACGTGTTGTTCATCGCGTCGTCCTGCGTCCTCACGTCGGTCGCATACGTCTCGCCGGACCTGCTGGTTTCCGCGTTCGTCTACCTTCTCGCGGCCGAGGCGATGCGCATCGGCCGGGCGGGGACCACGCCGGCGCGGTCGCTGACGTTCGGTCTGCTGCTCGGGCTGGGCTGTCTCGCCAAGGCCGTCCTCCTGCCGGTCGGCTTGGTCTTCCTGGCGGCGTCGGCCTTCCGCACCGGCTCGTTCCGCAAGGCGGCCGTTCACGTCGCGGCGGCCGCCGCCGTCCTGCTGATCGTCTTCGGAAGTTTCGTCGCCGCCATGTCCGCCAGGGCCGGCCGTATCACGCTGGGCGACGTTTCCCGCCTCAATTATCTCTGGATCGTCAACGGCGTCCCCGACCACGGCTGGCTGACCGACGACCCACGCCTGGGCGCCCCGACCCACCCGCCGTTGCGCCTGCCCTGCGCGATCCCCGCTTACGAGTTCGCCGGATCTCCCCCCGCGACGTACCCGCTGTGGAACGACCCGCCGGCCTGGTGCGACGGCCTGACGTGGCGCTTCGACGCCCGGCGGCAGCTGGCCGCCGTCGGGGCGTCCCTGCTGGGCTACTATTACATCTTCCTGTCGCACCTGGCGCCGTTCACGGCGGCCCTCGCCGCCCTGCACGTCGGGGCCTGGCTGGCCGGCGGCGGGACGTTCCGCGCCCGGCTGACGGCGCGGCTGCGCGGCCTGGCCTCCGACTATCCAATCCTGCTGCCGGCGCTGGCGGCCTGCGGCCTGTACGGGCTGGTGGTCGTGGAGCCGCGCTACCTGGCGGGCTTCGTCGTCCTGCTCGGCGTCGCCCTGCTCCGCTGCGTCCGCTTTCCCGCGACGAGGCGGGAGGAGGCCGGCCGCTGGGGTTGGGCCGTGGCCGTCGTCCTCGTCGCGGCGCCGATGTTCTGGTTGGGAGTTCAGCAGGCCGGCGCCGCGGTCCAGGGTGCGGCTGACGTACCCGGCCAGGTGGCCCGCGCACTGGAGCGCTGCGGCGTCCAACCCGGCGACCGCGTGGCTCACATCGGCAGTTCCTTCGACGCCGCCTGGGCGCGGGCGGCGCACGTTCACATCGCGGCGGAGGTGCGGACGGCCGACGCCGACGCCTTCTGGGCGGCGGACCTCGAACGGCAGGATGAAGTTCTGGAGGCGTTCCGGCGGGCGGGGGCGAAGGCCGTCGTCGGCAGCCCGGGTCCGGGCCTGGGACGGGGCTGGGAGCGCATTCCGGGGACCGACTGCGCGGTGCGAATGTTGTCGCGGGCGGCGCCTTGACGGCGGCTCATCGGAACGGCGCCAGCCAGCGCATGACCGCGCTCTTGGACGGGGATACAAGCTTCGGCGCGGACGGGTTGGCCGCCAGCAGGCTCTTTCCCAGGCGCAGGATCGACCGGGCCGCCTTGCTCGACGGCGCCTTCAGCACCACGGGAACTCCGGTGTTATTGGCCCCGTTGACGGGACCGGGATCCTCCGGGATGAAGTGCGTCAGTTTGATCCGCAGCGATTCCTCCACTTCCTGGCGCGGCAGCTCCTTCGCCTGGCCGTGACGGTTGACGACGACCCGCACTCGCTCCCGGGGAATGTTCATCTGACCCAGATGGTCGAGGATGCGGCGGGCGCTGCGAAGCGAGGTGTAATCCAGCCGCGCCACCAGCAAGACGGTGTCCGCCTGCCGAAGGGCCATGACCTGCTCTTCGTGGAAGCAATCTTCCTGGTCGATGACGACAAAGGGGAAACTGGCGCGCGCCAGGCCGAGCACCTTCTCGACGCCCCGCGGCGTCAGCAACCGGATGTCCTCGAAGTGCATGGGCGCGGCCAGCAGGCGGACCCCGCTCGAATGCGCCACGCCGGCCTTGTCCAACATGCCCTCGTCCACAAGCGCCGGGTTGAGACAAAGGTCGGCGAGGGTGTGGGCCGGTTTGAGATCGAGCAGAGCGGCCAGGTCGCCGACTCCCGGTTTGAGGTCCACCAGGGCGCAGCGCTGGCGTTCGGCGGCCAGGACGACGGCAAGGTTCACCGCCAACGTGCTGGCGCCGCAGCCGCCGCCGGCCGCCAGCACGCTGATCGTCTGTCCGGGGGCCGCGGCCCGCGGCTCCTCCTTGCCCTTCAGCCGCGGCAGGACCGCGGCGAACTGTTCGGCCAGATCGTCCTCGTCGAGATAGTGGTCGGCCCCCTGCTGCAGGGTGCGCAGAATGAGCTTGGGATCGGCGGTCGGCCCCACGGCCAGGACGCGGCCGGCCACCTGCGACCGGACCTTGTGCAAGGCCCGCAGCGCGCGGTCGGGGTCCGGCGACAGCACGAGCAGCAGCACTTGGGGCCGGACGGGGAAGAACACGTTGTCGTCCAGGTCGAACTCCGCCAGCAGCGGCCCCTGCGGGTCCATTTTATCTTCGATGAGCCGGCGCAAGGTCGAGGTCAGGGGGTGCAAGACGTCGAAGGCCAGCAGGGCGGTGCGCATGCGATTTTCCTCGTCCGTTATCTGTTTTCCGCCGTCCTTGACCAGCAGGCGGCGACTCCGCCGGCGGCTGCTGAACTCGCAAATCCACAAACTCCCGATCAGCGGCTGAGGGAGATCCTCTGATACACGAAGGCGGCCGTGCCCACGCTGGCGCCGCCGCCGAGCGTGGCGGACGGATCGACGGTGGCGGTCGGCTGCAGCGTCAAGGAGGGATTCGGCCCCTGCAAGTTCACGGCGACGACGACCACGGCGGTGAAGCCGATCACCTTGTAAGTGGGAACGCTACCGCCCTTGTAGCTGGTGAAGACCGGGACGATGCGGGTCTGTCCCACGACCGAATTCAAAGCGCTATCCATGTTGGAATCCACATTCGGCCCCCCAAACATGGTGGCGGGGGCGCGGGCGTTGGCTTGCAGCCCGTTCGGGCCGAACGTGGCGAGGTCGGCCGACGAGGGGCCGCTGAGGATCCAGCTGACGTAGGCCGGGTCGCCGGTGACGGCCGCATCGCGCAGCGAAACCAGATAGAAGTCGCCCGGCTGCGTCTTGGACGGCGAAACGTGGACCTCGGGGATGCCGTCGCCGCCGCCGCTCACGTTTCCGGGCGCCTGCGCCCGCCCGCGATGGGCAGCGTGACCGTGAAGGCGTCCTGGAGCTGCACGCCCGGAGGAGGGACGGGGGGAAAGAGGAAGTAGAGCAGGTTGAGCAGGTTCAGAAGGCTCAGCAAGGCCCCAAGCCCCAGGCCGAGGTTGCCGGACGGGTCGGTGGGCTTTCCCAGGAGGGCGTTGCGGGCGTCCAGGCTCATGGCGATCGGCAGCATTCGGCTGCCGGAGCCTTTGAAGCCGGTCACGTTCTGGCCGCGCAGCGAAGCGGTCGCCTGCACCTGGCGGGCGGAACTCGACTTGCCGAGCAGCGGGCCGAAGCACAGCTGCAGCGGCCCGGCGGGGACGGTGGCGTCCCGATGCACCGTCACCTGGACCGAGTTGGGGAAGCAGCCGCTGGAGGGCGCCTGGAAGGCGCCGGCCGGCGTGCCGGGCGCGGCCGACGGATCTTCGATGTAGCCGACCTGGACGTCGGCGTCGTTCAGCACGACGGCGGACCCGGCGGCGGTCTCGGTGGCGGCGCGGGCCTTGGCGGCGCTCACGGCATCCTGCTCGGCCAGCTGCTCCAGATTGTCCCATTGCGACGGCGAGGTGTTCGGCAGGCAGGCCACGGTGTTCGGCGCCAGCAGCTGGTCGGCGCCGGCCAGCGCGGCGGCGTCGGCGGCGTTCTGCAGTTCGGCGTCCACGGTCCAGATGTAGTTCAGATCGACGGCGAAGGCCGTCAGCGCGAACAGCGGCAGGATCAGCAGGACGATCCAGATCGTCACGCCGCCGCGCCGCCGGCCGAAGGATGAGACGAGCATGATGCAGACCTTTCGGAGCCGCGACCGTGAGGGAGCGGGTTCACCCTTCCCGCGTCATCGTGGAAGCGGCCGCGATCGACTGGTCGCCCGACAGGAACAGGGCGCCGCCGCCGGGGAGCCAGGAAACGCTGGAGTAGGGCAACGCCACCTTGATGGAGATGGTCGCGCCAGGGACGGCCGCCGCCTGGAACGACGCGTCGTCGTCCACCGCGACGCCGTCGATCGTCACGGTAGGGGCGGCGTTCGGGAGGTCGGCGTCGGACAGCACGGCGGACGCCGCGGCGAGGGTGCTGCTGTAGCTCCCTCCCGACACGGCGGCCGACCGGGCCGCGACGCGGGCCGCGTTGGCCACCGAACCCGCCACCATCATGGCCCGCCCGATCTCAACCATGCCGAGGAAGATCAGGAACAGCAGCGGGCAGGCGATGGCGAACTCCAGGGCCGCCACCCCCCTCCGCACCGCTCGACGACGACAGCTTATCCCGCGGGCGCCTGTCATGCGCATTTCCGATCTCCAGCGCGTGCGACGGATCTTTCAGAAGCCCGCCGTAAGGGAGCGGTTTTCTCCCCCGTTGCCTTACGGCGGGCTTCTGACTGCAAAGAGCGTCACGCAACTATAGGTCGGTGGGCGCCCCTGTCAAACCGGGATTATTGGACAGCAAGAAAAATACAGCCTAGGCTTCGCTGCGCCGGGCGATCGGAGCCGCGACCGCGAGGGAGCGGTCTTCGCCCCGCTCCCTCACGGCGGGCTTCTGAAAGGCTCCTTCCCCATGACGACCGACCCCGCCAAGGCGAATCACCCCGAGGCTTCCTGGACCGACATCGAGGAGGTCCGGCAGGCGGCCGAGCATCGCCGCCTCAAGACCCAGCTGCACCAGCAGCTGATCGCCAACATGAACTTGGCCGCCATCAACACCGTCGATCCGGAGACGCTTCGGACCGAGGTGCGGCGCATCCTCGAAGACCTGTGCAATCGCAGCAGCATCCTGCTCAACCGGGCCGTGCGCGAGCGCCTGGTGACGGAGGTCATGGACGAAACCTTCGGGCTGGGTCCGCTCGAGCCGCTGCTGGCCGACCCGACCATAAGCGACATCCTCATCAACGGCTGCAACGTGGTTTACGTCGAACGCAACGGCCGGCTGGAGCGGGCCGACGTCGCCTTCAACGACGAGCGCCATCTGGTCAACACCGTCCAGCGCATCGTGGGCCGCATGGGCCGGCGCGTCGATGAAACCAGCCCGATGGTGGACGGGCGCCTGCCGGACGGCAGCCGCATCAACGCCATCATCCCGCCGCTGGCCCTGGACGGGGCCTTGGTGTCCATCCGCCGCTTCGGCGTGCGCCCGATCCTGGCCGACGATCTGGTGCGCCTGGGGGCCATGACGCTGGAGATGAAGCGCTTCCTCGCGGCCTGCGTCGAGGCCCGGCTCAACATCCTGATTTCCGGCGGCACCGGCAGCGGCAAGACCACGCTGCTCAACGCCCTGTCCGCGTACATTCCCCCCGAGGAGCGCGTCATCACCATCGAGGACGCGGCCGAGCTGCGCTTGCAGCAGCCGCACGTCGGCCGGCTGGAGACGCGGCCCAACAACGCCGAGGGGGCCGGCGAAGTGACGACGCGCGATCTGGTCCGCAACGCCCTCCGCATGAGGCCCGACCGCATCGTGATCGGCGAGTGCCGCGGCGCCGAAACGCTGGACATGCTCCAGGCCATGAACACCGGCCATGCCGGCAGCCTGACCACGCTTCACGCCAACGACACGCGCGAGGCCCTGGGCCGGCTGGAAGTGATGGTCGGCATGACCGGCCTGGAGATTCCGATCTGGGTGATTCGACGACAAATCGCCTCCGCCATTCATGTAATCATCCAGGTGAACCGCCTCCAGGGAGGCGCGCAAGGTGGTCAAGGTGACGGAGGTCGTCGGCATGGAGGGGGACAACCTGACGACGCACGACCTGTTCCTGTTCCGGCAGACGGGGCTGGACGGCGAGCGGCGCGCCCAGGGGTACTTCCACACCACCGGCGTTCGGCCGCATTACCTCGACCGGCTGAGCGCGGCCGGCCTCAACCTGCCGGTCGAGGTGTTCGAGCGGCGCGTCCTCGGCCCTCAGAGCGCGTAGGAGACAGGTCGTGGAACTGGTGCAGCTGCTGATCTTCTTCGCCGTCAGCCTCGGCATCGTGGCGGGGGCGTTCGTCTGGACGGAGGTCGTCCGGCGCGACCAGATCCGGGCGGTGAAGCGCCTCGGCCAGGAATTGTCGCCGTCGCCCGACCAGCCCACCGAGCGTCTGTTCAAGGAGTCGGGTGAATTCGACCTGACCATGCCGGTCCCGCCGCCGGAAGCCCCGATCGGCGCGTCCGGGCCGCCGCCGGGCGACCTGACGCCGCCTCCCCGGCCCGCCGCCGCCCCGGCCCGCCCGCTGGCGATCCGTTGGCGGGCGCGGCTCCGCGAATCGCTCGACCGCGCCGGCCTCCGCCTCTCTCCGGGCCTGTTCCTCGCCGTTGCCGCCGCCGCCCCCGCCGCCCTGTTCGCCGCCGGATGGCTGGCTCAGGGCGCGCTGCTGGCCGTCCCGGCGTCCCTGGCCGGCGCGATCGGCCCCTGGCTCTTCTTGCGCTTCCGCCTGAACGCCCGGCGGGAAAAACTCCTGCGTCAGCTGCCGCCGGCGTTCGACCTGATGGCCCGCATCCTGCGTTCCGGGCTTTCCCTGCCGCAGGCCTTCCAGGGCGTTGCGGAGGCGTTTCCGAACCCCCTCGCCGCGGAGTTCGCCCGCTGCCGCGACGAACAGAACCTCGGCATCCTGCCCGAGGTCAGCTTCCACGGCATGGCCGAACGCGCGGGCGTGCTGGAGATGAAAATCTTCGTCATGGCCATGATGATCCAGCGCCAGACCGGCGGCAACCTGTCGGAAGTGCTGGAGCGACTGGCCGGGCTGATCCGCGACCGGCTGCGGCTCCGCGGCCAGGTCCGGACGCTGACCGCCGAGGGGCGAATGCAGGCCGTGGTGCTGCTCGTGCTGCCGGTGGTGATGTTCTTCGCCATGCGCTGGGTCAACCGGCCCTACACGGACGTTCTGCTGGCCCACCCGGAATGGCTGATCGCCATGGCAGCGCTGATGGCGGTCGGCGCCCTGTGGATTCGCAAGATCATCGACATCGAGTAAGCGGTCAGCGCCGCGACCGTAAGGGAGCGGTTGAAGTGAAAACCGCTCCCTTACGGTCGCGGCTCTGACCGCTCCCTCGTGGTCGCGGCGCGGAGAAAAAAGGCATGTTGCAGACCGGAATTGAAACGCTCCTGGCCGTCGCCGTCGGCGGCATGTTGCTGCTCCTGCTGGTTTCCGCGGTCGGCCGCCGGAACCGCCAGGCCGTCCAACGGCTGCGCGAGCTGGCCGGCCCGAACCGGCCGGAATCGGTCGGCGACGGCCTGAAGGAGACGGCCCCTTCCTGGCTGCCGTCGCACGACGATTCGCTGGCGCCGAAGGACAAGAAAGAGCGCGGCCGGTGGAACGACCGCTTTTCGCGGGCCGGCATCCACCGACCGCGGGCCTTCGCCGACCTGCTCGGCGTGAGGGCGGCCCTCACCCTGCTCGGCCCCGCCGCGTTCCTGCTCGGCCTGATGGGGAACCTCTCCACCACCCTGTCCCTGCTGGCCGGGGCCGCCGTCAGCGGGCTGGGCCTGATCCTGCCGGGCCTGTGGCTCGACTGGAGGGCGGCGCGGCGGCAGACGCTGCTGCGCCGCGGCCTGCCGGACGCCCTGGACATGCTGGTGATGTGCGTGGAGGGCGGACTGAGTTTGAGCGCTTCGCTGCCGCGGGTGCGGGCGGAGCTGCAAACGGCGACACCCGGAGCTGGCCGCCGAGCTGAGCATCGCGGAGCGCGAGATGATGATGGGCCTGTCGGCCGGCGAAGCCTTGCGCAAAGCGGCGGATCGCGTCGGTCTTGAAGAACTATCCAGCCTGGCCGCCGTGCTGTTGCAGAGTCAGCGCTACGGCGCCAGCGTGGCCAAGGCGATGCGGACCTACGCCGACGGGATGCGAACCGAGCGGCGGTTTCGCATCGAGGAGAAGGCCCAGAAGGCGGCGGTCAAGATCCTGTTCCCGACGCTGCTGTGCATCTTCCCGGCGATCTTCGTCGTCATCCTCGGGCCGGCGGCGTACCAGATCCACAGCATCTTCAGCCACATGAAATGATGAACGATGAACGATGAATGATGAATCAAAGATCCTCTTAATTCATCATTCATCATTCATCGTTCATCGTTCCGTAGGGGCGGGGTTGCCCCGCCCTGCCGGGAGAGGGGCGGGCGTGAACCAAGAGCAGTTCCTGGAGCGGTTGCGAGAGAGTCGCCTGCTGACGACGGAGCAGCTGCGGCAGGCCTCCGGTCTGCCCATCGCCCCTCTCCCTCCGGGGGAGCGGGGCGAGGCGTCGGCCGGCGCCTTCGCCGAGGCCCTGGCGGCCGAGGGGTTGCTGACCCGGTTCCAGGTCCGAATGCTGCTGCAAGAGGCGCCGGGCCGGCTCGTGCTGGGTCAATACCGCCTGCTCGACGAGCTGGGCCGCGGCGGGATGGGCCAGGTTTTCAAGGCCTACCACACCGTCATGGGCCGAGTCGTGGCGCTCAAGGTGCTGTGGCCGGCCGCGCAGGATCAGGACCTCGCCCAGGGCTGGTTCGAGCGCGAAGTGCGGACGCTCACGCAGCTGCAGCACCCCAACATCGTTCTGGCCTACGACGCCAATGAAGTGGACGGCGCGCGCTTTCTGGCGATGGAGTACGTGGAGGGCCAAAATCTTCAATCCCTGGTCCGGCACTGGGGGCCGCTGCCGGTCCCGCTGGCGTGCGACATGATGGCCGAGGCGGCGGCCGCGCTGCAGTACGCCCACGAGAAGGGCCTCGTCCACCGCGACGTCAAGCCCGCCAACCTGCTCGTCCCCTCCGACGCCCTCGACGGCGGCCCCGCCGTCCCCGACGAGGAGGGAGAAGCCCGGCCGCGGCCGCCGTGCATCAAGGTCGTCGATTTCGGCCTGGCGCGGCTGCGCACCCCGGCCATGGCCGAAACGATCGTCGCTCCGGTCCCCGGATCATTTCGCCGGCACCCCGGATTACGTCTCGCCCGAACAGTGCCAGGACGTTCACGCGGTGGACGTGCGCTCGGACCTCTACAGCCTGGGCTGCACCTTCTACTTCGCCCTGACGGGACAGCCGCCGTTCGGCGGCCGGTCGGTCGTGGAGAAGTTAGCCCACCACATGATGGAACCGCCGCCGCCCGTCACGCGGCTGCGCCCGGACGCGCCGGCCGGCGTGGCGGACATCGTCCTGCGGTTGATGGCCAAGGCCCCGGACGAGCGCTTCCAGACCCCGGCCGCGCTGGCGAAGGCCTTGCGACCGTTTTGCTCGCCGCCCCACGCGGCCTCGCCGTTCGGACCCGGACCCGTCCGGGACGTGCCGCCCCCGCTCGCTGCCTTACATGCCGAGGCGCCCGGGACGGCGGTGTCGGCCCGCGATCCCGGCGCGAAGGTTGTGGCCCCCAGCCCGGGCGTCGGAAGTCTGGAGAGGCCTGCCGCCGCTGCGGGACACGAGGCTCACTGGAAGCACATGGAGGGAGGTTCCAGGGAAGGCGCCGCCGCACCGGCCCGAGCGGCAGCGGAAGAGACGGTCGCCACATCCGAAAAGGCGGAGAAGGAGAGGCCCAACGAACCGGCCGACCGCTTGCTCCGCGACGGCTGGACCCAGTGGGCCGACCTCGTCGCCGCCATTTACGATCGCCGCGATCCGGGAAGCTGGGACGAAACCCGCTACCGCCGGTTGCATGAAGGTCTGCTCGCCGCCTGCCGGCGCGGCGCGGCCGGCTCGGCGGGGCGGCGCACCTTGTTTCGCCGGCTGCTGGGAATGCTCCAGCCGTGGGTCAGCCTGGAGAGCCTGGAGCGAACCGAGCCGGAGCTGCTGGCAAGTCTGCTGGCCCAGTGCCGCCAGGCGGAACGGGAACTGGGCGTTCGCCGCCCCCTGCGGTGGATGAGCGGATGGCTCCGCACCTTCACGGCGTTCGTGCTGATCTTCTGGCTCCTCTTGCAGGCGGGCGCGGCGGGCTGGCGCCTCCTGTCGGCCGGCGGAATGAGCGGACGGAGCCTCCCGTTCGTGCTGCACTCCCTCCAACTGGATTCCCTCCCCGGCCAGGCCTGCGTGCTTCTGCCGCTGGTTGTCTTGATGGCGGTCCTATTGGTCCGAAAATGAGAAGGCCAAACGGCGGCCGGCTCGGCTTGCGAAGGACCGGAGGGAACCATTAGCATGAGGGGATGAAAGAGGGCGGGGTTCACGACGCCGAGAACGAGGGCCGCACGATGGCGATGATCTTTCCGGGCATGGACCCGTACCTGGAATCGCCGCAGCTCTGGCCCGGCATTCACGCCGCTTTGATCGTCTACATCCGGGATCAGTTGCAACCCGTCCTGCGGCCGCGTTATCTCGCGGTCATCGAAGAACGGGTCTACCTGGAACGGCCCGACCGCGATATCGTCCCCGACCTCCGAGTGCATCATCACCGCCCGAACGCGGCCCGGCCTGCCCTGTCGGCGACCGTCGCCGAAAGCGACGCCCCTGTTCTGGTCCAGACGCCGCCCCGCGACGTGCATGAAACGTTCGTCGCCATTCTTGATCGCCAATCCGGCGAGCGCGTCGTGACGGTGATCGAAGTCGTCAGCCCGACGAACAAGTACGCCGGCCCCGGTCGTGTCTCTTACGTCGCCAAGCAAGACGAGATACTGCGCGGCCCGATGCACTTGGTCGAGATCGACCTGTTGCGGGCGGGGCCGCACGTCCTCGCCGTCCCCGAGTATGCGGAGCGGAGGGCGGCGGAATACGACTACCTCGTCTGCGTCAACCGCTCCCAGGAACAACGCGACACGTTCGAGTTGTACCCCCGCCGCCTGCGCGAGCGCCTGCCGCGCCTGCGAGTTCCGCTGGCCGGGACCGACCCGGACGTGGCGCTCGACCTCCAGGCCGCCGTCGGCCTGGTCTACGACGCAGGCAGCTACGCCGACCGCATCCACTACGACCGGCCCTCCGTCCCGTCCCTGGGCGCCGACGATCAGGCCTGGGCCGATCAGCTCGTCGCCCAGGCGCCTCCCGGCGCCTGAACGATCGCATCGTCGCTTGTTCATCCGATTCGTCGCCGCGCGGACCCACTCGGGGGCCGGTCCTCACTCGGCCTTGGCAGCGACGATTTCCAGGATTCGCTGTTCGCGGGCTTGGAGGACGCGGCCCTGCCACGTCAGGACCAGGCGATAGAGATACGCGACCGCCGCACATTCCGCTAGCGAAAGGAGGAGACAAACCGGAACGCCCGCGGCCCACCCCGCCTGTTGCAGCATCGCTTCGACCCCCAGCGGCAGCAGCGCCGGGACGAACGCCAGCGGCATGAGGAACACGAACAGCAGCTGGAAGAGGAAGGCGACCCCCTTGAGGTTGGAGGCGCGGAACGACCCCGACCGAATCGCCATCGGCGAGAAGATCGACATCCAGTTGGCGATCGCGCAGAACAGGAGGTACATCAGGACCGCCTGGGGCGCGGCGGCCAGCAGGTGGTCGAGCCGCAGCGGGCAAATCGCCTCCAGGATCGCGACGAGGACCGCGCTCAGCCCCAGCGCCAGCGGGGCGATCGCCAGGTTCTTGCCCAGCAGGATGTCGCGGCGCGGGGCCGCGCTCAGCACGTACACCCGGAAGCCGCTCCGGTCGAAGCCGAACTGGTTGCCGACGAACTGGGTCATGCCGAACAGCACCAGCGCCACGGCCGCGTCCGCCAGCAGCGGCCGGACGGCGGGCGGCGGGTTCATGGCGCCCGACAGGAACATCGAGCCGAAGACCAGCGCCAGGATCAGCGGACTGAGCAGCATCATCTTCGCCTCGGCGCGCGCAGCAGCGACCGAAAGGCGCCCAGCGCCACGGCCGACGCCTGCTCGGACAGCCACGGCAGGCGGCGTTCGAGCAGACCGACCCGCGCCGCGTCGGCCTTCGCGCGAACCGCCCCCTCCACCGGGGGGAGCGGGACGGGGACGAGGGGGCGCTGGCCGCCCCGGTTGAACTGCCCGGTGTAGAGGCGCACGGTCGTGCGATACGCCCGCCACAGGCTGAACGACCCTACAGCCGTCATCCCGAGGAAGCAGAGCAGCGCCGGCAGGAACTCGCCCCCGGCCGCCGCCGCCGTCCCGAGGGGCAGCCAGCCCGGCGGAAAGACCGCGTTCCCGGTCTGGAAAACCTGTTCGATCTGGCGAACCGGCCGTTCGGCGTCTTCCTGGGAGCGCGCGAGCAAGTCCTTCTTCCGCCGCTGATACTCCTGGGGGTCGATCTCTCCCGCGTCGTGGGCGCGCTCGAGGGCCTGCTTTTCCTGCGCATCCCGCGCAGCGCCGGGGCCGAGTCCTGGTCCAAGTTTTTCCATATCCCCAGCATGTTGGCGAGGTTCGGCAGCTGGCACGACAGGATGAACGCCATCGTCACCACCACGATCACGGTGCGGCGGCGGCGCGGGTTGGTCATGAGCGACGCCAGCCAGCCCTGGAACTGGTATGTGACGGCCGTGACCATCAGGAAGAACGCGGTCAGCAGCGGCAGAACGGTGAGCAGGCCCGGCCCGCGCGCGATTATCAGGGCCAGGCCCAGCGCCAGCATGGTCGGCAGGAACAGGATCGTGCTGAACGTCAGCAGCGAGCTGAGGTAGTTGATGAGAAAAGCCCCCGTGAGGGAGACGGGGAGATGCAGGAATTTGTCGAGCGACAGCGGCTCCGACCGCTGCAGCTCGACGAGGACGCCGACGGCCCAGCCGAAGAGGAAAACCGCGACCAGGCCGTCCCATACGTAGAGGAGGATGTCGGGCGCCACGTCGCGCAGGACGAACAGGCCGACGCAGAACGCGACCAGCGCCATGACGGCGGAGAGGAACAGGGCGACGCCAGCGAAGAAGATCGTGAAGGCCGCGTTGACGGCCCCGCCTCGCCGCACCCGGTTGGCGAAGAGGCGCCAGCGCAGCCAAATGAAAGCCCGGAAGTGTTCCGCGTTCACGGCTCCGCCCCCCCCAGCCAGCTGAGCTTCCGCGTCGCCTCCGCGTCCGCGCCGGCCAGGCCCAGGAACCGATCCTCCAGCGACCCGCCGCGGCGCAGCTCTTCCAGCGACGACTGCTCGGCCAGTCGCCCCTTGACGATGACGCCGACGTGTGTGCAGAGCCTTTCGACGATTTCCAGGATGTGCGAAGTCAGGAACACGGTCGAGCCGCGGGCGACGAAACCCGCCAACAGGTCGCGGATGACGTGGGAGGTGACGGCGTCGATGCCCTCGAACGGCTCGTCGAGGAACAGCAGGTCGGGGTTGGGCAGCAGGGCGGCGGCGAGGGCCAGCTTCTTCTTCATGCCGTGCGAGTATTCCAGGGCCAGCTTCTTCTCCTCGTTCTCCAGGCCGAGGAGCGGCAGCAATTCGCCGATGCGCTCCCGGATCACCTCGCGCGGCATCAGGTGCATTCGGCCCACGAAGGTAAGGTGCTCGCGGGCCGTCAGGTTGTCGAACAGGGCGAGGTCTTCCGGGATGACGCCGACGCGGCGTTTCGCCTCCAGCGACTCGCGCGGGTCGAGCACGTCCTTGCCGAGGACGAGGACCTTGCCGCTCGACGGCGCGAGCAGGCCGGTCAGCATCTTGATCGTGGTCGATTTGCCGGCCCCGTTCGGCCCGAGGAAGCCGTAAAACGTGCCGCGCTCGACCCGCAGGTCAATGTCGTCCACGGCGCAGAAGCCGTCGAAAAACCGGGTCAGCTGGTGGGTTTCGATCGCCAGGTTCATGGGCCTGCTTCCGGCCGGGTACGCAATCGGCCCCGCGGTCCTCGCCGCTCCATCGCCGTCCGCAGCCAACGGCCGCCTCTCCCAAGGTACAACTTGCCGACGGCAAATCAAACCGAAAACGAGCAAAGTGAAGCAGGACTTCCGTTGCCGGAACGCCCTCGTTGTGGCCGGTTCCCGGCAAGCTGCTTTGTCGTCTTCGCCTGTCCCGGTTATCATGAACGCAAGGCGGGAGGCCGGTCGATGCCCAAGATTCTCGACAACGGCAAGTTCCGGGTCTACATCTGCGCCAACGACGACAACCCGCACCACCTCCCGCACTGCCACGTCTACTGAGACGGCGACGATCATGCGAGCGTGGCGAGCTTGCCCGACCTGACCGTGATCGCCGGCGAGGCCCTGCCGCGGGCGGCGCGCCGATACCTCCGTGCGAACGTGGCCGTCCTCATGGCGGCGTGGCGACGGCTGAACCCGTGAGAGGAGAGAAATGACGAAGAACTGGGACCGGTCGGCCATGCGGTTCACGTCCGCCCGCTATGTGGACCGGGGGGGAATGCTCGATGCGACGTTCGAGAACGGCGATCATTTCCTCGTCCCCGTAGAGTCGGTCCTGCCGACGGCAAACCGCGATCTCACCGGGCCTCTCGGCACGGCCAACGGCGTTGTGACCTTGAGGCCGCCGGATTGGGGGAGAATGCGGATCGGCGAGACGGGCGACGTCCTCGAAGTGCCGGCGGGCGCCGCCGTCGTGGAAATCCCCTGGGACCGCATCCGCTCGGTCGCCGACCCCGAATTCCGCGCCCACTTGGCTGACCGGGCGGCCGAGCGCGCCCGGCGCATCGGCGGACGGATTCGGGCCATGCGTCTTGAGGCGGGGCTGACGCCCGCGGCGCTGGCCGAGAAAGTCGGCGTGCCGCGGGGAACCGTCGTTGACTTGGAAGCCGGGAGGATCGAACCCCGGAGCGACTTGATCGAACACGTCGCGATCACCCTGGGGCGGCAGCTGCGGGACTTTGCGGACGAGTGAAGTGAGGGAGCGGCAAAGAGTATATAGGATATTAAGCAATCTATAATATCCGCCCTTCTGCCCTGCCCTTTTCCGCTCCCCCTCTTTTCCAGCTACGGTGCTAAGTAAGCGCAGGGTAGTGGCCTCATTTGGCCACTACCCTGCGCCTGTTCCGTCCTTTGTTCACCGGGTTTGAGAAAGTCCCCCTTAAAGGGTTAGGCTGACGCCCCCCGCTCGCCGGATGGATGGACGTCACTCGGCGACCGGCTGCACCGCCTCGTTGAGCGGCGGCCATTCCTTGTCGATGCCTTCCTCCTCGATCTGGCGCAGCTGCGCGTCGGTGATGTCGAACTGCTTGGCGACGTGCTGGATGGACTGCGGCACGGTCATGAGGCCGAGATCCTGCGTGGTCACCAGGGCGTGAAAAATCTCCTGTTTCTGCTGTGCGGTCAAGCGTTTGGCGCGCATGGGTCACTCCTGGAATAATCAATGGTAGGTCGCGTCCTCCCACGGAACGGCATCCGCGGCGACGGCGCGCGGTGGAGGGCAAAGGTCTCTGGCGGCAATCCACGCGGGTTGTCACGCGGAAGGGCTAGGCGCGACGGCCGGAGACGGGAACCAACGGAAGTAAGGGGGAAAAGCGGCTTCTTCCACCGGGCGAAGCCGCCTCCTCTCATTTCCTCTAGTATATGCAGAGACCCCCCCATCGTGTTATGAAATCCGATGATTTTTCCCAAAGGCCCAGAGGCGCCGGCCGGCGCCTTCGCGGGGCCGCAGTCAGGAGCCGGCAGCATGACCGCGCAACACCTTTTCCGAGCAACGCTTTTCCCACTTGTCGTTCTGGCGCTGGTTGCGACGGCCGGTTTCGGCCTGCGCGCGAGGACGCGCCGGCGGCGCCGGTCAAGGAGCGCGTGGACGCCGTCCGGAAGCGCATCGCCGCCGAGTACGACGACCTTCTCGGCCTCTACAAACATCTGCACACCAACCCGGAATTGTCGCTTCACGAGGTCAACACGTCCGAGCGGATGGCGAAGGAGTTGAAGGCGCTGGGCTTCGACGTGACGGAGAAGGTCGGCGGCACGGGCGTCGTCGGCGTTTTCAAGAACGGCGACGGCCCGACGGTGCTGGTGCGCACCGACATGGACGCGCTGCCGGTGGTGGAGGCGACCGACCTGCCCTACGCCAGCAAGGTGAAAGTGCGCGACGCCAATGACAACGAGGTCGGCGTGATGCACGCATGTGGGCATGACATGCACATGACTTGTTTTGCAGGCACGGCCCGCGTCCTGGTCGGGATGAAGGACCAGTGGCACGGCACACTGGTGTTCATCGGCCAGCCGGCCGAGGAGGTCGGCCTGGGCGCCCGCGCGATGCTCAACGACGGTCTGTTCAAGCGCTTCCCGAAGCCCGACTATTGCCTGGCGCTGCACTGCGACGCCACGCGGCCGTACAACACGATCGGCTTCACGGACGGCCAGGCGCTGGCCAACGTGGACTCGGTGGACATTTTGGTTAAGGGAAAGGGCGGCCACGGCGCCGCCCCGCAAACGACGGTCGATCCCATCGTGCTGTCGGCGCGGATCATCCTGGACCTGCAAACGCTGGTGAGCCGGGAGACGAACCCGACCGACCCGGCCGTGGTGACGGTCGGCTCCATCCACGCCGGCAGCAAGCACAACATCATCCCGAGCGAAGCCAAGATGCAGCTGACGGTGCGCAGCACGAAGGACTCGGTGCGCAAGCACCTGCTGGAGGGGATCGTGCGGATCGCCAAGGCGGATGCGGAGGGCGCCGGGGCGCCGGAGCCGGTCGTCACGTTCGACGAGCAGGGATTCACGCCGGCGCTGGTCAACGACTCGAAGCTGACGCAGAAGACCGTGGCGATGTTCAAGGACGTTTTCGGAGAGGACCGGGTGCAGGAGCGGGGGCCGGTCATGGGCGGCGAAGACTTCAGCCGTTACGGCAAGGAGGGCGTGCCGATCTTCCTGTTCTGGCTGGGCACGGTCCCGCCGGATCGCGTGGCGGAGGCGACGAAGGACGAGACGAAGATGCTGCCGTCGCTGCACTCGGACCAGTATCACCCGATCCCGGAGCCGACCATCAAGACGGGAGTATTGGCCATGAGCATGGCGGTGATGAATCTGATGCAAAAGCCGTGATACATGATCTGGTGGATCGTGCATTTGAAAGGGGCAGGCTGACGCCCACCGCTCGCCGCCTGGTAGCATGAAGACATGGACCCGCTGGAACCGCGCCTGAAACGGCACGGCCGCGCCCTCGGCTTCGACCTCGTCGGCGTCGCCCCCGCGGCGCCGGCCGACGGCTTCGACCGGCTGCGCGACTGGCTCGACCGCGGTTATGCGGGCGAAATGACCTACATGCACCGGCACGCCGACGCCCGCCGCCATCCGGCTTCCGTCCTGCCGGAAGTGCGCAGCGTCGTCATGCTCGGCATGAATTACCACCCCGGTCGGGACGAAAATGACGAGGGGCAGTGCGGCCGCGTGGCCCGCTACGGCCGCGGCGCCGATTACCACGACGTGCTGCGCGAGCGGCTGAACCGGCTGCTGGCCTGGCTGCAGTCCGAGCTTCCCGGCTGCGTCGGCCGTGGCGTCGTGGACACGGCGCCGCTGCTGGAGCGCGATTTCGCCCGCCGGGCCGGCCTCGGCTGGTTCGGCAAGAACACGCTGCTGCTGAATAAACGCCTCGGCAGCTACTTCTTTCTCGCCGCCCTGCTCGTCGATGCGGAGCTGCGGCCGGACGCCCCGTTTGAGCATCGGCATTGCGGCACGTGCACCGCCTGCCTCGACGCCTGCCCGACGGAAGCGTTCGTCGGCCCCGGCGTGCTCGACTCGCGCCGCTGCATCAGCTACCTGACCATCGAATTGAAGGGCGCCGTCCCGCCGGAGCTGCGGCGCGGGATCGGCGACTGGCTGTTCGGATGCGACATTTGCCAGGAGGTATGTCCGTGGAACCGCAGGGCGCCGGCCGCGACGGAGCCGGCGCTGCGGCCGCGTCTGGAGCTGGAATCGGTCGATCCGATTGAACTGCTGGGGTTGGACGAAGAGGAGTTCCGCCGGCGGTTCCGCGGCACGGCGTTGATGCGGAGCAAGCGGCGCGGCCTGCTGCGCAACGCGGCGCTGGTGCTGGGCAACGTCGGCGACGAGCGGGCGTTGCCGGCGCTGCGGCGCGCTCTCGACGATCCCGATCCGATCGTGCGCGAGGCGGCGGCGTGGGCGATTGCGGAGATTGAAACTCGGCGTTAACGCCCTCAATGCACCTCCGCCGTCGCCTGCGAACCCTTCTTGTGCTTCTCCCAGTCCTCCAGGCTGCCGGCCAGCTGCTCGACGGCCCGGCGCGTCTCGTGCAGCGTCGCCCCCGGTTTCAGCGGTTCGCCGGCCAGCAGGTAGATCCGCCGGCCCTTGCCCGGCTCCTTTTCCCAGCGGTCCACGCGAACCGGCAGCACCAGCGCCGACCGCTCCGGGCCGGCCTTCTCCAGCAGCCTTTCCAGCCAGCCCGGCGGGTACGGGCCGTCCAGCGGCACGCCGACCACCTCTTTCCGGTCCAGCGCCGCCTCCGCTCTGCTCGCCGCCTCGTCCCAGTCCACCGGCCTCGCCTCGCGCACCACGGCCAGCATGTCCCGCCGCGCCAGCTTCCGCGCGAACCACGACAACTTCTCGTCGCCGGCCGCATGGACCAGGACGAACCGCGTGGTGCGATCCGTCGCGCTCAGCACGCTCAGGCACTCGTCGAGATCGGCGGCGTTCGTCGCCAGGATCACGGGGCCGCTCGTCGGCAGCCGGTCCATGCCGGCCACTTCCAGGCCGTACCGCCGCTGCCGCCGGAACCACAGCAGCGTCCGCAAGAACAGGTCCGGCAACTGGCTTCGCAGGGCGAAGAACGTCAGCAGCGTCATCACCGCCACGCTGAAGAACAAGAGCGATGGAAGCCGCCGTTGATCGTAAACCGGCCTTTGCGGCTCATTCGCCGGCCGCAGGTGGTAATGGGTCGTCCCCTCCGGCAGCTCGTAGGTGGCGACCGTCACCTCCTCGCCTTGCTTCAGGCTGGTCCGCACCGGGTCGATCAGCGCGCTTGTGCTGGCCTTCAGGCGCTCGCCGCCCACCTGCACCGACGTCGGGCGGTCTCGTTCCCCTTCCGGCAGCACTACGCCCAGCGGCCCCGTGAAAACGTCTTCGGTATGCAGCTGCGGTGCGAGGCCGGAAACGACGGCCGCCTGGGACATCAGCCAGAAAAGCACGGTCGCCGCGATGGCCCCGGTGACGTTGAGGAAGTTGCTGGTCGCCACCCAGTCGCCCTTGCTGGTCTTCGGCGCCCGGTGCTGCAACAGCGCGTACAGCGGCACGAGGTAGAAGCCGGTGAACAGGCCGATCAGGACGATGCAGACGATCAGTCCCGGCACGTATCCCAGCAAGAAGGCGGCGGCGCCCGCCGCGATCGCCATGCCGAACGAGCCGATCGGCACCAGGCCCACCTCGACTTTGCCGCCCGACAGGTAGCCCACCAGCGGGCTGCCCACGCCGATGCCGACCGCCACCATGCCGACCACGAGGCTCACGTCCTGGTCCTTCCAGCGCGGCGCCTGGCACTCGCCGAACATGTAGACCGTGGAGCGCATGAAGGCGACGATGAAGGTGAAGAACGCGATGCCGATGATCGACAGTACCATCGGCCGCGACCGGAGCATCTGGCCGATGTTGCCGATCAGCGGCTTGTAGACGTAAGGGGGGAAAGGGCGACCGGGGTTGGCGGCGGGCATCCGGCGAATCAGCAGGCTGGCCAGCAGGCCCAGCACGGCCAGACCGACCAGGACGAGCCCGATGACGTATTCACGGCCGTCGCAAGAATCCGACAGGACGCCGCCGAAGACCGTGCCGAGGATGACGGCTAAAAAGGAGAGCGATTCGAGGATGCCGTTGCCGCGCGACAGCATTTGCGGCTGGAGGATCTCCGGCATGGCGCCGTACTTGGCCGGCACGAAGAAGGCGCTGTGCAGGCCCATGCCGAAGACGGCGGCCGTCACCACCCACGGACCGGCGGCGGGAAACCACCCGCGGCCCATCCAGAAGCCGGCCAGGGCGACGAGCGTAATTCCTATTTCAACGACCTTCCATAGGACTAGAGCGTCGCGCTTGCTGTAGCGGTCGGCCAACCAGCCGGCCATCGTGCAGAAGATGGCCCAGGGGGCGTAATAGAGGACCATCATCAGCGAGATGGCCTCTTTCTCGCCCATCACCGCGGTCTTGATGGCGAAGAACATGGCCGAGGCGTTGATGGCCTGGTCGTTGAAGGCGGCGAGGAACTGCGCCCCCAGGAGGCCGATGAAGGTGCGCGACCAGAGCCTGTCGGCGGGTTGAAACGAGGCCATGACCATCCCGGAGCGTGGACGCCAATGGAGGTCGGCCGGCGGCCCATGCCGTCGGCCGCAAAGCGGTACTATATGACATTGATAGGCGGACGGCGCCGCCCTCCGGTCGCGTTTCCTCGTTGCTCTCCGCCCCCCGTCTCTGGTAACGTAGGAACACGGGGAAGGTTCACGGTTGCGAGGTACAGCCATGTCCTGGAATCAAGGGATGCCGCGGGCCGCGGCGGCGCCGGCCTGGCGCTGGGCCTGATCCTGTCGTCCGCCGCAGCGTCGCGGGCGGCGGACCCCGTGTCCACGTCCACCCCCACCGCGCCCACGATCAACGAGGTCGGAGGCAAGGGCCTCAAGGATTGGATCGCCGACCTCAAGCACACCGACCCGAGCGTGCGCGAGGAGGCCATCCGCGCCATTCCCCTCTTCGGCGCCGCCGCCAGCGAGGCGGTGCCCGCGCTGGTGGAACACGTCAACGACATCGACGAAAGCCCCCGGGCCAAGGCAATCCTCACCCTCGGCGGGCTCAAGATCGACGACAAGGATCGCGCCAAGGTCATCGAGGCCCTCGGCAAGCGGCTCGAGATCGAGAGCCAGGGACCCATCCGTTACGACCTGGCTTTGGTGCTGCTCGGATTCGGCAAGGATGCGAAGCCGGCGCTGTCCGGCCTGCTGCACTGCGCCGCGGACCCGTCTTGCTTCGAGGTCCGCCGCATCTGCCTCGCCGGCGTCGTCGCGGCCGGCCAGACGGACAACGGCCCCGACCCGCGCGCCACGCACGCCCTCATCAACGCCCTCATCGACGAGCGCGCCGCCGCCGTCCGTCTCCAGGCGGTCATGGGCCTGGCCCAGATGGGCAAGTCCGCCGACCCCGCCTTGCTGGCCCACGAAGTGCAAGTGGTCCGCACCATGATGAGGGACCGCGACAAAACGGTGGTCATTTGGGCGCACGTCAGCACGATGGCCCTGGACAAGCTCGACGACGAAGACGTCAAGTACCTGATCACTTTCGCCAAGCCGGGCGAGCTGGAGCGCTATCGCCTCCAGGCCATCGTCGCGCTGGGCGTGGTCGGCGCGAAGGAAAAGAAGGTCGTGCCTACCCTGGTCGATTTGCTGTCGGAGAAAGACTCCCCCGTCATCGTCGCCGCCGCCTGCGCGGCGCTGGGCGGCATCGGCGATCCGGGGGAGAAGGCGGAGGCGGCCCTGATCGCCGTCAGCAAGGACGAAAAGCTCGACGAACCGGTTCGCTTCCAGGCCATCTACGCGCTCGCCTCGATCAGCGCCAAGAGCAAGTCGGCGATTCCGGCGCTGATCGAACTGCTGGCGGACAAGGACCCCAACGTGATCCTGACGGCCATCCAGGCGCTGGGCGCCCTGCAGGAGCCGGGAGCGCCGGCCGAACAGGCCATCACGGATCTGGTCCATAACAAGGACAAACCCGAGTCGGTTCGCAAGTACGCCGAAAAGATCCTGGAATTGATGACGAAACCCAAGGGGAAGTAGGTGAATCGCTTAGCCGCGACCCGAAGGGGAGCGCTCCGTTGCGCGTCGCGGCTAAACAGAGACCCTTAACCATGCGTCGCGCCATCCTGCTGACCTTCGTCGCATCGGCTGTCCTGGGAACGGCCCACGGCCAAACGTTCCTCAACCGGCCGATGGCCGACTGGTTGAACGATCTGAACGACCCCAACGTGGACGTGCGCCGTGGAGCGGCGTTCGCGCTGGGCAAGATCGGGGCGCAAGGCGACGCGGCGAAGGTCGTCGATGCGCTGACGCGGCGCCTGAGCGATCCGCGGGAGGACGCGGTCGTGAAAGACTTCGCCGCTTCCGGGCTGGGCGACGTGATGACCGCCCTCGGCCCGCAGAGCGTCGCCTACTGGGCCAACACCGGCCCTGCTCTGCAACAGGCCCTCAAGGACAAGGCGCCGGCCGTCCGCCGCAGCGCCGCCTGCGGCCTGGGCGCGTTCGGCGAAGCGGCCGCCCCGGCGCGCGACGATCTCATCGCCGCCCTCGGCGATTCGGCCGCGATCGTGCGGCAAAACGCCGCGTGGCGCTCGGCAAGCTCGGCAAGGAGACGGGCCAGGACGGCGTCGCCCAATTGCGCGGCTTGCTCACGGACGACGACCCGCTCGTCCGCCGCGACGCCCTGCACGCCCTGGGAGAGATCGGCAACCCGACCGCCCATTCCGCCGTGTCGGCCATGATGAAGACGGCCAGCGCCGAGAAAGACGCCAAAGACGCCGTGGTGCGCAAGGCGGCGGTGGAGGCGCTGTCGAAGCTCGTTGGGCCGGACGACCGGGCCGACGCCTCCGCGCTCTACCCGCTGCTCAAGGACAAGGATTCCGAGACGCGCTACAACGCCGCCATCGTGCTGGGGATGATCGGCGGTCCCGAGGCGCGGGAGGCGCTGCCGACGCTGCGCCTGGCTCTCAATGATGAAGATCCGCACTTCCAGGAGCTGGCCGCCGCGGCGATCGGCGGACTCGGCAAGGACGGGGCGCCGGCCGTGGACGACCTCGGCAAGGCGCTGACGGAGGCCAAGGCGCCGGAGGTGCGGCGCAACGCGGCCCTGTCGCTGGAGAGCATCGGGCCGGCCGCGCAGAAGGCCATTCCGCAGCTCATTCAGGCCCTGCGCTACAGCGATGCGGAAGCCGACTCCCGGTATAACGCGGTTCGCCCCTACGTCGCCGAGGCCCTGGCCAAGATCCAGTACCTCGACCGCGAGCCGTACCCGGGCGCCGAGGCGGAGGTCGTCGCCGCGGTGCTGCCGATCATTCGGGCCGACCCCGACCCCGAGGTGCGGCAACGCTGCATCTGGTCCCTCTACAACATACAGAACCTTGACAAGTACAAAATCACGCCCGTCCTGACCAGCGTACTCAGCGAAACCGACCCGGACACGGCCCTGGTGCGGTACGAAGCCGCCCGCGTGCTGGCGCGCCGCCTCGCCGAGAACGCCCCGGACAAGACGACGGACGTGCTGCTGGACATGCTCACCAATAAGGATCTGGTTCAGTTCAATGGGACCGGCGCCAAGGCCAACGGCGTCGGCGGCGAGGGGGCGGGCGGCAAGACGACGGTGAACGTGGACCAGGGCGGCGACGCGCGATGGATGGCCGCCCAGGCGCTGGGCTGGCTGCGCGGCAAGGCCAACCGGCCCGACGTACTCAAGGCGCTCCAGGACGCCAAGCAGGACAAGGACGCCAAGCTGCACCAGGAAGCGACCGATGCGCTGAACGCGATCAAGTGAAATGATGAACGATGAACGATGAATCAAGAATGTCTTTGATTCATCGTTCATCATTCATCGTTCATCACTTTCGTCAAAACGGCGCCCCTGCTTCCTGCAACTGCTCCAGCAGCTCCGGCGACGCCTCGCGCAGCCCCTTGCACTTCGGGTACTTGGCGCAGCCGAGGAAATACTGCGACTTGCCGCGCTTGCTCTCGCGCAGCTTCATCGGCCCGCCGCACTCCGGGCACGTCTCCTTGACATCGACCTTGGGCAGCTCCTTTTTCGGCGCCGCCGCCGGCAGCTGGTCCTTGAGCTGCTCCTTCAACTCCGCCGGGATCGGCTTGGCGTTGCGGCACTTCGGGTAGGCCGAGCAGCCCAGGAACGGGCCGCGCGGACCTTTCCGCACCATCATCGCCGAGCCGCACTTGTCGCACTTCAGCCCCGTGTCGATCGGCTGCACCGGGTTGCCCTGCGCGTCCACGTCCTTGGCGTTCTTGCACTTCGGATATCCGGTGCAGGCCAAAAACGGCCCGCGCTTGCCCTCGCGGATCACCATCGGCTTGCCGCACTTCTCGCAGGTGTGTTCCGTCGGCTTGGCCGTCAGCACCGGCTTGCCCTCGGCGTCGAAGTTCATTTTCGTCTGGCAAGCCGGGAAGGCGCTGCAGCCCAAAAACTCGCCGCGCGGCCCGCTCCGCTTCAGCATCGGCTTGCCGCACGTCGGGCACTTGAATTCCGTCTCGACCGGCTCCGGTCGCGGCGCCTCGCCCTCGACCGGCTTGATGTAGTTGCAGCCCTCCTTCCAGCCGGAGCAGCCGATGAAGTAGCGCCGCGTCTTCTTGCTGTAGTTGCGCACCAGCGGCTTGCCGCACTTGGGGCACATCTCGCCCGTTTCCTGGCCGCGCGTGCTGGGCATCTGCGCCTCGGCCGCCTGCAATGCAGCCGAAAACGGACCCCAGAACTCCGTCAATACCTGGCGGTACTCGGTCTGGCGCGTCTCGATCTGGTCCAGCTCCTCTTCCATGTGGCTGGTGAATTTCAGGTCCATGACGCGCGGGAAGTGCTCCACCAGCAGGTCCGTCACCGCCTTGCCGATCTCCGTGGCGTGGAAGCGGCGGTCGCGCACCTCGATGTAGTGGCGCTCCTCCGACGTGATCTTGTGGATGATCGAGGCATAGGTGCTGGGCCGGCCGATGCCCTCCTTCTCCAGCGCCTTGATGAGCGACGCCTCGTTGTAGCGCGGCGGCGGCTGCGTGAAGTGCTGGCTGGCCGTCAGGCCGAGGCGGTCCAGCGCCTGCTTCTCGCTCAGCGCCGGCAGCGTGGCGTCCTCCTGCTTGCCGATCGGCGCCTGCACGCGGCGGTAGCCGTCGAACTTCAGGATCTTGCCTTGCGCCTTGAACAATCCAGTGGCGAGTGGCGAGTGGCGAGTGGCGAGGGAAGAATCGTTGGCGGCGTCTTCAGTGGCGGACGGCTTTTCTTCGCTCGCCACTCGCCACTCGCCACTCGCCACTACTTCCACGTTCGTCACCGCCCAGACCGCCGGCGTCATCTGGCTGGCGACGAAGCGGTTGTAGATCAGTGTGTACAGGCGGATCAGGTCCTGCCGGTGCGGCGCGTCGTGGCCGAGCGAGCGCTCCACGCGCTCCGGCGTATAGGACAGGTCGGTCGGCCGAATCGCCTCATGCGCCTCCTGGGCGCTCTTGCCCGAGGCGTAAGCGTTCGGCTGGGCTGGCAGGTACGGCGGGCCGAACTGGGCGCCGATGTGGCCGCGCACCGCCTGCAACGCCTCGTCGGAAACGCGCGTGCTGTCGGTGCGCATGTAGGTGATGAGGGCCACCGCGCCTTCGCCGCTGAGTTCGACGCCCTCGTACAGCTTCTGCGCCGCTCGCATGGTGCGGTCGCCGGTGAAGCGCAGGCGGATGTTGGCCTGCTGCTGCAACGTGCTGGTCGTGAACGGCGGCTGCGCCGCTCCGTCCGGTCCTTCTGCTCGATCTTCGAGACGGCGTAGGCCGCGCCGTCCAGGGCGCGGGCCACGGACTCCGCCGTCGCCTGGTCGGCCGCCTCGAACTTCTTGCCGGCCCACTCGGCCAGCTCCGCCAGGAACGACACCCGGCGGGACTCTCCGCCGTGGCCGTCTTTTCTTCGCCGTCCTCGCCGGCGGCGCCCTTCGTCTTGGCGGGAACCAGTGCCAGCGGCCGCGGCGCGATCGACACGGAGCCAGTCGGCGCCAGCAGCGCGATGATCTTCCAGTATTCCTCGGACTTGAACGCCTCGATCTCGCGCTCGCGGTCCACCACGAGCCGCAGCGCCACCGACTGCACCCGGCCGGCGCTGGAGCCGCGCACCACCTTCTTGCCGAGCAGGCCGCTCAGCGGGTAGCCGACCACGCGATCCAGGATGCGCCGCGCCTCCTGGGCGTGGACGCGGTCCATGTCCACCTTGCCGGCGTGCGACAGCGCGTTCTGCACCGCGGAGCGCGTGATCTCGTTGAACGTGATGCGGAAGGTGCGCTCCTCGTCCAGGCCCAGCTCGTCCTCGATGTGCCAGGCGATGGCCTCGCCCTCGCGGTCGGGGTCGGTCGCCAGGTAGACGCGGTTGGCCTTGGCCGCCTCGCGTTTCAGCTCGGCCAGGATGTCCTTGGCCGTCCGCCGGCCGCCGCGGGCCTTGCCGCCCTTGGCGTCTTCCTTGTCGGCGACGACGTAGGTCGGCACCCAGCCGGCGTCGATGTCCACGCCGGCCACCTGTTCGCCCTTGCGGCGGCGCCGCGGCAGGTCGCGGACGTGGCCGTAGCTGGCCAGCACCTTGAAATTGGGTCCGAGGTATTTGTTGATCGTCTTGGCCTTGGCCGGCGACTCGACGATGACCAGATCGTGTTGGGAGCGGCCGGCGCCGTTGGGCGCCGCGGGGGCGGCGGTGCGGCCCTTCTTCACGGGGGCGGCGGCCTTCTTCTTCGTGCGGCCGGTCGTCACCGGAGCTCCATCTTCAGCGGGTTGCTTCTTGCGTGCGGGCACGGATCGGCTCCTCTGGTTGCTGCTGCATCATCGGTGCTGGATTCGGCGAGCGGCCGGCGTGAGCCGGCTGATAAACATCATCAGCCGGCTCACGCCGGCCGCTCGCCACGTTGCTGTTGTGTTGCGAACCGGACTCAGTACAATCCACACTTTGAGCGAAGGCCGCCTTCCACCCATACTATACCTTTTCGCCGGGTGTCAAGTCCGGCAGGGGGGGGACGTCGGTCATGGATCGCCCGCAACCGAGGATTGGCAATGGCCTTCCACCCGTTCGCTATCGTCCGGAAACACCAGAAGGTCCTGCTGGCGCTCGCCACCATCTTCTGCATGGGCGTCTTCATCCTGCAGTTCGGCCGCGGCGACCTCATTGAGAGCCTCATCGGACGCGGCGGACAGAACAAAGGCGAGAAGGTCGTCACGCTCTACGGCAAGGACGTGTACCCCGCCGACATCCTCCGCGACCGCCAGTCCCGTCAGGTCGCCAACGAGCTGTTGCAGGCGGCCGTCATGACCGCCGCCGGGGACGCCCAAAAGAACGTCACGGCCTACAACCCGGACAAGCCCGACGCCATCGACGACCAATTGAAACAACTGCGAGGGTTTACGGATCAGAATTTCCTGTTCCAGTCGCTCTTCCAGGAGCGCAGGTCCCTCGACGACGTCATCGGGAGGAACGTCGCCGAGCTGGACGCGGTCCTCGGCGAAATCGCCGCCTCGGACAAGACCGACAAGGCGAAGGCGGCGGAGCAGACCCGGATGGCCAAGGACCTGCGGCTGCTGTTCAAGTCCCAGTATCTGGAGTTCATGAGGTTCACCCCCAACGCCAGCCCCTTCTATTTTGGGGGCGGAGTCAAGGACGAGGACCTTTTGGACTTCGAGATCTGGAAGCATCAGGCCGACAAGCTCGGCGTGGTGCTGACCAAGGCCGACGCCCGGCGGGCGATGGCCCACGAGGCCGGCGACCGCGATTTGCCGGCCGACCCCGGCGCTTCCTGGGCGGCCGACCCGCTCATCAAGTCGGTCCTCGAACTGCACCCGCAGGTGACGGAAGACCAGCTCGCCACGGCAGTGGCAGATGAGTTCCGCGTCGAGATCGCCCAGGGACTGCTGGCCGGCCGCGGCGCCGGCGTGCCGGCGGTGGGGACTCCCGACCTGACGGCCGAACCGTTCGCGCCCTACGATTTCTGGACGTATTTCCGCGACAACCGCACCACCGTCAAGGCGGCCTTCCTGCCCATCCCCGTCCAGGCCTTCACGGACAAGGTGACGGGCGCGCCCGGCGGTGACGAGTTGACCAAGCTGTACAATCAATATCGATCGAAGGTCCCCGACCCGAACAGCCCGACGCCGGGCTTCAAGGAGCCGCGGAGAATTCGGATCGAGTATATCACCGCCCGGACGGATTCGGACTATTACAAGGAGCTGATCGATCACGTCCAGTACAACCGCGTGCGCCAGGCCTTCGACGGCGGCCTGCCCGGCGCCATGGCCGGCGGCGGCGTGGTTTCCTGGCTGTCGCTGGCCGGCGCGCTGGCCGCCGACCCGTGGAGCAGCTTCCGGGTGGACGGCGACCAGCTGGCGGCGGACTACGGCGAAGCGCTGGCCGACCGCCGCGCAGCGCGGTCCGGTCAGGCCAGTTGATCGGCCTCGCCCTGGGCGGCCCGGCCGCGTGGTCGGCCGCGCCGGCCGTCGCCCAGGCGTCCGCCGACGATCGCCAGCACGAGGCCGTCCGGCTGGCCTCCGCCGGCCCCGCGTTGCTTCTGATCGGCTCCGCATCCGGCGCGCCGCTGGCCGGGCTGGCGGGGGCCTTGCTTCCTCCCCACGCCCTGGACGGAATCAACGCCGACCTCGCCGATCGCTATTTCTGGGAGGTGCAGCGCAAGGACGAGGCGCCCCAGGTCGTCAATGCCGATCTGGAGGCGTTCGTCAAGGCTTTGCCGGACGTGCTCAAGCACGGCCGCGAGGAGGCGGAGCAGAAGAACGCCGCCAACCGGGCCGCCCCGCCGCTGGAGCCGGAGCAGTACGCCTATGACCGGGCCGAGGAGTTCATTCAGGCCGAGGCCCAGAAGCGCGGCTGGGAGCTGAACCGCAACGGCGGGTTGGACGACGTTTACGCCACGCAGACGGACCCGGCCCTGCAACCGCTGGCGACGGCTTACACCGGCGGCCCTTCCGCGTTCGCGGCGGCGGTGTTCACGGCGAAGGACACCGGGATGTACCAGCCCCACATGCCGCCGGTGAACGATCTCACGCGGACGAAAATCATGACCTACTGGGTCGTCCGGGACGAGCGGGAGCGGGAATTGGCTTACAGCGAGGTGATGGGGCGCGGTTTGCTGATGGACGCCTGGAGGCTCCAGGAAGCGCGCAAGCTGGCGCTGCGTGAAGCGGAAGAGATCAGCACCGGCGCGAAGGCGGCGTGGGACCGATTCGGCCCGGACAGCCAGGGCCAGCAGCAAGAGCTGGTGAAGTATCTCACGGAGAAGCAGGTAGCCGACAAGCTCGGCGAGACGCTCGAGGTGTCCGGCATCGCCCGCCTCGTCAACTTCCTGACCCCCAACGTAGGCATCGGCGGGACGTTGTACCAGCCCTATTCGCTCCCCACGGACAAGCTCCCCAACATCGGCGACAACCCGCGGGACTTCTACGACCCTAACAATCTCGTCAACCGGCTGCTGGCGCTGGACGCCCCCGGCAAGACGCTGATTTTCACGGATCGGCCCGCTAAGACCTTCTACGTCGCGGTGGTGGAGCAGCGGGTCGTCCCGCAGTTCCGGGGCAGCGACAAGGACAAGGAGTTCCTGGTCGCTTATCAGGACGCCTCGCTGCCGGCGGCGGGCGCCTTGGCGCCCAACACGGGTCCGATGTGGCGGGCATTCTTCCTGCCGCGGCGCGAGCAGGAATACCACAAGGCGCTGATTCGCCAACTGCGGGAAGAGGCCGGGCCGGTGAACGATCAGGGCCAGCTCATCCTCGAAAAGAGCAAGAAGCAGCAAGATCAGCCCAGCGGGCCGGGAGGCGACCAGGGACCGCCGCCGGTGGACAACTTCGGCCAGTGAGCCGCGGAGCCGTTTAGCCGCTCTTCGCAGAAGAGCGCGTGGCCGACGCGCTCTTCTGCGAAGAGCGGCTAAACGATCGCCTCCCGCAGAACGTCGGCGCCGACCGGCTTGATCAGCAACCTTAGCACCTCCGTATCGTCGGGGCGCCGCCGCTCCGCCGCCTCCGCCGAGCCGGTCATCGCCACCACCCGCGCGCCCCGCAGGTCCACCTCCTCGCGCAGCCGCCGCGCCACCTGATAGCCGTCCATCCCCGGCAGGCACAGGTCCACCAGCACGGCGTCGGGCCGCTGATCGCGCGCCGCCTGCACCGCCTCCGGGCCGTCGTGGGCCACCTGGACCTGACAGCCCCATTCCTTCAGAACCAGCGCCAGCGACGCCGCCGCGTTCACGTCGTCCTCGACCACCAGCACCCGCCGCCCGCGAACCGACGGCGGCTCCTCGGGCCGGCCCTCCACCAGGGTCCGGTCGTTGGCGTCGGGCACGCCAACTTTGAAGACGACGAAAGCCACGCGGAGAACGTCGCCGTCGTCGAGCGGCCGCGGCTGCCGAACCGGCGTCTCGTTCACGAAGGTCCCGTTCAGCGAATCCAGGTCGTGGACCCAGACGCGGCCGCCCTGCATGAACAACTGGCAGTGCCGTCGGGAAACGCAGGCGTCGGACAGGCGCAGCTCGCAGTCGCGCCGCCGGCCGATGGTGTAGGGGAAATCGGCCGCGATCACGTTGCCGACCCGGCCCAGCTCCCTATCCGGCATCAGGGGTTGCAAGCAGATTTCCGGCATGGCTCATCCCTCCCAAAGGGGTCAGGGGTCAGGGGTCAGGGGTCAGGGGGCAATCGGCTTGTTCTTGCTGACCCCTGACCCCTGACCCCTGACCCCTTGTGTTGGGCGTCACCCGCTCACCGCCGCCAGCTCCTCGGCCTCGATCGGCCGGGCCTCGTCCGGCGGACGCGCCTGGACCAGTTTGCCGGCCTCCGAGAGCAACATGCCGGCCCAGCGATAGATGTTGTTGTCCGCGACCTGCTGCCGCATCCGCGTCATGCGGCGCTCCTGCTCCTCGGGCGGCATCAGCAGCGCCTGCCGCAGCGTCTCGGCGAATGCATCGACGGCGAAGGGGTTGATGAGCAAGGCGTCCGTCAGCTCCTGGGCGGCCCCGGCGAAGCGCGACAGCACCAGCACGCCGCGGTTGTCCGCCCGCGCCGCCACGAACTCCTTGGCCACGAGGTTCATGCCGTCGTGCAGCGACGACACGACGCAGGCCTGGGCCAGGCGGTACAGCGCCCCGAGCTGCTCGTGGCTGTGGTGCTCGTGGAGATAAACGATCGGCTGCCAGGTATGGTTGCCGTGCCGCCAGTTGATCTGCTCGACGAGGGCGTCGATCTCATCGCCGAGGCGCCGGTAGGCCGGGATGTGCGTCCGGCTCGGCGCCCCGATCTGGACCAACACAAAGCGCCTTTTCAGCTCCGGATGGAGCGTCAGGAGCCGGTCCACGGCCCGCAGGCGCTCGGGGATGCCCTTGGTGTAGTCCACGCGCTCGACGCCGAGCAAGATGGGCGCGTCGCGCACGCCGAGCCGTCGGCGCAGCCGTCGCTCCTCGCGGCGCTCGTCGTCCCCCTCACCCTTTCCCCTCTCCCCCGTGGGGAGAGGGATGGGGGGCGCGGCGCCGTCGAAGTCGATGCTGATCGGCTGCGCTCGCACCAACGTGGTCTTGCCGCCTCGGGTGACGGAGGAGCGGTCCATCTCGATGCGCGCCTCCAGGGCGCGGTCCACCGTCTCCAGGAAATTCATGCAGTGATACTGGATGTGAAATGCCAGAATATCACTGCCGAGCAGGCCGTCCAGGATCTCTTCCTGCCACGGGCAGATGCGGAAGAGTTCGCGGTTGGGCCAGGGAATGTGCCAGAAGTGGAGGAGGATCAGGTCCGGTCGGGCCTCGCGGAGCATCCGCGGCAGCAGGGCGAAGTGGTAATCCTGCACGAACACCACGGCCGGGCCGCCGTCCACCTCTTCCAGCACGGCGTCGGCGAACTTGCGGTTGACGCGGCGGTAATGCTCCCAGTCGGAGGCGTCGAAGCGCGGAGCGGTGCAGGCGATGTGGCACAGCGGCCACAGGGCGTCGTTGGCGAAGCCGTAGTAGTACCCCTGCTCCTCCTCGCGCGTCAACCAGACGCGGCGGAGCGTGTACGTCGGGTTTTCCGGCGGGACGGGGGTGCGGCCGTGTTCGTCGCTGACCTCGCGGTCGCCGTCGCCGCTGCCGTGGGCGACCCAGACGCCGCGGCAGGCCTGCATGACGGGGTCGAGGGCGGTGGCCATGCCGCTGGCCGGCCGGCTGCAGCGGAGTTCTTCCCCGTCATGAAAATGGATGTACGGCTCGCGGTTGGCGACGACGACGAGCTTGGCGTCGCCGAGGCGCGTGCGCGCGACTTCTCCCAGCCGTTCCTTGGTCCAGGGCATGGCGTCCTCCAATACGGCGGAGGCGGTTCCCGTCCGGTCAGCGGCGGGACCGGCCGCGGATTAGGATGGCAACGCCCGTCCTGAGCGCAACCGAAACGACCCCGTAGGGCCGAGGCGCTGGAAATGGAAGAACGCAAGTGCTGTGCCGCGGATATGGCACAGGGCGTGCAAGAGGTGGACGCTTGATGGAGGAGAATGTGCGGCGCCGCGGAGACGGCGCGGGTCTTTGCGTCAGAATGGCATATCGGTCACGTCCGCCGGAGGCGATTTCAACAACCCGGCCAGGACGGTAGGGCGATTTTGTGCGCAATTCCGTACCGACGGACGGGAAGCCCGCTTCTCGCATGAGAACTCATGCACTTCTTCATTCGTCTCGGAGCGGCTGAAGAGCGACCGTCCGGGTGTGTTCGCGGCGCGGCTGCGGCGGGGCGACGGTCGGAAGGAAGGCGCCGGCCGCCGCCGTCAAGAGGCCGCGGCGCTCGTAGCTGCCCAGGTCTTCCAGAATCACGCGCACGTCCTGATAGCGATCTTCGGCCCGCAGGGCCATCATCCGGCCGACGAGGAGCGAAATCGGCCGCGGCAGGTGCGGGGCCACGTCGATCAGTCGCGGCGCCTCCTGCTGCGTGATCTTCACGAGGACCGCCGTTTCGCAGTCGGCCCCGAAGGCGGAGCGGCCGGCGAAGACGTGGAAGAAGGCGGCGCCGAGCGAGTAAATGTCGGATCGCTCATCGACCTGTCGGCCCAGCGCCTGTTCGGGGGCGATATAGTTCGGCGTCCCCATGACGACGCCCAGGCTGGTCAGGGCGCGGGCGCGGGGCCGGGCGTGCTTGACCAGGCCGAAGTCGCTGATCTTCACGTCGCCGTCCTGCGTCAGCAGCAGGTTGTGCGGCTTGAGGTCGCGGTGCAGCAGGGAATGGCGGTGGGCGTAGAGCAGCCCTTCGAGGGCCTGGCGGAGCCAGCGGACGCCGACCTCGGGCTGCGGCGGCCCGGAGCGGTCGATCCAGGTGGCCAGGTCGCCGTTGGGCAGGTACTCCATCGCCAGCCAGTGGAGCGTCTTGCCGTCCTCCGCCGGCGCGGTCCCCGAGGCCAGGACCTGAACGATGTGGGGACAGGTGAAGCCGCCGAGGACGCGGGCCTCCTGCGCCGACCGCTCCAGCAGATCGGGATCGGCCGCGGCGTCGCAGCAGGCCGCCTTGACGGCGACCTTGCGGCCGAGGCTGATCTGGTTCGCCAGGTAGACGGTGCTCATGCCGCCGCTGGCCAGGCGGGATTCCAGAGAGAAATCGCCTCCCAAAAGCAGCCCTTCTCGCAGGGCCACGGGCCGCTCCGCGGAGCCGTGCGGCGTGTCGTCGGTTCGGCCGCCGTCGGCCGCGGCCGACTGGGCGGCGCGCAGGTCGCCGGCCGCCAGCCGCTGGAACGCCGAGCGCAGCCGCTCTTGCAGCGCCGTCGATCGCGCGGCGACGGACAGGCCGCGGCCGCGGCAGCCGACGCGGAACACGTCCACGAAGTACGTCGGCTCCTCCGCGATCAAACCCTCCTCCGACGGAAGATAGGTCGAGATTTGCACGTCCTGAAGATCGAAGCCCTCGGCCGCCAGGGCCGTGGTCAGCAGGGCGAGGGCGCCGGTGCGGTCCTGGCCCGCGGCGACGATTTCGTGGGCCTGGCCGCCCATCGGCCGGACTTCGACGACGACGGCGTCGGCGTCGGTCAGCCGGGCCAGCAGGCGCAGGTCGCGCGCGATGTCCGCCGGAGCGTAGCGCTCGACATAGGGATCGGGCATTCGCCGGAGGTGCATTTCGACGAACGACGGATCGACGCCGGGCGCGTGCTTGAGGACAGAATCACGGAGAAGGGCCACGCCAAATTCCTCCTTCGGCGCCCACCCGGGAGAGGGGCGGCGAGGGGGGTGAAGGCGACTGCGGAACGATCCTGGCCGGGAGAGGTCGGTACGCAGGAACTCACTTGCTTATTGTGGCACGCAGCGGGGCGATTCGCAACCCGGACGGGGCGGGTTTTTCGGCGCCCCTGTCCGTGAGCGCCACGTCGGGCGGGCCGGGTCTGCCGAAGGGGATGAAAGGAAGGATGGATCCGCGCGGCGCGGGGAGGTCAGCCTTCCTCCGGCTCGGCGTCCTCGGCGGCGGCGCGGCGGTGCTCTTCAAGGGCGGCGGCGGCCCGGTCCAGGTCGGCGCGGTGGACCCAGACTTCCGGCCGAAGCCCCTCCACGTCGCCGATGCCCGAGGTCAGGGCCTCGCCGACCACCTTGGCGGCGATGCCTTCTTCCTCCAGCACATTTTGCCACAGGGCCGCCTCGGCGGGGTTGGACGCCGTCGCCAACCGGACGATGTCGTCGGACATGATCCTCTCCCTCATTGGTCCTTGGTCGCCGGCCCCGAGCCGGCCTGTCTTTGCTATGGACGGAGGGCGGCGACGGCCAGCCTTCCGCCGCCCGGCCGGGCGGTGGTACAATCCATCTGCCCTCGCTCCGGGAACCCCGCTTCATGTCCATCGCTTCCATCCTCGGCCCCGACGGCGCCATCGCCCGCCGCCTGGCGAACTACGAGGCCCGGCCGCAGCAGCTGGCGATGGCGGACGCCGTCGCCGACGCCATCGCCGGCGGCAAGAAGCTGATGGTCGAAGCCGGGACGGGTGTGGGAAAATCCTTTGCCTACCTCGTCCCCGCGATCCTCGCCGCCACGGCCAACAAGGACTGCCGCGTCGTCGTCTCGACGCACACCATCAGCCTTCAGGAGCAGCTCGTCCATAAAGACATCCCTTTTCTCCAGAAAGTCATGCCGCAGCCGTTCACGGCCGTGCTGGTCAAGGGGCGGTCGAACTACGTCAGTCTGCGCCGGCTGCACGGGGCGCAGCAGCGGGCCTTGGCGCTGTTCCCCCCACCCCACCCCTCCCCCGCGAGGGGGGAGGGAGAAGATCGGATCTTCTCCCTCCCCCCTCGCGGGGGAGGGTTGGGGTGGGGGGGCGCGGCCGACCAGTTGCAGCAGATCGGCCGCTGGTCGCGGCGGACGGAGGACGGCAGCCGCAGCGACCTCGGCTTCCAACCGCTGCCGGCCGTCTGGGACGCCGTTGAGAGCGACAGCGGCAACTGCCTCGGCCGCGGCTGCCCCGACTATGCCAAGTGCTTCTACTTCAAGGCGCGCAAGCAGATGTTCGGGGCGCAAATCCTCGTGGTCAACCACGCCCTGTTCTTCAGCGACCTCGCGCTCCGCCGCGAGGGCGGGGCCATGCTGCCCGATTACAAGGTCGTCGTCTTCGACGAGGCCCACACGCTGGAGGACGTGGCCGCCGACCACCTCGGCTTGCAGATCGGCCGTGGGGCCGTGGAATGGCTGCTGAACAAGCTCCACAGCCCGCGCCAGCGGCGCGGCCTGCTCAGCTGGTTCGGCGACGACGACTCCCTCCGCCAGGTCGAGATCACGCGCGGCGCCGCCGAGCAGTTCTTCAACGCCGTCTTCAACTGGTCGCTGCGCCAGCCGCGCGGCGGCCGCGGCCCCCGCCCTACCGCCGACTCCGTGCGCGTCCGCGAGCCGGGCATTGTCCCCGACAACCTCTCCGAAGAGTTGAAAAAGCTGGCGACCTGCATCAACGCGGTCGCCGAGAAGCTGGACGACGAGCAGAAGATCGAGTTCACGGCCGTGTCCGGCCGGGCGTTGCAGCTGGCCCTGTCCATCAAACAGTGGCTCGGCCAGGAGCTGGAAGGGCAGGTCTACTGGGTCGAGGCGTCCACCGGCCGAACGGCGCGGCTGGAGCTGGCCAGCGCCCCGATCGAGGTCGGCCCGGCCCTGCAACAGCATCTTTACAGCCAGGTCCCGACCGTGGTGATGACGAGCGCCACGCTCAGCACCGGCGGCCCGACCGGCTTCCGCCACGTCCAGGGCCGGCTGGGCCTGGACGGCTGCGACGCTCTGCAGCTCGGCAGCCCCTTCAACTTCCGCGAACAGGTCGAATTGCATCTCACCCGCGCCATGCCGGACCCATCGGCCGACCCGGCCGGCTACGAGGAGGCGGTGATCGCCAAGGTCCCGGAACATATTCAGCGCACGAAGGGGAGGGCGTTCGTCCTGTTCACCAGCAACCAGGCGATGCAGAAGGCGACGAGCCGTCTGCGGCCGTGGTGCGAACGGCAGGGCTATCCGCTGCTGAGCCAGAGCGACGGCCTGCCGCGGTCGCAGATGATCGAGCGCTTCCGCGCGGCGGGCAACGCGGTGCTGTTCGGCGTGGACAGCTTTTGGCAGGGGGTGGACGTGCCGGGCGACGCCCTCTCGAACGTCATCATCACGAAGCTGCCGTTCGCGGCGCCGGATCGGCCGTTGCTGGCGGCGCGGCAGGAGGCGATCGAGGCGGCGGGCGGGCAGCCGTTCATGGACTACCAGCTGCCGCAGGCGGTCATCAAGCTGAAGCAGGGGTTCGGCCGGCTGATCCGCACCGCGACGGACAGGGGGAGCGTGGTCATCCTCGATCCGCGGCTGCTGACCAAGGGATATGGACGAGTTTTTCTGGCGGCGCTGCCGGAATGCCGGCGATGGGTCGATGGGGCGCCGGCACAGGACACGCCGGGCGCGTGACGATCTTCCGCCCGTCCACGACCACTTCGACCGGCGCTGGCGCCGGCATTTCCACGATCTGCAATAGCGGCGGATCGCGCCGCTCGAAGCGCACGGCCACGCCGGTGCGGCAGCCCCACAGGCCGGCCGGAGAAGTCATCGCCATTTCATAGACGACGCCCGGCTCGACCTCTTCCAGCGTGTGCCGCACGGCTTCCGGTTTGCCGGCCTGCGCCGCCGGGGTGAACTCGAAGTAGACGCCGTGGTCGCAGAGGAGGCTCAGTAGGGGCGGGGTCGCCCCGCCCCTACCGCCGCGGCGCGGGTCTTCCACGGCGATGGGGCCTTCCGGAAAGATGCGCGTCTCCAGCAGCAGCATGCCGTCGCCCAGCGCTTCCCGCAGGCGCGGCGCGGGATCGTCGATGGGGCTGGACCTGTTGTACAGAACGGCCGTTAGATGAGGCCAAATATCCGTGATGCGATCGCGGCCGGCGACTTCCCTTGCCCGCTCGATCCAGGAGACGATGCTCCCGGCCGATCCCGCCAGGCAGGTTACTTGGTCCGGAAGGAGTCGCTCCACGGCGACGCCGTCCACGGACGTGTAAGGCCGAACCAGCGCGGGAAGGACGGCGACTCCGTCGAGGACGACGAGACGGCCGGACAGCAAACGGGCCATCGGCCGGGCGCCGATGACGAAGGCGAGGGCAGTGCGCCAGGCGGCGGCGTGGGCCTGCCGCAGCAGCTTGCCGCCGCCGGTCGTCGGCCCGCCTGCACGCCGCAGCTCCGCCGGCGTGCGCAGCGGGAGGAGCCGACGGAAATCGGCCTCGGTGCGGATACGGCGGAAGTCGTGGTCCCGGCCGAACGGCGTCGCCTCGGCCGCGTGTACCAGCCCCAGGAGAATGCGCCGCTGACGCCGCGCCGCCTCCAGCCGGTCGAAGCGGGCAACCTCTCGCCGGGCACGCGCACGGAGGACGGCGTCCGCAACCCGGCGGAAGACGACGGAATCGATCAGCCGCCGTAAGGCGGTGTGAGGGGATGCGTGCGCGATCAAGTGTTCAGGTGTCGCCAATCCCAGGAGCGAGTCGCGAGTCCTTCGGGGATGAGCGTACCGCGCCGGGTAAGCCGTTTACAAGACAAAACGCCCAAATTGCGCGGACCATGTGAGAACGAAAGTTCACCTATCCGGCAAGATCGGTCCAAACGGCACAGACGGCCGCAGGCATCGCCTAACTCCTGATGGCGCTACGACTGCAAGTTCACATCCGCCGAGTCTGCTAGAGTTCCGAGGGAACGGTGCGACGGGCCAGGTCCAAAATGAGAGGGACACGCCCGCCGATCCTCGTCGCCGTACAATCGCAACCGGCCCATCCCCATCACTTTCCGGGAGCGCATCATGTTGACGGCGGAGGGATGTCGGCGGCGTCGGGAACGCCTGTGGCAGCGGCTCGACCCCAAGCCGGACAGCGATCATCTCCGTCTGGCCGACCCCATCCACTTGATGTACCTGGCCGACTTCCACGTCGATCCGTTCAGCCTCGGCGGCGGCTTCGGCGGCTACCTGCTCCTGCGCAACGACGGCCGGGCCAAGCTCCTCCACGACAACCGCCTGCCCGAATCGGCGGCCGAGGCCCACGTCGAGGAGCGCGTCGTCGTGCCCTGGTACGACGGTCAGTCCCCTGCCCGCGGTCCCCGCCAGCTCGCCCCGCTGGCGGAGGTCAACCCTGCCCATACCGGCCTTCGCGTCCACGACCGGCCCGGCGACCCCTACGCCGCCACGGTCATTTCGACCATCGCCGACATGCGCCGCCGCAAAGACCCGGATGAAATCGACCTGTTGAAGCGCTGTATGCGCGCCACGGAGGCCGGCCACGCCTGGGCGCGGGCCGAAATCAAGCCGGGCATGACCGAACTGGACGTGTACCGCGGCGTCAACTCCGCCTGCATCCGCGCGGCCGGCCAGGCCGTCATCGTCTACGGCGACTTCGCCGTGTGTCCGGGACCGGAACGGCGCGGCGGCCCGCCGACCGGCCGCGTCCTCGAACCCGGCGACATGTTCATCCTCGATTTCTCCGTCGTGATCGCCGGCTACCGCAGCGACTTCACCAACACGCTGGTCGTCGGCCGCGAACCGACGGCCGACCAGCGGCGGCTGTACGACCTGTGCATGGGAGCGATGGCGGCCGGCGAGAAGGAGCTGCGGGCGGGGCGGGAGTGCCGCATCGTCTACGGGGCGGTGCGCGAGGTGTTCGAGAAGGCGGGCGTGGCGGAGCATTTCCCGCATCACGCCGGCCACGGCCTCGGCCTGACGCACCCCGAGGCGCCGTACCTCGTGCGGCACGCCGACGAGACGCTCCTGGCCGGCGACGTGGTGACGCTGGAGCCGGGGCTGTACGTCGCCGGCGTCGGCGGCATCCGCATCGAACACAATTACCTTGTCACCGACCGGGGCTATGAGCGGCTGAGCAATCACGTCATTGCCCTGCGATGAGGCGGACGCGGGGTGGCGTTGCCGATCGCGATGGGAGAGCTTGGGCGGCTTGTCGCGCTCGCTCGGCTTCAGGTCCCCAACGGCAGGCTGGGGCAAGTGGGTGCGGCTGAAATTCGGCAGCGGTTTGGCTGATTCGGGCATGGGTCCTGTAGCACAAGCTTCAGCTTGTGCCGCCCCGCACAAACTGAAGCTTGTGCTACAGCCGTCGCGGCCCAGCGGCAGCCGCACCCGGGGCAAAGTGGCGCGCAGGTATTTCGCTGGCAACCACGCCGGACGGGCCGGTATAACGGGGATGGACGAGTTCACGCCCCGATCGCTTCGAGGTGCCCCGTGGACGAGACGCGCTCCGCCGATCCCCTTCCGGATTCCGCTCCGCTCGACGCCACCCCGCCGAAGATGACGCGCAACACGGGGGCCATTTCAACGGGCCTGACGCCGGGCGAGAGCCGCGAATACCCCGACGTGCCCGGCTACGAGATCCTCGGCGTCCTCGGCCACGGCGGCATGGGCGTCGTCTACCGGGCGCGCCAGCTCAAGGCCAATCGCCTCGTGGCCCTGAAGATGATCCGCGCCGTCGAACACGCCACGCCGCACGAGCGCCTGCGTTTCCAGATCGAGACGGAAGCGGTGGCGCGCTTGCAGCATCCGAACATCGTGCAGTTGCACGAGGTCGGCGAGGTGCGCGGCCAGCCGTACTTTTCGCTGGAGTTCTGCGACGGCGGCACGCTCACCGACCAGTTGAAGAAGAAGCGTCCGTCTCCGCGCGAAGCGGCCGAGTTGATCGAGACGCTGGCGCGGGCCATGCACTACGCCCATCTGCGGGGGGTGGTGCATCGCGATCTGAAACCGGGGAACGTCCTGCTCACGGCCGACGGCACGCCGAAGATCACGGATTTCGGGCTGGCCAAGCGCATCGACGACGAGGCGCGCGACGTGAGCAAATCGGGCGCGATCATGGGGACGGCATCGTACATGGCGCCGGAGCAGGCGGCCGGCAAGGTGCGCGACACGGGTCCGGCGGCCGACGTTTATGCGCTGGGGGCGTTGCTGTACGAGTGCCTGACGGGCCGGCCGCCGTTCGAGGGGCCGCAGCACGCCGTTCTCGTCAGCGTGATGAGCGAGGAACCGGCGCGGCCATCGCGTCTGGCGCCGAAAGTACCGCGCGACCTGGAGACGATTTGCCTGAAGTGCCTGAGCAAGGAACCGGCCCGGCGCTATGCCAGCGCCGAGGCGTTGGCGGATGATCTGCGTCGTTTCCTGGCGGATGAGCCGGTGCGGGCGCGGCCGGTGGGTCGTCTGGAGCGGGCGGTCAAGTGGGCGCGGCGGCGGCCGGCGGCGGCGGCGCTGCTGGGCGTCACGATGTTGGCCCTCGTCGCCCTGGTTGTTCTCGCAGCAAACCTGGTGGTCGCCCGGAGCGACGCCGACGAGAAGCGAAAGGACGCGGAACAGCAGAAGGGCGTCGCCCTGGGAAAGGAAAAGGAGGCGAAGGACGAAGCCGCCAAGGCGGAAAGAGTCAGTGACTATCTCGTGAGCATCTTTCAGTTCGCCGATGCCAACGGTCAGCGGGGCACGATGACCGCCCGTCAGATCCTGGACGATGCCGAAAACAGCATTCCGCAGGAGTTTGCGGACCAACCCGAGCTGCGCGAGAAACTGCTGCAGAAGATCGGGACCGTGTACGACAAATTAACCGCCGCTGCTCCGCTGGCCATGATTCTGGAGTTGCGCGGCACGGTGCAGTTGCAATCGACCCGGGACCCAAACCGGCGGGCGGTCCCGCAGACGCTGCTCTATATCGGCGACCGCCTGACGCTGGCCGCCGACGCCCAGGTGCAGCTCATCGTCCTGTCCGACTGGCACAAGGAACGGCTCCGCCCGGGCATGGAGGCGACGATCCGCCGCAAAGGCTGTGAACCGGCCGACGCTGTCACGGAGCGGGACCGGGATCCCTTAATGACGTTCGTGCGTCTGCCGAAGGGGACGTTCTACATGGGTTGGGGCTCCGATGTTGCGAATGGGACGATCCAGAAAGGGATGAAGACGGAGATCGCGGAGGATTTCGAGATCGCCGTGCATGATGTGACGCAGGGGCAGTGGCAGGCGGTCATGGGCGAGAACCCGAGTAGCTTTTCCCGCCTTGGCGGCAGTCGGCTTCAGGTCAAGAATATCTCCGATGAGGAGTTGAAGCTGTTCCCGGTGGAGAGTGTGTCGTGGGACGACGCGCAGGCGTTCATCCAGAAGCTGAATAAAAAAGAGCGTGGTCGTGGATATTTGTACCGCTTGCCGACGGAGGCGGAATGGGAATATGCATGTCGGGCAGGGGCCACTTCTGAGGAAGAATGTTCGTACCCCTTCTACTTCGACAAGCCGACCAACGACCTGTGTTCGGAGCAAGCGAACTTCAACGGCAACAGTCCGTTCGGCAATGCGGCGAGGGGGCCATACCTGGGGCGGCCGACGCGGGTCGGCGCGTACCCACCGAACAAGTTGGGTTTGTGCGACATGCAGGGCAACGTGTGGCAATGGTGCAACGACGAATATTATGCGACGGAGAGGACGGTTTTAGGTCCGAGCGCGGCGGGTTTGCTGGGCTCGCCGTGCGGCCAGGGGCCCTTTCTTGCGGTCGCCGATGTTATCCACGGGCGAGAAGCCTTCCTGGGGGGCTCGGTCCGGGTGCTACCGGGGCGGCTGCTGGACCAGCGGCGGCTCCTACTGCCAGCCGACGTGCCGCGGCTGGGAACCGGAGTGGGGCCGGCTCTATGTCCTCGGGTTCCGTCTTGCCCGAGTTCCCGTCCGGTAGCCAACTATGGCAGCGGAGGCCGTGTCGGCGTTTTGTGACAGTAAAGGCATGTCGTCGGTCAGGACCACGAAGACTGACCAACCAGGCGATTGTCCCGCGGCAACGCCGCGGTTATGATGGTCCATAGATTCGCCCTCCCCTTCCTCTTCCGAGGCGTCGATCACCGCGCGGAGATCACCGACCAGGGCGGCCGGCCGGTGCGCGTCACGCAGGGCGAGCCGATAGCGGAGCTGTTCTAAACGGCCGTCGCCCGCGTCCGCATCGAAAACAACTATCTCGTCACCGACCGGAGCTATGAACGGTTGAGCAACCATGAGTTCGCCCTGCGCCGACGCGGACGACGAGCCGCGGCGCCGGCCGTCTGTCGGAAAGGGGCGCCCCGGCTCGGTCCGGCTTCCCCTTTCCGCATGGGCAAGCGCCGAAGACACGCGACGACGACGGCCGCGCCCAGACCGAGGGTCGCGGCGCCCAGCAGCACGAGCCAGAGGGCCAGGGCGGCCGCCGTCATGACGTCCTGTTGAATCTGCGACGCATCGGGCAGCCCGACAGCGGCTGCGTCCCCGGGGTCCCCGGAGTCCGCGGCGCCGGCCGCCGCGCCGACGCTTCGCGCTGCCATCACGGCGGGGAGCAGCGCGGCGAAGATCGCCCACGCAAGAATCAACCCCAGAATCGGCAACGCCACGCGCCCCACCAGGCTTCGGGCGGAAGAATGATTCGTCATGGTTCGCCCTCCCTCGTTTCCAGGCATCGTCTCCATCCCGCTGCCTTCCTTACGACAATAGGGGCCGCGTGTGACGCCAGGACGACAGCGGCCCGGCCCAACGCCCCGGATGGACCGTCGGGACAAGTCCGGCCGCGCTGGGCGACCGTCCATGGCCCATAATGTGGTAATGCCGATTTCTCGCCGCGCACTGCCGTAACCGCGTTGCTTTCTCGGCCCAGAACGATCCCATGAAAGGATGAACCCATGAAATGCTGGTTCTGCGACCAGGACGCCCGGGGGACCTGCGCCGCCTGCGGCCGCGGCCTTTGCCGCGACCACGCCCACAAGCACGACGAGCTGACCATCGCCAAGACCGACACCAGCACCGGCTATTCCACCTATTACAACGTCTATGGCGCTCTGAAATGCAGCGAATGCCGCCTCGAATGGAAGACGTTCAAGCCCGGCGGCTGACGGCGGGGGCGACGGGGCGGCGGCTCGTATAATACCTACTCGCCCGACCCCAGGCCCCGGCGCCATGAAAAGCGAAATCCTCTCCATCGGCAGCGAGCTGACCAGCGGCCAGAACCTCGACACCAACAGCCAGTGGCTCAGCCGCCGCCTCGCCGAGATCGGCGTCGCCGTCGGCTGGCACACCACCATCGCCGACGACCTCGACGCCAACATCGACGCCTTTCGCATCGCCTCCGGCCGCGCCGGGCTGGTCCTCATCACCGGCGGCCTCGGCCCCACGCAGGACGACCTGACGCGCGAGGCCCTGGCGCGGGCGGCCGGCGTCGAGCTGGTCTTCCACCCGGAGCTGTTCGAGCAGATCGCGGAGATGTTCCGCCGCCGTAACCGCTCCATGCCGGAGCGCAATCGCGTGCAGGCGATGCTGCCGGCCGGCGCCGAGGCGCTGCCCAACGAATGCGGCACCGCCCCCGGCGTCTGGATGCGCCTCGGAAATGCGTGCGTCGCCGCCATGCCCGGCGTGCCCTCCGAAATGTTCGTGATGTACGAGAAGCAGGTGCGGCCGCGGCTGCTGGCCCTCGGCCTGGGCGGCGGCGTGCTGGTCCAGCGCAAGATCAACGCCTTCGGCGCCGGCGAATCGGCCGTGGAGGAGAAACTCTTCGACCTGACGCGGCGCGGCCACGTCCCCGAGGTCGGCATCACCGTCGGCGACGCCACCATCTCCCTGCGCATCCTGGCCCGCGCCGGTTCGCTCGCCGAGGCCCAGGCGCAGATCGAGCCGGTCGAGCGGACCATCCGCGAACGGCTCGGCGATTGGGTGTTCGGCGTGGAGGACGAGGATTTGCAAGACGCCGTCGCCGCCCTGCTGACCGCGAAGCGCAAGACGCTATCCACGGCGGAGGGCGTCACGGCGGGGCTGGTGGCGTCGCGGCTGTCGGCCGTCCCCGGAGCGAGCGCCTGGCTGCGCGGCGGAATCGTCGCCTATGACAATCGCGTCAAGGTGGAGATGCTGGCCGTGCCGCAGCAGCTCATCGACGAGAAAGGCGCCGTCAGCGCCGAGGTCGCGGAGGCGATGGCGGTGGGCTGCCGCACGCGCTTCCGCACCGACCTGGCCGTCAGCACGGTCGGCGTGGCGGGGCCGGGCGACCTGGGGCCGGATCGGCCGGTCGGCACGGTCTTCGCCGGTCTGGCCTGGGACGGCGGTTCGGCCGCCGTCGGCCACAGCTGGACCGGCGGACGGGCCGAGGTGCAACGGCGGACGGCGAAGACGGCGCTCAACCGCGTGCGGCTGCATCTTCTGAGATCGTAGAAATCAAGGAATCTCACGCAAAGGCGCAAAGCTGCAAAGGACGCCGATGAACATCCTGGTGCTCAACACAGGTTCCAGCAGCGTCAAATTCGGACTCGTCGCGTCCGAAGATGAGCGCGTGCTGCTGGATGGTGCGGCCGACTGGACCGCCAAGCCCGCGAAGCTGACGCTGCGGCACGCCGGGGCGGACGCCGTCGAATCGCCGCTGCCGGCCGACGCCTGCGGCCCCGCCGTCGCGCACGTCCTGGCGCTGCTCCGCGAAGAAAAGAGAATGGAGGTCGCCGCCGTCGGTCATCGCATCGTCCACGGCGGTTCCGTGTACACTTCCGGCGTCCTCGTCACGCCGGAGGTGACGCGAACGCTGGCCGGCCTGTCGGAGCTGGCGCCGCTGCACAACCCGGTCAACCTGGAGGGGATTGAGGCGGCGCAAAAGGCCTGGCCGGACGTGCCGCACGTCGCCGTCTTCGACACCGCCTTCCATGCGACGATCTCGGAGGCCGCTCGCACCTACGCCGTGCCGTGGAAGTGGACGCGGGAATGGGGCCTGCGCCGCTACGGTTTCCACGGCCTGAGCCACGCCTACTGCTCCGGTCGGGCCGCCCAGATGCTGGGCCGCATCCCTCCCCTCTCCCCTGGCGGGAGAGGGGCCGGGGGTGAGGGGGGCTTCCGCGTGATCGTCTGTCACCTCGGCGCCGGCTGCTCGGCGTCGGCGGTGCGCGACGGCGTTTGCGTGGACACGTCGATGGGCTTCACGCCGCTGGACGGCCTGGTGATGGCGACGCGCAGCGGCGCGGTGGACCCCAGCATTTTGATCCACGTGCTGCGCCACAAAGGGCTGACGGCGGACGACCTGGAGCGCGTGCTGAATCACGAATCGGGCCTTCTCGGCGTGTCCGGCGTCTCCGGCGACATGCGGCAGGTCCACGCGGCGGCGCGCGGCGACGCCCGCGCTCGGCTGGCCCTGGAGGTCTACGCCCACCGGCTGCGTCAGACGATCGGCGGCTTCGCGGCGACGCTGGGCGGCGTGGACGCGCTGGTGTTCACGGCCGGCGTCGGCGAACACGACGCCGAGATGCGGACGGCCGCCTGTCGCGGCCTGGAGTGCCTCGGCCTGGAGCTGGACGCGGCGGCCAACGCCGGCTGCAAGCCGGACGCCGACGTGGCGTCGCCGGCCTCGCGCGGCCGCATCCTCGTCATCGCCACGCGCGAGGATTTGACGATTGTGCGCGAGACGGTGCGGGTGCTGGGTGGGGTTTAGAGCCTATCCCAAAACCCGGTCGGAGGGTATAATATGAGTAGCCACTTATCTACCGAACTGGAGCAGAGTCATGGCCGCTTCTCGTGAAACGGTTGTCGATACTTTCCGTATCCCGGACGCCCTCTGGGAACGCATCGAACCCCTGTTGCCCAAGGTGCGCCGCTCCCGCAAGGGGGGACGGCCGCCTTTGCCCCAACGCCAGGTGTTGGACGGCATTTTCTACGTCCTGCGTACCGGCGGCCACTGGAAGGCCGCCCCGCCCGAGTTCGGCTCCGGCAGCAGTCTGCACCGCTACTTCCAACGCTGGCAAAAGCGGGGGCTGTTCCGCCAGCTGTGGCAAAAGGCCTTGCACGAGTACGACGACAAGGTCGGCATCGACTGGGAATGGCAGAGCCTGGACGGGACCATGACCAAGGCCCCGCTCGGGGGGAAAAAAGACGGGCAAGAACCCCACCGATCGGGCCAAAAAGGGCACGAAGCGTTCGCTGCTGACGGACGGCCGAGGCGTGCCGCTGGGCCTGGAGGTGGCCGGGGCCAACCGGGCCGACATGAAACTGGTCGAAGCCACCCTGGACAGCATCCCGATCGAGCGACCCGAGCCCACGCCGGAGAAGCCACAGCACTTTCTGGGGGACAAGGGGTATGACTACCCCTCGGTGCGGGAGCTGGTGGCCCGCTGGGGTTACACAGCCCACATCCCGGTCAAGAAGCGCCGGGGGGCCAAGGCGGAGCCGAGGGAGAAGATCCCCGGGTATCGGGCGCGGCGCTGGGTGGTGGAGCGGACGCATAGTTGGATGAACCGCTTCCGACGACTGTTGATCCGCTGGGAGAAAAAAGTCCCCAATTACAAAGCCTTCCTCCACTTCGCCTGCGCCTGGATCACCTGGAGGGCGGCAGGGGTTTTGGGATAGGCTCTTAGGGCTTGGGCCGCCTCCCCAGAAGGTCGTCGAGCGCCGCTCCCCGTGGCCGTGGAGATTATTCTCTCTGGACGGCGAGAACCTTATGAGGGTTCGGCGCAGAACCTCGTCCCTGTCAAACCGTCCGAGCCAAGACCGCAGCGTGGCCCGCTCGCAGTCCGAGAAGATGCCGGCAAGCTCCCCACGGATACCAAGGCCGTCGAGCAAGCCCGGCAGCAGCCCCTCGTGCGGCAGTTCGACAGTGCGCGAGCCAGCAAACCCACCGCCGCGATACCAGCTCACCACGCCCACACGTTCTTCGATGATGTCCGCCGCGTGCTGCAACCCTGCCTCGATCTGGCGCGTGTTGAGGCGGCTCTCATAGTCGGTGAAGTGGTTGTGGTGCGTATGGAACCCGACCGACAACTCTTCATCCGCAGTCGATGCCCAGAGGCCGGACTCGGCGGCTGGCGACGGGCATGGGACGTTGAAGTCCACGACGTTTCCAGCGCCGTCGATCCGCGGCGACAACTTGGCGAACTGCTCCCACGCGGGGAAACGGGCGAGGATAAGGGGCACGGCAAGCCGCGAGTAGGCGTCCAGGTCGCTCGCCAGCAGTCCAGTCACTACAACTCCTCGCCTCTTGCGGTCTGACGACCCCGCTCAGCTGCCCGGCCCGCCTCGGACAGCTGCGAAGTCCTGGGAACCAACATGGCGGGCCGGGTTTGCTGCAGCGATTGGACACTCATCAAGGTTCCCCCGAGTCGGGTAGGCTTGTGGTAGCCAAACCGACTTGCCCTTTTCGCCCGGAGGAAACCTTGATGAGATTTGCTACCCCCACCGCCGCATACTACGGCGGCATCGGATCGTGAGGCCTCGGCACAGCCGCCATCGTTCTTCGCAGCGACGCGCCGCCGGAGTCCCGATAGATGTTGGGTGCAGTCGCCCGGCCCCGGGTCCAGCGGGGTTCGCGACCGCGCCTGCGGCCGATAGAAAGTCAGGCGTCCAGAGAAAGACGGCCACGACCTCCGCAGGCAACACGGCAGCGGTAACCTCGGCACAACCGTTACCCTGAGACGTGGCCGGGGGAACTATTTTCTGGCTCATCCGGCGAATGCGTGTGTAGGTGCTTGAAAACGTGAACATGCTGCTTTCTCATGGAGTTGTGCAACAAGGCTCCAGAGGAGGAAACAGCATGTCCACCAGCCTACTGTATCACGCCTTCAGCCTCGTCGGCTACCGCTACGTTCGCCAGGAATTCCGCGAGGGGCAGGTGATCTTCCACATCGAACAACCCCGGGAACGCTGGCGCTGCTCCCAGTGCGGCTCGGCCGAGGTCTGGGCCCATGGCAGCGTAGACCGCACCTTCCGCCTGACGCCGATCGGCCGCAAGCCCGTGCTGCTGCATTTCCCCGTGCCCCGGGTACGCTGCCTGGACTGCGGCCTGGTCCGGCAGGTCAAGATCGGCTTCGCCGACCCCAAAAAGCACTACACCCGCGCCTTCGAGCGGTATGCCCTGGAGCTGTCCCGCCACATGACCATCCTCGACGTGGCCGAACATCTCCAGGTCAGTTGGGACACCATCAAGGACATCCAGGCCCGCTCCCTGCAACGCCGCTTCGGCAAGCCCAAGCTGCGCAACCTCAAGCAAATCGCCATCGACGAGATCGCCGTCGGCAAGGGGCATCACTACCTCACCGTGGTCCTGAACCTGCTTTCCGGGGCGGTGGTGTTCGTCGGCGACGGCAAGGGCGTGGAGGCCCTGGCGCCGTTCTGGCGGCGCGTGCGGCGGGCCCGGGCCAAGATCGCCGCGGTCGCCACCGACATGTCCGCGGCGTACATCCGGGCCGTGCGTGATCACCTGCCGCACGCGGTCCACGTCTTCGACCGCTTCCACGTCGTCAAGCTGTTCAACGACAAACTCAGCGCCTTTCGACGCGAGTTGTACCACCAGTTGAGCAGCGATCACGACCGCCAGATCCTCAAGGGCACGCGCTGGCTGCTGCTGAAGAACCCCGAGAACCTCAATCCGGAGCGTAACGAGCTGCAGCGTCTGGAGGAAGCGTTGCGTCTCAACACGCCCTTGGCCGTCGCTTACTACCTCAAGGAGGACCTGCGGCAAATCTGGATGCAGCCGAACAAACGCACGGCCCGGCGGGTCTTGCGGGATTGGTTGGCTCGGGCCCGCGCCTCCGGGGTGCGTATGCTGGTGCAGTTCGCGGACACTCTGGAGAGCTACCAGGAAGGCGTCCTGGCCTACTACGACTATCGGATCTCTACGGGCCCGTTGGAGGGGACCAACACCAAGATCCAGGCCATGAAACGCCAAGCCTATGGCTTCCGCGACCTCGCCTTCTATAAATTGAAGATCCTCGGCATCCACGAAACAAAACACGCATTAGTCGGATGAGCCTATTTTCTCTTGACTTGGGGAACCTTATCGAGGTTCGGCGTGCCTTTGCTCCTGCCAGCGCCTATACGCCTCGGTTCCCATTTGATCCAGGGATGGCATCTCCCCAACGCGCACCCGTTGGAAGAAGTCAAGGCAATGGCCCCAGCCGTTCGTTGCCGGCGAATCCTCCACCCAGCAGAAGTGGCCCGCCCCGGCCCAGTCAGCGTTGGAATCCTTGTTGACCAGCCGGTGCAACGCCTGGGCGACACGCTCGCCCCACGCGACGGCCTCGGCCGGGGTATCGGCCGTGACCCAGAGCCCGGTGCTGCTCTCGTAGTCCTCGATCATGCCGCGCTGCCATTGGGCGAACGGTTGCGGTTCGTGGTACGAGAAGCCGACGAGGTATTCGGGCATTTGCCACCCGTGTAGGCTTCCTTCGCCGAACGCACCAGTTCACCCGCCGGGGCCGCTGCAACGGCGTGGTGTCGCGCGAAACAAGAATGCGGCCCCGGTCGGTGTGCAACGCCTGGTTCGGCAGCAGTTATCGCATCTCAACGCCCGAAGCTTTTGTCCCGTGCCAAAGGCCCAGCTCGGCGCGAATTCGTGCCGCTCGCTGCGCATCGAGTATGTCGCATAGTTCCTCGAGGAAACCGGTTGCTACGTCGCTTGCAAAGCGTCTCGGCGCCTCTTCGGTGGATTCCGCACCCTTCGGAAAGCATAGTTGCTCGTAGCCACGCCATGTGACCTCGTAATAGTAGCCGCGAGGAAAGGACCAGGGATGGCACCCGAACAGCGCCTCATCGAGAAACTCCATGACGTTCAGTGCCGCCTTTCGAATCTCCAGCTCGAGCGACTGACCCGGAGAGGCTTTCAGCAGTTTAACATCGTCCACAAGAGCCATGGCTTGCTCCAGAGGCGATCGCTGGCCGTTGGCAAGCAAGTCCAGCCGAACGACACAGCCCAGCAGCGGCGGCCACGCTGAGCATCTTGAACTCACGAGGAGCCAGCGTCGCGGCCCCCGTCTGCCGCAGCAGGCGGTTCGGCTGAAGCTGGCCGACGTTGGAGCTTGCCGCTGTCCGCGTCTGCACAGAGGTCGCGCGGAAAGCATGTGTGTGGGCGGCCGCGCCACTCCCAGATATCTGCCATCGAACACGGGCAGGTGACCCAGACATATTGCCCGGAAGAACCCGAAATCGCAGGCGACGGCCGGACGGGGTAAGCCTTCACCTCGACGCTGCGACCAACGGTCGCCCCGACGGGATCGTTGGCCACCATGAAGAGACGTTTCGCCCGTCTCGGTGACGAACGACAGCGTTGATTCTCCGATGCGGCTCGTACACAATTCGAATCGGCCGCTGAGTCGTCGTTCCGCTCCCACCTCGATCAGTTCTGCGTCGGGAGTAGCCTCGACCAGTCGCATCGTCGCTACGCGAAAGTGCCGGATTGGTTTCTCGCCCCTGCGCCAGAGGCGGCGGTTCCGGCTCTCGGGCTCGAACGGCTCGCCGGATACCGTAACTTGACGCCCGGCGAACGCATGATACGGCGTGTCTGGGTGCCAGGCGATCTCCCACCTAGCGTCGCTGCACTCGATCTCCGCACCGTCCCACGGCGCCAGGCACGTATCGCAAAGGCGGACAATCCCTTCCAACCGAAGCAGCTTCACTTGCTCGCCCATGCCTTCACCCGGACTGCTCATGTCCTCACCCCGACTGTTGGTAGTCTGCGGCATTGCAGGGGACTCCTGTGAGGAAAGTCGCTTGACGGCCTCCCGGCGGCAGCGTCGCTCCGTCGGCCGAACCACCAAGTTCACCTGCTGCGGCGGCTGGTGAGACTTTTGAACCCTGATTTCGCGTAATGCCGCCGTAGTCAGGTGCAACTTTTGGTTCGGCCTGCCCCTGCTATCGAAGCTGCATTGAGTCGGGGCCGCGGACCGCGCGACCAGCGTCATTTTTGGAATACCTGCTGCACGTCACGAAACTGCACGATATCCTCCTCCGGCTTCGGCGAGCCCCTGTCGCCGCTACATCCCTGGTACTCCCATTTCCCCTCGTTCTTGGAGTAGCGGTAATGTGCCGTTGCCTTGCTGAGATACTGTATGTGCGCCTCTCCTTCCGGCTTGGTAATCGTGTAGGAGAAAGCGATCTCCCCAATGAAAGGGTAGTCGATTTTCTTCTGGATGTCCGTTTCCTCGGAGACGGTCCCCTTGTAGTCCCTCAACTCCGATCCTTTGCCTGCGAAGAGTTCCTTGAGGCGAGCTTCCTTGTCGTCTGCGATCTTTTTGAGTTTTTCGTCCGCCGACTCCCTGGCACTGCAGCCGGACATCCAGAAGACGCAAGTCAGGATCAAGCAGGCCCATACCCAGTCCCGGCGTCCGCCCATGTCCCATCCTCCCTTCTGCGGCCGAACGACCGCGTTCACTTGCCGGGCCGGTTGCAAGGAACGTGGCGTCTCGGAAGACCGTAATGCCGGCCCGGTCAAATGCAACGCCCTGGTTCGGCCGACTTGCCACTCCCAGTCTGCACATTCGGCGCCTGGGTTTCAATGGCAAGCTTCATGGCCTCCAGCGTTGCCTGCGACTCCCTCGCGATCCGCCGGCCAGCGATCCAGTGGAACAACCGGGCCTTCCATCCCCGGATCGAATAGTAGTGGCGGAACTCCACCCGCGTGCGGCCCGCGCCCTCCCGCTCCAACGTCGTCTCGACCCGGTAGTCCGGCAGTAGCCGGACCACGCCGAATGTGTCCTCCGTGAGTGTCGTCACCATCCGCTCCATGGGGACGACCTCGATGTCCCGCTCGACGCAGGTGTGCCGCCCGCCCCGCAGATGGCACTTGTAGGCCACCCCGGCTGCCCGCTGCGACTGCCCGTCGAGGAGTTCGACCTTGTCCACACGGGGGTGAAAATCCGGGATCCGCGAGAGGTCGGAACCGTACTCCCAGACCGCTTCCAGCGGCGCGTCGATGATGACCGATTGCCGCGAACGCAGTGGTGCGGACATTGAGCGCCCCCGCTATCATCGTCGAACAGGCATTCCCGCGACAGGTCCGGCCGCCGAACGATGAAGCTCAGCCACCGGCGGGGCGGGAGAGCCGCAATACCTAATACAGAGCGCGTGACAAAATCGCGATTGCCAACGGAACTACCCACATCAAGCAAGTGGTCATCCCGACTTGTACAGCCATGAGGAATGCTAATCGTAAGCGCACTCCCGCCGCATACCATATCAGCCAAATGGCGTAGGCGATATGGGCGGTGGGAGGCACGATCAATACCCACGCTGGCGCACCCGCCCATATGGCCACTTTCATCGGACCAATCCATTCAGCCCAGGCGCCAAAGACGATCAAGGCAATGATGATGGCGAGCGGGAATCCCATGCCCAGAAACATGCCACGCACACAGACTCGGCAGTGCGGACAAGGCGGATCGAGCCTTTTGTCGTTCCATGGCTCGGAGAGCGCCGCGTAATGACATATCGGGCAAAGTTGGGGCTGGCTTGCGGGTATGCTCGATGCATTGGTCATAGGAGCCCCAAGCCGGTCGGGTAAGGGAGTGACGTTGCCGTCACCCCCTCCCCTAGAAACTGCACGGGCACGTTTCCGCGCATGCAGCTTGAGCCTTGCAAACGCCCCTCGCGGAACGCGGCGCGTCCGCACCGGGCGGACACACCTGCACGATACTCCTCCGGGGCCGCTTCCTGTAGTCAGGGGGAGGCCGCACCAGCAAGCGTTGCCGCTGCCGACATCTGCTTGCCTCCGCCAGCGGTTGACCGACCTTTCTCGTGCCGCAAGACCAGAGGGAAGTCTGCTCCCTTGCGGGTGGGTAATGTTGCAACCCTATCCGCCCCATTACCGAGCGGCGTTCGCTTGCTCCCTCTTCCTCTGCCCGCCTCCGCATCGGTCGGCCTTGCGGCTTGCCTACCCCAAAGGGACGAAGACGGGTTTACCACGTTCCGCCGATGTACCGTGAGAAGGTTAGGTCGCGCCTCTCCGCCGAGGGAGCGTCGTCTGCGTGCGGCGAGTTCGGAATGCCGCAGCTTGTCCCCTTGCCTTTTGGCCCAGGCCTGTCAGCCCCTTTGGCCTGTCATCACTAACGGCGTTTATCAGCGCTTCACCTGCGTTGACCGTACTTCTCGATCCTGGTTCCCGACCGCCTTGAGGCTGGCAGTCGCGGCGTCGGCTCACGCTCCCGCCGCCATCCCGTGGGATGAGGTTACGTTGTCCCGAGGGCTTCGCACCCCGCCGTTGCCAGCGACGCACGCCCCGGTAGGATACTGCCGGCAGAACAGCAGGTAATGTCCGTACTCCGACGGCATTACAGCTACATCGACGACCTCGTGTCGCACCCGAACGCTAAAGCTCAGCAGCCGGCTCACGCGGAAGTGGCGCTGAAGCTGGAACAACGAATATCGCGTGGCCGGTCTGCTGCAGCATTTGGTTAGGCGATGTTCTCCTTGCCGCGGTCCTCGTACGCCGGCCAACCGTAGTGGCCTTCCTGATGTTCCACGCCAAATTCGCAGCCGGGCGCTTTCGGCAGCTTGGCGAACACGCCGTCCGCCCGCGCCTTGAGAATGACGGCCTTGATTAGTTCGCCCAGGAGTTCGGCCAACTCCGTACCTGCCGGAAGCTCTTTCTCCGTGCCGTCCCAATGAACCAGCGTAATCGGATCATCCATGTTTGCTTCGCCGGCCTCCTCCCAATGAGGGCGTTCAAAGGCATTGCCGTCGATGTGCGAATTCCACTCGCCGTCTGGCGCCGCGTCGGGGCGAGTATCAAACACAACCGCAACCCAGCCGCCCTGTGAATACTCGAAGCCGACTTCGATCATCTTAACGGGGCCGGGGTCGCCTGGGCCATCGTTGGAATCCGGCTTGAACTTGCGCACCCGGTCGGCCAGATGTGCGTAGATATCCTTGAAGTTGCGCCGCAGGTCAAGTCGCATGGGCATCTCCTCAGGTCTTGTCGCCTAACGACAAGCTCACCTGCCCGGCCCGCTCAGGTGACTACGAACCCCGGTGAGCCGTTATGCGGGCCGGGTCAGGTGCAGCGCCGGGTTCGGCCGGCCTCGGCACCAGAGTCGGGCCGGAGGGCGATGCCCACACTGACAAGCAAATACTCAGCCGCGGCCAACTTCTCTGGGTCCGGCTCCTTCCCGGCCGCCTCGGCAAACGCCTGCCGCTCCCACGGCTCGACCGCAATGACAGCGTCGGTCGAGGCGAGCCGGCGCTCGTACAGCGACCACGCCGCACGATCCCCCCGCCCGGGGAGGCCCATCCCCTGCCACCACTCCCGCAATGCGACCTCGGGCGGCAGCAGGTGCGTGTGACACGCCCACAGGCTGTGGTCACACACGTCGGGCCACGGCTCGGCCGCCGTGAACCTCTCGCCGTCAGCCCACATGGCGGCAGTGATGGCCGCCTTGCTCGGGTTCCCGGTCTGAAAGTCCATGTCAAGCATCAGCGACAGGGCACGTTCCTTCGCCGGGCTCAAGCGTCGCGGGATGCCCTTGAAGTACCGCGATTGCTCATAAGGCGGGCTTCCGTCGGGGAACGGATTCCGCTCCGACTCGCTCGAATAGAACACAGCAACCGCCCCTCCCTCGGTGAACGCGGCCGCCCAGTATTCCCCTTGAATGTCGTCCTGGAAGTAGGTGCCGTCATCCCACAACATAAGGAACACCGGCTCGTGGACGGCGAGCCAGAACGAGTGGGTGATGCAACAAAGCACGATGCCTCGGCGCAACTGCTCGACGGTAGGGAAGCCCGCATCGCGGATGCTCTCCATGAGCGGATTGCCCGTGTACGTCATGCGGTCGCGCCCTTTCCAGATCGAGAAACTTGGCTTGGGGTATCAAGGCCGAACGACAAGCTCACGGGCCGGCTCACGCGGGGAGACGGCGCGCGGTGCGCAAGCGTCAGTCGCGTGGCCGGTCCCGTGCAGCGCCTTGTTCGGCGGCCTGCGCTCTCGACGGGTGGCCGCGCCACCGGCCGGTGGGGCACAGCCCGCGCCCTCGGCTCGCCTCCGGCGCCCCCGCAGCCCCTCGTGGGCGCCGGCCCGGCGCTCTCGCGCCCGCCGCGCCCGGCGACCTCACTCGCCGCGCCTCACCCATTCTGCGCCGGCGCGGCGCCGCAGTCAACGCTCCGCGACCGCCGGTTGCGCCGCCCTAGGCGGGCGGCCGCGCCGGGTTGCTTCGCCGAACGACCCGCTCAGCAGCCGGGGCCGCCTGGGGAGACTTCACATCGCGCAAAGGCGTCATGGCGGCCCCGGTCGGCTGCAGCGGATGGTTCGGCGTGCCTTTGCTACGCGGCAATGAGATCGTCGAAGCCCGCAAGGCTGGCGACCGCCGCCCGCCAGTAATCCAGCGCGGCCGGCCAATCGGGCGTCCGCCGCTCGGGCAACTCTCTCAGCACGCGATACGTCCAATCGCCGCGCTCGCTCTCCTGCTCCAAACTGGCATCGGCCTGCACGACCCATTCCCCGCCCGACCAACGCAGGCGGGCCGATAACTCGTAGTTCCGACCGTCATTCCCGCCGACCATGAGGCCGAGGTCGAAGTACCCATCGAGCGCCCAGATCGGCCCGCAGCCGGGGTAGTTCGACACCTTCAGGCCGCGCCGCGTGTAGTGGTTCCAGACGGCGTGGAGTTCCTCCCGGACGGCCTGCACACCTTCCAAGAAGGCGACCACGTTCCGGCTTGCTTCATCCACTGCCGTGCTTCCCCGGCCTCCGTCGCCGAACGACGCGTTCAGCGGCCGCCGCCCGTTAGAGACTACAACCAATCATCAACCTGGCGGGCGGCGGTCCGCTGCAACGCCTGGTTCGGCCCGCCTTTGCTCCCAGACGACGCCCGGATCAAGCTTGCCTGCCTCCGCGAAGTGCCGGCACACGCGGAGGACGACGGCCACATCGTTGCAGAGATACGCCTCTTCGAACGCCGCCCCTTGGTCCGTGACCCAGATGTCAACCAGCCCCGGGCCGCACGGCCGGGCGGGGTCGCGGAACCGCCACCGCTCGTGCCACCGGCCGTCGTGCGCCGACATCCCGTACTCGCCGCCGCCCCCGATCACGTCCAGCAACCACGGGGCCGACTCGCGGTCGGGCCGAGGCAGGTAGATGTGGAGGAACGGGTACTCGGCGCGGTCCAGCCGCCGTACCGCCGCCTCGATCTGCGGCCAAGCGGGGTCCGGGGTGACCTCCGAATGCCAGTGATGGCCCGCATCCGGGTATACGACGACCTCAAGCTCTTTGGCGAGCATCTACCCTCCTCGCGCCCCTCCGGTGGGTCGGGTAAGGGAGTGACGTTGCCGTCACCCCCTCCCCTAGAAACTGCACGGGCACGTTTCCGCGCATGCAGCTTGAGCCTTGCAAACGCCCCTCGCGGAACGCAGCGCGCCCGCACCGGGCGGACACACCTGCACGATACTCCTCCGGGGCCGCTTCCTGTAGTCAGGGGGAGGCCGCACCAGCAAGCGTTGCCGCTGCCGACATCTGCTTGCCTCCGCCAGCGGTTGACCGACCTTTCTCGTGCCGCAAGACCAGAGGGAAGTCTGCTCCCTTGCGGGTGGGTAATGTTGCAACCCTATCCGCCCCATTACCGAGCGGCGTTCGCTTGCTCCCTCTTCCTCTGCCCGCCTCCGCATCGGTCGGCCTTGCGGCTTGCCTACCCCAAAGGGACGAAGACGGGTTTACCACGTTCCGCCGATGTACCGTGAGAAGGTTAGGTCGCGCCTCTCCGCCGAGGGAGCGTCGTCTGCGTGCGGCGAGTTCGGAATGCCGCAGCTTGTCCCCTTGCCTTTTGGCCCAGGCCTGTCAGCCCCTTTGGCCTGTCATCACTAACGGCGTTTATCAGCGCTTCACCTGCGTTGACCGTACTTCTCGATCCTGGTTCCCGACCGCCTTGAGGCTGGCAGTCGCGGCGTCGGCTCACGCTCCCGCCGCCATCCCGTGGGATGAGGTTACGTTGTCCCGAGGGCTTCGCACCCCGCCGTTGCCAGCGACGCACGCCCCGGTAGGATACTGCCGGCAGAACAGCAGGTAATGTCCGTACTCCGACGGCATTACAGCTACATCGACGACCTCGTGTCGCACCCGAACCAATGATTAGACAGCGACGACGCAGTCTATCTCGGCCTCGGGCCGCAGTTTAGCCGCGCCAGCCTGCTGGCTAGGCTAACCGACCGGAGGGCGCCTGTCAAACGCGGCGAGTACGATTTCCGCGGCCGAACCACTGCTTATGCGGCGGTGTGCCGCATAACGCGAAACCGCCACGGCAGCCCCTGAGCCATTCATGCGTCGCCGACCGCGGCCGACATGGCCCCGCCGGTCGGCTTGCCCGCCCGCTCAACGGCAAGTCTCCACCGCCCAAAGTGCATCATGCCGACGAATAGGAAAGCAAAAACCGAGAGGTTTCCCTGCGCTTCCTGGCGTCGATGAATACCGCTTCTTGCTTGCGTCAGCATGTCAGTTCTCTTTCCCACAGGCCGGCGCCGCCTCACGGCAAAAACAGCCGCCGCCGCTCACCGGCGCTCATTTTCACCCATTTTCGCTCTCACTTGGACTCCCCAGATGGCCTCCGCGCATGGTACACTCGGCGTCGCCCAGCGGCCCCGGAACGTCGAGGTGCGCCATGTCCGAACGTCCCTCCGCCGAATCCCGCCGGCGTCCAACAAGCCGTTTCCGAATCGGGCGAGCCGCCGCGTTCATCCCGGCGGTCATCACTCCAACTGCGGGGATGAACCCCGCCGCTCGCCCGGCGTTCACTGTCGCCCAGCGGCAGCCATTATTCGAGACTGTTCGGAAGTTGTTGATAAGCAATCATTGATACGTTCTCCGGCCGGGCCGCTCGGCTAAAAGCCTATCCCAAAACCACCGTCGATCATGACGATTCTCGTCAAATTGGTGATGTTTCGACGGTTTTGGGATAGGCTCTAAGCCGACTCCCTAGATTCTACCGCCTTCGGCTTGAGTTGCGCCGGCGGCTCGTCCGTGTCCGTCCGCTCGCGCCGGACGATCAGGTCGGCGTGCAGCATGTTTCTTATCGTATGCTCCCGGCGGTTGCGGTAGTGCGATTTCTGCCGCTTGCGGAACCAGCGGTTCGCCCGCTCCGTGCTGTTCGTGGTTCTGTGGGCGTTCTCAAACGCCGTGAACGGGAACAGCTTGGCGAAGTAGGCGTCGTCGGCGAACCGCTTCACGACGTAGATGATCGCCTCATCCTTCCGGGCGTACTTGGACCACTTCGCCACAAACGCCCGGCGCACCAGTTCAGCCGTCTCCCGATCTTTGCAATCAAACACGCCGTAGAAATCGAGGATGAACTGGCGGAACCGGCGAAGCGCCTTGTAGCGTTTGCAGGCTACCTCAAGGAACCGGGCTTCCTTCAATTCTACGCTCTTCGGTTCTTGCAGCGACCGGACGCTCTTGAAGAAGAGGCGGCGCTTGCGGTGCAATTTTACCCACGCCTTGTGCTTCTTGCGGTATCGCTCCCGCGCCTCATAACTTCCGGCGTCTGATGGCCCGACGGCTGCCGGACCTGGACTGGTCGCAGCTTGTCGAGTCGCTTCTTGAGCGAATGGCGCAGGTGCATGTAGGTCAGGCGCCTCATCGCGTGGAAGTGGCAAAGTTGCATCGGGACGCCGGGCCAGACGCTTTCCGGCGTGGAATCGAACACGGCGGCGTCATCGTGGGTGAAGAGCAACGGTCGGATGCCGTACTGGTCGCGGAGCGTGGTCAGGAACGCCGCGAGGGATTGGCTGTTGGCGTGCTTGTCCCTATGGTATCCCAAAATCAAGTCCTTGTTCAGCGGGTCCGTTGCAAACCACATATGCACTCCACCATCTACCACACTATCGACGGAGAGTTGTCCGCTGAACCGGGAACACGCCCAGCGCAGGTAGTCCTCAATGTCGATGGACCCGGCGAACTCCTGGAACCAGTCCCAGCAGGTTGACTTCGCCGGGTTGATGGAGAAGTCGCGGGAAAGGCGATTTGGCAGGGCGGTATAGGTGGTTTTGTCCTGTTGTACGCTGATCGTCGCCTTCCGCGCGGCTCGCGTGCTGTAGTGCTTGCCCTTGGCGGCAAACGGGACTTCGGGCTTAAAGAACTTCTGGCATCCGGTGCAGCGGTAGTTGCCGACCGGGACGCGGAGCGTGACCGGGCCGTCCAACGAAATGTCGCGGATGGTGCGCGGGTAGACCGAATGGCGACGGCATTCGACGCCGCAGGTCGGGCACGCGCAGACTGGAGGCGCGAAGTCAGGTTGTGCATCGACCGTAGGCACGGCGAATCCCGCCGCCTTGACGGGCGTCGCGCGCCTATGATAGAATAGACACGCGAAGCCCATCAGGGCCTCGTACCGCACGGCCCTCCGTCGTTCCGCCAAGATTGCCGGAGGGTCGTGCCTTGTCCCTGAATGTCTATTTTATAATAGACAAAAACGCAGGTGAATAGTAGGTCAGTAGGCGGCGCTGGAATCGCCTAAGTGAATGTGACCGCAGCAGATGGGGCTAGTCGATTGCGGCCGTCAGAAAGAAATGAAAATCACCATCCTGTACACTACCCGGTGGACGTGGTAGAAAAATAATCGGCTGTGGGGGACTCCGTTCCCCCGCGCTCAGCTGCCGAGTCGCTACTTCGGAGGACTCGGCGGACGGCACCCCGGACGACGCATACCGAAACGCCGCTCACGACGGCGCTTCTTCCGCGGCGTGCCCGGTTGAGGCCTGCGACGTTTCACAGGAACCTCCGTGGCACTAGCGCAACGATCCCAAGCAGTACAGCACGCTACTGGTCCTTGCTTGGCGGCTCGTTGACAGCCGGAGGGAACGACTGAGGGGCCGGCCCCCGTGGACAAAGGGGACTGGCCCCTGTCGTTCCCCGTTACACATCCCTGCGCGGCGACTCCGCCGCCTTCCTAACGACTCCTTTACCTCCTTAATCTATGAATGCCCCCTCTTCAATCGCTCGGCAAGCGTAAAGCGCCCCTGGCCCATCGGCTGGAACGAATCACGATTGCGATTCAGGATGGCCCAAAAGGAGTGTACCATTGCCTTGTCCGACCTGCCCTGATACCCTCGGCTCTTCGCCTCGGCGGCTATTTCCTTATAGTGGACATTCGGACGCCCATTCGCCTCATGTTCTCGCAGGATCGTGAAGCAGGCGTCGATGATCCTGCGACCAGCCATGTCTTGTTCGGCTGGGCGGTCGAAGCCACCGAGTCCGAAGCCATCGCGGTCATCCTGAACCGGCTCTGCCGGAACAGTTTCTTGTGTATCGGACTCAGTTGCTTGATCGCCGCCTCCTTCCATGCGTTGGACTACGCGCAGGGCGGTACTCAACTCCGCCAGCTCCGATTGGATCTTGGCCGCTTCGGCTTCCTTGCGGTGGATTTCATCCGTGAGGCGTTGAAGTAGATCGCTCATCAGACACCCCCTCGTCAGTGTACGCGCGCGTCGCACTGGCCGTCAGATGTTTACTCTCAATCAGACGGCAAATTCCGTCGCAACTAGCATTGACACCGGAATCTGACTTCGCGTACCCTCCAAAACAATCGAGGCGCGTCGGCCTTCTGGCGGCGCGCGGGGCGATCCCACCGGAGACGGAGGGATTTGAACCCCCGGCGGCGTGTTTGCGCACGCCGCACCGGATTCGCAGTCCGGCGCCATCGGCCGCTCGGCCACGTCTCCTGGACTGCGGGGTGCGGCCCTGGGTGCTAGAACTTCGGGCCGCTTCCCCGCCTTCCCGAAACTAACCAGTCCTACCGCGCCGGCCGCACTCCAGTCAATAGCGATTTGCGATGTTTGCTACGGAAGTGTACAGATGGTTGGCTGACTCCAAGTCGTCGGCGTGCGATTACTGCTAAATGACAAGTGCCTGTCATCAAATCATGTATTGATGTGAAAATATAAAAGTCTACTGCAATGCGTCAGCATCGCACTGACGGGCCGGACGGTCACGCGCGTTTCTGGGCGATTTCCTCGTTTGGAAAGCCGCGGGTTTTTGTGTGGCGTGATGCTCTGTCATCGGCTACACTCGCCGTTACGGTCGCTAACTGCAATGGCAAGCCGTGAGTCCCGGCGGATCAGGCGATTGCGCCGACTTCCACGGTCGGCTCGCCAAACGCCCGCACCCGAAGCAGTCCTCACTTCCTTGAGGCCATGTTCCCTGAAAAGGAGAGTCTAAAATGGGCAAATTGACCAAGAGCCAGTTCAAATTCAACAAGCATGAGGGCGTGGGCGCAGAACCGGCGGAACTGGACGGCGAGTTCCTCGCTGACTGCTTCTGCGACTACGGCGACTTGGAAACTCTGAGGGATTGCACAAAGCCGAACTGCATAGTGGTCGGTCGCACCGGCTCGGGGAAATCGGCGCTGCTGCTGCGTTTGGCTGAAGTCGAAGAACACGTCGTGCAACTCCAAGCGGAAAACCTGTCGCTCCAGTACCTCTCTAACTCTAACGTATTAAGATATCTGAATAAGATTGGTGTAAACCTTGGCCTGTTTTACAAGCTCCTTTGGAGACATATTTTTGCCGTTGAACTGATCAAGGCGAAGTGCGAACTGAAGACGGAAACCCAGACAAAGACCTTCACGCAGATGTTCTTGGGCCTCTTCGGCAAGGGCAAGGTAAAGGAAGACAAGGCCAAGGAAAGGGCCATCGAGTATGTCGTTGATTGGGGCCAGTCGTTCTGGAAAGACACGGAGTATCGCATCCGAGAAGTCACCAGCAAGCTAGAGGAAAACGTGAAGGCCCAGCTGGGGGCCGACTTCCACTTTGCGGAAGCCGGGGTGAGCGCCGAGGACAAGGCGTCTGTCGAAGTGAAGGGGGAAATCAAAAGCCGCGCCCAGCAGGTCGTTGATGGCATCCAGCTACAACGCCTGAACGAGGTCAACCGACTGCTTAGGACGCCCGAAACAATAACTTGAGCAAGTGTCAGTTGGGCGCAATGGTGTAGTTCCAATCGCCGTGGAAGTCGGCCTTGGTGATCTGAAGGGATGCCATCTCTTCGTCACTCACCTTGGCTCCTGTCTCATAGCAGTTGGTGTCCAGCGCCGCCTGAACTTCGAGTCCCGCTTCGGTGGTGGTATGGGCAATCAGGCTTACGATCACCTCATGGCTCACCAGCGGTCGTCCCCGCCAGTTCTGCGTGATGTGGCAGAACAGCCGGTGTTCGATCTTGTTCCACTTGCTCGTCCCCGGCGGCAGGTGGCTCACGCTCAGCGGCAGCCCGACGGCGTCGGCCAGCCCTTGCAACGCCATCTTCCACAGCCGCGACCGACTGCCGTTGCTCCCCCCGCCGTCCGCCGTGATCAGCAACTTCCGGGCGCGTGGGAACCTCTTGGCGCCCATCCCTGCCCACCAGCGCCGCAGCGTCTCGGCCGCGAACCGCGCCGTGTCGTGGTCGATGCCCACGCTCACCCAACCCTGGTTGTGGGTCAGGTCGTAGACCCCGTAGGGAATCGCCTTGCCCAGAGCCGGATCTTGGAAGTCGTGGACCCGGACCTCTTGCGGCTGGCCTTTGGGCCGCCACTCCCGGCCGCCGTTCTTGAAATCCCCGACCAATTCCTTCTTCTTGGTGTCCACCGACACCACCGGCTGCCCCTGGCACTGGAACAGCCGCACCCGGTCGTTGATGTACTCGAACTGGGCGTTGCGATCCGGGTGCGCCGACCCCTCACGGGTCTTGCGGTTGGACTGGAGGCTGTAGCCCGCCTCGTACAGCAGCTTGGCCACGGTTCGGTCGCTGACCGCGTGCCCCTGCCGGTGCAACTCCTCGGCCAGCTTCGCTGTGCTCTTGCACGTCCAGCGCAAGGGCGATTCGGGGTGCCCCCGCGTCACCGGCTCGACCAAGGCCTCCAGCGCCTCTGCCAGACCGGGGTCGGTCTCGGTCAGCGGTTTGCGCCCGCCGCCCGGTCGCCGCACCCGCGGGCTGGGAGGAACGGGCGTGGTCTGCCGCGACCGCTCGCCGATCTCCGCAATGCCGGCGGCAATGGTATTGCGCGACAGCCCGGTGGCGCTGGCAACCGCCGAGACGCCACCCCAGCCCAGGGCGAGAGCTTCCGTGGCAGCCCACTGGCGACGGAGACGCTCGTCCATGATCGGCTGAAGAGTTCCATACTTGGTCCGCAGTCCTTGGAGGATGGTTGCATCGTGCATCCTCACAGACTACGAACTCAGAAAAACTTGCTCAAGTTGTTCTTTCGGGCGTCCTTAAAGACGACATCTTCGTAGACAAGGTCCAGCGCTTCTACGTCGTTATCGACAAGCTGGACGAAAACTGGGTGGCGGACTCCATACGCTACCATCTCATCAGGGCGCTTATAGAGTGCATAAAGGAGTTTAATACACCCAAAATAGGCGCAAAGATAATCATGGCGATCCGGCGAGACTTGCTTGACCATGTCATCCGCGAGACAAAGGACCACGGATTCCAAGACGAAAAATACCAACCCCTATATCTTCATCTTAAATGGAGCAGAGAACAGATTTTTGAAATGCTTGGCCGGCGGGTCGCCAAGCTGGTGCGCAGACAGTACACCAAGGAGCCGGTTCTTTGGAGCGACCTGATGCCAGCGGCCGTAAACAAGGTGCAGGTGGATGACTTCCTGATCGAACGAACCATGTACCGGCCCAGAGACCTGATCGTGTTCTTCAACCACTGCATCGACCTCGCGGCCGGCCGGCCGGACATTTCGGCCACAATGATTCTCGCTGCGGAAGGCGAGTACTCCGAACTGAGGCTGGAGTCGCTTGGCTTCGAGTGGGGAATAGAACACCCGGAACTTCTGACCTGCATCAAACTGCTAAAAAAGCGACAAGGGCGATTTCGTATAGACTCTATCACCGTGGGGGAGATCGAAGAAAAGTGCCTGGAGATCGGGGCCGAGACGGTGTCAGAAAGGCAGGGACAGGTTTACCATTGGGCGCTGGAAGTCTGCAACAGCAAACTCTCACCAGGCGAGTTTCGGTTTCGCCTGGTGGGAGTTCTGTACAAGGTGGGCGTGCTGGGGGTGAAGCTGGAATCGTACACGTCGGACCACTGGTCGTTTCAGCACGCCCCCACAATATCCCACGCTCAACTCAGGGATGACACTACTGTGGTCGTTTGCCCCGTTTTCCACCGAGCGCTCGGAATCACCGCCGTGACCAAGTAGACGCCGTAGAAGGAGAAGTCAGTTCTCCCACCGCCAAAGCCGTTTCAACAGCTCGGCGGCAAGATCAACGACCCCCCTCTGGGTGGACATGTCAGCACTTGCGGCCTCCTCGGGGAACCGCTCGGAGAGTAGGCGGGCCAGCCGGTCCACTCCGTCTGTCGATTCCGCATGGTCGGTTGCCGAATCCGCACATGTGACGCCGCATTTTTCGAGCGTTGTGGTTGACATGGCTTGGCTCTCCAGCAGCCCCCCTTTCATGGACGCGAAATCTGTGCCAAAGTTCGGCCCGCCTTAAGCGCACCACGGCATTCTAGACAGCCTGATCTTCATAATCAAGGACGGAAGGCGAACGCCTTCTCGCGGCCACTACAGCCTTAATACCGCTTTCGTTGCCATTTTTGTCCCTCATTCTCAAAAAAAGAGATTCTCGCCGGTCGTCTCCGCCTTCTGACCTGTTCTCATGGCGATCATTCGGAATCGGTCAGCGGCCCTGGCCAGCCGCAAGCCACCACGGTGACCATATTTGTACTGCGCTGGCCTGATTTCTGCACCAAAGTTCGGCCATGCCCGGTGTAGCGGCACCCCGGTTCCGCGACTGACCTAGCCGCTGCGTCTATCAAAGAATAGACTGCATGGCATGGCGAAGGAAGCGGCGGACCCTGTGATGGCCCGCGCCCGCGCCGCGTTTGAGCGCACCGGCATGTCCCTGGACGAGTTGGGGCGGCAGATGGGGTACGGAGGGTCCACGGCCCGTAAGTCGGCGTGGCAATTCCTCAACCACACCAACGACCCCAGGCTGTCCATGCTGCGCCGGTTCGCGCTGGCCGTGGGCGTGCGTCTCTCGGAACTGGTCGGCGACTGACAGCCGCCGAACCGGCATCTTGACGCATCAACGGCGACTTATCAACAACTTCCGAACAGTCTCCATTATTCCGGGGGGAAAGGACGTTGGCGCAATGGCGCAAGGCCCGGAAAAGTGTGAAATGCCAAGGACTTAACTGTGCGCCAAGCCCTTGCGCTGAATGGCGCAATGGCGCACGCATCCCTGCCCGTCAATGCCGGCCGGCGCACATCGTCCCTGCCGGCCGGCGCCAACCGGCGTTCGCCCGCCGTCCGCCCCGCCCGAATCCGCCACGAACCATTTGCCCGCCGCCCCGATCCGTGATACCTTGCGGAGATGATCCGGGACGGTCGCACACCCGGACCGAAGGGGGTAAAGAGATGTTGACGATCCACGATGACGATTTTCGCAAAGGCCGGAGGGCGTTCCTGCGCGTCGGCGGTCTGACGCTGGGCGGTCTGACGCTGCCGGGACTGCTCGCCGCACGGGCGCGGGCCGCGGAAGGCGGACGGCTCCTGACCGACAAGTCCGTCGTCTTCCTGTTCCTCCACGGCGGACCCAGCCAGATCGAGACGTTCGACCCGAAAATGTCCGCCCCGACGGAGGTGCGCAGCGCGACGGGCGAGGTCCGCACCGCTCTGCCCGGCGTCACTTTCGGCGCCACCTTCCCGCGCCTGGCCGGCCTGGCCGACCGCCTCGCCGTCGTCCGCTCCTATCAGCCCGGCGACGCCAACCACGACATCAAGCCGGTCGTCTGCCGCGACACGTTCGGCGCCAACCTCGGCGCCGTCTACGCCCGCATGGCCGGGCCGAACAACCCGGCCGAGGGAATCCCCACCAACGTCGTCCTGTATCCCCGCTCAGTGGACCCATCCACGCAGCCGGGAACCATGAACTTCGGCCGCTTCGGCGACGTCGGCCCGTTCGGCTCGGCCTGCGCCCCGTTCGACCCCAGCGGCGGCGGCGACCTCCGCAAGGACCTGACCCTGACGCTGCCGCTGTCGCAGCTGGAAGACCGTCGCACCCTGCTGGCCCAGCTCGACCAGGCCAAGCGCGGCCTGGCCGACGCGGACGCGCTGGAGCAGATGGACCGCACCCGCGCCCAGGCCTTCGACGCCGTCCTCGGCGGCGCGGCCGACGCCTTCGACCTGTCGAAGGAGCATCCCGCCGTCGTCGCGCGCTACGACACGGCCCCGCTCGTGCGGCCGGAGAACATCGACAAGAAGTGGAAGAACTACAACAACTATGTCGATAACGCCAAATCGCTGGGCCGGCTGCTGCTGCTGGCCCGGCGGCTGTGCGAGCGCGGCTGCGGCTTCGTGACCGTGACGACGAACTTCGTCTGGGACATGCACGCCGACGTGAACAACGCCCCGGTCGCGGAGGGCATGGGCTACATGGCCCCGCCGCTCGACCACGCCGTCTCGGCGTTCATCGAGGACCTGGAGGCGCGAGGGCTGAGCGACCGTATCCTGCTGGTCGCCTGCGGCGAGATGGGGCGGACGCCCAAGATCAACAAGAACGGCGGCCGCGACCACTGGGGCGACCTCGGCCCGCTGCTGCTGGCCGGCGGCGGCCTCAAGATGGGGCAAGTGATCGGCCAATCCGACCGCGAAGCTGGCCGACCGATCTCCGAGCCGGTGCGCATCCGCAACGTCATCGGCACGGTGCTGCACACGCTGTTCGACGTGGGCGCCCTGCGCCTGGTCCGCGGGGCGCCGCGCGAGATCGCCCAGACGATGACGGGGTACGAGCCGATCGCGGAACTGATGCCGTGACGGGCGCAGCGCTCGGTCGGCGAAGGACGAACATGCCGCACGAACAGGAACTCGACGCCGCTCTCGACGCGGGCCGCCAGGCCGGCCGGTTGATTCTCGCCGCCTACGCGGATTTCACGGCCATCCCCGACGCCCGCGCCGACATCACCACCGAAGTCGATCGCCAATCGCAGGAAATCATCCTCCAGTGTTTGCGCGACCGCTTTCCCGGCGACGCCCTTTGCGCGGAGGAGGAGACGCCGACCCTGGCAGCGGCCGCCCCCACCCAACCCTCCCCCAGCGTCGGGGGAGGGCAGGGTGGGGGGCGTCTGTGGGTCGTCGATCCCATCGACGGCACGCGGGGATTCGCGCAAAAGAACGGCGAATTCTCCGTGATGATCGCGCTGCTGGAAGAGGGCCGCGTGGTGGTCGGCGTGGTGCTGGAGCCGGCCGTCCGACGGTTGACCTACGCGGTGCGCGGCGGCGGCTGCTGGCGCCAGGACGGCGACGCCGCCCCGATGGCTTGCCGCGTCACGGCCGTGCGCGACCTCGCCGCGGCGACGCTGACCCAGAGCCGATCGAAGAAGGGCGCCGGCCCGTCGCCGCTGGTGCAGGCGCTGGCGCCGGGCCACGTCCGCGAAACCTATTCCGCCGGGATCAAGCTGGCCCTTGTGGCCCGCGGCGATGCGGACTATTACGTCAACTCCTACGAAGCCTTCCACGACTGGGACGTCTGCGCCGGCCACATCCTCGTTGAGGAAGCCGGCGGCGCCGTCACCGGGCTGGGCGGCGAGCCGCTCGTCTACGGTACGCCGGGCGCCTGGCAGCGCCACGGCCTGCTCGGGTCCAACGGCCTCCTCCACGCCGCCGCCCTGGATCGCTGCAAGGCGGCGCGCTGAATTCTCCTTGGTCCTTTCTGCGAGTCGGTGCAGCCGTCCGCGGTACGTTGTTTGCTGGAATGGAGGCGGGGCTTCACAAAGTCATGGGGCCCGATCCAGCCTCACGGCCCCAACACCACCCGGACGAAAAAAGGAGACGGCGGACCCATGAAGATTCAATCTCTCGAAGACCTGCTCGCGGACCAGCTCAAGGACCTTTACAGCGCCGAGAACCAGCTCGTCAAGGCGCTGCCGAAGATGGCCAAGGCCGCCTCGGCGCCCGACCTGCGCCGCGGCTTCGAGGAGCACCTGGAGCAGACCCGTGGGCACGTGCAGCGCCTGGAACAGGTCTGCCAGGAGCTGGGCGTCACGCCGAAGGGGAAGAAGTGCGCAGGCCATGGAAGGACTGATCGAGGAAGGCAAGGAACTTCTGGAAGAGGACGTGGACGCGGCCGTGCTGGACGCGGGGCTGATCGCCGCCGCCCAGAAGGTCGAGCATTACGAAATGGCCGGCTACGGCACGGTTCGCACCTGGGCCGAGCAGCTCGGGATGCGGGAGGCCGTCACGCTGCTCCAGCAGACGCTGGACGAAGAGAAGGCGACCGACGAGAAGCTGACCAAGCTGGCCAAGCTGTCGGTCAATCGGCAGGCCAAAACTGGGGCGAGCAGCAACGGCAACGGGGCGAAACCCCGCGGCGCCGCCCGGAGCGGAAGCAAGAGGTAAAGGCCCCGCGTCGCTTCATCCAAGGCGCGACCGTAAGGGAGCGGTCTTCTCCCCCACTCCCTTATGGTCGCGGCTCTGCTCCCGTTGTCCTTGCGGGCCCCCTTACAGGACGACCTCGCTCCAGGCGCTGCCGTCGAACTCCCACAGAACGCCGTTCACCGCCAGGACGAACAGGTCCGGCCCCTGGTCGTTGGTAATGGAATCGACGGTCGCCGCCGACGCCAGGCGCTGCCAGCCCGCCGCCGCGGTGTAGCGCCAGAGCGAATGGTCAGCGGCCACGGCGAAGGCCGCCGGGTTGCCCGCGGCGTCGGCGCCCGCGCTGACGGCCAGGATGGTTTGGGCCGGAGAAAGTTCCGTCCAGCCGCCGGCGGTGTGCCGCCACAGCGACCCGTCCGCGGCCACCACGAACGCGGCGTCGGCCACGGCGCTGACCGACTCGATGGTCCCGGTCGGCGACAGCAGCAGCCAGGCGTTGCGGTCGAATTGCCACAGCGAATGGTCGGCGGCCACGGCGAAGGCCTCCGCGCCGCCCGAGGCGTCGGTGCCGCCGCTGACGGACAGGACGGTCCCCGTGGGAGACAACTCCGTCCAGCCGGCCGCGGTATGCCGCCACAACGACGAGTCGGAGGCCAGGGCGAAGACGACATCCTTTGGAGAGGCCGAAAGGGCGTCGATCGTTCCGGCGGGAGACAGTTCCGACCAGCCCGCCACCGTGTGGACCCACAGCGAATGGTCGGCTGCCAGGGCGAAGACCTCGTTGCGGCCGGAGGAGTCCTTGCTCGCGCTGATCGCCAGGATCGTGCCGGATGGGGACAACTCGACCCATCGGCCGTCGCTCGGGTTTTGCCCCCACAGGGAATGGTCCGTTTCGGTCGTGAACACCAGGGACGGGGAGGAGGCGTCGGCGGACGAGCCGCCCGTGGAGGAGGCTGCGCCGACCAGCCCCGCCACGATCAGGTTGGCGATCGGCGAACCGCGGCCGGTGACGAGGTCGTAGCCGGCGCCGGCCGAATACGCCCCGTTGCTGCCGCTGACAATGTCGTGGAAATCGCCGGCGGGCAGCTGATAGAGCAGCGGCAGCGTCTGCGAGCCGCCGTCGAGCGTGCCTTCGCCGACCGCGGCTCGCCCCTGATCGGCGATGGCCACCAGGGCGGCCCATTGCGGCGCCCCGGCGCTGGTGCCGCCGACCGTGAGCCAGCCGCCTTCGCCGGTGTCGTAGACGGCGAACGGCGAGGCGGTCGAGGCGTTGTAGGACACGTCGGGGACCGCCCGCTGCGTGGCGCTCTGGGCGACGACGCCTTTCTGGTAGGCTGGCTGGGCTTCATCGACGCTGAGGCCGCCGCTGCTGCCGCTCCAGGCGGTTTCGCCGAGGTAGCCGCCCGAAGCGCTGACGCTCAGCTGCGTCCCGCCGACGGCCACGACGTTGGGCGAAACGGAGGGCCAGTCGGGCGCCCCGGCCGACCCGGTGTCGCCGGAGGCCGCCACGAACGTGACGCCGGTGTGGCCGGCCGGCGTGGTGAAGTAGCTGTCGTAGGTGGATTCGCCCGCGAACTCGCCGCCGGCCCAGCTCATCGACACCACCGACACGCCCGGCTGGTTGCGGGCGAAGTTCTCCCCCGCCAGCAGGTCGGCGCCGCCGGCGCTGTTCGCCTCGACGAGAAGGATGCGGGCGCCCGGCGCGATGGCGTGCGCCCACTCCACGTCGAGGCTGATCTCCAGGCCCCAGCCGGCGTTGGCGGCCGGCAGCCCGGCCCCGCCGGCCTGGTTCACCTTGGTGAAGGCGGGCGGGGCAGGCAGGCCGAAGGTCGCGTCGAAGTTATAGAGGTCGCCGGCGATGTTCGGCTGGTCGTAGGCGTCCACGATGGCGATGGTCTGGCCGCTGCCGTCGCCCCGGACAGCGCCGTTCTCGAACACGATCTGGTTGAAGCCGTAGGCCTGGCGAACCTGGCTCGGACTGAGGCCGGCCGGCAGTCCCGCGCCGGCCGCAGGCTGCAAGCCGCCCGCGCTCACGGCGATCGCGCCGGACGACAGCACGCTCGGGGTGGTGCGCTCTTCGAGCCGTTCCAGCGATAATGCGGATCGGCAATTCTTCAGAGGAGACTCGCGCCGGAAACGCCCCTTCTCCCTGCGAAGGAACCCACTCATAGGATGCTCCGACAACGCGCCGGGGAGAGCGTCCGTGCGACCGTGCGCGCCAGGGTTGCGTCCCTTCCCCACTCTTGGAAGTGGAAGGAATTCTCGGCGTCCACCGAGGACGATGGGGGGAACCCCGCGAAGGCATTCTAGCGGCGCCCCCGCGATGGGGCGACGCCCGAGTCGTCGCGCGAGAAGGCGCGGCGCGGGATGGGGCGCGGCGGGGCGCCGGCCACATTCCAGACCTCGCGGATCATCTACAAAGGGGACGCCTGACAGGGAAAGGCGGCCGTCTCTGTTCGGTTCGCACGGCAGGGAGGGAGGGGAGGCGCGGCGCCGGGGGGGACGCCGCGTTCGGCCCTGCTGTTGCTGCAAAAACCGTAGGTTGGGGATAGGGGCTTGTCAAATCGACGGGATTCTGGGTCGGGAGGGGCTGTCGGAGCCGCGATCGTGAGGGAGCGGTGGACGGGGCAGCGACCGCGCCCGCTCCCTCACGGTCGCGGCTCCGACGGAGCGGGTCGCGGCTAAATGGGATCGTTCATGCAACCGACCGGCGCGGCCTCATGGCGCCGCGCCGCGAACCGCGATGCGCCCGGCCTGCGACGCCAACGGCGGCGCCTTGTCGTCCGGCGCCTCCGGCGGCCCGTCGTCCGGCAAAGCCCGGCCCGGACGCAGCACCAGCAGCCGCTGCGTCCGCGGCGGCCCGTCGTTCAGGAGCGCGGCCAGGCCCAGCGTGTCGTCCCGGTCGGGCAGCGCCCCCACTGCGACGTAAGTGTTCGGCGCCACGGTCAGGTCCCAGTCCAGGCTGCGGTACGCCTCCGTGGGTTGCTCGGTCTGCACCTCCCAGCGGAGCGGGCCCGACGGATCCTGCCCCGGCCGGGGCATCGCGGCCGGCTCGCCGTGCCGGATCGCCGGCGTGAAGTGCAGGGCCAGCCGCCCGTCGTCGGCGAAGCGCGTCGTCACCTGCAGCACGCACTGCGCCTGTTGCAGATCGATCTCGGCCGTCCGACCGTCCTGGCGCAGCTGGAAGCGCAGCTCCGGGGCCGGCGGGCCGAGGACGACCGCGGCCGGTTTGCCGACGTGGAGGCGCAGGCGGCGCGGATTGGGGCAGCTCCGTTCGGAGCGCAGCAGCGCCTGGAGGCCGTCCGGCGGCGTCTCGCCAAGGACGCAGGCGCGAAGGCCGTTCTCGGCCAGAACACTTTTACGGTCCTGCAACACCTGTTCATCGCCGAACTCCCAGACCTCGCGGTTGATGCAGGGGTCGGCGGCCGGCCGCTCCACCAAATAGACGTCCAGCTGCACGATGTCCTCGCCGGCGAAGCTCGTGAACGGCAGCTGGGCCTCGAAGCGGCTGACGGAGCGATCCGGGGGCGCCGTGAAGCACCCCGTCGGCGCGACGGCCGCCAGCGCAAGCATCACCGCCAGGCAACGGCGCATGGACGTCATCCTTGTGCGCGGCGCGGTCCTCAACGACTCGGAAAGGAGCGGCGGAAGATAGCGACGGTCCCGCGCACCGTCAAGACCGACCCATCGAGGCCGCGAATTGGCACGGCCATTGCGTGGGAAAGGCGGAGAGTTACGGCGGCGAACAACCTGCGGCTCCGGCGGTCGGAAGCCGGGTGGGTACACACCGCCTGGGTGACGGGAGGAACGATCATGTTGAGCGAGTATCCGGGCGGGATCATTGCGTGGTTGGTCGTGGGCCTGATTTCCGGTTGGCTGGCCGGCCTGTTCATGCGGGGCCGCGGCTACGGGATGATCTGGGACATCGTCATCGGCCTGATCGGCGCCTTCGTGGGCGGCCTGATCTGCTCTTTCTTCGTCCAGGGCATGGCCGGATTCTGGGGCACCATCCTCGTCTCCTTCATCGGGGCGTGCATCCTGATCGCCATCGTGCGGGCCGTCTCCCCAAGAACGCCGGTCTGAGGGGTCCTGGTTAGCCGCGACGCGCGCGGAGCGCTCCTTCCCAGCGCTCCGCTGCGCGTCGCGGCTAACCGGATACGCCGCGCTGAGCAAGTTCCTTCCCATCGCATCCTCATTTCAGCATCTTTCACCGACGACGCGCCTTTATTTTTGGACGCGGGATATGCTACAGTTCCACTGTCATCCCGAAGGGCCGACGGTGCGCGGCGGCGTGGCCGTCCCGGTCAGGCCCTTCGCCCGCATCCCGCGGGAGCGTCATGGTCCTTGCTCCTTCGCCGGCGCCGTCCGCGCGCGACCGGGCTTTCCTCCTCAACCTGCAACGGCAGGCCCTCCGCTATTTCCTAGACAACCAAACCGCCGCTGGGCTGATGCTCGACCGGCAGAGCAACTTCGGTCCCCGGCGGCGAAGCGGCCTGTGCAGCTTGACCGCGACGGGAATGGGGTTCATCGCCGTGGCGCTGGCGAGCGCCCCGCCGTTCCACCTCCTGCCTCCTGGCGCCGCCGCCCGGCGCATCGCCGCCGGCCTGCGAACCGCCCTGAATCGGCTGCCGCACGACCACGGCGTCCTGCCGCACTTCGTCGATTCCGACACATTCGAGGTGGACGGAGTGGACGTATGCAGCACGGTCGAAACCGGCTGGCTGGCGGCCGGGGCGCTGTGGGCCGGCGCGTTCCTGCGCAACGCGCTGCTGGAAGCGCTGGCCGGCCGCCTCTACGGCCGCATCGACTGGCGCCGCTGGACCGCCCCCAACGGCCTGCTGCGCCACGGCAAGGGGGCGGATGGGCGGCCGATCCGCTGCACCTGGGACCGGCTCAACGGCGAAACGGCGTCCCTCTACGTTCTGGCGGCCGGGGCGGAGGAGGGCCGCGCGGCGCCGGCTTCCTGCTGGCAGGCCCTGCGGACGTTCGAGGGCGAGGCGGGCGGGCTGCGCTTCGGCAGCGCCGACCTGGGCCTGTTCGTCTTTCAGTATGGCCTCGACCTGCTGGACCTCCGCGGCCGGCGGCCGCCGGACGGCCGTGACCTGTGGGCCGAGGCCGGCCTGGCCGCCGAGGCCAACCGGCGCGTCTGCCGCGCCGCCGCGGGACGCTACCAAACCTACCGGCGCTTCTGGGGCCTGTCCGCCGGCGACGGGCCGGGCGATCCGCCGGCCCGCGATTCCTACCGCGCCTACGCCCCGTCCGGCCCCATCGACGGCACCGCCCATCTGACCGCCGCCGCCGCGTCCGTTGCCCACGATCCGGGGGCGGTCCTCGAAAACCTCTACCAGGCGGCGCGCGACCGTTCCCTGGCGGCCCGCGGCCGCTACGGATTCAGCAACGTCAACCGGGATCGGAACTGGGTGGGCCGCGACATGGTCGGCATCGACGCCGGCGCCCTGGTGCTGGCCCTGGATAACTTCCTGGCCGGCGACCGCGTCCGGGCCGTCTTCCACGGCCTGCCCTGCGTCGCCGCCGGCTGCGAACGACTCGGCTTCGCACCGCGCCCCGCCCCCGCCCGCCGGGCGTCGTGAGCCGGGCGGGAACCCTCGACACTTTTCCACGCGGCAAACCGTCGGCGCCTCTCATCCGTCTTCACTATGTCCCGCTGGGGCATCGACATTTTCGCGTCCCTCACCGTGAAAGGACCGCTCATGCGCCGCGCATTCCTGCTGGCCGCCGGCACGGGCCTGGCCGCCGTCGCCGGCCTGACCGCCTATCTCGCCAAGACCCCCGCCGACCCACCCAAGCCCAACGACCCCGTCATCCACGCCGCTCCCGTCCCTGCGGCCGCCGTCCCGTCCGAAACGTCGGTTCAGCTGCCGATCGGGCAAGTCGTGCTGTTCAGCAGCGGCGTGGGCTACTTCCAGCGCGAAGGCCAGATCGAGGGCGACGCCCGTGTGGATCTCTCCTTCCCCGTCTCGGACATCAACGATCTCATCAAGAGCATGGTGCTGCGCGACCTCGACGGCGGACACATCTCCGCCGTCAGCTACGACAGCAACGCGCCGGTCGAGAAGACGTTGCAGAGCTTCGCGGTGAACCTGTCGGCCAACCCGACCTTCGGCCAGATCCTCAACCAGGCCCGCGGCGAGAAAGTGGAAGTCGTCTTGCAGCAGGCCAACGCCGCCCAGCCCGGCACGATGACCGGCTCCATCGTGGGCGTCGAACAGAAGCAGGAGGCCGTCGGCAAGGACATCGTCAACGTCGAGCAGCTGAACCTGTGGTGCGCCGACGGCATGAGGAGCGTGAAGCTGTCCGAATTGCAGCGGGTGCGCTTTCTGAACCCGATCATGGACAACGAGGTCAGGAAGGCGCTGGAGACGCTGACGCTATCGCACGACACGCAGAAGAAGGCGGTGAGCCTGAACTTCGTGGGGGAGGGCAAGCGCAACGTGCGCGTCGGCTACGTCATCGAGAACCCCATCTGGAAGACGAGCTATCGCCTCGTGCTGGGCAAGGAGAAGGAAGACAAGCCGTTTTTGCAGGGCTGGGCGGTGGTCGAGAACGCGACGGACGAGGACTGGAAGGACGTAAGGATGGCGCTGGTGAGCGGGCGGCCCATCAGCTTCCAGATGGATCTGTATACGCCGCTGTACGTCCCGCGACCGACGGTGGTGCCCGAGCTGTTCGCCTCCCTCCGCCCCGTCACCTACAACGACGACCTGAAAAGAGCCAGGAGCGACGTGGCCCTCGACGCTCTCAACGACACGGCCAAACCCGGCCAGACCGCCCCCGCCGGCGGCCCGCAGTCGGCCTTCCGATCGTTCGCCTTTGATGGCAAGGATGCAGCGAAGGGAGAGGCCAGTGGTAGGCAGCTCCAGGAGCAGTTGGCCGAGAGGATGAACCTTGGGGGCGCGGGTGTCTCGACGATGGCGACGGCGACGAAACTGGGCGACTTCTTCCAGTACGCCATCGACAAGCCGGTCACGCTGCCGCGCCAGAAGTCGGCGCTGCTGCCCATCGTCAACAAGGACGTGGAAGGGACGCGCGTCAGCATCTACAACGAGCAGACGCAGGCCAAGTTCCCCCTGCTCGGACTCAAGTTCAAGAACACCAGCGGACTGCACCTGATGCAAGGACCTATCACCGTCTTTGAAGGCTCCAACTATGCCGGCGACGCCCGCATCCTGGACGTGGAACCCAACGAGGAACGTCTGCTCTCTTACGCCGTGGACCTCGGCACCGAAGTCAACCCGGTCCCGTCCAGCGACAACGGCCGGCTCGTCCAGGTCAAGGTGGTCAAGGGCATCCTCTACAGCACGACGAAGCTGCGCGAGACGAAGACCTACACCATCGTCAATCGCAACGACGCCGAGCGCCTCGTGCTGGTGGAGCATCCCGTCCGCAACGACTTCCATCTCACCGACGACACGAGCAAGCCCGCCGAGACAGCCTCCGACGTGTACCGCTTCGAGGTGAAGGTCCCGGCCGGCAAGACGGCGACCCAGGTCGTCACCGAGGAGCAGGTCGTCAGCCAGCAGATCCAGCTGACCAACAGCAACGACGACCAGATGCGCTTCTTCCTCAACAGCACGATCAGCAGCCCAAAGGTGAAGGACGGCCTCAAGCAGGCGCTGGAGCTGCGTTTCGCACTCGGCAAGACGCAGCGGGATCGCCAGGACCTGGAGCGGCAGCTCAAGGACGTCACCGACGATCAGGTCCGGCTGCGGGCGAACCTGAAGGAGATGCCGCCCACCGCCGCCGCCTACAAGCGCTACCTGGACAAGTTCGACGCTCAGGAGACGCAGATCGAGAAGTTCCAGGCGGACATCAAGAAACTGCAGGACGTGGAGCATCAGCAGCAAAAGGAGTTCGAGGACTTCCTCAACGGCTTCTCCGCCGAGTGAGGTCGGAAGAATCTCACGCCAAGACGCCAAGGCCAAAGAACTTCTTTGCGCCTTGGCGTCTTTGCGTGAGGTCTTCTATTCACACCGGCGGCGGGTTCCGCTCGGCGAAGCCCCGCTGGTGCCAGTAGGGATAGGCCGGCGTCGTGGCGCTGGCGGCGTCGAGCCGGGCGACCTGCTCCGGGGTCAGGTTCCAGCCGACGGCGCCGAGGTTCTGGCGCAGCTGCTCCTCGTTGCGCGCGCCGATGATGACGTTCGCCACGGTCGGCCGCTGGAGCAGCCAGTTGAGCGCGATCTGCGGCACGGTCTTGCCGGTCTCCTTGGCGACCTCGTCGAGGGCGTCGACGACCCGGTAGACGTACTCGTCGGCGACCGGCGGCCCGATGTCGGTCACGAGCTTGCTCTGCAGCCGGCTGGTCTCCGGCAGCGGCTGGCCGCGGCGGATCTTGCCGGTGAGCCGGCCCCAGCCGAGCGGGCTCCAGACGACCGCGCCGACCTTCTGGTCGAGCGCCAGCGGCATCAGCTCCCATTCGTAGTCGCGGCCGATCAGCGAGTAGTACGCCTGGTGGGCGACGTAGCGGGCCAGGCCGTACTTCTCCGAGACGGCCAGCGACTTCATCAGGTGCCAGCCGGAGAAGTTCGAGCAGCCGATGTAGCGGATCTTGCCGGCGCGCACCAGGTCGTCGAGCGTGCCCAGCACCTCCTCGACCGGCGTCATGGCGTCGAAGCCGTGCAGCTGGTAGAGGTCGATGTAGTCGGTGCCCAGCCGCCGCAGGCTCGCCTCGACCGCCCGGATCAGGTGGTAGCGCGACGAGCCGACGTCGTTGGGGCCGGGGCCGGCGCGGAACGTGCCCTTGGTGGAGATGATCACCTGGTCGCGGCGGCCCTTGATCGCCTGGCCCAGGATCTCCTCGGCCATGCCGTTCGAGTAGATGTCGGCCGAGTCGAACATGTTGAGGCCGGCCTCGAGGCAGATGTCGACCAGCCGCGTGGCCTCGGCGACGTCGCTGGCGCCCCAGGCCTTGAAGAACTCGCTGCCGCCGCCGAAGGTGCCGGTGCCGAGGCTCAGCACGGGGACCTTGAACCCCGAGCCGCCGAGCTGCCGGTATTCCATGGTCATGATCCCTCTCCTTACACGCTGTAGCTTTTTGGCGAGCGGTGCGGCGTCAGCCCGCCGGTTTCGACGCCCTGGCGGATGGGCGCGGCGGACGGCGTTGATCGCCTCGTCCAGCTTCGACAGGAAGCGGGAGCGGTCTTTCGGCGTCATCGGCGCCGGCCCGCCGGTCACGGCGCCGCCCTGACGGAGTTCGTCCATCAGGTCGCGCGTCGCCAGCACGGCGCCGATGTGCCGGTCGGTGAACTCGCGTCCCTTGGGATCGAGCACGGCGCCCTTCGCCAGGCAGCGGGCGGCCAGCGGGATGTCCGCCGTGACGACGACGTCGCCCGGCCCCGCCTGTTCCACGATCCAGTCGTCCGCGGCGCCGAAGCCCGGACGCACCACCATCTCGATACGGTCGCCGGCCGGCACGCGGAGCGGGGCGTTGGCCACGACCTTGACCGGCATGTCGTAGCGGCGGGCGACGCGATAGACTCGTCCTTGACCGGGCAGGCGTCGGCGTCGATGTAGACGGTCAGCATGGCGCACCGCTCTCGCCGTGCGGGCGAACTCTCCTTTCAGTGTAGGAGGACGACCGTGGCGTTGCTGGCCGCCCCTGAACCCGAGGGGGAGTGGTGGAGACGTGATCCCGGTTCGCAGGGCGCGACTCATCATGGCTTTCCTCTATAATAGTCGATCGAGCAAGGCCCTTCCTCTCCCGGACGCTGGACCCGAGATGGAACGCCGAGGCGCGGAGGAAGATCCATGAAACTCATCCTGGCCATCATCCAGCCGTCGAAGCTGGAAGCCGTGAAGGAAGCCCTCAACAAGGTCGAGGTCTTCCGCCTCACCATCGTGGACGTGCAGGGCTTCGGCCGGCAAAAGGGCCGCTCCGAGGTCTACCGCGGCCACGAGCTGACCGTCAACCTGCTGCGCAAGGTGCAGCTGCAAATCGCCGTCAACGAGGATTTCGTGGAGCCGACCGTCAACGCCATCATGGAGGCCGGACGCACCGGACCCGAGGGCCGCATCGGCGACGGCAAAATCTTCATCCTGCCGCTCGAAGACTGCATCCGCATCCGCACGGGAGAACGCGGCCCGGAAGCGATTTAGAACTATGGACATAATCAAAGTCGAAAAGCTGACGGACGAGAAGTGGCTTAACCTGTTCGCCGCAACGTATCGACATGACGGACGGATCGGCCGCTGGGTGTTCGCCTCGCGCAAGCCGGGCGACGACCCGCACAAGGTCGCCGACCGCTGCGACGCCGTGCTGATCGTCGCCCTCCTCCACGAATCGGGCCGGCCGCCGCGGTTGGTGCTGGAAAAAGAGTTCCGCGTCCCCGTCGGCGATTACGTCATCGGGCTGCCAGCGGGGCTGCTCGAACCGGGGGAGAGCATCGAGGACACGGTTCGCCGGGAGCTGCGGGAGGAGACGGGCTTCGAGGTGACGGCCGTGCGCCGCGTTACGCCGCCGCTCTACTCGACCAGCGGCATGTCCGACGAGGCCGCCGCCATGGTCTTCGTGGACTGCACCGCCACGCCCGACGGCAAGGCGCAACTGGAAGATTCGGAGATCATCGAGGTTCTATTGCTGGATTACGACGAGGTCCGCCGGATGTGCGACGCGCCAGGCCTGCGCATCGACGCCAAGGCGTGGACGACGCTCTACATGTACCGAGAACTGGGCAAGCTGGCGTGAGGGAGGCGGTCATGTCTGAACGGACGGAATCGGCCCCGCCGGGCCTGTTGCTCTCCGACGACCTGATCTTCGCCAGCCGCATCGCCGGCACGGCCCGCACCCTCGGGCTGGAGGTGCGACAGGTCTGCACGGCCGATCGGCTCCCCGAATTGGCGCGACAGGTGCGAGCGCGTTGTGTGATCGTCGATCTCGCTTTTCCCGGCCTCGACCTGCCGGAACTGATGCGCCGGCTGGGCGAGGTCGGGGGGCCGCGCGTCGTCGCCTATGGGGCGCACGTGGACCCCGAATCTCTGCGGGCAGCGCGGGCGGCGGGCTGTGCGCCGGTGCTGCCGCGGAGCAAGTTCATCGAAGATTTGCCGCGCGAACTGACCGGGTGGCTGGCGGGGCCGGCCGGGGCATGATAGCATCGGAGGAGATTGCGCCGGTTCTCTCCCTCGCACCGAGGCGCCCCATGAATGCTGCCGCGCCGACCGCCGCCTTTCTGGAAGAGCTGAAGAAGTACGGGATCCTCACTCCCTCCCAGCTCAAGGACGCGCACGGCCTCTGCGCCGCGGGGTCGGACGCCCGCTCATTGGCGGCCGAGCTGATGCGCCGCGGCTGGGTAACACCCTTCCAGGTCAACCAAGTCCTGCAAGGCCGCGCCCAAAGCCTGGTGCTGGGGCCTTACCTGCTGCTGGAGCGGGTCGGGCAGGGCGGCATGGGCCAGGTCTTCAAGGCCCGGCACACCCTCATGGACCGTCTCGTCGCCCTCAAGGTAATCCGCGCCGACCGCCAGAATCAGCAGGACTTGCTGGCACGCTTCCGCCGCGAGATGCAGGCCGCCGCCAAGCTCGCGCACCCCAACGTCGTGCTGGCCCACGACGCCGCGCTGGCCGGCGACGATTGCTACCTGGCCATGGAGTACGTCGAGGGCGCCGACCTGGCCCGGTTGCTCGCGCAGCGCGGGCGGCTCCCCCCGCAGGAGGCCTGCGATTACATCCGGCAGGCGGCGCTGGGCCTGCAGCACGCCCACGAGCGCGGCCTGGTCCACCGCGACGTCAAGCCGTCCAACTTGATCCTGGCGGCCGCGGGGAACGTGGTCAAGGTTCTGGACCTCGGCCTGGCCCGCCTGCGCATGGACCTGGACCGGGACACGACGGCCTCCGGACTGACGCGCGAAGGCTCGGTGATGGGCACGCCGGACTACATCGCGCCGGAGCAGGCCGCGGACGCTCGCACGGCCGACATCCGCGCCGACGTGTACAGCCTGGGCTGCACGCTCTACCACCTCCTCGCCGGGCGGCCCCCGTTCCCCGGCGGCTCGCTCACGGAGAAGCTGCTGCGGCACCAGCAGGCGGAACCCGACGCGATCGAGCGGCTTCGCCCCGAGGTTTCGCCCGGCCTGGCGCAAGTGGTCCGCCGCATGATGGCCAAGCGGCCGCAGGACCGCTATCAGACGCCCCGCGAGGTCGCCGACGCCCTGGCCCCGTTCGCGTCCCCCGCCGTCGCGCACCCCATCCCCCGGCCGGAAGGTTCGGCCGCACCGGGGGCCGAGAGCGTACGCGGTTCCGACACGCCCACGAAATCGGTCAAGCCCCGCGCTGGGCCAAGCCCCGCGCCGCCGCGCAGTTGCGCGTTGGGGCATGGTCTGGAGACCATGCCCCAACGCGCGGCCCTCATCCTCGGTCTGGCCGTCGTCCTTCCCGCGCTGCTCGGCGTTTTCGTCCTCCTGATGTGGCTGGCGTCCGGGCCGCGGCCAGTCCCGCCGGGGCGCGCTGGAGTCCCGCCCGGCGCCGACCCGGCGCCCCCCGGCCCGGCCGACGACAAGCCTGGCGCCCCCGAGGCCGGGAAGCCGGCACAATTGAAGGACCTGCCGGCGCTGGGCAAGGCGCGGCCCGGCTCATCAAAGACCTCAAGGGCCACACCGGCACGGTCCAGTGCCTCGCCTTCTCCGCCGACGGCCTGCGGTTGGCCTCGGGCGGCGACGACGAGCAGGCCCGACTCTGGGACGGCCGGACGGGCGAGGAGCAGGGCAAGCCCCTGGCGCACGGCGCCCCGGTGCGGGCGCTGGCCTTCTGCCCCGACGGCGGGCGGCTGGCCACGGCGGGCTACGGCAGCGGCTTCGACGGCTCCGTCAAGATCTGGAACCTGGCCGTCCCCGGCCCGCCGCGGACGCTCCCCGCGAAAAACCAGGCGGGCGGCCCGTTCGAGGGAGAGGTGCATGGCGTGGCCTTCTCCCCTGACGGCAAGCGCCTGGCGGCGGGCGGCGGCCCGCTGCGCCTGTGGGACCTGGAAAAGGGCGGCGAGCCGGCGTTGTTCGCCTGGCAAAAAAGCTTCCCCAGCTACCTCTACGGGGTGGCTTTTTCCCCCGACGGCAAGACGGTGGCCGCGGGCTGCCACGAGATGGACGAGGGCGTGCGCGTGTGGGAGGTGGGCGGCCAGGCCGATCCCATCCTGTTGCAGGGCAACAAGGGCACGTGGCTCAGCCACTCGGACGTGCGTGCGGTCGTCGCCTACGCCGCCGGGGGCAAGCTCCTGGTCCGCGTCACCGGCGACGGCTTCAGCGGCTTGCAGGAGCCGACGGCCAGCGTGCGGGTGTGGGACGTGGACCCCGAGCGGCGTCGCTTCACCCTGCGGGACACGTTCAAGATCCCGGGCGGCGCGGTGTTCGCCGTGGCCGCCGCGTCCGACGGCCGCCTGCGCGTGGCCGTGGCCGCCGGCGCCCCTGGCCTCGGCGCTGGCCCCCGCCTTGGCCCCGCGCCGCCGCCGGGAGAGGTCAAGGTGTGGGACGAGGAGACGGGCAAGGTGCGCGCCTTCGAGACCGGCCACAAGGACAGTGTCACATCCCTGGCGTTCTCGCCCGACGGGACGCGCCTGGCGACGGGCAGCGCGGACCAGTCCGCGCGGCTGTGGGACCTCACTCACTGAGGCGCGACGCCGTCCGTCGGACCTGGCCGTCGGAAGCGCTCCCTTGCCAGCATCTTGAAAGTTGCATCGGTCGCGGCCCCGACCATTGCAGCAACCGCCGTCGAGGGTTTCCCCATGCCAGCCCCGTCCGGCCCCTCGACTTCACGGCTCGGCCGCGCCGCCCGGGTGATCGTCGTCAGCAGCGTGATGTTCACCTTCATTTCCTGCTGGCGCACCGCCGCCGTCGTCCTCTGCGACCTCGCCAGCACCGCCTACTACATCGGCGGCATCGTCGAGCTGGCGATCGGCCCCGCCGCCCCGTGGTTCATCCTGGCCGTCATGGTCTTCAGCTACGCCGTGCGCTCCGTCTACATCGAGAGCTGCACGCTCTTCCTCCGCGGCGGCGTTTACAAGGTGGTGCGCGAGGCCCTCGGCAAGTTCGCGGCCAAGATCGCCGTGTCCGCCCTGATGTTCGACTACGTTCTCACCGGCCCCATCAGCAGCGTCTCGGCCGGCCAATATATCCTCGGCCTGGTCCGCGATGCGTACCTGTACCTGCTGTTCGGCGCCGGGAGCGAGTCCAACCAGGCGGCCGTCGCGGCCGCCCAGACGGCGTTCAAGCCGTGGATGGCGTGGGGGTCGGTCGTCGTCGCCTGCGCCGTCACGCTCTACTTCTTCCGCCAGAACGTGCGCGGCATCCACGCTTCCAGCGACAAGGCCATGAAGATCATGGCCGTCACCACGATCATGGCCGTGATCCTCATCGGCTGGTGCGGCGTCACCCTGGCCGTGAAGGGGCCGGCCCACTCGGCGGACGGCGCCGTCAACACGGTCCCCGTCGAGCCGAAAATCGTCCCCCGCACCAACCCCGACACCGGCGAGGTGGAAGACCCGCTCGGCTTCATCAAGAACACGCCGGTCGCGGGGAAAATTCGCGCCCTGAGCGGCTGGGACTGGTTCAGTCTGGTCGGCGTGGTCGGCGTCTTCATCGCGTTCGGCCACTCGGTCCTGGCGATGAGCGGCGAGGAGACGCTGGCGCAGGTCTACCGCGAAGTGGAGTCGCCCAAGCTGCCCAACTTCAAGAAGGCCGCCTTCATCGTCTTCGTCTACAGCATCGTCCTGACCGCCGGCGTCAGCTTCCTGGCCGTGCTGCTGATCCCCGGCGACGTGCGCATGGCGAAATATTCCGACAATCTGCTGGGCGGCCTGGCGATGAACGTCGTCGGCCCCCTTCCGGCCCGGCTGGTCCTCAACGGCGTCGTGGTCGTGGTCGGCGGCCTCATCCTGGCCGGCGCGGTCAACACCGCTATCATCGGCTCCAACGGCGTCCTCAACCGCGTGGCCGAGGACGGCGTCCTGCCGGAGTGGTTCCTCAAGCCGCACCCGAAATACGGCACGACCTACCGCATCCTCACCCTGATCGTCGGCTTGCAACTGTCGACCATTCTCATCAGCGGCGGCGACGTGCTGCTGCTGGGCGAGGCTTACGCCTTCGGCGTCGTCTGGAGCTTCGTCTTCCAGGCGCTGTCGATGGTGGTGCTGCGCTTCAAGGACCCGCGGCCGCGCGAGGCCAAGGTGCCGCTCAACATCAAGGTCGGCAAGTACGAGGTGCCCATCGGGCTGACGCTGATCCTGGCGATCCTGGTGGTTTCGGCGGTCGCCAACCTGCTCACCAAGGCGACGGCCACCATCGCCGGGGCGACCTTCACGGCCGTGCTCTTTACGATGTTCTGGATCTCCGAACGCTTCTACGAGGGCCGCCAGCGCGGGGCGCCGCACACGCACCTGGAGCAGTTCAACGAAACGACGGCGGCGGAAATCACGCCGGAGACCCTCGGCCTCGGCAAGCCCTACCGCCGGTTGGTCGCGATCCGGTCGATGCGGAACCTCTTCATGCTGGAGAAGGCGCTGGCGGAAACCGATCCGGCGACGACGAACCTCGTGGTGATGATGGCCCGGGTGACTCCGCCCTTCGGGGGGGCTTCGGAGACCGCCGACCTGACCACTTACGACCGGGAGCTGCTGACGGCGGTGGTGGACAAGGCGGAACACGCGGGCAAGGAGGTGCAGCCGCTGATCGTGCCGACCAACAACCCGCTGCACGCGGTCCTCAAGACGGCGATGGACGTCGGGCGCGGGAGCTGATGGTCGGCGCCTCGCACCGGGTCACGGTGAACGAGCAGCTGGAGCAGATCGCGTTTTCCTGGATCAACCTGCACGGCGGCGTCCCGGCGCCGCTGACGGTGCGCATCCTCAGCCCGGAGCGCGAGGTGCGTCTCGACCTGGGCGGCGGCGGCCGCATTCCCAAGATCGGCGAACATCTGGCGCGTTCGGCGGCGGAGCTGCGGGCGGTCGGCCAGGGCGTCAACCGCGTGCTGCTGCTGTACGACGGCAGCCCCGCCCACAGCGACTTGCTCCAGGCCGTGCTGACGCTGCTCGACCCGCAGGTGAAGCTGGGTCTGCTGCCCGTTCCGGGACCGGACGGCAAGCCTCCGACCGCGGACGGCCTGGTAAAGCGCGAGGAGGACAGGGCGCGTCAACTGGGCTGCCCTCTGACCGTCGTGAAGGCGGACGACGCCGGCGGCCCCGCCGTGGTGGAACGGCTGCGCAGCGACGCCTACGATCTGGTGATCCTGCCGATGAGCGGCGCATCGCCGGGGGCCGCCCTGCGGTCGATCGACGAGCGGACCCTGTACGTCCTGACGCACGCTCCCTGCCGCGTCTTCCTGGCGGCGGCGCCGGTCATCCCGCGAGACGACGTGGATACGACGCCGAACGTGGTATAACATGGGGGATAAGGGCGCCCATCATTCACCCGTTTCGGAGGATCATTCTTCATGCGTTTCATCCCACGGGCCGCGACGGCCCTGCTTCTGGCGGCGTCGGGCCTCAGCGCCGCGCCCGACCCCGCCCCGCCGGCCGGCGACGCTGTGGCTATTAAGGTCGTGAACTACGCGGACCTCGTGCGCACGGTGCATGAGCATCAGGGCCAGGTGATCGTCGTCGATTTCTGGGGCGAGTACTGACCGCCCTGCAAGGCAGAGTTCCCGCATCTGGTCGAGATGCAACGCAAGTACGCGAAGGACGGTCTTGTCGCCGTGTCGGTCAGCCTCGACGACCCCGACGACAAGGACGCGCCGGAGCGGATCATCAACTTCCTGAAAGCCAAGGGCGCGACGTTCACGAACCTGCGCCTGGACGAGCCGTCCGAGCAGTGGCAACAGCAATTGGACATCGCCCTTCCGCCCGCCGCGTTCGTCTTCGACCGCGACGGCCGGATCGCCCACAAATTCGAGGGGCAAAAGCAGGTGAAGTACGAGGAAAACATCGAGCCGCTGGTGAAAGAACTCTTGAAGAAGTGAGCATCGGATGAGCGACGACCGGCTGAAGGGGGTGGCGGCGGCGCTGGGCGCATCCCGAGCGGGCTGTTCATCGTGACGGCGCGGCGAGGTGAGGCGGAAACCGGCATGTTGGCGAGCTGGGTCCAGCAATGCTCGTTCGAGCCGCCGCAGCTGACGATGTGCCTGCGCCGCGGCCGGGACATGAACGCCTGGCTGGAAGTCGAGGCGGCGTTCACCGTCAACGTCTTGGAGGACGACGGCAGCACCGACCTGATCGTCCACTTCGGCCGCGGCTTCGGCCTGGACGAGCCGTCCTTCGAGGGGCTGGAGGTGGACCGGCCGGACGGCGCCCCGCCGGTGCTGCGCGAGGCGCTGGCCTATCTGGAATGCCGCGTCGTGGCCCGCCACGCGGTCGGCGACCACGAGCTGTTCGTCGGCCGCGTCGTGGCCGGCGGCACGCACGGCGACGGCAAGCCGATGGTCCACGTCCGCAAGAGCGGGATGCATTATTGACTCCCGCCGGAGAGATCGGAGAAACGCCCGTGAGCGACCCCGAAATGTCGTTGAAGGTGGAACCGATGTCCGAAGACCTCCTGCTGGAACTGAAAACAAAATCACGCAACCCAGTGGACCTGGAGGGGCTGGAGAACGAGGGCGTTGCTCTCGAACATCTGTGGCACGTCTATTTCGGCCAGGTGAATGCAGCCGTGGGGCGCACACAGGCATCAGGCGCTCCATTTGAGAACATTTTGAATATCTGGCGGCGTATTATCCTGGAAGTCGCCGCAGGACGCCGGCGGAGATGCAGGTGGTTCGCCCACAATTGCTGGCGGCCCTCGAAGAGCGGCTCGACTTGCTCAAGCGCGCCCACGGCCTTGCCCAGCGGCTCCGCCATTGGCCGGGAACGGAACAGGTGGCCGACGCGGATCATCTCTTGCCGGAAATCGCAGCTTTGGAGCGGCTGAAAGCCGACGTGTTTGACCGCTGGCAAACCACGGAGGACCTGGAGAAGCTGGCGGTCGAGCACTACCCCCTCTCCCAATCGCAACTCCAGCAGATCGCCGCGACGCACCGCCCCCCCCGAATGCGTACGCAGGGGAAGAAGAGCAACTCTTCCAGGAGTAGGAGGCTCCCCGTGTCCGACTTGCGCCGCGGCCGGATCGTCCGTGTGGAAGTGCCTGACCCCCAGAATCGCAACCCGAAATGCCGGCCGGCGATTATCCTCACGCCGACGGCGGAGATCCGGCCGGGCGGCGATCTGGTCCTCGTCGCCATAACCGGCAGCGTGAACGCCGCACCGGCGGACGTTCAAGTGGCCTTGCCCTGGCATCGGCAAGGGCGGACAGCGACGCGGCTGAACAAGCCGTCCGTGGCGGTTTGCACCTGGGTTTTTACCCGTCCGGCGTCCAGCATTCGCGGTTACGGCGGCGTCGTCCCCGACCGCCAAATGCTCCAGATCCTCGACAAGATCAAGGCCCTGGAGCCGCCGTCGCAGAAACCGCCCCCATAGCACGCGACCGCCGCCGCTCAACTCAGCGCAACATCGTCCTTTTTGCCCGTTGCATCCTCGTCCTGCCCGCGTTCTAATGACGCGGCCCACTCTCCGCCGATCGTGAGGTGCATCATGTCCCCGCGCAAACGCCGTCTCGCCGCCGCCGTCGTGGCCGCGGCCGTCGTCGCCGTCGTCGTCGCCGCCTACCGGCCGGCCGAACAGCCGACGCTCTCCTTCCGCGTCGTCCTCGGCCTCAAGGACGCGGCGCCCACCGACTGGAGCGGACAGGTCGCCGTCGCCGGCGGCGAGGCCGTCGAGATCAAGGGCTGGCGCTTCGAGGCGATGGACGCCGTGGAGGACGCCTCGAAGTGGACATGCAAGACCCGCAATTACATCAAGCCCGGCGACAGCTATCCGCTCGACCCCGCCGCCGGCAAACCGCCTCCGCCGCCGGAACAGCCGTGGCCCAACGGCGTCGTCCTCACCGTCCGCGGCGCCGACCCGGCCGTGACGCTCACCCTGCCCGCCGGCGAGGTGAAGTTCACGGCCGGCGACGTGCCGCTCGGCCAGCCCAAAACCTTCCTCGACGGCCAGGTCCGCGTCGAACGGCTGCCGGCGACCAGCGTGCTGCGGCCGGCCGCCGACGCCAAGGATCCCGCCCCCGTCCAGGACGATTACCCTGCCTTCTGGGTCCGCTATAAAACCGGCAAACAGTATCTGGCATGGACCGCGTACCAAAAGGAAAAGGACCGCGTGCTGCTGGCGGAGCGCGACGGGCCAGACGGGGCCTGGTCGCAGCCGATCGAGGTGGATGGGCCGGGCGATCACTTCCGCGTCGAGCTGGCCGGCACCCACGACGACACGCTCTGGGTCGTTTGGTCGAGCCAGCGCGACCACAACTGGGACCTCTTCGGCCGGCCCTGCAAGGACGGCAAACTCGGCGACGAGGTGCGCCTGACCGACGACCCCGGCCCGGACATCTGGCACCGCATGACCACCGACCAGCGCGGCCGGGCCTGGCTCGTCTGGCAGGGCGTGCGCGACGGCAAGTTCGCGATCTATGCCCGCTGCGCCGAAGGCGACCGCTGGGGCAAGTCCATCCAAGTCAGCGACTCGAAGGCCGACTGCTGGAACCCCGTCGTGGCTGCCGACGCCAAGGACGATCGCGTATGGGTGGCATGGGACTCCTACGACACAGGCGACTTCAACGTCCAGCTGCGCAGTCTGTCCGGCGGCCCGGCGCCCAAGCTCGGCGACGTAATGACGCCCGAGAAGGCGCCGCGGTTCCAGGCGCATCCGAGCCTGGCCTGCGACGGCGAGGGCCGGCTGTGGGTCGCCTGGGACGAGGCGGGGCCCAACTGGGGCAAGGACTACGGCTTCCTCTATTTCAAGGCCGGCGGCGAACGTCTCTACGCCAGCCGGGCCGTTCGCATCCGCTGCTTGATCGACGGCAAATGGAAAGAGCCGGAAGCGGACCTCTATAGCGTCCTTCCCGACGACATGAAGGAATTCGTGGAGCTGCCGCAATTGCAGGCGGACGTGGACGGCCACGTCTGGCTGGCCTTCCGCCATCGGACGTGCCGCCATCCGCGCATCGACGGTTGGTCGATCCAGGGCCGTTGGGACGTATTTGCGACCGCCTGGATGGGCGACCACTGGACCGCGCCGGTCGAGCTGCCGCAGTCCGGCGGCCGCAACGACATGCGCGTCAGCGCGCAGCGCGACCCGTCGGGAAGCGTCTACTTCGCCTACGCCAGCGACAACCGCGGCTGGACGCCGCCCGTCATGACGGCGCGCAACCTGAGCGTCGCCGTCAGCCGTTTCGGCGGCTTGCCGCGTCCTGGCGAAGCGAAGTTCCGCGACCCGCCGCCGGCCCCCGCCGCGGTCGCGCCCGTCCACCCGCAGGAAACCGAGCAGGTGGCGCGCACCGCGCCTACAAGATCGACTCCGGCGGCAAGACGTATCACATTTACCGCGGCGACCTGCACCGCCACACCGACATTTCCAGCGACGGCGTCGGCGACGGCTCGCTGATGGACCTGCACCGCTACGCACTCGACGCGGTCGCCTTCGACTTCTGCATCGTCTCCGACCACAACATGGGCAACGACGCCGAGTACCCGTGGTGGCGCACGCAGAAGGCCAACGACCTTTACACGATTCCCGGAGCGTTCATCTCCGTCTACGGCTACGAGCGGAGCGTGCCGTATCCCGACGGCCACCGCAACGTCATCTGGCTGGAGCGCGGGCATCGCACGCTGCCCGGCCCGCGCCCCCTGCCCAAGGCGATGGCCGAGGACACGGAAAAGCTCTACGCCTACCTCAAGCAGACCGACGGCATCTGCACGCCGCACACCACCGCCACCGACCAGGGCACCGACTGGGCGCATCACGACGATTCCCTGGAGCCGGTCGTCGAGATCTTCCAGGGCTACCACACGTCCTACGAGGCGCCCGGCGCCCCGCGGACGGTGGACGATAAAACGGATCGCGTTCACGGTCCTTACAAGCCGGACGGCTTCGTGTCGGCGGCCCTGGACAAGGGCTACCATCTCGGCTTCCAGGCGTCGAGCGATCACATTTCCACGCACGTCAGCTATTCCTGCGTCGTGGCGGAGGAGTTCAGCCGCAAGGGGTTGATCGACGCGATCAAGAAGCGGCACACCTACGCCGCCACCGACAACATCGTGATGGACGTGCGCATGGGGGCGCTTGGGATCATGGGCGACGAGGTGCGCACGGACAAGCCCGGCCTGGACGTGGTGGTGCTGGGGACGGGGCCGATCGACCGTGTGGACGTGATCCGCGACGGCGAGGTGGTCCACTCCGAGGCGCCGGCGAAGGACGCCGCGGAGGCCCGCTTCCACTGGGACGATCCCAAGCCGAAGAACGGCGAGAAGGCGAGTTATTATTACGTCCGCATGTTGCAGAAGGACGGCCAGTCGGCGTGGGCGTCGCCGATCTGGGCGAAGGCGGGGAATTGACGAGCGGCCGTTTAGCCGCGGTTCGGAGAACCGCGTCGCCCCGCGCGGTTCTCCGAACCGCGGCTAAACGAACCGCACCAACGGATGCCATCCAATCGCCGGGGGCGTCATGGACGACTGGAAAATCCTGCTGCTCGATCTCGCCGTGCGGGCCGCGCGGGCCGTCGCCGTGTTGGCCGTCGGCGGGCTGGTCCTCTGGTTCGTGGGCGGGCCGCTGCGGCACATGATCGGCCGCACCCGCCTCAACCCGTCGGCCGCGTCCTTCCTCGCCAACACGGCCCGCGGCGTCCTCCTCGTCGCCGTCGTCCTGATTGCCTGGACCAGCTCGGCGTCCAGACCACCTCGCTGATCGCCCTGCTGGGCGTGGCCGGCCTCGCGGTCGGCCTGGCGCTGCAAGGGTCGCTGGCCAACTTCGCTTCCGGCTTGCTGATCCTCTCATTTCGCACCGTTCGCGTCGGCGACTGGATCGAGGTCGGCGGCGTCCGCGGCCAGGTCCGTGAAATGCAACCTTTTCACATCGTCCTCGTCTCCGAAGAGAATCGGGTCTTCACCGTGCCGAACACGATGCTGACCGGCGGCGCGGTCGCCAACGACTCCGCCCTGCCGACGCGGCGGGTGCGCTGGACGCTGCCGGTCGCGGCCGGCGCCGACCTGACGGCGGCGAAGGAGGCGCTGGCGGCCCGGCTGCGCCGACCCGCGCATCCTGGCCGAGCCGGCGCCGCGGGTCGATGTTCAGGAGTGGGCCGCGGACCATTGCGTGCTGACGGCGACGGCGTGGACTTCCGCCGCCGACCGGGCGGCCGTCCAGCGGGACTTGCTGGAAGAGCTGGGCAGAGCGCTCGGCGCCAAGTCCGAGCCGCGACCGTAAGGGTCTGTGAATTAATCGCACTCCGGGTGCGTAGAATGGTAACAGCTGAGTTGCAGCTGTTACCATTCTTGTTCGTTGGGTTGGCTCGCTATGTCTACCGCCGCGCCGTTCCGCGCATCCGCTCCATTGACCGTAATCGCTGCTCCAGCGTTTCGCTGGAGCAGCAACTACCCGCCGACCATCCCGTCCGCGCCATCTGGGCTTTCGTCCAGTTGTTCGACTGGACGCCCTGGTATGGCCGCATTCGCGCCGTCGAGGGCCGGCCCGGTGCTCCCGCCGTCGCCCCGGAATTGCTCTTCGCCCTCTGGCTGTTCGCCACCACCGAAGGCGTCGCTTCCTGCCGCGAGCTGAACGAACGCTGCGGCCGGGACCTGCCCTATCAATGGCTGTGCGGCGGCGAACCCGTCAATTACTGGACCCTCAACGATTTCTACACCGCCCACGCCGCCGACCTCGACCGGCTGTTCGTCGAGCACATCGCCGCCTTGCGGGGCCAGGGATTGATCGCGTTGCGGCGAGTGACCCAGGACGGCCGCAAGGTCGTGGCCGACGCCGGCAAGGACACGTTCCATCGCCAGGGGACGCTGGAGCGGCACTGGGCCGAGGCCGAGCAGCACGTGGCCGCCGTCCAGGCGAACGGGCGCGACGGCAACGCGCAGCCGGTCGCAAGCGGCCCAGGAGCGGGCGGCGCACGAGCGGCTGCAACGCCTGCGGCGGGCGGCGGCCCAGGTGCGGCAACGGCAGGAGCAGCGTCGCGTCTCCAAGCGTTCGGACGCGGAACCGGCCGAGGCACGGGCGTCGGAAAGCGATCCGGACGCGGCTCGGATGAAGATGCCTCACGGCGGCTTTCAGTTGGCCTACAACGTGCAGACGGTGACCGATACGGCCCACGGTCTGATCGTGGCGACGGCCGTCGTCCACCAGGGTTCGGACAATGGGCAATTGCGACCGATGATGGAGCAGGTGCATCGGGAGCAGGGGCAGCGGCCGCAGGCGGTGATCGCGGACGCCGGCTACAGCGACGCGGAGGACGTGGAGGTGCTGGAGACGGAGGGGGTGACGGTGTACATGCCGCCTCGCGACGAGCGTCGGGACCGGGCGGCGGGACGGGACCCGCATGCGCCGAAGCGACGGGACACGGCGGCGTTGGCGGCTTGGCGGTCCCGGATGGGGACGGAGGCGGCACGCTTGGTCTATCGCGACCGGGCGCCGGTGGCGGAGGGGGTTCATGCGCAGGCGGTGCAGCGGGGCTGGCGCCGGTGCCGCCTGCGCGGCTTGGCCAAGGTCGGCGGGGAGGCGCATTGGCAGGCGTTGCGCACAACGTGAAGCGTCTATTGGCGCTGGGTTGGCTTACGGTGGGGGGGAGGGTGCGCGGCGGCGGTGTAACGGGGCGGGCGGGGCGGGTGGGGCGACGGGTGCAGCCCGCTGCACCCGTCGCCCGGATCGCCGCCGACCAACAAGCGTAGCCATCGCCCATCCAGAGCCTCAGCGGCAATTAATTCACAGACCCGTAAGGGAGCGGTCTTCGCTAAAACCGCTCCCT
>CAWGKE010000024.1:0-15358 GCA_963823075.1 uncultured Planctomycetaceae bacterium
TGGTATAATGTCAAAGCTGGACGCTGGTTAGCGTCACCCGTCTCGTGTAGGACGGTGCGGCTCTCGGAAGCAAGAACCCGGTAGACTACCGGATTTGCCGAAACCGGAGCGCGTACCATCATGTCCGAATCCCTTCCCCGAACGCCGTCCCTGCGTCGTCACAAGCCGTCCGGTCTGGCCGTCGTCACCCTGAACGGGAAAGACCACTACCTCGGCCCCTGGCCCGCCGACCAACGCAAAGCCCCGCCCGACACGCGGGACGCCTACGACCGCCTGATCGCCGAATGGCTGGCGAACGGCCGACGCCTGCCCGGCGCCGTCGAGGACGGCCCGCGTCTCACCGTCAACGAACTGATTCTCGCATTCTGGCGGTACGCCGAGAAGCATTACCGCCACGAGGACGGCGCGCCCACCAGCGAGTTACGGGACTACAAGCTGTCCCTCCGGCCCCTGCGCGAGTTGTACGGCCCCACGCCGGCCGCCGCCTTCTCACCGTTGAAGCTGAAGGCTGTGCGGCAACGCATGATCGACGCCGACCTGTCGCGCGGCGTCACAAACCAGCGCATCGGCCGGATCGTCCGCATGTTCAAGTGGGCCGTCTCCGAGGAGTTGGCCCAGGAAACCGTCTGGCGATCGCTGACGACGGTGCGCGGCCTGGAGCGGGGCCGCACCGATGCCCGCGAGACGGAGGCGGTCCAACCGATCGCCGACGCCGTGGTGGACGCGACGCTGCTCTTCGCCCTGCCGCCCGTCCGCGCCATGATCCGGCTCCAGCGCCTCACCGGCGCCCGCCCTGGCGAGGTCTGCGCCATGCGGGCGTGCGACCTCGACACGTCGGGGGCCGTTTGGCTGTACCGGCCGGCGCACCACAAAACCGAGCACAAGGGCAAGAGCCGCGTCGTCGCCCTCGGCCCCAACGCGCAAGCCGTCGTCCGGCCGTTCCTCAAGCTGGACACCCAGGCGTATTTGTTCTCGCCGGCCGAGGCGATGGCGGCGAAACGGGCCGAGATGCGGGCCCGCCGCAAGACCAAGGTGCAGCCGTCCCAGCGGGACCGCCGGACGCGACGGCCGAAGAAACAGCCGGGCGACCGATACAGCACGGGCGTCTACGGCCACGCCATCCACGCCGCGGTCGAGGCCGCCAACACGTCCCGAGCGTGCGACCCGTGCAAGGCGCTGAAACCCGAAGAGCGGTGCGACGCCTGCAAGGCCGCGGCGCTGCCGCACTGGCACCCGCACCAGTTGCGGCACACGCACGCCACCGAGGTTCGGCGCCGGTTCGGCCTCGAGGCGGCGCAGGTCGCGCTGGGCCACTCCCAGGCGAACGTGACGCAGGTGTACGCCGAACGCGACTTGGCCCTGGCGTCCAAGGTTGCGGCGGAGATCGGGTAAGGCGGTAGAATACCAATGAAGCGGCCGGGAGTAGCTACCCGACTGCGGTTCGGCCGTGACGGCGGGGGCGCTCACTCTCCCCCGCCGGCGGCCGGGCCAAACCCAAGAGTGAGGACCCATCATGCCCGGACTCGGAAATCTCACCCGTCTGCCGTCCGATAAAGAGGACGTGTACCGCAGCTTGGAGGCGGCCCTATCCGGCCTGCAAACGTGGATGCACGACCACAACGCCGCCGAGGGCCGCGCCGACGCGGCAGGCCTGGCGGAAACGCTCCGCGTGTTGTGGCAGGCGCTCAAAGCCGCGGGGGCGGAAGGGACTCTGCGAAGCTGGCACAGCGGGAAGGGCCTCGGCGGCTGGGAAGGGCCCAGCTGGGAGGGGCAACTGCTGGAAACCGGCTCCTACGTCGAAGGAGTGATGAACGGGGACCACGCGGCGGAGAACTCAGCGGAGATAGCTGAAGTGCAGGAAGGGATGGTACGCCGCTTCCTGAACACGTTTACCTACGACACCCCGAAGTGGATTGATTTCCGCCGTGCGGTGGACGAATACGCCAAGGAGCTGTTGGACGCACTCCGCCCCGCCGGACTGGACGACGATGGAGCGGTCCTGGAAGCCCTGCGGGCCGCCATCCGCGCAACCACGAACGGCAGGACTGCGAAATCCGCGATCATCCTCCGCAAGTCAGGAGTCCGACGCGCCGAGGGAATCGCCGGCCTGCGGAAACTGCAGGAGGCCCGCGAGTACAGCGGGTTCATCCGCAGCAAACGCCGAAAGCGCACCCCTTAAGTTCCCTAGTTCCGGGAACTTAAGCCACTTTACTCATCGCTGATAGGTGATAAGCTCATAGCAGACGGTCGCGGAGTGCTGTACTCCGCCGCCGACCACTGTGAGGACCGCATCTATGGCGATCGACCCCCTGACCGAAACCACCATCCCCCTCGCCGAGGCCGCGCACCGCCTGCCCAGGCTGCGCGCCGGCCGGCCCGTCTCCCCGAGCACCCTTTGGAGATGGGCATCATCCGGTATCCGCAATATCCACCTTGAGACCGTGCGCGTCGGTGGGACCACCTGCACCTCTACGGAGGCGCTAAGTCGCTTTTTCGCTCGCCTGACCGGCGACCTGATAGCGGCGGCCTCCCCGCCGGCCTCGGCGCCGGGCGCGTAGAGGCGGCGCTGGACTCCATAGGGATATAGGGGAGGGGCTGACGTGACTAAGAGTGAGATGGTCCGCGCCTCCGACCTGGACATGTCCGTCGCCGAGGTGCACGAGCGCTGGCCGCTCGCCGTCGAGTACGTCGCCCTGGACGGCGAGCCGTGCTGGCGGCGCGCGGACCTGATCGACGGCCCCGAGGCCGTGGTGGAGGGCCGACCATGACCACCGCCGCCCCCGGCACTAAGAGCCTATCCCAAAACCCGGTCGGAGGGTATAATATGAGTAGCCACTTATCTACCGAACTGGAGCAGAGTCATGGCCGCTTCTCGTGAAACGGTTGTCGATACTTTCCGTATCCCGGACGCCCTCTGGGAACGCATCGAACCCCTGTTGCCCAAGGTGCGCCGCTCCCGCAAGGGGGGACGGCCGCCTTTGCCCCAACGCCAGGTGTTGGACGGCATTTTCTACGTCCTGCGTACCGGCGGCCACTGGAAGGCCGCCCCGCCCGAGTTCGGCTCCGGCAGCAGTCTGCACCGCTACTTCCAACGCTGGCAAAAGCGGGGGCTGTTCCGCCAGCTGTGGCAAAAGGCCTTGCACGAGTACGACGACAAGGTCGGCATCGACTGGGAATGGCAGAGCCTGGACGGGACCATGACCAAGGCCCCGCTCGGGGGGAAAAAAGACGGGCAAGAACCCCACCGATCGGGCCAAAAAGGGCACGAAGCGTTCGCTGCTGACGGACGGCCGCGGCGTGCCGCTGGGCCTGGAGGTGGCCGGGGCCAACCGGGCCGACATGAAACTGGTCGAAGCCACCCTGGACAGCATCCCGATCGAGCGACCCGAGCCCACGCCGGAGAAGCCACAGCACTTTCTGGGGGACAAGGGGTATGACTACCCCTCGGTGCGGGAGCTGGTGGCCCGCTGGGGTTACACAGCCCACATCCCGGTCAAGAAGCGCCGGGGGGCCAAGGCGGAGCCGAGGGAGAAGATCCCCGGGTATCGGGCGGCGGCGCTGGGTGGTGGAGCGGACGCATAGTTGGATGAACCGCTTCCGACGACTGTTGATCCGCTGGGAGAAAAAAGTCCCCAATTACAAAGCCTTCCTCCACTTCGCCTGCGCCTGGATCACCTGGAGGGCGGCAGGGGTTTTGGGATAGGCTCTAACGGCATGCCCACCGCCCGCGCCGCCGCCGCCCGCTATCTCGGCCTGGGATGGACGCCGATCCCGCTGCCGCCGCGCAGCAAGAAACCCACGCTCGAGGGCTGGCAGACGCTCCGCCCCACGGCCGCGGACCTCGACACGCTCTTCCCCGCCGGCGTGGACCGCAACGTCGGCCTCCTTCTCGGCGAGCCGTCCGGCGGGCTGGTGGACGTGGACCTCGATTGCCCCGAGGCCGTCGCCGCCGCCGAGATCCTGCTCCCACCGACAGGGCGGACGAGCGGCCGGGCCAGCAAGCCGAAAAGCCACTACTGGTATCTCGTTAGTGACCCGCCGGCCAAAGCGAGCGAGAAGTACACCGACTGCGACCGTTCCTGTCTCGTAGAGCTGCGTTCCACGGGCAGCCAGACGGTCGTTTTCCCCTCGTTACATGAGGGCACCAGCGAGCGGATCGTCTGGCATTCCGCCGCCGACGCGGCCCGCGTCGAGCTGTCCGCCCTTCGCTCCGCCGTCAAGGCCGTCGGTGCCGCCGCCATCCTCGCGCGGCACTGGCCGGCGAAGGGGGCACGACACGACGCCCGCCTGGACCTGGCGGGCGGTTTGCTTCGGGGCGGCGCGTCGGAAGACTTCGCCGTCGATTTCCTGACGGCCGTGTGCGTCGCGGCCAAAAACGACGGCGTGAGCGACTGCGCCAAGGTGGTGCGCGACACCGCCGAGAAGCTAAGGGCCGGGGCGAACGTCGGCGGCTGGCCGTCGCTGGCGGGGATGCTGACCAGCCCGGCCGACGACGTGATACGCGATGCCCGCGAGTGGCTGGGGTTGCGGTCGGCCGCCCCGTCGGGTGCCGCCGCCAAGCCGAGGCGGCCCATGACGCCGCCGGAGCCGTTCCGGCCGTTCCCGGTGGACGCCTTGCCGCAACCGATTCGGGTCTTCGTCGAGCAGGCCGCCGGCGCCATCGGCTGCGACCCGTCCTTCGTCGCCTTGCCCGCCCTCACCGCCGCCGCGTCCCTGATCGGCAACACGCGCACCATCCGCCTCAAGCGGGGCTGGACGGAGCCTTGCGTCCTCTGGACGTGCATCATCGGCGAGTCCGGTACGCTCAAGAGTCCGGCCATCCACGCCGCCGCCGGCCCGATCTATCGGTTGCAGGAAATGCTGCGGAACAAGTTCAAGGCCGACCTGGCAGAGTATGAGCAGGCGAAGGCGGTCTACGCCGACAAGAAGAAAAAGGCCAAGGCCGACGGCGTGGAGTTCACCGAGGAGCCGCCGGAGCGGCCTACCCCCCACCGCGTCGTCGTCTCCGATATCACGGTAGAGAAAATCGCGGCCGTACTGGAGGACAACCCCCGCGGCACGTTCCTGCTGCGCGACGAGTTGGCCGCGTGGTTCGGGAGTTTCACGAGGTACAAAGGCAAGGGGGGCGGGAGCGACGTGCCGGGTTGGCTGGAGATGCACCGCGCCGGCCCCTTGATCGTTGACCGCAAGACCGGCGACCGGCCGTCGTTGTTCGTGCCCCGCGCCTCCGTCTGCGTCGCAGGCGGCATCCAGCCGGGCACGCTCGCCCGCTGCCTGACGGCCGACCACCAGGACGCCGGCCTCGGCGCCCGCATCCTGCCGGCGTGGCCGCCGCGCCATCCGAAAGTGTGGAAGGAGGACGAGATCCACCCCGAGGTTGCCCAGGCCTACGAGAGTCTGCTGCGGGCGCTGGCGGAACTGACGTTCAGCGAGAACGACCGCAAGGAGCGGGAGCCGTTCGCCCTGCGGATGACGCCCGAGGCGAAGGCTGTGTGGAAAGCGTTTTACAATGAGTGGGCCAAGCGCCAGGCCGCCGTTGAGGGGGCGACCGCCGCCGCCTTCGCCAAGCTGGAGGGCGGCGCCGCCCGGCTGGCCCTTCTCCACCACGTCGTTTCCCGCGTCGGCGCAATGGCCGACGACTGCGACCCCATCGAGCCGGACAGCATGAGGGCGGGGATCACACTGGCCAAGTGGTTCGCCTTCGAGTCGCAGCGGATTTACGCCGCACTGGCCGAGACGGAGGACGCCGGGCAGACGCGCCGCCTCATCGACTTCATCCGCCAGCACGGGGGGAAGATGACCGCCCGGCGGCTGCACAAGGCGAACCGATCCCGCTACCCCGACGCCGACGCCGCCGATGCCGCCCTGCAGACACTGGTTGACGGCGGAATTGCCGACTGGACCGCCGGACTCCCCGGCGGCCGCCCGACCCGAGTTCTGGTCCTTAAACCTGATACCCCATACCCCAAAAGCCCCGAAAGCCGGGACGATGAGGATGAGGACGACGGGGAGGGCGGAGGGGGCGATACCCCGAAAGCTACCCCGAAAGCCCCCAGCCCCTGCGGGAATCCCCATGAAAACGAGGGTTCCGGGGCTTTTGGGGTATGGGGTAACACAACCACGTCCCCGAACGGGACGGGCGGGAGTGGCGACGGAGCGCCCGACCGCGACCACGCGGGGCCGGGCCTTTCGGGGTACGGTCCCGAGGAGAGCGGCCAGGCCGACCGCTCCGACCCGCAACCTGGCGCGGCAACCCCCGAGGGGGTTTCGGGGTCTGGCGGGGACGGGTTCTTTGTCGTCACCGACGCCGCCGGGCTGGAGTTGGTCCGGGCCGCTCTGGAGGAAACGGTCGTCGTCGGCCTCGACACCGAAACGACCTCCCTTGACCCTCGCACGGGCCGCGTCCGGCTGCTGTCCATCAACTGTGACACCTGCACCGACGGCGGGCGCTTTACCTACGTCATCGACTGCTTCGCCGTCGATCCCACCCCCCTTTGGGACGTGCTGGCCGACCGGCCGCTGGTGTTCCACAACGCGACCTTCGATTTGCAGTTTCTGGCCTGCCTCGGGTTCACGCCCGGCACGGCGCACTGCACGATGTTGCTCTCCCAGCTGCTTCACGGCACCCGCCGGCCGAAGGGGTTTCACGGCCTGGCACAGACGGCCGAGCGGGAGCTGGGCCGCGCCCTGGACAAGACAGAGCAGCGTTCCGACTGGTCCGGCGCGTTGACCCAAGAGCAGTTGCGGTACGCAGCCGACGACGCGGCGATCCTACGCGCCGCTGTACGACGCACTGACGGCGAAGATCAAGCTCGCCGGCATGACCAGTGCCGCCCATATCGAATCGCGTTGCCTCCCCGCGATGGCGTGGATGGGCTTCGCCGGCGTGGGGTTCGACCGGGCCGCCTGGGATGCTCTTGCCCATGAGGCGACCGACCAGGCCGCGGAGTTGAGCCGGCGTCTGGACGCCGAAGCGCCCCACCGCCCCGGTTGCCTGATTCAAGACGGCGCGTGGAACTGGTCTTCCCCCGAGCAGATTAAGGAGGCGTTCGCCGCCTTCGGCGTCAAGCTGAAATCCACCGACGACGACGCCCTGGCCGCCGTCCCCCATCCGCTCGCCGCGCTGGTGCGCGAGTACCGCAGCGCGAACAAGCTGGCATCCACCTACGGCGTCGGCTGGTACGCCAAGGCGTTGCACGACGGCCGCATTTACGCCGGCTGGCGTCAGATCGGCGCCGACTCCGGGCGGATGGCCTGCGCGTCCCCCAACCTGCAAAACCTCCCCCGCGACGTTCACTACCGCCGCTGCTTCACCGCCCCGCCCGGCCGTGTGCTTGTGAGAGCCGACTTCTCGCAAATCGAGCTGCGGATTGCGGCGAAGGTGTCCGGCGACGAGGCCATGCTGGCGGCCTACGGCCGCGGCGACGACCTGCACACGCAGACGGCCCGGCTTATCCTCGGCGTCGAAAAGCCGAGCAAGGAGCAGCGGCAGCTCGCCAAGGCCGTGAATTTCGGTTTGCTCTACGGAATGGGCGTGAAGGGCTTCCGCGTCTACGCGAAGTCGCAATACGGCGTCGAGTTGACCGAAACGCAGGCCGGCGAGTACCGGGCCGCCTTCTTCCGGGCCTACCCCGGCCTGGCCCGCTGGCACGCCCGCGTCCGCAGCCAACGGGAGAAGGAAAGCCGCACGCTGGCCGGACGGCGCCGCGTTTTCGATGACAAGACCCCGGACACCCAGCGCCTCAACACGCCGATTCAGGGGACAGGCGCCGACGGGCTGAAACAGGCGATGGCCTTGCTCTGGGAGCGGCGGGCCGAATGCCCCGGCGCGTTTCCCGTGCTGGTGGTGCATGACGAGATCGTGGTGGAGTGCGACGCAGACCACGCCGACACAGCGAAGGCGTGGTTGACGCGGGCGATGGTGGACGGCATGGCGCCGCTGGTCGCGCCCGTGCCGGTCGAGGTCGAGGCGAACGTCGGCCGGACGTGGGCCGGCGACTGAACCGAAAAAGAGGATCGGAATGGCGACCGTATTTAAGACTCGACGGAGGAACCGCCCCATGCGTCCCGCTGACGCCCCGCCGCTCGCCGGCCGCCTCCGTGCGCTCCGTCAGGCCGCCGGCCTGAAACAGGCGACGCTGGCCCGCCGCGCCGGCCTGACGCGAGAGGCGATCTCCATGCTGGAGACCGGCAAGAGGGGCCGCCGCCCCGGCGTCGATACCGTCGTGCGGCTGGCGGCCGCCCTCGGCGTCCCCGTCGCCGAGCTGGTCGATATGGGGACGTAAACAGGTGTTACATAGTCGGATTGTCTCAGTCGGCGCGATGAGGCAAACTGAGAGCATGACAACCGCAACGCACCCGGCACTTGACGCCCTGACCACCCCGCAGATCGCGGCCGCCGCCGGCGTCCCCGAGTGGCAGTTGCGTGCGGCGATCCGGCGCGGCTTCATCGAGGCGCCGGCCAAGGTCGGGCCGATGCTCTTGTGGCAGGCCGCCGACCTGGAGCGCGTGCGTTCGGGACTGAGGGCGGCGGGATACTTGGAATCAAACGGAGAAGAAGATCATGGCGATGCCACAAGGTAGCGACGAGGCCAAGCTGCTGGAGCAGCTGGCCGCCAAGGGGCTTGACCCATCCCGTTTGCGTGGGTGCCCTCTGGCAGCGTTGCAGGAGATGTATCACTTTGCGGACCTCATGGGTTGCACGGACGCGCCCACGACCCGCGCCGGCGTCAACGACCAGATGAGCGAGCGCCGAGAGGTCGAGAAGCTCCGGGAGGGTTTCCAGAGTTTCGCCGAGGGAGGCCTGCCGGGGGGCGGCAAGGTCCCGTCGATCGACACCCTTGTCGCGGGGTTCATGGCGGAACGCCGGCACGGCCGCGACCCGCACCTGACCGCGGAGGAGTTTCTCGGCCAGGGTCGGCAGTGACGCAACAGCACGTCCGGCGGGCGCCCCGGCCGACTCGTTGTCGGACCATCCGGGGCGCCCACCTTTTCGCACGCAAGGGATACGCCATGACGACCACCGCGATCAATGAAGCGCCGGCCCCGCCCCAGGCCTCGGCCGCCCCATCCTGGACCCTGGGCGCCGCGCCTGAACGGCCCGGCGTCGGCTTGCCGGGGCAGGTTCACATCACCCAGCAGGGCGCGACCATCTCGGCGGCCGTGCGCTTCGAGCGCGGCCCCGGCCCGACGGCCGAACCGCCCGACCCGACGCCCGCCTTGACCGAGGCGACCCGCCGGGCGACGGCCGACAGCCTTCACGTCGCCGCCGTCAAAGCCGTCAACGCCAAGCGCGCCGTCTTGCAGGCGTCCCTCGCCAGTCTCGACTCCAAGGCGGCCGAACTGGCCCGACGCCGGGACGACCCTGCCCTTTTGGAGCGAGACGACCTCGGGACCGTGCTGCACGAGATCGATTTGGCGTCCGACGCCATCGCCCTCAGGCGGGGGGAGGCGCAGCGGCAGCTCGACCAGCTGGGCGTCCAGCTCAAACGGGCCGGCCTGCCGCTGCAAATCGAGACCCGACGCGCGGCCACGGAGGCCGAGCAGAAGCGCACCGCGGAGCTGGCCAAACGCTACGCCGAGTTGCAGCGTCAGCTCGCCGCCGTCGCGACGCCGCTGCTGGAACAGATGTTCGACGCGCTGCGGCGCTCCGCACGCCCGATTTGGACGGCATTTGCGGGGCGCTGATGCGCGAGCGCGGCGCGTGGGGTCCGACCCCGGAGGCGCCCGAGCCGGACGAGCTTCCCGCCCGTCATCCCGCCGCTCCGCGGCGGCTCATGACCGCCACGGCCATGAGCGGCGACTAACCGCGATGAAAGGGGTGCCATATGGCGAGGAAAGTCAGGTTCAAGGCCGATCCGACAAGTTTCAATTTCGGCGCCAACCTTCGGCCCAAGAAGGCCAAGGCCAAGGGCAAGAAGGCCAGGGGCCGCACGGGCAAGGGCAGATCGTTCGGCAGCTGACCGGGTGACGCATGGACTTTACCGCACCGAGGCCGTCGTTCGCCGCCATCCCGCGCCCAGCGTTCGGCCGCCACGCCCAGCACGCCGAGGAGCCGAAGGCCGCCGGCGTCCACACCGCCAAGGCGAAGGCCCGCCGCGCGATGATGTTCAAGGAGGCCAAGGAGCTGCTGTCGGCCCTCCCCGGACCCGGAGAGGCCGTCCACGCTGTCATGACGGGGAGCTATGACCTGATGCTTTTGCTGGTCGCGCTGCTCGACTTGCACCCGGCCCCGTGCCGGAGGTTGCGGATAGCGACCCTCTGCTACAACCGCCGGAACGCCGTCGAGATGTTGGGCTTGCTGGAGTCCAAGAAGATCGGCGGGTTGACGTTGCTCGCCTCCACCTTTTTCGCCGGCCACAACAAGGAGCTGCACGAACGATTCCGGGAGGAGTTGGCCGAGTTCCCGGGCAGCAGGACGGCCGCGGCGCGGTCGCACGCCAAGGTGGTCTGTTTCGACTTCGCCGACCAGGCTGGTATGGTATTGGAGGGAAGCGCCAACCTCCGCACGAACGGCAATCGCGAGCAACTGATGTTGTGCCGCGACCGGCCGTTGCACGACTTCCACGCCGCATGGATCGACCGACTGGTTTCCGCCGATGAAAGCGACGAACGCAACGATTAGGGCGCGGGTTGACGCTATCCTCGGCGCGATGCTTGACGGGGCCATGCCGTTCCAGGTGCGGCAATACGTGGCCGAAAAGGAAGCGGCCGGGGAAGCACCGTGGACGATCCCGGAGGGCGGACGGCCCTTGAGTGAGCGGCAAATCCGCCGCTACAGCGACCAGGCCGACGCCCTGATGGCCGAAGCGGTTCGGACGAATAGGAAAAAGCTGCTGCGGAGGCACATCGCCCGGCGACACCAGCTTTATGTGAGATCCGTAAATAGCGCAGATTATCGGACGGCGTTGGCCATCGACCAGGACTTGGCGACCTTGCAGGGGCTGTATCCGCCGCGGAAGATCGCACCGACGAACCCGGAGGGGGGCCGCGAATATGGGGCCGGCTTCACCAACGACGAACGCGCCGCCATCGTCCGCGCCGTCGCCGCGCGATTCGGGATACCGGACGCTCTCCCGGATGCTGGCGGGCCGGTGGGCGCCGACGGATCGCTACTTCCTTGACCCCGCGGCCCTGATGCGCGACGCCGCCCACCCGCCGGACGAGTGGCAGGACCGGCTGCTCGCATCCGCGGCGCGGCGGATTCTGGTCCTTTGCTCCCGCCAGAGCGGCAAGAGCCTCACCGCCGCCGCGCTCGCCTTGCTCACGGCTATCCTGGAGGCGCCCGCGCTGGTCCTCATCGTCGCCCGCGCCCAACGCCAGGCCGCCGAGCTGCTGCGCAAGGTGAAGCTCCTGTACGCCCTGCTGTCCCGCAAGGTGGCCAGGCCGCCGCCGTGGGCGCCGCGGCCGGTCAAGGAGCTGGAGGCGGAGGAGCGGCGCGTCCTCGGCCCCGCCGAGGCCCTGACCCAGGATTCCGTCCTGTCGATGGAACTTGCCAACGGCAGCCGCATCATCGCGCTGCCGGGCAAGCCCGACACGGTGGTCGGCTACAGCGCCGCCAGCCTCATCATCATCGACGAGGCGGCCCGCACGGACGACGCGATGTACTACCTGCTGCGGCCCATGCTGGCCGTGAGCCGGGGCCGGCTGGTGTGCCTCACCACGCCGTTCGGCAAACGCGGCTGGTTCTACGAAGAGTGGAGCAAGGGCGGCGCGGTCTGGGAGCGCTACCGCGCGACGGCCGCGGATTGCCCGAGAATCTCCCCGGAGTTCCTGGCCGAGGAGCGGCGGGCCCTCGGCGCCCACTGGTACGGCCAGGAATACATGCTGGAGTTCCGCGACGCCGTGGACCAGGTGTTCCGCCAGGACGACATCGACGCCATGTTCCGCGACGATGTTCAGCCCCTGTTCGCAGAGTGACCCCATGCAACCGCCCGCCGCCCCCGTGTTCATCGGAGGACTCGACCTCGGCCAGGTCGCAGACCCAACCGCGCTGGCCGTTCTCCAGAAGGACGGCGAGGAGCGGGAGGCCGTGTACACGCTGCTCGTGCTGCGCCGCTTCGAGTTGAAGACTTCGTACATGGACATTGTGGACGAGGCCGGCGCGGTGATGACGACCGGGCCGCTCAAGGGCGCCCCGATGGTGCTGGACGAAACCGGCGTCGGCCGGGCCGTTGCCGACATGGCGCAGGAGCGCCTGAACGACACAAGGATCTGCCGCGTCACCATCACCGGCGGCCACGCAGCGGCCAAGCAGGAGGACGGCAGCTGGCACGTCGCCAAAAAGGTGCTGGTGACCGCGCTCGCGCTGGTTCACCAGAGCCAACGGCTGATCGTCCCGCGGGCGCTGGTCCACGGGCCGACGCTGGCCCGCGAAATGCAGACCTTCAAGAGCAAGATCACGGCGTCGGCCAACGAGACCTTCGAGGCGTGGCGGGAGGGCCAGCACGATGACCTTGTGCTGGCGGTGGCTCTGGCGGTGTGGGGCGGCGAGAACCTCGGCATGGGGCCGTGGGACGTGACCACCGATCCCCGCGACCGACTGGCAGCCCTTCGCGCGCCTGCCGGGGTGTTCGTGACCGACCATCTGCAGCGCGAAGCGGGCGACGACCAAGACGCGCGGCTGGACGCCTACGACCGGAAAGAAATGGGCGAGGAGTTCGGCGGGGACGACCCGACATGGCACGGACTGCTGCCGGAAGGCGGGAACTGGTGATTCGGGCCGCTCTGTCGCACGGAGACGCGCACGATGAAGATGGACGACGCCCTGAAACAGTCGTTCGTGCTGGAAATCATGCCCAGCGTCACGATGCTGCTGACGGCCGGCTACCTCGTCCGCGACGGCGAGGCGATGGCGGACCTGCAGCGCCGCACCGGCGAGAGGGCCGCCGACCCGCTCGCGCAGCAGGCGGTGCGGCTCGACCAGGCGATGGAGCCGTGGCGGCGGTACGGACGGCGGGCGCGCACTTCGGACGCTGGGTCTGCGGCATGGGCAGCCTCCATAGGGGCGAGAACGGGGACGATGAACACAGTCCGGCGCCGCCGACTGCCACGGCGGATGATCGTCTGCGCCGGCCGACCGTTGGGGCCGTCGTCGCCCGCCCGTGGTTTGCGTCGTCGGGCCGACGGGCCTGTATCGCCAGGTTCCCCGCGTCATGACTTCGCCGGCCGCGCCTGCCGGGCCTTGTCGGGCGGTTGCTCCTGAGTCTCGGGCGGCGGGGTCGCGGGCGGCAGCCGCTGGTACACGCCGTTCACTTCCATCACTCGGGCCGCCCGGCCGATGATCTCCTCGTTGCCCGGCCGGCCGTCCACGAAAGGCCGCACGCAGACGACCGCTTCCCCCGGCCCCGGTGCGCCCGGCTCGGCCATCGACCGGGCGAAGTCCAGCGCGGCGGCCGCCGACGTGAACAGCCGCAGGGGCGTCGTGCCGGGAGGCCCTTGCGTGTAAACGAGGTAGTGGTTTTCCATTGCCGCCCCTGTCGGCCGTGGTTCAGTGCAGCACCGCCGCCAGCACGGACAGCAGCGCGACCAGGCCGAGGGCGACCGCGTAGTGAATCGGTTTGGTTTGCATCGCGGGTCCCTCCCGAGGAGAGGCGTGGGCGCCGCCTCCCCCGTCGCCGTCACGCCGCGTCTTCATCGCCAGCCGAACACGGCGCCACGGCCAGCACGCCCAGCTCCAGCAGCGCGAACGTCGTCTGGAGATGTTTGCAGCCGCCCGTGTAAGACCAGCCCGCGCAGGTGCAGCTGGAGTCCGTCCCGCTGGCCAGCACGTCGTAGGACTCGCCGCCCGACTTGAACCACCGGAACGCGGCCCCGCCGAGGTCAGTGCTGATGGGGATGAGTTCGTAGGAATCGGCCTTGCGCCGCGAGGACAGGAGGACGTGGACGGCGCCGACTTCATCCGTCCAGTACGTCGTCTGCGGCGGCGCGACCAGCGGGCGGTACGGGGTGCGTTCGGGGTTGACGGAGCGGGCGTTCTCGGGGAAGGTGTTCATTGCGACTCCAGCACGTTTGGGGTTGCCGGGGCCGGGGCGAGGACAAGTCGCCGCCGGCCCACTTTGTTCCGAGAGGCGATCGGCCTCTCACAAGGTTATTCGTCCCTCACCGGCTCTTATTGTGTCCAGAGGGACATAAAAAGACAAGGGGAGAATCTGTCCCGCGGGACACTTTTTGAAGAATTCTGGATATACTGAGTGCGTGGTGGTCGTTTACTGCTTGAGGGGACCGTGGAGGCGACATGCTCGCGGTTAATCGTTTTGGCGGCCGACTTCGGGAGTTGCGAGAGTCGGCTGGGTTGACGCAACATCAGTTCGCCGACAAGGTGGGGATGACCCGCGACGGCATCGCTCACCTGGAAACCGGCCGACGCTCGCCGTCGTGGGATACCGTGTTAGCGATTTGCTCCGCCCTCGGCGTCTCGTGCGAGGAGTTCCGCCAGGCCCCGGCCGACGCCCCGAAGAAGGGACCGGGCCGACCGCCCAAGGGCAAGGCCGCCGACGTGGCCGAGGGGCCGCCGCTGGGGGAGAAGCCGAGGAAGCGGAAGCCGAGGGGGGACCGATGAGCCGTACCGAGTCGCTGCTGCCGTGCGGGGGAGTCGTGGGCGCCCGGCCGTGGCGGCCGGCCGCGGTACGCCGCCTGGCCCGACTCTTCCGCAGCGCGTGGGGCCGCATCCCCGAGGCCGACCGCCGAATCATGGCCGACTTCTGGGACCGGCCCGGCTGCTGCCTGCCGCTGGTCTTCCTCTTCGACCGGCTGGGCGAGGCGGACGAGGACGGGACGGTCACCTACGCACAGTACCTCACGCCCGGCCGGTTCGACTTCTCCCACGACATGACCGGGGACATGCCCGACGAGCTGGTCGAGGCGCTCGTGGGGCACGAGCTGGCCCACTGTTGGATGCACGCCGTGGAGGACCACCCCCCGCACGCCGAGGCGACGACGGACTCGCTGGCCGAGTGCTGGGGCTTCCCGATGACCACTCTCCGCATCTTCTGCGTCCACGGCGGGTGGTGACGGCGCGACCTTGAGGAAGCCGCTCAGGTGTTCAGTCCTGAACACCTGGAACGCGGGAAACGCCTGAAAACGCCAATGCTACAACCCGGATCGGAAATGTTTCGTCCCCTTCCGCCCCTGCGGCCACTACCGGCGCGGCCGCCTTCCCTCTGTCCAATCCCCCACGAATTCCAGGGCAACGCCCCTACCGACTCCTACCGGATTTGTCACCTACCCGGCCGGTCGAATACCGCAATTCCAGGCGTTTCTTTGCAATGCTTCGCACGACCTTGCAAACGGAGGGGGTTTATCGTAAAGTGTTTCGTGGCAAGACTTCCGTGTGGCTTTCGCTTTGACAATTGACCGC
>CAWGKE010000025.1:0-480444 GCA_963823075.1 uncultured Planctomycetaceae bacterium
CTCGAACCCACGACCGGCGGATTATGAGAAGTACGGCCTCATGCACCATGCGCGCTAGCTGCACCGATGGCACGGGTTATCGCACTGACGGCACTCGCGGCGCTGGGATTATCCGGTGACCCGGTCCACGAACCGGTCCACGCCCGAGGCCCCTGCGCCCCGTCATCCTGCTACTGTGCGTAACGTCACTCTGGGCACCGCATCCGTTCGAGGGACGGACGGTCTAGCGCACGTCGGCCCGAGCGTCCACTCAGGGTGACCCGGGCGCACCGCGGCACCCACTATGGTTCCCGTTCGTAGAGTTCTGCGCGAGATGCCGGGAGAAGCTGAAGGCGTTCATCCGGAAGCCTGAGCACGGCGACCTGGACGACGTCAGCCCAGCCGCCCGGGTCGCCCGGGCGCTGGCTAACGTCTGCATCTCGTGCAGCGCATCTGTCCTCGGCCCGGCCGCAGCCGCCCAGGCCGGGACGCCCACCCCGCGCTACTCAGTCAGTTACCCCCTCACCACGATCGGCCCGGTCCAGGCACCCGATCCGGCCGAACCAGGTGACCACGATCCGCCTCACATCGAGGGACCCGAGCTGACCCGCGATGGCTCGGCCCCGACCTACGCTCTGACCGCACCGACCGCCAGTGCGCTCTCGGTGCCGCCGCCCCGGTGGCCGACAGCCACACTCGGCTTGCCCGACCATGTGGTGCTGCCGCCGTACTCCTCGGCGCCAGGGCCGCACGCCGCACCGACTCACCTCGTGGCGCCGCCGCCGACTCCCGGATCGCACGAGCTGTCGGCGGCCCCGAGTCTGGCGCAGCGGTGACCGGGCCTACCTGGCGGCAGTTTAAGGCGATCCTGCTTGAGCGGATCACTAGCGGCGAATACAGGCCAGGTGTCCTGATTCCGAGGTAAGGGCTTGAGCGAGCAGCTCCTCGGCCGATTTTGGCGGATCGGATTCAACGATGAACCAATGCCGCTTGCATCAGCGGCACCAGTATTTGGTGACTGACCACGATCGTCATTCAAAATATGCCGCATGCGCGTACTGCTCGGACTCATCCATACATCACTCGAACTCATGTTGAAAATATTTGATTCAAACAGGTGGCATCTATAACGGGTCCGGTCGCGAACAAGGAAGCCGATGACGGGCAGCACGGCCGATGACGGATCGACCACCGATCCATCAAATCCGACCCGGACCATGAGCTCACCTTCGGCGACGGCGAAAGGATCCTCCCGGTCCGTCAGGACTTCGCAGAGCATCGCAGGTACGCGCCCACCCTTGCGCGAGATTGGTCAAGCAGCCACTGGCCCGCACGTCCAGCGTCTCCCACCAACTGTGAGACATTGCAACGCAAGGGATAGCTGCGGCGCGCTGCAGGCGCCCGCGCACCATAGAGCGACGCCTGCCCGGGCAGCCCACCGTCCGCTTCGAGGCCGAGGACTTGGCGGACGCAGTGGACTTCTCGTCCAAGACCCGGCCTCTGTTCCTGTCCCCCTCTACGGCCAGATCGCCGCCCGGCCTCAAAACCTGACCAAACGGATCACGGGGACACGTGGGCTGTGCCCGTCGGGGACACGTCGGATCTCCCAGGAACTCGTCGGCGACGGGACTGTTCCGCCTCCGAGTCCGCGGTGACTCCATGATAACGCCGCCATCGCGGACGGCAACATAGTCGTGGTGCGCAGCAGCCGCAGGCCGAGAACGGCGACATTGTAGCGGCCATGATTGAGGGGAGCAACGGTCAAGGTCTCCGGCGAGTGGACCGACAGGTCTGGCTGATTCCGCATAACGGCGTATGCCCCGATTCCCTGGCGGTTCCTTGTGAAGACGCCATCGAGGACGCTGCCGTCCTGGGCAAGGTCGTCGCTGTATTGCGCCGCGTCTGATAGATGGCCATGCATGTCTTGAGCATGGCCTGGTCCCCACCTTCGATCGCAAGCCGAATGGTTGGTCTTTTGCGCTTTAGACTGGCCGCTCATCCCGTAGCCAGGGGTGCGGGCGGCGCCCTAGCGTGTAGGAATGGTTTTATGACCGTCGCTCCTACCCGAGGACGATGCCGCCGACCACCACGTCGCGGTACGAGGCTCGTTTCCGGCGGCCGCCGTCCGCTATGCGTCCGTGGACCCTAGGGTCCTGGGTCCTTGAAATCCACGACGGGCACGGCGGGCAGGGATGGAAGCGGCCATGTCGACCGTCCTGTCGGCCTCCTTGCTCTCACCTGCCATTTCAGGCAGTCGGTCGCTGCGGCTTGCGTCTCTCGCTGCCAGGCTCGGGCTAGGCGTCGGGTGTCGGTGATATTCGTAGGGTTACGCACGGTCCCGGCCGGAGTCCCGGAGCCACCGTCACTCGCGCGACGGCGGATTCCGCCGTGGTCGGTCGCGACAGGCCGCCGTTCAGATGGCAGGTATTCCACCACAGGCATGCCCACGTCAGGTTGCCGGACGCGTCGAGCCGCGTGCAACCTTGCCAGGCGGTGACCGAGCGAGCCGATCCGTCGCCCTACCTGAGCCCAGGCAACGGCTTCCCGTTCGGGGCCGCTCGCCGGTTCTCGACCGCCAGAGATCTGCAGTACTGCACCGGCCCTGGCTGCTTCTAGCGCCGCCCATACGTCCGCGCCAGTGATCTTCGCGTCGGCGGCCCCGACATCAGGCGCGGCGGTTGGCCCGCGTGGCCTTCTTCTGGCACCATGACATCCGCCCTGCGGTGTCGTCCGGGCCAGGTAGTCCTCCCACGACACGTACGCCGGCGGTGCCGGGGCCGACCCGCGGGCTTCCGGCTCGGGCACCTGTGGCGCTGGCCGCGCCCTGGCTAGCAGAGCCTCGTCAGGCGGAAGTCCGGCGGCGAACTCCAGGAGTTCCGCGTACGTCGGCGCCTCGCGCTGGGGCCGCTTGTCATGATCCGTGCTCGACGGGCCACCCTCGGCGCTCCTCGGCATTATGACGACTTCGACGCAGACAGCACCAGGCGGTTGGCAGCCCGGCCTCCGCCGTCTGGCCGCGGCCACCGCCGGCAATCACCTGGGTGCGCGACACATTTTGTAGGTGGCTGGTGCTCCGCGTGAGCATCGGTCAGCGCCGCCGGAACCAACCACGCTTGAGGTCAGCGGGCTCGATGCCCTTGGCTGGCGGCTTCGGGCTCGGGCGCCGGCGGATTCAAGGTCCCGAAGAGCAGCTGCCGGATGGCGTCCGCGTCCTCCTCGCGCCAGGCCTGGAACAAGTCCAGGGTCGTGACGACCGGTTCCGTCTGCGCTGCGAGGAACTCGGGGCGGCCGTACGGCTTGGCGCTCCGCGCATGCGGGCAGCCCGGTGCTGGTGGTTCAGGACCAGCGCGCCGCCGTCCACTGGTGTGCTGCCTGGCAGCTTTTCCCACTCACGGAGATGACGGACCAGGTCTTCATAGGCACGCTCCGGGGCGTTGCCGCTCGCCGACTTCACCTCGACAAGCCGCGAGTGACCGTCGTAGCTGCAGAGCAGGTCTGCGTTCTTAGTGCCGCCGAGCTGGTCGTCAAGATCGGCAACGGCCACCCCGGCCCACTCCAGCACCGAGCGGACCGTGTCAGCGAGCTGCTTGCCGGTGCCGTAGAGCAGGCCGTCTCGTACCGCCGAGGCTGCCGTCTCGGCTTCCTTCAGCTCGCGCTCCAGCTCGCGGCGGCGAGCGGCGTACTCCGCCTCAAGCTCGGTTAGTGCAGTGCGCGCGGAGCGCTCACGGCGGGTCATGAGGGCCTGGTCGGTAGCGAGCTGGCGCCTGGCCCTGCGCATCGCGTCTGGCACCAGCTCAGGTAGCGCCTGCTCCAGCAGCCACTGCAGCAACAGCGGCCACGGCGTCTCGGCCGGCACCACGTAGCGCCTCTCGACGCCATCCGGCGAAACCCACGCCGCAACCACCGGCTCACCGAGGTCCGTCTCGACGATGGGCACCAGAGTCCCCTGGGCGGGATGCTGGATCTGCCCGTTGGGCCGCCTCGTGGGTCAGCCCGTGGAGCGACAGGCTGCGCCACAGGGGCGGCGGGTTGCAGCTGAGCATGCGCAGCGCGAGCTGGCTGTCGGCGCCGTCGAGGTCGGCTGCGGCTCGGACCCTCGCGCCCTTCCCGAGCGGCCGGCTGCTGATGCTCGCGTCAAGTGCGCCGAGGTAGACGGAGTTGTCGTGTCGCCCGAACACGTTGCGGCGCTGGTCGTCTGGGTCACCAATCGGGCTGATGACCAGCGCGATCTCGCCACGGCTCTCGGCGCCCAGGCGGAAGCGATCGAACTCATCGGCACCGTGTCCAGCGAAGATGCTCGGCTGCAAGGCTGCCACGCAGTCAGCGGTGTCGAAGCCCACCCAGCGTGGCTCGAAGCCAAGAGCGCTCCAGTCCAGGGTTGCCCTGGCGACCGTCGGGCGACGTTGCTTCTGGAGCCAGGGTGATGCGTCCTCTCCGAACTCGCGTTGCCTCGCCTCGACGTCGTCCCATGACTCGGGTGGCTCGGACCCGACGTGAACCGGGATCGGCAGCTGCGTCATGTCCCAGCTCCTGCGGGCATGCCGGCGAAGTGAGCAGCGGGCACCTGCACCTTGCGCAGATGCACCGGCGCGATGGCCAGGTGAACCCGAGCGGTGTCCTCGTTAATCTGACGCCCGGCCGGGTGGCCCGCCTCGTTGCGAGTCAGCCGGATCAGATCGGTGATGGCGTCGAGAGCGACAGCGGCAGCAAGCTCGTCCGGCAGACCTTGCCGGGCCGGCTCGATGCGCTCCCGGAACCCAGTCCAGAGCGCGAAGCAGCGAGTGTCCACACCGGAAATCTTTGCTATATATTTTGCCAGTGAGTCCAGGATCTCTTCGGCGGTCTTGGTCCAGGTGAAGGGCCGGGGATTCTGCGTTCCAGTTCTCGATGCAGGCGCGGATGCCGGCTTCGAGGGCCTGCACGCTCTTGTGTACGCCGCGGCGGATCATCTGATCGGTCAAGAAGCCGACCACCGCTCGACCTGGTTGATCCAGGACGAGCCGGTGGGCGTGAAGTGCAGGCGGAAGCGGGGGTGGCGGGCCAGCCAGGCCTGGATGACGGGGGTCTTGTGCGTGGCGAGGTTGTCGCAGACCAGGTGCACCTCGAGCCCGGCGGGCACCGCCTTGTCGATCCGGGCCAGGAACTTCTTGAACTCTGCGGCCCGGTGGTGGCGGCGCAGCTGGGAGATCACGGTGCCGTCAGCGATGTTGAACGCGGCGAACAGGTCGGTCGTGCCGTGCCGGACATAGTCGTGGCTGCGCCGCTCCGGCACGCCGGGCATCATCGGCAGCACCGGCTGGGACCGGTCCAGCGCCTGGATGCCGGACTTCTCATCCACGCACAGCACCACCGCCCGCTCCGGCGGGTGGTGGTACAGGCCGACGACATCGACGACCTTCTCCACGAACAGCGGATCGGAAGACAGCTTGAAGGTGCCGGTTAAGTGCGGCTTGAGGTCGAACTTGCGCCAGATCCGGCCGATCGTGGACTTGCACAGCCCGGCCCGCTTCGCCATCGAGGCCCGCGACCAGTGCGTGGCGTTTGTCGGCATCTCCTCCAGCGTGGCGGTGATGACCTCTTCCACCTTGTCCAGCAGGATCGACGGCGGCCGGCCGGGCCGCGGCTCATCAGCCAGCCCGTCCAGCCGCTTCGCGGCGAACCGGCCGCGCCATTTGCTGACCGTCGCCGGATCGATCTGCAGATCCGCGGCGGCCTGCTTGTTCGAAGCCCCGTCCGCGCAGGCCAGCACGATCTTGGCCCGCAGCGCCAGCGCCTGGCTGGTCTTCGCTCCCCCCCCTAGTGCCGTAGCAGATTAGGTTTGCCCTGCCTGGCTGCCTGCCTTTGGCGGGCGGGGGGAAACGGTAGTAGCTGGCAGGCTTCAGGGTGCCGGGAACGGCACGAGTTCCTGGGCCAGGGCGCGGGTGCATGTGTTCCAGGGCGCCGGGCTGGCGGGCTGGCCGGCCTGGATGAAGGCGGTGGTGGCGGCGAGCAGGCATTCCGGGTGGGTCGCGTTGTTGAGTGTCCAGTGCCCGGTGCCGGGCACCGAGACCAGCAGCGCGTTCGGCATGGTGGCAGTCGCGCCGGCCACGTTGGCGGGCGGGTCGGTATTGTCGGCGGTGCCGTTGAGGAACACGACCGGGACGGTGCTGCGCACGGTTCCGGACACGCCGGGGTCATGCGGCCAGGCGGAGCACAGCGCGTGCTGCCACTCGGCCTGGGCGGTGACAAAGGGGGTGAACAGCGACGGGCCCTGCTGGCTGACCGTCGCGGGGTTCATGGCGGCCCACGCGTCGCTGCACCTGATGGTGACGTCCTGCAGCGAGGTGGGCCCGGCCGGGGTCGGGCCGGCGGTGGTGAGCCCGAGCTTGGCGAGGACTTGTGACCACTGGCCCTGGGCCAGGGCGTGCAGGATGGCGGGCAGCTGGGCCGTGGTCTGGGCCTCGCCGAGGTTGCCTTCGACGAAGCCCAGGAAGGCCAGAGCGGTGATGGTGAGGGTCTGGGGCTGGCCGCCGGGGCCGGGCAGGGTGACCCGGGCCGGGTGGGCGTTCAGCCGGGCCAGGATGGCGGCCAGGTCGGCGGCGGGGTGGTAGGACTGGGCGCAGGCGGGGGTGGCGGCGCACCGGCTGACGATCTGGTCGAAGGCCTGCTGGTCGTGCACGGAGGCCTGCTGGTAGAGGGGGACCGATAGCAGCGAGCCGCTGTCTAGCACCGCGGTGCGGACGTGGCTGGCATAGCGCTGCAGGTAGGCCAGGCCCAGCGTGACGCCGTAAGACGGGCCGTAGAGGTTGATCGTGTCGTAGCCGAGCGCCTGGCGGACCTGGTCCAGGTCGCGGACCGCCGCGGTGGTGGTGTCGTGGCGCGGGTCCCGGCTGGCCGAGGCCAGGCAGCGGCGGGCGGCGGCGCTGATCGCGGCCGGGTCGAGGGTGGTGGATGCCGGCTGCAGGCCGGGGCAGGTCTGCAGCCCGGATCCGGCGGTGCCGCGCTGCTCGATGAAGACCAGGTCCGTAGTCTGGTTCAGCTGCCCGAAGGCCTGCGCGGCCCAGTCCATGCCGTTGAGCACCGCATTGCCGAACCCGGCCTCATTGCCGTTCCATCCGGCCAGGTAGAACAGGGGAGCCGCGGGGTGGCTGGTTCCGGTGGCGGGCAGGACCACGACCCGCAGCGGCATCGCCGGCCCGGCCGGGTGCGCCCAGTCCTGCGGGACCCGCACGTTCCCGCACCTGGCGGCTAGCCCGTCGACGGTGCAGGCGGTCAGCGTGGTCTTGGGCAGGGATGACGGCGAGGCCGAGGGGGGAGGGCTTGTCCCCGAGCAGCCCGCCGCCGTCAGCGCCACGGCCGCTACGAGCACGGTCCACCACCCCGGGCGGCGGCGCGGATACCGTCGCCGAGGCGCTGCCTGTGCGAACTGCCTGCTCGCCATGGTGACCACTTCCCGCCGCGTCCGCAGCGAGCCGCCAGCTAGGGGGCTCGCGTATCGGCAAGCGTCTGGCGGCCGGGCCGCTGGCAAGAGGGCCGAAGGTCCTGTTACTGGTCCTGCTGTTACCGGCCTGCAGACGCGCCCCCGGATCGGCCGGTAAACCCATGCCCATCGGCAGATCCGGCGCCCGGCCCGCACCCGCATCGGCACGGCAAAACGGGGCAGACGTTAGCGGTCGCGGCACTAGTGAGCGGCTCAGTCATGGAACACATTCGATCACCAGCGACTGACAGAACCGGAATGCTCTGCGGCAGGTCGCGGATCCGGTCGCAGCTGTTCACATCTTGATGCGCACGGCAGCGCACCGCGGTCGCACATGATCAGGCCAAGAGCCGCCCGGCGGGACAACTGACGACGGGCGGGGCGGTGGCTGTCGCTGCGGTGGAGCTCGGGTGGGGTGCCGATCTTCGGTTCTTCCCGGAGTTCCGGGACTGACAGCGGGATCTCCCGGCCGTGCTGTGGCCGCCCGCATGCGGTGACGACCACGCCCGGCGCGGGTGCGGCCTCGTTATCGCGCCTCACCGCCCACGGGCACTTCGGCGTCCGCGCCGTTATCCGGCGAGGCTGGCGATGTCTTCCGGGGTGAGCCGGAGGCTGGCTGCAGCGACGTTCTCCTCCAGGTGGGCGGGGCTGCCGGTGCCGGGGATGGGGAGCATCACCGGGAAGGCTGCCAGCAGCGCGGCAAGCGCGATCTGCTGGACGGTCGCCCCGTGCCGGGCGGCGGTCTTCTCGAGCCGGGTCGTGTCGAGGGGATCGAGCGCCGCCGATCGGGAAGAACGGCACGAACGCGGTGCCGGACCGGGTGCACTCCGCCAGCAGCGCGGCGTCCGCGGTGGCGTGCACGTGGTACGCGTTCTGCACAGCGGCGACCGGGGCGATCGCGCGGGCCTCGGCGAGCTGCGCGGCGTCGACGTTGCTGACACGCAGGTGCCGGATCAGGCCGTCGGCGCGCAGCTTCGCCAGCGCGGCGAACCGCTCGGCGACCGGCTCGCCGCCGGGCGCGTTCCTCCCGCCGACCCGCAGGTAGACCAGGTCGAGATGGCCGGCGCCGAGCTCGCGCAGGTTGTCCTCCACTAGGGCGCACAGCTGGCCCGGGGTGGCCTGCAGGGCGGGAGTGCCGTCCGGCCCCAGCATCGGGCCGACCTTAGTGGCGATCACCAGGCCGTCGGGATAGGGGGCCAGCGCCCGGCGGATCAGCTCGTTGGCGGCGACGTGGCCGCGCCGATAGAAGCTCGTGGTGTCGATGTGGTTCACGCCCAGCTCGACGGCGCGGCGCAGCACCGCGATCCCGTCCTGCGGGTCGCGGACCAGGCCGGCGAGGGTCCCGGTGGGAAGCCGCATCGTGCCGAAGCCAAGCCGTGCGACGGGCAGGTCGCCGCCGATCGCGAAGGTGCCGGAGGCGGCGGCGGGCTGGCTGGTGCTTGTTGCGTTCGTCATGCTCACAGCCTGCCCCGGCCCCCGGCCGCGGCGAGGAGCTGGCAGGTTGCTGCCAATTGCCGGGCCTGGACACGGCGGGCAGACTGGAGGGGTGACTGATGACCAGACCAGTACGGTGCGCGGCGACGCGGAGCTCATCGCCCGGGCCGGGCACCTGTTCGACGCGGTGCATGACGAGTTCGCCTGCGCAGCCCGCGACCTGGCCACCTGGTCGGCCCCCGGAGACCCGGTCCGCGGTCGCCCGCCGGGTGCTTGCTGCCCGGACAGCTTCACGGCGCGCAAGCTGTTCAGCCCGCTGGCGCTGACCGACGAGGCGCAGCGCGCGCGCCTGCGGCGGCTCGACGCGGGCGCGCAGGTACGGATCAGCTCCGCGCCGCTGCCGCGCGAGACGATCATCCTGGACCGGCGGGTGGCGATCCTGGCCGATCAGCCGTCGCCGCTCGGCCGCGAGTACACGGTGACGACGACCCCGGCCCTGGTCGGCGGGGTTTACCCGCTGTTCACCGCCGCCTGGGAGGCGGCCACCGATCTCGGCTCCTACCTGCGCGGCGAGGTCCCCGACCTCGCTCCCGAGGCCCGGGAGATCCTGCGGGCGCTCGGCGCGGGCCTCACCGACGAGGCGGCCGCCCGGCGGCTGGGCACCTCGCTGCGCACCTACCGGCGGCGGGTCGCCGAGCTTATGGCCGCGCTCGAGGTCGGCTCCCGCTTCGAGGCCGGGGTACGGGCCGCCGAGCTCGGCCTAGCCCACTGACGCGGCCACCCGGTCACCCCCGCGGAGACTGCCTGTGGTGCTGGCGGCGGCGGCGGTATAAAGATTGGCCAAGGAAAGGCCGGGCGGTGCAGGGCCGCTCGCGCAACTGGCCTGCTTTCCGCGCGGGCCTGTGAGGCCCTAGCTTGGAGGACGCTCGTGACGACACCCCCCGATCCCCTTGCGCTGTTGCGGTCCAGGAGTTACCTGGTCCTGCTGGTACTAGCCGCGATCGTCGGCGTTCCCGTCTCGGCGGCGGCCTATTTCTTCCTCGCGCTGGTCAGCAAGCTGCAGGGCTGGATCTTCACCAGCTTGCCCAAGGAGCTGGGCTTTCACGCCGAACCGCTGTGGTGGCCCATTCTGCCGCTGGCGCTGGCCGGGCTGCTGGTTGCGCTGACCCTGCGGTACCTGCCCGGCACGGGCGGCCATTCCCCGGCCGACGGTTTCAAGGCGGGCGGAGGTCCTCCGCCCCTGATCGAGCTTCCCGGTATAGTGCTCGCGGCCTTGGCCACGTTGAGCCTGGGCGTGGTGCTCGGGCCTGAAGGGCCGCTGATCGCCCTCGGCGCCGGGCTCGGCGCCCTCGCGGTTCGCCTGGTCAAGCGGGACGCTCCGGCCCGAGTCCAGTCCGTGATGGCCGCGGCGGGGAGTTTCGCCGCGATCAGCACCCTGCTCGGCTCGCCCCTGACCGGCGCGTTCCTGCTGATGGAAGCCTCCGGCCTGGGCGGTCCCACGATGCAGCTCGTGCTGGTACCTGGCCTGCTGGCCGCGGGCGTCGGATCGCTCATCTTCATCGGCCTGGACGCCTGGACCGGTCTTGGCACGTTCTCACTCGCGATTCCCGGCCTCCCGCACGTCGGTGCGCCCACGGCCACCGGATTCTTGTGGGCGGTGGCGATCGGGTTGCTAGCTGTCCCGGTCGGCTCAGGGATCCGGTGGCTCGGCCTGTTCCTGCGGCCTCACGTCGAGCGGCGGATACTGCTGCTCACCCCGGTGGTCGGCCTGGCCGTCGCAGGCCTGGCGATCGCGTACGCCGCAGGCACCGGGAAGGCTTCCTCCGAGGTGCTGTTCTCCGGGCAATCCGCGCTCGGCCCGCTCATCACCAACAGCGCCAGCTACACCGTCGGCGCGCTGCTGCTGCTCCTCGCCTGCAAGAGCCTGGCCTACGGCGTGTCGCTGAGCAGCTTCCGCGGCGGTCCCACCTTCCCGGCCCTGTTCATCGGGGCGGCGGGCGGCATCGTGCTGTCGCACCTGCCGGGGCTGCCGCTCATCGACGGCGTCGCCATGGGCATCGGCGCGATGTCCGTCGTGATGCTCAGGCTGCCGCTGACCTCCGTCCTGCTCGCCTCCCTGCTGCTGGCCTCAGACGGCCTGGCCGTCATGCCGCTGGTGATCGTGGCGGTCGTGGTGGCATACGTCGCCTCCGCCAGGCTCACACCAACCCCAGCCACCACCGCCCCCTCCGGAAAGACCAGCTCCCCCACCGGAAACCTCCCCTCCCACAACGGAAGCACCACAACCGCTCAACCACCCCGCACCCAGGAGAACTGAACCCTATGAACCGGCGTGACGGGGCCAGACGTCATGTGCGGCCGGGAGCCACCTTTACTCGCATGCCTGAACTGATCCAGGACGGCCATGACCGGGGCTGCTGATGCGGCACAGGGCACAGCGCGGAAGTACAGCAACGTCCCCTTACAGCCGCCAGCGAGCACGACCGGCAGCACACTGAGCTAGCTGGGACGACAGCCATATCCCCAGCGATGCCGCTAGTTCGGGACCAAGAGGCCGAGATCCGGGTGTACGGAGGCGCGACGTGCGATCCGCGCCGGGCATCCTGGCCACAGCCAGCTTGACCTGATCCATGGCTGGGGAAGAGCATGGAGCGGCAGACGTTTCTAGAGGGGGCACCGTCGGAGCATGAGCGACAGCGACGTGCGCGAACGGGTCGGCCGGTCGCACCAGGCGGACGGGCCGGTGTTCGACCTTCTGGCGTCGAAGCTCCGCCGTCCGGTGGCGAGGCCCGGAGCTGTCCATCGTTTGGCGCTGATCGAAGAACTAAGGCGCGGCAAGCCTTATCCGATCGTTTCGGTGGTCGCGCCGCCGGGTTACGGGAAAACGACGCTGCTGTCGCAGTGGGCCGAGGGCAACGGCCAGGCGTTTGCCTGGGTGTCGGTTGATGAAGGCGACAACGATCCGAAGGTCTTGCTCACCTATGTCGCCGAAGCGCTCAATGCGGTCGAGCCGATCGACGGACGGGTGTTTGACGCGCTGGCCTCCCCGGTCAGCTCGGTGCCCGGCTCGGTCGTCCCCAGACTCGGATCCGCGTTCTCATCGATGACTTCGCCGGTCGCGCTGGTCCTGGATGACGTGCACGCGCTGCACAACTCCGAATGCCGGGCCGCGCTGTCAGTGCTGGCCGATCATGTGCCGGCCGGCTCGCGGCTGGCGCTGGCGGGGCGGGCCGAGCCGCCGCTGCGGGTCGCGCGGCTGCGTGCTGAGGGCAAGATTCTGGAGATCGGCCCCGGCGATCTGTCGCTCACCTGTGAGGAGGCGGCCTCGCTGCTGCGCGGTGCTGAGGTGGCGCTGGGCGAGGATGAGGTGGCCGGGTTGCACCGGCGGACCGAGGGCTGGCCGGCCGGGCTGTACCTGGCGGCTCTGTACCTGCGGGCGGGCGGGGCGCTGGCGAGCGCGGCGGTTTCCTTCGGCGGGGATGACCGGCTGGTGAGCCAGTACATGGAGTCGGAGTTCCTGGCGCGGATCTCCCTCCGGCAGCGGGTGTTCCTGACCCGGACCGCGGTGCTGGAGCGGATGTCCGGGCCGTTGTGCGATGCGGTGCTCGAGCTGAGCGGGTCGGCTGTGACCCTGGCGGAGCTGGCCCGGTCGAACATGCTGCTGGTGCCGCTGGACCGGCGGGGCCAGTGGTACCGCTACCACCATCTGTTCCGCGACATGCTGCTGGCGGAGCTGGAGCGCCTGGAGCCCGGCCTGATCGCGGTCCTGCGGCGCCGCGCGGCCGGCTGGTGCGTGCGGAACGACCTGCCCGAGAAGGCGCTGGAGTACTCGATGGCGGCGGGGGACGTCGACACGGCCGCTGGCCTGGTGGAGAAACTCGTCGTGCCGTCCCACCGGAAGGGCCGGGTCCCGACCGTCAATCGGTGGCTTCGGTGGCTGGAGGACCGGGGCGGGATCCAGGGACACCCGATGGCCGCGGTGCTGGCCGCACTGTTCTGCGCGTTGACGGGGCGGCCGGTCGAGGCCGAGCGGTGGGCCGACGCGGTCGACCGCTGGCAGTACGGGGATCCGGCGCGGCCCGGTGACCCTTCCGCCGAGGCGTGGGCCGCCGTGATGCGGACCTTCCTGTGCCGGGGCGGGGCCGAGCAGATGCGCGCTGACGCAGACGAGGCGGTGCGCAGGTTCGCGGCGCAGAGCTTCGTGACGCCGGCACCCGCGTTCCTACAGGGGATCGCGCGGGTCCTGTGCGGTGACCTCGATGGCGGCGATGCGACCCTTGAGGATGGGGTCAGCGTCGGGGAGGAAGTCGGTGCGCACGAGGATGTCGCGCTCGCGCTGTGCGAACGATCGCTGGTGGCGATCGTGCGCGGCGACTGGGGCCGGGCCGAGACGCTTGCCGGCCAGGCAGGCGCCGTTTTGCGCCGGGCCGGGATCGAGGAAAGCTACGCCACGCCCCTGGTCTGCGCAGTGCAAGCCCGGGTAGCCATGCACCGGGGAGATGTCCCGGCGGCGCGCCGGGACCTCGTCAGCGCTCAGCGGCTGCGGCATCTGCTGACCTACGCCCTGCCCTACTTCGCCGTTCAGGCGCGGATCGAGCTCATCCGCGTCCACCTCGCGCTCGCCGACCTGGCAGGGGCCAGGACGCTGATGCGGGAGGTCGATGAGCTGCTCAGGCGCCGGCCGGACCTTGGAAACCTGACCGGTGAGGTCCGGGCGCTCCGGGCTCGGCTCGGGAAGGAGCGCGGTGCAAGCGCCCCCGGAGCGTCGGCACTGACCGGTGCTGAGCTCCGCCTGCTGCCGCTGCTGCCCACCCACCTGTCGATCCCCGAGATCGCCGGGGAATTGTTCCTGTCCCCCAACACGATCAAGTCGCAAGCGATCTCGATCTACCGCAAGCTAGGCGCCGCCTCCCGCAGCCAGGCGGTCACCCGGTCCCGTGAGCTTGGGCTCCTGGAGGGGTGACGATCCGGTCTTTCACCCCAGTGGAGGAAGACGCTAGCCCGGGCATGAGGTGGAATGGTGGTGCGGCGGCGGGCGGAGACGTATGGGCCAGAAGCCGAGATTCCGGGAGACTTTGCGCCGGCTGGCGATGATCGACGAGGGCTTCGTCGAAGACCAGGCCGGGTTCGGGCTTGGCCTGACCGGGACATCGGCCCTCGATCCCAAGACCTCGGCGTTGCTTCAGATAGCGGCGTCGGTGGCCCTCGGGTCGCCGGCGGTCTGCCTGCAATGGTCCGCCGGCCGGGCACTGGCGGCGGGGGCGAGTGAGGATGAGATCGCTGACGTGCTGCTGGCGATCGCCCCGGTGGCCGGGCTCGGCCGGGTCGTCGCCGCCGCTCCCGATGTGGCAACCGGGCTCGAGTATGACATCGCGGCCGCGCTGGAGGAACCGGACGGTCGCTGACTGGGGCCCTCGATACGCCTTACTGCCTCAGCGCGGACGCACGCGATCTGGTGACGGTGGCGGACGGGGTCCCGGTGGACCGTATCCGCGGGATCCACGCATGCCACGACCCGTCCCGTTCGTGCTGTTCCCAGCACAGCAGTGGCCGACCATGCCTCCGACCAGCTCAACCAGCGGCAGCAATAATGGCCTGCGGGCACGCACCTCGCCGTCTTGTCCAGGCATGCGGCATGATACGAAATCGAGTTCTATCAACTGAGTTAGGCGTGGGCGCCCGTCGGAAGCGTGGTGTGGCCAGGCCTGGCCCGACCGTCGACCCGAACAGTCCCAGCGCCAGGTTCAGCTCCGCCCCGATGATCCTCACCTGGGTCGGCGCCAGCACGTGCGGGAACATCATCGCGCCACCGGATCCTGCAGTGCCCGCGCTCCGATCAGGGACAGCGGGTAATTGGCCGAGCCGTGGTCAGGCAAGTGATGCCAGCAGGAGAAAGCGGCCGCAAGTATGAGTACGGCCGTTGCCCCGTGCACACCGTAAGCGGTGGCTTTTCGGACCGTGGTGAGTCAGCACGATAACCCAGTCCCTAGCGGGAATGATGGTCGCCAGCATCAGCCCGCCGAGCGCGCGGGTTGCCTGGGAGGCCGTGAGGATGAAGACGACCAGCCCTGAGGCGATGTCCCGGACGCCCTTGACGGCGAGGTAGGCGCAGGCCGATCCGCTCTCCGGCCCGGCGGAATTGTCGGTGACTCGCTGATAGCCGGTGAGCGACCGCGCTCGCAGGCTCCTGGCAAACCGATCTGCGAAATCACCTGGAATGGATGATGCCTATGGCTTCTGCTCGGTGCAGAGTCCCTATTAGAGAACGCAGCACTGGTGGTTGGTAAGAACGGTCCGCGAATATTCCGCGGTGGCCTGCCGACCGGAGGTTCATGCTGCTGGGGCCTGGAGGGAGTTGCCATGACTACGACGGCTGATGGCGCAGCGGCCAGGAAATCAAGTACCCCGAGGACGGGGGCTTCTGCCCGCAGGCCAGCGCGGCCCGCGACCGTGGAGCAACTGAGCCGCGCGGACCGGATGGCCCGGGGGAAGGACGCCAGGGCGGTGGCCCCGCTGGAATCGCATGCCGAGTTCTCGCCGGGCCCTGGGCGGGATCCGGTCGGGCTGCTGCTGGGCCAGGCGGCGTCGCGGGTGCCGGAGCTGGTGCCGGTCCGGCACGGGCGGATGCTGGTGTCCCCGTTCACCTTCTACCGGGGCGCGGCACTGCCGATGGCGGCCGACCTGGCCGGCACCCCCGCCTCCGGGCTGCGGGTGCAGCTGTGCGGGGACGCCCACCTGTCGAACTTCGGCGCGTTCGCCTCGCCGGAACGGAACCTGGTCTTCGACGTCAACGACTTCGACGAGACCCTGCCCGGCCCGTTCGAGTGGGACGTCAAGCGGCTGGCCGCGAGCCTGGCGGTGGCCGGACGGGACAGCGGGTTCCCCGCTAAGGCCCGGCGCAAGATCGCCCTGGCGGCGGCCGAACGCTACCGCACCGCGATGCGCGAGTTCGCGGCGCAGCCGTTCCTGGACGTCTGGTACGCCCACCTGGACATCGAGCCGGTCGTCGCCGAATTCAGGTCCCAGGTCAAGGCGAAAAGGTTCAAGCTCGCCGAGACGATGCTGGCCAAGGCCCACACCGCCGACAGCACCAAGGCGCTGGCCAAGCTGACCACCATGGTGGACGGGCAGCGGCGGATCATCAGCACCCCCCCGATGATCGTCCCGGTCGAGGAGCTCTTCGCCGGTGTGCAGGCCGGCGCCCTGTACGAACTGATCCGCACTGTACTGGGCAAGTACCGGCGCAGTCTGCAGTCCGACCGGCGGCACCTGCTCGAGCAGTACCGCCTGGTGCAGGTGGCCCGCAAGGTCGTCGGGGTCGGCAGCGTCGGCACCCGCGCCTGGGTCCTGCTGATGGACGCCTGCGACGGGGTCGAGCCGCTGTTCCTGCAGGCCAAGGAGGCCCAGCCGTCGGTCCTGGCGGACTACGCCGGACGCAGCCGGTACAGCAACCAGGGCGAGCGGGTCGTCGCCGGGCAGCACCTGCAGCAGGCCCAGAGCGACATCTTCCTCGGCTGGACCCGCGTCACCAACCCCCAAGACGGGATAGACCGCGATTTCTACGTCCGCCAGCTGAAGGACTGGAAGTTCTCGGTGCCGATCGAGCTATTGCTCCCGCAGGGCATGGCGGAGTACGCCCGGCTGTGCGGGTGGACCCTGGCCCGGGCGCACGCCCGTGCCGGGGACCGGATCGCGCTGGCCGCCTACCTCGGCGGCTCGGCCAAGTTCGACCAGGCCATCGCCGACTTCGCCGAAACCTACGCCGACCAGAACGAGCTCGACTACGCCGCGCTCCAGGCCGCCGTCAAGGACGGCAGGGCCGAGGCCACCACCGAAATCTAAGACGGCAGCCACTCTGCCCGGATTACTCCGAGATCTCGCTCCGGCTGCAGCAAATCCGCTGCGCGCAGGCCTTACGGCATATGGAAGCACCTCGGCCTGACCACCTGACAGGCCCGTGATACGCCGGCGCAAGCACCGGGAGATGAGAGGAGCTCGGATGGCCGATCAGATGCAAAGCTGGACCGACGGGCAGGCGAAGACTCAGATCCTGGAGTTCGTGCGGTCGGTGACTGAGCCGGGCGCCTCGTTCGTTCCTGCGCGGGATCGGATCGCGGCGTTCGACAGCGACGGGACGCTGTGGTGTGAGAAGCCGATGTGCCCGCAGGCCGACTTCCTGCTGCGGCGGTGGAAGGAGATGGCTCAGGCCCATCCCGGCCTGGCCCGGAAGCAGCCGTGGAAGGCCGTGATCGAAGGTGACCAGAAGTGGCTGGCGGGGGTCCTGGATCAGGTGCCGGAGCTGACCAGGGGCGTGGCCGAGGGGTATGAGGGGTTCACCGTCGAGGCGTTCGAGAGGGCGGTGCGGGCGTTCTTCGATACCGCGCGCCATCCGGTGCTTGGCGTCCCCTACACCCGGCTCGGCTACCGCCCGATGCGGGAGCTGATCGATCTGCTGACGGCCAGCGAGTTCGAGGTCTACATCTGCTCTGCGGGAGGGCGCGATTTCGTCCGGGTTGTGGCCGGGGAGATGTACGGCATCTCCCGGCAGCGAGTGATCGGCTCGGGTGCCACGCTGGAATACCGGCACGGTCAGGTGTATCGCACCAGGGGCGTTGAGCAGCCGATCGATGATGGCCCGGGCAAGCCGGTCCATCTGTGGACCCGCACCGGGCGCAGGGCGCTGCTGGCGGGCGGGAACGCCGACGGCGACGCCGCGATGCTGCGGACAGCCCGGTTCGGGCTGCTGATCCGCCACGATGACGCCGGGCGGGAGTTCGCCTACGACGCGGGTACGGAGAAGGCGCTGGCCAAGGCGAAGGAACGCGGCTGGACCGTCGTGAGCATGCAGAACGACTTCAAGGTGGTGTTTGACCTGTGACAGCTCGAGGCCCGGGCTTCAGGCAAGTGAGGGAGTAGTCATGAGCCAGGGACCGGCGGATGTGCTGGTGGCGAGGTACCAGGACCTGAAGGCTTCCCGCAGGGATTTGACGGGCTGGTCGGGCTGGTCAAGGCGAAGACGGTGAAGCCGCTGATGCAGGCCGCCGGTGACATCTTCTTGAGCTGGCCAGCGAGGCGGCCCTGGACGACAAGCAGCCAGACTTTTATATCCGCCAGCTGCGGGACTGGAAATTCTCCATGCTCATCGAGATCATGGCGCCGCGCGGCATGCGGATCTACGGGCAGGTGTGCGGCTGGACGCTGGCCCGGGCGCACGCCCGCCCCAGCGACTCCGGCATCTTCGACTAGGCCATCACCGGGTTCGCCGCCACCCGCGCCGACCAGAACTAGCGCGACCGCAAATCGCTCGTGGACGCCGTGGCCTCGGGACGGATCACCGCCGAACCCGGCCTGTAAGATCCCGGCCGCCGCCGCCCTGACGGGTGAGCTGTCCGGGCACCTGTTCCTCAACTTGACCCTGATGTGAGGCAGCCATGACCGCGGAACAGCAAGTACCCACGCCGGGTCCCCTGGGCCCGATTGCCCGTTACGAGCAGAGCGTCATCGACCGCATCACCGACTTCAACGACCCGCATCAGGAGTGGCGGCGCCTTTTCTCCGAACTGCTCGGCACCTTCTTCCTGGTGCTAGCCGCGGCCGGCGGGGGGATGATGGGCCACGCCTTCCCCGGCGTGATCAGCCACACCGCCGCCGTCACCGCGCCCGCGCTGACGGTCATGGCCATCATCTTGTTCATGGGCAAGATCTCCGGCGCCCACCTGAACCCCGCCGTCAGCATCGCCTTCGCCCTGCGCCGCGACTTCCCGTGGAACCGGGTCCCGGGCTACATCGTGGTGCAGCTGGCCGGCGCCACCCTGGCCGCCCTGGTCCTGCACGCCATCGTCAACGTCTCGGCCAGCTACGGGTCCAACTACCCCGCCCCCGGCTACTCCGCCGGGGCCGCGTTCTGGATGGAGCTCATCTTGACCACGGGCCTGGTCAGCGTGATCCTGGGCACCGCCTCGGGCGCCCAGAACGTCGGCATCATCGGCGCGTTCGGGGTCGGCGCCTACATCGCCCTGGCCGGCTTGTGGGGCAGCCCCATCTCGGGCGCCTCGATGAACCCGGCCCGCACCTTCGGACCCGACCTGGCCTCGGTCACCTTCACCAGCTACTGGGTCTACATCGCCGGCCCGATCGCCGGCGCCGTGCTCGCCGTCGGCATCGCCTTCGTCCTGCGCGGCCCCGGCGGCGGCAAGTCCGGCGCGGGAGCGGCGCAAGGGGACCTGTTCACCGAGGCCTACGAGCCCGGCAAATCCTGAGGGATCTGGGCACCCGGCGACAGTGCACGGACTTGCCGGAAAGGCCGGGGCAGGAGCATGTGACGATGACGGCTGAACCGCCTGAAAGCCCGGTCGCCGAAGGAGTCCGCAGCCTGGAGGTGCGCTGGATCTTCCCGGGCCAGCTGGAGACCGCGGTGGCCGGATGGTTCGGGCGGTTCCCGGCCCGGACGGAGTCACGCGAGGACACCTACCTGCTGGATCCGCAGTTGCGCGGGCTGTCGGTGAAGGTCCGCGGGGGCGGGGCGCTGGAGGTGAAGGCCTACCGCGGCAGCCCGGGAATCCTCGAGGTGGCGGGACGGGCCCGCGGCCGCGTTGAGGCCTGGCAGAAGTGGTCCTTTCCCTTTAGCCCGCTCAGCCAGGACAGCGGTGACCCGGCTGGCTGGAGGCCGGTACGCAAGAGGCGGCGGATCAGCTGGTTCTCACTGGCCAGCGGGCCGGTAGCGGCGCGCGCCCCGGGGCCGGCCCAGCAGCCGCGGTGCGAGGTGGAACTCACCGAGGTCCGCACCGGCGGCCAGGACTGGTGGACCCTGGGCTTCGAGGTGACCGGCCCCGCGGATCCGCTCCGCAGCGAACTCCAGGCGACCGCCGCGCTCGTGTTCGCCCAAGCCCTGCCCGGTGGCGTAGAACCTAGCCCGGATGAATCCAGGTCGTACGCGGAGTGGCTGTACTGGCGGGCGGGCGCGCGAAACTGAGCCAAAGGGAGGCGCGGTGAACAAACCGGACGACGGTCGCACCAGCTGGTATTCGAAGTGGCTCACGAGGGCACGGCGGTATCAGGACAAGCTCGAGCAGCGCCCATGGGTGGCGTTTCCGCCCGAATCCGTCCGGCGGTTCAACAAGATTGACGGGAAGCACCTAGCCCTCGTGATCGCCTTGAACCTCTTTATCGCGGTGATCCCGCTGATCATCATCGGTTACGCATTCATCGAGGCGTTCAACCCGAATCGCGACGTCGGCAATGTTCTCGTGGGAACCTTCACCTGACCGGGAGCACCGCTCAGATCGTCAAGGGCACGTTCACGAACGCCAGCTCGGGCAAGAGCGTGGCGCTGAGCATCAGCGTGATCTCACTCCTGATCACCGGCCTCGACGTGAGCGCCACCGCACAGGTCGCCTACGCCCGGGCATTCAGCATGACCCCGTTGCGCGGCGTCCAGAAGTACCTGCGCGGCGCGGCATGGCTGGTATTGCTGCTCGCGGACACTGGCGTCGCCCTGACGCTGCGGTCGCTGGCGACCCACCACCCGTTCTGGTTCGCATTGGTGACCGGAGCCGTGCTGCTGGTGGTTGAGTTCGGATTCTTCCTCGTCACCCCGCGGTTGCTGCTTGATCTCCCCTTCGCGTGGCGTGATCTGGTACCCGGCGCGGCCGTCTGCACCGGCGCGGCCACCGTCGTGCACGCCGTGGCGCTGTTTTTCCTGCGCAACTGGTTCGGCGAGTACGGCCATGCCTACGGCGGCTTCGGCGTCTGCCTGGCGCTGGCCGCGTTCATGGGTCTCATCGCCTCGTTCTGGGTATGGATCGCCGCCGTGATGGGCGTTTACTGGGAGCGCAAGGCAGGACCAGCCGCCGTCGCCAAAATGGAGGAACTGTCAGGCGACGGCAGCGCGCCGTAGGCGGCCCCGGTCGGAGTGCGGCCGCGCCGTTAGCGGGCCTGGCGGAAGACCGCAGCTAGGTGACTAGGTAGTAAATGCTGGTCGCGACCAGCCAGAAGCCGAGGACCAGGGACACGATGATGATGACCTGGTCGGTATGGGTATCGATCCAGTGCCGCAGCCGGGCCAGGAACTCCTGCGCGGGCTGGGGGCGGAACCCGGCGTAGATCTCCATGGCCAGGATCGAGGATGTGGCGATGACGCAGAACAGCGCGAGGGCAAGGTAGCTCTGCCAGGACGAGAGCTTCGCTTCGACGATGACCGTGACGCCGGCGGCGATGAGTGCCCACGGCTGGGTGAGCGGGCCGAGCCCGATGGCGTACCAGGGCGTCATGTTGTCGATGCCCGTCTGCCATCTGGGGGGCTTTTTCGGCGGTTTCGGCTTGCTCATCTTCTGGTAGTGCCGGATCCCTATCACCGTCAGCGCGACGCCGATGGCGAGCTTGACCGCGAGGGCTGCCAGCGAGGGTGCCGTGCTGGGCTTGGGGGGCTTGTTGCCGGTGACGAGGACCGTGAACGCGATCACGATCGCGAGCGACAACAGCCAGCCGAAGATGAAGGCGGCGCCTTTCCGCACGCCGCCCTTGGACGCCAGGACAAGGATGAACGCGGTGAGCGGAATCGGTTCGAGCGTGATCACCAGGCCGATGAGAACGAGGTTCAGGACGATCATGGGAGTCCCGATCTGCTTAGCACCGGAACCCCGGGTGCCCGGCGTCGGCGTGGATGTGGATGCGATGGGCGCAAGCCACGTGACATCAGATCAGCTCCAGCTGGCGGGCTCGGCGGACCGCCTCGCTGCGGCCCGCTACCGCCAGCTTGCGGTTGATGTTTTTGAGGTGCGTCTTGACGGTGTTGACGGTGATGTACATCTCGTCGGCGATCTCATCGGTGTTCAGCATGCCTGAGACGTGCCGGAGCACCTCCCGCTCGCGTTCGGTGAGCGGCTCGACGACTAGGATCGGAGCCTGCTCGCGGGCGCCAGGCGGAGCCTGGAGCTGATCGTGACGCAGGATCGGCGAGAACAGGCTCCGGTGGGTGCGGGCCAGTGCAGGGTCACTCCGCAGCACCGGCTCAATCCAGCCACGCTCCAAGACGAATGGCAGCCTGAGCTGCTCAGGTTCAGCCAGCCGCAGCGCGGACACAAGTGAGCTGCGGCCTCGCGCAGGGTCACCGCTGTCGTAACCGAGCCGGGCGTCAACCAGCCACGCTTGCAGGCGCACCCGTTCAGGCACATCGCTGGAGGCTGCCAGCGCTGGTGCCAGCGCGTGCCTCGCCTGGTGGCGGTCTCCGGCGGCCGCCTGCGCGTGCGCGAGCATCACCGCCACCTCTGGCGAGTCATCGCGGCCGGCGCGCCCGGCGGCGGTGAGGGCTGCCTGGATGTCGCCTGCGGCCACGTACGCCCGCGATTCGGCCAGGCTCAGTCTTTGCTCGAGCCAGGCCGGGACAGACCACCCGGATCGTGCCCTGGCTACGATCTGGGCGGCCACTGCGGCGCTCCTCTCGGCCAGGGCACCATACGCCGCTGCCAGATGGGCGACCGCCTCGATCAGCTTGTCCGGGTTTACGCCAAGGGCGGTGTCGGCCTGCTTGAGCCGACTGTGCGCCTCGCGCAGCTCATCGTGTTCCAGGTGCACCCAGGCGAGTGCGACGAGCGCCGCGGGGTTGAGGTGCGGGCCGGGCGGCCCCGGCTCGTCGGCAGGGAGGGCCGCAGTCGCCTGGTCGGCCAGCCGTACGGCGTGGCGGAGCCCGGCCACGCAAGACCTCCACCAGCGCGAGATAGCCGAGGCAGCCGGCTCGTTCGTCCTCTCTGACCGGAGCGGTCGCGGCGGCCACCCCCGACTCGAGGACCCGGGCTGCCTCGTGGAGATGACCTGTCCACAGCTCGACAGCTCCGCGGCCGGACAGTACGCGGGCCCGGATTTCCGGGTGCCGGGTGAGCTTTCCGCCCGGGACCCGGCCGGCCAGCACCTCGGCACGGGCGGCGGCGGTCGCGGCGGCCGTGAGATCCCGGTGCGAAGTGAGGCGGTAAGGCGGATAATCGCGGCGGCCAGCCGGGACGCGGCCTCCTGATCGGCGGGAAGACGCGCCAGGATGCCTTCCGCAACATCTAGCGCGGCGGCGGAAGAATCATGCCGACCACTGGACAACGCGACCGCAGCGGACACCAGGTGCGGCTGCGGCACGGTCCAGGCCCGGCCGCGCGGCATGCCCCCGAACTCGCTGGCCAGGGACGGGCTGCCCCGCGGCTCGATGATCTCGCCGATCGCCAGCCCGTCGATGACGATGCTGGCGGCGAGCTGCCAGTCGCCGGCCTGGGTGGCGTGCCGCACCGCGTCGGTGAGCAGGCCGCTCCGCTCATACCACCGGGCAGCGTGCCGGTGCAGCGGGGCCATCCGGTCCGGATACTCACGCCTCAGCTTCAGACGCAGCACCTCCGCGAACAACGTGTGGTAGCGGTAACGTCCGGGCCCGGCGGGCTGGACAAACGCGTTCGCGTGCGCCAAAGTCGGCAAGATTCCCGCGGCCTGCTCGTTGCCGGTCAGTTCGCTGGCGGCTTCGCCGCTGACGTGCTCCAGGATGGACGTGCTCAGCAGAATTTCCCGGACCTCGGGCGGCTGGGTGTTGAGAACCTCCTCGACCAGGTAGCCGGTCAGCGCGCTGTCCTCCGCAGCAAGCTCCTTGAGGAACTGGTCAGGGTTGGGATGGGTGTCCATCGAGGTCGCGGCCAGGCGCAGGCCGGCCGCCCAGCCTTCTGTTCGCCGGGTGAGGCACTCTAGCGAGCCCGCCGGCAGCGTGATGCCGTGCTGGGCCATAAGCAGGCCGGCTTCGGCAACACTGAAGGCCAGGTCGCTGGCCCGGATCTCGGTCAGTTCGCCGGCCAGCCGGTAGCGGTGCAGCGGCAGCAGCGGATCCATCCGCGAGGCAACCACCAGGCGCAGCCCGGGCCCTACATTTCGCAGCACGTAGTTAAGCCCGTCCAGCACCTTGGGATCGGTCAGCAGATTCAGGTCATCCAGGACCAGCGTCACCGGCGGGTTCTGGGCAGCCAGCACCGACGCAAGCCACAGCAAGAAACGTGGTCGCCCGCCCGCCCCTGCGCGGCGGGCAACGCTGCTGGCACGGCAACGCCGGACCGGCGTAGCGCCGCGGCGACATAGGTCCAGAAGACTCCTGGCCGGTTGTCGAACGCATCCAGGCTGACCCAGGCCACCGGCCCGGGTTCGGCCGCCGCCCACAACGCCAGGGCCATCGTCTTGCCCGCGCCCGCAGGGCCGGTGACAACCGTCAGCGGGCACCACCGCGTTCCCTGGGCGATCAGCTTGGTGATCCGCGGCCGCGGTACGGTCCAGTCCGGCACACGCGGCGCGGTGATCTTAGCTGCCAGAATCGGAGTGTCGACCGAGACTGCCGGCCGCCGGGCGCGGGCCGCCACGTGCCTCGCCACTTGGTTCGCCATCCGGACCTCCCCCGCACCCTCCTCCGCTGGTCAGCGACCATCAAGTCGCTGACCATTGGAGATCACACATTGGCGCTACCAGCCGGAGCACCGTGCCCGGCCGCCTGGAGGGCGCCTCGCCCTCATCCTCACAATTACGAAACGCCAGCCGATCCGGCTGCGCATCATGCGATTGGCATGAAACCGAACCTTTGTTAGCTCAGATCTGCGCAATCCTGAGCAGGTCCCACGGGGCGTACGGACCGAGCTTGTGGATGCTGGCGACTGCCTCGCTGCCTGATGAGACCCTGAGCTTCCGGTAGGCGGCGTACGTTCCGTGTCCTGGCCGGGTACAACGAGACGGCGACACGCTTGTCGACCTCCTGGAAAAGAGTTGCGTGGACAACAGCGGCAGAAGCCGCAACTCAGCCGCCGTAAGCGACGGCAGTCCCGGGAGGACTCCGAGCCGGGCCTTTGCCGGAGGCTATCGTGGTCTTGCGTCAGAACCGCGGCGGCGCCGTCCGGGGTCGGCGAGCGTGATGGAGGTGCGCGCCGTCTCGCGAAGTGCCCGGACTGACATGCCGGGCTGCACCGTAGGTGAGCAGTGGCCTCAGCTTAGAGGCCCGGCTGGGGCAGCGCCGTTCCTGGGAGATGTTCTCCGGTGCAACATGGCTCGAGAGTCGCCGCGCGACGCGACTACCAGCAGACTCGGGCTCTCCGCTGGAGGACGCTCCGGATCCCTTTCCCGATCCAGATCGCGCCGTCGGGTCCGGGACCGATGCGCGGCAGTCCGCAATCGTGCGTCCTCGGCCTCCCCCGCAGGTGAGGGCTGGCCTCTCCCTTTCATCCAGTTCGGAGGATGCTTCTGCGGGCGGTGCGAGGTGTGATCGATGGCATAGGTGCGTGGCGGGACCGGAGTCAAGATTCCTGCGGTTCCGGCGACATGGGAGGCCTCATGACGTCGGCGACAACTAAGCCAGCCACGGGCATGATGCCGGTGGTTCTGCTCGGTCCAGAGTCCCCTCAGGGGGAGAACGCAGTGACGCAGGGAGCGGCAGATGGCCCAGACGGGACACGAGGCCGGCACGGCGTTCCCAGGGGATGACCGGCCGACGACGAGTTGGAGGCTGACATGAGTGATGGGGTTGACCGGAGTGTGCTGCCGATCCGCAGGCCGCCGTTCAGCTGGCGTGGCGGGCAAGACGCTGGGTGACTCGCAGCCTGACTGGGAGCTGATCGGTCATGTGAAGCCTCCGGCGGGGGCTCCGAACGTGCTGCTGGTGCTCATCGACGATGCGGGCTTCGGTAATCCCGGTACGTTCGGCGGGCCTATCGACACCCCGAACTATGACCGGATGGCGTCACAGGGGCTGCGCTATAACCGCTTCCACGTGACGGCGATGTGCTCGCCCACCCGGGCTGCGCTGCTCACGGGCCGGAACCATCATGCGGTCGGGATGGGCGGCATCCCGGAGTTCTCGGGCGCCTTCCCGGGCTATTCCGCGATGCTGCCGAGGGACGCGGCGCCGTTCCCGAAGGTCTTGAAGGAGAACGGCTACTCCACGGCGGGGATCGGCAAGTGGCACCTGACGCCGGAGAGGGAGCAGGGACCGGCCGGCCCGTTCGGCCACTGGCCGAACGCCTGGGGGTTTGACTATTACTGGGGTTTCCTGGCTCCCGAGGCCGGCCAGTTCGACACGATGATCGCCGAGAACCAGAAGTTCATCGGAGTTCAGGAGGGCAAGGACGGGAAGCCCTTCTACTTCCCTGAGGCGATGACCGACCAGGCGATCGACTGGCTGCATGGCGTGCGGGGCCATGATCCGGGAAGCCGTGGTTCCTGTACTACTCGACCGGGTGCAGCCACGCGCCCCATCACGTTTCGAAGGAGTGGTCGGCGAAGTACAAGGGCCGGTTCGATCAGGGCTGGGACAAGCTCCGCGAGGAGACATTCGAGCGCCAGAAGAGGCTCGGCGTGGTTCCGGCCGACGCGCAGTCCTGACGCCGCGCGATGAGGCGATGCCTGCCTGGGACTCGCTGGATCGGAGAACAGCAAGCGGCGTGTTCGCGCGCCAGATGGAGGTCTACGCGGGCTATTCGGAGAACGCCGATCATCACGTCGGCCGGCTGCTGGCCGCGATCGAGGAGATGGGCGAGCTCGATAACACGATCGTGATCTGGATCTGGGGTGATAACGGCGCCAGCCTGGAAGGCACCCCGACCGGCACGTTCAACGAGGGGACGATGCTCAACGGCCTCCCGCTGACCGACGAGGAGCAGATGCAGCTCACGCTCAAGTGGGGCGGGCTGGAGGCGTGGGGCACCGAGATGATGTACCCGCACTACTCCTCGCCTGGGCGTGGGCCGAGCAACACGCCGTTCCGATGGGGGAAGCAGATCGCCTCGCATCTGGGCGGCACCCGCAACCCGCTGGTCGTCCGCTGCCCGCAGCGGATCAACGGGCACGGCGGCCTGCGGTCGCAGTTCACGCACGTGACCGACATCGGGCCGACGATCCTGGACATGGTCGGGATCCCGCAGCCCACGCACGTCGATGGCGTCGAGCAGCAGCCGATGACCGGCGTGACCTTCGCCGACTCGCTCGCCGACGCCGGACGCTCCCGAGCAGCACACCCAGCAGTATTTCGAGAACTTCGGTAACCGGGCGATGTACAAGGACGGCTGGTGGCTGTCGATGCGGATGCCCCGCATCCCGTGGCAGCTGAGACCCCGAAGCTGCTGAAACGGTTCGCGCCCGGCGTCTGGGACCCCGATGAGGACCCGGTCGAGCTGTACTACCTGCCCGATGACTTCTCCCAGGCAACCGACCTGGCGGCCAGCAATCCGGAGAAGGTGAAGGAACTGCAGGCCCTGTTCTGGGAAGAGGCGGAGAAGTACCACATCAAGCCGCTGCTCGCCGGGTTCTCGCCCTTCTTCGGCATCTTGCCGCCGCTCGGCGCCAAGACAACCACCACCTACTACGGGGAGGTGCAGAACGTCGCCCCCGGGTGCGTCCCGCGGATCTACAACCACTCCTACACGATCAGCGCGGACCTGCACATCCCGGACGGCGGCGCCGAGGGAGTGATCGTCGCCGAAGCCAGCCATCTCGGAGGTTTCTCGCTGTTCGTCCAGGACGGGAAGCTGAAGCACACCTACGCGTTCCTCGGGGTGTTCGAATACCGCCAGGAATCCGAAGATGAGCTGCCGACCGGAGATGTGAACGTGCAGATGGCGTTCGTCGCCGATGAGGCCAAGCCCGCCACCCCCGGGCAGGTGACCCTGTACGTCAACGGCAAGCCGGTAGGCCACGGACGGATGGATCACACCGTGCCGTTCGGCTTCAGCGGCTACTCGGGCATGGACGTCGGCCGGGACAACGGCCTGGTCGTCGACCGCAGCTACGCCGCCAAGGCGCCGTTCGCGTTCACCGGCACAGTCAAGAAGGTGGTCTTCGACGTAGCCCCCCATCCCGACGGCCAGGACGAGCATGCCCTTCACACGAACGCGCAGCAGGCACACACTGCCCGCGGCATCAATGCCTAGGACGAACATCGAGCCGTAGCCAAGGAGAGAACAATGAGCGACACGGAGTTCGACGTCGTCATCGCGGCCTACCTGATCCCCGACCTGGCCCAGCAGGACTTCGACGCCCTCGTCAAGCTCGTCGAGGACAAGCAGCTCACGGTGGAAGGCGTGGCGCTGGTCACCAACGACGCCGACGGTAACGTCACCATCACCGAGACCGGCGACCACCTGGGACGCAAGGGCCTGGAGATCGGCGGCGGGGTCGGCCTCGTCGTGGGCCTGTTCGCGCCGCCGCTGCTGGCATCGGTGGTCGTCGGCGGCGCCGCCGGCGCCCTGGTCGGCAAATTCGCCAGGCACCGGGTCGAAAGCGGCCTGGAGGAGAAGATGGGCGCCGCGCTGCCGCCAGGCTCGGCCGGAATCGTCGCCATCTACGACCGCGGCAAGGCCGGCACCGTCGATGCGACGCTCGCCAGCGCGGTGCGCAAATCGGTCGCGCAGGTCGACGGCGGCGGCGCCAAGAAGCTCAAGGCTGCCCTCGCGGACGCGCAAGCCGGCATGGGCGGCTAACCGAGATGAGCCAGCGATCCGGGGAGATCCTCCTTCGTCGCGATCGGCGCCGCCATCAGCGCGTCGTCGGAACGCCATAACAGGCCGGGCGAAAGGAAAACGGATATCCATGGCCGACATTAACGCGCGCAGGCCCCGGGTTCTGCTCGTGTACTACACTCACACAAATCAGGCTAAGAGGGTCTGTGAATCGATGGCTGAGGTGCTTCGCTCGCGTGGATGCGAGGTCTCGGAGGCCGGAATCGAATTCACGGACCCGCACTACGCGAAGAACTTCTCGACGTTTCCATTCAAGCACGCAGTCTTTGGTATCCTGCCGCTGCTCTGGCCGCAGCTGCGCCGGAAGACAGGGCGGATCCGGATCCCGGACGAAGCTAAGTCGAGCAGCTACACCTCGTCTGCTTCGGATCGCCGACGTGGTTCTTCAGGACATGCATGCCGCTGCGCTCGTACCTGAAATCGGACGAGGCGCACAGGGTTCTGGCGGGAAGCCCTTCGCGGCCTACGTGGTCTGCCGCCGGTACTGGAGCATCAACTTGAAAGAGGTCAGGACGCTCGGTACAAGCCAGGGGGGCAAATACCTCGATGGGATTCGTTTCACCTACGAAGGCGGCCAGATCCGGTCATTGCTGTCACTGCTCAGCTACTTCGGCAAGGGCGAGATGCGCGAGCGATCCCTCGGTATCAAGATTCCGCCGACCAATCTCAAACCGGACTTCGATGACCTCGCCCATGCCTTCGCGAACGAACTTGCCGACAAGCTTGGTCTGTCGCAGCAGGTCGGTGAGGGCAGCTCTTCCCACGCAAGCGACGGCTGACCGACGCGATCGCCCTTGCCACTGACCGGACAATCATCGCCGTCACTCAGACCAGCACGTCGGCGCCGCATGCTGGTGACACCATCGTGTCCCTGGGGCCCGCGCTCGCGGCGCAGCCTGCAGACGCCAGTCTTAGCGGTCTGCCTGGGGTGAAGCGACAATGACACCCCCTGTGTCAACCTCATGCGCACCCGGCTCTATAAGCGCGGCAGCAGCACCGTGCCTGGCGGGGTCGTAAGGCGTGTGGTTGAGCCAGCAGAACACGTCCCACCCGGCTGTTGACACGTACTGGTCGAGCAGTTAGGCCACGGTGAGGCCCGAGTCGGGCTCCGTAGCCGCCGGTACAGGCTCCCGGCTGGTCCGGTAGGCGAGGTAGCCGCGCTGGGTGGTGATGTGGTCGGCCAGGTACTTGGCGTCGTGCCAGACCCCCCAGATGAAGCTCGATCCGCGCCGGGACAGCCAGGGCAGGCCCAGGAAATAGATGCCGGGCTCGGATGACACGCCGCGCCGGTGCCTGGGCTTGCCGTTCTCGTCGAACGCGTCCACGTGCACCCAGCTGTAGTCGGCGGTGAAGCCGGTCGCCCAGATGATCGAGGTGACCCCGGCGGCGGCCAGGTCGAGGCCGCGGACAGGGTGGGTCACGCACTCCGGGTCCGGGCTAAGAACTCTTGCCTGCGGTTCCGCGGGGAGATCAAGGCCGTTCCGGGCGATGTAGGCGTCAGCCTGGTCGAGCAGCGCCAGGTAGCTGGCATCGCCGGCGGCGATGTTGCCGGCCAGGTCCGGCGCGAAGCGCAGGGTGCCGTTGTCGAAGGAGGTAGTCCGGCCGACCAGGGTGATGCCGCGGGCCGCGAGGGCGCGGAAGTCGACGGTGTGGCCGCCGTGCGCGCCGCTAACCGCGATGGTGACATGCTCCGCGCCCAGAGTAGGAGTCTCAGCGTCCCACAGGCCCAGGACCCCGAGCCACCAGCAGAAGTCGCGGCCGCGGTACCGTCGCGGGGGCCGCTCGTGCGGGCCGACGGACAGGAACACGCGCCGCCCCGACTGCCGGAGCTCGGCGGCGATCTGCACTCCCGACGATCCGGCCCCGACCACCAGGACGTTGCCGTCGGGCAGCTGCCCCGGGTTGCGGTAGGCGCTGGAGTGGATCTGGGGCGGTCCCGCGTCGTCGGGAACGATCGGCGGGATGACGGGTCGCTGGAACGGCCCGGTCGCGACGACGACGAAACGTGCGCCGATGGTCCCGTCCGACGTCTGGGCGCGGAAGCCGGCCCTGCCTTGGTTCCTCTGTACGGATGTCACCTCGACACCGCACCGGATCGGCGCGGCGATCTTCTCCGCGTAGGCGGCGAAGTAATCCGCGACCTGCTCCTTCGACGCGAAGGCATCGGGATCCAGGTCGGGGAACTCCAGACCGGGAAAGCGGTCGTGCCAGGCAGGCCCGTTCGCGACCAGGGAGTCCCACCGCTCTGAGCGCCATCGCTCGGCGATGCGGTGCCGCTCCAAGACGAGGTGCGGCACGCCGCAGTCGCTCAGGTGCTCACTCATCGCCAGCCCGGCCTGGCCTGCGCCGACAACGAGAACCTCGGTCTCTTGGCTCGACATCCCAACCTCCGCTTCTAAAGGCAAACCGCCCGGTGCGTTAGAGCGCACGCCTGCGTTTGTTAAATCCTCTCCGGATGGCGATGCTTCTGTCCAACAGATGTTTCTGACCTTCTAGTTCTGATTTGCCGATGCACGCATGTTCGAGACGCGGTTCCCGCCGACCTCCCGCCCGCTGCTTCGGCGAACCTCGCAATTCCGTCACCGGGGCTAGTCATTGAGCGGTAAACGCAGAACGGTGGCCACCGTGTTCTGTGTCGCCACCGCCACGCTGGTGCACAGCAGCACGGCGGCGTTCAGCATCGTCCTGTCCGTCGCGGTGAGCGCCTGCTACTCAGTTATCTGGCACGCTCCGGTAATGTCATGGGCGTCTGGAGCTGGGCGGGTGCAGGAGGCGGTCGCGTACGTTGTCGCGGGTCGCGGCGTCGATAACGGTGGCCGCCAGGGCGATGGCACCGTCTAGGACGGCCCGATCGGCGGCCGTCCCGGCGCAGTGCGCGGCGAACTCGGGCTGGTGGTTGACCGCAGGGAGCGAATCGATGCCGAGGTAGGGGTGGATCGCCGGCAGGCGCAGGGAGATGTTACCCATGTCGGTGGAGGCGCGGTTCATCCGCGCGCCGGCGCCGGAGCCAGTGAATGGGCGGCCGAGATCGCGAGCATTGGCCAGGAACAGGCCGAGCAGCTGCTCGTCGTTGCGGAACTCCGCGTAACGCGGGCTATCCGGCTTGATCGCCAGCTCACAGCCGGTGGCCAGCGCGCCGGCTTGGAAACAGGCGCGGACGCGTGGTTCGATCCGGTCGAGCTCGGCCAGTGAGGCGGCGCGAACGTACCAGCGGCCCTCAGCGCGGTCGGGGATGGCGTTAGGTGCGAGGCCGGCCTGGGTGACGATGCCGTGCACCCGCACCGATGCGGGCAGCTGCTGGCGGAGCAGCCCGATCGCGACCTGGGCGATGGTGAACGCGTCGGCGGCGTTGACGCCCAGTTCGGGGTAGGCGGCCGCATGCGCGGTCGTGCCGCGGTAGCTGATGTGCTGATGGTCGACGGCGAAGGGCTCGGCCCGGCCGGCATCGCCGGGGCCGGGGTGGATCATCATCGCGGCGTGCAGCCCGTCGAAGGCGCCCCGGTCGAGCATGAAGATCTTCCCGCCGCCGCCTTCCTCGGCGGGGGTGCCAAGCACGGTGACGGTGAGCCCGAGCTGGTCGGCCACGCCGGCCAGGCCGGTGGCGGCGCCGATGGCGGCGGCGGCGATGATGTTGTGGCCGCAGGCGTGGCCGAGCCCGGGCAGCGCGTCGTATTCGGCGCAGATCCCGATGCGCAGGTCGCCGGTGCCGATGCTGGCGGTGAACGCGGTGGGCAGCTGGCAGGCGCCGCGAGTGACCGCGTAGCCAAGCCCCTCCAGCGCATCGGTGAGCCAGCCGGCGGCCCGGTGTTCGGCCCAGGCGGTCTCGGGGTGGGCGTGGATGCGGTGGCTGAGCTCGAGCAGCTGGCCGGCGGCGGCGGCGATCCGGGCCCGGGCCTGCTCTTTGGCGGTCACTGGTCGCCCGGCACGCCGTAGGCCGGCGCGCTGGCCGGGTGCAGGCCGCGGGTGATGTAGTCCTGGCGTTGCGGCTGCCATAGTGTCCAGAGTCGGCCCAGTTCCCCGATTGGGTCGTCGTGCCAGTCGACGCGCAGGTCGGTCTCCGCCCAACCGGCGTTGGGGTGGGTGACAGCCAGCCCGGCGGAGTGCACCGGGCCCGTCTCCCCGCCGGCGGACAGCGCCGCGGTCAGGGCGTGGAGCAGCCGGGCGGCGAGGGTGTCGGCCGGGTTGTGGTCGAATGCGGCGAGCATGACGTCGATAACGCCAGCGGAGGCGAGCAGGTTGCCGGCTGCGACGGCGCCGTCGCCGATGGCGAGGTGGTGTGTGCCCAGCGTGCGCCGGCCGGAGTGACCGGCGACCCGCCCGGCGGTGTCGACCACGGTGAGTTGCCGGTAGTCGGCGGTGGGGTCGACGGTGACGACCGCGGCCATCGCCTCGGCGGCGCTATCGCCGGCCGCGAGCCGGTCGAGCAGCCGCCCGCCGAGGCGGGGGTCGGTGATGTTCTGCGACGCGGACGCGCCGACGCCGGGGCGCAGATGGATGCAGCGGGCGGCCACAGCGGGGCTGGAGGAGCTGATCGCGATGCCGAACGCGCCGGTACCGGGGCAGCGGGCGGTGAGCGAGAACGTCATGATGTCGCCGCGCGGACAGCGGTGGCGTCGATCTCGACCAGCCACTCCGGGCGGGCCAGCGCCGAGACGACCAGTCCGGTGGAGACCGGGTATACGCCTTTGAGCCAGCGGCCCATTACCCGGTACACCGGCTCGCGGTAGCGGGGGTCGACGAGGTAGACGGTGACCTTGACGATGTCCTGCAGTGAGGAGCCGGTCTCGCGGAGCAGCAGGTCGATATTGGTCATGGCCTGCTCGGCCTGCGCGGTGACGTCGCCGACGCCGACGTTTTCCGAGGTGCCGAGGTTCTGCCCGATCTGCCCGCGCAGGTAGATCGTGTCGCCGGCGATGACGGCCTGGCACAGGTCGTTGTCCAGGTCCTGCTCGGGATAGGTGTCGCGGGTGTTGAACGGGCGGATGCGGGTGTGCGTGCTCACGCTGTCCCTCCGGTGATCGTGGTCCAGTCTTCTGGTCCAGCGTGCAACCTGCCGAGCCATCTGTACAGTTGATGTTTTCACTGTTAAAGTTCGGTTCAATCTCTGCAGGTATGTGGAGGGTCGCGGTGGCCGAATACACGCTGCGCCAGCTGGAGTATTTCGTCGCGGTCGCTGAGTGCGGCAGCGTCACCGGGGCGGCGGCGCGGGTGCACCTGTCCCAGTCGGCGATGTCGACCGCACTGGCCGATCTAGAGCGTGCCCTGGACGTGCAGCTGCTGCTGCGCCATCACGCGCGCGGCGTCACGCTCACCGCGGCCGGCGAGCAGCTGCTGGCCGCCGCTCGTCGTCTGCTGGCCCAGGCCGAAGACCTGAAGGCCGAAGCCCACGAGTTCGGGCAGGAGCTCACCGGCGCGATCGCGATCGGGTGCTTCGAGGTGCTCGCCCCGTACGTGCTGCCCGAGCTGCTCGCGACCTGCGCCGAGCGTCACCCCGGCCTGCGCCTGGACACCTGCGAGGTCGACCTCGACGCCCTCGCCCAGGGGGTGATCAGCGGCCGCTTCGAACTAGGCCTGGGCTACGAACTGGACCCGGATCCGCGACTGGTCACCAGCCGGGTGTTCACCCTGCCGCCGTACGTGCTGCTGCCGGCCGGGCACAAGCTGGCGGGGCGCTCGAAGGTCACGCTCACCCAGCTCGCCGGCGAGCCGCTGGCACTGCTGGATCTGCCGCAAAGCCGCGACTACTTCCTCGGGATGTTCGCCGCCGCCGGCGTCGAGCCGCAGATCCGCTACCGGAGCACCAGCGTGGAGACGCTGCGGGCGCTCGCGGGCCGCGGACTGGCCTACACGCTGCTGAACCTGCAGCCGGCCATGGCAACCTCCCTGGACGGCCACCCGGTCGTGTCCCTGGCCCTGAAGGGAGGCGGCACGCCACTGGAAGTCGTACTGGTCACCGCCGCCGGCAGCCGCCCCACCCGCCGCGCCGCGGCGGTCGCCGCCTTGAGTGCCGAGGTGCTGCGCGGCCGCGGCGCTCGCGCCAGCCGGAGCCGAGCATCGGCTTAGCCGATGCTCTAGCTCGAATAGATCGGTTGGACAGGGGCCTGCGGCGTCCTCATGCTGGTGTCAATCAGCAGACCCGCTCCGGACGGCAGGCCAGAGGTCGAGAGTGGTGGGTCATAGAGGCCAGCAGAAAGGAGCCCGCCATGCCCGGCGAGGTCGACTATCCCACTGAGACCACAAGAACCAGCCAGCCAGCAGGCGGCAGCAAACAGAGAGGCGTGGCCGGGCGGCTGCAGCGCAACCTGGGCCGGCTGGACATCATCTTCTTGACGATCGCCGCGACGATCTCGATCGATACGATCGGGCAGATCGCCTCCTCCGGCGGGGCGCAGGCGTTCACCTGGACCACGGTGATCGTGCTGGCCTTCATGGTGCCCTACGGGCTGGTGATGGCCGAGCTGGGCAGCTCGTTCCCGCAGGAGGGCGGCCCGTACGTGTGGGTGCGGCTGGCGTTCGGCCGGTTCTGGGCGTCGCTGTCGACGATGTTCTACTGGATCACCAACCCGGTGTGGCTGGGCGGGTCGCTGGTCTTTTTGGCAGCCACCACCTGGAGCACCTACCTGGTGCACACCCACGAGGGCAGCGCCGCCGATTACCTGTTCAAGCTGGGGTTCATCTGGCTGGCGATCCTGTCCGCGGTCGTGAGCCTGCGCTACGGCAAATGGCTGCTCAACGTGGGCGCTATCCTCAAGGTGGCGCTGGTCGCAGTGTTCGTGGTGACCGTCGGGATCTACGCGGCCAAACACGGGATCCACGGGTACGGGGCGGGCAGCTTCTCCCCGAGCACGGCCGGGTTCCTCGCGGTGACCCCGATCATCTTGTTCGCGGTGGTCGGGTTCGAGGCGCAGAACGGCGCGGCCGAGGAGATGCGCAACCCGCGCAAGGACGTGCCGGTCTCGGTCGCGGTGTCCGGTACCATTTCCGCGCTGTGCTACCTGGTGCCGATCTTCGGCATCACCGCGGTGGTGCCGGCGTCGCAGATCTCCGGCGCGACCGGGTTCCTGGACGCGGTGGGTACCGTGTTCGGCGTGTATGGCCCGGCCGCGCACGTGCTGCTGCGGATCATCGCGGCGCTGTTCATCTTCGTCCTGCTCAACCAGGGCAGCGCCTGGATGATCGCCTCGGACCGGATCCAGGCCATCGCCGGCGCGGACGGCACCTTCCCCCGGTTCTTCGGCGTGTTCCATCCCACCCTGAGCACCCCGGTCCGGGTGAACCTGCTGTCGGGGGTGGTGGCGACCATGTTCTGCATCGCGGCCACCGTGCTGGTGCACGGCAGCACCGCGGCGGTGTTCACCGTGGTGCTGTCGATCGCGGTGAGCACCCTGCTGCTCAGCTACCTGGTGATCTTCCCGGCCGTGGTACGGCTGCGGCACCGCTACCCCGCGCTGGACCGGCCATACCGGATCCCGGGCGGCCGGGCCGGGCTGTGGGCCTGCGCGGTGCTGATCTACGCCTGGGTGGCGCTGGGTTCGTGGATCTCGGTGTTCCCCGGCACGATCGAATCGCTGCTGGGCATTCATTACGACTTCGCCGGCACCTGGGGGGTGAGCCGGGTGACCTTCGAGGCCTTCACTGTCGGCACCCTGCTGGCCATCGTGGCGTTCTGCACCGTCGGCTACTGGTGGGCCCGGCGCCGCGACGACGCCGGATCGGATTTCACCGCCTCCATCGAGGCCGACCTGATCGCCCAGCAGACCGCACCGCAGCCGCTGGCATCCTGACCGGTCACACCCACCGACGCGAGGAATCGTGATGCATTCTCCACCGGCCACCGGCCTAGCACTGCGGCTGAAACTGGTCGCCACCACGAGGAAGGGCTGAACCCGCGATGCCATCGACCCCCGACAGCAGCGCCGGCTGGGCCTCCTATGCCCGGGCACTGACCATCCGCGACCACGCCTTCATCGATGGGGCGTTCCAGCCCGCGGCCGACGCCGACACCTTCCCCAGCATCAACCCGGCCGACGGCACCGTCATCGCCGATGTTGCCGCCTGCGGCCCCGACGACGTCGACCACGCCGTCGCGGCGGCACGCCGCAGCTTCGAGGCGGGATCGTGGAGCCGCGCGACGCCCGCCGATCGGCGTAAGGTCCTGCTGCGGCTCGCCGCGCTGATCGAGCAGCACGCCGAGGAGCTGGCCCTGATGGACTCCATGGACATGGGCAAGCCGGTCACCGTCGCACACACCATGGACGTTCCCCGGGCGGCCGCGGTGTTCGCCTTCTACGCCGAGGCCATCGACAAGACCTACGGCGAACTCGCCCCCAACGGCAGCGGCGCGCGCACCTACATCGCCGGAAGCTCGGTCTTCAGCGTCTGATACCCATTCGTCTCCCTGAAGGAATGACAGCATGTCCCAGCACCCCCTCGACCGTCTCACCGGCGGCGAGATCGAGTTGAACCGCATGATCCTGGATCGAGCCGGCCTCGTCTGGCCGACTACCCGTTTCCCGCTCGTCATGCTCCACGAGCCGCCGAAACGCGAGGTGCTCGCATGGGAGCCCGCGTACCTCACCGACCGGCGCGTGCGCAGCGTCTTGCTGGACCGCGCCACCGGCCAGGTCACCGAGGTAATTACGTCCCTGACCACGGCGACGGTTCTCTCCTCACGCATCGTGGACGCACGAAGCGAGGGCCAGCCACCGATTATGGCTGAAGAGTTCGACCTGGTGGAGAAGGTGCTGTGGTCCGAGGCGAACTGGCGGGCGGCCATGGCCAAGCGCGGGCTCACCGACCCCGCCCGCATCAGGGTGTCAGCGCTCAGCGCGGGAGTTTTCGGACTCCCCGGCGAAGAGGGCCGCCGCCTGGTCCGCTGCCTGTCGTTCCTGCAACTCAACGACGACGACAACGTCTGGGCCCATCCTATTGACGGGATCGTCGCCTACGTCGACCTCATCAGCTGCGAGGTAATCGAGTTGATCGACGACGGCGCGTTCGACATCCCGCTGACACCCACCGACTTCCACCTCGACGACCCGGCCCGCCCAGCCCGCACCTCCCAGCGGCCCATCGAGATTACCCAGCCCGACGGTCCCAGCTTCACCGTCGACGGCAACCAGGTGAACTGGGAGAAGTGGCAGTTCAGAATCGGCTTCGACCAGATCGAAGGCCTCACGCTCCACCAGATCGGCTTCGAGGACGGCGGACGCCTGCGGCCGATCATCTACCGGGCATCAGTCGCGGAGATGGTGGTTCCCTACGGGGATCCCTCACCCGTGCGCTTCTGGCAGAACTACTTCGACGCCGGCGAATACTCACTGGGCAAGGAAGCCAACGCCCTCACCCTCGGCTGTGACTGCCTCGGTGAGATCCACTACTTCGACGCCACAATCGCCGACGACGATGGCCGGCCACGGACCATCACCAACGCAATCTGCATGCACGAAGAAGACCACGGGCTCTTGTGGAAGCACACCGACATGTACAACGCGAGCTCATCCACGCGCCGCCAGAGGCGCCTGGTGATCTCGTTCTTCATCACCGTCGGCAATTATGACTACGGCTTCTACTGGTACCTCTACCTTGACGGGACCATCGAGCTCGAGTGCAAGGCGACCGGTGTCGTCTTCGCCTCGGCCTATCCGACCCCGGGCGACCCGTCCTACCCGTGGGCGAGCGAGATCGCTGCCGGCGTCGGTGCCCCCTTCCATCAGCACCTCTTCTCCGCCCGGCTCGACATGATGGTCGACGGCACCACGAACGCTGTCGATGAGGTTGACGCCGTCCGCGTTCCGATCTCCGAGTCAAACCCGTACGGCAACGCCTTCACCCGACGAGCGACCCGGCTGCGCACCGAACGCGACGGCGCCCGCCTAGCAGACGGAACCGCAGGGCGCACCTGGCACATATGCAACCCGTCGGTGCGCAACGCGATGGGGCAGCCCGTAGGCTACGCCCTGCACGCCGAGGGCGGCCCGGTGCTGCTTGCCGACCCAGACTCCTCCATCGCGCGCCGGGCCGCCTTCACCACCCGCCATCTGTGGGTCACCGCGCAAACTGAGGACCAGCGGTATCCTTCAGGCGCGTTCGTCAACCAGAACCCCGGCGGCCTCACCGGCATCGACACCTGGATCCAGGCCGACCGCAACATCGACGGGACCGACATCGTCCTCTGGCACACCTTCGGGCTCACCCACTTCCCCCGGCCAGAGGACTGGCCCATCATGCCGGTCGACTACACCGGTTTCGTGCTCAAGCCAGCTGGCTTCTTCGACCGCAACCCGGCACTCGACGTACCGCGGCCGCCCGCCGGTCATTGCCGCGTCGCAGGTGATGTCAGCGAGCCGCGAACCGGCCACTCATGTCAATGATCTGCATCGGGCGCTTCTGCATCGCCCTGTACCGCTACGTCGCCGAGGACCGTACGTTCGGGCCGTTCACGACGGCCGAGGGGAGACGGAAGAGCCGGCGGATGCGAGCCGAGTAACAGTCGATGATCCGAAGCATGGGCAGGGAGGTTCCCATAGCGGTCGTAGATGGCCGCGTTCAGCTCCATCGCGATGATGATGGCCCGGCCGAGGATGAAAACCAGCCGAGCGTTACCACCGTCACGCCGCCCCGACCCGGAGCGCCTTCCGAGCCTCAGCGACCCCACGCCCGGCGTCGCGCTGGCAAGCGGTGGCGTCATTCTGCGTCCGTCGGGCCCCGAAAGCGGACCCGGAGGCTAGTCACAAGGGCCGGATAATGGAGCATCTCCGCAGCTCACAGCGCCTTACCGGCAGTTTCGCAGAGTGGGGCGGGTGGGGCTCGAACCCACGACCGGCGGATTATGAGAAGTATGGCTTCTTGCACCATGCACGCTAGCTGCAGGGATACCACGGAGCCGTGCCGCCGATAGCGCTCATTGCACCCTTTGCACGGATGACTCGGTCCACGAACCGGTCCACGCCTTTCATGGCGATCACCGGATGTCAGCTACAGAACGTTACCGTCCCCGGCTAGGGCGTGAAATACCACGGCTACGGCAGGCGGGCGACGTGGTTGACCTGGACTACCCGCCGTTCTTCATCGATCGTGTAGAAGACGCGGTACCGCCCGGCCCGCAGGCGCCGCAGATCCGGCGACCCGTAAGGGAACGACTCCGGCGGCCGCGGCTCACCGGCGAGCTGGCTAACAGTGTCCCCAGAGCGCAGCGACACCGACGGGATCGTCACGGAGGAAGTCCGCCGCCTGGTCCAGAGCTTGAATCTCCCAGTTGACCCGATAGCTCACCGAGATGGCATGCCCCGGCGGCGGCCCGCTTCCTCATGCGACACGTAGCGGATCGCCCCGGCCTCACGGCGGGCCAGGTACCCGGCCCGGGCAGCATCGAACTCCTCGTTGACCTGCTGCTCGCGCATCGCCTGGCGCAACTGCTGGTACTCCTCGATGGGCACCACCACCGCCACCACCTGGCCGCTTTGACGGATCACGTCGTGGGTGTCACCGGCGGGCAGTTCGCCCATGAGGGTCATGGTAACGAAGTGGACCGACAGCCCGACGTCACAACACGGCGACGTTCCACGATCAAGACGGAGGCCGATCCACCGTCGCAAATGGCCATCTGGTGCTCCGGGATAGCCGGGCGATTAGAACGGGGGTTCATAGTCAAACGGATCGTCCGGGATTCACCGGCACCGGCGCGACACGGTCGCGCAGCGCCGCTCAGGCATCATCTGGGCGCTGGCCCTCGCCGCGCTGATCGTGACCCTGGCCATAGCCGCTGCCTAAGCCGTCCCGCGGCGCGGCGCCACCGGCGCGGTTGCGACCTGCAAGGGGTGCCCGATGGTCTGGCCGTCAGGAGTGGGTGATTATCAGCCGGGTCAGCTCTTGGAGGTCGTTGGTCGGCGGCAGCATGTGCGCGCGGATTCACCAATCCCTCGCAGTCCGTAAACCTAACTCCGACCATTTGGGTGCCGAGAACGGCACCCAGACGCACAGGCGAAGTTCGGTATTCGGATGCAGAAGAATGCGCTGTACCAGGGCTGCAGGTCCAGCAGGGTCAGTGTTTCTCCTCGGCGACCGTTGCGACCACGCGCAATGTCATCGGATGCCCGACCAGGGTGAAGGTGACACCGCCGGACAGCCAGCCATGTTGCCAAGAAGGCACCAGTGTGAGTGGTTAAGCGAGAGACGCCCGCTCGCTGACTTCGAGCGACGTCCAGCGGTCCCTGGTCTGGTCGTCGGCGGGGAAGAATGCCTCGACTCGCAATTCCTGCGCGGTGACATCGATCGGCGCGCCGATTGTCGAGACCACCGAGAAGAACCGAAGGCTGGTGCCGGCCATGTCAAAGTGCAGGTCAACGATCGGCGCGGAGCCGGGAGACAGGTCGGGTTCGGTCAGGAGCCTGGCGACGTCGGGCCGGCCGCGAAGATCCCGGACAAGCTCCGCCGTCTCCCGGTCGAGCACGCCGCCGATCGCCTCCCGGTGCGCCCGGTCAAGAAGCGCTGGCACCACCGCGGCCCAGTTACGCAGCTTGTCGCGCATCGGGCCGGGTTCAATGACCAGTCGCAGCACGTTCGCTGGCGCCGGGACCGGGTTCGGCGCGAACAGGCGGCCGAACAGCCGCTGCGCGCCGGTGTTGGCGCGCTGCACCTGCCAGCCGCGGTCGAGCACCACGGCCGGGAACGGCTCATGCTGGCCGAGCATCGACGTGAGCGCCTGCTCTACCCGCTTGAGCAGCGGGCTGCTGAGCGGCGCGGCGGAGTACAACGGCGCATAGCCCGCGGCGAGCAGCAGTTCGTTGCGCTCTCGCAGCGGCACGTCCAGAGCGCGCGCGAGCCTGACCACCATCTGCCGGCTTGGCTGCGCCCGTCCCGTCTCCACGAAACTCACGTAGCGCGGCGTCGTCTCGGCGTCGCAAGCGAGGTCCAGCTGGGACTTGGCCCGGACCGAGCGCCAGTGCCGGAGCAGATGGCCAAACCCGGCCGGCGCAGGGGCGGTGACAGACACAGTTGTGAGCCTACGGCCGCTCGTGCACTTGGGCGCTTCCCTGCCAGGGAATCGCCGCCACGCCAGCGGGGCAGCACAGTGGTCCCGACGCGATTCACCACACATGCGACAAGGAGCCATATCGTGCAACTCGCCATCTTGACGACCGACGACGCCCCGGCCGGGAGCCGGGCTGTGCTCGACGGCATCGCGGCCGATCTCGGCCTGGTGCCCAACCTGGCGGCGGCCACCGCCGCATCGCCCGCCCTGCTCGCCGGCTTCGACGGGCTGCGCCGCGCGGTCGCGTCGGCCAAGCTAGACCCGGTTCTTCGCGAGATCACCGGTCTTGCCGTCGGCGTCGCCGTCGGCAACCGCTACGGCGTCGCCTTTCATTCCACGATGCTCGGCAAGCTAGGCCTGTCCGAGGAGCAGATAAAGCTGCTGCGCGAGGGCGCCGCGCCGGCCGACATGACCGCCGCCGCCGTCGCGGCGCTGGCCCGCGAGATAGCACTGAACCGGGGCAAGGTCAGCGACTCCGCGCTCGCCGCCGCGGCGCAGGCCGGGCTGTCCACCGAAGCGGTTCTCGATGTCGTGCTGGAGTGCGTTTTCGCCACCCTGGTCGGCCTCATCGACAACCTCGCCGGACACGTCGAACTCGACGCCTTCATCGCACCGCAAGCCTGGTAGCCGGCAGGCCCAGCACAGCGGCCGCGGGAACCCGCGGCCGCTGCCTGCGCATGACGGCTGGGCAAGCAGCCCGGCTATCCGGGGATCCTCTGGCCAATCTCGATGAGGTGGCCGTCCGGGTCGCGCAGCTAGCAGCGCAGCTCGTGACGCCGTGCTGTGGGCGGTGTCAGGAACTCGGCCCCGCGAGCGCGCCACCGCTCGTAGACGGCGTGAATGTCGGCGACGCGGATGTTGAGGAAGCTACTGACGTGATCGGGGTCGCGGGGCGTCTCGAGCGTCACCGTCGGCTTGTCATCGGGTGGGTGGGCCGCCCACGTTGATGACGATCCAGCTGTTCGCGAGCCCGATGATTGACGGCTCCCCTTCGCGCAGCACCTCGCCGCCGAGCACGTCGGCGTAGAAGCGCCGCGTCCGATCGACGTCGGAGGCGACGATGAAGTGCGTGAGCACGATTCCCTCTGCGGGCGCTGGGAACTCGGCCATCGCTAGCGCTCCGGCATCGGGCGCACCTCGACGGTCCCGCCGAACCGGGTGGCCGGGATCCGTGCCGCGAACGCGATCGCCGCATCTAGGTCTGGCGCGTCGTAGATGTAGTACCCGTCCAACTCGTTTCCCGCCTCGACGGCCGGGCCCTTGGTGACCCGCGCCTGTCCGTCGTCCATTCGGACTGTCGCCGCCGTGCTGGCGGCCTGGAGCTGGTTGCCGTCAAGCACGCCCGAAGACTGGCGAATCGCCTCGAATTCGGCGGTCACCTTCTGCTGCTCCCCGGCGGGGAGCTCGCCGATTACGTTGTCGGCGCCGTTGAAGCGGACCTGGAGCAGGAACTTCATCAGATCTCCTTACCTGTGTTGACTAGAGGACTTCGGCTAGAGGCTGGGCCGCCGCGAGCGGCGCTTTTATCGCCCCGGCCACAGCTCCTTTGATGTCTTCGTGGGCTGTGGTCATGCCTTTGCGCGTGACCATGGCGCCTGGTACTCCTGGAGACCGGGCATCCGCGGCTGCCAGCCCTTTGACGCGGAAGATGGAGAACGGGAACAGCGGGTCGCGGCGGCGCAGTTCGATGGCGGTGAAGGCGGCGAGCGCGACGGCCGCGGTGGCGAGCTCCCCGATCGTGCGGGCACTGCCCCAGCCCTGCTCAGGGGCCCGGACCAGGGCGTAGACCAGCAGCAGCATGCCGCCGGTGGCCAGGACCGCGCCGGGGATGTCGAAACCCGCGGGCCGGGCGGCGGGCCGCCCGCCGGGCACCAGCCGGAAAGCGCCGACGAGGATCAGCGCGCAGACCGGCAGGTTGACGAACAGCACCCACCGCCATCCCGGTCCCTGGGACAGCACGCCGCCGAGGAACACCCCAGCCGCCGCGGCCAGGCCGGAGATCGCCCCCCAGACCCCGAGCGCCCGGTTACGGTCATCACCGGAGTTGAAGCTCGTGGTCAGGATCGACAGCCCGGCCGGCGCCATCATCGCCGCGCCTGCGCCCTGCCCGAGCCGGGCGCCGACCAGCATGCCCGCGTCCACCGCCAGGCCGCCGGCCAGCGAGCAGGCGGCGAATAGCGCGGTGCCCGCCACGAGCATCCGCCGCCGTCCGAGCAGGTCGCCGGCGCGGCCGCCGAGCAGCAGCAGCCCGCCGTAGGTGACCAGGTAGCCCGACAGCACCCACTGCAGGCCCTGCGCCGAGAAGCCCAGGTCGCGGCGGATCGACGGCAGGGCCACGTTCATGATCGAGGAATCAACGACATCGAGGAACTGCACCGCGCATAGCAGCAGCAGGAGCAGCTTGCCGTGGCGGGTGGCCAGCAGCGAAGCGGATCGGGCGGTCACGAGATCAGGCCTCCAGGACTGGACTGATTAGTACAGTACTGAGGCTAACAAGAAGTGGACGGTTTAGTACAGACTCAGCTCAGATATGCCCGTACCTGCGCGAGCCCCGCGTCCACCGCGATCCGCAGCGGCGCCATATCTTTGCGGGCCTGGCTGAGCACCATTCCGCCCTCGATGCTGGCCAGCAGCCCGGTGGCCAGAGCGCCGGGCGGCGCGGCGGCGCGCAGTTCCCCGCGCTGGCGCATCCGCTCCAGCGTGTCCGCCAGCAGCCGCTCCCAGGCGTCGAAGCCGGCGGCGGCCTGCAGCCGCGCGTCCTCGTTGCGCCCGGAGACCTCGGTGGCCAGCGTCCCGATCGGGCACCCCGGCATCCCCGCCTGCTCGAATCCGGCCACGAACCCCGCCAGCGCCTGCTCCAGCCCGGCCAGCGACGACACGCCGCCGAGGGCCTTGGTCAACTCGGCCAGCACCTGCGCGCAGCGATACCCGACCGCCGCCGCCGCCAGCTCATCCCGGCCACGGAAGTAGTGGTAGAACTGGCCCTTGCCCGCCCCCGCCGCCGCCAGCACCTCATCCACGCTGGTGGCAGCGATCCCCCGCTCGGCGAACAGTCCCGCAGCCCGCTCCACGATCCGCTCCCGGCTGGCGCGCCCGCGCCTGGTACTCGGCTCACCCGGCATGCACCCATGCTAACCGCGGACTGTACCAGGCCGTCCAGAGCGTCGGGCCAGGTGACGGCGGCCGAGGCGGGCGAACCCGGTGCAGCTGCGGAAACGGCCCGCTGACTGCGGATTCTCGCGCTACGGCAGTAGCCCGGTTGGACAATCTGATCAACGAGCTCGTCCGGGAACGCGCTCAAGCCGCGGCGTAACAGCTCAAGCTCCTGTCTAGCGATGGCCGCGCAGGTCGTCCAGGAAGCGCCGGGCGGCGGAGACGGCGCCGGTGGTGCGGCTGACGGTCGCGGCGGCGGCGCGAGCCGCGGTCCCGGCCAGGCCGGGCATGACCGCGACGGCATCGGCGACCCAGTTGCCGGTTTCCTCCACGATGCGGGTGCCGGGCGGGACGTGCACCCGGAACTCGTCCGGGCAGGCGGGTTCCGTGCTGATGTCGTCCAGCTCCGACCAGATCGCGAGCGTGTCGCCGGCGTAGGAGATCAGGCGGAGCAGGCAGCCGGTCTCGGCGTCCACGATCGCGTCGGCGATGGTGTCGGGGAACAGCGGGGGCCCCACGACCAGGCCGGCGCCGCCGAGTACGCGGGTCACGCGGAGCTGGCGGGCGGGACGGCCACGGTAGGTGAGTTCCGTGCCGCCGGACAGCCGGCCGCGGAGCAGCCAGCACGAGTCGGCCAGGAACGCGATAGGGTCCGTCAGCGGAGCGGCCGGGCCGACCACGGTCCGGTCCTGGTAGACCTGCCAGCGGCGCTCGCCGTCGCAGGCGATCGTCGTCGGGGCCCCGCGGCCCGGGCGAGGCGAATAATAGTCGAGGCGGTACCGGTCCGGGCCGCTGACGCGCAGCCGGGCGTCCGTGCGGGCCACGTTCATGCCGCGGGTCATCGTGTCGAGGAGGTCGGCGAAGCCGCCGCTCCCGGCGGCACGGAGGCTTTCTGGCATCCGGGCGACCATGGCGGCCTGGTCGAGCCACTTCCGCACGGTGGCGCCGAGGTCACGGGGCTCGCCGCTACGGTAGAGCAGGTCGAGCACCTCGTCGGGCGGCGGCGAGGCGTCGGCCGGGTCGAGCGGGGCCGGATCGGGCGACGGCATCGCCTCCGGCTGATCGCCGCCCTCGCCGCGACCGGGCCGGTGCGGCGCATGCCTGATCAGCACGTCGAGGGCGCCACCCACCCGGTCCATGGTGGCCCAGTCAGGACCACTGGCCGGTTTCCCCGGGGTTTCGCTGCGGTGGCTGCCCAGCGGCACCGCGAACCGGGCGGGGTCGGCTGCCTCCGGCGGGTTCATCGTCACGTCGGTCAGCTCAGTGAGGATGACGAACTCGCCGCCGGACGTCTCGATCCGGCGCAGCAGGATGCCGAGCTCTGCGTCCACGGCGACCTCGACGCGGTCGTGGGACCAGTGGCCGGGACCGGAGCCGAGGACGTCGCGCCGCGGCGTGGCCACGACGGCGATCGCGTCGCGGCCGGCGACGGTCACCGGGCCCAGTTCTTCCAGGGTGTACCCGCCGAGCAGGCGGGACGGGCAGAGCAGCTCGGGCACCGGCGGATAGGCGCTGTTCACCTTGACCGGGAGTAGCGGGGGACCGTCCGTAGCCGACGACCGCCACGACCAGTCGCGCTCGCCGTCGTAGCCCTCGGCGGCCCCTCCCCCGGCGTCCCGGCCGGGAACCGAGCCCGCCAGGCGCCACCGCCCGCCCGGGCCGATCAGCAGCGTCCCGCGCCACAAGTAGCGGCCGTCTTGCTGCTGCGCCGGCCAGGCGCGGTGCCAGCGGGACCACTCCTCCTCTTGCGTCTGCGCCGGCCGGGGGCGGTACCAGCGGGACGGCTCATCGGGCGACAGGGGCGGGAGCAGGTTCCGGTCGGTCTCGGAGCGCACCTCGGCGGACAGGGACAGGCGGGTCCAGTCGGCGCGGTAGAGCAACCCGATCACTTCTGGCAGGCCGGCCATGGCGGCACCATCCGGGGCAAAACGGCTGAGGGGAGGCGGGAACGCCACCCCGTTCGGTCAAATTATGCCCTGTGCCGGCCCGGGACCCGCACGGCTTGTGGTGACGCACAGGAGGCAGGATTGGCGCTCGTCGGGCCGTTGCGTGAGGCCTAGCGCCGGCCGTGGGGGGGGCCGCGCGACCGGGCCGGGCCTGACCGGTTCGAGCTTGGCCAGCTAGGAGTTCTGGCGGCGCTTGCGGCGCTCTGCGGAACGCTCGGCCGGGGTCATCGCGGCCACCATGCCCGCATCCATGCGGTAGGCAGGCCGAGCCAGCCGGGCCAAATCGAACGTTTCTTCAGGTGAAGGTATGTGGGGCGGGTGGGGCTCGAACCCACGACCGGCGGATTATGAGAAGTATGGCCTCATGCATCGTGCGCACTACCTGCACGGATGGCACGGAGCCATGCCGCTGATGACGCTGATTGCACCGGGTGCGCGGGTGACTCGGTCCACGAACCGGTCCACGCCTGGGCATGGCGATCGCTGGACGCCGACTACAGAACGTCACCGCCGACAGGGGCCTGATACGCCTGGGCTACGGCAGGCGGGCGACGTGGTCGATCTGGATTATCAATTACCAGATCGACAAACTCCACGACAGCGGCCTGGGCGAGGCGGCCCTCGCGCCGGGCGCGTTCAGCGAGAAGGCTTTCGCGGATACGTTTTCCTTCCCGTTCTACGCCGACGGCGACAAGGGCGTCGAGCGCGTGGTGACGGCCATCAGCAACACCAACCACTGGGTGTTCACCGTCCTGCACACCCAGAAGAACGCCGCGATCGACAAGGAAAAGCTGATCGCCAGCCTCCAGCTGGAGGCCCACCCGCCGGTCAACGGCCTGATCGCCTACTCGGTCAAGCGCGACCTCGACGCCCTGGGCGCTTTGCTCATCAAGGCCAACCGGGCGCACGAAGACCTGCAGGTGGTCATTCTCGACAGCCAGACGCTGGTTTTCGCCGACCCGGCGCCGATGAAGAAGTTTCTGGACGACAAGGGCCATCCGACGCTCAAATCGCAGCCGACGGCGGCGACGCCGCCGGCCAAGCCAGGCCCCGGCCCGGGCGGATCGATGCCGCCGGGACCGGCCGGACTCGGCGCGCCCCCGGACCTGGCGGTTCGGCCGCGCCGCCCTCCGCCAGCCCGATCGCGCCGCCTCCGGGCGCCGGTCCGGGCGGCTCGATGCCTCCCGGCCCCGGCGGCTCGATGCCCCCTCCCGGCCCCGGCGGCTCGATGATGCCGCCGGGCATGGGCCAGCCTCCGGCCAACACGCCGCCCGCCGCCCCCACGCAGCTGGTCGGCTCCTATCTGACCATCGACCCCGGCATGAAGGCCGTCTTCGACCGGATCGAAAAATCCGATGAGGCCATTCTCATCAGCGCCGTCCTGTCCAGCAAGGACCCGCTGGTGGATGAATTCGGCCGTCTCGTCCAGAGCCGGGCGGCGAGCTGGCAGACCGCCAAGGACACCGCCTCCGACGACGCCACGCGCGCGATCCTCGACAAGGTGAAGGTGTTCCGGCCGCAGGACGTGGCGCGAGCTGGATCGGCTTCGGCCTGACCGCGTTCTCGTCCGATCGGATCGCCGGCGTCATCGCCGTGGACATGGGCTCCGACCGTTTGGCCCAGCCCATCGTGACCTTGTTCAAGCCCTTCATCGCCAGCCTCAACGGATTGCTCACGGGCAGTTCCGCGGGAACCACGCCGCCCAACGGCGGCGGACCGGGCGTTGGGCCGATTGGCCCTCCGGGCAGTCGGCGGACCTCCACCGGGCGGCAGCGGCGGACCTCCACCGGGCGCCACCGGCGGGCCGCCGCCGGGGGCCACCGGCGGGCCGCCGGCGGGCGGCAGCGGATCTCCACCAGGGTCGGGCGCGGGTGTGCCGCCCATGCCGGGAACGGGCGGTACGTTCGGGCCGGGCGCTACGTTTGGGCCGGGCGGCAACCCCGCGGACCCCAGCCAGGGCCAGGGGCCGTTGACGCTGACCCAGGACAAATCGCTGGTCCTGCTCAGCGCCTCCCTGGCGTTCGGCGGCGACAAGGCCAGGGCGAAGGTGGACCAGGAAATCGACCAGCTTATCACGCGGCTGCGGGCCGGCGCCGAGACGGCGTCGTCCCGTTCGCGCATCCACGAGCTGGCCGCCGCCCTGCAGCGCTACGTCAAGGAAAACGGCCACTTCCCGCGCGGGACCGTCCACCGCGAACGGACGCCGGGGCGGTTCGTCGAGTGGAGGCCGGACCAGCGCGTCAGTTGGATGGCCGACCTGCTTCCGTACCTCGGCGACGGGGAATTCGGGAACCTGAGGCAGCAGATCGACGGGGCGCGGGCCTCGTGGCAGGAAAGCCCCAACCTGCGGGCCGCCAGCATGATGATCCCGCAGTTCATCAGCCATTCCGACATGTCGGCCGCGCCGCTGGTGCGCTATCCCGGCGTGCCGCTGGACGTGGCGGTGACCGACTATATCGGCGTGGCCGGCCGCGGGATGGACGCCGCCGATTACCCGGCCGGCGACCCGAGGGACGGCATTTTCGGATACGACCGGGAGACGAAGCCGGCCGACGTGAAGGACGGCCTGGACAAGACGATCGCGCTGTTGCAGATCCCGGCGGGCAAAACGCCGTGGATGGCCGGCGGCGGCGCCACGGTTCGCGGCGTGTCGGAGGGACCCGACGCCCTGACGCCGTTCGTCTGCGCCGACTACCAGGGCCGGCGCGGCACGTTCGCCGTGATGGGCGACTTCAAGGTGCGCTTCATCCCGGAGAACACCGACCCGAACAAGTTCACGGCGATGTGTACGATCGCCGGCGGCGAGGCGCTCGACGACATCGACCAGCTGGCGCCGGTCGTGCCGGACGATACGCCGGCAGCGCCGCCCGCCGTCGCCCTGCCGGATATGGGGCCGGATGCGCCGCCGGACAAGCCGGAGGCGGACAAGCCTGGTGCGCCGAAGGGCTGGAGCGAGTACACGTCCAAGGACGGCGGGTATTCCATTTACCTGCCGCCGCTACACCTTCAAGGACGTGACAGAGACCAAGAAGATCCCAATTGGCGACATGACCACGCACTTCCACCAGGCGGAACTGCCGGAAAACGGGGGCGTCTTCTTGGTCGGCTATATCGAATACCCCGTCGTGCCGCCGGCGGACAAGATCGACGCTAAGCTGGACAACGCACTCTCGGGGGCAGCTGGCTTTGCGAATTTACCAGGTTCCAAGGTCACCAGCGTGACCAAGGTTACGCATTGGCGGCAATCCCGGGCCGCGATGTCATGGTGGACGGCGGGACCATGGGGCGAGCCAAGATCCGGACATATTTGCCGTGAACGCCCGCCTCTATGCGGTCATAGCCGCCGGACCTCTCGACACGGTGCCCGACAAGGACGCGGCGGCGTTCCTGGATTCCTTCAAGCTGACAGCCAAATGACATCGGCCCTCGCGTAACTCGTGTTCATTCCGACAGGGCGCTTCCCGGCGCCCTGTCTTCTTTTCCCCTCTCCGACCGCCATGAACACCCTCTCTCCTCTCTTTCTGGGCCTCGACATCGGCACGCAGAGCGTCCGCGCCGCCCTGTTCGACGCGGCCGGCGCCTGCCGCGGCTTCGGCGTCGCGCCTCTGGACACCACCCACCCGCGGCCCGCCTGGGCCGAGCAGGACGCGAATCAGTGGTGGGCCGCCGCCCGCGCCGCCGTCCCCGAGGCGCTGGCCCGCGCCGCCGCCAAGCCCGAGGACGTGGCCGGCGTCGGACTCGACTGCACCGCCTGCACCGTCATCGCCTGCGCCCTCGACGGCACGCCGCTGCGCCGGCCGCTCCTGTGGATGGACCAGCGATCCTACCGCGAGGCCGCCGACATCAGCGCCACGGGCGATCCCAGTTTGCGCTGGGTGTCCGGCGTCGTGTCGCCGGAGTGGATGCTGCCCAAGGCGCTGTGGCTGAAGCGCCACGAGCCGGACGTCTACCACCGGGCCGGCCGCGTCGTCGAATGCACCGACTGGTTTATGCACCGGCTCACCGGCGAATGGACGCTTTCCCTCAATAACATCTCCGTGAAGTGGAATTACGCCCGGCCTGACGGCGGCTGGAGCGCGGCGCTCCTGAGCAAGGTCGGCCTGGACGACCTGCCGGGCAAGTGGCCGGGGCGCATCACGCCGCTGGGCAAGGGCGAGGCCCGGCTGTCGGCGGCGGCCGCGGCGGAGCTGGGGTTGAAGCCGGCGACGCCGACGGCGCAGGGCGGCATCGACGCCTACCTCGGTATGATCGGCATGGGGGCGGTCGAACCCGGCGACATGGCCATGATTATGGGTTCCAGCACCTGCCACCTGGCCAACTCGGCGGCGCCGCTTCTGGGCAGCGGCATGTCGGGCTGCTACCCCGACGCGGTCGCCGAGGGGACGTACACGCTGGAGGGCGGCCAGACGGCGACCGGCTCAATCCTCGACTGGTATCGGCGGCACTTCGCAGGCAATGAGGCGGCGGAGGCGGCGAAGGTAGGCCGGCACGTCTACGAGGTGCTGGACGCGAAGGCGTCGGCCGTGCCGCCGGGCAGCGACGGCCTGGTCTGCCTCGACTACTGGCAGGGCAACCGCTGCCCGCTCAAGGACCCGCGCGGCCGCGGCGCCTTCTGGGGATTGACGTTGGCGCACGGCCCCGGCCACGTCTTCCGCAGCATCTACGAGGGGACGGCCTACGGCACGCGCCACATCCTGGAGGACGTGCGGGCGCACGGCCTCGAGATCAAGCGGCTGTTCGCGGGCGGCGGCGGGGCGAAGAGCCGATTGTGGATACAAATCCACGCCGATGTATTGGGAATGCCGGTGCTGCTGCCGCGCGAGCCGGAGGCGTGCGCGCTGGGCTCGGCGCTGGTGGCGGCCGTCCACGCCGGCCGGTTCGCCGGGCTGGCGGAGGCGGCGCGGGAGATGGTGCGGATCGCGGAAGTGGTGGAACCGCGGCCGGGAGACGCGGGCGGCCTATGACGAGGGCTACGCCCTCTACCGGGCGACGTACCCGGCGCTGCGGGAGCTGATGCACCGGGGATAGTGAGGGGGGCCCAGAACGGATTGCAGACAGGGACAACCGCTGGTAGACTGCGGAGAGAAGGAGGGCAATGCGATCATGAGACACATCGTCCTGACTGCCGAACAGGTGCGGGTCGCCCTGGAGGCCGCGGAGCCGGTCGAAGTCCGCGACGAACAGGGGCGCACCGTGGCGCACCTCACACCCCTGCCTCCCGCCGACGTCGAAGCCATCGAACAATCGAAACGAGTTCGTGGCACGGGGGGGGCGCGCGTCCCCTCGGAACAGGTCCAGGCGCACCTCCAGCGATTGGCCGAGATCCGCCAGCGGGAAGGGATGGATGAGGCGACGATGCTGGATCAGCTGCGGCGAATGCGGGCCGGAGAGCAAGGATGAATCGCTTCCGGGTCGAATGGGAGCCGGCGGCGGAGGATGAGCTGGCCCGCTCTGGCTTCGGTCGAGTGATCCGGCTGCCGTCACGGCCGCCCAGGCGCACGCTGACCAGCTGCTGTCTCGTGACCCGATCAAGTATGGACGGCATCTCTCCGAGGGGCTGTACAGCATTGATGCGCCGCCCCTGGTCCTGACTTACACCATCGACTCGGCCAACCGCCTGGTTGAAGTCAGCTGGGTTCGTTCTTCCCCTTGACTGCGAGCAGGAAACCCACCGTCCGAAGGCGGATTCCCTCTCACTTCGCCATCGGCATGAACAGCGGCGGCGCCGACATCGGCGCGGGCGACGGCTTCGGCGCGTCCGGCGCCACCGCCACCGCCGATGGGTGCGCCTTCTTCCACTCCACCACGTCCGCCTGCAGCACCTCCACCGCCTTCTCCAGCTGCGCGTCCCGTCCCTTCGCCAGCTGGTCCGGCTGCGGTTCCACCAGCACGTCCGGCCGCACGCCCTCCTTGTCCATGTCCACCCCCGCCGGTGTGTACACGCCGATCCTCGGGATACGCAGGACCGAGCCGTCGATCAGCTGCACCTGGCCCGTGCCGATCACGTAGCCGCCCGTCGGCTGGCCCACCAGCTTGCCCAGGCCCAGCGTCCGAAACGCGCTCGGAAACACCTCCGCGTCGCTGTACGAGCGGTTGTTGATGAGCAGCACCAGCGGCTTGTTCCATTTGCGATCGCCCGCCTCCACCACCGTGCCCTCGCGCCCGTCCCGCTCCCGGAACGTCGTGTGGCCGTGGCCCATCAGGTAGTTCAAAACCTGATCGTGCGTCGTGCCGCCGCCGTTGAAACGCACGTCCAGAACGATCGCCTCCTTGTCGAAATTGTCCGAGTAGAGCGATCGCAAAAAACGCTCCAGCCCGTCGTCGTCCATGCTCGGGATGTGGATGTAGCCCAGCTTGCCGCCCGAAAGCTCCGCCACCCGCTTCGCGTTGCCGTCCACCCAGCGGTCGTACATCAGCGCGCGCGCCCCCTCGACGATCCCGCTTTCCGCGTGCATGTCGCCGCGGGCGATCGCCCGCACTTCCACGCGGCGCCGGGCCTTGGGGTCGGCGTTCGGGTCGGCCGCTGTTTGCAATTCGACCGTCTCGCCGACCTTGCCGTTGAGGAGCCGGCTCAGGTCGGTCGCCTCCGTCACCTCCGCGCCGTCGATCGCCAGCACGAACTCGCCCGGCTTGAGGTTCAGGCCGCGCTTGTCCGCCGGGCCGCGCTTCAGCACGTCCAGCACGCGCAACCCTTTGCCCCGGTAGGCCTCGTCCCACACCAGGCCCAGCTCCGCCGTCTGCTCCTCCGGCGTCGTGGCGTAGCCGCCGACGCCGAGGTGCGACGCATTCAGCTCGCCCATCATCAGATACAGCAGGGCGTATAAATCCTCTTTCATCGCCACGTGCTTCACCAGCGGCCGGTACTTCGCCCGCACTGCGTCCCAGTCGTGGCCGTGGAACTTCACGTCGTAAAAGTTCTCCGACAAATACCGCCACGTCTGGTCGAACATCTCGGTGAACTCCTCGTCGGTGCGGACGGTCAGCTTCACCTTGAACGGCACGAGCGCCGCCGTCAAATCGGGCTTGCCGTCCGAACCGTTCTGCGGCGTCGAGCGCGTCGCCCGCAGCGCGCCCTGGCCGTCGAGGAAGTAGATCAGATCGGCGTAGCCGCCGAACGCCAGCTTCTTGCGCGACCACTGGATCATGCGCGGCTGCTGGCCGCCCGTTGTCAGTCGCGTCGTCTGGCCGCCGTTCGTCGCGGCCGTCCACAGGTCGCCGCCCGCCCGGAACGCCACCTTCGCGCCGTCGGGCGAGATCGCCGCCTCGTCGATCGGCAACGTCGAGATCGAGTCCGTCCGCAGGTGGATGTCGTCCCAGTCGATGTCCACGGCCCCCCCCGCCGCCGGCGCCGCGACGCCCGGCGCCAACGGCTTCTGCAGGTCCATCACCAGCAGGTTGTTCTTGCCGCGCCGCTCGCCGATAAAAGCGATCTTCTTTCCATCCAGGCTCCAGTTCACGTCGCCGTTGTAGGTGGCGTAGCGCGTCACGTTCCGCGCCGGGTCCTGCGCCGTCGCCCCGCCCGACGGGACGATGTACAGCTCGCTGGCCGAGGCGCCGTCGCGGCGGGCGTAAACGAGCCACTTGGAATCCGGCGACCAGTCGTAGTCGAAGACCTGCGGCTGATCGACGATCACCTTCTGATCGGAGCCGTCCGGGTTCATGGTCCACAGCCGGCCGTCCCGCACGAACGACACGCGCTTGCCGTCCGGCGCGAAGCCGACGCCGAACTCGGGGTCCGGCGTGTCGGTCAGCCGCGCGACCTTGAACTTGTGGGCGTCCACGAGCCGGGGATGGTCGGCGTCGGCCGAGTCGATGGCGTAAACGTCCTCGTGGCCGCCGCGATCCGAGACGAACAGGAGCCGGTTGCCGTCCGGCGCCCAGGCGGCGCCGTGGTCCATCGACTCCCCCTCGGTCAGCTGCACCGCCTTGGGCGTGCCGGAGATCGGCGTCAGGAACAGCTTGCCGTGGACCGCGAAGACGGCGTGCTTCTCGTCGGGCGACACGACGAACTCGGTCGCATGGCTCGTATAGGTTTCCGGACGTTCGGGATTGACCTTGTCGTCGGCGTCGGCCTCGATGGCCAGCTTGCGCGGGGCCGACCCCTCCTTCGTCGAAACCATCCACAGGTCGGCGCCGCACTCGTAGACGATCCAGTCGCCGTTGCCGCTGATGCGGGCGCGGCGGACGGCGTCGTCCTTGTGGAAAGTGATCTGCTGCGGCGCCCCCACCCCACCCTCCCCCACCCGCGGGGGGAAGGAAGGGAGGGGGCGCGGACGATGTTGGCCGGCGTGCCGTAAAATTCACTGACATAGTAGATCCATTTTCCGTCGGCGCTCCACATGGGCGAGGCGTCCTGGCCGTCAAAGTTGGTGAGCTGCCGGTTGTGCGAGCCGTCGGCGTCGCAGACCCAGACATCGTCGTTGGCCGAGCCGCGGTAGCCCTTGCGATACCAGGCGCCGGGACCGCGCGTGTAGGCGATGCGCGCGCCGTCCGGCGAATAGACGCCCTCCTTGCCGTCGTCGGCGCTGACGCGGTGGGCCATGCCGCCCTCGACCGGCACGGTGTACAGCTCGAAGTTCGGCGGAAAGGCGATGCTCCGGGTCGAGGCGAAGAGAATGCGCTTGCCGTCGGGCGACCAGCCGGTGGCGAGGTCGTTGTCGGAGTCGAAGGTCAGCCGGCGCGGCGATCCGCCCTGAACGGGCACGATGAAGACGTTGTAGCTGCCGTAACGGTTGGAGCTGAAGGCGATCCAGCGGCCGTCCGGGCTGAAGACGGGGCCGAGGTCATGGGCGGGGTTGGTCGTCACCTGGCGGGCCGTGCCGCCGATGGCCTCGACCACCCAGATGTCGCCGAGGTAGCTGAAAGCGACGAGTTTGCCGTCGGGAGAGACGTCCGGCGTGCGGGCCATGCGGATCGGTTCCTGGGCGCCGGCGGCGGGCGCGAACAGGGCGAAGGCCAGGACCGCCAGGATGGGTCGGAAGGGTGCGCGGCATGAGGTTGGGTTCCTGTCGAAGCTCGGACGGTGGGCCGGTGCGGGCGTGGCTGGACGAAAAGAGGACGAACCAGCGTCGCCGTTGCCACGCTCACTTTACTTGATTCTTCCAGATTACCGGGATTTCCGATCGTTTGCAAAGGGAAGAAGAGGCGATGCGGGGGAGGCGGACGGCCGCGCCGGCGCCTTCCGCACGCGCGGCTGTTTCGGCAAAATCGCGTCGCACGGCAAATGGACGCAAGCCGGTCGGTCGATTCATCCGAAGCAGGAAAGTGAGAAACGACGGCGCCCCAACGTTGCCGGGCGCCGCGGCGATGGGCCAGGGGGCTTTGGCCAGCGGCCGGCGCGAGCCGGATGATGAACCCGTGTTGACAGCCCCACGGGTTTGCAGTACCACTTGGCTGAATTCGCCCAGCCCGCGCGGCCGGCCCGTCATGCCCGCTCTCGCCGGCACGGTTATCCACGGGCCGGGCGCATCGGGAGGCGGGCGCCAAGGACGGAATGGTAACGGAAAGGATTCGTGCCGTTTGAAGCCACCACATCACCCCCCGTCCGCACCGCCGCGCTCCGTGGCCTGCGACGTGGCCGCCCATGCGTGGGTGCGCGTGCCGATGGAGAGCCTAGCGGAGCTGCGTCGCCAACCCGGCCCCGGGTTTGACGCGCCGCTGCCGGCCAGCGCCCTGAAACAGGCCGACGAGCAGACCGTGGCCGCCGTCGTCGCCGTCGCCCACGCCGCTCACCGCTATGGCCTCGATTTCGCCTCCTTCCAGGCCTGGGCCGTCCTGGCGGCGCCGCACTACATGGGTCGATCGGCCATCGCGGCCGGCCTCCATCGCTACCAGGGCGAAGGGGCCTGGGGCGCGTCGCCGCACCTGCCGCCGCACCGCTCCCTCCACTCGCCGTCCGGCACGATCAGCCAGTTGTTCAAGGTCCGCGGGCCGAACTACGGCGTCTGCGGCGGACCCGGCTGCACCGCCGAAATCCTGGCGGCGGCCGCGGCGATGATCGACGCCCGCCGCGTGCCCGGCGTCTGGGCGGTCCTGACCGCAATCGATCCCGACCTGCCGCCGGATCGGGCCGGCGCCCTGGCGCCGGGGACGGTCTGCGCGGCGCTGGCCCTGGCGCTGACGCCGCCGCGATCCTCGACCGGCTCCGGGATTCGGCTGCGCGTCGCCGGTGCCGCCGCCCCCGCACCGCCGCCGACGGGTGAATCCACCCCCGCCCTGGACCTCTTCACCCTCAAGGGCGTGCTGGACGCCCTGGCGCTGGAGAAGGACGTCAGCCGCATCGGCTTCGTGCTGCCGCTGGAGGCGGGCGGCCGCGTGGAAATCGAGCGGACCGGCCGCGTCGCCGAGCATTCGCACAAGAACGGCGACGGCGCGGCGCTGGAGGCCCGCCTGCTCTCTCCCTTCCCCCTGGCGGAGGCCAAACGGTGAGTCACCCGACTGCGGCCTGGATCACCGGCGTGGGCACGGCCACACCGCTGGGGAACACTTACACGGAGTTTGCGGATAACTTAATGGCGGGCAAGTCGGCCGTGGGCCGCGTGACCGCGTTCCCGGTGGCCGACCACCCCAGCCAGATCGCCGGCAGCGTGGCGGAGGTTCCCTTGCCGCCGGGCCACGACCCCGCCGAGTTCGCCGGGCTGCACCGCCTGGAGCAGCTGCTGCGCTGGTGCTGCGTCTCGGCCCTGCGCGACTCGGGTTGGTGGGACCGCCGCCACGGCGTGCGCGTCGGCCTGGTGGTCGGGTCCGGCGCCGAGTGGCTCGAGATGTGGGAAACGGACACTCTGGCCGGCGGCTCGAAGCTGTGGGAGGCGCACCGCCATTCCGAGTCGATGCTGCGGCGGACGCTGCGGGTGCTGGAATTGTCGGGGCCGTGCCTGACGGTGTCGGCGGCGTGCGCGAGCGGCAACTACGCGCTGATGCAGGCGCGGCAATGGTTGGAGCTGGGCTGGGTGGACGTGTGCCTGGCCGGGGCGTGCGACATGGCGGTGACGCCGATGTCGCTGGCCTGCTTCGGCAACCTGCGGGCGCTGTCGCGGCGCAACGCCGAGCCGCGGGCGGCGTCGCGGCCGTTCGACCGCGGCCGGGACGGCTTCGTGATGGCCGAGGGCGGGGCGATGTTCGTGCTGGAGCGGGCGGAGTCGGCCCGGCGGCGCAGGGCGCGGGTCTACGCCGAGGCGGCCGGTTTCGGCGCCAGCAGCGACGCCCATAACATGGTGATTCCCAGCCCCGACCCGGAGCCGGCTATCGCGGCCGTGCGGCAGGCGTTGGCTGACGCGGGCGTCCGGCCGGACGAGGTCGATTACGTCAACGCGCACGCCACCAGCACGCCGGTCGGCGACGCGGCGGAGACGCGGGTGCTGACGGCGGTGTTCGGCGACGAGGTCCGGCGCGTGCCGGTCAGCTCGACCAAGAGCATGACGGGCCACCTGCTGACGGCGGCGGCGGCCGTGGAGGCGTTGGCCTGCGTGGCGGCGATGGAGCGCCAGGCGCTGCCGCCGACCATTAATCTGGACGATCCCGACCCGGAATGCGCGCTGTGCCACGTCGCCAACGAGGCGCGTCCGGCGGCGGTGCGGACGGCGGTTTCCAACTCGTTCGGCTTCGGCGGCAGCAACACCTGCCTGGTGCTCAAAGCGGCGTGAACGCCGCCGGCCCGGAGCGTGAGCAAGGGGTCGCTCGCTCGCGCTTCGGGCCGGTGTTGCGTGCCTGGGAGCGGAGAGGACGGGATTTGAACCCGTGAAGGGCTTTTACACCCTTACCGGTTTAGCAAACCGGCGCTATCGGCCGCTCAGCCACCTCTCCATGTCGTTTTGATCCTTTGACTTACGCCACTTTTCTTTCCCGTCGCTGCCGACCATTGCACCCGCTGCACTTTAAGGGTGTGGCCGGGGCGTCGTAACTGCCCCGGCCGATGAACACAGGGACCAGGTTCTGGAGCGTCACCATGTCCGAGTCTCATCCTACCGCGCCCGCCCGCCCAAGCAAGCCCTCCCCTGACTTCCCCCTTTTCACCCACGCCGCAGGAGTGTGGGCCAGGATCATCCGCGGCAAGATGCACTACTTCGGCCCGTGGGATTTTACGGCTTGCGGCCCCGTTTCAACCGCCGCCGCAGGACGAAATCCAGCCGCGCCCGCCCTTACGGAGCCGCGGCGGATTCCAGCCGCCTCAGCCAGACCTGGGCGATGACGCGGCCCTCGAAGTCCAACCCGCCGCCCGAAGCCGCCGTCGCCTCGTCGCGCCAGACGCCGAGCGCCTTGTGGAAGGCGAACGTCGCCTCCCCCACGTCGCCCTGCTCCAGGGCCAGCAAGCCCCACACCACGGCGACGTTCGTCTCGTCCCGCAGCTGCCGGGATAGGCGCGTCATGCCGTCGTGGAACTCGGGCCGGCCGTAGGGCCACCACAGCGCGTAAGGCGGGCCAGCCCCGGGGCGCTCGCTCAGGACGCGGCGCCCGACCAGGACGGCTATTTCCTCCCGGCTGGTCATCCCCTCCGAAGCCGAATCGCCCAGCGCCAACGACGGCGCCATCGCGGCGCACTCCTCCTCGGCCAGGGCGTAATTCCCCGTCGCCGCCGTCGCCTGGGCGCGCAGCCAGTGGTAGGCGACCGGGTCCTCCAGCAACGCCTGCTGCTCGGGGCCGGTCCAGGCGATTACGTCCCTCGGCCGGCCCGTCGCCAGCAGCAGCCCCAGTTCCAGCGTCGCGCCGGCCTTGCCGAACGCCGAGACGTCCGACTCCAGCAGCAGGTCCCGCGCCTTTCCCGCCAGGCCCCGGTCCATCGCCGCCAAGGCCCGGTCCACGACCCGCAAACCGTTCGACTGGAGCGTGTAGGCGTTGTTGCGGTTCTGCACCTCCTTGGCCAGCGCCTTGATTTCCTCGGCGGGGACCTCCGCCGGGACTCCCGTTGCGTGGGCCAGTTTGTCGTAGGTCTGCAGGTGGTCCAGGGCGAGGTCGAAGCAGCCGGTCTCCATGTACAGCCGATAGAGGCTGAGGTGCGCCTGGGCGAGGTCCGGTTTCAGGGAAACGGCCTGGTTCAGGGCGGCGCTTGCCTGGGCGTAGCGGAGCTGGACGATTTGGGGCAGGGCGTTTCCCCAAACCCGTTCGCGCGTGCCGTGCAGCAAGCGCAGGTAGCTTTCGCCGAGCACCAGGCAGGCCTGGGCGTCGTTCGGGTTGACGGCCAGGGCCCGCCGGGCCGCCCGCACCGCCAGGTAGAGCAGGGCCGGAGGCACGTCGTCCTGCTGCAAGGCATACGCCCGCTGGAAGATGATCGCCCACCGTTCGGGGACCGGCACGGCGTCCAGCGCGAAGCTTTGCTGGGGCGGCGGGGTGAGCGCCATCGCCAGGCGGACGCGGGCGTCGAGCTGGGCGACGCCGTCGGCCGGCCCCGCCCAGCCGGCGGCGGCGCCGAAAAGGGCGGCGGTCTGACTGCCGTACCACCCCCGTCGCTGCTGGTCTGCGATCGGCCGTCGCAGCGACTCGGCCTGGAACAGATCCAGGGTGGCCTCGTCGTGGTCGATCGGGTGCGGCGGCGCGGCCTTCCAGAACGCGTCCGTCCAGGCCTGCTCCTCCGGCCCCCGGTCGGACGGTTTCCGGGGCACCTGGCGGCCCTCGGCCGGGTGGAAGGCCAGGCGGTTCAGGTCCAGCTCCCGGCCGCGGAAGGCGTCCTCCGTCCCGGCCCGGTCGGGGTCCCGCCACCCGAAGACGGCCAGGTCGCCTTCCTCGTACAGCAGGGGCCATTGCTCCGGGTCGGCCAACAGCTGGTACAGGATCGGCAGGAGACGTCCCCGATCGGGGTCGTAAACGATCAGGTGGTTGGCGCCGGCCGCGCACATCCGCCCGGCCCAATCGACCGCCCCCGGGCCGCCGAGAAGGGAGGAGGCCAGGCGCTCGTCCAGCACCCCGTGCTCCTCGGGACAGAACCAGGCGAAGGCCTTGGCCGTCTCGGCCGACAGGTACACGGCCCGGGCGTCCGGCCCCAGCGTGCCGTCCGTCCGCAACTGCCGGATCGCCGCCGCGCCGCCCTGCAGGGCCGGCGGGGCCTCCACGCCCCATCGGCGCGGCTCGAACGGCGGGGCCTGGAGCCAACCCGGCCACGCGCAGGCGAGAAAGGCCAGGCCCAGCGCCGCCGCCGCCAGGCGCCCGGCGATCCGCCCCGCCCGCCCCACCGACCGCCGGGCGTCGAACCGCCGGGCGAAAAACTCCCCCAGGTTCCACGCCGTCGCCGGGGCCGCCGCCGCCGCGAAGAACGGGACGGCTCGCGCCTGCAAGGCGCTCAACAGGGCCAGGCCGACCCAGGGCAGGAATCGCCGCCAGGGCCAGCGCGGAAGGTTCAGAAGGAACGAAACGAGGCCCAGGCCCAGCAGGGGAAAGTACGCCAGGGACGCCGGGCTGAACCCGACCGTCGCGAAGTAGCCCCCCAGGAACGGGGACGTCACCGCCCCGCGGACGGCGGAACTCGCCGAGGAACCGGCCCCGGACTCCCCCAGCAGCTCCGGGAACGACGCAAAGGCGTAGACGTGAGATGGGTTGACCAGACACGCCGCTGCCAGAATCGCCAGGGAGGCCAGGAAACGGGGGTAGAGCGGGATAAGAAGATCGAAAAAGGACTTGGCTCCCCGTCCTCCGGCCTCCTGGCTTTTTTGGATCGCGAAGTCCAGAATCCGGCCCTGCCACACGAGGCCGACCGTCGCCAGGCCGACGACGAACCAGCCGTCCACGTTCGCCCAGACCAGGAACAGGACGAGCAGCGGCCAGGGGGGCGGCAGCGGGGGCGCCGGCCGGTCGGCGTCCGAGTCTCCGCGGGGCCGGAGGAGCCAGAGGGTCAGGGCCAGGAAGAGATAGGAAAGGGTCGCCGGTTGCAGGAGCAGGCGAGCGCCCATCGCCAGCAGGGCCAGGGCGGTGCAGGCGACGGCAGGCCCCCAGCCCGAACGGGCCCGACTCAGGCGCAGCAACAACAGGGCGAGGCCGGCCGCCAGCAGCGCCTTGCCGAACACCAGGCCGGGGCCTCCCCACGCCGAATAGGCGCCGAAGACGAGCAGGTCGAAGAGCCAGGAGCGGCCGAACTCGAAGTCTCCGTGGGCGAGGTTCCTCCCCGCGGCGAGGTGGACCCAGACGTCGCCGTTCCGCTCGGGGAAGGACGCCAGCAGGAAAGCGAAGGCCGCGACGAAGAACATCGTCATCCAGTCCATCGGCCCGCGCCCGCGCCGGGCGCGGGCGGGGGACGGACGGTCGGCCCGGTGGGGCGGCTCGACGGGGCGGCCGGCGCGGCGCGGACGCCGACGGCGCGGGGGGCGTCAGGCGAAAGGGAAGGAACGGTGCGGAGGTCGTCGGACGGCGCCATGGTTCACGGAGAGAGGGCGGAGAATGGCCGGCGAAAACGGCCGGAATCAGGAGACGAGCTTAGCATAAAGGGGAAAACGAGGCGGGTCAAGCTGCGGCCCGAGGTGAACGGCGGGGACCGAACCGGCGGGCCCGGGCTCCGGATCGGTGGGCGCTTTTCTTTTTTTCTAGGACGGCAAACTCAACTTGAGACCCTCGGCGGACAAGCGATTTCTGGCGTTTTCCTGGGCCGCCCAGTTCAAGAACAGGCCGTTTTCGGGGCCTCTCAAGTTAAGTTTGCCATCCTAGTTTTTTTCACTCGTTTCTCATTTTATACTTGACTCGGGCACGGTTTCGGAATACTTAGGAAGATGATTAATTGGGGGCGGCTGCGAGGGGGACTCGCTTTTCCCCTGGCCATCCCCGGGAGTCGGGCTCCACGGCAATCCGGCCGTGGCCGCATTGAAGCCGAACTGGCAGTCCGCCGAACACAGACAAACTCTCGCTCCGTTCTCCACGGCCCGGCGGCCGCGGCCGCATTGAAGCGGCAGCTAGACCGCCGGACACGGATAAACTTGCGAGAACCGGATCTCGTGTGGTCTGTTCTTCTCTCCTACGGAGGCGTTGTCATGCCATTATTCCGTCTCAGGCCCCGGTGGCGCGGCTTCACGCTGATCGAGCTGCTGGTGGTGATCGCGATCATCGCCATCCTGATCGGTCTGCTGCTCCCCGCCGTCCAGAAGGTCCGCGAGGCCGCCGCCCGCATCTCATCCACCAACAACCTCAAGCAGCTGGTGCTCGCCACCCAAAGCTGCGCCGACGCCCAGGCGAGCCGAATCCCGTCCGCCCTGGGCACGTCGGTGTCCAACGACCCCAACTGGGGCGCGAACTACACGCCGTCCCACTTCGGCACGCAGTACTACTTCTTGCTGCCCTACATTGAGGGCGGCAACATCTACAACAACACGACCAAGAATTCCTACACCTCCAACGCGGTCGTCAAGAGCTTCCAGTCCCCCGGGGACCCGACCCTGCCCGCCAACGGCCTGACTTGGTCCAGCCGCGGGGCGACCAGCTACCTGGCCAACTGGCACGTCTTCCGCGGCGGCTGGGATGAGGACTGGCAGACCAACGGCGTCAACTCGCTGCCGCGCAGCATCACCGACGGTCTCTCGAATACCGTCTTCTTCGCCGAACACTACTCGGTCTGCGGCAAGAGCAGCGATCCCACGGGCACCGAGTACGTCGAGCACATCTGGGGCGAGGACGGCCAGAACGCCGGCCCGACGGCGTGCCAATACAACCAAAACGCGTGGTTCGCCCCCTCCTTCTGGGTGCCGCCCACCCCCGTGGCCCGGGGCAGCAACCAGAGCGGCGCCTGGAACCACCCGGAAAAGAACCTGCCGAATTACCCGTGGTCCTACGCCGGGAATTTCACCATCCAGCAGCAGCCGCCGGTGTCGAAGTCCTTTACGCTGGGGGGCTGCGACCCCACGCGGCTCCAGGCCTTCTACGCCAGCGGCATCCTCGTTGGGATGGGCGACGGCAGCGTCCGCTCGGTGAACTCCGCCGTCTCGGTGACGACATGGGGTGACGCCATCGATCCCGCGGACGGCAACCCCCTCGGCAGCGATTGGTAACGAGCGGGCGCCGGCCACAGGACGGTGGATGGTGGATGGTGGATGGGGAAGACCGGATGCCTCGTCTTCCCCCGTCCGCCAATCGCCGTCCACCGTCCCCTATCCCTATCTGCCTTAATTCTCCAAGGGACCTCCCCATGACGATGAAGAGACGACTTCCTTTGGCCTTGCTGCCGCTTGTGTTCCTCGCCCTCGGTTGCACGAACCCCAACGCGCCGGTCATGCTGACCGGCAAGGTCACCTACAACGACAAACCGCTCACCGGGGGCACTATTTTGCTCCAATCGAAGGACAATATCGGCTTCTCCGGCGTCATCGGCGCGGACGGCAACTACACCGTCCCGGAGGTGAAGCCCGGCGACTATACGGTGACCATCCAAAGCCTCTCGGACCCGAACGCACCCAAACCGGCCGGTTCGGGCCCCGGCGGAGCCGCCGCCCCGGCGGCCGGGGGTTCGACTCCGCCCGGGGCTGGGGGCGCGACGGCGCCCGCGGGGACGTTCATGAAGATCGACCCGAAATACGCCGATCCCAAGAACTCCGGACTGAAGGTCAGCGTGAAGGCAGGGGGACCGGCGAAGCAGGACTTCCCCCTCACGGGCCCTTGACCGCCGCCGGTTGTCGCCCTTCGCCCGGCCTTCGGGTCGGGCGCGGATGGAAACGATGTTACGCCACCTCCTGCATCGGATTGACGACGCCCGACGGGCCCGGGGGCGGCCGGAAGAGTCCGGGGACAAGGCCGGCGAAGGGGCGGCGCCCAAGCCCCCCCCCGTGCGGGGCCTGGCAGGGAAAGCCCGCGCGGCTTTGCGGCGCCTGGGGACGGCGGCCCGGAGGCGTCCCCGGACGACCGCCGTCGTCCTCGCCGCCTTCCTCCTCGTCGGGGCCGTCGTCGGCCTGTACGCCTGCGTCTGGCGTCAGTGGGAGGCGGCCCGGGCGGCGTTGAAGGAGGGCCGGCCCAAGGAGGCGCGATCCGACTTGGACCTGTGCCTGTCGCTCTGGCCTGACAGCGTGCGGGTGCATCTTCTGGCGGCCCGCGCCGCCCGGTTGAGCGGCGACTTCCCGGCGGCGGAATCCCATCTGAACCGTTGCCTAAAGCTCGGCGACGACAAGGCGGACGTGCAGCTGGAGTTCCTGCTCATGCGGGCCCAAACCGGCGAGGAGGACGTCGTCGCCGAGGACCTGCTCCGCTACGTCGATAATAAGCATCCGGAAACTTCCGTGATCATGGAGACCCTGGCCGGGGCTTACATGGACAAGCTCCGCTTCGCCCCCGCCCTCGCCGCCCTGAACCGCTGGCTCGAAGCGGAGCCGAACTCGACGCGGGCCCTCGAATGGCGGGGCTGGGTCATGGAGCGGTTGAACCAGCAGGACCAGGCGGTGGAGGACTACGAGCGGGCGCTGACGTTGGACCCCAACCTTCTCTCGCCGCACCTCCGGCTGGCGGACATGGCCCTGGCAAAGTCCGACCCGACGACGGCCCTCCCTCACCTGGAGCGGTTGGACCGCCGATACCGGGACCGGCCGGACGTGAAGGCCCTGCTTGGCCGGTGTCGCTTCCAGCAGGGGCAAACCGAGGAGGCCCGGCGCCTGATGGAGGCCGCGGTGAAGGACCTGCCCAAGGACCCGCAATTGCTGGTCGCCCTGGGGCGGCTGGACGTCCAGGAGGGCCGGGCGGCGGAGGCGGAACAGTACTTGCGGCGCGCGTTGCAGGAGGACCCGACCGACGCGGAAGCCCGCTACACGCTGATCGCCGCCCTGCGCTACCAGGGCCGGGAGGAGGAGGCCGCGTCCGCGCAGCAGCAGTACGAGAAGGACGCGGCCCTGCTGCGACAGGCCGAGAAGCAGCTGAGCGACGAGACGGTCCATCCAAGCAACGATCCCAACGCCCTGTACGACATCGGGGAGCTGTTCCTCCGCGGCGGCCAGGGCCGCGTCGGGGAATACTGGCTGAACCGCGCCCTGGAAATCGACCCCCGGCACAAGCCGTCGCTCAAGGCGTTGGCCGAGTATTACGACGGCAAGGGGGAAAAGGAGCAAGCCGAGGCTTACCGCCGTCGGCTCGCCGAGGCGGGCGGGGAGGCGGCCTCGCCTTGAGCCGCGACCGGCCTCCCACAACCGACTCTCCGCTGGACTTCCCCGCCCGCTTCCTCGCCGAGGCCGGCCGGAACGCGCTCCGGGAGGCCAGCCGCGGAGAGGGAGGACGACCGTGAAGCCGGACGGCCCGCAACCCGGCCCCGACCGACCGCCGCCGGCCCGCCGGGCGGCGCTCCGGCGGGCGCTCGTCGGGGCGGCGTTGGCGGCGGCCCTGATCGGCGCCGTCGTCGCCGGGATGCTGCTTTGGCGCGGGCCGGCGCCGGCCACGACGCCCCCGCCTCCCCCGGACCCGCGAACGACCTACGCCGGGCCGTTCCTCAACGTCCGTCCCGACGTCCGTTACGTCGGCGACGACCGCTGCGCCGACTGCCACCCCGACGTCGCCGAGTCGTACCGCAAGCACCCGATGGCCCGCTCGTTCCGGCCGATCGCCCGCGTCGCCCCCGCGCAATCCTACGACGCCTCGCTCAACAACCCGTTTGAGGCGTTCGGGTGCCGCCTCCAGGCCGAGCCTGTTGTGGCAAGGTCTGGAGACCATGCCACAACAGGGGTGCGGCACCGGCGGACCCGTCTCGGCGCCGACGGCCGACCGCTCTTCGAGGACGTGCTGGACGTCGATTACGTCATCGGCTCCGGCGTCCACGGCTATTCCTACCTGACCGACCGCGACGGTTACGTGTTCCAAACGCCGATCAGCTGGTTCGCCCCCACCCTACCCTCCCCCCCCCGGGGGGAGGGTAGGGTGGGGGGCTGGGGCCTGTCGCCGCAGTTCTCCCCGGAGTACCTCGCGGGGCGGCCCGTGCCGGCGGACTGCCTGTTCTGCCACGCCAACCGCACGCGCCCCGTCGCGGGAACCGTCAACCGCTACGAAGAGCCGTTGGTCGAGGGCGAAGGCGTCGGCTGCGAGCGCTGCCACGGCCCGGGCGAGCGCCACGTCCAAAATCCCGTGTCGGACCCCATGGACCACTTCGACCACACCATCGTCAACCCGGCCGTCCTGGAGCCGTCGCTGCGCGAGGCGGTGTGCGAGCAGTGCCACCTGGAGGGGGCGGCCCGCATCGTCCGGCGGGGGCGCGGCATGGACGACTACCGGCCCGGCCTGCCGCTGGAGTCGGTCCTGTCGGTGTTCGTCCGGGCGCCGGCCGGCGGCGCGGACCGCAAGGCGGTCAACCACGTGGAGCAGATGCACCAGAGCGGCTGTTACCAGGGCGGCTCGGGCGCGGACCGGATCGGCTGCATCTCCTGCCACGACCCGCACGATTACGTCGGCCCGGAGCGACGCGTCGGCTCCTACCGGCAGGCCTGCCTGAACTGTCACGAGCGCAAGCAGCCGCCCTGCAGCGTCCCGGAAGCGGAGCGGCGGCGGACCAGTCCGGAAGACAGCTGTATCCAGTGCCACATGCCCGCCTACCCCACCTCCGACGTCGTTCACGCCGCCTCCACGGACCACCGCATCCCGCGACGGCCGGGCGCGGCCGACGCCCCCGCGGACGGGTCCCGCGCTCGCTCCCCGTTGACCCGCTTCCACCGCGACCGGCTCGACCCCGCCGACCCGGAATACCGGCGCGACCTGGGGCTGGCGCTGGCCCAGCTCAGCGGGCCGGGCGAAGCCTCGGAGGACGTCGATACGCACGACGCGGGCGCCCTCCTCGACGAGGCCGTGAAGAACTTCCCGGACGACGCGGCGGCCTGGGAGGCGAAAGGCCAACTGGCCGTCTACCGGAATCGTCTCGCCGACGGGCTGGCGGCCTTCGAGGCCTGCCTGGCCGTCGCCCCGGGGCGGGAGCGGGCCCTCCTTGGGGCGGCCTGGACGGCGCAGAATCTGGGCAAGGCCGACGCCGCGCTGGCCTACTGGCGGCGGGCGGTCGCCGTCGATCCGTGGTCGGCCCTCGCCCGCGGCAACCTCGCGGCGCTGTTGGCGGCGCGGGGCGAATGGGGCGAGGCCCGGACGCAGTGCGACGAGTGGGTGCGCCTCCGGCCGGAAAACACCGACGCCCGGAAGCTGCGCATCCGCTGCCTGCTCCAGGTCGGCGACCGAGCCGGGTCCGAGGCGGAGTTGACCACGCTCAAGGGCCTGCAACCCGGCTCCGAGGCGGACCTGGACTTCTGGTTCCGCAGGCAACAGCGGTAATGCAGAGGTCAGGGGTCGGCAAGCGGGGGTGCGTAGCGCCGTCCGTCTGCCGTCTTGTCTGACGTTCCGCGCTTCAGATGCGACGCCGCTCAGGGGTCCATACCTGTTTCCCTCGATCGCTTGCACGACTCGGGCGAGCAACCATCCCGCGCTTGCTCCGTCCGGTGAATGCCAGGATCGTTCAAAGTTCCGCCCCGGCGGCCGCTGTTTTTTAGCGGGCATGGCGGCCGACTCTCCTTTCATATACTAAACTGATCGACGGCCCCCACCTGGAACCCGCACGGATGACCAACGCCGGCCCGCCCTACCTTTCCCACCGGCCCGCGCCGTGGAAGCTGGCCCTGGCCCTCGCGCTCGTGTACGTCGCCTGGGGCACCACCTACCTCGCCATTCGGGAAGGCGTCCGCACGCTGCCCGCGGGGCTGTTCGCCGGTGTGCGGGTGTCGCTCGCCGGCCTTTGCGTGCTGGTCTTCCTCGGGCTGACCGGCGGGGTCGTGCGCCTCTCCGGGCGCGACGCTCTGCTGGCCTGGCTGTCCGGCGCGCTGATGTTCGTCGGCGGCAACGGCCTGCTCACCTTCGCCGAGACGACCGTACCGTCCGGCGTCGCCGCCGTGCTGGCCGCCACGACGCCGCTGTGGATGGCCCTGCTCGAAGCGGCCTGGCCGCGCGGCGAGCGGCTGGCCATCCGCGGCTGGCTCGGCCTCCTCCTGGGCCTCGCCGGCGTCGCCCTGCTTGCGTCCGATACACCATTCACCGTTCCGGGCGCCGCCTTCCTCGACGTGGGGCCGCTCCTGGTGCTCGGGTCGGCGGCCGCCTGGCGCTCGGGTCGTTCCTCCACCGCCACGGCCGTTCGCGCGCCCCCCACCTGACGGCCGCCGCCTACGAGATGCTGTTCGGCGGCGGGACCATGACCGTCGTCGGCCTGGCGATGGGGGAGGGCGGCCGACTGACGCCCGGTTGCTTCACGGGGACGGCGATCGGTGCCTTTTTCTATCTCCTGGTGGTCGGATCGCTCGTCGGCTTCGTGGCCTACAACTGGCTGCTCGGCCACGCCCCCGCCGCCCTGGCCAACACCTACGCCTACGTCAACCCGGTCGTCGCCTTGCTGGTCGGCTGGCTGCTGGCCGGCGAAACGCCGTCGGCCGCCGTCGTCGCCGGCGTGGCGGTCATCCTGCTTGGGGTCGCCCTGGTGCGACTCGGCGGCGTTCGGCCGCTGGAAGAGAATGCGAGAGTTGGAATACAGAATGCGGAATGATCGTCCGCCCCGCCGCGAACGAGCGGCGCTTGACGGACCCACGGCGGATCGGGTTTAATGGAAGACCGCACGCCTCCACCAACCCGGGTGAGCGATCATGACCGAAGTGACGCACGAACAGCTGCACGCCTATCTCGACGACGCCCTGACGGAATCGGAGATGGCGCGGGTGGAACAGGCCCTGCGCGAGTCCGACGTGCTGCGGCGGTCGCTGCGCCAGGCCATGCAGGAGCGCGACCGCGGCGAGCATTCGCTCGGCGCCGTCTGGCGCCGCGAGCGTCTCACCTGCCCGACGCGGGAGGAATTGACCAGCTATCTCTTCCAGGTGCTCGAACCGGCCCGGCAGGACTACATCGACTTCCACCTCCAGTCGGTCGGCTGTCCCTTCTGCACCGCCAACCTCGCCGACCTCCACGCCCGCCAGAAGGAGACCGCAGCCCAGGCCAAGGAGCGCCGCAAGCGCTTCTTCGCGTCCAGCGCGGGCTATTTGCAGGTGTGCCGCGACCCGAAGACGTGAGCGGCGAGCGGCGCGGCGTCAGCCCGCCGGTTAGGCTGCACCGGCGGGCTGACGCCGCGCCGCTCGCCGCCCGATCATTCATACCGCAGCGCCTCGATCGGATCCAACCGCGACGCCTTCCACGCCGGGTAGAAGCCGAAGAAGACGCCGACGGCCGCCGCGACGCCCACCGCCAGCAGCACCATGAACGGCGCGATCACCAGCGGCCAGTCCAGGGCGACCGCCAGCGCCGCAGCCACCGCCAGGCCGCACGCCACGCCGATGACGCCGCCGATCACCGCCAGCACCATCGCCTCGATCAGGAACTGCGTCAGGATGTGGCCGCTCGTCGCGCCGACCGCCATGCGCAGGCCGATCTCGCGCGTCCGCTCCGTCACCGACACCAGCATGATGTTCATGATGCCGATGCCGCCCACCAGCAGTGACAGCGATGCGATCACCGCCACCAGCGCTTGCACCGCGTCCGTTATCACATAAGCCAGCTCCGCCATCTCCTGAACGGTGCTCACGTCAAAGTCCTCGGCGCCTTCCTTGACCCCGTGGGCGCGGCGCATGGCCTCCTCGATCGCCTTCTGGGCCGCGGCCAGCACCCCCTCGGACTTGGCCGCTGCCAGGATCGAGCTGACCTTGTCGTCGCCGGTCAGCTTGCGCTGGAGCGTCGTGATCGGCGTGAAGATCTCGTCGTCCTGGTCGCTGCCGGCCGGGTTGCGGCCCTTGGCGGCCAGCACGCCGATGACCCGCAGCCGCAGCGAATCGACGCGGATCGTCTGGCCCAGCGGGTTCGGATCGTCGGGAAAGAGCTTGGAGCGCACCGTCTGGCCGATGACGCAGACGTCGGCGGCCTCGGCCGTCTCCTCCGGCGTGAAGAAGCGGCCGGAGGTGGTCTTCCAGGCGCGGACCCTTTGCAGGTCCGGCACGGTGCCGTTGAGCAGGGTGGACCAGTCGGCGGCGTGGGACACGGCGAGGCGGTGCGTCAGCGCGACCTCGGCGACGCCGGTGAGGAAGGGGGCGGCCTCCTTGCGCACCAGGGCGGCGTCGTCGCGCGTCAGCACCGTCGTGTCAGTGACGACGCCGGAATGCGAGCGGGCCCCGGGCCGCACCACGATGAGGTTCTTGCCGACGCTTTCCATGCTCTCGTCGAGCTTCTGCTGCACGCCGTCGCCGGCCGACACCATGGCGATGACGGAGCCGATGCCGATGATGATGCCGAGGCTGGTCAGAAACGACCGACCCTTGTGGACCCACAAGGCCCGCAGGGCGATGCGGAGGGTCGTGAATGGACGCATCGGCACGGCCCAGGATGACGCGGGCGATTCCTCCTCTCCCTTCAGGCGGCTTCAGGCGTCCGAATAGCTTTCCGCCAGGCTCTCCAGCCAGCGGAACGTCTTTTCGATGGCCTTGCGCCGGCCGGTCTTGAACTCGGGCGACGCCTTCAGCCGGTCGATGCCGCGGTCGTACACTTCCAGGTACTTTTCGTGCCACTGCCGGACCACGGCCGGCCGCGGCGGCTCCACGCTGTAGCGCTCGCACAGGAGCGCCAGCAGCTCCACGCTCGGCATGAACAGCGTCTCGCCGTCCTCGTCCAGCTCCAGCCGCGCGTCGTCGGCGACGACGGCCGTGATGGTCGCCGTCAGCTCCATGGTCCGCATCGACAGGAAGTCCATCGCCCCGTCGTTGTCGAAATTGCCCACGTCCCAGGCCGACCAGGCGCTGCCCATGTCATGCTCCCGTAGTCCGCAGTCCGTGGTCCGCGGCGGCGCTTTCTCACGGTCAGAGCCGCGACCGTAAGGCAGCGGTCTTCGCCCCGCTCCCTTACGGTCGCGGCTCTGACACCCCATACCAACGGCGGGCGGATTGGGGGTACACTAGGTCGGCGGTACGGCGAAGTCAACGCGGCCGACGCCGCGAATCGCCCCGTCTCCCCTGGCGTCCGCGGCGCGGCGGTCGTAGCATAGCCGTTGCTTGCCGTGAAATGATTTCCCGGAGACGATCATGAAACTGCTGTACGGTGCATCCCTGGCCCTGGCGTTCGCGTTGACGACGGCCGCCGTCCGGGGCGACGACGAGTTCAAGTACTCCCCCTACTATCCCATGCAGGTCGGCGCGACCTGGAGCTACAAATCCGGCGACTCGAAGCTCACCCTCACGGTGAAGGACCAACGAAGGGTCGGGGCGAAGCGGTGGTTGTGCGCCCACGTCGAGACGAGCCAGGAAGGCAAGGTGGTCGGCTCGGAAGACGTGTCGGTGCAGGACGACGGCGTCTACCGCGTCGCATCGGACGACAAGCCGATCGAGCCGGCCGTGCCGATCCTCAAGCTGCCGCCGGCCAGCGTCGCCTGGACCGTCAGCTCTCGGGTGGAGCCGAAGAACGGCGGCGACAAGCTGGCCCTCAGCGGCACCTTCACGGAGGCCGACGCCGCCACGGTCTCGGCAGGAGGGACGGATTACGCCAACGCGGTGGTCGTCTTCTGCCAGGACCTGGACGCCCACGGGGCGAAGTATTCCTTCAAGGTCTATTACGTCAAAGATATCGGCATGGTCAAGCAGGAGATCACGTCCGGCGGCCTGACGACGACCCTCGAACTCGAAAAGGATGGGTACAAAGCCGGGTCGAAATAGGCGCGATCGGTCAGCCGCGACGCGCAGCGGAGCGCTTGGGATAGCAGCGCTCCGCTGCGCGTCGCGGCTAACCGGCGGTTCGTGGCAGCAGTCCCGCCGCCTCCAGGGCGGCGCGCATCTTCGGCGCCTTGTCCGGCGCCAGACCCGACACCGGCGAGCGGCACGGCCCGATCGGCAGGCCGAGCATGTCCAGCGCCGCCTTCACCGCCCCCGGCGCCGTACACAGAGTCAGCGCCAGCCGCAGCGGATTGAGCCGCAGCTGCGCCGCCTTGGACGCCTCCAGTTCGCCGCGCCGGAAGGCGTTGTAGATCTCCGCCAAAAGCGCCGGCGCGATGTTGCCCGTGGCCGGCACCGCCCCCTTCGCCCCGAAGATCAGGGCCGGGAAGATCAGCGTGTCGCGGCCCATCAGCACCGAAAAGCGATCCGGCACGACGCGAATCATTTCGTTGGTGTTCTGCAAGTCGCCGCTGGAGTCCTTGATGGCCCGGATGTTCGGGACCTGGGCGAGGCGGGCCACGGTGTCCACGTCGATCTTGACGCCGCCGCACGTCGCCGGGTTGTTGTACAGCACGACCGGCAGCGCGGTGGACTCGGCGATGCGGCGATAGTGGTCGAAGATTTCCTGCTGGCTGGGGCTGATGAAGTACGGTGTGATGACGGAGACGCCGTCGGCCCCTTCGCGCTCGGCCATGCGCGTCAGCCGGACGACCTCGCGCGTCGTCTCGGCGCCGGTCCCGGCGTAGACGGGGACGCGCTTGTTGACGTGAGCGACGGCCGTGGCGATCACTTCCTGCTTTTCGCGCTCATCGAGAGCGTAAAACTCGCTGTTGGTTCCGAGGACGAAGACGCCGTGGACGCCGTGACCGATGAGATGGTCGAGGAACCAGCGCAGCCGCGGCAGGTCGAGTTCCTCGTCGGGCCGCATGGGCGTGGCGACGGGGGGGATGATTCCGTGGATGTGCATGGGAGGCGCTGCCTTTCGTTACGGGACCTGCCAGGTGACCACGCGCAACACCGTCTGTTCGTAGGTCCTCATGCTGTTGGTGATGCGTGTGCGAGTCGGCTCGACTCGGCCCGAGGCTAGCGTTTGAATCACGTGGCCCGCGGCGATTAGCCTTGGTGGGGCGTTCGCCTGGGGCAGCGGAACATCGATATCGTAGTCCGCTTCGTTCCGCTTGCCGCGAAGGTCTTGAAGCTTCTGACACGCTACCGCCAGCTGCGGGTCGCCACAGTTGGACAGGCGCATCCATAAGTAGGCATGAGCCTGATCCCCGCGCGGCGCCCGAAGGCCGAGATCGCGCAGCAACTGGCGGGCCGTGTGAAAAGCCGCGTAGTAGGCCCGACTGATGGCGGTGCGCCACGCCGCTTCCGTCGTCCCGGCGGCCAAGGCGTTTGCCAGGGTGAGGAAATCGCGCGGGTTCATGTGTCTTGGATGTCCAGATTCAAACCAAAGCAGCAGACATGCGTGGCGGGGCAAATCTTGAACAGGTCGCCACTCCAGCTCCAGTCGAGATCGGCGTACTGCTCCGCGGTCATTCCACTGATCTCGACCCGGAAGACGATCCACCGCAAGCCTGCGATTTCGGGATCGTATTCCAGCACCGGCGTGATGCGCCGGGCCGTGGGGACGACGCGCCGGGTCATCTCGTACACGGGGATCAGGTACTCCGTCACGCCGCTTTCGGCCGCGAACGCCATCACGTCGGCGGGGAAGGACGGAGACGGGGCGGTCATCGGAGTCATGGATCGGCCCTCCTTCGGATGCGGCCGGGGGCGCCGGCTTCAATCTCTCCTAGCATGTTGAACTCAAACCGTCACGCCGATTCCTCTCGGCAGCTTCCCGCTGTAGCTCGCCCACAGCGCATCCACTGGGTGCGCCACCCACATGTCCGGCTTCATCTCTCGCAAATGGCGGATGATCTGCAACGAGCAGCCGACGTTGCCGGTGAACACGGCCTGCGCCCCCGTGGCGAGGATGTTCTTCGCCTTGCGTTGGCCCAGCGCGTGCGACATCTCCGGCTGGGTGATATTGTAGCTGCCGGCCGCGCCGCAGCAGAGTTCGCCCTCGGCCAGCGGGACCAGCTTCAGGCCGGGGATCAGGCCGAGCAGCTGGCGCGGCGGTTGGCGGATCTTCTGGGCGTGGCTCAGGCCGCAGGCGTCGTGATACGTCGCCTTGATCGGCAGCGGGTGCCCCGGTTTCACCGGGCCGAGTTCCATCAGGAACTCGCTAATGTCCTTTGACTTCACCGCGAAGGCGGCGCCGGCCGCCGCGTCGGGCGTCTTCTCCAGCAGATGTCCGTATTCCTTAAGGACGGGGCCGCAGCCGCCGGCGTTGTTGATGATCGCGTCCACCTTGTCGAGACCTTCGTGCAGTCCATTGCCGAAGGCCCGGCAGTTGTCGGCCGCCAGCCGTTCCGCCTGCGCCTCCAGGCCAGCGTGGTAGTGCAGGGCGCCGCAGCAGACCTGGGTGCGTGGTATCCACACCTCGCAGCCGTTGCGCTGGAGGACGCGGGCCGTCGCCAGGTTGGTCTGCGGGAAGAAGGCGTCGGCCGCGCAGCCGGTGAACAGGGCCACGCGCGCCCGCCGCTTCCCCTCGGCCGGCAGCACCTCCGGCAGCCGGCCGTAGTGCCGCGCCAGCGGCGGCACGATCTCCTGCATCAGCCGCAGCGACCGCGGCATCAGCCGACCCATCCAGCGCACCAGCCCGCCGAGGCCGACCCACTGCATCAGCCGCATCGGCGCCAGGGCCAGCCGCATCCGCCACGCATATGGCGTCAGGTGGAACAGCATCCACCGCTGCAACCGGGTGATCGTCGGCGCGGGCGGCAGGAAGCGCGTCATGTCCCGCTTGTAGGAGCCGATGATCTTGCCGTACTGCACGCCGGAAGGGCAGGCGGTCTCGCAGCCGCGGCACTCCAGGCACAGATCGAGATGGTGGCGCACCTCGGCGTCCAGCTCGGCCCGGCCGTCGGTCACTGCTCGCCACAGGTAAATGCGGCCGCGCGGGCTGTCGTTCTCGTCGCCGGTCTCCACGTAGGTCGGGCACGACGACAGGCACAGGCCGCAGTGGACGCAGTCCATGAACAGTTCGTAGTCGATGTTGCGGCCCAGTGAGAGTGGCGAGTGGCGAGTGGCGAGTGGCGAGTGGGGATCGTTTGACGCGCCCCTATCGTTTGTCATCGGTAACGGAACCGCCTCACTCATGGTTTTTGCTCACCACTCGCCACTTCTGACAGGAAGCGGTCGGGGTTGAAGAGATTGTTCGGATCGAGTTTCACTTTCACTTCGCGCATCAGCGCTGCGTCGCCGCGCGGCCGGCCCCAGACCGGCAGCGTCCGCTTCCACTCCACGGGACAGCGCGGCAGGATCACGTTGCCCCGCGCCGCTGCGGCCGAGTCGTGCAGCCCTTTCAGCATCTCTTGAACACGGTGGAGCGTCAAGTCGCCGAACAGGCCGCCATGCACGATCCCCGAACCGGCGTGGGCCGACAACCGCACGCCGCCGGCCAGTTCCGCCGCTTGCAGGCAGAACGATGCGACCGCGCCGGGGAGCAGGTTGGCCTTGAACGACAGCCGGGCGTCCGGCGGGTCGGTCGCCTCCGTCAACGCCTGCCACAGCGACAGGCAGACGGCGCCGGCCCGCACGTCCAGGCCCCGAACGCCGGCGGACGGGATCTCCTGCATCAGCTGGCGGACCTGCCAGTTGACGGCCTCGACGCCGTCTTCGAAGCCGACGACGACGACCCACGGCGCCTCGGGCAGCACGACGCCGGCCATGCGGCCCACCGCCCGAGCGGCCTCGGCGTTGTGTACGTCCAGGCACGCCGGGCGGCTGCGGCTGTCGTGCAGCCGGTCGAGCAGTCCCGCCAGCCCGGCCGCGTCGCAACCCACCGTCACGAGCGCCTGCGACTCGGGGATCGGCCGCACCTTGAGCGTGACCTGGACAATCACGCCGAGCGTACCGAGGGCGCCGACGTGCAGCTTGCACAGGTCATAGCCGGCCACGTTCTTGACGACCCGGCCGCCGGCCTTGACCTCCTGGCCCTCGTCGTTGACGGTCGTAATGCCAAGGACATAATCGCGCAGCGTGCCGAAGCCGTAGCGCCGCGGGCCGCTGACGTTGGCGGCGAGGGCGCCGCCGAGCGTGGCCCGATCCGCGTGCGGCACATCCACGGGAAGGCGCTGGTTCTCAGAGGCCAGCACGCGGCGCAGCTCGGCGACGGAGACGCCGGCCTGCACGGTGACGGTCATGTCGCGGGCTGGGTAATCGACGATGCGGTTGAGGGGCCGGACGTCCACGGCCCAGCCGGGCCGGGAGGGCGGCAAGCCAAGGCCGAGCATCGTGCCGCCGCCGACGGGATAGACGGCCTGCCGTTCGGCGGCCGCCCGTCGCACCACGTCGCCCAGCTCCGCGACGGATTGAGGACGAACGACGGGGAGGGGGCCGAAGTCGTCGATGCGGCAGACGGTGTCATCCACGATGGCTGCCTGGGACTGCGGGAGGGTACGGATCGCCGGCGCGCCGCTGGAGACAAGCTAGCGGGGGCGAGCGGGGACGGCCACCCGGCGGGCGCGGCTCAGGGCGTGGCGAGAAGGTCGCTCCAGTCGGCGGCGTCCAGCAAGCGGTCCCGCATCCGGTCCAGTCTATCCAGGTCGTCAATGGATTGGAGCGCAGCTGCGGCGGCCGGGGCCGGCGCACCAAAGCGGCGGGTTGCGAGGCTCAGTACGGTTTCCTGGAGCGTTGCTTTCCGCGCCTCCCGCCGCCCCTTTTCGACGCCTTTTTCAATCGTGGCCTGGTACGTCGATGATTCTTCCATCCCACGCACTCCTTTCCAGAGTTCGTCCACCATCTCACGCGGATAGCGCAGACCCATCAGCCAATAGCTCATGGACTCCAGGGTCTTGCCCGCCTCCCCCGGAGCCTCCTTTTGCAGTCGCGCATCCAGCCGACGGATCACGTCCCGCAACCGCAACTCCGCGTCGTCCGTCAGCGGCGCCAGCGGCAGCAGTCCCACCTCGCCCGTCAGCAGTGCATCCACCGACAGCTGCCACACGCGGATCACTCGATACCGCCAGCGCCGCTCCCAGTCGCCGGACGGGTCCAGATGCTCCAGCAACCCGTTCAGCCGCGGCGAATCGGCTTCCCGCCGCAGCAGGACGATCGCGCTGCGGACAGCGATGCGATGGCGCCTCCGCAACAGCACATTATACAGGTGCGCCCGGTCGGCGAGTTCGGTCTCCGGGCCGGCCTGCAATTCCACATGCGCGATCCACGGCACCGCCTCCTCCACCCGAAACACCTTGTCGGCCCCCGCCGTCACGGTGGACACGTCGGCGTCGATGACGCGCACCGGCCCGGCGGCCAGCCAGCCGACGCCGGCCAACCACGCGGTCGGATAATCCTCCACCAGATGTTTCAGAATCGCGTCGTAGGTCTTCGCCATGCCTCACGCCGCTCCCACGAGCCACTTCAGCCACAGCTGCGCGGCGTAGGTTCCCCACAGCGCCAGCCCGAACGCCAGCCGCGACCCGGTCTGCACCGACACCCACCACAGCGTCCGGCTCATCAGCCGGCCGACCGCCTCCAGCGCCGACCGCACCTCCTTCGTCACCATTTTGCGAGGATTGATATAGCCGAAGGTGAAAATGCGCACCACCGGCGCCGTCCACGGCTTGAGCCAGTATTCGGCCTGGTCGAAGTATTTTTCCAGGAGGGCGCGGTCGAGCGGCGAAATGTGGGTGAAGACGTACAGGTCCAGGCCGATCATGAAGGCCGCCGTGGGCGCGACGGCCGTGAGCGCGGGCCACAGCTGGAGCAGGCGGCGCACGGTCAACTCGGCGGCGGCCTCCGGCCAGATGAAATGGCTCGTCACCTCGTGGGCGACGATCAGGGAAAACGAGAGGACCAGGGGCAGCACCGTGCGCCAGCTCAGGAGGATGTGGTAGTGCTGCCGCACCAGCTTGACCAGGCGCGGCCAGCGGCCCGGCGCGTGGAGGACCAGGGCGAGGGCGTGGCGGTAGTCGCGGATGCGGAGCGCGGTGCCGATGAGGAAAACGAGCGTCAGGTAGACGAGGAACAGCTGGATCAGGCTGAGGTCGAGCAGCCAGGACATGGGGGAGCCATTCCGGTAGGGTCACGGCGCGGGCCGGACGCCCCGCCTCTGGCGCAACCATACCGCCGGCCCGCCGCCGCTGTCCAGAGCGATCAACCACCGGCCGGGCTGACCTTGTCGGCGCGGCGGGGCAAGTACACGTCGAAACACGTCCCCCGCCCCACTTCGCTGAAACACTCGATCCAGCCCCGGTGTTCCTTGACGATGCCGAACACCACGGACAGGCCCAGCCCCGTCCCTTTGCCCACCTCTTTTGTCGTGAAAAATGGCTCGTAGATGCGCGGCAAAACGTCCGGCGGGATGCCGTGCCCCTCGTCGCGCAGGCGCAGCCGGATGAAGTCGCCGGGACGACGGTCGGCCCGGCCCTGGGCCTCCGCCTCGACGACGGTTCGGTTCGCGGTTTCGATCACCAGCCGGCCGCCGGCCGGCATGGCGTCGCGGGCGTTCAGGCACAGGTTCATCAAGACCTGATGGATCTGGTCGGCGTCGGCCTCGGCCCGCCACAGGTCGTCGGCGTAATGGACCGCGATCTCGATGGACGGGCCGAGCGTCCGGCGGAGCAGCTCCACCGCCTCGCGGACGCAGCGATTGGCGTCGAGCGGCTCCATGTGCGGCTTCACGCGCCGCGAGAAGCCGAGCAGCTGCCGCGTCAGCTCGGCGGCCCGCCAGGCCGCACCCTCCGCCGCCAGCAGGAACTCGCGGCGCCGATCGTCCGCCGGCGTCGCCTGCAGCGCCAGCGTCAGGTTGCCGGTGACGCCGGAGAGCAGGTTGTTGAAATCGTGGGCCACGCCGCCCGCCAACTGGCCGACCGCCTCCATCTTCTGCGACTGGCGCAGCTGCTCCTCCAGCACCTTCCGCGGCGTGACGTCGGACAGGAGCTGGACGCAGCCGGCCGGCTCGCCGCGCTCGTCGCGCATCGGGTCGGCCGTCACGCGGAACCACCGGCCGCCGAGCTGCACCTCCAGCGCCGGGTCGTCCCGCCCCGCCGGCGCCAGGGCGTCCAGCAGCGGGGCGAACGGGCCGAACGTCTCGCGCAGCAGGTCCTGATACACCCGGCCGACGATCGCCTCGCCGGGCCGGCGGAACAGGGCCGCCGCCGCCCGGTTGCAGCGGAGGACGCGGCCGGTGCGGTCCAAAACGTAAAGCAGATCGTGTATGGCGTCGAAGGTGGCCTGCCACTGGCGGGCGGCGACCCGCGCCGCCTCCTCGGCCCGGTGAATGCGCAGCAGCGAGTGGATGGTGGCGACGACCTCGCCCGGCTCCACCGGCTTGGTCAGATAGCCGTCGGCGCCGCCCTCCAGGCCTTGCGTGCGGTCCTGCGAGCGGACGTAGACGGCAGACATGTGCAGCACGGGGATGGACGACGTGGCCGGGTGGGCCTTGATGCGCCGGCACACCTCGAAGCCGTCGATGTCGGGCAGGTTGACGTCGAGGATGATGAGGTCGGGTCCCTCGGCCGCCAGGCGCAGCGCGTCGCCGCCGGTGGCCGCCTCGCGGGCGTCAAAACCGGCGTCGCGCAGGACGGTCGAGAAGGCCAGCCGGTTGGCCGGGTCGTCGTCCACGTACAGAATGGAAGCGGGTCGCTCCTCAGACATGGTGCGTCCCTCCTTCGAGGCGCCGGACGGCGACGGAGGGGTCGCCGTGGCGAGTGCGGAGGAGCGCGGCAGCGCGGGGCGAGCGCGGCGGGACGTGCGTGAGGGGGCGCATGGCGTCCCTCCTCCGACCAGATTGGAAACCGCATCGCGTCCCTGCGCGCAAGAAGGGTTCGGCCCGCCGCGTCGCCGGCCCAACCCTCGCGCATCGGACGCAACTTTTCCTCTGCGTCCATCGAAACGGTAGGTCACGATCGGCCGTCTGTCAAACCGCGGAAGATGGGGGTTATTGGTCGCGGATCAGCAGCGACCCGTCGGCGGCGAAGTAACCGCGATCATCGATCTGGTAGACGCCGTCGGCCGCCTCGGCCAGGAAGCGGCACAGGGCGAGACAAACGTCGTCGAGGAGCGGCGCGTCGTCGTCCGGCCGACCGAACGTGAAGAGTTGGCGCGTCTGGACGATCCGTTCCATGAGCCGGACGGTTTCCGGGCCGTCGGCGCACGCCTCCAGGTGGGCCGCCCAGCTGTTCAGCTCGGCGCGGAGGCCTTCTTCGGTGGAGAGGAATCGCTCCAGCGAGAGGGGCTTCGTATCAGCCACGATCAGTTCGGCGTGGAACCAGCCGGCATCGTCGCCGCCAAAATGGCCGGAGACGGCGGCGAAGCCGTCGAGCCGTTCCAGAATGGCGGCCGGCGCCGGCTCGGCGTCGGACGCGCAGAAAATGCGATACCAAATGGTCATTTGTCTCTTCCGTTTAGCCGCTCCTCGGAGAGGAGCGCGGGACCAACGCGCTCCTCTCCGAGGAGCGGCTAAACGACGGATGTCACAACTGCCGCATGAACGCCACGAGGTCCTTCTTCTCCTCGGCGGTCAGTTTCGTCTCCAGGATGAGGTTGAAGAACTCCACCGTGTCCTCCAGCGTGAGCAGCCGGCCGTCGTGGAAGTACGGCGGCGACTCCTTGATGCCGCGCAGCGGGAACGTCTTGATCGGCCCCTGGGCCGTGGCGACCAGGCCGTTGATCGTCTGCGTCTTGTAGAAGCGCTCGACCTTCAGGTCGTGCATCGGGTTGTCGGTGTAGTACGGCGCCGGGTGGCAGGTCGCACACTGGGCCTTGCCGAAGAACAGCGCCTGGCCGCGCATCTCCGGCGAGTCCGCCTGCGAACTTCTTCGGATCGAGCTTGCCGTCGATGCCCAGGCCGGGCGCCGGCGGGAAGTCGAGCAGCTCCTGGAACTCGGCCATGAAATGGACCTGGCTGCCGCGCTCCAGCGGATTGATCCCCTTGGCCGCCGCCGACACCTGATCGCCGTCGAAGTAGGCCGCCCGCTGCTCGAACTCCGTGAAGTCCTCGACGCTCTTCAGCGCCCGCTGCGAGCCGAAAAGCCGCTGAATGTTCACGCCGCGCAGGCTGGGCGTGTCGATGCGGCGGCGGTGCGACTGCGGCCGGATGTCGCCGACGAGGTGCGTCGCCCCGGAGGTGTGGCCGTTGACGTGGCAGTCGAAGCAGGTGACGCCCTTCATGCCGTCGGCCTTCGCCGTCTTGCGGTCGGCCGTGGCGTTGAACTGCTGCTGCGGGAACTGCGTCACCAGCAGTCGCAGGCCCTCCAGGTCCTTGGCGTTGAGGATGCCCTGGAAGACCTCCTGGAAGTTCTCCACCGTGACGAGCTTGCCCTGCGACACGTCGCCGAGGTCGGGCCGAGTCGTCAGGAAGATGGCCGGCGGGAACTCCGGCAGGAACGTGCTCGGGCAGGTCGAAATCCACGTCGAAGCGCTCCAGCCGCGGCAGCAGCCTTGATCTCCATCTGCGGGAAGACCATGCCGCCGACGTCGTGCTTGGGATGCGGCAGCGGCAGGAAGCCCGCTGGGAAGACGCCCTTGTCCTTGACCTCCTCGGGCGACATTTCGGCCAGCTTTTCCCAGGTCATGCCCTCCGGCAGCCGAACCGCGGGGCCGACCGGGATCGGCTTGCCGCGCGTCATTTTCACCTGTGGCGTCCGGGTGCGGCGTCAGGTCGTAGCGCTCCTCGAGCAGCTTCTTCTGGCGGGCCATGACCTCCGGTTTGTCCGCCTTGTCCTTCGCCATCACTTCGGCGAAGGTTTGCTTGCCGAGCAGCACGGGCGCGATCTGGTCGTAGCTGCTGGTCGGCGGCTCGGCCGGCTTGTCCGGGGCGGCCTTCGGCGGCTCGGCCGGTTTGGCCTTGTCCGCCGGCCGGGACTGGAGCAGCGACGTGCCGGTCCAGGCCAGCACCACCGCGCCGAGGGCCGCATACGGCAGCCAGCCCGGCCAACTCCGTTTCGGGGAAGCGAGCATGAGAATCCTCCGGTGAGAGAGACGGGCGGAGGGGGGGCGGTTAGCCGCGACGCGCAGCGGAGCGCTTGGGACAGAGCGCTCCGCTGCGCGTCGCGGCTAACCGGACAGAGTCCACCGCGTTATCAATAACGATTATTGTTATGGAAAGGACGGAGAAGCGTCAGCGCTTGCGTTTGTCGTACTTGCCCACGTCGCCTTCGCCGACGACCGCGAGGAGCTGCTTGATCACGTCCTCGGTGGTCTTGCCCTCGGCCTGGGCCTGGAAGTTGGTGTTGATGCGGTGGCGCAGCACGGGAAGCGCCGCCTTCTTCACGTCGTCGATGGCCACGCTGAATCGGCCGTCCATCGCGGCCAGCGCCTTGCCGGCGTCGCGCAGGAACTGGCCGGCGCGCGGGCCGGCCCCGTAATCGACCATCTTCTTGACGAAGTCCGGCGCCGTCGGATCCTGCGGGCGCGTCGCGCGCACCAGCCGCGTGATGTAGTCCAACACATAGTCGCCGACCGGCACGTTCAGGATCAGCTTCTGGTAGCCCATGATCGTCTTGGCGGTCAGCACCTTCGTCAATTCCACCGACTCGCCCTTGCCGGTCGTGGCGAGGATCTTTTTCTCGTCCTCATGGGAGGGATAATCGACCTTGATGACGAACATGAAGCGGTCGAGCTCCGCCTCGGGCAGCGGGTAGGTGCCTTCCTGTTCGATGGGGTTCTGCGTGGCGATGACAAAGAACGGCTCGGGCAGCTTGTAGGTGTCCTGGCCGGATGTTACCTGGCGCTCCTGCATGGCTTCGAGGAGGGCGGCCTGCGTTTTGGGCGGCGTGCGGTTGATCTCGTCGGCCAGGAGGATGTTGGCAAAGATCGGCCCCTTGACGAAGCGGAAGGAGCGGCGGCCCGCTTCTTGCTCGTCGAGGACCATCGTGCCGGTGATGTCCGACGGCATCAGGTCGGGCGTGAACTGGATGCGCTTGAACGACACGTCGAGGATCTGGCTGATGGAGCTGACCATCAGCGTCTTGGCCAGGCCGGGCACGCCGAGAAGGAGGCAATGGCCGCGCGTGAAGACGGCGGCCAGCATCTGATCGATGACCTCGGTCTGGCCGACGATGACGCGGCTGAGCTGGGTCATCATCTGGGAGCGCGTCTGGCTGAAGTGGGCCAGGTATTCGCTGATGCGGTCGGTGGACACCGGGATGGTCCTTTTGTCTTAGGGGGCGCGGCGTATGCAGGTGGTATTGTAAGGGGCGCGCGGGGAAGAAAGCAAAGGCCGGTGCGCGCCGGCGGCGTCGCCGTTTGTCCTCGTTCCCATTCAGGGGTATAAACAAGAGAACATACGCGACGGGTCCGCCCCGGACCGGCCGCCCTCTCCCAGGAGCAGCAGCCATGAACCCGTTCAGCATCCTCTTCCACTTCCGGTCCAGAAACAGGAAGGCGCCGGCGGGTCGGGGCGTGCGGCCGCGGCTTGAGGCGTTGGAGGACCGCACCGTGATGTCCGCGGCGCTGCCCACCGGCGTCTACGACGTGCCGACCGGCAACCCCGCGCCGCGCTCCATGACCGTGGGGCCGGACGGCAACGTCTGGATCTGCGAGTACGAGGGCGACGCCATCGGGCGCATGACGCCGTCCGGCGTGCTGACCCAGTTCGCCCTGCCCCAGCCCGACAGCCTGCCGCACGACATCACCGTCGGGCCGGACGGCGACCTGTGGTTCAGCGAGCCAGGCGTCAACAAGATCGCCCGCATGAATGTGAACGGCGTGGTACTCAACCAGTACACGCTGACCTCCACCCCCGCCGCGAACATCGAGTGTCTGGACGCCGATTCCAACGGCAACTTCTGGTTCAGCGAATACAGCGGCAACAAGATCGGCCGCCTCAACCCCTCCACCGGCGTCTTCACCGAGTTCAACGTCCCCACGCCCAACGGCGGCCCGGCCGGCCTGGTCATCGACGCGAACGACAACGTCTGGTTCACCGAGTACAACGGCGGCAAGGTCGGCCGCCTCGACCCGTCCACCGGCGCCATCGTCGAGTTCCCCACCAGCAACCTCAACAGCCACCCCTGGGACATGACTGCGGCGCCGGACGGCAACCTCTGGTTCACCGAGTACCAGGGCGACAAGATCGGCCGGATCGACCCGAGCGGACGCATCACCGAGTTCGCCACGTCCAGTCCGGTCGCCGGCCCCTGGGCGATCACCGTCGGGCCGGACGACAACCTCTGGTTCTCCGAGAACGGCACGAATCAGGTGGCGCGGATGGACCTCAGCGGGAACGTCACCGGCGTGTTCGACGTGCCGACGCCAAACAGCTTCCCGTTCGCCATCATCAGCGGCCCGGGAAACCAGCTCTGGATGACGGAGAACGCCACGAACAAGATCGCGCTGATCTCCACCGCCGGCGTCATCACCGAGATTCCCACTCCCATAACCGGCGCGACGCAGCCCGAGCAGGTTGTGTCCGACGGCGCCGGCAACCTGTGGTTCACCGAACCATCCCTCGGCGCCATCGGCCGGGTGGCGCCGGATGGCACGCGCACCGACTTCGGCCTGCCCGACCCCAACAGCGATCCGACCGGCATCGCGCTCGGCCCCGACGGCAACGTCTGGTTCACGGAGTCCGCGGGCGACAAGATCGGCCGCATCACGGCCGACGGCACGATCACGGAATTCGCCCTCACGCCCGGCGCCAACCCGCAGGACATCACCGCGGGACCGTTCGGCGCCCTGTGGTTCACCGAACCGGGCCGACTGAGCCTCGGCGGCATCACGACCTCCGGCGTCGTCAAGGAATACGGCAACTACGGCGTCGCCTTCCACGGAATCACCAGCGGCCCCGGCGGCTTGGCGTTGACTGCGCCGGCGGCTAATCAGGTCTGGTTGGTCCTTCCTGCCGGGCCTCCCGGTCCTGGCGCCACCATCTACGACGCCCACGCATTCAACGTCACACTCACGACCAACAGCTTGCCATGGGAGATCACGACTGGCCCGTCCGGCAGCCTCTGGTTCACCGAACAGAACGCCAACCAGATCGGTGAAATAGACGACACCAACCATCTCCATGAGTTCACCATCCCCAGGGCCAACAGCAAGCCGTGGGGCATCATCGAAGGGCCGGACGGCTACCTCTGGTTCACGGAGCAAAACGCCTCGCAAATCGGCCTGGTGAACCCGTTCACCGGGGCGATCGCGGAGCTGCCGACGCCGATGGCGAACAGCCAGCCCGAAGGCATCACGGTCGGGCCGAACAAGACCATGTACTTCGGAGAGAGCGGCGTCGATTACCTGGGCACGCGGCCAGTGCTGCCGACCATCGGCGCCGGCACGGGCGACAACCTCATCAGCTCGACGACGAACCGCAACGGCGACCCGGTGACATTCGTGGCCAGCGCGGACGGCGCCCTGTGGGAGGACAATCCGCAGTTCGCGGGCACGGGCTGGCTGGAGCTTTCGCAGCCCGGCGGCTTCACGCGGATCAGCGCGACGAAGGACGCGACAGGCGATCCCGTCGTCTTCGGCGTGACCGGCGACGGCGTGCTGTGGGAGAACGACCAGGCCGTCGGCGCCTGGGTGCAGGTGTCGCTGGAGGGCGACTTCACGGCGATCAGCGCCACGCAGGACGCGACCGGCTCGGCCGTGGTCTTCGCCGTGCCGGGGAACGGCTCGATCTGGAAGCTGGAGGGCGGCGTCTGGCAGAAAATCTACGTCCCCGACGGCTTCACAGCGATGAGCGCGACGCGGAACGGTTCCGGCAACGCGGTCGTGTTCGCCGTCTCGCGGGAGGGCCTGATCCTGGATTACGATCCCGCATTCAACGGCAACCCGTGGCAGGTGGTCTCCGGCCCGGGCGGCTTCACGGCGATCAGCGCAACGCGCGACGCCTCGGGCGCCCCGGTGCTGTTCGCCGTGCCGGGCGACGGCTCGATTTGGGAGCTGCAAAGCAGCGTCTGGCAGAATATCTACCTGCCGGACGGATTCACGTCGATCAGCGCGACACAGGATGCTTCCGGCAACGCGGTGGTCTACGCCGTGCCGCGGGACGGCTCGATGCTGGAGTTCGACCCGGCGTTCAGCGGCAACCCGTGGGAAGTGATCTCCGACCCGGCCGGCTTCACGGCGATCGGCGCGACGCGGAACCGCTCGTTCGATCCGGTGGTGTTCGCCCTGCCGGACGACCTGAACGTCTGGGAGAACAACCCGGACTTCGGAGGCTGGATGCAGATCTCGTCGTGAGTCGTAACGCCGTCGGGTCCGCGACTTTTTTCCCGGCCATCGCCGCCATTTTCAATAATGATTATTGATGCCGGTCCCGACGGCCGGGGCCGGTGGAATTCGATGGGTTCGCATCCTCTCTCAAGGAGAAGAAGCATGGCAGCAGGCGCCAAACCGCACGCGACCGGCAAGACCAAGCCGGGCGACGTCAACGAACGGGTCGGCGTGGAGCAGATCCGCTCCCGCGGGGTCAACGTCGAGCAGCTGATCGAGAAGCTGATCGACGCGGCCGGGGCGGAGTTCACGACCTACTACTACTACACGATCCTCCGCATGTACCTGGCCGGGCACGAGGACTACAAGGAAATCTGCGAGGACGCCCGGCTGGAGGACCGCGCCCACTTCGAGCTGATCACGCCGCGCATCTACGAGCTAGGCGGCTCCATCCCCAAGGACATCCGCGTCTTCGCCGACCGGGCCGGCTGCCCCGACGCCTACCTGCCGGACAACCCGACGGCGGCCGCCATCCTCACGGTGCTGCTGGAGGCCGAGCGCTGCGCCATCCGCACCTGGAGCGAAGTCTGCGACCTGACCTTCGGCAAAGATCCGCGCACCTACGACATGGCCGCCCGCATCCTCAACGAGGAAGTGGAGCACGAGGCCTGGTTCATCGAGCTGCTGAGCAAGGAGCGCGACGGCAAGATCAAGCCGTCCGGCCACTTCCGCCGCGGCGCGCCGGCGAGGCGCCGTACAGCAAGAATCATGGGTTCTATAACCCGTAAGCGAAGGGGGGCCGTATAGGTCTTATAAAAGCCTATCCCAAAACCACCGTCGATCATGACGATTCTCGTCAAATTGGTGATGTTTCGACGGTTTTGGGATAGGCTCTAAGACCTATACGACCTATACGGCCCTACCTGGAGCGGAAAAGTGGCCATTTATCCCGTGACCTTCATCACCCCGACGGGAACCGTGGAGGTGGAGGCCGGCGACGATCGGTATCTGCTGGACGCGGCGGCGGCGGTCGGCTTGGAGCTGCCGTACATGTGCCTGCAGGGCTGGTGCACGACCTGCGCCGGGCGCATTCTGGAAGGCCGCGTCGATCAGTCCGAGGCGCGGCGGTTCTACCCGCAGGACGAGGCGGCCGGCTTCGTCCTGCTCTGCTCCGCCTTTGCACGTTCGCCGCTCCGCATTCTCACCCATCAGAAAGAGGCGATGCGCGCCCACCGCGCCGCCCACGGGCTGCCGGCGCCGCACGGGTGACGCCATGAACGCGGGTTGGAATGACGCCGGATCGCTGCTGACCGGCCCGCTGCGCGACGGTGCGCCGTGGCCCCTGACTCTTACGGCCGTGTTGTGCGATCTGCGGCCGCGCTTCCTGCCCAAGGGGACCGTGGGCGGCGGCTGCCGGGCGGTGGCCCGCAACGGCCGCGTCCTGCTGTGCGGCGACCGGCCGCTGGCGGAGTTGGTCGGCAAGACGGCGCGGGTGCGAATTCAGACGTGGAACCGCCGCGTCTTGCCGGGCGAAGCGCCGGCGCCGCATGGCGTCCTGCTCTGCATCCGGTGCGCGGACGCCGACCAGCCCGCATTCTCGACGCGGCTGACGGAAGCGGTAGGCGACGCCGACCTGGCGCTGGACGTGGGCGGCTTGCAAGTGCTGGCGTTTTTCCGACTTGAAGCATCATGGAAATCGACCTCAACTGCGACCTCGGCGAGGGCGGCCCGTTCGACGCCGAGCTGATGCCGCTCATCACGTCGGCCAACGTCGCCTGCGGCTTCCACGCCGGCGGCCCGGCCGACGCGCTGGCCGCCCTGCGCGCCGCCGCCCGTCACGGCGTCCACGCCGGCGCCCATCCCGGCTTCGCCGACCGCGAGAACTTCGGCCGCCGTGAATTGGATCAAAGCGAAGAGCAAATCTACGAGGATTGCGTCTATCAAATCGGGGCGCTGGCCGGCCTGGCTCGCGCGGCCGGCACGGCGCTGCGCCACGTCAAGCCCCACGGCGGCCTCTACAACCGGGCCTGCCGCGACGACGCCTACGCCCGGCCCGTGGTCGCGGCGGTCGAGTTGTTTGGCCTGGCGCTGGTCGGTCTGCCGGGGTCGCGCCTGGAGGCGCTGAGCCGCTGCCCGTTCGTGGCCGAGGGTTTCGCCGACCGCCGCTACCAGCCGGACGGCTCGCTGACGCCGCGGTCGCGGCCCGACGCCTTCGTGGCCGACCCCGCCGAGGCCGTGCGCCAGGCGGAATGGCTGCTGCGCGAGAAGGGAATCCGGACCCTCTGCGTCCACGGCGACAACCCCGAGGCGCTGGCCTTCGTCCGCGAGCTGCGCCGCTCTGACGCGGCTCGGCTTCACCATCAAGCCCTTCTGACGCGCACCATGAGCCAACTTCCCGGCGCTCTCCTGAAAGTGCTTCAACCGGGTCTTTGTACTCTGGTGGTGGACAATGGCCGGCCGCATTGCCGCAGTTTCGGCGTGCCCGTCGGCGGCGCCGCCGACCGCGCCGCGCTGGCGATCGGCAACGCCCTGGTCGGCAACCCGCCCGACGCCGCCGCCCTGGAGGTTGCCCTGGCTGGCCCCACGCTGACCGCCGACGCCGAATTGGCCTGCGTTCTGTACGGCGCCCCGTTCGACCTGTCCACCGACCGCCGGCCGCTCACCGCCGGCAAGACGTTCACGCTGCAACCCGGCGAGGTGCTGCACGTCGGCGGCACGGCCCAGGGCGCTCGCGCCTACTTCTGCGTCCGCGGCGGGCTGCAAACGCCGACGGTCCTCGGCAGCCGGTCGTCGCTGGAGCCGCTGAAGGCAGCGGCGGAGTTGCCGTGTTATTCCGGGAGCATTCGCCCCCATTTCGTGCGCTTCGAGGAAGAGCGGCCGGCGCCGGCGGTGCTGTGCGCTTTGGACGGGCGCAGGCAGAGTGGTTCGGCGGAAAGGATTTTTGCACCGAGTCCTACACCGTTGCGCCGGCCAGCAACCGCATGGGCGTTCGGCTGACGGGGCCGCCGCTGCATCCTCCGGCGCGAGCTAGTCTCGGAACCCGTCTGCCCCGGCAGCGTCCAGGTGACGCGCGACGGTCAGTGCATCGTCCTCGGCGTGGACGGCCAAACCATCGGCGGCTATCCGAAGATCGCCCAGGTTGTCAGCGCCGACATGGATATACTTGGCCAGCTGCGGCCCGGCGACGACGTTGAGTTCCGGCGCGTGACGCTGGCGGAAGCGGAAGGGCTGTGGCGCGAAAGACAGGGCCGGCTGCGGGAATGGCTGGCGCGGCTGCGGGCAGCGGGGACGATTGCGGATACGCCGCGTGAATCGTAGGATGACAAGCGAACCGCCGCGTCCTACGACGTGTCCCGCCCTGGAGGGATGCCGCCATGACGATTCAAGAGATGTATGAGCAGTCGATCAAGCCGTTGCCGGCGCCCGATCGCCTCCGGTTGGCGACCCTGATCCTCGGTGATATTTCACCGGAGTTGGTCATTGACGACAGTGACGAGTGGACCGAGGAAGATTTGCGCGACATCACGCTGCATAGCTTGCGCCAGGCCGAAGTGAGCATGGAAGAGGGGGACGAAGATGCCTGACCCCGGCGACGTGGTCGTCCTCAACTTCCCCCGGGCCTTGCGCGTGAAACGCCGTCCCGCCGTCGTTTTCTCTACCCCCCTATACCACGCGCATCGGCCGGATGTGATCGTGGGACTGTTGACCACGAATGTCCGGGCCGCGACGGCGCCCACCGACTATATGCTGCTCGATTGGGCTAAGGCGGGCCTCCGTAAAGCGACGGCATTCCGCAGCTATCTGGTCACAGTCAATCGGGCAGGCTCAGTCCATATCGGGCGACTGTCCGATCGAGACTGGCAGGGCGTCCAAACTTGCCTTGCCCGCGCCATGGCCTGCCCTGGGTCCCCTGGGCTAGCGGCGGCCGCTGTGTCGCCTTCACCCCCAGCTCCCTAACGAGGAACCCTCATTCATGCCGAAAGTCCTCATGGCCCCCATGACGTTGGTCCACGTCGAAGGCCCCTACCGCCAGGCCCTGCGCGACGCCGGCTTCGAGCTGGTCTTCCCGACCGGCGCCGGCCACCAGCTCGTCGAGGACGAGCTGTTCGCCGCCCTCGGCGACTGCGAAGCCGCGCTGGCCGGCTCCGAGCCGTACACCGCCCGCGTCCTCGCCGCCCATCCGCGGCTGCGCGTCATCGCCCGCGTCGGCGTCGGCTACGACGCCGTGGACGTGCCGGCCGCCACCCGCAACGGAACCGCCGTCACCACCACGCCCGGCACGAACCACGACTCCGTCGCCGAACACACCTTCACGCTGCTGCTCGGCCTGTCGCGCGATCTCGTGGCCCAGCACCTCGGCGTCAAGGCCGGCGGCTGGCCGCGCAAGACCACGCTGCCGCTCCGCGGCGCCGCCCTCGGAATCGCCGGACTGGGACGCATCGGCAAGGCCGTCGCCCTCCGCGGCGAGGCTTTCGGCATGAGGCTCCTCGCCTACGACCCCTATCCCGACCACGCCTTCGCCGCCGCTCACAACGTCACGTTCCTGCCGTTCGAGCGACTGCTGGCCGAATCGGATTTTCTGAGTCTGCATCTCCCCTTCACGGCCGAGACGCGGCACCTCATCAACCGCAAAACGCTGGCGCTGATGAAACCGACCGCCTTCCTCGTCAACACGGCCCGCGGCGCCCTGGTGAAGGAGGCCGACCTGCTGGAGGCGCTGCGCGAGCGGCGCATCGCCGGCGCCGGCCTGGACGTGTTCGAGCAGGAGCCGCCCGGCAAGAATCCCCTCTTTGAACTCGATAATGTCCTGCTGACGCCGCACGGGGCAGGCACCGACAGGAAATCGCGCGACGACATGGCCCTGTCGGCGGCCCAGGCGATCGTGTCGCTCTACCGCGGCGAATGGCCGGCCGAGAAGGTCGTCAACCCGGAGGTCCGGGCGAATTTCCGGTGGCAAACATGAGCGACGACCCCACCCCGCCGGCGACCCTCGCCCTGCGGGGCGATCACATCACCCTGGCGCACGCCCTCAAGGCCGTCGGCGCGGCCGGCACCGGCGGTCAGGCCAAGTACCTCGTCCGCGAAGGGACGGCCACGGTCAACGGCCGGCCGGAGACGCAGCCCGGCCGGAAGCTCCGCGCCGGCGACCATTTCGGAGTCGTGGGGGGCGGCGAGTGGACGATCATCGCCTGAAAGGGCCGGCGGACTCCCCCCACCCCAGCCCTCCCCCGCGAGGGGGGAGGGAGCAAGGCAAACCCCCTCCCCCCTCGCGGGGGAGGGTTGGGGTGGGGGGGCGCCGGAAGCCGACGAACCGCCGCCGCTCATTATCCCGACCTCCAAACTCCTTGACCCGCGCCGGCCGACGTGGCTGCTGGTGCTGGCGCTGGCGTGGCCGACGCTGGTGCAGCAGCTGCTCGTCTTCGCCGTCAACCTCTTCGACGGCCTCATGGCCGGGCGATTCCAGAACGTCGGCGGGGCCGAGCAGATCGCCTCGCAGGCGGCCCAGACCACGGCCAACTACCTGTCGTGGTTCCTTGCCAGCTCCACCGTCCTCGTCAGCGTCGGCGCCACCGCCCTGGTCGCGCGCCTCCTCGGGGCCGGCGACCGCCGCGACGCCGTCCACGCCGCCAACCAGTCGATCCTCCTCGCCCTGGTCCTGGGCGTCGGCGGCGGGGCGGCAGGCTGCCTGGGCCTGCCGTACATCCTGGAAGCCCTCCAGCTGCACGGCGAGGAGGCGGCGCTGGCGGCCGACTTCCTGCGGCCGATGTTCGTGCTGCTGGCGTTTCAGGCGGTGGAGGCGGCCGGCATCGCCTGTCTCGTCGGGGCCGGCGACACGGTGACGGGGATGCTGGTGCTGGGCGGCGTGGCGGTGATCAACGTGCCGCTGACGTGGCTGTTCTTCCACGGCGTCGGGCCGGTCCCGGCGCTCGGCTTCGCCGGCATTGGCCTGGGCACGGCCGTCGCGCGCACGCTCGGCGGCCTGGCCGTTCTGGCCGTTCTGGCCCGCGGCCGGGCCGGCCTGCGACTGCACGCGCCCCTGCTTTGGCCGAATGCCGATCTGATTAAGAGGATTTTGCGGATCAGCGTGCCGGCGGGAATGGACAGCCTCTCGCTGGTGCTGGGCCAGCTGTGGTTCCTGGGGATCGTCAACCACGCGCTGGGAGACGTGGACCAGGCGGCCCACGGCATCGCCATCCGGTGGGAAGCGCTGAGTTATCTGACGGGCCAGGCGTTCGGCACGGCGGCGATGGCCCTGGTCGGCCAGAACCTCGGGGCCGGTCGGGCGGATCGGGCGGGACGGAGCGGCTGGACGGCTTGCGCGCTCGGCGGGACGTGGATGGCGTGCATGGGGGCGGTGTTTTTCGTGTTCGCGGGGCCGATGTTCGGCCTGTTCTGTCCGAAGCCGGAACAGGCGCCGATCATCGCGGCCGGCGTGCCGGTGCTGCGCCTGGTGGCCCTGGCGCAGCCCGCCCTGGCCTCGACCAACATCTTCACCGCCGCCCTGCGCGGGGCCGGCGACACGCGCGTCCCGGTGCTGATCACGTGGTTCGGCTTCTTCGGCGTCCGCATCCCGCTGGCTTACCTGCTGACCCGGCCGGACTTCCATCTCGGCCTGGTCGGCGCCTGGACGGCGATGTTCATCGACCTGTACGTCCGCGGCGTGCTGATTTTCGGCCGATTCGCCAGCGGGCGGTGGAAACTGCTGCGCGTGTGAATCGTCAGCCGCTGACGATGAGCGCGATGGTCGTGTAGAGCATCAGTCCGATCGTGAAGATTCCCGCCATCAGACAGACGATGGCGCCGCCGGCATGGACGTCGTCGTCCTGAAATTCCTTCCATTCCTTGTCGCTGAAGTGCGGTCCTTCCGGCGCCGCGGCGTGTTCGTGCCCGTGCGGATCGCCGTGGGCGGGGGCGTCGGGGTGGGTTTGCACGTGCGGGTCGGACGCGGTGGTCGGCGTCGTCTGCATTCCGTGGCTTTCGGACGGCGAAGTCATGGCCAGGATCTCCAACATCGGGCGGCGACTAATGCCGATTCTATCAAAACGGAGAATGGCACGCCAAGGCGCAAAGTAGCGGCGGGGTAATCCCGCCCCCACCGAATCGTAGTGTGAAAACCTTCTACCTCGCTGGCGTGTATACTGGAATTCTGTATACTATACCGATGAGGCAGCGGCGCTGCCGCTCTCTCTCAATCGGCACAAGGAGAGGGGTCATGGAACCCAACAGCAACGAGAAAACCGAGATCGCGGTCATGGCGCCAGGGATGGACGCGCTGACGCAGGCGCTGGCGGAGCCGTTCGAGCCGCGGGAGGTGCGATTCAAGCCGCAGGTGGTGAGCGGCGCCCGGGCGATGGCGATCGCTTACGTGGACGCCCGCGTCATCCAGGACCGCCTGGATGAGGTGCTGGGCGTGGCCGGCTGGCAGGACGAGTACGAGGTGCTGCCGGACGGCGGCGTGGTCTGCCGGCTGCGGCTGCACCTGGGCGACCAGTGGATCACCAAGATGGACGTGGGCGGCCCGAGCGAGCAGCCCGACGAAAGCGACCGAAGAAAGGCCGCCTTCAGCGATGCGTTGAAACGCGCCGCGGTGAAATTCGGCATTGGCCGCTATTTGTATCGTTTACCGGCTCAATGGGTGGACTACGACCCGCAGAAGCGGCAGTTCGTTCGGACGCCGAAACTGCCGCCGTGGGCTTTGCCGCGCCGGTCAGCGGCCACCCCACCGCCCGCTCCGACGCCGACGGCGCTGCCGGCCGACGGCTTCGAGCTGCGGCAGCGGCTGCAAAAGTACGAAGACCAGCTGGTCAAGCAGAAGCGTTGTCAGCCCGGCGAGCTGACGAGTTTCGTGGTGCAGGCGGGCGTCGCGGCGGGCCACACCGCGGACCTGACGACGTGGGAAGGCCCGGCCATTGCCTTGGCGGTGGAGCAAACGAAGGCGTTCAAGGAGCGGCTGCGTCAGCCGGCGGGCGCGGAAGGGGGCGGCGTGAAGAACGTCAAGGCCCCAGGGGCGGCCCGCGCCTCCGGCTCCTTGACGCCCCCCCGCCCCGCGCTTATCTCACCTTCATCGCCCCCACCATCGACGCACCGGCTGAGGCCCTGCCATGTCCTCTCCCGCCAACCCGACCATCACCAGCGTCCTCAAGGAAACCCGCACCTTCCCGCCGCCGCCGGACTTCGCCGCCAAGGCCCGCATCCAGAGCATGGCGGAGTACGAAAAGCTCTGGCAGCGCGCCAAGGACGACCCGGAGGGCTTTTGGGCGGAACAGGCCGAATCCTTGACGTGGATCAAGCGCTGGGACAAGGTGCTCGTGTGGAACGAGCCGTTCGCCCAGTGGTTCGTCGGCGGCAAGCTCAACGTCAGCGCCAACTGCCTCGACCGCTGGCTCGACGGCCCGCGCCGCAACAAGGCCGCCCTCATCTGGGAAGGCGAGCCGGGCGACAGCCGCGTGCTGACGTACCAGATGCTGCATCGCGAGGTCTGCAAGTTCGCCAACGTCCTCAAAGGCCAGGGCATCCAGGCCGGCGACCGCGTGACCATCTACATGCCGATGGTCCCCGAAGCGGCGATCGCCATGCTGGCCTGCGCCCGCATCGGCGCCGTCCACAGCGTCGTCTTCGGCGGCTTCAGCGCCGAGGCCGTCGCCGACCGCAACAACGACGCCAAGGCGAAACTCCTCATCACGGCCGACGGCGGCTGGCGCCGCGGCAAGGTCGTGCCGCTCAAGCAGAACGTCGATGAGGCCCTGAAGAAATCGCCGACCGTCGAGAAGTGCATCGTCTTCAACCGCTGCGATCAGCAGATCAACATGAAGCCGGGCCGCGACCTGTGGTGGCACGAACTGATGGCCGCCGCCTCCGCCGACTGCCCGCCGGCCGCCCTCGACAGCGAGCATCCGCTCTACATCCTCTACACCAGCGGCTCGACCGGCAAACCCAAGGGCGTGCTGCACACCACGGCCGGCTACCTTCTCGGCGTGGCGAAGACGCATGAATGGGTGTTCGACCTCCGCGAAGAGGACATTTACTGGTGCACCGCCGACATCGGCTGGGTGACGGGCCACAGCTACATCGTCTACGGCCCGCTGTGCAACGGCGCCACGACGCTGATGTACGAGGGGGCGCCGAACCACCCGCGCGAGGACCGCTTCTGGGAGATCATCGAGAAGTATCGGGTCAACATCTTCTACACGGCGCCGACCGCCATCCGCGCCTTCATCAAGTGGGGCGACCACTGGCCGGCCAAGCACGATCTGTCGAGTCTGCGACTTGCTCGGCACCGTCGGCGAGCCGATCAACCCCGAGGCCTGGATGTGGTATCACGAGAAAATCGGCCATAAGCGCTGTCCGATCGTCGATACGTGGTGGCAGACCGAAACGGGCATGATCCTGATTTCGCCGCTGCCGGGGGCGACGCCGACCAAGCCCGGCTCGGCGACGCGGCCGCTGCCCGGCGTCGTGGCGGAAGTGGTGGATCGCCAGGGCCAGCCGGTGCGGCGCGAACGAGGGCGGACTGCTGGTAGTCAAGCAGCCGTGGCCGGCCATGCTGCGCACCATCTACGGCGACGACGACCGCTACCGCCAGCAGTACTGGAGCCAGGTCCCGCACGCCTACTTCACGGCCGACGGCGCCCGCCGCGACGAGGACGGCTATTTCTGGATCATGGGCCGCGTGGACGACGTGCTGAACGTGGCCGGCCACCGCCTCAGCACGATGGAAGTCGAGAGCGCCCTGGTGCATCATCCCAAGGTGGCGGAGGCGGCGGTGGTCGGCCAACCGGACGAGATCAAGGGCGAGGGCATTTGCTGCTTCGTGACGCTGGTGCAGGGAATGCAGCCGACGGAGGAGTTGAAGAAGGAGCTGCGCGAACACGTGGCGAAGGAGATCGGCGCCCTGGCCCGGCCGGACGCCATCCGCTTCACGGAGACGCTGCCGAAGACGCGCTCGGGCAAGATCATGCGTCGGCTGCTGCGCGACATCGCCGGCGGCAAGGCGACCACCGGCGACACGACGACGCTGGAGGATTACTCGGTGCTGGCCAAGCTCCGCGAGGCGGAGGAGGGGTGAGGCGGCTTTCGCGGCGCACGCTTTTGCGATGGCGCCATCCGCCCTTCGCGCTTGCAATCCCTCACGGCCCGGACTATCCTGCACCGGCATCCCGAAACCGGACCCCGGAAAGGACGTAGCATGGCCTCCGACAAGAAGATCCGCGTCGCCGTCGTCGGTCTCGGCTTCGGCGCCGAGTTCATCCCGATCTACCAGAACCATCCCCACGCCGAGATGGCCGCCATCTGTCGCCGCTCCGAAAAGGGGCTGAAAGAGTGCGGCGACCGTTTCGGCGTCAGGGGCCGCTACAGCGACTACAACCAGCTCCTCGCCGACCCGAACATCGACGCCGTCCACATCAACTCGCCGATTCCCGACCACGCGGCGCAGGGCCTCGCCGCGCTGAAGGCCGGCAAGCACGTCGCCTGCACCGTGCCGATGGCCACCTCCGTCGCGGACTGCCAGCGGCTCGTCGAAGCCCAGCGGGCCAGCGGCAAGGTCTACATGATGATGGAGACCGTCGTCTACAGCCGCGAGTACCTGTTCGTCAAGGAATTGTACGACAAGGGCGAACTGGGACGGATTCAGTTCCTGCGCGGCTCGCACCAGCAGGACATGGACGGCTGGCCGGACTACTGGCCGGGTTTGCCGCCGATGCACTACGCCACACACTGCGTCAGCCCGTGCCTGGCGCTGCTGGGCAAGCACGCCGAGAGCGTCGTCTGCCACGGCTCCGGCCGCATCCGCGAGGAGCTGATCGGCCGCTACGGCAGCCCGTTTGCGCTCGAAACGGCGACTTTCAAGATCCGCGATTGCGACGTGGTCGCCGAGGTGACGCGCAGCCTGTTCGACACGGCCCGGCAGTACCGCGAGAGCTTCGACGCCACCGGCAGCAAGAAGAGTTTCGAGTGGCAGCAGGTGGACGGCGAGGACCCGGTGATCCACACGAAAGGGCTGCTGGAGCCGGAAATCCCGAAGCGCGTGAAGGTCCCCGACTACGCCCGTCTCCTGCCGGAGCCGATCCGCCGTTTCACGCAGCCGGCGGCGATCCAGGACGCGGAACACCTGTCGTTCCTGCAAGGCGGCGGCCACGGCGGCTCGCACCCGCACCTGGCCCACGCCTGGCTCGAGCGCCATCCGCGGCGAACGGCCGGCCATGCCGGACGCGGCGACCTCGGCCAACTGGACGATGGTCGGCATCTGCGCCCACCAGTCGGCCATGAAGGGCGGCGAACGGGTGACGATCCCGCAGTTTTAGGAGAATCTCACGCAAAGGCGCAAAGAGGCAAAGAAGACGGAAGACAGGGTTCCAGGGCGCGCCCGTCACGAACGCTGGGTCTTGTCTTCTTTGCCTCTTTGCGCCTTTGCGTCTTTGCGTGAGATTCTTCTTTTCTTATCCGAAGTGTTCCTTGACCAGTCGGCGGAAGGCGGCCAGGTCGCGGACCTTATGCACCGCCTCGCGGAAGGCCGCGAAGTCGGACAGGAACTTGGCGAAATAGCAGCTCGTCCGCGCCAGCCGCCGCAGACCCACCGCCGGGCCGTAGAGGCGGAACTCTCCCTCCACCAGCTCCAGCAGCGCCCGGCCGCGCTCCCGCGGCGCCGGCGGCCGGGGCGGCGGTTCCTTCCGCCACAGCGCCCGCGCCTGGCCGAAGATCCACGGGTTGCCGAGACAGCCGCGGCCGATCGCCACGCCGTCCGCTCCGGTTTCTCTTAAAAAGCGCAGGGCGTCGGCCGGCTCGCGGATGCCGCCGCTGCCCAGCACCGGGATCGTCGTCGCCGCCTTCACCCGCGCGACCACGCTCCAGTCGGGGCCGCCGACGTAGGCCTGGGTCACGCTGCGGGCGTGGACGTCCACCGCCGCCGCACCGGCGTCCTGCGCCCGTCGCGCCACTTCCGCCGCCGTCTCGTTCGCCCCATCCGGTCCACTGCGGATCTTCAACGTCACCGGAATCGACACGGCCTGCACCACCGCCGCCACGATCGCGCCGACGGCCGACGGGTCGGCCAGGAGCGCCCCGCCCTCGCCGCGGCCCAGCAGCCGGCGGATGGGGCACTCGAAGTTCAAATCGACGTGGTCGAACCCCTGTTCGGCGACGACGCGGGCGGCCTCGGCCATGATCGCGGGGTCCTTGCCGCTGATCTGGCCGGCGCACGGCCGTTCTTGCGGCTCCGTCCGCAGCATCCGCAGCGCCCGCCGGTCGCGCCGGGCCACGTCGGCCGCGTCGATGCGCTCGGTGCAAACGAGGCTGGCGCCGTGCCGCTTCATCAGCAGCCGGAAGGGGAGGTTCGTATGCTCCTCCATTGGCGCGAGCGTGATGGGGTGGGTCAGGAAGAAGAGTGGCGAGTGGCGAGTGGCGAGTGGCGAGCGATGAAAGGACCGATGGTCCTTCTCGCCACTCGCCACTCGCCACTCGCCACTCATTACTTCGCCCGGCTCAAATACTCGCCGGTTCGCGTATCGACCTGGACGACCTCGCCGATGTTGATGAAGCCCGGCACGGTGATCTTGAGGCCGGTTTCCAGCGTGGCCGGCTTGTACTGGGCGGCCGCCGTCGCCCCCTTGAGCGCCGGCTCCGTCTCGGTGACTTTCAGATCGACGGTGTTCGGCAACTCCAGACTGAGCGGTTTGCCCTCGTGGAAGGTGACTTTGGCGTCCTCGTTCTCCTTGAGGTACATCATCTGGTCGCCGACCCAGTCCTTGCCGAGCGTGATCTGGTCGTAGTTTTCCTTGTCCATGAAAACGTAGCCGTCGCCGTCCTGGTAGAGGTACTGCATCGCCCGCGTCTCCAGGAAGGCCGTCTCGACCTTGTCCTCGGGGTGGACGCGCCGGTCCTGCACCATGCCGGTCTTGAGGTTCTTGACCTTGATGCGCAGCTTGGACGGCAGGTTGCCCGGCGTCTTGAGGTCGCGGTCCATGATCTGGAAGAGCTGACCTTCCTCGAAGATAATCATGCCGCGGCGGAGTTCGACGTAATTGATGGAAGGCACGAGAGTCTCCGTCTCCTTTTTCCTTATTTGGCCCGGCTGAGGTACTCGCCGGTGCGCGTGTCGATTTGAATCACTTCTCCGACGCCCACGAAGGGCGGCACGGTGATCTTGAGTCCCGTTTCCAACGTGGCCGGTTTGTAGAGGGCCTGGGCCGTGGCGCCCTTCAGCGACGGCTCGGTCTCCACGACCTTCAGCTCCACCGTTTGCGGCAGCTCCAAACTTAGCGGTTTGCCCTCGTAAAAGGTGACGGCCGCGTCATCGTTCTCCTTGAGATAGAGGATCTGATCGCCGACCCACTCCTTGCTGAGCGTGGTCTGGTCGAACGTCTCCTTGTCCATGAAGACGTAGCTGTCGCCGTCCTGGTAGAGGTACTGCATCGGCCGCTTGTCGAGGTAGGCCACTTCGACCTTGTCCTCGGGCTTGAACCGGCGCGGCGTGACGGCGCCGGTCTTGAGGTTCTTGAGCTTGAGGTTGAGGATGGCCCGCCAGTTGCCAGGCGTATTCAGGTCGCGGTCGATGACGGAGTAGAGCTGGCCGTCTTCGCCGACGATGACCATGCCCTTCCGCACCTGGCTGTAGTTGAAAGCCGCCACGCGCTCCTCCGTCTGCATACGGTCCCGGCCCGGCCGGGGTTTCGGTAGTATGTCACTTTAGCAATCCGGGCGTGTTGTGAGAAGAGAGACTAAAGGTGCGGCGACATCGAGTTGTCGGGTCGGTGGGACCGGCGTCCCGCCGGTCCCTGTAGAGAAGGACCGGCGGGACGCCGGTCCCACCCGACAAGTCAACCGTGGCGGACCACTAAAGGCGAGCGGCGCCTACTTGTCGCCGTCCTTCTCGACGGCCGGCGGAGTCTCCTCCGTCTGCTTGGGCTGCACGGGAACCGCATTGTCGATCGGGATCGAGACGACCGGCGCCTGGATGACCCGTCCTTGGATCTGCAAGCCCCCCCACTGCGCGAACTGGATGGTGTCCCGATCGCTGTAGTCTTTGACGAGGCGGCTCGCCGGGTTCAGATTGGGGTCGGCGACAACTCGGCGGCGACTTCCTTCTTCGTCACGAACAGGGCGTTGCCGGCGCGCACCGGCTTGAGTCCCGCCATCTCGGAAAGCAGGCGCACGGCCGTCTCCAGCGGCACGTCCTCGACGTCCAGACTGACCTTGGCCGACGCCTCCTTCTCGGCGCGGGGGTCCACGGCGAGGTTGACGCCTGTTTCGCGGGCGATCTGTTTCATGGCCGCGGCGAACTCGACCTTGTCGAGGTGGATAGTGACGTGCTGGCCCATCTGGCGGGCGTCCGCCACGTCCTGGGTGGTGACGACGACCGAATCGCCGATCACCACGAACGTCAGGTCGTAGGGGGCGAGCATGTTCCGCAGAGCGGCCCGCAGCTTCACGTCTTTCAGGTCCGCCTGCACCGGGACTGGCGGCTGATCGGGGTTGAGGCCGAGCTGCTGGATGGCCGGCGTGTCCAGCACGATGTTGAGCTTCGTCTTGTTGCGGAGCAGGGCGACCGCCCCGCTCAGCGACTGCTTGTCGATCTTGATCGTGACGGCGCGGTCCAGCCCTTCGCGGGGGTTCGGGACGGAACCGGCGGCCGCGTCCTTGTCGGGCGGGGCGGGGGCGGCCGGGGCCGACAGCGGCAGCAAGGCAGCGGCGAAGACGGCGGCCAGGACGCGGCGGAAAGGGGGAAGCGTGCGCATGGATGGGACTCCTGCATGGACGCGATGCACCACAAGAAGGACGCCCGCCGGCGGCGGGACTAACGCGGGCTGGTCTTCCGCCTCCTCGTCCCAGCGATCCGCCTGTGCGACAACGGCTGGCGCTCGTGGGCGGCGAAACGCTGCGCCATTGCGCCAAACCGCCGCGAGGCTTGGCGCACACTTAAGTCGTTGACACGTCAGACTTTTCCTGGCCCTGCGCCATTGCGCCAAGGTCTCCGGGGCCCGCCGTTTTTCGATCCTGTCCAGAGCGGCGCCCGCCGCCGACAAGGCGTTCCGACGGGACGACCGGCCGGATCGCGACATCGTGGATCGGCCGCAGGCGGGACTCGGCGGAGGGACGCTTCGACATGACAGACCTCGACGTTGCGGGAATCCGGCAGGTCGAGTGTACCGCGCGGGAAAGGCGTCTGGGCAGGGGAAGTGGAGGAAGATGCTGGGACGCGCGGCGCTGGCCACGTAGATGCGTGGAACCGATCCCCCACCGTGAGAAGCCACGAGCGGGGAGAAGCCGGAGTCTATGGCACGCAAAAAAAGCCGCCTCGCATGGCGAGGCGGCTCGACCGTCGATCCGTAGATCGTTGCCTGCGAACTTTCTTCTTGTTGCGACAAGACTCTACGGACCGGGGTCCACTATAGATTTCATGGGTTCGTGGGAGCGGTAATGGTCGTGCGGTTGGTGTTTGCTACGTTATTGGCGCGGGTGCCACATTGGGAAGGGACCTTGGGCCAGACGCGGTTGGGTCCAATCGCCAAAGCCCTGCGCAGCCCCCGTTGGCCGAAGCTGGCTGAGACAGCGCATCCGGCTCCGGAGAAATGGGGGGCGAAGCAATGGGCGAGCGACCGGCGTGAGCCGGCTGATGAAACTTCATCAGCCGGCTCACGCCGGCCGCTCGCCGATCCGAAAAGGGACTATGCCAGCTCCTGCAAGTCTTCCTCGCGGAGTTCCTGGATGAAATTGCAGCCGAGGATGCGCTCGCTCTCCGACTGGACCGTGACGTGAACGACGCAGGCGAGGATGGTGAGCACCGGCCGGCCGCCGGGGGCGTGCAGCTCGGCGCTGAGCAAGGCGCCCGCCCGGACGTCGTGATCGACGGACAGGGCCAGACCGCCGGCGGAAAGGTTCAGCACCTTCGCCTCGCGCCGCAGGTCCTCGCCGTCCCCCACGACCTGATAGACCGCCTGGACCTCGCAGGGGAAGCGCGACCAGGTGCGGTTGTCCGGCGCCGCCGATTTGCAGCGGGCCGCGCCGAACGCGGCCAGGTCGGCGGCGCTCAGTTCCGCCGAGAAGCGGCAGCCGACGACCCATTCCGCTTCCCCCTCGGGCTGGGAATGGGCGACGCACGCCAGCACCGTCACCGGCGGTTGTCCGGGCCGGGCGGGCAATTCCACCGTCAGCAGATCGCCCGGCCCAAAGGCCCACGGTGCCACCAATTTGATGCCGCCGGAGGATACGTCCAGGATGCGCGCGGACAGGGAGGCCTCGCCCGCGCTGGACGTCGGTGTCACCCGCGTGTCAATGCGGACGTGACGGCGGACCCAGACGCGGCGGTCGTCCTCGACGGCCTGGGCCGCCGGCCGGATCGGGGCGGGTTGATGGGTCAGCTTTCGCCAGAGGGCCGAGGTACGGTCAAACATCTCCGACTCCGATGTCGAGGTAGAGGGCACGGTCGCGGAATGGCGCGGAGGGGCGCAGGACACCCCCAAAACCCTACGCCGGCCTCGCCCACCTGTCAAATCGGCGTCGTGCGGCCGCGGGGAGTCGCCCCGCGCTCCGGTCGCAACCCCCCCGGAAAGTCCTTGCTTTCTCCTCCAGGCGTGACTTACAGTATCCCCTCGCCTCGCCTTCCCGTGCGAGCCTGGGGGCCAGGCTCGGGTTCGACCGTCCCTCTGATGCACACGACGCCCCCAGTCTGCTGGAACAGGTGCGCCGCCCTGACGACCAGCAGGCGTGGCGGCGATTCGTCGATCTTTATACGCCGCTTTTCTTCCACTGGGCGCGGCGCGTCGGCCTGCGGGAGCCGGACGCCGCGGACCTCGTGCAGGACGTTTTCACTCTCCTGGTCAAGAGGCTGCCGGAGTTTCAGTACGACGGCAACATGGGGTTCCGCGGCTGGCTCCGCACCGTCGCCCTCAACCGCTGGTGCGAGACGCGGCGCCGCGCCGCCCCGCCGGCGCCGGTCGGCGACGCGGTCGAGGAGCTGCCCGATCCGACGGTGGACGAAGTCTTCTGGGAGGTCGATTACCGCCGGGAGGTGGCGAGCCGGGCGGTGCAGATCATGCAAAAGGACTTCGACGCCGCTACGTGGCAGGCGTTCTGGGCCTGCGTCGTCGAAGGGCGGTCGGCGCCCGACGTCGGCCTCTCGCTCGGCTTCTCGCCGGGCGCCGTGCGCGCCGCCAAGTTTCGCGTGCTGGTTCGGCTGCGGCGCGAGCTGGACGGGTTGATGGACTGAGTTTTTCGCGTAACACTTCGGCCCCCCGCGCATAGGGTCTTCCGTGCGGGAGATCGTCGCCTTCCCGAGTCGTCTCCTTGCCGGAGACGAGCCATGACCATCGCCATGCAATGCCCCGACCGCGCCTCCCTGGAAAACCAGCTGGAGGTAGGGTCCGGCCCCGAGGAGGTCGAGCGCCTGGCGGGGCACCTGGAAACCTGCGTCCGTTGCGGCGAGACGATGGACGACCTGCTGGCGGCCGACCGAGCGGCGACCGCCCTCCGCGGGGCCGCGGTCGAGGCGGACGGGTCGTCGGTCCAGCTGCTGCGGGCGCGCCTCGCCAACCTGCGGCCCGGCTCGGGCGCCGCGGCCGCCAAGGACAGCCGGATTGGCGAGGACACCTGCCCCGTCGTACCGCCGCCCGTCCCGTCGCCGTTTGGGCCGGCCCCGGAAGCGAGCGTGCCGCTGGCGCCGCCGCAACAACCCGACGAGATCGGTCGGCTCGGCGGCTACCGCATCCTGAAAGAGCTGGGTCGCGGCGGCATGGGCGTCGTCTACCAGGCCGAGGACCCCAAGCTGAGACGGCTCGTGGCCCTCAAGGTGATGCTGCCGCGCCTGGCCGCCGACGCCGCCATGCGCCAGCGGTTCCTGCGCGAGGACCTGACTGTTTCCGACCTGTCGCCGCTCCGGGGGATGCCGCTCAAGAGCATCCTTTGCGACTTCAAGCCGGAGCGCGACGCCGAGATCCTGCGCTCCATCAAGACGCTGGAGACGATCAACGGCAAACCGGCGGCGGAGTTCTGGAAGGACGCGGACGCGAAGAAGCCTTGAACCGGGTCGGTACATGCTCGGATAAGGCGACGCCCCGATACTCTCCTTCGCTCGACGATTTTTGGGCCCTCGGTCGGCTGCAGCCGTCTGCCGCCGACCGAGGGCCTGCCCGTCCTGGCCCTGCGCTAGAGCATTGCACCTCGCACGTCCTGCATCCTCGACGCAAATTTGTTTTTCCCTCCCGCCGCGCCGGCTGATAGGATACCCTTCACGCCACGTTCCTGCTTTCACAAGGGAGATGCACATGCACGACAAGGGGAATCTGTCAAGGCGCGGCTTCATGCAGCGGTCCCTGGCGGCGCTGACGTTCGGCGCGGGGCTGCCGGCCTGGTTCGCGCGCGAGCTATTCTTCTCAAGCGAAGCCTGGGCCGCCGAGGACAAGAAGGTGTCCGATTCGCCGAATGAAAAGATCCTGATGGGCGCCATCGGCTTCGGCGCGCCCAACGGCCGACAGGACGCCCTCTACCACGCCGCCAAGGGCCACAAGGGCGTCGAGTACGTCGCCGCCTGCGACGTGGACAAGCGCCATCTGGAGAGCGACAAGGGCCTCCCGCTGATGAAGAAGGACGGCTTCGACGCCAAGGGCTACTCCGACTTCCGCCAGCTGCTCGACGACCCCGCCATCAACGCCGTCACCATCGCCGTGCCCGACCACTGGCACGCGCTGATCGCCATCGAGGCGATGCGCAAGAAGAAGGACGTCTACTGCGAAAAGCCGCTGACCCTGACCATCGAGGAAGGCAAGGCCGTCGTCAAGGTCGCCAAGGAAACCGGCCGCGTCTTCCAGACCGGCAGCCAGCAGCGCAGCGAGATGAACGGCATGTTCCGCCTGGCCTGCGAGCTGGTGCGCAACGGCCGCGTCGGCAAGGTCAAGCAGGTCGAGACGCGCGTCGGCGGCAACCCAACCTGCGACCCGATCCCGGTGGTCCCCGTGCCGGAAGGCCTCAACTGGGACTTCTGGCTCGGGCCGGCCCCCATGGCCGACTATGTGGAACGCAAGCAGGGCGACCGGATGGTCAACTGCCGCACGCCGTACCAGTTCCGCTGGTTCTACCAGTATTCCGGCGGCAAGATGACCGACTGGGGCGCGCACCACAACGACATCGCGCAGTGGGGCCTGGGCATGGACGGCAGTGGGCCGATCGCGGTCGAGGCCGAGGGGACCGAGCCGTCGAAAGACCCCAACGCCTACAACGTCCATCCGACGTTCAAGATCACCTACGCCTACGCCAGCGGGGCCAAACTGATCTGCTCGAACGACCAGCTGCCCGGCTCGGCCGACGCCGGGCAAAAGGGCCACGACAACGGCATCCTGTTCGTCGGCGAAGACGGCAAATGGATCTTCGTCAACCGCGGCATGATCGTGGCCAGCGACGAGAAGCTAATCAAGGAGCCGCTGCCGCCGGACGCCCTCCGGCTGCAAGACACCCACAACGACCACATGGGCAACTTCCTGGACGCCGTCCGCAAGGGCGACCCGAAGCTGTGCATCTGCCCGGCGGAGGTCGGCCATCGCTCGGTGACGGTCTGCCACATCGGCAACATCGCCCTGCGCAGCGGCAAGAAGCTCAAGTGGGATCCGGTAAAGGAGCAGTTCGACGAGGCTGAGGCCAACAAGTGGCTCAGCCGCGAGATGCGGGCGCCGTGGAAGCTGGAGGCGTAACGTCGGGGATCGTTTAGCCGCGGTTCGCAGAACCGCGGTTCTGCGAACCGCGGCTAAACGGGGCGCAATGCGATGGCCGCCCGCCGCGACCTCTGGACCGCTCTGACAGACGCCCAGCTGCTGGCGCAGTGCGAGGTGGACACGTACCGCGCCAGCGGACCCGGCGGCCAGAAGCGCAACAAGACCAGCTCGGCGGTGCGCCTGCGGCACCCGCCGAGCGGTTTGATCGTCATCGCCGAGGAGAGCCGGTCGCAGCACGAGAACCGCGCACGGGCGCTGCGGCGGCTGCGACAGGCGTTGTTCTTGAAACTGCGGGAGGAGCTGCCGCCGGAGGCTCGCACGCCGGCGGCGCTGGCGGCGCGGCCGGACTACGGGCCGGCGCGACGCCGACGGCCGACTGCATCCGGGACGGAAGGACCCACGCTATTGGCCGGCCGTCGGCGTGGTGTTGGACGTGTTGCAGGCGGTGGAGGCGCGCGTCGGCGAGGCCGCCGAGGCGCTCGGGGTTTCGACCGGGAACCTGATCGACTTCCTCAGCAGCGACGACAAGGTGTGGGAACAGGCCAATCACATGCGCGCCCGGTTCGGTCACAAGGCCTTGCGTTCCTGACCGAGGATTCGGCCGCGCTACGGGGACGAGATGCCATGTCGCCGCCGCAAGGGTTTTCCTGGATCGAAAAGCCGCTCTTGGCGGCGCTGGCCCGCCCGTCGGCGCCGGAAGACTTCACCTGGCTGCGCGCGCAGGGCGTCGAGGTGCTGGCGTCGCTGACGGAGGACCGGCCGCGCCGCGACTGGACCGACGATGCCGGGCTGCTGGTGTTTCACGAGCCGATGGAGGACATGGAAGCGCCGACGCAGGAGCAGCTCGAGCGTGTGGTGTCGGCCATGATCCGGGCCATGGACCTCAACAAGGGCGTGGCCGTGCATTGCGGCGCGGGGCTGGGCCGGACGGGCGTGGTGCTGGCGGCGTATTTCGTGGCGCGCGGGGCGACGGCCCAGAACGCCATCGCCCGGGTTCGCCGATTGCGGCCCGGATCGATCGAGACGGATGAGCAGGCTGAGGCGGTCGAACACTACGCCCGGCGGAGGAAGCGCGAGGGATAAGGGAAGCGGCCCGTCAGCGTTGCCGGCTGATCCGCTCGCGCTTGGCGTGTTCGCGGATCTCGTCCAGCTCGCGCATGAGGTAGTCGGCCATCTCCTCCGTCTCCTCCTGCATCTCGAAGAGCCGCTGCATGGAGTTCAAAAGCGCGAGGAGGGTGGGGTAGTGGCTGCGGCGGCGGACGGGCCGGCTGAGTTCGCGGAGGTCGGCCGCCTTGCTGGCCCAGTGCGTGCCGATCTGTTCGGCGAGGTCACGGGACCGCTTCTCGGCGTCGGTAAGGAGTTCGCGGAGAGGAAGACGGCGATAAGGTTTGTCGGCCATGGGGGTTCTGCCCTGCCCCGGTGCGCGGGGAACCGTAAGGGGAGAGAGAGGGCGGAAGCGAGGACCCTGCTCGCCGACGCCGGTGGTCGCTTAAGTTGTGTATACTCCACACGAGGCGGCGGAGTCAAGCGGCGGCGCGCTTTCCGGAACGCGAGGGCGGTTGATGCGCATCCTTCTTATCGCGGACGTTCACGGCAACTGGCCCGCGCTGCAGGCGGCGGCGGCCGAAGCCCACGACGTCTGCCTGTTCCTCGGCGATCTGGTGGATTACCTGCTGGAGCCGGCCCCGTGCGTCGCCTGGGTGCGCGACCGGGCCAGGTTCGCCGTCCGCGGCAATCACGACCACGGCGCGGCCCAGAACGTGACGGTATCCGGCCGCACGGGCTACAAATACCTGACCGGCGTCACCCGGCCGCTGACGCGCGAGCGCCTGTCGGAATCGGAGCTGCGCTACCTGTCGCGGCTGCCGGTGACGCGCATGACCACGCTGGAAAACACGCGCTTCCTCCTGGTCCACGCCACGCCGCGCGACCCGCTCGACGAGTTCGCCCCGGCGGACGCGGAATTCTGGTCGCGGCGGCTGGCCGACGTGGACGCCGACGTGGTCTGCGTCGGCCACACGCATCAGCCCTACGTCCTGGAGGTCGGCGACAAGCTCGTCATCAACCCCGGCAGCGTCGGCCTGCCGCGCGACGGCGACCCCCGCGCCTCCTACGCCGTCATCGAAGATTACAAGGTCGAGTTGAAAAGAGTGGAATACCCCGTCGAGGACGCGGCCGCGGTCGTCCTGGCCAGCGCGCTGCCGGACGCCGCCAAGGACATGCTGGTCGAGATCGTGCGCACCGGCGCCCCGCTCAATGGCCGATCCGCCGACGCCGGGGACGTCCAGGTCAACGGCCAGACCGACGCGCCCGAACCGGCGCCCGCCTGACTTGCCCGTGAGGCCCCGCCGATGCCCAAGCATTTCAGCGCCGGTCGTGCTGCTTCTCTGCCTGTCGGCCGGCTGTATGCAGCAGGCCCCGCCTGAGCCGCTGTCGCTGCGCTTCGAGGCGACGATCGCCGAGGGCGTGACGACCGGGCCGCAGGACGGCCGGCTGCTGGTGCTGATCGGCCGCAAGTCGGACCAGGAGCCGCGTCACTCCATCGACCCCGAAAACGTGGACAGCCCCGCCGTCCTCGGCCGCGACGTGAAAGGGCTGGCGCCGGGCGGCGCCGCCTTCGTCGATGGCACGGCCGACCTGTTTCCGTATGAACACCTGTCGCAGCTGCCGCGGGGCGATTACGTTGTGCAGGCCGTTCTCCGCGTGAACCGGGCGCTGAACTTGATCGACGCCCCCGGCAACCTCCACAGCGAACCGCAGGACGTGACGCTCGACCCGGCCCGCGGCGGCGTGGTCCGGATCGAGCTGACGCACCGATCGCCGGAAGAAAAGCTGCCTGATGAGACCGAGCATGTCCGCTTCGTGCAGCTGCGGTCGGAGCTGCTGAGCAAGTTCCACGGCCGGCCGGTCGATCTTCGGGCCGGCGTCATCCTGCCGCGCGACTTCGACAGCGACCCCGACCGGCGCTACCCGCTGCGCGTGGAGATCGGCGGTTACGGCACGCGCTATACCGAGGTGCAGGACCTGATGGACGAGTCGTCGCGGTTCCGCAAGGCGTGGCTGGACGACGGCGCCCCGCGGATGGTGCTGCTGCAACTCGACGGTGCCGGACCCTATGGCGATCCGTATCAGGTCAATTCCGACAACAACGGTCCCTACGGCGACGCGGTGACGCAGGAGTTGATCCCCTACGTCGAGAAGAAATACCACTGCATCGGCGAGCCGTACGCGCGTGTGTTGTCCGGCGCCTCGACGGGCGGCTGGGTGTCGCTGGCGCTCCAAGTCTTCTACCCCGACTTTTTCAACGGCGCCTGGCGCACGCCCCCGATCCGGTCGATTTCCGGGCGTATGAACTCATCAACATTTACAAGGATGAAAACGCATACGTGAACGGCCACGGCTTTGAGCGCGGGGCCTCGCGCGACGTGGACGGGGACGTTCGCAGCACGGTGCGGCACGAGTGCCGGCTGGAGTCGGCGCTGGGCATGGGCGGTCGGTGGGAGCTGTCGGGCAAGGACTGGTGCGCCTGGAACGCGGTGTTCGGACCGCGCGGCGACGACGGGTTGCCGAAGCCGCTGTGGGACGGCAAGACGGGCACGATCGACTCGACCGTGCTGGACCACTGGAAGAAGTACGACTTGCGGTTGCGGCTGGAACAGGACTGGGCGACGCTCGGCCCGAAGCTGCGCGGCAAGCTGCACATCTGGGTCGGCGAGGCGGACGATTATTACCTCAACAACGCGGTGCATCTCTTGGACGATTTCCTGGTGGGGGCGCACCCGGCGTTCGAGGGGAAGATCACATACGGGATGGGAAAAAATCATTTCTGGCGTGGGCTGACGACGCGGCAGATGATGGACGAGATGGCGGCGCAGGTGGAGAAGGGGCGGAAGGAGAAGGAGGGGGCCGGCCGGTGAATCGGTTCAGGGCGCCACCCGCTCCGGTTCTTCTTCGGGCGAAAAGAAGAATTCGTCAACCAAACAGCGGAAGTCCGGCAGAACGTCGTCGCCCATCAACTCTTGGCCCGCCGCGACGACGTAATCGTCTTGGCCGGGTCGGTACACCGTCACGTCCCGCGCCTCTGGGTCGATAACCCAGACCAGGCGCACGCCGGCCTTGAGGAATTCGCGGACTCGCTGGGTCATTTTGCCGATGCGGTCGGTGGGCGACCAGACTTCCACCGCCAGCGTCGGTGGGTCTTCAATCCATTTCGGGTTCATCTGGTCGTAAGGCTTGCCCTTCTCGAAGTACACCACGTCTGGGCCGCGTACGGTGTCTGGATCGCGTTCTAGAATAACGCCGGGGTCATTGCTGAGGGTATACCCCTTTTTGCGCGTGCGGACGTAGAGGCCGAGCATCACGGTTACGTTCGCACAGACCAGGCCGTGGCGCTCTCCGGGGCGTGGCATTTCGACCACCTTTCCTCGTTCAAGCTCGAAGTGCCGGGCCTCATTCTCCGGGCGAAACACCCAGTGCGAGAATTCTTCGGCAGTCATGCGTTTTGTCGCGATTTCCGTACTCATCCGCTTCCCTCCCGCGGCCCGAGTTTCCGCCGCGCCAGCGCGATCGCTCCATGCACCACCACTTCTTCGCCGAGCGCCGCCGGCACGATGTCGGTCAGGCCGGCGAACGGCTTGAACGTGCGTCCCGCCACCGTGTGACGCAGCGGCTCGAACAGCACCTTCTCCCCCAACAGCGACACGCCGCCGCCGATCACGACGCGCCGCGGGCACAGCAGCGCGATGACGTTGCAGATCGCCTCGGCCAGGCATTGAATCGCCGTGCCCAGCACCGCGCGGGCGACTTCGTCGTTCTGCGCCGCCGCCTCGCCGATTTGCCGCGCCGTGATGCGGTTGGCGGCGCCGCCGGCCAGGATGCTTTTGCGACCGCTCCGTTTCAGCTCTTGCCGCGCCCGCTTCTCCATGCCCCACCCGGAGGCCGCCTCCTCCAGGATGACCGGGTACCAGTCGCCGTCTCCGTCGTCCACCCACACGGCCGTATGGCCGATCTCCGCCGCACCTTTGCCCACGCCCCGGTAAACCTCCCCGTCGATGATGAACCCGCCGCCGATGCCCGAGCCGATGGTGATGTAAAAGATCGGCGATAGCCCTTTCCCCGCCCCGTGCAGCGCCTCGGCCAGCCCCGCCACGTCGGCATCGTTGCCCAGCGCCGCCGGCAGCCCCACCGCCTCCGACACCCAATCCGCCAGCGGAAACTCGTCCCAGCCCTCAATCTGGTGCGACTTGATGACCGTGCGCGTGCCATCGTCCACCGGGCCGCCGAAGCCGATCCCAACGCCCTTGAGCCGCGAGCGGTCGAGGTTCGCCTTCGCCAGCAGCTCCGGCACGGCGGCCGTGATCTGCCGGCGGATGCCCTCCGGCCCCGCCGCTGCATCCACTGCGCCGCGCCACAGCGCGGCCAATGTGCCGTCGTCGGCGCCGACGCCGAGCTGCAATTTCGTGCCGCCGATCTCGATGCCGAGGTAATGGTTCATCGCCCCAACTCACGACGCCAGCCGCCGGTGCAGGTCGTCCACCACCCAGTGGAACGCCGTCAGGTGGATCGATTCGACAATGCCCATGTCGTCCAGCGGGACGTGCAGCCCCTTCTGGGCCAGCGTCCGCAGCTTGCCGCCGCCGAAGCCGGTGCAGCCGAACGTCGTCAGGCCGCGGCGGTTGGCCCATTCCACCGCCCGCAGCACGTTCGGGCTGTTGCCGGAGCCGCTGATGGCGATGAGCAGGTCGCCGGGGGAGGCCAGGTTCTTCAGCTGCTCCACGAAGACGCGGTCGAAGCCCTCGTCGTTGCCCCACGCCAGAAGGTACGGCGTGTTGTCCGTCAGACTGAGGATCCGGAAGCGCTTCTTCGTCTCGTCGTCGAAATCTTGGCGCCGCAGCGTGCCCTTGCCGACGTCCTCGCAGAAGTGGGAGGCGTTGGAGCCGCTGCCGCCGTTGCCGATCAGGAAAATCAGGCGGTCGCGCTGGTAACAGGAATACATGAGGTCCGCCAAGGTCTTCACCTCGGCGGGGTCGATGCGGAGCAATTCCTGGCCGACGCGCTCCAAAAACGGATGGACGTCGAGTTTGGTACCGAGCATGGGTGGTCCTCCAGAGGCGGGTCGGCCCGTACTTTACCAAGTCGCTCCGAAACCGGCCAGTCGGGTTCGATGGAGTGGCGAAACTGCTCTCCCCCCAACCGCGGCCGGCGGCTATAACTCCGGCCCGAACGGGGACGATTGGCTGCGAATCCAGGGAGAACAGGAGGTGCGGATGAGTCGGAGAAATTGGATCACGGCGGGCCTCGCCGGCGCGGCGCTGCTGGCGGGGGCCGCGGCGGGCGGCCGCGCCCAGGCCCCGGTTAGCGCTCCTCCGGCCGCGGCGCCGCCCGCCGCCCCGGCGGCGGCCAAGCCGCCCGCCGTCGTCAACGGCGAGGTTATCGGCAAGGCCGAACTCGACGACGCCCTCAAGCAGGTGGCCGGGCCGAATCCGACGCCGCTTACCGAGGACCAGCGGCGCGGCCAGGCCATGCAGGTCCTCGGAATGCTCATCGACGACAAGCTGATGCACCAGTTCATCGCCAAGAACGCGGCGCCGGCCCCGCCGGCCGAGGTCAGCGCGCGCATGGCCGCCGTCGAGACCGAGCTGAAAAAGGAGAAAAAAACCCTCCAGGACTTCTACAAGGAGAGCGGCCAGACCGAGGCGACCTTCCGCGCCGACTGCGCCCTGGCGGTGCAGTGGGACGATTACGCCAAGTCGAAGATCAGCGACGCCGACGTCGAGAAGTATTACAAGTACAACAAGGACTTTTTCGACCGCGTGACGGTGCGCGCCAGCCACATCCTGCTGCGCATCCCGCCGAACGCGACGGACGCGGACAAGGCCAAGCTGAAGGAGCAGCTGAACAATCTGCGCGCCCAGATCGTGGCCAACCAGCTCGACTTCGCGGAGGCGGCGAAGAAGTATTCGCAGTGCCCGACGGCGCCCAGCGGCGGCGACATCGGCTTCTTCCCGCGCAAGTTTATGGTGGACGAGGCTTTCGCCCAGGCCGCCTTCAGCACGCCGGTCAACGGCGTCAGCGAGGTGGTGCAAAGCGGTTACGGCTTCCATCTCATCAAAGTGACGGATCGCAAGGCCGGCGAGCCGTCCGACTTCGCCAAGATGAAGGACGCCGTGCGCGAAGTCTGCACCGAGGAATGGCGCATGAACCTCCTTGAGGAGCTGCGCCGTACGGGCAAGATTGACATTACGCTGCCGTGAAGGCCGAGTGAGGAGTGAGGAGGGGGGAGCGAGGAGAGAAGACAAGCCTGGCCGCTCGCCTTTCTCCTCACTCCCCCCTCCTCACTCCTCACTGGTTTTTTCCCTCCCGTCGGCCGCCTGAATCGTCTATGATAGCGAGGTCTTGCCCGCACCCGGTACGCCACGGAGTGTTGCGTAATGTCCGTCGGTTCGATCGTCTTGCTGCTGGCCGCGCTGCCGGCCGGGCCGCTGCCCACGCCTCCCGCCTTGCCGTCCCCCACGGTCTCCGCCGCGGATGAGCAGACGTTGAAATCGGCCGACGTTGCCGTGGCCGGCCCCGCCCTCCTGGGCTTCCTCCACAAGCGCAGCGCGCCCCCCCCGGACAAGGCGGCCGTCGCCGCCCTCGTCAAGCAGCTCGCCGACCCCGCCGCGCGCGGCGTCGCGTCCGGCCAGCTGGTCGCCCTCGGCGAACCGGCCGTGCCTTTCCTCCGCGAAGCCGCCAACAACCTCGACGATCCCGACTTCGCCGGGCGAGCGCGCCAGTGCATCGAGAACATCGAAGGGTCCCACGGCGCCGGCTTGTCGATGGCCGCCGTCCGCGCCGTCGCCGCCCTCAAGCCGGACGGCGCCGCCGACGCCCTGCTCCAGTACCTCCCCTACGCCGAGGACGACAAGGTCGAGCAGGAAGCCGAAGCCGCCCTGGCCGCCGTCGCCCTCAAGGACGGCAAACCGGAGTCCGCCGTCGTCCGCGCCCTCACCGACGCGACGCCCGTGCGCCGGGCCGCCGCCGCCGTCGCCCTGATTCGCGTTGGCGCCGAGGATCAGAAGGCCGCCGTCCGCGAGCTGCTCAAGGACCCCACGCCGACCGTCCGTTTCCGCGCCGCCATGGCGCTGGCCGACGCCTACCAGACCGACGCCGTCCCCGTCCTCATCGACCTCCTGGCCGACCTGCCTAACGAGCAGCGCAAACAGGCCGAGGAGTACCTGACGACCCTGGCCGGCGAATGGGCCGTGGCCGGGCCGCAGGGCAACGACGCCACCTCCCGCAAGCTGCGCCGCGACGCCTGGGCCGCCTGGTGGCGCGGCATCGACGACAAAGTCCTCCTCAATGAGTTCCAGTCGCGCACCATGACCGACGACGAGCGCGACCAGGCCCTTGCCCTCATCCAGAAGCTCGACGACGTGTCGGCCGAGGTGCGCGAAAAAGCCTCCACCGAGCTGGTCGGTATGGGCCGCCGCGTCGCGCCGCTGCTGCGCCAGGCCTCGGCCAGCCCCAACCCGCGCATCGGACCGTTCGCCCAGAGCTGTCTGCATTCGATCGAACAGGACTTACCCAACCCACTGCCCGCCGCGGCCGGCCGACTGCTGGCCCTGCGGGCGCCGGCCGGGGCGGTTTCCACCCTGCTGGCTTACCTGCCCTACGCCGACAGCGACGCGGCCGCCGAGCAAGTCCGCGACCTGCTCAACAACCTCGCCGCCCACGACGCCAGGGCCGTCCCCGTCCTGGTCAAGGGCCTCGACGACAAGATCGGCGTCCGCCGCAGCGCCGCCGCCGTCGCCCTGGTCGGCCGCGGCGCCGGCGACGACCTGCCCGCCGTCAAGAAACTGTTCAACGACGCCGACCTGGACGTCCGCCTTCGCACGGCCTTGGCCGTGCTGACGACGGCCAAGGACAAGGACGCCGTCCCCGTCCTGATCGGCTTGCTGGCCAAGCTGTCGCCGGATCAGGTGTGGCAGGCCGAGGAGATGCTCACCTTTATCGCCGGCGACAAGGCCCCCGCCGTGTCCGTCGTCGGCGACGAGGCCGCCCGCAAAAAGGCCGCCGACGTCTGGGCCGCCTGGTGGACCGCCAATAACGCCTCCATCGACCTCGCCAAGATCGACTTCAAGGAGGACCGCGACCTCGGTTATCTGCTCGTCGTCGAAATGAACTTCCCCCCCAAGCCCGCCGGCCGCATCCTGGAGCAGGACGCCGCCGGCAAGGTCCGCTGGCAAATCGACAACGTTCCCTGGCCGCAGGACGCCCAGACGACGAATAACAACCACATCGTGCTGGTCGATAACAACGGCCAGCGCGCCTGCGAGCGCGACATCCACGACAACACCGTCATCTGGGAGAAGATGGTCAACCAGGGCTTCCGCGTGCAGCGCCTGCCCAACGGCAACACCTTCGTCGCTTGCCGCAACGGGCTGGTGGAGTTCGACCGCACCGGCAATCAGGTGTTCAACCAGCAGCGGCCCAACGAGTGGCTGCTCGACGCCGCGAAGTTCCGCGACGGCCAGATGGCGCTTCTGAACAACCAGGGCGGCTATGTCCGCCTGGACGCGACCGGCAAGGAAGTGAAGTCCTTCCACGTTCCGTTCAACATCAACTTCGGCATCAACGGCGCCCAGGTGCTGCCCAACGACCACGTGATCGTCAGCTCGTGGAACGCCGGCAAGGTGACGGAGTACGACGCCGACGGCAAGGTGGTGATGGAGGCCAGCGTGCAGCAGGCGAACAATTTCTACCGCCTGCCCAACGGCCACACGCTGGTGACGTGCATGAGCCAGACGGAAATCATCGAGCTGGACCAGGCCGGCAAGGTTGTCAACGAGATGAAAGATCTGACGTTCCGCCCGTGGCGCGTGTCGCGGCGTTGAAACAGCTTTTGGGGCGAGCGGGGGGCGTAAGCCCCCTGATTCAGCACTCTGTCGCTGATCGCGTGAGGAATCAGGGGGCTTAGAGCCTATCCCAAAACCGTCGAAACATCACCAATTTGACGAGAATCGTCATGATCGACGGTGGTTTTGGGATAGGCTTTTACGCCCCCCCGCTCGCCGGGATCGAAACAAGAAGGAACCCACCCTCGACCTCGCAGCCGAGAATCCCTTATGCGTACTCGTATTCTCCTGTTTCTGTGCGCGGCCGGCCTCGTCCTGGCGGTGCCGCGCCCGGGCCAGGCCGCCGAAAGCGACGCCATCCTTAACGACGAATTGACCGTGAAAGCGGCCGGCCTGCCGGTGGACGGCGCCGGGTTGCTGGAGTTCTTGCGGCTGCGCACCCGCGGCGAGGTCGCCCCGGACCACCTGGCCGCCCTCATCGAACAGCTCGGCGCCTCGGACGGCGCCGTCCGCGAGAAGGCCGCCGCCGAACTGACGGCGATCGGCCCGCCCGCCGTCCCGGCCCTGCGTGCGGCGGCCAAGAACCCCGACGCCGCCGAGGCCGCCGGCCTGGCGCGCCGCTGTCTGACGGCGCTGGAGGGCGACTCGATCAACGTCTCCGGCGCCGCCGTGCGCCTGATCGCCCAGCGCAGGCCGGACGGCGCCACGGCCGCCCTGCTGGCCTACCTGCCCTACACCGAAGATCCGTCCGTCCAGGAAGAGGTCAAGGCCGCCCTGACGGCCATGGCCTACCGCGACGGCAAGGCTGACCCCGCCCTGCTCAAGGCCCTCGACGACGAGTCGCCGCTCCGCCGAGCCACGGCCGTGGACGTGCTGTGCCAGAACGGCCTGGCCGAGCCGCGCGACGTTCTCCGCAAGCTGCTGGCCGACCCCAAGCCGACGGTGCAGCTCCGCGCCGCCCTGGCCCTGGCCCAGGCCCGCGACGCCGCCGCCGTGGACGCCCTGATCGACCTGCTCGGCAAGCTGCCGGTCGGCCAGGGCCATTTCGCCGAGGAGTACCTGTCCAACCTCGCCGGCGATCAGGCGCCCAAGGACGGCCTGACCGACGACGCCTCGCGGGCCAAGGTCCGCGACGCCTGGGCCGCCTGGTGGAAGTCCACGGAGGGCGCGGCCAGCCTCGAAGAATTCACCAAGCGCACGCTCACCGAAGTGGACAGCGAAAGAGCGGAGAAATTGATCCACCAACTCGGCGACGACTCCTTCGACGTGCGGCAGAAGGCGAAGATGGAGCTGAAGGGGATGGGCCTGCTGGTCGTGCGCAAGTTGCGGGGCGTGGTGAACGACCCGGACCAAGAGGTGAGCCAGAACGCCCGCTACGTGCTGCAGGAGATCGACAAGGACAACGCGGCCCCGCTGTCGCCGGTGGCGGCGCGCGTGGTGGCGCTGCGCAAGCCGCCGGGGGCAGCCGAGACGCTGCTGGCCTACCTGCCCTTCTGCGACGACGAGGGGATGCTGCCCGAGATCCAGTCGGCGCTGAACGCCGTGGCCTATTCCGACGGCAAGCCAGCGCCGGCCCTGGTCAAGACCCTGGAGGACAAGGAGCCTGCCCGCCGCGGCGCCGCGGCCGAGGCGCTCTGTCTCGGCCCCCTGGGCGACAACCTGCCGGCCGTCAAGAAGCTGCTGACCGACGCAAAGCCCGAAGTGCGGCTGCAGGCGGCCCTGGCCCTGGCCGGCGGGCCGCATGACCGCGACGCCGTTCCCGTGCTGATTGCACTGGTCGCCGACCCGAAGGGCGATCCGAACGGCCAGGCCGAGGAATACCTGCAGCGCCTGGCCGCCAACCACGGCCCGCTCGACCTGCCCGAGGGCGAGGCCGCCCGCGACAAGCGGCGCGACCTGTGGGCCGCCTGGTGGAAGGTCAACGGCGAGCGCGTGGCCCTGGTGGACCGCTACGTCGTCAACGCCGCCCCGCGCTACCTCGGCTTCACCCTGCTCATCCAGCCCAACAACAACCAGATCATCGAGCTAGGCCCGGACGGCAAGGAGCGCTTCCACATGACGGGCCTTTCCAACCCGCAGGACGCCGTGGCGCTGCCCGGCGATCACTACCTCGTCAGCGAGTTCAGCGCCCAGCGCGTCACCGAGCGCAACGCCAAGGGCGACGTGCTGTGGACGAAATCGCTTGCGCCGGGGCCGAACGGGCAGATCTTCTTCCCGCAGAGCGCGCAGCGGCTGCCCAACGGCAACACCTTCATCGTCTGCCGCAACCAGATCTCCGAATGCACCCACGACGGCAAGGACGTCTACGTCCTGGCGCGGCCCAACAACGACATCCTGACGGCGGCGAAACTGCGGAATAACGAGATCGTCGTCATCTCCGCCCTGGGCATGGTGGAGCGCCTGGACACCACGGGCAAGCAGCTGAAAAGCTTCCGCTTGCCGTCGCAGACCTGGACCCTCGGCAACGACGTGCTGCCCAACGGCAACGCGCTCGTCACCTTGCAGGCCCCGTTCAACAAGGTCGCCGAGTACGACGGCGACGGCAAGGAGGTCTGGTCCACCACCGCCGCGATCAACCCGATCGCCTCGGCCCGCTCGCCCAACGGCAACACGCTCATCGTCAGCCAGACCTGGCCGAACAAGCTGATCGAAGTGGACAAGAACAACAAGCCGGTCAACAACTGGGACCTGCCGATGAACACGACCACCAACCGCGTCCGCCGCAGATAAGAGAAATGATGAACGATGAATGATGAACGATGAATCCAGACAATTCATCATTCATCGTTCATCGTTCATCATTCCGCCGAGGTCGCCCTGTGAGAGGAACGCTCACATGCACATCGCCGCCGCCTGGGTCCTGCTCGCCCTGCCGCCGGTTCAGCCGGTCCATCCCGTTCCGCCGCCGGACCCGACCGCGCCCATCCCGATTTCGCCCGACGCAGCCCCCGTCTTCGACCCGTCGGATGAGGAGCTGCTCAAGGACGGCAAGGTCCCGTCGGACGGTCCCGGGCTGGTGGAGTTCTTCCGGCAGCGCGTGCTGCGGGCCGACGACGAGCAGCACGTCAAGGCCCTGATCCATCAGCTGTCCGACGACGATTTCGACCGGCGCGAGGATGCTTCGATTCAGCTGTGCGGCATCGGTCTGCGGGCCAAGCCGATGCTGCTGGCGGCCCTGGCGAACCCGGACGCGGAGGTCGTGCATCGGGCGCGGGAGTGTCTGAGGCAGATCGACGAAGGGACCGCCTCCGCGTCCACCGCCGCCGCGATGCGGGTGCTGGCCCGGCAAAAGCCAGACGGGGCGGCCGCGGCGCTGCTGGACTTCCTGCCGGCGGCCGGCGAGGAGGAGCTGGCTGAGCAGGCGCGGCTTTCCCTGGCCGACCTGGCGGTGCGCGGGGGCAAGGCCGACCCCGCCCTGGTGCGGGCGCTGACCGACGCCTCGGCCATGAAGCGCGGGGCGGCGGCCTTCGCGCTGTGCCGCGGCGGGGCGGAGGACCAGCTGCCGGCCGTGCGGAAGCTGCTGCAGGACCCCGACGTGCTGGTGCGCTACCGGGCGGGCATGGCCCTGGCCGCGGCACGGGAGAGGTCGGCCGTTCCGGCGCTCATCGACCTGCTGGACCAGCTGCCGCGGCGGGAGGCCAGCCGCGTCGAGGAGCTGCTCTACCGCATCGCCGGCGACAAGGCGCCGGCGCCCTCGGCGCTGGACCAGGCCGCCCGCCGCAAATACCGCGACGCCTGGAGGGCGTGGTGGGACGACGACGGCGTGAAGGTGGACGCCGACCGCTTGGCCGGCGCCGCTCGCACCGTAGGCTACACGCTCGTCGTCCTGCTCGATCAGGGCCGCGTCGTGGAACTGGACAGCGCCAATCATCCGCGTTTGGAGATCAGCCAACTCAACTTCCCGCTCGACGCCCAGTTGCTGCCGGACGATCACGTCCTGACGGCCGAGCACAACGGCAACCGCGTCACCGAGCGCAACGCCAAGGGCGAGATCGTTTGGGAGATGCCGATCGACATGCCTCTGGCCGCGCAGCGGCTGCCCAACGGCGACACGTTCATCGCCACGCAAGCGCAGCTGATCGAGGTGGACCGCGACGGCAAGGAGAAGAACGTCTATGAGCGGCCCAACGGCGAGCTGATTATGAAGGCCCAGAAGCTGGCCAACGGCGACGTGGCGCTGGTGACGCAGCCGGCGCCCGGCGGCGACGTCGCCCGCTTCGTGCTGATGACCGCCAAGGGGAAGGAGATTCGCAGTTTCATGGTGTCGGTGAAATACTCCGGCGGCCGGATCGACGTGCTGCCCAACGGCAACGTGCTCGTGCCGGAGGCGACCAACAACCGGGTCGTGGAGCTGGACGCGCACGGCGGCGTCGTCTGGGAGGCCCCCGCCGATCAGCCGATCGCGGCCGTGCGCCTGGCCAACGGCGACACGCTGATCACGACTTATTCGGAGCATCGCGCCATCGAGGTGGACCGCGACGGCAAAGAGGTCTGGGAGGTCCGCCGCGACACGCGCGTCACCCGGGCGTTTCGCCGATGAGTGAAATGATGAATGATGAACGATGAATGATGAATCAAGACCATTCATCATTCATCGTTCATCATTCATCGTTCGGATCGCCGTGGGGGTTGCGTGCCATGCTTCTCGCACTCCGCCTGGCCCTGCCGCTTGGGTTGGCCCTCATGGCCCCGCCCGCGTCGGCCGACGACGCCGCCGCGGCCGACGAGCAGACGCTGCGCAACGCCGATCTGCCGACCGACGGGCCGGGGCTGCTGGACCTCCTCCATAAACGGATTCTGTCCGAGGCCGACCGTCAGCAGGCCGAGGCGCTGATCGGCAAGCTGGGCGACGACGATTTCGACGTGCGCGAAAAGGCGACCGCCGAGTTGAAAGCGATGGGGCCGGCCGTGCGCCCGCTGCTGCGCGAGGCCCTGGAAAGCACCGACCCGGAGGTGCGCTTCCGGGCGCTGCGCTGCCTGGCGGCGACCACCCGGACGGACCCGCCGGCGGCGGCGCTGTCCGCGGTGGTTCGCACGCTCGGCCGGCTCAAACCGCCGGGCGCCGTCGAGGCGCTGCTGGCCGCCCTGCCCACGTTTGAAGACGCCGATCTGCTCGACGACGCCTGCCAGGCGCTGGCGTCGTCGGCCGTGCGCATGGGCCAGGTCGATCCGGCCCTGGTCCAGGCGCTCGCCGACCCGTCGCCGCTCCGGCGGGCGGCGGCCGGCGCCGCCCTGACCCGCATCGGCGCCGCCGACCTGCGGCCGGCCGTCGAGAAGCTGCTGCACGACCCCGACCCGACCGTGCGCCAGCGCGTGGCGCTGGCCTTGCTCGACGCCCACGACAAGGCGGCGATCCCCACGCTGATCGATCTTCTGAGCGAGACGCCGCGCCAGCGGAGCGGGCCGGTCGAGGACGTGCTGCGGCTCGTGGCTGGCGATCAGGCCCCGTCGGTCTCGCCCGGCGACGACGAGGCGTCGCGCCGCAAGTGCCGCGACGCCTGGCTGGGCTGGTGGAAGGACCACGGGGCCGGCATCGACCTGGCCACAATCGACTTGAGCCACCGCCGCCTCGGCTACACGCTCGTCACCGAGATGGACCTTCGGGGCACGACCTGCAACCTGATCGAGTACGACGCGGGCGGCAAGGAGCGCTGGCGGATCGCCGGCCTGCGCTACGTCGTGGACGCCCAGGTGGTCGGCGCCGATCGGGTGCTGGTCGCGGAATACATCGGCCGCGCCGTCTCCGAACGGAACCTCAAGGGAGAGATCATCTGGCAGTACCACGCGAACAGCCTCGTGCTGGCCGTCCAGCGGCTGGCCGACGGCGACACTTTCGTCGTCGCCCGCAACCAGCTCACCCTGCTGGACAAGGACGGCCAGGAGAAAACCACGCTGCCGCGGCCCAACGATGTTTGCGCCGCCTCCAAGTTCCGCGACGGTTCGATCGCGCTTTTGACCAACGGCGGCGCCCTCGTCCACCTGGACGAGTCAGGCAAGGAACTCAAGACGCTGCCGCTGGGCCTGCCGGTGCTGCCGGTCGGCGTCAACGTCGAGGCGCTGCCGGACGGTCACGTCCTGATCCCGGTTTATGCGACGAACAAGGTGCTGGAAGTCGATGAAGACGGCAAGACGGTGTGGGAGATCACGACGCAGCAGCCGACGTCGGCCATGCGGCTGCCGAACGGCCGCACGCTGGTCGCCAGCCGCATCGCCCGGACGGTGTTGGAGCTGGACCGCGACGGCAAGGAAGTGAAGAGCTGGCCGGTGGAGGGCCGGCCGTTCCGGGCGACGCAACGCTAAATGATGAACGATGAATGATGAATGATGAATCAAAGACTTCCCTCTCGTTCCCAAACTCTGTTTGGGAACGCGCGTCGGCGAAGCTCTGCTTCGCGTCCCGTCGAGGAACCGGACGCGAAACGGAGTTTCGCGGAATGCGTTCCCAAACAGAGTTTGGGAACGAGGGGAATCAAGAATGTCTTTGATTCATCATTCATCATTCATCGTTCATCGTTCCGCTTCCGCCTCTCGCCGAAGCGTATGACCGATTGGCCGACGCCGATCTCGTCGCCGGCGCAGCGGCGTCGGCCCGTCGATGCGTCGGCCGTTGAGGTACGTCCCGCCCGGCGTGTCGGCGTCCATCAGCAAGTAGCGATCGCCTTTGCGCAGAATGCGGGCGTGCGTCCGCTCCACGCCGCTGTCGCCGAACAGGCCGATGTCGCACGCCTCGCCGCGGCCGATGACGACCTGCTCCTTCGACACGATCAATTCGCGGCCCGGCCGGAAGCCCCTTTCGACCTTCAGCCACGCCTCGCGCAGGATCACCTGGGCCAGGCCGATCAGGAGACCGATGCACAGGCCCAGGATCACGAAGCCGATGGCGCTCGGACTCCAAAGCGTGTCCAGTAAATCCGTATTGCGGCTGAACGCCTTGCCCAGGGCCAGCATGAAGAGGACGTAAAGAACGCCGCCCAGGAGGCCGCCCACGCCGCCGCCGATCAGGCCGTTGACGACCTTCTTGAGCGGCCCGGAGACGTTCTGGTTTTTCGCCAGCACGACCAGGAGGTCGAACACGCCCACCGAGGCGCCGATGAGCAGGCCGGTGAGCGTCCAGCCGAAGACCTGGAACAGCGACAGGTTCGTCAGGTAGGTCAGGCCGCTGCCGATCAGGGCGCCGAAGAATCCGGCCACGCAGCCAGCCAGGCCGGCGACGACGACGCGCAGCACGGCGACGGGCAGCGCGGCCCACGAGAAGTTCCACAGCGAATCGATCATCGCCAGCACGGCGCCGAGCATCATGCCCAGGAAGAGGGCCTTGAGCGCGTCGAGAAGGACGCTGGCCTCCAGGGGCAGCGGCTTTCCCGCCATCCAGCCGGCGAACGCCGCGGCCCCGCCGCACACGGCGCAATAGTAGATGAACCGTCGAAAGGTCATCGCCGTCCCCGTGCCGGGCGGGAGAACGCCGTCGTTTAGCCGCTCTTCGCAGAAGAGCGCTTCACGCCGAAGCGCTCTTCTGCGAAGAGCGGCTAAACGAATTCAGAAATCAATTCCCGCCGAAGAGGGTTCGCTGCCGGATCCTGATCTTGATGCTCTGCGTGGTGCCGTTGCTGGAGTCCACTTTGAGCGGGTATTCGCCGGCCCCGCCGGCCTTGACCTTCCAGGTCACCACCGGGAGCAGACGGTCGCCGGAACCGGCCGGGACCGGCCGCGTCAGGCCGCCAGCGTCGGCGACCTGGAACCCGGACGGCAGCTTCAGCGTCACGGTCTGCCCGCCGGTCGGATTGCCGACCTCGGCGGCGACGGTGAACTCGCCGCCCGGCGAAAAATCGCCGCCCGTCGTCAGGCGGAGCCTGCCGCCCTCGCTGGCCGCCACGTCGCCGAGTCCGTAGGCGAAGCCCACGTCCCGACTCTGGCCGGCCGCGAGCGGTTTGGGGTCCCAGTACATCGTCACGGCCGAGTCGTGGAAAATCGACATGTCGTAGACCGGCACGTCCCACATCGTTTCTTGCTGCTGACAGAGCGGGTCTCTCATCCTTTCGCCTAATTTCGGATCGGGGTAAGCGCCGAGCGTGACGCGTTCGGGCGCCTCGACGCCGTTCACCTTCAGCTGCAGCCGGGCGATCGTGCCGGGGTGCGCCGGGTCGTTGGACTCGATGGCCTGGAGATAATCCGGGAGGGGACTTCCGGGGAGCGGGAGTTCTTCCTTCGTGTCGCACAATTGGTTCCGCCCCGGAATCAGGAACGGCACGCCGTCGTTGGACCCGATGTAGGTGTCCAGCAGGAAGCGCAGGCTGACCCGGTGCGGCCGGCCGTCCCGATTTTCGATCCGGTAAGTCACCAGGCAGGTGTCGAAGCGGTTCGATTGCTCGCCGCCCACGATTTCGACCGTCTGCGTCACATCGACCTTCGCCCGGTCGTACGTCCAGACCGAGCGCTTGCCCATGCGATTGCCGCCCAGGTCGGCGCTTCGGTCGCTCCACTTCCCCCTCTGGGCGTTCAGAACGCGGACGCCCGACGAGAGGACCGTGCCGGTTTCTCCGAACAGGTTCTGGTCGCCGTCCAGCTGAATGCAGGTGTTATTGGTCAAACCCTGTTCGGAAAAGGTCAGCCGTTTCACGCCGCCATGTCCTTGTGGGTCCGCGTCCGGCGTCATGGTAAGGCCGAAACGCATGCTCGGCTCCCAAACGCCCCGCTCGCCGTCGTTCCTGCCGCCGTCCGCGGGTTTCATGCCCACCGACCCATACGTCACCGGCACGCCCTGATCGTGGAACTGCACTTCAATCAACGGCGGGCCGCTGGGACCGCCGGCGGTTCCGACGCTGCTCGGATCGGTGCGCGGCGCCAGGGCGCAGACGACGCCGTCGCGCACCACCGTCACGAGCAGTCCCATGAGGATAAAAGCGACGGGCAATAGCGGCAAAATCAGGCCCGCCGCGCCGCGGCCCGGATTGCGTTCCGGGGCGTCGCGGTCGTCGTCGTCCAGCGGGATGGCCTCCATCAGCACAGGCGCCCGGCCGCCGACGGACGGCTGCATCGTTTCCGCCAAGGGGGGGAGGGCCGACGGCTGCATCGTGTCCGCGATCCGGCGGATCGGGGGCGGGCCGGCGGCCGACGCCACGGCGAGGGGCGGCGCCCTGTCCAGCGGAGAGGTCACTTCGACCACCTGGAGCGCCGGGAAGACGCCCTCGCCGCCGCGGCGCGGGGCGGCCGTGGCGCGCGGCCGGCCGGCGATGCGGAGCGACACGGGGACGACGAAGCGCTGGTTGCCGTTGGCGCGGACGGTGACGTTGGCCTGGAGGCTTTCGCCGGGCCGATCCGGCACCGGATCGACGGCGAGCTGGACGTGGGCGGTGTTGCCGTTGAGGGCGACCTTGCTGATCTTGAGCCAGGGGGCGTCGCTGACGGCGGAGGCGAAGATCGGCCGCTTTTCCGCGGTGAAAACCTCCAGCGTGTGGAAGACGCCGGCGCCCGGCTTGCCCTCAAAGGCCAGCGACGACTCGCGCACCGCGACCTTGGGCGGATGGGTGAGGCCGAGCGCCTCGAAGAACTGCTGCACGGCGCCGATGCCGGACGCGGCCGGACCCTGCACCGGATACGTCCAGCCGTTCTGGATGTACCAGCGGGCGACGGCCCCCTTCTCGAACAACACGGCGGCCTCGCGCGGCGCCCTCTTCGCCTTCTCGGCGATCTGCCGCGGCGTGATCGCCCCGGCGAGGGCGCCCTCGGCGAACGGTTTGACAGGCACTTCGGCCGTGACGATCACGGTGGCGGCGCCGCCGTTGGTTTCGAGGATGAGCCGGCCCTCAATCGGCTTGGCGGCGGCGCGGAGCAGCTTGCCGCGAACCTGGACGGGGATGCTCGTGTTCGACTGAAACTGAAACACCTTGCGCGGCGATCCGCCGCCCTCGCCGAGCGCCAGCCAGGTGCAGTCGTCCACGGCCACAGTGCCGGACAGCATCCGCATCCCCTGGTTGGCGAGGCGCAGCTCCCAGCGGTGGTCCTTGCCGACGGTGAGCTGGCCAAGATTGACGTGGAGCGAATCGACCCGGAGCTTGGCCGGCTCGATGGTGTTGGCGGGGAGCTGACCGAGGAGCTGGTCGAGGCCGCGGTCCTTGTCCGAATCGCGGGCCGCCTCGCGGGCCGCCCGGGCCAGATCCACGCGGCCGAGGCCGGCGAAGAAGTTGGCCAGGTCGCCGTGGCGCAGCAGTTCGATGGCCGTGGACCACGCATTGTGGCAAGCCAGGGCGAGCTGGTCGAAATTGCGACAAATACTACCGTTTGGGAAGACGAACGGCATGGGGAAGGGCTGCGCGCCGGATCGAGGGGGCCGGCGTGGCCGTTGCGGCCGCCCAGCGCGAAACCGTCCTGGTAGCAATACTGGGCGTCGGCAGGGTTGGCGCGCTGACACTTGGGGCACGTCTGGGGCATGTCGCTCCGCTCCAGTGTTCAGTGTTCAGTGTTCAGTGTTCAGCAGGCCGCTCTGGCCGTCCTTGCCTCCAGTTGCTTGCCGAACACTGAACACTGAACACTCTTACCATTCCTTCTTCCCGATCCCGCCGCGCAACGGCGTGGTGCGCGGCCGCAGCGGGGCTTCTTCCTCTTCCGGTTCCTCGGCGGCGGCCGCCGGCGCTTCCGGCTCCGGCTCCTCCGGCAGGGCCTGCTTCAGCGACAGCGCGATTCGCCGCTGTGCCGGGTCCACGGTCAACACCATCACCTGCACTTCCTGCCCCGGCCGCACCACGTCGATCACCCGCCGCACGCGCTGCGGGGCCAGCTCGGAAATGTGGATCAGACCCTCCACGGCCGGCTCCAGCTCCACGAAGGCGCCGAAATCCATCAGCCGCGTCACCTTGCCCGTCGTCACCTGGCCGGTGTGATACCTCTCCGCGATCGCGTCCCACGGGCTGGCCGTCAGCTGCTTGAGGCCCAGGCCGACCTTCCGCCGCTCGTGGTCCAGCTTCAGCACCACCACCTTGACCTTCTGGCCCACCTGCACGACCGTTCCCACGTCCTGCACGCGCTGCCAGCTCAGATCGCTGACGTGGATCAGGCCGTCCACGCCGCCGATGTCCACGAAGGCGCCGAATTCCTTGAGCGACCGGACGATCCCCTCGCGGACCTGCCCCTCGTTCAGCTCGTTCCAGGTCTTCTCGCGGTTCTCCTCGCGCTCCTTCTCCAAGAGCGCCCGCCGGCTGACGACGAGGTTGCGCTCGGAGGGATCGACTTCCGTCACCACGCAGAGCAGCTTCTGGTTGACGAACTGGGCGGCGTCCTCGACGCGGTAGAGGTCGATCTGGCTGATCGGCATGAAGCCGCGAATGCCGTTGACGTCCACGGACAGGCCGCCCTTGTTGACCTCCGTGACGCGGGCCTCGACGATCATGCCGGCCGCCACGCTGGCCCAGTCGGCCTGCACCGCCGCGCCCTTTCGAGACAGCAAAAGGACGCCGTTGGCGTGGTCGAAGCCCTCGATGTGAACGTCCACTTCCGTTCCGATGGCCGGCGGGCCGTCGGGGAACTGGAGCATCGGCAAGACGCCCTGCGTCCGACCGCCCGGCACGTCGATGAACACGTCGGCGCCGTGGATGCGGAAGACCTTGCCCTTCTTCGGTCCTTCCTGGCCAGGTTTGGCGCGGTTCTGCTCGGCGGGGTCGCCGTACAGGTCCTTGTCGGAGAGGCCGCCCATCGCCTCCTGGAGCTGCTTTTCCATGTCGTCGTCGAAGGCGTCGATCTTCTTGCCGAACCCGTAGGTCTGTTCGTGTTCCAGCGATCGCGGCTGCTGCGACCCGCCAACGGTGTAGCGCTGCGGCTTTTCGCGCGGCGGCTTCTCGCGCTGCGGGGCTTCCGGCGGCGTTTGCGGGACAATGGGTTTCTCTGCTTCGCTCATGATAGCACCTTGCCGGCGTGGGCGCACTCTCTCCAGGGACAACGTCATTATAACAGGGAAGCGGTGTGGTGTTCGCGTTGACCGGCGCCCAGCGCAAGCAAGGGTTGGGACGCAATCCCTTGCCTGCGCATCCGGCGGGTCGGTCGTCACTTTTTCATCGCCGTTGGGTCGATGAAGTCGAACACCTGCACTGTCTCGAAATCCTTCTCGTAGGTGGCCACGAACTTGAGGTGCTGTTCATGGGTGAGGTACGTCTTCAACCCGGCCGCGTCGTCGAAGAGGACGACAAGGGCCACGTCGTAATCGCGCGTGGAGACCTTGGGCGTGGACTGGTCCTCAGGGGCAGGGCGGCCGGCCTTGAGGTGGCGGACGCTGGGGATCGACTCCAGCAGGGCGTGGCAGTCGGCGACGACCTTGTCGGCGGTGTCGGCGGGGACATCCTTCTTCAGGTGGAAGATGACGGTGTGGACGAAGGACGCCGGGCCTTTGTCGGCGCTTACCGAAATCGTGGTCGGGGGCGGAGGGGGCGCCGGCGGCGCGGGCGCCTTGGCCGGCTCCGCGGCGAAGGCGGCGGCCGCGATCAGCAGCACGGCCAGCCCGGCCGCGATCGACCGTTGACGAAACATGACCATTCTCCTTGAGAAAGGGATGGGGATCGTTCCTTGGGGACAGGCTATCAGACGACGCGGCGGCGTTCAACCACTGGGCCGCGGGAAGGGCCGCACGTTTGTTGACCCATCGGAGAGAGGGCCGTACCATGAGAAGGCTCTGGACGCCTTTTCTGTCCCCACATGGGCCGACCGATGCCAAGCCCCTTCCCCGGAATGGATCCATACCTCGAAGCCCACTGGCGCGACATCCACGCCGGCCTTGTCATCTACGCGCGCAACGCGCTCCAGAGCGTCCTTCCCGCTCCGCTGCGCCCGCGTCGAGGAAAGCGTCCTGCTGGAAACCCCCCAGGGGATCGGCGACCATCCGCTGTATCCCGACGTGCGCGTGGTCGAATACACGGCGAGGCGGGGTCTCGAAACGCGGCCCACGGCGGGCGTCGCCGTGGCGGAGCCGCTCCTCGTCGAGGTCGAGCCGGACGCTCGCGTCGAAACCTTTATCGAGATCATCGACCGCGAGAGCGGCAATCGCGTCGTCACCGTCCTGGAGTTCCTCAGCCCGAGCAACAAGTCCCCCGGCCTCAACCGGGAGCAGTACCTGCGCAAGCAGCGCGCGATTTGCTCCTCGGACGCCAACCTGGTCGAGATCGACCTGAACCGATTCGGCACGCACACACTGGCGTTCCCATTGGAACATCTCAAACCCGAGAGCCGCACACCTTACATGGCCTGCGTCCGGCGGGCCACGCAGCCCGGCGTGGCCGAGGTGTATCCGATGCCGCTGTGGGAACGCCTGCCGGTCGTGAAGGTCCCCCTGCGGCCGGACGACGCCGACGCGCCGGTGGACGTACAGGCTTTGGTCGAGCAGTGCTACCGCAACGGCGCCTACGAGGGCACGCTGGATTACGCCGCCGACCCCGACCCGCCGCTGTCCGGCGCCGACGAGGATTGGGCCGACGAGCGGCTCCATGAGCTGGGGTTGCGCCGCCGCAGAAAACCGCCGCGGCGCAAGGGCAAGCCGAAGTCGCGCTGAGGAGGCCGCCGGACGGTTCGCGCCGCCGGTCGTACAATCGCCTCCATGTGGGCGCGTCTTCGCCGCTGGATGCCGCTGCTGAAACTCCTGTTCACCCTCGTCGTCCTGGCGGGGGTGGCGTGGTTCTTCACGCGCATCCTCACCAATGAAGAGCTGCAAAAGACGGATCGGTCGCGCTCGCCCGCCCAGATCCTCTGGGACCAGGCCCGCGCCGCCCGGCCCGCCGACCTGGCCGTGGCCGCCATCCTTTATCTCTCTGGCATGGCGTTTTCCGGCCTCTTCTGGGTCGGCCTGCTGCGCACCGCCGGCGCCCCGCTGCCGGTGGGCGCCGGCCTCCGCGCCTACTACATCAGCCACCTCGGCAAGTACACGCCCGGCATGGGCCTGCCGACCGTGATGCGCATGAGCATGGCGGCGTCGGCCGGCGCCCGCCCCGGCACGGCCGCGCTGACGGCGGCCTACGAAACCCTGACCACGATGGCGGCCGGCGCTCTCGTCGCCGCCGTCCTCATCGGCGGCAAGGCCACGAGTGATCCCACGTATCTCTGGTGGGCGCTGGGCCTGCTGGTCCTGGCCGGCGTGCCGATCCTGCCGGGCGTCTTCAACCCGCTGGTGCGCCGGCTGTCCGGGCGGTTCACCGCCGGGCAGCCGTTGCCGCGCCTGCCGGCCGTCGCGCTGCCGATAGGCCTAGCCGTCACCGCGTGCGGCTGGGCCTTGCTCGGCGCCAGCCTGTACGCCGTGGTGCGGGCGGTGCAAGAGGCGCCGGGACCGTGGAGCCTGTGGGAGTGCCTCGACTGCATCGCCATCGCCGCCCTGTCCTACGTCGCCGGCTTCGTCGGCCAGACGCCCGGCGGCGTCGGCGTCCGCGAGCTGATCCTGCAGCAGTTCCTCGCGCTCCAGTTCCACGACGGCGCCCGCGCCCTGGTCGTCGCCCTGCTGGTGCGCGTCCTGTGGACCAGCGCCGAACTCGTCGCGGCGGGCCTGTTATTCTGGCTTCCCGTGAAGAAAGTGAGGAGTGAGGAATGGGGAGTGAGGAGAGAAGACAAGTCGGCCGTGGTCCAGGAATCCGGCCCTTGACGCCGAGCCTGGCGTTTCTCCTCACTCCCCACTCCTCACTCCTCACTCGCCATGATTTCCGCCGTCATTCCGGTCTATAACGAGCGGGAAAGTCTGGTTCCGCTGCACGCCGAGATCGTGGAGACGGTCAAGTCGGCCGGCCTCGATCTGGAAGTCGTGTTCGTGGACGACGGCAGCAGCGACGGCTCGTGGGACGTGATCGCGGAGCTGTCCCGGACGCACCCCAACGTCCGCGGCGTCCGCTTCCGCCGCAACTTCGGCAAGGCCGCCGCCCTCGTCGCCGGCTTCGACGCGGCCCGCGGCGACGTGATCTTCACGCTCGACGCCGATCTCCAGGACGACCCGCGCGAGATCCCGCGCTTCCTGGAGGCCATGCGCTCCGGCAAGCCGGTGGACGGCCGGCCGGCGGGCGCCGGCGCCGCCCGCCTCGACGTGGTCAGCGGCTGGAAGCGCATCCGCCGCGACCCCTGGCACAAGGTTTTTCCCAGCCGCGTCTTCAACGGGTTGGTCGGCCTGCTGACCGGCGTCCGCCTTCACGACCACAATTGCGGTATGAAATGTTACAAGGCGGAAATCTTCCGCGAGGTGCGCCTGTACGGCGAGCTGCACCGCTTCATCCCCGTCCTGGCGGCGGCGCCGGCTTCCGCATCGGCGAGATCGAGATCAACCATCGGCCGCGCCAGTTCGGCCGCTCCAAGTACGGCGTCCGCCGCTTCGTCAAGGGCTTTCTCGATCTCTTGACGGTGAAATTCCTGACCGGGTTCGGCCGGCGGCCGCAGCACCTGCTGGGCGGCGTCGGCCTGGTGTGCTTCCTGGTCGGCGGCCTCGGCCTGGCCTACCTCGGCGTGACGTGGGTGATGCGCTACTGGTACCCCGACCTCTTCCCGCCGCTGCACGAACGGCCGATGCTGATCTACGCCCTCGGCGCCCTGCTCCTCGGAGCGCAACTGATGACGATCGGTTTTCTCGCCGAACTCGTCATCGCCTATCACGGTCGCCATGACGACGTGTACAGCGTCGCCGAGCGCACCTTCCCCGCCGACGAGATGAAGCCGAAAGAGGAGACGGACCCCAAGCCATGAGCGCTCCGAACCAAGACCCGACCCGATGTCTGCGCCGTCAGGTTTACTGGCTGATGATCGCGGTAGCTGCGGCGATCGCCGTCGGTCACGTCTTTTCCGCCGAACGCGTATACGAACCGAGCCTGGCCCCCCCGCCGGACGTCCAGCCGGACGGCCGCAATCAGGGCTGGCCGCCGAAGGGCCGACCGCGGCCGATGCCGACGTTCGGCTCCAACGACCGCTCGCGCTGGGACACCGTCCGCGCGCTCGTGGACGAGGGGACGTTCGTCATCGGCCGCCGCGATCCGGCGCACGTCACGGCGGAACAGCCCTACGGCGATTATGGGATCGCTTTTGAGGACGGGTGGTTCACGGTGGACAAGGTGTTGAACCCGGAGACCCACGAGTACTACTCCAGCAAGCCGCCGCTGCTGACGGTCCTCATGGCCGGCGAATACTGGCTGCTCAAGAACACGCTCCACTGGTCCATCGACGAACGGCCGGACCAGATTGTCCGCGTCGGCCTGCTGACGTTCAACGTCCTGCCATTGATCCTCTACCTGTGGATGATGGGCCGGCTGGCGGAGCGCTACGGCGCGACCGACTGGGGCCGGCTCTTCGTCGTCGCCGCCGCGGCCTTCGGGACGCTGCTCTCGACGTTCCTCATCACGTTCAATAACCACGTCCCCGCCGTCTTTGCCACGCTGGTCGCCCTGTACGCGGCGCTGCCGGTCGCCTTTCCGCCGGCCGGCGAGCGGCGCGGCGTAAGCCCGCCGGTGACGCCCCCTGTCGGTGATAACGCGCTTCACCGGCGGGCGTACGCCGCGCCGCTCGCCGGGGCGGGGCGGCTCGTCGTGGCCGGCCTGGCCGCGGGCTTCCTCTTCAACTGCGAGCTGCCGGCCGCCGCCTTCGTCGCCGCGCTGGGGTTGCTGCTCCTGGTGCGCGCCCCCGGCCGGACGCTGCTCTGGTTCGCGCCGCCGCTGCTGCTCCTGATCGCGGCCTTCTTCCTCCTCAATCATCTGGCCACCGGACAATGGCTGCCCGTTTACGAGAAATTGGACACGCCCTGGTATCAGTACCCCGGCAGCGTCTGGAACACGATCCACCCCGGCGAGGGGCGCGGCATCGAGTTCGCCAAGTACGACGAATCCCGGTGGATGTACGCCTTCCATCTGCTGTTCGGCCATCACGGCTGGTTCTCGCTGACGCCGATCAACCTCCTCGGGGCGGCGGGCATGGTCGTGGCCCTGGTCATTGTGGTGCGCCGGTGTGCCACGGCTGATACAGCCGTGGCACACCGAGGTTGGGCCGTGACGGCCGCCGGGTCGCTGGCCGTCTCCGTGGTCGTCTTCGTCTTCTACGCCTTCGTGACAGAGACGGCCAACTACGGCGGCTGGACCAACGGCCCGCGCTGGCTGATGTGGCTGGAGCCGCTGTGGCTGTTCGCCCTGCTGCCGGTCGCGGACTGGCTCGGCCGGTGCCGCTGGGGTCGCGTCCTCTGCCTGGTGCTGCTGGCGCTGTCGGTGCTGTCGGCCAGCTATTCCCCCTGGAACCCGTGGCGGCACCCGTGGCTCTACCGCTGGTGGGATTCACAGGGCTGGCTGCCGTATTAATACGGATGGATGGAAACCTTTTCTCGAAATCCGGCCGCGGCCGTGCTTTCCGGCGGCCGCCGTTGCGATTGACACGCGGGGGCCGTCGATTTAAGCTGCTCCCCATTGGAACCGGAATTAGAAAGGCAGACGGCGAAGGGGAAGGCGCGCCCGCCCACCCAGCGCTCGTACCTGGCCCGCCCCCGAGGATTCAGCGATGCCGAAAGGCGTTGAGCAACCATGCGCGCCGACCACCCGACTCGCGGCGGCCGTGCTGGGCGTGGGCGTGCTTCTCCTGTCCGCCTCCGCCGTGCGGGCCGACACGATCCCCTGGTACTTCAGCTGGTCGCGCTCGCCGGACGTCATCCACGCCGACAACTCGGCGGCCAGCACCGTCGCCCTCAGCCCGGACAGCCAAACCGAGCAGACGCCGACTTCCTCCGTCATTGAGGCGGCCAACGTCTTCCACTACGCCGGCGGCCCCACCGACCCCCCCGCCTCTTTCGGCGGCGGCGCCTCCGATCAGTTCACCCTGACGCTGACCATTCACGACCCGAGCGTCGCCAACCCGGGCAGCGTCACGTTCACGGGATACCTCGTCGGATATTTGACGCCGACCGTATCCCATATCCAGACCTTCTACACGGGCACGACCACGAAATCGCTGACGCTGGGCAAGCACCTGTACACGATCCAGATGAGCCAGTACGCGCCGTCCGGCGAGGACTGCTCAACGGGCCAGGTGACGGCCATCGCCACGGTGAGGGTGCAGGACCTGCCCGAGCCGGCGTCCATCGTGCTGGCGGGATTGGCCCTGCCGGCCGTAGGTCTGTTCTGGCTGCGGCGCCGGCGCGGGCGCTGACCAGCGCCGCCCCCACGTCCTGCCGGTCGCGGTTCGCCGCGGCCGCTGCTTTTGCGCCTCCGGTCTGACGCGGCCGATCCGAACGTGTCTTGGGATGAACTCTGGTATGGCAAGCACGTCCATTCTTCAATAGTTGGCCAGCCGGCCCAGGGTGGCGTCATGCCGACTGCGGCATCCGATCCGGCTTCCCCATGAGCCGCACTGGCGGCCCTTTCCGCCCCCATGCTCCCCCGCCCGGCGGCGGGGGTCAAGGGGGGAGGCAGCCGTCGTTCAATGCGAAACGCTCTCCGGCGGCCGGGAGGGTGCCGCATCCGCGCGAAGCCGGGTCACTTCCCCTTCTTGCCCAGCAGGTGTTTGGTCTCCGCCTCGGTCAGCGGGCCGGCCTTGACGGCGATCTCGAACACGGTGGACGGCAGCGCCTTGCCCGCCCAGCCGTACCCCTGGACGGTGCCAATTCCCGTCAGATGCCCAAAACCCCAGCCGGTCGCGTTCATGCCTACGGCCACGTGGTATACAGCGACTTCGCCCCTCGGATGCGCGCCCAAGGGCAGGCGATAGATCCCCAGGTGACCCCCGCCCAAGAAGGGGGCCGCTCCCTCTCCCTCCCAGCCGAACGTGCCGTCGTCGCCCTGCTTCTTCAGCGCGTCGTTGGTCATCGGGATGATGACGTAGTCGCCGGCGGCGCCCAGCTTCAGCCGGAGGAACTTGACGCCGTCCGGCGCCTTACTGAGCGAGACGGCGAAGTTGTTCTTGCCCTTGTCGGTGTCGGTGTCCCAAAGCGACGGGTCGGCGGAGCGGAACAGCACGAACCAACCGGCGTCGGACGCCGCGGCTTTGCCTTCCGGGATTGTCAGCTTTTCCGCAATCTTGTCGAGCTTCTTGAGCCGCTCGTCCACCTTGGCTCTTGTCGGCCCGGACAGCTGCAGCACGGCCGCCTTGTAAAGCCCCCGGGCGTGGAGCTGGATCTGCACCGCCTTGGGCCCGGTCTCGACCTCCGCCACTTCAAACCACGCGTCGGCCAAGTCGGCTTGGTCGGATGCGTCGGCGAAGTTGCCGCCGTCTCCGACAAATATGCGGCGCGGGTTCAGGTCCCTTTTGGCAAGCTCCTTCAGCTTCGCGTCGCCGCCCTGCGCCAGCAGCGGCAGGCCCTTTTCCCAGTCGCCCTTGTAGAAGCACAGGAACCGCCCGACGTGCAGGCTGGCGTCGGGGTCGTCCGGTTTGTCCTTGAGCGTGGCGAAGTCGCCCCTGACGTTTTCGTACTCCTTCTGCATGGCGTCCACGAGCCGGCCGCGCTCGGCGGCCGCCGTCGCCGCCGGGCTGCTACCCAACTTCGTCGCCGCCGACTGGGCCGTGTGCAGCAGTCGGCCCGCCGCGTCGTAGTCGTCGGCCCCCTTCGCCTCGTCGGCAAGCTCCAGGGCGGCGTCGAGGATCGCCTGGTAGTCGGGTTGGGCGCCGCCCGTCGCGTGGAGCGCCGCGTCCAGCGCGACGGCCTTCAGCGCCGGCGCATCAATGGTAAACTCCTGGGCCTGGGCGTCGATGGCGTGCAGAGCGGCCGCGACGTCGCCGGCCCGGGCCGCGACCTCCGACGCCAGGCGCAGCAGCACGAACTTGCGAGGCGCGTCGTTGTCGGCGTCCGCGGTCTCCTGAACGAGCTTGGCGGCCAGCGCCTGCCGGTCGGCCGGCTTGCGCTTGGCGAAGTCCTCTTTGAAGAGGTCTTTAATCTGCGTTTCGGCCTTGGCCTGGGCGTCGGCGTCCGGCGGTGGCTTGCGGTCGTCGGCGCGGGTCAGGGGAGCGGCCAGCAACAGGGCGGCCGCCGTCAGGGTCAGCAGACGCATGGGCGCCTCCTTGGATGGGTGGGGGCTTTTCGGGAACAGAAATGATGGTAGCGGCCGACCAACCGTGAGGGCAAGGAAAAATCGTCGGCCGGCCGTTCAGCCGACGCGGTGCATCAGGTCCCAGCCGACCACCGCGATCGCGGCGTCGATGACGGCGTGGCTCAGCCACGGGGCGTACAGCGACCCCGTCCGGGCGTACAGCCAGGACCACATCCCGCCGCCGACCGCGATGCACAGGGCAAGCGGGACCGTCAAACTCCAGAAATGGCCCGGCAGATAGACGCTCAGCAGGATAATGTGGTGCGCCATGAACACGAGGGCGCTCGCCACGATCGCGGGCGCCGGCGACAGAAAGGCGCGCAGCCGGCCGAAGATGAACCAGCGGAAATAATACTCTTCGAGGAGGGAATTGCCCACGGTGATGAACGACGCCACCAGGAGGAAACCCGGCAGCTGGTCGGCGCCGAAGTTGTGCAGCACAGCGATCGCCGCGGCCGGCGCCGACCCCAGCAGCCGCGAGGAGCGCAGCCAGCCGAAATAGAGCGAGAATATGCCGGCGGCCACGGCCAGCCCGAAGCCGAGGCCGAGGACCAGGCCGTCGCGGCGCGGCCAGGACAATCGCGGCCGGCGCCGCTCCCAATACAGCACAAACAGCAGGGGAAACGCGACCGTCGTGACCTTCCAGACCGCATCGACAATGAGGCGCAGGAAGCCCGGCGCGTCGTCGCGGCCGAGGACGACGAACAGGAGCCAGATCATCAAGGTCGGCAGCGCGGCGGCGAAGAGGACGGCCAGCGCCGTCGGCAAGTCGGCGTGCGGCGGGGCGAGGCTTTCAGCCTTTTCTCGGTCGCCCATGTCCGTCAAAACTCCTGCACCACGCGCCGGACCAGGACGCGGAGCTTCTTCTCCGCCGCGTTGGCCACGGCGATGACGTCCTCCAGCTTCACCGGCTCCAGCGCGTCCGGCAGACAAATGTCCGTCACGACCGACAGGCCGAGGTTGCGCAGCCCGGCGTGGACGCCGACGATGACTTCCGGCACGGTGGACATGCCGACCACGTCGGCGCCGATGCCGCGCAGGAAGCGGTACTCGGCCCGCGTCTCCAGGTTCGGCCCCGGAACCGCCACGAAGACGCCCTGGTGGCAGACGATCCTTTCTTCCAGCGCGATCCGCCGCGCCTTCACGATCAAATCCCGATCATACGGACGGCACATGTCCGGGAAGCGGACGCCCAGCCGATCGTCGTTGGGGCCGATGAGCGGGTTGCCGCCCATGAGGTTGATGTGGTCCTCGATGACCATGAGGTCGCCCTTGGCGAACTGCGGGTTCATGCCGCCACAGGCGTTGCTCACGATCAGCGCCTCGCAGCCCAGCGCCTTCATCACGCGCACCGGCAGCGTGATTTGCTGGAGCGAATAGCCCTCGTAAAAGTGGAAGCGCCCCTCCATCGCCACGACCGTCTGTCCGGCCAGCCGGCCGCAGACGAACCGGCCGGCGTGGGAATGGACCGTCGAACCGGGGAAGTGCGGAATGTCGGCGTAGTCCAGCGACGCCTCGGCGTCGATCTCCGCGGCGAGGCCGCCGAGGCCGGTGCCGAGGATGATTCCCACGCGCGGCCGGCCGGACCATTTGGCGCGGACAGCCTGCACGGCTTGCTGGATCTGGTCGTACAGGTCAGGCATGGGATGGATTCAGCAGGTGACAGGAAGGAAACGCCGCGAACCACGAGCGACCTACCGCCGGCCGAACAGGCCCGGCCACAACAGGTACAGCCACACGGCCGCGACCCCCAGGAACAGCGCTGCGGCGCCCATCTGCCCGAACAGCGCCCATCGCAGATACGCTTCCTCCTCCGCCCGCGCCTGCGTCGTCCACGATACGAAGTTCTCCTCGCCGGCCAGTCGGTGGAAGACGCCGGCGACGAAAGCCTGTTCGCGGCGCGGGTCCGTCCCGGTGGCGGCGAGGTAGCAGCCGCCGAACAGGATGGGGTCTTCGTCCTCCAGGATGAAGCCGCGGCTGAGCAGGCGGCCGAGGCGACGCTGCCGTTCGCGCAGGTTGTGCATGAACTGGAACAGCTCGGCGTTGGTGCGGAAAGCGTCGCCGCGGCCGGGACCGCGGCGCGGACCCTTGCCGGCGCGCGACGCCTCGATCGGGTCGGTTCGGCTCAGCGCGGGGCCGGCCGGGACGCCGGCCGTGGCGTCGGCCGACTCCATCTGGAAGTGCTTGTAGACCCAGCCGGGCGCCACGGAGGCGCAGATCCACTGGGCCAGGCTCTCCAGCATGGCCGCCCGCGCCTCGGCGTCGCCGGCCCGGCCGCGCGTTTCCAGGGCCGGCGCCATCGGGCTGCGCTGGCCGATGCGCTGCTGCCGCTGCTTCTCGGGGAACTGCTCCAAAAAGGCGCCGAAGCCCGGCGCCGTTTCCAGGTCGCAGACCAGCGCCAGCGTGGGGCAATTGACCTGCAGCACGCGCCGGGCGACGGACAGGTCGCGCTGGCAGGCGGCGGCGGCGTCGAGGGCGTCCTGGTCGGTGTCGGTGGCGGCGAAGGGGAGCAGCACCAACATGCCGTTGACGGGGCAGTACGGCCAGCGCTCGCGGACCAGCAGGCGACAGAGATGCTCGAAGCGGGCGCCGAGCAGCTCGACCTCGGCGGCGTTGCGGACGACTGGCTGGCGGACGCGGTCCTGGCGCATCAGCAGGCGGATCTTGCGTTTCTCCTCGGCCGTCAGGTCGCGGCGCTGGGCGCGGCGCGGGCCATGACGGCGGCAATCTCCGGCACGGCGCCGGGCGCCTTGCCGGGCTGGTTCGTCTTGTTGAGCGGATCGTCCTCATCGGTGGGGACGTTGGCCTCGGCCTCGCCGCCCTCGCCGGCCAGCCCCGCGGCGTGCCGGCCGAGCAGCGACGCGCCCTCGCAGGTGACGTAAACGGCGTCGCGCGTGGCGAAGACGTGCAGCGGGGCGTCGGCGCGGGCCGGCGCCTGCCGGCCCTCCAGGGGCAGTTTCGACCCCTTGAACAGCGCCTCCATCGACCCCTCGGTCCGGCCGACCAGCAGGAACAGCGGCACCTCGCGGAGGTCGATGCGCTGTTGCTGCAACGTTTGCATGGCCTCCTCCCACGCCTCCGTAATGTCCGGGAATTCCGTGTAGCTGTCGTCGGTGACGAGCAGCTTCCACAGCCACCAGCCCAGCCAGGCCAGCACGTACACGAGCAGGAAGAGGATGGGCAGCCAGTTCTCGGCGAGGAATCGGCTGCGGTGCGGGATGGCGGCGTCGATGCTGAGCGCCTGGTTGAGGAAGTGGAGGCCGACGAGAATCAGCGCCACAATCAGGAGATGAACCGTCCACAGCACGATGCGCAGCAGCAGCGTGCTGCGCCGCGCCTTCGACAGGAACGGCAGCAGCAGCGTGGCGGGGGCACGCAACAGTCCCAACAGCCAGGTGAATACGCCCACGAGCGAATCTCCTAATCAGTGGCGAGTGGCGAGTGGCGAGTGAAGAAAAGAACCAGAAAAGAGGATAGCTTTTATCTTCTTTACTCGCCACTCGCCACTCGCCACTCGTCACTCCGATCAATGCCCCGGCCGCACGAACAGGAACGTGACCGTCGGGATCAGCACGGCCAGCAGCACGACCAGCGACATCAGCACCAGGCGGAGGCGGTCCCGGCCGCGGCGCGGGGCGGCGTAGACGTCCGGCTGCAACTCCTGCGGCCCGGCCCAGTTCTTGCTCTGGCCGCGCGTCAGCTGCTCCTCGACGGCGTCGCGCCAGCCGGTCGGAGTCTGCGGCGCGGTCGGCCCCTCGCCGCGGAAGCCCAGCATCACGCACAGGTAAAACACCTCCAGCGCGTCCGTGCCCGACCGCGCCTGCGCCACGTCGGCCTGCTGCCAGAAGCGGAAGGCGCGGTCGTTCGTGAAATACAGCTGCTCCTCCAGCTTGCGCTCGTTCCATTCGCGCTCCCACGGCGAGTCGATCAGCACCTCGTCCACCCAGCAGGTCAGCGCGTAGCGGACGCCGAGGAAGCGCTCGCCGTCGCCGGCGTATTCCGGCCAGCGCTGGGCCTCGTTCTGCGTTTTCAGCCGGCTGCGCAGCTCCGCCTGCTCGGCGCCGAAGTCCGGCTTCTCGCCGCGGTCCAGCCGGGCGCGCAGGTCCAGCGCGTACGCCACCACCGGATGCACCAGCTCCGCGATCTCCTCGCGCATGATCGTCCTCCCGTCATGGCCTCTTTATGTCCATACGCGCCGCCGGGCCGCAACCTTGCACCGCCGGCCCCGGAAAACGCGCCACGGCTCAGGGCGTGTCCGCCTTCACCACGTAGAGCGTGAACTCCATCGTCGTGGTCTGGCTGGGGGCGGACTTGATCGTCAGGATGCGCTGGCCCTCGACCGGCCCGGCGATGCTCTTCTCGTTCAGGCGGATCGCCAGCGTCAGAGAGCGCTGCACGTTCTGCCATTCCTCAGTGCCGCGGCTGACCTCGAAATAGATCAGCCCTTGCACGGCCGGCAGCACGCGCGGCGGGGCCGGCTTGTGCTGGAAGCGCAGGCCCACGGCGCCCATCCTGAAGATGCGATCGACCTGCTCCGAGCTGCCGATCTTCATGTCCAGGCCGCCGCGCTCCAGCAGCCGCTTGCACTCCTCGTCCGGCAGCCGGCTCTTGACGCCCACGTACATTTGGTAGTGCGAATCGAGCCATTTCGGCTCCAGCACCACCTGCATGCGCATTCCGGCCCCCTGGAACGGCCGCTGTTCGTAGGACGGTTCGACGATGCGATCGAGCAGGAAATCGAGGTGCTTCTTGACGGCGTAGAAGCAGCCGCCGAGGTCGTCGTGGTCGTAGCGCGGCAGGTCGGGCGGCCGGCGCGTGTCGCCGAAGATGGAGAGCTGGCCGACCAGCCGGCACAGCTCATAGTAGGCCGTGAACGGATGGACGCCGGCCGCGAAGGCCAGGATGTTGAGCAGGGCGTAGGCCTCGTTGAGGGCGCGCAGCTGGGCGATGATGAGCGAATCGCCCTGGGCGTGGCTCTCCAGCGTGATGCCGCGCGAACTCACCTGCTCGGCCAGGCGGTCGATCTTGCGGCCGATGCGGTCGAAGACGGACTGCAAGAGGTCCACCTGAAGCGGAGACCAGGCGTCGCAGGCCAGCACTGGCGGGATATACGCGACGTGGACCTGCGGCGCCGGGTCGGCCCCCGCGGACTTCTCCAGGCTGACGAGCGGGATGACCTCGTAGCCGGCGTGGTCCTGCGTGGACAGCAGCACCTGGAAGTTGAGCCGGCGGACCTGGATGGGCTGCGGGTGCAGGCCGGTGTTTTCGTCTTCCAGGTCGAGGGTGTCGAGAACGTAACGGCCCTCGCCCGGCCGGGCGCCGGCCAGGTTGGGCCGGCCGAGGTGGAGGACTGGCACGCCGAGGAAGACGGTGACGGCCCCCTCGCCGGGCAGGGCCGTCTTGAGGTCGAGGACCGGCAGTTCGCCGTCCTCCGGCAACGAAATCAGGGCGCCGTCGCGCATGCGGGCGCGGAGGCTGCGCACGACCAGGCGGTGGTTGGCCAGGGCGTCGCGGTCCAGGTCGATGGTGCGGAGGCCCCAGTGGAAGGCGTGGTCCCACTGGTCGGCGATGTGCTGGAGCTGGGCGATGTGACGCTGGGCCGCCTGGAGGTGGTGCGGCCGCAGGAACATACCTTCATGCCAGTGAACTGCGCGCGCCGTCATGGGTGATCGCTCCCGTCGGCTGCCCCGGTTGACGCGGGCCGGCCGGCCCGGCCGCATGGCATCAGAATACCCGACGGGCGGGCGAGTTCCAACTGTTCCTTGAAGTTACAGCCGCTCATGAAGCGAGAAGACTGAAAAAAGGTCCGGATTCACGTCTTTCTGGACTCGGGCGTGAGAGGGGTCGGAGTTGACGGGGCGCCGGGCGATGCGGGAAATTCCTCGGCGGGAGGCGTTCGCACCCACCGGCGCCTCTCCCGGTCCCAAAGGGATTCGGCGCCGAGCCGGAGCAAATCTTCGTAGGCCCCGGGTTCGTCCGGCCGGCAGGGGACCCAACCGCGGTCGGGATCCAGCTTCGACCAAAGGCCGTACTCGCGGCACTCGGCGGCGCCTGGCAATAAACCCGTCCACGGCAGCCGCTCCTCGTCCCCGATTTCCTGCCCGCAGCCGCACGACAGCCTTTGCCAGCCGCAGGCGGGGCACTGCTCCACCTCGCAGTCGGGCTGGTGCGGCCGGCCCGATTGGGCGCCGCAGCCGGGGCAATCAAACGGTTCGTCCGGCATGGCTTCTCCCTTGGAGGCGCCCGCCAGGGCGCCCCGTTATTCCGCCTTCTTCCGCCGCAGCCGCCGCTCCACCGACCGCTCGAGGGCCGTCAGCGCATCGGCGACGGCCGCGCCGGCGACCTGGAACAGCCCCATCCGTCCCGCGTACGGGATGGGGCTGGCGAAGGGTCGGGGGTCGGCCAGTATCCAGACGTAGGCCGTTTCGTCGGGGCCGCCGCCCTCCCGGTCCCGGCTGACGCAATCCACCATCTCGACGATGCCGATAAGCGCCCCGTAGGCGGCGCCGGCGGCCGTATCGATGGGAGGGTCGCCGCCCTCACGCCGCGACGCATGGATGAGCAGCGGGCCGCGGTAGTCCGTCAGCCAGCCAGGCAACTCGAACGGCGCCGCCCGGGCCATCACGGCGTTGGCCGTGGGTTGCCGGATGCTCACTGCCGCCATGGCCGACCCGACGGCGGGCGCGGCCTTCGGCTGATTCACGGTCACATCGATCTCCATGGGGTAATGAGGTCTGGGGGACGGCCCATTGGGGGCCCCCTTTTTGGTCGCCGTCGCTGTACCGTTTCAGGGGCGGCCGCCCGGAACCCTGCGCGGGTTCGATGGGCCTCCTTCCGCCTCGGCGACGCGGCCCGGGCCGCCGCCGCCCAGCAGGGCCAGCAGTTTTCGCTCCACCATTTGCCCCGGCGTCACGAGGCGCCGCACGTCGGCCACTAGCTCTTCATCGCCGTCCGGCGTCGCCGTGACGAAGTCGTCCCATTGTGAGGCTTCCGGTCCCGGCAGCGCATCGCGGGCGGCCTGTTCGCGTGGTTCCAAACCGTTCCGAACCTGTTTTGCCACGGCGGCCCTCCTTCCGAGGACGGTGGGTGGATCTTCGGGGAAACCGAAGGGGGGCGAACGCGGGGCGGCCGGCGCCTGTCTCCAATTAGGGGGGCGGCGAAGGCCGTCCGACTCCACATTCCTGGTTGTCGGCCGGGTTTGATGGGACGCCGGGGGCAAGGCACCAGAGATGAAGAGCAATAGGATCAATCATACGGGAAAGGAGATGCAACGGCCAGCCCACCCCTTCAAGACCGAGGCCGGGTTGCGTCCTCTCCGGCTTGCTTCGCTTGCGGGGGCGGGTAGACTTGACGATGAGAAATGATCTCCGCCGCGGCCGGCCGTCCCGCCAGTTTTATACGGCCCGGAGAGAGTCGAGAACCCTCCAGCCCTTGGCCCCATAGCTCAATGGACAGAGCATCGGTCTTCTAAACCGAGGATGCAGGTTCGATTCCTGCTGGGGCTATTGGACTTACGGCGACACGGACCCCGAATCTGTAGCCTAACTGTAGCCTATCTCAACACGCGCCGCCTTCCGCGGCCTTCTTCTCCGCCGGCGGGGCGAAGATCAAATCGAGCTTGTCCGCCGCCCCCTTCTGCATCGTCGGCAAGACGTGGGCGTACACCTTGAGCGTGATTTCGACGGACTCGTGCCCGAGGCGTTCGCTGACCACCTTCACGTTGACCCCGGCCGTCAGAAGGAGCGTCGCCGCGGTGTGGCGCAGGTCGTGGAAGCGGATTTGCGGCAGCACGTCGGGCCGCATGTCCAGCTTCTCCGCCGCGACGGCCGCCGTCTCATTCGCCCGCGTGACGATCTTGCAAAATGAGTTGTGGGTGAGGTTGTACCGGCGCGGGTAGGTTCCGGCCGACGAGCAAAAGACGATGCCCGCCTTCACGTCGCGGCCCTCGGCCAGCATCCGCTTGCGGTGTTCGTGCAGCGCGTCCACCGCGTACCGGGACAGGACGATGCGACGCCGGCCGGCCGCCGTCTTGGGCGACTTGACGGACAGCTTGCCGCGCACGTCCGACAGGGACCGCTGTACGGTCAACGTCCCCTCCGCGAAGTCCACGTCGGGCCAGACGAGCGCCAGCAGTTCGCCTTGCCGCATCCCCGTGTCGAGGGCGACGACGTACAGGGCGTAGAGCCGATCCGACTCGGCCGCCGCCAGGAAGCGACGCATTTGCTCGCCGTCCCACACCGCCATTTCCTTCTTCGGCGGCCGCGGCTTGGCCGCGTCGGTGCAGGGGTTCACGGGAAGCAGTTTCATCCGCACCGCGTACCGGCAGGCCGTGCCGAAGACGACGTGCGCCATCTGCCGCTGCCGCGGCGACTCCCCTTTCTTCTCCAGGATCGCGTCCAGCTGGGAGACGTGGAACGTCGTCAGCTTGTCGAGGCGGAGCGTCCCCAGGTGGGGCTTGAGCTGCCGATCGACGATGAGCTTGTAGCGGTCGTAGGTCGATGCCGCGACCTGGACGCGCACCGTCTGTTCCAGCCAGAGTGTCAGGAAGTCGGCGACGGCGAACTTGTTCGCGTCCGTCAGCCGCCCCAGGGCGTGGTCGGTTTGCAGGCGGCGCAGCTGCGTCTTGCGCCTCTTTCTTCGTGGCGCCGTAGACGACCCTGCGCCGGCGCTTGCCGTTGTCGTCATACCCCAGGCTGACCGACCCGACCCACTGGCCGTCGGCCCGCTGGTAAACGCCGCCCTCGCCGCGGCCCCGTCGCTTTCTCGACATGTTCAACCCTCCTTTGTGATCCACTTTTTCACACTTCCGACCTCGGCTTTCAATTCTTTGGCTATCTGTTTTGCCGTCTTGCCCTGCTGATGCATCTCGCGGGCCTGCTTCATGCGCCGCCGGTAGAGGTAGGTCCGGCAGGTGATGGAACAGGTGACGCGGTTGGTCCTGTGGAGGCCCGGTTCGAGCCGAAACGTCTTCTGGCAAATCGGGCACTGGCCGAACTTCCATCCCCGGTCGATGGCCTGCGCGAACTGCAAATACATCGCCTGCAGCAACTCGACTGGCGCGTAGGTCATTTCGGGCCGGCGCCGGCCGACGGACCAGTACAGGCGCGCCGAGACGCCGCGCTTCAATGCCGCGTTGACCGCCCGCACCACGAACAGCAGCGCCGGCCCCGCCAGGTCGCCCGCGGGGAATAGCGACTCGCCGTCCGGGGTTCGGATTCGCTCGGAGAGCCAGACCTGCTTCCCCGTCCTCCGTTCATCGGACCCGCTCCCGTACGTGTCGATCGCGGGGAATCGGTGGACGATGCGATCACCCTCCCACTGCACGAAACTCGACAGGCCGCGCCTGTCGTTGACCCGCGCGGCTTGCCACAGTCGGGTGAGATGACGCATCCAAATGATCGCATCCCGCCATTCGATAAAAACCTCCATCCGGCCGCGCACCTCCGTCTCCGTCTGATGCACTGCCGTCTCGGGATTGTCGGCGGGGTACCAGATTGGGAGATATTCGTCGTCTGTCAGCGTGACCTTTCCCGATACGCTCTCGCCCAGCGGCCCATAGCGCTCAGCGAACCCAAGCGCGCCTTCGGGAGTCGGGTCGGTCGCCGCGAACGTCAGGAACAAACCGCCATCCTCTTCCAGCGGCTTGTAAGCGCGAAGCTCACGACCCCGGCGGTGCGCCAGTACCAGGGTCGGGGGGGTACCGCGGATGCTGATTCGCTCGATCCATTGGAAGGTTTTTTTCCCGGACCCGCGATACCAGACGAATTCGACCGGCGGCAGAACGCTGTCCAGCGGCAGAAGATCAAGGTCCATCGACGCCATCCTCGTCCTTAGTGTACACGGTTTCGTCTACACGAGCATATACAGACGCGACTGGAATGTCAAGCGCCGCCAGTGTATGATTTCCACGGATTTAGCAACTACACCCAGCCCGATGGAGGCGCGACCATGCCGACGCTTACCGAATCCCCGACGGACTCTCTGGTGAAGGAGGGCTTCGCCGAGGTGGCCGAGGCGCAGCAGTACCTGCGCCTGAGCCGAGCGACGATCTACGCGATGATGGAGGCCGGGGATCTGGCATACGCGCGGTTCGGCCGTCGCCGGCGTATCCCGTGGCGGGTCCTGTACGATTTCGCGGCCGGCCGGATGACGTGCGTGGCCAAATAGGAGTGGGGTGGACTGAGTGCGGCCGGGGACTTGGCGGAAGCGCCGCGGCCCCAGCGGTGACACGCCAGGGCCGCGACTGGAGATTGAGTTGTGATTGTAGCCAAAACACACACCGAACGACAGGGGCGCGAGCGCCTGGCCGACGCCGCCTACCTGCAGCAGCTGAGGGCGGACACCGCGGACGTGGCAGCGCGACTGACGCGCAATCGAGCGCCGCCGACATCCGCGCCGCCGTGGCGATGCGGCCGTCGCCCGAACCGGACGACGCCCCCGCCACGATACCGGCCCAGCCGGCGACGCCTGCCCACGACCCGCTGACGTGCGGATTGGATGACGGCGACACGCCGCCAACCTGTCCGGGCTGCGTTGTGGAGTCCCGCGTGCGATCCGCCGTGGGCGATGAGCTGGCCCGCATTTGCCGCCGGTTCGAGGTTGCCGACCGGAAGGCCAGGTCCGCGGAGACGGCCACGGATCGGACGGCAGCCCTGACGGAGCGCGACGAGGCCGCCGGCATATTCTTCGCCGCCGAGACGGGATTGGCCGACCTGTGCTGTCTGCTGCTCCGCACCGCCCTCGGGCATCGGCCCGACGCGCTGCAGGCGCTCCTGGCCTCGGCCATTCGGGCGGAGCTGGAGCCGATCGCGGCGGCCGTCCTGCGACTGGAGGCACGCCGGTGAGCGTACTGGACGATACCCGTAAGAGGCTACAGCGCGAGCGAGCCGAGCGGAACGGCCAGGGCGCCGACGGACACGCCAGGGCCGACCACGCGCCGGCCTGGACGCAGCCCATCCCGCTCGACGCCGGCTACGAGTTGCCGCCGTTCCCCACACAGCCTTTGCCGCCCTTCCTGCGCGAATGGGTGGAAGCCGAGGCGGAAGCCACCCAGACGCCGCCGGACCTGGCCGCGTCGCTCGCCCTGTCGATTTGCGGAGCGGCGCTCGCCACGAAGGTTCGCGTCGTCATCCGCACCGGTTGGACGGAACCAACCAACATCTTCGGCGTCGTGTCCCTTCCGCCGGGGGACAGGAAGTCCGCCGTGTTCGTCGATGCGTTGCGGCCCGTCGTGCAGCACGAAGCCGAAGAACAAACCCGTATGGCAGCGGTGATCGCTGAAGCGGCGAGCGAGCATCGCATGTCGGAGCTTCGCCTCAAAATCGCAGAGCAGCAGGCGGCCAAGGCTGCGGACCCCGAGGAATGCCGCGAACTGCGCCACGAGGCGAAGCAACTGGCGAAGGAGTTGGCGGCGCACGTCGTTCCCGAACCGCCGCAGATGTTTTGCGACGACGAAACGCCAGAAAACTTGGGGCGGCTGCTCGCCAAACAAGGGGGACGCATGTTGCAGGCATCCGCAGAGGGCACGGCCTTTGAGATAGTCAAGGGGCGTTATTCTGAGAAGCCGAATTTCGACGTGTATCTGAAAGGTCATGCGGGCGACCCTCTGCGGACAGGCCGCGTCGGCCGCGAGCGGGATGTCGTAGACCGGCCGGCGCTGTCCGTCGCCGTGGCCGTCCAGCCGGACGTTGTAGCAGGCCTGGCCGAGCAAGCCTCACTCCGCGGCCGCGGCTTCCTGGCCCGGTTCCTGTACGCCCTGCCCGCGAGCCGGGTCGGGAACCGGACCATCAGCCCCAGGTCCGTACCGAAGGCGACAGACGCCGCGTACCGCGAGACCGTACTGCGGCTGTGGCGATTGGAGGGCGCGGTCGAGGACGGCAAGCCCGCCGCGCACCTGCTGCGGTTCTCCGCCGCGGCCGACCGCCGGATGCAGGATTTCGAGCGCTGGCTGGAACCGCGGATGGCACCGGGTGAAGACCTGTCCTTGCTGGCCGGGTGGGCTCAGAAGGCGGCCGGTGCAGCGGCGCGGATCGCCGCCATACTGCACGTCGCGCAGGCCGTGGGCGATGGTAGGGACTGGCATACGCCCATCAGCGAGCAGACCGTCGATGCCGCCACAACGATTCTCCAATGCTACTTCTTGCCGCATGCAAAGGCCGCCTTCCGCGAAATGGGAGCGGACCCCCGGCTGGAGGACGCGAAACGCCTGCTCGCCTGGCTGCCCCGATTCTGTGAATCTGTGAATTGTGTGCCTAAGAACCTCGTTTTTAGCAAGCGCGATGTTCACGCCAATCTCTTCGGCGGCCGATACGGCACGGATGACGTTGAGGCTGTACTGGCAGAGTTGGTCAAGCGCGGATACATCCGGCCAGCCCCCGAACTGGAGCGCATAGGTCCGGGACGGAAGCCCAGTTCCCGCTATGAAATCAATCCCGCTGTGTTTGCCCAGAAACACACCCTCCTAGGCACACAATTCACAGAATCACAGAATTCCGACGGCCCCGAACGGCAGGAAGGCACAGACGCCGGCGTGGAAGAGCAGGAGACGGGTGAGATATGAGCAATCGCCTGACCGCCCCAGACCTCCTTGACCTCTTGACGCAGCGGAGCGTCCGGCTGCTGACCCGCAATGGATCGAGCCTTCGCTACGAAGCCCCGGCCGGGGCGATGACGCCGGAGTTGCTTGCCGCACTGAAGGCGAACAAGGCGGAGCTGTTGGCGTTGCTCGCCGCGGAAAGCCCCCCGGCCGAGGGCGACCATGACGCCAACGGCTGGACCTTCAGCGCCGGCCGCTGGTACGCCCGCGGCTGCTTCGGGATGACCACCCCGTTCGACCAGGAGACGACCCGATGACGACCACGATGGAGACGCCGCCGCCGACGACGGCATGGGTCGGCTGGTACAGGCTGACGGAACGCTTGCCCTGGCAGAGAGCTTGCACGGCGGCGACGCTCGCCGAATGTTCCCGCTTGTTGAGCGACGCGATGCGGGGCGCGCGGTTCAAGAGGGCGAACACGATCATGACCACCGGCGCGCGCCGCGCGTGCCGCCCTACCCGCTGCCCCAGGAGGCCCGAGGATGACCAACCGTGAACGATTCCATGTTGAGCTGGAGGCGCGGCCCGACGCCGTACCGGCCGAGACGCGGCTGAAAAAGCTGTTGAAGAGCGCCTTACGGGTTTATGGCTTCAAGTGCCGGACCGCCGTGGCCGTCCTGCCCACAGCGCACGCCGCGGCCGACTTCGGCTCGCCCGGCAGCCTCGGCGGCGCGATCGCATTCACCCAGTTCACGGAGGCTTGAGCATGGCCGCCCTGAGCATCGAGAGCCGACGATATGCCATCGCCCGCTTGTTGGAAAACGCGACGCTGCGTTTATTCACGAACGACGTGGACGCAAGCGACCCCGGCTTGACGGCCGCCGACTTTATCGAGCCGACCGACGCCGCATACCGGCCCAAGTCGATCCGCCCCGGACAATGGGAATGGATCGGCGCCGCCGAGGCCGAGGCGGAAGTCTTGATTGACGCACCAAGCGCGGCCGAGGTCAAAGGGTGGTTCCTGACTGGCGGCGAGCCGGCCGTGTTGATCGGCGCGAAGCGCGTAGAGCCGCCCGCCGCCGCCGCAGCGCCGCTCTGGGTGCTGGTCGGCCATGTAAGGCTGGGGATCGGCGCTGACCTCTTTGGAGACGATGAATGACCGTAAAGGAGTGGATCGAACAGTTCACCGGCCGCATGGCGGCCTTCGCCGCCGCCGCCGAGGCGCTGCAGTCCGGCCCCTCGGCCCCGACACCGACCACCGCCGAGGACGTGGAGGCGCTGCGCGGGTTGCAAGAGCAGCTTGGCCTCGGCCGCCATGGCGCGGACGGGGCGCGCTGCACGACGCCGCCGCCCAGTGGGCGGAGCCGATCACCGCCGCCGCACAGAAGACGTTGGACCTGCTGAACAGGTTCCTTGCCTCCGTGGAGGCGTTCCTGCGCAGCCGCGCCGCGAGCGATAACGAGGATTCGTTTACTCTGCTGAGCCTGCCATCCGGCGTCGTGGGTGTAGAGGACGGCCTGGCGCTGGTCTACTTGCAGCAGCCCGGCTGCCCGCAGTGGATCCGCCATGTCTTGGATTACGGCCAGTGTCTGGAGACGCGGTACGGCCGCGCCCTGGCGTTGGGCGTCGGCGCACGCTCCCCGCTCAGCGGCACGCCGATCGGCGCCAACCCGTGGTATGACACCGCAGCCGTGATTCAGTTTACCCGCGAGAAGTCCGCCATCCAGCGCGCAAAAGTCCGCCAGCATCGCGGCCGAGGAGCAAGTGAACAAGGAAGCACTCGCCCGTCAGTGGGCGGAGCAGGCGGCCGACCCGCGCACCAGACTGGCGGCGCTGGAGCGGCGGTTGGAGCAGCTTGAACCGGCCCCCGCGGCGCCGTCGGAGCCGGCGCCCCCGCCGTGGTTCATCCAGGCCGGAGAGGCCATGCGCCGGTTGTGAGATTCAGTGACGTTCGCCCGCTGTTCCCTCTGCGCCGTGGCGTGCGGGAGGTCGGTCCTCCCGCCGCCGCGGTTTCACCCGGAGATGTTGAGATGAAGCAGCAGAACAGAAGGCCCAGCGTCCGCAAGGCCGCCGCCCCCAAGCCGCCCAAGGTCGAGGACACCCGCGTTTCAGTCAAGCCCGCCCGCATCGCGCTGTGCGAGGGCGGCGGCAAGCCCCCGCGGGTCGTCGGGACGCCGTTCGCCGGGGACGTGGACCAGCCCGGCGCGAAGGCGCCCGGCGCTTCGGAGGCGACCAGGGCAAGACCACGGGCGACTGACGAGGACCGATTACCCAGCGGACGGCGGATTGACCGCCGCCGACACAACGGAGAATCATCATGGCAAAAGGACCAACGTTCAATTTCGGCGCTAATGCGCGTCCGAAAAAGGGCAAGAAGCCCAAGAAGTCCGGCGGCAAGAAGGGTAACCAGTCCAACGCCTGGCGCGCCTACACCAGCGGTGGGAAGAGGTAAACCGTGGGGCGATTCACCGTCCGCAAGCTGCCGTTCGGCCGTCGGGCCGACGAGGACGGCGACGACGGCGACGGGCTGCCGACGCCGGCCCGCGTCAAGCTGGCGGCCCGCCGCGCCGCCGGGATTGCCGAGGCGAAGGCCGTGCTGTTGCACCTGCCGGGGCCGGGCGAGAGCTTACATGCGATTTGCACCGCCCGCATGGATCTTACCGATGTGATCGGCGCGATGATCGAACGGCTCGGCCGATGCGACCGGATGTGGATTGCGACCCTCGGCTACAACTCCGCCAACCTTCGCGCGATGCTTCGATGGACGGACTCCGGGGCCGTCGGGTCGCTTACGCTCTTGGCCTCCATCTTCTTCCGCTCCCACAAGGGCGACTTGTGGGCCGAGACGCTTGCCGAGTTCCGCAGGAGGAAGCAGCGGGCCGCGTGCTGTCACTCGCACTGTAAGGTCGTGGCGCTGGAGTGGACCGACGGCGCTAAAATGGCGATAGAAGGGAGTGCAAATTTGTGCGGCAATGGTTCCGGCAGGGAAAACCTTGCCATCGTTCACGACGCCCACCTGACCGATTGGCACGCCGCATGGATTTCGGACCTTGTGAGTCGCCATGAAGGGGAAGCCGACGAAAGCTGAAATGCAGCTCCGCACCGAGGAGATCCTGCGCATCCGCCTGGACGGGGCGGAAATTTGGGACGTGAGAGAGTACGTGCGTGAACAGGAGCAAGAAAAGGGTTCGTTGTGGGAGCTGGCCGAGGGCGACAAACCCTTGTCGGATAGCCAATTATGGCGATACATCGCCAAGTCGGACAAGCTGATAGCCGAGAGCTGCCGCGCATCAAGGAAAAAGCTGCTCCGGCGGCACCTGGCGCAGCGACGCAACCTGTACGCCAAAGCCGTGTCCGCGGGCGACCACCGCAGCGCCTTGGCCGTGTTACGCGACGAGGCGGAAATGCTCTCGTTGTACCCGAGCAAGAACCCGCCGTCGCAAGGAGCCGACCGTGAAGACTTGTCCGAAGAAGAACGCGCGGCCGCCCTCGATGCGCTGTATGCCCGCGTGGATTCAGCAGGCCGAGGCCCGATTGTTGACGGGGAAGACGACCCGGACGGATCGCTACCTGGCGCGCCCGGAGGCGATCCTGGCGGCGGCCGACATGACGCCGGACCCCTGGCAGGCGGAACTGCTTCGGGCGGCGCCGACGCGGACCTTGCTCCTCTGTTCCCGCCAGAGCGGCAAGAGCCAGACCGCCGCCGGCCTGGCCCTGCTGACCGCCCTGACGGAGCCGAATAGTCTGGTGCTGCTGCTGTCGCCGACCCAGCGCCAGAGCGGCGAGCTGTACCGGAAGGTGGTGGACCTGTGGAAGCGCCTCGGCAAGCCCGTTGCGTCGGCCCGGCCGCGGGAAAGCGCGAGTCGGCTGGAGCTGGTCAACGGCAGCCGCATCGAATCGCTGCCCGGCACCGAGGGCACGGTGCGGTCGTTCTCCGCCGTCCGGCTGCTCGTGGTGGACGAGGCCGCCCGCGTGTCCGACCCGCTCTACTTCGCCATCCGGCCCATGCTGGCCGTGTCGAGAGGCCGCTTGATAGCGCTCTCCAGCGCATGGGCGAAGCAAGGATGGTTCTACGAGTCGTGGATCGGCAAAGGCGATTGGAACCGGGTCAAGGTCACTGCGCACCAATGCCCTCGCATCAGCGCCGACTTCCTCCGCGAAGAAGAGGAGGCGCTGGGCAGCCGATGGTTTTCGATGGAATACCTGTGCGAATTCGGCGACGCCGTTGAGGCGCTGTTCACCGAGGCGCAGGTGAAACGTGCGCTGGACAACGACTTGCAACCCCTGTTCGGAGCCTGACCCATGTCGTATTGCGACCCGCTTGGGCCGCCGCCGCGGTGGATCGAGCCGCCCAGCCCGACGACGTACATCCTCGGCCTCGACCTCGGCCAGGCCCAGGACTACACGGCCCTTTGCGTCGTCGAGAGGACCGAGACGCCTGACCCCGCCGACGCCGCCCGCAAGGTGCGGCGCTACGGCGTCAGGCACCTGGAACGCTGGCCCCTCGGCACGGACTACACCGACATCGTTGACGATCTGAAGGCGTTCGCCGCCCGCAAGCCGCTGCCCGGTTCCCCGTTCGTGGTGGACGCCACGGGTGTAGGGGCCGCGGTCGTGAACATGATCGCCCGCGCCAAGCTGGGACTGAAGGTGTTTCCGGTCGGCATCCACGGCGGGCACGACGTTTCCCCGCGCAAGGGCGGCGGGTTCAGCGTGCCCAAGGTGGATTTGGTCGGCGTCATGCAAGCGCTCATCCAGGCCGACCGCTTCCAGATCGCGCCGGACTGACGGAGGCTGAAACTCTCGGCCGCGAGCTGCTGCAATTCCGGGCGAAGATAAACCTCCAAACCGGCAACGAAACGCTGGAGGCGTGGAGGACCCGCGACCACGACGACCTTGTGTTAGCGGTTGCGTTGGCCTGTTGGTTCGGCCAGCACGGCCAGCGCAGGTTTAATATCCGGGTCGGCTAGATCAATCAGTAACCACCATACCAGAGAGGAGAGAGCAATGGACGATTCGACCAGCGCCGAGGCGCTGCATATCCTCAACAAGATCCTGGCGCGGCCCATGCCCGCCGAGGCCCTGCGGCGCAAGCTGGAGCGCCGCAAGCAACGCGACGCCGACGACGCCCGCCGGCGGACGGAGCGCGAGGCGCAGCGGCCGGAGCCGTCCCGCCGACGCGCCGTCGCGGCCGACCTCGGCAACGGCGCGAACCACCCGCCCATCGTGCAAAAACTGCTGGCCGCGCCGGCGTCCGATTACCCCCTCTCCGTCGCGCTGCACATGGGCGGAACGGCGGAACTGCGCACGCGGAAGGAGTTGCTGGACTTCCTGCGCCGCTTCGCCGACATGCCTTCGCACATCGAGGCGTGGTACGGGCCGCGGGCGAAGATTCTGCCGAAGGGGAGCGCAATCACCGGCTACCACACGAAGGACATGAGGCCCGCGGGCCGCAGCTTCGCCGGCGCGTCCTACGTCCGCAAGGCCATGTAACGAGGGGCGCCATGAACACCGTGAACGAGTGGGCCGCGCAGGCGGCCCGCATTCCGGCCCAGACCATGCAGGCGGCGCGTGCATTTGCCCGGAAGAGGCTGCGCCAGGCCGAGGCCGAGCAGGGCGTCGCCTTCGCGCGGGCCGCCGCCCGGTCGATGTTCGCACAGCTATCCGCGCCGTCACCCTACGATGACCTCGCGGCGATGGCCGCCGTGATTGCGACCGCGGAGATGTTGAGGAGGAAACCGACGTGAATCAACCCGGACCCAAGGTAGCCGCTATACCCCGCATGGTGTGAGATATGCCGACGACGACTCTCTACCCCGATTGCCCCTGTTGCGGACAAGCTTCCACAACATCCGGCTCCTACGGTTCGGGCTACGGCTCTGGCGGGCCGGTGGGGACCGGCTGCTGTGCGGGAACCATGATCCAGCCGGCTCTGTACGCCTACTTCACGAATCTGACCGGCTGCGCCTGCCTGGACGGGTTTGAATTGGAGATCGACTTTGATCCCGCATCCGACTGGTGGACCAAATTGCTCGCCGGCGGCGCTCCATGCCACGGCGGTGAGACTGTCGCCTTGACCGTCGCCTGCGTCGGTGGGCAATTCAGCATCGTCAGCGGCGGGTGCGGCGATGTGGCGTTTGGGGCAGGCCCCCCCACAAGCGTCTCGTGCGATCCGTTCCAGGTGGTGTTCTCGCCCGTCACTCTGGGCGCTGGCCTTGGAGGCTGCTGCGTCGGTTCCTTCCAGATCATCATCCTTGCTTGAGGTTCATATGAGAGCATGTTCGTGCAATCAATTCTCCGGACCCTCCAAGCCCTGGACGGGCCAAGGGGGATCCAACTGCTCGGTGTGCTTCACAATCGAAACCAACCCGCATTACGCCCAGTGGGCGCTGCTGTCGGCCGCTCAACTCAAGCAGCGGCTCGGCTGCCCCGTCACGGTGGTGTGCCGCGCGTGTTGCCGATGGCCGGCCTGAGCGGGCTGACGCTCGAGAGATCGAAGGGAAGATCCGGGAAGAATCGGCGTGGCGACAGAAGCAGCACGGCGGGACCGCACCCGGACGGAAGAAAGACACTGGTGCAGAATCTGCACCACCTAACGGCAGCGCCGGCAAGACCCGCGACAAGGTAGCCGCGGCCGTGGGCATGAGTCACGACACGCCCACGGATTGCATTACCGCCCCGCTGGCGCGTTCAGACGGCCGCGGCGGGGGTTCGGCCGTTTTGGCCGTCCGCCGCGCCAGGCGCGATTTTACGCAAGGGAAACGGCACGAGCCGAGGTTGCCCTCGGCCCGTCCGTACTCGACTCCTCCCTTGACGCGGGGGGGATGGCGGCATTCTATCCCGCCGCCCGTGGCTTGTCATCCGGTCGCACCGGGGCGTCCTCCCGCATCTTGCGGATGAACTGCACCAGCGTCATGTTGTCCCAGCGAACGAGCTTCCGGGTGAACCTGTACGGTTGCGGGATGAGGCCCTCGGCCGCCATGCGCCACAGGGTGCGCACGCCGACGGCCAGCATCCGGGCCGCCTGAGCCGGAGTAAGCCAGCCCTCGGCGTCGGCCGCCAGCGGTTCGGCGTCGGGCCGAGGCCGACGCGGCTCGGGCGCCAGCTTCACGGCCGGCGGGTTCGCCTTCGCCGCCGCCTCCAGCGCCCGACAGTGGGCGCAGTGGTCGTAACGATTGATGCAGGTGCAGCGGGACGCCGCCCCGTTCGTGGTCAACGTGGACATGGGGGTTCTCCTTTCGGGCGATGGGTGGATGGGTTCACGCCGACTCGCCGGCGCCGCACACGCCGCACGTCAGCACGAGGCGGTAGCCCTCGGCGCCGGGACGGTGGAACGGTTTGGCCGCCATGCGGGACGCGCACGCCGGGCACTTCGAGCGGCGGAAGGCGGTCAAGTCGGCATAGCGGGCCACGCGGGACAGCGCGGGCGGGAAGCCGGGTTGGAACCCGTCACGGCGGGCATCCGCTTCCAGGGCGGCGGCGGTACGGACGACGGGCGCGCACTTCGGACGCAGGGTCTGCGGCATGGGCAGCCTCCATAGGGGCGAGAACGGGGATGGTGAACACAGTCCGGCGCCGCCGACTGCCACGGCGGATGATCGTCTGCGCCGGCCGACCGTTGGGGCCGTCGTCGCCCGCCCGTGGTTTGCGTCGTCGGGCCGACGGGCCTGTATCGCCAGGTTCCCCGCGTCATGACTTCGCCGGCCGCGCCTGCCGGGCCTTGTCGGGCGGTTGCTCCTGAGTCTCGGGCGGCGGGGCCTCGGGCGGCGGGGTCTCGGGCGGCAGCCGCTCGTACACGCCGTTCACTTCCATCACTCGGGCCGCCCGGCCGACGATCTCCTCGTTGCCCGGCCGGCCGTCCACGAAAGGCCGCACGCATACGACCGCTTCCCCCGGCCCCGGTGCGCCCGGCTCGGCCATCGACCGGGCGAAGTCCAGCGCGGCGGCCGCCGACGTGAACAGCCGCAGGGGCGTCGTGCCGGGAGGCCCTTCCGTGTAAACGAGATAGTGGTTGTCCATTGCCGCCCCTGTCGGCCGTGGTTCAGTGCAGCACCGCCGCCAGCACGGACAAGAGCGCGACCAGGCCGAGGGCGACCGCGTAGTGAATCGGTTTGGTTTGCATCGCGGGTTCCTCCCGAGGGGAGGCGCGGGCGTCGCCTCCCCCGTCCCCGTCACGCCGCGTCTTCATCGCCAGCCGAACCCGGCGCCACGGCCAGCACGCCCAGCTCCAGCAGCGCGAACGTCGTCTGGAGATGCTTGCAGCCGCCGGTGTAGGACCAGCCCGCGCAGGTGCAGCTGGAGTCCGTCCCGCTGGCCAGCACGTCGTAGGACTCGCCGCCCGAGCGGAACCAGCGGAACGCCGCGCCGCCCAGGTCGGTGGACAGCGGCACGAGTTCGTAGGCGTCGGCCTTGCGGCGCGAGGACAGCAGGACGTGGACGGCGCCGACTTCATCCGTCCAGTACGTCGTCTGCGGCGGCGCGACCAGCGGGCGGAAGGGTTGCCGTTCGGGGTTGACGGAGCGGGCGTTCTCGGGGAAGGTGTTCATTGCGACTCCAGCACGTTTGGGGTTGCCGGGGCCGGGGCGTGGACAAGACGCCGCCGGCCCCACTTTGTTCATCAGTGGCACTCACTGACTACGTTAATCCTAGTAAGTTCTTCTTAGTAAATCAAGAAGTATTTGGCAGAAATCCGATGCCATTCCGCCGAAAACGCGATTGCCTTCCGAGTAAGGACTTCCGTAGAATGACTTACCAGAGGGGGAAGGGGATGTTGATGCGCATGGCATTCAAAGACAAACTTCGGGCGCTACGCGAATTGGCTGGTCTGTCGCAAGACGGCCTAGCACGGGCCGCCGGCGTCAGCACGTCAACGGTCGTGAAGCTGGAACACGGGCCGCTTGCTCCGTCGTGGGACACGGCCGTCAAGCTGGCCGCCGCCCTCGGCGTGAGCCTGGACGCCTTCAAGGACGCGCCGGCCGCCGACGTGGCCGAGGGGCCGCCGCCGAGGGAGAAGCCGAGGAAGCGGAAGCCGAGGGAAAAATGACCAATCGCTTGCGTCGCTTCTGTGCAGGGCGGATAATCCGCCGCAGCGGGAACGGCCGGACTTGCTACCCGGCCGGCGTCCGCCCGGTGGTGCGCATCGTTGCCTCATGCGTCGCCGGGCGGGCGCGTTCCCGCCAGAGGCAACCGCGATGCGATTCCTCCGTTATTACGGACAGGTTCTGTCGTTCGCGTTCCGAAACGCTTGGGGCGCAACCGGGTTCGCAGGCACGGTTCTGAGCCTCATTGGGCCGCTGATTATTTGGCAATACCCAGAGTGGAATAGCACCATGACAAACCTGATATGGCAAATCCCTTTAGTGGTGTTCGTCGCGCTACTCGTCTTCATGCTCCTCCTACGCGCCGTGGCGGATTCACGAAGCGCAGGCGCAGAAGATGGCCGCGACCGAGGGGCAGCTGGCGACGAAGGCGTCCGAATACGCCGCGGCGTCGGCCGGCCTGATGGCGCAGATCGACCGGCTCAAGAACAACTTGGACGCGGGCGACGTGCGCCGCAGGGAAGAAGTAGAGCGGGCGCAACACGCCAACCCCCGCCTGAACGCAATACGCGACCACCTTATAGGCGTTATGCGTGACTTCGAGAACATGTCCCGTCAAATTGCCGCCGACGACAGGGAAGCCGCGAGGCGAGTTTACGAACTGGAATACCGCACGGAGCAGTACTTGGAGAACCAGTTGCCGGAGTACACAAGGTTCGCGGCCAACATGCGTACGCGCAACGACATTCCCCACGCAAGCCGAGTAGACTTGGCTGACGCGGTGGCTCGATGCCAGGAACGCCTCGCCCGGTTGAAAGAAGTGATGACCATCCTTGAGCGCTGACGCCGCCGCGCCGATGGTCCGCATGACCGCCACGCCCGACAAGCCGCTTCCTTACAACCGCCGCGCCGCCCGGTCCACACGCTCAGCGAAGAAGTCGATGGCGCGGCAGCCGACGTAGGCGGCTATCACCAGGAAGCAGCAGCCGGCCGCATTGGCGACCTGCTGGAATACCGTTTCAGCGTGAGCTTCGCCCGTGAAGTAACACGCCGTCACAAACGCCGTCCAGAGCGTACACAAGCCCCACAGCACGCGCCGCAACCGCATAGCTTCAGCGAACCGGCCGGCCGGCGGTCGAATCGCGCGGCCCCGCCCATCGTCGTCGGCTAATTCGGCCACAGGCAGGACGCCATTACCCTTACCCGCCGGGGGAGCCGCCGGGACGACGAGGGGCGCGGAGCAAGAGCGGCACGTCGTGGTCCTCCCCGCGTGTTCGTCGGCCACGGTGTAGGGGGCGCGGCACTTGGGACAGGCGAACCGGATCATGACGACCTCGGATGTGGCAGGGCGACGCCCGATTGTCCGGCGCGGCGGGGGGCGGCGTCAAGGAAAACCCGAGGGCGGGCAACGGGCCTCATGACGCCCCAAGCGGCAGAACTGTAGCCTAACTGTAGCCAACGGGCCGGACAATGGCGGATTTCGGCGGACGTTGGCGGAAACAAGTAGCCGCCGTAAGTCCAATCCCCTGTACGTCCCCGGACGTTGGCGGACATCGGAGGAAAACCATCCGTTCGGTCTTCTAAACCGAGGATGCAGGTTCGATTCCTGCTGGGGCTAATCAGGATCAATCCATTCCGTTCGGTCCTAATCCGTCCAAAGTGCCGGTGGATTCTTGTCTTGCGGCGGTTCGCTCAGTCGCCTCTCCTCCGCTTCTCCGTTTGGTTCGGTCCCGTTGAATCCGATTCGGACTCGGAATCTTGTGCAACCCGGCGTGCAACCAAGGCGTCGCCAAGCAACACACGGACGGTGGCCAAGGCCACGGCCAGCACGGCTACGACCTCGGCCGGGTTGAAGTCCTTGAGCGCGATCGGTGCGGCGGCGCCGGGCAGGTCCAGCTTATTCACCGCGGCCGCCAGCCCTGCCTCGTCGGCGTGCGTGCAGCGGTCCTTGGTCAGAACAATCGTGCTGTGCCGGGCCAACTCCCTCGCGTCGTTCATCGCCACGCCGGCCCGCTCCATGAGGCTGACGTAGGTGTGACGCAGGCCGTGGAAGTCGGCGTACCGCGGGCCGTCCGGCCCCTGCACGACGTGGGGGACGCCGGCCGCTTCCAGGTCGCCCTTGAGCATGTCGGCGCTCTTCGTCCACCAGTTGCCGGGCCACACGGGCACGCCGGCCGGCCGGTTGCGAAGGAATGGGCGAAGGGCGTCGGCGACGGCCTCGGGCAACGGCTGCCGAACCGCCTTCTTCACCGTGCGACGGTTCTTGACGTAGGCCCTTGCCACGGTCGCCGTGGGCGAGTCGGCGTCGAGATCGAACGATTCCGGCGTCAGTGTCACCAGCTCCGAACGCCGGAAACCCGTTCCGCACGCGGTCAGATAGAGAAGTCGCCGCTCCGGCGTTGGCGATCACGTTGGCCGCCAGGCCGTCCCACAGGGACAACCCCGTCGCCGCCGCCAATTCCGACGAAGGCCCGGCGAGGAAGCCGGTCCCCAGGCCGCCGGCCAGCGCCGGCCCCGTCCCCGCGCCGAAGGCGATGGACACCTGGCCGAAGTTGTCGAAGGCGCCCAACGCCTGCGTATCGGCCAACCCGGTGCCGGCCAGGTAGCTGCCGCCCAGGCCGGCCACCGCGATCACGCCGTCCGCCACTCCCTGGACCCCGGCCATGACCGCGTCCATGGCCGTGCCCGCATTGATGGCCGACAGGTCGCCGCCGGCCGCTTCCACGTCGGCCTGCGCCGACGCCAGGCCGTCCAGCAGCGGCAGGCCGGTCGCGTCCGCCACGGCGCCGCCGGCGCCCACGAGCACGCCGGCCGTGATGCTCCCCTCGCCCGCGTCCCCCACAGGACGACAAAAGGGGTCGGGAGTCGATTTAGTCGACTCCCGACCCCTTTTGTCCGTTTGATATGGATGCGCTTAGGCGCAAATAAGCAACCCCGCTTCGCGCAGGACAGCCCGCGCTCGCGTGATTTCGTCGTCGGAGACTTCCCACAGCCATTTGCCCGGCCCCAGCAGGGAGAGCCGGCCGATGCCGAGCGTCTCCAGCGTCTTGCCGCCGGGCAGGATCGCCCGCACATGGTCCTCGGACAGGAGATTCGCTGGGTACACGTCGCGGAACGACCCGCGCAGGTAACTCTGTTTCGTCACCAGTTGGACTTGCCACTTGCTTAGTTGGGACATGGTTTCACGGGACTGGCGCGTGCCCGGGTCCGTTGATCGATGCGATCCGATGCCGACCGCGTACCAAACCGGCCCGTTGTAGATGGGCAACAGGTACGAAATCCCGTACCGCAACGGCGCGATGAGCGAGACGAGCCGGTCGGCGGCCCGCAGAAGGTCGGCCGGGGGGACGGCCGAGGCGGCGGGGAGGCCGAGGAAAGCAAAGCTGTTGTTCAGGTTGACGTACGCAACCCCATGCCACGACATCACGAGATCCTGCTTCTCCTCCGGATGCGCGTAGAATCCGAGCACGCGGACCTGCCCTGCGTCCACCGCGCGGAATAAGCGGTCCCGGCCTTTGGGCCATGGATGCAGCGCCGGGGCCGACGTGGGGGTCAGCTTCGCCTCATATTCCCGGACGGGGAGTCCGTGGTCGGAGAGGAAGTCGAGGGCGGCGTCGAGCCACGCCCGGTTGACCGGGGCGGCCACGTCCTTCTCGCCGTACACCACCGCCGATGCCCTGAGTTCCGTCATGGCTCGATTCTCCCCCGTTGTCGAGAGCTTGGCTCTCCACGCGCCGGGATGCGGCTGGGCCGGTCACCGGCGCGCTTTTACTGCCCGAGCGCTGCTTGAAGCATCTCCGGCGTGTAGTCTGCGTTCATCACTTTGAACGTCACCTGAATGTTCGTCCCGTTGGCCCCGTTGTAGGCCGCGACCTGCTGCACAGCCCTTTCCAGCTTTTCCTGTAGCTCGGCGAGGCTCTGCGAACTGCTTCGGATTTCCGTGATCTCATACGTCGTATCGTTGATTTTGCGGACGATGTCGGGCTCGATGTCCGGGGCGAAGTCCGGGCCGGCGATGACGCTGCTGAGCGACCTGTCGATGTAGATCGCCGCCGTGTCAGGCAGGATCGCCTGCTGGGCTGCCTCGAACAGGATGCTCGGGACGTGGTTCGGCGTCGCCTCCGTGGGCCGCTGCGGGCCGCCCACCACCTCCACCCAGTTCGTGCCGTTGTATAAGTTGCGCGGGTTGCCGCCGCTTTGGACCTTTGCGTCGTAGTCCATCATCGTCTCGAGGACGGCCGCCTCGTCGGGTATCGTCGGGGCCGCCGCCAGCCGCTGTTCCCTCGCCAGGTCCGCGAGCGCGCTATAGGCGTCGCGCACCAGGTCCATGTTGACATTCAACTCGCCAAACTGGCCCTTGACGACTCGATACAAGCCCTCCGGTCCGCCGGCTGCTGTGACCGTGAACGCCTCTCCGTTGGGCAGCGTGGTGGACATGTCGCCGCGCAGCGTCGCATTAAGGTAGAGTTCGCGCAGCGCCGCGGTGTCCGGCAGGCCGCCCGCGGAGCGCCAAGCGTCATAAGCCGCCGTGTTCTGGGCGAACTCGGCCGGGTCGTAATTCCCCTGGAGCGTGTCCGGCTGGGCCGCTGCGGCCGCCTGCTGCTGTAGCGCCTCCGCCGCCGCTGTTGTATCCGCCGCCGCGGCACCTGTCGCCCCGTCCTGTACCGCTTGCGCAACAGCCACGCTCTCCGCAGCCTGCGCTAGGGCGGCGGCCTGTGCGTCCCCCCCGCCCGCCGCCAGTTGGGCCGCCTCCGCGCCCGCGGAATCCTCGGCCGTGCCCAGCAGCCCCTCCGCTTGCCGGCAGCTCCACCGCCGGGTCCGTCGGGGCGCCGTCCTCGCCGCCCAGCAAGACGTTGAGGTTGACCGCCCCGCTCTCGCCGCCCATGAAATCCAGGATCGCCCCGGCCGCCCCCATGCCCGGCGCGTCCGGACCCAGCCCCTCCGCCCCCAAAAACGCCCCGTCCGCCGCGCTCGCCAACGACGCCCCGAACTGGACCCCGCCGCTGAGCAGGTTCGCCGCGAACCAGGCGTTCGTCCCGGTCGCGCCCACCCAGCTCGCCAGCGGCACGGCGTTGCCCGTGTCCTTGAGCTGCTGGAAAGCCGCGGCCCCCGCGCCGGCCGCCGCCGGAAGGCCCAGCGTCGCCACGTTGAAGGCCGCGTTGCCGACGAAGCTCCAGAAATGGCCCTGCGCGTTGGCCTGCTCCATGCCCTGGAACAAGGACGACAGGAACGGCGGGTCGTAGGTCGGCGTCCCCGCCGCGGCGTTGGACAAAAGCGCGATTTCGCCGGCGGCCGCCAGAACGACGTCCCCCATTGTGGCCCCGGCGTCCAGCACCACGTTCACCACCGCCTGGCCGAAGGCGACCGGCACCGTCAGATTGCCCACCATCGTCTGGGCGGCCTGGGCGACGGCGTCGGCCATGCCCTGCGCCACGTCCGACGCCGACGGGCCGCCGCCGCCCGACGAAGCGCCCGACCCGGCGTTGGCGATCACGTTGGCCGCCATGCCGTCCCACAGGGACAACCCCGTCGCCGCCGCCAGTTCGGAGGTCGTCCCGGCGAGGAAGCCGGTCCCCAGGCCGGCGGCCAGCGCCGGCCCCGTCCCCGTGCCCAACGCGATCGACACCTGGCCGAAGTTGTCGAAGGCGCCCAACGCCTGCGCGTCGGCCAGCCCCGTCCCGGCCAGGTAGCTGCCGCCCAGGCCGGCCACGGCGATCACGCCGTCCGCCACGCCCTGGACCCCGGCCATGACCGCGTCCATGGCCGTGCCCGCATCGACGGCCGACAGGTCGCCGCCGGCCGCTTCCACGTCGGCCTGCGCCGAGGCCAGGCCGTCCAAGACCGGCAGGCCGGTCGCGTCCGCCACGGCGCCGCCGGCGCCCACGAGTACCCCGGCCGTGATGCTCCCCGCGCCCGCGTCCCCGGCCGGCAAGCTGACCAGCACCGCGCCGCCCGGGTCGTTGGTGAAGGTCCCCGCCGGCACGCGGAAGTAGCCGTGATAGACCCCATCCAGGGACTCCAGGACGACGACGCCGTGATTGGTCGAGCCGTCCGCGGCGTTCAGGTAGGCGTCGCCGTCGCCCAGCGGAGAGCCGCCCTGGACGCGCAGCGTCACAACGGTCGAGGCGTTGTCCAGCAGCACGTTGCCATGGCCGGCCACGTCGATGGTGGACGGCTGCGTGACCGTGGCGTCCACTTGAATCCAGCCGTTGCGCACGCTGAAGTCGCCCATCAGGCCGCCGCCCGTGAAGTGGAACACGCCGCCGTCCACGATCATTTGGCCGTCGGCGGCGACGAGACCGCCGGCCTGGGTGAACGTATCGCGGCCGCTGCCGTCCGGGGCGACCTCCAGTTGCGTGCCCGGGTCCACCGCCACGGTGCCGTCGTTGGTCCACGCCCCCACCGTCAGGCGCGTCAGGTAGAGGACGATCCCGTCGGGCGCCGCCGCGGCCGACGCGCCGTCGGCGGAAGCGTCCGTCCCGCCGCCGCCTTCCGCCTCCGCCGCGGCCGCGTCACTCAAGGACGCCAGCCCCGGCGCCGGCGACGTGCCCGTGGCGTCCACGCCCACGGTGCCGTGGTTGACCAGCGCGTCGATGCTCATGGCGCCTACGCCGCTAAGCGACAGGTAGCCGTCGTTGGTCACGGTGCCCGTCAAGGCCGGCGGCCCGCCGCCGCCGTAGACGGCGACGCGGCCGCCCGCCAGGTTGACCAGGCCGTCGGGCGCGGCCAGCGTCTCGCCCCAATAAGTGCTGGCCGAGGCCAGGTCGATCACGCCGGCGTTGACCGCGCCGGCCGCGGCGGTCAGCACGCCGTCGCCGTTGTAGCTGCTGCCCTGCACCCACAGGGTCACGGTCGGGGAGGCGTTCTCGTCGAGGATCTTGTTCTGGCCGCGGACGTTGATTGTCGCGCCGGCCGGCGCCGTGGCGGCCACGTCCAATTCGGTGTTGAGGGTGGTGTATTCGCCGCTGATCGTTCCACCCGTGTAGTGGATCGCCCCACCGATCTGCACCAGCCAGCCGCCGCTCCCCGCCGCGAAGGAACCGCCTTCCAGCGTGACGGTCGGGCCGGCCGGCCGCGGCCCCTGAACCAGCAGCCCGACGCCGGCATCGACGTTCACCGACCCCTGATTGTCGATGTTCGCCGTCACATAACGGACGCCGCCCGCGCCCTGATCGGCGGACAGAAGGCCCGTGGACGTGTTCGTCAAGGTTCCGTTGACGACCAGGGCGGGGTCGTTGTTGGCGTCCGTCGCGGCCAGGTGGACGGCCCCTGAATTGACGAGGGCGCCGGCCGTGGTGAGGGGGCCGCCGTCGAGGACAAGCGTGTCGTTCAGCTGGAGGCTGTTGACCGACGCGGAGCCGCCTGAAAGGTGGACCGTGACGTTGGAGGGAAGGTCAATGACGACATCGTCGCCGGCGGCGGGCACAGCCGCGGTACTCCAGTTGCTGGGGTCGCTCCACGAACCGCCGAGCGGGTTGATCCAGGAAACCGTGGCCGGCGTGACGCGCTCTTCCAGCTGCTCAAGAAGTAAGGGCCGCGTTTTACGCCGCCAAAGGGTCGGCGTGCGGGAGTGAGTTCCTCGCTTGAGATGTGCCAGAAGCCGGCGCCAGGCGTTGATGACCATGCGGCGATTCCCCACGCTTCGATCGGCTCGCGTGATCGGTCGGACGGCGGCGTCCCGAAAACCGGCTGAGGACGACGAACCGATTTCGGTCCAGGGTTCGACATCGAACTCCGGCGACCGGGTAAGATAGAGGAGGAGTGCAGGTTATGACGGCTGGATTGGCAAGCGCGTGAAATCGCCTTCTGCATTCCTTCATTTTTCGGTGGTGTCTCCCTCACGACTCGTTGGCCCTTGCGGAACCGATTCTAATGGCGTTCGGGAATGGACCCTTTACTCCCATCGCTCCGCCCTCCATACTGTGTACTGACATCGCCGTCCCACCCCGCCTTTGAGGAACCCGCCATGATCGTGCGACGCTGGCTGTTCCGTCAGCCGACGTTCATCCTGCTGGGGCTGGCGCTCGTGGCCTCCGTCCCCGCCCGCGCCGCGGAAAAGGCCGCCGAAGCCGCCGTCGCCCAGCAGGCGTCCGAAGAGCGCCTCCGCAAGGATGTCTTCTACCTCGCCTCCGACGAGCTGGAGGGCCGCGGACCCACCACTCGGGGCCTCGTGAAAGCGGCCGATTACGTCGCCGACCAGTTCAAGAAGGCGGGACTCAAGCCCGGCGGCGTCGATGGGACCTGGTTCCAGCCGTTCCCGTACCCCGCCAACGTCCTTGACGAGCCGGCCCATCTCACGCTCAAGGGACCCAAGGGACAGGAAATCGAGCTGAAGCAGGGGATTCAGTTCAACCCGCTCGGCCTCAGCCACTCCGGCAAGCTGACCGCGCCTGTCGTCTTCGCCGGCTACGGCGTCACCAGCGCCGACGCGAAGTACGACGACTACGCCGACGTGGACGCCGCGGACAAGGTCGTGGTGGTCCTCCGCGATACGCCGCACTTCGCCGACGAGGAGCGGAGCGGCCGCCTCCGCGGCTCCGCGTCGCTGACCCGCAAAATCGCCAACGCCGAGAAACACAAGGCCGCCGCCGTCCTCTTCGTCAACGACGCCGAAACCGCCAAGGCCGGCGACGATCTGCTCGACTTCGCCTTCAACTCCGTGCTGGCCGCCCACCAGCGGTCCGAGGCGACCGTGCCCGTCCTGCAAGTGCGCCGCTCCGTCCTCCAGACCCTGCTCACAGCCAGCGCCGCCGCCGATCTGGCCGACCTCGAACGCGACGTCAACCACGACGGCAAGCCGCGCAGCCTCGACCTGACCGGCTGGACCGTGAGCGCGGAAGTCAAGTGCCACGCTGGCGACGTGACCCTGAAGAACGTGATCGGCGTGCTGGACGGGTCGGGGCCGCTGGCCAACGAGACGGTTGTGGTCGGCGCCCATCTCGACCACCTGGGCTACGGCGGGGCCGGCGGCAGCCGGCTCGGGATCGTCAAGAAACCGGAGATCCACCACGGCGCCGACGACAACGGCTCCGGCAGCACCACGGTCATGGAGCTGGCCCGCCGCTTCGCCGCCATTCCGGATCGCAAGGGACGCCGGATCGTGTTCATGACCTTCAGCGGCGAGGAGCTGGGCCTGGAGGGCAGCAAGTATTACTGCGACCACCCGCTGTTCCCCCTGGAGGAGACCGCCGCCATGTTCAACCTGGACATGGTCGGCCGGCTGCGACCGAGCGACGCCAGCCACAAGGACAACCTCCTCGTCGAAGGCGCCCCCACCGGCAAGAACTTCAACGATCTGCTCGCCTCCGTCAACAAGAAGTACGACTTCGACCTCACCATGAAGAGCGACTCGCTGCCGGCCAACAGCGACCATTTCTCTTTCTACAAGAAGAAGGTCCCTGTCATCTTCCTTTGGACCGGCTTCCATCCCGACTACCACAAGCCGAGCGACACGGCCGACAAGATCAACGTGGAAGGGATGCGGAAGATCGCCGACCTGAGCGTGGACGTGATCGCCGACCTGGCGACGGAAACGCGGCCGGAGTACCAGACGATGAAGGTGGGGGCGCTGCGGCCCGGCGGCGACGCTCCGAAGCTGGGCATCGTGCCGTCCTACAAGGGCGACGACGACGGGCTGACGGTGGACGACCTCGTCGCCGACGGCCCGGCGGCGAAGGCCGGACTCAAAGGCGCCGACAAGATCGTGGACATCGGCGGCAAGCCGGTCAAGAACATCACCACTTACATGGAAGCGATGGCCGCCCAGAAGAAGGGCGACACGATCGACGTGACCGTCCTGCGCGACGGCAAGAAGCAGACCATCAAGGTGAAGCTGGATCCGTGAACGGTGTTCGCGGTCAGCCGCGACGCGCCAGCGGAGCGCTTTCCCCAAGCGCTCCGCTGGCGCGTCGCGGCCAACCGCATTGCGGTTCTATTGCTTCTTCTTGTACTCGCCTTGCAGCAGCTGGCGCCCGTCGTCGGACACGCCCGCGCTGGCGTTCAAATCGCTCACGGTGAGCGTGTCCTTGTCCACCTTGCACTGGAAGCTGAACAGGACGCCCTTGTCCGGGCCTTCGTCCGTGCCCTTCTTCTCGACCTTGGTGATGACGCCGAACACGAGGCCGTCCGCGGTTTCGCCGTAGGCGGCGTCGGTGGTCAGGCCCGTGCCGTCGGTCTTCGTCATCTCACAGCGAAGCGTATCGTCCCGAAACGTGAACGTGATCGTGATGTCCTGAACCGTGTGCGTCCACGCGCCGGTCGGGCGGTGGGGCTTGCCCGCCTTGTCGGCGGCGCAGGCGAACGGCACGGACGCCAGGACGGCCAGCACGGCCGCCGTCGCGCAGCGAAACATCGGTGATCCTCCTCGGCTGAATGAGACAGGCGCGGAAACGACGAGGATTACGTTACCAAGAATCGGGCCGGCGGCGAGAGGGACCGGCGCCCGTCTTTCAGGGCCGCGACCGTCAGGGAGCGGTTTTCGCTTCGACCGCTCCCTGACGGTCGCGGCCCTGACGGTCGCGGCCCTGGTCCGCGGCCGTCCCTACTTTCTTCGCAGCGCCCACCGTTCCACGTCCGGGAACACCAGCACCGGATCGAACGGCGGATCGGACGCCTGTGTGTCCACGTCGGCATGGATCGCCGCCAGCGGGTCGAGCTGCCACAGCGGAATGAACGGCATCTCCTCCTTGAGGAACTTGTCATGTACCTGATACGCCCACTCCCTCACCTCTGGAAAGTCGCGGCGTCGGCTCAGGTCCTGAATCATCGCGCTTAGCTGCCCCTTTTCTCCGTTGTAACCCAGGAGGTTCTCCTTCGGCTCTCCGTCCAGGAGCGGGCCGAGCCAGTATACGTCGTCCGGGAAGTCGTAGTGGTAGTAGGCCAGCGAGTAGTTGTGGTCCCGCTCCACCGCGTCGCGCAGCTCGTTCGGGCTGACGGCCTTCGGCTCCAGCGTCACGCCGATCGCCTCCTTGACCTGCGCGGCCAGGTCGCTCATGGCCCTGGCGACGACCGGATCGCCGGCCGGGTACTTCAGAGAAATGGTCGCGTCCTGCACGCCGGACTGACGCATCTTGTCCTTGGCGGTCGCCACGTCAAATGGATCGAACGTGGTCTTGTCGCCGTGCGTCGTGACCAGCTTGGGGTTGGCCGCCCACGAGCCGACGGGATAGGGGCCGTTGAGCGGCGTATGCACGTCCTGCCCCGGCGCCGCCCGGAAGTCGTCGTCCAGCAGCTTGTCGCGGTTGATCGCGTAGGCCAGGGCGCAGCGGAAGGCGGCGTTGTTCAGCTGCGACTTCTCGTTGTTGACCGCCAGGAAATAGATCCGCCGATTCGGCGCCGCACGGCCCGTCAGCCGGACGCGGAGGTTGGCGGCGTTCTTCGCCAGCGCGGCCGCCTCGCGGGCGTTCAGGTCCAGCAGCACGTCGAGCCGGCCCGGCCCGTCCTGGAGCGCGGCGGCCAGCTCCTCCCTATGATCGCTTTTCGGGTCCTTGTCATCCTTGAAATTGTAGGAGATAAAATGGATCTCGTCAATCCGCGGCAGGCCGGCCTTGCCGGGGCGGGCGGCGTAATTCGGGTTGGCGGTGAAGGCCACGCACGGCCGGCCGTCCTCGTCGGTGCGGACCTGCGGTGCATAGACGTAGGGGCCGCTGCCCTTAGGGTTGGCCGCGAAGTCGGGCGAGTCCGGGTCCACGCCCGGCGGCAGCACCTTGAAGTTCATGAGCGCCACCGGGTCCAGCCAACCCTGCGGCAGGGTCAAAGACACCTGATAGGGGTCGGCGATGTTGTCGATGCGGTCGAGCTTCGCGCCCCACGCCCGCGGCCAGCGGGTCAGCCGGCCGGCCTTGATCAGGTTCACCGTCTCCGCCACGTCCCGCGCCGTCATGCGTTGGCCGTCGGACCAGCGGGCGTCGGGCGGCAGCTGGAAGCGCCGGCCGCGCGGGACCAGGCTCGGTCGGCCCTGCCCCAGTCCCGGCTCCCACCGGGCGCCGCCCGCCCCGTCCGGCTCCAGCTTCACCAGCCCCTCGAACACCAGCTCCACCGCCCGCAGGTCGGAGTCCGTGGAGGCCAGGCCCGGCGACATCCGCCCCGGCAGCGCCCGCACGCCCACCCGCAGCGTCGGATGCTGGTTGCTCTGCTGCACCACGTACGCGCGCAGCCCCGGCAGCCCCGGCCACGCATCGCGGGCTTCGTTGAGCAGCTGGTCGCGGCGGTCCTTGTTGGCTTCCTGCTTGGCCGCCTCGAACAGGGCCTGGGCCTGCTTTTGCAGCTCGTCGCTGACGGGTTGGATGAGCGCGCTGTTGGGGAAGAGGTCTTCCAGCTGGCGCAGCCGCCGCCGCGCCTCGGCCCGCTGTTTCTCGTCCACCGACGCAAGCGTCTCCCGGACCAGCTCGGCCAGCGGGCCGGCGATGCGCTGTTGATCCTCCGGCGTACGGTAGGTCCGGGCCAGCTCCTTCGTGAGCGCGAAGGCGTCGTCCCACTGCCGCGCCTGCACGCGGTCGTCCAGCTTCTCCAGCAGCACCCCCAGCAGCCGCTGCTTCAACGCCTCCTCGACCGCGTCCCAGGCGGCACCCGAGCGGGCCTTCGTCTGCCGGGCCGACTGCAACCGCAGCAGCACCGTGGTCAGCACCTGCGCCGCAGCCACGTCCTGATCGTAGCGTGACAGCAGCTTTTTCGGATCGATGGATTTCTCCAGGTGCTGATTGAGAAAGGCATCGACCGCGTCCAGGGCCAGCTGCTCGTAGGGCGTGATGTGATCGACGCCGTTGCGCGGCGCCTGGATGGGGTCGGTCGTCGTCCAGGAAGTGTCCGAGAACGGCGTCACTTCCAGCGGCCAGGAAATCGCGTCGAGCTTGTCGCCGACCAGTTCCGGGATCGGCACGACGTTCACCGCGCGGTTCGCCTGCTTGGGCATGAACTCGTTGAACTTCACCCGATCGTGCGGCACGGCCAGGGCATAAAAGAGACTTTTCACGTCAGCGTTTTTGGCGTCGCGGCCGGCGGCTTTCAGATCGACGGCCCGAGGGGCGGGGACCGTCGGGCCGGCGTCGTCCGGCTCGTCGGAGGTGACGCGGTGGGAGACGGGCTTGGCGTCGGGTTCTTCGTCTTCGGGCGGCCGGGTCGGCTTGTCCGGCGCCTGGGGCGGCGGGGCCGGTTCGCGGGCCGCGGATAGGCCGGCGCAGGCGGCCGCGGCCAGCGCCAGCAGCGCGGACAGGCGAACGACGATCCGGATTGGGAAGCGAGAAGCGCCTGTCATGGTTCGGTTCCACGTCGATGGGATGGGGCGGCGTGGAATGGATTATAGCAGGCGGGACGGCGGCGCGGGCAAGGGAAATGCGGCGGCCGGGAGGATGGACGCCCACGGCCGCGCGTTGTTCAGCCCTTGGTGATCTTGCCCTGGGCGAGGTCGATGGTGATCTTCTGGGTCGAGTCGCCGGTCACCTCGTATTCCAGCTTGGTGGCGGCCTCGGCGCCATAGTAGCTGTTGACCGCATTATCGAGCTGCACTTCCCGGTCGTCGGGGCCGCCGGGGTAGGGGAGGATCCGCACTGTGACCTTGTACTTTCCGGGGGGAATGTTCTTGCCGTCCGCGGTCTTTACGGTGAAGGTTTTGTCGGCGTTCTTTACCGTCGCCGACGCGGGCATGGCGCCCGCTTCCGGCGGGTCCGGGTGGAAGATGATCTCGACCGAGTCGGAGTCGCTCAGCTGGACGGTGTTGGGCAGGACGAGCGTGCCCGAGATCGTGGCGCGGCCGGGACCGCACCCAGCGGCGATGAGCAAGTAAAAGGAGAGAGAAGCGAACGCCAGGGCGGAAAGCGGCCTGCGGATTCGCGGCATAAGCGCCACCAAGGGGAAGGAAAGGGGATGGAGAGAAACCCTTGCAGGATGCGAGAACGCTGGGGGGCCGCGTGCAGCGCGACCCCCCAGCGTCGTCCGCGGCGATCCCCCGAATGGAGGTCCGCCGGCCGAAACGCGCTCATTGGAAGGTGAACGGCACCTGATTCCGGTAGTTCAGCGCATACGACATAATGGTTCCGGAGTTGCCCCAGCTAATCAGGCGGACGTCGCCGTCGGTCATGAGGAACAGGCCGCCGGCCTCGAACGGGGAACCCCAGTTGTTGCCGAAGTTGTCGCCGATGGCGTCCTTGACGATCAGTGTGCCGCCGCGGCCGGTGCCGCCGTAGCCGCCGGAGTAGATCACCTCGTCCCAGTTGTTGCTGTGTGTGTTGCCGTAGTTGCGCGGGTCCATTGCCTTCTCACCGCACAGGATGGTGTTGCTCGTGCCCTGGAGGGAGGTGACGACCGCCATCGACGGCGACCCGTTGGTCCTATTGGGGTAGCTCACGTTGTTGATGGCGTAGTCGGTGTGCGGCCCGTTGATGTTCGGGCCGTTGCCGCCCTGGGTCGAGAACGGGGTGTGGGTGCGGGCCGGGCAAAGGTACGTCTTGATCGGCACGACGGGGCAGTTGGCCTGGATGGCGTTTGTGCCGCCGTTCCGGATCGTGGTGTAGACGTTGCCGCCCTCGATGTAGGGCAGGATCTGGTAGCCCCAGCACCACTGGTTGATGTTGTTGTTGGTGCCTTGCCCGTTGTCGGGCAGGCGCCCGATGTTGTCGTGGTAGCTGTGGCAGGCCAACCCGATCTGCTTGAGGTTGTTGGTGCTGCTGATGCGTGCGGCGGCCTCGCGCACTTTCTGGACGGCGGGGAGCAGCAGACCGATCAGGATGGCGATGATGGCGATCACGACCAGCAGCTCAATCAGGGTGAAGCCGCGCCCCTTGCGGGACTGGAACAAACGTGGCATGGACCCGACTCCTCAGAGAAGACGAGGAAAAAGAAAAGGAAACGCCTGTTAAAGGGAGATGAGCGATCCCCACCAGGGCGAGGGAGCAACTCCAGGCGGCGGGTGGGATGAAAGGATTCTCGTTATCTCAAAGGCGGCTGTCAAGGAGAAAAATGAGATTTCTCTGAGAATCTCAAAAAGGCGGTGAAGCTCATCAAAATGCCGTGACCGCCGCCGCTTGGCCCCGTCTCCCTCTTTCCCCCGGCGAACGCGGGATCGGGGGAACGATGCCGGTAAAACCCCTCCCCCGGGCTGCTCCTGTCGCCTTAACCGCTCTCCAGCGACTTGATTTGGCGGGAGAGGTCGGCTAAAAATGTATGTGGGGGAATCCGGCCGCGTTGGTCGGGTTCGGGATCGGGAGGCGGTTCGGCCCTTGCGCCGGACCAGAATCAACCCACCCGGGAGAACGGCCATGAATCGTACGATGCGGCGATGGGGCGCGGCGCTGCTGGCAGGTGTGGTCGTGTGCGGCGTGTCGGCCCCGGCAGGCCAGGCCCAACAGGTGGTGAGGCCGTCCATAGTCAACCCTGCCTTCACCACGGCGCCGGGCATCCAGCTGTACAGCAACCTCTACAACACGGCCCTTCTCGGCCGGACCATCCGGCAGATCCCGCCATGGGTCTACGGCTACAACCCGTACCCTTCGCCGATCATCGGCTCGGGCGTCATGCCCTACGTGCCGCCGATCTACCCCGGCGCGGGGACGCTCGGCTCTTACCCGGGCCTCGGCGGCGGTTATCCCTCGTCGGCGATGCTGACGACGAATCCCTACGGCTACGACAGCACGCTGACATCCTCCCCGGGGGGCTACGGTTCCTCCTACGGCGGCTACGGCGGCTACGGCGGCTACGGCGGCTACGGCGAGGACCCGGTGGGCGCCTTCCTGAGAGGCTCGTCGGATGTGATCAACGCGCAGGGCAATTATCTGAAGAGCGTGCAGGACGCCCGGCTGAAGCAGACGCAGGCCGACGAGGCCCGCATCGATTACCGGCGCCGCCTGATCGACGAGGCCCGCTACGAGCGCGGGCTGCTGCCGACGACCGCGGAGCTGCGGCAGCAGGAGCTGACCCGCAATCTCGACTGGTACCGGCACCAGCCGCCCATCTCCGACATCACCTCGGCCCGGGCGCTGAATGCCATTCTTAGCCACCTGACGAGCGATCCTGGCGTCGGCAAGGGGCCGAACGTCCCCCTCGACGAGGACGTCCTCAAGCGGATCAACGTGACCAGCCCCAACCTGCCCGGCGCCAGCCTCGGCCTGCTCCGGGACGACGGCAAGCTCGGCTGGCCGCAGTCGCTCAGCGGCAAGGATTTCGAGGGGCCGCGCACCGACCTGAACCAGCGGCTCCAGACGGTGGTGGCCGCCCTCAAGTTCTCCAACAAGCCGGAGGCGGGCGCCATCAGCGATTTGAACGGCGATCTGAAAAAGCTGCGCGACGCAGTGGAGAAGTCGGATTTGTCCCCGACGGATTACATTGAGGCGCGGGCCTACCTCGACCAGCTCGGCGCCACCATCCAGGCCCTGAACGACCCCAACGTCGCCGCCAACTTCAACCACAAGTTCAACGCGAAGAACGTGGCGGAGCTGATCGACGGCATGAAGGGCCTTGACTTCGCCCCGGCGGCGCCCGGGGACGAGTGGGCCTACCGCGTGCTGCACCAGGCGCTGGTGGCCTACGACTACGGCGCCTCGGGCCAGGGGACCACGCCCCCGCCGGCGCCGAAGCAGCCGTGACCGCATCGAAACCGAATTCCGCCAACCCCGCCTCTGTGGACGATAGCCGCAGGGGCGGGGTTTTCCATTCCTGACGCCGTCCGAGCCGCAGCCGTCAGGGAGCGATTCTCGCTACTCTCCCTTACGTTCGCGGACAGTCGCTGCTCCGACGGACGGTTCCCTCCATTAGGCGAGCGGCAGCGGGAATGATACCCGCAGCCGCATTCGCCAGAATGCGGGCCGACAGCCATTCACCCGCATTCTGGCGAATGCGGCTACGGGTAAGGTATTTCCCGCCCCTCCCATTAGGCCCTTGCAGTCGTCTCCGCGCGAGGTCACAATAGGGCGCATCCCTGGCCCAGCCGGAGAACCCGCATGATCGACTTCGCCTGCCCCGAATGCGCCCGGAAAATCAAAGTCAAAGCCGACATGGCCGGCCGCAAGGGCAAGTGCCCCCAATGTGGGAAATCGCTGACCATTCCGGCGCCCTCCGCCGCTCTCGCCCAGGCCGCGACTCTCACGCCCCGACCCGCGGCCGCCGAGGACGCCACGCTCCCTCCGATGCAGGGCGCCGGCGCCTCGGAAGGCCGTCCCGACACGCACGGCGACGCCGACGCCACCGGCGACGCCAAGGGCGTCCCCCCGTCGGAATTCACCGATTTTCTGGCGCCGCCGCTCGGTGCGGGCGAGATCGGCCGTCTGGGACCTTATCGCGTCCTCAATGTCCTCGGGGCCGGCGGCATGGGCGTCGTCTTCCAGGCGGAGGACCCCGGATTGCAGCGGCGGGTCGCCCTCAAAGCCATGCTGCCGAGGCTGGCCGTCAGCGCCGCGGCCCGCGAGCGTTTCCTCCGCGAGGCCCGCCTGGCCGCCGCCGTCGAACACGATCACATCGTCGCGGTCTATCAGGTCGGCGAGGACCGCGGCGTGCCGTACCTGGCCATGCCCCTCCTCAAGGGCGAGCCGCTCGACGCCCGGATCAAGCGCGACAAGCGGTTGCCGCTGGCCGAGGTGCTGCGGGTCGCGCGGGAGACGGCGGCCGGCCTGGAGGCGGCCCGGCAACGCGGCCTGATCCACCGCGACATCAAGCCGGCCAACCTGTGGCTGGAGGAAGGGACGGGCCGCGTCAAGGTCCTCGACTTCGGCCTGGCGCGGACGGCCGCCGACGAGGGCCATCTGACGCAGCAGGGCGCCATCCTCGGCACACCGGCCTACATGGCCCCCGAGCAGGCCGGCGGCAAGACCGACCACCGCGCCGACCTGTTCAGCCTCGGCTGCGTGATCTACCGCATGGCGACTGGCGAACTGCCGTTCAAGGGCACGGACGCGATTTCCACTCTGATGGCCGTCGCCACGGAGCCGCCCCGGCCGCCGGCCGAGATCAACCCCCACCTGCCGCCGGCGCTTTGCGACCTGATCCTGCGTCTGCTGGCCAAGAAGCCGGAGCAGCGGCCGGCGTCGGCCCAGGCCGTCGTCGAGGCGATCCGGGCGATCGAGAGCGGGACGGAGCGGAGAGGCAAGCCGGCAGCGGCCGCCCCGCGGAAGCCGGGGCCGCAGCGCGTCGGCATCGTCCCGGCCGGGCCGAAACGGATCGCCGCGCGCGACCGCACCGCCACGATGGCCCAGCCGGCCCGGCATGGCGGGGGGGCGCTGATTATCGGCCTGCTGGCGCTGTTGGGCCTCGCCGGCCTGGGAGTGGGCGGCTGGTTCCTGTGGTCGTATCTCCCCTTTAGCTCCTCGGCTTTTTCCAATCCCGGTGCGGCCCCGGCGTCGCCGGACAAAGGCGCACACGACCAACCCGGCCCCGTCACCCCGCCGGTGGTCGATGAGACGGAATGGCAGCCGCTGTTCGACGGCGAAAGCCTGAAGGGCTGGACCACGCTCAACAAGAAGGAGGAAAACAACTGGGGCGTCGATCACGGCCTTCTCTACACGCGCGGGCTGGACAAGAGTTGGCTCATGACCGAGAAGCAGTACGGCGACTTCGAGGTGCATCTGGACTACCAGGCGACGCTGAAGGCCAACAGCGGTGTGGCGCTGCGCGCTCCGCTGGAGTGGGACCCGTCCTACCGGGGAATGGAGATCCAGATTCTCGACGACACCCCCCAGAAGGGGGACCGCAAGGTCGAAATCAAGCCGCTGGACGCCATGGGTTCGATCTGGGACGTGGCGGCGGCGACCCGGCCGGCCCCGAAGCCGGCGGGCCAGTGGAACCACCTCGGCATCCACGCTCACGGCCGCCGGATCATGGTCCGACTCAACGGGACGGCCGTGCTGGACGACGATCTCGACAAGTACGTGAAGGACAAGGGCGCGACGCACCCGGGCATTCTCAGGACGAACACCAATGGACATCTCGGGCTGCAAAGCCTTCTCGGCCGCGTTGATTTCAAGAACATCGAGGTGCGCCGTTTGCCTTCCGGCAAGGATGAATCCAAGGCGCCGTGAGCGCCGCGTTCACTTCCCCGGCCGCGCCGCCTGCTCCTCCGGAGGCACGGAGGCGCGGAAGAGCCAGTAGACCAAGCCGTCGTAGACCAGCTTCAGGCCGCCCGAGATGATGAACGGCCAGCCAAACGGCGTCAGCAGCAGACCGACGAGGTACGGCGACAGGGCCGCTCCGCCGGTGCGGGCGACGCCGGTGACGCCGGCGGCGGCCGAGCGCTCGTCGGGGCTGACGACGGCGGCCGTGTAGGACTGCCGAGCGGGCACGTCCATTTGCGAGATCGAAAATCGCAGAAGCAGCACGGCGACCGCCAGCGGCAAGTTGGGCATGAAGGGCACGAGGATGAGCAGCACGTTCGACGGGACGTGGGTAAAGACCATCGTGCGGAGCAGACCGACGCGGCGGGCGACGGCCGCGGCCGCCAGGGCGGAGAAGCCGGCCAGCACGTTGGCCGCCCCGAAGACGGCCCCGAGCGTGGCGGCGTCGGCCCCGAAGCGGATCCAGAACCACTCCACCACGGCGCTCTGAATCACGAAGCCGCCAGCGAAGGCGTCGAGGGCGAACAGGGCCGACAAGCCGAGAACCACATTCCGCGAACGGTGCAGCCCGAGGAGGCCGGCCCGCGGCCGCGGCCCCTCGGCCGGCGGCAGGGCGTGGACCTCGGCCGCGCGCGACAGCCGCAGGAACAGGACCGCGAGGATCGCGCCGACGCCGACATAGACCCAAAGAGCGATGCGATAACTCTTCAAATTGGAGAAGCCTGCATAATCGTGCAGCCCCTGGACGACGAGGCCGCAGAGCAGGGAGCCGAACGCCGTGGCCAGTGAGCCCGTCAGGCTATACCAGGCGAACACGCGCGTGCGCTGCTCCGCTGTAACCTCCTGCGCCAGCGCCGCCTGTTCGATGGCCAGGAACGGCCCCACCTCGTTGCCACTGGGGCTGATGACGCCGATGGTGGCGGCGACCAGCAGCAGGAGGAAATCGTCGGTGGACAGGAACACGGCCCCGGCCAGCGCCATGAGAATGGCGCCGAGGATCAGCATCCACTTGCGGCCGATGCGATCCGCGGTCGTGGTGATCCACAGCGACACCGCCACGTCGCCGAGCATCGTCATGGACAACAGCAGACCGATCCGCTCTGCGGTCAGCCCCAACGCCGATAGGTAGCGCCACAGGATGAGCGCGAGGAAGCCGTAGGCGAACAGCCGCACCGCCCGCGTGACGAACAGCAGCGGCAGGTCCGGCGCGCGGAAGGGGGAAGCGGAAGACATGATCGGCCCACCAGCCCGAAGCGCCAGCGAGGGACAAAAGACCTCGCTGGCGCTTCGGGCTAAGCAGGCCCGCAGGATTTTTTTGGCGCTCCTGGACGCCCGCGTTCTGGCGAACGCGGCTACACCGGGCGTAGCCGCGTTCGCCAGAACGCGGGTTGTCAAAACAATTCTGCGGACCTGCTTAGTAATATAGAGTCGTCACCGCCGCGCCACGTCGTAGCAAAACAGCATATCCTGATCGCGGATGTAGAGCTTGCCGTTGGCGACGACCGGGTGCGTCCATTGCGGCTTGTCCGTCTTGTCCGGCGGCGAGAACCGGCCATGCTCGACGTATTCGTAGGGATTGACCTCGACCAGGACCATCGGGCCGCCCTCGTTGCGGAAGTAGAGGCGGTTGCCGACGCAGCAGACGGAGCCTTTGCCGGCCTTGTCGGTGGACCAGGCCACGTCGCCGGTCTTGAGGTTGATGCAGGTCAGGCGGCCCTCGTCGGCGCCGTACAGGAAGCCGCCGCGCAGCACCATGCCGCCGTGATGGTTCTGCATGTGCTTCGTGAAATAGACCTCGTCGGCGGTGTACTTGTCGCCGTCGCGGCGGATGCGGACCAGGCCGCCGCCGGTGCCGTAAGCCGACGCCGCGAAGACGCAATCGTCGCTGAACAGCGGCGTGGAGCAGTTGGCCGTGCCGTTGGCTGGACGGTCGTAGCGCCACAGGAACTGGCCGTCCTCTGACACGCCCACGACGCCGTGACCGAGGAACTGGACGTACTGCCGCTTGCCGTCCACGTCCACGGCGATGATCGACGCGTAGGCCGCCCCGTCGCCGCCGGGGACAGGGCACGACCAGATCTTCTCGCCAGTCTTCTTGTTGAGCGCGACGACGGTGTCGTCCTTGCCGCCGGGCGTGCAGAGGAGCCGGTCGCCGTCGATGAGCGGCGACTCGGCGTAGCCCCAGCCGCCTCTCGCCCCCTTGAAGTCCTTGATGAGGTCCTTGCGCCACACCTCGTCGCCGCTGTCGGCCTTCAGACACAGCAGATCGCCGTTGAGGCCGAGGGCGTAGACGAGATCGCCGTCCACGGTGGGGCTGCATCGCGGGCCGTGGTAGCCGCCGCCGTCGGCGCGAACCGGGCCGACTTCGTGCGACCACAGCGGCTTGCCGCCGTCCTCGGCGAAGGCCAGGACGAATTCCGTCTTTTCGAGGTTGCCCATGGAGAAAATACGTCCGGCGGCGACGGTGGGCGTGCTGAAGCCTTCGCCGAGGCCCTTGATGCGCCAGGCCAGCGGCGGGCCGTCCTTGGGCCATTCCTGGAGCAGACCGGGTTCGACGACGGCGGCGGTGCGGTCGGGGCCTTGCCACTGCGGCCAGTCGAACGGCTTCGGTTTGAAGGAGGAGTCGGCCGCGAAAAGCGACATTCCGAGCGTCAGAAGGGTGAGCATGTCGAGGCTCCTGCACGGGGTGGGAGGGCGGGAACGGTGATCCAGGCGGGACGGCGGGCGCGGTCTTGCACTGAATGTAATCGGGCGGCGGCGCGGGGGCAAGGGGGCCGCCGGGCCGTCATCTCGCCGGCTCGCCGAGCAGCCCGGCCAACCCGGCGCGGCCCATCGGGATGGTCTTGCCGCCGATCTCGATCTGGAACAAGTCGTCGAGCGGCTGGTGGCCGACGATATGGACGACGGCGCCGGGCGTCAGGCCGAGGGCGCGCCAGCGGCGCAGCCGTTCGGGGTCGTCGTCCGGGGCCTCGCGGACGACGACGCGGTCGCCGGGGCGGAAGTCGCAGAGCGGCCGCAGCGGGCGGCTGACGAGGACGCCCTCGCGCGTCGGAATGGGGTGGCCGTGCGGGTCTTCGAGCGGTTCGCCGAGGAAGGCGGCCAGCGCCTGTTCCACGCGCGGCGACACCGCATGTTCCAGAGCCTCGGCCTCGGCGTCCACCTCGCTCCAGTCGAGTCCCAGCACGCGCGTCAGCAACAATTCGACGAGCCGATGTCGCCGAATGACGCGCCGCGCTTCGGAGACGCCGCGCACCGTGAGGCGGGCGCCGCGGCCGGATTCGTAGTCGATCCAGCCGGCCTCGGCCAGGCGCTTGAGCATTCCCGTTACGGAGGGGGCGCGCACGCGAAGACGGGAGGCGATGTCGGCGGGCGACGCCTGATGGTCGGCGCCGCCCAGGCGGTGGATGGCCTTGAGGTAGTCCTGTTCGGCCCTGGTCGGTTGATCGTCGGCCATCGTAAAAGGATGAAGGATGAAGGATGAAGGATGAACCGGAGCGACCCGGCCGTCCGTTTCATCCTTCATCCTTCATCCTTCATCCTTTCGGTTTACACCAGTTCGGCGATCGGCTTGCCGCCGTCGATCATCGGCGTCGGCCGGCCGCTGGGGTCATTGTAGTGGAGGTCCTGCGGCAGGCCGAGGACTTGGAAGATGGTCGCCATCAGGTCCTGCGGCCCGATCGGCGCCGTCTTCGGCGTTTCGGCCTTGGACGTGGACTCGCCGACGACCTGACCCATCTTGAGGCCGCCGCCGGCCAGGGCCAGGGTCGAGAGCGGCGCCCAGTGGTCACGGCCGGCCCCGGCGTTGACGCGCGGCGTCCGGCCGAACTCGCCAGTGACGACCAGCAGGATGTCCTGGTCGAGGCCGCGCTCCGTCGTGTCGTCGAGGAAGGCGGCGACGGCGCTGTCCACCTGCGGGGCGAGGTTCTTCATCGACATGGCGATGTTGCCGTGCATGTCCCAGCCGCCGAAGTCGATGGTGACGAAGCCGACGCCGGCTTCGCACAGGCGGCGGGCCACCAGCAGATGCTCGCCGAGGCCCTTGCCGAAGCGGTCGCGGACGCGCGGGTCTTCGCGGTTGACGTCGAAGGTGTCGCGGGCCTTGCTGAGGATGAGGTCGTAGGCCTGGGCGTCGAAGCTGTCCAGGCCGGCCATGCCGCCGCTGCGGTCGATGGAACGATTCAGATCGTCAAAGTTCTTGAGGAGCGAACGGCGGTCGTCGAGGTTGTCGAGCGACACCTTGAGGTTCATGTCCTGCTGGGCGTTGCCGCCGACGTCGAATGGGGCGTAAGGGGCGCCAAGCCACGATGGGCCGTCGCCGAGGATGCCGCCCATGCGGACGTAGTTCGGCAGGCCGGTGGCGGGGTTGTTGGCGCCGCGGAAGCGCGAGCACCATGGCGCCGATGCCGGGGTGGTTCTGGCCGCCGCCGTTGTCGGCCTGCGGGAAGTTGTAGCCGGTCATCACCCAGTGGGTGCCGCCGCCGTGGCCGCTGTTGCTGTGGGCGAAGGAGCGGACGACGGCCATCTTGTCGGCGTGGGCCGCCAGTTGCGGGAAGACGCCGCCGAACTGGACGCCGGGCAGGCACGTATTGACGTGCCCGACGGTGCTGCGGAACTCGACGGGGGCGTCGGGTTTGGGGTCGAAGGTCTCGACCTGGGTCGGCCCGCCGCCCAGCCAGAGCCAGACGACGGAGGTGTTGCGGGTCTGCTGACCCAGGGCGGCGGCGCGGCGCGTGCCCGCAGCAGGTCGGGCAGCATCAGGCCGCCGAGGCCGAGCGCGCCGACCTTGAGGAAGTCGCGGCGGCTGGCGCCGTCGCAGGTGGTCCCGTTGCGGGACCCCGTCAGGTGAAACATGGATCGCTCCTTGCAATTGGCCCGCGCGAGCTTCCCACGAAGAGCCGAAAAGGAGGGAGTGGCTGGCAGGAAGCGGCGGGCGCCCCCCGGAAGGAACTACACATCCCCAAGGCTAAGCGGTTTTCCACGCCGCGTCAATTCAAAACCGGCGGACGCGACAAGAAAGTATGCGCGGTGAGTAATCGGCCACGCGAGTCAGATAGACACCAAAATCGCCCCGTCGGCTGGCACGCCGCCGCCGTCCCGCTACAATGACCTTTCGCACGACTGGACATGACCGCGACGGGCGGCCCGACTGTCAGAGAGTCGGCTTGTAACTGACGGAAAGGGCGCGTAAAATGTTCAGTAGACGGGTGCGCGGGACTGTGCCTAAGTTGTTAGCTGAAACCGACTTGGACAGATAGCTCAGCTGGTAGAGCGAAGGACTGAAAATCCTTAGGTCGCCGGTTCGATCCCGGCTCTGTCCACTTGACGCAAAGGACGCAAGCATAACGACTTGCGGCATTTTTCATCTCCTCTGTTGTTCTCGGCCGATGTCTGCTTTGGGACAACTGTGGGACAAACTGGCTAGAGGGTGCGGCGGCGTTCGGTAGGCCCGCCTTGTCCCACGAGGGGACAAAACCATGCGGCCGAGACCGGCGGGCTGACGCCGTGCCGCGCGCAAAAAGCTACCGATTCTTACGCCACCGGCTCGGCCCCTTGCCGTCGGGCCGGCGCGGTCGGGACCGTCAGCAGCTCCTGCAACAGCCGCGACGCCGTGTACCACCCGCGCCGCTGATGGGATTCGATTACGTCCTCGGGCGTCACCCGTACCGTCCGGCCCGGACGCGGCTCCGCCTCGAGATCGCCGGATCGCGCTCGCCGAACAGGCTCCTGGAGGGCGTCCAGCTCGGCCAGGTCGGCGATGGACAGCTCCCGCTGCGCGAAAACGCGACCGGGACGCTGCTGCACGTCGTTCAGAAAATCCGCCCCCTTCTTTCCCAGCGGCAGGCCCGTCCGCCGATCCGTCACCAGAACGAGGCGCTGCAACGGTGGGCAGTCCTCCGCCAGCCGTCGCAAATGCGCCGTCGCCGATTTGCCGCTGTCCACCATGAGGAACAGCACGCCCGTCCGCACGGCGCCGCCGTCCGTCGGCGCGGGATGCTCGATCACCAGATCGACGGCCGGCGGCGGTCCCCTGGACGGGGCCGGCACGCGATGCACGCCGGACGCCCCGGCCCGCTCGCGGCACTGATTCAGCAAATCGTAGACCAGACCGGCGATCTGGTCGGCGTTGGGCGGCACGAGCCGCCGCCCCTCCCGGACGGCGGCCCCGTGGTCCGTCACGATCCGATCGACGGCGCGATCGACGGCCTCGCGCATTTCCTCCTCGGTCGGCGGCGCGTCGTCGTCGCCGTCCCCGCCGCGCCCCGTCCAGCCGGCCAGCCACGCGGGGCCGCCCTGCCGCCGCAGCGCTTCCTGCTGCATCCGCCACCCCTCCCGCGCCGCGTTCAGCACGTCGCGCGGTCGGATATCCATTTTGTCCTGTAAGTGCCGCCGGCGCCATTCCTCGCCGAGCGGAAAGAGCGCGTCCGCCTCCAGTCGCTTTCGGATCGGTTCGCGATCCGCGAAGGGGGCGAGGAAATCCCGCAGCCGCGCCTCGACCAGCCGCAGCGCCTCCGCCGCCGTCAGCCGCTGCAATAGGACCTCGAACTGGGCCACGCGGTCCCAGGCGGATTTCTGGATCACGTTGCTCTCTTTCCAGCGCATCAAGCTGCTCTGAATGCCGGCCGTCACCGCCAGCAGGTTCGGCGCGGCGTCGATCAGCGCTTCGAGGAAGCGGCCCAGCGCGGCGAACTGCTCGTCGTCAAGGTTGTCCACCTGATCGAAGGCCAGCACGAACGGCCGGCCCGCGGCGGCCGACAGCCACGACAGGGCGACCAGCACCTGCTTGATCTGCTGGGCGTCGGCCGGCGCTGGGCCGTCGCCCGCCAGCCAGCGCACCGCCAGCGCCGCCGTCGCCCCGTCCTCGCGGCCCCGCGCCGTGTCGTGGGCCGATTGATAGAAGCGAAACAGGATCTCAAAAACCTCACGGTCCACCAGGGCCGACCCCGGCAGGTCGGCCGCGCCCAGCCGGTCGAGACGCTGATTGTACGCCCGGTGCAGCGCCTCCCACGACGGCCAGCGGGTCGCGCCGTCCACGGTCCCCACCAGGCCCAGCCGGACCAGCTCCGCCAGCGGCGTGCCGTGAAAGCGCCCGGCCCGGCCGCTCGTCAGCAGGTTCACCACGATGCGCAGCAGCGCCCGCGGCAGCCGATCGGGGGCGGCCTGGAGATTGTGCAGGTAGACGAAATGCGCCCGGCTGTCCCCGCCCGCCCAGCGGGCCAGGCGCGACAGGACGTGACTCTTGCCGACGCCGGCCTCGCCCCACAGCACGGCCCCGACGCCGCGACGCGCCGCCAGCGCCTCCCGCGCCAGGCCGGTCAGCCGCGCGAACGCCGACTCGTGGATCTCGGCCACGTCCACGTCCCGCGCCGACGGGTTGTTGATGCGATTGTCGAGAAAGGGGTTCGTCGCCGAAACGCGCTCGAAAAAGTCGTCGAGGCCGGCGTCCGACGGGGCGGGAGTCATGAGCGTTCTCCGGGGCAGGGCGGCAGCCTCCACGATACCGCCGGCGCGACCCGCTTGCATGGGGAATCTTGCCCCGCTTGCCGCGACGGCCGGAAGCGACGGGGCCGGTCGCAGCGGTCGCAGCGGTCGCGGGGGATGCGGCGACCGTGCGGCCGTCCCGACGGGCGGACGTGCGCTTTTTTCGGAAAGGGATTGCTCCGCCCGCGTAAGCTAAGGACAATAGATAAACAGCCCCTTCTGGACCCATCGCTCGGAAACGCTTTGCACCGACTCGCGCGGCATCGAATACGGGAGTGGCACCAGCATGTCCAAGCACTGTGAGGCCTGCAATCGTAGCTATCCGGACGACCTGGACGCCTGCCCGCGTTGCGGGGCGGTCGCCGAGGTCGCCGAGGCGGACGTGATCGATCTGGGGGCGGACGCCCTGGAAGTAGTGGAGGAAGCACCGGACGTTTTGCCGGAGGCGCCGCCCATCGCGGCTTCCGCGGACGAGCCGGACTCGGCCGTCGATCTGGGGCTGCCCGTCGTGTCGTCCGACCCCAACGGCAGCGGCTCGCGCTCGGGCAGCGGCCTTTCGGTCGTCGAATGGGCGTCGCTGGTGGAGGAGGGGCCGGCGCCAGCCGAGCCGGCCGCGGCGGCGTTCGACGACCCCGCCGACGCCGACCTGATAGGCCAGGCGCCGGCCGCAAAGGATGAAGGCTCTCCGGCGGCGCCGCCCTCGCCGGCCACCGAGCCGACGATTGCGCTGCCGCCGGCCCACGACAGCGAGGACGCTCTGGCCTCGGACCTCGAAGCGGTGCGCACCATCTTCGCCGGGGACGCCTCGGCCTCCTTCGCCCGCCGCGGCCCCGCGCAACCCGCCGCTCCCCAGCCGCCCGCCGACGCCGACGACTCCGCCCTCGACCTGCTCGCCCCGGGCGGCGGCGAGTCTCGGCCAGCCGCCAGCGGCAGCGATTCCGACATCAACCTCGGCGACGTTCCCCGGGAAGCCGGGTCTGGCTCTGAACAGTGGAAGGCGCCCGGAGCGCCCGGGCAAGCGGCCCCCCCAGTGATCGCCGGCAGCGACGCCGACATCGACCTGGGCCACCCCGTCGAGGCCGAATCGAGCTCCCACGTGGCCATGGAGCCGGAAGTGCTGGAGACGGCGGGTTCCGGCATCGACCTGGCCTCCGCGGAGCTGGAAGCCGAGGTCGTGGCCGAAGCCGCGGCGGCGCCGCACTTGTCCGAAGACGAGTCCACCTCGATCCTCCAGCCTGGCAAGTCGGCGCCGTCGGATTCCGCCATCGACCTGTCCGGGGTGGAGGTGGTGGAGGAGCCGGCCGAGGTCCTCTTCGTCGATTCCGGCGTCGGCTTGCCCGGCCCGGAGGTCGTGGACGTGGCGCCGCCGGCCCAGCAGGCCGAGGAGTCCGTCATCCGGCCCATCTCCGACTCCGGCATCGACCTGAGCGGTTTGGACCCGGCCGGGTCGGATTCCGGTCCCCAGGCCGGCATCGAGAAAGACACCCCCGGCACCTCCGATTCCGGCATCGACCGGATCGCCGAGGAGGTCGAGTCCGGCATCAATCTGCAGCCCGCGACCTTCGACGCCATCGGCGACTCCAAGGTCGGCTCGGGCGCCGACAAGGTGGACGAGATCGTCGTGGACGAGTCGGCGACGGCCCTGACGGCCGGCCAGCTGCCGTCCGGCGAGGAAGAGGTCGATCTGACTGAAATGACGGGCGAGGCGGTGGACTCGTCGGCGGTGGACCTGGGCGCGTCGTCGGCGACGTTCCCCGTGGCGCCGCCGGGGCCGGCGTCCGGGGCGGCGGACGTGGACAGCACGCGGCCCTATGAACCCAAGCCGAAAAGCATCCACGGCGAGGAGGAGATTTCGCCGTCGGAGGTGAACCTCGGCGCCCGCCGTGGCGGCGATTCGGACAAGGACGTCTTCGAGCCGTCCGCGGCGCTGTCGGAGGCGCCGGCGTTCGACGAGGAGGAGTCCGCGGGCCTGTCGGCGGACGAGGAGTCGGCCGTCGAGATGGAGGACGAGCGGGAGCCGGCCGCGGTCGAGGACGAAGAGCCGGCCGTTTCGGACGAGGCGCCGGCGAAACCGGAGAAACGCCGCTCCACGGCCGGCGCCTGGGTCGGCGGCGCGTTCCTGGGCGGGGTCGTGACGGCCGGCGTGCTGGTCGGCCTGTGGCTGTTCAACGGCGGCAATGCGAACACGGCGCCGGCCAACGGGCCGAACCCGCAAGGACAGGCCGCTCCGCCGCTGACCTTCGCGGAGAAAGCGGACCTCGTAAAATCGGGCGATCTGGACCGGGCCGCGAAGGCGGGCGTCGAGACGGCGGACGAGTCGAAGCCGGACGAGGTCGCGGCGCGGGGCGAGTACCGCGTGCGGAATTACCTGCGGAGCCTGGGCGGCAAAGCGCCGAAGGCCGACGATCCGGACATGAGCAAGGGCATGGCCGATCTGGACAGGGCGAAGGACAAGAGCGACGACGCGCTGTTCTGGCTGGCGGTGGCCAAGGAGGCGGCCGGCGATCCCAAGTCGCTGGACGAGGCCCAGAAGCTGTACCAGGAGGGACTGAGAGACGCCAAAGACCACGCGATGAAGCAGCGGTTCCAGGACCGCGCTGGACCGGGTGTCGGCGGCGATCGGGTCGAAGCCGGCGGGCATGGGTCGCGCCGGGCCGGCCCTCGATCCGGCCCTGCTGGTCCTGATCGTCACCGGGTTGTCGCCGGCGGCGCCGCCGCCGGCCCCTCCGGCCGAGCCGCCAGCGGCGGAGGAGGCCGGCTCGGCGTACTGGGAGGCGACGAAGCTGGCCCGCGAGGGGAATTTCGGCGAGGCGCTCAAGGCCCTCGACAAGGCCATCGACCTGCACGCCAAGCGGCGCTTCGCGCGTGCTGGGCAAGGCGCAGAACCCCAACAGCGACCCGACGGAAGAAATCTTCCTGCGCAGCTGCCAGGAGTTGAAGACGTACTACGCGATGCGCGAAGCCCTCCAGAATTCCAAGCTGCCCGTGGTGAAGGGCGTCGATCCGGCCGCGGACGTTGCGGCCCTGGCGGCAGAGGACAAGAAGCAAGGCACCGATCTGGCCCAGGCCGCGACGGACGCCAAGACGCTTAACGACAAGCTCACGAAGGCCGGCGCCGACCTCGCCGGCGCCAACGACAAGCTCCAGACGACGACGACGGCCCTCGACGACGCCCAGAAGAAGCTCACCGACGCCAACAAGGAACTCGCCACGACAAAAGAGGCCCTGACCGCGTCCGAGAAGAAGGCGGACGTGCTGGCGGCAGAGCTGAAAACGGCGAACGAAACGGTCGCCAAGAAAACCGAGACGATCAAGGGCGTGGCGGACGCCCTGACGGCGGCAAAGGCCCTCAAGCCGGGCGACGACGAGGCGGCCGTGGTCCCGGCCGTGAAGGAGATCCTCCAGTCCAAGGACATCCAGGAAACGGCGAAGATCCTCCGCGCCGTCAAGGACGAGAGAGACGCTCTCAAGGACGAGCGGAACAGCCTCCAGACGGCGCTCAAGGAGCGCTGGCGGCCGGAGCAAATGCTGTCGATCTGGCTGCCGCTGCTCCGCGACCGCGGCCGGCCGGACCTGGCCGACAAGGCGATCGCCGACGCCGACCGCGTGCTGAAGGACGACAAGGCGTCGCCGCAGGACAAGGCCCACGCCCACGCGGTCAAGGGCGTCGCCCTCCGCGATCAGGAGAAATACGGCGAGGCCAAGGTCGAGCTGGGCCTGGCCCGGGCGGATTTGTCCAAGGACGATGGCGAATGGGCGCTGGAGACGGAGACGGCGCTGACGGAGGCGTCCGACCCGTCGGCCTACTTCGCCGCGAAGGCCGGCGACTACCGCAAGGAAGGCCGCAACGCCCAGGCCCTGGCGATGCTCGACAGGGCGCTGGTGTCGGCGGCGCCGGCGGAGCGGGCCGGTGTGCTGGTCGAGCGCGGCACGGTACGGTTGGATACGGCGCTGGCCCACGGCAAGGGTCAGGCGGGCGAGGGCGACGCCGACCTGGCCGCCGCTCAGAAAGACGCGGACGAAGCGGAGAAGGCCGGCGCGGCCGCGGCGTTCTACCTGGGCGGTCGCATCGCCGAGGCGCGGGGCAAGGCGGATGCGGCCGCCGACGACTATCGCCAGGCGGTCGCGGCCCACGCCGACCTGGACGCCGACGGCGCCCGCTACCGCGGGGCGCTGGCGCGGGTGCTGATGAAGCCGCAGGACGGGGTCGGCGCGGCCGACGCCGCCACGACGCAGGCGCTGCAGCTGGCGGGCGAAATCCTGTCGGCCAAGGGCGACGTGCCGTTCGAGGCCCGCGCCGAAGCGCTCGCCGTCCAGGGACTGTGGACGGAGGCCTTGAACACCTATGTGGATGGCATTCGTCCTCACATCAACCAGGAGCGGGCGGCGGTGCTGACGGCGATCGTTCAGGGCCATCCGGCGCTGAAACGGCCGACGCTGCTGACCGTGGCCGATCCGCTGGAGGCGGCCAAGCACTACGCGGCCGGCCTGCAATGGTGGAACGACCACGAGTACGACAAGGCGGAAAAGGAGTTCTTCACGGCGGTGGAACACGACGGCCAGGACGCGCGCTTTTACTACTTCCTCGGCCTGTCGCGGCTGCTGCAGGGCGACCGCGACGCCTTCGAGGACTTCGCGCAGGGGCGCGGCTGGAGCGGCAGAACCGCCCGTCGTGCGCCGCGGTGAGCGCGGCGCTGGAGCGCGTGCAGGGCGAGGCGCGCGAACGGCTCAACGCCATCCGCGACCGGCCGCAGTAAACGCTTGAGGCTGCAAATAGCTCACGCAAAGGCGCAAAGACCGCAAAGAAGTATCTTCTTTGCGGTCTTTGCGCCTTTGCGTGAGCTTCTTTCGCCCCACCCCTCAACCCATACAATGAATCCTGTCGCGCTGCCCGGTATGGCGGCGCAACCTCCCGCCTTGTTTTCCTCTCCCGCGAGACCCCGAACCATGATGCGACTGTTCCTCCTCCTGGCGGCCGGTCTGTCGTCCGCCCCCAAGGCCGCCGACTGGCCGGAATACCGCGGCCCCGGCGCCCAAGGGATTGTGGCCGACGGCGCCCTGCCGACCGAGTGGAGCGAGACGAAAAACGTCGTCTGGAAGCAGCCGATCCCCGGCAAGGGCTGGTCGTCGCCGGTCGCGGCGGGCGGCCGCATCTATCTCACCAGCGCCGTCCCGGTCGAGGGAGGCAAGGACGGCGAGCTGTCGCTGCAAGCCCTCTGCCTCGACGGCAATACCGGATCGATCAAGTGGGCGAAAGAGGTCTTTCACGAGGACGCCTCCGCCCCGCACCCCCACCCTAAGAACAGCCACGCCAGTCCGACGCCGCTCGTCCGCGGCGACCGCCTCTACGTCCACTTCGGCCACATGGGCACGGCTTGCCTCGACCTCAACGGCAACATCATCTGGAAGAACAACGATCTGCATTACGCCCCGGTCCACGGCAACGGCGGCACGCCGGTCCTGGTGGACGGCGCCCTGATCTTCAGCTGCGACGGCGCCGACAAGCGCTTCGTCGTCGCCCTCGACGCAGGCGACGGCCACGTCCTCTGGAAGAAGGACCGCACGGAGCATCCCCAGAAGGGCTTCTCCTTCGGCACGCCGCTCGTCATCGCCGTCGGCGACCGCACGGAGGTCGTCAGCCAGGGCAGCAACGTCGTCGCCGCCTACGACCCTAAAACCGGAGAGGAAATATGGCGGGTCCGCTATGACGGCTATTCCGTCGTGCCGCGGCCGGTCTTCGGCGACGGCCTCCTCTACGTCGATACCGGCTTCGATTCGCCGAAGCTGCTGGCCATCCGGCCGGACGGCAAGGGCGACGTCACCGACACGCACGTCGCCTGGACCGTGGACAAAAACGCTCCCAATTCGCCGTCGCCGCTGCTGCTGGGCGACGAGCTGTACATGATTTCCGACCACGGCGTCGTCACCTGCCTCGACGCGAAGACCGGCGCCGAGATCTGGCACGAGAACGTCCACGGCGCCTACTCCGCGTCGCCGATCGCGGCCGACGGCAAGATCTACTTCCTGAGCGAGGACGGCATCGGCATCGTCATCAAGGCCGGGCGGAAGTTTGAGCTGGTGTCGAAGAACCCGGTCGGCGAAAAGACGCTGGCGTCCTACGGCGTCCTCGACGGGTCGCTGCTGATCCGCACGGAGAGCAGCCTGTATCGCATCAAGCAGTAGATCAGGCTTTCGAGGGCCTCCACGACGCGATTTTCTTTCCCTGCGATTTCTGCCGGGCGGTCAGCCGTGCGGCGGCGGCAGTTTTCTTGCAGCCCGCCGAAATGCCTTGCAGACGGCCAATGGCTTGCAAAGCTCGGGCCGCGCGGTTACTTTCCTTGGGGGGAATCGCCGCGCTGGCGCGGCGATTCCCCGGGCGGCGTCTTCGGAAAGGGCCGTCGCATGTCGGGGCGCTTGAACTGCACCCACGAATCCTATGGGGAACCAGGCGCCTCCCGCCCGGCCAGCGATGGCGCGCTCGCACTGGATGGGCCGTCGCGCCTCTTGCCCGCCATCCTCGACGGCATGGGCGACGGGCTTGTGGTCGCTGACGAGGCGGGCCGCTGCCTCTTCTTCAACGCCGCCGCCCGACGCATCCTCGGCGACGGCCCCGCCGACGCGGCACTCGACGACTGGCCGCTGGTCCACGGCCTTTATCGCCCCGCCGACGGCTCCCTGTTCGATCCGGCCGACCTGCCACTGGCGCGGGCGTTGCGCGGCGAGGAGAGCGATCAGATCGAGGTGCTGGTGCGCAATCCGCGCCTGCGGGAGGGTGCCCTCGTCAGCATCACCGGCCGGCCGCTGCGCGACGGCCAGGGGGCTTCGCGCGGCGGCGTCATTGTGCTGCGCGACGTGACCGGCCAGTTCCGGGCGGAGGAGGAGCTGCGCCGCAGCCGGGAGCGCTTCGCCTTGGCGGTGGACGGCTCGCGTGACGGCCTGTGGGACTGGGACGTGGCCCGCGCCGAGGTCTACTTCTCGCCGCGCTGGAAGAGCATGCTCGGCTGCGAGGACCACGAAATCGGCAACCGCTTCGAGGAATGGACGAGTCGGCTGCACCCCGAGGACCGCCAGCGGGCGCTGCAAACCGTTGACGACTATTTGCACGGCCGATTGGAGGAGTATTCTCTGGAGCACCGCCTCCGCCACAAGGACGGCTCCTACCGCTGGATTCTGGCGCAGGGCGCAGCCGTGCGCGACGCCTTCGGCCGGGTCTGCCGCATGGCCGGGTCGCACACCGACGTCACCGCCCGTCGCCGCGCCGAGGAGGACCTGCGCCGGTCCAAAGAGGCCGCCGAGCAGGCCAACCGCGCCAAGAGCGAGTTCCTGGCCAACGTCAGCCATGAACTGCGCACGCCGCTCAACGCCGCCCTCGGCCTGACGGAATGGACGCTCGACACCCCGCTGACGCCGGAGCAGCGCGAGAACCTGCGGATGGTGCAAACGTCCACGCAGTCGCTGCTGGCCGTCATCGACGACCTGCTCGACTTCGCCAAGATCGAGGCCGGCAAGCTCGACCTGGCGCCGAAAGAGTTCGCCCTGCGCAACGCGCTGGGCGACGCCGTCAAGGCGCTGGCCCCGCGCGCCCACGCCAAGGAACTGGAACTGGCCTTTCACGTGGACGCGGCCGTGCCGGATCGTCTCGTCGGCGACTGGTCGCGGCTGCGCCAGGTCGTGGTCAACCTCGTCGGCAACGCGATCAAGTTCACCGAGCGGGGAGAGGTGGTCGTCACCGCAGGAGTGGCGAGTGGCGAGTGGCGAGTGGCGAGTGAAATCCCGGATACGGAGGAACGACTATCCGACTTCTCTTCACTCGCCACTCGCCACTCGCCACTCACCACTCTGCATTTTCGGGTGAGCGACACCGGCGTCGGCGTGCCGCCGGAGAAGCAGCGCGTCATTTTCGATGGGTTCGTGCAGGCGGACGGTTCGATGAGCCGGAAGTACGGCGGCGCCGGGCTGGGCCTGGCGATCTCCTCCCGGGTTATTGAGGCGATGGGGGGTCGGCTTTGGGTGGAAAGCGTGCCGCGGTGCGGCAGCGTCTTCCAGTTCACCGTGCCGCTGTCCGTTGCCGCCCCCATGTCTCCGGCCGCCCGGCAACTGGAGGGCGTGCGGGTGCTGGTCGTGGACGACAGCGCCGGCCAGCGCCGGATACTGGCGGAAACGCTGGCCGAATGGGGGGCGGAGGCGGAGGCGGTCGGCGGCGCCGACGCGGCCCTGGCCGCGCTGCACGGGGCCGACGCGCGTAACGATCCGTTCCGCGTCGTCCTGCTCGATGCCGGGCTTCCGGGCAAAGAGGCGGTCATCGCCGGCTCTCGCGGGGCGGCGGTGCTGCCACTGTTGACCACGCCGGACCGCCTCTGCGGGGTCGGCCTGCCCGTCGGCCTGCTGAAGCCGACCAAGCGGGCCGACCTCCTCATCGCGCTGCTGCGCGCTCTCGAAGGCGCCGAACCCGCGCCAGCTGCAGACGGGTCTGCGCCGGCGCTGCCACGACTGGCCCGGCCCCTGCGCGTACTCATCGCCGAGGACAACCCCATGCTCCAGAGGCTTTCCGCCGCGCTCGTTCGCAAACTGGGCGCTGCCGCGGTCGTCGTCGCCGACGGCGCTGAGGCCGTGACCGCCCTCGGCCGCGAGCCGTTCGACGCCGTGCTGATGGACCTGCAGATGCCGGGCGTGGACGGGTTCGAGGCTACCGCCCGCATCCGCGCCGCCGAGAAGGGCGCCGGCCGCCGTTTGCCGATCATCGCGCTGACGGCCCACGCCATGCAGGGCGACCGCGAGCGCTGCCTCGAAGCCGGCATGGACGGCTACCTCGCCAAACCCGTCACCCTCGGCGATCTGCACCGAGCGTTGGCGGACCTGGCCGGCCAAGGCCCGTCGCGGCCGGAACCGCCGCCCGGCGAAGGGAAGAATCGCGCCATGACCGAGCCGAAAACTTCGTCACCCGTCTTTGACCCCCAGGTCGCCCTGACACGCGTCGGCGGCGACGAGGAACTGCTGCGCGAGCTGACGGCCGTGTTTTTGGCCGACTCGCCGGGGTGGCTGAACGACGCCCGCGCCGCCGCCGCCCGCGGCGACTCCGTCGGCCTGCGCCGGGCCGCCCACACGATCAAGGGGGCGGTCGGCTATTTCGGCGCGGCCGAGGCGACCGCCGCCGCCGTCCGCGTGGAAGAACTCGGCCGAACCGGCGACCCCGCCGGCGCGGCCGGCGCCTTGCCTGACCTCGAACAAGCGTTGAACCGCCTGACCGCGGCGCTGTGCGCCGTCGGCCCCGGCGGCCTCTCTACCCCGGAGACCTCGACATGAATCCCACCGACCCCGTCGCGCCGACCGCGGCCGGCAGCGACCTCAACTCATCGGCCGACTACCACACCGTCCTGGTGGTGGACGACTCCGCCATGGACCGGCGGCTGGCCGGCGCCATCATCCAGAAGGCCGAGGGCTGGCGGCCCGTCTTCGCCGGCAACGGCGTCGAGGCCCTGGAACTGATTCCGCGAGTCTCGCCCGACGTCGTCCTGACCGACATGCTCATGCCGCAGATGGACGGCCTGGAGCTGGTCGAGGCCGTGCGCGCCAAGTACCCGATGACGCCGGTCATCCTGATGACGGCCCACGGCAGCGAGGACCTGGCCATCCGTGCCCTCAAGAAAGGCGCCGCCAGTTACGTCCCCAAGCAGAGCCTCGCCCAGAACCTCGCAGAAACGCTCGATCAGGTCTTTTCGGCCGCCCAGACCAAGGTGAGCGAGCGGCGCATCCTCGACACGGTGATGCGGGCGGAAACTCATTACGAGATCGAAAATGACGCCAGCATGGTGGCGCCGCTCGTCAGCCATTTGGAGAGCGATCTCTCCCGCATGAGCCTGTGCGAGCCGAGCGGCCTGATGCTGCTCGGCGTGGCCCTGCACGAGGCGCTGACCAACGCCATCTTCCACGGCAACCTGGAGCTGAAGTCCGACATGCGCGAGACGGACGAAAAGGGCTATTACCGCCTGGCCAAGGAGCGCCGCTACCAGGAACCGTTCCGCGACCGCCGCGTCCGGGTGGTCGCCACGCTGACGCGGGACGAGGCCACGTTCACGGTGCGCGACGAAGGGCTGGGCTTCGACCCGTCGCTCTTGCCCGACCCGACCGACCCGTCGAACCTGGGGAAGGTCAGCGGCCGCGGCCTGCTGCTCATCCAGACGTTCATGGACCACGTCGAACACAACTCGACCGGCAACGAGATCTCGATGATGAAGCGGCGGAGCGGCTGAGGAGGAACGGAGCCGCGACCGTTAGGGAGCGGTTTTGTCCGCTCCCTAACGGTCGCGGCTCGGACGTAAGGAGAGAATACCATGATACGACTCGGCTGGATGATCCTCGCGGCGACCGTCGCCGCCGCGCCCGACAAGGATGCGAAGCCGGACGCCGACCCCGCGGCGACGAAGCTGCTGGCCGACGCGCACCGCACGGGCCGTGTGGAAGGACTTCCCCGGCTTCACGGCCGACCTGGAAGTCAACGTCGAGGGAAAGGCGAGCAAGGGTCGCCTATCGGTTAGCTCCAGCGGCAACGTAACCCTGCTTCTGCCGGACAGCGGATATCAGCGCTGGGCTTTGGGCACACTGTCCTCGGTGGTCGGCCACCGTCTCGACAACGGCGACGGCGACGGCGAAACCCCGTGCGCCTTCGCGGACGACAACGCAGACCACCCGCTCGGCCGGGCCGTGCGCGTCCTGAGCGATGAGTACCACTCCAGCTACCGCATCCGCGACCGCCAGGTGATCGTCGTCAACCGGGACATGAAGGACGCCCGGTTCTCCATCACGGTCACGGAGAACGAGGTGAACAAGGAAGGCAAGTTCCTGCCGGTGTGCTTCGTGGTCAACACGTGGGATGCGAAGACGAACGCGCTGACCAGCTCCGAGACGCACCATCAGACGTGGAAGCGGGTGGACGGGTTCGACCTGCCGGAGAGCATCCTGGTAGTCGCGGCGACGGCCGACGGCAAACAGGAGGCGCGGAGCCTGAAGCTGTCCAAGATCCAGTTATCGGCGGCGGACAAATAGGACATCAACCAGCCCGCAGCGCAAGCAAGGGTTTCGGCGAAATCCCTCACTCGCGCTGAGGGCTGGTCGCGGGGGAATCACTTCCCTCCGTCCGGCTGCAATTTCCAGTGTTCGTCGAAGAACCCGGCCGTTGCAACGGCCCCCGGCAGCCGCGACGACGGCGGCGTGTCCACGTCGATCACCGCGTAATCCGGGAGTTTCGAGATCTGCCGCGCGTTGTTCAGGTAGTCGTACTCGCGGAAGGTGAAGCCGCTGTTGAGGACGACGTAGCGCTTCGGGTTGAGCGGGTTCGGGTAGATCAACAGCGCCACGTGGTTCGCCGCCGGGTACGAGTCGGCGCCGACCACGATCTTGTCGCCGTCCCAGCGGATCGGCAGCCTATCGGCGATCTTCGCCAGCACCTTGTTGCTCGACGGGTCGCCCCACAGGATGAGGTTGTGGGCCGCAATGTCAGCGTCGGTGACTTCGGCGTCGTCCTTGACGGGCGCCTCGCCGCGGAACTGCTTGCGCCAGTGATCGGCAGCGTGCTTAATCTCGGCCTCGGTCCACGCGCCGACCTTCTCGTTAAGCGGCTTGCCGGTCGGCCGGACCATCAGGAAGCTGTCCATGAAAGCGTCGTCAATGGGGCCTTGTAGGCCGTGCCGCTTGGCGAGCGCGCCGTCGTTGGCTTTATCCACGAGCTTCCACTTGCCGTCCATCTTCCGAAAATGGGCGGTCCACGCCCCGTCTTGACTGGTTTGGCCCACGACGTTTACCTCGGTCCCATCGATGGTCGTATTCGTCGGCGCAATCGAGCCAGACTTGACCGCCGGCAGCGACAGCGTTAGAGCCGATACGTTTTTCGTATCCATCGTGATTCCGTTGCCAGCGCGCTTGGCGTTGACCTGTGCCCGCTCCCAGTGCTTCTCCAGCCCGTCCACCGTCACCCACGCATCGCGGTTATAGCGGAGGGTGTACGTCGTGAAACGCACCTCCGCGGGCGCTTCGTCGCGCCCCTTTTCGACGATGGCGTCGATCTCTTTAATCAGCTCCTTCTTGGTTTCCGGCTCGTAGGCGTGCTTGGTGTGGGGGCCAATGAGGTACGCGAACGTCAGCCCCTCGCGCTTGGCGGCGGCGACCATCATGTCGGCGGCCTGCTTCTGGGTGTCGTCGGCGCCGCTGTAAGCGACCGTCGGACAATTAAAGAGGTTGCCGGCGTAGTCGGTGGAGTCGTACATGTGGTAGAGCTTTTGTTCGTACCACGTCGGCTTGACCGGCTCGTTCTGGAAGACCTTGAGGAAATCGACGGTCTCGGTGAAGCCCGCGCCCGGCGCGGCGGCGGCCCAAACGCTCGGGTGGTGGACAGCGAGGTGCCAGCAAGCGGCGCCGCCCATCGAAAAGCCGCGGATGACGACTCGGTTGTCGTCGATGGGGTAGTGCTTCTTGACGCTGTGCATCGCCTCGAACGCATCGACCTCGCCGGCGAACTTGTTGGCGCAGCAGTAGCGGCCGTAGAGGCGCAGGACGAAGGCGCCGGCCGGCGTGAACTCGGCGTTCGATTTCTGCATGCCGTCGATGAAGTTCAGCTCGCTGAGCGTCTCGCCGCGGCCGTGGCACCAGAGATCGAGCCGGTGTTTGTCGGCCGAATCCGGCTGGTACGACGCCGGCACGACCAGGCCGTAGGGCTGCACGGAGCCGTCGATGCGCGAGACGTAGCCGCGCACGACGAGGCCGGTCGCCGTGGTCCACGGCGCCTTGCCGTCGCGCAGGCGCTGCGCGCGTTCGTGGGCCTGTTTCAGGAACGCCCGTGCCGTGGCGACCTGCTTGGCGGCGTCGCCGTAGAACTCGTTGTAAGTGAGGGCGTAGCGGACGGCGTTGTAATAGATCTGCACGTCGGGCAGAAGGTCGAGGAGGGCGGGCTTGTCCTTGAGGGCGGTGCGGAGGTCGTCGATCTCCTTGCCGAGGTCGTTGACGCCGGCTTGCAGCTCGGCACGATCGGCGGCGGGGATCTCGACGCCGGGCGGCGGGACGGGGCGTACCTTGTCGGCGACGTTGTCGGCGGGTCCATCGGCGCGGAGGACGGCGGCGGCGAGGACCAGGCTGGACAGGGCGATGAGCCAGTGCGGTTTCATGATGTCTCCTTGTAGGCTCTGCCAAAGCGGGAATGAGGCCGCCAGCGCGGGCGGCCCGGTGCGTGTCATGAGTGGTATGGCGGCGGGGGCCGCAGGTCAAGCGAAAAAGCGGCGCCGATCTTTCGGCGTCATCGTCGCAGCGGCCGCGATTCGTGTTCGAGGTCCGCGACGATCAGATGCTCCGCCGAGATCGCGTCGTCGATGTGAAAAGTGAACGTGTGCATCCGGTCGCCGTCGGCGAACACGTCGAAGAAGAAAAACAACCGCTCGTCCTCAGGGTGGCGCAGGCCGCAATAGCGGGAATACTGCTGGGGCAATTCACCCTGCGGCCCCGCGAGGATTCGCACGACCCCGTTCCGCGTCAAACCGCACTGCCCAATCCTTCGGGTGATTTCCGGTGAAGCGATGGTACGGCGCATGGGTCACTCCCGCACCAGGGGTCCGCCTTTTTGCAGTCGGGCGATGATGTCGGAGACAGGTTCGCATTCGCCCCTCTCGAACGCGGCCCGCGCCGCGCGATCCTGTCGCGATCCAAGGGCTTTCGCGGGCGATCCAGCAACTCCCACAGCGCCATGCACTCCTCAACCCAGACGGGAAACGCCTTGCTCTGCTCCTCGAACTGGGCCAGGCGGGCGACCTCCCGGCCGGACAAATCGGCGTAGGCCCGTGCGACGGCGGCGTCCCGGCTCAGGATTCGGGCGTCCTCCTCCAGCAGAGACCGGAGTTTCGCCCCGCGCTCCCGCCGATCCGGGATCTTGCCGCTCAGCGCCATCGTCCAGTTGTACTCCCAGAGACGCAAGGAACTCTGTCTCAACCCGGTCCCCTCATCGACGAAGAAGTCGGCGATAGCGGCCGCCTCGTCTTCCCCGCCGCCGGCAGCGGCGGCGGCCTGGTAGGAATCAATCAGTCCCTCCAGCCCCCGCTGCTTGTTTTCCTGCAATTGGTCCAGCACATCGGCGGGCATGACGTCCCTCCTCCGGCTCCCGGACGATCTCAACCTTACGATTCGGCGCCTGCGCGAATCCGCCTCCATGTATCCTACCACGACGACGCCCCTCGAATTAGCCCTGCTCAGAAAGTCCATTCACCCGCAAAAACTCCGCCGCCCAACGGTAGTGGTCGAGCAGCCCCGCCGTCGGCCGGCCCAGGATGTGATACGCCACGAACAGCGCCTCCACCGACGCCAACCCGTTGTCCGGATCCGTGCCCAGCTTTGACGAGCGCGGATACGCCGTGCGCCAGCCGCTCAGCGACCGCGGCGTCACGTCCGCGAAGTCGCGCGTCATGGACGCCGCCCAGCGCCAGCTGCCGTCCAGCAGCAGCAGGCCCGACCCTGCATCCGCCGCCGTCAGCGGTGGGCCGTCGGCGGCCAGTCGTATGTAGCCGTCCAGCGGCGGGCGCCGCCGCACCGGGTAGGGCAGGAACATTAGGTCCGGCCAGCCGCGCAGCGGCAAAATAGAGCATTTCCGCGGGTTCTCACGAGAATGCCGGACGATCACGGTCGGCGGGTAAACCAGGCTCATGGGTGCGGACCTGCGGCGGGCGGGCACTTGAATGTCGGCGGCGGCGCCCTTAGTATAACCTTGTGCAGCGGAGTCGCCCCGTTTTCGCCGGAAAGGAGCCATATGCACCTGGAACTCCAGTACTGTGCCATGTGAGGTTACGAGCCGCAAGCCGTCAGTCTGACGAGCAAGTTGCTTACTGCTTACAAACAACAAATCCAGGACCTGAAGCTGATCCCGTCGAAGGGCGGCTGCTTCGAGTTGAGCGCCGACGGCGACCTGATCTACTCGAAGCTGGAGGCCGGCAAGTTTCCCGACGAAAGGGCGATGATCGACGCCGTCGGCAGCCGGCTCAAGAAGCGCTGAGCGATAAGCCGGTCGGCCGATCTCCTGGATTCCGAAGGACGACCCATGCTTTTCTTCGGCCGGAAGAAACGCCTGACCGACTACGCCTCCTGCGCGGGTTGAGCGGGCAAGCTTCCCCCCCAGGGGATTGCGCAGGTTCTGCGCAGCCTACCACCGACGACCGATCCCAACCTCCTGGTCGGCACGGAGACGCACGACGACGCCGGCGTCTACCAGCTGACCGAGGAGTTGGCGATCGTCCAGACCATCGACTTTTTCCCGCCGGTGGTGGACGACCCGTTCGTCTACGGCCAGATCGCCGCCGCCAACGCGCTCTCCGACGTGTACGCCATGGGCGGCGCCCCGAAGACCGCCCTCAACCTCGTCGGATATCCCGACGATAAAGACCCCGAACTGACGTGGCTGGCCGACATCCTGCGCGGCGGGGCGGAGCGCTGCGCCGCGGCCGGCGCCGTCATCCTCGGCGGCCACACCGTCCGCGACAAGGAAATCAAATTCGGCATGGCCGTCACCGGCCTGATCCACCCCAAGCGCATCCTCACCAACGCCGCCGCCCGGCCCGGCGACAAGCTCGTTTTGACCAAGGCCCTCGGCACGGGTTTCGTGACCACGGCGGCCAAGGCCCAGGAATGCCCGGAGGAGACGCTGCGGACGGCGTGCGACAGCATGGTGCAGCTCAACGACGCCGGCCGCGACGCCATGCTGGAGGCAGGCGCCCACTCAGCCACGGACGTGACCGGCTTCGGCCTGGCGGGCCACGCCTTCGAGATGGCGCAGGGCAGCAAGACCACGCTGGTCTTCGAGCTGTCGCGGCTGCCGCTGCTGCCGGGAGCGGCGGCCCTGGCCCAGAAGCGATTCCTGACGCGGGCCAGCGCCACCAACGCGGCCTACGTCAAGCCGGGCCTGCACATCGAGGGCAAGGTCGATACGCTGCGGCTGGAATTCTTTTACGACGCCCAGACCTCCGGCGGCCTGCTCATCAGCGTCGCGGCGGATAAGGCCGAGGCAATGGTTGAAGGCGCCCGCAAGCGCGGGGCGAAGTACGCTTGCGTCGTCGGTGAGGTCGTCGAGCGCGGCGACATGGCGCTGGTCGTGCGGCCGTGACCTCTCGGAAAACACGCCAGCCCGAGGCGCCAGCGAGGGACTAAACGAAATCCCTCGCTGGCGCCTCGGGCTGGTATGGTTCGATTCCCTTTTCTTGCGGAGCCGATCCGCCTGTCCAGCGAGAACGGACGAACCGACGAAAGTACCGGCGCGGGCCGCCCACAGCCGGCGAGCGCAACCTGGCGAACCCTGCGCGATGTTCACGACGGGGGACGCGATTCGCGGGGTCGCGGCGTTCGATTCCGTAGAGCGATGCGCCCTTGATCTCCGAACGTAGAATATAGTCGGAATAGGCACTCGCTGGCTCCATGGCCTGGGGGAAACAGGTGATGAGCGGTTTCACGGAAAACAGGGCGTCCGATGCGTCCGAGCGGTCCGACGGCGACGCCGTGGTGCTGACCTGGGGGGCGGCTGGGGCCATGCTCCCGCTGGTGGGCCGCGTCGTCGCGGACGTGGTGCGGCTCCACGACCGCCTGGCCGGGCTGCGGCCGGAAAAACAGCGGCTCGACCGGATGCGTAGGACGCTGGCCTGGCCTGATCGAGCCCGGCGCTACCAGCTGCAGGAGGAGACGGACGCTGTCGTGAAGGACTTGCAGGACGCGGCGGCCGAGCTGGAGGTGCTGGGCGTGGCTCTGCTGCACGGCGCGACGGGCCTGGTCGGCTTCCCGACGATGGTGAACGACCGGCCGGCCTACTTCTCGTGGCGGCCGGGCGAGGAGACGCTGGGTTTCTGGAACTACGCCGACGATCTGGTACGCCGTCCTGTGCCCGCGTCCTGGACGCGCTCCAGCAAGGAGCGGGATCGGCGCAACCGGGGCAAACCCGGTCAGCAACGCTGACTTTTTGGCGAGCGGCGCGGCGTCAGCCCGCCGGTGAAGGTGCAACCGGCGGGCTGACGCCGCGCCGCTCGCCCTGTGCGTCCACCAGCGCTAGCGGACGCAACGGCGATCCGGTCGCGCCCTTGAACTTGAGTGGAATTCCGATGAACGCGAAATCGTAACGCCGGTCGCGCGCCAGCTCTTCGAGATACAGATTTTCCATGATGTAAACGCCCTTTTGCGGCAACAGGTAGACGTGAGCGAAGAGCGTCGCCCCCGTCTCCGCGTCGCGCTCGTCGGGCGCGTCCCAGGTCATGTTGTCCGCCCCCACCGCCGTGACGCCGTGTTCGGCCGCCCAGAGCGTTCCCGACTTCGACACCCCCGCCGCGCGTAGGTATTCCTCCTCGTCCTCCCACTTCGCCCCGAACCCCGTCCGCACCAGCAGCACGTCGCCGGGCCGCGGCTCGGTTCCCTGCGCCGCTGCGCATCCCTTCAGGTCGTCGGCGCCGATGCCGTATTTCGCTGGAAGCGCCGCCGTCCCTTTCCAGCCGGCCACGTCCAGGAGGACGCCGCGCCGCAGCAGCGGCGGGACCGTCTCCACGCCCAACCGCGTGAACCCGGCCGGCGTCTCCACGTCGTCTACGGGAATGCCGCCATGCAGCAGGAAGCCGCACGCCTGATGACAGAGGGCGTCGATGTGCGTCCCGCTATGCTCCATCAGGGTCATGACACCGGACGCCCCCGTGCGCGAACCGTGCTGTTCGGGTTGGTGGGTGTCGCGGTGGCGGCGATGGAGAGCGTAGAAATAGCCGGGCTTGTGGCTGGGGAAAATGGGCATTCCGTGGAAGCGAGGCTGTTCCAGGTCGTAGACACGGGCCGATAGCAGCGAGTCGATCCAGGACGGCGTCATGGCAAGGGCCTGGGTAAGAGGACGCCAACTTCCGTGCCGGGGCGCATGGGCGATGGGAGCGCAATCCGGAGACGAACCAAGAGAGACGGCGCTATCACCGGCCTCTCCCGGCACAGTCCGATGTGCCGGGAGACGCTCTGTCTTTCGCGCTGCTTATTTGTCCGCGGGCAGCTTGGGCGGTTCGCGGTTGCAGATGCTCAGGCGGGCCTCCGGCACGAACAGCGTGAGCGTCGCAAAGGCGGTGGCGAAGGCCGGCCCCTCCTGGCCGTTCGACGCCATCCAGGCCCGCGCCGGCCACGAGCCGTCCTTGTCCTGCCACGACAGCATCGCCTTCTGCACCCCGGCGATGAACTCGGCCGTTTTTTCGCGGTAATCCTTGTCGTCCTTGTATTCTTCTCCCAAAAGGTGCATACCCATGCAGCTGTAGAAGCAGCCGTACTCCGGGAAGTTGCCGCCGCTGACCCCGTCCGGCCCGATCGCCAGCAGGTATTTGTAGCCGTTGAGCATCACCTGGAAGTCGAACTTTTCCATAAGCCCCAGCGTCGCCACGGCGCCGGCCGACCCCTCCTTCATGCTCTGCTGGTCGCCCAGCTTGTAGACGAAGCCGCCGTCCTTGAGCTGCGACTTCTTCAGGTACTCGAAGCCGTTGTCGAGCGCCTTCTGGTCGATGTCGATGCCGAAATTGTGGGCGGACGCAAGGGCCTGGACGGCGCAGACGGTGGTGGAGCCTTCATGCTGCTCCGTCTCGCCCGGCGTGTACCACCAGCCGCCGGTCTTCGACTGGTTCTTGGCGATGGCCTGCACGGCCAAGCCCACAGCAACCTTCACCTTCTTCATGTCCATGTCCGGCTTGACCTTGCACAGCAACGACCGGCCGTAGGCCTCCGACAGGGCCAGCGTGCCGAAGCCCTGGCCGTGAATCCAGGTGTGGCCCTGCTGCGGGAACTGGCCGTCCTTCTGCTGGGCCATCAGGAACTGAAGACCCTTGACCAGGATCTTGCCGCGGTCGCCGTCGAACGGTTCGTCGGCGGCGGAGAGGTACGAAAGGCAGGCGAAGCCGGTGACGGCGACGGTATAGGTCTTGCCCCAGGAGCCGTCGGCGTTCTGGTTCTTGGACAGCCAGTCGAGGCCTCGGGTGCGGGCGGCGGCCAGCGCCTTGGCCGCGTCGTCGGGCTTGTCCGGGCCATCGGCTCGCGCGGCCACGCCGGCCCACGCCAGCACCGGCGCCAGGCTCCACAGCAGGAATCGGTTCATCGCCGTCGCCCTCCACCTTGGGACTTGCGTCGGCCGGCGCCGAAGAGGCGCGCGGATTACCTCCATAGACGGATGACGGACGGCGAGAGTTTTCGCCGAGGCCGCACGGCTCTGTTCCTCGCTGCGAAAGCCGTTGCGGCCGTGGGCTGGGCGGACAGGACGGGGGCATTCATGGGATCGACTCCGGGTCGGCGAGGGGCGGCCTTGATTGTGCGCGGGACGGCGGTGAAACGCCAGCATTTATTCCCCGCACGCGGATCGCCGCCGCGCGTTATAACAACAGCGGCGTCCCGCCCTCATGCGGAGAGTCTCTATGCCCATCGGCACTTACCATCTGCTGGCCCAGCTCGGGGCGGGCGCCGATGGTGCTTCGTACCGCGCCGCCGACGCGACCGGCCACCCCCTGGAGGTTCGCATTCTGGGCGGCGCCGCCTTGGACCTGGGGCGGTTGACGGAGCTGACGCGACGGCTGCGATTGGCGGCGCTGCTCGACCATTCCGCCGCGATCCGGGTGCGCGAGCTAGGACTGGACCAGAACCCCCCCTTCGTGGCGCTGGAGTGGGTCGTGGCCCGGACCCTGGCGGATGCCTTCGCGGAGGTCGCCCCGCCAGGCCCGGCGGCCCTTCGCATCGCTCACGATCTCTGTTCGGCCCTGGCGGAGGCGCACCGTCTCGGTCTGGCTCACGGCCGGCTGTCCCCCTCCCAAATTCGCCTTACCGACGCCGGGGCCGTGAAGCTCGACTTCACCGGCCTGGACGTCGGCGCCGCGCCGGCCCCGGCCGCCTTCGCGGAGTTCGAGGCGTCCTGTCGCGCGCCCGAGGCGGCGAGCGGCGCGGCGCCGGACCCTGCGGCGGATCTCTATAGTCTGGGAATGATTCTCTACTGGCTGCTGCGCGGCCGGCCCGGTCCCCTGGGCCGGTCGCGGCAGGACATCGTCCGCGACTTCCAGCAGGAAACGCGCACCGTGGAGGCGTCGTGGCAAAACCTCATACCGTTGCTCCTGGCGGTGGACCCGGTGGATCGTCCTCCTGTCCGGTCGCTGCTGGCTCAGATGGCGGCCGAGGCGGTTGAATCGGCGGCTGCGGTGAACGCTGAGACGGCGGGGGGATTGCCGACGCCCGCGGCCGGGCCGGGACGCGACGCGCCGGAGCGGGTCGGCCGATTCCGGCTCGTTCAGATGCTGGGCGAGGGCGGAATGGGGTCGGTCTACCGGGCCGAGGACGTCACCGACGGGACGGTGGTGGCCGTGAAGCTGCTCCGCGGCCGGTGGGGCGACAACGAGGCGGCGTGGCGCCGCATGCGCAAGGAGGCGCGTCTCCTGGCCGAGGTCAACAACCCCTATGTCGCCAACCTGATCGAGTTCAACGAGGACGACGGCGTTCCGTACCTCGTACTGGAATTTGTGGAGGGCGAAAGCCTGGCGCTCGTGCTGGCCCGCCGCAAGCGGCTTACCGAACTTGAGGCCGCCGCGGTGATGGCCGATGTCGCTCGCGCCCTCGCCGACGCCCACCGCCGCGGCATTGTCCACCGCGACGTGAAGCCGGAAAACATCCTGCTCAGTGGCGAGGGCCGAGTGGCGAGTGGCGAGAAAAGAGAAACAGCAGGCGCGGAAAAGGGGCGCGATGCTGCTTCACTCGCCACTCGCCACTCGCCACTCGCCACTCACGTCAAACTGTGCGACTTCGGCCTGGCCCGCCACGTGCTGGAATCGCAGTCGCTCAACCTCACCGGGGCCGGGGCCGTCGTCGGCACGCCGCTCTACGCCTCGCCGGAACAGTGTTCGGGCGCCGCCGTGGACGTCCGCACCGATGTCTACGCGATGGGCGCCACGCTGTACCACCTCCTGGCCGGCCGGCCGCCGTTCGTCGCCGACACTCTCGTAGCCGTCACCCACATGCACGTCCACGAACCGCCCCCGCCGCTGCGAAAGTTCAATCTGGATGTAAGCGATGGCATGTGTCGCATCGTCGAGAAGGCGCTCGCCAAGGCCCCCGACGGCCGCCACGCCGACGCCGAGGCGTTCCTCCTCGACCTGGAGCGTCTGCGGCGCGGCGAGGCCGTCCGCGACGCCGTCCATCCACGGTTGCCGTCGGCCGATCCGGGCAAGGTGCTGCAATACGACTGGAGCTGGGAGCTGGAGTCGGCGCCGGATCGGCTGTGGCCCTACGTCGCCGACACCGAGCGCCTCAACCGCGCGGCCGGCATCCCCGCCGTGGAATTCACGACGGAGCCGGACCCGGCCGGCGGGGCGCGGCGCTTCGGCAAATTCCAGAAGATGGGGATCGTCAACGCCTGGCGCGAGCACCCGTTCGAGTGGGTCGAGGGCCGACGGCTCGGCGTCCTGCGCGAGTACAGTCGCGGCGTCCTGAAATGGCTGGCCAGTATCACGGAACTGAAGCCGCGGGCCGGCGGCGGTACGACCCTGACGCACCAGATCCGGGTCGAGCCGCGCGGCGTGCTCGGCCGGATCGCGGCGGCCCTCGAGATCGGCGCGAGGGGCAAGCGCGCCCTCGACCGCGTCTACCGCCGCATCGACGCCTACGTCTCCGGCAAGCTCGGCCGGCCCGAAACCAGCGATGCGTTTGAGCCGGCACCGCCCATCCCGGCGGCCGGGCGGCTCCGGCTGGAGCGCCTCCTGGACCGGCTCATCCAGCTGCGCGTGGACCCGGCCGTCGTCGAAAAACTGGGCGATTATCTGGTGCTGGCGCCGCCGCAGGAGGTCGCGCGCATCCGGCCGCTGGCCCTGGCGCCGCGCCTCGGACTCGACCCTGACCGGCTGACGGCCGCCTGCCTGCACGGCGCCCGCGAAGGGCTTCTGGAGCTGCTTTGGGACATTCTCTGCCCGATTTGCCGCATTCCGTCCGGCGTCAAGGAGGGCCTCCAGGCGATCGGCGACCACGAGCACTGTCCCGCGTGCAACCTCGACTTCAAAACGGACTTCGCGGAGTCGGTGGAGATGATTTTCCGCGTTCACCCGCAGGTCCGGCCGACGGAGCTGAAGACGTACTGCGTCGGCGGCCCGGCCCACTCGCCGCACGTCGCGGCCCAGGTTCGCATCGCCCCCGGCGAAACCGTGGAACTGGACCTGGCGCTCGGCGAGGGGAGCTACCGCCTGCGCGGGCCGCAGCTGCCGTATGCGCTCGACTTCCGGGTGCGGCCAGGGACGGCGGGCCGGCGCTGGGACCTGCACCTGGCCCCCGGAGCGGCCCCACCGAGCGTCGGAGTCCTCCAGGCCGGCCGGCAGACGCTGGCGCTGACCAACGATCATCCCGTCGAGGTGACGGTGCGCGTGGAGCGCACGGCCGCCCGCACCGACGCCCTGACGGCCGCCCGCGCCTCGACCTTGCCCCTGTTCCGCGAGCTGTTTCCCGGCCAGGCCCCGGCGCCCGGCCGTCTGGCCGGTCTGTCGGCGCTGGCGCTGCTGGTGACGGACCTCGACCCGGCGGGACGCCTTTACGAGGAGTTCGGCGACGCCCGCGCCTTCGGCGTCCTGCACGGGTACCTGGAGGCGGCCGGGGAAAGCGTCCAGCGCGAGGACGGCGCCGTGGTCAAGACGGTGGGCGAAGGGCTGCTGGCGTCGTTCGTCGATACGGCCGCGGCCGTGCGCGTCGCCCTGGAGCTGGCGGGGCGCGACGTGTCCGGCCTGCGGCCGCGCGTCGCCGTCCACCACGGGCCGGTGATGGCCGCCACGATCAACGGCCGCCTGGACTACTTCGGCTCGACCGTCAGCCAGGCGCTGCGGCTGACGCAGCGCGTTCGCGGCGGCGAGGTCGTGCTGACGCGGCCGGCGGCCGCGGACCCGGAGGTTGCGGCGCTGCTGCGCGAACGCGGGCTGGCCGTCGAGGTGCTGGCGGACGAATCGGCCGGCCTGCTCCATCGGATCGTCGTCGGCCTCACGGCTTCGTGAACGCCGCGTCGTCCGCCTTGGATGGGAATTTGTAGACAGCGGAGGTCAATTCGGAGATTTTCTTGCCGTCGGTCGTCTCGACGAGGTGGGTCGGCATCTTGACGCCGTCGAAGTCCCGGTAGTCGCCGAGCAGATACGCCTTGGCGCGCGGCAGCCCCGCCTCGCGGGCGCTCCACTCGACCCTGGCCGGCAGGTGCGTCGTCTTGTCGAAGTAGAGCTTCACGTCGGGACGGTCCTTGCTGGACGCCTTGACGCCGACGACCGCCTGGCCATCCACCTTGGCCTCCGGCAACGGCGCCAGGTCGAAGCCGTCCTGGCGCAGCGGCAGCAGGGTTTGCAGCCACAATACGTATATCTCTTCACGCATTTCCTTCAGCCGCTCCGGGCCGATGTCTTCCACTTTGCCGCCCAGGGCCTCCCAGCCCTTGTCGCCTGCCACCGCCAGGGTGAACCGGGTCTGCTTGTCGATGTCCAGGGAGAGCCGCCATCGATCCGGCAGGTCCAGCGTCATCTCGTCGGTGAACGGTTGCTTGTCGTCGCCCTGGAAGAGGACGCCCTCGCCGCGGCGCACGGCGGTGCGGAGCTTTGCCAAAGCGTCGGCGCCGCCCTGCGCCTGAACCGCCTGGTCGATGATCGCCAGGGCGTCGTCGCGGTCGCCGGCCTGGATCGTCGTCGCTGCCAAGACGCAAGCCAACGCCGCTGCAAGTGTCGATCGCATTCTGTCCTCCAGTGAGCGCCGGGCCGGGCGAACCCTCTTCCGTTGTAGGTCCGCTTCGCGGCCAAGTCCACGCCGATGAACGCGCGGAAAAATCGTGCGAAGGATTCGGCCGGCGTGCGACAATCTCATGGTAGTCGGCCCACTCGTCCGTTGAGGCCGCCGCATGACAAGCGACGAGCGCGTCTGGCGGGAGCGCGGCCTGCGCGACGCCGTCCTGGCCGGCGATGAGACGGCCTGGAGGACGCTTTATCAGGAATCATTCGCCGCCTTGTACGCCTACGTCCTGTGGCGCTGCGCCGGCCTGCGCGACGCCGCCGACGAGGTGGTGCAGGAAACGTGGCTGACGGCGGTGCGCCGCGTGCCCCGCTTCGACCCGGCGCGCGGCGCGTTCGCCCGTTGGCTGTGCGGCATCGCCGCCAACCATCTGCGCAACCATTTTCGCCGCGAGCGCATCCGGCGAATCTCCGGGCGCTCACGCGACCCAGCTGGCCAGCCGGCGGACCCCGAGCGGGCCGAGCGCATCGCCCGCGCCCTCGCCGCTTTGCCGGAGCGCTATGAGTCCGTCCTGCGCACCAAATACCTCGACGGTCGATCCGTCGCCGACATCGCCGCGGAGGGAGGCGAGTCGCCCAAGGCCGTCGAATCGCTGCTGACACGCGCCCGCCAGGCGTTCCGCGACGCCTACGGACCCGAGGATTGACGCCATGACCGAGACGAATTCGATTCTTCCCGATCCTCTCGATGGGTTACTGCGCCCGCCCCCCGGTGAGGCCGATGAGGCGTTGCGCCGTCGGCTGCTCGAACGGACCACGCGCGCCCTGCGCCGCGGCCGGCGCCTCCGCGTCGCCGTCTGGGCCACGGCGCTGGCCGCCTGCTACGTCGCGGGAGTGCTGACCATGTTCTGGCTCGCGCCGCGGCGCGTCGAGGTGGTCCGGGTGCAGGAGCCTCCGGCGCCCGTCCCCGCTCCGGCCCCGCAATCACAGCCGGTTCCGCCCGCCGCCCCCCCAGCCGCCCCGGTTTCCGCGGTCGCACTGGAGTGGAAGGCGTTTGACTCCGACAAGCCGCGGCCGGACGTCTACCGCCAGGCCGGCGACCAGTACCTGCGCGAGGAGGATCCGGCGTCGGCCGTGCGCTGCTACGGCCAATCGCTGAACGGCGCTTCGGATAAGGACCTTGCCATCTCGCCCGACGACGATTACCTGCTCATGGTTGTGAAAGAAGCCCGGAAAAAGGAGAAAACCGATGCGAAAAAGCATGGTCGAAGGATCGGCCGGTCTGGTCGCACTGCTGCTCGGCGCTGCATTGGCCTGGGGCCAGCAACCCGTCACGCCGCCCGCGATCGATAAGGACAAGGCGAAGGACCAGCCGACCAGATCGAAGCTGGAGGAAATGCTGGAAAAGGCGCTGCACGACAACCCCGACGTGCGGCTGGCGGAAGCCAAGCTGGCCGAGGCGGAGGGCGAGTTGAACACGGCGCGGTTGCTGGTGGTGCAGAACGTCGCGGTGCAGGTTCCAGCGCCATCGAGGCCCAGAAAGCCGCGGTGGAGCGCACGACCGCCGAGTTCGAGAGAATAAAGCAACTCAGCGCAACAGCGCACCGTCTGAGGCTGCCATCGTGGACGCCGCGGAGCAAAAGCTCATCGATGCCAAGGCCAAGCTGGCCGGTCTGGAGGCTGAATTGCCATACCTGCTCGGCCAGCAGCCGTCGGGTGTGGACGAGAAGATCGTCAGCACCTGGCTGCTCAAGGACGCGCAGCCGCCGTCCGGCGCCCGCCCCGAAATACCTGCGTCGCTATTACCTGGACGTGTACGGCCGCCTGCCGACGAAGGAAGAGTTGGCGGCCGCGGACGGCAAGACTTCGGTGCAGGGCCCCTTGGCCGACCGCATACGCGCCGCACTGGACAAGCCGTTCAGCATGCCGGCCGGGGACGACGCCCGAATTGTCCACGTACTCATGGCTCTGGACGCAGCCTTCCGGGACGCCGCCTCCGGACTGACGATTAATTTCAGCCGATTGAAGAAGGAGGACACTTCGCAGCCGGTTCCCAGTCTGGATCGGTTCGACAAGATGTCTATCGGAGCGGCGTTGGAATGGATTGAGGACACCGTGCCCGACTGCCGCGTGGCGGTGCGCGACTATGGCTTGGTCATCGCCCCCGAAGACGACGTGCCGCCGGGAGCGCCGCTGTTGCATAAGTTCTGGAAGGGGGCGAAGGCCGAGGACAAGTCGAAGAACGATCAAGCGCCCAACCCGCCGCCCCACTGAAAAAGACACTTGGCGAGCGGCCGACATACAAGCCTGAAGCGCAAGCGAAGGATTTCGTCTAGCCCTTCGCTTGCGCTTCAGGCTTCTATTGGAATCATCAGCCGGCTTACACCGGCCGCTCGCCTTTGCCTGCTACAATGGAAGAAGTCGGCGTCGCCCCGTAGCCGTCCGCCGCCGTGTTCTTCCCCCAGGAGCGATTGATGTCCGCAGGCGACCGACCCACCACCCTCAAGGATCTGCGCGAGCGGCTGGACTTCCAAGACGGTGAAGCAAGAGATCCGCGCCAACTTCCTCCGCATGTTGCAGGCTGGCGAAGACCTCTTCCCCGGCATCGTCGGCTATGAAAACACCGTGCTGCCCGAGATCAACCTCGGCCTGATCGCGGGCCACGACCTCCTTTTCCTCGGCGAAAAGGGGCAGGCCAAGAGCCGCCTCATGCGCTCGCTGTCCCGTTTCCTCGACGACGCCATTCCCTTCGTCGAGCATCCGTCTTTACCCGTCCACGAAGACCCGTATCACCCGATCACGTCGGCCGGCAAACGCCTCGTCGCCGACAAGCCGGAAGAGGAGATCCGCATCGGTTGGTGGCCGCGGTCGCAGCGCTACGCCGAACGGCTGGCGCCCGGCACGAAGTTCGCCGACGTGATCGGCGAGATCGACCCCGCCAAGCTGGCGGCCGGCGTCAGCATGAGCGCCGAGGACGCGCTGCAGCTTCGGCCTCATTCCGCGGATGCACCGCGGCATTTTCGCCATGAACGAGGTGCCGGAGCTGGACGAGCTGGTGCAGGTCGGCCTGTTCAACATCCTGGAGGAGCGCGACGTTCAGATTCGCGGTTATCCCATCCAGTTCGATCTCGACGTGCTGATCCTCTTCTCGGCCAACCCGGCGACGTACAACCGCAGCGGCAAGGTGATCCCGCAGCTCAAGGACCGCATCGGCACGCTGATCCAGACGCATTATCCGCTCGACCGCTCCGTCGGCATCGAGATCATGGAGCAGGAGGCCGGCCTCGACCTCGGCGGCGACTACCCGGTGCTGGTGCCGCCGTTCATGAAGGAGATCATCGAGCAGGTCAGCGTCTGCGCCCGCAAGTCGAAGTACATCGACCAGGCGTCCGGCGTCAGCGCCCGCTTCTCGATCGCCAACTACCGCACGATGGTCGCCAGCGCCCGCCATCGCGGCGTCCGCCTCGGCGAGAAGCCGTCCGTGCCGCGCATCAGCGATCTGGGACATCTCTATTCCTCGTCGCTGGGCAAGCTGGAGCTGGACATGATGGGCAGCCAGCAGATGTCGGAGCGGCAGGTGATCGAGGCGGTGATGGCGGAGGCGATCCACAAGGTGTTCGAGGAGTACGTGGAGAAAACGGGGCTGGACGAGATCGCGCAGGTGTTCGGCAAGGGCGTCAAGATCGAGGTCGGCGATCTGCTGCCGTCGTCGCACTACGCGGAGCGGCTGAAGCGCGTGCCGAAGGCGTGGGAGAAAGCGTTCGAGGTGAACCCCAGCACGAGCGAGGCGGTGCGGGCGTCGTGCATCGAGTTCGTGCTGGCGGGGCTGTACGCCAGCGACCGCATCTCGCGGTCGCAGCGGCACGGGCGGATCACTTACGAGATCCGCTGACCGCGCCGGGGCGGGGTGGTCGAATGGGCGCATTCGCAGGAGGAGGAAGACATGGCGCAAACGAAGAAAAGCCGGCCGAAGCCGAAGGGCGGCGCGAACGCGACCGCCGGGAACCCGCCCACGGCCGGCGACGTACTGACGCTGGCAGAGGCGGCCGCGTACCTGCGCCTGCCCGAAGAGGAAGTAGTGCGCCTGGTCCATGCCGATGGGTTGCCCGGACGTGCGGTAGGCCCGGACTGGCGATTCCTGAAGACCGCGCTGCAAGACTGGTTGCGCGTGACGCTTCCGGCCGTACCGAGCAAGGAAGCGCTGCTTGCACGCGCGGGATCATGGAAGGACGACCCCGATCTCGATGACATGCTCAAGGAGATCTACAAACGGCGCGGCCGGCCGATGCCCGAGGACGGCGAATGATCGTCCTTGACACGGACATCCTGTCGATGCTCTTCGCCGGCCATCCCCGCGTGATTGGGCGATGCCAACGCGAACAGGATCGGATCGTTTCGACGATCGTTTCTCGAATCGAGATTCTGACGGGCCGGTTTGCCTCGGTGATGAAGGCCTCGGACGGCGTTCAATTACTGCGAGCGCTGGAACGCCTCCGAATCAGCGAAGAGGACGACCTCAGCACGATCGTACTCCTTTCTCTCGACTCCGCAGCCGTTGCCGAATTCGACCGTCTGCGGCAGAACAAGAAACTCAAGAAGATCGGCCGCGGCGACCTGCTCATCGCCGCTTTCGCATTGGGCCGACGGGCCACACTCGTCACTCGCAATCTCCGGGACTTTCAGCTGGTTCCCGGCTTGCGGGTGGAAAACTGGGCGGACTGACGATCAGGCCCCGCCGACAGCACCACAAAGGATTCCCCATGCCTTCCAAAGACAAACTCGGCGGCGTCATCCACACCTACCAGAAGTTCGACCCCGTCGAGTTCCCCAGCCCGACGGCCCCGCCGCCGGACATGGTGACGCCGGCCTTCGAGCATCTGCTGCAATTCGGCAGCACGCGCCGCCTCACCGAGGAGGAGCTGGCCCGCGCCGTCCGCATCGACCCCAGCCAGATCCGCGGCCTCGGCCCCAGCCTGGAATACCTCCGGGCCATGCTGGAAGACCGCAAGCGCAAGATCCTGGCGACCTACGAAACCGGCCAGGTCCAGGCGGAGGCCCACCAGAATTTCCACGGCCCGGCCGAGCAAACGAAGCCGCCGAACAAGCTCGACGCGCCGTTCCAGGAGGCGGTGCGCGAAGAACAGTTGCACGATCTGGAACAGCTCTGGTATCGCTCCGGCGACGAACACGGCCCGTTCGCCCGGCAGTTGATGAAGCTCATCGAACGCCTCGGCGAGAAGTATCAGGTCGATGAGCTGGCCGCCAAGTACGAATTCACCGGCCGGACGCCGATGGACGTGCCCACGGCGCTGGAAATCAAGAAAGAGCTGGAAGCGATCGACAAACTCCTCAAGCAACTGGAAGAGGCCGCCAAGACGGCCCAGATCGGCATCATCGACCTGGAGGAGCTGGCCCAGTTCGCCGAGCCGGGCGATCTCGAACAACTCGCCCAGTTGCAGGAACAGATCCAGGAATACCTGAAGCAGATGGCGCGAGCAGCAGGGCATCGAGGAGAGCGCCCGCGGGTTCCAGATGACGCCGAAGGCGTACCGGCTGTTCCAGTCGAAGCTGCTGACGCGCATCTTCGAGCAGATGCAGGCGTCGCGCTCCGGCCGCCACCAGGGGCCGATCGTCGGCGAAGGCGCCACGGAGATGCAGAAGACGCGGCCGTACGAGTTCGGCGACTCCGTCACGCACATGGACATCCCGGCCTCGTTCGTCAACGCGCTCCTGCGGAACGGCCCCGGCCTGCCGGTGCGGCTCAAGACGGACGACATCGTCATCCACAAGACGCGCAACAATCCCAAGTGCGCCTCGGCCGTGCTGCTGGACATGAGCGGCTCGATGCGCTACGGCGGCCAATACGTCAACGTCAAGCGCATGGGCCTGGCGCTGGACGGCCTGATTCGCACGCGAGTATCCCGGCGATTTCCTGCAATTCATCGAGATGTACACGTTCGCCAAACCGCGGCACGTCTCCGAGGTGCCGGCGCTGATGCCCAAGCCGGTGACGCTGTACGACCCGCTCGTGCGGCTGCGGGCCGACATGAGCGATCCGAATATCAGCGAAATGCAGATTCCGCCGCACTTCACCAACATTCAGCACGGCTTGCAGCTGGCGCGGAAGTTCCTGGCGGCGCAGGACACGCCGAACCGGCAGATCATGCTCATCACGGACGGCCTGCCGACGGCCCATTTCGAGGGCCATCATCTGTTCCTGCTCTACCCGCCCGACCCGCGGACGGAGAACGCCACGCTGCGCGAGGCCCAGCTCTGCGCCCGCGAGGGCATCACGATCAACATCTTCCTGCTGTCGAGCTGGAGTCAGACGGAGGAGGACGTGCGCTTCGCCTACCGCATGGCGGAGTCCACGAAGGGCCGCGTCTTCTTCACGGCCGGCCGCGACCTGGACCGCTACGTCGTCTGGGACTACATTGCCCGGCGGAAGCAGATTATTTCGTGAATCCGCGAGGCGGAAGCGGGATCGCGGCCCAGCGGCTACCGACGCCGCGTCCTTCGCGCGGGCGAAACCGCGTCGTGATACACCGCTTCCACGTCTTCGCCGTGGTACTTGGCTAGACCGCGCGTGACGCCATTCGCAGGGCCGCGCGAAGGCGTGTTATGCCGCTCCCGCCAACATGCCGAAGAGGAAAACCAGGAGGCTGATCCAACCGGCGTGCAGCAGCAGCCGCAGCGCCCAGTGCCAGCGGCGCCACGTGGCGACCTGGGCCGGGATCAACGCGGCGAGCAGCAGCCCCCTTTGCCGGAGCTGAGGCTCGTACCACCGGAGCCAGTCCTGCCGGAACATGGCATGAAGCGCGACGGCCATCCAGACCAGGCTGACGCCCATCAGGATCGTGAAGGCCATTGGGATGATTCGCTCGGCGTAGGCCGCGATGACGGGCCAGGGCCGCCGGAGGCGCCGCCACAACCGGCCGGCCGCCAGCGCCTCCACGGCGGGAACGACGAGCAGGAAGGCGAAGAACAGGGGCAACGCCAGCAGCAGCCCGCTTTGCACGGAGATCACCGCGTCGCAGATCAACTTGCGGTAGAGGACGCGCCGCCGCTCCTTCTCCGTCATGCCCTTCAAATCCGGGTAGGCCGTTTCCACGCGGCCGCCCCACTTGTTGTCCTGGAAGGCGTCGGAGTACGCGTTCCCGCCAATGCCGTAAAGCGTTATTTCCTCCATCGCGCCGGCCAACGCCCACGCCCCGCCGCACAGGAACGCGACGTAGGCCGCCACGAGTCCGGCGGCCAGGCCGCAGGTGAGGTCGGCGCCGGCGGTGCGCGGCCTGGCCAGCAGCACGACCCACAGGCCGCACGTCGTCAGGGCGATCACGCCGCCGAACACGACGACGCCTTTCAGCGGCCCTTCCACGCGGGGCAGCGAGGCCAGCCAGGGCCACGGGACCGACGGCAGGCGGCCGTAGCTGTTGTCGATATTGTCATCCAGCGATTGCTGGAGGATCTGCACGTAGGCAGTGGCGCCGACGAGCAGCCCGGACGCCGCCCCCACGGCCAGCACGCAGAGGGCCGTGCGCAGGTTCTGGCGCACCCAGAGGCGAGCCGCCTGCCATACCGACGCCGGCCGCGCCCGCGTCGGCTCGCCGGCCAGCCAGTGCTCCAGGTCTTCCGCCAGCGCCTCCGCCGACCCGTAGCGGCGTGCCGGGTCCTTCTCCAGGCACTTCACACACACCGCCTCCAGCGCCGCATCCACCCGTGGATTGAGCGTCCGCGGCCGCTCCGGTTGCCGTTCGAGGACCTGTACCAGGGTGGCCAGCGGCGTTTCGGCGCGGAAGGGGGGACGGCCGGTCAGCAGCTCGTAGAGGATCGCGCCCAGGGAGTACACGTCGGCGGCCGTCGTCAGCCCCTTCTTGCCCGCGGCCTGCTCCGGGGCCATGTAGCTGGGCGTGCCCACGACGGCGCCGGTTTGGGTCTGGCCCGCCCCGGCGGCGTCCAGGCGCTTCGCCAGGCCGAAGTCGGTGACGTGCGGCTGTCCCTGCTCGTCCAGGAGGATGTTGCCCGGCTTGAGGTCTCGGTGCAGAACGCCGCGCTGGTGCGCGTGATGCACCGCCCGCGCGACCGCCGCGACCAGCCGCGCCGCCGCCCGCAGGTCGCGGGACAGGCGCGGCTGATGCTCGGCGAGGCATCCGCCCTGGATCAGCTTCATGCTGAAATACGGTTGACCGTCCAGGGAACCGACCTCGTAGATCGGTACGACGTGCGGATGGTCCAACCCGGCGACGGCCTCGGCCTCGCGCCGGAACCGCTCCCGATCCGCCTCCGACGCGAAGCGCCCGCCCAGGACCATCTTGAGCGCCACGACCCGGTTGGCCGCCGCCTGCCGGGCCTCGTAGACGACGCCCATGCCGCCGCGCCCCAGCTTGCGCAGGATCTCGTAGCCCGGCACGATTGGCGTCGCCGATTCGGGAAGCGGCGAGGGGGCTGCCGGCAAAGTCGCCGCCTCCGAGGGCTGCGGCGGCGACGCTCCCACGTCGCCGTCGGAAGCCGCGGCCATGGCGCGGTGCAGCTCCACCTGCGGCCGGAGGACGTCGGCGTACTCGGGGAAGCGGCGCAGGTACTCCTCGGGGTCGGGTCGCTCGCCTTCCCGCTCTCGCAGCAGGAACTCGCCGTAGATCAGATCGACCGCCGCCTCGGGGCGGTCGCGCAGCCAGGGGTGTCTGCGGAAGTAGTCCTCGGCCGGGACGCGCTCCCCCGTATGCCACCGCTCCCGCTGATCGAGGCGCAGCACCGCCGCCGCCTCGGCCGCGTCGAGGGGGCCGGCGGCGACGAGGAAGGCGTCCACGTCCGACCGCCCGCCGTCGCGCCACAGCCGCCACAGCCGCTCGGCCGCGTGGCCCGGCGCAGCCTGCGTTGGCTCGGGGTCAGGACTCACGGCGGCGTCGTTCATGGACGGATCCATTTTGGCGGGGTTCGCGGGCGCGGCGGCTACACGCCGCCTTCCTCGTCCAGCCCCAGTTGGCGGACGACGCGATTGACGGCCCGCGACAGTTGCATCCGCCGCGCCTTGGCCGTGCCGCCGACCTGCGCGGCCACGTCCTCCCAGGAGGCCCCGTGGCCGCGCAGGTCGGCGATCCGACGTTCGTCCTCGGTCAGGGCCTCGCGAAATCGGGCCAGCAACTCCCGCCCCGCGACAACTTCGCTCGGGGTCGGCTCGGGAGACGCCGCCCGGTCCAGGGCCTCCGCGCTGTCGGCGGCCACCTGGCGCACGTCGCGGCGCTGGCGATGCTGCCGTCGCGCGGCCGACGCGAGCTTGTTGCGCGCGATGCGCACCAGCAGGCCGACCAGCTGGCCCGGCTCGTCCAGGTCGTACGCGCCGGCGGCCGTGCGGACGAAGAAGCTGGCCAGCACGGACTGGCAGACGTCCAGCGAATCGAAGAGGCGGCCCATGCGGCGGTCTTCGAGGTGCAGCCGCACCTCGCGGCGGATGAGCGGCTCGTAACGCCGCACCAGATCCGCGGCGGCCTGCTCGTCCCCCGCCCGGACGCGGCGGATGAAGTCCGCGAATGTGTTCTCTTCGGACATGGCGGATTCCCCGCAAGTCGGCGGCTCGATTCCATCTCTTGTACCAGCGGCGTCCCGCCGACGCCAACGAAATGTGCGGTGAACGTGCGAACGCTCACGGGTCGGCCGCGGCGAAAAAAAGTTTTCCCGTTTGTGCCATGCGGCCGCGGACGGCGATGGAACAGACGGAAGGGCGGCACGCCGGGTCCGAAGCCGTGGGCGACGATCCGGCGCGCCGCCGAAACTCAAGATCCGAAAAAGGGAGGACTTCGATGAACCTGACGCCAACGAACTGGTGCATCACCGACTGCTTCGGCGGCGAGGGCGCCCTCGAAATAATGAAGGGGTTCGCCATCGGAGGGCAGGCGGGCCTTTTCTACGCCAAGGAGGATTCCGACCCCACGATTCACAGGCTGCCCTTCGCCGCCGGAGAATACGGGGTGGGGGTCAGCAAGTCGGTGCTGGGCAAGACGAACTTCGCCATTTCCGTGCCCGGCATGGCCTCCGTCGGCGGCCGCATTTACCGGCATCCTCTCCGGATGAAAAGAAAGCTCGATCGCATGGATCTCTCCGGGTCGTTCGTCGCCCTGGCCGTCCAGGGCGGTGCGGGGTTGGTCCCCCAGGGGATGTTCCTGTTCCTGGGCGCGTCGCACCTCCTCCTGGGCCTCTGGACCGGCTGCTTGGGCCCCATCATGAACGCCATCGTCCTCGCTAACTGCGAGGGCGTCGCGGCCATCGGGGGCATGTCCACGCTCACCCCCACGCCGGGCGCAGGGTTCACCGTGTATCAGGGGCAGATCATTTGACCGATCTCGTTCTTCCCGGAGGACGACGCGCGTGCGGACGACGACGCCGCGAACGCCCATAATGACAACACCCGGCCTCCGCGCCGCGCGGAGGCCGGGTGTTTCGCCGCGCCCGCAACCACGACCACCGGCCCGAAGGAAAGGACGACGGATCATGACGACCACCGTTTCACCGGATGCGCCGGCGGCGCCGTCGGCCAGCAGCGCCGCCGGCGTCGCCTGGGACCTCGGGGACCTCTACGCCGGCCTGGACGACCCGCGCATCGACCAGGATTTGCAGGCCGCGCTCAAGCGGGCTGAGGCGTTCGAGACGGCCTACCGCGGCAAGATCAACGCGCCGGGCGGACCCGCCGCCGACCTGCTCGCCGCCGCCATGCACGAGCTGGAGGGCCTGTCGGAGCAGCGCGACAAGCCGCTGGTCTACGCCAGCCTCACCCACGCCGCCAAAAGCGACGACCCGCAGCGCGGCGCCCTGCTGTCCCGCACGCGCGAACAGGCCGTCGCCGTCAACCAGCATTTGATCTTCTTCGATCTGGAATGGGTCCATCTGCCGGATGAGGCGGTCAAGCCGCTCCTCGACTCACCGGCCCTTGCCCGCTATCGCCACTACCTCGACCAGAAGCGGGCCTGGCGGCCGCACTTCCTCACCGAGCCGGAAGAGAAGATCCACGACGAGAAGGCGATCACGGGCCGCGCCGCCTTCGCCCGGCTCTTTGAGGAAACCGTGTCGTCCATGGAGTGCCCGGTGAAGCACGGCCGCAAGGAGGAACTGCTGAGCTTGCAGCTGACACTGGCGAAGCTGTACGACCCCGACCGCAAGGTGCGGAAGGCGGCGGCCGAGGGGCTGACCCGGGGCTTGCAGGCCAATTCCCGCCTGCTGACGTTCATCTTCAACAACGTCGTGCTCGACCACCAGACCGACTGCCGGCTGCGGAAATTCCCAGACCCGATGGCGTCGCGGCACCTGGCCAACGAGATCAAGCCGGAGGTCGTGGACGCCCTGATGAAGGCGACGGAGCGCGGCCAGAAGACGGTGCAGCGCTACTACCGTCTCAAGGCCCGGCTGCTGGGCGTGCGGACCCTGCATGACTACGACCGCTACGCCCCGCTGTTCCCGGACACGCCGTCCTGCGACTGGACGACGGGCCGGCGCATCGTCGAGGAAAGCTACGAGGCGTTCAGCCCCAAGGCCGGAACGGTCATCCGCGAGTTCTTCGACGGGCGCTGGATCGACGCCGAATTGCGATCCGGCAAGCGCAGCGGCGCCTTCAGCAGCAGCGCCGTCCCCAGCGCCCATCCCTACATCCTCATGAACTACACCGACAAGGTGCGCGACGTGATGACGCTGGCCCACGAGCTGGGCCACGGACTGCATCAGTACCTCGCCCGATCGGTCGGCTATTTCCAGTGCGATACGCCGCTGACGACGGCCGAGACGGCCAGCGTCTTCGGCGAGATGCTGACGTTCCGCCGCTTGCAGGAACTGTACCCGGAGCCGCGCGCCCGGCTGGCGATGCTGTGCAGCAAGATCGAGGACGGCTTCGCCACGGTGTTCCGTCAAGTGGTGCTGACGCGCTTCGAGCAGGCGCTGCACAAGGCGCGGCAGGAGCGCGGCGAATTGACGACGGAGCAGATCAACGAACTCTGGATGGCCGCGAATCAGCCGATGTACGGCAAGGCGGTGCGGCTGACGGAGGGCTACGCCTGGTGGTGGCTCTACATCGGCCACTTCATCCGCTCGCCGTTCTACTGCTACGCCTACGCTTTCGGCGAATTGCTGGTGCTGGCGCTGGTGGAGATGTATCGCCGGGAGGGCGAGGCGTTCGTGCCGCGCTATCTGCAACTGCTGGCGTCGGGAGGCTCGGAATCGCCAGACGTACTGCTGGCGCGGCTCGGCGTGGACGTCACCGACCCCGGCTTCTGGGAGCTGGGCCTGAAGCTGCTCGGCGGGATGGTGGACCAGGCGGAGGAACTCGCCGCGCAGCTCGAACGGAAGCCGGAACAGCCCGAAGCGCCTGCGGTGGACGCAGGCGCCTCATGATCGCCGTCGAAAACCTGTCCGTCCGCGCCGGCGCCTTCCGCCTGGACGGCGTGTCGTTCGCGGTCGCGGGCGGCGAATGCACCGCGCTCATGGGAAAAACCGGGTCCGGCAAGACCACCCTTCTCGAAGCGATCTGCGGCCTCCGGCTGGCGCGCGCCGGCCGCGTCGTCCTGCTCGGCCGCGACGTGACGCGCCTGCGACCGGCCGACCGCGGCGTCGGCTACGTCCCGCAGGACCTCGCCCTATTTCCCTCCCTGAATGTGCGCGATCATCTCGCCTTCGCGCTGGACGTGCGCGGTTGGGACCGCGGCGCCATCGCGCGGCGAGTCGGCGAGCTGAGCGAGATGCTCGGCCTGGGCGCCCTCCTGGACCGCAAGCCGCACGGCCTGAGCGGCGGCGAGGCGCAGCGCGTCGCGCTGGGGCGGGCGCTGTCGTTTGGGCCGCGCGTGCTGCTGCTGGACGAGCCGCTGGCCGCGCTCGATGACGAGACGCGGGCGGAGATGTACACTCTTCTTCGTAGGGTGCGGCAGCGAACGGGCGTGACAACATTGCACGTCACACACAGCCTGTCGGAAGCCAAGGCGCTGGCGGACCGAATCCTATGGCTGAAAGACGGCGCCGTCTCGGAGCGGGCGGAGCGGTTGGAGGAGGGGCCGACGTGAGCGTGGCGGTGCGGTACATGGCGCAGCTTCGGCAGGCCGCCGGCGCGCCCTCGGAACAGGTCGAACTGGAGCGACCGTGTTCGGTCGGAGAGCTGTTGACCTTGATGGCGGATCGTCATGGGGGGCGATTCCGCGAGCTGTTGCTGGACGCGGCCGGCGAGGTCCGTCCGGCGCTGCTGCTGTTCGTCGGCGACGAGCAGGTGGGGCCGGATCGTGCGCCGCTGCGAGACGGCGACGTGGTGACGGTGCTGACGCCGATGGCCGGAGGGTGAAAGACCAATGGCCGACCCGCAACCCCTGACCGACGCGGAGAAGGCCCGGTATGAATGGCAGCTGGGGACGCCGGGCTTCGGCGAGTGCGGCCAGCAGCGCCTTAAAGGCGCCTCCGTTTTGGTGTCGCGCTGCGGCGGCGTCGGCGGGGCGGTGGCCTACGAGCTGGCCGCGGCGGGCGTCGGCCGGCTGGTCCTCGCCCATGCCGGGAACGTTCGGGCCAACGACCTGAACCGCCAGCTTCTGATGACGGACGACAGCGTCGGCCGGCCGCGCATGGAGATCGCCCCGCGGCGGCTGCACGAGCTGAACCCTCACGTCGAGGTCGAGGCCGTCGCCGAGAACGTCACCGAGGAGAACGTCGCCACGCTGGTCGGCCGCGTCGATCTGGTGGCGTCGTGCGCCCCGCTGTTCCGCGAGCGGCTGCTGCTCAACCGCGAGGCGGTGCGGCAAAACAAGCCGCTCGTCGATTGCGCCATGTACGATCTGGAATCTCAGCTTACCGTCGTATTGCCAGGGCGGACGCCCTGCCTTGCCTGCCTTTACCCGGAAGAACCGGTGGGCTGGCGCCGCGAGTTCCCGGTCTTCGGAGCGACGGCCGGCGCGGTCGGTTGTCTCGCCGCGATGGAGGCGATCCAGGTGCTGGCCGGCCTGGGCGAACCGCTGTACGGCCGGATGCTGCTGTGCGACCTGCGCGACATGACGTTCCGCAAGACGATCCTGAAGCGCCGGCCGGACTGCCCCGTGTGCGGGACGGCCGGCGGCCCTTGAGAAGGATGATCCTATGTTGACGTGCGCATCTCTGGTCGCAGTCGGCTTCCTCGGCCTGGCGTGGACGGCCCGCGCGGCCGATCCGCCCGCCGCTGCCGTCGCCGACGACGGCAAGCAAATCGTCCTGGACAACGACGTCGTGTCGCTGACGCTGACGAAGCACGGCGGACGCGGCACGGCGATCCACTGCAAACACGACGGCAAGGACGTGACGCTGGCCGAGGGCCGGAGCGTTCTCTACTTCGACGCCGGCGGCGGCAAGGCGTATCCCATCCAGGACGCAGACGCCGAAATCCTCCGCAAAGGCCCCGACGTGGCCGAGGTGATGTGGGCCGGTAAGGCCTCCGACCGCTTCCCCTTCGATACGGAATTGCACTGCATTCTGCGCCGCGGCGAGAGCGGCTTTTACCTTTACGCCGTTTACCATCACGGCCCCGGCATGGCGGCGGGCGGCGTCGGCGAAACCCGCTTCGTCGTCAAGGGGATTCCGGGGGCCGACCTGTTTACGCACCACGTCGTGGACGATCAGCGCAAGGGGCCGTATCCCACCGCGAAAGTCGTTTCGCAGGTGCAGGACGCCACCTGGCTGCTGGACGACGGCAGCTACTACACCAAGTACGACAACAGCGCCTTCCTCGCCGATCACCACGTCCACGGCATGGCGGGCCACGGCCTCGGAACCTGGATGATCTTTCCCAGCAACGAGTTCATCGGCGGCGGCCCGTTCAAGCAGGAATTGACCGTCCATAAGGAGAACACCCTGCTCGCCATGCTGGTGGGCGGCCATTTCGGCTCCGGCGGTCTGCGCTTCGCGGCCGGCGAACCGTGGGACAAGGTGTACGGTCCCGTGTTCGTATATGTGAACAACGGCGAATCTGTCGATGCGATGTGGGCCGACGCGAAGAAGCGAGCCGACGCGGAAGCGGCGAAATGGCCCTATGATTGGCTGGAAAACAAGGACTATCCGCGGGAGCGCGGCACGGTCGCCGGCTCGATTCGCCTGACGGACGGCGGCAGCACGAAGGACGCCTGGGTGATTCTGTCGCCGCCGGGCGAGGACTGGACGCAGGTCCTCAAGGGCTACGACTTCTGGACGCGGGCCGACGCCGAGGGCCGCTTCAAGCTGGCCAAGGTGCGGCCGGGCAAGTACACGCTGCACGTCATCGGCGGCGATCAGTTTGCGGAGTTCCGCAAGGATGGCGTGGAGGTCGAAGCGGGCAAGGACGCCGAGTTGGGCGAGCTGAAATGGCAGCCGATCGCGCACGGCCGGAGGCTATGGCAGATCGGCGTCGCCGACCGCTCCTCCCACGAATTCAAGGGCGGCGACGACTGCCGCCATTACGACAACTTCGCCCGCTACGCCAAGGCGTTCCCCGACGACGTGACGTTCACCGTGGGCAAGAGCAAGGAGGCGGAGGACTGGAACTTCGCCCAGTGGAGCGTCTACAGCAAGAAACCCGTCTGGACGATCCGCTTCGACCTGGCGGAGGCGCCGACAGGGAAGGCGACTTTGACGATCGGCTTCACGTCGGCCAACCCCCCGAAGGGGCGAAGCACCAACCTGCAAGTGAAGGTCAACGGCAAGGAGGCGGCCGTCGTTCACCTGCCGAAGACCGGCACGGCCGGCTATCGCAGCGGCGGCTCCGACAGCCCCTATCACGTCGAAACCATCGCCTTCGACGCCGGTCTGCTGACGAAAGGCGACAACGAAATCACGCTCGGCCACGCCGAGGCGGAACCGGCCGCGCAACATAAGGGCGGCGTCCCCGGCGAGGTGATGTACGACGCGCTCCGCCTGGAGGTCGATCCCGGCGCCGCGCCGGAGAAGCCGGGGGCCGCCCCGGCAGGGCCGCCGACGCTGTTCATCATCGGCGATTCGACGGTCAAGAATCCCACGGCGGGACTGCGCGGCTGGGGCGACTCCATCGAATCCTATTTCGACACGTCGAAGATCAAAATCGAGAATCGCGCCCGCGGCGGCCGCAGCAGCCGGACCTACCGGACGGAGGGACTGTGGGACGAGGTGCTGGCCGAGATGAAACCCGGCGACTTCGTGCTGATGCAGTTCGGCCACAACGACGGCGGCCCCGTCCAGGGCGGGACCGGCCGCGCCTCGCTGAAAGGAAACGGCGACGAGACGCAGGAAATCGTGGACGAAAAGAGCGGCGAAAAGGAGACGGTCCATAGCTACGGCTGGTACATCCGCAAGTACGTCGCCGACGTGAAGGCCAAGGGCGCGACGCCGATCGTCCTGTCGCCGGTCCCGCGCAACATCTGGACCGACGACGGCAGGGTGGCCCGCGCGTCGATGGATTACGGCCAGTGGGCGGCTGAGGCTGCGAAGGCGGAGGGGGCGGATTTCATCGACTTGAACGATCGGATAGCCCGGCGTTACGAGACAGCGGGGCCGGAGAAGGTGAAGAAGGAGTATTTCGGCCAGGACCACACGCACACCACGCCGGCCGGCGCCGAGCTGAATGCGGCCGCGGTGGTCGAGGGGATTCAGGGATTGAAAGAATGCCCGCTGGCCCGCTTCCTGGTCGATGGCAAGGAGAAGAAAGAGCCGGATAAGGGGAATCATTGACCGGCGGGCGACGGCCGCCCTTGCCGATTCCGCGAACCATCGCTAGCTTGGAATGATTTGGCGCCTCGCGCGGCGCCGCGTCCCCTTTCTCGATGGTGGTGAAACGACCTCCATGATGCGTCACCCGTCTCCCCACTTCTCTCCGCGACGGCTCGGCCTCCTCTCCCTGCCGCTGATCGCCGTCGCCGCCGTGGTCTTCGCCGCCGATGGGCCAGCGCCCTCCGACGGCCCCGAAGCGCACTTCCGGCGCGCCGAAACCCTGCGCCTGCGCGGGGCCGAGGCGTTCGCCGGGGCGGCCCGCGAGTTCGACGCCGCCGCGTCGGCTTTCGCCTCCCGCCGGCCTCAGCAAAAGGACGATCCCGAATGGGCCGTGTCCGCCCGCTGCGCCCAGGCGGAAATGCTGCTGCGTCTGCACAAGCCGAAAGAGGCCCGCGACGTGCTGGCGCCACTGCTGGAGAGTCCCGCGCTGGCCGACAGTTCCTCGCGCGGCCTCGCCCTGTTCTACCACGGGGCGGCCTGCTTCCAGCTCGGCGACGACATGGCCGCCGGCCGGTCGCTCGATCAACTGGCGCCCTTCGCGGACGCCTCGATCGGCCCCGCCGCGCGGCGACTCCTGGCGCGACTGCATGAACGCAACGACGAACGGGCCGAGGCGCTGGCCCAATACGAGGCCCTTGTCAGCGATTTTGCGGAGCGGAAAAAATCGGGGCTGGCCAAGGGGCCGCCGCCGGAAATCGTGAAGGCGGCCGCCTTCCGCGCCGCCGTCCTGCGCTACGAGGACGGCCAGTTTGACAAGGCGCATGAGCTGTTCGCCGAGCTGGCGACGTCGGCCCCCGCCGGCCCGACCGCGGACGCACGGCTCTATCAGGGATGCTGCGAGGTGCAGTTGAAGCAGTTCGCGCGGGCCGTCGAAACGCTGTCTTCCGTGAAGGCCGACGACCCGTTGACGGCGGCGCAGGCGCTTAGGTGGCTGGGGCGGGCGCAGGCGGAGGCCCCTGACCTCGACGACGGCGCCGGCCGGCGTGAGGCCCTGCGAACCGGCTTGGCAACGCTGGAGCGGGCCGAGAAGGCGTTGACGGCCCTCGCGCCCATCGACGGCGACGCGGGCCGGTTCGCGCGGACGTGCGGCCAGGACGTGTTGCGGGAAGAGGCGGATTTGCACGAGCGACTCGGCGAGTTCGCGGCGGCGGCCGACCTGTACGCCCGACTGCGCTCCGAGGGCCTGGCCCCTCGGCGAGACGAGGAAGCCCTGCAACGGGAATTGTCGGCGCGGACGCTGGCGGGGGACGCGGCCGGCTCGGAGAAGTCGGCCGATGAATTCGAGAAAAAATACCCGCAAAGTGTTCTGTCGGCGGAAGTGCAGTGCCGTCGCGGCGAGAACGACGCTCTTCAGGCGCTCTCGGCGCCGGCGGACGCGGTGCGCCTTAACGCCGAGGCGGCCCGACGCTTGCAGCAGGTTCTCGACAAATGCCCCGAATTCGGTCACGTCCAGCAAGCCCGCCTCAGCCTCGCCTGGCTGACCTATCGGCAGGGCGACTTCGACAAGACGCGGGCGCTGCTGGAACAAATCGAACCGGGCGAGCGCAAGGACGACCTGGCCGCCGCCTCGTACCTGTTGGCCGACTGCCTCATTCGCACCGTGCCCGCCCAGACCGACGACGCCGTGGCCGCCGGCAAGGCGCAGGACCAGCTGACGCAGGCGGCGAACCTGCTGACGGAGCTGGTCGGTTCGGAGCCGTATGCCGACCGCGACCCCGACGCCCTGATGCGCCTTGGCCTGTGTCAGCGGCGACTGGCGGCGCTGGCGGCGAAAGACGAGGACCGCAACGCCTTAAACGACGCCTCGCGGGGGTCGTTCGAGCGTGTGTTGCTGGAGTACCCCGGGGCCGAGTTGCAGCCGCACGCGGTGTTGGAGCGGGCTTGCTGGATCAAGCGGAGCGGCGACGTGACCGAGGCGATCCGCCGGCTGCGGCCGTTCGCGTCGGGCAATCTGGAAACGCACCCGCTGGCGCCGCTCGCCGTGCTGCACCTCGCCGGCTGGCTGCGGACGCAGGACGGCATGGCGCCCGAGGCGGTGCGGCTGCTCGCCCGCTGCCGACGGCAGGCAGCCGGATGGCCCCATGACCCCGTCCACGACGAGTGGGCGGCGATGCTGCGCTACCAGCACGCGCTGGCTCTCCAGGACGCCGGCCGTTATGACGAGGGCCGGGCGATTCTGAAGGAGATCATGAGCGACAAGGGCCGTCCGGAATGCGGCGAGGCGCGACTGGCGTGGGGAGAGGGGATGCTGTCGGAGGGACGCGGCAAGATGGCCGCGGCCGATGCGGTGCTGCAGAACAATCCGCCGGACGACCAGGCCGCCGCCGCTCGCAAGGACCGCGCGGACGGGGTGAGGATCGTCCACGCCGCTGGGGATTACCTGGAGGAGCAGGCGCGGAAGGGGGCCGATTCGCCCTTTTCTCCTATCCTGCAAGCCCGTCTTTTCTACGAAACCGCCTGGGTATGGCGGTCGCTGATCGACGAGGAGGTCGGCGCCGCTCGCACGCGCATCCAGGAGGAGCGGCGGCAGAAGGCGCCCAAGGGACCCGACGGCCAGCCGCCCGACCCGCCGGACGTGCCGCTCGCCGACGTGCCGGTTCAGCCCGCGGAAAAGAAGGCCCGCGCCGCTTATGAGGCGCTGATCGCCGCGCAGCCCGATCTGCTGCCGCTGGCCGCGCAGGCGCGGCTTGAGCTGGCGGAGCTGCGGTTGCAGCGCGGCGAACCGATGGCGGCGGCCGTGGCCCTGCTCAAGCAGGCGCTCGATCAGGAGCCGGCGGCGGACCTGTCGGCCCGGCTCGGCCTGCGCCTCGCCGATTGCTTCTTCACGGCCGGCGACGAGGCCGGGGCGATGCGCCAGCTCGATCGGGTCGCGGGCCTCAGCGATACGGCGCTGGCGCCGACGGCCCGCTACCGCGCGGCGGCCTGGATCGCGGCCAAGGGCGACTGGGCGAAAGCCGTCGAACGCCTGACGCCGTTCCGCGACGAGGACGCCCTGAAAAACCTCGGCTTCGTCAGCGACAAGGCGCTGCTGCTGCTCGGCCGGTCCTACGACGCGCTCGGGCAGGATGAGCCGTCCACGAAAGCCTACGAGCAGCTGCTGGCCACGTTCGCCGACAGCGCCTGGCGTCGGCACGCCCACTACGGCGAAGCCCAGACGTTGCACAAGCAGAAGAAATACCCCGAGGCGCTCGACGGTTATCTCCGGGCGCTCGCCGCCGCGCCGCCGGACGTGGCGGTGCGGTCGCAGATTCAGATTGGCGTTTGTGAGATCGAAATGGGCCGATTCTCAGAGGCGGCCGAATCGCTGCGCGGCGCCTATGACCCGGACTTCCCGGACATGAACGCCTTCGCCCTCGTGGAGGCCGCGCACGCACTGGACCGTCTGGGCCGAGCCGGAGACGCGGCGGGGCTGCTGCAAGAATGCGCCGAAGCGTACCCGAAAAGTCCGTGGGGTGCGGCTGCCGCGGCGCGGCTGAAGAAGAAGGACGACCGGCCGCCGCACGACCTGCCCGAGGCCGCCGCGCTGCTGGCCCTGGACATCGCGCCGCGGGAACCGCTGGACCCGCTCGGCGAACAGCAGCCGGTGGAACCGTCGGTTCTGGAAGACCTCATGGACCGGGCCTGCGACGCGGCCATCCTGGGGCGGCCGCTGGTCATGCACCCCATCCCGTCGCCGCTGCTGCGCCTGACCATGCCGGAGCCGTTCGAGAACCGCGGCGCCGTGCGCGTGGACGGCTTCTCGGATGTCGAGGAGTTGCCGCCGATCGCGCCGCTGCGCAGTCCGGCGCCCTGAGCGGCGTTCCCCTTCGTTCCTGAGCTTCCGCTTGAGAACGAGGCAGTGGCGGGACGGGCCAGGTCCAAAATCGGGAGGGACACCCCTTCTACCAGCCTTGACGAGAGAATCCTACTTTGGTAGCCTCACTCTATGAAAATCACCGTTGAAATCTCTGATTCCGAGGTCAAGGAAATCTGCCGTGTCACCGGCGAGCGCAAGAAGGGTCCGGCGATTCGCAAGCTGGTTACGGACGCCCTGATGCTGAAACGCCGGGAGGGCCTGGCGCAGAAGTTCATCGACGGCGAATGGGGCGTGGAGTTGAAGGGCTTCGAGGCGGGGCGGGCGGCTGACCGGCGGGCCGACGGTCAGGATGAGCAAAACTGGAGAAAAGGATGCCCACCCTGATCGACGCCAGCCTTTGGATCGACTTCACGCGCACGCGCTCGCCGCGGACGATCAAACGGTTTGTCGCCCCGTACATTCTGCACCCGGACGCCCACCTGGCGGAGCCAGTCGCTTTTGAACTCCTGCGTCACGCCACGGCCAGCGAAGCCAAGCAACTTACGCAGCAGTTTCAGACGTTGCCAATGCTGGCCACGCCGCCGCTGCTGTGGTCGCTGGCGACCGACCTGGGCCAGGCGTGCCGGCGGAAGAACCTCACCGTCGGCTCACTCGATTTGCTCATTGCTGCGATCGCGTTGCACCACGCCGCCGAGGTCGTCACTTTCGACGGCGACTATCAGGCGATCGCCAGCGTCTCCAGACTGCAAGTAAAGCTGCTGCAAAGGCCCACGTCGTAAGGGGGGCGGACCATCGGTGAAGCCGGTAATCGTCACCCCTTCGCCAGCGCCGCGCGGGCGCGGCCGATGAGGTCGTTGTCCTTGTCGCCGGAGCCGTGCAGCCAGAACAAGCTGCTGGCCAGGCAGCGGTCGCGCCAGTGCGGCGTGACGTGGTAGTAGTCCTCCATCACGGCGGAGCTGAACTTGTAGTCGTGGGCGTCGCGGCCCTTGTTGAAGACCAGCCGCCGGCCGGCCGCCAGCAGCGCCTCCGCTCCGTCGGCCCCGTTGTGGTCGAGGAACGCCAGCGCCTGGCGGGCCGCGGCTGTCTTGTCCTTGCTCACGGCCACGAAAACGTCTTCGACCGTCGCCGCCCCGTCCGCCTTTTCCAGGGCGTCGATTTTCACGTCGCCGCCCTTGATCGACTTGCGGAACATCGTCAGGAACGCCGCCGACTGGAGCATCAGCATCCGGCGCGTCTCGTCGTCGCCGCTCGTCATGAACGCATAATGGAGCGCATTGGTTGTCGTCACGGAATGGAGGGCGACGATTCCAGGCTGCCGCATCAGCATTTCGCCGGCCGCCAGGAACAGGCCGTCCCAGACCGACGCCGGGTCGATTTCCTTGTTGAGCATTTCCACCACCTTGTCGGCCGCCTCGCCATAGGAAACGGTGCGCAGGGCGGCCAGCAGATCGGCCGACGCTTCCGGCGTCACGTTGCCGCGCTGCCAGCCGCCGCGGACGGCGCCGGCCTTCTTGATATTCTCGCGCCACGGCCGGTCGGGTTCGAGATCGTCCTTGGCGGGATTGGCGGTTTCGTGGGCCAGCAGCGCGAAGGCGACGGAGCGCAGCACCGGCTCGGCGTGGCGCCAGCCGATCGTGTTGAGCGTGCGCGTGGCGTTGGCGACGTAGATGGCCTTGTGGCCGATGACGCGGAAGTCGCGGGCGCCGTAGCGGACCATCAGCTCGAAGAGTTCGTCGGCCCCCGCCGTGCGCACCAGGGCGGCGACCGCCCGGTCGGCGCCCTCCTCGTCCCAGGCGTCCATCGCCTCGATGAAGTCCTTGCGGGCGCGGTCGGCCGGCGGCAATTTGCCCTCCTGCAACACCGGCATCGTCCACGGCCCCTTGTTCTTCTTCACGGTCTGCGAGTTTTTGAACTCGTTCATCGCCCAGAACAGCGCCAGCCAGCGGTCGGCGTCCGGCGCGGCCAGGGACGCCAGGTGGGCGGAGTGGACGGCCAGGACGCAATGAAACTCGAAGCCGACCGGCCGCGGCTGGATGTTGCGCACGCCGGCCAGGAAGACGGCGGCGAGCAGCCGCTGGTAGCTGGTCCCGTCATGGATTTTGGCGGCGGCGGCGTCGAGCAATTTCTCCTGCGGCGTGTCCTCGATGAGACGCACCAGCGGCTCGACTTCGGCGCCGAAGCGCACTGTGTCCGGCGAGACGGGGCCTTCGGCGGCGTCGATGGACGGCAGGCCGCCGAGGAAAGCGAAGTCGCCCAGGCCGGCCAGCGTTCCGGCGGTCAGGGCGCCCTTGACGAAACGGCGGCGATTCATTGGCGTGAACATGAGAGGTCTCCCTTGGTCGCATATCGGGCGGCGTCGCGTGGATGGGTCGCTGCTGTCATCTTATGCGCACGGGGGAGGGAGAGGGGACCCGAGGGAACCGGGTTCCCGGCCGTTCGCCCCTCGCCTTGACTCCATCCGCCCCGAAAAACTACGATGACAGGGAAGTCTCGGACGATCCGGCGATCGATGGGTCCTTACACAGGATGGGCGGGATGACCACGTACCAGCACACGTTCCAGCGTCACAAGACCCGCGAGGTGCGCGTCGGCGACAAGGCGGTCGGCGGCGACAACCCGATCTGGGTCCAGTCGATGACGACGCCCGATACGAACCTCGTCGAGGAAACCATCGCCCAGATCCTCCGCCTGGAGGAGGCCGGCTGCGAGATCGTCCGCGTCACCGTGCCCAAGCCGGAAGACGCCGCCGTTCTCGGCGAGATCAAGCGGCGCATTCACATCCCGCTGATCTGCGACATCCATTTCGACTACAAAATGGCGCTGGCAGCGCTCGACCATCCCATCGACAAGATCCGCATCAACCCCGGCAACATCGGCGGCCACGACCGCTATCGTCAGGTCATCCGCAAGTGCAAGGACAAGGGCGTCTCCATGCGCATCGGCGTCAACGCCGGCAGCCTGGAGCGCGAGATGGCCATGAAGTACGGCTTCCCCTGCCCGCCGGCCATGGTGGACAGCGCCCTCCGCTACATCGAGATCGCCGAGGCCGAGGGCTATCACGACATCATCGTGTCGCTGAAATCGAGCGACGTCATCACGGCCGTCGAGGCGTACCGGCTCTACGCCAAGCAGGCCAACTACCCGACGCACATCGGCATCACCGAGGCCGGCAAGGCGCCGTATGCCGTCACCAAGTCGGCGTGCGGCCTGGCGCCGATCCTCCTGGACGGCATCGGCGACACCATCCGCATCAGCCTGCTCGGCGACCCGGTGCCGGAGATCGCGGCGGCCTACGACATCCTCCAGGCGACGCAGCGCCGGGTGCGCAAGCCGGAGCTGATCGCCTGCCCAACGTGCGGCCGGCTGGACATCGACCTGGAAGGGATCATCGCTCAGATGGAGAAGCGGCTGGAAGGACGGACGACGCCGGTGAAGGTGAGCATTCTGGGCTGCGTGGTCAACGGCCCCGGCGAGGCGCGTGAGGCCGACCTCGGCATCGCGGCCGGCAAAGGCAAGGGCGTCATCTTCAAGCGCGGCGAGATCATCCGCCACGTCCTCGAACATGAGATGGTGGACGCTCTGATCGAAGAAATCGACAAATGGGAGATGGAAGAGAAGGAAAATGGCACGCTGCCGCGGGAGAAGTCGGTGGACGGCGGCAAGGGGCGGACGCGGCTGCCGGTGCTGAAATAAGATCTCACGCAAAGACGCAAAGACGCAAAGAAGAGGCAAAGAAGACAAGAATAGGGTTCGACAGCGTCACGCCCCGGAACCCTCTCTTCCGTCTTCTTTGCCTCTTCTTTGCGCCTTTGCGTCTTTGCGTGAGATATTCTTATCGCCCTACCGCTTCGCGCGTGAACGTATCGGCCTTGAAATCCGGGTTGAGTTCGACGTCGTTGAAGAAGTATTCGCCGATCAGTTGGCCGTCGGCGCCCTTGAGCGTGGAACCGACTTGCAGCCAGGTTTCCTTGTCGTAGTAGAACGTCGATTCGGTGACGCCGCCGTCTTCCGGCGCCTTGTAGCCGGTTCGGCGCAGCTTCCAGCAGACGCGGTCGCCGGCTTCCTTCACCTTGACCTCGCCCAGGAACTCGACGTGCAAGGCGTCGTCCTTTTGCGCCGCCTTCCAGCTGGCCAGCGTGCGCTCCATGCCGCATTTGATTCCAAACTCGTTGATCGGGTAGCGGCTCGATTTCTTTGCGTCGGGGCTGTCCGTGTCGCGCTCGACCACGCCGGCCAGGGCCAGCAGACCGGTCCCCTTCACCAGGATCTTGTCCTTGTTCTCTCCCTTGACGTACAGCGTCCGCAGCGCCAGCCCCGCCCCCTTTTTCCAATCCATCAGGACGCTGAACGGCTCATCGCGGAAATCGCACGCGATCTCCTCGGACGGCTGCAGCGTTCCCTCCAGGCGTTCCTGCTTGTGTAAGATGCAGTGGTAGCCTTTGACCTCGCGGTCGTAGCGGCGGAGGCAGGCTTCGAGGAAGGCGACGGGATCGGTTTGGGCCAGGCGCGCGATGCGCGCGTCGTTAGGGAGGGCGCCGCCGTCGTCGGTCACGTCCGCGAGGGCCGGGCCGGTGCGCGGGGCGCTCAGCGGGCCGTTCGGGGCCATCAGCAGACACAACGGCAGACACAACAGCAGGCGTCGCATGGCGGATTCTCCATCCCGTTCGGGCCGTCCGGGTTGGGGCGGCCGCAGCCTACTGTCAGTTTAAGCCTCGGCCCGCGGCCGGACAACGCCGCCTTGGCTGGCGGAGCCGATTCCGCCCGGCCGGACGATCAAGAGAACGGTTGTCCTGAAAAGGAGGCGCCGGGGCATGGTCAAGTCCGGCGTGGTGGACGACAGGGGCCGGGCGCTCTGGAAATAACCGACCCCGCACGGTATCGTATCCCCTTACCTCTCTTCCCAAATCTTCCGAGGGGCCGCCGATGGCGACCAGTCTGCCGGTAGTGAACCTGTCTGAGGCCAAGTTCGAGTGCATTTACGGCCGCGGCTGCGACGGCCTTTGCTGCCAGAACGGCCGGCCCGGCGTTTACCCCGAAGAGGTCGAGCGCCTCGACGCCAACCTGTCCAAGTTCCTGCCGGAGCTGCGGCCGGAGGCGCGCGCGCTCATCGAATCGAGCGGCTTTCTGAGCAAGCGGCGCAAGGACGGCCTGCCGATGCTGCGCGTCGTGAACGGCTGGTGCGTCTTCTTCCACAAGGGGTGCGTGCTGCACAAGGTCGGCGCCGTGGAGGGCGACAAGTACCGATACAAGCCCGCCCCCTGCGCCCTGTTCCCACTGGCCAAGAACGAGGCGGGCGAGTGGTACGTCCGGCAGTGGGGCGTTGAAGGAGAGGAGTGGGACCTGTTTTGCCTCAAACCCGAAACCAGCCCGCTGCCGGCGGCCGAGTCCTTGCAAGATGAAGTGTGCCTGGCAGAACAGTACACCGCGCAAGAGGCGGCCAGGTGAAAGCCTGGAAGGACGGCGGAGAACGGGACCGTCCCTCCAGGACATGGGAGAACTCATCAGGAGCGAATCGACCCGCCGAACGCCCGCTGGTACAGGGCGGCGACGGCGGCGCGGGCCTCATTCCAGTAGCGGCTGCGCGACAGCCGTTCCAGCTGCTCCGCCACCGTCTGCTGTTCCTGCAACGTCGCCTCGGCGAACGTCACGCCGGCCCGTCGCAGCAGCGGGTCATCGCGCAGCAGATACAGTGGAATCGCAGTGCCCGTCTCCAGGTAACGGCTCGTCGTCTGCAGGCCGATCACCTGATGCGTCTCCAGGTCGAGGATCGGCGCGCCCGACGTCTGGCCCAGCGGGGCGCAGTCGTGCCGCAGCAGCTGGATTTCGTGGAACGCGAACGTGCCCCGCAGCTGGCCCGGCTGTACGCGCTTGACGTTGTAAACGTCGCGGAAGATGCGCGAGACGACTTCCGGCTCGTTGCGGCGGGCGTCGCGGATCGGGTAGCCGATCAGGTAGACCGGCCGGCCTTCCGGCTGCGGCGGAGGGGCCGCCGCCAGCGCCAGCGGCGCCGGCGCGCTCCCGTTGACCTGCGGCCGTTCCACTTCCAGCAGCGCCAGGTCGTATAGCTCGTGGACGCCGACCACGGAGCGGACGCGGTAGCCGGCGCTGGCGACGCTCTGGCAGCCGGAGCGGTAGTCCATCCAGGTCGTAATGCCGGGACGGAACTGCCAGGCGTCGTTGCGGTTCTCGATGAAGACCTCGGCGACGCGCCGGGTCGTCATCAGGACGTTGTCGTTGACGAGGAACCCGGTCCCGGCCCAGTCGTATTCGGGGTGGCCGAGCAGCTCGATGCGGCCGACGCCGCGCTGGGCCATCTCCACGTCCTCGCGCTGGTCCTCCAGCAGGTTCCAAAGCGACGGCACGGCGCCGAGGTTGCCGCCGCTGACCAGAATGGCCGGCCGGCCGTACAGCAGGAGCACGCACTCCAGGCCGGCCGTCTCGTCGGCCGTAAGCTCGGCCGCGCCGCCCACGATCTTTTCCAACCCGGACGCGCCGGCCTCCAACACGCGGCCGAGGGCCTCGCGCTGTTGGCCCGGCTCCGGTTCGCCGGCCGACCGGATGAACTCGGCCTCCGCGACGGCCGTCGCCGTCGCCGGCTCGATCGGGGCGTCCGCCGCCCCTTCCTGGCGGACGGCGCGCCGCAGGGCCGCCCGCAGGTGAGCCGGCTCCTGCCAGCCGCGCATCTCCTGCCGGTCCTGCCGCACGACGTGCAGCAAGTCGTCGAGGCCTTCGCCGAAAATGTCCCGGACGCGCTGGACGATCATCTGTCTGCGATCCATGCCGACCCTCCGTTGGTTGTCGGGACGGCCTGCCGAAGCGACCGCCCCAATCCTGGTGAAAATGCCCCCCATGGCGCTCTGCGAAGGCGGAGTCAAGTCCATCGCGGCCCGCCCCGCGTCTTTGGAGATCCCGCAAGAAACCATCGCCGCGCCCATGGGGCGAGCGGGCGGGCCTGAGAGGGAAAGGGGAGTGGCGAAAGCGACCGCTAGGAAAGGCCCCCGTCCCTGGGTTGTTTGGCGCCTTCTCTGCCGAGATGCGTGGAGATATCGTAACGGGTCGGTAGTGGTTGTCAAGCAAATAGTCGGCTTTTTTGGAGCGCCAAAAAACCCGTGATGCGCCGATCCGGGACGCACTGCGTCACGGCTTGGGCGCTCACGCAGAGCGCGAGAACCAGGAGAAGAGGGAAAGATGAAAGGACAAAACGAAACCGGCCCGGAATGCGGCGAGCGCGTCGCCGTCGCTCGCACTCCGGGCCGGCGTCGAATCGATAGTTACAGAATGCCCGCGCTGAAGCCTTCGGCCTGCTTGTCCGGGCGGGCCGTCTGTGCCGTCTCCTGCGCGGCGGGCTGAGCCGGCGCATGATGGCCGCGCGGGCCGTGGGCGCCGTGCGTGCGGTAGCCGCGGGGCGCCGCGCCCATCTCGCCGACCACCTGGGTGTAGCTGATCACGTCATAATCGGAGTCGTAATCGTCGTAGGTGCAGACGTAGCCGGGCTGCTTGGAGCGCTCGCGCTCCTCGCGGTACGCCTTGAGCACCGCCGACTGAATCACTTCGCGGCAGGCCGAGTTGATCGGGTGCGCGATGTCGGCGTGCAGCTTGACGCGGCCGTCGGCGTCGCGGGTGGCGCGGTCCTCGTCGAGCTTGCCGCCGCAGGCGTTGCAGAATCGCGCCCGCAGGTGGTTCTTGCAGCCGCAGCCGGGGCAGCGGTCCGTCAGCTTGCGGCTGGGCATGGCCACGAACGAGCCTTTCGTGCCCTCAATGATTTTCAGGTCGCGCACGACGTAGGCGTCGTCGAACGTGACCGAGCAGAAGGCCTGAAGGCGCTCGTTCTCGTTGTTGTCTTCCATGAGCTTGATACGGACTTCGGTGATGACCACAGTTGTTCTCCTTTTTTCTGTGGCACACTCAATCGCAACTCCGCACGATATGGACTCGCGGCCCGACGCTTTTCTCCCTAAAGGCGATCAGACCGCGTGCGACGCGCAAAGCCTCCTCCGGCGACCGGCAAAGGGCGAAAACCGTGCTGCCGCTGCCGGTCATCAGGATCCCGGCCGGCCCCAGGACGGCCAGCCGTTCCCGCCATTCCGCCGCTTCGGGGAGGAGCCGTTCGGCCGGGGCCTGCAAGCGGTTGTGCAGCCGCCGGCCGATTTCCTCCACGTCGCCGACCTCCGCGGCCCGACGGATTTCCGCGCCGGTCAACGGTTCGGCCGGCGGCGTCACGTTCCGAAACACCTCCGCGGTGGACAGACCGACCGGCGGAGAAACCAGCACGAAATCGAGCGGCCGGCCCAGGGCGACGGCTTCGACTCGTTCGCCGCGGCCCATGCACCAAGCGGCGGGGGCGGCGAAGAAAAACGGCACGTCGCTGCCCAGCTCGGCCCCGAGGCCGGCGAGTTCGGCCCCGGTCAGTCCCAGCCGCCACAGCGCGTTCAGCCCGGCGAGGGCGGCGGCGGCGTCGCTGGAGCCGCCGCCCAGTCCGGCCTGCATCGGAATCCGCTTCCAGAGGCGGACGTCCGCCCCCAGGTCGCGGCCGACGCGCCGGCGGAGCAATTCGGCGGCGCGGCAGACCAGATTGTCCGGCCCCGCGGACAAGTCGGGCCGGTCGCAACGAAGGCGAACCGAACCGGACGGGTCGTCGCGGAGCCGCAGCGTGTCATAGACGCTGACGGCGGTCATCAGCGTCGCCAACTCGTGATACCTGTCGTCCCGGCGGCGCAGCACTTCCAGGAACAGGTTCACTTTCGCCGGCGCCCGAACCAGGACGTCGGCGCCGCGGCGGCGGAGGATCATGGCGGTGAATCGGGAGGTAAGTTATCCCTGGCCGTCGGCCGCGTGGGGTCAAGGGCCGAAGCCCTGGAAGTCCATTTTCCACGGGATGGGGAGGCCGGGCGTCCTGCCCGTTCCGGCCGGGGTGCATACCCCAGCAAGAACGGGGGCGATCATACCTTTGCGTATGAAGAGCGTCAAGGCTGCAAATCCGCGGTCGCGGCAGGAGGCGAAGGACCGCTCTCGATACGGCGGGAAAGAGTTCCCGCGCCCGTCGATCTCGGCAGGAGTTTGGTAAGATGGACCAGGCGGCGCCACGGCGACGGCGCGCGGCGGGCCGGAATGGTGTTATTGATGTCTCAAACGTGCGACATCCTGGTCGTGGGGGGCGGCGCGGTCGGCCTGAGCGCGGCCGGCCGGCTGGCGCGGCGGGGGGCCGGCCGCGTGGTCCTGCTGGAGAAGGCGTTTCTCGGCGCCGGCGGCAGCGGCAAGTCGGCGGGCCTTCTGTTTCAGCACGACGCCGTCCCCGTCGCCGCCGCGATGGCCCGCGACGGACTGCGCTTCTACGCCCACCTGCACGAGTCGCTCGGCGCGCCCCCGGTCTTCACACGGAGCGGCCTGGTGCTGGTGGTGCGCGAGGCCGACCGCGCCGCCCTGGAGGCGAACCTGGCGGCCCAGCGCGAGGCCGGCGTCGAGGTGCGGCCGATCAACGGCCAGGAGCTGACGGAGATCGACGCCAACGCCCGCCTGGCGGACGACGAACTGGCCGCTTATGAGGCGGAAGCCGGCTGCGTGGACCCGGTGCAAGCGCTGGCGGCGCTGGCGGAGAACGCCCGGCGGCACGGGGCCGATCTGCGTCTGGGCGTCGAGGTCAAGGCGCTGGACGCGGACAAGGGCAAGGTCGTCGGCGTCCAGACCAACGAGGGACCGTACACCTGCGGCGCCGTGGTGCTGGCGACGGGATCGTGGACGCCCCGGCTGCTCAAAGCGCAGAAAACCGCGCTGCCGGTGGCCGTGCGGCGGACGCAGGCGGCGTTCTTCCGCCGCCCGGCCGACAGCGGCCGGCGCAACGTCGTCTACGCCGATTTCGCCCAGGGACTGTACTTCCGTCCCATCACCGGCGACGGCGTGCAGGCGGGGCCGCTGGGCGCGGCCGAGGCCAAGGACGTGATCGACCCCGACGACTACAACGAGTCGGCCGACGCCGACTGGCTGCCGCGAGTACGGCAGCGGCTGAGCCGGCGGTTTCCGGGCCTGCACCGCAGCTTCGGCCGCGGCGGCTACGGGGCGCTCCAGGCGGTGACGCCGGACGGCCTGCCGATCCTGGACCGGCTGCCCGGTCTGGAGGGCGTGTTCCTCGCCGTCGGCTTCGGCGGCCGCTCCGTGCTGCTGGCGCCGGCCGCGGGGCAGGCCGTCGCCGAGGTGGTCATCGACGGCCAGACGGCCGCACTGGACGTGGCGCCGCTGCGGGTCGGGCGGTTCGGCGACGGCGACGGCGCCAAGAGCAACGGTCTGGCGTATGGGGCGGTGGAGTGAACGTGCAGGTCAGACTATCCGGCCTGATCTACCAGCCGGAAAGCCTGATCGACAAGAACCGGAACGCACATGCGACGCGACCACCCCTTAATCGACCGCCCTTCCTGCCGCCTACCGCGGAATCATCGCCCACCGCTGATCTACCGCCTTCTCGACCACGACGCCGCGGACGACGCCGGCCAGGCGGCGCTGGGCCGCGACCTTCGGCTGGCGATGGTCGAAGCGGCCCTCATGGCGGCGGACGAACCGCTGACGGCCAGGCGGCTGGCGGCCGTCGCCGGGTTGGCCGATGCGGCGGAGGCGCGGCGACTGGCGGCGCGTCTGCGGGCGCTGTACGACCAGGACGGCACGGCGTTTCAGGTGGAGGAACTGGCCGGCGGCTGGCAGCTGCTGACGCGGCCGGAGTACCATCCGTGGCTGGCGCGATTGCGTCGGGCGTCGGCTGACGCCCGGTTGACGCCGGCCATGCGCGAGACGCTGACCATCACGGCCTACCGCCAGCCGATCACGCGGGCCGACCTGGAGGCCGTGCGCGGCGTGCAGAGCGGCGACGTGCTGCGGCAGCTGATGGAACGCGGCCTGGTGCGCATCGTCGGCCGCGACGAGTCCCTGGGCCGGCCAGTGCTGTATGGCACGACGAGGAAGTTTTTGCAGACTTTCGGCCTCAAGAGTCTCCGCGATCTGCCGCCGGCCGAGGGCGTCGCCGCGCCGAAGGCAGCCGGCAAGGAAGAGGATGAGGAAGAAGGTCCGAATGGATGAGAAAGCACACGGCCGCGCCGCCGTCGGAGGGTGCGGGGGCGCGGCCGGTCGAGGCGATCAGGGGGCCGTAAGCTTACGGGTAGATCCAGCCGTTGGGCCTCCAGTACGAGAAGCTGCGGTCGTAGCCCGGGCTGTAATAGTAGGACGTTGCCGGGCTGTAGTAGTACGACGTGGCGGCCGGGTAGGCGCTGTACGTCGGGGCGTAGTAGCTGCTGTAGTAGGAGCTGACGACCGGCGTGGCGTAGGTGCTGAGATACGGCGAGTAGCCGTATCCGCCGTAGCTGCTGGTGGTGTAGTAGGGATAGGCGCCGTAGTAGCTGTACATCGGGGAGTAGTACCCGCTGTAATAGCCGGCGGTATAGGCGCGGCGCCAGGCGAAGGCGGACGCGTCGCCGGGCGTCAGGGCGGCCAGGCCGAGCGCGGCCAGGAGCGTCAGCGAGAGGAAGATGGAACGCATGGTGTGCCTCCTCGTCTTGGATGAGGGGGGGCCGTCCGGGCGGTTCCGCCGCCGCGAATCGGCGGCCCCCTTTCTCCACAACAAATCGGCAAATGCGGCGCCAATGGACGATCAGCCCCGCCCACCCAGCCAGGCCCGTTTCATGGCGCAAGTACCAGCGCAGATAATGGGGCATCCATGCCCACAAACGGAAACGCGACTGTCCCGCCGTGCGGTCGCGCCAGGTGGTCGGCGCCTCGGCCACGCGCCAGCCGCGCCAGTGGGCCTTGAGCGTCAATTCCAGCGCCAGCGCGAAGCTCGCCTCCCCTTCGATCGGGATCTGTTCGACGACGCGACGGCTGTAGGCGCGGAAATTATTGGTAGCGTCGTGGATCGGCAGACCCGCACAAATGTGCAGCGACACGCCGGCCAGGCGCGACAGGGTGCGCTTCAGCCACGGGCCGCCTTCCTGCCGGCCGCCGCGCATGTAGCGCGACCCCGCCGCCACATCGGCCCCGTCGCGCACCAGCCTGCTCAGCGCCGCTACGTCACGCGGCTCGTCGGAACGGTCGGCCATCATCACCACGACCACGTCGCCGCGGCTGGCCTGGAACCCCGCCTTCAGCGCATTGAGAACGCCGCGTCCCAATGTGTTGTGGACGAGCCGCACGGCTGGGCTTGGCGGCTGCATGGCCGCGATCGCTGGCAGGGTAGAATCCTCGGGGAAATCGTAGACGATCAGGATCTCATGGGCTTCGCGCACTTCGCGCTCCACGTCGCGCAGGAACGGCTCGATGTTGTCGGCTTCGTTGAAGACGGGGACGACGAGAGAGGTGAGCAGTTCCGGCAAGGCGATTCCTCGTCTGGTCAGATGTTCCCGTAAGCCGCCTGCTGTCTCACCCACGGAATGACGACATCCAGCACCTCGCTCAGCGGCGTCGTCGCCCGGAAGCCGAGTACCCGTTCCGCTTTGTTCACGTCGGGGACGCGCTTCTGCACGTCGTACCGATACGGCTCATCGGAGACGTACCGAAACGGCTCGCCCGGCCGCAGCTTGTCCCAGATCATACGGGCCAGTTCCAGCACCGTCGTCGCCTCGGCCGTACTCAGGTTGAAGTCCTCGTTGACCGCCTCCGGTCGCTCGATGCACAGGCGGATGCCCCGCGCCAGATCGCCACCGTAGGTGTAGCAGCGCACCTGGCCGCCGTCGCCGAGAATGTGCAGCGGATCCTGCCCCTTCACCACCTTCTGGATCAGGTCGGGAACGACGTGGCTCATCGCCAGGCGGACGTTGCCGCTCATCACCTCCGCCTCGCACAGCGCCCGCCGTTCGCCGACGCCGACGCAGTTGAACGGCCGGCAGATCGTGTACGGCAGATGATACTGCTCCCACGCTCCTTGCGCGTAGTATTCCGTCGCCAGCTTCTGAAAGCCGTAGGTGGAATGCGGCGGGGCGCAGCGGCGCTGCTCCCCCTCCGGCGTCGGCCAGACCGTCGCGTTTTCGTACACCATCGACGAGCTGATAACATTGATTTTCTTCAGCGTGCCGCGCCGGTGGGCGGCGACCGCGGCGTCGAAGATCGCGGCGGTGAGGCGCTCGTTCTCGGCCAACAAATCGTAGGCGAATTCGTGGAAATAGCTGATGCCGCCGATGCGGGCCGCCCCGGCGACGACCTGATCCACGTCGCGCAGCACTTCGGCGAGGAGGCCGGCGTCCTTGGCGTCGCCCTCGACGAAGCGGTAAGCGGGATGCTGGAGCGACTCCTGACGAAGCGGGCCGTATTTGGAGAAGTTGTCGAGGCCGACGACCTCATGACCGGCGTTGAGCAGCTCTTCCACGAGGTAGCCGCCGATGAAGCCGGCGGCACCGGTGACGAGTATTATCATGCGGCGTCCATCCCTCGAACCGCCAAGACGCCAAGAGCGCCAAGAAGACAATAAAGAGCGACTAAAGGATTAATGGCCTTCCACGACTTTCTCTTGGCGTTCTTGGCGCCTTGGCGGTTCGGTTCGCCGGTGAATCGTGTTCGTAACGTCGATCACCGGCTGCCGGAACGTCAGCCCCTTGTAGCAGTCGTGCGGCGTGCCGATGACGATCAGGTCCGCCTGGGCCAGGACCTCCTCCAGCGGCGTCAGGCCGGTGTCGTTGACGTAGGGATCGGTGCATAGCACCCGCTTGCTCTCCACCAGCAGCACCTTGCGCAGCTTGTACGACAAGGACGATCGTGGATCGTCGCTGTTCGGCTTGAACGCCATGCCCAGGACGCCGACCGTCATGTCCGCCAGCGGGTAGGCGCGCTTCACGTCCTGCACGATCAGGTACGGCAGCCCCTCGTTAATCATCATGGCCGCCTGGCCGAGGACGAACGAGCCGTGGTTGAACGCGCCGAGCTGCATCGTGTCCTTGAGCAGGCAGGGTCCGGCCGCGAAGCCGGGACGGGCCAGCGACGCCATGCGCGGGTAGTCGTCGCGCAGCGCGTGGTAGATCGTGTGGAAGTCCGCCTCGAAATGCTGAGCGATGACATAGAACTGATTGGCGATCGCAAAATTGATGTAGCGCCAGGCGTTGCAGAACAGCTTGGCCAGCTCCGCCTCGATCGGCCGCAGAAACAGCACCTTGGGACAGACGACGCGGAACAGTTCCGCGGCCCGTTCCGCCGCCCGCGTCGTGGTCCCGGCCACGAGCTGCGGCAGCTGCTCCAGCTCGCGCAGCGATTGGCCCTGCACGATCCGCTCCGGGCAGTACGCCAGGTCCACGTCGGCCCGGCCGCGCCGCTCCAACTGGCGAGCCAGCCGATCCGTCACGCCGGGGAAGAGCGTGCTGCGGAGCAGCAGCATTTGCCCAGGCCGGACGCGATCGAGCAACTCGTTCATCGAACGGTCGAAGGCGCCGACGGACGGGTCGAGGTACTCATCGACCGGCGTGCCGATCGTGACGATAATGGCGGCGGCGTCTTCCAGGACGGCCGGGTCGGTCGTCGCCTTGATGTGCCCGGAGCGAACGGTTTCGGCCAGCAGTTCGTCGGCGCCTTCCTCCTGGAACGGCATCCGGCCGCTGTTGACCAGCGCCACGCGCTCCGGCGAAACATCCAGCAGATCGACGGAGTATCCCTTCCGGGCAAAAGCCAGGGCCAGCGGCAGGCCGACGTGCCCGCAGCCGCCGACGACCGCCAGCGGGCCGATGCCCAGCGAGTGGGCGGCGGCGGGGACCGAGTGCGGTGTGTTCAGGGGTCGGTGCATCGGCGGTTCTCAGGCGGTGTTCCGGGCGGCCTCTTCCACCCCACCTTTTGTAACATCCGGCCCAACCTCCTGCAATTGCCCCGCCCCGAAATCCGGCTGAATACTACTAGCATCACACGGAAAGGGTGTTACAATTTCCGGGTTGGATTCCCATCGGCCGTGAGTCCCCCAACCTCCGAAGGAGGCCGCAACCGTGTTCGACCGCATCTCCGCCAGCTTCGCCCTGGCCCGCAGCAGCTGGGACGTGCTCCGCAAGAGCAAGCAACTGCTGCTCTTCCCCGTCCTCAGCGGCATCGGCTTCATCCTGGTGGTGCTGAGCTTCCTGGTCCCCATCGGCGTCATCGCCGCCATGGGCGGCTTCCCCGACTTCACCAATCTGCCGGACGACCAGAGGTGGCCGTGGGGATTGGCGGGCATCGGCGTGCTGTTCGCCTTCTACTTGATCACATCCTTCGTGATCGTCTTCTGCAACGCCGCCCTGGTCAGCTGCGCCGTCATGCGCTTCAACGGCCAGGAGCCGACGCTGGGCGACGGCTTCCGGGCCGCCGCATCGCGCTGGCCGCAGATCCTGGGCTGGGCGCTGGTGTCGGCCACGGTCAGCATGTTGATCAAGGGCATCGAAAGGAACCGCCAGGTCGGCCGGATTGTCAGCAGCATTCTCGGCATGGTCTGGGCCGTCATCACCTACTTCGTGCTGCCGGTCCTGGTCGTGGAGAAGGTCGGGCCGTTCAAGGCCATCGGCCGGTCGGTTGAGATCCTCAAGAAGACCTGGGGCGAGGCGCTGGTCGGCCACTTCACCCTGGGCTTCTTCAAGTTCCTGGCCGTCCTGCCGTTCATCGCCCTGCTGATCGTAGGCGGCCTGCTGCTCGGCGCCGGTCAGCAGACCCCCGCGATGATGTACGTCGCTGTGGCCGTGTTCGCGTTGGCCGGCGTCTACTTCCTGGTTTACGCGACCGTCGCCTCGGCGATGGACACGATCTTCCTCACGGCCCTCTACCAGTACGCCGCGTTCAACACGGTGCCGGAAGGGTTCGACGAGGACGCGATGCAGAACGCCTTCCGTCGGCGGCGGTAAGCGGCCGTTTCACGATCCACCCTACCAGCCCCGAGCGCCAGCGAGGGGGCACGCGCGTGCCCCCTCGCTGGCGCTCGGGGCTGGTTTTCTCGTCTGCCCCCTGTCGTCCACAACCCCTACACTATCCTCAGCAGCACCGCCCATCCCGTGACGCCTTTGCAGGAGCCGGACGCCTCATGGCCAGCCCCGCCTACGTCAGCACGCGCGACTACCTGGAAGACCTCCTCTCCCGCCGCATCCTCGTCCTCGACGGAGCGATGGGGTCGATGATCTTCGCGCACCAGCCACAAGAAGCCGACTACCGCGGCACCCGCTTCCGCAACCACCCCGTGCTGCTCAAGAATTGCACCGAGGTGATGGTCCTCACGCAGCCCAAGATCATCGAGGACATCCACCGCGCCTACCTGGAGGCCGGGGCCGACATCGTTTCGACCGACACCTTCAACGGCAACGCGCTCAACCTCGGCGAGTTCCAGTTGCAAGAGCACGTCGCCGAGATCAACCGCGCCGCCGCCGGCCTGGCCCGCCGCGCCGCCGACGAGTACAGCCGCCGCACGCCGGACGAGCCGCGCTTCGTGGCCGGCAGCATCGGCCCCACGAACAAGACTTTGGCGCTCGCCATCGGCGACGACCCCGGCCGGCGTGACATCACCTTTGACCAGATGGTCGCCGTCTACACGCAGCAAATCCGCGCCCTGGTGGAAGGCGGCGTGGACATCCTCCTGGCCGAAACGTCGTTCGACACGCTGGTGATGAAGGCGTGCCTCTTCGCCATCGACAAGTATTTCGAGGAGACCGGGCGCCGATTGCCGGTGATGATCTCCGGCACCATCTTCGAGAACCACCGCACCCTCTCCATGCAGCCCGTCGAAGCGTTCTACATCTCAGTGTCCGACTTCGGCGCCCTGAGCGTTGGCCTCAACTGCGCCGTTGGGGTGGACCTGATACGGCCACACGTCGAAACGCTTTCGGGCATAGCCCGCACGCGCATCAGCTGTCACCCGAACGCCGGCCTGCCGGACGGCTTCGGCGGGTTCAAAGGCGACCGTGATCACACGGTCGCCGTCCTTGGCGAGTTTGCGCACAACGGCTGGCTCAACCTCGTTGGCGGCTGCTGCGGCACCACGCCCGACTGGATTCACGGCATTGCCGGGGCGGTCAAGGGCGTGCCGCCACGAAAGATACCAGACCTGCCCGACTGGTCCAGCTTCAGCGGCATGGAACCGCTCGTCGTCCGCCCGGAGACGAAGTTCCTCATGATCGGTGAGCGGACGAACATCACCGGCTCGAAGCGCTTCGCCCGCCTCATCAAAGAGGGGAACTTCGAGCAGGCGCTGAAGGTGGCCCGCGAGCAGGTGGAGAACGGCGCCAACGTCATCGACGTGAACATGGACGCCGACCTGATCGAAGGCGAGGAGGCGATGACGCGCTTCCTCAACCTCGTCTCCGCCGACCCCGCCATCGCCAAAGTTCCCGTCATGATCGACAGCTCCAAATGGTCGGTCATCGAGGCGGGCTTGAAGTGCATCCAGGGCAAGGGCATCGTCAACTCGATTTCCCTAAAAGAAGGAGAGGAAAAGTTCCTGGACCAGGCCCGGCTGGTCAAGCGCTACGGCGCCGCCGTGGTGGTGATGGCGTTCGACGAGGAGGGCCAGGCCGTTGACGCCGACCGCAAGGTGGAGGTGTCCGCCCGCGCCTACAAACTGCTCACGGAGAAAGTCGGCTTCCGACCCAGCGACGTGATCTTCGACGTGAACATCCTGACCGTCGGCACCGGCATGGAGGAGCATTCCAACTACGCCGTGGAGTTTTTCGAGGCGGTTCGTCGTCTGAAGAAGATGTTCCCCGACGCCAAGACCTCCGGCGGCGTCAGCAACGTGTCGTTCGCCTTCCGGGGCAACGAGAACGAGATCATCCGCGAAGCGATGAACGCCGCGTTCCTCTATCACGCCATCCGGGCCGGCCTCGACATGGGCATCGTCAACGCCGGCCAGTTGCAGGTCTACGAGGAGATTCCGAAGGACCTCCTGGAGCGCGTCGAGGACGTGCTGCTCAACCGCCGGCCGGACGCCACGGAACGGCTCGTCGAATTCTCAAAGACGCTCGGCCGCAAGGAGAAAACCGACGCCCAGCAACAGGCCTGGCGCGACTTGCCGGTCGCGGAGCGGCTGAAGCACGCGCTGATCCAGGGCGTCGCCGACTACATTGACGCCGACGTGGAGGAGTGCCGTCACCAATACGAGCGGGCATTGCAGATCATTGAGGGGCCGCTGATGGATGGCATGAACGTGGTCGGCGACCTGTTCGGGGCCGGCAAAATGTTCCTGCCGCAGGTGGTGCGGAGCGCCCGCGTGATGAAAAAAGCGGTGGCCTACCTGATGCCGTTCATGGAGGCGGAGAAGGCGAAGGCGGGCGGCGGCGCGCAAGGCCCGCGGCAAGGTGCTGATGGCCACCGTCAAGGGCGATGTTCACGACATCGGCAAGAACATCGTCGGCGTCGTCCTCAACTGCAACGACTACGAGGTGATCGACCTCGGCGTGATGACGCCGTGCGACCGAATCCTGACCGAAGCGCGGGAACGCGGCGTGGACATGATCGGCCTGTCGGGTCTCATCACGCCGTCTCTGGACGAGATGGTCCACGTGGCGAAGGAGATGGAGCGCGAGGGGTTCGAGCTGCCGCTCTTGATCGGCGGGGCGACGACCAGCGCGAAGCACACGGCGGTGCGGATCGCGCCGGCCTACCACGGCCCGGTGGTCCACGTCAAGGACGCGTCGCGCAGCGTGGGGGTGGTGGAGAAGCTGACGCGGCGGGACGGACGCGAGCAGCTCGACCGCGAGAACCGCGTGGTCCAGCAGAAGGAGCGCGAGGCGTTCGCCAAACGGCGGCAGCGCAAGCTGGTTCCCTACGCCGAGGCGCTACGGCGGCGCTTCCGCATCGACTGGGAGAAGGCGCCGATCGCCGTGCCGTCGTTTTTGGGCGAGCGCGTGCTGCGCGATTTTCCGCTGAAAGAGATCGCCGAATATATCGACTGGTCGCCGTTTTTCATGGCGTGGGAACTGTCCGGCAAATATCCGCAGATCCTGTCGGACGCCAACGTCGGCGCCGAGGCGCGGAAGCTCCTGGACGACGCCCAGCGGTTGTTGCAGCGGATCATCGCGGAGAAGTTGATCCAGGCCCATGCGGTGTACGGCTTCTACCCGGCCAACAGCGAGGGCGACGATGTCGTCGTCTTCACGGACGAGACGCGGTCGCAGGAGCGGGCGCGGTTCCCGATGCTGCGGCAGCAGTGGGAGCGCGAGGGACAGACGTCGTTCCGCAGCCTGGCGGACTACCTGGCGCCGGTGGAGAACGGCCGCGCGGACTACCTGGGGGCGTTCGCCGTGACGGCCGGCGCCGGCGCCGAAGAATTGGCGGCGAAGTTCGAGGCGGACCACGACGACTACAACGGCATCATGACGAAAGCGCTGGCCGACCGCCTGGCGGAAGCGTTCGCGGAACTGCTCCACCAGCGCGCCCGCCGCGACTGGGACTATGGCCGCGACGAGCATCTCACCAAGGACGATCTGATTCACGAGAAATACCGCGGCATCCGCCCGGCGGCCGGCTACCCGTCGTGCCCCGACCACACGGAGAAGGCGACGCTGTGGCGGTTGCTGGACGCGGAGGAGAAAACGGGCATCCGGCTGACGGAGAGCTACGCGATGACGCCGGCGGCGTCGGTGAGCGGGTTGTACTTCGCGCACCCGGAGGCGACGTATTTCGCCGTGGATCTGGTGACGCGCGATCAGGTAGAGGACTACGCCCGGCGGAAGAAGACGCCGCGGACGGAAGTGGAGCGCTGGCTGGCGCCGAATTTGGCGTATGAGGCGGAGTAACGTTTCGCCAATCTCCTCCCGCCAAGTCATCGTTGGCGGGAGGAGGTTGGCGGGCGCATATCCTGTCGCGCCAAATGCTTAGGAAACGCCCGCCAACCCGCCAAGCGCCGCGCCGCCCGGCGTCCGATCTTCCGAGGGCGCTAATCGACCTCTTACGGCTCATTCGCCGTCATCGCCGCATTCAGCGCCTTGGCGATGCGCTCCTTGCACTCGTCCAGGTGCGCCCGCGTCGTCTCGTCCACTGTCACCGCCTTGTCATTCAGCACCGCGTCGATCCGGCCGGCGATCTCTTTCAGGTGCGCCCGCGCCAGGCTCCGCGCGTCCGCCGGGGCCGGCGACGGGCCGACCACCAGCGCCGTCAGGTCCTTGAGGTGCTCGCGCTGCAAATTCCGCCGGATCACCGACGACGCCAGCGTCTTCTTGCCGTCCTTGTCGGCCGCGGCGTCCTTCCAGATGCTGTCGGTCAGGCCGCGGAACAGCTCCGCCAGCGTCAGCGGATGGTCGTCCTTGTCCGCCTGCAACGCCTCGTCCTGAATCCGCGCCAGCACGTTCGGGTCGAACAGGTGGTCCAGCGCCGTCTTCTGGATGTCCAGAACGCCTTCGTTCAGCCGGAACTCGACCGGGTCGGTCATCGCCCGCTCGTTGCCCCAGTGGACCCAGCGATCCGGCCCGAGGCGGCGCAGCAGCTGCGGCGAGAACTGGAACGCCGCGTCGCCGAGGACGTGCTGCTCCACAAACTTCAGCGCCTCGCGCTGCTTGTCGCCCTTGACCGGCTCCAGCGGGTCGCGGCCGTTCGGGTCGCCGCGGTGGTCGCGGTGGACGTATTCGCCGCCCACGAAGTTGGAGACCAGATGCGCCGCGTTGCCGTACTGCTGCAACAGCACCCGGAACGCGATCCGCGTCCGCTGATAGCTTTCGCCCTTCTCCACCGTCTTGTCGGCCAGGTTCTTGAGCAGCTCCTCGGCCAACAGGATGCGGTCCTTGCCGAACTGCATGGGGTCGGCCCCCAGGTCGAACAGGTTGACCAGCGGGTCGTCCGTGCCGTACAGGTCCTCGTCCGTGGCGTAGTCCAAGCCAGGGGAAGCGCACCGCGAGGCGATCTGCTGCAGCGCATCGACCTCGCCGTCCGTGCCGCCGGTCAGCGGCTTGTAGGCGTACTCGATGGCCCAGTAGTCGTAAGGCCCGAGCGTCGTGGTGAAGTAATCGCCCTGTGCGACGCCCTTGGGGGCGAGGTTGACCGGCGCGTAGTCCATCACGGAGCCGACCAGGCCCTGCTTGCGCGTGATGTTGGGGTCGTTCAGCTGGCTGTTCGTCAGCATCGTGCTTCCTTTGAAGTTGTGCCGCAGGCCGAGCGTGTGGCCGACCTCGTGCATCGTCACTTCCTTGATCGCCTGGCCGACGAGCTGGTCCATCGCCGCCGACTTGTCGCCGTCCTTGGGCGGGTCCACCTGCGCCAGAGACATCGCCGCCAGCGCCAGCTCCCGCTTCATGCACGCCCCACACTGGCAGGCGCCCTCCTCCACCGCCCGGTAGCGCAGGGTCGCCCGATCGTCCCAGCCGGTCGCGCCGCCGCCCGGCAGCGGCGCGGAGTTGAACAGGCCCCAGCCCTCGCGCAGTCGCCTTGATCAGGCTGACCGGCTCGCCGTCCAGCGCGGTCAGGGCCGTCGGCGCGGCGCCGCTGTAGGTCTGCGCCTCCTGCCGGTATGCACGCACCATGCTGGCGTCGAAGATGATGTCGGCGTCGATGATCTCGCCGGTCAGCGGGTTGGCCCGCGACGGCCCCATGGCGAAGCCGCGATCCGTCGTGATCCAGCGGAACGTGTTGTAATTGATGTCTTCCGGATCGAAATCCTCGTTTTCCTGCTGCCGCACCTCGATGGCGTCGCGGAAGCCGATCTTCTCGAACGCCTTGTTCCATTCGAGGATGCCCTCGCGGACGTAGGCCCGGTACTCCTCCGGCACCGACTTCTCGATCCAGAAAACGATCTTCTTCTTCGGGGCCGACAGCTTGTTGGGGTTCTTGGGGTCCACCGGCTCGGCCCGTTCCAGCCGCCAGCGATTGACGTAGCGCACGAAGGTCGTGTCCTTGCTGTCGGTGCTGAAATCCTTGACGACGGTGAGGAAGTGGCCGACGCGGTCGTCGGCGAGGCGCGGCTGGTAGCCGTCGTCGGGCAGCTGGCACAGGCCGTAGTGGATGACGACCGTGTCGCCGCGCGGGTCGATGACGCTGCCGTCGTGCGGGCCGCCGTTGTAGGTCGCCGCCACCTCCAGCTCGACGTTGCGCGGGAACGCCTTGACCTTGCTCCAGACGCTGCGCGACGGGTCGAAGGGGCCGGCGCCCAGCTGGGCGAAATCGGTCATGAAGATGTCGTTGAAGTTGATGAGGACGCTGCCGCGGGCCGGGTGGATGCTCTGGATGCGCAGCGACATCAGCACGGAGTCGGTGTAGGTGGTTTCGACGGCCCGCGCGACCTCGGCGAGCTCTTCTTGGCCTGGAAGTGGACATTGCGACGAACCAGATGCACCTTGTCGCCGACGCGGCGGAAGACCAGCACCCACTGTTCGCCGAAGTTGAGCGTGTCGCCGCCCATGCCGAGTCCGTGGGCCACGGCGATCGGGCAGAGGAACGGCTGGTTGAATTGCTGCGGCTGGATCTCGGCGTAGAGGCGGTCGTCTTTTTGATAGAGGTGGAAGAGGCCCTCGTACTCCTTGGCCCCGTGGACGACCTGATCGAAGTCGTCGAACTTCTTTTCGGGGGCTGGCTCCGCCCACGTCGGGCCGGCCAGCAGCAGCACCAGCGCCGGCGCCGGCAGGAAACGGAATAGACGGTGGTTCATGGATGTCCTTTCGGGAGGAGGGTAGGCCGGGACAGGGCGCCGTTGCACGGAGGGCGAAGCGTCGGTTCAACGCATCCTCAGGAGAATTCCACCTTAACTCACCCCGTTTGCTGGATCAAGAGGCTTGTGCGCGGCGTTCTGAAAATACGTGAACGAAAATCGCCGCCTGCGCCCACTATTAACGATGGACAAGCCCCGACGCCCCGAACGATAAGGAGCCGCCGCCGTGCGATTGACCTTGCGTACCCTGCTGGCGTATCTCGACGACACCCTGGAGCCGCACGAGATCAAGGAGATCGGCCTGAAGGTGGCGGAGAGCGACGCCGCCCAGGAGCTGGTGGCCCGCATCAAGCAGGTGACGCGGCGCCGCCGACTCACCACGCCGCCGCCAGGCGGCCCCAACGCCAAGTTCGACGCCAACACCATCGCCGAATACCTCGACAACGAGCTGACCAGCGAACTCGTCTCGGAACTCGAAAAGACCTGTTTGGAATCCGACGTCCACCTCGCCGAGGTCGCGTCGTGCCATCAGATCCTCACGCTGGTGCTGGGTGAGCCGGCCCTGGTGCCGCCCACGGCGCGCGAGCGCATGTACGGCCTCGTCAAGGGCCGCGAGGCCATTCCGTTCCGCAAGGCGCGCGGCCGGGACGGGACCGGCGAGGCCGACGGCGGCGGCGACGACGATCCGCTGCTGCCGGGTCTGGCGTCGTCGCGCGGCTGGCTCCTCTGGGCCTTGCCCCTGGCAGCCGTCCTCGTCCTCGCCGCGCTCGCTGTCGCCATCTGGCAGGCGCTGCCGCCCTCCGTCGCCTCCGTCAGCCCCAACCCGCCGCTCGCCGATACCAACAAGGCGCCGCCCGTCCTGCCGGTCACGGCGCCGCTGAAGGACAACGTACCGACCCCGCCCGTCGATACGCCGATGAATCCACCCGTGAATCCGCCGCCGATGAATCCGCCGCCGATGAACCCGCCCATGAACCCGCCCATGAATCCGCCGCCCGAGACGACTCCCCCGGCGGACGAGCGGCCCAAGCCGCCGAGCAAGGTCCGGGCCGTCGTCGGCGCCTACGAGGCCCCGCCGCGGAACGAGTCGAGCATCCTCGTCCAGCGCCCGAGCGACCAGCCGGGCTGGAAGCGGCTGGTTCCCGGCAAGAGCGAGGTGTTCAGCACGGACGATCTGGTCAGCCTGCCCGGCTACAACAGCGAGCTGGCCCTCGGCCCCGATCGCGGCGCCCATCTGCTGCTGCACGGCCACGTGCCCCAGTTCACCATCCATCCCATCATGGACTTTCTGATGGAAAGCGCCGTGCGTCTGCACCAGCCGGAAGCCGGCTTCGACGCTGACCTGACGCTGGACCGCGGCCGCATCTACCTGTCCAATCACAAGACAAAAGGCGCCGTCAAGGTGCGCCTTCGCTTCGCCGGGGAGGTCTGGGACCTGACGCTGCTCGACCCCGACACGGAGATCGGCGTCGATCTGATTCAGGCCTACCTGGGCGACGTCAACTACCTCGACGAGGCGCCGTTCCGGGGCGTCGATCTGTTCGTTTTCTCGGGGCGGGCCGGGGTCAAGTTCGAGTCGCGCGAATACTCGAACCTGCCGCCGCGCGCCCACATCCAGTGGGACAACAAAGGCCCGGGCGCGACCGAACCGCGGCCCGTCGCCGTGCAGGACTGGCCGCTGGTCCAGGCCGTCTGGAGCAAGACGCCGCCGGCCGGGGCCAACCCCACCGAGCGCGAGGCCGTCGCCCTGATGCGCGAGGCCCTGGACATCCTCAGCACGCGCATGACCGAAACCAAGGTCGAGGAGGCGCTGCTGGAGGCCCGGGCGGCGTCCGACAAGCCGATGGAGCGCGCCCTCGCCGTCTATTCGTTCGGCGCGATCGGCGCGGTGGGTCCCCTGCTGGACGTGCTCTGCACCGACGAAAACGAGGTCCACGCCTTCGACCGCTCCGCCGCCATCGTCACCCTGCGCCGCTGGATCGGCCGGGACAAGGCCCATGGGCCGCTGCTTTACAACGAGCAGAAGGGAACCGGACTGCTCATCGAAGGCCAGCACCTCCGCGACGTGGATGCGAAGACCATCTTCATCCTGCTGCACGACTTCCCCAGCAAGGACCTCCGGCAGCCGGCGACGTTCGAGAAGCTGACGAGCCTCATGCGCGATCCGCATTTGCCGATCCGTGAACTCGCTTACTGGCACTTGCTGAAGCTGTCGGCGGGGGCGCGGCCGCCGCTGCCGGACTACAACGCCGCCTGGGGCCAGGACCAGCGGGACAAGTCCGTCGATGATTGGAAGAAGCTGATTGCCGACGGCAAGCTCCCGCCGCCGCAGCCGATGGCGCCGCCGGGACAGTAACACGGATAAGGAGACAAGGAGACAAGGAGACAAGGAGACAAGGAGACAAGGAGACAAGGAGACAAGGAGACAAGGAGACAAGGAGACAAGGAGACAAGGAGACAAGGAGACAAGGAAAAGGGGTGAAACGAGAGCGGTTTCAGGCTCTCCTTGTCTCCTTGTCTCGGGCCGTGCAGGCGGGGTAGAATGCGGATATGAGCAACGGGACGACCTATCACTATCTGGAAACCCGTCCGGGGCAGCTGTACCGACAGCCCTATGTCAAGGGCTTGAGGATGCGGGCGGAGATTCCGTACTCCGCCACCATCGAGAAAATCCAGGACGACGGCAGCGTGGAACCAGGCAGGACGCCCGAAGAGGTCGCCGCCGACTACGACATCCCGCTGGAGGCCGTGTTGGAGGCCATCGACTGGTGCCAGAAGCATGAGGACGTGCTGATCGCCGACCATGCGCGGGAAGACCGGCTCATGGAGGCCCACGGCATGAATCACCCGGACTATAAATACGACCCGGGCAAATACTACAAACCCTTGAACGGCGAAGAGCGGAACCGGATCTACAACGATGAAGATCTACCTGGACGATGATTCCGCCGCCGCACTCCTCGTGCGTCTATTGGGGGCGGACGGGCACGATGTCGTCGTTCCCGACCGGGTGGGAAATCGGGGCAAAAAGGATCCAGTTCACTTCTTGTATACGATTCAGGACGGCCGCGTCCTGCTGACAGGGAACCAAGACGATTTTGAATTGCTGCATGATCTGGTCATGGGGTCCGGCGGTCATCATCCCGGCGTTCTCGCCGTCCGCAAAGACAACGATAAGAAGCGCGACCTGGACGCCAAGGGCGTCGCTCGCGCCCTCCGCAAGCTGATCCAATCCGGCGCGCCGATCGCCGACAAGCTGAACGTTCTCAACCACTGGCGCTGACCGCCGCGTCACTCCAGCCAGCTATACGGGTAATTCGGATCGTCCATCTCCATCGCCCGCCGCGTCAGCAGCAGCGGCTTCACCGTGTCCACCATCACGGCCAGCTCGTCGGTGCGCGTCAGCGACCGGCTGGCCGTGATCGTACCGGGGTGCGGGCCGTGCGGGATGCCGCGCGGGTGCAGCGTGAACGACGCCTCCTCCACGCCGCGACGGCTGCCGAACCGGCCGCGAACGTAGTACAGCACCTCGTCGGCCTGGACGTTCGAGTGGGCGTAGGGCACTTTGACCGCCTCCGGGTGCGTGTCCAGCAGCCGCGGGGCGAACGTGCAGATCACGAAGCCCGGCGCCTCAAACGTCTGCTGCACCGGCGGCGGCTGATGGACCGTGCCGGTGATCGGCTCGAAATCGTCGGCGTTGAACGTGTACGGGTACACGAAGCCGTCCCAGCCGACCACGTCGAACGGGTGGTGGGCCAGCACGTAGCGAGTCCGCCGGGCGCCGTCCTTGACCAGCACCGTCACGTCCTGCTCGCGGTCCACGACGAGCGGGTCGCGGGGGCCGTGTAGGTCGCGCTCGGCGTAAGGGGCGCCGAGCCGCAGCTGGCCTTCGGGGTTGAGATAGCGCGGCGGGATCGTCACGTTGCCGGCCGCCTCGATTACCAGAAGGTCCGGCGGCGTTTCGGCGTCAAAGTCGATCCGATAGGTCGTGCAATGCGGCACGACCACGTAATCGAACGGCCGAAAAGGCAGGACGCCGAACATGCTGGAGAGGGCGCCGCGGCCTTTGTGGACGAAGATCACTTCGTCGGCGGCGGCGTTGCGGTACAGCTCGGCCTGCGGCTCGGCCGGGCGGCAGCGGCTGATCGTCACGTCGGCGTTGGTCAAGAAGGGAACGCGGCCGGTGACGACATCGCCGGCCGGGCGCATCGCGCCGGATCGGAAGTGATGGTGGCGCAGCACGTCCTGCTCGACGGTTTCGACGGCGACCGTTCCGGCCGCCTCGATCTTGCGGACGCGCGTCGGCGGCCGCAGGTGGTAGACGATGCTGTAGGCCCGACCGAAGCCGGCCGTGGTGACGACTTCTTCGTAGTAAAGGCCCTCGCCGCGGTAGCCGCCCTCGCGGCGATGCTCGATGTGGCGCTTGCGGGGAATCGAACCCATTTGCTGGTAGAAAGGCATGGCGTCCCTCCACGAGGGGGTAGGGATCGGGCGGAGCGCGGGCGGATCATGACCGCCCTCATTATACACGAAGTCGAATCGATTCCCGGCGAATGCTTGCGTCGCGGCGCGCTCTGGTGTAACGTCACTGTCCGGTAGCCGACGCCCTTTCGCCTCTCCCGACCCCTGATTCTCCTATGCCTTCCAACAGCAGGCGAACCGTCCATTTGCCGACTTCAGCCCGCCGAATAGGGAGGATAGGACGCCGCATCGTCGCGTGCCTGGCCGCGGCGCTGCTGTCTCCCGCCCCGGCGCCCGCCCAGGACGCGGCGCCCTTGATTGTCGGCGGCGTCACGCCGGGCGGCGTCCGCGCGACCGCCACGGAGAGCTGGGGGGCGTTCGACGTTTCCGTGGCCAACCGCACGGACGCGGATCGCATCGGCCGCGTCCTCGTCTTCTTCGAGAGCCGGCCCGACGTGCAGTACGGCCGGGACGTATGGGTCCCAGCGCATTCGACCGTCTCGACGTGGATGCTCGCCGGGCCTGCGGGGATGAAGTCGCCCGCCATCGGCACACCCATCCGGTGGCTGGTCTACGATCGCACGGACGGCGCCGACCGCGCCATCCTTGGTCACGGCGACGAGCGCGTTCCGGGGAAGCCGGTGCTGTACCGCGTCCCGGAGCCGTCCACCTCCATCCTCCTCGACGACGAATCCTTTCCGGCCGTCCCCTTCGGCCAATTGCCGCAACCGGAGTCCCCCAACGACGAGGCCTACCGGCTTGCTCAAATGTTCCGGCAAGCCGCCTCTCTGCCCGACGCCGACCGGGTGAGCCGCATCCCGCCCGGCCCGTTGCCGCCCACGGAGGAAGCCTTCGACGGCATCGACCACCTGATTGTCGCCTCCGATCGTCTGGCGGCCGACCCCGCCGGGCTGCGGGCGCTGCGGCACTGGCTGGAACAGGGCGGCCGGGTATGGGTGATGCTCGACCGCGTCCATCCGGACACGGTCGCCGCCCTGCTCGGCGAAGCCCTCGATTTCGAGGTCGTGGATCACGTCGGCCTGACGTCGTTCCGGATCGAGACGCAGGCGAGCGGCGCCTGGGCGCCCCCGCCGCTGAAGATCGACGAGGAGCAGCCGGTGGAGTTCGCGCGGGTGCTGTTGCCGGAGCGGGAACGGGCCAAACACACCGTCAACGGTTGGCCGCTCTGGTTCACCCGACAAATGGGGCGGGGAAAGGTGATTTTCACGACGTTAGGCCCCCGCGGCTGGTATCAGCGTAAGAAGGGCCAGGCCCCCCCTACCCCGACCGACCCCCTGACGGACGTCGCCACGGAAGTGCAGCCGCCGCGGCAAGAAGCCGCCTTTCACCTCGACGACTTGCAGCCGGTGCTGGCCGAGGAGGTCGGCTACTCGGTCATCGGCCCCTGGGCTGTGGCCCTCGTCTTCGGCGGCTTCCTGCTGACGGCCCTGCTGATCGGCGTCGTCCTGCGGAGGTCGCGGCGGCGGGAGCTGCTGGGCTGGGTGGGTCCGGCGGCGGCGCTCGGCGCGGCGGCGGTGTTCGTCGGCCTCGGGGAATCGTCGCGCCGGTCGGCGCCGCCCACCGCGGCCGCGGCCCAACTCGTGGACGCCGTCCCCGCCACGGGAGAGGCGGCGGTCCATGGACTGATGGCGGTTTACCGGCCCGATTCCGGCCCGGTCGAAGGCGCCTCCGACCGCGGCGGCTTCTACGTCGGTCGCGACCATCAGCTGGAGCAGGACGTGGCGCCGGTGAAAGATCCCTCCGACCCTGGCTTATTCCAGCTGGACGCGACGGGCGCCGAGGGCCAGACGCGCCGGTTCATCCAGACCGACCTGGATGCGTGGCACTGGGAAGACCTGTCGCTGCCGGCCGGCCTGCGGTTCGCCCCGTTCCATGCCACGGTCCCCACGGGCGAGCCGCTCACGGCCGTCGGCCGCTTCGGGCCGGACGGCCTGGACGGAAAGCTGTCGGCCGGCCCCTTCCGGGACCTGGCCGACGCGGTCCTGGCGCCGTCAAACGGCCGCAGCCTTGCGGCCCGCCTCGATGCGGATGGGACCTTCCACGTCCGTGGCGACGACGTGCTGCCGAAGGACCAGTACCTGACCGGCGCCGTGCTGAGCGACCGGCAGCAAAAACGACAAGACCTATATCTAAAATACTTGAAACCGCCGCCGGCGGGCCGGCCGGAAGGGCCGGACGTGCTGCTGGCCTGGGCGAAGCCGATCGACCTGCACTTCACGCCGGTCCCCGATGCGCGAGCCGTCGGCGACGCTCTGCTGGCCGTCCCCCTGCGGCTGGAGCGTCCCGCCTCCGGGAAGCCCGTCGTCATTCCAGGGCCGCTCGTGCCCTACCGGCGGATCGTCGGCGACGGCTCGACGCGGCCGACCCTGGAAGGCGGCGAGGACGCCGACATGCACCTGCGTTTCCAGCTGCCCGCCGCCGTGCTGCCGTTCCGGGTCGAGCGCGCCCGGCTTTCCGCGAAGATCAACGCCCCCTCGCGCCGGGTCGTGATCGCCGGGCGGGCCGACGGCGGCCTCGTCGAATTGCGCGCCGTGGACAGCCCGCTCGACCCCATCCGCATCGAGATCGCCGATGAGCGCTTGCTTCACCTGGACGCGGAGGGCGGCCTGCATCTGAACGTGTCGCTGACCGGCCCGCCCCCGGCCCAAGGCAAGGCGGCGGCCGGCGGCCCGGCGAATGAGAAGTGGATCATCGAGTATCTGGAAGTCGAGATTTCCGGAACGGCTCAATGAACGGCGAGCCGGGCCGCGTCAGCGCCCGGAGGCGGCGTGCAGCACAGGAGCAACGCATGAGTCGGGGGCAAACGGTCGTCGAGACCAAGGAATTGACGAAACGCTACGGCGACGTCGTGGCGCTGGACCGTTTGACCCTTTCCGTGGAGCGGGGGCAGATCCTCGGCTTCGTGGGGCCGAACGGCGCCGGAAAGACGACCACCATCAAGATCCTCGTCGGCCTGGCCCGGCCGACGAGCGGCACGGCGACGATCGCCGGGGCGGACTGCGTCACGCAGGCGCAGAAGATCAAGCGGCTGGTCGGCTACATGCCGGATGTGTTTGGTTCCTATGACAACATGCGGGTCGGCGAATACCTCGACTTTTTCGGGGCGGCGTTCGGCCTGCCGAGGCGGGACCGGGCGCGGCGCATCGGCGAGGTGCTGGAGCTGGCGGGGGCAGGCGCCTTCCACGATCTGTACGTCGAAACCCTCAGTCACGGCATGAAGCAGCGCGTGGCGATCGCTCGGACGCTGCTGCACGACCCGGAAGTCCTGATCCTCGACGAGCCGGCCAACGGTCTGGACCCGCAGGCGCGCATCGAGATGCGCCAGCTGCTGCTCGATCTGGCCGCCCGCGGCAAGACCTTCCTCGTCACCAGTCACGTTCTGCCGGAGCTGGCGCGGATCTGTCACCGCGTTGCCATCATTACGCGCGGCCGCCTGCGGGCCTTGGGCACGCTGGAAGAGATTTCGCGCCAGCTCCGGCCGCAGCGGCCGATCGAAATCTTGCTGACGCGGGCCGACGAGATCGACCGCGCGGCGGAAGTGGTGCGTCAATATGTCGAGCCGGGGATGGAGGTCAGCACGTCGGCGGCCGAGGCCGCGGTGCGGTTCCGCACCGCCCGGCGCGAGGAGGAACTCGCGGGCCTGCTGACGGCCCTCATTACGGCGGGGCTGGGCGTGACGCAGTTCCGCGAGGTGCAAACGGACCTGGAGGAGGCGTTCATGACCCTGGCGCTAAAAAAGGATGAAGGATGAAGGATGAAGGATGAAGGATGAATTCATGATTACAGACCTGAAAACGCGCACTAAACAATTCGCCCTCCGCATCATCCGTTTGTTCGGCGCTTTGCCGAGAACGGCGGAGGCGCAGGTTCTGGGGAAGCAATTCCTTCGCTCGGGCACGTCGGTAGGAGCACACTACCGCGAAGCCCATCGAGCGCGCTCGAATGCCGAGTTCATCAGCAAGATCGAAGGCGGCTTGCAGGAACTGGAAGAGACGGCCTACTGGCTGGAACTGGTGGTCGAAAGCGGCATGATGCCAGAGAAACAGTTGATCGAGCTGCTCGGAGAGGCCGGTCAACTCACCGCCATTCTCGTGACCTGCGTCAAACGTGCCAAGGAGTCGTAATGGTGTTTTATTCATCCTTCATCCTTCATCCTTCATCCTTCCAATGAACCCGATCATCCGCCGCGAATTGCTCGAATTGCTCCGCACGCGCAAGGCGTTGGCCTTGCAGTTCGGCCTGGCCCTGGCGTGCGCGCTGCTGGTCCTCGTCCGCTGGCCGACGGGGCCACAGGCGGACCTCACCGGCGCCCGCGCCAGGAAGTGGTTCGCCTGTTCGGCTACGGTCTCCTGGCGGCCGTCCTCCTCCTGACGCCGGCCTTCCCGGCCGCGTCGCTGGTGCGCGAAAAGATCAAGGGGACGCTGGCCCTGCTGCTCAATTCGCCCATGCGGCCGGCTTCGATCTATGTCGGCAAGCTCGGCGGCGTCCTCGGGTTCACGGCCGTCCTCCTGGCGATGACGCTGCCCGCGGCGGCGGCCTGCTACGCCCTCGGCGGCACAAACACGCGCGGCGGCATCACCCTCCTGTACCTTGTCCTCGTCGTCGCGGCCGTGCAGACCTCCACGCTCGGATTGCTGGTCAGCAGCCGCGCCCATTCCACCGACGGCGCGCTCCGCATCACCTATGCTCTCGTGCTGGGAATCGCGGTCGTGCCGCTGATTCCCAGCATTCTCCTCCGCGGCGGGTCCGATCCTTTGACGGAGCTGGCTTCCCTGGTTCGCTGCCTGTCGCCGATCCCCCCCGTCATGGAAGTCCTGGGACAGGGAGACGTAGGCTCGTTCGGCGTCTCCGCCGGCGGCGGGGCCGTCGTGTGGTACGTGATCCTGGCGCTGACGGGCAGCGCCGCCTGCGCCTGGGCGACGGTGGCCCGACTCAACCACGCGCTGCTCGACCGGCGCGGCCGGCCGGCGTCATGACGGAGGATCGGTCGCTCGGACAGCGAGTCGTGCGCCGCTTTATCTACCTTGTAGATCCGCAACGTCGCTCGGGCGGCATAAGCCTGTGGCTCAACCCGATCATGGTGAAGGAATTCCGGTCGCGCCTCCTCGGCCGCTCGCACTGGACGCTCCGCCTGATCGCCCTCACCGCGATCCTGTCGCTGGTATGCACCTACGGGGCGTTGCAGCTGGCCCCGGAATGGGGCGTCCGATTCATCGGCGGCGGCCTGGTCCTGCTCCAGATCGCGCTGCTGATCCTGTTCGCCCCCAGCCTCTCGGCCGGTCTGGTGAGCGCCGAGCGCGAAAACGGTACGTGGCGGCTCCTGCGCATGACGCCGTTGTCGCCCGGCCGTGTCCTGCGCGGCAAGCTCCTGAGCGTCGCGTTGCCGCTGCTCCTGCTTCTGTGCGCCACCTTGCCGGGCTACATCGTGCTGATGATAATCGAGCCGTCGCAGGTCCCGGAAGTGGAACGGACGGCGGCGTGCCTCGTTCTGACGGCCGTGTTCCTGGTGCTGCTCAGCGCGGCGGCCAGCACCCTGTTCCGCTCGACGGCCGCGGCCATGACCGCTTCCTATGCAGCCATCCTGGCGATCTGCGTTGGGCCGCTGCTGATCTGGCTGGGCGGCGGCGCGCCGTTCGGCCGTGAGACCGTGGTCGCCGCCCTGATCGCCGACCCGGTGGCCGCCGCCCTGCAAGCCTCCGAGACGCCGGGCTTCACCGGCTACGATCTGCTGCCCGCCAACTGGTGGATCGTGGGCGCCGCCTGCGTCGCCCTCCTCGTGTTTCTGTGGTTTCGGACGTGGCTGCTGTTTCGGAGGGATGAAAGGTGAATACAGTGCGGACGCAACGATTCCTTTTCGTCGCCATATGGCTGCTTCCGTGCCTGCTTGTCTCCTTGTCTCCTTGTCTCCCCCTCTGCCGCGGAGCGTTTGATCCGGTCATCGACTCCCCGATGTATCAGGACCCATATCTTCCCAGCCCGCGGCTGGAGCAGTTTCTTCCCGAGAAGGCGAAGGCCCTGTGGCTGAAGGCCCTCAACCGGCCGGAGGCGGACGTGCGGCGGCAGGCGGCCGACGCCGTCGCCCTGGCCCACCGGCGCAACGATGCGGTCCTCCTGCGCTTCGCGGCGTCCGCGACGGGATTGCTGGCCGCGCCTCTCGGATCGGCGCCCCTGACGGCGGCTTCCGCGCTCATCCCGAGCCCACCCGACGTGACGGACCTCAGCCTGTTCATTGGACCGCTTTCCCAGGCACTGGACCAGCCGGACCAGCATCCCGCCGTGCGCCTGGCGGACGCGCAGGCGCTCATCGCCCTGGACGCGCGGGATGTCGCCCCGGTCCTGTTCCGGCACGCCCAGACGGACGGCCAGGAGATGCGCGATCTCGTCGAACCGACCCTGGCGCGCTGGGACTACCGGCCGGCCCGCGCCGCGTGGCTCGAACGGCTCCGCGACCCGGCGACTCCGCAGCGCAGTCTCGTCCTGGCCATCCAGGCACTGGCCGCGGTCGGCGAGGACCAGGCCGGCGACCGACTGCGCGAGATCGTCCTGTCGGAGCAGACGGCGGGTCCGGTTCGGCTGGAAGCGGCCCGCGCACTGGGGTCGCTGCGTAGCGACGGCCTGGAGAAGGACGCGGAGCGGCTGGCGGGCGACGCCCCCCACCCTAGCCCTCCCCCACCCGCGGGGGGAGGGCAGGGAGGGGGGCTGGTCGGCCGGCTGGCGGCGGCCGCGCTGCTCCGCCGCAGTCGCGGCGACGACGCCGTTCGCCTCCTGCAACGCTTCGCCGACGACGCGGAACCGGCGGTAGCCGCCCCGGCCGTCGCCCGCCTCCTTGAAATCGACCCGGACCTCCTCGCGCCGGCCGTGGAGCATCTGCTCGCCAGCCCCGACGCCAACCTTCGATCCTACGCGGTGGACGTGCTGTTCCGCCGGCCGAGCGAAGCCCGCGTTAAGCTCCTGGCCGAGCGACTCGACGACGCCGACCCCGACGTGCGCGTGAAGGCGCGCCGCTGCCTGCAAGACCTGGCCGGGAAGAAGGAGTTGCGGGACCGCGTTATCGAGGAAGGGATGCGGATGCTGGCGGGGAACGTGAAGCAATGGCGGGGGTTGGAGCAGGCGACAATTCTGCTGACTCTGCTCGATCGCAAGGCGGCGGCGAAACGAATGGTGCAGTTGCTGCCGACCGACCGACCGGAAGTGGCCGTCGCCGCCGCCTGGGGGCTGCGGAACCTGGCCGACCCCGACACCTTGCAGCCCGTGGTGGATTACGTCGCCGAGATGCGCCGGCAGACCCTCGCGGGCAAAAGCCCCTTCCCCTCGGAAGAAGTCCCCCTTTCGACCGTCAACCATCAAGTCTCGCAGCTCATCCAGTTCCTCGGAGAGCAGCAGTACGCTGCGGCCGACCCGGTGCTGCGGCAGTATCTTCCCCGCCGCGGCGACCAGGGAATCGGGGAGGCGCGGGCCGCGGCGGCCTGGGCACTCGGCAGGATTCACGAAGGGGCGCCCGACGCCGACCTCACGGCCGCCCTGCTGGCGCGTCTCGACGACACCCGTTCCGTCCCGCCGGAAGACCCCCGCATTCGGCGGATGGCCGCCATCGCCCTCGGTCGCACGAAGGCCACGGAGGTCCTGCCGCACCTGCGGCTGTACTGCGGCGACCGCGAGCCGTCCGGCGGCCCCGTCCACGACGCCTGCGGCTGGGCGATCGAGCATCTCAGCAGCGACCCCAACGACGCCATGCTGCCGCCCAAGATCACCCGGACGCCGCGCCGCGATTGGTTCCTCACGCCGGACGATTGAGCCGGGTCGGACCGTCGTTGCAGCCGCCCGGCCGCGGCCGGTACAATTGCGGGATGAACCACGGCAAAACCGACGCCCTGACCGTTCACGACTGTCCCTCTCTGCCGGGCGCCACGCTGGTGCTGGCCTTCACCGGCTGGATGGACGGTGGAGACGTATCCACCGGGACGGTCAAACGCCTGGTGGATCTGCTCGCCGCCCAGCCGGTCGCCGAGATCGACCCCGAAGCGTTCTACCTCTACAACTTCCCCGGCCCGATGGACCTGGCCGCCCTGTTCCGCCCGGCCGTCGCCATCGAAGACGGCCTGGTCCAGTCCGTCGAGATGCCGGCCAACACTTTTTACTGCCACGAACCGGCCCAGCTCATCCTCTTCGTCGGCAAGGAGCCGAATCTGCGCTGGCGCGAGTTCGGCGACTGCGTCCTGGAGGTCGCCCGGCGGGTCGGCGTGCGCCGGGTGCTGTTCGTCGGCTCGTTCGGAGGCCCGGCGCCGCACACGCGAGAGCCGCGGCTGTACGTGAGCTGCTCCGACGCCGCCCTGCTGCCGGAGATGGAGCGCTACGGCCTGCGCCGCACCGGCTACAAGGGGCCGGGATCGTTCACCAGCTACCTGATGACGCGGGCCGGCCCCGGCCAACTGGAGATGACGTCCCTGGTGGCCGAGATTCCCGGCTATTTGCAGGGCAGAAATCCGCTGTGCATCGAGGCCGTCACGCGGCGCCTGGCCAAAATCCTGCGCCTGCCTCTCGACCTCGGGGCGCTGCGGGCCGAGAGCACCGAATGGGAGCTGGAGGTGTCGCGCGTCGTGGAGAAGGACGAGGACATGGCCAAAACGGTGCGCCAGCTGGAAGAGGTGTACGACAACGAGCTGCTGCAGATGGAGAGCGGCGAGTCCTGACGGCCGCTCCTCTTGCAACATTTACAAGCCGAGAGGCCGCCAAGCAGCCGATCGGCCCAGTTCCTAGGCGTTTGCTGTAAAAAGGTTAGGCAGCGCCATCGGGGACGACGAACACATCCCTTCGACTGCGCATTGCCTAACTGATTGCCCTGTGAACCTTTCGGACATTCCAGTGTCCGGGGTAAGGATGTGGCGCCGACTTTGCTTTAGGGGCAGGGCGTTCCTGGGATCGGCCGCCACGGGGAGCGTCCCCCAATCTCTCCGGAAAACCGGGACGGACATGAGCCAGCGCATGTTGAATCTGAGCGGCGACGACCTCGGTACGGCCCTGGCTGAGCGTGACGTGGTGGAAGTCCCGCTGCTGCTGCCGGGCTGGCAAGTCGCGGCCCTGGCGAGCGCGGCGCAGGATCGCGGCCTGACGGCCGGCGAAATGCTGCGGAGCGTGCTGCGCGACTTCATCGACGGCCTGGAAGAACGACAGTCTTCTGCGATGCACTAAGGCGTCAAGGCCTTTGTTGAACTCCCTTGGACCCGCCAAGCGGCTTCTCGGCTTCGGCACGCTGAGGAGCAGGCAGCGGGTTTTTTCATTTCCCTGCGCGACCGCTTGCCAATTGACCTGTGCGCCCGCCGCCGGCTTTGCTATACCTCCCGCCCGGATGGATCGTCCCCGGTGATGGAGCGGGAAGGAGGCGGCGCATGATCCGCACGGGAATGACGGCCGGGATCACCCTGCTGGCGGCGGCCGGACTGGCGCCGGCGCAGCGCGGGGCCGCTGCACTGGCAGGCCGGTCAAATGCTGACCTACCGCGTCGAACAGGTAGCCTACACCGCCGACACGGTGCCCGACGGCAAGGTCGAAAGCAAGACGAAGCTCAACCTCATCAAGCGCTGGCAGGTCGCGTCCGTCGATGCGGCCGGCGTCGCCACGTTGCAGCTGTCGCTGGCGGCGATCCGGTACGAATCCACCATGCCGAGCGGCGACACTCTCCTTTACGACTCCGCCAACCCCGCGAAGAACACGCCGGAGATGCGCACGCAGTTCGACGACAAAGTCGGCAAGGCGCTGGCGATTTTGCGCGTGGACGGCTGGGGCCGCGTGGTGGAGGTGAAGGAGTCGAAGTTCGGTCCGCCTAGCCGTTTTGAAAATGAATTGCCGTTTGTCGGCGTCTTGCCGGCTGACGGGCCGAAACCGGGACAGGAGTGGCAGCGCGACTACAAGATCACGCTGGAGCCGGACAAGTACGACGCCGTGCAGAAGTACGTCTGCAAGAGCGTCGCCGACGGCGTGGCCGTGACGGCGGTGACGACGAGCCTCAAGGCGCCGCCGCCAGCGGCTGAGCAGGCGGCGCTGCTGGATTTGCAGCCGGAAGGCGAGATCGTCTGGGACCTCAAGGCCGGCCGACTGCGGAGCGCGTCGCTCAAGATCGACAAGGAAATCAAGGGCCATCAGGGCGAGGGCAGCAGCTACCGCTTGCAGGCGACCTATACCGAAGAGTACGTGGGCGATCGCTGAAATCAGTGCAGCTTCGCCCGCAGCACGCGCGGATGGCCGGCGCCGTCGAAGATCGTCTGGCCCAGGTCGAAGCCGCCGAGGGCTTCGATGCGTTGGCGGGCCGGCGCTTCCTGGGCGGAGCCGATTTCGACGATGAGACAGCCTTCCGGCTTCAGCCGTTCGGCCGCACCGGCGATGAGACGGTCGAAGACGGCGTAGCCGTCCGGGCCGCCGTCGAGGGCCGCCAGCGGCTCGAAGTCGCGGACGCCGACCGGGAGCGCGGCCAGGTCGCCGTGCGGAATGTACGGCGGATTGCTGAGGATGAAGTCGAAGCGCTCGCCGGCCGGGAGCGGGGCGTACAGGTCGCCCTCCAGGAAGCGGACGCGCTCGGCGACGCCGTGCCGGACGGCGTTGCGCGAGGCCACGGCCAGCGCCGCCGCGCTCACGTCCACCGCAGTCGCCTGGGCCGTCTTGTGATATTTCGCCACGGCCACCGCCAGGCATCCCGACCCCGTGCCCACATCGAGGACGGCCGGGGCCGTCATCCCTTTCGCCAGACGCAAACACTCCACGACGACGGTTTCGGTGTCCGGTCTCGGGATCAGCACGTCGCGGTTGACCTCGAATTCCAGCGAGAAGAACTCCTTGCGGCCGACCAGATAAGCGACGGGACATCCTTTCACCCGTTGCTGCACCAGCTCCTTGAACTTCGCCCGCTGCTCGTCCGCCGGCTCGTCCTCGTGGCGGGTGTACAGCTCGATGCGCTTGCAGCCGAGTGCGTGGGAAAGCAGCACCTCCGCGTCCAGGCGTGGCGTCTCGAACTTGCCCGACAGGTAGCGGGTCGTCCAGTCGAGCAGGCGGGAAATGGTCCAGGGTTCAATTGCAACCACGGGATGATCCCTCATTTCCATTGGTTAGCCGCGACGCGCCAGCGGAGCGCTCCGCTGGCGCGTCGCGGCTAACCGAGTTACGCACTCAGCGGCCCGGTCCCGCCGAGTTTCTGCTTCTTGTCGAAGTCGCGCAGCGCCCGGATCAGCTCGCCCATCGCGCCGGCGATGATCGCATCGAGCTTGTACAGCGTCAGGTTGATGCGGTGGTCGGTGAGGCGGTTCTGCGGGAAATTGTAGGTGCGAATGCGTTCGCCGCGGTCGCCCGAGCCGATCAGCGTGCGCCGCTGCTCCGCCCGCTGGTTGTGCAGTTTCTGCTGCTGCCGCTCGTACAGCCGCCCGCGCAGGATGCGCAACGCCCGGTCATAGTTCTTGTGCTGGCTGCGCTCGTCCTGGCACTTCACTTCCATCTCTTCCGGCGTGCCCTTCTTGTACCAGATGCGGACGGCGCTTTCGGTCTTGTTGACGTGCTGGCCGCCGGCGCCGCCGGCCCGCATCGTCTCCCATTCGATGTCCTGGTCGCGGACCTCGATTTGCACCTCGTCCGGCTCCGCCAGCACCGCCACCGTCGCGGCCGACGTGTGGATGCGGCCTTGCTGTTCGGTCTTCGGCACGCGCTGGACCCGATGGCCGCCGCTCTCGTAGCGCAGCTGGGCCCAGGCGTCGTCGCCGGTCACGCTGAAGACCACTTCCTTGTAGCCGCCCTGCTCGCCGGCGCTGAACGAAATGTCCTCCACCTTCCAGCCCTGGTCGCGCGCGTAGTGGGCGTACATGTTGTAGAGGTCGCCGGCGAACAGGGCCGCCTCGTCGCCGCCGGTGCCGGCCCGGATTTCCAGGATGATGCTGTCGAAGGTCTCGCCCTCTCCCAGCAGGAAATCCTCCAGGCGCGATTGCAGCGCCTCGCGCCGGCCGCGCAGCTCGGCCAGTTCCTGCTCCGCGTACTGCCGCATCTCCGGGTCCGTCTCCGCGGACGCCAGCGCCTCGGCCTGGATCACGTCTTCCAGCACCTTTTTGTATTCGATATAGGGCTTGATCTGCTTGGCGAGCGCGCCGTGTTCCTTGGCCAGCTTGGTATAGCGGGAGCGGTTGGCGACGATTTCAGGATCGCCGAGCTGGCCTTCCAGTTCGCGGTAACGGGTCAACGATTGTTCAAAGAAAGGCCACATGGCCGCGCTCCCGGGGGAGTAAAGGCGTTAGAGCCTATCCCAAAACCCCTGCCGCCCTCCAGGTGATCCAGGCGCAGGCGAAGTGGAGGAAGGCTTTGTAATTGGGGACTTTTTTCTCCCAGCGGATCAACAGTCGTCGGAAGCGGTTCATCCAACTATGCGTCCGCTCCACCACCCAGCACCGCGCCCGATACCCGGGGATCTTCTCCCTCGGCTCCGCCTTGGCCCCCCGGCGCTTCTTGACCGGGATGTGGGCTGTGTAACCCCAGCGGGCCACCAGCTCCCGCACCGAGGGGTAGTCATACCCCTTGTCCCCCAGAAAGTGCTGTGGCTTCTCCGGCGTGGGCTCGGGTCGCTCGATCGGGATGCTGTCCAGGGTGGCTTCGACCAGTTTCATGTCGGCCCGGTTGGCCCCGGCCACCTCCAGGCCCAGCGGCACGCCGCGGCCGTCCGTCAGCAGCGAACGCTTCGTGCCCTTTTTGGCCCGATCGGTGGGGTTCTTGCCCGTCTTTTTTCCCCCCGAGCGGGGCCTTGGTCATGGTCCCGTCCAGGCTCTGCCATTCCCAGTCGATGCCGACCTTGTCGTCGTACTCGTGCAAGGCCTTTTGCCACAGCTGGCGGAACAGCCCCCGCTTTTGCCAGCGTTGGAAGTAGCGGTGCAGACTGCTGCCGGAGCCGAACTCGGGCGGGGCGGCCTTCCAGTGGCCGCCGGTACGCAGGACGTAGAAAATGCCATCCAACACCTGGCGTTGGGGCAAGGGCGGCCGTCCCCCCTTGCGGGAGCGGCGCACCTTGGGCAACAGGGGTTCGATGCGTTCCCAGAGGGCGTCCGGGATACGGAAAGTATCGACAACCGTTTCACGAGAAGCGGCCATGACTCTGCTCCAGTTCGGTAGATAAGTGGCTACTTATATTATACCCTCCGACCGGGTTTTGGGATAGGCTCTTAACGGAGCCGCGACCGTGAGGGAGCGGGGTCAGGTTCAGGAACCTCGCCCCGCTCCCTCACGGTCGCGGCTCCGTTTCGCCTCCGTCGTTCGGGAGAGGCGGCCGCTATTTGGGGGCCTCGGCTTCGGCGGGCGTCTCGGCGGCGCCGGTCTTCTTGCGGTTGGCCCAGTTGTACTTGCGCTGGAACTTCTCGACGCGGCCGGTCGTGTCGATGAACTTCATCTTGCCCGTGAAGAACGGGTGGCAGGCCGAGCAGATTTCGACGGTGATGTTTTTCTTCGTGCTGCGCGTGGTGAATTTATTGCCGCAACCGCAGACGACGGTGGCTTCTTCGTACTTGGGGTGAATGCCGGCCTTCATGACGCTCCTCCGTTGATTTCAAATCGCTGCTTCATTGTATGGTCGGATGCGCGGGAACGGCAAGTGCTACCCATTGCGACCCCCGTTTGCTAACCTGAATGGAGGCCGCTCCGCGCGCGGCCCGCCGCAACGCCGCCGGAGAACCCGCACCATGCCCTTGCTGAATCGCCCGCAACTGCGCCTGCGCCACGAATTCTTTCACGTCGATCGCATCCTCAAGCCGGAACGCGACCTGCCCAAGCGACAGCACCGTGTCGTGGCCGTGATGCCGGCTTACAACGCCGAACGGACGTTGGCGGCGACGCTGGCCGACGTGCCGGTTGGGGCGCTGGACGAGGTCATCCTGGTGGACGACGGCAGCACCGACCGGACGGTCGAGGTGGCGCGCGACATGGGCCTGACGGTGATCGTCCATCCCGAGAACCGCGGCTACGGCGGCAACCAGAAGACCTGTTACCGCGAGGCCCTGGCCCGCGGCGCCGACGTGGTGGTGATGATCCACCCCGATTACCAGTACGACAGTCGGGTGATCCCGCTGGCGGTCGGTTTCATCGAGCTGGGCGTCGCCGACGTGGTGCTGGGCAGCCGCATCCGCTCGCGGGCCGAGGCCCTGCACGGCGGAATGCCGGTTTACAAGTATCTCGCAAACCGCTTTTTGACGTTCGCCGAGAACTTCGCCCTCGGCCAGAACCTCGGCGACTTCCACAGCGGTTTCCGCGTCTACCGCCGCGAGGTGCTGGAACGCATCCCGTTCGAGCGCAACTCCGACGACTTCGTGTTCGACACGCAGTTCTTGGTCCAGGCCGTCCATTTCGGCTTCCGGTTGGGCGACGTGCCGGTGCCGGTGCGCTACTTCGACGAGGCCAGCAGCATCAACTTCCGTCGCAGCCTCGTCTACGGACTCCGCACGCTAGGCGAGGTCGGCCGCTACTGGATGCACCGGCTCGGGCTGTGGAAGTCGCCGCTGCTGCGGGCGAAATGAAGCGCCGATGCTGGTCAGCCGCGCTCAGGGCTTGTGCTGGGCCATCTGGGCGAACATGGCTTCCGCCCGCTTTTGCATTTCCTCGGGCGGCACGTCTTCCTTGTGCGTGGCGATCGACCACCGCTGCCCGAACGGGTCGTTCAGCTGGCCGTAGCGGTCGCCCCAGAACATGTCGGCCGGCGGCATGAACGCCTGCGCCCCTGCGGCGACGGCCCGGTTGAACACGGCATCGACGTCCTCGACGTACAGCTGAAGGGCCACCGAGTTGCCGCCTAGCGTTTGCGGCGATTTGCAGCTGCCAGGGAAGTTCGGCTCGTCGTTGAGGAGCAGATGCGAGTCGCCGATTTTCAGATGGGCGTGCCCCAATTTGCCGTCGGGCATGGGCATTCGCGCCAGTTCCACAGCGCCGAACGCCTTCTTGTAGAACTCGATGGCCGCGGCCGCTCCTTTCACGGTCAGGTGAGCTGTGATGCTGTGCATGCCGACCGGAATGGGTTTCACTTGCGCCACGAGCGGACCTCCTCGATTGGGGAAAGGAGTGGGCTGGGAGAAGGGGAGTTCTACCACAACGGTGGCTTTCTCGAAAAGGCCGGTAGGCGACTTTCACGCACTCTTCACGGGCGGCCCCGTTACGCCACCCCGACGCTGACCATCAGGTTGTAGCACGCATGCGCCCCGACGGCGACGCCGAAGCCGCGGTACTGGTACAGCAGCGCGAAGTACAGCCCCGCCGCCAGCCGGAACAGGAACAGGTAGTTGTCGTAGGGCTGTCCATACGGCCCGAGGTGGTGCGCCGCCGAGAACAGCGTCGCCGACGCGACCGCCGCCAGCAGCACAGCCAACAGCTTCGGCGCCTCCAAACGGCGCAGCAGCCAGACCATGCCCGAATACAGCGCCAGCCGGAACAGCGCTTCCTCGTAGATGCCGGCGCCGAGATACGTCACGACCTGGCGCATGGCCCCGGACGTCCCCTCCGAAATCTCCAATTGCACGCCGAGTTGTTGCATGATCGGCACGAGCGCGCGGCTGACGCCCCACAGACCGAGCGCGAAGCCGACGCTCTCGATCGACATGCCGGTGAGGACGCCGACCATGTCGCCGGGCCGGTCGGTGCGCCGCATGAGGTTCCAGCCGAACAGCGCCGTCACCAGCATGAGCGGCGGCAGCCAGAAGTAAGGCAGGCCAAGGGCGGTGAGGCCGAAGCGCATCCAGTTGTCGGCGCCGTTGCGAAGCGCCTCCGGGTGCGCCCCGCCGAGCAGCATCACGCCGCTCTCGTAGGCCAGCAGCATCGGCAGCAGGAACAGCGTGCACGGCCACGGGTGCCGCGTCGCCGGGAAGTAGCCGGATGGTTTCGTCATTAGTGGATAGTGGGTTAATCGCGTGGTTAGCCGCGACCCGGAGGGGAGCGCTCCGCCGACACGCTCCCCTCCGGGTCGCGGCTAACCGATTGCCGCCCCCCGATTCGGTCACGCCCATTCCGGGAACCGCGCCGCCAGCAGCTCGCGGCGTTCGCCGGCCGGCAGCGTCCGCACGATGCTCTGGTCCTCGCGGTGGGTCAAGTCGTAGTGCCGCGGCGCAGGCAGGCTCTCGCCGTGCGGGTCGGTCAGCACCGCGACGACGGGCCGGGCCGGGGCGTTCAGGTCGTCGCGCGACGCCGACGGCGCCGCCGCCACGCAGCGCCAGCGAACCGTCCGCCATCTCCACGGCCGACCCCACCGGGTAGAAGGAAAGGTTCAGCAGCCGCTCCGCGTAATCTCGATCCAGCACGCCGCTTTCCGCCAGGAGCAGAACGTCGGTCAGCGACGTGCGCGTCTCCCGGACCAGGCGGTGCGGCCGCTTGGTGCAAAATGCGGCGTACACATCGCAGACCGCCAATAGGCGGGAAAGCGGCGACAGCTGGCCGGCGTTCAGACCGTCCGGGTAGCCCGTGCCGTCCAGCCGTTCGTGGTGCTCGGCGACCGCCCGCGCCAGCCACGCCGCGTCGGGCCGCAGCCGCCAGGCCATTTCCGCGCCGGCCCGGCAGTGCGCCTCGATTACGCGGCGCTGCTCCGGGGTCAGCAAATCGGCTTTCTTAAGAACGTCGGCCGGCACGCGCAGCATTCCCGCATCGTGGACCAGGGCGGCCAGCACCGGCTCGATCAGTCGGCCGTCCCAGTCCGGGTCGTCCCGGGCGACGCGGGCAATGACGCGGGCCGTGGTAAGGCCGTGGCAGGCGGCGAAGTGGGCGGGCCGGGCGGGGTCGCCTTCGCGGAACAGCAGCGGCCCGCCGTCCAGCGCATCGGCGACGATCTCCTCGGCCAGGTCCATCAGCGGCGCCACATCCACCGGCCGGCCCGCCTCCAGTTCGGTCAGCAGGTGGACCAGAACGGCGACGCGGCCGTTCTCCGCGCGGCGCGTCTCGACGCCGGCGATCAGCGTCTTGAGCCGGCCGGCGATCACGGTCAGGATCGCCTCCAGCCCCTCACATAAATAGAGTTGAGCGGTCGCCGTTTGCGGGAACAGCGGCACCATGCGGAGCGACGTGTCGGTCATGGCCGCCGTCTCGCGGTATAGGGCGGTCAGCGGGTCGGCCCGCTCGAACAGCACGGCGGGGCCGGGTTCGTCGATCGGCACGGCGAAGGCGTCGCTGATCTGCCGCAGCCGGGACAGGAGATCGCGGCCGCGCTCCAGCACGCGGCGGGCGCGCATGGTCAGCTGACGCGGCAGCGGCGGCGGCTCGATCTGCGGCGCCACGGCGTGGACCGCCCCGTCGAGGGCGGCGTCCTGTTCGGCGCCGTCGTCCACCCGGCGTTCCAGCACGGCGGTCGGCGGGCCGAACAGCTCCTTGGCGGCGGTGTTCGCTTCCGACGCCAGCTTCTGGGCCTGCTCCAATCGCTGGCGCAAGGCCGCGATCTTGCCCAGAAGCGTTTGCGTCTCGGTCATCGCCGTCCCCCTTCACTCGTATGCGGGTCCATCGGTTATCATCGGAGGTTCGGACGCGCCGACTTTAACGCCTGTATGGGGCGCCATGCTTTCGCGGCCCGTCAGAAGCAAGTTTTGTCATCCCGGCCTGGATGGGCCGCGAAAGCATGTTGTCCCCGACCCCATGCTTTCGCGGCCCGCATGTCGTGGAAGACGAAACACGTCTTGGAAGGGCCGCGAAAGCATGGCCCCCGCAACCTTGGTGGCGCGGCCGGGCTAGGCGTTCTCAGCGCTCGGCCCGTAAAATACTCTCATTCCGCCCACGCCCGTGGAACCAACGCCATGAGTCCAGTTCCCGACCCCGCCCCGTCGCGCAAACCCGGCGAAGGCCTGAAAGTCCTGGTGATCGACGACGAGCCGTTCCACGCCGAAACCGTGGCCGAGAGCCTCGATCGGGTCGGCTACGAATGCACCGTCGCAACCAGCGGCAAGGAAGGCGCTCGCCTCATCGCCCAGGACGATTTCGACGTCATCCTCACGGATTTGAAGATGGCGGACCTGGACGGCCTGGCGATTCTGCGCCTGGCGAAGCAGGAATCGCCGGACGCCGAGGTGGTGATGATCACCGGCCACGGCGACGTAAAGACGGCCGTGGAGGCCATCAAGCAGGGCGCCGCCAACTACCTGACCAAGCCGGTGGACGTGGCCGAGCTGCGGGCCATCGTGGACCGCGCGGCGGAGCGGCTGCGGCTGGCGCGGGCCAACCGCGAGCTGCGCCGACAGCTCGACGAGCGTTTCGGCTTCCAGGGCGTCATTGGCAACAGCCCGAAGATGCACGAGGTCATCAAGCGCCTCCAGGCCATCGCCCCGACCAACGCCACGGTGCTGATCCTGGGAGAAACCGGAACCGGCAAGGAGCTGGCGGCGCGGGCCATCCACAACAACAGCCCGCGCAAGAATCGGCCGTTCGCCGAGATGAACTGCACGGCCCTCAACGAAAACCTGTTGGACGACGAGCTGTTCGGCCACGACCAGGGCGCGTTCACCGGGGCCGACAAACCGCGCAAGGGCCGCTTCGAGTACGCCAACGGCGGCACGCTGTTCCTGGACGAGATCGGCGACATGCCGCTGGCGCTCCAGGCGAAGCTGTTGCGCGTTTTGGAGAATAAAGAGGTCTTTCGGATCGGCAGCAACGAGGCGATCAAGGTGAACGTGCGCGTGGTGTCGGCGACGCACCGCGACCTGGACGCGGCGGTGGCGGAGGGGGCGTTCCGGCAGGACCTGTACCACCGGCTCAAGGTGATGACCGTGAAGCTGCCGCCGTTGCGCGAGCGGCGCGAGGACGTGATGCTGCTGACGGCCCACTTCATCAAGGAGTTCAACGCCCAGCACGGCAAGAACGTGCAGACGGTGGCGGAGCCGGTGCGGCGGGCGATGATGGCCTACGCCTGGCCGGGCAACGTGCGCGAGCTGCGCAACTTCGTGGAGAGCATGGTGGTGCTGGACGTGGACGGCGTACTGGGCCTGGACGACGTGCAGGACGGCGAGATTCTGGGCAAGATGCCGCTGCCCCCCGGCCAATCGGCGGGGCCGTCGAGCCTCGTGGGTCGGCCGCTGAGCGAGGTGGAGCGCTATTACACGGAGCAGGCGCTGGCGCTGACGAACAGCAACCGCGAGGAGGCGGCGAAGATGCTGGGCATCGGCGAACGAACGCTGTACCGAAACATCAAGGAATGGGAGCAGCAAAAGCGGATTCGAGAGGCGCTGGAGGCAGCGCACGGCGACGAGACGGCGGCGGCGCGGCAGCTAGGCATGGACGCGAAGGAGGTGCATCGCAAGGCGAAGAAGTTGGGACTGGCGGACGGGGAAGTGGCGGAGGAGTAAAATCTACCTGTCGGATACGCAAGCGAAGGAGAATGGCAATGGAGACGGAAACAATGGGGCGCGTCGTGGCGGAAGCGACGATTGAGAACCTGTCCGACCTCTATCTTGCCCATCGCGGCATCCAACCGCCGGAGCAGGTGCGCCGAATTGTCGTCCCCGACGCCCTCGCGGACACGGGCGCCACGCTGCTGTCGATGCCGACAAGCTTGATCCGGCAGCTCGGCCTGGTGCAGACCGGGACTCGGCGCGTGACCAGCAGCGTCGGGCCGGCCGATGCGGCCATGTACCAGGCGGTGCGGCTGACGGTCATGGGTCGCAACTGTACGATGGATGTCCTGGAAGTACCGGACGGCGTGCCGGTGCTGCTCGGTCAGATTCCGCTGGAACACCTGGACTTGGTGGTCGATCCGTGCAGCCGCACGCTCATCGGCAATCCCGCCCACGGCGGACAGCATGTGTACGAGATGTATTGAAAGGCGGATCCGACTTTACTGAATCAGCATCGCATCGCCATAAGAATAAAACCGATACTCCCGCTCCACGGCCAGCCGATACGCTGCCTTCATCTTCTCCAGCCCCGCGAACGCCGCGACCAGCAGCAACAAGCTCGACCGCGGCAGGTGGAAATTCGTCACCAGCGCGTCCACAACCTTGAACGCGAACGGCGGCCGGATGGTCAGGTCGGTCCAACCCGACCACGGCCGCAACGGCCCCTCGGCCGCCCGCGCCGCCGTTTCCAGCACGCGCACCGACGTGGTGCCCACCGATACGACGCGGCCTCCCCGCGCCTTGCACGCGGCGACCATCTCCGCCGCGGCGGCCGGGACCTCGCCCCATTCCGGCTGGACGCGGTGCTGCGTCACGTCCTCCGCCGTCACCGGCTGGAACGTGCCGGCCCCGACGTGCAGCGTGACGAAGGTGCGCTCGATTCCCCGCTCCTGCAAGGCGTCGAACAGCCGCGGCGTGAAGTGCAGCCCCGCCGTCGGCGCGGCCACGGCGCCGGCCTGGCGGGCGTACACGGTCTGGTAGCGCTCGCGGTCGCCCGGCGCGGCGCGGCCCTTGCGGATGTACGGCGGCAGCGGCGTCCGGCCGTACCGCGCCAGCAGCCCCGCGACCGGCCCCGCCTCCGCCGGCCGGGCCAACCAGCGGCCCGACGCCGATTTGCCCTCCAAACGCAAGGACAGCGGCTGGCTTTCTCCCTCGGCTGATGGAGTTTCGGGATCGACAAGAATGGTTTCGCCCGTCAGCAACCGGCCGCGCGTCTGCGTGAGCAGCTCCCACGCGCCGCCGGGTTCCTCGCGCAGGAAGAGGCCCTCCCACTTGCCGCCGCTGCGGCCGCGGCGTCCGATCAGCCGAGCCGGCAGTACGCGCGTGTCGTTCAGCACCAGCAGGTCGCTGGGGTCCAGCAGCGCGGGCAGGTCGCGGAAGATGCGGTCGATCGGCGGCGAGCCGTCGCGGCGCACCACCATCAGGCGGGACAGGTCGCGCTCGGGCAGAGGCTCCTGGGCGATCAGCCGTTCGGGCAGGTCGTAATCGAACTGGTCGATGTGCATGGACGACAAGTCATTGGCGAGCGGCGCGGCGTCAGCCCGCCGGTGCGGAATGCCGTCGGCGACAGTGTGCTGCACCGGCGGGCTGACGCCGCGCCGCTCGCCGCCATGCCTCATTTGAACGACTTCAGCCAGTCGTCAAAGCCCTTTTTCGCCGCGTCCACGGTGGCGGCGGGGCCGACGAGCTTGAATGTGTAAACGTTGTCCTTGCCCTCGTAGTAGATCGCCAGCATTCGGTAATCCGGCCGAACGTCCGCCTTCTGCGCGAAGGGCACGGTATACGTCCCCGACACGTCGAGGTAAGTCGCCTTCGTCCCGCCGATCGTGATTTCGCCGACCTTGGCCGTGTCGTCGATGCTCTTGCCGGACGGCGGTTTGAACCCCGCCTTCCAGCGGGCCACGTTCGCGTCGGCGCCGCCGCCGAGGCCCTTGGATAGGACCAGCTCGGCGTCGTCCGAATCGCCCTTGGCCTTCGGGACGCCGAACTGCATCCAGCGGAACTGGTTGCTCGGCTCCTGCTTCTTCCAGTCGGCCGGCGTCGTCGCCTTGAGGCCGTCCAGATCCACCTCGGTCCCCTTGGGTTCATCCGCCGATGAGCCGTTCGTAAAGCTGTATGCCGGCACGGCCGCCAGCGCCAGCACCATCAGCCACGCCGCATGTCGCATGGGCTTGTCCCCCCGGGTTTTGGGGGCGGCACGAACGCCGCCCTACAGGGTTCAGTTAATGGGTTGCGCCGGAGGAAGGCAAGGTGGGAATGCTGAAGGCGGAATGATGAACGATGAATCAAGCAAACGCCTGATTCATCGTTCATCATTCCGCGTTCATCGTTTGCTTACTTGCCGCCGAAGAGGCGGCCGAAGAGGCCTTCCTTCTTGCCCGGCGTCGGGGCCGCCCCCACCGGGCCGGCGGCCGGCGCTGTCTGCGAAAGCGGCGCCACGGGCGCGGAGCCGCGACGCGACGACGCATCCTGAAGCTTGCTCTTGAGGCCGTCGATCTTGGTCTGCAGGGCGCCGCTCCGCTCCAGCCGCTCCAGCTCGTGGCGGATCTCGCTCTGCAGCCGCTGCATGTCGTTGCGCTGCCGGGCCATCTCCGCCCGTTCGCGGGCCATGCTCACTTCCATCTCGCGCATCTGCTGCATCAGCGACTCCTCGTCCTCCTTGAGCTGGCGCCGCTCCCGCTCCAGCTCTTCGCTCAAGGCCAGCAGATCGTCCTCCCGCGGCGCCGGACCCGTGTTGGTCGGCCGGGGGGCGGACGGCGCCTCCAACTCGGCCGCGACGGCTTGCAGCTCCTGCACCTGTTCGTGCAGCTGGCGGATGATCTCCGTCTTCTCTTCCAGCAGCGCCTCGTACTCCTTGGCGCGGTCTTCGCCGTGGTGCGACGCGTTCTGCGTCGCCTCGTGCAGCGCCTGCTCCAGCTCCAGGCACAGCGCCCGCAGCTGCGCGCTTTCCTCGCGCAGCCGTTCGAGTTCCTGTGCGTCTTCCGCCGCGGCCCCGGCTGCGTCCGCCGCGGCTTCGTGGGCCGCCTGGTGCAGAAGAGCGGACGCCGCGGGTCTTCCGTTCGTGGCGCCATTGAAGCCGCCCCGGATCGGAGGGGGGGCGGGAAGGGGTCTGGCCATGTCGCCTTTCTCCCGTGGTCTGCGTGCTTAGCCTGCGCCGGCGGTCAGGGCATCGCCGCTCCCAGCCGCCGCATCGGTCCCTAAAACTATAGCTCGCAAAAGCCGGAAGTGCGGCAAAACAAGAGTCTTTGCGCCGTCAGCGCGCCAGCTCCCCATTCAGGATGTGCAGCGCCGTCTCCACCTGCTCGGCCGAGATGCACAGCGGCGGGCAGAAACGCACCGCGCTCTCGCCGCAACCCAGGAGCAATAGGCCGCTTCGGAACGCCGCTTCCACGACGGCGTCGCGCCCGGCCGGGTCGAAGGTGTACGGGTCGCGCGACTGGACCACGTCCATCGCCGTCATCAGGCCCAGACCGCGAACGTCGCCGATTTTGGCGTGCCTCTGCCGCAGGCGCCGCAGACCCTCTCTCAGCTGCTCGCCGCGCTCGGCGGCGTTTTGCATGTAACCGGCCTCCAGCAAATCGAGCGTGGCCAGGGCGGCGCGGCAGCTGACAGGGTTGCCGCCGAACGTGCTGGCGTGGCTGCCGGGCGGCCAATCCATCACCTCGCTGCGGGCGATCATGGCCCCCAGCGGCATTCCACTGGCGATGCCCTTGGCCAGGCAGACGATGTCCGGCTCGACGCCCCAGTGCTCGACGGCGTACATCATGCCCGTCCGGCCCATGCCGCTCTGCACCTCGTCGGCCGCCAGCAGAATGCCGTGGCGATCGCACATGGCGCGCAGCGCCGGCAGGAAGCCGCGCGGCGGGACGTAATAGCCGCCCTCGCCCTGGATTGGCTCGACGAAGACGGCGGCGACCTCCTCGGGCGGGGCGATGCGGCGGAACAGCGTCTCCTCGATGTTGCGGACGCAGGCGCAGCCGGCGTCCGGCGCGTCGCACTCGTGACAGCCGCGCGGATAGGGGACGTGGTGGATGTCGGGAACCAGCGGCGAGAAGCCGCGGCGGTGGACGAGCTTGGAGCCGGACAGCGACATGGCGCCGTAGGTGCGGCCGTGGAAGGCGCCGAAGAAGGCGACGGCCCGCGACCGGCCGGTGTGCCAGCGGGCCAGCTTCAGCGCCGCCTCCAGCGCCTCGGCGCCGCTGTTGGTGAAGAAGACGCGCTTGGGCGACGGCCCCGGACCGCTCTCGGCCAGCCGCTGCGCCAGGTCGATCTGCGGCTGATAGTAGAAGTCGGTGCCCGACATGTGCAGCAGCTTATCGGCCTGGTCCTTGATGGCCGCGGTGACATGCGGATGACAGTGACCCGTCGATGCGACGGCGATCCCGGCCGTGAAGTCGAGGAACAGGTTGCCGTCCACGTCCTGGATGACGGCCCCGCTGCCGCGGTCCACGACCAGCGGGTAGGCGCGGGTGTAGGACGGCGACGTGAACCGAGCGTCGCGCTCGAGCAGGGCCTGGCCTTTGGGACCGGGCAAGGGGGTGCGGAGGTCGGGGACGGTTCGATCGTCGAAGTGCCAACGGACATCGGTGGGTGGACGCGGAGCGGTGAGAACGGCCATGATCGCACCTCCTGGCGATGCCTGCGGGGAGAAGGGACCACTTCATTATATCGCGGGGGAGGGAGGAAATGGAACGCCGACTCCCCGCTTGCATCTCAGGCGCGGCCCCTTTACACTCATTGAAGTTCCCGCAACTTCGGGGTCGGAGGCAGCCCCCATGTCCCTCGCCACCCAGCTGATCGGCTTCGGACTCCGGCAGGTGATCGGCGACTACGACGGAAACGCCCTTCAGGTCGCCGAGGCCGTCAAACAGCGGTTCACCGACCACAGCCAGACGCTGCCGAAAGCCCTGGCGTCGGCCCACGAACGAGCCTGGCAGGCGCTCGGCGTCGCCCTGGCCGGCGACGGCTTCCTCGACCGCGTCCGAGTCTTCTTCGCCTCCGGTGACGACAAGGGCGTCCGCGAACAGGTCCAGCTATTCCTGAAGGGCAGCGCCGTTTCCTTCGACAGCGCCCCGCCCGACTTCCGCCAAGCCTGCCTGGAGGAGCTGAAGCGGCTCCGCAAGTCGGGGCGGCTGGCGCAGCAGGACGAGCCCGCGGAAGTCGCTCGGGAGGCGTCCGCTTTCAAGCGGCACGCCGACCCGCAGGGGCTGATCGCGGAGGCAGGCCGGGCTGTGGCAGCCGTCGCCGACGTGCTGGCTCCGGACTACCCGAACCTTGCGAAGTTGCTCCGTGCGCCGACGCCGGCCGGGCCGCCGCTGCTGGCCGCCGCCTTCTGCTACTTCTTCCGCCGCGAGGTCGAAACCGACCCGGAGTTGGCTCACGGCCTTTTCTTCGACGGCCTGCGCCAGCTGACCGCCTCGCAGGCGAGGGCGTTTGCCGAGGTTAATAAGGCCCTGTCCGCGCTTCGCGGACATTTCGACGCCGTTTTTGAGCAATTGGGTCGCATCGAGACGGCGGTCGCTGAGACCCAGGCGACCGCCGCGGCGACGCACGGCGCCGTCCTCGATCTTCAGGCCGAGCTGCAGCGGATGGGCGGTCTGCACCTGGCCAACGCCGGCGAGGTGCGCGGCCTACTGTTGCAGGTGCAGCAGCAGCTCAGTCAGGTCGGAATGCAGCGCGGCGAGGTGCGGCCGCAGCACTCGTTCAGCATCCGCGGCGAGGACGAACGAAGGGCCGTGAAGGCGCTGCTGGTCCGGTTCCGCCGTCTGCCGACGGAGGAGCAGGCACGGATTCCGGCGCTGCTGAACGGCCTGGGCAAGTTGCAGGTCGGAGCGGGCGACTTCGGCGGCGCGGCGCAGACGTTCGCCGAGGTGGCCGGCGCCGTGGCCGACCCCCCGATGCGGGCCGAGGCGCACTTCAACGCCTACCAGGCGGCCCTCGCCCACGACGACCTGTCGGCGGCCTTCCGCGAGTTCCTTGAAGCGGTGAAGCTGGACGGACCGCGGTTCTCCCCGTTCCCGGTGCGCAAGTATCGACCGCAGCGCATCCTCGGCGCCGGCGGCTTCGGCGTGACCTTCCTCTGCCGGCACGAACAGCTGGGGCACGACGTGGTCGTCAAGGTACTCCGAGGCGACGGCATTGCCCGGAACATGGAAGAGGTGTTCGGCGAAGCCCGTGTTCTCAATCAGCTGCGGCACGATTGCATCATACGGGTGATCGACTGCGCCTACGCCCTCCCAAGGGACAAGGAGCGGCCATACTTCGTGATGGAGTACCTCGACGGGAAAACGCTGCAAGAGTACGCCCAGGCGCGGCGCTTGTCGGAGAAGGACTGTGTGGCCGTCGCCTGCCTCATGGCGGACGGGCTGAAGGCCGCTCACGACAAAAAGATACTCCACAGGGATGTCAAGCCCGCCAACGTTTTGGTCCGCCGGGACGGTGCAAACTGGCAGGTGAAGCTGATCGACTTCGGCCTGGCGCTAAGGGCCGACGCCCAGCATGAAACGCGGAAGGACGCGGAGACGCCGAACCGCCCGCCAGCCGTGGGCGACCTGGCCGGCACGTTCGATTACGCGGCGCCGGAGCAGATGGGCCGACGGCCCGGCGTCGCGGCGGGTCGGTACTCCGACATCTACGGCCTGGCCAGGACGTGCTGCTACGCGATGTTCGGCACGCCTCAGCCCCTTCGCAAGCACTGGGAAAGCATCTCGGCGCCGCTGGCGAAACTGCTTGGCGATTGCCTCGAAAACGACCCGGCCGCCCGCCCTGCTGACTGTACAAAGCTGATCACCCGCCTCCGCGCGACGGAGCAAGCCACGCCGGCCGACGGGATGGGCGGGGGCCTGCGGTCGGCCCTTGCGGCGATCAAGGCCGCGATTATCCCAGCCGGCGCTCCGCCGACCGTCCGCGTCATCGGCCCGCCCAAGCCGCCCCCGGAAAGCACGCCTTCGGACGTCATAAGCGTCGTCGAGCCGTCTCGGGTAATCAAAGCGCACGACGGCAAGGTCCTGTTCGTAACGTTCGCGCCGCAGGCAGGCCGCCTGCTGTCGGCGGGCGATGACGGCTCGGCTCGCCTGTGGCGGGTAGACGGCTTGGAAATCGTATGCCTGCGGCCGCCGAAGGGCTGGTTCAAACCGGCGGCGACGGTGTACGCGGCCTTTACCCCCGACGCCCGCCGTGCCTTCTCGGTTGCGGCTGACGGGACGGTGCGACTGTGGAACCTGAACACGGGCGCCGAAGTGCGAAACTTCGCGCTGAGGCACCACATCACGTCGGCCGCTCTGTCGCCGGATGGCCGACGCCTGCTAGTTGGTGGGGGACGGTCGGTGACGCTTTGGGATGTAGAAAAGGGCAAGTTACTCCGCCGATTCGGAGGCGCCGGCCAGCTAAAGGGCGACGTTCATTGCGTCGCGTTTAGCCCGCAGGGCGGCGTACTAGCCGGTGGCCTCGACGGCGTAGTGCATGTCTACGATGACGGGACCGGGGCAGAGCAGCTCCGCCTGGAAGGCCACGGCGGCGGGGTCTACGCCGTCGCCTCCCATTCCAACGGGCGCAGCATTTTGACGGGCGCTGGCGACCACCGCCTTTGCGTCTGGGACGCGGAGCGCAGCCAGGGCTGGGCATTCCCCGGCCACGCCGGGGAAGTCTTCTGCGTGACTCTTTCCCCGGACGGCCGCCTGGCCCTGACCGGCGGGGCAGACCAGACCGTGTTGTTGTGGCTGCTCAAGTACTGCAAGCGGGTCGGCTGTCTTAAGGGGCACACCGATCAAGTGCGATGCGTCGCTTTCTCCCCCAACGGGCGCCTGGCGGCTTCGGGCGGCGATGACGGAACCATCCGCATCTGGCCCGCAGATGGTTGATAGATACCCGGCCCCAGCGGTTGGACTATCGTCCTCGGCCGCAGGGTGCCGGCGTACCGCGCACCCTGCGGAGGGAGGGGAAAACTCACCCCAGCCACTCGGGATGGCTCGCCGTGGCGTCGAACGGGTTGGACGTTTTGAACAGCTCGTACTTGCCCTCCGCGGCGGCGGCCGCCGTCTTCTTGAGCAGCGCGGCCGTCTGCTCCTCGGTCAGCGGCTCAAACGTCTTGACGACCTCCAGGTGGTGCTTGAGTACGTCCATGCTGTCCATGCCGCTGATGACCACCGACGTCGGCAGGCTCATGGCGTAGCGGAGGCACTCGGCGGCCGTGGCGGTATTGCTCTTGAGGATGGCGCCGCTGGCCATCGGCTTCATGCCCAGCACGCCGATCTCCTCCTTGACCAGCACCGGCAGAACGTGCCGGCCGAAGCTGCGGAAGTGGGCGTCCATCACGTTGAGCGGCATTTGCACCGTGTCGAAGTGGAAGTCGTGCTTGGCGGCGACCTCCAGCATTCGCAGATGAACCAGAGGGTCTTTATGGCCGGTAAAGCCGATGTAGCGGATCTTGCCGGCCTTCTTCGCGTCGAGGAAGGCTTCCATCGCGCCGCCTTCGGCGAAGATACGATCGGGGTCCTCCATGCGGATGATCTCGTGGTGCTGCATCAGATCGATCGCGTCCACCTGAAGCCGTTTGAGCGAGTCGTCGATCTGCTTGGCGGCCGCTGCCTTGGTGCGGCCGTCCACCTTGGTCATGAGGAAGACCTTCTTGCGGTAGCCGTCCTGGAGGGCCTTGCCCATGCGGACTTCGCTGTCGCCGTCGTGGTAGTCCCAGCTGTTGTCCATGAACGTGACGCCGGCGTCGATGGCGGTGCGGATGATCTTGACGCCCTCCTGCGGATCCTTGGGGACGCCGATGTGGTAGCCGCCCACGCCGAGGACCGACACCTCTTCGCCGGTCTTGCCCAGCGAGCGGTAGCGCATGTCGCCGCGGACCACGTCTTTCGGCCGCTCGGGCTTGTCGCCCGGCGGCGCCGCCGAGGCGAAGACGTCCATGCTGCCGAACAGGCCGCTCGCCGCCATCGGGGCCGCGGCCGTCACTACCTTCATGAACTCTCGGCGTTTCATCGCGATTCCCTCCTGCCAGGGTCGTAACCGGAACCGGAACAAGGAATGCAAACAGCGTTCCGCTTCAGGCCGTCGGGTTGCGCAGCCAGTCGATCACCCGGCCGACCAACTCGCCCCGCGTCCCGCTGTAGAAATGGTCGGCGCCGGCGACGACGGTCGTTCGCATTCGGCCGTGCCGCGCCGCGATCGGTTGCAGCGCTTCCGGCGCGCCGCGGAAAGCCATGTTGTTTTCCACCTCGGCGCCGCCGAACGTCGCCAGCGTCGGGCACTGTACGGCGGCTGTGAAGCGGAGGTAATTGTAGCGTTCGTCGGGGCCGTATTTCTCCATAAATCCGCCGGCCGTGGTCACGAAGGGCAGCGGCCGCCGGACTTCCATCAGCGATCCAGCCTGTCCGGATTCCACCTGTCGTCGGGCCAGGGCGAAGGTTTCCTGGAACGACGGTCCCTCGGGGCTGGCGCAGAACCAGGAGTACGACAGCCGCGGCGGGGACAGCGCCACGACGCAGGCGGGCGCCAGCTCCGGCTCCTGGGCGGCGGCGTAAAGACATTTGACGGCCCCGAGACTGTGGCCGAGCAGACCGACGCGCGGGCCGACGCGCTGCCGGAGCCAGTCGAGCCAGGCCGCGAGGTCGGGGCGGCAGTCGTCCACGATTTCATAGGCCGCCCCCTGCCGCCGGCCGCCTTGCGCCGCAGCGGCGGTGGACATCAGATCGTGGCCGCGCGTATTGACGCGCAGGACCGCACAGCCCAGGGGAAGAAGGCGCTCGACGAAGGCGTCGAATAAGGTGGAGCTGTAAAAGCTGCCGCCGGTGCCATGCACCAGACAGAGGCCGTCCACGGCAAGCGCCGACGAACCGCCAGGCGACTGAAAGGCGCCGTCGAGCCGAAGCCCGTCGCGTGTGGCGACCTGGACCAGATCAACGAGCATGGGAGTTTCTCTCGATCAAGGCGATCTCACGCAAAGACGCAAAGGCGCAAAGAGAAGCCTCTTTGCGCCTTTGCGTCTTTGCGTGAGATCCTAATTATTCTATTCGGCGGAGAAGCTGTTGAGGAAGTCCTCGAACTCCTTTTGCTGCTGATGCTCCACGTCTTGCAGCTTCTTGATGTCCGCCTGGAACTTCTCGATCTGCGTCTCCTGGGCGTCGAATTTGTCCAGGTAACGCTTGTACGCCGCCGCCGTCGGAGGCATCTCCTTCAAGTTGGCCCGCAGGCGCACTTGATCGTCCGTAACGTCCTTGAGCTGCCGCTCCAGGTCCTGGCGATCCCGCTGCGTCTTGCCGAGTGCGAAGCGCAGGTCCAGCGCCTGCTTGAGGCCGTCCTTGACCTTCGGGCTGCTGATCGTGCTGTTAAGGAAGAAGCGCATCTGATCGTCGTTGCTGTTGGTCAGCTGCACCTGCTGGTTGACCACCTGCTCCTCCGTCACGACCTGCGTCGCCGTCTTGCCGGCCGGGACCTTCACCTCGAAGCGGTACACGTCGCTGGCCGTCTCCGCCGGCTTGCTCGTGTCGTCGGTCAGGTGGAAGTCGTTGCGGACGGGATGCTCGACCAGCACCAAGCGCTCGGCGTCGTTGCGATTGACGATGGTGTAGGTCTTCGTCTCGCGCACCTTGGTCGTGGACTGGAGGATGCCCTTGACGACCTTGACCTGGACCAGCCGGCCGTTGTCGCTGGACGGGACCGGGTTGACTTCGGTGCCGAGGTCCACGGCGTAGGAGAGCAGCCGCTCCTCGTTGGGTTCCACGTCGAGGATGCGGGCGTCGCCGGCGTAGTTGGAGCCTTCAAAGACCGTAATCGGTCCTTGCATGAGGTGCAGGCCGCTGGTGTTCTTGAACTTGAGTCCGAGCAGCGGGAACTTGGCCTGGGTGCGTTCGTTGTAGATGCTGACGCGCGTCCCCTCCACGTCCTTGTTCACGATCGGCAGCAGCGCCGACTTCTGGCGCGGCAGTGTCACCGGCTTGTCGATGGCGTACTGGAAGAAGTCGCCGAGCTTCGTCGCCGTCGCCATCGTCGATACGCCCTCGCCGCCCAGGTTCATCGTCCTACCAAGGTCTTGGCGGGTCTGGTCGCCGAACGCCGGAGAAGCGGGCTTGTCGGCGGCCAGGCCGTCGGCGGAGTCCTTCAATTCGGTTATGCCACGTCGGGCCTGCTCCTGCGGCCGATTCGCGGGAACGGTGTTGGTGAATGTGGATGCGCCGCCCACAAGGTCGCCGTTGTAGGTGACGGGTCGGAGGGAGGCGAACAGCTCGGGCACGACCGTCGGGCGCGGCACGTACAGCGGGGTGTACAGGTCCATCTGGAAGCTGATGGGCCGGCCGCTCACCAACGCCATGCGCACGTCCTTCCAGTCCTCGTCCGTCGCGTTCTCCACCACCGCCCAGCCTTGCAGGAACGGCTTGTCTTCCTTCTCCTTGCCCAGCACCAGCCGGTAGCTCGTCTTCCAGATCGGGTTCTCGATGACGTAGCCGACGCGCACGTCGCGCTTGCCCTCGCCCACGAAGTTCAGGCTGACCGCCTTCTTCTGCGTGTCGTGCGACAGCGTCAACGTCTCCAACGCCTTGCGCACCTCATTGTCCATCACCGGATTCAGGAAGCGCACCCGCTGCAACTCCGACAGCTTCACGCTCCTCATGCCGTCGGCGCACCACAGGTTCAATTGCTCGACGTTGACGACGTCCTTGCCGGCGGCTTCCTGCTTCTGCTCGACGCCCACGATGGAGCCGGTCATCGTGCCGGGCTGAGCGGCGTTGGCCTGCTGCAAGACGACTTCCACCTTCTCCCCGCGGGCCTGGTTGAGGATCTGGCCGAAGGTCGGGTTGTCCGACAGGTTCACCGCGAAGCTCTGCAACGTCTTCTCAACGGGGGCGTTGCTGTCGTAGCTGACGGCGGAGATGTGCCCGCCGTCGAGGTCGCGCAGCACCATGCTCTTGATGAGGTCGTTGATGTCGGAGACGGGGAAGGAAAGATCGACGCGGGCGTCGCCTTCGATTTGGCCCTCGCGCTGGAAGTAGCCGACGCCGCTGCTGAACAGCACGACTTGCCCGATCGGCAGCTGCACCGACGTTTCCGAGGGCGCCGCGGCGATGGCGGCCGCGACCGGCGGCGCGGCGGGCCGCGGCGGGTCGGCCGGCGCCTTCGCCGTGCAGACGACGGTGATGGTGGCGGCGACGGCGACAACCGCCACGCCGCTGATCGATGCGAGCAACCAGTTTCGACGCATGGTTCAATTCTCCCTTGCACGAACCCAAAGGGCCGTTTGTGATAGTACAGGGCCAAGGCGGGGTTCCGTCTACAAGACGACCAAGGCGCCCCGCGGATTGTCCCCGGACGCAAAGCCATGACCGCCTCCGTCCGCGACAAATTGAGTGTTTTCGACCCGGAATTGCCGCTGGAGCGCGCCAGCACCATCCCCGCCGCCTGGTACACCGACGCCGACGTGTACGCCCTGGAACGGCGGGCGGTCTTCGGCGATGCGTGGCTGGCCGTCGGCCGGGCGGCCGACGTGGCCGGGCCGGGGTCGTTCCTCACCGCGGAAATCGCCGGCGAGCCGATCCTGGTCGTCCGCGACGAGGCGGGCGTGCTGCGCGCCTTTTCCAACGTCTGCCGCCACCGGGCGGCGCCCGTGGCGACGGAGCCGTGCGGCCAGGCGTCGCGGCTGCGCTGCCGCTATCACGGCTGGACCTACGACCTGGCCGGCCGACTGCGCGGCGCCCGGAGTTCGACGGCGTCGCCGACTTCCGCCGCGAGGACAACGGGCTGCCCGCCCTGGCCGTCGCCGTTTGGGGGCCGTGGGTGTGGGTCCATGCCGGCGACCGCCCTCCGCAGCTGGCCGATTTCCTCGGTCCAATGCCCGACCAGGCGCCCCCGCTGGACGCCTTGCGGTTCGTGGCCCGGCGCGAGTACGAAGCGGCCTGCAACTGGAAGGTGTACGTCGATAACTACCTCGACGGCGGCTACCACGTCCACACTATTCACCCCGGCCTGGCCGGCGTCCTCGATTACGCCCACTACCGCACCGAAGTCCACGCCTGGACCAGCATGCAGATCAGCCCGCTCAAGCCCGCGGCCGCCGCCGACTCAACCGCCCGCACCCGCACCGGCGACGCCGCTCAGTACTGGTGGGTCTACCCCAATTTCATGGTGAACCTCTACCAGGGCGTGATGGACACGAACCTCGTTCTGCCGCTCGGCCCCGACCGCTGCCGCGTCGTCTTTGATTTCTACTTCGCGGAGACGGAAGGGGCGCAGGCCGAATCGTTCATGCGCGACAGCATGGCGGTGGCGGATCGGATTCAACAGGAAGACATGCAGATATGCGAACAGGTGCAGCATGGGTTGGGCAGCCGATCGTACAGCGCCGGGCGGTTCAGCGTCCGCCGGGAGAACGGCGGATATCATTTTCATCAACTGCTGGGGCGGCGATTGCGGGCGGCGCTCGCTTGAGATGGAATCGCTCGCTCCACCTTGCCGCGCCTCGGCCGTTCTCGTTACGATGCTGGAAAGGAGACAATCATGAGCCTGGAATTGACCGAAGAGGAACGGCGCGAGGTGCGTCAGGCCGACCGCAATCCCGTCCGCTTGACCGACCCGGAGACGCGACAAGAATATGTGCTGTTGCCGGCCGACATCTACGATCGCCTCAAATCCTTGCTGTACGACGACCGCGACTTCGATCCGGCCATGGGTTACGCTCTGGCGGACGAAGTGATGAAGGAAGACTGGGACGATCCGAAGATGGCAGAGTACGACCGGCCCTCAGCAGGTCGAGTGGAATAAGCCCCCAACCGGCTCGGTTTCGGCGAGCTTGTTGTACAACTCGACGGCCGCCTTTGTTTCCTCGACGTGTACGGCGATGCCTTTCTCCTTGAGCATTTCCAGTGTTTCCGGGCACGTTTGCAGCACAAGTAGCATACCCCGCGTCAACACGACCACCTTGCTCCCCTTCTCCAGCAGTTCTTGCAACTCGGCCGGCTGGATACCAGGCACGTGATGCGTGTTCGTCTCGCTCCAGTCCCATTCCCGGCCGCCGCCGGGCCACAGTTTAAAGTCGCGGCCCACGCCCAAACCTTCCGCCTCCATGCGGCCCCAGGAAATGTGTGTGATCCGAGGCGATCGGAGCGAGCTTGCTTTCATGGCTTTCTCCATATCAGATTGCTTGGCGGACTATCATATCACGGTTCCGCGCGCCCGCAATATCGCCTCAGCAAGATGCAGATCCTCGCGCGTCGTGATCTTCAAATTGGCGGCGGACCCGTGAACCAGATACACGGCATGGCCCGCGGCCTCCACCAACTGGGCGTCGTCGGTGACCCCGGCGCCGAGGGAGGCGCGGCGGGCGTAGGCGTCGAGCAGCCAGTCGCGGCGGAACACCTGCGGCGTCTGCGCCAGCCATAACCCCTGGCGCGGCACGGTGTCGCGGACGCGGCCGGCCCCGTCGTCGCGCTTGACCGTGTCGGCGGCCGGCACGGCAAGCAGGGCGGCCCCGGTTTCGGCGGCGCGGGCGAACACCGCATCGATCCTCTCCGGCGTCGTACAGGGCCGGGCCGCGTCGTGAACGGCGACAAAATCGGCCTCCGAAGTCGTCAGCGCCAGCGCGTTGGCCACCGACTCGAAGCGCTCCGCCCCACCGTCGGCAATTTGAATGCGTTCACCGGCCGCCGCAGCGAAACGCTCGCGGTCCTCCGGGGCCGTCACGACGATACATTGACACACATCTGATCGAGAAAGGAACAATTCCGTCGAGCGGCGCCAGACCGGCCGGCCGTCGAGGTCGGCGAACACCTTTTTCTCGTCCGACTGGAAGCGCGTCGAGCGGCCGGCGGCGGGCAGGATGACGGCGAAACGCGGCACGGTATTCTGACTCCTGACTGGCTCCTGACTCCTGACTCCTGACTCCTGACTCCTGACTCCTGACTCCTGACTCCTGACTCCTGACTCCTGAATGATATCGCCGGCGCCCTCGGCGTGAAGCGCGAAGCGGGAAAAGCCGATAAGAAGGGAAGCCGCGCCTTTCCCTGGAGGTCCCATGCTGCCGCCGATGACGCGCCGCACCGCCCTGAAAGCCGCCGCCGCCGGGGCCGCCGCCGCGGCCGTCGGCCTGGCCCCGGCCGCCGCCGAGGCGCGGATCACGAGGACCGGCGCCGTCTCCGGCTCGATGACCGGCGCCCGCGCTCTGGTTGAGGCGCTTTTGGCGGAGGGCGTGCCGTGCGTCTTCGGCATCCCGGGGCGCAGGAGAACGAACTCTGGGACGAGATGAAGAGCCGCGGCCTGGATTATTTGCTCGTCACCCACGAGTATTCAGCCGCGTGCATGGCCGACGGCGCCGCCCGCAGCACCGGCCGGCCCGGCGTCATCTGCATCGTGCCGGGGCCGGGCGTCACCAACGCCCTCACCGGCATCGGCGAAGCGCTCCTGGACAGCGTGCCGATGGTCTGCATCATCGGCGACGTGGCCCGCGGCGACAAATATAAACCATTCCAGCTCCATGAAATCCCGCAAGCCGGGCTGATTCAGCAGATCACCAAGGGCGTCTTCAACGTCGCGGAGGTCGGCGACATTCCCGGCGCCGTCCAGCAGGCGTTTCAGCTCGCCATGCAGGGCGAGCCGGGGCCGACGGCCGTGGTCGTGCCGTACAACCTGCTGATCGAAACGCATCGCTTCTACTGCCCGCCGCCCGGGCCGCCGGAAGTGCCCTTCGACGAGGCCGCCTTCGCCTGCGCGCTGCAACTGCTGAGCTGCCGCAAGCTGCGCGTGGGCATCTACGCCGGCATGGGCTGCATGGATTTCTCGCCCTCGCTGACGAAGGTGGCCGAGCTGCTGCAGGCGCCGGTCGCCACCAGCGTGAGCGGCAAGGGCGCCATCGACGAGTGCCATCCGCTGGCGGTCGGCTGGGGCTACGGGCCGCAGGCCACCTGCACCGCCGAAAACGCCTTCAAGGTCGTCGATCTGGTGCTGGCCATCGGCGTTCGCTACAGCGAGGTGTCCACGGGCTGCTACGCCATCCCGCCGCATCGCGTCATCCACGTCGATGCGAATCCCAACAACATCGGCCGCATCGTCAAGCCGGAAGTCTGCGTCAACGCCGACGCCGGCGTCTTCCTCGACCGCCTCCTGGCCCACGCCGACGAGCTTTGCCGGCCGTCAGACGCCGCTCTGGCGGCGCGCATCCGCGACTGGAAATGCCAGGAGGCCAAGGAGCGCTGCCGCCGGTACGCCCGCTGCGGGGCCGACCCGATGGTGTTCATCCTGGCCCTGCGCAAGGCGACCTGCCCCGACGCGCTCGACATTCGTCGATGTAACCTGCGCCGAACACTGGGCGGCCGAGGCGTACACCGTCCGTCAGCCGCGCACCTACTTGAACCCGACCGACAACCAGGCGATGGGCTGGTCGATCCCGGCGTCGATCGGGGCGCAGCGCGTTCACGCCGGCCGGCAGGTCGTCACCATCACCGGCGACGGCTGCTTCCTGATGACGGCGATGGAGATTTCCACCGCGGCGCGGGAATGCCTGCCGGTCAAGTTCTTCGTGCTGGACGACCAGGCGTATCACTACATGCAGGTGTTGCAGGAAAAGGCGTATCGGCGGACGACGGCCACCATCCTGGCGCGGCTGGACTACGCGGCCCTGGCGAAGGGCTTTGGCGTCGAATACATGGAGATCGACAGCGATCGGGACGCGGAGGCCGGCGTGCGCGGAGCGCTGGAGCAGCCGGGGCCGGTGCTGACGCGCGTCGTCACCGACTACGGCAAACGGCCGATCCGCTGGCTGGACGCGGTGCGGACGCGGTACGTCGATGATCTGACGACGGAGCAGAAGGTGCGGTTCCTGGCCCGCCTCGGCTCGCGGGCGCTGGAGATCCGGCCCAAGAGCGACTGAGTCACCGCCCGTTTTCCCGCCGAAAATGCCGTTGCAAGCTCGTCGGAAGGCCGTACACTGGAGAAATGGGGAAGGTCGAGTCGAAAGCTCCCTTCCACCCGAGATACAATCCGATTCCCGCCGGTTTCCGCTTCTCTGTCCTTCCGGGCAGGGCGGCCCAGAAACTCCTTTACCCAACCGGGCGGCCGTGCGCCGTCCGCGGCGGGGAGTTTCCTTCATGGGCGCTCGACGGTTCATCCTCATCAACCCGATTTTCTCCGCCGCGCGGGCCGTCGTCCCGGCGACCGATGCGTCATTGATGGAGGTGCAGGCATGAAGATCCCGGTCCTCAGTCGCGGCGACGACGACGACCTGTTCGCGCACACCCGCATGTCGTTCGGCGACCACATCGAAGAGCTGCGGTTGCGGATGATCCGGGCGATTCTCGGCTTCGGGATCGCCATGGTGGTCGGCCTGTTGATCGGCCAGCCCGTGATGGAACTCATTCAGGCGCCGGTGCGGTCGCAGCTGGAGAAGTTCTATGACGCCCGTATCGCCCGGCTTCAGAAGGAGGACGACGCGACGCGAGCCAACCGGCCGGCCGACCAGCCGCTCGATCCAACCACCGCCAAGGAGCTGCTGGTACAGATCCGTGAACCGGGGCCGGAGGGCGGCGGCGAGTGGAAGACATTCAGGATGCGGATCGACCCCAAGCAATGGGCCATCTCGGTCGATCCGGCCTCGCGCGAAATCACCCGGCCCGCCAGCCTGACGACGCTGACGATCACGGAATCGCTCATGACGTACCTGCTGGTGAGCATCTATTGCGGCCTGGTGCTGTCCAGTCCGTGGATCTTCTGGCAGCTGTGGCAGTTCATCGGCGCGGGGCTGTACCCGCACGAGAAGAAGTACGTCCACCTCTACCTGCCGTTGAGCATTTTCCTGTTCCTGGGCGGCTGTGCGCTGGCGGAGTTCCTGGTGCTGCCGATCGGCATCAACTATCTGCTCAGCTTCAACGACTGGCTGGGCGTCGAGCCGGAGCTGCGGCTGAGCGAATGGGTCAGCTTCGCGGTCATGGTGCCGCTCATCTTCGGCATCGCCTTCCAGACGCCGCTGCTGATGCTGTTCCTGGAGCGCGTCGGCATCGTCAACGTGGAGTTTTTCACCAAACACCGCAAGATGGCGATCTTCGTTCTCGCCGTTGCGGCGGCGCTGCTGGCCGTGTCGCCGGACCCCTTCAGCATGATGTCGCTGGCCCTGCCGATGTGGGCCTTGTACGAACTCGGCATCGTCATGTGCCGCTTCGCGCCGCGGCCGCGGCCCGTGATGGAGGAACCGGACCCGGAGGAAATGGTGGAAGTGTGACGGCGCCAATCATTCCACCGTGAACACCACGTCGCCCGACCCCGTGTTGCCGACCGCGTCGCGGACGCGCAGCACCAGGACGTACGTCCCCGGTTTCAGCCCGTCCGTCGGGAATCGGAACGTCTTCTCCGGGCCGTCGAACAACCCGTCCGCCGGGAAGACGTTCACCCACTTCTTGCCGTTGAGCGTGTACGAGGCCGCCGTCAGCCGCACCAGGGGCGACGGCGACGCGGCCGTCGCTTCGACCAATGCACGGCCGCCGTCCACCTTCGCCTTTACCTGGACGACCGGCGGCGTGTGGCAGACCACGAAGGGGCCGCTCGTCTTCTCGCCGGTCAGCGCCTCCGCGTCGGCGTTGTCCTTCCGATCCGTGGCGACGACCTTGAACTGGTAAACGCCGTCCGGCGTGGTCGTCGAGTCCCATTCATACTCCGTTTTGTCGAAATCTTCCTCCAGCTGCATCCAGCTTTTCCAGCCCTCCTTGCGGACGTACAGCGCGAAAGTCAGCTCGTCCTCGTTGGCGTCGGTTGCGGTCCACTTGAACTTGAGCTTCTTCGGCGACTCCAGGTTGACGGCGTTGAGGTCCGGCGCCTCGATCTTCGTCACTTCCGGCGCCTGGTTCGTGTTCTGGTAGCGCAGCGTCAGGCCGCGCACCGACGGTGTTGCGGCCGGGTCGTCGGTCGAGAGCGTCAGCCGGTATTGCACGAAGCGGGCCGGCGGCGCCTCGATCATCGCCCTTTCGGGATCGCTTTGCTCCGCCGACCAGGCGCTCCAGGCGTCGTCCGGCTCGGCCGTGTTGCCGCTGCGCACCGCGACATGGACCGCCGTCTTGGCCGGCGCGTTGGCCTCCCAGCGCAGGGCGCCCCAGCGGCTCGCCATTTTCGTATCCAGCACCTCTGAAAGCATCGTTCCCGAAGCGGCGTAGCGATCTTCCAGGACGTAGAGCTTGCCGGGGTCGCCGGCGCCGAGGATGACGGAGCCGTCGCGCCGTGGGCAGAGGCAGAGGACCTGGCCGTGGTCGAGCCGGGCCAGTTCCGTCTGTTCGCGCGTCGCCTCGTCCACCTCGAAGAGCTGGCCGTCCATGCCCGTGCCGACGAGGAAGCGGCCGCCGCGTCGCGCCAGGCTCAGCACCATCGCTTTTTCGCGGAAGACCTCGCGCACGCCGCCGTCGAGGCCGATCCGGTAGACGGAGTTCTCGCCGCTCGATGGCGCCGACGGCGCCGGAACCGCGACGCCCTTGCCGTCCTTGAAATCGCCTTCCGTCCCGGCTGGCTTCGCCGGGGAGTCGTCCTTGCCCGCCGCCACGCCGAGGACGGCCGCCGTCTCGGGCCGCGTCAGGCTCAGAGCGGCGGCCGCTGTCGCGCCGCTGGACGAAGCACCGGCCACGGCGCCGCCATGCCGCTTGGTCGGGGCGCTGGTGCCGACGTAAACCGCGTCGGCGGTCGCGCGGATGGTGTGGACCTCCGCCTGGGCCGCCTGGTACAGGACGAACGCCTTGCCCTTCGCGTCCATGCGATAAACCAGACCGCCCTTGTCCACACCTGCATAGACGGAACCGTCGGGACCGACCGCCACGCAGAGAACGTGGTCCTGCTTCGCGGTGTAGAGAACGTCGGCCTTGCCCTCGGGGCTGATCCGATAGATGCGGCCGTGCGGCCCCGTGCCGGCGTAGAGCGTCCCCGTCGTCGCATCCACCGCCAGCGACCAGACGTACGGCTCGCCCGTTTCGCACACGGTCTTCACCTTGCCGGCCGCGTCGATGCGCAGGATGCGGCCGTTCGGCCCGGACCCGACATAGACGGCGTCGTCGCCGGCCGGGGCGAGGCAGAACGGCCGGCTCGCCTCGTCGGAGTAGACGACGGACGCCTTGCCGTCGGCGGCGATCTTGAAGACCTTGCCCTCGTCGCCGACCGCCGCGAACAGCGTGCCGTCCTTGATCTCCACGAGGTCCCAGACGTGGCTGGCATCGAGTTCGGCGAACGGCCGCAGCCGCCGGCCGAGGCGGATGACGCCCTCGCTGCTGACGACGGCCTGCTGGAACTGGGCCTTTTCGTAGCCGGCCGGCGTGCGCTGGTCCCACACCTTGACCTTGGCGGCCCGGCAGGCGGGCGCCGCGATCCCGACGCAGACGGCGGCGATCACGATGGCGCGGGGCAGGCGGTTAATGGTCATATCATCTCCGTATTGGTCGTATGTCCGGTTTACTCGTGGTGCAGGCGGCTCGCCTGCTCTGATGGCAGGCGAGCCGCCTGCACCACGGGCCCTCACCGCCCCGCGTCCGCCCGCTTGTGCCGGACCACCGTGAAATGCGCCGTCTCCGATCCTTCCAGCACCCAGTCGGTCGGCTGGCTGGATGTCAGCGCGGAGCAGATGGGCTGCGCCGCGTGCGCCGGCCGGTCTCGAGGACTTGCACGACGCCGGCCGGCAGGTCCGGCAGCGATTTGCCGCCCACCGCCACGCCCGAAGCGCCAAGCGGCACGCGCAGCGTCAGCCGCGTCCGCTTCGCCTCCGTCTGCACGCGCACGGCCCGCAGCACCTGATCCACGTCTTGCGGATTGTTGAGGTTGGGGTCGTCGTGCAGCGCCAGCCGGGCGGCTTCCGTCTCCGCCGCGGCCGTCACCGCGTAGTCGCCTTCCGGCAGGTCGTCCGGCAGTTTCAGCGTCGCCGTCAGCCGCCGCGGCGCGCCCTTGTAAGGCCGGAGGAACACCGCCGCCTTCACCTCGGCGCCCGGTTCGTAGGCGTCGGAATCCAGCTCCATCGATTCCACGTCCGCCGTCCGCCGCCCCGCCTTGACGCGCGTGTCGCACTCGATCCGCGTGATGCGCAGCGGCTCATAGGGGTTGTTCGTCAGCAGGCCGACCACAGCCGACACCGGCCCATAGAGCGCCGCCGGCGCCCGGCCGCCGCTGACGCCGGAAAAGATGTCCTTGATGACGATTGGTTCGTGGCCGTCCAGCACGATGCGGGCCTCGAATTCCGCCGTCATTTCCTCCGGCAACTCGCCTTCCATGTCCACGGAGTTGGTCAGCGCCGTGAACACCAGATTGGACAGCAGCGACGGCTGGCGCACGGTCTGCACGTTGAAGGTCCGCGCCGCCTCCTCGTCGCCGAGCGATACGGTCATGCGGACCGGCAGCATGTCGGGTTTACGGCCGAGCCAGCCGGCGATGCAGGTGCTGACGTCGGCGTTGACGACGCCGACCGTCCTGAGCGGCGACCCCATCTTGAAACTGACCGTTTGGCGAGGGTAAATGGTGTGAATGTATCCGGTCATGAGCGGGAAGTCGCAGGAGCCGAGGCCCATGAACGGATGGCCCCAGCCGTAGACGCGGTCGCCGTCGATGCAAGTCACGGTGCCGATGCCGGACAGGTCGAAGTCGCCGGTTATCATGGCCAGGGCGAGCGGCCCACCCGGTTCCAGCACGGCGTCCTTCGCCTCGTCGGCGACCTTGGCCGACGCCGCCCCGCCCTGAACCGGGACCAGGCCGGACCCGGCGCAGCGCTCGCGCAGCAGTTCGAGGCTGTGGGCGGTGAACCCGGAGGCGGCCAGCGGCGTCCGCAGCGGCGCCATCCAAAGGCCGTCCGCCTCGCGAGCTTCCGGGGCGTCGAACGTCTCCGAAACCACGGCGGAGTCGAACGACTTGCCGTCGATGCGGAGCGGCTCGCGGAGGCCGACGCGAACCGGCTTGCCGTGCTCCGACGAGGTCGCGCCGCTCGAAGGCCTCGACGAAACCGTTCATCTGGCAGAACGGCGTGACGCCGGCGATCGGCTCCTTGCCGTAGGGCCAGGCGTAGGCGACGGCGCCGAGCAGCTTGCCGTCGATGGTGATCGGACTGCCGCTCATGCCCGCGATGACGCCGGTTTTCTCTAATCCCAGTCCCGAAAGGCGGCACAGCACCATGTCGCGGCCGGGGCTGGTGTTCTTGAGGACGCCCAGCACTTCGGCGTCGAATTCCTCGACCTTGGTTCCCTTCATGACGGTGCGGCCGACGCCCTTCATGCCCGCCTTGACGTCATCGACCTGCCAGTACGTTTCCGGCTTGGGAGCGGCGACCGTGGGAGAGGCGGAGAGCCAGAGCAAGGCGAGGACGCCGCAGAGGGGGATGAGGAGGAAGGCGATCCGTGCGGGAGTATTCATGGCCGCGTCTCCAGACGCATCGGAGAGGGGAAAAGGGGGACGGTCGCTCGGAGTCTCGCGGCGGAAAGGGGGAAGCTCGGGGTGCGTGGCTCGGCCGCGGGCGGGCCGCCGGTCCCTGGCGAAGAGAAGGCGGCGCGCTTGCGACGCGGAATCTACATCAGATGCGGGAACGCGAACAAGGCGAATTGGGGCCGCGACGGCCGCGGCCCCGAATTGCTCTGGACAGCGCCGCGGCTTTCTGGCATAGGCCTCCCTCTCTCACAACCATCGCTTTTCAAGCCGCCTCGGCTGACCGGACGCGAAACGTCGGCCGGAGGCCGGGCGCGCCGGACACGGCCGGATCGTCCGAGGGGGGACGGTTCGGCCCAGGGGAACCGCGGGGAGGAAACCATGCGCATGGTCGGGGCGGGAATGGCGGCCGTGGTCCTGCTGGCGGGGCTGGCGGCGTCGGCGGCGTGGGCGCAGGACGTGGACGGCGACCTGCATTCGGCGTCGCCGAAACCGAAGGCGTGGTGGGAAGGCTGGTTCAGCCCGGCCGCCAAACCGCCGGAGAAGAAACACGGCGACGCGGAGCCGCCGCCGACGGGGCCGTCGCCCGTCGAGCTGGCCGCCGCCGGCCGGCAGCGCGAACGCGCCGACCTCGACCGCCGCTGGGAGGTCTGCGACCGGCTCATGGAAATCGCCGTGCGTACCAACGACGAAGCCATGCAAGCGCAGATCGAGAAACTCCGCGATCGGGCCTGGGACGTGTATCAGCAGCGCATCGCCGCCCTGTCGGCCCCCGCTCCCATGACGGCCCCGCCGGAAGAGAAGCCGACCTTCGGCAAGCCGTCGCACTCGTGGGAGGGGAAGCCATGAAACGATCGAGAAGCTTGCTGCTGGCGTTGGCCTTCGCGGCCACAGGCTGCGTGGAACTGCCGATACGGCCGGAGACGAAGCCGGCGCCCGCGGCGAAGGAATCGGCGCGGTTCACGCCCGAACCGCCGGCCGTGCGGCCGGAACAGGTCAACGACGGCAACGCCCGTCAGGCGCTCGACGGTCTGCGCGACGAGCTGGACCGCGCGGCCGACGAACCGGCGCCGGTACGGATAGCGGGACCGGACAGGGATCGGTGACGGTTCTCGCCTACCGCGTGACTCCGCGGGCCTCGCCCGCCGTTACGCCGTCCGCCGCGGCCGGCTGGACGGCCGACGAAACCGGAACCGGCGCCCCTTCCTCGATCGGGAGGGGCGCCGGCGTCTCGTCCCGACCCCACAGCAGCACGAGCGCCGCAAACGCGGCCAGCGGCAGGAACCCTGCCACGATCGTCGAAGGAGTAAACGAGTTGAAATAGGTCTTGACCTGGCCGATCGCCTCCTGCCACGCCGCCATTCCCAGCCAGCACGCGCACCCCAGCACCCCAGTCAGCTTGCCCTGGTGCTTGACCGTCATTTCCTGCGTGAAGGAGTAGTACGCCGGGAAGACGCCGAGCGAGCCGAACCCCACCGCCAGCAGCAGCCCCAGGACCAGCGGCCCCGGCGGCAGGAACGGGACCCAAACAGCCAGGCCGACCAGCAGCCCGTAGGCCAGGAACACCGCCAGGCGGCTGGCGTGGACGGACAAGCCGCGCCTCGACAGGTGCAGCGTCAGCCAGCCCGCCGACAGCGAGCCAAGCCCCGCTGCCAAGTAATAGGCCGCCGTGAAGAGGCTGCGCTGCTGCTCGTCGTAGTGCATCGTCTCCAGCAGGCGCGACAGCCAAACGCGGAAGTAATGCCATGTCGCATTGAGGAGCACCACCAGGATCGTCAGGGCGACGATCCGCCGCGCCGCCAGCCAGCCGCCCATCTTGGGCCGATCTTCTTGAAGCGCGGCCGCCCGAACCGGCGTCGCCAGGTCGGCCCCGCGCAGGCTGAACAGCCACGCCACGGCCCACGCGGCGCCGCACACGCCCACCAGCAGGAACGGCCGCCGCCACGAGCCGGCCGTCCCCGGGTCCACCATGCCATAAACGATTAAAGGGATCACGATTGAGCCGAAAGCGGCGCCGCTTTGGAGGATGCTGTTGCCCAGCGTCCGCTCGGCCGGCGGCAGGATGTGCTGCGTCGTTCGGACGGCGCAGGGCCAGTGGCCCGACTCGGCGAATCCCAAGAGGAAGCGGCAGACGAGCAGCCCGGCGAAGGTCTGGATATAGCCGGTGGCGAAACCCGCGGCCGACCAGGCCAGCAGGGTCGCGGGGTACAGCCAGTACACGTCGGTTCGATCCGCCAGCCACCCCGTCACGATCGCGCCCAGGGCGAACGCCACCGCGAAACTGGACTCCACGCGAGCGTAATCGAGGTCGCTCAGGTGCATCTCGGCCTGGATGCGCGGGGCCAGGAGATTGAGCGTAAGGCGGTCCATGTAGTTGACCATGGTGGCCAGCAGCAGCAGACCGCACACCCACCACCGCCAGGAGCGGGACCGTCCAGGCAGGCGGATATCAGGAACGGCGGACATGGCGGGAGCGTCTCCGGGAGGCGGGCTGCAAAGAAGAGTCTACCCGCCGCGCCGACGGCGTGCCACCGCCGCGGCCGGAAAATCGCTCAAGAGCGCGAACGAGATGGCCGCAAAGGGCAAGGGGAACGCGCGGTTCAGGTCAGGTCCGCGTAGACGACGCGGAGAACGCCGTAGGCCGCCGAAGAGTCGTCCACAAGGGCGCGGAAGATTCGATAGCGGCCCGCTTCGAGAAAGGCGTGGATGAAGGCGAAGAGATTGCCCTGGCGATTGTCCGGGTCGATCCGGTAGGCGTCCGGAAGCTCCGCCAGGTCGTTGAGCGCGACGTGCAGGCGGATGCGCCCCTCCCGCGTGAGAGGGACGCCCGCCAGATAAGCGCGAACGTCCGGGTCGATTTCCAGGCGGTAACGCACCGGCCGGCTCCGTCATCCGGGGGGGTCGCCGAAGAGGTCTTCATAGATTTCGACGCGCACGTACCGTCCCGCCTCCCGATCGGCCCTGGCCTTCGCTTCCAGCGCCTTGAGGTCAATGGGCGGCAAGGGTCGGTTGAACGCCTCCAGCCACTCGCCGAACGAACGGCGGGCGTCTTGCGCTTGCGCTTCCTGTCGGTCCACCTCGGCGACCTGCGCCGCCTGATTTTCTGGAGCGGAGCGCCGGCCGATGGCGTCGCGGAGTCGGGAGGCGGACGTGAGGAACACGTCGAGGCACTCCGCCATCGCCTGGCACGCCTTCTTGAGCGGCCGGGGGTCCATGCCTTTTTCCTCCAGGACGGCCCGGAGCGCATCGCGGTAACCGCTGGCGAAGTCGAGGATCAATTTCGACTGGCGCAGCAGCCACGCCACGGAGTCGGCCCTTGCCTGGGTGTCTTCCGCCAGGTCCACCGCACGGCGCATCGCCGGCACGGCGCCGGCCGCCATTTCAGGGAGAACATCGGTCGTCATCGTTTTCCTTTCCCGTAGGCGCCTGTGCCCATCATCGCCCCGCGCCTGTCCACTCGTCAACCCCTCGGAACGGCCAGACCGAACCGCGGGGCCGCTTCGCGGCCCGGAGAAACTTGCCCGACCCCTTCCGATTGCTGATTGACACGGCCCGACTCGTACCGTTCAATGGGGTGGTGCGGTTCGACCCGCCCCGGCCCCCACCGTCTCCACGGCCTCCCCTGCCGTGGCAGCGCTAACAAGGCTTGCCCCCGACAGCCCGGATGCGATGAACGCGGCCGGGTCCCACCGCGGAGGATTGACGCATGGCCGTGGACGTTGCCCCCCTTGCGCCGCCGAACGCCGGACCCCTTCACCGCCTTATCCGTCGCACCCGCATTCTGCTGTGCGCCACCCGGGTCGCCACGGGGCTGGCCTTGACCGCCGGACTTTTCCTCGGCGCCCTGGCCCTCGTCGTCGCCGCGGACCTGCTGCTGCCTCTGCTCCAGCTTCCCTACTGGCTCGCGCACGGATGCGACGTCTGGCTCCGCCTGGCCTCGCTCTGCCTCGTGGTCGCGCCGCCGGCCGTCGCCTTATTCATCGGCGTCCTCTTCCCGCTGGTCCGCCGGCTCAGCGCTGGACACGTCGCCCGCCGTATCGAGGCGCACATCCCCGGCATCCATAACCGCCTCGTCAGCTGCATCGACCTGGAGGCGCGTGGCCGGGCCATGTCGTCGCCCATCTTCTACCGCCGGCTGGTCGGCGAGTCCCTGGAGCGCATCCGCGGTTTCCGAGCCAGCCGCGTTCTGGACTTCGTGAAGTTCCGTCGCGCCGGCCTCGTCGCCGCTGTCGGCGCGGCGGCGTTCGCTGTCGTCTGGTGTCTGTTCTCCAACCAGCTGCCCACGGCCTTCGCCCGCATCCTGCACCCCTTTGACGACATTGCGCCGGTCGGCGCCGCGGCCTACACCGTCGAGCCGCGCGGCGGCGATTTCCTGCGCGAGGAGAAGATCGACTTCTCCGCCGAGATCACGCGCGGCCAGACTTCCCCGCTCACCCTGGAGCTGCGGGCCGCCAATGGAACGACGAAAGCGGTCCCGCTGGATGCGGTGCGCGGCGACCCGTCGTCGTTCCGCCTGGAGCTGGACACCGTGAGCATCGGCCCGGCGTTCCAGGACGGCTTCGATTACCGCGTCCACGGCGCCGGGACGTGGAGCCCGCGTTACCACATCCACCTGGGGCCGCGGCCGCTCATCACCGCCATCGATACGGCCGTCTATTATCCCGCCTACATGGGCATTCCCGAAGCGCACCCGACGCCGCGCGAGGCGTCGGAGATCATCGGGCCGGAGGGCGGCGAGATCGAGGTGGCGATCCAGGCCGAGGGCGACATTCACGAGGGCGAGATCCAGCGGCTCAAACCCGGCGTCCGCGCCATTCCGCCGGAAAAGCAGACGGCCCGCGTCTGGTTCCAGGACGCGCCGCCGGCCGACGTGCCCGCTGCTTCCATAGGCGGCGCCTGGAACAAGGAGACGAAGGACAAGCGGGCGGCCCATACCGAGCCGCCGGTCGTCGGGCCGCACGGCCACTGGTTCCAGGACGACCCGGCCGGCTTCGACGTGCAGCCCGGCGAAGCGCTGTTCGCCGACGTATACATCGACCCCGCGGCCCGGCCGGACAAGATCCTGCTCGAATGGAACGACGGCAAGGGCTGGGAGCATCGCGCCTTCTGGGGCGTGGGCCTCGTCCAGGGGGGACAGCCAGACACGGAATCGCATCACCGGATGGACAAGGTCCCGGACGCCGGCGGCTGGGTTCGCCTGACGGTTCCCGCGAAAGCGGTCGGGCTGGAGGGCAAGACGATCCGTGGCATGGCGTTCAAGCTGAGCGGCGGCCGCTGCTGGTGGGGCAAGTCCGGCGCGGTTCGCGTCGAGGAGCCGGCCTTTCTGGTCGATCAGACGTTCCCGATGCACGCCGACGGGCCGGGCCGCTGGGTAGGCCGGCTGCCGCTGGAAGGCAAGGGCGCCTTCCGCGCCGAGCTTCGCAACGAGCAGAAGGCCGCCAACAAGCCGATGACGGAGCTGCGCTACTCGGCCGTGAAGGACCTGCCGCCGCAGGTCGTGCTTCAGCAGCCGGACGCCGAGCGAACGCTCAGTCAGCCGCAAGCGATCCCAATGACGGTCGCCGCCTACGACGATTACGGCCTGGCCGACCTCACGCTGTTCTTCCGCACGGATGAATCGAAGCCGTATCAGAGCCGCATCATCCACCATTTCGACCGGCCGGAGCGCACCCGGACCGTCGTGGCGCCGCTGGACGAGGTGAAGGAGTTGGAGCCTGGCGAGACGCTGCATTACTATGTGCAGGCTTCCGACCGCAACCAGCAGGCGGCCCGGGCGCCGGAAAAGGACGCCACGGTCACGATCAAGCCCGACGATCCCAACGCCGCCGACCGCAAGGACGCCGCCCTCGACCAAACGCAGGACACGTTCCGCGATCGGTTGATCCAGCTGATCGCCGCGCAGAAGAACGTACAGGGCAAGGTCGAGAAGCTGAACGCCCAGTACGCCCAGATGAGCGAGAAGGTCCGCAAGGACCAGGAGGCGGCGCCTCCGCCGCCGGCCGATCCGTCCAAGCCGCCGCCCCCGCCGAAGGACGGCCCCAAAATCGATCCGGAAACGGCGAAACAAATGGCGGAGTTGCAGAAGCAGCTGGCCGACCTCGCCAAGCAACAGGAAGCGAACACGCAGACCGCCTCCCAGCTGAACAACGACCTGACGAACGCCGCCGCGCAGGCCGACCGCCTCAAGTCGCTGCCGCAGCCGCTGGTGCAGCAGATGCAGTCGTTGCAGCAGGCGTTTGAGCAGACGGCCGTCCACGGGATGCAGAACCTGACGCAGCAGTTCAACCAGGGCGCCGACCCGCAGGCCGGGGCGCCGAATCTGCCGGACATCGGCCAGAAAACCGACCGGCTGTCGAAGGACCTGGAGGGCCTCAAGGACCGCATGGAGGCGCTCGACAACGCCCGCAAGAACCTCCACGACGATTTCGACAAGGTGCTGGCGGAACTTCAGCAGAAGATGCTCAACGAGAACGGCAAGCTGACCGAGCGCGACTTGCAGGAGCTGCGCGACTTCCTCGCCCGGATGCGCGATCAGATGAAGGCCCTGCAAGATCAGGAGCAAAACCTGCTCGACGCCGCGGAGAAAGGGGGCGACGTGAAGGCCCTGGAGCAGAAGCAGGCCGACCTGGACAAGCAGATGGAAAAGCTGCTGGACGCGGCCCGCAAGCTGCTGGACGCCAAGCGGAACCCGCGGCGCCGGCCGAACTTCCCCGACGAGCCGTACACGCCGGACGGCGACGAGGAGAAGGCGCCGCCGAAGGACGAGGACGGCAACGCGCCGCTGCCCAACGCGAAGAAGCCGGACGGCAAGAACGACCCTGCCGACAAGAAGCCGGACGACGCGAAGGACGACGATAAAGATCCGCTGGACATGCCGGCGCTCGGCGGCCCCAAGCAGGTTCCCGACCCGCGCTACGAGAAGAAGCGTCGGCCGGTGGAGAAGAAGCCGGGCGACCCCAACGACCCCGACGCCCAGCGCGACGACCTGGAGTCGCATCAGAACGACCGGCTGCGCGACCTGGACGCCGCGCAGAAGAGCCTGGCGTCGGACCAGCAGACGCTGGAGCAGATGCTGCACGGCCTGGACCAGGCGCTGCAGAAGAACAGTCCGAAAGGTCAGCCCCATTCGGGCCAGCCGAACGAGGCCGACGACGCGATGGCGCAGTTGCAGGACATGCTGCAATCGCCGGCCATGCGGGCGGCGCGGGACATGCTCGGCCGGATGCGGCGGGCGCAGGCGGCCCAGGCCCGGCGTCCCGGCCAGCCGGGTCAGAATCAGGCCCCCACGCCGTCGCAGAGCCAGGCCAGTCAGACCGGCAACAACCCGATGGTCGGCAGCGCCGAGTTGGCGGGGCTGCCGCTTGCCACCCAGCAGGCGATCCTCAAGCTGCCGCCGCGCGTCCGCGAGGAACTGCTCCAGGGGCTGCGCGAACAGGGACCGGATGGGTACGGCCCGTTCATCGAGGATTACTTCAAGCGCCTGACGGACTCGAAGAATCCTTGATACGCCGTTTAGCCGCGGTTCGGAGAACCGCGGTTCTCCGAACCGCGGCTAAACGTGAACTCGGCCCTCCCGCGACGACGAGACCGATTGATGCCGCCGTTCGACTTCCACAACCTCCTGATCTTCAATCTTGGGGAAGTCGCCTTCCTTCATCCCCTGGCGCTATGGATCGGCCTGCCCTTACTAGCGCCGGTCGGCTGGTTCCTTTACGTCTGGCAGCGCTGGAGCCTGACCAGCGCGCCGCGCTCCCTCTGCGGCGTCCTGACGGGCCTGCGGCTCTGCATTCTGGCCGCCCTCTGTTTCTATCTCGCACAGCCCTATCGCCGGGAGGCTCCCGCCGCTCCGCCGAAGCCGGTCTTCGCGGTCCTGTTCGACTATTCGCAGAGCATGGAGCTGCCGGCCGGGCCGTTCGAGACGGACGACGACCTGGCAAAAACCGCGTCGGCGGCCGGCTACGCCCTCAAGGACGGCGCGGTCGATCCGGAAGCCCGCAAGGCCCTCAATCGGGTCGGCCGGTCCAAGCTGGCCCAGACGGTACTGGCCCATGCGACCGTCGCGGGGGCGGACGGCAAGACGACACCGCTCGCCGAGGCCCTATCGCGGAAATTCGACCTCCGCTATTACTCCTTTTCCTCCGACCTCACACAACTCGGCGTCAACCCGACCCGGCCGGACTTCCCCGACCCGCCGCACCCCGGCGGCAAGTCCACCCAGATCGGCGACGCCCTCGACCAGCTGCGGGCGGACCTGGGCGGGCGAAAGGCAGCCGGCGTCCTGGTCTTCTCCGACGGTCAAAACACCGCCGGCCGATCGCTCACCGAAGTCGGCCGGGCCTGCGCCGACGCCGACGTGCCCATATTCCCCGTGCCGGTCGGCCCCGTTCGGCAGCTCCAGGACGTGGCCGTCGTCGGCGTGGACGCCCCCAGCACGGTGTCGGTCGGCGACGCGGTGCGAATTGCGGCGACCATCGAGTCGAAGGGTTTCGACAAGCGCGTGGTGAAGGTCCAGTTGTGGGAGGGCGACCACCCGGTCAAGGACGAGGCGAACAAGGACGTGGAAAAAGAGGTGACGCTCAGCGACACCGAGCAGCAGCACGTCGATCTGACGTTCAAGGCGACGAAGGCCGGCGCGCATTATCTGACGGTCAAGGTCCCGCCGCAGCCGGAGGAACCGGACTACCTCCAGGGCAACAACGCCGACACGGCCTTCGTCCGCGTCAGCGACGAGAAGATCAAGGTGCTGTTCCTGGAGGGCCTGCCGCGCTGGGACTACCGCTTCCTCAAGAACGCCATGCGCCGCGACAACGGCCTGACCGGCCGCGCCGGCAAGGAGCCGGACATCGTGCTGGAGGCGGAATGGCGCCGGCTTTCCACGGAGGAGCGGCAGGCCGCCCTGCCGCGCACCGTGGACCAGCTGGCCGAATATCACACGATTGTCCTCGGAGACGTATCGCCGAAGATGCTGGATGCGGCGTTCGTGGAGCTGCTGATCAAGGCGGTGAGCGAACACGGCGTCGGCTTGGTCGTCGAGGCGGGGCCGCTTTCCATGCCGCACCGATACGACGACCCACTCGCCGCCCTGCTGCCGGTGCGGCTGACGCACGGCCTCGCCGGCAAGATGCCGAGGGAGACGCCTTCGTTTCACATCGAGTTGGCCCCGGAGGGTCAGCTGCACGACGCCATGCGGCTGTTCGACGACCCGACCGCCAACCAGAACGGCTGGGCGCAGATGCCGCCGTATTACTGGTGCGCCGCGGCCGAGAAGGCGTCGCCCGGCGCCACGGTGCTGGCGTGGAACCCGGTCGTCAGCCCGGCCGGCGGCAAGACGCCGCTGATCGCGCAGAGCTACGCCGGCCAGGGACAGGTGCTGTTCGTCGGCGCCGATTCGACGTGGCTGTGGCGGCAGAACGTCGGCGACCGTTTCTTCTACAAATTCTGGGGGCAGGCGATCCGCGCCGTGGCCCGCAACGACAAGACGACGCAGAAAAAGAGCTGGCTGGAAGTGCGGCCGGTCCACGTGGAGCCGGGCGACGCGGCCCGCGTGGAGCTGATGGCCTTCGCCGGCGACGGCTCGCCGCGCACCGATCCGACGCTGACGGTGCAGGCGCAGGGCGCCGACGAGGTCGGCCCCGTCGAGATGACCGCGGACCCCAACGTGAAGGGCCGCTACACCGGGAAATTCACACCCAAAAACTCCGGGGAATATCGTTTGACTTACGCGCCGGACGCCGGCGCGTCGGCCGAGACGACGCTGCCGGTGGCCGCGGCCCCCGACGAGCTGAAGCGGCCGAACCTCAACCGGGCCGCGCTGGAGCAGCTGGCCGTCGATTCCCACGGCAAGCTCATTGAGCTGTACGATCTGGGATCGGTCGAAAAGGAACTCAAGGAGCCGCCGGCCCCGCCGCTCCCGCCGCCGTCGCTGCCGCCGGTCAATCCGTGGGACGAGGCGCTTCTGGCGCTGGCGATCGCCGTGCTGTATTCGCTGGACGTGGGCCTGCGTCGCCTGGGGGGCTTGTCATGAGGTCGCCGCGTGGAACCTGGATCGCGGCCGCGTTTGGCGCCGGCGTCGTCTTCCTGCTCGCCGTCCTCGCGTCCCCCGCCGAGGTGAAGAAGACCGACGCGCCTCAGCCCGACGCCGACGCCGCCCCGCTGACCGAGACGCGTGTCATCGAGCGGATCAACGCCGCCACCGACAAGGCGCTCGACTGGCTGGAGAAAAAGCAGATCAAGCAGGGCGACAACACCGGCGCCTGGAACACCAACCAGGCGTTCAACGCCGTGGCGATGCTGGCGTTTTTGTCGAGCGGCCACACGCCCGGCCGCGGCAAGTACGGCGACGTGATCGAGGACGGCGTGGTCAAGCCGGGCGTGCTGACGCGCGGCAAAAAGTACCTGCTGTCGCGGGTGCAGCCGACCGGGTTCATCTCGTCGGGGTCGATGTACGAACACGGCCTTTCGACGCTATGCCTGGCCGAGATGTACGGCATGGACCCCGACCCCGAGTTGGAGGAGAAGCTGCGCAAGGCGGTGGAGCTGATTCTCAAGACGCAGTCGCCGGCCGGCGGCTGGCGCTGCTCGCCGGCGCCGACCGACCAGGACCTGAGCGTGACGGTGATGCAGGTGGTGGCCCTGCGGGCCGCGAACAACGCCGGCGTCCCCGTGCCGAAGGAGACGTTCGACCGGGCGGTGCAGTACGTTCAGGCGGGGGCGCTGCGGGGCGGCGACAACAAGCCGGTCGGCGGTTTCGGCTATCAGGGACCGGGCAACTCGCCGCAGACCAGCGCCGGCGGCACCCTCTGCCTCCAGCTCCTCGGCCGTTACGACGACCCCGCCGTGGCGCCGACGCTGGCGTTCCTCAACACGGTGCCGGTGCGCTGGGGGGCGAACGACCCGCAGCAAAACGGCAAGGATCGCAAAGGGCCGGCCGTGCAGTACTTCTACTACTTCCATTATTATGCGATCCAGGCCTTCTACCAGGCCGGCGGCAAGGAGTGGAACGACTGGCACCCGGACGTCCGCGAGCTGCTGCTGGCGCACCAGGACAAGGACGGCAGCTGGGACGTGCCGCCGGGATCGTCCGAGGTTCAGTACACGCAGGGCGACCGGGTCTATCCGACGGCGATGGCGACGCTGATCCTGAACATTTACCGGCACTACCTGCCGGCGTACCAGCGATAAGAAATCTCACCACGGAGAGCGCGGAGAAAAGACCAAAAGGTAAGACCAGCATGTTTCGGATCTCTTTTCTTCTCTGCGCTCTCTGCGTTCTCCGCGGTGAAATCGCTTTTGCCGCGACGGGGACCATCACCGGGACCGTGGACAAACCCGCGGCCGTGACGAAAGTGATCGCCGTCAACCGCGCCGACGACAAGCGCTATCCCGGAGAGGTGGACGCGACGACCGGCAAGTTCACGGTGAAGGATGTGCCCCTGAATGCGACCTGCGACCTGATCGTCGAAGCCGGCGACGTGACCCTGGAGGGCGTCAACCTGAACGTGCCGCACTCCGATTTCGAGATCGAACAGCCGATGACCAAGGACGACGCGAAGGCGGTCACGGAGGCCGTCAAGGCGCTCAACCTGTTCGAGAACAACGTCGAGGTGATGACGGTCGTCGGCAACGTGCAGCACGCCGCCGTCCTTTTGAACAAGACGCGGACGACGCCGTTCGTCAACCAGGCGCCCGGCGAAATGATCTGGCGCGTGGAGGTCTGGCAGTTCGAGAAGCTGGACGAGACGTGGATCAAGGACCGCAGCGGCGACCTGTTCCTCGTTTTGCACCGGGAGCGATTGCAAAAGGCGGATTTCGAGAAGAAGTCGCTGACGCTGGACCCGACGCTGGGCGGCATAGCGGTGACGGAAAAGCAACCGAACGTGGAACTCGGCAAGGTGGTCCTGCCGTCCAACGAGCGGGGCGTTCGGCTTCGCGACGCGGCGGCTGGGCACAAGTGACGGGGGGACGATCATGGCGGAAGTCAATCGTCGGCGTTTCATCATCGAGGGGACGGCCGCCGCCGCGGGCCTGGCCGGCGTGGGCGGGGCGCAAGCCTTGGCCGGCGACCGGCAGCTGGGCACCTGCGGGCCGCCGCCGCGCCAGAACCCGACGCGGCAGACTTCGGCGGAGGGGATGCCGCCGTTGCCGCTGCCGGCCACGCCGCTGCGCCGCAGCGAGCCGAAGGCGGAACCGGCGCCGCCGCTCATGATGGCCAAGCTGGAGTACGGCACGACGCAGGACTGGAACACCGACCCCGGCGACGCCGACAACCTGATGCGCCACGTCCGCGAGGCCCTCGGCCTGTGGTACGGCTGGAAGCCCATGAACGTCGATGAGTTGGTCGTCCTGCACAAGGTCGGCCAGCAGTGCAAGGTCCCGGTCCTCTACATCAGCGGACACGAGGCGTTCGACTTCACGAAAGATCAGCGCGCCGCATTGGTGCAATATCTGGTGGACGGCGGCACGCTGGTCGGCGACGCCTGCTGCGGCCGGACGGAGTTCGCCGACTCCTTCCGCAAGGAAATCAAGACAATGTTCCCCGACCGGGCCTTCGACCTCCTTCAGCTCGATCACCCGGTCTTCCGCGCCTTTTACCGCTACGAGTCGCTGCACCTGATGACCTACCCGATGGGGATGGAAACGACGACGGAGGGGCCGCCGGAGATGCTGGGGATGAACCTCGGCTGCCGAACGGCCGTGATCCTGACGCCGTGGGACATGAGCTGCGGCTGGGACGACCACACCCACCCGCGCGGCGCTCGGCTCCTGCCCGGCGACGCCGTCCGCCTCGGCATCAACCTCATCAGCTACATCGCCGCCCTGCGGCCGGTGGCCGAGACGCAGGCCGTCACGCGCCTCATCAGCGACCAGACGGATCGTCCACGGGCGCAATTCACGCTGGCCCAGCTGCGGCACAACGGCGACTGGGACCCCGACCCCAACAGCACGGTGCAAATGCTGCGCTGCCTGGCGGCGGACTCCTCGCTGGCGGTCCAGTTCGGCGACCTCAAGGGGGTGGACGCCAAGGAAGAGACGATCGCGCACTACCCGTTCCTGTACCTGACCGGCTTCCGCGATCCGGGATTCTCCGACGAGCAGGTCGGCGTGTTGCGCCGCCATTTGCAGGCCGGCGGGTTGCTCTTCATCAACAACCCGTCCGGCTACAACGCCTTCGACCGCGCCGCCCGCAGCCTGGCCGCAAGGCTGTTCCCCGACCAGAAGCTGGCGCCGGTCCCGGCCGACGACGCCCTGTTCAAGGCGCTGCACACGATGCCGACGGCCGTGGACCCGGACACGAAGCAGAAGGTCGCCGTCGGCAAGGACCGCCAGACGAACCAGCCGCGGCCGATCGAGCTGGAGGGCGTGCGGATCAAGGACCGGCTGGTGCTGGTCTACTCCAAAAACGATCTGGTGACGCAGCTGAAGCAGGTGAGCGACCCGTTCGGCAACGGCTACGACGCCGACACCTGCCGCCGCATGATCGTCAACGTCGTCGCTTACGCCATGCAGAATTAAAGATTCACCACAGAGTCACAGAGGACACAGAGAAAAGCAATTCTTTGTCTTCTCTGTGCCCTCTGTGACTCTGTGGTGAATCTTCTTCTTGGGGAGACCGTTTCATGCCGTCCGCCGGCGTTGCAACGAAGGCCAACCCGCTGATGGGGGCCGGGGCGTCCACGACCGCGAGCGACCTGGAGGCCATCGCCCGCCTCGGCGAGGCCCGCAAGAAGCTGAAGGACGAGATCGCCAAGGCGGTCGTCGGCCAGGAACACATCGTCGATCAGCTCTTGACGGCGCTGTTCGCCCGCGGCCACTGCCTGATGATCGGCGTGCCCGGCCTGGCCAAGACGCTGATGGTCCGCACCATCGCGTCGGCCATCGACCTCAAGTTCAACCGCATCCAGTTCACGCCCGACCTGATGCCGTCGGACATCACCGGCACGGAAATCATCGAGGAGGACCGCTCCACCGGCGGCCGGCAGTTCCGCTTCGTCCACGGCCCGGTCTTCGCCAACATTCTGCTCGCCGACGAGATCAACCGCACGCCGCCCAAGACGCAGGCCGCGCTGCTCCAGGCCATGCAGGAAAACGAGGTCACGGTCGGCGGCAGGACGTATCCGCTGCCGTCGCCGTTCTTCGTCTTGGCGACGCAGAACCCGATCGAGCAGGAGGGGACCTACCCGCTGCCCGAGGCCCAGCTCGACCGCTTCATGTTCGACATCCGCATCAGCTACCCCAAGCCGCACGAGGAGTTGGAGATCGCCAAGGCGACGACGGCCGACGTGGTGCTGGGCGCCAGCAAGATCCTTGCCGGACCGGAAATTATCCAGTTGCAGCAAATCGTCCGCAAGCTGCCGGTCAGCGACCACGTCGGCATGTACGCGGTGAACCTGGCGCGCTCGACGCGGCCGGAGGACGAAATCGCGCCGAAGCTCACGAAGGACTACGTCAACTGGGGCGCTGGCACGCGCGCGGTGCAGTATCTGGTGCTGGGAGCGAAGGCGCGGGCGGCCATCGCCGGCGAGTACAACGTCACCTGCGCCCACGTCCGCGAGGTCGCGCCGCTGGTGCTGCGGCACCGCGTCATGGTGAACTTCCACGGCGAGGCGGAGGGCGTGACGCCGGACAAGATCGTGCGGCAGCTCTTGGAGCAGGTGAAGGAGCCGCGGCCGGAAGATTACAAGTAGCAGGTCGGAGGCTTCCCATGGCCGCCACAATGGATTTTGGGGCGCGTCTGAAGGAGATTGACCGATTTTTTGCCGGTCGCAGTCAGGAACACCGGACGATGCACCGGCTGATTTGCCATTTAGAGATGGAGAAAATATTATATGTGATTGTGGGCGGAATGGCTGTCTTCGCCAACGGCCATCGGCAGACGACCGATGACGTGGATGTCCTGCTGACATCCGAAGGGTTCGCGCGCTTCCGAGAGCGGCTTGGCAAGTCCGAGTACCTTCAGGGTTCCAAGAGACGGAGCAGGTTCATCGACCGAAGGAATGGGATCCCTGTTGACATCGTCCTCTGCGGGTCGCGCCCCGGTTGGTTCCGGCCTTCCCCGATCGCGTATCCTGACCCTGGCGCCACGGAAACCATTGGCCGCGCTCGCTACGTCGGCCTTCGGACGCTGGTAGAACTCAAGCTTGCGATCGGCCGTCACAAGGACCTCGGCGATGTGGCCGCCCTGATTCGCGTTCACAATCTGGATGAAATGTTCGCCGATAACCTGCACCCCACCGTCCGCGCGGGCTACATAGAGTGCCTTGATGAAAAGCGCCGCGAAGAGGAGTACGAGGCCCGCGAAGGCTGACCACGCTATGCCAACCGACGCACCCTACAAATACCTGGACCCCGTCGCGCTGAGCCGGCTCAAGAACCTCTCGCTGGCCGCCAAGCAGGTCGTCGAGGGCTTCTTCGCCGGGCTGCACAAGAGTCCTCACAAGGGCTTTTCCATCGAATTCGCCGAGCACCGCGAGTACACGCCCGGCATGGACCCGCGCCACGTCGATTGGCGCGTCCTCGGCCGCCGCGACAAGCTCTACGTCAAGCAGTACGAGGAGGAGACGAGCCTCCGCTGCTATTTGCTCCTCGACAAGTCCGCGTCGATGGGCTACAAGTCCGACGGGGCGGCCCTGTCCAAGCTCGAGTACGCATCGTTCCTCGCCGCCACGCTGGCCTACCTGGCGGCGTTCCAGCACGACGCGGCTGGGCTTGTTACCTTCGACAGCGGCGTCCGCGACCAGATCCCCGCCCGGCAAGGTCCGGGACATTTGCGCGTGCTGATGGAGAAGCTGGAGCAAACGCAAGCGGGCGCCGAAACGTCGCTGAGCAAGGTGTTTCACGAGCTGGCCGAGTCGCTGAAGCGGCGGGCGCTGGTCGTGGTGCTGTCGGACCTGTTCGACGACCCCGCCGAGATGGTTGCAGCGCTCAAGCACTTCCGCCACAAGAAGCATGAGGTCGTCGTCTTCCAGATACTCGACCCCGCCGAAGTGACGTTCCCCTTCGACGACGTGACGCGCATCGAGGACATGGAGACGCGCCGCGAAATCACGAGCGACCCGCGCGCTTTCCGCAAGGCGTACCTCGACGAGTTCAACCGCTTCCTCGACGCCGTGCGCGGCGGCTGCCGCTCCGCCAACATCGACTATACCGCCGCCCGGACGGACCAGCGCTTCGACGAGTTCCTCGGCGCCTACCTCGCCCGCCGCCAGGCCCTGCTGCATTGAACCGGAGTCCGCCTTGAACGCCTTCTTCAACTTCCTGGCGAACCGGCTGCCGCTCGGCCCCCTGTCGTTCCAGATCGGCCCGGCCCTGATCGGTTTGCTGGCGGCGCTCATCCCGCTCGTCATCCACCTGAGCCGGTCGCGCCGCACCAAGAAGATGCGCTTCTCGACCACGCGCTTCTTCACCGACCAGTTCTTGCGCTCCTACCGCATGAGCCGGATCCGTGAAGTCCTCCTTCTGGCCTGCCGCATGGCCCTGTTCGCGCTGCTCGGCTTCGGCCTGGCCCAGCCGCTGCTGTCGGGGCCGGCCCTCGGGGCGGTGCGGCCGGGAGGGCCGCGCGCGGTCGTCCTCGTCCTCGACGACTCGGCCAGCATGGGCTACGTCGAGGATGGTAAAACGCTCTTCGACCGCGCCCGCGACTCGGCGAAGGAATTGCTCCAGAGTTTGCGGCCGGGCGACAGCGCCTCGCTCATCCTGGCCGGTCGGCGGGCCGGCGGCCCGCTGCAACTCTTCGACCGTCCGACCGCCCATCTCGACGACGTGGCGCACGCCCTGGACGGCGCCCGGTCGTCGGGGCTGAGCGCGGACTTGACGGAGGCGATCCCCGTCGCCGAGGCGCAAGCCCGCGCCGCGCCGGCCGACGCCAAGGAAGTCTACGTCTTCAGCGATCTGCAAGAGACGAGTTGGCCCGACCGGCCGCTGGCGGGCGACCCTGGCGGGCCGGCCCTCGTCGTCGTGCAGGTGCGGCCGAAGAAGCCGATCGCCAACGTCGGCGTGACGGCCGTGGAGTTCGGCTCCGGCCCGCCGATGGCGGGGGCGCCGTTCACCATCCGGCCCCGCGTCGTCGTCGCCGGCGAGGACCGCGAGCCGCCGGAGGTCAAGCTGTTCGTGGACGACCGGGACACGGGCAAGCCGAAGGAGGTCGGCCGGCAGAAGGTGGAGATGCTTCAGGGCGGCCGCTGGGCGGCGCCGTGGTTCCATTACGTCTTCCCCGAAGGCGGCTGGTACACCGGCAGCGTCGCGGTCGAGGACGCCGCTTACCCGCCCGACAACGCCCGCTATTTCGCGGTCGAAGTGCCGGGGTCGGTGAAGGTCCTGGCCGTGGACGGCGGGCCATCGGCCGTGGAGCGCGAAGACGCCCTGTTCTTCCTCGTCCGCGCCCTGATGGCCGCCCCCGAGGGCCAGAAAAGCCCCGTGCAGGTGGACACGGCGACGCCCGATGCGCTGGCCGACAAGGATTTATCGTCTTATCCGCTCGTCTTGCTCGCCGACGTGCCGCGGTTGACGCCGGAGGCCGTTACCAAGCTGGAGGACTACGTTGCGGGCGGCGGCAGCGTCTTCTTCTTCCTCGGCGCCCGCGTCGATGCGGATTCCTACAACAAGGATCTTATCGGGGCCGGTCGGCGCGACGGCGGCCTGCTGCCCGGCCGGCTGGTCCGCGTCCAGGGCGTCCCCGCTGCCGGCAAGGACACGGCCGACGTCGCCTTCGTCGGCGGCGCCGACTTCGACCACCCCGGCCTGGTCCCCTTCCGCGACCCCGCCTTCGGCTCACTGGTCGGGCCGTCGGTCACGTTCAAGGCGCTGTGGGAGATGGAGGCGCCATCCGACGCCGTGCTGATGAAGGCCAGCACCGGGGCGCCGCTCCTGTGCGAGAGGGCCGTCGGCAAGGGCCGCGTGCTGGTCTTCACGTCGTCTCCGGATCGCTCATGGACGAATTTCCCCATCCGGCCGTCGTACCTGCCGTGGACGCACCAGCTGGTCGCCTACCTGACGCAAGGGCCGCTCGGCCGTGACGCCTTCCACCTGACCGGCGAGGTGGTCGAACTGACGGCCGAGGGCGGCGAGCCGTCGGGGCCGCTGCTCGTCGAGAAGCCGGACGGTCGCACGGCCGCCGCCCACTGGAACGACCGGACGCGGGCGATGGAGTTCGCCGAGACGGAACAGCCCGGCGTCTACAGCGCGAAGACGCCGGACGGCAAGCTGGCCGGCAAGTTCGCCGTCAATACGGAGAATTACGAGTCGAGATTGGTGTATCTCGACGACGTGCTGGGCGGCCCGCCCGGCGACGCCGACCGGCGGGCCAAGGTCGAGACGGGCCTGAAGAAGTCGCGGCTGGTCAACCGGCCGCTGGCGGCGTTCGTGGACGACCCGGCCCAGGCGAGCCACGCCGGCGGAATGGGCGACCCCAACGTGTGGGTGTGGGTGCTGCTGGGCGTGCTGATCGTGGCCGTGCTTGAGCCGACCCTGGCCAACCGCATCAGCGCCCTGTTGTTTTCCCGGTCGAGGCCGGCGCCCGACCTCACGCCGACGAACCGGCCCGCACTGCCCGCCCCCCAGCCGGAGGCGAGCGTCCCATGAATTTGCCGACTGCGCCTCTGGCGTCCCTCGTGTTCGAGCCGTACCTGCCGCTGTTCAGCATCGCCGCCGCCGCCGGGTTCGTCGTGACCTTCGTGGGATTGGCGACGAACGCGCTTGTGCGCCTCTTCAAGTTGGACCTGACGGTGAGACGCGGCTTCGTCGTCGCCCTGATGCTGGTCTCCGGCCTGGCGCTGGTCGTGCGCTGCCTGACCGCCGCGCCACCGACGCCAGCGGAGGGTCCGGCCTGGACGGCAGCGGACGGCTGGGCGCTTGCGGCGATCGCCTTGCAGGCGGCCGTCGGGGTTCTGTTCTGTTGGGGCTTATGGGCGATGATGCGGACCTACTTTCGCATCTTCGAGCGCTCCGGCCGGCCGCTGGCCTGGGGACTGCTGGCGCTGCGGCTGGCCGGCATCCTGCTGCTGCTCGTGATCCTTGCCAACCCCGTCTGGAAGCATCAGGAGGTGGACCCCGGCCGCGTGGTGGTCGTGCTGGACAATTCGCGGTCGATGTCGCTGCCCTACCCCGACGGCGGCACGCGCTACGATCACGCCAAGGCCGCCGTGGACAAGCTCACGCACGCCCTGGAGTCCGACGCGAACGGTCCCCGCGTGGCCGTGGACCTGTACGACATCGCCGGCGCCCCGCTGGACGCACCGCCCGCGGCGGCGACAGTGGACCAGACCGACCTGATGCACGCGCTGGACGAGGCGATCCTCAAGGCCCGCGGCAGCCGTCTCGTCGCCGGCGTCGTGCTGGTCAGCGACGGCATGGACACCACGGGGCGGAGCGACTTCCAGACCTGGGGCGGCGAGTCGGTCCCCTTCTACGGCCTCGGCTTCCCCGACTCGGCCGGCGGCGACCTCGACCTGGCCGTCACCGCGACCGACGCACCGAAAACCGCCCTTGTCCACAACGAATTGTCCGTGAAAGTCACGGTCGGCAAGAAGGGCGCCGCCCCGGCGGACGCGACCGTGTCGCTCAAGCTGGGGACCATCGAACTCGCCTCGCAAAAGGTGCATTTCGACGCCGGCGACCACGAACAGCTCGTTTCTCTGGCCTATACGCCGGACCAGGCCGGCGACTTCGTCTTCACCGCCGCCGTCGAGACCAACGCCGTCGAGACGACCCTCGGCAACAACGCCGCTCGCGTCCCCATGCGGATCGAGTCCGAGCCGATCAAGGTCGCGTACCTCGAAGGTTTCCTCCGTTACGAGTCTCGGTATCTCAAGGAGCGCCTTCGGGACGACCCCGACGTGACGCTCGACGCCGCGGTTCGCCGCGACAACCCGGCCGGCGGCGAGGCCCCGCCCGAGTTCCTGACCGACGAGCGGCTGAAGCGGACGGACGTGCTGATCCTCGGCGACATGGAGGGCAAATACCTGTCGGCGGCGGAGTATCAGCGACTGAAACAATGGCTGGAGGAGAAGAACCATTCGCTCCTGGTGCTGGGCGGCTACAAATCGTTCGGCCCCGAGGGCTTCCGCAACACGCCGCTGGCCGACGCGCTGCCGGTCGTCTTCGCGGAGGGGCCGTCCGCCCAGAGCGAGGAGCCGGTCCACCTCCGGCTGACCGACCGCGGCCAGGGCCATCCGATCTTCACGCTGTCGGGCGATCGCGTCAAGGACGCGGAGACGTGGGCCGGGATGCCGTCGCTGCCGGGCATGTGTTTGGTGCAGCGCGTCAAGCCGGGCGCGGAGGAATTGGCCGTCAACCCGGCCGTGTCGGTGGACGGCCAGCCGGCGGTCGTGGCGGCGGCGCAGACCGCGCCGGGCGGCGGCCGGGTGCTGGTGCTGACGATCGATTCGACGTGGCTCTGGAGCCGGCTGCCGCGCCTGTTCGGCCAGGCCGACGCGCCGTACAACCGATTCTGGAGTCAAACGATCCGCTGGCTGGCCGGCCGCGACCGCGACGACAGCCGGCCGCTCCTGACCGTGTCCACCGACCGGCCGTATTACGACCTCGGCCAGCGCGTGAAGTTCCGGCTGGTGCGGCAGTCGCGGGCGGACGTGGACGTGAGCCAGGCCGCGCCGTCGCTGGAGATCATCGGCCCCGACGGCAAGGCGTTGCCGCCGGACCAGACGCCCACGCCGGCGGCCGGCTCCGGCCAGCCGGACGTGTTCACCGCCGAGTTCACGGCCGTCGCCGGCGGCCGCTACCAGGTGAACGCCGCGCTGACGGCCGACGGCAAGCCGCTGGCCAACCAGACGGCGGAGTTCTTCGCCCAGGGTCCCGACTCCGAGCTGGCCGACCGCCGGACGAACATCGGCAACCTGAAGGCGCTGGCGAAGGGGCGGCCGGACGCCGTGTTCACGATGGACCAGGCCGACGAGCTGGCGAAGAAGATCACGCCGCAGGACCGCATGGGGCCGGAGCACCGCGACGAGTTCTGGAACTCGCCGCTCTTGTTCGCGGCGTTCCTGGCGTGTGTGTCGATGGAGTGGTTCTTGCGGCGGTGGAATCAGATGGTGTGATCGGATGCGACGCTGGGCCGGCATCGAGCTGGAAAAAACCTGTCTGCTCTCATGCTGGTCGCGGCCCTTGTCGGAAAACCCCGGCGATCTCACCGGTCTTTGCGCCCGTGAAAAAGGAATCAAGGAGCAGGCCATGTCATCCCACTCGTTGATGCTCTGCCTGGCCGTGTTGATCGCCTCCATCGCCAGCGCCGGCGATGAGCCGACCAAAGATGCGGCGAAGTCCCTCGCGGACAAGATCGCCACGATCAAGAAGGAACATCAGGAACTGGAGAAAAAGTTCTACGACGACCTCCGCACCTTCAGGGACGACGACAAGAAAAACAGCGAGCTTAACGACGAATACAATAAAACCACCCGCAAACAGGCGGACGAGTTGACGGCCCTCATCAAGGCGCACGGCGAGGAGCCGACCGCCTTCGAGGGCATTTTGGTGCTGGCCGGTGAGTTACGCTATCCTCTCGACGATGAGCTGGTCCAGCTCGTGCTGGATCATCATTTGGCCGACGCCAACATGGGTCAACTTTGCTTCGATCTGAGTTATCGCTATACGGAGCCGTGGGCGCAAAAGCTGCTCGAAGCAGCGGCGGCGCAGAATCCACGCAAGGACGTCCGAGGGCAGGCGCGCTTCGCGCTGGGCATGTACCATCGGTATCGCGCCGAGCCGTCCCGATTCGGCGGCGGGGAGAAGCTGTCCGACGAGGAAGAGGCCAAGCGCCTTGCGGAAGCGGCCAAGTATTTCACCGAGGTGACGGAGAACTACGGTGCCGTCGCGACGCCGGACGGCAAGGCCACGCTCGGCGACAAGGCGGCCAGCGAGCTGGTGCGCATCAAGAATCTGCCGAATCTGAAAATCGGCAAGACGGCCCCGGCCATCGTTGGGGAGGACATCGACGGCAAGAAGCTCTCGCTCAACGACTACCGCGGCAAGGTGGTTTTGCTCGATTTCTGGGGGAACTGGTGAGGCCCCTGCCGGGCCATGTACCCCCACGAGCGGTCGCTCGTGAAACGTCTCGCCGACAAGCCGTTCGTCCTGCTCGCCGTCAATTCCGACGAGGACCGGAATGAGGTGAAAAAAGTCATGCAAAAGAACCAGCTGAGTTGGCGCTCCTGGTGGGACGGCGGCAGTACCGGTGGGTCGATTCAAACGGCTTACAACGTCGAGCACTGGCCGACAATATACGTCCTTGATGGTGAAGGCGTAATCCGCTGCATCGACCCGGATGAAAAAGCGCTCGATGAAGGGATCGATAAGCTGCTGGCGGAAATGGAGAGAAAGGGAGGGGACAAGTAGGAAATGAGCGCCGGGCGCCATGCTTTCGCGGCCCTGGCAAAGTCCTCATGGGTCGTGCCCGATACGCGGGGCCGCGGAAGCATGATGGGGTCGAGGAACCCCATCATGCTTTCGCGGCCCAGTGCGCCTCGGATGGCATGGCGGGGCGCCGGACGGCCGCGAAAGCATGGCGCCCGGCGCGCTCCGCCTGCCCAGACGCCCATCCGCCGTGGTATACTAGGGGCCGCGCCGCGGGCTCCTGCGTCGCCCCGCCGCCCGAGCCTTGCCCGGGCACGTGCAGGCCGGATGCCGGCGCCGGTCGGGGCCGGTGAACGCCCCCAGGCGTAAGGCCGACAGACCCCCCAGGCGCGCGACGTGTCGGCCTTACGGTCTTACGCGGCCCGGGTGAGCCGCTGTGTCGAACGGGGGAGGCAAGAAAGGCGACATCGTCGGTTGCTGTCCTGTTTAGCCGGTGAAGTTCCCTGTTCCACCCCTTGAGGCGGCCAACCGACCCGTTGCGAGGATGCCGATGGGACAACTCTTCGACACGATTCGGCGGCTTGTCGCCGAGGAAAAGTACGTCGTCGGAGAACATGCGTCCGAGCGGTTGGAGGAGCGTGGCATCATGGACTGGCAGGCGGTTGCGGCTCTGGAGAGCGGTGAGTTGATCGCCGAGAAACCCAGGTCCAAACCCAATCCGACGATCGAGGTGCGCGAGGGCCTTCCGGATGCTACGGAGTTCAAAGCGGTGTGGTCACTCTTGCGACAGAGCGGCGTCGCCAAACTCGTGACGGTCCATTTCTTCGACAGGGGTTAGTCATGCGGATTGCCGGTAAGCGGATCAAAAGGACGCGACTGATTCAAACCGAAAAGTACGTGGTCGCCGTTGAGGTCGAGGTGGTCATCCCGGCGGACGACCCGAGCGAGCCATGCTACGAAGCCGAGACGGTGAAGTTGCTGCGGGAGGTCAAGGAACGCGCCGAACGCGACGATTTGAGCTGGTTGAAGGAGCATGGGAAGGTTTACACGGCGGTTGGTGCGGCCTGAATGACGCCGCCGAACCGGGTCGTACAACCGCATGATAAAGGGGCCGATCGCTATGAAAACGACGGAAACCTACCCGCTGCTGCTGGACGCGCTGCACGAGGTCCGTGCCCAGTGGCGCCGTAACAAGGTCCTCGAAGGCGCTTTGCTGGCGCTTGCCGGGACGGCCGTCGTGGTGACGCTCCTCGTCGCTGCGGACAACCTCCTGGCGCCGGGGCCGGTCGGCCGGTGGGTGCTGGCGACGCTGCTCTGGGGTGGTCTAGCGGCGGCCCTGGTCGGCTTGGTGCTGCGGCGCGTGTGGGAAGATCGGCGCGACGACTTCTTCGCCGCCCTCGTCGAGCAGAAGCACCCCGAGCTGCGCAACCAGCTCATCAACGCGCTGCAGCTCGGCCGCGGCGACCAGCGCGGCTTCTCGCCGGGCCTGATCGCGGCCGTCATCCACGACGCCGGCAAGGCGGCCGCCGACATGGACATGGGCGACAGCATCGACCGCCGACCGACCTGGCGCGCGGCCGCCGCCGCGCTGGTCGCCGTCCTCGTCGTCGGCGGCTATGCGGCCGCCTTCCCGCCGCAGTTCGCCACGGGCCTGGCTCGCGTCCTGCTGCCGTTCACCGACCAGGCGCCGTACACGCGGACCCACATCCAGTCGATCAAGCCGGACAAGCCGGTGACGCGCGTGATCGAGGGCCAGGACTTCCCGGTCGAGGCCGTCGTGGACCGCGGCGCTCCGGAAAGCGCCGACCTGTATCGCCGAACGGCGGCCGGCGACTGGCGGCACGACACGGTTCGGGCCGAGGCCGGCCCGGCCGGCGTGTTCCGCTGGAAGGCCGGCCCCGTTCTCGATTCCTTCGATTACTACGTCGCGGCCGGCGACGCCCGCTCCGATGTCTTCCGCGTCGAGGCGGTCAAGCCGCCGCGCGTCGAGAAGATCGCTTTGACCTACGTCTATCCGGCCTATCTCAGCCTGTCCGACGAGCATGTCGCCGACTCCGCCGGCGCCGTCACGGCGGTGGCCGGCACGACGGTGACGGTGGAATTGCACGCCACCAAACCGCTCACCGAAGCCGAATTGCGGCCCGAAGTCCTCAAGGAGGGTGAAAAGCAGCCGGTGATGGAGCGGCCGATCCCGATGGAGAAGGGCGGTGACGACCGCACCTGGGTCGGCTCGTTCGTGCTGTCGGCCCCCGGCGCCCGTCTGCCGGACGGGACGCACGGCCGGGCGCTCGTCCAGCCTGTGACGTACCGGATCCACATGGTAGACGACGAGCGGACGCCGAACGATTCGTCGGCCATGCCGATCACGGTCGTGCCGGACCTGCCGCCGCGGGTGCTGCTGAACGGGGCGAACGGGCCGCCGGCGGCGGACGCCGTGGTCGTCCTGAACGTCCGGGCGGCCGACGATCACGGCCTTGCCGGCGTGCATTTGATGGTTTCCGTGAACGGCGAGGCGCCGCGCGAACTGGCCGCTCCGGGGCGAGAATTCGCGGACAAGCATCACGACCAGGACCAATGGCAGTATTCGTGGAAGCTGGCCGACTCGGGCCTGAAGGTGCGCGACCGCGTGGAATACTGGGCCGAGGCCGTGGACCACAACGACGTCACCGGGCCGGGCGCGGCGAAATCCCGCCGGCTGTCGTTCCAGGTGACGGCGGAGGAACCCAAGGCCGCCGACCTTCAGTTCAACGTGGACACGCTGGAAGACCTGCTCAAACGGCAGCGGGTCAACAGGAAGCAGACGGCCGACAATGCGCCCTTCCCGAACCTCGTGAAGGAGCAGGACGGCATCCGCCAGTCGTCGGGCCAGCTCGCCCGGACGCTGGAAGACGCGCAGGCGCTGGCCGCGCCGATCGCCCGGCGCCTCGACGACCTGGCGGCCGGCCCCATGGCCGACGCCGTTCACCTCCTGGAGTCGGGCCGCGACGCGGCCGACACGGCCAAGCAGGGCGAGTTCCGCGCCCAGTCGCTGCCGGTGCAGGACAAGATCATCGCGGAGTTGGAAGACCTGTTGGCGGCCTTGAAACGGCTGGAGAGGAACCAGCAGGCGCGGGAGGACCTCAAGCGGATCGAGAAGAAGGACCCCGAGGCGTACAAGAAGCTGACGGCGGTGATCGCGGAAACGATCAAGCACCTGGACGACCTGCTCAAGGACGAGACGCAAATCGCGGGCAAGTTCGAGAAGCTGCCGACGAAGAACCCCAGCGACATCAAGGACGAGGAAGGGCTGAAAGCGCTCCAATCGCTGGACGATCTGGCCAAGCGGACGCAGACGTGGTCGAAGGGTTCGGTGGGCGAGCTGCCGAAGCTGGCCGAGGGGTTCGTGGACGACTACGCGGTGCGGAAGGACGCCAACCGCATTTACGAGGAGGTGGAGAAGGCGGCGCAGCGGGCCAAGTCCGAGACGATCCCGGTGTCGGCGGAGGACCTCGGCTTCGCGCTCGGGACCAAGATGAAGGAGGACCTGGAGTCGTGGCTGCCGAACGCCCCGGACAACGCCAAGTGGCTCCTGGAGGACTCGCCGGATGGCAAGAGTCCGAAAATCCCGGAGATGCCGCTGCCCAAGGGCCTGGAGGACATGATCGGCGACCTGTTGCAGAAGGCCGACGAGTTCGACAAGGACGCCGACGACGTGACGAACTCGTTCGCGGGCAACCTGGACCAGGCGGGCTGGGGCGTGTCGGACGGCCCGATGGCCAGCTTCTCGGCCAAGGGCAAGACCGGCAACGACCTGCCTAACAGCAACGAGCTGAACGGCCGATCCGGCGACGGCCGCCGCGGCAAATCGACGGGCCAGATGGTCGGCGACACGTCGCGGTCGCTGCCGGGCCGGCCGACGCCGGCGCGGGTGGACGACTCGAAATTCGAGCCGGGCCAGCTGAAACAAGAGGGGCACGAGGACCCCAACGGTGCGACGGGCGGCGGCAAGAAGTCCGGGGAAGGCCGCATCGGCTTGCAGGGCGACGTGCCGCCGGACTACGCCAGGGACATGCAGCGGCTGAGCGCCAAACAGGCGGGCCTGCGCGAGAAGGCGGAGAAGGTGGCCAAGAAGCTCGACACGACGAGCGTGTCGGCGACGCGGCTGAACGAGAGCATCGAGCTGATGAAGTCGGTCGAGAAGGACCTGGCCGACGGCCGATACGAGGACGCGGCCCGCAAGCGCCGCGACGCGATGGACAAGCTGCGGTCGGCGCTGAGCGACGTGGACCACGGCACGGCGGAGGCGGTCCACAAGGCGCAGAACCTGCCGCCGGAGCTGCGCGGCGAGCTGCTGCAGTCGTCGGAGGAGGGGTATCCGCCAGGCTATGAAGGGCTGCTCAAGAGCTATTACAAGTCGCTTTCGACGGGGGATAAGTAGTCGTGCCTGGCTGGAGCGATCGATTACAGAAGTTTGCGGAACTCGTCGGGCAGAAGCCGCGCCGCTCGCCCTTGCGGTCAGCTTGGCCCTGGTCCCGGCGCTGCTTCCTGCCAGACCCGAATCCGCTCGCAGGCCTCTTCCGCCGCCCACCGTCCGTGAAACGCCCGCGGCGGCAGAGTCAGCCCGACGGTTTCCCGCCGCACCCGGTCGGCCGCCAGGAACACGAAGACGTAGCCCTCCGACCACTCGATGCGCGACACCTCGCTCCAACCGTGGCGACCCTGTCCGTGCGGCGTCCGGATCGCGTAGCCCTCCGGCGCGAGAAGCACTTCGCGCCGGCCGAACGGGTCCGCCCCTCGCCCTTCGCGCGCCGCCTGCTGCGCCGCCCGCAGCTCGCGCACCAGCCGCGCCCGGTCCAGCGCCGGGATCAACCAGCCCAACAACGGCCGCAGCAGCAGGCCCACCACCAAGATCGCCGCCGCGACCGCGTCCATCTCCGGCATGTCCTTGTTGAAAATGTTGATGAGGCCGATCATCAGCCCGACGCCGAGCACGACCATCGGCAAGGACCAGACCCGGACGGCCCACGCCTTCCGCCCGGCCGGCGTCGCCCGGTAGTACCAGCGCCTCAGCGCGGCGCTGTCGTTCACAGTCGGCGTATACTCGATCCGAATACTGTCCATTCCCTCGGACAGGGCCGGTGCGGCGGAAGACGGGGCCGCCTGTATCGCCGGCGCCGGCGTGGCGGGGGCCGCGGGCTGTCCCTGAAGGCGCGGGAGGACGAGGGCGTAACCGGGGAAGAAATTCGGGAGGCCGACGGGGACCTGGACCCGCGGCTTGTCCACGCCCTCCACCCACAGCCGAAAGATGCCGCGCTCCACGTCCACGCGGGCGATCCGGTCCCAGTCCACCTCGTCCGCGGCGCCGGCCCGGTTCACGACCTCGACGCCGCGGCCGCTGATCCGCATGGCTGGCGTCCACGCCACCGACTCGCCGCGCTCGATGCGTTCGGCCATCCGCCGGGAGATCTGGACCGTCAGAAGGTCGCACAGGTGGTTGAGCGGCGTGACGTCGCGGTAGCCGGTCTGGAGACCGGATCGCTCCCGATAGGAATGCTTGAAGACGAGCGGTTGGCCCTCCGTTTCGTCCGTCTTGACGCCGATCTCCTGCAACGTCCCCGTGTAGGCGCCGTTGTAATACATCCGCGTCGCCCGGAAGGTCATCTCCGTCACGTCCGGGTAGCGCACCACGCGCCAGCCCTTGCCGTTCCGCAGCCGCAGGCCGCGCTCGTGCAGGTACGACGCCTTGCCGGCGTTCGTCAGAACATAAAGGATTCCGAAAATCCCAAATAGGCACCCGCCGAACGCCAGGAGAGGTCCCAGAAAGACGCCGGTGCGGAAATCGGCCATAAACGGCGTCAGGGCCGTTGGGATCAGGAAGAGCGCCGCCAGGACCAGGAAGAGGTCGGCTGCCTGCGGCTTGGGCCTTTGCTCCAGGACCACCGGGCCGAGGTCGTCGGCCTCGCCCGCGCCGGCGTCCGAACCGTAAGTGGGTTCCGCTGACCGCATGTCCGCCTCCGCCGTCACTTGCCGCCGCACGGCTGGACGCACACTCCGATGATAAGCACCTCGTTGTTCTTCGTACGAACCGGCGTGATGATGGGGAGGAACTTGCCGCAGCCCGTCGTCTGGTAGGTGATGTCGCCCATCTGCGGCGGCGTAATTTTCAGCTGATAGCGGTCTTCCTTGTCGGATTTCTGCTGAACCACCACCCGGAGCGACTGATCGGCGCCGAGGTCGAAGTCGTCTTTGCCGCCGACCGCGATGGTTTTCTTGGTCATCACGGCGATGCGGAACCCGGTCAGCTTGGGTTCGGTCTTCTGGATCTCCTTGGCGATGGAGTCCAGCTTGGGGTCGATTTTGTCGTTCTGGTCGGTGGCGAGAATGGCCACGACGGAGACGGCGGCGCCGTCGTCGTCACAGGCGGCGGGGACGGGGGCCGCCAAGGGGAGCAGGAAGAGGGCGGAGAGGCGGAACAAAACGGGCAGCGTTGGCGACATGACGATTCCCCCGGGCGCTCGGCCGCCTCATCAACCTTATCCGGGGCAGATGAGACGAGCGGTGCGCGGCAACACGGTCACCGGCCCCCGGCGCGGGCGAGAGGGGCCACGATCATCGGCACGTCGCCTTCCCCGATCTGGGGAACCTGGCCGTCGTCCCCCGGGTACGATTCCATGCTCATGATCGACACGTCGTCCTGTCCGGCCGGCAGGATGGCCTGCTGGATGGGTGGAGCGGCGACGACCATGGCGCCCGGCGTGACGACCGGAAGCGGATCGCTTTTCTCGGATTTCGGCGCGGCGTCGCCGTGGAAGAGGGGCACCCCGATCAGCGCCGCCAGGAACACGGCCGCCGCCGCGGAGCCGAGCCAGAGCGTGTACGGCAGGCGGCGGCGGCGAGGCGCGGGCAGTCTAGCTCTGACGCCGGCCAGGGCGGTCGCCCAGGCGGCGGGGCCGGGTTCGGGCGGCGGGTTTTCGGCCCAGAGCCGGGCGAACCGCCGTTGGCCGTCGATCTCGGCGGCCGCGTCGGGGTGGGCCGTAAGCCAAGTCCCGATGCGCGCGCGATCCGCGGCGTCGAGTTCGCCGTCCAGAAAGGCGGCGAGCTGTTGCGGCGATGGGTCGGGGTTGGTGCGGTCGTTCCTCATAGGGTCGTCCGGGGCTGCAGGTACGCCCGCAGCTTCTGGCGGGCGTAGAAGAGCCGGCTCATCACGGTGCCGATCGACACTCCGGTGGCGTCGGCGACCTCTCGGTAACTGAGTCCTGCGTCGGCGTGCAGCACGAAGGTCTGCCGCTGCGCCTCGGAGAGGGTGGCGAGGGCCTCGTCGAGCAAGGCCCGCAGGTCGGCCCGCTCCAGGCCGCGCCCCGCTTCGTCCGGCGTCAGCAGGCCGGCGTCGCTCCCGTCGCCGGCGCCGGGGGCGTTGAGGCTAAGGGTCTCGCGCCGGCCGCGCTGACGGCCCAGGTCGAGGGCCGCGTTGCTGACCACGCGGAGCAGCCAGGTCTTGAACGAACTGCGTCCTTGAAAGCCGCTCAGATGGGTCAGGGCCTTGACGAAACCTTCCTGCACCGCGTCCAGCGCGTCCGGCTCGTTGCCGAGCAGCCGGCAGGCCACGCGGTACGCCGGCTGCCGGTAGCGCCGGAACAACTCTTCCAGGGCTGCCCGGTCGCCGGCGGCGAAGCGCTCGAGGAGGACCTCGTCGCTCGGGGCCGGCGGACAGGGTGCGGTGACGGCGGCCATGTTGCTGCGAGGACTCCCCAAGTGCCAGACGGCCCCGGTCGCTCTCCTATTCAGATGATCTTACCCGCGGCGCGGCCATGGGGCGAGGGGGAAACGCCTCGACAGGGCGCGGGGGGGGTGCCTCTGGATTTAGGCGCTCATGCCGGCTGCGTCGCCCAGTGCTCGGTCCACTCCGGGCTGTCGCTCTGGGCGAGGAATTCCACGAACGGCCCTACCCGCGCCGCTTGCCAACGCGCCCCCGTTCGTTTTAGCCGCAGGTTGACCCGTTCCTTGATCGTCCCTTCCACCAAGCCGCTGCCGATCGCCTGGCCCCGCCGCAGCCGGGCGGCGTACCCCAGCCGGTCCCGACGGCCCGCGAAATAGTTCAGCACGCTCCCCGCTGCTCCCGCCAGACGGCCTGCCGCCTCCGGGTCGTCCAGCAGCCGCGTCAACACCTCGCACGCGCCGCCGTCGCCCAGCAAACTCCGCCGGGCCGTCTCCAGCCACGCCCTCCACGCCGCCCCTTCCCCCCACGCCTGTCGGCCCGCGGCCGCCAAGTGTTTCAACGCGTGAAACACGTCCAGCAACTGCACGGCGGCGAGGAACCACGCCGCTGTCAAGTTCCAGATCCACTCGGCTCCGTCCCCCAGCACGCTCAACCGCGACGCGCACCCGCCTAACCGATTCTGGCGCCTAAATCGAGAGGCACACCCGATCGCCGCAAGTTGCCGTCGATTCCGCGCAAGACATCTGCTATCGCTCCCTCCGCGTCCGAACCGCATCGGAACCCGTGGAGGGAGTTTCATGACCCTGAAGATTCGATGGCTGTCGGCCCTGGTGCTGCTGCTCGCCGTCGGCGCCGTCGCCGTCCGCGCGGAGGAGGAAGAGGCGCCGCCCGGCCGTGATTACAAAATCGAGTTGCTGCCGGCGCCGCTGCCCGTGCCGGTGGATCGGCCCTGCGTCCGCATCATGGCGCCGGCAGCCCTGCCGGCGGGCATGTGGTCGTTTATGGGCGCTGCCCAGCCGCCCCTGCCCTGTCCCGTCCCCTTCATGCCCGCCGGCTTCGCTCCCTGCGGCGACGGCTGCGGCGCTTGCACGGTCTGCCCGTGCCCCAATTGCCCCCTATGCTCCGCGTCGCAGGCGCCGCAGGGCGGGGAATACGTCGTTGAAATGAAGATGATGGAGGCCGGCGACGACGAGCCGGAGGTGATTTCCCTCCCCCGCATGTGCGTGATGGAAGGTCAAACGGGGACCGTACAGACCGGCGCGGATGGGTCGAGAGAGCAATCCTCCTTGCAGATGCACGCGACGGTGACGAAGCTGGACAAGGGCGTCTTGCTGGACCTGTGCGTGGTGAAGGCCGGTTCGCACACGCCCGGCAACAACGTCCTGCATACCCACACAGAGACGGCGGAAACCCGCCTCCCGGTCGCGCTCGGCAAGACAACCAAGCTGGAGGTGTCGCACGATTCCGACGGCGACTGCACGTCCTGGGTCGAGGTCACGGTGACAAAGGCCGAGACCGAGGCGCGGATGCCGAAAACGTCGGCCGGCGCCTGCCCCAAAGCGATGGTCGCCGAGGAAGAGGAGGACGTGGAATCGCTCGGGCTGAGCGATTTCGTCGAGTTCCTTGAGGATTGCTTCGACGCGGCCGCCGAAACGGCGTCGAGCGTCACCGGCGCGTCCTCCGGCGACGAACCGACCGTGGTAAGCGGCGAGTACCTGCAACAGCCGCCGCTTTACAGTCCGACGGCGTCGGCGACCGCCGTGGGGACGTGCCCGTCGTGCCCCAGCCACAGCTGCGGCACAGCCTCGACCTGCACGCAATGCGCCGCCACAGAGGAGGCCAAGCAGCAGGTGGTGCATATTGGCTTCGACACTTTGCACCGCCGCGTGGTTATGGAATGGAACGACGGAAAGAAGCACTTCACAAGCTCGGCCGACCGGCTCACCGTGCATGACGGCTGCTTCGTGCTGGAAGGGCACGTCCACATGGAAGAACCTGGTGTGGATGGTTCGGTGGTGGAAGTCACCGGCGAAGAGATCAGCTGGAAGCTGCCGAAGGGTGTGGACTACCACATCGGTGATTGACCGTCCCTTGACCAGCCCGCAGCGCCGGCAAGGGATGCAGAAATCCCTTGCCGGCGCTGCGGGCTGGTTTTCCTTCCTCTCCGCTTGCCGTCGCCGGCCGCAACGCTATCTCAGCGGTGTGGCCGATCTCTTTTCCCCGCGACGGTGGGCCTGCACATGTCCCCTCCCGGATGGAACGCCCTGCTCGACGGCGCCCCCTGGTTTTCAGGACAAGACGCCTATCCCATCACCGCATACTCCGAATTTATGCCGCCGCCGCTGCTGGGTTGCAAGCCATACCGCCATGCGCGCCGAGAGCCCTGGCCGTTCGCGGACGACGATCCCTATGGCTGGCAAGTCACGGAGCATGAGGAGGCGCTGGAGCTGCGGCCGGGCCTGGAGCAAATCGGCCGCCAGCTGATCGAAGCCCTGGTCCGCCTGGCGCACGGCCGGCCCGGCCACGGCATCGCCCCCAAGAAGCTGATGGACAACCCCTACTGGCCGCTCCGCCTGGCGGAGAACGCCGGCGCCGTCCCCCACGAGCGATTCGTCTTCCTCGGGCCGCTCGCCCTGTCGCGCACCCAGGACGACAAGGGCCGCGTCCGCTGGACGCTGTTCGGCGCCAGCGAACAGGGACCGGAGCGGGCCTTCTGGAAGAGTTTTCAGAGCGCTCCAGGAAAGGAATTGCCGGAGTCGGCGGGCGTCGATTTCGTCCGCCGCCTGCTGGCGGCCGTGTACGGCGTGCAGGTCGGCGACGCCGACCACCTCCACGCCCTGGGCTTCCGCATCCTGCCGACCGACCAGCGCGACGCCCCGGCCTGGCCGGCGCCGGACGACTTGCCGACATGGGCGCTCCGTTATCGCTGCAATCAGCGCCGGCCGGCCCAGGGCGTGAAGTACCTGCTGACGTTCCGCCCGTACGGCCGGCTGCCGGAGGCGATCCAGGCCGCCTACCTCGAAGGCCGGCTGCACCTGATCCCGTATCCCGGCAGCCTGATCTTCTGGGGAGCAGCCGGCGCCGTGAAGATGCGCGAAGAAACCCCGCTGGCCATGCAGACGCCGCTGCTCACGGTCGTTTCTCGGCACGAGGCGCCGCAAGGCCTCCGCGTGCCGCAGGCGGGCTGGATGCACGAGCCGAAGCCGGGAAAGGCGGAGCCGGACCATCAGTACGGACCACTCCGCAACACTTTCCGCCGCACCCATCGCTGGGCGAAGGTTCTGCGCGACCAGGACGAGCTTGCCCTCATGGGCCGCGAGGACAAGCTGCTCCACGTCCTGTTCAGCACCATCCCCGACGACCTCGGCCTCTACGACAAGCCCATGGCCCGCAACGTCCAGATGTGGACGCACGATTACCGCTTGCTGCTCGACGGCCCCCGCGCCTCGGGCGCGGACATGATGGCGACCTTGCACACCGTCGAAGAGGGCGGCGTGTTCGGCTACCGCTTTGTCTACCCGGCCATGCGCGTCGGCCGGCACGAGGTCTACTGGCACCGGCCGCTCGTCGCCTGGATGGCCGAGTCCGGCCATCCGGCCGTGCTGCCCGACGCACCACTCGGCTATCTCACGGCCTACCGGGCGGCCCCCCACCCCAACCCTCCCCCGCAAGGGGGGAGGGGGCAAGAAGGACTCCCTCCCCCCTCCGCGGGGGAGGGGTGGGGTGAGGGGGCCGTGGACCTGTGGCCGCGGCTGCTGCGGCGCGACCTGCCTTCCGCCGCCGTCGCCATGCTGGAATCCGGGCGCGCGCGTTCGGTAGCCCGCAGCGTCCGCAAGCTGTATGACGCCTGGATCGTGGGCGGCGAGAAGTCGCTGTCGTGGTCGTTCGCTCGGTCGCTGCTGGCGGCGCCGAAGCATCAGACGCTCCAGGCGTGGCTGGACGAGCTGCCCGCGGCGGCCGGCGGCGGCGAGGCCGGCGAACGGCTGGCCGCGGGCGTGAAGGAGCTGCTGGCACCGACCGACGTCCCCCTCCCGCGCCGGCGGGGCGCCCGCACGCCGGACTCCGTGACCTTCGATCGCACCGCCACGCGACCGTTCGAGACGACCTACTGGAAGACCATCGCCTTCCTGGCGGAGGGGAAATATCGCAACAAGAACAACGCCGACTGCGTGAAGGACAAGGCCACCGAGAAGATGCTGTCCCACGAGCGCCGCGATCTGGAGGCGCTGGGCGACTACCTGCTGGATTATTACACCAAGGCGATCGCCAAGGCGGAGATGACGGGCAAGGCGCTGACCGGCGAAATGCCGTTCCACTGGCGCACCGACTTCGCCTTTCCGTGGGCCGACGGCTGGGCGGCCAACCAGGACGGCCGGACCTACGAGCGCGACCTGATCACCGTCATCCCCGGCCGCGACCGCAAGCGCGCGGTGATCCTGGCCGACCACTACGACACGGCCTACATGGCGGACTGCTACGACGACGACGGGGCGCGCGTAGCGGCGGCGGGGGCGGACGACAACCACTCGGCGACGGCGTGCCTGATGTTGGCGGCGCCGATCCTGCTCGACCTGAGCCGCGCGGGCCGGCTCGGCTGCGACGTGTGGCTGGTCCACCTGACCGGCGAGGAGTTCCCATCGGACTGCCTCGGCGCCCGCGCCCTGACCCAGCGGCTCGTCGAGGGGACGCTCCGGTTGCGGCTGCCCGGCGGCCGCGAGCGCGACCTGTCGCGCGCGGAGGTCCGAGGCGTCTACGTCATGGACATGATCGCCCACAATAACGACCGGGATAAGGACGTATTCCAGATGTCGCCGGGGACCGGGGCGCCGTCGCTGTGGCTGGCGCGGCAAGCCCAAATCGCCGCGGAAATCTGGAACGCCTCCGCGCCAGTGTGGAACGAGAAGCCGTCGCGGCGCGGCCGGGGTCGGGGCAAGCGCAGCATGACCAGCGGCGACGTGCCGGAAATTGCGGCCCATCCGACGCTGCTCGGCGAGGTGCGGACGCCGGCCGACCCGCACAGCACGCTCTACAACACCGACGGCCAGGTCTTTTCCGACGCCGGCGTGCCGGTGGTGCTGTTCATGGAGAATTACGACATCAATCGACAGGGATACCACGACACGCACGACACGATGGCCAACATCGACCTGGACTACGGGGCGGCGGTGGCGGCGATCGCCATCGAGTCGGCGGCGCGGGCGGCGACGGAGAAGCCGCCAAGGTGAAGACGGCGAGCGGGGGGCGTCAGCCCCCTGATGATGGATTCCGTGGTTGCACCGACCATCAGGGGGCTGACGCCCCCCGCTCGCCGACGTACAAAGACGTGCGAAGCGATCGGGAGGTCATCCATGCAGAAGACCAAGGGCGAACAGTTCGCCGGCGTGACGGTGGCGCTGATTACGCCTTTCCGGAATGGGGAAGTCGATTTCTCGGCCCTGCGCCAGCTGGTCGATTGGCATGTCGAGCAGGGGACCGACTGCCTCGCGCCGGTCGGCACCACCGGCGAATCGCCGACGCTGGACCACGAGGAACACGAGCGCGTCATCGGCGCCGTGGTGGAGGCACGCGCGCGGCCGCATCAAGGTCATGCCGGGGACCGGCTCCAACAGTACGCGCGAGGCGATCCGTCTGACCCGCGCCGCCCGCCGCGCCGGGGCCGACGGCGCCCTCCTGGTCGGGCCGTATTACAATAAGCCGACCCAGGAAGGCTACTTCCGCCACTTCGCCGCCGTCGCCGACAGCTGCGACATCCCCATCGTCCTTTACAACATCCCCGGCCGCACCGGCTCCAACATCCTGCCGGAAACCATCGCCCGGCTGGCGGAGGTCCCGACCATCGTGGCGGTGAAGGAAGCGACCGGCTCGCTCGACCAGGCGTCGCACATCGCGTCGCTGTGCAACCTGACGATCCTGAGCGGCGACGACAGCCTGACCTTGCCGCTGATGAGCATCGGCGGCCGCGGCGTGGTGTCGGTGGTCGGCAACATCGTGCCGCGCGACCTCAGGGCCCTTGTCGGCGCCTGGGACGCCGGCCGCACCGACGAGGCGCTAAGGTGGCACCGCAAGCTGTTCCACCTGTGCCGCGATCTGCTCGGCGTCAGCGTCAACCCGATCCCGGTCAAGACGGCGATGAAGCTGCTTGGCCGCGACAGCGGCGAGTTGCGGCTGCCACTGTGCCCGCTCGACGCGGCCGGCGAGGCGCGCATCGCGCAGTCGCTGCGGTCGTATGGGCTGTCGGTGTGAGGCGAACAGAGCCGCGACCGTCAGGGAGCGGTTGAAGCGAAAACCGCTCCCTGAGGGTCGCGGCTCTGACATGGATTTCACGATAGTTTCAGGGCCGGTTGCGCTGTCCGCCCCTGGCTCAAGCGGCCGCGGTTTGGCGCAGAGCTTCCGCCGCGGGTCCCAGGCGCGTCTGCCCCAGGGTTCCCTCCCAACGGGGCGCCTTCGCCAAAGGAAGTCGGCGCCCCGTTGGGGTAAGCGTTTGAGGACCGGAGCGCATCTCCGGAAACAAGAAAGATCACGAACAGCGCATCCGGCTCCGGCTAACCGGCCCCCCTGTTGAAGAAACTTCGACCGCCCGCTACAATTGCGTCCATTCCGACCGAGGCATCGCTGGCCCGCCCGCCGGCGCCCTCAAGGAGTCGCGTACGTGCAAATTAAGATCGCCGTGCGGCATGGGCACCTGAACGAGAGCACGCAGCAGCTCATCCGCGAAAAGGCGGAAAAGCTGCTGCACTTCTTCGAGCGCCTTACCATGATTGAGGTCACGCTGGACCTCAAGGCGACCTTCGAGAAGAAGGAAGTCAAGATGGCCGAGTTCGTGGTCCAGGCCGAACACAAGCACGACATCGTGGCCCGCGAACACCACCCTGACCTGATGGCCGCCGTGGACCTGGCGGTGGACAAGGTGGAAGGCCAGCTGCGCCGCTACAAGGAAAAGATCCAGGACCACCGCCGCACGCCGCACACCGGGCGCGTGGTGGAGGAGCCTGCGGCCGAGGAACCCACCGACCAGTGACGGAGGACCAGTAACCATGCGCATGTCCGACTTCGTGGTGCGCGACTCCATTATCCCCGACCTGGCCGCCGTCAACAAGGAAGGGGTGATCCGCGAAATGGCGTCCGGCCTCCGCGCCGCGGGCTGCTTCCGCGAAACCGACCTTGAAGACGTGGTGCGGGCCATCCTCAAGCGCGAGCTGCTCGGCTCGACGGGCATCGGCCGCGGCGTCGCCATCCCGCACACCAAGCACAACAGCGTCGAGCGCCTCATCGGCACCGTTGCCGTCTCGCACAACGGCGTCAGCTTCGAGAGCCTCGACGGCGAACCCGTCCAGGTCTTCGTGCTGCTGATCTCGCCCCAGGACCGGCCCGGCGACCACCTCCGCGCCCTGGAGAACGTTTCCCGCTGTCTCCGCGACGACAACTTCGTCAAGGGGCTGCGCGGGGCCACGACGCGCGATCAGATCTGGGCCTTGCTGGAAAAGTACGACCGCTGACGGGCGCCACGGTAGGGGCGGGGCAACCCCGCTCCTACGGCTCTCCCGGCCGCATGGGGTCGCTTGCGCCCGGCTTCCGGGCGAGGCGAGGATGGGAACATGGATTGCCAAACCACGCGGCACACCCTTCGCGTGACCAACTCGCAAGGTCTGCACCTGCGGCCGTGCGCCGCCATCGCCGGCCTGCTCGCGCGGTATAAGGCCGAGGTGAAGCTGTCGCGGGACGACCGGGTCGCCAACGGGAAAAGCGCGCTGGAGCTGATGATGCTGGCCGCCCCGCAGGGGACGGAACTGTCGGTCGAGGCGACCGGCCCCGACGGCCGCCAGGCCATCGACGCCCTCCGCGCCCTGTGGGACATTCTCTCCAAGGAAGAAACGGAGGCGCCGTCGCAGGGCTGATCGGTTAGCCGCGACGCGCCAGCGGAGCGCTCCGACGACGCGCTCCGCTGGCGCGTCGCGGCTAACCAAGGCGTCAAACTCCGTCGAGCCGAGCATGGAAATCAAACGCGGAATCGCCGTCTCTCCCGGCGTTGCCATCGGGCCGGCCCTGGTGCTGGACACCGAATGGTTCCGCATTCCCCAGCGCTTCGTCGAGCCGGCGCTGGTCGAGGAAGAGGTCCGCCGCTTCCGCCAGGCCCTCGAAGACGCCGCCCGCGAAACCCGCGAGACGCAGGAGGCCGTCAACGCCAAGCTCGGCCTCCAGTACGGCGCGATCTTCGGCGCCCACGCCCTCATGCTTTCCGACCCCGCCCTGCTGCGCGACGTGGACGGCCTCATCCGCGAACGCTCCTTCGCCGCCGAGTACGCCGTCCACCGCGTCATGCGCCGCTACGCCCAGGCGCTGGAAAGCATCGAGGCCGGACACCTGGCCAGCCGCGTTTCCGACATTTCCGACCTGGAAAAGCGAGTGGTCAGCCGCCTGCTCGGCCAGCGCCGCGAGCAGCTGGGCCGTCTGCGCGAGCCGGTGGTGGCGCTGGCCCACGACCTGACGCCCAGCGAAACGGCGTCGCTCGATCCGAAGCGCGTCCACGCCTTCGCCACCGAGGCCGGCGGCCGCACCAGTCACACGGCCATCGTGGCCGGCGTGCTGGAGATCCCCGCCGTGGTCGGCCTCGGCCCCTTCGCCGCCGACGTTTCCGACGGCGCCCTGGTCATCGTGGACGGCAACCAGGGTCTGCTCATCATCGATCCCGACGAGGAGACGCTGGCCCAGTACAAGCGCGCCCGCCGCAACTTCCGCCGCCACGAAGCGAAGCTCCACGAGCTGCGCGACCTGCCGGCCGTCACCCGCGAAGGCGTGCGCATCCACCTCTACGGCAACATCGAGTTCCCCAGCGAATGCACGCACTGCCTCGACCGCGGCGCCGAGGGCGTGGGCCTGTACCGCACCGAGTTCCTCTATCTCGGCAAGCAGGCCGACCCCACCGAGGAGGAGCATCTGGAGGCGTACCAGGCGGCGCTTCAGGCGCTGGGGCCGAAACGGCCGCTGGTGATCCGCACGCTCGACCTCGGGGCCGACAAGTTTCCGACGCACGCCGGCGCCCACCCGGAGCGCAACCCGTTCCTGGGGTTGCGCAGCGTGCGGCTGTGCTTGCAGAATTTGGCCTTGTTCAAAACGCAACTGCGTGCCATCTTGAGGGCGAGCGCTTTCGGGGACGTGCGCATCATGTTCCCGATGATCAGCACCTTGCTGGAACTGCGTCAGTGCAAGATGATCCTGGCCGAAGTCAAGGAAGACCTCGAAGAAGAGGGCGTGGCGTTCAACGCCTGTGTGCCGGTCGGGACCATGATCGAAGTGCCGTCGGCGGCGATCCTGGCGGAGCCGTTGGCCCGCGAGGTGGATTTCTTTTCCATCGGCACCAACGATCTGATTCAATACACGCTGGCGGCCGACCGCAACAACGAGGCGGTGGCCGGGCTGTACAACGCCGGCGACCCGGCGGTGCTGCGCTTGATCGACTCCGTGGTGCGGGCCGCCCGGAAGAACGGGACGGCCGTGACCGTGTGCGGCGAGATGAGCGGCGAACCGTTGTATACGCTGCTGCTCCTGGGGCTGGGCCTGCGTCATCTGAGCGTGGCGCCGCACAGCATCCCGGAGGTGAAGAAGCTCATCCGCTCCGCCACGCTGGACGCGGCGGTCGAAACCGCCCGCGAAGCCCTGCGCCTGGACACGGCGCGGGACGTGAACAATTACTTGCGGGAACAGACCCGACGCATCCTCCCGTCCTCGAAAGACGACGGCTGAAGGATGAAGGATGAACGAGAAGAAGACTGCGGATTTCTCCTTCCTCCCCAATCGGTTGCAGGAACGAGCAGACTGCTGATTCCTCCGTCCTCCTTTCCCGAGGGACGTTGACCGACCGTTGCGGCCGAGCCGCCGGCGCCGGGCGCCTGTTCCCCCACGCAGGGGATGCCTCGCGCATGGCGCCCGAACCGACGCCGATCCTGGCCCCTCCACTTCCCGGCGCCCCCCCACCGACCCGCGACAAGGTGCGCCTCCGCTTCCGCAAGGACGGGGCGCTCCGCCTCCTCAGCCACCACGACCTGATGCGCTGTTTCGAGCGGATGCTGCGCCGCGCCGCCCTGCCGGTGCGCCAGACGCAGGGGTTCCATCCCAAGCCGCGGCTTGTCTTCGCGCTGTCGCTGCCGCTGGGCGTGATCGGCTGCGAGGAAGTCGTCGAGCTGGAGCTGGATGAAATCTTGCCGCCCGAGGAGGTGCGCGAACGTCTCGTCCACCAGGCGCCGCCCGGCCTGGAAATCCTCAGCCTGCGCCGTATCGACTTCAAGGCCGCCGCCCAGGTCCACTTGCTGACTTACCGGATCGCCCTTCCCGCCGACCGGGCGGACATGGCCGCCGCTCGCGCGGCCGAGCTGCTGGCCGCGCCGGAGTGCTGGGCGGAGCGCACCCGTCCGGCGCCGCGGCGCGTGGACTTGCGGCCGTGGATTGTGAATCTCCGGGTGGATGAAAGGATGGTCAGCCGCGACGCGCAGCGGAGCGCTCCGCTGCGCGTCGCGGCTGACCCATCCACCTATCTTGAAATGGAACTGTGTCTAACCCCCGCCGGCACGGCCCGCCCCGATGAGATTGCGGCCGCGCTCGGCTTTTCTGATTTACTCGAAGCCGGCGCCGTGCTGGAACGGTCCCGGCTCGTACTGGTGGATGAAACGCCACCCCCACTTGCGGAAGGGAACGCATGAAGAAAGAGATGCTCATCAACGTGGCCCAGCCCGAGGAGTGCCGCATCGCCATCCTCGAAAACGGCGTCCTCGAAGAACTTTACGTCGAACGGACCAGCCACGAGAACTACGTCGGCAACATCTACAAGGGCCGCATCGTCAACATCGAGCCGAGCATTCAGGCCGCGTTCGTGGACTTCGGCGTCGGCCGCAACGGCTTCCTCCACGTTTCCGACGTGGAGCCAACCTACTACCGTCATCTGGAAGGCGGCCGCGACCGCGGCGATCGCGGGGACCGTGGCGACCGGGGGCGAGACCGCGATCGTGGCGATCGTGGCCGGGATCGTGATCGGGACCGCGACCGCGACCGACCGCGGAGGCCCGCCCCTCCAGAGCGCGAGGAACGGCCGGCGCCTTTCGCCGGGGAGCCGCCGCCGGCCGAGGAACCCCGCGAGGAGGTCCACGCACCGGAGGGATTCGAGGCGGGAATCCTCGGGTTCGAGACGCCCGCCGCGGAGTCGTCGCCGATCGTCGAGACGCCCACCGCCGAAGCGGCGCCGGAGACGCTGCCCGGCGGGGAAGCCCCGGCCGAAGCTTCGCCGCTGACGGCCGCGCCGGGCACCGAAGTCGAGGAGGAGCCGGCCAAGGGCCGGCGCCGTTCGCGCGGCGGGTCGCGCCGCCGGCGCGGCGACGCCAAACCGGAGGAAACCCCGTCCGAAAGCGCGAAAAGCGAGGCGGGTCCCGCAGAGGATGCACCGCCGTCGCAACCAATGGAGTCCGCCGAGCGCCGCACCACGGATCGCGAAGACACGCTGGGTTCGTCGCCCGGCGGCTCGAACGACCCGCACGGCGGCGTGGACGACGACGACCTATTCTTCTTCCCGCCGCGTTCCGAGCCGGCCGCCGCCCAGCCCACGCCGGCGGCGCGCGAGCGGGAACCCGAGCCGGAACCGCAAGCGATGGAGTGGGCGCCGCCGCCGGAGGCCCCGCCGGCGCGGCCCTCCGCCCCTCCTCCCCGGAGGGAAAGGAGCGAGGGCCGGTCGGGCGGCCGACAGCGCCCGCCGTCGCGCGGCAACATCGAGGACGACCTTGCCGCCGACCTCGACGCGCTCGAAGTGGACGAGGGCGAGCCGGCGGCGTCTCCCGTCGGCGAGCCGCGTGAGGACGCCCCCGAAAACGAGGCTGCGCCCGTTCCGGTCGAGGGGGAGGACGATTTCGAGGAGCGGCTGGAGGAGGACCTGGACGCGGCCCTGGCGCCGCCTCCTCGGGAGCAAGGCCGGCGCGACGACCGCGGCCGCCGCGACGACCGCGGCCGCCGCGACGACCGCCCTGGAGGCCGGAGGGACGACCGGCGCGGCGGGGGCCGGCGCGACGACCGCCGGGGCGGTCCCCGCCGCGACAGCCGGCCGGGCATGAGCCGCGACAAGCCGCTCATCCAGGACATCTTCAAGCGCGGCCAGGAAGTGCTGGTGCGCGTCATCAAGGAGGGCCTCGGCACCAAGGGGCCGACGCTGAGCACCTACCTCAGCATCCCCGGCCGTTACCTCGTCATCATGCCGCACATCACCGGCATCCGCGTCTCGCGCAAGATCGAGGACGACGACCACCGCCGCCGGATGCGCGAGATCTTCAGCGACCTCAAGCCGCCGCGCGGCATCGGCTTCATCCTCCGCACCGCCGCGATGGACAAGAACAAGAAAGACCTGCAACGCGACCTGGCCTACCTGTCGCGCCTCTGGCAGGTCATGGTGCGGCGCGTCAAGAAGCTGCCGGCCCCGGCCGAGATCTATCAAGAAAGCGATATGATTACGCGGACGATCCGCGACAACTTCACGGCCGACATCGACGCCGTCTGGATCGACGACCCGGCGGCCTACGAACGGGCCAAGGAGTTCTGCGAGATCGTCATGCCGCGCTACGCCTCGCGGTTGAAGCTGTACGACGGCAAGGAGCCGCTGTTCTACAAGTACGGCATCGAGCAGGAGATCCACAAGATCCAGCAGCGCAAAGTGCCGCTGCCGTTCGGCGGCTCGATCGTGATCGAGCAGACCGAGGCGATGGTGGCGATCGACGTCAACAGCGGCAACTTCCGGGCCGACCGGCAGGACGCCGAGGAGACGGCCTACCAGATGAACTTGCAGGCCGCGAAGGAGATCGCCCGGCAGCTGCGGCTGCGCGACCTGACCGGCATCATCGTCAACGACTTCATCGACATGCGCAGCCTGTCGCACCGGGCCGGCGTGGAGCGGGCCTTCCGCGACGCCCTGATGCGCGACCGGCGCGGTCCAAGATCCTCAAGACCTCCGCTTTTGGTCTGATTGAGATGACCCGGCAGCGGACGCGCCAGTCGCTGAAGCGGAGCGTCTACCAGGACTGCCCGCACTGCCACGGCATGGCCCAGGTGAAAACGTGCGAGAGCATGAGCCTGGAGGTGGTGCGGCTGCTGCAGTTGGCGGCGTGCCGGGAGCAGGTGCAGAACATCGAGGTGCGCGTGGCGCCCGGCGTGGCCGACTACCTGCTCAACCGCAAGCGGCGCGAGATCGCCCGGCTGGAGGAGGGCGGCGTGGTACAGGTCCACGTCCAGGGCGTGCCGGGGGCGGCGGCCGAGCTGCTCGACTTCCAGTGCCTGGACAAGAACGGCAACGAGGTGAAGGTGCTGCCGCAGGAGGCGCCGCCGCCGCCGCGGCATCGACGGTGAGAATTCCTTCTGACCAGCCTACAGCGCCAGCAAGGGATGCGGGCCAAACCCTTGCTGGCGCTGCGGGCTGGTCGGCCTTCTCATGTCCAAACGCCTGTTTGGGCATGCGCGCCGGTTGGAAACTCCGTTTCGCGTCCGGGAAAGGAACAAGGGCATGGCAGGGACATGGACTACCCAAAGGTTCCCTCAGTTCGAGCAGGCAATCCGCCGCCTCACCGACCAGCACCGGGAACTGGACGACGAACCGCTTCACCTGGCGATCGCCTACCAACCCGGCCCGCCGCGCGATCCGCAGGACGTCTACCTGTTCGAGATCATCGGCGGATGGAGCGATAGCAACCCCGACAAGGAGCTGTTTGAAACGACGTTTGAGCCAAATGACCGTTTGCAGAGCGGCTTCAGCCAGCGTCTGCACATGATCCTCACGACGCCGGCCGAGTTCAAGACCGCGATGGAGGAGCGCTGGAAGTCAGCGGAGGAACTCCTTCAGGCAATACGGAGCGACGATTATCAGGTGCTGCACTCGGACGCAATCGGTGGGGAAATCCTCGCCCTGATTGAGAAAGCGGCACGGAGCCGCGAGGTAGCGAGGCATGGATGAATCCGCGGCCTGGATCGCGCAGGCCGCCGCCGACCGTGCGGCCGCGGAGAGGGAGCGAGGGTTCGCCGAACGATTCGAGGCGCCGGCCTGGTGTCATACGGTCGCCAAGTACCAGCAGGCCGTCGAGAAGTCCATCAAGGCGATTGTGGCCGCGCTTGAGGAATGCGGCGTTCGGGGCCTTCCCCCCATCGGCTACGACCACCGGGTACAGAATCACCTGCGGCTGCTGAGAAGGCTTCCTGGTGGAGGGGCCGGCCCCACCATCCAACGCAAGTTGAGAGACTTTCTCAACGCCGCAACGAGCAACAGCATCAGGAACCTGGAGAATCTTGCGCCGAGAAGACCGGCGCCGGGCGATCCCCACCCGCGGAACACCGAATACCCATTCAATGCCGCCGCCGGCGCCTGGACCTATCCGGCCGCCGCGGACTCGTTCTCTGTCGCGGAAGTGAAAGAGTTCCAGAAGCTGATGGGCCGCGTCTCCCACTACGCGACGAACATCGTCTCCGCGCTCCGGCGCGGCCCGACGTGAGCAGGCGGGTCAGGCGTTCCCGGCCTGCCGGCGCAGAGGCGGCCTGTCGCGTCCGGGTCGGCGGCGGCCGGCCGACTCACGGCGCCACGGACGGTTCCACCCAGACGGCGTGCGCCCCCCGCGGCGACCCCGGGCAATCGACCTGAAGAGTCAGCACGTCCACGCCCTTCACGGAAACCGAACAGCGGTCGGCGTCTGCTTGCCTCCGAACGGGGGGGAGCGCCAGAGCAATCGGCCGTCCCCGAAGACGGAAAACGTCAACGGCGTGTCGGTCTCGGGGGGGCCGTCGTTCAGCGATGTTTCGGCGTTGAAAACGCTGTATTGCTTGCCGAGCCGGTAGCTCAGGCTGGCCGCGCCGCCGTTCGGCCGCATCGGCGGGTGCATGAAGATGCCGTGCGGCGACGGCTCACCGTGGACCCGGACGCCGGCGAAGGGCGGCGGCGGCGCGCCGGGCGGCGGCGGCGGCGTTCCCGGCGGCGGCGGTGGGGCCGAGATCGGATTCTGGTCGTCGATCGGCGTCCAACCGTTCACAAAAACGACTGACGGAAACGTCGTCGCCGCCGGGTTCGGCCGGCCGAAAACCGTCGGGACGAGCAGGGCCGAGCCGATGGTCAGCACGGCGAGGAGCGGCAGCCCGACCACCAGCGTCGGCTTCAGCCAGCGTCGGCGCATCGGTTTGGCCTTCTTCACCGGGCCGCGCGTCTTCGGCCGCGGCGGCGGCTCGCGGTGCGTCGCCGAGGCCGGCCCCGGCGCCGGGCGGGCGGCCAGGCGCGTCCCGATCTTCCGCAGCCGGGCCAGCACCACCTGAGCCGACTCGGGCCGGCGCGGGGTCCTTCGCCAGCAGCTGCATGATGAGGTCCGACAGGTCGCGGGGCAAGGAAGAACGGAGTTCGTGGAGGGGTTTAGGATCTTTCACGGCCAGCGCCGTCAGCGCGGCCATCGTGGTCGGGGCCTCGAAGGGGCGCGTGCCGCTGGACAGCTCGTACAGGATGCAGCCGAGGCTGAACAGGTCGCCGCGGGCGTCCACCGACTCGCCGCGGGCCTGCTCCGGCGCCATGAAGGCCGGCGTGCCGAGGACCATGCCGGGCTGCGTCAGGCGGGCCTCGTCCTTGGCGATGCGGGCCAATCCGAAGTCGAGGATCTTGACCCGTCCCCCCGGCGATTCGAGCCAGATGTTGGCCGGCTTCACGTCGCGGTGAATGAGGCCGTGGCGGTGGATGACGGCCAGGCCGCTGACGATCTCCCGGCTCAGGCGGAGGACGTCGGAAACGCTGACCTTGCGGGATTGCTTCATCCAGTGATCGAGCGATTCGCCTTGCAGCAGCTCCATGGCGAGATAGGGGAGCCGTCCTTCCTGGCCGACCTGATAGACGGTGACGAGGTGGTCGTGCTTGATGGAGGCCATGAGCCGGGCCTCGCGGAGGAACCGTTCCAGGCCGTCCTCGTCCTGCTCGAGTTCCGGCCTCATGACCTTGAGGGCGACCGGCCGGCGCAGGGCGGCGTCCTCGGCGTGAAAGACGAAGCCCATCCCGCCCTGGCCGAGCAGGCGGAGGATGCGATACGACCCGAGCCGGCCGATTTCGTCCGCCTCCACCGGCGGGCGCAAAAAGGAATGGCTGGGCCGGCGGACGTCGTTGTAAACGGTGGCGAACGCCGCAGAGTCCGCGGAGGCGGGGGCGCGGTCGCCAGCCGGGGTCGCGTCGCCCTGGCCGCGGGATTGACTGCGCGGGTCGATGATGTGGGACATGGGGAAGGCCCCGCCTGGTGGGACGACAATGCGCTCGTTGGGCCGGCGCCGCCGACGACTCCGTGGGAAAGAGTAGCTCACGATCCCCCCGCGAGTCGGAGATTGCGGCCGGGCCGTTGCGGTGTTACCATCGGGCGGTTCCGATGCAGCGCAGCCGGGAAGGGCCACGCCCATGAACGAGCCGAACGTCCCCCATCCATACACGCTCGCGCAGTCGTCGCCGCCGCCGCCGCCGCCGTCTCCCGACGCCGTCCCCACCATGCCGCAGCGGATCGGCCGCTACCGGGTCGAGCGGCTCCTGGGTGAAGGCGGCTTCGGTCGCGTCTACCTGGCCCGCGACGAGGAGCTGCAGCGGGCGGTGGCCGTCAAGATCCCGCACGGGCGTCTGCTCTCCCAGCCCGAGCACGTCGCCCTCTTCCTGGCCGAGGCCCGCATCCTCGCCGCTCTGGAACACCCCCACATCGTGCCGGTCTACGACGCCGGCCGCACCGAGGGCGGGCTATGCTTCGTCGTGTCCCGGTTCATCGAAGGGAGCGACCTGGCGAAGAGAATCGCCGAGGCGCGTCCCGCCGGCGCGGCGTCGGCGGAAATCACGGCGACGATCGCCGACGCGCTCCACCACGCCCACACGCGGGGGCTGGTGCATCGAGACGTGAAGCCGGCCAACATCCTGATCGACGGCGCCGGCAAGTCGTACCTGGCCGACTTCGGCCTGGCCTTGAGGGAGCAGGACTTCGGCAAGGGGGCGGGGCTGGCCGGGACGCCGGCCTACATGAGTCCCGAGCAGGCCCGCGGCGAGGGGCATCGCGTGGACGGCCGATCCGACGTCTTCAGCCTGGGCGTGGTCCTCTACGAGATGCTGACCGGCCGGCGGCCATTTCAGGGCGACAGCACGGCGGGCGTGCTGGAGAACATCAAAGCCGTCGAGGCCCGGCCGCCGCGCATGATCGACGACGCCATCCCCCGCGAGCTGGAACGCATCTGTCTCAAGGCCCTGGCGAAGCGCGCCTCGGAGCGGTACACCACGGCCAAGCGATATGGCCGAGGACCTGCGGCATTTCCTCGGCCGGGCGGCGGCGGAGCAACCCGCGGCGCCGGTCGGCGTCGCCGCGACCCCGGCGCCGGGCGCCGTCCCTCCACCGGCCACGCCGACGGCCCCTCTTCCCTCATCCGACCGGCGGCCGCTCAAGATCGTCCCCAAGGGCCTGCGCTCCTTCGACGACGGCGACGCCGACTTCTTCCTCCAACTGCTTCCCGGCCCACGCGACCGGGACGGGCTGCCCGAGAGCATCCGCTTCTGGAAGGGCCGCATCGAGGAGACCGACCCCGACCGGACGTTCGGCGTCGGCCTGATCTACGGGCCGTCCGGCTGCGGCAAGTCTTCCCTGGTGAAGGCCGGTCTGCTGCCCCGGCTGGCCGACCACGTCCTGACCGTCTACGTCGAGGCGACGGCCGAGGAAACGGAAGGCCGGCTCCTGCGCGGGCTGCGCAAGCGCCGCCCGGACCTGCCGGCGGACAAGGGGCTGACCGAAACCCTGGCGGCCCTGCGACGGGGACAGGGCGCCGCGGCCGGCAAGAAGGTGCTGCTCGTCATCGACCAGTTCGAGCAATGGCTTCATTCCCGATCGCAGAGAGAGCATGACGAGCTGGTCCTGGCCCTGCGGCAGTGCGACGGCGTCCATGTTCAGTGCGTCGTGCTGGTGCGGGACGACTTCTGGATGGCGGCGACGCGGTTCATGCGGGAGCTGGAAATCGACCTGGCGCCTGGTCAGAATACCGCCGCCGTCGATCTCTTCGACCTCCGCCACGCCCGGAGAGTGCTGGCCGCGTTCGGCCGGGCGTTCGGAACGTTGCCGGAGGGATCGGCCGAGCCGTCGAAGGAGCAGGAAGCGTTCCTCGATCAGGCCGTCGGCGGGCTGTCGCAGGACGGCCGGGTCGTCTGCGTCCGCCTGGCCCTGTTCGCCGAGATGGTCAAGGGGAAGCCGTGGACGCCGGCCACGCTCAGGGACGTGGGCGGCGCGGAAGGCGTCGGCGTCGCCTTCCTGGAAGAAACCTTCGCCGCCCGCACCGCTCCGCCCCACCACCGCTTGCACCAGCAGGCGGCGCGGGCGGTCCTCAAGGCACTCCTCCCCGAGCAGGGGACGGACATCAAGGGGAACATGCGCTCGCGGGCCGATCTGCTGGAGGCGTCCGGCTGCGCCCGCCGTCCGCGGGACTTCGACGAATTGTTGCGCATCCTCGACGGCGAGGTCCGGCTCATCACGCCGACGGAACCGGAAGGGGAAGAAAACGCTGGAGTAGCCGCGTTCGCCAGAACGCGGGCAAACCCAGAGGTCGCTGCGAGCCCGCATTCTGGCGAATGCGGCTACACTCGCTATTACCAACTCACCCACGACTATCTCGTGCCGTCGCTGCGCGAGTGGCTGACCCGCAAGCAGAAGGAGACGCGGCGGGGCCGGGCGGAGCTGCGCCTGGCGGAGCGGGCGGCGTTGTGGAACGTCCGGCCGGAGAACCGCCGTTTGCCCTCCTTGCCGGAGTGGCTGAATATCCGGCTGCTGACGCGGAAGAAGGACTGGACGCCGCCGCAGCGGAAGATGATGGGCAAGGCGGCCCGGTATCATCTGGTGCGAGGCGGCGGCCCTGGCGGTGGTCTTGACGCTTTTGACGGCGACCGGGTTGTTCATCCGCGGCCAGGTCGTCGAGCAGAGCAAGGCCGACCATGCCGCGGCTTTGGTGCAGCGGCTTCTCGACGCGGACACCGCCAAGGCGCCGGAAATCATCCAGGAGATGGCGGGCTATCGGCAATGGGCCGATCCGCTGCTCCGCGACGCTTACGCCGAGGCGGAGCGGGCGGGGAAGGCGGCCGACAGCGAGGCGGAGCGGACCCGGCAGGCGCGCCGGCAGCTGCACGCCGCCCTGGGCCTGCTGCCGGTGGACGCCGGCCGGACAGACTACCTTTACGACCGCCTGCTCGACGCCGAGCCGCAGGAAACCACGGTCGTCGTCAAGGAGCTATCCGGCCGCAAGGGCGACTTGACCGAGCGTCTTTGGGGCGTGATGGAACATCCCGAACGAAGGGCGCGAGGACCGGCGGCTGCGGGCGGCGGCCGCCCTGGCGGCCTACGACCCGGACAGCCAGCGCTGGGACGGCGGCCGCCGGCCCGGTGGTGGACCGGCTGGTCGAGGTCAACCCGGCGTTTCTGGCCGACTGGATGGAGGCGCTCCGGCCGGTGCGGGAAAAGCTGACGGCGCCGCTCGCCGTCGTCTTCCGCGACCGCACGGCGGAACGGACGGCGGAGCGGTCGCTGGCCACGAGCGTCCTGGCGGACTACGCCGCCGACCGGCCCGAAACGCTGGCCGATCTGCTCATGGACGCCGACGACAAGCAATTCGTCGTGCTGTTCCCCAAGGTGCAGGCGAACGCGGGGCCGGCCGCGGCGCTGCTGAACGAAACGATCGGCAAGAAGCTGGATGCGGAGAAAACGGACGACGACAAGGAGCATCTGGCCAAGCGGCAGGCCAACGCCGCCGTCGCCCTGCTGCGGCTGGGCCAGCCCGATGGGGTTTGGCCGCTTCTCAAGCACAGCCCCGATCCCCGCGTCCGCAGCTACCTCATCCACTACCTCAGTCCGCGCGGGGCGGATGCCGGCGCCGTCGTCCGGCGGCTGGACGAGGAGAAGGACGTGTCGATCCAGCCGGGCGTTGATTCTCGCCTGGCCCGGAGGAGTTTGGGGCGAGCCGGAGCGGCTGACCCGGCGGAATCCCTGCGCGGGAGGAAAGGGCTGCTCGCGGAGCGGTGCTGCAACTGTACCGGGAAGATCCGGACGCCGGAATGCGCGGGGCGGCGGAGTGGCTGCTGCGGCAGTGGGGGCAGCGGGGACGAACTGCAACAAAACGGACCGAGAGCGGCGGCGAAGGACAAGGAAGGGCCGGGAGAAAAGCTGGAACAGATCATGCAAGGGGCTGGCGGCCGAGCGGCCGGCGTGAGCCGGCTGATGCGGGGTTCCCCGGCGCCTCCTGGTACGTCAACGGTCAGGGTCAGACGATGGTCGTGATGCCCGGCCAGGTGCAGTTCCTGATGGGGTCGCCCCCACGGAGGCGAGGGAAGGCGGCCACGATGGCAAACGAGACCCAGCGTGACGGTGCGGATTGGCCGGACATTCGCCATGGCCGCCCGGCCCGTGAAGGTTAAGGAGTTCCGAGAAGTTTTCTCCTGGAAAACAAGCTGGAGGCGTGGTTTGACGCCGACGGTCAAGTACCGCCCCTGATGAAGAAATACGGCCCGGACGAGGACGGCCCCGCCATGCTATGTGGACTGGTACCATGCGGCGGCTTACTGCAACTGGCTGAGCAAGCAGGAGGGCCTTCCCGAATGCTAGGAGACGTGCACGCCAGGGGCCGGGTGGTCAAGCTGAAGGCGAACTACCTGAGCCTGCCGGGTTATCGGCTGCCCCAGGAGGCGGAGTGGGAGTATGCGTGCCGCGCGGGAGCCGCGACGAGCCGGTATTACGGGGAGACGACGGAGCTGCTGGGGGAGTACGCGTGGTATCAGAACAACTCGCAGGAGCGAACGCACCCGGTGGGGAGCAAGAAGCCGAACGATTTCGGTTTCTTTGACCTGCAAGGGAACGTATACTCGTGGTGTCAGGAGCAGTACAATCTGTACCCGGCGGTGAAAGAGGGGGAGACAATCGAGGATAAAGAGGATATTATAGATATAGATAGTACAAAGAGCCGTGTGTTGCGCGGCGGCTCGTTCGACGATCCTGCGTCGGACGTGCGTTCTGCCAACCGCACCAACGATGGGCCGGCGTACCGCAACGTCTACAACGGTTTCCGTCCGGCGAGGACTTTTATCCCTTAACTCCTTTATTGCTTTACCCTTACCGCCGAAGGCGGGCAACGGCGTGTAGCCGCGTTCGCCAGAACGCGGGGGAGGCCGCGGCAGCATGTAGCCGCGTTCGCCAGAACGCGGGGGGGCCGCAGCGACAACCTTGGAGGTCGTCTCACGATTCGGCGACCCCGCGTTCTGGCGAACGCGGCTACACGCCCTCAACACGACGATTCGGCGAGCCCGCGTTCTGGCGAACGCGGCTACACGACGGGGGAGGTTTGGAGAGTGCGACCATGAACGACCGCGAGCGATACGCAGGGCGAAAGGATCATCTGAAGCGGCTTCCGAAGGAACACTACCAGGGACAAGCCTATGTCCATTGGTCCATGACGATGGAAAACCGCCGGACTGGGTGGCTCATCCCGATCCTGTACTACAAGTTCCGTGAGATTCTCACCCACACCGCGTTCCGCTATGGCATCTCTTCTCCCATCTACTGCTGCATGCCGGATCATCTGCATCTGCTGTGGATTGGACTTGACGCGGGGAGCGATCAGCTTCTGGCCGCGCGCTTCTTTCGCAAGCAGATGAACTTCGTCCTCGCGAAGCTGGGATGCCGGCTGCAAACGGAAGGATACGACCACGTTTTGGCGGAACAGGAACGCGAGCGCTCTGCGTTCGAGGAGGTCGTTGAGTACATTGCCAGGAATCCCGAGCGAGCGGGCTTGGTGAAGCAGGACGGCTATCGCGATTACAGTTACACCGACTGCCTTGTACCGGGGTATCCTGAATTGCATTTGTGGCAATCCGATTACTGGGAAAGGTTCTGGCGGACGTATGCCTACGTGGCAAGGAATCGCAGCGTCCTTCCGATGGACGAGTCGTCTTGCGAAGAATCGTAGCCGCGTTCGCCAGAACGCGGGGGCTCTCTCGTAGCCGCGTTCGCCAGAACGCGGGCGGGGCGGCCCCCCGCGTTCTGGCGAACGCGGCTACGCCCTCGCATTCACCTACCGGCTGCGCTGCCGCCTGTTCGATACAATCAGCTTCCAGAGGGCGACGACCGTGCAGCCGTGTGTTGCGTGGCGGCTCGTTCAACAATCAAGCGGTGAACGTGCGCTCTGCCAACCGCAACAGGAACGCGCCGACGAACCGTAACAACAATGTCGGCTTCCGTCCGGCGAGTACCTTGCCTTGCCAGAATCCGCAGGCACTTCCCGGTGGAGCGCGCCAGGGTGCAAAGTCCAGGCCGCCGTCCTGTGTCGGGCCAGTGGTCCGGCCAAATGAAGTTCAGGCCCGGCAGGTCTGGTAGGCCATCCGGCTCGAACGCCCTGCCGGGCCTTTCCGCGTCTTACCGTACCGGTTTCCGGGTTGATTTTTAAGTCACATCCGGCTAAGATGAACGACCGTCCCGAACGCGGGGGCCGCGCATGGACGCAACGATCATCTGGGACCTGGAGGACGACCCCGAAGGCAACGTCCAGCACCTCCGGGAACACGACGTCACGATCGAAGAAGCCGAGGAAGTGCTGCTGGACCCGCAAAGCAGCCGCGCCCCGAGCCACTCGTCGGGCTTGCCTACCGTTTTCGGCTGGACCTCGACCGGCCGGTATCTCGCGGTGGTTTATAAGTTGGTGGACGACGACCCTTTGACCTTGCGGCCGGTCACGGCTTACGACGTGCCGCCGCCCGCGCCCAAGAGGAAACGGAGGAAGAAATGAAGGTGCGACGCATTTTCCGCGCGAACCAACAGACGGCCGAGGAGCGCGCCCGTGAGCAGACGCTGCGAGAAAGGCTCCAGAAGGAGAAGCCGTCGCTGGACGATCTGGTTCGTGCCGGCGCGTGCGACCCGGATGCCGTAATGACCATGGGAATGTACTTCGACGTCCAGAGGGCGTTGCAGGCCCTGAAGCTGGAACGCGAGCAATGCGGCTTAAGCATCGGCGACGTGGCCGAACGCTCGGGTCTTGACCGGGCCGTCGTCAGCCGGCTCGAAAACGGCAAGCAAGACAACCCCACGGTCGCCACCCTCATGCGCTACGCCGCCGCCGTCGGGAAGCGCTTCTTGTGGTCCTACGACGATCTGGCGACCAAGGTAGCCGATGCGGACGGAAAATCCGGCCGGCGGCGGACCAAGCGCGGCGCATGACCACGGACGTTCCGCTGAGCGGTCATTCGTTCATTCATCCGGATCCAACCGCTGATATGTCCCCCCGTTGTCCGCCGCCAGCTTGTGCAGTGGCCCGTCCGGCCGGGGCGCGGCGCCGCTCACTTCGACGGCGTGGATGACGGTATGCCGTCCATTCAGGCGCGTCGCCGTCCGCACGTCGTCGGGGCTGACGTCGTCGGCGTCGGTGAGGAAATAGAGGATGTCGGGGTGAAAGGCGAGGGCGCGGCGGAGGGCGGCGCCGTGGTCGGTGCCGCCGCCGGCGCAGGGCCGACACGGCGTCCGCGACCCGGCGCAAGGTTTCCTCGTCGGCGGAAAGCAGGCCGGATTGGCCGTCGATGGACAGCGGTTCGGCCTCGCGGTTGTAGGCGATTAGCTGGAAGCGGGCGGTCGGCGGCAGGCGGCGCAGGCTGGCGAGGACTTCCCGGCGGGCGCGGGCCAGGGCGCCGTGAAAGCCCATGCTCATCGAGCGATCCACGACATAGACGACCGTTTTTGCATCTTTTCCGACGGCCAGGGCGCATGGGCCGCCGTCGCCCGATCCGTCCCCCATTCCGGCCGTCGCGGCCGGCGCAGGGCCGGCCGCCGGCGCTGCCGCACCTGGCCCCGCGGCGATCGGCGCGGCCGGCCCCGGCGCCGCCAGCGGCGGGTCCACCACCTTCACGTCGAAGGACGCCGGTTTCACCTCCGGGTCGGGCCGCTTCGGCGGCGGGACGGGCATCCGCGGCGGCGGCGCGTCGTCCAGCCCGAGGGCCGGATAATCCTGCGGGACCTGCGTGGGATCGACGGCCGCCGTGGAAGTCGGCGCGCTGACCGGCGCGAACCACACTCCCAACACGATCAGGCCGTGCAGCCCGAGCGACAGCAGCACGGCCGCGGCGACGCGCCCGACGACGGACGGCGTTCGGGAGGTTGGACGCATCCGGGACCTTCCTTGTCCGCATCAGCGGGGCGGCCCTTCCGTCGGCACATAATGATCCGGCGGCAAGTCGGACGGCCGCGGCGCCGGCGCCGGGCTGGCGATGGCGGCCGCGAGCTGGATCCAGAAGGCGTCGTCGGCGTCGCCCTTCCACTGGATGCTGGCCTGCGTCTCGTCGCCGTGGTCGGTCTTCCGCGCCTTGAGGACCAGGACGAAGTCCTTGCCGCCCGGCGTCCGCGCGGCCAATTTCACCGTGTCGCTGTTCTTGTGGACGGTGACGAACAGATTCATGTCGCTGAGGGCCTTCTGGGCCGAGGCCGACACCACGTCGAGCGAACCGGCCACAACGGGGCCGTCGCCCTTGGCCGTGCCGAAGGCGTTCAGTGTGAAGGAATCCAGGGTACAGCCCGCGACGAGGAACAAAAAGGCGGACGCCGCGCCGACCCCAAACCATCGGGTCATGGGACACCCCCGTTCTCTGGGTCCAACGGAAACGGGGGGACGATAGCCGGCCGGCCGCGGCGGGGCAAGGCCAATTGAGGGGGGCGTCAATCCGTCGCATTGAAGCACCAGCCCGCGAACAGGGCCAGCACCACGGCCGTCCCCGTCATCACGCCCACATCCAGGAGGGGATTGAACACGACCAGTCCCGTGTCCTGCTTGCCCGCCGTCCAGAACACCACCGTCCGCAAGGCGTCCACGCCGTAGGTCAACGGATCGGCGATCATCAGCGCCTTCATCCACGGTTGGTTCGACGGAACCGGGAAGATCGCCCCGCTCAGGAAGTACAGCGGCATCACCAGGAAATTCATGATCATCTGGAAGCCCTGCATCGACCGCATCCGGGTGGCGACGGCGACGCCCAGGCTGGTCATGGCGCAGCTCATCAGGAAGCTCATCAGCAAGACCCCCACGATCAGCGGGATGGACCACCACACGCCCACCAGCGGCGCCAGCAGGAGCAGGATGGCGGTCTGCAGGGTCGCCACGGTCGCGCCGCCGAGGACCTTGCCGGCCGCCACCGCCCAGCGCGGCGCCGGCGCCACCAGCACCTCCTTCAAAAAGCCGAATTCCCGATCCCAGATGATCGACATGGCCGAGAAGATCGACGTGAACAGCACGCTCATGCCGATGATGCCGGGGTACATGAACAGCACGTAGCCGACGGCGCCGCTGGAGGAATTGAACGTCAAGCTGGCGGCGATGCCGTTGCCCATGATGAGCAGGTACAAAAGCGGCTGGCCGATCATGCCGACGATCCGCGTCCGCTCCCGCAGGAACAGCTTGACCTCGCGCAGCCAGATCGCATACGTCACCCAAACACCCTGCATCATGGCTCAGCGCCTCCCGCGCCAGAGTTTTCCCATTTGCCGCATCCGATCGATCTCCTTGCCCTCCTCCTCGCGGATGGCCCGGCCGGTCAGCTGGAGGAACACGTCGTCGAGGCTGGGCTGTTTGACCTGCAGCGACTTCACGCGCCCGGCGAAGTCGGCCGCCAGCCGCGGCACGAACTCCGCCCCGTGTTCGACCTGGAAGTGCAGCTCACCCTCCACCTCCTGCACCTTCACGTCATACTTGGCGGAGATGTCTTGTTGGAGAGCCGGGTCGCCGCAGACGACGATCATGTCGCCGCCGATGAGCCGCTTGAGGGCGGCCGGGGTGTCGAGGGCCTGGATTTTGCCGTGGTCGATGACGGCGATGCGGTCGCAGTTTTCGGCTTCGTCCATGTAATGGGTGGTCATGAAGACGGTGATGCCGATCTCGTCGCGCAGCCGGCGGACGTGGCCCCACATGGCGTTGCGCGACTGCGGATCGAGGCCGGCCGTCGGCTCGTCGAGGAACAGGACGGTCGGGTGATGCAGCAGTCCGCGGGCGATCTCCAGCCGCCGTTTCATGCCGCCGGAGAAGGTGCGCACCAGCGACTTGCGCCGGTCGGTCAGCCCCACGATCCCTAGCACCTGATCGGTTCGCTCGCGGCGGACGGCGACGGGGACGTTGTAGATCATCGCGTGGAACTGGAGGTTCTCGTCGGCCGTCAGTCGGTCGTCGAGCGACGGATCCTGAAAGACCATGCCGATCGACTGGCGCACCTGCATCGGCTGCTTGACGACGTCGTGCCCGGCCAGCTCGGCCCGGCCGCGGGTGGGCTTGAGGAGGGTGGCCAGCATGTTGATGGTGGTGGTCTTGCCGGCGCCGTTGGGGCCGAGGAAGCCGAAGATTTCGCGGCGGCGCACGGTGAAATCGACGGAATGCACGGCCGTGAAGGGGCCGAAGTCACGGCCCAGGCCTTCCACCACGATGACGTTGTCGTCGGTCATCCCCTGTACCTCGCCCCGGCGTCAGGATCGTGGGGATAGTGTAGGGAGAACGAACAGGCCGGCTCGCCCGTGGGAGACAAGAAGTTGGCGCCCCTCGCGTGTTCCGAGGCAGTATGATGAGGATTCGGAAAGGTCGCGTTGTGGGGGTGGAGCATGACCACGAGACAGGCCGGCGCGCTGCTGTCAACCATCCGGGGCTGGGCCGCCCGGCGCGGCGCCGGCGAGGCGCCCGATCAGGAGCTGCTGGAGCGCTTCATCCGCTCGCGCGAACAGACCGCCTTTGCGACGCTCGTGGCGCGGCACGGTCCCCGCGTCCTCGGAGTCTGCCGGCGCGTGCTGCGCGACGAACACGCCGCCGAGGACGCCTTCCAGAACGTCTTCCTCTTGCTCGGCGCAAGGCCGGCGCCATTCGCGAACGGACGCTGCTCGCCGGCTGGCTGTACGGGGCCGCGCTCGTCGAGGCGCTCCAGAGCAAGGACGATCAGGTTCGCTCTGCGGCGATCCAGGGGCTCGGCAATCTGGGCGGCGGGGCCGCGTCGGCTGTCGAAGCGCTGAAAAAGGCGCAGAAGGACGACCCTCACCCATGGAATCGCAAGGCCGCTGCGGAAGCACTGAAGAAGATCGGCGAAGGTTCCAATCCGCGGGAGTGACAGTTTTCCTTGCGTCCCCCCATCCCTTCCGGTAGCCTGCTATTTGACGGCGACAGCGCCGCCGTCCTTTGCCCCCCGCCTGGACGCACTCGCCGCATCCGCCTACCGGAGATCCTCATGGCCACGCCGCGACCGCCGGCGCCGCCCAGCCGGCTCTTCCTTTCAGTCTTCGCCATCGCCCTTTCCAGCGCGGTGCCGTCGTTCGCGGAAGCGCCGGTCCCGCCGGACCACGCCGAGAAAATGACTCGCGGTCTGGAGATATTCGCCAAGGCCGTCCGCCCCCTGCTGACGGACAAATGCCTCCGCTGCCACGGCGGCGAGAAACGCGCAGCGGCCTCGACCTCACCACCCGCGAGGGCCTGCTCCGGGGCGGCGACAAGGGCCTCGTCGTCGCGCCCGGCCAGGCGAAGGACAGCCGCCTCTATCGCTTCATCGCCCACCTCGACGAGCCGTTCATGCCGCCCAAGGAAGATCGGTTGTCGGATGATTCCGTCGCGCAGATCGCCGCGTGGATCGACTGCGGGGCGCCTTACGACAAGCCACTGATCGAAAAGGCCGTCGCGAAAAAGCCGATGAAGGTGACGGACGAGGACCGCAAATACTGGGCGTTTCTGCCTCTCAAACGGGCGCCGGAGCCGAAGGTGAAGGACGCCGACGCGGCGTGGCGGCGGACGCCGATCGACTCGTTCGTCCTGGCGAAGCTGGAAGAAAAGGGGCTGACGCCGAACGGGCCGGCCGACCGGCGCAAGCTGATCCGCCGGGCCTACCTCGACCTGCTCGGGCTGCCGCCGACGCCGGAGGAGATCGAGGCGTTCGTCGCCGACCCCGACCCCGCCGCCTACGACAAGCTGATCGACCGTCTCCTCGACAATCCGCATTACGGCGAGCGCTGGGCCAGGCATTGGCTCGACCTGGCCCATTACGCCGACAGCCACGGCTACGAGCAGGATTACGACCGGCCCAACGCCTACCCCTACCGCGATTTCGTCATCAAGGCGTTCAACATGGATTTGCCCTTTGACACGTTCGTCAAGTGGCAGATCGCCGGCGACGAGTTCGCGCCGGAAAATCCGCTGGCGCTGACGGCCACCGGCTTCCTCGGCTGCGGCACGCACGCCACGCAAATCACGCAAAATCAGGTCGAAAAAGAGCGCTACGACGAGCTGGACGACATTGTGCGGACGACGGGCACCACCATGCTCGGCCTGACCATCGGCTGCGCCCGCTGCCACGACCACAAGTACGACCCCATCCCGACGCGCGACTACTACCGCATGATGTCCACGTTCACGACGACGGTGCGCTCGGACATGGACGTCGATTTCAATCCCGAGGCGACCAAGGCGGCGCGGGCGGCGTTCGACGCGGAGCAGGCGAAGCGGATCGAGGCGCGCACGAAGTACGAGACGGATCAACTTCCGGCGAAATTCGATCAGTGGCTGACCAGCCGGGAGCGCAAGCGACCGGAGCCGCCGCGCTGGGCGATCCTCGACGTGACGCCGACGTCACAGGGCGGCGCTGAGTTCACGAAGCTGGCCGACGGCTCCGTGCTGGCCGGCGGCAAGAACGCCGACTTCGACGTCTACACCTTCACCGCACAGACGACGCTCAAAGGGATCACGGCGGTGCGGCTGGAGGCGCTGGCCGACCCGTCGATGGTCAAGGGCGGCCCCGGCCGGGCGGCCAACGGCAACTTCGACCTGACCGATTTCCGCGTCACGGCCGCTCCGCTGAACGGCCAGACCGCCCCGGTGCAGCTGAAATTGATGAATCCGAAGGCGACCTTCGAGCAGAAAGGCTTGCCGATCGCGGCGGCCATCGACGGCGACAAGAAGTCCGGCTGGGCGGTCGATCCCGAGTTCGGCAAGGACCACGCGGCCGTCTTCGAGACGGAGACGAATATCGGCTTCGACGGCGGCACATTGCTGACATTTACGATGGAATTTAACGGCAATAACGGCCACAACATCGGCCGGCCGCGGCTGTCGGTCAGCACGGCCGCGCGTCCCGTCGGCCTGGACGGCGACGCCGCCCCGGCGGACGCCCAGGCGGCGCTGGCGGCGCTGGACGCCGACCCGGCGCACAAGCCGACGGACGCGGATCGGGCCGCGCTGCTGCACTGGTTCCGCACGACCGATCCGCAATGGCGCGAATTGAACGGCAAGGTCGAGGAACACGCTCGGAAGGCGCCGGCAGTCACAACTACGAAGGCGATGATTTGCAGCGAGGGCGTGCCGGCGATCCGCTTCCACACGCAGGGCGGCGACTTCCTGGAGCAGACGCATTTCCTGAAGCGCGGCGATCCCAACCAGAAGGACGGGGTCGCCACGCAGAGTTTCCTCCAGGTGCTGATGCCGGGCGCCCCGGATGCGGAGAAACGCTGGCAGGTCGCGCCGCCGTCGGGATCGCGCACCTCATACCGCCGCCGGTCACTGGCCAACTGGCTCACCGACGTAGACGATGGCGCTGGCCGGCTTTTGGCCCGCGTGATCGTGAACCGGCTGTGGCAGCACCACTTCGGCCGCGGCCTCGTCGCCACGCCGAGCGACTTCGGCAATCAAGGCGAGAAGCCGACGCACCCCGAATTGCTCGACTGGCTGGCGAAGGAGCTGATCGACAGCGGATGGAAACTGAAGCACATCCACAAGCTGATGATGACGAGCGCGGCCTACATGGAAAGCTCGGCCAACGACAAGACGAAGGCGACCGTCGATGTAGACGATAAGCTGCTGTGGCGGTTCGCGCCGCGTCGGCTGGAGGCGGAGGCGGTGCGCGACTCGATCCTGGCGGTGAGCGGCCAGCTGGACGCGACGATGTACGGCCCCGGAACGCTGGACCGGATGCAGAAGCGACGGGCGATCTACTTCACGGTGAAGCGCAGCCAGCTGATCCCAATGATGACGCAGTTCGACGCCCCGGATTCGCTGGTCGGCATTGATGCGCGACAGGCGACGACGGTGGCGCCGCAGGCGCTCTTGCTGATGAACAACGCCCTGGTGCGCGACTGCGCGACGCACCTGGCGGAGCGCGTGCGCCCCAAGGCCGAGACGCCGCTGGCCGAGGCGGTGCGCGCTGGATACATGCGGACGCTGGGCCGGGCGCCGACGGAGCAGGAGGCGGCGGATGCGGTGCGGTTCATCCAGGAGCAGGCGGCGGCTTACAAGCAGGACGGCAAGGCGGACGCGGATCGGCTGGCCCTGACGGACTTCTGCCAGGTGCTGATGGAGTTGAACGAGTTTATTTATGTGGATTGAGGGGATGCGGCGGCGACCGATCGGGGTGAGCCAGGCGTTTATTCATTGACGCCTTGAAATGGCTGTGCTGTACTATGCAGACATGCCATCGGGAGAATACCAAGGTGGGCCTGGAACACCTTTCCAGGAATCGCTATGAAAATTGCCGTGCGCTGGCTTCCTCCCGTCGATCTGTACGACGGTTCTTCCGAGAATCTGATCTACTCGTGCGACCTCGAACAGATTCCTGAAGGGGCAGGCGTTTATGTATTCGCCCGCTGCTTCGGAGAGACCGTCGCTCCGCTCTATGTGGGGAAGGCTCAGTCGCTCCGGGGCCGAATCAAGCAGCAGTTCAACAACACCAAGCTGATGAAAGGGGTTGAGAACGCCAAGATCGGTCCCCGAGTGCTTCTGCTGGCGGAAGTGTCCACTTGGCTCGCGAGTCATCTGCTGCGGGCCCTGGAGATCGTGGAGCGGACGCTTATCGAGTATTACCTATCCCAGGGGTTCGACCTGATTAACATCCAGGGGACGAAGATCCCAGCGGACATCGTGGAATTCGCGGGCAATAGCTTGGGACGGCAGACCTGCCCGAAAGTCGTCGTCATCCCAAAAAGGAAACATTCGTCATCTGGGAAGTGACACGAATCTCCTTTCTCTCCCCGGCTTGACAGAGGGAAAAGCCATGCCGTCGCCGTTTCCAGGAATGGACCCGTACATCGAGTGGCCGGTCATTTGGCCGGACTTCCACGACAGCCTGATTACCTTCATCCGGGGCGCGCTCCAGCCACTGCTGCGGCCCAGGTATGTAGCCCTGGCGCAGGATCGCCTGTTCGTAGTCGAGTCCGACCGGCCCATCCGCCCAGACGTGGCCGTGGTACGCACCTCGTTGCCTAAACCACCCGCCGGGGCCGCCACGGCGGTCCTGGAAGTGGACGCGCCGGCCGTGTTTGAACTGTGGCGCGAAGAGATCCGCCAGCCGTTGATCCAGATCATCGAACCGGCGGCCGGCAACCGCGTCGTGACCGCGATCGAAGTCCTCAGCCCCGATAACAAGGCGGCCGGCGGGGGCCGCGATTCCTACCTCCAGAAGCGCGAGGAGTACTGGGCCGGCGGCACGAATGTGGTCGAGATCGACCTGTTACGCGCCGGTCAGCCGACGGTGCGCGTTTCCGCCGAACACATGGCAACGCTGCACCCGTGGCATTACCTCGTTGCCGTCACGCGGCGATGGCCCTCGCGCCAGGAGGTGTACGCGATTCCGCTTTCGCGTCGTCTGCCGCGAATCGGAGTTCCGCTGGCAGGGGACGACCCTGACGTGGCGCTTGACCTTCAGGCGGCGTTCACGCGATGCTGGGACGAAGGGCCGTACCCTGAGTTGCTTCGCTACGACGGGCCGCCGCCGGGAACGCTGACTCCGGACGAAGTGCGCTGGTGTGAGGACGTGCTTCGCCAGGCTGGGCTGCGCCGCCCGGCGACCGGACAACCCGGCTGAAGTCCGAATCCCAGGGAGTTCGCGTCATGAAGCCGATGATTCCGCTGCTTGCCGGAATGGCGATTCTCTGGGCTGCCCCGGCCCCGGCCGACGTCCCCGCCGACCCGCCGGCGCCGGACGGCCAGATCGTGCTGTTCAAACTGCACGCCGAGGGCGTGCAAATCTACGAGTGCAAGGTCGTCAATCCAAACGCCAGGGCGCTGCGGTTTCAATGGGTCCTGATCGGACCGGACGCCGTCCTCACCGACGACAAGGGCGACAAGGTCGCCAGGCACTACGCCGGCCCCACCTGGGAGGCCAGCGACGGCAGCAAGGTGATCGCGGACAAGAAGCCGGTCGAGAATACGCCCAAGCCGCCGGCCGTGCCGTGGCTGGTGCTCAAGGCCATGTCCCATGAGGGCGACGGCAAGTTCAGCAAGGTCACCTACGTCCGCCGCGTCGATACGGAGGGCGGCGCCGCCCGGACGCGCCCGACGCCGCCTACCAGGGCGACGAACTGCGCGTGCCGTACAAGGCGACGTACATCTTTTACGGCGCCAAGCCATGACGAGGAGGAGGAGATGCTAACATACAAGGCGATGTACAAGTTCCTGGACAACGCCGTCCACGCCGAGGTGCTGGACTTCCCGGGTGCCATCAGTTTCGGGGCCGACCTGGAAGAAGCGCGCCGGATGGTCGCTAGCGCGTTGGTGGACATGGCGGAAACCAACCTGCTGTTAGGAGAGCCGTTGCCGCGGCCCGACCCGTCCGTGACTGACCCTGATGCGGACTTGGAAGAACCGATATATCTATTTCTGACGGCATCCACTCGCGTGGCGATCGCGCCGCAGGGTGCGGTCCCATGAAGCGCATTGACCTTCTCAAGCACTTGCGCCGGCACAGATGCCGCTTCGTGCGAGAAGGCGGCGGCCACTCGATCTGGGAGAACCCGGCCAACCGAAGAAGGACGACCATCAAGCGGCATCGAGAGATCCCGGACGTCTCCGCGGCGCGCACCTGCAAACAACTCGGCGTCCCACCGCCCTGAAAGATCCGTTCGCCCCACGAGGTTGCCATGCACGAACCCCACCTGTTCGCCTCCCCGTCGCCGTCCTTCCGCTCGCGGCGCTCCTTCCTCCGCCGCGCCGGCGGCGGGTTCGGCCTTCTCGCCCTGGCGGGCCTTCTCGACCGCCAGGGACTCCTCGCCGCCGCGGAAGACGGCCGCGCCCTCAACCCGCTGGCGCCGCGGCCGCCGAACTTCCCCGCCAGGGCGAAATCCGTCATCTGGCTCTTCATGAACGGCGGGCCGTCGCAGGTGGACACCTGGGACTACAAGCCCGAGCTAGAAAAACAGGACGGCAAAGCACTCCAGGGCTTCGACAAGGCCACCGGATTCTTCGTCGATCAGGTCGGCCCCCTCATGCGATCGCCTTTCTCCTGGAATCGGTATGGCCAGTCCGGGACGTGGGCGCCGGACATTTTTCCCAGCGTCTCCCAGCACGTCGATGACATGGCTTTTATCCACTCCTGTTTCACCGAGACCAACAACCACTCGCCGGCCCTGTTCGAGATCAACACCGGCATGAGCCGCATGGGCTTCCCGTGCGTCGGCGCCTGGGTGACCTACGGACTGGGGACCGAGAACCAAAACCTGCCGGCGTTCGTGGCGATGTACGACACGCTCGGCCGCGGCCTGCCCAAAGGGAGCGCCCAGAACTGGGGGGCCGGCTTCCTGCCCGGCGTCTACCAGGGCACCGCGCTGAACGCCCAGGCGCGCCCATCGACAACCTCACGCGCCCCGACGGCATGAGCGACCCAGAGCAGCGGCGCCAGCTCGACCTGCTCCAGCGCCTCAACCGGCACTACACGCAGGAACACGAAGAAGAAGCCGAGCTGAACGCCCGCGTCAACAGCTTCGAACTGGCCTACCGCATGCAGATGACCGCGCCCGACGCGCTGGACGTGAGCAAGGAGCCGGAATCGATCCAAAAACTCTACGGCCTGGACAACCCGAAGTGTTCCCACTTCGCCAAACAGGCGCTGATGGCCCGGCGGCTGGTGGAGCGCGGCGTGCGCTTCGTGCAGATTTACAGCGGCGGCATGGAGAACGAACGGAGCTGGGACGGCCACATCGACATCGCCGGCAACCACCGCCAGTTCGCCGGCGAGACGGACATCCCCATCGGCGGCCTGTTGACGGACCTCAAGCAAAGGGGACTTCTCGACTCGACTTTGGTGATTTGCTGCGGCGAGTTCGGCCGGCTGCCTGTGTCGCAGCGGACCAAGGACACGAAGCTGCCCGGCCGCGACCACAACCCCCACGCCTTCACGACCTGGTTCGCCGGCGGCGGCGTCAAGGGCGGCGTCCACCACGGCGAGACGGACGAGATCGGCCACAAGGCGGCGGTGAACCGCGTCTCGGTCAACGACCTGCACGCGACGATCCTGGCGCTGCTCGGCCTGGACCACCTCAAGCTGACGTACAAGTACAACGGCCGGCCCTTCCGGCTGACCGACGTGGCGGGGGTAGTGGTGAACAAGATCATCGCGTGAACCGGCGATTCTTTTGTTCCGAAGCCGATGAGTTGCGGGACGAGGGACGCGGGGCGTTGCTTCCCGGCGTGCCCTTGAGATACTCTAATGATCGTAAGGGAGCGGAGAACGGAACGCAGGTTGGCGCCCGTCGTCGCAGGGGAGGGAGCGTGACACTTCAACTCGCCGACCTGACCGTGTTCCGCCCGGACGGCGCATCGGTCGCGCTGTCGTCGTTCACCGGCGGGCCGCTGCTGCTGGTCTTCCTGCGCCACCTGGCCTGAATCCCTTGTCGCGCGCACCTCGGCGAGGTGCGGGACCATTATGAAGCGATCCGCCAGGCCGGCGGCGCGGCGCTGCTCGTCACCCAGGCCCGGCCGGAGTTCCTCGCCCGGTTCCTGGAGGAGCAGCCCCTGCCGTTCCCGGCTGTCACCGATCCGCCCCGCGCCGCCTACCGGGCCTTCGGCCTGACGCGAACATCCCTGGCGGCCATGCTGCATCCCAGGGTGCTGGTGCGGTTCTTCCGGCTGCTGTTCCAGGGATGGCGTCTTCAGCGACCTTATAAGGGAGAAGATGTGTTCCAGCTGGGCGGCGATTTCGTGATCGACGGCAAGGGCCGACTGGCGTACGCCTACCGCAGCGCCGACCCCACCGACCGGCCGGCGGTCGCGGAGCTGCTGAAGGCAATCCGTGCGGCCGCCGATCCGGCGTAGCGCCAAAACGCCAACCGGGGGGCGTCGTCGCCCCCCGGTTCGTCGATCCCGCCTGCTGGGGTCACCAGCCGCGATGGTATCCGAAGCCCACGCCGATGACCGGCGGCGGTTCACGCACGAACACCACCGGCGGCGGCGGCGGTTCGTTCACATACACCACCGGCGGCGGCTGGTTCGCCGTCGCCTGCATCGCCTCGATCACCGGGTCGTGGACGCCGTTGTTCCGCAAATAGAGGATCTCGTCCGCCCGCAGATGGTACACCGTCCCGGACGTGCGGATCTGGTTGATGATGATTTCGTCGCTCGTCCCGTTCTGGGCCAGCGTTGCCACGTCTTGCAGGCCCAAGGCCCGCGCTCGCGCTTCCTGACGAATAGCCACCTTCTGTTCGTGGTTGTCCACCGCGGCGCCGGTGACGCCGCCCAGCGTGGCGCCGGCCGCGGCGCCGATCAGGGCGCCGGTGCCGGCGTGGTGCGTCGCGGCGCCGATCGCGCCGCCGGCCAGGGCGCCCAAGGCCCCGCCCGCCAGCAGTCCCGTCCCCGCGTTTGTCTGGCAGCCCGTCGCCAAAACCAGTGGCGCCAGGACCGCCCCCAGCCACGCCCTTCTCCCCCACCTCGCCGCTTGCGGCTTGTGAGCCTTGTGCATAAAACATCCCCTCAACTGTCCCGGACGACGCGAGGGCGAACCCCCGCGCGGCCGGGTCGTACCATCTGCGAGCGCCGGCGTCAACCGCGTTTTCAACGGCGCTCGCGGCGGCCCTCTCCACAGACTCGCACCATCCGCCTCTTCTACTTATCGGGAATCGGAGCGAACAACATGACGCGACCCGCCATCCCCTTCTGGCTCGCACTGGCCGGCCTCCTGCCGGCGGCGCTTGCCCTCCTTGCCCCACCGGCCCCGGCCGCCGAGCCGGCCGCCGGCCCGCAAAAGGTCGTCACCGTCGAGGGTATCACGGAATACCATCTCGACAACGGACTCCGCGTGCTTCTCTTCCCCGACCCGTCCTCGTCCAAGATCACAATCAATCAAACCGTCCTCGTCGGATCGCGCATGGAAGGCTACGGCGAGGCCGGCATGGCCCACCTGTTGGAGCACATGAACTTCAAGGGCACGCCGAACCACCCGCAAATCCCGAAAGACCTGCGCGACCATGGCGCCCAGTTCAACGCCACCACCTCGCTCGACCGCACCAACTATTTCGAGACGCTCAACGCCTCCGACGACAACCTCGACTTCGCCCTCAACCTCGAATCCGACCGGCTCCTGCACAGCCTCATCCGCCACGAGGACCTGGCCACCGAGATGACGGTGGTGCGCAACGAGTTCGAGCGCGGCGAAAACACGCCGCAATACATCCTCGATCAGCGCATGATGGCGGCCGCCTACCAGTGGCACAACTACTCGAAGTCCACCATCGGCAACCGCAGCGACATCGAGCGCGTGCCGATCGAGAACTTGCAGGCCTTCTACCACCAGTGGTATCAGCCCGACAACGTCGTACTCATCATAACGGGCAATTTCGATCCGCAAGAGGCGCTTGGCCTCGTCTCGAAGTACTACGGTTCGATGCCTCGCCCCTCGCGCGTCCTGCCGACGACCTGGACCGAGGAGCCGGCGCAGGACGGCGATCATGCCGTGGTGCTGCGCCGCGTCGGCACGGTCGGCATGGCCGGCCTCGTCTACCACATCCCGGCCGCGTCCCATGAGGACTTCGCCCCGCTGGAAGTGCTGGCGACGATGCTCGACCTGGAGCCGTCGGGGGCGCTGTACAAGGCGCTGGTCGAGACGAAGAAGGCCAGCAACGTCAGTTCGTTCGCCCGTGCGCTGCACGACCCCGGCGTCTTCGAGGTGATGGCGCAGGTGGACCCGAGTTCGACGCCCGAGGCGGTGCGCGACGCCCTGCTCGACGTGATGGAGAAGCTGGGCGAGGCCAAGATCGACGAGGCCGACGTGGCACGGGCCAAAGCCAAGCTGGCCCAGCGCTCCGAACGGCTGATGTCCAACAGCCAATTCCTCGCCATGCAGCTGAACGAGTGGCAGGCCCGCGGCGACTGGCGACTGCTGTTCCTCAACCGCGACGCCGAGGCCAAGGTGACGGCCGCCGACCTGACGCGCGTCGCTCGGAAGTATTTCCTGCGCAGCAACCGGACGGCCGGCGTCTACCTGCCGACCACCGCGCCGGATCGGGCTGAGGTGCCGCCGACGCCGGACATTCAGGCGATCGTCAAGGACTACAAGGGCGGCGAAATGGTGGCGGCCGGCGAGTTCTTCGACCCGACGGCGGAGAACGTCCAGAAGAGCACCACGTTCGGCGAGCTTAGCACCGGCGTCAAGACGGCGCTGCTGCCGAAGAAGACGCGCGGCGAGCTGGCCACCTTCGAGCTGACGCTGCGCTTCGGCGACGCCGACTCGCTCAAGGGCCGGATCGCCGCCGCCCAGATGCTCGGCCGGCTCATGACGCGCGGCACGAAGAAGCACAGCCGCCAGGAGATCGAGGACATGCTGGACAAGCTCAAGGCGCGGCTGAACGCCGGCAGCGGGGCCGGAGAAGTCACGTTCTCCGTCGAGTGCAAGCGCGAATCGGTCCCGGCCGTGCTGAGCCTGCTGACCGAGATCCTGCGCGAGCCGTCGTTCCCGGCCGAGGAGTTCGACGTGATGAAGCGGCAGTCCCGAGAGGGCCTGGAGCAGGGCCGCACCGAACCGCAGGCCCTCGCCGCCAACGCGCTGCGGCGCAAGCTCTACCCCTATCCCAAGGACGACGTCCGCTACGTCCCGACGATCGACGAATCGATCCAGCGGCTGGAGGACGCGACGATCGATCAGGTGCGCAAGCTGTACGAGGAGCAGCTGGGCGGCGCGACCGGCGAGTTCGTCGCGGTCGGCGACTTCGACCCGGCGCCGGTCCTCAAACAAATGGAGGACGCCCTCAAGGGCTGGAAGGCGAAGACGCCATACGGCCGCGTTGAACGGAAGTTCGTGGAAGGGGTCAAGGCCGAGCGCATCGTGATCGAGACGCCGGACAAGGCCAACGCGGTCTACCTGGCCGGCGTGACGTTCCCGCTGAGCGACGCCGACCCGGAGGACCCGGCGCTGGAGATCGCCGACTACATCTTCGGCAGCGGCACGCTGTCGTCGCGTCTGGGCGTGCGGGTGCGGCAGAAGGAGGGGTTGTCCTACGGCGTGTCGTCGCGGTTCGGGGCGGAGTCGCTGGACAAGGCGGCCAGCCTTCAGATATCGGCGATCTGCAATCCGCAGAACATCGACAAGGTGGACGCGGCGGTGCTGGACGAGACGGACAAGATGCTGAAAAACGGCGTCAGCGAGACCGAGGTGCGGGAGGCGGTCGCCGCCTACCTGGCGTCGCGCAAGGTCGGCCGCGCCTCGGATGGGGCGATCGCCGGCCAGCTCGGCGGCCTGCTGTCGGTCGGCCGGACATTCACCTATGAAGTCGATCTGGAAAAGAAGCTTTCCGCGCTGACGCCGGATCAGGTGACGGCGGCGTTCAAGGAGTACGTCAACCCGGCGAAAATGGTGATCGTCGAGGCGGGCGACTTCAAGAAGAAAGCGGCGCCGGAGAAGTGAGGCGCCGTCGCGTTTCTTTACCGAGCCGCACACGCAGCGCAGCGGAGTAAGGCGAACGGCAGCGGGAATGATACCCGTAGCCGCATTCGCCAGAATGCGGGCCGACGGCCATTCACCCGCATTCTGGCGAATGCGGCTACGGGTAAGGCATTTCCCGCCCCTCGCCTAATGGGGAGCCGCTTACTCCGCTGCGCTGCGTGTGCCGATCGGACAAATCCCGCAGGGAAAGCACCACTTACCCGACCGGGGCCGCAACGGGCGGGTAGACGTAGGCTCCATCGATGCTCAGCCCGCCGAGCCGAACGCTGCCGTAGGGCGTGGGCACAGGGCCGGGGCGTCGGTCGGCGACGTCGCGGATGGCCTTGCCGACGGCGCTGTCCGGCGCGACCACCTTGAATTCCAGGGGGTCAACCCAAAAGGGCTGCGGCATGCGGCGGATCAACGGGCCAACGCGGCGGTAAGCCGGCCGCTTGTCGCCGTCCTCGGTCACGAGGGGCGTGACGATGTAGAAGTACCAGGGGCCGCCCTCACTCTCCGCCACCCAAGCGGCCGCTGTTACGGGAATGCCTTCCCCGCTCAGCTGCTCCAGGAGCCGCCGCCCGTCAGCGATCTGCTCGTTTACCAGCGTCCCTTGATCCATGTCATCACCCCGTGCATCTTGTCGGCGATGGCCTCGACCAGTACCTCCGCCTCCGCCTTCGTCCTGTGCTCGTACCGGCTGGACTCGCTCCAGTCCTTCACGTCGTCCCAGTAACCGTTCAGGTTCGGGTCCGTCACACAGTCGGCAACAAGCGTCCCCTTAAGCCCGGCGAGGTCCACAAGCTGGCTCAAGTTATGCGTCCAGCACTTTTCCGAATACCGCCTGTCATCAAACAGGATTTCGGGTGCGGCCGCCACGCGGGCGAGAATACAGGCCTTCAGCCCACATTCTACCGCGTAGCCCACCACGTAGTAGGCGACCGACCACCTTTTGGCCGCCAGAAGGGCCTTCGCATCGGCCACCCGCTCATTGGCAAGCCTCTGGAGATCGACCCGGTTCACGGCGCTCCTCCGCCCATTCTCACGCCAGTAGGATTACCGCCGACCGCGGGGACGCGAAATAATGTTCCGCCGGCCGCAGCGGCACGGCGTCCCGCTCCTCGACTATGTCGTCGGGCGAGGGCAGGTTCGTGTCCACCAGCCGCCGCCACGGCCGGCCCGGCGGCAATGTGAACCTTTGCGACTCCGCCGAGGCGTTGAAAAGAACGTAGAGGTCCGGCCGGCCGTGCAGCTGGAAGGCCAGCGACCGAGGCTGGCCCGTCCAGTCCGGCTCGTTCGGCTGCGTACCGTGCCAGCTCACCCGCTGCACGAACCGCTCCCGGCTGCCGGCGAAGTGCCGCGACCGCAGCCCGATCATCATCCGCGTGAAACGCAAGAGGCCCGCGTTCTTCTGCGCCAGCGACCAGTCCACCCACGAAACGTCGTTGTCCTGGCAGTAGGCGTTGTTGTTGCCGTGCTGCGTCCGGCCGAACTCGTCGCCCTGCGTCAGCAGCGGCACGCCCTGCGAGATCAGCAGCAGCGTCAGGAAGTTCCGCGCCTGCCGCTGCCGCACCGCGTTGACGTGGCCGTCGTGCGTCGGTCCCTCGTGGCCGTGGTTGGAGCTGAGGTTGTCGTCCCATCCGTCCCGGTTGCTCTCGGCGTTGGACAGGTTGTGCTTGTGCGAGTAGGAAACGAGGTCCCAGAGCGTGAAGCCGTCGTGGCAGGTGACGAAGTTGACGGAGTGGTGCGGGTGGCGCGACGAATCGCCGTAGAGGTCGAGGCTGCCGCAGATGCGCTTGGCGACGGCGCCGACGGCCCCGGCGTCGCCGCGGACGAAGCGGCGCACGTCGTCGCGGAACCAGCCGTTGAACTCGGCCCAGCGGCCCCAGGCCGGGAACTTGCCCAGCTGCGACAGGCCGGCCGCGTCCCACGCCTCGGCCAGCAGCTTCGTCCCGGCCAGCACGGGATGCTCCGCGATGTGCTTGAGGAGCGGCGGGTCCTCCAGCACCTTGCCGTCCGGGCCGCGGCCCAGCACCGCCGCCAGGTCGAAGCGGAAGCCGTCCACGTGCAGCTCGGCCGTCAGGTGCGTCAGGCTGTCGATAATCAGGTCGCGGACCAGCGGATGGTTGCAGTTGAACGTATTGCCGCAGCCGGAGTAATTGCAGTTGCGCCCTTCGCGGTCCAGCATGTAGTAGATAAGGTTGTCCAGGCCGCGGAAGCTGAGGGCCGGGCCGTTGTCGCCGCCCTCGCCGGTGTGGTTGTAGACCACGTCGAGGATGACCTCGATGCCGGCCCGATGGAACGCCTTCACCATCTGCTTGAACTCGCTCACCTGCCGCCCGGCGTGGACGGCGTAGGCGGCCTTCGGCGCGAAGAACGACAGCGGCGAATAGCCCCAGTAGTTGCGCAATGGCTCGCCAGTGAGCGGGTTCTTTCGCGGGCAATCCAGCTCGTCGAACTCCAGGATCGGCATCAGCTGCACGGCCGTCACGCCCAGCGATTTCAGGTAGGGGACTTTCTCGACGAGGCCGAGGAACGTGCCGGGATGGGCGACGTCGGAGGAGGGATGGCGCGTGAAGCCGCGGACGTGCAGCTCGTAGATCACCGTCTGCGCCAGCGGCGTGGCCGGCGGCACGTCGTTTTCCCAGTCGAACTCCTCGACGACCATCCGTCCGCGGCGGGCGCTGCGGCCGTCGCCCCAGCGGGCGCCGCCGGAGACGGCCGGGGCATAGGGGTCGAGCAGCAGCGCCTGCGGCTGGAAGCGGTGGCCGCCCTTGGGGGCGAAGGGGCCGCGAACGCGATAGCCGTACTGGAGGTCCGGCCCGGCGCCGTGGACGAAGACGTGCCAAACGTCGCCGGTCTTGTGGCGGGTCGGGTCGAGCGCGATCTCCATCAGCGGCTCGTCGTGCCCTTCCTTGAAGAGGACGAGCGAGACGGCCTCGGCGTGGCGGGAGAAGACGGCGAAGTTGACGCCGCCGGGGCCGAGCGTGGGGCCGAACGGACGGCAGTGACCGCGGCTGACGGCGAACGCCGTCCGCGCCGGCGGCGCGGCGACGGACACGCCCGCTTGTACGGGCGGGGGTTCCAGGGTGGGGGCGATGTGACGCAGCATGGTTCACCTCTGCGGCGAGCGGGGGGCGTCAGCCCCCCGATTCCGCATCCTGTCGGCGATTGCGTGAAGAATCAGGGGGCTGACGCCCCCCGCTCGCCCGCTCTCAGCGGAAATCGTGGGCCAGGATGTCCATCCCCCGCCGGCAAATCTCTTGCCCGTAATCGGTCCACATGCCCTGCCCCCAGTAGCGGAAGCAGCTCGTCTGCGACGCCAGCAGGTGGAACACGGCGTTGCGGTACGCAGGGCCGCTTTTGTCCACCGGCTTGCCGTCCAGCACCTGATGGAACGTGGCGCTCAGCTTATTCATCGGCGTTAGCAGGTTCTCGTATCCAGCCACCCAGCTGATGTTGTTGGTCCACGAGCCGCCGTCGAGCGAGAAGTGCGGCTTCTCCCGCTTGATCTCCATTAGAGCTTTGTCGGCGGCGCCCGGTTCCCATTTCGCGATGCGGGCGAAGACCTCGCCCTGGTGGATCGGCCGGCAGGCCGGCAGCTGGTGCGGCTTCACGCCCGCCTCTTCAATCATTTCCAGATATTCCGTCACGTTGACGTTCACGACGCCCTCGGTCCCGAACTGGCGGATCGCCTGGCGGTAGCCGCTCGGGAACTCGTTCATCATGACGCCGCCGTTCTCGCCGTCGCCGATCTGCGTCACCAGCGGCGGGATGGAGACGCCGCCCACTTCGCGCCGTTGCAGTCCCTTCGCCTCGTAATACGGCTGCATCTGGGCGACGAGCTTGGTGTCCGACCCCTGCGTTTTGATGACGCCGATGATCGACGCCTCCTCGCCGGCGGAGTTGCGGGCGATCAGCCGGTGCGGCAGGTGCTTGCAGCCGAGGCCGTGGCCCTCCAGCGTTTCGACGGTGTGTTCCTGGACGAGCAGCCATTTGTAGCCGCATTCGCGCAAGGCTTTGACGTACTCGAAGGCGGCGTCGGGGTGGTTGGGCAGGTGCATTTCCGGCGGCGAGAAGCCGCGCACCCGCCCGAGGGCGTCCCAGCCGTAGACGGCGGCGAAGTTGTGCTGCCAGGCCCGCACGTGCAATTTCAGGTCCGGCAAGGGCGTGGAAGAGGCGACGGCGTGGCCCCACATCGTGCCGAGCCATTCGACGTGGCGCCGCAGGACGGGGTCGCAGGTGATTCCGCGCATCCTCTCCAGCACGTCGCCGCGGCCCATCTTGCGCAGACCGTACAGCAGCTCGCCGGAAAAGTCGAGCATGACCCGCGGGTTCTTGCCCTCGCGGATCATCTCGGGAATGATGTCGCCCATGCGGCCGTAGCAATCGGCGAAGACCGTGGCGTTGTGGTTGTCGCCGCTGCCGGGGTTGCGCATCATGAAGTCGAGGTTGCTGATGAGGTCGGCGGTGCGGAGGTCGTTTCCGCCGGCCGGGATCAGCGGCTGCTGCATGTGCAGGGCGATCGCGAAGACGGCTTGCAGCCGGTCGAGGCGGAGGTTCGTCTCCGGCAGGTAGACCGGGCCGCGTTGGCGCGTGATTTCCTCCACCTGCGCGTCGGCGCCGCATAGGTTGGGGACTCCGTTGACGATTTCGGGGATGGGTCCGCGATCCATGTCGGTTTTCCTCCTGCGCGGCGTCGCCGCAAATCATGAAATCCTTGCCACGTCCGCGCGCGAAAAGCAGCGCGCGGTTGCTTCCGGACGGCTTCTTGCCGTCTCCGATTCGTGGGCGAAAGAGCGTGGAAGCCGGGCGACGGGAGAGGAAAGCCGGCGGGACCGAGCGATTCGCCGCCGGGAATGGCAGCAAATCGGGCGCCGAACTCCCTCGCTCGCGCTTTGCGCTGCTGGGCCGCTCATGCACCCGACGCGAATAGATGATAATCCAGCTCCGGGAACAGCGCGTCCATCTGTTCCAGCGTCTCCAGCTTGCGCGGGTCGATCTCCTGGCGGTCGAGGTCGCCGAGGAGGTCGTGGAAGCGGTGGACGTGGTCGTGGAAACGGCGTCGGGCGTACTGCTCGGAGGTGCCGTTGGTGATGATGAACGGCCAGTCGGAGCTTTGGGCCAGCATCAGCTCGCGGCCGGCCTGACGCAACAGGCGGTCCTCCAGGCCGTAGCGCGGCGCGGCCGGGTGGCTGTGGACGGCCTGCCGCATCCGGGCGGCCGCCTCGTGCAGCGGCTGCCACATCCAGTCGGTCGCCGGGTTGACCCAGTGCTCGTGGTAGCCGTTCTTGCCCCAGCTGCTTGGGGCCGGCGTCGCCTTCTGCTGGATCGGGAAGGCCGACAGGTAATCGCCCGGCGTCCCCAGCTCCAGGTCGCCCCCGCCGGACAGCTCGCGCAGGACGTGGTAGATCCACTGCGGCCCCTCGAACCACCAGTGGCCGAACAGCTCGGCGTCGTAGGGCGACACGATCACGCACGGAAACGGCATCCCCGCGCGGGCACGGCACGCCTGGTCGCGGCAGCGGGCGGCGAAGTCGCGGCCGTGCTTCTCCGCCGACTCGCGCGCCCAATCCGGATTGTACAGGTGCTTGTTCTCGCCCTTGCCGGTGATGCGGTGGTACTTGATCCCGGTGCCGGTGCGAATCCCCTTGGCGTACTGGAAGGGTTCCAGATATTCCTGATCGAGTTCGTGGCCGATGTCGCGGTAGTATTCGCGATAATTGAAATCGGCTGGGTAGCCGACGTTGGTGCTCCAGACGAGCTTGGAGGTCATGGGGTGGCGGCCGAACGCGGCGACGCCGCTCGGCGTGACCACCGGGGCGCTGACGCCGAACAGCGGCCGCGGGTCGGCGTGGTCGATGGCGTGGGAGTCGGTCATGAAGTAGCGGACGCCGGCCTCGGCCAGCACAGCGTCGAGGCCGGGATAATAGGCGCACTCGGGGACCCACATGCCTTTCGGCGTGCTGCCGAACAGGCGCTCGTGTTCCTGAACGGCGGTGAAGACCTGGGCGCGGACAGCGCCCGGCTCGGAGGCCAGCAGCGGCAGAAAGCCGTGCGTGCCGGCGCAGGTAATCAACTCCAGACGGCCGGCCTCGGCGTGCTCGCGCAAGGCGGACACCAGCCGCGTGCCGCAGCGCTCGACGAAGGTATGCCGGGCCTCCTCGAACAGCCCTTTATACATTCGGGAGAGGAAATTCACTTCCGGCCAGTGCCGCGTCCGCTCGCACTCGCTCTCGGCCAGGCGGATCAGCAGATCGAGGTGGCGGGCGCAGCGCTGGCGGAGCAGCGGGTCCTCCATCATGTTGGCCAGCGTCGGCGAAATCGACAGCGTCAGCTTGAACGGCGCCCCCTCGTCGCGGAGCCGATCGAAGAACTTGACCAGCGGAATGTACGTTTCCGTCACCGCCTCGAAGAACCAGCGCTCTTCCAGGAAGCGGTCGTACTCCGGGTGGCGGACGTAGGGCAGGTGGGCGTGAAGGACCAGCAGCAGGTATCCCTTCGGCACGGATATTTCCTCTCGGTTGAATCGGTGTTTAGCCGCGGTTCGCAGAACCGCGCGACGACAAAGCGCGGTTCTGCGAACCGCGGCTAAGCGGTGGTCGCCGCAGCGCCCATGACTTCCTGCACCTGCTCGGCCAGGATGTTCCAGCCGAAGCGCTCCTCCAGCCTTGCCCGGCCCTTCTCCGCCATGCCGCCGCGCAGCTCGGCGTCGAACAGGACGCGCTCGACGCCCCAGACGAGGCTGTTTTCGCTGGGGTAGCAGAGGACGCCGTCTTGTTCGTGGGCAATCAGGCCGGGGGCGGCGTGGTGCGTGGCGACGACCGGCCGACCGGCGGCCCAGCCGCCGAGGACCGGCCACCACGGCGTCTGTTCGCGGCTGGGAACGACGACCACGTCGGCCGCCGCGACCAGCTCCGCCAGCGCCTGGCCTTCGAGATGGCCGGGCAGACGGACGGCGTGCTCCAGCAGCAGGTAGCGGGCGTAGACGCGCAGCGGCCAGTAGAGCGAGCCGTCGCCGACCACGACGAGCCGGGTCTGCGGGTGGTTCTTGAGGACGGCGGGCAGCGCCTTGACGAGCAGGTCCTGCCCATACGGCTCGCTCAGGTCGCCGACGCACACGATGGTCGGGTCCACCGGGCCGATCTGGAAGCGAGCCTTGACCGCGCCGGGTCGAGCTTGCCCTCGAACGGCGCCGTGGCGAACGGGCGCCGGGCGTTGACGATTCGGTCGGCGACTTCCGGGACCCAGTACTTGGAGATTTCAGCCGAGGCGCCGTCGTGGAACAGGACGGCCTGCGACTCGCGCAGGGCGCGCCGCTCGATCTCGTCGATTTGCCGGGCGAGGTCGCCGCTCAGGTCGCTGCGCTGCCGCTCCAGCGAGTGGAACGACGCGACGACCGGCACGTCCTTGATGCCGTGCAGCAGCGACAGGGCCGGGGCCGCCGGCCACTCGAATCCCATCAGCGTCACCGGGGGGCCGCCGTTGGGGAAGCGGCGCAGGAAGGCGTTGACGGCCCGGTGCGTGAACTCATCGACCTGATCCATCAGGTCGGCGCCGTCGCACTCGCCGACCGCGTGAACGGTCACGTCGTCGGTCGCCTCGAAGGCGTGCGGCGCGAAGACGTGGACCGGCACACCCCGCCGCGCCAGCGCCGGGGCCAGCCGGCGGACGTGGGCGCCGACGAAGCTGTCGGGGCCGTCGAAGCAAAACAGGGCGAGGGCATGGCGTTCGTCGCGGGGCGGCTCCGGGACGGCCGGCGTCCGGTAGTTCGGCCCGCGCACGACCCGCTCCACGGGATCGCGTTCTTCCGTCGGCGCCACGAAGCCTTTGCGGGCCAGCGTCGTTGAGGTCATTCCATTTCTCCCACTCCGGTTCTCGGAAAAGTCTCCTTCGGCCGCCCGGCGCTTCACCACGCCGTCTCGGTCAGCTGCGGGAACAGGCCCATGCACAGGTCCAGGTAGAGGCGGGCGACGTCGCCCCAGACGGGGGCGGCCCCGCCGCCGTCGCGTCGGCCGTTGCGGCCCATCTGCTCCGCGTGGCCGGGATCGCCGAGGACGCGATCCAGCGCCCAGACCATCGAGCCCGGGTTGTCGTAGGTGACGACGCCGTTCTCCTCGTGGCGGACGAGGTGGGCGGGGCCGCCATGCGTGGTGACGACCGGCCGGCCGGCGCGGCGGGCCAGGTCCACCACGGCGTCGTCGAACGGATAGCGGTAGCGCGACGGCAGCGCCAGCGCCTCGGCGGCCCGCAGCAGCCGCGTCAGCCGCGGCCCTTCGACGTGGCCGAGCAAGCGGACGGCGTGGCCGACGCCGAGCTGGCCGGCCCGCTGTTCCAGGGCGCCGCCCATTCCGCCCATGCCGACGCAGGCCAGCCGCAGCTGCGGCGCCCGCTGCAACAGCACCGGCAGCGCCTCGATCAGCAGGTCCACGCCGGCCGCATGTTCCAGCGGGCCGACGAAGAGGATCAGCCGGTCCAGCGGGCCGACGCCGATCTCCATCTTGACGTGTCCGTAATCGAGCGGCACCTCCCATTCGTTGGCCAGCCGCCCTTCCATCGGGAAGGGGCGGACGCGGCCGGCGTCCACGTCCAGCGCGGCGGGCGCCCGCTCGCGCAGCCAGTCGGGCGTCAGCACGAACTCCGCTGCGGTGGCCGCCTCGCGCTCCGCGGCTTCGATCAGGAACGACTCGTCGCTGGCCGGCGCCCCGTTGCGGCGCGTCGCCTCGACGGAGCTGAGCGACAAAAGCGCCGCCCGCCCGGCCGGCCGCGGGAAGCCGAGCGCGCTCATCCATTCGTGGAAATGACAGAGATCGAAAGGCGGATGATCCGCCAGGGCCTCCCGTGCGGCGCGGGCGAAAGCCCGCGCCTGCTCCACCGGCCGGCCTTCCGCCTTCACCGCGAGGGCGTGATAGTGGACGCCGTCGATGAGGCGGTCCTCGGTCAGGGCCGGCGAGGCGGGCGTGAAGACGTGGGCCTCGCAGCCGGCGGCGCACTGGCCGGCGGCCAACTCCGCGACGAAGCGGGCCGGCGCGCCGTCACAGCCCAGGGCCGCCGACGACCAGGCGAACGCCGCGACGCGCAGCCGGGGACGCAGCCTCGGCCGGCGCCGCTCGTGAAGAATCCTTTCCTGATCCCAGACGTTGCCGACTTCCTCGACGCGGCCGCGGCCGTCCACGTACAGCCCGGCGTGGCCGCCGTGCGCCGACGGGCCGAGCGGCGGGAACGGCGTCGCGCGGGAGCGCGCCGCCGGGAGGAACTCACCGTTGCGGAGCAGGAAGCCGACCTCGGCCAGCTGCGTCGCGGCGGGTCGCGGCTGCTTGAAGAGCATTCGGCCGGAGAGCGCCGGCAGCGTGAAGTCGTGCATGGCGTGGGCGTTGAGGCCGTTGAATTCGATAAAAGACACGTCATAAAGCCGCAGCACCAGCCGGCAGTCGCGCCAGGTCTCGCCGCGCGCCGCCGCCGTCGCATCGACCCACGGCTGAAGAATGCGCCAGTGGGCGAAGCCCTGGCCCGGCGATACGGGGGCCAGGCCGATGTGGTTCTCCGTGGGGACATAGCAGTCACCGGCCCGGCGCTCGCCGATCTCCCAACCGACGCGGCGCAGCGTCTCCGCATCGATCGCGGCGGGCCGCGCGGCGTGGCCGTTGAGGCGCTCGGCCGTCCTCTTGACCCGGACGGGGAAGTCCAGCGGCGCGTGGTCGAGAATCCCGTTGGTCAACGTACTCATGCGGCGATCATCCCGTTTCGAGATATTTGGAGTCGGCAAAGGCGACGGCAATAGGTTCCCCGCCTCCCCCGGGCGATGGGGAGGCGAGGAGGCGCCGGCCGCCGGGGTCAGGCGACGCTGGCGTAGACTTCTTCGGTCTGGGCGGCGATGGTGTCCCAACTGAATGCGGCGTCCACGGCGGCGCGACCGTTGCGGCCCATCCAGCGGCAGCGGTCGTGGTCGGCCAGCAGCGTGCCGAGGCCCCACGCCACCGAGTCGGGCGTGTCGTCCACTTGCAGGCCGTTGACGCCGTGCCAGACGAACTCCGCCGGGCCGCCGCGCTTGGTGCTGACCACCGGCTTGTGGGCGCTCCAGCCTTCGAGGATGACGATCCCAAAAGGCTCGTTCCGGCTCGGCACGGCCACCACGTCGCACGCCTTGAACAGGTCGTGCAGGTCGCGGCCGCGGCGGTCGCCCAGCATCCGCACCGCGTGGGCCGCGCCCATGCGCTGGGCCAGGGCGTACACGTCGCCGCGCAGGTGGCCGTCGCCGGCGAAGACGTACTTGACCTGGGGGTAATAGCGCAGCACCGACGGCAGCGTCTGCACCAGGATGTCCGGCCCCTTCTGCACCACCATCCGGCCGGCGAACAGCACGGTCGGATCGAGCGGGCCGATTTGGTACCGGCGCTTGACCTCGCCGGCGTCCACGTCGTAGTCGAAGGTGGAGGAATTGACGCCATTATAGATCATGTGCGTCTTGTCATCCGGCAAGTTGTAGAGCCAGCGGATCTCGGCCTTGAGCTGGTTGGAGACGGTGATGACGCGGTCGGCGCAGTAGGTGCCGTGGCGCTCGTGGTCCTGGACGCGGGTGGACTGGCCGGCGAAGAACCGGTTGCCGTTGCGGCCGTACTCCGTCGAGTGCATGGTGAGGACGGCGCGGCGGCCGCGGCCCTCCTTGATCCAGACGACGGCGTTGGAGGCCAGCCAGTCGTGGGCGTGGACCACGTCGAAGCGGCCGATCTGGTCCTCGACGGCGTAGAAGACGTGGACGAACGACCGGCACATGTCGTTGATCTCGTCCACGAAGTTCGGGCTGAGGCGGAAGCCGCAGCGGTGGTAGTGGACGCCGTGAATGACTTCGTAATGCGACTGGCCGGGACCGATGCGCGTGAAGACGTGGACTTCATGGTCGCGGCGTTGCAGGGCGGCGGCCAGCTCGCTGACGTGGACGCCGACGCCGCCGACCGCGATGGAATGAAGCGTTTCCCATGAAAACAAGGCGATGCGCATGCACTCGTCTCCTTTGAGCGTAGAGGCGTCCGGCTGATTCCTCTTCCTGACCGATCCGTACGTCCGCACGACGCGGGGGGGTGCCTCTCGACGACAGCGGCGAGAGGCGCCGGGGACGTGGAAACGCCGCACATGCGGCGGCGTAACGTTTCACGGCAGCCAGATGCTAGCTTAAGGACGACGGCGAAGCAGGCCCCATCGGCCGCCGTCCTCCGGGGTGGGTTGTTCGGGAACGGCGTGCATTGCCGTGCCCGGTCGCGGCTTTGAGCAACTTGAGTGCCGCTGTCGCCGGCCGTTTTCGCCGACGCGGCAAATCGCTGGTTTCTGCCACTATATCAGGATGTGGACTGCTGACAAGCGGGAAAGTGTTTTTTCCCTCGCCCGCTTTGCGGGCGAGTCGTGCCCGTTTCGGGAGCAGGAACGGGAGGCGGCCCATCGCCGCTCAGTGGGGATGCGCGTGGCCGTCGTCGTCGGCGACCGGCGGTTCGACGCTGATCTCGGTCGGTCCCCAGCCGAGCCGGCCCTGGACCCAGCCGCAGAAGAGGGCGACGGCCGCCAGGATCGCCATCGCCGCCAGCTGCCATGCAAAGTTGGGCAGCGTGGTGCCGGGACCAAAGGAACAAGGGAATGGTTCCAGGCGCGACCAGACGACGGCCGACGTCACCAGGAGCAGGACGGCCGGCGCCCAGCCGCCCCGAGCCAGGGCCGGCCCCATGCGTTTCCAGTTGACGGCCCAGAGCCACCAAACGACCCACACGAGGAGCGTCGGCAGAACCAGCAGAACCCCTGCGATCGGCGCCGTGTCCATGAGTGGGTTGCCCTTCGCCTCGTCGGTCGGGTGAAAGCGATTGGAGGGACGATAGGCCGTCTTTCTTCGTTCGTCAAGCATCGGGGGAAAGATTTCGTCGTCGGTCGTTGATATTGGCGGCAGGGCGCCGTATCCTGAAACAGACACTTCCCTCGACTCGGCAGAGGAGGATCTTCCATGGCGTTCAAAGACGACCAACTGGGAGATGCGGGCCGGGATTACTACGGCCGACAGTTCGACGGTCGCATCCGCAACATCCGCAAGCCCGGCGCGGCGCCGTCCCCGAGCGGCTCGCGGAGCTACGGCACGCGCGGCGCCATCGGCGGCGGCATCTTCGCGCTGTTTATCCTGATCCGCATCTTCATCGGCTGCGCCGGCGCCGGCAGCTCGAGCTATGACAGCAGCTCCTCTTCCAGCTACGACTTCACGCCGCCGCCGGCCGTCGAGTCGCCTCCGCCGCCCCCGATCTTGAACAATAACGATCCGGATGATCCGCCCTGGAAGCGCGACCTGGAGAACCCGCCCGTCGGGCCGGACAATCCGGGCGTCGAGGCGCCGAACGCCCGGCCGGGCAAGCCGGACGCCGACCCCGGCGACGGCCGCGATTTCCCCGACAAGGATAGATGACTTCTTCTACCAGCCCGACACACGGCGAGCCCGCAGCGCCAAGCAAGGGCGGGGCGGATTGCTCGACCTCTCCAGGAACTCTCTTCGAGAATTGCGGACGTAACACAGACGTAAAGAACATTATACACGGTCGGTGCGCGTACCAACCTCCTCCCCGCGCCGCTTTCCGAGATCTGCCCGCATCGTCGTTGGGACTGCTGGCACGCCTACCGTCGGGCCGCGGTCGCGTTGGGACGCGCTCACGGCGCCGCCGGCTCCAGACGATAGCCCAACTCCGCCGCCTTCCGCGCCAGGCCCTTCACCTGGCGTAACCGATACGCCTCCTCACAGGCCCCCTGCTCCTGACGCACGTATGCCTCGCCGTACTTCAAGAGGCGGTACACCCGCTCCGCGATCTTCCGCGCCGTCGCCACCACCGCCTTGCCGCCCCCGGCCCGCGCCGCAATCCGCCGGTAGAACGCCCCCAACGCGTTCTTGGCGTGGTGGCAGCCCTGCGCCGCCAGGCGAAACGCCCGCGCCGCACGGTTGGAGCCCCGACGCACCCGCCGGCTCCTGATCTTCCCCGCCGAACCCTGGTGCTGCGGACAGAGCCCCAGCCAACTGACGAACCGCTTGACCGTCGGGAACTTGCTCAGGTCCGTGCCCAACTCGCTCAGGACCACCAAGGCCGTCGCCGCGTCGATGCCCTCGATCGCCGTCAGGTCCACCCCCGCCAGCCGGAACAGCGAACCGCGCACGTCGAAACGGGCTTCGTTCGCCGCCCGGCCCCGCTTGCGAGGCTTGGGCGGCAGGGGCCGGCCGCCGCTCTTGTCCGTGAAGGTCCCCAGGTAGGCTTCGACCTGCGCGTCGCACTCGTGCAGCCGCGCGTGGTAGCACTCGTACAACGCCAACGCCTGGCGCAGCGCGAACAAGTGTTCCTCGCGCCAATTGCCCTGCAAGGCCCGCGCCAATTCCGCCTCCGTCCGCCGGCACCGCTCGTGACGCAACTTCGCCAACTCCCGAGGATCGCGTTCGCCGCGCAGGATCGCCTGGAGGATGGCCAGGCCCGTCACGCCGACCACGTCGCTGACCGCCTCGGTCAACTTGACGTTCATCTCCTCCAACGCCTTTTGCACGTGCTGGACGTGCTGGCCGGCGTAGCCGATCAGCATCTGCCGTTGCCGCAGGTAACCGCGCAGGACCACCACCTGATCCTCCGGCCGGAACGACGCGCTCAACAGCCCGTAGCTGTGCAGCCGTTGAATCCATTGGCAATCCAGCACGTCGCTCTTGGGCCGGCCGGGCGCGTGCCGCGTCTGCCGCGGATCGACCAGATAGACCGCAAAGCCGCGCCGCTCCAACAGTTCGAACAGCGGCACCCAGTAGACGCCGGTCGATTCCATCGCCACCGTGGTGACGTCGCAGGCCTGGAGCCAATCGGCGAGCGCCTCCAGGTCGGCGGTGCAGGCGCCGAAGGCGCGGACGTGGGGCGGCAGGTGGGCAGCCGGGTCGGCGGGGTCGGCGGCCACCGCCGTGGGCGGCACGGCGACGTAGTGGCGCGCCGCATGGACGTCGATGCCGGCGGCGTGCGGGTTGGTGACCCGCAGCGGCTCAGGGGAGGCGACGATACGACCGTCTTGGCGAAAGCGTGGCGTCATGGCGACCTCGGGATGAGGGTGCGGGTGGTCAACGGGCGAAGGGGCCGCGGGCGCGGGAGTGCGTAACGGAGGCAGTCTCTCCAACGGGAACACGCCGCGGCGTGTCGCCAATGCGGTCGTCGCAGACTCCCGGGACCAAGCTTGCTTTCGGGCACGAAGCGCCAAGGCACGAGCGGCCACCTCGACCCGCGGCCCCGCACCGATAGGATAGGCATTCCCGTGCGCGCTGGACCTCGGGCCAAGTACCGGGTTGAGGTCACCATCCCGGGGCGTCAGGGCATCCGCGCTGAGCGCGACTTCCATCCCACTCGTGGGAGCGCCAACCTCCATTGAGGCCTCGCGCCACGGCTTCTCACCCCGTTCCTGGCAGCGGTATCGCCGCGGAACGGGGTGAGGAGTTTGCTTGGCGCTGCGGGCTCGCCGTGCGCAGGGGCCTCGCTCTCCCTGAAAAAACAGGCGGCCGCATTGCAACGGCCGCCGCGGCGGAGTAGCATGAATTGGCTCGGAAATCCGAATCGCCATCGACTGCGCCAACCCCAGGTTCCGGCCGCCCCGCTTTGGCGGCGCCGACAAGCAAGAGGAGCAGCGACCGATGAGGGACGAATGGTACGTCGCCCGTCGCGGGCAGGACGGCAACAAGCGCTACGGCCCGGTGCCGCTGCGGCAGCTTCGGGAACTGATGGATTCCGGCCGCGTGCAGGGAGAAGATCTCGTCTGGCGCGAGGGCATGGCCGCGTGGCAAGCGGCGGATCAGTGCCCGGAACTCGCCGCGCCGCCGGCCCGGCCGGCGTATGAGCGCCGCGGCGACGGGTATGCCCCCGGCCCGCGAGGCTACGGGGCGTACGGCGACGACCGTCCGTATCGGCGGCCCTACCCGCGGCAGTCGTCGGCGTGGATCCTCCCTGTGGTCGTGGGGAGCGCCGTTGCAATCGGCGTCCTGGGCTTCGCCGGTTTCATGTGCATCGCCATCATGAACAGCCGTTCCAGTGCTACGCCGGCCGGATCCTCGTACTACCAGCCGGCCCCGGAGCCGATTGACGACCCGCCGTTCATCCCGGACGCGCCTCCGCCGCCCGACCAGCCGGTCTTCGTGGATCCGAACCCGCCGGTCTGGGTTCCGCCCCCCGACCCACCGTTTATCCCGGACCCGAACCCGCCGCCGGACGACAAGTAGAATCCGCCGTGACGAGGACTTGCCCCGATCCGGGCGCCGCGGCGCCCGGATCGTTCTGTTTACGGGAGGCCCGCCATGCCGCTGTTCGGGGCCCACATGTTCACCGCCCGCGGCTGTCACGACGGAAGCACACGAACGCCGCTGCGACGCCGGCCCGCTCACTTCTGCTGCGGCGCTTGCTCGAGCACCCAGCGAACGAAGTCAGTTTCCGGCTGCTGCACGCCGAACCGCTTCAGTTTGGACGCGACCTGGCCGCGATGGTAGGTGGTGTGGTTCACGATGTGCCGCAGGATCGCCCAGGGCGGCAGCGTGATCGTCCGCCCCCACCTTTGCAGAGTCAGCGGCGCGGCGAGCCGTTCCGGCGTGAGCGTGGGCAGCAGCTCGTCGAACCGCCGGTAGGCCCGGTCGAGCAGCCGGCCGGCGTCGTCGGGCGTCGCCAGCTCCGCCTCGGTCGGGCGGCTGTCGTCCGGGTCGTTGGCCAGTGTGCGGAGCCATCCTTCCGTCACGACCGCGATGTGCCAAACGGTGAATCGGACGGACGACCAGCCCGGCGTCGGCTCGGCGACCTACTGCTCCGGGCTGAGCTTGCCGGCAGGCGTCAAGCATTCTGGCGTTGGCCCAGCGGTTGAAGGCGAACAGGGAAGTGAAGTCGTCGTGCATGGCTTTCCTCCTGAGCTGGGACAGGGGACATTGTGCGGACGTTCGGGAAGAGTGGCCAGATGAGCGGACAGGCAGGGCGGTTCGGTTTTCGCTGGGATGGGGGTAGTCCGTCAGTCCACCGCAGTCCGCCACGGGGCTGGCGGAATTCCCATGAGCGCCGGACGGTTCCTTATCGCTGCCCCACACCGCCCATGTCAGCATGTCCGCCAACCCGCCACGCAACACGACCGGCGGAAGACGGGCAAGGATCGACACGCATCGGCAAGAATCGAACGGCCCCGCAGCTTCACCTCCGCAGTGTGCAGGGCACTGCTGACCCAGGAGGATTGCATAGTCACAACTTCTTTCGGGCTATGAGGTCAATCGCTTGCTCGACATCCCAGCCCAGGGCGTCGGCGCGTGCGCAGGGGCAGGTCGTCCTCCGGGTCGGCGGTCGCCCGCAGCACTGTCACGACCGCGTTGAGTAGCACGGCGAAGCCCAGCGCCACCCCCGCCTGGGTGCTATAGTGCCGGTCCTCGTCCCACCAGCGATCCTTGATGAAGTGCAAGCCGTTCTCCACCTGCCAGTGGCCGCGCACCGCCGCCAGCAGGCCGTCCGGCGTCACGCACCCCGGGTCCAGGGCGGTCGCGAAGTAGCGCGTCTCCGTTTTCGGATCGGCCTCGCCGCCCCGCGTCTCGCTATCGACCCGCAGCAGGATCCGCAGGCCCGGGAACGACAGCTTCTCCCGGGCGTAGTCGGCGGTCTCGACATCCAGCCACAGCCGCCGCGTCACCACCGCGCCCCCTTTTTCTCGCGTCCCCGCGTCGGCCGTCTCGGGGGTCGCGTCGGCGAACGCCGTTTGCGCGGCCTCGTGCAGATCGGGCTGGTTGTCCTTGATCGCGAACAGGTAGGCGCGGCCGGCCTCGACGATGAGCCGGGCCAGCGGCCGCTGGCAGAACAGGGCGTCGCCAGTCAACAGCCGCAGCGCCGGGTGGGCGGCGAACAGCTCGCCCAGGTGGGCCTTGAGGACCTCCGGCTCGGTCTCCTTGCCGTCGCCGACGGCCCACTGAGCCAGGCAGATATGGGCGTCGTGGGCGAAGACGTTGAGGACGTGGATGGGGTCGCCGTCGGCGTCGTGGCCCTGCTTGCTGGTCTTGCCGTCCACGGCTGCCGTCCGCACCGGCTCGCGGGCGAGCAGGCCGGCCAGCCAGCGGCACAGGGCGTCCTGGAACTCGGCCAAGGAGTAAGCGGCGGTGACGCGCGTCAGGGTGGTGGCGTGGGGGGCGTAGCGGCGGGTGAAGCCCAGGGCCGGGCGCAGGGCGTCCCAGTGGGCCTTGGCCCAGCGGGCGATGGTGGCGAAGTCCGTTTGCCGGCACAGCAGGCCGAGGAAGGTGAGGGCCAGGACGGCGGCGAAGGGGTGGCGGATGCCGCGGCGGCAGCGAGGATCGGTTAGCAGCTGCAAGGCGGCGAGAAGGGTCGTGGCGGGTGCGGCAGACATAGGAGTCCTTCCGGGTGCGGAATAGTCAAAGTGCGTCCAGTCAACAGGATAACGACCAAAATAGACTTTGCAATCGTCCTGACTGCTGACCTGGAGTGGAGGCGACTCCCGTTGTACCATCCAATGTGATAATGTGCGCGAATTGACGCCCGGTTCGACGCAGTGCAGCGGAGGTAGCTCATGGCCGGAGAGAAGAAGCCGTGGGAGAATCAGTGGGCCATGGAGAAGCAGCTTGGTAGAGGGGGCCAGGGGACGACGTTCCTGGTCAAATCCAAAACGGACCCGCAGCGGCAGGGAGTGTTAAAGGTCTTGAACGCCGGTAGATCCGTTCAAGGCGCGGGCGTATGCGGCGGGAAGTGGTGAACCTCGACACCCTCGCGAAGGCCCAGGTCAAGGTTCCGCAGGTGATCGACGGGAACACGGACCAATACGCCGACACGGAGACGACGCTGTACTTCGTGATGGACTACATTCGCGGCAAGCCCCTCACGGACGAAGTTGCCGGAAGAAGACGAGTCCCGCTCGACCATGCGGTGAAACTCATCAAGGACCTGTGCAGCACCGTGGCGGCTGCACACCGCAACGACGTGCTGCACCGCGACCTCAAGCCGGACAACATCATGGTGCGCGACTTCGAGGCCGCGGACCTGGTCATCGTCGATTACGGGCTGTCCTACCTGGAGGAGGAGAGTTCACAAGACCTGACGCGCCTCGGAGAGCAGTTCCGCAACCGCTTCCTGGCACTCCCGGAGACGAACACGCCTGGCGGCGACCGCCGTGACCAGCGCAGCGATGTCACTGCCGTCGCCGGGGTTCTCTACTACTGCCTGACGGGGTTTGAGCCGGGCCATCTGCGTGACAGCAACGGCCGGCCGCCCCACCGCCGCCAAGGGTCTTCCGTCCGTGAAGCGCTTGCCAACGACGGCCGGTGCGAACAGGTGGAAGGCCTGCTCGACCGTGCTTTCGCGGTCGAGGTCGAGAACCGCTTCCAGTCGTGCGACGAGTTTGTCGGTCGGCTAGATGCCGCGCTGAAGCCGCCCGCACCGGATGAAGATCCAGCCATCGTGTCTGCTGAGTTGGTCAAGCTGCTCCGTGTGCAGGATCGCAAGACACTTCTCGCCGAGTACGGCCAGATCGCCCAGAAGGTCATGCAGAAGATACAGCAGCAAGGTTCCTTACTGGCATCACAAATGGCCCGCCCGTTTACAGTAACGATGGGACTCGGAGTGCCTCAAGGCCAGGCCCTTCCGGACGGCATCGACCTGTTGGGCCGCGAAGGCCTCACGTTTAACGTGGGCCTCCCGCATCACGACCGTTCGTGGTCCGTCGGCTTCGCAGGTGGGGCCAAAGGTCAAGAGTGCGCGATCCTCCGATGCACAAGCTCTCAAACTGGGAGTGCGGCGGGGGTATTCAACATGAACACAAAGGCAGCGGTGAATCGGTGGGAGCCGGTGATTTGGTTCCTACCCGAAAACGTACCTGACGATGATAAGATCCGGTCTGTGCTGCGGGAGTCGGTCAACATCGCCTTGCGTGCCTTGGCACGGGAAGTCATGCCCACTTGACTGCATGGATGGTAAGCCGTTTTCATACTGGACAGCGGCTTCATGCTTTCTTCGAGGCTCCGCCCAGGCACGCAAAGAAGAGAAAGTAATGAGATACCTGAAAGCCTCGTTGCTCGAACGCTGCCGGTCGCTCGATGACGACCTGGCGGAAGCCGCGTCCGACGAATGGGACCGGGCCGTCGCCAAATACAACGCGGCGCTGGCCGCGATTCGGCATCAGCTCCCGGTGGGGGTGCGTGCAGTCCTCGACCATTTCAGCCTCCATGACGCGCGGGTGCTCAGCATCGTCTCGGCAAGGGGAAGGCTGTCGCTGGTCATTCGCCTGGAGAGCGCCGCGAAACGGGCCGGTCGGATGCTGGAACTGATATACACCCTTGCCAAACCCGGTTGGGGCGTCGTGCCGCGCGGCGACGCACAGGAATGGCCAAAAGATCGCGGACGGATACAGTACGACGAGTTCGGGAAGGCCGCGGGCGGACCCGGGGCGGTGTTCTCTCATTCGCTCATGCTGGCAGGCGGGTACGAGCTGCGAATCCGGTTCACCGACCTGCACGTGCGGCGACTGACAAGGGTGGTAATCCTCCCCACCGTCGAGCAAGCAGGACTCGGTGCGCCATAAAAGCCTATCCCAAAACCACCGTCGATCATGACGATTCTCGTCAAATTGGTGATGTTTCGACGGTTTTGGGATAGGCTCTAAGGCGAGGGGCGGGAAATACCTTACCCGTAGCCGCATTCGCCGGAATGCGGGTGAATGGCTGTCGGCCCGCATTCTGGCGAATGCGGCTACGGGTATCATTCCTGCTGCCGCTCGCCTAAGCCAACGGACCAAGGAGGGACCAGCCATGCCCCTGTTCGGCGCCCACATGTCGATCGCCGGCGGCTGCCACAACGCCGTCCGGGAGGCCGTCGAACACCACTGCGACGCCGTCCAGCTGTTCACGAAGAACGCCAATCAATGGAACGCCCGCGATTTCACCGAGGATGAGGTGCGGCGGTTCCGCGAGGCGCTGGCGGCGAGCGGCCTGCAATGCGCCGCGGCCCACGATTCGTACCTCATCAACCTGGCTTCGCCGGATGAGACGCTGTACCGGCGGTCGGTGGAGGCGTTCGTGATCGAGCTGCAACGGGCGGAGCGGCTGGGCCTCCATTATCTCGTGATGCACCCCGGCGCTCACGTCGGTTCCGGCGAGGAGGCGGGGCTGGTGCGGGTCGCCGCCGCGCTCAATGAAGTCCACTCGTGCTGTCCGAACTACCGCTGTCAGGTGCTGATCGAGACGACGGCCGGCCAGGGCACGACGCTCGGCCGGCGCTTCGAGGAACTGGCCCGGCTCCGATCACTGGTCGCCGCGCCCGACCGGCTGGGCGTCTGTCTCGACACCTGCCACGTCTTCGCCGCCGGCTACGCCCTGGCGCCGGCCGAGGAGTACGAGAACACGATGGCCGAGTTCGACCGCACGGTGGGACTGGCGCATCTCAAGGTCTTCCACGTCAACGACAGTCTGAAGCCGCTCGGCAGCCGCGTGGACCGGCACGCCCCCATCGGCCGCGGCTGCCTCGGGCTGGAGCCGTTCCGGCTGCTGGTCAACGACCCGCGGTTTCAGGACCGGCCGATGATCCTGGAGACGCCCAAGGAGGAAGGCGATAACGACGACATGGATACGGTGAATTTGAACGTGCTGCGGGGGTTGGTGGACGTTCAGGGCCGCGACCGTAAGGGAGCGCGGGAGAAGACCGCTCCCTTACGGTCGCGGCCCTGAACGTCCTCAAATATGGATCGCCCGCTTGTCCACCGCCAGCGCCGCCTCCTTCACCGCCTCCGACAGCGTCGGATGCGCATGGCAGATGCGGGCCACGTCCTCGGCGCTGCCACTGTACTCCATCACCGCCACCGCCTCCGCGATCATGTCCGACGCCCGCGGGCCGAAGATGTGGACGCCCAGCACGCGGTCGGTCTTGGCGTCGGCCAGGATTTTGACCAGCCCCTCCGTCTCGTCCATGCAGCGGGCGCGGGCGTTGGCGCTGAACGGGAACTTGCCGACCTTGTACTCGCGGCCGGCCTGCTTGACCTGCTCCTCGGTCTGGCCGACGCTCGCCACCTCCGGCCAAGTGTAGATCACCGCCGGGACCGTGTCGTAATTGACGTGCGTCTTCTTCCCCGACAACCGCTCCACGCAGGCGACGCCGTCTTCCTCCGCCTTGTGGGCCAGCATCGGGCCATGAATCAGATCGCCGATGGCGTAAATGCCGGCCGCGCTCGTCTGGAAGCTCTCGTCCACCTGGACGCGGCCGCTGCGCTCGTCCAAAACGACGCCTGCCTCCTTCAGCCCGACTCCCTCCGTGTATGGCCGTCGGCCGACCGCCGCCAGCACCCGGTCGCCGGTGAACTGCACGTCGCCGTTCTTGCCGGTCGCCTTGACAATGACCTGATTCCCAGACTTCTCTGCCCCTGTCACCTTGGTTTCCAGGTGAAACTCCAGCCCCTGCTTGCGGAGCGAACGGTGCAGCTGCTCGACGATCTCGCCGTCGGTCAGCGGCAGCAGCCGCGGCAGGAACTCGATCACCGTCACCTTCGACCCGAGCCGCTTCCACACGGAACCCAACTCCAGGCCGATGTAGCCGCCGCCGATCACGATGAGATGCTGCGGCGTCTTGTCGAAGCAGAGCGCCTCGGTCGAACTGACGACGAACTTGCCGTCGAACGGCAGGCCGGGCAGCGCCACCGGCTCGCTGCCGGTCGCCAGCAGGACCGACTTCGCCTCCAGCTCCGTCTCCTTGTCGGACCCCTTGACGACGACTTTCCCCTTGCCGGCGAGGCGGGCCGCGCCCTGAATCCACACGACCTTGTTCTTCTTGAAGAGATAGGCGATCCCGTCGGTGTTGCTTTTGACGACCTTGTCTTTGCGGGCCAGCATCGTGGACAGGTCGAGGCCGACGTCGCCGACCTTGACGCCGTGGCGGGCGGCGTGGCCCTTGACCTGGGCGTAGACCTCGCTGGAGTCGAGCATCGCCTTGCTGGGGATGCAGCCGACGTTGAGACAGGTCCCGCCGAGCGTGGGGCGCTTCTCGACGCAGGCGACTTTCATGCCCAGCTGGGCGGCGCGGATGGCGGCGACGTAGCCGCCGGGGCCGGCGCCGATCACGACGAGGTCGTATCGCTCAGGCATTGTCTACCTCAAGACAAAGAATTCACCGCGGAGAACGCAGAGAACGCAGAGAGAAGAAAAGGATTGGTTCCGAGACGTGGCGTTCTCCGAGCACTGTTTTTGCCTTCTCTGCGTTCTCCGCGTTCTCCGCGGTGAATCCTGTTTAGATTTCCAGCATCAGCCGTTCCGGCTTCTCCACGCACTCCTTGACTCGCACCAAAAAGCTCACCGCCTCCCGCCCGTCGATCAGCCGGTGGTCGTAGGAGAAGGCCAAGTACATCATCGGCCGGACCACGATCTGGTCGTCCACCACCACCGGGCGCTTCTGGATGGCGTGCATCCCGAGGATGCCGCTCTGCGGCGGGTTCAGGATCGGTGTGGACAAGAGCGATCCGAAAACGCCGCCGTTCGTGATCGTGAACGTGCCGCCCTGGAGGTCGGCCACGGTGATCTTGCCGTCGCGCGCCTTGGCCGCCAGCTCGGCGACGCCTTTCTCGATCTGGGCGAAGCTCAGCCGGCCGGCGTCGCGCAACACCGGCACCATCAGCCCCTTCTCGGTGCTGACCGCCACGCCGATGTCCTGATAATGGTGATAGACGATGTCCGAGCCGTCGATGCGGGCGTTGGCGTTGGGGAAGGCGCGCAGCGCCTCGACGCACGCCTTCACGAAGAAGCTCATGAATCCCAGGCCGACGCCGTGCTTCTTCTGGAACGCTTCCTTGTACTGCGACCGCAGCGCCAGCACGGCCGACATGTCGGCCTCGTTGAACGTCGTCAGGATGGCGGCGTTCTGCTGGGCGGCCAGCAGGCGCTCGGCGATGCGCTGGCGGATCGTCGTCATGCGCTGGCGCGTCTCGCCGCGGCCGTTGGTCTGCGGTTTCGCCTCCGCGGCCGGCGGCGGGGGAGGCGGGGCCGGCGGCGGAGGTGCGGCCGGCGCCGCAGTCCGCTGGGCGAGAAACGCCTGCACGTCTTCCTTGATGACGCGGCCGCCGCGGCCGGTGCCGGACACCTTGCGGGGGTCCACGCCCTCGTCGGCGGCCATCTGCCGCGCGGACGGCGACAGCAGCGGCTCGACGGCGGCGGCGGCCGTCGTCACGGGGATCGCCTTGTCCTCGACCACGGCCGGGGCGGGAGCCGCCGCGGTCTTCGGCTTGGCCGCGGCGCCGGCCCCTTCCTCGACGCGGCCGACGATGGCGCCGATGGGGACCTTCTGGCCCTCCTTTACGCCGATTTTGAGGACGCCCGTGGCGGGGGCGGACACCTCGGTCGAGGCCTTGTCCGTCTCCAGCTCGTACAGCGGATCGCCCTCGCGCACGGCGTCGCCGTCGGCCTTCAGCCAGCGGGCGAGGACGCCCTCGGTGATCGCCTCTCCGACCGACGGGACTTTGATGTCAACGGCCATAATTCACAAGGATGAAGGAGGAAGGATGAAGGATGAGTCGGAAGGAGGCGGAGAGGAAACGGGCGGTGTTTCATTCATCCTTCCTCCTTCCTCTTTCATCCTTTATTTGCTGACCGCGTGTTCCTCGCGGCGGGGGCCGTTCGCCGAGGCCGGCTCCGCCGCGCGCAACCGCGTCGGGCCGACGGCGCGGACCAGGTGCGGCGCTGCGCCATGCACCGCCGCCTCCACCAACTCCTCCTGCTCGCGCTTGTGGACCTCGTGCGAGCCGGTCGCCGGGCTGGCGCTGGCGTCGCGGCCGACGTACTCCGCCGCATAACCCAGCGCTCGCAGCCGCGGTTCCATGAACGACCAGCCGCCCATGTTCTGCGATTCCTCCTGGACCCAGACGGTCTCCTCGGCCTTACGGTAGCGGCCCAGCGCCCGCTGCAACTGCTCCTCGGGGAACGGGTAGAATTGCTCTACCCGCACGATCGCCACGTCGTCCGTCTCCGTCTTGGTGCGCAGCTTGGCCAGCTCGTGGTAGACCTTGCCGCTGCACAGCAGCACCCGGCGGACCCGCTCCGGCGTCGCCGTGGCGTCGTCGATCACCTCGTAGAATCGGTCGTGTACCAGATCGCGTACAGGAGAAATCTTGACCCGCAACATGCTCTTGGGCGTCATGACGATCAGCGGCTTGCGGAAATTGCGGCGCATCTGCCGCCGCAGCATGTGGAAGTGCTGGGCCGGCGTCGAACACATGCACACCTGCATGTTGTCGTCGGCGCACAGTTGCAGGAAGCGCTCCAGCCGGGCGCTGGAATGCTCCGGCCCCGCCCCCTCGTAGCCGTGCGGCAACAGCATCACCAGGCCGCTGTCGCGCTGCCATTTCGATTCGCTGGAGGCCACGAACTGGTCGATGATGACCTGGGCGCCGTTGCTGAAGTCGCCGAACTGCGCCTCCCACAGCACCAGCGCGTCCGGGGCGTCCAGCGCGTAACCGTACTCGAAGCCCACCACCGCCGCCTCCGACAGCAGGCTGTCGTAGACCTGGAACTCCGCCTGCCCCGGCCGCAGGTGGTTCAGCGGCACGAAGGGATAGCCATATTCATAGTCAAAGTAGACGGAATGGCGCTGGCTGAACGTGCCGCGCCGGCTGTCCTGGCCGCTCAGCCGCACCGGCGTCTGCTCCAGCAAGAGCGAGCCGAACGCCAAAAGCTCGGCGAAGGCCCAGTCCACCGGCTTGCGGTCCAGCAAGTCCTGGTGGCGCGTCCTGAGCTGCGGCGCCAGCTTGGGGTGGAGCGTGAAATCGTCGGGGACGCGGACCAGCCCCTCGGAGATGAACCGCAGCGTCTCTTCCGGGACGCCGGTTTCGACCGGGGCGTGGGAGTAGTGCGAGGTCAGGCCGTTCCAGCGGCCGTCGAAGCCGTGCATGGTGGCGTACTCGGGCGGTCCTTCCTTGACCTCGTGCAGCGAATCGGTCAGCTTGTCCTCGAACTTCCGGTCGATGGCCTCGGCCTCGTCGGCCGTCAGGTCGCCGGTGATGACCAGGCGATCCGAATAGACCGACGTCACTTTCGGCTGGTTCTTGATCTTGTTGTACATCACCGGCTGGGTGTACGAGGGGTCGTCGCCCTCGTTGTGGCCCATGCGGCGGTAGCAGTACATGTCGATCAGCACGTCGCAGCCGAAGGTCTGGCGGAACTCCAGGGCCAGCTCGGAGACGTAGACGCACGCCTCGGGGTCCTCGCCGTTGACGTGGAAGACGGGGGCCTGGATCATCTTGCCGACGTCGGTGCAGTAGGTCGTCGAGCGGGCGTCCAGCGGCGAGGTGGTGAAGCCGATCTGGTTGTTGACGATGATGTGGATGGTGCCGCCGGTCGTGTAGCCTTCGAGTTGCGACAGGTTGAGCGTCTCGGCGACCAGCCCCTGGCCCGCGAAGGCGGCGTCGCCGTGGACCAGCACCGGAACGCCCTTTTTGCGCTCCCGATCGCCGAAGGCCGTCTGCTTGGCCCGCGTGCGGCCCTCGACGACCGGATCGACGGCCTCCAGGTGGCTCGGGTTCGGCGCCAGCGACAGGTGGACTTGCAGGCCGCGCGAGTTGACGCGGTCGCTGGAGAAGCCGAGGTGATACTTCACGTCGCCGTCGCCGTCCATCGACTCGGGCAGGAAATTCTCCTCGAACTGAGCGAAGATGTCCTCGTAGGGCTTGCGGAGGATGTTGGCCAGCACGTTGAGTCGGCCGCGGTGCGACATGCCCAGGATGATCTCGCGGATCAGATGGTCGGGCGCCTTTTCGACGATCGCCTCCAGCATGGGGACGAGCGTCTCGGCGCCTTCCAGCGAGAAACGCTTCTGGCCGGTGTAGCGGGTCTGGAGGAAGCGCTCGAACAGCTCGGCGTAGTGGAGGTTCTTGAGGATGCGCATCTTCTGGGCGTGGTCGAAGTTGGGCCGGTTGCGCCGCGGCTCCATGCGCTCCTGGAGCCAGCGGCGGATGCGCGTGTCCTGGATGTGCAGGTACTCGACGCCGATGGTGCGGCAATAGGTTTCGCGCAGGGCCTTGAGCAGGTCGCGCAGGCTGGCGCGCGGCAGACCGATGAACGGACTGGTGTCGAAAACCCGGTCCATGTCGGCCTCGGACAGTCCGAATTCGGACAATTCCAAGAGAGGGTAGCTCGGTCGCGGCTCGTTGAGGGGGTCGAGGTGGGCGAGGAAGTGCCCGAGGTCGCGGTAAGCGTAGATGAGGCGGATGACGCCGGTTTGAAGGCGGGCGGCGTCCACGCCGGAGGCGGATGGCCGAACCGCCCCTAACTCAAAGCCCTCGAAGAAGTAGCGCCAACTCTCATCGACGGACGCGGGATCTTGTTTCCAGCGCCGGTGGGCGTCCTCGATCGCGTCCAGGTTCCAGCGACTGGCGACTGTTCCTTCACTCATGATTCCGTGTTCCGATATGCCCAGGGGCGGGCGCGCCCCGTGCGTCTCGATTCCTCTACCCTATTAAACGCGACTTCCGCCGGCGGGACAAGCGGACGTCGGCCGCGGGCGCGGCTTCCGGCGCCGCACCTGTTTCACGAACCGTCAAGCCGGGTGCAACCCGCGAAAATGCGCCAGCCGGTCCGGGGGCTTGGAGCGCACGTATACAATAAGCGGAAGGTGACGCCCATACGGATTTGACTGGACGCGAGTGTACCGCCATGACGACGCGCGCACCGAACGGCCGGCCGGGCCTGGGGCCGACCATCTCCTACCCGACGCGAGACGCCGCTCCCGAACCCCCACCCCGTCCGCGTTGCCGCTTCGCCCGATCCGGGGCGCCGACCACGGACTCGCGCGGTGAGCTGCGCGGTCTGCTGTACAACCGTCTGCGAGCGGCCTCCCTCATCGCCCTGGTCCCCTTTCTGTACTTTTTGGTGCGGCGCATCTTCGACCCCGTGGACCATAGCGGCGCCGTCCCGCAGGTGGAGCAGGTGATCGCCGTCGGCGTCACGGCGGCGCTGACCGCGTGGATCTGGCTGCGCCGGTGCGCGGGTTGGATCGAGCTGCGGGCCGCGGAGCTGGCCCTGTTCGGCTGGATCGCCGCCTACTTCGCCTGGCTGCAATACACCACGATCGGCTCCGACTCCATTGACAAGTGCATCGACGCGGACATGAAATGGCAGGTGATGCACTGGGCGATGGCGGCCAACACCCTGCGCTGGTTCTTCCTGATCGTCCTGTACGGCGTGTTCATCCCGAACACCTGGAAGCGCTGCGCCAAGATCACGGTGCTGGTCGCCCTGATCCCGCTGGCGGCGTCGGTCCTGGCCGCCTACCAGCGCGGCCGGCTCGACGGCGAGATGCTGACGGTGCTGTTCGACACCGGCCTGCTGATGGCCGTCGGCGTCGCCGTCGGCGTGTTCGGCTCCTACCGCATCCAGGTCTTGCAGGAGCAGGCGCACGAGGCGCGGCAGCTGGGCCAGTACCGCCTCAAAAAGCTGCTCGGGGCCGGCGGCATGGGCGAGGTCTACCTGGCCGAACATACGCTGCTGCGCCGGCCCTGCGCCGTCAAGCTGATCCTGCCGGAACAGACGCTCGACCCGACCAACCTGCAGCGCTTCGAGCGCGAGGTGCGGGCGATGGCGACGCTGACGCACTGGAACACCGTGGAGATTTTCGACTACGGCCACGCCGAGGACGGCACCTTTTATTACGTCATGGAGTACCTGCCGGGCAAGAACCTGGAAACGCTGGTGACGCGCTACGGCCCGCTGCCGCCGGCGCGGGCGATCCATTTCCTGCGGCAGGTGTGCCGTGCCCTGCGCAAAGCGCACGGCGTCGGCCTGCTGCACCGCGACATCAAGCCGAGCAACATCATCGCCTGCGAGCGCGGCGGGGTCTGGGACGTGGCGAAGCTGCTGGACTTCGGCCTGGTGCAGACGACCGGCCTGGGGCCGGACGCGGACAAGCTGACGGTGGTGGGGTCGGTGGTCGGCTCGCCGCCGTACATGGCGCCGGAGCAGGCGACCGGCCGGGAGGGCCTCGACGGCCGGGCCGACGTTTACAGCCTCGGCGGCGTGGCGTATTACCTCGTGACCGGCCAGCCGCCGTTCGTGAAGGAGACGGCGATGGAAATGATGCTGGCCCACGCTTACGAAACGCCGAAGCGGCCGTCGGAGGTGCGGCCGGACCTGCCGCACGACCTGGAAGAGGTGATCCTGCGCTGCCTGAAGAAGAAGCCGGACGAGCGCTTTGCCGATGCGGACAGTCTGGAAAAGGCGCTGGGCGCTGCGCGGACGCCAACGGCTGGACGGAGGAAGACGCGGCGGCGTGGTGGGCCGAGGCGCGCGTTGAGGAGGCGCCGGGGACGGACGCGATGATGCCGGCGGCGACGGTGAAGCAGCCGACGACGGCGTGAGAGGATAGGCGAGCGGCCGGCGTAAGCCGGCTGATGCTGCGTAATATCAGCCGGCTTACGCCGGCCGCTCGCCGGAATTGTCCGTGAATGTCACTTCCCCTTGAAATCCTCCGCGAACGCCTTGGCCGTCAGATCGTCGCCGGTGGCGAACTTCGTCAGCTCGTTCCAGCTCAGGGTGCGGCCCGGCTCGAACACCTTCTTCCTCATGAAATCGCCGACGCCCTTCTCGCCGGCGTAGACCACCGTGTTCGGGTCGGCGCCCTGGAACACGTCCCGCGCGATCGCGTGGTGCAGCTGCGACGCGAACAGCTCGCCCATCATGTAGTTGTGGTAGTAGACCGGCGCCACCACCAGATGGATCTTGCTGGCGTAGTCCGGCGCCGAGCGGTTCGGCGGGCGCTTCACCATCTGATACTTCTCCACCAGGTCCCACCACAATTTGTTCAAATCCTGATCCGGGTTCTCGTACATCGCCTTCTCGAAACGCAGCATCACCTGGCACCAGCGCGAGAAGATCAGGAGCCGGTAGCGCAGCGCCTTGCCGCCGGCCTCGTCGAACGCCGCCGTGTCCTTGACCGGGAGGCCCATCTTCTTGAGGAACGCGGCCCGCTTCGTCATGCGCTCGAACATCATGGCCACGCCCTCCGTCGTCAGGATGTGCGACTCCATCCGCAGGCAGTAGGGCAGCGACTCCGGGATGTCGTTGTTGTTCGTGCTGTAGACCGAGTGGCCGAACTCGTGCAGCATCGTCGAGGCCCAGTAGTCGTTGGGGATGATGTTGGCCAGCACGCGCACGTCGCCCAGGCGGTCGATGTCGGTGCAGAAGGCGTGCGGGCTTTTGCCGGGCTTCTCGTACAGGTCGCTCCTGGCCATGACGCGGTCCACCGGCAGGCCGATGCCGGCGTAGAAGCGGCGCGTCACGTCCTCCAGATCGGCGTTCTTGTAGGGGGCGTCGAGATCGGCGGCGAAGACGGCCGGGGTTTCCTGAAAGAAGGGATCGTGATAGTGCCAGGGCATCAAATCTTCGGGCTTGATCTTGCAATTCTCGGCCAACTTCTTGTCGATCTCGGCCTTGGCGGCGGCGAACGGCTCGCGCGTCAGGTCGTCCAGCTCGTCGAACAGCTTGAGCAGCTGGTCGCCGTCCTGCTCGTTGAGGTAGAGCTGCAAGGCGTGGTAGTTCTTGAAGCCGAGCTGGCCGGCCGCCTGGTTGCGGAGCTTTACCAGCTCTTTCAGGTCGGCTTCGACCGCCGCGCCGACGCCTTTGCTGGCCTCCCAAACCTTCTGGCGCTCGGCCGAGTCCGTCGAGTTCTTGAAGACCGTGCGCACCTGGCCGTCGGTCATCTCCTTGCCGTCCACCTTGGCCCGGTAGGTGTTGAACGCCTTCTCGACGGCGTTGGACTTCTCCACCATCTTCTTGAGCAGATCGCGGTCCACCTGCTTTTCCAGGTAAAGCAGATACAGAACGTCGATGGCGCGGGCCGCGATCGGGTCGTCGATGTCCTTTTTGTGTTCTTGGAGGTCTTTCAACTCGGCGAAGCGCTTGGGGTCGGACAGGGCCTCGTCGATGCGGTTCTGGGCCTTGATCTTGGCGTCGAAGTCCTCGTCCTTGCCGGTGGTGTTGGCGACCCACCAGGCGAGGTTGGCGGCCGCGTCGAGGGGGTGGAGGCGCGTCTCGTGGTCCTTGACGAACTTGCGGGCGTGGTCGGTCGTTTCCGGGCTGGCCGTGACGGCCGCCGGCAGGCACAGGAGCAGCGCAGCCGCGACGGCCGGGATCAGCAGGCGGAGGCAGAGCATCGGTGGGTTCCTCGACGGGGATGAAGCGCGGGCGAACGATCCCGCATTGTGGCAGCCGGCGGCCGGCGCAACAAGGCGCATAGGTCCTATAGGACTCATACGACCTATAGCACCCACAGTTGGACTTGCCCCCCGTCGCGGGTCCCGGTTAGAGTGCGCGATGGAAATCCGCTCCCCACGGACGGGGTCGTCATGCTCAAGCGCCGCAGCCAGATCCTGACCGCGTTGTTCCTCGTCTGCGACCTCGTCATGACCGTCCTGGCCTGGTGCGGCGCCTACTACGTCCGCTTCGACACCTTCATCCCGATCACCAAGGCCCAGCCCGACCCGGCGCTCCTCTGGGCCAATCTGCCGCTGGTCCTGCTGCTGGCCGCTTTCTCGTTCCACGCCACCGGCCAGTACGCCATCCACCGGCTGCGGCGGCTCCGCGAAGAAGTGATCGGCGTCCTCAAGGGCGTGACGCTGCTGACCCTGCTGGTCCTGGCCGCCACCTTCTTCCGTCACGACCCCTACGAGTCGCGGGCGGCGATGGTGCTGTTCTGGGCGGCGGCCTTCGTCCTGGTGCTGAGCGCCCGCCGCCTCGCCTGGGCCGCCGTTCGCAGCCTGCGCAGCCGCGGCTACAACCAGACCTATGCGCTCATCGTCGGCGTCGGCCGCGTCGCCCGCAAGACCGCCCGCGCCCTGCGCAAGGCCAGCTGGATGGGCATCAAGAACGTCGGCTTCGTCGAGGACCGGCACGGCCCGCTCTCCGGCGACCTCGACGTGCTGGGCGGCATCGCCGACTTGCCGCATCTCATTCCGATGTATTCGATCGGCCACGTCTTCATCGCCCTGCCGCTCAACCGCTACGCCGACGCCCGGCGCGTCTTCGACGTGCTGTCGCAGTCGCTGGTCGAGGTGCGGCTGGTGGCCGACGTGCCCCACCTGGCCGGCCTGTCGCTGAACACGACCAACCTCGACGGCCTGCCCGTCGTCGGCCTGCGCGAAAGCCCCCACTTCGGCCTGAACGTCGTGTTCAAGCGCGTCATGGACGTGCTTTTGTCGCTGACCGGCCTGGTGGTGCTGTCGCCGCTGCTCCTGCTGCTAGCCGTGCTGGTGAAGTTGACCAGCCGCGGCCCGGTGTTCTACCGCCAGGAGCGCTGCGGCCTCAACGGCCGGGCGTTCCACATGCTCAAGTTCCGCAGCATGGCCGTCAACGCGGAGCAGCAGAGCGGCGCCGTCTGGGCGGTGAAAAACGACAGCCGCCGCACCTGCTTCGGCTCCTTCCTGCGCCGCACCAGCCTCGACGAACTGCCGCAGCTATTCAACGTGCTGATGGGAGACATGAGCCTGGTCGGTCCGCGGCCGGAACGGCCGGTGTTCATCCAGCAGTTCAAGAAGACCATCCCCAACTACATGGCCCGCCACTGCGTCAAGGCCGGCATCACCGGCTGGGCGCAGGTCCACGGCTGGCGCGGCAACACGTCGCTGAGAAAACGGCTCCAGTACGACCTCTATTACATCACGCACTGGACGCCGTGGCTGGACCTGCGCATCCTCTGGATGACGCTGTTCAAGGGGATCGTTCACCGGAACGCATATTGAACGCGGCGCCCGTTTAGCCGCGACCCGGAGGGGAGCGCTCCGTCGTCGCGCTCCCCTCCGGGTCGCGGCTAACCAGCGACAGCCCCAGCAGGCCCAGCGCGCAAACGGCGTAGGCCGCCGCCCAGTGGTACGGCGTCTGGCACTGCACCGCCTCCCGGAACGCCGGCGCGATCATCGCCAGCACCCTGTCCGGCCGGTTGATCTGCTCGAACGGCAGCGGCGAATGGATGACGCCGAACAGGGCGCTCGCCGCCGCGACGCCGAGGAAGGCGGCCGCCGCCCGCAGCCGGCCGTCGATCATCATCGCCAGCGCCGCCGCCCATAACATGCCGGATATTAAAAATCCGTTGGACAGGCAGCGCAGCGTCTGCACCATCGTCAGGCTGTACGGCGTCGGGTCGCGGTCGCCCAGCGCCATGCCGAGCGGCACCGACGCCAGGTAGGCCAGGGCCGGCAGCACCGCCAGCGCCAGGGCCGGATAGTGCTTCGTCGGAGTCGCCTGGAACGACTGGGCCGTGATCTCCAGGCCGACGAACACCAATATCGGAAACATCGCCGCCTTGGGCAGCCACTGGAACAGCAGCGCGAAGCCGCCGAAATAGCCGACCGCCCCGATGAACAGGGCCGTCGCCAGCGTGTAAGCCGTGCGACCGCCCATCTTCTTGTAAGCGGGGTGGCCGATGTACGGCGTCGTCTGAATCACTCCGCCGAGCAGGCCGGCCAGCAGCGACACCACGCCCTCGGTCAGCAGGATGGCCCGCGTGTCGTAGTCGTCGCCGGCCGCCGCCGCGCTCTCGGTGCAGTCGATGCCGCCGACGATCGTGGCCAGGGCGAACGGCAGCATCACCGGCAGCTTCGCCAGCGCCGTCCTGAACACCGGCCCCCACCACGCCGCCGACTCGCGGTAAAAGGAAATCAGGGCGGCCGGTTTCCAGGCCGTCGTCGTGGCGAGCGGCGGCGGCGGGACCAGCTGCACCCCGGCGAGCGGCCCGGCCCAGGCCAGCAGCTGGTACAGCGCGACGCCGATCAGCACCGCCGCCAGCGCCCCCGGAAACTTGCCCGGCAATTCGCGGCGCGCCACCAGCGTCAGCAGGATCACCAGCAGCGCCACCAGGCCCACCAGCGGCACGGCGGCGATGCCGTCCATCAGCATCGGCAGGAACGCGATCAACGCCAGGGCGATGGCGGCCAGCGAGCCGAGCAGCCCGGCCCGCGGCACCAGCCGCCGCACCCGATTGCCCATCGGCGCAGATCACCTTGAACACGCCGACCAGCACCAGCACCGTCAAACCGACCTGCCACGCGAACATCATCGCCCGTTCGTGGTCCAGCTTCAGCTCCCCGTGGGCGTATTGCAACGCCGGCAGCAGCACCAGCAGCGCCACGCCGAATGTGCTGGGCGTGTCCAGCCCCAGCGGCATCGCCGTTACGTCCTGGCGGCCGGTGCGACGGGCCAGGCGGAAGGCCATCCCGCTGTAAACGAGGTCGCCGAGCAGCACGCCGACCGCCGTGCCCGGAATCATGTGCGTCAGGACGAATTCCGACGTGAACTTGCCGTCGCCGTCGCCGCAGAGGAGCGAAACCAGCAGGACCATCACGGCCACGTTGTCGAGCATCAGGCCGAAGAAGGCGTTGACGTCTCCTCGGCTGGCCCAGTGGTAGCGCATGGCGTCTAGGGTATGGAGGCGTCGGAGCCGTGGCGAGTGCCGGTCGTGGCGACTTTGCCGTCCCCCTGGCGGTTGGACCCCCCTTCCGACGCTGTGCGCCTGTTGCATCCCAATCCGCATCCTGGGTAAGATATGTAAGATAAAAGGAATAGGATGGCAGGGTAAGAGAGGCAGCGAAATCCGGCGGAGTGCAGGAGCATACCGACTGCTGCAACGGCGCCTCGATGGCGAGGCGCCCCTTCGCGGAGAGGCGCCATGCGCAGAGTGGTGGTGACGGGGCTGGGCGTGATCGCCCCCAACGGCATCGGCAAGGAGGCGTTCTGGAAGGCGTGCGTCGATGGCCAAAGCGGCATCGGCCCCATCCGCTGTTTCGACGCCTCTGCGCACCCCATCCGCATCGCCGGCGAAGTCCACGACTTCAACGTCGCCGATTATATCCCCCATTCTCATCGGAAAAGTTTGAAAATCATGGGCCGGGCCGCGCGTTTCGGGGCGGCCGCGGCCGGCATGGCCGTGCGCGACGCGGGGCTGGACCTGGCGCGGGAGGATCCCGAGCGCGTCGGCGTCGTCATGGGGTCGGGGCTGATCCCGATCGACCTGCCGGAAGTGGCGACCGTGCTGGCGAAGGCGTGCGACGCCGACGGCAAGGTGCATCCCGATCGGCTGGGCCGGCAGGGGTCGCACGCGCTGTTCCCGCTGTGGCTGCTCAAGTATCTGCCGAACATGACGGCGGCGCACATCTCGCTGATCCACAACGCCCAGGGGCCGAACAACACGGTGGTGACGGCGTGCGCGGCCGGGACGCAGGCGGTCGGCGAGGGCTTTCGTCTGATCGCCCGCGACGACGCCGATCTGGTGCTGGCCGGCGGCGCCGACAGCCGGCTCGATCCGCTGCTGCTGCTGGCGTATTCGGCGCTGGGGGCGATCAGCCCGGCCCATCGGCCGCCGGAAGAGGTGTCGCGGCCGTTCGACGGCCAGCGCGACGGCTTCGTGCTGGGCGAAGGGGCCGGCGTCCTGCTGCTGGAGGAGTTGGAGCACGCGAAGCGGCGCGGGGCCGTGATTTACGCCGAGGTGGTGGGCCTGGGCAGCAGCTTCGACGCCTACGCCGTGACGAAGCCGGACCCGGAGGCGCGCGGCGCCGCGCGGGCCATCCGCTGGGCGCTGAACGAGGCCCACGTGGACGCCGGCGACGTGGATTACATCAACGCGCACGGCACCAGCACCCGGCTGAACGACCAGATGGAGACGACGGCGGTGAAGCGCGTGTTCGGCGAGGGAGCGCGGGCGTTGCCGCTGTCGTCGATCAAGTCGATGGTCGGCCACCTGATCGGGGCGGCCGGGGCGGTGGAGGCGGCGGCGCTGGCGCTGACGCTGCACGCGGGCGTCCTGCCGCCGACCATCAACCACACCACGCCGGACCCCGAATGCGATCTCGACTACGTGCCGAACTGCGCCCGCGAGATGCGGGTGCGCACGGCCGTCTCGACGAGCTTCGGCTTCGGCGGCCAGAACGCGGCGCTGGTGATGCGCGGCTTTGCGGGGTGAATGATCACTCGCAAAGACGCAAAGCCGCGAGGAAGATAAGATATAGTATACAGATCCGTCTTATGATCTTTGCGGCTTTGCGAGAGATTCCTTCCATTGCTTCCCCGCCTTTCTCCTGCCACAATCAACTGCCAAACGTCCGCCGGGAACCCCCAAGCACTTCAGGGCGCGGCTTCGACGTTCGGAGGGATCGCCTCATGGCCGCCGAATCGTCCAATCAGGATCACGACCCCACATTGGTCGAGCGTCTGCTCGACCGGCAGCGCGCAGCTGGCAGCGCGGCGAGCGCGTGCTGGTGGAAGCGCTGGTCGAGGGCCATCCGAGCGTGGTCCAGGACCGCGAACGGCTGCTCGATCTGGTCTGGAACGAGGTGGACCTGCGCGCCGCCCGCGGCGAGACGCCCCGGCTGGACGAGTACCAAAAGCGATTCCCGGCCCTGAGCGAGGAACTCCGTAAGCAGTTCGAGGTGTTCGGGGCGCTGGACCTCGGCACGCCCGAGTCGCGGGACGGCCGACCGGACGCCACATTCGGACGGGCGCCCGCCTCGTCCGACGGCGAGCCGATCCCGCCGCCCACGGAGACCCCGCCGCCGGAGATCGAGGGCTACGAGGTCCTCGGCCGATTGGGGCAGGGCGGCATGGGCGTCGTCTACAAGGCCCGCCAGACGGCGGCCGACCGCATCGTCGCCCTCAAACTGATCCTGGGCGGCTTCGCCGACGAAGAGACGCGGGCCCGCTTCCGCACCGAAGGCCATGCCGTGGCGCGCTTGCAGCACCCCAACGTCGTGCAGGTCTTCGAGGTCGGCGAGCATCGCGGTCTGCCGTTCTTCTCGCTGGAGTTCTGCGGCGGCGGCAGCCTGGAGGGGCGGCTCAAGGCGACGCCCCTGCCGCCGGCCGAGGCCGCCCATCTGGTGGAAATCCTGCGCGGGCCGTGCATCACGCCCACGAGCGCAGCATCGTCCACCGCGACCTCAAGCCGGGCAATGTGCTGCTGACGGAGGACGGGACGCCGAAGGTCGCCGATTTCGGATTGGCGAAGAAGATGGACGAGACCGGGGGGACGCAAACGGCGGTGGTGGGTTCGCCGCCGTACATGGCGCCGGAGCAGACGTCGGGCAAGGCGAAGGAGATCGGCCCGGCGACGGACGTGTACGCTCTGGGCGCGATTTTGTACGAGTGCCTGACGGGTCGGCCGCCGTTCAAGGCGGCGACGGCGTGGGACACGCTCAAGCAGGTGCTGAACGACGATCCCGTGCCGCCGCGTCGGTTGCAGTCGAAGACGCCGCCCGATCTGAATACAATCTGTCTGAAATGTCTGCAAAAGGAGCCGGGCAGGCGCTACGCCAGCGCCGCCGCCCTGGCCGAAGACCTACGGCGCTATGAGACGGGTCAGTCGATCGTGGGGAGGCCGGTCGGCCCGGTGGAGCGGGCGGCCAAGTGGGTGCGTCGGCGGCCCGCCGTGGCCGGGCTGCTGGCGGCGCTGCTGGCGGCGATCATCGCGGGGTCCGTCTTCGGCATGTGGCAGCTCGGCAACTATCTGAAAGAAAAAGACGACAACACGCGCTACGCCCTGCAACTCGCGGACGAGAGCCGAAAGGCGCGGGAGCAGGAGACCGCCAAACTGCAGGCCCAGCAGCAGGCGTCCTTGCAGCAAGAGGAAAAAATTCAGGCGCTGAGCGACAGGGCGGACGCGGAGGAACATGCCAAGACGGAGGCCGAAAAGCGGGCGACGGCGGAGGAACATGCCAAGACGGAGGCCGAAAAGCGGGCGACGGCGGAAGAACAAGCCAAAACGGAGGCCGAAAAGCGGGTGGACGTCGAGAAGCGCGCCAACCAGGAGCTGGCGCGCGACCTCTACTTCCGTCAGGTCGCCGCCGCCGAACGGGAATGGCTCGCCAACAACGTCGGCCAGGCCCGCGGTCTGCTCGCGGCCTGTCCCGTGGAGCTGCGCAACTGGGAATGGCATTACGTCAACCGCCTCTGCCACGCGGACCAGATCACGCTGCGGCTGCCCGGCCGCGGGATGCGCGTCGCCTTCGCCCCCAACGGGCGGCTCTCCGGGATCACCTCGGAATCCGGGTCGCGCGGGAAAGCGTCGGCCCGCTTCTGGGATTGGCAGGCCGATCCGCCCAAGGAGGTGCAAACCATCTCCCTGCCGGACGGCACGGCGGAGGTCGTCGCCAGTCCCGACGGCAAGCGCCTGGCGGTGCTGTCGTCCGGGAACGACGTGGCCCTCTGGGATTGCGCTCGCGACAAGGCGGAGCGCACGTTTCACATGCCGAGGCCGCGAACCGCCGCCTTCAGCCGCGACGGCAAGTTGCTGGCCGTCGGCGGCGACACCATCCAGGGGCCTGACAAGAAGGAGCGGGCCGAGGTCCGCGTCTGGGACGTGTCCAGCGGAGAGGAAGTCTGCGCGCTGCCCGATCATTCGTTCAGCATCGACGCCCTGGCCTTCAGTCCCGACGGCCTCCGGCTGGCCACGGGAGGCGGCGACCTGAGCAAAGGGGAAGTAAAGGTCTGGGAACTGGACGGGAAAAAGGAACTGGCGACGTTCGAGGGCCACCTCAGCGAAGTCTTCTGCGTGGCCTTCAGCCCCGACGGCAAGCGCATCGCCTCCGGCGGCTATGACCGCACCGTCCAGATCTGGGACGCGGAGACCGGCCAGGAACAGCTGACCCTCGGCGGCCACATCAACGCGGTCCTGAGCGTGGCCTTCAGCCCCGACGGCACGCGCATCGTCTCGGGGAGCTGGGACCAGTCGGTGAAGGTCTGGAACGCGAAGACCGGCGTCGAGGAGTACACGCTTCGGGGCCACGCCAAGGAGGTCGGCGGCGTGGCCTTCAGCCCCGACGGGCTGTACATCGCCTCGGCCAGCTGGGACGGCACGGTCAAGCTCTGGGACGCGGCGCGCAGCAATCCGACGGTCACCATGCGCGCGACCGACAGCATCATCATCTCCAGCCTGGCCTATCATCCCCGCCAGGCGCGCCTGGCCGCGGCGGCACGCATGGGCGACGACACGGTGATGCTCTGGAACACCGTCATGGGCGCCCCGTTCGGGAGCGTGCCCGGCCGGGAGTGCGTCGCTTTCAGCCCCGACGGCGAGTTGCTCGCCGTGGCGGTCGAGGACAAGGACGACCATTTCGTGCAAGTCTGGAAGGTGGAAGACCACAAAGAGCTTTGCACCTTGCGCGGGCACGACGGCGAGGTCAAGGCCGTCGCCTTCAGCCCGGACGGCAAGCAGGTGGTCACGGGCGGGCAGGACGGCACGGTGAGGATCTGGGACGCGCGGACGGGCGCCGCGGCGGCGACCTTGTCCGGCCACACTAGCGCCGTCACGAGCGTGGCCTTTTGCCCCGACGGCCGGCGCGTCGTTTCGGGGAGCTTCGACAAGACCGTGCGCATCTGGGACGCGACCGGCCGCGGCGAGCCGCGCGTCCTCGAACATCCCTTCGCGGTTCGCAGCGTGGCCGTCGATCGGGACGGCGGCCGCATCGCCGTCGCCGTCGGCGACTACGAAGTCCCCGGCGAGGTCTGGGTCTGGGACGCGGCGAGCGGCAAGAAGCTGCTGGCGCTGCGCGGACACACCGATCAGGTGAACGCCGTGGCTTTCAGCCCGGACGGGACGCGCATCGCCTCGGCCAGCCACGACAAGAGCGTCAAGCTCTGGGACGTGGCCAGCGGACAGGAGGCCTTTACGCTCCGTCCGTTCGCCAGCCCCGTCCTGACCGTGGCGTTCAGCGCCGACGGCTGGCGCGTGGCGACGGGGACCTGGGACGGCGAGGTCAAGGAATGGGACGCCTCGCCGCAGGAAAGCGCCGCCGGCTCGGCCGACCCGGCGCGCCAGGCGTTCATCGCCTGGTTCAAGGCCGCCAACAAGGAAGGCCCGCATTCCCGGTTCGTCCGGGACATGAGTGGGCTGGTCGATGAAGAACTCGACCAGGGGAACAACGTTTCCCTCCTCTTCGGCTCCGACAACCTCAAGTCCGGAAAGACGACCGAGGCGTACCTCTTCGCCGGCCGGTTCTTCACCTTTGAGCTGTCCGAGAAACAGGCCAAGCAGTTGGACATCGAGCCGCGGAGCGTCCGGGAAAACACGGCCAAGCGGCAGGACCGAACCGAAACGCCCCTGCTGGCCGAGTTGAGCGAGGCGGAGATCGACGACGCGAACCGCCTCGACGGCGGCGAGAAGATCACCGGCCGGGTGAACTGCCGGACCCTGGCGCCGGCGAAGGGCCGGCTCGCCGTGCGGCTGAGCTACCGAGGCCCCGGCGGGCACGTGTCCAGTTTCTACTACCTGAAGCGGGGGCTGCCCGACGACGGGGGGGCGATCGACTTTTCCTTCTCTCCGATCAACGGCGACGGGGAAAAAGCCTATACCGGCCCGCTGGTGGTGTTCCTCGACCTGTGTACGGTGATCGACCGGAAAGACCAGCTGCCGGAGGTCGTCCTTCACAGCAACACGGTCGGCTTGCTCGTTCAGGTCACGGCCAAGGAAAAGTAGCGGTACACTTTGCCCTTGCGACATCGGGAACCATTGCGGACCCCAAATCACCGCATTGCACCGCTTCTTGCTGGGGAGGGATCATTTCATGGCCGCCGAATCGTCCAATCAGGATCACGACCCCACGTTGGTGGAACGCCTGCTCGACCGGCAACGCGCCAGCTGGCAGCGCGGCGAGCGCGTGCTGGTGGAGGCGCTGGTCGAGGGCCATCCGAGCGTGGCCCAGGACCGCGAACGGCTGCTCGATCTGGTCTGGAACGAGGTGGACCTGCGCGCCGCCCGCGGCGAGACGCCCCGGCTGGACGAGTACCAGAAACGCTTCCCGGACCTGAGCGAGCAGCTCCGCAAGCAGTTCGAGGTGTTTGCGGCGCTGCAAGCGGACGAGTCCGGCTTGTCCGCCGGGCCGCCGGTGCCGCCGCCGACGGAGGCCCCGCCGCTCGAAATCGAGGGCTATCAGATCCTCGGCGAACTGGGCAAGGGCGGCATGGGGGTCGTCTACAAGGCCCGGCAGACGAAGCCCGTTCGCGTCGTCGCCCTCAAGATGATCCTGGCCGGCTTCCCCGACGAGGAGGCGCGGAAGCGTTTCCGCACCGAGGCCGACGCCGTCGCCGCCTTGCAGCACCCCAACGTCGTGCAAGTCTTCGAGGTCGGCGAGCATCGCGGCCAGCCCTTCTTCTCGCTGGAATTCTGCGCCGGCGGCAGCCTGGAGGGCCGGCTCAAGGCGTCGCCCCTGCCGCCGGCCGAGGCCGCCCGTCTGATGGAGACGCTGGCGCGGGCCGTGCATCACGCCCATGAACGCAGCATCGTCCACCGCGACCTCAAGCCGGGCAACGTGCTGCTGACGGCGGATGGCACGCCCAAGGTGGCGGATTTCGGGTTGGCCAAGAAGATGGACGAGGTCGGAGGGACGCAGACGGCGGTGGTGGGTTCGCCGCCGTACATGGCGCCGGAGCAGACTTCGGGCAAGTCGAAGGAGATCGGGCCGGCCACGGACGTGTATGCTCTGGGGGCGATCCTGTACGAGTGCCTGACAGGCCGGCCGCCGTTCAAGGCGGCGACGGTGCTGGAGACGCTGGAACAAGTGCTGTACGACGACCCCGTGCCGCCGCGTCGGTTGCAGTCGAAGACGCCGCGCGATCTGGAAACGATCTGTCTGAAATGTCTGCGGAAAGACGCGAAGCAGCGGTATGCAAGCGCGGAGACGTTGGCAGAAGATTTGCGCCGTTATCAGGAGCATAGGCCGATCGTGGGCCGGCCGGTGGGCAGGGTTGAACGGACGTGGAGCTGGTGCCGCCGCAACCCGAAGGATGCGGCGCTGGTCGCCGCCGGGCTGCTGGCGGTCGCGTTGGGAGTCTTCGCCTCCCTCTGGATCGCCGGTCGCCAGGCCACGGCGACAATCGACGCGGAGCGTGACCTGGCCAATGCGGAATCGCATTGGGAACGGGCGAAGAGCGCCCCCGTCGGCGATCTAACCCCCTGGGTGGCAGCGGTCGGCGCCGTCGCCCGGGCCAAGGAGGTGATCGATCATAGCGCGGTGGATGAGGCGACGCGCCGGCGCGTCGAGCAGACGCTGGCCGCCATTACCGCGGCGAAGCAAGAAGCCGAAACCAAAGCCTCAACCGCCGCAAAGGACGAGCGGATGAAGGCCGAACTGGATAAGCTGGCGTTCAGCCAACTTCGGCTCAGCACAAAGGAGGGGAAGAGCCTATATGGTAACCGTCCAGCGGAATTCGCAAAGCAGCGCAGCTGCGCCGAGAGCCGACTGCTAAAATCGTGGCATGGACGCTTCCGTGTGCCCGGGATGCTGCGAACGCGATAGGCGCATCGCCGAGTTGGAACGCCGCGTCGCCGAGTTGGAAGCCCGACTCGGCACCAACAGTTCCAACTCCTCGCTGCCGCCGTCCGCCAATCCCCCCGGCGCACCCAAGCCGGTCCAGAAAAAGAAGTCCAAACGTCCAGCCGGCGGACAACTGGGCCATCCCCCGCAGCTGCGGCGGTTGCTTCCCGCCGAGCGGGTCAACCGTTTCAAGCACTTGGTCCCCAAGCGGTGTGAGCGCTGTGCCGCGGCCCTGCCCGCCCAGCCCTCGCCGGGCGATCCCGAGCCCACCCGCTTCCAAACCATCGAACTGCCCCCGGTCATAGCCGAGGTCACCGAGTACCAGGGCCACGCCCGCACCTGCCCCTGCTGCGGCCACCGGACGCATGCGGTCATCCCGGCGGCGGTTCGCGCCCACAGTGTCGGGCCGCGGCTGACCGGCACGCTGTCCTACTTCTCCGGCTGTCACGGCCTGAGCAAGCGCGGCGTCGAGGAGATCGCCGACGCGGTCTTCGACGCCCCGATCGCCTTGGGCACGGTCTGCAACCTCGAGCAAGAAGTCGGCGCCGCCCTGGAGACGGCCCACCAGGAGGCGGTGGCGGCGGTGCGCCAGGCGGCGGTCAAGAACGCCGACGAGACCAGTTGGAAACTCGCGGGGGCGTTGTGCTGGCTGTGGGCGGCGGCCACCACCCAGGTGGTGGCCTTCGTGATCCACGCCCGCCGAAGCGCGGCGGGCCTGACGGCGATCCTGGGCCTGGAGATCCTGGGGATCCTGTGCAGCGACCGCTGGGGCCCGTACAACCGGGTGCCGCCCCAGCGGCGGCAGATCTGCTGGGCGCACCTGAAACGGGATTTCCAGAAGATCATCGACCGGGGCGGCCCCGAAGAGTGGGTCGGACGGGAGGGGCGGCGACTGGTCAGGAAGGTCTTCGCCGCGTGGCACGGGTTCCGGGACGGACAGGTCACGCGGGCACAACTGGAAGCGCGGCTGGCCCCGGTGATGCGACGGATGAACCGGGTGCTGCTGGAAGGCGCGATCCTCGGCGCCGACCCAACGGTGGTGCGGTTCTGCGAGAACGTGCTGGCGTTGGAGCCTGCGCTGTGGACGTTCGTGACGACGGAGGGAGTGGAGCCGACGAACAACCACGTGGAACGACTGCTGCGTCGGGCGGTGCTGTGGCGCAGGCGGAGTTTCGGCTGCTGGAGTGGGAACGGCTGTCGCTTCGTCGAGCGGATTCTGACCGTGGTGCAAACCCGGCGGTTGCAGGCGAAGAATGTCCTGGATTACCTGCATGAGGCTGTCCTCGCCCATCGCACCGGCCAACCCTGCCCCTCACTGCTCTCGTAGCGTTGAACGATTACCCTATATGTTCCTGCCAACGCCAACGACTATGAAGAAGTATTTCGCACCTGTTACGACATCGACTTGAGCCGGATGGAAGATGCGGAGAACCGGATTCGGGCCTCGGCCATCAGACCCCGGCTTGTCGCGGGGCTGGACGCATGGATTCCCTTGCGGTCGGATGTGAGTGCGCGCCGCGAACTTGCCGACCTGGCCGACCGTCTTTCCGAGCCGGACGAGTTCCGCCGCGAACTGCGGGACGCTCTGGTCAAACAGGATCGCGCCCGAATGCGCGACCTGGCGAAGCGCAATCTCTCGGCGTTCCCGCCCACGGTGCTTTCCGATTTGGGACTGGCGCTCGCCAACAGCGAAGCTTATGAGGAAGCAGTGATGCTGTTGAAACCGGCGCAGCAGCGTTACCCGAACGATTTCGGGATCAATTTCGAGCTGGCCAATTGCCTCATGCGTTGCCCCGGCGAACTTGGCTTGGGGCGTTCCGATGAGGCGATTCCGTTCTATCGGGTGGCGGTGGCGCTTCGGTCGGAGAACCAGACGGCTCACGTCGGCCTCGCCGTTGCTCTCCAAGAGCAAGGCAGGTCGAACGAGGCGGCCGCCGAGTGGCGTACGGTCATCCAACTTGACCCCACGGACGCCTTCACGTGCGCCTGGGCGCATTACTACCGTGGCGATGCACTCCGATCTCAAGGGAAGTTGGAGGAGGCGGCCGCCGACTACCGCGCCGCCATGCGGCAGGATCCCAAGATCCACGCCCACGATGTCTGTGGCGATGCACTCCGATCTCAAGGGAAGTTGGAGGAGGCGGCCGCCGACTACCGCGCCGCCATTCAACTGGACCCCAAGGACAACGTGGCCCGCCAGAACCTGTGCGTCGCCCTTGCTGAAAACGGCGATTTTGCAGGGGCCCTGTCCGAGTACAAAAACTGGCAGGACCTGTTGCCGTCAACGCACCCGTCGGTCACGTTGGCAAGCGGCGTAAACGCCTGCGGTGTGGAGAAGTTAATGGAGTTGCAGAGCAAGCTGAGGGCCGTACTGACGGGAGAAGCCAAGGCGAGCGACGCCTGGGAGGGATGCACACTTGCCTGGATTTGTCAGATGAAGAAGGCGTACGCCGCTTCCGCACAACTATACGCGGACAGCTTTGCGGCAGTGCCAGGCCTGGCGGAAACCAACCGCTACGACGCCGCCCGCGCAGCGGCTTTGGCGGGTTGCGGCCAGGGCAAGGACGCAGGCGGGTTGACCGAATGCCAACGCGCCCGCTGGCGAAAACAGGCGCTCGACTGGCTGCGAGCCGATCTCGATGCGTTGGTCACACAGGATCTGGGCATCGGATCGCAAAACCGCCAAGCCGCGGCCCGGCAGCTCCGCATCTGGCTGTGTCACGTCGATTTTGCGGGCGTCCGCGACGAGACGGAACTGATGAAGCTGCCGCAGGATGAACAGGCGGCCTGGCGCAAGTTCTGGGCCGACGTGGCGGCTCTGATAGAGCGCGCCGAGAAACGATAGCCGGCCGTCCGCCCCTCCCTCCGTCCCTTTCGTCATTTTTCGCATTTCTTGTCCGTCCCGCTTCCGCCTTGCGATGGTTGGGTTGAGCAGCCGCGAGCGGCCGCCCTCAAGCCGAGCCAAGGTGGTTCGGCAGGCGATCGACGCGGCCCACCCCAAAAGGAGATTCGTACCATGTCGGCAATCCACCTGCGCAAGTCGGTCCTGGCCCTGGCGGTCGCGGCCCTGATGGGCCTCTCGGGTTCGGCGATGGCGGACGGCTTCCGTCCCACCCCGCCCCCGGTCAAGATCGGCCTGCCCAAGACCCCCGTCGCCCCGCCCCGCGTCAACCCCGTCCAGGACAAGCAGGCCTTCCTGACCGCGGTCGGCCAGGACTTCCCGCGCCTGGGACAAAACTTCGACATCGTCGGCCCGGCCACGGACAAGGTCAACGGCTTCGGCGACGCCCTCGGTCTGAAGAGCTGGGTCAACCCGGAGGCGGGGACGGCGGACGACCCGCTGGCCGGCATGGACCGCCTCTTCGAGCAGTACCGCTATCAGCGCATCGCCGACCTCGACCTGTCCGTGCAGCCCGGCGTCGAGAAGGTGGTGCTGTACGTGACGGTGAACCCGGATGGGACGGTGAAGGATATCACGGCGGCGGCGCACCAGGAGTCCGACGGCTCGTGGACGGCGAAGATCGGCGGCATGGTCAAGATCCGGATCGCCGATCCGTCGCAGTTGCAGGGGATGACCTACGGCCTCCCGTTCGTGGTCTACACCCGCTGAACGCTCATCGCTCGGGACCGGGGGCGGCCGATCCGCCCCCGGTTTCCTTTTGCGCGCCCCACCCTTCCAACCAAATCCACCCAAACCACAGTTACGTCTGTCCGAGCCGCGACCGTAAGGGAGCGGTCTTCGCCCCCGCTCCCTTACGGTCGCGGCTCGGAAAGGTGGAAAAATCCCCCAATTCCTGTCCGGGTCGCCTCGCCTTGGCGATGCCCCTGTTGAACAGGACGGCCGGGTCAACGCAAGCGACGAACGCCTGCAAACCGGACGCCCCTAACCCGGAGGGACTTTATCATGAATCGTACTTCTTTCGGCGGCGTGTTTGGGCGGTGGACGGCGGCCCTGATTCTTGCCGTCGCGGCGGTCTTCGGCCTCGCGTCGGCCGCTCAAGCCGGCGGCAAGGACCACTACGCCGAAGTCAAGCAGGAATTGGTCCACGACGCGGCCCTGCGACAGGACTTCCCGCGGCTGGGCGACAAGTTCGCCGTGATCGGCGACGCCACCGGGCGCTACAACTGCATCGCCTGGTCGCTCGGCGAAACGGACCACTGGGTCAACCCGGTGACCGGCCCGAGCTACGCCCCCCTCAGCGGCATGGACCACATGTACGCGGAGCAAGGCTATTACCGGGAGCACAACCTCGACTGGCGGCCGGAGCCGGGCTTGGAAAAGGTGGTCCTGTACGCCACGCTCAACCTCGACGGAACGATCCACGAGGTGACGCACGCCGCCCACGAGGAAGCCGACGGGACGTTCACCTCGAAGCTGGGCGGGCTGCCGATCATCCGCCACGACACGCCCGAGGCGCTGCGGGGGCCGACCTACGGCGTCCCGGTCGCCGTCTACGTCCGGCCGATCGACGGGAACGCCAAATAAATGCTTGTTTACCCCTCTCCCATAGCGGGAGAGGGGTTTTCCTTTGCGCGACGCCGGGGTGAACCGCTCCCCTTGCGGTCGCGGCCCCGAAAGGCAAGGCCCCGCAACCGGCAAAACGTTTGACGCGGGCGATTCGTACGCGATAGACTGGGGTGCATAATCCGCTTCATCCCCTTGCGGGAGGCAGCCCATGTCCGACGCGTCTCCCTTCCTCGACCTGCTCGCCCGGCTCCGCGCGGGAGACGACCGGGCGGCGAGCGACCTGGTTGCCGAGTACGAGCCGACCATCCGCCGCATGATCCGCACCCGCTTGCGCAACCTGTCCCTCCAGCGCGTCGTCGGCGAGGAGGACGTTTGCCAGTCGGTTCTGAAGAGCTTCTTTCTCCGCTATCGGCTCGGCCAGTACGACCTGGAAAGCCCGGAGCAGCTGCGCCTTTGCTGGCCCGCATGGCGGGAAACAAGCTAAACGACCAGCACCGGCGCCACCTGGCGGCGCGGCGCGACATCGGCCGGGCCGGCGGACAACTTCCCGACGACGTGACGCCCGCCGCCGGCGAAACGCCCAGCCTGAAGTTCAGCAACCAGGAACTCCTGGAGAAGGCCGTCCTGAGCATGACCCCGGAGGAGCGCGAGCTGCGCGAACTGTTTCTCGGGCAGGGGTTGGCCTGGCCGGACATCGCCGCGAAGCTCGGCGGCACGGCCGAGGGCCGACGCAAGCAATGGGAGCGCGCCCGCGACCGCATCATGCGGGACCTGGGCCTCGGCGTGTGAAGGCGACCGACTTCTTCCTGTTGAACGACAATAGAAATGTCCGGTCTTAACGCAATAGAAATGTCCTCCTTGGTCAGGCCAAGGAGGAGCCATGTCTATCGGCGTGCTTTCCACAGACCGGATCGCTATGAGTCAGAAGGAACGCGATGTCCTCAGGGTCCTGCACTCGGTGCAGAGCGGCCAGCGGACGCAGGCCGAGGCGGCCCGGCTGCTCGGCCTGTGCGTCCGCCAGGTCCGACGCATCCAATGCAAGCTGGAGGCCGAAGGCGACGCCGCCCTCGTGCGACGGCCTGCGCGGCCGGCCCTCCAACCACCGGCCCGACCCCGCCTTCCGCCGGGCCGTGCTGGCGGCCTACCGCACCCGCTACGCGGACTTCGGCCCCACCTTCGCCGCCGAGAAGCTGGCCGGGGAGGGCCTGACGGTCGGCCCGCAGACGCTGCGCCGCTGGCTGATCGCCGAGGGGCTGTGGCAACGCAAGCGTCGCCGCGACCCGCACCGCAGCCGCCGGCCGCGCCGGGCCTGCTTCGGGGAGCTGGTTCAGATGGACGCCTCGGTGCATGACTGGCTGGAGGGCCGCGGCGAGGAGATGGTCCTGATCGGCATGATCGACGACGCCACCAACCGCACCCTGGCGCGCTTCTACCCGGCCGGCACGGTCGAGGCGCATATGGACCTGGCCGGCCGCTGGCTGCGGCGTTTCGGCCGGCCGGTGGCGTTGTACACCGACCGGCACAGCATCTTCGAGCCGCAGGACAAGGGCCGCGCCCTGCCCGACGCGGAGACGCAGTTCGGGCGGGCCCTGCGGGAGCTGGGCATCGAGCTGATCCGGGCGCACAGCCCGCAGGCCAAGGGCCGCGTCGAGCGGTCCTTCGGCACGGCCCAGGACCGCTGGGTCAAGGAGCTGCGCCTGGCGGGCGTGACGACGCTGGCGGGGGCCAACGCCGTGCTGGAGCGGCTGCTGCCGACGCACAACCGCCGCTTCGTCAAGCCGGCGCGCCAGGCGGCCGACGGGCACCGGCCGCTGGGTCCGGGTCACGACCTGGCGGCGATCCTGAGCATCCAGGAGGGGCGGGTGGTGTCCAACGACTACACGGTGCGCTTCCGCAACCGCTTCTACCAGTTGCTGCCGCCGGTGCATGCGGGGGAGCGGGGCGGTCGGGTGGTGATCGAGCTGCGCCTGGACGGGACTATGGCGATCCGCTTCCGGGGCAAGTACCTGAAGTACCGCGAGATCCCGCCGGGTTGCGGCCCTGGGGGCTCCGCCCCCAGACCCCCGGAGTTTAACGCATCGGCGGCCGACGCCAGCGGGGGAAAAGCGAACCGGGACCCCTCTTCGGGGTCCCGGTCGCCTGGCGTACAGCCGACCGACGGGCGCTCGGGTCGCACTCCTGCGGAGCCCTATCCTCCCGACGGCGGGGCGGACGATAACAAGAAGGGGCCACACCGTCCAGCCGAGGACCACCCGTGGAGGAAGCCGTTCAAGCGGAAGAAGTGACAACGTCCGGACACCGGACATTTCTACTGTCGCCGAAATGCGGACATTTCTATTGTTGCCTGACAGCGACCGACTTCTTCCTTGCCTTCCCCGCCGGACGCCGCGATACTAATGCGGACGCGCCGACACATCCGATCCCCCGAAGGAGAACACCCATGCGACGCCGTGCCGGATTCGCTCTGCTGCTGTTGCTGTTCCCGCTCCTCGCGCGGGCGGAGGAAACCCCCGAACAGCTGCTCCCTGCTGCCACCCAGGTCTACCTCCGCTGGGACGGCGTCGAGGCCCACCGCGCCGCCTACGACAAGAGCGCCCTCGGCCAGATGATGCAAGGCGACACCGGCGCCTTCGTCAACGAGCTGTACGGCCAGCTCCAGGACGGCCTCAGCGCCCTGCTCACCGTGGACCAGCTCCTCGGCGGCGTCGCCCCGGACAAGCTGGCCAAGATGCAGGCCGACGCCAACGAGGCCGCCAAGCTGCTGCCCACCCTCTCCAAAAACGGCTTCATCCTGGCCGGCGAGGTGCGCGACGTGGAGGGGCCGAACTGGCAGGCGACGCTCATCCTGCCCGACTCCGGCCCCAAGGCGGAGCCGTTACCCGCTGCCCTCCGCCTCATCGCCGCCCTCGCCAAGCTGCCCGTCAAGGACGTGAAGTCCGGCGACGTGACCGCCCACTCCATCGGCGATACGTACCTCTACGCGACATGGTGGCAGGAAGGCAAGAACAGCGTGCTGGTCCTCAGCTCGGACAAGCCCGAAGACCTGCTGAAACGCATGCACCAGGACGGTCCCCGCCTCGACGCCAACCCGCTGTTCAAGCGCGTTAAGGGCTTCGACAAGTTCGAGACCAGCGCTCGCGCCTTCGTGGACGTGGCGGCCCTCACCAAGGTCGCCTCGTCGCGCGGCAAGGAGTTCGACAAGCTCATCAAGGACCTCGGCCTGGACGATCTCAAGAGCCTGGTCTACTACTCCGGCTTCGACGGCGAGGCGGAGCGCGGCCTGGTGGAGTGGGACATGCCCGGCCCGCGCAAGGGCCTGCTGACGCTGCTCAACGGCAAGCCGTTCACGCTGGCCGACGTGCCGCCGCTGCCGCCCGACGTGATCAGCTGGTCGATGACCAACTTCGACTCCGGTGCCTTTTACGACACCGCCTACCTCGGGGCCGAGGACGTTTTCGCCATCGCCGCACCCGAACAGGTCCCGGCCGTCAAGGCCTTCGCCAAGGCCGCCGACGAGGCGCTGGGCGTGGACCTGCGCAAGGACCTGCTCGACTCGCTCGGCGACAAGGTGGTGATGTACACCTCGCCGTCGGAAGGCCCGCTGTCGCTGGGCATGACTCTGATGATCCGGGTGAAGGACGCCAAGAAGGCGCAGGAAGCGCTGGACCAGGTGGTGAAGGGCCTGGGCAAGGTCAGCGGCGCGGAGGTGACGCTCAAGAAAAAGACCTATCACGGCGTCGAGATGCGCGAGGTCCACGTCACGGCGCAGGGCTTCATCTTCGTGCCCTCGTATGTGATCTACAAGGACTGGCTGGTGATCGCGCCGTACCCGCAGCAGGTGCAGGGCTGCATCCTGCGGGCCAAGGGCGACCTGGCGGCGTGGAAGCCGAATCAGCGCGTGCAGAAGTCGCTGGCCGAGCTGCCCAAGGAGTTCATTTCCATCTCCTATGACGATCCGCGACCGACGATTCGGGAGGTGCTGTCGATCGCCCCGCTGATCGGCGGGACCGTCAACAGCTTCACGCCGGACTCGAAATTCGAGGTCGGCAGCCTGCCCAACGCGCAGGAAGCCACGGAGCGTCTGTTCCCCAACGTGGCCGTGACGACCGACGACGGCAAGACGCTGCGCGTGGAGACGCGGGCGTCGCTGTCGCTGCCGGTGGACGTCACGGGGCTGGACACGTACGCGGTGTTCCTCTTCTTCGGCGTGTTCCGCTTCGCGTTCTAGCGACATTGCGGACCCCGGCGAGCGGCCGGCGTGAGCCGGCTGATAAGCAGTATCAGCCGGCTCACGCCGGCCGCTCGCCCGTTTCCGGGTGTGCCTCCCGATTTTGGACCTGGCCCGTCCCGCCGTGAACGGCGGGCCTACAAGCCGAAGCCCGGTGAACCGGGCTGCCAGGGATTTCAGCCCGGTTTACCGGGCTTTTGCTTGTAGGCCCGTGCTTCAGCACGGGCCGGCCGGCCCACGCCGCCTCCAAATTCGAGAGGCACACCCCCCGTTTCCCCTTCGCCTTGACCCCCGCCCTCCTGTCCGTATCATCGCCGCCTCCAGCCGCGACGCCGCACCCCGTCTTCTTGCGGACCACGGAGGAATGAGGCGATGGACCGCCGTACAACCGCTCTGCTGGGGGCCGCCGTCCTGCTGTCCGCCGGCGCGGCCTGGGCGCAGAACGTCCAGGAGCTGGAGGGCCACCGGGCCGCCGTGTCGGCCGTGGCGTTCCGGCCGGACGGTTTGCGCCTGGCCACGGCCAGCTACGACCACACCGTCAAGGTCTGGGACGCGGCCGCGGGCAAGGTCGTCCAAACGTTCGACGGCGGCCATGCCCGCGTGCTGACGTTGGCGTGGTCGCCGGACGGCGGCCGGCTGGCGACAGGCGGCCTCGACGGCGTCCGCCTGTGGGATGCGGCGTCGGGCAAGCCCGGCCCGTCCGTTGTGGCGTGGTCTCCAGACCACGCCACAACGGGGGAAAAGTGCGTCCAGTGCGTCGTCTTCACGCCCGACGGCCGGCGGTTGCTTTCCTGCGGCGATTCCGGGTCGGTCGAAGTGTGGGACGCGACGACAGGGGCGCTGGCCGAGACGGTGAATGCGTCGCCCGACCCGCTCTACGCCGTGGCGGTTTCGCCGGACGGGAAGCGGCTGGCGGCCGGTGGCTTCGACCGCATGATCCATGTTTACGATCTGCAAAGCGGCAAGGAAGAATGGGCGCTGGAAGGGCACGGCGACGCGGTCTACAGCGTGGCGTTTTCGCCGGACGGGGCGACGTTGCTGTCCGGCTCCGGCGACCAGACGTTGCGGCGCTGGGACCTGGCGACGGGGCGGGAGACGGCGTGCATCGACGGCGACGGCGGGGCGGTGTATCAGGTGGGCTTCAGCCCGGACGGCCGGCGGCTGGTGTCGGCCGGGCTGGACGGCCGGGTGGTGGTGTGGGACGCCGAGACGGGCCGGCCGCTGCACAGCCGCCGCTTCCCGTCGCGGACGCTGTGCGCCGCCTTCGCCCCGGACGGCGCGCATGTCGGGGCCGGGGCGGACCAGGCGGTTTGCTACTTGATGGAGATTCCAAGGCGGATTCGATAGGAGCGTCACTCTCCGCCGGACACTTCGAGGAACGAACCGCCATTCTCGAACAGGCCGTCGCCGACGGCGCACGTCCACAGGATGCGCACCAGGAAATCATAGGGCGGTTCGTCGTCGGGCCGGGGGACGAGGACGTGGACCTTCTGCCCGAGCAGCCGGCGCGTGCCGACGAGGCGGATGCCGGTCGCGGATAAATCGCGGCTGAGAAGGGTGAATTCCTCGCCGTCTTCCGTGCGCACGGCCACGGTCTGCACGAAATCCACGCGGTCCTGGGAGCGACGCTCGACCGGCGAGACGGCGCCGGCGGGGTTGTCGCGGACGAGCCGATCGACGGCCCGCCGGACGCCCAGCTGCTGGGACTGCTCGCGGCGGACGCGGTCGCTGACGGGGGCGCTGTAGTAATAGCGGCCGCGGCGGAAGCGGAGCGACGGCTGGGCCAGGGCGACCACGTCTTTCCACAACGCATCGGGCGCACCGGCCTGCGTCAACTCCTGGCGCACCTCGCGCGGCACGACGTAGCCCTGGCGCTGCGCCCGCCGGACGACCTGATCCGCGATGCCCTTCAAATTGGCCACGGTCATGAACAATGCCTCTCGGACGGCGGGAATTCGGCTATCCGAGGAAGTGTAGCACGTTTTCCGCCGCGAGAGGCCGCCGTCACGGCAAGAACGTCTCTCCCATCAGCCAGCGGTCGCACTCGCGGGCGGCGCCGCGGCCCTCGTTGATCGCCCACACCACCAGGCTCTGGCCGCGCCGCATGTCGCCGGCCGCGAACACGCCGGGGACGCTCGTGATGAACTTGCCGTGTTCCGCCTTGGCGTTGGTCCGCGCGTCCTTCTCGACGCCGAGCTGATCGAGCAGCGGACTTTCCGGACCGCGGAAGCCCATTGCGAACAGCACCAGCTGCGCCGGGAAGACGCGCTCCGACCCGGCGACCTCGCGCGGGACCGGCCGGCCGTTGTCCTTGACCCACTCGACGCGGACGGTGTGCAACTCCTGGAGGCGGCCTTCCGTGTCGCCGGCGAACTTCTTGGTCTGGATCAGGTACTCGCGCGGGTCGTCGCCGAAGACGGCCGCCGCCTCCTCCTGGCCGTAGTCGAGCTTGTACACCTTGGGCCACTGCGGCCAGGGGTTGTCGGCCGCCCGCGCCAGCGGCGGCTTGGGCAGCAGCTCGAACTGGACCAGGCTGCGGCAGCCGTGGCGCATCGCCGTGCCGACGCAGTCGGTGCCGGTGTCGCCGCCGCCGATCACGATCACGTCCTTGCCCTTCGCCGAGATGGGGGCGCCGTCGGCGCCGCCGCCGTCCAGGAGGCTCTTCGTGTTGCCGTGCAGGAAGTCCATGGCGAAGTGGATTCCCTTGAGATTCCGGCCCTCCGTCTTGGTGAAGAAATCGTTCGGGGCCGTGGCCCCGCCGCACAGGACGACGGCGTCGAACTCCTGGCGGAGCTTGGCGGCGGGGTAGTCCTTGCCGACCTCACAGCTGACGACAAAGGCGATCCCTTCCGTCTTCATCAGATCGACTCGGCGCTGGACGACGCCCTTGTCGAGCTTCATGTTGGGGATGCCGTACATGAGCAGGCCGCCGACGCGGTCGGCGCGCTCGAAGACGGTGACCCAGTGGCCGGCGCGGTTGAGCTGGGCGGCGGCGGCCAGGCCGGCGGGGCCGGAGCCGACGACGGCGACCTTCTTGCCCGTGCGCACGGGCGGCGGTTCGGGGATGATCCAGCCCTCCTCGAAGCCCTTATCGACGATGGCGCACTCGATGCTCTTGATCGTCACCGGATCTTCATTGATGCCGAGGACGCAGGAGCCTTCGCAGGGCGCCGGACATACGCGGCCGGTGAACTCCGGGAAGTTGTTGGTCTTGTGGAGGCGTTCGAGGGCTTCCTTCCAGTTGCCGCGGTAAACGAGGTCGTTCCACTCCGGGATGAGGTTGTTGATGGGGCAGCCGGACGCCATGCCTTCCAGCAGCGCGCCGGTGTGACAGAACGGCACGCCGCAGTCCATGCAGCGGGCGCCCTGTTTCTGGAGCATCGCAGCGTCGGCGTGTTCGTGGAACTCGTGCCAGTCGTGGACGCGCGCGGCCGGCGGACGGGCCAGCGGCAACTCGCGCGGGTACTCCATGAATCCTGTCGGCTTGCCCATGTCAACGCCCTCTGCAATAACCCACCTTTGACGGGCTTTACTTCTTCGTGGCGGCCAAGAAGTCCCGCGCAAACCGGCCGGCCCATTCACGCTGTTCCGACGTGTCGGGCACCGGCCGGCCGCGCGCCGCGGCGACACGACCCCACGCCGAGTCGGCTTCCACGCCGGCGGCCATCAGCAGGCACGCGGCCAGCAGGGCCGACCGACCCACGCCCTGCCGGCAGTGGACTCCGACGCCTTTGCCCGCCGCCAACTTTGCCTCCAAACCCCGAATCAGATCAGCGAACGCGCGCGGCGCCGGCGGGATTCCGCGATCCGCCAAGGGGTGAGTGATAAACTCAATCCCTGTCGCCCGGCAGGCCTCCGCCTCGGAAACGATGTCAAGTTCCGTCGCTTCCTCCTCTTCCAGCAGGGAAACGACCACATCGACACCGGCCGACCGCCAGGCGCGCGCCTCGTCCTCCAGCCAGTCGCCGCCGCGCGGTCGCGGCAGGATCGCCAGGCGACCGGGCCACAGCCCATTCACCCAATAGACGGTCGCTTGCATGGTTACGGCCTTCCTGCGTCCCGCCTACGGATCGGATCGCGCAACGATCTCGCGCGGCAAACCGTCCACGTCAACCCCGCGGTCCCGGAGGATTCGGATGCGGTGGTGGCCGTCGAGAATCGTTCCGTCGGGCCGGGCTTTCAGCGCCCCGTCCTGTCCCGGACGCAACGAGTCGATCAGCTGCCGCGTCGTCGCCTTACCGTACTTGGCCAACTTCGCCGGGCTGAGTGAGGCGTCCGCGTGCAGCGGCTTCAGCGGCGGCAGGCCCGACGCCATGGTCGCTCACTTCCCCCCCACCCGCGCCAAATCGTGCGCGTTCTCCTCGAACGCCGCCATCACCGCGTCTTCGTCCGACAGGCCTTTCAGCTTGTAGCGCTTCTGCGTCTCCACCACGCGCCGGTAGTCGTTCGGGTAGACCTTCACGAACTTCGGCAGCAGCGCCTCCCACTGGGCCAGCACTTGCCGCGGCCGCTCGCTCCCGGTGTATTCCGCGTGCTTGCGAATCATGTCCCGAACCAGATCGATTTCCTCCGCATCGTCCAGCGGGTGCAGTTTCACCATCTCCAGGTTGCAGTTGCGCGGGAAGCCGCCGTCCTCGTCCAGGACGTAGGCGACGCCGCCGGACATGCCGGCGGCGAAGTTGCGGCCGGTCGGGCCGAGCACCACCACCCGGCCGCCGGTCATGTACTCGCAGGCGTGGTCGCCCACCGCCTGCACCACCGCGTTGACGCCGCTGTTGCGGACGCAGAACCGCTCGCCCGCCATGCCGCGGATGTACGCCTCGCCGGCCGTCGCCCCGTAGAACGCCACGTTGCCGATGATGACGTTCTCCGACGGCTGGAACGTCGATCCCTCCGGCGGATAGACCACGATCTTGCCGCCGGACAGGCCCTTGCCCACGTAGTCATTGGCGTCGCCTTCCAGGATCAACGTCATCCCCTTCGGCACGAAGGCGCCGAAACTCTGGCCGGCCGACCCCTTGAAGTGCAGCCGGATCGTGTCGTCCGGCAACCCGGCCGGCCCGTAGCGCCGCGTCACCTCGCTGCCGACGATCGTGCCGACGACGCGGTTGACGTTGCGGATCGGCAACGTCGCCGATACCTTTTCTCCGCGCTCCAGGGCCGGCTTGCACAGCGGCATGAGCGTGGTGTTGTCGAGCGCCTCCGCCAGGCCGTGGTCCTGCGGAATGGAGCAGTAACGGCCGACCGTCGCCGCGACCTTAGGCTGGTAAAAGATCGGCGACAGGTCGATGCCGCGGGCCTTGTAGAAGTCCACCGCCTTCATCTGGTCCAGCTTGTCGGTGCGGCCGATCATTTCGTTGACGGTGCGGAAGCCGAGCCGGGCCATCAGCTCGCGGACCTCCGTGGCGACGAAACGCATGAAATTCACGGCATTTTCCGGCGTGCCGGCGAACTTCTTCCGCAATACCGGGTCCTGCGTCGCCACGCCGACGGGGCAGGTGTTGAGGTGGCAGACGCGCATCATGATGCAGCCCATCGCCACCAGCGGCCCCGTGGCGAAGCCGAACTCCTCGGCGCCGAGCAAGGCACCGACGATCACGTCGCGGCCGGTTTTCAGCTGTCCGTCCACCTCGACGGCGATGCGGCTGCGCAGGTCGTTGAGCAGCAGCGTCTGCTGCGTCTCGGCCAGGCCCAGCTCCCAGGGGGCGCCGGCGTGCTTGATGCTGGTCAGCGGCGAGGCGCCGGTGCCGCCGTCGTGGCCGCTGATCAGCACCACGTCCGCATGGGCCTTCGACACGCCGGCCGCGATCGTGCCGACGCCGACCTCGGCCACCAGCTTGACGCTGATACGGGCGTGGTGGTTCGCGTTCTTCAGGTCGTGGATCAGCTCCTTCAGGTCTTCAATGGAGTAAATGTCGTGGTGCGGCGGCGGCGAGATCAGGCCGACGCCCGGCGTCGAAAAGCGGACCTTGGCGATCCACGGATAGACCTTGTGGCCGGGCAGCTGGCCGCCTTCGCCCGGCTTGGCCCCCTGCGCCATCTTGATCTGCAGTTCCTTCGCGTTGACGAGGTAGTTGCTCGTGACGCCGAATCGGCCGGACGCCACCTGCTTGATGGCGCTGTTCTTGGAGTCGCCGTTGGGTTCCGGGGCGTAGCGGGCCGGGTCCTCGCCGCCCTCGCCGGTGTTGCTCTTGCCGCCGATGCGGTTCATGGCGATGGCCAGCGTCTCGTGCGCCTCCTGGCTGATCGAGCCGTAGGACATGGCGCCCGACTTGAACCGCCTCATGATCGTCTCGACCGGCTCGACCTCCTCGATCGGGATCGGCGTCTCGGCGAACTTCAGGTCGAACAGGCCGCGCAGCGTGCAGAGTCGCCGCGACTGGTCGTCCACCAGCTGGCTGTACTGCTTGAAGACCTTGTAGTCGCCGGTTCGGCAGGCGTATTGCAGCTTGTGGACCGTTTCGGGGTTGAAAAGGTGGTATTCGCCGTCCTTGCGATACTGGTACTGGCCGCCGGCCTCCAGCGTGTGGCCGTTGAGCGGCCGCTCGGGGAAGGCCATGTCGTGCCGCGCCTTGGCGTCGGCGGCGATGGCGTCGAGGCCCACCCCGGAGATTCGGGAGGCGGTCCAGGTGAAATAGCGGTCGATCACCTGCTGGTTCAGGCCGACCGCCTCGAAGATCTGGGCGCCGCAATAGCTCTGCACCGTCGAAATGCCCATCTTGGACATCACCTTGGCGACGCCCTTGGCGACCGCCTTGGCGTAGTTCTTGACGGCCTTGTGGTGGTCCATCTTGGGCAGGTGGCCCTGGCGGAGCATGTCGTCGAGCGTCTCGAAGGCCAGGTACGGGTTGACGGCGCCGGCCCCGTAGCCGATCAGGAGCGCGAAGTGATGGACCTCGCGCGGTTCGCCGCTCTCCAGCACCAGGCCGACCTTGGTGCGCTCGCCCTGGCGGATCAGGTGGTGATGGACGCCGGCCGTCGCCAGGAGCGCCGGGATCGGGGCGAGGTCGCGGTCCACGCCGCGGTCGGACAGGATGAGGAAGTCGCAGCCGTCTGCCACCGCGGCGCTGGCCAGGCGGCAGACCTCGTTCATCGCCCGTTCAAGACCGGCCTCGCCGTCCTTGGCGGGGTAGAGGATCGACAAGGTCGTGGACTTGAACAGGCCCGGCCCCTTGCCGTCGAGGCGGCGGATCTTGTCCAACTCGTCGTTGTCCACGATCGGCGACTTGACTTTGACCTGGCGGGCGGAGCGCGGCGTCGGCGCCAGCAGGTTGTACTCGGCGCCGATGGTCGTCTCCATCGACATGATGATCTCTTCGCGGATGCCGTCCACCGGCGGGTTCGTCACCTGCGCGAACAGCTGCTTGAAATAGTTATAAAGCAGCTGGGGTTTGTCCGAAAGGACGGCGAGGGCCGCGTCGTTGCCCATCGAGCCGACGGCCTCGTTGCCGTCCGCGGCCATCGGCGCCATGAGGATCTTCAAATCCTCGGTGGTGTAGCCGAAGGCGCGCTGGCGCCGCAGGACCGTGGCGTGGTCCGGCTCGTGCAGTCGCGGGCCGGGCGGCAGGTCCTCCAGTGCGACCAGATTCTCGCGCACCCACTGGCCGTAGGGCCGTTCCGACGCGATCTTGCTCTTCAACTCGTCGTCGGCGATGATGCGGCCCTGCTCCAGATCCACCAGGAACATGCGGCCCGGCTGGAGGCGGCCCTTCGACAGCACGCGCTCCGGCTCGATGTCCAGGACGCCGACCTCGGACGCCATGACGACCAGGCCGTCCTTGGTGACGTAGTAGCGCGACGGCCGCAGGCCGTTGCGGTCCAGCACGGCGCCGATGCGCACGCCGTCGGTGAAGGCGATCGACGCGGGGCCGTCCCACGGCTCCATCATGCACGAATGGAACTCGTAAAACGCCTTTTTCTCCGCGCTCATGAACGGGTCGCCGCTCCACGGCTCGGGGATCATCATCATGACCGCGTGCGGCAGCGACCGGCCGGACAGGACGAGCAGCTCCAGGGCGTTGTCGAACATGGCGGAGTCGCTGCCGCTCTGGTCGATGATCGGCAGCAGCTTCTTCACGTCCGGCCCGAACAGCTCGGAGCGGAACAGGTGCTCGCGGGCCGTCATCCAGTTGACGTTGCCGCGCAGGGTGTTGATTTCGCCGTTGTGGGCGATGTAGCGGTAGGGGTGAGCCCGCGCCCAGTTGGGGAAGGTGTTGGTGCTGAAGCGCGAGTGGACCAGGGCCAGGGCGGTGACGAGGTCGGGGTCGGCCAGGTCGGGGTAGAACGGCCCGAGCTGGCCGGCGTTGAGCATCCCCTTGTAGATCAGCGTCTTGAAGGAGAGCGAAGGGACGTAGAACATGCCGCGCTGCTTCACGTCGGAGCTGCGCACGGCGTTCTCGGCGCGGCGGCGGACGACGTAGAGCTTGCGCTCGAAGCCCAGGCCGTCGGGGTGGTTGGGGGCTTCGCCGCGGCCCACGAAGATTTGCCGGACCTTCGGCATCCCCGCCCGCGCCGTCTGGCCCAGTGGGGTCGGCTCGACCGGCACGTCGCGCCAGCCGAGGACGGTCTGCCCCTCCTCGCGCACGACCTGCTCGAACATCGCCTCGACGCGGCGGCGGTCGGCCTCGTCGGTCGGCAGGAAGACGCAGCCGGCGGCGTAGGCGCCGGGCGCGGGCAGGCGGAAGCCGGCGCGGTCGCTCGCCTTCGCCAGGAAGTCGTGCGGCGTCTGCACGAGGATGCCGGCGCCGTCGCCGGTGTCCTTTTCGCAGCCGCAGGCGCCGCGATGCTCCAGGTTGAGCAGGATCTGCAGCGCCTGCTCGACGATCGAATGCGATTTGCGGCTTTTGAGATCGACGACAAAGCCGACGCCGCACGAATCGTGCTCGTACCGGGGGTCATAAAGACCCTGCTTGGGGGGATTCATTCCGTGCGTCATGTTAGCGCGTCCTTCCGGCAGCCCGCGGCTTGCCGTTGGAGAAGGGGGCCTTGCCGTCGCCCGGCGTCCCGGCGGCGTCGCCGTGGTCGCCGGCCTCGCGCAGCAGCTCCAGGAAGTGGACGGCGGCCCCGCCGAGCTTGTGCTGTCGGCGGCGGATCACGCCGAGCGGCCGCACGAAGCGGCAGCCCGCCAGGCGCACGGACTTCAGCGTCCCGGCCCGCACTTCCAGCCGGATGGTCGGCGCCGGCAGCAGGGCGACGCCGGCGCCCACCTTTACACCCTCTTTAATGTTCTCAATGGTGGCGAACTCGGCCGCCGCCTCCACGGCCACGCCCCGCTCCTTGAGGAAGCGGTCCACCTCGCGGCGGATCGTCAGCCCCTTGGCGAACGCAACGTAGCGCTCGCCCGCCAGCCGCTCCGGCGCGACCGACTCCAGCCCCGCTAGCGGGTGGTCCGGCGCAGGCCAGCACCATCTCCTCCTCGCGCCACGGCTCGACGGCCAGTTCCCGCAGCTTGCGCGGGAACGACACCAGGCCGAAGTCCGCGATCCCCTCATGCACCCGCTCGTACACCTGATCGGGCGGCAAATACTCGACGTGGACCTTGGCGCAGGGGTGCAGGCGCTCGAAGCGCTCCACGAACGACCCCATGTCGCCCAGGCCGACGGAGTAGATGGCGGCGACCTGGATGCTGGCGCCGCGGTCGGCGCGGGCGCTGCGGATCGACGCCTCCAATTCCAGGTACTGCTCGACCAGTCCCTTGCAGCCGTGGTAATAGAGCTGGCCCAGGGCGGTCAGCTGGACCGGCCGCTTGAGGCGGTTGACCAGCTGCACGCCGAGCCGCTTTTCCAACTGCCGCACGATCAAGCTGGCCGCCGGCTGGGAGAGGTCGTTGTCGGCGGCGGCCTGGGAGATGCTGCGGCAGCGGGCGACGTCGCAAAAGACCTTTAGCGCGTCGAAGCCGGGGAGACGTCGGTGCCCTTCCCCGGACGATACAGCATCGGGCACGTCGGGAGAGTCGATTGGCGCCTCGCGTTGCATGGGGAACATCCTACCATCTGCTTTACTAATATCAATACGTCCAGTCATAAAATAATCTCATACTCATTCGGGGGGCGGCTACCCAAGGATGATTGGCGACCTGCAAGATGGGGTAGAGGGGTAATCAGCGTAGGAAGGAAAACCGATCTCTTCGGAATGCGAGCCCTAATGATGGAGGCTGAAGGCCGCAATGCATACGACAAACAAGAATACGAATAGAGCCAGCACGCTGGCGATCACCGTGCCGACCACGGCCAATGTGCCGATGACCACGCGGCGGACGACTTGAGTTCCTGGCCTCCCGGGCGACCGCACGAAGACGACGAGCGTGACCACACCGGCCAGGAACAGCAAGAACACGGCCAAGACGACCACAGGCCCCAGAGATCCGGTTTGAGCGAACGCGGCGAGAGCGCCAAAGCCGTAGAAGGCGACGCCCAGGCCGCCAACGCTGGCCAAGGCAATGAGGAAGCAACTGGTCCCTTTTTCGTCGCGCCGCACGTCGAGGTCGGGCCGGCCGTATGCCCGCGGCGCCCGGCCGCGCAACGGCTCCTCGCACCACGGACACGTCATCCAGACCGACTCCACGTCGCGGCCGCAGCGGGCGCACGATGGCCCGGACTCCCGCCGGGCCGTCTGTACGGCGCCCGCCGCCCGCTCGGTTTCCGACACTGGAATCTCCGCCAGGCAGGCTGGACACGTGGCCCGCGACCCGAGGGCCGATTCCTGGGCGAGAAGGCCGCGGCCGCAACTGGGGCAGGTGACGCGCACCGTCATTACGCCGCCTCCCGTTCGTCCTCAACCGTCACCGGGTAGCCCTGGAGCAGCCGCCGCGCCTGGCGCACTACCTGCCCGGCCAGCAGCCCCGTCGCCCCCAAGGCCAGCAGGAAGACGATCTCGCTGGAACGCGGGACCGCCCACGGACTTCCGGGGGCGTAATAGTCCGCCGAACCGACCAGCACGAAGACGTAACATCCCATCATGAGCGTGGCCGCCGCCATCGCCCCCAGCGTCGTCGCGTACACCAGACGCAGCGACAACCGCAGCGGCGCCGCCGCCGTCACCACGAAATAGAGGACGACGAGCGAGCTGTGCGGCCCGGCGCTCTTATCGACGAGAAGCAGGACCGTAATCATCGCCAGGTCCCAGAACACGGCGACGTACTTGAGGGCGGGCGGAACCCAGCGGCGGGACAGGCAGAGATGGAGGGCGCCGACCGCCAGCGTCCAGGCCAGGACGACGCAGGTGACTTTGAGGTTGTAGGGGCCGCGGAGTTCTGGGTCGTTGCTGAGGACGTAGACGTTGAGCAGGTGGTAGCCGTAGAAGCCGACGAGGGCGACGGCGCGGATCAGGTTGACGCGCGTCTCGCCGGCCCACGCCTCCAATCGGCGGGCGTCTTCCCAGCGGGGGTCGGTCATGGTCGGGTTCCTCCGCGCGCATCGCTCTCGCCAGGCGAGCGGCCGGCGTGCAGGGGCGGGGTCGCCCCGCCCCTTCATCAGGGACGGGGCGACCCCGCCCCTACCTTCATCGGCCAGCTCACGCCGGCCGCTCGCCGAACTCCGGCGGCGCCCCGGCGCTCTTGTGCGCAAGCTGCGGGACTTCGCTGGGGAGCGGCCCGTCGGTCTCGGGCGCCTCGGAGGCTTCCGCGATCCGGGGCGCCGGGACGGGTTCCTCTTGACCGTGAACCCAGCGGCGGACGGAGGCGATCGCCTCATCCTGCGTCATCCGCACGGTGGTGCGGGCGCCGATCTCGCGGGCCACCGCCAAAACGTCCTTCTTGGTCAGCGTCGGCAGGCCGAGGCGGTCGAATTCCGCGCCGAGGGCGCCAGGCGGCGAATCGGCGCCGGCGGCCCGTTCCTTGAGCTGGGCCGCCTGCTGGGCCAGCTCGTGAATCCGGGCGGGGTCCAGCCCCTTCCCGGCGCCGGACCTTCCGCCCCGAATCGAGAGGACGCCGGTTCGCTGATACTCCTCCGCCTGACGCAGGAAGGCGGCGAAGCGGCCGAAGTCGAAGTCCCGGAACGGCTCCAGGGCGCTTCCGGCCTCCTCCAGCTCGTGGACGACTTTCTGGGACGCGCCGGCGGCCTGCATCGGCCCGACCAGGCTGCGAAGGAACTGTTGCAGGGCCGCGACGTTCATCGGTGGATCCTCGCTGGGATGTTGGGAGCCGACGGCGCCGCAATGGGGATGCGGCGCCTCCGCTGGACTCCGTTGACAAGAGCAAAAAACCCGTGGGCCGACCGATTCCCTTCGGCGGTCGCAATAGAATCGGTGGAGAACCCGCTTTTCTTTATACGAGGAATCGCCGACGATGCCCAAGCCGCCGCCCGACTGGCAAATGCCGCCCGGCGTCAACCGCGGCCTGTGGGACTACCTCCACGACCCCGCCGTCGCCCGCAACTACGACAGCAGCCTGGCCGGCGTGGCGCTGCCCGACGTGGACGCGCGTTTCGTGGAGGAGCATTGTCCGCGACCCGGCTGGCTGCTCGACCTCGGCTGCGGCACGGGCCGGCTGCTCGTCCCGTTCGCCCGCCGCGGTTGTCCCGTCGTCGGCGTCGATCTGTCGCGAGAAATGCTGGCCGTGGCCCGCGAAAGGGCCGACGCCGCCGGCGTCCGCGTGCATCTCCTGCACGCCAACCTCGCCGAGCTGGACGGCCTGCGCGACGGCGGTTTCGACTGCGCCGCCTGTCTGTTCAGCACGCTGGGCATGGTGACGGGCGCGGCCAACCGGCGCCGCGTCGTCGGCCACGTCTTCCGCGTGCTGAAGCCGGGCGGTTGCTTCGTGCTGCACGTTCACAATCGCTGGTTCAATGTGTGGAACGGGCCGGGACGGGCGTGGCTGCTGCGGGATGCGTGGGATCGCCGGCTCGGCCGGGCCGAGGGCGGCGACCGCGTCATGCCGGTCCATCAGGGCGTGGTCGGGCTGACGCTCCACCTGTTCACGCGCGGCGAGGCGGTGCGTCTGCTGACCGGCGCCGGCTTTCGCCTTCGGGAGGTGCGGCCGGTCAGCCTGCGGCCGGACGGGCGGCTGCCGTGGCCGTGGTGGTTCGGCGGCCTGCGCGCTACGGTTATCTACTCGCGGCGGAACGGCCGCGAAACTCCTGAATCCGCGCACTCACCCATGGCGCGCAAACTTGCCGATTTCTTGCTGGACGAACGGCGCACGAATCGGGTACGATTCTCTCTCCCACTGGATTCGCCGCCGGGAGTGATGGCATGCAAGCGCGGTTGACCCTCGAAAGCGGATCGGCCATTCCCGCCGACTGCACCCTGAACCCCGATCAACCCATCGCCCTCGGCCGCGGCCTCGACAACACCATCGTTCTCAGCGACCGCTGCGCCTCCAAATGGCACGCGCGTATCTTCGCCGAAAGAGGCCGCTGGCTCCTCCGCGATCTGGATTCGCGCAACGGCGTCCTCGTCAACGGCCGCCGCGTGCGCGGCGAGCTGGAACTGGCCTCGGGGGCGGAGATCGGTTTCGGGGAGATTCGCTTCCGCTTCACGGCCGACCCCGTGTCTGTCGCGCCCCCGCCGTTGGAGGAGAACGGACTGCGGGCCGACGAACCGCCGCCGCTGGTCGTCCAGGAGGCCCCTCACCCCCAACCCCTCTCGCCCGAGAGGAGAGGGATGGGGGGTGAGGGGGTGGACCCGGACGACCAGACCGCTCTGCACCCCGACGAGCTGACCGCCCTGTACCGCTTCCTTTCCGGCTCCCTCGCCGAAGCGGGGCCGCACGGCCTCATCCGCCTGGCCCTGGAGGTCCTCCACCGCCAGACGCGCGCCGACATCGTCGGCTACCGCGGCCTCGACGCCAACGACCTGCTAATGGTCCTGCCGGAACGGGAGCAGGTGGACGGCCTGCTGAGCAGCCGGATGACCCGGAAGGCGCTGGCCAACGGGGCGCCCGTCTGGCTGGAACGCCCGGCCGACGCCGAGCTGAGCGGCGAGAGTTTGGCCGGGCTGCGCGACGCCCTGTGCGTGCCGCTCCGGGAACGCGGCGACGGCGGGGCGCGCGGCGCGGGGAGAAAGCCCGGACGAGCCGCCGCCGCTGGGCGCCCTGCACGCCTACCGCCGCAGCCGGGCCTTCACCGAGCGCGAGCTGCGGTTCTGCGAGGTGCTGGCCGGCTGCCTGGCCGGCTGCCTTCGCGGCGTCCTCGACCGCCGCGCCCTCGAAGCCGACAACTCGCGCCTCCGCCTCGGCTCGCCCGGCGGCGACGACGCCCTGGTCGGCGACAGCCCCGCCGTCCGCCGACTCCGCGACGAGATCGCCCGCCTGGCCGACCATCCCGGCAGCATCCTCATCACCGGCGAAACCGGAGTCGGCAAGGAGCTGGTCGCTCTCGGTCTGCACCGGGCCAGCCGCCGCCGCGTCGGCCCCATGGTGACCGTCAACTGCGCCTCGCTCAACCCCAACACCGTCGTGGCCGAGTTCTTCGGTCACGCCCCCGGCGCCTATACCGGAGGCGACAAGGCCCACCCCGGCTTTTTCGAGCAGGCCGACGGCGGCACGCTGTTCCTCGACGAGGTCGGCGAGCTTTCGCCGGAAATGCAGGCGATGCTCCTCCGCGTCCTGGAGACGCACAAATTCCGGCCGATGAAGGCCGTCGAGGATTTCACGGTGGACGTGCGCGTGCTGGCCGCCACCAACCGCGACCTGGCGCGGGAGGTGCGGATCGGCCGGTTCCGACAGGATCTCTTCTACCGCCTGACCGTGGCGATCCAGACGCCGCCCCTGCGCGACCACGCCGAGGACGTGCCGGCCCTGGCGCTGCATTTCCTCGCCAACCTGCACAAAAGCGATCCACGCTCCGTGGAGCTGACGGAGGCGGCGCTGGAGCGTCTGCGGTCGTTTTCGTGGCCGGGCAACGTGCGCCAGTTGCGCTACGTCGTGGAGAGGGCGGCGGCCCTGAGCCGCAACGAGCGAATCGACGCGGCCGATCTGCACCTGGACGAGGGGGCCGCCGACGCCGCGGACGAGCTGCCGCTCAAGCTGGAGGAGTTGGAGGCGTGGGCGATCCGGCGGGCGCTGCGGAGCGCGGGCGGCGAAAAGAAGCGAGCCGCCGAACTGCTCGGCATTCACCGCGAGACGCTGCTCGCCAAGGTACGCAAGTATGGGATCGGCCAGGACGAGTAAAGGCGAGCGGCCGGCGCCAGCCGGCTGCTGGGTTGCATCAGCCGGCTGGCGCCGGCCGCTCGCCAAGAAGGGCGCGGTCGGAGGGGTTCAGGCGAGCGGCTTGTTGACCACCACCTGGGCCGGGGCCGGATCGGCGGCGGTTTCCTTGCCGTGGATGGCGTCGAAGACTTCCTGGCGATGCACGGGCACCTCCTTGGGAGCGACGATGCCAAGCCGCACCTTGTCGCCGCGGATCTCCACCACGGTCACGACGATGTCGTTGTTGATGACGATACTTTCGTTTTTTTTCCTGGACAGTACAAGCATCGCCGACTATCCTTCCCTGTGTCAAGAGGTCGAAGGGAGGCTGGAAGGAACGCGTTCACGTCGCTTGACGGTCGCACGCACAACGCGCGGGGAAAGGGACTTTCCCTCCTTTGGCTCCAGGGTGAAGTTTCGTTGGCGTGGGAGGCGGTTTTCGGCGGGAGAGATCCGCCGGAACTCGAACCCCCACCAACACTTCATCACCAATCAATGCTATCCGTCCACGGAAACGCCGTCAAGGGTCGGGCTGCGCAATCCGCGTTTTTTTCCCGGTTTGGCACGCCCTCCCCAAGTCCTTTCACGATTTCGGAACACATGGCTTTTGCAGCGCCTCTCGCAACAGTGTGGCGATCCACAGCAATTCATCTTCCGTGCGGTAGAGCAGGAGCGATTTTCTGCGTCTTGTGGCCAGATGAAGCGTCAGGCGGGGAACGGCCGAGGAATCCACGTCGAGGGCGGCGATCTCGGACCGGGGCCAGGCCCTTTTACGGATTGCGCCTTGCCACATTGTTTCCTGGAGCGTGAATCGGTTTCCAGCGACCGTTAGCACCGCGCGCCGGAATCCGCACCCGAGCGCTTCCACTGCCACGCCAATCGCCAGCAAGCCCAAAAGGACCGGAAGGCAAATGCCAAGGCATGTCGGCCACACCCAAGGATGTTCGCTGCCGCTGACCACGGCCCACGCCCCGGCGAACAGGAGCGGGCCCGCTAGCAAGCCGCCAAGCGTCACCCCGGCGACAGCCCCGCGAAACCCCAGCGCAGGCAATTCGAGCATCAAGCCGTCCGCGCCGCGCGTCAACACGGCCCGGCTCTCCGGCGGCTGGTCCCAGACGTCTGGGGACGGCGTCGGATCGCGCTGATTCGCCTGCTTCAAGGCGCCCATGAGTTTGTCGGCGACCCAGGCCAGCTCGCCTTTAGGCCGTCCGAACAGGATGCCGACCGCTCGCGAGTCGCCCGTGAAGCGAATTCGGACGTGAGGATAAGACGGCTCGTTCTTGCGAGCCATCCCGCGCCTTTCGACGACGAACTCCCTGATATCCGCGCGCCGCCAGCGGCAGCGCGACGCCCCCCAACGACCGGCGCGGGTCACGAAAACGAAAGGGCCCCGAAAGGTCACTTCGGTGCGCGTCTCGGCAAGCCGGAAGGCCACCGCCAAGAGATAGAGGCCGGCGAACCAGAACAGTGCGAGAAAGGCCGCGACTTCGATCCCAGCCCACGCCCCCTTGAAATGCGTCCGCTCCATGAGACATTGGATGGCGAAATAGAAAACGAAGGCAAGCCAGAAGCCCGCCATGAGGAAAGGGAATTTGGGCTGCGCGTCGGAAGCCGAGCGCGGGGACGACCAGCGTCATACCGCCGTCCTTGGCATCGGTCACGACCTGGCAGTCCACCGGCTGCACCGGTGCTTTGGCCGAATTGGTCGAACGGTGGTTCATGGCTCCAGGCACATCCAGAGGCGGAAGGTGAGGCTTTGACGCCGCTGTCATGCTACCTGCCAATCCGTCCCGCGTCGATTTGGTTCGACGCCATTTTTGCAACCGGGGCGCCAAGCCGATTCCATGAAGGACGCCCTGGTCCGGCGGGCCGTACGACTTGACCAGCGTCACTCTGCCGCCCGCAGTCCGCGCTAAGGCGACTCCTTTCAGGTTGTGCCGTTCTGGGGAAGACGCGATGCAGCGGAGGCCGCCATGATCTCCTGCGCCGGCGTGACGAAGCGCGACATCCGTCTGCACTACGACCTGGCCACGCCGTTCTACTGGCTGCTGTGGGGACCGCACATCCATCACGGCCTGTGGGACGCGGAGGCCCCGCCGCTCGAGGCTCAGCAGCGACTCATCGAACGACTCGCATCCGCGGCGTCGATCATCGCCGACGAGCGTGTGCTGGACGTGGGCTGCGGCATGGGCGGCAGCTCCATCGAGCTGGCCAGGCGCTACGGCTGCCGCGTGACCGGCATGACGCTCAGCCCCGTTCAGCGCGCCTGGCGCGTGTCTCGGCGGCGTGGCAGGGGGCGGCCGGCCGCACGCGCTTCCTGTGCGGCGACGCCGAACGGGTCGCCTTCCCCGCGGCGAGCTTCGATGTGGTCTGGAACGTCGAGTGCAGCGAACACTTTTTCGACAAGCCGGCCTTCTTCCGCAAGGCGGCCGGCTGGCTGCGACCGGGCGGCCGCGTCGCCCTGTGCGCCTGGCTGGCCGGCGACGGCCCCGACCCTCACGGCCTGGCCGCCGCCGTCTGCGAGAACTTCCTCTGCCCCTCGCTCGGCACGGCCGACGACTACCGCGGCTGGCTGACCGACGCCGGCCTCCGCGTGCGCACCTTCGAGGATCTGACGACTCAGGTTTCGCGCACCTGGGAGATCTGTCTCGACCGTATTCAGCGCAGCCGCGTCGGCTGGATCGCGCCGCTGGCCGGCCGGTCGATGACGCGCTTCCTCGACCACTTCGGCACGCTGCTGAACGCGTATCGCACCAGGGCGATGCGCTACGGGATGTTCGTCGCGGAGAAACCGACGCGCTGAATCGCATTTCCAGACGGGGGGATGGTTCAGCCGCGACCCGACAGGAGAGCGCGTCTCGGCGATGCGCTCTCCTGTCGGGTCGCGGCTGAACCTTTTCGCCATCTCCCCCACTCACCCCCACGTCACCAACCCCGGCTCGAACGAGTTGGCCAGGTCGCCGTGGCGCGGCAGGACGCGCACCGCGAAGCCGTGCTGGCCGCTGGCGCTGCAAGGGATTGCGCCCGTGAACACCCACGTCGAGCCGCTTTCCGGGTGGCCGTTGTGCGACATCGGCACGGTGCGCGGCAGCGGGATCTCGCCGAGCGAATCCACCAGTCCGTGGAACAGCTGCACCTCCACGTCGTCCGGCTTGAACCCGCCCAGCTCGACGCGAACCTTCACCGCGAGGTCGGTCCCGACGTGCATCGGGTCGTGGCCGTTCGACTCGACGCCCAGAACGCGGATCTGCCGCCAGCCGCGCGCCAGGTCCCGGCGCCATCCCGCCAGTTCCCCGGCGCGGCGCAGGTTGTCGCCCGACAGCCGCAGGAAGCGCCTGCGCCGACGGCAGATAGCACGTCGTCATGTACTCCGCCACCATGCGGCTGGTGTTGAACACCGGGCAGAGCGTCGTGATCGACCGCTTCATCATCCGCAGCCAGCCGCGCGGCAGGCCGTCGGAGGTTCGCGCATAGAACAGAGGGGCGATCTCCTGTTCCAGCAGGTCGTACATGGCGCGGCTCTCGACGTCGTCCTGGTAGGTCAGGTCGGTGTACTCCTCGCCGGCGCCGATGGCGAAGCCGTTCTGGCCGTCGTAGCCCTCGCACCACCAGCCGTCGAGGATGCTCAGGTTGAGGCCGCCGTTGGCGGCCGCCTTCATGCCGCTGGTGCCCGACGCCTCCAGCGGCCGCCGCGGGTTGTTCAGCCACACGTCCACGCCCTGGACCAGGTAGCGGGCCACGTTCATGTCGTAGTCTTCGATGAAGACGATGCGGCGGCGGAACTCCGGCCGGCGGGCGAACTGCAGGATCTCGGCGATCAGCTCCTTGCCGCCGTGGTCCTTGGGGTGGGCCTTGCCGGCGAAGAGGATCTGCACCGGCCGGTCCTTGTTGTTGATGATGGCCGTCAGCCGTTCGAGGTTGCGGAAGAGCAGCGTGCCGCGCTTGTAGGTGGCGAAGCGGCGGGCAAAGCCGATCGTCAGCGCCTCGGGATCGAGCACCTCGTCGGCCCGCGCGATCTCGGCCGGCGGCGCCCCGCGGTTTTTCAGCTGCTGCTTGAGGCGGGCGCGGGCGAACGCCACCAGCCGCTCGCGGCGCCGCTCGTGCGTCCGCCACAGCTCGGCGTCGGGGATCGACTCGGCCCGCTTCCAGCCCCCACCCTGTCCTCCCCCTCCCTCCCTGCCCTCCCCCCGCGGGTGGGGGAGAGTTGGGTGGGGGGAGGGAGGGGCGTCCCAGTCGCCGCCCAGGTAGCGGTCGTAGAGCTGCGTCATGTCCGGCGACACCCAGCTGCGGCTGTGGATGCCGTTGGTGATCGAAATGATCGGCGCCTCGGCGTCCGGCAGCTCCGGCCAGATGTTCTTCCACATCTTGCGCGAGACGCCGCCGTGCAGTTTGCTGACGCCGTTGGCGACGTTGGCCAGCCGCAGGGCCAGCACCGTCATGCCGAACGGCTCGTTGTGGTCGCCTGGGTTCTGCCGGCCCAGGCCGAGGAACTCGTCGCGGCCGATCTTCAGCTGCGGCAGGATCGGCGAAAAATAGTGCTCGACCATCTGCGGCGCGAAGACGTCGTTGCCGGCCGGGACCGGCGTGTGCGTCGTGAAGACGGTCCCCGCGGCGACGGCCTCGCGCGCCGCGGCGAAGTCCACGCCGGTCTGCTCCATGAGAGCGCGGATCCGTTCGAGGCCGCAAAAGGCGCTATGGCCCTCGTTCATGTGGCAGACCGTCGGCGGCTTGCCCAGCGCCCGCAGGGCGCGGACGCCGCCGATGCCGAGGATCATCTCCTGGCGGATGCGCATGTCCACGTCGCCGCCGTAGAGGCGGGCCGTGATCGTGCGGTCCTCCGGCGAGTTCTGCGGGATGTTCGTGTCGAGCAGGTAGAGCGGAATGCGGCCGACCTGGATGCGCCAGACGCGCACCTGCACCTCGCGGCCGGGGAACGGCACGCCGACCCGCAGCGGCGTGCCGTCTTTGGCGACCTCCGGGATGAGCGGCAGGTTGAAGAAGTCGTTCTCGGGGTAGCGCTCCTGCTGCCAGCCGTCCACGGTGAGGTACTGGCGGAAGTAGCCCTCGCGGTACATCAGGCCGACGCCGACCAGCGGCAGGCCGAGGTCGCTGGCGCTCTTGAGGTGGTCGCCGCTCAGCACGCCAAGGCCGCCGGAATAGACCGGCACGCTCTCATGCAGGCCGAACTCGGCGCTGAAGTAGGCGATGCGGAAGTCGGGCGGCAGCGCGACCGGCGCGGCGCCGTTCCCATTGCGGCCGCTGGTGCAGGTTTCCTGGTACCACGTGGCGGCGGCCAGGTAGTCGTCGAAGTCGTCTTCGACGCGGTCCATGTGGGCGAGGAAGCCGTCGTCGTGGAGCAGCTGCTCGAGCCGGTCCTGGCTGACGACGCCGAGGAGCTTGACCGGGCTGTGGTCGAGGGCTTCAAAGGCGTCCCCGTCGATGCGCCGGAACAGGGCGGCCGCTTCGGGGTTCCAGCACCACCACATGTTGTAGGCCAGCTTCTGCAAGGCCTGCAAACGTTCCGGCAGGTGCGGCAGGACGGTGAACGTGCGAATCGGTCGGCCCATGGGCCCGGTTCTCCATAAGGAAGACGCCGGGAGCGGCGAGCCGGGTCGCGTCAGCGCCCGGAGGCGCAATTCCCGCGCCGTGACGGCGTCTTAGTTGGGGGCGTCGTGGATGTAGGATACCGACAGGCGGCCCGCAATTTCAATTCCGCTTTCCCAGCTTGCCTAGCGTATGGAGGGTGTGATAGGGTCGATCGGGGCGATGGTTCCATGAACGCGGATCGTGCATCAGGAGCGTCTCTGTGCGAACGGTTATCACCGGCGGCGCGGGTTTCATCGGCTCCCACCTGTGCGAGCGCTTCCTCGCCAAGGGGCACGAAGTCGTTTGCGTGGACAACCTCATCACCGGCTCGGCGGACAACGTCGCCCACCTGGCCGCTGACCCGCGCTTCACGTTTGTCCGCCACGACCTGTCGAAGCCGTTGGAAATCGCCGGCCCGGTGGACAACGTGCTTCACTTCGCGTCGCCGGCCAGCCCGGTCGATTACCTGAACTACCCCATCCAAACGCTCAAGGTCGGCTCGCTGGGCACGCACAACGCGCTCGGCCTGGCCAAGGCGAAAAACGCGCGCTTCCTCCTGGCCAGCACCAGCGAGGTCTACGGCGACCCGGAGCGCCACCCGCAGCGCGAGGACTACTGGGGCAACGTCAATCCGATCGGGTTCCGTGGCTGCTACGACGAGGCGAAACGCTTTTCCGAAGCCATCGTGATGGCCTACCATCGGACGCACCACGTCAATTCGCGGATCATTCGCATCTTCAACACCTACGGCCCACGGATGCGTCTGGACGACGGCCGCGTGCTGCCGAATTTCATGGGCCAGGCCCTGCGCGGCGAAGCGCTGACCGTCTACGGCGACGGCTCGCAGACGCGCAGCTTCTGCTACGTGGACGACCTCGTCGATGGCATCGAGAAGCTGCTCTTCGCCGACTTCCACGAACCCGTCAACCTCGGCAACCCCGACGAGGTGACCATCCTCGACTTCGCCCGGGAAATCGTCGCGCTGATCGGCGGCGCGGGAGGCATCGACTACCGGCCGCTGCCGCAGGACGACCCGCGGGTGCGGAAACCCGACATCGGCCGCGCCCGTCAGCTCCTTGGGTGGGAGCCGCGCGTCGGCCGGAAGGAGGGGCTGCGGCGGACGCTGGACTATTTCCTGTCGAAGATTGCGGCCTCCGCGCCGAAACCGTGACGGAATATGCTTGACACCCCCCCGCGCCATCGTTCACATTAAGAGAGAACGTGTGCTCTGTTCGGGTCCACCTTTCGTCCGCTTTCCCGTCTGCGTCACGGCCGAAGCGTCGGGCCGGCCTGGAATGCTCCCCAGGGGGAGCGGTCGCCGCGACGGGCGGCGTGGGAACTAAACGCGTGGGTTGCACGTCTCAGTCTGTCGGCCGATCGCGCCCCCGGCAGCCGCCGCCCCATTCGCACCGACGCGCCGGCTGCCTGGACGACGCATGGGTTGGAAAACCCCACTTAACTCCTCCGTGTCAGGGACTATTGCCATGAAACTTTCCGCAGGGCCTGCTCGGTCGCGGTTGGCTGCTTTCCTTCTCGGCTGCCTGGCGGTCGTGATCGTCTGCGTCGCGCTGGTCCAGCATCCCACGATCGCCCGCGCCGACGATGCGCCAGCGGCCGCGGCAGCCCCCGCCGCAGGCGGCGGCGGGCCTAAAGAGGACAAGACGACGTCCATCGGGTTCCTCTTCTGGCACATCCTCACCTCGCTCGGCTGGGTCTTCGGCATCATCCTGGCCGTCGTGTCCATTTCGCTGGTGGCGCTCGTCGTGCTGCTGTCGATGGACCTGCGTATGGGGGCCGCCATCCCACCGGGGTTCGTCGAGGAGTTCACTGAAACCGTCAACAAGCGCCAGTTCAAGCAGGCCTACGACCTGGCCAAAGGCGACGACTCGTTCCTCGGCCGCGTCCTGACCACGGGCATGAGCCGGCTCCAGTATGGCATCGAGGACGCCCGCGAGGCCGCCTTCAACATGGTCGAGAGCGTCAAGTCCGGCAAGGAGCAGATCGTGTCGTACCTCGCCGTCATCGGCACGCTCGGCCCGCTGCTCGGCCTGGTCGGCACGGTCTGGGGCATGATCCTCGCGTTCGTCGCCCTGAGCGATCAGCAGCCGTCGTTCGGCGTCCTGGCCGGCAAGATTTCGCACGCCCTCGTCGTGACGCTGTTCGGCATCGGCCTGTCGGTGCCGGCCATCTTCTGCCACACGTTTTTCAAGAACCGGCTGACGCGTATCTCGATGGACACGGCCAACATCGCCGACGACCTGCTGACGCAGATGTACCACAACTCGAAGAAGCCGGCCCCGGCCCCCGGGATGGCCGCCGCCGCCGTCGAACCCGTCGCCGACAACCGCGTGCCCGCTGGGGCCGTCAAGCAGAAGTAAGCATCAGAGGACAGAGGACAGAGGACAGAGGACAGAGGACAGAGGACAGCAACAAGCGAAGCGGCCTCACTGAGCCTTCCGGCTGTCCTCTGTCTTCTGTCCTCTGTCCTCTCTTAACGAGGAGCAACCGCCATGAGTCACGGTCCATCGTCCGGCGGTGACACGATCGAACCCAACCTGACGCCGCTGCTCGATCTGGTCCTGCAGCTGCTGATGCTGTTCATGATTTGCGGCAACTACGCCAGCGAAAGCAACGACCCCGTCGAGCTGGCCAAGTCCCAGACCGCCAAGCAGCTGACCGACAGCGACAGCCTCCAGGCCGACAAGGACAAGGAAGACGACTTCCTGTTCATCACCGTCAAGCCCTACGAGAGCGCCGACGGCGTGCGCCGGATCGCCCTGGAGGAGATCAACAACCGCGAGATCCTGGGCACCAACCCCGACCCGAACCAGCGAAGCAAGGGCTTCACCGGCGAGCTGGCCGGGCGCTACCGCAAGATGGTGGATCAGGGCGACGACAGCATCTACGGTCGGCTCAAGAATCACGATCTCCTCAGCGCCGAGCAGGCGGCCCTTCTCAAGGAGTTGAACGTCCCGATCAACAGCGAGGACGACCTAGCCAAGCACATCGACAAGGACGCGCGCGCGACGATGATGGCGAAGTTCAAGGACGGCGACTCCTACGTCATCGTGCCCGGCGCCGACGCCATGCGGCCCGACGGCGAGCTGCAAAAATGGCTGCACGATCAGCACAGCTTCCTGGTCAACAAGCACGGCGAAGATGTCAAGACGGCCGTGGTCATCCGGCCCGACGGCAACATGGACTACGGCGTCGTCTACCGCATCCTGCTGATGTGCCAGGACGAGAAATTCACGAACCTCAAGATCCGCGCCCTGATCGCCAAGGGAACGCAATCGTGACGGGCGGGTATGAGGGAAAAAATCCGCGGGGGAAGTAACATCGCCGCCGGCCGGCCGACTAATCCAGAGAGCAGGCCGAGGAAGCGCTCCAGATCGGAAAGGGTGAAGTCAGAATGTCTTTGCGACGCCACCCCGAAAAGGGGACCGAAATCACGCTGCCGATCACGCCGATGCTGGACATGAGCTTCCAGCTCCTGTTCTTTTTCATCTCGACCTTCAAGCTGCCCACCGGGATGGAAGGGACGCTGGATCTGCTGCTGCCGTCCCAGGCGACGCCCCTCGCCAACGACATCGCCACGGCGGCCACCGCCAGCAACGACAAGCCGCCGGACTTCAAGTCGATCGTCCCCATCGACGTCAAGACCCCGACGCAGGACACCGGCTCCGACGAGGCGGTCGGTGACATAACGACTTCCTACAAGGGGAAAAACGAAACCCTGTCCCCGCCTTACGACAAGGACCTGGGCGACCTGACCAAGAAACTGCAGTCGTACCTCGACGAGGCCCAGAAGACCGGGGACACGATAACGTCCGTGAAGATCCAGGGCGTCAGCCGGCTGAAATTCCGGGCCGTCGTCCGCGTGATGGACGCCTGCCGCAAGGCCGGCCTGAAAGACATCAGTTTCGCCCAGCCCTCGGACTACAGCGACTACGTCAGACTGCACCCCTGACGGTCGGAAAGAGGACATGCGGGATTCGACGCGCCACCCGACGACGGCCGCGACCCGCCGGCCCGGAAGTCCGGCCGGGGCCGTCCTCGTCGCGCTCGCCCTGGCGGTCGGCGCCGGAAGGGCGGCGGCGGACGACGCGCCGGTGTTCCAGCCGGGGGCGGGCCTCAGCGCCGACGACCACGCACGCATCCAGGCGAGCGCCCTGTTCCTCAACGGCTTCCCGGCGGGGGACGAGGTTTACAGCGAGGCGGTCATCGTCTCGGCCGGCCAGGATCTGCGTCTGTGGCCGGCGAACCCGCCGGAGCGGCGGGTGACGGACCCGGACGCGCAGGCTGGGGTGGGGGCGGCGACGCTCGTTGGGATGGGATTGCCGTGGGGAAGCGAGGTCCACACGGAGCTGGCGTACCTCTCGGCCGGCCAGGATCTGCGCTTCTGGACGTTTTTCGATCCGAATATCGTCCGGCGAATTCCGTCGTGGGAGCTGGAAGAGGTCACGGACAAGACGCCGATCCCGAAGGAGCCGGAGAACCGCGAGCTGGACGCCTATTTCGACATGATTATCTGCGCCAACCGGACGGCGCCGGCGGCCCTGGACAAGGCCGCGCTGCACGAGGACGGCCTGTGGACGAAGGTGTTTCACGACCCGGAGAAGTATCGCGGCGAGCTGCTCCATTTCGAGGGGCGGCTGAAGAGGCTCCGCCAGTTCCCGGCCCAGGCGATGGCCGTCCAGGGCGGCGCGAAGGACTATTACGAAGGATACCTGTCGGTCGATGCGTGGAACGACGACCCGGTGTTCATCATCTGCACCGAACTGCCGCCCGGCCTGGCGCCGGGCGAGAGCCTGGACGTGCCGGTCGGCTTCAGCGGCTACTTTTACAAGATCTTCCGCTACACGCCCGCCGACGCCAAGCAGACCCACAAGGACCGCCTCGCCCCGCTGGTGATCGGCCGCACCCTCACGCTGACCGGCCCGGCCGCGCCGGACAAGGCGGAAGGGGGTTCGGAATGGCCGGAGTGGCTAGGTCCGGTGTTTTTCGGCGTCATCGGCCTGACGGTGGCGCTGCTGTTCACGCTGGGTTACTGGTTCCGGGGCAGCGACCGGCACGTCCATGGCCGTCTCCACGCCGTCCGCTACGGAGAATTCGTCCCGCCGCCTCCCGACGCCCCGCCCGACCCCCGGCGGAAGACGAAAGAGAGCGAGTCGCCGCCGGAACGCCCGGACGGCGCCCCGAAGTCGGAATTCTGACGCGACGGCGGTCCCGTCGCGCGCCCTGAAAACGTTGACGTACCCTACCGCACGAGGAACCTTTCACCATGTCCACGAACGCACAACCCGCGCCGAAGCGGCGGGTCATCGTCGCACCGAAGATCGGCGCCGGCCGCTGGATGTTCATGATGAAGGTCGTCCTCGTGTGGCTGCTGAGCGCGGTCCTCCACGGGGGCATGGTCGCCGGCTTCGTGCTGATCCTGCGCTTCATCCCGCTGGAGAAGGTGGCCGCCAACGACACCGGCCCGGAGCAGGCCACCACCGTCACCCAGATCGACGACGACCAGGCCCAGGACCAGCTCGACCTGACCAACCCCGACCTCGGCAACGACCCGACGCAGCAGCTCAACTACAACGTCAGCCGCATCGAGGACGTCAGCGTTCCGGGTCCGGTCGATGCGACGCAGGCGGTCGGCGTCCCCAACACGGACGCGGGGCTGCGCCAGAACGTGACGCCGCCGCCCGGCATCGGCCAGGGGACCGCGGGCGGCGCCACCGGCCCGTCGTCGGACTTCGGCGCCTCCACGATGGTCGGCGACGGCGGCTACACGGGCATCACCAGCGCGATGGCCGGCGGCTTCGCCGGCCGCAGCGGCTCCACCCGCCAGCAGATGCTCAAGGAGGGCGGCGGCAACGCGGCTTCCGAGGCGGCGGTGGCCAACGGCCTGATCTGGCTGTCGCACCACCAGGCCCCCGACGGCCATTGGTCGCTCGATCACTTCGAGCTGTTCGCCCACAATGAAGAATCGCCGACGGGCAAAATCGAAAAATGCACCTGCACCGGCCAGGTCAACCGCCAGGACGACATCGCCGCGACCGGCTTCGCCCTGCTGCCGTTCCTCGGCGCCGGCCAGACGCAGAAGCCGAACAAAGAGGCGAACCAGAAGGACTTCAGCAAGACGGTCAGGGCCGGACTCGACTTCCTGATCGCCAAGCAGGGCGCCAACGGCTACTTTGGCGGCAGCATGTACTCGCACGGCATCGCCACCATCGCCATCTGCGAGGCCTACGGCATGACCTCCGACCCGTCGCTGAAGGCGCCGGCCCAGAGGGCCATCCGCTTCATCGAGTCGGCCCAGGATTCGGGCGGCGGCTGGCGCTACTCGCCGAAGCAGCCGGGCGATCTGTCCGTCACCGGATGGCAGGTCATGGCCCTCAAGAGCGCCCAGATGTCCGGGCTGGAGCTGGCCAACAAGGGCGAGGCGCTGAAGGCGGCCGAGCGGTTCCTCGACGCGGTCGAGGCGTCGAACAAGGGCGGCTATGCGTACATGCCGGGCAACCCCGAGACCGTGGTGATGACGGCGGTGGGGATGCTGTGCCGGCAGTACATGGGCGTCAATCCGCGCAACCCCGGCCTCTTGGCCGGCGTGGACCGTCTCAAGACCGTGCCGCCGGGCAAGGCCAACAACATCTATTACGAGTATTACGCCACGCAGGTGATGCACCACATGGGCGGCGAGGCCTGGGACTTCTGGAACGAAGGCCCCGGCGGCAAGGACAGCCACACCGGCATCCGTGACACGCTCATCGGCAAGCAATGCACCCTGGCCGCGAAGAGCGGGCTGCCCGATGCGAAGCCGCCGCTGCCGGCCAACCTGTCCCATGAGCAGGGCAGCTGGGACCCGGACGGCGCGTGGGGCGCGGACGGCGGCGGCCGTATCATGTACACCTCGCTGTCGCTGCTGACCCTGGAGGTTTACTACCGCCATCTGCCGCTGTACCGCCGCGAAATGGGCGGTCAGAAGGAGACGCCGGCGCCCAGCGAATCCAAGTAAGAGTCAGTTCCTGAAAGAAGCCAACACGGCTGACACAGCCGTGTTTGGACGAGTGCAATCGAGGGGGGCGCCGCAGGTTGCGGCGCCCCCCTTTTTTCGTCGTTCCGTTCACGACCCGCATCTCTGTCAAGTCCAACTTAATCCGCAGTCTCGTCACGGCCGATAACAACAGAGACGGGCGCCGAGGATTTCGCCCCGGCTGGCCGCGCCCTCGTGCACGCAAAGGAGACCAACGGATGGTCCGGTCACACTGGATAAGGCCCGTGTTCGGGGTGCTGGCCTTGGCCGGCTTCGCCCGCGGTCAAGGAACTCTCCCCGTCGCCGCGGCGACGGGCGAGGCGAAGGATCGCTACGTCACCGTGCAGGAAGCGGGCAAGTCCGCGCAGCGGTGCAAGGTCCTGAAAACGTGGACGGCAGCGGACGGCGCCCCGGCGTTCCAGGCGCAGGCCCTCGACACCGGCGAGCTGATGACCGTCGTGGAGGCCGGCCCCGCCGCCTCCAAGTCGGCGGCTCAGGCGCGCTCGGTCTCGATGCGCATTTTCCACTGGGGGCGGAATGCTCCCGTGCCGGTGGGAACGCCTGAGCCGCCGCCCAACGCCGTGGTCGTCGGCTACCCGATCGACATCCGCCCGGCGCTGGCCGAACCGACCCGTATCGCCGCCGGCCCCCCCCCGGCGCCGAAACCGCAGAGGCACTGGCCGTCGCCGTTCGCGCAGATCGACGTCGCCGATCTCAACGTCCGCGGCGAACACCTGACGCCGCCGCCGCCGGTGATCGCCCCGATGGCCCAGGCCGCGCCGCCCGCCCGGAAGGCGCTGACGCCGATGACCCCATCCCCTGTCGCCTCCGCCGCCGTCCAGCCCGCGCCGGCTTCCCCCAACGTCGCGAAGCCGGCCGCGGGGACGGTCGTGAAGGCGCCCGATGCGCGCCCCTTCGCCGCGACGACGTGGTCTCCCTGGCCGACCGCGGCGAGGCTCCCGGCCTCGGACGTCAAACCGACTCCGGCCGTCGCCGCGACCGCGCCGGCGCCGTCCCCCATGATCTGGACGCCAAACAAAACCGACGCCAAGCCCGCGTCCGCCGTCGCCGCGGCCCCGTCGTCTCTGACCTGGACGCCGAACAAAACCGACGCCAAACCCGCGCCGGCCGTCGCCGCAACTGCGCCGGCGCCGTCCCCCATGAGCTGGACGCCGAACAAAACCGACGCCAAACCCGCGCCGGCGTCCGCGGTCGCCAAGGCGCCGGATGCGAAAACCTCCGGCGACGCTACGGTGTGGAAGCCGTCCGTCCCGGCGACGCCGCCCGCTCCGCCGAAGGCGCCGGCCGTAGCGACGCCGCCCGCTCCGCCGAAGGCGCCGGTCGTGGCGAAGAAGGTCGAAACGACCGTGCCCACGCCGAGCGATTGGCGGCAGTCCTGGGGCAAAGTGAACGCGCCGCCTCTCCCGTCAGCCGGCCCAACGATTCCGGCGCCGCAGACGGTCGCGGTTCCCTCGAAGGTCGAGCTGCCGCACGCCGAGCCGCGAACCGACGACCCGCTCAAGACGCCGGACAAGTTCGCCCAGATTCCGCAAGCGGGGGGATTCACCTCCGAGAAGCCCGTCCCGGAGAAGAAGGCCCCTTTGCTGGCGGCGCTGGCGCTGGACCAGCCGCCGGCCGCGCCCCGGCCCGAGGTAAAGGAATCGGCGTCTCATGGAACGCCGACCCTGCCGCCCCTGCCAGGACCGATGGCCCTGACGGCCGCCGCTCCCCCGCCTCCGCCGGCCCCCCAGGCGCCGCCGGTCGTGGTCGCCAAGGCGCCCCTCGCGCCCGCCCCGATCGCTGCGTCGGCCCCGGTGGAGCTGAAACCGGCCGCCCCGGCCAAGCCGGAAGCCGCGCCGCCGGCGCCGACCGTGCCGCTGGGCCTGGGGTCGGTGGTGGCCGTGACCTCGCCGGAGCTGGCCGCGCCCGCCCCGAAGGCCGCCGCGCCGAAGAAGCCCGAAGTGGGCATCCGCGCGGATGAACCCAACGCCTTCACCGACCGGCCCAAGAGCGGAACGGTCGCTTCAGCGCCCAACGCCTTCAGCGCCCCGACGCCGAGCGCTCCGCCGCCGGACGCGGTGGCGATGAACGCCTTCCCGATTCCCCAGCTGGCCGCGCCGTCTTACGCGCCCCCCGTTGCAGCGATCCGCACCCCGCCGCCCGCGACCGCGGCCGCCCCGCGGACGCCGATCGGCTACGTCGTGCCCGCCGGGTATCATCAGGAGAGCGGCTGCGACCTGGCCCAGCTGACGGCCATCCTGCACGACTCGCTCTATCCGTCGCAACGCGAGTGGGCGGTGGAGAGCCTGGCGTCGATGGACTGGCATAAGCAGCCGCAGATCATCGACGTCCTCGTGGATCGGGCCAAGCAGGACCCGGCGCCGACCGTTCGCGCCGAGTGCGTGCGGTCGCTGGGCCGGATGAAGGCGGACACTCCCGCCGCCGTCGAAGCCGTCAAGGCCCTGCGGGCCGACCCCGACGACCGGGTGCGCCAGGAAGCCAACGAGGCGTACGGCGCCCTCACCGGCTCGGCGCCGTCCCACTGAGCCGGCGCCGCCGGATTGCGGCGAGCGGCCGGCGTGAGCCGGCTGATGAATCTTCATCAGCCGGCTCACGCCGGCCGCTCGTCATTGCGCGGCGCTTGGCGATCCCGCCTTCGGTCCCTATCGTGTCCCGGTAGGGGCGGGGTTGCCCCGCCCCTGCTCCTTCCCAAGCGAGCAGGTGCGCCGATGCCATTCTTCTCCGAAGTCGAAAAGATCCGCTACGAAGGCCCCGACTCGACCAATTCGCTCAGCTTCCGCCACTACAACGCCGACGAGAAGGTCGAGGGCAAGCCGATGAAGGAGCATCTGCGCTTCGCCGTGGCCTACTGGCACACCATGCGCGGCATGGGCGGCGATCCGTTCGGCCCCGGCTGCGCCCGCCGGCCGTGGGAGGATGGCACCGACTCCGTCGAGATGGCGGTCAAGCGCGTGCGGGTGATGTTCGAGTTTTTGGAGAAGCTCGGCGCCCCGTTCTACTGCTTCCACGACCGCGACGTGGCCCCGGAGGGCAAGAACCTCCGTGAAACCAACGCCAACCTCGACAAGGTCGTCGCCGTGCTGGAACAGGAGCAGCAGCGCACCGGCGTCAAGCTGCTGTGGGGCACCGCCAACTTGTTCAGCAACCCGCGCTTCGTCCACGGCGCGGCCACCAGCCCCAACGCCGACGTGTTCGCCTACGCCGCCGCCCAGGTCAAGAAGGCGATCGAGGTCACGCACCGGCTCGGCGGCGTCAACTACGTCTTCTGGGGCGGCCGCGAAGGCTATTCCAATCTCTACAACACCGACCTGAAAAGGGAGCTGGACCACCTTTCCCGCTTCTTCCACCTGGCCGTTGACTGCAAGAAGAAGATCGGCTTTACGGGACAATTCCTGATCGAGCCGAAGCCGAAGGAGCCGACGGTCCACCAGTACGATTTCGACTGCGCCGCGGTGATCGCCTTCCTGCGCACCTTCGGCCTGGCTGGCCACTTCAAGCTGAACGTCGAAACGAACCACGCGACCTTGGCCGGCCACACGATGATGCACGAGCTGACCTACGCCTCGGCGCAGGGGATGCTCGGCTCGATGGACGCCAACCGCGGCGACCTCTTGCTCGGCTGGGACACCGACCAGTTCCCGACGGACTTGTACCTGACGGCCCAGTGCATGTTGGTGGTCCTCGGCCAGGGCGGCCTCGCGCCGGGCGGCGTCAATTTCGACGCCAAGGTGCGCCGCGAGAGCTTCGAGCCGGTGGACCTGTTCCACGCCCACATCGGCGGCATGGACGCCTTCGCCCACGGTCTGAAGATCGCCGCGAAAATCCGGGCCGACGGGGTGCTGAGCAAGTTCGTCAAGGAACGCTACGCCTCGTGGGACGGCGGGATCGGCCAGAAAATCGAGGCCGGCCAGGCGACCTTCGACGATCTGGAAAGGCACATGTTGGAGGCCGGCGACGCGAAGCCGAACGTCTCCGGCCGACAGGAGATGCTGGAAAACGTCGTCAACCGTTACCTGCGATGACGCCATGACCGAGCTGACGCGGGTGAGCATATCGCTGGAAACGGCGCTCCTGGAGGCGTTCGACCGCATCAACGCCTCCAAGGGGTACGCCACGCGCAGCGAGGCGGTGCGCGACTTGATCCGCGAGCGGCTGATCCGCGAAGAAGCGTCCGGCCCGCAGGGCGACGGGGCCGAGTCGGTGGCCGTCGTGACGCTGGTTTACGACCATCACGCGCGGGAGCTGGCGACGCGCCTGATCGACAAGCAGCACCACCATCATGAACTCGTGGTATCCACGATGCACGTCCACTTGGGGGAGCGGCATTGTCTGGAGGTGTCGGTGCTGCGCGGCCCGGCCGGGATGGTGCGCCACCTGGGCGAGGAGCTTACGTCGGTCAAGGGCGTGCTGCACGGCGAGATCACGTTCACGAGCGGCGAGAAGGCGTTCACGCGCTGGGGCGGGGAACACGAACACCGTCACCCTCATTGAGCAGCCCGGCTCTGCTCCTTTTTGGCCGAATCACACGGGTATGCGAGAAGGTGTCAGGAACCTTTTCGGATCTTTTGTCATCGCAGATCGGATAAGATTCCTGACACCGTCTCTCGAGACTGTAGCAGCTGCGGTGCCGACTGCGGCAGCACGCGGCCAAGGACCAGACCGAGCAGACCGCGACGGAGTTCGTGCTGAAGCTCCTGAAAAAGCGGCTGTTCTCCAGCCTGGCGGCATTCGCGGCCACCCTCGCCCAGCACGAGCGGTCGCTACGGCAGGCCCGCCGCAGGCAGGCCGCGGCCCGCCCGTCGCTGGGCGTCCTCCGGCGGCAGATCGACGCAGCGGAGGAGGACTATGCCGACGAGAAGGAGGCCGAGGCGACCGCCCACGACGCGGTGGAAACCGCCACACGGCTGTTCCATGAGCCGACCGGTTCGGAGCAAACGCTGCTGGACGAGATGAAGAAGTGGGTCGAGACGGCGACCGCACGCCCCGACAGCAAGGCCCAGGAGCTACTCCGCTGGCTGCACCGGCACGTCAAGCCTGGCGGGCAATGGGGCACCGAGGGGGTCATCGTCTTCACCGAGTACCGAGCCACACAGAAATGGCTCCAAACGCTCCTGGCCTCGGAGGGCTTCACCGGCGGCGACCGGTTGATGACCTTGTACGGGGGCATGGACGCCGACGAACGGGAGCGGATCAAGGCGGCGTTCCAGTACGACCCGGCGGGCAGCCCCGTCCGCATCCTGCTGGCCACCGACGCGGCCAGTGAGGGCATCGACCTCCAGAACCACTGCTCGCGGCTGATCCACTACGAAATCCCCTGGAACCCGAACCGGATGGAGCAGCGGAACGGTCGCATCGACCGCCACTGCCAGAGGGCCAGGGAGGTCCACGTCTACCACTTCGTCGGCAAGGGGTACAAGCGACGGGGTGGTGGCTTCGAGGCGGCGGGCGATCTGGAGGCCGATCTGGAGTTCTTGATGCGGGCCTGCGAGAAGGTCGAGCAAATCCGCGAAGACCTCGGCAAAGTTGGGCCGGTGATCGCCCACCAAGTCGAGGAGGCCATGCTCGGTCGCCGCACCCGGCTGGACACCGACCGGGCCGAACGGGACGCCGAACCCGTCCGCAAGATGCTGAAGTTCGAGCGTGACCTAAGGGCCTGTAAATAAGTAGCCGTTACACGTTAGTCATTTGATGCCTGATCGTGTCATTCCACTCTCCGTGGAAGTGGTGTGGATGCAAATCGACGGTTGCCAGTTGCTCATCGGTGACTTTCACTTTGGTCGGATAGACCTCCGTGTCCAAATCGGCCTGCACCCGCAACCCTGTTTCGGTGGTGGTCGCACCGATCAGATTGACAACCACCTGATAACCGACCAAGGGGCGGCTTCGCCAATTCATGGTGATGTGGGAGAACAAGCGATGCTCGATCTTGTTCCATTTACTGGTCCCCGGCGGGTAGTGGCAGACCGTGACATCCAGTCCCGTCTCGTTGGCCCACCGTTGCAGTTCCAGCTTCCACAAGCGAATGCGATACCCATTGCTCCCCCCGCTATCCGCACACACCAACAGCTTGTCCGCCTCGGGATACAAGGGTTGCCCCATCTCACGCCACCAGCGGCGAATGCTCTCCACGGCAAAACTCGCCGTGTCATGGGAGCAGCCCACCGTGACCCACCCCCGGTTGTGTTGGGGATCGTAGTTTTACTGTGCGAGATTTTTCTCGGGAGCCGCCCGCGGCGGCGGTCCGGGGCGCACACGCGGCGGCGGGAACTTTCCCGTCCGGCGGCGCCAGTGGTAGATCCGTGATTCTTCGTTACGCCGCAGCACCGCGCTCACCTGCGCCGCGATCTCGGCCGCACTCGGTCGCGGCCGCCGCAACAACTCCGTGAAGATCTGCCGCACCTGCGACCCCGTCACCGGCGGAGTTTTTTTCTAGGACGGCAAACTCAACTTGAGACCCTCGGCGGACAAGCGATTTCTGGCGTTTTCCAGGGCCGCCCAGTTCAAGAACAGGCCGTTTTCGGGGCCTCTCAAGTTAAGTTTGCCATCCTAGTTTTTTTCCCCCCACCGCAGCCGCTCGACTTGCAAGAACCACAGAGCCAACAGGGTCAGCGTCATGTGATGCTGCCAGCCCGTCCAACTGCGCACCTCGTAGTGGTTCAGGCCCACCTCCTGGTTCCCTTCCTCGAATAACTGCTCCACGGCAGGCCGCTCCCCGTGCGCCCGCACCACCTCGGCCAGCGGCACGTCCTTGCCGGCGTTGCTCAGCGTGTACCACGTCTGCGGCGTCTTCTCGCAAGTGCGAATCACCACCAACCGCTCCCGTGGACCCACGCAGCCGTCCTCGTCCTTGGTCTGCAGCCGCTGCTGCAACGCCCGCACCAGCCGCGGACCCTTCTCCCCGTCGCCCAGCCGAAACGTGCGCCACCGCCCCTTCGGCTGACGGGCCGCCCACACCTCGGCCCGCTCGAACGGCGGCAGCCGTTCCCGCCCTTCCGCCCGCGCCGGCGGTCGCCGACTGCTGAGGTCACGCACCGAGGTGTTGCACGGCACGTCCAGCACGTAACGCTCCCCATCCAGCCGCAACTGGGCACGCAACGCGCTGGCCCGGCCGAACTCGTCGTCGCCGATCACCCAGCCGTGGGGCAACTCCCGGCTGCTGGTACGAAGCAACTCCAGGCCAATCCGCCAGCCTTCCTGGAAGGCCACGTCTTGGGGGACATAGGTCTTGCCGCGGTGGCGGCCGTCGTCGGCGCGCTCCCGAGGCAGGTACAGGCGGGCGTCGATCAACGTCCGGCCGCGCGGCGCCGCGTAGGCCAGGAAATAGCCGACCTGACAGTTCTCGACCTTGCCCAGGCGGCCACACCACGGGCGAGAGACGCCGCACGAGTCCTGCCCCTGCTTGGCCACGGCGTGGTTATCCAGGACCAGAACGGCGTCGGGGTCGCCCAGTTCCTCACGGACGTGGCGGCGGAGTTCCGTGCGGACGGTCGGGTCGTGCCACTGGCCGGCGCCGACGAAGTGCTGCAGGGGCCGGCGTTTCTGCCCGGCCTGGGCGGCAATCGGCTCGGTGGTCTTGCGCTGCAAGCCGGTGAGTTTGCCGCGCAGGATGGTGTCGGCATGGCCGCGCTGCTCGTCGCGGTAGAAGCAGGGGAGGTAGCGTCGGATGAAGGCGGTCAAATGACGGGTGCAGCCACGAACGTCGTCGGGAGACACGTCGGTCTGCTCGAGAAGGGCCTGGGCCTGTGGGTGTTCCAGGAGCGTAGACATGAGGACACTCCTTCAGCCCCCTGAAGGATACGTTAGCCCAGGCCCCAGCTGCTGGCCAAACTAAACTCGCACAGTAAAACTAGCGTATCTGCTCGTCGGCTTTTTCGTCGGGAGCATCGCCGGTGGACTCGTCGGCGTTCCCCTGATCTCGTCGTGGGCGCTGATGGGGACGGCGGGCGGGCTTTTCGAGGGTGCGTATCAGGGGTGGCAATACGACGGCGGGATCGGCGCTGTTCTCGGCGGACTGGTCGGGGTCGTCGGCGGTATCGTCGTCGCCCTTCTGCTGTCCATGCTCGTGTCTTTCGTCCTGGTGCTGTGCGGCATCGACCCGTTCGTGAACGCAGCCACGGGGGAAGGGAAGACGGCTGACCGGACCTGAGATGCTCCTCGTGACGTTGAAGTAAGAAGGAGAGGACATGCCGCAGACGCCCCACGTCGAGAAGCACTTCACCGCCTCGGAAACCGTCCGGGACATCGTGATCGGCATGTCGGACGGCCTGACCGTGCCGTTCGCCCTGGCAGCGGGCCTGTCGGGGGCCGTCGAAGCAACCGGGATCATCATCACGGCGGGACTGGCCGAGGTCGCTGCCGGGGCCATTGCGATGGGCCTGGGCGGGTACTTGGCCGCACGCACGGACGCCGAACACGTCGCCTCCGAGCGGGCCAGGGAGGAGCGGGAGACGCAGGAGATGCCGGAAGAAGAGGCAGCCGAGGTCGCCGCCGTGCTGCGGTCCTACGGGCTGGACGAGGACAAGGTGGCGGCGGTGGTGAACTCCATCCGGGCCGACAAGAAGCGGTGGGTGGACTTCATGATGAGGTTCGAGCTTGGGCTGGAGGAACCGGACCCGAAGCGGGCCAGGAACAGCGCCCTGACCATCGCCCTGTCATACATCGCCGGTGGCCTCGTCCCCCTCGCCCCGTACTTCTTCTTACGCTCCGTCCACTCGGCCCTCATCGGCTCGGTCGTCGTGACGCTGCTGGCGCTGCTCGTCTTTGGCTACGTCAAGGGCCGGTTCACGACAGCCAAGCCGTTCCGCAGTGCGTGGCAAACGGTCGTTGTCGGCGGGTTGGCGGCGACGGCGGCGTTCGTCATTGCGAAGGCGATTGGGTGACGCCGCCCGCACTCAATCGCCCATGCCAACGGCCCCCAGCATGGAAGCCGCCGAGTCACGCCCGAAGTGCTTCTGCAAGCGGCGGACGACCGGGTAGCCGAGCCGGGTCAGGACGTGGTTCGGTCGGGAGAAGGCCAGGATGTCGTACCACACGGCGTCGTCGCCCCGGTCCCACTCGACCAGGAACCGCTCCTCCCCGCTCTCGACGTGGCCCAGCAGCGTGCCGTAAGCGAAGCCGAACTTGGAGGTCGGCCCCGCCTCGTCCACGACGTACACGACCCGACAGGCGTTGAGCCACCAGACGCCGATGGCCCGGCCCATCACCGCCACGATTTCGCCGGGTTGAATGGGCGTGTCCGAAGGCCACGCCTCGACCCAGCCGAGGCGAAACTGCTCCCACCGCCGCAGGGCGGCGATTGCCGACCGAAATACCGCTTCGCCCTCGCCGACCTTGATGCGGGTGCGGTCCACGACGTAGCCAGCGGGGGCGTCTCGGCGGATGCGCCCACCCCCTCGTAAGTGAAGGGCAATTCTCTCTGCGCCGCCAGGAAGCGCCGCAGGGCGTCGGCAGACGGCTTTCGCAACGACAACATCCCCACCTTCGACCCCCGCCGCCGAGCCTGTGCTGAAATTCCGCAAGCGGTAAAATGCCCCCGCAGCATACTATCCGCAAACCGCCACGCTTCCCAACCGAGGTCCGACCGAACACGATGCCGCCACCGGAGCCGGGGAACGCTGATCTGCCCGTCGTCCTGTTGACGGGCGCTTCCGGGTACGTCGGCGGGCGGCTGCTCCCGCTGCTCGAACGCCAGCCCGTCGTCCTGCGGTGTCTGGCCCGCAGCCCGGACAAGATGCGGTCCTTCGTCGGCACGTCCACGCAGGTCGTGAAGGGCGACGTTCTCGATCCCGCTTCGTTGGCCGAGGCGCTGCACGGCGTCCAGACGGCCTACTACCTCGTCCACCTGATGTCCGGGTCGAAGGACTTCGAGAAGGAGGACCGCCAGGCGGCGACGAATTTTGCTCTGGCCGCAAAGCAGGCCGGGGTGCGGCGCATCATCTACCTGGGTGGCCTGGGCGACGACGCCGACCCGAAACTTTCCCCGCACTTGCGCAGCCGTCACGAGGTCGGCAGAATTCTGCGAGATTCCGGCGTAGAAACCATCGAGTTCCGGGCCTCCCTGGTGATCGGGACGGGCAGCCTGTCCTTCGATCTGGTGAAGTCGTTGACCGACCGGCTGCCGGTGATGCTCTGCCCCCGCTGGCTGACGACGCCCACGCAACCCATCGCCGTGGACGACGTGCTGGCCTATCTTCTGGCGGCGAAGGATTTGCCTCCGGGCGAGAGCCGCATCTTCGAGATCGGCAGCCCGGATGTCACCACCTACGGTGGCATGATCCGGGAATACGCCCGGCAGAAAGGACTCCGGCGCTGGCTGATCTCGGTGCCGGTGCTGACGCCCTACCTGTCGAGCCTGTGGCTGGCCCTGGTGACGCCTGCCAAGTTCGAGGTCGGGCGGCACTTGATCGAGGGGCTGAAGAACCCCACCGCGGTCCGGGACAAGAAGGCTCTCGATGTCTTCCCGGTTCGACCGATGGGAGTGAAGGAAGCCATTCTGAGGGCCATCGCCAGCACGACCGAGGGGGTCGCTACCAGTTCGTCGCCGTGATCGACAGTTGCAGCACGGTGGCGACGGACACCCACACGAAGTACGGCACCTGGGCAACCGCAACCCACCTGTAGACCGGCCAGGCGACGACCACGCACCAAAGGGTCGTCGCCCACACGATCAGGATGTCCACGCAAGCCACAGGCACGTTCCGCAGGCCGGCGAAGATCGGCATGAACAGCAGGTTGGCGACCAGGTTGATGGCGAACGGCAGGGCGACCTTCCAGCCGACCTTGCCCCGGAACGCCTGCACGAAGACGAAACCGAAGCTGACGAGGATGATCGGGTAGAGGATCGTCCAGATCAGGCTGATCGTGGACGGGGCCGGCGTCCACGACGGCTTCACCAGCGAGTTGTACCACTCCAGCCAGGTCAAGGTCGATCCTCCTCCTGTTCCGGCACCGCAACGAATGTCTCGCCGCAGGAATTTCAAAGATAGCTGGGATAGCTGGCCTCGTCCTTCATCGTTCAGCCTCCGACCCGCTTGACTCGGTAGCCCATCCCTTCCAGCACGGCAGCCAGCCGGTCACGCTGGTCGCCCTGAATCTCGATGCGGCCATCCTTCACCGTGCCGCCTGTACCACACCGATCTTTGAGCCTTGCGGCGAGTTCGAGCAGGCCGGCTTCATCGAGTGGGACATCGGATACAACCGTCACGCCCTTGCCACGCCGGCCCTTGGTTTCCCGACCCAGGCGGACCACGGGGGCTTTTCTTGGGGATTTCCTGTTTCGTTACCACAGGCTCGATGGCGATTTCAGGCGGCGGCGCCCCCCGCTTTCTGCCACCGCCGATCAGCCGAGCCGCCAGGTCCATGACTTCACGCTCGATCAGGTCCAGCACACCGGGCACATCCTCGACGTGCCAGAATTCGACCTTCTCGGCCCAGGCCGGGAATCGTTCTTGCAGCAACGGCAAGTGTTCGGCCTCCTTCAGAGCGACGATCCAGTGCGCCGCCTCGAAGTCCCCGACCCCTGCCTGGATCGGGAAGCGGCCCATCTCAGCGGCGGCACGCAGTCCACGAGCTACCAGGGCTTGCACCGCCTCGACCGCCATCGGGCCGACGTTGTTGACGCCCCGCTCCAGGGCCAGTCCCCTGGACGACGCCCGCCACGGCAGCCCCATCTTGCCGGCCACCGAGTTGAACAGGACTTCGGCGATCCGGCTGCGGTAGTAGTTGCCGGTGCAGAGGAACAGAACGGTGCTTTCTCGGCGCTGCTTCATCGGTCTTCATCCACGAAAAGAGCATACTGGCCCTTGACTCTGTAGTATACTCCAGGGTTTATAATTCAACAGGAGTGGGAGGTTGCCCCATGAAGACGATGCAGATCGGCGAGGTCGCCCGGCGCTCCGGGGTCGGCATCGAGACGATCCGCTACTACGAGCGGGAAGGCTTGCTGCATGAGCCGCAGCGCCGACCGTCCGGCTACCGGCTCTACGATGCGGCCACGCTCAAGCGGCTGGAGTACATCTGCCGGGCCAAAGAGCTAGGCTTCACGCTCGGTGAAATCAAGGAACTGCTGGAGTTGTCGTTCGCTGCGAACGAACGCCAGGTCGAGATTCGGCGGCGTGCCGAGGCGAAAATCACCGCCATCGAGGACAAGATTCGCTCGCTCCAGAACATGCGGCGCTTGCTCCTCGCCATTCTCAAGGGGTGCGGGCCTGCCCACCGCTGTCCGCTCGATCACGGTGATGATGAATGAGAACCTGAAAGGAGGTTTCCTATGGCGATTCCCCATGCAACATCCGGGCAAATCGTGGACGTGCGCCCCTCGGTGAAAAGCTGAAGCAGTTGATCACGACCACACTGGTCAAGACCGACATGCTGGAGGTCATCCGGCTGGTCCTGCTTGCGGGCAAGGAGATTCCGCACCATCAGGTGACGGGCGAGATCACCGTGCAATGCCTGGAAGGCGTCGTCGGGTTCGGCGTGGAAGGCCAGACCAAGGTGCTGGAGGCCGGTCAGTTGCTCTACCTGTCCGGTTCCGAACTGCACGCCCTCAAGGGCATCGAGGATTCGTCCGTGCTGGTGACGATCCTGCTGGAGAAGAAGGCGTGACCGTGTGCCGCCCGATGATTTGCCCAGGAACCGGAGGACACCGATGAGCGCCCCAAGCATCAACAATTTCTTGACCGAGGATCACGACCGGCTGGACGGCCTTCTGGAGACTTTTCAGGAATGGAGGGCAAAGGATTCTGCCAGGGCCAGGGACTTGCTGACGCAATTCACGGTCGGTTTGCAACGCCATCTGCGCTGGGAAGAGAGCATCCTGTTTCCCCTGTTCGAGCAGAAGACCGGACAAAGCGGCCTCGCCAACACCCTGCGGGGCGAGCATGAGGAGATCAGGGAATGGCTGGCGGCGCTGAACCAGAAGGTTGAGCAGAACGACGCCGACTGCGATCACGAGGAGAAGATGCTGGTGGAGGAGTTGGGCGGTCACAACGCCAGGGAAGAGTACGCCCTCTATCCCGAACTGGACAAGCTGCTGACCGAGGAAGAGCAAAAGGCCACTTTTGGGGCGATGGCAGCCGAGCCAGAGGGGGGCAGTGAGGAGAGGACCGGATGAACGCAGATAAACATCCCCTGCCGCTGCCGGGCGAGCAACTGAAAGCGGAGAAGATGCCGGGACACTGGCTGCTGGCACGGCTGGGCAAACGGGTTCTGCGTCCAGGCGGACGGGAAACGACCCGCCGCATGATCGAGGCGCTAAACATCCAGCCCGCCGATGCCGTCATCGAGTTTGCGCCCGGCCTCGGTGAAACCGCCCGCCTGGCCCTGAAACACAGCCCCTCTCGTTACACGGCGGTCGAACGTGACAAGGACGCAGCGGCCCTGGTGGGGAAGTTTCTTCATGGACCGGACCAGCGCTGCGTGGTGGGTGTCGCAGAAAACACCGGCCTGCCGGACGCCTCAGCCACGGTCGTTTACGGCGAAGCCATGCTGTCAATGCACCCGGCCCAGCACAAGTTGCAGGTGATACGAGAGGCATTCCGGCTGCTCAAACCCGGTGGGCGCTACGGCATCCATGAACTATGCCTGACGCCCGACGACCTGGACGAAGACAGCAAGCGTGCCATCGAGCATGACCTGGCCTCGGCCATCCACCACGGCGCCCGGCCCCTCACCAGCGCCGAGTGGCGTGGCCTGCTGGAAGCCGAGGGCTTCGTGGTCGAGAAACAGCAGTACGCACCGATGAGCCTGCTGGAACCTGGACGGATCATACGAGACGAAGGTTTCTTCCGTGCCTTGCGGTTCGGCATCAACCTTCTTTGCAATCGGGTCGCACGGCAGCGGGTTCTGGCGATGCGCCGAGTCTTTGCCACGCATCGAAACCACCTGGCGGCAATCATGCTGGTTGGCCGCAAGACGGAGGCTGCTTCACGATGACGACTGCATACACGCACTTCCTCGACCTGGCGAAAGAGGTCCAGCCGCCCGACAAGGGCATCCTGAGCCGCACCCTGTACAACGACGACCGGCTCAAGGTGGTCTTGTTCGGCTTCGGTCAGGGTGAGGAGTTATCGGAACACACCGCTTCCATGCCCGCCGTGCTGCATTTCCTCCAGGGCGAGGCGGGACTGACGTTGGACGACGACACGGTGGAGTCGAAGCCCGGCACCTGGGTCCACATGCCCAAGGGGATGCGCCACAGCATTCAGGCCAAGACGCCGTTGGTCATGCTGCTGATGCTGGTGAAGGAGCCTGGTCCGTGAAACCCAGCCATTTGGCGGCGACCTCAACACCTGGGAGGAGGATCGTCAGCAGGAGCGAGGCATTCTCGATTCCCTTGACTGAGTGCGGCTCCCCTGTGGGCAGGTAGAGCAGCTTCCCCACCTGCAGCTTGTCGAGGCAGTGAAGGCCACAACCCAGGACGCCCTTACTGTTCGTCCCGCCCGTGATCGCCTGCCGCAGCCGAGGCAGAACCATGCGCATCCGAGTCCGCACACTCCTGCTGCTGCTTTCGCCGCTTGTACTGCCGGTGGTCGCCGCCTACCTTCAGTGGGCCACGGTCGGGTTGCCCCTCGTGCCAACCGTTGCCCAGGCCGCTGTGGACACATCACCGCCCCAGGGCTTTCCGATCTGGCTGCGTGTCACCCACTACGTCAACTTCCTGTTCATCATCCTGCTGGTCCGCAGCGGCCTGCAAATCCTCATGGACCACCCCCGGCTGTACTGGAACGTCCATTGCACCCCTGGGACGGAGTGGCTGCGGCTCACGCCGGTTGAAGTTCCCCAGGACCGGGTGTGGACCGCCAAGGACGACTCCCGCTACCTCTCGCCCTGGATCGGTCTGCCCGGCTACCGGCACACCATCGGCATGGCCCGACACTGGCACTTCCTCAGCGTGCTGTTTTGGGTGACGAACGGCTTCGTCTTTGTCGTCCTCCTGTTCGGCACGGGCCAGTGGCGGCGACTCGTGCCGACTTCGTGGGAGGTCATTCCCGACGCCTGGGCGTACTTCGTTCATTACGTCACGTTCCACCTTCCCCCGGAACCCGATACGTTCGTCCGTTACAACCCGCTCCAGCAAATCTCGTACTTCGCCGTGGTGTTCGTCCTGGCCCCACTCGCCATCGTGAGCGGCCCCTCGATGTCGCCGGCCTTTACGAACCGCTTCAGGTGGTATCCGAACCTGCCGGGCAACCGCCAGGTCGGGCGCTCGCTCCACTTCCTCATCATGTGCGCCTTCGTCCTCTTCCTCGTCGTTCATGTGGCGATGGTGGCGTTGACGGGCCTCGCCCGGAACATGAACCACATCGTTGTGGGCCTGAACAACGCTACCCTGACGGGGCTTATTCTCGGCCTCGTGGGAATCGGGGTCGTGGTTGCGGTGAACGCCCTGGCGAACTGGCTGGCGTGGCGACATCCACGGGCCGTGCAGCACGTCGCCAAGGCCATCGTCACGCCCCTCATGTCGTACTTCCTCGACCGCCCTGAGCCGGTAGCCGAGTTTCGCCGGGAGGACATCTCGCCCTTCCTGTGGGCCAACGGCAAGGCGCCCACCTGTGAGGAGTGGACAACGCTGGCCGCAAACGAGTTCAAGGATTACCGGCTCAAGGTGTACGGGCTGGTGGAGAACCCGGTCGAACTGTCGCTGGACGACCTCCGGGCGATGGGCACGAAGACGCAGATCACGCTGCACCACTGCATCCAGGGCTGGTCGGGCATCGCCGCCTGGGGCGGGCTGCCGCTGGCCGAATTCGTCAATCTCGTCCGGTCCAAGCCGGGGGTGCGGGCGGTGGTCTTCTATTCCTTCGGCGAAGGGGGAGAAGGCGGTCAGTTCTACGACACGCTCTCGATGCAGAACGCCCTGCACCCGCAGACCCTCCTGGCCTACGAGATGAACTTCGAGCCGCTGAACCGCCTGCACGGTGCGCCGCTGCGGCTGCGGGTCGAAAACCAGCTTGGCTTCAAGATGGTCAAGTGGATACAGGCCATCGAGTTCGTTGAAAGTGCGAAGTCGGTCTACCAGGGGGAGGGCGGCTACAACGAAGATCACGAATACTTCGGCGAGTTGGCGAGCATTTAACCCGCCGACGAGGGAATGCGAGCCAGCCGCATCTGACGAGAGTATTCATCCATGCCACCCCAACTTTTCACCATCGGCCATTCGACGCACCCCCTGGCGCGGTTCCTGGCGCTACTGGCCCAGCACCACATCGAGGTCGTCGCCGACATTCGCCGGTTCCCCGGCTCACGAAAGCACCCGCAGTTCAACCGGGACGGCCTCGCCACGTCGTTGCCGGCAGCCGGTATCGAATACCACTGGCTTGCGGCGCTCGGCGGTCGCCGTGGCAAGAAGCCGAACGGCCCGTCCGCCAACCTCGGCCTCCGAAACGAGAGTTTTCGGAACTACGCCGACTACATGCACACCGAGGGGTTCCGGGAGGGCGTCCGGGAACTGCTGGTGGTCGCAGGCGGACGGCCAACGGCCTTCATGTGTTCGGAGGGCGTCTTCTGGCGCTGCCATCGGCGGCTGGTGGCCGGTTTGCCTGCTCGTGAACGGAATGACCGTGCAGCACGTCATGCCGTCCGGCGAGTTGCGCCCGCACACGCTGACCGAAGGGGCGAGAGTAGAAGCCGGGGCATTGACGTATCCGCACCCGGACGGAGCAGATCAAGGAATCGTGGCCGATTGATTGCCCGCACTCCCGCCATGACCGTCTTTCGACGGCCCGTTTTAGCCAGCACCGCATCGGCAGCGGGTTGCTGACCACTTATCCTTTGGTCTTCTTGGTCTTCTTGGTCTTCTTGATCTTCTTGAGTGCCGACCCTTTGTGGATGGCGATGTGGTCGGTCGTGTCGCTCTTGATGACGTACTGTGGCTCCTCCTCGGAGGCGTGCCGCTTGTACCCCTTGAAGGTGATCTCGGAGGTCACTTTCTTCTGGATTGTCCCCCGGACCAGCCCGGCTTCGGAATTCCACTCGACGTGATCGCCACGCTTGAAGTCGGTTGCCATGAGTTCGATCCCCCGAAAAGTGTCCCGACACACCGAGCGGCAATGCGTGTGCCGCACCCGCCCCGGCACTCGGCGGCAGAACGCCTGGACGAAGACGAACCCGAAGCTGGCGACGATGACCGGGGAGAGGACCGTTCAGATCAGGCCGATGGTCGCCGGGTCATTTCTTGTTGAACTCGGCGTAGAACTCCCTGGCCCTGGCGAGCAGTTGCCCCTCGGTCGTGTGGTGGGCGTCCACGACGACCGCCCCCACGACCTTTGCGGCCACGTCGGAGTGGTGGGCCTTCAGGTCGGCGAGCAGCATGTCCATCGCACTGCTCCGGCCCGTGCCGCCCCCGAACAGCAACACCTGCCCGGCCCCTTGCAACGTCCTGGCGACGGCCTCGTAGAAACTCTTCCGCTCCGGCTGCCGCTTCCCGTCCGTCCACTCGTGGGCCGAATGCAGGTGCTTCCCGTACCCGTGCGGGTCGTAGGGGGCGATCCGTTCGGGGACGGCCCCCACGACCTCGGTACGGTAGACCCGTGCCTCCTGGTGGTCGAGGACCACCAACAGGTGCGGTGCGGTCGCCGTCTTGTCAGATGTCGCCATGATTCTCTCCTCCGGTTTGTTCGGTGTTGCGCCGGTTGCTCAGGTAGTACCCCGAACCGGCACGACCTTCTCGAACAGTTCGGTCAGTTTCTCAAGGCTCACCGGCTTGACAAAGTAGTGGTCGAACCCCGACTCCTGGTGGCGCAGGCGGTCGGCCTCACTTGGGGTGTAGCCGGTCAACGCACAGAGCATCACGCCCTGGAACTCCGGCCTCGCCCGCATATGCCGGGCGACCTGATACCCGTCCATCCCCGGCAGGCCGATGTCCAGCAGCACCACGTCGGGCCGGGAGGCCGAGGCCATCTCCAGGGCGGTCGGGCCGGAGCGGGCCACCTGCACGTCATGCCCGTACAGGCGCAGCAACATGCTCAGGCTGTCGGCGGCATCGACGTTATCCTCCACCACCAGCACCCGCAGCGCCTGCCCGGCTCGCTGTCCCGGTTCCAAATCGACCTTCGACTTCTGAGCCGACGCACCGGCCACCACCGGCAGTTTGACGGTGAACTCGCTCCCCTTGCCGAGTCCGCCGCTCTGCCCCAGGAGCCGCCCGTCTTGCATCTCCACCAAGTTGCGGGCCAGGGCCAGACCGATCCCCAACCCGCCGTAAGTCCGACCGAGCGAGCCGTCAACCTGGGTGAACAACTCGAAGACCTTGGGGAGAAGTTCCGGAGCGATGCCGACGCCGTTATCCCGCACCCGGATCACGGCGTCGTCCCCCTCCCGGCCCACCGTCAGGCGAATGAGTCCGCCCGTGTCGGTGTACTTCGCCGCATTGTTGAGGAGGTTGACGACGACTTGCTCCATGCGGGCCGGGTCCGCTTCCACCCAAACAGGATCGGTCGGCAGCGCCACCGAGAACTCGTGCCTGCGGGCCTCCATGAGCGGGCGGGCGGTTTCGGCGGCGTGGTTGGCGACGACCCGCAGTTCCACCTTTTCTTTCGTGAGCTGCAACTTCCCCTTGGTGATCCGGCTGATGTCCAGCAGGTCGTCCACGAGGCGCACCATCTGGCTCACCTGCCGGTCGATAATGTGTCCGGCGTTCTCGATGATCGGGTTGTCGGTCTTCATCTGCCGCAGGATGCTCAGGGCGTTGACGATGGGCGAGAGGGGGCTGCGGAGTTCGTGGGACAGCAGGGCCATGAACTCTTCCTTGTTGCGGTTGGCTTCTGCGAGGCCGTCCGCCCGCTGCCGCTGGGCCTCCGTCGCCTGGCTCTCGGTGAGATCGTGCATCACCCTGGCGAACGACCGGGCTTGCTTCGTCTCGTCCAGCAGGGGCGTCACGACGGACTGACACCAGAACCTTGTCCCGTCTTTCCGCACCTGCCAGCAAACGCTGTCCGACCGGCCCGTGTCGGAGGCCGTCTTGAGTTCGTGTTCGGGCTGGCCGTTGCGAATGTCTTCGGGCGAAAAGAAGCGGGAGAAGTGCTGCCCCATGATCTCGTCAACCCGGTAGCCAAACAGTCGCTCCGCACCGGGGTTCCAGCAGATCAGCCTGCCGCCCGGCTCGACCAGGAAGAGGGCGTACTCCTTCGATGCCGCCGCCAGCAAGTCGAATCGCCCTTCCCTTTCCTGCGGAGACAGCGTGCTGTGGTGGTCCTCGGTCATGGCTTCACCTTTCTCTACATTCCCGCAGAGGTCCGTCTGCGGGCGGGCCTTGGCCCTTAGGACGCCCGAAACAATAACTTGAGCAAGTGTCAGTTGGGCGCAATGGTGTAGTTCCAATCGCCGTGGAAGTCGGCCTTGGTGATCTGAAGGGATGCCATCTCTTCGTCACTCACCTTGGCTCCTGTCTCATAGCAGTTGGTGTCCAGCGCCGCCTGAACTTCGAGTCCCGCTTCGGTGGTGGTATGGGCAATCAGGCTTACGATCACCTCATGGCTCACCAGCGGTCGTCCCCGCCAGTTCTGCGTGATGTGGCAGAACAGCCGGTGTTCGATCTTGTTCCACTTGCTCGTCCCCGGCGGCAGGTGGCTCACGCTCAGCGGCAGCCCGACGGCGTCGGCCAGCCCTTGCAACGCCATCTTCCACAGCCGCGACCGACTGCCGTTGCTCCCCCCGCCGTCCGCCGTGATCAGCAACTTCCGGGCGCGTGGGAACCTCTTGGCGCCCATCCCTGCCCACCAGCGCCGCAGCGTCTCGGCCGCGAACCGCGCCGTGTCGTGGTCGATGCCCACGCTCACCCAACCCTGGTTGTGGGTCAGGTCGTAGACCCCGTAGGGAATCGCCTTGCCCAGAGCCGGATCTTGGAAGTCGTGGACCCGGACCTCTTGCGGCTGGCCTTTGGGCCGCCACTCCCGGCCGCCGTTCTTGAAATCCCCGACCAATTCCTTCTTCTTGGTGTCCACCGACACCACCGGCTGCCCCTGGCACTGGAACAGCCGCACCCGGTCGTTGATGTACTCGAACTGGGCGTTGCGATCCGGGTGCGCCGACCCCTCACGGGTCTTGCGGTTGGACTGGAGGCTGTAGCCCGCCTCGTACAGCAGCTTGGCCACGGTTCGGTCGCTGACCGCGTGCCCCTGCCGGTGCAACTCCTCGGCCAGCTTCGCTGTGCTCTTGCACGTCCAGCGCAAGGGCGATTCGGGGTGCCCCCGCGTCACCGGCTCGACCAAGGCCTCCAGCGCCTCTGCCAGACCGGGGTCGGTCTCGGTCAGCGGTTTGCGCCCGCCGCCCGGTCGCCGCACCCGCGGGCTGGGAGGAACGGGCGTGGTCTGCCGCGACCGCTCGCCGATCTCCGCAATGCCGGCGGCAATGGTATTGCGCGACAGCCCGGTGGCGCTGGCAACCGCCGAGACGCCACCCCAGCCCAGGGCGAGAGCTTCCGTGGCAGCCCACTGGCGACGGAGACGCTCGTCCATGATCGGCTGAAGAGTTCCATACTTGGTCCGCAGTCCTTGGAGGATGGTTGCATCGTGCATCCTCACAGACTACGAACTCAGAAAAACTTGCTCAAGTTGTTCTTTCGGGCGTCCTTAGTGTACCCGCTTCTCCCGGCTACCGTTCGCCGCCAACTTCCCCAAGGCGGCGGCGTCCACGGGCTTGACCAGGTGATGATCGAAGCCCGCCTCTTCTGAGCGGCGGCGATCCTCGTCTTGCCCCCACCCGGTCGCAGCGGCAATGACGACGTTCTTCGCCCAGGGCTGTTCCCGAATGCGGCGGCAGGCGTCGAGTCCGTTCAACTTGGGCAGCCCGATGTCCAGCACGATCAGGTCGGGACGGAATGCTTCCGCCAGTTCCACCCCCTCCAGGCCGTCGTGGGCGATACGGGTGTCGTGTCCCATGACGGTCAGCAGCATGGCGAGGCTGGAGGCTCCGTCTCGATTGTCGTCCACGACGAGGATACGCCGCCGGGGGCCGAACGCAGCGCCGTCGGTCGGTGACTGCGTTTTCCGCACCGGCACGCCACGACTGACCGGCAGCCGGACCACGAACGAACTGCCCTTGCCCGCCCCGGCGCTGAAGACCTCCACCGTCCCGCCGTGCGCTTCCGTCAGCCCTTTGACGAGGGCCAGCCCGATGCCCAGCCCGCCCTGCGCCCGGTCCAGGTTCCGGTCCACCTGGGAAAACAGCTCGAACAGCCGGGGCAATGCCTCGGCGGGAATCCCGATCCCCGTGTCCTCCACCGTGACCACCGCCTCGGCCCCTTGCACCTTGGCGGTCAGGGTGATCCGCCCGCCCGGTTCCGTGTACTTGGCGCTGTTGTTCAGGAGGTTCCAGAACACCTGGGCCAGCCGGGTCAGGTCGGCGTGAAGGTAGACCGGCGATGGGGGAAGCGTCACGGTCAACGTGTGGCCGCTCGCCTCAATCTGCGGGCGGGCCGTCTCGACGGCGCTCTGGACCACCGCCCACAACTCGATCCGGGCCTTGCGAAGTTCCAGCTTGTTACGGCTGATGCGGCTGATGTCGAGGAGGTCGTCCACCAGCCGCACCATCTGCCCCAACTGCCGCTCCATCATGGCACGGGCCTGCTCCCGTGCCTCCGGCTCGGTCGTCAGCCGCAGCAGTTGGAGGCCGTTCCGCAGGGGGACCATCGGGTTGCGCAGTTCGTGGGCCAGGGTCGCCAGGAACACGTCCTTGTGGCGGTCGGCCTCCTGTAACGCCTGCTCCGCACGCTTGCGGTCGGTCATGTCCCGCAGGATTTTGGAGAAGCCGGAGAGATTGCCCCCGGCGTCGTGCATCGGGGTGACGATGCCCAGCGCCCAGAAGCGGCTGGCGTCCTTGCGGACGTGCCAGCGCTCGTCCTCCGCACGCCCGTTTTCCCTCGCCAGCCGGAGTTCCTGCTTCGACATCCCGGCCAGTAGGTCTTCGGGGGTGAAGATGACCGAGAAGTTCCGACCAAGAATCTCGGCCTCGGTGTAGCCAATGATCCGCTCCGCTTCCGCATTCCAGGTGGTGATGTTTCCTTCGAGGTCCATCATGAAGATGGAGTGGTCCTTGATGTTCTGCACGAGCGACGTGTACCGGGACTCGATCTCCCGCCTGGCCTCTTCCGCCAGACGGCGCTCGGTCGTGTCCTCGATGGCGAGCAGGATGAACTCGGTCTGGTTGTCCTTGCCGCAGATGCGGCGGGCGTTGAGGAGCATGTACTTCCGCCCGATGGCGGGGAAGTCGTGTTCGACCTCGAAATCGTCGAAGGCCGTGTCCTGCGGCAAGACCTCCTCCAGCAACTTCCGCAGCCACGGGATGTCCCACTGCTGGTTGCCCAGGTCGTACACCAGCCGGCCCACCGTCTCTTCCGGCGTGACCCGGAAGGTGCGGTAGAACGAGCGGTTGGCCCGCCGCACCCGCAGGTCGGCGCTGAGGACCAGCATCGGCTCCCGCACGGTGTCCACGATGCTGTCGGCGCTGAACGAAAGCGTTTGCGAATCAGGCATTCTGCTCCTTCGGGTCGGCGGCACGACGGGTGAAAATCGCTGGGGCCGATCACGTCACTCAAGCACCGTCGTTGCCGTTGTTCGTTCGATCTCGGCGGCCCGCTCCTCGACGGTGCGGTAAGGCGACCCGGCCACGAGTTCGTAGCGCTCGGCACGGGTGAACCAAACGGCCAAGCCGCCCGTGTTGTGGTCGGCCCCGGTCGTGACCGTCCGGGTCGGCGCTTTCGCCCGGACGCCCAGCGACCCCTTCCGCCCCGTCGTTTTCCACCCGTGCGCTTCCATGATGATTCGCACCACGACGCCGATGGCCTGCCGGAAGCGGGTGGTCACATGCCCATCGTTGGTGCGGAAGAACTGGTCCACGTCCCGCCGATGCTCAAATTCTCGAACCACCCCGGCCAACGCAGGGCGGTCGTGGTGAAGTTCGCTTTCGATCAGGCGGCGCTGCCGGTCGGGGTGATTGAAGAAGTCCAGGATCGCCGGGAAGGAGATGCGGGTGTCACGCAGCACGTCGGCGAAGCGCCGCCCCTGGCGGTCCAGGGCGAACTGCTGTGCGAGCGGCATCGTTGGCCTCTCCTGCTTTGACGTACAAATTTTGCACCTTCAGGTATTGTAGGTAAAACCAGCGGATTCGCAAGCCCGGCGCACCGTATGCGGCTGCAAGTTGGTCGCACGAACGCACCCGCACTGGGGAAGGGGGATGTGCCATGTCTTTCGTGAAGTGCAGCGTCGATGGTTGCAGCCGCAGACTCCAGCCGATCTTGAAGGTGGACCCCAGGGACTGGGACACCTGGTTCTACCGGGAGTGCGAAGTGTGCCTCAAGCCCGCCTGCGAGGAGCATTCATCAGGAGTTGAGGGCCGGATCGTCTGCGACCGCCGCCGCCGAGAAGCGGAAGCACAACAGCGGTCGGCGGGGCTGATCGACCTCGGATTCCGGCATCGGCCCGAACCGGAATGAGCCGCCTGCCGCTACCGTTCTTGTGCCGGTCGCGGCACGGCGATGAACGCATCCCCGGCCTTCACGACGACCGGCATGGGCAAGTCCACCCAACCGCCCTCGCCCACGGCGGCGGTTGCCAGCAGGCCCAGGCGCTCGCCGGTGCCTGGGTCGATGTTGTAGACCGAGATGCGCCGTCCGGCCTCGACGCCCTCCAGATGGAATCGGGGAACGAGGCGGTCGTCGTTGAATCGGAACGTGAAGTGCGGGTCATGGTAAAGCAGCAGCATGGCTTCATCCTTCAGCCCCGCTCTCGGCGACGACCGCCCCGCAGCGGTACTTCGGCTAGAATCCTGGTTTCGTTGCCGGGGGTCTGCCGTGGGGTCGCTGGTGGGCACCGGACGAGAGAGAGGAGTCCGCAATGGCATGTCCCAAGGTCATCCTGTTCGACGTGAACGAGACGCTGCTCGACCTTCAGCCGATGAAGGAGGCGATCACCAAGCTCTTGGGCGGTGGGCCGGAAACCGCCCGGCTCTGGTTCACGACCCTGCTTCAGCATTCGCTGGTGATGACGCTGGCCGACCGCTTTGCCGACTTCAGCGACATCGGTGCGGCCTGCCTCCGTATGGTCGCCAAGAACCAAGGCGTCGATTTGTCGGAGGATGCCGCCCAGAAAGCCGTCGCCCCGATGCGGTCCCTGCCCCCGCACCTGGACGTGGTTCCTGCCTTGAAGGGTCTGCAAGGCCCGTATCGGCTCGTGACACTGACGAATTCCTCGAAGGCGGCGGTAGCCGACCAGATGAAGAATGCCGGGTTGACCGACTTTTTCGAGATGCTGCTGAGTGTTGAGGAAGTCGGGATGTACAAGCCGCACAGCCACGTCTACCGCTGGGGCGCTCGCCGGGTCGGGGCAGACGTGTCCGAATGCCTGCTGGTGGCGGCGCACGGCTGGGACGTGGCGGGAGCGGCCTGGGCCGGGATGAAGACCGCCTTCGTCGCCCGTCCGGGCCAGCAAGTGTTCCCGCTCGGCCCCGCACCGGACCTCTGCATCTCGTCCTTGGCCGAACTGTCAAAGCAGATGGAGCGCCTGGAGGGGAGCAAGTAGCCATGACCGTACCCGACCGCAGCACCTTCGAGAGCGCCTACGCCGGCCAAGCGCCCTGGGACATCGGCAGGCCGCAGACGGCCCTGCTCGAAGTGGCCGACCAGATCACCGGCTCGGTCCTCGACGCCGGCTGCGGCACCGGGGAGAACGCCCTGTACTTCGCCGGTCGGGGCTGCACGGTGACGGGCATCGACTTCCTGGAGGAGCCGATCACCAGGGCCAGGCGCAAGACGACCGAGCGGGGGCTGCCGGCGACGTTCCTGGTCAAAGACGCCCTGACCTTGAAGGACTGGTCGGAGCTGTTCGACAACGTGATCGACAGCGGCCTCTTCCACGTCTTCAACGACGAGGACCGCCGCCGTTACGTCGAAGGGCTGGCGACGGTGCTGAAGCCGGGAGGGCGGCTGTTGCTGCTCTGCTTCAGCGACGAGGAACCGGGCGAGCAGGGACCGAGGCGAGTGTCGAAAAAGGAATTGCACGACGCCTTCGCTCAGGGTTGGAGCATCGAGTCCATCGAGCCGTCACGCTACGAGGTACGGCCCGACCTGAAGGAGTTCAGCTTCAGCGACGGTGGGCCGAAGGCGTGGTTCGTGGCGGCGAGGCGAGCAGGATGACGGTTCGTGGGATGGGCCGATGTGGGGCAAATGTGGCAAAAAGTGGCAAAGGGGAACTATCCAAAAGCCTGGCTTTGCCACTTTTTTCGTCCGCCAAGGCGAATTCTGTGTCAGCCCGGTCCATGTCGTGTCAGGCGGGCGGAACCAGCGGCAGCACGTCCGGTCCGCCCTCTTCCGCCGACGCCTCATCCTGCCAGAATACCGGCTCGATGCCAAGCTCGCATTCCGACTGAATAAGGACGCAGATGTTATGGCAGAGCAGCTTACAAAGAACCTCGTTCGTCATGGCCGTGTCCGTCTTGCTGCGAACGTGGTCCCGGAACTTCGCCTTCACCATGCTGAACGTCGATTCCGCGTTCGACCGCTGGTGATAGTGCTTCAAGAAGTCGTCGCGCCGGAACTGGTAGTAGTGGAACGTCCGCTCCCACAGCGTGCCCGCCTCGCCCGGCGTGCTGTTGATCTTGAACGGAATGTACGCGGTCCCGCCCATCGTGTGCAGCAAGTCCAGGTTGTCCCGCGACAAGTACGCCTTGTCCGCCGGGACTTCCTTGACCGTGAAGTTTTCGGCCGTGGCCTCCACCAGCGGCTTGAACATCGGCGAGTCGTTCGCCTCCCGGCCCGCGATGATGACGGCCGTGACCGTGTTCGTCTTCACGCCCGTCATGACGTGCGCCTTCACCCAATCCTTTCCCGACCGCTGAACTCCGTATTTCTCGTCATACCAGCGCACAAACCGGGACGTGCTGAACCCGGTGGAGTCGGGCGCGAAGATGGTTTCGACCGCACGCAGCGGCAGGCTCGCCTGTGCAATGAGCTTGTGGAGGATGGGCGTCAGTTCCTCACTCTCCATGTAACAACAGAGCTTGTTCGCGGCCATCGAACAGGACATGTAGCCCTTGCCGATTGCGTCTTGCAAGTCGCAGTTGAAGCGCCGGCCGCTGAACGTGGAGTAGACCTTGAAGCAGCAGGCGAAGACCTGATCGGCCAGCGGCGTAGGCGTCCGCCCTCGCTTGCCCTGTGGACGCGGCGGTTCCGGGATGCCTTGGCACAGCTCATGGAGCAGGACTTGCAGGCGGTGCTTCTCCGTCATCTGCGCTTGGTTGTAGGCTGGCCAGTTCTGCCGGTAGGTCGGCCGCTTGGGGACCGGCTCAGTCACGATGACCGGCGACTTGCCGCCGTGGTCGCGCTCCCGCACCAGCCTAACCGCGTGGATATGCTTGCAAGGGATTTTGTGGAGTGCAAAATCCTCACACTGGCATGTCTCGCCGTCCGGTGCCATGACGACACGGTACGTCCCTTTGCTGGTCTGCGACGGAACGACCCAGCCGCCGTCGAAGAAAGCGATTTTGGATCGGGCCGCGATTTCCAGGCCCTTCAACTCGCGCATGTCCACGGCATCCCCCTTCATCTTCGGAGGCGCGGTGGTAGAATGGCAGTCGAGGCCGCGTTCTGGCGTGACCGCGCCGGAGTGTTGGTCGCTCCGGGGGCTGTTAGCAGCAGCCTCCGGAGCCTCTTTTCTGCCTATAATTATACGCATGTTCAGATCGTAAGTATATGTCAGCAGAGAGATTGCGCCGATTTTTCTTGGCGGCGGCGAGAAGCCGAGAAGTGCCGGACGCCCCTTGGGATGCGACAGGATGCGGCAGGACGGCAAACGGTGCTGAAGGCGGCCCGTTGGCCGGCTGGGGGGCGATGGGCCGGAGAAAGGCTCTGGCGTGGCTTGGCGGGAAAAGCAGCGTCAGCCGACGCGGCGCTGTGCGCCGGTCGGCTGACCGTGGCCGCGACCTCAGCGATCCCGCTCGCCGAACAGTGGTCCAGGCCCCCGCGCCTCGACCTCGGCGCGCACCACGTCGATGGCGCGATCCAGGATCGGCAGGTGGTCCTGCTCGATCATGAACGTGCCGTTGGGGCACCCATTCATTTTGTAGGGGCGCCGCCCAGGCGCTCCATGAACATCCCCACGCACACGTCGCGGACGCGGCACCTGTCCTTCTTGGTGGCCATCGGCCAGCGATCCTTGAGCCGGTCGTCAACCGTCACGAACGGGCCGATCGGCCGGTAGTTCGCCGCCATGCTGGACAGGGCGCTCGCGGCTTTCTGCATGAACTGGCGAAGCTCGTCCATCGGCACCTCGAACCTCATCTCCTCAGCCATCTTCTCGTTCCTCCTTAAACCGCCGCGCAAGGGCGCCAACGCGGTTGACGCCGTTGCGGCAGGTAGGTATGCCGCTCCGTGCTGATGCAGCGGCTACTATGTCATATCGTCTGTTACCAGCGCATGGATGAAGGAAAAACACGGAGGCCATCGTGTCCCGAACAAAGAAGACTCAAGAGATGCGTCACGTCTCTTTCCGAATGCCCGCCGATGTCCATGAGGACTACGTAGCCGTCGCGGGTTCGCGTGGGGTGGACTTGTCCGCCCTGTTGAACTGGGTCGTGGTTGAGTACAGGCCAATGTTGCTCTTGCGGAGCGCCGAACATCAGGCGGGAATGCTCCGGGCGGCCGTGGTCGGTTTGCCGCATGGGGAGCGAGTCGGCCCCGACGCCCAAGAGGCGCTGTCCAAGGTGAATGAAGTCATCCGGCAGCTTCAGGAAGTGGCGTCGAAGCTTGTGAAGCAGGCGAGCGGCGGGGGGGAGGGTCGCGCCGCATGAGGATGCGCACCGTCCTCTCCGCGGGCAAACGCAGCCGGCCGGGCGATGGTCGCCCGGCCGGCAATCAGTGTCAGACGCGGCAAAAACGTGTCAAAGACCTAAAAAGTGGCAAAGCCCAAAAGCCTGGAGCGGGGGCTTGCCACTTTTTTGCCACTATGCTGCCCATCCAACCTCCCTGCTGCTACAATGTAAGTGCGTTATCTGGTCAGCCCGAAAGTGTTGGCCGACAAGCGGTTTCCCTGCATTTGCCCTACAAGTTCTTCGCAAGGCAAATACGGGCTGGGGCAGGTTGAGGGCCAGGTGGCTGTAATGGCCGTGCAGGTTCAAGTCCTGTCTCCGGCACTGCAATCAGGGCAAGGGTTTACGGCGAAACCGAGCCTCTTGCCCTGGGTTTTTATTGCCAGCCCTTTGGTAAGGTTTTGGTCAGGATTCTTGAGCTTCGATTTCCTGGATGTACACTTCCGGCAGCCCGTGCTGTCTGGCCCCGGTCACGATGCGACGCACGTACTCAGCGGCCGGCCTTCGGCCGTAAACGATGTGCGGCGGCTCCGCGACGTAAGTGAAGGCTTCCAGTCGTTCGCCGTTCTCGGCCGTCACCAACACCCGCCGTCGCTCATAGCCCCGCTCGTACTCGTCCAGCCGGATCAAGGCTGCCGGGCTGCAGCAATAGACGACGCCGAGCACTCCGTTTCCCGGGCACTGAATGTTGGCGAACACCTGCCCGTCTTCCCCCCGCATGTTGAAAACTAGCCGATAGTGGGGCAGCGCCGCCCTCCTGGGTCGATTCTCGTCCATGGGGATGGGGCCGGTGCGCTCCGCCATCTGCTCGCTCCAGAGGTTGCTGCCGTAGGCGAAATACCATTCGCTCATGTCATCGCCCACCCGTCACGGCGAACCCTGTTTTGCTCACCCAATCCACGCCGCCTGCGGGTGGGGCCGCCCAGCGTCTTCATGCCGTCGTTTACTCCGTCATAGGCCCGATCCGGCCAGGCGCCTGGCCGGATCGGGCCGCACCCCATTTCACTCCACCGCCGCGGCCTGCCGGCGCGACTCCTTCCGGCCCGACGGCTCCGTCTTGGCCGGCGCCGACTCGGCCTGGCCGTTCTCGCCGACCGGCGCGGCCGCCGGCGGCGTCAGGCCGCGTTTCTCCAGCACCTTCCGGCTGATCTCGTCCACCAGCGCCGGATTGTCGCGCAGGTATTGCTTCACGGCCTCCCGACCGTTGCCCAGGCGGATCTCGCCGTAGGAGTGCCAGTTGCCCGACTTCTCGACGATCTTGTCCTCCAGCGCCAGGTCCAGAAGGTCGCCCTCCCGGCTGATGCCGTGGTCGTGCATCAGGTCGAACTCCGCCTGACGGAACGGCGGCGCCACCTTGTTCTTCACCACCTTTCCCTTCACCCGCGACCCGATCGTCTCCTCGCCGTCCTTGATCCCCGTCACCCGACGCACCTCCAGACGCACCGTGCTGAAGAACTTGAGCGCCCGGCCGCCCGGCGTCGTCTCCGGGTTGCCGAACATCACGCCGATCTTCTCCCGCAACTGGTTAATGAAGATCAAGCACGTCTTCGTTTTCGACACGGTCGGCGTCAGCATGCGCAGGGCCTGGCTCATCAGACGGGCCTGCAAGCCGACGTGCGAGTCGCCGATGTCGCCCTCCACCTCCGCCCGCGGCACCAGCGCCGCCACCGAGTCCACCACGATGATGTCCACCGCGTTGGACTTGACCAGCATCTCCGCGATCTTCAGCGCCTCCTCGCCCGACGACGGCTGGCTCACCAGCAGGCTCTCCAGGTCCACGCCGATCCGCTTGGCCCAGCTGGGGTCCAGCGCGTGCTCGGCGTCGATGTACGCCGCCACGCCGCCCTGTTTCTGCGCGTTGGCCACGCAATGCAGCGCCACCGTCGTTTTGCCGCTCGACTCCGGCCCGAAAATCTCGATCACCCGGCCGCGCGGCAGGCCGCGACCGCCCAACGCGATGTCCAGGCTCAGCGCTCCGGTGGAGATGCCCGGTATGTCCGTCAGGGCGCTCTCGCCCAGCCGCATGATGGCGGTTTCGTCTTTCAGCTGACTGCGAATCTGCGCCACGACGTTCTTCAATAACTGATCGCGCGACGGCTCGGCCATGACTCTTCCTCGATAAGGTTCGGCGCGGCCTCGGCCGCGCTGTGTTGGCACGGAAATGGTCCTCGCAATGTGAACGGATGTTAGTGTAGCCGATCCCGATTTTCACACAAGGTTAGCAGCGGAGAAATGGGGCCGGATGCGCTGTTGGCAGATCCCAGTTTTTCTTGGACGGTTGCTGGGTGGCGAAAACAGCTTCCCCCAATGGCCTGCCGTTTTTTCGCAGCTGCCCGCAGCTGTTGGGATGTTTTTGCGATTTTTCCCCCACGACTGACTTTCCGGGGGGAGTCCTTGCGCTGGTAACCTCAGGGGATCACTTCACCGGAGGTTTACCATGCTCATCCATGCTGCCCAACCCGTGTTTGCCTGGGGCTGCCTCAACGATTGCCCCACTCTCGTCACCATCCGCGACTTCCTCACTACCGTCCCCGATCAGGACTTGCTGGCCGGCCTCCGCGCCGCGCGGCCACGGCCGCGATGACTACCCGGTCGAGCGTCTGTGGCAGGTCGTGCTGTTAACCATCGCCTTAAATACTACGGGGCGCTTTCCCTTGCGGCCCCTACGCCATCCGCTCCCCCGCCTCCGCCTGCAAGCCGAGCAGCTCCACGGCCATCTCCCGCAGCCGGTACTTCTGCACCTTCCCCGTCACCGTCATTGGGAACGCCTCGACGAAGCGCCAGTAGCGCGGCCGCTTGTACGCGGCCAGCTGTTCCCGACAATGGCGCGTCCAATTCCTCCTCCGTGGCTGCCGCGCCCGGCGCCAGCCGCACCCAGGCCATGATCTCCTCGCCGTACTTCCGGCTCGGCACGCCGATCACCTGCGCCTCGCTCACGGCCGGGTGCTGGTGCAGCGCCGCCTCGACCTCGCGCGGGTACATGTTCTCGCCGCCGCGGATAATCATGTCCTTGAGCCGGCCGACGATGTGGACGTAGCCGTCGTCGTCCAGGACGGCCAGGTCGCCCGAGTGCATCCATCCGCCGGCGTCGATGGCGGCTCGCGTGGCCGCCGCGTCGTCCCAGTAGCCGCGCATGACGCTGTAGCCGCGTGTACACAGTTCACCGGCCTTGCCGCGCGACAGCACGGCCCCCGTCGCCGGATCGCGAATGCAAACCTCCACGTGCGGCGCCACACGGCCGACCGTCGTGACGCGCCGCTCCAATGGGTCATCCCGTGCGCTGATCGTGGACATGGGCGACGTCTCGGTCATGCCGTAGCCGATGGCCACTTCCGGCATGTGCATGTTCGTCGTCACGTCGCGTCATCAGCTCGATGGGGCAGGGCGAGCCGGCCATGATGCCCGTGCGCAGCGACGAGCAATCCGTGTCGCCGAAGGTCGGAATCTTCGAGCAGGGCGCGGAACATTGTCGGCACGCCGTACAGCGACGGTGCAGCGCTCGGCCTGCACCGCCCGCAGCACGGCCGCCGCCTCAAAGCACTCGGCCGGGAAAACCATGCAGGCGCCGTGGCTCGTGCAGGCGAGGCAGCCGACGACCATGCCGAAGCAGTGATAGAGAGGCACCGGGATGCAGACGCGGTCGCGCTCGGTCAGGCCGATCGCCTCGCCGACGAAGAAGCCGTTGTTGAGGATGTTGTGGTGCGTCAGCGTGGCGCCCTTGGGAAAGCCGGTGGTGCCGGAGGTGTACTGGATGTTGATGGGGTCGTCGAACTGCAGCGCCGCCTCGCGGCGGTCGAGTTCCGCCTTGGGGACCGACTCGCCGGACGCGAGGAAGGCCGGCCAGTCCTCGTCGAAGCGGACGACGCGCCGGAGGGCGGGGCAGCGCGGCCGGGCGGCGTCGAGCATGGGAGCGTAGACGAGCTGGCGGAACCCGCCGGCGTGGAACAGGACGCTGACTGGCGGACTGACGCAGGGCGTACTCCAGCTCGGCGGCCTGGTAGGCGGGGTTGATGTTGACGAGGATGGCGCCGACGCGGGCGGTGGCGTACTGGACGACGACCCACTCATGGCGGTTGGGCGACCAGACGCCGACGCGGTCGCCCGGCGCGACCCCGGCGGCGAGGAGGGCGCGGGCGGCCTGCGTGACGGCGTCCCAGAATTGGCGGTAGGTGGCGCGGTAGTTCTGGCGGCAGAAGACGAGGGCGTCGCGGTCGCCGTGGCGGCCGACGGCGGCGCGGAGGTCGTCGCCGATGGTCCGGCCGAGGAGCGGCGTGCGGCCGGCGCCGTGGGAATACGCAAGGGCGGAAGAGGGGTCGGCGTCCATGATATGGCCCAGGATCGCAAATCCACGAACGCACCGCAAGCCGACCCGGCCGGATTGCCCTGCGGCCCCCTCTTGATGCGAACGAACCCCCGCCCTAAAATCGTGTCAGACAGGGGAGGATTGGCGGCGTAGCTCAGCGGTTAGAGCAGGGTCTTCATAAAGCAAAAAAGACGCGAGAACCCCTTGTAACAAGGGGTTTTTTCATTTTCCACTACACCAGTCGCCCCTCTCCGGCCCTGCTCGCGGGTGTAGTCGGGTGTAGAAGGGTGTAGTTGGCGACGCCGCGTTGCCGTCAAGGAGTTGCGATCGGTCCACACGTCACCTGCCTTTTCGCGGCCATTTCGGCGCTTCCTCTTCCGGCCCCGCCTTCCGCGGCCTCCCCGGCGCGGCGGCGGCCGCGGCGCCGGCTCCTGAATGAAGGCGTTCGGATCCACCCCCAGCGCCCCGCACAGAGCAAGGACCGTCTTCCACGTCGGCGAGCGAACGCCCAGCTCCAGGTCGCGCAGGCCCGGCCGACCGTCATGCCGGACATTTCCGCCAATCGCGCTCTGTCTAGTCCCTTCTCCTCCCGCAACTCCCGCAGCCGTCCCGCGAACCAATCGGCGTTCATGGGCCGTCACCTCCCAAGATTGAAAATACAGCGATTGATGAAATATAATCGGGCGGTCGGCGAATAACAAGGTGTAAGCGACACACGGCTCTTTGACAACCCGATACCTCGCAGCCAACCTCCCGGCGGCTTCGGCTCAGCCGGGACTTGCGAGGGCAGACGAACGAGAGAGGCAAACGAGACGGAACAGAGAACGAGAGGCATGAACGAGAATGGGCCGCGCGGTGCTGATTACACCCGCGGCCCTGGCATTCCTTCCAGAGAAAGGAACGCAGATGAACGCTACCAACCCAGTGCCCACCCGTCAACGCAAGCCGCGTCAGAAGCCCGCTCGGTCCATCCGCCTGTGCGTGCGCCCGACCGCCGAGAACGTCGGCGTCTCCGCATACCGTGGGTCAGGAAAGTCACGACTACCTGCTGACGCCGATCCCGGCCGACTTCGGCCGCGGCTTCCTGCTGGAGAAGATCGGCTTCCGCTGCGAGGACGCCAGCTACCACGTCAACATCGACGGCGCCAAGCGGACCTGCGAATGCAAGGGCTTCGACCGCTGGCAGCGCACTGCAAACACTCCGACGGGCTCGCCGCCCTCATCGCGGCCGGCCGCCTGTAGCAACACGGATCGCGGGCGGGCCGCCCACCCGCCCTCGCTTCAGGAGGCGCATCCATGTTGCTACGGCACGCTACGCCGCGCCGCAACCTGCCGAGCATCAAGCGGGCTGGGTTGCTCACCGCGAAGAGTCTCGGGCCGACTACCGGCCGTCTGGTTACATTCGCCCGCCCGCTCCGCCTGGGCCGTGCTGCACGTCGTAAAACGGCACGGCGGCCGCGTCGAGAACATCGTCATCCTTGAAATCGACGTGCCGCGGTCTTGGCTGCGGCGGAGCCGCAAGGGAATCTGGTACACGCGACGCGACATCCCGCCGGATCGGTTCCGGCGGGTATCGACTTCATCGAAGTGGCCGGCCCGTCCGCGGTCCTGACGCGGCGGGTTTTCACTCCGGCCGCCTGAGCCGATGGAACGGCCGGCGCATACAAAGGCCCGCGGGCAAGGCTGCTCGCGGGCCATTTCTTCATCCGTAAAGGATATTTGCCGTGGAAAAAGCTCGTTACCTGCTCCAAAACTACCGCATCGACGCTCTGCGCCGCCCTAGACGCCGCGGCCTGAGCGACGCCGGAACGGCGCCGGAGATCGCCGAGCGCGTCGTTTCGCACGGCATCGGTATGCCGTCCACCCGCCCGCCGACGAGCAAGTCGGGAAAGCGACCCACTAAGTCCGCGGCGGCCGCGCCCGACCGGCCCGCCGTCCGCCCTGCCGCCGCTGGGCCAGGCGCGGGGGGCCGCTGCCTATCGGTGCGCCAGCCCTGGGCGTCGCTCATCGTGCTAGGGATAAAGAAAGTCGAAAATAGGTCGTGGACGACGGATTACCGAGGCCGGCTGCTCATCCATGCGTCCGCGCGCCTGGAGGTCCGCAACTGGTCGGATGTTGTCGATGTGGCCGGGCCGCCGCTCGGTATCGACGAGGAGCTGGACCTCACCGACGAGGGCCTCACGCTGCCTGCCCTGTCGGCGTTGCCGCTCTCGGCGATCATCGGCAGCGTGGAACTCTTCGATTGCGTGGACGTGGACGACGTGCCGGAGGAATTCGACGACGCCGGTTTCGCCGGCGGCCCCGTCTGCTGGCTCCTGCGCGACCCGAGGCCGCTGGCGAAGCCGTTCGCGTGCAAGGGTGCGCTAAGATTGTGGACTCCGCCTTCGAGCCTCACTATCTAGCGCGGGCGGCTGCATAGCTGCAAAATCCGCGTGCAGGCGCGCCATCCTCGTGTATCTTGGGGCTGCTGACCTGACTCTACCACCTTGGCAATCGGTACAGTATTCCTAACCAAACCGGCCAAGGCAGGAGCAGAGAGGACGGGAGCTGCGTCGCAATGCCCGCCATCAACCCTGCGGACTACGCTTTCACGGCGGCGGTTGCGAATGCGCGGGCGGCGGATGGCCGCTTCGTTCGGCGAAAAGTACGTCCAGCTTGACATTCGGGAATACGACGAGATGGCGGCCTTGGCCGTCTCCGGCGTCTGGGTAAGGATGCAAGGGGCGGTCCAGAAGTATCACGAGCAAGCCGATGGGGCTGGGGCGGCGCCAGGTTGGGCGGGGTGGGATGTCAAGAGGTGGTGCGACGGCAAGGCCCCCGCGAATCGGGAGAAGTTTGTCGCGTGGGATGGCGATGTTATTGCTGGATTCCTGACGGTGCGGCCGGACTTTTCATCGCCGCACAACGGAGGAAAGAGAGTCCTGTATCTGGAACACCTGGGGGCGGCCCCCGGCAATATGCGAACCGCGATCTGGTGTCGGCGCCTCAAACAAGTGGGGATGGCCATGTTCGCATTCGCAGTCATGCTAACGCGTTGCGTGGCTACGACGGGATGCTGGGCTTGCACGCGGCCGACGAGGAGGCCGAAGCGTTTTACCAGGTAATCAACGTGCTCTGCGGCGGCAAGCTTTTCCGGGACAATCCCACGGCGGGAGTGGCGGCCCCAGAGCCGTTGGGCGATCGCCGCGCGGTGGATCGGCCCTACTACGAAACCACGTCCGAAGGCGCGGGAGCGTTGCTGCTTCGGTTTCAGATACCTAAGAAGTAGCGACGAACGGTGAGGCAAATGGCGAGGTCCAGGTACGTTGATTTTCGTCCCGCTTGGGCGGAGGCCGACCCCAAGGTTCGGCCGCCCTGGAGGATACTCCGTCCATCGGCTTCCCCCCCCACGGCGCCGCGGTTGCCGACGTGCGTCCTTCCCGCGGATCACGGACGGCGAATCTCCGCCCCGATGCTGTACGACGCCCTGTACTGGACTCAGCGGCTCCTCTACTACAGCGCCTTCGAGGCGATCTACGGCGTGAACCAGAGCCATACCCCGACCTTCGGTCGTTGGACAGCCGGTCGCCCAGCTGGCCAAGCTCCAGATCGAGCCGTTCGACGAAGGCAGCTTCGTCATACCCGGCGAGTTCGGGGACGACGTGCTGCCGTGGCCGGTTGAGGGCGGGACCAAGGAATTCATATCGCGGGACGTGCTGAAGCGGTTTGACAAGGTCATGCGCGGCGTACCCGTCTCGGGGCGAAATTTCCCACCTGCCTGGGCGTCCTTGACGCCATCGAGCAGCTCGGCAAAGTCATCAGCAGGGAAGCAACCGGCATCGAATACCGTCCGAGTGGGTTTTCCAGCTCGGACACGCCGCCGCAGCCGATCCTGGTTGACTCCGGGTACGTCGATACCGCCGCGAGGGCCAAGCTGGAACGCAAGAATCGCCGTTCCGCTGACCGGCAGCCTGGAAGGGGTCCTTACTCTCGTGGACGTGGCGGAATACAAACTGAAAATCCGCCTCTTCCGGCCGGAAGGCAGAATGGTTTCAGGCAAGTTTCTCGCCATGATGCGTGCGAGGTTCGTCGCACTGCTGGGGAAGGGGGTCCGTTTGCACGGGACAGTTACCTACCAGCAGGATCAGCCGAAAAGCATCGACGCCGTGGGCGTCGATTCCATCTAGGCAAGGGTGACGGCCGCTAGGGGCGATGGATACGGCCTGGGCAGTGGGCCGGGAGAAGCGCCTTCCCGGCCCTGGTCTTTTCGTTGCGCCGCGAAACTCCTCGGCCGGGGCGATGCCATCCAGCGACCTGACGCCTACTGCGCCCGGAACACCTTCAGCACCTCGTCCCCGTAGTGGTTGATGACCTTCACGGCGATCTTGCCGGTCGGCGGGTCGAACGGGCGGCTGACGTGCTGTAGAGGTTGGACCAGGCGTCCTCGTCGATCTCGGCCCTCAGCGCCGCTGCAGCTTTCGTAGGGGTCGTCGGCCGCCGGTGAAGTAGGCGTGGCGGACGAAGAAGCTCTCCCCGTTGTAGTCGGTGTCGATGAACCAGCAGGCGATGTCGTCGGTGGCCGAGCTGCGGACTCGCCGGTGGTGGGGTCGTAGACGTCCAGGCCGCGGAGCTCGACCGTAGCTTGCCGTCGCCGCGTGGTGAGCTCGACGTCGGGCTCGCCGAAGACCATGAACAGGTTGCCGGCGCCGGTCTTCTTGAGGAGCTCGTCGCCCATGGCGAGGTCGGGGTTCATGCGCGCGGGCAGCACGGCGAGCTTGCCGAGCTTGATCTCCTTCGTGAGTTCCGCCGTCTGCTCATGAACGCTCGCCTCGAACGCGAAGGCGCAGACCGAGCAGCAGGTCGCACTTGCTCCCAGGATCGCTTCCAGCGCGGCCTTCTTGATATCCGCGTCGCCCACTGTGCCGAACTCCGGGCCGATGCTGACGCCCGGACGGCCGCGCCGGCGTCCGTCTCGCCCTCGGCCTGGACGTACTCGCCGGGGAACGCGTCGAGCCGGGCGAAGGTGATGCGCTGCTTGTCCGTCCCCTTCACGCCGGCCTTGCGGAGGTTGTCGAGGATCATCTGGCCGAAGTTC